>CAVXPT010000021.1:0-18718 GCA_963763665.1 uncultured Acidobacteriaceae bacterium | reverse complement strand
TACTTCCGTGGCCATGCAGTCGCATGGAATGCCTCCGCGCAGAAGATCGAGTCCGTCGCATAAACCAGGCGAAGCAAAGGAGCTGTCCGATCGTGAAATTCCCCAGAATCATCGTCACTGCTGTTGCAATTCTTCTCACATACGCTCCCGCGCCGGCGCGCGCAGCGGCTCCAATTGCGGAGACCCCCGCAACCGCCTCGGCCGCGTCGAAATTCCTTGGCCGCTGGGACCTGACCTTGAAAGCGCCCGACCGTGACTGGCCTTCGTGGATCGAGATCACCGAGGACGGTGGCCAGCTCAAGGGGCGGATGACGGGCCGCTGGGGTAACGCACGCCCTCTTCCCAAGGTCGAAGTCGCGGACGGCAAGCTCACCTTCGTCTCGCCGAAGGAAGAAGAGGACAGCAAGACTGACCTGGTCTTTGAAGGAAAATTCACGGGCAAGACACTCACTGGCACCGTCAATGGACCGGACGGGACCACCTGGCACTGGGTCGGCAATCGGGCGCCCGCCCTGATCTACACCCGCACCCCCAAGTGGGGCAAGCCTGTCTCGCTCTTCAACGGCAAGGACCTCACCGGCTGGCATCCCGACAAGCCGGGCGCGCCGGAGTGGACGGTCGAGAACGGCACCATCGTCAGCCCCGGTCACGGCCATGAGCTCATCAACGATCACAAATTTCAGGACTTCAAGCTGCACCTCGAATTCAACTGCGGCAAGGACGCGAACAGCGGCGTCTATCTGCGCGGCCGTTACGAAGTCCAGATAGAAACCGAGTCCGAAGGGGAGCCGCCCAGCCATCACACCGGTGGCGTCTACGGCTTCCTCGCACCGGATCCCGAACAGCCTCGCACACCGGATGTCTGGCAGACCTTCGACATCACGCTCATCGGCCGCAAAGTCACCGTGGTGCTGAACGGCACGACCGTCATCAATGATCAGGAGATTCCCGGCCTGACTGGCGGCGCGCTCGACAGCCACGAGGCGATGCCCGGCCCCATCTATCTGCAGGGCAGCGAAAAGGGTCACGTTATGTTTCGCAACATCGTGGTCACGCCTGCGCTCTAGCCATCACGGCGTCGCGCAAAGGCGCATCTTGCGTCTCTGCGGTGAAATGTATTGAGGACCGCAGATGACGCATTTCCTTCAGGACATACTTCGCCAGCCGGATGAGCTACGAGCTGTCATCGAGCGTCTGCGTGGCGAAGGCCGTGGGCCCCTGGAGACAGCCGCCGGCACCGTGCGGGCCGCGCGCCATGTCTATCTCACCGGCATGGGAGCCAGCTACAACGCCGCGGTCGGCGCAGCATGGCACTTTCACTCCGCGGGTCATCCGGTCTATCTACTCGACGCAGCGGAGCTGCTCCATTCCGCAAGCATTCCCACCGATTCCGTTCTCATCGTTCTCTCCCGCAGCGGACGGAGCGTCGAGATCGTCAAGTTGTTGGAGAAGGCTCAAGCTGCGCGTGCAACAGTCATCGGCATCACCAACTTCCCCGACGGCCCTCTCGCGCAGCAGGCAGATGTCCCTATCGTTCTCCCCGTCAAACCGGACCACGGCATATCTGCGAACACCTACATCTCGCTCGCAGCCGGAGCCGCCGCGATCGCCAGTACAGTAGCCGGCGCCTTCGATACGCAGCTTGTGTCGAGCTTGTTGGACGCCATCGCGGCAACCGCCGAAACGATTCCAGGTTGGCAACAACAGCTCGCGAAGAGCGCATGGCTCGAGCCCCGCGCTACGTATTACTTCCTGGCGCGCGGCGCAAGCCTCGCCAGCGCCTACGGAGCGCAACTCCTCTGGGAGGAAGGCGTGAAGGTCGCAGCCGTCGCCATGGGAACCGACAGCTTCCGCCACGGGCCGCAGGAGATCGTAACCGCGGGCATGCGCTTCGCCATGTGGATCGACGACCGCCTGCGCGACGGAGACCTCGCCGTGGCTCGTGACCTGCGGCGTCTCGGCGCATCCGTCATGCTCATCGGCTCCAACCTGACTGGGGATAGCGGCGACCTGGTTATGCAGCTTCCTCCGTGGCCATCCGGGTGGCAATTCCTCATGGACATTCTCCCCGCGCAGCTCGCGGCAGAAGCGCTGGCGCGCCTCTCCGGCGCAGACTGCGACACATTCCGTTTCGCCTCCTACGTCGTCAAAGATGAGAAGGGGCTGCTGCACACGTAGAGCCGGACTGCGAAAAATAATGACGATGACAGCAATCGGCGCAGTCGATATCGGTGGCACCAAGATCGCCGTCGGCATAGTCGACGACGCCGGACGTGTGCTCTCTCGTCAGGAAGCGCCGACACAAACTGCGGGCGCGTGGCCCCAGGCACGGACACTCATCGCCGGCATGCTGCGCCAGGCGGCCCTTGAGGCCAACGTCACCATCGTCGGCATCGGCATCGGATCGACCGGCCCAGTGGATCCGCTTACGGGAAGATTCGAAAACCTCGATACCATCCCCCAGTGGAGCAACGCATCGCCCGTTGACGATCTCTCGCGCGAGTTCCATGTTTCCGCCGCCATGGAGAACGATGCCGACGCCGGCGCTCTCGCCGAGGCAAGCTGGGGCGCCGGCCGGAACAAGTCGCGGCTCATTTATGTCACGGTGGGCACAGGCATCGGCGGAGGCATCATTTTCGATGGCCGTCTCTATCGCGGCGTTGATGGCGCTCATCCGGAGATCGCGCATCATGTTCTCGAAGCTCATGGTGTCCCGTGCTCCTGCGGGTTGCGCGGATGCTGGGAAGCACTCGCCGCCGGCCCCGGCATGACGAAGTGGATGGAATCGCAGCCGGAATACGCTGGTGGTCCCGGCCTGACTGCGAGGCGTATTTATGAGCATGCAATGGCTGGCGATCCGCTGGCCGCACGCGCCGTCGAGCGCGAGACCTTCTATCTCGGCATCGGTCTGGCCAATCTCGTCAATCTCTTCACTCCGGATGCCATCATCCTCGGCGGGAGCATCATGAAGAGCGCGGGCGCTTTTCTCAGTGACATCCGCAACGTCATGCAACAGGGATGCCGCTTCGTTCCCCTGGAGAAGGTGGAACTCAGTCTCGCGTCACTCGGCGATGACGCCAATCTCATCGGAGCGGCGCGCGTCTGGCATCATCGCTTCGCGCAGGGAAGTTAGGAGCAGGCCTATGGCGAGGAACCGATTCCTGGTGGGCCTCATCTTTCTCGTGTTCTTCGTCATCTCCCTGCTCACCAATATTCTCGGCCCTATCGTGCCCGGATATCATCAACACCTTCTCCGCCAGCCTCGGCGCTGCCGGATTTCTGGTCTTCGCCTTCTTCATCGCCTACGGAGTGATGTCCATCCCCGCCGGATTTCTCGTCGAGCGCTACTCCGAAAAGCCGGTCATGATATGTGCTTTTATCGCCGCCACACTCGGCTCCATCAGCTTCGCACTCCATCCCACGTACAAGGTGGCATTCGTCTCGCTCTTCGTCATCGGAATCGGCATGGCGATGCTCCAGGTGGCCATCAATCCGCTGTTGCGCGTCTCCGGCGGAGAAGAACACTTTGCGCTCAATGAAACGATTGCGCAGCTCCTTTTCGGATCGGCATCCTTCCTCAGCCCCTGGATCTACTCCTATCTCGTCGTCAATCTTCCCGAAGGCTCGCAGCGGGCAAATCCGGTTCTCCGCATGCTCAGGCACGTGACGCCGCCGCATCTCCCGTGGGTCTCGCTCTATTGGATATTCGCCGCCGTCGCTCTCACGATGGTCGTTGTTCTCTCGTTGTCGCGCTTTCCTGCCGTTCAGCACACCGCGGAAGAGCGGCCCGGCACCGTCGACATGTACAAGAGCCTTATGCGGCGCCGCCTCGTCTGGCTCTACTTCCTGGCGATCTTCTCCTATGTGGGTTGCGAGCAGGGAACCGCCAACTGGATCTCGCAATTTCTAAGTCACTATCACGGATACGATCCCCATACGACGGGCGCCCGCGCCGTCTCCTGGTTCTGGGGCCTCATGACGGCCGGCTGCTTCGCCGGAGCGTTTCTCCTTCGCATCTTTGACAGCCGCCGCGTTCTGATCGGCGCCGCCACATGCGCGCTCATCACGCTCTCGCTCGGACTCTTCGCGCCGGCGTCGGTCTCAGTCGTCGCCCTTCCGCTCGTGGGCCTCTTCGCCTCTGTGATGTGGCCCATCCTCATCTCTCTCTCGCTCAATTCCGTCGCGGAGTACCACGGCTCCTTCACCGGCATTCTCACCACGGGCATCATGGGCGGCGCCATCGTCACCGTTGTCATCGGCCGCATCGGAGATCACATCGGCCTGCGCAGCGCCATGGCGCTCCTCTACCTCACCTTCGGCTATATCTGGAGCGTCGGCTTCTGGTCGAGGCCGCTCATCAACAACGCCACCATCGGTGGCAAGGGCCAAGATGTCCCTGCTAGCGCGTAACGGCGGCTACAGTAGCAACGCCGGAGTGATACAGGAAGATCCCGCCAATCACCAGCAGCCACACCCATAGCGCGAAGCGTAGCGGCCGCTTCGGAACGCTGCTCGCCATCATCGTGCCGACCACCGCGCCTACCACGCCTCCGGCAACCAGATGCGTAAGCAGCAGCGCATCGACTGGACCTGCGAACCAGTGCGCCCCGCTTCCAATCGATGAAGTCAAAAATCCGAATGCAATGTCCGTGCCTACCACCTGCGCCGGTGCAAGCGGCGTCAGGGACAATAGCGCGGCGCTGCCGAGAGCACCAGCCCCCGCCGATGAGAAGCCGACCTCCGCGCCTACCGGGAGCATGAGCCAGGGCAGCAGATGCGCCCGGTCACGCGGGTTCGCGCGCCGCTCTGTTGGCCGAAAGGAGAAGATGATCTGCCACAAAGCCGTGAACACCAGCACAACGCCCAGTGTTCCATTCACCAGTTGCTTCGCTCCCGCGTCGACAAACCGATGCAACAGGAAGGCGCCTGCCAGCACACCCGGCACACCGCCTACCAGCATGTAGGCCAGCGTGCGCCACGACACCTGCTTGCGCCAGATCTGCGCGGGCAGCAGCACCAGCTTGACCGCAGCGGAGAACATCAATCCGACACTTACCGCTATACCGGCGGGCACGCCCAACACCAGCACCAGCATCGGCGTCGTAATAGTGCCGGCGCCGACGCCGGTGAGCGCGATGAAGACGGCGATGACGAACCCGATCAGGTATTCCACGCTTCGACCCTCAACTGACTGCGTTACGTTTTACTTCGCTGCCTCGATATGAATGCCGCACTCCACTTTGCGGCCGGCCCAGCGGCCGGAGCGCGCATCGTCCGGATCGATCGGGAGCGATGTGCACGGCTCGCACCCGATCGACGAATAGCCGCGTGCATACAGCGGCAGCAGCGGAATATCAAGTTCTTCGCATGCGTGCCACACATCCGCCGTGGTGAAGTAAGCCAGCGGGCTCAGCTTCACAACCTGCTTGCCGCCCGGCAGCGTGAACAGCGCCGACTCCTCCAGCGTCGCGCGCGTCTTCGCCTGTTCCCGCCGCAATCCCGTGATCCACACCCTGTAGTCCGCCACCGCGCGAAACAGCGGCTCAACCTTCCGGGCGGCGCAGCAGCGGTCCGGGCTCGACTGATAGAGCAGCCCATGCTGCGCCTCCTGCTCCGCCACGGTGGTGAGCGGCAGCAGATTGATCAATCGCACATTCCACTCGCGTGCCATGCGGTCGCGATACGCATACGTCTCCGCGAAGTGATACCCCGTATCCAGAAACAGCGTCGGCAGCTCCGGCCGCAGCTCCAGCGCCAGCTTCAGTAGCAGCACATCCTCGGCCTGGAAGCTGCACGTCAGGCACACGTCGTCCACGCCCGGCGCGTTCGCGAACGCTTCCTGTAGCTGCTCACGCACATGCGTGAGCTTGGTGTCGAGTTCGGCAGAAAAGGCACTCATCGTCCACGCTCCCGCTGCAGCACCTTGGCCTGCCGCAGCAGACTCAGCAGATTCGCGACGGCCTCTCCCGCTCCGGCGCGAGGTACGAATTCCGCGCGCGAACTGCCGATACGAAGTGAAACCAGATCGTTGCTTTCTTCTGCCACCAGTACCAGCGCACCCGCGTCGGCAAGCACTCCCGGAGTCGTCGGATCGTCATCCGGTGGGCGAACGACGAATGCGCCAGCCAGCAACAGCGCGCGTTCCAGCGCATTCGCCACAGCAATGGGCGCGTTCAGCCGCAGCACGACGCCCGCGTGTCCCCATCGAGCAGCGCGCTCCAACGCCGTAATCGCTGCTGCGTCGAAAACGGCTTCCGCATCGTTCAAAACTTCGCGAACCATGCCCGCGCCTGCAGTGGCATTTGTCTCCACATCGATCAGGACAAATGCGCCCAGCGTTCGGTTGTCGCTGTAACGCTCAAGGGCAATCGGCCGCCGCGTCTCAATCTCGGCCACGCCGACGCCATTCATCTCCAGGACTTCCGCCGGTTCGTTCGTCAACTGTTCCAGATTCACGCGATGACGCAGGCGTACCTCTGCCGGCAGCGTCTGGCTGGCATGCTTCAGCAGGTAGCGGCGCGCGGAGTCGAGCGGCCGCCCATCCATCCAGACCAGGGATGCCGCAAATCGCCGCGCCACCTGCGCCTCTTCACCACTCCGCACCAGCAGATCGCCGCGGCTGATGTCCAGCTCGTCCTCAAGCGTCAGCGTGACGGACAACGGCGCATGCGCGACCGGCAGATCGCCGTCGTATGTGACAATGCGCTCCACGCGGGAGGTTCTGCCGGAGGGCAGCACCGTCACACCATCTCCGACATGAATCGCGCCCGAGGCGATCTGCCCGGCAAATCCGCGAAATCCCTGATGTGGCCGGATGACGCGCTGCACCGGCAGCCGAAATGCCGCTGCTTCGTGATGTGTCGACGTCGGCAGCGACTCCAGCAGATCCAGCAGGGAAGGCCCTTCGTACCACGGCGTCTCATCCGAAGCGCGCACCACATTCGTTCCCAGCAGCGCGCTCACTGGAATGAAATGAAGCGCCGGTGCATGCCCGGACTCCGCCGCCGCGTATCGTGCAAAGTTCTCGAACTCGGATCGAATCGACGAGAATGTCTCAGCGTCGTAACCGACCAGATCCATCTTGTTCACCGCCACGATCACGTGCCGAACGCCCAGCAATGTCGCGATGTACGCATGCCGGCGCGACTGCGGGAGCACCCCCTTGCGCGCATCCACCAGCACAATCGCCGCATCGGCGGTCGAGGCGCCGGTGGCCATGTTGCGCGTGTACTGTTCATGCCCCGGCGTGTCGGCGATGATGAATTTGCGCCGCGGCGTGGAGAAGTAGCGGTACGCAACGTCAATCGTGATGCCTTGTTCACGCTCCGCGCGCAGGCCGTCGGTCAGCAATGCAAAGTCAAGGTGCGGCCCTGCCGTTCCCTTGTTTTGTATCGCCAGCACCTGGTCGTCATACACGCTCTGCGTGTCGTAGAGCAGGCGGCCAATCAGCGTCGACTTCCCATCGTCGACCGAGCCCGCCGTCGAGAAGCGCAGCAGGTCCTTTTCCCGATCGCGTTCCAGAAATGCTTCGATCGAAAAGCTCAGTTCCGCCGCAGGCGGCTGTAAGTCGGGTTGCGTCAGCGTACAAGCCATTTAGAAGTAGCCCTCCCGCTTCTTGATCTCCATCGAGCCTTCCTGGTCGTAATCGATCGCGCGATTCGCCCGCTCCGATGAGCGAAACGAAAGCAGCTCGCCGATGATCTTCGGCAGCGTGTCCGCATCGGAGCGGATGGCCCCGGTGCACGGGCTGCAGCCCAGCGAGCGCAGCCGGCTGCGCACTATCTGCGGCTCTTCTCCGGGGCGAGCCACAAACGCCTGCTCAATCGGCAACAGAGCATCACCGCGCACATACATCGGCCGCGGCTTCGCGAAGTACAGATCCACAATCGGAATCTCTTCCTCGTGGATGTACTGCCACACATCCATCTCGGTCCAGTTGGAGAGCGGAAACACGCGGATGCTCTCGCCCGGATGAACACGCGAGTTATACAAATTCCACAACTCAGGCCGCTGGTTCTTCGGGTCCCACTGTCCGGCGCTGTCGCGAAAGGAGAAGATGCGCTCCTTCGCGCGTGATTTTTCTTCATCGCGCCGCGCGCCGCCGAACGCCGCGTCGAAGCCGTAATGCTTCAGCGCATCCAGCAGCGCCTGCGTCTTCAGCAGCCCACAGCAGCGCTTCGTGTCCAGCACCACGGGATTTGTTCCCGCCGCAATCGCCGGCTCATTCCGCCACACCAGCAACTCCGCGCCAACGGAGCGGGCCATCGCGTCGCGGAAAGCAAGCATCTCCGCGAACTTGAAGCCCGTATCGATGTGCAGCAGCGGAAAGGGAATCGGGGCAGGGAAGAACGCCTTCTGCGCCAGCCGCAGCATCACGGAGGAGTCCTTGCCGATGGAGTACAGCATCACCGGCCGTTCGAACTCCGACGCCACTTCGCGCAGGATGTGGATACTCTCCGCCTCCAGCAGGCGCAGGTGGCTCAACCGATGCGATTCGGGTGGGGAGGGCGGCAGATACGTCGAGGGACTCTCGGTAGCCAGCATGGCGGGACCTCAGTTAGGTGCCTGGTGAATGCTGATTGCCGGGATTTGCAGACTAAAACGACGAACACCCGTGCGAATCAGCAACGGGTGACTTGTGGAAGAGTTGTCGCGGGACTAAGTGCGCGCGAACTGCCACCCGTGGCTCGATGGACAAGCGCAACAACAGGGGCGACAGTGCTGACGGAAAGTCATGCTGCGAAAAGAGTAACAGAGTGTCCGGCAGCGTTACAAGGCCGGGTGGGAAGCGCTGGCCCCGGCAGGCTTAAGGAAGTGGCCGATGACGAGAGCGAGCGCCCCGATCAGGATGCCTGACATGATGCCGACCACCGGTCCGGTAACCACCATCATCAGCCTGGGCCAATGGGGCAGCGGGCATGGACTTCATCATCGCCGCCTCGCGCGCATGGCTGCCCATGTAGTGAGTGAAAAAGACGATATGCGTAGCCGTGATCCAGATGCTGTTGGCCACGCCGACAATGAGCCCATGCAGGAAGCGCCGGTGGGGGCATTGCCACGCAATCAAAGAAGCAGAGACGAGGAAGATTGCGATCCAGAGGAATGGTTCGATTCCTGAAGAGATGAAGAAAACGGTCCCAACACCCATCGCCAGACCAAAGAGGGACAACCGAAAGATGAGCGGCCAGTTCATTTGGTGCGGTATATGCATTTGGAAGCCTCATCCAACAAGTAGGCTGGGCAGAATCAGGGACGGTCAACGTCGCGGTAGGTATCCCAACGTAGCTCCGGCCTTGGTGTTTTTTCGTGTCTGCTCACAACGGAACACGACAAGTGCGGAGACTATACACCTCGTCTCGCCGCAAAGAAATCCGGCGTCACTGTCTCGTGTCGCTCCCACTTTTCAGCTTGCGGTCGAAGAAATCCGCCCCCAGCCGGTACGCCGTCAGCCAGTCGCGATGCAACAGAAATCCGTGAATCTCATCGGGGAACACATGCTCTTCCACCGGGACGCCGCGCGCCCGCAGAGCATTGGCCAGCCGCACCGTCTGCGCAAACAGCACATTGCGGTCGTCATCGCCCTGAATCAGCAGAACCGGCGATCGCCACGTATCGAGCGCCGCCATCGGCGACGAATCCCACGCCAGCTTGGACGCCGCGGCCCGATCCCACGAGAAGTAGGACGAGGGCTTCCACAAATCGATCTCCAGGCTCCAGTCATGCACGCCGTGCAGGTCCACCCCTGCCGCAAACAGATCCGAACCGCGTGCCAGCGCCAGCGCGGTCAGGTATCCGCCATAGCTGCCGCCCCACGCGCCAATCCGCTGGCCATCCACATCCGCGCGGCTCCGCAGATACAGCCCGGCGCCAATCACGTCGTTGTACTCGCTCGCGCCGCCCGGCCCAAAGTGCAGCGCCTGCCGGAAATTCAATCCGTAACCGATGCCGCTGCGGTAGTTGATCGACAGCACCACATATCCGCGGCTCGCCAGGTATTGGTTCATCGCGTACGCGTTCGAGTAGTACCCCATCGGGTTAAAGCCCAGCAGCATCTGCCGCCGCGACCCGCCATGGAAGAAGACCACCGCCGGATGCTTCGCCTTGCCCCCATTCCGCAGGTCGTCCGGGAGAAAAAGCTGGCCATGAATCTGCATGCCATCCGCCGCGCTGAAGATCACCTGTTGCGGCACGACCAACTTCGCCGCCGGGAAATCCGCGGGAACGGTCTGCGGAGCCAGATCGCGAGGCCCGCTTGCGTCGAGTACCGCCGCGCGGGCCGGCACACGCGCATCCATGCGCACCAGCGCAATCTCGCCGTCGGAGGCAATCGCCGGCTCTGTCTCGATGCCCTCGCCGTGCGTCAGTGCCTGCGGGGCACCTCCGTCGGCGGTCACGCTCCACAGGTGCTTGCGATCCTGATCCAGCGGATCGCTGCCGTATTGATTGGAGGAATACACGATCCGCTTGCGGTCCGGGCTGAACGCAACATGGTCCACTTCAAACTCGCCCGGCGTCAGCAGTGTGGCCGCTCCGCCCTGCCATGGCACTGCGTACAGACGCGTCCAGCCACCGCGCTCCCACGGAAAGACGATCTTGCCATCCGCGCTCCACCACAACTCGCTCACGCCGTTGGTCTCGTGAAAAATGCTTCCCGCGCCGCGTTCTGCGCGCCACACCTCGCGGCCTTCGCCGCTCTGTGCATCGGCCACGCAGATCGACCACGGCTCCGCCTCGCGCATCCACCGCGACTCGTATTCCGGCTCCAGGGGCTGCCGCACAAACGCAACGTGTTTGCTATCCGGAGACCACGCCGGACTGCCGTCGGTATAAGTACCCGGCGCCAGATATTCGAGCGTCTTGGTCGCAAAACGATACACGCCGACAAAGCTGTGATCGTCGCGCGCGCTCACAAACGCGAGCGATCCGCCATCGGGCGACCACCGCAGATCCTGCTCCTCGCCACGACCCTGGAAGAGCTGCTGCGGCTTCGCGAGGGCATCCTTCAGGGTCACTGTCCAGATTTGTCCATGCAGCAGGTACGCGAGAATGCCGCCGCTTGGAGAGATTGCCCCAGCGTACCCTTCGCCGATATCTCGCGGCGTTCCGCCATCCGCGGAGATCAGCCACATCTCCTGCTTCACCCCGGCGGTCAAGAGTGCCGGGTTCGGTGCGGGACGCTCCGGCCACTCCGCATCGCCACCCCGCGTGTACGCCAGCCACTCACCGTCCGCCGACCACGCCAGGCCGCTGATCTCCTGCCCATCGTCCTCGGTGTAATGCGTGATCTGCTGCGCACTTTCGTGCGAGCCAAGCCGCGCCATCCAGATGTTCCGCCGCCCCTTGTCATTTGCAACCCACGCCACCCGCGCGCCTGCAGGAGCCGCCGTCATGTCCGAGACGAATGGCGCGCTCATCACCTGCTCCAGGGTGAACGATGGCGCAACCGCAGATGGCTCAACCTCAAATGGCGCAATCGGAGACGCATGCAGTATGGGAGAAGCCAGCAGGGCGGGGAACAGCAGGAGAGTCAGGCCCATCGAGTGGGTGCAGCGTGGCATCGCCGGAGATCGCATCCCGCCATTATGCCCGAAGCGAAAAGGCCGCCGGCTGCAGCGGATTTCCCATAGATGTCTCGAGTCAGCGAGGCGAACGCGGCTTTTCCGTCAAGAAAAGCCGCTCGGCGTGGAACTCGCTGGGCCAGCAATGGGAAATCTGCTTGAATGCGATTGTCTCGCGCCACTGGTGGCCCTTTTCGGGGGAACTTATTTCTGCTTTGCGATCACCTTGCTGGAAAATTTCTTGTAGGTCGCGGCCGGGACGACCTTCTTTGTCACCAGGTCGGTCTTCTTGGCATACGGCCGCCCGTCGACAATCTTCTGCGCATACGCATCGCCGACTCCCGGCAGTTCCTTCAGTTGATCGAGTGTCGCGGAGTTCAGGTCGACCAGGTCCGTCGCAGGCGCGCTGGCGTTCGCCACGGGGGTCCTGGCGGCGGTCTTCTTGGACTGCGCATTCGCGTGCGTCGACAGCATGCAGGCAGCAAGGGCTACGGGCAGGCAGGCGATGCGAATCCATCGGCTGGCTCTCATCATCGGTGGTTCTCCTTTGCGCGCGGCTGGCTAGGACTGCTGACAAATCGCCGCGCCGGGCACGGTCAGCTTCCACTGGCCGCACCCGCTTGTCAAGAAAATCGTGCGGACGACGGATTTTAGGGGACCGGCTTCTGTTCCGCAGCCACCGCGGCCTCCGCCGCCTGGAATCCGATCTTCGAGTGTGTCCCGTCACAGAACGGCTTCTTCGTCGATGCGCCGCAGCGGCACAACGACACCGCGGGCTTCCCCTCCAGGTTGATCTCCGTGCCGTCCACATCGATCAGGCGAATCGGCCCCTCCACCCGCAGCGGTCCGTTGGGCCTTGCCGTGATCGTCACATTTACGTCTGCCATTGCTGTCTCCCTTTCATCTCTCGTGTTGTGATTACTTCGCTTCCCGGCGTTCCTTCTGCATCGGCACCACCTGCACCGTCACGTCGCGCACCTCCGCAAGGAAGCGGTTGATGACCGAGCCGCGCAGCAGAATATCCATACGCGAGCGCGCCGACTGGCCGAAGACCACATGCGAAATCCCTTCCTGCTTGGCGAACTGGATCAGCGCATTCGATACCTTCTTGTCCTTCAGCACCACCACCTTCGCGCCCAGGTCGCGCGCCAGCCGCTGGTACTCCTCCATGCGATGCCGGCCTTCCGCATCGGCGGATGTTGCCTCGTCCGGAGTCTCCACCCGCACCGCGTACCAGATCGTCGAAAGCCGCGAAGCAATGCGTGCTCCTGCGCGGAGCAGGCGGTCCGTGCCCGGGCGGGGCGAGAGGCACACCATCACCTTCTCTGGGATCGGCGCCTGCTCCAGACCCTGCGAGCGCCGGTAGTCCGCCGCCTGTGAGCTCACCTCCGCCGCGGTGGTGCGCAGCGCCAGCTCGCGCAGCAGGTTCAGATTGCCTTTGCGAAAAAAGTTCGCCAGCGACTGCTCAATCTTCTCCGGCGCGTAGATCTTTCCCTGACGCAGGCGGGAGCGCAGCTCTTCCACCGTCAGGTCCACGTTCACGACCTCGTCCGCGCGCTTCAGCAGACTGTCCGGCACCGTCTCGCGAATGGTCGTGTTCGCGGAGCGCGCCACCGCATCGTTCAAAGTCTCCAGATGCTGGACGTTCACCGCGGTCATCACGTCGATGCCCTCGTCCAGCAGTTCCAGAACATCCTCGTAGCGCTTGCGGTTCTTCGACCCCGGCACATTCGAGTGCGCCAGCTCATCCACGATGCAGACTTGCGGATGCCGCGCCAGGATCGCGGCCAGGTCCATCTCATGCAGCACCACCGTGCGGTAGGGAATTGCCCGCTGCGGGATGATTTCCAGGTCGCGGATCATCGCCTCGGTGTCGGCGCGCTTGTGCGGTTCCACAAAGCCAATCACCACATCGATACCCTGCTTGCGCATCAGGTGCGCATCTTCCAGCATCTGGTATGTCTTGCCCACGCCCGGCGCAGCGCCAAGATAGATCTTCAGCTTCGCCGGCTCGGGCGGCAGCGCACGATTGGACAGATCCGGAGCATCGACCGGCTGCTTTGGGTCGGGCATGGAACTCTGCATGGGCTCGCTCACCTCATCCCACCTCGATCGTGTGGCGCGACAGCCGTGTCGGAGCCAGCGGCAGCGTGAAGCTGAAGGTTGTGCCATGCCCCACGCGGCTCTCCACCGATACCTGCCCGTGCATCAGCTCGATCAGACGCCGCACCAGCGCCAGCCCCAGGCCAGTCCCATCGGGACCCGCGCTGCCCACGGCGCCGCGTACCTCTTCGCCGGCACGCGCGCCCTCCGCGAAGCGGCCTCCCTGCACGAATCTTCCAAAGATCCGCTTCAATCGCTCCGCTTCAATCCCGATGCCGGTATCCCGCACGAAAAACTGCACGCGCTTCTTCTGCTCCTCCGCCTGCAGCACGATCGTGCCTTTCGCCGGCGTGAACCGCAGCGCATTCGACAGCAGATTGTCCATCACGCTCTTGAGCGCACGCCGGTCGCCGTAGATAGGCGACAGATCGCTGAACGCTTCAATCTGGATCTGTATCTCGCGCTTCCGCGCCTCTGCCTGAAAGCGCAACGCGGCATCGCGCAGAATATCGATCGGCCGCACGGCTTCCATGCGCAGCTCACGGCTGCCCGTATCCAGTTCGGCTACATCGATCAGGTCGGTCATCAAATCGTTCAGCCGCTCCGCCTCTTCCTGCGCGCCGTGGATGAGATCGCTCTGCAGCGGCCGTAGCTCGCCGGCGAAGCCATTGGTGATGGAGTAGAGCGCCAGCCGCAGTTGCTCCAATGGCGTGCGCAGCTTGTCCGAGGCAACCGCGATGAAGCGGGTCTTGAAGCGGTCCAGATCCTGCAGCTCCGTCACGTCTTCCAGCACGCTCACCGCGCCCAGCAGCTTGCCGTCGGTGTCCCGGATCGGTGTCGTGCGCAGCCGGTAGCTCCGCTCCGCCTGGCCGATCCACATCGGCAGCAGCGCGGCTTCGCCCTCGTGCGCCACCGGCCGCTGCATGGAGACGGCATCGCGCACCGCCTTCAAAATCTTCTGTCCCCCGGGCGTATTCTCCAGCGCCACGCGTTCGCCTGCTGCGTCGCCCAGCAGTTGCTCCGCGGCCGTATTCAGCTTCAGCACCTGCCCGCGCGCGTCCGTCACAATCACCGGTTCGAAGATCGACTGCACCACCGCATCGGAGAGCTGGTGCTCCATCTGCTTCCGCCCGAACTCCGTTTCGCGCAGGTCGCGTACGTGCACCACCATGCGGTTGACGTCGTTGGCCATCTGGCCCAGGCTGTCATCCGCGCTCCACTCCAGCCGCTGCTCCAGGTTGCCCTGGCCAATGGCCCGCACCTGTTCCGCCGCGCGGCGCAGCGGGCGAAGCACAGCCATCGCAAACCCAACAGCAATGCAAATCGCGAAAGGAATTGCGATCCACGCGACCAGCGTCGCCGTGTGTGCCAGTTCCGCAGGCCCGACTGCCCCATGCAGCGCCCTCACGGCGAGCAGAGCCACCGTGGTGACCAGGGCCACCAGCAGCGCCAACCCGGCAATCAATCGCTGATTCAGGCTCATCTTTGAGATCGAGCGGGCTGCTCAACCAATTCCATAGACTCAGATGCAGCCCGCGTGTGGCAGCCCAGGGCCGCAGTGCGTCTCCCGCGGTGCGTCTCCCCAGTGTGCCACACCGCTCCCGCTGCTCATGGCGCGCCGGCTCAGTTGGCCTGATAGCGCGAGAGAACGTCCGCCAGCGTTACCGTGCCCTCCACCGCTCCACGGCTTGCCCGGTTCTGAATCGGCAGGATCGGCCAACGCGCCAAATGCGGCAGCGCGGAGTCCAGCGGCAGGTCCGGGAAGAGCAGCGGGATGCGATCCGCCTTCAATACGCTCGCCACCACCGTCTCCGGCGCACTGATGGCGGCCAGGTTGCCCAGCTCCGCGCGTGTCATCGAGTACCATGCGTGCCCCGCCAGCCTCACCAGGAAGACCTCCGCCTGCTTGGCATCGAGCTCCATGGCCGCGGCGGCCAGCGTTGCGCCCGCATCGATAATGGGTACCGAGAGCGGACGCAGCGCGTCCTCCAGATGCAGCACGACCTCCTCGCGCTGCTCCTCCATCGAAGGCAGGTCCAGCCCATCCTGATGCGTGAAGACCTCAAAGATCGCATGCGGCTGCAGGCTGCGCGATACCAGATAGGCGATCGTATTCGCCAGAATCACCGGCAGGATGATGGAGTAGTTCCCGCTCACCTCCAGCACCATGAACACGGACGTCAGCGGCACGCGCAGGAACGCCGCGAACAGCACCCCCATACCCACCAGCGCATACGCGCCCACCGTGATGTGCAGCCCGGGAAAATACACCTTCTCGAATGTGCCGATCGACGCGCCCAGCATTGCTCCGATAAACAACGTCGGCGCGAACATCCCGCCTGGCGTGCCGCTGGAAAACGAGAGAGTCGTCGCCAGGATCTTCAACAGCGCGAGCGCCAGCAGCAGCTTCCAGGTGAACTGCCCATGCATGGCGTGATCCATGACCTCATAGCCAGCGCCCATGATCTGCGGGAAGCCGAAGAAGCCGATCAGCCCCACGCAAAGTCCCGCGACCGGCGACTGCACAAAGAAGGACCACCGCGGCAGACTGCGCAAACGCGGCCGCAGGTAGCCGAGCGCGTGGGAGAAGATGCTCGCCGCCAACCCGCCGATCACCCCCAGCACGGCATACGCCAGCAGCTCGCGCGAATCCGTCACCGTCAGCGAGGGAATCTGGAACATCGGCTCCGATCCCCAGAACCGCCGCGCCACCACGACGCTCGAGATCGCCGCCAGCACCACCGAGCCCAGCACTGCGGCGCTCCACCGGCCGATGACCTCTTCAATGACGAACAGGATCGCCGAGATCGGCGCATTGAACGCTGCTGCAAGCCCCGCAGCCGCGCCCACCGGCGCGAAGAGCCGCAGCCGCTGGCGGCTCATTCCCAATCTGCGGCTGATCACCGAAGCCACTCCCGCGCCGATCTGCATCGCAGGGTCTTCCGGTCCCAGGGAGAAGCCGCCGCCCACCGCCAGCGCCGCGGTGATGAACTTGCCGATCACAGTCTTGAACGAGATGTACCCGTTGTAGATGTAGAGCGCGGCCTTGGTCTGGTTCACCCCGCTGCCGCGCGCCGCCGGAAAGAAGAGCTGCACCAGCGCCGCTACCACCGCGCCCATGATGACCGGCACGAAGATCAGCCGCAGCAGGCCTGGCTGGGGCGCAGATCCCAGTGTGAGCGCCTGCACCCAGTTGATCGCGATGCGGAAGCTCACTACCAGCAGACCCGAAATGATTCCGATAAAGATCGACAGCACCAGGAACAACCGCTCGTCGCGCGTCGGCGCGATCTTCAGCATGTCGATCTGCGACATCTGCAGCGGTTCCACGGAGGGCATCGTCTCCGGCAGCGATGCCGCGGCCATTCCCATCTTCGAATGCGTTGTTGTCTCTACCGTGCTCATGCGTCCTGTGTGCTCATGTGTCTGATTGACGGATCGTTCCTTCTACTGCTCGACGGAATCCGGCGAAGCGGCAATGCGCAGCAGCGCCGCGTCCTCGCCCGTCGGCTCTCCACACACCCGCACTGTTGCCAGTTCCGTGTCGTACACCAGTTGCATCGTGGTCTTCTCCAGTTGCGCGCTGTCCACCAGTGCGGCCACCGTCAGCCGGGGTCTGGAGTTTTGCCACTGGCTGCCCAGCGCGGTCATCTGTTCGCTGTTTTGGACCTGCGTGCTGCCGTTTTGTGGGGTCTGGCTCTGCCCCGCATTCCCGTTCGCGCAGGCCGCGTAGCGCTTCCGGGCCACCCCATACGCGCGCACCACGCGAAGCAGCCGTTCCCGCTGCGGCAGATTCTCCGACGGATAGATCGCCACCACGGCATTCGCAATCTGCAGATTCTTCTCCGCCAGTTCCCGGTCCTTCAGCGGGTGCGCGGCATTGCCCGACTTCAGCGCCCGGTCCAGATAGCTGCGCGCCATCTTGTACCTGGACAGCAGGAACGCCATCTGGCCTGCGCCCTCCAGCGCCTGCACCTCCACCGGCCGCCGCCCGGCCACCTCGCGATAGAAGCGCAGTGCGTCCGATGGCGCATGTGCCTCCGCAAGCAGCCCGGCAACCTCCATCAGAGTCGGTGTCGTCTTGTCATTGCCGGCTGCGATCAGCAGCTCGTCCCGCGCATCGCCGAACCTGTTCTCCTGGATGAGGTAGCGCACCAGCTCCAGCCGCACCTGCCGCCGGCGCACCGTTCCGTCACCCTCCCAGACGCCGTAGATCGCCGCCTGGTCGCGCTCCAGCGCCGTCGCTCTTCTCCTTTGCCGTGCCGCCAGCCGCGCCAGTTGCAGATTGATCTTGCCATTGCCGGCTGTTCTCCACAGCGTACTGAAGTAGGAGGTCGCTTCCTGCATCCGCCGCCTGGGCCAGCGCGCCGGCCAACTCCACCTCGGTCGCAGGCTCGTCCTGCTCGAAGCCCAGCACGAGTGCCGCCCATCGTAAACCACGACCTTGCGGCGTTCTGCTCCTTCGACGCTTGCTCGCCGCGCCGCTTCCAGCGCGCCGCCGCGTGGCTTTGATGCTGTCCATTAGACAAGAAGATTGGCCCAGTTGGCGCCCCCAGCCAGGCAGGTCACAGCGAACCCCCTCAGCAGAGCAAGCATGTCCTTTGCATGGCGCGGTCTGGCTTGGCCAGCTCGTTCGGATGGAGTCAGAGCGGTACCTGGCTCGGAAAGAAGGGGATCGGTTACCCGCCGCGCTGGTGTCCTCTCTCAGGCCTGATCTGATCAGAGCGGCAGGACAAGCGACCACACGGTTCAGCAAGTGCATCGGCGTTCGGGAAGAAGATACAGGTTATGCAGAGACACGATTTCCTCAAGTCTGCCGCCGCCGTCGGCGCCCCCACGCGCCCTCCGAGAGGCCATCGCCGCCCCCGGAGAGGTTCCGCGCCGCATTCTCAGACGCACTGGCCATCCCGTCTCCATCGTCGGAATCGGCGGCTACCACATTGGGAGCCCCCATCTCTCGGAGCGGACGGCATTCGTATTATCCAGACCGCGCTCGACTCCGGCGTCAACTTCCTCGACAACTGCTGGGACTACAACGACGGCGAGAGCGAGCGCCG
>CAVXPT010000020.1:0-89717 GCA_963763665.1 uncultured Acidobacteriaceae bacterium | reverse complement strand
CACCTCGCTCGAGCGTGGCATTGAAATCGTCCCGCAGACGCCCAGAAACCCCTCGGCGTTTTGAGAGGCGCTGTTATTTTGGGTTATCTGGGGTTGGCGTTTTCGGCTAAATGGTTGCGGGGGTAGGATTTGAACCTACGACCTTTGGGTTATGAGCCCAACGAGCTACCGGGCTGCTCCACCCCGCAACATGATAGTAACAAGCGGAAAGACCCATCGTCAAGCAGCCAACAGGCCGCCTGCCATGTGCTAAGTGTCACCGTTCCAGTACTTTGAGCGCATCCCCGGGCTCTGGGCGAACCCGGAAATCAGCATGCCCCTGCGACCAAAGGACGAACCCATCCTGGCCGATCACAAACGTTGCCGGAACCGGCAAACGCCACGACGGCTCGCCGTTCATGAACGGAATATTCACCAGAATCGATCGGTAATACCCCTGCATGTAATCAGGCACCAGATACGCGGCGCCAAACTTCGCCGCGACAGAAGCAGCTTCATCGCGCAGCAGCGGAAAAAGCAGCGTGTGCTGCGATACGGTGAAGTCGTTTTGGCGAACCGTCTGCGGAGAAATCGCGACCAGCAGCGCCCCGCGCTCCCGCACCGCAGGGAACAGATCGCGCCACGTCTCCAGTTCCGTCACGCAGTAGGGGCACCAGCGCCCGCGGAAGAAGCACACCACCAGCGGCCCCAGCGCCAGCAGGTCCGCGGACCGCACCAGCTTCCCATTCGCATCGGGCAACGCGAATGCAGGCGCAACGTCACCCACTTTCAGCAGGCTGTCTTCGATGCCGGTTGAGAGTAGTTCCGCGATGGCGCGCTCGCTCAGCTCCAGCCGTTCCGGCTGCACCAGGTTTCGTGTCTGCGCGGTAATGTCGTCCAGCCTGTCCTGCAAATTCATGGTGGTTGTCATTTCAGGTTGGATTAGCGGCCCATCCCGCCGCCCATGCCACCCATCCCGCGCATCGCGTTCAGCGAACCCATCAGCTTGCGCTGCATGCCCGGCTTGCCCGCGCTCTTGAACATCTTGCGCATCTGCGAATACTGCCGCAGCAACTGATTCACCTCCTGCACGCTGGTGCCGGAGCCGGTGGCGATGCGCTTCCGGCGTGAGCCGGAAATGATCTCGTGGTGGTTACGTTCTTTTTTCGTCATGGAGTTGATGATCGCTTCCACGCGCGAGAACTGCTTCTCGTCCACCTGGCCGGCCGCCTGCTGCAATCCCTGAAACGGTCCGACCGACGGCAGCATCTTCATGATGCTCTGCATCGAGCCCAGTTTTTTGATTTGCCGCAACTGATCGCGAAAGTCCTCGAGCGAAAATCCATCGCCAGACAATGCCTTGCGTGCAAATTCCTCTGACTTCTTGCGGTCCAGCGTCGATTCCGCCTTCTCGATGAGCGTCATGATGTCGCCCATGCCCAGAATGCGGCTCACAATGCGATCCGGATGGAATGGCTCAAACGCGTCCGGCTTCTCGCCCGTGCCGATGAACTTCACCGGCTGACCCGTGATGTGCCGGATCGATAGCGCCGCGCCGCCGCGCGCATCGCCGTCCATCTTGGTCAGAATTGTACCCGTCAATGCCAGTTGCTGATGAAACGACTCCGCCGACCGCACCGCATCCTGGCCGGTCATCGCGTCGGCGACAAACAGGATCTCCTGTGGAGACAGCAGCGCTTTCAATCGCCGCATCTCATCCATAAGATCTTCGTCGATGTGCAGGCGGCCCGCCGTATCCACAATCAATACGTCACAGCCATAGTTCACTGCCTCGCGTCGCGCTTCCTTGGCCAGCCGCTCCACCAGCGCCGTGCCCGCGGGCTCGCCTTTCAGGTCGCCCACATAGATATTTGCCTTGATCGCGTCGGCGACGATCTTTAACTGCTCGCGCGCCGCCGGACGATACACGTCCACGGAAACCAGCATGGGCCGGTGGCCGCCCTTCTGCAGCCACGCCGCCAGCTTGCCGGAGGTCGTCGTCTTGCCCGAACCTTGCAGCCCCGCCATCAGGATCACGCTCGGCGGACGCGATGCAAAGTTGAAGCGCGCGGTGTCCGTGCCCAGAATCGAGACCAGTTCATCGCGCACGATCTTGATAACCTGCTCGGTCGGCGAGAGCGCCGTCATCACCTCGGAGCCCATTGCCTTCTCGCGAACGTGCTCGATCATCTCCTTCACCACGGAGAGATTCACGTCCGCTTCCAGCAGCGCAACGCGGATCTCGCGCAGTGCGTCGTTGATGTTCTCTTCGGTAACGGTGCCTTCGCCGCGCAGGTTCTTGAAGGCACGCTGTAGTTTGTCGGACAGGTTTTCAAACATAGTCAACTCTAAGTTTATCAGTCCGTTTTGGCCTGCCGGGGATGCGCATTGCTGCCGCCGCAGTGTAAGGTGGCGTGTATGTTCGGAGCCTTTTCCAGAAAGTCCAGAAGCGCCTTCCGGATCACGGCAGCCGCACTCTTTGTCTTTCTCCCCCGTTGCCTCGCCGCAACAGCGCAACAGCCGCCCCCGCAGTTGCAAGAACGCGGCGGCGCCGCCGCTCCGCATGTAGAGTCAGTCCAGCCTTTGAACGACTACCAGCGATCGCAGATGGAGTCCTGGGCCCGCGACTTCGCCGACCTGCACCGCTATCGCGCCGCCAACCAGGAGCTCGGCGATCCCGTTTCCGGCGAGCATCGCGTCATTTTCTACGGCGACTCCATCACCGACAAGTGGACCCTCAGCCAGTATTTTCCGGATAAGCGCTACATCAATCGCGGCATCAGCGGCCAGACCACCTCGCAGATGCTTTTGCGTTTCCGCCAGGACGTCATCAATCTCGATCCCGACGTCGTTGTCATCCTCGCCGGCACCAACGACATTGCGGGCAACACCGGCGCTATCTCCATCGAGGATATTGAAGGCAACATCACCTCCATGGCCGAGCTTGCCCGCGCGCATGACATTGCACTCGTCCTCTCGTCGGTGACGCCGGTCAACAACTACACGCCGGCCTCGCAACGCTTCTTCGCCGATCGCCCCCCGTCAGAGATTCTGCGGCTGAATGAGTGGATGAAGGCCTACTGCGCCTCCACGAATTGCTACTATCTCGACTACTTCAGCGCCATGGTCGATGGCAGCGGCCTCATGAAGCGCGCCCTCACGGAGGACGGCCTCCATCCCAACGACGCTGGTTACAAAATCATGGCGCCCCTCGCCCAATCGGCCATCGACAAAAGGATGGCCTCGCGTTAGCAGCTCGTAGCCCCATGAAAGCTGAAGACCTCCGCAGCCGCCAGCACCGTGTTCGCGTGGATCGTCACTGTATCCTCCACGTGCCTCGCATATCCGCCCGCATACGCGGAGAAGACCGGCGCGCCAGCCAACTGCGCTGCTCGAAAAACCGTCCGGTCCCGCTGTTTCAATCCATCGATCGTCAGCGCCAGGCCGCCCAACTGGTCCTCAACATAAGGATCGGCGCCGGCAACGTAGGCAATCAACTGCGGCCGGAAGTGCGTAAACGCCGCGTCCAGAGCGCCTTCCAGCGCCTCCAGATATTCCGTGTCATCGGTGCCGTCCGCCAGCGGTACATCGAGCGATGACGGTGGCTTGTATGCCGGATAGTTGTTCTGCTGGTGCATCGAAAGCGTGAAGACACCCGCCGCGCTCGGCGTCATCGATCCGAAAGCCACACCGTAACTCAGCGGCCTGCGGCGGCGCTCACCCGCGGGCGGGAAGATGGCCGCCGTCCCGTTGCCATCGTGCACGTCCAGATCTATCACCATCGCGCGCTCGATGGCGCCATCATGCCGCAGCCGCGCCAGCGCGATCGCGACATCGTGCAAGATGCAGAAGCCCTCGCCATGATCCGCATGTGCGTGATGAAATCCACCGCCGATGGCGCACATGCCGCGCCATCGCGCAGCGCCAGCCGCGCCGCCTGCAACGTGCCGCCGCAGCCCAGCAGCGTCGCATCCACCAGCGCCTTTGAGTACGGCAGCTCCATCTGCAGGATCTCCGCTTCCGAAAGCGTGCCGTCGATCAGCCGCTCTATATAGCCCGCCTCATGCACGCGCAACACATCTTCCAGGGCAATCGTCTCCGGGCGCACAAAGTCGCTCTCCGCCGCGGCGCCCGTTGTCAGCAGCCGCTCGTGAACCAGCCTGTACTTCTCTCCGGGAAACACGTGCGCGCCCAGCGGAAGGTAAAATCCATCATGATAGACAAGCGAAAAGGGAAGCATACATTCCTCATTCAACGCGCCGCGCCGTTGTGGAGCAAGCGGTCGGTCGGCCAATAGACTCGCCACGCTTGCTACGGCATCAAAATGACTGATCGCGAATGACCAGACGAGATACCAGCGCCGAGGACTCCGGATCGCCTGAGGTCGAGAGCCCCACCGCCGAGATTCCAACCTTAGAGGAGCCGCTCCCCGCGGCCGCGCCGCAGGACACACCGCTCTCCGCCACCCAACCTATCGCTACCCACGACCACACCGGCGGTATCTCGCATGCCTGGCGGGCACTCCGCGCGCCGAACTTCCGCCTCTTCTTCAGCGGTCAAAGCATCTCGCTCATCGGCACCTGGATGACGCGCATCGCCACCAGTTGGCTCGTCTACCGGCTCACCGGCTCCGCGTGGCTGCTCGGCATCGTGGGCTTCATGGGCCAGATCCCCACCTTCCTGCTCGCGCCCTTTGCCGGAGTCTGGGTGGACCGCTGGAACAAGCGCTCGGTTCTGGTGTGGACCCAGGTGCTCGCCGCGATGCAATCGCTCGCGCTCGCCGCCCTCACGCTCAGCCATCGCATCACTGTCGCCGACATTCTTGCCCTCAGCGTGCTCCAGGGCCTGATCAATGCCTTCGACATGCCCGGCCGTCAGGCCTTCCTGATCGAAATGGTCGATGACAAGCGCGACCTCGGCAATGCGATCGCGCTCAACTCTTCCATCGTCAATGTTGCGCGCCTCATCGGCCCCTCGCTCGCCGGCGTGGTCATCTCGCTATATGGCGAAGGGTGGTGCTTCCTCATCGACGGAGTGAGCTACTTCGCCGTCATCGCTTCGTTGTTAATGATGCGCCTGCGCCCCATGGCCGTGCTGGCGACTCGCGACTCGCTCTTTCAGCAGCTTCGCGAAGGCTGGCAGTACGTCAGCAACTTTCTTCCCATCCGCAACCTGCTTCTGCTCTTCGCCGTGGTCAGCCTCATGGGCATCCCCTACACGGTGCTCATGCCCGTCTTCGCGTCGCAGGTGCTGCATGGCGGTCCGCACACCTTCGGTTTCCTCATGGCAGCGGCCGGCGTCGGGGCGCTGGTGTCCGCGGTGCTGCTCGCCCTGCGCAAAACCGTCAAGGGCCTGCTCAAGATGGTGCCCATCTCCGCCGCACTCTTCGGCGCCGGTCTCGTCGCCTTCGGCTTCTCCCACATTCTGTGGCTCTCGCTCGCGCTCATGCTGATCGTGGGCTTCGGCATGATGCAGGGCATGGCCGCCAGCAACACCATCATCCAGACGCTTGCTCCCGCGGACAAGCGCGGACGCATCATGAGCTTCTACACCATGGCCTTCGTTGGCATGGCGCCCTTCGGCAGCCTGCTCGCCGGCGGACTCGCCCATGTGATGACCGCTTCCTGGGCCGTCGTTATCACGGGCAGCTGCTGTGTCCTCGGGGCAGCGTGGTTCTGGCGGCAGATGGGCGCCGTACGCGAGGCTATTCGGCCTATCTATCGCGAGCTGGGCATCATCCGGCCGGCCCCGGAGACCAACTGAAGCCAATCGCGGAGGATCTCACTTGGGAAATAGCCCTTGATGCGGCCGTTCGATCCCTACTGCTGAGGACTATTGGGCATGGTTGGAGCAGGGTTGCCGCTTGGAGCGGAGCCCGAACCGGAGCCTGAGTTCCCAAAGTTGCCAAAACCCGAACCGGAGCTGCCACCGGAACTGCCACCGGAACCCGAGCTGCCGAAATTCCCGAAGCCGCCGCTTGACCCGCTCGATCCATTTGTCCCGTTGATGCCAGTCCCGGTGGGATTATTGTTCGTGCCGGCGCCGTTTATATTACCGCCATTTGTTATCCCGCCAGCCATCATCATGTCTGTCTGCGGATCGTAGACAAACTCCCAGTCCGAATACTTTTTCTGCTTGTGATACTCCAGCATCGAATCTTTCTTTACTGGTATGCCCACTCCCACGATGGGGCCGGCGCTCCCGAAGGTCGAGCCGCTGTTGTTGTTGATCCCACCCTGTCCGTTTGTGCCCGGAGGCGTTCCGCCCACCCCGCCGTTGCCGGACGATCCGAAGCCGTTGTTCGAAGACCCGAAGCCGCCGCTCGAAGAAGACCCGAAGCCGCTTCCCTGCGAGCCAAAGCCGCCGCTCGATCCGTTATTGGAACTGCCATTCGAAAACCCGAAGCTCGAGCTGCCACCGGCAGCCGGCGGCGCCGTTCCATTCGGGGTTCCATTTGCCGTCCCATTCGACAATCCACTTGGAGAACCATTCGTGGATCCAGCGGAAGACCCATTCGCGTCGCCGGAGCCATCTGTGTTGCTGTTGGCATAGATGCTGCCGCCCCCCGGTCCGGTGCTGACGCTGCTCAGGCCGGCCTGCAGCGGCTGTCCGAAGAATCCCAGCGGGGGCACCTTGGCCTGACCCATGTGGATCAGCCGCCAGTCGTCCTTGCCGGTGATCGGGTCCGTATAACGCTTGCGCAGGAAGCGAATCTCGTTCGTCTTCTCCAACTGCTTGATGTCCGTCGGATAGGCCCCGAATTTTTTGTAGTAAAGCTGGATCGCGCGACGGTACTGCAACCCGCGCTCCATCGCCTCTCGCTCCTTGTCGCGCTGAATCTCTTTCGCCACCTTTGGTGCGGCCACCGACAGCGCCAGCAGCATCAGGAAGATCATCACCAGCACGGTCAGCAGCAGGTAGCCGTCCTCGGTATCCGCTTGTTCCGGAATCGGCCGTTGATTCTGTAACAGCATAAGGAACTAATTCTGCGAGAGCGGCAGGCTCTGCGTGTTGTGGTACGGAATATCTTCGATCTCCACCGAGAACGGCCGAATCGACACCACTCGATAGCGGCGGTCCACCACGTCCCCCTGATGCGCCAGGAAGATATCGTCGCCGTGCAACAGGAAGATCTGACGGTTTCCTCCACCAGTCGAGGAATAGCCGTAGAACTTCAGGTCGATCGCCGGTGGTGGCGGCGGACCCTGCGGCACCGGCGGAGGCGGCCGGAAGTCTTTCGGTTTTTCGATGGCGACGGGCGTCGGCGCAGCCGAGTTGGGCGAGAAAATGTTTCGTCCATTGCCGGTATACGACGTGTCCTCCGCCTGTGCCATGAGCTCAGGATGCAGCGTCGGATCCAGCGCCGAATCACTCGGTAACTCGATCGCCTCATGCGGATACGCCGTCGCCCCCGTGGCTAAGGTACTGCTCGAGATCTGGGATGGCGCCGAAGCCGGAGTCGTCGCCGCAACGGGCGCTGGCGGCGGGGCGACCGGTGCAGGCGCCGATCCACCGAAGAACTTCGGAACCTGCAGGATCGCGATGATCAGCACCACGATGCCAAGGCCGATCGCCGCGTATAGCTTGGGCTTGCTTTCAGCACCGACACGGAGGGCCATGGTTATTGCCCTCCCGTCTGGCCGGCGTCCGCCGAGCCTTCATCGCCGCTGTTCATCGGCTGCAGATGCTCGACGTCGCTGCCGCGCAGATATGTCGTTACTTTCAGGCGCAGGTTCACCAGCCCGCCCTGTTGTCCACTCAGGGTCAGTCCGTTGATCACGAAAAACATCTTGTCCCGCTCGACACTGTTGATAAATTTCATCACCGCTGTGTAGTCGCCGCTCACGCTCGCATCCATGCGCACCTCGGTGACGTCCCGCAGCGCCGGCGCAAACGCCGTTTGCACGCGGCTCAGCCGCACGTTCGCCTTTTGCTCCAGCGTTCCCAGCTCCGCCAGGATCGCCGAGTCCGCACCCGGCACGCGGCCGTCGTAAAAATTGTTTGCTCCCCTGGTAGAGTCGGCGACGCGCTGCGGAAGATTTTTGAGCGGCTTCGCCTGCAGTTGCGCCGTCCGCAATTCGGTCTGCCTCAGCTCAAGCTGCTCCGGACCATCCCGCCGCAGCGTGTTCCAGGCCAGCACCAACTGGACCACCAGCACCAGGTTGACGATCGCCAGCACAGCCACCGCGGCAATGTGCAGGTTCAGCAGATTGAAGGTTCCGGAGCGCGTCAGCTTCATGGGGTACTCCGTCCCGGCGCCGGCTTCTGCACGCGTGCAAGATGATGGGCAACATGCGTCGGCTTCTTCTTCGCGGCGTCAGCGGCTTTCGTCGCACCGCCCTTTTGAGAAGCTGTCTTCGGCTCCAGCGGGTTGTACTCGGCCAGCACCTCGAAGTTCACGCCATCCGTGGTGCTCGCTGGTTCAAAGTTGGGGTTCTGCCGCCCATTCTGATTCTGGCCTTGGGCCGTCTCGCCCACGATCCGCGGGGTGCGGAAGCGGCGCGAGTGTTCCAGGTTCCGCACCAGCGCCACCGCCTTGTCGCGCGGTCCTGCCACCCGCATGTGAATCGTCACGCTGCCGTCCTTCGCCACCACTGGATCGATGTTCAGCACCTGCACGCCCGCCGGCAGCACCTGTTCCAGGTCCATCATCACCGCCGTCCACGAGAAGGACTTATGCAGGAACAGATTGTTCAGGAAATGCGCCTGCGCCAGCACCGCGGCATTCTGCGGCTGGCGCATGGAGGCCTCTGCCGTCTGTCGCTCGTTGCGCGTCTGCGTGATCGATGAATCGATCGTGCTGGCGCGCGCATGTGCCTCCGCCGCCTTCTGCTGCTGCGTGCGCAGTACCCACCAGAACAGCACTCCCGTCACCAGCAGCAGCAGCGCCACGACGCGCAGCCGCTGGTACAGCGGGCGAAGCTCCACATAAGGGTGCGATGCGAGATTGAGCGTTACGCGCATGAGTGCGGATTCACCATTAGCTTGCCAGCGCTCCTACTACCGGAGCCAGCATACCGGTCGTTGGGCTGTCCGTCGTCGTGCCATACGTCTCGCGCGATGGAATCAGGTCGCGCACTCGAACTCCAGGCAATGCCAGCAGCCGGTCCAGCTCGCCCGCGCCTCCCGGCCCAACGGAGTAGATGGTGTGCGCCGTCGATGCCAGCGTGTCCTCGTAGTACGCCATCGCCACTGACACGGTCTGCTGCAGTTCAGACACGGCCTGCGTCTCGCCCGTTGCCACGTCGGGTCCGCTAAGTCCAATCTCGCCCAGGTCAATGGTGCGGAACAGCAGCAGTTGCGATCCGCGCGCGATCACGGTCGTGATGCAGTTGGCGTTGCGGTTCACCAGCAGCGCCGGTTCGTCGCCCGGCACTGCGGCCAGCGCCGCCAGCGAGCTGGAGAGCACCGCGCCCGGCTCATACCCCGCCTCGCGCACCGCGTCTTCGTACTCCGCGCGCACCGCCGCCGGCATCACTGCCACCACCGTGCGCACCAGCGTATCGTCGCCGCTCTTCGGCAGCACCTGCCAGGAGATAGCCGCGTCGTCTACATCGAAATGCACCAGCTTGCGTAGGCGGAAGCGAAGGATCGGCAGAATGTCCGCCGTCTTCGCGGGCAGCGTATCGAAGTCCAGCAGCAACACGCGCACGGAGGCATCTGGCACCACCACGGTGACTTTCTTGGCCCGCTCGGCAATCGGCTCCAGTGCCTGACCGATGGCCGCGGAGATGGCCGCACGGTCCGTCATCGCCGGCGATTTCAGTCCCGGCACCAGTACGCCCAGGCGCAGCGGCGCAAAATGCGTGACCACGTCCTGCGACTGACCGGCCTCGGCGACGGAGCCCGGACGCGCTGCCAGCACACCCGCAGGCGTGATCTCGCACGCCAGCCGCGGACGCAGCGCGTCGGTATCGGAAGGAAAGATGCGGCGGACAATGCTCATCGTGCTCTGTTTACCGTCCCATCTCGATGAAAGTGACTTTGTTGATCTCGCCCAGTGTGGTCAGCCCCTCGCGTACACGCTCCAGCGCCGACTCACGCAGGAACTTCATGCCCATCCCCTGTGCCGCGCGGCGAATCTCCGACGTCGGCCGCTTCTCCAGGATCAACTCGCGAATCGTATCGTTCAGGTCCAGCAGCTCGTGGATCGCCGTCCGTCCCCGGAAGCCCGTGCCGCCGCACTCAATGCAGCCAGCGCCTTCGCGGAAAGGGAAGTCGCGCCACTCCGCCGGATCGAGCGCGCTCAGTTCCAGTACCTCATCGTCGATCCGCACCGGCCGGGTGCAGAACTCGCAGATCGTACGCACCAGCCTCTGCGCCAGGATGCAGTTCAGCGCGGAGACGAAGTTGTATGCCTCCACGCCCATGTTCAGGAAGCGTCCCAGCACATCGAGCACATTGTTCGCGTGTACGGTCGTGAACACCAGGTGGCCGGTCAACGCGGAGTTGATCGCGATCTGCGCTGTCTCCTGGTCGCGGATCTCACCCACCAGTATCTTGTCCGGGTCGTGGCGCAGGATCGAACGCAGCCCGCGCGCAAAGGTCAGCCCCTTCTTCTCGTTCACCGGAATCTGCGTGATGCCGCGGATCTGATACTCCACGGGGTCTTCAATCGTGATGATCTTGTCTTCGTCGCTCTTGATCTCGTTCAGCGCCGCGTAAAGCGTCGTCGTCTTGCCCGAGCCGGTCGGCCCGGTCACCAGCACCATGCCATACGGCTCGCGGATGTACCGCCGGAATCGCGCCAGGTCGTCTGCCTGGAATCCCACCACGTCCAGCGTCAGCTTCTTGAACTTCTCACTCATCGACTCCTTGTCCAGCACGCGCAGCACCGCATTCTCGCCATGCACCGTCGGCATGATGGAGACGCGGAAGTCGATCAGCCGGCCCTTGTAGCGCACCCGGAAGCGGCCGTCCTGCGGCACGCGGCGCTCTGCAATGTCCAGCTCGCTCATCACCTTGATGCGCGACAGGATCGTCGTGTGGTGCTCGCGCGCAATCGGCGCCATCGCCGCCTGCAGCACGCCGTCGATGCGGTACTTCACCATCAGCGAGTCGTCGTAGGTCTCAATGTGAATGTCCGACGCGCGCCGCTCCAGTGCGGTAAAGATCGTCGTGTCCACCAGCCGGATGATCGGCGAGATGTCCTCTTCCGACGTCAGCTTCTCGATCGAGATGTTCTCGTCCTGGTTCTCTTCCGATGAAATGACATCGAAGGTCAACCCTTCGGAGGCTTCATCCAGCACGCGCTGCGACTGCTCGGTCTTCTTCAGCAGATCGGTAATCTGCGACAGCGTCGCTACCCGCGTCACCACGCGCTGCCCCAGCAGTCCGGCAATCTCGTCCAGCATCATCAGACGGCTTGGATCGCTGACTGCGATCACCAGCCGGTCGTCCAGTTGCTCCAGAGGCACGAAGTTGTAGCGGAACATCAGGTCCACCGGCACGGAGCGGAACAAGCTCATGCTGGATGCGGAAGTTCTTCAGGTCGACAAACTCGCACCGGTAGCGCGATGCAAGCGCCTGCGCGCGTGCGACTTCATCTGCCGGTATCGGCACAGGCATCACGACAACAGGACTCTCAGCCATACAGGGGAACTCCTTCAATAGTTAGACGGCTGGAATGGGTCATGAGATCATCTGCCCCCCATCGTGCCCGCCTGCCCCAGCGAAAAGATGGGCAGGTACAACGCAATCATGATGGTCACCACCACCACGCCCATCACCACCAGGATGATCGGCTCAATCAGCGACAGCGCAGCGGTCAGCGCCGTCTGCACGTCCTCTTCAAAAAACTCCGCTACGGAGTTCAGCATCTGCGGCAGCGCGCCCGTGGACTCGCCCACCTCGATCATCGACGTCGCCAGCTCCGGAAACACCTTCGTTTTCGTCAGCGCTTGCGACAGCGGCTTGCCTTCCCGAACACTCACCACCGAGCTCTTTACCGCCTTTGCCACAAGCCGGCTCGAAATCGACCGCGCCGCCGTCTCCAGCGACGGCACCGGCGGCATGCCGCCTTCCAGCAGCGTCGAAAGCGTCCGCGAAAACTGTGCCACCTGGTACTTCACCCAGATCATCCCGAACACCGGCATCTTCAACCGTATCCGGTCAATCCGGTTTGCCCCGCTGTCCGTGCGGCTCCAACGCCATACACCATACGAAATCAAAGCGATGACCGGTATCGCATACAAGATGTAGGCCTGAAAGTTCTTACCCAGCGCCAGCAGGAGCAACGTCAGCGTCGGCAGCTTCCCGCCGATCTGGTCATACAGTTGTCCGAAACGCGGCACCACAAATGTGATGAGGAAGATGAACATCGAGACCACCATGATCACCAGCAGCGCCGGATAGAACATCGAGGCCGTCAGCTTCTTGCGAAAGGTCAGCGAGATGCGCTGGAAGTTCAGGTACCGCGCCAGCACGTCCTCCAGGTGGCCGCTGCGCTCGCCCGCCAGCAGCGTTGTCGTGTAGATCGCCGGAAAGCCCCCTTGTGACTCGAACGCCTCGGACGGCGACTGCCCGGTGCGGATGCGCTGCGACACGCTCTCCAGTTGCGCCTGGAAGGCCAGGTTCTTCTGGCTCTTCGTCAGCATCTCCAGCGCCGGCAGAATCGGGACTCCGGCGCGGATCAGCGTCAAAAATTGCTGGTTGAAGACCAGAAACGCTTCGAGCTTGATCTTCTTCTGGCGTCCGCGCAGCCCCCGCGCCTTTACCGAATAGACGTAGTACCCGGCCTGCGTAAAGCGGTTGCGCAGCTCTTCGGCGCTCGCCGCCGTCTGCACCTGCTCCTGCAGGCGGCCGCGCTCATCGGCCAGTCGAATCACAAACTCTGCCATGCGCGTGCCTCTGCGGCTACTTTCCTTTCAAACTGGTCAGCTTGGCTATCTGGCCCTGCGGACCCACCACCCAGGGAAGGCTGATGGCGTTGTAGCCGTCGTCGCCCACCGCAGACCAGCTCTGCCCGTCATCATACGAGACGTCTGTTCCATTCACACCCACCGCAATCCAGGCATTGTCCGCCGCGTCCCACGCCACGCTCGACCGGTACCCGTGCGGCATCTTCGCGGCCGCCATCCATTTTCCCGTCTTGGGATCGCGCCGCGCCGCCGTGCCCTCCGCCTTGTTCGGTGCGGAGTAGTCGCCCCCCACCGCCACCGCGTGCAGGCTGCCGTCCGGATCCTGCCGCAATCCCAGGGCAAAGATCCCCTGCGACTCGCTCGTCCCCGCCATCGGCACATCGGCCTTTTCAAAGCTCCAGAACCGCGTCAGGCATCGCTCCGGATTCGTGTGCGCCATGTTCATCCCGCAGTCCAGTCCCCCCGAATAGACGTAGGGGTGCTGCCCGCCGCTCATCCCGCTGGTGCCAAACCACGGAACCGATACTTTGCCCAGCACCGGCCCCACCAGCACCATCGACTGGTTGCTCGCCGCAAACGCCCCCAGCTTCTGGCCGCCCAGGTCCAAGTCCTTGCTGGTCACAGACTTCCAGTGAGCCCCACCATCCTCGGTGCGCAGCAGCGTAAAGTGCCCATCCACCGGATCGCCCAGCAGATAGCCATTCTTCTCATCGGAGAACGCCAGCCCGTCCCAGAACCCGCTCGCATCCTGATTCGTCGCCAGCGCCGTCCAGTGCGCGCAACCGTCGGTGGTCTTGTACAGCCGGCTCTGCTCGCCCGGACCGGAGGACATCACGATCGCCCTCTGCGCATCCCACGCCCAGATGCTCCGGAAATCCAGCTTCTCTGCGCCCTCCGGCACGCTGCACCGCTGCCACACATAGCCGGAATCCTCGGTCCGCAGCACCGTGCCCCGCGCCCCGCTCGCCCACGCCACACCATTGCCGGTGGCATGAATCCCCCGCAGCGGCTGGTTGGTGCCGCTATGCTCCGCCTCCCACGGATTCCAAACCGTACTGGCCGGGACTTTGGACGACGGAACAAGTTGGGCCGAAGCCGGCCATGGAAGGGAAGCCACCAGGCCAAGCCCCATAACAAAAATGAAGAAACGACGCATGCCTCACTAGGATAAACGGGCAAGCGCACCCGTGTCCGAATCCCCGAAAATCGGTAGTTGTCAGCTCAAACTGCCGCACCAATCCCAAAATTTGCCCCCGAGCGGTCGGCGACGCGGTTGATTGCTTGCGCTGTGTGTAGCGTAGCGTTACACTACGCATGTGATTCAGTCATTTCGGCACAAAGGACTGGAGAAGTTCTTTACGACCGGGTCGAAAGCTGGCATCCAGCCGAAACACGCCAAGGTTCTGGAGGAACAGCTAGGTGCCCTCAACGCTGCAAACCAGCCCGCGGACATGAATTTCCCGGGGTGGGGACTTCATCCACTCATGGGCAACCTTCAAGGGCACTATGCCGTGTGGGTCAACGCAAACTGGCGACTGACTTTCGCATTTAAGGGCACGGACGCCATCCTCGTCGATTACGAGGACTACCACTGAGCCCCCAGACAAAATTCAACCGAGGGAGAAGATCGAAATGGCAACGATGCACAATCCTCCGCACCCGGGCCGGCTTCTGGCCTACTACGTAAAGGGTCACACGGTATCCGGTGTAGCAGCGCACCTGGGCGTCACCCGGACCGCCCTTTCGCGTGTTCTGAACGGCCACGCTGGCGTATCGGCCGATATGGCAATTCGGATCGGCCTGACCTTCGGGACGGATCCCGGCTTCTGGGTTCGCCTGCAAGGGCAGTACGATCTGTGGCAGGCAAGCCGCAAGAAGATCAAAGCGAAGCCCATTTCCAAGGCCGCTGCGTAGCGCTCTTAGCAAGGGAACCGCAAGGTCGGCGACAAATTTCAACCGAAACCGCGACACCTGTAACGCAATATACTGGCCCGCATGTGGAAGCCCGGCCCCGTCTATATTCTGGCTCTTTCCACTCTCGCCCTCCCTGCTCTCACACTTCACGGGCAACAGCAGAATCCCTACAGCTTCTCCACCCAGACCAATCTGGTCACCGTGCCCACGCAGGTCACAACCGCAGCAGGGCGACTTCATCTACGGATTGCAGGGAAGCCAGTTCGTCGTCACCGACAACGGAGTCCGGCAACGCATTCGCCTCGAAAAAACTCCCGAGCAAACAGGGCTCTCCCTCATTGTGCTCGTGCAGTGCAGCCGGCGCCGCCGCGCTTGAATCAGCAAAACTCGCCGGCCTCTCCACCATGATTGAGGACATCACCGGAGCCGCCCCGCATGAAGTTGCGGTCGTGACTTACGGCACAAATCCGTCGCTGCTCAGCAACTTCACTTCCGACCCGGAGAAACTCCGCGCCGCGGTATCGGCTATCAAACCGTGCAATGAGAATGGCGCCGCAACGTTCGACGCCGTCGAATACGCGACAGGATTGCTGGGGGAGCGCGAAAACCACTATCGCCGCGCCATTCTGCTCATCGGCGAAACGCGCGACCACGGCAGCCACGCGACTCCCACAAAAGGTCATCGAGGAGCTCGGAGAAACCAACACGGTTGTTGACGCGGTTGCCTACTCGCCCGCGCGCGACCAGTTCCTCAGCCAGCTCAAGTCCGACGCGGGCGGCGGCAGCACGGGCACCATGGATCTTCTGCCTCTGCTCCTCATGGCCGTCAACGCCATGCGCGACAATGCAGCGTCAGAGCTCGCCACCCTCTCCGGCGGCGAGTACCAGAACTTCACCACGCGAAAAGGCTTCGACCATGCACTCGGCCACCTCGCAAACCAGGTCCACAACTTTTATCTGTTGAGCTTTCAGCCGCAGGGCACACCTACCCCCGGCTATCACGCGATTCGCGTCTCCGTTCCCGGAATGCCCGACGCTCTGGTGAGAAGCAGATCGACCTATTGGTCCGAACCAACGCCGCCATCCCATGAAGCTCACTGATTCGAAGCGCACTGATTGTTTCTGCCGCGGCCACAGGGACCGGTCACACCGTCCGCAGCACGCGATTCACCGCCGAGGTCACCGCCTGCCAGCGCTCCTCTTCCGCGGCCAAGCTGCTTCTTGCCGGCGGCCGTCAACTCATAGATGCGCGCCCGTCGGCCCGTCTCTTTCGTGATCCATTCCGCGCGAATCCATCCCGCTTCCTCCATCCGGTGCAGCGCCGGATACAGCGAGCCTTCCTCCGCGCGCAGCACCTCACCGGAGCGCTCGCCGATCGCCGACATGATTCCGTAACCGTGCAGCCGCGGTTTGCGCGAAAGAATCTTCAGCACCAGCAGATCGAGAGAGCCTTGCAGAGCATCGGTCTTTGGCATACCAAGACCTCTATATATAGAGAAGTCTGAGTATGTGTCAAGCGCAATGCATCTGCCGGTTCAGCTCTGTCGCGTCGTTCCGGGCCGCGAGGCGAAGATAGCCATCGCCAGGCAAAGCGCGATCAGCAACTCCACAATCGCCGGAGCCGGGAAAAAGTAGACAGAGGAATTCACGGCGAGCAGCAGGAATGCCAGCAGAAACGCCATACAAATCGGCCGCAGGCGACAGGCATCGGTCTTCGCCAGCGAACTCAACTGCCAAAACACGATCGCGATGATCGTCAGGGAGATAGAGAGGGCCAGTCCCATACCCATATAAAAGCTCCAGTAGCTGCGCGTCGCTCCCATCAACGGGAATTGATTCGCCTTCATCGCTGCCACAGCTATCTGTTGGGGTCCCGGATCGGGCTTGCCGAAGACGCCTCCGATCGTATGCAGCACGGCGTGCAGCAGCGTCAGCAGGGAAGCAGCGCGTAGGTAGATGACCGGTTTCAGCATTTCACCTCAGATGAACAGTTGCATCCGGCAGCGCCAGCAGCTTATTGACCAGCACGGACAAGCGCTGAATGTGGTCAGACAATTCCTCCGCCAGCGACTTCGCGTCGCCTCCACTCCTGGCCTCGGCCGCCAGATACACAAGATTCATCATGCTTTGCAGCGGATTATTGATCTGGTGCGCCAGATCGTTCGCCATGGCAGCCGCGGCCGCGGCGCTCGCCTGTTTCATCAGCGTGCATTGTTGTCGCTTGTGGCGCACGGCCATCGCGGAAAAATCTGCCAGCACCTGCATCATGCGGCAGTCGCCGCTGTCGAATGCCTCCGCCCGTCCATGGGCCATGATCCAGATCGTGCCCCGCATCTCTTCCACTTGCCACGGCAGCAGAAGTCCATCCGTCACCGTCGGCGCCTCTATACCCATCAGGTCGAGGAACCGCTGTGTCACGCGAAACAGTTGCGGCTGCCCGCGTTCCAGACAGGTGCCGCAGGCACTCGGGACGCGCGGGAGTGTCGCATTCAGGAAGCGCCCATATTCCCCTGCAGTGGCAACCCACTGGAAGTAGTTGTTGTCGCTGCGGTGTTCCTCATCGATCTCCAGGCTGATGCCTGCGCTGTCGGCGTCACACAGCTCCACCGCGGCATTCACCAGCTCCTGCAGGATGGTCTCCGGGCTCTCGACGAAGGCATGTGCAATGCGCTGCATGCCCTGCATCTGCCTTGCAACATCGCGCAGATGCAGACGCCGTGCCTCGAATTCCGGATTACCCCGAAGGTCAAGAACCTCCAGTCCGCAGTCTTCCGTCGTTAAAACATTCCCACTCATCGCACAACCCTGCCGTCTCCGTCGTCCATTGATCCCGGAGAGCAACCCTTATCCTGTCTGTCCACTGCCGAAAGTATGTCGTGTATCGTACGCGAAACGGCGGTTGGAAAGAATACGCCTGCCATCCGTGTCGCCCCCGTTCTTTCTATCGCGCCGGAAGGATCCCCCGCGCATCCAGGTACGATGTGACCGCCGCCGTGCTGGCCACGGCATCGGCCATCCCCACGTACCCATCCGGCCGTATCAGATACGCCGCATTCCGCCACAACCCTGTTCGCCGCATCTCCGCGCGCCACGGGAAAACATGCAGCGGCAGCCTCCGCGCCTCGCATACTGCCTGCATCTCCGTCGTCGCCTCGCCGTACACATGCACCTGCCAGTCCAGCGAAGCCAGCGGCACAAAATTGTCCCGCTCGCCGTCCGCATGCTCGACCCACGGCAGCCGATCGCCACCCTCCACCGTCTCCGTCCAGCCCACGCTCAGGCTGCTGCCTTCGTAATGGATGGAGGTCTGCGATATCCGCCGAAACATCAGCCGCCGCGCTGACTTGAACGCGAAAAACAATGGAAGCAGGAGCGGCACAAGATGCAAGCGGACCAGCCGCGCCATAGCTCCGGAGCTGGTCACGCTGGTAAACGCCTGATCGGTCGTCGCCACCAATGTTCGCGCAAAGCCGATGCGCTCCGGCTCGTAGCTGTCGAGCAGCGCGGCATTCGCGCGTCCCTGCACGACGGCGGCAAGTTTCCAGGCCAGGTTCACCGCATCGCCAATCCCGGTGTTCATCCCCTGCCCGCCAACCGGGCTATGGATGTGCGCCGCATCCCCCAGCAAAAATGCGCGTCCCTTGCGAAAGCGATCCGCCACGCGATGGTGCACGCGGTAGGTCGAGAACCAGTTCACCCTCTCCACATCGATTCGCATCGCATCGATCACGCGATTGTTCACGTCCTCCCAGGTCAGCTTCTCTGCCTGCGCTTCCAGTTCCTGCCGTATCGTTCCAATCAGCCGCGCGCGCCCGTCGCTCTTTCAGCGGAAAGACCACCAGGAAATCCGCTCGGTCCATCGCGACGTGCAACTCGCCGTTCATCGTCTCCCCGCTCGCCTGCACATCGGCGACATAGAACATGTGCTCGTACGTCCCGCCGGGAAAGCCGATCCCCAGCGCCTCGCGCATCGTCGATCGCGCGCCATCGCATCCCGCGATGTAGGCTGCCGTGCAGTTTTCTTCGGTGCCATCGGCGTGCCGCAGGTGCCCCACCACGCCATCCGCGGTCTCTTCAAACCGCAGTAGCTCCGTCTGCCGCTCCACTTCCACGCCGGCCTCAGCCAGCCGCGCAATCAGCAAACGCTCATGCTCGTCCTGCGGATAGATCAGGGCGTAGGGAAACGGGCTGATCCCCACTCCCATCTCGCCGAAGACCGCATGCGCGACCCTCTTGCCCTTCACCCACACATTTGCCGCGAGCATCTTGCGCCCCGCGGCCACCACCGCGTCCGCGATGCCAAGCTGCTCATAGAACTCAAGCGTCCGCGCCTGCACCGCAAGCGCCCGCGAGGTCGTCCCCGCCTCCGCCGTCTTGTCGATGATGCGCACGCGAATGCCCACGCGCGTCAGCCAGAGCGCCAGCACCAGGCCCGTCGGTCCCGCGCCAACAATCAGGACATCCAGCACATCCATATCGCGAGCCGGCGACAAGCTTTCGCCGCTCGGCGACGATGTTTTTGGAGCGGAAGGATCGTTCATGAACAGCCTCGGCAGCCAGCTTAAGCCAAATACAGAACGTTTACGGCAGCCAACGCCATTTCAGGCAGCCGTTCCAGCTCCGCATCAGCCTGCGGTCTGTCTATCGGGATCAGAAACCGCACTCCGCGCCAGACGGAGCACCATCGCTTCGGCCTCCCCCTCACTCCCGCAGCTCTCTGCCAGCGCGTCGAAGAACTCGAACGACGTCAGCGCCGCCAGCATCGCCGCCCTCTCCTCGCATCATCGCTACGCCAATTCTTTGGACAATCCGCGTAGCCGCCATCCGCCGCCGCTGGTTTCTCGCCTCGATCACCGCGCCGAACTCCGGATCGATCGCCCCCATCCCATGCACCCGCCGGATCAGCATCCGGTTCTTCGCCCATAAGCTGCAGAAGATCCCGACAAAGCGCGTCAGTTGCGCATCGCCCGGCGGCAACATCATCACCTCGCGCATCCGCTCCATCCCGCTCTCCAGCGCAATCAGGTCGAAGACCGCCTCCAGCACCCCCGTCTTCGTTCCGAACAGGTTGTGGATGGTCTGCCGCGTCACCCCGCTCTCCTCGGCCAGCGATGCCATCGTCAGCCGGCGAAAGCCGTTCGCCGCCAGTTGCGCCTGCGCCGCCCGCAGGATCGCCGCCCGGCTCTCATCCATCTGCTCCAGCCGCTTGCCCAGCTCGTAAGGCCGCTTCTCTGGAGGCCGCTTTTCCGGCGTCGTGTGTCGCTTCGTCACAGAAGCATCCTAGCCTCAGATTATTTAATTTGACAAGATGTAAAATGAAATATAAGAATGAAGTCGTCGACAGAGGAGGGCTATATGAGCAGCAATCCGATCGGCGTATCAGGTCAAACCGGAAGCGAAGGGGATATCCGCCAGATTTCCTCTCGGTCTGAAGATCGGCTTCTGGTTCTGCATGGTGATTGCCATCGCGGTGGTGCTTCGCCGCCTCGTCGCGCTCTCCACGCCGCCCAGCCCCAGCGCCCCGCCGCAACTCGCCGGCCTCGACGCCTACTTCGCCGCTCATGCCACCCTCACCTACGTCCACATCCTCTGCGCGCTGGCCTTCGTCCTGCTGCTGCCGCTGCTCTTCTGGCGCCGCACCCGCAACTCCGCCGTACTCCAGCGCGCCATCTTTCCGTTCGGCGTCATCGTCGGCATCACCGCTTACGCCATGAGCGCGCACGCCGTCGGCGGATGGCTGGAGCGCGCCGCCGTCCTCTTCTTCAACACACTCTTTCTCTTCGCGCTCTACCGCGCCTGGCGGTTCTCACGCAGCAACGACCGCCTGCAGCAGCAGCGCTGGATGCTGCGCGCCATCGCCATCCTGCTCGGCATCGCCACCACGCGCCCGGTCATGGGCGTCTTCTTCGCCACCTCGCCCATCACCCACCTCACGCCCGCGCAGTTCTTCGGCATCGCCTTCTGGATTGGCTTCTCGCTCAACACTGTCGTCATGGAGCTCTGGCTTCGCACCCGGGGACGCAACGCATTCGCATAGTTGGAAACGCGCAGAAAGGGGAAAGCATGAACACGCAAATCAAATCCGCCACGCCAACCGCAGCCGCCCACCAGGGACCGCACCCTGGCATGCTCGCCATTCTCTACACGGTGCTCTTCTGCGCCGGCCTCTATCCCGTCACTGCCTTCTATAAGGCGCCCTACTGGCCCGGCCCATGGGAACCTGCATCCACCATCGTTCCCTTCTTTCAGACCCAGGGCGCCCGCGTAGTGCTCTGCATGTTCCTCCAACTCGGTGCCTTCATCTGCCTCGGCCTCTTCACCGCCACCGTCGTCAGCCGCCTGCACTTCCTCGGCGCGCGCGCCGCCGGCATCTACATCGCGCTCTTCGGCGGCTTCATGGTGGTCTTCGACGCCATGGCCGGCACCATGGCCACCTGGGCCATGGTGCATCCCTCCGTCGCCCCGCATTCCGATGTTGTGATCGCGCTCTACTATCTCGGCTACGGACTCGGCGGCCCCGGCTTCTCCATTCCCATGGGACTGCTCATCGCCGGCGTCTCCGTCACCGCGGCCTTCATGAAAGTGCTTCCGAAATGGCTCATCGTCCTCGGCCTCATCCTTGCCGCGGCAGGCGAGCTCAGTTGGTTCCACCTCATCCTCTATCCCAGGCTTCTCTTTCTCATCCCGCTCACCCGCTTCCCCGGCTTCATCTGGATCATCGCCGTCGGCTTCCTGCTGCCGAGGTCGCGGCGTCCCGCGACGACCTAGCTGAGGGTGGGATACCACAGCACCCGCGAGGCGCAGTGCGCATGGGCTGTCTTCGAGCAACAGCCGCCAAGCTATACTGGGCGCCGATGAAAGCCCTTTACGCTGCCGCTCTCGGCATTGCCACTGTCCTGGGTGCCCCAGGTCTCGCTTCTGAGACCTGGGCAGTCGCGCCTCCGGCCGCCGCCACTCCCGCCGCCATGCAGCAGGTGATCCTGCCCAGCCACGGCAGCAATCTCCTCGGCGTCTTCTATCTCGCCGCCGGAGCAGGCCCGCACCCCACCGCCATCATCTTTCACGGCTTTCCCGGCTTTGAGCAGAACCTCGACATCGCCCAGACCCTCCGCGCCCACGGCTGGAACGTGCTCGCCATGCACTACCGCGGATCATGGGGCGTCAAAGGCAACTTCTCCTTCGAGCACGCCGCCGAGGACGCCGACACCCAGGTCCGTTTCCTCCTCGACCCGGCCAACGCGCAGAAGTACCGCATCGACACGCATCGCATCGTCGTCATCGGCCACAGCATGGGCGGATACATGGCCGCATCGGCCATCGCGCACAACCCGCAGGTCGCCGCCGCCGTTCTCATCTCCGCATGGAACATCGGCGCCGACTACGAAAGCCATCGCCACCTCGCCGCCGCCGAGCCCACCGTTCAAAACGAAGCAAAGTGGTTCGCCAAGGACAACAACCTCGCGCCCCTCGCCGGCACCAGCGGCCTCGCGCTCGCCCGCGAGATTCGCACGCACCAGCAGGCGCTCAACTTCCTCAACCTCGCCTCTCGGATCGCGCCTCGGCCCGTCTTCGTCATCACCGCCAGCGAAGGCCTCGCCCCCTCCGACCACGCGCTCGCTGAAGCTCTCACCAAGGCCGGCGACACTCACGTCACCGAGCGCCACTGGGATACCGACCACAGCTACTCCGGCCAGCGCGCCGAACTGGCCGACGCCATCCTCCACTGGGCCGCAAACCTGCCGCATTAGCCCCAAAAGAACAGCTCCTTCGCGTTTGTCATCCTGAACGTAACCGAAGGTGGAGTGAAGGACCTGCTGTACCTTCCGCTCCATACCGGCGCGTAGCGCCGCTAAGCCAATCCGCGGCCACCACGGATCATTTCTCCATCTTTCTGTTAACCATCCATGCTGGTTCTGCGTTGTATGGGCAAACGCAGCAACATAAGAGGAGAAGGAATGGATAACATACTCATCCCGCTATTTATCAGCACACTGATAGGCTTCATCGCCTGGATCGTTTTCACCTCCATCCGGCGCGTTGTCATGGCGCGCCTCCAGGCCACCCTCCAGGCCAAGCTGCTCGAACGCATCAACTCGCCGGAGACGCTGCTCACCTACGTCTCCACCGACGCCGGCCGCGAATTCGTCGAAGCCTTGCGCATGGAGCGTGAGCGGGAACCGCGGACGGCTCCATTCCGTAGCATCCTCATCGGCGTTCAGCTATCCATCGTGCTGATTGTCTTTGGCGGAGCGTTATTGCTGCTGCATGCAACCCACACGCTCCCCGATGACGCCGCCGTGGTCATGGGCACGCTGCCCATCGCCCTGGGCCTCGGCCTAGGCATCGCTGCCGCGGCTACCTATGTCCTCTCGCGGAACTTCGGTCTGGTGGAGAACAACCGGCGCTCGTAAGGAACAATGGAAGCCATCCTTCTCTTCGCAGATTCGACCGGCCGAAGCGTGACGGCTGCCACGATCCCGGCGATTGCCGCGCCCGCGAATGGAAGCGCCCAGGACAGCACCGCGATGCCTGCGGGAGCGACCGCAATGGACGAGCAGCAATTCCAATTGCTCTACGACGCGACCGCCCGTCCCATCCACGCCTACCTCATCGGGGTTACCGGTCAACGAGACATTGCCGACGATGTCCTGCAGGAAACCTACTTCCGCTTCCTCGCGCGCCATCCCGCCGGCCTGCCGCCCGCCGATAGCCGCCCGTATCTCTTTCGCATCGCCACCAATCTGCTGCGCGATCGATGGCGCGCACGTCACGAGTCGCAATGGCCGGAAGGCTTCGACCACGGCCACACTCCCTGATGTAGACACGCAACTGGATATTCGGCGAGTCATGAAAGCTCTCAAGCCAAGAGAACGAGAGCTGCTCTGGCTCGCCTACGTCGAAGGCATGAGCCACCAGGAGATCGCAACCGCCACCGGCCTCGCCGCACTCAGCATCCGGCCGCTGTTATTTCGCGCGCGCAGAAAGGCGGCAAGCCTGCTGCGGCCGGAAGGGAAGACCTCATGATTCGCGAAAAATGTGAACGCGAGCCGCTCGTCGTCGCGGCAGCCCGCTCAGGAATCTGGCCTGCCGATCTGGAGCACCACGTCGCCGCCTGCCCGGCCTGCGCAGAGACAAAGCGTGTCGCGCAACTCTTCCTCGACCATGCCGCCACAGCCTCCATGCAAAGCCAGCCTCCCGCAGCCAACATTGTCTGGCGAAAGCTGCAGGCGCAGCGCCAGCAGCAAGCCCTGACACGCGCCACACGATGCATGACGCTGATGCGGATCATGGCAGCCCTCTACGCCGTCGCGTTGGCCGCCTGGTATATCCCCCAGCTCTGGCGCATGCAGCCGGCGCCGCTCTCGGCCACGCTCAGCGCGCTCTCCAGCGGACTGGTCTTCACAGGTGTTGTCACTGCCGTAGTTGCGGTTGTACTCGGGTCCTGCTGCTTGGTCCTCCTGGGCAGCAGGACTACTTTCAGGCTGCACACCTGATTTCTGGAAACCGGTTCACCGCTTACTGCGGATTGACAGGCTGCATGATCCTCAGCAGTGGATGCCCGTCCACGTTTTCCAGCGGCAAGTAGACCAGGTGCGTCTTCGGGTCCACCGAAACAGTGTGCGCATGCGGCATATCAAAAGAGCCCAGCCGGGTGAGACTCGTCCCGTTGCGCTCAAAGACGGTAAACTCGCCAGACTCCGCCGAGACATATAGCCGCCTCAGTCCTGGATCGTAGGCAAGCACATCGGGATCGTCGCCGACCCGGTAGGTCGAGAGGACCTTCATGCTGTTCAGGTCGACCATCGCGAGCGTGTGATTCTCTTCGCCGGCGACGAAGGCAATGTGGCTCGCCACATCCAGCGCGATGCCGTGGGGATTTTGAATCCCGGCAAGCGGCACCCGGCGGACGATGCGATTCGTCTCCGGATCGATAATGGCGAGCAGATTGACGCCATGAACCGCAACCACAATGTGCCCGGAAACTGGATCGTAAATCGTATTGCCTGCACCCCCGCCCAGCGGAATGCTCGCGATCAGCTTGTTGTTCGCAGCATCGATTACCGCATCCACACCGCCGTGTTCATCGGAGACGAAAACCTTGTTTTGCTTCGGCGCGTAGGCCAGCCCGTCGGGATAGACAATCGGTCCGGCCTTTCCCACGATCTTCAGCGACTCCGTATCCACTGCCGCGACTTGATGCGTGCCGGTCACAGATGCATAGACGCGATGGATACCGGCTGCGACGGTAACGCCATGAACACGCGAGAACCCATCGAGGTTCGCAACCACCTGCCTCTTCGACGTATCGAAGACGACAAGCTGATCAGCGTTCATGTGTGCAATGTATAAGCGTCCGCTCGACGGATCGAAACTCTGGTAGTCAAAACGAACAGCTGGCCCCGGCATAGGAACGTCCGCAACCTTCGCAAGGACACTCTCGACTCGCCCGGAAGACTGTGCATGCGCCGACCAGAGTGAAAGGAAGGAAAGCGCTGCGACATGGCCAACGCGGCTGCAGGTGCTGGTGATCCTCATCTTCGATTCCTCGTCCTCAGCGACTCTGGGTTATTGCCGGAAGATCCGGAGTATGTTGAGCGGTCTCTCTTCGATACAGAAGGGAACGATCGCTCACACCGGAGGCGTCCCCGCCACCACCGGCACCCCCGCCGGCGGCGTAAACCGAAACGTCTCCGCAGCCAGCACCGGATTCGCCTCCTCATCCTTGAAGACAAAGCTCGTCCGCGAGCCGTCCAACTCTTCCAGCGTCATCGCATGAATCGTGCCATCCGCCGTGACAGTGACCTCCAGCGACCGCACCCGCTGCTCCATCCCCTTCGGTACGCCGCGCAGCCGGAACTCGCCGCGATCCGCCGGCGTCATCGTCAGCCCGTTCAGTTCCTTCGTCAGTTGCGCATGCCCCAGCAGAAAGCGCAGCGGCGAGCGCAGATCGTCCAGCTTCTTCGCCGGAATCTGCTGCACCTGCGCATCCCCCGGCGTGTAGAACCACCCGAACTTCCCATCCAGCACAAAGACCTTGCCCGGCGGCGCGGCATAGTTCCACCGCATGCGCCCCGGCTTCTCCAGCAGCAGCACGCCGTTCTCGTGCCGGTCCATCCCCATGCCCGCGTAGCTCTCGGTAAAGTTCACGCGCAGCCGTTTCAGCGAGTTGTAGTGGTGGTCCACCGCCGCGGCCAGTTGCGCCGCCGAAGGCACTACGCTCTGCCCTCTCAACGGCAGCAAGAGCAGTAACGCCAGAAACAAAAAAGGCCAGCAGCGCTGCTGGCCTTTCCGTCGTTTCCGCAAACTCACGAGATTGGAACCGTGCAGTTCGTGCCTCCCGCCATATCCGCCTTGATCTCGCCCGACATATCCATGCAGAAGCCGCGATGGCCCGTCCTGCCCACCGTCTGCGGCACCGCCGTCACCTCATAGGAGGTGAACATGTCCTGGTTGTTCGAGCCGGTCGTCTTGGTGCAGTTTGTGACGTTGAAGGCTGTAGCCGTCCTTCTGCCCGGTCGCCAGCGTCGACTGCAGCATCTGCGCCGCCTGGGCTGTCGGCGCACCGGCACTCGCCGAGCCCCCCAGCGCGCTCAGCGAGCAGGCAAAGCCGTTCGCCGGGAAGTTGGTCTGGTACTGCACCTCCGCCGCCTGGATCGCGCGCAGCGACGCCAGCGCCGAGGTTTCATGCGCCTGGATCGTCACGTTCAGCATGCTCGGAATCGCCACCAGCATCAGGATCAGGATCACTGCCATCACGATCAGCAGTTCCATCAGCGTGAAGCCCGCTTCACCGCGCCGGCAACGATCTTCCGCCGGCTCTTTCCACCACTTCTTCATGACGTGACCCTCAAAGATCATCTGGCGCACTCGCACAACCGAAGTACTGCCGACCGCAGAGTATCAAAATCACCGCGGCACCGGAAATAAGCGAATCTACGCCTGAGTGTGCCTAGAAAAGACGCACGGCATCCCACTTCCGCTCACCAGGCAGCCAAATGCGATAAACCGGCCTTGTCATCCTGAGCGAAGCGAAGGACCTACAGTTTCTGCCCACCACGCCCAACACGTGAGCGACCAAAGCGAGTGAACCCTACGACACGCGCCGAAGGCGCTTTTGCCCGTGCGGCAAGCACCGGACGGCCCCTCAGCAGGCCAGATCGCCGCGCCCCACCTTGACCCCATCCAGCCGGCCCAGCATCGTCACCGCGATTTTCTCCGGATCGAACAGCTCCCGCGCCAGCATCATCGCCTGCTCGGCCGTCACATTCTCCACCTGCTGCATCACTTCGTCGATGCCGAAGAAGTGGTCGAAGTACATCTCCTGCCGCGCCAGGTTGGACATCCGCGCCCCGGTGCTCTCCATGCTCAGGATGATGTTGCCCAGCAGTTGGTCCTTCGCCCGCCGCAGCTCGTCTTCCGGCATCGGCTCCTGCTTCAGCCGCCGGAACTCGTCCGTCACCAGTTGGATCACCTGCAGCGCCCGGTCCGACGATGTGCCCGCGTACACGCACCACATGCCCGTGTCCTTGTACGGGTTCAGGTCGCTGTAAATCGAGTACGCCAGCCCACGCTCCTCGCGCACCGTCTGGAACAGACGCGAGCTCATGCCGCCGCCCAACACCGTATTCAGCACCAGCGCGCAATACCGCCGGTCGCTGGAGATGGGCAGGGAAGGCACCCCCATACAAAGCTGCACCTGCTCCAGCGCCTTCTTATTGCGCAGCACGATCCGCGCGCTCGTATTCGGAGGCAGGTTCGCGTCCTCAGGAATTCCCCCCGGCATGCTCTCAAAGCGCCGCCGCACCTCGTCCACAAACCGCTGGTGGTCCAGGTTTCCCGCCGCGGTAAACACCACATTGCCGCCGCGGAAGCGGTCGCTATAGTAGCCGAACAGCTTTGCATGCTCCAGCCGCGCCACCGTCTCCTTCGTTCCCAGGATCGGCTTGCCCAGCGGGTGACCCTTCCAGAAGTTCTGGGTAAAGATCTCGTGCACCAGGTAGTCGGGATTGTCCTCGTCCATCTTGATCTCTTCGAAGATCACGCCCCGTTCGCGCTGGATGTCGCCCTCCGCGAAGATCGGGTGCAGCACCAGGTCGCTTAAAACATCGAGCGCCGTCGGCACATGTTCATCCAGCACTTTAATGTTGAAGCAGATGGTTTCCTTGCCCGTAAAGGCGTCCAGGTTCCCGCCAATCGCGTCCACCTCGCGCGCAATCCGCTGCGCCGTTCGCGTCTCGGTCCCCTTGAACACCATGTGTTCCACAAAATGCGAGACCCCGTTCAGCTCCGCGATCTCATGCCGCGAGCCCGCCCGCACCCACACACCCATTGCCACCGAGCGCACGTTCTCCATACGCTCTGTCAGGATGGTCAACCCATTCGGGAGGACCGTTCGTTGCACACTGCGTTCGTTCGTCATATAGTTTCCGCCGCTCACCGTGCGTTATGGCGGACAGGGGTCCGCGCGAAGCACCTACGTGCCACTCAGCCGATGCTGAAGCATTTTCCTCTTCCAGTGAAAATGCTCTATGCTTGCCTGTTGCCGGATCGCTTCGATGCCACTTGATACCGGATTGCCGTCAGAGTCTCTGTCTGTGTCGCCGTCCGGGTCAAAAGGGGAGCGCTTCTCCATTTTAGACTCCGCCGGCCCGGAATCGGTTCAGCCCCCTGCACCGCCCCTGGTGCAGTCGCTATTCGGCCTTTCCTTTGAACAGCTTAGCGCCCTAGTTACGCACTTCGACGAGCCAAACTTCCGTGCCCGCCAGCTCGCCCAGGCCCTCTACCGCGACTGGATCGATGACCTGGACGCCGTCACCACCCTCCCCATCGCCCTTCGCCAGAAGCTCACCGCCGAAGGCTACGCAATCGGCATCCCGCCCATCCTCCAGACCTTCCGCTCCGTCGACGGCACCGAACGCTACCTCATCGGCACCAGCGGCAACCAAACCGTCGAGACCGTTTGGATGCCCGACGGCGATGGCGCAGAAGAAAATGATCCTGCCGATGCCGACGACGCTACGCCCGCGCGCCGCCGCGCCACCATCTGCGTCTCCTCGCAGATCGGCTGTGCCGTCAACTGTCAGTTCTGTCTCACCGCCAGGCTCGGCATCGAGCGCAACCTCACCCCCGGCGAGATCGCCGGCCAGGTCGTCGCCGTTCTCCGCCGCCATCAGGTCGAGCTCGGCCGCGACCGCATCAACCTCGTCTTCATGGGCATGGGCGAGCCCTTCCTCAACTACGACGCCTTCATGGATGCCGTCCGCCTGCTCGGTGCAGAGGTCGGCCTCTCGCTCGCGCGCATGACCGTCTCGACCAGCGGCATCGTCCCCGGCATCGAGCGCTTCGCCAAAGAGTCTGTCCGCCCGCGCCTCGCCATCTCGCTCAACGCCTCCAACAACACCGTCCGCGAAGCCGTCATGCCCATCACGCGCAAATGGCCCATCGAAGCCGTCCTTGAAGCCGCGCGCGCAAGGTGCCGCTCGCCCCGCGCGAAAAAATCACCTTCGAATACGTCCTGTTGGGCGGCGTCAACGACTCCCTCGTCCACGCCGACGAGGTCGTCGCGTCTCACCCGCCGCGCCGGCTTTCCGTCCAAGGTCAACCTCATCGTCTGGAACCCCGGCCCCGGCATCCCCTACCACCAGCCCGCCGACCAAGACGTCCAGCAATTCCAGCAGCGCCTGATTGCGCGCGGCGTCCCCGCCTTCCTCCGCCGCCCAAGAGGCCGCGACATCTACGCCGCCTGCGGCCAGCTCAAAAAAACCACCGAAGCCGCTATCGCGCTATGAGGGCTGACCAGATCGCCCCTCCAACCGCGAAACCAATTGGTCAAAGAGTGCCGGCAACTTGGCTAAGGTGTAACGATCCCCGTCCGTGCTTTTATGGGGCGAGAACATTTCGACGAACGCAAGTCGGCATACAACGTCGTATTCTCCAAGGGTCTCATCTAGCATTAGGTAGCCGATCATCGTCAGGCTGACGTCATCCTCTTGAAAATCCGGAATAAATAGGTAAATGGCAGCGGTCTTACCGTTATCGAGCAGTGTGAACTGAACGTCCCGCGGATCGACGCGCTTACCTCCAAACTCCACGGCGTTAACAGGCGAGCGACGGGGTCGAAAGGCGGTCACCTGCCATCGATCAAGGGTTGGCGCGGCGTCCGCAAGAGCTATAACTGCAGGAAACGCGCTGCGTATGCCACTCGCACTGATTACAAATTCTCTTTTTGCCTTTCCCCATGGGCCGAACTCGAAGGAAAGGTCTGGATTGATCTTCAGGAGTTCGGCAGCGACTTGATCAAAAACAGTCTCTTGATCCGCATCGTTAAAATCGAGCAGCTCGACCTGATGCTGAACGAACCAATTCCAGAATTCTTCTTGAGCGTTCATCTGGTTATCTCGGCCTAGGATCTCTATCTCCGGCATTCTTGCAGGTCTGGCCGTCGAGCGGTCGCATTTGAGACTCTCTGACGAGACCAATCCAGCATCATTAGTCGCTACCGGGCCCCTCATAGGCATGCGATACAGTGGTGCCTGCCATGCGACTACTCGCTCTCGCCGCATCCACGCTCGTGCTCGCCACGTCCGCCATCGCGCAATCCCCCCAAATCCCGATCACCGGCACCGCGAAGTGCACCAACCTCCAGCAACTCACCCTCGACCAGGCCCACGTCCTCTCCGCCGAAGTCGTAGCCGCCGGCACCTTCGTCGCGCCGCCGCGCCCCACCGGCCCAAGCCGAGCAGCTCCCGCTCTACAAACAGCTCCCCACCTTCTGCCGAGTCAAGATCCAGGCCACCCCCACCTCCGACTCCAATATCCAGATCGAAGTCTGGCTCCCCGTCGCCGATTGGAACCGCCGCTTCCAGGCACTCGGCAACGGCGGCTTCGCCGGCGAGATCGACTTCGGCGGCCTCGCCCGCGCCTTGAATAGCGGCGCCGCCACCGCGGGCACCGACACCGGCCACTTCGCAGACGGCATCGACGCAAGCTGGGCTCTCCATCATCCTGAGAAGATCACCGACTACGGCTGGCGCGGCGTTCATCAGATGACCGCTCAGGCCAAGGCCGTCGTCGCCGCCTACTACGGCGCACCCGCAAAGCACAGCTACTTCGCAAGCTGCTCCGACGGCGGCCGCGAAGCGCTCATGGAGGCCGAGCGTTTTCCCGCCGACTACGATGGCATCCTCGCCGGAGCGCCCGCCTACAACTGGACTTCGCTGCTCACCAGCGCCGCCATCGGCATGCAGACCCTGCTCGCCGACGACGCCAGCTACATCCCTGCCACCGACGTCCCATTCATTCACCGCGCCATCGTCGCCAACTGCGACAAGCGCGACGGCGTGAAAGACGGCATCGTCGCCGATCCGCCCGCCTGCCACTTCGACGCCGCGAAGTTTGCCTGCAAACCCGGCCACACACAGAAGTGCCTCACCGCTGCGCAGGTGAAGTCGCTCACCGGGATCCTCGCTGAGCACAAGGTCGGCGACACCACCATCCCCGCTATCCTTCCCGCCGGCGGCGAGCTCGATCCCAACGGCTGGCCGTCCTGGATTACCGGTCAGGAGCGCGGCAAGTCCGCCATGGCTGGCTTCGGATACGGCTACTTCGCCAACATGGTCTACAACGACCCCAAGTGGAACTTCCGCACCTTCGATCCGGTCGCCGGTCTCGCCGCCGCGCGCGCCAAGACCAGCGAAGCCCTCGACGCCACCAATCCCGATCTCAGCGCCTTCCGTGATCGCGGCGGCAAGCTGATCATCTACCACGGCTGGGCGGACGCGGCCATCAGCCCCATCTACTCCATCGACTACTACAACGAAGTTCAGCAAAAGCTCGGTAAAGACCAGACCGCGAGCTTTACCCGGCTCTACCTCATGCCCGGCGTTCAGCACTGCGCCGGCGGCCCGGGCCCGGATTCGATTGGCCAGTTCGGCCTTCCCTCCATGAAAGATTCCAACGCCGGCAACAACGCAATCCACGCATTGCAGGGATGGGTGGAGGATGGCAAAGCGCCCGAAGCCATCACCGCGACCAAATATGCCGAGCTACCCAGCCACGAGGACAATCCGAACAAAATCGTGATGACGCGCCCGCTCTGCCCCTACCCGCAGCAGGCGCACTACAAAGGCAATGGCAGCAAAAAGAGGGCCGCATCGTTTACCTGCCAGTGAGTTGGTCCGCGTCGCCAACACAGCGGGTGCGCCACATCTCGCGTTTGAGATGTGGGATGCCACAACGCTCCACACCTTCACATCCGACCGCAGCCGGGAGAGACGCTTCTCAGGCTTCCAACGCGACCTACAAGACCCGATTCACGACAGCCCAGGCTCTGCCCAGGTGAACCGCACGCCATCGATAGAAGAAGACGACACCGAATAGCCAATTCCTGTAAGCATCCGGGTGATTGGCACCGAGGTGAATTCGCGGGCGACACGGTGCTCGGTCTCGATCGCAAGCCGAACCGGATGTTCTTTCAGGAACGGCAGCGCGGCTTGAATCACATCCGCTTCCACACCTTCGACATCCATCTTGACGAAGGTGGGAATACCGAACTCGCTGCAGGCATCCGCAAACGAAATGGTTTCCACCTCGCGCACCTTTTGCTTGTCAGTACACTGGACAAAACCGGCGATCCCGGCCCCTACTGTCCCGTCCATGCTGAACGGCGCGATTCCGCTCTTTCCGGCAAGCGCCTTCCTTACCGGGACGACATTCTCCAGCTTGTGCAGCTCGATATTGCGCAACAGATATTCGTAGGTGTGATCGTCTGGCTCGAACGCAAAGACCTTGCCCGCCGGGCCGACCATCTGGGACAGAAAATACGAAGTGACGCCGCCGTGAGCACCCGCATCCCAAACCACGTCTCCCGGCTGCGGCTGGTATGCCGCGGTATACGCGTCCATGGAGTCTTCTTCCACCAGGCCGGGCGACCAGAGCGAGACGCCGCTCTTTCGGTAACGGTGCAGACCCGGCTTCGAGAAATCCAGGATCGCCTTCTCGCCCCTCATCTCCGGCTCTACCGTCTCGAAGACCAGATCCCATATATGCACCACGGAAGGAACTACCGGATAGTGACTCTCTGGAAGAAGTACCTCGCGGTTACCCTTTGAGAGCGCGAGCCGCCCCTCCGACTCGACAAATTCAAATCCGTTCCGCCGCGCCTGAAGCCGGATGGAAAGCCGCAGTAGTGGATGGGCCGCACCCAGGCTGAGCAACCGTTCGCGGAGGGATTCATAAAGGCTGGACGTAACAGACAATTGCATTTCCTCGATCTACCTGCAATCAAATCCATCTGCATCATACGATGACCCGGATCGACCATACATGGGTGCCCCATCTCCCTGTGTTGGGACGTGGGATACCAGCGCGGGACGACAGAGGTCGCCTGCAACTCCGAGCGTGAGCGGCCAACGGAAGCGAACTCAACTGTACGCGCCGCATGCGCTGTTGCCTCGGACGGCGAGTCGGCTACAGAACGATCAAACTGGACGGGCTCTCCGGCGCGGCTTCCACTGCCTCGCTTGCGGCAACCGGCTTCAGCAGCGGCCACCCCTTGCGCAGCACATACTCCAGCCACGCTCCCGCGATCTGCGAGGTCAGCACCGCCGCCACCACCAGCGTCGTATAGAACTTCGAGCTGATGATCCCGGCATCGAAGGCCACGCTCGCCAGCACAATCCCCGGGCCACCGCGCGCATTCGTGGTGATTGCGAGATTGATCAGGTCCAGCCCGCGGAATCCCGCGAACCGCCCGGCGAGCGAGACGGAAAGAACCTTGATGAGGCAGCTTCCTGCGATGAAGGCGGCCATCATCCACAACGACACGCCGCGAATCAGGTCCAGCTTCAGACCCACGATCGCGAAGTACACCGGGATGAAAAAGGCAAACGATACCTTGCCAATGGAGTCCAGCGCATCCGCGAAGATTCTGCGTTTCTTGTGGACCACCGCGAAACCGGCAAGGAATGCCGCAAAGACCATACTGACATCGAGCAATCCGGCGACGACGCAGTAGGTCAGCAGGACCGCGATTGCATAGCCCAGCGGAGATTGCTGGGCCAGCACATTGAAACGCGCCTTATTCAGCTTCTTGATTGCCCGGGGAACGATCGTAAGCCCCAGCACGAAGAAGGCCATTGTCGCCATCAGGTGGTACGACATCGCGCGCGGATTCAGAACTGCTGTCCCCGCCAGAGCGGTCGCTATCGCGAGTGCGAGCCACAGGACGATATCTTCCAGCACCGCTACGCCGAGAATGAGGCGCGCGAATCGCGTGTGGAGAATCTTCAGGTCGGCAAAGATCTTCGAGACCACCGGGACAGAGGTGACCGCCACTCCGACAGCCAGAATGATGATCAGCGAGGCGCGGTTGCCGTTCGGACCCGCCAGCGAAGGCCGGATCACCCACGGCCCGAATGCCAGCCCCAGCAGAAAGGGAAGTCCGGTGCCCACAATCGTCAGCCAGCCCACCTCGCGGCGCTCGTCACGCGTGAACAACTGCTGTGTCTCCGCCCCGGAGAGGAACATCAGAAGCAGCAGGCCCAGCCAGTACACAAAATCCAGAATGTTGCCCTGGTGCTTGGCGCTGTCCATGATGTGCGCAATGGCCGGCACCCGGCCCAGAACAGCGGACCCCAGGACGACCCCGGCAAGGATCTCGCCAACCACCTTGGGCTGCCGCAGCTTCACAAACACGTAGCCCAGCAACTGGGCAAACCCCACCAGCAGCAGGAGCGCGAAAAGAACCGGGGTCAGTTGGGCGTTCGTCATGCTTTTGATTATCCCGTCAGGGAAAGCTACAAATCACTCGGATGCCTGCACCGGAAGCGGTGCCCGTATGATTATCGCGAATGCGCCCACTGGCCTCGCCAAAGATCATTCCGCCCACCGCACCGTCGTCATGAACAGCACACATCCCGGTAACCAGCCGCGCACCATCACTGTTGTCATCCTGAGCGAAGCGAAGGACCTGCCGGAATGCCCCACATCCTCGTCTTTTGATGTGGGATTCAACGTCACCACAGAACGGGTGCCCCAGTTCTAGCGAAGCCAGGTTGGGGTAGTTCGTAACCATCCAGCCGACCCGGAGGGTCCGCCATCACAGTCTCCAGATCGAGAGTCGCTTTCCGGGAACGGCCTGCAAAAACTTGCCAAATCACCCCATCCAATTCGCTACACTTGAAATAGGCCACAAGCAGGCCGCGAAATAGCCAGTGTGCCGATAAGTCCATTGTTTGGACGAATTTATCCGTAACATGTTTGGAAAGAAGTACTTATCGGCCGGACTGTGGAAAAGCCCGATTTTTGGCCCATAAGTCCTTCATGAAGAAGATTTTACCGATAACCCGTTTGGAATGACGATTTTGACCACCGGAAGGGCGCCTAAGCCATAGCAGGCATGAGGGTTACAACCCGCCCTCCCGCACCGGAGGGGGAGGGGTACCCCCTGGGAATATCGTCGCGCCCTCAGTCGCGCCGCACGGCGTCCACCGCTCTTAGCCCGAGATCCAGCAGCGTCTCGGCCACGCGGTCTGCGTTGTGGCGTAGCGTGTCGCCCTCGGCGGCAAAGTTGCCTGGCACCACCCGCACCCCCAGCGCCTCGATGCGCTCGATGTCCGGCAGGATGGGCGTGGCGCCCTCGCGCGCGTAGTTGCGCAGCAGCGTTTCGCTCACGGGCGCGGTGTTCACCAGCGCGTAGTCGAAGATTCCCTGGCTATTGTGTTTCGCAGCGACGTGCTCATAGATCTTTTCGATATGTTGAGACGCCGTCAGCCCCAGGCTCTCGTTCGACTGCGTCATCAGGTTGCAGACGAACACCCGCAGCCCGCGCGCCTCGGCAAGCGCTTCGGGAATGCCCTTCACCAGCAGGTTGGTGATCAGGCTGGTGTAGAGCGACCCCGGCCCCAGCGTGATCAGGTCCGCGCGAGCAATCGACTCCAGCGTCTCGGGCAGCGGCTCGGCCCCGGCCGGCTCCAGCGTCAGCTCGCAGATGCGCCGATGGCTGGCCGTGATGTTGGTCTCGCCCTCGACGATCGAGCCATCGTCCATGCGCGCAGAGAGCGTCACGTTCGTGGTGGTCGCCGGATAGATGTGGCCGCGTGTCGCCAGCACCTGCGACGAGAGCTTGATCGCCTGCGCGAAGTCGCCCGTGATCTCGGCCAGGGCGGCGACGAAGAGATTGCCGAAGCTGTGGCCTTCGAGACTGGCCGTACTTTCGCCGTCGCCGTTTACCGCGGCGCTGGAAGAAGAGAAGCGGTGCCGGAAGAGCTTGGAGAGCAGCGCCTCATCGTCCGCCAGCGCCACCATGCAGTTGCGCAGATCGCCCGGCGGCAGCATGTTGAAGTGGCGGCGCAGCCGCCCGCTCGATCCGCCATCGTCGGTCACGGTCACGACCGCGGCAAGATCGCTGATCAGGCTGGGCACCGCTACCGTGTCCGCTTCGCTCGGCTGCGGCGAAGGAGCATAGCGGCGCAGTCCGCGCAGCAGCGTGGACAACCCCGTGCCCCCGCCGATCGCAACCACGCGCAAAGACGACCGCGAAAGCGGCGTCACTGCCGCCTCGCGTCCCGACGAACTGGGAATCACCGGCATACTGCTGCGGCTTCCTTTTTACTGAACTTCGGGATACAGCAGCTCTGTGAACCGCGGATCGTCCGCCATGTCCTGAAAGTCCGAGTCCACGCGCGCGTGAATACGGTTCTGTGGATTGATGCCAATCGCAGCCGACAGATGCTCCAGGCACTGCTCCGTCTGGCCGGTCATGCTCTCCAGGATCGAGAGCCCGTAGAGCGCGTAGTCGGCCTTGGGCGCCTTGGCCAGAATCGTCTCCAGTTGCTCCCGCGCCTCGTCGTAAAGGCCGGTATTCAGCAGCGAGATAGCGTAGTCGTACTGCTCCTCCGGGCCGCTGAACCTGCGCTCCTGTTTCGATGCCTGCCGCCCGCACGCATCCATGTACACGCGTGCGCGCTCCGCCACTTCGGGCGAGCTCTGTTCGCTCAGCTTGCGAAACAGGTCGCGGGCCTTGTCGTACTTGCCCTCCTGCATCGACTTCAAGGCAGATTCGTATTCCTGCATGGTCTTCTGCTGTGCCGGATCGGTCATGGTGCGCACTTTGCCCTGGATCGTCTTCGGGCTGCGCGTCTTGCTGGTGCCTGTGCTTGCCATTGCTTGTTGGTCCTTACTCACTCCCGCCTGACTCTCAAGCAGGGTTCACTGGAGCATTTTTGCCATTACGCGAAGTCCGGAGTGACTTTCGGTATGGCCTTTCTCTGTGGAAAGGCCACAAGAACCGTCGTTGACCCGTCCACACCCACAGCAAAATGCTTTTACCGCTTCTGTTCCAGCCGTTGTACACTCCGCACCCCCCGGTTCGTCAACCACACAACCTGGGGACACCAGCGTCGCTACGGCTGGTTTTCCCGCGTTTTCTTCCCGTAAAGCACCGGATTCAACTCGGGATCGTTGTACATCTTCAACTGCCTGTACTGCTTGAAGCAGCGCTCGCCGGCACATACCTGCGCCCACAGTCTCTCCAGACAGCGGGTCAGGTCCTCGCGCTGCTCCTGTAAGGTAGCGAACCGCTCCGCATTCCGCTCGCGGTGACCCGCCGGCGCGCCGGGCCGCTCCACTTCCTCGTGGGTATGAAACAGTTTCAGTGACAGAATCGAGAGCCGGTCGATCATCATTCCGGGTGTCTCGGAGTGCTGCTCGCCGCGCAGCGCCATCCCGGCCTCTCTGAGGCTCGCGAGCAGCCGCGCGTCGATCTGCTCTGTGGTGTCGTTGCGCACTTGATTGACCCGGTCGATCTGCCGTTTCACCGCCGCGATAGAGGCGTCATCCGCAGACGACCGCCGGGCCTCATCCTCGGCATGCCACAGCGTGAAGTTGGCAGCATGCTGCGCCTCGATCAAGGCCGCCGGTGACCCGTCTGACCCGTCCCCGGTCGGCTCGGGCGGCGACTCGTGCCACAGACGCACGCGCGCATCCTGCAAATGCACGATGGCGCGCGCGTCAACTAATGTGGCGAGTGGTGTAGACATGAAAACGGGAGCAGCGGTGATCTGCTGGTGAGCTCGCTGGGAATCGAACCCAGGACCCACGCATTAAAAGTGCGTTGCTCTACCAACTGAGCTACGAGCTCACGGAGATTTCCGCTGTTTCAAAAGTAACATAGAGCGGCGATGGACGTGCGCGGATGTCGAGGGGAGCGGGAATCTTCCAGGCGAAGATGCTGTTCATCGCTACAACCGGCTGCTTTCGCCGTGCCTGCTTGCAGCTTCCCGTGGGGATGCAAATTCGGGAATGTCAGCGATACAGTCCAGAAATATTGCTCGGGTGTCTCTCCTCCTCAGAATGTTACGCATCCATAAATTCGAGAGTTAGAAAAGAATGCTCTGAGCGAGGTATCGGGTGACGATTGAATGCGCTTAAGAAACGTGATGCTGTTTGCCCTTATGCTGGCATCTCTTTCTCATTCCGCACCTGGGCAGGAGTCAAAGCGTCGGTCCTCGGATACAACGTTACGGAAGCCGAAACGGCCCGATTTCAACCGGGATATTTATTACAGAAACAAGCTGGAATTTTCTCTGGAAACAGGATGGCTGCCTAACAATATTCCGTTCGTGTTCGACTTTCTCACCGGCAGCAGGTTTTCGGCATGGCCGCTCCATTACACGATGGTGCCCAACATCGCTTCCATCCGATGGCACCTCGACGGCCCCCAAGGTCCCTCGATTCTGCGCGGCAATACGGACTTTACATTCAGCGGCTCATACACCGCGATTCCGAGAGGGGCTGAGACGCGGTATTTTGCCTTCGACTACGGCATTCGGCAAAATTTTGTGCAGCCCAGATGGCGGGTTGCGCCCTACGTGGAAGCCCGCGGTGGCGTCGGGAGTATCAACTCCAAGGGACCTAACGGCGTGCTCTATGCGCAGGGACAGGATCTGACATTCACGCTCATGATGGGCAGCGGAGTGCGGTATAACTTCAACCCGCGGTACAGCATTGCGGCCGGAGTGACCTACATGCACGTCTCCAATGGATACCTGTCCCAACCGAGGTATGAAGATTTTGGAATCAATGTCTACGGGCCGATCGTCGGATTCAACGTCCGTCTGGGGAAAGAGAAACGGCATTCCGAGCCGTAGAGCCGATTTCCCATAGGTGTATGCCGAAGCGGCGAAGACGAATGCGGCTTTTCCGTCAAGAAAAGCCGCTCCGCGTGCAACTAAGTGGAGCATTGCAATGGGAAATCTGCTCTAGAGTCGATGACAGCGACGCTCCAGCGCGCAGACAGCAAGGGCACCCGGCTTTCGGGTGCCCTTGCTGTCTGGCTCGTGGTCAAGGTTATGGCAGGTAATAGCGGAGAGAGGTCCAGAACATGTTGTCGGTACCCTTCGCGCCACCGCCGGGGTTTGTCGTACCGCCCGCGCCGGACCAGAGGTCACGCTCGAAGTAGCTGTACTGGATGCCCTGACGAAGACGGCCCATCGGACCACTGTAGAAGTTGTACCAGTACCCGGCACTGAGTTCCTGGACGTCCTTGTTGTTGCCTCCGCAGTTGGCAGGGGTCGATGGCGAGAAGCCGTCGCCGCTGTTCACCGCTGCCGCGCCGGGCAGCGGCTCCTTGGTGCAGCCGCTCATATTCGTGAGCGGAGAACCGTAGCCGACCTTCCCGAAGTAACGCCGTCCCACATAGTCTCCACCATAGTTCACGTAGAGATTCAGCCGGCTCGTTGGATTCGCTTCGATCGTCCCGAGGGCCGAAAAGTTATGCAACGGAGCAATCTGGCCGTTGGGGCGGAGTGTGATATCGGCAATGGTCGAGCTGCCGTAACGTCCGGTTCCCTCACCCCACAGGCCTTTCACGGCCAACGATAGTTTCTTGTTCGCCAGGGGAACGCGTGCGCTGCCGCCCAGGCCGCCGCCGAGTGTGCTGTCGTTATACGCACCCGCCGCGCTGCCGCTCACTGTGGTAACGCCGCCGACCGTGGTAACGACCTGGTTTGGATAGATTCGATCGCGGAAGAAGCGAGCGATGCCGAAGACTTCGTAGTGTCCCCAGCCGGGTTCGAAGGCCGCCTTGGCGATCATGTCGGGCGCCAGGTTGAAGGAGTAGTTCGCGGTCGAGTTGTAAAGGCCGCCGCCCGTTCCGGCCGAACCGAGGAGCACGTTGGTAGGCAGGCTGGAACCAGCTGGATTGAGGGTCTCAGCATTCTCCGCCGAAGCGCCGATCCAGGCCTTGCTGCCGATGTTCTTGCTGACGCGGAAGCCATACTGCCGCGTCCATACGAAACCCGCGTTGTACTGCGAATCGATGGTGGCAGGAAGGATCTCCGTCCCGTTATCCAGACCCTTTGTCGTTTCCGTTGCCAGCGACCACATCTGCCCGCCGGTAAATTTCCAGCCGCTGTTCAGTGCAGCCTGCGCCCAGAGCTGCCGCTGGCGCATGACGTAGCTGTTGGACTGGTTGTTGTTGGAGGTAATGCCGGTGCCGAGCCAGTCCATCTCGTAATAACCGGTCATGGTCATGTTGGCCACCTGGCCTGTGGCCTTGATGGCAAGGCGCGACTGCCGGCCGGTGCCGTAGAACTCGCTGATTTGGGCGTTGTTCGAATTCTGGAGCGGGACGCTGGTAAAGGCAGTATTGATGTCGCCGCCGGTGGCTCCGTTGCGATACACCGTCGCCGCTTCAATGAAAGAACCCGTCGGCGAGAGGGTGATGCCCTTGAAGTGGATCGAATCGGGGTGATCCACCTTCTTTTCGATGTTCGTCTGCGTCTCCTGTATGGAGGAGGCGAGCGATGTGCTGTTGGTCTTCAGATCGCTGACCGCACCCTGCAGATTCGAGACGGCGCTCGCGTTGTCGGTCGTCTGCTGTTGCTGCTGCTGTGCCTGCTGTTGCGCCTGGGCGGCGGCTGCATTGGCCGCTGCGGCCTGCTGCTGTGCAGCCTGCAACTGTGCGTTGCTGTCGTTCAGCTGCTGTTTCAGCTGATTGATCTGTGTCTCCATGTCGTCGCGGAGCTGTTGAATCTGCGTTTCGACGGAGGGACGCTTTGTGACCTTCCGCGCTGTCCGGTGACGGACAGTGCTCTTACCTGTAGCGCTGCCGCTCGCCGTTGTTGTCTGCGCTTGAGCAGTCGCCATGGCCGACACAAGGATGCAGGTCGCCATCGCCTTCAAATGGTTTTTCATTCAGCCTCTCTCCAGAAATTGTCACCATCGTGGCTTCCGAAACGCTTCTCAAGGCAGCCGGGCACACGGGTGACGTAGCCATAGGCTGCCAGCCGAATGTGAATGTTCGGAGAACACACGTTGAATAGATGAGGAATCGAGGAGTACGCCGTTACCACCTGACAATCAGTCGCGCAGCCACTCGCTGTGGAAAAATGCGCGATGGATCAACGCGATCCAGCACTGAGCAGGTTCGCCAGCAGCCGGTATGCGCCCGGAACACCCTCGGGCGTCTGCCGGTGCAGGGCGAAGGCGACGTAGATGTATTCGCCCTTGCCGAAGCTTGCGTGCAGCAGCCCGCCACGCTGCGGATCCTGGCCGGCATCGTGTGTCTCGGTGGGCGCGGCGTACTCAGGTGCCCATGAACTCATAAAGGAGTGGCCGCGCTCCTCCGCCCATCCGTCGAAATCGGCTTCTGTAATGCGGTTCGGCGTGGTCAACAGCGGGTCCTTCAGGTCCAGCAGGGCCACGGGCGCCTTCTCATCGACCACGCGCTCCGGGATTCCTCTCGAATTCAGGTGCAGCTCGTAGGGCGCGTACCCATGGTCAAACTCCGTTCCCTGATACATGACGACCAACGTTCCGCCCGCATGCGCCCACGCCAGCAGGCGCGCATTGGCCAGCGGCAGCTCGGGCCGGGCAGCGTAGGCGCGGATGCCAAGCACGATCGTCTGATATTTCGATAGATCGCCGCTGAGGAGATCGGCAGCGGAGAGCAGGTCCACGTGCAGACCGAGCTGCTCGATGGCACTGGGCAGCATGTCGCCCGTGCCCATCACGTAGCCGATGCGGCGATCGCCCGCGACGGTCACGTCCACCCCGCGCACATTCGCACTGGCCGGCCGATACAGGTTGTAGGGGATCAGCGCGCCATAGCCGGCCGTTTCATAGCCCACGGAGAAGCGATTGTTGCCGCTTACCGCAACCGCGGTAATGGGATAGCTTGCCGCTTCCAGCGCTGGCGCGTGCACCTGAAAGCTGAAAACAGCATCCTCGCCCGCGTGCATACGGAAGTCGGCTGCCGCCGGTGTCGCCTGCCATCCCTGCGGAAGCTGCAGTTGCAAGGTACCCGCGGCGTTCTGGGTTGCGTGAAGATGTGCCGGCACCGTGAGGTCGCGCTGCGCTCCCCTGGGGACGACGATCCACGGCTGCCCGAGGGAGACGGAGAGCTCCGGCGTGACCACCAGCGGGGCATAGACCGCGCCCGGCCCAAGTTCGGTGTGCATGGTCTGGACTACCTGGGCCAGACGTACCGGCACGCCGTTGTAGTCGAAGGTGGCAACGCCGGTCACAGGGTAGGGGGCGAAGGAAAGATTGCGGTACTCCGGTTCCGCGATGTCGTAGTACGCCTGCTCGGTGGAAGGCCGGGAGAAGTAAGGCGCTGTCGGCGCCGCGTCCTGGGCGACCGTGAGATGGAAGATCGCGTCGCCGCTGGTGCTATGTGGATCGTCGAGCCCCGGGGCGCCCTCGCGTTCGACGATCCAGTGTTCCTTTTGCGGAGTCTCGAGCGCAACCTTGGTCAGCGACGCGACTTTGGGTGCCCGGATGTGTACGCGCACGCGGAACTCGGAGCCCGGCGTCACCTGCGCGGCCGTCTCCTGCGGTGTGGAGGACAAGCCGCCGCGTGGACCGGCGTAAAGCTCGATGCCGCGGGGGCCGCCGCCCGGCGTCACCAGCGCGGTCACCTCGATGCCAAGCGCCTGGGCCAGCGCGTTGTTTGCCTGCTGCAACTTGATCTCGAGCTCGCGTCCGACGGAAGCCTTTTGCTCCATGTCAAGATTGCTGGCTTTCACGTCGGCCAGCAGCTTTGCCGTGCGCCGATACACATCGGCAAGTAGCGGAGCGGTCTTCTCCGGATGGTCCGGCGAGTAATTCAGGATCGCCTGCGTCACGACCTCGTGGATGCGTGACAGTGGCTGTTCGAGAAATGCGCCCTGGGGACCGGCCAGCTTTGCCAGCCCGGGCAGCGACGTGTCGATCCCGTCAAAGAAATTTTGCTCGGTCGGCTGCACCGGCACCCGCGAGCCGTAGCGATGGTAGGAGCTGGATGCCTCGCCCGGAAGCGGCACATTAGGCCCCTCATGCTGACTGCGCTGTTCGCCAAGGCCGCGCCGTGCGATCTGAATATATGTCTGACCAAGCAGCGGGTCGCGCTCGCCCTCTTCGATGGTCACATTGGTCGCGGGAATGCCATTGATGTCCGTGTCGTTGACGTAATCGTGGAAGCGAACCGGAGCATATTTGCCGGTCGCATAGTCGAACATGCCTTTGGGCGAAAGGGAGAAGCCGGGCACACGCGCGTAGACCTTGAGCGGCTTCCAGGGCTGGAGGCCGGCGGCGATCTGGTCAGGGTACATCTTCGGATCGCCTGCGGCATTGAAGACCTCCTGCGCCAGCATGCCGGAGACCTGATGGTGGCCGTGGCCATCGGTCACGCCGCCAACGAAGACCGAGCAAACCACCATGGGCCGGTACATACGGACGGCGCGCACCGCGTCGTAGAGCACGCGGTCGTGGCCCCACTGCCCCAGCGCTTCTTCCATCGTCTTCGAGAAGCCATAATCGGCGACGCTGCCCCAGTACTGCTGGCGGACTCCGTAGTATTCGTCCGCGCGCAGCAGTTCGTTGGTGCGGATCAGCCCCAGCGCGTCGTAGTCCGCGGCGGACATCGCATTCTGGCCGCCTTCGCCACGCGTGAGCGTGAACAGTGCGGTGCGCACGCCGAGCGCGCGGCTCTCATAGGTCAGCATCCCGCCGTCTTCGTCGTCCGGATGGGCGACGATCATCATCAGGCTGGCTGTCGTATTCAGCCGCTTCAGGCTCTCGTAGAGCGCGGCGGCGCCCCGGTTCTCCGGTAGCGGTGTCGCCTCGATGCTGGGGGCAGAGCCTGGTGGTAGATCGGCCGTGACCGTCTGCGCGTAGACCGTGGTCGCCAGCAGAACAGCCAGTGATAGAAGGTGCGCGCGCTCTAGGTGCATGAACCTTGAGTGTATCGTCCACCCGCCAAGCGCGCGAGCACTTCGGCGCAGCAGGCGAACGCCAGCTACACTGCGTGAAGCGGGCTGTGGCGATCGCATGGTGCCCGATCTTGAAACGCATGCCCACCGATCCCGTCCCATCGCCGCCGCACCTCCCGCGTGAACTTGGGCTGGGCAGCGCGCTCGCACTCAACATGCTGGAGATGGTGGGGGTCGGGCCGTTCATCACCCTGCCGCTCATCGTGGCCGCCATGGGCGGGCCGCAGGCCATGCTTGGCTGGGTGCTGGGCGCGGCGCTGGCGCTTTGCGATGGCCTGGTGTGGGCGGAGCTGGCCGCCGCGCTGCCGGAAGCCGGCGGTTCCTACGCTTTTCTGCGCGAGATTTACGGGCCCGGCCGCGCCGGACGTCTCGTCTCCTTTCTGTACGTCTGGCAGTTCACACTCAGCGCGCCGCTCGTCATGGCATCGGGAGCCATCGGTCTGGCGCAGTATGCGAGCTATCTGTATCCGATGCTGTCCATGAACCTGGCCGCTACGGGCCCGTTGCAGCATATTCATCGCACCAGCCTGCTTGCGATCGCGGTTGTCGTGCTCGTGGTGGCGCTGCTCTATCGCCGGCTCCGTGCAGTCGAGCGGATGGCCTGGGTGCTGTGGGCCGGAGTCATCTTCACCCTGGGCATCACCATCGTTGCCGGCTTTGCGCACTTCAACGCGCGGCAGGCATTTTCATTTCCGGCAGGCGCGTTTCAACTGAACCACCGATTTTTTATCGGGCTGGGCGCTGCCATGTTGATCGCGACGTACGATTATTGGGGCTACTACAACATCTCCTATATGGCAGGCGAGGTGCGCGACCCCGGCCGCACGCTGCCGCGCACCATCCTTGGCTCCATCGTTATCATTGCGGTGCTCTATCTGCTGATGAACATCAGCGTGCTCGGGGTCATTCCGTGGCAGGAATTCACCACCAGCAGGACGAGCGCCAGCCACACCGCAGTCATCGCCGAATTGCTGAGCCGCAGCTTCGGGCCCGTGTGGGCGAAGATCGGTGCATGGATGGTCATCTGGACAGCCTTCGGCTCGCTCTTCTCGCTGCTGCTGGCGGGCTCTCGCGTGCTCTGGGCTGCGGCAGCGGAGGGCAACTACTTCCGTCCGCTGGCCAGGCTCCACCCGCGCGGAGGCTTTCCTGCAAACGTGTTGCTCCTGCTGGGCGCCATCGCGTGCCTTTGCTGCTTCTTCGATCTCAAGGCCATCATCGCCGCCCTGGTGGCGCTGCGCATCGTTCTGCAGTTCCTACTGCAACAGGTAGGCGTGGTGCTGCTGCGCCGTCGCCGGCCGGAGATGCCGCGGCCCTTCCGCATCTGGCTCTATCCGCTGCCCGTGATCTTTGCGACCGTGGGATTTCTCTTTGTGCTGGCGTCACGCGCGCACGCCGGCCGTGAAATTGCCGCTGCGCTCGCCGTCACCGTCTCCGGCGTGATCGTGTACCTGCGTCGAGCCCGGCGCGACGCTGCTTGGCCTTTTGCTCCCGCCGTAAAATGAGCGATATAGAGCCCCATCCGGGGCTGCCCGAGGCGCGTACTGTAACCGGAGCCTCCATTCCGGCGTCCAACCATTGAGGCCGTCATGGATGCCGCCTGTCCAACACTATCTGGAGAACGTCATGTTGATCCGCAGGGCCACCGACATTCCATCTTCTGAGATCACTCCCAAAGCCGACTATCTGAACCGGCGCACATTCCTGACCGGGATGGCGGCTGCCGGAGTCGCCGCGCTGGGAGCCGACCGCATCGGGCATTGGGCCACTGCCGGGGCCGCGCTGGCCGCGGAAAAACTACAGATGGTGAAGAGTCCACTCTCCGTGAAGGACGAGACCCCGACCTCCTACCAGGACATCACCCACTACAACAACTTCTACGAATTCGGTACCGATAAGGGCGACCCCGCGCGGAACGCGGGCGCCATGCATACGCGCCCGTGGACCGTTCAGGTGACCGGGCTGGTGAAGAAAAAGAAGACCGTCGACATCGATACGCTTTTGAAGCTGAAGCCGATGGAGGAGCGTATCTACCGCTTTCGCTGCGTGGAAGGGTGGAGCATGGTGATTCCGTGGGCAGGCTACTCTCTGTCTGAGTTCATCAAGCAGTGCGATCCGTTGCCGCGCGCGAAGTATGTGCAGTTTCTATCGCTCGCCGACCAGAAGCAGATGCCGGAGATCAACCAGTCGGGCATTCACTTTCCCTACTCCGAGGGGCTGCGCATGGATGAGGCGATGCATCCTCTCACGCTGCTCACCTTCGGTCTTTACGGTGAGACCCTGCCGAATCAGGATGGCGCGCCGGTGCGTGTGATTGTGCCCTGGAAGTATGGCTTCAAATCGGCGAAGAGCATCGTGAAAATCAACTTCACAGATAAGGAGCCGCCGACCACCTGGAACATGATGGCGTCGAATGAATACGGCTTCTATTCCAACGTGAACCCCAATGTCGACCATCCGCGCTGGAGCCAGAAGACGGAACGGCGCATCGGCGCGCCTTTGTTCAAGCAACGGCAGCCTACCCTCATCTTCAACGGCTACGGCGATCAGGTCGCAAGCCTCTACAACGGCATGGATCTAAAGAAATACTTTTGAGCTTCTCCATGCCGAATCGCGCTGTCGTCGTCCTGAAGGTGCTGGTCCACCTCGCCTGCCTCGCCCCTTTTTTGATTCTGGCGTGGAAGACCTGGCACGACCTCACACATCCGGGTGCTGTCGTCCTGCTTGGCCCCGATCCGACGGCGACCCTCTCGCACGGCACAGGCTTCGCCGCGCTGCGCATCCTGATCATCTCGCTGGCCATCACACCCATACGCCGTTTGAGCAAGAGCCTTGGCTGGCTTGTCCGCTTTCGCCGCATGCTTGGGCTCTACGCGTTCTTCTACGCCTGCGTGCATCTATTGATCTATCTCAAGCTCTACGCAAACTTCGACTGGCCCACGCTGGTGAACGATCTCAGCAGGCGCCGATACATCATCGCCGGATTTTCTGCGTGGCTGGTGCTGCTGCCGCTCGCTCTTACATCCACGAAGTGGTCCATCCGCAAGCTGGGCAAGCGGTGGCAGATTCTTCACCGGCTCGTCTATGTGGCTGCGGTCCTCGGCATCATCCACTACTGGTGGATCGTCAAGACAGGCGTGCTCGATCCGCTGAAGATCACCGTTATCCTGGCGGTCCTACTGCTGGCGCGGCCCGCGTGGTCGCTCATCGACGCAAGGCGCCGGCAGCGGCGCATGGCCCAGGTCTGACACAACAAGCTCGCCGATCTCGGCGCTCAGTTGCTGGGATGACTTGCCTCGGGCGTTGCATTCACGATCAGGTCGGTCACGTCCGTGCCGTTGACTTCGAGTGCCTGGTCTGAACTCGTGTATCCCGCGTGCGTCGCCGGATCGTAGGCGTTCGAGATCTGCACGGTGAATTTCCCATCGGGCACAGCGTTGAAGGAGAAGGTGCCGTCAGAGGCGGTCGTGGCGCTGATAGTGGCAGCGTTCCCTGAACCAAGCCGCAGTTGCACAGAGGCTCGCGATAGAGCATGACCATCCTGCTGCGACACGACAACTCCACTGATGCGATGCATTCCGGTCGCCGGGATCTGGATATCTGTCCCAGGTAATTCGTCTCCCGCATGCACGTCGAGCTTCTTTGCGCTGCTGCGTTCTACGGTATTGCCGTAGTAGATGGGAAAGATGGATCGCGGCGCCGCGAAGACGATGTATGTGCCATCGGCCAAACCGGTAAGGCGGAATTGACCGCGATCGTCGGTTTGCGCGAATCCGGCGAAGCTCGGTTGCTGTGTGCTGGCCGTGCTCTGCGAGCCGGTTGCGCTCGATTGCAGGACAAAGGCCTGCATCGCCACACCGGCCGCGGGCGCACCGTCATCGAAGCTTACTGTGCCCGTGATCGTCGCACCGCGATAGATCATCACCTGCACGTTCGCGGCCTGATTCGTGGCCACGCTCACCCGCGTCAATTGCGCCGTCACCCGCTCGCGGTCCGCAGGCGCGAGGTTCTGCAAGTCGCGATACATCCCGCGCAGCGGCTGGATGTATCCCGGCATCATGACGTCCGCGTAGTATTCGCCGGGAGATATGCCCGTGATGCGGAATGAGCCATCCGATCCGGTTGTCGCGAAGCCGCCGCCGCGCCCGAATCGGACGCCGAATCGCACCTCTTGTGACTCCACCGGTTGCAGCCGGATGTTGGCGAACCGCGCCGGCTTCTGCGTGTCTGCGCAGTAGACGTGTCCGGTCACGCTGCCTGTGTCCGCGGACTGCCCCCACACAGGAAATGCCGCCAGAATGGCAACCGCCGCGCAAAACAGGGAAGCGACTTGCCGATGGCTGCGCATTTGGTTGCCGTCCCTGTCTCTCCGTGCCTACGTCTCCGTCGGTATATCTCCGTCGTTATATCTCTTGAATACCGGCGAAGAGATCGGTCTCACCTTCAAATCGCTCTGGATCGCGTGCAGAAGCCAGCAGATAGTGCTCTTCGTGTCCGTATTTCTCGTAGGCTGTGCCCGCGCGGTCCATCACACCCTGTGTGTCGTGCGCCTCGATGGCCTGCCGCTTCACCTCTTGAAGAAGTCCGAGGTCGAGTTTGATCGATGCCGGAGTGCGGGGCGCCACCGCTGCCTCCTCCTTGAATTTCGACACCGTGAAGTTACGTAGACGAGTAGTAGAGCTTCTGGGGTGCCCACAATGACGAGCCCGTTTTCCAGTTGCTCCTGAGCAAAGTTGCTGCGGCCGCTCCAGTGGAAGGCGGCCGTGGCCGCAAAGCTCGCCACCGCATGGTCGCGATGCAGGTTTGGACCGCCATCGCCGCCGAAGGTGAGCACCATGTGCGGCCGAAGCTGCCGCATGCGCTCCACCAGGCGCGTCGTGATCTCGAAGAGGTTGGCCTGAATCAGCGCCCCATCCGGATACTTCCAGACCTCATACCGGGTAACCCCCAGAATGCCGCAGGAGATATCCAGCTCCGCGATACGCGCTGCCGCAAGCGCATCATTGCCGCGAGTATCGCCGCGGTTGGAGGCTGCGCGTCCTTCGGTCAGGCAGATGACTGTCGTGTCGGCGCCGCGCGCGTGCGCCATCAACAGCGCGCCGCCAAAACCGGCGCTCTCATCGTCCGGGTGTGCTGTCACGCACAGCAGGCGCAGTGCCAAGCTGTTCTCCCTCAGGAAAGGTATCGATTGCGGTTGAATAGTCCCAGGGCAGGGAGCGTTGCGCTACCGGCCGAAAGCTGAAGCGGTGCAGCGGCGTGGGACCGTGTTCCGCCAGCGCGCGCTTGTGCTCCGGCGTGGAGTAGCCCTTGTGCGAGTGCAACCCATACTGTGGCCACTGCTCGTGGTACTCGCACATTCGCCGATCGCGGTAGACCTTGGCGACCACAGACGCGGCCGCGATGGAGATCGAGAGGGAATCGCCATAGATGATGCTGGTCTGCGCGCAGGGGAGGTCGAGGCGCATGGCGTCGATCAGGAGGTGGTCCGCCGCAGGCATCAGCCGGGCGATCGCGCCTATCATCGCCAGCTTCGAGGCCTGGTAGATATTCACGCGGTCGATCGTCTCCGCATCGACCTCCTCGATGGTGAAGCAGATGGCGCGCGTCTCGACAACTTTGGCCAGTCGTTCGCGGTCTTCGCGTTCAAGCTGCTTGGAATCGCGCAAGCCCGCGGATGCGGCACTCGGGAGGGAGGATCACGGCCGCCGCGACTACAGGGCCGAAGAGCGCGCCGCGCCCCACTTCGTCCACTCCAGCGATCATGATCGCGCCGGCCGCACGGGCCTCTTTCTCATAGCGCAGCCCGCAGTGCAGCTTCTTCAGCATGCGCATCTTTCGCGCAGAGGGAGAAAGCGCGTCTTCGTCGAGCCGCTCGATCTCCTGTTCGCTGATTACCTTCGGCGACGACATCTGCCACAGTGTACGTCGCGGCGCCATGTCGAAAAACAGGGCCGCATCGCCAAAATCTGGCAAACGCGGCCCCTGTTGTTGAGGCGCTGAGTTTAGGCGCTGAGCTCGGTCTCCCGGTCGGTGACGCCCTCGTCATCCTCATCGCTCTCCGGCAGCAGGCCCAGGGCCTGCCGCTCGAACAGCCGTTTGTAGACGCCGCCGGTTCGCCGGACGAGCTCTTCGTGGGTGCCCTCTTCGACGACAGCGCCCTGTTCGAAGACGAGGATGCGGTCGAGCATCCGCACGGTGGAGAGCCGATGCGCAATGACGATCGCCGTGCGACCGGTAATCAGCCGCTCCATCGCCTCCTGGATCAGCGCCTCCGACTCCGAGTCGAGACTGGAGGTGGCCTCGTCCAGGATCAGGATCGGCGCGTCGGCCAGGAAGGCCCGTGCCAGCGCCACCCGTTGCCGTTCGCCGCCGGAGAGCTTCACGCCGCGCTCGCCCACCAGCGTGGCATAGCCCTTCGGCTGCCGCGCGATGAACTCGTGCGCATTCGCCAGCCGCGCCGCGCGCTCGATCTCCGCCATCGTCGCGCCCGGCCGTCCGTACGAGATGTTCTCCGCCAGCGACCGGTGGAACAGCACCGGATCCTGCGCGACCAGAGCAAGCTGCGCGCGCAGCGATACCTGCGTGCCGTTCGCGATCTCCTGCCCGTCGATCAGGATGCGGCCGTCGGTCACGTCGTAGAGCCGCTGCAACAGCTTCACGAAGGTCGTCTTGCCGGAGCCGGAGTGGCCCACCAGCCCCACGCGCTCTCCCGGTGCAATGCGCAGCGAGAAGTCGCGGAAGAGCGGGTCAACCTGCGCGTCGTAGCGGAAAGTGACGCGGTCAAAGAGCACCTGGCCATCGCCGATCCGCAGCGGGCGTGCGCCCTCGCGGTCCGCAACACCCAGCGGATGCGAGTGCATGGCCACCATCTCCTCCATCTCGTTCACGCTGCGCTGCAGGTTGGCCACGTGCTGGCCCACATCCCGCAGGTATCCGTGGACGACGAAGTAGCTGGTGAGCACGAACGTGACATCGCCCGCAGTGGCGCGGCCACTCCACCAGAGCCACACCGCGCAGCCGGTCACGCTTGCGCGCAGCACCAGCAGCACAAGCTGCTGCATGCTGCCGCTCTGCGTGCCGCGTATCCAGTGCCGCAGCGTCCGCCGCCGCCATTTGCCCATCACCGTGGCCAGGCGTTCGTCCTCACGGCACTCCGCGCCAAAGGACTTCACCACGGCATTGCACGTCACTGCATCGGCCATGGCGCCGCCCATCAGTGTGTCCTGTGCATTGGAGAGCCGTGCCGCCGGCGCAACGTAGTAGAGCGACAGCGCGACCGATAGCGCGACATACAGCACAGCACCCGTGCCCACCACAGCGCCCATCGCCGGCCAGTGCCAGCCCAGCAGGACGGACGAGCCGATGAGCACCAGCAGTGCCGGCAACAACGCCAGCAGCAGCGTGTCGTTCATCATGTCCACGGCCCACATGCCGCGTGTCACGCGCCGCACGATGGACCCGGCAAAATTGTTCGCATGCCAGTCCGTGGAAAAGCGCTGCACGCGCCAGAAGGCATCCCGCGCCAGGCGGGAGATCAGCCGCGATGTCAGGTAGCAGATCGCCAGGAGCGCGAAGTACCGTCCCGCCGCCAGAACCAAGCCCAGCGCGGCCATGCTGCCCAGTGCCCACAGCGCAGCATGCAGCGCCTGCACCTTCACGGCATAGCCGTGTGCGGCATGGTTGGCAACGGCATCCACCAGATGCCCGGCGAAGACCGGCATGAAGAGATCGGCAACCGTAGCCGTAAGCATGGCCGCCGACACCGCCGCGAGGAGCCACGCTTCGCGTCGCCAGTGGCGAAGGAGAAACGTCAGGACATCCCGCATTGCATGATTATTTTGTGAGGCTTTCATAAGTCACTCGCTCAAGTGAGGGAGCGGCCTTGCGAGCCGATCCCTGGAAGAACCGCAACGTTGCGTTGCCAACATGAAAGTGAGCCCCAGAGGGAAACCAGACTCGATTCTGCTGTGCAGAAAGAGAAAGGCCCTGAGGCAGCGCCCCAGGGCCTTCGCGAAAATACTGACGAAGACGCTAAGTGCGCTCCACTTCCTTCAGACGGGCAGCCTTGCCACGCAGGCCGCGGAGGTAAAAGAGCTTGGCGCGACGGACACGGGCCGAACGAATCTTCTCGACCTTGTCCACCACCTTCGAGTTCAGCGGGAAGATACGCTCCACGCCCTGACCGAAGCTCATCTTGCGAACGGTGAAGGATCCCTGCGGGCCGTGCTTCTTGGCAATCACGATGCCTTCAAAGGCCTGCAGACGCTCCTTTTCACCTTCCTTGATCTTTACCTGCACGCGTACCGTGTCGCCGGGAACAAAATCGGGAAGGTCCGTACGCTGGAGCTTCTCGGCAAGGCGCTGCATTACTGGATGAATGGACATGACAGATTTCCTAGGGATTAGTTCGAACTTCTAGTGTACACAACTTTGTCCGGATTGGCATCAGAAAGCGATGAGAGCGGCAGAAGGCTACACTGCGAAACGAGCATATTTTATGCGATTCCCCGCGACCCTCGGCCTATTTCCAGTGTACGTTGTCGCAGCGTGTACGTTCGCCGTTGCCCAGGTTCCCGCGTCCCCCATTCCTGCGCCTCCAGTCCAGACCGGCACCGTCTTCCGTGCCGGTACAACGCTGGTGCTGGTTCCGGCACTGGTGAGGACGAAGGCCGGGGCGCCTGTTTACACCCTGACCGCTGACGATTTTCTGCTCACCGACGATGATGCCCCGCAAAAGCTCTCGCTCGAACAGGACACCGACAGCGAGCCCCTGGCTTTAGTCGTTGCCGTCGAAATCGGAGGCGCCGGAGCGCGCCACCTCGACGACTATCGGAATCTCGGTTCCACGATTGAAGCCCTGGTAGGTAACGTCCCGCATCGGGTTGCCATCGTCGGCTTCGACAGTGAGCCGCGCATGCTCGAGGACTTCACGTCCGATCTGAACGCCACCACCTCCGGCCTGCACGATCTCGACTCCGGAGACAGCGGCGCCGCCATTCTCGACGCACTAAAGTTTTCTGTAGATCAGTTACAGAAGCAGCCCCCCGAATATCGCCGAGCCATTCTGCTGTTCAGCGAGACCGTGGATCACGGCAGTCACATCCCGCTCGAAGACGCGGTTCGCGCGGTCAGCGATACCAACACGGTGATCTACAGCTTCGCCTTTTCCTCGGCAAAATCGGCGACAGGGCATGAGGCCTCGCGCATGATGCACGACGGAGAGCCGGGTCCTCCCGGCGGCTGCTTTGCGAACGATCCAAACGCAAACCCCTCGGAGAAGAAAGGCAAGGCAGAAAAGACATACGATTGTCTCGGCCTGCTCGCACCACCGTTGCGTCTGGCGAAGATCGCGGCTCTGGCGGCCATGAACAGCATGCGACAAAACGCATCCGAGACCGTCGCACATCTTACCGGCGGCGAATATTACTCCTTCAAAGACCGGAAGAGCCTGCAAAAGGATATGTTGACGGTTTCCAATCATGTGCCGAACCGTTACGTTCTCAGCTTCCGTCCGGAAGCCCCGCATCCCGGCATGCACACGCTCAAATTGCAATTGAAGAACTACCCCAACCTGGAGATCACCGCGCGCAGGAACTACTGGGCACAGGGTGCGACGGCGGATGACACAAAGCCATAGCCGCGCATTGTTCGGCCACGCGTCGACTTATCTGGTGGGTTCCGTCCCGCCGTCTCGAGTAGCCTTCTCCAGAAATCGTCGGTCGCTCGCACTCAAATCAGCATCCTTCAACAGATCCGGTCGATTGTGCATCGTCTTCAGCAGCGCCTGCTCCCGTCGCCACTTGCGGATTGCCGCGTGGTCGCCACCGCACAGCACCTCCGGCACCGTCAGCCCGCGAAACTCGGCAGGCCGCGTGTAATGCGGATAATCCAGCAAGCCACCGCTTCCATACGTGGAGCGGGGCGCCTCCCTTTCTTCCGATGCGCCCCCATCGGCGACTCCAAAGCTTTCATACGCAGACGACGCCTCATTCCCCAGTACACCCGGAAGAAGCCGCGTGGTTGCGTCCATGACGATGGCCGCCGGCAGTTCACCGCCGGTCAGGACGTAATCCCCGATCGAAAGCTCGCGATCGCAGAAGAGAGTATTCACGCGCTCGTCCACACCCTCGTAACGGCCGCAAAGCAGCACGATGCGCTGGAGTCCCGCCAGCTCTCGCGCCGTCGCCTGCGTGAAACGCTCGCCTTGCGCCGATAGCAGAATAACGCTCTCGCGTGTTGAATCGCGCTCCCCCTTTGCGCTCACGCCGAGCGATTCAATGGCTGCCGCCAGCGGCTCCGGCTTGAGCACCATGCCCTCGCCACCGCCGAAGGGCCGATCGTCCACGGTGCGGTGGCGGTCCGATGTGAAGTCGCGCAGGTCATGCCGCTCGCACTGCACGATGCCGTTCTCCAGCGCGCGCCGGATAACACCATGCGTGAGGAAGCCGTCAAAGAAGCCGGGAAAAATGGTGAGGATGTCAAAGCGCATCATCGCCCTCCTCCTCACGTATCTGCCGCTGCGCCGCGCGCTCTTCGTCCGTCAAGGGCGCGTTGATCGCCGTCAGCCCCGCGGGCAACCGCATCCGCAACACCTGCGCGGCCAGATTGATCTGCACGATAAAAGTCTTCGCGAAGGGAATCAGCAACTCGTCGCTGCCATGTTGGACGACCAGCAAGTCGGGCGCGTCTCCGCTGCCACGCTCCACACCAAGCACCGGGCCCAGATCAGATCCCCCGGCGGCCTCATCGATCACATGGCATCCGATCAAGTCCGCAACATAGACGGCATCATCGGGAAGTAGGGCACGTTGCTCGCGCGGGATCGCAACATGCCATCCGCTCAGGGCCGTCGCGTCGGAGATGGAATCAATGCCTGCAAACTTCAATACGACACGGCCTTTGTGCGGCCAATGGCGTTCGATCTCTGCTTCGCGCGGCGCAGCTTTCGCATCCAGCGGCAGCAGCCACACGTGTGGGCGTTCGGAAAAGCGTTCCGGGAAATCAGTCAGGATCTCAGCGATCAATTCGCCATTGCGGCCCTGGGTGCGAACCAGGCGAGCCAGCAGTACAAAGTCGCGATCACGATCCTCAGCAGGCATGGCTGCGGAGGCGGTCAGCCTGCGGTCGTGGACTCGCTGCCACCCACGATGGTGTCATCCACATCCTCGAGATCGTCCTCATCGTCCTCGTCTTCCACGACGTCGAGCTCGTAGCGAAGATGATGGCCCTGACCTACTGCCGCAAGGATGGTGCGCAGAGAGCGCACGGTACGCCCCTGCTTGCCGATCACCTTGCCTACATCGTCGGGCGCCACGCGCATTTCCAGCACGGTTGTGTCATCGCCCTCATCCCCTTCCACGGCTTCCACCAAAACTTCATCCGGGTGGTCTACCAGGGCGCGGGCAATCTGCGTCATCAACTCTTCAGCGGCGTCCAGCTTCTCGTCGTGGGTCATGCGGCTCCAGCGTGAGACAAAGGCCAGCGTGTGGCAATGGGAAGACGCGCCCTGCACATAGCGGGACGCATCTGTGCGGCTAGGCGGCTGGGGCGGGAGCCGGGGTTTCCTTGTAGTTCTTGAGCAGTTTGGCGACGCGATCGGAGAGCTGGGCGCCATTGCCGGTCCAGTGGTCGATACGGTCCTTCTTCAGCAGCACGCTTGCCGGGTTGGTACGCGGGTTGTAGGTACCAACAACTTCAATCGAACGGCCATTGCGCGCACGATCCTTCTCGATCACAACGACACGGTAATACGGCTGCTTGCGCGCTCCAAAGCGCGCCAAACGAATCATCAGCACAGGATTTCTGTTCCTTTCAGCAAAGCTCTTTAGAATCGTCTCGGGATTGTCCAGCGGCCAGCCGGCGATTGCCGGCGGCGGCAATGATGGCGATCTCGCCCACACCACTCCCAACCCATCAAGTATGGCGAAATCAGTGGTTTTCCGCAAGTCGGAGATCGACGCATCTCTCAATCGCCGCTCCCAAAAACAAAAAGCCGGCCAATGGGCAGGCTGAGGACGCTTCAGGACACGACGAGACTACATAGCTTCAAGATACTTGGGGAAGAGCTGGCCAGCGCTTTCCTGGAACAGCGTCGTCAGTCGCGCCAGCATTTCGCTGTAAAGAGTTGTCGCGCGATGAGCATTTACCGAAGCACCCACTGTCGAGTGCGACATCGCATACTTTGCAAGAGCCATCAGCACGCAGAGGCGGATCTGGAAGGCATCGCTGCGTAGACCTTCCAGCAGAGCCTCGTCTGGATCGGTGCCATGCTCTGCCGCGTAATCAGCAAGCTGAACCAGCAGCGGAGCGTTGGTATACATGGCCCACAGGCCGCGTGCGCCATCAATCCGGCCCCAGATATCGGTGGGCGTCGCCTTGATGCCGCCACGATAGAGATAACGCTCGGAGACATCATCCAGTCCCCAATCGTTGGCCCGGAGTGCAGCAACAATCTCATCCCAACTGCGATGCTTCCGCTTTGCCTGCGCGCGGCGCCACAAGCCCACGAATGCGATCAGGGCGACGGCAAGCAGTATCTGGAATAAGGAGAACGTCATTTGTGATCAGCGCTCCGAGTAACGGCTAAACGGGTACGTTTGGCTGCTCCCGCTATTGTTACCAGAACTTCTTGCATTTGTGGAGTGAAATCTTTGCGCGGTGCTTCATTTCGGGAAAAAGCCCAGATCCAGGAAATCAGCATAAGATTGTAGGCACCCGACTGAATCTGGGCAAACCTAATTAAATGATATATATAGGACGGATCCGCAGAAGAGAGGTGGCTGCTCGAAAGTTGCACCAGCAGGGACACCGCGCCATAGAAGGCAAGTGCGGATGCCAATTGGAGCACTCGACTCTTCCAACCGATGCCTAAAAACTGTGCAAAACCCGCCATGCCGGCGAAGAGCAACAACTTCAGTATGGCGAGCCCCAAGGTTACCCGAAGCAATACATGTGCCGCCGCATTGCCGCCCGATTGCACCTGCGGCGAGAACGTAGCTGCCACAATCGCGCAGACCAGTATGCCGCCGGTAACGATTGGCCACAGGCGGAAGTGGAGTGACCGCTTGGAAGGTCGAAGGACATTGCGTCCGATCTCAAGGATGATGAGAAACTGGAGCAGATAATCCAGCACAGTGACTGTGAAATAGACCTTGGGGTAAATTGGCGCGTGCTGCAGGCTCCACGCCAGCGGATCTTCGACCAGGTTGAAAAACATGTAGGTCAGCAGGATCGGATATTCCCTCCTGGACCCCTTTTTAATCATCAGGTAAACGATTGCAGCTTGCGCGACGAGCGTTACGGTTTCAAGGACGCCGTCGACGGTCAAATGCTGCATACGTCACTCCGAAAGATACCTGTCGAGAGCATACGCCAGAGCTTCGGAGGAGTGCCTCCCACTATTGGGTGCATCCAGCCGTTCAAAAATAGCAAAGCGGACCCACGCGGGTCCGCTGCAAGACATCTCTCCGAAAAGGGAGTTTGCTTAGCTCTTGCCCAACTGGCGCGGGAAAGGAATGCTCGGGCTGTAGGCGACCTTCTTGCCCAGCTGGCGCGGGAAAGGAATGCTCGGGCTGTAGGCGACCTTCTTGCCCAGCTGGCGCGGGAAAGGAATGCTCGGGCTGTAGGCGACCTTCTTGCCCAGCTGGCGCGGGAAAGGAATGCTCGGGCTGTAGGCGACGCTCTTGCCCAACTGGCGCGGGAAGGGAATGCTCGGGCTACTGGCCGATACTTTGGCGTTAGCAAGGCAGGGTACTAATAGAACGGCGGACAAGGCGGCAACAGTCAGCAACTTCACGGAAAGGGCCTCCAGGGGTCTTGGAACTCGTGGCGTATCGCCTACGTAATCCGAACCTTAGCCGAGGCTGTATGCGGTTGCTACAACTTTGGTGGAATTTAGCGTTGGAGAGAGTGGTAATATTACCTCTGTAATTGATTATCTCGTCGCGCCGTGCGAGTTCGTCACGCGTCCTTGACGCAACAGGGTGGAAGAGTCACATTTGCTGCGGAGTTGGATGCTTCCCGCGGGTGTCTCGCTACTCTCTTCGTGGGATGTCCCGAATCACAATCGCGAACTTATAGTGGGCGCTATGACCCCCGCACTCTCGGCACAGGCAAAAGCGGATGCCCCGGTTGAGCTGAGAAATGCAGTCCGCTTTCCGCTTCAGATCCCTTTGCGCCTCTTCACCGCGACCGGTGAAATCGCCGCGATGACGGAGAACATCTCCGCCACCGGGGTGGCTTTCACACTTCCCCGGCCCCTTGAGGTTCAGACCCAGGTGCGCTTTACAATGAAGATGCCGGCAGAGGCCATGGGAACCCCGACAGATGTGGTAGTTCACTGCACGGGGCGTGTGGTACGCTGCAACACCAGCGAGACCTGCTGGCGTGCCGCGGCAGTTATCGACGAATATTACTTCAGTCAGTAGAATTGCTTATGAGCGCAGCCAAGCCCGACATGCTTGACGAGACTATTTCCGACGATCCAGCCGAGCCTAGCGCATCGACGGAATCCAATATCGTCCGCATTATCCTTGCGGATTCGCAGGCCATCTACCGTGTCGGCATGCGTAAGATTTTTGCGCTCGAAGATGACATCCGGGTGGTTGCACAAGTTGATAACCTCCAGAACCTGGAAGCAGCTATCCAGAGGTTCCCGACGGACCTGGTAATCCTCGAAGGCGGTTTGATCACCGGCACCACCGATGCGATTCCCGCCATCGTGCGCCGCAATCCTCAGGTCAAGATCATCATCCAGGCGGTCTCCACGGACGAACAGAACACCGTCGAGCTTTACCGCCGTGGGGTACGCGGCATCATTCCGCGGTCCATCTCGCCCGACCTGCTGGTCAAATGTGTCCGCAAGATCGCCCAGGGGGAAACCTGGATCGACAACCAGTCGGTGAACTGGGTGATCGAGGCCTACCGCTCGCAGGCGACCGCGCTCACCAGCCCGAAGAGCCAGCCGCGGCTCTCTCCCAAGGAGATGGCCATCATTACCTGCATTACGCAGGGCAAGCGCAATAAAGAAATTGCCTATCAGTTCGGCACGACCGAGCAGGTCATCAAAAACTACCTGCGCAAGATCTACGACAAACTCGGCGTATCGGACCGGCTCGAACTGGCGCTCTACTGCCTGCACCATCAGTTGCACAAAAAGTTTTCCGATGGTGCCGTCAACGCGGAAGGCGGCGACGCAGTGTTGGCGCCGCTGCCTGCGCACCAGGCCGCTCCGGTGGAAAAATAGCGATTCAGAAACGTAGTCCTGCTCAAGAGACTGCAGTTTCGCGAAGGGAGGCCAGACGGCCTCCCTTCGGCATTTGCGCTTCTTCCAACTCACCCTCTTGAGCCGCTGCGGGGACTGCGGCGCGTCCATCTCCGCAGCGAACCTGCTGCTATGCTGGCCTTTGTTTGCCAAGTCTCCTGGCCCCATTCCGGACCCTCACAGCGAAGCAGCGCCATGCCTTCGCCGCCTGTTTCCTTGGCTGGTCACTGGACGCCTTCGACTATTTCATCCTTGTCTTTTGCGTATCCGCCATTGCGGGGGATTTCAGGGTCGCGAAGAGCGCCGTAACGGAAGCGCTCTTCCTCACTCTCGCCTTCCGGCCATTGGGCGCTCTGCTCTTCGGCTGGATGGCGGATCGCGTCGGACGCCGGCCGACCCTGATTGTCAACATTCTCTGCTATTCCGTATTGGAACTGGCCTGCGCCTTTACGCCATCGCTCCACGTGCTGCTGATCCTGCGTGCGCTGTTCGGCATTGCGATGGGCGGAGAGTGGGGCGTCGGCGCCGCTCTGGCATTTGAGACCCTGCCGAAGGAGAATCGCGGCTTTTTCTCGGGCATTCTGCAGGAGGGCTACGCGGTTGGCTACCTCGTCGCGGCCGCGGCCTTCGGCCTGCTCTTCGAATCCATCGGATGGCGCGGCATGTTCATCGTGGGTGCGGTGCCGGCGCTGCTCGCCGGCTATATCGGCCTCCGCGTGGAAGAGTCGCCGGCCTGGCAGCAGGGCAGGGCGGCCCGGGGCGCGAGAATGTCGCTGTCCGCGATGTGGCAGGGCATTCGAGCGTATTTGCCACTCTTCCTGTTTCTTGTTCTGCTCATGTCCGGATTCAATGCCTTCAGCCATGGCAGCCAGGACCTGCACCCGCTATTCCTGCAGAGCGATCATCATTTCGATCCGCACACCGTGGGCGTCATCGGCATCGTGCTTGCGTTGGGAGCCATCGCCGGCGGTATAGTCTTCGGTGCGCTCTCCGAGCGCTGGGGAAGAAAGCGCGCCATCATCACCGCGGCTTTGCTTGCCATTCCGGCCGCGCCGCTAGCCACCCTCGTCCATGGCCGCCTGGCGCTTGCAACCGGCGCTTTTCTAGTGCAGTTCATGGTGCAGGGTGCATGGGGTGTCGTTCCCGTCTATCTCAGTGAGATCTCGCCCGGTCCCGTGCGTGCCACGTTTCCCGGCGTGGTCTATCAGCTCGGCAATCTCATCGCTTCCAAGCTGACGAACATTCAGGCTCGCGCAGCCGAGCGCACCGGCAGCTACGGACCGGTGCTGGCCGTCACCATCATTGCGGTCGCGTTGTTCATCGCGATCGTGATGTCGTTCGCGCGCGAATCGCGCGGCGCAGAGATCACAACCTGATCGCTCACGATGGAACTCTGCAGCCAGGCGGGAGAACACGGTTACACTTGCCGCTATGCGGCTCCTTGCTTTAACGCCCCTTGCTCTAACGCTCCTCGTAGCATCCGCTCCCGCGCTCCTGAACGCGCAAACCGCACCCGGCAAGACGCTCAACGTATATCCCGGAGCTGTGCCCGGAGCACTCGGCCATACCGCCGCGGATCGTCCGACCATCGATGTCTATCTACCGGCTGCCAATCCAACCCACAGCGCCGTCCTGGTGATTCCCGGCGGCAGTTACAGCAAGGTGGTGGCGGACCGCGAAGGCGCCGCGCCCGCACAATGGCTGACGCAGCGTGGTGTCGCTGCTTTCGTCCTTCACTATCGCGTTGCGCCCTATCGCTACCCGGCGCCGATTGCCGATGCAGAGCGCGCCATGCGGCTCTTGCGCAGCCGGGCGGACGAATTCGGCTTTGCCCCCGACCATCTCGGCGCATGGGGCTTCTCCGCGGGCGGCCACATCACCAGCATTCTCGCCACGCTCTTCGACAGCGGAGTGCCGGCCAGCCCGGATGCCATCGAGCACTTCAGTGACCGGGCGGACTTCGTTATCCTCGCGTATCCGGTCATCAGCATGAAATCCGGCATTGCACACGAAGGTTCGCTGCACAACCTGCTTGGCCCGGTGCCCGATCCCGCACTCGTAGCGCTGCTCTCGGCAGAAGATCATGTAACGCCCATGAGCCCGCCCGCCTTCGTCTTCACCACCAACGATGACGATGTCGTCCCGTCGAAGAACAGCATGCTCTATGTAGCTGCCTGCCAGAGTGCCGGCGTGCCGGTGGAGTTCCATATGTTTGAGCATGGCCACCATGGAGTCGATCTTGCAGAGCAATTGCCCGCTCTGCACCTCTGGACAATGCTGCTGGAGAGCTGGATGCGGCAGAACCAGTGGATGGCGCCGGCCGCGCAATAAGGTCACGCAATAGCTGACGACTCAAGGCGCCGTCGGCGTGGCCAATCCACGCACCAGGCGCGCGCTGAAGGCCATCACACAACACAGCGCCATGACGCAGATCAGGATGGATGTGAGCCCGGCATGCTTTCCCACAAAGCCGAGTCCCGGCGGCCCGGCCAGCAGGCCCGCATATCCGATGCCAACTGTTGTTGCGATGCCCGCGCCGGCCGGCACATCCCGGACTCGGCCCGCGGTGCGATAGATCACCGGCGAGCCGTTCGCGATGCCCGCACCCACCAGCGCGAAGCCGATCAGCCACCACAGCATGCCGGTCATGTGTCCCCAACCGGTGCCGACCACGACTCCCAGACCCGCCGCGGCCAACAGGCCTCCCCAGAGCAGCGTGCGTTCCTCACCGATGCGGGCAACTATCGAGTCGCCTGTGAGACGCCCAGTGACCATCAGAGCGGCAAAGGCAGCATATCCATACCCAGAGACGCCAAGGCCCGCATCGCGCACCACGCGGAGATAGAGCCCGCTCCAGTCGGCGATCGAGCCTTCGCAGACCATGGAGACGAAGGCCACCAGGCCCAGCAGCAGCAATCGGCCATGGGGCCGCAGCGCATGCGGCTGCTCGTGCAGGCCCTCTTCGGCGCGGGTAAAGAGATGCGGTGTCCCAGCCATCACCAACAGGATGACGAACGCAGAGAAGCTGAGCACGATAGCCGGAGCGGGCACGTGCCGCGACAGCACGAAACTGGTGATAGCGGCGCCGGCAAAGCCTCCGATGCTCCACATGCCATGGAGTCGCGAGATGGTGCGCTCGCCGAGTTGTTCCTCCACCGCGATGCCCTGCGCGTTCATCGCCACATCCATGCTTGCCCCGGCGATGCCGAAGCACAGCAGCGCCAGCGCCATCAGCAGCGCAGTAGGCGCCAGTACGACCGCGCTCAGCATGGCGGGGAAAGCGATGCCTGCCACGCGGCATACAGCGCGGCTGCCGCGGCGCGCTGTCATCCGGCCAGCGAGCGGCATGGCCAGCACCGCGCCCAGTCCGCTGGCCAGCAAGGCCCAGCCCAGGGCGCCGGGATCGAGATGCAAATCGCGCGCCCGGTCGGGCACGTGCGGTACCCACGCGCCCATCACGACCCCGTTCGCCAGAAAATATGTGCCCACAGCACGCTGTGCGGTCTTCGCGCGGGCGACCGTCGGCAATGTCGAGCTCGCCATTTGTACTTAGACTACGAGACTTCTCTCCTCATGGTGGATCGCTCTCACGATAGATCGTTTTCACAAGCGGTTTCGGCTTGCCATAGTTCCTGACGCAGCTTTTTCGTTAAGAAAAGCTGCTCCTCTCAGGTGTGGACGAGAACACGGTATTTGTGAAAACGGTCTAAGGTGAGAGCAGGAGCAATTTGTTCATGCCGGATTCGCAAATGCATCTCTCCGTGCCTGCCGCTCGCGTACTGGGCTCCCTGCTGGAGAAGGAAACCACCACGCCGGAGTACTACCCGCTCTCACTGCTGGCGTTGACCAACGCCAGCAATCAGCGCACCAGCCGCCATCCCGTCATGGAACTCGGCGAGGACGAAGTTCGCATGGCGCTCCATGAGCTGGAGGATGCCGGTCTGGCTGCGCCGGTACGCGGCACGGAGAGCCGGGTTGCGAAATACGCCCACCACATTGGCGAGGTCTTCAATCTGCGCCGCGGCGAGCTTGCCGTCGTATGCGTTCTGCTGCTGCGTGGAGCCCAGACGCCCGGCGAGTTGCGCAGCCGCACGGAGCGTCTGCACAGCTTCACCACCATGGATGAAGTCGAAAGCACGTTGCAACAGCTGGCACAGCGAGACCCACCGCTGGCGCGCGCATTATCCCGTGAGCCGGGCGCACGAGAAGTACGCTACATTCATCTGCTGTCGGCAGCGCCTGAAAACGCCTCGGGAACTAGGCACGAACTTTCGCGCGCACCAGAGACGATCGACAACGGCGTGGCGGATCGGATCGCAACCCTTGAGGATGAAGTCGCACAGCTTCGCGCGCGCATGGCAGCGCTCGAAGATAAGCTGACCCATCTGGTGGGCTGAGTGACCCTGCCGGCCAGCGAGGCGAGTCATTGCAGCAGTTGCCAGGAAAACCGACCTGCGTAGAGCCACGCGCGTATGGCAATGGGCGATCCGCTCTATCCTGATTGCATGACCTGGCTTATCTGGGCGCTTCTTTCCGCAACGTTCGCAGCGGCAACCGCGATTCTGGCCAAGATCGGTGTCGCGGGCATCGACTCCAACCTGGCGACCGCCATCCGCACCACCGTGGTGCTGGTCTTCACCTGGGCCATCGCCATTGCGCTTGGCAAGCACAATGCGATTGCCGCGATCGCAGCCCGCTCCTGGCTCTTTCTCGCGCTCTCGGGGATCGCGACAGGGTTGTCGTGGCTCTGCTACTTCCGCGCGCTGCAGTTAGGCCCCGCGTCGGCTGTGGCCCCTATCGACAAGCTCAGCGTGGTGCTGGTGATCCTGCTTGCGTGGATCTTCCTCGGAGAAGGTCTCACCGCGCCCAAGATTATCGGCGGCCTGTTGATTGCCGGCGGAGCCGCCACCCTTGTCTTCGGATGAGGTCTTCGGATCAGGTCTTCGGATCAGGTCTTCAGGTGAGCTGAATGCGGGCCGTCGCGCTCGATTGCATCCAGCTCACCGTCGGATAGGAGCATTCATCTGCCTACGGTGAAATCGGCGCGGCAGCCGTGGTCCACCCAAATACCCCGCTGATCGTAGCCCCAGCTATATCCCTGCTCGCAACGCGCATCGCTTCGCTGCCTGGTCATCTGCACACCACCCCGTACATCCGCGCCGCAATAGTGGCGTTGCCATCGTCGGACGAGCAGGCGATGGTCTGGCCGTCGCCATTGTTTCCCCCGTTGTTCCAATTGTTCCCGCTGTTCACCGTGAAATCGGCGCGGCAGCCGTGGTCTACCCATATACCGTTGCGGTCGTAGCCCCAGCTATAACCCTGCTGGCAGGCTGCTCCGCTGCGTTGATTGGTCATCTGCACGCCGCCTCGCGCATCCACAGGGCAGGTGTGGCGTCCACCGTCGTCGGAAGAACAGGTAATGGTCTGGCCTCCGCCACCTCCGTTATTCCATTGGTTCCCGCTGTTCACCATGAAATCGGCGCGGCAGCCGTGATCCACCCAGACGCCGTTTCGGTCGTAGCCCCAGCTGTAGCCCTGCTGGCAGGCTGCTCCGCTGCGCTGATTGGTCATCTGCACGCCACCCCGCGCATCCACCGGGCAGGTATGCCGCCCACCATCGTCGGACGAGCAGGTGATGACCTGGCCGCCATTCCCGCCACCATTCCTCCGGTTGTTCCAACTATTCACCATGAAATCGGCGCGGCAGCCGTGGTCTACCCAGATGCCCTCGCGGTCGTAGCCCCAGCTATAGCCCTGCTGGCAAGCCGCTCCGCTGCGCTGATTGGTCATCTGCACGCCACCCCGCGCATCCACGCGGCACGTGTGACGTCCACCATCGTCGGACGAACAGGTGATGGTTTGTTGTGCCATTGCGGGTTGAGCCGTTCCTGCAAGAACAAGCCCGATGAATGCAAGCAATGCATATCGAAATGGAAAGCGCATGTACCCCTCCCGCGCGACATAGTACGCCGTTCATGGCTGCATGGACGAGAACTGTCTGCCCGATGCCAACATGCCCGCGGCACATCAGCGAAGCCGAAACTCCGCCCGGCAGCCGTGGTCTACCCAGACGCCGCTGCGGTTATAGCCCCAACTGGAGCCTTCTTCGCAACGGGCTTTGCTTCGCTGATTGAAGATGCGTACGCCATGGCGAGTATCCGCCGGGCAGGAGTGACGCTTGCCGTCATCGGAGGAGCACGTGATCGTCAGGCGGCCGTCCCCCGACGCGGAGGACTCGCCGCCATATCCGGAGTTGACGACGAAATCCGCGCGGCAGGCGTGGTCGACCCAGATACCCTGGCGGTCGTAGCCCCAACTGAAGCCCTCCTCACAGGTGGCATCGCTCCGCTGCCGCGTCATGGATACGCCGCCTCGCGTGTCCACCGCGCAGGAGTGGCGCTTTCCGTCGTCGGAGGAACAAGCGATTGAATGCTGAGCCATCGCAGGCCGCGCGGCCATCGCTACCAGGGCGATGAGGCCAGACACCGCTACGACAAACCCTCGCCTCCGCATCGCAGCCTCCCCGCCGGAATCCTACACCGCAAATATATTCCGTCAACGGAAACGAGTCGGAGACCCTAAGTGGGCAATGCGGTGGCAGTGGCAATTCCTTTAACGACGGGTGTGCAGATAGAACACCATCCCCACGACAACAACAATCGCCAGCAGACCAGCGGTGAGCAGCACGCTGCCCAGCAGCAATGTCACGCGTTTCCGTTGCGCCTCACTTGGCCGGGTAATGCCGAACGCCTGTATGAACATCTCCACCAGGTATTCGAGGAGCCGCATCACTCGATCCATCCCTCCGCCGTAGTCGTCTCTGCAAACGCCAATCTCATCGCGTCTCGCATTCTGATAAAGGCATAACCCGGCAGACGCACGCGTCAGCCTACCATCCCGTCTTTACAATCGCGAATGCCGTGCTATTGCCACGCACGATCGGAGGAGTAGCATTTTGCTCATGAAGCGAATTCTGCAACGCCTGCGGGATCTCCTGTCCGGCCGGCGCAGCACGCCTCCACCGTCCCAAGACCCGTATGCAGGGGTCCGGGCTCCCTTAAAACGTGGACCAGGTGGACGCAGTGCCGGTGCCGTCGCCGAACTCGACAAATCCTGAAGCAGAGCACAGTTTCTCCTGTGCACGGCTCGACCTGTCGCTGCCTGCTGTGGTCTGAAATTGTCCGCAGTCGTCTCTCTAAAGGTTTCCGCGCTCCGCTTGCTCGCGCTCGATGGCCTCAAACAGCGCCTTGAAATTTCCCTTGCCGAAGGAGCGGCTGCCCTTGCGCTGAATGATCTCGTAGAAGAGCGTTGGCCGATCCTCGACCGGCTTGGTGAAGATCTGAAGCATGTAGCCTTCGTCGTCGCGATCGACAAGAACGCCCAGCTTTTCGAGTTCGTCCACGGGCTCGTCGATCTTCCCAACGCGCTCCTGCAGGCTGCTGTAGTAGCTATGCGGCACCTTCAGAAATTCCACGCCCTGCCGCTGTAACTGCGCCACCGTCTGCAGGATATCGTTGGTCGCCAGCGCCAGATGCTGCACCCCCGGGCCACCGTAGAAGTCCAGGTACTCCTCGATCTGCGACTTCCTGCGTCCCTCCGCCGGCTCGTTGATGGGGAACTTCACCCGACCGTTGCCGTTCGCCATCACCTTCGACATCAGTGCGGAATATTCCGTCGAAATGTCAGCGTCATCGAAGTGCTGGTACAGCCCGAAGCCCATCACGTCGCGGTAGAAGTCGACGAAGGTGTTCATCTCATTCCAGCCCACATTGCCCACCATGTGGTCGATGTGCAGCAGGCCCACCGGACGCGCCTGCGTATCCTCCGGCGTTGCGCGAAAGCCGGGAAGAAACGGTCCGTTGTAGTTTTTGCGCTCGACAAAGGTGTGGATGGTCTCGCCGTAGGTCGCGATGCTCGCCATCACCACTGTGCCGTGATCGTCCTTCTGCTCGAATGGCTCGCGCACGCTCTTCGCGCCGCGCTTGGTCGTCTCGCGCCATGCGTCGCGGGCATCGTCCACCCACAGCGCCACGTCCTTCACGCCGTCGCCATGCTTCTGGATATGCGCCGCGATCTCGCCTTCCGGCCGCACCGGCGTCGTCAGCACCAGCCGGACCTTACCCTGCTGCAGAACGTAGGAGGCGCGGTCCCGCTGCCCGGTCTCGGGACCGGCATAGGCAACCAGGCTGTGGCCAAAGGCGAGCCGATAGTAATAGGCGGACTGCCGCGCGTTGCCTACATAGAACTCGACGTAATCCGTGCCGTTCAGCGGCAGAAAGTCCTTCTTGGCCTGAGCCTCGGGATGCACCATGGTCGCCATACTTGCCCTCCACCTGCGCGGTGCCGGAGATCGCCAAATGACCAACAGCCGCGCAACCCACCACGATATACCGCCGTCAGCAGGTCTTGCCAGACGTGACCCCTGTTCATTGACAATCGCAATTCAGGCCTGACATCCTCAAGGGTTTACCTGTGCCAGGGTTCCGTCTACGCAACACCTTGTCAGGCGTTCGATTCTTAGTTGAGAGAGGTACTTCATGGCCGCAACCACATCCGCTCCCAGCCTCCCGCTTGCCGCGTCTTACCTCATCCAGCAGGACTGGAGCCGGTATACCGCGGACCAGCACGCCGTGTGGGCTGAGCTGGTAGGCCGCCGCATGCCGCAGCTGGAAGAGCACGCCTGCCAGGAGTACCTCGACGGTTTTCACAACATCGGGCTGCGGCAGGATGTGATTCCGGACCTGGCCATGGTGAACACGCTGCTGGCGCCGCGCACCGGGTGGAACGCAACCGCCGTCTCCGGCTATCTGCCCGGGCCGGCATTCTTTGAAATGATTGCCGCGCGCCGCTTTCCTACCACCACCACGCTGCGCACCCGCGAGTCGCTCGAGTACACGCCGGCGCCGGATATCTTTCACGACGTCTTTGGCCACGTTCCCATGCATGCGCATCCGGTATTCGCCAATTTCCTGCAGAGCTATGGGCAGGTCTGCGCCGGCCTCACCCGCCAGGAGGATCTCGACCGCATGGCGCGGCTCTTCTGGTTCACGGTGGAGTTTGGCGTGATCCGCCAGAACGGCAAGATCAAGCTCTACGGATCGGGATTGATCTCCTCCCATGGCGAGTCCAACTATGTGCTCTCGGGTGGCCCGGAAATTCGCGACTTCAATCTTGAGGAAGTGATCCACCGCGACTTCAACATCTCCGAGATGCAGAAGGTGCTCTACGCCGTGGAATCTTTCGACCAGATTTACGAGGCGACGCGCGAGGCGCGGTCCCGTCTGGGCTGATCAAGCCGGCGGACAGGGACATTCCATCCGGTCCCTGCCCCAAAAGATGCACAGAAATTCATGCGATTTTGTGGCGCATTCATGCACAATGCGATAAGGAGCCTCCCGCGTGCCCCGCACTCATTTCCATCTCCAACTCGAGCAGTTGAAGGACAAACTGCTTGCCATGGCCGCGCTGTCGCAGCAGGCCGTGGAGTACGCCGTCGACGCGTACCTGGAGCGGGATGAGCGGCTCTGCACCTTCGTTCGTGAGAACGAGGCAGCCATCAACATGGCCCAGCGTGATGTGGACGAAATGGCCTACGAACTGCTCGCCAAGGAGCAGCCCATGGCCATCGATCTGCGGTTCATCCTCTCGGTGATCAAGATCAATGCGGACCTGGAGCGTATCGGCGACCAGTCCATGAGCATTGCGTTGCGCGCGGAAGAGATGTTGCGAGCACCCGCGGCCACGCTGCCTATCGATATCGCTGCCATGGGCGCCCATGCGTCGGATATGATTCGCCGTGCAGTTCAGTCACTCATTGAAGCGGATGCGCCATTGGCCGAGTCCGTCCGCGAGATGGATGACGACATCGACCACATGAATCGCACGGCGCATGTCGATCTGATTCAGGTCATGCAGCAGTCGCCGGATGCCAGTCTGCAGGCGCTGAATGCGATCATCACCGCACGCAACCTGGAGCGCATCGCCGACCATGCGACCAATATTGCCACGGACGTCATATTCTGGGTGCGCGGTGCCGATGTCCGCCATCAGCTTGCCATGGCCGAATAAAACGTCTCCAACCCCCGTCCCGCCCGCCGCATCTTCGTTCCCATCAGTCCTTCACTCCGGTTGCAGAAAGGACATGTCCGCATGATGCCGCATGCCCGCTCTTCATTTCCTCTACTCTCCATCGCTCTGCTGAGCGCCTCCCTGGCAGGCGCACAACAGGGCCCTCCCCCGGCAAAGCCATCCGCCGCAATTCCTGCCCATAACATCGAGATCCATTTCGATCCCCAGTCGACGCAGATCCGCTTCAAGGTAGTGAGCTTGCTTCGCGATGTGCGCGGTACCTTCCAGTTCAAAGGCGGCGCGCTCGCGATCGATCCTGATTCGACCCTGGCACAGGGGGAATTGCTGGTGGATGCCACCACCGGCCGCACCGGCAGCGCGGCACGCGACAAGGAGTTGCGGGATGAAGTTCTGGAGAGCAGCCGCTATCCATCCATCTTCTTTCACGCAGAGCATCTGCGCGGGCTGGTGCCGAAGTCAGATGGTTCTTCCGACGTCATCGCCGAGGGGATGCTGACCATCCACGGCGCTGACCACCCGATGCAGATGAAGGTACACCTGGTCCGGGTCGGCAATGTGCTGAGCGCGACCACGCACTTCAGCATTCCTTATGTGGAGTGGGGAATGAAGAACCCGCACGGCACCTTCCTCCACCTGAGCAAGATTGCGCAGGTGGACGTGAGCGCCAAAGGAACCGTCCGCACCGTGGCTACTATCAACCGCGGCGCGCAATCGAACGATAGCGATGAGGAACAAGCTCCCCACTAAAGGCAGCAATCCCCGACGCGCTTCATCATCCGATGAGTTCTTCCCCATGAGCCGCAGAGGGCCAAAATGCGGCGAGGCCTTCCCGTAGAAGGCCTCGCGCCGAACAACACGGGCAGCAGCCCTCAGGCAGGCGTCTTCAACTGCTGGACCAGTTGAAAGATAAAGGTGCCTACCAACGCTGCGGACATGATGCAGGTAGCAACCGTCATGATACGCACCGCCGGCTGCACCTTGCGCACGCGGGCGAGGATGCTTTCCTGTTCCTTGTGCTGATGGTCGTTGCAGTCTCCCAGAAAGAGGCAATCCTCTTCATAGCGAGTCAGAGTGGAGCGATAAGCAAGCAGCGCAAGCAGGACGGTAGCCGCGACTGCCCACACGATGAAAACGATGGTCAGATAGTGCATAAGGCACCTCCGGTTCAACCGCGAGCGGTCCCAGTGCCGGTTACCGGATGCGGCAAGGTTGCCTGTACAGCCGGTCACTGGGGGATAGAGGGGCCGTTCAGGGGTGAAAATAGTCTCTTTCGGGTACCGTTGACAACATTTTTCAGGGTTTATTTCCGCGTTGATCCTTCTCATAAACACACCGCCATCGAGGCTTCCGGAGGCCGGTTTCGTCACCTTTGGGCGCTTCGGGATGCCATTTACTGAATCGCCAATCCATTTACTGAACCGCTAACCGTCGTGACTGTGGAGCTTAGAATCCAGGTCCGGCAATCTGCGCGATAACGGCCAGCCCGGCGGCGTTCGCCCTCATCCCACGCTGTGGGTTCGCGTCTTTCCCGTATAAAGGCGTTGTACCCATGGAGATTGCAGATGAAGAACGCGTTGATGTCGTCCCGCCTGCTGGCCATTGCGGCAATCTGTACCCTCGGTGTGCTGGTCGTGGGAATGCCGGGCTGTTACCGCTCGACCAGTGAAAACGATCAGCAGCTCCGCCAGAAGTCCGCGGATGCGACTCGGGATGCGCAGAAGGGCGCAAAACAGCTCGCCGCGGACGCAAAAGTGGCCGCCGCGAATGCTGTAAACGGGGTCAATGCGGTGGCGCAGGGCGTCAAGGATGGGGTAAAGGGCAACAAAAGTGGTGCATCCGGCGACCTGGTGGATATCAACACCGCGTCCACCGTGACTATCGCGTTGTTGCCTGGAATCAGCATCAGCAAGGCCCACGACATCGTAAAGGGGCGTCCCTATCCGCAATCCGCGCGCATTGGTGCACCGCGGGCTGCTGACCCAGGAACAATTTGACCGCATATCCGACAAGGTCACGGCCAAATAAGCGATTACTATAAAGTACTGTCCGAGGCCGTTTCTTCGGACAAACCTGCGACGAATCGGGTCCTGCCGGCATCTCTCTACGCAGGGCAGTAATTCGGATAAAACTTGTCCGAAATTGGCCGTCGTCCTAAGATAGAAGGGACACCATCTCCAGGGGAGAACAAGAGAATGGCAACTATCGCGCAGCCTTTGACCGAGCAGTCCAATCCGCCCAAGCAATTGCCCGTCAACCTGACCGATGGGGCCATCGCCAAGGTACGGGAGATCATGGCGACGCAGGATCCGCTCCCCGCCGGTCTACGCATCGGAGTGGTAGGTGGCGGGTGCTCCGGTTTCCAATACTCGATGTCCTTCGAAAACCAGGCCGGCATGATGGATAAAGTCTTCAAATTCGACGACTTGAAGGTATTCGTCGACGCCACGTCGCTGATGTACCTGAATGGCTGCGTAGTGGATTATGTGGAGACCCTGGAAGCAGCCGGTTTCAAGTTCGACAACCCCAGCGTGAAGAGCACCTGCGGCTGCGGGTCATCTTTCAGCGCGTAAGATTCGGGCGAATCTGCCCCCAAGAGCCCTCGGCCATGGCCGGGGGCTTTCTGCTGTACCCTGAACGTCTTGAGGGTTTCCCGCCAGGCATGAAGGCTCTGCTGCTCTCCGAATACAAACATCTGGCAGTTGCCGATCTGCCGACGCCGGCCCCGGGTGCCGGCGAAGTGCTGATTCGGGTAGCAGCCTGCGGCATCTGCGGTAGCGACGTGCACGGCTACGATGGCACCTCCGGGCGCCGCATTCCTCCTATCGTGATGGGTCATGAGGCAGCCGGAGTCGTAGCGGCCGTGGGTGAGGGAGCCACCGGCTACCGGGTCGGCGACCGCGTCACGTTCGACTCCACTGTCTACTGCGGCGAATGCGAGTTCTGCCGTCGCGGCGATGTGAATCTTTGCGAGCATCGCCAGGTCGTCGGCGTTTCGTGCGGAGAGTATCGCCGGGCGGGCGCCTTTGCTGAATACGTAACCGTTCCTGAACGAATCCTGTATCGTCTGCCGGACAAACTGTCCTTCTCCGACGCAGCAATGCTCGAAGCCGTCTCTGTTGCCATTCATGCGGTGCGCGTCGCCGAGGTTGCAGGCGGCGAGAGTGCGCTCGTCATCGGCGCCGGCATGATCGGTCTGCTTATTCTGCAGGCGGCCCGGGCATCCGGCTGCTCGCGCATCTTCGTCGCGGATGTCGATGCCACACGTCTTGAACTGGCGCGTTCGCTGGGTGCAGACGCGGTGATCGATAGTTCCGGTAATCGTCGACGTCTGAATCGCTGACATCGCGCATCGAACAACTCACCGGCGGCCGTGGCGTCGATATCGTCTTTGAAGCCGTCGGACGCCCCGAGACGGTCGCAGCGGCGATCGACTGCACGCGCAAAGGGGGCACGGTTGCGCTGGTGGGCAACATCGCGCCCGAAGTCTCGATTCCGCTACAGAAGGTGGTCACTCGCCAGATCCGACTGCAGGGTTCCTGCGCATCAGCCGGCGAATATCCGCAAGCGATGGAGTGGGTCGCGGACGGAAAGATCAAGGTTGCGCCGCTGATCACCGCGGTCGCGCCGCTCGAGGAAGGGCCATCGTGGTTCGCGCGCCTCTATGCGCGGGAGCCCAACCTGATGAAAGTGGTGCTCGATCCTAGAACGAATCCGGGGCGGACGAATCCAGGAGTAAGTGGTCAGCAGGAGGTCATGCCTGCATGAGCGGGGATGCCGGCTTGTTTGACCTCTCCGGTCAGATCGCGCTCGTTACCGGAGCGAGCCGCGGTCTCGGCCAGCACTTTGCCCGTGCACTGGCGCGGGCCGGCGCGGATCTCATCCTTACCAGCCGCAAAGCAGACGACCTTGCGCCATTCGTGGACGAAATTGAAGCGCTTGGCCGACGTGCGCATGCATACGCGCTCGACGTGCGCACACAGGCCAGCATCGACAGTATGTCGGAGCAGATGGAGGCGGCCTTCCCACAGATCCACATTCTGGTGAACAACGCGGGCTGCAATGTTCGCAAACCTGCGCTCGATGTCACCTGGGACGATTGGAATCTGGTGCTCGACACCAACCTGCGCGGCACCTTCTTTGTTGCGCAGGCTATTGCCCGTGGCATGGTCAAGCATGGTTACGGCCGCATCATCAACATCGGCTCCGTCACCAGCGTCTTTGGCTATGCAGGTCTCGCGCCGTATGGCGCCAGCCGCGGCGGTGTGCGCCAGCTCACGATGAGCCTGGCAGATGACTGGGGGCCGCACGGCATCACCGTCAACTGTCTCGCGCCGGGATGGTTTCGCACCGCGCAGAATCAGGTTCTTTACGAAAATCAAGAGTGGGTCGACTATCTCGTCGATCGCATTCCGGTGAAGCGCCCTGGCGACGTCCACGATCTCGATGGCGCTATCGTCTTTCTCGCCTCCGAGTCCAGCCGCTACATCACCGGCCAGACGCTGCTGGTAGATGGTGGCATCTCCACCGGCGCGACCCGCGCCACCGTTTCGAAACCCAGCAAAGGCGGCCATTCATGATGCTTCGTCCCCGCGCGCTCGTCGGATTCATTGCCACACTTGCATGTGCATTCATGCTGCATGCGCAGACACCGGCCGCGGGCAAGCTGCGGGTCTACTTCATCGACGTCGAGGGCGGCCAGTCTACCCTGTTCGTCACGCCGGCAGGGAAGTCGCTGCTGATCGACACCGGGTGGCCCGGCAACAACTTCCGCGATGCGGACCGCATTGTCGCGGCGGCGAAGAGCGCGGGTCTGAGCCGCATCGACTCTGTGCTCATCACCCACTATCACGACGATCACGTGGGCGGCGTGCCGCAGCTTGTGCAGCGCATTCCTGTGGGCACCTTCTTCGTCCACGGCCCGAACCGCGAACTCGACAAGGCTACCGAGCGCGGCTATGCGGCTTTCCAGAAGGTCCTTACCGATACAAAAGCGAAAGAGATCGTGGCAAAGCCCGGCGATCGACTGCCCATTGAAGGTATGGATGTGACCGTCATCAGCGCCGACGGCAAGGTGATCCAGACGCCACTGCCCGGCGCCGGTCAACCGAATGCTTTCTGTAAGCAGAGCGAAATCCGCCCGCCCGACCAGACGGAGAATGCGCGCTCGCTTGGCGTGCTGATCCACTTCGGCGACCTGAAGATTCTTGATCTCGGCGACCTGACCTGGGACAAGGAGCGCGATCTGATGTGCCCGAACAACCGGCTCGGCAAGGTGGATGTGCTGGTTGTCTCGCACCACGGCTGGTATCAGAGCTCGAGCCCCGCGCTGGTCGATGCCATCCATCCGCGCGTCGCCATCATGGATAACGGCGCGAAGAAGGGCGGCTCCATCCCAACGCTCGACACCGTCCGCAAAGCGCCCGGCATTGAGACACTGTGGCAGTTACATTACTCGGACGAAGGTGGCGCGACGCACAACACGCAGTCCGAGTACATTGCCAATCTCGACGGTCCCGACGCGGGGCACGATATTGAACTTACCGCCAGCCGCGATGGCAGCTTTACCGTGCACAACGGCCGGACCGGCGTGGACAAGCACTACGCAGCGGGCAAGTGAGCGGTCTTCATCGGTTCAATTTTTCCCAACAGCACCAGGTAGCCGGCGATCCCGATCAGCAGGTAGATCGCCGAGATGCCGAAGGCCAGCGCGTAGGAGTGCGTTGCTTTCACGATGTAGCCGGTCACGATCTGCGCGGTAATTCCTGAGGCCTGGCATACGAAGTTCACGATGCCGCCCACTTTGCCTACGCTGGCGCGCGGGGTAATAAGCGCCGGAATGGACCAGCCCACCGGCGCGGCAGCGGAGAGTCCGCCAATCGACAGGCTGATCCATGCCAGCGCCTGTATCGCGCTGTGGGCGTGTGCCGCCCCCAGGATGCCGAGTCCGCAAGCCGTGCCCGCCACCAGAACGACTTTTCGGACCAGCGGCGCATTCCAGCCGCGCGACACGAGAGCATCCACCAGCATTCCGCCGATGAACAGGTCTGTTGCCGTTGCGAAGAGCCACGGCGCGCCGGTGTAGAGGAAGGAGTGCAGCAGGTCGATGTGCAGCGCGGCTGAGAGATAGCTCGGCAACCACGCCAGGAACAAGTAGAAGACGTAGTTATAAGCTCCAAAGCCAAGCGACAGCCCAATGACTTTACGCTGCCGCATCAACGCGCCAAGCGAGAGCGCGGGTGCTTCAGCGGCAGGAGGTTCGCTCTCAGCCAAGTCCGCAATCAGCCGGCGCTCTGCCTCGGTCAACTTCGGATCTTCTTCGGGTTCGCAATACACCTTCCGGAACACCAGCAGGTAGAGCAGGCTGATCGCACCGGTTGCGGCGAAGCTCCATCGCCACCCTACGCGCAGCAGAAGAATCCCCAGCAGCGGCACTCCGATCGCGGATGCGGCCTTTGCTGCCGCGTCCGTCAGCGATGTCGCAAAGCTGCGCTCGTTTGTAGGAAACCAGACGCCGATGGCTTTCGCATTTGCGGGGAAGGTCGGCGCCTCGCCGATGCCCAGCAGCAGCCGTGCGCCAAAAAAGCCGGTCAGGCTTGGGGTGAGGGCACCGGCGAACGACGCCATGCTCCAGATAAAAATTCCGATGCGCTGCACGCGACCCACGCCAAAGCGGTCCAGCACTACGCCCACCGGTAGCTGGCAGAACGCGTAGCTCAAGTTGTAGGCGGCGGAAAGATAGCCGAAGGCAACGTCGGAGATGCCGAAAGCTGTGTAGAGTGCGCCGTGCGAGACCGAAAGATTGACGCGGTCAAAGTAATTGACCAGCACGCCCAGCCCCAGCAGCCAGGCGATGCGCCACCGCCGCCGTGGCGGTTTGACCATTGCGCTGTCCGTCACAGCGTCAGCACGATTTTGCCCAGGTGGGCGCTTGACTCCATCAGCCGGTGCGCCGCACCGGCCTCAGCCAGCGGAAACCTCTCATGCACCGTGGGGCGAATCGCGCCGCTTGCAATCGCCGGCCACAGCTTTGTTTCGACGCCCTCGCGCAGCAGACTTTTCTCTTCCGGCCGGCGCGCGCGCAGGGTTGAGCCCGTCACAATCAGGCGCTTGCGCATCACCTCGCGCAGGTCCAGCTTTACCTCCGCGCCCTTCGTAGTCGCGATATGGACCAGGCGGCCGCGTTGTGCCAGCAATTCAATGTGCTTTCCAAAGTATTCGCCGCCGATCATGTCGAGGATCACCCGGATGCCTTTGCCCTCCGACCATGCCCATGCCGCCGCCACCCAGTTTTCCTCTTTGTAGTTCCACGCTGCTTCTGCGCCCAGATCGCGGCAGTAGGCGCATTTCTCCGCTGAGCCTGCGGTCGTCACCACGCGCGCACCAATGCTGCGTGCAGCCTGGATGGCAAACGAGCCGATGCCGCTCGATCCGCCTTGTATCAGCAATGATTCTCGTGTCCGCAACGGTTGCGTGTCGGAGAACAGGTTCGCCCACACCGTAAAGGCCGCTTCGGGCAATGACGCAGCGTCCTCTATGGTGATACCTTCCGGAACCGGCAGCACCTGTCCCTGCGGGGCCACGCAGTATTCCGCGTATCCTCCGCCCGCCAGCAGCGCACACACCGCATCGCCGACCTTCCATCGCGCCACATTCGTGCCTGTTGCGGCGACGTGTCCGCTCACTTCCATGCCCAGGATGTCAGTGACCCCGGCGGGCGGCGGGTAGTGCCCCTGGCGCTGCACGATGTCGGCGCGGTTCACTCCGGCGGCTGCCACTTTGATCAGAACTTCTCCCGGCCTGGGCGCCGGGCGTGGGACTTCGGCAACGCGCATCGTAGCTGCTTCGCCGGGGCCCTTGACCATGATCGCCCGCATGCGCTCTTCTCCAACATTCATATAGTGAGCCTAAATGATTTGTCGCGGGGATCCATTGCTGCTCTACTCAGTCGCATTGGAGCGCAGGCGAAATGGATTGAAGGAAGTGTGCTCGTCAAAGGTGTCCACCTGCTCGGACTTCTTCAGCCCGTACACCACGGCATAGGTCAGCGGCGTCGCCAGCACCTCGTAAATCACCTTGGCCAGATACGAAGACAGGATGATGTTCGCCTTCGCGGACCATGGCGCGTCATAAAAAGCGATCATGATCACGATCGTCGTGTCGACGGCTTGCCCGGTCAGCGTCGAGCCAATGGTACGCGTCCACAGCTTGGGCCTTTGGTCAACAGCTTTAGTTTGGCCATCGTGTATGAGTTAGTGAACTCACCGGCCCAATAGGCCGCCAGACTGGCGATGGCGAAGCGCGGCACCAGTCCAAAGACCGTGGCAAAGGCCTGCTGGTCATGCCAGTCCGGCGCGGGCGGCAGCGCCACCGCGATTTCGCCGAAGACCGAGAGCAGCCCCATCGCCAGAAAGCCCATCCAGATGGCCCGCCGCGACGCTCCATAGCCATAGACCTCGGTGAAGACGTCGCCGAAGATATATGTGATGGGGAAGAGCAACTCGGCGCCGCTGAGTTTGAACGGGCCAATCTGGCACATTTTCGGCCCAAGAAGGTTCGAAATCACTAGAACGACGACGAAGACGATGGTCAGCGTGTCAAGGTAGCGGAACTTGCGCATGTGATTGGGTTATAGCATTCGTAGAGCAAGGCGCCTGCATGCGGCCGGTAGAGGCGGCTCTATGAACCATGGAATATTGGAATCATCCGCTCGAAGCGTAGCCAATGAACAAGGAGGAGGACGCAACAAGCTACAGGATATTTTGACACCACCTCGACCGGTTGATAGCCTCAGAGTCAGCCTCAACTCGGGTACCGCGCTGCCGCCCGGCAGCTTCCGTGAGCCCGCCAGCGTCCCCGTCGTCCAGTGGCCTAGGACACCGCCCTTTCACGGCGGTAACACGGGTTCGAATCCCGTCGGGGACGCCAAATCTCCCACCACAATTGAGCCACAGAAGTTCTCCATCCGTGGCGGTCCAAAGAGCGGCCAGGCGGCTGAGTAAAATGCGCCTCTAATCGTCAACTCCTACTCTGTCCTCAGTGCGCGCATCGGGTCGGTGGATGCTGCGCGTCGGGCCGGGACAATCGCTGCTATCGTGGCGGCAACCAGGAGCAGCAGTACGCTGCCACCGAGTGCGAGCGGGTCCATGACCGGCGTTTGATAGAGGAGACCGCTGACCCAGCGCAGCGCAATCAGCGCCATCGTGAGTCCAAGAGTGGTGCCGAGCAGAACGGGATATGCAGCCTGCCGCAGCACCAGCGCGATCAGAGCGCTCTTACCCGAACCCAGGGCGATGCGGATGCCGAACTCTCGCTGGCGCAGCGACACCGAGTACGCAAGTACGCCATACACGCCGAGCAGAGCCAGGAACAAAGCGGCCGCGCCGAAACAGCTAAGCACCGTGGCCTGGAAGCGGTCGCCTGACACCGAATCGCTGACCTGTTCATCCATCGACTTGAGCGTAGGAATGGCAATCTGCGGATCGATCTGCCAGATGGCACGCCGCATCTCGGGAATCAGCACATCGCTGGGTTGTGAGCCGCGCACCAGGAACGACAGTGTCCACGGCGTGAAGGTCCAGTAGGGCAAATAGACCATCGCAGCATTGTCCTTGAGACCATTGATGCGCGTATCGGCGACGACTCCAATCACTGTGAGGTTGTGCTTGTCGTCCGGAACGATATCGGAGATCTTTCGTCCGACGGGATTCTCGCCAGAGAAAGCTTCGCGCGCGGTTCTCTCTGAGATCAGCACTACGTAGGGGTTGGCGCGGTCGGCGGGGGTTATATTGCGTCCGGAAACCAGCGGGATCTGCATTGTCGGCAGATAATCCGGATTGATGAATCGCACGTTGATCGCCGGCTCCCGTCCAGCCGGTACCGGATGGTCCGGCCGAAAGAGATTGTCCACCCAGGTTTCACCGGTCAGCGGCGTTACGCTGGTGAGGGCGACCGACTGCACACCGGGTAGCTGGCGGAGAGCAGCGAGGGCGCGGTCGGCAAAGCTCAGCTTCGCGGTCTTATAGGTGCCCGAGGAATCTCCGTATTGCGGTGAGAACAGATCGACCTGTGCAAGCGTGACGTGGCTGGAATCGAAGCCGCGATTCTGGCGCACCAAACGCGAGAAGCTGCGCAGCGCCAGCGACGTGACGATAAGCAGGACAACGGTGCAAGCCACCTGAGCGGCCACCATCATATTGCGTGTACGGTGGCCTTCCTGGGTGTTGGCCGCCCGCGTGGAGTTTGCCTGCAGCGCGGCCTGCGGAGCAACACGAAGGGAGCGCAGGGCAGGCAGCATACCGAACATGATTGCCGCCGCAATCGATAAACCGGCGCTAAAGACAAGGACAGGCAGGCTTACCCGCACCTCATCAAGACGCGGAATGTTACCAGGCGCCAGTGCGATCAATAGCCGCACGCCGCCGAAGGCCAGCGCTATTCCGGCCACACCGCCGGCGAACGCCAGTACCAGGCTCTCCGCCAGACGTGAACCCATCAGTTGGCCGCGACTTGCGCCCAGTGCGGCACGCACCGCTGTTTCGCGTTCTGCATTGACGGCGCGCACGAGTTGTAGATTGGCAAGGTTGACGCAGGCAATCAACAGCACCGCGCCGACCGCCGCAAACAGGAGCCACAGCGCGCCGCTTACGCCGGACGCGACATCCTTCGTCAGTGGCGTGAGTGCGATTCCGAAATGAAGGGGCAGGTGTGCGGAAAGCGTGTACGCCTTCTGCAATGTCTCCAGTTCTGCGTTGGCCTGGGTCAACGTCGCGCCGGGCTTGAGCCGCGCGATCGCCTTGTAGTTGAAGTTGCCCATATCGGCATTCAGGTCGCGCTCGCTGGGCGCCAGAGGTTGAAAAAGAAGAGCATCGCGCGGGGCTTCTTGAAAGGCGATCTTCGGCGCCAATGCAATCTGCGGAAACCGCATGCCCGGCGGCAAAACACCAATCACGGTGATTGGCTGGCCGCCGATCCGCAGCGTTTTTCCAATTACGGCAGAGTCGCCCGCAAAGAATCTTTGCCAGCCCTCATAGCTCAACATGACTACGTCGTCGGCGCCCTTCTTCGCATCGCCTTCGACAAAGTCCCGGCCCAGCATGGTTTGCACACCAAGCAGCCGGAAGAGGTTCGGCGAAGCGACCACCGCGCCGACGATGCGGGGGTGATCGCCATTGCGTGAGACGCTCACTCCAGTTTGACTGAAGATGGCGGCATCCTCGATTGTCTTCGCATCGTTCCTCAGCCGCAGAAAATGCCGGTAATTGTCGGGAGTCGCCGACCGCTCGCTGCGCACCTGGTCTTCCACCGCCTCGCGCATCACCACGAGCCGGTCCGGATCGCGAAAGGCGAACGGCTTGAGCAGCACCGCATTGACCACGCTGAAGACCGATGTAACCGCGCCGATGCCCAGCGCGAGCGTAAGGACGGCGGTAAGCGCGAAGCCAGGCGATTTGCGCAGCTGGCGAAGGGCATAGCGGAGGTCGCGAGCGGTCTCTTCGAGCCACGGCAGGCCACGCTGCACGCGGTAGGTCTCGCGCATCTGCGTGAGGCCGCCGAATGAGCGCAGAGCAGCGGTACGCGCCTGCGCCTCATTCATCCCGCGCCGGCGATTTTCTTCGATCGCCAGATCGATATGCGCACGCAGTTCTTCGTCGAGATCGGCGTCGAGCTTCCTGCTGCGAAACAGTGCAGCGCCGCGGCTGAGGAGCATGCGAAGCCAGTCCATAATCGCCTCCTAATTCGACGGAGCAAGGAAGCGCGCCATGGTGGCGGCGATGCGCTCCCAGTTCTCAGTCTCCTGCTCAATCTGCTTTCGTCCCCTGCGGGTCAGCGCATAGAATTTGGCGCGGCGTCCAGTCTCCGAGATGCCCCATTCGCTCTTGACCCATCCTCGCTGTTCCAGGCGAAGGAGAGCGGGGTAGATGGTTCCTTGATTCAGACTCACGGTGTTCCCACTCACTTGTTCGATCCGCCGCGCTACGCCGTAACCGTGCAGCGGCCCCATCGACTCAAGCGTCTTTAACACCATCAGATCGAGGGTTCCCTGCAAAACATCTGATTTGCTTTCCGGCACGGTCCCGCTCTCCTGTTGATCGTCTACCTATATTTGGCGCACCATAGGCAGAATGTCAACAGGTTCTGGATTGAGTTCCTGATGTTTTCATTGCGGTAGACCCATTGTCAGCGAGCCACAAGAAAATTCCCGTAGCCGACCACCACGGTGGACCCGACCAGCAGAAATAGCCCACAGCCAACCAGAAGACGCGTTCTGAGACTCGTGTCGCGCCACTCGTGGAGAGCGATGCCCCAGAGCGTGGCAAAAATAATGATGCTCGCCATGTGAAGCGTCCAACTGGAGAAGTCGTACTTGCCCATCTTCGTCTGCCCCATGGAGTAGAAGAAGAACTGGAAATACCAGATAACGCCCGCAAGCGCGGCAAGTAGATAGTTGCGGGTGAGCACGGAAGGCGAGAGCCGCGGCGAGAGCTCCGGGTGGCGCGGGTCCAGTTCGACGAATGTGTCGCCGGTCGCAGGTGCGGTGCCCATCGGATTTGTGCCCGGCGCGCCGAAGAACTGCCGCACAGACCGATTACGAAAAATCAGAATCGCGGACCAGATCAGATTCGTGGCGAAGCCGCCCCACAGCACGACCACCAGCACTGGCAGGTTCTGCCAGAGCAGCGCGCGGTGTTCTGTCGCCAGTTGAGCGCGCGTGAGATCGGCGATTGGCTTGCCTGCAGCCAGGCCGTAAGCAAAGCAGGCGCTCATAATGCCGGCAAAGATGGCGACCGCAAGCCCCTTGGCAAAGGAGTAGTCGCGCTCGCCGAGCAGAGCCTTCTCTTCGGCAGAGACCTCCTTCTCCTTGGAGTACCCGGCCAGCCCATTCACGGCAATGGCGAGTAGGCAGACGAAGACCCCGAGCAAGATCACCTGACCGCCGCGCTGATGCACGATGGTGGACATCTGGCCGCTGAAGATAGGCGGCATCAGCGTGCCAAACGCGGTGCAGAAGCCCAGGGCGATCGCGTAGCCCAGCGCGATGCCGAGATAGCGGATTGCAAGGCCAAAGGTGAGCCCGCCGACGCCCCACATCGCTCCCCAGAAGAACGAATGCCACATCGTGGCGGACGGCGCTTGATGCAAGATGGAGGAGAGACCGGGCACGAAGAGATATCCCAGAACGACCGGAGCAACGATCCACGCCGCAAAGCCCTGAACGATCCAGTAAATCTCCCATGACCAGCGCTTGATGGGCCGGAATGGGATGAAGTTGCTGGCGGAGGCGAGACCGCCGATCCAGTGATAGATAACCCCGATCAGGGGATTTGCACCCAAGCCGCACCTCAGCAATCTAAACGGGAAGGAAATAGACGCTGCCCATGGTAGCGCAGGGCGTGTATCAAGAGAAAATATTTTCCATTTGGAAAGTGACCGCGGTTCAGACTAAACTCTGCGGTGCCGCGGGAGGTACGGATGAGCGAAATCGAAATCGGCGATAGCGCCCTGCGGGCTTTGGACGGCTTTCAGATTGAAATTCCCTCGTGGGGGTTCGCGAACACCGGCACCCGCTTCGGCAAGTTCCTTCAGGCCGCGGCGGCGACCAGCCTGGAGGAGAAGTTTGCCGATGCCGCTCAGGTCCATTCACTGACAGGGGTTACTCCGCAACTTGCCCTGCATGTGCTTTGGGACCTGCCGGCCGGGACCGCCGATGCGGGGAAAGTACGGCGCCTGGCTGAGCGATACGGTATCCGTGCTGGGTCGATTAACCCGAATCTCTTTCAGAATCAGGAATACAAGCTCGGCTCGATCTGCAATCCGGACGCTTCCGTCCGGCGGATGGCGATCGACCATCTTGTCGAATCCGTCCGCATCGCCCGGGAATTGAAATCCACCGATGTCTCGCTCTGGATTGCAGACGGCTCCAACTATCCGGGCTCGCAGCACATCCGCAAGCGCATCGTGTGGCTTGAAGAGGCGATGGCGGCAACGCATGCCGAACTGGTGGACGGGCAGCGGATGCTTATCGAGTACAAGCCATTCGAACCGGCCTTCTATCACACCGATATCGCGGACTGGGGCATGGCGTCGCATCTGGCGCAGGCAGCCGGCCCGCAGGCGCGCGTCCTGGTAGACACCGGGCATCACTACCAGTCGCAGAATATCGAGCAGATCGTCGCGTGGCTGCTTCACATGCGCCTGCTGGGAGGCTTCCACTTCAACGACCGCCGCTATGCGGATGACGATCTGACGATCGGCTCCATCGACCCCTACCAGGTCTTCCGGATTTTTCACGAGATATTCAGCGAACCGGACGGCGCGTTGGTCGCAGAGATCGCGTTCATGATCGACCAGAGCCACAATCTCAAGGGCAAGCTGGAAGCGATGGTGCAAACGGTGATGACCGCGCAGGAACTCTACATGAAGGCCGCGCTGGTCGATCGCGAGCGGCTCGAAGAGCTGCAGTCGGCGGGAAAGATCGTCGAAGCCGAGGAATGCCTGCGAGCCGCCTTCTGGACCGATGTCCGTCCCGCGCTGGCGGAGTGGAGAATCCGGCGGGGACTGCATCCCAACCCATTGCAGGCGCTGGAAGAGAGCGGCTACGTGGAGCGCATCACGCGTGAGCGGCGCGAGAGAAATGCAGCATTGACAAGCTCATACGCCTGAAATTTCTATAGGTAATTAGTTTGCTATTTAGATTTCGCTGTGATATTTCTCTTCTCGCCGTATTGTTTTGAGAGGGGAATCGGGAAGTCATGTCTGTCTCTGCAGTGGACTCGCGAATGCAACTTCAGCATCTGGAAGACCGCTGGGACGAGAACGCCGCTCGCGGCATGGATGAACCGGAGTTGCTGCGGTACCGCTCCAATCTGCTCGGATCCGATCTGCGCATTACCAACTTCGGTGGGGGCAATACCAGTTCCAAGGTAGAGATGTCCGACCCGCTCACGCGCCAGAGCGTAGAAGTGCTGTGGGTGAAGGGTAGCGGCGGCGACCTGGGCAGCATCAAGCGCGGGGGCTTTGCCACGCTCTATCTGGACAAGCTGCTGGCTCTCGAAAAGCTGTACGGCGGCGTGGAGCGTGAAGACGAGATGGTGGAGTACTACCCGCTCTGCACCTATGGCCTGAACCCGGTCGCCGCATCCATCGACACTCCGCTCCACGGCTTCCTGCCGTTTCGCCATGTGGATCACCTGCACCCGGATTGCGCGATTGCGCTGGCAGCCGCGGCGAATGGGCTCGAAAAGATGGAGGAGTTCAACCAGCGGTACGGCCACAAACTGATCTGGGTACCGTGGCAGCGGCCTGGCTTTGAGCTGGGCCTGATGCTGAAGCGTGCGGTTGCGGAGGAGCCCGCCTGCGACGGGATCATCCTGGGCGGCCACGGCCTTTTCACCTGGGGTGACACGCAGCGCGAGTGCTATCTGAACACCATCACGCTGATCGACCAGCTCACCAGCTTCATCGAAGAGAATCTTGAACAAAAGGGCGATCGAATTCTTGGCGGCCGGAAGCATGAGCCGCTGGCGAACCGGAAAAGCATCGCGCTGGAGATACTGCCCGTATTGCGCGGACGGCTGAGCGAAAACAAGCGGGTGATCGGCAGCTTCTCGGATCATCCGGATGCGCTGGAATTTGTGAATTCGTCCGATGCACAGAAGCTCGCGTATCTCGGCACAAGCTGCCCCGATCACTTTATCCGCACCAAGATCCGTCCCATGTTTGTGCCGTGGGAGCCGAAGAGCGGCACCGGCGAGCTGCGGAAGGAGATCGAAAAGCAGATCGCCATCTACCGACGGGAATATGGCGAGTACTACAAAAAGCATGCTGAGGCGAGCTCACCTGTCATGCGAGATGCCATTCCTGCCGTGGTCCTGATTCCAGGTCTCGGCATGTTCAGCTTCGGTAAGAGCAAGCCGGAGTCGCGCATCGTCGGCGAGTTCTACCTGAATGCGATCCACGTGATGAAAGGCGCGGGCGGCCTCGAGAGCGATGCCGCAATCGCACGCCTGCCGCAATGCGGCTCTGCGAGCCTGGCGCAGGCCTTTCAGGTCTACAGCAACTACGTCGCGCTGCCGGCGTCGGAGGCATTTCGCATCGAGTACTGGGCATTGGAAGACGCCAAGATTCGCCGCCAGCCACCGGAGAAAGAACTGAGCCGGCAAATCGTCGTCGTCGTAGGCGGCGGCAGCGGCATCGGCCGTGAAGTGGCGCTGCTTGCAGCCGAGCGCGGCGCACATGTCGTTGTTGCCGATCGCGATGTAGCCGGCGCCGAGCGCGTGGCCGATGAGTTAAAGAAGACCGCGGGGAAAGAGACAGTGGTTGCCGCTCCGATCGATATCCGGAATCGCGAGTCCATCGGCGATGCAATTCGGCGTACCGTGGAGCAGTTCGGCGGCGCCGACATTCTGATCAATACCGCCGCGCTTTTTCCTTCCTCGCCCAGTGGCGTGATCTCCGATGAGCAATGGGCGCTCACGCTGGAGGTCAACGTGACGGCGAACTTCGTGCTGGTCGAGGAGATCGGGAAGCTTCTGCGCGATCAGGGGCTCCCGGCAAGCATCGTGCTGACCAGCTCCGCCAACGCTGTGGTGCCCAAGCGCGGCTCCGAGGCATACGACGTGAGCAAGGCCGCGTTGAGCCATCTGATCCGTGAGCTGGCCGTCTCGCAGGCGCCGATGGTGCGCGTCAACGGCATCAGTCCCGCGACGGTGGTGAAGGGTTCCACGATGTTCCCGCGGGATCGTGTCATTGCATCGCTGCGGAAGTACGACATTCCGTTCGAAGAGCGCATGTCCGATGACGAGCTGCGGACTGCTCTAGCGGGCTTTTATGCGGGCCGCACGCTGACGCACCGGCCCATCGATCCGGAGATATGCGCAGAGGCGATCCTCTTCCTCGCGGGACCGAAGTCCCCATGCACCACGGGGCACTTGATCCCGGTCGATGGCGGACTGACGGAAGCATTTCTTCGGTAGTGTAGAGGCCCTCACTTGGCAGGCAGCAATCTTCCATCGGGCAATCTTCCATCCTTGGTGGCGATCGATTTAGGAGCGGAGAGCTGCCGGGTCTCCCTGCTGACGCCCGGAAGGGAAGGGCCCCAGATTCGGCTGGTGCACCGCTTTCCCAATGCACCGGTCTCGCGAGGCGAATCGCTCTTCTGGGACCTGGAGCAAATCCTCTCGGAGATCGAGCGCGGATTGCTGCGGTGCGGGGAGCAGGCCACTGCCCCCATAGCTTCCATCGGCGTCGATGGCTGGGCGGTGGACTATGTGCGGCTGAATGGGGAGGGGCGGCCCATCGGTCTGCCTTTCTGCTATCGCGACCTGCGAACGGAAGCAATGGTGAAGGCCCTTGAGGCGCGATGCTCGCGGGAAGAACTCTTCGCGTTGAGCGGCGCGCAGCCACTGCGTATCAACACGCAATTTCAGTTGATGGCCGATCATGCCGCCGGCGTGCCGGCATCTGCGCGATGGGTCAACCTCCCGGAGTACGTGCTCGCAAACCTTGGCGGCAGGATGGTTGCCGAGTACACGAACGCGACGCATACCGGTCTGGTGGATATGCGTAACCGTGCGTGGTGCCAGAGGGTCTTCGACCTGAGCGGATTGCAGATCGAGGCTGCTCCGCCGCTGGTCGCGACCGGAACGGATGTAGGGGAACTGCGCTCCTTTCACGCTGCGGCGCCGGCGCTTCGGCACGCGCGGCTGGTCGCGACTGCGTGTCACGACACCGCGTCGGCAGTGGCGGCGATTCCGCTTGATGGCGAGGATTGGGCGTACATCAGCTCCGGGACGTGGTCGCTCGTCGGAACGCTGCTCGATCAGCCAATCACGACCGCGGAAGCCTGCGCGGCGGGTTTTACCAATCAGGGAGCCGCGGGAGACCGCGTCTGCTTTCACAAGAACGTGAACGGCATGTGGCTGCTGAAGCAGACGCTCGCGCAGCTTTGTCCGAATGGAGAACGCTGGCCCATGCAGGATTTGATTGCTGCGGCTGAATCCGTCGCGCCTCCGGATTCTCTGCTGGATGTCGATGACCCGGACCTGCTTCTGCCCGGCGCGATGGCTTCGCGCATCAATGCGCAGCGCACCAGGCAGGGAAGAGCCGCCATCGAAGAAACGCCTGACCGTGCGCCGCAATTCGCAAGCCTGATCTTCCACAGTCTCGCGGCTCGTTATGCGACCGTGCTGCGGGATGCTGAGCGTATCACGGGAAAGCGATTCAGGAGGCTGGCCATTGTCGGCGGCGGCAGCCTGAATCGTTCTCTGAACCGACTCACGGCGGACGCGACGGGGCTGGAGGTCTACTGCGGAGTGGCGGAAAGCGCTACGATCGGCAACTTTGCCATTCAACTCGCCACGTGGGAGGGCGAGCAGAACTCTCCGGGAAGGATTGCTTACTGGGCCCACGTGCTCACCGAGCTTCATGCCTGCTGACCCGAAATGGCGGTGCGTCCAATAGAGAAACCAGCCTGTTATGCTCCCCACTGCGAGGTGAACCGTTGCCCCAGAAGATCAAACGTCTTTATCTGATTCCGATTTTGTCGAAGGCGCTCGATGTTCTGGAGCTGCTGGAGGCGGACAATCGGCCGCTTACGCTGGAGTCGCTCTTTCAGCGCTCGCAGATCTCGAAGACGAGCATTTACCGCATCCTGAAGACATTTGTGCATCGCGGGTATGTTGCGCAGACGCCGGATGGCGCGTATCGCCTGGTAGCGCGGCCGAAGAAGATGCGTTTCGGCTTTGCGGGGGAGAGCGAGGAGATGCCGTTTTCTGAGGCAGTCGCGGCCAGCCTGAAGGCTTCCGCAGCGGCGTCGGGCGTGGAGCTGATGATCCGCGACAACCGGTACAACGCAGAGACGGCGCTCAAGAACGCAAAAGATTTCGTGACCGAGGGCGTCGATCTGGTGATCGAGTTCCAGATCGAGGAGCGGGTTGCGCCGCTGATTGCGCACACCATCTCGAGCGCGGGCATTCCGTTGATCGCTGTGGACATTCCCCATCCCAGTTCGGTGTATTTCGGCGTCGACAACTTCCAGGTGGGTTTTGAGGCCGGCGAGCTGCTGGCGCAGCATGCAGTGCACGCGTGGAAGAGCAAGGTGGACTGGGTGCTGGGGCTGGATGTGGCTGAGGCAGGAACATTTGTGCAGAGCCGCATGACGGGGGCGTTTGAGGGCGTCCGCACGCACCTGGCGGAGCTTGAACCGCGCGTATTTGTGCGGCTCGATGGGCGAGGCCTGCGCCAGACCAGCGCGCAGGTGGTGAAGGAATTCCTGGAGCGGCATGGGCGGACGGACCGCGTCCTGATTGCGGCGGCCACGGATACGAGCGCGCTGGGAGCGCTCCAGGTAGTGCGGGAACTGGGCCGCGAAAAGTACGTCGCGATCGTGGGCCAGGACTGCATTCCGGAGGCCCTGGACGAGATGCGGCGCAACAAGGGACCGCTCATCGCCTCGATCTCGCATGAGGCGCACACATACGGGCCGCGGCTGATCCAGCTTGGCGTCACGCTGCTGCGCGGCCACACTGTCCCGCCGTACAACTACGTGCAGCATCGGGTGGTTACGCCGGAGACTTTGCCTGCCTCGGGCGAAGCTTCCGGAAGCACGAAGCGTCCCCTTCCAGCATCATTTCGTAGTCCATTTTGTGTATCGAAAGAGCCCTTCCGGAACGCTTTTGGGCGTGATTGGGAGCGTTTCTGGGAGTCATTCCGGGGCGTTTCCGACCCTCTCCAGGCGGCTTTGGCTCCGGCGCTGAAGCCGGCCATTTTGATTTCATTTGAGAATATTTTTTCCTACCGGCTCGCCGTTCACCGTGACCTCCGCCATCTCCTTCACCACGCCCAGATCAAGGAACACCGGCTCACCCGCGTGCAGCCAGCCCGGCTGGGAGATCCTACATCCTTCGAGTAAACAGCCGACCCGGAGAAATACTTCACCCCGGTATCTTCATTCTTCGTCCCGGACTGCAGTTCATTGAAGGTGACCTCGGCGGAGCGCCCCAATTTGGCGCAAAAGCAACACCCCGCAGGCGAGAGCGGTTTACAGAAGGGGACGGTAGCCGGCGCACCTTCGCCATAGAAATAGGCCACATCTCACTGCTTCTGGAGTCCGGTCTTCTAGGCCCGGTCCGCATTCTGAAATTATTCGGGACCGTGTACCCACATCACGAAATCAGCAGCTTACTGGCGCCGGTGAGCGGCGCGCGAACCTCGAAGTGGAAGATACAGACTCGGCGGCAACCCGGCTGCATTACTCGTTTCTCAATGCCACCATCGGCTCTACGCCTGCCGCGCGACGCGCGGGTATCAATGACGCCAGCAGCGCTGCCAGGCCGAGCAGAAGTGTTGCCAGCGTCAGCATGACGG
>CAVXPT010000019.1:0-5412 GCA_963763665.1 uncultured Acidobacteriaceae bacterium | reverse complement strand
GCGCCGCGTTTGCCGGGTTGGGCTTATGGCTGAAGCTGGCCAGCATACCTGGCGGCTACGATATTGCGCTGCACTGCTTCCATGGCCTTCGCGGTGGGCACTCCCGTGGTCATCACGCCCTCAAAGAAGTAGCCCTTGGCCCAGTTGCTGTTATCGCCGCCGATGCCGAGGATGATGGCACCTTCCTGTTGCATCGGCTGATAGCCGTTGGGAAGAGGGATGACGCCGGTCGTGGTGAGGGCTCCGGACTGTGCGTTGCCCTGGTAGATGGCATAGGTATGCTGACCGTCGCTCGAGCCCATGTCGGTGACGAAGGTGGTGCCGGCGGGCACCTTGAGGTGGCCGTAGATGCCATCCTCCATGTCCAGCCCTGCATCGGGACGGCACGGATCGCCATGACACATGATGTTGATCGCGTTCATGTGGCCGTCCTTGTTGTCGAGATTGTTCGTCTCGGCGTTGCCGAAGTCAAAGCAGCACTTGCTGTTGAGATTGAGGGCAGAGGTGACCATGTAGACGCCTTCAGGCTGACCGTTGACGGCAGTGCCTTTCGGGGTGTCGTTGCGGTAGCCCATGCCAGGGGAGATGGCAATGCCGTAGACCTTATGCCCGCCGACGGTGATCGGGAGCGCGTTGGCCACGGACGGGACGTCGTAGCCGTTGGGGCCGGGGCCGCGCGATGCGCCACCGGGAGGGGCCGGCGTGAGGTCATTGTGATTGGGTGACTGGTCGTAGAGCCGGGTAATGGTGCAGGAAGTGTTGGCGCAGAAGGTGTCCTGCGTGGCGGCGTTGGCGTGGCCGTCGGGGAGGAGGCCGATGTCGGCGGAGGTCTTGTCTGACTGCCGCGTGACCTGGTACAGCGGGCCTTTGTACGTGCTGTACAAAGCGCGGGTGGTGCTGATGGCAGCAACACAGGGGGTCGCGGATGCGTAGAGGTCACACGGACGAGGTTGGACTTTTTGCGCGGAAGCGGCGCCGACCGGGGTGATGGCGACGGCGAAAAGAACAACTATTGGCGACAGGATATTTGCACACAATGACAGTGACTTGATTTGCATGGGGGATTGGCGAGTTCCTTTGCTTGATTGGTTTCGCTTTACTGCCTAACGGTTGATTCACACTGGTCACGAGGCACAACGCACTTAACGTTCCGCTGCCCACATTTTTTGAGATGTGGGGCCTGAACACCCCACCCTACGCTTTGCTCAGGATGGGATGACACTGCCTTTTGTTGCAGCTTCGCTGCGACGTGACTCGCCACCATATGCTTCGCCTAGGATGGGGCACCCGGCTTGCGTTTTTCGAGGAAGGCGGTGAGGCCTTCGCGAAAGTCGTCGGTGTTGCGAGTTTTACGGTTCTTCTAGTAGAGCAGCCAGGACACTTCGAGCGTACTCCCGCAATTCAGCCTCCGTCTGTCCAAGGTGTTCAGCAGCCGCCTTTTGGTCATCAAGCAATCCGACGTCCTGAATTGCTGCGGGGTAATCTGCTTGGATCCACAGGAGTTCAAATTCTCTCGAATAGGACAGAGGATCAAGTCCCTCGGACAGGATTCGGTGTGCGAGTTGGCGAGCGAGCCGTACTGAAGCTTCTTGACGTGAAATGCTTCCTAAACCCGCTTCCGCCATGAAAGCCGGCGTTGCCTGGTCAGTCTCCCAGCCAGACGGGTTGATCAATGCCGCAAGTCTACGGATGGACGGACCGTCCAAGCCCGCTTCTAATGCGTCCCACGCAAGTGCCGGCATCTCTTCCGGCCCGATTCTACCAAGCGCGAGTCTTGCTTCAACGAGATGGGGATTGAAGGGCACGATGTCAGTTTCAGATCTCGGGTTCGGTGATCGGTGGGCTTAGCAGCGTGAGGGCCAGACTGGTTTGCGTTTTTCTAGAAACGCGGCGATGCCTTCGCGGAAGTCGTCGGTGTTGCGGAGCTCGGCGTTGATGTTGACGGCGGCGCGCAGGTTGCGGCTGAGGCGCTCGATCTCCTGGCGGTGCAGGAGATGTTTGGTGGCGCGCATGGAGCTGGGGCTGTTGGCGAGAAGCGTTGCGGAGAACTCGCTGACGGTGGCGGCCAGTTGCGCAACGGGCACGACTTTTGTGACCAGGCCGAGCGTGTGGGCTTCCGCGGCGTCGATGATGCGGCCGGTGAGCAGCAGGTCGCGCGCCTGCTTTTCGCCCACCTGCAGCAGCAGGAATGAGGAGACGATGGCGGGCACAAAGCCGATCCTGACTTCGGTGTAGCCGAAGCGGGCGTCGTCGCCGGCGAGGGTGAAGTCGCAGAGCGTGGCCAGTCCCATGCCGCCGGCGATGGCCGCGCCGCGTACCTCCGCGATCGAGGGCAGGGACAGGTTGTAGAGGGTGCGAAAGAGCTCCGCGATGTTCATGGAGTCCAACTGGTGCTGCTCCATGGAGCGGCCGACCATGGCGCGCAGCTCGGAGAGATCGAGGCCGGAACAGAAGTGTTCGCCCGCGCCGCGCAGGATGACGATGCCGCAGCGGCTGTCCTCCGCCGCGCGCAGGGCGAGGGTCAGCTCGTGAACCATGGCGGAGGTGAGCGCGTTGCGCCGCTGCGGGCGGTTGAGCGTGATGGTGAGGATGCGGCCGGCTTCGGTCTCTGTTTCTTCAACGAGGATGGTGGTGTAGTTCGCCATGGCGGCCTCTGGCTTTTGGTTGAGCGGTGCTTACGCGCCGATTCTATTTGAATAGATACAGCAATCTCTCCATTCCGCAGGTGACGCTCCTGCGTCACGGCTCCGGTCGAGATGACGAACCGCTTACTGTTTCACGCCCGCGTACTTTTCTGCAATGGCGCGGTTGGCGGCGATGACGGGCGCGAGATCGGCGAGCCGGGGCAGCGATGCTCCGAGTGCGCTGAGTGCTGCGATGACTGTTTCCGTGGGGATGTTGCCGACCAGGACATCCTGCGCGAAGGGGCAGCCGCCGAGTCCTCCGATGGCGGAGTCGAAGCGGCGGCAGCCGGCACGGTAGGCTGCGGCGACCTTTGCGGCGGCTTCGTCCGGGCGCGCGTGGAGATGGACGCCGAGGTCGATTGATTGACCTGACTGGCCGTTGGCGACGACCGCGGCGATGACTTCTTCGAGAAGCTCCGGTGTTGCGAGGCCGACGGTGTCGGCGAGCGAGATGGTTTCGATGCCGGTGTCCGCGAGCAGATCGCAGGCGGCGACGACCTCATCGACGCTCCATGGGTCGCCATAGGGATTTCCGAAGGCCATCGAGATGTAGGCGACGACATCGAGACCGGCTTTGTAGGCGAGCGAGCCGACGGTTTCGAGGGCGTCGACGGCTTCTTCCGGCGTCTGGTGCTGATTGCGTTCGAGAAAGCCGGGAGAGATGGAGTAGGGGAATCCGACTGTGTTGATGCCGGCGCTGTTGATGGCGCGCTCCGCGCCTTTGACGTTGACGACGATGCCGATGATTTCGAGTTCGTCGCTCGTGAGTGACGGTAAATCGGCGAGGGCGAGGGCCTGCTCGGAGTCGGCCATCTGCGGGATGGCTTTGGCGGAGACGAAGGAGACCGCGTCGATGTGGCGGAAGCCGGCGGTGACGAGGGCGCGGAGGTATTCGGCTTTGACCTCGGCGGGGATGGTGACGGGCAGGCCCTGCCAGGCGTCGCGGGGGCACTCGATGATTTTGACAGTGTTGGTCATTTGAACAAATGAGGTTAACAAAGGACTGGCCGCCCTTACATCGAATCCTGAGCGGCTTGTGCATCATCCATTCATTGAGACCAGACAACAGGAGATGCATGATGGCCGCTTTTTGTGCGTGCTGTGGAGCAGAGATCGGGCCAAAGGCCGAAGCTTGTCCTGCGTGCGGGACACCCCAGCACGGGATGTTGCCGAAGAATTCGAAGAAGGACGGTGGCGGCGGCGCGAGCCAAAAACGCGACGACGAGGAAGTTCGTAGCGGCTCGTGCCGTCTGATTTGAATGAGCGAAGCTGGGCTGCTTGCTAAAGCTGAGCCAGCAGCAGGACGGCGGCGATGGCCAGCGCGTGGATGAGCACGACCGTGCTGGCGGCGCGCAGGAAACCGATGGCGCGCCACAGGATTCCGAGCAATAGCCCGTAGAGCGGGAACTGTGCGTACATGAGGACCTGGGCGATGGTGTCGGCGGCTGCGTCCGGCACGCCGAGCTGCGGCTGGTGCGCCAGCATGGCGAGCGGCGCGATGAGTCGCAGGCGGAAGAGGCCGCCGGGCCCGAGCAGGGGTGCGACTTCAGCGTAATGAACGGTGAACCAGGCAGCGACGATGCCGGCGAGGACGAGGGCCCAGACGATGCCCCAGGCTAGGGGAGTGCGGCCACGGCTCTTCTTGCGGGCGGCTGCTCGTTGCCGGGGGAGTGCTTCTGCTCGTGACGCCATGTTTTGAGGATAGCGGGGTGCGCGGGTTTCATGCGGCTTGGATCGATGCCCGGCATCTGGCTGATCAATGAGGGGCTGATCCCATTCAGGGTACTGTTGGGCGAATTCAGGCGGAGCCGCTGAAGTTTCCGAAAACGGGACTTCACAGGCAGTTCGGGATTGCTTCCAGGTTGGAGGTCAACCATCCGGAGCACGCTCTGGATTTCGGTGCGTGGTTGATTTACAAGCCTCGGTTCTTATTCAGCCACTCTCGATGGTTCCACCATGCCGCGACTCCTCCGAGCCGTTCAAACTCGATTTTGGGGTCGTCTGACTGCACAAGGATCAACAACCGTCTGCCGAAAAGCATGTGGTATCGCACAGCCTTTGCGAAGATACTGAGCACTACCTCTGCGGTGCTTCTCTCATCCGAAGCAAGATTATGAACAGGTTTGGAGAAGCGATCGTAGTGGTTCAGCACAAGCGCCAGTCCGCTTGAGTCGGGCACGATGAGATCATCCAACATGCATTCGTCGAGGGCGTTTAGGTTCTTCCCATAGTAGTCCGGGAATGACAACTGAGCCTTTAGCGACTCATGCATCCGGCGCTCAGATTCCCACTCGCTCGCAGACTGCCATTCAGCAGCCTCAAAGGAGATAATGTTGTACCCATTCGATTTAAGCCAGTTCAGATCATCCGCAAGTATTTCCTGTCGCCAATAGAGATACACGCCACCATCCCGGAGAATGGTCCAATCGAGTTGCTCGTTGTGTACCTCATCCGCTTTGAAAATCGCCATGGGCATCGGATTATATCTTGGGCCCCGCGATGAACCGCGCTTCCGGTTGGATCGTGGGACAAGTCGGAAGCTATCCTGCCCACCGACAGTCCCAACTCGTTGTGGTTGATCCCAGGAAACGGGATTTGCGGTAACTTGCGGAGACTCGCTGAGAATTCGCCAACTGTATCCATTCAGAGCGGGGCGCCCCTATTTTTAGGACCCACCCCTCGCTTCGCGTAGGATGGGGTACCCGACATGAGAATCCTCAAGTTTAAG
>CAVXPT010000018.1:0-26435 GCA_963763665.1 uncultured Acidobacteriaceae bacterium | reverse complement strand
AACGACCCCGAATCCGATATCTAGGATCGCGGACGACGACTTGCTGCCCTCGCGTTGGTCACGCATCGAGACGTGAGGAAGGAAGAAAACGCAACAACTCGGGTGTCCACATCGCGCTTTTGAGATGTGGAAGAAGGCCAGGTCGCCCACGTTCGCCATCGTGAGCGACCAAAGGAAGCGATCCCCAGTAAGGGCGCCGAAGGCGCATGTGCCTCGGACGGCGAGTCCGTGCGCTACACTTCGGCCTGAGTATGCCGAACCTCTTCACGCGCGTAGAAGCCGCCGTTCTGAATCCGCTGCGCCGCCCTGCACTTTCGGGCGTGGCGGAGCACGGCACCTTCTGGTCGTCCGCGGTATTTCTCGTTCTCATCCTGCTTCGTCTCGTGCCCGGCTTTGTGGGCATGTTCGGGGGATTCTGGCTGGTTTTTGTCGTCCCTGTCTGGGTGGTCTTCAGTTGCATCATTTTGTACCGCTGGCTCGTGAACCACGTGCTGTGGAAGGTGCGCAATCGCCTGGTCGTCACCTACCTGCTGATGGGACTTACGCCGGTGGTGCTCTTCGTGACGCTGGCTGGCATCGCGTCCTACGTCTTTTCCGGCAATTCGCCACCTTCGCCGCAACCTCTGAACTGGAGGCAACCCTCGGCCGCCTCAGCGCGGAGAATCAGGCTTTCACCGTGCATGTAGCCCATGCCATCGCGCGCGCCATCTGCGAATTCGGTGGAACTCTCCGACTACGATGTCGCCAACCATGGGATTCCGGGCCGTCTCCTGGTCGATGCCTGGGTGAGCAGCCAGACCGGGAATCGCCATCTGCTCCTCATCAACGACGGCAGGGAACTCCCGCAGCACAATGATGGCGATCCCATCTCCTACCCGGACTGGTCGCCTGACGGCTTTCGCGGCATTGTGATCGACAACGGTCGGCTCTTCCTGCGCGCCGTGAATAAAAGAACCGTCGCGGGCAACAAGGTCACGTTTGTCTCCAGCGCCCCGCTCGATCCTGCCACGGTCGATCAGCTTGCCCAGGGGCTTGGCCTCATCCAGATCGCTCCTGGTTTCGGAAAAGTGATTGCGGAGGACGATGGGAAAGCCCCGCGCAATCGTTCCAAGAGAGTGACGCCGAGGGACCTGGCCGCGCAGACCGCAGGCACCGTCAATGGTGGCAAGCTTGCACCACCCGCCTTCTACCTCGATCGTCGTATCACGTTTTCCACGCTCTTCACCGCTACCGAGTGGGGCAGCGGCAAGAAACTCACCGGCCTGATGAGCGTCACTTCTCGTCCGGCGCTGCTTTACGCGCAACTCTTCGGCACCGCAGTCGAGGTACGCACTTTCGTCCGCTACCTCCTCATCACGCTGACCATAATTTTTGCTTTGCTCGAGCTTGTTGCGTTCATCATGGCGGTTCGCCTCAACCGCACTATCACCCGCGCCGTCGGGGAGCTGTATCGAGCCACCATCGCCATCGACAGCGGCAACTTCGCGCATCGCATTCAGGTGCATCGGCGCGACCAGCTCGGCGCACTCTCCACCTCGTTCAACACCATGTCGGAATCGCTGGAGCGCCTGCTGATACAGCAGCGCGAGAAGGAGCGCATGCAGAGCGAGCTGGAGATTGCGCAGGAGGTGCAGAACAATCTCTTCCCGCAAGGTGAAGTCGAGATGCCCGGCTTCGAACTGCACGGCGTCTGCAAGCCGGCACGCACCGTCTCCGGCGATTACTACGACTTCCTCATCATGGGCGAGAGCGAGCTGACCCTCGCCATGGGCGACATCAGCGGCAAGGGCATCTCGGCAGCGCTGCTCATGGCCTCACTGCATTCGGCGGTGCGCGCCTACCGCTTCGCCGGCGAGGACTGCCTCGACGACAGCGGCACCGCCCGCCATCTCCTCAACGGCAACGCCACCTTCAGCTCGCCCGGCAAGGTGCTCAGCATGCTCAACCGTCATCTCTACCGCACCACCCAGCCGGAAAAGTACGCCACGCTGTTTCTGGCGCACTACAACACCAACACGCGCAGTCTGCTCTATTCCAATGCCGGTCAGTTGCCGCCCTTTGTGCTCTGTGCCAATGGCACCGTGCGCCGCCTGGATCGCGGCGGCTCGGTCATCGGTCTGCTCAATAACCTCGAATACGAGGAGGGCACTGTCACGCTCGACCCGGGCGACATCCTCATCGCCTACAGTGACGGCGTTACCGAGCCGGAAAATGAATTTGGTGAGTTTGGCGAAGAGCGTCTGATCGAGATGGTCAAGCGCCACCGCCATCTGCCACTGGCCGCGATCTCGCTGCAGGTGATGCAGTCCCTGCGCGCGTGGATCGGCGACCAGGAGCAGCCGGACGACATCACCCTCGTCTTAGCGCGCCAGGCTGACGTCATCGCGAACTAGAGCAACTCCACGGTACGACGCCCCGTCGTTCTAGCGGTGATGTGCAGCTTTTCGTGACGGAGAAGCTGCGGAATTCACTTCCGCCGGATACACCGTGGAACTGCTCCAGCCACCCAGCTCCTCGCGTTCTTCATTACTCGCGCGTGAATAGTTGGTGATTTTTTTCATTCATTTCCGCTCCGAAGTTACGGAGCGATGAAATGTATTTTAATCCTCCGTTACAACGCAATCTCTTAAGTCGTTCTTAACTTTCGCGATGATGTAGTCCCCTCATCGGGTCATCGTCTGCAAGCCTGGCAACCACGTTCCGCATCGCTCTTTCTGGGGTGGGGTCGAGGTCCATGCTGCAGAGCGGCAGCATCCATCCGTTTTCTACGAAGTCATGCAAAGCGAGAGTTGACGAATATGTTTTTAAAAAAATGCAGGTGCTTGTCCTTCTTCCCCTTTCTGGCCAGTTTGTTCATCCTCTTCCTCACCAGCTCGATGTTTGTGAAGGCGCAAACGCCGACCGGAAGCATCGCCGGAACCGTGCAGGATGCAGTGGGATCGATTCTCGCCAGTGCCAGGATCACGATCGAGCCGACGGGAAGGCAAGCTGCGACCAACGATCAAGGTCAGTTCCGCATCGCCGATCTGCCCGCCGGCGACTATACAGTCACTGTTTCCTATATAGGATTCGCCCCGTCGACGGTATCCGTAAAAGTCCAGAGCGGTCAGGTGGCAACCCTGAATCAGACGTTGCAGGTTGCCTCCGGCGCCGACACGGTGATGGTGAAGGCCGCACGTCTGCAGGGCGAGGCGGAAGCCATCAATATCGAGCGGATGTCCTCGGAGATCGTTCAGATCCTTCCTGCGCGTGTCATCACCAGCCTGCCAAACACCAACATTGCGGATGCGGTCGGCCGCCTGCCCAGCGTTTCGCTGGAGCGCGATGAAGGCGAGGGCAAGTATGTACAGATTCGCGGCACGGAGCCGCGCCTGAGCAACGTTACGATCAATGGCGTCAATGTTCCGGCGCCGGAGGTGACCGTCCGAAACATCAAGCTGGATGCGGTGCCGTCAAATATCGTCGAGCGGATTGAGGTATACAAAACCCTCGCTGCGGACCAGGACGGCGATGGCATCGGCGGAAACGTCAACCTCGTGACCAAGAGCGCACTCGACCGGCCGACGTATACCCTGAGCGGCACCTCAGGCTACAACCCGATTCAGAACGGCTACTGGCGTGGCGGCTTCGATGGCACCGTCGGCCAGCGATTCGGCGCCAACAAGCAGTTCGGCGTCCTTCTCGGTGGAACCTGGGACCGCACGAACCGCGGCATCGACGATCTGGAGCCTACGCAAGCCATTGGGACGGATCCCGCCACGGGCAACGCGCTTGCCCTCACGCCGACTGCTGATCTGCGCTCGTATAACTACTACCGCACGCGCTACGGCTTCGACACCGGCATCGATTACAAGTTCACGCAGGCAACGACCGTCTATGTAAAGGGACTCTATGCGGATTTCCATGACTACGGGGATACGATCGTCTACACGCCGACCGTGGCCGCGTTTAAGGACGGCACACCCGCTGTGAAATCCGTCAATGGAAACCAATTGAGCTTCTCGTGCACGGATGCGGAAATGGCCGACCCAAACAATCCGTGTACGCCGGGCAACTATGCTTACCGCCACTACATTCGCCGCCCCGATCAGCAGGTATTCAGTATTCTCACCGGAGTAAGGCAGGATTTTTCCAAAGACTTTTTTGCTTATAACTTCGCCGTATCTCGCGGGCACAACATTGGTGGACAGGATTTCCCCACAACAAGCTTCTCTGGCAACAGCAACGTGCCCTTCACGCTGGATCTCAGCAATCCGGTGCGCCCAAAGTTCAACGCCACGGACGGAAGCAGCCTCTTCGATGCCGGCCAGTATGGGGTCTCCAGCACCGACTCTACGCGTTTTCACGCCACCCAGCTGAACATTCAAGGAGATGCTTCCTACGCGCACAACTTCACGGTTGCTGCGAAGCCGAGCACATTTTCTCTGGGAGTAAAGATTCGCAATTCTGCGTCAACCGTGAACGAGGACGACCTGCTTTATGGGCTAGCGGACTCGAATGTGATTCCATTCACTCTCTCAAACGTAGTGGGTGGCTACACCAATCCGACCTATTACAACAAGTCCTTCGCGATCAAGGGCCAGGCTTATGGTCCAACGTCGAACTACAACACAATCCTGAGGACGGTTGCAGCGAATCCAGGCGCCTTTGCGCTCGACAACGTGGGCAGCATCACACAGTCGGCGGCGGCTTTCTCCAACGCCAATGAGCGCATTTCGGCGGGTTATGTGCAGGACGTCGTCTTTATCGGCAAACTGCGGCTGCAGGGCGGTGTACGTTTCGAGGCAACAGGGACGCACTTTCTAGCCAATCAGTTGACTGCGAATGTCGACAGCCAGGGCAATCCTCTTCCGCCGACCATCACGCCCATCCGGCAGGACACCAGCTATTTCAACGCACTGCCGAGTGTGCAGGCGCAGTATCAACTGCAGAAGGATACAAACCTGCGCCTCAGTTATGGTCGAGGCATTTCGCGGCCCAACATCGGCGATCTTGTGCCGTCGACAACGGTCGATCCGAATGCGAGCCCGAAGAGCATCAGCAAAGGCAATCCAGCGCTGCAGCCGACTAAGGCGAATAACTACGACGTGTTAATCGAGCATTACTTCCAGCCGCTCGGCATTCTGCAGGCCGGCTACTTCTACAAGCAACTTTCTGATCCGATCTTCCCCACAACCACGCAGACTACAGACGCACAGTATCCAGGAATCAACTTTCAGCTAAACCAATCCATCAATGGTCCGAGCGCGCACATTCAGGGAATCGAGACGCAGTGGGAGCAGCGCTTCTCCTTCCTGCCCGGCGTGCTCAGCGGCATCGGAGTCTCCGCGAACTATAGCTACGTCACCTCTCAGATCAAGTTTCCGTTCGGTTTCAACGCTCCCACCGTGGGTGCTGCCGGACGCACGGACAAGCCGCGCCTGGAACGCGACGCTCCCAATAACTACAACTTCGATCTCACTTACGACAAAGGACGCTTTTCGTCGCGCTTCGCCATCAGTCATAACGATGCGAATATCTATGCTTATCAATGGGGGCCTGGCACCGGGGCCGCAGGCGATCGCATCCTCGGGCTCAAGGGACCCACGGGCGATCAATATCTGTACGCGCACACCCAGTTCGACGTCCAGGGAAGCTATCGGTTCTATAGAGGCATTCAGTTTGTCGCATCGGGATTGAACCTGAGCAATGAGGTCTTCGGCTTCTACAACGGAAGCGAACGGTATCCTGTCCAGCGCGAGTACTATCGGCCGACGTTCTCCTTCGGCGTCCGTTGGGTTCAGGGCCAGGAGCAGTAAGGAGACAAGAGCAGTAAAGAACAGAGCAGTTAAGCCACACCTACCAACGCAGCAGAACCAGTTGCGCGCAGAACCCGGGCCCCAGCGCCGCCAGCAATCCCCACGTGCCCGGCGCCGGCCTGCGGTTCTGCATGATCTCCTCCAGCACCAGCAGCACAGACGCGGACGACAGATTGCCTACCTCGCGCAACGAATCCCACGAGGCCGCGCATGCCTCGCGATCGAGGCCGAGCGACCCCGCCATCGCATCCAGCACCTTCGGGCCGCCCGTGTGCAGCACCCAATTGCCAACATCTCCGCGCGTCAGTCCATTGCGACCGAGCAGCGCATCCACATCCCCCGGCAGATTCGCGCGGATGATCGCCGGCACCTCCGGCGACAGCACAATGCGAAATCCCTCCTCGGAGATCTCCCAGCCCATCGCCTCTTCCGTATTTGGATAGAAGCTCGACGCTGTATCCACAATTTCCGGTCCATTCCCCGCGACCTCGCCGCCTGCAACCACCACAGCCGCAGCGCCATCCCCGAATAGCCCAGACGAGATCAGATTCGCAATCGAGAGATCGCCACGCTGCCAGGTCAGCGAACACAGCTCCACCGCCAGCAGCACCGCCACACGGTCCGGATACGCGCGCACGTAATCCGCCGCCTGCGCGATGCCCGCCGCGCCCGCCACGCATCCCAGGCCAAAGATCGGAGTTCGGCGAATGTCCGTCGGCAAATGCATGCGGTTCGCCAGGTGCGCATCGAGCGACGGGCTCGCGATCCCCGTCACCGACACCGTGAGCAGCGCGTTGATGCGGTTGCGCTCCATGCCCGCGCGTTGGAGTGCCAGGTCGATCGCCTGCTCACCCAGTTCCTCTGCCTTTTCCAGCCACACGCGGTTCGCATCGCCCCATCGCGTCAGATTGTCATAGCCCTCCAGCGGCAACACGAAGTACCGCGTATCCACTCCGACCCGTTGATGAAATCGCGCAAGCAGCGCTGGATTGTCGAGATGATCCTGCCAATGCCGGGCGAGCGCTTCGAATATTTCCTGCTGGGTGAACCGATGCGGGGGCAGGGCACGGGCAACACTGGCAATCTTCATAGTCCTCTTTCTCGATGGGCCTTTGCTGCACAGGGCAACCATGGACCCTTGTTGAGCCGTATGTCGAGTGGTGTGTTGTTTCTTGTGTCGTGTCTTCCCATCCACATCGCTGCAGCTTCGCTCCATACAAGATCCGGCCACGTCTGCTCCGCGAGATGGACGCGCAACAACGCAGCGAAAGTCTCAGGGCGCGTCGCCATGGTTGCAACAAACCGCCGTTCCAGCCAAGGGTAGCGATTGAGCAGCAGCAGCAACCGCGCCATACGCCGCGGAGCTCTCGCCATCCGCGCATGGGCCATAGCGTAGCGTTCCGGCACGCCGGCGGCGATCGCGTCGGCTAGCGCATGCGCCTGCCGGAATGCGCTCAGCAGCCCTTCGCCGGTCACCGCATCCACCGATCCTGAGGCATCGCCCAGCACTGCCACGTTGCCGCGTATCACCTCGCGCAGGTTACGGGTTCGGGTCACTGCGCCGCGCACGCTGGAAGTACGCGCCGCGCCGGCCAGCCGATGTGCGACGGCGGCAAAATCAGGAAGGGCATCGTGCAGCCTGCGACCGCGTGTGCCGGTCAGCAGCGAGACACCGACTTCGTCACCCCCCAGCGGCGCTATGTAAAGTTGTTCGTGATCGCGCCAGTGCACCTCCACCAGGTCGCTCCAGGGCGCGCACTGAAATTGCTGACGGCTCGCGTAGCGCACGCTGTAACAGTGTTGCTCGCGGAAGCCGCTCGCTGCGGCAAGCGTTGAGCACAACCCATCGGCGATCACGAAGAAATCTGCGCGAATCCGCGCGCCCGCGGAGGCAAAGCCGCCGCCGGCCAGCGCCTGCACGCTGGCTCCCCAGTGCAGTGCGATGCCCATCTCCACCGCACGGGCGGCCATGCGTTCCTGCAAGTGGGTGCGGCGCACCGCCAGTCCTCTGCCGCCGCTGAATGCGGCGAATGCGCTGGAGTGCCCATCGTGAAACGAGATCCCGGTAAAGCTCGCGCCATCCCGCTCGTCGAGCGCCAGTCCGAGCCCCCGCAGCAGCCGCACTGCCTCCGGCATCAAGCCTTCGCCGCAGGCCTTGTCTATGGGCGGACGCTGCGCGTCATACAGGGCCACACCGCATCCGCGTTGGCGCAGAGCCAGCGCCGCCGCCAGACCTGCGGGACCTCCGCCGAGTACCGCGACATCCATGCCGTGCATTCGATCGTCCATTCCTGGGAACATCGTCACATCCGCGGTGGCGCCTTCGCTCAATGGAGTGAGACGCGATGCAGGCGTCATCGGTTACGTCATAGGATTGTCACACCCTTGCATCGCCGGGATGACTCTGGCCCGGATGACTATAGCCTGAATGACTATGGAACGAGTTGTTGAGAGCGAGTGGCTCGACAGTGACCTGGGCACGCCGCAGGAGATTGACTACGCGCTGCGCTCCGTCACCCTCGCGAATCGGCGATTCGGCGGGGTGCGGCTGCACGCCCGTCTGCTGCAGCGGGCGCTCGCTCGCGTGTCCCCGCACTTGTCACACGGGTCTCGTGCCCACATCCTGGAGGTCGCCAGCGGACGCGCGGATGTGCTCCAGGCGGCGCTCCTGCGGCTCGTAGGCGCGTCTGGTGTCACCCCGGATGTCACGCTGCTGGACCGCAGCGCAGCTCACCTGCCGGACCCGCGTTCGTGGCCGGCAGAGTTGCCTACGCCTCGCGTTTTGGCCGGCGATGCTCTCGATCTTCCATTCCCGGATGCGAGCATGGATATCGTCTCCTGCTGCCTCTTCCTGCATCATCTGGAGCCGCCGCAGGTCGAGCGCTATCTTGCGGAAGCGCAGCGCGTCGCCCGCGTCGCCGTGGTTATCAACGATCTCGAGCGCAGCGCGATTCACTACCGGCTCGCGAAGTTGAATCGCATCGTCGATCGCAGCCGCATCTCTCGACACGATGGCCCGGTTTCGGTTCGCCGCGCCTATACCCGCCGCGAACTCGCCCGCATGCTCACCAACACCGGCGGTACCTTCCATCTCGAACGCGCGTGGCTCTACCGGCTCGGCGTGGTGCTCTGGTGCGGATTCGCTCAATAGGCCGAGTCGGCCGCTCCCTGAGCCTGTGAGCGACCAAAGGAAGCGAACCTCACAACACGCGCCGCAGGGGCTTGTGCCTGGACAGCCAGTCCCTAATGCACAAGGAACGCCTTCACCGCGATGCTGCTGGGCTGCTTGCCCAGAGGAAGCAGCGTAAACAAGGCGCGCGTCTTGGTGCGGATCACCGCGAGATCGTTGGATCGTGAATCGACGACCAGAAGGAGGTGCCCCGCGGCAGAGAGCGCCAGGGCATCCGGCCCTTCGCCAACCGGCACATTCATCAGCAGCCTGCCGTCGTCAATGCTGTACAGGCTGACGGTGCCGCTCGCGAAGTCCGACACCCAGAGCAGCGAGTTGTCCTGCGTCACGATGCCTTGCGAAGGCCGCATGCCGACCTGGTAGGTACCGCCGACCTCATTATTGCCGGTGGCAATTTCGGAGATGGAGTTGCCGTTGAAATTGGTGGTAAATGCCTCGCCTCCATCCGGTTTCAGCACCACGCTGGTCGGCGTCGCGCCCACATCCAGAAATGCCAGCAAGCGGTCCGGTTTCGCGCCCATGCTCGCACTCGCTGCGCGGGCCAGGCCGATCACCATCACCTGGTGGCCGCCGGAACAGGCCACGAATGCCTTGGTCGAGTCCGGCAGTATGGTTACCGCGGTCGCGTTCGGGCAGCCGGAGAAGAAGGCCCGCACGCGGTAGAGCTTTGGGTCCACCACGCTCACGCTGCCGCTCTTCTCGTTGCTCACCACCAGCGCGCTGCCATCCGGGGCGATGCGCGCCACCCCCGGTCCTTCACCCACCCCGATGGTGGCCATGACCCGCCTCTGGTCAAGGTCGATCACTGAAACATCGTTCGCGCCCGAATTGGCGACATAGGCCGTCCGTCCGTCGCGCGCTACCTCGATCGAGTAAGGCGTCCGATCGACCGCGATCGTCGCCGCTACCTGGTTGCTCGTCGTGTCGATCACGCTCACCGAGTTGCTGTCCGCATTGACCGCGTAGACTTCGTTGCGCGTCGGGTTGGCTGCAATGCCCACCGGCCGCCGTCCCACGGCAATCACGCGATCTTGCCGCAGATTCACCAAATCCAGCGCGGTCACGGTATTGCTGCCGCTGTTCGTCACGTAGGCGAACTCACGGTAGTCCTTCGGATAGGCGGGAAAATCATGCTGGCGGCAGCCGCCCACGGACAACAATGCGCAAATGGCAAACGCGAGGCAGACGCCCCGCGCATGTCTTGATAGTTTGCCCAGCAATCTCTTAGCGCGCAGCAGGGTACGCGGCCCCTTCGTGCGCCGTCACCTCGATGCCGCCCACTTCGATACCTCGAGGAATGTGCCGATGCACCACCTCTGCAATGCGCGAGCACTCGTCCATCAACTGCGCAAACTGTACGGGATAGAGCGATTGCGCGCCGTCCGAGAGAGCCTTGTCCGGCGCATGATGCACCTCGACGATCAGGCCGTCGCAGCCCACCGCGACCGCAGCGCGCGCCAGCGGCAGCACCTTGTCGCGCTTGCCCGTGCCGTGGCTCGGATCCACCACGATGGGCAGATGGCTCAGCCGCTGTACCGCCGGCACAATGCTCAGGTCCAGCGTGTTGCGTGTGTGATCGGTAAAGGTTCGGATGCCGCGCTCGCACAGCGCCACCTGGTAGTTGCCCTCGCTCATCACGTATTCTGCCGCCATCAGCAGCTCTTCCAGCGTGGCTGAGAGTCCGCGCTTCAGCAGCACCGGCAGCTTCGACCGCCCGGCGCGCTTCAGCAGGGAATAGTTCTGCATATTGCGCGCGCCGATCTGGATCATGTCGGCATACTCCTCGACCAGCTCCAGCGACTCGTTGTCGAGCGCCTCGGTCACAATCCGCAGTCCGAAGCGCTCCCGCACCTCGGCCATGATGCGCAACCCGGCCTCGCCCATACCCTGGAAGGCATATGGAGAGGTGCGTGGCTTGTACGCGCCTCCGCGTAAGAATTGTGCCCCGGCCTTCGCCACCTCTTCGGCTACCGCAAATGCCTGCTCGCGGCTCTCAATCGAGCAAGGACCGGCGATGACTGCGATGTTCCGGCCGCCAATCACCGCATTGGTGCCCGGGAAGCGGATCACCGTGTCTTCTTCTTTCACATCCCGGCTGACCAGCTTGTAGGGCTTGGAGACCTTGATGACCTCGGCCACGCCGGACATCTCCGCCAGCGCATCCTGTTCCACCGCGCCCTGGTTTCCGGTGATGCCGATCGCGGTCCGCTGCGCCCCCGGCATGGGGTGGGGCCGGTAACCAAGCGTTTCGATCCGCTCGCAAACCGCCTGGATCTCCTCGGCCGTCGCCTGCGGCTTCATGACTACGAGCATGGTTTGGCCTTCTTCCTTTCCCAAACATCCAGTCTACCCGTGTCGCCGGTCACCGGTAAATACAAGGAAACGCAACTAGATAGTCAACAGATATTTACATCAACTATTTTCATCGCCCGGAACTTTTCCTTTTGGACAGCCGTCAAATCCGGTACAACTTATTAAGACATTGTTAAGGGCCCTCGAAAAGTCATCAAAAGTTCATAAAGTAGCCCGATCTGCGAACTGCCTTGAAACCGTTTTTTTTGCACCAAATTCTTACAGGGGGTCCAACGAGTGCGTCAGCTCTCCCGCACATTGCTTATTCTGCTTGCCATCGCCCAATTCATCACCCTTGCGGTTGCATTCCAAAAGCCCGCCTACGCCTACGCCGACCCGGGCTCCGGACTTCTATTCCTGCAGGTCGCCGGTTCCATGGTGGCAGGCGCGCTCTTCATCGTTCGGTCGAAATTGCGCAAGTTCTTCCATCGCCGTAACGACCACATCGAAGAACCCGTTGTCGAGCAGGGTCAAGAAATCCAGCAATGACCGTAAGTGCCGTCTCGCCTCGCGGAACCTTTCGCGATCCGGCAGGCTCTCTTTACTTCGATAAGGCTAAGGTCTTTCGCCACGTTCGTCCCGCGTTCGTGGCCGAGGCGGAGTCCTTTCTCAATTCCGCACTCGCCCGAAAATGGATCGAGAGCGGCCGGATGGTCACGACCGTCGTCGCAGGCCGTGACGCGGATGGCTCGCTGCTGCTCGAGCACGAACGCATCGAGTACCCCACCTACCCCTGGGAGTGGTCGCCCGGACAATGGGCCGCTGCGGGCGAACTGACACTCGACCTTTGCGAAGAATCCCTGGCCGCCGGGCTCATTCTCAAGGATGCGACTCCGTTGAATGTTCTCTTCCGCAATGCGGAGCCGGTCTTCGTCGACGTTCTTTCCTTCGACAAGCGCAAGCCGGGGGATCCCATCTGGCTTGCCTACGGACAATTCGTTCGCACCTTCCTGCTCCCGCTGGCCGCGAACCGCTATCTCGGCTGGCCTCTCGCCGCGTCCATCGAGCGCCGCGACGGTTACGAACCTACCGATCTTTATTCGCACCTGCCGCTCCGCCGCCGCTGGACGGCGCCCCTGCGCTCGCTCGTCACTCTGCCGCACTTGCTCGAAGGCAAGGCGAACGCCTCCGCGTCCACCGGCGCCGCTCCAGTGCGTCAGCAGCCGCCCGAGGTCGCCACCCACGTGCTGCGCGGAACGCTGAAAAAGCTGCGCCGCACCCTCCGCGCGCTCACTCCGCCGCCGCGCACCTCCCGCTGGAGCCACTACACCACCACTGCAAGCCACTACAGCGCGGAAGACCACGCGCGCAAGGCTGCATTCGTCGAACGGGCGCTGGCCCAGGCTGCCCCGCAGCGCGTGCTCGATGTCGGGGGAAACACCGGCCACTACTCCCGCATCGCCACCGCCGGCGGCGCAAGCGTCGTCGCATGGGATACCGATGTACAGGCCGCCGACGCCAACTGGCGTGAAGCCCGGGCGAAGCGCGAACCGATCCTTCCTTTGATCGCCAATATCGCCCGTCCCACACCCGCCGTGGGCTGGCAGAACGAGGAAAGCCTCAGTCTGCTGCAACGCTCTGAAGGCGCATTCGACTGCATCCTGATGCTCGGCGTCATCCACCACATGCTGCTCATCGATCAGATTCCCCTTTCGGCCATCTTCGATCTGGTGAGCCGCCTCACCACCCGCTGGGCCATCATTGAATGGGTGCCGGCAACTGATTCGCAGTTCCAGCAACTCTGCCGCGGCCGCCAGGAGATCTACGGACATCTCGACGAGAACGCCTTCCTTGCCGCCGCAGATCAGTACTTCATCCGGCGGTTGGTAGAAAATCTTCCCAACGGGCGTAGTCTCTGGCTCTTCGAGACCAAGTGAAACCGAGACCATTCCTTCAGGGCGCGGGATTCGCTACACTCTACGTCGCGCTTTTTGCTGCCGATTTTCTGAACCCCAGCCTCGGGGATGCTTACCACCGCTTTTTCCCGCTTACTACCATCTATCGCGCCATCTTTCTTCTCACCCTTCTCCTATGGCTGATCGGTGGGCTCGCATTTTTGAAGCTCGAACGGCTTTCTCCAAGATGGAAGCGCATCTTCTGGCTTCTTCCCATCATCCTGTTGCCCTGGCTTTGCTTCCGCAGCATGAGCGCAGTCTGGTCTGAGTCCCCCAACTCCTCGCTCCCGATCACGATGATGAGTCTGGGGCATTGGACGGCACTCGTCTTCGCTGCTGCCGCTGTGCTCCTGCTGATCGTGAAGCCGAGGATCTATGACAGGTGCGTCACTGGATTCCGCCTCTGCTACATGGTTGCCGGCTTCGGCCTATTCCTGATCATTCCCCGCATCGGCCTTCATGCACTCGAGTCCGGGCCGCCCGAACAGTCCGGCTTCCAGAGCGACCGGTTGCCGCCCGTGTCGCCATCGGCTCCACGCGTTGTCTGGATCTTGATGGATGAACTCTCCTACGATCAGGTCTTCGACTCGCGTCAGCCCGATGTTCTGCTTCCAAACTTTGACCGGCTTGCGCAATCGAGCGTTGTATTTTCTGACCTTCAGCCCCCCGCTGCTGCGCCCGGACCCGGTGCTGTGACGGAGGCTATCCTGCCCTCACTGATGCTTGGCCGGGTGATTGTTGACTTGCGCAAGCCTTATCCCGGGCCGCTCCGCTATCGCTCCACGACGGATGGCGCCTGGCAATCCTTCAGCGAACGCGACACCATCTTCGCCGACGCCCATTCGCTTGGTTGGACCACAGGCGTCGCGGGTTGGTACAACCCATACTGCCGGTTGCTGCCGCATGTGCTGGATCGTTGCGTTTGGGTCTATTCCGAACCTCTCCACTCGGACCTGGCAGGCGGTCTTTCAACGAGGAAGTCAATCGTGGAAAATATGGCGGCGATGATGCCCCGCAGTCTCCGGCTGAATTCCGTCATGCACGTGGCGACGGATGACCGCATCCAGACCCACATCGATGATTACGTCAGCGTCATGGCTCAAACCAGAGACTTGATTCAGGATTCGCGTATCCGTTTTGTCTTCATTCACTTTCCCATACCGCACCCGCCGGGCATCTACGACCGTGTCCATCACGTCATTCGCAACGGTGGTTCGTACCTGGACAATCTTGTCCTTGCGGATCAAAGTCTGGCTGCACTGCGAGCAGCGATTCAATCCACACCCGCCGCGGCGAATACGACTCTGATTGTCTCCTCAGACCACTCCTGGCGGCCGTGGGTGTGGCAACCACTGAAAGAGGAAGAAGCGCGCGTCACGCATGGCGGCACATTCGACTCCCGCGCCGTCCTGATGGTGCATCTTCCCGGCCAGGACACCAGCCAGGTGATCTCGAAGCCGGTGAGCGAGCTCATCGCCCACGACATTGTCGAGAGCCTGCTTCGCGGCCAGACGTCCACCCCGACCGATCTCGCCGCCCTCGTCGACCGTCAACCGCAGGCAAGCGCGAAAGCGCAGGGCGGAAACTAAGGGTCCATGTTTCACGTCCGTCACATAACGGACTCTGCCGCATAATAACGCCGTGGTCTGGATCTGACCTCACACCAATCCTCCCCTGGAAAGTTCGAGAAATGTATTGAAGACAGACCCGGACATTGGACTTTCGGTCGCGGCGACGCCGCATAAACAGTCGTCGGCGCATTCTTTCGAAGGGCTCAACCCGTTTCTCCAGGGAGCAGGCTTTGCCGCTCTGTTCATCATCGCGTACGCCGCGGAGTTTCTTACCTCATCGCTTGGCGATGCCTACCATCGTGTTCACCCTCTTGCCACGATCTACCGCGCCCTCCTGATTGCCACCCTGCTCGTATGGCTGCTGGCCTGGCTCGGTTTCGCTGTGTGCGGGCGTCTCCCCGTACGATGGAAGCGAGTGGCGTGGGTTGTTCCTTTCTCCTTCCTTCCGTGGCTCATCTGCCGTGATCTGCGCAGCGCCTTCATGCGGCCCAAGGTCGTCCACGCCGGCGCTCTTGCCCTCCCATGGGCCATACCTGTCGCCGTGGCCCTCTATCTGGCGCTCTTCCTGCGCCCGAAGATTCTCGACCGATGCATTCTCTGCGCGCGGTCCGCGTATGTGATCGCTGCCTTCAGCCTGCTGGTCATTCTGCCCAAAGTTGTGCCCCATGCACTCCGGTCCGGGGTGCAGGAGCATGCCTCGTTCGAACGCGCCATGGGCCCGCCCGCCTCGCCCTCGGCGCCCCGTATCGTCTGGGTTCTGCTGGATGAGCTCTCCTACGATCAGATCTTCGAGCATCGCCAGCCCGATCTCGCGCTGCCCAATCTGGACGCATTGGCAAAACCCAGCATGGTCTTTTCCGCCGTCCAGCCTGTCGGAGTGATGACGCAGGAACTGTTGCCCGCCCTTCTCATGGGAAAGCCGGTTGCGGAACTGCGCACGCCTTACACAGGTCTTCCGAGTTACCGGAGCAGGGATGGCGGCCCCTGGGAACGCTTCAATCAACACGACACGATCTTCGGGGACGCGCACTCGCTCGGCTGGTCCAGCGGCCTGGTTGGCTGGTACAACCCCTACTGCCGACTGCTGCCGGACGTGCTCAGCCGCTGCTTCTGGCAGTACTCAGAGGCCAATCGAACCGGGCTGTCGCGTTTTTTTCTGTCCACAAATACCACTGCGCAGAATCTTGCTGCGATCTTTCCATCGCCCCTGATCTACCGCCTCTTCCACCTGCCGCTTCCAGACGCCAGCCCCCCTCGGATCCGCGACTATGAGGACGCGATGACGCAGAGTCTGGATCTGCTGCGCGATCCGCGCATACGGTTTGCTTTCCTGCATCTGCCCGTGCCGCATCCTCCCGGCATCTACGATCGCGTCCGGCAGACGATGCGCGAAGGCGGATCCTATCTCGACAACCTTGCCCTGGCGGACCGAAGCCTTGGGGCTCTGTGGAATTGCATCCAATCCACCCCCGGCGCGAAGCACACCACCCTCATCGTCTCCTCCGACCATTCCTGGCGCACCTACCTGTGGAAGCCCATGGGAATGTGGACGCCGGAGGATGAGCGTGCGACCGGCGGCCGCTTCGATCCGCGACCCGTCCTCATGGTGCATCTGCCCGGCAGCACCACCGGGCAAACCATCGCTCGGCCCACCAGCGAATTATTTGTGCATACGATGCTCGAGGCGATGCTTCGGAACCAGATCCACTCGGATGCCGATATCGCCGCCCTGCCCCCGGGAGATCCCGTTGCAGGCCAGGGGGACATGTGAGGGAAAAAATAAAGGCCACCCGCCGGTGGCCTCTGGGAGGCTAGTCGAGATGAGAGCCTTCGGTCTTGTCGCCGTTCGGCTGTTTCAGGCGCCGCTCTTGGGGGGCCGCTCCTGACACGACGATCATCCCTCCACTCGCCTCCGGCTTAAATCCCTCTTTCCAGTTCAGATTCTCCCCCGAAGGTGGGAGGGAATATTCCATTGGGTCCGCAGCTATTGAAACTTCCTGAAAACGCCGTCCGTCTACCCGCCTAGAGTCACGCAAAGTGTGCTCCGGCGGACTGCAATCCGCCCTGCGGTACCCTTCCTCGGACAACGAAGCTGCCTCCTCCGAGACAGCTTCGTTGCTTTTTTTCCAAAATGGGAAATTGCTTGCGCCGGCCCGGCATCCCCACCGGACCGGGTGCGCATGGTTGGCCTTGAGATGTGGGGATTCCACCACTTCCTAGCGAAGTGCGCGCCCGGCTCGCTTCTCCCGCTGCCACTTCACCGCCAAAACGCCCACGTAGCCCAGTTGCAGCACCCAGGTCAGCACATAGGCCAGTACCAGATGACGATGCGCCATCACTCGTTCTCCTTCCAGGGTGTTGCCTCAAGCGTCGCTTCCAACGCGCGCAGGGACTCATCCTGCTCTCGTAGCTGCCGCCGCCGCTCGATCGCGTAACGGAGCGCCATCACCATCAGTCCCCACGCCAGCCACGCTGCCAGGTTCCACCACACGGGTGGCCACATGCTGGGGTCCAACCCGGAGTTGGCTCCGCCGCCAATCACCGGCGAGGGGTGCTGCGTCCGCCACCAGCGCGTTGAGAAGTACACGATCGGCACATCGGCATAGCCGAAGATGGCCACCACCGCCGCCAGCGTCTGCATCTGCGGGCCCGCGGCAAAACGCCGCACCAGCAGGTAAGAGCAGTAGATCAGCCACATCACCAGCGTGCTGGTCAGCCGCGCATCCCAGGTCCACCAGATGCCCCACACCGGCCGCGCCCACAGCGGCCCTTGGATCAGCACCGCCGTGCAGAAGACCACGCCGATCTCCGCCGCCGCCAGGGCCAGAGCATCCGCGCTCATCGCCCGTAGCGGATCGCGATGCCGGTACGCCAGGTACACAATCGACGCGATAAAGCTGATGAAAAAAAACAGGAACGTCATCATCGCGGAAGGGAAGTGGTAGTAGAAGATCCGCTGGATGTTCCCCATGGTCGCCTCGGTCGGCGCCACGTACATCGCCTGATAGAAGGCCTCGCCCAACAGCGCCAGCGTCCCTGCCAGCCATATCCACCGGAACCACTTCATCTGCATCTCCACGCGCCCCGCCGGACGATCGGCAGGAGGTCACAGTCGCTAGTTTAACGTGGCGACGGTGCCCATCGCAGCATCTACTTCTCATAGCCGGCTCGCATCCATGCCTGCCGCAGAAATGGAGCTATCGCTGTGCTATACGTCCGCATCATCGTCGGCATCGCGCTCCTGCTCATGGCCGGCTTCGGCCCCGGCGTCGGCCTGCGTCCGGCGACCCGTCGCAGGACCGGCTCCGACGCCATAGGGCAGGGCAATGCACCCCAGAACCGCACCGGGGCGCGAGATCAAAAGATGGCCGCCGTCCTCATCCTCCGCATCCTCGCCGCGCTGATCGGGCTGTGGCTGGTCTTCTTCTCCGCAGTGCAGTTGCTGCACGGCCACGGTCACCTGCCGCACTGAACCAGAATGGCTGCCCGCCTTGACGAAGTTGGGCGGCGTAGTTTGCGTGCACCGTCAATCGCCGCGGGCTAAACTGGATTGCGATGCTGCGCCGAGCACAACTCGCCCTCGCGCTGATTCTCCTGCTGGTGTTCTCGCCGCTGGCCGGCGCGACCTGCGGCATCGCTTGCCTGACCGTGATTCCGCATCGCCCGCTGCAGGCCGGGACAGCAGAGCACCATTGCGTGCGTGCCTCCGCCTGCTGTCACTCGAGTGGACCAGCCATCTGTGCCGCAACCCAGGCAACGGAAGCCATCGCCGCATTGCTCTCCGCCAATTCCGCAGCGGTACAGCACGATGCGAGCCCCGCAATCGTCGCCGCAGCCCTGCCGCTGAGCCAGCGTGACCTCACTGCGCATCGCATCGACAGTTCGCCGCCCGGCCAGCTTCGCGCCTCAAATCCCATCCCGCTGCGCGTCTAAATAGCCCACACCGCTTCGCCATAGCCCACGCCCCTTCGCCGCGCCGGCACATACGTGCGCACGGCTGTGACCTTCCTTTTCACACAGCAGGGAACCTTCCAAATGAATAATAGACGCAGCTTTCTCCAGCGCGCCCTCGGACTCGGTGCAGGATTGGGTGCCGGTCTCGCCGCGCCGCAGCTCTTCGCCGATGAGGCCACCCACCGCGGTCCCGATTCCGGTAGCGCGCGTCCCATTCTCGACGCAGCCCGCGCCGGCAGCGGTCCTGCACGCAACGTTCCCGTGACCGCGCCAGACCTGCGCGATCTGCCCTTCACAATCGAGAACGGCGTCAAGGTCTTCCACCTCATCGCCGAGCCGGTGAAGCAGGCCATCCTGCCCAACAGGACGCTCGACCTGTGGGGCTTCAACGGCTCCGCGCCCGGCCCCACCATTCAGGTCGACCAGGGCGATCGGGTGCGCGTAGTCTTCGACAACCATCTGCCCGAATCGACATCCATCCACTGGCACGGCTTTGAAGACCAGGTGCGCTACGATGGCCAGCCCGGTATCTCGCAGCAGCCGGTGCCGCCCGGCGGCCGCTTCGTCTACGAGTTCCACATCCACCAGAGCGGAACGTATTTCTATCACTCGCACATGGCCATGCAGCAGATGATCGGCATGCTCGGTGGCTTCATCATGCATCCCGCTGCGCCCTATCAGCCGTCGGTCGATCACGACTTCCTCATCCACCTGCAGGAGTACGCCGTGCTCCCATCGAGCACCATCCCTAACTCCATGAGCATGGAATACAACTGGCTCGTCCTCAACGGCAAGGCCGGTCCCGCCATCACGCCCATGATCGTGCCGCTCGGCAGCCGCGTGCGCATCCGCTTCGTGAATCTCGGCATGGACCACCACCCCATGCACCTGCACGGACACACCTTCTACATCACCGGCACGGAAGGCGGCCGCATTCCGGAGACGGCGTGGTGGCCAGGCAACACTGTGCTGGTCGGCGTCGCGCAGGCGCGCGATGTCGAGTTCGTGGCCAACAATCCGGGCGACTGGATGGTCCACTGCCACCTCCCGCACCACAACATGAACCAGATGGCCTCCACCGTCGGCCGCATGACGCGCACGGGTGCGATGTCCGGTATGTCCACAGGTACAGACATGAATAGCAGCATGGGCATGCTGCAGGGTACCCCGCCCGTTCCCATGGGCGACGACTACGGCGCCTCGCTCGGCCGCGGCATGGGTGTCGCCGCTGCCAGCGACATGGCAACCACCAACGGCCCGCTCTCACCGCAGAAGATGCGCGACAGCATGCCGGGCATGCAAATGGGGCACGCGATGAACCCGGACGAGATCGCGCCCAACGCCAACAACGTCCCCAACTTCCCGCAGGACGCCTTCATGGAGGGCAGCATGATGAACATGGATGCGATGGTCTCGACCGCTGCCAACGCAGGCCTGCTCCCCGGATGGAGCGCCCAGATGCAGGGCATGATGACGCTCATTCGTGTCCTGCCCCAGCCCGCCTACGACCGCATGATGCAGTCCATTCGTAATCATGAAGATGACAAACCGCCCATGCCTGGAATGCAGATGAAAGGAGGCAGCCGATGAGACTCCTCCTCGCCACGTTCCTCATCGCCGCTTCCGCCGCGTTCGCGCAACAGCAGTCCATGCCCGGAATGCAGATGCCATCGTCATCGTCATCCAGTCAGCCACCCGCCGCGCTCACAGCCGAGCCCGGTCTACTGGCCGAGACTTCCAACCGCGCACCGCTCACTCTCGATGGAGTGTTGGCAGCCGCCCGCGCCCACAACCCCACCCTCCGTGCCGCGCAGGCAGCCATCGTGCAAAGCGCCGGTCAGGCGAGACAGGCCGGAACGCTGCCCAATCCCGTCATCGGCTACGAGGGCGATCAGATCCGTGGCGGTTCCTATGGCGGCGGCGAGCAGGGCGCCTTCCTCCAGCAGACCATTCCGCTCGGCGGCAAGCTCGGCCTGCGCCGCAATGTCTTTCGCGCGCAGCAGCACACCGGAGAAGCTGCACTCGCCATGCAGCAGCAGCGCATCGAAGCCGACATCGAAAGCAGCTTCTACGCCGCGCTCACCTTTCAGCAGGAGATCGACACCCGCAAACAGCTCAACGCCATCGCCGCCGATGCCACCGAAACCGCACGCCAGCTCGCCAACGTCGGCCAGGCCGATGCGCCCGACGTCCTGCAGTCCGAAGTCGAGCAGGAGCAGGCCGCGCTCGACACCCTGACGGCGGAGCGCCACTACATCGCCGCCTTCCACCAACTCACCGCGACCGCCGGCCAGCCCGATCTGCCGCTCACGCGGCTTGCCGGCGACTTAGCCGCAACGCCCGCGCAGCCGCCATCGCTCGACACCATACTGGACCAAAGCCCCGCCGTCCAGCGCGCCGATCAGGCCGTTCACACAGCCGAAGCGCAACTGCGCAGCGCGCGCCGCGAGATCGTTCCCGATCTCACCCTCCGCGCCGGGGAGCAATGGAACAACGAGCTGGTCCGGCAGAACCCCAACATCGCCGCCGGTCCGCAGTCCTTCGCCTCCGCCTCCATCGACCTGCCAATCTGGAATCGCAATCAGGGCAACATCGCGAGCGCCGAGGCCGCCGTCGATGCGGCACAGGCTGAGGCTGCGCGCGTCCGGCTCGGCCTGCGTCACTCCGCCGCGCCGCTCATCGAGCAGTACAGCATCGCCGCCGCACAGTCCGCCCGATATCGGAATGACCTGCTGCCACGCGCGCAACGCGCCTACGATCTCTATCGCGATCGCTACCGCCAGATGGCCGCCGCATATCCGCAGGTGCTGGTATCGCAGCGCACGCTCTTTCAGTTGCAGCTCGCTTATATCCAGTCGCTCGGCGAGTTATGGCAGTCGTCGGCGCAATTGCGTCATTTCGCGCTCAGCGGCGGGCTCGCCGCATCGGAAAATCATTAGCGCGTAGCCTTTTGTGCTGCGTTCAGTGTCGCACAGTTCCGAGCAGCGCATGGATTTCATGCAGCAGGGCGGGTGGCCCTTCGAGGCTTTCCATCGTCTTATCGGAATGTAGCGCGCAGTCGCCGAGGTCGGCTTCCTGCAGCGTCAGAATCTTTACCTCCGGGCCACGCTGCGCGAGAAATCTCGATGACCTCCTCGCACTCCGACTCGGGCACACTATGACACAACACCACAAGATGTACCGGGCCTTGCGGCAGCATCTCTCGCAACCGTGTGAGTCCGTCGCATATCTTCCACGGAAAATTCCTTGTCCAGTATGCACTTCCGGGTGAAGAGCAGCATGTCGTCATGTCCATAACAGAGCAAGCGAGGGCGGCGAGCAGCCATAGCAAACCAGCTTCTTTCTACGGGAGTCGTTGAGATCAACCTTCCCCGTCCGGACCCCTATGTTATCCAGCCGACATAATGCCCTTTATACGCTCTATTCGGGCCATTTCGTTGTTATTCTGGTCACAGTTACGCAAATCTCTCTCATCATCCGGATGGGTCCCCTTTGCGCGCCGCAAAGGAGCAGCAATGACCCCTCATCCATCCAACTTCATCCTGAATGCGCTCCCCCCGCAACTCAACGAATTTCGTGCAAGACTTTCGCCCGTGCCGCTTCCGGTGGGCATGGCCCTCTACGAGGCGCATGAGGCTCCCAAGTTCGGGCATTTCCTCACGTCGGGCATTGCCTCCGTCGTAACAACCATGAAGGACGGCGGGTCCGTCGAGACCGGCATGTGGGCGCGAGAAGGACTCGCGGAATGTATGCACCTCGCGGGCAGTGATCGCGTGCCCAGCCGCTGCTTCATGCAGATGGGCGGCAGCGCGCTACGCATGCCCTTCGCCGATCTAACGCGCGACGTGGAAAGTCTGGAACCATTGCGTGCCGCCATACAACACAGCATCCAGACCCAGGCTCTTATCCTCGGCCAGCTTATCGCATGCAATCGCCTGCACGAGGTCGAGGAGCGGCTTGCCCGCTGGCTCCTCATGCTGCAGGATCGCACTCAGGGCGACGAAATTCTCATTACGCAGGAGTTCCTCGCAGAGATGCTTGGCTCACGTCGCACCACCGTCACCCTCGCGGCGGGCGCGCTCCAGCGCATCGGCTTGATCGAATACCAGCGGGGGCGCGTCCACATCCTCGATCGCGAGCGCCTGGAAAGCGCCGCCTGCGAATGCTATCCCGTGATCAAGAAGCTCTCAAACGGCGTGGTCGCCTGAGCGCGACCACCGTCCCTGTATCGGTGCGAACCTGGCGACCAATCGGTGCCCCGCACCTCGCTTTTGAGATGTGGGACTTCAACATGTCTCGTCATCCCGACCGAAGTGCAGCGGAGGGTCCTGCTGTTTTTCCAGCGGCGCCTTGAAGCAAGGCGATACTTTCCGATCGAGCAGGTAAACGATTGTTTCCACCTTCCAGCCTTGACATCGCAGGCCGCCTCTGGCCCAATGTGTCGGGCTGAACTTCGCTGCCGGAACCCGCCCTCAAACAAAAATGCTTCCTCCATGGGAAGGTGATCGTGAAGAAAACCCTCTGCCTTTGCATTCTGCTTGTGGCCGCGCCGTCGGCGCTCCAGGCCTCGCAGTCCTACTACACCGCAAAGCTCGACGATCCCACCGCCGTCTATCTCACCAGGGATAATTTTCCCGTGCACGCCGACGGCATCACCGATGACAGCGAAGCCATCCAGGCCGCCATCGATAAGGTCGAGGACGCTCATGGCGAAGGCATCCTCTTCGTTCCGGAAGGGAAGTACCGCATCACCCGCACCATCTATGTGTGGCCCAGCGTACGCATCATCGGCTACGGTGCAACGCGCCCGGAATTTCTGCTCGCGGACAATACGCCCGGCTATCAGCAGGGTATCGCGTACATGTTCTTCTTCACCGGCGGACGTCCCGAAGGCCGCCACTGGCACTGGCATCTGCCCAACACCCCGCGACCGCCCTTTCCCGGCACAGTCCCAGCCACCAACAAAGTCGTCGACGCCAATCCCGGTACCTTCTACTCCGCCATGAGCAACATCGACTTCGACCTCGGCAACGGCAATCCCGCCGCCGCCGCCATCCGCTTCCACGTCGCGCAGCATTGCTATCTCGCCCACATGGACTTCCATATCAAGTCGGGCCTCACCGCGCTCAAGGACGTTGGCAATGAAGCCGAGGACCTGCACTTCTACGGCGGCGACTACGGCATCGTCACCATCAAGCCCTCGCCCGGATGGCAGTTCACGCTGCTCGATTCCACCTTTGAGGGACAGCGCAAAGCCGCCATCAGTGAGCACGAGGCTGGCCTCACACTCGATCACGACAGCTTCCGCAATGTGCCCAAAGCCATCGACATCGACCCCCACTACTACGAAGAGCTATGGGTGAAGAACACGCGCTTTGAGAACATCAGCGGCCCCGCCATCACCATCAGCAACGAGAAGAATCCCCGCACCGAGATCAATCTCGAAAACATCGCCTGCCATCACGTCCCCGTCTTCGCTCTGTTGCGCGGCAGCGGACAGAAATCAGCGGCCCCTGCCGAGGACTACGTCGTCAAGTCCTACTCCCACGGCCTCATCATTCCTGCTCCCGGCCTCGTCGGCGAGATTCGCACCAGCTTCGACGCACACGCCGTTTCGTCCCTCCCTGCCGACGGCAGCAACATCATCGCGGCCCTTCCGCCTGCCGATACCTGGACGAATCTCCGCAGTCTCGGCGTAAAAGGTGACGGTGTCAGTGACGATACTGCCGCGATTCAGAAAGCCATCGACGAGCATAAGGTCCTCTACATCCCGGAAGGCCGCTACATCGTCAGCAACACGCTGCACCTCAAGCCGGAGACGGTCCTTATCGGCCTGCACCCCAGCATGACGCAGTTCGACATCCTCGATGGCACCGCAGCCTTCCAGGGACCGGGCGCGCCCGTGCCGCTCCTCGAAACACCCAAGGGCGGCCACAACATCGTCGTTGGCATCGGCCTCTATACCAACGGCATCAACGACCGCGCCGTCGGCGCACTCTGGCAGTCCGGCGCCGACTCGCTCATGGACGATGTGCGCTTCCTCGGCGGCCACGGCACCAACGCCGCCGACGGCACGCGCATCGACCCCTACAACAACACCCACACCGCCGACCCTGACATCCACCGTCGATGGGACGCGCAGTATCCCAGCCTCTGGGTCACCAACGGCGGCGGCGGCACCTTCGCCAACATCTGGACGCCCAGCACCTTTGCGCAGGCCGGCCTCTATGTTTCCGACACCACCACGCCCGGCCGCGTCTACGAGCTCTCCAGCGAGCATCATGTCCGCACGGAAGTCAAACTCGATCGAGTCGAAAACTGGGAGATTATCGCGCTGCAAACCGAAGAGGAGCGCGGCGAAGGCGGCTTCGCGCTGCCGCTCGAAATCTCGCGGTCGCGCAACATCACCGTCGCCAACTATCACGGGTACCGCGTCATCAGCAGCTATCAACCCTTCTGCTGCGCGGTCAAGGTCTCTGAGTCGTCGGACATCCGCATCCGCAACATGCACACGGATAGCAACAGCAAGGTCGCCTTCGACAACTCGCTGGTTGACTCCACTGCGCACACCGAAGTGCGCCCACGCGAGTTCGCCTCGCTTGATATTCCGGGAAATGCAAAGGCCCAACCGCGGAACACGAACACCGCGTCTTCCGTTCTTGCACCCGGCGCCCACGTCGAACGCCTTGCCACCGGCTTCTTTAACATCTCCGGCGCGGCTACCGACAACGGCGGCCAGCTCTACTTCGTCGACGCCCACTGGCAGCGCATCTATCGCTGGTATCCGAAGACGCGCGAAGCCGTCGTCATCCGCGACGCGCCGCTGGAGCCGGTCAACCTCATCTTCGACAAAGCCGGCAACCTCCTCGTCGTCTCCTACGCGGGGAAGGGAACCGTCTACAGCTTCCGACCCGATGCGCCACTCGATCAGACTCACTATGCTCACCGCCGAGCCCTCCGCGCCGCGCCCCGGCATGACCGCTGTGCGCGCCGTCGACGCATGGGAGGCAGAAGGCATCGCCACCCCGCGCCCGTGGCAATTCATCTCGCCGGATCGCACCCTCTACATTCCCGCGGCTGAGGACTTCATGCAGGGCACGCTCTCCTGGGGCACCAAGATGGCCGACATCCTGCACGGCTTCGGGCTCGCGAAAGCCATCCCCGGCCAGCCCTTTTACGTCAGCGACGAGGCGCAGGAGAAGACCTACAAGGTAAACGTATCCGAGTCAGGCACTATATCGGACATGCAGCTCTTCGCCGATGCCGGCGGAGAAGGCGTCACCCAGGACAAGGCCGGCAACGTCTATCTCGCCGCCGGTCAGGTGCAGGTCTTCAGCCCGGATGGCAAGCTCATCGGTCGCATCGACGTCCCCGAGCGCCCCATCGACCTCATCTTCGGCGGCCCGGATCACCGTACGCTCTACATCCTGACCCACGCCTCGCTCTACTCGGTAGAGACAAAGTCCGCCGGATGGTGACTCCTCTCACCACCCGAAACTGCTCTAGCGAATAGCTTTGAGCGGATCGCGCCGGGACAGCTTCGCCACAAAGTAAATCGGCAGGCCCGCAACCGCAATCGTCACCGCGAACGTCAACGCAGACATGCCCGCCACCGTCTCCGTGCGTGAGGCGTAGAGCGCATAGACCGTCAGCGCGGCAGGGCTGAGGCCAAGGA
>CAVXPT010000017.1:0-4279 GCA_963763665.1 uncultured Acidobacteriaceae bacterium | reverse complement strand
CGACGATGCGCACCAGCAGCCGTCCCGGCGCCGTCGCCGGTCCCAGCAGCACCAGCAGATAAAACCCCAGCACCGTAGGCGGCAGCACCAGCGGCAGCCCCACACCTGCCTCCAGCACGCGCGCCACCCAGTTCCGCGACCGCGCCAGCCAAGCCGAAAGCACCAGCGCCAGCGGCAGCAGAATCGCTGTGGTTACGGCAGCCAGTTGCAATGTCAGGAGCAACGCTTGCTGGTCCATGTCTTCAAAGACTAGCTCACGCGGCCGCCTGCGTCGCGCAACTGAGTCAACCTGGCTCAACCGCGGATTTGTTGCGCGATGCGGTCAATGGCGTGGTGGGCCGAGAGAGCTGCACCTTCCTGCCAGCCTACGAGGTGGGAGAGGTAGTCTCCGGCGAAATATGTCTGGCCTTGCGGCTTATCGAGCTGGGCGTAGGCCGGGTCGCATTCGATATGACGGTTGTTGGCAAAAGCGCCCAGCGAGTAGGGAACCTTGCTCCAACTGACGTATATGGGCTTGGTAAGTAAGTGGGAACGACCGGGGTGAAGCTTTTCCACCGCAGCACGCGAGGCGTCGAGCTTAGCCTGGTTCGACGGTAGCGAACCGAATGGCGTGATCTTGTCCGTGATGTCCTCGCGCTCAACGTTGAATCCGGCGATCAAAACGCCCGTAGGCGAGAACATCTTGTCGGTTGGATACCAGACCAGGTCGACTGCGTCGTCGAGAAAAGAGATGCCGCCGTAAATGTTGTTTTCCTTCTCCCAGAAGCGCGGCGACTCCCAGGCAATCTTGTACTGAGCAGTCATGGGCATGCCGGTAAAGGCCTTCCTGGTCTCCGGGGAGAAGTTGTTCTTTGTCTGGTGAAGGATTGCGATGGGTATGGTGCAGATGCAGAAGTCGGCGGTGAGAGTCAGTGCTGTGCCGGACTTCGTGTAAGCAACTGTGACGCTCCTGTCGCCGGTGGTGATCTCTTTGACCACGCACTCGTAGTGAATGATCTCTCCGAGAGACCTGGCGAAGCCGTGAGGGATGCGGTCCATGCCTCCGATGGGCTGGAACATGGTGGCCTGCCAATCGATCTGCTCTTCGTAGAACTCCCCTTTCGAAAAGTTGGCGGCGAGGAGTTCGCTGAGTTTCAGCGGCTGGTGCAGCGCGGATTGTACGAGGCCCGCCCCGCGTGATGTGGTGAAGCCGGCGCGCGTGGTGCCGATGTAGTTTCCGCTGCTGTTGAGATCGCCAAAGCCGCGGAGGAACTCAGTGAGCAGGACGGTGTCTTCCCGCGAGAGCTCGTCGTCGAGGGTATGTTTGTTGAGGGACTTGGTGAGAAGTTCGGCGATGTAGCCGCGCGTGTCGTAGACGACCTGGCGCTGCTGAACGGCCGTGCCGCCGTTGAGAATGTCGGCCTGCATCAATGCGGAGCGGGAGCATTGACCTCGACCTCAAGCGGGACGCCAAGCTCCTGGCAGTATCCAAGCATATGGTGATGGATGGACGGAATGCGGGCGGGGCCCGCGTTGAAATAGCCACCGCCCTGCCAATCGCAGCTCTGCACCGTGCCATCGGTGAACTCGACCTTGGTCCCCTCGCGGACTGTCCAGTTGCGGCCACCCGGACGGATGCGCGCTTCAAGGATCGTACATTCGAAGCCCGCCTTCCTGAGCTCATATGCAGACACAAGACCAGCGATTCCAGCGCCCAGGATGACGACTTTCTTTCCTTTGCCGAAGTCGGCTGCAAGCTGCGGCAGCGGAGAAGGGCCGGGAGCGGCGATAAGGCCAAGGGCCCGCATCGTGCTGAACGCAGCGGAGTATCCGCCGATCTGCGCCATGCGCTGGATGAAGATACGTCGAGTCAAGCTCATGGCGAGCGCTCCGTGCAGTCACAGTTGTGTTAGGGAACCTTCTTCAGTGTGAAGGAGCAGGAATGGAGGTTATGTCACCGCCGTGTCATCGAAACGTCAAATAGTCGTGGACGCTCGGTCGCCGCTTTTCGTGGCGGATATCGGCAGCGGATATTGGTATTGTCGTGCGGGCGAAGTGCATTGATCTCGTCCTCCACACCTTGTGTTCGACAGAGCGACTGCAATCATCGCGCGGAAATATTTTCAATTTTCTGGAATATTTCGTCGACGCCTCAGTTAGCGAAACCAGCGAGAGTGCATGGCGTGGCAGATCATGCCGCGCGGGACGAGCTATGGCTTTCGCTCGCAAATATTTGGCTCAGCATCGATGTCGGTTGTTCTCCACCTCGCACGGATCTCGGGGAATGGGCGGTCAACGTGGACAAATCAGAAACGGAGCATTCCGCATGAGAAAGATATTGCTCACGCTGTCACTTCTTTGTGCCAGCATTACAGGTCACGCCACCAGTCCGGCCGGTGGATTCAACAATAGTGCAAATCAGAACACCTCGGGCGCGGCGGATCCGTTGCTCGACCCCGTCGTCGCGTGGAACCGGGCCCTGCTGGTCATCGTGCGCACACCTGGCGCGCAGTCTGCAACCATTCATCCCACACGCAGCTTTGCGATCCTGCATGCCGCGATCTATGACGCGGTGAACAACATAGATCGGACCCACACTCCGTACTTAGTAAGCTTTGCGGGCGTCTCCCGCAAGGCTTCGGAAGCCGCGGCAGCAGATGCCGCAGCGCACGATGTGCTGGTCGCGCTGTACCCGGCGTTCCAGACAACACTGGACGTAGAATTGGAACAAATGCTGGCGGCGATTCCCACCGGGACCCAGAAGGACCAGGGGATCAAGCTCGGGGACATGGTGGCGGATGCCATCCTTGATGCCCGAAGTGACGATGGATCGAGCGTCACGCCCGCGCCATTTGTATTTGGAAGCGGGCCGGGCCAGTTTCAATCGACGCCGCCCAACTTTCCCGCGCCGCAGTTCACCGAGTGGTCCAGAGTCACTCCGTTTGCTTTGTTGAGCGCAAGCCAGTTTCGTCCCGGACCACCGCCGGAATTGACGAGCGCCAGGTACACCAGGGTCTTCAACGAAGTGAAGTCATTTGGCATCGCGAACAGTAAGAAGGCCACGGCAGACCAGGCTTTAACCGGGCGTTTCTGGAATGGGGCCATACAGAATTACTGGAATGAGATCGCGCAGACCGCGGCTCTGGAGCACAAGCTTTCGCTTCCACAGAGTGCACGATTATTCGCCTTGCTGAACCTCACCTTCGCAGATGACGTGATCGCGTTCTATGACGCAAAGTACACGTACAACTTCTGGCGGCCCGTTACTGCGATTCGTGCCGCTGACACAGACAAAAATCCGAACACCAACGTGGATGCGAACTGGCTTCCTCAGGTCGGCAAGACGACCCCGGACCCTGCATATCCCGGTGCGCACGCGGTGATCAGCGCAAGTGGCGCGTTCGTACTCAAGTCGTTCTTTGGGCGAGACCGGTTCAATTTCAAGGTCACGTCCGAGGTATTGCCTGGAGTGGAGCGCTCATTCACAAGCCTCTCCGCCGCGGAGCGAGAGGCGACCCTGAGCCGCATCTTTGCCGGAGTGCATTTCCGGTCAGACCTGACGACCGGAAGTGAGCTAGGGGAGCATGTTGCCGATTTTGTCTTTGACCACTTGCTGCAGCCGAGTGATCGGGACGATCGATCGGAACGGGAAAGATAACGCTCCGCCGCGTCAGTCGACGCGCACTCTCTTTGCGGCCTGGCAACGTAAGGCGAAAGGTGTCGGACGCTCAACACTAAACGATTCCCGAATAAAAGGAGATGGCCAATGAAGCAACTCGAAAAGCAGGTTCCGAACCGGCGTTCGTTTCTCAAGACTGGGATGCTGGCTGCGGGCGTAGCTACTGCAAGCGTCGGCATATTAGGTCGTGGTGTATCGGCCTTCGGTCAGGAACGCGAGCAACAGAGCATCACCAAGGGAGATATCGCGATCCTGCAGTTATTGCTTGCTGCGGAGATTATCGAGACCGATCTGTGGCAGCAGTATCGAGAGCTCGGAGGCGTGGAAGCGGTGGGCGGCCCGAGCCAGGGCTACATCACCGCTCTTGAGCAGCTTGACCTCGATATGCCGCAATACATCTCCGATAACACCGACGATGAAATCAGCCACGTAGCATTTCTCCGCGCCTACCTGAAATCGAAGGGGCAGCGGCCCATCAACCTGGACAAGTTCCGCAATCTGCCGGGCAGCGCTGCGCCGGGAGCCAGGAAGGTTGGACGTCTTACGAATCTCATGCAGTTGAGCGTCGACACCAGTTGGTGGACTCGCTACCGCAGTAAGGAGAATCCGGATATCGGTGCG
>CAVXPT010000016.1:0-18480 GCA_963763665.1 uncultured Acidobacteriaceae bacterium | reverse complement strand
CGTCAAGAATGCATAAGGACAACCATCGCGATGCGGAGTCATCTCATTAGCAGAGGTGAGTAATGGCATTTGAAGAAACAGTGGTACGCACCGTCATCGAAGTGCTGCACGATGGGGAGCGGGGATTTCAGTCTCTGAGCAAAGAAATTAAGAATCCCACAGCGAAGACCTTTTTCCAGGAAGAAGCCGCAAGACGAGCTGAATTCGCCAACGACTTGGAGTCGGCGTTGAGTGCGGAAACCGGGAAGAAGGTTGAAGAAGGTGGAACAGCGTCCGGTACGGTACACCGGGCATGGGGTGAGCTTAAAGGGAAGGTTGGCGGTAGCGATCACACGCTTTTGGACACTGCCGAGCAAGGGGAAGATGTGGCCAAAAAGGCTTACGAAGAGGCTCTCAAAGCCAGCGGAATTCCCTCGTCGATTACCAGCATTCTGAGAAAGCAGCAGCCTCACATCCAGCAATCACACGACAAAGTAAAGGCACTACGGGACGCAACTGCGGCATAAGCATTCTCAAGACCAATTTGGGCTCACAGACTCCCGCACGGGGCTGTGGGCCTTTTCTTCTTCATGAGTCTTTGGCCATAGAGGTTAAACGACTAGAGATGTGGAGGAACCGCGACTCTAGTCGTCATCGCCAGAATCGGATTTACCCGCCTCAAACTTTTCCGCAAGAAGATTAAGAAGGGCCTGGGGGTCATGGCTAGGAATGAGGTAATCTGCGCCATCCTTGTCTACATCGCTTCGCGGCGAAACCCCTATCACAGGCAGATCGCCGAGAACGCCCTTCAGCTCTCTAACGGTCTCTTTAAAAGAAGAGTCGTCAAGCTCAGTATGGACTACGGCCACATCAACGTTTGGGAATCGACGCAAAAGCTCTGCACCCGCATCTTTGGTGTAGGCGGTGATTACATTGTGCCGTGCGGTCTCCAAGACTAGCTTTCTCGTTGAAATTCCTTCCAACTGTTCCACTTCAATCATCAGCACGACAAGTCTCAATCGTCCTCCTCAGCAACAATAGGTTTTGATGGTTACTCATTTAGGCATCGGAGCTGGAGCGCCCATCACGATAGCGCTGGAGGAACGGACACCGGACAGCCTATCGCACGAAGCGACAAAGGTCCCATCTTCGTTGTTCTCTCGATGGTGAAATGGTCTCGATAGCTGGTCGGCCAAGTTGTGACCTTCTATTCCTGATCTTTCAGTATCTCGATTAGCTTAAGCGGATGGATTGGCTTCGCGATCAATTCGTATTTGAGTCCTTGCCGCTGACCACTAAGCAGTATCTCCGAGATTCCCGCCTGACCTGAAAAAAGCAGGATTTTCGCGGCCGGATGCATCTTCTGGATTGCGATTGCCAGTTCAACCCCGTTCATTTGGGGCATCAACACATCAGAGAGCAGATAATCCGGACGAAATAGACCAGCACTTTGTAAGGCTTCCCAACCATCATAGGCCGTCATCACATGGAAGCCTGCACGTCTCAGAATTTCAGAGATGGTATCCGCGATGAGCTTTTCGTCGTCAACAACAAGGACCTTGAAACGAATTGGCTCAGATTCCTTATCAACCGTACGGTCAGAGGTGAGGTCAGTCGGATTTCGAAAGAACGTATCCGACAAATAAACGGAGCCTGAAATCATCCCGATCATAGTCGAGTCCTAAGAATCACGACCTCGTTCGTGCTCGGTCTCAATGCGCGGTACGGGAATGGCAAACGGCATGAATATGGAAATGCTTGTGCCACTTTTTCCCCTTTCAGTGCTACTTGTCACCGAGATTTGACCACCCCGTCTTTCGACCAGCTGCTTTGCCACCCAGAGCCCAATACCGCTCCCTAGGTCACCTTTCGTAGTGAAGAACGGCTCAAAGATTCTTGCCAAATGCTCAGGTTGGATTCCATTCCCACTATCCTGAATCGTGGTTTGAACGCCATCTCCTGTGCTACCGGAGATATTTCTCGTACTGATTCGGAGTAATCCTCCCTGGCGCATCGCATCGATTGCGTTTGCGATTATATTGGAGAAGACTTGGATCATCTCCCCCTTGCTGACCAGTATCTTCTGCAAATCGTTAAAGCGCGTGTCTACGGAGATGTTAGTAGACAAAAGCCTCGCATTGTATACGGTTAACACGTTTTCGAGCAGAACATGAAGATGAACCTCGGCAGGGGTACCTGTATCCCGGTAGTAGCCCAGCGTCTGGCGGGCCAGGTGGGATACGCGCTCTAATTCTTCTTCCGCGGTGAGGAGATAGCGGTAGGCCTTTCCTTCGACTGCGCTCTCCTGGCGTGCCAGAAATATCAAATTTATCAATGACTCAAGAGGGTTGTTGATCTCGTGAGCGATAGCGGCGGCCATGCGTCCGGTAGCCGCCAGTTTTTCGCCTTGAATCAGCAAAGCCTCCATCCGCTTGCGATCGGAAATATCGCGTGCGATCTTCGAAGCGCCGACTACTTGGCCCGCTTCATCCCTTATAGGCGAGATTGATACTGAAACAGGAATGATTTCATTGTTCTTTTTTTTGCGTCTCGTTTCGTAATGATCGATACGCTCTCCCGCCCTCAGTTTCTGGAGAATTTCATCCTCTTCGTAATGCAGTTCGTCCGGGATGATCCTCAGGATGGGCTGCCCGATCATCTCCTCAGCCGTGTAGCCGAAAATTTTGTAGGCCCCCTGGTTCCAGCTCCTGACTATGCCGTTTAGATCCTTACTCACGATGGCGTCATCAGCCGAATCAACGATTGCTGCGAGATGGAAGCGGGGATCGAGTAGTGTCTGACCTGTCACTGAAGAATTAGGGGAAGGGTCTAACAGTGGAATTCTCCTGGACTGGCAGTTCTCATTGGCTGGGATCGTAAACCGCCCATATCGTACGATTCGATGCAATTTAGACTCCAGGAGTTTTGCTTTTCACTCCTTCTTGCTGGCTTCGATAACCATTCGCGCAATCGTAATAGAGTCGGATATTGCAGATCGGACGCGGGGACTGCTGCTCTGTATCTCTCTGGATCAACCCGCGCCAGCTTTACCGCTGCTATCAACCCGGCCACCACGGCGACGGTTCCACCTGCCCTGCCTGAGCCCGCCGCAGAAAGCGGAGCAAGGAAGCAAGCGCCGGTGAGGTACTGCCGCGTATCGTCACAATGCTGACATTTAACGACGGGGTTGGGCTCAACCGGTTCGATCTCACCAGGAACCCGGCAGGGCGGGCCAGTGTGACCTTCCCACAGGCAGTGCAGACCGTGTGCCAGTGCCGGTAGGGTGGTTTGTCATTGGCGTCCTCCATAGCCTCCCCGGCCTCCCTCGTAGCGTCCGCATAACGTCCCAACCCGGTTGGCCTAGAACACTTCCGCACAGAGGATGTAGGAGCGCCGCTCTATGCAAACTGGACAGAGGATCATCACGGAGCCCGTTGGGTCATCCGCTGCCGAAGTAACGGTTCGATGTGGTTCCGAACGGTGCGATTTCATCCCCCAAAATATTGGGGTACAGAACAGGGTATGTGGGCGCTTATGGCACGTAAACCGTTTTAATTCAACACCTATGGCTGCCTGGGGGGCAACCAAACTCAATTTTCGGTCGGAGTGCAATCGCCGCGGCCGCAACCCTGGCCAACTCCGCTTCCCGCATTTCCCCCTCATTTTAAAGAGACGATTTCACTTTGACGGACGCCGGGTCCGCGCCGCCGGGGGCGCACCCGTTGTCTGACGCAGGATCAGTCTCGTGTCCACGGGATGAATGGCCTTGCGCGCAGAGCCAGGCTCGATGCGGTGACGAAGCGTGGCAAATGCGGCCTGTGCGATCTCAGTGCACGACATCCGCACCGTGGTGAGTGGCGGCAGCATGAACTGGGCGATGTGCACGTCATCGAAGCCGATGACGGAAAGATCTGCGGGGACCTGCTTGCCCGCTTCGAAGAGGCAATGCAGAACACCGATCGCTGTGAGGTCATTCGAACAGACGACTGCGGTCGGCGGGATCGCGCGCGCGAGAAGTTTCGACATCGCGGTCATGCCGCCTTCGAGTGTATGGTCGCCTTCGATCATCAGGTCGGAGCGCAGTTTCAACTGTTGTGTGCGCATCGCCTTCTCAAATGCGTCGCGCCGGTATCTTGCCGAGGTCTGCTCCAAAGGGCCGCTGACGAAGGCGATAGCCTGATGTCCCAGGTCGACCAGGTGCGCAACCGCCTGCCGTATCCCTTCGTCGTAATTCACGCGGACAGCGTCGATCTTGGGAAAGTCCGGAGCGCCATCCATCACGACCAGCGGCACAGCATGCGTTGCCAGCTCTTCGAGGATAGGCGCCTCGCGGCCGAACATCATCACCGCGACGCCATCCACCTTGCGCTGCAATATGCGCCGGACCGACATCGAGATACTGGCCGCGTCATTCGGTGTCGAAGCCAGCAGGACCTCGTAGCCGCCTTCGACCGCGAATTGTTCAAAGCGCTGGATCAGCTCGGGAAAAAACGGATTGGTGATCTCCGTGACCATGAGGCCGATGATGTGGCTGCGTCCGGAAACCAGGGCCCGGGCCTGCGGGTCGGGCTGATAGTTGAGCTCGCGCACCGCACGCCAGACGCGCTCTGCCATCTCGCGGTTCACGGTGCCTTTGCTGTTGGTGACGCGAGAGACAGTGGAGATGGAGACGCCGGCGCGGCGCGCCACGTCGCGGATATCCATCCGGGCGCGTGGCTTTTCTGTTTTTGCACGCTTCTGCATGGGGACGAGTATAGAGGCTGTTCGACCGGGCACGTCGCAGCCGGTGATGCAATCATCTCGTTGTAGAAAACGTTTCCTTCGATATCTCCACTGTGCGATACTGCTCCGCGCGGCTGCATATCGTCGACTGGCACCGCGAGAGCAGTATCCCTGTGGGTGTAGAGCGGCCATCAGAAGCACATGTGGCCTTTCGTTAAGGAAGGGCCACGCCGAGATCGTCTCCGCTAGCGCACAGCATCAGGAAAAATGCTCTAATCTCCTGCGAGGATCGTCTTATGCGTCTGGAAGCCCTCCGCTCCGCCGTGCTGGAGGCCAACCTTGAGCTCGTCCGCCGCGGCTTGATCCTTTACACCTTTGGCAACGCCAGCGGCATGGACCGCGAGAGCGGATTGGTCGCAATCAAGCCGAGCGGCGTGCCGTACGAGGACCTGAAGCCGGGCGATCTGGTGCTGACAGATCTGGATGGAAAGCTGGTGGAAGGTTCGCTGCGTCCATCGTCCGATCTGGCGACGCATTTGTTGCTCTATCGGGCCTTTCCCGCAATCGGCGGCGTGGTCCACACCCATTCGGAGTTTGCCACCGCGTGGGCGCAGGCGGGGCGGGAGATTCCCGCCTACGGCACCACCCATGCCGACTATTTCTACGGCCCGGTCCCGGTGACCGAGGAGCTGAGCGCGGACGAAGTAGGCGGCGACTATGTACTGAACACCGGCCACGCCATCGTGCGGCGTTTTGTCCAGGGCGGACCGCAGGGCGCGACCCCAATCGATCCCCTCGCCATCCCGGCGGTGCTCGTCGCAGGCCACGCTCCATTCTGCTGGGGAGCGACGCCGGCAGATGCCGCGCACAACGCGGTCGTTCTCGAGGCCGTCGCCCGCATGGCCTACTACACAGCAACACTGAACGCATCATGCACCGGCGTGGCCCAGCATCTGCTCGATCGCCACTACTTCCGCAAGCATGGCGCCGGCAAAACCTATGGACAGGAGAGCTGACCGCCGCTTCTGACGTCATGCCGATTCCCACGCTTTCCCAACTCGCCCTCGTTTTTGCCGGTCAGGCGGCCGGCCAGTCGCTCGCCCGTCTCGACTCGGTCGACGTGCTGGTCATCGCCATCTACTTCGGCATCGTCATCTTCATCGGCTTTTACCTGAAGGGCTCCTCGAACACGAGTGAGGAGTTCTTCATGGCCGGTCGCGAGATGACCGCCTGGATCGCCGGATTGAGCTTTGTATCGGCCAATCTTGGATCGCTCGAACTGATGGGCTGGGCCGGAGCCGCTTATCAGTACGGCATTCTCGCAACGCACTGGTACTGGATCGGCGCCATCCCCGCGATGCTCTTCCTCGGCATCGTGATGATGCCCTTCTACTACATCTCGAAGACGCACTCGGTTCCCGGCTACCTGCATCTGCGCTATGGCGACGCCACACGCGCGCTTTCCGCCATCAGCTTTGCCTTCATGACCGTGCTGATGAGCGGCATCAACATGTATTCGATGGCGCTGGTCATGAAAGTCGTTCTCGGCTGGAACCTGAACTTCTCCATCTGGGTCTCATCGATTACCGTCGCTGTATATGTCGCACTCGGCGGACTTCGCTCTGCCATCTTCAACGAGGTTCTCCAATTCATCCTTATCTGGGTGGGAGCCGCAATCGTCCCCATCCTGGGCCTGGTCGAAGTAGGCGGCTGGACCAATCTGCGCGCCCAGATCATGCATAATCTGGGCCGCTCCGATTATGTGCATCTATGGTCCACTCTGGGACACTTCAGTTCGAATCCCATGGGAGTGCACTGGACGGGGATTGTCTTCGGCCTCGGCTTTGTGATCAGCTTCGGGTATTGGACCACCGACTTCCTGGTCGTCCAGCGCGTGCTCTCGGCGGACAACATTCGCTCCGCACGCATGGCGCCCATCATCGGCGCCGCCTTCAAGATGGCGGTGCCCTTCATCGTCATCCTGCCCGGCTTGCTTGCGCTCTCGGTGCTGCCATTTCATCTGGTCGGTGAGTCGCAGGCGGTAGCCAGCCACATGCACAGCTACAACGAGGTTCTACCGCTGATGCTGGTGCGCTACTGCGGCCCCGGGCTGCTGGGATTGGGTGTCACCGCGCTGATAGCGGGCTTCATGTCGGGCATGGCCGGCAACGTCAGCGCATTTTCGACCGTGTGGACCTATGATCTCTACGGCGCGTTCCTGAATAAAAAGGCAACAGATCGCCACTACGTGGCCATGGGGCGATGGTCCACCTTCGTCGGCGTGCTCGTGTCTGTCGGCACGGCATACCTGGTGCAGCACGCCGCCAGCATCATGGACTACGTGCAGCAGCTCTTCAGCTTCTTCATCGCGCCCCTCTTCGGCACCGTGATCCTGGGCATGCTGTGGACCCGCGCAACGAAGCAAGGCGGCTTCTGGGGACTGCTGTCGGGCACCGCGACCTCCATTAGTCTGTGGGGTTGGGTTCGCGTGGATCCCACGGCGCTGCGCTACGTCGCGCTCTCGCCCGATGCCAAGGACATGGCGGAAAACATCTATCGGGCGCTATGGTCATGGATCGTATGCGTCATTGTTACCGTTGTGGTCAGCCTGCTGACCAAACCGCGGCCGGTCGCCGAACTCGCGGGTCTGGTCTACGGCGCCTCTCCCATTCCAAAGGAGCACGACGATCATTGGTATCAAAAACCCATCGTATGGGCTTCGGCCGTCTTCGTCGTGTTTCTCGCACTGAACATCATCTTCTGGTAAGGAGCAGCCCATGCGCGCAACAATGTCGATCTGGTTCTTCGCAGGCATCATGCTGCTGGCCTACGGAATCGTCATCCTCGCAGCCGGGCTCTGGGAGCTCAGCCATCCGCTGGCGCATCCTCCGGCGCTTGTCGCAACTGCACGCTCCTATCTGGTGGGGAGCGCTGCTCGCCATATCCGGTGGCGTCTACACGGTAAAGTTCTGGCCGCGACGCTAAGGTAGAAGAATCGCGGGAAACATCGTCACAATTGAATTCTGCAGAGAAGAAAGATCTGGTTAGTCCTATGGCAAAACTGATAACGCTTGCATTGATTGTTGGAAATCGTGGCTTCTTTCCGGACCACCTCGCCAAGGAAGGCAGAGAGGCGATGATCGGCGTCCTGGAGAAAGCAGGCATCCGCGTGATCGCGCTGACGCCGGAGCAGTCGAAGTTCGGCGCGGTGGAGACGCCGGATGAAGCCCGCCGCTGCGCAGAGCTCTTCCGCAAGCACCGCGACGAGATCGACGGCATCATCGTGACCTTGCCCAACTTCGGCGAAGAGCGCGGCATCGTCGATGCCATCCGCCACTCCACCCTGCAGGTGCCGGTGCTGGTGCAGGCCACGCCCGACCGCACGGACGACATGAAGATCTCCGACCGCCGCGACAGCTTCTGCGGCAAGATGTCGGCCTGCAACAACATGAAGCAGTACGGCATTCCGTACTCGATCACCTCGCTGCACACCTCCGCGCCGAACTCCGAATCCTTTGCCAAGGATCTCGCCTGGTTCACCGCCGTCTGCCGCATCGTACGCGGCTTCCGCAATCTGCGCATCGGTTCCATTGGCGCGCGACCCGCTGCATTCAACACCGTGCGCTATTCAGAGAAGCTGCTGGAGCGCTCCGGCATCTCGGTCGAACCCCTCGATCTGTCGGAGATCTTCGGCCGCATCGACCGGCTGAAAGACACGGACGACGCCGTCCAGGCCAAGCTTGCCGCCATTAAAAAATACGTTTCGACCAACAACATCCCCGAAGCCGCGCTGCTGAAGATGTCCAAGCTTGGCGCGGTGATTGAAGCTTGGATGAAGCAGACCTACTGCACCATCTCCGCCATCCAGTGCTGGACCTCGATGGAGGAATATTTCGGCGTCGTTCCGTGTACGGTGATGAGCATGATGAGCGAGAATCTCTTCGCCTCCGCATGCGAGGTGGATGTATGCGGTGTGATGGGCATGCACGCCCTGGCGCTGGCCAGCGAGACGCCCAGTGCGTTGCTCGATTGGAACAACAACTACGGCAGCGATCCGGACAAGTGCGTCTGCTTCCACTGCTCCAATTTGCCGAAGCATTTTTTTCAAGACGTCGTCATGGACTTTCAGGCGATCATTGCCGGCACAGTAGGGAAGGAGAATACCTTCGGCACCTGCGTGGGTCGTGTCAAGGCCGGTGCGATGAGCTTTGCCCGCTTCTCGACCGACGACTTCACTGGCCGCATCCGCGGCTATGTTGGCGAAGGCGAGTTTACGAAGGATCCGCTCGAGACCTTTGGTGGCGCAGGCGTGGCCTACATTCCCAAGCTGCAGAAGCTGCTCCGTTACATCTGCGAGCAGGGCTTCGAGCATCATGTCGCGGCGAACTTCTCGCAGACCGCCAGCTCCGTCTACGAAGCTGCCGTCCGCTATCTCGGATGGGACATGTACTACCACAATCAGCCGGAGGCCTAGACCGACGTGCCCATCGTTGCAGGCGTAGACTTCGGCACCCTGAGCGTACGCGTGACGCTGCTCGACAGCGATCCCGAGAGCGGCAAACCAAAGAACGGCAAACCAGACGATTCCGGCAAACCGCGCGGACGTCTCGGCACGGCAACGGCAGAATACCCGCTGCATCGCCGCCGCGACGATCCCGACTACGCCACGCAGTCGCACGACGATCAGATGGATGCGCTGGTCAAGGCCATGCGCGCCGCACTGGAGCAAACAGCAGTGCGTGGCGGCGACGTGGTCGCGCTGGCACTCGACACCACTGGATCGAGCGTCGTCGCGGTCGACGCCGGGATGCAGCCGCTCTCCGAGTACTACCTGTGGTGCGACCATCGCGCGAAGAAGGAGGCGCAGCAGATCACCGCGCTGGCCCATGCGGAAAACCTCGAAGCAATTGAGTGGTGCGGCGGTGTCTACTCGCACGAGTGGGGCTTCGCCAAGCTGCTGCATTTCCTGCGGCACAATCCCGACAAGCGCGCCGCCTTCGCCAGCTCCTTCGAACACTGCGACATGGTTGCCGCAACCCTCTGCGGCATTACCGATCCCAGGCAGGTCAAGCGCAGCGCCTGCGCCATGGGCCACAAGTGGATGTGGAATCCGAAGTGGGATGGCTTGCCATCGCAGGCATTTCTGTCGAAGGTCGATCCGCTCTTCGATGGCGTGCGCGAAAAGCTGGCGGGCGAATACCTCACATCCGACCACATCGCCGGTCATCTCTCGGCGGAGTGGGCCGATGCGCTCGGCCTGCGCGCCGGCATCCCCATTCCCGTCGGCGCCTTCGATGCGCACTGGGATGCCATCGGCGCAGGTTGCCGCGAGGGTGATGTCGTCAACGTCGTGGGCACCTCGACCTGCATCATCGCGATGGAGCAGCGCACGACCCTCGTCCCCGGCGTCTGCGGCGTGGTGCCGGGAAGCGTGCATCCTGCCTACACCGGCGTCGAAGCGGGGCTTTCCGCAACCGGCGATATCTTTGAAGCCATCGCGCGGCGTGCCGGCACCAGGGTGAAGGATCTCTCGCAGGGGCTGGAGCGCTATCGCGCGGGGCAGACCGGCCTGCTGCGCCTGAGCTGGGACAACGGCGACCGCACCGTGCTCGTGAATGCGGAGCTCGGCGGCGTCACGCTCGGCTGGAATCTTGTTCACACCGCGCAGGACGAGTTATTTGCCGCCATCGAAGGCACGGCATTCCACACCCGCATCATTCTCGAGCGCATGGCCGAAAACGGAGTGCCTGTCGAGCGCATCATCAATGGCGGTGGCATCCCGCAGCAGAATGCGGTGCTGAACCAGGTCTACGCGAATGTCCTGAACAAGCCGGTGCTGGTGCCGGACGGCACACCCACCAGTCTCGGCTCCTGCATCTTCGCGCTGCTAGCCGCTGGTGCGGTGAGCTCGGTCGAGCAGGGACAATCGATGCTTTGCCTGCCGCATCGCACATTTCTGCCGCAGCCGGAAGCGGTTGCTGTCTACGAACGTCTCTTCGCGCTCTACCGTGCCCTCTACTTCGCACTCGGCACCGCAGATGCCGCGCCGGCCGCGCTCGGCGCCGTTCTACCTGAGCTGAAGCGCATCGCCGCCGAAGTCGCGTCCCTCTCCTAACCATCCCGAATTGCAACTCTGGCAGTTTTCTAATCCCGCGACGGGAATACTGCCGGACAAATATTTGTTCGCCCTATATTCCCCATCCCCTCCCTGCCGATAACGCCTCTGTGCAGGCAAATCGCGCTTTCCACAAGGGGCATTCATGAGCTGGGGACGATGGACATTCGTAGCGCTGGGCCTTCTCGTACTGTGCTGTCTGCTGGCCTGCGCATCGGCATCGGCGGAGGCGGCGCCCGCCGAGCCCACTCCGGCCTATTCCTCTTCACTGCGGCCGATCATCTCCACCGCTCGGGTGCGGATTTCGCTGCCTGAGCAGGGAAAGCCGCATCTGCTGGATGGCGCCTTGTACGCCTCCATCGTCAGCTATCGCACGCTTGATTACTTCAGCACCCGCCGCGCGCTCGCAGGCGGCGCGCATGAGGTAGTGCTGCCGCAGTGGGTCGTGAACAATCAAGGCACCTTCATCGCATTCGAAAGCCTCGCAACGGTGAGCGAAGTCAGTGGATCGATCTGGCTCATCCGCCACGGGCATCGCCGCATGGCACGCGCCGTGAACGTCATGAGCATCGGACTGGGCGTTCAGGCAGTCGTCAACAACTACACCGAACCGCTGGTCTTTGCGCACTAGAGTAGGCGAGAGCACTAGAGCGACGATCTGATCCGGACACTGGTCCGGCTCCAGGCAGCGACCTGCACACTATTTTCCTTGCCGGTCATGGCGCAGGTGTGCGATAACTACGTCATGCGTAGTACGCGTAACGTAGTAGAGAGCAGAAAGGCGCCGGAGGGACACTACTCCGACCCGCCGATGCTTGTCCTTGCCAGCCTCGCCAACGGGCCGAAGCATGGACACGCGATGATCGAAGACATCGTGAGCCTCTGCGGAACTCGGCTGGGACCGGGAACCCTTTACGGGGCGATCGCCCGGTTGGAGCAACAGGGCTGGATTGCGCCCCTTCCGCCCGAAGAGCGCCGCCAGCCATATCGCATTACCGCCGAAGGCGCACGTGCTTTGCGCGCGCGGCTAACCACGCTCGGGCAGTTCAGCAAAGCCGGACTCCGCAGGCTGGAGACTTTGTGAACGCCTCACTCGCTCGCCTCTTAACGCGCCTCTATCCCCGCGCGTGGAAGGCCCGATACGGCGCGGAGTTTGGGGCATTTCTCGAAAGCGGCCGCGGCGATCTTCGGACGCTGGCCAACGTCGTCTGCTCGGCGCTCTATGAGCGCATCGTCCCAACGCAAGGAGGAGAAATGGATCCACACAGCCGTTCTTTCGGCGCGATTATGAAGCAGCCTACCGCTTTTCTTCCGCTGGCGATGTCTCTCACCGCGCTGGCGATTGTGCTGGGCAGCGTGGCGATGTTCGGCGTTGTCCATGAAGCCGATGAGGGCGCCACCGCGCATATCTGGCAGCTACTCATGGCTGGACAATTGCCGGTACTGCTCTTCTTCGCGATCAAATGGCTTCCACGTGCTCCGAGACAGACACTGTACGTGCTGGCGTTGCAGGCTGGGGCGGTGCTTGCAGCTATGGCACCGGTTTATTTTCTAGGCTTGTGAGTGCCATCTCCGCAGCGGCGGATGAGATGTCGATGAGTTGATAGTCCCACTACGGGAACCGCCGCAAGAAATCTGCCATATTCAGCCACTCAATTCGCTACAATAGAAATAGAAAGACATATCAGCCACACACGAGGTATTCCAAAGCCACCGTCACGGTGGCTTTTTCCGTTCTCGGAGGAGGCTGACTTGGTGACTGACGAATGGCCTAGCTCGGTTAAGTCCTTCCGCTGGACGAATTTACGCGTAACCCCAATGGATGGACGAATTTAGCTCCCGGAAGACGGCCTATCCTCATGATTCGAGGGATGTTAAACCGGGGTCTGCCGTACCGGGAGGGGGGAGGGGTGGGTGGTCACGTTACCCACCCACTTCGCCTACCTAGAAGTGTTCGAGCTTCCTCACTTCTGGAAAAGCAGCGGCGTGAAATTGATCAGGTTGTTGCGCCAGACCATCCATGTGTGGCGGCCGGGCGTTTCGATCACCGTGACAGGGATCTGCTGCTGCTTCAGCCAACTGGTGAAGGCGCGGTTCGGGGTAATCAGGTGATCGTCCGTGCCGCAGGCCACCCATAGCAACTTAAGCCGGTCCTTCTTCTGCGCCTCGGATGCGAGATTGGGGAAGACTTGCTCGTAGCCTGTGTCGGGAACCGCTGAGGAGAAAGCGCCGATGGAGGCGAAGTCGTCAAGATGATTGAGGCCGGTGCGCAGGCTCTCGCCGCCGCCCATGGAAAGCCCGGCGATGGCGTGGTCCTTGCGGTCCTTCGAGATGGAGTACATCTTCTCCGCCAGCGGCTTCACCTCGTTGAGCAGGACCTGAGTGTAGAGGTTGAAGTTGCGATCGACCAGCTCCTTGTCGTCCCACGCTGTCCACGTGTGGGCGATCATGTCCATGGTGCCGTAGCCCAGCGGCATCACCACGATCATGGGCTTGATCTTGTTCTGCGCGATCAGGTTGTCGAGGATGACGTTGGCGCGGCCGACGGCGGTCCATCCGCTGGCGTCATCGCTGTATCCGTGGAGCAGATAGAGCACCGGATACTTCTTCTTGGGGTTGTAGTCCGGTGGCGTATAGACGAAGAAGTCGCTCTGCCGCGCGATCGTCTGCGATTGGTAGAAGTGGTGATGTACGACGCCGTGCGGGACGTTCTGCATATCCCAGTCCATGGGCTGAGGCCCGGGGACTTCGATCTCGTTCTGTATGTTGAGCAGGTTGGGCTTGACCAGGACGTTGCCGGGATCGAGGTAGGCGACGTCATCCGCGGTGAAGCCGTAGCCGTAGTACTCAGGCGGAAGCGGCGCGGTGGTCACGGTCCAGACCCCATCCTCGCCCTGGGTCATGGGTTGGGGATCGGCCCCTTCGAGATCGAGCAGCACGCTCTTCGCCCCCGGCAGGGGGAAGTGGAAAGTGATGGAGCCGTCGGCATGGACGGTGGGTCCGGTGGGGTGAGGTGGCGGCGCCGGTGCGGCTGCCCGCCGCGGCGGCGTGTGTTCGTTGTGGACGGTGGGCTGAGCTTGGGCCATAGCCGGCAAAATGAGCAGCGCAGCAGAAAGAATTGAGGCAGCGCGGGAAAGGGCTTTCATGTCGCCCAACAGTCTAGAGCATCTTTGCGGATGCAGAGAAAACGAGAAGGCGGCAAACGATGGTCTGCCGCCCTCAACCGAAGTTGGATTCGCTTACTTTTTGGCTGGTGCCGGTGCCTGCTGATGGATCGGAGCGCTCGTGGTGCCATCGAGAACGGAGCCGCCGCCGGCATGTTTGCCGATCAGGACAAAAAGCGCGATGGAGGTGACCATGAAGATGATGGCTCCCCAGGTAGTAAAGCGGGTGAGCATGTTGGCGGCCCCGCGGGGACCGAAGGCGGTCTGCGATCCCTGACCACCGAAGGCGCCGGCGAGATCGGCGCTCTTCCCCTGCTGCAGGAGGATAACCGCGATAAGGAAGAGAGAGACGATGACGTGAATGATGGTCAGGAAGATGATCATGCAACTGCTTTCTAAAGAAGCTGCGCTCGAGGCGCATGAAATTCTGGTTCGGGTGACGCAATTTGAGGATTCTGTCTGGTGCGGAAGGGGGGACTTGAACCCCCATGCCTTTTGGGCGCCACCCCCTCAAGATGGTGTGTCTGCCAATTTCACCACTTCCGCTCGCGTGGGAATCCATCGTGAGTATAACAAATTCTGCCGCACGCTTCGGGGCCGGTCCGTGGCTGGAAGTGCTGCGCTAAAAGTGTTCCGCGAGGGCCGCAAAACGGTCGAGCTGGATGAGCCGCTGCGGGGGCACAGGTGACGAGAGATCGTCATGTTCCAGCACCCAGGTATTGGGATGATGCATATAGACGGCGTGCAGGCCGGCCGCCAGCGCGGGGTTGATATCGGAACGGGGACTGTTGCCGATCATCCATGTGGTCTCGGGCGCGAGCGCGTACCGGGTGACGATCTCGCGATAGGCATCAGGGTGCTTTTCCGGTGGAATCTCAACCGCGGTGAAGTGCATATGAATGCCGGAGCGGTCCAGCTTCTTCTGCTGCTCGCGCGCATTTCCCTTGGTCACCAGGATGAGACGATGGCGCGTTGCCAGGCGGGGAAGTGTTTCCGCCACGCCGGGCAGCAGCTCGATTGCGTGATCGGCGATGGACTGAGCGAACGTAGCGATACGTTGCCGCTGCTCGTCGGAGGGCGGCGCCTCGGACAGTTCCGTAAAGCAATCGACCAGAGAACGCTCGAAGCTGGCCATGCCATATCCATGGGCTTCAATCGTTGCGTGTTCGCAGCGGTTCAACACCTGGCGCACTTCCGCGGGCACATGCTCGTGATGATCCAGATAGGTGATGAAGCCGGCGATGGCGCGCTCGAAGTAGATGTTGTTTTCCCACAACGTATCGTCGGCGTCCAGCAGCAGGGTCTGACGGGAAAGCAAAGAAGTCATACGTTGAGCATCATCGCATGAAGGCACTCGATTGGAAGCGGTAACGATGTCCTCGCGCTTCACGTAGCGAGCGCCAGCCGGTGCCTCTCTCGTGCAGCAAGGTGAAATAGCGCGACCCAGTTCATCACTCCCAGGAGTGCATCCGTTCCAAGGGAGGTCCAGGCAGCTCCAAGCCAGCCGAGCTTCGGAATGAGAATGATGTTCAGGCCAAGGTTGCCGAGCGCAGCGATCGACTGCGAGAGAAGCCGGTACTTTTGATGGCCCGCTCCGGCGATTGCGTCTCCGGCGCTGAGATGGAAGCAGCGAAAGACCGGGATGAGGCACAGCCAGCGCAGCGCACTCACGGACTCCATATACGATTTGCCGACGAGGTGAGGGATGATCGGAGCCATCAGAAACATGCCGGCCGAGATCATCACGGCCAGCAGCACCGTTCGCTTCAGGAGAACTTTTGCCATGGGAACCGTACCGATGATGCCCTTCGCGCCTTCGCGGAAGAAACGCGGAAAGGCCGCGGCCACGATCGACATGATCGGCATCGTTCCGATGTTTACGACGCGGTACGCCATGGAATAGAGTCCGTTGGCTCGGATCATTCCATCGTGCGTCAGGACGACTTTGTCGACGTCGTTGTAGACGGCCGTGGTGGAGCCGGAGATGGCGAAGACGAATCCTTCGCCGGCGCGTTTGAAGAGCAGCGGAATGGAGAATGACGGCCGGCCAAAGTGCCGTGTCACGGTTACGAATGCGATGACAGCGCCCAGGAAGGAGACGAACAGGGAAGCAAGAGCCCATTGCCACGCGGATGCGGTTTTGAGGGCTACGAGGAAGGCGACGGCCAGGATGAGCCGGAGCACATTGCTCAGCAGGATCAGGGTGGCACTGATCTTCATCTTCTCGAAGGTCTGGAAGACTTGTCCCGTGCAACTGTTGAATTGCTGAAACATGCAGTCGCTGACCGCAAGCGGCAGCAAAACGAGGAGAGTCCCCGGGCCAAGGAGCCGGCCCCCGAGTAGCCACAGACCCAGAACGAGGAGCGTGCTCATCGAAAAGACTGAGAGGAGAATATTGCCCCAGTACACCGGGAAGTTCTTGTGATCCGCACTGACGTAGCGAAGGAAGAGCAGGCCGGAACCCAATGTGCTGTACTGGCTGACAGTCGCGACCAGGGCGATCGCACCCGAGAGAAGACCGTATTGCGACGCGCCGAGAAGGCGCGCTAGGACGATGAAGTAGACTCCCTGGGTCACGACGGACACGCCCTGGCCGGCAAAGAGCCACGCGGCATTCTTCGCCAGCACGCTGTTCCGCAATCGTTCCGACAGTCTTTGCAGCATTCGGCAGCCTATCTCTGATCGATCGGGGTTTTTGACTTGGATGCAGTGGCCATCAAATCCCGATAGATGGTCTCCAACTCTGCAGTCTGCTTTGCCAGGTCGAAGGAATGCTCGATGTGCGCTCGCGCACTGCGCCGGAACTGCTCCCAGAGGGACGCATCCGCCAGCAGGGAAGCAATCGCGGCAGCAAGCGCTTCATGGTCCCTTTCGCTTACCAGCAGCCCCGTCCTGCCATGAACGACAACCTCGGGTATACCGCCGTGAAGGCTGCTGATCACGGGAATCCCCATTGCCTGCGCCTCTGCGAAGACCATGCCAAGTCCTTCACTGTCGCCGTCTTGTGCAGTGACGCTGGGCGCGCAGAAGATGCGGGTTGCTGCAGATGCTCGCGGACGATCGCGGGAGGCTGCGCTCCCAGGAAACGGCATGCCACGCCAAGTTCCCTGGCCTGACGCTCCAGAGAGCCGCGCAACGGGCCATCGCCGATGACGGTGAGAAGGCAATCCGGATAAGTCTGTTGCACGGACGCCATGGCGCGAAGCAGGTACGCGCAGCCCTTCTTCTCCACCAGCCTGCCAACGAAGAGTACGCCGCCGCCGGTTGCGTCGGTGGGTGGCGTCTGGAACTGCTCGAGATCGACCCCGATGTAGTGGACCCGGAGCTTCTCCTCGGGCAGTCCGGCGGCGATGGCGCGCTCCCGAATGAAATGCGAGACGCATAAAAACAGAGCGGCCTCTCGCCCGAGGCGGCGCATGGATTCGACGCTCGCCCACTTCACGGTTACATCGGACCCGTGCAGGGTGACAAGCAAGGGCACGCCCAACGACCTTGCGAGCGGGATGGCGGTGAGGCCGCCGCTCGCAAAGTGCGCATGAAGCAGCGCAGGCCTCTCTCGCCTGGCCCTCGCGTGAAAGAGCGGCGCAATGCCCGACTTGCGATAGATCTTTGCGCGAAGGGCGCCCACTCCACCACGGGCCTTGCAGAGCAGGATCGGCTCGGAGGGCAAAGGCAGTCCTGAAGGCACCTGCTCAAGCCCAATCAACCGCGCGGAGACGTTTCGCAAGGCCTGCATCTGGGCCAGGATGAAGGTCTCCGACCGGGGCAGTACCGTCTCTTTGAAGATCAGAATCTCGGACATGGACTAGAGTTGGGCCTCCTGCTGGAGGCGCCCAGGTTGAAAGCCCGCGATGACGCCATCGTAGAGCTCCTCGAGCTGCGCGGTCTCCCGCCGCACATCGAACGTTTCCCTGACCCAACGCATGCCCTGATCTCTGGATATGGTCCAGAAGGTTTCGTCTTCGAGATAGCGGAGCAGATGTTCGGCCAGCATCGGGACATCCCCTGCTCCGGAGCCAGCAGTCCGGTGATGCCATCCTGCATCGTCTCCGGGATCCCGCCATGATGAAAGCTCACCACCGGCACGCCCATGGCCTGCGCCTCGGAAAAGACGTTGCCGAAGGCCTCGCTCATGCCATCCTCCAGCGTAACGCTCGGTCCGCAGAAGACCCGCGCCCGCTCGTACCATGTGCGAACCTCCTTCTGCGGCTTCTCCCCAAGGAACTGACAACGCACTCCCAGTTCGCGGGCAAGGGCCTCAAGCTGGGCGCGGAAGGTACCGTCCCCAATGATGGCCAGGTGAGCCTCAGGTCGACGCTGTTGCACCTGCTGCATGGCGCGAAGCAGGTAGTCACATCCTTTGTAGGGCACGAGGCGGCCGACATAGAGAATCATGTTCGGGTCTTTGCGATCGGACTTCTCGGTTATCGTGAATCCCTTTACATCCATGCCGGTGTATTGAACGCGAGTTTTCTCGGCGGGAAATCCGGCCTTCACCGC
>CAVXPT010000015.1:0-25831 GCA_963763665.1 uncultured Acidobacteriaceae bacterium | reverse complement strand
GGTGGACCTGGTCGGGATCGAACCGACGACCTCTTCCATGCCATGGAAGCGCGCTCCCAGCTGCGCCACAGGCCCACTTTGGGAAGGGGAAGACTCTTCATCATTTTCGACGAGTAAGATAGATTCGTCAAACGCTCTCAGTCCCTTCCGGAGTTGCTCCTCTTGCCTTTTCGCCTTACCCTCGTCGCGCTCATCACCACTTTTCTGCTCGCTCCGCAGCCGCTTGCCCACGCCGCGGCGCCTCAGGCCGCCATCAATCCAGCACAGCCGCGCAACCAGGCCAGCCTCGCGCTTGGCAACGCGCTGCAGCAGGTCAGCATTGCCGCAGCCCATCTCCGCCGCGCTCTGGACTCCATCAATGTCCCCAAGTGGAAGGCGCCGGGCGATGTGCGGCAGACCACCCTCTCCGATGTCGACTCCATGCAGCGCGATGTCGCGGACACACTGCCGAATCTCATCAACACCGCGCTCGGCGATCCGGCAAAGATATCGCCCGCCTTTTCCGTCTATCGCAACGTGGATGCACTCTACGATGTGCTGCTGCGCGTCTCGGAGACGGCGCAGCTTGCCGGCTCGAACGACGCGCGGCTGCTTGAAGATCAGCGGTCCGCGCTGGAGGAGAGCCGCACCCAGCTTGGCGCGGCGCTCCTGCAGTCGTCACAGGCACAGGATGCAGAGGTGATGCATTTGCGCGCCACGGCTGCCGTCGCAACACCGCCGCCAGCCGCGACCAAGACCGTGATCGATGACGGGCCGTCCGCCAAGCCCAAGACGACGAAAAAACGGGTGCACAAGCCGGCCGCCATCCCCGCCCCGGCGAATCCACAGTAACGTCGCCTCCAGGAACTTATTTCAGCCGCGGGGTGTCTAAACAGGCAGGTTGGGCAGAAACCAGTGAGTGAGCACTGCCCGACTCGGCCGCCGGCGGCATCCAATTTGTGGCTCCGTGCATGACACCGGCGGGCGGGCGCTTGGCCCGTGCTTCCTGTTACTGTATGGGGGACGTTGCAATGCAGGCGGGGACAGCTTTGGGAAATTTCGCCAACGTATTTGGAGCACAGGCAGCCGCCAGGCCGGAAGAGGCTGCCGTTATCGCCGAGCTGAAGGCCGGTTCAGAGGAGGCCTTTGCCTCGCTGATCGCTCAATATCACGCTCCTCTCTATTCGCTCATCGCGCGCACCATCCCCGATCCCTGCGAAGCCGCTGACATCACGCAGGATGTCTTCATCAAGATCTACCGCGGCATCGGCAACTTCCATGGCGACTCCAGCCTGCGCACCTGGATCTATCGCATCGCCCTGCACGAAGCCTCCAACCAGCGCCGCTGGTGGTGCCGCCACAAGCGCAAGGAAATCACCATCGAGCACGAACTCTGCGTGAACGATGGCGAGGCCTTCCAACTTAAGGACACGCTGGTCGATCAGCACGAGTCCCCCTTCGACCTTGCCGCCCACGCCGAGATGCGGGAACAGGTCGAGGCCGCCGTCCGCGAGGTGCCCGAACCGTTCCAGACCGTGATCGTCCTGCGCGATATCGAAGGCTTCGGCTACGAAGAGATCGCTGAAATCCTCAACATCAATCTGGGCACGGTCAAATCGCGGCTCATGCGCGGCCGCGCCCACCTGAAGGCACGGCTGGCTCCCCTTGCACGCGCCTCGGCAACGTCCTCTACTGCTTCCCCCGACTGCTCATCCCCTAACGGCTCATCCAACGTCGCGTACCGGGCTCCCCTGGCTGCGCTCAGGGAGGCCAAATGAGCGCCTGCAGTCACATTCAGCATCAGTTTTCCCGTTATCTGGACGGCGATATCCCCGGCACCCGGATGCTCGAAATCTCCGGACATTTGGACAAGTGCGCGGACTGCTCCAGCGAGTTCGCTGCCTGGCAGAAGAGCCAGGCGCTGGTCTCGAATCTCGGCCCCACCAAGGTCCCCGAGGACCTGGCACTCCGGCTCCGCGTCGCCATCTCGCAGGAGAGCCGCAATACGCCCCGTGAGCGCCTCGGCCGCCTCCAGAGCCGCTGGGAGAACACTTTCCAGCCCTTCCTGCTGCGCGCCGCCGCAGGCTTCGCCAGCGCCATCTTCCTGGTCGGGACGGCCGCCATGCTGGTCGGCAGCGTCACCTCGCCCGAGCCGGTGGAGGCCCGCGACCAGCCCCTGGATGTTTCGACCGCGCCGCGCCTGCTCTACTCTTCGTTTCAGCCCGCAGACGCAATCGGCGACCACAATAATCCCGTGGTGCTGCAGGTCTTTGTCGACGGTCACGGCCGCGTCTACGACTACAAGGTCCTCTCCGGCCAGGTCGACGCGAAGACGCGCTATTCGATCGAGAACCTGCTGCTCTTCAGCGTCTTCACCCCGGCCCAATCCTTCGACCAGCCGGTGCGCGGAACCACCCTGATGTCCTTCTCCGGCATCTCCGTCAACGGCTGAAGCCGCCTTCAATCTCGCCGGAACGGGCTATAGTCGTGTCCATGCGAAAGTTGTGTGCACGAAAGCTTGGTGCGCGACGGTCTTGCGCGGTTGGTCTGCTCATCTCCGGCCTCTGCCTCGCCGCCCCGTCCCCCGGTCAGTCACTCCTGGTCGTCAACCAGGGAGACACCAGCCTCAGCATCGTCGATCCGGCATCCGCAAAACAGGTTGCCGTCATCGCCGAAGGCACGCCCACCATGCACGGGCATGAGGTCATCACCTCCGCCGACGGGCGCACGGCCTACGTGCCCATCTACGGCAACGTCGGCGTCGGCAAACCAGGCCTCAATGGTCACGAGATGCTCCTCCTCGACCTGCCATCCCGCAAGGTCATTGGCCACATTGACTTCGCTCACGGAGTGCGGCCCCACCAGCCGGTCTTCGACCCCGCGCACAATCTGCTCTACGTCACCACCGAGCTCGATCAAACCGTCACCATCATCGATCCAAAAACGCGTAAGATCGTCGGCTCCGTCCCCACCGGCCAGCCGCAGTCGCACATGCTGGTGCTCTCGCATGACGGACGGCGCGGCTACACCGCAAATGTCGGGCCCGGCACCGTCTCCGTGCTCGATCTCGTAAACAAAAAGACCCTCGCCGTCATTCCCATTTCGGGAGAAACCCAGCGCATCTCCATCTCGAACGACGACCGCTGGGTCTTCACCTCGGACCAGACCAAGCCGCAGCTCGCCGTCATCGACACCGCCACCAACAAGGTGAAGTCCTGGGTGCCGCTGCCCGGCACCGGCTACGGCACCGCCCCCACGCCGGATGGCCGCTTCCTTCTCGTCGCCGTGCCGCCCACAAATCAAGTAGCCGTCGTCGACCTCGCCACCATGAAAGTCGCCCGAACGATCGACGTCCCAGCCTCCCCACAGGAAGTCCTCATCCGCCCCGACGGAAAGATCGCCTATGTCTCCTGCAACACCAGCGGCAAAGTAGCGGCCATCGATCTCTCGCAATGGAAGGTCCAGAACCTCATCACCGCCGGCAAATTCGCCGACGGCCTCGCCTGGGCGAAGTGATCCTCATGATTTTGAATACGTCGCCAATCCGACAAAAGCCAAAGCGTCGCGAGGAAGATGATGCCCCCAACAAGGAATTGATGACGTTCACGATTTCCTGTTTCGGCTCATCGGGGTCTTGACCGATATACCAAACGTTTACCGCGCCGCTGACTCGGCTTGAAGTATGTGCCCACGGCAGTCATGCTCTCATGCTTGACCAGTGCCTGATCCCGCAATCTGTTGACCCTGCTTCCTTCGCTTTCGTAGACTGACCGGCAGACCTTCCTATGCAGTCTTCTCGCAGTTTTCGCCTGCTGGCGCCGCAATTTCTCGCGTTCATCCTCGTGGCTTCCGGTACCCTCCAAGCCCAGTCCTCCGCGCCGCAAAGCCAGTCGTCCTCGTCGTCCTCTGGCGCCACCGTCCAGCCCGAGGTGCAGAAGCCGCCCTCCGTCATCGATCCCGCCGGCCCGCAGATCAGCCTCCAGACCAGCGAAGTCCTCTTCGACATTGCCGTCGCGCTGAACGCCTGCGGATACGACGCGGGCCTGGAGCAGTCGCAGCCCATCCGGCAGAAGATTCGCGACCAGGTCAACACCGCGGTCCGGGCATCCGCCGAGGCGCAGAACACCCGCGACCAGCTCTGCTCCTACGTCCGCCAGCACGAGCTATCGGACTCCAGCCACAACCTCTCGCAATACGTCTCGCTCGCCCTCTACGTCACGCCGCCGCCGGATCTCACCAACAGCGTTCCTCTCACCGAAATGCCGCCCGACTCGACCCAGGTGGTCGAGCTCCTGCCTATTCTGCGCAAATTCGCCCGCGAGATCGACCTGCACTACATCTGGATCACCGCGCGTCCGCAATACGACGCCATCGTCAACAGCCTGCACGACGAGCTCAGCCAGATGGTCATCGGCACCAACGTCTATCTGAAGATGCCGGCCAACACCAACGGCGAGAGCCGCTTTGCCGTCGTGCTGGAGCCGCTGCTCGACCCCGGACAGACCAACGCCCGCGTCTACGGGGCAGACTACGTCGTCGTCACCTCACCCAACCGCGAAGACAAGGTGCGGATGGACGAGATCCGCCACACCTATCTGCACTTCGAGCTGGAGCCGCTGCTCTACTCCCGCGCCTCCTCCATGGATCGCCTGCTGCCCTTCCTGAAAGCTGTGCGCGAAGCGCCGCTCGAATACACCTTCCGCAGCGACATCGTCTCGCTGGTCACCGAGTGCATGATCCGCGCTGTCGAAGCGCGCACCATGGAGACCGGCGTCGCGCCTTTCAAGGCCCCGGCAGTCGTCAACCACTCGGCCTTCGCCACCGTGGAGCGCGAGCGCCGCGCGACCGAGCAGAAGGCCGAAGCTGTACGGCAGGCAGCCGTGAAGCGCGATATGGAGCAAGGCTACGTGTTGACCGCCTACTTCTATGACAAGCTCACGACCTTCGAGAAGGAGCCGCAATCTTTCAAGGAAACCATCGGCGAGATCGTCTATGGCATGGACGTTCCCTCCGAGCTGAGCCGCGCCAAGCACATCGAGTTCTCCCAGCAGAACGAGGGCGACGTGGTGCATCACAGCACCCGCCAGTTGCACGGCCTGGACCTGGCTGAGATGAAGCTGATGCAGGGCGACGTGAACGCCGCCTCCACGCTCGCGCATCAGGAGCTCGACCGCCATACCGGCGACATCGCACGCGCCGATTTCCTGCTCGCCCGCTGCGCCGTCATGCAGCGCAATGTCGAGGAGGCGCGCCACTACTTCGAGGAGACCATCCGGCTCGGCAAGGACCCCCGGCTTCTCTCCTGGTCTCACATCTACCTCGGCCGCATGGATGACCTGGAGCACAGCCGCGACGAGGCCGTCGCGCAGTATCAGCAGGCGTTGGTCACCCGCGACGGGCAGCTCGATACGAAACAGGCTGCGGAGAGCGGTCTGAAGCAGCCCTACGGCCCTCCTCCGGGCGTCCGCCCGCAGGAGGAAGACGACTCCGGCGACGACAGCCAGCCGGCAAAGGACACGGCACCCGCTGAGAAACCTGCTCCGGCAGCCCACGCACCCGCAGCCCAGACGCCGGCTGCTCCTGCCGCAACCGCCCGCCCGCAGCGATAACTCACCGAATACTCGACCCAAACTCGATCGTGGCCCATATTCCGTCGGCTCCCTGGCCGGAATAAGCTAGTAGGAGAGGGAGACCCACACCCCATGGGCCAGCGCACGCTGGAAACGCTCGAGCGCACCCTGAAGCATCGCTTCCGCGATCCCGCATTGCTCGAACAGGCGGTCACGCACAGCTCGCTCGCCTTCGAACAAAGCACCCAGGCCGTTCAGGACGACAAGCCGCCGATCCTCGACAACGAGAAACTCGAATTTCTCGGCGATGCTGTGCTCGGCCTGCTCGTCGCGCAGTCGTTGTACGAATCCTTTCCCGATCTCGAAGAAGGCGATCTCACCCGGCTGCGTGCCGCGCTGGTCAGCCGCAGGCATCTCGGCAATGTCGCGGAGTCGCTGCATCTTGGCGATCATCTGCGCCTTGGCCGCGGTGAGGAGCGCAACGGCGGCCGCCGCAAAACTGTCCTGCTCGCCAACAGCTTTGAGGCCGTGCTCGCCGCTCTCTACCTCGATGCCGGTCTCGACATCGCTCGTGCCTTCGTCCAGCGCACGGTGATCGAACCCACCGCGCCGCGCCTCTACAAGGACCTGGAGCGCGGCGAAAGCATGGGCGACCACAAATCTGCGCTGCAGGAGGTGCTGCAGGCCAGGGGTGCGGCGCCTCCGGAATACGAAGTGAAAGCGGAGACCGGTCCGGACCACCGCAAGCGCTTCCTGGTAGAGGTGGTCATCCGTGCATCGGCGCAAATCCCTCCGGTAACCGCGCAGGGCACCGGAACCACCAAGAAACGTGCCGAACAGGAAGCCGCGCGCGTGGCCTTCCAGCAATTACAGGAACTATCGGTCGCACCCGGCGTATCCCCTGCATCGAAGAGCGTTCCCGCTTGAGTGCTCCCGTCCCAGCTACGTCCGCGGTCCCCACGCGGCACCATCACATCCATTTCGTGATGCCGCACCTGTTGGACACGGTGCGATCCACCATGATGGTCATCGTCGTCGCGCTCTTCATCATCGCCTTCCTGGTGCAGCCCTTTCGCATCCCGTCGGAGAGCATGGAGCGCACGTTGCTGGTTGGCGACTTTCTGCTGGTCGACAAGGTGGCCTTCGCGCCTGCCGGCATCTGGCGCTGGCTCCTGCCCTATCGCAAGATCGCGCGCCACGACATCGTCGTCTTTCACTTCCCTCTCGACTCCGAGGAGCATGTGGTGAAGCGCGCCATCGGTGTGCCCGGCGATGAGGTCGCACTGCAGAATGGCGTCGCCGTCGTCAACAACACCCCACAGCCTGAGCCTTACGACGTCTTCGAGCGCGCCGGCGGCGATGAGTACCGCGATCAGTTTCCCCGCTACACCACCGACGATCCGGGGGTCGATCCGCACTGGCGCATGCAGATGCGTGGCCTGGTCGAGAATGCTCACCTGCGCGTTCCCGCCAACACCTACTTCGTGCTCGGAGACAATCGCAATCACAGCCGCGACAGCCGTTACTGGGGCTTCGTTCCGCACGAAAACATCGAAGGCACTCCTCTGCTCATCTACTTTTCCGTGCGTGAGCCTTCGGCCACCGATGCCGCACCGCCGCCGGATGGTAGACTCGGCAACAGCGTTGAGGATCGACTGATCGACTTCGCGCGGTGGGACCGCATCCTGCGCGTCGTTCGCTGAGCGGATCGCAACAGACCCTGATGGCCGAGACGACAACGATCCCCACCGTGACGACGGCGGACAATACACCCAGCAATACCAGGCGCGAGACTCCGCTCGAAGCTTTGTCTTCTTATTGCGCCGTTATTGTGGTGGGCCTCTTCATCCTTACCTTCATCTTTCAAAACTTCGTCATCCCCTCCGGTTCCATGGAGAACACTCTTCTCGTAGGCGATCATGTCCTGGTCGACCGCATCAATCTGGCGCCGCCGGCGCACTGGGCGCCCTTTGTGCGCTACCGCACCGTGCATCGCGGAGACGTCATCGTCTTCCTCAAACCCGGCTATCCGGGTATGTTCCTGGTCAAGCGCGTCATCGGAATCCCCGGCGATCATCTCCATCTGCATGAGGGCTACGTGTACCTCAATGGCCAGCGCCAGGACGAGCCGCAGGCCGGACATCCGGACTACAGCAACTACATTCCCTATCGCGACGAATTCCCCAACATACCTACCTCCCAGGGACAGAATGTTGAACCCGTCTGGGCAAACGAGCTGCCCAGTCACATCCAGAACGGCGACCTGGTGGTGCCTCCCGGCTACTACTTCGCCATGGGCGACAACCGGCTGCCCAGTCTCGATGGCCGCTTCTGGGGCTTCGTGCCGCGCGAAAACATCGTGGGCCGTCCACTCTTCGTCTACTGGTCATTCAATTCACCGGAGGAAGACGACGAGCATCCCAGCATGGCGGATCGCATGCAGCAGTTCAAGCGCGTGGTCTTTCATTTCGTCGATCAGACGCGCTGGCGCAGGACGCTGCACCTGGTCAGCTGAAGGACTTTCAGACGCAAGCCCTCGGCCACCGATACCGCGCCGCTGCCGGGTGGTAGACTCGGCAACAGCGTTGAGGATCGACGGATCGACTTCGCGCGGTGGGACCGCATCCTGCGTGTTGTCCACTGAGCGGGCCTGATCGCAACCGCAACAGCAGCAGACACTGATGGCCGAGACAACAACGAATCCTCCTCCCACCGTAACCGCGGATGCCGCGCCTGCGAAGGACTCCGCAGCCAGCGATCCGAAGCATGACGAGTCCACGCTCGAAGCTCTGGCATCCTACTGCGCCGTCATCGTCGTAGGCCTCTTCATCCTCACCTTCATCTTCCAAAACTTTGTCATTCCGTCCGGTTCCATGGAGAAGACTCTCCTGATCGGCGATCACGTGCTGGTTGATCGCGTTAATCTGGCGCCGCCGGCGCACTGGGCGCCCTTCGTGCGCTACCGCACCGTGCACCGCGGAGACGTCATCGTCTTCCTCAAGCCCGGCTATCCGGATATGTTTCTGGTGAAGCGCGTCGTCGGGATTCCGGGTGACCGTGTGCACCTGCATGAGGGTTACGTCTACCTCAACGGTCAGCGGCAGGACGAGCCCCAGGCCGGACATCCCGACTACAGCAGTTACCTGCCCTATCGCGACGAATTTCCCAACGTGCCCACATCGCAGGGACAGGACATCGAGCCCGTCTGGGCCAATGAACTGCCCAGCCACATCCAGAATGGCGACCTGGTGGTGCCGCAGGGCGAATACTTCGCCATGGGCGACAACCGCTTGAATAGTCTCGATGGGCGCTTCTGGGGCTTTGTGCCGCGCGAGAACATCGTGGGACGCCCGCTCTTCGTCTACTGGTCGTTCATCTCGCCCGAAGAAGATGAAGAGCACGTCAGTATGGGCGATCGCATGCAGCAGATGGGCCATGTGCTGCTGCATTTCTTCGATCAGACCCGCTGGCGCAGAACCTTCCACATGGTGCGTTGATTTTTATGCGCCTCAAATCCATGCCGGTGCAAGGCGGATCTCCGGAACCGGACTCCTCCTCGGTCTCGGAGCCCATACGCGCGAGGCGCCCGCGCCGCCGGCATCTGCTTATCGCCATCGCGTTCATCCTCCTGCTGATCGCGGCCCTGGTGCTGCCGCCGCTCATCAACATCAGCCGTTACCAGCGCCAGATATCGGCCTCGCTCGCTGCGGCGCTCGGCCATCCGGTGGAGGTCTCCGGCATCAAGCTGCAATTGCTGCCCCGCCCCGCCGTGCAGATTGCCAACTTCGTCGTCGACTCGACCGCGGGCTACAGTGCGGAGCCGATTCTCCAATGCTCCAGCGTGACCGCCGCGTTTCGCATCATGTCGCTCTGGCGTGGCCGGCTGGAGATCGCGCGCATCTCCCTCGACGAGCCCAGCCTCAACCTGGAACGCGCACCCAACGGGCAGTGGAACTTCGCCTCCGTGCTGCTGCAGGCCTCGCGCGCGCAGCAAGCGCCCACCGGACGTACGACTGCCCGCGGCCAGAACCGCTTCCCCTATATCGAAGCCAGCAACGCCCGCATCAATTTCAAGCATGGAAGCGAGAAGCTGCCCTTCTCCTTTCTCGACGCCGACGTCTCGATATGGCTGGAAAACCCGGATGAATGGCAGCTCCGCTTTGCCGCCCAGCCCATGCGCACTGACATCAATCTCTCTCTCGCCGACACCGGCCAGGTGCAGGTCAGCGGCAGCGTGCATCGTGCCTCCTCGACAAATGAGCTGCCTCTCAATCTGCAGGCAGAGTGGCGCCGCGCCCCCCTCGGCCAGGTAACGCGCATGCTCATGGCGCATGACCTCGGCTGGCGCGGCGATGCCAGTGTGACCGCGCACATCACCGGCGTGCCCAACGCGCTCGCGCTCCAGCTCTCCGCCGCCGCCGCCGACTTTCACCGCGAGAGCTTCGAGCCAGCACACCCGCTCAACCTCCACGTCACCTGCACTGCGACGTATCGCCACGCCGTGGGATCCATCGACGGCATCCACTGCCTCTCTCCGGTCGGCACCGGCAGCCTCGCCCTCACTGGTGCTATGCAGCAGATCCACGCCGCCGACCCCGAGCCCGATCTGAAGCTCATTGCTCATCACCTCCCCGCCGACGAGGTGCTGGACCTGCTGCGCCACACCCGTGGACGTCTCAACAGCGACATCGCCCTCAGCGGTTCCATCGACGGCCAGTTCGCTTATGCGCGACAGCCGCTGCCGGCCGGCCCACACACGACGGTCGCCGCCCTTCGTACCACTGCCGGCGGTGCGTGGGTCGCCACCGATCTGGTGCTGCGCGGCGACAACATGGATCAGCCCCTCCCCGATCTCCGCTTTGTAGTTCAACCCCCAGCTCAATCCCCAACTCAGCCGACAGCCCAGCCCACGCAGCCTATAGCCCTCGTCCTCGAACCGGCAAGGATCGACCTCGGCGGACCCCAGCCGCTGCTCGCCAATGTGCGCCTCACTCGGCAGCGCTATCAACTCCACTACAGCGGCACTGCTCTGCTCCAGCATCTGCTCCCCCTCGCGCACGCATTCAACATCGTCCCCGGCGCCTTTCAGGGCCTCCAGGGCAATGGCGCCGCCGACTACAGCCTCACCGTGCAGGGCGACTGGCTGCTTCCCCTCCTGAATCTCGATCAGACAGCTCCGCTCTCCGACGTAAGCGGCAGCGTTGGTCTGCACAACGCCGACTTCCAGCCCACGTACCTGGCCGAACCCGTCCATATTGCCACTGCGACGGCGACAATCTCTCCAACCGAGCTGCGCTGGAATGGCGTCACCGCCACCCTCGGCACCACGCGCTTCACCGGAAACCTGCGGACGCCGCTGCTCTGCGCCGCCCCCTGCGTGCGGCACTTCGATCTCACCGCCGCAGCGGTGAATTTCAGCACGCTCGAAGCCTCGCTTCAGGGTCAGGACGAAGGGATGGTGCGGGACCTCATCAACCGCGTCCGCTCCCGCAGCCAGGATTGGCCGCTGCTCGATGGCACCGTCCGTATCGCTCATCTGGGCCTGGGACCGATCGAGATCGCCAACGCGTCCGCCGATCTCGCGCTGCATGACGGCAATCTCGAAGTGCGCTCCCTCGACGGCCGGACCCTGGGAGGAACGCTGCATGCCACCGGCGCGGTCGATCTCGCCTCCACCCCCGGCTACGACGCGGCAGTGCAGCTCCGCCACGTGAGCACGCCGGAGCTGGCGCAGTTGCTCAAGGAACACTGGGGTCCGGGCCAGATCGACCTCGCGAGCGACCTCACCATGCGCGGCGTCACCGCATCCGACCTCTCGAGCTCTGCCAAAGGCACGATGCGGTGGAACTGGACCAGCGGCGCTCTGCCCCAGTTGACCAGCACACCCCTGCATCGCTTCGATCGCTGGAGCGGCAATGGAAAGGTCGCGAAGGGCGCCATCACCATTACCCACAGCGAAGTCACCAGCAACAACGCTACCGCTGGAGTGACCGGCACCATCGGCAGCGACCGCTCCCTCGACCTGAAAGTCGCCAGCCCTGCAGCCGCCGGCATTGCGGAGCAGGAGACCGCAACGGCCACCGCCGCAACGACAACAATGTCCGGCACCCTCGCCGCACCCGTCGTCACAACGCAGTAAATATGTCCTACGGCGCCGTGTAGGTGATGTCCTTCCGGTGCACGCTTGCCTCGGTCTCCGGCGTGGTGCCGTCATTCACCTGCACCTGCTGCGGACGCCCGTGCGCCAGGAAGCGGTGGGTCGCGCGGCCTTTGGCTTCGATACGCATCCGCGCCGTCACCGTCGCATCGCCGGAGTAGATCGTCACCGGCACATCCGCCACCGCGGTTCCCGTATTCGACACCGTTACGGCGACAATATAGCTGTCTTCCTGGCTGCCCGTGCTGGGCGTAACGTTGTCGATGCTCAAGTCCGGCAGCCCGCGATCTCGGTTCACCCAGTCGTCGAAGAACCAGTCCAGCTTCTGCCCGCTCGTCCGCTCCAGCAGACGCTGAAAGTAATCCGGCGACGTATCCTCGGCCGCGTCGTACTGCCGCAGCGCAGCCGCCAGCGACTTGTCTCCAACAATGGAGCGCAGCATCCAGAAGACATACGCCGCTTTTGTCCGGTAAAAGATCGGATCGTGCGCCGGAATCAGAGATTGGTCCAGCGGTTGGCCCGGGTCCTGATTTCCATTGTGGTCCGGATCGGCCGATCTCCGCCAGGCTCAGCGCGCCGCGCTGGTTGTCCATCTGCGTAATCGCAATCTCGCGGCCCTCCTGATGCTCCGTCCACAGCGACTCCATAAACTGCGCGGCGCCTTCTTCCAGCCACGGACGCGGCGATGGAAAGTACGCATGCGTCAGCAGGTGGCTCATCGGCCCCAGCAGCCGCTTCGGGTCCACGTTCGCGATGTTGGTCACCAGCAGCGCGCGCTCTTCAAACGGCCTGTCCTCCGCCTCCGGCGGATCGAGCACGTTCAACTCCCCCTTCGGCTTCGCGCCGAACCACTCCGTCATCTGCGGCGTCAGGATCGAAGCGGCCGTCATGTAGGACTGCGTGGCCGCCGCATCGCTCTGCCGCGCATAGAGCTTTACGCTGTTGCCGCTCTCCAGCGTGCGCCGCGCCAGGAAGAGCGATGGCGTCGCAAAGCCCAGCGCCGTCGGCGGCAGCTTCGCCGTGGCAATCCCCGGCAGATCGCTCCCCGCGGCAGGCGGCGTCGCTCGTACCGTCACCGGCACGCCGTCCAGAAAAGCCACCGTCGGCGCGGCCCCGGTAAACTCTTCTGTCACCGTCATGGATACAATCGCCGCGCTCTCCCGCAGCTTCGCCATCCCGATCTCGCTGAAGAAACGGTCGCTGTCGCCCAGCGCCACCGGCACGTTGCACACCGGATACCACAGCACGTTGCCGAAGCCGCGCAGCCCCGTGAACTCCTCGCGGATGCCATCCCAGTCCGCATGCAGCGCCACATCGGGCGGCGTGCCAATGCCGGTCAGCCGCTGCGCCGTCGGCGCCACCGCCCCGCTGTAGAACACAGTCAGCATCTGCTCTCCGCCTGCAGTCAGCGGCTCAGCCAGCGTCACCAGGGCCTCGTGCATCGCGCCGGTATGGTCGGCATCCGTGGCCACGGTGTGGTGCGCAAAGCGCAGCGGCTTGCCGTCCGCGTCGATCTCCTCCCACTGGAGCGACGAAGAGATCTGCAGCGGAATCGCATCCAGCGCCGCTGCGCTCTCGTTCTTCACCCTCACGATGGCGCGCACGTGCATCGTCGCGTCGCGTGTCTCCAGCCGCACGTCCAGCGCATATTTCGTGAACAGGATCGCGCGCCGCGTCGCATCCGGCACATCGAACTTCGTCTCCGGCGTCGCAGAAGAGGTCTGTGGCGCACTCTGCCCCGCGCTGTTGGCAACCACGCTGCCATGCTGCGCGAAAGCCGGACGCCGCCAGCGACACGATCAGACAAGTCGTAGCGAGTACCCGCATCAGGACCCCAGCCCTTTGCGCGGCTTCGCGGGCGCGGGCTTCTCGGCCACAGACTTCGTCGCGGACTTCGCCGCCGCCGGGCCCCGCAGCGCCTGCCGTCGCTGCCGGTACGCCTCATACAGCACCACCGCTCCCGCCGCCGAGACATTCAGCGAAGCCACTTTCCCCGCCATCGGAATCCGCAGCAGATGATCGCAGTGCCGCCGCACCAGGTCATGCAGCCCTGCGCCCTCGCGCCCCAGCACCAGCAGGCACGGCGTGGTGAAGTCGTACTCCGTGTAGTCCATCGTGCCGCGCTCATCCAGGCCCACGCACCAGATGTTCGCGGCCTTCACCTGCTCCAGCGCGCGCACCAGGTTCACCACCCGCGCAATCCGCACATGCTCCGCCGCACCGGCAGAGGCCTTCAGCGCAACCGCGCTCAACGGGGCCGACCGCCGCTCCGTCATCAGCACGCCGGTCACGCCGGCTCCATCCGCCGATCGCAGCAGTGCTCCTAAATTCTGCGGGTCTTCCACTCCGTCCAGCGCCAGCAGCAGCGGCACGGCACCCCTTGCACGAGCGTCCTTCCCAAGCAGGTCTTCCCCCAGAAGGTCCTCGAGGTCCAGCATCGACCGTTCCCGGGCAAACGCCACCACGCCCTGGTGGCCGGGATTGCGCGCCAGCAAAGTCAACTGCTCGCGGCTTTCGCTCCGCACGCGCACCCCGCGCTCACGGCACGCCTCGACGATCTTCTCCAGCCGTCGGTCCTGCCGCTCCCGCGCGACGCAAACATGGTCAAACCGCCGGCTTCCGGAGCGCAACGCCTCCTCCACCGGGTGCAGACCGTACAGTATTTCCATCAAGTCTGAGTGTATCGTTCGCTCCTCACCGAGATCGTCGTCGCGACCCCAAACATGCGGAACGCATGCGCATCTTCCGGCCCTGAGCAGTTTCTGTTCCAGCGTTGACCAGGATTTTCAATAAGCGCCCCGAGCGCGGACTCGATTTCACGCCTCGGTTCCAAATTGAAACTCGTCGCCGCAAGTTCAGCAAAAACCTGCCAATTTACCCATCTCAATTCGCTAGACTAAAAATAGGACCATTTCCGGCGAGGGCTGGGGACATCCGCTACAAATGAGAAGGTGCTCGTGCACGTGACGTCGCGCGAGGCTGCCGTAAGCTATTTGTTTAGACGAATTTGCCGATAAACCTTTTCAAATGACGATTTTAGCCTCCGGGACAGGCTCTAAACCCATGATTGAAAATGGGTTACACACCACTCTCCCGTACCGGGAGGGGGGAGGGGGGCCCCGGAAAATCACCCTCCACCAGGACGGCGGAGCGCTATCATGAAAGGGATTCCGCCTCCGGGCGGCCGGGCCGGGTTCCATCGGAGAGCTTTTCTGACAAAGGCAAGCAAAGATCGCGTCCTGCCAGGGGTTTCACTCGTCCAAGAAGGCGGGGGATCTGCCGTGGCCCACGGAATGGCTCTACCGCTCGCTTCGCCTGCACAGCAGCAGGAGAATCTGGCGATCGCACATGGGCTCAAGCAACGCGACGTCGAGCTTCTTGACTCGCTCATCCTCACCTATCAGCATCGCCTCTTCCGCTATCTGCTCTATCTCACCGGAAGCCGCGAGCTCTCTGAAGATCTCTTCCAGGAGACCTGGATGCGGGTGCTGCAGCGTGGCAGCCAGTACCACGGCGCCGCACGCTTCGACACCTGGCTCTTCACCATCGCCCGCAACCTGGTCATCGACGTGCGCCGCAAGCGCACCATGGCCAGCCTGGAAGAGCTCTGCGACACCGGTGACGACGAGCGCCCCTTTGAGCCGGCAGCCAGCGACCCCACCCCCCTGGACAACTGCCTGATACGCGAAAACAGCGAACGCGTTGCCGAAGCGCTGCTCACCCTCGACCCGCTGAGCCGCGAAGTGCTGGTGCTGCGCTTCCATGAGGAGATGTCGCTGGAAGAGATCGCCAAGGTCACCCGCGCGCACCTCTCGACGGTGAAGTCCCGCCTCTACCGCGGACTCGCCGCGCTGAAGCCGCGCGTCCTGCAGGCCAAGGCCGCGAACGCGGAGGGCGCCTGATGAAGGACCGCTTTCAGGGCTCTCGGGACGACACACGCCGCAGTCTGCAGCAGGATCTGCTGCGCGCTGTGACCGGCCGCGATGCCGGCGCGCAGTTGCCGGTCGTTGCCCGGACACGCCGCGCAATCCGCGTTGCCGACGAGACTCGCCGCGAGCAGGGTGAACGCGATCGCCGCACCTTCGGCATCTCGCTCTTCGCGGGTGGCGCCCTCTTCGTACTGCTTGCCCCTGTCCTGTGGGACAGCGTGGACGATCTGATCGGCGGCGAACACTTCAGCGACCTGCCCACCCAGGTTGCCCTGATCTCCAGCCTGCTGCTGATCTCCGTCGTAGCGGCGCTGGCCGTCTTTTGGCGCAGCCGTTCCGGCCGTGATGGATTTCAGCAGGACCACTAGTTTTTTTGCGAGCCAAATTCCCTGCTTTGAGAGAAACTTTCAGCGGACGTCACGCCGTCTGAAGTCTTGAACCCTGTTTATGGATCGCACAGTCACAAGCCGGACAGCAAAACAGACGCCGCCAGACCAGCCCCAGAGGTTCAGCTCCGAGCTGAAGCTGGTCCCGCTCTGGTCGGTTGTGCTGGCTGCAGCCGCCTTGGTGGGCGTCCAGTATCTCTATTGGGTCGTGCTCCCGGCGCATCGCCATCATCCGCCCCCCCCGTTGGGCATGCGCATCTATTTCGCCATCACCTGGAGCGCGCTCGCGGCCCTGTACATGCTGATGATCGGCTACGTCAGCAAAGACGCCCCCCGCCGGCATATGAGTGCGCAGATCTGGATGCTCATCTGCTTCGTCATGCCGGCAGGCGTCGGCTCAGTTCTCTATTTTTTGCTGCGCCAGCCGATCATCTCCGGTTGCCCGGCGTGCGGCACTTCGATCCAGAGCGACTACCACTTCTGCCCTCAATGTGCCTGCCAGGTCTCCGCGGCCTGCGGTAACTGTTATCGCAGCGCCCGGCCCACGGACCTGTTTTGTGTCCACTGCGGACACGATCTGACCTCGGACAGCATGCCCGCACGCGTACGCAGCACCGTCTCCTGACTTCCGCGCGTTGACCCCGCTCTCTGCAGGTTCCTATACTCGTGTTGGTATATGACCCTGAAGGCACTCATCGTCGATGACGAGCAGCTGGCGCGGGAAGAGCTCCAGTACCTGCTGAGCTCCATCGATGACGTAGAGGTCGTCGCCCAAGGGAAGAATGGCATTGAAGCCATCGCCCTGGTGCCTCGACTGGAGCCGGACGTCGTCTTCCTCGACGTGCAGATGCCGGGCCTCGATGGATTCGCGGTGCTCCGCAAACTGCTGGAGAAGACCGGCCCTGAAACGCTGCCGCAGATCATCTTCGCCACGGCATTCGACAAGTACGCCGTCCGCGCCTTCGAGGTGAATGCGGTCGACTACCTGCTGAAGCCGTTCGACAAGGCCCGCCTGGAGCAGGCCCTGGCACGAGTGCGGGCACGGCTGCAGAACCCGGCGCAGAACGGCCACGACACACCCCCGTCCACCCCCCGCACGTCAGGGCTTTCCCGCGAACAAGTCGACTCGCTGATCCGATTGATCGAACAGCAAGGTGGCGGCGCGCCGAACAATGGCCGCAGCAGCAGCAGAATTGTCGTCCAGGCCGGAACGCGAATGCTGCTGGTGGACCAAAAAGAGCTGTGTTTTGCGGCGATCGATGAAGGCATCATCTCCGTCTCGACGCCCACCATTGAAGGCCAGTCGAAGTGCCGCACGCTCGAGGAGCTGCTCGATCTGCTGGATCCGCAAATCTTCTGGCGGGCCCATCGCTCCTATGTGGTCAACATCAACCACATCAAGGAAGTGGTCCCCTGGTTCAAGTCCAGCTATCAATTGCGCATGAACGACCGCAAGAACACGGAGATTCCGGTGAGCCGCGCGCAGACGCGCCGGCTGCGTGAACTGTTCAAACTGTAATTACATGCTTCAGTCGTAGCGCTCGAAGATGACCTGCTTCTTGTCCCACCCGAGGCCGGTCAGCCGCTCGCGATTCGCTGAGACCATCTCGTTCAGGCCGCAGATGTAGGCATGGATATTGAAGCCGGGCGCTCCTTCAGCCGCGGTCGGCGTCACCTGGGAGCGCGACGCGAGATGCTCGGTCGCGATCTTCGCGACATGCTCCTGCACGTATCCGCGCTGACCCGCCCAATCGGCCTCGGGGCGGCTGAGGGTCGTAATGTACTCGAAGTCCTCATGCTCGACAGCTTTCCGTGCGAAGAAATCCTGGTAATACAGCTCCGTAGGATAGCGCGTGCCGTAGACCAGCCAGATCTTCCTGCCTCCGCTGAGGGATGGCCCATTGTCCGGAAAGAGATGCTCGATGAAGCCGCGCATCGGAGCGATCCCGGTGCCGGTGGCAATGAGGATAGCGTCGGTCAGCGGCTGGCGCAGCGTGAACAAACCATGCGGACCATGGAAGCTGACGTGTCGCCCGGCTCCATATCGGCCAGCAGGTTTGAAAAGAAACCGCCCTCCACGCGGTTCACGCAGAGGTCGAAGGCATTCGCGCGGGGAGCTGAGGCAATGGAATAAGCCCGCGTCTGCAGCTTGCTTCGGGGGTCTTCCCTGACCAGAGACACGAACTGGCCCGGCTTGAACGCGAATTGCTCCAGGCCATCTACTACGAATTCCAGGTGAAAGCACTGCGCCGAGTCAGAGATACAGGTTTTTTGCGTAAGTCGTGCTGTATAGAGCTCACGTGCCATAGTGGATTTTATTGTCTCATTCTACCGTGACGGATTTTGCCAGGTTGCGCGGCTGGTCCACGTCACAACCGCGACGCACCGCGATGTAGTATGCCAGCAATTGCAGCGGCACTACCTCAAGCACAGGCAGCAGCAGCTCCGGCGCGCGCGGAATAAAGATGACCTGTTCCACAAGCTGACCAATGTGTGCGTCACCCTCCGTGGCGACCGCAATCACTCGCCCCGCACGTGCCGTGACTTCCTGGATATTCGAGAGGGTCTTCTCGTAGCGCAGCACGGAATCCGGGTTGGTGTCGTCTTTCGTCGCCAGGACCACTACCGGCAGCGTTTCGTCGATCAGGGCATTCGGACCGTGTTTCATCTCGCCGGCGGGATAGCCTTCAGCGTGAATATACGAGATCTCCTTCAGCTTGAGAGCGCCTTCGAGCGCGATGGGAAAATGAATGCCGCGGCCTAGATAGAGAAAGTCACGCGCCGTAGAGTACGGCAGAGCGAGCTGTTCGCACTCGACGGCCCGTGTCCGCAGGACTTCTTCAATCTGTCCAGGCAGATGGGTCAGCGCGCCGACCAGCGATTTGCTTTCGACTTCGGTCAGTGTGCCGCGCTTCTGCGCAAGGTGCATGGCAAAGAGAAAGAGCGCAGTGAGTTGTGCCGTGAAGGCCTTGGTGGAGGCAACACCAATTTCCGGGCCGGCATGGGTGTAGATGGTTCCATGCGCCTCGCGCGCAATGGCCGCGCCCACGACGTTACAGATGGCAATCGTCTTTGCACCCTTGGCAATCATCTCGCGTTGGGCGGCCAGGGTGTCTGCGGTTTCGCCGGATTGTGTGATCAGCAGACCAATCGCGCCGGGGTCCGCGATTGGATCGCGGTAGCGATACTCGCTGGCGTAGTCCACATCCACCGGTACACGCGCCAGCCGCTCGATCATGTATTTTCCGGCTAGTGCGGCATGCCAACTGGTGCCGCAGGCTGCAATATTGATGCCCGATGCAGAGCGGAACTCTTCGTCGGAAATCTTCATCTCGCTCAGGTATACGGTTCCCGTATCCAGCGAGATGCGGCCCAACGTGGTGTCGCGAATGGATCGCGGCTGCTCAAAAATCTCCTTGAGCATGAAGTGCTTATAGCCGCCCTTTTCAGCCTGGATGGGATCCCACAGCACGCGTGTAACCTCGCGCTTAATGTGCTCACCGTGAAAATCGGTGAGTGTGACACCAGATGGCCGCAAGATGGCCATGTCGCCATCGGCGAGGAAATAAATATTCCGCGTGTGATGCAGAATGCCCGGCACATCCGACGCTACGAAGTATTCGTCTTCACCCAGTCCAACGACCGCGGGCGGTCCATTGCGCGCGACGACGATCTTGTCCGGTTCATCAGCAGAGATCACGCTCAGCGCAAATGCGCCCGTAAGGCGGCGCACGGCACGGCGCACGCCGTCTTCCAGCGACAGCGTTTTGCCGGAGCCGGCCGAAGAGCGAATCTCCTGCTCAATCAGGTGCGCGATGATTTCGGTATCGGTCTCCGTGACGAACTGGTGGCCTGCGGCGGTTAACTCTTTTTTGAGGGTGAGGTAGTTTTCGACGATACCGTTGTGCACCACCACAATGCGGCCTGTGCAGTCGCGATGGGGATGAGCATTCTCTTCTGTGGGACGGCCGTGTGTGGCCCAGCGTGTGTGGCCGATGCCGTATGAGCCATGCATCGGTTGCTGGCGTATAACTTCTTCCAGGTTGCGTAGCTTGCCCGGCGCACGACGCAGTTCCAGACCGTTGCCGCCACCCGCCACGGCGATGCCCGCCGAATCGTATCCGCGATATTCGAGGCGGCGCAGCCCGTCAAGGATGACTGCAACTACATCTCGTTTCGTGCCGACGTAGCCGATGATTCCACACATGCGGTCATTGTACGGGGCGACCGGACGCCATTCCCTGCTGAATGCCGCGCCCGCTTATTCTTCCAGGCGAAAGCTGTACTCTTCGATCACGGGATTGGTGAGTACGTCGCGCGCGATGCGGTCAATTTCCTTCTGTGCAGCCTCGCGGCTTGTGCCATCGGCGAGTGTCAGAAGAAAATATTTGCCCTGGCGAACGTCAGCGACGCTGCCAAACTGCAGTTTTTTCAGGGCGCCCTGAATGGTCTGCCCCTGAGGGTCAAGGACGGTACGCTTCAGCGTGACGTAGACATGTGCCTTCATCGTGCTTGATTATAAGGCTTTGGCCGAGATGCTCTGCGGCCGGAGAGTATCGAATGATCAATTATCTGGAACTGCCCATCGGCGACCGCTGTCCCGAAGTGATTGAAGCTGTCATCGAGATTCCTTTCGAGGGCATTAACAAGTACGAGTACGACAAGAAGCTTCACGTCTTCCGCCTGGACCGTAACCTGTATTCACCGGTGCACTATCCGGGAGACTATGGTTTCATCCCTTCGACACTCAGCGAAGATGGCGACCCGCTCGATGTACTGGTGCTGGTCGATGCACCGAGTTTTTCCGGCTGCGTGATGCAGGTCCGCCCCATCGGGGTGCTCGAGATGCTGGATCAGGGCATTCCGGACGAGAAAATCCTTGCTGTAGGGAAAAATAATCCCCGTTATACCGACGTATGGAATTACTCAGAGATTTATCCGCATATCTTGAAGGAGATCACGCACTTCTTCTCTATTTACAAAGACCTGGAAGGCAAGCGCGTAGAGATCAAAGGATGGAAGGATGCGGAGGCGGGACGCCGAGCCGTGACGGAGTCCGCGAAGCGCTTCGTTGAGAATCGCGAGAAAGCGAATGAAGTCCATGTCTAGCCGGCCGCAAGGCGTTGACACGCGATGAATGCGACGATACGCGGACGCGCGATCGAAGGGCTTCTACTGATGCTCGGGTTGATTGTGGGCGGCTGGATCCTGGGCAGCCAGATCAAAGCGACACGGCTGGCTGACCGTTATGTGACGGTGAAGGGTCTGGTCGAACGGAATGTGAAATCCGACCTTGCCATCTGGCCAATTTCGTTCAAGGAATCCGGCGCCAACCTCCAGACTGTCCTCGACCAGAGCGAAAAAGACAAGGGTTCGGTATTGGCCTTCCTCAAATCCCAAGGATTCACATCTCAGGAAATTTCAGTGGGCGACCTCGGGGTTACAGATCGATTGGCCGACATCTACGGCAGCAATACCGTGAAACCGGAGAGCCGTTTCGTCGTCAGCCAGACGATCACCCTGACAACAAGGTCCGTGGATCGTGCCGTGGCGGCCGGTGCTCGGGCAGCAGATTTGGTGAGAGCCGGCGTCGTTCTGTCCAACTCCGGAGTCAGCTATAGATTCACTGGCCTGAACTCGTTGAAGCCGGACATGATCACGGAGGCGACACGTAACGCACGCGCAGCCGCTACCCGTTTTGCCCAAGACTCCGGATCCGAAGTGGGTCCGATCCGCTCGGCAAACCAGGGCGTTTTCTCGATCGGCGCTGCAAGTGCAGCGAGCGGCGGCGGGGAAGGCGATGCTGGGGACGTTAGCACTCAGGCTGATTCCAGCGTGTTGAAGAAGATTCGAGTCGTCACTACGGTGGACTACTACCTAGTCAAATAGTCAAAATCTCAGGATCGGATCATGCCGTCCTAGGAGTCTAGTGGCACACAGAAGTATCGCTACGCCATCCAGGGCAGCGGCGCCTTCTGCGAAAACGACATGCTCGGAGGCGGTCCTTGAGGTTCCTGAAGCATGGGTCTGCCATATCTAACAATCGCCACGCAGAACAGGCTCGACCTGCTCAGTACGCTATAATCCGCGTAGTGTCACCGTCCAGAACGGAGAGATGGCCGAGAGGCTGAAGGCGGCGGTTTGCTAAACCGTTATAGGGTCAAAAGCTCTATCGAGGGTTCGAATCCCTCTCTCTCCGCCATCTCAAATCAAATTAGTCACTTACAGAATTTCAAGCTGAGAGCGATCGACCGTCTTAAGAGAATTTGGTGTCCGATAGGTGTCCCATTGTAAGGCGCGCGCCTCCCCGATCCGCCAGGAGCAATACGGTCGGCTTATGTGAAGAAGTGCATGGAGGACGCCATCTTGCGACCTTTGCCGGGACTTGGCAGAGGTCCTCCGTTCACCGGAATCCGATATTCAGATCAATCAATGATTTTGTTCCACCGAAGCTGGTAGGAAAGGGTGCGCAAAGGTGCTGAACTTCGGGCCGCGCCTACCATCAGACAGCGTATTCGGAGGTCTTGCGCTTGGCGTTGCCGAGCATGGCATCATCGCCCCGATTAGGGCAATTGTTTGCGACGGAGAGATTTTCCGACCTAGTTTTTGAGCTTCGGGCCCGTAATAGGTTTCGCCATCTGTCCTTCAAGGCGAGGACCTGCCGGTCCGCTCGATGCTGGGCTCGTCATAGTCTGTCCGTTGCGCTCCATTAACGCAGTCGAGATTCATGGTTGTCCGATCGACAAGATTAGGCATGGAAGGCCATTCGCGCAACAGCGCAGCTTTCAGCACAGGTCCTCGCTTGGGCTTGCTTCCCACAAGCTGACTTATCGGTACCGATCACCTCTTCTCCTACGGAAGGGTAGGGCTATGCAGGTTATAGCTTTCTGCATGCCGGTATACCGGCAAAGCAGATTGAAGAACAAACGACAGCTCGGCAAACACGCTCCGTAGAACAGTCAGACGCTCTCGGTAGTTTGGTTCGGCTTTGTGAGATAAAGATCTCGCAAACAGGTGCGACGGTATCCTGTAGGCGCAACGCCGAAATGCCGTTTGAAGGCCCGGCTGAAGGCAAATTCTGATTCGTAGCCGACATGCTCTGAGATCTGCGCCATGTTTGTTTCGGTGCTCAGCATCAGCTTTGCAGCGAGCAGCATGCGCCACCGAGTGAGATAGGCGAGTGGTGCCTCACCCACCTTCTGAGTAAAGTGCCGCGCGAACACGGCGCGCGACATGCCCACCTCTTGTGCAAGCAGTTCCACGGTCCAATCGCGGCCCGGCGCGGCATGGATCTGCGAAAGTGCGCGCGAAACGTTCGGATCGCGGAGCGCCGCGGACCATCCCGGAAGCTCGCTCGAGACCGTCTCTGCCCAGGCGCGCGCGATGAAGATAAACAGCGAATCGAAGAGATGCTGGATCAGTGTATCGCTGCCTGTCCCCGGCGACTCGCTCTCGGCCACCAGCAGACGGATTGTCGCAGCCAGCGATGCGTTCGTCTCGACCACGGCGCGGTGAAAGTGAATCGCAGGCGGCATGGTCGTGAGAATGGGATGCATCAACCTGACACCCGAAAGATATACACCGCACAACAGTGTGCTCTCGATGCCGCCTGTAACCGGACGGGACTCGCGGTGAAGAAATTCCTCCAGTTGCTCAGGTTTCACGTCGAGCGCCGAAAGAAGCTGGTGATCGAGCCCACGCGGCACAAGCACAAGGTCGCCAGCCTCCATCTTCAACGTGGGAATGGCCGTTCCGCGCAGAAAGCATTCGCCGCTGACGACATAGTGAAACATCACACCGTCGTGGGTTGCGATATCCATGCCCCACGGCGCTGAGGTGCGCGTACGGCACAGCGCCGCCGCGTTGCTCGCAATCTCCTGAATCCAGTCCTTGTCTTCCCAGAAAGCCATTCGCAGCTGATCTTAATACCGCGTGAGACGCTCGGCAATGGAAGCGAGACGCTCGCCTATGTCTATTTTTCCAGCCGGTCTCTAGCTTGAAAGAGGAAGGAGACAGGCGTGACCAAACAATGGCTAACAGGACTGACGATCTCTTGCATCGTCGGCAGTGGAACGGATGGCGGCGCGTACTTTGCGTTCTCCACCTTCGTGATGAGGGCGCTGCAGCGCCTGCCGGTGGAAACGAAGGTCGTCGCATTTCAGTACATGAGCATATATGCGCAGAACGTGTGGTTTGCAATCGCTCTTTTCGGCACCGGCGTGGCCTCGATCGCGCTTGGCATTTATGCCCTTCGCAATCACGGCAATGGATATCTCACGTGGGCGGCATTGCTGTACCTCGTTTCTCTCGCGATTACGTTTGGGGGTAACGTTCCGCTGAACAACATGCTTGCATCGGTAATCCCCGGCAGCTCGAGCGCGGCCGAAGCGTGGTCGCGCCTCTGGGGGCCGTGGATGGCATTGAACCACGCCCGCACGATTCTTGCGCTGGCATCTTCCGGACTGTTCGGCGCAGCACTCATGAAGCTCACACAAGGAGAAGCACGATGAAGAAGACACTCGTTACTGGAAGCACAGGCAAAGTTGGCTCGGTCGTAGTAGACACGTTGGCAGATGCAGGACGTCCTGTAACCGCAGCGACGCGCAGTCCGCAGAATGTTTCGGCACGTGATGGCGTAAAAGTTGTGCGTTTCGACTATGCAGACGCTGCAACGTATCAAGCTGCAGTGGCGGGCGCGGACCGCGTCTTTCTGATGGAGCCGCAACCCCCGGTAGGACCCGCGGACACGACGATGATTCCCTTCGTGCAGGCTGCGATCGCGCACGGATGCAAGATCGTCCTACTCAGCTCTGCAAGCGTCGGCTTCCAGCAGGAGCCGCTGTCGCGCGTGGAAGAGGCCGTATGGAGCGCGAAGGAATATGTCATCCTGCGAGCCAACTGGTTCATGGACAATTTTCATACCTGGTGGGCCGAGGGGATCAAGTTCGGCCACGTGCTTCCGCTGCCGGCGGGCGACGCGCGCACTCCGTTTATCGATGCACGCGACGTGGGCGCCGCGGCGGCGGCTGCTTTGCAGCGTGCTGACGTAAACGGAAAAACGTTGATGCTTTCTGGATGCCAGTCACTGACACATGCAGAAGCAGCGAGTGTTCTCGCTGAGGCAGCCGGTGTAGGGATCCAGTACCAGAATCTGTCGGAGTCCACGTTTACAGAGACCCTGACGCAGGCCGGTCTACCGCCGGAATATGTCTTGTACATCGTCAGCCTCTTTCGCCTTACGAGAGATGGTGTCTTTGAATGCCCAACAACCGACGTGGAATGGTTGATCGGCCGGAAGCCACGCACGCTCCAGGAATATGCGGCGGATTATCGCGAAGCATGGCAGTAAAGCGGGATGAGACGGGGGGCAAAGGATGATGAAGGTTTGTTGGTCAGGAGACGATGACAACCCCGCCACGTGCAATGTCGTGCTCAGGTTCTGGGGAAGCCGTGCTGAGTCCAGTGCTGGGAATACCCCGTCCGCGCGCCGTTCGCGCGTACACCGGTTGTCGCCTTCATGCGGTCGCTCACCCCTGTCCGCGGCGGCTGAGGAAACCGTATTGATTGCTTTGCATTGCGTCGTTTCGCGCCTTCGACCAATAGATGAGGGATTTGGTCCCTTCTGGGTGTCGGCTTGCACCACGAGGGATAGTGGGGTGCAGCTAGCTCTTGACTCGACGAGTGACCGTCCTGTATCAGAGACACGCACGCTTTTTCTTGCTTTGCTCTGCTGGGAGTTAAACGTTATGAAGAAGGCCCTACGTATTGCACCAGTGAGTCTCGTGCTCCTTTTTGTGGGTCTTGTCGCAT
>CAVXPT010000014.1:0-20232 GCA_963763665.1 uncultured Acidobacteriaceae bacterium | reverse complement strand
GACTCGTTCGCAAGATGGCAGGCCAGCGCCGCGTTGTTGCCGAAGAGTGCGTCCTGCAGTACCGGCTGACGCGAGCGCACCGACTGGAAGAATTTATAAAGGTGCGGCTTCAGGTCGTCGTAGTCATTGCCGTTGAAGGTGATGGTTTCGGGCGCCGGTTCCTGCCCCGGAATCGGATCGTGCTCCTTATGCCATTCGGCGACGTAGGCGGCCCGCATCGCTGCCGGGTAGGAGTTGGTGTAGTAGCTGGGTGAGAGATCGACACCCGCCTGCGGCGTGTAGCTGACGCTGAATTCGCGCATCTCAATGACGCCCTTCGAGCCCATGAAGCGCGTGACCTCGGTCGACTCGCAGCCGAGCGAGAGGCGCATGTAGAGTGGAACGCCCATGTATTCAAAGAGCGCCGGCTGCACGTCCGGCATGTTGCGGCCATCCTTCCAGCGATAGATGCCGCCGAAAGACATCACACGCTTTGGCACCTCGTTGATGCCGAGCACGAACTGCATGCCGCTGATGAGATGGACCATCAGGTCGCCGGCAACGCCGGTTCCGTACTCCTTCCAGCAGCGCCAGCGTGCAAAGGCGAGCGGGTCGAAGGCCTTCTTGGGCGCGGTGCCTTGCCAGGTCTCCCAATCCAGATTCTGCGGCGACAGGTCAGGCGGCGGCGGATACTCCCACGCGCCCGTAGGATCGTTGCGGCCGAGGGTGCATTCGATCAGATTCAGGTCGCCGATCGCGCCCTTTTCGTAGAGGTCCTTGGCCTTGGCGCAGATGACGGAGCTGGTGCGCTGGGCGCCGATCTGGACGATGCGATCCGACTTTTTGGAAGCGGCCAGCATGGCGAGCCCGTCTGCTGGATTGTGGGACATCGGCTTCTCGCAGTAGACGTCTTTGCCGGCGGCGATGGCATCCACGACGACCTGCTTGTGCCAATGGTCCGGCACGGCCACGATGATGGCATCGATGTCTTTGGCATCGAGCAGTTCCTGATAGCGGCGCGTGGTACGAATCGGCTTGCCAACAATCTCCTTCGAAAGCTCGTGTCGGCCGTCGTAGAGATCGGCTGCAGCGACGCATTCCACTCCGGAAAGCTGGATGGCGGTGGTCAACAGGCCGGAGCCTTCCATGCCCACGCCGACAATGCCGAAGCGAACGCGATCGCTGGGCGCGGTGCTCTGCCCGGCTGCGTAAGCGGGCTCCTCCAGAAATGCAGATCCACCGATCAGGGAGGCGCCCGCTACACCCGCGGTCGTCTGCAAAAACGCACGTCGTGACAGTTGAGCTTTATTCATCGCTTCCAATTCTCCTCCAAACCCGCCCGCGCGATGGTAGTTCATACGACGGGTGGAGAAGAAGCCCTCTTGCGTGAGGGCTTTGGAAAATCGGTTTCCTTGCCGGAAATAACAGCATTTCAATGGAAACGGCCGCCCCAGTTCTGCCGGTTCTGCCCCGAGGAGGGAGCAGGACGTGAGCGAGACGTGGGACGGCCGCTATGGTTCGATTCAGTTGCCGGGGACGATTATTGCCCGCATCCCTTGCCGTGATCCGGGTGCGCGCCGGCCGACTTGGCCTGCGCCTCCGTCATGTATTTCCCTTCCTTGGTCTTGCCGTAGTACCGCGAGCCCTGGCAGTGGTAGACGTTGGTGGGTGTGTTGACCCAGACCATGCCGGCACCGCCGCCGGGCGCCTGAGCCATGTTGCTGGTGCTGGAGGCCTTTGGTATTCGAATCGGAGCCGGAGTTGAGGCAGCAGCCGGAGCCGGGGCGGAAGCTGCTGCGGGTGCGGGTGCGGGCGCTGCAGCAGGAGTTGCCGCGGCGGCGCTGGTTGCCTTGGCTGCCTTTGCAGAGGTTGCCGGAGCGGATACATCGGCTGCGAACCACTGCTGCACCCCTTTATGGCCACGGCAGGCGCCAGTCTTCTTTGCAGCGTTGGTGTAACTGCCGTCCTTGCATTGCCCCGTGGAGCCAGCCGGCGCGCCCGCGGGGGCCTGCGCCATACCGAACTGACATATCCCAAGTCCCAGGGCGACAGCGATCATGCAGCGTTGAACGTTCATCCAACACCTCCGTCGGTAGATTTTGGGGGAGAGGGCCGAAATGGTTGCGGAACATCATAGCAAGGCGGAGGCGGCCACCCGCAAGTGCCGTTTCATCCCGACCAATTCGCAAAATTCCGATTCGCTGAAGACAGAGAGCATTTTGGCCTCCCCGATGGGATTCGAGCCTTATTGGAGTTCCCGTTCATTGCTTAATCAGCAGCGGTTGATCAAGAGGTCCAAAAACCATCAGCCGGCCGGGAGAGCCCATGGAGGGGATCCGATCCAGTTCGGTGAAGAACTCCGACACCATGAGCTTGCGGGGAGAAAACGCCTCCGCGTAAAACTCGGGGAAACGATCATGCGTGTGCTGCCCATCCTTCTCCGGTCTTCCCGCGTAGAGCGTTGCCTCGCAGAGGATGATGAGCGACTTGGGGTTCGCTACCCGCTTGATCTCGCTCAGTGCTTTGCCGACCAGGGCATTCGGGATATGTTGAAGCACCGTCCATGTGATCACGGCATCGAAACTGTGGTCAGGAAACGGGAGCTCTGTGGCGCTGGCCACAGAAAACGATATCGCCGGATAGAATTGGCTGGCCTCCGATACGGCCCAATTGTTAATGTCCACCGCTGTGTGCTGCTCAAAGTGCTCGGCAATGTATGGAGACAGGCGACCGAAGCCACAGCCGATTTCCAGTGACCGGCCGGGTTTGACGCCCTGCCCGGCTATGAATCCCAGGCAACGCCGCAATTGCATTACCTCGTAGTAGTGCCGGCACAGGAGCCCTCCCGGATCTTTGGCCTCAACGAAACCTTCCGGTCTGAAGGTGACAAATTCTCCCTGTCGAACCACGCTCCCGTGAGGCCGAAACAACCGACGAACTGCCCGCCTTAGCAGGGATGGGCGGGATGCCGCCATGAGTTCCTCCATCGAAAATGGTTGCGGAACATCATAGCAAGGCGGAGGCGTGACCCCGACAATGACACAGGGATTCGCCGCAGATTCAGGCTCGTTTGAAACCATCGGCAAAGAGGATCGGCTTCGAGATTGCGTCGTGCCTTGCAGTCCGGCAGAAGCCTTCGGAGCTTCATTCGGTGCGCAGCGCCTGCATGGGTTGCACCGATGCGGCGCGGTGGGCGGGCGACACACCGGAAATGAATACGGTGATCAACAAAAGGGCTGCGGCTGCGCAATAGCTCGCCGGATCGAAGGGCGTAACCCCGAAGAGCATGGAACGCAGCAGACGCACGGCGGCAATGGAGCCCAGGCCGCCGGTCACCAGACCCACGACTGCTGTCCACGCGCTGCCGCTCAACACCAGGCGGAAGACGGCCGCGCGCGTGGAACCGAGAGCAATGCGGAGAGCGAACTCGCGATGACGCTCGATGACCGAGTAAGCCATGACTGCATACAAGCCAAGCATCGCAACCAGCACGCTGGAGATGGCATAGACGCTGAGCAGTTCGGCCGGGATGCGGGACATCTGGTACCGCTCGGCGGTGAGTGCGTCCAGTGTGCGCACGTTTTCGAGCGGGAGCGAACTGTCGAGGCCGGCGACTGCCTGACGGAGTTGCGCCGTGATGTCCGCGACTGAGCTACGAGGGCGGAGCGCTACGAAGAAGCTGGGCGAGTAGCTTTGCGTGAGGGGAAGAAAGAGCAAGGACTCGGGATCGGTATTCGCTGGGTCGGAGTAGGCGAAGTCGCCAACGATGCCGACGATGCGATAGGAACGCCCGTTGACGAGGACGCTGCGGCCGATGGCGTCCCCCTTCGGCCAATAGTGGTGCGCCATGGGTTCATTGATGATGACGACGGGAGTGGAAGAAGCGGTGTCGGCGGTGGTGAACTCGCGGCCCTGGCGCATCGCGATCCCCAGGATGTGGAAGAAGTCCGGACCTTCGTAGTCGGTGATGACGCTCATCTCTTCGCCTTTGGCGGGGACGTATCCGGGGACGGCGACGTCCTGCGTGTTGCCGGAGTTGTCGTCACCCATGGGAGGATGCGAGGTGAGCGTGGCAGAGGCGACACCGGGCGCGGAGCGCAGGCGATCGAGAAGCGCCGTCTGAAAGGCGAGGCCACGCTCGGCGGTGTAGCCGGAACGCGCGAGATCGAGCTCGGCGGTAAGGCAGTTGGCGCGGTCAAAGCCAGTAGCGCGATGCACGATGTTGAGAGCGGTGCGTGTGAGCAGTCCACAACAGACAAGGACGACGAAGCAGATGCCGAGCTGCAGGCCGAGCAGAATCCGGCGGCCGGGACGGTTGCGCGAACTACCCGCGACAGCAGCACCGCCTTCATGCAGCGCCTCGTTTTGCGAGACGCGCAGAGACTGGCGCACCGGATAAATACCGCAGGCCAGCGTGACTGCGACGGCGACAGCAGCGACGAAGAGCAGAATGCGCGAGTCGCTGTGCAGATTGAAGGCCAGTGTATCGCCGAAGTTGGGTAACAGTATGTAGAGCCCACGCGCCATCCCGGTGCTGGCGCCCCATCCCGCCAGCGCCCCGGCAAGAGCCAGCACGCCGGTCTCCGCAAGCACTTGCGCGGCGATGCGCGCCGGTGTAGCGCCCAATGCGGAGCGAATCGCAACTTCGCGGCGGCGGCGAGCGGCGTGCTGGCCGAGAAGCGAAGCAATGTTGATGCACACCAGCACCATGAGCAGGACGGACGCTCCCAACAACACGGGCAATTGCGAACCAATCATGATGAAAAGGCCGCGCTCGAAATGTGCAGCGTCGCGCAGGTTCAGATCCCAGTGGCCCTGGTCGCCGCCGGGTTGTTGAAGTGCAAAGGTACGGGCCAGCGCGTGCAGCTCAGCGGCCGCTGAGGCGTCGCTCACTCCGGGGCGAAGGCGAACGGCAACCTGCAGGCCGTAGTGGAACTGGACCAACGGGTCGGGTGGAGAATCGGCGGAGAGATCGCGTAGCCCGGAGAGCGGGATCCAGGCTGCCTCGGCGACCCCGCCGAAGATGCCAGAGAAGTCCTTCGGGGCGATGCCGATGACCGTGAATGAGTGGCGGTTGATCGAGATCGCGCGGCCCACAATCGCGGGATCGGCGTTGAAGCGATCGCGCCACAGTGCATCGGAGAGAACGATCTCGTCATTTGCGCCGTAAGCGCGGTCGTTGGCATTGGGCGGAAAGAAACGGCCGCTCTGCGGCGTGAGGCCGAGAAATTGAAAGTAGTTCGAAGAAACCAGGCCGGCGGTGATGGCCCGCGGCTGCGCGCCGTGCTGGGTCAGGTTGACCGGCGTCATTGCGAATGCGATGGCATCCTTCCAGGAGCGTCCCGATTCGCGCAGAAAGCGGTAGTTGTCGTAGTGCACGGAGTAGCCGCTGTTACCGAGGACGGTCGCATCGATAAAGCGAAGCTCGCGCGGCGCGGCAACGTGCGGCCATGGATTGTAGAGAACGGCATTGGTCCAGGTGGCTACGGTCGTGAGCGCACCGATGCCGAGCGCCAGCGTGAGAATCGCGGTGACGGTGAAGCCGGGAGAACGGCGCAGTTGACGGAGGGCAAATTGCAGGTCCTGCAACAGCTGCTCCAAACGCAGCCAGCCCCAGCGCTCCCGTGTCACATCGGCGATCAGGGGCACATTTCCGAACTCGCGCTTTGCCTCTCTGCGCGCATCGGCGGGCGATTCCCCGCGAGCGATGCGGTCTGCGATGGCCATGCGAAGATGGCTCTCGAGCTCCTCCGACAGATCACCCTTGCGCCGAAGCGCGCTCCACAATGATCGAAAGGGATTCATACCTCGCTCCTCATGCCTTGCTTCTGGTCGCGCTCATGATGCCTTCGATTGAGGCCACCATCTTTCCCCAGCGCTCATAGTCGGAGGCGAGTTGCCTTTTGCCGAGAGCGGTAATCCGGTAGAACTTCGCCCGCTGATTGCTCTCGCTCTTCTTCCACTCCGCGGAGACCCAGCCCTGCCGCTCCAGGCGATGCAATGCCGGATAAAGCGACCCGGTCTCCACCTGCAACACGTCGCCTGAGGTCGCCCGGATCGCCTGGCTGATCCCATAGCCATGCTGCTCGCCCCACTGCAAGGTCTTCAGGATCAGCATGTCCAGCGTTCCCTGCAGAAGTTCGATCCGATTTTGATAGGCAGTCTTGGGTTGCGGCATAAGGGTGTAGGCAATCTACACCCACCGTCTGGCGCCGGACAAGAAAATTTGCCGGGAAATCGGATGGGAACTGCAGGAGGCATACCCCCGTATTGAAGTTCGACAGGTCACAGACCGGATATAGGAGAGACGTATGCTGGCGGATTTGCGCGACGCGCTGCGGCAACTGCGGAAGGCACCTGGCTTCACGGCGACAGCGATCATCACGCTGGCACTCGGAATCGGAGCGACAACAGCGATCTTTACGCTGGTCCACCAGGTGATGTTGAAGTCGCTGCCGGTGACGAAGCCGGAAGAGTTGTGGAGGATCGGAGATAAGATTCGCTGCTGCAACTGGGGCGGATATACGCAGGGTGAAGATGGCGATTTCTCGCTGTTCTCGTGGGAGATGTACAAGAGTTTTCGCGAGCACACGCCGGAGTTCACCGATCTGGCGGCGCTCCAGGCGGGCAATGCACCGCTCGGCATACGCAGAGCCGGATCCCAGGCGCAGGCGGACACGCGCAACGGCGAGTATGTTTCGGGGAACTTCTTCAAGACATTTGGTGTGCAGCCGTGGATTGGCCGTCTGATGACCGATGGGGACGATCAGGAAGGCGCGCCGCCGGTAGCGGTGATGAGCTACCACATCTGGCAGCAGAAGTATGGGTCCGATCCCTCTGTAGTCGGCGCCAGCTACCAGATCAACGGGCATCCATTCACAGTGATCGGCGTAGCCGCGCCAGGATTTTATGGAGCGAAGCTGGCGGGATGGGGCATGCCGGATTTCTGGCTGCCGCTGACGAAGGAACTGCTGATCGATGGAGCGACAGCGCGGCTGAAAGGCCCGGACCGCAACTTCCTCGACCTGATCGGCAGGGTGCGGCCTGGCGTAGATCCGAAATCTCTTGAAGCGAAGCTGAAAGTGGAATTCCATAACTGGCTGGCCAGCCATGTGCCGGAGATGCAGCCAGGCGAGAAACAACTCTGGCAGCAGCAGACGCTGCACCTGATTCCCGGCGGAGCCGGTGTGGCGGCCATGCGGGATCAATATCAGGACGGGCTGAAGCTGCTGTTGATCGCGGCGGCATGCGTGCTGCTGGTGGCCTGCGGAAATCTGGCGAATCTGATGCTGGCGCGCGGGCTCAAGGATCGCGCGCAAACGTCGGTGCGCGTCGCGCTTGGCGCTTCGTGGCAGCGGCTGGTGCGCAAGGCGTTGGTGGAATGCCTGACCCTCGCCCTCATCGGCGGAGCTCTGGGCATCGCCGTGGCATATGCCGGGACACGGCTGGTTCTCTATCTGGCCTTCCAGATCGGCGGCCCGGATAACTTTGTGCCGATCGACGCGGCACCCTCCTGGCCGGTGCTGCTCTTTGCATTGAGCGTTTCGATCCTTACCGGAGTGATTTTTGGCATCGCGCCGGCGTGGATGACCTCGCACGCCGACCCGGTGGAGGCGATGCGCGGCGCGAACCGGTCGGTAGGCGGCCGGCGGTCATGGGCGCAAAAGTCGCTGGTGATAGGGCAGGCCGCCATGTCGCTGGTGCTGCTCTCCGCGGCGGCCTTGCTGAGCCAAAGCCTGCGGAATTTGGAGCACCAGAATTTTGGATTTGAAACCGAGGGCCGCTACATTGCGTGGATCAATCCGACGCTGGGCAACTACAAGCCGGAACAGATGGAGCCGATGTTCCGGCAGATTGACGATCGCCTGCGGCAGATTCCCGGCGTGCGGATGGTGGCGCCGGTGCTCTACGCACCCATGACCGGCGATAGCTGGAATGACGGCATTCGCGTCGAAGGCAGGCCGGAGCCCGGCGCTAAGGAAGATACCGGTTCCGGATGGGCGCGCGTGATGCCGGGATTCTTCGAGACCCTGGGCGCGAAGATGATGCTGGGCCGGCCCATTACCGAAGACGACACCGCCACGACGCGGAAGGTTGCGGTCATTAACGAAGCATTCGCGAAGCGATTCTTCAAAGGACAGAACCCCGTCGGGCAGCACTTTGGCCCCGACAAGATCCAGTACGCCTCCAAATACGAGATCGTCGGCGTCGTCCGCGATATGCGCTACATGACGTACAGCTACAAGGAGCCGATCCGGCCGATGTTCTGGCTGCCCGAAGCACAGACCGTGCAGTACGACGATCCCGCTTTCCAGGCCGGCGAGATCTGGTCACATTTTCTGTACAACATCGTGATCTGGGCGCCGGGCAACCCGCCAGGGATGGAAGAGCGTGTGCGCAAGGCGCTGGCGAGTGTCGATCCAAATCTGGCGCTCAACGGAGTCGACCCATACACAAAAGTAGTGAGCGCCGATTTCCAGCAAGAAAATATGATTGCCACGCTGACCTCGCTCTTCGGTGTGCTTGGGCTGATACTGGCCGCGGTCGGGCTGTATGGAGTGATGGCGTACTCGGTGGAACAACGGACCAGTGAAATTGGCTTACGGATGGCGCTGGGAGCCGATCGCTGGCAGGTAGTCAGGATGGTGCTGCGCGGCGCCTTCTCGCAGATCGGTATCGGGCTTGCGCTGGGCATTCCAGCGGCGATCGGAGCCGGCAAGCTGATGACCGATCAACTTTACGGAGTCAGGCCGTGGGATCCCGTCATGCTGACGCTGGCAACACTTCTGCTCGGCCTGGCAGCGCTGCTGGCGTCATTGATACCCGCGCGTCGCGCGGCAGGCGTAGAGCCGATGGTGGCATTGAGAAACGAGTAATGCAGCCGGGTTGCCGCCGAGTCTGTATCTTCCACTTCGAGGTTCGCGCGCCGCTCACCGGCGGCGCCAGAAGCTGCTGATTACCGTGCATGTGGTTACGCGGCCCCGTCTCTCGCCAATGCCGACCGGGCCTCGCCGCAACCACGATCGGGCCCCAAAAACGGCGATATAGCTCTATTTCTATTGCGAAAGTCGCCGGCTCCCGTCCCCTTCTGTAAACCGCTCTCGCCTGCGGGGTCATTGCACTTTGCGCCAAATTGGGCGCTTCCTGCCGTCACCTCGACGGACCGCGTCCCGGAGCGTAGGGTGAAGTCCGGAGAGATCGCTTTTTCTCCGGGTTGCTGGATTACACGAAGGCCGCACTGCTATTCCGGTTCGGAGCGCGTTTTTATGCGGGAAATCCGGCTCGCTCTTCTCAAACTGGAAGTTCTTGAAGCGCGCATGACAATATCGACAGCTGAACGACTAGTCAAATAGGAAAAAATATTCTCAAATGAAATCAAAATGGCCAGCTTCAGCGCCTCGAGCGAAGGCTGCTGGAGAGGGTCGGAAACGCCCCGGAATGACTCCCAGAAACGCCCTCAATCGCGCCCAAAAGTGCTCCGGAAGGGCTCTTTCGATACACAAAATGGACTACGAATTGATGCTGGCAGGGGACGCTTCGTGCTTCCGGGAAGCTTCGCCCGAGGCAGGCAAAGTCTCTGGCGTAACCACCCGATGCTGCACGTAGTTGTACGGCGGGACAGTGTGGCCGCGTAGCAGCGTGACGCCAAGCTGGATCAGCCGCGGCCCGTAGGTGTGCGCTTCATGCGAGATCGAGGCGATGAGCGGTCCCTTGTTGCGACGCATCTCGTCCAGGGCCTCCGGAATGCAGTCCTGGCCCACGATCGCGACATACTTTTCGCGGCCCAGTTCCCGCACTACCTGGAGCGCTCCCAGCGCGCTCGTATCCGTGGCCGCTGCAATCAGGACGCGGTCCGTCCGCCCATGCCGCTCCAGGAATTCCTTCACCACCTGCGCGCTGGTCTGGCGCAGGCCTCGCCCATCGAGCCGCACAAATACGCGCGGTTCAAGCTCCGCCAGGTGCGTGCGGACGCCCTCAAACGCCCCCGTCATGCGGCTCTGCACAAATGTTCCTGCCTCAGCCACATCCAGCCCCAGCACCCAGTCCACCTTGCCCTTCCACGCGTGCACTGCATGCTGCGCCAGCAGCTCGCCGGCCTCAAAACCCACCTGGAAGTTGTCGACGCCGAAATACACCGAACTGGGATGGGGAATGTCCACAGCGATCAACGGAATGCCCGCGCTCGAGATGGTGTGCGCAATCAGCGGCGCAACCCGCTCCTCGATCTGGAACTCGATCACCAGATCGACGCCCTCGGTCACGAAATCTTTTGCGTTCTTGAGCGCCGTCTCTGCGTTGTACCGGTTGTCGCGGATCATCAGCTCCACGCCCGACGCCGCTGCGGAAGCCTTCAGGCTGGCCGCGACTGCCTCAGAAAACGGCATCTCCTCACTCTCCCCCGCAAAGCCGAAACGCATCTTCTTCGGCCGCGCTACCAGGCGATACGCGCCATCCGGCGTCTGCGCAACATACCCGCGATGCACAAATGTCTTCAGAATGCGGTAAATGCTCGTCTTCGAGATCTGCGAGCGCTGAAAAAGGGACTCCAGCGTAAGCGGCCGATTGTCCGCCTCCAGCAGCTCCAGAACATCGAGCGCCTTCGACAAAATCGGAATCAGGTAAAGACGTTTGATCTTCTGGGGCAACGGTTCACCTCGCAGTGGGGAGCATAACAGGCTGATTTCTCTATTGGACGCATCCCATTTTCGGGTCAGCAGGCATGAAGCTCGGTGAGAACGTGGGCCCAGTAAGCAATCCTCCGCGGAGAGTTCTGCTCGCCCTCCCACGTGGCGAGTTGGATGGCAAAGTTGCCGATCGTAGCGCTTTCCGCCACGCCGCAGTAGACCTCCAGCCCCGTCGCGTCCGCCGTGAGTCGGTTCAGAAAACGATTCAGGCTGCCGCCGCCGACAATCGCGAGCCTCCTGAATCGCTTTCCCGTGATACGCTCAGCGTCCCGCAACACGGTCGCATAGCGAGCCGCGAGACTGTGGAAGATCAGGCTTGCGAATTGCGGCGCACGGTCAGGCGTTGCTTCGATGGCGGCTCTTCCCTGCCTAGTGCGCTGCGCATTGATGCGCGAAGCCATCGCGCCGGGCAGAAGCAGATCCGGGTCATCGACATCCAGCAGAGAATCCGGAGGCGCGATGGATTCAGCCGCAGCAATCAACTCCTGCATGGGCCAGCGTTCTCCATTCGGACAAAGCTGCGCGAGCGTCTGTTTCAGCAGCCACATGCCGTTCACGTTCTTGTGAAAGCAGACGCGGTCCGCCGCCGCTCCCTGATTGGTAAAACCCGCCGCGCAGGCTTCCGCGGTCGTGATTGGCTGATCGAGCAGCGTTCCGACAAGCGACCACGTCCCGGAGCTGATGTAGGCCCAATCCTCGCCATCGAGCGGAATCGCCGCCACTGCCGACGCGGTGTCGTGACACGCAGTCGCAACCAGCCGCGCGTGTCGAAGCGTCGGCTCTGCAGCCTCAAAGGAGCGCAGTTCCCCTACATCCGTTCCGGTCGCGACCAGCGGCGGAGCAGCCTCGATCTGCAATCCGCTCAGGTCGAAGACCCTCTGGCACCACGCACGGTTACGCATATCCACCAGACCGGTATGCGTCGCGTTCGTATACTCGGCAACCATCCTGCCGCCAAGGTTTGCGAGCACGTACTCCGGGAGGTTGACCCATCGCGCAGATGCCGGCACGCCGGCGGCATGATCGGCCATCAACTGAAATTGCGTGTTGATACGCAGTGGCTGCGCACCGCTCAACGCGAAGAGTTCTTCCCGCGAGCATCGCTTCCCCATTGCTTCCGTTCGCAGGTCGCGATAGCAGAAGGGCAGACCGATGGGCCGCCCCTCCCCATTCAGCCGCGCATAGTCCACCGCCCAGCCATCGACACCGATGGAGGCTATCGGGGCAGTGGCCTGCTCGCCGCACCGCAGCAACCCGCGCTCGATCTCCCGTAGGATTTGCTCCAGGTCCCAGAAGAGCGATTCGCCGCGCGAGACAGGCGCATTGGGAAAGCGATGCACCAGCCGAATCTGCAGCCCTTCCCTTCCGGGCGTCAGCAGGGAGACCCGGCAGCTCTCCGCTCCTAAATCGATCGCCACCAAGGATGGAAGACTGCCCGATGGAAGATTGCTGCCTGCCAAGTGAGGGCCTCTACACTACCGAAGAAATGCTTCCGTCAATCCACCATCGACCGGGATCAAGTGCCCCGTGGTGCATGGGGACTTCGGTCCCGCGAGGAAGAGGATCGCCTCTGCGCATATCTCCGGATCGATGGGCCGGTGCGTCAGCGTGCGGCCCGCATAAAAGCCCGCTAGAGCAGTCCGCAGCTCGTCATCGGACATGCGCTCTTCGAACGGAATGTCGTACTTCCGCAGCGATGCAATGACACGATCCCGCGGGAACATCGTGGAACCCTTCACCACCGTCGCGGGACTGATGCCGTTGACGCGCACCATCGGCGCCTGCGAGACGGCCAGCTCACGGATCAGATGGCTCAGCGCGGCCTTGCTCACGTCGTATGCCTCGGAGCCGCGCTTGGGCACCACAGCGTTGGCGGAGCTGGTCAGCACGATGCTTGCCGGGAGCCCCTGATCGCGCAGAAGCCTCCCGATCTCCTCGACCAGCACGAAGTTCGCCGTCACGTTGACCTCCAGCGTGAGCGCCCATTGCCCATCGGAGATCGCGCCACTGGGAGAGGAAGGAAAAAGCGCGGCGGTATTGATCAGAATGTCGGCGCCCCCGAACTGCTCGACCGTACGCCGAATTGCATCGCCGATGGACTCGCGATTCCGGATATCGATCGGAGTGGCAACCACTGCCTCTTTCCCCGCGGTCTTCTTTAACTCATCGGCCACGCGCTCGGCGCCGGCTACATCGCGATCGGCAACAACGACGTGTGCACCGCGCTCGGCTGCAAGCAGCGCCACCTCACGGCCGATGCCGCTGCCGCCGCCTACGACGACGACGATTTGCCGGCTCAGTTCTTTCTCCGGTGGCTGGCGGCGAATCTTGGCGTCTTCCAATGCCCAGTACTCGATGCGAAATGCCTCCGACGCCGGCAGCGCGACGTAGTTGCTGTAGACCTGAAAGGCCTGCGCCAGGCTCTCAGAGCCGCATTGCGGCAGGCGTGCGATCGCGGCATCGCTCTCGAGGCCGCCCGCGCCTTTCATCACGTGGATCGCATTCAGGTAGAACTCGCCGACGATGCGCGACTCCGGCTTGCTCTTACCGAAGCTGAACATGCCGAGACCTGGAATCAGGACCACGGCAGGAATGGCATCTCGCATGGCAGGTGAGCTCGCCTCAGCATGCTTTTTGTAGTACTCGCCGTATTCCCGTCGGTAGATGGCGATCTGCTTTTCGATCTCCTTCCGCAGCTCGCCGGTGCCGCTCTTCGGCTCCCACGGCACAAACATGGGACGGATTTTGGTGCGGATAAAGTGATCAGGGCAGCTTGTGCCGAGATACGCTAGCTTCTGTGCATCGGACGAATTCACAAATTCCAGCGCATCCGGATGATCCGAGAAGCTGCCGATCACGCGCTTGTTTTCGCTCAGCCGTCCGCGCAATACGGGCAGTATCTCCAGCGCGATGCTTTTCCGGTTCGCCAGCGGCTCATGCTTCCGGCCGCCGAGAATTCGATCGCCCTTTTGTTCAAGATTCTCTTCGATGAAGCTGGTCAGCTGGTCGATAAGCGTGATGGTGTTCAGATAGCACTCGCGCTGCGTGTGCCCCCAGGTGAAGAGGCCGTGGCCGCCCAGGATGATCCCGTCGCAGGCGGGCTCCTCCGCAACCGCACGCTTCAGCATCAGGCCCAACTCAAAGCCAGGCCGCTGCCACGGTACCCAGATCAGTTTGTGGCCGTACCGCTGGTTGAACTCCTCCATCTTTTCGAGCCCATTCGCCGCGGCTGCCAGCGCAATCGCGCAATCCGGGTGCAGGTGATCCACATGGCGAAACGGCAGGAAGCCGTGGAGCGGAGTGTCGATGGATGCGGCGACCGGGTTCAGACCATAGGTGCAGAGCGGGTAGTACTCCACCATCTCGTCTTCACGCTCCACGCCGCCGTACAGCTTTTCGAGAGCCAGCAGCTTGTCCAGATAGAGCGTGGCAAAGCCCCCGCGCTTGATGCTGCCCAGGTCGCCGCCGCTTCCCTTGACCCACAGCACTTCTACGCTCTGACGCGTGAGCGGGTCGGACATCTCTACCTTGGAACTGGTATTGCCCCCACCGAAGTTGGTAATGCGCAGATCGGATCCGAGCAGATTGGAGCGGTACCGCAGCAACTCCGGTTCATCCATGCCGCGAGCGGCGTTCTCGTCCCAGCGGTCTTCCAGATGCTGAAGTTGCATTCGCGAGTCCACTGCAGAGACAGACATGACTTCCCGATTCCCCCTCTCAAAACAATACGGCGAGAAGAGAAATATCACAGAGAAATCTAAATAGCAAACTAATTACCTATAGAAATTTCAGGCGTATGAGCTTGTCAATGCTGCATTTCTCTCGCGCCGCTCACGCGTGATGCGCTCCACGTAGCCGCTCTCTTCAAGCGCCTGCAATGGATTGGGATGCAGTCCCCGCCGGATTCTCCACTCCGCGAGCGCGGGACGGACATCGGTCCAGAATGCGGCTCGCAGGCATTCCTCGGCTTCGACGATCTTTCCCGCCGACTGCAGCTCTTCGAGCCGCTCGCGATCGACCAGCGCGGCCTTCATGTAGAGTTCCTGCGCGGTCATCACCGTTTGCACCATCGCTTCCAGCTTGCCCTTGAGATTGTGGCTTTGGTCGATCATGAACGCGATCTCTGCGACCAGCGCGCCGTCCGGTTCGCTGAATATCTCGTGAAAAATCCGGAAGACCTGGTAGGGGTCGATGGAGCCGATCGTCAGATCGTCATCCGCATAGCGGCGGTCGTTGAAGTGGAAGCCTCCCAGCAGGCGCATGTGAAGCAGCCACGCGACGATCTGCTCGATATTCTGCGACTGGTAGTGATGCCCGGTGTCTACCAGGACGCGCGCCTGCGGGCCGGCTGACTGCGCCAGATGCGACGCCATGCCCCAGTCCGCGATATCGGTGTGATAGAAGGCCGGTTCGAATGGCTTGTACTCGATAAGCATCCGCTGCCCGTCCGCCAGTTCGGCATGCGTTGCCGCCATCGCCTCTTCAAGCCACACGATGCGCTTGCGGATGTGCTGCGAGCCCGGATAGTTGGAGCCGTCTGCAATCCAGAGCGAGACATCGGTGGATTTCAATTCCCGGGCGATGCGGACGGATTCGACAAGATGGTCGATCGCCATCCGCCGGACGGAAGCGTCCGGATTGCAGATCGAGCCGAGCTTGTATTCCTGATTCTGAAAGAGATTCGGGTTAATCGACCCAGCACGGATACCGTATCGCTCGGCCAGGCGCCGTACTTTCCCCGCATCGGCAGTCCCGGCCGGCAGGTCCCAAAGCACATGCAGGGCAAGTTGCGGAGTAACCCCTGTCAGTGAATGGACCTGAGCGGCATCGGCAAACTTCTCCTCCAGGCTGGTCGCCGCCGCGGCCTGAAGGAACTTGCCGAAGCGGGTGCCGGTGTTCGCAAACCCCCACGAGGGAATTTCGATTTGAAAGCCGTCCAAAGCCCGCAGGGCGTCATCGCCGATTTCGATTTCGCTCATCCGTACCTCCCGCGGCACCGCAGAGTTTAGTCTGAACCGCGGTCACTTTCCAAATGGAAAATATTTTCTCTTGATACACGCCCTGCGCTACCATGGGCAGCGTCTATTTCCTTCCCGTTTAGATTGCTGAGGTGCGGCTTGGGTGCAAATCCCCTGATCGGGGTTATCTATCACTGGATCGGCGGTCTCGCCTCCGCCAGCAACTTCATCCCATTCCGGCCCATCAAGCGCTGGTCATGGGAGATTTACTGGATCGTTCAGGGCTTTGCGGCGTGGATCGTTGCTCCCGTCGTTCTGGGATATCTCTTCGTGCCCGGCCTCTCCTCCATCTTGCATCAAGCGCCGTCCGCCACGATGTGGCATTCGTTTTTCTGGGGAGCGATGTGGGGCATTGGCGGGCTCACCTTTGGCCTCGCAATCCGCTATCTCGGCATCGCGCTGGGCTACGCGATCGCCCTGGGCTTCTGCACCGCGTTTGGCACGCTGATGCCGCCTCTCTTCAGCGGCCAGATGTCCACCATCGTGCATCAGCGCGGCGGTCAGGTGATCCTGCTCGGTGTCTTCGTCTGCCTACTGGCCATTGCCGTGAATGGGCTGGCCGGGTACTCCAAGGAGAAGGAGGTCTCTGCCGAAGAGAAGGCTCTGCTCGGCGAGCGCGACTACTCCTTTGCCAAGGGGCTTGCGGTCGCCATCTTTGCCGGCATTATGAGCGCCTGCTTTGCTTACGGCCTGGCTGCAGGCAAGCCAATCGCCGATCTCACGCGCGCTCAACTGGCGACAGAACACCGCGCGCTGCTCTGGCAAAACCTGCCAGTGCTGGTGGTTGTGCTGTGGGGCGGCTTCGCCACGAATCTGATCTGGTCCGCGATTCTGATTTTTCGTAATCGGTCTGTGCGGCAGTTCTTCGGCGCGCCGGGCACAAATCCGATGGGCACCGCACCTGCGACCGGCGACACATTCGTCGAACTGGACCCGCGCCACCCGGAGCTCTCGCCGCGGCTCTCGCCTTCCGTGCTCACCCGCAACTATCTACTTGCCGCGCTTGCGGGCGTTATCTGGTATTTCCAGTTCTTCTTCTACTCCATGGGGCAGACGAAGATGGGCAAGTACGACTTCTCCAGTTGGACGCTTCACATGGCGAGCATCATTATTTTTGCCACGCTCTGGGGCATCGCTCTCCACGAGTGGCGCGACACGAGTCTCAGAACGCGTCTTCTGGTTGGCTGTGGGCTATTTCTGCTGGTCGGGTCCACCGTGGTGGTCGGCTACGGGAATTTTCTTGTGGCTCGCTGACAATGGGTCTACCGCAATGAAAACATGAGGAACTCAACCCAGAACCTGTTGACATTCTGCCTATGGTGCGCCAAATATAGGTAGACGATCAACAGGAGAGCGGGACCGTGCCGGAAAGCAAATCAGATGTTTTGCAGGGAACCCTCGATCTGATGGTGTTAAAGACGATTGAGTCGATGGGGCCGCTGCACGGTTACGGTGTAGCGCGGCGGATCGAACAAGTGAGTGGGAACACCGTGAGTCTGAATCAAGGAACCATCTATCCAGCTCTCCTTCGCCTGGAACAGCGAGGATGGGTAAAGAGCGGATGGGGCATCTCGGAGACTGGACGCCGCGCCAAATTCTATGCGCTGACCCGCAGGGGACGAAAGCAGATTGAGCAGGAGACTGAGAACTGGGAGCGCATCGCCGCCACCATGGCGCGCTTCCTTGCTCCGTCGAATTAGGAGGCGATTATGGACTGGCTTCGCATGCTCCTCAGCCGCGGCGCTGCACTGTTTCGCAGCAGGAAGCTCGACGCCGATCTCGACGAAGAACTGCGTGCGCATATCGATCTGGCGATCGAAGAAAATCGCCGGCGCGGGATGAATGAGGCGCAGGCGCGTACCGCTGCTCTGCGCTCATTCGGCGGCCTCACGCAGATGCGCGAGACCTGCCGCGTGCAGCGTGGCCTGCCGTGGCTCGAAGAGACCGCTCGCGACCTCCGCTATGCCCTTCGCCAGCTGCGCAAATCGCCTGGCTTCGCGCTTACCGCCGTCCTTACGCTCGCGCTGGGCATCGGCGCGGTTACATCGGTCTTCAGCGTGGTCAATGCGGTGCTGCTCAAGCCGTTCGCCTTTCGCGATCCGGACCGGCTCGTGGTGATGCGCGAGGCGGTGGAAGACCAGGTGCGCAGCGAGCGGTCGGCGACTCCCGACAATTACCGGCATTTTCTGCGGCTGAGGAACGATGCGAAGACAATCGAGGATGCCGCCATCTTCAGTCAAACTGGAGTGAGCGTCTCGCGCAATGGCGATCACCCCCGCATCGTCGGCGCGGTGGTCGCTTCGCCGAACCTCTTCCGGCTGCTTGGTGTGCAAACCATGCTGGGCCGGGACTTTGTCGAAGGCGATGCGAAGAAGGGCGCCGACGACGTAGTCATGTTGAGCTATGAGGGCTGGCAAAGATTCTTTGCGGGCGACTCTGCCGTAATTGGAAAAACGCTGCGGATCGGCGGCCAGCCAATCACCGTGATTGGTGTTTTGCCGCCGGGCATGCGGTTTCCGCAGATTGCATTGGCGCCGAAGATCGCCTTTCAAGAAGCCCCGCGCGATGCTCTTCTTTTTCAACCTCTGGCGCCCAGCGAGCGCGACCTGAATGCCGATATGGGCAACTTCAACTACAAGGCGATCGCGCGGCTCAAGCCCGGCGCGACGTTGACCCAGGCCAACGCAGAACTGGAGACATTGCAGAAGGCGTACACGCTTTCCGCACACCTGCCCCTTCATTTCGGAATCGCACTCACGCCACTGACGAAGGATGTCGCGTCCGGCGTAAGCGGCGCGCTGTGGCTCCTGTTTGCGGCGGTCGGCGCGGTGCTGTTGATTGCCTGCGTCAACCTTGCCAATCTACAACTCGTGCGCGCCGTCAATGCAGAACGCGAAACAGCGGTGCGTGCCGCACTGGGCGCAAGTCGCGGCCAACTGATGGGTTCACGTCTGGCGGAGAGCCTGGTACTGGCGTTCGCCGGCGGTGTGGCCGGAATAGCGCTGGCCTTCGGCGGCGTGCGGCTATTGATCGCACTGGCGCCTGGTAACATTCCGCGTCTTGATGAGGTGCGGGTAAGCCTGCCTGTCCTTGTCTTTAGCGCCGGTTTATCGATTGCGGCGGCAATCATGTTCGGTATGCTGCCTGCCCTGCGCTCCCTTCGTGTTGCTCCGCAGGCCGCACTGCAGGCAAACTCCACGCGGGCGGCCAACACCCAGGAAGGCCACCGTACACGCAATATGATGGTGGCCGCTCAGGTGGCTTGCACCGTTGTCCTGCTTATCGTCACGTCGCTGGCGCTGCGCAGCTTCTCGCGTTTGGTGCGCCAGAATCGCGGCTTCGATTCCAGCCACGTCACGCTTGCACAGGTAGATCTGTTCTCACCGCAATACGGAGATTCCTCGGGCACCTATAAGACCGCGAAGCTGAGCTTTGCCGACCGCGCCCTCACTGCTCTCCGCCAGCTACCGGGTGTGCAGTCGGTCGCCCTCACCAGCGTAACGCCGCTGACCGGTGAAACCTGGGTGGACAATCTCTTTCGGCCGGACCATCCGGTACCGGCTGGACGGGAGCCGGCGATCAACGTGCGATTCATCAATCCGGATTATCTGCCGACAATGCAGATCCCGCTGGTTTTCGGACGCAATATAACCCCCGCCGACCGCGCCAACCCCTACGTGGTGCTGATCTCAGAGAGAACCGCGCGCGAAGCTTTCTCTGGCGAGAATCCCGTCGGACGAAAGATCTCCGATATCGTTCCGGACGACAAGCACAACCTCACAGTGATTGGAGTCGTCGCCGATACGCGCATCAATGGTCTCAAGGACAATGCTGCGATGGTCTATTTGCCCTACTGGACCTTCACGCCGTGGACACTGTCGTTCCTGGTGCGCGGCTCACAACCCAGCGATGTGCTGATTCCCGAGATGCGGCGTGCCATCTGGCAGATCGATCCGCAGATTGCCATTCCTACGCTCAAGTCGATGGATGAACAGGTCAGCGATTCGGTGTCAGGCGACCGCTTCCAGGCCACGGTGCTTAGCTGTTTCGGCGCGGCCGCTTTGTTCCTGGCTCTGCTCGGCGTGTATGGCGTACTTGCGTACTCGGTGTCGCTGCGCCAGCGAGAGTTCGGCATCCGCATCGCCCTGGGTTCGGGTAAGAGCGCTCTGATCGCGCTGGTGCTGCGGCAGGCTGCATATCCCGTTCTGCTCGGCACCGCTCTTGGACTCACGATGGCGCTGATTGCGCTGCGCTGGGTCAGCGGTCTCCTCTATCAAACGCCGGTCATGGACCCGCTCGCACTCGGTGGCAGCGTACTGCTGCTCCTGGTTGCCGCCACGATAGCAGCGATTGTCCCGGCCCGACGCGCGGCATCCACCGACCCGATGCGCGCACTGAGAACAGAGTAGGAGTTGACGATTAGAGGCGCATTTTACTCAGCCGCCTGGCCGCTCTTTGGACCGCCACGGGTGGAGAACTTCTGTGGCTCAATTGTAGTGGGAGATTTGGCGTCCCCGACGGGATTCGAACCCGTGTTACCGCCGTGAAAG
>CAVXPT010000013.1:0-70922 GCA_963763665.1 uncultured Acidobacteriaceae bacterium | reverse complement strand
AAGCTTAACATGCCGAGACCTGGAATCAGGACCACGGCAGGAATGGCATCTCGCATGACAGGTGAGCTCGCCTCAGCATGCTTTTTGTAGTACTCGCCATATTCCCGCCGGTAGATGGCGATCTGCTTTTCGATCTCCTTCCGCAGCTCGCCGGTGCCGCTCTTCGGCTCCCACGGCACAAACATGGGACGGATTTTGGTGCGGATAAAGTGATCGGGGCAGCTTGTCCCAGATACGCGAGCTTCTGTGCATCGGACGAATTTACAAATTCCAGCGCATCCGGATGATCCGAGAAGCTGCCGATCACCCGCTTGTTTTCGCTCAGCCGTCCACGCAATACGGGCAGTATCTCCAGCGCGATGCTTTTCCGGTTCGCCAGCGGCTCATGCTTCCGGCCGCCGAGAATTCGATCGCCCTTTTGTTCAAGATTCTCTTCGATAAAGCTGGTGAGCTGGTCGATCAGCGTGATGGTGTTCAGATAGCACTCGCGCTGCGTGTGCCCCCGGTGAAGAGGCCGTGGCCGCCCAGGATGATCCCGTCGCAGGCGGGCTCCTCCGCAACCGCACGCTTCAGCATCAGGCCCAGCTCAAAGCCAGGCCGCTGCCACGGTACCCAGATCAGTTTGTGGCCGTACCGCTGGTTGAACTCCTCCATCTTTTCGAGCCCATTCGCCGCGGCTGCCAGCGCAATCGCGCAATCCGGGTGCAGGTGATCCACATGGCGATACGGCAGGAAGCCGTGGAGCGGAGTGTCGATGGATGCGGCGACCGGGTTCAGGCCATAGGTGCAGAGCGGGTAGTACTCCACCATCTCGTCTTCACGGTCCACGCCGCCGTACAGCTTCTCGAGAGCCAGCAGCTTGTCCAGATAGAGCGTGGCAAAGCCCCCTCGCTTGATGCTGCCCAGGTCGCCGCCGCTTCCCTTCACCCACAGCACTTCTACGCTCTGGCGAGTGAGCGGGTCGACATCTCTACCTTGGAACTGGTATTGCCCCCACCGAAGTTGGTAATGCGCAGATCGGATCCGAGTAGATTGGAGCGGTACCGCAGCAACTCCGGTTCATCCATGCCGCGAGCGGCGTTCTCGTCCCAGCGGTCTTCCAGATGCTGAAGTTGCATTCGCGAGTCCACTGCAGAGACAGACATGACTTCCTGATTCCCCTCTCAAAACAATACGGCGAGAAGAGAAATATCATAACGAAATCTAAATAGCAAACTAATTACCTATAGAAATTTCATGCGTATGAGCTTGTCAATGCTGCATTTCTCTCGCGCCGCTCACGCGTGATGCGCTCCACGTAGCCGCTCTCTTCCAGCGCCTGCAATGGGTTGGGATGCAGTCCCCGCCGGATTCTCCACTCCGCGAGCGCGGGACGGACATCGGTCCAGAATGCGGCTCGCAGGCATTCCTCGGCTTCGACGATCTTTCCCGCCGACTGCAGCTCTTCGAGCCGCTCGCGATCGACCAGCGCGGCCTTCATATAGAGCTCCTGCGCGGTCATCACCGTTTGCACCATCGCTTCCAGCTTGCCCTTGAGATTGTGGCTTTGGTCGATCATGAACGCGATCTCTGCGACCAGCGCGCCGTCCGATTCGCTGAATATCTCGTGAAAAATCCGGAAGACCTGGTAGGGGTCGATGGAGCCGATTGTCAGATCGTCATCCGCATAGCAGCGGTCGTTGAAGTGGAAGCCTCCCAGCAGGCGCATGTGAAGCAGCCACGCGACGATCTGCTCGATATTTTGCGACTGGTAGTGATGCCCGGTGTCTACCAGGACGCGCGCCTGCGGGCCGGCTGCCTGCGCCAGATGCGACGCCATGCCCCAGTCCGCGATATCGGTGTGATAGAAGGCCGGTTCGAATGGCTTGTACTCGATAAGCATCCGCTGCCCGTCCGCCAATTCGGCATGCGTTGCCGCCATCGCCTCTTCAAGCCACACGATGCGCTTGCGGATGTGCTGCGAGCCCGGATAGTTGGAGCCGTCTGCAATCCAGAGCGAGACATCGGTGGATTTCAATTCCCGGGCGATGCGGACGGATTCGACGAGGTGGTCGATCGCCATCCGCCGGACGGAAGTGTCCGGATTGCAGATCGAGCCGAGCTTGTATTCCTGATTCTGAAAGAGATTCGGGTTAATGGACCCTGCACGGATACCGTATCGCTCAGCCAGGCGCCGTACTTTCCCCGCATCGGCGGTCCCGGCCGGCAGGTCCCAAAGCACATGCAGAGCAAGTTGCGGAGTAACCCCTGTCAGTGAATGGACCTGAGCGGCATCGGCAAACTTCTCCTCCAGGCTAGTCGCCGCCGCGGCCTGAAGGAACTTGCCGAAGCGGGTGCCGGTGTTCGCGAACCCCCACGAGGGAATTTCAATCTGAAAGCCGTCCAAAGCCCGCAGGGCGCTATCGCCGATTTCGATTTCGCTCATCCGTACCTCCCGCGGCACCGCAGAGTTTAGTCTGAACCGCGGTCACTTTCCAAATGGAAAATATTTTCTCTTGATACACGCCCTGCGCTACCATGGGCAGCGTCTATTTCCTTCCCGTTTAGATTGCTGAGGTGCGGCTTGGGTGCAAATCCCCTGATCGGGGTTATCTATCACTGGATCGGCGGTCTCGCCTCCGCCAGCAACTTCATCCCTTTCCGGTCCATCAAGCGCTGGTCATGGGAGATTTACTGGATCGTTCAGGGCTTTGCGGCGTGGATCGTTGCTCCGGTCGTTCTGGGATATCTCTTCGTGCCCGGCCTCTCCTCCATCTTGCATCAAGCGCCGTCCGCCACGATGTGGCATTCGTTTTTCTGGGGAGCGATGTGGGGCATTGGCGGGCTCACCTTTGGCCTCGCAATCCGCTATCTCGGCATCGCGCTGGGCTACGCGATCGCCCTGGGCTTCTGCACTGCGTTTGGCACGCTGATGCCGCCTCTCTTCAGCGGCCAGATGTCCACCATCGTGCATCAGCGCGGCGGTCAGGTGATCCTGCTCGGTGTCTTCGTCTGCCTGCTGGCCATTGCCGTGAATGGGCTGGCCGGGTACTCCAAAGAGAAGGAGGTCTCTGCCGAAGAGAAGGCGCTGCTCGGCGAGCGCGACTACTCCTTTGCCAAGGGGCTTGCGGTCGCCATCTTTGCCGGCATTATGAGCGCCTGCTTTGCTTACGGCCTGGCTGCAGGCAAGCCAATCGCCGATCTCACGCGCGCTCAACTGGCGACAGAACACCGCGCGCTGCTCTGGCAGAACCTGCCAGTGTTGGTGGTCGTGCTATGGGGCGGCTTCGCCACGAATCTGATCTGGTCCGCGATTCTGATTTTTCGTAATCGGTCTGTGCGGCAGTTCTTCGGCGCGCCGGGCACAAATCCGATGGGCACCGCACCTGCGACCGGCGACACATTCGTCGAACTGGACCCGCGCCACCCGGAGCTCTCGCCGCGGCTCTCGCCTTCCGTGCTCACCCGCAACTATCTACTTGCCGCGCTTGCGGGCGTTATCTGGTATTTCCAGTTCTTCTTCTACTCCATGGGGCAGACGAAGATGGGCAAGTACGACTTCTCCAGTTGGACGCTTCACATGGCGAGCATCATTATTTTTGCCACGCTCTGGGGCATCGCTCTCCACGAGTGGCGCGACACGAGTCTCAGAACGCGTCTTCTGGTTGGCTGTGGGCTATTTCTGCTGGTCGGGTCCACCGTGGTGGTCGGCTACGGGAATTTTCTTGTGGCTCGCTGACAATGGGTCTACCGCAATGAAAACATCAGGAACTCAACCCAGAACCTGTTGACATTCTGCCTATGGTGCGCCAAATATAGGTAGACGATCAACAGGAGAGCGGGACCGTGCCGGAAAGCAAATCAGATGTTTTGCAGGGAACCCTCGATCTGATGGTGTTAAAGACGCTTGAGTCGATGGGGCCGCTGCACGGTTACGGCGTAGCGCGGCGGATCGAACAAGTGAGTGGGAACACCGTGAGTCTGAATCAAGGAACCATCTACCCCGCTCTCCTTCGCCTGGAACAGCGAGGATGGGTCAAGAGCGAATGGGGCATCTCGGAGACTGGTCGCCGCGCCAAATTCTATGCGCTGACCCGCAGGGGACGAAAGCAGATTGAACAGGAGACTGAGAACTGGGAGCGCATCGCCGCCACCATGGCGCGCTTCCTTGCTCCGTCGAATTAGGAGGCGATTATGGACTGGCTTCGCATGCTCCTCAGCCGCGGCGCTGCACTGTTTCGCAGCAGGAAGCTCGACGCCGATCTCGACGAAGAACTGCGTGCGCATATCGATCTGGCGATCGAAGAAAATCGCAGGCGCGGGATGAATGAGGCGCAGGCGCGTACCGCTGCTCTGCGCTCATTCGGCGGCCTCACGCAGATGCGCGAGACCTACCGCGTGCAGCGTGGCCTGCCGTGGCTCGAAGAGACCGCTCGCGACCTCCGCTATGCCCTTCGCCAGCTGCGCAAATCGCCTGGCTTCGCGCTTACCGCCGTCCTTACGCTCGCGCTGGGCATCGGCGCGGTTACATCGGTCTTCAGCGTGGTCAATGCGGTGCTGCTCAAGCCGTTCGCCTTTCGCGATCCGGACCGGCTCGTGGTGATGCGCGAGGCGGTGGAAGACCAGGTGCGCAGCGAGCGGTCGGCGACTCCCGACAATTACCGGCATTTTCTGCGGCTGAGGAACGATGCGAAGACAATCGAGGATGCCGCCATCTTCAGTCAAACTGGAGTGAGCGTCTCGCGCAATGGCGATCACCCCCGCATCGTCGGCGCGGTGGTCGCTTCCCCGAACCTCTTCCGGCTGCTTGGTGTGCAAACCATGCTGGGCCGGGACTTTGTCGAAGGCGATGCGAAGAAGGGCGCCGACGACGTAGTCATGTTGAGCTATGAGGGCTGGCAAAGATTCTTTGCGGGCGACTCTGCCGTAATTGGAAAAACGCTGCGGATCGGCGGCCAGCCAATCACCGTGATTGGTGTTTTGCCGCCGGGCATGCGGTTTCCGCAGATTGCATTGGCGCCGAAGATCGCCTTTCAAGAAGCCCCGCGCGATGCTCTTCTTTTTCAACCTCTGGCACCCAGCGAGCGCGACCTGAATGCAGATATGGGCAACTTCAACTACAAGGCGATCGCTCGGCTCAAGCCCGGCGCGACGTTGACCCAGGCGAACGCAGAACTGGAGACATTGCAGAAGGCGTACACGCTTTCCGCACACCTGCCCCTTCATTTCGGAATCGCACTCACGCCACTGACGAAGGATGTCGCGTCCGGCGTAAGCGGCGCGCTGTGGCTCCTGTTTGCGGCGGTCGGCGCGGTGCTGTTGATTGCCTGCGTCAACCTTGCCAATCTACAACTCGTGCGCGCCGTCAATGCGGAACGCGAAACAGCGGTGCGTGCCGCACTGGGCGCAAGTCGCGGCCAACTGATGGGTTCACGTCTGGCGGAAAGCCTGGTACTGGCGTTCGCCGGCGGTGTGGCCGGAATAGCGCTGGCCTTCGGCGGCGTGCGGCTATTGATCGCACTGGCGCCTGGTAACATTCCGCGTCTTGATGAGGTGCGGGTAAGCCTGCCTGTCCTTGTCTTTAGCGCCGGTTTATCGATTGCGGCGGCAATCATGTTCGGTATGCTGCCTGCCCTGCGCTCCCTTCGTGTTGCTCCGCAGGCCGCGCTGCAGGCAAACTCCACGCGGGCGGCCAACACCCAGGAAGGCCACCGTACACGCAATATGATGGTGGCCGCTCAGGTGGCTTGCACCGTTGTCCTGCTTATCGTCACGTCGCTGGCGCTGCGCAGCTTCTCGCGTTTGGTGCGCCAGAATCGCGGCTTCGATTCCAGCCACGTCACGCTTGGACAGGTAGATCTGTTCTCACCGCAATACGGAGATTCCTCGGGCACCTATAAGACCGCGAAGCTGAGCTTTGCCGACCGCGCCCTCGCTGCTCTCCGCCAGCTACCCGGTGTGCAGTCGGTCGCCCTCACCAGCGTAACGCCGCTGACCGGTGAAACCTGGGTGGACAATCTCTTTCGGCCGGACCATCCGGTACCGGCTGGACGGGAGCCGGCGATCAACGTGCGATTCATCAATCCGGATTATCTGCCGACAATGCAGATCCCGCTGGTTTCCGGACGCAATATAACCCCCGCCGACCGCGCCAACCCCTACGTAGTGCTGATCTCAGAGAGAACCGCGCGCGAAGCTTTCTCTGGCGAGAATCCCGTCGGACGAAAGATCTCCGATATCGTTCCGGACGACAAGCACAACCTCACAGTGATTGGAGTCGTCGCCGATACGCGCATCAATGGTCTCAAGGACAATGCTGCGATGGTCTATTTGCCCTACTGGACCTTCACGCCGTGGACACTGTCGTTCCTGGTGCGCGGCTCACAACCCAGCGATGTGCTGATTCCCGAGATGCGGCGTGCCATCTGGCAGATCGATCCGCAGATTGCCATTCCTACGCTCAAGTCGATGGATGAACAGGTCAGCGATTCGGTGTCAGGCGACCGCTTCCAGGCCATGGTGCTTAGCTGTTTCGGCGCGGCTGCTTTGTTTCTGGCTTTGCTTGGCGTGTATGGCGTACTTGCGTACTCGGTGTCGCTGCGCCAGCGAGAGTTCGGCATCCGCATCGCCCTGGGTTCGGGTAAGAGCGCTCTGATCGCGCTGGTGCTGCGGCAGGCTGCATATCCCGTTCTGCTCGGCACCGCTCTTGGACTCACGATGGCGCTGATTGCGCTGCGCTGGGTCAGCGGTCTCCTCTATCAAACGCCGGTCATGGACCCGCTCGCACTCGGTGGCAGCGTACTGCTGCTCCTGGTTGCCGCCACGATAGCAGCCATTGTCCCGGCCCGACGCGCGGCATCCACCGACCCGATGCGCGCACTGAGGACAGAGTAGGAGTTGACGATTAGAGGCGCATTTTACTCAGCCGCCTGGCCGCTCTTTGGACCGCCACGGGTGGAGAACTTCTGTGGCTCAATTGTGGTGGGAGATTTGGCGTCCCCGACGGGATTCGAACCCGTGTTACCGCCGTGAAAGTCTGGTCGCAAACTGTAACTGTAGGAGAACACTAGCGCTGGAAGCCATCGGAATGCATCTTGCGCTCTGTAGCAACTGCAAATTGGGTCCCCAACAGGTCCACGGAGAAAATCAGGAGCGCGTGCCACCCACTCGCGACGGTGGGAGCAGGTGCATAGCTTTTTCAGGGCAGCGTTGAAACTCACAACCCTTCGGTTAACAGGCGGGTCGAGAACACCGGAGTCTACGTGTTTTCTTGGGCTTACGCGGAGCCGAATACCCTATTTGGAGCCCATTCTGCGCTGAGTTTTCCCAACTATTTTGGCATTAACATACTTGGCTGAAGTACGATAACCCAGTTGTGGCAAGACAGGTTTTAGCTTTGGCCGGTGGCGAGGAGGCCAGCGGGGACGGAGGCGAAAAGGGTATTGGCTTCGGCCTTTTTCTTCTCCTCCGCCTCCTTTCGCAGTTTGTCAATTTCCTCAGCCAAGGCCCCTATTGCGCTCTTCGCGATATCAAAGAGACCAATCGCATCCTTGATGGAGAGAAATTCCTGAGGGTGCATGAGTGGGTTTTCGATGGAGATCGCGAATCTGATCCAAGACCTGTAGAACCTTGGGGTTTGCGTTAGCCTTCCTCAAATCTGAAACACATACTGCCCAATCGATTCGGTCTACAGTCTTTCCGGTGAGCTGCGCGTGATATTGCCGCAGTGCCTCGAACCTTCCGGTTTCGGGCAATCGGTGCAGAGGACCGGTTCGAACGTTGAGATTCTCTCTTGTCTAGGCTTTTCTTTTCTCTTTAGGGGTGTCCAGAGGGGATATTTCTCTTTTGCGGGGAGCGCAGCGAGATCGTGAAAGCAGAAGAGGTACTGATCTCAACCAGAGGACTTCGCTGGCGAGAGGCGGACTTCCGGTTGCCAATCAGGGCTCAATGAGTGACTCGGCGATTTGTCAACGACTGAGCAGCAGTGCGTCGTGGGGACGGAAATTGAATCGATATATTTCTGCCCGGAAACATATCAACTAAGAACGCTTCAGGTCCCGCGAAGTCGGGTGTATTGGCGCGCTAAACAGAAGACGTGGTGCGCATGCCTAGACGCACGCAGTCTTGCTTTAGGTGACCTTTCGGTTTCGCCTCCGGGGAGATTTGAACGTAATCATTCAGATCGGCAGCGATAAATCGACCCGTAGGCGCCGAAAGCCACCATTAGGCCGAGTCGCTCGGCAGCAATTGATGATTACGCAAGAAGAATTGGGTCATCGGTCATGGGGTTCGAATCCGCAGGTCGACCCAAAAGACGTTCGTACCATACGATCGCTGAGTCCAACTCCTTGACGGGCCACGCTCGCCAATCGAGGGATCAATCGCTTCCGCGAAGGCAATATGATTTCCATCTCCGTTTTTGATCGTCTAATGGTTTGAGCAAATCGATTAGCGACCTTGGGATTCAAGACTGCGACTTCGATCCCTTCCGCTGCATCAAGTGCAAACGCGAGATCCAGAGAGTAAATTCCCGTTGCTTCCAACGACACTCGAACCGGTAACTTGGCTTTCCGCAGCCAGACGATAAGAGCCCTGTGCCCATTTGGATTGTTGGGGAAGCTCCTTTGCTCTACTGGCTGACCAACGCGCTGAATTGCCATGGTGAGACTTTTGGCACTGACATCAATGCCACAATACAGTGTTTCCTGGATCTGGATGGATCGCTTGCTCATGGACGGCCTCCGGCGTTAAGATTCGGCTTCGGCTCCCGTCCCTATCCGCAGTCACGGACTCGCTCTTGTCGCCGACCTTGAACATGCAGGCTTTATGCCTCCGATTCTCCACGGCGTAATAAGAGAGGGACGGTGGCCGTTCTCTTGCGACAGGCTCAGGATCGCTCCGGCCTCAGGTGGGTACGGCCTTTCCGCCGAAGCGCAACTTCATCGTTACGCCTCGATTCGCAACATACAAGGTGGGTATTTGCGGCAACCATCCACTCACAAGATTCACAAGATTGGTTGACAGCCTGCCATATTGCCCATGCGACGGTAGACGTGAAGTGATTCCCTCGGTTAACGGGACGACGAGCCAAGTCCTTTGACTCTCTTGGATCTAGCGCACCTCCCGACCCCCCGTCAGGAGGCGTTACCGTCGTGAAGTTTTCGATGAGCAGCACGTTTCAAAATCAAGTTCGATGAGCGCATTGGCCTCTTGGCGCCAACTATCCCTCCGGGCTTTTTGGGGACAACATGGCGGATACGATGAACGCCCTCCGTCGCATCGCGCGGGAAGGAAGCACATCCTGCGTATGCATGACGAGGAGGTTTTCGCTTTTGTACCCGCAAGGCGTGTCATGATGTGCGACACCGTGTACTCCGACATCACATCCGCCGCAACCGGAAATGCTTGACACTCGGCAGTGTAACTTTCCAATTGGTTCCGACAACTCGCGTCTCCGGAGCGCCTCCGCTCAAATTGCGTTCGAGAAAGTAAACATCAAGCGAAAGACAGGAGTTCAAGCGCGCTCCCCCGCCAACCTGAAGGCGGTTCTGGTTCCAGGCGGCAGCCGACAAATTGAAGAAGACTTCATCATCTCCGAAGACATGCAATCGGTTGTGTTTGCCAAGAGGCAAATCAAATGAGAGCCGATTCCGATAGCGCGAGGGCGAGTCCGTAAATCCGATGAGCTTCTCAAACCGATTTCGATCCGACATTGTGAGCCGGTTCAAGCGAAACGTGGCTGAGAGAGCAACCAAAGGCACGTGGACAGATTCGGAACGCTGCGGAAGATCGGCGAACAAGTAGCCGCCTGTCAGCTTTAAATGCCATGGCAGAGGAAACTCTGCGGTGACACCGGTGGCAGCGAGTTGTGGATTGGGCAAACGGGAGTCCACTCGCGCGAGCATGGGAATCATGAAATCGACTCGCCGCCATGACGCCATGATGTCCACTTCATTCCAGGATTGAAAATCCTGTGCTCCCGCGACGGGGGCGAGAAGCGCCAGACACAAGAGCGTAACCGCCGTGTTCATTGCGTTGTGTCGGCCCCGGCAAGGCCGATTGATTTTGCTCACGCTCCGGCCATCTCATAGAGAATTCCAATCGCCTGCTGCGCCTTGGGCTCGCGAAAATCTCCCGCCAACTCGCCAGCGAGCGTCATTACAGACACCGTAGTTGCTCCCGCCTTCGCCATCCGGAGCAGCGCCGCCTGCTCGGTGCGTTCACTCATTCCTCCGCAGGCGTCCATGACCACGTATACGCGGTAGCCCTGATCGGACGCAGTCAATGCAGGAAGTTGTACAGCAAGCTCGGTGGCAACTCCGGAAATCAGGAGCGTTTTGCGACTTGTGTTTTTGATAGCGGAAACGATCTCTTGATTGAGAAATGAGTTACACGTCGTGCGATGGTGGGTGGGGAGGGCACCGAGCCCCTCGGCGATCTGGGGAATGATCTCTGCCGGCTTCCCCCCTTCTCCTCCGATACCAGTAACGATTGCGGGTATTTTAAGAAGATTGGCAAGCTTCGAGAGTGCACGGGCCCCCTTCTTCAGACGATCCAGAGGGTTGGTTTGACTGAGCTCTACGATTCCGGCTTGTAGATCGGCGAAGAGAATCACGCAGTCTTGTGGGTGGATGCTCGAAAGAGATTTGTCCATTTACATGTTCCTCAGGCAACGAATTTCGTCAGACTTTCTGCTAACAGCTAAGCGCCGGTGAGCTTAGCCAGACGCTGATGCACGCGTTCAGTGATGTAGCTTTTCTCCTCTCGCAGCACGCGAAAGGAGAACCTTGTCTCGCGCGCGAGCATCATTGCTCCAGCGATCGTCGCGACTACGCCGATAGCTCCAGCGAGGAACGCAAGCGAGAAGCCAACCGAAATTCCCAACCCGATCCGTGCGGAAACCAGCACGGCTCCGATCAAAGAGACAAGAGTGCTGGCAACAAAGCCGGCGACGGCTGTGTAGAAACAGGTCAGGGCCCGCACAATCAACAGAGTCCGAGTTTCAGCCGCCTCCAACTGTCGAATCCGCAAACGCAATTCCGCTTCCTCCAACTTCGCTGGATCCTCAATCACATGCGATAACTCGTGCACCCGGTCGATAGCGCGTCCGTAGCGGTTCCCCGTCCCAAACAACAGCACACAAGATGCGTTGGTCAGAACCGCTGGCGCTGAAATGAATGTCAGGATCGCGAACGGATTCGTCTGGAAATCCACTCTTTGCTGCCTCCCGGTTCTGATTTAGGCCACAATCGTCCGGCCAACGCGCAAGATCGATGTAGAGCAAGTTGCTTCAGCCACTGCTAGGTGGAGCGCTGGCCCGCAAGGGTAGTACAATCTCGATCGCTGCAGGTTTCAGCATCATCCAGACCGAACGTAATCTGTGGCTCTGAGTTTGGGAAGTACGCACAATTTTGTAAGTTGGCATGGTTTCCGATGAAGAATCATTTTGGATGTCCTGTGCAGGCCACCTCGAACGTCTTCTCCGGAAAATGGAGGGTACTTATTGTGTGGAACCTGTCTTTTGGTTCTCGCCGCTTTGCCGAACTCCGTGACATTCTGCCGGGAGTCAGCGAAAAGGTGCTAACAGCGCAACTTCGCGAGTTGGAGCACGACGGAGTGATCGAACGGCTAGTGACGCCCACCGTGCCGCCGCGCGTGGATTACAGGCTAACGAATTCGGGGAAGGACCTCATCACTGTCATGGAGGCAATGTGCGCCTGGAGCGGCAAGTACCTCGGTGTCATTCCCAAATGGTCTCGCCCCGCGCAAATACCCCCACGATGACGCACACACATGAATCGCACGTCTCCTGTTCGCCCATCAGTTGTTGAGAAATCACCAAGGCACTCATCAAGAGTGATCAGCGAACGGAATTGGGCTCAGCGATGCAAATCTATCTTCGGGTGCTTCGTCAATCCGGTAGTTACAAGCAAATTCAGGGACTTAGCCGCCATATAAGACGCTGGAAAGCCGTGCAACGCATGAATTTTGTGCCCTTTCTGTGCCCATTCTGTGCCCTCACCAATTTCCCATCCGGATGGGGTCACCCTGGCCCGGCTAGGACAGCTCTGGCGCTGGAACGGCTTGGTACCCGCCTTCATAATGTGATGTCTTCGATGAGATCCCTAGAAACCTGCAGCTGCGCCTTGAGTGGTTTCGACTCGCCGGGTTCGCACTTAAGGATGTAGATTGCCTACACCATTAGGCCCCAGACCAAGACCGGCTATCAAAACCGCATTGAGCTTCTACAGGGAACGCTCGACATGTTGATCCTAAAGACGCTGCAGTGGGGCGAACAGCATGGCTATGGGATCAGCCAGGCAATTCAGGCGAGCTCCGGCAACGTGCTCCAGGTCGAGACCGGCTCGCTCTATCCGGCACTGCATCGACTGGAGCGGCAGGGCTGGGTCTCTGCCGAATGGAAGAAGAGCGAAAGCAATTCGCCAAGCATCCGCTCGTCCCAAGAAGCATTCTCGGTCAAACGGTTGTCGGCGATTAAAAACGCCATGCGTTACGATTCGGTAAGATGACTCAGCTTGATAGCCGGTACCGTGTCCCATCCCATCTTGCACGCGGCCAGGAGGCGCCCATGACCAGCGATGACCTTCTGCTGGTCATCGATCAGGAGAGGCACGTTGAATCCAAACGACTCGATGCTCTGAGCGATCTGGCGAACTTGTTTGTCGCTATGAACCTGGGGTTTCGCGGATCGGGTTTCAGGGATGTCGTACGGAGGTAGGTAACCTCCAACGACGTTGTCGACAATTGCATAACTTCCCTCCGCTTTTAGCTGAGCAAAGGTAGCACTATGCAAATTTCGGCTGCCTTTTTTTTCGGCGCCGACAGCTGAATTGATCGCGCTATTAGAATTCAGATTCGCGGAACTCGTGTGCATGCAATTAGCTACGCGACTGTGAGCGATGGATCATGATGGGCGCCGAAGATTGCCGGTCATCTCTGGCGAAAAGCACAGCTAGGTCGAAGATGCGTGAGACCTAGTTCTCGTTGAAGAGTGATTCACTTGTACCAAGTCTTCCCATGAGCGACTGCCGTGACCAGAGTAGTAATAGGCTTGTACTGATTATGGGCGCCGGGCGCCGAATCAGCCGCACCTCATTACCCCACTTCGCAAAGCGGCACGGCGCCCGCAAAATGATTACATCCTCACACCCCCCCCTTTCCGGCGCCGAAAAACTCGGGCGCCGAGCGCGCCTTTGGTGATCTGGACCTGTAACGCATATGAGCCGGCATTCCCGAAAAGACCTTGATCGATAGCTCACGGCTGTATGAAACCTTGAATTTACTTCGTCGTCGCGAGCCAATCAGCGGTCGGATCAGTCAACACAAGCCGACTTCGCTAGACAAATCAGCTCCGCCGATCACGGCAAAGGCTCGATCAACGCCTTATACCGGCCTCGACTATTCCGCTCGCAGAGCCAGCGATGGATCGATTCTGGTCGCGCGACGTGCAGGCAGCCATGCAGCGGCAACAGTCGTGCATGTCACAGCTCCGGTCGCGACAAAGATGGCCGTGGGATCGAGCGGGCTCAACTGGTAAAGAAGGCTCGCGAGAACGTGTGTGGAGCTGAGGGCTGCGGGGACGCCGATCGCGAGTCCGAGAGCGAGCAACAGAATGCTTTCGCGCAGAATCAACCACATTAACGTGTGCGATTGCGCGCCTAGGGCGAGACGAATGCCCAACTCGCTCGTCCGCCGTGCCACCGAGTATGAAAGCAGGCCGTAGATTCCAATGCAGGCCAGGAAGACAGCCAAAATTCCAAAGAAGGTTGAGAGTTTGGCAATCAACGACTGCTTCGCAATCGAGTAGTCCACCTGCTCTTCGAGACTGCTGACGCTATTCACAAGAATATTGGAGTTGATATCGGTGATCGTATGCCGGACGCGCGAGATGATCTCCTGCCGGTTTGCGCCAGCAGCATAGCGCACCACGAAGTTGCCAAAGAAGCCCGGACTTTGAGTACAGGGAAAATACGCCGCCATCACGGAATCTTCGTTAAGACTGAAATATTTGGCATCCTTCACTACGCCTATCACTTCGATCTCTCCGGGATGCTCGGGCGCTTCTCCGACGGCGAAGCGCTGCCCGATCGGCGAGCGATCCGGGAAGAAGCGGCGCGCCATGGTTTGGTTGATGACAGCCACCTTCGGGCGAATTCTGTATGTCTTCCGATTTGAAGGTGCGGCCTTCGACGAGAGGAATACCCATCGCCGAGAAGAATCCATTGCCGGTAATGTTGAAGGACACGCCTTCGCCGTTAGCTGGCGTTCGCGCAACGCGCTGGAACAAGACCTGATCGGACCATCCCCCGTCGTTGAAGGCGAAAAATGCGAAGCTGTCCGACTGAACACCGGGAATGGTGCGCACGCTGTCTTCGAATTGCTCCTGAAGGTGAACGGAACGAATCTCGTCCGGTCCGTGCGGAAGATTGGCCGTACTGGAGTCCAGGGTAAAGATCAACACGTTCCGCTTGTCGAACCCAGTGTCCACGTCGTAGAGGTGAATGAGACTGCGAACAAAGAGGCCGGCCACCACGAGCAGCAAGACCGAGAGCGCGACCTGGCCAACAATCAGCGAGCGAGCGAGAGCACCGCGCGTCGAAACCGAGGAGCTGCCACGTCCGTCCTTAAGGGCTGGCGTGAACTCGAGGCTCGCGGCTCGGAATGCCGGCAGAATTCCGAAGAGAAGCGACGTCAGAACCGTAACAGCCAGAGCGAATCCAAGCACGCGCAGGTCCGGGACAAGGTTCAATGGTACCGGATCGGGGCCGGGGTTCGTCATTTTCAGCAACAAGGCGCTTGCCTTCCAGGCAAGTGCAACGCCGGCAACAGCTCCCAGAAAAGCCAGAAGCGCAGACTCCGTCAGAAGTTGAAGGACAATGCGCCGGCGCGAGGCGCCCAACGCCATGCGCACGGCTACTTCACGTGTGCGCGCCACCCCGCGCGCAAGCAACATGTTGGCGATATTCGCGCAGGCGACGAGAAGCACCAGCGCCACCATGGCCATCAGGATCTTGAGGGGCAGCGAAAATGCGTAACGAAGCGGTGAGATTCCCCGGCCACCAGGCGTCAATTGAATACTGGCGTGCGCCAAGTCGGCGAGATGCTTTTGCGAGGGCTGCGGCCCGAGGTAGCTGCGAACAATCTGCTTGAACAGTAGATTGGTTTCAGCGCTGGCCTGCGCTTCACTCACGCCGGGCTTTAGTCTCCCGATCAGATAGAGCGATTGGAAAAGCTTGTCACCAAGGCCGTTCCAACCGGGACGAGCGAACGCCTTCTCCATCGAGAGCGGAATCCAGAGATCGGTGGATTGGCCCACCGTCGCACCAGAGAATCCGGGCTTGGCCACGCCCACCAGCGTGTAATCGTGCGACTGGATGCGGATAACTTTACCCAGTGCTGACGGATCGCCGCTGAGATGTCGCTGAAACCAGGAGTAACTGGCTACTGCAACCGGACCGGCACCCTCGACGCGATCATCGAATTCTCCGATCGTCCTGCCCAGGAATGCCGGTACACCGAGAACGGAAAAGTAGCTGCCCGAGATCAGATCAACGTGGATCGTTTCGTAAGCTGCGCCGGCAATCGAGGCCTTGCTATTAAACTGTGTGCTGTCGACTGCGGCGATCCCTGAGAACGAGACGTCTTTCTCCCGAAAGTCATGGAAGAAGGAATAGGAGAACAATCTCCAGCTTTCATTCGGAACTGCTTCCGTGCTACCCACTGCTCTGCCATCCCCGAATAAGACGAGCTTCCCGGGGTCCTGTACTGGCAGAGGGCGCAGCAGGATAGCATTGAGCAACGTGAAAATTGCTGTAGTGGCGCCGATGCCCAGGGTGAGCGAGAGGATTGCGATACAGCTGAAACCGGGCGCCTTCCGAAGCTGACGCACACCAAAACGGACATCCTGCACAACCGATTCAATCCACAATGTACCCCGGGTCTCGCGGCAATCTTCTTTAATCTTCTCGATTCCACCGAACTCCATTCGCGTGATTCGACGGGCTTCACTCTCAGGTATGCCGGAGCGCGTCTTGTCGGCGACCTGGGATTCGAAGTGGAAGCGCAACTCTTTGTCCAGTTCAGACTCCATTCGTCTGCGAGCAAATAATCTCTCAAGCCAACTCATCAGATCCCCTCCAAGGTGCTTTTGAGAACGAGACCCACGACGTCGATGAGGCGTTTCCAGTTTTCGGTCTCTGCGTTGAGGTGGGCTCGGCCTCTGGCCGTAAGCTCATAAAATTTGGCGTCGCGCCCCGTTTCCGTGGGCTGCCAGTTCGAGCTGAGATGTTTCTTGAATTCGAGACGATGGAGCGCAGGATAAAGCGATCCCTGCTGTACCTGCAGTGCCTCGCGAGACATCTGCTGGATCCTTTGCGCGATGGCGTAGCCGTGAATTGGGCCAAGCGCAACGACCCTCATGATGAGCAGATCGAGGGTACCCTGGGGGAGGTCAAACCTGTTTTCAGTCTTCATGCCTATAGCTTCTACATACATTCCGGACGTGTAGAAGGTCAAGGCATATCCGAAGCGCCCAAGCGGTCTAGCCCCTACAAGATCTGCTTCCCCTTGTTTGGTATCTCAAAAAAGATGACCGTCAGTTCCAACAGGCAATGCACTCATCGAGCCCCGTTTGAGTTGACCCCGATCGTCTAGTCCTGAGAAACGCTCTTCTCGGAAGTGATTTGCCGGCTTGGCGGTATAACCCCGCGATTGTTGATGCAGGCTTTGGTGGTTTCGCTGGGGTTGGCGCTGGTGGGACGGCTTTGGCGCCTTCAACTAACTGCATATAGTGGCACTCGTCGAATTTTGCCCGTAAAACATTGCCTGTTGCCAAAGCCGGTACACAGGTTTATAGTCCGGCGCGAGCTTCGCATCCTCCCCTCGAGGTGGTTCTATGTCGACTCGTGTCTTCTCCGTATGTCTGCCGAGCCGCGCCCTCACCTTCTTTCTAGCCAGTCTGCTTGTTCCCTTCTTTCTTGCGCGTCCGACTCTCGCCAATGAGCCGAACCACGATCACAAATCTGATCACAAATCTAAAGTGGTCGGCGGCTACTTCGAAGAATGGAGCATATATGGCGCCGGCTACAACGTCGCCAGTCTGCAGGCGAATGGCGTTGCAGATAAGCTCACGCATTTGACGTACGCCTTCGGCGACGCCACGCCAACCGGCTGCGCCATAGCGGATAGCTGGGCCGACTATCAGGATCCGGGTCTTCCAAGCGTCAGCGGCAAGCCCTACACCGGGCCCCTGTACGGCAATTTCGCCGCCCTGCAGCAGCTCAAGCAACTGCATCCCAATCTGAAAGTTCTGATCTCACTCGCTGGGGCCGACGGTTTTTCGGCGGCTGCAAGTTCCGCTGCCGGCCGTCAGGCCATGGTCGCCAACTGCATCGATCTGTTCATCAAGGGCAATCTCGCGCCCGGAATTTCAGCAGCGGGGGTTTTCGACGGCATCGATATTGATTGGGAATTTCCCACCGCCGCCGACACAGTCAATGCAACGGTGCTGCTCGAGGAATTTCGCAAGCAGCTGGACGCATTGGGAGAGGTCAACCACAAGCATTATCTGCTGACCATGTTCGGTCCCGCCGGCCAGCAGAATTTCTCGAACATCCAGCTAGCCGACGTCGCGCGCCAGCTGGACTTCTTCAACCTGCAGGGCTACGACTTCCACGGCAACTGGGAGACTTCCACCAATCACGCGTCTCCCCTCTTCGACGACAAGCAGGATCCCGACTTCTCCGAGAATTTTTACATCGACTACACAGTTCGCTCGTATCTTCAGGCTGGCGTCCCCGGAGAAAAGCTCGTCCTCGGCATTCCCACGTATGCATACGGTTGGAGCGGCGTTCCCAGCACCAACCATGGCCTGTATCAAAGCTCCACCGGTCTGGCTCCGTTTCCTCCGACCGATTATTTGCAAACGCCCGGCGAGATCACATATCGCACGCTCACCGGCCTGACGGGCTACACGCGCTATTTCGATTTCCCCCGAATCGCCGTGTGGATCTATGATCTCAACACGCAAACCTTCTGGACCTACGATGACCCGTTCACGGTGCGGCTCAAAACTGCGTACGTTCGCACGCGCGTTCGTGGGGGCCTCGGGGGCGCATTTGTCTGGGCTCTCAAGGACGACGATGCCAACGGCACTATCGTGAAAACCATGGCTGCCGGCCTCCATTAGCCCCGCGCCCGCATGGCCGTGCCAAGTGAAGGTGCAGATCGTAGACCAGAGTGATTGCCTTCGGCGGTCGATGGGAATTTGCAGAGCAAAGTAAGTGATTTCGACCTGTTCGCAACAATTGAAATCAAGATTGGTAAACGCAAGGCGACATATCGGTACTAATCTGTTCGTGGACGGATGAATCTGCGATTCAGCACTCGTAAACGGCCACCCGACGACCCTCTGCAACTATTACCTTCTCATCAGCTCAGCCGCTTCACCGCCAGCTTCACGAGACCACTGTTGTTAAAGTAGAACCGCCACAAATCGTTTGCGAAACAGTACAGCTTCCCATCCTCGGTGGCCGTGTAGTTCGTCGGTCCCGCACCAAGGGCAAACGCCTTGCGATCGTCCATCGAAAGTGCTCCCATCAGCAAGAACCAGTTTTGCTTCGGGTTCCGCCTGAACCGCGCCGTCAGCCGATGCTTCAAAAGGTTGCTCGTATACCCGTTGGCATCGCTTTTGATGGTTGCGTCATACCATTTCCCATCCGCCGTGAGCAAATAGCTTTCGCCCTTCAGCACTTTCAGAGCCGTATCGTTCCACCGCAGCAACGCGAAGATTCCAAACTCCACCGTATCGCCCACGTTCAGCCTGATCTCTTCGGAGTCCGTCTCGTGGTCTGGGGCTGTCACGTAATGCTCTGGCAGGTTCGGAACCGTGTACTCTGCCAAAGCCGACTTCCTCTTCAGCACGCTCTCATGGATCGTCGCTCCCTCCGGCACAACGCGACGCCGGAACAGGTTTGCCCGCACAAACCCCTTATAGACCGCCGGCTTAATGCATGGCGCCGAAACCAGCCACTTCACCGCCTTCGGCCAAAACTCCGCTATGCTCCACCAGAAGCCATGAAGAGACTTATGCAGCATCGCCGTGGATCGCGCCCTCGCGTGATACACGCCTCCGCCCAGCAGCGCCCATTTTTGACCTGAGACAAGCTTCAATCCAGCACCCTCCGCCTCCTTCAGCATCCAACGCAGCGTTATATTCGCCAACCCTGCTTCCGCCTCGGGGTAGCTGCCGCCCACATCCGAGTGCACACCCGCGAACCAAACCTGTTTCCAATCCCTCGGCGGGTCTCCGGGGCACTGCATCCCATCCACCAGGTTCTGTCGAAAGAATGAACGTCGCTCGTCCAGGGACACTGCATGACGTACCACATCCACCTGGTCTAGTTTCGCCGTGTACGGCATCGAGCTTTTCTTCAAACCACTTAGGTCTAGGAACCATCCCACGGAACTCACCGTGTCCCACAGCCCCGCGAAGTGCGGCTTGCAATCCACACTGAAAGTAGACTTAAACCCTTTTGCGATGTAGAACTTGCTCGGCACGCATCGTCGCGGGAGGTAACGATCAGCGAGTCCGCGTGGCTCCCCCATCGGATAGATCCAGCGTGCCCCGGTCTACTTCTTCTCGGCAATAACCAGAATCCAGGCGGCGCAATAAGAGATCCGCACCTGGTAGGCGGTTGCCCATAGCGGCAATATCGCGAAAGCCTGAACGGTACCGCGATCCTCGTCAGCCACAACGGCCAAGCGCCAGTGGCAAATGAAGCAATCAAACTCTAGTCCTCAACGTAATCGAAATCAGTGACGAGTCCATCGTGAGTGAAATACACCATCAAATAGCGGCTATGCTTGTCGGTGGTCAGTTTGTAGTACGCGATCCGGCTGACGTCTCCGTGATGCCGTTCCAGACCACGACCACCGACTCCCTGAGAGTCGATGTAGTCTAGCGATCGAATTCCGACTAAGCCGTGCACTGGACCCGTGACCGAATAATCTGCCAATGCTCCAGGGGCCAAGCCCGTAACCGGAACGTTGCTGTGGACCCCTTTGCCGAGTGCCTGGAGTACATTGCTTACCTGGGCTGTGAGCGCAGGATCGGGGTCAGCCTGTTTATGCAGGGAGTGAAGGAACGGCCCGATCCGGGGCACGCTTCGCTGGTGCCTATCCTGCTTCCAGTTGATGCTGGTGACCTCTCCGTGCTCGTCTCGAGCAAAAGTTAGCTCCGCATTCCTGCGAGCGTAAAAGTATTTATCGCCGAATACAGGGATGAGTGGAGACTTATCCCCCTCTTCGAGTCCGGCCGAGAGTCCGCGCGTGTCAAGTATGACCGTAAAGAGCACATTATTGGCGATCTCATAACGACCGGTATCGCCTTCAAGCTTCGCGGCTTCCACATTCCCTGTAGTCGCAGCTGGCCGGGCCGAGAACGAAGGTGAGAAATTTACGGGCTTCTCTGTTCTGAGCCAGTTTTCCAGGACGCGTCGCTGCAGGCGCGACAGATCAGAACGTTCCTGGATTCGCGATGCTTGATGAACGGATTCTCGTGACTGCTCTATGGTCAGGCCGGCCTTTGCGAGTTCCTGTTCAACAGGCAGCTCTCCAGGGCGAAGGACCCACCGATCATAGAGCGGTCCCATCGACCCACCGCCGAAATGGATCAGCTGACGACGAATCTCATCTTCAGAAAAACCGGATCGACTGCTCCTGTATCGGTGCCAGAGGGTGCGGACAACATCATCGAGCGAATATTGTTCATCCGTCTTGCTACGGATTTCGATATCAAACATCATTCCAAGCACCCATCCAGTCGGGTAGTAATTCACCTTGTAGCTATAGGGGTCTTGGGCAAACATCTTATAGCTGGAATCGTAGGGACTGACTTCGAGACGTGCGGGATTGCCGCGTACTTGCTGGATCTGATCGAGAGCGCGCGCTAAAAACGCATCGCGATTCCAAGCCCCATAGCGATAAGGAAGCAAGGCTGAGTAATAATCGGTAATGCCCTCGACCCACCAGAGCGTTCCTGTGTGCGGCAATTGCGTGTAATCAATGGGGCCGAGGGGAAATGGACGGATGCGTTTGCCATTCCACAAATGGAAGAATTCGTGCGCCATGCCTTGTACTGTGTTGTCACCCTCCTCGGTTGCGAGGTGCATCTCGACACTGTTGGCATGTTCTGTTCCACCTGCAAGAGGCGAGGCTTCGTGCACCCAGAGGTGCCAAACATATTCGGCATAAGGCGCTCCACCAAAGAAATCACCTTCAATCCGAGTTACAAGCCGCGCGATTTCAATAGTCTTGCGATGATCGACCCAGTTCTTTGCCGGGCCGCGAAAGGCAAGGACATGCTGCTTGCCGAACTCCGAATAGCGACCAAGGATGAAAGATCCCATCGTTACCGGGCTGTCAAGAAGCTCATCGTAATTTCTCGCTGCAAATGTCGCGTACCCTTCACGCGACTTCGTCAGTGGAAGAGCGACGGCGATCTGCCACTTCGATGGCACCGCCAGTTCGAGGATGCATCGATCGCTCTTTCTGCCGACAAGATACAGATAAACCGCCGGTGTGCCATAGTGGATTGCCTCTTCATCGGACGCGGTCTGATCGGCGTCGAACCGGGCGTACTGCACGGACCGTTCGTACTGAACGGTAATTCGCTTATGACCAACTGTGGACACAGACCATGTATCTCCTCTTGTACGAGTCATAGAAGCGCGAGTTCCGTCCTCGAATGTACCCGTCAGATCCCGTAGGGTCTCCCAGGGGTTCTGGAGCGAATAGATGCCAGGCGACCAACTCGGCATTTGCAGTTCGACACCTGCAGTAGTGACGTTGAAGGACACTGCAATCGAGATAGTTTGCCGGTCGGAAGATGGGGTGACACGGTAACCAATCTCAGCAGCGGCAGTTGTCGAAAGACTGGCTACCAGGACAACAAGGCTGGCAATATTGACCGCAGCAAGACTTATCCTAATCTGATCGCATGTACAGCTCTCGATGAGTTTCTGCAGTATAGGAAGTGTTTTTCCGATCTTCTGCCACGGTGCCATTCCACACCTCACATTCACGCTTCGAAGAAGGCGATCTGATGGCGCACCCATACGGCACAGCCCTAGGGCGCAAATTTGTATCTCCAAGAAATCGAGGGAACTCTGCGATGTACGCGACTTTATACTAAGATATCTAAATAATAAGACATCTTAGTACTAACGATCAAGGGAAATCGCGACACAAATTTTCAACTGGAGGAAATATGGGACTGCGTGATGCGCATGCACGCTTTGCGCAACGCGACGCAAGTTGCTTTTAGCAGTCCCGCGCGTCTTCCCTGCGCCCTCCTGACCACACTGGTACACGCCGCGAAGCCCATTCATTCGCCAGCGGCTTGGTGAGTTGCGCCACGCCACCCTTTGACGCCGCATAAGCGGGCACGCGAATACCGCCTTGAAACGACAAGAGGGACGCGATGTTAATGATCTTTCCCTGCTGCTGCTCAAGCATCGCATGGCCGGCAAGCTGGCACAGTCGAAAGACGCTATTCAGGTTCACCTGCAAGACGTTCATCCACGCCTGCGCATCATGGCTCTCGGCCGGCTCTCGATGGATCATGCCCGCATTGTTCACTAGGATGTCCGGAAAGCCCATCGCACCGGAAACAGCTCCGTAGAGCGAATCCGGCCCTTCTGGTGTGCCAAGGTCGGCGCTTAATTTTACAGATCTTATTTTGGAATTTCTTCAGTCAATCAATTGAGATGAGCTACCTCGTGTCACGTGGCAGGTCAGCCGACATGCCCACTTCGGCGCGTGAGTTCTGGTTCAAATTCATCATGTGTACCGCGAGTTCCACCCTACTGCCCACGCCAACCTTCTCGAAGATACGAAAGAGATAGTTCTTCACGGTATGTTCGCTGAGGTTCAGCCTGCGCGAGATCTGACGATTAGTCTGCGCGGCAGCGACGAGATTGGCGATGTCGAGCTCTCGCTTGGTCAGATTCTGATCAGTGGGGAGCGGAGAATGAAACGGCGCGCATTCAGAGAACGCGTCAAGAACCAGGCGCAGATCCCTGGATCCGATCCATACCTGGCCGCGGTATATGCACTCAATACATTTGATGAGATGTTCGATCGGGTCAGCGCGGAAGAAGACGCCGCGCGCTCGCGCCCGGAAGGCATCCACAACCAGTTCAGGATCGTTTGCATCCAGCAGGACCACGACAGAGCAGTGAGGGAAGAGACTCTGCAGGACCGGAAGCGCCTTAAAGCCCGCCAGAGGACCATCGGAAAGCGCAGCACTGATCAGAGCGATTTCTGGATTGGTATTGTGCGCAATCCGCAAGATCTCTTCGCTGCTGGTTGCACATGCGTTTACGCCGGAGTCCGCAACGTGCCCGTCGAGGCTGCTAGCAAGAACCTGGCAACCGAGCAGTGTCTTGTCTGAAATGAGGACGCGCGGCGGGCGTACTTCTCTATTCGAGATACCGGAGGGAGATGGCAAATTACACCTCCTGACGAGGTTCCTTGCCACACATACGGGGAATTGTCTTATGTCGGGGGCCACTTGCCCCTGCTATTTGTGAAGATGGGGACTCTTGCCCCCACCCACGCATACAGGGATGAGTTACCGTACCACCGTAACTGATTGCGGTCAAAGCTAATGATTCCAAGGTCATAAGACATCCAAAGGAAAATTTACTCGGCGCTTTACAAAAGGAGAAAGTTGACCCCTTGTGATGCTCTGCAGACTTGGCCTAACTTCACTGCCGAACTGCGGGCCCTTCCACTGCGGTAAGGGACGGCGATTCAGTTTCAGGCCCAACTAATCAATCTCAGGCCAACAAATCAAATTGAGAACACCTCATGCGGTTGAGGATGGCGAAGCCTTGCCAAAACGGAGCAGCCCCATGCTTTGCAGAGACGCACTACATACGGCCCCCCCAATGACAAAGATCCAGCCAGACGCGGACGCGGAACAACCCCGCTGGTACGCCGTTTACACCTGGGCGCGCCATGAGAAGGCGGTGGCAAACCAGTTCGAGCAGCGCGGATTGAAACATTTCCTTCCCCTGTACCTGACTGTCCGCTACTCGAACATGAGGACTGTTCGCTTATCGCTGCCACTCTTCCCCAGTTATGTCTTTGTCCAAACCGTGGCCGCCGACCACTTCCGTCCGCTTCAAGTACCGGGCGTGGTGCACTATGTGGGCAATCACAGAGCGAGCCCAATTCCTAGTGATGAGATTGAAGGATTGCGCCGCGTGTTGCTTAGCGGAGTGGGCGTGCAACCGCATCCATACCTTGCGCCGGGCAACGCGGTGCGGATTTCTTCGGGGCCGTTGGCCGGTCTGAGCGGAGTTATCGAGCGAACGAAGTCCGGTTCGCGCTTTATCGTTTCAGTAAACATGATCATGCGTTCGATAGCGGTCGAAGTGAATGGCCTTCACCTAACCGCCGATCCCCCGCTGGCAAGCGCGGGATTTGAGCGTCGCATAGGGTCGGCGCAGGAGGAGACGAGATGCGTACCGTCCGCAAATACGGCAAACCGCTTTCACAATTCTTGCTCTTGCTCGTAATGGCGGGAGCAAGCGGGATCGCTGCTCAGCAACCCTCGAGGGCGAGCGGACCGAATCAGACCGATCACGACGGCTTTCAGGAGCGATACCCGCGTTACAGACTGCAAGCGGGCGACACCTTCGATCTGTCATTTGAGTATTCCCCGGAATTCAATCAAACGGTGACGGTGCAACCCGACGGCTTCGTTACTCTGCGCGAGATTGGCGACGTGTATGTCAGCGGACTGACATTTCCGGAGGTCGGACGGGCTGTCTCGGATAGGTACGGCCCCATCCTCTATCAGCCAAAGATCTCGGTCATGCCAAAGGACATTCAAAAGCGCTATTTTATTGCGGCGGGAGAGGTTGCAAGACCGGGAAAATACGAGCTCCGAGGAGAGACCACCGTGGAACAGGCGATCGCAATGGCGGGAGGCTTCGCGGCGGACCGGGCGAAGCATTCTGAGATCCTATTGTTTCGGCGGACTGGTGACACTCTGGCCTTAGGGCGTGTGGTGGACGTGAAAAAGATGTTAAAGCAGAGAGATCTGCGGGAGGATCTCTATCTCAAGCCCGGCGACCTCATTTTCGTGCCGCAGAGCACTTGGTCGAAGATGCGACAGTTCGTTCCCGTCCCTGGCGTTGGCCTCTCGATGATGCCAGCACTTCCTTAGGAAATCCTATGCAGCAGTCTTTATTAGTACAGAGTCCAGCGGTGCTGAAGCCGGTGCCGTTGCGCGATGTCGCCGCTGTGATGTTCCGTCACAAGCGGCTGCTCTCCCTATCTTTCTTCGGTGTATTTTGCCTGGGCATCGTCGTCGCGGCTTTGATGCCCCGTAAATACGAGTCTTCCCTGAAGCTGCTGGCGGCGCGTGAACGCACCGACGCCGTGATCACGGCGGACCGGGACAGTGGGAATCGCTTTGTCTCGGAAGAGATCAGCGAGGCGGAGCTGAGCTCGGAAGTAGAGATGCTCAGAACCGACGATCTCTTGCGGGCGGTGGTGCTGCAAACCGGGTTGGCCGGCGATCCTCACCCCACGCCTACGCAGGTGGACCGAGCCGTGCTGCGGTTGAAGGGGAGTCTCAACATCGAGCCGATCAATAAGAGCAACCTTATTGGAGTCACCTACCGCTCTACTGACCCGCGGCTCGCGGCGAGCGTTCTCAACACCCTTGCCGGTTTGTTTTTGACCAAACAACTGGGGGTGCGGCGGCCAACGGGCCAATACGCGTTCTTCGACCAGCAGGCGGAGCAGTATAAACGGCGTCTCGCGGAAATCGAGCAGCGGATGGCGGACGCACGAATCGTCGCGCCGCAGGCGATGAAGGAGAAGACCCTGCAGCAGGTGGCGGAATTGAAGGCGGGATTGGCCGGCACCCAGGCCGCGATCGCCGAGGCGCAGCGCAGGATCGCGACCTTGGCGGAGCTCAAGTCCGGCACGCCGGAGCGGCTGACAACCGAGATGCGGAAGTCCGACAACCCGCAGTTGCTGCAGAATCTGAAGGGCACGCTGCTCACGCTGTCGCTGAAGCGTGACGAGCTGCTTGCAAAATTCCAGCCGAGCTTCCGTCCAGTGCAGGACGTAGAGCGGCAGATCGCGGACACACGCGCCGCTCTCACAGCCGAAGAGAGCAAGCCGGTTCGGGAAGAAAGCACGAATCAAAACACCACCTTCGAATGGATCCGCACCGAAATGGCGAAGGCGCAAGCGGATTTGCAGGGCTTGCGGGGCCGGGAGGCGGCGAGCCAGCGCATTCTCGCCACTTACAACGTTGATCTGCGAAAGCTGAACACGAACGGCATCGGAGAACAGGATTTGCAGCGAGACGCCGCGAGCGCCGAGGCTAATTATCTGCTGTACTCCAAGAAGCGCGAAGAGGCGCGCATCTCCGACGAGCTCGACCAACGGAAGATTTTGAATGTAGTTGTAGTGCAAGCGGCGGCGGTACCCGCCATTCACGTGCACCAGCGCAAGAAGATGGCCCTGCTGGGAATGATTGTCGCGATCCTGCTCAGCCTGGGAGCGGTGCTGGTCTCCGACTCGTTCGATCCACACTTCCGGAGTCCCGAGGAGCTAGAGGCTTCTCTGGACATTCCAGTGCTCGCCGCCATTCCAAGCGCCTATGAGCTGACGAAGCTTTCGTGGGAGTCGGGCGCGGCGCTCAAGGGAGGCAGTCGCGGACAGACCAACGGAGCGATTCTCCATCCGGGCAGCGCGAACGGCAGGGGCGAGAGCGAGTACTGAGGGCAGCCATGTTTGCCAGCTTTTATCAATTGCAAGAACAGCCGTTCGGGGTGAACCCCGATCCCCGCTATCTGTATCTGAGCAAGACGCACCGGGAAGTGTTCTCTTCCCTGCTGTATAGGATCCAAACAGATTGCGGATTTCTCGCGATGATCGCCCAGCCGGGCATGGGCAAGACCACTCTGCTATTCCATCTCTTGAGTCAATTGCAGACGACGGCCCGGACTGCGTTTGTTTTTCAGACACAGTGCAACTCGAATGACTTCATGCGCTATCTGCTGTCCGAGTTCGGATGCAGCGCAAATACCACCGATCCCGTAAGAATGTTCCTGGAGCTGAAGACAATCCTGGTTGCGGAAGCGAACGCCGGAAGGCGCTGCATCGTACTTATCGATGAAGCGCAAAACCTGCAGGCGGAAGTCTTGGAGACGATCCGACTGCTCTCGGACTTCGAGACACCCCGTCAGAAGTTGCTGCAGATTATCCTCTCCGGGCAACTCGAACTAGAGGAAAAGCTTGCCCATCCGAGGCTCTGTCAACTACGCCAGCGCCTGTCGAGCATTGCACGTCTCCAGCAGTTCGGGACGGAGGACACTGTTCTTTATATCGCACACCGGCTCAAGATGGCCGGGCACAAGGGAGAGGTCACAAGCCTCTTTGATGGGCCTGCGCTCGCACGTATTGTGATCTTCAGCGGCGGTATTCCTCGCGTCATCAACAATGTGTGTTTCAACGCCCTTTCGCTGGGATTCGCGATAGGAGCGAGACAGATAGACAGTTCGATCATCGAGGAGGTCGCATGCGATCTCGGCATCGATGAACCATTACAACCAGCTTCGCTCTTGCTCACCGAAATCGAGCGCATGCTTCCGGTGGTCAGTCATCCGTCGGAAGAATTTGCCAAATCCGAAGATCACCCGATCCGCGAGGTGTATGCCGCAGTCTCCACCCAGCCGGAAGCGGCAGAATCACCAGTGCCGGCGGCCGCGGTGGCGGAGGTCCACATTAACCCTTCGCCGGATGGGGGCCTGGAGGCCAGGACAGCTGAAGCAGAAGCGCAGGCTGAGACTGCCGTCGGAGCTCTCGCTCAGGCCTGCCTGACTCCCGAGGAGCAGGAAGAGACGCTGAAGGAGGAGACTGCAAAAAAAGCCGCGCCGCCGGCTGTACCGGTGCAGGTCGCCGCGAACTCCTACGCGCTTCGGGTCAGGACCAAACTCAGGTGTTCGCGGGATCGCTTCACCCCGCCAACACTTGGAGGGTTGGCGTTAGGCCGGGGGGCGGGACTTGCAACAGCATCGGCGCTTTTATTGGGACTTGGCGTTTTCGCATACGTTGAGCACCGCGGCGCTGCGAGGAGCGTTGAGGCGAAAAGCACAGTGCAAATGCCAGGGCGACTGCGCTCCCCTGAGAGTTTTCCCACAGCCGCCATTGCGCCGTTGGAGTTGGCGCGAGCGCACGGCAGCACTATCGACTTTAGTGCAGCGCCGTTGGGCGCGACTAGAGCAAAGGCGACAGCGCTTGCACCAGTCCGTAGCAATCAACGGCGCCCTCCGGCAGTTCGAGCGAGCAATCTGGAGGAGAGATTGCTTGCATTGTCACAGCCGAGCTTGCCGGAGAACTTGCTTCAGACACAAACAGTGGTGCCTGCCGCTGCTTCTTTCACGATCACCGATACACCAACCGCCATAGCGTTCCCCGCTATTCAGACCCTCCCCACACTGAAGGACCCGCCGCTACTGATTTCCGCACCTGCCACGCGGATTGTGGGTCCCTCCGAATCGAACTATGTTCCGCCGCGAGCGATCTCAAGGCACCCGCCCGTTTACCCGGATTTCGCGAAGTCTTCCCGGCTGCAAGGCGATGTCATGCTCTCGCTCTCCATTTCCCGCAGGGGCGAAGTCCGAAATGCAGCGGTGCTCAGCGGCAATCCGCTTCTGGCAGCAGCGGCGGCGAACGCGGCGCTTCGCTGGAGCTATGCGCCGGGTCTGAGCAACGGCCTTCCGATAGAGTCGCAGATGCAGGTTGTCGTACGTTTCCGGCTGCAATGAACGAATCCACAAGAACACTGGACTGATCATGAGCAGAGATTTTGAGCTATTACAGCGGATCGAACGGGAGAGCGCCCGACCGCGCAAGTTCGGAGGCGCGGCTAAGACCGTTTTCCGCACCGCCGTGGATAGCGTCGCCTCCAAAGCCGTCGAGCAGGAACCGATCGCCGCGAAGCAGCTCACTGCAAGTCTTGCCCCGATAATCCGAAATGAGCTTGTCAAGCTCGTCCAGAGGGTCTTCCTGTCGACGCTAGCGACGAAGATCGTCATGTTCACGGGCGTGGAGGCCGGAGACGGCGCAAAGTGGCTTACGGCTTGTACCGGAGAGATTCTCGCTGACGCGCGATGTGGCAGCGTTTGCCTGCTGGACGCAGATATAGCCGCTCCTTCGCTGCATCGGCACTTTGCCATCGGCAATCAGAAAGGGCTGTGCGATGCGCTATGGAATGGCAGCCCCATCCAGCAGGTCACGCAGCAGCTCGGGGAAAACCTCTGGGTTGTCCCCTCCGGATCTCAGCAGGGGACCGCACAGATCACTCCGAGCACGTTTCAGGCAGCCACGGCGGATCTGCTGGGCATATGCGATTATGTGCTCATTTCGGCACCGGAGTGTGACCACTATGCCGCAATCGGATCCATTGGTGCGGCCGTGCAAGGGGCTATTCTGCTGCTGGACGCGACACGAACGCGGAGGGTCGCGGCGCAGAACGCAAAGGCGGCACTGGACGCTGCCAATATCCGGGTTCTTGGCTCGGTCTTTAACAACCGCAGCTTCCCTATCCCGGAGTTTCTATACTCGCGGCTGTAGAGCGGAATGAGCGTTGGTGTGGCCCGAAACAAGAAGAAGATCGCTCCGCCGAATCGATGAAGCTGGCCATCTTCCTAAGCAGCCTGCGAACCTTCCCTGGGTGAGATCCGGACCTCGTGCGTGCCACGTCCGCGCTTACACCTATCTCTTCAATTTCTCGCATTCCCCCCATCCCCCTTTACAGCCTAAGCTCATCTCGCTCACCGGATAGTTCTTGCTCCCACGCTAGAGAATCTCTACTGCACCCAGCGTGCGAATTGTCTTCCTTCCTGCGAATGAGAGCACGACAAAGCTCCTGTCGTCCGGTTCCGGGGTCATCTCCGATCAGAAGAGGTGTGGTGTGAATGCAGAAGCGGTCACCAGCGCCGATGCGTCGATCTGCCGCGAGTGCCAGGATTTGTTTACGGGAAACTCGCGCCAGAAGTTCGCGTACTTGCTCCTCAAACGTGCCATGGACATCGTCCTGGCGCCGTTGCTCTTACTGCTCTGCAGCCCGATCCTGCTGCTCGGGATTCTATTGATCACGTTGGAATCGAAAGGGCCCCCGATCTTTGTGCAGGAACGCGTCGGGTCACGATACTGCTGGAAAGATGGCCGGCTAGTGTGGCGCTTGTGCCTCTTCCGTTGTTACAAACTTCGTTCGATGGTGGATAACTCCGATCCCGCCATTCATAAGGAGTACCTGCGGCAGTTCCGGCACGGTCAAGCCGGTGCAGGGTCTGCGAGCGCACCTTTCAAATTAACCCGGGACAGACGGGTGACCCGCGTGGGCCGGCTGCTGCGCCTGACGAGCCTTGACGAACTGCCGCAACTTATCAACGTGATCAAGGGCGACATGAGTCTCGTAGGCCCGCGGCCGGTGCCTCTGTACGAAGTGGAGCTCTATGACAGCGCACATTACCAGAGACTAGCTGCACTACCGGGGATCACCGGAATGTGGCAGGTCTACGGGCGCTCGCGCGTGACCTTTGGAGAGATGGTGCAGCTGGACATTGACTACGCCCGGCGCTCCTCACTGTGGCTGGACATCAAGTTACTCCTGCTCACAGTTCCATCCGTTCTTTCTTTGAAAGGGGCAGCATAAGACGCAGATGAATACGAAGATTGAGTTCGGCAAGCAATCCGTGGGCGTCGCCATTGTGGGGTGCGGGTATTGGGGCATCAACTATGTGCGCGTCTTCAACGAAATACAGGAGAGCCGGTTAATCGCGGTGTGCGACAAGCGCGAGGAGCGCTTGCAGGAGGTCGCTCGCCGGGCCCCAGGCGTCTTCCTCACGGCCGACCTGGAGAGCATCCTGCGGTGCGACGACATCGATGCGGTTGCGGTCTGCACCGAGGCCACAAGTCACTTTAAGCTCGCAAGCCAATGCTTGCGAGCGGGCAAGCATGTACTGGTGGAGAAGCCCATAACAGTGCTTGTGGAGGATGCCGAAGAGCTCGTCCGCATCGCGGAGGAAAGTGGCGTCAAACTGATGGTAGGACACACCTTCCTTTACAATGCCGGCATCGCGAAGGTGAAGGAGTGTCTGGACCAGCGCCGAGACCGAATCTATTACGTGCACGCCACCCGCACAAATCTCGGACCCATCCGCCGGGACGTAAACGCCGTATGGGATCTGGCGACGCACGATATCGCTATTTTCAATCATCTTCTGAGGGGAGTTCCCAATTGGGTGAACGCCGTGGGCGCCAAGGTGCTGCGCAATTGCCGGGAAGATGTGGCGTTCGTCTGCCTGGGTTATGACGATGGTGTGCTGGGTCATATTCACGTCAGTTGGGCGGATCCGAACAAGTCCAGAGAGATCGTCGTGGTCTGCAGCGAGCGGCGCATCGTCTTCAACGACCTAAACCTGATCGAACCTGTCAGGATCTACGAAAAGGGGGTGATGCCCCTGGGTGAAGAGCCGCTCACCTTCGGCGAATACCAGCTCAAGATCCGGGACGGTGACATCAGGAGTCCGCGCATCGAGTCCAACGAGCCGCTCAAGACGGAGTGCAGACACTTTCTGGAATGCGTGATGCACAATCTGCGGCCGGCGACCAGTGCCAGGGACGGCGTCAACGTTCTGCGCACACTGGATGCGATCGACCGCTCCATCAAGGCGCATGGCGCAACCATAGAGGTGGAAAAGCATGAATGCCGCTCAAATTCATACGCAACAGCCGCCGGTTCCGTTGCTTGACCTGGGCGCGCAGTACTCGTCGCTGAAGGCGGAGATCGACGACGCTATCTCGCGGGTGCTGCGCGCTTCCGACTTCATCCTGGGCGGAGAGCTCGATCTCTTCGAGACTGAATTTGCGGCGTTCTGCGAGGCGAAGCACTGCGTCGGTGTGGACTCTGGCATGTCCGCGCTGGAGCTGACGCTGCGAGCGCTGGACATCGGTCCTGGCGATGAGGTCATCACCGCGGCCAACACCTTCATTGCCACTGCACTGGCGATCTCCAACGCCGGTGCTGTACCCGTGCTGGTGGAGGTGGATCCGGAGACCAGCAACATCGATCCGGACGCGGTGCGCAGCGTGATCACGACGAAGACGCGAGCCATCATCCCCGTGCACCTCTATGGCAGGCCAGCTGACATGGACCGGATCGGCGAGATCGCAGCGCAATATGGGCTCGCATTAGTGGAAGACGCGTGCCAAGCGCATGGAGCGAGATACAAGGGCAAACGCGTCGGTTCCTTCGGCAATGCGGCTGCATTCAGCTTCTATCCCGGGAAGAACCTGGGCGCATACGGTGATGGCGGAGCGGTGGTGACGGGCGACTACGCGCTCGCTGAGCGCGTGCGCATGATGCGGAACTATGGGCAGGCGAAGAAGTACGTCCATGTGGAGAAGGGCTTCAATCGGCGCCTCGATACTCTGCAGGCGGCAATCCTGCGAGCGAAGCTGCGCCACCTGGATGAGTGGAATTCCAAGCGCCGTCAGTATGCGCGTCTCTATGCGGAGTTGCTCAGCGAGGCGCCGGTAGTGTTGCCGCAGCAGGGACCGGACGAGGAGTTGGTGTGGCACCTCTACGTAGTGCGCTCGCTGCAACGCGATGCGCTCAAGGCCCACCTGGAGAGCAGAGGCGTGATGACGGGATTGCACTATCCGACTCCCATTCACCTGCAGCCCGCCTATTGCGATGCCGGTTATCGCAAGGGGGATTTCCCGGTCTGTGAACGGCTGGCTCACGAAATTCTCTCGCTGCCCATGTATGCGGAGCTTACGCCGGAGACGTTGCTGCGCGTGGCAGAAGCGATCATGAGCAGCCCGAGCCTGCAGAGCACCGTTTCCATGCTTGCATAATGACCAGCATTGGAGGATCCGGAGCTTCGATGCGATCCGATGACTATCCACTCACGCTATCGCCGGGACGAGCGGGCGCACTGCCGGCCGTTCGAAGACCCGCGTGGAGCGCGCAGACTGTGTTATTCGCGCCGGTCCTGCTGGCATCCGCTCTCATTCAGGTGCTCTGCCACCCGTTCGTGCGCAGGTGGCTGCTGGCGGTCATGATTCTGGACATACCGCTGGAATGCGGCACGCACCTCGGCTTCCGGCCCGATGCAGCGTTGCTTGGAGCTATTGAGGGTTTCGATCTATCGATTACGTCCCTTGCGCTCGGCGGCCTCTGGGTAGGCTGGATCTTCTCCACCCGGGCCAAGAACGAGAAACTACGCATTTCGGTTCACTGGCCGATCGTCGCATACACCCTGGTCGCGGCGGCTTCGTGGTTTGTCGCGACGGATGGAACACTCTCTCTGTTTCAAGTTTTCCTTCTCGCACAAATGTTGCTCTTTTACATTTACGTTTCCAGCAATGTGCATTCCCGGAAGGAGATCGTATGGATCGTCTGGCTTTTGCTGGCCGGCGCCGCCCTTGAGAGCTTGCTGGTGCTGGCCATGGCGTTGACGGGACACGATTTCTCTTTCCTGCGCATCGTTGGTATGAAGACGCGGATCGATTTGCCTGGACCTGCCGGGGGATTTACGCGCCCGGGAGGTACCGTTGGATCGCCCAACTACACATCCGCATACCTTGGCATGCTGATGACGCTAGCGGTGTGCGTTTGGCAAACCCAGGCCCTGCGCAGGTGGAGGCGCCTGGCGATTTTGGTTTTCTTCCTGGCGGCCATGGCTCTTGCGTGTACGTTTTCGCGCGGCGGCTGGGTCGCCGTCGTTCTGTCTCTTGCGATTCTGGGCGTGTCACGATGGCGGCGGGGCGGCCTGTCCGGCAAGACCGCAGCCGCCGCCATAGCGGGCTTGTTGCTTGCCGCAGCTTTCCTCTTTGTGCCGAATCCGATTTCCGCGCGCATGATGGGAGATGATGAGGGGTCGGCCCACTCCCGGATTCCGCTGATGCACCTGGCCTTCCGGGTGATTCAGGCCAACCCTTTACTTGGAGTGGGTGCGAATAACTTCGGGGCCGTGATGAACGACTACGCCGGCTCGGAGTTCCGCCACGAGTGGATTTATACCGTGCACAATCAGTTCCTGCTGGTTTGCGCCGAAACCGGCGTTATCGGATTGATGGCGTATCTGTGGATCCTGCTGAGCGTCATTCGCAACGGTTGGCGCCTCTGGAAGGTTGGGGATGAGATGTTTTCCCCGCTGGCGCTCAGCATAGTGGCCGCGGTCTGCGGGCTTATGTCCCATATGTTCGTGGACATCTTCTCCGGCCGGGCGGTCGTGCAGATCGTGTGGCTATTCGCGGCGCTCCTGACAGCCATGGAGGCAATCCTGGCCCGCGAGCGACACGCACCGATCCTGGAGCCTCAGCCAATGACAGCGAGTGCAAGATGAGAGTTGCGCTGATCTCCTTCGACTTCGGGGAATACTGCGTGCGGCTGGCCAGCGCGCTCGCGGAAGATGCGACGGTATTACTGCTGCTGAACGAGGCCTTGGGGGCGCCATTTACCTCGCAGCTCGACATTCGCGTGCACTACATTCCCATCCCGCGCGTACGCCATCGTCAGGCGTTGCGGCAGATCCGGAGGAACCGCTGGATTTTGCAGCAACTTCGCGACTTCCGTCCGGACGTCGTTCATCTGCAGCAGGGCTCGATGTGGCTCAACATAGCGCTGCAGTTCAAGCGCACGTTTCCACTGGTGCTTACGGTTCACGACGCGCAGCGGCATCCGGGAGACAAGCTATCGCGCAAGACTCCGTACTTCTTCTCGAAAATGGGTTTCCATCGCGCAGATCGGCTCATTGCCCACAACCAGTACGTGAAGGCCTTACTGCATGAAGAGCTGGGGATCGAGGAAGGAAAGCTGGACATAATTCCCCATATCCAGCTTGGACAAGATGGACTTGGACAAGACGCGGTTGACGACGACGAGGTGGACCATGGCAGAACCGCGCTGTTCTTCGGGCGGATCTGGCCATATAAGGGACTGGACTATCTCATCCGCGCGGAGCCTTGGATCGCACAGCAAATTCCTGACATCAGGATCGTGATCGCGGGCCAAGGCGAAGAGTTTGAGCGGTATCGCCGGCTCATGATCCACCCCGAGCGCTTCGTCGTGCTCAACCGCCATATCGCCGATGCGGAAGTCGCAACGCTGTTTCGGCAGGCCAGTGTCGTTGTGCTTCCCTACACCGAGGCCTCCCAAAGCGGTGTGATCCCGATTGCCTATACACACGGCAAACCGGTCGTGGGCACGACGGTAGGCGGACTGCCGGAAATGATCGAGGACGGAGTGACCGGATTCCTAGTACCTCCGGGCGACGAAAAGAGGCTCGCCGACGCGATTATCGCGGTGTTGCGCGATGATGCACAGAGACGCAGGATGGGCGATGCCGGAAAACGAAAAATCGAACGCGAGTGCTCGCCGTCTGTTATCGCGCGGCAGACATTTGATGTCTATCGGGCCGCCCTGCGTTCAGGGGTCGGAGCTTGTGAACCTCTCAGCCATCCAGTGGCCGAAACCGTGAGCGCGCCTGCCAAGAGGGAATACGGCTCCCACGTCGATGCTAAGCACACACACTGCGGAGAAAGACGATGAAGCCGAGCCAGTCCTTGCATTCGAATGAAATGGCCGAGACTGATGGCACAGTGGCTGGCGACAAAATCCTTGGCGCACGGGTGGCTACCACTGCACAGCTCGAGGCCGAATTCGATGAGTGGGCGCGAAACGGATGGGGAGCCGAGCTGGAGCTGGACAACCACTACCTGATGGAATCCGTGGTCAAGCTCCTCGAGCTAAAGCCCGGTGCCCGCATACTGGACCTAAGCTGCGGTTCTGGCCGTGCGACAAGAATGATCGCGGAGCGCATTGCAAGGACGCGCGGGCCGGGTATTGTGACCGGCCTAGACATCTCGCCGGGGATGCTGGAGCTCGCCAGGCATGCCTCGCACGGTTACGAGAATCTGCACTACGTGCATGGATGCGCGGACTCCATCCCGAGTCCCGATGAACACTTCGACCTGGTCGTGTGCGTCGAATCTTTCTACTATTACCCCGACCAGGGACGGGCGCTGGATGAGATCTACAGAGTGATGGCTCGTCAGGGCCGCCTCTACCTTGTCCTGAGACTCTATGCCGAGAATTCCTATGCAGACGAATTCCTTAGTCACCTTTCCATTCCCGCTCACGTCCGAAGCACGGCGCAATATGTCGCAATGTTGAAGGAGCATGGATTCGGGACGGTGCAGCCATCGCGAGTGCCGGAACCTCTGTGCAGGCGCGGAGGAAGTATCGGGATATTGCGTAGGGGCGTCAGGCTGCTTGCACGGCGTCCCACGGAGTGGGTTCCCGCAATTAGCGAAAAGCTCAGGATTGCACGCAAGCGAGATAAGGCAAGGAGCATCGGCGCATTGCTCCTGATCGCCACCAAACCGTAACAGAGTTGTTCTTCCAGAGCGTTTGCCCGAGTCACGGTGATCTTCCGCATCGCCCGCAATCACTCTGTAGCCCCCGTCACCATTCCGCAAAACCAGCCTTCGCGAGGAGACCAGACATGGAAGCTAACGCAGCAAGTGCGACTCTCAGTGTTCCCGACAGGAACGCCAATATTCATCTGCTACCGGAGCTAGGCTGGACAGCCACTAAACCGGCAGAAGCCAACTTTATGTATCTGGATCAGAAGGGAGTTTTGGATGCGGGCGTCCTGGATATGCGGCTCGCGATGGAGGTTGTCGGCGAGGCATTCGCTCTGCATGCGATGAGCAAGTGCCGCCAGCCCCATAAGGTAGTGCTGCGCGATGGCGACGACGTGGATTGTGAAGAGAATGGACGCATCAACGGTCTCTTCGCGATGATCGGCAGCCCCGCGCGGGCGCTGGGGATGAAGTGGATCGCCAGCTTTCCGCATAATAGGCACCACGGTCTTCCCCGCGCCAGCGCGCTCATCATCTTGAATTCTCCCGAGACGGGATTCCCGATAGCAGTGATGGACGGCACCCTCATCAGCGCCGTCCGGACTGGCGCAGTCACCGCTTTGGGCGCGCAGTATCTTGCGCCCAAGGGTGCGCGCAAGGTTGGCATCGTGGGAGCCGGCGTGCAGGCGCGCACGCAAATCCTCGGCCTCATCAGCGCGCTCGCGGTGGAGGAGATCGCAGTTTATAACCGCACGGGCTCGCATGCGGAAGAACTGGCCATCGAGTGCCGGCATCGTTGGGGCGCCCCGGTCAGAACAGTCGCTTCCGCTCAGCAGGCGTTTGAAGATGCCGATGTCGCGCTTACGATCACCACCGCTCTCGAGCCGATCGTATGTGCAAGCTACATCAAGCCCGGCGCGCTGAGCATTCAGCTATCCGGCCATGAATGTGAGTTTGATGTGATACGCCAGTGCAGCAAGCTCGTCACAGACGATTGGGACGTGCTCAAACACCGCGGCATTATCACGCCTGCCGTCATGCATGCGCAAGGTCTGCTCAGCGACGACGATATCTACGCCAACCTCGGCGACTTGATTGTGGGGCGCAAACCGGGCCGTGAGAGCGACTCCGAACGCATTCACTTTGCGCACATGGGAATGGGCATCGCGGATATCGCCCTGGCCAGCTCCGTGTACCAACGAGCGTGCCAGAAAGGCGCTGGCACGATGCTGACCCTGTGGAATGAGCCGCTGTGGGCATAGGCGGTTGAGAATGAACAGGCGAATTCCAGCCATCGTTCTAAATTGCGAGGCGCATGGCGGCCTCGGCATTGTGCGTAGCCTCGGACGTCTCGGGGTGTCCGTGTTTGCCGTCCACAAGGACCGCTTTGCGCCTGCTAAGTTTTCCAGATACGCCACCCGCGGCTATCGTTGGGACTTCGCCTCAGCCTCGGTGAACGATTCTCTAGCCTTCATGCAGCGGACAGGACGAGAGATCGGCCGGCCCGCGCTGGTGTTTGCTTGCGATGACGATACGGCGATGTTGGTGGCGAACAACGCGGCTGCGCTTGAGGGACGGTTTCTGTTCCAGCATACTCCGGCTGCTTTGATCTCATCTCTTGCGAGCAAACAGGGGCTCTACAGGCTGGCAACCCTCCACCACATTCCGACTCCGGCGACATGGTTTCCGGAGTCCAGAGCAGACGTCTTGTCGAGGATCGGCGACATGGCGTTTCCTGTCCTGCTGAAGGGTATCGATGGGCTGCGGCTGGCGCGCGACACGGGAAAGAAGATGGTGATTTGCCACAACCTCAACGAGCTTCTTGCAAACTACGAGAACCTCGAGGATTCCGAGCGGCCCAATCTCATGATCCAGGAGTACATTCCCGGCGGGGCAGACAGCGTATGGATGTTCAATGGGTATTTCAATAGTCATTCGGAGTGCCTGGTCTCCTTTACCGGAAAGAAGCTTCGGCAATGTCCCATCCATACAGGCGCGACGAGTCTGGGAAAATGCCTGAGGAATCAGGCCGTCGAGGAGTCGGTCAAAGCCTTCATGAAGGCCGTTGGCTATCGGGGCATGCTGGACGTGGGCATGCGTTATGACGTTCGCGACGGGAAATACAAGGTCCTCGACGTAAACCCGCGCATCGGAGCCACCTTCCGGCTCTTCGTAGATACCGGCGGGATGGATGTGGCGCGCGCTTACTATCTCGACATGACGGGCCAACCCGTCAGAACATCTGCAGTTCACGAAGGACGCAAATGGATCGTGGAAGACATGGACGCCTCGGCGAGCATCCATTACTGGCTGGAGCGGAGTCTTACCCTCCGCGCATGGATACAGTCGCTGCGTGGTATCCAGGAAGCTGGATACTTATGCGGCAATGATCCAGCCCCCGTAGCGCTAAGAGCGATGAGTGTAGCCCGCAAGCTCGGCTCTCGCCTTTTCCATAGGCTCACGGGCTGGACGATCCCGTCCCGGAGGGCGCTGGAAATAGGGGATCCAGCAAAGGCAGCTAAGCATATCTGAAGCGCGGCGGCGCGCCCACTCCAGAGCACACGGTCCGCAGAAGCGCTCCGTCGGACGACGCGAATCATAACTCGTCTGTTGATCCACGCACTTACAGCCCTCGCTCACTCCAAAAGGAAGGCTCATCGCCAATGTGCGGAATAGCCGGTATCTTTGAATATCAGGGCAAGGTCGCCGTTCACGCGGATACACTGCGGCGCATGACAGACGCGATCTGCCATCGCGGCCCTGATGACTCCGGCGAATTCATCGATGATGCACTTGCGCTCGGCATGCGCCGCCTCAGCATTATCGATCTGGAAGGCGGAAAGCAGCCGATCGCGAATGAAAGCGGCGAAATCACCATCGTTTTCAACGGGGAGATCTATAACTACCGCGAGCTCCGAGAACAACTGGTAAGCAGCGGGCACGTCCTCAAGACATTGAGCGACACGGAGGTGATCGTTCATCTCTATGAGGAGCAGGGCGAGGACTGCGTTCTTGCACTGCGCGGCATGTTTGGGTTTGCGCTCTGGGATGCTTCTGAGCGGAAGCTCATGCTCGTGCGCGACCGGCTGGGCATCAAGCCGCTCTACTATGCGGACATCAATGGGACTCTTGTCTTCGGCTCTGAAATCAAGAGTATCCTGCGGCATCCAGGCGTATCTGCGCAGCTAAACCATCAGGCGCTCAGCGACTTCCTTTCCCTCAAATACATACCCTCTCCCGATACTTTATTCGACAACATACACGCCGTACCGCCCGGGTTCATGCTCATCTGCACTGCGCGGGGCGTCCGCCTGCGGCGTTATTGGGACCTTTGCTTCTCCGAAGACGCCGGAGGGAACGAAGCGGCGTGCGCCGAGCGACTCGAGGCTCTTCTGCGGGAGTCGGTGCTACTACACCTGCGCAGCGATGTACCCTTCGGCGCATTCCTGAGTGGCGGTCTGGATTCAAGCACGATCGTTGCGCTTATGGCCAGTTATCTCGATCAGCCGGTCGAAACCTTTTCGGTCGGCTTTTCCGGGGAAGGCAGCGCGATAAGCGAAACGCGTTATGCGCGCCAAGTAGCCGAGTATTTTGGAACCCATCACCACGAAGTCATCATCCAGGCGGCGGATTTCGTGGAGGGCGCCGAACGGGTGGTCTGGCATCTTGATCAGCCAGTCGCGGACCTCGCCTGCTTTGCCAACATGATGCTCGCGGAATCCGCCTCGCGCCACGTCAAGATGGTCCTGACCGGCGAAGGCGGAGACGAACTCTTTGCCGGGTATGCGCGCTACGCGGGCGAACGCCTCAGCCCCGGATTCAAGCTGCTGCCCGGCGCCGCAAAGCGTGCTTTGATCCGGGGTTCGGAGTGCATTCCGGGCCAGCGCCGCGCAAAGCTGGCTCTTAACGCGCTGGCGGAAGGGGATGAGGCGAGCCGCGTGCTCGCTTGGTTCCCACTTTTCAATGAGGTGGAAAAGGCGAGGCTGCTTGCGGGCGACGTTTGGATGGACGCCCTGTGCGCGGCAACAGAGCGGGTCATCGCCGCACAACTAGGGAACGCTGGCTCCGCGGTTCCCCTCAGCCGCATGCTCTATGTGGATACCAAGCTGTGGCTGCCGGATGACTTGCTGGCGAGGGGAGACAAGATGAGCATGGCGGCTTCCATTGAAGCACGGGTGCCGCTGCTCGATCACAAGTTGGTTGAGTTCGCCGCATCTCTTCCGTCTCATCTCAAAATCCATAAACTGACCAGAAAATATCTGCTCAAGAAGGTGGCGGAGAAACTCCTGCCTCGGGAGATCGTACATAGGAAGAAGCAGGGCTTCCCGATTCCCATCTCGCTGTGGTTCCGATCCGAGGCGCGTCAATTCGTCTCCGATCTGTTGGCTTCTGACACCATCCGGCGACGCGGGCTCTTTGATGCGAATTACGTTCAGAATCTCCTGCGAGACCACCTCAGCGGGAGCGCGGATCGGGGCGCACAGCTCTGGGCGCTAGTCCTGGTCGAGTTGTGGCACACTCGATTTATCGATGGAGCCTCTACTAGCGAAGCGGCGCGTCTGCAGCCGGCGCTGCGCTCCCCGGAAGTTGTTTGCCAGCCGTAGGCGCAAAACCAGTGCAGCAGCGTCAGGAGAATGCTCGTATGACGGAGCACACCGGGAATAGAGTGTTGCTGCTTCTCGAGAACAGCTACTATCCGCGCGATGCAAGAGTGCGCCGCGAAGCGGAATCGCTCGCTGAGGCCGGTTATGAAGTTACCGTGATCTGCCCGGCCCTGCGCGCGCAGCCGAAGAGAGAGATGCTCAATGACGTCCGGGTGTGGCGTTACACTCCTGCGCCAGAGGCTCGCGGTCTTCTGGGATACGCTCTCGAATACGGCTATGCGCTTGCCGCGACGTTGGTGTTGTCTATTCGCCTGGCGTTACGGCATGGATTCGACGTGCTGCATGCCGCAAATCCGCCCGATCTCTTCGTGCTAATTGCAACTATCTATAAGCCATTCGGAAAGCGGTTCATCTACGATCAGCACGACTTGGCCCCGGAGATGTACCGCGCACGCTTCGCGGGCAGGAGCAGGCCTCTGGTGAGGACGATCTTGCTGGGCTTCGAGCGCCTCTCCTATCTCTTCGCCGATCATGTGATTGTCACAAACGAGTCGTACCGCACGATTGCGATGTCGCGCGGCAGAGTGCCTGGGGAACGCATTTCCATTGTGAGAAATGGCCCCGACGAGAAGCAACTCGCCTATAAGGCCGCACCAGCGCCGGGGCTCTCCCGGCCGGGGATGACGGGCATCGCCTATCTTGGGCTGATGGGAGTGCATGACGGCGTCAAGCATCTGATCCAGGCGCTCCATCATCTCCGGCGCGATCTCGGTCGGGAGGATTTTTGGTGCCTGCTGCTCGGCTGTGGCGAGGAACAGGGCCACCTTGAAGACATGGTCCGGCAGCTCGAACTCGGCAGTCACGTGATATTCGCCGGGTTCATTGCGGACCCGGACTACATACCCTTCGTTCTCGCAGCGGACATCTGTGTGGACCCCGATCCGTCGAGTGACTATAACGATCGCTCCACGATGGTGAAGATCATGGATTACATGACCTTTGGGAAACCCATCGTGGCCTTCGATCTGCCGGAGAACCGCTTCTCCGCGGGGAACGCGGCGATTTACGTCAAGCCCAATGATGATCTCGAATTTGCGAAGGCTCTGGCACGGTTGATGGACAAACCTGACGAGCGTCTCAGGATGGGCATCGCGGGCAGGCACCGGATCGATGCCGAACTCGCCTGGTGCTATTCGGCGCGTTCGATGTTGTCAGCCTATGCCGCCGTGGCAACCAATCCGGTGCGGAGCGTGCCGTCGTGCGCGACTCCCGCGGAGTAGGACAGATGTTGAATCGACAAAGCATCGTTCATTGGCTCCGTCATCGCGATCTCACATACGTTGTAAACAGAGCGATGGCACTCGTAAAGCGCTATGGCATAACTCCCTCGGCCGCAGAAAACAGAATTGTCGATGGGATAAAGCTGCTGGCGCGCTATGGCTGTTCGCCCACCTTCCCCACGCCGGGGCGGGTTGTGGACGCTCACCCCGCATTTTGCCGCGCCGTGCAAAGCATGGGCGCGGAGCTCGCCGTCCACGGATACGATCATGTCGACTTTCGCAGCCTCTCTCCCAAAGCGGCCCGCGCTCAATTCGCCACCGCCGTGGAGGCGTTTCGGGATGTGCGGCTTGAAATCTGGGGCTTCAGGTGCCCGTACCTGAGTTACGATCCGTCCCTTTCGCCCTCTCTGCCGTCGAGCGTCTTTCGCTATAGCAGCAACCGCGCAATCTGGTGGGACGTTTTGCCGCCGGAGGCAACGGATGCGGGGAACGCAATTTTTCGCACGCTCCAATCCTTCTATCGTGCCGAGTCCGCCGATCGCGCGGTCGTCACTCCTCGGTTTGACAATGAGATCGTCGAGATTCCCGCCTCCATCCCGGACGACCTTCAACTCCACGACGGACTTAAGCTCGGAGCCGATGGGCTGGCGGAGGCGTGGGCGGAGATACTCAAGCAAACACATCGCCGGGGCGAGCTCTTTGCGTTGCTATTTCATCCAGAGTCGTTCTCGCAGTGTAGCGCCGCGTTCGAGGCCATTCTTGGGGCATCCTTGAGCCTCCGGCCTCAGGTCTGGCTCGCCCAGCTTAGAGAGGTCGGCGAGTGGTGGCGTGAAAAAAGCTGCTTTACGGTGGGCGTTGAGAAGGCAAATGGTGGCTTTTGCCTGGACTTCCAATGCTCGGCGCGGGCGACGGTGCTGATCAGGGGGAGCGTTCCGCCTGATACCCAGCCGTGGTACGGCGTTTACAGATGCCTGGATGATAGGAAGATCTTCATTCCTGGAGAATCCAAACCGTTCATCGGAGTGGAGGGCAGTGCGCCCGCCGGAAGGGTTGCCTTCCTGCGCGATCAGGGTTATCTCGTGGACTCCGCCCCTACCTCCCATGACTGCAGCCTCTACCTGACCGCTCAGCAGCTTCAAGCCTTGAGCAGCGAGCGTGAGCTCATCGACTCTATCGAGGCGGACCCGTCTCCACTTGTTCGCTACTGGCGATGGCCATCAAAGGCTCGGAGTGCGCTGTGTGTCACTGGTGATCTGGACGCTCTCAGTCTTGTCGATTATCTCCGCCGGCTCGTTCCATCCATCCGGCGCGTCCATTAAACCCGAGATCGCGCCTCCGGACGGTGCGTTTATATGAGGATTGTCGATCTACTGGATCGTGAGACATGGAGCTCCTTCGTACAGCAACATCCGAACGGGAGCATCTTCCATACTCCCGAGATGTTTGACGTCTTTCAGAGCACGCGCGGTCATGTACCGCTCCTGTTGGCAGCTCTGGACAGCATAGGAGATGTTCTTGCGCTGCTGGTTTCGGTAAAGGTGCAAACCCTTCCGTGGATATTCGGGCGCGTCTCCTCGCGCGCGCTGCTCTATGCCCAACCGATATGCCGAAGCGGCGAGCAAAGCGGCACCGCCTTGAAAGCGATCATGGAAGAGCATGACCGCCGGATGCGGCGCTCCGTTCTCTTCACCGAGGTGCGCCCCTTATCAGGAGACGGCAGCGAGAGAGTAGCCCTGACGGAGCGAGGGTATGACCACGAGGGATATCTCAACTATTTGACCGACGTGCGCCTTTCGCCAGAGGAACTCGTTCGGCGTATGAACAAGCATGGAAGGCGCGACCTCAGGGCGGGACAACGGCAGGCACTGAGCACAGAGGACGCCACATGCATGGAAGGCATCGACGCCCTCTATCCCATCTTGCAGGAGACCTTTGCCAACGCGCGCGTGCCTCTGGCCGATAAGGAACTGTTCGTGAATGCTCTTCGAATCTTATCGCCGCGCAAGATGGTGAAAGTATTTCTTGTACAGCATGAAGATAGGCCAATTGCAGGAACCGTAGTTCTCTGCCATAGGGACACAGTGTTCTTTTGGTACGCAGGGAAGAGGCGCGGTAGCCCGCTGCACGCGATGGAAGTGATCAACTTTTCGATGCTGGAGTGGGCGCATTTCCACAATTACCGAACTTTCGATTATGGAGGAGCGGGTCGGCCGGACAAAGAGTACGGCGTGCGCGACTTCAAAGCCAAACTCGGCGGAGAACTGGTCAACTATGGACGCTACCGCAAGGTCTACTCACCCTGGAAGTTTGCTATCGCGGAGCGAACATACGAAGCGAGCCGTAGCTTGTGGAGTGGCAGCCGGTTGTCCATGGAAAAGCAGAAGCGGGCATAGCGCTTTGCCCGGATCACTTGGCGCCGATAGAACGATGGAAGAGCCATGCTTCATCTCTCAAGGGTTCGAAAGAAGTGCCTGAAGCTAATTGCGAAGTACTTCCCCGTGTGTGCGATCCGGATACTGGCTCTTCGCGGCGCCGGCTACTCCGTGGGACGAGACGTATATATCGGCGAAGAGCTTCATGTCACTGACGAGCTCGACAACAGCCCTTGCGCACTGAGCATTGGCGATCGAGTTGCCATCGCTCAGCGGGTACTGATTGTTTTGTCCTCTTATGCAAATAACTCCCTCTATCGAGACGTCTTCGGCGAGACGTTCGGTCGCGTCGAGATCGCGCGGGACGCCTGGGTTGGCGCCGGCGTCATCATCCTTCCCAATGTCACGATCGGCGAAGGCGCTGTGGTGGGTGCCGGTTCCGTGGTCACTCGGGATGTGGCCCCCTTCACTATCGTGGCGGGCAACCCCGCAAGGCTCATTCATTATGTGGAACTAAAGGGCCGGCAGCGATCCGCGGTCTGAAGCCATGCAAACCATTCTGAGACAGAGATGGAGCGAGCAATGATGAACGTTTATGTACACCCCACAGCGCTAGTCGAAACTAGCAAAATTGGCTCTGGCACGCGCGTCTGGGCCTTCACCCATGTGATGAGCGACGTGACTGTAGGCTCGAGTTGCAACATCGGGGGCCAGTGCTTCATTGAAGCGGGCGCGACAATCGGAGATAACGTTACGGTTAAGAACGGCAACAGCATTTGGGCAGGGATTGCCATCGGGGATGGTGTGTTCATCGGCCCGCAGGTGGCGTTTACGAATGATCTGCGGCCGCGATCTCCGCGGCTCGCGTACGCGGCCGAGCGGTACAGCGAACAGAGCTGGCTCTCGCGCACGGTGATCGAACAAGGGGTATCCATCGGAGCTGGCGCTGTGATATTGCCGGGAGTCAGGCTCAAGGAATTCTGCATGATCGCGGCTGGCGCCACAGTGACCAAAGATGTTCCGGCCCACGCGCTTGTCATGGGAGCTCCGGCGCGCATCACGGGCTGGGTATGCTACTGCGGGCAAAAGCTGAATGAGGACGATGCGACTGCTTGGTGCAAGCAATGCTCGGTCAAGTTCGAGCGCACGGACAGCGAGATCCGGGCCCTGTCCAACCCTGCTGTTCCGCAGCCCCTCGCCGCCATCATTGCCGCCACCCCGCTCAGTTCTGTCGCACTATGAGCAGCGCAAGAGAACAAGAGCGGCCCGGTCTGCCCGCCCAAGACCTCAGGAGGCGCGTGTTTCGCGGTGGCGCGGCGATCGCCATGCGGCAAGGCATTGGCATGGGGTTGAGCGTCATCAACGTCTTGCTGGTCACCCGGGTGATCGGGCCGACGCAGTATGGAGTCTTCGCCGCCGCATACGGCATTGTGGCGTTCATTGCGAATGCCGCGACTTGGGGAATCGACGTCTATCTGCTGCGCAAGCCCACCGATCCCACGGCTTCCGAATACAACCAGGCGTTCACGCTGCTCTTCGCCACGAGCGTCTTTTTCGTGGGCGCGTTGACGCTGTTCCGTGGCGCGGTGTCGCATCTTGCCGGCATCGCAGAGCTGGCACTGCCGCTTGCCGCCATGTCGCTCTTTGTCCCGTGCAACCTGCTGGTCCTGCCGGGAGTGGTGTCGCTAGATCGTGATCTCAAGTTTGAGCGGGTCGCGCTGATCGAACTTACCGGCCAGATTGGTGGGTATGCGGTGGCCATTCCACTAGCGTTTCGCGGTTGGGGCACATGGGCGCCAGTTGACGGTATGTTGATCACTCAGGGTTTGATCCTGGTTCTCACCTATGCGTCCGTGTCCCTCCGGCTCAGGTTTCATCTGGAATTCCGGTTAGTGCGGCAGATGCTTGGATACGGCTTCAGCTACAGCGGAGCCATGTGGACCTGGCAATTGCGAACGCTCGTCAACCCGTTAATCGTGGGAAGGTTTGCCGGCGCGCAGGGAGTCGGCTTTGTTGCCCTAGCCATTCGCCTTGTGGAGGTTCTGGCCTTCGTCAAGCAGGCCACCTGGCGGCTCGCCATGGCCGCGCTGGCCAAGCTCGACGGGAATACCGATAAGCTTCGCCGCAGCATCACGGAAGGCATGCGGATTCAGGCGATCGCCGTCGGAGTACCGATGGCGGTCTTCGCGGGCCTTGCACCATTCATCCTGCCATCCATCTTCGGCGCTCGATGGGATCCCGCCTTCCGGGTATTTCCCTTCCTCGCGATCTCATACTTATTGAACGCCATGTTCAATTTGCATTCATCCGTACTCTTCCTGCTCAAACGGAACGCCCAGGTTCTGCATTTCCATTTATTGCACATTGCGGCATTCGCCACGTCAGCCGCGCTGCTGGTTCCCAGGTTCGGGTACATGGGGTATGGATGGGCGGAGGTCGCGGCATTTCCGGGCTATGCAGTGCTGCACATCTATGTCCGTTCTGCAGTGGAAAGTCCCGACTACCGGCCTGCGCTGCTTTGGGCGATCGTATGCACTGTAGTCATTGCTGTCAGCAATTCTCCGGACTACCTCAGGCTCGCGATCCTGCTGCTCCTGCCGGCGCCTCTGCTCCTGTCGACCGAGAGAACCGCGGTTGGGCTATACGGGCGATTGCTGGTGAACAGGAGCAACGCGTGACGCTATCAAGGACAAAGACGTTGGCGGAACCGATGGTGATTGAGCTGCCATCTGGATTTTTCGATCTCGTGCATGAAATATCCTCCCTCACAAGACTTCCGCAGGCAGAAGTCGAGCGGCGGGTATGGGTCGAGGCGCTCCAGACCGGACATAATGTTCTCGAAGATGTGGCTCGCTTCCACGTCACGCCACACGTGTACGGCCCGGAGATGGAGCAGCTCTATCAAGAGGGCGACGGGTTCATCTTCGAAACGCTCGTGTTCTGGATGAAACCGATGCGTCAGAAGTGGACCGCGGCTGCAATGGAGCGGCTTCGTCTCCATGCAGCGGCCAACGGCATTCCCATAAGCGACCTGAAAATCCTGATGCTTGGCGATGGGACGGGGAGCGATGCGCTCCTTCTGGCGAAGCACGGGTTCCGTGTGGTTGTGTTCGACGTGCCGGGCAGCAAGGTGATGGACTTTGCAATCCGCCGGTTCCGGTATCACGGTGTTTTGGGCGATCAGATCAGGATTGAAGAACAGTATCAACGATGCTTGGATGGCGACTTTGACGCGGTTTTATCGTTCGAGGTGCTCGAGCATTTGAACGATCCGCCAGCCGCGATTCGCGATGTGCGACGCATGTTGAAGAAGGGAGGGATCGCGCTGATCACGGAAGCCTTTGGCGGGATCGACCCCTATCTGCCCACGCACCTGATCGCCAACCGGCGCTACTTCGGCCATACCGCATTCCTGTTTTGTAAACACGGCATGCGGCTACGTTGGTACAACCATGAGCCGCGTTTCAAGCCGATGGAATTCATCCATGGCGAAGACACTGGAATTGCAGATGCGCTGAAGTTGCTGGCGGACCGCTGGCTGTTCCGGGCGTGGATGGCTGAACGTATATTTTCCGCTAAGCAGACGCTTAAGGGCACACTCCATGTCTCCTGACGCCCCTCTCGTCACCATCCTGGTCAACAACTATAACTACGGCCAGTATCTGTCTCAGGCGATCGATAGCGCGCTGAACCAGACATGGGTCCGTTGTGAGGTGGTGGTCGTGGATGACGGCTCAACTGATAATTCCGCATCGATCATGGCGAGCTATGGTCGTTCGGTGGTCTCGGTACTCAAAGCAAACGGAGGTCAGGGATCGGCGTTCAATGCCGGCTTCGAGGCAAGCCAAGGCGAGATTGTCTGCTTCCTCGATTCCGATGACGTCTTTCTTCCGGATAAGGTCGAACGCGTGGTGGAAGCGTGGCGCCGGAATCCCGACGCGGGGCTCATCTACCACCAGATGTTCTTTATCGACCGGCACGGTCGAAGCGTTGGACGGAGGTGGCCGTCGTCCGTTGTGCAAGGGCTCCTGCGATCGCGGGTGGAGCACTCCGGAGGATGGTGGCCGCTTCCTACGACCTCCGGACTCTGCTGCTCCCGCGCATACCTGGCGCAGATTCTTCCCATGCCCGTGGAGCCTTTCAGGCTATGCGCCGATGCTTACGTTGGCGGTCTCGCACCGTTCATCACACGCGTGGTTGGGATTCGCAAACCGCTGACCCTTTATCGTCTGCATGGCTCGAACAATCACAACACGTCCGGCGCAACCCAATCGGAAATCCAGCGCCGAATCGATCGTTATGAACTTGAGTTTCGGGAACTGACGCGCGCCCTACCGCGTTTCGGTGGGTCTGAGACAGCGCTGTCCCTGGAAGATCACTATCCATATCAGATGTGCCGTTGGATGGCGCGCGAACCGGTTTCCCGGGCGAAGGTTCTGGCGACGGCTTGGAAGACGCAATCGCTGCCTCCTGCGATGAAGTGCCGCGAGCTATTGAAGGCGAGTCTAAAGTCGCGTCCGGCCGAGAGACATGCATGAAAGTCCTGATCGTTACCGCCATTTATCCGACGGCAGAGAACCCGGCGTTCGGGTCATTCGTTCGCTCGCAGGTGGAGTTCCTGAATCGCGCCGGAGTGGACGTGGACGTACTGGTACTGAAGGGACGTTTCCGCAAGCTGATCTATCCAAGAGGGATTTTCCAGTTGCGGCGGCGCCTTCAGGGCGTCTCACTGGTCCATGCGCATTATGCGTATGTGGGAGCGGTGGCACGCACGCAATGGAAGGTGCCTGTCGTGCTTACGTATCACGGAGACGACGCGCTGGGGACGTTCACGGAAAGAGGATGCACTTCGAGGAAGAGCCGGATCATTGCCGCTGGATGCCGCAGCCTGGCTCGTTATTGCGATGCTGTCATCGTGCAGAGCAAGCAGATGGCGGGCAGGTTCCATCATGGCAACGTCAACATCATCCCGCACGAGGTGGATCTCGAGACCTTTCAGCTTACTGACAGGCAAGAGGCAAGAAGACAGCTTGGGCTAGCTGAAGACAAGAAATACATTCTCTTCGCCGCCAATCCTGATATCCCGGTCAAACGCTTCCCCCTTGCAAAGGCCGCTACGGATCTGCTTCGGGAACGGCGAACGGACATTGAACTCATCGTCGCTTGCCGCGAGCCGCAGCCTCGACTCGCGTTGTATATGAACGCATGTGATGCGCTTGTATTTCCCTCCTATCAGGAGGGATCCCCGAATGTAATCAAGCAGGCAATGGCCTGCAACCTCCCGATCGTGGCAACCGATGTCGGCGATGTTCAAGAGATCATTGGAAAAACCCATGGGTGTTTCATTAGCGAAGCCAGCCCACAGGCGTTCGCAAGCGCCCTTGGAACCCTCCTATCTTCTCCGATGAGAACGGCCGGGCGCGAAGACGTAAAATACCTGGCGGGACCTCTCGTGGCGCGCCGCGTTGTGGGCCTTTACGAGCAAATTCTGCGGGCCAGGGCCGCCCTCTCGTAGCCCTTTGTCGCTATGCGATTACCCCCGGAATGAACATTCGCTTCCGGGAACCGCCCACCACTTCTATCTATGGAACTGCCTGGAATGACGTTCAGCGCGCAGAGGCCTTGCGCGGAGATCGCAGCTGAGAGTCTGCGTCGCACTTCTGTGTGGCGCCGAATTGGCAGAGCAGCGGTTCCGCTTGCCGGACGTTATCTATTCCTGAATAGAGTGCTCAGGGCCCGGAGGCGAAAGCTTCCGCTGATCCTCTGCTACCACGGCGTGGTGCCTGACAAGTTCGCGGACGATCCGTTTAACTATGGGAACGTGGTCAGTGTTTCGGAGTTTTCCGAGCAGATGGCTATGATCGCGCGGAGCATGAGGCCCATGTCTCTTGCCTCGCTCCGCGACTGGCTGGTGGGCTCTACTGAGATGCCGCCAGACTCGGTTCTGGTCACATTTGACGATGGATACCGGAACAATCTGACGCACGCGGCACCCATACTTACGAGATTGGAAATTCCAGCCGTCGTCCTCGTATCCGTGGGGTATCTTGGGAGCCAGCGCCTCCTTTGGCCGACAGACATCTATCGCCGGGTGCTGCTTTGGCCCTCACAGCGCGTTCCCCTTCCGGACGATTCGATGCTGGATGTTTCTCTTGCCGAAACCCCAAAGCGCATGGCGCTCGCGGAGTGGGCTCGGGAGTTCTGCAAGCTCATTCCGGATGAGCATAGAAGGCATTACCTTCGCATTCTCAGCGAAGCCGTGGTCCCAGCGCTCACGCAGGCGGAGGCGGAGATGTTCTCCTTTCTGTCCTGGGATGAACTCAGGCAACTTCATCGCCTGGGTTTCGAGATCGGATCGCATACGACCGATCACCGCATTCTGACGCGCGTTCCGGCTTGCCAGCTTGCGGTTGAGCTGCTGGCAAGCAGACAGCAGATCGAGGAGAATCTGCAGGCTCCGTGCCTAAGCGTGGCCTATCCCAACGGCAGCCATGCCGACTATTCGCCGGAGGTCTTGGCTGCTGCTTCGAAAGCCGGATACCAGATTGGCTTCACGACCAATTCCGGACCGTGCAAGCGAACGGATAACGCCCTGACGCTGAACCGTGTGTGCGTTCCTGGCAAGCTGTCCGGAGATGGATTTCAGAGCCGAGTGAGTTGCCTTCACGATGGATTGAAGCAAGCTATCTTTGCATCTTGAGCGCAAATCGCAAGGGCCGTATTTTTGAGGAGGTGTGTTCGCGTGGCCTTCCATATCTAATGATTTACAATTCGCGGCTCTTAGAGCTGAGCCACTTGCGGTGGGGCAACACGCATGCCCTGTGTGGACGGTGCGCGTTGCCCCTGTTTCTACTCCGCCGCTCAGTGCTGATACGCGCCGAGATCGAAGGGACCACCTTGCCGGCGCGGTTTCCCGTTGATGTCTGAATAAATGTACTTCTTCAGGTCTGACGTAATCTCCGGGTCATTGCCGGACAGGATCGTCGGATCGATACCGACACCGATGCCAGGACTTCCAGGCTGAAGTTGCAGACCGGTGCCCAGCTGCGACGGGTTCAAAGCGGTAGCGTACTGGCCACCGACGTTGGGTTTGAATACGGGAGGATTGACGAACAAAGGAGCTGCTGTCTTGAAGTGCGTTGGATCCGTGTCGACGATCCCTGAGTTCTTGCCTCCATAGATCAGGTTGCGCTCAAACACTACGTTCTCATTGACAGTTCCCTGCTCGATGAAGGGATGCATGGTGCCCCAGGTAACGACGACATTGTTTGCAAAAAATTCGTTGCTGGAGTTATGACTCGCAATACTGCTTACACCACCAAGGCTCAAATCCAGACCATTTTCGTAGCAGGTATTGTTCACGATCCAGATATTTGTAACCACGTAGTTTTGAATGCAGCGGCCGCCGTTTCCGTACACCACGTTGTTTACGATCAGCGCCGGAGGGGTATTCGCCGTGGCTGGATCATAGCTGCGTTTGCTTAGATCCATGATGATGCCGTTGCCATCGGTGTGGTAGCTGGAACTGTCGTACTCGCCCACGACGATATTATTTGAGACGATATTGTGAAATCCCGCGTAGAGGTCATACCACTGGTTGCTGTTGTAAGAGATACCGCTCGACCAGCCGCCGTGATATCCATTGTGATAGAGAATGTTATGGTCGCTGGTCAGGTAATCGCATAACACGCTGCCGATGCCAGCCGATCCGGTATTGGCAATGGTGTTTCCGGTGAAGGTCAGGTGGTGCGATCCCTGGCAAAAGAACCCATTCGATGCTGCGTTCCGGCCATCCAGCTTCAATCCCCGAAAGGTCAGATAGCTCGGCCCCTGGGGGAAGGTCGCGCTGTAGAAATGGAACATGTTGGTGTCACTGGCGCCAGACCCAGCACTCCAGACGATGTTCACGTCTCCGTCCCCATAGCCCTCAAACACGATCCGTGCGCTCGGCGTTCCGCTATGCCGCGGCTGGAAGGTGCTCGTCAGGGGATAGGTACCGGCCATAATACAGACTACGGACCCAGCCTTGGCTTGAGCCGCCGAGCTGAGTAGGGTGATCGGTTCGCCAGGTGTCGCGCCCGAGTTGGTTGCGGCGCCATGCGGAGACACATAGAGCGTGCAGCCTTGGGCAAGTGTTGCCGAACTGTTGCTGTTCACCACCTCCGACGCCAACGCCGGAGACCCGTAGAACATCATCGTAATTGCGAGAAAAGACGCTATAGCAAGACTGCTATTCCTAATTAAATGCATTACGCTCCGAGATATCTTTTGGGGGATGATTGGTTAAGCTTGCAATATATTGCCAGACTCCGCGCGAAAACAAAATCCGGCAGAACATATCTATCGAGAATCTGTTCAGTCTAAAGTGCGGAGTTATAAGTAGAAATTGGCTGATTGTGAGCAACATTTACGAGCTGCGAGTAAGTTTGCAGGCAAACTGCTCTCAATGCGCACCAGTAAAAGTTTCATGATTCTGGAACGCGGTTGGCGCCTACCACTTTAGTGGGAGCTAAGCGCTCTTAGAGCTGAGCCACTTGCGGTGGGGCAACACGCATGCCCTGTGTGGACGGTGCGCGTTGCCCCTGTTTCTACTCCGCCGCTCAGTGCTGATACGCGCCGAGATCGAAGGGACCGCCTTGCCGGCGCGGTTTCCCGTTGATGTCTGAATAAATGTACTTCTTCAGGTCTGACGTAATCTCCGGGTCATTGCCGGACAGGATCGTCGGATCGATACCGACACCGATGCCAGGACTTCCAGGCTGAAGTTGCAGACCGGTGCCCAGCTGCGACGGGTTCAAAGCGGTAGCGTACTGGCCACCGACGTTGGGTTTGAATACGGGAGGATTGACGAACAAAGGAGCTGCTGTCTTGAAGTGCGTTGGATCCGTGTCGACGATCCCTGAGTTCTTGCCTCCATAGATCAGGTTGCGCTCAAACACTACGTTCTCATTGACAGTTCCTTCTTGGAGGAAGGGACGTGTGGAATTCCAGGTCACTGAGATATTGTTCACGACATGTATGTTGCGGGTGTCATGCATTGCAATACTGCTTACACCACCAAGGCTCAAATCCAGACCATTTTCGTAGCAGGTATTGTTCACGATCCAGATATTTGTAACCACGTAGTTTTGAATGCAGCGGCCGCCGTTTCCGTACACCACGTTGTTTACGATCAGCGCCGGAGGGGTATTCGCCGTGGCTGGATCATAGCTGCGTTTGCTTAGATCCATGATGATGCCGTTGCCATCGGTGTGGTAGCTGGAACTGTCGTACTCGCCCACGACGATATTATTTGAGACGATATTGTGAAATCCCGCGTAGAGGTCATACCACTGGTTGCTGTTGTAAGAGATACCGCTCGACCAGCCGCCGTGATATCCATTGTGATAGAGAATGTTATGGTCGCTGGTCAGGTAATCGCATAACACGCTGCCGATGCCAGCCGATCCGGTATTGGCAATGGTGTTTCCGGTGAAGGTCAGGTGGTGCGATCCCTGGCAAAAGAACCCATTCGATGCTGCGTTCCGGCCATCCAGCTTCAATCCCCGAAAGGTCAGATAGCTCGGCCCCTGGGGGAAGGTCGCGCTGTAGAAATGGAACATGTTGGTGTCACTGGCGCCAGACCCAGCACTCCAGACGATGTTCACGTCTCCGTCCCCATAGCCCTCAAACACGATCCGTGCGCTCGGCGTTCCGCTATGCCGCGGCTGGAAGGTGCTCGTCAGGGGATAGGTACCGGCCATAATACAGACTACGGATCCGGCCTTGGCTTGAGCCGCCGAGGCAAGCAGCGTGATCGGTTTGCCAGGCGTCGCGCCCGAGTTGGTTGCGGCGCCATGCGGAGACACATAGAGCGTGCAGCCTTGGGCAAGTGTTGCCGAACTGTTGCTGTTCACCACCTCCGACGCCAACGCGTCCGGAGACCCGTAGAACATCATCGTAATTGCGAGAAAAGACGCTATAGCAAGACTGCTATTCCTAATTAAATGCATGCTATTCGAATGATATTCCTTGGCGATCGGAAACCATATCCCCGCCAAACACATCCGGTTAAAACCACTAAACCAAGGCCGTAGGGCTCCAAGTAAATCGGTTACTTCAAACCAGACTCCCGACCATGTACAACCTGTTACTTGTGCTCGGGATTGCGCCCTCAGACCGCGGCTATTCATACGACGCCACAGGGCTGGCGTTGTTTGATCCCTTATAGATTTCGAGCCTGATGTTCATTGCGACTCCGGGCATAATTCCGGCGCAGATATCTACAAGTCCGCGCAACTTCCCTTGTTCCAATGACTGGCTTCCAGATTACGTAGGACCATCACTCGTTCCGTGGCAACGCGCTGCACGCACTAGCGGCCAAACCTAATCGGACTAGTGAAGAGGGCACATTGGCAATTTATCTCATTACCGGTGTCGCAGGATTTATCGGGTCCGCCTTGGCAAAGCAGCTTCTTGTCAACGGTCACGCCGTCCGCGGCATTGATAACTGCACAACCGGCTCGTTGGACAATCTGGCCGAAAGCCTCGATGACATCGACTTCTACCCGGGTGACATCCGTGATGCCGCCACGATGAAGCGTGCCTGTACCGGCGTGGACTTCGTGCTTCACCAGGCGGCGATGGCCTCCGTGCCGCAGTCGATTGAATTGCCATTCGAAACGCACGACTGCAACGTGAATGGCACGCTTAACGTGTTGCTCGCTTCCCGCGACGCCGGAGTAAAGAGAGTTGTCTACGCTGCCTCTTCCTCTGCTTATGGAGACCAATCGGATCTGGTCAAGCACGAAGAGATGTGCCCGCGGCCGCTCTCGCCCTACGCCGCGCAAAAGCTTGCCGGCGAGCACTACATGCAAGCCTTCTACACGGTCTACGGTCTGGAAACAGTCTGCCTTCGTTACTTCAACATCTTCGGTCCAAGGCAGGCGGCTAACTCACCGTACTCTGGCGTCATTGCAAAGTTTATCTCTGTAATGCTGGATGGCGGGAGGCCAACTATCTTCGGTGACGGTCTCCAGAGCCGCGACTTCACTTTTGTGGCGAACGTGGTAAGTGCAAACCTGCTCGCCTGTCAGGCCAGGACGGAATTGGTTGCCGGACGTGTCTTCAACATTGGGACGGGCTGCTCGCAGACTCTATGCGAACTGCATGCTCACCTCTCGCAGATTCTTGGTGTGTCCAGTGATCCGATCTATGAGCCTGCACGGATCGGAGACGTGCAGCACTCTCTCGCCAGCATCGCCAAGGCAGACCAGGCCATGGGATACGTTCCATTCGTGAACTTTCACGAAGGCTTAGAGCACACCCTGCAGTGGTATCTCACCCAAGCGAGACCACGGTTAGCCTGCTTTGAGCTTTGAAGATAGGTTTGCGGTGTCGCTCGGAAACTCAAATCGGCCGAGCCTTGCGATCGTGGGGTAGAGTTCCCGGTATCCTAGATAATCCCGCGACTCCTTCGATGGCTTTCCTGAACGAGCCTACGCATCTCGAGGTGCGGCTCCTATCCCATAGCAAGTCTGGGTCCCCTTCCGCAGATTCGATATGGCACATCTCCGCGTAGAGCTCGCTCATGGGCTTAGCCCAACGGTAGAAGTTCCCGGGACCAACTCAGCTGTCGCCAAACCGTGGCGACAATCTGCTCTCCAAAGGTAGCTCGTCCATGCCCCAAATGCCTCCCGCAGGATTTGGTTCCCGATCCGCCAATAGAGCGCAGTGATCCCGACATTGGCGCCATCTCCGATCAAACTCCAGATTCGTTCAGGAGATCGTGGGAGTCGCCTTTTTCTCTCCGTGGCCGACCATCGAGGACGCGACCGTTTTGCCGTAGATCCAATTGTCAGAATTCTCAGACCTAGATGCCAAGAATTGGCTTAGGCGACCGGCGGGAACAATACGGGAACAACCCAGGGACAACAACAGCCCAAATGATCCTAAACAATCCTAAATCTGCACTGCACTAACGGCTTTTATTTCAATAGCCCCCGCTGATTCTAAGCCACTTAGGTCCATTGGTAGGGGGCCCTGAAAAGGCCGGCGTCGGCGGTTCGATCCCGTCTCTGGCCACCATTTAGAATCAATAATTTAGCGTAGCGTACCGCAGTAATTCTTCCGAGACTATTTTTACTCATTCCTTGTAAGCGGTTGAAAATACTGAATCAACGATGTTCCCGTATTGTTCCCGTCTTTAAACCCCGCGTGAAGTGGGTCAATCCGTCGTGCAGTTTGTCATGCGGGGTTAGCGGAAGTGATCGACGGCGGTCGATGTGCGCAATGGCGATTTGGCACTCATTGAGACCGCTCGAGATTGAATTTAGTAAACACTAGCGCGTTTCTCACGACATATCCCTGATTCAGCGCACAAAACAAGCTCAGTGAGTGACTTGCCCTAAGAGCGTTGGCCGAAGATCGATCCCGCCCCGACCGATTGGCGAAGGTCAGCGAAAGCGGCACACGGCAGGCGGCATCTACGGATCGCAACCCGAGAATCGGGCTGATCGGCTTCCAGTTGCTAGTCTTCGAGCGGGACGCCCGCGTTTGCGGTCATTTCTCGCTCAGACGCAATGCTCTCTTGGTCGGATCCTAGGAAGAAGCTGAGGACCACCGCTCCAAATGCCACTGCCGCAAGATAAACGATGAATCGCGGCAGGTAAGCGCCGGCACGATCGTAAAGATGCCCAATCCAGAGTGGGCCAGTAGCGCCGCCGATGGCATACGCGGTCCAAGTAAGACCGTATAGCACTGAGAAATGCCGGCGGCCGAAATAGCGCGCGAGCAGGTATGGCCCCACGTCTGCTTCGTTGCCCAGCCCTACGCCAAGGACAGCCGCTCCCAACAGAGCTACCCATGCGCTGCCGGCAAAAGCAAGAATGAGTGTTCCCGCGGCCGCCAAGACGAGAACAAGGGACTGAATGCGTTCCGGGGAGACGCGATCGATCGCGAAGCCGACACCGAGCCGGCCAATGATACCCGCCCCTCCGCGAACCGACACCTTGCCCGCTGCTCCGAGCGCCATCAGGTGAAAGGTCGTCTTGCCCAGGTCGATGCCAACCGAATGTATCTGCACGTCGATGATCCTCCTTGTCAGAAGCTGCCACCACGATCAACCCGCTCTCGCAGGATGATCAAGCGGCGGACCATCTCATTAGTCGGCTTATAGGTAACTTCGCCCGGCAGGGTGCGGATCACATACATTTCAGCGGCGATCTGATCGAAAAGCCCTTACTCTTCGCTGCCTTTTGATAAGGGTTGAAGTGAGTTTTTCGGGCAGGAATTTGAAGTGCGCTTCCGCATGCAGACTGGCCGTCGAGGAGCACGGTGATCGGAAGATGAACTTAGAAGTCGCTTGCGCGCTGCATTTATTTTTTCGCTCCAGGCTGTTCAATCTACGCGCGGAGGTCTATGCTCCGCACACAGGAGTTCAGCATGTCCAAGAAAGAGCCCAAAAGCGCTAAGAATATGAGTGCCCAGGAGGCGGTAGAGAATCTCTTTCACCCTAAGACTTCGGGGAACGCCAAAAAGCACGCCGAAGGCGCGAAGAAACCGAGGAAGAAAGGCTCTTGACCCTCACCCTCAAGCGCAGTGTGAATTGGCCACATGCGCCAGCGTCCTGAAGACGAATCTGTGATGCTCTGTGTACTCGTACCCTGCGAAACCCGCACTGGATCGTCCGAATATCAGTGTGCTCAGTTCGATCAGCCAGCGAATAATGATTGGTATAGCCGGGCCGGTATCTGAGAACCGTCGAAAACAGCTATCGTTGTGTACGTTGCGCGTGGCGATGGGGCTTACACCGAGGGTGACAGTGGCCGGGTCATGAGAAGTTGAAAGTCATTTTGAGGGCAAGATTTCGGAGAAGTAATAGCGCGCAGGACACTGCCGCATCTTGACAATTGTTAGCGCACCAGCCTAGCATTAAACTTGAGCAAGTACCTCTTCTTACTCGTTCAGGTTCACTGAACTAAGTCAGCCCATCTGAAGTTTTTCCTCTTAGATTACTGCTAAGGAGGAACTGCGTCATGACACTATTGACCGGTTGGGAATCTCTCCGCGAATTTTCCGCGATGCAAGACCGCATGAACCGTATGAACCGTCTTATCCGTGAGTCGTACAGCCCCGAAGGCCCGGAAGAGGCGTTGACAACCACCACCCTCGCACCGCCGGTGGACATCTACGAAGACGAGCACAACATTATTCTGAAGATTGAAGTCCCGGGCATCGACGAAAAAGACATTGATGTCCGCATTCAGAACAACACCCTCACCGTCCATGGCGAGCGCAAGATCGAGAAGGAAGAGAAAGAGGAGAACTTCCGTCGCGTCGAGCGGCAATACGGAAGCTTTACCCGCTCGTTCACGCTTCCCAGTTCCGTGGATCCGGGGCAAGTAAGTGCCCGCTGTGACAAGGGCGTTCTGAATATCAACCTCGCCAAGAAGGCCGAAGCCAAGCCCACGCAGATCAAAGTTAATGTTGGCGGTGAGAAGACCCTCGAAGCCATAGCGGCCGGCAAGGCCGCGTGAAATCCGGGCGCCAGTAGCAGAAATGGGAGGTGGCTTATACCACCTCCCATTTAGTTCTCCTCCCCGCGCCTCGGGCACGATGTCCTCGGTCTGTCTGCTTAACGTTCGGCCAGCCCGTGGCGGAGGATTCATTCGTGAGGATGTGCCGTTGGGTCGGTGTACTCTCGTTGAATTGGCTGAGTGACTACGGTGTAGCAGTTCACTTAACTGCGGTGTACGGGCCAACGATATGCCGGGATAAGATGAATAATGGCTCTGTCGCGCCGCAGATCAAAGACTGACCAGAGAATGCCGTCAGTAGCGCGATGACTCTCGATGCTAATATCGGGCAATCCAAGCCCCATGTACCAGCAATGACGTGGCGCGAATATCACGAAGCAACGAAGCATAGCGTTGAATCGCTGAGGCGAGCACGGCATGTTCTCGACTGGGCGAACATGCCCAATCCGTTTCGTCATTACGAGGGCGTGCCGGTGCTCGATTTGCCAGCAGATCCGCCCGTTCCTGAAATGCCAGCATTCGACGTGCTTCAGGGTACCTCCGGGACCACGCCTGTGGGTGACGGACCGACATTCCTCTCGCAACTACTCTTCTATTCCGCCGCGATTAGCGCGTCCAAGCATGTCCCGTCCACCGGATACAACTACGCGCTAAGAGTGAATCCGTCCTCCGGGAATCTGCACCCGACAGAATTTCACTTCCTCACACGGGGTCTGAAGGGGTGGCCAGATGGGTTGTATCACTACGATCCATCCAGGCACATGGCGGAGCAGCGCGGGCGCGGTGATTTTGACATGAAGTTGGCCAGCGACTCTGCGCCTATTGTGTTTGTATTGACCAGTATTGTGTGGCGCGAGGCGTGGAAGTACGGTGAACGGGCATATCGGTACTGCTTGCACGACATAGGGCACGCCTGGCAAGCGCTTGCTCTCTCCGCCCGTGCTATCGGATGCGACAGCTTCGCGGTCGGACATTTCCCGGACGATGAAGTGGCGCAGTTGTGTCGCCTGAACATGGATGAGTGGCCCATGCTGATTGTCAGCCTGCACGGCAGAGTCCATTCCAGTGCGCGAAGCAGACACCGGCGAGACTGTCTGGTTCGGCGGGCAGGCGAACCAGCTCTCGAAGGAGACGATTGCGCACCCACTGATTGACAGCATCCACTTCGCCACGAAACAAAGCAGCAGCGGGAGCAGTGGCACCTTCTTCGCAGAGCCGGCCCCAACTGGCTCCGGCGAGATCAAGCTGCCTTCTCCGGCTTCATCGACTCGCAGCTTTGGCGAGGTTGCCCGCATGCGGCGCTCGGCGCTCGACTTTCTGGGTGGAAAGCAATCGATGTCATTGGCGGAGCTCTCGGCCATCCTCGCCGTCACAGCCCAGCCATTGTCGGCTGACTTTGCCGGCACGCGTTTCATTCAGCTGTATTTGTATGCTCACCGCGTCGATGGGTTACAACCCGGCGTCTACAGGTTCTGGCCGGAGCGTGCCGAGTTGGAGCAGGTAAAAGAGTGGCGACCAGCGCGTAGCGGCCGCTGGCCTGAGCCTCGGGCAGGACCTCGCCGGTAACGCCTGCGTGAGCTTTTCGATGATCGGCGATCTCGAGCGTGCCGCTCGCACCTATGGCGACCGTGGTTATCGCTATGTGCATTTTGAAGCAGGCGCTATTGGCCACCGCCTGTATCTCGCCGCTGAGGCACTTGGACTGGGTGCGACCGGCATCGGCGCCTTCTACGATGATGAGGTGCACCGTCATCTCAACCTGGCGCCCAACCAGGGACAGGTCGTATACCATTTTGCGATCGGTTATCCGGTTCCCGATCCGCGCGTCTCAGCATCAAGTGAGCCCAAGGACATCGCATGGTAGGCATACTAGTGCATGGCGACAATCATTTCATCGTGCGCGGTCCATTGCCGGATCGAGACGTTGCACGAGCGCTGATTCGACACTGGTCCATCATTCAGATTGGAGCGACAACACCACCTTCGCTTGAGGGATGGCGCATCAGCACGAAGGAGTTCCGAGAAGACTTGGAATGGGCAATGATCGTACCCGGAGACAGTGAGATATCTCCTGCGGTAACGCAGTTGCTGGATGAATTGTCGGCGCGGGGAATTACCATCCACAACCCCAGCCTCTACTCCTGGTAACCCAAGTGGGCAGCGTCAGCCGTCGAGAATTGTTAGGCTTTCTGAAAAGCTGAGCCAACGCATATCTACGGACGTATAGCGGCTTTCTCGTAGAAGTAACAACTGCATACTGGCGTACTGCCTGCAAAGTCCGCTTTTCGGAAACTTCAGCAGCTCCTCCTGAATTCGCCAACAGTATCCCTATTGGGCCAAGGAACCCAGCATCGGTCTGCGCACGATCAACGCGAAAGCCGAGACGATAACAACGGCTCCAGCGTTCCGAGAGGCAATCAAATACAGGAGATGTCTCGTTCCAGCGGATGCGTTCTACGAGTGGTAGAAGCTTGATGCAAAAACGAAACGGCCCTTTGCCATCGCCCTCAAAAGTAATGAACCCTACGCATTCGCAGGGCTGTGGGAAAAATGGAAGGATCGAAAGTTGGGCGTGGAGCTATTGACGTTCACCGTTGTCACCACAGACCCGAATAAAGTCGTAGAGCCGATGCACGATCGAATGCCGGTCATCATCCCATCGAAGGACTACGACCGCTGGTTGAAGCTCGGTGATCCTGATCGACCACCGATCGATCTACTCCGCCCTTTCGACGCCGAGAAGATGAGAGCCTGGCGAGTAAACTCTAAGGTCGGCAATGTCAGGAACGATACGCTGGATTTAATAGAGCAAAGTCCCGACACACCAGATAAACCTGAAAGAGGCAGCCTATTTATTTTGCCTCCAGTATCAGAATGAATGCGCACACGTCACGTGCGCTAAGCTCTGCCATGTGAATGGCGGCGAATTGGAACAGATTCGGTTCCTGCTTGGTCACGTGTCCGTGCTGACCACCGAGCGGTATCTCGGCTGCAAGCAAATCTGGAAACGTCCGTCAACGATCGGCTACGTTGTCTCTCTCTCGGACGGCCGTGGATTTACGGTAAGCCCTGTTCTCGCCAGGTGAGAATTGAAGCTGCCGAAACCCAGCGCCTTCCCGCCTGACCCGCACCTTCGAAGCCGGCTTTGGAGCGCACGAGCCTCAGCCCGTTTCGACAAAATCCAAGCCACGTGCTCCGCCAGGCAGGGATTGCGGTGTGTGCTCATTTCGCGAGCGCCCAGGCCGAGACTACATCCCGTGAACTGCGATCTCTTGCAAATGTGAACTCTCTCCAGGGTCGATTGGCGCATCATCGCCAATGCACTCACTGACAGGCGATGAATACCGATGAGCATCTCGTCGATACGCTGGCGTACGCGGCTGCTGCGGTGCTGCTGGGATTTCAATTGGTGTTCTTCGGCGTGGCGGCGAAGGCATTTGCGATTACGGAAGGGCTGCTGCCGGAGGATGAGAGCTTCGACCGCTGGTTCAAGTTTGTGACGCGGGAAAGGGTTGATTGTTGGCGTGTTGCTGGTGCTCGTTGGGCTGGGCGTGGCTGCGTCGTCGGTAGTGTCGTGGGCGCATTACCGGGTATGGGCCGCTGCCGCCGGTGGCGATGATGCGGCGCACGCTGCCTGCGATGATATGCCTGATGTTGGGGACTGAGGTCTGCCTTGGGAGCTTCTTTTTGAGTTCGCTGGGCTGCGGCGGCGGTAAAGCCGGGAGGAGCTTTGCGGACAAACCAGTCGTCACAATTTTAGCCAACTGCTGCGCGGACAAATGATAATCAGAAGCTCAACGGAGGATATCCATGTCGCGCATCGATCGCCGCACGTTTCTCCAGGCAGCCCTGAGCGTCGGCGCTACGGCGGCGTGGGGCAATGACGTCGCGCATGCATCGCGGGTTGCGTGGCGTGAGCAACGGACGATGTTTCCAGAGGGCGTCGCTTCGGGCGACCCGGACCATAGCAGCGTTCTGTTGTGGACTCGACGGCCTTACGCTGCGGGTGTTGCGGCGCGGACGCTGCATGTTGAAGTGGCCGAAGACCGTGCGTTCGGGCGGGTCGTGGTGAGCGCGACGGCGCGAGTTTCGGCGGAGTCGGACTGGACGTGCCGCGTGTTGGCGGGTGGACTGAAGCCGGCGCGGGTGTACTGGTATCGCTTTACCGACAGCGAGGGGAATGGAAGTCGCGTGGGTCGGACACGGACCGCTCCTGCGGAGGGAGATGACCGAGCGGTGCGCTTCGCTTTCGTTAGCTGCCAGGACGTCAACGAAGGCAAGCTCAACGCCTACCGCCGGATGATCTTCGAGGACGAGCGGGCGGCGCCGGCGGACCAGCTCGGTTTTGTCCTGCACCTCGGCGATTTCATCTACGAGGTCGTCGAATATCCCGAAGAAGTGAAGACGCGGTACGACCGTACGATTTACGAGGTCGCGCGGATCCCCGATGGCGGCAAGGTCGGCAAGTTCCACTATCCGCTGACGGTCGACGGCTACCGCGCCATCTATCGCGGCTATCTTGCCGATCCAGACTTGCAGGATGCGAGGGCTCGCTGGCCGTTCGTGGCGATGTGGGACAATCACGAATTCTCCTGGCAGGGGTGGCAAAGCATCCAGCAGGCAGGAGGACCCGAACGCCCGGGACAGAGCATCAAGGTCGCCGCCAACCAGGCATGGTTCGAGTATCTGCCGGCGCGCGTCGCTCCGCCGAGCGGATCGCTCGAGACGTTCGGACTCATCTATGTTCCTGAAGCGTTGAGCACGAACGCCCTTGGCTCGCAATGACAAGTCCGCCGGTAGCCGCGCCCGAATCGCGCGTATCTCGACTCAATCCAGTCTCGCAGTTGATCAAATGCGGTAGCTACTCTCGAATGCGGCGAAAGCCTGCGGCACGGTCGCCTTTGCCATTGCGAACTTGGCTGCACTTGTAGGGCTGCTGCCCTCCCATGAAGGCTCTTAGCGAAAGTCACCTGTAGATGACAAATTCTTTGCGGCGTACGCAGAGGCGGTGCCTAGCATGTGGCGACATGGCGACCCTACCAAAACGTGGGCCGGAACGGCCTTATGTCGCTGACACTGAGCGACGTGCCGGGCTCACTATCCTCGGCCGAGCCTGAGATTTCAAACACCTCAGAGAACACTTCCGGGACGACGTATTTCGATCATGGAAGCCTTGCAGCTGCACTTCCGGTCTCGGTTTTCCTCTGGTGAGTCCCTGACAAGTGTCGTTCTTCCGCACCCGACACAGGTAAGCAAAATCACTCTCATCCCCTGGTTATAAACACCTGCGCATCGCTGATCACTAGCACTTTCGGATCATGACATTGCTCTTCAGAAGACGCTCCCGCAAAGTCATGTCGGCAACTTCGGATATTTGGACCTTTACTACACAGGTCTTCCGTCCTCCGGCCATCTCTTCTAGAGTACGGGGCATCCAGTGTCGGCACATCGGCCAGTATCTGACCGCCCGACCGGGTGTGTCGCGCTCAGACGCTTTAGCTACTGCCAGGAAACCACTCCGCATCCGACCAAGCAAATCGCGCGGCCCCAGCTCTCTGGCGGAAATCCTCGCCGTGGACCTCAAGACAGACGCACATCTCAGCTAGGCGGGACCGCATGCGATCCCCGATCCGGTCTCCCAAGGTATCCTCTTTGCCGCCAGCGGCCGGAGGCCGATTGGCGAAGTTGGTCGTGACGAGGGTTGTTCGCTTGTAGTTGTAGCGGGCAGTCAGCACGTGCGCCACTGTATCCAGTACCCATGCGGTCGGTTTGGTGGAGCCGAGATCGTCCAGGAGTAGCACCTCGGCCTCAAGCACCGGCCGCAGCAGTTCATGTTCGGTCGTCTCCCTGCTCGGGTTATAGGAGTCCTGGATCTGCTTCAGCAGCTCGCTGTAATCGCAGAACAGCCCCTGGCAGCACTTTTCCTCGATCAGTGCTCGCAGGACGCCGATTGCAAGATGAGTCTTGCCACGCCTTGCAAAGCCGATAAACATGAGTCCGCGGCCATCGGTGTTCTGGGGAAAATCCTCGACGAACTTGGTGGCGTTGAATTGCGCGTGCAACATGGACTCATGGGCTCCCGTGATACCAACTGACTCGCAATTCGCCAGAGTCGCGTGCGCATGACGTGGCGAGATGTTGGCACGTTCGATACGACGGATTGCTTGCTGCGCAGTTCGGCAACTGCATACGGATGCCACTCGATCACCAGCAGAATCTTTGGTGACCCGCATACCTGTTCCGCCGCAGATGGAGCATGTCTGCTTAGGATCTGCAGCGGCGTTTCCCATGGCCCCTAGTATCGCACTCGAAGCCAACACTCTTAAAGGAAGGAATCACCCTAGGGCAACTCGTATAGGACTGCGCTACATCGTCGGTCCCGCCGATCACCCCTTAGGTTTATGGCGATTCGTGGGTTCCACGTCCACGCGTAGTAGACGACCACAGCTCGGTGGATGGCTGCGTAAACTTTGAGAACTACGCCGGTCAGAGGTTTCCTGTCCCGGCAAATCTCGTTGACGACGTTTGCCTCTAAATGGGCTCGCGTTCCATGTCGGTGAGCGCATCTGCCATCATCAAGGACGCCGATGGAAGCCCCAGTACCGTTCTTTCGCTTTCTTCGGTTCACCTGTTGACATTCTTCCTATCGAGGCGCTATCTATAGGCTGAACGTCAACAGGTGCGAGCAAATGGGTGAAACAAGAGCGGATGTGCTGCAAGGCACGCTGGACCTGATGGTGCTGAAAACGCTGGAGTCGATGGGGCCGCTGCATGGCTATGCGATTGCGCGACGCATTGAACAGGTGAGCGGCAACTCGCTCCGGCTGAATCAGGGAACGATCTATCCGGCACTGCTGCGACTGCATCAGCGGGGATGGATTAAGTCACGGTGGGGCACCACGGAGACGAAGCGTCGCGCCAAGTTCTATTCGCTGAGCCGGTCGGGGCTTAAGCAGATTCTGGAAGAGACGGAGAACTGGGAGAGGGTTGCGGCAACGATGACGCGGATTCTTGCGCCGTCCAGTTAGGAGCGTGTTATGGAGCGATTACGTGTTCTGCTGAGCCGTTGCGCGGCGCTCTTCCGCAGACGCGGGCTCGATGAAGATCTTGACGCTGAGCTCGAAGCCCATGTTGATCTGGCTATCGAAGAGTACATAGAGCGCGGCATGTCGGCGCAGGAAGCGCGAACCAGAACGCTCCGCGAATTTGGCGGGGTGACGCAGACCAAAGAAACATATCGGGTGCAGCAAGGACTTCCGTTTCTCGAGACGGCAGCCATGAACGTGCGTTATGGACTGAGACAGTTGCGAAAGTCACCGACATTTTCCCTTACCGCGATTCTGACACTGGCGCTGGGAATCGGAGGGATGACCGCCGTCTTTTCCGTTGTGGAAGCGGTGCTGTTGCGGCCTCTGCCGTTCAAGGATTCCGGGCAGCTCCTGAGCCTGCATGAACGAGTTGACGAAGATACTCCTCGCGACTTCAATGTGTCTGCTCCCGATGTTGTGATCTTTCAGCGTGAAAGCAAGGCCTTCTCCGGGGCGGGCGGATATGTCGGAGCTGCGTTATGATGTGACCGGTGCAGGCGCGCCATTTCATGCGACTGCAGAACGGGTGACGGCGTCGCTGTTTCCGGTTCTCGGGGTCAGTCCATTGCTGGGCCGCACATTCACGCAGCAAGAGGACGAGAACTCTGTGCCCGTCACCGTCATCGGCTATGCGCTATGGCGAGAACGGTTCCGCAGCGATCCTGGCGTATTGGGCAAAGCGATCGATCTGGATCGGCGTCCATACACGATTATCGGAGTGATGCCGCGGACGTTCGAGTTCCCTCTGGACGCCGGCCGGCTGAGCCATCGCGATCTTTGGGTTCCGATGAGCTTTACTCCGGTGGAAAAGAACTCTGAAGGGGAAAACTACGACTACGGCCTGGTGGCGCGTTTGAAGCCGGGATTGAGTTTCACACAGGCGCAAATCGACATAGACCGGGTGATCGCGAGCATTCAACCCAGATATACAGCCATAGCCGGTCTGCATTTGCACGGCTACTTCCGGACATTGAAAGATGAAACAGTGCGGAAAGCGCGGCCGCTGCTGCATATGCTGCTGGGGGCGGCCGGGCTGATCCTGCTGATTGCCTGCGTGAACCTGGCGAATCTGCTGCTGGTGCGCGCAGCGGGCCGTAAGCGCGAGTTTGGAGTCCGCCTGGCATTGGGAGCGGCGCGACGGATTCTCCTGAAGCAATTGCTGACCGAGAGTCTTCTGCTGAGTGCGATTGGCGGAGTGGTCGGCATTGTATTGGCCGCGATATTGGTACGCGCAGCCGCAGTTGCCCTGCCGGATTCATTGCCTCGCCTGGATGAAATTGCCATCCGATGGCCGATGTTTGCCGCCGCCTTCGGCTTCACCGGCATTACGGGCTTGCTTTGCGGCGTAGCGCCGGCGCTGGCCGGTATGCGCACGGACATTCTCGATTCGTTGCGGGATGGAGGCCAGGCGACAGGAAAAGGGAGCTCGCAGCACAGGTTGCAGAGTGCGCTGGTAACGCTGGAAATCGCCCTGGCAATGCTGCTGTTGGTTGCATCGGGCCTGCTGCTTCGCAGCTTTCGAAAGATGCTCGAAACCGATCCCGGATTCCAGCCGCAACACGTTCTGACTGCCTCTCTTTCTCTGCCGAGACGCGACTATCCGACACAACAGAAGGTGGATGCGTTCTATGCGGAATTGCAGCGCAGGATAGAAACCGTGCCCGGCGTGCAGCGTGTAGGCTTCTCTTCCAACATTCCGATCGTCGGCCAGAACGGTGGACGCCTGATCACGCCCCAGGGCCATGTGCGATCGGCAGGCGAGGGCTTCCTGATTGCCTCGACTTATCTCGTACAGGGGGACTATTTCCAGGCGCTCCATATTCCGCTCGATCCGCGGCCGATATTTCGATGCGCGAGACGAGCAGGCCGGCGCCCCGCTGACCACGATCATCAGTCAGTCCTTTGCCGAGCGCAATTTTCACGGCCGCAGACCCGATTGGCCTGCAGATGAAGGTGGGAGATAAGTTCGACAGCGCCGATGCCCGCGATGACGGTTGTGGGCGTCGTGGAGACGTGAAGCAAGGCGCGCTGGATCAGCCGACGGTGGACCAGATGTATGAGCCGGTCTCGCAGGCCGCAGCCGCGCTGGGGCCGATGGCAGCGATGCTGGGCGTCGCGGGCAATATGGATGTGGTCATCCGCACGTCGGAAGATCCGACGCTGCTGGCGCCAATCCTGGAGAAGATTGTCCATCAGCTCGATCCGCTGCTGGTGGTGTCGCAAATGCACACGATGGACGAAATCGTGGCGGCGACAGAGTCATCCCGCCGCTTCAACACAGCCATTCTGAGCGCGTTCGCCGCAATCGCGCTGGTGCTGTCGCTGCTGGGAATTTATGGGGTGCTGAGCTATGCGGTCACGCAGCGCACGCGCGAAATTGCCATTCGCATGGCATTGGGAGCTCCACGAAGGGCGTCGTGCTCTTGCGCACGCTGCGGTATGCGCTGGCCTGGCTACAGCAGGAGTATCCGCTGGACTGATCGCCTCCATCGGACTGACGCATTTTCTTAAGAGCCTGCTCTATGGCGTCAGACCGCTGGACGGCGCGACGATTGCAGGCGCTGTGGTCGTTCTATTGTGCTGCTGCGTTGTAGCTGGCTTGTCGCCTGCACGGCGGGCCGCGTCGATCGATCCTATGCAGACACTACGAATGGAATAGGAGTCGCAATATGGAGCTGCTCCGTATGCTGTTGAGCCGTTGCACCGCGCTCTTCCGCACGCGTGTGTTGGACGAGGATCTCGAAGACGAGCTGCGCTCGCATCTCGATTTCGCGATAGCGGAAAACATGGAACGCGGCATGCCCGAGACTGAGGCACGGCAGGCTGCACTTCGGGAGTTTGGTGGCGTGACGCAGATTGGCGAACGCTATCGCGTCGAGCGCGGGCTGCCGTTTTTCATGGTGCTGGCGCAGGACCTGCGTTTCGCTCTGCGGCAGCTGCGCAAAGCGCCGGGGTTTGCGTGGACTGCGATTCTTACGCTGGCGCTGGGCATTGGCGCGACCGCTGCGATGTTCAGCGTGATGGATGCGGTAGTGCTGCGGCCGCTTCCGTACAATGACGCGGACCGCATCGTGCTGGTGAAGACGCATTCGGCTTCGAATTTTTGGCAGTGGTCGTCGTGGCCGGGCTACCTGGACATGCGGCGGCTCAACACAGCTTCAACGCGCTTGCCGGATACGTAGACTTCTGGGGCATGACGCTGCGCGCCGGCGATCGCGCGCAGTATCTGAATGTGACGCCGGGCTCGGACAACTTCTTCGATGTCTTCGGCGTGAAACCGCTGCTGGGCCGTACCTATCTTCCCGGCGAAGATCAGCCTGGGAGAAACAACGTGCTGGTGCTCAGTTACGAGGTATGGCGGCGGCAGTTCCATGGCGATCACGACATTATCGGGAAGACGGCTAACCTCGATGGCAGTCCTTATGTGGTGATCGGCGTGATGCCCGCGGGCTTTCGCTTTCCTTTTGGCAAACCGAACCTGATCTACATTCCTATGCACGTGCGGCCACCGTGGGTGCACTCGTATCGCGACCACTGGGCCCAGATTATCGGACGCTTGAAGGGAGGCGTTTCGCTGCAGGCAGCGCAGGCCGAGATGGCGCACGTGATGCTGGAGATCGGGCAGCAGAATCCGGAGACGGACAAGGGCCGCACCGCAGAGTTGACGCTGATCGCCGCAGCCTCGCATGAAGAGAACGAGCTGCCGGAGATCGCAGTGCTGTTGGCGGCGGTGCTGGCCGTACTGCTGATCGCGTGCGCGAACGTGACAGGACTGCAGTTGGCGCGCGGTGTGGCGCGCGAGCGCGAGATGGCGCTGCGGGTCGCGATCGGCGCACAGCGGAACAGGCTGGTGCGGCAACTGCTGGTGGAGAATGCGCTGCTGGGCGCGCTGGGCGCTGCATCCGGACTGCTGCTGGCCGCAGGATTGCTTTCCGCGATGAAGGTGTTCCTGGCGCATGCCTTTCTGCGTGGCGCGAACATTCAGCTCAACGTTCCAGTCATTGCGGTGACGCTCGCGGCAGGCGTGTTCTCGAGCATGGGCGCCGGGCTGATTCCGGCATGGCACGCGACGCGCTCCGATCCGAATCAGGCGCTGAAGTCCGGGTCGGGGCCGGGGCAACGCAGCGCCAGAATCGGCTGCGCGCGAGCTTCGTGGTAACGCAGATCGCGCTCTCACTGGTGTTGGTGGTCTTCTCCGGCCTGCTATCGATGACGCTGCGCCGCATGTTGCGCGAAGACGCGATGGAAGCCGAAGAATGGGTGCTTTGGGTCCGTCGGGAGATACTCCTGGCGCGGGCCGGACCTCGATCGCAAGCTGGTCGATCCCGGGCCAGTCAGTGCGGGCAGAATTTGCGTCTCGGACGGGTTGGTTCCCTGCGCCGCGGCAGCAAGTGCGGCAAACGTGACGAGCCGCAGAAGAGCGACAAAACGGCAGCAAAGAGACGGCATTGCCCTCAGGACACCGCCGGCATCGCGTCCCCCGCGGCCGATATTGTGCGCGCATGAGTGTAGCGAGGGCGAGTCGTGTAAGAGAGGGATTTTGTTGCTATCGCAGTTACGAGCGTCCGCAAATATGGGAGAGCCTGAGCTC
>CAVXPT010000012.1:0-151532 GCA_963763665.1 uncultured Acidobacteriaceae bacterium | reverse complement strand
TATTGTCACGGATCGCAGCGGCCAGATCTTCTGACTGAAATCCGAATGACCCGGCTTGCTTTTGTACCGCACTCGGCAAGCGTGGCCTACGAAATAGTTTCGATCCGGCGCCGGAGCGTGGCACGCGGAAACCGCGCGGTAAGCGGACATTGAAAAAACCGTCTACTGAAGTCTTGATTGGAAACTGCGGGAAAGTGGCCTCCACTTCGGCATCCAAGCGGGACATCGAACCTGCGGTCCACCTTCACTCAAAAAAAGTAACTGCCACTGTTGCGTTCAGAGAATTCGGAAGTGAATGCAGAATCGTCGCAGTGACTCTGATTCTCTGATTGCGCGAAGAATCGTGGTTTTCCGGCGAAATGCGGGTTATTCGCGACGCATAAATGGCAGATTCTAAAGGAGAGAGACTATATGGCGGAGGGAGGTGGATTCGAACTTTCTCTCTACTTTTCGGACCACTACTTTTCCAAATTGCAAGTCCTTTGTGCATAGATATTTACCGTTTTGGGCAGGGAGAAGGATTCGGTGTGTCCACTTTGCTTGTCCGAGCGGAATCTCGAACCTTACATCCATTTTTCAAGCTTTGGGTTTTCAACTTCACTTCGCCATCCAAGCGAGACATCGAACCTGCGGTCCACTTTCGATCAAAAAAGGAACTGCCGCTGTTGCGTTCAGAGAATTCGGGAGTGAATGCGGGATCGTCACAGCGACCCTGATTCTCTGATTGCTCGAGGATCGCGGTTTTCCGGCCAAATGCGGGCTATTGGCGCCCGGTAAATGGCAGATTCTAAAGGAGAAGGACTCTGTGGCGGTGGATAGAGTCTAGAGCGAACCGCTCTCCGGCCAATTCCCGTTAACAGGGAATAAAACAGAGAAATTTCGGGCTTCGTGCCGAAGTGGCCGGTGGAAGATTCTCTATCGCCACCGGATATGTGAGGCTTATGGCGGTATTGTCCAATTTGGGGCCCTATGGAACAGGGAATTATTGATTAGCTATCAGGGAATGATCATTCCCTGAAGGGTGCCATCAATCAACGTCTCGCCTCACCGTCTTTGCCAGAAAGATGCTGCGTATGCCTGATTAGCGGGCCGTACATTCCCTTATGGTCGATGGCCGGAGAGGCCGCTGTCGACGGCAAATCGAGCAGGGTAGAGCCTCGCGTTTCCGAAATCTCTCAGACGAGCAGAAGGTAAGGGCCGCCAAAGAAGCCGGCCCTTCCGGCCATACTTGTGCTGATACATCGCTCAAAACCGCCTGTTCAGAGAATTACTGGACGCCACTTGACTGGTAAGCTGACTCTTCGGCAACTTGCCTTTGATTTGATTGTCGGTGAGTGAATTGGCGATTTACCACTGATCAGGCCAAATCATCGGGATGGCTCATCGACACTGGGAGCCAGCACGGGTTTTCTCCGGCTATTCGGTGCGCAAGGCTTGCATCGGGTCGATTTTGGTGGCGCGCCTTGCGGGTAGCCATGCGGCGGCGATGGTCATTACAGAAACGGCGGCGATTGCGATGGAGATAGCCGTCGGGTCGAGCGAACTTAATTCGTAGAGCTGGCTCTTGAGAATGCGTGTTGAACTCAAAGCGACGGGCACACCGACAGCAAGTCCGAGAGCCAATAGCAGAATGCTTTCTCGGAGGATCATCCAAAGCAGCATATGAGATCGTGCCCCGAGTGCGAGACGGACGCCAAACTCACTCGTACGGCGGGCTACCGAATACGAAAGCAAACCGTAGATGCCGATGCAGCCGAGAAAAACAGCAATGATTCCAAAGAAACTGGAAAGCCGGGCAACCAGCGACTGCGTCGCGATGGAACCATCCACCTGCTCCTCCAGACTGCCAACGCTGTTGACCAGAATGTTCGAGTTGACCTCAGCGATGGCATGACGCGTTCGCGAGACGATTTCCTGCCGGTTCGCCCCAGGTGCATAACGAACCGCAAAGTTCCCGTAGAAACCGGGATTTTGCGTGCAGGGGAAATAGGCGGCCATCAGCGAGCCTTCGGTGAGTGAGCTGTACTTGGCATCTTTGACCACGCCGATCACCTCCTTCTCGCCAGGATGATCCGGGGTCTCTCCGATTCCAAAGCGGCGTCCGATCGCCGAACCATTCGGAAAGAAGCGACGCGCCATGGTTTCGTTGATGACCGCGACTTTATTTGACATCTGCGTATCCTGAGCGTTGAAGAGACGGCCCGCGATCAGCTGAATGCCCATGGTGGAGAAATATCCCTTGCCGGTAATGTTGAAGAAGACCTCGCCGCCGTTTGACTGCGTCCGCGGGATGCCCAGGAAGAGAACTTCGTCGGTCCATCCGCCTTGATTGAAAGTGAAGAAGGCAAAGCCATCCGCTTTTACGCCGGGGATGTTCTGCACACGGTCTTCGATCTGCTCCTGTAACTGGACAGAGCGTATCTCTTCCGGAGTTCCACGCGGCAGATTGGCCGTGCTTGAGTCGAGAGAAAAGATGAGGACGTTGTGCTTGTCGAAACCAGTCTCAACGTCCGACAGGTTTATAAGGCTGCGCACGAACAACCCGGCGACAACCAGCAATACGACAGAAAGCGCAATCTGTCCGACGATAAGCGATCGCGCCAGCGCGCCGCGCGTTGTGGAAGAAGAACTGCCGCGCCCGTCCTTGAGGGCAGGTGTGAACTCAAGCCCCGCCGCCCGGAATGCCGGCAGCATGCCGAACAGAAGCGCCGTTACCACCGCGGCGCCTAGCGTGAAGCCGAGCACGGGCATGTCGGGCGTCAGATTCAACGGAACTGGATTGGGGCCTGGCGTGGCCATGCTCAGCAGCACAGCACTCGCCTTCCATGCCAGCGCAACACCGGCCGCCGCTCCCAGAAAAGCAAGCAATAGAGACTCCGTAAGAAGTTGCAACACAATCCGGCGGCGCGATGCGCCCAGTGCCATGCGCATCGCGACTTCACGCGTCCGCGCCACGCCGCGGGCCAGAAGCATGTTGGCGATATTCGCGCAGGCAATCAAAAGCACCAGTGCCACGATGGCCATTAGAATTTCCAGCGGCACCGAGAACGCGTAACGCAGGTAAGAAACTCCACGGCCCCCTGGATTCAGTTGGATACTGGCGTGTGCAATATCATCGAGGTGCTTTTGCGGAGGTTGAGACCCGAGGTAGCTGCGGAGAATCTGCTTGAACAGCAGATTGGTTTCGGCGCTCGCCTGGGTGGGGTCACGCCGGGTTTCAGACGGCCAATGAGATAAAGCGACTGAAAGAATTTATCTCCGAGACCGTTCCAGCCGGGACGAGAGAACGCCTTCTCCATTGAAAGCGGAATCCACAGGTCAGTCGATTGACCCACTGTGTATCCGTAGAAGCCCGGCCGGGCAACGCCGACCAACGTGTAGTCGTGTGACTGGATGCGAATGGTTTTACCAAGCGCAGATGGGTCGCCATTGAACTGCCGCTGGAACCAGGAGTAACTGGCTACGGCGACCGGACCCGCGCCCTCGGCGCGATCGTCGGATTCGCCGATTGTACGGCCCAGAAACGACGGTACGCCAAGCACTGAGAAGTAACTGCCGGAGACAAGATCGACATGGGTCGTTTGATATGCTGCCCCGCCAATCGAAGCTTTGGTACGTAAACTGGCTGCTGTCTACCGCGGCGATTCCTGAAAACGAAGTATCTTTCTGGCGAAAATCGCGAAAGAAGGGATAGGAGAACAGCTTCGTGTTCCCGTCGGGAATTGAGCTCGTGCTGCCCTGTGACTGGCCGTTCCCGAATAGAAGCAACTCACCGGGCTTCTGGACCGGCAGCGGGCGCAGCAGAATCGCGTTGAGCAGCGTAAAGATGGCGGTGTTGGCGCCGATGCCCAGCGTCAAGGAAAGGATGGCGATAAAGGCGAAGCCGGGCGATTTTCGAAGTTGTCGCAGACCGTATCGGACATCCTGAACGAGTGATTTCGAGCCACATTGTCCCTCGGCTCTGACGGCAATCCTCCTTGATCTGTTCGCTGCCGCCGAACTCCAGACGCGTGAGCCGGCGGGCCTCGATTTCGGAAATGCCGGATCGCACCTTGTCCGCGACCTGTGATTCGACGTGAAACTGGATTTCTTTGTCCAGATCGCGATCCATGCGTCTGCGCGCGAATAGTCTCTGCAGCCAGCTCATGAAATTCCCTCCAGAGTTCCCTTGAGGATGAGCCCGACAACGTCGGTGAGGCGCTTCCAGTTCTCAGTCTCAGCCTTGAGATGCGCTCGGCCTTTGGCGGTCAGTTCGTAGAACTTGGCTTCACGGCCTGTCTCGGACGGTTGCCAGTTGGAAGCCAGCAGCTTTTTGTATTCGAGGCGATGGAGAGCGGGATAAAGAGATCCCTGTTGGACCTGCAAGGCCTCGCGAGACATCTGCTGAATCCTTTGCGCGATGGCATAACCGTGAATGGGGCCAAGCGCAACCACCCTCATGATGAGGAGATCGAGGGTGCCCTGCGGAAGTTCGAATTTTTCATCCGTCTTCTTCATACCTGTTACTTCTACATATACACCCGGACATGTAGAAGGTCAAGGTGTCTGTTTCGGAGTCTATGGGTTCCGGCAACAATCGCGAGTTGACCCGCAAACGGAACTGCACCAGCGACTATTGCGTCATGCGATTGCAGAACGCAACCCTCGGACGGCAAAGTGTGGAATTTAATGACAACTGTTGCCCAACAGGCCATGCACGTTTCCCAGAAAATCGTCTTGAGCGCGCATTGGCGAATATTCATTGAAACAGACAGTCCGACGGGATCATTGGGGGAAAGTCCACTCGCTACTCATTTGCGCTTGGGTGATTGCTCCTCTTCGCCGAACGCACGCAGCGACAGGCGCAAAGCGAGGGTACGAGTGGCAATTCTGTCCTGCTCTCGCTTCTCATGTTGCTTTCCCAATGAAGTTGTGCCATACTCCTTTGGGTAACCAAATGGAAGGCGGGGGAGCGGGGCCTATGAATCAGAAAAGGGATGTACAGCAGGGGACACTGGCGTTGATGGTGCTGAAGACGCTTCAAGTTCTGGGCCCACTGCACGGATACGGAATTGCACGGCGCATCGCGCAGATCAGCAATGAACTACTCTCGGTCAATCAAGGAACGCTCTATCCGGTCCTGCTGAGACTTGAGCAAGAACGCGCGGTCGCGTCGGAGTGGGGACCTTCAGAGAATAACCGGCGCGCGCGTTTTTACCGGCTCACTCGCGCCGGGGAAAAACTGCTCGAAGCCGAGAAGCGCGACTGGGAGCAGACGGCGGCGATTATTGCGCGTTTTTTTGAAGTGAAGGCGGAGGATTTGGCATGAGAATCCTGAATCGGCTTTTCGCGCGCATATGGAATTTCGTGCTTCGGCAGCCGTGGTGATGAGCGCCTGCGTGAGGAGTTGGAGGGGCACGTAGCGATGCAGACAGAGGAGAACGTCCGAGCTGGGATGACTCCAACGGAAGCTCGCCGTCAGGCGGTGCTCAAAATGGGAGCCGTCGAAGCGATTCGAGAGCAATACCATGAGGAAGAAGGACTACCGCTACTCGAACATCTGTTGTATGACTTCCGATACGCATTGCGTCAGTTGCGCAAATCACCTGGCTTTACGATCACGGCGGTATTGACACTGGCGCTGGGCATCGGCGCAACCACGGCGATCTTCACGCTGGTGCAGCAGGTGATGCTGCAATCGCTGCCGGTCTACAAGCCGGATCAGCTTTGGCGTATCGGCGACCAGCCGCATTGCTGCAATTGGGCTGGATACAGCCAGGACAGCGACGACAAGTCGGGCGATTGGAACCTCTTTCCGTGGGAGGCGTACAAGCTGTTCCGCGCCAACACGACGGGATTCCAGGATCTGGCAGCGTTCCAGGCGGGTAATTCAGCGCTGGCAGTGCGCCGCGCCGGCTCATCGGGACCGGCGGAGACGGCGAATGGCGAGTTTGTTTCCGGAAATTTCTTTCAGACCCTGGGTGTATTCCGCTTGGCGCGGCAGGCTGTTGATCGATGCCGACGACCAAGAGGGCGCGCCTCCGGTGGCGGTGATGAGCTTCCATGCGTGGCAGGAGAAGTACGGCTCCGATCCCACGGTGGTGGGATCCACATACCAGATCAACGGCCGTGCGTTCACGATCATCGGCGTGGCTCCGGCTGGTTTCGTTGGCGCAACTATCGTGGATTGGGGCATGCCGGACATCTGGTTGCCGCTGGCAACCGAGCCGTTGCTGTTGGGGAGAACCGCGCGAATCAAAAACCCGCGGGTCGATTGGCTGGACCTGATCGGACGGGTGCGCCCGGGGACGAATCCGAAGGCGCTCGAAGCGCAACTGCAAAGCGAATTGCATGGCTGGCTGGCGAGCCACCTGGCGGATATGACTCCGCAGGAGAAAGCTGTTTGGCAGAAGCAGACGCTCCGCGTCTCGCCTGGCGGCGCAGGCTTCTCCAGATTGCGGAGGGATTACGGCGAGAGTCTGCTGCTGCTGATGGTCACGGCCTGTTGTGTGCTGATGGTCGCCTGCGCCAACATCGCCAATCTGCTGCTGGCACGCGGGCTGAGGAGACCGGCAACAGACGGCGGTACGCGTGGCGCTGGGCGCGTCGCGAGGGCGTCTGGTGAGGAATGCGCTGATTGAAAGCGTTACGTTATCTCTGATCGGCGGCGCGGCCGGTGTGGCTGTGGCCTGGGCGGGTGCGCGGCTGATCCTGTATCTCGCCTTCCACGGCTGGAGCGAAGCACCTGGATTCCAGTGCATGCCTCGCCTTCTGTTCTGGTTGTGCTCTTCGCGCTTGGAGTCTCTGTGCTGACCGGAGTGATCTTTGGCGTTGCACCGGCGTGGATGAGCTCGCACGCGGAGCCGATGGAGGCGATGCGTGGCGCGAACCGTGAGGTGGGAGGCGGCCGTCCTTGGGCGCAGAAAGCGCTGGTGATTGCGCAGGCGGCGGTATCGCTGGTGCTTGCTGAGCGCGGCTGCGATGCTGGGCGGCAGCCTGCGCAATCTGGAGCACCAGAACTTCGGGTTCGATCCGGAGGACCGCTATCTGGTTTCCATCAACAGCCCCATACTGTCGGGCCATAAGCAGGAACAACTGGTCCCGCTTTATCGTGAGATTCAGGACCGGCTCAGCGCCATTCCCGGAGTGCGTCGCGTCAGCGCTGCGACCTATGCGCCGATGGCCGGCGATCAGTGGGGCACACGACATTCGGATTCAGGGCAAACCAGAGCCCGGCGCCGAAGGACGATGTATCCGCCGACTGGACCCGCATCACGCCGGGGTTCTTCGATACGATCGGCGCCCGAATGCTGGCGGGACGCACGATCAACGAAGATGACAACGGAAATACGCGGCACGTGGCTGTCATCAACGAAGCTTTTGCGAAGAAGTTTTTTGGGAACCAGAATCCCATCGGCCGGCACTTCGGTCCCGCTCCAGTGAAGAATGCGGGAACCTATGAGATTGTCGGTGTCGTTCAGAACATTCACTACGTGAGACTGGGGCTTCAAAGATCCAGCCCGGCCCATGTACTACATTCCCGAGGCGCAGACGGTCGCACTTCGATCAGCTGGATCTCCAGAGCGACGAGCTTTTGTCGCAGAACCTCTTCAACATCGTGATCTGGGCGCCGGGGCATCCCGCGAACATTTTCATGCAGGTGAAGAAGGTGCTGGCCGAGGTCGATCCGAATCTGATGATCTATGACATTCAGCCGTATTCGACGAGTCATTCAGGGAACCTTCGACCAGCAGAATATGATCGCCAGCCTTACCTGGCTGTTTGGCGCTGTTGGCCTGGTGCTGGCTGCGATTGGCCTCTATGGCGTTACGGCTTATGGCGTGGAGCAACGCAGGAGCGAGATTGGCGTGCGCATGGCGCTTGGGGCCGATCGCGGCTCAGTGGTTGCTATGGTGCTGCGCGGAGCGTTCTGGCAGGTCGGCATCGGATTGGGGATTGGGATTCCGGCGGCGATTGGAGCGGGACATCTCATGGCCAGCCAGCTTTTCGGAGTCACGCCGTGGAATCCGTTGCTGTTGGCAGGTGCAACTATGCTTCTTGGATTGGCGGCGCTGGTCGCGGCGGTGATCCCCGCGCGGAGAGCAGCAAGCATCGACCCGATCCAAGCGCTCCGCGGCGAATGATCCACACGGGGAGTAATCCAGATCAAGGGCAGGCAGAAATGGCAATGAAGAGGTATTCGGCGAGAACCGGCCATGCGCAGTTCTTAGGTATTCGCCGAGCCTGCCAACTCAGTCCCATTTGCTAAATCAGTATCAATAGATGCATTCAGGGCAACTCACTCATTGACCGGCTCACCGAGGAAGGCCCACTCTCATCGGCTTACTCCGTTGCCGATCGCTCTTGCTGGATGTGGTGGTAGCGTGTATTCAGATTTCCCATTGTTTTGGATTGGGACAGGAATCCCAGGTCAAATTTATGGCGTTTCTGGTGCCCATACGTGACGTGGTAATCGTATTCCTTAAACGGCTCTTTGCTGGGGTGGGGTTCATTCTTAATTGCCCTCGAGGGTATGACCTCGGGAAGCATGCTCTCGAAGTTCAATATTTCTTATTGGACCTTTAGAGGACTCCTGCAGAAAGGAGGGATTGTCTCAACCTATAGAGTCGAAATAAGTAGTGCATGCCCGTCGGCAGTTGGCCACTTCCTGTTCATCACGGCGTCGAGACACAACGCATTGAAACCGCATGGTATGGACCGCTCCGTACACCACGCATCACACAGGATTTTCCCCATATCGGACCTTTCCAGGACCTCTGCGTCCGTCCAGCCTCCATCTGCTTCAGCGCCGCATCTACCGGGGCGACATCGAGACCATCGTCGCCAAGGCTCTCGGGAATTGTGAAATGAAGCATAATTTGGCAATCTGGCCCAAATCATGCTTCATTCGGATCGAAGTTCAGTGTGTCCGGACGGTTGGTTATTTGGCAACTTACTAAAGGCAGAGACCGATCTGAATTGCTCGATGAGTACCTCGTCTTGCCGTCGTCAGTTGAGAAGCGACCTTACCGAAAATGCGACTTTGCAGGCAGTACGACAGCCACTAGCCACGCGGTTCGCGCGAATGGCGATTTCACGTAAGTCGAAGAACGCTTCGGGTGGGATTACAGGTTCCTAGAGCGTTTTTGGGGGACTGATCCTCTGGAACTCGCTGTCGGGTGAACTCATCAGTGTCCCGAAGGAGGTCATTGGGATGGAAACAGCTTGTGAAGACAAGTCGTGAGCAGTGCCAAAAGTCATTCGGCGTGGAGTGTAGTGATTGGATCGAGGCGCATGGCGCGCAGCGCCGGAATATAGCAGGCGGCGAGCGCGACAGTGGTAAGTACAAGGGTGACGCCGGCGAAGGTGGTGAGATCGTAGGGCGAGACACCGTAAAGCAGGCCGGCCATGAGATGAGAAACAATAAGCGCGCCGATCAGGCCTACGCCGGCGCCGACGGCGGCCAGAGTGAGGCCCTGGCGTAAAACCATCCTGAGGATATTGCCCCTTTGAGCGCCGAGCGCGAGCCGAATGGCGATCTCGCGCGATTGCTCGTTGACCAGGAAGGAGATGGTGCCATAGATTCCCAGGGCCGCGAGCAGCAGAGCAGTTGCGGCAAACAGCGCCACCATTTCCATGGAGAATCGGCGCACGGAAAGCGAAGACGAGAGAACGTCGTCCAGCGTCTCCGCGTGGAAGACGGGAAGCTCCGGATCGACGGCCTGGATTTGTGTACGCACCTGCGTGGAGATGGCGGCGGGATCGACCTGTCCACGCAGGTAGAACGCAAGAAACTTCGCGGGGCGCTGGTAGATGTCGAGGTACATCTGCGGAATGCCGGCGTCCGCGAGCGATTCAGTGCGCGCGTCGGCGATTACGCCGACGATGGTGGTCGAGTCCGGCCTGGCACGGCCCAAACGGCCCAACAAACGGACTCGCTTGCCGACCGGATCCTCGCCCTTCCCATCTTTGCGTGGCCAGTACATGCGCGCCGCGGCCTGGTTGATGACTGCGACCAGGGGCGTAGCTTCAAGGTCCTGGTCCGCGAAGAGGCGTCCACGCACGAGAGTCATGCCCAGCACGTGGAAATATTCCGGTGAGACGATCGATGTATCGATCAGCGGAGGCTGGCTGCTTTTCCCTTCCTCGCCTTCGCGAACCAATGGAATCATTCTGCGATCGTTCTGGCCATGGCCGAGGGGAATGGCCTGCCGATCGCTGACGGCGGTTTCTTCCACGCCCGGCAACGTCCGGATTCGACGGAGAGCTTCCCGCAGAAACACCGATTCCTGCGTGGCAGTTCGATAAATGTCGGTTTTGGGATCGTTAGGATTCGGCAGCGAGCTCTCGATTGCCATGACTCGAGTGGGATTGAAGCCGAGTTGCACCTTGAACAAGTCCCAGAAGCTGCGCAGCAGAAGGCCTGCGGCGACCATCAGCACCAGGGAGAGGGCTAATTCACCAATCACCAGAACATGGCGCAAGCGCGAGCGCCGCCGGGAACCGTTGGAGCCACGACCTTCCTGCCGGAGCGTCGTGGTCAAATCAAGGCGGCTTGTGAGCCACGCGGGAGCAAGCCCGAAGATGGTTCCGGCGGCGACGGAGACAACGATGGCGAACGCCAGCACGCCCCAACTAATGGATATCTCATTGAGGCGCGGCAGGCTTTCCGGAACAAATTGCAGCAGGAATTTCCGGGCGCAGAAGAGAACCGCGAAACCGGTGATGCCGCCAAGCACGAAGAGCAGCAAGCTCTCGGTGAGGAGCTGACGAATGAGGCGGATTCTTGCGGCTCCCAATGCCTGGCGAACAGCCATCTCGCGTCCTCGCGCGCTGGCGCGAGCAAGCAGCAGATTGGCGACGTTGACGCAGCTGATCAGCAGAACCAGGCCCACCGCGCCGAACAGCAGAATGAGCGATTGGCGAACGTTGCCGACAAGAGTCTCGGCCAGGGGAGTGAGGTGGATGGTCCACGCGCCTTGCGACGGATAATCCGCCGGATATTGCTTCTTCAACGATGCAACCAGGGCATCGACGCGCCCCTGCGCGGCCTCAGGCGAGAGACCAGGCTGAAGGCGTGCGATGGTCTCGTAGGGGCTACGCGAGCCGCGCAACGGCGGCGAGGAGGGGTCGGGGTAAAATCCGGTCGCCGCCCACAATTCGGTACTAACCTGCTCGCTGGTTTGGCCCTGGTCGCGAAAGCTGGCGGGCATGACGCCGACAACAAGAGCGGGATCGTTGTCAATGCGCAGAGTCTTGCCGACAATGTGCGGGTCGGCGCCAAGTGCCCGCTTCCAGAGCCCATCGCTGATGACGACTTCGTTGTTGAAGCCGGGTGTGGCGTCGTGAGGATCGAAGGTGCGCCCCAGCTGCGCGTCGACGCCGAGCACCGCGAAGTAGCTCGGTGAGACCGACTTTCCGGCAAGGCGCGTAGGCTGGCCGCTGCCGGTAAGAGTGTCGGTGCCGAAAAAGCAAAGGGACACATATTGGAAGATTCCCGAGTTCTGAAGATCTCTCAACTCGGGGATGGAGAGGCCGATGTCGTGCGCGCCGACGCCGGCAAGATTGGCTTCAATGCGCACCAGTTCGCTGGGGTGGGAGTAGGGCAAAGCATGCAGCAGGGTTGCGTCGATGACGCTATAGATGGCGGTGGTGGCTCCGATGCCGAGGGCGATTGTGGCAATCGCAACGAACGTAAATCCAGGGGATCTTCCCAGCATTCGGACCGCATACTTCAGGTCGAATAGCAGATTCTCAATCAGCGGCAGACTCTGCTCGGCGTGATGGCGCTCCCGGATCGCTTCGGGCGCGCCGAGCTTGAGCACAGCCTGCCGCCGCGCCTCAGTGGGTGACATGCCCGCGCGCAGATTCTCCTCTGTCTGGAATGCGAGATGTTCGGCGATCTCTTCCTGGAGACGCTGGTCGGCACGGCGCCCGGTGGCGAAATTCGACATTCGTATGAAGAAGCGTCGCAGGAATCTCACGGCAAGTCCTCCGCCCTGACATTGAAAAAGCGAGCGATGATTGCCGCAGTTTGCTCCCATTCGCGAGTCTCCGCCTGGAGTTGCTTGCGGCCGGCCGCGGTAAGCCGATAGAAGCGCGCGCGGCGGTTGTTTTCCGATGCGCCCCACTCGGAGCTAATCGCGCCTTCATTCTCGAGCCTGAGCAGAAGGGGATAAAGCGTGCCCTGGTTGACAGCCAGCAGGTCGCCGCTGATCTGCTCGATGCGCCGGGCGATACCCCAGCCGTGCTGCATCCCCAGAACATCCAGTGTCTTCAGAACCATGAGCGCCAGCGTTCCTTGCAGGACGTCGGGTTTTTCCTTCATGGCGAATTAACCTTTAGGTTTCCAACAGGAATAATGGCACCCTTCCTTTTGGAAAGCAACAGGAAATTTTGCGGTCTTGATTTAACGCTCGTGCTGAGCTCGACGGTTGGCTGGCGCACCCCAGCTGCCGCTGTGTCCCCATTACGACAGGGATACCTTGAGCTGCGGTGTGCGACAAGAGGTAATGATCTGGGCAACCTCCGCAATTCGGGTACAGCCATTTTGCGGATTGAGGTGTTTCTGGATCGAGCTTTGGGACTACGTCTGGGTCAGGCTCATTCGTGACGGGCGCGGCGGGTTGGGTCCAGGATAGGGAGGGTCTAGGCGACCTCTGGATCTGATCTACTCAGTAGTCGCGCGGAGGGCTAAACGTCGATTTGACGAAACAGCAGTGGCGCGTCTGTTGGGTAAGGTCAGCTCGATGAGTTCCCTAAACGCTTCCGGTCATGCCGTCAGGGATTGCCTTGGCTCTTTGCGTCTGAACCGTGTTGCTTCACCATCTTGTTGTAAATGCCAAGGATAAGAAAGGGTGCCACCCACTGCCCGACGAACAGTGCTTCTGACTTCTTCTTCGCAATCTTGAACGAAAAGGCACCGAGAATCGAGACTACGGCTGCGCCGAGAAACACACTGAGTCGCCTCTGTGCGGATGCAAGCATCTTATAGAGTCAGCGGGTGTCTAGCTCGATCAAGAATCCTCTCTGGGGTTTCTGATGCTCCCCGCATCTTGTTCAATCGGCGGCCGAAGTCGCCGAGGGAGGTAAATATGACTGACCGCCGCGTATCAGCAGGAGACAAGAGCGCCACAATGAGTGACGAAGCCAGTCTTTCGAAACGTACTCTGGTAATACACTTCGCGGGCGCCGGGATGGACGGGGAAGCTCGCTATGAGTTGCACGGATTGTCTGCTGACTCGACTATTCTCACGCTCCCGCAGTTATATGACGAACTCAAGAGTGAAGGCGGGGTCTCGGAGCAAACGGTCAATCAATATCGTGAACAGATTGACGCCCTTCCCACGGCAACGATTACAGGCGGTTGCAGACCAGCGGTAGTGCTTCAGGTATAAATCGTGAGCACCCTTGTGTCATCGAGCCTGCGACGCAGGCACTGATCACTCCTGAGTTCGGAGAAGACTGGAATGTTGCGGCCGCAAACGTCGCGACCGATCATCCATTGAAACGAGACGCAGGCGAATGCTGGATTCGTCTGATGCGTCGGGTCCGGTCCTACTCTGCCCCAATGGTCCGCGCAGGCCATAGCGGGATTGCCCTCTTCGTGCAGGTTTTTCAGAGTTCGCGTCCCCCAAATGGGTTTAATAGCATCCAATCCCCTGCGAAGGCCCTTGGAGACAGGCCGAAGAAACGGCCGGCATCGCATTGGACACTTCCAGGAAATCATCCAGAAGCGGAGGCAGAAAACGAACCATCGGTTCCGAGTGTCACGATCGTGTTCGACCAGTTGCTCATCTTGCATGAGCTTTTGATCATGCTCGCCACGGACATGCTCAATTCGCTGATGCGCATGTGGACTGCCCGGCTGTTTTCAAGTCGCACCCCGGAAAGACTCCTTGATGCCCATAGGAGCAAGGGTAATTTCATTACTGAAGTCCCCTGCCCTATCTTCCAATTTGCAATCGCTTTTCACAATTTTGATTCAAATGCGAGCGCAGCCTGAAAAGGTCGGCGGCGGCGGTTCGATCCCGTCTCTGGCCACCACCATTACACACCTTAATGGTAACCATTAGCGGGCTCATTCTCCAGCCTGCAGCATAGATGTCGATGACTCCGGCAGGGCGCGAGGCGGAGCCGAAGAGCGACCGGTCTGTCTACCTAACCGCGCAGGTGCCCCGCCCGGTTTGCGGGTCGACCATGTATGTCAATTCGGGCCGGGACGCGCAGAAACTCGCCGACGTTTTCCGTGATGTACGTGAGGGTGACGTCTTCAGGACTGTCCTGACCGGTAATTTCGGATTGGATGTTGGTGCTGCCGACTACGTCTTCGATTGAGCCGGCGTGCAGCAGTTGTTGATACTGCGGCCAATTCAGGTCGAACCACCACACGGGTGATCCCGGCTGGTCGTCGTTCAGTAGCTGGGGTAGGTGAGGCGTTGCCAATCGGCATAGGGAACCGGATGCAGCAGCACGGCATAGATGAGCGAGAACATGGACGTAGTTGCGCCGATGCCAAGAGCGAGGGACAGGATCACAACGACTGAGAAGCCGGAGGATTTGTACAGATGCCGCAGGGCGTGGCGCAAATCGGCAACGGTCGATTCCAGAGTAGGCCACTGCCACACTTCGCGGCTGCGCTCTTCAATAGACACGGGATTACCGAATGCACGGCGGGCGGTTCGCTCTGCTTCTTCCCGCGGCATGCCGTCGTTCATTAGAGCGGCGACATTTTCCTCAATGTGCTCGCGGATCGATTCGGAAAGCTCTTCATAACGACGACGGCGAGAGATCAACTGCCGGAGCCAATTCATAAGGCCTCCCTATTTTTCCGCGATTGCGAGCACGCGACTGATTCCGGCAAACATCTGTTCAACGGTTGGAACTTCTTTCTCCAGATGTTTCCTTCCCGCCCGGGTCAACTTGAAGATCCGCACGGGACGGTTGTTAGCCGAGAGGCCTTTTTCCGAATCGAGCCAGCCAGCCTTCAACATGCGTTGTAAAGCGGGATAGAGAGAGCCCTCTTCAATTTGGAGAAGGTCGCATGAGCTCTCTTTGATTCGTTGCGCGAGAGCATATCCGTGCATGGGTTTTCGGCTGAGCGTTTTGAGGATCATCAGTTCCAGCGCTCCTGGAAAGAGATCGCGATATTCGGCTTTTCTGGCCATGCGTCATCGTAACTTCAAAAGACTATTTTAGATATAGTAATCTTCAACTAGCATTGCTCATGGGTCGTGGCTACGACGACTTGTTCGGGCCCAGATAGAGGATCCTTGTCTGTAAACGTATGTATCGGAACGATCTTGAGGACAAATCGCCAAGTCACTCATCGAGAGTTTTCTTAATGGGAAATAGACTAGTGGCCAACGAGGTCTTGAGCCGTTGGAACCAACAGTCCTGACAAACCGACTCTTACCGTGTCAAAATCTGGGAAACCGCTAACTTATTGACTCTGAAAGGCCCTCGTCGCTCACAAAGGCCCTGAAAACGCTCCTGGAACCGCTTATTGTTCCCAGATTGTTCCCACATTTCCGGTTTCTGTTCCCCACGTGCCGGACTCGAACCTTTCGGATTAGGGTAATCGGTTCGGGTCTCGACACCAAAATTGCAGATGCGAAGGAAGTCTCTGATAGTCCGGCGAAGAACATAGTGCTCACCGCGCGGTATCCCTATAGCCAGAACGTATCGCCGAAGCGCAACTACATCGTCACGCCTTGATTCGCAACATACAAGGTGGGTGCTGACGATCGAATCCCAACAGCTAAGGGCGGCTGCAGCCTGGCAGACTGGTGCAAAATCTTCGGTTAACGGTGGGATCCGGGCAACCGGAGCCCTTTTCTTCCCGGAGACGGCGTCGAATGGAGCGCGTTCTGCGCTAATTGTGCCGAGATTTGTTCCGAAGTTCTCTACTGAAAGACAATCGGCTGTCACGTCTCTCGATTCTGAATGGGTTGCTCATCGTGACGCGCCCGAGGCGGCTGCACCGCAGCCGTAGTCTCCAAAGGCCAAATACCGAAAATTTCCAAACAACCCTAATTCGTGATATTGCGCGCACGTCAAATCGGATAAGTGAACTCCCCCAACCCGCATCCTGATGGCTTCGGTCACAGTTCGGGAACGAAGTCGGCGCCGAAGCGCATGTTCGACTCGGTGCGGAAATCTGTCATGAGCGACATGAGCGCGGTGGTGCCGCCGTCGACGACAAAGGTCTGACCGGTGATGAAGCCGCTGTCGCTCGAGCACAGGTACGCCGCCATCTTTGCAACATCGAGCGGGACGCCGTAGCGGGCGACGGGCACCTTCTGGCAGGCATCTTTCGCGGCCTGCTCGAGGTTGAAGCCGGGAATCGCGCCGGTGTAGTTTTCGACGGTGATCCAGCCGGGAGCGATGGCGTTGACGCGTATGCCGCGATAACTGAGTTCCATGGCGAGGGCGCGGGTGCAGGCGAGGATGGCGCCTTTGGTGGCGGCGTAGGCGGAGTGCTCGGGCGCGCCCTGCAATCCATGAATGGACGAGAGATTGCAGATGGTACCGCCGTTGCTGCCCAGCATGGACTCGACGACGCGTTGTGTGAGCAGATAGGGCGTTCGAAAATTCACCTGAAGCAGCGTGTCGAGATGCTCCGGCTTCATTTTGAGAAAAGAGCGATTGAAGGTAATGCCTGCATTATTCACGAGGATATCGGCCCCGCCCAGGAAGTCGATGGCTGCATCGACCATGCTGAGCGCAGCGGGGAAGTCGTGGAAGTCGGCGTGCAAAGTGATGGCGCGGCGGCCAAGCGAGTGAATCTCGCTGGCGGCGGAGTCGGCTCCAGCAGATTCGTGACTGTAGTGAAGTGCCACGTCGGCGCCTTGCCTCGCGAACTCGAGAGCGATCTCGCGCCCAATGCCTGTGCCCGCGCCGGTGACGAGGGCTCGCTTGCCTTCCAGTTTTGCTGATCCATTCATGTCTCAACCACCGTGGTTCGTCTCGGCTTCGTGACGACTAGCGGCTCGCGCACTGCCATGTCACGAGGTAAGTCATGCGTCTGTGAAAAGCAGGAGACGCGAGACGCGGAGGATGTCAGCTTCGGCTCCGCGGAAGGCCCATACCTGAGATTCATCTTCGCATGCGCGGCGGATTTGTCCGTCGATGGCCGGAGCGTGGTATTCGAGTTCTGAGAAACGGCCGTATTTACCGTAGACGTTGCAGGCTTCGACAGCGGCTCCGGGATGGCCGGGATCTTCCCACGGCACGTCCACGTATTGGCCCGAGGGATTCACAAAGAAGTTGCGGATGACGAGCGAGCTTTCCTCCCCGGTGCCGGTGCGATAACCGGCCCTTCCGATGACCGCGTGGGGTTGGATGCCGATTTTGTGCTCGCCGGCAGCACGCATTCGATAACGGATGAGGTGATCCGAGATGGAGAGATCGTCTGCGCTGACCGTTCCGAAATAGGTGCCCACGGAAGCGCGGCAGTATGTGGGAATGAGAAGTTCGCCGTCGTGCGGGAGTTGCAGGAGGCTCCACAGAGAGATGGGCGTGGGTGCGGGAGTCGGGCTGAGGATTTCCAGGCGGGTGCGCAATATGTAGCCGGCGAAGTGAAGACGCGAGAGGAAAGGCTCGTTGTGATTGCGCAGAGGATTGGCGGCGGGCTCGAGAGATTTCGTGATGCGAAGGCGTGGCTGAAGGCCGGAGCGGGAGAGCCTGGAAACGAATTCGTTGGAGAGCACGAGGCGGCCCTGGTCACAATGAAGCTCATAGTTTCCCGGATCAAAGTCCCGCGGCTGTATATAGGGGGTGAGGTTCGGATACTCCGGCAAAAAGAAATCGACCTCCGGGGACAGCCACGTGCGATCGCCGCCGGAGTTGTGCCAGTCGCTGCTGGCGTAGAACGCAATGGCCGCCTCTGCCGATTGAAGCGATGGATGCGTCCACAGGAAATTGTGATCTGAGTCAGGAGGAAAAAGTCCCAGGATACGACCGCCGTAGGGAAGGATCAGGACAGCGGACCCATCGGGGCTGGTCCAGCGAGTGGTGGGTTTGCCGGCGGCAGCTAACGATTCAACTAAAACGTGATCCATGTTTCCTCGATGTTAATGGCCGCCAAATGCGATGGCGATGGTGGCACAGACGAGCAGCAGGAGTCCGATCCAAAGCGCGGTGCGAGAGCGGCGGCTGACGTTGCGCCACTCTCCGGAGATCCAGCCGGAGATGTTGGCGGTGAGAATGATGCAGACCTGGAAGATGCTCCAGCCGATCGAGGCGCCCAAGGGACCAAGGAAGGTAGTGGAACTTCCGTAGATCGCGACTGAGCCCATCCAGAGAATGCCCATGAGCGCGGCGAGCAGGATGTCTCGCCAGGCGAAAGAGAATTTGCTCCATGTCCGATTCGTGCTGGCGAGGTAGACGGCATACGCGAGGTTCGGGATGGCTCCGCCAGCGAGCGCGATGGGCCACACTGCGTAAGGAGCGTTGGCCGGAACCGTATGCTGGCGAAGGGCCGCCGCGAGGATGGTGGTTCCAAAGGCCAGAGCGTAGTTGAGCATGGGCGCGAGCAGGCCCGCCAGGCAGGCCATTACGATCCCCGCGCCGTAGGCCCCGGGCGTGACCAGCGATGTGCCGCCGGTGCCCGCCTGCTGCTTTTCCCTTTGCCGCCCAGCGTAGCTGCAGGCGATGACGCCGGCAGCCATAAGGCCGATGCCTGCCAGCAACACGGCACCGCGTGGGGTTCGCATGACCTCGGGGGTGCGGAAAAGAATCGGAACGAGCGTGCCGAGCGCTGCGCTCAATCCGATGGTGGCGGCAAAGGCCAGCGCCATGCCAACGCGGACGACTGCGAGTCCAAACAGAACCTGGGCAACACCCCATCCCGCTCCGTAAACGAAGGGCATGACAAAGCCGCGAAGTGGAACGCCCGCGTAGACCTGACCGAGGTGAGGCACGCCGAGCCATGCGATGGACCAGGGCAACACAACGAGGGCGACGAGCGAAAAGACGATCCAGGCATTCTCCCAGCGCCATCTGCGCAGGTAGTTCAGCGGCATCATGCAGGTGCCTGTCATGAGGCCGCCGAGAACCGCGAGCAGGAAACCGAACTCTGTCTTCATCGTTCCCGCTTCGTTTATCCCAAAAGGAATGGCGTGGCATGTGACAACTGGAGATACGCCACTTTGGGCGCCCGAATTTTCAAGCTGGCATGAAACTGGGCGGGATCAATGGAGTTGTCGGGGAACATGTCGTAATGGCAAGGAATGGCGAGTTTGGGATTGACCCACTTCGCGAGTTCCGCGGCTTCCCAATGCGACAGGTTGTTGAAATTGCCGTTGATGCAGGTAATCAGAGTTTGCGGTTCGCGTTTGGCTACGGAGGCAAGCAATTCGGAATGGTCCGTGTCGCCGGTGATATAGATCCGGTACTTGTCGTAAAAGGTGACCAGGAAGCCGATGTGGTTCAGGTCGCTGTCGTCGGTGGGCAGAGCGAAGGTGGCTTCAATACGGATATCGCGGTGGGAGATCTTTTCCTGAGGAGCGATGGAGATCGTCCTGCCGGATTCAATTCCGTACTCGCGATAGGCGCGGCAGGTAAGCGCCGGGCCGACAAACTGCATGGTGTCTTTGTTGCGCAGGGCACGAATCGTGTGCGGATCTGCGTGATCGAAATGGCTATGCGTGCAGGCGTAGATGTCAGTTTCGAGTTCGTCAGGCGCCAGAAAGATGGGCAATTCGCGCTGCAGGTTGACCGGTAAGTCTGGCAGGAGTTCCGGAACGCTGTTGGTCAAATACAAGTCGACGCTCAGCGTCGTTCCTTCCGCGGTCTTGAAGATGAATCCATTTTGACCGAGCCACCAGACGCCCACCTGGTTCCGTGGAACCCCGAACTGCTTGATCTCCTGCATCAGACCCATTGATTTTCACCTCCAGAATGGCCAGGCGCTCTGTACGTCCGGCCTTTCATGACTGAGCATGCTGCTCAGAAGATTACCTTCGCACCGAATTGCGTCTGGCGTGCGAAATTGCTGCCGAAGATCTGTCCAAAGGCTGAGCCAGACTGAATGTTGTTATTCGGATTTTCGAAGTTCGTGTGATTGAAGATGTTGAAGAATTCGGCGCGGAATTCCAGCTTGAACCGCTCACCCAAAGGGAAGTCCTTGTAGGCGTTGAAGTCGACATCCTTATAGGAGGGGCCGACCAGGTCGTTTCTGCGTTCGGTCCCAAAGGCGTACGGCACGACGTTGAACGAGGAAGGATTGAGCCAAGTGGTGGGACCTTTGGTGAAGGACGGTCCGCCGTAAGGATCGCCAGTTCTATTGCAGCGCTGATTTCCGCCGCCTACGTTCGCCACGTCCCCTCCGGCGGAGCACTGAAAGACCTCTCCGGAATGCAGACTCAGGATGCCGCCGATGTTCCAATTGCCGAGCGCGCCTTCAACGAAGCGACCGGCATTGGTCAAGAACGCTTTTCCTCTGCCTACCGGCAAAGCATAGACGCTGCTGAAAACGAACAGATGCCTCAGGTCGTAGTTCGATGGACCCCAGTCACCCGCGAGGTTATAGAAATTCTGCGGCCCCGATGCTCCATACACATCGGACTGAATGTCCAGAGACTTCGAATAGGTGTAAGACGCCGTGAACAGAAGGCCGGAAGACAAGGAGCGTTTGAGCTCCGCCTGGAGAGCGTTGTAGCTGCCGGCACCGGCGTTCTCTTCATAGCCGATGACGCCGCCGCCGTACTGCGGGTAGGGCTGGCCGCGCGAGACGAGGGTTCCCGGTCCGGGAGTCGCAGCAGTGTTCGCAGTGGGGTTGATGCTCTGATGCCGGTTGAGGGATCCAACGTAGTCGAGCTCGAGGACTGTCGATTGCGTGAGCTGCTGCTCAATACCCAGGTTGAACTCCATTGCATACGGAATTTTATTGTGAGGATCGGAAGAGCTGCCGACATAGATGCTGGTGGGATTGGTGAAGGAAGATGAGGGCGGCAGATGATTGATGTAGAGAGTCGGCAGTCCCTGATTCTGCTGCACAACAGATAGAGTCACCGCGGAGGGCCAGCTTAAGCGAAGGTTCTGATCTTCCTGCACCAGGTTGTGGTTGTGGTCGTCAATGATGGCAAAGGCGCCTCGCGCCACGGTTCGCGAGGAGGCGCGGTACGCAACCCCAAATCTAGGCTGGAAGCCGTTGTACTGCGGATAGTAGAAGCCGCTGGGACCGGTCGCCTTGGGGAACAGCGGCAAGTATGGTCGGGTGATTAGAAATTTGCCGGTGGCGATGTCCAGACCAGATACTAGATCGTTGAATGAGGGCGGAGCGACGTAGTCGTAACGGAGGCCGGCGGTCAGAGTCAGGCGCTTGTTGACCTTCCACTGGTCCTGCACATATCCCGCCCACCAGTTATCCACCATGGTCTGGTTGAGTCCGGAGCCGGTGTATCCACCAAGACTTTCGACCAGCCCCAGCATGAAGCTGGCCGGACCATAGCCGGTGGGTCCGGATACCGCGCCCTGGGAGGTCGCGTTTTGGGTAAAGCCGGTGCCGATGGAGGTGACTCCGTTGAAGCTGCCGATGCGGTAGTACATCAGACCGACGCCCAGCGTATGGTTGCCCTTCACCTTGGAGAGGTCTGCGTGTATCTCATTGGTCTTTTGCGGTCCGAGCGGCAGCTGCGTCTGAGCGGTGCCGGTGTAACCATTGGCGATGGAAACGGAGGGACCCCAGTCATTCCCGGTGAGGGAGAAGCCGATGGAGTTATTGAAGTCTGCTCCCGCCGCCTCATCGTTGAAGAGCAGATTCATGTCGGACCATGCGTAGCGCAGATCAAGGACGGTTGAGGCTCCAAATAGATGGGTATATCCAACGGCCACGGTCTGCGCGTAATTGGTGGTGGTGTGCACATAACCGGGTGTGCCTTCAGGGATGTTCTCGTTGATATTGGCCCGGTTATATCGGCCGAAGAGTGAGTCATTATTCTTGAACTGGTGATCAATGCGGACGCCGGCGACATCGCTATTGGTGGTGTTGTCTCCGACGAACGACAGATTTGGAAGCACACCGGGTGCGACGTTGAGATTAGGCAGCGGATAAAACCGATTGAGGATGGCGGTTGTTGCGGGATTTAGCCGGGTGGAAGGTATAACGTTCCCCGGAAATGGGTCGCGGAGAACCGCGCTGGGATTGGTAGGGTCGGCCCGGCTGGTGGCTGGATCGTAAATTTGATTTTGATATTCCGGCCGGCCCAGGCTATCGGTTCCGACTTGCGGACCGAGAATCGCAGAGAAATCGCCGGTCCGCATCGCAGCCGTCGGAGTGCTTGCGAAATAGGTGAGACTCTGCGAGGCGCGAAACCCTTCCCAGTAGCCTGAGAACCAAGTGTTACCTCTACCGTGAAAACCCGGCATAAGGACGGGCCCGCCCAGGTACAGGCCGTATTGATTCTGGCTGTAGGGCAGACGGGTCTTATCGAAGTAATCTCGTGCATCAAAGATGGCGTTGCGGGCAAACTCCCAGCCAGCCCCGTGGAAGGCATTCGTGCCAGCGCGGGTGGCAATGTTGATGTTCGCTCCCGAACTAATCCCAAATTGCGCATCCGTAATGTGCGATTGGACGTTGAACTCCTGCAACGCATCGGGGGGCGGGCTGATCATCCAAACATTGGTGAAGAGGGCGTTGTTCAGCACTCCGTCCATCGTGAAGTTATTCTGATATCCGCGCTGTCCATTGACCGAAGGGCTGATCCCTCCCTGGCCCAGAGAGACGGTAAAGGACTTCTGCTGAGCATTTTCGATGGGAGCCGTACCCGGTGCGAGCAGCGTGAGCTGGGTGAACTCGCGACCGTTGAGGGGCAAGTCGACGGTCTCCTCGTGCCCGATGACATCGCTGAGCGTGGCCGATGTGGCGTTGAGTGCGGGCGGAGCGCCAGTGACCTGCACCGTCTGAGAAGAGGAGGAGATCTTCAGTACAAAATTGATGGTGGCGTTTTGGTTCACCTGAAGCTGCACATTGGTGCGCTCTTCTTTTCCAAAGCCCGGCCCCGTAACCGTAAGCGTATAGACGCCGGGAAGAAGTTGCGGAATGACGTAGGTTCCCGAACTATCGGTAGTTGTGGCACGAGTCTGCCCGGTGCCCTGATTGGTGACGCTGATGGTTGCCGACGGAACGACGGCACCCGAAGAGTCGGTGATGGTTCCTGTCACGAGACCGGCGGTCGTCTGAGCGGATGAAGGCAACACCAGACAGGCGGCAATTAGTACGAAAAGGGCTAGGTTTCTGAGCATGCCTGATCTCCGAGGAATCTCGTAGTGCGTCTCATTTCGCTGCTTTCTGTCGCGGCCGGTCCTGCGGTTCCAGCACCCATCCCCGGGAATGGGCGGAACGCCATGCCCTTTCCATTGTGGTGATTGGAGGGGTAGGCGGATTCGGGATGTGTCGCGACGGGGGCTGCATATGGAGAACGCATAGAGAGTAAAATCACTAACGGAGAGGCACCCTATCATAGCGCAACTTAAATCGTCAAACTCAAATGGCAATGCGCGGAATATGGCTGCACTGCTTGACTTTTTAGCTACCACCATTCATATTGTTGAACGCCCGTGTAACCTATCACCGCTCAGCATGCTGGCTCTCCGACTCAATTCCGAAACGTTCCCCATCACGCTGACTGAAAGGCAGAAATTTCAGGATGCGAAGGTCGAGATCTCGTGCGCCGAGACGCTCCATGAGGGGACGAACACGCTTCTTCCCGGAATCGATGCCTTGCTGGTGGTTTCCGCGAAGGTGAGACGAGAGGCGATCGAAGCGATGGAGCGGTGCCGGGTCATCGCGCGCTATGGGAGCGGGACCGACAACATTGATATAGAGAGCGCGACGCAGCGAGGCATCGTGGTGGCAAATGTGCCGGACTTCTGCCTGTCAGAGGTCGCCGATCACTCGATGGCGCTGCTGCTGGCGGTCGCTCGCAAGATTGTGCCCATGAATCGGCACACCAGGAGCGGAGAATGGCAGGCAAGAGCGACAGAGGAAGTCCACCGCATTGCCGGGAAGACACTGGGGCTGGTTGGCTTCGGCGCAATTGCCCAGCAGGTTGCCCGCCGCGCAGGATCGTTCGATCTGCGGGTGGTGGCATTCGATCCTGCTCTCGATCGAGCGCGCGCGAAGGCTCTGGGCGTCGAACCGGTGCAGCTGGATGAGCTGCTGCGGAGTGCGGATTTCATTTCGCTGCACGCACCGTTGACGGAGCGGACCCGCCACATGATCGGAGAAAGCCAGCTCAAGCAGATGAAAGCCGGCGGCATTCTGATCAACACTGGGCGCGGCGGTCTGGTGGACGAGGATGCGCTGGTGCGGGCTCTTTCGCAGAAGCGGATCGCGGGTGCGGGGATTGATGTGTATGAAAGCCTGCCCATGTTTGACGCGCATCCCGAATTTGTCCACCATCCTCTGTTCGATCTGGAGAATGTAGTGCTGACACCGCATTCCGCGGGTTCGTCGGTGGAGTCACTCGAACAGTTGATGTCCGAGGGTGCGGAACAGGCCATTGCGGTCCTCACGGGACGAGCGCCGCGCTATTTTGTCAATCCAGCGGTGAAGCCCCGGTTTCCGTTTCCCGGGTGAGGCAGCGAAGAGTTCGCAGGGGGATGCATGCGTAGCCTGGAAGGCAAAGTCGCGGTGATTACGGGAGCAGCGGGCGGACTCGGAAGCGCTCTTTGCAGAACCTTCTCCGAGGCCGGCTGCCGTCTTTTTCTCACCGACATCCGCGAAGAGCGATTGCAGCGATTGATGGCCGAGTTACAGAAGAGCGGAGCGACGGCAACCGGCGAAGGACTCGATCTGGCGACACCGGCAACCGCTCAGGTTGTGATCGGCGAAGCGGTCGAAGCTTACGGCCGTATCGACATTCTGGTGAATAACGCCGGGGTCTCCCGCGCGAAGGGATTTTTCGAGCTGACGGAAGAAGATTGGGACAGCGTTCTCAACATAAATGTCAAAGCGCTGTTTTTCACCATGCAGGCGGCGGCGAAGCAAATGGAGGGAGGCGGCTCCATTATCAATATTGCTTCCGTTGCCGGACGACTGCCGCGGCCGACTCTGATGCATTATGCAGCCAGCAAAGCGGCGGTTATTTCGCTGACGCGATCGGCTGCACTGGCTCTTGGTCCGAACAACGTGCGTGTGAATGCCATTGCTCCCGGGATGATGGACACCGAGATGCTGCAGGTGTTGCGCGAGGATATGAAGGCCGGCGAGAACGGTGCCGCCGGCCAACCCAATGTACAGATGGTTCCGCTGGGCCGCATTGCGCAGCCGGAAGAGATCGCCGATGCCGTGCTGTTTCTCGCAAGCGAGGAGGCCCGGTATATCACCGGGCAAACGCTGAACGTGTGCGGCGGGATTTCAATGAATTGAGAGAAGGGACACGATGAGTCAACCAGAGGACTGGAACCATCCAGATGCTTTGCGCGAATGCTATCGGCGTATGAGGCTGATCCGGCGATTCGAAGAGCGTGTGATTCAACTGGTCAACGCGAACGAGATAGCGGGTACCACCCACGAATATATTGGGGAGGAAGCAATCGCCGTCGGCATCTGTACGGTGTTGAAGAACACGGATGTCATCACCAGCACGCACCGCGGGCACGGCCACATCATCGCCAAGGGCGGAGACGTAAAGCGGATGATGGCGGAGTTGTTTGGGCGCCGCACCGGATACAACCGTGGTAAGGGCGGATCGATGCACATCGCCGATACCGCACTGGGAATCTATGGAGCGAACGGCATCGTGGCTGCGGGAGTGCCGATTGCGGCTGGCGCAGCCTGGGCAGCCAAGCTGCGAAAGACCGGACAAGTGGCTGTGGCGTTCTTCGGGGATGGCGGTGCAAACCAGGGAGTGCTGCACGAGACGATGAACCTTGCCGGAATCTGGAAGCTTCCGCTGATCTTTGTCTGTGAGAACAACCACTATGCGGTAACGACTCCCTCCAGCTATGCCACGGCGGGGCCTGGCATTTGCGAGCGTGCGGCTGCATACGGATTTCCCGGCCGCCTGGCAGACGGCATGGACGTGGAAGATGTGATGACGCAGTTTCGCGAAGCCGCCGAACTGGCGCGGTCGGGAGGAGGGCCTTCGCTGCTGGAGTGCAAGGCCTATCGCTACCAAGGACACTTCACAGCGGAGCGAGCTTTGAAGTTGGCCTACCGTCAGGCGGAGGAGATTGACTCCTGGCGTCAGCGCGATCCGCTGATCCAGTGGGGCGGGAAGCTGGAGGAGCGCCATCTGCTCTCTGCAGAAGAGCGCGGCGCGATCGATCAAAGCATCGAGGAGCTGCTGGATGAGGCGGTGGCCTTTGCGCGCGAGAGCGAATGGCCCGGTCCGGCGGAAGCCTTCACTGATATGTACGTTCATGAATATGCCGGACTGCCGGCACGGGGGTGGGAGTGGACCGCCAAATAACGTACTTGCAGGCGCTGCGCGAGGCGCTGATGGAAGAAATGCGATCGGATCCGAGCGTGGTGGTGTTGGGTGAAGATGTTCGGCATTCGCTGCGCGGCATCACCAAGGGCTGTCTGGAGGAATTTGGGGCCGAGCGTATCTGGGACACGCCCATTTCAGAAGCTGCATTTGTGGGGATGGGTACCGGAGCGGCCATGGCGGGATTGCGGCCGGTTATCGAATTTCAGATCGGCACGCTGCTCTACGTGGTGATGGATCAGATTGCGAATCAGGCACAGAAGCTGCGTTACATGATGGGCGGACAGGGGAGAATCCCGGTTACCTACATCGTGCCGGGTTCAGGCGCCAGACCCGGTCTTGCGGGGCAGCATTCCGATCATCTGTATCCGATGCTGATGCAATGCGGGGTGAAGGTGCTGATGCCATCGACACCCCACGATGCCAAGGCTCTGTTTACCTCCGCCATTCGGGAAGACGATCCGGTTGTGCTGTTTGCGCCAGCTGCGGTGATGGGTCTGCGCGGCAATGTTCCCGAAGACAGTGCCGCGGAGCCACTCGGCGTGGGCGCCGTGCGGCAGGCCGGCAGTGACGTGACTGTGCTGGCTACTGCGCCGCTGCTTGCGGAAGCCTTGAAGATCGCGAAGAAGCTGGAGGCGGAAAATGTTTCTGTCGAGGTGCTGGATCCTCGCTCGTTGCTTCCATTCGATCATGACTTACTCAAGCGTTCCGTGCGCAAGACCGGACGCCTGGTGATTTTCGACGATGCGAACCGAACCTGCGGATTTGCAGCGGAGGTTGCTGCCTTTGCCGCACAGCATCTGTTCGATGCATTGCTGGCGCCCGTTATCCGGATCACGCGGTCAGATCTTCCTGTGCCTTTCAGCACGGCTTTGGACCGGCTGGTACTGCCTCAAGGCGATCAGCTGGAGTCTGCAATCTACCAGGTGATGCAACATCGACGCCCATCGTTCGAGATGAGTCTAAGAGGAGCGCAGCCCGTTGAAGGAAATTGATTTCGTAGTGCCGAAGCTCGGGATGGATACCACCGAAGCTGTCATCGCCAACTGGTTGATCCAGGAGGGCGATGGCGTGACAAAGGGCATGCCTGTCGTGGAGCTTGAAACCGAGAAGGTCTCCTTTGCAGTGGAGTCAGAAGTCGACGGCAAACTGACCCGAATTCTTCATCCCGCGGGAGCGACTGTGCCGGTGGGCGGGGTACTGGCAACCATTTCCGCGGAGTGAATATAGGACGGACACGCCGCCACGGATTCATGACTCGGCCTGGTTGCTGCGTGCGTTGGAATGCTGGCGAATGTCTGTCTACCTGCGATACCGCGAAGGCGATAGCGGCGAACCACGTGGTCTCGTATGGCGATCCGGAATTCGATTCACGCTGACTGCCAGTGCGCAATGCGGATACCTGCTGTAAGTCGAAAGAACTGGAGGCTACGATCGTCATGAAGCCTATCTTCTTAACACTGTTCCTGCTCGCGACATCCATGCTGGGGCAGACACCGTCAGCACCGCATAGCCGGCAATCCTGGTGCCTCTGCACAGCGAAGGTGCGCAGAACGATAGCCTTCGCCGGGGGCAAGCTGTATTCCGAGAGCTGGATCGATGGGAGCAACGGCCGTGAGTTGCAGAGGGGCCTGAGACCCACTGAGTTCGCTGTGACGTGGAGCGGCCAAGAGCTGACCAGCATGGACGGCGAATGGTCGCTGCATTCCGCGCACAAGCAGCCGAACGCTGACGGATCCTGGGAATTGGATTTGATGCTGACGCATGGGACGCTTGAGGTAACGAAGTCCTACGTGGTCTACCCCGGAACATCCATCATTCGTGAATGGGCGACTTACAGAAATACAGGACCGGCTGCTGTCGACATTTCCGATCCCCAATTTTTAGACATCGCCACGCGGCTCGGCGACCTGAGCTCCATCGATCTGGATTGGATGACGGGTGGTGAGAACCGGCCGGGATCGTGGATGCTGAAAACTGAATCGCTGCGTGCGGGCCGCGACCGAAACTTCGGATCATACGATCCGTTCCCTGGCGCGACGGATTCCAAATTCGAATTCAAGATGGGCAGTGCGAGCTATGCCCCCTGGTTCGCGTTATACGATCGCGCGCGGCAAGAAGGAATCGTGGTTGGATTCGACTACTTCGGCCGATGGGCTTCCAGCTTTAAGCCCAACGCAGATCAATCAATATCGATGCAGTTGAAAGTCGCGGGCTACCATCAGGCGCTGGCGTCGGGTGCTTCGGTGACGACGCCGAAAGCATTTACTGGGATCTTCCGCAGCGATCTGGACAACGCCGGCAACGAAGTTCTGGACTGGCAGTATCAGTATCTGTGGGATTACACGCGAGCGGGTTGGTTCCCTGCCATCCGCATGCTGGGCTGGTGGTGGAATGGAACGCCGTGGAAGGATCCGGGCAACACCTGGGTTGGCGGCAATGGTGATGCCGCATCCGCATTCCGCAAAGTTTTTCGGGTATCGGACCTGATGAGCGAGGTCGGCGCAGATGTCTATCACCGTGATTGGGGCTGGTGGGACCACGCGGGCGACTGGGATGGACCCGACTTCCGAACGATGGGCGAATACTTGCGGAAGCATGACATGGGGCAGCTTATTTATGCCTTCATTTATACTGTGGACAGCCGCTCCAAGGTGGCACAGGAGCATCCGGACTGGGTTTTCAAAGACACGCTGGACATGTCGAACCCGGCAGTCGTTCGGTTCCTGGAGGGCCAGCTGGACGAATTCGCAAATCGGTTTGGTCCCTTCGAATGGCGCAATGACAGCACGCCCACCGCGCCGCACGGCACAGATGACACTCCTCTACTGGGACAGGATCAGGGGTTCCGCACGATTCTCAAAACCTTCCTCGATCGGCATCCTGACTACGCATTTCAGGGTGTGAACGGCGGAGGCAACGATACGGGGTATGACTATGCTCGCTATGCTTCGAGCATCTCGTTCAGCGACGGCGCGGTCGGCATTCTTCGTAACTACTGGGCTTCGCTGATTCTGCCTCCAGATAAGTCGAGCGATATTCCGGATAAGTGGCAACCCGACCAATATGACAAGGCGTTGTGGCGTGGACTGCTGACGATCAACTTTGACATGACGGGAGATACATGGGATCCGGCGAAGCTGGAGGGAGTGCGGGAACTCATCGACATTTACCACTACCTTGAACACGTGGGTCTGGTGGGTCGCTGGGTCCATGTGTATCGCCCCGCTGTGCAGGGCGACGATCCCACCATGTATTTCGAGCGGTTGAGCCGTAATGGGAACCGCGGCATCATCATTCTCAAGCACGTTGCTGCCGGACCTGTGGTTGTACGGCCCAAAGGGCTTAACCCGGCAGACAAATATCTGGTCTCTTATCAGGAATCGAACCGAAGCGAGTCCAGGACGGGCGCCGACCTGATGAAGTCAGGCATCACGATCGATCATCAGTCTGCCGGCGAGCTGATCTACCTGAACGTCCCCTATCATCCCGGGAGCGCGCTCTATCGCGCAAAACCGACACCTCCAACAGATGTGCGCGAGGCGAGTGCCAGCAATATGGGCTATCCCGGCGTCGAGATACGGTGGAGTCCGGCTCGCGATGAACAATGGATTTCCTATTACGAAGTGGCACGCGACGGAGCTGTGATCGATAAGGTCGCGAAGGGAGCTTACTTTTTCGACCACTCTGCAGGCGCCGACCTGGGTGCCCGGTATGCGGTGAGAGCTGTCGACGGCGGAGGTCTCGCCTCACCGTTCGCGGAAGCGACGGGTTCCGTCGCGGCGACTCGCGCTGTAGTGCTCGACGATGTTTCGCGGACTGGACTGTCCTTCACCGGAGACTGGAAGCACGAGGTCAACCTGCAACCGGCGTATGCCGGCACTCTGACCTCGTCCTCAGAGAAAGGCGCGACGGTGGAGTTCAAGTTCGACGGAACAGGATTCATTTGGTTCACGCGCTTGTGCGGAGAATGCGGCGAAGCTGAGGTCAACATCGACGGTCAAGATGTAGCCACCGTCGACACGTATTCAGCGGATGACATCTTCGGCGTGGGCATCTATGGCAAGAGCTTTGCGAACGCCGGAGTGCATCAGGTGAAGATCACAGTTCTGGGAAAACACGCTGGACCTCGTGGGGTGGGGACGCGTATCTACATGGATGGAATCCGCATAGCCAAGTGAGCTGCGCGTTCGGAACGCCATGTGCGCTTCCCTTACGACACTTCGTTTTTTACTGCTCTGCAAGATGGGCATGGCATAATCGCACTATCATTGGGCGGAGGATCCTATTGTGGCTCGGAGAATGCGGGAGAATGGAGCTGAGAGCCGGGCTCCCGGTTCCGGCATGCCGCTCGGTTTGCCGGAGATAGCGGTCGAGTCCCTTCGCGACAAAGTCGTTGCTTCCCTGAAAGACGCGTTCTTCTCCGGTCATCTGAAGCCCGGAGATGCCATTGTGGAACGCCATCTGGCTCAACAGATGAAAGTGGGGTCCCCCGCTGTGCGAGAGGCCCTGATTACCCTGCAACAACAGGGCTTTGTCCAGCGCGTGGCGAATACTGCCACGTATGTGACCTCGTTCACGAACGACGAAGTGCGGCAGCTGTATCAATTGCGCATCGAGTTCGAGCTATTGGCACTGAAGTGGGCCAAAATCCGAGTGCGGCCGGAAGATTTCGCCATTCTGGAGGGATTCGTCGACGAGATGTCGAGGGCGGCCAACTCGAGGAAGGCCCGCGAATTCTTTGAACACGATCTGGAATTCCACCGGCACTGCTGGCGGTTATCAGGAAACAAATTCCTGGAGCGGAGCCTGGAGAATCTTGTTCCTGCACTGTTCGCGTTCGTGCTGAACGCCAGCGTCAACACTGTGCAGGAATCTGTCGCGAGACAGCATATTGATATTGTGAACGCGCTCAGAAGCGCCCATGAACCGGCGTTCAGTTCGATTATCCGCGAGGCACTCAGCACATTCGCCTTTGAAGCGATGTCTTCGATCGCTCATCCGCAGTAGAGATTTCCATTACTTCTCTCAATTTCCATTTCTTCTCTCTTTGTCTGGGCTCAAAGTATCGGGGAAGCTCTCGCTAATCTACGCCGCCATCACTCATTCTTGAAGCCGTACAACATCCTTGAAAAGATGGCAGGCATGAGGAGACTCGAACTCCTGCCTCTTACCGTATCAATCCGGTAGTCACAAGCAAATACAGGGGCTTAGCCGCCATATAAGACCTTGGAAAGCCGTGCAACGCACGAATTTTGTGCCCTCTCTGTGCCCATTTTGTGCCCTCACCAATTCCCATCCGGGATGGAGTCACCCTTAGCCCGGCCAGGACAGCCCTGGCGCAGGAACGGCCTGGTATCGGTCTTCATGTGATGTCTTCGATGAGATCCCTAGAAACCTGCAGCTGCGCCTTGAGTGGTTTCGACTTGCCGGGCTCGCACTTAAGGATGTAGATTGCCTACACCCCTATGCCTCAGACCAAGACCGGCTATCAGAATCGCATTGAGCTTCTCCAGGGAACGCTCGACATGCTGATCCTAAAGACGCTGCAGTGGGGCGAACAGCATGGCTATGGGATCAGCCAGGCAATTCAGGCGAACTCCGGCAACGTGCTGCAGGTCGAGACCGGCTCGCTCTATCCGGCACTGCATCGACTGGAGCGGCAGGGCTGGGTCTCTGCCGAATGGAAGAAGAGCGAAAGCAATCAGCGGGCAAAGTTCTACCGCATTACCGCTCTCGGGAAAAAGCAGCTCGCCTCCGAATATGAGCTTTGGGGAAAAATGGTTGCGACCATCGAGGGAATCATGGGCGCCACGAGGAGCGAAGTATGAACCTCTTTCAATCGTTGCGAAATGCACAGCGGCGCAAGACCGATTTGTCAGAGGAACTCGAAAGCCATCTTCGCATGGCCATCGCCGACCGGGTAGCTCGCGGAGAATCGCCCGACGATGCGCGCAGAGATGCCAAGCGTGAGTTTGGGAATGTGCCTCTGATTTCCGATGTGACAAGGGAGCGGTGGGGCGGGCTGCGGCTCGAGCGCCTGATACAGGACATGCGGTTTGCGGTGCGGCAATTGCGCCGCTCTCCCGGCTTCACCGTCACCGCAGTCCTCACGCTGGGGCTGGGCATCGGCTCGGTCGTCGCTGTGTTCAGTGTGGTCTATTCGGTGCTGCTGCGGCCCTATGGATTTGCCGGGCAGGGACAGCTTGTGGTGTGGCATGAAGTGGTCGAAGAGTGGAAAGGCTTCCTGCCCTCCGTCCCGGCCAACTACAAGCACTACATCATGTTCAAGACGCGCGCTCATAGCGTGGCAGATGCCGCCATCCTGCAGCCCGGGGCATTTTTTGTAAGCTCCGCAGGGACAGGCGGCAGCGTGCACCCGACCTTACTGCAGGGACTGTCCACCTCCTCCGAGCTGTTCCCGGTTCTGGGCGTCGCGCCCGCGCTGGGCCGGAACTTCCTGCCGCAGGAGTCAGAAGCGGGGCACGATGACGTGGTGATCCTGGGGTGGGCGACGTGGCAGCGCATGTTCCATGGCGACAGAGGCGCGCTGGGCAAGTCGATCCTCGTCGGTGGCTGGCCTCATACCGTCATAGGCGTGTTGCCGCGGACCTTCCGCTTTCCGCCGATGGCGGTCCTGAGTGGACTCGCTGCGCCCTATGGATCTACCGAAGTTTACCAAGTCTTCGTGCCGCTGGTGGTCGGGGAGGGCACCAAGAGAGAGGACACGGTCGACTTCAATTTCCTGGTTGTGGGACGGCTGCGGCCCGGTGTGTCGGTGCAGACAGCGGAGGCCGAGATGAATGGCCTTGAGGCCGCGAACGGCATTGCCAACCATCTGCCGATTCATGTGCGCGCGGTGGTGTCCATATTGGCGGCGGAGGCGAACAGTTCGATCAGCATGGCGCTATGGTTGCTCTTGGCGGCGACCGGCGGTGTGCTGCTGATTGCATGCGTGAATCTTGCCAATCTGCAACTGGCGAGGAGCGTGACGCGTGAGCGCGATGTAACGCTGCGCGCTGCCCTTGGCGCCGGGCGAGCACGATTACTGCAGGCGGCGCTGGCAGAAAGTCTGGTGCTGGCGCTTGCCGGTGGAGCGCTCGGCGTCGCGCTTGCCTTCGCCGCTGTGCGGCTCACCCTGGTGTTGGCACCGCAGAGCCTGCCGCGCATCAACGAGATTGAGGTTAGTACTCCGGTACTGCTGGTGGCGGTGGCGCTGGCTTGTTCGACCGCACTGCTGTTCGGGATTCTGCCGGCCCTAGCATCGATGCGTGTCGATCCACAGCGAAGCCTGCAGGCAGGCTCCGGCACGCTGGCGGGGACCAGGAAGGGTGTGCTCACACGACGCTCGCTTGTGACGTGCGAGGTCGCGCTGAGCATGGCGCTGTTGGCGGTCGCTGGGCTGGCTGCGCGGAGTTTCACGCATGTGATGACGGACACCTGGCACTTCTCCGCGGACCATGTCCTATTGGCGGAGGTGAATCTGGTAACGCCGGAGTATGGCAACGCCTGGGATCCCACGGAGCCAGGTGCCGCATTGGCCTTTGCACACCGTAATGAATTTCTGGAGGAGGCGTTGCGCCGGCTGCGCCCACTGCCGGGGGTTACCGACATCGGTGTCACGACGGAGATGCCGCTGACTGGCCAAGGTAATGGACAGTTCCTGGAACGCCCAGAGCTGCCGGTAAAGGCCGAACTACGGCCAATGGCAGATCAACGGATGGTTTCGCCCGGTTACATAATGGCGATGCAAATTCCATTGGTTGCCGGCCGCAACTTTGACGGGCGTGACATGGCCGACCCGGAAACCGCGATCCTTTCCGAGAAAGCTGCGAGGGCAGCGTGGCCGGACGTTAACCCGCTGGGACATAAGCTGATTCGCTGGGGCAAGCAGTTCACCATCGTTGGCATTACCGCGGATGCACGCATCAACGACCTCAAACAGGATGTCCCGGTTCTTTACCTGCCGATCAACGCGGACCCGCAGAAGAACATCGTCTTCGTTATCCGCAGCAGTGCGTCAGCGGAGGTGCTTACGCCTCTGGTGCGGCAGGCGGTGTGGGGAATTGATCCCCAGGCAGTAATACCGAAGATCGTGCCCATGGTCGACCAGGTGAGCGGATCGGTTGCGACAGAGCGACTGCAGGCCATGCTGTTCACCGCTTTCGGTGCGGCAGCTTTGCTGCTGGCGGCGCTCGGTGTATATGGCGTGCTGGCGTACACGGTGTCGCTGCGGAGGCGTGAGTTTGGTGTGCGTGTCGCGCTGGGCTCGCCGCGCTGTGCACTCGTCAGGCTTGTGTTGCTGGAGGCGTTGGGGCCTCTGGCAATCGGTCTGGCAGCCGGATTGGGGCTCGCGTTCCTGGCTGGGCGGTGGCTGAACAGCCTTCTGTATGAGACTGCCGCCAATGATCCAGCGGTGCTGGGCGGAAGCGCGATTCTGTTGGTGATGACTGCGGTGTTGGCATCATTGCTGCCCGCGCGACGCGCAGCAACGCTGGATCCCCTCGAAGTGCTACGAGAAAGCTAATCAAAGCTTCTGCCGGATAGGAAGAACAATTCAGCGAATGCAGAGACGGTTTACTGTACCCTGAGTGAACATTGTTAGCGATGAAGCAAGAGTATTTTTCATTCCTTATCATCGGCTTTTCCCTACTGCTTCATGTGCCCCCAGCACAAGCATCGGCGCCAGCCATATGCGCTGACACAGTCTTTAAGTTTCAAGGGAACTTTTGGGTAAATCTTCATCTCTTTTTGCGTGCCGAAGAACGGCGCCGCAGTAGCAACATTCCTCTCCAGATACCCGTGGCTTCTCTCAGCCCTGACGAGCGATCAGCCTGGGAAGCGGCCCTTGATGGATATGCGGAAATGGCCAAGGCAAATCTCATATTCGACGATGGGTTGGTGCGGCTCACCAATACGCTTGCAGAGGTGAACGACTCAACCGTTCTCAAATCGAACTTGGTTGACTCACGGATCGCCGATGCCCTGAACAGGGCCGCTCCGGTATACCAAGCACATTTGTGGCCGGAACATCAAAAAGAGGATGAAGAGTGGGTCGTTACTCATTGCTCCGACATTCAGCGCTATGACGTGGACGTCAAGAACTCCATAGGAACGGCTCTTGACGCCACGCCTCCCAGAGATCCGATACTTGTCGACCTTGCATGGGAAACTGGGGAAACCTTGCTTATACAACTCCAGGTCCAGCCGGAACCTCCGGCCACACGGTCATCGCCCCTCAGAAAAACACCGACTCAGAACTAGCACTCAACACGATCCTCCACGAAGTCTCGCACACAATGGACAGCAGACTTCGAGATGCCATAGATCAGGAAGCCGCTCGTCAGCAGGTCAAGGCGCCGGAGGATCTCTGGCACGCAGTTACTTTGTATACGACGTGCGAAATCGCGAAGCGAGCACTTGCCAAGGATGGTAGACCCACAACTAACCTAGACACCGATCGTGCGGTGATGTTTGAGCGGAATGGGTGGCAAAACATTCAGGCAGCTCTGAGAAAAGATTGGCAGCCATATCTGAATAAACGGGTGTCCTTCGACAACGCTTTACGGAACTTGCTACGAGACACCGCGAAGTGAAAAGTCCAGGGTGTGTTGAGCTTTGGAGCCCACAAATCTCGTGCCGGCGTTTTACATATCGCCATTTTGCCGAATGCTTTTAGTGCGACACGTCTCATAAGGGTTGAATTCGAGTTGCTGAGCTTTACTGTGTCAAAATCTGGGCAATCACTAACTTATTGACGCTGAAAGGCCCTCGTCGCTCACAAAGGCCCAGTAAACGCCCCTGGAACCGCTTATTGTTCCCAGATTGTTCCCACATTTCCGCTTTCTGTTCCCACGTACCAAATTCGAATCTTTTTGATTCGGGTAGTCGGTCGGATATCTCGAACAAGTTGCGAATGCGAAGGGAGCCTTTGATGGCCCAGCGAAGAGTTGGGTGCTCGCTGCGCGATATCGCAACGGCCAGAACGTATCACCGAAGCACAACGCGAAGATGACGGCTAACGATCAAATTCCAATAGGCGGAAGTGTTGACGAATCCCACTCTCCTGAAACGTCTTGACCAGGAAGGTCGGCCACTGTGGCACGGCAAATGTCATTCGTATCGAAGCGCTTCCACCGGATGGATTGCTGCTGCGCGCCGAGCAGGCAGCCACGCCGAAAGTATGACCACGCTGCTGACCACGATGAGGGCGACGGCGTAGGTCAACGGATCATCGGCCTTCAGGCCGAAGAGCTGTTGGCGGATAAGCCTGGCGGCCCCCAGACTGAGGGGCAGTCCCAATGCCATTCCTGCCGACAATAGAAGTAACGCCTCACGAAGAATGATCCAAAGAACGTTCTTTTTTTGTGCCCCCAGCGCAAGTCGAACGCCAATCTCATTTGTCCGCTGAGCGACGTTGTAACTCATCACGCCATACAGGCCGATGGCTGCAAGCGCCAGCGCCAGAAGGGCAAAGATGCCTGTCAGCGAGGAGCTCAGCTCGTCATTCCCCATCATCCGCGAGACGTCCTCGCCAATCGTGCTGACACTCAACAGAGGAAGATTCGGATCGACCGACGCTACAGCTGCGCGCAGGTCAGCAATCCTGGCGGATGGATCGCCACTCGTGCGTAGCAAAATGAATCCGGCAAAGCGGTCCTGATTCTCTTCCCGCACGCCAGCGCCGGCAGCAGCCGGAGCAAATGGCTGGATCTGAGCCAGCGGAATGTAGGTCATCATCTCCGTCTCCTGGCTCCGCGGATTGCCCGCTCTTGTGTCCCGTGCGATACCTACAATTTGCCAGGGCCCCTTCACGGAATCGATCTCAATGGTCAACAAGTGTCCAACTGCGTTGCCCTTGGGAAAGAAGTGATGAGCCAGGGTCTGGTTCACGACGGCCACCTTGAGACTGCTCACCGTATCCGACGGTGAGATGGAACGCCCTGCCATGATCGCGATGCCTGCCGTTTCAAAATAACGGCCGGATACGCGGTTCAGCACGGAATTCCTGCGCTCCTTTGGTGCGGGCGTATAACCGCCAATGGAGATATTCGAACGCCAGTTTCCGGAGCTGATCGGCGGCGTACCCGCGAGTGCCGCAGATTGAATTCCCGGAATGGCCGAAAGCCGATCGAGCAGACGTTGGTGGAGATCGGCTGTCCGAACCGGAGTGTAGCCGGCAAGCTTCGCATCGAACTGGGCCATCAGCAGGAATGTGCGCTCAAAACCGTAGTCCTGCTGCTGCAGGTTGCGCAGCGTCTGGAGAAAGAGCCCCGCCGTCACCAGCAGCAGAAGCGACAGCATCACCTGGCCTACCACGAGTGATTTCGGCCACCATCGCGACGCACGGCCCCTTCCGCCGCCGGAGGTACGATTCGTAGACCCCAGCGAGTCATACGCCGCAGTCCGCGCTGCGGCAGTAGCGGGGGCGAGCCCGAAAAGCATTCCCGTGATGAGAGAAACGCCGAGCGTGAAGATCAAAACTGTAGGATTCGGTGCTGGGCTCACAGCAATCCACGCACTGCCCTGGCTCACAAATCCAATCAGAACGCGTGTTGCAGCGAAAGCGACTGCAAGCCCCACAAGACCGCCTCCGACTGAGAGCAGGAGGGTTTCGATGAGGCTTTGTCGCGCAATCCGTGACCGGCTTGATCCAAGCGCCAGTCGCGTAGCAATCTCCCGTTGTCGCGTCGCTGCCCGCGCCAACAGGAAATTCGCAAGATTGGCGCATGCAATCAACAGCACCAGCGCCACGATTGCCATGAGAATCCGTAACGACTGTCGATACTCGTCCTGCAGATAGGAGATACCGTGACTCGCAGCAATCAATGGAAGATCTTCGTGATCGATCTCCTGCTGTCGCGCGGCAGTCAGCGCTGTACCCTCGTTGACGCGAATCGCAGTATGAATCTGCTGGTTGATCCAGCTTTGCAACCGCGCACGAACCTGCTGTTGGGCAGCTGCTTCAGCGGTGAGGCGGCCAAATACGTTCATGAAGTACAGGCCTGACGCCGGTGTGAGCATTGACGGCTGCTGCATGATCGCCGTCTGCATCGTCGTGGGCGTCCATAGGTCGGCCGGCTCCAGCCCTTGCTTCAGGCCATGAAAATCGGCCGGCATCACTCCAATCACCTCAAACGGCATGCCGTTGATCGTGATCGTCTTGCCGAGAATCTCCGGATCGGAGGAAAGAGAATGCTGCCAGAAGTGATAGCTTGCCACCGCCACCGCACCCGCGCCGGGAGTTGCATCATCAACCGGCGTGATGGTGCGGCCCAACAGCGCAGGAGCACCGAGTACGCTGAAATAGTTACCGGAAACAAGACTGGCCGACGCGAGCTGTGCGACGGAATTGGATGACGCTGATTCGCGATCGATGCGCACCGAAACCTTCGGCGTAAAGCTGCCGAATGCGGCAATCCCCTGAAATGGGCCGGGATTCGCCTCCAATTGTCGCGTAGCGTACCAGGGAAACATGCCGTACTGCCCGATGTCGATGCCGCCCGCAACTCCTGAGTTCGTCGCGTCGCCAAGCGTAACCAGTTGTTCAGGATTCCGCACCGGCAGGTCGCGCAGCACCAGTTGTTGAATAAGCGTAAAGATCGCAGTGTTTGCGCCAATTCCCAAAGCGAGCGAGAGAAGTGCCACGACTGTGAAGGCGGGCCGTTTGCAAAGTCCGCGGAGACTCACGCGTGCGTCCTGAAGCAGATTGTCCACCGCGGATTCCCACCGGGAAGACCAGACGCGATGCTTGATCGCATTGCGGCTACCGAGTTGTACCAGAGCCGCCCTGCGCGCCTGCTCCGGACTCACTCCAGACCGTTGCTTGTCTTTTACAGAGGCATCGAGGAAATCGTCGATCTCTTCGTCGATTTCGTTGTCGGCGCGTTGCCTGTCGAACAGAGACCGTAACCCTTGAAGCAAGTTCCTGAGCTGATGCATGATGCCTCCGTAAATGGAATCAGGCGCCGGCTTTGACTTCGAGAATACGGGCAATGGCAGCGGCCTGATTGCCCCACCGTTCGGTTTCCGCCGAGAGAGTTCGCCGGCCATTCGCGGTCAGCGTGTAATATTTTGCGCGCCGATTGTTTTCCGTGGCGCGCCATTCTGACCGAATGCGGCCCGAGCGTTCGATACGGCTCAGCGCCGGCAGCAGCGATCCCGGATTCACCCGGAAGACGCCACGGCTGATCTGCTCAATCCGCAACGCAATTCCATACCCATGCATCGGTTCGAGCGCCAGAGTCTTGAGAATGAGCATGTCCAGCGTTCCTTGCACCAGATCGCCGGACGTGGGCGTCTGTTCTGTATTCTGACTTGCTGCCCGCATCGCTCTCCTCTTGATGGTCTAGATGAGATTAGGCTTAAGTTTTCTTGACTGTCAAGAGGAAGGGGAAGGCGCGCTCTTTGGATAAGTGTCAAATCGCCGACTCACTAAACGACAATACTGCTTGGCGAAATGGGCTTAGCGTAAGCACTTCGCGGATATCAGCATTCTGTCCATGGTTCAATGCTCACCGTCCGTTTAGAACCGACGACCCTTGCAGTGTCAAAATTTGGGCAACCGTTAACTTATTGACTCTGAAAGGCCCTCGTCGCTCACAAAGGCCCTGAAAACGCTCCTGGAACCGCTTATTGTTCCCAGATTGTTCCCACATTTCCGGTTTCTGTTCCCCACGTGCCGGACTCGAACCGTTCGGGTTCGGATGATCGGTTCAGGCACAGGTTCGAATATTCGCTTGTTCCCCAAGGAGCCTCTTTTCACTTGATTCGTCCAGTCGACGAGTGCTTTGCCCTGATATGGAGTGACCGTGTCAACTCCGCGGAATCAGTGGGTTGTTTCGTGGTCGCCGCTTTTCCGCGAGGGCAGAGCGCCTTCTTGCTCAAGTCTCAACAGGACCGGAGAGAGCGTTCCCTGATTGACCGAGAGTAGTTGATCGCTGATCTGCGCGATGCGCCGTGCAATTCCATACCCGCAGTGGGCCCAGAACTTGAAGCGTCTTCAGCACCATCAGCGCCAGCCCCCTGCTGTACATCCCTCTTCTGCTTCACAGGCGCGCTCCGCACCTTCTATTTGGTTACCCAAAGGAGTGCGGCTCAGTTTTGCTGGGAAAGCAACAGGAGAAGCGAATGCAGGACAGAATGGCCATCGGTACCACCCTCTGTGTGCGGTCGTGGCGGGTATTGCTTTGGTCTGGAGCAAGACGAGAGATTTCAGCCTGCTATTGACTGTCTATAAGAGTCGAGGTTATGGTCTTGTAGACAGTCAATAGGAGGCTCCGTGGCGGGCAATGAATCCGAACTGTTGCAAGGCACCCTTGATGTCTTGATCCTGAAAGCCCTCGCTCTTCAGCAATTGCACGGTATGGGGATCTCCCGCCGAATCGGGCAGATGACCAACGGCGCGTTCGATGTGAAGGCAGGCTCGTTGTTTCCCGCACTTCACCGAATGGAGCAGGCGGGCTGGCTCGCTTCCAGTTGGGGCCAAGCGGAAACAAATCGGCGTGCAAAGTTCTATTCGTTAACCAAGACAGGAAGGAAGCATCTTCGCACCGAAACCGAACGCTGGGCTCGCATCTCTTTCGCAATGGCGGCGGCACTCGGCATCGGCCAGGAGGCCTTATGATCAGTCGGCTTCGCGCGCTTTGGAACAATGCATTCCGCAGAAGGCAACTCGATCGCGACTTTGATGAAGAACTTGAGGCCTATGTGGAACTGGTGGCAGCCGAGAAGTTGCGGGCAGGCATGGACCCCGAAGAGGCGCGTGACTATGCTCGTCGCCAGACAGGAGGAATCGATCGGGTCGTACAGAACGTCCGCGACGTTCGCATTGGGGTTTGGCTGGACAGGCTGATGCAGGATGTGCAGTTCGGCATTCGGACACTCGCGAAGAACCCAACCTTCTCCCTGGTCGCCGTGGGAACCCTGGCGCTTGGGACCGGCGCAAACACCGCGATGTTCAGCCTTCTCGATCAGGTGGTTCTGAAGCTTTTGCCGGTGAGCCGTGCCGAGCAGCTTGTAATCGTCCGGGAGACCGGCAACCATTATGGCAACAGTTTCGGCCCCAACACCATTTCCTGGCCGATGTTTGAAGACTTGCGCGACAACAACCAGGTCTTCTCGGGAATGTTCTGCCGGTTCCCGGCGAGCGTAACCATCGGCTACGGGAATCAAATGGGGCAAGTAATCTCCGCAGAGCTGGTCTCGAGCGCCTATTTCCCGACACTGGGCGTTGGCACAGTATTAGGGCGCACCATTGGCCACGCTGACGACTCCGTTCCCGACAGCAGACCAGTGGTTGTGCTGAGCTATAGCTTCTGGCGAAGCTACTTTAACGCGGACCGATCCATTGTTGGGCGGATCATCGTGCTCAATAGTTATCCGATGACCGTGATCGGAGTTACGCAGCCTGGCTTTGACGGCGTCGAGATGGGAAACCCCGCGAAAGTCTTCGTTCCCATCATGATGAAGACCGAGATGACGCCGCACTCCGACGGGTTGAAAGATCGGCGACGCCGGCTGAGTTGGGTCACCGCATACGGCCGTTTAAAGCCAGGCATCAGTATGGAGCAAGCTCAAGTGTCGCTGCAGCCGCTGCTCCACGGCATTCTCGAGATGGAATCGCTGCAGCCTGAATTCATGCGATCAGCAACCGCCGCGGACCGGCAGATATTTCTCCGCAATCGCATTCAGCTCCTTCCAGGCTCTGACAATGGGCTGCGCGAGTATATGCGCACCCCGCTATGGCTGCTGCTGGCGCTCACGGGAGCGGTCCTTCTTCTCGCCTGTGCCAACCTGGCAAATCTGTTCCTAGCACGCGCCACGGCTCGAGAAAAAGAATTCGCAGTTCGTCTGGCGATCGGTGCTGGACGTGTCCGTATTGTTCGCCAGTTGCTGGTCGAAAGTCTGCTCCTCTCTGCCTGTGGAACCGTTGTGGGACTGGCGTTGGCGTTTTTGGTGGATCGCGTTCTCTTGCGCATCTACCTGCCTGCGGATGCGGTGACCGAATTTCAAGTTTCGCCGATTCCCGATGGACGCGTTCTGGCCTTTGCGGTGGGTGTCATGCTCCTGACCTCCCTGGTGTTCGGACTCCTGCCTGCCGTTCGCAGCTCTCGCACCGAAATCACCTCCTCGCTCGGGGACCGATCGGGCGCCCTTTCGGCCGGCGGCATTTCTCTTCGCCGCACTCTGGTTGCCATACAGATGTCCTTGTCGTTGCTGTTGCTCGTGGGCGCGGGCCTCTTTGTTCGTACTTTGCGCAACCTGGAAGATGTGGGACCGGGTTTTCCAACCGATCACCTTCTTACCTTCACAACCAGTCCCACGCTGAGCGGCTACTCCTACGAGGAAACTAAGTCCTGGTATGAACGGATGAACGAAAACCTCCAGTCAATGCACGGTGTTGAGTCGGTTGCATTCTCCACCATGCCGATCCTGCGTGGGTTTGCATGGCAGAATGCGATTGTGGGCAAGGACTTCGAGGGGACGCCGATTGAACAGCAGCCATATCTCAGCCAGGTAAGCCCGGACTACTTCGCCACGCTCGGCATTCCCGTTATTGCCGGTCGAGCCTTCACTTCCCAGGATGTTGCGCCAACCGACTACGCCGTCGTCAATGAGAGTTTTGCCAGGGAATACTTCCCCGGCCGCAATCCCATCGGGCAGCGCTTCGGGTTGGTGAATGATATGCAGACGGTCACGCCGACTACTGAGGTCATCGGAGTCATCGCGGACAAAAAGTACCACGACCTGCGAGAGACGCCCCATGCGCAGGCTTATTTTCCTTACCTCGCAGTCTCGAACATTCGCGGGATGACCGCTTATGTGCGCACGCAAAGCGATCCACGTCAATTCGAGGAGGCACTGCGCAAACGGTTGCACCAGTTCGACCCGCACGTGGCGGTGGTCACTCTGGAAACAGTGAACAAACAGATCGGATTCTGTCTGCGGACGGAACGACTGGTGGCCAGCCTCTCCGCGACCTTCGGTGCCGTGGCGACACTGCTCGCCGTTATCGGGCTGTATGGCGTAATGGCCTACGCGGTCTTGCGTCGGACGCGCGAAATCGGCATCCGCATTGCGCTGGGGGCCTTGCGGAGCAAGGTCATCACGATGGTGATGCGCGAAGTTTTCCTTCTCATCGGATTCGGCCTGGCAGCCGGGTTCGCGCTGGCGCTGGCCCTCGCCAATCTGATTCGCAGCCAACTCTATGGATTGAACGCGCACGACCCATTGACGTTCATGGGAGCTGCAGTCGTTCTGGCCTCAGCGGCGGGATTTGCCGGTTTCATCCCCGCGTTGCGAGCCAGCGGCGTGGACCCGACTACCGCCTTGCGTCAGGAATGACTTGGTTTGAGATCCGTGTGAAACGCGAACATTGCAAATGGTCGCCGAATCGCCAATGCGCTAACGCAAGCGGTTCAATGAGCGACAAGACCTGAACTCAACAATCTAGGTCGCAGTCTGCACCAATTGCGACGCGGCTGGCTCGAATCTCCGATCTGTTACCGTTCCTCGACGGTCGCTATTCGTATCGCAGCGCCACCATCGGATCCACCCGTGCCGCTCTTCTCGCCGGAATCCAACATGCAAGTACTCCGGTTGCCAGCAATAATACAACCGTGCTCGCCAAGGTCACTGGATCATAGGGCTTCACTCCGGGCCATAACTGTGCCTGAATGGCTCGTCCCAAAAACAGGCTAACGACCAGTCCTACACCAACTCCCGCCAGGACTAACCGCAAGCCTCTGATGATAACGAGGCGAAGCACGTTCGCGCGTTCCGCACCCAGAGCCATGCGGACTCCAATTTCGTGCGTTCGCTGAGCCGTCGTGTACGCCAGCACGCTGTAAACGCCCACTGTCACAAGAATCAGCCCCACGGCACCGAAAATCATCATCATAAGCAGGGCGAAGCGAGGGCCCGCGTACCATCTCCGGCTGATCATTTGATCCAACGAGTCGGGATACATCAGCGCCACCCCTGGATCCGTAGCCCATACTGCTTGCTGTACTTCCTCCATCAGTGACATCGGCATCTGTACCGAGCGAACGAGCAGGCTTCGCTCTCCAGATCCTGTCACGGTATAGGGTACCCACACCTGCGGTTCAATCGGAGCCTGCAGGCCGCCTCTGCCGTAGCCCGGCGCACCCTGATTTGAGACGTCATCAACCACTCCAACAATCTCGAACGAAGGCTCGCGCAGCGAATCGGCAACGCTTTCAAGTTCCGCCAGTTTCACTCGACGTCCGATCGGGTCTTCACCGGATAGATAGGTCGAAACAAACTTCCGGTTCACCACGGCCACCTTTCTCGCATCGTTGATTTCAGTCTCGGTAAACCCTCGCCCCATCTCAAACGGAATACGCAGGGCACGGAAGTAGGTTGCGCTGACGTTTTGCACCTGTGCGCGCCACTGCTTCTCCAGAGGTTTGCCGAATATCTCGACCTTGCTGTCGCGGCTGTTGTTGGGCGGCACCGAACTCGATTCCGCCGCATCCGTTACCCCTGGAATCGCCTTTACACGTTCCAACACCGACCTGACGAATGCGCTCACCTGCTCGGCTGTTTTGTAGCGATCCGGTGGCAACAGCAACGTCGTTTTGAAGACGTGATCTGCCTCGAGTCCCAGGTTCACCCTGCGCATCGCCAGAAAACTATGCATCAAAAGCCCCGCGCCCACCAGCAGGGTCAGTGAAACCGCCACTTCCACCACTACTGCAGCATCGCGCATGCGCGCCGTCCGAAACCCGCCGATCACGCCCCTTCCCATGTCTCGCAATGGATCGTTCAGATCGCGACGCGCTGCTTGCAGTGCCGGCGCCAGGCCGAAAATCAGTGGAGTCAACACGGCCAATGCCAGTGTGAAAGCCAACACCTGCGCATTCAATCCAATCACTGACTCCGCAGGAATCGAATCCGGTGGCATCGTGGCGACAATGAACTTCAGTCCTCCCCACGCACCTAAAACACCGAATACCGCTCCGCCAATCGCCAGTACAAGGCTTTCAATCAGCAGCAGTCGTACCAGCCTCGCTTGTCCTGCTCCCAGCACCGCGCGCAGCGCAAACTCCTTTTCTCGCGAAGTCGCTCGAGCCAGCATCAGGTTCGCCACATTCACACAGGCGATCAGCAGAAGCAATCCCACGGCCGCCAAAACCGTATACAACGTGGACTCAATGTGCGCTCCTGCATGACCGAAGGGCACTGCAAACAGTTGGAACTGACTTGGATAATCTTGCGGGCGAAGTTTAGCCAAGGGATTGACGATGTCGGTCAGCTCTGCTGACGCTTGCTCTACCGTGACGCCGTGCTTAAGCCGTCCCAGGACGAACCAGCGCTCCGGCATCCCCGCAAAGCCAGTCGACATTCCCGGATGCGGCATCTTCGGAATCCACACATCGGCGTCATACCAGCCGAAGCGGGGTGGCATGATTCCGATCAAAGTGCGCGCCGTTCCATTCAGCACGAAAACTCTATTCAACACATTTAGATCACCGTTGAAATGCGTCTTCCATGCCTTGTAGCGCAGGACAAAGACTGGCGGTGCTCCCGCCTTGTAGTCTTCAGGTTGCATCACCCGGCCATACAACGCCGGCATGCCGAAAAACTCAAACGAGCCAGGTGTCATGTCGGCTCCGTAGAGCCATTCAACCCCCGCGCCACGTTGGTAAAGCACGGGATCGTCGGCGGTGCCAATTACGCCGTCAAGCGAGTGATTCTCCCCGGCAAACGCCAGAAGCTCATCCGAACTGAATCCCTGCCGCCCCTCATCAGGACCTTGTGCAACGCCATGAACACGCGGATAGATGATGTGTTCAACATCCTTATATGGGAATGGCTCGAGCAGCACGTTGTCGATGACGCTGAAAATCGCAGTGCTGGCTCCAATACCAAGCCCGAGAGTGAGAATCGCCACCAACGCGAACCCAGGGTTGCGCTGGAACTGGCGGAGCGCATAGTGCAGGTCCTGCCCGAGGCTCGCAACGAAGCCTCGCCCACCACTTCCATGTCCCGCTGGTTCCCGCCGCGCCTCACGCACTACCCTCGGTCGCTCTTGCGCAAACATCTCCCCGTCATTGAGTTCTCTTAGCACGGCGCGCCGTGCATCCTCTTCCGTCACGTCGCCGGAAATCAACTCCTGATAACGATCCTCCAAGTGCTGCGACAATTCCTCAACAATCTCGAACTCGCGAGCCGATTCCAGATTGAGTGAGAAGAGCCGCCTCGCAATTTCCTTCCTCCAATCAGGCATGTTCCGCCTCCGTGATCCGGTTGACCGCCTCCACAAAATGCTTCCAGCCACGGCGCTGCGAGGCCAAAACCTTCTGCCCCTCCGATGTCAGTCGGTAATAACGCCGCCGACGCTGTCCGCTCTTTTCTACCCACCGACCCTGAATCCATCCGCGCTTCTCCAGGCGATAGAGCAATGGGTAGAGTGAGGCGACATAAAAGGTGACCGCCCCACCGGAGCGCTGCTCGATGAGCTTTGAAATCTCGTATCCATGTCGTGGCCGGGCCTCGACGAGCGACAGGATCAAAAGCTCCGCGCTGACTTTCTTCCACTCGAGCTCGGACATTATTACTCCCACATATGGCGTATCCATATAATTGCGATCACGAGCCGGCAAAGTCAACTTTCAAGTGACGAGCCGCTGCCGCGTCCGTTCCGCCTGCGAAAGGTGCGCGGCATACTAGGAAGCCTCGAACGCCTCGTTCGAGGAACTTGGTGTGGACGTCGGCCGGCGTCACCCGACGATCGGTCCGATCAACTACCTCGATGGCGTGCCTCATTCCGAGGAAGGAGGCTGGTGGTGGAAAAACTATTGATCCAGCTTACGAAGCGTTTGCATTGACTCCGCTGTGATCTCCTCATCATCCCAGTGTTCTACCAGTTTGCCGTTGCGAACCCGGAACGTGTCGAAGCTGAATCGCTCATAGGTAGTTCCCGGCGACGCAGTTGGATCTCGAGGCGTGTTCTTGATAATCGCTGTCACAAGGTCGCATTCGGCCAGGACAATCACGGCCTGCGGCGCTCGGCCTCCCTGTCTGGCAGGGCCATCGAGTACGTTCCTCCCTCCCGGGTTTCCTAAGGTAGCAATTCGGGTGAACAAGAGCTTGAACTCTTCATAGTCGCTGATGTGTTTCTCTGCGGCAGCCTTCAACACAGCCGGATTGTGCTGAACATAGCTAGGGTCGATCAAGGCGATAAGCTCTCGTAGAGTTATGCCCGGTCGGAGGAACTCCAGCACGACTTTCTTCTCCGCCTGCAACTCTGCGGGCGGAACACTGCAGGCGTGCGGCATGGGCACCTCGTTAGCCTGTGCTATCACCGGCTGCGCTGCCGCGAGTAATAGCCCAAGCACCGCCGCAGAAATCAAGGACATGGTTCTTCTTTTCATTGGGAATCCTTCTGTCATGCTCTCGGCTGACCCTTGTGCCGGGGCGTTTTGGTTGAATTGACCCGGGCGCTGCCACTGACTCACTTCTCTAGCAATGCCAGGATGAGGATCAGTCAATGCGACGTCCAAACGACAGCAACTTCGCAGCGCTTACTTCGCTAAGAGCCCATGGTTGTGCTCGTAGCTGATCACTCGAGTTACCTTCCACTCCCCATTCTTGTTCTGCCACAGGGTTACGAACTTGGCATCGCCCATACCATCTTCGGGATGCGCTGGGTGGTGGAAGCAATGAACTCCAATCTCCACTGCCCCATATCCCTTGAGTGGGTACACCTCGAGCGTGTCGGCGAGCAAAGTTCGCTCCACCCTACCGCAGATGTTCTGCTTAATGGCCGCGAGGAACGGAGCTTTCCCAACCGAAAGACCGGTCTGATCGTGATAGAACTCCAGGTCGTCGGACACCATCGTTCCGAGCGTTGCCAAGTCGCAGTGGTTATACGCTTCGAATAGCTTGGCGTCCAAAGACTGATCGTGCTAAAGAGTCGGTCGTGCGGCTCGTCCGTCTGTGCTCCGGCAGTTCGGCAAGCTACGACGAAAACAATAAACAGGAAGCAACCAATCATTCCTTTCACATTCATAAGAAAAAAACCTCTCCTGGAACCAGTTCATTTCTCGAGCCACGGAGGCACGGAGACCGCCGTTGCCAAGATCCGAGGGAACGAGATGAACTGCCGGTGAACTCAAGAGCACGCAAGAAGCCAGTCCGTCTTCTCGATAGTCTCTGTAAAGCAGTCGTTGCAGAGCCGGTTTGATGCGAGCGGCTGTTCACTTTTGAAACAGCATGTTCGAAACTGGACGATTGACCTCTGTCGTCACTTAATTGAGGCTTTGGGTTGACTAGAATGATGGCCCAAGGCAAACACGACGAGCGAATTTCGCTGCTGCAGGGAACGCTGGATCTCATGATCCTCAAAAGCCTGATCTTTGGACCGTGCCATGGGCAAGGCATAGCGCGATCGATTCAACGTCAATCGGAGGACGTATTTCTAATTGATCATGGATCGCTATACGTGGCCTTGCAGCGCATGGAAGATAGAAAGTGGATTCGTGCGAAGTGGGGCTTGAGCGCCAACAACCGCAAAGCGCGATTTTATTCGCCTACAGCGAAAGGACGCGAGCAGCTGGCCTCAAAAGCAAGCGAGTGGCGAAGATTAACGCGTGCAATGGAATTAATCCTCGAGGCAAACTACGGTCCGACAAAAGTGGAACCGTGAGTACGCTCTGGCGTGATCGACATGCGGAAGAAACTCAGGCTCACCTCAACCCTAAAGCTGATGACTTGAGGTTGAAGGTAAATCGCCAACTCACTCATTGACCGACTGTGGATGAGTGCATTGCCCGTGATCGCGACAGTTGAGAACAAAGCAAGCCAAAACTGATTTCCCCATATTCTTATGGAATGCCAACTCTCACCGGCATGATTCACGCAATAAAGTGTCCGTATCTGAACGCCCCGATCATCACCGGGCACTCTTGCAAGACCGCTCCCGCCCGCGACCCTGATTTTGCTGGACTTAGCCCGCGCTGAATTGGCTGTCTAATTGCCACCTATCCTGTGTGTCACAAGTGGGTTTGATCGGAAGACGGATTGGAAGACGAGGCGTCATGTTCACACTGTTCCAGGATATTTCCTTTGCTCGCAGGCATCTCACCAAGCATCGCGTCTACGCTTTTACCGCAGTTCTCTCCATGGCGCTCGGCATCGGAGCCACCGCCGCCGTCTACAGCGTCCTATACGGAGTTCTGATCGACCCCTACCCCTATCGGAACCCGATCGCATCGCTTTCATCACCCTCGAGAACAAGCAAAGCAGCGGCCCTAGGCAGATTCCCTTCACCCTCTCTGAGGTCGACGGGCTTCGCCACGCCAAATCAATTGAAGACGTCATGGCGGAGAAAGAGGGAAACATGGTCGCCACCGACAGCGAAATGCCGCAGTCGGTCAAAGTGCTGGAGATGACCGGCAACGGTCTTCAATTCCTGGGCGCACCACCGCTCATGGGCCGAGGGTTCACTGCGGCTGAAGCTCCCGCCGGTGTAGCCCCTCCCCCGGTAGCCGTCATCAGCTATCCCTTTTGGAAGACCCATTTCGCCTCCAGGCCTGACGTCCTCGGTAAGGTCCTCGAACTTAGCCGGCAGAAATACACCGTCATTGGCGTCGAGTGCCCGCGCTTCACCTGGCGTGAGGCAGGGGTGTATCTACCCATGCCGGCAGGCACGGATCCAAAGAGCCGCTTGCGGACGCTCATACGCCTCCGCCCCGATGTCTCGACCGCTAGGGCTGCAGACGAACTGACCAGCTTCGTGCAACAGGCCGGCCACGCTGAACCATCGCTCTTGCCGCACGATGCCTATCGCGTCAGGGTTCAGAGCCTCAACGACTGGATACTCGGCGAGTTCAAAGGCACTCTGATTCTGCTGTTCGTCGCCGTCTTCCTCCTGCTGTTCATCGGTTGCGGCAACGTCTCCATCCTCATGCTCGCCCGCGGAACCGCGCGCGTGCAGGAGCTCGCAACTCGCCTCGCCCTCGGCTCCTCCCGGCTCCGCATCGTGCAACAACTGCTTTCCGAGGCCGTCATGCTGTCCCTTACCGGCGGCGTTCTCGGCATATCCTTTGCCTATGCCGCCGTGCACTTCATCACCGGCTTGATCCCCGAGTACTCCATCCCGCATGAAGTCGTCATCACTCTGAACTCACCGGTTCTACTGTTCAGCACCGCGGTCTCGGTCGTCATTGGAATCCTCGCTGGCATCTCTCCGGCCTTGCAGTTTTCGAGTCCTCACATCAGTCGGATGGCCCAGTCGGCCAGCTCCCGTAGCACGACTTCTCACGGGGCGCGCACCCGCACCGCCCTCATGGTCGGACAGATCGCGCTCACTGTGCTCATGCTCGCCGGTGCAGGCGCCGCCATGCGCACTTTCCGTGAGGCTTACGCCGCCCAACTCGGCTTTGACAGCCATCAGATACTCACGCTGCAAATCAACCTGCCCGACAAATCCTTCCCAGCGTGGCAGGAGAGGGTGAACTATTATGACGCGCTAATCGAGAAGATCAAAACCACATCCGGAGTTACCGAGGCCTCTATTTCCGGGGCAGGCTTGCCGCCCGACAGCAACTGGACCCAGTCCGTACAAGTCACGGGCAGCACTCTCGACAGTAGTCAAAAAAGCGGACTCAATCTGGTTGGCTCCGAATATTTCTCCGTCCTCCGCATCCCGCTTCTGCAGGGACGAACCGTCACTCGCCAGGAAGTCCTGCGCGGAGCCCACGTCGCCGTCATCAGCAAAACCTTCGCCCAACGCTACTTTCCTGGCTCCGACCCCATCGGAAGACAGATCCTACCCGCCGGGTTATCGCAAACTGCTGTGCTAAAGGCACCCGACATCGACCGGCCCTACCAGGTCATCGGCGTAGTCGGCGATGTGCGCAACGACGGTCTGCACCGTCCCATCCTGCCTCAGGCGTATCTCCCATCCTCGATCCTCGTCTCGCCAAGTACAAACCTTCTCATTCGCACTACCGGCAACCCCACCGCCCTTCTCCACGCCATCAGCACCAATATTCGAGCCCTCAATCAAGACCAGGCAGTCGGCTGGGCCTACTCGATGGATGACTATCTTTCCCTGTTCACGTGGTCGCGCGAGCGCTTTATCGCAGTCCTCTTCGCAGCCTTTTCCTTCGTATCCCTCGGTCTCGCCGCCATCGGCCTCGCCAGCGTAGTGGCCTACTCTGTCGAGCAGCGAACCCGTGAATTCGGCATCCGCACGGCGCTCGGCGCCCCGCGGTGGAATGTTCTGCTGCTCACCCTGACCTCAACCGCTCGAACCACCGGCATGGGACTCATCCTCGGCATTCTCCTCAGCATCGGCCTCAGCGATCCAGTCCATCGTTGGACCCAGAGCGGTTTGCGCGACGCCTCCGTCCTCGCAGTCATTGCGGGGGTATTCACCGTCACGTCCGCTGTTGCATGTCTCCTGCCGGCGCGAAGAGCAACGCGTATCGATCCAATGATCGCTCTCCGAGATAGCTAATAGAGCGGCTTCCAGCGATTTATCCGTTCTCGTCGTTCTGAAATTCCCAATGAGTGCATTATCGCCTGTGCACTCTTCGATGATTATTGTGCCCGCAGAGCGGATATGGCACGGATGTATCTTCGACGCATTCCAGCGGTATGGAGGCCGCTCGTATGCGCAAGAAGAACAAGAAGCCACTTCGTCGCAAGATCGTCCTTCGCCTGCCGGATCTGGATCATTCGAAAAACGCAGTGTTGAACAGCCTGAGCTCAGCAAGCTCGAGACGGAACTACAAGTTCGCGATGGAGCAATTCATCACTTGGTACTGTTCCGAGCCCCGACTCTCCCTGAATCGAGCCGTGGTACTGAAATTCCGACTGTACTTGGAATCCGTCGGACTCGCTGCCGGCACAATCAATCAACGGCTTGCATCCGTTAGGAGGCTTGCCTACGAGGCCTCAGATTCTGGGTTGCTCAGTCCGGAACTCGCCGCCGGAATTCGAAGGGTCAAGGGTGTGAAGCAGTTGGGTTCGCGCATTGGTAATTGGTTGACCCTCGATCAAGCGAAAATGCTCTTGGAAAAAGCTGACGGCAAAGACCTGCGCAGCCTTCGTGACCTTGCGATGATTTCCGTGCTTCTTGGCTGCGGGCTGCGACGTGCTGAACTTTCTGCTTTGGAGGTTGATGACGTTCAGATCCGGCACGGACATTGGGCCATCGTAGACCTGATTGGAAAAGGCGGCCACATTCGGACAGTTCCGGTCCCGCCTTGGGTAAAGGCCGCCATCGATCGATGGATGTCTTCCTCCAAGGTCACAGCGGACCGGGTTTTCCGTGCCGTCAGCCGCCACGGGACGCCGTGGGGCAAAGGGATTTCCGAGAACGTCATCTGGTATGTTGTTCGACGGTGCGCGGAGCGGATGCAATTGGATCAACTTGCTCCTCATGATCTTCGCAGGACCTGCGCAAAACTCTGCCATGTGAACGGTGAAGAGCTGGAGCAGATTCAATTTCTCCTCGGGCATGTTTCCGTGCTAACTACCGAGCGATATCTGGGCTGCAAGCAGAATCTTGAGGATCCTGTGAACGACCGTTTCGGATCCCTCTTCACATCCGCGCTGGTAGATTTGCGCTAGGCCCTGTTGGCTTCATTCGATAATCCAGGGCACCGAACTCAAGACAGGCCAATCGGAGACGCCAAGTGCGCGCCGGTGCCGTAGAAGATGAAGTTTGACCGCGGGCTTTTACTCCCCGGTTGGCAGGATTTCTTCAATCCCAACCCAAGGTCCACCTTGAAGCATGAGGTACTTCAGGTAAAGCTCGGCGCCGGTGCGATCTGCCGATGCGAGCAAGTTTCGGGCGGCCTCCTGAACGCGTTCGTTTGTCAGGGTGGCGTAGTCAAAGCTCTCCTCGATCATTCCCTCGGAATGGGGAATATTGATCAAGTCAAGAAAGCTGACAATAACGGCACGATACTCGTGGAGGAGATATTTCTTCAGCAGGTCATCCACGATCGGGTCAGGAAGTGACAAGGTTGCCGCCGTCCAGTTGACCAGCCGCTCAATCGGGCTTTTGCGGACAAAGACCTCACGCAGTTTCTTTGCTCTAGCAAGAGAGGCAAAGAGAAGCTGTTTCTCGGCGCCCTTTGACTCAGCCCAAAAAACCTGGCAGACGGCGACTCGGATCTCATTTGGCAATTGCCGCCAAACACGATTTGCAGAAACTGGCACCAGCCGTCCCCTCTTACGTCGAATTCTGAGATATCAGTTCTGATCATAACGATTGCAGAACAACTATGTGCGGACAGCTGTGGGTTTACAGAAAGGCCTCTTGGCGACAGGCGATTTTCTTGGGCTACTGCAGTAATCCAGACGCTAGATTCTTTCAGCTTATCCAGGGGCTGTCCGGTGGCTCCACTTCCTATCAGTAGGACGTTACGCAGTCAAGTGAAGCCGTTGTTCGTCGATTGGCGTGTTTTCGGTTAACCATCATTACTAGGATGTAGAGATGTAATTCAACTCGCTTCGTTCGCATTCGGAATGAAAGGGGCGCAGCCTTCAAAGCCTACCCTGATTCGACTGGTGCCGTGAACCTACTGATGTAATGGGAATCCGGACGGCAAAGCTGCCTCAAGATTGATTTGTTCTCCGGTGATGGGGTGGGGAAATTTCAGAAATTCGGCGTGCAGGAAATATCCTCCATCGCCAGGGACGCCGGGAAGATTTTCAAGAGGCTGGCCGGTTACACCGTACAGAGGGTCGCCGACCAGCATATGGCCGATGGATGCCAGATGGATTCTGATTTGATGAGGGCGGCCCGAATAAAGGCTTACTTCGAATGTTGTGGTGCTTGCGCTGCGTGAGATCACCTTTGCCAAAGACTTTGACGGTTTGCCATTTGGGTTGGTGGCCCACACGGAACCGAGGCGCGGGTGCGGTACGCGCCCGATGGGCGTGAGGATTTCGTAGACATCCTGCTCTGCAACGTTTTGAGCCAGCGCCCGGTAGATCTTCTGAGCCTTTGGCGTGTTCCAGTTTGCAGTCAGGCTAGAGGCTACCTGCGGAGTTTTGGCAAACAGCACGATACCGCTGGTACCTCGCCCCAACCGGTGAACAGGGTTTGCATCGGGGACATGCTTTTGCACCAGGCGCAAGAGGGTGTTTTCCATGAAGCCGGCACCGGGAAGGGTGGGCAGCCCGCTAGGTTTGTTGACGGCCAGCAGATGGGGGTCATCCAACAGGACTTCGAAGTGCCGAGGGGCGTCTGGTTCGATCCATGGGGACGGTTCCAGATAAGGGTTTGGCCTGAAGCGACTGATTCGCTTCCGGTGGCGATGACGCCGTTGAGAGTGACTTCGCCATTGTTCAATTTCTGTTGCCAGACTTGTGGGGTTGAGTGGGGGTAAAGGCTCGCCAAATAGGAGAGCAGCGTTTGCCCATGGCATTTGCTGCTGATGATTGTGGCGTAGGCATAGCCCCGGTTGAGCATATAGTTTGAGTGTAATCCGTGGCATCTCGGCGTGAGTTGCTGGGTTGAGCGACACTGAATTTAGGCAGCGAGAGCTTTCGATACGTCCAGTATGAGGAGCAAAATTCCGCGCGGATCACGTACCGAGAAACACCGTAGCCAGATAATTTCTGAAAAGTCGCCAACGCGTATTTCGACGGATCGTCGGTGCTGGAAATATGCATCGGCCTGTTATCGGCCGTCGATGCCCAGACGCCCGCAATTCTGGGTAAACCGTAGCTGTTCAGCACCGCTCGTATTGGCGCTCAGCCAGCGCAGATCCCGTTTTCCCGTACCTGGAGAGGATGCGAACCAATGTCCGGATTTGCTGGAACTATGTCATGGAACCCTGACCGAAGAACTACTAACCTAGCCTCTCTGAAACACGATAGAGGAGAAACAAAATGGCCGTCAGTTCAGACGCTCCTGCTTCGATGATGCCGATCTGCGGTGTTAAAATCCCCGACACCAGGTTGGCGCGTCAGATTACAGAGTTCATTCGAGACACCGAGACCGAACTCCTCTTTAATCACTCGAGTCGCGTTTTTTACTTCGGCGCGATTGCTGGGAGGCAACGCGGAGTCGACTTCGACCCCGAGTTGCTCTACGCAGGCGCCATGTTCCACGACATTGGTCTGATGCCGAGCCATAGCAGTCCCACAGACCGGTTCGAGGTGGATGGAGCCAATGCCGCCAGAGAATTTCTCAAGCAGCGAGGCATTGCGAAACAGGATGTCGATACAGTCTGGGCCGCCATCGCGCTTCATACAACGCCTGGCATCCCGCAGTATATGCACCCGGTCGTGGCGCTCGTTACAGCGGGTGTAGAGATGGATGTATTGGGTCTAACCTACTCTCTCTACTCCGATGACGCTCGTAATGCAGTGGTAGCGGTATATCCCCGCACCCAGCATTTCAAGGAAGACATCATTCAGGCCTTCTACGACGGCATTCACAGCAAAGCCCATACGACTTTCGGAAACGTGAAGGCGGATGTGCTTGCCGATAAAGATCCGAAATTTGTCCGAGGAAACTTCTGCAGCGTCATTCGCAACTCAAGCTGGATAGGCTAGCAAGATCCGGGCAGAGCACCGTCGGAAGGGGGCCTTCTCTCTCGCCGTACCAAGCCCTCCGTCCACCCCGCAGGATCGATTGCGCTCTTCGCGCGCCTAGAATGGTGGTATGCGAAACGTGGTCATCAGTGGGCCGCCGCCGGTGCAGATTCTTGACGTGACCGGGCCTCTTGAGGTGTTCTCGAATGTACCGCACTATCGAGTCTCCATGGTCGCTGCCGACGGTTCTGGTGAACTACAAACCAGTCGTGGCGTAAGCATTGCTGGCGCAGTTTCGCCTGAGGACCTATCTGGCAACATCGACACTCTGGTTATCGCTGGCGGCCCAGGAGCGGAGTCCGGCCAATACACTCGCGAATACGTCGACTGGATCGCGGATGCAGCATCGCGCTCTCGTCGCGTCGCTTCCATCTGCACCGGCGCGTTCATGTTAGCTGCTGCTGGCCTCCTCGAAGGCAAGAGAGTCGTGACGCACTGGAGATTCTGCGACAAGCTTGCAAAGGATTTTCCTGGCGTGAAGGTTGAGTCGGATCCCATCTTTCTTCGCGACGGCAACATGTACACGTCGGCGGGAATTACTGCGGGGATTGACCTGTCGCTCGCTCTGGTCGAAGAAGACTACGGCCACCAAGCAGCTCTGGCGATAGCGCGTCAGCTGGTCATGTTTCTTGTCCGGCCCGGCGGACAGGGGCAGTACAGCCATATGCTCTCGCGTCAGGCGACAGCGTTCGAACCTCTACGCGAGTTGCAGGTCTACATGCTCGAGAACCTTCGAGGCGATCTCTCCGTCGAAACTTTGGCTGAGAAGATGGGAATGAGCCCAAGGCACTTCTCGCGTGTGTGCCTCCGCGAAACCAAAATGAACCCCGGACAGCTTGTCGATCGTTTGCGGGTGGAAGCTGCGCAGCAAATGATCGATAGCTCTTCCAAAGGGCTGAAGGAAATCGCCGACGCATGTGGATTTGGATCTGCGGATTCGATGCGCCGCAGCTTCCAGCGTATGTTGGGAATTACCGCTGCGGAGTACGTCAACCGATTCAAGCGTGGGGGATGAATCCCGCGCCTTACACCGGTCGCGGCCGGAGCACTGCCTTACCGGGATGGCTGCCAATCGTGCCACGATACGCCCGATCTGCTTCTTCCAACGGCAGCTCAGCTTTGACAAAAGCCCGCAACTCTCCGGAGTCGAAAAGCCTTCCCAGGGTTGTCAGTTGTTCGCCGTTCTGTTCCACAATGAAGAAAGCACTCTTTACTCGTGGATCCGTGTTGGATTCAGCGTCTGCCGCAATCGTGACCAACCTGCCACCGGGCTTGAGAAGCCCCCACGATCTCTCAAGGGTTTCCCTACCGACCGTATCGAAAACTACATCGACGCTGCCGGCCTCTTCAAAACGACTCTCGCGATAATCGATGACGTCATTTGCCCCGAGTTGCCTCACGAAGTCGATGTTCGCTTTGGAGGACGTGGCAATCACGACCGCTCCGAAAGATCTTGCAAGTTGCACGGCGAATAGCCCAACGGCGCCGGACCCGCCGTGGATCAGAACTCGTTCACCTTTCTGTAACTTAGCTCGCAGATGCAGGCCCTGCCATGCCGTCAACACGCTAATCGGAATGGAGGCTGCCTCGGAATCGGATAACGAAGGCGGCTTCGGAGAAAGATTCGCGGGTTTGGTCAGGCAGAACTCTGCCGTCGCACCCTCCGCAAACCAATCATTAAATCCGAAGACAGCATCTCCCACGCTGTAGCCAGTTACTCCTGCACCCAACTTCGCGACTGTGCCCGCAAACTCATGTCCGGGAATGGCATTGGAGCGGATTGTTCCGTCCGTCTTGTGGCTGGTGGGATACCAGAGCGTTTCTGTGGGAGTTACTCCGACAGCCGAGACCTGAATCAGCAATTCGCCGGGTTCCGGCTCGGGAACCGGACGTGTCACCGGGCGCAGGGCGAGTTCCTCTGTTAGCTCCATCGCTTTCATCTCCGGCATGGCTATTCTCCTTCGGTGTCGTTCAGCATCATTCGGAATCGGGAAAAGGGGACGCGTTGATAAGATCGACGGCATTCGGGGCCTTGTAGCCGGGAATCAGACGCTCACAAATGCTGGAGTTCACCGTGCCATAGGTCGTGCCGGGCTTGTGCGCGAATCCGGCAAAGTACTCATGGATGAACCTTGCCCGGAAGTCTGTCCGAGGGTATCTGGCGACGATATGCTTCCGCGATGCCGAGGGAAACAGATCCAAACCTCTTCCTAGCACATCAAGACCGACGCCCGAATAGAGTAAGGCTATTTCAGGTGCCATGTGCTGCGTGATGCCGGGCGTGGTGTGCAGAGCGATCGCTTCCCACACTGTTCGTATCTTCTCTTCGGGAACGCTATGCGCACTGAGGAACTGCCGGGCAACGTTCGCGCCATCCACCTCGAACCTTTCGTCTGGACTGGAATACTTCTGGATGAGGCCGAAATCGTGAAATGCGGCCGCGACGTAGAGAAGCTCGGGGTCGAATTGGCGATTGATTTGGCGCCCCTGCTCAGCCGCAAAAAAGTAAACGCGCATCGAGTGATTGAACAGAAGGTCAGTGGCATGCTCGCGCAGAAGATCAGTGGCCTCTTTTACGAGCAACGAGTCGGGGATGAGGAGAGTGGAGAATGAAACTGGCATCGCGGTCCCCCTTCTCAAACGAGTCTAGGAGACTCGGCGGGAAGCTGGCCATGACAGAAATACAGCAATTTCTGACATCTGAGGGGATCCAGGACCTCCACTGCACGGCGGTACGTCTCCGAAGCTGTTTGAAGTCAGTGAGCGCATTATCGCCGAGGCTCTTATTGAGGGATTTCCTTCGCTTGCGTTTACGGAGACCCTATCCGCCGCGCAGGTCTTGGAATCAAGACATGGTGAGGGAAGTTACGGCTGAAGCTGAATGAACTGCTCTGGTAGATTGGAACGGCACAATTTTACGGAGGAACCGTGAATCGACTCTTGGCAGCAATCCTTCTTCCAGCGATGACAGTTTTTGCCAGCGATCTTCCAAGCAAGAAGTATCTGGATCTTGCCAATATCAAAATCATGGTTTCCGCGGCGGAGGCAAAGGCGAAGGAGTTGAATGTTTCCGTAACCATTTGCGTTGTCGATGAGAGTGGCAATCTGCTTTTTCTCGAAAAGGGCGAAACAGCCTCACTGAATACGATTCAATTTGCGCAGAGAAAGGCGCGCCACGGGGTTTTCTTTGGCAGCCCGTCCGGAGCAGGAGCAGAGACGATAAAAAAAGGCAATATGGAAGCGATGGCATTCCCCGATTTTTCCCAAATCAAGGAGGATTGCCAATTAAGGTCAATGGGCAGCTTCTGGGCGGGATATCCGCGAGCGGCGCCAAATCGGAGATTGACGAAGCCATTGCGCAGTCCAGTCTTGACGCGCTTCTCAAGCAATAACTACCTGATTGAGGGGGGATTCTGAACTTCTGTTGATTTCTCGAAAAGCGCGTAATCGCCATTGCGCCTGTTGAGGGATTCCATTGTATTTACGTAGACCTCTATCCTCCGCGCGGGTCTTGCAAATCACGCTCAATGAGCGCGTTGGCCTGTTAGCAACAGCTGAGATTGGAACGGTAGTACGTCAATCACTCCGAGCCGACATTTCGTGGCTGTCCAGATCGATCAAATTCTTCTCAAAGTTAGCTCCCACGCTCTTGGAAATCGACCACTCGTGCGAGCTTCTGTCCATCCATGCCGTCATGCAGCCACACTTGGTCATGCAGATCCTTAGCCCTTTCAGATTCCTCTGTCTGCCGGGTGGTAGCGATATCGGCCTCTGCGATGAGCAGGCTCCCCCTGGCCAACCTTCGAAGCAGAGCGGATCAGCGCCGTTTCTGGCCTGCATCCGAAGCCACCCAATCCGTAGATCGATGCTTTGCCAGGATTGCGGGCTGATCCGCGACGGATGAAGCGCCTGGAACACACAGACGAGCGCAAGAAGATACGCAGCGGCTCGTTCGGCAATCATCGTTATTTCTCTCCTCTCTACCTGCGGTGAAGAAGACCGGCTTATTCGTCAACCTTAAAGATCTTGATCTTGATCAGCTTCTCCAGCGTCAGGTCCTTCAGGCCGCGAGCGCGCATCCTCTCAACAAACGGCCGATCGATGTGGAAGATAGACATCTGGACTAACTCTTGCTCTGTCGGAGCAAAACCCAAAGACTTCGCCTCCTTCGCCATTTCCGGAGTTACACCAACCGCCTTCATCTCCGTCAGCTTGCCTGCTCGCAGTTCCGGATATCCGGCCGCTGACATCGCGCGAATGTACTCCGGCCCCACATGCAGCGCCTTCAGGCCCATGAGCTTGTCTGTCGTAAGCTCAGTAACCCCAAGCCCCTTCATCTCTTTCACCCATGCGGTTGTGACATCCAGCATCAGAAAGCCCATCTGCTTCTTCGGCGTGATCTCGTCGAACCCCATAGACTCCATTTGGTTTCGGAATGCATCGTTCGGCGTGAACTGATAACGGCCACTAAGCACGCCGTTATGAACGCTTCCGCTGCACACCAAATCTCCTGGCTCGGCATTCATGCGCGCCGTCAGCGTCGTGCCCTCCTTCTCAAGCATCTCCGCGGAAACCCCGGTCCACCGGCTCCATTCAATCGACGAGTTGTTCATGTCCGTGCAGCCTTCTGATTCGTGGCCGCAATCGGTTCCCGCCAACATGAGTTGCGCCTCGTCAGGTTGATTTGGGTGATGCGCGTCCGACAGCATGCAGAGCCCGGTCAGCGTCTGTGCAATTCCTGTCGAACATGCCAGCAGCAACATTGCGAAAACTGTCGTCTTCATGTTTTTGCTCCTCAACGCGGCCTTTTGGGGCAAAGCTCTCCCGCAGCAGTCCGTGACTGCATCAAGCCTTCTTACCTCTGTGGCGATTTAGTCCAGCAGGCCGGTCATCTTCAACTTCACCAGCTTGTCTAAATCCGTGCTGTTGAAGCTGTGGGTCTTGGCCTTGTTCATGAACTCCTCATCGATATGAAACACTGCGGCCTTCCGCACCTCGTCGAGATCGGCATTCGGAAAGGTGGTTCGAATCCAGCGAACATACTCCGGCGATACGCCCTGCGCCTTAAGAGAAACCAGATCATGTGCCGAGAGCCCTTGGAAACCCGCCGATGCCATCGCTTTTGCATACTCTGGCGTAACGCCAACGGCGCGAAACGAAACTAGCTCATGCAGGTCCTTGGGCGCGAGTCCTGCGGCCTTCAACTCGGTTGCGTACTCCGGCGATACGCCCACCGCCTTCATGCTGACGATCTCATGCAGCGTCGGCGTTCCCATACCAAGGCTGCTCATGGCCTTTGCGTACTCGGGCGTCACTCCCACTGCCTTCATGCTGACGACGTCGTGCATTGTCGCCGTTCCGAAACCCAGGCTGCTCATGGCCTTTGCATACTCCGGCGTTACTCCCACCGCTTTCTCTGAGACCACCTCGTCGAAAGAGGATGGAGCAGCACTGGAGTTTTTCAGACCGGCGACATACTCCGGGGTCACCCCAACTGCCTTGAGCGAGACCAATTCCTTTAGGTTTGGAACGCCCCAGCCCTCCTGTGCCATCGCCTTGGCATATTCCGGCGTCACACCCACCGATCGAAGCGAGACGATCGTATCCAGATCCTTGTTCAGGTCCAACGGGTATCCCGCTTCCCGCATTTTCTGCAGATAGTCGTGGCCGCCTTCGCTCTTTGCGTCCTGCGTCTCTTCGGGAGATGGTTCAGGATTCGGTGCCGCAGCTTGAGCCGCGTTGCGCATAGCTGGAGATGCAGCTGTTGGTACGGCAGCGATCTCCGTCGTTGAAAGAGACGATCCCGCTCTCAGCGCGGCGAGCTGCGTCTTACCGGCTGCTCTCGCCTTAATAGCAACCTTGTCTGTTGCGATAATCACGCGTGGACTAACTTCCTCAAGCCCGGCCATCATGGCCTTTGTTCCTGCGATGATGTCTGCCTTTGCGTGCTCCTCTTTAAGCCCGCTCGCAACATGTGGCGCTGCTGCCAGCCCCGCCAACACCAGTCCCGCGGCCACGATCCGTACTCCGCTCAATGACCTTTGTTCCATCGTCTTCTCTCCCATCACTCTCCGAATCCGCTGCAACAGCGCTCCGCCCCTTCCGTGTAGCGCAACAGCCAACTGCAGGTGCTCCGCTCGCCGTTCCTCCATTTGCAGGAGCGCTTCTGCGTAGATACCCGGATCCGCGCAGGTACGCGCCGCAATCTCATCGCAGCACATCTCGCGAAGCTCTCGTGTCCGCCGGCTCATCCACCACACCGCGGGATGGAAGAAGAAGAGACACTCGATCGCCGTCTGGAGAAGATTGCAGAAATAATCCCACCGGCGTATGTGTGCCAGCTCATGTGCGAGCACTGCCTCTAGTTGCTCCGGCGAAAGTGATGTGACCACACTCAATGGCAGGATTACCGACGTGCGCCATATCCCCATCGCGAGCGGCGAGATCACCTCCGCCGATATCCGCAACGCCACGGGCTGTGCCAGGCGTAGCTGCGCAACCACCCTCGCAAAGCTCTTCTGTATCGCAGGCGGGACAGTCAATTGCGCCTTGCGGCGCAGGGATCTCAGTCGCAACCATCCGCCGGCAGCGCGCAGCGCCAACAGGCACACGCCTGCCAGCCATAACCCGTCAATCCATGGCATCAGCCGGTCACCATGACCGGCAATCCAAAGCTCGCTGGCAGCCATTGCCGGGGCTGCAAACGGTGCTTCTTTCGCAACATTCGTGTGCAGACTTCCTATCTGCGATGCGACAACCTGCTGTGAGCCCTGCGCAAAGTGGACCACCAGGTGCTCCTGCTCCACGAACGTTGCGAGCGCTGCAATCGGCATCAATCCCAGCATAGTCATCGCAACTCCATAGCGAACAGCCGTGGTCACGCGAATCAGGCAGCGGTCTACCAACGCATACAGCAATGCAATGACCGTGCTCTGCCAGCAGAAGTGCAGCAGTGTCCATCCCAGTGCGACTACCTCACCCGAATGAACCCACCTCAGGTCAGTCATCGGCTCGCCTCCCGCCTGTTTCGTGCCAGCAGTTTGCGAATCTCAACCAGCTCTTCTGCATTCGCAGGCTCCATCTCCAGGGCACGTAGGGCAAGCTGTGCCGCACTGCCGGCAAACAGCCGCTGGCTCAACTCGCGCACAAAGCGCCGCTCGGTTTCCTCCTTCGCTACTGCTGCGCGATAGACATGCGCGCGTGCGCTCTCGTCCCGGATCACCAGCCCTTTCTCGGCCATGATCTGCATCAGCTTCAGCACGCCCGTATAGACCATGGGGCGTGTTGCGTTGATCGCCTCATACACCTCACGGACCGTGGCTGATTCCCGCTCCCAAAGTACTGCGAGAATTTCCAGTTCTCCTTCCGTGGGCTTGGCTGTTTTATTCACTTTCACCATGCACCAGACAATATACGAATCGGTTCGTAGATGTCAACGAAAATCTTCGTACTACTGCTGCCCATTTCAATCTCTCAGCGCTTTTGCCCCATACTGCTACATCGATTTCTTTCGTTATTTCGAGCGTAGACCCGCAAACTTGCGGCCATCTCTACCCTTTTTTCCCGTCGATTCAAGCGGAATAGTTCTACAGGGGCGATGGCGTGCAAATGTCAGCGAATGCTAAATCGCCGATGCACTCATCGAGAGTTTTGCTGACCGGGAAAATGAGCTAGTAGCCAAGGGGCCTTGAGCGTCGGAGCTGACATTCCGGCCCACGACTCTTCCCGTGTCACTCCGGTAGTGATAAGTAAATACGGTAACTTAGCCGCCATATAAGAGCCCTGGAAAGCCGCGCAAGACACAAGTTTTGTTGCCTTTTTGTGCCCATTTTCGTGCTCTTTCAATACTTCGATCGCGCCGGTCCAGCTAACCTCTGGATCGACATGTCATGTCTTTGACCGCGCGCTCGGATGTGAAGGTGTGACTAGGAAGGAGGCCATTATGCACGCTATCCACTTGACAACCAAGTGAAAACGGAGAATGCTCTCCCTGGAGACCACTTGGATGACTAATAAAGAGAAGGAATCAATCCAGCTTCTTCAGGGGACGCTCGATCTGATTGTCCTGCGCACGCTTGCGACGATGGGGCCACAACATGCGTATCAGATCGCCACACGTCTTCAGCAAATCTCCGATCGGTTGCTCAATCTCAATCAGGGCACTCTCTATCCAGCATTGATACGGCTTGAACAGTACGGCTGGATCAAGGGAAGTTGGGGAAGGACGGAGAGCAACCGGGAAGCCAAATACTACGAGATCACCAAGCCGGGACAAAAGGCCTTGGGCGAGGAGACGCAAAAGTGGAGACGGATGTCGGCCCTGCTGGAGCGGCTGCTGCTTGAGGAGTCTTAGTCATGAGGTACCTGAGGCGCATTTTTCTGAGGTTCTATCTGCTTTTCAGCAACGCCAAGGTGGAAGGAGACGTGGCCAGAGAAATTGCCGCGCACTTGGCGCTGCTGGAAGACGAATATCTACGGCGAGGCATGAGTCCTGAGGACGCACGGCTGGCTGCCAGGCGCGCCTATGGAGGGGTGGAGCAGGCCAAGCAACTGCATCGCGACGAGCGAGCGTTTCAAGGGTTGGCCCAGACCGTGCAAGACGTCCGATATACCTTCCGCCAACTGCGCAAGTCTCCCGGATTTACAGCTACCGCCATTCTGATGCTGGCGCTGGGAATCGGCGCGACGACGGCGATCTTTTCGATCGTCGAGGGAGTGTTGCTGCGTCCGCTGCCGTTCCCCGACCCCGGCCGCCTGGTCATTCTTGGAGATGTGCTGGAGGGCTCGCACTGCGCGTCCTGCACTCACTCGACCGTGACTCCTCCCGACATCCGCAACTATATGCGCGACACGCAGAGCTTTGCCCATCTTGGCGGCTACCAGGGGGCGGGCTTTGAATTATCCGGCACAGGCACTCCGGCGGCGGTGCATGCGACGCGGATGAGCGGCGACGTATTCGCCGCGCTGGGAGTTGCGCCAATCCTGGGGCGCGCGTTCACGCAGCAGGAAGATGAAGTGCACCAGCACGTAGCGGTGCTGAGTTATGGAATGTGGAGGAGCCGCTTTCACGGGGATGCAGCGATTCTGGGAAGCAAGATTCTTCTCGACCGCAAGCCCTACACAGTGGTCGGCGTGATGCCGCGGAATTTTGAGTTTCCGCTGAATCCGGGACATGTGTACCAGACCGAGCTTTGGGTTCCGCTCAGCCTGAGGCCGGAACAGTTCACGGCGGGGGCCGCGGCATCGTGGAGCTTTCGCATGGTGGGTCGTTTGAAACCAGGGATCACCGTCGCGCAGGCGCAGAGCGACGCAGAGCGAGTGGCGCGCGAGACGATGCGCAGCTATCCGGCGTATATGCGCAGTCTTCGGATTCACGCGGTGGTGACGCCGCTGCGCGAGGACACGGTGGACCAGGCGCGTCCGCTGGTGCGCACGCTGCTTTTGGCTGTGATCGTCGTGCTGCTGATCGCCTGCGCAAACCTGGCGGGGCTGCTGCTGGTGCGGTCGATCCGCAGACGAAGAGAGATCGCGGTGAGGCTTGCGCTGGGCGCGCGGGCGGCAACGCTGCTGCGACAGGCCATTGTGGAAAGTATGATGCTGAGTTTTGCCGGGGGCGGGATAGGGCTGGCGCTGGCGGCGATCGCGCTGCGGGTGGGGGTGAGCCTGCTGCCGGAGACGCTGCCGCGCGTACGCGAGATTGGCCTGGACTGGCCGGTGATGCTGTTTGCGCTGGGGCTGGCGGTGCTGACTGGATTTCTCTGCGGACTGGCCCCAGCATTTGCGGCGATCCGAACCAGCGTGAATGAGACGCTCAAGGAAGGTGGACGCACGGGCACACCGGGCAGCGGTCATGCGCGGCTGCGCTCGGCGCTGGTGGTGGGGGAGATTGCTGTGGCGCTGGTGCTGCTTACCGCTTCCGGATTGTTGCTGCGCAGCTTTGAAAAGATGCGCGATGTTAATTTAGGTTTCGAACCCGACCATACGCTGGCTGCGATCTATGATTTGCCTCAGACGCAGTATCGAACGCAATCCGCGATCGACACATTCAATGAAGAGCTGCTGCGAGGTCTGCGGGAGCTGCCGGAGGCGGATGCGGTTGGCATCACCTCGCTGCTGCCCGCCGGCGGCAATAATTCCGGCATCGCTTTTACGATCGAGGGCTATATTCCGCCGAAGGGTGCCGGGCTGAACATGGCCGGGATATCGCCAGTGCGGGGTGATCCCTTTGCTGCGCTGGGGATTCGATTGCTGCGCGGCCGTGTGTTCAGCGAGTCCGACAAGGCCGGCTCAGAGCTGGTGGCTATCGTGAACCGCAAGATGGCGGAACGATACTGGCCGGGCGAGGATCCGATTGGCAAACGGCTGCGCCGGGGCATGCCGGAAACCAGCACTCCGTGGATGACGGTGGTAGGCGAGGTGGGGGACGTGAAGATGGGCTCGCCGGACGAGGAGACGACGCCGCAGGTGTATCAGCCGGTGACGCAGATGGTTGCTTCGGAAGGAGTGTTTGCGACGGCCGGGGAACTGAGTGGTACCGAAGGCTGGATCGTGCTGCGCAGCCGCGTGGCTCCCGAGCAGATGGAGACGATGCTGCGCGCCGCGATGCAGAAGATTGATCCGCAACTGCCGTTGTATCACATGCAGACGATGGAGCATGCAATCTCGGACAGCGAAGCGCCCCGGCGTTTCAACACAGTGTTGATTTCCTCGTTTGCCATCGCCGCCGTACTGCTGAGTGTTCTCGGGATCTATGCGGTGATTGCATTTTCCGTGGCCTTGCGCGAACAGGAGATCGCGGTGCGCATGGCGCTTGGCTGCCAGCGCTCGGGGGTGCTCCTGCTGATCCTTGGCTCCGGCATCAGGCTGGCTGCGGTTGGCTGTGTTCTGGGCCTGCTTGGAGCAACAGCCGCATCCAGTTTGCTGCGTTCTTTCTTGTTCGATGTAAGTCCATTCGATCCGGGCGTGCTCGCACTTTCCGCTGCTGCCATGCTGTTGCTGGCGCTGGCAGCTTCCGCGCTGCCGGCCAGACGCGCATCCAGTACGGATCCGATGCTGGCCCTGCGGGGTGAATAAATTCATTCGCGCGAGAAAAAGCGTCTCAAATGAATTGCTTTGCAGGAACTGGTCGACGATCCGTTCAGATCTACATCCAAGAGCACTACTTTAACGAAATCTCATTCGGGTGCGAAATATGTCCACAACGTCCGCCAAGTCAGCTCCGATGACGAAATCGATTTTGCAGGAATATGACACGCTTCTTCCATTTGAACTAAAAACCCTTCCGGAACATTACCGCCGCAGCTATGTCGCCAAGCGGCAAGAGTTCTTCTGCAACATTCAGCACACATATGAGCTCTGGAGATACTTCCAGATGCTTGATTGGAACCTTCAAAATGAACTTGACCACATGGGTCGCTTGGGCGTTCCGGAGAGTGCCACGCCTCTCGCACTCTTTTCAAAAGCGCACGCGAAGATTCGAATCGCCATCGAATTGGCGTTTGCACGTTGCACTGAGGAAGCTCGACCGATTATGCGAGATGCAATTCGGCTTGCTGTCTGCGCTCATCGTCTACGCTTTGATGCTGAATTGCAGGAGATCTGGCGGAGCCAGGGTGATAGCGTGGCTGCGGACGCCTCTTTCAATCGTACCTTTGGAAGGCCTAAGAAGGCGACGCTGTTCAAGGGACTGCCCAGGCTCTATTCACGCTGGATGCAACTCGGTGAGGTGATTGCCCTTGCAGCACCGCGTCCACACGCTAGTAATAATGATGACGGCAATTGCAAGCCAGCTATTTTCGATTTGCTCCAAGACGCGTCATTAATCGAAAAACTCACCTTTGACGACTGCTACGTACGAATGAATCTTGACGCCAATCTCCTTCGCAATCGAATTGAGGCAGCCCTATTGAACGAGAAGCTTCGCCGAGAGATCGGAGTCTCGCGGTCAGCGGAATCCCAGTGACCGCCCGATCAGTAGGCCTTCCACATGTCGGTCACACCCAGGGTGCTATCTCGCATCACGGGAAGTAGCATGCAACATGTTGCTGGCTTTTGCATCTCACATAACGTCTCGGAGAGAGAGTTTCAGTTGGAGCGGGGAGGTCAATGGACTAAAGGAAAGAGCTGCGATACGTTCAATCCTACGGGCCCATGGCTATTGACTCCCGATTCCTTGCTGGCTGGTCACTCATTCCTCAACATGCATCTCAGCGTAAATGGTGTGCAGCGCCAGCGCGGTACCACGGCAACTATGATTTTCGATGTGCCATATCTGATCCACTATCTGTCGCAGTTCATGACACTCGAGCCAGGCGACCTAATCTCACCAGGAACACCGCCAGGTGTCGGATTCGGTATGAAGCCTCCGCAATATTTGGAAGCCGGAGACGTTGTCGAGGTGGCGATTGACGAACTCGGCCGACAGCGCCAACTTTGCATCGCCAGTTAAACCAGATTGGCGAACAATTGTTTTCGCTCCACGTAGAACGATATTTCCCTGCAAGGAAGATGTCCTTTGGACATTCATCAACCGAAATCAATACGCCATGGAGGGCGAACAGATTGAACTCCCGGTTTCGCCTGGGACCCGCTACTTTGATTTGTGGCACGGCGTCGAGTTGCATCCCTCCGTTCGCGCGAATAATAAGCAAAAGATACGCCTCGCATTTTCGCTGGAGCGCGGACTCGGAACAGGATCCCAAACTGCGGCGCAATGCAATTCGCAATCTGGGAATTGCAGGAGGGATGTCGGTCGCGCCGGCTCTGGTCACGATCTACCAGAAGAACTCGGATGGGGCGAGCGACGCGATCCCGATTTTCGCAAGAAACTCAGCTTCGATTTATTCGTGAGTCACGATCCAGCGGCCATCGATGATCTGATCCACATGGCGAAGTCGGATCAGGAGGTCAGCGCTCGCGAACAGGCGATCTTCTGAGTAGGACAGAAGGCGGGCGCAAAGGCCGTGGAGATGCTCAAAGACACAGTGCAGAACGATCCTGAAGTGGCAGTAAAGAAGAAGGCAGTATTTGCATTGAGCCAGTTGCCGAAGGACGAGGCGGCGCCTGAGTTACTGCGCGTGGCGCAAACGAATGCCAATCCTGCGGTCCGCAAGGAAGCAATCTTCTGGCTTGGACAGACCCACGACCCGAGAGCGCTCGCGTTCTTCGAGCAAATCCTCGAACGCTAGGAAATGTGGGCATTGGGGAAATCGGAATCGGTGAGACTCCCGAGCCAATCAGGGAACCCGCATTCCCGGTAATTGATATCGGAAATCTCCTTCAATCTTTCTGGGAACGGAAACATGTTGCTCTTTCAAAGAAACCGAGACACCGGAAAATGGCTAGTAGCCCAAAAAGGGCTTGGGTCGACGGAGCTAGCAGTCGGACCGCCGACTCTTAGCGTGTCAATCCGGTAGTCACAAGCAAATACAGGGGCTTAGCCGCCATATAATACCCTGGAAGGCCGTGCAAGACACGAGTTTTGCGCCCCTTCTTTGCCCATTTTGCGCCCTCGCCCATGCGGCACCGCGTCCACAAACTAGTAATGATGATGATGGCAATTGCAAGCTAGTTATTTTCGATTTGCTCCAGGACGCGTCATTAATCAAAAACCTCACCTTTGACGACTGCTACATACGAATGAATCTTGACGCCAATCTCCTTCGCAATCGAATTGAGGCAGCCCTCTTGAACGAGAAGCTTTGCCGAGAGATCGGAGTTTCGCAATCAGCGGAACCCCAGTGACCGTCTGATCAGTAGGCGTTCTACATGTCGGTCACACCCAGGGTAGACCTAGACTGTCAGGCTGTTACATTTCAGTTGTTGCTCCCTTCGGTTAACAGTCGGCGAGAGGAACCGGAGCCCTTCGACTTTCTTGGACTTAGCTGACTTTGAGAGTCGAAATTGGAGCGCATTCGACACTAACTGTGCCTTAATTTGTGCCCTAGTTCATTGGTAAACCATACTGCCCTGACTGCGGAGCCATCGCTCTGCAGTCTCGGAGCACTGCGATTCAGTCCCAAAATCGGCCGACGTCACTTCTCTATTTCACGCTTGAGTCGGAAAGTGGAGCTCCGTCGAACTCAATGAGCACATGGCCCTGATGGCCACAATCGACATTTCGGTCGCGACAATCCAACCGAAACGGCATCGCATCGTTGTCAACGAGCCGCCATGGCAGTGCGTCATGGCAGGAATCGAACGCGCTGAGATCACGATCGTTAACCGTTCGAATACCAAAGCATGGTGCTCTAGGATCTTCAAGCGCGGCTCAGAGTACGGCTACGATTGCGATAGCCGAACAATCTCTGAATGGACCAGCGATGCTGGTGATATTCCCTAAAGGCCGGTTGCCGTCCAAAGCTCATCAGCGGCTTGCACCGCAAACGCTTCGACACCACCATCGGCCAGCCTGACAGATTGAAGCTTTTGAGGACTGCCGACGTCTTTTGCTCGTCCCATAAATCCGCACCGAAGATGTGAAGACCGCCGAGCCGAGGGGCCAGATCCGATGCTGAATTTCTACCGGCGTGGCAACTCAATGAAGGTGTTCGGTAAGGACCTTCGTCTTCTCGGTGAACTATCCAACCTCCGGCTCTCTAGCGGAGAACGTGGCGTTCACCTGCGTGATCCCGCTTCAGGTAGCAATTTCCTTCATTCGCCGCGGTCGGCTCGCGGGAATTGCGGTTCGTTCCCGCTGAGTGAGATTCTGCGCAATCTTCCTTGCTTCATTGGTTCGGTTGGGCAACTGCACGACTTCGACAGCATGCTTACAGAAAGTGCGGAGTCGTGGCGCGCGCAAGGCGCCGCCGAATGTAGCGACCCTTCGTGCTCTAAGTCCTCATCGAATTAGATGAGGATATCCATCGGACTACGTTGTTGCCAGACAAACGCCTCCGCTCGCGTGTAGCCGCTTTCGAGGCCCCTGAAACGTGCCACCTGGTCCTGCAGCTCATAGTAGCGATCCGGCGTCTGGCTCGCATGCGCGTAGCACGCGGCCCGCTTGCGCGCCTCCATCCGGGTGATATCAACGTAGCGATTCGGCGAGAACTGCATCGTATCTTCGCCGTCCGATACCTCGTAATAATAGAGTGCAAACTTTCGCCCTGACCTTTGCCACGCGTCATACGAGAGCATCGCGATCGCGCGATGGTCGCGATGGTTGTCCAACATCCAGTGTGTGAACACGGCATCCGGCGCCTCCGCATTCAGACGCTGGGCAAAGTCTTCATAGTGAATGTTGTCCACGATCGCAGCGCCGTTCATTTGTCCGGCATAAGAACGTTGCGCGCCGAGTACTTCGCAAGCCTTCTTCGCCTCCGACAATCGTGTCTCCGCCGGCGTCGGGGGCCACGCTCCATCATTCAGATACAACAACACGACTTCATGACCCTGTTCCACGAAGGTAGCAATCGTGCCGCCGCATCCGTACTCAGGATCCCCCGGATGACCACCTGTAACAACAATCTTTGCCCTGTGAACCTTTGGCGCCACGGCAACCGCGGACGCTGCGCCGAAAGCCAAAGCGCCGGAAGCCATCCCGCCGCGAACGATCAAGGAGCGTCGCGTTAATTCCATAGATTTCCTCGCTCATCTCTCAGTTGCTTTCTCTTCGGTTGTTAGCGCGGGCAAAGATGGCACACCAGCGAATCGCCGCAAAGAAAATAGCCCCAGATCGTATGCCGGCTTCAAACCCGTCGCAAGGTCAGCCAGCACTTCGCCCAGAACGCCCGCAAACTTGAAGCCATGTCCGGAGAACCCTGCCGCCAGCGTGACCTGCGGAAATTCGGGATGCGTATCAATGACAAAATTCTCATCGGGCGTCATCGTGTAAAGGCAGGTCTCCGCGTGCAGCAGGCGCCCGGCGAGCAACGGCAGAGCATCAGCAAGCCTCTCTCGAATCGTGAGCTCCTCACCAGGGCCAATCGCACGATCCACCGTCTCCGGAGTGCAGACATCCTCGCTGCCATGCAAGCCCACCTTCACGCCCTCGGTCTCCGGACCGGTCAAAGGAAACCCGTAAAGCATCGGTTGACCCTTCTCCATCTCCCGAACATAGATCGGCATGCGCTCCGGTCGGAACAGCTCGATGCTGCCGGCCGGCTCGAACCAATAGACCACCTGCCTCGTGACACGGAGGGGCAGCATCAGTTCGCGCAGGATCCGCGGCGCCCATGGTCCCGCGGTGATGACCAGGTGATCTCCGTTGTACGTCCCACGTGGGGTGCGCACCGACACGCCGCCACCCGGCCGCGCATTCCATTCCATCATCGGTTCGTCAAAGTGCAGCTCCGCGCCGGCCAATGCAGCTTGTTGCAGCTGCTGCGCCACACACGCCTCAGGATGGAGATACCCGGCATCCCTCTCCCACAGCGCCGCCCAATCATCGTCCATTCTGAATGCGGGATAGAGGCGCCGGATCTCCGCCGCCGGCAGCACCTCGTGCTGCAGGTCAAACTCTTCGGCGCTTGCCCTGCATCGAGACACCAGTTCTCCGTCCGCACGGCCGATCATCAATCCGCCGGGGATATGTAACAACGATTGACCAGTATCCGCCTCCAGCCGCCGCCACAGTTCGTAAGCCCGGAGCAGCAGCGGAACATAGCGCGGATCTTCGAAGTACGACTTTCGGATAATCCGCGTCTGCCCGTGCGAGGAGCCCTGCGAGTGCGGCGGCGTGAACCGGTCGAAACCAAGCACACGATGGCCGCGCTGCGCGAGATGAAGGGCAGCAGCACTGCCCATAGCCCCAAGGCCAACGACAATCGTAGTGCTCATTGCGCTCCGCAAGCGGCCTGTCTCCGCAAACCCGTCAAACTAGCGATGTCAACTCGCAAAAGATGTCCTGCCCATATCTCCGAGAAACGCGGCGGATGCTGATCAGGTGCCCTTTGCACATCATCCGGCGCGTCTCTTTCCGTAGGAGCAGGATGCATGAGAGTGCCTCCGTCTCCGTTGCCTCCGTCTCCGTTGCAACGATCTACTGTGGCACCCCGTTATATTCTGGATAGACGGTTAAAGCAGCGTCCCCAACCGGCTTCTCGCCATCCAGCAGAGTCCATCGCAATTCTTGCAGTGGTGCATCTGCTTTTCTAACCGGAGCCGTCAGAAAAAGTTGAGCAGGATAACTGCTGTGGGGGCCCACATGATAGGTAATCTCTTTGGCTGCCGGCGTCCACCCGTCGGGCAGTGACGCTCGGAGAACGAAATCTCGGCTCGCGTCTGTATCGTTGCGCAGCAGAAGGGGAACCCATAAAGATCGCTCACTACTGAGCGCCGTCTGCGGCTTGACAAAGCTAAGTGCACTCGTCAATCCATGCGCAATATAAAACTGTTGATAGAAGGCCCACGGACCCCCAAGTTCGAAAGTTATGGAAGGACGGGATGGCGCCCGATAGCCTGGCGGTGGCATATAAGCGATCGGAGTGGGAGTGATGCCGTCCCAAACGTCAGCTTCCGCGGATGAAGACTTGACCAATGATTTCGCAAGCACGAGATAGTCAGGCATGTTGACGAAATAGTCCAGTTGCGGGTCGATCTGCGTCGCATACAACTCCCATGCCTGCCTATTCAAAGTGGCGAACGGCACACCTTTGCTGCGGGAAACATCACTGGCCAGGTAAGTGGGGCCATGGTGAGCAAGGAAATTCTGATGGCTCGCATCGGAAAAGTAGTAAAGCTTTTTGGCCTGCCAGGGATGAAGGCCCTCGCCGTAGTTATTGATGCCGGAATATCGTCGAGGTGCGGTCACCTGCTCAGGAAAGACGGTTGGGTCTCCAGCCATGTCGAACGCTTCGGTTGCTACCACCCCAGATGCCTGATGGTCGCCGTGGTTCTCTCCCGCAACATAGGCGGGCATCCACGTGAGAATGACCTCAGGCCGGGTCAAGCGTACCAGGCGCACCACTTCATCCAGCGCTTCTCCGTGCCCAAGTGTCTCCAGGGAGTGCAACACATCCTGGGTAGCTGTATCTGACCCATGCAGGAACCAGACATTCGTGATGCCGCTTACTGCAAGGGATCGGCGTGCTTCCATCTCGCGCTCGTCCGCCATCGCTTTTGCCTGCTCCATACCAGCGGCATTTCCGCCGGAGTTGCCTCTGGTGCTGAAAATTACGGCAACTCTCTTGCCTTCGTCCAAAGAAGCCCTGGTGATGTAGTTCAACACACCGGTGTCGTCGTCCGGATGTGCAACCACCAGCAGGATGTCGGCCTTATATCGATCATCCGGGGGTGGAAGCGTTGGTGCGTTCTGCTGCTGGCTCCACAAAGCCGCCTGCGCCAGTACGGCAAACACAGCAAAGATAAGCAGCCTGGTTCCCGTGCGTCGTTTCATCCTCTATCCCTTATGTTTGTTGGACTGCAGACTACTCATACGATGCAACCGAGTGCTCTTTCGCGCCAGCAGACTCAGTTGTACGGCCGGCAGCAGCTTCATGCCGCCGGTACTCTTCACAGCGCTCTTGCCTTCGTTAGAAACGGAAATGCAGTCCAAACTGCATCTGCCGCATGTCGGATGCTATGGAGGTAATCTGTCCAGCATCCGACTGATCTATCGTGTTGTTAGGCGTGTTCAGGTTGACGTGGTTGAGCGCATTGTAATTTTCCCAGCGAAACTGGATCGTTTTGCCTTCCGTGATCGTGAAGACCTTATCGAGTGAAAGATTCATGAGGAAGACTCGAGGCCCTACAAGCGAGTTACGTCCTGTGTCGCCGTCCCGGTAGAGGCCCTGCGGCGCTGTGAATGCTGCCGGGTTGAACCACTTGGTGCGGTTGGGGTTCGAGACATGTGGATTGCCGATTTTGTCCGGTCGCACGGAATTGAAGTTTGCGTTCAACAAAGGCGCATTGCCGACATTTGCCGTGAAGGGCACACCAGAGGTGGCCGTGGTGATACCGCTGAACTCCCACCCGCCGGCCACGAGATCCGTCAGACGATTGACGTTCGCACCGAAGCGTTGACCACGTCCGAAAGGGAGGGCCCAGACGTTGGATACTGAAAGCTGGTGCCGTCGATCAAAACTGGCCGGCCCATAGTCCGCCTTGTAGTTGAGATTGTTATCCGAGACACCTCCCAGTTCGGTGTCGTCGAGCGCCTTCGAGTAGGAGTAAGCCACGATAAAGTCGAGCCCGCGCGCATGGTGGTCCGTCCACTTTGCCTGGAACGCATGGTAGTTGGAATTGTCACAGTTGCAGATGCTGTAGATACCCTGCGACAGTCCAAACTTCTGGTAGAAGCGTTCCCGCGAGGTGAAGTCTCCCGGCCCAGGAACGGCCTGGTTGAGGTTTGCATTGACATAGATATGACGGCCAACGTTTCCGACGTATGCCGCTTCGAGAGACATCGACGGTGTGATCTGGTGCTGAATTGCCGCGTTCCAGAACTGTGTCACGGGTACGCGATACCGGTTGGGCGGATCGAAGAAATAGTAGACCGATATGTTGTTCGGCAAGGGATAGCGGCCGGTAGATGCCACTGCTGGAAGCGTCGGCACGGGCGGTCCAGTATAGAGGTCGTAGACGTCGTCATAACTGGTGGTGGCATTCAATTGCTGGGGAAGAATGATCGGGGGATCATAGTCGGGCGCCTGTCCGAAGACTGCTCCCAGACCTGCCGGAGTGAAGCTGCTGCCGTAGCCAGCGCGGAGCACAGTCTTCGGCTGAACCTGATAAGCGACACCGAGCCGAGGAACGAAGCCGGATTTGTATGCGGTGACATTCATGCTCTTCGACACAGAACCGACCCCGGCAACCAGCACCTCTCCAGTAGATGGATCGAAGCTGCCTGCCCCGCCTGGGCTCGCTGCGTTCTGAGGTAGATAATTCTCGTACCGCAGGCCATACGTCAGAGTCAATCGTGACGTGGCGCGCCAGTTATCCTGCGCGTAAAAGAACAGCCGCGTCTGGCGCAAGCCGGGATGCAGACCAGAGCCCGTGAAGTATCGGGCGAAAGCATCAGGGACGCCAAGCAGCAGCGACGCCATGCCCGCACCGGTTGTCTGCCCCGTGTTCTGACCAGCGAGATCGGCTTCAAAACTGCCGGTCGTGGAGGGATCAAAAGTTATCTCACCGGAGCGATGACTATCGCTTGGAATTCGCTGTTGTTGCGCCCGGCGAAGATCTGCACCCCATCCAATGGTGTGATTACCCGCGATCTTTGTCCAATTCGTCACCCACTGAAAATGATTCTCCGTCTCCGCGAGTGGGCAGTTGCATTGATTGATGGCGAGTGAGTAGCCGAAGTTGAAACCGCCATTTCCGTTTACATAGAACGCCGGCATCCCGCTCGTCTCGGCGGTATCAAGATTGAGGCCCGGAATACCCGCGTCTGTCGCCGGCGTGGTATCGCCGCCTCCCGGCTCTACCCTCACTCGATAACGGTATGCCCCGAAGCGCGCCTCCAAAATCAGAGTTGGGCTCAGGCTTTGGGTATAACCAAGCGCCAGGCTCTGGTTCCGCGTGTTCGAGGTTCCTGCGAAATTGGCTCCGCTCAAGGCCGCCCCGCCCGCCAGATCGCCGAAGGCGCCCGGCGCTGAGTTGGTGAAGTCGCTGATGGTATACCGGCCAAACACTCGGACGCTTGGATTGAGTGCGTAGTCGATGCGCGCGTCGCCCTGATCGTTTTGAAAGGACTGCTTCCCGGTCCCTACATAGTTATCGGCAATCGCGTTCGTGCCGCTGTTTGGTTGCGGCAGGTAGGCGAGAAGCTTGGTCATGGACGCCGGAACGAAGGGCAACACGTTCAACCGGCCATTGGTGGCAATTGCTTTCCGATTGGTACCGTCGTTGTTGCCGCTGGCTGGATCGAAGATCATGCCGCTCTGCGGAGCGACGAAACTCCCCTCCGTCGTTTGCACCGGCGCTGCGCCCGGAATCACCGGGCCCAAAAGAGCGGTCAGGTCTCCGGCGCGCTCTGCCGCCGTCGGTACTGTGGCAGTCACGGGAGACCCAGTGCTTCTCCGCGTGCCTTGATAGTCTGCAAAGAAGAAGAGCTTATCTTTCTTGATCGGTCCGGTAGCGGAGCCGCCGAACTGGTTCCAGTGCAAAGGAAGGGAGCCCGGCGCGAATGGATTCTGCGCATTGAAGACATCGTTGCGCAGGTACTCGAAGGCAGAGCCGTGCAGTGCATTTGTCCCAGCCTTGGTGGTTGCCTGAATTAGGGCGCCACCGACGGATCCAAACTGCGCGTCGTAGTTGCTCGTGGTGACCTTTAGCTCTTGCAGAGAGTCGATGTTTGGGTTGATTACCGCAATGCCCAGAATCGCACTGTTGTTCTCTGTGCCATCGAGTAGGAACCCGTTAGCGAAGAATTGCTGTCCATTGCTGGCAAACTGATAGCCGCCCTGCGGATTTTCAGCGGCTGAATGCTGAAAGCTTGTCAGTTGTGTACCCGGCGAAGTGAAAACTAGTCCGGTGGCGTTACGGTTGAGAACTGGGAGGTTTGCGACTTCGGTGGTGGTGAGTGTGGTGCTCACCTCGGCGCGATCTACCTGGAGAAGAGGAGTCTGATCGGTCACCACGACTGTGCCAGCCTGCGACCCGACCTGGAGCTTTGCATTGACTTCGACTGTGTTGTCAATGTGAACCTGGACGTCGCTTTCGAAAGTTCCAAACCCGGCGGCGGTCACCGTTACAACATAGGAGCCCGCCAGCAGCTGTCCCTGCGAGTAATCTCCTTGACCGTTTGTCGTAGTCTGGTATTCCGTGCCACGGTCGGCGTCCTTAATCCGGACCGTCGCATTCGGCAGTGCGGCTCCGGACTGATCAGTAACTGTTCCGACCAATTTGCCAAAAATGGCTTGTGCGGATGCCGGAAGACCAGTTAGCACAGCGATGAGCACGAGAAGAACGACAAAAGCAGAACTGAATTGGCGCTTCATCTGAATCTCCGAAAGCGTGTGAGTACAGACGGTTCTTACCGGCCTTGCCCGGCCGCGAACGGAAACTGGACGGAATCGCTGTCGGGTTCAGGGAAAATGCGAAGCGATGCGTTGAGAAGCCGATTGCCGGCTGCTCTATCGGGTACATCGCTGATCGGCTGAAGCGTATTCAGCCTTCTTCGGTGAAGTGCAAAGTCTCATCTTTGACTCCGACACCCGTGGCGTGCTGGGTAGCAATTTGCTTAAGGAACTCGACCGTAACGAAAGCTAGACGGGCATGCAAGCGGAAAAATAAATGTTGCAAAAAATCCTTGCGGGTAAGCGGACAAGTCGCGAATGTGCACTGTCATCGGCGGCATGGAGTTGTATATCTGCAATATTTGGTGCGAAAAACGATGAAACACAAGCGAGCTCGCGTCATGAGGCCGCGGCAAGGTGATTACACAGAGTTCTGTAGTTGATCTGAAGAATGCGGCAGGCGTGCGCCTTGTTTCGGTCGACCTGTTCGAATACGAAACGTGCGTAGCGCGCTTGCAGTTCCGGCACTGACCAGTGCTCCCGCATCGCCATCGCCATCAGCGAATCGCCGGCAGCCTGATGAACCTCTTCCTGCTCTGTTCCAAAGGAGAATGTCTTCCCCTCATGCAGCAGGATAGAGCGTTCCACCGCATTTTTGAGTTCGCGAACATTTCCGGGCCAGGAATAAGCCACCATCCGCGCGATCCACTCCGGCGTCAGCTCTGGAATCGATGAATCGTGCTCCGTTGAAAGGATGCGTGCGAAATGCTGAAAGAGTGGTCCGATATCCTCGGGGCGCGAACGGAGCGGCGGCATCGCTAAGGTGACGACCGCAAGACGGTGATAGAGTTCGGGTAGGAAGGTGCCTGCGCTGATCGCCGCAGCAAGATCGACCGTCGTTGTCGCGACGATCCTGCCGCTAAATGATCGCACCTCGCGAGAACCAATCCGTGAAAAGCTGCGCTGATCGATTGTGCGAAGCAGCTTGGTCTGCAAAGAAATAGACATGTGGCCGATCTCATCCAGCAGCAACGTGCCATCTTCAGCCTCCTCAAAGCGCCCTGGACATCTATCCACGCCGGGAAGAACGCCTGCTTCAATGCCGAACAACTCTCGAGACTGAAAGTTCTCCGCTACTGCGGCGCAAGATACGGCAACAAATGGTTGCGGACGCCGGGACGACATGGCATGCAGGTGCCGCGCGAGAATCTCCTTGCCAGTACCGGTCTCGCCAGTGATGAGAACGGGTGCCCGACTTTCGCGGATCTTAGAAACAGCACGGAGCAAGTTGCGCATGGAGGGACTCTCGCAGATGAGGGTAGTAGCGTGAACTTGCTCCGTTGCGTGGAAGCGCTGTAGCACCTGCTGGGCGAGTTGCTGGCGCGCCTGCAACTGGCCTAGTGCGAGCGCTGCAACCTCGGCAGTGTGTTGCAACGCCACTGCGCTGCGCCCTCCCAACGCACCACTCCTGTAGCATCCTGCCTCCATGGTGCCCACGACGTGACCCTCGTACATGAGCGGGACCCCAATAAAGGAATGTAGGTTCCGGTTTGAGCCGAGCTCGCGACCCATCATCCGGACCCGCGATTCACGTTCTATATCGGGTATCACCAGCGGCCTTTTGTGGAGGGCAATCCAGCCGGTGTAACTCATGCCTGGCTCATACCAGCGCGCAGTCTCGAAAGAGTCGTCACCCAGATGGGCAACGACCATATAACGATCGAGCTCCGTCTCAGCACAAACGAATCCCACATCGAAGGGCACCGTCCGCCGGAAAGACCGCAGAAGCTGGACCAGCATTGCCTCGGCACTCCGAGGAGAAACGCTGGCACTCGCGAATGTTGCGACGTCGGCAGCTGAGGTGCTTTGTCTGGATTGTTGTCCAGCAACAGGCGCGGTGGATGGCGCGGTTTGCTTTTGTTCTGTATAGCTGAGCAGCGACCCCAAACGAACGAGCAGCTCGTGGCCGTCCGCTGGGCGTAGTGGACGCAGCATGACATCATCCGCGCCAATGCGCGAGAGAAGGAACCGTGTCTGGCGGGGCAAAATGGTAGCGGTCACCAACACCGGCACCGCCTTCCAGCGGGAATGCTCGCACATCGAACGGAGACTGGCCTGATCCTCCGGATCGAGGGAGTGCAGGTCAAACACGACAGCTTCCGGAATCGCGCCGGCGCGCAACAGCGCGGGGGTAAGGGATGGCCGCCACTCCACAGCATGTCCCCCTTCCTCCAGTACGTGCTGGATGAAGCGGGCGCTCTGAACGTTTTCATGGATGAGAAGAACATGCCCCTTCGGCATTGGGAGAGACTCCTCTGTCAGCAAAATGATCAGGCCATGGATACTTACGTATAACGCAGAAACGCAGCAGAACTCAAAAGATTCCTTGCAATTCTGCAATGCACGCACCGGTTTCGCGTCTCTAGCCCAAACATCAGGCGTCACATTCCTTCCGAGTCAAGACTGGCGAATCGGTATAAAGAGGATGTGCCAACAACGAGTTCGCTTCCATCCCGACGGCTGCGATGGCTCGTCGTGGTCATGCTCTTCGGGCTGAGTTGCGCCAGTTATGTGGAGCGGATGAACATTTCCGTCGCCGCCGAACTCATGATGCCGGCCCTCTCGCTGAGCAAGGGCGACATGGCCCTCATCTTCAACAGCTTCCTGATAGGCTACGCAATTTTTCAGGTGCCGGCCGGGTGGTTAGGTGATCGATTTGGGTCGCGTCTGGTGCTGGGGGCGTCGTCATTTCTATGGGGGTTGCTCACTCTTCTGAGCGGATTGCTGCCGGGAACAGCGTCACGGACAGCATTCGGAACGATTGCCCTCTTATGGCTGCTGCGATTCCTGCTGGGCGCGACTGAAGCATCCACCTATCCGGTGGCCGCACAGGCCGTGCACGGCTGGATGACGCCTTCTCGTCGTGGCGCAGGTAATTCTTTGATGCTCATGGGTAGTTCTGTCGCATCGGCTCTCACTGCTCCGTTCGTTTCTTGGAGCATGCTGCGCTACGGGTGGCGCGCCTCTTTCTATCTCACTTCCATCGCTGCCTTTGCGATCTCGCCGCTCTGGCTGAGCTTTACCCGGACACCACCTGCCAAAGACGATCGAGCAACCGTGCCGGTCTCCACTCAACAGACCGGATCCTATCTGAATATCAACGTCGTACTGCTCGCTCTCAGTTACATGTCAGAGGGCTATCTGTTGTTCATGTTTGTTTCCTGGCTATACATCTATCTGGTGGAAGTTCGAGGGTTCAGTCTAGCGCGCGGGGGCGTGGTAGCGAGCCTGCCCTGGATAGCTGCGATCGTAGCCACACCACTGGGCGGGGTCCTCTCTGACCGCCTGAGCGTGCGTTTCGGTAGAGTGCACAGTGCGCGAATCCTGATCATGACCGGCTACATGCTCTCGGGGACGTTGTTGCTCGCCGCGGCTGAAGCACACAGCCGTCTTTCTGCAGTGCTGGCGCTGTGTGTCAGCCTTGGCTCGCTCTATCTGGCGGAGTCTTCTTTCTGGACCACGGCAACCGCTATCGCGGGAAACAGCGCAGGCGTGATTGCGGGTTTTATGAATACGATTGGCATCCTCGGCGGTATCGTTTCGAATGCGTTGGTGCCTGTATTGCTAAAACATTATGGCCATCGGGGATGGACCCTGGCCTTCGCTTCCGGCACTGGTATGGGGTTCTGTTGCGCGACACTTTGGTGGATTCTCGGCACGCGCCTCAGCCGCGTAAACATCACCTAGACTCCAATTTTCCCGCTTTAACGAGGTCTAGCGCGAATTCGCAAAACTCAATCAAAGGAGAACTCCGGATAAATGGTTTCCCAAGTCGGCAATCTGGAAGCCGGCAATGCGCCAACAAACAATGGACTCCGTCAGGTAATGCTCGAACCTACAAGCCTTCGGTTAACAGTCGGCAACGAGGGGCCGGAGTGCTGGATTTGCTTGGACTTAGCTGACCTTCAGGGTTGTTTTTGGAGTGTGTAGGCGATAACTGTGCCCTAATTGTGTCTTAGTTTTCCTTGAAACCACGCTCTCCTGGACCGCGCTGCTTGTAACGTATGTCTCTCGCGGTGCGATTAGCCAGGCGAGCAGCTTAATTCCCTGTTTTCCGAGACGAGAGATTGGTAGATACTCCCATCCGTTTCAGGTCCCAGATGTCCTTCTAGCGTTCCGGCCGAAGATCGTAAGCCGTCCGAGCAGGATGTAAGCCTGCCTCAGAGTGCTGACGAAGCCGCTGTCCCGCACTGTAACGCGCGGGTGCTATCCATGCGGGTCGTCGTTCCCGTTTTATATGCTCTCAGCCGCGTCAGATAAGCTCGATAGAGGTCCCGCCAGGCATTGAAATCTATTTCCATGAGCGAGGAAGGCAAGGTCGGCTCATCATTCAACCAGTGAACCAGGTGATGAATGCGGAAGATCTCTTGCGTGCTTCGCCAGTCGCCGCCAGAAACTTTCTTCCAGCATGCATACTTCAACTCGCCATTGATCGCCGAAGGCTTGCACTTGAAGTACAGTCGGCGCTGCCGCGCATGGAGAGACAAGTCCTTCACTGGACTATGGTGCATGTCCCACAGGTCGTTTGCCCAGAAGCCTTTAAGCTCGCAGAGAGTTGCACTTCGTTCTTCCCCTTGAACTGAAAGGCAGACGACCGTCCGATGACGGCACAAAGGACGTAGTCGGAGTTAGTGATGATGATCCGGGATTTAGCTCGTGGGTTGTGTCAAATGGAATCCGCCTATCGGGTTGGCTTCCTTTCGTATACTCTCTCGGACAAAGAGAGGTAGGAAGCAGGTCTCCTCATCAAGAACGCCGATACAAGAGATACCTCCTGAGGTCGCTAAGATGCTTAACTCGCGTGAACTTTATTAGCGATCATCGGGCAGTTGGGGAAGGCACTGCACCCTTCCGCGCAGCAACCGCCGATTCAGCCGGCGTTTTCCGCTCCCCATCCCTTCGGGCTCGTTCGAGGTCGTTAACTAACTGGAAGAAGGATGAGGAGTGGTATTGGCGTTCAGTACCGGCACCTGTCGGTCATGTCGCTGCCCGTAAGCTAGATAGAAAATGATCAACTAACTCCTTTACCCTCCCATACCTTTGATCACGCCGCATAAAGATCATCGTCTCGATGACAAGATAGCGATCGGCGAGGGATTTGAAAACGACTCCCGTGCGGGAGACACGAGCAGCCGATCGAGGCAAGAGGGCAAGCCCGAAGCCTCCTGCGGCAAGCTCCATTGCATGCATCTGTCCTCCTACCTCCTCGAAGGCCGGGTCGATTCCCACACTCTTGAAATACTTCGTCACGTTTGCATGGAAACCGGGATGCGCGGACTGAGGTATCCAAAATATTCGCTCATGATTCAGATCCTTTACTGTCACGTCTGGCTTGCGCGCGAGAGTATGATTTCTCGGGATACATACCGAAAAGCCTTCCGCGCCGACGCGCTCCACCCATAGGTCTTGATCATCAATCGGATGAATACCTAATGCAGCATGGAAGTTGCCCCGCAAAACACGTTTTATCTCTTCCGGAGTCGATGCACTTCGAAGCAAGACCCCGTCTGTGGAAAGACGAAAGAGATGTGGAAGCAGCGCACTGTGTATGTAGGGCGAGTAGCCAAGACGAATCGGACCGTTTTCAAGTTGCCCCTGATGCTGCGCCAGATTCCATGCCCGATCCGCGTGCTCGAGCGAAAGGACGGATTCCATGACAAACAGTCGCCCTGCCTCTGTTAGTTCTATCTTTCGCGAGGTTCTGTGAAACAACTTTGCGCCGATGCGGCTCTCCAGCCACGCGACCCGACGTGTTATGGACGGCTGGGTAATCCTAAGTTTTCTCGATGCTCGGACAAAGCTTCCTTCCTGGGCGATCGTGACAATCAAGCTCTGAAGATCGAGTAAGTTTCGGCTCTGCATGGATGCCCGCTTTGAAGCAAAGAGGTTAACGAACGCATGCGCCCTCTGCATTCATCAGAACTGGGAAATGCAAACGTCCCACGGAGATCCGAACGCCAAGCCCGATTCAAGTTCGGGACTATTTCTCAAAGATAACGATGACCGAGAGCAGTTGGAGTCAGTGCTCCCGACAATTGGAAGCGGAAGCCCTGACTATGTCTGCAGGACAGCACAGAAAATTTCACGCGCTACTTCCATTTTGGGCATCATGTGTCATATCCCCGACAACACATGCCATACGGAACGCTCAAGTAGGTGTGCGCTAGGGTTGACCGAGTTGAGAACAATGATTGAGCCTTCCGAAAGATGCGCAGAAGGAGGCGTCGCGAAGGCGGCAGCGCTGATACGAGACATTCGTATCATTGACAGATTCGCTAGAATACTGAGAACGTTGTTCAGCAGTTTGGCCGCATTGGGCCGCGACCATGCTTGACGAATGGAAGCTTGAGGAACAGATGCGCACACGTCTGAGTCAGCCTGTACGCCTTTTGTGCGGCGATGCGCAAAAGAGTACGACGTGACTACTAGATATTGCGGCAGTTGCGGCATAACGCCAGCTCGACAGATTGCGCGCCACCAACGAGTGGCGTGGGGCTACTTGAAGCGCGCGCGATGATTACGATTCTGTCCGTTCCGTTTTCGCGGAGGACGCGATGACACATATTGGTGAACTGCTGCGGATTATTCGATTGGAGTGGGGCTTAACCCTTAGACAGGTGATGGAGAGAAGCCAGGTCGTCGCGCAGATCTGGGGAAGCCCATCTCATGTGGTCTCTTTCGGCCATCTTGCAAAGGTAGAAAAGGGAGAACACGATCTTACGGTCGATAAGTTTCTCAGCCTTTCTGAGATCTACAGTAAGTCTCCAGAAACGCTACTGCGCACGTACCGGCCTCACAGGTGCACTTCGTTGCTTGCGGACCAAGTCGGTGGCCCCTCCTCAACCCATCTGGTCACGGAAGGGCGCCTTGGAGAACGGGCTATGCAATTGCTTCCGGACACCTTCGAGGAGGCTCCTGCTAGAACCATTCTTCTTCCTCCCAGTAGAGACGTCGATAAGAGTCGGTACCGAAGAGTGATCGTCGGGACTAGCGACCTTACATTGTCCCCGCTCATCCGGCCCGGAGCCATTCTAAAGATCGATACGCATAAAAGAGCGATCGCTACGTATCGGGAATGGTCAGGTGAGTTCGATCGGCCCATCTACCTCCTGTACACGAGGGAGGGATATATGTGTGCCTGGTGCGAATTGGATACGACGGGCTCATGGCTGACAACGGTTCCACATATTTGCAGCAAGACACCCCATCTGCATCTGCGATACGGTCAGGAGGTGGAGGTGGTGGGACGTGCCGTAGGCCTGGCCATGAACCTCGAGGCCTGAACGCGATACGGCATCACATCCCCGCTGTTAAACACTCCGCCGAGCTGGTGTGTTACGTCGAAGCGCAAGCCGTCAAATGGCCTTTTCCAGATCAGCAAACATCGGCAGTTTGCTCTTGCGGTGAAAGGCTCGTAGCTGCTGCGTCATGAGGTAGTAGTCGATCGTTGCGCTCTGAGCATGGGACGCAAAGTGGAATTCCAATTGACCCTTGTCGGCAGCCATTCTCAGCCTTCCGACGTGCCACTCCAATTCCCTTGCCTGAAGTCTTAGCTCTTCGGCAATAGCAGCTGCCTCGGGATACCATCTTTGCAAGTGCACCGCGATCTCGATCAGGATATGGCTATTCTTCTCCAGCACCTCTACTCCATCGAGACCGCCAAGCAACCTCCAGATTTGTTCGGGCTTCAACTCCCTCGCCAACTCGTCCGTTCTTCGACGTCCAGATGGCTCGATCGCGTCTAAGGCGACCGTTGCAATTCCGTCTCGATCGACCGCGATGAGCCGAGCCATCAGTTGTTCCCAACTCCTTTTGGACGTTTGCGCCCGCTGCCACAAATAATAGACGGCAACGGCGATCAGGACAGCGCATACGGATCCGGCAACCAGAAGAAAGGTGATCATGTCCCGGTTCACAGCTTCGCCTCGGCACGTCGAGCTTCAACCTTGCCAGCAAGTGCCTGGTGGATAGTGGACACCTGCTGGCGCATGAGGTCTGTCATTTCACGTGGCGGCGGTGCGTTCCACCACAAGGTCACAATCCAATATGACATGCAAAGCAAATACACAACGATACGGATGTGCGAAAGATTTCCATAGGCGTGCGAGCCCCGGGTCACCCCGAAGTAAGTACGGGCGGTCTCGAGGGCGAGCGTAAATAACGAATACGCAATAAGCCCTTGCATGATCCTCGCAACGTGGGTCGTCCATGCCAGTCCGGCTCTGACGGAGAGCGCGAATATCCCAACAGACAGTTCACTCAGCAACAATCGGAAAAGAAGTTCCCCTTGAGCAACGCAATTTGCAGCGGGAGAACCGCCGCGGGATCGGGAATCCATGTAAGGACTGTTGCAATCGCCAAGCTGACGACAGCCAACGCGATTAATCCGCTGACAGTATCCTTTGCCCATCTTCCTGTCGGCCGAAATACATAGGACGCGATTCTGTAGAGAACGCTCACCTGCAGGAGTACGTCTACCAGAGCGAGCGACCAGTAAGTATAGAAGTAGGTTGCTCTGGCACCCGAACGCTGGATGAAAATAAGTGCGATCGTTCGAACAACATCAAGGCTGATGAGCGCGGTAAACACGGGGAACCTGCGAAACCGCTGCCGAAACAAAAGAACGAAGATAAGGATCAGATCCTCACCAAATGTAACCGCCCAGAGAAGTCGATCGAGAACAGTCAACTGCACTCGGATTCTCCCCTCTCCGGGCGGACATTCTGTTCAATTGCAATGCGATTTTACGCCAGTTGGAGCAGGTAGAGAAGAACGTCTACGACTTTCGGTGAAGTCGGTTCTGGCGAGCCTCCCGTCACACTGCTGGGAGACGGCGGTGGCGGCGGCCCATCGGCGTGAGCAACGGCGAGAGGAAGAGTGCACAAAGCAAGGGCAAGTACAAGATTGCGCTTCGTAAATCGAGACATCGGGGGAAGCTCCTTTACAGCGCTAGTTGCGCTACGCGGAGACTAGGAATTTAGCGAAGGTTTTCCGATGATCTCGATAGCTCGGTGTCGTATCCGCCACACCGACAGGAAATGGCTGTGTAACTCATGCGTAATGTGTTACAACGCCTTTCCTTAGCATTTACCTGTACATATTCATCTATTGTCGAGTGATTTGTAGTTTTCGTCTCGGATATCACACAAGAACTCGCCTGGATCGTCGTCTCGCGACTCCCTCCTCGGCTGTCAACAGTGGTTGTTCGGCACCTTGTATCGAGGGATTGCCGGTCATGGACGATGAGTTATTCCATCCTCGCTCGTGCACTGATTGCATCAGCAATCGATGGATATCGCGCGATGGAATCGCGGCAGCTCTGTCTTTGTGTCATATCTGACACGGACCGAATGAGAACCACACAACGTAAGTGCGACATAATGCAACAGTTACTGTCCGCGTTAAAAACAACTGGACGCGTTACAGGAATGAGTACATAACTGGCCATAGTAAGTGACCTAATTTTCCGCCACGGAAGCTTGCTATGTCAGAGATCACATCGCGCGTCCGCTTTACCACCGACAGGGACGGCGCGGCCATTCTTGATATCGAACACAATCAACTCATTACCTTGAACCTGACCGGCGGCTTCGTGTGGGAACGGCTAGCACGGGGTATGTCAGTAAGCATGATCGTTCAAGAGCTGGCAGAGACCACTGAAACTGATCCTCAAGTAGTGGAGGGCGATGTGCGTGCGTTTCTTGGCCAATTAGCCGAGGATGGCTTGATCGACAAGTAGCCTAACGTTTCACAACTGCGTCGCAGGGACACTATGTGTGACATAGAGCGACACCTCGCGCAGGAAGAATACCGACTCTTCCTGGTCTCGGCCCACCCGAGGTATCTATCGGCATATCGGAAAGGATCATGTTGGCGTGTGCCAAGGATCTGCATACCCAAGGGGATGCGCTCCACCGAGCAATTGCATCGGGCCGTACACGACAGTTTTGGATTGCACATCATTGTTTTGGACTTTCCCGCCGTTGAATTTCCCGATTCCCGCTGTGTTGTCGCCGAAATCCACTCTGGTCGGGTCCCACATCATCTGGAGCCTGTGCCATGGGAGCAAATCTGCGAAGAAGATCTGCGCGACCGGGAGGGGGAAGCGATCCGCAATATTCTAGCTGGAGAGTGTGGGCCGTTATCTCGACCCGGCTGGATAAAAGAAGCGATTGAATGGGTGCAGTCAGTGACTCCAGGGGCCACAGTGCAACGCAACGGCGTCCGCCAATACAACGCTGGCGGAGGTTTTGCGCTCGTACGATTCGCCCTGGGTGACAGGCGCGCCTGCTGGTTGAAGGCGACGGGGGCGCCGAATTGCCATGAATTCAACGTTACTTGTCTCCTGGCGGAGATCTGTTCGGAAGCACTTCCTCCCGTCTTAGCGTCACGGCGCGATTGGAACGCATGGATCATGGAGGAAGCTGGGAAGCCCAGAACAGGCGCAGCACGGCTCCGGTCACTCGGGCAAGCTGTCGCAACGCTTGCCTCTTTGCAGAAGGCGTGCCGCACCAGGTGTGGTGACCTTTTCGCAGCTGGGGCTTACGATCTTCGAATTGGATCGCTGCGGAGCCATCTGCCTGACCTCATCGAATATTTGTCTCTAGCGATGGAGCGCCAAACGTCCAGCAAAGTTCCCCGGTTAGCCAGGGGACGCTTGATGGAAATAGGCCAAATGCTAAAGAGTGCGTGTGATTTTCTCGAGGAGCTGTCTATTCCCGATTCGCTTGTCCACAATGACATGAATGCGGGGAATATCCTTTACGACGGACTGCGATGCGTCTTTCTCGATTGGTGTGAAGTAGCCGTGGGTAATCCCTTCCTTACCTTTGAGCACCTGTCCCTGCTGGCCCATAGCGAAGTGGAGCGCATTGGACTCCGGACAATCTACAGACGTTGTTGGTGCGATAGCCTGAGTCCGAGGCAGATCGAGCGAGCGTTTGCTCTGGTACCTTTGCTGGCGATCGTCTCCTATCTTTACGGTCGCGGCGATTGGCTTGCTTCGCCTCGTCGCAATGACCCTCACTTTGAGAGCTACGCGCGGAGCGTGGCTAGACATATCGATCGCGCGGCTCAGGCGACCAAGATGCAGGAGGCTCTGTGCGGATGACCCCGTATGACCTGCATGCAGAGAGTGCCCGTGATGCACAATGTCATGGCTCTTCAAAGCGGCTCGTCCTGAAAGCTTGGTCCTTACTGGTCTACGTCGAGTTCATCATGCTTATCGGTAGTTTGGACGCAGTTCATCACCTTGTACGGAAGCAGGACGTCCGTCCAAAAACCGCTCAACAGGTAACGGAACTCTGCCATGCTGTCGATCTGGCTTGTGTCTTCTACTTTAAGCGGGTGCTGTGCCTTCAGCGCTCGGCGGCAACAACTCTGTTGTTGCGCCAGCACGGATGGAATGCAGAGATGGTGATCGGTGTGCGGATGCTTCCCTTTCAGTCTCATGCGTGGGTGGAGATTCAAGGCGGGGTCGTAAACGACAAACCCTATCTCCTTGAGACCTATCGCCCCCTAGACCGTTGTTGAGAGACGACACCATGAACATCATCTTTGGAGTGCTCAACTGCAGTCGTAAACCGGTTGATGAATGTTGGCTTACCCGCGCTGCGAGGGCCACGGAGGCCTACGCTCCAGATGGGGTATCGGTCCGAGTCGATGGCGCCGTTGGGATGGGTCTTCAGTCGCATCACACCAATCAAAGATCTACTCTCGAATCTCAACCGGTTCTCGGGGCGCACGGCAATATGCTGGCGTTTGATGGACGCCTCGATAATTACAGAGACCTCGTCAAACAGCTTGACATGGAGGACGCGGAAGCGTCGGAGCCTCGAATTGTGCTCGCAGCCTTCGAGCGTTGGCGTAGCGATTGCTTTTCCCACTTTGTGGGAGATTGGGCCCTCTCACTGTGGTCACACTCGGACCATGCACTCTACCTCGCGCGAGATCATGCGGGGACACGAACCCTTTACTTCGAGCAGACGGCAGATCATATTTTTTGGTCCACCTATCTGGAAACCTTTTTCGTTGACAATAGCACTCGAGAATTGGATCAGGAATATGCAGCCCGCTACCTAGCCAGCCGGCCGTTACGCGATCGGACTCCCTATAGAGAAATCCGATCTGTACCGCCGGCACACTATTTGAAGCTCCGCGATGACAGTACGGCTTGCTGTGCCCATTGGCAATGGATGATTCAGGACAGGATCCTTTACCACTCGGACAGAGAATATGAGGCACATTTCCTTGAACTCTTCGGTCAGTCGGTAGCTCGAAGAACCGGGCCGGGAGCTCCGATTCTTGCAGAGCTCAGTGGCGGCGTAGACTCCACTTCCATCGTTTGCATGTCCGATGCGCAGCGCGGGGCACGTGGCGGTGACGGTTCGACGGACCTTCTTGACACTGTGTCCCTCTACAACGATCTCGAGCCATCTTGGGACGAGAGGCCGTACTTTTCAATCGTAGAAAAGCGCCGTGGCAAGGTCGGGACCCACGTTGACACCTCACAATCGTTCCTCACATATGATCCTCCTTCATTAGATTGGGGAGCGCCGCTTCTTCCGGGCTCGGACGGTGGAATGCTGAAGAGAGAGGCCTATTTCGAAAAGCGACTTGGCCACGGATATCGCGTTGTTCTTTCAGGTATCGGAGGAGATGAACTCCTCGGAGGCGTTCCGTTCGCGTTGCCAGAGTTGGCCGATCTTCTGATCGCAGGACGGCTGCGAGCCCTCTTCAGACGCTCTCTGGATTGGTGCCTCATCGACAGATCTCCTTTGCTAGAAATGCTGTCCCGGACGGTACAGTTTGTTCTTCGCCTCTACTGGCATGGGAGCATTGGTACGCAGGACATTCCCAGCTGGATCACGCGCGATGCTCGAGGGATGTGCGCGTCCCACGGACTGCCCAGCATTGAGGAAGAGCGACGCGTCGGCCGGTCCCCAAGCACCATCGAAAATGGATTGACATGGTGGTTCCTGCTGGAATCCCTGCCGCATTTGTTTCCATCGCAGCTGGCTAGACGAGAATACCGCTATCCCTATCTTGATCGCGACCTGGTTGACTTTCTATTCCGCGTTCCGCGGCACAAACTTTTGAATCCAGGACGCAGACGCACCCTGATGCGAAGCGCGCTTAGGGAAATTGTTCCGTCTGAGATTCTAGAACGTAAACAGAAGGCTTATGTGATTCGTAAGCCGCTGCTTTCGCTAGAAGCTGAACATGAGAAGATCCAGGCTCTATTCGCGCAGCCGCTTCTTGCGGAATACGGCCTGATCGTTCCTACAAGAATCCGGGCTGCGGCGCGTTCCGTTGCCGAAGGGCGTGAACCGCATTTGTGGAAATCGTTAATGAGATCTATTTCGTTCGAGCTGTGGCTCAAGGCGCAGTCCAAGCATTTGAGCGGCTCAGCACCGATCCTATGACGCGGCGCTGCGAAATTTCGAGATCCGTTCTGTGCCGGGCGCGCGACCGCCCAGGGCGGAAATTTAAGCAAGAGGACAACGCAATGAAATACTCAGCACCTAAAATGGTCAATCGCCTCAATGCAACAAACGTCATTCAGAGCATTAAGGAGCTAGGATCGCCGAGTGACGGTGATCCGAACTTCAGAACGGTTGCTGCATATCAATCAGATGAATAAGCCTCTAACTCGTCGGCCATAATCGATTGGTCAACGGCTTTGTTCGCCGGACGGCGACATTCTCGCTGTCCGGCGGGCGGTGCCGACTTGATATCTAATTACGACATCGCGTGAGATTGGTCGCCCTGGCAGGGTCTAACGCTTCCCAGCGACGAAACTGCCTCCGTCGATTCGCGTCTTCATCTTCACATCCCACCAACCAGAATTGAAACCAGTCCACATTTCCCTGCTCGGAGGCCAGTCGATCAAGTGGTCTCTGAAGCACGTGCTGTCCGTTAGGGGTATAGATAAGGTCAACGGGCTTCGATTGTATTTTTAGGGAGGAGTAAATCTCCCATTCGCGGAGAAGAGATCGCTGACCGATGGCTTCGATGCGAAGCGGCGTTGTGACCTGATCCAGATGGAAGCCGGGAGCGGCCTCCACCCACTTCTTGAGGCCATCTCCAAATGGCTTGGCTTCATTGATCTTCTCGAACTCTTCAATGAAGGATGGAGTGTCAAAGAAGAGATGATATTGGATGTAACTCTCATCCACTCCATCGGCGATAGTGGCTGCGGCAAACATCGTTGGGTATTTGATGAGAGCGCTCTCCACATACCAGCAGGTTCGGCTGAACCCGATGATTCCAACACGCTCCGGGTCAATCAGGCTTTCAGCAGTGAGTTGTGCGATGGCACTCCGGAATCCTTCCACATGGCGCTGAGCCTCAGAAGGTGTGGTAAGGTATTTCCCCGTGTTGTCAGGGACCTGCAGCACCATGATGCCAGCGCTTGCCAATGGCCGGGCGGCCATCGCCGTCGGGTAGGAGCCGTCGGTTACCCCCTTGAAAATACCATCATCAAAACCATGAGTCTGAATAACGAGCGGATACCGTCTACCTGGCACATAGTCTATGGGCTTGATTAAGCCACCGGTCCATTCGAGACCATTCGCGTCTTTCCAATGGTATGTCGTCGCTTCGCCGAGACTCATGTGCACGAGTTGCGGATTAGGATCCCACAATTGCCTACTTTTTCCAGTTGCTGGATCCTCTACCCAGAGAGCTGGCGAGGCGTTTAACGATTGCCGAATCGTGACGACCAGTCGGCTCGGGGACGCTGCAGGCCTAGAACGTTGCTGATCATTTCCGTTGATTGTCGACTCTTCGAGTACCCATTGGCTGCCGTCCAAGCGGTAACGCTCAACGAGGGAACCGAAATAGCGGAGAATGACCTCATTATCAGATGGGCCCAAGCTTACTTCGCGCAACCACGGCGGCTCAGCTCCTGACTCTGGAAATCGGCTGAATGCTATGCAGCGAGTCTGCCATGATGGCACCTTGACCTCGGCCACAATACAGGGATGAAGGCGCCGCTCTCGTTCCTGTTCATCTACTCCTGCCATTGGAAGATAGGTGTTCGCTAAAAGCAGTCTGTGCTCGTCGGGCGACCAGACTGCTTGATCCACAAGTCCCAGCCCTAGGGGGCGGGCATTCGGGCCATCTATGCGAAACGCCTCCTTCCCACTGCGAACATCGATCAATGCATAGGATTTGAGCCGCATGACATTGCTGGGCGATGTGTTGTAGGAATCGTCGGGATTGATCCGCCCATACGAAAGCACAGGGTTGGGCTCATAATTCGCCCACGCGGATGGAACAGACTTCACGGGTAGAAGCCGCACCATCCAACGCCCAGTCGGCGAGAGGGACAGCATATCCACCGCACCGATATCCGTCCGCGAGCTGGCATCGAGGCTAACAAGATGCCCCGCCGTTCCACGCTTCGCTATCCACAGTTGAACGTCCCTGAGCTCCTCCCACCTTCCAGGCGTTTGTGGAAACAAGATGGTCGAGATCGGGAGTCCCGTCACCGCCCGTGCATCCTTATTGATCAAGTCTCCAGAAAACTGCGGATCGTAACCCTGATCAACAACCGGGCGCGAAATCACAGCCGCACTCATTCCCGCTGCGACTGCAAATCTCAGGACGTCATAGCCATGCGGGGTGAGTCGCCGCGACACTCTGGTTTTTAGGTCTACTTCATATAATTGACGAAAGCCTTTGTCGGCCTGGCTGAGAAAGTAGACTCGCTTGGAATCTGCGGACCAGCGGGGATCGGTAATTAGCGCACCATACGCATTAAGGGTAAACGCCGTAGGTGAACTGACAACCGCCGTCAATTGGCGTGGTTTCAATTGAGTCGGTTGATCATCTTTCGCTAGAAACGCTGCAACGCAACTCGTGTCATACACCCACAACACGGATTCGACTTGATCGGAATCCGCAATTCCGCGCGAAGTCACCACGAGAAAGTACTTTCCGTCGGGCGAGAATATGGGCTTTGCATTATGCTCCAGCTCCGACGGCTCATTAAACGTTGTCAGCTCGATGGAATCGCGCACGGTGAACGGGTGTTGCTGCGCTTGAGTATTGCTCGCGGATGTCGCGAACGCCAGAATGGCGACAAGCACTCGATCTCGTCTATTCAAAGATAACCCCAGTCAAATTGTGTTTTAGCTACAGCAGTCAGAGATGCTCGGCCTCTCTTCGACCACAGCGTGGTCGAGGTTAGAAACTGAGTTTGAGCGCGAATTGCATGGAGCGCGGTCCACCTTGCTGGTATTGAGCGGCTACCGTCCCAAGACTCTGGTTCAGCATCTGTGTCGCTTGGCCAAATGTTGCGTCTCCAAGATTTGGGTCGACGTAGCCGAAGTTCGGGTGATTCAGCAGATTGAAGGTTTCCGCGCGAAACTGTAGCGAAAGATCTTCCCGCAACTTGATCTGGCGTCGTGCCGCAAAGTTGACCTGTGTCGCGCCAAACCCTCGTACGAAATTTCGAGGCGCATCACCCGCACCACCGTCATTCGGATACGCGAATGCTGCCGGGTTCACGGCGCGACCGCCAGGGTAAGAAGACCCGTAGAGATAGAGCGGCTGGCCCGGTACCACGTTGAGGTTTCCGTAGTACTGGCTGCCGGTGGCAGGATCGGTCAGGTAGTTGCCGTCCAGTGTGACGGGAAAACCGCTTCGGGCCATTGCACGCGCATCGACGCCCCAATCGCGTACGAATACACTACAGAACCCACCACAGGGCGACGGAATCTCCCAGCTGATACCTCCCTGGAAGTTGTTGCGGACATCGAAATCCGAGTTCCCCCGTATCGCTGGAAGAACGTAGTCGTTTGACCCAAAATCAAGGGAGTGGGACCAGGTGTAGGAACCTAGGGCTTGGAGTCCATGACTCACGGATCGTTGGAACTTGACCTGCAATGCCTGATAGCTGGAAGTCAGTCCACTGTGGAAGAGAACGACTTCGCCAAAGGTGGGGTTAAACGGCTGGAGATTATTTTCCGAATAGTTGATGAGCCGCCTGCCATTTGATCCGACGTAGGAGATGGTTAGAGTCTGGGCTCTTCCCATCGCCTGTTCCAGGCTTCCACTCCACTCAAGCGTGTACGGTAACTGGAGGTTTGGGGGAAATGCATAAATCAAATCCTGGGTATATGGCGCTGTAGTCGACGGAGAGAAATCTAACTGCGCAGGAGTGAAGGGCAACGGAGCTCCGGCCATAAGCTGAATCGCCGTAAAGCCAATCCCGCTGAACCCTCGTGTCGCCTCCTTGTTGTCGGTATCGAAAAATGCGCCACCACCAGCACGCAGCACCGTTTCATAGCCGGGTCGCCGGTGTGCTGTCCATGCGACTCCCAAACGAGGCGCCAAGTTGAACCAAGATGTCTTCCAGAGAGGCGTGCCTTGCGGCGCCAATGAAAGCGAACTTGGATCGCCAGTGTTGCCGGCCAGAGTATATGCGTCGTTGCCGTGGGCCTCGCCAGGTGGTGGATTCACCTCCCAACGTAGTCCGAGCGAGACATTTAGGTTTGGCTTGATCCGCCATTCATCTTGGACGAACGCGGAAAACTCGTGAAAGACCGGAGACGCAGGTATCTCGTGGACGAGATATTCGCTGTCGGCAGCATTCGCGAGAAGGGTTTGTGCGCTTTCGAACAATGCTGAAACGAAAGTGGGTGGAGGAATCGTCGGCGACTTTATCCCGAGATAGTCGGCTCCATATTGCAGCCAGTGATGACCGACCGCTAGGCTGACAGTATCGACGATATTCCACTGTCGCCCTTGGTTTAGGGCGGTATTGATCGCGAGCAGCCCAGATCCAACCGTAGGAAAATAGAGCTGCAATGCAGGTTCGGCGTTGGGATAGGAACCTGCCCCCATTTTCGCCGCTAGATCCACGGGGGTGGCTCCTCCGAAGGAGTCCAGATGCCCGATCGAAGAAGAATCGGTTCGAGCATATTCCACGCGGAACTCGTTGGAAGCTTTACTGGAAAATGCGCTCGTGGCACCCGCCGTATAAGACTGCGTGTTTGCCTGCCGTGCTGTCACGACCGAAAGGGCTCGGGTTGTTGTCGAACTTGGTGTATATCCGAGGCGAAGGAACGCCGAGAGCTTAGGCGTGAAGGCATGATCGAGCCGCACACTGGTCGAGTCGATCCGGCTAGGCAGAGAATAAGACTCTATAAACTCCGCAAGGCTTGGCGAGGATGCCGTTCCATAGTCATATCCGTTCTGCAAAGGAAATGCATTCAGCATGGGTTGCAATGCAGCAGGAGCCGCCTTACGCATATAGCTGTCTGGGACGTACTGAATGGCCGCCGCTTGCGGCTGAGTCAGCCTCAACCCCTCATAGGACACGAAAAAGAAGCTTGTGTCTTTGCCATCGTAGATCCGAGGAATCGTAATAGGCCCGCCCAACGTCCCGCCAAAATCGTTCTGGCGGAGTGCCGCAATGGAATCACCATAGTGGTCGTTGAACCAATCGTTGGCATCGAAAAATTATTACGCAGATAGTCAAAGGCGCTGCCATGAAAGGCGTTCGTGCCTGAACGCGTTGCCAGGGAAAATTGGCCACCTGGTGATCCTCCCATACTGCGCCGAGTAACTTGAGCTCAGAACCCTGAACTCCTGCAGCGCATCCACTGAGACCAGACTTTGCGTTGTGCCAAGCGCAGTTGCAGCGGCTACGGCTCCGCTATTATTCGCTCCAAGTGCGCCGTTGCCGTCTCCGGCGTTGATGTTTCCTGAAACACCGTCGACCGTGTAGTAGTTGGACTCGGTACGCTGCCCATTTACGCTGAAATCACCGGCGTAGCCACCGAATTGATCGGTGTTCTGTGGGCTCTGGGTCACGACGCCTGGCGTCATAGAGATCAGGTCCTGAAAGCTTCTCCCATTGAGCGGGACGTTCTGGACAAATTTCCTGTCGATGACTGTGCTGACGGACCCGTCGGTCGTGTTGATCGAGGATGCGCCCGCTTCAACGGTGACGCTCTCGGATCTGGCACCGATCGGTAAAGTAAAGTTCAGTACCAGGGCCGTTTCAACATTCAAAATGATGTCAGGCTTGATGAGCGTCTTGAAACCAGCCTTCGAGACCTGAATCCGATAACGGCCGGGCGGCAGGATCGAAACGGTGTAAATTCCAACCCCGTTCGTTGTCCCTGCGTATTGCACATCGGTGGCATCGTTCAAGATCTCGACATTGGCATCCACGATGGGTTTTCCCGAAGGATCGAGAACCATTCCACTGATTGTTGCGTTCGTGAATTGTGCGGAAGCAACGGATGCAACCAACAAGACCAATCCAGGCAGACATCGAGCGAACCGTCGGTACAATGTGGAACTCCTTGCGTCACGCGGGATATTTCGTCATCCCGTTTACGAAAGGTCCCTCCTTAGCGTGCCAACAATTGCTGGAATATCTGTGAACCGAGGTGAGCGCGAATAGGCAGTCGTGTCGACAGATAGCCCATACCGTCTACGAAACCACAGCCCTGCTATTTGCCATTCATTCGTGTTTTCTTAGTCGGCTGATCGCCTATGGGTGGTTCGGTGCCATCCGCAGATACGTGAATAACAGAGGCTTGCCGCTCGGTTTTGCGCTCTCGCCGTGCGGCTCAACCGTCACAAACACTGCATCGATCTCGGACAGCGTCTTCGCATCGTTGGACTTCAAGACCCAACGCTGTTTGTTGATATCGTCCTGGTAGAAGATCCCGAGATTGCGATCATGCTTCGCGTCGCTTCCGTTACGTCCCCAAGCCTGGAAGGTGCTGGCGCGTTTCACTCCCGGCTGCTGATCGAGATCGTAAGCGTAGAAGACGAGAGACTTTCCTTTGGTATAAAAAACACGCCCGAAGGGCTTCTGCGTGTCTCCGTTCTTCGCCACATCGTAGATCTCCGCGATATATGAGATCTCGCGCGCCCATCAGGTTCCGAATGTCCCGGTCGTGTTCGAGCAACTCCTCCTCTTCGGTGACCTTCTGATCCCGTTCTCGTAGGGAGGCGCTCAGCTCGCCGATCTTCGTCTGCTGTTCCACAGACTGTGCCGTCTCTTGGCCATTTTGCTGCGTGGCGAGGTTCACCTTGTTCTCGGCTGCCTGGAGGCTGATTTGCGTTGCGGCCAGTTTCTTATCAAGCTCGGCTCGTTCCTCTGTGCCGCGGTCCAGGTCGGCGCCTTGCTGCTTCAGCCTCGCCTCCAATTCCGTCTTTTCCTCCCTGAGCCTGGCTACTTCAAGCTGTCGCGCTCGAAGCTCCGCCTGCAGTGAGGAGGCATCATTTCGCTTGTTTACCGACCCGGTCGGTGTCGCGACAACGCTGGTCTGAGGAGGGTACGGGGAGAGCGGATGGCTTTCCGCGACTTTTGCCGGCTGGGGCCTGTGAACGGCTCGCTCCCCTTCCCGGATTCCTGCCCAGTACGTGGTCGCACAAGCGCCCACCAGAATGGCTGCGGCCGCACCCCAACGTCGCCAGCCGATCCACCTATATATAGGTTGCGGCCGTGGCGTCGATTCGGCCCCCCTCGGCTCTGTTTCCGCCTCAAGCCTTTGCAGCAGCGCGTACTCGGCGGACACAGGCGGTAAGGGATCGTGCCCTGCTCCGGGATCGGCAGGTCGCTCCTCCGGTGCCAGGGCCGGAATGGTCGATGCGATGAGCGCTTCATACTCCCGCTTTGTTTCGCGGCATTTCGCGCAGCCGGCCAGATGCTCCCGGAGTTCCTCCCACTCCTCGGCCGTCAGCGTTCCCGAGGTGGAGAGCGCACAGAGCTCTACGAAATGCTCGTGGGACCGATCCGGTGACAAAACGCGCACTCCTTCGTGGGAGCCATTCTCACCCATTCTCTTCACTTTGGCTGCAGTTTTCGCGCGAATGCGGACTTCCGCAGCTTTTCTAGTCCACGGTAATAATGATGCCGAACGTTGACCAGCGACTGGTTCATCCTCTCGGCGATCTCTTCCAGCGTATATCCCTCGAAGAAATGCAGCTCGATCGTCCGCAGTTGGTCGGGAGACAAAAGAGACCTAATTTCAGCAGCCGTTTTCCTTCCCCACACTCCATCCAGCGATCTTTCCCATGATGGGATCGCACGTCTATCGTCCGGCGGCTCCTCTGCCGACGCATCGATGTCTTCGAAGGTGTAGTACCGGCGCGAAGCTAGATATCGTCTGCGGTCGATCGCGCGATGGTAGGTTACCTGGATGATCCAAGACCGTGCAGTTCCTTGCGAGGAATCGAACAAAGCGGCCTTGCGGAATACGAAGAGAAAGACCTCCTGGACCAGATCGTCCGCCTCAGCCTCATTACGCAGAATGCGACAGGCAACGCTGCGAACTGCGTGAGCGTAGCGGCGGAAGAGAGGCACCAGGGCCTCCTGAATTCCCTGCCGGACTTGTTCCATGAGCTGCTCGTCTGTGCTTTCGAGAGCTAGAAACACCGCCGTGGTGGACTGCTCGACCTCGTTTTTTGGAGAGTGTGCAGATCTCGGAGGGAATTCAGCAACGCAACGGTCGGTCCCGGTTATCTCGGGGGTGTTAGTCAAGTCGTCCGGAAAATACATCACCGTATCCGAACCCATACATTCTCGCTAGCGCAGACCTCAAAACGACTAGCCAGCCCCGGCCTGCACAGCAACTATAGTTGCTAATCCGCGTATACGCAACTATAGTTGCTGTTTAAAGTTGGGCGCCGTGGCCACGATGTATACGTGGCTAAGCCGATAGGTGCTGACATTGCGCGGGACTCTGATACGCCAAGAAAGCTATTTGGAATGGCGATAACAGAGTTGCGTATGCGGCGCGATGAAACACAGGCCACAGTGGCACCGCGAGTCGGCTGCCAGGAATTCTACCTTCGTAATATTGAGCAGGGTAAGGAGAACCTCTCCTTCGATCTCATGTACGCCATCATCGACTACTTCGACATGCTTCCGTTGAGCAAGTTTTGGCATTTCGCTGAAACATTGGCCCAAACTCAGCATTAGAGCTTGCTCTCAACCTTTGCGCACATAGCAACTATAGTTGCTATTACAAGCGCGATCAGTCGCCCACGATGGCTTGGTGCCAAAGCCCATCGGTGCAGATGTCAAGAGGAAAGCGAAGACGCCGAATGAGGTGTTTGGGCAAGCTGTGACCCAAAAACGTACAACTGGGAATCTTTCACAAACTGCACTTGCTGCATCACTTGGCTACAGTGCCTACTACTACGGAAGAATTGAGCGCGGTCAAGCCAACATCACGTGTGATGTTATGGCTGCCGTTAGCAGCTACTTCGGTATGTCCATTGGTCAGTTCTGGATGTACGCTGAAAAGCTGGCTAAACTTCACGCGGCCAGGAAATAGGACGTTGTATTGAAAATCGCAGGCCTTTATCTTTCCGCCTACGATGGGCTGGCCCGCCAAAACGCGCAAATTTACACGAACAAATCGCCAGCTTATTTAGCGACCCTCTTCGCCTTTGCCCAGCGCGCCCTTTGAGCAGCAGCGATCTTTGCCCTGGCTTCAGGAGAGAGCCGGCGCTTCTTCGGGCCGGCAGCTGAACCCTTCGGTCTTCCTGGACCGCGCTTTGCGCCAGTGTCGCCAGCCAAAAGCGTTCTTGCTTGTTGAAGTCTTTGAATCTCTGCTTCGATAGCTGCAAGGATGGTATTGATTTCCATATCCTACTAGTCTACTCACAGAGTTACGTCTTTCCGAGCCAATACGCTGTTCTTATCCTTACGCCTCTCCAATTCCAGCAGATATGTGAATCGTCGATGAGCCTTTCAGGACCGTGGTGGCGATTGCAATGTGTGGGACTCAGGGTAAGCAATTCTGGCGCTGAAGTGCTTGGCGGCCGCGTGCATCTCGCCGCGGTGCAGCGGGCATAGTTCCGAAGCCGCCCTGCGCAGCAAGTAAGGCCGATTCTTTTCGAAGAGGGTCACGCATAGAGCAGCCTAATGATAGCATTCTTAATGCTACTGATCTTTCAGTATTATTATGTCTGATAAGAAGCCTTCTGTATGGTCGAAGTGTAGAAGCTCATTAGAAGTGTCAGGTCCCCGCCCATTAGAAATGTCAATTTCTAGAAATGGGCTGGGTGACGATGAGCGAACGCGATCTGCAACGGATCGAAGTGTTGACCGATGTTCTGGCTGGAAGACGGACGGTCGCTGCGGCGGCTACCGTATTGGCCATCAGTGAGCGGCAAATGTATCGGCTGCTGGCGAAGTACGAAGACTTCGGACCGACACTCGCAACAGAAGTTCTACTCGAAAAGCACAGTCTGCGCGTTGGGCGAGAGACCCTGCGCCGGTGGATGGTTGCCGAGGGCCTGTGGCTGTCTCGCAAGCAGCGACGCACCTTCCATCAGCCGCGACTGCGGCGCGAGCACTACGGCGAGTTGATCCAGATCGACGGCAGCGAGCACCGCTGGTTCGAGGGCCGAGGCGCGCCGTGCACGCTACTGGTCTTCATCGACGATGCAACGAGCAGGCTGATGCGGCTTCGCTCCGTGCCGAGCGAAAGTACGGACTCGTACTTTGAAGCGCTACGCGGCTACCTCGATGCTTCATGGCTGCCCTGAGGCTTTCTATTCCGACAAGCACTCTGTCTTCCGCGTAGTACGGCAGGACACGAAGGGCGGCCAAGGCATGACCCAGTTCGGTCGCGCGCTGGCGGAGCTGAACATCGAGATCCTCTGCGCGAACTCCAGCCAGGCGAAGGGCCGTGTAGAACGTGCCAACCGAACGCTGCAGGACAGGCTGGTGAAGGAGCTTCGCATGGCTTGGCATCCGTGACATCGATGCCGGCAACACTTTCCTTGCTGACTTCCTGGAGCACTTTAACAATCGGTTTGCCATTCCGCCAGCGAAGCCAGAGGACCTGCATCGTCAGGTGAAGATCGCTCCAAGTCGCCTCAGCGATATCCTGTGCCACCGCGAGCAGCGCTATGTAGGCGCGCAGCTCAGCTTCCACTACGACCGCAAGCAGATCATCCCGGAACGCAGCGACATCTCGGAGAACCTCGGCGGTCAGTATGTTGAGCTCTACGACTTCGCCGACAGGCCGCTGGAGGTCAGATGGAAAGGGCTGCTACTTCCCTACCGTGTCTTCAGTAAGGATCAGCGTGTCAGCCACACCGCCATCGTCGAGAACAAACGCCTCGGCCATGCGTTAGCTCTCGTGAAGGCGCAGCAGGATCTCAGGCACACAACCGGGGTGATGACGAACAGCGAAAAGACTGGCTACCGGAAACGAACGCGCATAGTGAATGCGCCGCCGCTCGTGCTCAGCGATGTCCTGAATTCGTAACGTCCGTATAGTCCGTCATCCGACCGCAAACCCGGGAATTTGGAGTCCTTCACGAGACTCAATGAGTGCCTAGGCGATGATGTGCTCATCAAAGATGACACTCACGTCATTCTTCGACCGTACTCTATTACCTCCCGCGAGGGTCCGTGCTCATGCCAAACATTCAAGAGCCGATGCTGCATTCCTGTTGCCTTCCTAAAGGAATCATCGCACCAAATTCGTATGAAAAAGCTTGCAGAATATCCCGGATAGGGAGCTAGCTGTACGGTAGAGCCGTTTTTGAAATCAAAGAGGAGATTCTAGGTGACAGACGCCGGCGCCCGACAGCCGCCGCCTTTCGTGGCGCCGCTTCTCTACGGGGGCGCGGCGCTGATCGTCCTTGTCGTGCATCTCGCCACTAACGGCAACCTCGGCTTCCACACCGACGAGCTCTACTACATCGATTCCGGCCGGCACCCCGCGCTCGGATATGTCGACTTTCCGCCGATAGTCCCGCTGCTCGCGGGTCTGGAGACCAAACTCCTGGGAGCCACGCCATGGGGCCTCCGCTTGCTCCCGACCCTGCTCGGCGGATTCATGGTTGCTCTCTCAGGTATGTACGTGCGGCGCCTTGGCGGCTCGCTCCGTCTGCAGGCGCTCGCCCTGCTAATCGCCGTCACGGCGCCCTATTTCCTCGGCGCGAACTGGGTCTATCAGACCGTGACGTTCGATGAGGCGACCTGGATGGTCGCGTTCTACTGCTTTCTGTCCCTGGTTCTGGAGCACCGGCCCAGGTACTGGATCTACCTCGGCCTCTCGCTCGGCATAGGCCTCGAGGTCAAGTACACGATCGCAGGTCTGGCGGCTGCCATCGGGATTGCAGTCCTGCTTACTCCCGCGCTGCGTTCGGACCTGCGGACGCGGTATCCGTGGATCGCGGCCGGCATCGCGCTGCTCATCTGGGCGCCGAACCTAGCATGGCAGATTGCGGAAGGTTTCCCTTCGCTTATCTATGTAGTCAACCATCAGGGCTCCGGCGGCGGTTTTGTCGCGAACCTGGTCCTAATCGTGGTCTATCTCTTCTTTCTGATTCCACTCTGGATGGCGGGATTGGTGTCGCTGCTTCGCAGTGCCACGCTGCGGCCCATCGGGATCGCGTGCCTTCTTTCTCTCCTCCTTTTCCTGTTCGTGGGCAAGTCCTACTACGCGGTGGGCACCGTGCCGATCGCCCTTGCTCAAGGGCTCATGGCGATCGCCCGCGTCAAGCGGCCAAGGCTGCGCACGGGTTTCCAGATCGCAGTCGCGGCTGCCTGCGCGCTCCAGCTGCTCACGTTTGCTCAGCTGACGCTACCCATTACGCCGCCGGACCGGATTCATTCGCTCGGCCTCGACGCCAAAAACGAGCTCTTCGCGGACAGCGTGGGATGGGAGGGCGTCGCCCACGAGGTCGAGTCGATATACGGCCATCTCCCCGCCTCGGAGCGAAATGGAACGATCATCATCTCGGCGTATTACGGTGTTCCAGGGGCGCTACAGATCTACGGCGACAAGAGATCGCTCCCCGCGATCGTCAGCCCTCAGTTGAGCGACTGGTATTGGCTTCCCAACGATCTGGTGGCGACGAGCGCGCTGATGATCGACTACCAGCCGTCGGACGTCGCTTGGATGTGCTCATCCGCGACTCTCGTGGGGCACCTGACGGTCCCGTACGGCGTGCAGGGCCTGGAGCAAGGCGCACCGGTCACGTTCTGCGTGCTCAAAGCTCCGATCCAGCAGGATTGGCGCCGGCTTCGCAACTTTTCCTGAGGGTGGTTGCATGCGGGGCATTTTGCTGCGTCTCAGGAGGAAGGAATTTTAGGAGTTGGCGAGTGAAAGCCACACGTCGGCTTGTCTTGGCGTAAGCCTTTACGGGTGATTGTCGGCTGATGCATACAGGCCGATGCGCGTTTCAAGGATTGGCCGGTTCTGGAAACGCGCTTTGGCGATTTCGCATCAACTGACATTAAGTAGTATCGAATTGCTTATCGCGGTTCAAGGACAGCAAAGTGATCCGCATAGCTGATGAAGGCTCTCCGGAAGAGAGCCGTCGGCAGCACCCCATCAATCTCTGAGCCCGGAATGATTTTGCCCGATGTAACAGGCGCAACAAACGAAATCTGTTGCAACAGAAGCAGGCCCACCTGAATGTCCTGTGGTGGCAGAACCACGTAAGCGTGCGATACTCCATCTGTTCCGCGAACACGCAGTGGCGCGCTCGCAAACGCAGCAGGATGCAGCTTAGCGGGGTCAAACAACAGCGGCGAGTTAATGCCCGAATCCAATTGCAGCAGCAGCGGACGCCCGGTGATACCAGTAACGCGCACCGGAATCATCAGCGGCTCGGTGAAGGGCAGATTGCGCTCCGGGTGCAATGGAGTCGCCAGAGCAATGTGCTCTCCCTTCACCTTCTCCTGCATTTTTTTCTTATCATCCAGGCACACGATGCTGTGCACATAATCGATCAGCAGATCGTACTGCTCCAGAAAGTTCTCGCCGAGAATCCCGCGAACCCGCGGGTCATTGACCTGTACCTGCCCTAGGTTATGAACTAACAGCAGTGAGTCTTTTACTCTATAATCGCCCGTTTGCAGCACCTCCAGCCGTGCATACGATGCGCGCGTAGAAAACCCCGCGCCGGTCACTCCCGTCTCGCCCAGCAGCTTCAGGTGTAGTTCCACCGCCAGTTCCGGATCAATGGTTGTAACCTGTGCGGCCGTGTCCAGCACAAAGTCATAGGGACCGCGGTCATTCAGCACGACCGGAACAATGATGATGGAGTTCTCGATAGAACGCGAGCGTATACTGGCGACATTTCCCGGGCAGTGCGCTTCAGCATAAAGCGCGGGAAGCATGGCTGCCGCGAGACCCGCGAGCGCGAGCCACTTGAAAGTTGTCATCGGAGATCACCTCAGCCTGTTTGGCTGGGTGAACTCTCCGCCGGTGGCTCGGCATGGTCATGATGGGCCTCTGATCATTCCCTGCAAGAGGGTGATGAGTTCATGACGGAACGCAAATGCCTTATTTTCAGCTTTGCTGATGTTGAAGTCCGAGAGAGGGAATTCTGCGTCGTAAAAAACGGTGAAGTGCAGGCTGTCGAGCCCAAGGCATTCCGTGTCCTGCTCTTCCTACTGCGCAACCCCCACAAGCTCATTACCAAAGAAGAGCTACTCAACGCGGTCTGGGGTGACGTCGCCGTTTCAGAAAACTCCCTGACGCGCAGCGTCGCCCTGCTGCGCCGGCTCCTCGGCGACGACACTCACGAGCCCCGCTACATTGCCACCGTACCCACAGTCGGCTATCGCCTTCTCTGCGATGTAAGGGTTGCGGAGGACGGCTCTCCAGAACGGAATGCGTCTAGTACGAATTCCCTCGTCGAGCCCTGCGCACAAGCAGACAACCAGCCACCACAACCTGCCAGGGGTGAGCGTAATAGAGCCGTGAGATTGCTTTTTGCCGGGCTTGCTCTGGCCTTGCTTCTCCTGGCTGCATTCCTTATCTACCGGTCGATCGGCATCCCAAATATGTCCGGACATGCAGCTCGCCATCAGGGTAAGACCGCTTTAGCTCGCCATACCGTTCCACTTACGACGGTTGCTGGCAAGGTCTGGGACCCGGCATTCTCTCCCGATGGGAAGCAAATCGCATTCATGTGGGACGGCGACAACCCGGCGAAGGGCGATCTATATGTGCAGCTTGTTGGAGGGGAGAAACCGCTTCGCTTGACGCGTACCCAGAGCGGTTATCTCTGCTGTGCAGACTGGTCGCCGGACGGGCAGGAGATCGCCTTTGGCCGCTGTGTAGACAACGAGGGAGGCGTCTATATAGTTCCGGCTCTCGGCGGCCCGGAGCGCAAGCTCACCGATGTTGTCTGTCCATTTGGAGACCCCGGACAACCGAAATGGACCGCCGACGGCAAGTCGCTGGTGCTTGCCGACAGCTGTGTGACGGGCGGCCCCAGAGGGATTGTGGTATTTTCACTCTCCACCGGACAAAAGCGGTGCCTAACCGCCCCACCGCCTTATGGGGATTCCGGGGATTCCGCCCCCGCGCTGTCTCCCGATCACGGAACCATAGCTTTCTTCCGGACTCTCACCCTTGAGAATGACGATATCTATACGATTGCGCTTTCGGGCAAGAATCTCCGGCAGGTGACCCACGATAACGACGGAATTCACGGTCCTTTGATGTGGACGACGGATGGACAATACATCGTCTTTGACCCGAACCGAAGCGGAGATGGCCGACCCTGGCGAGTCCCCGCAGCGGGCGGCGACATTCAAGCTGAAACGGTATATCCCCATGTGGGCGCGCTTACGCCTGACGGCGGCCGTTTGGCATTTGTCGAAAATTCCGGTTTGCCACCTGCAGCCTGGCAGGCGAATCTGGCCAATCCGGGCGGCAAAATTCTTTCGCTGAAAAAGCTCGTGGTCTCCTCTGGCGAAAATGATTCCACGCAGCTCTCGCCCGATGGCCGAGAGATCGTATTTCGGTCTGGTCGCACAGGCAATGGCGAGATATGGAAAAGCAATGCCGATGGTAGTGATCCGCAGCGTCTGACTTCCTTTGACAAAGGTTGGGCCGGTACTCCCCGCTGGTCATCTGACGGAAAGTGGATTGTCTTTGATTCCCGTACCGGAAAGCACAGCCAGATCACTGCGGTTGATTCCGAAGGCCGCAACCAGCACAACATCGTATCCGGTGACTACGAAAATGTGGTGCCTAGCTGGTCCCGCGACGGAAGGTCCATCTACTTCGCCTCCAACCGAACCGGGCAATGGCAGACATGGAAGCGTGAACTTGAGACAGGACGGGAGACGCAAGTGACCCGGAACGGGGGCCATGCAGCCTTTGAATCCTACGATGGCAGAAGGCTCCACTTTTCAAAGTTCGAAGGCGGAGGATTGTGGAGCGTGCCCGTTAGCGGGGGTGCTGAAGAGCGCATCACCGATGCTCTTCATCGCGGCTATTGGGGACACTTCGCTGTAACGGAAACGGGGATTTACCTGCTGGATGCAAATGCGGCGCCTCGGCCCACGATTATGTATTACAGCTTCCAAACACGACAACTCACGCCCGTGCTTCAGTTGGAAGAGCATCCCCTCCCGTGGACGGCAAACCTCTCGGCGTCGCGCGACGGGCGAACCTTGATATTCACCCAGGGATTCCGCAGAGCTCCGTCATTATGGCGGAGAACTTTCAGTGAGACAACCCAAGGAAGCTACCTATCTTCGAGCGGCTCAATTACAGTTTTCCCGAATGACTCCTATTATCGCTGGCGGCCTTTGCCGAAATGCGAGGTCTAAGAGCTTTGGTCTGGAAATTGCCATGCTTGTTCGCGCTGGAATGTCGATATCAGATGGGATGAGAAGGCCGGTCTCCGGCGGGATGCGTTAAGCTCCCAAGTTATCGACGCGCTCGAGGCGCACGAGATAAGGAGACCGGCTATGAGGAAGCCTAGCACTACGGCGTTACGCCGGAGAGGAAAACTGCAGGGTGAACAGCTAACCATAGGGCTCGATCTGGGCGATCGGTCGAGCTTTTACTGTGTACTCAATGGAGCGGGCGAGGTGGTTCTGGAAGCGAAGGTCGCAACCAACCCGGCAGCCATGCGGAAGACGTTTGAAAAGATGCCATCGAGTCGAATTGCTCTGGAGACGGGCACGCATTCACCATGGCTGAGCCGACTGCTCACGGAATTAGGACACGAAGCGATCGTGGCGCATGCGCGTAACGTGCGGTTGATCGGTGAAAGCCGACGTAAGGACGATCGCCTGGACGCGCAGGCGCTTGCCAGACTAGCCAGAATCGATCCGAAGTTGCTCTCGCCGATCCAGCATCGCAGCGCACAAGCACAAGCTGACTTGTCAGTTATCCGCGCTCGATATGCACTGGTGCGTGCGCGGACGGCGTTAGTTTGTGCGGCGAGAGGGCTGACGAAGTCCTTTGGAGAACGGATTCGCGGTCGCAACCCGAAGGGATTCAGTCCGGCTACGAGCGAAGCGCTGAGCCCACCATTGCAGATTGCACTTGCACCCTTATTGAGTGCGCTTGAAGCGATCACCGCCCGCATTCGAGACTACGACGCCCAGATCGAGAAGCTGGCCGAAGAGACCTATCCGGAAACGGCGTTGCTCAAACAGGTGAAGGGCGTGGGAACACTGATCGCGTTGACATATGTGCTGACACTGGAAGATCCAAGGCGATTTCGAAAGAGCCGGGATGCTGGCTGTTTCGTTGGGCTGCAGCCGGGCAGAAGGAACTCCGGGCAGAGTGAACCACAGATGCATATCACCAGAGAGGGAGACTCTTATCTACGCATGGTTCTGGTACAAGGGGCCCAACACATCATCGGGCCTTTCGGTGAAGATTCCGATCTGCGCCGATGGGGACTGAAGCTGGCCGAGCGTGGTGGCAAGAGAGGAAAGAGGCGAGCCATCATCGCTGTTGCACGCAAGCTAGCAGTCCTGCTTCATCATCTCTGGATCAGTTGCGAAGCATATGAGCCGCTCCACAACACGCGAAAACGGAGACTCGCGGCGGCATAGTTTCGAACACAGCTTGAATGCACCGCACGAAATGTCGAGTTACGGCGACTGCGCCCTTGGCCTTGCCCCCCGCCCATTAACAATGGGACGAGAGGTCGCCTTCAGAAGGCAGCGCCGACTGTATCGAGGACCCCAATATGCACCGAGCGCATGAGCTGCTCAACAAGAGTGCGGATGGAAGGGTGACAACAGCTTAAGCTCGACTGGCGGTGGTGAAAACAAGAACGGGAAAGGAGAATGTCATGTTTTCCTTCGCCCGGAGTGTGCCCTGTTATAGCTGGCTGCGGAGGCCGTCAAGGCTCAAGATGAACTCACTGCGCTCGGCCTTGACTGCCACCGCAGCCAGCCAAACGATTACCCGCTATCCGGGCAAAGGAAAACATCAGATATGAACTTACCCAATCACAATAACTGTTGACATCGACCGGCCTTCTCATGGAAGGCCAATGCGCTCATCGAGGAGGCGTTGGGTTCGTGTTCCGGAAAGGTTTGCCGGCAACTCGGAGGTTGCAACAGCGATGAGTCGGGTCTGAGCAATGAGTTTCGTAACGACCTCGTTCCTGCCCGCAACGCCGGCCCCTGCAACGGCAACAACGAAGTGCAATCTCATGCGCTCCGCGCCCAGCAAGGAAACCAAGCCTTCCTGAGAGGCTCCGCCTCTGGCGCGCGCAAGAGGCACCCTAATCTTCCGCGCTTCGCTTGTGCAGACCTCCGCTTCGCTCCGCCCTCTCCACTCCGTTCCGAGGGTAGGGAACCCTCCTCTTGCACTTGCCGCCTCCGCTGGCGTGGGCCAGGGCCAAGGCGTGTTTGTTAGCAAACACAGCACGGCCATTCAAAAACGGAGGAACTACCCAATGAGCAACAACGCCACTACGAACGAAACCAGTAATGTCACTTCCCTTCCCTCTACCCCCAAGGCGCAGACCGCTAAGGAAGTAATCGCCGCCAACGTCAAGCTCCTCATCGAGCAGTTGGAAGCTGGACACTCAGAAGGGCTCACCGCCTACCTCACCGCGATGGGCCGCTTTCATAGCTACTCTCTTGGCAATATTCTCGAAATCGCGAGACAGCGACCTTCGGCGACGAGGGTAGCCGGGATGTATGCATGGAACCAGCTTGGCCGCCGGATCAACAAAGGCGAGAAGGGCATACGCATCCTCGCTCCGATGATCGGCATTCGCAGGAAGAAGGACAGCGAAGCCGAGAAGGACATTACCAAGCAGCCGGAGCTTGCGTCACTTGCCCCCGTCGCAGCGGATATAACACTTCCCTCTTTTCGGACGTAACTGACGGCGACCAGTGCCTCTCCGGACCCTGCTATCAAATCAAGCTCACCGCTCACATCGACCGCGAGATTGCAGCCCGTCCCGAGCTTATCCAGATCGAGAACGGCTGGAGGAACGCACGAGAGCAGAGGCCAGGAGCCGTTCAGCGTGGGCACTTCCGCGAGATCGAGACAGTAGAAGAGAACCCAGACGCCGAGCCAGCCCCACCGTGTGCAGCCGCGAAGCCCGCAATCATCGTCTACGGCAAGCGCGTAGGAACCACTATCACCGTATGCACAGACGACGATTGCCCCGTACACGACCCACGAGCAGCGGCGGAACAGGCCGCCGATCCCGCCCCAACAATGGCACCCGCGCCCGAAGTCGAGACGGAGGAAGAGGCCGAGGAGCGCCAGCGCAACTATGAACAGCAACGAAAGGAGTACGAGCAGGAGCAGGAGCGGAAAGCCGAAGAGCGGAAACAGCAGTTCGAGCGGGAACAGAAGGAGCATGAAGCCGAACGCGCCCGGAGAGAGAAGTTGCATAAGGCGCGTGTATCCAAGTTCGACCGGATTCTCGACAAGGCCCCGGCCATGTTCAGCGCAGCGCAGTTGAGGGTGTTTCTTCGCGCCCTCGTCAATATCGACCCTTACACCTTCGATGATGTAGCGGAACAGCTTTCCGCCAACGACGAGAACAACCAGCAGACCTCAGAAGAGATTCTGCTATCCACCATCGACGGACTACCAGATGACAAGCTCACCGGGTTTGCTCTCCGTCTCGTCATCACCGCACACATACCCATTCCACGCGAAGGCGAGCTCGACTATCTAGCCGAGGCTGAAACAGCTTTTGCTCCCCCACAACCCAAGAAGACAGCCAGCAAGAAAACGACGACGACACCAACGCCGATCAAAGCCGCTAAAAAGAGCGCAGCGAAGAAGACGACCGCGAAGAAGGAAGTTGCAGCCTAACCCGCAGCGGGAGTCAGCTAACCGGCTCCCGCTCTTTTTCCAAAGGAGGAGATCATGTTTCAGTTCAACTACAAACTCAAGGTTTCCGAGCGGGTGAAGGCGAAATGCAACCGGCACCCGCGCTACAACCCGGAGCGTGACGGACGAGGAGACATCAAGGGCGGATGCTCGACCTGCTTCTCGCTCTTTGACCTACATCAGGCGAGGCTATCGCTGGACGCCGCTCACAGGGAGTTTCTAAGAAGAGCATCGCCCTGGACGCGAGTTCCTCGGCCCCGTACCAAGTCGCAATCAGTTGAGCAAAATGCGCCACAGATGCAAGGTACAAGCCTCTGAGATGTGGGGTTGCGTTTGCAGCCCCGCTCTTCACAAAAAAATACAGCGGTGGTGTCAAAAAGTGCCCCTCTGATCTCGCTTAGATGGTAGATGCCAAGACTTCTCCCACTCAATGACGGTCGGCGGGGCCTTTCCCTCCCCTGCACCCCTCCCATGCGAAAAAGCGTTTGGAAGGAGACATCGATGGATAAGACCGAATCCACTGTTCGCGTCATGCTCACTGCTATCGAGGCGCCACTCTACGATGTCGGTGTCCTGAGTGAACGTGGAATGCTTCCGAGACTCGATAGCATCTCGGCCGCGGCGGTCCTCGACAGACTTTCTCTGCTCAAGTACCGCAATGCCCACGGCTCGCACATCTACATTCGTCCATCCGGGGAGCATCGTTTCACCACGCTCGACGATCTCAGCGAGACCTCGCTTGCGAGGCTCTCGGCAGACGGCTTCAACCCATGTGCTGTGGTCGAGACCAGCGCCGGCAACTTTCAAGCCTGGCTCAAGCACTCCAGAACGTTTCCGAAGCTACTCGGAACCTTTGCCGCTCAGACATTGGCGGAGCGATACGACGCAGACCCCAGTGCGGCGGATTGGTTTTGGCGTAAGTAGCGATGAGTGCGGAGCGCGCAAGTTTCCCTCGGTTCAGCCGGGGTGCCTCTCTTGGATTCAACAAAGCAGAGAGCAGGAGTGGCAGGAACGGCAAGGCTCTGGGTGAGTGCAGCTCAGAGCACTTATTCAGAGGCTACTCTCTACAGATGAAAGAACACCACTTTAAGCTGTAGCATCGAACTCGGCGTCTCGAGATGCCACGGATCGTAACCACCTCCGTTACTATAATGATAGTAGATCGCGTACCTTGGCCGTGTTGTCAAGAACTCTGTAGTGTGCGACTTACAGGATGGCCGGAGGAGATGGAAATCCTGCTGGCGATGGTCCGATGAGTTTTCCGCAATGGTGGCTTCCTCACAGAACTTCTGGACCCGATTATGCACGAGCAAAGCGCTCCTACTACCGTGGGATTGCAGCACGAAGCAGGTCTGCGTAATACTCCCGCATGAGTTCCCATGTGGCAATAGATCATCCGTTCTTTCTTCCTGTTGCCCTCGGCGACCTCCGTGCACCTCGATTCTGCGCCGATCCAGGCTGTTGTAAGAGGCTCTCGCGACTGAACAAAAAGAACTTGTGTTTCAACTGTAGCGACCGACAGCTGTTTACAGCTACCAGACGGAAATGATGGGGAAAGCCATCCGCCCCGCGACCCTAATCTAGCGTCAGGACGGTCGGGGTGCAGATGCTCCAGTAGTTCGAGAGCAAGCATAGGAAGTGTGGGCTCTCGGGTAAACCGTCGGAACTTCTGGGTAGTGTCTCAGTTTGACTTTCGGTTCTGGTGGTTCGGTGACAATCCGCCATAAAACTGAGGATACTAAGGGACGGAGTTAACCTATGACCCCTTCAGGGGCCAAACCTCGACAACCCCATGTGCGACCGCGCAGGGAGATTGCGAGACCAGTTTTACAGCCTCGTCTAAGTCGGCAGCTTCAATCACGGCAAAGCCGGCAATGGGTAGAGGTGCCGACATAAAGGCGGAATCCACTGTCTGCACACCAGCAGCGTCTGGATTTCGAACTTGGACGGGTGGATCCGCAACTCCGATTAAGGCCCCACGCCTCTTAAGTTCATCATCATGGGCATGGGCAGTGGCGCGAATTTCCGGTGCGGTGCGCTCGTAACCTGCCTGATCGCCGTATCCGATAGTCACATATTTCGGCATCATCTCCTCCACATAAGCCAATAGGAGTACGACCGCTTACATTGTATCCACGAGACAGGATGTACGGCTGACAAGGACAATCCCAGGAACTCAAACTGAGACACTACCAAATTCTGCCACCAAGTAGGGGTCACGACACCAAACTTCAAAAATCGTACGCTAACGTCCAGGGCTGAGCACAGCCAACTTCCGGGAAGCGCGTTTTTAGGTACCAATCAGAAACGCTAATCTCCACCACGCGAGCTGGTAGGCGTCCGGAGCGGCCTTGTACTTCAGTCCCTGTGTCAGTTTCGCCGCGCTCAAGAGCGCTTCGAGTTCATCGAGAGTTCTGTTTCAGCTCTCATTGCGGATGCAGCCATCTCCGAAGCTGAGCGTGTTTAGGAATTCCAGCTTTTGTAAAGCTATCTCTGTCGTATTCGACCATTGAATCAACGCCCGGCTCACCGTTTCGGCGTACGAGGAGTTATAGGCGTATATCGATTCACGACAATGCCGCAGCTATAAGGTACCGAGTCAGTGAGTCTCATTCGCATCCCGTCGACCCCATCTTTGAAGATCGATCGTCCATTCCCAATAACAGCCGGGTTGACGAAAAATTGAAATTCATCAACCACACTGGCGGCCATAAGCGCAGAAGCGAAACTCACGCCTCCAAAGGCAATGATGTCCTTGCCTTTTCGCCGTTTGAGCTTCTGGACCTCTCTTGAGAGCTCGCCCTTGATTACGACAGTGCGTTCCCACGTCGACTTCATCGACTTGCTTGTGACGATGATTTTCTCAATGTCAACGATCCTTTGCGCGAACTTATAAAATGGATTTGCTGGGAACTGCACTGCGGCTTCCGTCCAATGATCGATGAAGCCTCCCTTCACCATCTTTCTGCTTAGGAGGATGGTATCGACTGAAGAGTAGACTGCATTGAAGTCACTTTTAAGTGCTTCATCCCAGAGCCACTTCTTATCCCAATCCCAAATCTGCCATTTCAAGTCGGCGTTCTTTGCTGCCGCAGCAAGGCCATCCACCGAGATCTGCATTTGCAGTATGAGCTTCCGCATTGATACTCCTTTGGCGATCAACTCGCGTGTATGCGCCTAAGAACTGAGAGCGCCGCGAAGGAAAGCAAGTTTCCGCGAGCGTTGAAGTGGGACCGACTACCCACCCCAGTTGACCAGAATGGGTTCCTGAATGTGGAGTCCAAACGTTACCGCTCAGCGTTGAATGAGGCCATGCCGCTGTTCATATCGAATGGGACCGAACTGTGTTCGTGAATCGCGGTCCAATCGCCATCGATCTCGCGGAAGCAGACCGTAGCGCGCCATTTCATGTCGATCTTGGTCCCATCGATCTTAACTCCGCTAACGCGGTTGATGCTATGACAGAACGCAACCTCGTTCCCTGCCGTGATGGCCAGATCGCGAACCTCGTACAAGAGGGGGCCCTGCCATGAGGAGAGCCACTGCTCGGCGCGTTTTCGGACCTCTTCCACACCGGTGTACTGGAGTGGATCGATCAGGTCAAACAGGAGCACATCAGGAGCGAGGTGGGCTAGGAGTCCGTTAGCGTCTTTGGCGCGCACCGCTGACGCCCAACCTTCGATAATGGTTCGAATCCTTGTTGCTTCGAGAGCGTTGCGTTCATTCGTAGTCATACTGCCTCCAAATGCAGCGATGCATATCGCTCGATGAGATCGGCCACTGCCTCCGGCTGATCCGCGACGACGTAGTGGATACTGTTTGGAATCAGCCCGGTCTCGACATGGGTGAATCCACTAGCATGCAGCAGACCGTCAGCTATCTTTGGAACAAGCTTAGCAAAGGGTGACCCTTCCCCTGCAGCCACGAACAGCGGCACTTCATTCGGCCCGCGTTGCGCCTGATTGAATTGCGCATTGGCGGGAAACGCGCGGTACATCTCAAAGGCGGCATGAAGTTGCGCGGGAGTCGCGTAAGCCTGCACATAATGGGCTATCTCACTCGGCGTGAATTTGCCGAAGTTGAGGAAGTAGCCGAGGTAGTCGGCTTGGCAACCGGCGACAAGCTTCTCGGCGAGGCCCGGAATCTGCATAAAATGCATATGCCAGACGGCGGGGCTGCCTTGGACTTCGTCCCAACCCTCGATTCCGGGGATTACCTGATCCAGGATCATCGCCCCGCGCATGACCTGCGGATAACGGCGAACAAATGCGTAGGTCACCATCCCGCCGATGTCGTGACCGACGATGTAAACGCGCTCTAATTTGAGCCCAGACACGAGCTGATGAACGTCCTCTGCCATATTGGCTGCGTCATAGCCAGCCGGCGTCGCCGTCGAGCCGCCTACGCCGCGCAGATCAACCGCGATGACCGTGAACCGCTTCGCCAGTCGCGGCATGATCGCGCGATACTCGAACCAATCCTGTGGAAACCCGTGTATCAGGATGAGGGGCGGCCCCTCGCCTCCGCGAACATAGTGAAGTGTGATCCCATTCACCGTCGCGGTCTCGGACGCGAATCCGTCACCAGGCTCGGCCTCCGCTGCGCCTGCCAAACCCTCCACTCTTTCAGTAGATCCACAATTTGCCCTGTCATCTGCCATGCATTCTCCCTCTGCACCTGGTTTCGAGCATTAAAGATTGTGTAGGAGCGGACCTTCAACTTTCGGCTACGCTACTTCCGCCATCAGGTGGTCGAGCATCTGCTTCCATCCCCCGGTGCGGTCGGATTCGGTTTCCCAAGAATAGAAGGCGCACTGGTCGGTGATAAGCAGGCGTGCGCCGACTCCTTCGGCGATGAACTCGGCTGTCATGAGCGTGGTCGAGAACGGCTCGTCGTCTTGCTGCATGTTCTGGACGCTAATGATGCGCTCATTCGGAACGATGTTCATGTAGCGGCCGCGGCCTATGAGGTTGGGATTTTCCTTTGGGCCGAAGACGATGCGCGTCTCGCCGCCGGCACGGAAGTCCTGCTTGTACTCGACCAGCACCCAATCTTCGTTGCCGGGGTGGTTCCAGTTGTTGAACTGTTCGGGATTCTTCCACGCGGCGAAGACCTTTTCGGGGGAGGATTTGAAGGTGCGTTCTGCGACGACCGTCGCGTGCCTTACGTTTGCTGCCCCGTGAACTGAACAAGCGAATCGAAGGAGGTTCCTCCAACCATGGTGAAGCCGTCGCCATACGGCAGACTGAGGAACTCCATAAGACCACTCATGGATTGATTGTTGCGGAGTTGCGCTCGACGTGTCCCTTGCCAGTCAGTCATCGGGAGAGACATATAGTTACCTGCATATGTGGCGATCAGCGTGCCGCCATTATAAACATTCGTATTGTGCCAAGTCTGACCGGGAGTGTAGTTCTCGAGCTCCTCTCCATTCGGGCCGATAGCGTAGGCCTGAGTGATGGAGAAGCTATTCTTCAGCGGGCTGCACAATGCAACCGTAGGAGGATTGGGAGTGCCCTGCGGGGTGACGTTGCCCTTCGCAATGCGATTACCCTCCGCATCGTAGACGTAGATTTTATATGTACTGCCGGACTTTATGGCGCAAAGGCGGTTTTCCGCGTCATACGCATACGCGTACTGCACGTCATAGTAAAGATTTCCATTCCCGTCGTACGGTAGCGCATTCCCGTTCCTGCTGGTGAAGCTGATGTGGTTCTGCGTGTCGTAGTGGGTAGTAGTATTGCTGGGTACCGATATCGAGGATGAGCCGGAGAGTGTTTGGCTCAGCTGATTTCCAAAGTTGTCATAACCCCATGCTGCGTTGATACCTCCGTAGGCTCCTCCGGTGTATTTCGCCGATATCAGGCGGCTGAGGTTGTCGTAGCCAGTGGCGCCAACATTGATGGTGCCAACAATAGAATCGGCAGCAGAGCTCACCAACCCCCTCCCGAGGTAGCTCACCGCGTATGAGTAAGCCTGAGAGCCTGCACCGCCTACCGCTCCAGTTCCGGTTGTATACATTGAAGTAGCAGGACGGAGACGATTGTCGAAGGTATGATCGTAGAGCATCACGGCTTGTCCAGATGTGTTGACTGCGAGCTGCGCATGCTCCAGACCCACCGCACTATAAGCTGGACTGCTGCCCTTGGCTACAGCACGGAACATTGTCGTAGGCTATTGAGCGCGGTTACAGCCGTTAAAATCATTGCGAGAGATAGGTCAATTCTGGAACGGGCGAACGTCCCGTTTTACCGACTTTGGATAAACGACGCCTCGCCAATCAGGGTAGTATGAGTACCCGGAAGTTCCAATAACGGGTGCGGCGCACTCGTCTCTGCCATGTACATACGATGCTGCGTTTCCAACAGGACAGAGCTGTCGTTGAGTTTAGCGTCGGCCTGACGGTGGAAGTGAATGCAAGTCATGGGAAGATGAGGTCAATGACCTTGCGGAACGATGATCCCATTAACGTGAACGGTCGTTAGGTACACCTGGTGGGCGGTGTCGAATCGCGTCGGCCAGCAGTCGGGCGGCACTTCGCCACAATGATGCGACCGGGTGGTCCCTGGAGATTCTGAGGGTCTTTTGTAAGGATGCAAAAAAAAGTTGATGTAAATATCAATTGAATTGCTATATCTGCTAAATACTGATATATACGTCAATCATGAGGACCCTTCAGGAACTCGGTGAGGCGGTAGCACGTACACGGCGTGAACTCGGGCTGAAGCAGAAGGACGTCGCGGCCCAGGCCGGGATCACGGCCGAATCACTTCTGCGCTTTGAGCGAGGGCAAGTGTCCGAATTCGGGGCCAGGAAACTCCTCGCCGTCCTTGCAGTATTGGGCATGGAAGTGACTTTCGTGAAGATCGGCCTGTCGGGTTCGCTTGATGAGCTGCGGCGTGAACGGGGCGGTGCGTGAAACTTTCCGTTTACATCCTCGGCCATGAGGTTGCCGTTCTGGAAACCGTTGGCGACTTTAAGAGTGTGCTCACGTACCTGCCCGATACGGAACCGGACAATTTCGTTTCCCTCACGATGCCGGTACGTACAGAGTCTTACGTTTGGGACGACCAACTTCCTCCAGTGTGTCAGATGAATTTGCCAGAAGGCTATCTGCTCCAGGTGCTCCAGGAGCAGTTCGGTCCTCATATTGGGGCAAGTCCGCTTGCTCTGCTATCCGTAATCGGCAGAAACATGGTTGGACGCATTCAGGTCGCCGCGCCTGGCGCTCAGTTGGACGAACTGCCCAAGCCTGTCGAGATAGCTGAGCTGCTACAGGGAGACAACTCGGAGGAAGCATTTGCGGAATTGGTTCGACAGCATGCGACCAGCGGCGTCTCTGGCGTACTGCCGAAATTTCTCGATGTGGAAGAAGAGTCCATATCAGAGGCTGCAGGTTCAGGTAAACAGCTAGGCCCTCATCAAAAAGCCACTTTGCTGACCCGTCGGCACATCATCAAAGGCTCTTCCGGAAGGCTTCCATTCGCAGCGCTAAACGAATACCTGTGCATGCAGGTTTTAGGAAAAGTGCTTCCAAGCGCGAAGACAGAAGTGTCGCGCGACGGTAATGCTCTGGTTGTGTACCGATTCGATGTAGACGATAACGGGCAACCTCTGTGTGGCATGGAAGACTTTTGCGCACTACTTGGCTTGCGTCCAGCGCAGAAATACGAGACTACATGGGAACGTATTGCGCGCGCTGTGCGGGATCATGTACCCGGCAGCCGTCAGTATGAAACCTTCCAGCGCCTGGCAACTACATTGTTATTGACCTACGCGCTGCACAACGCCGACTGCCACTCGAAAAACATAGCATTGCTCTACACGTCACGTGCAGACGTGCATCTTTCTCCGGCCTATGACTTCCTCACGACAAGCGTCTATGCGGGCTATCAATACAATCCTCCGGGAATCTCGTTTCTCGGCAAGAAGACATGGACCCCAGGTAAGAACCTGTCGATGTTTATAGCCGGCATCTTTGGAATACCTCCTCGGGAACAATCGGCGATTGTGGAGCGGATCAGCGATTCAGTCGCAGACACAGTGCCCCTAGTTGGCGAAAAGATGACGGAGCTTCCCGATTTCAGGGACATAGGGAAGCGGATGCTCTATACCTGGCAGGAAGGGGTAGCCAGTCTGCGTGACCGTCACGTTTACGCATTAGGCGACTGGCCGGCAAACAAGGCCTTTGAAGGCATTTCTGATCCACCGCGACTCGAAAACGCTCGATCTGTCGTCGGTCGATCACCCTTGCTTGCTGCTAAAACAAAGCGGCCACGGAAAAAATCATGATCTGCAGTCTCAGATCGATCCTGCCTCTGTGAGAGGGCAATTCATGCGACTCAACCGAGAACCGCAATCTCACTCACCCGACGGTGGCCATTATGCCGTTCGACATGCACCACGATATTGACGCTTCTCACGACATCGGCGCGAGCAATATGCAGGTCCTGCATACCTCCTGCTCTCACGGCTAATGTAGCCAACCTATGTACCGCCTCCTCCGGACCATTGGCGTGGATGGTGGCGAGCGTTCCTCGATGACCTGTATTCATTGCATCAAGCAGGGTGCGGGCCTCAGATCCACGGACCTCGCCGACGATGATACGGTCGGGCCTGTGCCGGAGCAGAGCTTTCAGTAGATCATCGAACGTGATCTGGCCGTGATGCGTATCGGTTTGTGACTCGGTAGAAACAATGTGTGGTTTACGGATGCGGAGTTCGGCGGTGTCTTCGATCAGCAGGATCCGCTCGTCGTCGGGAATTGCATCGGCAAGCACACCAAGTAGTGTGGACTTGCCCGACCCCGTTGATCCAGCTATCAAAATGTTGCGCCTGTCACGAACTGCAGTGGTGAGCATCGCGGCATATTCGTCAGTTAGCATCTCGGCCTTGACAAGATCGGTCAGCGTGAAGTGGCGCGACCTGAACTTGCGAATGGTCATCAGCGGATTTGGCTGGACCACCGGTGGGATCATTGCCGCCATGCGACTTCCATCCGGCAGGCGTAAGTTCATGACCGGGGATTCCGCATCCAGCTTCTTGCCGAACCGGTTGGCAATCACCTCAAGTCCCGTGAGGAGTGCTCCTTCATCAAAGTGGATGGCCGGCAGCGGCTCTATGAGACCCCGCTCTTCGATCCAGATGGACCCATCCGGATTCACCATGATCTCGGAGATAGACTCCGAGTTCAGCAGGGTCTCAATCGGCTTGAGAAACGGGATGATGATCTCGAAACTCATGCCGAAATCCTGTCTGGATCGAACTCGATCTGCGCCTGTTCGAACCACATCATTTGGATTGGCAGGAAATCAGGCTTGAGAAAGCAGTAGGTCGGTGGCAGCGGACTCATACCATTGAAGGCCACAACTATGGACTGGGCATTCTTCAGATCGAAGAAGACCTTCTCCTCGAACAGTGGTTCCTTATGTTTCTGGTACTGCTTCGAAGCGGAAACGGACCCCTTGCTGGACGATGTTCTGCCCGAAAGCCACCCGACATTCGCGTTAGCCGAAGACTCGGAGACGGTATAGCTGATGCGAGTGCGATCGGCTTTGCCGCAGATTTCTGAAGCATACCGGGCTGTTTCAGGATCAGAGGTTGTCAGGAAGACTTTTGTGCGAAAGGCCTGCAGCAGCGTTTTGACACCCTCATTGGGCAGGGCGTCTTTCAGACTCGAGATACTCTGCGTAGCAACAATTGGAATGCATTTTGGCTGTCGCGAGAGTGAAAGGAATCGCTCATCCCCTGTGGGATTGTCGCCGCCGACTGTAGCGAAGTTCTGATACTCATCGCAGATGAAGACAGTAGGGCGGAAGTGTTTCTGAGGGTATCTGTCCATCTTGGGGATGCGCAACAGTACGGCACGCTGGTAGTCGATCTTCATCATGGTTCCGATAACTTTCGCCAACGCGGGATTCAGAGCCACAGGGAAATTCAGACCCACCACCGCACCAGTTTCGATTAGCGCATCAAATGGTGGCAGCACCCTGCCCTCTGGATCTTCTGAACAATGCTTGCCCTCGTACAGTTCTTTTGGCGGGCAGAAAACGCGACGCACATGGGGATCCGTCTCGAACAGAGAGAGGAATACCGCGATTCCCTGAACAATGCTGGTTTTGACCTCGGAGCGGAAGAACTTCCAGTGCTCCCAATACCAGTACTGGACACTATCAAAGCGCGCGCGCGGCTCTGGTTTCTCTTGTTTGCGCGTAAAGACATCGAATTCCGCGGCGGTCTCGCGAATTAGCAGGTCTTCAAGAGCCGCGGTCCAGGCAATCAGGTAAAGATCGGCCTCTTTATTCCGCTCGAAGCCGAGCGAGGACAGCAGCGGCTCATATTCTTCATACGCATCTTTACTGAGCCCGATATAGCTGGTAGTGCTGAACCTCGAGCCCACTTCAATCAGCATCTCTTCGAGCGCCCCAGCGCTGACGACGGCGCGGAAGAGATCGACCATGGTCACATATCCGTCGCGGATGCGGTGGAGCAGGATGACGTACCGCATGAGGTCGGTGTAGGACTGCTGCCAGAAGGGTTCTTTACCCTTGCCCCAGATCGAGGTGATGATGGAGGCGATGTTGAATGCCTGGGCGTAGGGATCGAGCGAATTGTTCAGCGGGTTGTAGCGTAAGTCGCCGTCGAGCGATACCTCGACATAATCTTCTTCCCGTCCGCAACATCTGAGGATGCGCTGAAGCTTACGACACAGATCACCCTTCACTTCGAGAACGATCCCCGAGAGTTTTTGCGTGGGATCGCCAGCGCGGTAGGCGAATAACTGACGCATCGCAGGTAGGATCAGCCCATAGGTCTTGCCGCTGCCGATCGAGCCAAATGCTGCGATACCTGTATAGAGTCCCCGTTCGGGAATCAAAAGCCAGTAAGGATTAGAACTGGGCCCTGGGATAAGTTGTTGGTGGACCTCACCAAGAATCAACGACAGATCTGTTCGAGTGCCCGGATCGGGATAAGGAGGCAGCGCGCCGGGGACAAGTTGCTGCTCACTCCTATATAGGTGCACGTACACGAGAGAGAAGATCATCGAATAGAAGATGAATGGCGTGGAGTACAGAAAGAGGCTGTAACTCCAGACCATGGCGTGAAAGAGAGGGGCTTGTTGCTGCAGCATGAGCCGGAGCGCCGGATCGGCTGTGTTGAGCGGAAATAGACTACAGAGCACGATCCCGCTGGCCAGACTCAGCCCAAGCGACAGCACAAGCCGATTCTCGACTAGCGGCCGAATGATCTGTTCGAGGTGAAGTTTAAGGCGCATAGGTGGGTCTCTGTCACGCCGGAAGCGCGGTTGACGTATCCGCCTTCACAGCAGAGTCGGATAAAAGTTTGGTCTGCGCAGCTGAGGCTTTCAGGCTGCTTCGAGGTCGGTCTCCGTTGGCGGCGCGGCTTACCTTGTATTTCTGGAACTCCTCTTCTTGAGTCAAGGCGAAGCGGAGGAGTTCATTCACGACATATTTGGTTTCGTTGTTCGACCACTCTGCCAGCAGTTCAATGTCATCGGCGATAGTTTGATCGATGGACGACTGCAGCTTTGCTCGCCTAATTCTGCTGATGCCGTGTTCAAGTTTCAATTTGCTCATAGGCTCTCCTGTGGCTTTGCTCGCGATCTCTCTAAGATCAGCGACCGATGGTGGACTGATCCGGTTTGTATCCGTCCCAGATGCGCTTCGAATCGCTGCTAGATGTGGATCGGATATCTGTATGGCCGGGGGCGGGAGTGACCAGCGCGGTGGAACCGACGCGAGAGGTGCGCCGCACCGGGGTCGCTCCCGCCCCCGGCGTATACCCCTCCATGACCCTGCGCTCTTCGGCAAGTTGTTGTATCTGCATGACTAGGATTCTCCATGATGTGTGTGCTCATGTGTGTGCTGACGTGTTTCGTGACTCTCGTCAGTCGTAGCACTCGAGCTTTTGTTGTCGAAGGGATAGCTGTAGGGAAGCACCACCGAGGTGAAGACGGCATGCATTGATTTCCCAAGAAATCGCCGCCGGATTCTGTCGGCGTTCGTGCTCCCGTTGTTCCACGCCGCTTGGAGAGCGCGGTGTTCGAGCGAGGTGTAGAGGTGCTCTCCTTCGCGCAGAACTTCGAGCTGGCGCGCGCTGGTGAGGCCGCCTTTCGCGTCGTAGCGAAGACTCGCGGCGAGGTATTCGAGGAAATGCCCGACGCCCAGGGGCGTCACCAAAGTGACGCCGCGCAGCCGATCCGCTGGGAACAATCGGTTGAAGGCGACCCGGGCACGTGCACAATTAGCTTCTACATGTGAGACATAGATCAGCTCAAATTCGCCGAGCGTCTCAAACAATGGCTGGTAGTGTTTGACGAATCGCTCAAAGCGAGAGATCGTGACCTGGCCTTCGTCGATAAACGTGAACTGCGGAACGCCAGCCTTGGTAACAAGGGTGGGAAATCCATCGGAGAAGTAAAGAAGCCGTCCGACATAGCTCCGAGGGAGCAACTCGCAGGAGACACCGCACTGGGTAGTGAAGAAATCAAGCTTGGCGGCTTCGTCTTCGAGCAGATTTCCGTCAACATGGGCGATGACGAAGTCAAGCGCCATAAGACGGGACTTGATATGCGCGTCGCCCTTGATGCGCCGATTCTGTGAATCCGGACGCCCCAGAGCCTGGTACACCGGCTTCGAGACCAAATGATAGATATGCCTCCCACGTCCGCACTCGATGACGCGAATGTGACGGAAACGGATTGCCCTGTCGAGAAACCGGGTGGAAAGAGCGCCGCACTCCCGTCTTACGAACCGGCAGAACTGTCGGCTCAGGAAGTAGCCCGAATGCACGGCGACCAGATAGAGGAATGCTGCCTCCCGTTCCAGATAGCCGATGGATTCAAGCGACGCGATGGGATCATAGTCGAGTGTCATAGGTCGAGAATGTTCTCCATGAGGTGGCTGTCGTCCTCGATCTTCGCGGTGAGAGAAGATCGGTCGGCGGACGACGCATAGTTGCGGAAGCCGGCCTGCGCCTTCGAGCGCAGATGACCGGCGTGGTAGGCGGCGGTCAGGACTTCGATGTCCTGATGCCCAACGCGAGAACCCTGGTCCTGATCATGCTCGTGGGGAATGTCGTAGTCGATGCGAGCGTCGGGAATGAGAATCTTCCCGTCGACGAAGGGCAGCTCGAAGCGTTCAGCGACCTGCTGTTTGATGTCAGCCATATCGCGTTGCGGGTCGGCCTTGCGCTCGGCGTAGATGGCCTTTTGGACGTCGGCCTTGATCTCGAAGTCGAGGCGCACGCGGAGATTGATACCACCACTGCGCTGGACGCGTTCTGCTTCCTTTTGATACGCGCGATAAATCTGTGAGTCATGCTCGACTTCACGCGGCTTGACCAGGCCGGCGTAGATCTTCTGGTCTTTGGACAGGTCGCCATCTTTAATAAGGAGGCGACGACCGCCCTTCGTGAGCGCGATGACTTCGACGCGCTCGATGGTGCGCCTGCGCCCGTCGCGACGCAGGTTGACGCGCTCAGTCTCGATGAGGCCTTTTTCGCGGAGGTACTTCAGATCGTTTTCGAGCAGGCGGGCTTTGCCGTTGTAGAGCGACTCGCGGAGGTCCGCCGTGCGGACGACGCGAAAGCAGCCAACCTCGCGCAGAAGCTTCTTTTCCTCCGGGCGCAACTCAAGACCGACGACGTTGCCGGCGGCACGCGCCGGGCGGCGCGGATCCGCGGAGGCAACAGGGCGGCGGCGTTCACGCGGGGTGTCTAGAACAGGTTCGCGGCGTCGATGCTCTACTGGCAGACGGCTCCGGCGGGTGTCGGCAGTGTGTTGGTCCCGCGAGTGCAGATGATCATGAATGGGATTTTCGGGTACGCGGCGCTCCGGCGCTCGCGTATCCCCATTGCCAGGAGAAGAGATATTTCCCTCGCGACGGTGCGGCTGTTCCTGGGGAATGTCCAGCCTCATGCATTCTCCCCGTCATCGCCTGGCTCGACGGGAGTTGGTACAAACTCCAGCGAGGTCTGGGCCGAGGCCGGTTTGCTGGACGATTTCTTCGGGCGTTCAGCCGCCGGAGCCGTCACGCTGGTTTCGATGGAAACCGGGGCAGGCTTCGGGCCGCGACCCACGACACGACGCACTTCGTAGTCGGACACACACGTGAAGCGGTCCATCTCTTTCTGAGCGGCATCGCGCATGGCGCGAACCTTGGCCACGAGGTCCCGCATGCGTTCGAGATACTCGTCCTCGCTCTGCATGGCTATCGCTCCTCTCCGTCGCCGAACCGCGCAAGGATTTCGGTGGACAACTCGCTTTGTCCGGTATGGATTTCATGGTCAAGATGCCGGAGCTTGCGGCCCGTGTCGCGCAAAAAGAACTTGCGCTCGATCCAGATGGTGAAGCCCAGTATGTTGGCGAAGAGGAGGGCGCAGTAGAGCGCGATGTTCTTGAGGTAGCTGTGAATGATGAGACTGCGCCAGGGGGTGAGGAAGTGCAGCTCGTGCATCGACCAGAATCCGAGCGCGAGAAAGATCACCGTGGCAACGAAAACGGCATTGGCGATCATTGGTTTCCTTTCCGCCGCGAGAAGTGAGCGGCAAGGTCGGAAGAAAAGCGGAGAGGGGTTAGCCTCTCCACGAACGAGCAAATTCTGCGTTAGCTGTCCTCATCAATGGCGATCGTGGATCCGTTCACCCGGCATAGCTGACGCGCGCAGACTTCGCAGACATATCGCTTTGCGGTGCAGCGCTCGCTTTCGAGGGCGACTGCCCGCTCAGGATCGTAGACGTAGATTTCTCCTTCGACCTCGATGTGGTCGCCCTTTGTTATGTCGGCACTGACGCCGCAGAAGTCCGGGCCGAGACAAGTGGTCCTGTCGGCAGGTTCAAAGAGGGTCATGGCGGCACCTCCCGAGGGAGAACAACGCGGCCTAAGCCGCGTCGTCCTCCGTGATCGGCTCCGCGTCGAGGTTTTCTTCACGTGAGCTCTCGGGTTGCTCCAGCTTCTTGACGAGATTGGCGCGTATCTCCCAGTTGCGGAGCTTGATCGTGGCCTTCTTGCCGTCCTTGACGATCTCAGCGGGCCGCTCGGTCGAGCGCAACTCGCCTTCTATCTCCACGTAGTCCCCCTTCTTCAGGTGCTTCGCGTAGGTGGCGGGCGTGCCGGAGGCGATGATGCGGTGCCACTCGGTGTGGTTCACCCACTCGTTGGTCTGCTTGTCCTTGTAGCCGGACTTGGTGGCGAGCGACAGAACTGTGAAGTGCCGCTGCTGTCTGGTGGCGAAGGTCTCGGCGTCCTTGCCGATGTAGCCCTTCAACGTGACTTTGTTTTCGTAGCGTGCCATGGTGTTTCTCCTTGTTTGTATTTGCCCGGATTGCCCTCGGGACACTCCTGCGCGAAGCGACGTGAGGTGCCCCGCTCCCAAGGCCGAAGACGTGTCTTTCTGCGGAGGCTCCGAAGAAAAAATCTCGCCGTTCTTTGGGCCATCGCCGCGCGTGCTCTGCGCAAGAGATTTTTTCTTTGGAAAACCCAGACCCGAAGGGCACCCGAAAGGGTGAAGCAGAACGCCGAGTGCCGCCGGGCGCGGGAGAAGCACCGAGCGAGTGACCGAGGGTAAGCAGGGAAAATACGGGAGGAATGGCGCTCTATGAAAACACCCCGTTGAAGAGCATCTATATAAGGAGGCCATCGCCATCAGGCAGAAGCGCGCCTTCTCTCTGGCACACGCGACCCGGCACCGGACAAAACCATGAGTGGGTGAACCATACCTGGAACTCTCCGCATCGTTGGCTTGCTCCCGCCTTGCGAACAACCTCTCTTCGGGCGACGGAGTCGAAGGCGAGTTGCTCCGTCCCTGCACCGCCTCGACCAGGACAAGAAGAAGATCATTCTCTCCGCACTGGGAGATGCTCGACCGCGCCGTCATTGGCGCAGATCCGCTCATGGCTGCCTCCGATCGCCGCTCCCATCATGGAGGATGGCATCGAGCTGGGCGATGCGTTCTCCGATCCAGCGCATGACCGGCGCCGCCATCGAGTTGTCAAGCGCCTTGTAGTATCGACCGTCGGCCTCCGGCCTGCTGAGACAGTCGACCAGCATGTAATCGGGATCGATCTCGACGAGCATCCCGGGCTGCCAGCCCAGCGGTTGCCATGCGACCGAAGCCGCTTCGATTCCAGAGCGCACAGAGAGATACATCACGCGACTCTCCCATGGTTTGGTTGGAGCTTGGGCCAACGCTTACGGCGGCGTAGGGTATCGATGGCGGCGAGGACGTGGACCATCTTGGTATTGCGTCCGTAGAGGACGATGTCGGCATAACGCACCGGTGCGAGGTCGCCGGTGCGATCGACCAGCAACAGCGGGATGCGCGAACCGCTTTCGAGCAGCAGGTGAATCAGCCGTCCGGCGGGGTCGCCCTGCTGGGCATGGATGAGTACGCCGCAGGCAAGGGGGGTGTCCTTGTCACAGGCGAGTGTTATCGCGTCTTTGGCCTCGCGCACAGCGGCGACATCATAGCGGTGGAGACGCAGCGCATAAGCGGAAGCCGACAGCAGGTCTTCGTCTGCGCAGTAAAGGAGGATGGAGGTCATCGGTCGCATCATTCAATCCCCGAATGCCTGGTCTTCGTGGACGTAGCTGATGACGAGTCCCAGGGGGTTGGTCAGCAGCATCGGGTTGGGCACTTCATCGCGGAAGCCGTAGACGACGTTGGCGGTCCAGCGCTCGCGCTTCTGTTCCTGCTGATCGCCGGGCGAGCGGAAGACCTTCTCGAACTCGATGCGGGCGCGATAGGGAGACTGCCGCAGATCTTCGAGCACGACGGCCTTGATGTCGATATCGATGCCGGACGCGCCAGGATCGAGCAGGAAGGTCTCGAGCGTCTTTTGCTTGTTGATACGCGAGAGCGTCGCGGACTGCAGGTCGTTCGAGAAGAAGAGCAGCGACTCGGAGAAGTCGCGCTGCAAGGTCGCGTGATTGCGTCCGTAGTAAAGCTCGGCCCAGCGTGCGAGGTAATACTTGCTGACGCGATCGACTGGGACTTTCGAGAAGTCGGCGTAGCTGGCGACCTGGCCGCGTCCGGCTTCCGAGACCGAGATGATGAGCGGCTTCAGCCGCGAGGCAGCGGTCTCGGCACGGTAGAGGAGCGCAAGCAAAGCGAGCGTGACGATGGCAAGCACGAGCAGCGCAACCTTGAGATAGGTATTCGTCACAACAGGCTCGGCATATAACTCAAGGAACTTGTGGCCGGCCTCGGTAGCGGTGTAACGGGTTTGCGCCATGGTTAGCTCCGGTCCGTATCGACCCACGTGCCGGAACGGCCGCCGAGGATCGATGCTGAGAGTTCGGGAATCTTGTTTGCTCCGTAGAAGCCAATGACGGCCAGGGTCATGAGCGCGGGAAGCAGCAGGACGATCTTCGAGAGCGAGAGCGTGCCGATCACACCGAAAACGCCGATGACGATCTTTGAGAAGATGAAGACATAGGCGGAAGCCACGACCTGGTAGAAGCTGAAGCCGATGAACGCCTTAAACCATCCCCAGAAGAGCCAGTCCATCTTGGGCACGATGAACCAGGGGATAAAAACGGGACCGACCAGCACACAGACAGCAGTGGCGATATAGCCGTAGCCCACGACCGCGAAGACAAATGCTTGCATCAGGACGACGCAGAGATACGCAAGGTAATAGGTGATCTCTTCCTGCAGGCTGAAAATGCCGGGAGGCGCGCCAAGCTGCGTCTCGGCGGCTGTCAGCGAGTCGGAGATCTTTTGGACGTTGTCGGTCTGGATCTGAGCCGACAGGTCAATGGCTTCCTGGGTGACAAGGTCGCTGAAACTCGACTGCATGCCCGGCAGCGGCGTGGAGTAATACGTCAGCATGGCGAAGCCGAAGGACATCATCAGGATGAGGTCGGCGAACCTGGCGAAGTGGAAGCCTCCGTGTCCTTGCGTCGCGGACAGCGCGGCCTTGATGCCGAACCAGACCAGCAGGATCGTGGCGAGGCCGCGGAAGATCGTCAGTCCCGCGGCCTGGATGCCGGCGCTGCGCGCCGTCAGCAGTTCGTTGATGGCCTGCGATAGATAGGTGAAATAGTTCTGAGGCATGACTTACCTCGTGCCGGGGCTGAGCGAGATGGACTGGATCGACTGCGTGATCCCGCCTGTTGTCTGCTGCATGATGTTGGGGAAGTTCTGCTGGTAGTAGATCGACTCGTTGATGAGGCGATTGCGCTCATCGAGCTTCTCCTTGGCGTCGAGCGCTTGCTGCGCGGCGACAGTGGAGAGGATCTGATTCGTATCCTGCTGCGAGTGGACCTGCAGCAGGGCCGCCGAGTTGACCTTGCCGAGCAGCGCGTTCTCGGTCTGCTGGTTGGGATCGGTGGAGTAGGTATCTTGCTCAAGGTTGGCCAGCTTTTGCGCGAACGACTGCGAGTTGGCGCGGATGGCGCCAAGTGCCGACAAGGCACTGATCAAGGTTCCTTGGCCGATCTCGGAAGACGCATACTGGTTTTTGATTGCTGTTTGTGTATCGGCATCCTGCGAGGACAGTATTCCGGCTGGGTAACTCTGTAATGGGATCACCGCCGTGCCATAGGCACGTTGCGCGTTCGCAGTCGATCCAAGATCAAGCGCATCGACCCATGCCGAGGTGTTGCCATAGGTATTGGGTGCCGAATAGTTGCCCCACTGCGACCACTCGGACTTGTAGCGGGCCGCGAGATCCTGCGGCATCTTGGACATCTGATACGCGAGGTTGTAGGCAGCGATGACCTGGTCACGGGTCTGGATCGCTGTCGTGTACATGCTTTGTAACTCGCGGTATTCGCGGATGGCATTCGCATAGTTTGTCGAATCGAAGACCGCCCACTGCGCATGCGCCGAAGGCGTGAGCAGGGCGGCAAAGACAACGAGAAGAGAGGCGAATTTGAACTTCATGGACTACTCCTTTCAAGGCGAAACAACATCAACGCGAATGTGGGTCATCTTTCGCAGTCAAAGCGGCGCGATGTGATTTCGCATGCCAGCGGCACCGACAGGTTGCGGAGCACGGAGCGTCAGCGACCGTGCCGAGGCGGTACGGCGAGGGCTTCGGCGGTCGCGAGGGCGAGTCGCATCCGGTGACGAGCATGCAGCCGCAAAGAAACAAGAAGAGATTGCGCATCAGAACACCTCCGGGGTGGAGTGGTTTTCGTAGGCGGGCAACAGGAGGTCTTGGGTGAGATAGACCTTGACGCGATTCCCCTCGAAGATGGTGTGGGTAGGCGGAATGTTGATAAAGCGGTCGAGTACATTGGCGCTTGACTGCGACATGCTCGATGCGATGCCCTGGCGGTAAGAATCCGAGCCCGACTGGTTATAGCCACTGCTAGTGGTGAACTCAGCCGCGCCGGCGATGATGCCCAATGCGATCGAGGCGCCGAAGATCTCGATATAGTGGTTGTCGATTTTGCCTTTAAGCCCTGTCTGTCCGATCTGATCGAGACCAGGAAACTGATCGAGATCGACGGAGTACCCATCAGGCATCAGCATGCGATGAAAGATCACAGCCAGGCGCTTCTCGCCGAAGCCGGAGACCTTCTGCACGTTGCCGAGAAGGAAGGTGCCTTCGGGGATCAATACATGCTGGCCGTCATGGCTGTAAGTGGGGTTCGAGACCATGACCTTGATTGCCCCAACAAACTCGCCATCAAGGCGGTTGGTCAGGACGGTGTCGATGGTTGTGCCTTCAAAGAGCACATAGGGCTGGCCGGAGGCGGAGTTGATGTTGACCTCGGGAGCGCGCTTCGTCGCAGAGGCGGTCTGCGGAGCAGCAGCCTGCGACGGCAAGTCCGAAGGGCGAGCCGGTGGTGCTGTGTCTGCTGTTTGTGGAGTATTCGAATCGGCCTGGGCCGGCAAGCGCGCAGCGCGAGCATCGACGCCGGAGATGAGGTTCGACGCGAAGCGCGCTTTGAAGGCAAGCTCGCGTTCCGCGTCGGCGATGGGATCATGCTGTGGTTCGGTGGCAGGCGGCGACTGCGTAGCAGGAGCCGCGCCGCTGCCCTGCGCAGCGACGGCGCCCCCTGCCGTATCGGGATTCGTAGTCTTCTGCTGCGTTGCAATCTGGCTCTGCCGCTGTTCCGCAGTGAGGTCCTGCTTCAGCTGCTCGATGCGCCGCGTGTTGATGTCGGTCGCGTAAGGAGCGGTTTCGGGCGGCGCCGCAGGCACGGGCCGGGCGTGGTTCTTCGAGAACATCACGGCCAGCAAGATCATGATCGCAAGACCGGCGATGACATAACCCTGCGCCTGCTTCGGCACTACGCCTTCCGGCAGCACGCGCCTGTCGCGCACCTGCGCAGTCGGGACCTGCGCGGTTGCCTGCGGCAGAATTGCCTCTGATCCAGAAGGCTGCTTCTCGTCGACCATCGGCGTCACCTACAGCCCTTTCCGCTCGAAGGTGAGCCGGTGCTTGCCGATTTCGAGATAGCCTTTGTCGACGATCTTGGGAATGACGTAGGTGCCGTCCTTGAGCTGGAAGTTGATCAGGTCGGGCTTGCCGTCCTTCACCTCGTAGACCGAGAACTTCTCCGAGGCCGTGGACTTGATGTAGGTGAACTTGTCGTCGTGGTAGATCGCCGAGACGTTGAACGGTGCTTCATCGCGGAAGCTGTAATCGAACTTCAACGCGGCGGTCGGATAGTCGGCGCGGAACTGCTCGACCGCGAGCGCTGCATGCTGCTGCGCGAGCTGCGCCTGTGCCTGCGCCGCCGCAACCTCGCTGGCTGACACGAGCTTGGTCGCACCATTGGCGGCAGCAAGCGAGGACGGATCGCTCGGCTCGATGACGACCTTGAGGTCCGGGTCGGCAGACTCGACGTCGTCGAGCGTGAACGAATAGACTGTGCCTTTGTCGGTGATCAGGTTGAGGTTGGAGTGGATGCCTTCCTTTGCGGGGTGCAGGAAGCAGTAGTTGCCGACAGCATCGATGATCCAGAAGTCCTTGTCGCCGGTCGCGACTTCGAGAATCTTCTCCGTTGCGGGCAACTGGATGAGCGTCGTGTAGCGCATCTTCGCGCGCACGCTCACGATGTCGTTGGCGTGGTATTTGACGATGCGGGCCTGTTGCTGGCCGTGAGCAACGGTCGCGGCAAGGCCAAGTAACAGCGGGACGATCGGCGATCGGGACATAAGACTCCTTATTGGCTAAGGGGGTTGGGGTATTCATGAGCGAGCCGGAGCAAACCTTGTTCTGGCCCGAAGCGGGTGAAGTAATCCTGCCTGCGCATGTTGTCGCGGGAGTTGTTGGTGGCAATCCAATAGGTCAACGCATCGACTTCAAGGACCAGCTTCTTGGTGCCGCGAGGCTGCATCAGCAGCAACTCGCGCTTGGGCACCAAGGACTCCAGCAGCTCTAGTTGGGTATCGTTGAGCTGGAAGACGCCGGCGTAGAGCTGCTTGTCGATGTTGGGATTGGCGAGGAAGATCTTCGTAGGGCAGGACTCGTTGACCACGTGCAGCAAGTCGGAGTCGGCCAGTTCCACGACCGACTGTGTCGCCAGCACCATGGCAGCATTCTTCTTGCGCCACGTCTTCTCCGCGCGAATGATCCAGTCGCGGATAATCTTGTTCTTCAGGAAGATCCACGCTTCGTCGATCAGGAACAGCTTGAAAACGCCGGCGTTCTCCGCCCGCTCGATCTCCGCTGACGCGCGTTGCAGGACATAGAACAGCAGTGGTTCCAAAACATCCGGGTACTCACTCCAGCCATCGAAGTTGAAACTCTGGAAGCGCGAGAACGTGAGTGTGTCCTCGACGTTGTCGAAGAGATGGCCGAACTGACCCACCTGCGTCCAGCGGTACAGCCGCTCGCCCAACGGCCCGAGAATGGAGGCAAAATTGGTGAGGGTCCTGATCTCCCGAGGCAGCTTGTACACGCGTTCAATAGCTGCAAACAGTGCCTTCTCATCTGCAACCGTCAGCTCATAACGGCCGCCTGCCTCGAGCAGGACACAGAGAAACAGATACAGAAAGTTCAGGTTCTCGTGCGTGGCATCGAGTGAAAGTGGGTTGATGTTGAAACCCGGATTCTTGAGGCCAACATTGAGGTACGTTCCGGCGAAGGCCCGCGTCAGCGTCTCATAACTGCCACCGAGGTCGAAGACGAAGGTGAGCGGACTGTACTTTTGCGCCGACTGAACGAGCGTCGAAGCGGCGAAGCTCTTACCCGCGCCGGTTGCGCCGAGCATCAGGGTGTGGGCGACATCGCCCGCGTGCAAGTTCAAGTAGTAGGGCGTGCCGTGGGTCGATTCGAGAACGGCCAGGTATTCGCATTCGAGGTGCGCGTTTCGCTCAGAACCGGCATCGACACGTGAATAAGAACGATAGGTCAGCGTAGTTGGAGTTGAGCGCCCACTGTTTGCGCAGGTTGAACTGCCGGTTGCCAGGGATCGTCGCAAAGAACGCGTTGAGCAGGTTATAGCGTTCCTCATACAGCAGCCCGTCATGCTGAGTGAAGAGCTTCTGGAACTCGGCGACGGCATGTTCTACCTTGGCCCGGTCCTCGTCGTAGATCACGACGGAAAGTGTGAACTCGCCGAAGCTCTTGCCTTCCATGCCCAGCGTGGTCAGGGCAGCGCCGAGCTCCGCGATGGCGGCCTCCTTCGAATCATCGACCAGTTCGTCTTTCGGATCGGTGTTTTGCCTGTCCTGGAGGTTCGAGAGGAAGCTGGTCTTCGAGTTGTGGTGATGACGCCGACGCTTGGCGATCTCTTTGCGGGCCTTCGCGTTGTCGACGAGATGCCATTCCGTCACGACATGGAAGTTGGCGGCGATGTCGAAGAGGCCCTGCAACAATAAGGGCCGCGTTTCGTTGGGAAGCTCCTTCAGCGTGAGGACACGGAGGTAGTCTTCGTCCATCCGCAGATGGCCGCGATGTGCCTCTAGCTCCGAATCGCAGAGCTGCCAGTCGAGGTGACGCGTGTCACGGAGCTTGCTCGAATCGACCTTGAAGGGGCGGAAGTTGACCAGACGGCGCAGCATGCGGAACGTCTCTTCCGCCCCTGACAGCTGGACCGTCATCAGGTCGCTGAGCTGCCCACTCAAGCTGTTGATCTTCTGCTGGAGCCGCAGGCGCTCGCGCTCGATCTGCTCATAGAGCAGCGTGCGTTCCTGGTTGCTGGAGAGCAGAGCGCGCAGGTCGCGGAGCGACGAGCGCGGTTGCTGTGGCAACCGCGAGAGCGACGTGCAGCAGACCGGCCTTCTGGTAGCTGCCATCGATCATCACCACCCAAAAGATGTCGATCGAATAGAGCCGGTCTGCTTTCGACTTAAGGAACGCGCTGCGCTGCTCCACAGCGGCGCGGACTAGCGGGTCTTCATACTGCGCGTGAGGGATCGCCGGACGGTTGTGCTTGAAAAGAATCTGATAGAGCCGCGTCTTTTCATCGAGCGAGCGGAAGGCCGCTTCGAGACGCTTCACCGCGTAGTCGCGTCCTGGGTGGTCGAGACTCTCGTAATCGATGCCGCCGATCCGCAGCACAGCGCCGAGGTCGCCCGATTTGGTCAGGAAACAGTGCTCGTCCCAGAAGCCATATAAATTGATCTGCGCGGCGAAAGAGCCCGCTTCCTTCCAGTCTTTCGTGACCTGGTTAATCCTGGGCATGGCGGCTCCTGATGGCGACCTGCGCCGGGTCTTGCTGCATCGCATCGTAGCGACGACGGAACTTCGTGGAGTTGAAGAGAATGCGGAGTATCTCGACGTCATGCTTGGTAGCAATCCGCGCAACGACGACACCGATGATGAAGAGCCCGACACCGCCGAGCAGCGAGTGCATCAGCGAAAAGATCGCGCCACCACTGATGAGCGCGACGAAGAACAGCCGCCGCTCCGCGCCCAGGACGGTCAGCGGACGGTTCATCGCTTTGTAGACTCTGTTCTTCCGCGAATCGCCCGCAGCCATGTGCGTCTCCTTTCCGCCTGCCGAGGTTGGTTGTCGTTGGGCTTGGCGGCATCGGCTAGCCGGGGAAGAGCCAGGCCATGAAGTTCACCGCGCCCAGCGCCATGCCGATGCCGAAGACGATACCGGCCAGCATCTTCTTCGACTGGCCCTCGCCGTAGGCGAACATCAATCCACCGACCACGATGGCGACCAAGGACAAACCGGTCGCAATCGTCCCGGTGAAGGCTGTCTTGAGGACGTTGACTGCGTTGTCCCACGGGTCGCTGCCGCTTTGGGCATAGGCGGGCAGGGAGGCGAGCAGCGCCAATGCCGGAACTGCCCACCTCTGTGAGGGCATGCGCAGGCGCCGGAGGAGAGGCTGTTTGAGGGGTAAAGGGATGGACATGGAGCTCCTTTCGTTTGCGGTTCCCGGTGAGTGAGCACTCTCCGTCGCAACGTCTGGAGCGAAGGTAGGTCAGAAAGGGGAGGTCGATTGATACCTTTTCATACCGATCATTTCACTGGAGGCAATGATCCGCGCCACACCTCCTGTGGCGTTTACCGCACAGAAATGCCTGTTCGAGCAAAGGCGCAGGGATGCGCATTCAACCATGGATAGGCAAACAAGCGCGGGCACGCTGCGGGTCAATGCCAGGAAGGCAGACGACTCAGAAGAAATGCTCGGCTTGAGGTGCAGCGGGCACGCGTGAACATCACGCTCGCGTTGGAAAGCGCACCAGAGAAAACCGCCGTTTCGCGGCGATCCTCTCGTTGACTCGTGCCATTCTCTCGGATGCCTGGTGGAAGTACGCATTATCGAGTTCGATACCGATGTACTTGCGGCCGGTGAGTGCTGCCGCCGCACAGGTAGAAGCGGAGCCGCAGAACGCATCAAGTACAACGTCGCCTGGCAGCGAGTAAGTCCGGATGATGGGGACCAAAGACATTACGGCTTTCTGCGTGGGATGGAGCTTGTTGCCGGTGAATAGGAATCTCTGGACATCCGGGAGTGGGTTTCCCATCATCGGAGGACGTCCCTTGGCCAGTAGATATGCCTGCTCGTGCTGATAGCGAAGGAAGTCCGTGGACTTGGTCGTGTAGGACTTGCGGAAGACCATGTGGCCGACCGGTTTGAATCCTGCTTCTCTCCACGCTTCCAGAAATTTTTCGGCACGCGGCCAGCCGTAAAAGCAGAGCATCAGGCGATTGCTCCTGAGCACCCGGTATGCTTCTGTCATCGCGGGCCTAAGCCAATCTGCATCCTTGTCGTTTCGTAGACTGCGTCCCTGGCGATCATGAAAATTCACCAGATATGGCGGATCGGTGAGGATGAAGTCTACGGTTTCCGCTGGTACCTGCCGCATCACTTCGATGCAGTCGCCGTGAAGGATCCGGTTGGTGAAATTGATCTGCTGTGTGGCCACTATGCTTGCAGTTGTCATTTCTGAAATCTCCTTTGGGTCCCATGTCTCTGAAGTCGCACGGGACACACCACGCTTGCGCGTGCGAGGGGCCCGCCTCCCAAGGAGAAGCGGGCGCTTTTTCGGAAGGTTCGGAACAATCTTTCGCGTTCGTTTGCGAAAGATTTTCTGAAAGCCGAAACCCCTTGAGGGCGGCGAAGCCGAAGCAGAACCCGCGCACTCCGCAGAATCGGGGTCCCCAGCGCACGGTCGTTGTGCGCTGGGGTGATAGGGCGGCGGAGATGACCCGAAGCAGTGTCCGTGCGATGCACAGAGACGTAGGACTGGAGCTGAAATCACGGCGGCATGCGCGAGAAGAGCCGCACAGCAAATGAAACGCGCCTAACTGCTTACGGTGGGAATCGAGACTGTGGAGGCCGCTACTGGATAGTCGAACCGCCGCCGAATACCGTCGCCGCGATCACGGTAACCTGCCGCATGACATCTTCGGGCAGCACGCGTGAGAGAGGTTGCGCCTGGTCGATCTCATCCTGGCGTGGAATGAGAACCTCACTTTCTTCGTATCGGGTGGCATCGTTCGATTGCAGCAGACGGAGGAACTCAGCCTTGTGCTTTGGGGAGTCGAAGGAGAAGAGCAGCTCATAGACGCTATCTTTCGCGCTTCCAATCATCGCCAGCATGCGCGAGTTGGTCGTCTGTGCGTACGCCAGCATATAGCCGATGGATTGGGTTGCGCGGGCACGGTCCTGCGGGTCGTCATCGCGCAGGAACTCGATCAACACGATCCAGTCTTCCTCGTCGTGCCAGAAGGGGGGAGCTGGCGGCGTGCCGCCAGACGGGATGTTGGGTTCGCTTCCCATCGTTGCGATCGATCATCGCCTACATCGCCGAGCAGCATCAAGCTGGTCGAGCGTAGATTCTGAGACACAACTGTAGATTCTGAGACACAAACTGTGGTTCGGATCATTGCCTCCAGTGAAATGATCGGGCCGAAAAAGTAATGATCCAAGGCGGATTTACGCCCTATCGTCTCGTTATCGGCACTGGCGCGTGCAATTTTGCGCACTCCACATTTTCGCGGCCAATATTCAATGCAGAAAATGGCCCCCGACAGGAGAAGCAGATGCGAGAAATACCTGCAGACCAACAGAACGCCAGCTCGGGCGAATTTGAGCCTTTGCTGGACACCCAACAGGCGGCGGATCTGATGCGGGTGCATCCAGAGTCCTTGAAACGGAGGGCGCGCAGTGGCGAGATTCCGGGGATGAAGTTCGGGAAACTCTGGCGTTTCCGCGCTACGGCTCTCGAGTCCTACGTCCGGGAAATGATGCGAGAAAGCAGGACACACGAGGGTGAGAGTATGGCACCATCACAACCAGCGGTCCGTGCCATGCGAAACAGGAGGAACTAATGTTTCGTCGGACACGGTATCAACAGGGGATGTTAAGCCGCGTGAAGCGGAAGAACGGTCCGGATTGCTGGGCCTTCCGCTGGTGGGAGATCGACGCCAGTGGAAAGCGGGTACGCCGGACCAAGACTCTTGGAACGGTCAAGGAGTATCCGAGCGAGACGAGCGCTCTGATGACGGTCCAAGCTTTGCGCATCACCATCAACGAGGAGCAGCCGGAACCGAGCGGGCAGCCGCTTTCCGTGGGTGCTCTCATCAGCCACTTCAAGCAGCACGAGCTTTGCTCCATCGAGCAGGATGAGGAAGAGGAAGGCCGGTCCTATTCGACACGCAGGACCTATGCCGACGTTCTCGATCTCTATGTTCTTCCCAAGTGGGGCGAGGTCACGCTGCGTAAGGTGCGAACGACCACGGTAGAAAAATGGCTGCGCAAGCTAAAGCTGGCGCCAGGGAGCAAAGCGAAGATCCGGTCCGTCATGAGCGTTCTCTTCAATCACGCCATCCGTCACGAATTGATGCCGCAGGGCACCAACCCGATCACGATGGTGCGGCAGAGTGCTAAGCGGATGCAGATTCCCGACATCCTCGAAGCGGAGGAGTTGGGGCTGCTCTTCGATCAGTTGGCGCATCGGGAGCGGGTGATGGTACTGCTCGACGCAGTCACCGGACTTCGCCGGAGCGAACTGATGGCTCTCAAGTGGCTCGATGTGGATTTCGAGCAACTGGAAATATCCGTGACACGGTCGATCTATCGTCAGATAGTAGGCCGTTGCAAGACGGAGATCTCGCGCAAGCCCGTTCCGCTCGATCCATGGATCGCGGAGGAACTGCTGACCTGGAAGCGGGCGACTCCGTATAACCAGCCGGAGGACTGGGTCTTCGCCAGCACACGCATGAAGGGAAAGCAGCCCTACAGCCCCGATTCACTCTTGAAACGTCAGATCCGTCCCGCGGTGGCGCGGGCGAAGATTCTGAAGCACGTCGGATGGCACACCTTCCGGCGGACTTTCTCGACCTTGCTCAAGGCTAACGGCGAGGACATCAAGGTGGTGCAGGAGCTGCTGCGGCACGCGACGATCAAGATGACACTTGAGGTCTACGCGCAGGCGGTCACTCCTGCCAAGCGTCAGGCGCAGTCGAAGATAGCAGGGATGTTGAAGGAGAAAGTCGGCTCGAAGTGAGGGGTTCTCTTATTGGACCTTTCGGGACCTTTGAGGAATTTCCTCGAACTCTCTAAGTCGCTGAAATGATTGGTGGACCTGGTCGGGATCGAACCGACGACCTCTTCCATGCCATGGAAGCGCGCTCCCAGCTGCGCCACAGGCCCACTTTGGGAAGGGGAAGACTCTCATCATTTTCGACGAGTAAGATAGATTCGTCAAACGCTCTCAGTCCCTTCCGGAGTTGCTCCTCTTGCCTTTTCGCCTTACCCTCGTCGCGCTCATCACCACTTTTCTGCTCGCTCCGCAGCCGCTTGCCCACGCCGCGGCGCCTCAGGCCGCCATCAATCCGGCACAGCCGCGCAACCAGGCCAGCCTCGCGCTTGGCAACGCGCTGCAGCAGGTCAGCATTGCCGCAGCCCATCTCCGCCGCGCTCTGGACTCCATCAATGTCCCCAAGTGGAAGGCGCCGGGCGATGTGCGGCAGACCACCCTCTCCGATGTCGACTCCATGCAGCGCGATGTCGCGGACACACTGCCGAATCTCATCAACACCGCGCTCGGCGATCCGGCAAAGATATCGCCCGCCTTCTCCGTCTATCGCAACGTCGATGCACTGTACGATGTGCTGCTGCGCGTCTCGGAGACGGCGCAGCTTGCCGGCTCGAACGACGCGCGGCTGCTCGAAGATCAGCGGTCCGCGCTGGAGGAGAGCCGCACCCAGCTTGGCGCGGCGCTCCTGCAGTCGTCACAGGCACAGGATGCAGAGGTGATGCATTTGCGCGCCACGGCTGCCGTCGCAACACCGCCGCCAGCCGCGACCAAGACGGTGATCGATGACGGGCCGTCCGCCAAGCCCAAGACGACGAAAAAGCGGGTGCACAAGCCGGCCGCCATCCCCGCCCCGGCGAATCCACAGTAACGTCGCCTCCAGGAACTTATTTCAGCCGCGGGGTGTCTAAACAGGCAGGTTGGGCAGAAACCAGTGAGTGAGCACTGCCCGACTCGGCCGCCGGCGGCATCCAATTTGTGGCTCTGTGCATGACACCGGCGGGCGGGCGCTTGGCCCGTGCTTCCTGTTACTGTATGGGGGACGTTGCAATGCAGGCGGGGACAGCTTTGGGAAATTTCGCCAACGTATTTGGAGCACAGGCAGCCGCCAGGCCGGAAGAGGCTGCCGTTATCGCCGAGCTGAAGGCCGGTTCAGAGGAGGCCTTTGCCTCGCTGATCGCTCAATATCACGCTCCTCTCTATTCGCTCATCGCGCGCACCATCCCCGATCCCTGCGAAGCTGCCGACATCACCCAGGATGTCTTCATCAAGATCTATCGCGGCATCGGCAACTTCCACGGCGATTCCAGCCTGCGCACCTGGATCTATCGCATCGCCCTGCACGAAGCCTCCAACCAGCGCCGCTGGTGGTGCCGCCACAAGCGCAAGGAAATCACCATCGAGCACGAGCTCTCCGTCAACGACGGTGAGGCCTTCCAACTTAAGGACACGCTGGTCGATCAGCACGAGTCCCCGTTCGACCTTGCCGCCCACGCCGAGCTGCGGGAGCAGGTCGAGGCCGCCGTCCGCGAGGTGCCCGAGCCATTCCAGACCGTGATCGTCCTGCGCGATATCGAAGGCTTCGGCTACGAAGAGATCGCTGAAATCCTCAACATCAATCTGGGCACGGTCAAATCGCGCCTCATGCGCGGCCGCGCCCACCTGAAGGCACGGCTGGCTCCCCTAGCACGCGCCTCGGCAACGTCCTCTACTGCTTCCCCCGACTGCTCATCCCCTAACGGCTCATCCAACGTCGCGTACCGGGCTCCCCTGGCTGCGCTCAGGGAGGCCAAATGAGCGCCTGCAGTCACATTCAGCATCAGTTTTCCCGTTATCTGGACGGCGATATCCCCGGCACCCGGATGCTCGAAATCTCCGGACATTTGGACAAGTGCGCGGACTGCTCCAGCGAGTTCGCTGCCTGGCAGAAGAGCCAGGCGCTGGTCTCGAATCTCGGCCCCACCAAGGTCCCCGAGGACCTGGCACTCCGGCTCCGCGTCGCCATCTCGCAGGAGAGCCGCAATACGCCCCGTGAGCGCCTCGGCCGCCTCCAGAGCCGCTGGGAGAACACTTTCCAGCCCTTCCTGCTGCGCGCCGCCGCAGGCTTCGCCAGCGCCATCTTCCTGGTCGGGACGGCCGCCATGCTGGTCGGCAGCGTCACCTCGCCCGAGCCGGTGGAGGCCCGCGACCAGCCCCTGGATGTTTCGACCGCGCCGCGCCTGCTCTACTCTTCGTTTCAGCCCGCAGACGCAATCGGCGACCACAATAATCCCGTGGTGCTGCAGGTCTTTGTCGACGGTCACGGCCGTGTCTACGACTACAAGGTCCTCTCCGGCCAGGTCGACGCGAAGACGCGCTATTCGATCGAGAACCTGCTGCTCTTCAGCGTCTTCACCCCGGCCCAATCCTTCGACCAGCCGGTGCGCGGAACCACCCTGATGTCCTTCTCCGGCATCTCCGTCAACGGCTGAAGCCGCCTTCAATCTCGCCGGAACGGGCTATAGTCGTGTCCATGCGAAAGTTGTGTGCACGAAAGCTTGGTGCGCGACGGTCTTGCGCGGTTGGTCTGCTCATCTCCGGCCTCTGCCTCGCCGCCCCGTCCCCCGGTCAGTCACTCCTGGTCGTCAACCAGGGAGACACCAGCCTCAGCATCGTCGATCCGGCATCCGCAAAACAGGTTGCCGTCATCGCCGAAGGCACGCCTACCATGCACGGGCATGAGGTCATCACCTCCGCCGACGGGCGCACGGCCTACGTGCCCATCTACGGCAACGTCGGCGTCGGCAAACCAGGCCTCAATGGTCACGAGATGCTCCTCCTCGACCTGCCATCCCGCAAGGTCATTGGCCACATTGACTTCGCTCACGGAGTGCGGCCCCACCAGCCGGTTCTCGACCCCGCGCACAATCTGCTCTACGTCACCACCGAGCTCGATCAAACCGTCACCATCATCGATCCAAAAACGCGAAAGATCGTCGGCTCCGTCCCCACCGGCCAGCCGCAGTCGCACATGCTGGTGCTCTCGCATGACGGACGGCGCGGCTACACCGCAAATGTCGGGCCCGGCACCGTCTCCGTGCTCGATCTCGTAAACAAAAAGACCCTCGCCGTCATTCCCATTTCGGGAGAAACCCAGCGCATCTCCATCTCGAACGACGACCGCTGGGTCTTCACCTCGGACCAGACCAAGCCGCAGCTCGCCGTCATCGACACCGCCACCAACAAGGTGAAGTCCTGGGTGCCGCTGCCCGGCACCGGCTACGGCACCGCCCCCACGCCGGATGGCCGCTTCCTTCTCGTCGCCGTGCCGCCCACAAATCAAGTCGCCGTCGTCGACCTCGCCACCATGAAAGTCACCAGAACGGTCGACGTCCCAGCATCCCCACAGGAAGTCCTCATCCGCCCCGACGGGAAGATCGCCTACGTCTCCTGCAATATCAGCGGCAAAGTCGCGGCCATCGATCTTTCGCAATGGAAGGTCCAGAGCCTGATCACCGCCGGCAAATTCGCCGACGGCCTCGCCTGGGCGAAGTGATCCCGCAATCTGTTGACCCTGCTTCCTTCGCTTTCGTAGACTGACCGGCAGACCTTCCTATGCAGTCTTCTCGCAGTTTTCGCCTGCTGGCGCCGCAATTTCTCGCGTTCATCCTCGTGGCTTCCGGTACCCTCCAAGCCCAGTCCTCCGCGCCGCAAAGCCAGTCGTCCTCGTCGTCCTCTGGCGCCACCGTCCAGCCTGAGGTGCAGAAGCCGCCCTCCGTCATCGATCCCGCCGGCCCGCAGATCAGCCTCCAGACCAGCGAAGTCCTCTTCGACATTGCCGTCGCGCTGAACGCCTGCGGATACGACGCGGGCCTGGAGCAGTCCCAGCCCATCCGGCAGAAGATTCGTGACCAGGTCAACACCGCGGTCCGGGCATCCGTCGAGGCGCAGAACACCCGCGACCAGCTCTGCTCCTACGTCCGCCAGCACGAGCTATCGGACTCCAGCCACAACCTCTCGCAATACGTCTCACTCGCCCTCTACGTCACGCCGCCGCCGGATCTCACCAACAGCGTTCCTCTCACCGAAATGCCGCCCGACTCGACCCAGGTGGTCGAGCTCCTGCCTATTCTGCGCAAATTCGCCCGCGAGATCGACCTGCACTACATCTGGATCACCGCGCGTCCGCAATACGACGCCATCGTGAACAGCCTGCACGACGAGCTCAGCCAGATGGTCATCCGCACCAACGTCTATCTGAAGATGCCGGCCAACACCAACGGCGAGAGCCGCTTTGCCGTCGTGCTGGAGCCGCTGCTCGATCCCGGGCAGACCAACGCCCGCGTCTACGGGGCAGACTACGTCGTCGTCACCTCACCCAACCGCGAAGACAAGGTACGGATGGACGAGATCCGCCACACCTATCTGCACTTCGAGCTGGAGCGGCTGCTCTACTCCCGCGCCTCTTCGATGGACCGCCTGCTGCCCTTCCTGAAAGCTGTGCGCGAAGCGCCGCTGGAATACACCTTCCGCAGCGACATCGTCTCGCTGGTCACCGAGTGCATGATCCGCGCCGTCGAAGCGCGCACCATGGAGACCGGCGTCGCGCCTTTCAAGGCCCCCGTCGTCGTCAATCACTCGGCCTTCGCCACCGTGGAGCGCGAGCGCCGCGCGACCGAGCAGAAGGCCGAAGCTGTACGGCAGGCAGCCGTGAAGCGCGATATGGAGCAAGGCTACGTGTTGACCGCCTACTTCTATGACAAGCTCACGACCTTCGAGAAGGAGCCGCAATCTTTCAAGGAAACCATCGGCGAGATCGTCTATGGCATGGACGTTCCCTCCGAGCTGAGCCGCGCCAAGCACATCGAGTTCTCCCAGCAGAACGAGGGCGACGTGGTGCATCACAGCACCCGCCAGTTGCACGGCCTGGACCTGGCTGAGATGAAGCTGATGCAGGGCGACGTGAACGCCGCCTCCACGCTCGCGCATCAGGAGCTCGACCGCCATACCGGCGACATCGCACGCGCCGATTTCCTGCTCGCCCGCTGCGCCGTCATGCAGCGCAATGTCGAGGAGGCGCGCCACTACTTCGAGGAGACCATCCGGCTCGGCAAGGACCCCCGGCTCCTCTCCTGGTCCCACATCTACCTCGGCCGCATGGATGACCTGGAGCACAGCCGCGACGAGGCCGTCGCGCAGTATCAGCAGGCGCTGGTCACCCGCGACGGCCAGCTCGATACGAAACAGGCTGCGGAGAGCGGTCTGAAGCAGCCCTACGGCCCTCCTCCGGGCGTCCGCCCGCAGGAGGAAGACGACTCCGGCGACGACAGCCAGCCGGCAAAGGACACCGCGCCGGTGGAGAAATCTGCCCCAGCCCCAACCCAGACGCCGCCTCCGCCTGCGGCAGCCGCTCCGCAGAGATAACTCACCGAATACTCGACCCCGGACTTGACCCTGACCAATTTTCCGCCTCCGGGCTGCCCGGAATAAGCTAGGAAGAGACGGAGACCCGCACCCCATGGGCCAGCGCACGCTGGAAACGCTCGAGCGCACCCTGAAGCATCGCTTCCGCGATCCCGCATTGCTCGAACAGGCGGTCACGCACAGCTCGCTCGCCTTCGAACAAAGCACCCAGGCCGCTCAGGACGACAAGCCGCCGATCCTCGACAACGAGAAACTCGAATTTCTCGGCGATGCTGTGCTCGGCCTGCTCGTCGCGCAGTCGTTGTACGAATCCTTTCCCGATCTCGAAGAAGGCGATCTCACCCGGCTGCGTGCCGCGCTGGTCAGCCGCAGGCATCTCGGCAATGTCGCGGAGTCGCTGCATCTTGGCGATCATCTGCGCCTTGGCCGCGGTGAAGAGCGCAACGGCGGCCGCCGCAAAACTGTCCTGCTCGCCAACAGCTTTGAGGCCGTGCTCGCCGCTCTCTACCTCGATGCCGGTCTCGACATCGCTCGTGCCTTCGTCCAGCGCACGGTAATCGAACCCACCGCGCCGCGCCTCTACAAGGACCTGGAGCGCGGCGAAAACATGGGCGACCACAAATCTGCGCTGCAGGAGGTGCTGCAGGCCAGGGGTGCGGCGCCTCCGGAATACGAGGTCAAGGGGGAGACCGGTCCGGACCACCGCAAGCGCTTCCTGGTAGAGGTGGTCATCCGTGCATCGGCGCAAATCCCTCCGGTAACCGCGCAGGGCACCGGAACCACCAAGAAACGTGCCGAACAGGAAGCCGCGCGCGTGGCCTTCCAGCAATTACAGGAACTATCGGTCGCACCCGGCGTATCCCCTGCATCGAAGAGTGTTCCTGCTTGAGTGCTCCCGCCCCAGCGACGCCCGCGGTCCCCACGCGGCACCATCACATCCATTTCGTGATGCCGCACCTGTTGGACACGGTGCGATCCACCATGATGGTCATCGTCGTCGCGCTCTTCATCATCGCCTTCCTGGTGCAGCCCTTTCGCATCCCGTCGGAGAGCATGGAGCGCACGTTGCTGGTTGGCGACTTTCTGCTGGTCGACAAGGTGGCCTTCGCGCCTGCCGGCATCTGGCGCTGGCTCCTGCCCTATCGCAAGATCGCGCGCCACGACATCGTCGTCTTTCACTTCCCTCTCGACTCCGAGGAGCATGTGGTGAAGCGCGCCATCGGTGTGCCCGGCGATGAGGTCGCACTGCAGAATGGCGTCGCCGTCGTCAACAACACCCCACAGCCTGAGCCTTACGACGTCTTCGAGCGCGCCGGCGGCGATGAGTACCGCGATCAGTTTCCCCGCTACACCACCGACGATCCGGGGGTCGATCCGCACTGGCGCATGCAGATGCGTGGCCTGGTCGAGAATGCTCACCTGCGCGTTCCCGCCAACACCTACTTCGTGCTCGGAGACAATCGCAATCACAGCCGCGACAGCCGTTACTGGGGCTTCGTTCCGCACGAAAACATCGAAGGCACTCCCCTCCTCATCTACTTTTCCGTGCGTGAGCCTTCGGCCACCGATGCCGCACCGCCGCCGGATGGTAGACTCGGCAACAGCGTTGAGGATCGACTGATCGACTTCGCGCGGTGGGACCGCATCCTGCGCGTCGTTCGCTGAGCGGATCGCAACAGACCCTGATGGCCGAGACGACAACGATCCCGACCGTGACGACGGCGGACAATACACCCAGCAATACCAGGCGCGAGACTCCGCTCGAAGCTTTGTCTTCTTATTGCGCCGTTATTGTGGTGGGCCTCTTCATCCTTACCTTCATCTTTCAAAACTTCGTCATCCCCTCCGGTTCCATGGAGAACACTCTTCTCGTAGGCGATCACGTATTGGTCGACCGCATCAATCTGGCGCCGCCTGCGCACTGGGCGCCCTTTGTGCGCTACCGCAATGTGCACCGTGGCGACATCATCGTCTTCCTGAAGCCCGGCTATCCGGATATGTTTCTGGTCAAGCGCGTCATCGGAATCCCCGGCGATCATCTCCATCTGCATGAGGGCTACGTCTACCTCAATGGCCAGCGCCAGGACGAGCCGCAGGCTGGGCATCCGGACTACAGCAACTACATTTCCTATCGCGACGAATTCCCCAACATTCCCACCTCCCAGGGACAGAATGTTGAACCCGTCTGGGCAAACGAGCTGCCCAGTCACATCCAGAACGGCGACCTGGTGGTGCCTCCCGGCTACTACTTCGCCATGGGCGACAACCGGCTGCCCAGTCTCGATGGCCGCTTCTGGGGCTTCGTGCCGCGCGAAAACATCGTGGGCCGTCCACTCTTCGTCTACTGGTCATTCAATTCACCGGAGGAAGACAACGAGCATCCCAGCATGGCGGATCGCATGCAGCAGTTCAAGCGCGTGGTCTTTCATTTCTTCGATCAGACGCGCTGGCGCAGGACGCTGCACCTGGTGAGCTGAAGGACTTTCAGACGCAAGCCCTCGGCCACCGATACCGCGCCGCTGCCGGGTGGTAGACTCGGCAACAGCGTTGAGGATCGACGGATCGACTTCGCGCGGTGGGACCGCATCCTGCGTGTTGTCCACTGAGCGGGCCTGATCGCAACCGCAACAGCAGCAGACACTGATGGCCGAGACGACAACGAATCCTTCTCCCACCGTAACCGCGGATGCCGCGCCTGCGAAGGACTCCGCAGCCAGCCCTCCGAAGCATGACGAGTCCACGCTCGAAGCTCTGGCATCTTATTGCGCCGTCATCGTCGTAGGCCTCTTCATCCTCACCTTCATCTTCCAGAACTTTGTCATTCCGTCCGGGTCAATGGAGAAGACTCTGCTGATCGGCGATCATGTCCTGGTCGACCGCGTCAATCTGGCGCCGCCGGCGCACTGGGCGCCCTTTGTGCGCTACCGCACAGTGCATCGCGGAGACGTCATCGTCTTCCTCAAGCCCGGCTATCCGGATATGTTTCTGGTGAAGCGCGTCGTCGGGATTCCGGGTGACCGTGTGCACCTGCATGAGGGTTACGTGTACCTCAACGGTCAGCGGCAGGACGAGCCGCAGGCCGGGCATCCCGACTACAGCAGTTACCTGCCCTATCGCGACGAATTTCCCAACGTGCCCACATCGCAGGGACAGGACATCGAGCCCGTCTGGGCCAACGAATTGCCCAGCCACATCCAGAATGGCGACCTGGTGGTGCCGCCAGGCGAATACTTCGCCATGGGCGACAACCGCTTGAATAGTCTCGATGGGCGCTTCTGGGGCTTTGTGCCGCGCGAAAACATCGTCGGACGCCCGCTCTTCGTCTACTGGTCGTTCATCTCGCCGGAGGAAGATGAAGAGCACGTCAGTATGGGCGATCGCATGCAGCAGATGGGCCATGTGCTGCTGCACTTCTTCGATCAGACCCGCTGGCGCAGAACCTTCCACATGGTGCGTTGATTTTTATGCGCCTCAAATCCATGCCGGTGCAAGGCGGATCTCCGGAACCGGACTCCTCCTCGGTCTCGGAGCCCATACGCGCGAGGCGCCCGCGCCGCCGGCATCTGCTTATCGCCATCGCGTTCATCCTCCTGCTGATCGCGGCCCTGGTGCTGCCGCCGCTCATCAACATCAGCCGTTACCAGCGCCAGATATCGGCCTCGCTCGCTGCGGCGCTCGGCCATCCGGTGGAGGTCTCCGGCATCAAGCTGCAATTGCTGCCCCGCCCCGCCGTGCAGATTGCCAACTTCGTCGTCGACTCGACCGCGGGCTACAGTGCGGAGCCGATTCTCCAATGCTCCAGCGTGACCGCCGCGTTTCGCATCATGTCGCTCTGGCGTGGCCGGCTGGAGATCGCGCGCATCTCCCTCGACGAGCCCAGCCTTAACCTGGAACGCGCCCCCAACGGGCAGTGGAACTTCGCCTCCGTGCTGCTGCAGGCCTCGCGCGCGCAGCAAGCGCCCACCGGACGTACGACTGCCCGCGGCCAGAACCGCTTCCCCTATATCGAAGCCAGCAACGCCCGCATCAATTTCAAGCATGGAAGCGAGAAGCTGCCCTTCTCCTTTCTCGACGCCGACGTCTCGATATGGTTGGAAAACCCGGATGAATGGCAGCTCCGCTTTGCCGCCCAGCCCATGCGCACTGACATCAATCTCTCTCTCGCCGACACCGGCCAGGTGCAGGTCAGCGGCAGCGTGCATCGTGCCTCCTCGACAAATGAGCTGCCTCTCAATCTGCAGGCAGAGTGGCGCCGCGCCCCCCTCGGCCAGGTAACGCGCATGCTCGTGGCGCATGACCTCGGCTGGCGCGGCGATGCCAGTGTGACCGCGCACATCACCGGCGTGCCCAACGCGCTCGCGCTCCAGCTCGCCGCCGCCGCCGCCGACTTTCACCGCGAGAGCTTCGAGCCCGCCCACCCGCTCAACCTCCACGTCACCTGCACTGCGACGTATCGCCACGCCGTGGAATCCATCGACGGCATCCACTGCCTCTCTCCGGTCGGCACCGGCAGCCTCGCCCTCACTGGTGCTATGCAGCAGATCCACGCCGCCGACCCCGAGCCCGATCTGAAGCTAGTCGCCCATCACGTCCCCGCCGACGAGGTTCTGGACCTGCTGCGGCACACCCGCGGACGCCTCAACAGCGACATCGCCCTTAGCGGCTCCATCGACGGCCAGTTCGCTTACGCGCGACAGCCACTGCCGGCCGGCCCACACACGACGGTCGCCGCCCTTCGTACCACTGCCGGCGGTGCGTGGGTCGCCACCGATCTGGTGCTGCGCGGCGACAACATGGATCAGCCCCTCCCCGATCTCCGCTTTGTCATCCAATCCCCAACGCAGCCAACCGCCCAGCCCATAGCCCTCGTCCTCGAACCGGCACGGATCGACCTCGGCGGACCCCAGCCGCTGCTCGCCAATGTGCGCCTCACTCGGCAGCGCTATCAACTCCACTACAGCGGCACTGCTCTGCTCCAGCATCTGCTCCCGCTCGCGCACGCATTCAACATCGTCCCTGGCGCCTTTCAGGGCCTCCAGGGCAATGGCGCCGCCGACTACAACCTCACCGTGCAGGGCGACTGGCTTCTTCCCCTCCTGAATCTCGATCAGACAGCTCCGCTCTCCGACGTGAGCGGCACCATCGCTGTGCACAACGCCGACTTCCAGCCCACGTACCTGGCCGAACCCGTCCATATTGCCACTGCGACGGCGACAATCTCTCCAACCGAGCTGCGCTGGAATGGCGTCACCGCCACCCTCGGCACCACGCGCTTTACCGGGAGCTTGCGCATGCCGCTGCTCTGCGTCGTCCCCTGCGTGCGGCACTTCGATCTCACCGCCGCAGCGGTGAATTTCAGCACGCTCGAAGCCTCGCTTCAGGGTCAGGACGAAGGGATGGTGCGGGACCTCATCAACCGCGTCCGCTCCCGCAGCCAGGATTGGCCGCTGCTCGACGGCACAGTCCGTATCGCTCATCTGGGCCTGGGACCGATCGAGATCGCCAACGCCTCCGCCGATCTCGCGCTGCATGACGGCAATCTCGAAGTGCGCTCCCTCGACGGCCGGACCCTGGGAGGAACGCTGCATGCCACCGGCGCGGTCGATCTCGCCTCCACGCCCAGCTACGACGCGGCAGTGCAACTCCGCCACGCGAGCACGCCGGAGCTGGCGCAGTTGCTCAAAGAACATTGGGGTCCGGGCCAGATCGACCTCTCGAGCGATCTCACGATGAGCGGCGTCACCGCATCCGACCTCTCGAGCTCAGCCAAAGGCACGCTGCGGTGGAACTGGACCAGCGGCGCTCTGCCCCAGCTGACCAGCACACCCCTGCATCGCTTCGATCGCTGGAGCGGCAATGGAAAGGTCGCGAAGGGCGCCATCACCATCGCCCACAGCGAAGTCACCAGCAACAGTGCTACCGCTGTAGTGACAGGCACCATCGGCAGCGACCGCTCGCTCGAACTGAAAGTCGCCGGCCCGGCACCCGACGGGACAGCGGAGCAGGAGACCGCAACGGCCACCGCCGCAACGACGACAATGACCGGCACCCTCGCAGCGCCCGTCGTCACAACGCAGTAAATATGTCCTACGGCGCCGTGTAGGTGATGTCCTTCCGGTGCACGCTCGCCTCGGTCTCCGGCGTAGTGCCGTCATTCACCTGCACCTGTTGCGGACGCCCGTGCGCCAGGAAGCGGTGGGTCGCGCGGCCTTTGGCTTCGATACGCATCCGCGCCGTCACCGTCGCATCGCCGGAGTAGATCGTCACCGGCACATCCGCCACCGCGGTTCCCGTATTCGACACCGTTACGGCGACAATATAGCTGTCTTCCTGGCTGCCCGTGCTGGGCGTCACGTTGTCGATGCTCAAGTCCGGCAGCCCGCGATCTCGGTTCACCCAGTCGTTGAAGAACCAGTCCAGCTTCTGCCCACTCGTCCGCTCCACCAGACGCTGAAAATAATCCGGCGACGTATCCTCGGCCGCGTCGTATTGCCGCATCGCAGCCGCCAGCGACTTGTCTCCAACAATGGAGCGCAGCATCCAGAAGACATACGCCGCTTTTGTCCGGTAAAAGATCGGATCGTGCGCCTGAATCAGAGATTGGTCCAGCGGTTGGCCCGGGTCCTGATTTCCATTGTGGTCAGGATCGGCGATCTCCGCCAGGCTCAGCGCGCCGCGCTGGTTGTCCATCTGCGTAATCGCAATCTCGCGGCCCTCTTGGTGCTCCGTCCACAGCGACTCCATAAACTGAGCGGCGCCTTCTTCCAGCCACGGACGCGGCGATGGAAAGTACGCATGGGTCAGCAGGTGGCTCATCGGCCCCAGCAGCCGCTTCGGGTCCACGTTCGCAATGTTGGTTACCAGCAGCGCGCGCTCTTCAAACGGCCTGTCTTCCGCCTCCGGCGGATCGAGCACGTCACTCCCCCTTCGGCTTCGCGCCGAACCACTCCGTCAGCTGCGCGTCAGGATGGAAGCCGCCGTCATGTAGGACTGCGTGGCCGCCGCATCGCTCTGCCGCGCATAGAGCTTTACGCTGTTGCCGCTCTCCAGCGTGCGCCGCGCCAGGAAGAGCGATGGCGTCGCAAAGCCCAGCGCCGTCGGCGGCAGCTTCGCCGTGGCAATCCCCCGGGCAGATCGCTCCCCGCGGCAGGCGGCGT
>CAVXPT010000011.1:0-32398 GCA_963763665.1 uncultured Acidobacteriaceae bacterium | reverse complement strand
GGGCGCAATCCACATCCCGCGTCACGGGGACCGTGAATGACCGAAGCGGCGCCGTGGTCCAGGGAGCCCAGGTGACGCTTACGAACCAGGCGACCGGTGTTGCTGTAAGCAGCACCTCCAGTTCGGCGGGGACCTACGTGTTCGACGGCATTGTGCCGGGCACCTATTCCATTACCGTCTCAGCGGCAGGCTTCAGCACACTGAATTCCACTGGCAACGTCGTCACGATTGCCCAGCCGCTGGTCTATAACCCCACACTCCAGATCGGCACGGCATCGACGAAGGTCGAAGTCAACGCCGGATCCCAATTGGTGCAGCTCGAAACGTCAGGGGATCTGGGAGCGCTGATCGATCAGCGGGCGCTCACGACTCTGCCCATCGTAGGTTCGCGCGGCCGAAGCCCTCTCGATCTGCTGGAACTGGTCCCCGGAGTCGTGGATGGCGGTCCGCTGAACAGCTCCGGCGCGAACATTACCGGCGGCGGCGTCATGGTAAACGGCTCCCGCGACCGCGCATGGAACTACACGCTCGATGGCATCGATATGAATGAGACCAGCGCTCCCGGAAGCAACTTCTCTCCGTTGCGGACCAACCCGGACTCGATTACCGGTTTCCGTGTCATCACGACCAATGCGGATGCGGAGTATGGAGTCACCAGCGGCGCGCAGGTCATCCTGAACACACGCTCGGGCACGAATGCGTTTCATGGAAATGTGTTCTGGTTTTACCAGACGCCTGGTTTGAACGCGCACGATCCCGGAAGCACTGTCGGGAAGCCACAGTTTGTCCAGAACATTCTGGGTTTCAGCGTGGGCGGCCCCATCATCAAAAACAAGACGTTTTTCTTCGTAAATACGCAGTTTCTGCATACCTCGCAGGACTTCCAGCAGACCAGCATTGTTCTCACTCCATTGGCGCGCCAGGGGATATTTCGCTATGTAACCCAGCCGACAGGATGCGATTCGAGCGCGGGCGGCTGTCCGCAGAACAACCCCGCAGGAACATCGGGAGCGTCGGTCGATGCGAATGGCAATCCCATCGTTCCGATCAACAGCTACAACATCGGGGCGAACGATCCAGCGCACCGGGGGCTGGATCCGTCGATTCAAAAGTTCCTGGGGCTCACGCCGCCGCCGAACTACTACGGTATCGGCGATGGGCTGAACTTTGCGGCTTATCAGTTCCTCGCGCCGGAGGCGGAGCGCCAGGTGGACTTTACCGTGCGCATCGACCATCAGTTCAATGCCAAGAATTCGATCTACGGGCGCTGGGCGCACGGCCATCAAAACACGGTGGGCGACATCGGCAATGCCGGTCTCCAGCCCTTTCCCGGCGCGCCCAATATCGTGAACACCCTGCGCCAGCCACGCAATCTGGCCATCTCCTGGCGTTACACCCCGAGCGCGACCGTGACCAATGAAGTCATCGCCGGGATGAATCGCTTCATCTTCAACTTCATCAATCCGGATTCGAACTACCTGACCAATCCACCCTTCGTCCTGAATGGCGACGCATTCGGCGATGTCCCAGCGGCGCCGCTGCAGAACTATGTGGGCAATCTGCGCGCCCTCACCAGCATTCAACTGGTCGACAACCTCACCTACATCCACGGTCCGCACGCGCTCAAATTCGGCACTAACCTCCGCTACCAGCGCGAGGTGGACGATCGTGGGTCGATCGGCAATTACGACGCCCAGCCGCTGGTGTACTTCAACACTGACGTGGCCCACTTCGGTCCGGAGTTCAACCTGCCCAGCGATATCAACGTCCCTAACGACCAGCCAACGCTGAAAGGCGCCATCAACAGCCTGTTAGGGCGGGTCGGGAACATTCAGCAGGGATTCGTAGCGCAGAATGCAAACCAGTTTGCGCCGGCGGGCACCCATCTTCGGCCTGACTTCCGCATGCCGGAATACGACTTCTACGCGCAGGACACATGGAAGATTCTCCCCAATGTCGTTCTCGATCTAGGCCTGCGCTGGGAGATCAAACTGTCGCCGCGCACCAGCAGCAACTTTCTGCTGCGCCCCAATCAGGGATTCTCTGTCGGTTCGGCGACCAGCGATACCATCGCGTGGGTTCCTGGTCATTTGTACAAGGACTCGTGGCACAACCTTGGGCCATCGGTCGGCGTTGCCTGGGATCCCACCGGAGACGGCAAGACCTCCGTGCGCGCTAACTATCGCCTGGCCTATGACCGCATGAATACCTTCGTCCTCTCCTCGGCTGTCTTCCAGGGGATGCCCGGTGAAACGTATCCAGGCAACGATCAGAAATTCGGTCTGGCGGGCGGCCGAGTCTCTGACGGGTTGCCTACGCTGACTCCCCCTCCCGGCGTAACGCCGCTCTCCCTGCGGCAGCCATCACCCATGTCGAACACTGCCATCACAGCGGTGAATCCCAACTGGACCCCTCCCCAGGTCTCCGAATGGAGCCTGAGCGTGCAACGGCAGATTGGAACTTCGTCAGTGGTCGAGTTTGCTTACGTTGGCCACCATGCCAGCCACCTGTTTGGCGCCTATGATTCCAATCAGGCCGAGTTGCAAACGAACGGGTTTCTTCAGGCATTCAATACTGCCGTCGCTGGCGGAGATAGCCCGTTGATTGACCAGCTTCTGATCAACGATCCGGGCCGAACCAGCCGGGGAGAGCTGGCTCCGTCATATCTGACCGACTCCAATAACGGCAGTCCCTATGCCTCCGGCGCCAGTCTGGGATCGGTGGCCTCGGTTGCGCAATTGATCGGGCAATCGCTGGACAGCAGTGGGGTGCCCCTGCCGGTGTCGGCTGGCCTGCCGTCGACGTTCTTCTTCCGGTATCCCCAGTTCGCCGGCGGCTTCAATGTTCTGGATAGCGGGGACTGGTCGAACTACAACGCATTTCAGGCCTCGTATCACGGGCGCTTCCAGGGGCTTAACTTCCAGGCAAATTACAACTACGCCAAGTCGCTGGATACCCGCTCCTTCGATCCCACTTTCTCTACCGTGGTAGCCGGTAGCTCGTCCTTCGGCTCCTCCAGCACGCCGTTCAATATCACGGACCGCAAACTCAACTATGCGCCCTCCGACGCGGATCGCACCCATGTCCTGCAAGGGCTCTGGACCTACCAGATCCCCTTCGGTCCAGACAGCCACTGGGGCAGCAAGGGCCCCATTCTGGATCGCCTAGTCGGCGGCTGGGAGATTGCCGGAAGTGCAGTGGCAGAGACCGGCCACCCCCTGACCGTCTATTCCCCCGCCTATACGCTGAGCAGCATCGTCCGCACTCCTGCCAGTTGCACCGGCTGTTCGCGCGGTATGTTCAAGGTGCACTACGACAAGGACTCGCAGACGCTCAATTACCTGACACCAGCGCAAGTTGCGAAGTTCTCCACCCCGCCGCCGGGGCAATTCAGCAACATTGGCCGGAACTACTTCCGGCTGGCGCCCTATTCTGTGCTGAATCTGAGCATAGGCAAAGTGACGCCTGTTACCGAGCATCAGTCGCTGGAATTGCGCATCGAAATGCAAAACGCATTCAATCAGTTGCATTACGATCAGCCGGCCAGCGCGCGAATCAATAGCTCGCTATTCGGTGTGGCCGATCCAGTCACGGTGGAGAGCAATGGCTTGGCGGTGGGGAGCTCGCCGCGGACCATACAGCTTTCCGCCAAGTATGCTTTTTGAGACTGACGGTCTTGTGAAATGCGCGACTTCATTTCCAGCGATCTCGTCGACAAGATATGAGAATGTATGCTGGGCAGTTGTTGATCTACGAAGTGGCGATACGCGCCGACTCGTCTGCACTGACAGGCTGCCTGCAGCTCCGCCGAGAGTTGGATCGGGCGACATCGAACGGGCCGTCGCTGACCCGACGGTTTGCGGAGGAATCGGATGGAGCCCTCGTGGTTATGTGAGTTCGTCGGTGATCCGGCCTCAATCGCCGATGGCTATCCAGACTCCGGGCTACTGAGACACAACACCCGCAGTGCTCCAATGTCCGATGAGGTTTCCTTCTGGACCCAAGCCGCCTTTTTGGCCCTTTTGCCCCTGCAAGGCACACCTCAGAAGCCGACCAGGAGAAAAGGAAAAAGTTCACCAGCGTCTTCGAGTAGCTCCAGCGAGTGTTTTCATGACCTCACCAGAAGTAGATAGCCTGGACATCGACGGAAGTCGGAATATCGTTAATGGTCGTTGTATGTAACACGACCTGCATGTTCTTGTTCTCCCATCCAGGTGGGGCAGTCCGTAACAGCTTCTCAATCTGCCGCGGGTCGCTTATAAAATCGGCGGTGGCCTGGTTGCTGGATGAGGCTATTCCTGCGATAGAGAGAACAAAGCTGCCCGTCGGAGAGCGAATGAGGCGGGAAAGAATCGCATAGTCATCCTGGCGCTGATTCGCATCGTCTTCCTTCCACTGCCATACCTTTGATTTGTCGATATTATCGACTACCTTGTCCCCCTGCTCAAGCGTGTACCGGAGACCACGGGTAGTCTGCATTGTCCATGCATTACTGAATCCGCCTATCAGGATGGTCGGAGAAGACTGCAGGTCAGTAATAGTTATATCGTTTCCATACCGCAGATCATAGTTTTTCCCGAGCTTCGCCAGCATCGACGTGATGCGCGCGGTAGCCGCCACGTCGCCGAAGCCAATTAGTTTATTGGTAGGAACTAGGTCACTCTCTGGGATGCTCTCGGAAGGTTGGAGATCAACAAGGAAATCTAAGCCTGCATTCTGGATATCATGCTGTCTTCGATAGTTCTCCAGATAGCTCCTAGATAAACGATAAGAGGCATTCGCGCCGATATAAATAACGGCGGGCTTCGAGCTGCTGGAGAATGGTGTCCAAAACTGCTTAAAGAGATTCGCGCGCTGCTGGTTGTGCCAAGACTGAAACGTTAGCCAGCCACCCATGATAGCGATGACAATTAGCAGGGCGGTCAATGATGTCCAGGACTTCACGGGATAACGTCTGCCAACGGGCTTGTCTCGCCCTTCTTCCGTAGCTGCGATTGGGCCGCCAACTGTGGCATGCGGTAACAGAAAGTCGGCCGTACTTTTATCATTCCCGGAGACGCCGTCACCCCACTCCGCGTGAGGCGATGGAAGGCCGTACGAAAAGACAGCCCGGTACGATCCCTTTGGAATCGAGATCTGAACCGCCGGCTTGTCCAGACGGTCAAGGTAATACTGCGCGAGCCGCTTTCGAACCTCCGCTACACGAGCTCGAACCACCGGGTCATTCCCCGTGTCGTAATCCGGAGCTCTTCCAAAAACCGTTGCGCCAATGACGCGTTCACGCAGCAACTCGTCCTGGCCGGCAAGGCTGAAATCCACAACGTAACGGAGAAGAACCTGGCACTGCTTGCTCGACTGAAAGACAGAACTCGCGAGGATATTGCCCATGGCATCCTCGATGAGCTCCGTCGCAATTTCGGCTGGCGGATCTTGCACGTCTATACCTCAAGCATCGTTTATACACCGCCTCGCCGGCCTTGCTTCCCCGCCGCCAAGGGGGGACAGTACCTCCCTCCGAATCTCTTCATGAACCGGCAACCAGTACTGTACGTGCACGCAGGCCGCTCATTTTATTGTGTTTATAACTCTGCTTGAGAGCGAACCGTAGATCACCTTACGAACCTGTTCGCCATTGACCTCATATGGGTGAGGTTCAGTTCAAGTCCTTCCTAAGTGATGACAGATCGCGAATTGAAGGCTGGAACATGAACGACGTGAAGGTGAGGCCAAATCAAATGAACCTTAGAGTCAACAAGATAAGCGTAGGATACGGGGCTTTGCGCGGGGGGCTTCTATGGATTGCCCTTCTTGTCGCGTGCGGCGTCGGAATCACCAGGTCCGCCAGCTGTCAAACTCTGTATGGGTCCATCACCGGCGGTGTGACTGACGCCACGGGCGCAGCGGTTCCAGGAGCGACGGTCACGGCTAGGCAAATAGAAACAAATCAAAGCCGGAAGGCAACCACCAATGGGAGCGGCAATTACACCTTCTCAAGCGTGCCGCCGGGGACATATCAGATTCTTATCAATAAGCTTGGGTTTGATGCCTTCCGAACGCAGAATGTCGACCTGAGACTCAACACCGTCGCGCGTATCGACGCGGTTCTTGCGATCGGCACGGCAAAGCAAAGTGTTACTGTTTCCGCGCAGACCGCACAACTTCAAACCGACCGGGCGGACGTGAGCGCGGAGGTCACGTCGAAAGATTTCGTGGATTTGCCGCAACCAACGCGGACCTACGAAGGACTGCTCGGCACCGTAGCCGGAGTGCCGCCGCCATCCGACGCTGGGCTTCAAACCAACAACGTCGATCGTTCGATGATCATCCAGGCGAACGGAACCAGTGCGAGCGCTACAGATGTTCGGATCGAAGGCGTCAGCGCGGCGCAACCCTGGGTTCCATTCTTCTCCTCCATCACTCCATCGGTTGAAGCCATTCAGACAGTGAGCATGGTGACAGCGAGTGCGGAATCGGATCAGACCCTGGTCAGCGGTGCCACCATCAACGTCCAATTGAAGAGCGGCACGAATGACTTCCACGGCGAGCTCTACGAGTTTCATACGGACAATCTTCTCAAAGCGCGGCCCTATTTCCTGCCCCCCGACCAGCCCCTACCGAAAAATCTGGACAATAATTTTGGAGGCACACTGGGAGGACCCATCCTCAGGAACAAACTGTTCTTCTTCGCGAGCTACGAGGGAGATCTCAATCGCCAGAGCGGAGTCCAGACGCTCACGCTACCAACTGCGGCCATGTTGGCTGGGGATTTCACGGCCACAAATACGATCATCTATGATCCCGCCACGGGCAACCCAGACGGTACAGGAAAAGTGTCATTCCTCGCGGAGACGGGAAAAAATGCCATCCCTGCAAACCGGCTGAATCAAAACATCCCACCACTCCTGGCGCTTGTCGCCAAGTTTCCTCCGACGAACAGTGCCACAGCGAACAACTACGTTAGCGTGTTGGGGACACCCGAGAATCTTCACAAGGTCGACACGAAGGTCGATTGGAACGCAACAGACAAGCTAAGGGTGACAGGGCGGCTCAATTATCATCCGTATAGCCTCAACTTGCCCGCGAACAGTTTTGCCAACACCTTCGACATCGGCATTCCACCTAAAAGTTACGGGCACACATGGGCTGTCACACTGTCAACGACATATGCGTTGTCCCCGCATTTTCTGATAGATGGATCGTGGGGTTTCACGCGTTCTATTGAGTTCATCGTCCCGCCCTTGGACAACGTCAAATTTGGCGCTGACACGATGCATATACCTGGGCTTAATCTGTCCGATCTTCCTGCCGGAGGAGGCATACCGCAGTTCTTTGTCAATGGTTATACGGGTATGGGATATCAATATTCATACCTGAACTATGACGATCCTCTGTTCGGATATTCTGGAAATGCAACGTGGACAAGAGGAAATCACACCATCAAATTTGGCGTCAACATCAATCAGCAGCACATGAACCACCAAGAGACCTCGCCAGACAACGTCAATTTTGCCGGAAACGCTACGACGCTGAATGGCGGCCCCCAGCGAAACCAATTCAACAGCTATGCCGACTTCCTCTTGGGCCTGCCGGCATCCTGGAGCAACAGCTTTCAGCCCTTTAAGAGTAGTAAATTGCGTAGCTGGCAATACAGTGCATATGTAACAGACTCTCAACAGGTAAGTAAGAACCTGACCCTTGGCTATGGAATCTCCTGGGCGTACTTCCCTGTCTCAACTCACGGCAGCTATGGCCTGGAAAACTTTAATTTAGACACTCATCAGTACGAGGTATGCGGATTTGGAGGTATCCCGAAGGATTGCGGGATACATACTCCAAAAGATCTATTTAGCCCTCACATAGGCGTGGCCTACCGGCCGTCCAGCACCGTTGTCCTCCGCGCCGGCTACTCGATCGCAACCGAACCGTTCATTGTTGCGAGAGACCTTATGTACAACTACCCGGAAAACATCGGCTACAGCGCGAGCGCTCTAACCCCGTATGGCGCGGTGGGCTCCTTGAGCGACGGAGTACCAACGATTCCTGTACCTGACTACACAAAAGGTGTGCTTCCTCTTCCAGCAGGCGCCAGCTTTTATGCGCTTCCTCAAAAGCTTAAGTATGGTTATATCGAGTCTTACAACCTAACGGTTCAGAAGGAGATCGGGCAGTGGCTGGTCCAGATTGGATATGTCGGCAACCAATCCATACACCAGCACATGCGCTACAACATAAATTATGGCCAGGTAGGAGGTGGCGTTGCCAGCGCCGCACTGTATCAGCTCCTCGGGACATCTACAGCGGAATATGCAATCCTCCCGGTTGGGCACACAAACTACAACTCGCTACAGGCTACATTGCAGCGTCGATTCGCGAATGGATTCCAGCTCAGAAGCACTTATACCTACTCCAAGTGGCTTGGCCTCTGCTGCGATACGAATGGTTTTGGTGGGCTGAACACCCCAATTCCGCAGTATCAATCCCTGAACTATGTGGTCATGCCGGGCGATCAAAGGCACATCTTCAACTTCACTGGCATTGCGGAGTTACCTTTCGGCAGGGGAAAGCCGTATCTGCAGAACGGGATCGGCGCCCGCGCACTTGGCGGCTGGCAACTCAATGCCGTGCTGACAATGTTCACCGGAACTCCGTTTGGCATCGGCGCAGATGGCTCTTCTCTCAACGCGCCGGGGAGTTCGCAACGAGCCGATCAAATTAAGCCGCACGTTGCAATCTACGGAAGTAAGAACGAGTATTTTGATGTGACCGCGTTCGCACCCGTGAGTCAGCCGCGCTTCGGGACAGCGCCCTATAACTCCTTATACGGGCCTGGGGCCAGAAATCTAGACACTTCTATCTTCCGGACATTTGAATTGCCGGAGCATCTATCAGCCCAATTCCGCATGGAAGTATTCAATACCACCAATACACCTCACTTTCAGGACCCCGGCAATGACGTATCAAGCGTGCAATACGATGACAACGGCAATATCAGCAACCTCAACGGCTTTGGCCAAATCACTGGTACCACTACCATCAGCCGGCCGGTAGACGAGCGCAACGTGCGGTTTGGGGTGAAGATTCTCTTCTAACTCTCCAGCGTCTGTAGAGGAGAATATCGGCGTGGTCGTCAGTCTAGACTGGCCACGCCGATCGGTAGGTCGATGTAAACGACGGTATCCCGCAAGGACATCCTGTCACGACACACTGCGCTTCATGAATGGAGAGAAAATGCGGCGGAGAAGCTTCCTGAAGATGTCGTCGATGGCACTTGCGGCCGGAGCCTGCGGGCCGATTGAGGCCATTGCAGCGAATGCAAAGGGAGCCTCTCGGCCAAAGTTCCCTGACTCAAACCCGAAGTGGAAACGAACCTGGGACGCGGCCGTGGCGACACTCAGCGGGAATATCAAGCTGCTTGCTCCCTATGATCGCCCGGTCTTGATTGAAGGTGCCATATATCGGGGAATCTGGATGGAGTGTGCCCCGCAGGAGGCGCTCGTATACGCCAATCTGGGTAAACTCTTATCGCCCGATGCGCGGCCAAGTCGACTTGATCTGGCGCGCGCGAATCACATGGCCTTCTTCGCTTTGCAGCGTCAGGACGGTCAATTACCCGCCTACATCTGGATGCACGAAGTCGGCTTCGGTCAGATACAGATGGTAGTGCCAATCGCGGCAACCGCATGGGAGCTTGTACAGCTCACTCATGACGAGGAATTGCTGACAACAGCTTATGCGGCATGCGGCCGCTGGGACTCCTGGTTGCGGCGATATAGGGATATGCGCAAGACCGGCTTAGTAGAAGGGTTTTGCACTTTCGACACCGGGCATGACAACAGTCCGCGCTGGGCGGGCATTCCCAATTCGTGTCCAGGAGAGGATGCGAGAAAATGTCCACAGTTGCCCTCGCTTCCGCGGCTATGCCCTGACCTTTCAGCGACAGTCTATGGTGGGCGCGTGGCATTATCCGCGATGGCAAAGGCGCTCGGTAAGCAAGCAGAAGCAGATCGCTGGCACGAGGATGCGGAGAGAATTCGGCAACTGATAATCGACAGATTGTATTGCCCGGAAGACGCTGCGTTCTACGATCTCGACGGCAACGATCATTTTGTGCGGGTGCGTTCGGACGTGATTTCTCGTGTGATGGGTGAACATGTGTTGAAGCTCGAGATTTCGTCGGATCGGCGCATCTTCGACTCGGTATGGACGCGGCAACTTCACAATCCCAAGGCCTTCTGGTCACCGTTCCCTTTTCCGTCAATCGCGCTGAACGATCCAACGTTTGTGCGGCCGATTCCACCCAACAGCTGGGGCGGAGCGGCACAGGCCCTAACCGCGCTTCGTGCTCCACGCTGGATGGAGCACTACGGCAAACATAAGGAGCTGGTTCAACTGATGCAGCAGTGGGTTGTGGCAATCAACGCGTCCGGCGATCCGACTGGAAAGATGTACGAGCAGATGGATCCGCTCACGGGCCAATTCACAGCCCATAGCGAGAACGGATATTCGCCGGCGGCTCTAGTGTACTTGGACTTTATAAGGCGATTGAATGGAACTTTTCCGCGCGGCCCACACCCAGAAGGACGAGAATGAATAGGTATCAAAGATCACGGCATGCCTGAGCCAACGAACTACTAGAAGCTGTCTCCTTTGGCTGGCGCTTCGCCTTTCGTTGGAGTGTCAGCCTCTCTTTTGCCTTCCGGCCATTCGCTCTCGGAGGCCGGATTGGCAACGGCATGTCTGTGGACAAGTGGAAATCGTGCCCGCGATGGTTCAACCCCGGAGACTCTCACTTACCCGGACGAAACCGAGGGGTAGCTCAGTTGCAATAGCTTTTTCACGAATTTAGATCTTATGAACAAGGTAAATCGTAGACAAGTTGGTAAGAGTATTTTAGGCAGTGTCCTTGCCGGTGCTATTCCTCTTACTCGCGCATCAGCAGACGTTGACGACCAATCGCGTGCGTCTGCACAGCAAAGAAGCGTCTCACTTGAATGGGATTCAGTATTTCCTGGTATTTGGCGAGCAACTCTCGGAAAACCGGAGCAGCACACGCCTGTCAAAGACCGGTTAATCCAGCCACTAGAGGTTGCGCTGCATAGCCTACCCGCTGGCCCTTCCAGGAAGCTTCCCCAGGTGATCGGCTGCATCGATCAACGCGGAGCGCACTTACAGCTTCCGCTCGAAGCGGACGAACTGATGTACGGATTTGGCCTGCAGCTGATGTCGGTTCAACAGCGCTCAATGAAGCGGACGATCCGCGTGAACGCAGATTCAAGGGGCGATTCAGGCGATTCGCATGCACCCGTTCCGTTCTATGTCACAACTCGCGGATACGGCATTTTGGTAGATACGTTTCGCCACGCACAGTTTTATTGTGGGGAGACGCACTTGAAGCCGGCGAAGGCATCGTCTACAAGACGCGTAGAAAACAACACATCCCAGCGGATGCAGAAAGGTGATCGGCAGGAGACCAGTGAAGTGCTAGTGGAGCTACCGCGCGTAGAAGGCGTGGATGTGTATTACTTCTCGGGTCCATCGATGCTGGCTGCGATCCAGCGCTATAACCTTTTCAGTGGTGGTGGGATAGCTCCACCTGAATGGGGATTAGGCTTCTGGTATCGACCAGAACTGCACATGAACGAAGAGGCAGTGCTGAAGCTTGGGCAGGAATTTCGGGAACGCAGGATTCCATGTGATGTACTCGGATTGGAGCCTGGCTGGCAGACGCGCACGTACTCCTGCAGCTTCGTCTGGGAACCAACTCGCTTTCCTAACCCCAAGCGCTTCCTCAGCGCAGCCCGGACCCTCGGATATCGCGTGAATCTCTGGGAGCACGCCTTTACTCATCCATCCTCGCCGCTCTTCTCTGATCTGCAGCCCTATGCGGGGAACTACGCGGTGTGGCAAGGACTTGTGCCTGATTTCGCTGGCGAGTCCGCACGTCGCATCTTTGGCAATTATCATGGCTCATCGCTGATTGATGCCGGTGTCAGTGGATTCAAGCTGGACGAGTGTGACAACTCCGACTTTACTGGTGGCTGGTCGTGGCCCGATGGGAGCCAGTTCCCCTCCGGCCTTGATGGTGAACAGATGCACGCGGCATTTGGTCTGCGTTACCAGCACGCCATCCTGTCCGCATTCCAACAACGCAATCAACCGACTTATGGCCTAGTACGTTCAAGCGGCGCGCTAGCCGCTCCTTATCCCTTTGTGCTTTATAGCGACCTGTATGATCACCGTCAGTTTGTGCGTGGCTTGATCAACGCAGGGTTCAGTGGGTTGCTTTGGTGTCCTGAGGTACGAGACGCTGTCAATGAAGAGGACCTTGTGCGCCGGCTGCAGACAGCCGTGTTCTCTCCTTTAGCGATGGTGAACGCCTGGTATATCCAGAACCCGCCATGGAAGCAAACTGATCGGGATCGCAACAACCGGAATGAGTTCACCCAAGGATGGGAACAGTTAGAGACGCAATGCCGCGAGATTATTGAGTGGCGCATGGCGTTGCTGCCGTACCTGCGTTCGGCGTTTGCGGAATATGAGAGTTATGGCACCCCCGCCTTCCGCTCTCCTGTCCTCGATTTTCCAAATCTTGCCGCGCTCCACCAAGTCGACGATCAGTACATGGTCGGCGATCGCCTGCTTGTGGCGCCGCTCTTCGCCGGCGAAAACGGGCGCGAGGTAGTTCTACCAAGCGGCGATTGGCACGATTTCTGGACTGGCGAACTCATGAGCGGAAATCAAAAACTTCATGTAGGCCGAAGCCAGCGAGAGATTCCTGTCTATATCCGCGAGAATGCGGTAATGCCCTGGGCAGAGCCGGCTGCATCGACCACGGATCCGAGGGCGCGCCATGTCCGTGTGCGCGTATACGGCAACGGTTCACTGACATGGCGCGGCCAAGGAGAGGATCTGCAAGGCATGCAGCTATCTGCAACTGCGAATGCCAGCGTGACAGAGGTGGCATTCGCACCACGGCCCTACACAATCACCGGGTGGGATCATATACGGTGAGACGGTGCGGATGATGCTCAGCTTTGCCGTGGAGCATACCCTGATCTCAATTCTTCTTTTCATCGTCCTCATCGTAATGTCGGTATTAGGGAATCGATATTCTCTGATGCGCGGTCAATAATTCCCTGTTTCGGCGGCGGCCCGAATTGATCTAAACCGGTGATAACTGTCGTAGATCCATTGGTATAAAGGAATTCCACGTGGCGACTTCGGCGCGAATGTCGAAATTTCTCTGTTTTATTCCCTGTTAACGGGAATTGGCCGGAGAACGGTTCGCTCTGGACTCTATCCACCGCCACAAAGTCTTTTTCTCTCGTGATGAGCCATTTACGTCGCTCATATGACCGACATTTGGCCGTGAATTGGCGGATTCTGCAAGCATCAGAGATGCATACGAAAGTTAGTCATGGCTGCTATTGCAACGCTATCCAACCGAACTGAGTCGAGCACGCTGGTCCCTCACTTCACGCTCATAGCCACTTGTCTCGGTTGTAAAGTTTCGCGTTGATCGGATTTCCGAATTAACGCGTTCGAACTCAGAGCGAAGCCCTTGCCGTTCACTCCGTAGCCTCGAAATAAGTTTTGCCTCGTCCGCGATCACCATCTCATCTCAGACGCGTGATTCCCGCGCAATTATATTGAGTACTCCAGCGTTGCCTCATACGCAGTTGTCGCAGTCCGATCATCAATTAGCCACACAGCTTTCGCCTCGTCCATCAGCGCTCTAGCACGTGGAAACGTATCTGTGTCGACTGCTTCAGAATCGCGAAGCTGTCTCTCCAACTGACGCATCTCTTTTCGAGCCTGATCAAGATGCGCTTGCTTCAAAAGATGGTCTTCATCAAAGGCACCCACGCCGAGAAGCTCGACGCCGAGGGCACCTGTAGTGATCTAGACCTGTAACGCATCGCTCTGAACGACCACGCTCAAACAATCCGGCGGATTTGCTGGGTTTTCTTGCGCGCCGCCCTCCCTCACTATCATCATCAAGATGAGTTCAGGAGTCGAAGCGATGACATTCTCTTTTGCTTTTCCCAATATGAGAGCGCCGCCTCGTACTCGGTGACTAGTTTAATCCCATCGACATAGGATCTTTTGGTAAGGTCGACCATATCCGCATGCCAAGTTGGCTTAAGGTGGTGCTAAAGAGTATTTGCAGTCGCTGGCTCAATCAGCAAGATATGTAACAAGCGAGCGATGCGCTGATTTCCGCAAGCAACGCGATAATTGGAGTAATGGAGCCTCAATGCAATGTGGCTCGTGCGTCAACGTTTATTTCCACCAAATCGCAACAGGAGAGGACACGATGCCCTTTAGCCGTCGGAGTTTGCGACGCATTGCACAGGCGCTCACATGCCTGCCTCTGATATCCATTGCCAGCGCGCAGAATGACCCCCACGCAAGCTGGCGGGCCTACGGTGGCGCGGAGGATGGAGCGCAGTACTCCTCATTGAAGCAAGTGAATCGCGGCAATGTGATGCAGTTGAAGTCTGTGTGGACCGTCTCTACCGGGGACGATGCTGTCTACGCCTTCAACCCGCTTGTGATCGGCGACACGTTGTACGCCTTGGCGGAGAAGGATCACATCCTCGCGCTGGACGCAGCTACCGGCAAGCAGAAGTGGTCGCACAGCATCCAAGCAAAGACGCCTCTACTGACCAATCGCGGCCTCACCTACTGGCAGAGCAAGAACGGCAGTGACGCACGCCTCATCTTCGCTGCCGACAACGCAATACAGGAGATCGATGCGCGAACCGGCAAGAGTATTGATGCCTTTGGCCAGGACGGCCGTATCGATCTACGCGAAGGCCTGGGCCGGGATCCGGCGTCGCTAGCGTTGGTGCAGAGTTACAACCCCGGCCGCGTCTTTGAGAACCTGGTCATCTTCGGCTCGGCGACTAACGAGGAGTACCACTCCGGCCCGGGCGACATCCGCGCCTTCGATGTGGTCACCGGACGTCTCGCTTGGACCTTCCACACCGTGCCGCATCCCGGAGAGATTGGCTACGAGACCTGGCCTAAAGACGCATGGAAAACGGTCGGTGGTGCGAACGCCTGGAGCAGCATGGCGCTCGACAGCAAGCGCGGGATTCTTTACATCCCGACGTCCAGCCCCAAATACAACTTCTACGGCGCCAATCGCGCGGGCAAGAACCTGTTCGGTGATTCCCTACTCGCTTTGGACGTCCGCACTGGCAAGCTGCGCTGGTACTACCAGATGGTGCACCACGACATCTGGGATTATGACAATGCAAGTACGCCCATGCTAATGACCGTGCGCCACAACAACAAGCCGGTCGACATCGTTGCGGAGGCCTCAAAGACAGGCTTCCTTTGGGTCTTTGATCGTGTCACGGGCAAGCCGCTCTGGCCTGTCGAAGAACGCCCCGTGCCGAAGTCGCCTATGCAGGGAGAAGAGGCCTGGCCGACGCAGCCGTTTCCGTCGAAGCCCGCGGTCTTCGCTCGCCAGGCGTTCACGTCGAAGGACCTCAGCCCCTATTTGACACCTGAGGAGCACGACAGGCTCAAGCAGCAGATCGACGCAGCGCGGAACTACGGCCTGTTCACCCCGCCTTCGACCCAGGATGCTGTCGAGATGCCCGGCAACAACGGCGGCGCAAACTTTGGCGGCGTTGCAAGCGATCCCGTCCATGGCTGGATCTACGTTATCAGCAAAGACCTGCCGTCCATGCTGAAGCTCACGCTGCCCACGACCGCAGCGGACAGTGCGAAGCCTCGACTCGACGGCACAGGCATTCGCGCAGCCCGCCGGCGACCCGCGCACGCTGGAATACAAAAGCGGTTTCGGCTTCATGGTCACGGAGAGTGGCCTGCCAGTGATCGACCCGCCATGGACATCGCTGACTGCCTACGATCTGAACACCGGCGACATCCGGTGGAAGGTACCCCTGGGTGAAGTGCCGGAGCTTGCCGAGAAAGGCGTCACGGGCACCGGCTCCCAATTTCCTAAGGTGAACCCAGTCGTCACCGCCGGTGGCCTCATCTTTACCGGCTCAAACGATCGAAAGATTCGCGCGCTTGATAGCTCCACGGGTAAGACGCTCTGGGAATATGAGGCTCCTGCCGCGATCGAAGGCATGCCTGCTGTGTACGAGAGCAACGGCCGTGAATACATCGTTTTCTGCGCTGCGGGCCGGGATCCGACGCGCGTACACAGCATTACGGGAAAGCCGGCCCAGCAAGCGCCCACTCACGGCAGCTACATCTCCTTCGCGTTGCCGCGGTAAGGCTCAGCTCCCGATTCCCGGCGCTCCAATTCGGCGAGAGAAGCACATGAGCGACGCTCCAGTCGACACCATTCAAGGCGCAGTTACCAACTCCTTCGCGGATGGGAAGATGTCCGATAAAGTGTCCCATAGCTGACAATTCAGGTCGCTTGGCATAGCGTCAGGTGACCCGGAAGGCAGGTTGAGTTCAGTTGTTCCACAACTTCAACGGATGCAACAGGCCGCCGATACCGGAGCTGCGAGCCTCGCTCCACGAAAACGACCGTCCTACATCCGGCCATGCGTCGGACGCAACTGTTATTCAGCTAAGAGTCAGAAACGGACAAAGATGCCAGACGGAGTGGTGAAACACATAACGGTGGATCGGCTGAAAATCGAGATCCATCAGGATAGAGCGAGTGCCGGCAAGGCTGCGGCACACGCAACGGCACAAGCGATTCGGGAGCTGACTCAGAAGAGCGAACGTCTTGCGGTCATTTTTGCGACAGGAGCTTCGCAGCTGGCGACGCTCGATGCGCTGATCGCGAGAGTGGATGTTCCCTGGAAGGCGATCGAGGGCTTTCACCTGGATGAATACGTCGGCATCAGCGAGAATCATCCTGCTTCCTTCCGGCGTTACCTGCGCGAACGGCTGAAGAGGCGCGTATCCATGGGAAAGTTCTTCGAAATTCAGGGAGACGCGTCCGACCTGCGGATGATCTGCAGCCAATATGCTCAGCGTCTGCAATCAGCGCAGCCTCAGTTGTGCCTTCTGGGCATTGGCGAGAACGGACATCTCGCATTCAATGATCCGGCGGAGGCAAACTTCGGGGATCCTGTCGATGTAAAGATTGTAGGCCTGGACGCGGAATGCAGGCGGCAGCAGGTTGCCGAAGGCTGGTTCAGCGACGTCGAAGAGGTGCCGAGCCAAGCGATCACAGTGACGATTCCTGCTCTGATGCGCGTGCCGCGGCTGATTGTCTCTGTGCCAGGACCGCGCAAAGCAACGGTAATGCGGCGCACAGTGGAGGAAGCGATTTCGACGGCGTGCCCGGCCACAATTCTGCGCCATCATCCCGATGTGACAGTTTATCTGGATCGCGATTCCGCGGCTGAACTGAAAAGCCCGCATCTTGCAAGCTGAAGCCGAGAACCTGTGCAGCCAGCGGGGATGAACTCGGACATGCTTTCGAATCTGGCTCCCGGCGGTGCAACACATCGCCTGAGTTTGCTCCACAACCTCGTTTTAAGTTTGCGGTTAGTCTGCCCGTTTTCCGACGTTGAGGGCTTTCTTCACGATTTTTACGTTCGAAAAGGCTTTCTGCGAGCTCCTAGTCACTCCCGATGGGAGAGCCGAGTCGTTCATGCCAGTTGCCTCGGGTGAAGTCCGGGAATTTGTGGGGACCGCTGCCTGATTCGAGCGACGCGAGACTGAGCGGCGCTACCGAAGACCAAGCGGCTGCGTCGTATACATCCATATCCGGCGCGAGACCTTTGCGCAGGCACTCGAGGAGCCGGTAGAGCATGATGAAATCCATGCCGCCATGGCCACCCGCTCTGCGTGCGACGTCACCCTCCCGCCGCCACAACGGATGCTCGTACTCCTTGTAGGCATCCAGATTCGCCCATGCCTCATTCCCGTGCTGGCCATCCAGGTAGATGCGCGGTGGATAATCAGTGAAGATTCCTTTCGTTCCGGCGATGGTGTTGATCCGATCATAGGGCCGTGGATTCGAGACATCGTGCTTCACGGTGATCGTGAGTCCGTTCGCGGTCTTGATCAGAGAAGTGTTCATATCGCCGGTAACGTAGTGCTCAGCCCAGCGAGGGTCTCCCTTTTCCAGATGCGCATTACGATAGACATCCAGACCGCGCTGCGGAGTGCTCATGGAGACGAGATAGTCAAAGCGGTCACCGCGATTGATACCCATGTAGTTCGCAACCGGACCAAGGCCATGGGTGGGGTAGAGGTTCCCGTTCCGCTGCGTGTGGACGGTTCGACGCCAGAGGCCCTCGCCCTTGGTTGAGAACAACTCCTCGCGCAGATCGTGCAGGTAAGCTCCTTCTCCATAAAGAAGGTCGCCGAGTCGGCCCGCACGCACCATGCGCAGAATAAGTGTCTCGTTATACCCGTAGCAGCAATTCTCAAGCATAATGCAATGGCGCCGCATGGCTTCCGACGTGTTAACGAGCTGCCAGCAGTCGTCGATCGTGCTTGCTGCAGGCACCTCGACCGCCACATGCTTGCCCTTCTGCATTCCGGCAACTGCCATAGGAACATGCCACAGCCATGGAGTCGCGATGATCACGACATCCAGATCGTCTCTGGCAACAAGCTTCTCGTACGCGTGATCGCCTTCGGTATAGAGCTCAGCCGCATGCTGGCCCGATTTTTCGATCAGATGTTGGGCATATTTTGCCTTCTCCGGCACGACATCGCAGATCGCCCTTATCTGCGCATTGGCCGCCAGCAGATCTTCCAGCAGACTCGTGCCACGACCACCGACGCCAATAATGCCGAGCCGCGGCTCCTTCGCTTCAAAAGCAACGCCCATCATCGTTCGGGTGTGAGTGTGCGCTGCTGAAATGTCTGCAGTGGCTTTGCTGGGCGACAATCCCAGTGCGATGGCGGACGCCGCACCCGCTTGCAGGAAGCCGCGCCGCGAAAGACATCCGTGAGCCCTAGTCTCATTCGCTGATGTAGGTGGTTGCGATTCCTGGATTGGATGATCATTCATGGTAGTTCTCTATAGTAAACTTCAGTGCCAACGGCATCACAGGTCGACAACAGGATTAAGCAGAAACGCGCCACGATCGGCGTGATACAAAGCAGCCCACGAAAAGGCTACAAGCAAACCAAATGTTCGCTTCCTTCTTCCCCGCGAGACTGTAGGTCGTTTCAAAGACTGCCTTAATCCTTTGGAGAAGTCATGAAGTCCACTATCGCCGATTCCGCTCAGCCGCTGGCCACGAACTCAGGATGCGCCCCCAGGGTAGCCGCTGTCGTTGCACCAAAGCGCAATGTCGCGGTCGACGCCTACCGCGGTCTGGTCATGCTATTGATGATGGGAGAGGTGATGCACTGGGCTGCCGTGTCTCACGCATATCCCCATAGTGTGTTCTGGCGCATCCTGGCCTTCAATCAAACACATGTCGAGTGGGTCGGCATGTCGCTGCATGACACCATCCAGCCTGGCTTCACCTTTCTGGTGGGAGTGGCGATGCCGTACTCCATCGCGAGTCGCATCCGTAAAGGTGAGGGTTTTGCCCAAATGGTCGCGCATGCCTTCTGGCGGGCTCTGCTGCTGATCGGCCTCGGAATTTTCCTCCGATCCACACATAGCGCCATGACGAACTTCACCTTTGAGGACACGCTGACGCAAATAGGCCTGGGCTACCCCATTGCATTTCTGCTGGCCTTTGCGCGTCCGCGCTGGCAGTGGACGGCGCTCGGCGTTGCCCTGGTCGGCTATTGGGCAGCATGGGCTCTTTATCCGGCACCGGGTCCACACTTCAACTACGCCGCCGTGGGTGTCCCTCCTGACTGGCACCACAACTTCACTGGATTTCTCTCGCACTGGAACAGGAACAGCAACCTCGGTCAGGCGTTTGACCTATGGTTTCTGAACCTCTTTCCGCGCGAGCACCCGTTCGTTTTCAACGACGGCGGCTACCTCACTCTCAGCTTCATACCAACGCTTGGCACGATGTTGCTTGGACTCGCAGCCGGGCGCTGGCTGCGAGCGACGGAACCGGCTATACCGATGAAGCGATTCCTGCAGGCTGCCTTCGTCCTCATCGCAGTGGCGCTGTTGCTCCACTTCGGCCATATCTGCCCCATTGTGAAGCGCATCTGGACACCTGCATGGACTCTCTTCAGCGGCGGCGTCTGTTTCCTTTTTCTTGCAGCATTCTCATGGGTGATTGAGGTGAAGAACCGGCGCGGGTGGGCCTTTCCCCTGGCCGTGGTCGGCATGAACTCCATTGCCGCCTACCTAATTGCCCACCTTTGGGAAGACTTCATCATCCATAGCTTCCACACCCATTTGGGACAGCGTCTTTTTGCGGTTCTCGGTCTGGAGCTGCAACCTCTACTGGTGGGGATTGGGGTGATGTTGACTTATTGGCTAGTGCTTTACTGGATGTTCAAGCGCAAGCTGTTCCTGCGCATCTGAGTCCATCAACTAGGGACCCATTTTCCCTTGTAGCACGACAGAGTGCATGTGCGTCATCTGCGCGGAACCGTGGATGCATGATCGATCCTGCAGATGCGTTCCATAGTTTCCCGGAACGCTTCGCTGGTCTTGGTTCGCTTCACACACGAAAAGGGCGTCCGATGCTTTTCTTAAGCCGGAAAGGCGGTTTCTTGACTTCAAAAGGGACCGCTACTCGAAGCGCGACGGGTCCACCGTCATCGAAGCCGGCGGCAGGGATTTCTCCTGCGAGCCCAGCCACGTGTTCGGCGCATCGCGCATCGTCAGTTCTAGCGTGCCGCCGTTAGCCACGTCTTTGTGTTCGATCCAAAGGCGATCCAGTACCTTGCCATTCCAGCGGACGCTCTGCACATACTTGTTGTCGCGTGAAGAAGCAGGTGCGGCAATCACAAACTCTTTGCCGTTCTTCAGGTGGATCGTCACCTTCGTAAACACCGGGCTGGCCACGTCATACACAGGCACACCAGGCATCACTTCGACCAAATCATGGAGGAATAATCACGCGGGCCGCCCATTGGAATTCTTGTTTCCATGCATGGGTAGCAACTCCCCCAAAAACGAATGCGGTGAGGGTTTGGGCCGTCTTATGCCTGGTCTCTGATTTTGAAGTTTTTTGCCGTCACCGTTCTCATAGCATCGTTGACCGGCCGCGGTGGCTCCGGGACGTCTGGATCAGGTTCCTCTGCCCCACCCGCGGCCGACTTCTCGACCGCCAGTTCTTCTTCCAATGTGACCATCGGCACAGGAAGAGTCAGGCTCTTGCCATTTTTCGGTATCCGGCATCAACGGATTTACGTCTTTCAGAAAACGTAATCGTAGCCGGCGTTTCAGCAGGGTCAGTGTCAATCCGGCACAGTTCAACCTGACATCAGGTAGTCAACAGCAGGTCACGATCTCAGCTGCAAAAACAGCAACGCTAGGAACATCCACGGTCACCTTCCAGGGAACTGCCACCGGCCTGAAGCACGCAGCTAAAGTCTCGCTCGATCTCGTCCTCGTGGCGAGCGGCCCTCATCCGCCCATCCGAACTCAGTATCGGAGGACCGATTCTATCTATGAGCCGAACTTCTTGACTCGTACGTTACGTAGGTGTTGATCAGCTACACCAAAAGCCGCCCGTAAACTACATACAGATGAGCGCGTCTCTGCTTACGCAGCTTCCTATTCCGAGCTCGAAGAATTGTTGAGAGAATCGCGGGGATGAGCTAGACGACACCAGCCGCGAGTCTATCGAACGCACCGAAGGACGTGCAATCTACCACCTTGAACTAAAACCGGAGCTGGACGCCCTACGGTACGCGACTTCGTCTCCTAAAGTGCCTATCTGGCAGCCCTTTCCTTGGCATCCTTGTGGGCCGGCGTACGCGCACTACTGCTGTGGCCGTTGCCAGGTTTGCCATTGTTCTTGGGGGCCGCAGTCAAGGGCATCTTGCTTGACTTCGCCGCAAGCTGACTGTTTGACGACTCGCTGTTAGCTATGGATTTTAGAACTGCCGGCGTCTCAGCCACTTTCAGCCCGTACATGCCGATCCAGTCTCCAAGTCCGTCTCTTCCGACTTCCCCTGCCCCGGTCGAGTCGTTGTAAAACTCGTCGACGATGCCAGGTGTGGGAGCCAACTGACCGATGGTAAAGCGATCTTTGCCGAGGCTATCGAGTGCCGCCGAAAATGCCTTCAAGTGCGTAATCTCGCGTGTCATCAAAAACTGAAGGGCTTCCTTTGAACCGCGATCGTCGGTCAGATGCATGAGGCGTTCATATGTAATCTTGGCGCGCGCTTCTGCGGCGATGTTGCTGCGCAGGTCTACGTCCAACTCGCCCGATATCTTCAGGTAATCTGCGGTCCACGCATTCCCGACAGAATTGCGAAGATCCAGACCGCCGCCACCCGCGACAGCAATGAGAGGATCCTGCTCGGCATCCTCGAGTGCTTTTTTCATCGGCTTCAAATGCATACGGATCAGGGCACCCACCACTTCGAGGTGACTGATCTCCTCAGTTCCGATATCGAGGAGCAGATCTCTACGTTCCGGATCATCACAATTCCAGCCCTGAATCGTATATTGCATGGCGGCGGCGAGCTCTCCGTTCGCGCCACCAAACTGCTCCAGCAGCATATTGCCAAAGCGTACATCCGGTGACCCTACGTTGACGTCGTACATCAGTTTTTTAATGTGGTGATACATATTTACCTCACTTTGAATGAAACGTTAGTTCAATATGTGCTCTAAGTGGACGGCACTGAGAACTGTCGGTAGATTCCGAGGATGAGATCCGCGAGCACGAATGCCCTAGGTCTCTCAGATGGGATGCGATCTGGATTGCCCGCGTACAGGTCGTGGGCTTGAGCGGGGGCTGCCCATGCACGTGTTGAGTTGTGTGGTAAGGGGTAGTACCCAGTACAGCGAACCTGAAATCGGTCATCTTTCGAACACTCTTAGCCTGCATCCTTGAGAGCGCAAAACTTTATGTTACGCAGCCAACACTTGTAAGACCATCTCAGCATCTTACTTAGCGAGTTCATGAAAGCCGCGTGGCAAGTAGCCATGGGGATTTCATCGAAGTAACGTGGAATTTTTTGCGCTTACTTGTTTTAAGCGGCGCAATCACCCATATCATTTGGTTCGAAGAGCACGGATCGGACAGATGTAGATCTGGTGACTCTGACCGTTTTCGTTCTTCAGACGTTCGCTCTGTTAGCGCCCTCGACAGCGGACGCACGGAGATCCTGGAAGAAGAAGTCTCGACCAAAGCAAACTACTAAAGGAAAACTTGCCCGCAATGTCGTCAATTGCTCGACTTCCCGGCGTGGGTTCACCCTACGCGGGGGTCATTTTGCCGGTGAGCCGGTTTGAACGACAAGACATATGATCACTCCGCTTATCCGCGAAGATGAATGGCAATCTTGGTTAGCAGGTCTACCCCCTTGGGAGCCGCCGCACAGCCCTGCTGTCATCGTTGTTCCCCACCCGGACGATGAGACGTTGGGAGCAGGTGGCATGATCGCTCGACTGCGGTCGTGCGGGGTAAAGGTCACCGTAGTGGCCGTAACTGATGGAGAGAATGCCTATCCAGACACAGCAAATCTAGGGGAAGTGAGGGAACGAGAGCAGAGTGTCGCTCTGGATCGACTCGGTGTCGGCCCAGACCATGTCCGTCGGTTACGATTCCCCGATAGCGGCGTTGCCGCCAGGGAACAGGACTTGATAGACCTCTTGCTCCCGGTCGTATCCTCCGATGTGCATATCGTTGCCCCGTGGCAGAAGGATTTTCATCCCGACCACGAAGCCTGCGGGCGGGCGGCCGAGGCTGTGGCGAAAATCAAAGAGGCTCAGCTTACTTTCTACTTTTTCTGGACTTGGCACAGGGGAACACCCGCACTGCTTGACGGATTGCGATTGGTATCCTTCCCGCTCACTGCAAAGGAGCGTGGCGCAAAACACGATGCCCTCTTGTGTCACCAATCGCAATTGAAGCATTCGAGCGGTTCGCCGATCCTGCCTGAAGACCTGTTGCAGCCAGCTTTCAGACCCTATGAGGTGTACGCGCCTTCATGAGCAACGGTGACCCATCGTCCTCTAGCTTTTTCGAAGCAAAGTACCGGCAGAAGGGCGACCCATGGGATTTTGCCAGCAGTTCTTATGAATTGGGCCGGTATGACACGATCACCGCAGCGCTGGCCCATCGCCGATACAGGAGAGCTTTCGAGCCTGGCTGTTCGGTGGGAGTGCTCACAGAGCGACTTAGCCGCCTTTGCGACGTAGTCGAAGCAATCGACTTCTCGCCAACCGCAGTAAGGCGTGCTCGCGAACGCTGCGCCTATCTCCCGAACGTGACAATCCTGTGCGCATCTATTGCCGACCGCATATCCCTGGAAGATTGCGACCTGATTGTTCTCAGTGAGATGGGCTATTACCTCTGCCTGGAAGAGTGGCGTGAGACAGTCGCACGCCTGTTGTCGCCAATGAAGCCCGGGGGAACCGTCCTCGCTACGCATTGGCTCGGAACTTCCGCAGACCACCGTATCAGCGGCGACCAAGTACACGAGATCCTCGAAGCCAGCCCACTGCTGTGTCTACAACACTCTGAACGAAATGAAGCGTTTCGCCTGAATCGGTGGATCCGAGCATGAAGATCATCGATTGGCATGTCGCAGTACTGATCCCAGCTCGTGACGAGGAAGAACTGCTGCCCCGTTGCCTTCGATCCGTGCAAGAGGCGCGACTCTGTCTCCCTGACAACGTGACCAGTGACCTAATCGTTGTCTCAGACCTTTCGTTGGATAGGACACGGGAAATAGGCGAGAACATCGTTCAGCGGTCCGGCGTAGTGGCCTGCTCCGATGCCGGCAGGGTCGGAAGCGCCCGCGCCTTAGCCGCTCAGGTTGCGTTGCAGCGATACAAAGGCCGTCGAGAGCTTTGTTGGCTGGCAAACACGGATGCTGACTGTGAAGTACCTGCTGACTGGCTGCTGCATCAGATTGCCATCGCCGAGCGCGGATTTGCAGCGGTGGCAGGGATCGTGGACATCGACTCCTTCATCGGGCACGATTCGGCAGTCGAAGAGCTCTTCAGGCTCACCTATCGCATCAACACGGACGGCTCGCATCCCCATGTCCATGGGGCGAACTTCGGTGTGCGAGCAGATGCCTATTTGCAGGCTGGGGGGTGGAGGGACCTCACTACTGCGGAAGACCATGACCTCTGGAACCGGCTGAGACGAGTCGATAATCCTCAGCTATCCGATGCGAACCTTCGAGTGACAACAAGTAGCAGACGGGTGGGTCGAGCACCGCTTGGCTTTGCGGATGCACTGGCCTCGCACAACGGCACGGCTGCATGACTCCTGACCAATTTAGGCAACGGCTCGCCGCGATTCGCGATGAACATCTCCCACTGCCGGGCGAAGGCGCCACAGCGCAGCGGCATCGCCGTCTCATGGAGATAGGCCGTGAAGACTTGAGCGTTGCGCGATTGGCGGAAGCGCATTGGGATGCAATGGCCATTCTTGCCGAGGCGGGCCGTGTGCCAGTGCCAGATAGCCTTTATGGTGTCTGGGCATCGGAGATCCCTGGCAAAGCACTTTCGATGAGCCCTTGCGATGGCAACTATCGCATCGCCGGCACGAAGATGTTTTGCAGTGGCGCTGGTCTGGTCGATCGCGCTCTCATCACCGTGGGTCTTCCTGAACAGCATCTCGTCGACGTAGATCTGGGCACGAACTCCGGAAGCATTCTGATCGATGGAACAGCTTGGAAGACAGACGCCTTCCGCCTTACTCAAACAAGCACTGTTACCTTCAATGCGGTGGAGGTGTCCCCCGATGTCATTCTCGGCGAGGCTGGCTGGTACCTCAATCGGGCGGGATTCTGGCATGGGGCATGCGGACCAGCGGCGTGCTGGGCGGGCGGCGTGGCGGGCCTGTTGGATCACGCCATGCTCAACAACAGAGATGACGTCCATACGCTCGCCCATCTCGCAGCCATGAGTGCCAACGTCTGGGGACTTGAGTCTTATCTTGATGTCGCCGGAAGAGAGATCGATAGCATGCCATCGGATCGCCACCTAGCTCAGATCAGGGCATTCCAACTCCGGCACCTCGTGGAGCAGACTTGTACGGACACTCTCCGGCGCTTCGCACGCGCCTATGGTCCCGCTCCGCTTTCTATGAACCTCGAAGTATCGCGCCGATACCAGGAAGCCGATCTATATGTGCGTCAATCTCATGCGGAACGCGATCTTGAATCCCTCGCACGACTTCTCAAGGCCACTTTGACGGAATGAGGAATCCCGCTCGTAAACCGAGTCTCTTATTGGGAAGCACCTAGCGGATCAGGACAAGGGAGACACCATCCCAAACTGCTTTTCCTGCACCGGGCTGTGTGACATCGGCATCACGGCAGTCATGATCGGCTGTAAGCCATAGCGTTTTGGGTGTAGCTCTGAACGGCCGTGGCGCGCTCCGCAAACGCTGCAGAGAACAAGCGTCGGCAGCATCGATCGTCAGCGTGTAAAGCTGGGAATGCTGGCCTGGCAGACTTGCACCGCACCGAGCGCTTGAACGTTGACGAAGGAGAACTCGCATACGGGCAGGGTAGTGCGGCAAGATGTGGAAAGGCGAACAACAGGAGAACACAGCACTCGAACTTATACAAGGTACTCATCGCCTGCTTACAGCCAGCAGCTGCGCTCTTTCTATCCTTCGCTTTCCCTTCCGCTTTCGTCTGCCGCTGCATATTGAATGGTGCATCTGCTTCGCCGCATTCGAGCGGATTGATGTGATCTAGAGCGGCCGCAACGCCAACTCCGCGCAGTTGCTTGTAAGTTGCTTTCGGGGATTTACAAAACCCACGAAAATTATTTCTTCACGAGGCGTGAGGTTTGATAGTGATGCAAATAAACTTGACGGTGAGTAAAACAGGCGAACGAGCCATCGTCTTCGCAGCATATGCGCACAGAACCAAAACACTCGAATCGGAAGAAGTCAGCCTCACGGGGTGCTGATAAGGCAGTAGTCGCAGAATCGATACGGCCGTATGCGCTCGCCGAGAAGTTGCGCACCCTGCGTTTACGTCGCAGCATGGGACTTGCCCAACTTGCCGAACACACCGGTCTGTCACCTGCCATGTTGTCGCGCCTGGAGAACGGCCGACTTGTACCCACGTTGCCCACACTCATTCGCATCGCGCTCGTTTTTGATGTTGGGCTGGACTACTTTTTTACCGATCCGCGAAAGCGCCATGTTGTCGCACTGTCACGCCGCGAGGAGCGCAAGGTGTTCCCCTCCGACCCTAAATCAGACGTCGTACCGTGGTATTTCGAGACGCTTGACTTTCGCGCGAACGAACGAAAGCTGAACTGCTATCTGGCACATTTCTATTTGATTCCGCTCGATAAAGTAGCGCCGCACTATCATCCAGGGATTGAGTTTCTTTACTTGATTGAGGGAGAACTGGAAATAATGATCGGCGTCGACAAGTTCCGGCTCGCTGCTGGCGACTCGGTCTATTTCGATTCGCTGCAGAAGCATACGTACCGCAGCTTGTCTAAGGAGCGGTGCACAGCAGTTGTGGTGACAACGGCGTCTTCCAGGTGACAGTCCATGGTTACTCCCGATCAGACATGACTGGTCAGGTCGTACGGCGCTTAGTCGTTCCTTTTGCTGATTGCATCAGACCCGTGTTGTTTCACCATTTTGTTGTAAATACCTAGTAGCAGAAACGGCGCTACCCACTGTCCAAAGAAGAGAGCATTGTGGTTCTTACCTTGGAGTTTGGCTATTACCGAGCCAACGATTGAACCGGCCGCCGCTACGAGATAGCAACTCGATGGAAGCCGCGCGGAGTAGCTTTCAATCCAGGACGTTACCTCATCCTCTTGGATGTCGCCAGCACTTACTCTGTGATCGCTCATATATATCCCTTCACCTCATTTCATGCGCAGTTGGATAAGGTCTATCCGACTTGTGCAGTTGATGAGTGAGATGCAGTCCCAGCACTCAACAAACGTAGGCGACAATTGAAATCCCACTATTTACTCACATGCAATAAATGCGGTTTTGCTTGCCTGGCGATCAAGTGATCGCATCTGCAGGACTTCCCGGCAAGCTGATTCCGAAGGCAGGAATCATCTAGTAAAGACATGGGCGTTCAGCAGAGTTACAAGAAAAGGCACGTCGCGATTGTAGGGGCTGGCCCTGGCGGACTCGCGACTGCGATGCTCCTTGCGCAGCGCGGCTTCCGTGTTCAGGTTTTCGAGAAGCAGGATGTGATCGGCGGCCGCAATGCAGAAGTCCTGCTCGGCGAGTACCGCTTCGATCTCGGTCCCACTTTTCTTATGATGAAGTTCCTGCTCGACGAACTTTTCGCCGAGGGAGGGCGGCGCTCGAGCGACCACCTGCAATTCCGGAAGCTCGATCCGATGTACGCCCTTAATTTTCCCGACAAAACTATGCTTGCCCGCTCCAATCCAGACGCGATGAAGCAGGAGATTGAAACGCATTTTCCCGGTGAAGGCGACAGCTTCGACCGTTTTCTCGATCGCGAGAGCCGCCGCTTTGAAAAGCTCTACCCGTGCCTGCAGAAGCCTTACGGAAGCGTCGCCAGCATGGTCAGCCCGACGCTGCTCGCGGCGGTGCCACACATCGCTGCGGGGCGATCCCTGCACAAAGTGCTTGCGAGTTATTTTCGTTCAGAGGAACTTCGTCTCGCGTTTACATTCCAGTCAAAATACCTCGGCATGTCGCCGTGGGATTGTCCAGGCCTCTTCACGATGATCCCGTACACAGAGCACGCCCATGGCGTGTATCACGTCATGGGCGGCCTTTGTCGCATCAGTCATGCTTTCGCCGAGGTCGCGCTTGCTGAAGGCGCCGAGATCCATACTTCCAGCCCGGTGGCCCGCGTGCTGCTGGATGGCCGTCGCGCCTGCGGCGTCGAGTTGGCCAGCGGAGAAAAGGTCTACTGCGATGACGTCGTGATCAACGCTGACTTCGGCCATGCCATGAGCACACTCTTTGAAGAAAAAACTCTTAAACGCCACAAGCCATCTACCCTTCGCAAACGAAAATTCTCCTGCTCGACGTTCATGATGTACCTCGGCCTCGATCGCGCTTATGACACCGAGCACCACATGATCGTTTTCGCGCGTGAGTACAAGAGAAACATCGAGAGCATCACGCGCGGCCAGGCGGCTTTTGAAGATATGTCGCTTTACATCCGCAATGCCGGGAAGACGGATCCATCCGGGGCGCCCGCCGGCCACTCTGCACTCTACATCCTCGCCCCTGTGGCCAACAACATCAGCGGCGTTAACTGGCAGGAACACAAGCAACAATGCCGCGAATACGTCCTTCGCACGCTGCGCGAGCGCACACCATACGGCGACGTAACGCCACACATCCGGCAAGAAATGATCATCACTCCTGAAGACTGGGAGAAGAATCACTCTGTCTTTCTCGGAGCCACTTTTAACATGTCACATAGTTGGAACCAGATGCTTTTTATGCGCCCCCATAATCAGTTCGAAGAGTTCTCAAACTGTTATCTGGTCGGCGGGGGCACGCATCCCGGCAGCGGTCTGCCCACCATCTTTGAGTCGGCGCGCATTTCCGCCAATCTCATCTGCCAGGAACACAAGATCCCCCATCCCGTTGCCAAGCCGCTGGAGTTGGCACTCGCGTGAGTCTGCTCGCTTCAGACCAGATTCTTGCCCGCGCCAACGCGGCGCAGCCCGCCTGGGCCGCACTCAAAGTGTCGCGCCGTTGCAGCATTCTTGCCGACATCCGCCGCCAAATCGCACTTCATTGCGAATCCATCGCTGAGACGATCGCGCACGAAACATCGAAGCCGTCGCTGGACGCCCTCTCCGGCGACGTGCTCGTAACGCTGGAGCAACTGCGCCACTACGAAGCGCACGCTCGGCGGATACTGCGTCCGCGACGAATCGGCAAACCCTCGTTTTTCTTCCGCGGTGCACGTTTCGAGACTCACTTTGAGCCGCACGGCGTTGCTCTGATCTTCGGCCCATCGAATTACCCTTTACAGCTTTCCATAATTCCGCTCATCACCGCGCTCGTCGCGGGAAACGCGGTGGTGCTTAAGTGTTCTGAACGCACGCCGAAAACAGCCGCTCTCATAGCGAGGCTCTGCGCGAAGGCGGATCTGCCGCGTGATTTGGTGCAGGTCCTTTACGACGGTCCCGAACGGTCCGCAGCCCTCATCGACGCCCGTCCTGACTTTATCTTCTTCACGGGCAGCAGCAGAAACGGCCAACAGGTCGCCGAGCGCGCCGCCAAGCACCTCATCCCCACGATCTTCGAGCTCGGCGGGAAAGATGCGAGCGTTGTCTTCGCCGACTGTCACTTTGACCGAGCCGTTGAAGGCATCACTTACGGGGCCTTCTCCAACGCCGGACGCGTGTGTGTTTCAGTCAAGCGCGTTTACGTGGAAGCCTCCATCTATGACAATTTTCTCACAGCGCTGAAACAGCGCATCGCGAAGCTTCGTGTCGGGTCCGGTCCGGATGCGGACTTCTGCTCGCTTCCCGAAGATGCGCAATCTTATCCCCGCGTTCAGATTGAAGACGCACTTTCCCGCGGAGCCACCTTGCAGTGGCCGCAGGATTGCGCTGCCATCGCGCACGGGCCGGTGCTACTCACCGACGTTCCCCACAAGGCCCGCATCCTTACCGAAGAGTCCTTCGGACCCGCACTCTGCGTGGCACCCTTCGGCGATGAGTTCGAAGCCATTGCGCTTGCCAATGGGAGCCCCTTCGCCCTCAGCAGCAGCGTCTGGACGCACAATCGTGCGCGCGCGCGTCGCGTCGCCGCCCAACTCTCCGCAGGAAGCTGCGCCATCAATGACGTCATCCGCACCATTGCAAACCCTTACGCCTCCTTTGGCGGCAATCGTCTTAGCGGATACGGCCGCTATCACGGACCCGAAGGCCTCCGCGCCTTCTCACGGATAAAAACTATCATGCTTGCCGACGATCGCCGGGCGCGCGAGATCAACTGGTTCCCATATAACAGCCGCACCGAGCGTCAACTTGCCAGCCTGCTCCGATTGCGCCACGGGGGCAGAGGCATTGTGGCGCGCCTCAGCCGCGCACTCCTGCCTTTGCTCGGCGGCATCATTTTTTCGGTGCACGCCGGTGCCTCCGAAGCGAAGACGCATCTGACCATCAACGTCCGTCTTACCGAGCATGCGCATGGCGAGCTTGCTTATCTCATCTTCGCGTCGCCTTCCGGATTCCCCGGTGACCGAGACAAGGCGCTGCGCCGCGGCTTCCTGCGAATTCCAGATGATGCGCAACAACTACGCATCGAAACCGATCTGCCCCCGGGGACGTACGCCGCCAGCGTTTATGAAGACCTCAACGGAAATCAGAAGCTCGACCGAAGTCTCATCGGCATTCCGAAAGAGCCCGTTGGCGTTTCCGAAAATTCGTCAAAACACTTCGGGCCTCCACGCTTTGACGATTGCTCCTTCCGGCTCGGCCGCACCGCTCAAACCATCGCTATCACCCTGGTGGACGGATCATGACCGCTCGTCCGAACGCCACACGCGTCGTCGTCATCGGAGCTGGGCTCGGCGGCATGTCCGCGGCTATTATGCTGGCGAGCAGCGGCTTTCAAGTCACCATCCTGGAGAAGAACGCACAGCTTGGGGGCAAGCTCAATCGACTTCAGACGAGGGGGTTCAGTTTCGATCTCGGCCCGTCGATCTTTACGCTGCCTCAAATCTTTCGTCCTATTTTTGAAGGCGACGGCAAACGGCTCGAGGACTACATAACGCTGCAACGGGTCGATCCGCAGTGGCGAAACTTCTTTGAGGACGGAGTTGTTCTTGACCTCTGGGAAGACCGTGAAAAGATGCGCGCGGAGCTCGCCCGCTTCGGCCCGCGTGTCTTTGAGGAGTATGAGCAGTTCCTCGCCTACTCACGCCGTCAATACGAGATCGTCGAGCGGGGCTATCTCCGCCATGGCTTCGACACCTTCAGCCAGTTCGTCCGCTTTTACGGTTGGAAGGACGCCCGCGGCCTCGATTACCTGCGATCGATGTCGGGCAGCATCTACAAGCGGCTTAGCAATCGCTATCTCCGCGATATCTTCGAATACTTCAGCAAATACGTCGGCTCCAGCGCACTCGACTCGCCCGCTTTCATGAACCTGATGCCGAACATCCAGATGGAATTTGGTCTCTGGTATGTCGCTGGCGGACTCTACGAACTAGCCGGGGCCTTCCGCAGGCGTCTCGAAGAAACCGGCGTCACCGTCAGCCTGGATCAGAAGGTCCTGCGCATCGATCACGCCGGCAACGCTGTCACCGGCGTGCTCGTGCGTGGCTCCGACGGCAATTCTCACACTATTGCTGCCGATTACGTCGTCTCCAATATGGAAGTCATTCCCGCGATGCAGTGGTTGCTGCGCTCACCTGCTTCAGTGAT
>CAVXPT010000010.1:0-13629 GCA_963763665.1 uncultured Acidobacteriaceae bacterium | reverse complement strand
CCTGCAGGGATATACACAGCAGGCGGAGACGGCGACGGTGCCCGCGAACGGAACCGCGCGCCGCCATTGGCTGCTCCAGACCACTTCGGGCTGGTATGACGTGCTGGTGACGGTCGATGCAGACCACCGCTTCCAGCGGCACCTTGCCGGGCATGTGGAGACGGAGAGCGACAGCACCACCGATCCTGCGATAGGGAAGCCTGGCGCATCACAAATACTTTGATCCGGGGCGAAGATCGGGCGACGGTGCTAGCGCTTTCGTCTGGAGCGGTCGCCGTTCGCAACCGCATTCGTCAATCTGATCTAATGCAACAGCGGAGGGAGCGCGCTTTGGCAACAGGCATTTCGGTTGGGTCGCATGGAAGACGAAATGCCACTTTTCTGATTGCGTATGCCTTCGCCGTTGCGGCACTTTGGCCCGCGCTGCTCCCCGTCCAGGGTCAGAGTTCACGTCCATCGGGCCAGTTCACCGGTGCAGATCTTACTTCGGGCCAGATCGTGCAGCGGATGGTGGAACGCAATCGAAAACGGTCAGAAGAGCTGCGAGGCTATAGTGACGAGCGCCATTACACGGTCACCTACGATGGCATCCTGAAAAAGGTCACAGCCGCAATGGTCGTTGAGGCCACCTACGATGCCCCGTCGACGAAACGATTCCAGATTCTTTCCTCCACCGGCCCCAAGGTACTCATCAATCGCGTGCTGAAGAAGCTGCTTGAGAGTGAAAAAGAGGCAGCCCAGAATCCCGGCCGGACAGCACTTACCCCAGCCAACTACACGTTCACCCTTCTCGGTACCCGGGAGACCGCAGGTCGGCGATGCTACGTCTTCCAGGTGAATCCGAAGCGTGACGATACGTTCCTCTACCGCGGCAAGGTGTATGTCGACTCAGAGGACTTCGCGGTCACGCAGATTGAAGCAGAGCCTGCGAAGAATCCGTCATTCTGGATCAGGAAAACCCAGATCGATCACGTGTACAAGAAGACCGGGCAGTTCTGGCTTCCAGAGCGAAATCGGAGTGAAAGCAAACTGCGGATCGGCGGGACTGCGGTGCTGACCATCGACTACGGCGAGTATCACGTGCAGCCCACTGCTGCGCCCTAGAGTCAAAGACTCACAGCACGATGGCCACGCTCGAATCGACTCTCGAAAAAAGCGGCCATCCTTTTCCACGGAATCGGCCGGATGACGCTTATAGCGAGCATCCCTTCGACGTCTGAATACCCTCGCCGAGATTTGCAGCGGGTTTTTCCACGCCGGGCACGGCGGGCTCGAACTGCCATGGGCTCTTGTCCGTCACGCCGAAGATGAAAGTCTGGCCGGCAACGTAGCGCTGGCGCACGTCGAAGTTCTCATACGCGATGCCGCCGGGAACGATGTCGTGCGATGCCCAGTAGACGCGGCGGCCGTTGATGCGCACGCGCAGGTCGGGCTGGATATCGTGCGCGGCGATGCGCCAGTACTGCGTGAGTTTGGGCAGCGGATAGTGCCAGTGGCCATTGGGCGTGCCGGGGAAGGATGACGGATTTTCTTCGTTGGCGGTGGCGAAGACGATGGCGTCGCCATCGCCGGTGCGCAGCATGTCGCGCAGCGGATAGTCGGGCGGGTCGGTAAAGGCGTCTCCGGTGTAGGAGCTCATCAACTCCCGGCTGTCGACCACGCAACCATGCAGCCAGAGGCGGCGCAGCCGTTCGTAGTTGCCCATGGTGGCGGTGAGCGCGAGCTCTTCGATCGCCGGGCTGTCGTTGTCCTGATAGACGGAGAGCCGCAGCTCATCAGGATGATCGCTGTCGATGGAGGCGATCAGATGGACGTGCGCACCGTTCGCCGAGAAGCGCTCGACGTCGATCTGCACGCTGAGGCGTTCGATCCGAGGACGATTTCGTTCGCCGGGAAATCTTTCAAGCGTGCCGGTGGGGAGATTGGCCTCGTCGTAGGAGGTGAGATCGACCCAGAGCCGCTTGCCGTACTCGCCGGAATCGAGGCGGCTGGGCTCGAGCTCGCTGAAGGCCATGCGGCTGGATCGGCTCCCCGGGCCGAGGATGACAGGCTCGACCGCGATGTAGTTGAGCAGTTCCGGCTTGCCGGTGGTGGGCGAGATGACGCCAACGCGGATGAGCCCGCGAGGCCCCCGCAACCCGCCGGGAGAGGGAAGGCCGAAGACAACGCCGTCTTTGCGGCCCCAAATCAGCGGATCGCCGGAGGCTGCCGGTTGAATCCACAATGACGCAGAGGGGGAGGCCGCGTTCGCAGTCGGCGGTGAAGCATTCTGCGCGATCGCCGCAGACGAGCCGAAGAGCACGACGGCAGCGGCAAGAGGAAGGAGATGGCGGGAGTTCTGGCTTCTGCGCATGAGGATCATTGGTGAGCGGCGTGTGTGTGCAGATGAGTGCGAGCCATTCTCTCACGAAATTTAATCGTTTAATCCAGCTCCCGACCCAGGAACCACCGCTCCGGAGAACGGCCGCTCCTGAGAATCTCCACTCAGGACCGGTTTCTTCGCACTACGGCGCCCCTGCTTCTTGCTCTAGCTGGTGTGATCGAGGATGATCTTCCAGCCGCTCGCGCTCTTCTCCGCTGTCTTTTCAAAGACGAGAGAGAAGATTCCCTGCGCGTCTCCGCCGCCGGCTGCGCTGCGCGCGAGATGGAAGTGTCCGGTCACCGTGGCGAAGTGCGCGTCGAGCTGGTGGACTTCCAGATCCGAGAACGTGAGCTGGCCCATCTTGTCTTTGCCTGCAAAGTTCTTCTGATAGCGGGCGAGGATGTTGGTGTAACCATGTGCGATTGTTTTGCCAACGAAGGTGGTCGTGGGCGAATCCCTGTATCCCTGCATGAAGGTCACGACATCGCCGCGATTCCATGCCGCGACCTGCGCGTCGAGCACGCCGCGGATCGCCGCTTCATCGGGGGTGCCGGCGTGCGCCATCCCGCAGGTGAAGATCAGGAGAGACAATGCCAGCACGACACGGCGATATAGATTCATGCTTCTCCGTCCATTTCGTTCCTGCTTATTGCCGTGTGTCAGCATACATGGAAGCTCCATTCCTTCTGGCGGCAACGTGCCGAATGTTTGATATGTTTACAAACCGGCGGATAGACAACTAATTGTCGAATTTGAAGTGCCATCACATTCTAAGTTCTATATCTAGGTTTTCCGATTGCTCCGCTCAAAGTGTAGAGCTAAGCTTGCGTCACTTTGTGCCACAAGAAGGACGAATCCCATGTTGCGCTTTCTTTCTCTTCTCTGCCTGGCAGTTATCTCAACGAGTGTGCCTGCTTTTCCTCAGATTGCATCGCAAACCTCCGCCGCGAGCGTGACGCAAGCGGTTACTCCTGCGCCCATCGCCTATGTGTACGTCTCGAACACCGCAAACCACATCGTGGGTTATGCAGCCAGTTCCACCGGCAAGCTCACCGCGATCCCCGGCTCGCCTTTCAAAGGAACCGGCGGAACGAGCATGGCTGTGAACGGAAAGTACCTCTTCGGCCAGGGCAACACCAATATTTATTCCTATCGGATTGCCGCGAACGGCGCTCTGAATCAGGTGGCATCGCTCAATGCCATCAAATACAACCCCGAAGGTGCGTTTGGTTTTCTGGAATATGTGTTTCTCGATCATACGGGCACAACCCTCTATGACTTGATCGGTGACGATGTAAACAATCCCTACCAGGCCTTCAAGATCAATCCCAGCAATGGAGAGCTGACCTTCATCTGGGCCGGGGGTGAGCGGCGCGGCAACAACACACCATTGACCTTTACCGGAAACAATCGCCTCGCCTATACCGCAACCGACTTCTACCTGAACCCGGACATTCAGGGTCTCCAGCGAAACAGCAACGGAACTCTCACCGAGATCAGTATCAATGCGCCTTTCCCGGTTGCGAAGCCGGGTGACGTGTACCTGACGGTGTTTGCGGTGGCGGACCCGGCAAACCACTTGGCGGTGGACATCTATCCGGAAAAAGGTGCGCCGTTCGGACCGCAGGATGGTCCGGAGCTGCTGGCGACCTACACCGCGGACGCGGCGGGAAATCTCAGCACGAACAGCACCTATAAGAACATGCCCGGGGTGGCGGTCGGCTCCGTAAGCAGAATGCGGATGTCTCCTTCCGGCAAGCTGCTGGCGGTTGCGGGAAGCGCGGGCGTGCAGCTCTTCCACTTCAACGGCGCGAACCCGATCACCAGGTACACAGGTCCGCTGGTCTCCGGTCCGGTGAGCATGGCGTACTGGGACAACGCGAACCACCTGTACGTACTCGGTGCGAGCAAGCTGTATGTCTTCACGGCAACGCCCACCAGCGTGAGCCAGGCGCCCGGCTCGCCCTACAGCATCACGAACCCATCCGCACTCATTGTGCAGCCCAGATAGGTCCAATCTATTTTAAGAGTCGAGCGGCGGCTTCGGCCGCCGCTTTTGCTTTCGCCCAAAGAAGGATTTCGGCGACTGGACAAGGTTAAATTCCAACAAAGGTACGTAAAGTCCCACGGGAATTTGACCTGCTGAGGGAGTCTCGCATCGATCCCCACGGTCTGAACCGCGTCCTGGTTACGTTAAGCCTTATCGACCGATTGCAACGACAGATGCTCTACCGCGTCCTTGTGTAGCTCTCGGTGGTATGGTCAATCAATGATCGCGATCGCGTCAACTTCGATCAGGTAGTCGGGGGACAGCGTCGCTACGCCGAGCACCACGTCCGCCGGCTTGTGATCTCCGAACAGCGCTATCCGGGCCTTTTCAATAATCGGCAAGCATTCGTCGCGTTTGTAATTGACGACGTAGATTGTGATCCTGGTGACATGCGCAGGCCGCGCACCGGCAGCAGCAAGTGCTCGGCCGAGATTGCTAAACACCTGGCGCGCCTGAGTAGCAAGATCACCAGGGCCAACAAGCTTGCCATGTATGTCTTCGGGCTCTTGGCCCGAGACGAATACCATCTTGCTTCCCGTCGCAACGACGACCTGGGTGTACGTTTGCGGAGTAGGCAGATCCTTGGGATTGATGCATTCGAGCGTCATTGATTAGGTCTCCTACTATGGTCACATTCCAACAATCCAACAAAGGCACGTAAAATCCACGGAAATTGTACCTGCTGAGGGAGTCTCGCATCAGACCCCACGCGTCCTGGTAAGCCTTGTCGACCGATTCCAACGACAGATGCTGGTAAACTTTCAGGCTTTTTTTGCTTTCGTGGCCGGAAATTAGTTGGATCTGTGCTTCGGAGAGGCCCTTGGATGTCAAGTAGATCAGCATCTGCGGCGGACTGGACAACAACGAGCTGTCATGTATACAGTGTATACATGACAGTCCAACCAACCTCGGAACGGATTGCCAGAGCCGCGCGGCGATTGCTCGACAAGCAGGGCGTGGACGCGGTAACCATGCGCCGCGTTGCGGCGGCGGTGGACATCACGGCGATGGCGGTCTATCGTCATTACGCCGACCGCAAGGCGCTGCTGAACGCGCTGGCGGATGAGGGATTTCGAGAACTGGCGGAGCGGCTGGCCACAGAGTATCGGGCGGGCAGTGTCCGCGCATCCACTGACGCGTCCAGTGATATAGAAAAGCGCCTGACCCGCGTACTGGATGTGAACCTGAGCTTTGCACTAGAAAATCCGCGGCTCTTCGAGCTGATGTTTCTTACGCCGCGTGAAGGCGCGCGCCAGTATCCGCGAGACTTTGCAGCGGGAAAGTCGCCTACCGCGAACCTGTTCGCGGAGCTGATACGGGAAGGCATTGCGAGCGGCCATTTTCGCGAGACCGATGTGTGGGCCATCGTCTTCGAGACCGGCGCGTTATGGCAGGGATTGACGATGTTGTATCTCGGCGGACGTGTCAGCATGTCCGCCACGCGGTTTCGAGCCTACTGCCATGAAGCGATAGGGAGGTACATGCGTGGGATTCGCAAATAAATCGGCAAATAGATGGAAGAGCTGTGCAGCGGCAGTCCTGGTGGCGGCGGCGACTGCGCTGCTGCTGTGGTTCGGCAATGGTCTCAACCCATGGTGGCCGCTGATGTGGTTCGCTCCTTTGCCCGTGCTGTGGTTTGCGCTGCGCCGCTCGTGGTGGGTGGGCGGCTTGACGACGGCGGCAGCGTGGCTGGCCGGGAGCTTCAACCTATGGAGCTACTTCCATCTTGTGGGATTGCCGTTTGTTGCGTGGCTCAGCATCTTCGGTGCGGTCGCCATCATCGCGGCCGGCGCGGTGCTGTTGTTTCGTGCGCTGGTGCTGCGGGGCGCCTTGTGGAGCGGACTCGTTGCCTTTCCGGCAGCGTGGGTGGCGATGGAGTGGGTGCGCAATGTGACCACGCCGCACGGCACTGCTGGCAGCCTTGCCTACACGCAACTGAAGTTTCTGCCATTTCTGCAACTCGCCTCCATCACCGGACCGTGGGGCATGAGCTTTCTGCTGCTGTGCTTTCCCGCGGCGCTCGCCATCGGGCTGCATCTGCGCAAGCGTGCGCCGCAGCAGGCGCTGCGCGTGGTTGCGGCCACGCTCGCTGTGCTGGCCGCAGTGCTCGTCTTCGGCACCATCCGGCTGATGATGACGCCGCGTGGGCAGCAGGTAAGGGTGGGACTGATTGCGTCCGACACGCTGGAGAATGTGAATGTCGCCGGCAACGGCGCCGATACCGGCCGCTTATTTGCGAGCTATGCGGCCGAGGCGGAGCGGCTTGCCGCCACAGGCGCGCAGGCGATCGTGCTGCCGGAAAAGCTGGGCGCGGTCCTGGATTCTGAAAACGGCACAGCGGACCCGATCTTCCAGCGGCTGGCGGACAGGACCGGCGCGACGATCGTGGTCGGCGAGGTGCATGTCGCCGGAGCCGCGAAGTACAACCAGGCGCGGATCTATCAGCCGCAGGTGCCCGTGCTGAGCTACGACAAAGAGCACATGCTGCCGCCCTTTGAATCGAGCCTGACGCCGGGCACAGCGCTGGTCACCTTGCCGAAGCACCCGGAGACATGGGGTGTCGCGATCTGCAAGGACATGGACTTCACTCCGCTGTCGCGCAAGTACGGCAAGGCGGAAGTGGGGCTGATGCTGGTGCCCGGTTGGGATTTCAATATGGATCGCGGCTGGCATGGACACATCGCGGTGATGCGCGGTGTGGAGGACGGCTTTAGCCTGGTGCGCGCGGCGAAGGATGGCTATCTCACGGTGAGCGATAATCGCGGCCGCGTGGTCGCAGAGGCGCGCAGCGATGCCGCGCCCTTCGCCACGCTGCTGGCGAGTGTCCCGGCGGCGCACAGCGCGACTCTCTATCTTCTGCTGGGAGACTGGTTCGCGTGGCTGGCCTGCGCGCTGCTGGCCCTTGCCATCTTTCGGCTTTGCCAAGTTGCGACGAACTCGCGTGCTCCGCGGCAAAGCGCGGCTGTAGTGGCGAAGTAGAAAAGAAAAGCCGGCAGCGGGCTGGAACAGATGACCCGCTGCCGGATGTGTAACTGCTGCGCCCTTAGAAATAGAGCTTCAGCGCGAGCTGCAGGATGCGGGGATCGCGATAGGCTGTGACCTTTCCGAATGTGCCTGCAGTCGATGAGGTGCTGATGGTGTCGGGGTTGGTGTGGTTGAAGACGTTGAACGCCTCGGCGCGGAACTGCAGGCGCATGCGGTCGTTGAATTTGATGTTCTTGAAGCCGGAGACATCCGCGCGCCAGAGTCCTGGGCCGCGCACACTGCCGGGGTGGGAGTTGCCCGGCCGCGCGCCAGTAGGACAGGTGGTGACGCTGTTAGCTGTGGAACACACCTGGGCATAGGCCGCGGTGTTGAACCAGGGCTTGATGCCGTCGTTGTTGTGGATGGGACCGCTGGCGCCGCTGGCGTGGTTGGGATCGCCAACCAGATCCGGCCGTCCGCTGACTGCGCTGTTGCCGTCGAGCACGCCCTGTCCTGCAGGATCGTTGAGCACGCCGGTGACCGTATAGGGAAGCCCGGTGTTGACGTTGACGATGCCGGAGACCTCCCAGCCGCCGAGGATGTGTCCGGCAAAGCCGTTCTGACTTTCAAAGAACGGCAGGTCATACACGAAGTTGGCGTTGAAGATGTGGGTCCGGTCATAGCGCGCCGGGCCGTATTCGGCTGCCAGATTGTAGGTGTTCTGCGCCGGTGAGGTGTCGTTGAAGGCGTTGGTCATGGCCTTGGACCAGGTGTAGTTGAGATTCAGCAGCGAGTTTGCGCCGATCCTCTTCTGTAGTGCGACCTGCAGGCCGTTGTAGTTGGAGCTGTACTCGGTGATCTGGCTGTTGATGGCGTCGTATCCCTGGTAGGGACGGATCGAGTTCAGCTTTTGCGTGTCCGAGCCGCGGGCGATCGGAGCATTCGGGTTCTTGCGATACGGCGCAAGCGCGGTTACATATGCGCCGGGAAGCGGCTGGTTCAGATCCACCTCGCCCAGCAGATGGGTGCCGGTCGCTCCGTAGTAGCCGATGTCCAGCAGCCACTGCGAGGGGAACTGCCGCTGCACGTCGAGGCTCCACTCCTGCGAATAGGGTGTGTGCCAGTCGGTGCCGACTGCGGCAAGCGCCTTGGGAAAGTTGGAAACCAGCGCCGTGCCGTTGGGGTTGTTCAAGGGCGTAGGCCCGAGAGAGAGGTTGCTGACGAAGGGCGGGTTGTCGAAGATGTTGATCTCGTATCGGCTGACCGCGGAAGAATCAAAGAACATCCCATAGCCGCCGCGAACGGACATGTTGCCCTTTCCGGTGGGATCGTAGGCAAAGCCGACACGGGGCGCGAAGCTCAGAGTGTTCTGCCGGTTCACCGCATCGCCATACGGCGAATCCTTGCCGCCGATGATAATGCCGTTCAGATCCGTTCCCGCGGCTTGGCGATCTGACCGGTCGCGGGATCGATGACAGCAGCCGTGCTCGAGTCAAAAGTGTTCGGATCGAAGTTGGTCAGATGCCCCTTCGCATCCGTAGGCTGGCGGAAGAGCGAGTAGCGCAGGCCGTAGGTGAGCGTCAGGTTCGGCCGCGCCTTGAAGGTATCCTGCGCATAGACTTCCCACTGCTGCTGACGAATCACCGCGCGAAAGTCTGCCGATGACTGCGTGAACGAGCTTGTATTGCCGGTCAGAAAGTTCGCCCACTCCTGATACTCGCTGTCGTTTCCATCCGGAGCCGTGGTGGGGAAGCCAAAGACGCCCTGGTTTCCGGTCCCGGAGTTTTCATCCTTCTGATACCAGTGATAGGTCACGCCGAACTTCAGCGCGTGGCGTCCAACGATCTTCGAAAGGTGATCGAAGACGTTGTTGTCGTCGTTGAAGTCACGATACTGTCCACGATCCGCGACGTTCTCGAAGAAAGAGAAGTTGAGCCGCGGCGCAACAGCGAGAGCAGAGGTGAAGGGCAGGCTGACAGCCGATTGAATGTTGGGCGAGTTCTTCGCGGCGGTCAGGCCGATCGGCGTACTCAAAACCCCGCCATGGGAGTAGTTATAGCCCGCGTCATTGATCAGCGTGGGCGAGATCACGTTGGTCGCGTGAATGGTGAAGATGCGTCCGGGCGAATTGGTGGACGAAGTGGAAACGCCGGGCAGCGCGCTGCCGATGAACAGGCCGCCGGGTTCCGTGGTCGGGATAGCGTCGTTTTCAAAGCGGCCGAAGATGCGGAAGCGCGGGCCGAAGGCCTGATCGATGCGAACGATCTCCTGGTGCAGGTTAAAGATGTTGAGGCCATTCGAGGTCAGGGTGCAGGCCCCGGTGCAGTTGGGATTGTCGGGCGCCGGCAGCTTGTTGAAGATGTCGGTCAGATACGCCTGCGCCGCAGGATTGATCTGCGTCACCTGCGTGCCTTCCTTCAGGCAGACCTGGTTGGGGCCGGGCGCGCTCCACAGCACGCACACCGGCGCGCCATTCGCGGAGAGATTGCCGTGCAGCTCGGCGGTGCTGGGCACGTCGGCAAGAAAGTTCGTATGCGTGATCACGCGGCGCACTTCTTCGGAGAAGAAGAAGAAAGTGTGATCCTTCCAGATCGGGCCGCCTACGGTGCCGCCGAAGTCGTTGTAGCGCAGTGACGGAATCGGAACATTCTTCCGATTGTTCAGATACGTGTTGGCGTCGAGCACATCGTTGCGGAAAAACTCGTACAGGTCGCCATGGAACTGGTTGGTGCCCGCGCTGGTGATGACATTGATCTGCCCACTGGAGCTGCGCCCGAACTCCGCGTTGTAGTTGCTGCGCTGCACGGAAAACTCAGCAATCGAATCGACGCTGGGATAGGCAAGCAGGGTAAGATTCGCGCCGCGGTCCACATTGTCCGCGCCATCCACGTTCCATGCGTTCTGCGTCGGCCGGCTGCCGTTGATGGAGAAGTTGATCTGGTTGGAGGTGCCGACCGGGTTCGAGACGCCGACATACAGTTGGTCCGAGACCCCGGTAGAGACGCCGGGCATCAGTCCCACAAGCTGCTCGTAGTTGCGCGTGTTCAGCGTAAGCTCGCGCACTTGCGTGCCGGTGATGACGGTTTGCGCCTGCGCGCTTTGCAGGTCTACCTGCAGAGGAGAAGTCGTCACCGTGACTGTCTGCTGCGAGCTGCCCAGTTCCAGAACCATGTCCGTGGTCAGGTTCTGGTTGACGTCCAGCTTGATGCCGGTATGCTCGGCCTTCTTGAAGCCCGCAGCGTCCACGGCAACGGAGTAGTTGCCGACCGGCAGAAAGGGAGCGGTGTACAGCCCGGCTGCGTTGGTCCTGCCATTGAAGACGATCGTGTTCTGGTCGGTATTGGTGATGGTGACGGCGGCATTGGGGATGACGGCGCCGGAGGAATCGCGAACCGTGCCGGTAACGGTGCCGGAGATATTCTGCGCCAAGGCGCGGTGAAGACAGAGCGGTGAGGAAAGAGCAGCGAGAAGGAGGACGAGAAAGCCGAGTGTTTTTAAACGATTAGAAAAACGACAACAAGGATGGGAGACAGTGGGGAGGGTGTGCATCATTTCGGGGCCTCATAAACGTGGTATACCGCGCGCCGTTACAGTTACATTTTTGCTTATAGGCGATCTCGTATTTTTTTGAGCGTCGCCCGGCGCGGCAATCTAAAGCAGCCCACATGATCGGCAAACTTTACCGTTTGTGCAAGTAGAAAGAGTAGAAAGGCCCGATACGTGCCGATGATTGTTCTCTCGTCACAGTTTCCATACATATGCCGAGTTACAGCAAAACGGGATAAACGGATACATCTTCTCATCCTGAATGTAACCGAAGGTGGTTCTTACTCGGCGCGCAGGGTGATAGACGGATCGATCCGCGACGCGCGCCACGCAGGTGCCCAGCACGCTATCGCCGACACACCACCAAGTATCACGATGACCCCCACCCAGGCGATGGGGTCGAGAGGTGATGTGCCGAAGAGCAGCGTAGCAATCCCCCGGGTGGCGATGCCGGCTCCGCACAGCCCGATGAGGACGCCGAACGCAGTGAGCCGCATTCCATCGCTAAGGATGAGTGCCAGGATGTCTCCGCGAGAGGCGCCGAGCGCTACGCGCACGCCGATCTCCCGAGTTCGCTCCGTGACGTTGCCTGAGAGCACGCCATACAATCCGACGGCTGAGAGCATGAGTGCCGCAATGCCGAAGGCCTCAAAGAGAATTAACACGAAGCGCCGCTCGGCCTCGGCAATGGCCATCATGCGATCCATGGTCATAACGCGCACGACGGGCTGGTTCTTGTCCACCGACCAGATTGCCCTTTTGATAGCAGGAGCCAGTACTGCCGCTTCGCCGCGCGTTCGGATCACGAAAGAGAGCGTGTCATCGGCGAACCAGGTCTGCTCGGTGGTGAGATAGACCGCATCGGACTGATGGATCGCAAGGGATGTCTGCTTCACGTCGCCAACCACGCCGGCAACTGTGTACCAGGGCCGATCTCTGGGACCGACGTGGAGACGTTTGCCCAGAGGATTCTGGTTACCAAAATGACTCCTGGCCAGCGATTGGCTGATCAGTGCTGCCTGTGGAGCAGAAGCTGTATCCCGCTCGTCGAGAAGACGGCCGCTGAGCAGCGGGATGCCCATGGTCTGGCAGTAGCCGGGACTGATCGCGTAACGGAATATGTTGTAACCCGCGTCAGCGCCCTGATCCTCAAATTGCGCGCCATACAAGGCATCCACTGGCGGATCGTCGCTGAGCGGCAACAGGCTCGTGAATGCCGCCTGTTGCACACCAGGAACATGCCGAAGAGCATCGAGTGCCTGCTCGAAGAAACGTCGCCTCGTGCGATCGCCGATGCCAGGAGCGGAGGCAACGTTATCGAACTGATGCCCCGAGGTCACTACCTGCATAGTGAGCAGGTGCGATGGATGGAAGCCAGGGTCAATTGCCAGCAGTCTGCCCATGCTGCGCAGGAGCAAGCCCGCGCTGATGAGCAAAATGAGGGCGAGCGCGACTTCCACCACCACCAACGCGCGTCGTGTCGAAGCATGACCGCCGGCAGAGCGGCGGGAGTTCTGCTGAAGTCCGGCTTGTAGTTCGTCGCGCGAGACGTGGATTGCGGGAACGAGTCCCGCAGCAATGCCGACGATGGTCGTGAGGGCGAGCGCGAAGAAGAGGGCCGCGGGATCGATGGCCATAGCATCACGCCGTGGAAGTTCTGCGGGGCTAAGTGCGACCAGTGCGCGCAGGCCTGCTACCGCCACGGCGATACCTGCCATCCCGCCGAACGAGGCCAGCAACAGGTTCTCGGTGATGAGCTGGCGGATGATGCGCCGCTTCGATGCACCGAGCGCGCCACGGACGGCAAATTCTCCGCGTCTCTGAAAGCCGCGTGCGAGCACAAGATTGACCACGTTCACCGACGCAATCGCCAGCACCAGAATTACGGCGCCGAGCACCGCAAGCAGCGCAGGCTTTACTGTGTGGGAAATATCGTCCTGCAGCGAATCTACGATCAGTCCATGCTGGAGGGATGCCCAGCGTGGACGCGGAAACTGCGGCCACGGGGTTCGCGCGATCTGAGCCAATTCCTGAATGGCCTGAAGACGGCTTACTCCTGGCTTAAGGCGTCCCACCATGCGCAGATGGTTGCCCCATTCCCAAGTGTTGAAGCTGCTGGTAATGTGTCGCGGGTCATATTGCGTGGGCGTCCATATCTCGGCAGCGGGCGCCAGGACATCCTCGAAATGAGGAGGCATGACACCGATGACGGTGTAGCTGTCATCGTCCAGTTTGACTGTGCGGCCAAGGATCGCAGCGTCGCCATGGAAGAGGCGACGCCGAAAATTGTCGCTCAGAATGACAACCTTTGAGCCATTGAATACGTCCTCGGAGGCGCGGAAATCGCGGCCGAGGATGGGAGAAACACCAAGGACGCGGAAGAAACTGGCGCTCACACTTTGCCCCTCAAGCCGCTCCGGCTGGTTTCCTCCGGTTATGGATGGCCGCCACGGCTCAAAGATTGCGGTCGCGTCGAAGGTGCGGCTGCGTTCCGCGAGTTCCCGATATGTACCAAAGGCTACTTCCGAACGAGCACCCTGAAAGGTGCTCCAGATCATCATGATCCGGCCAGGATGAGGATACGGTAGGGGCTCAAAGAGAATTGGATTGACCGCGCTGAAGATCGCTGTACTTGCGCCAATACCAAGCGCCAGTGTCAGGATGCCGACAACGGTAAATCCTGGATGATTGCGCAGTTGGTGAACTG
>CAVXPT010000009.1:0-9617 GCA_963763665.1 uncultured Acidobacteriaceae bacterium | reverse complement strand
AAAATCAATAGCTTACAGTCGATTTGAATGTAGTTGTTTTAGCATCTGTGCCCATTTTTGTGCCCCACCACAAAAACTTCTCAACGCCTAGAGGCTCGTTACAAACCCCCAAATTCGGCTGCGGGACGAACCATGTTCTTCTCCATCAGAGCCTTACGAAAAAAGCGTTACGCTGTTCCAATCGGCTAACAGAGTAGGCGATTCTGCGTTTTCTTTTGTTTCAACCGAAGGCTTTCAGACAATGCTCAGAAAAGGCGCCCGTCGTGCGTGCCTGCCTACATTGCATGGCAACCAAGCGCTAGTCGTTGAGCACGCATCGCGGGTCCCTTACTAGCCGTGATTCCGCTCGTATTTGTCATGCTCAGCCAGCGACACTTCCGCTGCCGGCGCGCCCAATCTAAAACGCTGAACAGATCGAAGCCCCAATGCAGAAGAAACCTCAATCTCGCTGCAGTGCGGTCCCCAGGCGTCTTCCGACAGTTCGGCCCTGCCAACCCTCTGTGCAACGACTGTGACTTCTCGCCCTACGCACATGAGTCCTCAAGGGAAGAGCCCGGGACAGACTGCATATGGACGATGTAGTGGCCTTCGCGAAGCTCGGGCAAGAAGGCGTGATGCTCGCCCACCTATGCCAAAGAGTAGCTCGGTGAGGACAAATGACGTTGTCCGCCACAATTGTGGAAGGACCTGATCGCCGTGCAAGCGAGGTTTCGCCAGCCTCAGCTTCTTTTCTAGAGTCGCCATGCGCCGTAAGCTCAGTAGCTGCCGTACGTGCAATCAACTCCAACCCTCGCGCGGAGGCGTCCCTTTCCAAAGTCCTCAACTCGTTACGTCCATTCTCCAAACTGTCTTGAGCGAGTAGTTTCGACTAAGCAAGCCGAGCCTCAAACTCCTTTGGAATAAATTCTGCTTTTCTTGCATCATCTATCATGCGACTAAGTCGGTTGCTTGGCCTCGGCTCTATCTGACTGATTTTTGGAAGCCGCAAGGACTCGTGCAATCGCAATCTCGACGGCCAATGTGCTCTCGAACCGTTCCTGCTTCCGAGAGCCGCGCCCGCTTTCTCAGACGGTTGGCGAGTTCGGCAACTTTGCCTTGGGTGAGCAGCGTCTCTGCTAGGACGGCTTCTGCATCCGGCAGGTCGGTTACTGTTCTGGCTTTGTTCACTGCATCCAGTGCTTTGTGTGCATGGGCTGCGGCCTCATCGATTCTGCCCATCGCAAGCAGCAGACGCGCTGAGGCTATATCGACATCCGTGTGCTCTCCAGTGGTAGTGTCCTGCAGGTGAAATGACGACGCGAATACGCTCGTCTGCTTTGTTCCCAGGCAACGGACGCGCGCACCCGCTGGTCGTCCTTTGAGGCGCCGTCCTCTGCAGTCGGAGTGTGCTTGGAGCTATGCCGCTCGTGTCGGTGACTTCGGGCATGAGGGGCCGTCTCGACGAGCTGCTCGGTAACCAAGGGCCCCAGTCCCGTCCCAACTAAGTCCTTCGTGATGAAAGAAGGCTCGAAGATCTCGCTCGATGCGGTCGAGCCAACCCTCTCCACTGTCCGCTACAGTAGTCGGCGCAACAAACTACAGAAAAGTAACTTCATCCTGGAGTGACCAAAGATAAGTCTCGTAACACAATCCGACAGTATGCGGAGATCTCGTTAAGTCAATACTTGGAACGATCGTAGAACGATTTGCGCCATATCAAAAGTGCAGGAAGTTTCTATGGCTGCTGTTATGGCGCATTGCGTAGGATCGCTGCGTACGAAACCGGATTCGACAGCCTAGTTACCGGATCGGCAGTCTAGTTATTGGTTTGCTCGACGGGATCGTGCTTCCGAGCAGCTCACATTACCGGAGAGAGCCATGTTGAGACGCGCTACTTCACTCGTCGCTGCGATGAGCATGATGTGCATGACGCCCAATGCGTCCTTCGCATCCAGTCACCGCGAAGCTCCAATCACCGCGTTGGACCACCCCGCCGACATTACCGACTTCTACGCGTTTGTCAGCTACGACCATTCAGACCGTGTGACGTTTGTGATGAATGTCGATCCATTCCTCGAGCCAAGTAACGGGCCGAACTACTTTCCTTTTCGATCCGAACGTTCTCTACGAAATTAAGATAGATAACGACTTTGACGCAGTGGCCGATGTTACATTCCAATTCCGCTTTAACACCGAATATCGCGCACCGCGCCTATTTACCTCTGCCGCCGGTGCAGGTAACGGACTGAATGCACCGGCTAACTCGCCGGCGCCGGTTCCACCGGGGACGCCGGTTGTGCCGCCCGCGATAACTTCGCTCGACGGACCAGGTTCCGCAGGTCTGGGGGTTCGCCAGAATTACACCGTCACCATGATCAAAGATGGACGGAGGATGCGCCTGGGAGGCGACGACGACCGCCTCTTCGCGGTGCCCAGCAACATTGGCTCGCGAACGATGCCGGACTACGATGACCTGGCAAAACAGGGAATCTACAACCTGTCCTGGGGCGGCGAGAGCGGCATCCGGGTATTTGCAGGTACCGTTGAGGGATCCCGTTCTACATCGATCTTGGCGCGGCCTTCGACAGCTTCAATTTCCGGCAAACCGGGTCCGGCACGCCGGGCGTGCTGACCCCGGCGCAGGATGCCGATGACCACACCGATCTGGCGCCCAATGCTGTCTCGGGCTTCAACGTCAACACGATTGTGATCGAAGTGCCGATCACCATGCTGACTTCTGATGGCAAAAAGCATTTGGCAAACGATCCGAAAGCCACCATCGGCTCCTGGGCTACGACGTCGCGCCGCCAGGTCACAGTGCGCCGTTCGCCGGTGCCGGCCGTGGACGAGGGCCGCTATTACCAGGTACAACGCTTGGCCAATCCGCTGGTCAATGAGCTGATCATTGGCACTGGGTACAAGGACCGCTGGAGCATGGAACAGCCTAAGAACGATGCACAGTTCCTGTCTTTTGCTTTGGACCCAACCATTGCCCGCATTCTGAACGCCATCTATGGCATCAATATCCCGCCGCCGCCGCGGACGGACCTGTTGCCCCTGGTCACGTACGCCGCGCCGATCGCCGCTCAGGGAACACCTCCTGGACCCCCTGCGGATCTGCTGCGGCTTAATACCGGTGTTCCTCCAACTCCGCAACAGGCACGCAAGCGCCTGGGCGTGCTGGCGGGCGACCTGGCAGGCTTCCCGAATGGACGTCGGCTGACCGACGACGTGACCGACATCGCAGCTCGCGTCGTTGGCGGCGGTGTCCTCAACGCGAAGTTCAACGTCTTTCCAAACAATGCAATTGGAGATGGTGTCAATGCGCCGGATGTTGCGACGCAGGAGACCTTCCCCTACGTTCATTACGCTTACAGCGGGCGGGACAGCCGGCACATCGACCCATCCGAAGTGGGCTGTGGCGCCCAGCCGACGTGGTCGACGGATAGTGACGACGGGACCGGGGCACCCCCCGACAGATCAGGGAGGCGATTGCTCCCTGCCCGTTGAAGTAGCACCTCCCCGAATTTCATGGGCTTCTGGCGGCGGTTTCAACGACCGGCACCGGGGAGACAGACAGGACGAACATGCTTGTAGGCACAGTCATCAGGCTATTCCGATGAACAATGTTTTCTGTTCGAATTACTGCGACACCGAGTGCTATCGCACTGCAGGCGCACCAGTCTGCGGTCCCGCCGAACCAGGAGATTCGTCCCCATGTGGCAGCTCAACAAAGCCCCGGTGAGCAGCGCATTGCCGAGGCGCAGCGGCAGCTCGCGAAGGATCCAAAGCGTCCACAGGCCTATGACGAGTTGGCGCTGGCTTACATACGGCGTGCCCGCGACACGGACGATCCCGCGTTGCTCGATCGGGCCGCAGAGGCATTGCAACAGGGACTGCAGCTCGCTCCAGGGGATTTTCAGCTCGAAAAGGCAAGCGTCGCGCTTCTCCTAGGACGGCAGCGGTTCGTCTCAGCGCTCGAACAAGCACAATATCTCAATCGCAAGGTCCCCGACGACGTGACCGTCTACGGTTACGTGGCTGGGGCCGATCTCGCTCTGGGTAACTACGCGGACGCCGACATTTCTACACAGTGGATGATCAACATGCGCCCGAACAATGTATACGGACTGCTGCTGGGTGCGGAGCTGCGGGTCATCTACGGGGACATTTCTGGCGCGCTCGATTTCCTGAACCAGGCCTTCGCTGAGACGTCGCAGGTAGATCCGGAACAGATGGCGTGGATTGCTGATCGCATCGCAACGGTTGCGCTCGACGTTGGTCAACTGGAGACGGCCGGACAGGCGCTCGCCCGCGCAGAAGAGCTCTACCCGCATTCCCCCATCACGCTCATGATCACGGCTCGTCTTGATCTTGCGCAAGGAAAGCCCTCTGAAGCAATCGCTCTTCTCAACCGGCGTCTTCTCGAAGAGCAGGCGCACCACACATCGCAGTCGTCGACCCTGTATCTCCTGATGGAAGCGGAGAAACAGGCTTCGCAGAAACACACGGAAACGCCTAGGCGGTTTTTGGAGAGCGCGCAGACTGAAGCAGCGAAGCCATCGCATGACAATACGGAGCTGATTCTCTACGACGCGAATCCAGGCGAAGGGCGGGATGCGGCTCAGGCAATCCATCTGGCGCAGCAGCAGGTAGCGTGGCGGCAAGACGTGTGGACGCTGGATGCATACGCCTGGTCGCTCTATGAAAACGGCAGATACGCGGAGGCAGACGCGCAGATCCAGAAGGCGATCGCCACCGGCATTCACAGCGCACAGATCGATGAGCATGCAGGTGAGATCGCGCTGAAGCTAAACAAGCCGGAGCAGGCATCGCAGAACTTCACCGCCGCACTACACGCCAATCCCACGTCGCCATTCGCCGCTGCGGCGCGCAGGCGACTCGGCGGCTCGCAGACCTGGGCGGCTACCCCGCCAGCCGCGCCAGTGGGGGCCCAGAGGACACCGCCCGCGAATGTACCCCCCGTGATGCCCGTGGTGGAAGGCAAAGATACTGGGCGGGGTACCGGCTGCGCTGTTGATCCCGCGTCCGACCGGCACCGATCGCGCCATCGGGAAAATGCAGGCGCGGAGCACCGCTCATCCAAAGGACGCGGCAGCCTATGCCGGACTGGGGGCGGCGTTCTTCCAGCGAGCGCGTGAGACGGGGGACGTGGAAGACTATCAGCTCGCCGAGCAGGCTTTGTCGAAGTCGCTCGATCTGGTCAGCACAGACCTGACGGCGGCGGCGCCGCTCCAGACCTTGGCGGAAGTCTGCATGGGCGAGCATCGATTCACCGATGCACTTACTTATGCGCAGAGAGCCCTCGCGCTTGGATCAGGCGATCTGTCGGCGTTTGCCATCGTGGGAGACGCATACGCGGATATGGGCGAGTACGAGAAGGCGGCCATCGCCTATTCCCGGCTGCAACCAGTCACCACCGCGGCCCCATTAGAGGCGCGCGAAGCTTATGCTCAGCAGAGCCGTCTGGCTTACCTGAAGTTCGTTTCAGGCGACACCGAAGGCGCCATCGCCGAGATGCGTATCGCCGTCGACGAAGGCGTGCAGGCGCAACTGCCAAGTGAGAATCGTGCGTGGCTTTGCTTCGAGTTGGGAGAGTTCTACTACCAGGCGGGCCGGATTCAGGCAGCAGCCGATGCGTACCTGACCGCGCTCACCATCCATCCCGGTGACTACCGTGCCCTGGCTGGTCTAAGGGGAAAGTACGAGCTGCCAGCCAGGGCCAATACAAGGAAGCCATCGCCCTTTACCAGAGCGCTATTGCCGTAGTCCCCATGCCGATCTACATCGCGGAGCTCGGAGACATCTACCAGAAGACCGCCGACACTGCGAATGCGGAGAAGCAGTACAAGCTGGTGCAATACATCGGGCTGCTGGGACATATCAATCAGGTGCTACACAATCGCGATCTGGCGCTGTTTTACGCGGACCACGACCGGAACCTGACCGAGGCCCTGGCCCTCGCTCGCAAGGAGTTCGAAGTACGCAGCGACATCTATACCTGGGATGCGCTGGCCTGGGCTCTCTATAAGAACGGCCAGTTCGCACAGGCCGACGAGGCGATGTCTCACGCCATGCGACTGGGAACGAGAGATGCCATGCTCTTCTTCCATGCCGGCATGATCTCGGCAAAATCCGGACACGACGCCCAGGCCGCGCAACAGCTCAACGAAGCCATCCGGATCAATCCGCACTTCCACCCGCTCTACTCGCAGGTGGCGACGCAGCAGTTGAGCGAGTTGCAGCATGCTGCGCCGCTTACTTCCAGCGTGACAGCGGCACCCGGCAGGCGGGGTCCCGATGGTCAGTAGGCGTGCGCTTCTAATCCTTCTCGCACTACTGCTGGTGCCGATCGGCAGATGCTTTGCTCATCCCATGGGCAATTTCAGCGTGAATCACTACTCACGTCTCACGCTCCGGCAGGATGGCATTGAGGTTCAATACTTCATCGATCTGGCGGAGATACCTACCTATCAGGAGCTGCAGCAGTACAACATCACGCCATCCGATGCGGTTTCGCTTGAACCCTATCTAAAACAACGAGGCGCCGAGCTTGCGAGCGGCCTTTTGCTGCGTATCGACGGGCGGCAGGCTTCCCGTATCTGGTCTCCCAGGGCGTCATCTTCCCGCCCGGGGCCGGTGGCTTGCCAACGATGAAGCTGGGATATACCTTCCGCGCCGCGTATCCGGATGCTGCCGGCTCCGGCAACGTCACTTATGTCGATAGCAACTCGCCGGCCGCGCCGGGTGGAAGGAGATTATCGTCCATGGACCACCGTCGCTGCTGCTGGCTACGTCTGCGCCCAGCACGGACCGCAGCGGCGGATTGAGCAACTATCGAACCGATATGCTGAACAGTCCGCCACAGGACCTGACAGCGACCCTCCGCATCGCCATTCCTGTGGCGCCGCAACCCGCAAGGCAGAGCCACGCAACAACAGCAGGCGCTATCTCGCGGCCTGCAAGCACACCGCCGTCGGACTTCGCGACCATTTCTCGTAAACACACTTCCAAACCAGCAAACCGGAAACAATCCGTACCCATCCATTTGCATGCTGCAGCAGGGGCTCCTGACTCCCCGCAATTGTCGTCCGCTGCGCCCATGCCGCTCGAGGCAAACCGTCGGGGGACTGCGCGCAATCGCTTTACTGAGCTCATCACAACACGGCAGATGAGTCTGTGGTTCCTGTTGACTGCTGCGCTCATATCCATGGGGCTGGGCGCCCTGCACGCCATGGAGCCGGGACACGGCAAGACGATCGTCGCCGCATATCTGGTGGGATCGAAGGGAACCGCACGTCATGCATTTCTGCTGGGGCTGATCGTTACCGTCGCCCATACCGCGAGCGTTTTTGCACTGGGAGCAATCACCCTCTATGCATCGCGGTATATTCTGCGGAGCAGTTGTACCCATGGCTCGGACTGCTTTCGGGGCTCACCATCGCTGCTCTTGGCGGCTACATGTTTCTACGCCGCTGGACCGGCGAAGAAGTGGAACACGCGCACACGGCTGGCGAGATGCATGGCCACTGGTTCTCCTCCAAAAAAAAGCAAGCCGCGAACACGAACCCTTCCGCCGCGCCTGAGACAACACTCCCTTCTGGAATCGCGGCCGCAGCACCCGGTTCAACGAGGACGATCTCTCTCCTTCAACTCTTCACGCTCGGCATCACTGGCGGCATCATTCCGTGTCCGGCTGCGCTGGTCGTGCTGCTGAGCGCCTTCGCGCTGCATCGCATCCACCTCGGGTTCTTTCTCATCACCTGCTTCAGCATGGGCCTGGCGGCAGTGCTCATTAGCTTTGGGCTCCTGATGGTCTACGCGCGGCGCTTCATGAGCAGCCGGCAGATGGATGGTCCGTGGACGAGGCGGTGGCTCCCGGTCGCCTCCGCGGCCTTTATGACAATTCTCGGAGCAGCGATCGCGATCCGCGCTTTTGCCACAACCGGTATCACGGCGCACAGCCTGTCGCAGCAGAAGCTTGGCCCGGCGCTCTTCATCGCAGGCATCGGGCTTGTCCTCGGCATTCGTCACTCGACAGACACTGATCACGTTGTCGCCATTTCAACCATCGTGACCAGGCAACGCGGTCTGCGCGGCGCAGCCTTGATCGGCGGCCTCTGGGGACTCGGCCACACGTTGACCATCTTTGTCGTAGGCTGTCTCATCATTCTGTGCGGCGTGGTCATCCCTCCGCGCGTGGGCCTGTCCATGGAGTTCAGTGTCGGACTTATGCTGATCCTGCTCGGCCTGCTGAATCTGACTGGCTGGATGCAGAGGATCACCGAGTGCTTCCGGTCAAGAAAGGGCATCACCCACAATGCCGGGACGGCTGATCTTTCGACTGCGCCAGAAGGCAACACAACCGACAGGCCTTCGACGATCGCCAACTTCCGCTCGAACGGTGCATATCGTGTCTTCGTCCGCTTGCCATTGGTCTGGTCCATGGCCTCGCTGGCTCCGCCGCGGTGGCACTGCTCGTTCTCTCCACGATTCACAAGCCTCTCTGGGCCGTCATTTATCTCATCATCTTTGGCATCGGGACCATGGTGGGCATGATGTGCATGACGATGGCCATGTCCATGCCATTGATGTACGCCGGCGACCGGGTGCCCGCACTGAGTCGCTACCTCAGCACGGCGGCCGGCGTCGTGAGCGTCTGCTTCGGGACGTTCCTCGTCTATCAGCTTGGGGTTGTCGGCGGCCTCTTCACGGGGCATCCGCACTGGACACCGCAATAGCCATGCGACACTACCTGGAGGCGACGACCGGATCGAGCGCTTCGGCAATCGAACTGAAGCGGTTCGTCCCCGGCGCTTTCCTGCTGCTTTGTAGTGTGGCCCTGTCTCCTTCACGCACAGCAGGAGACATTACGCACTGGGAAGGTTCACGTCGACGCACGGCGACCCGATTGCCGGGGCGGTGATCACGACCGCAAAATGGGGTGAGTACGCCATCGGATGCCAGAGGTCATTTCTCGATGACCTGGCCGCGAGGCATTACTCACCTGACTGCTCAGTCTGACCGGTACTCGACCTTCCGTACCGATCTGGACATCGAAGGCGATCAGACACTGGGCATCCAATTGCTGCGGAATGAAACCGTGACGATTCACGCGGAGCCAGATGTACTCTCTCCCGACCCATCGGCCTCCGCCTATACCCGGGAAGATCTGCTGGCTGCAAATCCAGGGCGTCCCGGCATTCCCTTGTCCGTGCCCCGGATTTCCGACCGAGACAGCCAATCAGGCGGCATCAAGGCGCCGCAGTACTTCGCGCCGGGTGTCGCCGGCGATCATGGAGAGCCAATCGCTCAGTTCTTTCAGATTGGCGACTTTGTCCAGAACAACCTGACGGCGAATGCGCATGGTAATGGTTATGCCGACCCGAATATCATCATCCCTGGTGTGATCGGCGGCGTCAGCGTCGACAACGCTGCATTCAATGCGCGCTATGGCGACCACTCCATCAACCCGGCCGTGAACTACACCGTTCGCGATCGTCTTCCGTCCTTTGCTCAGCTCACCAGCGACGGTCGAGCCGGAGATGCAGCCGCGGGCTGGTCTCCGCGAGGAGAAAGCCTCTGGAGTAGCGCCGGCGCGCCATGACGGTGACAGC
>CAVXPT010000008.1:0-11823 GCA_963763665.1 uncultured Acidobacteriaceae bacterium | reverse complement strand
CGGCCCGCAGCTCCACGGCTACCCGGCGGTGAAATAGGCCGCAGGACAGGATGATCGCGCTGTCACCTCAAAAAAAAGCGAGGAGAGCAGAAGCTCTCCTCGCCGTAAGACCTTCGCCTAGCCTCAGAACTGCAGCCGCACCGAGAACTGCAGTTGCCGGGTTGGGAACTGGCTGCCGAACAGGCCTGTGATGTTCTGAGGCCCGTTGTCGAGTGAGCCGCCCGGATTGCTTAGACTCATATGGTTGAACGCGTTGTACGCGTCGACGCGGAACTGCGCAAAGAGCGACTCATGAATCGGGAAGTTCTTCTGCAGGGCTAGGTCGGTGTTGAAGAAGTTGGGACCGAACACCCCGTTCCTTCCCGCAGTACCAATCTGATCCAGACCAGGTGCGGTAAAGCCGTTGAACGAGGTATTCGTCAGGTCCTGGCCGGTCGTCTTAGTAGGACCTATACCGCGGAACCCGAGACGGTTATGGTTCGCTGGATCGAGGCTCCCAATGTGCAATTTCAGGTTCTTCGAATTGCCGTTGGGGTAGCAGGGAGCACTGCCGGGGATCGAGGCCGCGCATTCCTGATAACTGAGTGTGAAGGGCAAGCCGCTGGCGTAGGTCACGATCGGACTAATCTGCCAGCCGCCGATCACCTCGTCGAGATACACGGGAACGTTGGACGCGAACTGATGATTCCGGCCGAAGGGCAGTTCATAGCTGCCGTAGGCCACAATCTGTTGCTCGCGCTGGAACTCGTCCCGGCCCTTGCCGGCCGCTCTGAGCCACGTCGTATAGGTGTTCTGGAAGTTGACGGAACGCTGCCATGCATAGTTGGCGTTGAACGTCAGACCCTTGGTAAATTGCTTTGCCACACTGATCTGCAGAGCATTGAAGTGGGTGTCCGCGTCGTCGCCGTGGTACTGGATATTGGTATTCCACCCGCAGGCTCCCGGAGGAAGTCCCGGGACTGGCGGAGCGTAGTTGGGGTCACTGCAGGCAGCCAGCTTGCCACCGTAATAGCGCCGCAGAAGTGACGCGTTATTGGTCCCATTGTCGGGGTAGATGCCCAGGGAGTTCGGCGTAGCGCTGCCTTCCGCCGTTTGGGTGGTGTAATGGAGAGCCTGCCCATTGATGCTGTACTGCGCCGGCAGGAAGATGGCAGACTCGTTGGGATCCGTGGTGTTACCGTCGCCCGAATTTATCGTATGCGTCCCCTTGTTGCCCACGTAAGCCATCGTTACTGAGAGCGTTGGCGTAATGGACCGCTGGATGCTCAGGTTCCATGCATCGATAGTCGGCAGCCGGAGGGGATTGGGACGGGATATCGATGAGACTGCGTTGCCAGGATTCGGCAGCAGACCGCTCGCCGGAACCGGGGTTACAGGAGGCAAACCTGGGCCACCAGCAAGAGTAATCGCGAATGAATTGGGGCCACCCGACTGACTGATCGACTGGTTGGTCAGGATCGGCAGATTCTGTGTCGCGGTATGGCCGAAGAGCGAACCGAAGATGCCCAGGTCGAAGCTTCGTCCGTAGCCCGCGCGGATGACCGTCTTGGGATTCAGTTGATAGGCTACGCCGATACGCGGTGAGATCGCTTTCCAGGAGGGGTCCCAATTCATATTGGACCCAATATTCCCGAAACCTGCGACTTGTAGATAGCCCGTGTTCAGGTTCAAGAGCGCGCCATTGCCCTTCCCGTTCACTACCTCCGGGAAGTACAACTCATACCGAACCCCTAGGTTCAGAGTCAAATTCGGGGTTGCCCGCCAGGTGTCCTGACCGTAGAAGAAGATCCTTTTCTGGAACTCCTTCGCGTTCGTGGAAGTGCTGGCATAACGCTGGTAATTGGTGACATCACCGAGCACAAAGGTTGCGAAACCCAGGCCACCAGCCTGCTTGTCTGGACTGGATGTTGGTCCCACGCCAAAGTTGAATTGTCCCGCGCGGTTCACGTCGCTCGGCACACGCAGGTTGCGCGCATAGCGAAGATCGGCGCCGAACTTGACCGAGTGATTGCCGAGGATCTTGGTCCAGTTATTCACAATCTGGTACTGGTCCTCGCGCTGCGACAGGGGGCAGTTGCAGCGGTTGATGTTCAGGCCGCTTCCATATTGCGGACCGACGCCAGAGCCTTGTTTCGACGAGGCGAGCTCCCTCCCGCCGGGATCCTCAATGTTGAACGCCGACGCGCCACTGGTGAAACCCGAGTCCAGGTTCGAGTCTGGGATACCGAGGTTGGCGGTAAATGGTTGGCCCTGGTCGTACTTGCTGGTCACTGCGTTGTAGCGGTAGTAGCCAAGACGGAAGTCCGTGAGCAGGGTGGCATTGATCGCCATATCCGCGCCCGCGGCCACGCTGTCGTTGGCGCCCACGGAGGTGCCGCCGTAGTTGTTGAGGCCGAACCCGGTGCCACCGGCCGCACCGAAGATGGTTGTGCCGCTCAAGGTGTCGGTAAAGCGGCTGAAGCGCCCGAATGCATGGATCTTCTGGGTCGCCTGGAAATCAACACGCGCGTCCCACTGATCAGCGTTGAAAATGCCCTGACCGCTGGCATTGTAATTGGCGGCGAGGCCTGTTTCACCAGAGCCATTCGGCGCCACCGTGGGAGCATAGGGTTGCAAGAGCTTGAAAAGATTCATTGCCTGCGGCGAAAGCCGGTTGGCCGGAATCACATTGCCGTTAAATGCCTGACCGGTCGTCGGGTCATAGATGGTCGTTCCATATTGGCTGAAGTCACAGCCCGGAATACCGCTGGGACCAACCTGGGTACCCAGGCAGGTATTCATCAGCAGGGTCGTCGGCACTGTCTGCTGACCCGATACACCGGCTCTCTGCCGCTGGCCCTGGTAATCGCCAAAGAAGAATGCGCGATCCTTTATGATCGGACCGCCTGCTGAACCGCCAAACTCGCTATACAGGCCGCCCGGAATCAACTTGCCGAGCTTCGTCGGCGTGGCCGGATCTGGCGACTGGGTAAACGGGTTGCGCGCCAGGTTCGCATTGCTGCGACGATAGTCGAACGCGCTACCGTGGAAGTTATTCGTGCCCGACTTGGTCTGCGCCGTTACCACGGCAGAGACAGCCTTGCCGAACTCAGCGTCGAAGTTTTGCGTCGCGATCTTCGATTCCGTAACCGCATCGAGGGCCGGATTCACGATGATGATGCCCAGAATCGGATCCTGATTGTCGGTGCCGTCCAACTCGAACGCAGTGCCGCCAAAGGCCTGCCCATCGATCTGGATCTGTTGGCTCGCCTGCGGGTTTTCGTCAGCGGCATGGCTCCAGCCTAGCTGCTGCGCACCGGGCAGAAGCAGTTGCAGGCTGGTGAAGTTGCGTCCGGAAACCGGAAGATCCGCTACCGTCTTCTGGTCGAACACCTGCGCCACGTCCGCGCGATCCGTCTTCAACTGTGGAATGGCATCGGCATTCACGTTGACCGTCTCGCTCGCGCCGCCGGTCTGCATCACGGCATCGACCTTCGGAGAGGTATCGGCCTGCACCACCAAATGGGTGGTCTCGAAGCCCTTGAAGCCGGTCGCCTCCACCTTCACGCTGTAGAGATCCGGAATCATGTGCTCGACCGTGTATGCGCCCGATTCGTTGGACTTTACGGTTACCGAGGTACCCTTGTTCTCATCTGTGACCGTGACGGTCGCACCCGGGATCGCCGCACCGGATGCATCTGTAACCGTTCCGTAGACGGAACCGTAAACCGCTTGTGCGTTCGCTGCCTGGGGAAGGATGGATATCCCAACACCAAGACAAGCGGTCAAAACCGCCTGCATGCGTCTGGTCATAATGGTCTCCCTGAAAAATGCTGCTATGGCGCCCTGCCGTGCCCTATGGAATCTGCACCAACAGTTATGCGTTTGTTACCGTTACTATCCTCGGCGGTACTACTTCCATCTAGGTCAAATGGATGATTACTGCCCGCTGGGAACTATAAGGAGCGGTCATCTCCAGTGTCAAAGAAAAATTGTCCGATCCCGGACATGACTTTCACTACAATCAAAATCCGATGCCGCTCCCTCCGAATCTGTGCCGGAAAGCGCTTATAGTTAGCGTTTACGCGGCATTCGTCGCTCTCGGCATCTCCGCCCAGAAGGTATCCGAACCGTACCCTCCCAGCCCGGTTCATCCCCCTCCCGCGTGGTTTGAAGACGTAGCAGCGCCGGCCGGAATCAAAGTATTGAACGTAAACGGCGGAGTAACCTCCAAGCGGTACATCCTGGAGGCGACAGGCTCCGGCGTTGCCATCCTCGACTACGACGGTGACGGCTACCCGGATATCTTTCTCGTCAATGGCGCCTACCTGCACCCGGAGGTAGGAACGGCCAGCCCGGCACCCACCAGCCATCTCTTCCACAACAACCACGACGGCACCTTTACCGACGTGACCGCCAAATCCGGGCTCACCGACACCGCCTGGGGCCAGGGCGCCTGCGTCGGCGACTACGACAACGACGGCCTGCCCGACCTCTATGTAACCGGCTACGGGAAAAACCGCCTCTACCACAACGAGGGCCGCGGCCGCTTCCGCGAAGTGGCCGAGCAGGCCGGCGTCGCCGGTACCGGCCAGGAGTGGGGCACAGGCTGCGCCCTCGTCGACTACGATCGCGATGGCAAGCTCGACATAGCCGTCGCCAACTACGTCCACTTCGACATCAAGGACGTGCCCGAGCCCGGCAAAGCCCCTGGTTGCATGTGGAAGGGCGTGCCCGTCATGTGTGGTCCGCGCGGGCTCGAATGGGCGCCGAACACCCTCTATCACAACCTCGGCAACGGCAAGTTCGAAGACGTCTCCGTCAAAAGCGGCTTCACCAAGACCACCGGCCACTACTGCTTCTCTGTCTCCACCCTTGACGCCGACGAGGACGGCTGGCCCGACATCTACATGGCCTGCGACTCCACCCCCGCCATCCTCTACCGCAACAACCACGACGGCACCTTCACCGATCGCGCCGCCGACGCCGGTGTCGCCTTCAACGAAGACGGCCGCGAGCAGGCCGGCATGGGCTCCACCATCGGCGACTACGATGGCGACGGCCACCTGGACATCTTCAAGACCAACTTCTCCGACGACACAGCCACTCTCTACCACGCTCGCGGCGACGGCACCTATGACGATGTCACCTTCCCCGCCGGCCTCGGCATCAACACCGACAAACTCGGCTGGGGCACCATGTTCCTCGACATCGACAACGATGGCTGGCCGGACATCCTCTCCGCCAACGGCCATGTCTATCCCGAAGTCGACTCCAGCCACCTGGGCTCGGACTATCGCGAGCCGCGCCTGCTCTATCACAATCTCGGCAACGGCAAATTCGCCGACATCACGAAGAACGCAGGCCCCGGCATCACCACACCCGCATCCGCCCGCGGTCTCGCCGTTGCCGATCTCTGGAACGACGGTCGCCAGGAGGTCGTCATCAACGACGTGAGTTCCCTCCCCATGCTGCTGGTCAACTTCGCCCCCAACAGCAATCACTGGATCGCACTCGCGCTCACCGGGACTAAATCCAATCGCAGCGCCATCGGCGCACGCGTCACTGTGCGTGGCACCGCGGCAGCAAAAGAGCGCGTCTGGGTCAACGAAGTGCGCAGCGGCTCCTCTTACAACTCATCGAGCGACATGCGCCTCCACTTCGGCCTCGGCCCCTCATCCGTGCTGCGCGAAGTCGAGGTGAGCTGGCCCTCCGGCCTGACCGAAGTCTTTCCCGCGCCGCCCCTCGACCGCATCACCACGCTCACCGAAGGCTCCGGCAAACCGCTCGCCGCAAAGGTGGCGAAGTAGATGGCTATTCGTGATCATCACTGTTGCTTGAAGATCGTGAATTCCCATTAACAGTATCTTCAGGTGCCACCGGTAAACTTGCGGTATGTCCCTTCTCAAAGTCATCGTCCTCGCCATCGTGCAGGGCCTCGCCGAGCTGCTGCCAGTCTCCAGCTCCGCGCACGTTATCGTCGCTGAAAAACTGATGGGCCTTGACCCCTCCGCTCCGCAGATGACCCTGCTGCTCGTCATGCTGCACACCGGCACCATGTTCGCCGTCATCGCATACTTCTGGAAGACATGGAAGCAGTCGTACTTCGCCAGCAGGACCGTCTTCCGGCAATTTGCCGTCCGCGTCATCTGGGCAACGGTGCTCACCGGACTCGTCGGTGAAGGCCTGAAGAAGCTCCTGGAACACACCCTGCTCCACGACGCGCCAAAGGCCGAGATTGAGCAGCTATTCAGCCGCTTGGATCTGATCGCGCCCGCACTCGCAGCGGTCGGCATTCTCATATTGATTGCCGGCATCGTCGAACATCGCCGGAAGATCGCGGCGCAAACGGCAGCAGGCACGCTCACCCTGCGCCAGGCCGCATGGATGGGCATCGTACAAGGCCTCGCGCTGCCCTTTCGCGGATTCTCCCGCTCCGGCTCCACCATCTCCGCCGGCATGCTCACCGGCGCCGCGAAAGACGATGCAGAACGATTCAGCTTCGCCCTGGCCGTCGTGCTCACGCCCGCCGTCGTCGGCATGGAAGGGATACGCCTCTGGAAGGCCGCGCATTCCGCAGCCGCGCCGATCGATCTTCACGCCTCGCTCCTCTCCAGCCTGCTCGGCATGGTCTTCTCGTTCCTCGCCGGCCTGCTCGCGCTCCAGTGGCTCAGCCGCTGGCTCGAAACCGGCCGCTGGTACCTCTTCGGTATCTATTGCCTCGTGGCATCGGGCGCAGTCTTCTACCTGCATGCACGCGGCTTCTAGGCGGCACATCAAGACAACCGCACCGCCCAGGCGCTACATTGGTGCAGCGATTCCCATGCTGCACCCGACATCGGCCACGGCATCATCTCCGCTGCGCACCAGCCGCCGCCAGGCCATCGCTCTTCTCGCCGCTGGCCTCGGCTCGCTGCTCACATCGCCGCTCGCGACAGCCGCGGAGTCCGATCCCGAAACATTCCTCTACGGCAAAGACATCGATGGCCATGACGTGAACTCGCTCGCCGTGCCCGGCACACAATACGTCGCCGCCATCTTCGTCGCCACCGACTGTCCCATCTCCAACCGCTATCTGCCGGAGATCGCCCGCCTCTCGCGCGAGTTCGCGCCGCGCGCCGTCCGTCTCTGGCTCGTGTATCCCAACCCCGGCGACACCCTCGCCGCGGTGCGTACCCACGAGTCGCAGTACCCCGCCGCCGCATCCCTGCCCCAGCTCATCGCGCCCGACTCGCGCTTCCTCGCCCACGCGCACGTTCACATCACGCCAGAGGCCGCCATCTTCCGCGCGGATGCGGTCATGACCCAGCCCGTTCTCTGGCATGGCCGCATCGACGACCGCTATCTCACCTTCGGTACCCAGCGCCCCGCCGCCACCCGGCACGATCTCGCCAACGCGCTCAACGCAGCCCTCGACGGCCGTCAACCCGCGTCCGCTCCGGCGCCACCCATCGGCTGCGCCATCATCCCGCGGACGTGGCACAATCCAACATCCGCATCATGACGCGAAGCCCCGCACCGATTCTGTTCTTGGTTCTCCTCGGCGTATTCGTATCCGCTAGTAAGCACATTTGCCCAAACGCCCGTAAACCGGACGCCGGTAAAATCGGCAGGCCCTCCTGCGAAGGACGCCCCGCTCACCTGGTCCCGCCACATCGCGCCCATCCTCTACAACAACTGCACCACCTGCCATCACCCCGGCGGCGCTGGCCCGTTCAGCCTGCTCACCTACAACGACGCGCGCCGCTGGTCGGCGCAAATCCTCACCGTCACGCAATCGCGCTTCATGCCGCCCTGGCTGCCCGAGCCCGGCTACGGCGACTTCGCCGGCAATCGCCGCCTCTCCGCCGACGACCTCGATCAGATCAGGCGCTGGGTTCACGCCGGCATGGCGGAAGGCATCGCCGCCGAATCGCCGACGCCTCCCAAGTACACCTCCGCGTGGCAGCTCGGCCAGCCCGATCTCATCCTTACCGCGCCCAAGTCCTTCACCGTTCCCGCCGACGGTCAGGATCTTTTCCGCAACTTCATCTATCCCGTCAACGTCACGCGCACCCGCTACGTGCGCGCCGTCGAAATCCTTCCAGGCAACGCGCGCGTCGTGCATCACGCCAACATCCTCATCGATCGCACCGCTGAACTGCGCCGCCGGCATCCCGGCGACTGGCGCGCCGGCATCCCCGGCATGGAACTCGAAATCGGCTCCGGCGATCGCTTCGATCCCGACAGCCACTTCCTCTTCTGGAAGCCCGACACGCCCGCCGTCATCGAACCGCCCGGCATGCCCTGGCGCATTGACCCCGGCAACGACCTCATCCTCAACACGCACCTCAAGCCCACCGGCCGCGTCGAAACCGTGCAGCCGCGCATCGGTCTTTACTTCACCGACGAAGCACCCACCCGCGCCCCCATGCTTTTGCAGCTCGAGCACGACGCCGCGCTCAACATCCCCGCCGGCGACAGCCACTTCGTCATCGAAGACGAGCTCCGTCTGCCCATCGCCGTCTACGCGCTCGGCATCTACCCGCATGCGCACTATCTCGGCAAGCAATTGGAAGCCTGGTCCATTGCGCCGGACGGCACGCGCACCCCGCTCATCCTTATTAAGGATTGGGACATCGACCGTCAGTCGGTCTACAGCTATCGCAAGCCGCTGCTGCTGCCCGCAGGCTCGGTGCTGCACATGCGCTACGTCTACGACAACTCCGCCGCCAATCCGCGCAATCCCGCCAGCCCGCCCGTGCGCGTGCACAATGGCAATCGCTCCACAGACGAGATGGGTCACCTCTGGCTGCAGGTGCTGCCCGTCCACGCGACGGAGCGCAACGCCGCTGGCAAAGAGAGCGCCGCGGCCGGACGGGATATCGACTCCCGCATGCTGCTCGAGCGCGCATGGATGGATCACCGCCTCACCCGCGACCCCGGCGATACGCTCGCCGCCTACAACCTCGCCTCACTCGACACCATGAGCGGCAATGCAGCCGGGGCGATCGCGATCTACCGCAAGCTAGCCGCCGCTTCGCCACGCGATGCGCGTGTCGCCACCTCGTTAGGCGCAGCTCAGCAGCAGAACGACGACTGGCAAACCGCGCTCACGACTTACAAGCATGCGCTCGCTCTCGACCCAAACTACGCCGATGCGCGTTACGATCTCGCCACGCTCGAGCTCAAGCACGATCAGTACGACGCAGCCGCCGCCGACTATCGCACCCTGCTCCAACAGCACCCGGCCGATGCCGCCGCCCACAGCGGCCTCGGCGCAGCGCTCGTGCAACTCAACCAGCCCGATGCCGCACGTGCCGAGTTCGATCGCGCCCTCGCGCTCGACCCCGCGCAGTCCGACACGCTCCTCAACTATGCGTCTCTGGAATTAGCCGGCAGCAACCCGCAGCACGCGCAGGAACTGCTCACCCAAGCCGTCGCAGCCGGGGCACACGACGCGACGACATATCAGCAACTAGCCTTCGCCGATCAGCAGACCCGTCATCCCGTCGAGGCCGAAGCCGCATTGCGCTCCGCTATCGCGACTGATCCATCGAACGCAACCAGTCATTCCCTGCTTGCACAACTGCTCGCCGCACGCAACGATCTCGCCGGCGCCATCACCGAGCAGCAGGCCGCATTGCAGATGAACCCCAAAGACGCCGACGGCTGGAGCAACCTCGGCGTCCTCCACGCACAATCCGGTCAGGCCGCAGCGGCGCGCAGCAACTTCGAACGCGCGCTCGCCATCGACCCGCAACACGCGCAAGCCCGCGCCAATCTCCAACGCCTCAACGCAGGCGCCGCGAAACAATAACGCTCTCGTTGTCATTCTGAGCAAAGCGAAGAACCTGCAGTTAGCACGCATCGCCACGACATGGGTGTCCCGCCCTAGCGAACGTAGCGTGGGTAGTTCCCGGACGACAATTCAGCCGCCTCGAAAGGGCCACCTTCCTGCCCATCTTCGCCACCAAGGAAGGTAACTCCCATCTTGGGAATCAGACAAAAAATCTGCCATTTCATACCCACGAATTCGCTACACTGGAAATAGATACAAACTCAGTCACAATTCAGGACAGGAAAAGCCACCGCGACGGTGGCTTTTCTCATGCTGTAACTCCAACAGATGGACGAATTTAGCGGTAAGTACTTTTAGAAAGACGAATTTAGCATCGGGAGGCCACGCAACCTATAGAGACGAAAGAACTTACAGAGCAGGCTCCGGTGACGGGAGGGGGGAGGGGGTAGGTCACGTTACTATGCGCGGCGCCAGGCTCTGGGAAGAACGGGATCAATACGGTGCCCACATCCCGAAGAGATGCGGGATTACATCCCATCAGGCACGAATCTCCCGCCGCTCCAGCACTAGCTGCGCGATGAACAACAACACCACAATCGCAACCGCCCGCGCGCCGAGTTCCAGCCACACATGCGGCGCGGCCACAGCAGACGGAGCGTCGGGGAACGGATTGACTAGCCAACTCGGGAACAGATATGGAGTCAGGCCGCCCCAAACGTGCGACTTGTGATGCAGATAAGCACAACCGAGCAGCACCACCACGGAAACGACGCGTGCGGTGCCATGACGCGGCACAACCATGGTGCACAGATAAGTGACACTGTAGATTAGTCCCACGAAGATGATGCCGCTGAACACAATCAACATCAAAGCGAGCGGGCCTGCTGCCGGCATCGGAATGATGTTGCTCAGCCGAACCAGCTCGTAGTTCAGCAATGCTCCCACGGCCATCAACGCCATCAGGCCCAGTGAGAAACCACTGTCGAACCACAGGAAGAATCGCCGGCTGCGGGGCCGGGTTAGCACGAACGCTCCGCTGTCCTCCGCAATATCGCGTCCGATTCCGTCTCCGCCCATGATCCACGCCACCAGCGGCATCGTTGCCCCAAGGAAAGCCAGAGAAATCATCACTGCGAAAGGCGACCAGGCTGCTCCCGAATCCATATGCTGAGGCGGATGCCGCAGAACTTCAAAGAGGCTGTAGATCTCAACCACGATCGGGAGAGCGTAGATCATCACGGCGATTCGCGCATTATGCCAACTCTTCCAGAGATACATGCCTATCCCCTCCTGCCTTCGGCGTCGTTCCCGTCAGCACCCAGACACTCAAGAAATATCTCCGACAAATTCATCGGCGACGACTGCAGCACCGTCGCACCTTCGCGCTCCAGCGCATCCACAAACTCCTCCGCCCCATCGCGCACCACATACTCCGTACTGCCGCCGGAGCGCCGCACGCGCATCGCCGCCGCAGGCGCCATCTCCGCGACACCTGCAACCTGAATGCGCCGGAACTTCGCGCGCAGCTCCTCCATCGGAGCCTCCATCAGCAGCTTGCCCTTGTCGATCATCCCCACCCAGTCCGCAATGCGCTCCACCTCGGCCAGATGATGCGACGACAGGAACACCGTCCGCCCCTCGGACGCGACGTCCTCCACCAGCACGCGCAGCAGTTGATCCGTCACCACCGGATCCAGCCCCGCCGTCGGCTCGTCCAGCACCAGCACATCCGGCTGCTGCCCGAGCGCCAGCAACAGCCACATCTTCGTCTGGTTGCCGCGCGACATATTGCGAAACTTCTGCTTCATCGGAATGTCGAAGACGCGCACATACCGCGCCACTAACTCATCCGACCAGCGCGGATAAAAGCCGCGGTTGAAGCGCACCAGTTGCTCGCCGGTATAACTGCCCAGCAGCGGCCGGTCGCTCACGTAGCCCACGCGCTCCAGCACCTTGACGCGATCCGTGTGCGCATCCATCCCGAGTACCCGCGCGGTACCACTATCGGGCCGCGCCAGGTCCAGCAGCATGCGGATCGTCGTCGTCTTCCCCGAACCATTGCG
>CAVXPT010000007.1:0-673615 GCA_963763665.1 uncultured Acidobacteriaceae bacterium | reverse complement strand
AGAACGTAATCAATGTACCCGCAATCGTACCCTCAAAAAAGTCTGGCAGCAGGCGCACCTCCGCGAACTTACACGAACGCCTCATTCGCAGCAAATTGCTGATAATGAGCAACTTCTGCTTATTCGAGGAAGTTCGAGGGAGTTCGGGAGAGTGCGGGGAAGTCTTGGTTTGGTTGCCCCCCAGGGATTCGAACCCCGATAGGCTGCTCCAGAGGCAGCTGTCCTACCATTGAACGAGGGGGCAGTGCATAACAGACCGCGCAGATCAGCGCGCCCTCATGATCATAAGTGCGCCGCCGCGTGCGGTCAATCCTCCGTCTCTGCTAACCCTTTCGTTACAGCTTCTTAAGGCTTTCGAAACATCGGCGGAAGCCTGCTTCGATTACAATCGCATCAAGCGTGGAGATTCTTCTCAATTGCGTGTGGCTGATTCTGGGGCTGTCGCTGATCTCGACGTGGTCGGCTCACCTGTGGCGCACCCGCGCCGGTAAGCCGAATGAACTCCTGCCATCCCTCGGACTGCAATTCACGGCGATTCTGCTGCTGGTCATTCTGCTCTTCCCGGTGATCTCGCTCACTGACGATATCGCGATGTGCACGGCTCCACGTGACGCCGAGCGCGCTCTTCGCCTTCACGATCCCTTCGACGGGGCTCAACCGGCCCAGGCCCTTCCCGTATCCACCATGGCGTGGATGGATGCTGTTGCTGACATGTTCTGCAAAGGGCCAAGCCGCCCCGTGGAACAGGAAGCGAATGTGATCCAGCAACTGGCAGGAACACAGTCGCCGATCGACTCGCGCCCGCCGCCGGTGGCGATCTAGCAAGCCAGGCAGCGCACCGCGGCCCGTGCCTCGGCCGCGCCATCCACGAATCCTTTCGATACAGCCACACTCCTGATCCGTGAGCCATCTGCCACGGCAGAGGTCGTCTTTCGAGGTCTATTTGTTCGAAGCTCAATCGAGTTCCCCACTCGCATCCCAGCGGACGCGCGGAGTCGTTTTTCTGACAGGACGCCTGGGCGCCATTCTGCTGCTGCTTAGCGGCAGCGCATGTGTCGCGCAGACTCCCGCTCCGCTCTCCATGCAGCAGGCGGTCGATCTTGCCCGCGTGCAAAATCCGTCCCTGCTGGCGGCAGATGCCCATGTGACTGCCACGCGGCAGTCGGAGATCACGGCAGGGCTGCGCGTCAATCCCAACTTCAACCTCACCGGCTCGGATGTATCGCTCGCGGCCAATTCGAACAACCCATACTTCTACTCCGGGCAGGTCTCGCGTCTGTTTGAGCGCGGACAGAAGCGCCGCTGGCGGCTGGACATCGCCCACTCGACTACCGATGTGACGCACAGCCAGTATGCCGACCAGCAGCGCCAGGTCGTGCTTGCCGTGAAGACCGCCTTCACGCAGATGCTGGGCGCGAAGGGCGCCTTCGATCTGGCAAAGCAGAATCTGGACGACTATCGCAAGACTATCGATCTGAGCCGCGAACGGCTGCGAGCCGGCGACATCAGCGCCACCGACTTCAAGCGGTTGGATCTGCAACTGGCACAGTTCGAATCCGACTACGACAACGCGCACACCAGCCTGGTTCAGGCCTCGGAGCAGTTGCAGACCCTGCTTGGCTACGACCGTCCTCATCCAGGCTTCGATATCACCGGCTCGCTCGATCCTCCGGCCATCAGCGCAACGCTTCCTGATACCGAGCAGAAGGCGCTCGAGGCGCGTCCCGATTATCTCGCCGCGCAGCAGTCTATCCGTCTCGCCGACGCGAATGTGAAACTCGCAAACGCCGACGGCACGACCGACCCCACCATCGAAGGCGAATACGATCGCGCCGGCACGGCGAACTCCGCCGGCTTCCAGATCGGCATTCCGCTGCGCATCTTCGATCGCAATCAGGGGGAGAAAGCCCGCACCAAGTACGAAGCGCAGGCTAGCCGCTTTGCGGAAACTGCCGCGCGTAACCAGGTGGTCTCCGACGTGGACCAGGCCTGGGCCGGCTATGAAGATGCACTCTCACTGGCTCGCCGCTACAACGGCCACTACCTGCAGGAGGCGCATGAGGTACGCGACAACCTTGAGTACAGCTATCGCCACGGCGGCACGACGCTGCTCGATTACCTGAGTGCCTTGCAGGACTACCGGCAGGTGAACCTGGATGCGCTGAACGCGAACATGCAGGTGTGGCTCAGCCTGCATCAGGTCAGCTTTGCCGCCGCTACGGAGATCGTTCCATGAAAGCTTTGCACGTCAGTTCCCTTCTCTTCACTGCCTGGATGCTCCTCATTTGCGGCGGCTGCGACAGCCACAAGCAAGCGGATGCCTCCGACACGCCGGCTCCCCAGTACCGTGTCCTGGATACGGTGGTTGCGCACGTCCAGCCAGTGCACGATCAACTGACGCTTGCTGCACGTGTCCAGGCGAATCCGACGACGGTGGTGCACATCTATCCGCCGATCAGCGGGCGCGTGCTTGCTCTCAAGGTCCTGCCCGGTCAGGAGGTTGCCAAAGGCCAGATCGTCGGCATGCTGCAGAGCACCGACCTGCAACAGGCGCGCTCGGACTATGAGAAGGCAAAGATCGAAGCGGCACGCGCAGACCTACAGTTGAATCGTGCGAAGGAATTGCTGCAGCACGAGGTCATGGCGCAGAAGGACTACGACGATCTCAACGCGTTGGATCAGGCAGCGCACGCCGAGCTTGCCCGCGCTCTCCAGACGCTGCACATCCTTGGGTATAAGGAGTCGGATAACTCAGACCTGGTCGCGATCCGGTCTCCCATTCAGGGAGTTGTGCTGGACGTGAACACAGCCAGCGGCGAGCTGCAGCGGTCGCTCGATAACGCGACCTCGATTGCAACCATCGCGAACATCAACGATGTCTGGGTGGTCGCCGATCTATATCCGCGCGACGTGCAATCTGTCCGGCGTGGCCAGCCGGTCGAAGTGCGGGTCAATGGCTATCCCGACACTGTCTATCACGGCATGGTCGATAACATCTCGGATGCGGTGGACCCGCAGACCCTCACGCTCAAAGTGCGAGTCGTCCTGCCCAATCCCCATCATCGGTTCAAGCCGCAGATGTACGCCACGGTCTCGATTACGGATCACAGCCGCAACGCAATTGTGGTGCCCGCCACCGCAGTCATCCGCGATGGCGTCAGCACCTATGTCTACGTCCAAACCGGCGAAAACAAATACGACCGCCGGGATGTGCAGGTGGGCGAAGCTCACGACACGACCGCGGAGGTCACAGGCGGCCTGCACGAGGGCGACCGTGTGATCAGCACCGGCGCGGAGCTGCTGCGCGGTACGGGGTCGGAGTAGCCATGCAGGGATTTACACGCGCGCTGCTGCAGTACCGCACCATCGTCCTGATTCTGTTTCTCGTGGCGCTGGCCGCGGGCGGATTTGCCTTTTCGCAGCTCGACATTGAGGCCTACCCCGATCCGTCGCCGCCGATGGTGGAGTTCATCACGCAGAATCCGGCATGGTCCGCGGAGGAGATGGAACAGCAGGTCACCATTCCGGTGGAAGCCGTGTTGAACGGCACGCCGAAGCTGACCGAAATCCGCTCGATCAGTATTTTCGGCCTCAGCGACGTCAAACTTTATTTTGATTTCAGCTCATCTTATTTCGTCGATCGGCAGGAGGCGCTCAATCGCCTGCAATCGCTCACTCTGCCGAACAGTCTTCAACCTCAGCTCTCCCCCGAGTCGCCGGTCGGCGAGATTTATCGCTATCAGCTCATCGGACCCAGCTATAGCCTGAACGAGTTGAAGGCGGAGCAGGACTGGTTCGTCGTTCGACAGATCAAGTCGGTCCCCGGAATTATCGACGTCGCCACCTTCGGAGGAACGACGCGGCAGTACCAGGCCGAGATCGATCCCAACCGATTGCTCGCCGCGGGTGTCACCATGACCCAGGTGGTCACGGCCATCCAGAACAGCAACGCCAACGCCGGCGGCAACTACCTGACCATGGGCAGCCAAAGCGTGAATGTGCGCGGCATCGGGCTGCTGAAATCGCTCGCCGATATGAACAATGTCGTCGTCGCCGAACACAATGGGACGCCAATCCTGCTTCGCGATGTGGCGACCGTCAAAGAAGGACATCTGCCACGTCTGGGCAAGGTCGGCTTTAACGAAGATCCGGACATCGTGGAAGGCATTGTTCTGCTGCAAAAGGGGGAACAATCCCTGCCCGCGCTGAAAGCGCTGCGGAAGAAGATCAACGAGCTGAATGCCGGCAATCTGCTGCCGCCCGGCATGCAGATCAAGACCATCTACGACCGCAGCAGACTGGTGAACCGCACGACCGAGACAGTGCAGCACATTGTGTTGATGGGCATGGTCCTGGTCACCATCGTGCTCTACATCACGCTGGGCGATGTACGCATCACCACCATCGCCGCGCTCACCATCCCCTTCGCGCTGCTCTTCGCCTTCAGCCTGATGGTGCTGGAGGGCAGCTCCGCTAATCTGATCTCCATTGGCGCCATCGACTTCGGCATCCTGGTGGATGCATCGATCATCATCCTCGAAAATGTCTACCGCAAATTGAGCCGGCGCCGGCACGGAGAGACCCTCTCGGACGTGATCGTCGCCGGCGTTGCCGACGGCTCGCGGCCCGTCATCTTTGCAACGCTCATCATTCTGGTTTCGTTCATCCCGCTGTTCACCATGCAGGGCGTGCCGGGAAAAATCTTTGCGCCCATGTCCCAGGCATATGGCTTCGCGCTCATCGGCGCGCTGCTCTATTCATTTCTCTTTGCTCCAGTCCTGTGCTTTCTCTCCTCGCCGAAACAGGTGTCCGGCAAAGAGACCTGGCTGATTGCAAACATTCGCCGGCTTTACGAAAAGGCCTTGCACTTCGCGCTGAAGAGTTCACTTCTCGTCTGGCTCGTGGCACTCGTCCTGCTGGTTGGCGCGGCTTTCGCTTTCACGCAGATCGGCGGCGAGTTCATGCCTGCGCTTGAAGAGGGCAACCTGTGGATTCGCGCGACGATGCAGCAGGATATGGCCTTCCCGCAGTCAGCGGATCTGGCCGACCAGCTCCGCAGCGTACTGCGCAGCTTTCCTGAAGTGACGCAGTGCCTCTCGCAGATGGGCCGGCCCGATGACGGTACGGATGTCAGCACCTTCAACAACATCGAGTTCCTCGCGGAGCTGAAGCCTGCCGGTGCATGGCGCCCTCAGTTCCATGGCAAAAAAGAAGATCTGATCGCCGCCATCCAAAAGAAGTTTCAGCAATATCCCGGCATCGACTTTAACTTTTCGCAAAACATTCAGGACAACGTGGAAGAGGCGATGTCCGGGGTGAAGGGTGAGAACTCGTTGAAGCTCTTCGGCGATGACTTCGACACGCTGACCAGTACGGCGGACAAGATCTACCAGGATATGACCAAGGTGAAAGGGGTCACCGACGTTGGCGTCTTCGACGTGGGAGGTCAACCCAGCCTGTTGATCTCCATCGATCGCGCAGAGGCAGCGCGTTACGGAATTGCCGCAGCAGACATCAACAATGCCATACAGGCCGCAGTTGGCGGAGCCGCGGTGACGCAGATCATCGAAGGTGAGCGGCGATTTGATTTTGCGGTTCGCTTCGGGCCGCAATTCCGCGACACGCCGGAGGCCATTCGCAAGATCCTGCTGCCCACACCGGACGGCAACCAGGTTCCGCTGGGCAACGTGGCCAATGTCACACTCCATAACGGCGCCTTCATGATTTACCGCGAGGGCGGACGCCGGTATATCCCCATCAAGTTCAGCGTGCGCGGCCGCGATCTGCAGAGCACCATCGAAGAGTTGAAGAGCGTTCTTGCGCGCGACGTGAAGCTGCCATCGGGCTACACCTACACCTGGGCGGGCGAATACGACAGCCTGCAAAAAGAGCTGCATCGCCTTGCCTTCATTGTGCCCATTTCGCTGCTCATCGTGCTGCTGCTGCTCTACCTGCTCTTCCAATCCTTCCGGGATGCGCTCATCGTGCTGGCAACGCTTCCGTTTGGCGCCATCGGCGGCATCTTTACGCTCGGACTCACCCACACGTCATTCAGCATTTCAGCGGCGGTGGGCTTCACGTCGCTCCTCGGCCTCAACACGCTGTGCACGGTGGTCTTCCTTACGGGTCTGCGTCATCAGCAACACGATCACGGCCGCGAGCGCGGCGTCTTCCTTGGCGCGCTCGACGAGATGCGCCCGATCGTGATGGCCTGCATGGCAGCGGGTCTCGGCTTGCTGCCAGCGGCAATCGCCTCCGGCATCGGTTCGCAGACGCAAAAGCCGTTGGCACGCGTCGTGGTCGGTGGAACGGTCACGACTGTGTTCGCCGTTCTCTTCCTCGTGCCGCTCATGGCGCGCAAGTGGGCACCCGTGGATCGCAATCCAGATCGCGGTAACGACGATGAAGGTGGCGGCGACATTCCGCCCGACGATGGACCACCCAGCCCGTTTGAGCTGGGCAAGCTACTCCTCGCGCAACACTTCCAGCGGCCGCTGCCCGAGGATGCGGATGCTGGCGAGCCACCCGGTGAGCACGGCTAACACGGCCGTCCCGGCTGCAGCCGCAATGCCGACTGACAACTGAACGCGATACGGCACATCGAGCCGGTGCAGCAGGATGAAGGTGAGGAGATTGGCGAAGATCACGCCCACTCCTCCTGCGAGCAGGCCCAGCACGGTAAACTCCACGCCAAAGACCGCCGCAACGCGCGCACGACGCGCGCCAAGGGTCTTGAGCACCACGACCTCGCGGATGCGGCGAAAACGCGTGCTGGCTACGCTGGAGGCGAGGATCACCAGACCGGAGAGGATGGAAAACGCCGCGAGGAATCGCACGATCAGCGTGACCTGATGGACAACTCCGGCCACTGTATCCAGCAGATCTGCGATGTTGATGACGGTCACCGTGGGATATGCGGCAAAGAGCGCACGTTGCATCTGCGGAATCTGTTCCGTATCCACATGCACAGCGCCGTACCAGACCACTGGAAGGTGAACCAGCGACCGCTGCGAAAGGACAAACTCGCTGCGACCGTAGACGTGCTGCCCGTCGTTCGCGTAGAGCGCTGCCACGGTGACGGGAATGCGCCGCTCCTGCGCCGTGAACAGGATCGTTGAGCCAATACCTACATGCATTCTTTTGGCCAGGCCTTCACTGACTGCGACCTTGCCTTCAGCCCCCGGTTGCCACCACGCACCCGCATGCACCTTGGCGCCCGCGGGAACCGTGTCCGACCAGGTGAGGCTGACCGATTGCAGCAGATGCCGCGGGACCTTCTCTTCCTTCAGTTGATCGCCAGTCTTCCCGTTGACCTCATTCATCCGGCCCGCGACCAGGGGCAGCCGCTCCATGGCGCCATGCACACCCGGCTGTTTCGCGATCACCGCGGACACACCTTCAAGTTCATCTGTCGCGATATCGATCAGGAAGATATTCGGCAGACCCTTGCCGAGCGTCTCCTGCAGATCACGCAGGACGGCGTTCTGCATCAGGAATACGGTGAGAATCAGCATGATGCCCGCGCCCAGCGCCGTAAGCACGGCAATCGACTGGTTCCCCGGCCGGTAAAGATTCGACAAACCGTGACGAACAGAAGAAGGCAGGCTGAGCCGTGTCCGCGCCAGCGCCGTTCGCAACAGACGCAGCAGTGTTCGCGCCAGCAGGGTGATAAATAGCAGGAGCGCGACCAGGGCGACCGTGAACCATGTCGCCACAGTAAGCGAGCTGGTGAGTCCCGCGGCGATGCCAGCAAGCGCAAGCAGGATGATGGCAGTCGTGATCCACTGCATGCGACGCCGCTGCCAGCGTTCCTTGAGTGTCAACTCCGGCTGCGCCTCCACCTGACGCCGCAGCACGAGACTCGGTTTCACGTGGCGGATATCGAGCAGCGGCGGCAGGCAGAAGAGCAGGGTCGTGAGCATGCCGGTACCCAGCCCGGCAAGGCCCGCACGTATCGGCAGGCGCAGCGTCGGTTCAATCGGCAGCAACTTTGCGGCCAGCAGCGGAATCGTCCATTCCACACCGAAGCCGGCCACCACGCCCACCAGACCGCCAACCAGCCCGAGGATCAGCGTCTGCAAAAGATAGATACGCAGGATGTCAGACGAGCGGGCCCCGATGGATTTCATGGTCGCCAGAATGTCCATCCGCTGCTCCAGATGCGCGCGCATCGACATCGCCACGCCGATCGCACCCAGCACCATCGCCACCAGGCAGATCAGGCTCAGCATGCTGCTCGCCCGCTCCAGACCGCGGGTCAGTGCAGGATTCGCCTCGCGGAAATCCGTCACCTGGGCCTCGGGGAGAATCTTCTCCACCTGCGTGTGCAGATCTTTGACGTTGGTTGCGCCTGGGTCAATTCGCATCAGGAAGCGCTCTCCTGCGCGGCTGCCTGGCTGCAGCAAACCGCTCGCTGCCAGACCTTGTCGCGTAATGAGTACGCGCGGCCCGATGCCCATGGTGGAGTTCATGCGATCCGGCTCGCGTTCGATGACGCCGGCGATGCGGAAGGTGCTGTTGCCTATCTTGAGCGGATCGCCAATCCGCGCACGCAACCGGATCAACAAGTCATCGCCTACCAAAACGGACTGCGGAGACAGCTCCTGGCGCAATGTGCCCGCGGGACGGAGCTTGTATGCACCATAAAACGGATACCGCGATGGATCGACCGCCTTCAGAGATACCAGCAGGGGAATCGGATCCGATGGCGTTGACGCCATCGAAACCATCTCGGTCACCTGGGTGCGCTCTATCCCGTGCAGAGCATTCAGGTCGGCAGTCTCTTTCGCGGATGGCTGACGGAACATGCGCGCGGAAACATCCGCGGCCATGATGGTGCGTGCCTGCCCCAGCAGCGTCTTCTGGAAGGAGTCGGTGAAGCCACGAACGCCAGTCAGCGCCGCCACCCCGATCGCCACCGACACGATTACGAATAAAAACTTCGCCGGGGCGGCCTGAAACTCGCGCCAGGCAATGCGCAAAGCAGCACTCCAGCTAAGAGTGTGTGCCGTGGTGCGATCACAGTCGTGCCTCCGCTGCAGCCGCCGGCTCCGTGACCAGGCTGTCTTCAATGACCAGGCCGTCGCGCAGCACGATGCGCCGCTCCGCCCGCGCAGAGACCTGCGGATCGTGCGTCACCATCACCAGCGTCGTACCGCTCTCGCGATGACGCTGGAGCAACAGGTCCAGCACATGCTCACCATTGTGCGAGTCAAGGTTGCCGGTCGGTTCATCCGCCAGCACGATCGGCGGCTCCAGCATGAAGGCGCGGGCCAGCGCGACGCGCTGTTGCTCACCACCGGAGAGCTGCACCGGATAATGATGCAGACGGTCTGCCAGGCCCATACTGTCCAGCAGTTCCGTGGCCCGTGCACGTCCATCGCCCGGACGATGAGAAGACCCGTTCAGCTCAAAGGGCAGCAAGACATTTTCTAGCGCCGTGAGCATGGGAATGAGCTGGTAGGACTGGAAGACAAACCCAAGCTTCTTTCCGCGAATCTCCGCCAGCTCATCCTCGTTCATGCGCGAGATCGGCGTTCCGTCCAGGATCACTTCGCCCTCGGTGGGCGCGTCCAGTCCCGCCAGCAGCCCCAGCAGAGTACTTTTGCCGCTGCCCGAGGCGCCCATGATTGCGGCAAACTGCCCTGCTGGGATGGTCAGGTCGATGCCCCGTAAAATCTCCACCAGGTTCGTGCCGTTATGAATCGACTTCTTCAAGCCCCGCACTTCGATCATGCTGCCCCTTTGCGCCTTGCGCCCTCGTCCCGCCGGCCATCTACTGCTAGATTGAACGTGTGATGCATCCACGCAGTTCCCGTCTGCCGCTTTACCTCGCCGCCGCACTTGCGATCGCCGCTGTCGCCGGCTGCAAGGGAAAGCCGGCGCCTGAGCCTGCCGCGACGCCATCTGCAGTATCGCCGCAGCCCGTGGCTCCAGCCAAAGACGAGCGCCCGGTCATTGTCGCCTTTGGCGACAGCCTGACTGCAGGCTATGGCACCGACGCCGGAAATAGTTATCCTGATTTTCTCGAAAAGGATCTCAACGCCAAAGGCTTTCACTACCATGTGATCAACGCCGGCGTCAGCGGCAACACCACCAAAGACGGTTTGGACCGGCTGGACGATGTTCTTGCCCTGAAACCAGCCCTTGTCATCGTTGCCTTCGGCGGCAACGACGGTCTCCGCGGCCTGCCCATCGACAGCACTCGCAAGAATCTCGATCAGATCGTCTCTACCTTGCAACATGCGGGGACCAAGGTCGTGCTTGGTGGCATCACGTTGCCGCCCAATTACGGCGCGGACTATATCCACCAGTTCAATGAGACTTACGCGTTGTTGGCCAGGCAATATCACGTGCCGCTACTTCCCTTTCTGCTGCAGAACGTCTACGGCACCACCGGCAGCATGCAGGCGGACGGCATCCACGCGACTGCGCAGGGCAATCAGCAGGTAGCGCGCAACCTGCTGCCGCTGGTCACACCGTGGTTGCATAAGAATTAGACGCGCGCCGCATCACCCAATCACCACCATTGGCTGAAAGAGCGTCCCCGCAACCCGCTGGGCGATGCCGATGAGCTCGTGCCGGTTCGCGAACACCTTGACGCGCGGCGCCGCGGAAAAGTCCGCGAGGTTGCAAAGCGCGCCATTCCGCATGCGGCCAGCCGTGTGGATGTCCACGGTGGCCGCTGGAAACTCCGGCAGCAGCGTGCGCGGATGCGGCAGATGGCGCTCCAGCTCCCCCGCCTCTGTCAGCGTTGCCAATTGCTCCAGCGAGAGGGCCTCATCAACGCAGAAGGGTCCCGCGGCAACGCGTCGCAGCGATGCCAAATGCGCGCCGCAGGCCAGCCGCTGGCCCAGGTCGTGCGCCAGCGAGCGGATGTATCCGCCGGCAGAGACCGTTGCCCGAAATGCGGCCGTATCGCCATCGACCGATGTAATCGCAAATTCGTGGACAACAATGCGCACCGGCGCAAGCTCCACGGCTTCCCCTGCGCGCGCGAGCGAATATGCCGCGCGTCCGCCAATCTTCTTCGCGCTGTACGCAGGCGGGGTCTGCAGCAGCTCTCCGTTGAAATGCTCCGCATGCGCCTTGAGCACTTCCCGATCGAGCGATACCGGCGTGTGAGGGCCGACTGGTTCGCCCTCGGCATCGTAGGTGGTCGTTGCCTGACCGAAGCGGATGGTGCCGGTGTAGCTCTTCTCCATGCGGCCGAAGAACTGCGCCAGCCGCGTGTAGCGGCCGAGCAGCAATGGCAATACTCCGGTGGCCATGGGGTCGAGCGTGCCCAGGTGCCCGATGGAGCGCTCGTTCACGATGCGACGCGTCCGCGCCACCACGTCGTGGGAGGTCATGCCCGCCGGCTTGTCGAGGATCAGCAGGCCGTTCACTTCCCCACTATAACGGCCAGGCCTCTAGAAGCTGTTGCGCCCGTGGTCGCGCACCAGCGAGAGGAACTCCGCACGTGTCTTGTCTTCCAGGAAAACGCCGGACATCGAGGAGGTCACGGTCGACGAGTTTTGCTTCTCCACCCCGCGCATCATCATGCAGAGATGGCGCGCCTCCACCACCACCCCAACGCCCTGCGGCGCAATCGCCTCCTGCAAGGCGCCCGCAATCTCCCGCGTCATGCGCTCCTGCACCTGCAGCCGCCGCGCGAACACATCCACCAGGCGCGGCAGCTTGCTCAGCCCAACGACCTTCCCCTTGGGAATGTAGGCGATATGCACCTTGCCGAAGAACGGCAGCAGGTGATGCTCGCACAGTGAGTACATCTCGATGTCCTTGACCATCACCATCTCGTCATAATCCACATCGAAGAGAGCGCCGCGCAGAATTTCCTGTGGATGCTGGTGATAACCCTGCGTCAAAAACGTCATCGCCTTCTCGACGCGCTCCGGGGTCTTCAGCAACCCATCGCGGGTCGGGTCTTCGTCAAAGCGCGCCAGCAGCTCTCCATAGATCTGCTGCGTGGTGTACCGCTCCAGTCCCTTCGCCGCCGCGCCATCCAGCGCGTCTATTTCGTTCACCACGGCCGTATGAATCGGCTGGATCGTCGCTCCCGCGTGCGCTTCCGCACGTCTCTCTTTAGCCACGCGCTGCCTCCCCTGCGTATTCAAAGAAGTTATTCTCCGTTTCCTCGATCCGTATCCGATCGAGTTTGCCGGCCGGCAGATCATCCACCAACAGACGATGAATGGCGCGGCACAGATTCTCCGTTGTCGGCACCGTCTGCTCAAAAAGCGGATCCATATTCAGATTGGCGAGATGAAAGCGCTCCACCACGGAGCTGCCCACCAGCGCGTCCAGATCGGCCATATTCATCACCATGCCCGTCTCTCGGTCTACCGGGCCGCGCACGGAAACCTCAAGCCGGTAGTTATGTCCATGTCCATGCGGATTGTTGCACTTGCCATAGACATCACGGTTTTGCTGCGGGCTCAAAGCGTCGCAATCCAGCCGGTGCGATGCGCTGAAGTGATAGCGGCGGGTAAAGGTGACGTTCATCGCGCGACCTTCGACCCAAAACAGTCCGCATAGAGGTCAGGCGTCTCGTACACGCGTACTCGCTCCAGCTTTGCGCCGGGAATCTTGCCCTCCAGCCGCTCCCACGCGCTCAGCGCAATGTTCTCTACAGTCGGCACGCGATCGCGAAACTCCGGAACCTCCAGATTCAAGTGCCGGTGGTCGTACACGTCCACAACCTGGCTGTGCATCACGTCCTTCAGTTGCTTCAGGTCCACCACAAAGCCGGTCTGCGGGTTGACTTCGCCCGCCACCGTTACCTCCAGGGTGTAGTTGTGGCCATGCCCGTTGCGGTTGGCGCACTTGCCAAAGATGCGCTGGTTCTCGGCCTCGCTCCAGGCGTCGTTCCAGTAGTAGTGGGCGGCAGAAAACTCCGCTTTTCGGGTCAGTAGAATCATGAGAATTCGTTATTCCTCAAGTATAAGGATGTCCGGCGCATCAGGTCGGCTTCATCTACTGCGCCTGGGCAGTGGAAGTCTGCATCGGCACCGGACGCCCGCAGTTCGCCGTATGATGAGCAGAGTGAAGCACATCCGCCTCATCCTGGCTGCGTTTCTTTTGCTGGCCTCCGGCTGCGACCGCGGCGCTCATCCGCGCCAGACCGGACGCCCCGCACCGGACTTCACAGTCACCGACGGAAACCGCAGTCTCCGTCTGGCCGACTACCGGGGCAGGATCGTGATCCTCAACTTCTGGGCGACCTGGTGTATCCCCTGCGTCGCCGAACTGCCCTCGCTTACCGCGATGCAGCAACAATTGCCCCAGGTCCAGGTCATTGCCGTGAGTATTGACGTAGATCAGCAAGCCTACCGGGAGTACCTGACCGACCACAAAATCAGCCTGCTCACCATCGACGATCCGGCGCATCGCGCCGCCGACCTGTACGGTACCAACCGGTGGCCGGAAACCTATGTCATCGACCAGCACGGAACCATCCGGCGTAAGTTCATCGGCGCGCAGGACTGGACTAGTCCCGAGATCATCGAATATCTCCGCCGCCTCTAGCTGGATGGCGAGCCGGGCGGTCGCCCTTGGTGCGGCCAATATCCGGAAAATGATCTATGATGCGGCTAGAGTCTCCCCGTAAAACCTATCGGAGGGTGGTCGATTCTGCTGCCTTCGATCGAAGCAAGCCTCACCGGCGCTCGTAAATGACTGGAAATAGAGGAAATACTCGATGACGAATGTCGATATCTTATTCCGCTATGAGGATCAACCCTCTGAGGCCGCGATGTTCGCATTGGGCAATCTCAAAGAGGTATACGGCATCCGCCGCATTGAGATCGACCAGCCGGCGAAGACCATCCGTGTGGAATACGACGCCACGCGCCTGACGCGGGCAGTCGTGGCAAATCTGCTGCGCCGCGGCGGCATCAGCATTCTCGAAGAGGTTGCGCTGATCGCACCGCAGAACCCGGTCGAGCACCCGGATGCGTCTCAGCCGCCGGCAGCCGTCAAGTAGCCCGCGCCACCTTCGACATCCATTCCGCCTGCTGCTGCGTAACCCTTGCGGCAATCCTGCGTCCCAAACGTGTGGAGCGGAGGGTCAATCATGTTCGAGTCAAAACCAGCCAACGATCACGATGCACAGCAAGTGACGCGCCGCATATTTCTCTCCACCGCGATCGCAGCGGCCTGTGGCGTGGGGCTGCTCTCCATCCGGCGTCCGCATCAGGCATTGGCCGACGATCTGCCCTCGCATGCTGCTGGACCGGTCCTCGTTGTCCTCTTTTCGGATGACGGAAAGCGCCTCAAAAAGGTCACGGTGGCCAAGGTGGTCAAGAGCGCGAGCGACTGGCAAAAGCAGCTTTCCCCGAACGTCTATGACATCGCGCGTCTCGCCGATACGGAAATGGCCTTCTCCGGCGCCCTGTGGAACCAGCACAAGCGCGGTCTTTATCGCTGCATCTGCTGCGATACGGCGCTGTTCAGCTCAGACACGAAGTTTGAATCCGGCACGGGCTGGCCCAGCTTCTGGTCCCCCATCGCGAAGGAAAACGTCGTCGAGCTGAAAGACAGCACTCTTGGGTATGGAGCGCACGGCCGTGAGTTGCAAACTTTGCGACGCGCATCTCGGACACGTCTTCACCGACGGTCCGCATCCCACCGGCCTTCGCTACTGCATGAACTCCGCGTCGCTGCGCTTCGTCCCGCATTCTTAAAAAGAGATCGACCGGTCTCTTCAGGCTGCTACGGACTCGTTCGTCAGCGATTGCCTGCGCCGCAGCAGCCAGTCCAGGGCAAATCGTCCGGGACCAAAGATGAGGATCAGCAGCGAAGCAAAGAGAAAGGTGTAGGGATCGGCGTTATAGAACTTCCCGGGATCGGAAAAGATGGAGTGCAGCGCCTCCATATCCGAGGTGAGATAGGCGACGATCATGTCGATCGCCAGCAGCAGGCTGATAACGCGCGATGCGAGGCCGAGGATGAGCAGAATGCCGCCGACAAACTCCAACGATGAAACGAAGACCACATTGGCGCCGGGAAACGGAATGTGGAGGCTGGCAAAGAACTGGGTGGCCTGCGGGATGTGATGCAGCCTTCCCCAGCCTGACTGGGCGAACTGCCAGCCCCAGTAGAGCCGCACCAGCAGCAGCAATGGCGATTGCAGCGCGGACGCGCCACGGCGAAATTGCGCGTAGAGACGATGAAACTGGCTCAAGGGCGTGCCAGCCGGCATCTAGTTGACCCGCCTTCTGGCGGCGCGCCGAGCCGCCGCCGGCTTGTGGCGGCAGAACCACCCCAGTTCGGCCCAGTTTTGAAACCACGCCTGCACGCGCGCGGGCCGCTCTTCTTCGGAAAGTGCTGACGACAGGAAGGCCTGATCCAGAGCCTCGCCCAGCGTCTTCCCGGCTTCGAGCGCTCCCAGCAACCGATATTCCTCGCTGTCGAGGCGCTTGTAATAGACAGCGTTCTCGTAACGATGTACGCCCAGGAATATGTCGCCGCGCTTCAGCGAAGCTGGCAGGCGCCGGCTTCGCGACCGCTTCACGCCGGTGACTGCGTTGCTGGCCACACTCTGCGATGCCTGCCGGCGATGCACATCGATCACGAAGTCATCGACGGAATGCAGCAGGTGCAGCAGACGCAGATGCGGCTGCAGGGAGAGCTGTGACTCTCCATCGAGCTGGCCGAGGTCGGCGAGGGTCAAAGCGCGCTCTGCGGCATTGTCGAAGGCTTCGATGTAAGCCCACTCCAGCCGCACGACATCGAGCGCCAGTTCAGGCTTCTTCCCCGCGTGCTCAGGATGCTCGCGCAACCAGTCTTCGAGATGCGAGCCAAGGTTGCGCAGCGTGAACGACTGCGACGGGCAATCCGCCAGATACGCTCGCGTCAGTCTTTCGAAGGCAGCATCGCCGGCCACGGCAGCGAGCGCGGGAAAGTCTTCCGAAAATGCGGAGATGATGCGGAACCAATACTGGCGGTTGTAGATCTCCAGCCGCTCGAATGAGGTGAGCCGGTCGTTCGGCTTGATGAATGCAGCCGCCTCCGCTTTCATCGATCGGCCATCCCGCGTCTTCCGCTGCATGTTTTCCGTACGGGTCAGCGGCAGCGTGACGGCCTCGGCCATCCGGCGCTGAAGCTCAAGCAGCGTCATCGCGCGGACTCCGACGCCCGCGTCTCTTCGTGCCTATCGCCAAGCGTAGCGGGCGGCGCGGCCGGCACCTTTGCACGCTGCAAATAGCGGTTCGCCTTCAGCGCCTCCGCATGCACCTCGTCGAACGACGGGATGTTGTCGTCCCACTCCAGCAGGGTCGCTGTTGGGCCGCAGCGCTCGATGGCGCGCGCATAGAGCGCCCACACCGGATCAATCACCGGATGATCGTGCGTGTCCAGAATGTATCTGCGATATTTCGAGTGCCCCGCGATGTGAATCTGCGCCACGCGCTCGCTTGGAACGCTGTTCACGTAGGTCAGCGGATCGAATGTGTGGTTCTGCGACGAAACGTAGATGTTGTTGACGTCCAGTAGAATGCCGCAGTCCGCCGTCTCGACCACTTCGTTGAGGAACTCCCACTCCGTCATCTCGCTCTCGTGGTACTCGGCATAGCTGCTGACGTTTTCGACGACAACGGGAATCTCAAGATAGTCCTGCACTTGGCGAATGCGCTTCGCCGTCACCTTCACCGCTTCCCGGGTGTACGGGATCGGCAGCAGGTCGTGCGTGTAGCGGCCATCCACGCTGCCCCAGCAAAGATGGTCGGAGAGCCACGGCGTATTGGTGCGCCGAACCAGAGTTTTCAGCCGCTTCAGATGCTCGCGGCTGAGTGGCTGCGCAGAGCCGAAGTACATCGAGACGCCATGCTGCACCACGCGGTATCGATCCAGGATCTGATCCAGTACCTGCAGCGGCCGGCCGCCATCCACCATGTAGTTTTCGGAGATGATTTCGAACCAGTCGACGACTGGCTTCTTTTCAAAGATGTGCTGGTAGTGCGGAATTCTCAGGCCGATTCCGACACCGTAGTCCGTAAATCCATTGAAACGATTGGCAGGCATCTGTCGATTCCAGTCAGCAGCGATCGGGTCGAATGTCGGCGGGAACCGATGCGAAGAGGAGTTGGCGAGGGCTGCCGTTCCACCTGGCCGCCCTCGCGCAGGTGGTGGTTATGCCTGAGGCATCTTGGAGCCGTCCGTCGCGCAGCCGCCCTTGCCCTTGCAGCTGTTCTTGCCTTTGCAGCCGTTGTCGCTCGCTTTGCATCCGCCCTGGCCTTTACAGTCGTTCTTGCCCTTACAGGAGTGCTTGCTGGTGTCCTGGAAGTTGGTCTTCAGATGCACGGCAGTGCCCACGTTCGAGCTTGTGCTCACGGTGGCCGGTCCGTTGGTGGCTGGCTGAGCATTGAGGCGGGCCGAGGTGCCACCGAACAAGCCGGTTACAGCCGCAGTCAGAATGAGAGTCTTGACGCTATTGTTCATCGCGAAAAACCTTCCTTGTTGAGATCCTCAAGCTGTGCCGCCTGAGGGTGTGTCCATCCGGATTACGTTGTCTACCGCGTTTGCGGATTGCAACCCCTTCACAAATGAGTCAGAGCGACCCGCCGGTGCTGCTTGCCCTATCGGGAGACCAACAGTCGCCAGCATTCGGTTAGAGTCGCCGGGTGGGGGGAGGTTACAGCCCGGCTGGCGCATTTGCATAGCAAAACTTATCGCTATGGCGACGCTCCCCGACGCCCGAACCGGCCTGGAGTCGTTTCGACACAACGTTGCACCGGTCTGGCCGGAGCTTTTAGCCCGGATGGACCAAGCCGGAAGGAATCACTTTCCGGCGGCAGCGCTCTCGCGTGCCGGATGCATCAGGACACGGGCAAGCTTTGCCGCCGTGAGAAGAAGCGCGAGACCCATGGCGGCCCACACGCCGTACAGCACATCTACCACCCACAGTGGCGCCTGACCGACATGGCGCAACAGGGAGGGCAGGAAGTTCCACGTAGTGATGTGCATCGCGTCCCAGGAGTCCTGAAACATGGCCGGCGTATCCAGCCCCCAGGCCGCACGCTTGTGCAGCGCAAATGCCGCGATGTTTTTGAAGCGCAGCAGCACGACGCAGGTGGGATGGCCGAGGGTCTCCATCTGGTAAATCTCCAGCGGAAGCCAGAAGGCCAGCGATGCGCACTGGATCGCAACGCTGATTGCTGTGATCGCCATCCCGAAATACCAAACGGTTCGTCCCAGCATCTTTCGGTATCGAAGCAGGAGCGGGATCGCGAGAAGCGTCGTCAGCTCAACGGCGCTGGAGATATAGCGGTCGCCCCAGGCAAAGTCGCCGGCCCACCAGTTGTAGCGCGCGTAGAAAAGGACATACGCGGCCAGCATCGCCAGCGACGCTACAGCGAAGGCGCGCATCGCGGGCGAAAGCCGCTTCCATAGAAGAGCCGTCAGCAGCAGCGCCAACGGAAACATCGGATCAAACAGAAAGATCGACTTCTCCGGCATAAAGATCGGACCCAGAACACCGGAGTGGAATCCTCCCTCGAACCAGCCTCTATTGAAGGGGAAATTCGCGGGCAGCGTTGGATCCATCATCCGTTGCTCCCGCGCAAAGATGGCGACATAGGTGTTGGTCCAGGAGCCGAATCGGATGTATTGATAAACCCGGTCGATAACCAGAAAGACCGCGTAGACCGGAAGACTGCCGCGCAGATATTCACGGGCCGTAATGAGAACCGGCCGCTTTGAGGCAGCGTCCCGTGCCGGCTCTGGGAGACGATTCACATTCGCATATGTGCCACGCCGGGAGAAGTGAGCGGCCAGCAGAATGAAGCAGCCGGCTGCGAAGAGATCCATCGCTGTCGTGACGCGGGTCAGCAGATTGAGTCCAAGCGCCGCCGATCCCCAGAACAACGCGCGCCGATTGCCGGTGATGAGCCATTTGTATTGCAGGGCGAAGCCGGTGATCGTCAGCAGCAGGATGTAGTTGTTCTCCGCCATGTTCTGCGCGTAGTGCAGGTGGGTGGTGGCGCATAGCAGGCTCAGCACGCCCGCGACGCACTCGCCCGCCGAGAAGCCGAAGAGGCCCAGCAGACGGAATGCGGCCAGCGCGGTCAGGACATTGACCAGAATATTGGTGCTGATGCTCACGAGAATGCTGCGGATGGCGGGGTCTTCTCCGCTGAGCACGTAATCACGCCACAACGGCAACTTGGCGGCCGCCGAGCCGGCAAGGTCCGCCGGCAGCATCAGCAGCGATTGCCCGATCCCATACCAGGCATAGAGCCGGCCACCGCGTCCATGGAGCCCGAATTCCGGGTATTCAGCAGCAAAGACCTGCGGCTGGCCCGTCCAGAGGGAATGCGCCACCTGCAGCCGGTGCGTCGTGTCAGAAGTGCCCAGTTCCCCGGATTGGATCAGGAAGGTGAAAAGCCCGGTGACCAGCAGAAGAAGGAAGAGCGGACGAGAGAGTGGCCGAGGCGGCATTGGTTCCGATGGTACGACGTGGGTGGCAGAGATCCTAGCGTGACCAGTAGTCCGCGATTCGTCGAATCTTGGGGCCTTCGAACTCAAAGATAGTGACCTGATGTCGGCTGCGTGGCTTCCAACTGTTGTCCTGTTGCTTTTCCTCGAAGGAGACCTCTTGGTCGAGGACCACGACATTTGCCACGGCAATGCGTTTGTTTATTGCGATGTGGGCCCGTCGAGAAAGGCCAAGGAAGTTGGCCATTCCCTGACGAATCTGGTCTCTTCCTTCGATTTTCATTTTTACGACAGGATCTTCATAAATCAGATTGTCCGTACCGAACACCAGGAAGGCGTCCACATCGGCAGTGGTGGCATCCTGCTGCATGACTTTCTGCCGCGCGGCGACCGCTTGCTCGGCTACCAGCTCCAGTTGTTGCTTGGGCAAATCACTTGCAAAGACCGAACAGGTGACGGAAAAGATCAAGACGCAGAGTTTGGTGAGATTTGATGTCATACGTTCGCCATAGCGACGATGGTTTCAAAAACTCAGCGGCAGTTTGCATTCGTCGTGACTAGCTCCCCGCGAGCGATTTTGAACCGCGCTAAGTGGATTCAATACAGTAGCTTATAGAAGTATGTCCGGTGGGAAGTGAATGGTGCGCCAAGAATGCTTCGAGCCTCCGGCCTACTGGTTCGTAGGCAGCTCGAAGATTATCTTCTAAGTCATTGTATTCAAGACGTTTAATAAAGGCGCGGCCTGCACTTTAGGGTGTTGCAGGAGTTGCGTATCATCAATGGTTTACTACACATGTTTTGGGGGTGTACGGCATATTCGCGTCATAGTTTCTCTCTGACCTGAGTGCGCTGCCGATCGGCTGTTCTCAGCTTGCGCCAGTCGATGCGCAAGAGGTTCTTCCTGTTCGGCATCAATCGCACGTGACTGCTCCCCTGACTGCTCTGCTTGCATCGTGTGTCGGGGTGCAGCCATCTGCTCTTCGATCACGCCCAGTAACCGAAAAGCCTTCTCCAAGGTCTCCGCCGATGCCTGGGACAAGAGCTATCACCTCTACGCCACCAGCCATGCCACGAACAAGCTGTACGTCTTCACCATCACGCCGACCTCCATCACGCCGGTCGCTGGGTCACCCTTCACCCTCTATTGCCCCAGGACCGTGTGGTTCGACCGTTGTAGCCAAGCGATGGTGGGAGAGCGAAGATGCCGTTCCCCCATCGCCCAGCACCTGCAGACGCATTGGCCGCCGAATGATGTATGCTAGCGTCACCATGAACGTGCACGCATGTTTAGACGCTTCGCTATTGACAGTCACTCAGGATGGATGCGGCTCCCAGCTGCGCCTTGGGTTGGCCGCGAAGTGTTGTCGGGCGAGCTAAGTTTGCTCTCGGTAACACCCGCCATGATTTTCGCGGGTTGTCCTTTCGCAGAGCCTTCGATTCTCTGAGCTGAGCTTTTCAAATCAGCCATTGTCTTCCTGTTACTGAGTCTTCCTCGACGCCAGAGGCGTAGCTACCGGGGGAACGCTGTACTTACTGATTCCATTTGGGAGGTCATGATGAATGCCCGGTTATTGAGAACACGTTATCTCGGTGTCGCAATTGTGTTGGTGCTTTGCTTGGGCGCACCGGGCCATCTATCGGCACAGGTCGCCGGAGGCACGATCCAGGGAGTGATCGCCGATTCCTCGGGCGCCGCTATCGTGGGCGCGCACTTGACCATCACAGAAACGGCGACAGGCACCGCGCGATCCGCTGTAACCAACTCCTCGGGCTCCTATAGTGTTCCCAATCTGCAGCCGTCGCAATACTCAGTGGCAGTCACTGCACAGGGTTTCTCCCCCGAAGTTGCCAACAGCATCACTCTCACCGTCGGTGCGAATCTTACCGTGAATTTTTCGCTGAAGGTGGGCAGCTCTACCGAAGAAGTAAAGGTGGGCGGGACCGCCGCGCAGATTGAGTTGACCACGTCGGACATCAGCGCCGTGGTGGACAGCACCACCATGCGGCAGCTTCCCCTGAATGGCCGTGACTGGTCGCAATTGATCACGCTGCAGCCTGGCGCCAACGCGGTGCGCAACCAGTCCGCGATTGGCAGCGCCGGGACATCGGACGTGAACCGCGTGCTTCGCGGCTTCGGCAACCAGATGAGTATCTCCGGAACCCGGCCGCAACAGAACAATTACCGTCTGGATGGAGTCAGCTTCAACGACTACACCAATGGAGCGCCTGGTGGAGTACTCGGGACGATCACCGGCGTCGATGCCGTTCAGGAATTTTCCGTCATCACGACGAACTATTCCGCTGAGTACGGCAAGACCTCGGGTGGCGTCATCAATGCCGTCACCCGTTCGGGGACAAACAATTTTCATGGAAGCGCCTATGAGTTCCTGCGCAACAGCGCACTGGACGCAAGAAACTACTTCGATGGCCCAACCATAGCGCCCTTCCGACGCAATCAGTTTGGAGGCACAATCGGAGGCCCGATCGTCCATGACAAGACCTTTTTCTTCTTTAACTATGAGGGCCTCAGACAAGCGCTGGGCGTCTCCCAGGTGGACCGCGTGCCTTCTGCAGCGGCGCGTGCGGGCGTCCTGTCTACCGGCAGCGTAACGGTTGATCCAGCGGTCACTCCGTATCTTGCATTCTGGCCGCTGCCAAATGCCGGTCTCGACCCGTCAGGCGATGTTGGCAACTATCGGGTGGCGACCAACCAGATCGGAAATGAGAATTTCTACACCGGCAAAGTCGATCACCATCTCTCGGATCGGGATACTCTTTCAGGCACCTTTCTCTATGTCACCACCGACCTCACGGAGCCCGACTCGCTGAACAATCTGCATTTCGTCAACCAGGATGTGAGGACCTTCGCGAGCCTCGAGGAGACGCATACCTTCAGCGCCAGCCTGCTGAATACGGTTCGGTTTGGCTTCAGCCGCAATCACGCGATCTCGAATACAGCCAATCCCATCAACCCCTTGGCCGGCGACACTTCGCTGGGATCTGTGCCCGGCAGGCCAGCGCCTTTTCTGATCGTACCGACCTGGTCTAACTTCTATGGCGGCGTCGGCGGCTTTCCCAACTTCGTCATCGGTTGGAACTCGTTCCAGCTCTATGACGATGCCTTTCTCACGCACGGCAACCATACATTCAAATTCGGCTTTGCTTTTGAGCGCATGCAGTCGAACAATTTCATGCGCTTCACCGAGAACGGGCGTTTTGTATACGCGAGCGTTCCGGACTTCCTGACGAATAAGCCGCTTGTCTACGGGGTGCAGTTGCCCAGCGGAGAAAGCGAGCGCGGTATTCGACAGTCTCTGTTTGCCGGATACGCGCAGGACAATTGGCGAATTCGGAGCAACCTCACTCTGAACTATGGAGTGCGCTATGAGATGGTGACTGTACCGACCGAAGTGCACGGGCGGCTATCGACACTGCGCAATATGACGGACGCGCAGGTGCATATTGGCGATCCATATTTCAGCAACCCGACGCTCAAAGACTTTTCGCCCCGGCTGGGTTTTGCCTGGGACCCATATGGCCACGGGAAGACCTCCGTCCGCGCGGGATTCGGGATCTACGATGTTCTTCCGTTGCCCTATCTGTTCCTCATCAGCTCCGCGGGTTCAGCGCCTTTCACGGTTGATCCGACGCTGGTGCATCCTGGCGCGGGAACATTTCCAACTGGAGCCTATGATCTCGCCGTAAAAGCGGTGGCCAGCGGTCCGCTCACGAGTGAGCGCGTCTCCTATTTCGATCCGCATCCGCCTCGCAGCTTCAGCTACAACTGGAACCTGAGCCTCCAGCAGGAGATCTTGTCCAACGGCAGCCTGACACTGGCCTATGTCGGTTCGCGTGGAGTCCACCTGCCATATCACACGGACGATGCCAACATCGTGATGCCGACAAAGACTGCTGCAGGATATGTCTGGCCATCGGGTGATAACTACCTGGGCGGCACAGTGCTGAACCCAAATGTTGGAGATATCAACCGCACCTCCTACGATGCCGACTCCTACTACCACAGCCTTCAGGTGGGATATGACCAGCGGCTGAGTCACGGGCTGCAGCTCCGCGGATCGTACACGTGGGGTCGGAGTATCGACAGCGGATCATCGTCGATCGCCGGTGACCAGTTCGCGAATTCGCCTTCGAGTCCTCCACTATGGTTCGATCCGAGAACCCGGCGCGGCCTCTCCGATTTCAACTTGGCGCATGACGGAATCGTCAGCATCCTCTGGAACACACCCGAATTAAAGGAGGGTCCATCAGCACTTCGCTGGACGGCGAATGGGTGGCAGGCGGGTGCGATCTACCAGGCGGCCAGCGGCGCTCCATTCTCTGTCCTGATCGCAGGCGACCCGCTCGGGATGAACAGCACCGATCCGTGGGACTATCCAGACCGGGTAAAGAGCCCTAGCTGCAGTTCGGTTGTGAATCCGGGTAATCCGAGTCAGTACGTGAAGTTGCAATGCTTCTCCGCGCCCGTCGAGACCGTCCAGACATCCAGCGGACCGCAGCAGCAGATCATACGGCTGGGCAACGCGGGAAGGAACGAGCTCTCCGGCCCCGGCTTGTCCAACCTCGACTTCTCTCTCGTCAAGAACTCCAAGATTGCGGGCCTGGAGAGCGGAAGTGTTCAGTTCCGCGCGGAGTTCTTCAACATCCTGAACAAGAGCAACTTTGCTCCGCCGCTCGATACCAACACCATCTTCAACCAGGACGGCTCCGCTGCCGATGGCGCAGGCGTCGTAGATCAGACCCAAACGACATCGCGACAGATACAGTTCGGATTGAAACTTCTGTTTTGATGGAAACACCCGACAACTTCGCATATGGCTGGTATCGATAAATTGATATTTCACGTAAGGAGACCTTAGGCATGTTCAAAAAAGTGCATCTACGCGCAATGTCGTGGATGGTTGCGCTGGCGACGGTGGCAGGCATCGTAACATCTACCACGGCCCGTGCTCAGGCAACGATCGGAGCAGGAGACGGCAAAAATACCGTGTCTGTTGACTTCTACAAGGTCCCGCCGGGCAAACAGGACGACTGGCTCGCGCTCTACAAGAAGTATCACTACCCCATCATGCAATATCAAAAGGCGCATGGTCAGGTCATCAGCGAAACCGTCTATACAAGAGCGATCCACCAGTTGAGCCCCTCTTGGGATTTCGCAATCGTGATCGTTGCTCCGCCCGCCGACAAGCGGCCAAAGGCGGAATACACGCGGAGCCAACTTATCCGTAAACTCTTCCCTGATATCGACGAATATGTGAAGGGCGAGAAGGCGCGCTGGTCCCTCACCCTCGATCATTGGGATGAGAGCTGGACCGAAGTCGATATCGATAAGCATCCGTCACTCTATGAACCGTACTAAGGACGGGCCCCCCGTGTCCGTTGTCTTTCATCGTTCGCTCTAGTTCACCTGGAACGCGGCGCAGGCAAAGCTGCGTCGCGTTCGAAGAGGCAGTCTCAATGAATCGCTGGCCGCATCGCTGGCTTGGACCTTTGCTGGCACTCTGTCTATCCAGCAGCACTTTCGCCCTGGCGCAGCAACCGCTGACTCTGGTGCAGACGATCGAAATGCCGGAAGTGCCCGCGGGACCCTACACCGATCACATGGCGCTCGACGTTCAAGGCCAACGTCTCTTTACCACGCCACAAGCCAACAAGGCAGTCGATGTGCTGGATCTGAAGGCTGGGAAGGTGCTCCACACCATTCCGGGTTTTGGCAATCCCCATTCGATTTTGTACCTCGCGGATCGGAACCGGCTCTTCGTGACTGACGGAGGCATCGGCTCGCTACGCATCTTCGATGCGACCACGTATCGCGAGATCAAATCCATCAAACTCGAGCTCGACGCCGACGGCATCGGGTATGACGACAAGAGCGGCTACTTGTACGTAAGCAACGGTGGCGATGCCGCCGGCAAGAAGTATTCATTCATCTCAATCGTCGACACTGTTCGTGAAGAGAAGGTTGGAGACATACGGATCGAGGCGCCAGGTCTTGAGGCAATGCTTATCGATCATGCGAACAACCGGCTTTATGTCAACCTGCCGGAAAGCAGCAGCATTGCGGTCGTCGATCTGCAAAAGAGATCTGTGATCGCCAACTGGCCACTCACCATGGGCAAGAACAACATGGCGTTCGCGTTCGACCCGGAACGTCATCTGCTCTACGTCGGCTGCCGGGATACGGACGTGCGCGGCAGCATCGTCATCGTCAATACGCAGACGGGTAAGGAACTGAGACGTCTTCCTATTGGCGGCTGGGTCGATTCCATGTTCTATGACCCGGCAACGAGCAGGATCTATGCTTCATCCGGGGTGGGCGAGATCTTTACTTACCAGCGACGGCCGGACGGAAGTTACAAGGCCCTCCAACCGGTAGATACGGCGGTGATGGCCAAAACATCGCTTTATTCGCCCGATCTTGATCGCCTCTTCGTCAGCGTGCCCCATCTGGGAGGGACAGTTGCTAAGGTGCTTGTATTTAAGCCGCATTAATATGTGCCCGCTCGAATCGTCGGAATAACCGTACGCGGATCGAACGGATCCCCGAACCTGACCGCCTTGTGAACCTTGCCGTCTCAATACGGGTTGCCAGCCATACATCCAAGTGTGTGATCGGCTGGATTGAAGCCGGAATCGCACGCCGGTAGTACGGCCGTTACTGCAAAACTTCGATCTGGTGCTTTTTAGACGCTTGCTGCTCCAACGTATTGCGGCTGCCAGGGTGGCTGAAAAGCGGCGGTCAACTTCAACTGGCTTGTGATTTCGATTCTTCTGAATTTAAGCGAGAGATCCTCTCTTCCAAGACCTCTACGTCTTCTCGACACTTCTCAAGCTCTCTGCGAAGCGCAGTCAGTACCTTGAGACGTCTCTCGACCGAGATCCGTCGCTCAAGTCCATGTATCCATTCCTGAAGACGCTTCTGCCGCGCGATCGCAACAAGACGCTCTGGTTCAGCCATATCTCCCCCAAAACGTTGGGATGCAGTGTTGATTGAACCTTATGACATGCTTAAGGTGTAGGGAAATATGTCTACCTTCCCAAATTGGGAAGCGTTCCCTCAAATTAACTCGGAATCAACGCCAATGTCCCGCAGTTCAGCTTGCACCTGCAGCGCAACAGAGCCACCAAAACAAATCGCAGCACTCTCTTGCGTATAAAGCAGGTAGCTGAAGCCGTTCAGCGGGAGCGCTCTGTCTGCATCGGAAGTCGATCGCGTCAAAAGACCGTTGCTCGCGGGACCAACATAGAGTCCCTGGTGCTCTCCCGATGCGATTCTGATCTTGAAGAGACTCGACGATTGTTTCGAAGGTGGCATACAGGGAAATTGTAGCCATCTTTGTCACACGAACGCTCTGAAAAACCAAACAATTGGACTACCTCGGTAACAGGAGACCCAAGGTTGGTGCCGACACCAGCAAGAATGTGCAGCATGGCTCCGTACCATGAGTCTCTCCGGGTGCGAATAGGACAGAGGTTGCCACAGATGTGCGGGGCTGCCCCCCTTCAGCGCTATGGAATGACGATGGCGTTCTCCAGCGTGTAGCTCTCCCCATCGCTTCGCGTGAGCACGATGTCCTCAGGACCGGAAGCAGCAGCGGGCATCGTGAAGGTCAAGGTATCTTCATCCGCCACCGTCACCGCTGCCGCCGTCCCACCCACCGTCAGAGTCGTGCCTGCATCGAAACCACTGCCACGGATCGTCACCATACTGCCGGCAGTTGCACTTGTCAGACTCAAATGCCCGATCGACAGCGGCGCATGGCCAAGATCAACCTCGGTCAACCCTTTGTCGGTGATCAGATAGACGAAGCGACCACCCGAATCGATCACGATGGATTCCGGAGTGTCTTGCACTGTCTCTGTCAACGCGAATCGCATTCGTAGCATGGCGTGTTGGACGTCGATGATCTCCAGGTAAGAGGGATAGGCGAAATAGAAGAGACTTCCGGAGGCATTCATCGTCGGCCGATGCGTCGGTTGGATCGGCTGGACGTTCTGGCCGCCGTAGAGCGCGATCGGTCGGGACACTGTGCCAACGTTGTTGCCCTGCGCATCGCCGAGCACCTGGTTCGAGCCAATTACGTTTCCGTCTGCGGAGACGGAGACGCCATAGCCGTACCCCCCGTATTGCAGCGGCAGCACTGTGTAGGTGTTGGCCGCGGTCGAGTAGATGCAAGCCGGGCTGTAATTCGCCGCACCGATCGCCACAAAGTTGCCATCGGCGGGAGCGCTCACCGACAAACCATCCTCGAAATTGGTCGGCAGCACACCGATCCTGCACTGACCGGTCCCGGTAGGACGTGCCGCCGTTCGCGCCTGCAGGTCTGCGATGTACGTGATACCCGCACTGTCGCAGCCGATCCCCGGCAGCCCCCCTGTCGTCACGAAGGCCTTGTTCGAGGAGGTTGCCGCCACATAGAGCGGCCCCTTCGTGCAGCGTGGGTCCGAAGTGTCCACTGCAGCAATCGAAATCGCGTACGTACTCGAAGGCGCATCTGGGTTGATCACCGCCAGCGAGCCATCCAGAAGGTCGGCGACCAGCAAGCGGCTGCCATCTGGCGTTAGCGACATCGCCGTGAATTGTTTATTGGCCCCCAATGCGGCGGGGCGCAACTGACCGACAAAGGAGTGTGACGCAGTCGAGAAGATGTCAACGTGGTCACCGGCCGCAGCGTAAAGCTGCTGCCGTTTGCTATCCAGCAGGAGCGCCCTGAACGTATCTTTCGACCCGTGGTCGGTCACGCTCTTTGCGTAGAAGATCGCTTTCGGCAGAGTCCCGATTCCAATCGGCGTCTCGACTTGCAAATCCGCCCACCCTGGAGTGCCCGCGGGCAGTGTGTAGTTCAGCAAGGTGGAGGGATAGGGCTCTCCGCTGAAGGCCGGGTATTGCGTGGAGTTTGTTGTGATCGCCGCGGAGTTTCCCCCGACAGTCACACTTCCGCCGCTCGGTGTTTGCGGCAGGCCATAGCCGATCACAGTGGCCGCGGCGCCGCCCTGGGGACCTGAACCGGAGGTCACCGCATGCTGCAGGAAGGTCGAATATGTGAAGAATTGCGGATAGAACATCTGCACGCCGTCCGGGAAGATGAGCTTTACGTTCACCGGTCCCGGCGTATCGCTCGGCGGAGAGATCGACTGCACCTGGGTGCTCATCAGGTCGCTGGTGCCGCGCGTCTTCCCAAACCACACGTCCGGAATGAGGCTGGTGTAGATCAGCAGACTGAAGGATGTGCCGCCTGCCAGGGGTCCGCCAGGAGCCAAAAAGTATTCACCAATCCCGTTCTTCAATTGCTGATTCGGCAAGTAGTGCTGATAAAAGGTCGCGTCTTCAAAGGCGATCCCGAAGTTCTGAATTGCGAGCAGCATTCCAGTCGCGTCTACCGCGAAGGGAGTGGAGTTGCCGAACGCACCGCTCGTCCCAACGGGTTGCACAAACGCCGAAGGTGCGGTGCCGATAACCTGCAGGGACGCCGCATCCACTGTGGCGATCACTTCCATATTGTTCAGCGAACCATTCACGTAGATCCGAGAGCCATCCGGACTGAACTCCGCGCCACCATTCAGCAACGCAGGAAAGAAGCCGGGGATAGCGCCCGGGACAGTACCAAGCGAGTTCAGGCTTTGGTCGAACAGTCCAATGGTGGAGCCGTTGGTGAAGACTAGTCTCGATCCATCCTGGTTTACCGCCGCAATCACACCGGGAGCCGTGCCCAGCTGTGTCACCGCTTGTGAAACCACGTCGTAGCGGTTGATCTGCGGCGTGACCCCGCCATAGCCGAAGAGATGCGCTGCGTCCCCCGTCCTCGCGCTCAGCGTGAACGGCGAGTAGCCGAGGTTTGTGTCCAGCGTGCGCAGCTGGCTCGTCTTCGGATTCCATAGAACAGCATTCGCATTCACACCGCTGATCCCACCGGTGAAGTAGAGATAGATCGTTCCATCGGCAAGCGCATAAAGCTTGTCATGCGAGTTGATGTCAGGCCTGGCATAGGCTCCTGCCACACCATTCGGCAACGAATAGCGGGTCGCCTTCAGGCTTGCAGTGTTGATTGCATAGACACTCTGAGTCTCCGTCTGCACCCACACCTGCGTCTGGTCCTGCGTGATGTCCAGATACCTTGGCGTCCTGATCGGAATGCTGGTGACGATCGCGTGTGTCTTGTTCGAGATGACGTCTACGCGATTCCAGTCCGGATTGCTCGCGAAGATCAAGTCATGGCTGGTGTCATACACAGCCCAGTACGGCGTACCGCTGGTCAGCGTGAAATCCGTCCGGCTATTCGGTAATGAGCCCGGCGGCGCAGTCACATCGACCAGGAAGTTTGCCGACGCGGGAGAGACCTGCGCAGCGGGCGTACCCGTCAATGTGACGGTCGCGTTCTGGGTCACCGGCGAATCCCGGTCAGCAGTCAACGTCACCGTCACACCCTGTCCAGCGACAAATGTCTCTGGCGTAAAGCTCGCGTGAGTGCCTTGGGGTAAGCCAGATACCGACGGCGTGATGTCATAGTCCACATTGTTCGAACCGGAGACAATCGTCCCATACTGGATGGTCCCCGAACCGCCGATTGGGACCCCGACCTCGGTTGTATTGGGAGCCAGAAAACCGAATCCGGGTGGCGTTCCCGTGCTGACCGTGACATTGAAGTCTCCGCTGGCCGAGGCTGTCGCCGCCGTCGCGGTCAGTGCGATATCGAACGTTCCGGCTGGTGCCGAAGCTGCCGCCTGTAGATGAAACGTTGCTCCCGTGGCGGAAAGCGGAATCGTCGCCGTTCCTGTCGTGATCCCCGCGGGCAGTTTGCCCAGAGTCACCGTTCCGGCCGTGGCATTGACCTCGGTTGGCTGCACCGTGAAGGAGAAGTTCGTACCCCTATATACCGTCGTCGGCGAGGGGTTGGCACAGATCGCAACCGCCGGCCCTGCCGCCGCCGGGTATTCATAGGCATCCGAGATGATCGAAGTGCCTCCCGGCTGGGGGTTCGTCACGGTAAAGTTCAGAGCGTTCGGCTGGGTCACAGAACCTGGAGGTAGCAGGCCCACCAGTGTTTGTGTGCTGTGGGTCGCGTACGGCATCTCAAGCGTTGTCCCGTTTGCCTGAAGAGTGGCGTAGTAATCGAAGCCCGTGCCCGTCATGGTCACTTGCAACCGCGGGCAGGGCGGCCCCGGGGACTGTGCTGCAACCGTGCTGATTGCCACGTTCGTGATGGTAGGTATCGGCTGTGTCGTGACAGTCAAACTTGCCGGAGTGCTGGTGGACTGCTGCGGGCCCGGATTACTCACCGTCAGCGAACCGACACCCTGGCTCTTCAGATCCGCAGCACTCAGCTGCACCTGCAGCGTCGTCCCGCTCACAAAGCTGGTCGCTCGGGACACTCCATTCCAAAGAACGACCGAGTTTGTTTCGAATCCCGTGCCCGTCAATGTGATCGTCGCCGCTGCTCCTGGCGGAACATTGCGCGGCGAGATCGTACTGATCACGGGCACTGGGCTGTTTACGTCATACGTCACGGCTGCCGATGTACCACCCCCAGGAGCAGGGTTCGCGACCGTCACCGAGTCTTCCGAGCTGCCAAGAATCGAGCTTGCCGGTAACGACGCTTTCAACTCGCCCGTGCTCACAAAAGACGTCGAAAGGTTCACGCCGTTCCAGGTAACCGTGGAGGACGGGACGAACCCTGATCCCTTCACATCCAGTGGTGCAGGACCAGCCCCCGCCACCGCGCTGGCCGGCGTGATCGTCACAATCGCCGGCAGTGGATTGTTCACCTGGAATGCCACCGCGCCGGACGTACCACCTCCCGGTGCGGGATTGGCCACCGTCACCGCTGCGGACCCGCCGTTCAGCAGTAAGGCCGCCGGGACAACCGCGGTCAGAGTGCCCGACGATTCATACGCAGTCGCAACCTTTTGTCCATTCCATTGCACCGAAGAGCTGGTGACGAATCCGGCGCCGCTCAAAGCAATCGTAGTGTCGGCTGCTCCGGCAAGCACCGTCGCCGGCGTCACTGAGGTGATCGAAGGTGTTGGATTCGAACTGTCCGGTGAGGGGTTTTGACCCGTAGAGCCGCCGCCTGTGCCACCGCATCCAGCCATCAGCAGGAGCCCTGACACCAACACCGCGGGAACACAAAGACCGATAGAACGCATGATCAACCCTCACGCACGAACAGGAAGTGGCAACTTCTTATCGAACCGTGGGGGGGCCCGGCGCTAGTGAATTCGAGATATCATACCCGGCAAATGCAACAACGGCGAGGACGGAATCCTGCGGCCGTTCTCGGAAGTGCATCCAGGTATTCCGCGTTACCTCGTCAACAACCGCAGCGAAAAACTGCTCCCGCCGGCGGAATAATTTCCTGCTGATTGGGTTACAAATCGTCTGTCGCCGAGACCGCCCGGACGTCCGCGCCGCCGGTCTTCTCCACCCGCAGCAAAACCCTCGATCAGTCCCTCCGCCGAACGCGTGACGGCCCCGCTCTCCGTCTTCTTCGCGGCCTGCACTCTGCTCATTGCACGTTGAGTGACAGAGTCGTAGATGAAATCACCTTCCCGCTCGTCGCAGTCACCACCACATGGTAGAGACCTGTTGTCGTCCCGCTGTTAACAACTGGTGGTGGGGTGGACACGCTGTTTGCCGAATTGCCGCCGCATCCGAGCATGACTCCCACAGTTCCAGCGACGAACACCAAGCATGCGCCTGCAAGCAGGCGTCGCCTTGGGGCAAAGCCCAGCAAGAGTATCGCTCCCACCATCCAGTAGAAGCCTGCTCTCCGCACTGCAGAGTTCGTGGACGCTGTAGTGCTGACGGTAAGAGTGCTGGTCGCGGTGGCGCTACCTGACACCTCTACTTGGGAGGGATTCAGAGAGCACGTTGGCGGATCGTTGGGCGTTCCCTGCCCCCCGAACTGGATTGCGCAGTTAAGGGATGCCATACCAGCAAATCCATTCTGGGCACTCAGCTGGACTACCGTAGTTGCCGATTGACCCGCCGAGGAAACGGTCAACGTTGGCGAACCTGGCACGACGGTGAAGGCAGTCGTCCCGACCCCCGTGAGTGGCAACGTCTGCGGCGAACCAGACGCATTCGACGCAATCGTCAAGGTGGCTGTCCGTGTACCGACAACAGTCGGCGAGAATGTAAGGGTAATGGTGCACTCCTCATTCCCGAGCACGCTGGTGTTGCAGTTGTTCGTTTGGTTGAAATCGCCGGACGTTGTGATGGATGTAACCGTTAAGGGTACATTCCCAACGTTCATCACGTTGATCATCCGCTGATTCGATGTGGAGCCCACCTGGACGGATCCGAAGTCCTCGCTCTGCGTGGACAGAACTATCGCCGGCCCCGTGCCTGCTATTGCATTCCCATATATTGGCAGGACAGTCTGAGCTACAGGCGCATTTGAGCTGAACGTCAGCGTTCCGTAAGAGTTGTTTGCGACCGAAGGTGTAAAGGTCAGAGGGAAGGAACAGCTCTGCGTTGGCGCGAGGCTCACTGCACATGTGGCTGGGGAGGGCAAGCTGAAGCCAGGACCCGCAACCTGAATGTTGCTGATATCAAGCGGTGCGGTACCGCAGTCTGTGACATTGACCGATCCCTGCATGGACGAGCCCAGAGTCGCCACCGAAAAAAGGTCGCCAGAAAAGCAGATGCCGGGACCGGCAGCAGCAGCATCGATGAGCGCGGCGAAACCGAACTGATAGGTGTAATTGGGCGGCGGCGGAGTGACCGAGCCGAGGAACGCCGATGGAGTGATCGGCAGGTCAGCCATTCCGGTTCCTACAAAATGAGCGCGGCCCTGACCGTCCATTGCGAGTCCGCCCGCGCGGGAGCCGCTCTGGTTGCCATTGAAGTACGTCGAGAAAAGCAGATTATGCAGGGCAGGATCGAACTCGGAGACGAACGCCGTACCGGACTGCGGGCCCGAACTGCCAGGCAGTGACTGAAGTGGGTGCACCTGCGGCACATTGCCACCGCTGCCGTCGTTTCCCGCGAGCCACACGTTCCCTGCTCCGTCGAGGGCAACATTTGTTAGGTAGAGATCCCCAAGAGCCTGTCCTGACTGAGAGATGCCAAAATAGGAGGAATACACCAGTCGGGTCCCGTCTGAACTCAGCTTTGCCATGGAGCTCTGGCTCGGCAGAGTATCGAAGGCATCTGAGGTTGTCGGGGTACCAGTAGTGGCCGAGCCGACGAGGATCATCTCCTGCGCTCCATCGAGCGCCATGCCGCTTACCACCCCAGCACCCACCAACGTGGAGTAAAGGAACTTGCTTCCATCCGGCGAAACTTTCGCCGCAAACGGTGACGCAGAACCCGGTGTGATCGGCTGCGACTGATACGCTCCGGGCGTCGTTGGCCATGGCGTCGTGGGCGTCTGGAAATCAGAGCCAACTGTTCCGCCGAGGAAGACGTCGCCCTGCGGATCCACGCGGATGCCTGCAACAGTGCAGCATTGGGAGGCAGAACCACTCGGCCCTAGGATGGCGCCGTAGATGAGACCGCCCGACGGCGAGAGCTTCGTCAGGAAGAAGTAGTCCTTGCTGTACGAGGGGGTACCGGCGTTCAGAGCGCCGGCCGACTGAGGGATCATGGGTGAATCAGTAGCTCCGCTGACGTACGCGTTGCCGGTCGCATCGGTGGCCACGGCAACCACGTAAGTATTCGGGCTCTGATAGTTCGACGTCCCGCCACCCAGCCGGCTGGAGAAATTCAGCGAAGCGCCGTCCGCTGCAATGGAAGCCACAAAGCCGTCGTACATTGACGGGGTGCCTGCAGTCACCGGGTTCTTCAATGGAAAATCGGAAGAAGCTGTCCGCCCGACGATGATGGCGTTGCCGTTTGAATCCACCGCAATCCCATCGCCCTCGTTGTAATCGCTTCCGCCAAGGAACGTGGAGTATACCTGCGCTGTGCCTGCTGCATTGAGCTTGGTAATGAAGACATCAGGCTTGTTCGAAGCGCAGGCGGCGCAGGTCGTCTGCAGCGCGCCACTCGTAACCGGGTAGGTAGCGTTGAAAGTCAATCCGACGATGTACGTGTTGCCGCTTGCGTCAACGGCAACGCCGTTCACATGGAGATCCTGGTTCGCGAGGTACGTGGCATAGTCGAGCACCGGGTCGATGATGAGCGGCAGGGTGCGATCGTACTCCTGCACAGCGAAGGAGATCTCACCTCGGTTCAGGACAAAGCGACCAGCCCGAGCGATCTGCCGTCCATCCCGCTCCTGATAGACACGCGGCGCGTGCACCGATAGCACGCCGGCGCCGACGGCGATCTCGAGGTCACCCTGCGGAGTCAGGTGCATGCTGCGTTGCCCGTGATAACGCATCCTGATCGCGTGGTAATCCGAACCGGGCTGCACGATAAAGTCATGTTCCAAACGTCCGTTGTTGCCATAGAAAATAAGGTCAACTCCCGGATACACATCCCGGTAGCGCAGACGTCCGAACTGTGGAACGTGCGTCTTCCACATCGATGGATCTGCGCCAATCAGATAGTTCGACTCGCCATCCGTCTTGTCAGACGCCAGAATCTCCGCGTGTGGATTCGCACCGTCTAGCCAAGCGTCGAGCGAGAACGAGCCATCCGCAGAAGTCGGTAGTATTTGAATGCCTGCTGTCGAAAAACGAACCTGGATGGGACCCGACCGCGCTCGATAGGTGATTGGATCCGCAGCTCGGCGAATGTCCGGCTCAAAGGCCAGCGGGAGTCTTGCAAGCTTAACGGCGGAAGGCGTAGCTGCAACTCCCTGAGAGGAGAGAGGCTGAGGCTTGGCGATGCAGACGAACAACAAGGCAAAGAACGTAGCCCACTTGCTTTGGCGCACGGAACCCTCTTGGAAGGCCGAAAATCGTTTGACATAAAGGTCGTCGCACCCGTTCTGCAGGTCGACCTGGGTGACCGAGCGGATTTTCGCACACGTTAGGACGCTCCGAATAGATGTCTCTCGTACCGGGTCCGCCCTTTGACAATAGGCTGGCGAGCTGCCAGCACAGAACTCACATTCCGCCTCGGTCGATGGCCTTTCCGAGCGCCGTGCCCACCCTGAAAGAGTTCATGGTCAAGACGTTTGTACCCAACCATCGAAGCGAGCACGCTCGGCGAGAAGTCCAAGCTTTACTACTGCAAGGCGGCTGGAAGCTGCTCGCAGTAGCCCGGATCGACGACGAGACGCGCCTGGAGGACATGCGCCTCGACCACATCACGCTGCGAATGCCCCTTGAGATTCCCCACTCCGGTTTCAACCAGAACATGGCTCTGCGTACGCTGCGCTGGGCTCTGTCTTGGCCGTCGAGAAGAAGCTGATCGCCCGGTATGTCCCTTTGAGTGACCGCGTGCGCGACATCCTTGAGGGGCGCATGAACGGGAACGAATACGTCTTCCCTGCTCACAGCAAGTCGGGCCACAACTCCCAGACGGCGATCGAGAAACCATTCAGGAATCTCCGCCGCACGTTGAAGCTCGACAAGGACTTGGTCCTTTACTCCGGACGGCATACCTTCGCCACCGACATGCTCGATCGCACAGGCAACATGAGCTGGTCGGCTAGCTCCTCGGCCATGCCTCACCAGTCACCACTGCTCGGTATCTCCACCGTGGCTGAAGGGCGTGGCGGAGCTGGTCAACGATAGGAAAACGATAGGAATATGACGCGTTCGGCAGAGGTCGCTGCCCAGTTATGTCATAGTCGCGACTACGCTATGACTGAGATTGCTGGAAGTGCTTGATTTTATGGTGCGCCCAGAAGGATTCGAACCTCCGGCCTACTGATTCGTAGTCAGTCGCTCTATCCAACTGAGCTATGGGCGCACATGGGGTGGGACTCACTGAGGATAGCAAGAGGGATGGGTGAAATCAAATGAGCGGAGGCACTCTGCTCTCCGCTCATTCGCGCTCAGTAGATATGGAAGTTGACTTCGATGGTGATTTCTACGGGGACCGGTTTTCCCTGGTACATGGAGGGCTTGAACTTGTACTGGCGGACGGCTTCGACTGCCTTTTCGTCCAGCCCCATGCCCAGCTTGCGCACCACGCGGATGCGCTGCGGCATGCCGTGCGCGTCCACGATCAGCGACACCACCGAGACGCCCTGGTACTTGGCACGCCGCGCTTCGTCGGAGAACTCTGCGTCGACGGAGTAGATCAGCACCGGTGGCGAGACGCCGCCGCCCACGTGATACAACCCGCCGCCGTAGCCGCCGCCCTCGCCCGGCCCGTAGCCTGCGCCGGAGCCGGAACCAATGCCGCCGCCATCGCCCGAGCCCAGGCCCGCGCCCGTCCCCGTCCCGTTCGACAACGGCCCGGTGATGTTGGTCCGCGGATCGCCCAGGTTGGGCAGATTGTTATTCGGCAGCGCGATATTCGACGGCATCTTGATGGTCGGCTCGACCGCCAGCTTGGGATGCGGGTTCACCGCCAGCATCGGCGGCGTCACCGGCGTCTCGGAAAACTTGGGCAGCTTGCCCTTGGGCGCCTGCACCAGCTCATGCGCGCCGCCGCCGCCGCCACCGCCCATCGCCGGACCCTTGGGCGCGATCGGGCGGAAGGGCGTGATATCGATCGCCGCCAACTGCGGCTTGGGCGGCACCGGCTTGGGATGCATCCGCATCTGGATGATGATGAAGATGATCAGCCCGATGATCACCACGTGCGCCCCCACCGACAGTGCGGAAGACAGCGGGCTGCGCTTGCTCCGGAACGGATCCGGCACCGCTATCGGGTGCGACGTCAGCACCAGCGGCGGCAACGTCTCCCGATGGAACAGGCCACGCACGTTCTCCAGCCACGTCCGCCACACCGGCTCATCCACCACCGGATTCCACAAATGCGGCTCAAGCGGAGCTGTGCGTATCTCAGACTCGACGTCGGGTGGGGGCAGGACCTGATTTGTCATAGTCACTTCTGGTTGACCTTATCGAGACGGCAGCCTGCGGCGCACCGTCTGTAATGTGTTGATTATCTATGAACGCACTGCCCCATGTCTTCGATTGAACGGCATCTTCCTACACCAAAATGGAGGCCGGTAGGTAACGTGGGTCACGTGCTGCCCCCTGTCAACCCAATACTGTAATGAGACGGCCATCCGCCGGAATTGGTCACACGTAAAATGAGCGGCACTGCCGTTCTACAATAGAACCTTCCAGATCATGACCTTACGTGACACCAAGCCAGACCCCAAGTCGTCCCATCCCGAAGGCGGCCGGCCAGAGCTGAAGTCGACCCTTCTGCTGCCACGCACCGGCTTCCCGATGAAGGCCAATCTGCCGGAAAACGAGCCAAAACGGCTCGCTACATGGACGGAAAACGGCCTTTATGAGCAGATCCGCCAGGCGCGCAAGGGCGGTCCGAAGTACATCCTGCACGACGGACCGCCGTATGCCAACGGCCCCATTCACCTGGGTCACGCCTTAAACAAGTGCTTGAAGGATTTCGTCGTCAAGTCGAAGACCATGGCCGGTTTTGACTCGCCATATGTCCCAGGATGGGACTGCCACGGCCTGCCCATCGAAATTAAGGTGGACGAGCAGCTGGGCCGGAAAAAGCTGGAGATGGACCCCATCGCCGTTCGCGCTGCCTGCCGCGCCTACGCCCAGAAGTACATCGATCTGCAGCGCTCGCAGTTTGAGCGGATCGGCGTCCTCGGCCGCTGGCAGGACCCGTATACCACCATGTCCAACCAATACGAGGCCACCACGCTCAAGGCCTTCTACGAGCTCTTCGAGCGCGGCTTTGTCTACCGCGGGCTCAAGCCCGTCTACTGGTGCTGGCACGACCGCACCGCCCTGGCCGAGGCAGAGGTGGAGTACGAGATGCACACCAGCCCCAGCATCTACGTGCGCTACGCGCTTACCAGCAAGCCGGAGGCACTGGACCCGGCGCTCGCCGGCAAGCCGGTCTACTCCATCATCTGGACCACCACGCCCTGGACGCTGCCGGCCTCGCTTGCCATCGCCTTTCACCCGGAGTTTGAATACGTCGCGCTCGAAAACACGGATGGCAGCGTCTACATCGTGGCGTCTGCGCTGGCCGATGCGGTCAAGCAGGCCTGCCATTTGGAATCCGCGCGGGAGATTGCACGCCTCAAAGGCACGCAGCTCGAGCGCGCCACCTTCCAGCATCCGTTTCTGGACCGCTCCATCCTCGGCGTGCTGGCCAACTACGTCACCGCCGACCAGGGCACGGGCGCGGTCCATACTGCGCCTGCCCATGGCGTCGACGATTTCTACACCGGCGAGCGTTACGGCCTGGACCAGACCACCAAGGTGGACGCGGCAGGCCGCATACACGATGGACTGCCCGAGTACAACGGCCTCCAGGTCTTCAAGGCCAATCCGGAGATCATCAAGCTGCTCGAAGCGCGCGGCGCACTGCTGGCGCGCAACGATATCTACCACTCGTATCCGCACTGCTGGCGCTGCCACAACCCGGTCATCTACCGCGCTACCGAGCAGTGGTTCATCTCCATGGAGACGCCGATCCCACGGCCGGACGGCAGCACGGTGAGCTTCCGCCAGCGCGCGCTTGACGAGATCAAGAAGGTGAAGTGGGACCCTGCATGGGGTGAGGAGCGCATCTCCAACATGATCGCCACCCGGCCCGACTGGTGCATCTCCCGCCAGCGCATCTGGGGCGTGCCCATCGCGCTCTTCCTGTGCAAGAAGTGCAACCAGCGCGCTCAACGCACCCGAGACATACGCGCGCGTTGTCGAGCTCTTTGAGCAGCACGGCGCCGATGCCTGGTACGACGGAACCGCGGAGAAGCTGCTGCCCGCCGGCGCGACGTGCGCGAACTGCGGCAGCACGGAGTTCCGCCGCGAGACCGACATCCTCGACGTCTGGATCGACTCCGGCACCAGCTGGGCTGCTGTGCTCGAAACCCAGCCCGAGCTGCGCTTCCCCTCTGACCTCTACACCGAGGGCGGCGACCAGCATCGCGGCTGGTTCCACTCCTCCTTATTGTTTTCGGTCGGCCTGCGCGACACCGCGCCATACAAAGTCGTCGCCACCTCGGGCTGGACGCTCGACGAGCAGGGCCGCGCCTTCTCGAAATCGCTCGGCAATGGCGTCGATCCGGTCGATATCGCGAAACGTCTTGGCGGCGAGATCGTGCGCCTGTGGGTCGCCTCGGTCGATTTCCGCGAAGATGTCTCAGCCAGCGAGAACCTGATGCTGCGCGTTGCCGACAACTACAGCAATGCTGCGCAACACCTTCAAATTCCTGCTCGGCAACCTGTACGACTTCGATCCTGCAAAGGACGCAGTTGCATGGGACAAGCTCGAACCGCTGGACCAGTACATGCTGGCGCGTACCCGCGAGCTGGTGGAAAAGGTTTCAGGCTCTGACGGAAAGGGTGGCTGGTACGCAGAGTTTGCGTTCCACCGCATCTATCACGCGGTCAACGAATTCGCGAACGTCGATCTCAGCAAGCTCTATGCTCGACGTGCTCAAGGACCGCCTGTACACCTTCGCGCCCAACAGCCCTGCGCGCCGCGCCGCGCAGACGGTGCTGTGGAAGATCACCGACGCGCTGGCCCGGCTGGTGGCGCCAATCTTGAGCTTCCTTGCCGATGAGGTATGGCAGTATCTGCCAGCGGACGCGCAGCGCAGCGCCAGCGTCCACACCGCGCTCTTCCCGGCTGCCGAGGAGCTCGCGCCAGCCGGACAGGAGGCATTTCTCGCCGATTGGGAGCAATTGCTTTCCATCCGTGAGGGGGCCATGCGCTCGCTCGAAGAAGCGCGCCAGCAGAAGCGCATTGGCAAGGCGCTGGAGGCGAAGCTCACGCTTGAGCTTCCTGCCGCACAGCTCAAAATCGCGCAGCGCTACGAATCCAGCCTGAAGGAGCTCTTCAACGTCTCCCAGGTAGAGCTCGTCGCCGCGACCGGCACAGAAGCCCGCGCCATCACCACAGATGCCGACGGCAGCAAGTGCACCCGCTGCTGGAACTACCGCACGGATGTTGGCATCGACCCACGCTGGTCCACGGTCTGCGGACGCTGCGCCGGCGCGCTCGATGAGATCGGCTTCCCTCCACTCGATGACGAGGACGCTGACTGATGGCTGACGCAACCACCACCGTGGCGCGTCCCCCGAGCCATGCAGGTTCAGACCGCCGCGGCCTGCTCTTCCTCATCTCGCTCCTGGTCCTGATCCTCGACCGCGTCACCAAAATGGCGGTGGCGCACGCGCTTCCGCTGGGCGGCGCGCACGTCATCATCCCCAAAGTATTTCGCATCACGCATGTGCTCAACACCGGGGCAGCCTTTTCGCTCTTCGGCGATTCGGCCTCACCGGAGCGCGTGCGCTGGCTGCTGGTCGGCTTCTCGGTGATTGCCGCTGTGATCGTGGCCATCGTGCTGCTGCGCATGGGACGCCGCGTCACCGCGACCACCTTCGGACTCGCGCTCATCCTCGGCGGCGCCATCGGCAATGCCTACGACCGTATCCGCACCGGCGCGGTGATCGACTTCTTCGAGGTCCACATCGTCCATTACCACTGGCCGGACTTCAACGTCGCCGACTCCTGCATCGTCTGCGGCGGCATCCTGCTGGTGCTGCACTCGCTGGTTGCGTCTCGCGAAGATTAAAAGACTGCAAACGGGCGGCGACCAAAGGAAGCGCCCTACACAACTCGCGCCGCAGGGCGCAATTGCCCGTGCGGCCAGCACCGCCGCAGGTGCCGTTTGCCCGAGGCGGCAAGCCTCTATACTGAAGAGTGCATCCTCAGCCTCCCCAGGCCACTACAGACAAGGCCCCAGTGAACGACTCGATCGTGATCCGCGGTGCGCGGACCCATAACCTGAAAGGCATCGACTGCGAGATCCCGCACGGCAAGCTCACCGTCGTCTCGGGAGTCTCGGGGTCGGGCAAGTCGTCGCTCGCCTTCGACACCATCTACGCCGAGGGCCAGCGCCGCTACGTGGAGTCGCTCTCTGCATACGCGCGCCAGTTCCTGGAACGGATCGAGAAGCCCGACGTTGACCTGATCGATGGCCTCGCCCCCGCCATCGCGATCAAGCAGAAGAACTCCACCCGCAACCCGCGCTCCACGGTTGCGACCGCCACGGAAATCTACGACTACATGCGGCTGCTCTACGCCCGCTGCGGGACGATGCACTGCATCGTCTGCAACAACCTGGTCCGGCGCGATTCTGTGGATGAGATCGCCGCCGCCGTCCTCGCGCTCGGCGACGGCACGCGCCTGCATGCGCTCTTCCCGTCGAGCAGCGGCGTCCTCCGGCTTCGGAAGACCTCACCGTCAGCGACCATCCCAAAGACGAGCCGGCGAAGCCGAAGCGCGGGGCAAAGAAGACCAAATCTGCGGCAAGATCTCCGGAGCCGGACCGAGCACCGATCTCTGACGCCCTCCGTCAACGCCTCACCGACCTGCGTGCGCGCGGCTTCAACCGTCTCCATCAGGACAATCGGATTTTCGAATTTTCGTCGCCCGAGTCGCTACTCGAAATCGATTTCTCGCGGCCGGTCTTTATCCTCGTCGATCGCATCGCCGTCTCGCCGGAGAGCCGCAGCCGCATCGTGGACGCTGCTGAGATCGGCTATCGCGAATCCGGCGAGATCGTTTACGAAGTGGTCCCGCGCGAAGACGACGGCCCGGAGCCTCGCCAGCGCCTTCGCTTCTCCGGCGAGTACGAGTGCAAGCATTGCCATCGCCTCTATCGCGAGCCGGAGCCGCGCCTCTTCTCCTTCAACAACCCGTATGGCGCCTGCCCGCGCTGCCAGGGCTTCGGCAACACCATCGACTTCGACATCAACCTCATCATTCCGGACAAGGGCAAGACGCTCGACGAGGGCGCCATCGATCCATGGACCCGGCCGAAATACCGTCCCGTACCAAACGGAGTTGCGCCGCGCCGCTCGCGAACAAGGCATTCCGATGAACGTGCCGTGGTTCGATCTCTCCGCCGCCCAGCAGAGTTTCGTGCTTGATGGAAAAGGTCCATTTCTCGGCGTCTACGGCTTCTTCCAGTTGATGGAGCGAAAGAAATACAAGCTGCATGTGCGCGTCATGCTCTCGAAATATCGCGGCTATGCGCGCTGCCCGGAGTGCAAGGGCGAGCGTCTGCGCGCCGAGGCTCGCGCAGTGCTCCTGGATGGCCGCAACATCTGCCAGGCCGCGGCCCTTACCATCTCGGCCGCGCACCAGTTCTTCTCCGCACTCAAGCTCACGCGCGAGCACGAGGAGATCGCCGGCTCCATCCTGAAAGAAGTGCAGCAGCGGCTACGTTTTCTCGATTCCGTCGGCCTCGACTACCTCACACTCGACCGCCTTGCCTCGACGCTCTCCGGTGGCGAAGCGCAGCGCATCCAGCTTGCTACGTCGCTCGGCTCGCAGCTTGTCGGCGCGCTGTACGTGCTCGACGAGCCCTCCATCGGCTTGCACACGCGCGACACGGCCAAGCTGATCCGCATCCTCGAAAACCTGCGCGACCTGGGCAACACCATCCTGGTGGTCGAGCACGATCCCGACGTCCTGCGCTCCGCCGACTACCTGATGGACCTCGGCCCTGGCGCGGGCGAATATGGCGGCAAGCTGCTGGCCGCCGGCACTGTCGAGCAGGTCGAGCGCAATCCCGACTCGCTCACGGGCCGCTATCTCTCCGGTGCGCTCACTATTCCCGTGCCCACGCGCCGCCGCGAGCCGGGCCGCGAGAAGCTCGTCCTGCGCGGCGCCCGCATCCACAACCTGCGCGGCGTCGATGTCGAGATCCCGCTTGGCCTGCTGGTCTGCGTTACCGGCGTCTCCGGTTCCGGCAAATCCACGCTGGTGCATCAGGTACTCTACCGCGCCATCGCGCACGAACTCGGCGAGACAGAAGGCGGCGATCCGACCGGCCTTTTTCGCGAGCTCAGCGGCACGGAACGGCTCAACGGCGTTGTCCTCGTTGACCAGAACCCCATCGGGCGCACGCCACGCTCTAACCCCGTCACCTATATCAAGGCTTTCGACGCCATCCGCGAGCTCTTCGCCTCGCAGCCCGAGGCCGAACGCCGCGGCTACAGTGCCGGCCACTTCTCCTTCAACGTTCCCGGCGGCCGCTGCGACGTCTGCGAAGGCGACGGCACTGTCACCGTCGAGATGCAGTTTCTCGCCGACGTCGAGCTACCCTGCGAGGAATGCAGCGGCACCCGCTACAAATCTTCCACACTCGAAATTCGCTACAAGGGCAAGAACATCTCCGAGGTGCTGCAGCTCTCCGTGAAAGAAGCGCTGCGCTTCTTCGCCGGCCATCCGCGCATCCTCGACAAGCTCGCCGTGCTCGATGAAGTCGGGCTCGGCTACGTCCGGCTGGGGCAGTCCGCCACCACGCTCTCCGGCGGCGAAGCGCAGCGGGTCAAGCTGGCTTCGCACCTGGCCAACGTACGCACCGCCAATGGCAAGGTTGCCCGCTCGCGCACCCTCTACATCCTGGACGAGCCCACCACCGGTCTCCACTTCGACGACGTCGGCAAGCTGCTCCACGCATTGCGCAAGCTCATCGACGGCGGGGGTTCGCTGCTGGTCATCGAGCACAATCTGGACGTGATCAAGTCCGCCGACTGGATCATCGACATGGGCCCGGAGGGTGGCAGCGGCGGCGGAGAGATCGTCGCTGTCGGCACGCCGGAAGAGATTGCGGCTACCAAAGGCTCACATACCGGCTACTGGCTCAGTCGTATGCTCAAGAGCGCTCCAGAGCAAGTGCAGGTGGCAGTTTAAGGAATAATGATGAAGTGGTTGTATTTATGTAGCTTGCTAGTCTGCATCAGCTCAGCGGCGCAGCAGGCCCCTTTGCCTGCGGGGAGCCACGATCCCGACCAGCCCGATGCGGCATCGTCCACCCTGTCTCCTCTGAAGGTCGGCGGCATCGCGCCGGCGCTTGCCGCGGCGGAGGACAAGATCGAGGCCCACGACTACGACGGCGCCCGGCCCTCGCTGCTTGGCTATCTGCAGCAGCATCCGGCGGATGCCCGGGCGCTGTTCGATCTTGGCTTTGTCGAAGATTCCACGGGCCAGCAGGATGCCGCGGAGCGCGACTACGGGAAAGCGATCGCCGCCAACCCGAAGCAGTTTGAGTCCCACGCCGCCCTCGGCCTTCTTTACGCCCAGACCAGCCGCGCGGACAAAGCCCTTCCGGAGCTCCAGACGGCCAGCCAGTTGGAGCCCGCCAGCCACAGCGCGGCGGCCAAAGCGCAGGTATGGAGAAGCCTGGCCCAGCTCCAGCTTGGAACCGATCCCGCGGCCGCGAAGCAGTCCCTGCTCAAGGCACTACAGCTCACCCCCGGCAACGACACACCCGCCGACCTGGTGCTGACCGGCCAGATCGCCGAAGCCAACGACGACCCGGACGATGCCGGCACGGCCTATAAACGCGCTTTAGCAGCCGATCCGGCCTCGGCCGGCGCCACCGCGGGGCTCGCACATCTCCTGCTCCAGGAGAAAAAACCGGCCGAGGCGGAACCCCTGCTGCGCACTGCTCTGGCCAAACATCCAGAAGACGCCGGGCTGACCGCCCAGCTTGCTACGGCGCTCGCTGCCCAGGGAAATGACGCCGAGGCCACCACGACCCTGGAAAAGCTGCACCAGCTCCAGCCAGGGAACGCCGATGTGGCCGGGATGCTTGCCGACGCCTACCTGCGCACTGGTGCCCCGGAAAAAGCGGCTCCGCTGCTTGCGGAAGCAGTGCAGGCTGCGCCCAACAATCCTGGCTTGCTTATCAGCTACGGCCAGAGCCTGATCTACACCAAGCAGTTTGCCGCCGCCATTCCCATTCTGGAACGGGCGGCCGCGGCTGACACGCACGGCGAGGAGGCTTGGGGAGGCCTCGCATTTGCTCATTCCCAGCTTCACCAGGACGACGAAGTTCTCAAGGACCTTTCAGCCCGTCAAAAAATCGCGCCTGACACCCCAGAAACATTGTTCTTGTGGGCAACTTCGTACGATAATCTGCACCAGATGAAACAAGCGGCTGGATACTACGAAAGATTCCTCGCGGCCGCCAATGGTAAATACCCGAACGAGGAATGGCAGGCGAAACATCGGCTGGTGACTCTAGGACACAGCCACTAGCCGCGCACGGAAAGTCCGAGGTGCGCTATGCGTCCAATCGGTCTGCTCCTGTTCATCGCGCTTCTTTTCGCGCCCATCAGCCACGCCTCCGGTGCTGATAACAAACCACCGCTCGATCCGGTCGCCCTCTCCGCGCTGGTTGCGAAGGCCAACGTCGCGTCTCCCAGGGACCAATGCTTCCTGTATGCAGAGCTGGTGCACCAGATGACACTCGTCGCCGGGCGGCAGCTTAGCGAAGGGCAAGACCCCTCTGCCACGCTGCGCGCAGTGCGCGACTATACACAGAAGATCCATCTGGGTGAGGCAAAGGACAACAAGCGGCTGAAGAATGCGCAGATCCTGATGGAGCACACTGCCTTCCGGCTCAACGAATTCCTGCACTCCGCGGCGCTGGATGACCGTCCGATACTCGAATCGACTTTGAAAAACCTGAACGAGGTGCAGAACGAGCTTATGATGCAGGTGTTCCGCCACTGAGCGATTTGCCTGCCCCTTTCCCAAAACGCCATCCGCCAGGAACCATGCGAGCCGTACTTCTGTTCGCGGTTCTGTGCCTCCTTGTTGGCCCCCTCGCACACGCTCAGCGTTCCAAAGATCCACTCACTCCGGACCAGGAGGAGCAGGTCCGCAATGTAGCCGATCAGCCGAACGAGCGCGTCAAGCTCTTCATCAAGTTCATCGAGGAGCGCACGGACGCCATCCATCACTCGGTGGTGCGTCCGGAGACACAACATCCGAGCATCGAGATCCACGACCATCTCACCGCGTTCACCAGCCTGGTCGACGAGCTGCAGGACAACCTGGATGCCTACGACGAATCGCACAGCGACATTCGAAAGTCGCTGAAATTCCTGCTGGAACACGCGCCCAAGTGGACAGCCGTCCTGCAGCAGCCGCCCGGATCGCCCGAATATGATTTCGCCCGCAAGACCGCGATGGACGCCGTCAACAACACGAAACAGGCAGCCACGGAACTGCTGAAGTCGCAGGAAGAGTACTTCTCCAAGCACAAGCCGGAAAAACCCGCAAAAAAGAGTTCCGACGAGTAACCGGCTGCTCCCTTTCGCGAGCCTCGCGCATCTGTTCATCAGTTGATACCACGATAGGAGATGGGATGGAGGCTGCACTGAGCGTTTTGGAGCGAATGGTGCTGCTTTGCATCGCTGTCTTCGCTTTCTACCAGTGCTTTCAGATCGGAGACAGCGGCTGGCTGGCTCGCCCCGCTGCCGGCTGGACGGTACGTGCAGGGCTGATCGCCCTTGCGGCGGTCTGTTTGTTCACTGTGGCCCGGATGGCCGGCACCGGCTAATCTCTATATGTGCCTGTGAATGTATCTGTCAGCATTTCTCACTGGATACCAAACCTGTGGGCGGCCTCGTACCCACACCTTCAAAGTGCTAGGCTATCGTTGCCGTGAGTCCCGAGCTGCACCAGATTTTTCAGGACGAATATCGCGTGGTCCGCCCACGCGCGCCCATGCCGCCGCTGCATGTGCGCTTCCGCCGCTTCACTACCCTGAACACCACCATCCGGCTGCGCGAAGGCAACCTGCACGTTTCGCTCTCCGATGTTCTGGAAGGCGCCCCGGAGCCGGTGCTGCGCGCCATTGCCCACATCCTGATCGCGAAGCTCTACCGCAAGCCGCTGGATGCGCGGCATACCCGCCGCTACCGGCATTTCTCTTCCAGCGAGTCGGTCATGCGGCAGACCGAACTGATCCGGCAGATGCGCGGCCGCAAGACCATTCTTGGCGCCAAAGGCCGCTACTACGACCTTGAGGAGATCTTTGAGAGTCTCAACCGGCGCTTTTTCTACGGATTGCTGGGGCGGCCGGTGCTGACCTGGAGCAGCCACATGGCGCGGCGCAGCCTGGGCCACTACGATGCTGCGCACAATACCATCGTGATCAGCCGCGTCTTCGATCGCCGGAACACGCCGCGCTGCGCGGTCGAGTACCTCGTATACCACGAGATGCTGCACCTGAAGCACCCTGTGACAGTCCGCTCAGGACGCCGCTGCGTCCACTCTCGTGCCTTCCAGCAGGACGAGCGTCTCTTTCCGGAACTCGTGGAAGCCAGGCGCTATCTGAAAGAGCTCTGAAGATCCTCAGGTCGCCGCGGCGGCTCGCGCGGTCCGCACAGCGGCATGATGCCGCGCCCAGACAATGAGCGCAATACCCACGACGATCGAGCCGATGCTCGCCACCTGCGCGTTGCTCATCCCGAGATAAATTCGCGGATTGATGCGGATAAACTCCACCAGGAAGCGCGCCAGCCCGGACAACACCAGGTATTCGCCAGTGATCTCGCCGGGGTTGCGGCGGCCTCGCTTCCACAGGATGAAAGCGATGATCAGGGCGGCGATCAGCTCATAAATGGGCGTTGGATGCACGCGCTGGACTGTCGGCACCAGCCCATGCGGAAAGCTCATACCCCATGGCAGGTTGGTGGGAATGCCATAGTCGCCATCGCCCGATGTGAGACAGCCGATGCGGCCCACGCCGTACCCCACGGCGGCAGCCGGGGCAGCCAGGTCCAGCATGCCGAGCGCGCCCACCTTCGCGGCGCGGCCCTGCCACATCAGGGTCAGGATGCCGGCAATCAGCCCGCCATACCAGGCAAAGCCCGCGCGATCGAACAGCGTGGCCGCCGGGTAGTGAAACAGTGTCACCGGATCTTCAAAGACATGCCATAACTTGGCGCCGACGACGCCGATCACGGTGACGAAGGCCACCACGCTGATTGCGTCCGCCTCGACATGAAAGCGTTTGAAGTTCAGGTGAAGCACGTAGCCGGCGCAGACTGCCGCCAGCCACAGCATGAGACCGAAGGTACCGACGGTGAGCGGGCCTAGATGAATATATGGATACATGCGCGCGGGTTCACTCTTGAGTATAGCGAGCGCGACTATCTTTGGAAGAAGACATGGGCCTGGGAGAAGATAGCCGTATGGCAACGCCGATGCGCCACCCTTACCTGTCCGCCCAACCGCCGGTTCTGATCAGCCGTGAGGCCATTGCGCGCCGGGTTGCCGAAATGGGCGCGGAGATCGACCGTGATCTCGCTGGCGAATCCGTATTGCTGGTCGGTGTACTCAAGGGAGCCGCGATTTTTCTCTCCGACCTCGCCCGCGCCATCAGCATCCAGTGCACCTTCGACTTCGTCGCCGTCTCCAGCTACGGCAAAGGCACGCGTTCCAGTGGAGCCGTCAAGGTCATCAAGGACCTCGACCACCCCATCGAGGGGCGCAACATCATTCTGGTGGAAGACATCCTCGACACCGGCCTCACCCTTTGCTTCCTCAAGCGCATGCTGATGCAGCATCGGCCGCGCTCGTTGCGGGTTGCCGCGCTTCTGGACAAGCCGGAACGGCGCATCGAGCCCATTCAGGCCGAATATGTAGGCTTCAGCATCCCCAACCACTTTGTCATCGGCTACGGGATGGACTATGCCGAACGCTTCCGCAATCTTCCCGACATCTGTGTCTTTCCGCCGGACGCCGCCGACTGATCCACAGCCTGGCAACTCTGGGGCATCTTCTGCGTCCATCAGGATGGTGGCTTTTTATGCACCAAAGGAGTGAATTGAGAGATGAGAGTGATGGAGCCGAACACGTCTGAAGAAATCCTTACCGTAACTCGCGGCAGCTTCGACGCTGCTGCTTTTGCCAGCAACGCACTGGCCACGCCGGCCGGACTGGCAGCCGTGCTCGACCACACACTCCTGAAACCGGAAGCGACGCGCGATCAAGTGCTCGCTTTGTGTCGTGAAGCAGCAGAGCATCGTTTCGCGTGCGCCATGGTGAATCCCACGTGGGTACCGCTGGCGACATCGGTGCTGGCCGGCACCGGCGTCTCCGTCGGCGTGGTCATTGGATTTCCACTGGGCGCCAATCTATCTACCACCAAGCGTGATGAAGCACGCGAGATGGTAAAGCTGGGGGCGCGCGAGCTGGATATGGTGCTCAATATCGGCATGTTGAAGAGCGGGTTGTACGACCAGGTGGAGACGGACATCCGGACGGTTGCGGAGGTCGGCCGGGCCGCTGGCGCGGTGGTGAAGGTGATCCTGGAAACCTGCCTGCTCTCTCTGCCGGAGAAGCTGCGCGCTGCGGAAATTGTCATCAATGCCGGCGCGGACTACCTGAAGACAAGTACCGGCTTTTCCACCGGTGGAGCGACCGCGGCCGATGTGGCGCTGCTGCGCGGGATCGCCGGCAACTGCTGCGGCGTGAAGGCATCCGGCGGCATCCGCACCCTCAACGATGCCCGCACCATGCTGGAAGCCGGTGCAACACGCATTGGCGCGAGCGCCAGCGTGCGCATTGTGGACGAGCTGAAGACGGCCCTTGCGGCAACGCCCGCGACCGCGCCTGTCTAAGCTTCTTCTTGGCTGCTTCCTCGACCACTTCTACGCGGCAACTGATGGGGCTTCCGTGGTCGTATCGCCGCTCGCTCGCTGCGCTATGATGACTCGATTGCCTTGCCCTCTTTCGGGGCACAGGCGGTGGAGCAATATCTGTGAAGGATGACGGCCAGCAGGATCGGCCCCATGAGAGTTTCGAGGGAGACTATCGGCCCACCAGCAAGAGCGGTGCGGCGAGCGCACAGGTGCGCACGGAGCCGATCCAGCTCGCATTTCTCATGCGCCTGGCGAATGCTCTTAACGCCACGCTCGATCTGCAGACCATCATGCACCAGACGGCAGAGCTGGTCCGCGCCGTCATCGACTTCCGCATCTTCGCCATTCTCCTGCTGAACGATCGAACGAACGATCTGCGGATGCGTTATCAGATCGGCCACACGCCGGAGACGGAGCGCCGCCGCTTCCGCATCGGCGAAGGCATCATCGGCGAGGCTGCTTCGCGCAAGGAGCCGGTGCTGATCAACGATGTGCGCGGTGCGAAGAACTACGTCTCCGCAAACGACGCGGTGCGTTCCGAGCTGGCCGTGCCGCTCATCGTCAAGGGCCGCGTCATCGGCGTGATCGACATCGAAAGCGAGGAGGTCGGCTACTTCCAGGAGGAACAGCTTCGCCTGCTGGAGCTGACCGCATCGCGCGTTGCCGTGGCTATTGAAAACGCGCGGCTGTATACGCGCGTCTCCCGGCAGGCGCAAACCCTCGCGGTGCTGACCGAGATCTCGCGCGACCTCAGCTCGATCCTGGACCTGGACGAGTTGCTGGAGCGCATTGGCCACCTGCTGCGGCGGCTGATCGATTACCAGATGTTCTCCATCCTGCTGCTCAACGAGCGCGATCAGGTGCTGGAGACGCAATTTGCTGTCCGCTTTGGCGAGCGTTACGTTCCCATCGAACGCGTTCCGCTCGGCCGCGGCCTGGTCGGCGTCGCGGTGCAGACGCAGGCGCCTGTCTACTCGCCGGATGTGCGGCGCGACCCTCGCTACCACGTGGTCAACCCGCTCACGCGATCGGAGCTGGCGGTTCCGCTCATCTACAAGAAGAAGGTGATCGGTGTTCTCGACATGGAGCACACCCGCGTCAACTACTTTAACGAGGACCACCAGCGCACCATCGTCACACTTGCCGCGCAGATCGCCATCGCCATTGAAAATGCCCGGCTCTACCAGCGCGTAGCGCAGCAGGAGCAGCGCCTGGAGCACGACCTGGAGATGGCGCGCGAGGTACAGCTTCGCCTGCTGCCGCAATCCCTGCCCAGGCATCAATCCGCCGAATTCGCCGCGCGCTTCCTGCCGGCGCGCACCATCGGCGGCGACATGTACGACTTTCTGCACTACGACAATCACCGCACGGGCATTGCGTTGGGCGATGCCAGCGGCAAGGCCGCGCCCGCCGCTCTCTACGCAGCGCTGGTCAGCGGCATCATGCGCGCAGCCGCGCCGCGCGCGTTGCATCCGGAAGAGATGTTGCGCCTGCTGAACGATTCACTGCAGGAACGGCGCGTCGACGCGCAATACGTCACCATGGTTTACGCGGTGTGGAACGACGAAGACCAGACGCTAGAGATATCGAACGCCGGCGCGGTGCAGCCGCTCATCTGCCGCAATGGCGAGGTCGAGACCATCCACGCTGAGGGCTTCCCTCTCGGACTCTTTCCCGATGTTTCGTATGAGCAGTTCACGCTCTCCACACGACCGGGCGATTCCGTCATCTTCTTCAGCGATGGACTCGCCGATGCGCAGAATCCCGCGGGCGAAATGTTCGGCACGGAGCAGTTGACCGAGATCGTCCAGCAGCACGCATCGCTGAGCGCGGACGAGCTGGCCGACTACATCATGGCCGAGATCAACACGTTTCAGGACGGCGCCGAGCACTTCGACGACGAGACCCTGATCGTGCTGCGGGTCAGAGATGGCTCCGGCTCCAATCCCGCCAACTGACGCGCACGTTGTACCCTGAAAGAACCCTCTTGATCGGAGCCCTTTCGCTTGTCTCAAGCAACAGCGACCCGCGTGATCGCGCCCGCACGCAACCTGCTCGGCAGCCTGCGCCTGCCCGGCGATAAGAGCATCTCCCACCGCTATGCCCTGCTCGGCGGGCTCGCCCATGGCACCACGCATCTCGAGAATTTTTCGACCGGCGCCGATCCGGCAAGCAGTCTTGCCTGTGTTGCCGCACTGGGCGCAAAGGTGGAGCGCGACGGTGCGAGCATCACCATTCATGGATGCGGCAACCGGTTTCAACCCAGCGATGCGCCGCTGGACTGCGGCAATTCCGGCTCGACCATGCGTATGCTCAGCGGCCTGCTCGCGGGTCAACATGACATCCCGCCCATCCCTTTCACGCTGATCGGCGACGCTTCACTCAGCCGCCGCCCCATGGAGCGCATCCGCAAACCTCTGGAAGCGATGGGGGCGCATATCACACTTACAGACGGCCACGCGCCGCTCACCATCCAGGGCGCGGCACTCAAGGCCATCGACTACACCACCCCCGTGCCCAGCGCGCAGGTAAAGACTGCGGTGCTCTTCGCCGGCCTGAATGCAAACGGAACCACAACGGTCACCGAGTCGATACGCACACGCGACCATGGTGAAATTGCGCTCGAAGCATTTGGCATCAAGGTCACGCGCCACCTTGACTCGGTCAGCGTCGCCGGCGGTCAGGCGCTCCAGGGCGTGAACACCGTGATACCCGGCGACATCTCGTCCGCGGCATTCTTTCTGTGCGCCGCCGCGCTCTTCCCCGACTCGGGCCTGCTGCTGGACAACCTTGGCCTGAACCCCACGCGCGCCACGCTGCTCGATGTGCTGGCCACGCTCGGCGCAAAAACCTCGGTCCTGAATCTTGAGCAGCGTGGCGGCGAGCTTGCCGGAACGGTGCAATTGGTCGCGCCAAAGGACGGATTGCGCGGCGCCACCATCTCCGGCGCGCTGGCCGCGCAACTGATTGACGAGCTGCCGGTGCTGGCGGCCATCGCTCCCTACACGCGGAACGGCATTCGCATCCGGGATGCAAAGGAGTTGCGCGTCAAAGAGTCGGACCGCATCGCGCTGGTGGCTGAAAACCTGCGCCGCATGGGCGCGGAAGTCACCGAGGTGGAAGACGGGATGGACGTGCCTGGAGGGCAGACGCTGCACGGCGCCGAAATCGATTCGGGTGGCGATCACCGCATTGCGATGGCCTTCTCCGTCGCTGCGCTGCGTGCCGAAAGCGAATCCACCATACACGGCGCTGAGTCGGCAGACATCTCCTTCCCGGAGTTCTTCAGCCTGCTCGATCAGGTAGCCGTGCGCTAGAGACAGGGAGGATCGATCACTCCCTGCTCGCTATTCCGTCCTATTGCGGTGCCGCCTGCGGTTGGGGTGGCGCCTGCGGCTGGGTTGTGGTCTGCGGCGATGTCTGTGGCATCGGTGACGGCGCTGCTACCGGCGGCGCCTGCAACTGCTCCTGGTGCGAGGGTAGTGTCGCGTCCGGATTTTTCGCAGGCTCCAGACCCGGGATCGTGACCTGCTGCGTCACCGTACCCGAGACGCCGTCGCCAATGCTGATGTTGTACTTGGTGAGCGTGTTGGCGAGGATCTGTTCGAGCGATGCGCGGTCCTTCGCATAGGTAGCCATGGCCGACGTTACGGTGTTCTCGGCTGCGGCCAGGCTGCGCTCCTGCTGCAGCACCAGAGCTGTCGTGGATGCGCCGTATTTGAACTTCTTCTTCTCCGCGTCGAGCGACTGGGTGTTGTATTCGCGCGTCGCCGTCGCCGCCTGCACCGCAGCGCGATCGTTGGTCAGCGCGTACTGCGCATTGATGACCTGGATGCGGATGATCGTATAGAACTGCTGCAGTTTGAGCTGGTCCTGGCGAAATTCGATCAGCGACCGCGCCTGTGCGGACTGGGCGATGCGGTTGCGGAGCGGAATCTGAATATTGAAGCCCACGCCGCGGTCCGGATTGTTGCCGTTGAAGAGGCCGTCAAACGTGCCGCCGTAGTTGACTGACGGCACAGTGCAGGTATCAGGTCCGACCGGTTTGCCGTTTTGATCTACGTTTGTGTTCTTGCACAGTGGATTCTGTAGACCGCCGATCGCCGACGATCCATAGAATCCATAGACATCGACAGTTGGCAGCAATCCGTTCTTCACACCCTTGAGGGTGATCTGGTCGTTCTTCAGGTTCAGGATGGCTTGTTCGATCTCCGGCCGGCTCTGGTACGCCTCCTTCACCAGGTCTTCCACCGATGCGCTCTCCTCTGGCATCTCGACCAAGGACACGCGATCCGTCGGAACAACCGGCGCCTGCGACAAACCAGGATCATTCAGGTTGCGGGCGATGGCCTGTTTTATGATGAGTTGCTGGTATTCCAGGCTGCTCTGGCCGGTGATCAGGGTCTGCTTGTCTTGCGCTACCTGGTTATCGGCATTCAAGACATCGAGCGGCGCCAGCGTTCCGATCTGCAATTGCTTGCGATTGTCCGAAGCCACCTGCGTCGACTGATCCAGAGCCCGCTGCGCGGACTGCACGTTTTCGTACGCGCTGACCAGTGCCCAGTAGATGTTTTCCACCTGGTTGATGGTGTAGAGCAACTGCTGACGGAAGGCTGAATCCGTGATGCGGCGGTTGTTGATCGCCTGCGCGATAAATCGCTTATTGATTCCGGTGCCGAATCCGTTCAGCAAATGCTGAGTCAGCTTAGCCTGGAACAGCGTTGAGAGCTGAGGGCTGTAGTTACTGCGCTCGTTGTTCGTGGTAGTGCGGGAGTTCTGGAAGCCCACCTGGAATGTCGTGCCAGGACTGAAGCCCTGGTTGTATTGGAAGTTGTAGCCATTCGTATTCTGCGTCAGCGTATTTGTGCCGGTCAGAAAGACGGTCGGCTGTGGCGTACTCGCACGTTCCAACTGCACCGTGCCACCGAGCGTTGGATCAGAGATTGTGGGTGCCGGTCCTGCGCCGTTGGTTGAGAGCACCAGGCCGCTGGAACCGGCACCGGCGCCGGAAGCTCCAGCCGATGTACCGCCCGGACCGCCGCCTGATGAAAGCGTCGTACTGAAGGTTCCGATGGTACCGGTGACCAGGCCGGACGGCGAACCAAGCAGCGTGCCGCCAGCCCTCGAACGCAGAATATCTGTGTCAGAAACATCCAGGTTGTAGCGGGCAATCGCGATATCGAAGTTGTTCTCGAGTGCCAGCATGACGGCATCACCCAGACTCAGGTAGATCTTTCCGTTCTTCAGTAGGTCCTGCAGGCGCGGCGAATTTGTCACGCGTGGTGCATCCACATGGGTGGACAGATAAGGAGCAATCGGATTCGGAAAGTGCGGCCGAGGATGCTGAAAGTCACGCGCATCGGGCCGCATATACAGCGGCAGAGTTGCATTCGGCGCTGGCTCGGCAGGAAGCCCCTCCGTGGCCGTGCCAGGATTGATCTGTTGCGGATTGCTCTGTTGCGGATTGATCTGCTGTTGCGCTTCCGCCAGCGGAGCCAGCGTGGACAGCATCGTCGCGGCGATTGCCGCCCATCCCGCCAGCCGTCGTCCTGCCTGATCGTTGCCCACTCGCCGTCCTTCTGGCTTCCGTCTTCCCTGCTTCCGTAGTTCTTGCTTCCGAGGAAAAATTCATTCGCCCCCACCCATCGAAATGCCACGCCCACACAAAGACGGCACAAACCACTCCCAGGACTCCGCGCAAATGCCGGAATCATTCCCTGCCGGTCCATCTCATGACACGACGTCATAGCTGAACCGAATGGATCGACGCTTCGTCTGGCAGTTCTTACGTTCGAGCACCGCCGCACGTTCCCACAAATCGCCTGCGCGCGTGCGGGCTCCGTCTGCGAGCGGCAGAAAAAGTATATCCCAGCATCACCAAAGCGCTGCGCTATCCTCAGGCTGGATATGGAGTTGCTTCCATCCAGCACGGTTTCGCCGAATATGCAGATGTGGAAGCTCGTCCTGGCGTACGACGGCACGGAGTTTCATGGCTGGCAGGTGCAGCCGGGGCTGCGCACCATTCAAGGCGAACTGGCGGCAGCCATCGAGCATATATGCGGTGAGCGGGTGCTCCCCCAGGGATCGGGCCGCACCGATGGCGGCGTCCATGCGCTCGCGCAGGTTGCGTCGGTCGCGCTCCAGTCGCCGATCCCTCCCTCGAACCTGCTCCGGGCGCTCAACCGCGCGCTTCCGCCCTCGATCCGCGTGACGGAAGCGGCGCACGCCCCAGTAGATTTCCACGCCAGGCACTCCGCTGTCGGGAAGCAGTACGAGTACCGCATCTACCGCGGCGAAATCTGTCCGCCGCAGCTCGCGCGCTATGTATACGCCCTGGCGTGGCCGCTCGACGTCGCCGCGATGCAGCAGGCCGCCCCGCTGGTGTTGGGGACGCACGACTTTTCGTCATTCGCTGCCGTCGACCCCGATCGCACCGCACGCATGGCCGTGAATTCGCAGATCGACAACCTGCGCACCCTTACTCATTCCGCCTGGCACCAGCAGGACGATCTGCTCATCTATACCGTGCGCGGCGACGGATTCCTGCATCACATGGTGCGCAACCTGGTGGGAACCTTTCTGGAGGTCGGTCGCGGACGGCGCAGCATCACCAGTCTTCCGCAGCTCATGACCGCGCGCAATCGCATGGCTGCAGGAGCGACCGCCCCGGCGCGTGGCCTATTCCTGCACTCCGTCGCCTACCCGGAGAGCGGTGCTACGCTTGGCTAGATCGTTTTCACAACGACTTGTGAAAACAATAGAACGCCATGCAGTCGTTTCTTTCCCTCAATCCTCTCGGTCAGGTGCCCCAGCTTGCCGCGCAGCGGCGAGTTCACCAGGCCTTTCGCTGGCTGCACCTGCATGATGGATTGCTCATGGACTGGCAGCGGACACTGGTCGGCATTCCTGCTCCACCCTTTGGAGAAGCTCCGCGCGCGGCATGGCTGCTGGAGCAGTTCCGTTCGCTCGGCCTCAATGAAGCAGGCATCGATGAAGAGGGCAATGTCCACGGGTTGCTTCCCGCTTCCGCCGAAACCGCACCGAACCTCGGCCACGATCCGCGCGTTGTCGTGCTTTCCGCCCACATCGACACCGTCTTTCCCCCCGGCACCAAGGTCACAGTGCAGACCACTGGAACGCGACTGGTCGCACCGGGCGCCTGCGACAACGCCGCCGGGGTCACCGGTCTGCTGGCCATTGCCGCAGCCTGCATGGACGCGTCGATCACCCTCCCGTGTCCGGTGCTCTTCGTCGGCAATGTAGGCGAAGAGGGCGAGGGCGACCTACGCGGCATGCGATACCTGTATCAACGCTCCCCCTGGCGCGACCGCATTGCCGCACACATCGTGCTGGACGGCGCGGGCCATGAGGTCGCCGTAACCGAGGCGCTTGGCAGCCGGCGCTTTCTCGCTACTGTTACCGGCCCCGGCGGACATTCCTGGACGGACGCCGGCTCGCCCAATCCCATCGCCATCCTCAGCCACGCGATTGCCGCGCTCACCACCGCCGAGCCGCAGCGCGAGACGCGCACCACGCTCAACGTCGGCACTATCGAGGGGGGCAGTTCGGTCAACGCAATTCCCGAGCGGGCCAGTGCCCGCTTCGACCTGAGATCCACTTCCGCGGAGGAATTGGTCTGCCTGGAAGTGGAGCTGCATCGCGCGATTGAAGATGCGGTGCTGACCGCGAATGCCGCCACGGCGGAGCAGCGCAAACGCCGCACCGGCGCAGAGGCCGCGTTCACCATCGAGCGCATCGGCGACCGCCCCGCGGGCCGGCTGGCTGCGGCAGCCAACGGTGCGACGCTCTACGACGACCTGCTCGCTGTCGACCGTCACCTCGGCATCCGCACCGAGCCGCGCATCGCCTCTACCGATGCAAACATCCCGCTCTCGCTCGGCGTCCCGGCAGTCAGCATCGGAGCCGGCGGGGACGGCGGCGGCATCCACACCAGCAATGAGTGGTACGACGCCACGCACCGCGAGCTGGCGCTGAAGCGCATCCTGCTGTTCCTGATGCTGACCGCCGAGAGGCAATAGTTCGTTCTGAAAAAAGAGGGCCGCCAACCGGGCGGCCCTGCTCTGCAAGCAACCCGATTAGTGAACGAAGGGCGGTAGCGGAAGCGCGCGAATCCCCAGCTGGTTTGCGTCGTAACGTTCGGCTCCTCCGCTGGGCTTGTTCACGATGGTTGCTCCGCCGCGTCCGTTGTCTTTCACCAGGTCGGTCGATCCGCCGCCGTCCAGATTGATTGCCGTGTATGCGCCAAACCCAATCATGATGTCTGCCGTCTCCATCGATGTCGTGCCCACGCTGTAACCGGGCTGCCGGCCATCGATGACGACGACGTAGAGATAGCGGCCATCCTGCGAGAGACCCACCGACGTACGCGGGTTCGGGTCCGCACCGTCGCCGTATGGCGTATCGCCGCCTACGTTCAGGCCGTCCTGGACAATGATCCCCGAGCCGGTGACCGCATTGAAGACCTTCGAGATGTCCGTCGTGTCTGTGGTCTCGGCGATTGAGGCGTGATTCCTCTGGTCGATGAGCAAGGATGCATTCTGCCCCGGCGTGCCGTCGGGAGCCGACACCGTGTTTCCGTCCGATACGGCGAGCCCAAGCACGGTCTTCGGCTCATTGGTTGCATTGCAGCACGGAGCGAAGAAATTCGCGTTGATCGCAGCCTGCAAACCATACTTCAGCAGGAATTGGCTGGTCGTGGACGCCACCGTGTTCAGGCTGCCCTGGTGTGGTGCCGTGTAAAACCGGATGCCGGGCGCACGTAGATCGACACGCAGTGCGTAGGCTACGCTCGCATCCGAGCCATCGATCGATCCGCTGGCCTGGTCGACGCCGATGAAAACCGGACGCCAGCGTGTGGTCTTGACGGTGGTGGCATCGGCGCGTGCCGAGACGCACGCGATGACAAGCAGAAGGAGCCAGGAAAGCCGCTTCATGGGGGGAAGTCCTCCGGGGGATTTGTACTGCCCACCGATCATGCGCTTCGAGTTGCCGGCCTTGGTTGCGCCGCGATGAAACTACGATGATTCCACTGCTAAACTCGCAGCCATGCCTTGCTTGTTCGCTGCCGCCGCTGTCCTTGCCGTCACGCTACCGCTCGCCGCGCCGCCCGCCGCGCCGGATGCCATCTACTACCACGGCCACATCCTGACCGGCGTGGGGCTCGGCCAGGGCAGACTCGACTTCGTCAGCGCCATCGCGATACGCGATGGAATCATCACCGCGACAGGTACAGATGCGTCGCTGCTGAAGACGAAAGGGCCGAAGACGCAGCTCATCGATCTCGGCGGCTCCTTTGCCATGCCCGGCATCAACGATGCGCACACCCATCTGGGCGACGCCGGCCGTATCCAGCTTTCCGTCAACCTCACGGGAAGCAAATCGCTCGACGAGATGGTCAACCGCGTCGAGAGCGCCGCGAAGACAGCGCCGGCCGGCAAGTGGCTGCAGGGCGGCGGATGGGATCACACGCTCTGGTCGAAGAAAATCCTCCCGACCCGCCAGGAGCTGGATGCTGTCACGCACGGTCACCCCGCAATCTTCGAACGGGTCGACGGCCATATCGCCATCGCGAATACTGCCGCGCTTGAGGCTGCCGGCATCACCCGCACCACGACTGATCCGCAAGGCGGCAAGTTCGATCACGACGCTACGGGGGAGCTGACCGGCATTGTGCGCGAGGATCCGGCCATGGAGATGGTCTTCAAAGTGATCCCACCGCCGACTCCGGCGGAACGCAAGCGCGCGCTGTCACTGGCACTTGCGGATGCCTCCATCCACGGCGTGACCAGCGTGCAGGACTACTCCGAGTGGGATGATTTCCTGGTGATGGAGCAGCTCGAGCGCGAGGATCACTTGCCGGTCCGCGTCTCCGAATGGCTGACCTTCGCCGATCCGATCGAGACGCTGAAGGAGCATCGCGCGCATCATTCCGCCGACGACCCAATGCTGCACACCGGCATGCTGAAGGGCTTTATGGACGGGTCGCTCGGGTCGCGTACCGCCGCGCTCAACGCGCCCTACAGCGACGATCCCGGCAACAGCGGTATTCCACGCTACGACCAGGCCAAGCTCGATGCAATGACGAAGGAGCGCGCTGCGGAGCACTTCCAGATGGGCTTTCATGCCATCGGAGATCGTGCGGTAGAGATGGCGCTCAATGCATTTGCGACTCCCAAGCGGGATCCGAGCTGCGTCGTCCCGACGGTTACGATTCCTCAACCCATAATCACTTGCGATCGCCGCCCCCGCATCGAACACTCGCAGGTCCTGGATGCCCCCGACTTTGCTCGCTATAGAGATCTCGGCGTCATCGCCTCCATGCAGCCGAATCACCTGCTGACCGACATGGCCTGGGCGGAGCAGCGCCTCGGCCACGGCCGCGCTCGCTACTCCTATGCGTGGAAGAGCTTCCTCGATCATGGTGTGCCGCTGGCCTTCGGCACCGACTATCCGGTCGAGCCCATTACGCCCTTCCGTGGCATCTACGCCGCCGTCACGCGCGAGAACGAAGCCGGCACCCAAAGCTACTTTCCCGAAGAGAAGCTGACCATCGCGCAGGCGCTCTATGCCTACACGCAGGGCTCAGCCTACGCAGAGTTCAGCGAGACGTACAAAGGAACGCTCGCACCCGGCATGGTCGCGGACTTCATCGTGCTCGATCGCGATCTCACGCCACATCCCAGCGCACGATATCCTCGGTACAAAAGTGGTGCGCACCGTCGTCGCCGGCCATCCAACATACTTCGCCAACGTAGTGACCCGGTAAGTAAGGAGCACGGCCATCGCGAAGCATACCCGCAGTGCCTCCCTGCTGCTGATTCTCACCGCAGCCATCTGGGGCTCGACCTTCGTACTGGTCAAGGACGCGCTGCGCGACGTCTCGCCGCTCCTCTTCAACCTGCTGCGCATGGTCATCGCCACCGTCGTGTTGGCAGCCATCTATCAGCGCGATCTGCGCCGTCTCAAGCGAAGTTATCTTGCCGGCGGCGCCGTCGTCGGCCTCTGCCTCGCCGCTGGCTACAGCTTCCAGACCGCCGGTCTCGCCCGCACCACGCCGGCGAAGTCGGCATTTATCACCGGCCTCATCGTCGTCATCGTGCCGCTGCTCTGCGCCGTACCCGTGCTGCGTCCCGCCGCCATGCGAAGGCCGTCGCTCTCCGCATTCGGCGGGGCAGCCATGGCTTTCGGCGGCATCCTGCTGCTGACCACGCCAACGCACACGCCGTGGATGTCTCTGCTCAGCAGCATCAATGCGGGCGATCTGCTCACGCTGCTCTGCGCTCTCGGTTTCGCGTTCCATGTGGTAGCGCTGGCGCACATCTCTCCACGGCTGCCGCTGGGCGCGCTGGCGGTGCTGCAACTGGCCTTCTGCACCCTTATCATGGGGATTGCGCTTCCCGCGTTCGAGCATCCGCGCCTCGATCTGTCACCGCGACTGATTACGGCCCTGCTCATTACAGGCGTGCTGGCCACCGCCGTCGCCTTCACCGTGCAATCCTGGGCGCAGCAACGCCTCTCCGCCACGCGGACGGCGTTGATTCTCGCCCTCGAGCCGGTCTTTGCCTTTCTGACCTCGTACCTCTTCTACGGTGAGCGTCTCTCCGCCCGCGCGTCTCTCGGCGCTTTGCTGATCCTGTGTGGCATCGGGGTCACTGAATTGCTGCCCATGGGGCCGCACGCCACGGCGCACGAAGCCCCCGTTGCATGAAAGCTGAAATCTGTTGCATTTCCCGGTAAAACCGTTTGCCATTCCTGGCGTCTAAGAATGCAGCGACGTGTGGGTAGAGCAGTTCCTGCGAAACATCTATACTGAATTGTCAAGTCAATTCCACACATCCCCGGCGTTCTCGCCGCACCCGACGCGACAGCTATCGCGAAACTCATGAGGTTAGACCTGCATATGAACTCTTTTCTTAGACGGATCAAGCTCAACCGTCTGGCTCCAACATTTGTCGTACTGTCAACGCTCTCCGCCGGCATCCTCATCGGCTCCGTAGCCGTCCACGGCGTGAAGGGCAGCGAGAACCAGGTCAACAGTTCCGACGCGACACCGCTGAAGATTCCCAACGCTGTCCAATTGGGCACGCAATTTACGCAGATCGCCAAGGACGTTGGCCCCGCGGTGGTGAATATCTACACCGAGACGCTGCCCCACGATCGCCGCACCAGCCGCCGTGGACACGGGGCGACGCCCATCGATCCCACGCAGCCCAATCCGCAATCGCCGGACGATCAGCAGGGCGGCGGCGACGACGACCAGCAGCCACAGCAGCAGGGCCCGGACAACTTCCAGGACTTCTTTAACCGCTTCTTTGGCGGACCTGGCGGGCAGGGACAGGGACCGGATGGCGGCGGCCTGGATGGCGGTGGCGTGCGTGAATCGCTCGGCTCAGGATTCATTGTCGATCCGCGCGGCTACATCGTCACCAACAACCATGTGGTGGACAAGGCGGACAAAATCTTTGTCAAGCTCTCCACCGATCCGGACAATCCCACGGATCACGGCCGCCCCGCGAAGGTTGTCGGCGTCGATCCTGACACGGATATTGCTCTCATCAAAATCGATGCGACAAATTCGCTGCCCACGGTGAAGATGGGCAACTCCGACGGCGCACAGGTCGGTGAATGGGTGGTCGCCATCGGTGAGCCGTTCGAGCTTTCGAAGACGGTCACCGCGGGTATCATCTCCGCGAAGAACCGCACCATCGAGCCCGGCGCTAAGGGCCAGTTCCAGCACTTCATCCAAACCGATGCGGCGATCAATCCCGGCAACTCCGGCGGCCCGCTCATCAATATGGACGGCCAGGTCATCGGCGTGAACACTGCCATCTACACGCAATCGGCGGGGTATCAGGGCATCGGATTCGCCATGCCATCGAACACCGTCATCTCGGTCTACAACGATTTGATCGGGCCGCAACACAAGGTGATCCGCGGCTCTATCGGCATCTCCTTCCAGCAGGATCTGCCGGCCGCCGTCGGCCGTGTGTACGGATTCAAATCAGGCGTTCTGGTCTCGAGCGTGGCCAAGGGTGGACCAGCGGAACAGGCCGGTATCAAGGTGGGCGACATCATCACCTCTGTCGACGGCAAGTCCATCAAGGACGGCGATGACCTGGTGAATATCATCACCGATCGTCATCCCGGCTCGACTGCCAAGATCGGCTATCTGCGCAATGGTCAGCAGCAGAGCGCGACCGTAACCATCCAGGACCGCACCAAGACAGTCGGCTCACTCACCGGTCAGAACAATGCGCCGAGCGAGAACGGACCCGGTGAAGAACAAACCGGTCCGGACAAGCTCGGCATCACCGCAGTGAACCTGCCGCAGCAGCTCACCAGCAAGGGTGTGCACGGTGTGTTCATTCAGCAGGTCAAGCCTGGCTCGTTTGCCGATGAGATCGGTCTGGCACAAGGCGCTGTCATCAACGAGATCAACAAGACGCCCATCAACAACAAGAGCGACTACACCGCTGCCGTCTCCGCACTGAAGAGCGGAGCGGACGTGGTAGTCAGCATCATCGATCCACGCAGGCCAAACACAGGCAATTTCTACCGCGGCGGAACGCTACCCTAAAAGTGGATTCCCTGGAATCCACGCCGGCACAGTACGCGGCTTTTCCGTCAGGAAAGGCCGCGTACGCCGGGAGTTGATGATGCGTAGCACAGGGAAACCGCTTTAAGTAACACGTTGGTGTTACCCAAGATCAGAAGCTCCCACAACTTTGGTGGATGCCATCTGCCTTTGGGTTGCAATCTCATGAATATGCCGCTAGTCTCACCAGAACGCGATCTTCCTACCCCCGGACGAGGAGCCCGCATGTTTCGTTTTTCTGCCAGCAGCACCTTGGCCCTGGGCCTGGCTCTCATCATGACTCCCGCATTTGCGGCAAGCTCGCAGCACAGTCATAAGAGCAGCACCGTGCGCCGCGTGGGTCATCGCATCCGGCACCGCATCGCTCACCCTCTGGGTCAGCGCGGTATCGCGCCGGAGCGCGCCACTCAGATCCAGAATGCACTGATCCGCGAAAATTATTTGACCGGCTCACCCAGCGGCCAGTGGGATTCCCAGACCGAAGCAGCGATGCAGAAGTATCAGGCCGCTCACGGATGGCAGACCAAGCTGACGCCGGACTCGCGCGCGCTGATCTCGCTGGGCCTCGGACCCAGCACCGCCAGCGGTCCGCAGACTCTTCCGGCCAATACCTACAGCTCACCTTCGCCTGAACCGGCGGAAGCGGGCACGCTCGCCTCAGTGCATTCGATATCGCAGTAAAGACAGTCGAGATATTCAAAAGGCCCGCATGATGCGGGCCTTTTCACTTTTGCAATCGCTTTTGCGGTCAGACCTCGCAACGCAACTGATCCTCGATCGTCTCCCGCCTGCGCACCAGCTTCGCCCTTTTGCCCTCCACCAGCACTTCCGCAGCCCGGCCGCGCGAATTGTAGTTCGACGCAATCGACATCGCGTACGCTCCGGTATCGAGCAGAGCGACCAGCGCCCCCGGCTGCACATCGGGCATTTGCCGATCGCGCGCGAAAAAATCTCCCGTCTCGCACACCGGCCCCACCACGTCCACGCTGTGCATCTCGCTCTCGGCCAGCCGCTCGACTGGGACAATCTCATGATGCGCTCCATAGAGCGCAGGCCGGATGAGGTCATTCATCCCCGCATCCGTGATCAGGAATTCCTTCGTACCGTTGCGCTTCCTGTAAAGCACGCGCGCGATCAGTGCGCCTGCCTGCGCCACCAGAAAACGTCCCGGCTCCAGCAGAAGCCGGACCCGCAGTCCGCGCAGTCCCTCGGTCAGCGCTGCTGCATATTCCGAGACTTCCTTCGCTGCATCGAATTCTTCCGCACCAAGCGGCGCAGCATAGTCGATGCCGAGCCCTCCGCCTGCATCCACCGCGCGAATCCGGATACCGTCCTCAGCCAATTCTTCTACCAGAGCGCGGACGCGAGCGAGTGCGGCGCCAAAGGGCGCGGCGTTGCGGATCTGCGAGCCGATGTGCACACTCACGCCTTCCGGCAGCAGCCATTTGCTCTTCGCCGCACGCGCGTAGACCTCGCGCGCGCGGCCGATGTCGATGCCAAACTTGTGCTCCCGCAATCCGGTCGAGATGTATGGGTGCGTCTCCGCGAAGACATCCGGATTCACGCGCAGCGCCACCCGCGCCTTCTTGCGCAGCTTCGCTGCCCGCTCCGCGAGCAAATCCAGTTCCTGCTCGCTCTCCACATTGAAGAGCAGGATGCCCGCGCGCAGTGCCAGATCCATCTCCTCCGCCGTTTTTCCGACACCGGAGAAGACGGTTCGCGCCACGGCACGCTTGTCGGCCCGCCGCACCCGCTCCAGTTCCCCGCCGGAGACGATGTCGAAGCCCGCACCTTCGCGCGCGATCATTCGTAGCAGCGACAGGTTCGAATTGGCCTTCACCGCATAGCAGATCAGGTGTTCCTGGCGGGCAAAATGTTTGCGAAAGAGCGCGAGACGCTCGCGCACCTGCGATCCGCTGTAGCAATAGAGCGGCGTGCCATAGCGCGCGGCCAGTTTCTCCAGCGGAACCGCATCGCAGAGCAGTTGACCATCAGGATTGTAGCGGAAGGGCCGCGCTGCGACCTTTTCAGGTTTTCTGGGCAAAGGGAGACTTCCTCGTGTGGGATAGCGTTGCTCTCATCTTTTCATAAATGGCCGCGCCACATGGGTCTGCTGGATACATCGCCACGCGACGCAGGCTTCGCATCGCATTGCCGCATTTCTATTTCTTCAATGAGCGCTGTTCTCGTCGGCAAAGCGGCGCAGCAGAGCGCCCACCAGGCGCGGCTGCTCATACGGCGCGTAGTGGCCCATCTCCTGCAGCAGGTAGAAGATCGAGCCGTGCACGGCATTCGCCAACTCGCGCATCTCCGCGGGAGTGGAGCCGCGGTCGAGCGATGCTGCCAGCACCGCCGTCGGCACCCGAATCGTCGCCGCCGTCACCATCGAGTTCGGCCGCGCCGCCAGCGCCCGCTGTACCGCAATCGCCGACTCCGCCGACATCCGCTCCATCATCGCGGACAGCCGGTGGACGACGTCGGGATCGCGTTCCTTTGCGGGCGCACCCACCAGCGTGTCCAGCATGGCATCGAAGAACGGCGCCGTGCCCTGCCGCTCGATTCCCTCGATCGTCGCCTGGCGGGCGCGCCGTGTCTCCGCCGTGTCGGCGTGCGGCTTCGCGCTGCAAATAGCGAGTGCCTGCATCCGCTCCGGCGCCTGCCTCCACAGTTCATACAACAGGTAGCCTCCGATGGAGCAGCCGCAGAAGATGGCGCTATCCACAGAGAGCGTGTCCAGCAGTTGAAGCACGGCGTGAGCCATCGTCTCCATGCTTGCGGTCTCGTCGCCTAACGGCGACAGCCCATGTCCGGGCAGGTCCGGCAGCAAAACGCGATAATCCGACTCCAGCAGCGCCGCTGCCGGCAGCCAGAAGCAGTGATCGACCGGCGTGGGATGAAGAAAAACCACACACGGTCCGCTGCCGCGATCCTCGTAATGGAGGAGTTCGCTCATGTCCTGAAGGCTCGACTCTCTGGCAGGCGTGAACGTCGCGTCGCTGAAGCGACTCAGAGGCGCGGAAATACCGCGCCTGCTGAAAATCCACGTTAGACCTGCGGGTTTGCCGGGGGAGGATAGGTGACGGCGGTCGGCAATAGCAACGGCTCCTCCGGCGCGGCCACCCACAGCACCACGTAGAGGATCAAGCCGACGCCGCTGAAGCAGGCAAGCAGGACGAAGATCACGCGCACCAGCGTCGGGTCCCATCCGTAGGTGGCGGCAACCCCCTGGCACACGCCGGCAATCATGCGGCCCGTGCGCGGACGGACCAGGCGCCGTTGCGACGCAGAAGGAGGCACAGCGTTGGCGCCATCGAATGCCCCGCCAACGGCACGTCCACAGTTCGGACAGTGCCGGGCATCCATCGCTATCGGTTTGCCACAACTGCTGCAGTAGTACGCCATCGCTCCCCCTGCACAAACCCTTGAGTTCTATTTGATATGACGCAACTGATTATCCTGAAGTTCCAGGAAGGTGATCCCGAGGAACATGGGGCACAAAGAGCTCAACCCTTGTAAGGCTCCTTCAAATAGCGGCGCGCATCCGAGGCCTGGTCGCTCTCCCCCAATGCCAACACATCACGATACGCCGCTTCGGCCTGTTCACGCTTGCCCAATAAGTCATATTCCATGCCGGCGCCAAGCTGGGCACGCCGCTTCAGGTCCGGGCTTATCGTGGGCTGCGCCAGCGCGTGCTCAAAGGCATCCGCGGAACCGGCGGAATCTCTCTGGCCGCGAAGCGTATCGGCCAACCCGTACCACGCCTGTTCCAGGTGCGCGTTGGTGAAGTAGCCGCTGTGCTGCGCCTGTTCCAGCAGCCCGCGGTAGAGCGCGATCGCCTGCTGCGCGTGTCCGGAGTCTTTCTGCAGATTGGCCGATTCCAGCCAGAAGAGGAAATTGTGCGGGTATTGCCGCTTCAGAGAGTCATTCCACTCCGCCGCTTCGCCGTATTTCGCCTCCCGGCGCAGGAAAAGCGCCAGCGCCGTTCGCGCTTCCACCGAGGTGGTCACGCCGTATTTGCCGTCGTCGCGCAGCAGCGCCAGACCCTTCTCCTTGTTGCCATGAATGCCCGCCAGCCCCGCCAGCATCTTGATCGCGAATGGCAGCGAGCCGACCACGTACTGATGAACCCCCACCACCAGCTCGGCGTCCACGTAGTCCGGCTCGATCTCGAGCACGTGGTCGTTGTCATCGCGCGCCTGCAACGCCAGCCGAAGAGCCGAGATAAACGACCGCTGCACCAGGCCCATGTAGGCGGCGTGCAGGCTTTTCGACCAGCCTCGGGCATAGATCGCGTCCACATTCTTGGGATTCTTCCGCAACTGCTGATCGGCGAGACGGATCGATTTGTTGGAAAGCTCCTCGATGTGCGCGGTGAAAGCCTTGTTCTCCATCACCTGATGTTTGCCGTTCAGAAAGCCGTCGTGGGCATAGAGCGTCGTATCCAGCAGGCCCAGGTTGTAGAGCTCGTGGAAAAGCACCGTCTCGAGCACATAGTCGGCCGCCATCGGATCGTTGGGGTGCGCCTGCTGGACCTTCTGGAAACGGCTCAGTGCGCCATCGTAGTCCAGCGTGTAGAAGCGGTCGTAGGCGGCGCGAACCTCTGGCTTCCGATTCAGCGGGTTGGTCTGAATCGTCCGCTCCTGGGCGTGCACGGAAATGGGCCAGAGCAGCGCCAATAACAGGCCCAGCGCACAACTTCTGCTCCGGGTTCCAGCCACCCTGTTCCGCATATGGGAAACCATCCTCATCCTTGCGTGCTCTCCCTCGGCGTGCTTTCCGGACCCCGTCTCGAGCAGATCCCAGCACGTCGATGTCGACAAGATCTTGGCCTGATGCCGCCCCTTCTAAAGTTACGCGTACGCCTGCAGACACGCGATTGGCGGTGCAGGCACTCTTTCTGCAAAGACGGAAAATACTGGCTACCGGACGCTGCATGGTTTATTTATGCTGGCAGCAATTTCGCTCTCTTCTCCAACTACTCACTCCAACCCGCACCCCACCCCCAGGGAGACGGAATGACAAGGCAAGAGGTGCTTCGCCACATCGTTTTGCAGGCACGATCCAATGGATTCGATTTCCGTGGATGGTATCGGGCCTATGCTGCGCCGGAGTGGCTCGGCTTCGATGAGGCTATCGATCACCTCTGCCAGGGCCGCAACTGCTACGCTCTGCTCTTCTCGCACGAGTTCGCGCAGGCTTTCTGGAAAGCGGGTCTGCAGATGAGCTTCATGGTGCCGGCCGTCAGCTACCCACAGCGCAGGAAGGACGGCCAGATCGTGACCGTGCATCGGCGAGCCTTTGCCCGCCGCACGCTCAAGGCCGACTCCTGGCTGTACCATCTGCGCGAGATGGTGGAAGCGCCCCATCCGCTGAAATACATTCGCCGCTTTGTCGTGCTGCAGGAAGACATCGTTGCCGCGCAGCAGTCGCGGCCCGATACCACGCAGGATCCTCCCGTCCGGGAGAGTGCTCAAGCTGGCGACAGCCATCCCCATGGGCTCGAGCCCAATGCCCTCGAGCGCAGACCGGTGCGGCTCAACTAGCCATCCGGGCGCCATTCGCGCTCTATTCCGGGCGAACTATTCGGCGTTGGATGGTTGATACGCAAACAGGTGGTGCAGTGGGCCCCGGCCCTGTCCTATCGGGTAGGCAGCCCGCAAGGCTCCGGCAACGTAGCCTTTCGCCGCTCCTACTGCCTCACTGCCCTCTCGCCCCAGCACCAGTTGGGCGACCAGCGCGCTGGAAAACGCACATCCCGTCCCATGCGTGGAGCGCGTCTCCACCCGTTCGCCCGGCAGCCACACCCCTTTTCCCGCCCGGAGCATGTAGTCGTCGGGCCGGTCAAGATGCCCCCCAGTCACGACAATCGCAATGCCAGGATTTCCGGCGCTCGCCGCTTGCCGGGCCAACCGCTCGGCCGCAGCCGGCACCTGCTCTTTCCTCCGCACCTCGACGCCGGTCAGCAGGGCCAGTTCATCCAGGTTCGGCGTAACCCAGCCCACCACGCCCAGCAGCCGTTCGCGCAGCAGGGCCGTGCCCTCTCCATCCAGAAGTGCCGCGCCGGAGCTGGATCGCAGCACCGGGTCGAGGACTACCCGTTCCCGCAGTTCAGGCCGGAGCCGTAGAAAGTGCTCCGCCTCTGCCACCAGCCCGGCAGTCGCCAGCATGCCCAGCTTCACCCCGGCCAGCGGGATGTCGTCCTCGGCGAGATACGCCAGGGTTTCGCGGAACAGCGACGGACGTACCGGCTCTGTCGCCCGGACCCCCTGGGTCGACTGGACAGTCAACGCAGTAATCGCCGCAACTCCGTAGACGCCATGCGCGGCAAACACCTTGAGATCGGCAGTAATGCCGGCACCGGAGGAGGGATCAAACCCCGCGATCGTGAGACACACCGGGGGCGCCGTGGAGGCGCGGGCTGGTTGGCCATTTCGCAGATCCATTGCGGGCCTTTCCATAGGCCTATTGTGCTCCTCATTTGGGTTTCGGAGCTGCCGTTGATTCCATGAAGCAGGAGCCATTTTAAGTGCGTCCCGGCGATATGCCGGGCAGCCACGCCAGCCTGGTTCCGGCTGGCCAACCAGCCCGCTCGTACACGAAACGGCGACTACTGCGCCGGGAGAGTGGGATCGAGTTTTCTTGCTATGCGCAGCTCGGTAGCGGCACTCTCCGCCTGCCCTGCATCCTGAAGCGCGAGAGCAAGGTTGTAATGCGCGGCCGCATACTGCGGCTCCAGTTGCAGGCAGAGGCGAAACTCATGGATCGCCTGTTCGACGGCTCCGTTCTGACGCAATGCAAGGCCAAGATCGTTCCGCACCTCGGCGGCATTCGGCGCGAGTCCTGGCTGCCGTTTCAAATTGCTCGAGAGCAGCCCTCTCATGATGATTTTGTTGCAGGCTTAGACCAAGACTGAGATAGGCATCCACATAGTCGGGCTTCAACTGGATCGCCTGCTGAAACTGGGACGCCGCCGTATCACTATCTCCCATCTGTGCCGCGGCAAGACCTCGGTTGTAGTGCGCTTCTGCGAGACTGGGCGAGAGCTGAATCGCCCGATCAAACTCCGCTACCGCGCCGCGCTGATCGTTGAGGCCCCACAAAACCCTTCCCAGGCTATCGTGTGCCTCCCCATAGTCGGCTTTCAGTTGGATTGCCTTCTCCAGATGCGTGCGCGCAACAGGCAGTTCATTTTGCTGCAGGCAGGCGAGTCCCATCAGATAGTAGGCGACCGGATTTTCCTTCCACAGGGCGAGGGCGCGGCTGGCCTGCTCCGATGCAGCTACAGGATGATGGCTCCTGAGCGATTCAGCCGCCTGCTCGGTAAGAAGCCTCGCCTGCGAGAGATTGGAGCGAAATTGATTGAGCCGCTGAAGCTCCTTGAGTTCAGCAGCGGCCGCATGAGCGTTTCCGAGATCGCGCAACAACAGCGCATGGTTATATCGCGCCGATACAAAGTCCGGTTTTTCACTGAGCGCGGTCTGAAATTCGGAAAGCGCCTCTTGCTTCTTTCCCCTGCTTCTTCAAAACCAGGCCGAGTTGATAGTGCACCTCAGGATCGCGTGGCGACAGGCGCTCGGCCTCCTGCAAGTGGTGCAACGCGTCCTGTTCCCTGCCCTCACGAAAAAGCGCGATGCCCAGTCTCAAGTGAGCTTCACCAAAGCTGTCACGAAGCTTCAAAGCAGACTCGAGCTGTGCGATGCCTTCGCCAGTCTGATTGTGCTGCAACAGGGCCATTCCAAGGTGATAGTGGGCCTCTGCCAGTTTCGGGTCGAGCGCAATTGCACGCCTCAACGCGGCAATTGCTGGCTCCATGTGCCTGCTCTCCAGCAGGGCCAGACCGAGGCCGTCATGCATCGTTGCCCGGTTGGGTTGCAGGTTGACTGCGCGCCGGAAGGCTGTCACCGCACCGTCATTCTGCTTCAATGCAACAAGCGAGATGCCGAGGTTGTAGTACGCATCCGCAAAGTCGGGAGAGGCCGCTATGGCGGCGTGAAACTCGCTTACGGCGCCTTCCTGATCGCCCGCGCGGGCCAGTTCCACTCCTCTCTGGTTGTGCAGAGTTGCCTCTTTCGCCGGCGCATGCGCAGCGGCGGTTCTATCCTGCACATGGAGAGCGGGCGCGGCATACCCTACCGCCACAACTAAAAACAGCATGCTTGCTATGTGTAAGAGATCCTGTTTCCGGTTCACCGCCTGCATCCTCGTGACTGCGTGTGGCCTGCAGTCGTCCTTTCGGCCGGCGCCACTAGAAGCTGAGCTTTAACGCCATCTGGCCGATACGTCCCGCACCCGCGCTCGTAATCTGTCCGAAGTTCGGCGAGTTGAAGTCTCCACCTGGATTTGCAAATACGGCATGGTTGAAGAGATTGAAGAATTCCGCCCGAAACTGCAGAGTATACCGGTCTTTGAATGGCGTGTTCTTCAACAGCGCCATATCGGTGAGATCGCCCACGCTTGGTCCGTGGAAAAAACGCCTGTTGCTATTGCCGGGAATCCCCAACTGCTCCTCCGAAAACGCCGTGGTGGAGAAGTATTGATGAGCGGCCGTCTTTCGCGGATTGAAGGTCTTGATCGCCCGTCCATCGTAATTGGGATGATCGACACCCGAGCAGCCACATAGGGAGCGATCTCCGCTTTCCGATAACTCAATGGGAATTCCAGTGACGATGCGCGTAATTCCGGAGAGTGCCCATCCATTCAGCACAGCCCGCGTTGTGGCATCGCGAGCAAAGCGCTCGAAGGGAAAACTATAGACGTAACTTGCGACAAAATTATGCGTGATGTCATAGGCAGAAAGCGATCTGCTCAATGCGGCATTGTATGGATTGGTCGCGTCGCTGAAACCGGAAGAGTTATCCATCGCCTTGGAGTATGTATAGGCCGCGAGCATCTGCAGCAAGCCTGTCCGCTTTTCGAGCGTGGCCTGGAAGCTGTTGTAGCTGGAGTTCGCAGAATTCTTGGAATATGGCAGAGTTCCGCCAAAATCTAGAAGGCCATTACTAAGTCCACGCCCCGAAGTTACAGAGTATGGGCGTGTGCCATTGAAGGTCTGGCCATTGATGGAATAGATAGAGTCTTCTCCGAAGGGGCCACAGCCGCCACCCGGGTTCCCGGAGTTCGCATACAGTGCCGCGATCTCGAGACAGCGGGATGCGATCCCCGGATTCGCTTCCACCTGCGTAGTCAGATGATGACCCTGCGAACCGACATACCCCAACGTCAAGAGCATAGAACTTGTAAGTTGGCGCTGGATATTGAGGTTATAGTGCGTGGTTCTGGGCAGCACGTTATGAGGATCCACGATGGTGGACCCGGAGATCGGCATGAAGGATGAAAAATCGACATTCGCCGACGGTGGAGGAATGGGAAAGCGCTGCCCAGGATTATTGTTGCTGGTGCGCGACTTGAATGGTTCCTCCAGATACACCAGGCTGGGGCTTACGTAGAAGAGGCCGAACGGCGCATCGCCGGTTTCAAAGAGCAGAGGCGCCTCGTCAACAGATGTGAAATAGATACCAAAGCCGGCGCGGATGCTCGTCTTCCCCGGCCCGCCAAAGATCTTTCCCAGAGTCCCATCGGAGAAGCCGGGCGAATAAGCAATGCCTGTGCGCGGCGCAAAATTGCGATAGCCCGTGGGCGAGATCGTGGCAGGAAGCCCGCCGTCACCAGGGAAGACCCAGCCCTCCGGTGCATTTGTAAACCTCGTCGACTGCAGCCCCGGGATAAATGCCTGGATCCGGTTCTGCGTATCGTAAAACGGCTGACTTAACTCGTAGCGAAGGCCGTAGTTCAATGTAATGTTTGGCTTGAACTTGAAGCTGTCCTGAGCAAATGCACCGAAGTATTTGGTGCGTGCGTCCTGTACGAATCCCTTGCTCGCCTGGCCATAACTGTCCGGAGCGCCCAGCAGATAATCCGCAAAATCGTTGCCCGTCTCGCTGCCACCAAAACCGAATTGGCCATTCTGCTCGATATTCTGCCGAACATTGAATTGCACGTAGCGGAAGTCCGCCCCGAACTTTGCAGTATGCCGTCCCCATTCCTTCGAATAGGTCTCGGACGCCTGGTAGATATTGTTTGGCTCGGAAGTGGAGACGGTAGGAAGACCGAAGCTTACACCAAGCTGGTTGAGGGCAATCGACGGCACGCCCTCATGCGCAGTATCTCCAGGCACGATCCCCAGTCCACCCTTCTGAAAACCCCACTTCGTGATATCGCCGAACGGCCCTGACGGTGTGCCGTTCTGGATGGTTGTGCGGGTAAAGCCAACACGAATCTCGTTCACGGCGGAGCCGAATATCTTGGTATTGCTGATCGAAGTGTTCTGGTTATTGTTCGTGTTCAGCGCGGAGAATCCGGGAACGTCGCCGCCTCCATACGGATCCTGGGTGTGCCCGTTGTCGAAGTGATAGTAGACGGTCCAGTTGCCGGTGCGACTGGTATTCAGATCCAACCGGACTTCATAGGTGTTGTCGCCGGAATTCCTTCGCTGACTATTGTTGTAATAGAAGGGCTTTCCTTGCGATGTGAGCGTTGGAGTCGGAATGAAGTTCAACGTTCCCTTCGCAGCGGACGACCAGGCTGATTGCGGAATGATCTGGTTGGGAAAGACGCACTGCGCACTGCTTGTGCAGCCGGGCATCCAGTAGGGCTCGCCGGGTGTGACTGCATATCCCAGCCGCTGCGACAGCACTTGATCCATGGTTCCATTTGCCGTCGCGCTCGTGCGAACAACACCCGTCAGCGGGGAGTAGCCGGTTGTTGGAACGTCGGAAAAATCGCCGCCGCGCTCAGCGAGCGAGGGCACGCTGATGTCTCCTGTGGAAACGCCGCTGATGATTCTCGTGCCCTGGTAATCCCCGAAGAAGAACAACCGGTTCTTCAGAATCGGGCCGCCCAGGGTTCCTCCAAACTGGTTCTGAATCAGTTTCGGCAGCGCCGGTATCGTCTTGCCGGTCACCGGATCCACCTGAGCTTTATCGAAGTATCCGGGCGCATCCAGTTTGTCGTTGCGGAGAAACTCAAAAACGTTGCCATGCAGCGCATTGGAGCCGGACTTGGTGATGACGTTCACTACCGCGCCGGAGAATCGGCCATACTCCGCATCGAAGGTGCTGGTGATCAGTCTGAACTCTTCGATGGCGTCCAGCACCGGAACCACTCCCGCCCCGTTGCCATAGCTGCGCTCGGCGCTCACGCCATTTACTTGAAAGGCATTCGCGTTCTCCCTCTGTCCGTTGACCGAGATCGCGCCGCCCACTTCGCTGGGTGTGGAATGGGTACCGGTGGGAACAACACCTGCCTGGAGACCCAGCAGATCCGTGAAACTCCGGCCGTTGAGCGGAACCGCCGTCATCTTGGCCGCCTGGATGACGTCGCCCACCTGCGTGCTGGTCGATTCAACCTGCACGGCGTCCGCCGCGATATTGACCTGCTGACTGACCGCGCCCACGCGCAGGTGAACATTCACGGTGTACTTCTGATTGACCAGCAATGTGATTCCGGATGTGGTGGAAGTTTCGAATCCGGTCGCATGTGCCTCCACTGCGTAGCCGCTTCCTACTTGCACTGCGAGGAACTGGTAGCTGCCGGTGCTGTCGGTGGTTGTGGTGCGGCTTAAGCCGATGGCGGTGTTGGTCAGATCGACCTTGGCTCCGGCCACGACGGAGCCATTCGGGTCCGTGACGACCCCGAGGATGGTGCCGCCTACATCGTCAGCTTTCAGTGGTTGGCAGGCCAGCGCGGCGGCGAGAAACAGTGCAGACAACGACCTGATCAGGAGCTTGAGCTTCACGATTTTCCTCTGTCGCGGCATTGCCGACGGTAACGATCAAGGGTAAGAATGGCAGTCCGCAATGTCAACAGATTTATTATCGTATTTGTTAGTTTATAGGCATTTTGTCAGGGAAAACCAGTCGATACATGTCTCATAAAGGCGTTCGTGAGGGGTTGGCCGACGGAATTTCTTCGTTCTTCTACTCGTTTTCGTTTATTTCTTGCCAGGTAGCAGCCTATGCCGTTTCGTGGCTTTTGGGAGAAGGACGGGGATCCGATGGATGGATTCCCGCGATTGCTGCAATCCATCTGGCTCTATGGCCGAGCCAGGACCGCGAGCGCGATTTTTCGGGCTGGGCATTGCGTGCGCGGCGGTGTGCCGTTTGTTGGCGGATGGGGGAGCGGAGGGGTTTTCGGGCTGATGGGCGGCGGCTTGATCATCCAGAGAGGGCGCCGATTTGGGGTGCGAAAGAGGCCGTTTGAAGTACGTTTGGGACGCATTTGGGTCGCGAAAGAGGCCTTATTGTGCAGGGAAAGCGGAGACCTCACGTCGCGCATTTCGGAACGATTTTGATATTAAATTTGACAGAACGTCCCCGGCACGGGAATATGGGGATCGTTTCCGGAGGGCCGATGCGGATTGCGCTGAAGTGGTTTCTGTTGCTGATGATGGGGGCCGGCATGCCCATGTTTGGTGCGCAGCTTCAGGGCGCGGTCGCACGGGTGGAGATTACTCCGCCGGCGGGCCTGGATATGTGGGGCTTTGCCGCCAGAAAAGGGCCGTCGACCGGAACGCTCGATCCTCTGTATGCGCGGGTGCTGGTGCTCGCCGCGGGAGACAAGCGGGTCGCTGTCGTCACGCTGGACCTGGGACGCAGCTTCGGGCCGGCATCGCTCGAACGGTTGGAGAATTCGGTTCGCACATCCAGCAACATCGCCTACGTATTGGTGGCGGCGTCGCACACGCACTCCGGGCCGATCGTTTCGGACGACTATGACTATGCGGGCGGAGATCCGCCGGCGTGGGAAGATGCCGCGCTGACGCACATTGCGGAGGCGATCGACTCGGCGTCGAAGCACCTGGTTCCGGTGCGGCTGGGCGTGGGCTATGGCAGCACCTATATCGGATACAACCGGCTGCAGACCAAGCTTGACCACAGCGCCAAATTTTACGCGCGCGATCCTACCCAGATCGTCTCCTCGCCGGTGGACCCGACGGTCGCGGTGTTGCGCATCGATGGCGAGGACGGCCAGCCGCTGGCGATGCTGGTGAACTACGCCTGCCACCCGGTCGTGCTGGGCGCGGAGAACCTGCGCTACTCGGCGGATTATCCGGCGGCCATGGCGAAGACGGTGGAAGCGGCCTTTCCCAGTCACCCGCTCACCTTCTTTCTGCAGGGGGGCACCGGCGACATCGATCCTTATTATGCAAACACCGCTACGCAACAGGATCCGGAGCGGTGGCGCGACTGGACCGGCAACCATCTGGGCGATGAGGCAGTGCGGGTGGCGAAGACGATCCAGACGGCAGACGAGCCCGACGGCAGCCTGGACTTTGCCGACGACACGATCACGGTGAAGACGCGCTGGGAGATCGCGAAGTTCGAGGAGTCGTTCCATCGCGTCTTCAACCAGCACCAGTATCCGTACTACGATCCGCATCTGAAGCCGGAGGGCACGCTGCGTACGACGACTCTGCTGATCAACAAGCGGATGGCATTCATGAGCATGTCCGGCGAGCCGTTCGTGGACCTGCAGATCGACTGGCGCAACCGCTGCCCGGTTCATGATTCATTCTTCGTCGGCTATGCGAATGGCTACAACGGATATCTGCCGACGATCGACGGAGCGGTGCGCGGCGGCTACGGCGGGGCGAGTTCGACAACGTGGGCGGCGGTGGGCTCGGGAGAGCGAATGGTTGACCACTCTGTGGTGCGGATTTACGAGATGCTGGGGAAGCTTACGGATGTGCCACAGTAGGTGTTGCATACGTATGGACTCGGCTACTCATTCCGCGCGCGGATCTCGGTGGGGCTAATGCGCAGCGCACGAACGAGTCGTCGAGAATAGGCCTCTTAAATCATGTTCGCGCAGGTTTGAATGCATTCCGTTTGTTTCCTTAATGTATCCAGATCTCTGCGCAACCGAATCATATGCTGGGCCAATGCCCTGCCTTGTTCAGGACTGAATAGGAATGCCCCTTCGGGTGGGCACGGGATGTCTGGGCAGGAGTTACATCCGTCTCTCAGACGCTTGGTGGCACAGACGAACCGATCTTTTGAACCACTTGTACTCTCGTCGTTCCATTTCTTTCGACGCAGGTTAGCCGCATGAATATTCGGCGTGTAGTTCAAGTCTCTGATGATCGCGAGGATCTTCTCTCTGGTTGCTGCGGCAACGTTCTCCGATCCATTTACGACGCGAGAGACCGTTGCCGGGCCCACGCCGGCCAGTTTAGCGACAAGTTTCAGAGTTGCTTCCGGCACCGGGCCCCCTTCATTCCGCACGCAGGATCTCCGTGGGGTTTGTGCGCAGCGCGCGAAGGACGGCAGGCAGTGTGGCAACGAGAGCAGTGAGCAGAATGGCACACGCCGGCAGCGCGATCATATCCGCGTCGGTTGCTTTCACCTGGTAGAAAAGGGACGCGACATAGCGCGCCGCGCCGAACCCGAGCGCGACGCCCGCGCAGCCTCCGAGCGCGATCATCCGGAAGACATCGAGAGTCACAATGCGGACTATGCCGGCACGAGTCGAGCCAATCGCCATGCGGATACCGATTTCGCGGCGGCGCTGGAGGACGGAGTAGTTGAGGACAGCGTAGAGTCCGATGCCGGCGAGAAGCAGCGCGACGGCGGCAAAGAAGGCGGCGAGCATGGCGAGCATGCGCTCGCGAATCGTCTGGTCGCGGACCAGATCAAGCTGGGTGGTGACGTTGGAGACGCGAAGGCCGTTGTGGCGCTGCGCGACAAGCTGGCGGAGAGAGCCGGCGAGGGCGAGGGGGTTCTGGCTATCGGTGTGAATGACGAAGGTGGCGAAGCCTTCGACCGTGGGGGCGGATGTGTCGTCGATTCCGTCGAAGGGGACATAGAAGACGGCGCGATTGGGCTCGCGCAGGTCGTGGTCGGGGACGTCGGGGGTGACGCCGACGATCTTGAAGAGGGGGCGATTGGCGCTGCGCGCAAAGGTGCGTCCGATGGGGTCCTGTCCGGGGAAGAAGGTTTTGGCGAAGGTTTCGTTGACGATGGCGGCTCCCGGCGAGGTGTCTTCACGGCGAAAGTCGCGGCCGGCAACGAGGGGGATCTTCATGGTCGAGAGCCAGCCCGGGGAAACGTTAAAGAAAAAGGCGGGAGTCGGACTGGGAGGCGCGCCGTTGATGGAGATGTCGCTGTTGATTTTGATGCGTCCGAGAAGGGGCCAGCCCGAGATGGCGACCGAGTGGACGCCGGGGACGGCACGGAGCGCCTCGGCAGTCTGATTCCAGACGACGGGGAGCTGGCCTTTACCGGCAACGGTTTGGAGCAGGAGCAGACGGTCGGTGGAGAAACCGAGAGGGCGGTTCTGCAGACGCTGGAAGGATGCGACGAAGAGCGAAGACAGAAAGAGGACGAGGCAGCAGAAAGCGACCTGAAGAGCGATGGCTCCACGCATGAGACGGCGCGGCGAGTGTGGATCGTCACCACCTTTGAGGGCTGCGACGGGCCTGACGGCAGAGGCACGGAGAGCAGGAAGCAAACCAAGCAAGAGAACGACAAGGATGATGAGCCCGAAGCCGAAGAGAAGCACACGCCAGTCGGCGGGAAGAGCGAGGCGCGCAGGGTTGTCGGGCGGATTGACGAGGCTGAGCACAAAGGGCGCCGACCACGCCGCAAAGAATGCGCCAAGGACGGAAGCCAGGATGGCGAGCAGCGCGCTCTGGCAGAGGATGAGCTGGACGAGGCGACGACGGCCGGCGCCGATGGAGATTCGCAGAGCCATCTCCTGGGCACGGGCGGCGGCCTGGGCGGTCATCATGTTGGCCACGTTGACGCATGCGATGAGCAGGACGAGAGCGACCAGGAGACCGAGGACGCCGAGCAATCGGCGATAGTCCTTCTGCAGGTCGGAGATGCCGGCACCGGCGGGATAGAAGACAAGCTTCTGATTGAGATAGCGGTCGATGGCCGCCGGGGTCATGCCGCGGAGACACGTGGAGCACTTGATCTCGAAGGCGCGGCTGACGGCGGCGAGGTGCTGGCGGAGCGGCTCGAGGGCGGTGGCCGGGTTGACGCCGGGTTTCAACATGAGGAACGCGAGGTGCCAGCTGACGCTGTCTCGACTGGCGAGGCTGTTCATGTTGACGGGCAGAAAGACGTCAGTGACAGTTCCCTTTTCGGTTCCAGTGAAATCGCGCGGGCCGACGCCGATGATTTCGAATGTCTGGTCGCCGATGTGGAGCGGGCGGCCGAGGATGTGGGGATCGCGGCCGAAGCGGTGATTCCAATAGTCCCAGGAGAGGACCGCATAGGGATTGAGACCGGGGCCGCGGTCATCGGCGGGAGTAAGCAGGCGGCCGAGCGCCGGCTGAAGGCCGAAGAGCGGGAACATGTTGCCGGAGACATAGACGACGTGGGCCTTCTCCATGTCGTCGTCGGTAGACCAGGTGATGTCCGTGCGGTCGGCGTCGCTGATGGCGATGAGGTCGGCCTGGTCCTTGACGGCATCGCGCATGAGGTTGAAGCCCGGCGTGGCCCAGTGGCCGTCCTCGGCAGGCCTGCCATATAAGCCAGTCATCTTGCGGGAGAGGACGTAGAGGCTGCTGGAATGAGCGATGGGCAGCGGGCGCCAGAGCAGGGCGTCGATAAGACGGAAGGCGGCGACACAGGAGCCGATGCCGAGGGCGAGGGAAAGCACGGCGGCCGCGGAGGTGACCTTGTTGCGGCAAAGCTGCCGCCAGCCGAAACGTAGATCGGCGAGAAGCGACACCAGCCATTCGACAGCACGAATGCTGTGGCTCGCCTCGCGGGCATGCAGCGCGGAGCCGAATGCACGGCGCGCTTCCCTGGGATCACGTCCCGAGGCAATGGCTTCCTCAATGTGTGACTGCAACTCGTCATCGATATCGCGGCTTAAACTGTCTCCGCGAAAGACGTTCGCGACACGTGTCCATAACGACATATCAAGCCTCCCGGAGCACCCGGTTAATAGCCGAACTCACCGTCTGCCATCGTGTTTCTTCTTCCGCCAATTGCTTTTTACCTGCCGTCGTTAGTTGATATATCCGCATTCGCCGGCCACTCTCTTTCGTGACCCAGTCGGCGCGAATCCAACCCGCCTCTTCCATACGGTGCAATGCGGGATAGAGTGAGCCCTCTTCGGCGTTCAATACTTCGCCGGAAGAATCCTTGATGGCACTCATCATGGCGTAGCCATGCAACCTGGGACGTCGCGAGAGTATCTTCAGCACCAGCAAATCGAGCGAGCCCTGCAAGGAATCGGCTTTTCGCATACTAAGACATCTTAGTACATAGATGGCTTAGTAATTGTCAAGCGGAAAGTCAGTTGTTGCCAACAGGCCAACGCTCATTGAGCGACGCGCGTGCGGCCAGGGCATCCAGCTCTCAGACAGACGCTTGCTGGACGGCGGGTATGGACGGCGCGGCGAAGGGCTCGCCGAGCGCGTCTGCGATCATGAAGCTGGGCGGGCGGAGCGCGGGTATCTCGTAGCGTTTTTCGAGCACGCAGAGACCGATGCCGAGCAGGCCGGCCTCTTCGCCGATTTTTCCGAAGCGCAGCGCGAGATCGGCGGAGAAGCTGGCGAGCGTCTGGCCGCGGACGACGCGGGAGATCTGATCGAGCAGCAGTGTGCCGCCCGGCTCGAGGCGCTTGTCGAAGACGACCACTGCCGGATTGAAGAGATTGACGACGTTGGCGATGCCGACGCCGATGTCGCGCGCCAGCTCGGAGACGATGTTGCCGGACATCTTGTCGCCGGCCGCGGCGGCTTCGAGCACCATCCAGGCTGTGACCTTTGCGGGATCGCCATGGGCAAGCTGCAGTGCCTGGGTGAGAGCGCCTTCCGCGATCGCGCGGCGCATGCGGGCTTCCACAGCAGAGGTGCCGGCGGTGGCCTCGAGGCAGCCGATGCTTCCGCACTTGCATGCAGGACCATTTTCCGACGACGCGCGTGTGGCCGACCTCGCCGACGCCGCAGTTCTGCCCGTATAGCAGCTTGCCGTCGACGACGACGCCCGCGCCGATGCCGGCGCCGTAGTCGAAGTAGACGAGGTTCTCCTGCATCTCGCCCGCGCCTAGCATCTGTTCCGCCACGGTCTTCGCGCGTGTCTTGCTCTCGAGGACGACCGGAACCTCGAAGCGCTCTTCAAAGATCTTCTGCAAGGGTACGTCGGTCCAGAAATCAATCGTGGTGGCGAGAACGGCGACACCGCGGCGGCTGTCCACCAGGCCGGGATCGGCGATGCCGATGCCGAGCAACTGCGCAGGATCGACGCCTGCCTCGCTCATCACGCGAGTCACCATCGACTGCAACTGGCGGATCAGGCCGTCCCTGCCCTCGCTCAGATTGGTGGTTTCGGAGACGGAGTATTTGACCCGGGGATGCAGATCGAGCACGCCGGCGACCACCTGCTTGTCGTCAAACTCGATGCCCACGATGAAGCCGAAGTCTTCGTTCAACTGCAAGAGAACCTGTTTGCGGCCGAGCGGATTGTTGGAGCGTCCGACGACAATCAGCCTGCCCTCATCGAGCAGTTCGCGGGTGATGAGTGAAATGGTCGTTCTGCGGAGTTTTGTCATCTGGTAGATGCCAACCCGGGAGATCGGTCCAAAACGCCGCACAACAGCCTCTGTCACATGCTTGTCATGGTCGCTTTTCCGCGTGACCTGTTTCATCGAGTTATGCCTTCCAGAGCCTTATGCCATGCAGAGCCTGCATGGCCTTTTCGTGATTCTGTGTTGTGCCGCCGGTTCATCGCAATCTTAGGTAAGTCGAGATGAGGGGTCAACAAAATGATCGGGAGCGTTCTTAATTCATGCGAATTGGCCTTCCCATCTGCAATGCATTTTCCGCAACTCATTTCTAGTCCCAAGCTCCGGCGATGGACTGGAACGATGGCAGCGCGGCAGCGGGTCGATAGTGTTCCGGATACGACTGGAGCCGGGTCTGCAGCCGGCGCAGGGCCTGGTATTCGGCATCCCATCGTCCCAGAGCGTTTTGCATGCGATAGGGACTGTATTCGGCCAGCCAGGCCTTCTCGTAGTGAGGGCGCAGGCCGGTGATGGCATCCATCAGGTCGGGCAGCTTGCCGTGCTGCTGCGAGGTCACGTTGCCGACGAACTCGTTCAGGCGATCGCGCGATGGATGCGCTCCGAGGGCGCGCCACTCTTCGGCAATCTCGGCGCCGTACTGGAACTTCAGACCGGCGTAGTCGAGCAGACGGCCGGCGAAGATGAGCTCAGCGAGGCCGTCTGGATTTGCGGCGTCGGATTGGCCGGCTTCTGGATCGTGGCGGCCGGCGGTGGCTCGCGCCAGAGCTTCCTCGGCCTCTTCGGCGAGGATGCGGCTTTGATGGAGGTCGTCCCGATGCCGGGCGGACTGCGTGACCCGTGAGGGTGTGAAGGGATCGCCCCACAGCTCGTCCATGGTGTTCTGACCGATGGCATGTTGCAGGCGAAGCTCGCTCGCGTTCAGCGCGACCAGCGCGGCGGCAACATCGCCGGCGATAGTTGCCGGATAGATCTGGCTGGCGTAGTCCGCGAAGAAAGACTTGCCGGCGACCGGCTCTGTCTGCCAGGCAGCCACGGCGCCATAGGCTATTCCGGGCCAGGAGAGGCGCATGAGCATCTGCGCATCGTCGGTCCAGATGGTATTCATCACGCCGAGCGCGCCTTCCACTCCGCCGGAGCGGCGTCCGGCGGCAACGAAGGTGTCGATATTCGCAAAGGTTAAGTCGTAGTCCGGATAAATCTCGCTCCAACTGTTGACGCCTGGCGCGACGAGATGCGGAATCTTTTTGCGGACCAGTGGATCGAGCCACCGCTTGTACTCAGGGTCCGGGCTGGGATCGTAATACCACGCCACCGCAATGGTTCCCGGCGGAAGCTTGGCGATGATCTCCGGGTACTTCACCATGATGTCGGCCCACGCCATCACTGTCTTATGGCGCTCTTCAAAAAGACGGCTGACGTTGCTGAGCTGCTGGACGAAGAGATCCACCGCCGTGATTCCGCTTCCCTGCTGTTCGGCTGCCTGCTGAATCTGCCACGTTTCGTCGAAGCCGATGTGGACGAACGGGCTGGGAAAGATGGCGGAGAACTGGTCCGCCCAATCGGTGAGCAGTTGCATCACGCGCGGATCGCGCGGGTTGAACTCGCCGCCATGGGGAAAGTCGGCGAGCGAAGAGTACTTCTCGATGCGAAAGAGGTCGTGCAGATGGCCGTAGAGCTCCAGGCATGGAACGACATCGATGTGCCGCTCGCGCGCGTACGCGACGATGCTCTGAATCTGCTCGCGGGTGAAGCGGGCCTCCGGATTGAGCAGAGGATAGCCGGCGAGCTCGATGTTCGATTCGTTGTAGAAGTAATATTGATTCGCCTTCCAGCGGGCGAGGAAGTCGATCTGCCGCTTGATCTCCTGCTCGGTGGGAAGCGGCCCCTCGCTCATATCGACCATGGTTCCGCGGTAGGCCGCGGCGGGCCAGTCTTCGATCCTGACCGCGGGGATCGAGGGGATCGCGCCGCCTTCCACCAACTGGCAGAGTGTTTCGACGCCGTAGAAGACACCCGCGGAGGATTGCGCCTCGACGACTCCGCCGCCGGACGTCACGTCGATCGAGTAGGCTTCGCGCGAATGCGGACCGGGAGTTTCGCCGGGCTGGGGCAAAGCGGCCCATGCATTGATGGCACCTGTTCTGCGCAGACGGATGACGGGTCCGGATGAGGGGCTGCCGGTGATCGAAACCGGTTCATTGCTCGGACCTTTCTCGCTCCGTGAGCCGAGACAGGCGGACAACCGTTGCGCGGCAAAGTTGTCCTCTGGGGTCGCGTCCGCAGGCAGCGCGATCTGCAGGCCTTGCAGGGTGAGCCTGCCTTCGCCGTAGACGATGTGTTGCGGCCGGGGCAACAGCGGCATGTGCTGTGCTGCGGAGGCGGCAAGCGAAGCAGCCAGGCAGAGGAGCAGGGCCAGCGGTCTGGCATCCGAACGCATGTCCGCAGATAGGCGTGTTTTTCCGGAAAAGATCATTTTCTCCCTGGGAACCGCAGGGGCATCGCTGTCATGGAGGCAGAGGAGCGACTATGAATTTGCAATATTTTTATCATAGCCGTCGCCAAGTACGGATGTTATCGTATTGATGATGATTATTTATATCTTTTAAGAAACTAAATATAATGACGCGGAGGTCGGTCTGTCGTATGTTCGGGACGCTGCAACCGCCCGCATGGCTGGCTGAACGGCCGAACCGCGCCGACGCTTATGGCCGAATCGAAGATAGGCAAACAAGCGAAGCAAAGTTGAGCATCCAGGTTTGAGCAGAAAAGATACGAATGATCCTCAACGAGATGGACGGTCAGGGCCGTTTTCTTCAGGGCAAATCGGGCGAATGAAGATGGACGATTCGCCGCTGATTTCTTCCGCTTCGCCGATCCCTTCCGCTTCTCCGGCCGCTCTGCGAGCGAGGGCTGCGGCTGGGATGACAGATCGCAGTGCTCATCCTATTGCTCACCCGGCCGGCTCTCTCCACGATGCCCAATACGATGGCCAATACCACGATGGCCATTGCAATGGCGAGCAGGTGCTGATCGCTGTGGATGGGGGTGGCACGCGAACGCGGTCGGCTGCGTTTGACCGAGCGGGGCGGATTCGCGCCCGGTGGGAGACCGGGCCCTCCAATCATCTGGTGAGCGACGCGCATCGGGCTCTTGCGTCGCTGGCTGAATCGATTGCCGCCGTGCTGAAGGCATGCGGAGCGGAACGCGAGCATGTGCATGCCGTTTCCGCCGGCCTGGCAGGCGTGGACGTCGGAGGCGAAGGGCTGCTGGAGGCGAGAGAGTGTCTGCATCGGCTGGGTTTTGAGAACAGCATTATCAGCGCGGACATTGTGACCGCACATGCGGGTGCGCTTGGGGGCGAGCCCGGCGTGCTCGCGCTGGCCGGGACGGGCGCCGCATTCTTCGGTGTCACAAGAGATGGCCGGCACGCGCGAGCAGGCGGCTGGGGACCAGTCTATGGCGACGAGGGAAGCGCGTACTGGATCGGGCAGATGTCTCTGCAGGCGGCAGCGGCAGCCTACGATGGCCGCGGGCCGAAGACAGCGCTGGTCGAACTGATCTGCGATGCGCTGGGACTGAGGAGCTTCTCCGAAACGCTGCAGTGCATCTACCGCTCGAAATTGCAGGTGCGTCTGATTGCGGACCTGAGCCGCATGGCCGAGGCTGCCGCAGCCGCCCACGATGGTGTGGCGCACAACATTCTGGAACGTGCCGGCGACGAGCTGGCGAGCGGCGTTGCCTCCGTCGTACGTGCACTGGACGGTACGATCGGATGTGAGGGATCTGATGAATGTGAGCGATGCCAGGTGACGTGGGAGGGCGCGGTGCTGCGAAACTCCGCGATCGTGCGGGAGCGGTTCTGCTCCACGCTGCTGCAGCGGGTGCCCGAGATCACCATCGTGCCGCCGCGGTTCGATCCAATTTACGGAGCCTATCTGATTGGCAGCCGGGCAGTCGGCTGGGAGATGGAGAAGCCATGATGTCACTGGAATATTTCACTGAGCTGGGCGGGCTGCTGAGCCGCATCGAGACGGAACAGATGCCGTCCATTCGCGCGGCGGGAGAGCTGGTTGCCGCCGCGATCGGGCAGGGCGGCATCCTGCACACCTTCGGCTCCGGCCACTCCCACATGATCGCGGAAGAGGCCTTTTTTCGCGCGGGCGGGCTGGCGCCGGTGAATGCCATCCTGGATGAGCGGCTGGTCTTCTTCAAAGGCGCGGCGGAGAGCACACATGCGGAGCGTGAATCCGGATATGCCGAGGTTGTGCTGGCGCGCGAAGAGATTCAGCCCGACGATGTGGCCATCATCATCTCCAACTCGGGGAGAAATGCGGTGCCGATTGAGATGGCGATGGGGATGCGGGCGCGTGGCCTGAAGGTGATTGCGATTACCAACCTGAGGCAATCCGCGCGGTCCACCTCGCGCCATAGCTCGGGGAAGAGACTCTTTGAGCTGGCGGATGTGGTGATTGACAACTGCGTGCGCGAGGGAGATGCCGCGCTGGACGTGCCCGGAAGCTCTTTGCGCATCGGGCCGATGTCCACCGTGGCGGGCGCGGCGATCATCAACGCTGTCGTCATCGAGGCAGTGGCACGCCTGCAGAAGCAGGGGCTGCCGATCCCGGTGTTCAGCAGCGCGAATGTGGAGACAGCATCCGACGGCGCGATGGACTCCCTGCTGGCTCGATGGCAGTCGCGCATCCGGCTCTTCCGGGCGCAGCCTGAGTAAGCGCCGCCAGGATATGGGCACGCGGTACAGAATGGAGTAGCGTGCTACAGGGAGAAATTTACTGTGATCCGGGTTGCGCTGCTGAGTGCCCTGCTTGCCCTTTTCTGGCCACACGTCGCTATGGCAGGCACAGAACCGCCATCGCAGCAGGCGATCCCGATCGGGCTCGATGCCTATCGCCAATGGGACCGCTGGCCGGAGCAGCGCATCGGCATGCGCGCCTACATGCGCAGCACCTACGACCGCACCGGCGGCAACCGGGACGCATCGCACTTTCTCTATCAGCTTGCCGATGATTTCAACGTGACCCTCGACCTCGAAGGGCCCGGGCTGCTGGTCTTCAGCCGCTTCAATCACTGGCATGGCAGTCCGTGGCATTTCGTGATTGACGGCACCGGCCATGTGATTCAGGAGACCAGCACTGCCGATCCGCTGCATCCGAAGGCCGGCTCGACATTCCTGCCCTCGCCGCCGTTTCCTGAACCGCTGAACTTTACCTGGAGCACGACCAAAGGCGCGGACCTGATCGGCACGCCCATGCCCTTCACGCGCAGCCTGCAGATCGCTTACAGCCGGACGCATTACGGCACGGGCTACTACATCTATGACCGCTTCGTTCCCGGCACGCGGCTCTCGCATCCTTTGACGTCGTGGAACGAAAAGGCCTGGAAGGCGCAACCGCCGGCGCAGCATTTACCCGATCAAGACGTGCTCGACCTGATCGCGCGGGCAGGCTCCGATCTTGCGCCGGAGAGTGCAGCACGGCACTCAGGAACGCTGACGCTGCGGGCACACGAAACGAGCACGCTCGCGAAGCTCAGCGGCGCGGCCACGGTGCGCGCGCTGACCTTTTCGATTCCCCGCAGCCAGGCTGCCGCATTTCAGAATGCCCGCCTGCGCGTGACGTGGGATGGCCGGAGCACGCCGTCGATCGATGCGCCGATCGCGCTCTTCTATGGAGCGGGGACGCTCTACAACCGTGACAACCGCAAGTATCTGGTGAAGGCGTTTCCGGTGAATATTCGCTTTGACGACGACCGGATTTATCTGGCCTGCTACTTCCCCATGCCGTTTTTTCACTCCGCGCACATCGAGCTTGCCGGTGCGGCTCAGGATGTTTCCGATGTTGCGTGGAGCGTCGGCACAGTGCCGCTGCATCAGTCGGCGAACGAGCTTTCCTATTTTCACGCGACGTATCGTGACTTTCCGAACCCTGTGATGGGCAAGGATCTGGTGCTGCTGGATACGCGCGGCGTGGAGCGTGCGGCGGAGTGGTCGGGTCAGCTTGCCGGTACGTCGTTTATTTTTTCGCATGACGCAGACCTGACGACGCTCGAAGGCGATCCGCGCTTCTTCTTCGACGACAGCCGGACGCCGCAGGTGCAGGGCACCGGCACGGAGGAGTGGGCGGGCGGCGGAGACTACTGGGGCGGCCGCAATATGACACTTCCCTTCTATGGCCACCCGGTGGGCGCGAAAGACGCGAAGAGCGCCGCGAACGCGGAGGACAGGATTGAATCGGCGTATCGCTTTCTGCTGGCGGACGTCATGCCGTTCGGAAGAAATGCGGTGATTCAACTGGAGCACGGCGGCATCGATGACTCGATACAACACTACGAGACGGTTACGTATTGGTACGGGCTGCCTGCGCCGTCGCTCATGGAGACAGACCGTTTGCAGATCGGCGATGCGGCGAGCGAGAGCAGCCATGACTACACGTCGCCGGATGCGTCACATCCGTACACCATCGAATCGCGATACGAGTGGGGCGCGGATACCGTCGGCGGAAAGCAGATTTTTCCAGCCGAGAAAGACACCGGCCGCACAACACGCGGAACGTCCAGCTTCCGCCTGCGGCTGAATCCGAAGAACGTTGGCGTGATGCTTCGACGCAAACTCGACTACGCGCTGCCGAACCAGCGGGCGGAGGTCTACGTCGCCGATTCGCCAGACTCTGAGGGCAGATTAGCGGGCATCTGGTATCTGGCCGGCTCAAACTCGCCGGTGTACTCGGATCCGAGGGAGGAGCTTGGCGCGACGCAGCATGTGCTGGACACATCGAATCGCCGCTTTCGCGACGACGAATTTCTCATCCCGCGGGAGCTCACGCGCGGACGAAGGTCGATCTGGGTGCGGGTAAAGTTCACGCCTGTGAACCGGCCGCTCTATCCCGGCTATCCGCTTGGCGAGCAGGCGTGGAGCGAGATGCGATATACGGCGTACTGCTTCGTCATGCCGAAATTTGCGCCGGAGTTCGTCCCGCGGTGACGAGACGCCTCACCGCTGAGGAGGCCGGCCCTGCGCACCACGCTCAAACGACCACTTCAGCCACGCCGTGAGACCGACAAGCACGGCGATCGCCAGGTTTGCGGCCACCAGCGGCATGTCGTGTCGCAGAGCGCCATAGATGGTCCAGAGCACCACGGCGATCCAATAGAAGAGCAGCATCAGATACGAGAGATCGCGCCCACCCTGCTTCCACACCTTCAATACCTGGGGAACAAAGGTGATGGTGCCAATCACCGCCGCCGCCGTACCGATGCCATCTGCCCATGAATGCGCGGCCATCGAACAGGTCCTTTCACTCCGCTTCGGTTACGTTCGAAATGACAACGTTATGCAAAGAACGATTCACCACGCTAGAACTCCTCAAAGCTGGCCATGACGGGCGCGGAGCGAAAGCCGCGGGTCTTGACTGCCGTCATACACGATGCCGACGGCGAACCACGCAGCGCCCAGCAGCTTCGCGGTTGCGGGCAGATTGAGCCAGATGATGAGGCAGAAGAGAAATCCGAGCGCGGGCAGTAGCGCATCGGTCAGGAGCCGTCTCTCGGCGCGGCCGCGCAGAAAATAGAATTGCCGGACCACGGCGGCATTCACACCCATGAATGCAAGAAACGCGCCGAAGTTGATCAGCTCCGCAGCGCGCTCGTAGTTGAGCAGGATGGCTCCGGCAAAGGCGAGGAGTCCGACGAGCAGGATGCTGTAGACCGGCGTGTGATGCTTGCGGTCGAGATGCGCGAAGACCCGGCTGGGCAGCACCTTGTCTCTCCCCATAGAAAAGAGAAGCCGCGAGATGCCGGCCTGCGCGCTGAGCCCCGCGCCGAGGTTGGCGACAATCAGAATCGCGGCCATGGCTCCAAAGAGAAAGCGGCCTCCGACGATCCGGGTCACGTCCATGAATGCGGTTTCAACATTCTGCAGGCTGTGGAAGTCCGGAACGACGCGCTGCGCGAGATAGATCTGCAGGCCGCCGAAGATGCCGGTGAAGAAGCACACGAAGACGGTCGCGATAAGGATGTTGCGCCGCGGATTTTTGACGTCTTCCGAGAGCGTGCTGACGCCGTCGAAACCACCATAGGTCAGTGCCGCGACTGAGGTAGCGGTGGCGATGCTCTTCCAGTGGAAGGTATGAGGATCATAGAAGGGCTGGGTAGAAAGCAGTCCGGGCCAACCCTGCGCATGAAAGAGCCAGCGCGTGGCCAGAACAAAAAACGCCAGAACAACGGCCATCATGACGATCATCATGACCAGGTTTGCGGCCGCCGTCGCGCGAATGCCGCGGAGATTGATGATGGTGATCACGGCGGCAAAGAGCGCGGCCCAGATCACGTAAGGAACCTGAGGGACGAGGCGTTGAATCGTCAACGCGCCGTAGACGGTGCAGATGAGCGGCACCAGCAGGTAGTCGAGCAGCATGGCCCAGCCGGCAAGGAAGCCGAGATGCTGATTCAGCCCGCGGCCTACATACGCATAGGCCGATCCCGCCGAGGGATAGAGCGCCGCCATGCGACCGTAACTGAATGCGGTGAGCATCATGGCGACCATGGCGAGGAGGATGGTGGTGACGGCATGCCCGTACGAGAGCTTCTGCACCACCCCGAACAGCGGGATCGGCGCGATGGGCATGATCAGCACGATCCCATAGAGAATGAGATCTCTGAGCGTGAGGACGCGATCGAGTTTCGCGGGCGATGCCGCCGGTTGCAAGCTGCTCACGAGTTCTCTTTCCGTCCGATGATCGTCCGCGTTACGCCTTTGCCAGTTCCGCCGCGTTCTTCTTTACCTTACGCACTGCTTCGACGATCTGGTCCATGTCCGAGCGCGGGCCGAGCAGCATGGTCTGCGTCAACCAGACCGCCTCGGTGCAGAGCTTGTCATTTTCCGGACACGCAATCCGCTCCGGATAGCTGCTTAGATCGCTGCTGCTGAAAGAACGTTTGAAGCTGCGCAGGCCGGGCAGATCCTTGATGAACGGCTCCTTGTTCAATGGCCCGTAGCCGGAAGATGACGGTATGCCCTCGGCATCGAGCGCCTTGATGAATTTGTCGCGGCTCAACCCGTCGAAGCGCTCCGCGTCGTAGCGGAACATATAGAGGTGATAGGCATTCCGGGTGGTGCCCTCGTACATCTTCGCAGGCAGGATTCCGTCGATCTCCTTGAGCTGCTTTGTCAGGTACTCCGCGTTTTGCGTGCGCGTCTTGGTCTGCGCTTCCAGCCGGGTGAGCTGCGCCAGCAGAATGCCGGCCTGGAATTCCGTGATGCGGTGGTTCGAGCCGTTGCGCACGTAGGAGAATGCGTAGTCCCCTTTGCCGCGGCCATTGTTGTGGAAGCTTCTGCAGAAATCCATCAGCTCATCGTTATTCGAAAGGATGGCGCCGCCTTCGCCGGAGTTGAGGTTCTTCGACGCCTGAAAGCTGAAGCAACCCGCGTCGCCGAGCGTGCCGACTTTCTTGCCGCGCCACTCCGCGAGATGGGCCTGGCAGGCGTCTTCGAGAACCGGAATGTTGTGCGCTTTGCCGATGGCGAGAATCTTGTCCAGGTCTGCCGGCGACCCGCCAAGATGCACGGGCATGATGGCGCGCGTGCGCGGCGTGATGGCGGCCTCGATCTTGTTGGCGTCGATCTGAAAGGTCTCACGATCGGTGTCGACAAAGACCGGAAGCGCGAACTGCAGCACCGCGACGTTGATGGTGGCGACAAATGTGTAGGGCGGCAGGATCACTTCATCGCCGGGACCGACTTCAAGACCGTTGAGCACGGTGAAGAGAGCGGTGGTTCCGCTGGCGGTTGCCAGGCAGTGCTTCGCGCCGGTTTGCGCGGCCCACTTCTGCTCGAAGTCGCTCGCGTGATTGCCGTCCAGCCGGCACCACTTGTTGCTGTCGAGGACGCCGGTGAGTTCGTGGCTCTCCGGCTCGCCGTGAATCGGCCACGATGGAAATGCTTTGGTTCGCACCGGCTTGCCGCCCAGTAGTGCGGCTTTGCCGTTCGCCGCCTGGGCCCAGACGGCGGGCGTTGACGTTGCAATCGCATCCCAGCAGGCGGCCGCAGCGGCCGCTTTTCCGAACTCCCGGCGACTTAGATCCTTCAGCATTCCAGTCCCTTTCCCCGCAAAACTCTCGACAGCAAACAGACGGCTTCCCGCAAAGCCTCCGGGAACAGCACCAAGTCTCTGTCGCCTCTGCTTTGCTGTCAAGAGAAAATGTCAGCTTCGCCTGTAATGCTGTCGCAGGTAATGACGGAAGAGGCGCGCGTTTATTCCAACCAACATGCTTTTAAACTGCAACTTACGACTATATTTTCTGAGCTCGACACCGCTTGTCTATTTATCTCTTTTTAGTTATTATTTAGCGGCTTTGAAGCAACGCCGAGTGGTGCTCTGCAGTTCGCACACGTCTGGCGGAGGGAGAAGGTATGCAGAGACTGGCGATCTTCGGTGGGAATCCGGTCCGGATAAAGCCTTATCCAGCGTGGCCGGTCTTCGATGAGTCCGAGGAGCATGCCATCCTCGGCGTGCTGCGGAGTGGGCAATGGTGGCATGCACTCCAGGGGGAATCGAGTCATTTGGCCGACGCGCATTCGAGCCGGTCTGATTCAGGCCTCTCCGATTCGGGTCTATCGAAGACAGCAGAGTTGGAGCTCGCCTTCGCCCGCGCCATGGGTGCAGAACGCGCGATTGCCTGCGCCAGCGGAACGGCCGCACTGGAAGTCGCGCTGAAGGCGGGGGGCGTGGGACCGGGCGATGAAGTGATTGTGCCTCCCTATACCTTTATTGCAACGGCGACCGCGGTGCTGCAGTTGGGAGCGATCCCCATCTTCTGCGACATCGAGCTCGATACCTTCAACATCGATCCGGCACAGGTGGAGAAGGCGATCACTCCGCGAACCAGGGCGATCCTCCCGGTGCATTTCGCAGGGCTGGCCGCGGACATGGGCCGGCTTACGAAGATGGCGCGCGCGCACCATCTCTTCCTGCTGGAAGATGCAGCGCATGCGCATGGCGCCTGCTGGAACGGGCGCGCGCTGGGCACCATCGGCGACGCGGGGACGTTCAGCTTTCAGGCTTCAAAGAATATGACCGCCGGGGAAGGCGGAATGATCGTGACCAGCGACGCGAAGGTTGCCGAGCTGTGCGAGTCCTACGTCTGGGCGGGGCGCGAGTATGGCCGCCCCTGGTATGAGCATCACCGGCTGGGATGGAACTACCGCATCACGGAATTTCAGTCGGCGATTCTGATCGAGCAGTTGAAGCGGCTGGAGGCGCAGAATGAGCGCCGCATGCGCAATGGACGGTATCTCAGCGCGAGGCTGGCGGCGATTCCCGGGATTCATCCGCTGCAGATGCCGGCCTGGGCCACGAAGCACTCCTTCCACATCTATGTCTTCCGCTTCGATGCGCAGGAGTTCGGCATCTCGCGGGAGCAGTTTCTTCGCGCACTCCATCAGGAAGGCGTTCCCTGCTCCAGCGGCTATGCTGCTCCGCTCTACCAGGCGCCCCTGTTTCTTGAGCAGGACTTCCATGCCAACGGCGCACCGCTCGCTCGAGAGAGATCCGGCGCCATCGACTATGCGGGGTTTGCGGAGCGCTGTCCGCAGGCCGAACGCGCCTGCCGCGAGGCCGTCTGGATCGAGCATCGCGTGTTGCTTGGCGATCAGGATGCGATGGAGGATATCGTTCGGGCTGCGACAAAGATCTACGAATGCCGTTCGGAATTTCGCGAGGAGTCACAATAGAGGCGCCGCCACTTGGTGCGGTGCCTCAGAAGTGTTCATCGGTTGAGCGCCGATTCGTGATACGAGATAAGGCGGCGTGACCATGTCCGTGCTGCAAAACCAGGATGGCTGGTGCGGCGAGGGCGACGAGATGTTCTTTATAGACGGCGGCGCCACCCCGACGATCGCCGGAACCGGCGCCGAAGATTATTTCCTTGGCGCATGGGGCTTTGGCGATAAGCCGTTCGCATACCAGTTATAGGGCGCGCCAGTGAATGGCGCGATGCTTGCGGGCGGCCGCAGCAGCGTCTATCGCTTCCACCTCGACTCACCGATCCCGTTCACCAAATCCATCAAAGCAACCATCGAGCACGGCAGCGCGAACCATCGCTCGGATAACTTCTACTCCGTGGCGTACTGGTATCAGGCAGAGCCACATGCTCCCTTCCCGGCGCTTCCACCGGTGGAGCAGCGGCTGCCCGCGTGCAGCCAACGGGCGGTCCCGGCAATGCTGGCGCATCCGCACGCCAAGCCCGGCAGTAGCGTGGTGTTGATGCTGTGGTCTGATGGGTCTCTCCATGCGGGGAGGCATCTCGGAGACGATGGCTGCCGTTTCCCCGATCGCTCTCGAAGAGAACGTGCTTACCGCTTGATTGTTTTCACGGGTGTTCTTCCGCGCTCTCATGCGCACCGGCGCATTCCTAAAAAAGGAGGATTGGACGCCCAGTCCATCCCGGGGGATGGACCGCAATCCGGAGGAACTTCCGGGGAAAACCGCGCCGGTGATGTTCGGCCTCGTGTGGGAGCCGGTATTTCTACCTAAATTGCTCTTTGGTAGATAACTACCAACGAATAAACGGGGATAATATCAATCATTATATATGTATTTGTTATAAATAATGATTCTATAACAGCTCTCCACACTGCCCTATTCTTCTCTCTGGCGCCCTCCACAATTCAGTCAACCAGCACTTTTTATTGATAAATTACCGCATACTTCCTGCAATGGCTGAAACAAATGACCAGCCTTCCTGGTCGGGGAAGCTGGCTCTATAATGACGGTTATGGCATAAATGGCTCTAGAAAAAGGTGGGCCTGCCGCCCATCCAATGCGCTTTCGGCCTGTGGCGGGGACCGGCGCAGAGGCATTTCGAGGCGACGGATGCGATCACTGGAGAGACATCTGCGGCCGCTTCGAATCGTATGTTGTGCGGCGTTCAAAACACGCTTCGCAAATCGTCTATGGGGTTGCACAATATATGCGAATTGCGTGACGGAAGTAACATAGTTCCGCGCTGAATGCAACCATTTTAAGGCAAATAAATGGCCTAAATTGTTTGCTTTGGGGGTGCCCCCCTTCGTAAAATCTATGAAGTCGATTATGAATACAGCCATCACCAATACGAATCGCTCTCTACGATTTCCTATCGTTGCGGCGGCGCTTATGGCGACTGCGTTCTGTTTGACGAGCGCTCGCACGGGGTCTTCAGTCCACGCAGAGCAGACGGTCAGCAATACCGTCAAAGCGAAGACCGCCCATCATCAGCATTGGTTCCAGTTCGGGCGCGCTTCCTGGTATGGACACGCGCTGCAGGGCCTGCCCACCGCAACAGGCGAGGCCTATGACATGAACGCCATGACCTGCGCCCACCGCACACTGCCTCTAGGCTCGCTGATACGCGTCACCAACCTGCACAACCATCGCTCGCTGGTGGTTCGTGTCAACGATCGCGGTCCTATGGTGGATACAGGGACTCGCGTCGTTGACCTGTCCTATGCAGCGGCCAAGCGCCTCGGCTTCAGCCAGCGCGGCACTGCCCGGGTACGGCTGGACCTGGTCGACGTCAAGCCCTCCCGCACGGAAGTGGCCATGCTGACCAAGCCGGGCATGTAGGCACGGCATAGAAGCTCACAGACCGGACGCTTTTCTCTCCACCATCATCGAAGCAATCCCGCGATTCCATTCGCGATTCCCATTTTTGAACAGCGTCGGCGCCGATAAGATGGCGGCATGGGAACCAGCATGCCGCCCAGCCCCCAGCCGACCTCCCCAGCGCCAACGGCTCCCCTGAAAACGGCCTCAGCGCAAACAGCCGCACCGACTGTGAAAGACCGGCTGATCGTTGCCCTCGATTTTCCCGACGCTGCTGCAGCCCTGGCCTGTGCCGACCAGCTCGCGGGGTCCATCTCCTGGTTCAAGGTGGGGCTGGAGCTGTATCTCGCGAGTGGCGAAAGCGTGGTCGGCGAACTCAAGCGGCGCGGGCACTCGGTATTTCTCGATCTCAAGCTGCACGACATTCCGAATACCGCCGCCGCTGCCGTTCGCTCGCTGGCGCGGTTGGAGCCGGATCTGCTCACGGTCCATGCGGCGGGCGGCCGGGCCATGCTGAACGCGGCAGCCGAGGCGGCGCGTGGGCTGCCCCATCCACCGCGCCTGCTTGCTGTCACGGTGCTCACCAGCGTGGATGCTGCTTCGCTCGCGGAAACCGGTGTGCCTGCCGCGCCGGTGGAACAGGTGCTGCGGCTGGCGCGGCTGGCCGCGGAGTGCGGGATCGACGGCATGGTCTGCTCGCCCGCAGAGGTTGCCGCCCTGCACAGCGCCCTGCCCAAAGCCCTGCTGGTGACGCCGGGCATCCGGCCCGCCGGTTCGGACGCCGGCGACCAGAAGCGCATCGCCACGCCGCAATTCGCACTGGCTGCCGGCGCCAATATGCTGGTGATCGGCCGGCCGATCACGGCGGCTCCAGATCCAAAGGCGGCGGCGCAGGCCATTCTCAGCGATATGGCAAAGAGCAATCCCACCCGATGAAGCAATCCACCCGCTGAGATGAGAAGAGCCCGGCCTCATCGGCCAGGCTCGCTGGGACTGTTCGAACTTCCGGGCGTCAGAGCTTCTACGTCAGAGCTTCTCGTAGAAATCGCACCCCGAGCAGGAGATATACACTCCGCCGGGAACACCGCGCTCACGATCCTTCACACGCTTGACGATGCGCGTGGGCTTATGGCATTTGGGACAGTCCGTGCTCTTGGACGTATCCATCACCTTCTGGCGATCTGCGGTCTTGGCAACTTTGGCCATCACTCACTCCTCGAAAAACCTGATTCCGGCACGCAACTTCGAGCCGCACCAAGGGCGGCCATTTGACCCTGCAACTCTTCTCATTCTTGAGCGTTGGAGTGGCGCAGAAGGCGGCGTACCGCTCTACCAAGTGTACACGAGGGCCGGCTGCAGGTCAGTGGTGCAGACCGAGGCCGGCAATCTGGTTTCCCGCGGTTGACCAATGGCCCGTATCACCTGGAGACGACGAGGGCGGAGGCGGTATGGGCTGCGGTTTTGTCTCCGGCTGGCCGGGCGTCTTGACCGGCTGCATCGTGCCCGGAAGCTGCTCTTCGCCCGGCAGCCGAAGCGATGGCGCCTGGCGGTGGCCGCCACCCTCGCCGGTGGGCGAAGGCGCGGCATCGCCCATCTTTACTTCGTGCGCGTCTCCGCTGCCCTGATAGTCGCCGGTCTCATCCTGGTTGCGCACCACCAGTTCCTGACCCACAGCGGCAACCTCCACCCGTATGACACGCTCCCCGCTGAAGCGGACAAACTGCGTCGTCTGGGGTGCTTCGCCATACACCCATTCTTCAAACGGAACGCCGTTGTCCTGTTCCCGCACTTTGTCGCGCGGCTGGCCGAGCGCGTAGATCACCATCTTGCGATCCATGCCCACCAGCACATGATGATTCAGGATGGCGTCCTTCAGCTTCGCGGGCAACGTGTCTACGTAGGCCTCAAGCGGCGTTTTCACGTTGAAGTCCATCACCGGCTGGATCAGGGCGCGCAACTGATCCGGCGTGAGGTCGGGCACATACTTGTCAAAGACCAGCGTGAGCCGCGAGCCCACCGGCTCCTGCCCGTCGTCCTGCACGATGGGCGAGGTGCCCATCCCGGCGCCTATTGAAATGTGACGCAGATATTTGTGCTTGTGATCCGGACCGCCATTGAACTCGAGGGTGATCTTGCCCGAGTCGATCTTAATGTCGGAGATCACCAGCCGGTCTCCAGCCTTGGCGCTGACGCCGTGCCGCTGCAACTGCTCTTCATAATCCAGGCCATCCGGCTTCAGCTCGCCATTCGCGTGCAGCACCAACCCATGCGAATCGAGCGGCAGTGGACGCCGCGCAAAACCCTGCTCCGCGGTGAACGCAACGATCAGCTCACGACGCGCACGCGGCGTCAGCTTTCGCTGGTCGAACTTGACCTGAGTTGGCTGGAAGGGAGGGATGTTCTTCTGGTGCTCGCTCTGCACGATGAAGACCTGGGTCTGCGCGGGGAGGGCTTGGGGGGCGAGCGCAAACGCCATGGCCGATACCACCAGCGCGATCGGCTGAGCAGCCTTCCGCAACCTGTGCCGAGTGCCCATGCAGGAACCCTTTCGAGCCCATGATGCTCCGGACGGGGTACCACTGACAAGGAGAGAGTGACAATGCAGTGACAAGGCTCTGTCGGCAAAGTCGAAATGACATGAGGGACGGCGAAGCTACCTATTGGCCCCTTGGCGGCATCTGCGGCCGTTCCGGCGGCGCGGCGGCCGGGGGCAGATCGCCGATCTGGACCAGCTTCGGCTCGGCAGGTTCGCTTGGTCCCATCGCCGCCTCATGCTGACGCCGGGCTGCCGCGTCGATGTCCACGGGAATGCCGCCCGGAATGATCTCGGGGTATCCGTAGCGGGAGGCATACTCGCGCGTCACCCGCATGATGAGCCACAGCCCGAAGCACAGCACCAGCACGGCCACGACGCTGCCCTCCGGCCCATAGTCCGCGCCGGTAAGCGCGTCCGGCCCCAGGGGCAGGCTTTGCACCACCGGAGAAAAGCCGCCGGCAAATCCCGTATAGCCGCTGAGCGGCAACCCAAAGAGCGGGCCCATCGCCGCGTTCCATGCGAAGTGCAGCCCCCAGGCCAGCCACAGGGCGCGCGTACGCAGATACGCGATACACAGAATCAGGCTGAGCAGGAAGAGCGCGAAGACCGCTGCATGCGGCATGTCGGGCTGATAGTGCACGATCACGAAACAGATCGAGATCAGCACCGAGCCGAGCGTCGTTCCGATCGCGTCCATCAGCCGCTGGTATGGATAGCCGCGGAAGATCAGCTCTTCGCACAGCGCGGCAATCGCAAGCACCAGCAGGTCGAGAATCAGCAGGAACCACTGGTGCGCGCCGGTCCACAAGGTCACGCCCAGGCCGCCGATAAAGACGGAGGGAATCACCGTCAGCAGCAGCAGTCCCCAGCCGACAGCCGACCCCGTACCAAACTCATGCCACATGCCGGGACGCGTCACCAGCCCCATGGCACGACGTGGCTGCCGCTGCCGGGAGAAGCCAATGCCCAACGCGCTGAAGCCCACCAGAAGCAGGAACAGCATCACCAGCCGGTCGATCAACGGCACCCAGTCGCCCGAGCTCAGACCGTTCGCCGCACGATGCGCGATCACTTCCGCAACGAAGGCATAGATCAGCGCGACCACGAAGATGGAGAAGGAGCGCAGACGCGAGGGCCGCTGGGGTTGCGTCGGCAGTGTGGGCGGTGTGGTGACCAATGAGACCAGCTAAATGAAGATCAGCTAAACGGTATAAAACTGCGCGATGGTGCGGAACTTCTCGCGCCGGGCAGCCAGGCGCTCTTCCGAAGACATAGCCTTCAACTGGTTGAGATGCCGGATCAGCTTCTCATCGAGCATGCGCGCCGCGGCGTCGGGATCGAGATGCGCGCCACCGGGCGGCTCCGGCACCACGTCGTCCACGCAGCCCATGGTCATGACATCCTGCGAGGTGGTCTTCAGCGCCTCTGCCGCTTTCGCCCGCTTGGAAGCATCGCGCCACATGATGGACGCGCAGCCCTCCGGCGAGATCACCGAGTACACCGCGTTCTCCAGCATGAGCACGCGATCGGCAACCGCGAGCGCCAGCGCACCGCCGGAGCCGCCCTCGCCCGTCACCGTAGCGATGGTCGGCACCGCGAGCCGCGACATCTCCAGCAGGTTGCGCGCAATCGCCTCGCCCTGCCCGCGCTCTTCCGCACCCAGGCCGGGATTTGCGCCCAGCAGGTCGATGAAGGTGAAGATGGGCCGGCCGAACTTCTCCGCGATCTTCATCACCCGCAGCGCCTTGCGATAGCCCTCGGGATTCGGCAGGCCGAAGTTGAACTTCACATTGTCTTTCGTAGTCCGGCCCTTCACATTGGAGACCACCAGCACCTCTTCGCCATGGAAGCGCGCCATGCTGCATTGCATGGCCGGATCATCGGCAAAGTTGCGGTCGCCGTGGATCTCACTCAGGTCGGCGAAGATCGTCCGGATAAAGTCCATAGGATATGGCCGCTGTGCATTCCGGGCCAGTTCCGTCTTCAGCCATGCATCGGGCTGAGGCTCCTGGGCAGATGGATGCTTCGGCTCCGCCTTCCCTTCCGGCTGATCGCTCATCGACGATATCAAGGTTCCCTGGGCCACGCATTGATTGTATGGAACCGGCGATGCGGAGACAAATGACGTGGCCCACGGCGACCATGACCATGGCCGAAGAGAACGACATCCAGCAGGGATGAAGAGGCGGGCAATCGGGGTGTCGTCCGGGTCAGTTCCCTGCCCTGCATGGCGACAGTCTACGCCAGGCACTTTTAGTCGATCGCCTGCACCGCTCCGCGCCCCAGCAACTCCTCCGCACGCTCGATAAAGATGCGGTCCGCCCCCACCGTGAAGCCTTCCGGCTCCAGCATCACCAGGAACTCCCCACGCTGCTCCAGGTTGATCATCAGCTTGCCCGGCCCGGGCGCCTCCTGAATCATGGCTTGCAGCGAGAGCAGCGTCTGGTCCGTGGCGCGATCGAGCGTCACCTTGATGCGTACATTCTGCGGCAGCTTTACCTTCACGTCCTCGAGCGCCTGGATGGCCGACACCGCAAGCTTCGGCGCCGCATCTTCCTCGGCGCGCAACTGTCCGCGCACCAGCACCGGCACATCGATCTTCAGCGACTCCGCCAGCCGCGGATAGTCCTTCGGAAAGGCGATCAGGTCGATCTTGCCGACGGTATCTTCAAGCGCCGCCTGTGCATACAACTCGCCGGATCGTTTCGATTTCGCCACCTTCAACCCCACGATCACTCCCGCAATCGCGATCTCATTCTCCGGCCGCTGCTCGCCGCGGCGCGTGGGTGGCGCCGGCTTCATCTCCAGCGCATCGGCGGTGGTCACCGCCTTCAGGTTCCTGATCTTCTCCGCGTACTTGTCCATCGGATGCCCGGAGACGAAAAATCCCAGCACCTCTTTCTCTGATTGCAGCCGCAGATTTTCATCCCAGTCGGGCACGTTGGGCAGCGGATCTTCGCCATGCACTATCCCGTTTGCGCCATTACCACCGGCGCATCGTCGAAGATCGCCCCCAGGCCGCCGAACAGCCCGCTCTGCCCTGCTGCAATGTCGCGCTGCGATTTTTGCGCACGCTCCATCGCCTTGTCGACGGCCACCATGAGCCGCGCGCGCGGCCCGAAGCTGTCCAGCGCACCCGCCTTGATGAGCGACTCGATCACGCGTTTGTTAAGCAGGCGCAGGTCGACCAGCTCGCAGAACTCCCACAGCGATAGGAAGCCGCGCTTCTCCTCCTCGGCCAGCTTCGCGCGCGCCGTCAGAATCGAGTCGATCGCGTTGCGGCCGACGTTCTTGATCGCCGTGAGCCCGAAGCGGATCACCTTGCCGTCCGGCGTGAAATCGGCGTCGGAGACCTGCACGTTCGGCGGCTCCACCGCAATCTCCATCTCCCGGCATTCGCTGATGTACTTCACTACGTTCTCGGGCTTGGAGATTTCGCTGGTCAAGAGCGCAGCCATGAACTCGACCGGATAGTGCGTCTTGAGATAGGCCGTGTGATAGGCCAGCAGCGCATACGCCGCCGAGTGCGACTTGTTGAAGCCGTAGCCGGCAAACTTCTCCATCTGGTCGAAGATGTGCGTCGCTTTGTCTTTGGGGTGCTTGTTCTTCGCGGCGCCGGTGGCGAAGCGTTCGCGCTGCTTGGCCATCTCGTCGGCATTCTTCTTGCCCATGGCGCGCCGCAGCAGATCGGCTTCGCCCAGCGAGTAGCCGGCCAGCACGTTCGCAATCTGCATCACCTGCTCCTGATACACGATCACGCCCAGCGTTTCCCGGAGCAGCACTTCCAGCTCAGGCAACTCGTACTCCACCTTGCTTCGTCCCCACTTGCGCTGGATGAAGTCGTCAATCATGCCGCCCTGGATCGGGCCCGGCCGGTAGAGCGCATTCAGCGCGGTCAAGTCTTCGACCGTGTCAGGCCGATAGCGGCGCAGCACATCGCGCATGCCGCCCGACTCAAACTGGAAGACACCCGAGGTCAGCGCCTTGTGGAAGACATGCTCGTAGGTCGTCTGATCGTCCAGCGGCACCGTCGCCATATTCACTTCGACGCCCTGGTTGCGCCGGATCAGCTTCAGACAATCGTCGATGACGGTCAGCGTGGTCAGCCCAAGGAAATCCATCTTGAGCAGACCCATCTTCTCCACCGCCTTCATGTCATAGGCGGTGACGATTTCATCGTTCTTCGAGCGGCAGACCGGCACCAGTTCGGTGAGCGGCTTTGGCGCAATCACCACGCCGGCTGCATGCACACCCGCGCCGCGCGCCAGGCCTTCGAGTTTGCGCGCCGTGTCGACCAGCTCGCGCACCTGCGTGTCCGCTTCGTACGCCGCCTGCAGTTGATGCGAATCCTTCAGCGCCTGCTCGATGGTGATGCCGATCGTCGCCGGCACCAGCTTGGCGATGCGATCCACATCGCCGTACGGCATGTCCAGCGCGCGGCCCACGTCCTTGATCGCCGCCTTCGCCGCCATGGTGTTGAAGGTGATGATCTGCGCCACCTGTTCGCGGCCGTACTTGCGCGTCACATACTCGATGACCTCGCCGCGGCGGTTCATGCAGAAGTCGATATCGATATCCGGCATCGAGACGCGCTCCGGATTCAGAAAGCGCTCGAAGAGCAGCTCGTTCTGCAGCGGATCGATATCGGTGATCTCCATCACGTAGGCGACCAGCGATCCGGCAGCCGAGCCGCGCCCTGGCCCCACCGGAATCTCGTGCTCCTTCGCATAGCGGATGAAATCCCACACGATCAGAAAGTAGCCGGGAAACTTCATCTGCTTGATGCAGTCGATCTCGCGCTCCAGGCGCTCGCGATAGTCCGCCTCGGTCTTGCGCAGCAGGCCGCGATCCTTCAGGTGCTGGATGGCCGTCTGCAGCCGCTTCTCAAAGCCCGCCCGGCACACCTCTTCGAAGTAGCTGTCGATCGAGTGACCGGCCGGCACCGCGAACTCGGGGAAGGGATTGTCCACCTTGTTCAGCTTGAGCTGGCAGCGCTCGGCGAACTGCATGGTGCGGCTGACCACCTCCGGCGCGTGCGGGAAGAGCCGCTCCATCTCCTCGGCGGACTTCACATAAAACTGATCGGAGTCGAACTTGAAGCGCTTCGGGTCGTGAATCGAGCCCGCCGTCTGCACGCACAACAGCACCTCGTGCGCATGGTGATCGTCCTCGCACAGGTAGTGGCTGTCATTGGTCGCCACCAGCGGGATGCCGAGCTCCTTCTCCATGCGGAACATGTCCGCGTGGATCTTCTTTTCGAGCTCGAGACCCTGATCCTGAATTTCGAGAAAGAAATTCCCTTTGCCGAAGATGTCCTGATAGCCGGCGGCCACATCGCGCGCCGCCTCATATTTGCCTGCCATCAGGTTTTCGCAGAACTCGCCCGCCAGGCAGCCGGAGAAGCCGATCAAGCCCTTGGAATGCTCCGCCAGGTAACGCTTCGAGATACGCGGCTTGCGATAAAAGCCGTGCAGCGAGGCTTCCGAAGTAATGCGGACCAGGTTGCGATAGCCTTCTTCGTTCTCCGCCAGCACCAGCAGGTGGTTGTAGTCGTCGCCCTGCGGATCGGCTCGATGATCTTCCTTCTTGCAGACATACAGCTCGCAGCCCAGGATCGGCTTGATGCCCTTGGCCTTCGCCGCGTCGAAAAAATGCACAGCGCCGTAGATGTTGCCGTGATCGGTGATGGCGACGGCCTTCTGGCCAATCGATCCCACGTGCGAGACCAGCTTCTCCACGTCGCAGGCGCCATCCAACAGCGAGTAGTCCGTATGCAGATGAAGGTGGGTAAACTCAGCCATGACTCTTCCTTCATTTTAGTTCCGCATGATGCGCTGCAATCTTCCGTGAACGCTGTGCGTTCCCTGCATGCGTTGAGGAAATCAGGTCACAAACGCGGTTTTTGCAGAAAGAAAGAGGCGAGCATCATGCTCGCCTCGTCTACACCTTTTTTCAAACTGAGCTTCAGCGCTTCTTTTTTGCGGCTGCTTTCTTCGCCGGCGCCTTCTTTACCGCGGACTTCTTCGCCGGAGCTGCTTTCTTCGCCGCCTTGTGCGCCGGCTTCGCCTTTGCCGCTGGCTTCTTCGCCACAGCCTTCTTCACTGCAGGCTTCCCTGCTGCCTTCTTTGCCGGTGCAGCTTTCTTTGCAGGGACGGTCTTCTTCGCGGGTGCCGTCTTCTTTGCAGGCGCCGCAGCCTTCGGTTTCACCACGGGTTTGGCAACCGCTTTGGCGGGCGCAGCAGCCTTCGCAGGCACGGCCTTCGCCGGCGCAGCTTTCGCGGGCACCCCTTTTGCAGGTGCAGGCTTCTGCGCCTTGGCCTCTGCAACCTTCGCCTCTGCAATCTTACCGGGAGCAGCCGGTTTCCCTTTCGCCGCAGAATCGGCAGGAGCAGCGGCCTGCGTCGGCGCTACGGTCTTGGGGGCCTTGGGCGTCTCTTCCTTCTTGGCCAGCTTCTTCTTCGCAGCACGCGGCTTGCGCAGGTTGACCGGCGGCGGCGGCGCGGGCGGAGAATATGGCTCCAGGAACGAGCGCAGCGCTGCTTCGTCGTTCAACTTGTTGTCCATGGTCTGGAAGAACAGCTCCTGCAGCAGCTCCGGATAGCGTTCAAGCTCGGGCGTAATGCGCATCTCCAGCATCAGCGCGGTGGGCACCTTCTGCCGCGCCTCCGGCCACACGGTGAAGAAGTTCTTGTACTTGTTCTGGATCGCGGCGCCCTTGCCGGTCAGCCCCAGCCACAACACCGGCTCGGCAGCGGAGCGCGTCAACAGCTTCCAGGAGACGGACGGCGCGCTTGCTTCCTTCGCTGTCAGCTTCGCCGCGAAGGCTTCCGCATCCTTGTCCAGCTTCTCCCATTCCTTCACGAAGCCGGGACGCACAAACAGCTTCTTCAGCCCGGCAACGTCCTTCGGCTGCATCCGCGCTGTCAGCAGCTCCATTGCCGCGGCAGAGATGTCCGGATAGATGCCTTCGATCTGCAGCCGCGTCTGCAGCTCGTGGAGCTGCGCCAGTCCCTGCGCGTCGGCCTTGTTCACGGTCCATGCCGGGTAGAGATGCTTCATCCAGCCCTGCTGTTCGAAGGTGCGCAGCATCTCCAGCGGATTCTCTTCGTGGCCAATCTCCTCCAGCTCGTAGCCGCGCTGGTAGTTGGTGATGGCCGAGAAGACGTCTTCCTCCATCGCATTGTCGAAGCGCTGCTTGGTGCGCTCGTCCATCAGCCAGCCGAGCCGCGTAGCCAGCCGCACCGCCCGCAGGAGCCGGATCGGGTCTTCGAGGAAGCCGTAGTTGCTTACCAGCCGCAGCGTGCGCATCTCCAGATCCGCAACGCCGTTGGTCGGGTCCATCAGCAGGCCAAAGGAGCCCTCGTTCAGCGAGATCGCCATCGCGTTGACGGTGAAGTCGCGGCGGCGCAGGTCTTCCAGGATGTTGGTCCACTCATAGGTGGGGTGCGCCGGCTTGGCAAAGGTCTCTTTGCGCGCGCTCGATACCTCCAGCCGCACTCCGCCGGGGTAGCGCAGGAAGAGCGTCTGGGAGGGAGCGTGGGACCCCCAGTAGATAAATCCGGCAGTTTCCAGTTTTTGCCGCAGGTTGAGGGCGTTTCCCTGAACCGTTATGTCAAAATCGCGGACGGGATGGCCACTGGTGAGGTCGCGAACTGCCCCCCCGGTGAGAAAGCTGGTCATGCCCTCGGCACGGGCGGTATCGCGGACCAGAGTGAGGGCATTGCGCTGCGCCGGAGACAGGCGGCGCTCCAGCAAATAAACGTAGTCGGGCATGTCGTGCCGTGAGCCGCTCCGACAACTCGGTCGGCCCTATGTCGCTCTTTCTGCAAGACTTATCGTCTATGCCAACCACTGATCAATGCCTAAAGGTATCATAGTGTGACTATCTTGGCTACCATTCTGCACACTTTGCGCTGCAAGTGGTATCCAGGTGTGAGACAATCCCGCGAGCTTTTGGCGGAAGCCACTTTCCAATGGGCAGCACACAGAAAAAAGCCGTTCTCCGCATGCACGATGGAAACTGCCTGTCGGGCTACCTGCCCGCGGCCGGTTTCATCCGCCGCGGTGTCTCTGTCGGTGCCAATCCCGAGGCCATCGAACTTTTGGATCTCTCTGCCCGCCGCCAGGTCGTCCCGCTGGCGTCGCTCAAGTGGGTCTGCTTCGTCCGCGACTTCAACTCCGGCGAGCCCGCAAACCCGGAACGCCTGCTGCGCACCGCCTTCGCCGGCCGGCCGCGCCAGGCAGGTGTGTGGCTGCGTATGACGCTCAAGGACGAAACCATCCTCGAGGGTTTGGCCGAAAACGATCTGTCCCTGCTCGATCCCGCCGGGGTGCTCATCACGCCGCCGGACACCCGCTCCAATACACAGCGGATCTTCCTGCCGCGCACCAGCATTCTGGAGCTCACCGTCGTCGCCGTGATCGGCGCCGGCGTCGCGGTAACGCCGAAGCGCAAGCCGCCAGCCTCGGCACCCGGACAGGCCGACCTCTTCCCTGTCGCGACGCCCAAGGCGCTCTGACAGGCTGCGTTTTTCCGCAATTCTGAGACGCCTGCGGGAGCGACCGAAGGGAGCGAGCCCCACAAAACGCGCCACCGGCGCAATCGGCCGGACGACCAGTCCCCACGGGCGGCGAGTCCGTTAGTATGCGGAGGATGAAGCTTCGCGACCTTGCCGCACAACTTGGCGCTAGCCTCCACGGCGATGGGGAGATCGAGATCACCGGGGTCGCGGGCATTGAAGAGGCGGCCGCCGGCCAGGTCACCTTTGTCTCGAACCCCCGCTACGCCGCAGCCGCTAAAACAACGCGGGCGAGCGCGGTGCTGGTCGCGCCGGAGTTTCCGGAGATCGCCGCGGCAACCCTGCGGGTGGCCAATCCCTATCTCGCCTTCGCAGAGGCCATCGGTCTCTTTCATCCCTCTCCGGTATACCCGCCCGGCGTGCATTTGACTGCCGTCATCGACCCCACAGCCAGCATCGGAGCCGACGCGCATATCGGCGCGTACGTCGTCATCGGCGCAGGCGTCCGGCTCGGCGAGGGCGCGGTGCTCTTGCCACACGTCGTGATCTATCCCGGCGTCACAACCGGCCGCGATTTCTTCGCGCATGCCCATTCGGTTGTCCGGGAGAACTGCATCCTGGGCGAGCGGGTCATCCTGCAGAACGGCGTGGTGGTGGGCGGCGATGGCTTTGGCTTTGCCAAGCGTGACGACGGCACCTGGCAGAAGATCCCGCAGTCGGGCCCGGTGCGCATCGGCTCCGATGTCGAGATTCAGGCCAATGCCTGCATCGACCGCGCCAGCGTAGGTGCGACCGTCATCGCCGACGGTGCGAAGATCGACAACCTGGTGCAGGTCGGGCATGGCTCCAGCGTGGGCGAGAACACGCTCTTGTGCGCGCAGGTCGGGCTTGCGGGATCGACCGAAGTTGGACGCGATGTGGTGCTTGCCGGACAGGTCGGCGTCGCCGGCCATTGCCGCATCGGCGATGGTGCCGTCGCCACCGCACAATCGGGCATTCCGAATGACGTGGCTCCTGGAAAAATCGTCAGTGGATATCCGGCCATCGACAACCGGCAGTGGCTGCGCGCCTCGGCTGTATTTCAGCGGCTACCGGAGATGCTTCGCCGCCTGCCGCGCAAACCTCGAGACGAATCGGCTCCGAATGAGTAAGCTCCAGAGAAATAAATCGATTGCTTCAGAAAGCCCGGCAGCGCCGGAGTGCATCCGCGCATCGAAACGCTCAAATGTCCGACATTGAGGAAATCAAACCCGCTGGCACGGTGGCCGAAGCCGTGCAGGAAGAGCCGGTCCGCGTCCTGCTGCTGGACGATCATCCGGAGAACCTCCTGCTGCGCTCGACCATCCTGCGCAAGCACGGCTACCTCACAGAGACCGCCGACTCGGTCGAAGAGGCAGAGAAGCTGCTCGATCGCATCGATATCGCGGTGCTCGACTACCACCTCGGCGCCGGGCAGTTCGGCACGGACGTGGCCGCGGAGTTGCGCGAGCGGCGTCCCGAGGTCCCGATCATCATTCTCTCCGCCACGCTGGAGCGGCGCTTCGGCGGTGTCGAGGACATGCACCTGCTGAAGGGCTACAGCTCCATCGACGACTTGGTCACGGCACTGCGGGGCTTTGAGGCCAAACGCCGCGGCCGGCCGGTGGTGGTCGATGCGCGCGACTTCTTCTACTCCCGTATCAACATGGCGATGGGCGACGACGTGGTGCTCGAGATTCTCGACGCCAATGGAAACTGGCAATACGTGAACGACACCTGCGCCCGCTTGCTGGAGCAGCCGCGCGACTGGTTTCCCGGCAAGAACATGTTCGTCGAGATGCCCGAGCTGGCTCCGGACTGGCGCGACATCCTACGTACCGTCGCGGTCCAGCGTGAAACCTATATCGACCGCACCTATCGCGGCCTTCTCAACCTGCCCCGCAAGGGCGAGGGCTGGGTATGGAACGTGCTGGCCTTCCCGCTGACCCTGCACAACAACCAGACGGGCGTCGTGCTGACCGCCCGCATCTTAGAGCGCAAGACGACTCTGTGAGCGTAAGACCACGCTGTGAACGCAAAACGACACTATAACGACGCTATAACGACACTATGAGAATTACATTCGCCTGCTTCGCCGCGCTTGGACTGCCTCTGCTGCTGGCAGGCTGCGATGCACATCCCAGCCTGGGCCGCCCGGAAGCAGCCTTCACCATCACGGTCAAGAACCAGGGCCCGGATATCCACCAGCTCGAAGTCGATTACCCCAACGCCAGCTTTGGCCGCGACGCCGTGCCCAGCGGCTCCAGCTTCAACTACCCGCCCAAGCTGATCGGCTCCGGCCCGGTGAAGGTGACCTTCAACGACTCCCTGGGCAAGAGCCATACGGCAACCGGACCCACGGTGCAGGAGGGGATGCGCAAAAATCTTGTCATCTCCATCGGAGAGGATGAGGGCATCGTCTTCCAGGCGCTGCCCAATCGGTCGAGCTGACACCAATTCCGCGGCAGCCGCGTCTGTGAGATAAGTGAAACAACGGATGCGCCTTCGCGACCTCATTGCACTTGTGGCCTTCACTCTGCTTGCCGCGCCGGCGATCCCCGCCATGTCGCAGACCGTCCCTGCGTCCTCTGCCGTGATCTCGCAGACGCCTGCGGCTCCCGCTTCTGCCCCGGCGGTGCCGCCGCAGCAGCCGGATACCTCGCGGATTCCTGCGACTGCCATTCCCGCTTTGGGACTCGAGACCAGCGTGGCGTGGAAGTCCGACCACGACGAGCAGACCCGAGGCTGGTCCACCGGAAGCTCGCACTTTCCCATCTTTCCCGATGGCCACAACGGCCTGCAGGGACGCCAGTTCGTCGCGTCCTACGGCAACAAAGGCGGTGAACGGTACCACCTGACATTTGGCCGGGACACGACGTCCACGCACTTCGTCTACGAAGCGAATGTCTACCTGGTCGATCCCGCGGAGGTCGCCAACGTCGAGATGGATATGAACCAGGTCCTCTCAGACGGCCGGACCGTCATCTTCGGAACCCAATGCAGCTCTCATTCGAAGACCTGGGAATACACCTACGTGAACAGCACCGGGACGCACTGGCGCGCTTCGAATATCCATTGCAACCCGCACGACTGGGGCTCCAAGAAGTGGCACAAGATCCAGATCGCCTCGCATCGCGATGACGACGGCAACGTGACCTATGACTGGATCGGCTTCGACGGCGCTTACACGGACTTCCAGAATGCGAAGGTGTTCTCAGCGCAAGCATTGGGCTGGTGGCCGGGCGAGCTGCTGCTGAACTTCCAGATCGACGGCGCCCACGACACCGGGATCATGGACTCCTATCTGAATGGATTGGCGATCTATCGCTGGTGACTGTTGCGTTGAAGAATTCAAATTTCAGATAGCTGCTGAGCAGAACGATGCTCAGGGATCAATCTGACCACGGATTGAACAGGCCAACGCCAGTTCTTGTCATGTCTTTGGTGTTGCGTGTGACGAGTGTCAGATTGTGTTGGAGAGCGGTTGCGGCCAGCAGCCCATCAATGACGGGGATCGTGGCTCCTTTTGCGCCCGCGAGATGACCCCAACGATCAGCCACCTCTTGATCTATCTGCAGAATTCGGCCCGCAAACCGCGTGAGCAGATCGCCACTCAGCCATGCCGCGAGATCTGTACGGCGCCTGCTGGGGGGCAACTGCACGATGCCTCTTCTGATCTCTCCTAAAGTAAGTACGCTCAGATGGAAGAGTTGTTCTTCCTGAGCGTCTATCCAATCGGCCACCCTGGACGATGGCCGGGGCTTAATCAGTTCCGAGACCACGTTTGTATCAATCAGAAAACCGTTCACAGGTCTACCGCTCGCCCATAATCCGGTTTGCGCTCAAGATCGATATCGCTTCCCACAAGTGGCGAATCGGCGAAGAATTTCGACAGGGTTTTCGGCTGAGCGGCACGGCGAGACAGACGCTCAAACTCCTCGATCGCCACAATGACGACTGCTTCCTTGCCCTGGCGGGTCACAACCTGGGGAGCGCGTTCGCGCGCCCGGCGAAATACTTCGCTAAATTGAGCCTTGGCAGTCTGCAACTGCCAAGGCTGCGAGGATGGGAAGCGCTTTGGGGCCACGGGTCGCCTCTCTGACTAGTCTGACTAGATTCAGTAGAGCGCACCCTCCGCATACAGGTCAAGCCGCCCATTCTGCACCAGGCGTTCTCCGCAGCGGCCTTAGCGTGCTCTCTAGTGCACGACCGACTGGAACAGGCTCGACTGCAGCAGGGTCGCGAACTGGCTGTCGGACGACGAATAGCTCACGATCAGCTTGCCGGAGCTGGAGTCGATCTTGGTGCCGTCAATCGCCTGCTTCTCGATGTCGGTGCCGCTCATCTTCTTGTAGAGCGCAGCGGCATTCAGCAGCGAGGCCATGGTGGCGGCGGTGAAGGTATCCGGCGTCAGCACGTCCAGATTGAACTGCACGCCATTCTGGAAGTCCATGGTGTACCAGGAGCTGAGAATCCGCTTCTTGATGGTGTCGTAATCGCCGACTTGTGAGGCCTCGCCCATCAGCGAGCGCATCATCGTCTGCGAGCCCTTCTGGTCCAGGATGCTCCACAGCGGCTGGTCCTGCACCGATGCCATCATGTCGGTCATGGTGTTGTTGGTGAGGAAGCTGGGCTGCATTCCATCGCGCGCATCCAGCGCCTGCTTCAGCGAATCCGTCTGGCCAAAGACCATGGTGGTGGGGTTCAGGAAGACCACCCGCATGCCCGATGCGCCCATGGGGTAGATCTTGTTGGTCCGCAGCAGCGTGGGCTTGATCTTCTTCTTCTTGAAGTTGGCCAGGATGTCTTCGAGCGAAAACTGCCCCTGCGCCAGACCGATGATCCGCGTGGAGTCGCCGGTGGCGCCCTTGGGACGGAAGGAGGCGAAGGCCAGCTCATCCACGTCGTGGTTGTCGTTCATGCCGGAGACCTGCAGCGCCTTCTCCAGGCTCTTCAGCTCCGGAGGCATCACCTTGTTCTTCAACTGCATGGCGGCGGGAGAGTTCTGCATGGCCCGGTAATCGATCACGATCAACTGCTGCACATCGTGGGGGATGGCCGCGCGAGCATCGCCGCTCAACTGGGCAGCAGAGGCAGGGAGTGCCGTCGCAAGGCACAGAGCAGCGACACCGCCGCTCAGAATCTTCGCAAAGTTCTTCATCGTTACTTCACTTCCTTCCGGACAGACGGCCTGTCCCGCATGTGGGACGGCTCACCTGGCCGCTGGTTACCATCTTAGACCGCGCCGTAGAGACGCTCTATTTCACTTCTGGGTGACAACCCGATAACTTCTCCATTGTTACGAAATTCGTAACGATCGATGGTGCCCTGCCCCATCTTCACGGCCATGCGAGCGGCCGCTCCATCCGGCGCTCCAGGACCTTCGTCTCCGCGGAGAAGTCTTCCAACTGACGCACCCACTCGCTGTTTTGCTCGACGGCGGCTTCGGGAATCAGGCCAATCAGCTCGCCCTCGACGATGTGCGCCCCCCGGCCCTCCACGCGGCGCTTCAGGTCGGCGTAGACGATGCTTGGCGACGTAAGGCGGAAGTCCGTCAGATTCATGGAGATCTGGGCCCGGCCACGCACCAGCGCGCCCAGCGCCTTGACCCCCTTCAGCCCGCCGCCGGAGTCCCGCACCTCGCGGGCCAGCGCGCGGGCCAGGGCCACGTCCGGCTTGTCCAGGAAGACGTTCCAGGCGATCAGGAAGCGTCGCGCCCCAACCGCGCTGGCGCCGGCGGTGGGGTGCAGATCGGGGCCACCCACGTCGGGCCGCCGCGCCGGATCGCGCCGCGACGCCTCCCGCAGCCCTTCGAACTGGCCCTGGCGCACATCCTCCAGCCGCGCCCGGTCGGGCCGGGCCGCCGCAGCCTCGTAGAAATACACCGGCACGCCGTAGCGCCGCCAGATCTCCTCGCCTGCCTGCCGGGCGAGCAGCGCGCAGTGTTCGAGCGAGATGTCGCGTACCGGGACGAACGGGATCACGTCCGCGGCCCCGATGCGCGGATGCACGCCGGTCTGCCGGGTCAGGTCGATCAGCTCCGCCGCCTTGCCGGCTGCCAGCACCGCGGCTTCGACGACTGCGGCGGGAGGGCCGGCGATGGTCACCACGGAACGGTTGTGGTCGGCATCCTGCGACCAGTCCAAAAGGGAGACCCCGGGCACCTGCATGGCACGGATGATGGCAAGCACGCGCTCCGTGTTGACGCCTTCCGAGAAGTTCGGAACGCATTCGATGATGGCCTTACTCATCCTGCCCCTGCTCTATACCGTTTTCACAAATACTGTGTTTCATCCACATCTGAGAAATGCAGCTTTTCTTAACGGAAAAGCTGCGCCAGCAGTTCTTACCAGCGCCATACCCTTTGTGAAAACGGTCTATTTCCACCAGCTGTAACCGATCTGGAATTGCACCGTCGCGTTCACGCCGGGATTGGCGTCGCCCAGCGAGGCGTTCGAGATGTGCACCGCATTCGCATTGAAGGTAATCGAGCGCCGAGGTTTGAGGAAGTACTGGAAGCCCACGCCGAACTGCGGCGTAAAGTTCCACACGCTGGTGCCCTGGTGGCCGGGCAGAGGGAATGGCCCGACGGGCGGAAATTTGTGGTTGGTCCAGATCAAGCCACCGGCGCCCTGTACAAAGGGCATGATGCGCCGCGTGCCGGCCAAGTCCCAGCGCAGCACGATCGGCGTCACGCTGAATCCGTTGTAGGCCCCGCCGGTCTTGTACGGGCCAGCCGCCACGGCGACATTCGGATCGTTGGTTGCGGTGAGATTGAAGCGCTCGAAGGTGGCCGTGCGTCCCTGCCACCACGGCATCAGCTCTGCGCTGTACTCGAATTGCCCGCGCAGGAGTCCCGGGCCGATCGGATCGGTCAGCACCTTGCCGGCGCGTGCACCGATGCTCAGATAGGTGGAACTGGGAGTCACGCTGGCGCTCGCACCGCCGTTGAAAAATACTCCCCAGTTCCACGGATTGCGGCTCATGGTCTCGCGCAGGGGCGATAGCGGCAGCACCGTACCGCTGGTCGCGGGCGGCGTCTGGCTGCTGCTGGATTGTCCAGCAAGGGGAAGAGCGGCGCCGATCAGAAGGACAGAAGCGGCCAAAAGGCGGGTGCAATAAGAAGACATGCGTCCTATCAGTGCGCGAAACCGCGCGGATTGTGCAAACAAAGCAGGTGACAGAGAAAAGGCCGCCAGTCGATGGGCCGGCGGCCTGTCGTGGATTCGGATATGTTCAGCCGGCCACTTCTTCCAGTTGCTTCGCGTCCAGGTCGAAGTTGGAGTAGACGTTCTGCACGTCGTCGTGTTCCTCCAGCGCTTCAATCAGGCGAATCATCTGGTTGGCAGCCGCGCCTTCGAGCTTGGTGTAGGTCGACGCAATCATCGTGATTTCGGCGTGGGAGGTTTCAATCTTCGCGGCGTGGATCGCCTCAAGCACGGCATGATACGCAGCCGGATCGGTCAGAATCTCCCAGGTATCGCCTTCATCATTCAGATCGTCGCCGCCGTTTTCGAGCACCAGGTTCATCAGCTTCTCTTCGTCGGCGTTTTCCTTGGGGACGGCGATCAGCCCCTTCTTGGTGAACAGGAAGCGGACCGAACCCTCGGTGCCGAGGTTGCCGCCGTTTTTCGCGAGGGTGTGGCGAACCTCGCTCACCGTGCGGTTGCGGTTATCCGTCGATGTCTCGACGATCAACGCAACGCCGCCGGGGCCGTAGCCCTCGAAGGTGATCTCTTCATAGAGCGCGCCGGGCAGCTCACCGGTGCCGCGCTGGATGGCACGCTTGATGTTCTCCTGCGGCATGTTTTCGGCCTTGGCCGCCAGGATCGCCGTACGCAGCCGCGGGTTGCCGTCCGGGTCGCCGCCGCCGCGCGAGGCCATGGTGATCTCCCGGATCAGACGGGTGAAGATTTTGCCGCGCTTGGCGTCCAGCGCGCCCTTCTTGTGCTTGATGGTGGCCCATTTCGAGTGGCCTGACATAGAACCTCTGCAACTCTCGGAAGTGTGTCCACCGGCTCTGTCGCCCGCGCTCACTGCAAGCGGCGTAACCCCTGCCGGGACACTCGATTGTAGCACCGGAGCGCGGACCGTTCGGGGCAAGGAAGCCGCCCGCAGAGGAAGGCCGCCATTTGATCGAGCGGCGGCCCTCGCAAACGATACAGCGCGCGATTCCGTGACCGGCTACCAGTGGTAGAAGGTCATCTTGTGTATGTAAGCCGTGACCGATCCACTGCCCTTGCTCAGGCCGTCGATCTGGACGTTGGTGAGCAGCGTGCCCTTCTGCCAGCCCAGGCTCTCACTGGCGGGAGCGGTGGTATTGCTGAAGACGCTATGAGTGTTGTCGAAATTCACCCAGTCGTGCGTCACGTTGCCGTTGTTATCGCGGTGATAGCCAATCTGGATGTGATGCCACGTCTTCGGCGCCCAGGTCAAAGGATTGCAGGGAACATTCGACGGCTTCCAGTGGTCCGAGCCATTTGTAATCACTGTGTATTCCCAGGTCTTCGAGTCGCTGGAGCACTGTGTGTTGAGCATGACCGTTCTGCCGTCCGAAGTCACCTGGTTGAGATCCAACTCCAGGTTTTGCACCTGACTCGGATCGACGAAGTAGACGTAGGTGTCCAGCACGAAATTCATCGCGGTCGCATTGTTGTCGAAGGAAACGTGCCAGCGCTCACCGCCGCCGTTCGAATAGGTCATGTAGAACTCGCGCGCATCGTCGTAGGAAGGCGTGGTGGCCGGATAGACCATCGATCCCTTCGATGAGCCGGGCGTGCCCGCGTCGTGCTCGGAGGTCCAACCGCCCAGGCCATCCAGGTTGACGGAAGGAACCGCGCTGGAGGGCAGCGCCGTTGCCGAGCCGGACCCCGTGGATGGCGAGGATGCGCCGGCGCCTGACGCGGTGCCGCCAACCGTGAACGTAGAAGTGGCCACGGGACAAATGCCGCCGCTGGTCCAGGACTTGAAATGAATCGCGTGCGTACCGGCGCCGATCGATACTCCGGCCGCGTCGATATCGGACACGGTGACCCCGGGATACAAGGTGGCGCTGTTGTCGATGGAATAGCCAAAGGCCGTTGGCGCGCTACCGCCGCACCCGGAACTGTGCGCCCGCACCCACACCGAGGACGAAAGACCGCCGGCGCCATTCACCGGGCTGGTGATGACGATGCCCGCGGCACCCGAGGAACCCGATGAACCGGAGTGATGGAGAGGTTCCCGTGGAAGGGGCGCTTCCCCCGGCCACCGTGAACGTCGTGCTGACAACCGGGCACACCCCGCTGCTTACCCATGACTTGTAGTAAATGGTGTGCTTACCGGCGGACATTGCGGCGGTGGTATCGATGTCGTTCTTCGTGACACCCGGAATCAACGTGGAGCTGGTGTCCAAGGAATAGCCGAACGCCGTGGGCGTCAGACCATTGCATCCTGTGTTGTGCCCCCGTATCCACACGGGAGAGGGCACCGTAGTGCCGCTTACCGGACTGGCCACGGTGATGGCCGCTCCGCGTGCCGATGGGACGAACCCGAATCCTGACAGCGCTGCAACCGTGAGCAACACCAAACGCGGACCTATAACGCGCGGACCTACAGCCTGGCCCAAGAATGAATACCAACGCCCTTGAATAAGCAACCCGTCTCTCCTGGCCTGAAAACAAGCAATCCATTGCCAGCCGCGCACTGATAGCAACCAGTGCACGCGCTTCATGCAGCAATTTGCAGATGACCCTTCCGCCGCATTCCGGGCGAGAGGATCGATGTAACAAGGCAGGATTTCGGTGTATTCAACTTATCGAAGGCAGGCGCAGACTTTGCCCGGATCCCGCAAAGCGAGGACCGGCGCAAACAAAAGGAAAGCTGCAGTGCCACAGATGGCAGCACAGCCATTCTGATAAATCTCCGCTCATTCCCAAAATGGAAAAATCATTCTGCGAAATAACGGACTCAATGTGATTTCTTATTGCGGATCATACACACTTCACATCCGCCATCAAGGGCATGAACAAAAATTGTTAGGTAAATAGAACGCGCAGGTGATGATCTCGCGGTGTGCGTCGCTTCGCCGGGTTTGCAGAACGGCTTTCGCGACTATCGAAAGCACAACTGCGGCCTGCCGATCGATCGGAGATGATGTAACCTCCATCCACACGACGTTTCGATTGCTGGTTTCGAGGTGGACGATGCGACACCATGCAGGATTTCGGTTCAGGCTCTGTCTCACGCTGGCGGCGGCTACGGGTGTATCGATGCTGAGTGCCGTCGCACAATCGAAACGCCCGGCAACGGTTGAGGTGGGCGAACTCGGATCCGCGGTGCAGGTCTCGCTGCAGGTCGGCGACACCTTGCGCGTGGTGCTTCCCTCCACGCCATCGACCGGCTACAGTTGGCGGCCCAGCGCTGACGACACGGCAGGGGCGATACAAGTGAAAAGTTCGCAGTATAAGGCCGGGCAGCCGCGACCGGGGGCATCGGGAACGCAGACCTTCACGCTCGCCGCGAGAGCACCGGGCCAGGATCATCTGACGTTGCACTACGTGCGCCCGTGGGAGAAAAACGCCAAGCCGGCGCGGACCTATGCGGTGAACATTACGGTGGCTCCGGGAGGCAGCGACTTAGACTCCGGGTCGGGCTCGCCGGTTGTCACTCCCGCCGGAAGACGGATCGGCACATACACCGGCAAGTCGCGCTGCGCCGACTGCAGCGGAATTGTGACGACGGTCGCGTTCTACGCGGCGAGTCCGCAGCGGATGACCGGCACCTACTTTGTGCGGACCATGAAATATCTGGGCTCCCCGAACGGTGACGCTGTATCCGTATCTGCCGGCAACTGGTCGCTCACGACGGGCACGCCGGCGGACGCGAAAGCGATTGTCTATTCCCTTCGCTCGAACACCTCGGACCACGTCGACACCTATCAGCTCAAGGGAGAGACGCTGGCCGTGATCGGCAGCGATGGAAAGCCGGCGCAGAATCCCTACAACACAAATCTGCAAAAGCAGCCGTGAAGCATAGATGAGATTGGATATGGCGGACAATCCACTGCAGGAACAGGTGACTCCCATGCTCACGCACTTTCCCGGCGCGGTTCCCGAGATTCCCGTCAGCAACGTCGAAGTGGCCGCTGAGCACTACGTGAATGTGCTCGGGTTTCATTTTGACTGGGGCAATGATGCGGGCGGCATTGGCGGCATCTCCCAGGGAGATTGCCGGATGTTCCTTACCAACGCATCATTCCGCGAACACTACGGCACCCAGGGACCGGTCATGATCTGGCTGAATCTGAACAGCAAAGCCGAAGTCGACGAACTCCATCGTCGCTGGAAGCAGGCGGGCGCGAAGATTATCGCCGAACCCGAAGACAAGCCATGGCGCCTGCGTGAGTTCCGGGTCGCTGATCCTGACGGAAATCAACTTCGCGTCTTCTACGACTTTTCGTGGGAACTCAATCAGAAGCAGGATTAGCTAGCAGGCCAATGTCTACCCACACCATTGTTGCGAGAGCCTTTTTGAGCATCCGGTTAGATCAGGTTCGAAGAATGCTCTAGCTCGCGCGCCTGGATGCCTTCGGCTTGCGGAAGGCGTAGACGATGGCGAGCAGCGGCGGAGCCAGCAGCACGCCCCAGAACGGAATCACGATGCCGAGGATGATGGGCACGAAGATCGACGCCCAGATGGGCACGCGCGTCGTCTTCTTCATCAGCCACGGCTGAAGTACGAGCTGGTCGATGACCACGATGATGGCGTAGATGCCGAGCAGAAAGGCGAGCCGCTCCAGGTCCTTGCCCGTCACCAGAATGCTGAAGACCGGGCCGATCAGCGCGATCACGCCGCCGATGTTGGGCACAAAGGCCATCAGGCCGGCGACCAGCGCCCAGGCCGGCGCGAGCGGCACGCGGAGAATCTCGAGACCAATCAGCCACAGCACGGCCAGACACAACGCCTGGATGGAAACCGCGCGCCACCAGTTCACCAGAGCTGAGCCCACGGTGCGAATATGCTGCGCCGCCGACGGCCTTCCGCTGATCTGCTTTCCGCTGATCTGTTTTGCGCTGATTGTGGGAGCTGGACCTTCGACGGTCCAGGGCTGCGGTTTTGCGTACCCAACCGGCTGCTCAGGAGGCTCGATGACCGGCGGCTGCGCCGGTTCGTAGGGCACTGGCGCGGTCAGGGTGTCTTCTGTCGGCGTGTCTTCCGTCCGTGTGTCTTCTGTCCGCGTGTCTTCTGTCGGCGCGTCGTTGGGTTCAGGACCGTCCATGTACTGTTCGACCTCGGCCATGCTTCTCCAGCACCATCCTTCGGTGGCCGTGCTTCTCCGGAACTTTGAGAAACTGGAGACCGTCCATGTTCTTTCTTAGACGTCCCAGCGCGCAACGGGTAAATCGCTTCGGCCGTACCGCGGAGCAGGATACCTTTTCTTATGCAGAGGTTGGAGCGATCACCGCGGGCATTTTCCCGAAGGGCTACACAGTCGATCACAACCGGATTCGGCTCGGCGAGGGCATGACCCTCTTTGAGCGTGCTTACGCTGCACTCGAAGCCTGGAAGATGTTCGATCTTGGATGGGTGGAACTCATCCACCCCGCTGAGCGCGTGGCTCCCGGCCAAACGGTGCTCGTCCTTGCACACACCTTTGGCCTTTATTCGCTCAGTGCAAGCCGGATTATCGCAATGATCGACAAGGACGACGGCCAGATCTGGCGCCGCGGCTTCAACTACGGGACGTTATCGCATCATGTGGAGCGCGGCGAGGAGCGATTCAGCGTCGAATATCACCGCGACGATGACTCGGTCTGGTATGACCTGCTGGCGTTTTCTATGCCGCAGCATTGGCTGGCGCGCCTTGGTTACCCGCTGTCACGCGCTGCCCAGCGGCGCTTCGCGGTGGATTCCAAAGCAGCGATGCTGCGCGCGGTTTCCTGATCGGACAATGGGGGAAACGGCCCATTTTTGCTACCCTAAAAGCATGAAATTCGGCGTCCTCGTCTTCCCGGGCTCCAACTGCGACCACGACACCTATAACGTCATCGAGCAGATTGCACACCAGCCGGTCACCATGCTCTGGCATGAGAGTGAAGACCTGGAGGGATGCGACGCCATCCTGGTCCCGGGCGGCTTCGCGTATGGCGACTACCTTCGTACCGGCGCCATTGCGCACTTTGCCCCCGTGATGCAGTCGGTCAAGCGCTTTGCCGCGTCGGGCGGACTGGTGCTCGGCATCTGCAATGGCTTCCAGATCCTGTGCGAGTCCGGCCTGCTGCCCGGCGCGCTGATGCGCAATGCCGGCCTGAAGTACATCTGCAAGCAGGTGCATCTGCGCACCGAAACCAGCGATTCGCCCTTCACCAATGCGCTCCAGAAGGGCCAGGTGCTCGAGATCCCCATCGGCCACATGGAAGGTAACTACTTCTGTGACGAATCGACGCTGGCCGCGCTCCAGCGCGAGGACCGCATCGCCTTCCGCTACGCAACCCCGTCCGGCGAGGTCACGGCGGCGGCCAACCCCAATGGCTCGCTGGACAACATCGCCGGAGTGCTCAACCAGGGCCGCAACGTGCTCGGCATGATGCCGCATCCCGACCGCTCGAGCGAAGCGCTGCTGGGATCGGCCGATGGCTTTCCCATCTTCCAGTCCATGATTCAGGCTCTCAGCGGGGTCACGCCTTCCGGAACTGCGATCTTGAGCGCCATCGCCGCCGGTATCGCCGAATAGCATGATCGATATCCACCATCATCTGTTGCCCGGACTGGACGATGGCGCGCGCAATCTGGATATCTCGCTGGCCATGGTGGAGATGGCGATTGCCGACGGCATCACCCACATCGCGTGCACGCCGCACGCCAGCCACAGCTACTACTTCGACCCCGAACACAACGCGACCCTTTTCGCGGAGTTGCAGGACGCGGTGAGCAAGCGCTTCGGGGAGCAGGTCACTCTGGGGCTGGGCTGCGACTTCCACCTGATGTTCGACAACATCGAGGACGCGCAGCGCCATCCCACGCGCTACACCATCAACGGCCACAACTACCTGCTGGTCGAATTCCCGGACAGCTCCATTTCGCCCAACACGCCGCAGACCTTTTACCAGCTTTCGCTCTCCGGCATGACGCCGATCATCACGCATCCGGAGCGCAACCCCATCCTGTCTCGCCAGCCGGAGCGGATGGCCGAGTGGCTGAAGGCGGGTGCGCTGATCCAAGTGACGGCCGGCTCGCTCTCCGGCCGTTTTGGCCACGCGGCGGAACAGGCCGCCTTCTGGCTGCTGGATCATCAATGGGTGCACTTTCTCGCCACGGACGCGCACAACACCCAGTCCCGGCCACCGCAACTGCGGCCTGCTTTTGACCTGGTGGCCCAGCAATACGATGTGGCGACGGCGGAGAGGCTGTGCATTGCGAATCCCCACGCGGCCTTTTACGGGGAAGCGCTGGGTCCGCAACCGGCAATTGCGGAGCCGCACACGGTAGACTCACGGCGCCGGCCGGCAGCCAAATCCAGCTTTTTCGGCCGGCTCTTCGGCCGCTGAACGGACCGCCTTCCTTACTTTTGTAACGTTTCATTCGGCACAATTGCTGCCCTTTTCTGTGTATGGACGCTCCCGCACGTCACCGATAGGCTTTCAGCAAGCAAGCGAATACAGCAGACGCGCCAGACTCCTCCGAATGTCCCGGCGACGTAAGTGTCTCCAATTCGCTGCAATCAGGGCCATTGGACCCACGATCACTTTCAGGGTCCGGGATTGGTGTACTTTGACCGTTCTTTCGGTAGCAGGTGGCAGCAAGAGTATTTCCGCGTCGAGTGAGGCAGGTGCATGAGCGGTTTCCTCGCCACTGCCCTCGGGCTCGCCTTTACGTTGGTCGTCTGTCTCCTGGCGCTGCAGGCGCTCCTCGGTCCGTGGCTTCGTTTGCGCCGCGCGCCGGCGGCTGCCGCAGGCCGCGCTGACGAAAAGCACGCCGCGCAGCCGCACGACACCCAACCCATCCACACGTCGTAACCCTGGAAGCGCCCGTCCGCTTCTCTGTCGTCGGCTTCTCCGTAATCCGCTTCTCCACCGCGCACTGTGCGACGATGGGTTCACCCATGCCCCAGTCGTCCCGGCCCTTTTTGTCTCCTGACGCGGCTTCAGACTCTGCAGCCCCGGACGCTGCGGCGTCCCGCCAGTCTCGGGACCGCGCGACGCCCGGCGAATCGAACGACGACCTGCCGCTCAACACCCTGCTCGCTCGCACCTTCGGCTTCTCTGCCTTCCGCGCGAACCAGGAAGAAGTCTGCCGTGCGGCGATCGCGGGGCGTGATGTCCTGCTGGTGATGCCGACGGGCGCCGGCAAATCGCTCTGCTACCAGTTGCCTGCCGTGGCGCGCGGCGGCACAGCGCTGGTCATCAGCCCGCTCATCGCACTTATGGAAGACCAGGCGGCCAAGCTTGCGGCACGCGGGCTGCACGTAGCGCGCATTCATTCCGGACTCGATCGACAGGTCGCGCGTCAGGCCTGCGTGGACTACCTCAACGGCAGCCTGCAGTTTCTCTTCATCGCGCCGGAGCGGCTTCGCGTCCCCGGCTTTGCCGCGATGCTGGGCAAGCGCAAGCCTTCGCTCGTCGCCATCGACGAGGCGCACTGCATCTCGCAATGGGGCCACGATTTCCGCCCCGACTACCGCATGCTCGGCCAGCATCTGCACCTGCTGCGTCCCGCGCCGGTGCTGGCGCTCACCGCGACCGCCACGCCTGTAGTCCAGAACGACATCCTCGCGCAACTCGCGCTCAACGACGCCAGGCGCTTCATCCACGGCTTCCGCCGCGACAACCTGGCCATCGAAGTGGTCGAAGTACCGAAGCCGATGCGGACGGAACGCGCGCTCGATCTGCTGCGCGATCCGGAGCGCCGCCCCGCTATCGTGTATGCGCCCACACGCAAGGAGGCCGAGGAGACTGCCGCAACCATCGCCGCGCACTTCCCTGCCGCTGCCTACCATGCGGGACTCACTTCGGAGCAGCGCGAACGCGCACAACGCCAGTTCCTGGAAGGCCGGCTCGAAGTGGTCGTCGCCACCATCGCGTTCGGCATGGGCATCGACAAAGCCGACGTCCGCACCGTCATCCACACCGCGCTTCCCGCCAGCCTCGAAGCCTACTACCAGGAGATCGGCCGCGCCGGCCGCGATGGCGCCGCGAGCCGCACCATCCTGATGCACTCCTATGCAGACCGCCGCACGCATGAATTCTTCCTGGAGCGCGACTACCCCGCTGTCGATGAGCTGGAACGGATTCATCGCCGCCTTGGCGCTGAGCCTATCGCGCGCGATCAGTTGCAATCGGCGATGCGCATGGATGCCGAGATCTTCGACAAGGCGCTCGAAAAGCTCTACATTCACGGCGCAGTGAATGTGACGTATGACGACATGGTCAGCCTGGGGCCGGATGCCTCCGCGTGGCGCCGCACCTACCGCTCGCAGGCAGACCACCGCCGCCAGCAGCTCGATCTCGTCGCCCGATACGCGGAGGGACACGCCTGCCGCATGGCCTCGCTGGTGGCGCACTTCGGCGACACCGCGGACAGCCGCCGTCTCTGCGGCCACTGCGACTTCTGCTCGCCCGAGCGCGCCATCGCGCAGAGCTTTCGCGGCCTGAGCGCGCAGGAAGAGCAGGCAGCGCGCGGCATTCTGAAGTCGCTGCGCAGCGGCGCGTCGCCTTCGACCGGCCGCCTCTACAAGGAGCTGTATCCGCGCGAAGAGCTTCGCCGCAATGACTTCGACGATGTGCTGGGCGCGCTCGCTGGCGCTGGCCTGCTGCGCATTGAAGAGGCCAGCTTCGAAAAAGATGGCAAGCCGGTGAACTACCGCAAGGCCGCACTCACGCGCGAGGGCGAGGAGTTCATCGAAGGCTCGCCGCTGGATCTCTCGCTACGCGAGCGCGCCACGCGGGGCACCGCGAAGCGCAGCAAGCCGGCAAAGGCCCCAAAAAATACTCCGGAGAAGCCGCCGCCTGCTGCCCTCACACCCGAGAGCGCGGCGCTCGAAGAGCGGCTCAAAGAGTGGCGGCTCGCCATCGCGAAGAAGGAAGGCAAGCCCGCCTTCTTCGTCTTCGGCGACAGTGTTCTACGCGCGATCGCGCATGCGCGGCCGAGGAATCTGACCGCGCTGGCCGCGATCCACGGTGTCGGCGCCGCTAAGCTCGAGCGCTTCGGCGCGGACGTCTGCCGTCTCTGCACCGAATCCTGATCGCGTGCCCTTCTGGTTTACTATTCCCCGCATGATGCTTCGCGCTCTTTTGGCTCCCGCTGCGCTGCTTGCCGTTACTCTTCCCGTCATGGCCCAGACTGCTCCAACCATCGCCGCACAAGTGGTCCATCGTCGTCCACGGCGGCGCAGGCGTCATCGAGCGCAAAGATATGCCGCCCGCGACCGAAGCCGCATACCGCGCCGCGATGAAGACGGCGATCGAGACCGGCGCTGCGGTGCTGGAAAAAGGCGGGAGCTCGCTCGATGCCATCGAGGCCACCATCCAATATCTCGAAGACAATCCGCTCTTCAATTGTGGCAAGGGCGCGGTCTTTACCGCGGATGGCCGGAACGAGCTCGACTCCGCCATCATGGACGGCGCAACGCTCAAGGCCGGAGCGGTCGCGCAGATCACGACCACGCGCCATCCCATCGCCGCGGCGCGCGCCGTGATGGACCATTCGCCCGCCGTGATGCTGGGCGGCCCGGGCGCCGATGCCTTCGCGAAGAGCCAGGGACTGGAGCAGGTGCCCAACAGCTACTTCTTCACCGAGCGGCGCTGGGAGGGCCTGGTGCGCCAGTTGAAGCAGGAGGGCAAACCGATTCCGCCGCGTCCCGCAAGGCGCGCCGCCCGCACCGGCAAAGCCGCTGGCAATGATCGAGCCCCGTGACGCGCACAAGTGGGGCACGGTCGGCGTGGTCGCGCTCGATGAAGCGGGCAACATCGCAGCCGGCACCTCGACCGGCGGGCTGCAGGCCAAGCTGCCGGGCCGCATCGGCGACTCGCCCATCATCGGCGCGGGCACGTACGCGTCCAATCATTCCTGCGCTGTCTCCGGCACCGGCACCGGCGAATACTTCATCCGGCTCACCATCGCGCGCGAGATCTGCGCGCTGGTCGAAGACAAGCACATGAAGCTGCAGGCTGCGGCCGATGAGGTGATCCACAAACAGCTTGAAGGACTGCACGGCGACGGCGGCATCATCGCGATCGCGCCCGACGGCGAAGCGGTATGGAGCTTCAACACGCCCGGCATGTACCGCGCGCGCATGAGCCAGGGCAGCCAGCCCACCATCGCGATCTACAACGACGAGCCGTAGCGAATCGTGCTGACAGAGTGCGTCGTCATTCCGAGCACTGCGAAGAACCTGCTGTTCGCCGGCAGAACCGCTTGAGAGTCAGATCGGGCCGGTGTCCTGCCCGGTTGCAGTGAATTACAGCAGCGTCGCGATCTCTGCATGCTCGATCGTGAGATTGATCGAGCGGCCACCCGCCGGTGCCGTGCGATGCTTCATTCCCTTTGGAACGGTGAACATCTGCCCGGGACCCAGTTCGATGCGCTGATCCACTAGCTCAAGGATGACGACGCCTTCCAATCCGATGAACGTTTCGTCGGAGTTTGGATGGTAGTGCCAGAAGTAGGGCTCCGTCATGAGAGACATGCGAACAACATGATCGTTGATCTGGGCAATCACAACATTCTCGTACTTCCCGGAGAGTTCCCGCGCTCTCTGCATCAGATCGACAAGATTCAGCGGCTCAAGCATTGCTCACTCACCTGGAGGATGTTGGAGTTGTGATGGAGGTTGCTGTTGAACCGCTCGAAGTGGTCCTGGCCTGCAATTCCGAAGAAGGAGTCATGGCCGCCGGTAGACAACGCCGTCCTTGATCACCAACCGCACATCCTTCAGCGCTTCGATCTTCTGCGTCGGATCGCCGGCCACCGCAATCACGTCGGCCAGCATGCCCGGATGCAGCCCGCCAAGCTGCTTGCTCATGCCGACCACGGCTGCATCCGTCGCGGTCGCGGCGGTCAGCGCCTCCACCGGCGTCATGCCATCGCGCACCATCCATGCAATCTCGCGCCAGTTCTCGCCATGCGTGAAGACGCCCACGTCACTCCCGCAGCCGATCGTCACACCGGCCTTCCGCGCCAGCGCGAATGCGTGCGCCGCATCCTGCATCTCCTCGGTCGGTGCGCTGGTGCCCGGCACGTAGTGCTCGAAGTAGATTCCGTATGCCTCGCTGGCGGTCAGCGTCGGCATGAAGGCGATGTGCTTTTCCGCCATCAGGCGAAAGGTCGCTTCCGTCCCATTGAAGCCGTGCTCGATCGTGTCCACGCCGGCCAGCGCCGCGCGCCGCATCCCTTCATCGGACTGTGCATGCACGGCTACCGGACGGCCGCTGTCGTGCGCGGCGGCGACCATCGCGTTCATCTCGTCTTGCGTGAATGTAGGCCGCGTCTCTCCGTGCGGACCGGTGCGGTAGTCGCCATAAATCTTGATCCAGTCCGCGCCGCGCGCTGCCTGCTCGCGCACGGCGGCGACACATTCGATCGCGCCGGTGCATTCCTGCGCGCCCTGCGGCAGCGAGATATCCGGCCGGTAGTTGCGCACTGCTGGCCCGTACGCGCCGGTCGCCACGATGGCGCGCGTCGCCACCCAGAGGCGCGGCCCGGGAATGACTCCTTCGTGGATGGCGCGCTTCACATCCACATCGCCGAAGCCTGCGCCCTCCGTGCCCAGGTCGCGCAGCGTGGTGAAGCCAGCCATCAGCGTAGCCTCCGCATGCTTCGTTGCCAGGACGGTCCGATACTGCGGCGGCTCGGTCAACACCTGCTGATCCCACAACTTTTCGTTGTACGGGTGCAGGAAGATGTGCGAGTGCAGATCCATCAGGCCGGGCAGCACGGTCATGCCGGGCAATGCGATCCGCTCCGCATCCGGCGGCACGGCGACGCTGGACTGCGGACCGACGGCCTTGATCTGGTTGCCTTCAATGAGAACAACCCAGCCGGAGTGCAGCGGCTCTCCCGCCGTCCACACCTGCGCCGGTTCCAGCAGCAGAGCATGTCCTGCGGGCGACTCAGCGCCGAACGAGAATGTCGCAACGGCGCACACGATCAGCAGAAAAAAGAAGCGTTTCATGCAGGCGAGTGTACCGGGCGGCCGTGAGTCCGTCCGCAGGAAAATGCGATCGAGCGCGGTGATCTTCCAGGAGAACGTCGCCGTTCCTTGCTAGCTCATAGCGGGAATTTGCCGCCTCATCCACACTTCGACACTTGATGAACCATGCGCGCAGGTGACCTGTTATCTTGCCGGTGAGCATTGGGAGCCTCTGCAATGGGAGTTCAACCGTGAATCGCTCGACAAGAATCGTAGCGGCATTTGCCGCCGGCCTGTTCGCCTGCATACCCTTCGCATATGGTGCAGACACATCTGCACCCCACACCGCAGCAATCGAGGGGCTGGTCCGGGATGTGGCGTGCCCTATGCAGAATCATGACTCAACGGCCACCGACTTCAACCTGCAGTGTGCGCTGGCATGCGCCAGGAGCGGCTCTCCGCTCATCATCCTGACCAAGGCTGGCGACATCTACTTCCCCATCACCGACAAGATGCCCGATCCGAGCCAGAGACAGAGGCTGATGCCGTTCGTCGGCAAATACGTACGCGCTTCAGGCCAGGTGTTTGAGCGTAATGGTACGCGTGCGATCGCGATCACCGAGATTCACGAATTGAAAGGCGTGCGATTGAACTCGAAGGCCGAGTAGCGATCGCGGCTGCTTCAGCTGTACCGCATCCAGCGCAGCATCTCCGGCAGCGTGGCGCGCTTGCCGTACATCAGGATACCGACGCGATAGATGCGTGACGCCACCCAGATCGCTCCCCAGATGAAGACGAGCATCAGCACCATGGAGAGCGCGATCTGCCATGCCGGCGGCATCTGCGACGACATGCGCAGGAACATCACGATGGGCGCGCATGGCGGGAAGAGCGACAGCAGCACGACCGGCAGCGCCGTCGGATTGCTGGTGATGTAGGTGATGAGGATCATCCCCACGGTGAGCGGCGCGACGATCACCATGCTGAACTGTTGAATCTCCTGTTCGCTGCTGACGCTCGCGCCCACCGCGGCCGCGATCGCGCTGTAGAAGAAAAACCCGAGCAGGAAGTAGGCCGCCAGAAAAAAGAGTTGCAGCGGATGGATTCCAAACGTCGCCAGCCCTTGCGGCCCTCCAGACCTGGCAGCCGAGGCGCCCACAACCGCCGATATCAGCACGAACCAGATGGCCAACTGGGTCAGCCCCGCAGCGCCCACACCCAGGAGCTTGCCCGCCATCAGCGACTGCGGCTTCACTGTGGAGAGCAGCACCTCGAAGATGCGCGAGGTCTTCTCTTCCACCACCGAGCGCGCCACGTTCATGCCGTAGAACACAACCGTGAAGTAGATGAGGAACATCATTGCGTACGCGCCGAAGAAGCTCTTCAACGAGTTCGAGGGCACCAACCGGCCTTCGCGGATCTGCACTGTCTGGATATCCGCGTGATGTGTCATTTCTTTGATCTCGGCGCTGGACACACCGTGCTGAATAAGTTGCTCTCGCTCGACTCCGTGATTGACGGCGCTTTCTATGGCGCCGAGTGAAAACAAGTCACCGCTCGACCGGGAAACGAAGGTTGCCTCGGGTGCAGTGGCGTCGGCTTTTTTTTCGAGCCACAGGTAGCCGTCCAGCGTTTTGTCCTCAACACGCCGATTCAGCGCTGCACGTTCCGCGTCGGTTGCGGGCGCAATGACCTCCGGCGGCTTCGCTGCCGGAGACGGCGGTTGCATCTCCGCCGCGACTTCACGCGCCAGCACAGGGTCGTTCGATGCGATCGCAATCTTCTTGGCGCCGGAGCTGAGCTTGCTCGCCAGGACGCTCCCGCCGATCATCAATCCGATGAACAACGGGAACAGGATGGTCATCATCAGGAACGCGCGGCTGCGCACACGCTCCAGGTATTCGCGCCGGGCGATCAGCCATACCTCATGCATCGACCTTGCCTCCTACCGTGCGGATGAAAATCTCTTCCAGCGACGGCTCTACCAGCTCGAACTTGAAGACCTGCGCATGGCGCGCCGCGGCATGCAGTAGCGCCTGCCCGTCCGCGCCGTCGCGCAATTTGAACTCGGCACGTCCGGGAAACTCACGCAGCTCGGTGATCGACGGATCGGTGAGGAACGATGCGTCACCCGCGTACTCCACCACGACGCGATTGCGTGGATAGCGCGACTTCACCGCGCGCATCGTGCCTTCCAGCACCGCCGTGCCCTGGTCCACCAGGCAGATGGCATCGCACAGCTTCTCCACCTGGTCCATGCGGTGGGTGGAGAACAGGATCGTCCGGCCTTTGCTCTTCAACTCCAGCAGCGTCTGTTCCAGCAGCGAAACATTCACCGGGTCAAGTCCGGAAGACGGCTCGTCCATGATGATCAGCTCCGGATCGTGCAGCAGGGTGGCGATGAACTGGATCTTCTGCTGCATACCCTTGGAGAGCTCCTGCGTCTTCTTCTCCATGGACTCGGCGATCTCCATCCGCTCACACCACTGGCGCGCGCGGGTCCGCGCAGTTGCAGCATTCAGCCCATGCAGTTGGCCCATGAAGATGAGCTGGTCGATCACCTTCATCCGCTTGTAGAGCCCGCGCTCCTCCGGAAGGTATCCGACGCGGCGCAGATGATCGCGGTGGAATGGCTCGTCGAAGAGCCGCACCGTTCCGGAGTCCGGCAGCGTCATCCCGACCATCATGCGGATGGTCGAGGTCTTGCCCGCGCCATTCGGCCCCAGCAGCCCGAACATGGTGCCCTGCTCGATGCGCAGGCTCAGCTCCCGCACCGCCACTTTGCTGCTGTAGGACTTTGAGATGCGATCGAGATCGACCACAGGCATGCGGCACACGCTCCAGGCAAACAGCGTCTCAGTCTAGCAAAGCGACCGTCCGGCGCCATGCCGGAAAGCGAAGAGCGAGCTCGCTTCATGACACAGCCGCGGCTACATACTGTAGTTCGGAGCTTTTCGGAAGTGCTGTCGCGCTAGACAGTCTGCAATGCGCGTACCTCTTCCTTGCGCACTGTCAGCTTCTCCACCAGCCCGGTCTTCACTTCGAATCCGCGGCCGGCCGTGGTCGGCACCGTGATCTCGCCCTTGGCCGAAACTTCCACTTCGGGCTCGATGATGTCTTCCGCCCAGTAGCGCTTCGAGGCCGATACATCGCCCGGAAGGGTGAAGCCGGGCAGCGTGGAGAGCGCGATGTTGTGCGCGCGCCCAATGCCGGTCTCCAGCATGCCGCCGCACCACACCGGGACACCGCGCTCCATCGCCGCATTGTGCACCGCGATGGCCTCGGAGAAGCCGCCCACGCGGCCGTTCTTGATGTTGATGATGCGGCAGGACTCCATGTCAATCGCGGCCAGCGCGTCGCGCCGATTGCGGATCGACTCGTCCAGGCAGATCGCCGTCTCCAGCCGCTTCTGCAGCATGGAGTGGTAGTAGAAGTCATCGGCCCACAGCGGCTGCTCGATCATCAACAGCTTGAACCGGTCGAAGTCCACCAGGTGATCGAAGTCACGCATGCGATAGGCGGAGTTGGCGTCGACACTCAGCCTGATCTTCGGCCAGCGCTTGCGCACCGCCTCCAGCATCTCCACATCCCAGCCCGGCTGGCACTTCAACTTGATGCGCTGGTAGCCCGCGTTCACCTCGCGCTCTACCTTGCGCAGTTGCTGCTCCATGGTGGGCTGTATGCCGATCGAAACGCCGCACGCAATGCGCTTCTTGGTGCCGCCCAGCAGTTCGTAGAGGGGCGCATTTTCAATCTGGGCTTCCAGGTCCCAGATGGCGTTTTCCAGCGCGGCCTTCGCCATCGGATTGCCGCGCACCTTCTTGAAGATCTTCGGGCAGTCGCCACCGTGCTCCACCGGGCTCGCCGCCAGCATCGGAGCCAGCTCCTGCATCAACACCACCCACGCCGTGTCGATGGACTCCGGCGAAAAGTAGGGGTGTTCCCCGGCCACGCACTCGCCCCAACCCACCAGCCCCTCAGCATGAATCTCTGCCAGCAGCACCCGGCGCTCCGTCGTCTCGCCAAAGCTGGTCACAAATGGTTCCACCAGCGGCATCCGGATCTCGCGCAACACGATCGCGTCGATTCTCATAGACTCTTTCCTGCTTCAGTCGCTCGTTGCATGTGTGTCTCGTTAGGATACTGCCGGTCCGCTCCCAGGCCCACCGTCTAGCCGGGCCAGCGGCTCAATTCAAACCATCCGTTGCCCGCTTCGTCCCGCGAGAATCCCGTCACTGCCAGGCCGCGCGCAAAGGCCTCGGCAAACCGTGCCTGGTTGGCCTTTTGCAATGCCATCGCCTGCGCGGCTCCCTCCTCGGACTCTTTCCACTGCATCACCTGGTGCGGCAATTCGATGCGCATCTCGACTTCCCCGCGCGGCGCACGCCGCCCTGCAATTGCCTCGGTCACCCGCTCCGTATCCAGCCACCATTCGGCATGCAGCCGGTCCGTGGGACGGCCGCCCTGAATCCGAGCCGAGGATACACCATAAAAATTGGGGGTATAGCTGTGGGTAATTGCCCCCAGCTTCTCGATATTGAAGAAAGCATTCTTGATTTCGAGCGGGTCGAAGGTCCATTCCATCAGCCGGATGCCCCGTTTCAGGGCATCTTCCCGCTGCGCCAGTTTCAAACGGCGGCCCACACCTGCGTTGCGAAAATCCGGCCGCACCGCCAGCATGTGCGAGTGCAGATACGGCGCGCCGTCCCGAATCCCGGGGATCGACATTGCGAAGCCCGCCAGCGTCCCATCGGGAGCGAAAGCGCCCATCACCTGTCCGCCGATGCGCTGCGCCACGGTGAACATCCGCCGCGGAATCACATCCATTTCGTCATAGCCCCAGGTAGCGATCTGCAGCGCGACGCACAACTCCAGTTCCTCAAGACCCCGGCAGGAACGCACGTCCAATTGCACCGCGCGCATATCCGCCGGATCCTTCGCGTCTTCTGTAATCGCTCGGGTAGTCATTTGGCCCCAACCGCCTCTCGCTGCTTTGCCTGTGCCCACAACGCCTCGAGTTCAGCGGCGCTGCGCTGGCTCAGCGCGCCGTCACTTGCCTGCTCCATCGCGGCAAAGCGCCTGCGAAACTTTGCATTCGAGCGCCGCAGCGCGAGCTCGGGATCGACCTGCAGATGCCGCGCCAGATTCACCACCGTGAACAGCAGGTCGCCCACCTCGCCCTCGACAGCCTCGGGAGCCGCTCCGGCCCGGGTTTCCCCTTTCTGGACCTCAGCCTGCACTGCGGCATCGATGATCTCCCGGCACTCTTCTTCCACTTTCTCCAGCAACCCGGCACGATCCGGCCAGTCGAAGCCTACCTTCGCGGCCTTTCCGCCCAGCTTCGAGGCCTCCAGAAGCGCCGGAAAACTGCGCGGCACGTCCTCCAGCAGCGATGTCAGACGACTTGGCTTCTGTCGGCTTCTCGGCCTTTTTGATGGCCTCCCAGTTGGCCAGGACTCCAGTCGCCTCGGTCGCCGTCGATGCGTCCACTTGGGCACGATTGCCCGCGGCCGCGCTCGCCTCGTCGCCAAAGACATGCGGATGCCGACGGATCAGCTTGCGGTTCAGATGCCCCAGCACATCGACGATGGAAAAGTAGCCGGCTTCGTCGCCCATCTGCGCGTAAAACAGCACCTGCAGCAGCAGGTCGCCCAGCTCCTCGGCCAGATCTTGCCAGTGCTCGCGCTCGATGGCGTCCAGCACCTCGTAGGTCTCTTCCAGGGTGTATTTACGGATCGTGGCAAAGCTTTGCTCGCGATCCCAGGGGCAGCCGCCCGGCCCGCGCAGCCGCGCCATGATCGCCACGCTCTCCTGAAACAGAGCGCCGGCGTCGGGTGGCTGGCTGCCGTTCTGCTGGGTCATGCCTCCACTGTAACCGACAACCGACGTTCGTTACCGGCCGCCCCGTGCCCTCCGGCCAGTGCACCCCGGACAGCTATACTGCACAGCTATACTGCGCAGCGGGCCATCTTCCCGGCCCATTGCCTTTCCCGAGCACGCAGGAGCGCTCCAAGCAATGCTGACCCTCCAGATCGTCTTCGCGTTGCTCTTCGGGCTTGCCTTGGGCAGCTTTCTCAACGTCTGCATCAGCCGCCTGCCGCGCCATCATTCCATCGTGCGGCCGCCCTCGCACTGCCCGCGCTGCAAGGCGCGCATCGCCGCCTACGACAACATTCCGCTCGTCAGCTTTCTTCTGCTGCGTGGCCGTTGCCGCAATTGTCAGAAAAGCATCGGGTGGCGGTATCCGTTTGTGGAGGCCGCGGTCGCCGCGCTCACCGTCGTCAACATCGTCCACTTTGAGGGCGTGCATTTCTGGAGCATCGCTTTTTCTATCTTCTGCGCGCTCCTGCTGGCGCTGGCTGTCTGCGATGCCGAGACCATGCGGCTCCCGGACGCACTGACCTTGCCGCTGCTCGGCCTGGGCGTGCTCTATCGCGCCGGCGACGGCCTGCTTGAAGAGACGTCTCACGGCGCCGCTTACGCCTGGCACGCTGCCCTCCTGCTGGGATTGCGCGGTTCGATATCGGCAGCAGCCACTGCATTGGCCCTGCTGCTGCTGCGCTGGATCTATTCGCTGGTGCGCCGTCGCCAGGGGCTTGGTCTGGGAGACGTCAAGCTCGCCGCAGCGATCGCCGCGTGGCTGGGTGCGCGCCAGATGTGTGTGGTCTTCTTCCTCGCCGTGGTCGCGGGCGCGCTGACCGCGTTGTTGCTGCTCGCCGTGCGTGGCCGCAAAAGAGCGAAATCAGAGGGGCCGCTGGCCGTTCCCTTCGGCACCTTCCTCGCGCTGGCGGGGATTTACTGCGCCTTCCTGGGACAAGACACTCTGGAGTGGTACTTGAAGTTTTTCCACTAAGGCCGCATCTTCGCTGCAAATAACAAAGGTCCGAAGCATCTCGCTTCCGACCCGCGGGGTTCCGGCCTCCGTGTAATCGGCTCTAAGCGTTCGCCATCTCCGTCTTGCGCACCACTTCGACCGACAAAGTCTTACGCAGGTCGCACATCTGCGCGCGGTGATGTCCCAGGTGCAGAACGTGATAGCGGCGCCACTGGTCGACGCGCAGTGGCCCCAGCAGAAAGTGGCGGCCTACGCGTTCCATGCCAAAGCGTTGCCGGCATCCGTCCAGTGTGGCGTCGAGCAATTCGATCGCTGTCTCCAGCCGCGTGACGAGCTCGCGCGCTCCGGTAGACGGCAAGTTCTCCTTCGGTGTCGTTTCCTGCGGCGCGCCCACACCCTTCGGCATATGGCCCGCGCTCAGGATCATCAACTGGAGCGCCCACTCCGTACGCGTCCGATGGGAGTTCCGCCCAGGCCGTCCCTTTGCCAGCCGCTCCTGCAGCGTGGTGCGCGTGCCGTCCATGGATAGGATCAGATGCTCCGCGATCTGGTGCACCGACCAGCAATGCGGCTTCCCCCAGGGATGCACATTTGCCGACGTCGCATCGAACCGGCCAAGTTCATCGGCGATTTCACGGAAGGCGGACTGGAAGACGGGGTGCATGTGTGCCTGAAATGGGAATACTGCAGGCAAGATAGAACCTGCACCAAATCGGGGCAACCACGAAAAGGTGGGAGATGTTGCGATATTGAGTGACACGTTCGTGTTACTTAGACAGCGCCCGAAGAGCTTTGCGGGCCGACTTGGCGTCATGTCCGTCCGGAGCGATCTGGAGGTAGAGCTTGTAGTTGGTCAGCGCCTCGTCCGTATGGTGCAGACCAGCGGCAGCAGCCGCCAGTCCATAGATCGCGTCAAGGTTCGTGGGGTCCAGCCGTATCGCTTCGGAATAGCGTCCGTAGGCGCCCTTTAAGTCCCCACTGCCGAGATAGAAGCGCCCCACCCGCACATCGTCCTGTGCCCGGCCCTCCCCGGCGAGCGAGCCGCTCTCGATATCCTTGTCACTCGGCTTTTTCAACCTGCGCCGGCCGGTCTCCCGTGGCAGATCGCCATTCGAATCGGCATTCGGGTCGGTATCGCCGGCAGCATTGGAGCTGCTGCTTGAACCGCTACTTGAACTATCCGCATCGCTGTCCTTCGCTGCAGCCGCCGCGGCACCCTTCGACACATCCTCGGGAAAGGGATTCTCCTGCGCGGCGCTCTTGTGCGCAGGCTGCGCCGGCTGGTCAGCATCGGGAGCGGCAGGGGTACCTGTGGGTGCATCCGCCGGCTGGCTCTGCGGCTGCGCGGCGTGTTTGGAGACATCCGCCGGGAAGGGATTCTCCTGCGCGGCATTCTTGTGCGCGGGAGGCGTCTGGCCTTGCTGCTTGTTTTGTGTAGACGACGTGGACGAGGACGATTGCCCGCTGCCTGCGTCTGAGCCGCTGGCCTGCTGCGCCATCGCAGGCAGTGCCAGCCATCCGCTCAACGCGAACACTGCCACGGAACCGAGCGCCAGGGAGGGAGCGTATGCGCGCATCGTCGCCGCCGCCTGTTTCGCTATCGTCTGTGTCGCCGCCGCCTTCATCACTTCTCAGGGTATAAGACGCTCGGGGCCGGGCGCACGGTTCTATACTCAGGGCATCTTTTTCTCGAAGGAACCCCACATGGGCCTGCTGATCCGCTCCTCCGCCATCCACGCCGCCGGCTGCTACACCACCACCTCGATCCGCAAGGGTAGCCGCGTGGTGGAGTACACGGGTCCGCGCCTCCGTAAAGCAGAGGCCGACCGCATCTATGAGAACTCGCCCATCACCTATCTCTTCGGCATCGGCTCGCGTTCCATCGTGATCGACGGGCACGGCGCAGCCATGTTCCTCAACCACTCCTGCGACCCCAACTGCGAAACGAATGAGATCAACAACCGCATCTGGATCCTGGCCATCCGCGACATCGCGCCGGGCGAAGAGCTCACCTACGACTACTGCCTCTACGACGGCGACGAGGACGAGGCGAATTGCAACTGCGGCGCCGCATCCTGCCGCTCGACCATGTACTCGCCGCAAGAGATCGCGCGCCGCGAGCGCGTTGCGAAGCGGAAGAAGCGGTAACTCAGGCAAGCCATTCAGCAGGTCCTTTGGGGGACAGACTACAAATGATCACAGAAGCTGAGGCGCGACAATTCGCACAGCACTGGGTTCTCGCATGGAACTCCCACGACCTTGATGCCATCATGGCGCACTACGGGTCGGAGGTTGTTCTAACATCGCCTGCTGCAGCAAAGCTGCTCAATAGCGCATCCGGGACCATCCGAGGAAAAGAGTCGCTGCGAGGTTATTTCGAGAAAGGGCTTGAAGCGTACCCCAACCTCTCCTTCGAACTCCTGGATGTCATGTGGGGCCTTTGCAGCGTGGTTCTTTATTACGTCAACCAGAAGGGCACGAAAACCGGCGAGTTTATGGAATTCGATGACCATCGAAAGGTGATTCGGGTTGTCGCAAACTACAACGGTTGAATGGAACGCAACGGACAGGATTCCACTTGCCGCTCAACCATGCATCCGCCACATTCGCCGGAAAGATCGCGCGCCGCAAGCGAGCCGTGAAGAAGCGGTAACGTCAGGCGAGCCAGGGGTTCAGTAGCTCGATATCGCTGTTTGCAAAGTCGCGTGTATTCCGCGTGACCAGCGTTGCCCTGTGTTCGATGGCGATCGCGGCGATTTGTGCATCCGACTGTGACATGGGCCTGCCGCTCGCCGCGCAATGGGCCATAAGCCGGGCATACGCACGTGCAGCGGAACTCCCGAACGGCAACACCCGGCCAGCAAACCCATCGAGGACGGCTTCGATCGCAACGCGGAGGCCCTCCCTTCGGCGTCCCGCTGGCATTCGATCTACTCCGTGAAAGAGTTCCGCTTCACTGATGGCCGTAGTGAAGAGCTGGTGCTGCGGCGCGGCCGCCACCCATGCAATGACTTGCTCAGCGGGACGCGGCGCGACCAGTTCTGAGATCGCGTTAGTATCGAGAATCCACACGGGTCAGCGCTTCGCGCGAATGCGATCTCTCGCTCGCGAACCGCGAAATGTGGGAGGTTCGCGCGGCGGGAGACGCTCTGGCAATTCCAAGTCGAAACCGCCGTAGGGTTCCACCAGTTTCCGGATGCGCGAGACCCAGTCTGCTCCAGTCTCGGCCGCCGCAGGCGAAGCGACCGCCTGGCGCAAAATCTCCCGCGCCTCTTCTTCCATGGATTTGCCATGCTCCGCGGCGCGCACACGCAGCTTTGCTTTCACCGTATCGTCGAGTTGGCGGATCGTCAGGCTGGCCATGCCAGCAATGATAGCACTGCTAGCAATTGAGGTTGGAACCTCTCCCGTGATCCCCCCTCACCTCAACCGACATGCAGCAGGTCGTAGCAGATATCTGCGGCTTCCCCGCGTCCGCAATCCACACTACAAAGCGCACTACAATCGGACCATAGATCCGCAGCAACGATTCCGACCCGCATGGCCTACCAGGTTCTCGCCCGCAAATACCGCCCCCAATTCTTCCGCGATGTGATCGGGCAGGAGCACGTCACCCGCACCCTGCTGAACGCGCTCCAGCAGGGCCGCATCGCCCATGGCTACATCTTCAGCGGCCATCGCGGCATCGGCAAAACCACCATCGCCCGCATCCTGGCCATGGCGCTCAACTGCCAGCATGCCATTGGATCGCCTGAGCGCCCCACCGCCGAGCCCTGCGGCGTCTGCGACGCCTGCACCGAGATTCGCTCCGGCTCCGCCGTCGATGTCATCGAGATCGACGCCGCCACCAATCGCGGCATCGACGAGATTCGCGAGCTGCGCGACGCCGCCCGATACCGCCCGGCGCGCGACCGCTACAAGATCTACATCCTCGACGAGGCGCACCAGATCACCGACGCCGCCTTTAACGCGCTGCTCAAGACGCTCGAAGAGCCGCCCGACCACGTCATCTTCATGATGGCGACCACGCAGCCGGAGGATATTCCGCAGACCATCCGGTCGCGCTCGCAGCACTACTCGTTTCACGCCGTGCGCTTCGACGACATCGTGACCCAGTTGCACTCGATCGCGGAGCAGGAAACGCTCGATGCCGACGATGCCGCGCTCGCCCTGCTGGCCGAAGCCGGCGACGGCTCCATGCGCGATGCGCTCTCCATCATGGACCAGGCCATTGCCAGCGCGCCTGTCACCAACGGCCGCCCGCATCTCGAAGCTGCGCAGATTCGCGAGCTCATGGGCACCGTGCCCAACACCGTCTTCGAGCGCCTGCTCGAGTCCATCAGCGAGAACGACAGTGCCGCCGTCCTGACCGGCATCGATACGTTGTTGAACGCCGGCAACAGTCCGTCGCAGCTTGCGCGCCAGCTCGTTCGCTATCTCCGCAACACATTGATGTCGAAGCTCGGCGGCGAATCGACCGAGCTGCTGCAGATCTCCGGCGACGAGCGCGCACGCGTCGCGCGCACCGCCATGCTCTTCAGCGAGGAAGATCTCGCCCGCTTCCTGCAGATCATGCTGCGCAGCTTCGACGATCTGAACTACCGGCAGGAGCCGCGCTTCCACCTGGAACTGGGCCTGCTGAAGCTCGTGCACACGCAGCGCCTCATTCCGCTGGAACAGCTCCTCAGTCAGCTTCCCGGTAGCCAACTCTCCGGCGGCGGCACTGGCACATCGCGTCCCTCGGTTGCGCCGACGCGCCCTGCCGCATCGCCGGCTCCCTCGATACGGCCTGGCGCTTCGCCGGCGCCGCCGCGAAGTGTCATCAGCACGGAAGCCGCGCGCGGCGGATCGGCTACCTCATCCACGCCTGCCCAGCCGGCACAGCCCACCTTTTCGCCCTTCGAGTCCGATACGCGCCGCAAATCCGGCCCTTCCGGCTCCGCCGCTGCTGGTGACACCGCGCTCGTCACCGCTTCGCTGGAAGTTGGTACAGCCGTCGCGCTTGACGAGCCGCCAGCGTCCGATCCCGATGAACAATCGGAGAGCCTTCTCCAACCGCACGAGCCGCCTGACCGGCAGATTCATGGCCACGCCTCGCCGGAGGCCGAGCGCATCGCCGCGGACCTCGAAGAGGAGATCGCCTCGGACGACTTGCCCGAGCCGCCTGCATCGGGTGAATTTGTGAGCATCGCCGACAAGCTGCGCGATGCGGTCACCCAGGCGCTGCACGATAAGGGACACGAGACGGCCAGCGCATTGCTTCGCGGCGGCCAGTGGACGGTTGGCGACGGCAGCATCACGGTCTTGGTGGCGGTGAAGAAAACCATGCTCTCGCTCACCATGAATCCGGAGGCGGAGCGTATCGCCCGCAGCGCGCTGCAGCAGGCAGGAAGCAATGCAAAGCTCGTGGTGCTGCCGGGCGACGGCTCAGCCTCGCCCGCGCCGCCCGCGCCGCACGCCGCCAAAGGCAGCGTTCAGTCGCACGCCCTCGACAATCCGTTAGTAAAGCAGGCCCAGGAGATCTTCCGCGCAGAGGTGCGCAGCATCCTTGACCTGCGCGGCAAGCCATAGGAAAGGACATCGATTGAACCCGCAAGACATCCAGAAAATGCTGGGCCAGGCGCAGGAGATGCAGCAGCAGATGGAGCAGCGCCTCGCCGCGACGGTCGTCGAAGCTACCTCCGGCGGCGGCGCCGTCACCGTGAAGATGAACGGCAAGAAGCAGGTGCTCTCGCTCAAGATCGACGCCTCTGCGGTCTCCAGCCTGATATCCAATACGCCGGCGCGAACGCTGCTGATATCGAGATGCTCGAGGACCTCATCGTCGCCGCCCTCAACGAAGCTGGCCGCCGTGCCGACGAGAGCCTGCAGTCCGGCCTCTCCGGCATGTTGGGCGGCCTCAACCTGCCCGGTTTGTAGCGCCCCACCATGTCCCGATTTGCAGAGCCCATGGCGCGCCTCATCGAGGAGCTGCGCAAACTTCCCGGCATCGGCGCCAAGAGCGCGCAGCGCCTCGCCTTCCACATCCTGCGCTCCAGCGCCGCCGACGCGGACGCGCTCTCCGATGCCGTGCGCGAATTGAAGGCGAAGCTGCGCCTCTGCTCCATCTGCAACAACATCACGGATGTCGACCCCTGCGTCTATTGCGCGAGCCCCACGCGCAACCAGCGCCAGGTCTGCGTGGTCGAAGAGCCGACCAGCATCAGCGTGATCGAGCGCACTCACTACAACGGCGTCTACCACGTGCTGCATGGCACGCTCTCGCCGTTGCATGGCGTCGGCCCGGAGCATCTTGCGCACCGGCTCTCTCACCGCGCGCGCCGAACGCGGCGAGATCGACGAGGCCATCCTCGCCACCAGTCCCACGCTGGAGGGCGAGGCGACGGCATCGCTGCTCGCCGACCTGCTCAAGCCATATGCAATCCGGATCACCCGTATCGCCACCGGCGTGCCCGCGGGCAGCGACATCGAATACGCGGATGAGGTCACGATGACGCGCGCGCTCGAAGGGCGGCGGGAGGTCTGACGGGGCCACAAAGCAAAGCGCCCGGCAGTGTGCCGAGCGCCTCTTCCCCACTTTTAAAGTAAAACTTTAACTCCGCAGCCGGGCCAGCAGATCCTGCGGGTGCACCGGCTTGGCCAGGATTTCAAACTCATGGCCTTGCGTTCGCGCCCGATCCAGCAGATCGGCGGTTGCTGCCTGCCCGGAGAAGAGCAATATCTTGCACGAAGGCAGCATCCCGCGGATCTTGATGGCCGCATCGATACCGTTCATATCCGTCATGATGACGTCGGAGATCAGCATGTCCGGCCGCAGCGCCTTCGCCGTCTCTACTGCTTTTTCGCCGCTGTAGACGGCAGTTGCCTCAAAGCCCGCTTGGTTCAGGATGATGGACAGGGTATCGGCGATCACGCGTTCGTCATCGGCTACCAGGACTTTTGGCTTTGCTTTTGGTTCGGACATTCGCTCCCTTTTGCTCGCGACGCCGGCGGCCAGGCGCCAGCGCGAAAAACTCGCTTGCTCACACACTTTCGCTGCGGGCACAGTCTTCAAGAGACGGTCGCCCAGGCCCTTTCAAGGACAAAAAGGCTGGATGACGGCCACCGGCCGATCGACACCCACAGGAAAATGCTCTATGCCCTAGATGATACGCTTCCGGTGTGGAGATGCTTCATCTCCCCGCAAACAGACAACGCATACATTCGATGGAATGGTCAGGTACCGTACGGACCCTGGGCTCCCGCCGGACTTTGCCTGCATGAGTGATGTAAAAATGTGGCGCCACATGTGCACCTGTGGCTGTGCCAAGCCGGTGACCGGCCTGGCGGACTTGGATATTTTTCGCGCGCTGGATGCTTCCTGGATGCTTCTATGACAGATACGACCGAGACCATCATTCACGCTGAGAAGGTCGAAAAATACTACGCGCAGCCGAGCGAGAACCGCATCCAGGTCATCGCGCCCACGGACCTGTCGATTGTTCCCGGCGAAATCGTCGCGCTGCTCGGACCATCGGGCTCGGGCAAGTCCACCCTGCTCCGCATGCTCACCGGGCTTACCAAGCCATCGGCCGGCGAGGTCTACTGGCACGGAACACCCATCTCCCGGGCGAATCCAAACGTCTCGATCGTCTTCCAGAGCTTCGCGCTCTTCCCCTGGCTGACGGTGCTGGAAAACGTCGAAGCGCCGCTGAAGGCGCGCGGCATGGAGGCGCAGGAGCGCCGCGAACGCAGCCTGCGCATTATCGACACCGTCGGACTGGATGGCTTCGAGGCCGCCTTCCCCAAGGAGCTCTCCGGCGGCATGCGGCAGCGGGTCGGCTTTGCGCGCGCGCTGGTGGTCGAGCCGGAGGTCCTCTTCATGGACGAGCCCTTCTCCGCGCTCGACGTGCTCACGGCGGAAAACCTGCGCAGCGAATTGCTGGAGTTGTGGCAGAAGAAGACCATCCCCACACGCGCCATCTTCCTGGTCACGCACAACATTGAAGAGGCCGTCCTGCTGGCCGATCGCATCATCGTGCTGGGCCGCAATCCCGGCCACGTGCGCGTGGACTTCCGCGTCACCCTCTCGCAGCCGCGCGATCGCAAGTCGTCGCTCTTCACTCAGCTCGTCGACTACATCTACACCGTGCTCACCCGCCCCGACGTGCAGCCCAGCAACGTGCCGGAGCGCGTCGCCATCCGCGACCAGCGCCAGATGCACTACCAGATGCTGCCCCACGCGCGTCCCGGCGGCATCGCCGGCCTGCTGGAAATTCTGATCGACCGCGGCGGCAAGGACGACGTGTACAAGCTCGCCGATGAACTCGGCTTCGAGCTCGACGACCTCTTCCCCATCGTCGAAGCAGCCCAGTTGCTCGGCTACCTCAAACTGGAAGAGGGCGACGTCGCTATCACGGAGAGCGGCCGGCTCTTCGCCGACTCCGAGATTCTGAAGCAGAAGGAGCTCTTCCGCGTGGCTGCGCTGGAGCACATCCTGCTGCTGCGGCAGATCACGCGCGCGCTCGACACCAAGAGCGACCACACGGTTCCTGAAGACTTCTTCCTCGACATGCTCGACGAGCAGTTTTCGCAGGAGGAGACGCTGCGCCAGCTTGAAACGGCCATCAACTGGGGCCGCTATGCCGAGCTCTTCGACTTCGATGCCGGCCGCCGCCGCTTCATCAAGCCCGAAGTCGAAGACACCCCCGAAACTCCCGTCGAGGAGATCGTCGAGTGAGGTCGCTGCGCGTCCCCACGCTCTCGCGCACGCTGGTGCTGGAGCGTTCCTGGCCGGTCGTACTGGACCTGTCCGTCGCGGCCTTCTGTCTCGCCGCCTTTTATTGTGTAGTCCTGCTGGGTCGCTATTGGTTCTCGCATCCGGTGCCTTCGGCGGAGATATCCCAGTCCGTCAGCGCCCTCCCGCTCTACGCCTTCTACTCCATCGTCCGCATCGGCGTCGCATATCTGCTCAGCCTGGTCTTCGCCGTAGGCTACGGCTACTACGCCGCATATCACCCGCGCGTCGAAGCCTTCATGATCGCGGTGCTGGACATCCTGCAGTCGATACCGGTGCTCAGCTTTTTGCCCGGCGTCATGCTGGTGATGGTTTCGCTCTTGCCCACGCGCCAGCTTGGCGTGGAGATGGGCGCCATCCTGCTCATCTTCACCGGCCAGGTGTGGAACATGGCCTTCAGCTTCTACTCCTCCATCCGCAGCATTCCGCGCGAGCTGCGCGAGGCTTCGCAGATTTACGGCTTCACCGCGTGGCAGCGCTTCTGGCAACTGGAGCTGCCCTTCTCCGCCATCGGGCTGGTGTGGAACTCCATGGTCTCCGTCGCCGGCGGCTGGTTCTTTCTCATGGCCTGCGAGATGTTCGTGCTCGGCGATCGCGACTTCCGCCTGCCCGGCCTCGGCTCCTACCTGCAGACCGCCGCGGGTAACGGCAACACCCGCGCGATGATCTGGGGCCTCGCCGTAATGGTTGCCATCATCGTCGCCACCGACCAGCTCATCTGGCGGCCGGTGATCGCCTGGGCCGACAAGTTCAAGTTCGAGCAGGTGGAGAGCTCGCAGCGCGCCAGCTCGCCTATCCTTTACGCGCTGCGCAATTCCAACGCCATCGGCTGGCTGCACAAACGGACCGTCGTACCGCTGGGCGAGCGCATCTACCACGGCCTCGCCATGCGCCGTCTTCGCGCGCTTGCGCGGCCGGAACCGAGCGACGCGTCGCGTCAACGTTCGCTCATCGCCAACAGCTCCATCTTCATCGCGTTGCTGGCTGCCGCGATCTTCGCGGCCTTCCACGCCATTCTCCTGCTGCGCCAGTTGCACGGTGCGGAGATCCTTGAGCTGCTCAAGGGTGCGGGCGCCACCTTCCTGCGCGTGAATGCCGCCCTGCTCATCGCTGCCCTCTGGACGATCCCGGCTGGCGTGGCCATCGGCTTTCACCCCCGCCTCGCACGCATCGCGCAGCCGCTGGCGCAGATCGCGGCTTCCGTCCCGGCCACGGCACTCTTTCCTGTGCTGCTGATCGCGCTGGTCCGCGCCGGTGGTGGACTCGGCATCGGCTCCATCGCCCTGATGCTGCTGGGCACGCAGTGGTACATCCTGTTCAACGTCATCGCCGGAGCCATTGCCATCCCTTCCGATCTGAAAGAGGTTTCCGGACTCTTTCATTTCGGCAGCGTGCAGCGCTGGAAAACTCTGATCCTTCCCGGCATTTTTCCCTACCTCATTACCGGCCTGGTCACCGCCTCGGGCGGCGCGTGGAATGCCAGCATCATCGCCGAGTACTTCCACCTGCACGGCCAGACACTCTCCACCCTCGGCCTCGGCGCCGAGATCAGCCGCGCCACCGACCATGGCCAGTTCGACATGCTGCTGATGGCCACCATCATCATGGCCCTCATGGTGGTCACCATCAATCGCCTCGTCTGGCGGCCGCTCTTCCATCTTGCGGAGACAAAATACCGTCTGGAAGGCTGAAACATCCACACCGCAGTTGCAGCTATCTCGGCGGCGGGACGTAGCGCAGCAATTCCAGATCCAGACTTACGGGCGGTGTCTTCGAATGCCGCTGGTATCTGACCGAGGTTCCGTGCGGTTGACCGTTGGCTGTGACGTTCATCAGTGTGAGCGAGACACCGTCCCCCAGGAAGATGGATTCCTTATAGCGAGGCTGCTTGATGGGGGTGGCGACAGGAGTGACCTCCGATTGCGCGGTGAGCTTCTCGTCCGTCGCCTTGGCCTGCTCCGCACCGGCTGGAGACTTCGAGATCGGTGAGGCAGCAGACGGAACCTTCAATTGCGTTGCGATTGGCATCGCGTCGCGCTTGGTAGCTTGTCCGGCAGTCTTGAGCGCCGATACGTCGCTATGGCCGGCTAGTGTGCCCTCGGTCTCCTTGCCTACGAGAAGCGGTAGCTGGGTCAATTCGACGCTCTCCGTAACCGCGAAGGGAGGCTTTGTTGCATCCATCACCTGCACCGAGACCATGGTTCCCGATTGGGAGCTGATCTGCACATCGACTCCGCTTCCGCTCCAGTGTCCAACCCAGTCGTTGGGCACCACGTTGGATTTTGCCGAGAAGGTATACATCGCTGGAGGTGTTGAAGGCAGGCCTCTCGGCTCCTGGTCCTGAAGATGGATGTCGACCCACGCGTGCGCAATGATATTCGACTCCCCGAAGATCGCGGCCGGTCCTTCCAACGCGCTCCCCAGCGTCTGCAGCGGAGTGTCATTCATCGCATTGCTTCCGTCCTGGTCGCCGTAGGCGTATTGAACCCCGAAGTCCAGTAGCGAAGGATTGCCACTGTCGCTGAAGCTTGAGGAGTTCTGATCCGTGGGCCCGCAGTCTACCGGGACGTCCATCAGGTCCGTCCTGAGTTTGAAATTCGTCGCGCCCATATAGGGATTGTCCCAATACAGGTAGACCATGCCATGCTTCCCATTCGCCGCTACCAAATCGAATTTGATGTAGCCGATGGCGCCCGTAGCGACGCCATCGCTCTCTGCCTGAAACAGACTATCTGCGCCCGGCGCTATCGCGTTCGGAGGGGGCGCCCAGCCATCTGTCCAGCCTCCACTGCAGGGCTGGAGAGCTGTTCGTTGCATCGTGAGATACGAAGATTCGTTATAGATGTGAACTCGTACGGAACGTACAGGCATGGTTGTTTTCCCTTTCCACGCAGCGGCTTTGTTGACACATTCTGTAGTGCTCCGGAGAGGCTGATCGTTTCGCTATCGCCGTTCTTCCGGCGATCGACCATGGGCGCTGCCATGCGGTCCCCTGTTGGTCAGACACGCCGATATCCGGCGACCGTCAGGTGGCTGGCCCGCCACCGCGAATGAATGGAGTACTATACGTCGTGATGACGGTCAACGAACGCATGATTCTTCTGGTGGAAGACGACCCCGACCACGAGGCGCTCACCATCCGCGCCCTCAAAAAAGCCAACATCGCCAATAACATCCGCGTGGCCCACGACGGCGAAGAGGCCATCAACATGCTCTTCGGCAGTGGTGAGAGCGTGCTTCCCTACGTGCCGCAGGTGGTTCTGCTCGATCTCAAACTGCCGAAGATCGACGGCCTCGAAGTGCTCCGCCGCATCCGCGAATCGGAGCAGCATCGTATGCTGCCCGTAGTGATCCTTACCTCTTCCGACGAGGAGAGCGACCTGATGCGCAGCTACAAGCTCGGCGTCAACAGCTACATCCGCAAACCGGTCAACTTCACCGATTTCGCGGAAGCGACCCGTCAGCTTGGAATGTACTGGCTGGTGTTGAATGAGGCGCCCCCGTTGCCTCTTCGCTAAATTTCCAACTTCGAAGGTCGGCCTCCGTAGAAGTCACGATCGTTTCATCACCTCACGCGATGCGCGCTCCAGATCATCAGCCGGACCAGATCGATAGCCAGCCAGTGACGGCAACCCCGCTTCGCGTCCTGCTGGTGGAAGACAGCGAGGACGACGCCGTTCTCCTCGCCCGCTACTTCGAGCGCGCCGGCTACCAGCCGTCTGTGCGCCGTGTCGAGACCGCGGATGAGATGCGCCGTGCACTCAGCGAGTCCCACACCCAATGGGATGTGGTGCTGGCCGACTTCAACCTTCCCAACTTCAGCGCCCCCGCCGCGCTGCAGCTGCTGAAACACATGGGACAGGATGTTCCCTTCATCGTCATGTCCGGCGCGGTCAGCGAAGAGACCGCCGTCGAGGCTATGCGCGCGGGCGCTCACGACTACGTCTCCAAGCAGAATCTTGCGCGCCTGGTCCCGGCCATCGAACGCGAGGTACGCGAAGCGCACGCCCGCCGTCTGAGGCTCGACGCCGAACAGGCCCTGCGCACCAGCGAGGAGCGTTTCCTTGGCCTGGTTCAGGCCATGCCCGTCGGCCTGATCATCGTGGAGCCAAACGGTACCGTCCGCTATGCGAACACCGCGGTCGAACGCCTCCTCGGCTATGGCGAACAGGAGCTGCGCAGCGGCGCCGTCGCCTTCGGCAGCATCTTCGGGGCCGATGGCCCGGCGGTACTTGCGCGCTTGCAGGCTGCCACCACGGCAGAGCAGCGCCGCCCCTTTGAAGCGATGTGCCGCACCCGTGCCAACGATCATGTCCCTGTATTGATCGCCCTGGCTCCGCTGGCGCCGGAAACCTCATCCGCGACCCCGGCAACGCCGGAACAGATCGCCATCTTTTTTGTCGACCTCACCGAGCAGAAGCGCAGTGAAGAGGTCATGCGCCGGACAGAGAAGCTCGCCGCCACCGGACGGCTGGCCGCCTCCATCGCGCATGAGATCAACAACCCGCTGGAGGCGGTCACCAACTGCCTCTTCCTTATCGGCTCGGGCCAGCTCGATGCCCGGTCGCAGGAATATCTGCGCATCGCGCAGCAGGAGCTGGACCGCGTCACCCACATCACCACCCAGACGCTGCGCTTCTATCGCCAGAGCACCAGGCCGGTGGAATCCAACGTGAACGAGCTCCTGGATAGTGTGATCACGCTTTACGAACCGCGCCTGCGCGACTATTCCATCGCCATCAAACGGCGCTACAAAAACGTGCCTCTTTTGCACGCCTTCGAGGGCGAGATACGCCAGGTGCTGGCCAACTTCATCGGAAACGCCATCGACGCCATGCATCGCCATGGCGGACGCCTCATGCTGCGCAGTGCAGGCGGCCGCGACCCCCGCACCGGCGTGGAGGGCGTTTACGTCACCGTGGCAGATACAGGATGCGGCATGGATGCCGCCACTCGCTCCCGTATCTTCGAGCCCTTCTTCTCCACCAAGGGCACCACCGGCACCGGCCTGGGCCTGTGGGTCAGCCAGACCATCATCGACAAGCACGCCGGACGCATCCTCATCCGCAGCCGCGTCCAGCAGCGCCCCAATGCATCCGGTGGCACGGTCTTCCGCATCTTTCTCCCGCTTCAGTCCACTGGCCTCACCCCCTCCCACAGCGACCTGTAAGCCGTCCCGCCGTGCGTGAACCCGGCAGCAAGCAACACTGTCTCCCTCCCACGCTTCTGAGTCGAACAACCCCCTTCAGAAGACTTCAGCATTCGGAAAGAGCACCGAATGGCGCCTATGCTGTTGCCCGGTTGACGAAATGCCCCAAGTGCGGCCGCTAGGAAGCCGCCATTATGGCGTGGAGCTAGCGCCCAAATGACGCGCCGGCGGTTCAAAATACGCAAACCGCTCTGGGAGCACAATCGTAAGTTCGGGCCAACTCGATCTTCCTAGACATACGCGAAGCAGCGTTGCTCCCTTTTCATCGCGTGCTTACACTGTTTCCCATGTTTATCGCTCTTTTGCTTGGCGCAGTTTCACTACTACCTGGGGCATGCACTTCGGTGACTTTGGATTGCACCGAATGGATTAGGCCGGTCAACAGATCCTCGCGTGTTCTGGTTTATCGGACGTATTCGTTAGAGACAAAAAACGAAAATATCACCCGCGCATTTATCTTTGTTCATGGCATTAACCGCGATGCTGACAATCATTTCCGTACTGCACTAGCCGCCGCTTTTCTAGCAGGCAAGTTGAACGACACGATCATTGTGGCCCCGCGTTTTGCATCGAATAGCGCCGCGCGAGGAAATGAGGTAGGAAACTGCCGAGACGCCCTAGCCACCGATGAAGCGAATTGGATCTGCGACGCTCAACGCCCCGATACATGGCGTTCAGGCGGCGCAGAAGTCGGCGCTGACGAGCTGAGCGCCTTCGACTTTATGGACGAAATTCTCCGCCGCTTGGCCCGCAAAGAAATTTTTCCCAATTTGAAGAGAATCGTTGTGGCAGGTCATTCAGCTGGTGGCCAGTTCGTCATTCGTTACGAAATGCTCAACCAGGTCCACGACAAACTGGGCATACCGGTTTCTTACGTTGTTGCCAATCCGTCGTCTTATGCGTATGTGGATGGCTTGAGACCCACTGCCAGTGCATTTTCTATGATGAACTCTGATGTAGGACAAGGGACTTTAGCGACTTCTCCAAATACCTCCGCGGACTTTGTGCCCTTCGCCGACGCGAAGAACTGCACTGGCTACGATAGTTGGCCCTACGGACTGAAAGGGCGACCGGACTACGCCAATACGCTAAGCAATGAGCAGATCACTCAACAATTGGTGGCTCGACCCGTAACGTACCTGCTCGGCGAGGCGGATATTCTGCCACTTGGAGTATTTGATACGTCGTGCCCTGCTATGGCGCAAGGGCCGACCCGCCTAGGGCGAGGTCTCGCATTTAACAGGTACGTAAGAGAGAACCTCCATGGGAGTCACCGCGCGATCGTTGTACCGTTTTGCAGTCACAGCCAGCGTTGCATGTTTACGTCTGACGTAGCATTACCCCTGATTTTTCCCTAGGTAGGCCTCACCGCTTTGTTCTTGGAACACTGGAGGGGATTGCTCACACACGGAAGGAAAATGGGGCGCCAAAACGCACTACCTGCTTTTTAACCAAATTCGACTGACACTTTTGGAGGGAATGGCGGGGACGACGAGAATTGAACCTGTGCCCTCTGCCGTGACATGAAAGCAACATTCCTCCTCCTCCACGCTTCTGAGTCGAAGGAACCCCTCGGCGAACAATTCACAGCATTAGGAAAGAGCACAAACATATGGCACGAACATTACTGCCCGGAAAACCGTATCCGCTGGGCGCAAAGTGGAGCAGCAAGGGAACAAACTTCGCGATCTACTCGGAGAACGCGACCGGCGTCGAGCTCTGCCTCTTCGACGATCAAAATAACCAGATCGAGTCGCTGCCGCTGGAGGAGTGTACCGCCTTCGTCTGGCATGGCTTCGTTCCAGATATCCGCCCCGGTCAGCACTACGGGTATCGCGTGCACGGTCCGTGGGAACCCGAAAAGGGGCATCGCTTCAACGAGAAGAAACTGCTGGTCGACCCGTACGCGCAGGCAATCGTCGGCGAGGTCCACTGGGACCAGTCCATCTACCCCTACACCTTCGGCGACAAGGATGCCGACCTCAACAGGAACGACGAGGACAGCGGACCCGGCATGCCCAAGTCAGTCGTCACCGACCCGGCATTCGACTGGACGGGCGACCGCCGGCTGCGTATTCCGCTTGCCGATTCCGTTATTTATGAGGTCCACGTACGCGGCTTCTCCATCAACAACCCGGCGATTCCGGAAGAGCTGCGCGGTACCTATGCCGGCCTCGCTCATCCCACCAACATCGCGTACCTGAAGAAGCTCGGCATCACCGCGGTGGAGCTGCTGCCGGTCCATCACTTCATCAACGACGCTCACCTGGTCGAGCAGGGACTCGCCAATTACTGGGGCTACAACACGCTCGGCTACTTCGCGCCCGCCGAACGTTACAGCTCAGACAAGACACCCGGCGCCTCGGTGCGCGAGTTCAAAACCATGGTGAAGGAGCTGCACAAGGCCGGCATCGAGGTCATCCTCGATGTGGTCTACAACCACACCTGCGAAGGCAACCAGATGGGCCCGATGCTCAATTTCAAAGGCATCGACAACACCGTCTACTACCGCACCATGGCCGGCGATCCGCGCTACTACATGGACTACACCGGCACCGGCAACACGCTGAACGTCCGCCACCCGCAGGTGCTCAAACTCATCATGGACTCGCTGCGTCACTGGGTGACCGAGATGCACGTCGATGGCTTTCGCTTCGATCTCGCCGCCACCCTAGCGCGCGAGCTGCATGACGTGGACCGGCTCTCCGGCTTCTTCGACATCATCAACCAGGACCCGACGCTGGCCGACGTCAAGCTCATCGCCGAGCCCTGGGACGTGGGCGATGGCGGCTACCAGGTCGGCAACTTTCCCGTCATCTGGGCGGAGTGGAACGGCAAGTACCGCGACACCGTGCGCAAGTTCTGGAAGGGCGACGATGGCCAGCTCTCGGATCTCGGCTACCGGCTCACCGGCTCCAGCGACCTCTACCAGTACGATGGCCGACGCCCCTACGCCAGCATCAACTTCGTGACCGCCCACGATGGCTTTACCCTGCGCGATCTGGTCAGCTACAACGACAAGCACAACGAGGCGAACAAGGAAGACAACAAGGACGGCACCAACGACAACGAGTCCTGGAACATGGGCGTCGAAGGCGACACCGACGACGAGGCCATCAACCACGCGCGCGATCGGCAGATGCGAAACTTTCTCGCCACGCTCATTCTGTCGCAGGGCGTGCCTATGATCTGCGGAGGCGACGAGCGCGGCCGCACGCAATACGGCAACAACAACGCCTTCTGCCAGGACAACGAGATCAGCTGGTATGACTGGAACACCAGCGAGCGCAAGCAACTGCTCATCGACTTCACCAGCCACCTCGTCCATCTACGCAGGAAGCACAACAACTTCCGCCGCCGCAAATTCTTCCAGGGCAGCGCCATTCATAACTCGGATGTCCGCGACATCGCCTGGTACGAAGCCAGCGGCGCAGAATTGGACCAAGGCGCCTGGAGCGCATCCTGGGGCCACAGCCTCAGCTTCATGCTGAATGGCCGCACGCTCAACACCAAAGACCAGCACGGCAATCCGGTGATGGACGATTCTTTCCTGATCCTGATCAACGCGTACCATGAGGGAGTCGAGTTCAAACTTCCGCCATGCCCCTGCAATGGATACTGGGAGTGCATGATGAACACCGACGAGCGGCACGAGGAGTTCGAGCGCCGCAAAGTGGATGAGGCCGTCATCGTCGCCGGCCGTTCCATGATGCTGCTCACCGAATGCGGAGCCGAGACCAATCTTGATGAAGCAGGACCGGAGGACCGTGACTGAACCTATCCGCTGTGGCGTAATCGGCTTTGGCCTTGCCGGCCGCGTCTTTCACTCCGCTGTCATCGATGCCACCGCGGGACTCGAGCTCGCGGCCATCGTGCAGCGCAGTGGCGATGCCGCGCAAAAAACCTATCCGCAGGTGCCTGTCTATCCCTCGCTGGAGGCGATGCTCGCCAAGGCCGCGCTGGACCTCATCGTCGTCGCGACACCGAATGACACCCACGTGCCCATGGCGGAGCAGTGCTTGCGCGCCGGCAAGCATGTGGTCATCGACAAGCCGGTGGCCGTCTCGTCCAGCGAAGCCGCTTCGCTCGTGCCTATCTCGCGCGAGACAGGCCGCCGCGTCTTCGTCTACCACAATCGCCGCTGGGACGGTGACTTCCTCACCGTACAGCAATTGTTGAAGGGAAATCAGCTCGGCGCCGTCCGCACCTTCGAGTCGCACTTTGACCGCTTCCGTCCCACGCCGAAGGCTGGCGCATGGCGCGAAGAGACCGGGCACGGCAACGGCATCCTGCTCGACCTCGGATCGCACCTCGGCGATCAGGCGCTCGTCCTCTTCGGCCTGCCCAGCGCCGTGTGGGGCGATGTCCGCTCGGAGCGCGCCGGCACAAACGTCGATGACGCCTTCGATCTGCGCCTGTATTACCCCGAGATCACAGTCTGGCTGCGCTCCACATCGCTCTCGCCGCTTCCCGCCGTGCGCTTCCTGCTCGAGGGCACACAGGGCAGCTACCGCAAGGACAATCTCGACCCGCAGGAAGATGCGCTGCGCGCCGGCGATCTCTTCCAGAGCAAGCCCTGGGGCATGGACCCGGAGAGCGCATGGGGCACGATCACCACGCTCGGGCCAGACAACATGACCCTGCACACCACCGTCCCCACGCTGCCCGGCGACTACCGCGGCTTTTATGCAAATGTGCGCGACACGCTGCTGGGCAAGGCAGAGCAGGCAGTCACCCTGGTGGACGCCTGGCGCGTGCTGCGGCTGCTGGAATGGGCGCGCGAGAGCAGCGAAAAACGTGCCGCCGTCACCTGCGACTGGAGCACCGCTCCAAAACTATAGTGTGACGCGTGATTCCTTCGTCAAACAACGAGTGCGATCATGAGCCTGCATCCTAGTTCAGAATCTTGTGCAGGAACCCATAGCTGATCTTCAGGCTGTTCATCGGTGTCGTATCGCTCTTGTCCTGTTCGACAAAGTAGTGTTCGATGCCGAGCTTCTGGGCCAGCGCCAGCAGCGGCCGCCACGCAATGGTGCCGCTCCCCACTTCGGTGAAGTGCTCTGCCGCATCCTCCAGCGCCTGCGACGTGGGAACGTCCCCCTTGCGATCCTTCAGATGCAGCAGGCGCACGCGTTTTCCCAGTTGGTTCAACAGGAGCACCGGGTCCCGCCCTGCCTGTGTGATCCAGTAGGCATCCATCTCCAGCCACACCAGCTCCGGATCGGTCTCCTTCAGCAGGATGTCGTATCCGGTGGTTCCCTTCAGGTCCTGGAACTCATAGTTGTGGTTGTGATACGCGAAGCGCATGCCGTGCTGCTGACACTGCTTTCCCCACTGGTTGAAGGCGGCAGCCGCGCGGCGAAAGCCTTCCGGCGATCCCCACTGCGTCTTGGGCAGCATCGGGCAGATCATCCACTTCAGCCCCAGGCGGCGTGCGTACGGAATTTTGGAAACAAAATCTTCGTAATTGAAGTGTCCGCAAGGCGCCGTCAACCCCGACCGGTGCACCATGGTCGCAAGCTCGTGCGCCGGGTGCTTGTAGAGATTCCAGTAGAGCTCCACCTCTTCGTACCCGATGGCGCGGATCTGCTTCAGCAAATCCGGAAGATTGCGATCCTTCACCAGGTCGCGAATCGTGTAAAGCTGCACTCCAAGAGGAATATGCTTCCCCGCGCCGAGGGCCATCGCTGGCCACGCCGCCGCTGAGAGAGCCAGGAACTTTCGCCGGTTCAGCATGATTGCGCTCATGATAGCGATACGGCCCGCGAACTTCCACCTGTCCCGGCGCTGTCATGTTACTTATCGTCAAAAGCGGGACGGCCGTTTCGATTTGAATCGTCGAGATACGGCTAGAGCGGTTTCCTCGCGAGGACGCCCCTCATGCCCTGCGTGGAGGCGCGATTGGCTCTTCGCGCAGCGCCCACCAGATACCCACCGCTATCTGCGTCGCTCCCACCCAGCGCGTCAGCGCCGGACGCCGGGCCATGTAGCTCATCAGCGAGCGGAAGGGCTCCGGGCCCATGCGCCAGGCCAGGGCATCTCGCTCCGGCGTCACCAATGCCAGCAGTCCGTCGCCAATCAATACGATCGCCGTAATGTGTTTCCAATGAAGTGCCATGGTTTCGGCCCCTTTTCGCTGCGCCGCTATGCAGCTTTTGTGCCCCCACTCTATCTGGAGCAATTGTCATAGGACAAACCTTATCCGATGACGCTCTCACTGGATTGGGATGCCCGGCTGCCAGCCACAGCCTCCTGAGTACTCCAATGCCCTCGCCCGCAACCTTCCGTTCAAAAGACGTAAGGGACAGGCCGAAGCCTGCCCCTCTACGCCGTGCTGCTCAGACTGAAACTACTGCACGTACTACTGCACTACGATCTTGAGCGGCAGATTGTGCACGACGCTCACCGTAGTGCCCGATTGCGAGTTGACCAGGACATTCGCCGTGCCGGTCACGATCACCGTATAGGTGCCGCGAGGCAGCGCGCCGCTTGCAGCAGGCTTTGCGGCACCATTGAGGAGGCTGTCGTAGTACTGCTGTAGCGGACCGTTGGCCACCGATGCACCGCAGCCCGTCATGCCAAAGGCCACCACGATGAGCGCGAGCGAGCCAACCAGCGACTGCCACTTGCGCCGCCGCCCTGGCATACCGAAAAGGAAGATAAAGGCCAGTGCGGTTCCGCCTTCCGCCATCCACCATCCCCGCGGATGGCCGGGTGCCGGCATTGCCAGTTGCCCCACCGTGACGCCCGCAGCAGCCTTGCACGTGGTGGTCACCTTGGCATAGAGCGTCTTTCCGAAGTTCGGCGCCCCCGGCGAACTCGTGCAGGTGATCCCGGCCGGCGTTGTATAGGAAAGCGCGATCGGGATCGCCAGTTGCGAGAAGTTGTTCATCGACGTGAACTGCAGCGTGAACTTGGCCGACCGGCTCGCGGCAGTGATGACCTGAGAGGCCAGGTTATTCTGCATCGCAAAGTCAGGCGTCGAGTTCTGGCTATACACGTTGATGGTGTAGGCCACGCTCGAAGGCGCGTGCGTGGAGTCACCGCCGTACTGGGCAATGACGCTGCTCTGCCCCAGAGGCAATGCCAGGCGCCCATTGTTTTGCGGCACCGAGATCGCCGCGATCCCCACCGCGTCCAGTGGCGCAGACGCGAGCAGTGTGCCGTTCGAATAGAACGCCACGGTGCCGGTTGGCGTGGCGCGGCGGCCTATCGTGTTGCTCACCGTCGCGACAAAGATCACGTTGGAGGTGTCCACAAAGTTGGTGGCGCCTGCCGGCGTGGTCGCGAGGGATATGTTGGTGTTCAATGCGCCGCTTCCCGCTCCCACGGTGATGACCAGCGGTGTGGAAGTCGATGCAAGGTAATCGCCGGTGCCATTCGGAATGTAGGCCGCCGTGATGGAGTTTGAGGAGTTCCCCGCCAGGGTGTTGCGCGCCAGCGTCAGCACCGCGGTGGTTGATGGGCTCGCGCCGGTGTTCACACCCGGGCCCAGGGTCACTGTCCCCAGGATGGTACTGCCCTTCTTGAACTGGACTTTGCCTCCCGGCGCTGCTCCCGTGGGACACGGCGCCAGTGGGCTGCAGACCTGATTCGGGGTCACCGTCGCCACCAGGGTCACGGTGTTGTTCGGGACCGAGGGAGTCGCATCCGTCGAGACCAGTGTGGTTGTCGTCGGCACGCCGGCAATCACCACCGATGGCGCCGGTCCCGTGAGTCTGGCCGCACTGAAGGTCGAATCGCCGCTGTAGGTACCGCTGAAGATATGCGAGCCGGCGCCCAGTTGCGAGCTGCTGAAGCTGGCAAAGCCCTCCGAATCCAAGGGCAGAACCGCCAGTTGCTTTCCGCCGTCGGTCAGGTTGACATACCCCGTTGCCGAGTACGGATCGTTGCTATTCGCCGCGGCATTCTGGACAGAGAACACAAAGTGCACATCCGTGCCGTAAGGCAGTGACTGGCCGTTATAGATGGGCAGTGGGCCCGCACCGCTGGTCTCGATGACCAGTTTCGACGGCACCGCCGTGACTGTCACGGGAATCGACGCCACCGATGGCGCGTAGTTGGCGTCACCGGCATACCGTGCAACCAGCGAGTAGCTCCCGCCCGGCAGCAGTCCTGCGATGCCCGGGAAGACGGCCGCGCCTGTATTGTCCAGGGTCAGCCGGACAATACTGCTATTCGCCCTTCCGTTCGATGGTGCGGTGATCGCAACGTCTCCGGTCGGGGTTCCAGCGCTTCCGGTCGCGGTCAGGTTCAACTGCACCGGTGCGTTATGGAGGAACGCGCTGACGGGCTGCCCCGCCTGCGTCAGCGACAAAGCCACTGTCGCGGTGCCGGTGCCGCTTCCGCTATGCCAGTTGCTGATCAACTGCGCGACATCCACGCTACCCAGGCCGGAGGCAGCATCATAGCCGGTGCCGGCGCTATATCCGGAGGTAAAGCCGTTCACGCAGTCCGGGCTTCCCGCCGCGCAGGCGACCATGTTCGTGCCAGCGGTGATGTCATGAAATGCCGCCGGCGCAACAGCATGGGTCGCATACAGACCGTTGTTCAGGTTGCCTTGCGCCCCGTGCGCCTGCACCACCAGCGCCGCGACGCCCGCAAAAGCGGAAGCCGCCAGTGAGGAGTCGCCGCCCGCCGTGTACTGTACCGAATCCGGAGAGCCATCCACGCAATCCGCGGCATCGATGCACAGAATGTAGTCGCTGCCATTGGTGTGGTTGCTGCCAAAGAAGGAGACATCGGGCAGGACACGCGCCGTCATCGAAATACCACCGGCCACACCCATCTGGTAGGACGGCTGCAGATATGGCGACTGCGTCCCGTCGTCCGCCGTCTGGCCCAACGTGCTGATGCCGCCGCCGGCGGCCACGACAACTGCCGGAGTGACGGGCAGCTGATTGGTCGCCTGGTTGCTGGAATTCGAGGGCTGCTCAGGAATGTACTGTTTCGCCGAGGTGAAGCCGGCGGTTCCACCGTTCGTCACACTCCAATAGGTATAAAAGGGGCTGTTGGGATCGTTCAGATTGATCGAGCCCGTCGGTCCATAGAAGAAGTCGCTGGGGGCGACGGCAGTGTCGTAAGGCGTCGAGGCGTAGCCGTTCACTGCCAGCCCGTGCGTGGCGACGGTCGCCGGCGCGGCTCCATTGGCGCTGGCATCGCAGCCCGCTGCGCCGCCGCTCCCTGACCCGGTGATGACCGACGCGCCTTGGGCTGCGGCCTGCTGCCAGAGTTCCCCGAACAGGAAATTGATCGACGGGCCTAGATTGGCTTCGCAGCCCTCGAACCCGAAGACCAGCACCTGCGACTCGTTGTCGTCGACAGCGCGAATCGCTGCAAAGTCCAGACCGGTGTCAAGATCGGTGGTGGCGGCCGTATAGAAGTTCACCTTCGCCTGGGGCGCCGTGGCTGCCAGCAGTTCGATCTCGCCATAGGCGATATTGGCGTCCGTGTTGATCCCCGGATCGGTGCCGTCCACAATCACCGTCGGCGCGCTCGCCGGCAGTTGGAAGAGGGTCCGGTAGTTGGCCGGAATCGCAAGGTTGATATTCGAATCGCCGATGACGCCGACCGTCACCCCGCTGCCTGTCGCGGTGCCCGGAATGTCGTAGATGACCCCCAGATCACCCGGTGAAAGCGCCACTGCGAAGTTGGTGACGTCGGTGTAGAGCGGATGGGCGCGGCCGGTCTTGCGGTCCAGCACCATCTTCTGAGACGCCTGCCGCACCGCCTTGTAATTGTTCAGCGTGACGCCCTTCACAACCGGGGCGAGCGCGGCCGGAATCTGCGGGGCGCTGGCGTTGGCATGAAAGCTCCGCCCGTTCGCCGCGTAGCTGTGAATCTGCGTTCGAAAGGCCGAACGTACCTGGCCCGTGGTGCCGGAAAACTCGACCGCCATCTTGCTCTTGAAGACCCGCCCTACGGCAAAGCCCTGCGCCGCGAGGTACGAGGTGACCGCCTGCACGTCAGCATCGGCAACGCCAAACTGCGCGCCGAACTGCGCCGGGGTGAGCCATTTGTGATAGCTCGCGCTCTTCGGGTCCTGCTGTGCCGCTACCAGTTCGTCCAGTGCCTTCTGCTGCGCGTCACTGCGCTTCAGCATTACCAGCATGTGGCCGGTCGGTGTGTTGTCCGGCACTGCGCCCTGATCGAAACGCGTCTGGGCCAGCGGCAGAACATTTTTCTTTAACGTCGTAACCTGCGATTCGCTCACCGGGCCGAGCACGCGCGGAACCGAGAGCGCTGACGTCTGTCCATAAGAAGCGGGGGCGGTGAAACCGAACGCCAGGAGCGACGCAAAGACACAGAGGCGGGAGAAGAAACGATTCGAAGACATAGCCATCCTGAAAATGGGTTCGTACGACCGTTGGTTCCGTTCTGTTGCAGCCGCCGGGAGTGACGGCTGCTCGACGGATTGCGTGCGGACCGCGAGCGGCCCATGAGATCCATGATCCAGCATCAGTACTGTGCGAATACTTCCGCGTCCGGCAAACAACCGATGCAGCGACGCGCGTCCAGCAGTCCTGCATTACGCCTTGCCTTCACGCCTCCCGACCGGGCCGGACTTTTCTGCGCTTCGTCCCGATTCGGTACATTCGTGCCGGCTCACCGCGTCTCCCGGCCCAGGCACATTCCCTCAACGTGGGATTGCGCAATAGGCGCGTTTGACGTTGAAAGTGTAGCCGGAGCGGAGCAGCAGTGTCTCCAAAAGTCTACGAATGTTCATCAATTCAAAAGTTCGCTTTTGGGAAAGAGTTACCTCTGTACTGACTTATGAACACTTTCCCCTATGCGCAGGCGTCCCTTTCAGGCGTCCCTTTGTAGTTAATGGCTTCCCAGGCTCCGTGCGAAACCCGCCGGTCGCTATCTCCCCGTCGTCTCCCGTGCCGGCAGCGCCTGCACCTTGCTGTGCCTTGTGGAATAGCTGAAATAGATCACCAGTCCCACCACCAGCCAGACGGCAACCACGATCCAGGTCAGCAGCGGCAGCGAGAACATCAGGTAGAAGGCGCTGATGATGCCCAGGATCGGCACCAGCGGCACCAGGGGCGTCTTGAACGGCCGCTCCAGGTCCGGATGCCGCCGCCGCAGGATCCATACCCCGGCGCACACGATGCTGAACGCCAGCAGCGTCCCCATGTTCACCAGTTCGGAGAGCTTGTCGATCGGCAGCACCGCCGGCAGGAAGGCCACGATCGAACCCACCAGGATGTTCGAGATCCACGGCGTGCGGAACTTGGGATGGATGGCGCTCGCCCACTTCGGCAGCAGGCCATCGCGCGACATCGAAAAGAAGACCCGCGACTGCCCCAGCAGCATCACCAGCATGACCGTCGCCAGGCCGAAGACTGCGCCAATCTTCACCAGCAGGCTGCCCCACGGCACACCGGTAGCATCGATGCCCACCGCCACCGGATCACCCACGTTCAACGCCTTATAGCTCACCAGGCCGGTTAACGTCAGCGACACCAGGATGTAAAGGATGGTGCAAACCACCAGCGAGCCCAGGATGCCGATCGGCATATCGCGCTGCGGGTTCTTGGCCTCCTGCGCCGCCGTCGACACCGCGTCGAATCCGATATAGGCAAAGAACACCGACGCCGCGCCGGCCGCGATGCCGCTGATGCCAAAGTTCCCCTCCGCATCCTTGGGCGGGATGAACGGATGCCAGTTCATCTTTGCCAGGTTCGGGTGATGGAGAAGGAAGTTGATGCCCAGCACCAGGAAGATGAAGACGCAGGTCAGCTTCACAATCACGATCAGGGTATTGAAGTTCGCCGATTCCTGAATACCGATCACCAGGATCGCCGTCACGACCAGGATCACCAGAAACGCCACCAGGTTGAAGACGCCCGTGACATGCGGCAATGTCGACAGATCGGTGCCCGGCGGCACCACCATCGAAATCGCTCCCTTGGTCATCCATTTGCCGTTCAGGTTGTACAGCACCGTCCCGGTCGTCGTGGTGAACCGCGCCATCCCCGGTGAGAGATAGAGGTGAAGCTGTTCCAGCAGCGAGATGAAATAACCCGACCAGCCTGAAGCCACCGTGGCAGCGCCAAAGGCATATTCCAGACACAGATCCCAGCCGATGATCCAGGCCACAAACTCGCCCAGCGTCGCGTAACCGTAGGTATAGGCGGAGCCGGCGATCGGGATGATGGAGGCAAACTCCGCATAGCACAACCCGGCGAAGGCGCAGGTGATGCCCGCCAGGACAAAGCTGAGCGCGATGGCCGGTCCGGCGTGTATGGCCGCGGCCTGCCCGGTCAGCACAAAGATGCCTGCGCCGATCACGGCGCCGATCCCCAGGGTGATCAGGTTGACCGGCCCCAGCGATCTTTTCAGCGTGTGCTCGCCCTCTTCGTGCGCTTCGTCCAGCAGGAGCGAAAGGGGTTTGGTTGCAAAAAGTCTAGCCAAAGAATCTGCCTCCGGAAAATTGTGGATCGCCGTGCGCGTGTCGCCCGTCTGGAGCCGAATACAAGGTCGGGCACGTGGCCGCGATCGAGCCAATCGCCGGGCATCTCGGCGAGTTCCAGACAGTCAGTTCTACCGTAAAAATGCGAGAAAGTCCCGAACCCTTTCCGGCATCTCATGACCACCCTGAGGGAGCAGGCCCGAAATCACGGCCACCGCATCCGCCCCCGCCTCGATGACCGCGCGCGCATTCGCGGCCGTGATGCCGCCAATCGCCACCAGCGGCAGCCGGGTCAGTGCGCGCGCCGCCTTCACTCCCTCCAGCCCAACCACCGGGTCGGGATTCTCCTTCGAGCCCGTCGCATACACCGGCCCGATCGCCAGATAATCTGCCGCACCCGCCGCCACCGCCGCACGCAACTGCGCAACATTGTGCGTCGACACACCCAGCAGCCGTTTTGGTCCCCCGCTCGAATCCAGCATCCGGCGCGCCTCCGCTGGCAGCATGTCCTCCTGTCCGATGTGCACACCATCCGCTTCCGCTGGAGCGCACAGGTGCACGCGGTCATTCACGAGCAGCACGGCCTCGCCCGCGGGAAAGATCCCCCGCAGCTCCCGCATGCTCTCCACGACCTCCGCGTCGCTCGCGGCCTTGTCGCGATACTGCACCCAGCGAACGCCCGCGTCATAGAGCGCCCGCGCTGCCACAGCAAGCGGCACCCGCGCCCGAGCCAGCGCATCGGCGTCGAGGATCGGATACAGCCTCGGCAGCGTCGTCAACCGGCTGGTCCTATTGTTCATCCGCCGAAGGCCCATAGACGCCCGGCACCTTTACATCGTTCAGCCGCAGGTACACACCAAGCTGCGCGCGATGATGCACCATGTGGTTGAGCGACCACTTGCGAATTGCGTGGTATCGCGGCAGCCGGACGATCTCATAACCGCCCCACGTCATCACCCACTCCTGCTGCATCGCATCGTCGGTTGCCGCGGCAAGATCGGCACGCGCTTCAGCCGCCCACTGCTCAAATCGCTCCAGCATCTGCTGCGTGCTCGCAGGCCTGAAGCTTGCATTCTCCGGCGGCTCCGCCGCGTTCACATCGAACCGTTCCCGCCGCAACACCTCACTCGTCCAACTCAGCAGTTCCGCAACGTGACCGGCCAGCGCCTGCATCGTGAAGGACTTCGCATGCGGTCTCCAACTGAACTTCTCCTCCGGCACCGCAGCCAGCACCCTGCGCGTGCTCGTCATCTCCGCATCGAACTCCGGCAACAACAACTCCGCGATTGTCGGCATCAAGACCTCCTGGCAAGGCATCTTCCCCCATATCGAAGGACAATCGCAAGCAACGGGATCAGCTGCTCGCCCGCTGTGCTAACCTCCTGCGAAGTCTGCCCAGAGGGTCGCATGCCCGACACGCCGCAGTTCTCCACCGCCGAGTACTCACCGCAGCCAACCCTCCAGCGCTGCCACTACTGCAGCACGCCGCTGGTCACCGAGTACTACCGGGTGCGCGGCCAGGCCGCATGCGCAAGCTGCGCCGCTGCCGCGCGTGAAGGCACGCCCGCAGGTCAGTCCACCGCCTTCACCCGCGCGCTCGTCTTCGGCATCGCGGCCGCCATCGTCGGCCTCGCCGGATACGCCGCCTTCACCATCGCCACCAGTCTTTATGTCGGTTACGTTGCGCTCGGCGTCGGCTACATCGTTGCCAAAGCAATGAAGTTCGGCTCCGGCGGTGTCGGCGGCCGCCCCTACCAGATCGCCGCCGTCGTCCTCACCTATCTCGCCATCGCGCTTGCCGAGATCCCCATCGTGCTCTGGCAACTGCGCCCGCGCATTCCTTCCGGACACATGCTCGCGGTCGCAATGCGGCTCCTCCCTGTCGGCCTTGAGTCGCCCATTCTTGCCATGCGCAGTCCGGTCCATGGACTCATCAACGCTGTCATCCTCTTCGTCGGTCTGCAGATCGCCTGGCGCGGCACCGCAGCCACGGGCGTCACCGTCGAAGGCCCCTTCCGCATGACACCTGCCGCTAGTTGATACGTCCATCCATCATGCAGTCCGGCTTCTCTTCCTCCACTCCCGCAAACTGCGCCTCCTGCGGCGCTCCGCTCGCGCGCGGCTCCCGTGCCTGTCCGCGCTGTCATGCACTCGTCCACGCGCAGCGCCTCGACGCCCTCTCCGCCGAAGCAAAGAAGCGCGAAGCTTCCGGCGATGTCGCCGGCGCCCGCGCACTCTGGGGCGAAGCGCTCGCCCTGCTGCCGCCCGACTCGACCCAGGCGCAATGGATACGCGGCCATCTCGCCGCGCTGCCACGTCCCGCGGATGAAAAATCCAAATGGCTCAAGCGCCTTGGCCCGCTCGGACCCATAGTGCTCGTCATCTTCAAAGGCAAAGGGCTCGTCTTCGCTCTCTTCAAGCTGAAGTTTCTCTTCAGCCTCTTCGCCTTTGTCGGCGTCTACTGGGCGCTCTATGGATGGAAGTTCGGCATCGGCTTCGCCGTCTCCATCCTCATCCACGAGATGGGCCACTACATCGACATCAAGCGCCGCGGCCTCCCTGCGGAGATGCCCGTCTTCCTCCCCGGCCTCGGGGCTTACGTGAAATGGCAGGCGCTCGGCGTCACCCAGGCGCAGCGCGCACAGATCGCGCTTGCCGGTCCGCTCGCGGGATGGCTCGCCGCCGCCGTCTGCACGGGTCTCTATCTGCAGACGCACTCCATGCTGTGGGCCGCGCTCGCCCGCGCCGGCGCCGCGCTCAACGTCCTCAACCTGATTCCGATATGGGTGCTCGACGGCGCACAGGCCGCCAACGCACTCGGCCGCACGGCGCGGCTCGCATTGCTCTGCTCAGCGGTTGGACTGTGGTGGATCGGCGGCGAAGGGCTCTTCCTGCTCGTCGCCGCGGGAGTGCTGTGGCGGCTCTTCACCCTCACGCGCCCGTCGATGAATGATCGACCGGACGAAGAAGGCTGGGACACGCTGCTCTACTACGTAGCCGTCATGGCCGCGCTCGCGTTGACGCTGCACATGATCCCCGGCCACGGCCTGGGCAACCGTTGGTAGCAAGGCGCGTCTGCTTCAGATGGCCGCTGATTGCGGCTTCCGATTGATAGCGCTCATTGTTCTGGCGGCTGTGTGCTTCCAGGCGTATCGCCGCGCCGCACAAGTGCTACCGCGGTCAAGTCGTCACGATATTTCCGATTACGTGGACGGAGAAAAGCACGCGACCGCGGACGCTTCCCGGAATCATCGGCTGCCCGCAGTACGGCCTCGCAGATTTCGGACGCCGAATCCGTGGTGGAGTTCTCGAGTAGAGCCGGGATGCGCTCGCCGGCAAAGATGGTTGATCTTCGTCGGCTCTCGGCGATGCCCTTGGTGACGAGAAGCAGCTTGGCATGGTTGTCGAACGCCAGAACCGCCGGTTCGTAGGTGCTGTGCGTAAAGAGCCCCATTGGAATTCCGTCCGGCTCAAGAACCCGCGCCTTCTTCCCGTCGTGAAATACAGCGAGAAGGTCGCCGGCATAGTGATATGTAAGGACATTGAGAGTCAGGTTGTAGCACCCCAAAAAGGCCGGGGCGAGCCGAACATCGCCAGCAGCCTCAATGAGTGCGCGATTGATATCGCGCGCCAATGTTGCGACGCCCTCCGATTCATTTGTGTCGGACTGCTCGAACAGATCATGCGCCCTGGTTCGGAATACATTTTGTATCTCAACCGCGATCGCGTGAGTCTCCGGTCGCCTGCCGGCGATGTCCGTCAACAGGAACACCACGCGCGAATCTGTCGCCACACCGTCGAAGAAGTCCCCAGCGCAGCGGGCCGGGTGGTATCGAGCTTGAAGATCGAGGCTCTCGATGTGTGGCAAGTTGACTGGCTGGGGAGATGGGGCTGAAAGGCCCGATGGTGATCCTGACTCTGGTAGAGAAGAAGCCAATTCGATCTCCCTTTGCTCCGGTCAGGATGACGTTGTGTGTGGCTCGCTGACCTGCTGCCCTTCTAATCCGGCAGCCCCGTCAGCCGAGCCTTCTCCCGCTCAAAGAACCGCTCCATGAACTTGGTATCGAAGCGGCCCGCGCGGAACTCCGCATCCGCAAAGATCTTCTGGTGCAGCGGGATCGTCGTATGGATCCCCTCCACCACAAACATCTCGAGCGCTCTCTGCATCCGCGCCATCGCTTCCGAGCGATCTTTGCCGTGCACGATCAGCTTCGCGATCAGCGAGTCGTAGTACGGCGGCACAAATCCTTCTGCATACTGCGCCGTATCCACCCGCACACCGTTGCCGCCGGGCACGTTGAATACATCGATCTTCCCTGCCGACGGCGTGAACTTCTCCGGATGCTCCGCGTTCACGCGGCATTCGATCGCATGCCCGCGAATCGTCACCGGATCGGTGACGATATCGGAGAGCTTCTCATCCGACGCGATGCGCAACTGCGCCTTCACCAGGTCGATGCCCGTCACCATCTCGGTCACCGGATGCTCCACCTGGATGCGCGTGTTCATCTCGATGAAGTACATCTTGCCATCCTCATCCATCAGGAACTCGATGGTCCCCGCGTTCTGGTAGCCGATCTGCTCCAGGCACTTCCGGATGGTCTTGCCGATCTCCTCGCGCATCTTCGCGTCCACCTGCAGCGATGGCGCCTCTTCAATCAGCTTCTGGTGCCGCCGTTGAATCGAGCACTCGCGCTCGCCCAGCGACATCACGTGCCCGTGCTGATCCGCCAGCACCTGGAACTCGATGTGCCGCGGCTGCTCGATGAACTTCTCCATGTACAGATCGCCGTTGCCGAAGGCATTCGCCGCCTCGGTCTGCGCCGCCTGGTAGAGCGCCGGCAGCTCATCCTTGGAGCGGATCACGCGCATGCCGCGTCCGCCGCCGCCCGCCGATGCCTTCAGGATCACCGGATAGCCCACCGACCGGGCCCACTCCAGCGCCTCGCCCTCGCTCTGGATCACGCCCTCCGAGCCCGGCAGGATCGGCACCTTGGCCTTCTTCATGGCCATGCGCGCCTTTTCCTTCTCGCCCATCAGCCGCGTCACCTCCGGCGGTGGTCCGATGAACTTGATGTTCGACGCGCGGCACACCTCCGCAAAGTTCGCGTTCTCGCTCAACAGGCCATAGCCGGGATGGATCGCATCCACATCTGCGATCTCCGCCGCGGAGATCACCGCCGGCACATTCAGATAGCTCTCCGCCGAGCGCGGCGGCCCGATGCAGATAGCCTCATCGGCAAAGCGAACATGCAGTGAGTTGCGGTCGGCCTCGCTGTAGACGGCCACCGTGCGTACGCCAAGCTCTTTGCACGCGCAGATCACACGCAGCGCAATCTCGCCGCGATTGGCGATCAGGACTTTCCGAAACATGCATTCCCTTCGCGCGCCCTCTTCACCGAACCGGTCGCGCCGTCACAATCTCTAGTCACACAATCTTCTCGACCGCAGCCAGCCAGATCGCCCGGACTCGTGAACGTGAGCGACCAAAGGAAGCGAATCCCACAACCCGCGCCACAGGCACCGTTGCCTCGGAAAGCCCGTCCGTGCGCCACCGGCGCGTCTGCCTGGATGGCAAATCCTTAGCGAGGCCGCACGGCAAACAGCTTCTGCCCGTACTCCACCGGCTGGCCAGTCGTCACAAAGCGCTTCACAATCTCGCCCGCGGCATCGGACTCGATCTCGTTCATCAGCTTCATCGCTTCCACGATGCACAGCACCTGTCCCACCTCGACCGTGTCGCCCGGCTTCACAAACGCCGGCGAGCCCGGCGATGGCGACTCGTAGAATGTGCCCACGATCGGCGACTTCACAATATGCAGGCCGGCCTCGTCGTCCACAAGCGGGGCTGCTGCGGCGGCGCGGCGCAGGAACTCCTCCCGCCGGATGCGCATGCGCCACCGATGCGGGCGGAACGCTCGCCGAATGGGCAGCCTGGGCTGCCGCGGCCAGATGCGCCATCTGCGAAAGGTCCGTCGCCGCCTGGGCCGATCCGGCAAACTTCAGCCGCACCTTCAGGTCGCCGCGCTCCAGGTCGAACTCGCCGATGCCGTTTTCTTTCAGGAACTCGATGAGCTGTTTCAGCTCTGCTATCTCTTCCGGATTCATGCTTCCCAATCTCTTCTTATCTTCCGAATCGTGTTTTTCCGAATTCCGTCCTGCCGCCAAATTCTGCTCCGCCTGCACTGTGTCGCGCGCCCGTCTTCTTTGCCGTCACGCTGCCGCCTTATGCCGCTTCCGCTGTTTTCCTATCGATCCTGAGGCCAGCCAACGGGCGGCGCGGTTTTCCATGAAGAAAATCCCACATCTCTGCCGCCAATCGAACACCGTATCAGGAAAACAGCTTTACAGCTCAATCCATGCCTTGGTGGCCGGCGTCAGCACGCGGCACCCGCGCCGTTCCACCACCACCGTGTCCTCAATACGCAGGCCAAACGCGCCCGGAATATAAACGCCAGGCTCGATGGTAATGACCATCCCCCTGGTTAGCAACGCCTGCTGTGCCATGGCGATGCGCGGCGATTCGTGAATCTCCAGCCCGACCCCATGCCCGGTCGAATGCGTGAAGTATTCGGCCAGCTTCGCGTCCTGCAGCACACGGCGCGCCGCCTCGTCCACGTCGCCCGCCCTTACACCCGCCGCAACCGCCGCAACCGCATTCTCCTGCGCGGCCAGTACCGCGTCATACGCCTCTCGTTCACGCGGCGTGGCGCGTCCCAGGTGCACGGTGCGCGTCATGTCCGAGCAATAACCGTTGAGAATAACACCGAAGTCGAGCGTGACGAACCCGCGCCGCGGCAGCTTCGCCTCGGAGGCGGTGCCATGCGGCATCGCCGAGCGCGGCCCGCTCGCGACAATCGTCGGAAACGACATCGCCTCCGCACCCCACAGCCGCGCGCGATACTCCAGCTCCGCCGCAACCGCATTCTCCGTCAGCCCCGGCCGCATGAATCGAACGATGTGCTCGAAGAGCCGCACGCCCAGCGCCGCAGCGGCAGCCATCTGCTCGATCTCGCCCGCGTCCTTCACCATGCGTTGCTCCGCCACCAGCGGCGACGGCAACGGCTCGAAAAACCGCTTTGCACCGCCGCGTCCAGAGCCTTTCAATGGCGAACCCTTCACCGCCTCCTGCATCGCACGCAGCGCCGAGACGGTCGTCTGCTCGCCGTCGTAGTACGCGTGCTTCACACGAGCAGCGGCAAGCCAGCGGCACGCCTCCGCCAGCGCCGGACCCTTGGCGATCCGCACCTCCGCCCCTTTCACCTCTTGAGCAGCCTGCGCGGTATAACGGCCATCGGTCACCATCAGCGCTGCTTCTGCGTGATGGCCAACGCAGCATTCGATCCCGTAAAGCCGCACAGGTAGCGCACGTCGGGCAGATGCGTCACCAGCAGCGCGGCGACCCTCTGCTTCGCCATGGTGGCGCGCAGTTGGCGCATGCGTGCTTTGTAATTTGCCCGGGACACTGCCGGCGAGCTTGCTGATAAAGGCGGCCGCGTCATGATCGAGCGCACACGTATGCAGAGGAGACTGGGAGAGCAACGTACATCTTGTTAGTTTACTGAGCCGCGCTCTTGCGCCGCGCCGGCCGCACGCTCTGCACCGGCTTCGCCTTCGCCCGCGAAGGCCGCTCATCCGTCGATCTTCCGGAGGTCCGCATCGCAGGCATATTCCCGCCCGAGCTCTGCTGGTCCATCCAGTCATTCAGCCGCGAGCGCTTGAAGCGCCAACGGTTCCCCAGCTTGAATGCCGGCACAAACCCCTCGGACGCATACTTATATAACGTGTCTGCGCTGATGCCGAGGTAGTCCGCCGCCTGCCGGATGTCCAACACCTCGCGCTGCTCGGTTCCTGCCGCTTGTGCCTTCATCGGAGTCAATTCCTTCCAGGCGAACGTGCTCCCGGGCACTCGGGCATTTCACTGTAGCGGCCTGTAAAGCACTGCTGTCCGCGTGGCCCTTCCGTTAAGAAAAGTCACACTACGCGAAATTTGGCCACACACAGTAACAGTGAAAATGCTTCCAGAACCCGGCGTCTTGTATATACCCTGTTTCCTTGGGTCTCTTCAAGGAAAGATTCCGCTCCCTTGCCCTCCAAACGGGGTATTGCTGTTGGTTTTCCGGGTTCCGCCGGCATTTCCCGGGCCCCTCTGCGGACGGGGGCTCCGCGCTCCTCGGCATTCTCCGGATGACCCCATTCGACCGGCGCCTATCGCCAGTCCGCCCGGCGCATGAATCTGTTTCATCCACAAGCACGGACAAGTCATCCATATCTCATCGCGCGCCCGTCGGAAGCGCGTAGTACCAGATACAAGTCTTAGCTATCTCGGCGGTGTAATTTCTTCAGCCCGATCGTGTAACTCGCATCAGCCGCAATTCACGCACGTTTTGCGCAGCTCTGCATAATCACTTCCAACGCATCCACGAAGAATATTTCTGGTTAGACTAAGACAACATCTTGTCTATCTTCCGCACTCTGGTTGGCGACGGCTCTATCGCGCGCTTCAGTCGTGCGGTACAACCTCGGGTCAACCGCTCGTCCCCCATCCCATCCCCAGGAGTAGTTGTAGTGAACAAAAAAATCCTTCTCCCCCTCGCCGCGATACTCATCGCGACTCCGTTCGTGGCACGTTCGCAAAGCCATCCCAGCAGCGGCATCAGACTCTCCACAACTGCACTCAGCTTCAACGGTTCCACCGGCAACGACTCATCCCAGCCGCTCACGATCACCGTTACCGGGCAACGGCCAGTCACCATTCGCAGCGTGTCTTTCTCCAACAGCACATTCTTCGCCCCTCCGGTCTCTCTGCCGGTCACGCTACCCAGCGGCCAGAGCATCACCGGCCCGATAATTGCACATGCTAAAGGCACCGCTCAAACAGGAACGATGATCATCGCCTCCGACGCCGGAACCTATACTGTTTCGCTCAGCGAGACAGCCATCGCCAAAGCGGCTGCGGCTCATTCGGTCAATCTCACCTGGAAAGCGCCAACCAGGAATAGCGGTGCCGTGGACTCCTACCAGGTGGAGCGCGCTGCCTCCGGCTCGTCACAATACGCCGTTGTCGGCACCACCACCGCAGCTTCCACCGCGTTTACCGATACCTCGGTCAGCAGCGGCCAAACCTATGTCTACGCAGTCCGCTCGGTCGACGACACTGGCAACGCCAGCAGCCCGTCGAACACCGTCAGCCTCGCGATTCCATAGAAAAATCGACGCGAGCCCAAACAACTTGAGCGCATCTTGACGGTCCTCACGGACACCACAAGGTGCGCTCATTCTTTTGTCACAATCGCTGCTACTGAATACCGCTCTAGTTATCCCGGCGGTGCAGTGTCGGCCGGTCGTCCTCCCCGGTCTGCCCATTCGGGTTGTTCGGATTGTTCTGGCCATTCGCATCCGGCGACGTGCTCGCCCGCCGCAGCGACGGCTTCTTCTCGTTCTGCCCGTCGCGCAGCTTGCGCTTGTTCTCAATGCGCGCCAACCGCGCCTTCACCTCGTCGAACTCCGAGGTCGTAATGATGTACTCATCCTTCGGCGGCAGCAGGTGCGCAATCTCCTCCTGCGTCGCCAGGATGCGATCCGGCGTCTGTGGATGGTCGGAGAATGCCTTCGCAATCATGTTCGGCTTGGTCTTCTGCAGGTGCTCGATCTTCTCGAACATGCTCGGCAGCGCCTGCGGATCGTAACCAGCCTTGTACATGTACTGGATGCCCAGGAAATCCGCCTGCCGCTCGAAGTCGCGCGAGAACTGCAGGAAGGTGATCGGCACCGCCAGCCCCGATGCCTCGTAGAGCCCGTATCCCAGCCCGCCGCCGATGAAGATCAGCGGAATCGTTCCGAACTGCGCGTAGTTCAATCGCGTCTGCTCGCGCATGGCGTGGTGCGCCGCCACGTGCGCAATCTCGTGCGCCATCACGCCCGCTACCTCGGCCTCATCGTCCGCCGCCAGGATCAGCCCGCTGTTCACATAGAAGAAGCCGCCGGGCAGCGCCATGGCGTTGATTTCATCGGAATCGATCACCTTGATGGTGAACGGCACCTTCGCATCGGAGTTCTTCACGATGTTCTGCCCGATGCGGTTGACATACTCCGTCACCACCGGATCGTTGATGAACTTGACGCTCTTCTCGATCTCCATCGAGACGCCCTTGCCCTCTTTCATCTCCGACTCGGTCGAGTACCAGTTGCCCAGCCCGCGGCCGCCGATCTCGCGCGTGCCCGTCGCGCTCACATCGTCAATGCTGCCCTGCTTCACGCCCGGCATCACGCCATTCGGCCCCGGCTCGGGCGCGGTATTCTTGCGCGCGCGGATGGCCGTGTCCTGCGCCGCCGCCATCTCTGCCGCGGTCGGCTGGCAGGCCTCGTCCTTGTCGTCCTTCCCCTTCTTCTTGTCCTTCTTGTCCTTCTTCTTCCCGTTGTCGTTCTCGGTGACGCACGGCGTAGGCGTCGTCTTCGTACTTGGCGGCGTCGCCTGCGGATTTCCAGTCGTCTGCGGATTGCCAGTTGTGTCCGTCGGCGTGGTAGGCGGCAGCGCCGGTGGCGTAGTGGGCGCACTACCCGGAGTGGTCGTGCTCGTGGGCGCGCCGGTCGGCGTCGTCTGCGGGCTCGTCTGTTGTGCCTGAAGAGTCAGCGTCGCCATCGCGAGCAGGGCGGGGAGAAGAATTTTGGTTGAGGAAGGACCGGAAACCCGCATATACACCACCTCGTAGGAGAGGCCAGCCGGAAGAGCTCAGACTGCTCCGCTGCTTTAGACCATGATACGCCGCCATTCGTGAGCGAAACCGCCCATTCTGAATGGGCTCCGCATAGAAGGAGTGTCATCCTGAGCGAAGCGAAGGACCAGCATTTTGCCCGCGCGTGCAACCAAACCGGGTGCCCCACATCCCCCGTTTGAGATGTGGGACTCAGCCAGGTCGCCCACAACCGCAAACGTGAGCGACCAAAGGAAGCGAACGCGGTCGAACGCGCCACCGGCGCGTCTGCCTCGATGGCAAATCGTCAGTCGTAGTATTCGAGGCCCAGGTGCGTGATCAGATCCGCGCCCATGATGTGCCGCAGCGTGTTCTTCAGCTTCATCGACTGGATGAACAGATCGTGCTCCGGATAGAGCCCCGCGGCCGTCATCGGCGACTTGAAGAAGAAACTCAGCCACTCCTGGATGCCGCGATGCTTCAGCTCCGGCGTGCGCGATGCCAGGTCGAGGAACAGCACCAGGTCCAGCGCCAGCGGCGCCGCCAGGATCGAGTCGCGGCACAGAAAATCCACCTTGATCTGCATCGGATAGCCGAGCCAGCCGAAGATGTCGATATTGTCCCAACCCTCTTTGTTATCACCGCGCGGCGGGTAATAGTTGATGCGGACCTTGTGGTAAATATCGCCGTACAGCTCGGGATAAAGCTCCGGCTGCAGGATGAAGTCCAGCACCCCCAGCTTCGACTCTTCCTTGGTCTTGAACGACTCCGGATCGTCCAGCACCTCGCCATCCCGGTTGCCCAGGATGTTGGTCGAGTACCAGCCCGCAACGCCCAGCATGCGCGCCTTGAACGCCGGTGCCAGCACCGTCTTGATCAGCGTCTGCCCGGTCTTGAAGTCCTTGCCGCAGATCGGCGCTCCGGTCTTCTTCGACAGCTCCTGCAGCGCCGGGATATCGACGGTCAGATTCGGCGCGCCATTCGCGAACGGAATCCCCTCGCTCAGCGCGGCATAGGCGTAAATCTGCGAAGGCGCAATCGCCGGATCGTCCTCGAGCAGCCCCTTCTCGAAGGCCTCGATCGACTGGTGACATGGGGCCTGCTCCAGGAAGATCTCCGTCGATCCGCACCAGATCATCACCTGCCGGTCGGTCTTGCCCTTGAACGCCTGGATATCGTTGCGCACCTGCTGCGCCAGGTCGCATTTGGAGCGGCCCGTCTTCACATGGTTGCCGCTCAGCCGCTTCACGTAATGCTGGCTGAAGACCGCCGGCATCGGCTGAATGCTCTCGAGATACGGCTTGATCTGCTCCAGATGATCGCGCTCCAGCACCGCCGCCGTCTTCGCCGCCTGGTACATGTTCTCGTCGTAGATATCCCAGCCGGTAAAGACGATGTCGTCCAGTGTCGCCAGCGGCACAAAGTCCTTGATCAGCGGTGTGGTGTTATCGGTACGCTTGCCCAGCCGGATGGTGCCCATCTGCGTCACCGACCCGATCGGCTTGGCAAACCCGCGGCGAACCGCCTCCACGCCCGCAATCAGCGTAGTGGCCACCGCCCCCATCCCTACCGTCATCACTCCCAGCTTGCCCTTCGCGGGCGCTATCGTCTGCGCGGCAGCGGCAGCCTGGCCGCTGTCCTTCTTGCTCGTCATCGCGTGCTAGTCCTCTCCCAGTAAAGCCACAGTGGATCAACGTCTTAGTCTGACGGCCATACCGCGCTTTGGCAAATGCAGCCGGAGCGAGTGGCCACAGCGAAGCCGCGAACGGCACCCACAACCTGTTGAACGAAACCGATTCCGTTGATCTGAGTGGGCCGCGTCATTAGCATGGACGCTCGAGAGTGCCAGGTGGATCGATCATGAGAATCGGCGTTTACGTGTATGGCATCGCATCCATCGCTGCCGGAATCCTGGACCTCATCTGGGGCGAGTTTGACGCCGCCCATCAGCCTATCCAGGCATGGGGCGATCACATTCCCGGCGTCAGGATCTTCGCGTACATCGCCGCCCTCTGGCTGATCGCGGGAGGCGCAGCGATCCTGTCGCGCCAGAGCGCTCGCGCCGGCGCAGCGGCGCTGGCCATTCTGTACGGCCTCTTTATCCTGTTTCCTGTGCCCCGCTTCTATACGGCGCCGCACTACGTTGGATACAGCGCCGCTGTCTACATCGGCGTCCTGAGCAGCGTCTGCCAGCAGATCATCCTGTGCGTCGCGGCAGTGATTGTTTGGCAGCTGGCCGCGCGAGGTGCGTTGTCGCAGAGAGCGGATCGTCTCGCTCGCTGGATCTTTGGCCTCTGCTCGATCGATTTCGGCCTCACCCACCTGACCGGCATTCCGGTTGCAGCCACATTTGTCCCCAAATGGATACCCCTGGGAGGAACCTTCTGGACGGTGTTCACCGGGATCGCCTTCATACTGGCAGGTCTGGCCATCATCTCGGGAGTGCTGGACGTCCTGGCGGCGTGGCTCCTCGGGCTGATGCTGCTGGTCTTCAGCGCGCTGGTGTTAACGCCGCCGATCTTCGCATCTCCGCACCACCATGGGCCCTGGGGCGCGAACGCCTACAACCTGACGGCAGTGGGAGCCGCATGGATCGTCGCGGAGTGGCTGGCGACGCGCCGGCAGCCCGTTCAAAGCCAGCAAAGCGCGGAGCCAGCGCCGGCATAAGATCGCGTACCCTTCGAGCGTGCGCGGGCCGCATCAGGCCATCCGCAACGTTCCCTCAATCGACACGCATCCTCGCCCGGAGATGCTCACGCCGCCGCTGCTCACTTCGATCTCGATCAAACTTGGCCGTCCCATCGAGAAGCCTTGCTCGATCCGTATGACGCCCTCGCGGACCAGGCCTTCTTTCACCAGCCACGCTCCCAGCGGCCCCGCCGCCGTTCCGGTCGCCGCATCCTCGCTGATCCCCATCGTCGGATTGAAGAACCGCGCGTGTGCGGCAGATCCAGCGCGAGCCACATCGCGGCAGAAGAGATATGCACCCTCACCTCCGCTCGCTCGCAGCACAGAAAGCAGTCGTGCCGCATCGGGCTTGGCCCGATCAATTGCCGAACGATCCCGTACTGGAATCAACAAGTGCGCCGCGCCGGTCGAAACCACCTGCGCCGCTCGACCCTCCGGCAATACATCTTTGGCATCCAGTCCCAGCGCATCTGCGAGCGCTCGAGCATCGCTCACGGTCTCGCCAAACTCCGGAGCCGACTGCTGCATCACGATCGACTGCACCGCGCCGCCACCGGAGACGACCCCGAGCGGCAACACCCGGCCGGCGATCTTCTGACGAAACTCGGTAGTTCCGTCGTGAAGCTGCAATCGCCCAGAAACCGCCAGCCACCACCACGCGCCCAGCGCATTGTGCCCGGCACCGGCCACCTCGTGTCCCGCCGCCGTGAACGACCGCAGATGCCAATCCGCGTCCGCCTCGGCAGGCTTCAGCAAAAACGTGGTCTCCGACTGGTTGAACTCGCGCGCGATCCGGCGCATCGTCGACTCGTCGATCGCATCCGCATCGGGAACAACCGCCAGCGGATTGCCTTCCAGCGGTCGATCCGAAAATACATCCACAAAAACGAACGGGGCACTATCCATGTCGTTTAGATTCCGGCAGCGCCTCGAAGATGCTGTTCACGCCGGTCGGGTCTGCTGATGAACGGGATGCTGCGAATAGCGCTCGATCACCAGCAAGCGACTCCGAAGTGGATTACTGAACAGGTGCACGAGTTCGCTCCACAGCCCATGCACCGACAATCGCGGTGATCAGCAGCAGCTTCACCAGCCAATCCCCCGCGTGGATCGCGGCGATCTTCCACGAGACGCCCTGCCACATCACGGAGCCGCTCAACAGCATCAGGGGAAATCCGACCCACAACCACAAGCCAAGTCCGGTCGCGCTTCTCCAGGTGGCGTCCGTCAGACGCGCCACCAGCCGCGCGACTACATACGTCAGCACGAAGTCACGCGCGAGCTCCGCCACCACCGCCCATGATGAGACCTTCACAGCACTCGGATCCATTCCGCTCAGCCGCATCCACAACGGACCGAACATCAGCGGGCTGTAGTACAAGGAGCCTTCGATGAATGCCACGACCGTCGCCGCCGCAATCGCCAGGTAGTTCAGCCTCCGAGCTTCCCCCTGAGCTTCCATGTCGCTCCTCCTTCCGCGATCACATCTCTTTCCGGCCGCAACGCCGACTGCCGGCCCTGCAGAAAGCGCCGCACCGCGCCATCACGCTCCAGACCGATCGCCATCTCGTAAGCGTCCCACGCCTCGTTGCGCGCATCCGTCCTCACCAGCAGCTCCGCGCGCGCCGCCCAGTAAGGCTGATACTCGGCCAGCCGCGCATCGCTCGCCGGCTCCGGCAGCGCGTCCAGACCCGCTTGCGCCCCGCGCAGCTCGGCAATCGCCAGCGCGCGATTGATCGCCACCACCGGCGATCCCGAGACTGCGAACAGCGCATCGTAGAGCGTCACTACCTCGGCCCAATTGGCTTTGCCGGTGCGGCCGCGGTGCACATGCGCCGACTGCAACGCCGCCTCCAGTTGATAACGGCCGACAATGCCGCGCCCGCCCGCCCGGTGTAGCAGCCCCTCCGCCTCGTCAATCATGGGCGCATCCCACAACGCCGGATCCTGCGCCGCCAGCGGCACAAACTCACCCTCGGCGGAACGCCGCGCAAGCCGACGCGCCTCCGCATGCAGCATCAGCGCCAGCAGACCCAGGGCTTCGGGTTCGTCCGGCAGCAACTCCGTCACCAGCCTCGCCATAAACATCGCCTCCGCCGTCAGGTCGCGGCGCACCACATCCATCCCGCCATCTGTGCCGCCAGGCCCCGTCCAGCCCTCCGCAAACGCGGCATAGATCGCCTCCAGCACCGTGTCCAGCCGGCCCGCAAGCTCCTCGCGCTCGGGAACGCGAAAGGGAATGCCCGCCTGCCGGATCTTGTCCTTCGCCCGCACCAGCCGCTTGCCCATCGCCGCCGGCGACGACAGAAACGCCGACGCGATCGTCTTCGCATCCAGTCCCAGCACCACCTGCAGCATCAACGGCGCACGCACGCCCGCTTCAATCGCCGGGTGCGCGCATGCAAACAACAGCGCCAGCCGCCGGTCAGGAATCTCCGCAGACTCCGCCGCGGCCGCCTCCAGACCCTCGGCCAGGATCTGCAGCTCGCCCGTTGCGGCCTCCGTGGTCGAGTGCCGCCGCGCCGCATCGATCGCCTTGCGCCGCGCCACCGTCAGCAGCCACCCTTCCGGATTGGCCGGGCACCCGTTCCGCGGCCAATCCGCCAGCGCGGAAAGAAACGCCTCGGAGAGCGCGTCTTCTGCCACCGCCACATCGTGTGTTCGCGCAGCAAGAAAGGCGACCAGCTTGCCGTAACTGCGGCGCGCGACTGCATCCGCGGTCTCACGCGCCTGACAGTCGCGCATCTGCTCGTCGCCCTTCGGTATGCTCATAGCCCCAGCTCTAAGCCGGCACCTGTGCCGTTTGGGGCCGCTCGGACGGATGCTGACCGGCCACCATCTCCCACACCGGCCGCACCTCGATCGTTCCGTGACTGGACCCCGGGCAGCGCGCCGCCCATGCGATCGCCGCGTCCAGGTCCGGCGCTTCGATCAGGTAGTAGCCGCCCAACTGCTCCTTCGAATCCGCATACGGCCCGTCCAGCACCTGCTGCTTGCCATTGGCGATCTTTACCGTGGTCGCCGAAGAAACAGGTTGCAACCGGTTCGAGCCTACGTAGGCGCCGGCCTTCTTCAACGCCTCGGTATACGCCATGTAGGCGGCGTAGCCCTGCTGCTGTTCGGCCGGCGTCATCTTCGACCAGCCGCTCTCATCGGAATGAAGCAACAATAGATATTGCATGGAAATCCTCCGTCCATCGGTTATAAGCGAGCACCATGCCCGCTTACTCCCATGACGTTCGGATATCCGCGATTTGGACAACGCGGACAATTTCCCTCGAATTCCTCCGAAGACCGCGCCCGCGCCATAGCACGAAAAAAATGATTGACATGTCATATAGTGTTGTAGTCAAGTACAACACTAAGCACCGGAACATGCGCCAAAGAATCGGGGCGGATGCCAGGGCGCTCCAGGAGTAAGAGCATGAAATTCCTTCGTCTTATGCTGTCCGTCATTCTGATCTCGTTCTCGACCATGGCTTTCGCCCAGTCGGGCGCGCAAAAATCCTTCGACTCATTGAAAGCTTTAGCGGGTTCCTGGGAAGGCCACGTAACAACCGTCCCGCCCATGGAGGGCATGGCCGGCAACACGAATATGCAGGTCACCTTGCGCGTGACATCACGAGGAAACGCGCTGGTGCACGAGATGAAGGAAACAGGAAAGCCGGACGATCCGGCGAAGTACGACCACCCGGTCACCATGCTTTACCTGGACGGCGATCGCCTGCTGCTCACACACTATTGCGACGCCGGAAACAGGCCGCGCATGGTTGCCAGAACCTCACCGGACGGGAAGAGGGTGGAGTTCGATTTTCTCGATCTCTCTGGCGGCACGCAGAACGGACACATGGATCACGCAGTCTTCACGATTGTTGACGCCAACCACCACATCGAGGACTGGACGTACATCATGCCAGGTGACAAGCCGGTCCGTGCACACTTCGATCTCGCGCGAGCAAAATAGTCGAGCATACCTCCGAAGGACTCTCTGGGAACTCTGGAAACAGGATGGATCTTGAGTGGAACGACAATCAGCCGATTTACCGCCAGCTACGGGACGGTGTCGTCGCAATGATTCTCGATGGCGTGCTCAAAGAAGGCGACCCGCTGCCTTCTGTGCGGAATGTCGCCGCCGAATACCGGGTCAATCCACTCACAGTTCTGAAGGCTTACCAGCAACTGGTCGACGAGCAGCTGGTCGAGAAGAGACGGGGACTCGGCATGTTCGTCAAAACTGACTCGCGCAAACTGCTGCTGCGCGGCGAACGCGAGAAATTCCTGACCGAAGAATGGCCCAGAATCTGTACCACCATGGAGCGGCTCGGCCTGTCCGCGAAGGAACTGCTGGAGACCGCAAACCGCCGCTCGTCGTCGAAACTCGCAAAGGAGGGACGCTGAAGCCATGGTTTGCATAGAAGCACACGGCCTGCGCAAGGCTTTCGGCACCACCATCGCGCTCCAGGGCATCGATCTGCGTCTCGAGGAGGGCCGCATCCTCGGCATCATCGGTCCGAACGGCGCAGGTAAAACCACAGCGCTGAACGCGATCCTTGGCCTGACTCCATATCAGGGAACGCTGCGGGTGCTCGGACGCAACCCCTGGACCGAGCGCGATCGGCTCATGCGCGACGTCTCCTTCATCGCCGACGTCGCCGTGCTGCCACGGTGGATGCGCGTCTCGCAGTTGCTCGACTATGTGGCCGGCGTGCATCCGCGATTCGATCGCGCCCGGGCGCAGGGCTTTCTTGCACACACCACCATTCAGCCAAGCGCAAAGGTCAGGCAACTATCCAAAGGCATGGTGACTCAACTCCACCTCGCTCTGGTCATGGCCATCGACGCGAAATTGCTGGTGCTGGACGAGCCGACCCTGGGCCTGGACAGTCTCTACCGCAAACAGTTCTACGACTCGCTGCTCACTGACTACTTCGATCGCAGCCGCACCATCGTAGTCACAACGCATCAGGTAGAAGAGATGCAGAACGTTCTCACCGACGTCATCTTCATGGACCGGGGCCGTATCCTGCTGCATTCCAGCATGGAAGAATACGAATCCCGCTATCTGGAAGTGGTTGTGCATCCGGAACAGGTTGCCGCCGCACGTGCGCTCAAACCGATTTACGAGCGTCAGGTCTTCGGCCGCGGCATCCTGCTCTTCGATCACGCCGATCGCGAACAGCTCGGCACCCTGGGCGACGTGCGCACACCGAGCATTGCCGACTTGTTCGTCGCCGTGGTGGGCAGCCAGATTGGTCAGCCACACGTCGGTCAAATGGGTCAAATGGAAGGAGCGGCCCAATGAATACTCCAGCAAATGCTCTGCCAGAGTCCCTCAACTCCAGGATCGAAGGCACGCAGGCCGCCTCGCCCGCTGCCTTCTCAGTGACCAGGCCCTTCTACTGGTCGGTGCGCCGCGAGTTGTGGGAGAACCGTTCCATCTATATCGCTCCGCTCGCCGCCGCCTGCCTGTTTCTCATCGGTTTTCTGATCAGCAACATCCATCTGACGCGACAGATACCCTCCCTCTCCACCCTCGACCCTGCGAAACAGCACCAGGCGAACGGCACCTTCGTCGTCGTCTCTTACTACGACTCCATCGCCGGTCTGCTCATGCTGACAGCGATGATCGTCGGCATGTTCTACTGCCTCGAAGCGCTGCACGGCGAACGCCGCGACCGCAGCATCCTCTTCTGGAAGTCGCTGCCGGTTTCCGATTCCACCGCGGTGCTCGCGAAGGCGAGTATCCCGCTGGTGGTTCTCCCGCTGATCACCTTCGCGGTCACCGTTGCGGCACAGTCGATCATGCTGCTCCTCAGCAGCGCGATCTTGCTGGGGAAGGGTCTGAGTGTTGGCACGCTTTGGACCCAGGTGCCCCTCTTCCCCATGTCGCTGATGCTCCTCTATCACCTCGTGACCGTGCATGTGCTCTGGCATGCGCCCTTCTATGGCTGGTTCCTGCTGGTCTCCGCGTGGGCCCGGCGCGCGGCATTTCTATGGGCCACGCTGCCCGTGCTCGCGATCGCTGCCGTCGAGAAGATCGCGTTCAACACCTCGCACTTTGCCAACTTCCTGCTGGACCGATTGTCGGGAGGCGCCGAAGCCATGCCCGCGTCGGGTGGCATGCCGATCGACCCCGGCACGCACCTCATGCTGGGACGGTACCTCAGCACTCCAGGTCTGTGGATCGGGCTGGCATTCACCGCGATATGTCTCGCCGGAGCGGTCCGGCTGCGCCGCTACCGTGGACCCGTCTGACACATCCTGAGCGAGGCGAAACGGAGCCCCAACCACAAAGGCCGGTCAGCCGCGACCATCAGAAGCGGCCCCAGCGTCACGCACCGACGGCGCCTTCGCCGGATCGGCCAGTTCGGCCCCGCCAGTGCGACCACACGAACCACGCAAAGGCCGCCACCAGCAGCAGCACCACCACCAGGTGGAAGCGATGGAAGATCTCCTTGAACCGCGGATCGTTGTCCCAGTGGTCGCCCAGCCGCATCCCCGCATACGCCAGCGCATAGCACCACGGCCACGAGCCGAGAAATGTGTAGAGATGGAAGCGCCCCTGCGGCATCTTCGCAATACCGGCAGGCAGCGCGATGAAGGTCCGCACCACCGGCAGCAGCCGTCCAAAAAAGACCGTGACGCCGCCCCAGTGATCGAAGTAGTTCGTCACCCGGTCAAGATCATGCTTGCTCAGCAGCACGTAGCGGCCAAAGCGCTCCACCAGCGGACGGCCACCGTAAGCACCAATCCAGTAGGCCACCAGCGAACCCAGATTGCAGCCCAGCGCGCCCGCCGTCGCCACGCCGATCAGGCTCAACTTGCCCGTGTGCACCAGGTAGCCGGCGAAGGGCATAATCACCTCCGACGGCAGCGGGATGCACGCCGACTCGATACCCATCAGCAACAGAACGCCCCAGTAGCCGGACGACGAAATCACCGCAATGATGAAGTGCGCGATTGCTGCAAGAATTTTCTCGCTCATCTTTTCTCGCTCATCTTCGGCTGAGTATACCGTCCGCTCCCCGCCCTCGATTGCAAAGTGCCAATGCGGAACCTGAAAACCGCAGAAGTGACTCTCTACGAACTATTCCCATCCATCCAGGCATCGGATAGCCATACGCAGGTAATTTTTGATAGTGCGAAACTAGACGGCAGAGGCGGAAGATCCCTTCCAGGAGAATTCTTACGGCAAAGCGAAAGTTATGGAAATGGCTGGGCATCTCGCTGCTGCTCAGCCTGGTCGTGCTCATCATCGTCGCGGAAATCGTGCTGCGCCACGCCGGTCCCATCCTCAAGGGCCGCGTCATCGAAACCCTCAGCACCCGCTTCGAAAGCAAGGTCGAGCTCGACACGCTCGACGTCTCTGTACTGCATGGCCTGCAGGTCACCGGCGGCGGTCTGCGCATCTATCCCCCGGATGACGTCATCGCCGCCGGCGCCACTGACCCGCTCATCGCCGTGCAGCACTTCGACTTTCGCGCCGGCATCGCCGGCCTCTTCATCAAGCCCATGCACGTCAGCAGCGTGCACGTCAGCGGACTCGACATCCACATTCCTCCCCGGGAATATCGCCGGCAGGCCGAGCGGCCGAAGAAGCATGGCGGCAAAATCAAGATCACTGTAGGCGAAATCATCTGCGACGACTCCCAGCTCATCATCGGCACCGCCAAGCCGGGCAAGGACCCGAAGGACTTCATGCTGCAGCACATCGTGCTGCACGATGTCGGCGGCAACGCCGCATGGCCCTATGACGCGACCCTCACCAACGCGATCCCGCGCGGCAACATTCACGCCGTCGGCACCTTCGGACCGTGGAACCTCGAAAGCCCCGGCGACTCCCCCGTCACCGGCAACTACACCTTCGACCAGGCCGACCTCGGCACCATCAAGGGCATCGGCGGCATCCTCTCCTCCACCGGAAAATTCAACGGCCAGCTCAACCGCATCATGGTCGACGGCACCACCGACACGCCCGACTTTCAGCTCGATACGGCCGGGCATCCCGTGCCGCTCGAGACACAGTTCCACGCCATCGTGGACGGCACCAGCGGCGACACTTATCTGCAGCCCGTCGCAGCCACCCTCGGCGCGTCGAAGTTTACCTGCGCCGGATCGGTGATCAACATCAAGGGCAAAGGCCACATCATCGATCTCGACATCGATATCCCCGCCGGCCAGATACAGGACTTCCTCAACCTCGCCGTAAAGACGCAGCCGCCTGTCATGAGCGGCGCGCTCAACATGAAGGCGAAGCTCAACATCCCGCCCGGCAAGCAGAGCGTGACGCAGAAGATCGGCGTGCGCGGCCGCTTCCTGCTCACCAACATCCACTTCAGCAGCCGCAGCGTGGAAGACAAGGTGGACATGCTCAGCCTGCGGGCCCAGGGCAAGCCCGGCGAAGCGCATGACGGCGCACCCGATGTTGACTCCCAGATGCGCGGCGTCTTCGACCTCCGCTCCGGCCGCATCGTCTTCAGCAAGCTGAACTACGCGTTGCCCGGCGCCACCGTCAACCTCGCCGGACAATACACGCTCGACGGCAAGAAGTTTGAGTTCGCCGGAAAAGTCCGCACCGACGCCAAACTCTCGCAGATGACCGCGACCTGGTGGAAGTCGCTCCTGCTCAAACCCGTGGACCCCTTCTTCCACAAGCACGGCGCCGGCGCCGAAATCCCGGTAAAGATCAGCGGCACCAACACCTCACCAAAGTTCGGCCTGGACATTGGCGGGAAAAAATAGCGAGGCCATCCGTACCGCCTCCATAGAAGAAATCCGTGGCTGCACTCCGCCGTATTTGCTACATTCAGTGCGCCATGAAGGGCCTTTTCGTCTTTCTTTGTTCTGCGCTGTGTTTCCTGACACCTGCCTTCGCCCGCGACTCCGCCCCCGCCTGGGTCCAGGTGCGCAGCCCGCACTTCATCGTCATGACCGACAGCAATGCGAAGCAGGCCGCGCATCTCGCCGACCAGTTCGAGCGCATGCGCGCCGTGCTGCACACCCTCTTTCCCAATGCGAAGGTCGACGCGCCCGCGCCCATCCTCGTCCTCGCGCTGAAAGACCAAAAGGCCTTCAAAGCGCTCGAGCCGGCCGACTACCTGAAGAAAGGCCAGCTCAACCTCGCCGGCTACTTCCAGCCCGGTCCGGAGAAGAACTACATCCTGTTGCGTCTCGACGCCGGGCAGGAACATCCCTTCTCCACCGTCTATCACGAGTACACCCACTTCGCCTTCAGCGGCGCGGCGGAGTGGATGCCCCTTTGGCTCAACGAAGGCATCGCCGAGTTCTTCCAGAACACCGACATCCAGGGCAAGGACGTCAATCTCGGTCAGCCCAGCCAGGATGATGTTCTCTACCTGCGCGCGAACCGCCTGATTCCTCTGCCTGTGCTCTTCGCCGTCGATCACAACTCGCCCTACTACCACGAAGAGAACAAGGGCTCCGTCTTCTATGCCGAGTCCTGGGCGCTCGTCCACTACCTTGAGATCACCAGCCAGCAGACGCATCAGGACCGCATCGGCGCGTACGCAAAACTGCTCATCCAGAAGCAGGATCCGGTCACCGCCGCTGCCGCCGCATTCGGCGATCTCGGCAAGCTGCAGAGAGACCTCGAGATGTACATCCGCGAGAGCAGCTTTCACTATTTCCGCATGCCCAGCCCGCCTGCTCCTGATGTGGCGTCGTTCGAAACCACCACCGTTTCCGCAACCGATGCCGATGCACGCCGCGCCGAATTCCTCGCCTACAACGGCCGCACCGCCGACGCGCACACACTGCTCGACGCCGTCCTCAAACAGGACCCCAACAACGCCGTCGCCTGCGAAACTCTGGGCTACATGGCGCTCCAGAGTCACGACATGGAGAGTGCGCGCAAGTGGCTCACCCAGGCCGTCAAGCTCGACTCACGCAGCTACCTCGCCCACTACTACTACGCCTCCATGGCGATGAACGACGGCGGCCTCAAGGACGCGCCCGCCATCGCAGCCAGCCTCAAGTCGGCGATCAAGCTCAACCCCGCCTTCGCGCCATCCTACGACCGGCTCGCGTCGCTCTACCACATGCAGCATGAGCATCTGGAAGAAGCGCACATGCTCGAGCTGCAGGCCATGGAACTCGATCCCTCAAACATCTTCTATCGCCTCAACACCGCACGCCTGCTGGCCGCGCTCCAGCGCGACAGCGATGCGCTCCGCGTCCTCGATACGGCCCGCCCTTTCGCCACCAACTCCTCCCAGACCGCCATGATCGACGAAACCGCGCGCGAGATTCGGCAGAACAAGACCATGCGCGACGGGCAGGTGCAAACCGTGCAGACGATGCAGCCCGCTCTGAACGATGCGGCAACAGAAGCCATGAGTCATCACCCGTCCGCAGCCGCCAATGCCCCGCAGCTTCAGGTCCGCGGCGTCCTCCACGGCGTGCACTGCGGCGCTCCGGCGCTGCTCGAACTGCAGGTCGAAGACGCCGCTAAAACCGTCGCCCTCTACAGCAACAACTACTTCAAGATTCCCTTCTCCTCCATCAACGAGCCGCCGCAGGGCGACATGCATCCCTGCAAGGACCTCGAAGGCAAATACGCTCTCGTCTCCTACGCCGCAACGGAAGACAAAACCGCCGCCGGCGAGATTGTTTCCATCGCACTTGGCGGCGGCCAGGTCAGCCAGCACATCGCCGCATCCGCCACCGCGCCAAAGCGCGAAGCCCGCGGCATCATCCACAGCGTGCGCTGCGGTGCGCCGTCCATCCTCGAAATGGAAGTCGATGGCGCGAAGAAGCTCACCCTCTATGCCAACGACTATTACAAGATCACCTTCATGGCCATGAACTACAAGCCGGACGGCGAAATCCATCCCTGCAGCGATCTCGAAGGCAAGCACGCCATCGTGCTCTATGCGGTGACAAACGACAAAAGCGCCGCCGGCGAGATACTCTCCGTCGCGCTCAGCCGTTAGCTACAGCGGCAGCACCGTCAGCCATCTCACCTTAGCTGCGGGGCGCGGGCCTTGGATGCTTCGGCTGATACAGCCCCACCGTCCCGCCACCGGGCAAAGGGATCGTCGTGATCTGCCCCCAGCGTTCATCGTGCACGGCTCCGCACCGCACACCTTTGGCGCTCAGCTCTGCCATAGTCTTCGCAAGGTCATCGCACATCAGGTAGAGTTCAGGCCGCTCGTTGCTCGCGGCGGGGTGGAATGCGGCCTCGCTCGGCGGCAGGGAAAAGATCAGCCAGCCATGCCCCGCGTCGACCCCGTCAAAGCCAAGCACGTTACGAAAAAACTCACGGTCGGCCTCCGCGTCCTGGCTGTAAAGAACAAGATGCGCTCCATCGATCACGAATACCTCCCGGCGTAACGGATGTGCCTTATCCCTTTGCAGGCCGCTTCTTCGCGCTCTCGGCAGCGCGGCGGAAGCACTCCGGCATGTGGTCATCCACCATCCCCACCGCCTGCATCCACGCATACACAATCACCGGCCCCACAAACTTGAAGCCGCGCTTCTTCAAATCAGCCGAGATCGCCTCCGACAACGGCGTCTTCGCCAACACCTGTCCCGTCCTGTTCACCACCGGCTTGCCGCCCACGTACGCCCACATCGTCTTCGCAAAGTCCTCGCCATCCTTCTCCATCGCGAGAAAGATGCGCGCCCCCGCAATCGTCGCCTCGATCTTCGCGCGCGACCGGATGATCCCCTCATCCTTCAGCAGCCGCGCAATATCCTTCTCCGTGAACCGCGCCACCTTCGCCGGATCGAAATCGCGAAAGGCCTTGCGGAAGGCATCGCGCTTGCGCAGAATCGTCAGCCACGAGAGCCCCGCCTGAAAGCCCTCCAGCATCAGCATCTCCCACATCGCGCGCCCATCGCGCACCGGCACGCCCCACTCTTTGTCGTGATACTCGCGCAACAGCGGATCGCTCTCCGCCCATTTGCAGCGTTGCTTCTGAATCATCGAAGGCCCTTCATACGAGCGCGTTCTCCCTGCAAGATGTCTCGCAAATCGTTATCCAACCGTCTATCTCCATGAAATTGCATCTTCTCGAACAGGAGAGCATTTTTCTTGATCTGAATCTCTCCCGTTTCCATCGGCCCCGGCATCGTTTCATTCGATTTTGAAACCGTTCTGCTAACGAGTTGGTATTTGACATGCAAAGTTGTGCCATCCGTCGCCCATGTTCCCAGATAGACCACCTGACCATCTCCGTGGCTTACCCCTTCCGAGGTTGGATTTTGGATCAATGTTCCATACAGGAAGACAAATTCGTGATTCGCGTCGAAAAAGAGAATGGCAGATTCGGCGGAGCATTCCTTTAAATAAAGCTCAGCAGGCGGCTTCGTCCATTTGATTCCGCTCTGACGCCAAGCGCCCAAAAACGCTGGCTCCTGACTTTGCAAGGGAGCGCTCAACAGGCATAACAAGAAAAAGACCGCTCCTCGTTTGGTCATGATTCCATCAAACAGCGCGGCTCCGCTGGTTCTCCACGACTAGGTCTGTTTGGCAATTCACGCCGGCTCCTGATACAGCCCAATCACATTCCCGCCCGGATCGCGAAAGCGCGCCGTCATCTCTCCCGGATCGCCGCCGATCGGCTGCACAATCTCGCCGCCATTCGCCTTCACCTTCTCGATCGCCTCCGCCACGCTGTCCACCATGATGTACACCATCAATCCCGGCGTCGCGGCCGGCGGACGCCCCTTCACAAACGCGCCGCTCACCTCGCCCGTCGTGTCGTCAAACGCAGTCGCGCCATCGCCGCGCGTCCGGATCGTCCACCCAAACGCCCGCTGATAAAAATCCGCCGACGCCTGCGCATCCGTCGCCGGCATCTCGATGTAGCAGATCTTCCCATCCTTCGCTGTCGGCATAACGCCCTCCCCAAAATCCAGAACGAGTGTAGCCAAATGACTGCGTCAATCTCAGCGAGATCTGTATCGGGTGCCCCATCCTACGCGACCGGCGTCCCCGAACTGCGCGCTTTTGGCAGGTTGGGGTGGGAATGCGTAGGGTGGGCGAATGCCGTCGCGCGAAGCGCCATCGCACATCCTTTCGTCAGAATCGCCACACGCTCGGAGGCCCGTCCTGAATAGCCCGAAGCTGAGGGCCCGCACGGCCAATCCCACAATGGCACGGCGTAACCAGTGCACGTCATTTTTCTGCCAAATCACCCCTTCCAAATTGCTACTCTGGATTTAGGTGCATTTGGTTATGGGATCAAGCGAAGTCGCCCCTACTCCATCGAAATGTGAGCGAGCAAAGGGAGCGAACCAAACCCGAGTGCGCCGCAGGCGCCTTTGCCTGGACGGCCAGCCCCTAACTCCAATGGCTGGACGAATTTACGCGCTAAGCCCTTTATTTGGACGAATTTAGGTCTCCGGAGAGGCCGTAAACCAAACAAAGCAAAAGAGTTCCCAGCCAGCCTCCCGCACCGGGAGGGGGGAGGGGTAGGCGGTAACGTTACGTCTCCATCCTTGCTACCATCGAGACAAAGAACAGGAGAAACAATGGCCGAAACACTCGCCCCCGTAGCCGCTGAAGCGCCCGCCTCCGCGCCGCACAGCCCGAGAGAATCCGAAACTCCCGTCAAGCGCCAGATGATCGGCTTCAGCTTCTTCAAGGTCATGCCGGAGTGGCGTCGCCTTCCCGCCGCCGAGCGCGCCGAGCACAAGCGCCTCTTCGCCGAAGTGCTCGCCCGCTGGAACCAGCCCGGCCGCCTGCTCTCGCTCACCTACTCCACCGTCGGCCTCCGCCCCGACTGCGACATGGTCCTCTGGCGCATCTGCTACTCCGTCGACGACCTCAGCGAGATGATGGCCGAGCTCATGGCCACCCCCCTGGGCGGCTACCTCCAGCTCGCCAACAACTACATCGCGATGACCAAGCGCTCGCCCTACCTCATCGGCCACGAGCACGAAGGCCAGCACGACTCCCGCGGCTCCATCCGCCCCGGCGGTCAGAAGTACATCTTCATCTATCCCTTTTGGAAAACCCGCGCCTGGTATCTGCTGCCCGCGCCGGAGCGCCAGCGCCTGATGAACGAGCACATCCGCATCGGCCATATGTTTCCGCGCGTCAAGCTCAACACCACCTACTCCTTCGGCATCGATGACCAGGAGTTCGTCGTCGCCTTCGAGACCAACTATCCCGGAAGACTTCCTCGATCTGGTGCAGCAGCTCCGCGAGGTCGAGATCAGCGCCTACACCCTGAAGGACACGCCGATCTACACCTGCATCCGCATGACGCCTGAAGCCATGCTCGACCGCCTCGGCTGAAGATGCCCACAGCAAGCAAGGCCACAGCGAAGAAGCGCCCGGCGAAGGCCGCAAAGACAACGGCTGCGAAGAAGCACGCGAAGCCGCAACTCAAGACCTCGCCGGCACGCATCGCGAAGATCATCGCAGGCCTGCAGAAAGCCTATCCAAACGCCACCTGCGCGCTGCTGCATTCGAACCCGTGGGAGCTGCTGGTCGCCACCATCCTCTCCGCGCAGTGCACGGACGCGCGCGTCAACATGGTCACACCCACGCTCTTCCGCCGCTTCCCCACCCCGGCCGCCATGGCCAAAGCCTCGCTGCCCGAGATCGAAGAGCTCATCCGCACCACCGGCTTCTACCACAACAAGGCGAAGTCGATCTCAGGCGCCGCTAAGGGCGTGGTCGAGCGCTTCGGCGGCAACGTGCCGCGGACGATGGACGAGCTGCTCACCCTCCCCGGCGTCGCGCGCAAGACCGGCAACGTCGTCCTGGGGGTGGCCTACCAGATCGCAGAAGGCATAGTAGTCGACACCCACGTGCTGCGCCTCTCGCGCCGCCTCGAGCTCACCCTCAACACCGAGCCAAAAAAAGTCGAGCAGGACTTGGTGAAGATCATCCCCAAAGATCACTGGATCGCCTTCAGCCACGAGCTCATCCTGCACGGCCGCGCCATCTGCATCGCCCGCAAACCGCGCTGCATCGACTGCACCATCGAGAAAGAGTGCGACTCCAACGACAAGACCTGGTCCAGCCACTAGCGACGCATAAAGAAGCAGTGTCATCCTGAGCGAAGCGAAGGACCTGCAGTTTACTCGCAGTGCCGCGAATGATCACGAGCGCGTAAACAACTGCACACAAGCATCGGCCAACGCGTCAAGCGAAGCCGTCTCCGCCTCCGCCGCAACAACCAGCCCCGCCTCGCGCAACGCCGCCGAAGTCACCGGCCCGATCGACACACACGCAACCTCGCGCGAAAACGTGAGTTCCGCGTCACGCAGCACATCCAGCAGATGCGTGACCGTAGACCCGCTGGTGAAGACGACAGCATCCGGCAACGGCTTCGCTCCAAAGATCGCCTTCGCCCGCTCCACAGCATCCGCAGGAACAACCGTGCGATACGCATCCACGACCGTGACTACAGCGCCAGCAGCTCTGAGCGCATCGGGCACTGCATCCCGCGCAACCGCCGCGCGCACCAGCAACACATGCTGTCCGCGCACGCGCGCCGCCAACGCCACAGCTAGCGCCTCGCCAACAAACCGCTCCGGCACTATCTCAACTGCAAGGCCAAGCGCACGCAGCGCTTCTGCCGTAGAAGGCCCAACAGCCGCGCATCGCAGGTGCTCCAGCGATTCGAGCGGCAGCGCAAGCTCCGCCAGCCGCTCGGCAATCACGCGCACCGCGTTGGGGCTCGTGACGACAAGCCACGCAAACTGCTTCGCCTCCCGCAGCGCATCATCCAGCGCCACGTACGATTCCGGAGGAGCACTCTCGATCGTCGGCAGCAGCAGCACCTCGGCGCCCTGCTGCTCCAGCCGCTCGCGCAACCCGCCACTCTGCCGTGCGGCGCGCGTCACCACGATGCGCCGTCCAGCCAGCCGCCCCGCAGTCATCTGCCGACGCCCTGCTGCGCCAGCAACTGCAGCGCACCCTGCCGTAGCAGCGAGTCGGCCAGTTCCGCTCCCAGCGCCTCGGCATCCGCGCCGCGCTCCTCGGCACGCAGCACCGTAGCGCCGTCCGGAGATGAGACACAGCCCGTGATTCGATACGCATCGCCACGATATGCATCACCGTCCCGCCGGCAATAAGCCCCGATCGGTACCTGGCATCCGCCGCCCAGCGCGGCCAGCGCCACCCGCTCCGCCGTCACTGCAAAGCGCGACTCGGCATGATCCAGAATCGCGAGCACCGCGCGCGTCGCGTCATCCGCGGCCCGGCACTCGATGGCCAGCGCGCCCTGCCCCGGCGCGGGACACAGCACATCCTCCGAAAACCGCTCCCGCACCCACTCGGTGCGCTCCAGACGGTCCAGCCCGGCAGCCGCCAGCACCGCCGCCTCTACCTGCCCCTCACTCAGCTTGCGCAGCCGCGTGTCCACGTTGCCGCGAAAGTCCACATACTCCAGCCGTGGCCAGCGCGACCGAAGCTGCGACTGCCGCCGCAGGCTGCTGGTGCCCACACGCGCGCCGGAGGGCAGCGCATCCATGCCCGCGAACCTGGTCGATACGAAGACATCGCGCGGGTCAACGCGTTCTGTCACCGCAGCGATCACAAATCGCGCATCCAGCTCCGTCGGCAAATCCTTCAGGCTATGGACCGCAAGATCGATGGCGTCGGCAAGAAGCGCCTCCTCGATCTCCTTGGTAAACATGCCCTTCGAGCCAACCCGCGCAAACGGCACGCCCTGCAGCCGGTCGCCCGTAGTCGTAATGGTCGCAATCGCAACCTCATGCCCCTGCGCGCGGAGCAAATCCGCAATGTGATTCGCCTGCCAGAGCGCAAGCTGCGAACCGCGCGAACCGATGCGGATCAATGCCGTGTCGCCTCGACGGCATCCCGTTCGGCAGCCGTGAAGGCGGACTCCGCAGCCGCTTCCTTCTGTCGTTCAGCATCCTTCTCGTCGCCCGACGAGGAGGTCTCCACGCCCTGCGAGGCCAGTCCCCCGCCTCGCGAGGTCAACCCGAATATCTGCTGCGCCGCCTCGACCACCCTCAGGTCGCCGTCGCGCGCCGCCGCCTTCATCGCCTGCAGCGGCTGGTGCAGCACCTTGTTGATAAGTCCGCGGGTCAGCGCCTCCACGGCGCTGCGCTGCTCTGCCGTGAGCGACTGCAACTTCCCCTGCATGCGCTTGAGCTCTGCCTGCCGCAGCTCTTCCATCGACTGCTGCAGCGACACGATCGCCGGCACCGCGCTCAGCGTCTGCTGTCCGTTGGAGAAGCGCTCCACCTCCGCCAGCACAATCGCCTCGGCCTGCATCGCCTCGCGGCTGCGCTCATTCATGTGGGACGCCGTCACCGACTGCAGATCGTCAATGTCGTACACGAACGCGCCCTCGAGGCGGTTCACTTCCGGCGACACATCGCGCGGTACCGCGATGTCGATATAAAACATCGGACGATTGCGCCGCCGGTGCAGGAACTGCTGCGCATGTTCGCGGCGGAAGATGGGCTGCGCCGCGCCGGTCGAAGTAATCAGGATGTCCGCTTGATCCGCCATGGCATGCAGGTCCTCAAAGCGGACAGCGCGCCCGCTGAATGCCTGCGCGAGATGCACCGCACGGTCAAACGTCCGGTTCGCAATCAGGATCGAGTTCGCGCCCTGCTGGATCAGGTGCCGCGCGGCGAGCTCACTCATCTTGCCCGCACCCACCAGCAGCACCGTCTTGCCGTCGAGCGAGCCGAAGATCTTCTTTGCAAGATCGACCGCCACCGACGCAATCGAAACCGACGCGCTGCCGATCTGCGTCTCCGTGCGCACACGCTTCGCTACGGTGAAGGTCGTCTGCAACAGCCGCTCCAGCGAACTCTGCACCGCGCCCACCGAGCGGGCCGCGGTATAGGCCTCCTTCACCTGCCCCAGGATCTGCGGCTCACCCAGCACCATCGAATCCAGGCTCGAAGCCACGCGGAACAGATGCCGCACCGCATCCGCTCCCTCATACTCGTACAGGTGCGGACGCAACACATCCGCTTCGAGCGCGAAGTAACGATGCATGAAGTCCATCACGTCGGGCGCCGTCTGCTCATAGCTGGTCACCAGCTCCACGCGGTTGCACGTCGAGACGATCATGCCTTCGCTCACGCCCGGCGTGCCCAGCAGCGCAAGCGCCGCCTCGCCCAGTGACTCCGGCGCAATCGCCAGCCGCTCCCGCAGCTCAATCGGCGCGGTGCGATGATTCACTCCCAGCAGGCGGATGGTCATGGGACGGGGAACCTGTGCACCGAACTGAAAGTGTTTGCTGCCCAGACGCTGAGCACGACGAGAAAGACCACGCTGGACAGATAGATCGCGCGCCGTCCACGCAGTCCCGTGCTGCGGCGGACAAGCAACATCAGCACATACAAACCCCACATGCCAAACGAGAGCAGCACCTTGGGATCGAGAAAATACGCCGCACCAACACTCAACTGCGCGATCAGCGAGCCCGCCAGCAGCCCCAGCGTCATGCAGGGGAAGCCGATCAGCAGGCTCAGGTAGGCAATGCGGTCCATCGTCTCCAGCGGCGGCAGCCACGCCAGAAAACCAACGCCCGCCTTGCTCTTCAGCCGGCGCTCCTGCGCAAGATAGAGCACGCTGGCAATCAGGCTGAAAAGCAGCGCGGTATATGCCGCCAGCAGCGCGCTAATGTGCACCACCAGCCAGCCGGAACGCATCTCCGGCGTCACGAAGCCCCCGCTGTTCGCACCCATCGCCGGCGCCAGCATCACCACCAGCGCCAGCGGCAGCGCGATGATGCCGAAGGCCGCTGCGCGATACACCGCGTAGACCAGCAGATAGGCGGCCACGATCAGCAACGCCAGCGTCGCCTGCACCTCCACCCATCCCAGCGGCACCAGGTGATGCGCCGCCACCATCAGCTCTACGACGGCTACGAGATGGAAGAAGAACCCCGCCACCGCGGCCGGCAGGGACACGCGTTGCCATCGCGGCCGCCCGTACAGCACAGCCGGGAAGGCCGTGGCGCCGGCAACCGCGTAAAGAACAGCCGCGACTCGCAACCAGAGCAGGGACATAATGCGGGAAAGAACCTTCCAGTATACCGGCGGAGCCATGCGCTGAGCTCGCCCGAAAGGAAGACAGCCGGGGTCACGATGCCGGTGGCAATCCGGGCACTCGTCTGGCGGTATCGGCAGCCTATTCCGGCTGTATAGGAGGAATCAGCGGGGACATCGGCACCACGCGCGTCTTCAGCGGACCGACGCTGTCCAGCTCGGCCTTGGTCAATCGCCCACGAGTGTCGAAACGCAGCCGCCAGTTGCCCGTGCGCGCCATGGACACGTCGCTGAACTGGACCTCCGCATCCTTGCCCGGATCGATCATGATGATCGGGGTGCTGCCGTTGCGCTTCGTCAGCGCTTCGGACGCCTCCACGTTTTCCTTCGGGACAGCCGCCATCGGCACATGCCCGGTAAGCGCGACGAAGCACATGCCCAGATTGAGCCAGTGCGATTGCGGACCCAGTTCATGCTCGCCGCGATCCGAGGTCGTCATCCGATTGAACGCCTCATACGCCGAGCTTTTCTCCCACGCCGCATGGAATGGCAACAGACCGTGCGCATAGTCAGTCACCACCTGCACTTTGTCGCCGTTCGAAGGCACCACTGCGACAAAATGCGACGGACCATGCGCCACGCTGTCATTCTGGAAGTTCAGCATCATGTGATCGGGCAGCGAACGGCAGACGATCTGCTGGTACGTCCAGTGACTGTCGCTGATGTCGAAGCCGTAAAACGCAGCCGCGCTGCTTACGTCCACTTCCCGCTGTTGCAGCAGTGCCCGGTCCGTTGCGCTCATCGCACCCGCGTCGAGCACGGGAAGTGTGGATGTTTGCGCGTTCAGCGCGGCAATCTTCTCTTCTTCCCCGGGCGGTGGCGGTCCGTTGCGATGCCGATGCAATTGCGCCGCGCAGGGCAGCACGCAGGCAAAACCCAGCGCCAGCGCGAAAATCCCGCGTCCAGCCGGATTCCCATACCTGCCGCATGTGCCGGGAGAGTGCATCGCAAGGCCAATCTACCACGCGTCCACGGCCACTCTACCCCCACAAAAGAGGAAGGGCGGCCCGCTTCCTGGGTCGCCCTTCCTGTACCTCGCACTGCACTCTTGATTTAGTGTGCGGCGCGACGGCGGGGTGCTGCACGCCGTGCCGGCTTCTCCGGCGCCGGCGGCGTGCCGTCGATGAGTGTGATCATCTTCGGATTCTGCGTGTACGAATCGAAGGTGGCGTTGTAGTTCACCATCGTGCCGATCGCAGGCGGTGTGGACAGCGGCTTCTTCATGTTGATGGTGAAGTCCGCAGTGTTCGACGCCTTCGCGTCATCCGTTACCGCAAGCTGCACGGAGTCCGTGGTTGCCGAGACCACCTTGCCAGGAATCTGGTAGGTCTGCCCCTTCATCGTGTCCCACATCTTTCCGGCATCTTCCGGCTTGCCGTTGAAGAGGATGAACTCCTTATCGTTCAGGTTCAGCGTCTTCAGGTCCGGAGTGGTGGAAACCACCTTCGCTGCCTGGTCAGCGGGCGAGGGCGGCGGCGGCGCAGCCGTTGGATTGTAGCTGTCAGGCGGAAGCACAGATTGCGTCACCAGCGTCTTCACCTGGTCAAAGCCATCCATGCTGCCGTGGTACTTGTTGTAGTAGTACTCGGCTGCCTTCTCGATCTGGTCTTTGGCGGCCGGCGGCGCGTACGCTGCAGCGCGCGTCAGAAACCACACAGCATTCTTCAGATCAGGTGGAGTCTGCTGCGCATAGGCCTGTCCCAGCAGGTACGTATCGTTCAGTTGCGGACCGGTCTGCGTCTGGGCTATCGGCACCGCCGCCAGCTCCTTCTTGAAATTATCTTCCGCGCCTGGATAGTCCTTCTTTAGTTGAGCGTCCAGCGCAATCGCGCCGTAAAAGATCGGCGCCGTGGCCGCTTTCAGCTTCTCGAAGTCGGCGTCCGACACGTTCGCCGGCTTGGAGGCGGCCAGCCCCTTCTGCGCATTCGCGGCCGCCTCGTCCAGCAATGGCTGCTGCTCGGCGGGCGTCGACTTCTGCGCTGCCTGCGACTTCTTGATGTAGACCGTAGTGGCCAATGCCCTCAGGTCATTCGGATCGACCTGCAGCAGGCGGTTGGCTGCGTCCACGGTCTTATCCGTGTTGTTCTGCGCCTCGTAGGCAGCCATCAACAGACCCAGCATCTGTGCCTTCACCACCGAGTTCGGATACTTGGTGAGGAACGCTTCAATGGCGGAAGCCTTCGCCGCTGGCGAGGACTGGCTGATCGCGTTCGAGTAATCGTTGTACTCGGCGGGATCTTTAATGGTGATTTGCTCTGCGGCTCCGCCCGAGGCCGCGGCCTGGGCCAGGGCAATGGGCGTAGCGCACAGCATACTGGTAGCAATTGCCAGCAGAGAAGCTAAGGCGACCTTCTTCATTCAACGCTCCTAAAGAGAAGTGCAGCGATTTGTAACCTGAAATATCCGTACCTGCAGTCTTCACATCCACGGCATTCCCGAAAGCGCGCAAGGCTCGGCACGGCAATCGATTCTGTCCCGGAAAAGAAACGGCGCGGCAATGTGGCTGGATTATAAGAACCAGCCTCCCCCCATGCAAGCGGAACGCTCACACGCTCCGGCTGGCGACTCGACAATCACGGGTAGAGATGCGCAGGATCGTCGCCGCGTTGACTCATCGAAGCAAGAGAATGTCATGGGAATGTCATCCATAGGGACGAACCTCGACCCTGTATCACGACCCTGTATAACGATCCCACAAGAGGAGGGTCCATGCCACAGAGCTTCATCCCCGGAACAAATGCTCCCTCAACCGCCGCCGGCTCGCCACTCGACGGCAGGACCGCGCTGGTCACCGGTGCCTCGCGCGGCATCGGCCGCGCCATCGCTTTGCGTCTGGCCGAGCTTGGCGCCCGCCTGTTGCTCGTCGCTCGTGACCCGGCAGCGCTCGCGGAGGTGAAGCAGAACGTTATCCATCTCGCCACTGCGGTGGATACCCTGCCCTGCGATCTCGCCTCTGCCTCCGCGATCGCCACCCTCACTCCGCGTATCGAAGCGGCAGGCGGTTGCGACATCCTCATCAATGCCGCCGGCATCGGCAGAATCGGTGCACCACTGCACGAGATGCCCGTCGAGGACTTCGATGCCATCCTTGCCACCAATCTGCGCGCTCCCTTCCTGCTCATGAAAGCTGTCGTACCGCACATGATCGCGCGTGGGGGTGGCGAGATCGTGAATATCTCTTCTCTGGCCGGCCAGGGCCCTCTCGCCAACGGCGCCGCCTACTCTGCCTCCAAATGGGCCCTCAACGGCCTCAGCTACTCCGCCGCAGAGGAGCTGCGCGCCCACAACATCCGGGTCTCCGTTGTTGCCCCCGGCTCGGTCAACACCAGCTTCGGCCGGGGCGGCCAAAGCTCCGCAGGAAAGGTCAAAGAGCGCGCCAAGATGCTCCAGCCCGAGGATGTTGCCAACGTCGTCGCCATGCTGGTCACGCAGCCGCCGCAGTCCTTCATCAGCGAGGTCAAGATGCGCCCCACTCAAAAGCCCTGAGGCCCGCGTCGTCTTGCACCGGTTCCGGGTCACTCCGGATTTCATTCCGGCCCCGTTCCGGACCCAAATGCACCTCCAGCCCAACGCCTCGCAATTGCGCCCCCCTTATCCACAATAGGTAGGGGTATCAGTGTTGAATCGCCCCTCGTGCCCGGCTACCATTCTTGTGAAGACTGTGTTCGAGTGGAAGAGGAGCCTGCCCGGGCTCCGCCTCCGCTCCCAAGGGTGTACCGATGCTCAAGCTCAAAAAGATCCAGATCCTCGGCTTTAAGTCCTTCTGCGACCGCACCGAGCTCACCCTGCCCGGCCAGGGAATGGCCGCCGTCGTCGGCCCCAATGGCTGCGGCAAGTCGAACATCCTCGACGCCGTCAGTTGGGTTCTCGGCGAGCAGTCCGCGCGCACCCTGCGCGGGACAAAGATGGAGGATGTGATCTTCGCCGGCACGCGCGATCGCAAAGCGCTCGGCATGGCCGAGGTCTCGCTCACCCTCATCGATCCCGACGCCTACGGCGAAGGCCCGCTCGCGGATGACGCGCTGGGCCCCGAAGAACGAATGGACAGAGCCAGCCGCAACGGCGATGGGACCGTCGCCGCCGACGGCGACTGGGACGAAGACGCGCACCGTCAGGCGCGCTCCGTCGAAACCGAGGAGATCATCGCCGAGGCCCAGCCCGGCACCGTGATCGAAGGCGAAGAGCAGGACGCTGTTCCAGAGGGCGAAGCCGCTTCGCAGGAGGCCCCATCCCAGGAGGGTTCCGTCGCCGTCGCCACGCAAAACTCCGTCGTACTGAAAATCCGCCGCCGCAAGTTCCAGCGCACGCCCGCGCGTGCCGGCGAGATCATCGTCACCCGCCGCCTCTTTCGCTCCGGCGACAGCGAATACCTGCTCAACGGCAAGCTATGCCGGCTGCGCGACATTCAGGACATCTTCATGGGCACCGGCCTCGGGCCGGAGAGCTACGCCATCATCGAGCAGGAGCGCATCGGCCAGCTTCTCAGCTCCAAGCCGCACGATCGCCGCGCCATCATCGAAGAGGCCGCCGGCATCACGCGCTTCAAGACCAAGAAGCGCCTCGCCGAGCTGCGCCTTGAATCCGCAAAGCAAAATCTCGCCCGCGTGAACGACATCTTCGAAGAAGTCACGCGGCAGATGAACTCGCTCAAGCGCCAGGCCGCCAAGGCCGAGCGTTACGCCGCCGTGCGCGACGAGTTGCGCACGCGCCTGCGCGTGGTCCTTGCCAGCCGCCTCCATCAGATGGATGCGACCAGCGTCTCGCTCCACGACCAGATCGCCTCCCTCACCACGCAGATCGACGCCTCCGCCGCGCACGTCGAATCGCTCGATGCCGAGCACGCCGCCGCCGTCGCACGCGGCTATGAGCTCGATGCCAGCGCGAAAGAAGCCAGCGCGCGCGCCAGCCAGGCCGCCATCGATCTGGAACGCGCCAGCGCACGCCAGCACGCGAACGAGGAGCGCATCGCCGACCTCGTCTCCCGCTCCGCCGCCGGCGGCGCCGAACTCGATCAGGCACGCCAGCAGATGGACGGCCTCACCACGGAGCGCGAGCAGCACCGCAGCTTCCTCGAAACCGCCGCCGCGGAAGCAGCACGCTTTCGCCAGCAGGCTGAGGCGCTCCAGCAGCAGGCTCGCGAAGCCGCTCAGACCGTCGCGCATGCCGAGCAGCGTCTCGAAGCCGAACGCCGCCGCGGACTGCAACTGCTCTCCGAAGCCGCCAACGCGCGCAACCAGGCATCGCAGGCCGAAGAAGCACTCGGCGCACTGGAGCGCGAAGCCGAACGGCTCTCCGGCGAGATGGATGCCGCCCGCCGCGATCTCGAAAGCCTCGGCGCAGAGCGCGGTCAGGCATCGCTCCAGTTCGAATCCGTAACCGAAGCGCTCACCCGTTTAGAGCAGGAGATCCTCACCCTCCGTGCAGAGATCGAGCAGACACGCGCCGACGAAACCGAGACGCGACGCCGCGGTGACACGCTTCGCGCCGAACACGCCACGCTCACCGGCCGCCGCAACTCCCTCGAAGGTCTTATCCGCGAGCACAGCTACTCTACCGACACTGTCCGCAAACTCTTCCGCACCAACGGCCACACCTCCAGCACCGGTGGCGCCGGCCTCTCCGCCGTTGGCACACTCGCTGACTTCCTCGAAGTCGAAGGCCAATACGAGAGCGTCGTCGACGAATACCTGCGCGACGAGCTGAACTACATCGTCGTCAAAAGCTGGGACGCCGCCGACGAAGGCATGCGCCTGCTGAAAAGCGATGTCGACGGCCGCGCAACCTTCCTCGTGCATCCGCACGACGCGCAGGCAAAGTTCTCCTTCGACCCCACCGAACCCACCGGCACCCAGACCAGCCGCGAAGGTATCGTGCGGCTGAAGGACTGCATCCGCGTGCTCGACGGCTTCGGCACCTCGCTTGAAGCGATCCTGCCCAAGCTGCGCGAAGGCTACGTCGCGCCGGACGCAAATACCGCCCGCTCACTCGCGCTTGAAAATCCGCGCGCCTTCTTCCTCGCGCCTTCCGGCGAGTGCTTTCACAACGTCACCGTCACCGGCGGCAAACCGCGCGCGGAGGGCCCGCTGGCCATCAAGCGCGAGCTGCGCGATACGCAACAGAAGCTGGATGCGCTCGAGGTCGATCTCGCACAGGCAGAGACCAGCGCTGCCGCGCTCGGCCGCACTCTCGCTGAGAAGACGCGTCTGCTCGAAGCGAAGAACGAAGACCGCCGCACCGCCGAACGCGACAGCGCGAACCAGGGCGCCGCACTGCGCCAGATGGAGTCGGAAGCCAAGCGCCTCGAACGCCGCCTGCAGGACTGGTCGCTCGACAGCGAGCGCAACCGAGATGCCCGCGCGGCACGCACTTCTCTCATGGAGCGCAAGCGCGAAGACGTCGCGCGCCTGGAAGCCGAGCACGGCACCGCCGAATCGCAACAGCGCGAGTTCGAAGCCGCCCTCGCCGGCCATCGCGAAACCCGCGAGACCGCGCAGCAGGCATCCTCGCAGGCCGTCGCAGAGCTTGCCGGCCTCGAAGAGCGCAAGCGTGGTGCAGAGGCTTCCTTCGCGCGCATCGATCGCATGTATGCCGACCTTGGCCGCCGCGTTGTACAGCTGGAACAGCAGCTCGCCGCAGCCGCCGCCGAACAGACGCAGCGCACCGAAGAAAACGCATCGCTCGCCACCCAGCAGCAGCAGCTTGCCGAACTCCGCGAGCAGGCTACCGCCGAAACCGCGCGCTGGACCGAAGAAGCGCGCCTCCTGCGCATCACCCTGCTCGAAAGCGAGCAGCAGCTCAAGACGCTGCGCGCCGAAACCGATGCCCTGCGCGAGAGCCGCAGCAGCCATGCCGCGCAGGCCGCCAAGCTCACCGCCGACCTCGAACACCTCGAAGCCACCTGCGTCAGCGATCTCGGCGTCGAAGCCGGCGAGCTCCGCGCGCAGGAGGACATCGTGCGGCTCGAAGAGGAAGCGCTCGCCACCGAGGACGAGGCGTGTCGTGGCCTGAAGAGCCGCCTGGAAGCCATGGGCCCGGTCAACATGATGGCGCTCGAGGAGTACACCGAAGCCGCCGAGCGTCACCACTTCCTCGAAACGCAGCGCACGGACCTGCTCGATTCCATCGAGAACACCCAGGCCACCATCAAGGAAATCGACACCATCTCCCGCACCAAGTTCGACGAGGCCTTCGCGCGCATCAACGAGAACTTCTCCGTCACCTTCACGCGCCTCTTCAACGGCGGCCAGGCCTTCATGCGCCTCACCGACGAGGAGAACACCGCCGAGAGCGGCATCGACATCGTCGCCTCGCCGCCGGGCAAAAAGCTGCAGAACGTCCTGCTGCTCTCCGGCGGAGAGAAGGCGCTCACCGCGCTCTCATTGCTGGTCGGCATCTTCCTCTACCAGCCCAGCCCCTTCTGCGTGCTGGACGAGGTCGACGCGCCGCTCGACGAAACCAACGTCGGCCGCCTGGCGGACATGCTCAAGAGCATGGCGCACGAGACGCAGTTCGTGCTCGTCACCCACTCCAAACGCATGATGACCGCCATGGATCTCATCTACGGCGTCACCATGCAGGAGCCCGGCGTCTCGAAGCTCGTCTCCGTGCACATGGGCGGCCATCATCACGCGCACGGCCGCGTAGAGCAGCGCGCCACTGCCTAGCGATCAGTAGACCTCGTCCTTCGGGATATTCATATGGGCGAGGTCGAATGCAAGCATGCGTCCAATCGAACAGATTTGTGGCCGGTGATATAGCTTTGGATAAAATCCCGTTCCGCACGGAGTCCAGCGCGCGGCTGCATGATACCGTCCGCTCTTCGCTCCTTCAAGGATCCATTCCGAGCCGTCTTCGCCCCTAATCTCCGCGGCCTCTCCCCCCTCCATCGACCAGAATCCGTCGCCGTTGAGATCGCGAAGGAATGCCTGTGTTTCCACTCGACTGAGCTGGCGCGATGTATCTTCAAGAACCTTTCGATTGCGCATACCAAACCCTGCCTCGCCGGCGGCGACTTTAGTGACGAGGTTCCCCGTGCCATCTTTTGCAACATCCATTCCGATCACTATTGCGTGATGGAACGTCCACAGCCAAAGAATCTGTACGTCTCCTTTGGTGCTCCTTCTGAACTGTCTTTCAGCAGCGAAGGTTCATTGAAAAAGGAAAGCCACGCGCCGTAATAGTTGGTCGCGAATTGGTCCTGATTCTCGCTCGTATTCTCCGGAATCGCCAATGTCTGCGAGTGGAATGACGACCAGCAGAAGTGCTTCCGTATCGAAGCCGACGCTTTCAATCGCACCTGGCTCTACGGATACTCCGGTAAACTCCAGGTCGAGTGGCAGCCGTCTTCCGCGGAATCCATTCCTCACCTATCCTGCCCAAGCGTATTGAATCGCGGAGTTAAGAACAACGCGAGTCCGCACCGCGTTGACAAAGCCCAGACCCCCTCGGAAAATCGAAGAGTCAGGCCATCACATCATCGAGGCAGCACATCCCTTTGCAGACACTCACCCAGACCGATCTCGCCGGCCTCCCTCTGCTCGCACGCGGCAAAGTGCGCGACCTGTACGCCGTCGGCGAACATCTCCTGCTCATCGCCACGGACCGCATCTCTGCCTTCGATCACGTGCTCGCCACCGGCATCCCCGGCAAAGGCAAAATCCTCACCCAGCTCTCGCTCTTCTGGTTCCAGTTGCTGCGCGACGTCGTACCCAACCACCTCATCACCGCGGACGTGGCGCAATATCCCAGCGTTCTGCGCCCCTACGCCAGCCAGCTCGCGGGCCGCTCCATGCTGGTCAAGCGTGCGCAGATGTTCCCCGTCGAATGCGTCGTGCGCGGCTATCTCTCCGGCTCCGGCTGGAAGGACTACAAGGCCACCGGCGCTGTCTGCGGCATCCAGCTACCCAAGGGTCTGCGCGAGTCCGACAAGCTGCCCCAGCCTCTCTTCACACCCGCGTCGAAGAGCCTGGGTGGCGAGCATGATGAAAATATCTCTTTCGACGAGACGATCACGCGCATCGGCGAGCCGGCCGCCACCAAACTGCAGGGCCTCAGCCTCGACATCTACAACCGCGCCGCCACCTACGCGGCCCAGCGCGGCGTTATCCTCGCCGACACCAAGTTCGAGTTCGGCGTCACCCCGGATGGCATCGTGCTCGCCGACGAGGTCCTGACTCCCGATTCCTCGCGCTACTGGCCGGCCGACCAGTACGCCCCCGGCGGCCCGCAACCCTCCTTCGACAAGCAGTTCGTCCGCGATTACCTGGAGCAGATCCAGTGGAACAAGCAGGCCCCCGCGCCCGCCCTGCCAGAGGACATCGTGGCAAAAACGCAACGCAAGTATCTGGATGCTTACCGCCTCCTCACCGGCCGCGAGCTCGATCTCGGGTGAAGTTAGGCTACGATCACCCCATGCAGACGCTGACTCCACTGGACTGGGCCATCCTGGCGGTTCTGGTCATCTCCGTGGTGACAGCGTTCCTCCATGGCTTCCTGGTGGAGGTCTGCGCCCTCGCCGGGCTCGTCGCGGGCATCATCATGGCCGGCCACTATTACCTGCAGATCGTTCCCTGGATCCAGCATTTCGTGCACCAAGACGCCGCCGCGGCAGCTATCGCCTTCCTTTTCGTCGCATTCGGCGTTATGCTGGCCGCCGCAATCCTCGGCCGGATGCTACGCTGGGTACTTCACAGCATAGGATTGGGTTGGGCCGACCGCATCGCCGGGGGAGCCTTCGGTCTGCTCAAGGGGTACATTCTGGTGGCATTGGGCGTCGCTGCTATAGCCGCGTTTTTTCCGCGGCAGCCATGGTTCGATCAGTCCCAACTCGTGCCATACTTTGTTCCCGGGGCACACGGAAGTGTTACTGTGCTGCCGCGGGACTTAGGCGGTAGAATTCAGTCCGGGTTGCATTCCCTCGAAGACGTTGCACGCCGCGAGGCGTCAGGTTTGGGCCAGCACCACTAATTTGCATTACTGAATGAAGAGACCGGCGCCGAGATTCGGTCCGTTAGCCAAGAAAGAGGACTCTGTGAAACGCGAGTTGGACAGCCTGGTCAGCCAGATGCACGCCGGTGGCATTACCTACGACGAAGCCATCCGCGAGTTCAAAAAGCGGTTCATTCTCGAAGTGCTCGCCGCCCATCGCGGCAACCAGTGCAAAGCCGCCAAGGAACTCGGCATGCACCGGAATACCCTGAGCCGTACCATCGCCGAGCTCCACATGGATCCCGCCCAGATCCGCAACGGCCTCAAGCGTCCGCCACGCCCCGTGCGTCCATTGCTTGAACAGCCGAAACAGGTGATGCGCCAGCAGGGCTGATACTGCCTCAGCTATCCTGAGAAGGCGTTCAACCACTCAGGAGCAGCCGGCCGCCTTGTCGAATTCCGTCATCGAATCCTCCGCTGGCTATAGCGGATATCTCACCGCGCACGGCCGCGTTGCCTGGCGTCCCGGCCCCTATGACTCTGGTCCCGGCTGGGATCAATACGACGCCTATCTCTTCGATATCGACGGCACCCTGCTGCGCGACCCCGGCCGCGTCCACTACAACGCCTTCTCCAAGGCCTGCCTGGAAGTCCTCGGCCACCCGCTCTCGCTCGAACCCGTCACCGTAGCCGGCTCCACCGACCCCCGCATCCTGCGCGACGCCTTTACCGCCGCCGGCATCGCCGACGAGACCTGGCGCCCGCACCAGCCGCGTCTGCTCCAAGCCATATGCTCCACCGTCGAGCGCGACGCCGCCGCCATGCAGCTCACCATCATGCCCGGCGTGGTCGAAGCACTTCGTCATCTCGCCGCCGCCGGCAAATGGCTGGGTGTTGCCACCGGCAACCTCGAATCCATCGGCTGGCTCAAGCTGGAGCGCACCGGCCTGCGCGAACACTTCACCTTCGGTGGCTTCAGCGATGCCCACGAGCAACGGGCCGAGATGATCGCTGCTGCCGCCGCGGAAGCACGCGCACTCGCCGGCCAACACGCCTCGGTCGTCATCGTCGGCGACACGCCCTCCGATATCGCAGCCGCGCGCGCCAATGCCCTTCCCGTCATCGCCGTCGCCACCGGCCACTCCGCGTTCGATCGCCTCATGGAGCACACGCCGGACATCTGCGCGGAAAATCTCGCCGCCCTGTTGCTCGCCTCAGAGCTGCTCGCCTCAGAAGCCGATACGAACCACGTCGTCACCAGGAACGAATCTCGATGAGCCGCCTGCTCCGCGCCGCCGCATGGGCGCTCGCCCTCACACTGGCCGCGCACGCACAAACCCCTGCCGAGCCTGCGCCCACCCACCACGACAAGCGCGACGCAGCCAAGGCGTATCTCGCCGGCGCGCACGCCATTGAGGATCGCAACACCCGCGCCGCCTACGACGCCTTCAGCAAAGCCGCGGCTCTCGATCCCACCAACGCGGACTACAAGAACGCTGTCGCGATCGCGAAGGCTCACTTCGTGACGGACCTCATCCAGCAGGCGGAAAAGGCCCGCATCCTCGGCAAAGACGAGATCGTCCACGCGCGCCTCTCCGAAGCTCTTGAGGTCGATCCCACCAACCCCCTCGTGGCGCAGCATACCGGGGATGTCGCAGGCATCGAAAGCGCCCCGCTCCAGACCGACGACATCGCCTCCACCGTCGCCGACGCCATCCGCCTCGAGCCCACATCCGGCAAACGCAGCTTTCATGTGCGCGCCGATGGCCAATCTCTATTGCGGCAGGTCCTTGCCGCCTATGGCATCGCGCCCAGCTTTGACTCCAGTGTCAGCTCGCAGCCTGTCCGCTTCGATGTCGATGACGTGGACTTCAAACAGGCGGAGCAGTTACTGCAGCTTGAGACCAACACCTTCTTCGTGCCGCTCGATCCCCATCGCGTCCTCGTCGCCAAAGACACGCGCTCCAATCGGCAGGAGTACGAACGTCTGATGCTGGAAACCGTCTATCTTCCCGGCCTCAACGCCCAGGACTTCACCGATGTCAGCAATGTCGCGCGCAATGTGCTCGAGCTCACCCAGGTCTCCGCGAATGCGACACAGAACGCAGTGACGGTGCGCGGCCCGGAATCGAAGCTAGCCCTCTTGAACAGCACGCTTACCGGCCTGATGGATGGCCGCAGCCAGGTGCTGCTGGAGGTCCGCATCTACGAGATCGCGCGCACCCACGCCACCAACATCGGCGTACAGACGCCGCAGCAGTTCACCGCCTTCAATCTCAACTCGGAGATTCAGCAGGTTCTCAACGGCAATCAGGCCCTGATTCAGCAGATCATATCCAGCGGCCTCGCCAACGCCAATGACCTCGAAGCCATCGCCGCCATCCTGCTCGCCTCCGGTCAGATCTCGAATTCGATCCTCAGCCAGCCCTTCGCCATCTTTGGCGGCGGCCTCACCGCTACCGGCGTCACCCTCGGCAGCCCGACACTCAACCTCGCCCTCAACTCCAGCGACAGCCGCGCCATCGACCAGATTCAGCTACGCCTCCAGGATCAGGAGACGGGAGACATCCTCGCCGGCATGCACTACCCCATCATCCAGTCCAGCTACTCCAACCTCACCGGCAGTGGCGTCAATATTCCCGGACTCAACAGCGCCGGCGTGTCCAGCCAGCTCGCAGCGCTCGGCATCAACAGCTCCAGCCTCAATCAGCAGACCATCCCGCAGATCCAATATCAGGACCTCGGTCTGCAGTTGAAGGCCACGCCCTATATCCACCGCGATCAATCCATGCGTCTCAAGCTCGATCTCAAGATTCAGGCGCTCGGCGGCACCTCCATCAACGACATCCCCATCCTGACCAACCGCCAGTTCACCGCTGATCTCGATCTGAAGGACGGCGCAAGCGCGCTCGTGACCAGCTATCTCACCTCGCAGGAATCCAATGCCGTCAGCGGCCTTCCCGGTCTCAGCGAGATTCCCGGCCTGCAATCGACCACGAACAAGGACACTCAGAAAAACACCGGCGAACTCGTCGTCCTCATTACCCCGCACGTCGTCCGCCTGCCCCATCCCGGCGGCGCAAGCCACGTCATGCTGATCCCCAGACATCAGTAAGCGATCGGAGGATGACCAGAATCTTTTCTGATCCCTGGACCTACTTCTGCGACAAGTCGTAATCGATGATCTTCTTCAACTGGTCATACGGAAACCCGCCCAGGGGCAGCAGGCGCCCGTTCACAGAGAGCATCGGCGTCTGATTCACGCCCACTTCCGCACCCACCTGCAGCGACGCATCCACCGCCGCCTTCGTCGCGGGCTCGGCCACGCACGCCTGCACCTTCGCCGCGTCCACGCCCGCAGCCTTCACCGCGGAGGCCAGCGCCGCCGTCGAGCCCTCCGGCGTCAATTGTGCCTGGTCTGCATAGACCGCATCGGTGTACTTGAAGAACGCATCGTTCCCGCCGAGCTTCGCCACGCACACCCCGGCCTCCGCCGCCTTCTCTGCTTCGCTGTGCACCCGGCGCAGCGGAAAAACCTGCGAGACGAAATGCGCCTGCGGATAGTCCTTCAGCAACCGGTCCACCGTAGGCTGTGCCTCTTTGCAGTGCGGGCACTGGAAGTCTGAGAACTCGACCAGTTGCAGCGGCGCATTCGCCGGTCCGCGCGATGGCCCCTTCGCGTCCCGCATCAGAATCTCTCGATAGTTCTCGAACGGATGCGCTCCGAATGGCAGAATCTCGTCGTTCGCCACCAGGTGCTTGCCGTCCGGAAGCGTCAGAAAGCCCAGCACGGAAGGCTGCGCCTGCTGCGTGCCCTTCTCCTCCACCAGCACCGTCACCCGGCTGATCCCCTGCACCTGCGTCGTCTCGATCGCCTGCACCTGGAAGATGCGGTTCTCGTCATACCCCCAGCTCGCGCGCAGGAATGCCTCCACCGTCTCTTTGGTCGGCGTTGTCGCGGTAAAGTTTGCCGGATCAGCCGGCGGCATCGGCTGCAATTTCACCGGCGCGGCCGGTGGTGCAGCTTGTGCCGGAGCAGCGCCGCTCTGCGCCGCCGGAGCATCGGGCGGATTGCCCTGCGCGAGCGCCGGAATCGTCACTATCGAAGTTACAATAAACAGCGCTGCAATCAGCGCGCTGCGCACACGTAGAGTCATCGGATATCTTCTCCAGGCCGCCGAAACTTAAGCTTGTACTTTAACTGCAATCGGGAACCGCCGCCCATTCCCGAACGATTTCGCCGTCACCTTCAGCACCGGCGCCGCCTGCTGCCGCTTGTACTCGCTCTGTTCAATCAGCTTCACGATCTTCTGCACCAGGCGAAGGTCCAGCCCCTGCTGATCGGCAATCGCCTGCATCGGCGTGTAGCGCTCCACATACGCCTCCACCAGCGGATCGAGGACATCGTAGGGCGGCAGCGAATCGGTATCGAGCTGTCCCGGCCGCAGTTCGGCCGATGGCGGCTTCTCAAGAATCGCCCGCGGAATCACCTCGCGCTCCCGGTTCACGTAGCGCGACAGCGCGTACACCCGCGTCTTCACCAGGTCTCCAATCACCGCCAGCGCCCCCACCATGTCTCCATAGAGCGTGCAGTAGCCCACCGCCATCTCCGACTTGTTGCCGGTCGTCAGCACCAGCGCGCCCAGCTTGTTGGAGAGCGCCATCAGCAGCGTCCCGCGGATGCGCGACTGGACGTTCTCCTCCGTCACATCGGGCGCACGTCCCGCAAACAGCGGCGCCAGCGCATTCGTGAATTGACTGAAAATGCCGTCGATCTGGATGGTCTCGTAGACCATCCCCAGGTTGCTCGCCAGCGCGCGGCTGTCGTCGATCGAGCCCTGCGAGGAGTAAGGGCTCGGCATTCCCACTCCGATCACGTTCTCTTTGCCCAGCGCATCCACGGCAATGGCCGCCACCAGCGCCGAATCGATGCCCCCGCTCAAACCGATCAGCGCCTTCTGGAAGCCGCATTTGCGGATGTAATCCCGCGTCCCCATCACCAGCGCCGCATACGTGGCTGCATCGTCGCCCTCGACCGTGCGATGGAGATCGCCCGTACCCGTGGACGTATCCACCATCACCAGGTCCTCGGCGAACGACCGCCCCTGCGCGATGATCTCGCCGCGCGCATTCAGCGCCAGGCTCGTGCCATCGAAGACCAGGCTGTCGTTCCCGCCCGTCTGGTTCACCATCAGGATCGGCAGTTTGTGATGCCGCGCTGCCGCTGCCAGCATCTCCGCGCGCTGCTCCCGCTTGCCCTGCCAGAAGGGAGAGGACGATATGTTCAGGATGAGCGTCGCTCCTCGCCGCACCTGCTCGTCCACCGGATCGACGGTGTACAGCCGCTGCTTCCAGTAGCCCTTGTCGTTCCAGGCATCCTCGCAGATGGTCAGCGCCACCAGCTCATTACCGATCTTTACCACTTCCTGATAGCCGGCGGGCGCGAAGTATCGCTGCTCATCGAAGACGTCGTAGTAGGGCAGCAGCATCTTGCGCTGGGTAAAGATGATCTCGCCGTTTTGCATCAGCACGGCGGCGTTGCTCACCGGCTTGCCCGACCCCGGCGGCGACGGCACCAGCGTGCCGCAGATCACCGAAATCGAATTGCCCGCGGTCGCCTCGCGCGCAATCTCCGCCGCAGCCTCACCCGCCAGCTTCACAAACGAAGGCTTCTCTACGAAGTCGCCCGTCGGGTAGCCGCAGACGCACAACTCTGGAAATATCACCAGGTCTGCGCCGCGCTTCTCCGCCTCGCGCACGTTCTGCAGTATTCGTGCTGTGTTCCCTCGAAAATCCGCGACCGTCGGATCGATCTGCGCCAGCGCAATCTTCACGTTTTTAGTGTATCGGAGAACGCAAACGGCCCGCTCACAGTCCGCAACCAGACCATGAACCTGTCAACGCGCGGACTGGGTGCAGATTCGATCCTCCGCGGGAAGTCGCTGGGCCGAGCGGCGCTTCGCACAGGAAGGAATATGCCGCACCACTCCCTTTCCATAGATCCGAAACCCTTAGATATACTCACCGGCATGACCGGGGCCCAAAGCTTCATCGCTCGCGGAGCGATCGCGTTTGCTTCGAGCGGAGCGACCTGTGCCGCGCTTTGCTGCAAATCCGCCTTCAACATCGATCAAAGGCGTTTCGACAAGCTCTTGCTGCTGCTCTTCGCGATCTCCCGGTTTGGCCTGTTCGGCCTTGTCTTTCTCGTGGCGCATATCGCTCCACGCGGCGATGTTCCAGGCATCTACGTCCCCGAGGCGTTGCTCCGCCTTCACGGCGGCATTCCGTACCTCTCGTTTCAAAGCTCCTATGCGCCCCTGCACTCGTATCTCGATGCGCTCATCTACTCCGTTGTTCCCGGCGCTCTCGGCCTCATCTTTCTTGCGATCCTGGCGGAGGTCATCGCGATCTTTTTCTGGATCAAGTCCGGCAGGGAGTTGTTTACCGACAACCAGGTGCGTATCGCCTCTATCCTTTATCTTTTCAGCCCCGTGTCTCTGCAGTTCGTCGCCATTGATGGACAGAACAACGCGATCATCAGCCTCTTTCTTGCTCTCTCCATCTTTCTGTTGCTGCGCCGCCGCGACGTCCTCTCCGGCATCTGCTTCGCGCTTTCCATCTGCGTGGTCAAGTTTCTCCCTCTGGTCTGGCTTCCCGCTTTTCTGACGTACTGCCCGCGCAAGCTGCGCTGGCTTATCGGAGCGCTGGTTCCCGTCCTCCTGGTGTATGGCTACTTCGGGCTCTTCCTGCATACGCCACTGCTCGTGCCCCTCACCGCGGAAGGCGGAATGAAGTCAGCGGGCACGCTTTCCTATTGGATTGAAGGCATCGCGGGACATGATTTCGGCAAGCACATCTGGGATCTGCTGCTGCTCGCAGCGTTGGGCTGCACTCTGTTGCGCGACATCTTCGCTTCGCGAAAACTCCAGCATGATCTCTCGAGCCATGTGCGGGCGCTGATTGTCTCGCTGCCCCTCTACCTCGTTGTCCTTATGGCTCTGGCCAAGAAAAGCTGGCCGACCTACTCCGTCATCATCCTTTTCCCACTCGCGGTTCTGATTGCGAAGACCATGGAGAAGGCGGCTCCGCTCCGCCGCCGGTTGATACTGGCAGGCTTCCTTGTATTCGGGATCGCCGCCGTCCTCGAACACAGCTACTGGGCCACCTTTACAGCCCAGCAAGATGCGCTCTCCTTCCACGCCGGGCTCCTAGCAGCACAGCCGGTCGCCTGGATTCAGTTGGCGTGGGAGATCTGCATCCTTTCGAGCTATGCCTTCCTCGCCTGGATTTGCGTAACGAATCGGTCGGGGGAAGAGACCCGCGCCGCGCGCTCATCGGACACTCGCGTCGAGGTCGCGTGATGAGTCCCGCGGACCACCCGCCTTTTGAAGAGTGGTGCGAGGGTCGGCTGGTTCAGCAATGACAGCTCACTCACCCCGCGGTCAGCCGGGAAGCGGAGCTGCGGGCATGCCCTACGATCCGGTGCCGGAGACGACCACCCCTACCGTGCGCACCAGGATCTTGATATCCAGCCACAAGCTCCAGTTCTCGATGTACGCCGTGTCCAGCGAGATGTAGCTGTCGAAGGAAGGATCCTGCCGCGCCTGCACCTGCCACAGTCCGGTCACGCCAGGCACTACATCCAGCCGGCGCAGATGATTCAGCTCGTAGCGCTTCACTTCGCTGGCAATCGGCGGCCGCGGTCCCACCAGGCTCATGTCGCCGCGCAGCACGTTCATGAGCTGTGGCAGCTCGTCGAGCGAATACTTGCGCAGGACGCGCCCGGTGCGCGTGATCCGCGGATCGTTCGTGATCTTGAACAGCACAGAGTCGCGCTCGTTCATGTGCAGGATGTCGGCCCGGCGCCTCTCCGCATCCGACACCATGGTGCGGAACTTGATGCAGCGGAAGACCCTGCCCTTCTTCCCGATGCGCTCCGACAAGTAGAAGATCGGTCCCGGGCTGTCTCCGCGCACCGCAATGGCGATCGCCAGCAGCACCGGCGACAGCAACACCAGAGCCAGGCTCGAGGCAGCAATGTCCAGGATGCGCTTCAGCACCATGCCCACGATCGGGACCTGGCCGCGATGCAGCGGAATCGTCGGAAACTGTCCGATGTATTCAATGGGGCTGTTCCATGCCAGCCCGTCGTACAGATCGGGCACCACCCGGATGTCGACACCGGCCTCGCGTGCCTGGTGCACCAGCCGCTTCACCAGCACGCGCTCGCACGGCGCGGCAAGAAAGATTTCATCCACAAAGTGCTTGCGTGCCAGTTCTAGAACTTCGTCGATCGTCCCCAGGACATCCGTGGTGTCCGTGATCCCGTCGGAATCGTAACCCGGTATCTGTACAAATCCTTTGAAGGTGAATCCGAGATGACGAATGCTCTCGATGTGATGACGCAGCGCCTGACCGACACGGCCCGTGCCCACGACAAGAATATTGCGCGTCTCGGTGCCGCGGTCGTAGCGCCGATAGACGATCGCACGCCATGCCAGCCGCCGCGCGCTCAACAGCACCGCGGTGAAGAGGACCGTCATCAGCACCACCGCGCGCGACACTTCCTGCCCGCGCGCAAGGTACAAGGCGCCGGACAGCAGAAGGCCCGCCGTAAAGCAGGCTTGCAGCGTCAATCGCTGATCGTGCAGCGTGTTGCGCAGTTGAATCGGCGCGTAAAGGTGCAGTCGCTTGCTGACCAGAATCAATGCAAGGATGAACCAGCATAGATAAAACAGCGACAGCCATGGCTTGGCGGTGACCATCGACCGCGTTTGAAAGAGGGAGTCGTCCGTAACGAAATTTCCCAGCCGGACACGGACCGCGATAGCAGCGGCTACGAGTACACACAGCATGTCGCAAAACGCCCAGAACAACGAAACCCGGAACGAATGCGACCACATTTTTGTTCGAACGCCAACGACACTCCTGCTTGCAGCAGGTGGGAATCGTTGTGCATGTTGAATGCGGGGAACAAATTCTGGGCTGCTCATCGGGGGAACCTGACGACTTCGGTGGGTTTGCTGAATGTTAGAGATTTACGAGTGGGATGCGATCGCACCCCGATAGGATTCTCCGCTGCCCCGGATGTGGGTCGTAGCAACGGAACAAAAACGTCGGCGAAAGTCTCTTTCCACCCTGCGACATGCACGCCCGGTTCCATTCTTCTCGCCCTCGTCAACCCTTTGCAGCGCGGAAGTAGCCTGTCATAAGGGCTGCGCCAAGAGCCCTGGCATACAGCTCAGCAACAAGCAAAGTCTAGCATCGTGAGGCCCGCATACTTTGTATAACGTGCTAATTGTACGGTGAAGCCACCGCGCAATTTGTGCTTAAAAAGCCACGCAAAAATCACCAGATTGTCAAAGTAGAGGAACACCCACTCTGCAAGGCCGTTCTTTAACCTTCACATCGAGTTTGTGTAGTGTGCAACTTCTTCCTTGCAAATTTCCACATCGGCTCATGACACTTCTGAGTCATTGCGCCCGAGCGAAGGTCACACATTCGGCAGGACAAGCGAATCCAGCTCCAGAAACTGCTCCAGGATCTCGTCATTGCTGCGCTTCATCTCGTCCATCGTCCCGAAGAACAGGACCTTCCCCTGATGAAGGAACACCACATGATCGGCCAGCCGCTCGGCAAAGCGCATGTCGTGCGTCACCACAACGCTGGTCAGCAGCAGTTGCGTCTTCAGCTTCTGAATCAGATCCCCCAGCAGCCGCCCGATCAGCGGATCCACCATCGTCGTCGGCTCGTCGTACAAGATCGCCTGCGGCTGCGACGCCATCGCGCGCGCAATCGCCACCGACCGCTTCATCCCGGTCGACAGGTCCGAGGGCAGCAGGTCCGTTTCGCCGGTCACTCCCACCATCTCCAGCAGCCCGCTGACGATCTTCTGGATCTGGTCTTCTTCCAGCCCCTTCCGCTCGCGCAGCGGAAAGGCAACATTTTCCGCGATACTCAGCGAATCGAATAGCGCCCCGCTCTGAAACACCATCGTGACCTTCTTCCGCACCTCATCCATCTGCGCATCGCTGAAGTGGGTGATGTCCTCGCCTGCCACCAGGATCCGGCCCTTATCCGGCTTCAGAAAACCCATGATCTGCTGCAGCGTTACCGACTTCCCCACCCCGGAGCGGCCCAGGATGCACAGCGTCTCCCCGGTCAACACCTCAAAGCTCACATCGTCCAGCACATGCAGGTCGCCAAAGGACTTCGAGACGTGGTCGAAGACGATGTAGGGCTCGGGTTTCGCAGCCGGCTGCGGAGCGCCGCCATTCTCCTGCGCCTCGCGCACCTCCTCGCGGATGAGCTCCGGCGGAATCTCCAGCGGCGTCTCGTCCACCGGCGGCAACGGAACTTCCTTTCCCTCCTGCGGCGCGGCATCGCGAAGCAGAGTGCGCTCCGCCGCAGTTTCGCCGGACGAATCCCGCTCTCCGGCCGGCTCCTCTCCTGCCGGCTCCGCGTCCCCTCTGGGTTGGTCGTCGTCCATCCTCATAGCATAGGGGTTGAAGCATTTTTCCTGTGTGGCTGGATAAACAAAGATCTACCCGCGTGGCCATTTCGTAAACAAAGGCCACACCAAAGAATCGCTCGCCCGGCCCCCCTTCAGGAAAAATGCTTTGCCGAAAGCAATGCCGCGGCCAGCGTCAGCTCCTCCGGAGTATTGCAGTTCATGAACTGCCAATGCGTGGCCCGCGTCGAGCGCCACGCGCCCGTCGCCGCCAACCTTTCAACATCGAAAGAGTCCAGCCTGCCGCCTGCGGCCGCCCGCTCCACCGCAACCATCACCTTGTAGTCGCCTGTCTCCAGCGCGCCTGTCACTCCGTCAAGCAGCTCCCGCCGGTAGACCGCGCACAGCGGTTGCGGCTCGCCGCCGAGCCGTGGAATCGTCGCCATCGCCCCGGTTGTTGAGGCGCGCCGCAGCATCCATGCCAGAAACTCCACTTCCAGCAGCGGCAGGTCGACTCCCACAATCAGCACCAGCGGCGCCTCGCTCTTCGTGAGCGCCGTCTCCATCCCGCTCAGCGGCCCGCATCCCGGATGAATGTCCGGGTATGAATCGCTCACCACCTCAGCGGCAACGCCCGCCGCCGAATATTGAATCGGCGCACGCAAGCCCGCCACCCGCGCTCGCAAGCCCACGGCGCGCAGCTTATCCAGCATGTGTTCGAGCAGCGGTCGTCCGGCCAGCGCAACGGCCGCCTTGTCCCGTCCCATCCGCAGGCTCCGGCCCCCCGCCAGCACCCAGCCTTCCAAATCCATGACGCTCAGCCGCCCACGAGTTCCAGCATCCGGATGATCGACTCGATGCCACGATGAAAATTCGCGATATGGAACTTCTCATTCGGCGCGTGCAGGTTATCGTCCGGCAGCCCGAAGCCCATCATCACCGCGGGAATCTTCAGGTGCCGCTCGATATCACCCACGATCGGGATCGATCCGCCGCCGCGCACAAACACCGTCTCCTTGCCGAAGACCTCCCGCATCGCCGCCTCGGCCGCGGTTACATAGGGATTGTCCGTCCGGACGACCAGCGGATCGGCGGAGTGGATCATCCGCACCTCCACCGTCACACCCTTCGGCGTCAGCGACTCCACGAATGCCTTGTACTGCCCAAAAGCCTTCTGCTGCGTCATCGCCGGCACCAGCCGCATCGACACCTTCGCCGTCGCCCGCGCCGGGATCACTGTCTTCGCTCCCGCGCCGGTAAACCCGCCCGGCATCCCGTGCACATCCAACGTCGGCCGCGCCCACGTCCGCTCTAATACCGAGTAACCCGCTTCGCCGGTCAGCACCGGCGATCCCACCTCTGTCTTGCGGTAGTGCTCTTCGTCGAAGGGCAGCCGCTTCCACGCCGCCTTCTCCTCCGCCGATGGCGCCTCCACGTCGTCATAAAATGACGGGATCAGGATCTTTCCCTCGCGATCCTTCAACCCCGCAATGATCTGCGCCAGCGCCACAAACGGATTCGGTGCCGCGCCGCCATACATCCCCGAGTGCAGGTCGCTCTTCGCACCCCGCACCTCGATCTCGGTGTAGATCATCCCGCGCAGTCCCACGCACAGCGTCGGCAGCTCCGGCGCAAACATCTCCGTATCCGACACCAGCGCGAAATCCGCCTTCAGCTCTTCCGGATGCTCGCGCACGAAGTTGGCAATCCCCTCGCCGCCAACCTCCTCCTCGCCCTCCAGAATCACCCGCACATTCAGCGGCAGCTTGCCCTTGCCCGTCTGAAACAGCGCCTCCAGCGCCTTCAGGTGCATGTACATCTGCCCCTTGTCATCCACCGCGCCGCGCGCATACAGGTTGCCGTCACGCTCGGTCGGCTCAAAGGGCGGCGTCAGCCACTCGTCCAGCGGATCGGGTGGCTGCACATCATAGTGCCCATAACACAGCACCGTCGGCTTCCCCGCCGCGTGCAGCCAGTCCGCATAGACCAGCGGATGCCCAGCCGCACCACCATGCGCCGTCTCGATCAGCCGCACATGCTGGAGTCCGATGCGCTTCATCTCCGCCGCCAGCGTCTCCGCTACATGCCGCGTGTCGCCATTGTGCTCCGGCAGCGTGGAAATGCTCGGGATCCGCAACAGACTCTTCAACTCATCAAGAAATCGCGCCTGATTCTCCCGCGCATAGTCAACCGCCGCCATTGCTCTCTCTCCCCGAAGCTTCATTGAACCTAGTGTGATGAATCGTTCGTCCCTGCATCCATTTGTCATCCTGAACGTAACCGAAGGTGGGTGAAGGACCTGCTGTATCTATCGTTCCATATCGGCGCAAAGCGCCGCTCAACCAAATGCTACGAACTTCCGACTCACCACACTCGTTACCGCCGCCTGTTATTCCGCTGCCTTCGGCTCTCCGCCTTTATTCCATGTAGGCACAAAGTCGCTGTCCGCAAGCCACCGCACCGGCGCCACCAGCGACTGGATCGCCGCCGTCATGAATGGCACATCCAGATGCGAGATGTCGTCATCCGCCTGGTGATACGTCGGTGGCGTGCCCCAGCCCGCGGCGGTATGCGCCACCACGCCCTTCAGCGCCAGCGCGTAATTGTCCGACCGCTCGAAAAAATGCTCCTCCGGATAGGGATCGGGCCCCAGCAGCGCTCCGTGTTCCTTCAGCGCCGGTCCCAGATTCGATCGCGCCCAGCCGGTCAGCAGCAACACACCCTTCGGCATCTTCGGATCCTGGCCGCCGATCATCTCGAACTCCAGATTCGCCACCAGGTCCTTCAGCGGTACCGGAGGATGCTCACCGAAATACGTCGATCCCAGTTCGCCGGCCTCCTCGCTGCCATAGCAGACGAACAGAACGCTGCGCTTGAGCGGCGGCCCGTTGGCCAGCGCATGCGCCAGCTCCAGCACCGCCGTCGTGCCTGCTGCATCGTCGTTCGCGCCGTTGTAGATCCCGTCGCCCTTCGTATCCGCTCGCATGCCGAGGTGATCCAGGTGCGCCGTCAGCAAAATCGTCCCGGCATTCGCATCGCTACCCGGCAGATAGCCGATCGCATTGTAGGTGTAGCGCGGTGTAGCCTGCGGCAACGCGTGGACGGTCAGCGAGACCGTCTCGCCATTCTTCGCACTCTCCAGCTTCTTCATCGCCGCCGCCGTCAACGCTGCAACCGTCACGCCGCGACGCTCCGCCGGAGCGTCCTTAAGCCGCATCTGAATGCGCGTCTTGCTGCCGAGCATCGTCCACGCCTTTCTCGTCGATGCATCCTCTTCGACCAGCACAGCCGCCGCGCCGGACCCCCATAGCCTTCGCAGGATCAGCATCGCCTCTTTGTCTGCCGGAAGATGCTGTAGCAGCAACACGGAACCGGATGCCGCCTTCGTCTTTTCTGCCTCCGTCGCATCCACGCGCAGCAGCCGCCCGCTCGCCGGTTCTCCGGTCGCAATCATCAGGTGGAAGTCGCTTCCTTCCGCCAGCGTGGCGCCGCCTGCAGTGATCGTTGCATGCCCATCGAGCACCGGCTGCACCACTTCGGCCCTCTGGATATATCCCGTCATCCCCGGCGCGGTCTTCAGCCCATAGCCAAGAAACTCGCTCGCCACATACGTCGCCGTCACTTCCTCGTCGTGCGTCGCACTGCCCCGCCCCTGCATGGCATCGCTGGCCAGAAACTCTTCATGCGCCCGCACCCACTCCGGCTTGACCGTCCAGCCGGAGGCAACCGTACTCTGCGCCACCACGGCCGGCGCAGCCACCATCAACGCCAAACCACAGACCACCCACTTCAAACGTTCCAGGCGCACAGATCCTCCATTCGGCAATATGCGAAAACCAGATCCATTCTTCTTCATACACATAAACGGTGTATTCTTACACACAGGAAGAATCGTATGCGGACAAACATCGAAATCGACGAGCAACTGGTACGGCAGGCAATGCGCAAGACCGGCGCCCCGACCAAGAGAGCCGCCGTCGATGCTGGCTTGCGTCTTCTCGTGAAAACTCACTCCCAGGCGGCGTTCCGCCGCCTCCGTGGCAAAGTGCAGTGGGAGGGTGACTTGAATCAATCCCGCCTGGGCAGAACCAAGGAATAGCGCGGCTGCGTGACCATCGTCGACACAACTGTCTGGATCGACTACCTCGGCGGAACGGTAAATCCTCACACCGATTGGCTCGACCGCGAGTTCAGCCATCAGCCCCTCGGTCTGACCGACCTCATCCTCTGCGAGGTGCTGCAAGGGGTCCGGGGCGAGTCCGAGTTCCGGCGCGTCCGGCGGGAACTCTCCAGGTTCGACATTTTTCCAACCGGCGGAGAGGAACTTGCGGTAGCCTCGGCCCAAAATTACCGCCTTCTCCGGGTTCGCGGTTATACCGTCCGCAAAACGATCGACTGCTTCATCGCAAGCTTTTGTCTCGGCGAAGGCCACTCTCTGCTGCACCGTGACCGCGACTTCGATGCCTTCGAGCACCATCTCGGCCTGCAGGTCGTCCACCCCTGACCAGACAACCCTAGCCGGGCAGCAAACCTCCGAGCATTTCCGAGCGCACGCGCGTCAGTACAGGTTCACGGGAAAACCATGCTCAATACCGCGTCACCGCCGGATCCACCTCGCGCGACCAGGCGTCGATCCCGCCCCGCAGCGACTGCGCATGCTCAAAGCCCTGATTGCGCAGCCAGTTCGCCACATTCAGCGACCGCACCCCGTGATGGCAGACCACGACGATGCGCTGATCCGGGTCAAGCTCGTGGAAGGCCCGCGACGGAACCTCACCCATGGGCATGGCATGCGCCCCGGGAAAGCCGACGGCGGCAGTCTCCCAGGCCTCCCGCACATCCAGCAGAAAGGGCTGCCCCTCCCCCGCAAGCATCACGTTCAGCTCCGTGGGAGCGACTTCGAGGTCTAACATAGATAAAGTAGAGATGTATCCGCCGTTCCCAGGGTTTGACGCTTTCGGGAATGCCGCGCCAGATAGGGTATTTCACTGGTAACCGGCCTGCGGACAACATGGTACAAAAACAAGAGAGCGTTCCTACGGGAATTTGAGAAAAGAGCAGTAAGCAATGGCAGGTGAGAAAGTACTGATCGTCGAAGACGAGCTCCACGCGTTGATGGGGCTGGCCGAACTTGTATCCGGCTGGGGATATCGCACAGAGACCGCCCGCGATGGCGCCGAAGCCTTGGACAAAGTGATGGCCTGGCAGCCGGGCATCATCGTCACCGACATGAAGATGCCGCGCATGGACGGCATCGAGCTGCTGAACCGCCTCAGTGAACTCCCGGATAAGCAGTGCGTCATCCTGCTTACCGCGCAGGGCTCCATCGATCGCGCCGTCGAGGCCATGAAGCTCGGCGCCTATGACTTCATTCAGAAGCCGGTCGATCCCACGCGCCTCAAAATGATCCTCTCCAATGCCTCGCGCCAGCGCGAGACGGAGCAGGAGCTCGACTTCACCCGCCGCAAGCTGCGCGAAAAAGGTGTTCTCGGCTCGCTCGTCGGCTCCTCGAAGAAGATGCAGGACATCTTCGCCCTCATCGAGCGCGTCGCTCCCAGCAACGTATCCGTCCTCATCACCGGCGAAAGCGGCACCGGCAAAGAGGTCGTCGCCCGCACTCTGCACGAGCTAAGCCCGCGCAAGCCCAAGCCCTTCGTCGCCGTCAACTGTGCCGCCATCCCGGAGACACTCATCGAAGCCGAGATCTTTGGCTACGAAAAGGGAGCCTTTACCGGCGCCATCGAGCGCAGCCCCGGCTGCTTCGAGCTGGCGGAGGAAGGCACTCTGCTGCTCGATGAGATTGGCGAGATGCCGGTCGGCACCCAGGCCAAGCTGTTGCGCGTGATCGAAGAAAAGCGTCTCCGCCGGCTCGGCGCGAAGATCGAGAAGACGACCAACGTGCGCGTCCTTGCCGCCACCAACAAGGATCCCCGCGAGGCTGTCGACGATGGGCACCTCCGCGCCGATCTCTTCTACCGCCTCAACGTCTTCAATATCCATATGCCACCGCTGCGGGAGCATAAGGAAGACATCCCCGCCATCCTCGAAGCGATCCTCGCGGACATGAACGAGAAGCACGAGCGCACCGTCACCGGCGTCGATAAGGAGATGCTGGCCCGCCTCATGAGCCACGACTGGCCGGGCAACGTCCGTGAGCTTCGCAACACCATCGAGCGCGCCGTCATCCTCTGCGGAGAGGGCCAGCTCGAATCGCGCCATCTGCCGCCCGGCTTCGGCGAACGGGTCATGCGGCCCGGTGCCGACGACGGGGCCAACGCAAACTCCGTCCAGGTCGAGGTCGGTGCCACCGTCGATGAAGCCGAAAGGCTTCTCATCCTCAAGACCCTCGAATCCACGCGCAATAACAAGACCCGCGCCGCGGAGATCCTGGGAATCAGCCTCAAGACGCTGCACAATAAGCTCAAGGAGTACGGCAGCGCCTCCTTCGCCTCGGCCGAAAGCGTCGAGGAACGTGTATAGAGTCATTTCTCCTGCGGGAGCAGAGCCAAGCAAAGACAAGTAAGGTGAGGTACAGTTCTCTCGTAGCCGTTCTCTCAGGGGACGGCTACGGAGCGGATTCGCCACATACGGTTAGCCTTTGCCATTGGCACGCCGGTTGTATTGCCTTGCGGTATTTGTAGGACTACAAACCCTTTAGGTTCTCCGTTTCAGCGGCTTCCCCCAGGAAAAACTACTCAAACTCGCCACCCCGAGGCTGAGTTTCCTGTTTCAAAGGACGCAGCCGTAACGGGTACCATAGACTGGCTCCCCATGCGTCTGAAGACAAAACTAGTGCTCGCCATCACCGGACTTGTCTTTCTGGTCGTGACGGTTTTGTCCTGGCTCTTCCTGGAGCAGCTCCTCGCCCAGCGCATCAGCCAGTCCTATGCCGCCAACGACATGGTGGCGCACCAGATCCTGTACAGCACCCGGCTCGCGCTTACCAATGGCCTGCGCGGTCGCCAGTTCGATGCCAACGATCCCGCAGCCCTTCGCGCCGCTGTCTCCGACGTGCTGCGGCACGATGAGGGCCTGAACGGGCTTCTCGGCTCGGTCAACAACTACGCACCGACCGTCTTCGATGTGGCCGTCGCCGACCGCGACGGTAGAGCCCTGCTCAGCACCGACCCCACCCAGGACAATGTGCAACTGCCCCAGCGCGAGGACTATGCGCTGCTCCAGCATGCCGGCGTCATCACCACCATGCGCGCGGTCTTCGGACCGCCCCGCGACTACAACATCGTTCTGCCCCTGGAACGCGAAAAGCAGCCCTTCCTTACTGTTCGCGTCGGCATCCACTCAACCTTCCTGCGCACCGTCTTCGCCCCCTGGATCTGGGCCTCGCTCACTTTCACCGGCGTCGCCATCCTCTCCTCGCTGCTCGTCGCCGCCCTGCTCGCCAATCTGGCCCTCCAGCCGGTCGAGCAGATCAGCGTACGTCTCGACGCCCTCGAACAGGCCAGCTTCGAAGAAGAGGAGGCATTCAAGGCCGGCGCGCCTGAGCCTGCCGCGCTGCCGCCGCCATCCAGAGAAAGCCCCGCCTGGATGCGCCCCGCGAATCTTATCCGTCCCTCTTCGGAAGACACCGTCGTCCAGGTCTCCGACAAGATCGAGCGCATCGGCCGCCGCATGCGCAATGTCGAGGAGGTCTTCTCCGCCCTGAAGGAGAACCTCGACTCCATCATGGCGAACTTGCAGGACGGCATCCTGCTGTTTACCGCCGAGGGCAAGGCTGCGCTGGTCTCCGATTCGGTGGAGCGATTCCTGGGGCTCCCCCGCACCCGTCTCTTCGGTGGCTCCATCGCCAGCATCTTCACGCTGGAGACCAAGCTTGGCCGCCTGGTGCGCGACGCCTTCGAGAGTGGCCACACGCTCGATCAGGAAGAAGTGGAGACCGAGACCGGGCGCCGCGTGCAGGTCTCGCTCGATTTTGTCGTCGATCAGGACTCCGCTCCGGGCGCCTCACTTGGCGCGCTCATGACCCTCCACGATCTCGAATCCGTCCGCGAGCTGGAAAGCGAGCTCGAGCTCTCCCGCCGTCTGGCCGCCATCGGCCGTCTCACCGCCGGCGTCGGCCACGAGGTCAAGAACCCCATCAACGCCATCGTCGTCCACCTGGAGCTGCTCCGGAACAAGCTCTCGGGCCCCGACGCGCGCGCCATGCGCCATCTGGAGATCATCGAAAGCGAGATTCAGCGCCTCGACCGCGTCGTCCAGACCCTGGTCGACTTCTCCCGGCCAGTCGAACTTCAGCTCAAGGAACAGGATCTGCGCCGCATCGTCTCCGGCGTCCTCATGCTGGCCTCGGCCGAGCTCGAAACCCACAACGTCCGCGTTTCCAGCCACATGCCAGACCGGCCCATGGTCACCAAGGTGGATGCCGACTTGATCAAGCAGGCTATTCTGAATGTCGTCTTGAACGGCGCCCAGGCCATGTCTCAGGGTGGAGAGCTGCACGTCACCCTGCGCGAAGAAGGCCGGATGGCGGCCATCGAAATCGCCGATAGCGGCAGCGGCATCCCCGACGACATCCGGGCCAAGATCTTCGATCTCTACTTCACCACCCGCAAGGACGGAAGTGGTATTGGCCTGGCCATGACTTACCGTATCATTCAGCTACATAACGGCAGCATTGACGTACAATCGGAGCAAAATATAGGTAGTACGTTCACCTTGAAACTTCCTCTGCTGGCTTCAGCCGAGGGTAAACTGCGCGGTTCTCAGTTGGAAAAGACAACATCGGCTCCGGCCTTCACTTCCGAAGGGTCCGGCCTATGACGCGGCGCTCTCTCAGCCTCATGTCCATGGCCGCAACGCTGCTACTCCCAGCGCTATCCGGTTGCGCTTTCCTGCAGAAGGACCAGCCCGCCCCCGTTCCCCTGATCGCAACCGCTCCCACGCTGTTGCCTCCGCCCCTGGCACCGCTGTACTCGGAGCTGAGCCAGAGCGATCCCCCGCTGCCGGACCTACCCGCTCCCTCCGTGCCCGGCGCACAGCCCACCCCGCCTCCAGCCTCTGTCATCGCGGACACGACAAAGAAGGCGCGCACCAACCATCGCCGCGGACGCAAGGGTGAAATCGAACTGGCAACCGAAGCGCACGAGCGTGAGGCCCGCGACAAGGAAGCCGCAACGCCGGAAAACGTGCCGCCCGAAGGCCAGAACGTGAAGGTGACCGCGCCCACGCCCAGCGGCGATACCTCGGCGCCTACCCCCATCGGACAGCTCACCGCCGGTCCTACGCAGGACACCAGCGGATCTCGCCAGCAGGCAGTCACGCTCATCGACTCCACCCAGCGCGGCGTCGCTTCCCTGCACAAACTCAACGGCGATCAGAACAAAACCGTCGTCCAGATACGCAGCTTCCTCGAGCAGGCACAGCGCGCTCTGCACAACGGCGACATCGACGGCGCGCAAACCCTCGCCACCAAAGCCAAGACCCTCCTCGACGAACTCACCGGCGCGAGTTAGCGCAAAATCAGCGGTCGGTGAGCCTTACCGCTCTCCCCACTTCAGCTTCTGCCGCAGCACATCGAAGAATCCATCCGTCCGCAGCCGCACCAGTTGCACCGTATGCTCGGAGCGGATGACGCGCAGGTTGTCACCCACCAGCACCTCGATCGCCTCCTGCCCGTCCACCGTCAGATACGTCTGGTCCGGCACGCCGGTCACGCTCAGATTGATCTGCGCATCGCCACGCACCACCATCGGCCGGATGGTCAACAGGTGCGGGCAGATGGGGGTCACGATCATCGCATCCACATCCGGCGCCATAATCGGCCCGTTCGCCGCCAGGTTGTAGGCGGTCGATCCGGTCGGCGTCGCCACGATCACGCCGTCCGCGCGAAACGATATCGCCAGTTGCTCGCCCAGCAGTACGCGGAACTCGCCCATGCGCGCAATCGCGCCCTTCGACACCACGATGTCGTTCAGCGCCTCGTAGCCCCGAAACAGTTGCCCGTCGCGGATGATGTCTACGTGCAGCATGGCGCGTGACTCGATGTGGCACGCCCCGCAGGTCCAGCCCTCCAGGTTCGAGAACAGCTCGGAAAGCCGCACCTCGGTCAGAAAACCCAGCGACCCCAGGTTCACGCTCAGGATCGGCACTTTGCTCTTCGCGAAGACGCGCGCCGCCGCCAGCAGCGTGCCGTCGCCGCCCAGCACGATCGCCAGTTCCGGATTGTGCTCCGCCATCTCGTGCCGTGGCACAACCTGCGGGCTCTGCACGTAATTCCCGCTCACCGGGTCCAGCATCGGCTCAATGCCGCGCGCCCGCATCCACAACACCAGTTCGGTCAGCACCGGCGCCAGATCCGGCTTCTGCGGCTTCGAAATCACGGCAATCGTGCGCATCGGTCTTCCAGTGTAATGGAGAAGCGAGTCAGCGATTTCCTGACTTGTTACGCCCACCGCGCGTGCAGCAGGAACTCCCGATTCCCTTCCGCCCCCAGCACCGGCGAATCCATCACCTCAATCTCCGCGCCGCTCAGCTCCGCCACCGCAGCGCGCACCCGTTCCACCGCCAGCCGGTGCGCCTCCGGATCGCGCACGATCCCGCCCTTGCCCACGTGCTCGCGTCCCGCCTCAAACTGCGGCTTCACCAGCACTACCGCCTCGGTTAACGTCGGACGCATCGCCCGCACCACCGCCGGCAGCACCAGCGTCGCCGAGATGAACGACACATCCATCGAGAGAAACGTAACCAGCAATGTGACCTGTTCCGGTTTCAGATGCCGCGCGTTCGTCCGCTCCAGCAACATCACCCGCGGATCCACGCGCAGCTTGTGCGCGATCTGCCCATAGCCTGTGTCGATGGCCAGCACCGCCGCGGCGCCATGCTGCAGCATGCAATCCGTGAAGCCGCCGGTGGACGCGCCCACATCCGCGCAGGTGCGTCCCTTCAGATCGATCTGCCAGTGCGCCAGCGCCGCCTCCAGCTTCAGGCCGCCGCGGCTCACATAGCGCAGATCGTCTCCCAGCAGCCGCACCACGGCATCCGCGGCAACGTTCGCACCCGGCTTCTCCACCTTCTGCTCGTTCACCAGCACGCGCCCGGCAAGGATCAGCGCTTGCGCGCGCTCACGCGATGGCACCAGCCCGCGCTCCAGCAGAAACTTGTCAAGCCGCGCTTTCATACCGCACTTTCCTACTTTGCCCATTCCATCCAACCACGCGGCGGCGATATGTCGTCCAAGTGACAGTCCGTCGCCGCGTTGCGTATGATGGCCGAGCGTCCGTGAATGTTTGAATCCTCTTCCAATCCGAAGCCTTCCGATAACCGTACATCCAACAGCGAAACGGCAAACAGATCCGTCGACGATACAGCAATGTTGACGCGCATAGGGCAACGCGACGAGAACGCGATGGAAAGCATCTTTCGGCGCTATAGCGGACCCGTGTACTCAGTAGCACTTCGGGTGTTGCATGACAGCGGCCACGCCGAGGATGTGCTGCAGGAGGTCTTCCTTCAGCTCTGGCGCAACCCCACTGCCTTCGTCCAGAATCGCGGTTCCCTCGGCGCGTGGCTGGTGGTCGTCGCCCGCAACCGGTCCATCGATCTGCTGCGCCGGCGCAAGCCGACCGATTCGGTGGAAGATGTGGTGCTGGCCTCATCCGTCAACGTAGCCGATGAGGCAGAACGCAATGTCATGATGGAAAAGGTGCACCGGGCGCTGGTTGAACTGCCTTCGGAACAGCGGAAGAGCCTTGAGCTTGCATACTTTGAAGGATTGAGTCACACCGAGATCGCCAGCCGCACCGGCGATCCACTGGGCACTGTGAAGACGAGGATCCGTCAGGCATTGATCACTTTGCGAAAGGCATTCGAGGCATGAACGAGCCACGCCCCATTCCCGCCGAGGACCTCGCGCTTTACGCGATGCAGGCCCTTCCTGCGGAAGAGATGGCCGTGATTGCCGCCGCGCTGCGCGACAACCCGCAGGCGCAGCAGGAGCTCGCCGGCATCCAGGGCGATCTCGCGCTCCTCGCCCTCTCCGCCGATCAGCAACCCGCGCCCGCCGGTTCGTTCGACCGCCTGAAGACACGCATGCGCGAAGGCGGCCAAAAAGACTTCGCAACGTCGGCAGCCATCTCGACTCCAATAGAAATGCCAGACACCGCATACGAAGTCGCCCCCATTTCGTCCGCTCGACGCAGCAAATGGGCCACCTTCACCCCCTGGGCCATCGCCGCCTGCCTCGCCATCGCCTGCAGCATCCTCGGCTACCGCGTCAGTTCCATGAACGATGCCCTCGACGGCGAATCCCGCCTGGTCGCGAACCTGGCCGCGAAGGCCTCTCACGCCCAGCAGGTGCTCGAAGTCCTGAACGCGCCGGACGCGCAGCGGGTTACGCTCACCGCCACCAAAACCCCGCCCGCACCCACCGCCCACGCTGTCTACCTCGCGGATCGCGGTGCGCTGATGATGGAAGCCAACAATCTCAAACCGGTGCCCGCCGGCAAGACCTACGAGCTCTGGGTCATCCCCGCCAGCGGCGCTGCTGCCGTCCCCGCAGGCACCTTCACGCCCAACGCCGAGGGCTACGCCTCGGTCGTACTGCCCAAACTGCCCAGCGGCGTCCCCGCCAAGGCCTTCGGCATCACCATCGAAAACGCCGGCGGCTCCGCCACCCCGACAGCGCCGATCATCCTCTCCGGCGAATAACTACAAACGCTGATGTCATCCCGACCGAAGCGAAGCAAGGGTGGGACGCCGCCACGGCGAGCAGTGCCACCAGTAGGGTAGTTCCTGCAATCCAGCCAACCCGAAGGGTCCACCTTCCCCGCTTGTCATCCTGACCCTGAGTGAAACGAAGGGGAAGGACCTGCAGTTTTCAGCCAACTCACACCGAAGCGAAGTTCCCACAAAAGGAAAGCGCTCCGAAGGATCGGAGCGCCAAGGGGTCAGGAGACTTTCGCAACCCAGACTACGGTCCACCGCCCCCGGTGTCTTCGGTCCCTGGCTGGGTTTTCCTCTCCAACCAGCGGTGGACATGAAGGTCTCAGCCCGGGCGAGAAGTGACGTCAAGTGCCATCCGGTCACCGAAACGGCGCAAAGCCACAAGAAAGAGGCGCTCCTTCGAGGGGGGAGCGCCGTATTAGTTTCCAGGAGACGTCACTTACATGACGCATCATGCCCCATGTCGTTGCGATTTACAAGAACGATTTTGTAGAGGATTTATGAATGTTCGCTTCCCAGACTGGCGATCTTCTCAGACAACCGATTGCATTCGGCATCTCCGCATCGAAACCACTCGTTCCTGAATTGGAACGGTGGCATCTCAACGACGAAAATATCTGCCATTTTGCCTATGCTGATTCGCTACACTTGAATAAGAAGTAAGAAAAGCAGGTTTCAGATGAGCCACGACCGGCGTCGTGGCTTTTTTGCGTCTGGATTTTCCGTCACAGGGTATCGCCCAATATCAGGGGCAATGCACGGCTCCATAAGTCGTTTGTTTGGACGATTTTAGGGGTTAAACCATCTGGAATGACGAATTTAGCCACCGGAACAGTGCGTATCCCACTGCAGTGAAAGGAGTTACAAGCCAGCCTCCCGTACCGGGAGGGGGGAGGGGGGTCCCCTGCTGCCGCATTACACCGGCTCCATCACCGTATCGCCTTCGCCCGGCGCCAGGAAGCGGTTCGCGTCCAGCCCATGCTGCCGCGTGTACAGGTCATAGTACCGGCCGCCCAAAGCGTATAGCGTCTCGTGCGTTCCGTGCTCCACGATCTGCCCCGCCTCCACCACCAGGATCTGGTCGGCGCGCCGGATGGTCGAGAGCCGGTGCGCAATCACAAAGGTCGTCCGCCCCTGCATCAGGAAGCTGAGGCCGTGCTGGATCATCGCCTCGCTCTCTGAATCGAGCGACGAGGTCGCCTCGTCCAGGATCAGGATGCGCGGCTCGGCCAGGATCGCGCGCGCAATCGAAAGCCGCTGCCGCTGGCCGCCGGAGAGCTTCACCCCGCGCTCACCCACGATGGTGTCGTAGCCATCGGGGAAACGCTCGGCAAACTCGTCCACACGCGCGACGGCGCAGGCATGCAGCAGCTGCTCCTCGGTCGCATCGGGACGCGAGAACTTCACGTTGTCCCGGATGGAGCCGTCGAACAGGAACGACTCCTGCAGCACCACACCAAGCTGGCCGCGGTAGCTATCCAGCCTCACCGTCGAGAGATCGACGCCATCCACCAGAATGGCGCCCGAGTCCGGCGCATGGAAGGCGCAGACCAGGCTGATGATCGTGGATTTGCCTGAACCTGAAGACCCGACCAGCGCCGTCACCGTCCCCGGCTCGGCATGGAACGAGATGCCGTGCAGCACCGGCTTGTCTTGCTCGTAGGCGAAGCGCACCTCGTTGAAGCGCACATCGCCCGCAACCGGCGGCAGATCCACGACGCGCCCCGGCTGGTCATACTCCTGCTGCTCGCCCAGAATTTCGCGCGGTGCGGTCCAGGCCGGCGATCGCCTCGGTAAGCTGCGTGCCAACGTTCACTACCTGAAAGATAGGAGCCACCATGAAAGCCAGGAACATCGTGTACTCGACATAGCCGCCCGTCGTGAGGTGATTGCTCAGCGCAGCCCGCCCGCCCAGATACATCACCAGCGAGCCCATCAAACCCACCACCCCGGTGGAGGCCAAGGACAGCACGGAGGTCAGCGTCATCGTCTTCATCACGTTGTCCAGCAGGCGTTGCACGCCGCCGGAGAAGACGCCTGCCTCGCGGCCCTCGGCGTGGTAGCCCTTTACCACCCGTACGCCACCCAGCGACTCGGTAAGGCGCCCGGTGACCTCCGCATTGATCTTGCCGCGCTCGCGGAAGATCGGCCGCATGATGCGCAGCGTCTTTTGCAGCAGCGTAGCGAAGAGAACGATGACGGTGAAGATGATGAGCGTGATCATGGGGCTGATCTTCATCAGCACCACGAACGCGATCAGCGCGGTGATGATGCCGCCGACAAAGTCCACCAGGCCGGTGCCGATCAGGTTGCGCACGCCCTCGACGTCGGTCATGATGCGCGACACCAGCACGCCGGTGCGGTTCGCGTCATAGAAGCTGACCGAGAGCCTGCCGATGTGCTGCTGCACCTTCTGGCGCAGCTCGGCGATCATGCGCTGCGCCGCCTTGGAGAGCAACTGCGTGAGCGCGAACGAGGTCGAGGCCTGAATGGCGGTGGCGGTCAGCACGACGGCGATGATCGGCAGCAGCATATGCCCTTGCCGCTTGGAAAGCACGCCGTCCACAAAAGGCTTCGACGCCGCAGGCAGCACCAGGCCGCAGAAGCGATTGAAGATCATCAGCACGAAGCCCAGCGCCAGCAGCCAGCGCCGTGGACGGATCAGTTGCCACACCTGCGGCCACGCCTCGGTCAACTTGGGCTTGGCCGGCGGGCTGGTATCCCGGGCGCGGTTAGTGCTCCGCACCGACGTGGTGCGCTCTGCCTTACTCGACAAGTTGTTGGGACGCATGCTTTGCACGGGGGTGGCCCTCAGGCGCGCAAGCGCCGCGCCGCAATGAACGAACGGACGCACAGCAATACAAAAATCAGGCACAGAATGCTGGTGGCCGACTGCACCGCGGCCGCCATCTTGTGTACCGAAAGCATCCCGACCTGGATGTGCTCGTTCACCGTCTCGCGGTGCGTGCCGGTCAGGAAGCCGAAGATGGCGATCAGTCCAGGGATGGTGCCGAGGAAGCCGAGCAGCCCCAGCGTGACGGCGATATGCATCGCCAGCATGCGCCGCTTCACGTCCTCTGTGTTGGCTACCAGTCCGAGCAGCACCAGCAGAAAGCCGAGCACGACCGGGATGAATGCGTGCCAGAAATGCGTCTCGATGTAGCCGGCCACACCGACCAGCGCAATCAGGACGCCGAAGACCATCGCAAGTTTCGCCATATAGATCTTCAGGATAGATGAACCAGAGGAGCTATGGATTCTCCTTCGCGTGCAATGCGTCCCCGCGAATCGCAGTCACGATCTCCTGAACCACCTGGTCTGGCGGAAGATCCCCCGCGACCCGGATCGCATCCTTCGGCATCTCCAGCGTCGCGATCTGGCTATCCAGCAGCGCTGGACTCATATAGTGACCCTTGCGCTCTGCCATCCGCTCTTCGAGCACATCCTTCGGCACCTCCAGCAGCACGAAGCGCAGCTCCGCGCTCGGGATGCCGGCCGACAGCTCGTCGCGATACGCCTGCCGCAACGCCGAGCAAGCCAGCACCCCGCTGGTACCGCTGCGATACCAGCCCAGCAGCACCTCGTGCAGAGTCGCCAGCCACGGCGCACGGTCGGCATCCGTCAACGGGATGCCGGCATGCATCTTGGCCTTGTTGGCCTCGGAGTGGTAATCGTCACCCTCGGCATACTCCCAATGCTCCAGGGCGGCCAGCCTGGTGCCGATCGTCGTCTTGCCGCTCGCCGTTACCCCCATCAGGATCAGAATCACCCTTTCGCACCCCCGGCCACCTTCTTCAATTCATTCAAAACATCCTCCGGCTTCCAATCATTTGTTGGATACCACTGCGCAACCTTGCCATCCGGCGCGATGACCGCCGTCGAGAGCGAATGCGTGATGGTGCGATTCTCACCCGGCGTCGCACCCACATCGAAGAACTCCAGCAGCTTCGGCAGATCCGCCTTCGCCGGCGCGGCGAAGTCCCAATGCTCGAACTTCTCCTTCGTGTAGTTGCCGGTGTAGGCTTCGCCATAACTGCGCAGCACGGCAGGCGAATCGTAGGCGGGATCGAAGCTGATGCTCAGCAGATGCGTCTTGCCATACAACGCAGGATCGGACTGCAGGCTCTTGTCGATGGAGGCGAAGTTGCGGCTCATGCGCGGGCAGTAATCCGACAGCGGGCACCGCGTGTAGATGAAGGTGACCAGCAAGCGCCTCGCCGCGGAACTGCCGGAAGCTGATCTGCCGGCCACTCTGGTTGGTCAGGCGAAAGTCCGGCACAGCATCGCCCGGCGCCGGAACATGATACTGCACCTGTGGCTTGTAGTCCGGCTTGGCCTGCGCCGTGATCACAATCTGGTCGAGAAATGAATTCGTGTCTCCTACCAGCAGCACGCCCGTCATGTGATCGCCCGGATGCAGATCCTGCAGCACGTTCGCGTCCTTGACCTTATAGGGCATGGTCATGGCGTCCATGAATCCGGGAATCGCCTCGGAGTCCACCGTCACCTCGCCGTGTGCCGGATCTGTCCCGACGATGATTCCCTTCACCGCGTACTGCTTCATCGGCCCGGACTGCACATTCACTGCCGGCCGCGAGTTGCTGTAACAGCCGGCCACCGGCAATGTGAGTATCAATCCACACAGGAGGCCCCGCACCATTCGTCTCACCCTTTATCTCCTCTTCTCATGCTACTTCGCTAAAAGTGAAACCGGTAGCGTGCCTCCAGCGAGAGCATGCGCGGATCGCCCACGTGGCTGCCGCCGAAGGTATTGCTCAGATCGACCTGATAACGCTTGTTGGTGATATTGGTGCCGATCGCGCGGATGGTCCAGCTCTCGCCGATGTCCTTGTTCAGCGCCAGATCGAAGGTGCGATAGCTCGGCAGGTGCGCGGGGCCATTGCCATCCAGGAAGCCGGAGCCGTAAACAAAGTCGAATGCGGCCGTCGTCCTCCACGGCAGAGCTGCGTCAAAGCCGGCGGTCAGCGAGTTGCGCTGATCGTGATCCAGATAGAACCCTTCCTCCGGCGGGGAGAAATCCGTCAGGCCGCCCGTCACACCGCCGAAACCTGCTGCCTGCTGGTTGGAATAGACGAGATGCGCGTGGGAATGACGAATCAGTTCTGGCGAGCGGATATTCGCCTCCCAGCCACGAATGCGCGCGCGATCGATCGTCAGCGGAAAGAACAGGTTGGAGTTGCCGATGGCGTCGTGGTCAAAGAAATTGCGCGCAGCAGTACGGAAGTTGTCGAACGAAGCGGTCCAGCCGCGATACGGAATCACGAGGCCAACGTCATACTGCTCGTCGCGCTCGCCGTGCAGCGGCAGGAAACTGAGGTCCTGCGTCTGAGCGAAGACCAGCGCCGGGCCGTTCAACGTATCCAGTGGCGGGGCTTGGTAATACCGCGAATAGGTGCCACGCAATACCCAACCCAGCCGCGGCAGCGTGATGGCCGTGCCCACGCGTGGGTCCCAGGCGTGCTCGCTGAAGCTGCCATCAAAATACGTGAAGCGCAGGCCGCCATTCATCATCCACCACGGCGTTACCCTCCACTGCTCATCCACGAATGCAGCATCCACCTGTCCACCTGGCTTGATACTTTGTCGAAATGGCGTGACGCTGCCATCGGTCGACGAGACTGCGAAGCTTCGCTCATCCTGCTGGCCAAAGGCATAGACACCGGCGCGAAAGTTGCTCGGCCCTTTCACCTGCGAGAACGTGACCTGGCCGCCTTCGTAATAGGAGACGCGATCGTCTGTAGTGCTCAGCGGATCGTTAGGGCCGCCGACGTACGCGGCACGATTGGCATGGAAGAATGGCGAGGTGGTCAGCAGAGTGCCTGGTCCGAAAGAATGTGTCCACGAGCCAATGGCGAAGCCATCCTGTTCACGATCGCGGTCGCGGATGCCCATTGCCTGCTGATCGGGATCATTCGGCACCTGATAGAAATCGCCCCGAAATCCCCCATCGAAGCGGAACTGGTCCTGTGCTGTCTTGTTGAAGATCAGAGACGTGAACCCACCTCCGCCGTCGCCCATGTTGTGCAGGTTCTGCTGCGTCGGCGGAGCGAGGGCGTAGTCCGAACGATTGCCATTGCCGCTCACATACCATGCGAAACGCTCGGAATGATCGCCCAGGCTGATCTGATCGTTGGTCGTGTTGTACGTGCCATAACTTGCTACCAGCTCTCCCTGCCGATCGCGTTCGAAGCCTGTACGGGTCGCTACGTTGAAGACTCCGTAAGTGCGGTCTCCGTAATCCGCGCTGTAGCCGCTGGTACTTGCCTCCAGATAGTCAATGTCTTTGGGATCGAACTGCGGCCCAACATTGGTGGCGATATTTGTGTTGGGCAGCGCCACTCCATCGATGGCCCAGGTCACCTGATGGCCGCCGCGCACGTGCAGTTGATCGTGCACGACGTAGGCGCCAGGCACAAATTGGGTAATGACGCGCAGGCTGTTGCTCTGATCCATGCCTGCATAGCTCTCGATCTGCTGCCGCGCAATCGTCGTCTCTGTGGCGGGAGTCGCCGTTTGCAGCGGAGTTTCCTGATCGTTGACCTGCACGGTTTCGTGCGGGCCGGCAGGCAGCAATTCAACGTGAAGCACCGGCGCACTTCCGCTGTGAACGAGCAACTGTTCCTGATGCCCTGCGAATCCAGACGCCGTTACCGTGACGCGATATTCGCCGAATGGCAACGCATCGATTTCGAAAGCGCCTGCCGCATCGCTCTCGAGCTTCTTGTGAAATTGCGAAGTGACCGCAGTGATTTCAATACCGGCACCGGCAATCGGCCGATGCGACGAATCATGCACGATGCCGCGCACTGTAGCCAACACAGTTCCGCTGGCATTTTGCACTATAAAGAACAACGCACACAGTAGCGCGCACACAGGCGCAACTCGCGCTTCTTTTCCCTGCCGCACGCTATCTCTCCTGAAACGCATTCTGTTGCTTCAGTACATGCCGGTGCACGCCTGCCGCAAAACAGAGCGCCGAGCCACAACCAGCCGAAAACGAGTGTCAGGAGAGTGAGGGAGGTCCGCGCGATCCGGGCAGACCGGCGAGGAACGACGACAACGCGGCTTGTTCCGCAGAGGGTGTCTCGATCGCCTGCAGCGTTCGGGAAACGCCCGCCTGAGTAGCGGGCAGATATGGCGCCAGCAAGATGGCCGCATGCTGCAGGTTTGCGAATGGGCAACCTGCTCCGCGCCACCCCGGAGCACTATCGTGCTGCGCGCTCCCCATGCTGCAGTGATGTGCGCCGTGAGTACGGCAACAGGCAGGCAGCAGGATCTGCGGCTGAACCAGTTGCAGCGCTGTGGCGCCAGGGAATAGCAGCAGCATCCAGGACATCAACAGATTGGCGATGAGCCGCTGCACCTCTGCAGTCTACACGGGCGGCACCTGCCACGGCAGCCGCCATTACGCAGCCACCGTTTACGCCGTCACCATTACACTGGGAATCGTGATGGGACCACGCGGAACGGGATTACCGGTCGCTATGCGCGAGTTGCTGGACCGGGGCGGTGTCATCCTGACCGCGAACGCGCGAGCCGCCCGCGCTTTGCACCTCCGCTACGCGGAGCACAAGCAGGCGGAGCATGCGATCGCCTGGCCGACTCCCCAGATTCTCGATCTATATTCCTGGCTGACAGAACAGTGGCAGTCGCTGCTCCTGACCGGCACGGAGGACCGCCTGCTGTTGAACGATCTTCAGGAGCGCGCACTGTGGGAACGCCTCATCACGCCGGCGGTTGTGAAGCTCTCGCTCATCGAGCCCGCACGCCTGGCAGCGCTGGCTCAGGATGCTTATTCCCTGCTTGCGGCGTACCGCAGCCTGGAACGGTTGAACCATGCCCTGTGGATGGCGGAACCGTCTTCCGAGCCTGAAGTGTTTCGCCAGTGGGCGCGTAGTTTTCAACAGGAGTGCACGCGACATCGCTGGATGCCGCGCTGTGAACTGACGGACGCCGTGGCCGATGCGTTGCGCTTCGGTGTGCTCTCGCCGCCAACAGAGATTGGATGGCTTGGATTCGATCGCGCAACTCCAGCCGATGAAGCGTTGAAAGCCGCCCTGGAAGCGCGTAGCACACGGCAGCAGACCTTGAGTTGGGAGGTGGAACAATGTGTTCCCCCAACTCTCTATGCCGCGCAAGCGAGCAGGACGAGACGGCAGCGTGCGCGGCATGGGTGCGCAAGCGCCTGGAAGCCGATCCGAAAGCACGCATAGGCATCCTCATGCCCGACCTGGCGAGCCGCCGGTCACAACTGGAACACAGCCTCTATACCTTGCTGAGTCCGCGGCAATTTCCCATCACGGCGGGTGCGGCGCCGGCGCTTCCTTTTGAATTTTCGCTCGGTCAGCCGCTCGCTCAGGTGCCGCTGGTGCATGCAGCTCTGCTCTTATTGCGCTGGCTGCAGGGGCCGCTGACCCAGCAGGAGATTTCTTGGCTTCTCCTCTCGAGTACACTCGGCGCGGCGCAAGGCGACGGGGCGCGCGACGCGCTGGCGCACCTGGACGCGAAGCTGCGCAACGCCCGATGCGCGCCACCGGAAATGAAACTCGAAGCACTGCTGCGCCGGCCACAGAGTGGGGCTCCAGCCGCCAGCGCGCTGTATCACGACCTGACAGCAATGCAGCAACAGCATCGCCGCGCCGCGCGTTCCGCCATGGCCGGCGAATGGGTGCGCCGCATTGCGAGTCTGTTGCGAGTGGCGCGCTGGGGCGAGCGCTCCAACACATCCAGCCTGCTCTTTCAGGCTCGCGAGGCGTGGAGCCGGATGCTCGACAGTGTAGCTTCGCTGGACTACGCGAATAAACCTCTTCGCTTCGAGGACTTCCTCGACACACTGGAGCGCACCGCGCAGGAGACGATCTTCGCGCCGGAGTCGGAGGATGCGCCGGTACAGGTGATGGGCGCATACGCATCCGCGGGGCAGTCGTTTGACGCGGCGTGGTTTCTTGGCGCAACCGACACCGGCTGGCCCGCTTCCGGCCGTCCCAATCCCCTGTTGCCTGTTGCACTGCAACGCGAGCTTGGCATGCCGCATGCTTCCGTGGCGGACAATACCGCGCTGGCCCACCGCGCGATGGAGCGCATTGCCGCGAGCTGTGGCGAGGTCGTTTACTCTTACGCACAAATGTCCGAGGATGCAGTACAGCGTCCTTCTTCGCTGGTGAGCACTTTCGAATCCACTAGCGTCCCGACTGGTGTGGAGACGCCGCTGACGATTCGTCTCGAGCCGGTCGCGGATGACGAATGGGTTCCGCTGGCGCACACGGGCGTTGCGCCAGGCGGCCAGTCGGCGCTGCAGAATCAGGCAAACTGCCCGTTCCAGGCATTCGTCCTTCGCCGGCTTGGGGTACGCGACCTCTCGATTGCCGGCCGGGGGCTTTCACCGGGCGATCGCGGCAATCTGATCCACCGCGTGATGGAAGGTGTCTGGTCGAAAGACCTGGGCGGTCACGTTCATCTGACTTGCCATGCGGACCTGCTGAACGCAACCAGCGCGGGAACGCTGCGGCCATTGGTCGCGGAGCACACTGCCGCAGCGATCCGTTCGCTGAATGCGGAACATGGCGATCCATGGCAGCGTGCCTATCTCCAGGCTGAAGAGGCGCGAGCCATCGATCTTGTGATGGACTGGCTTGCGATTGAATCCGCTCGTCAGCCATTTCAGGTCGTGACGGTAGAAGAAAAATCCACGATCCAGGTTGGGAATCTCGCACTGAGCGTGCGGGCGGACCGGATCGACCAGGTTGCCGGTGGCCAGTTGCTGATCGACTACAAGACGGGAGAGGTCTCAACCGCAAGCTGGGAGGGCCCGCGTCCGGAGCAGCCACAGTTGCCGCTCTATGCCGCTTTCGGCGACGCAAAGAATCTCATCGGCGCCGTCTTCGCGCAGATGCGTCCGTCGAAGATGGCTTTCAAAGGGCGCGTCGACGATGCGCGTGCAAACCTGTCAGACACCCTCGATGCCAAGCGGCTGGTTACGGCGCCCTACACCGCCGATCTGGTGGAAGAATGGCGCGGCACACTGATGCATCTGGCGGAAAGCTTTGTGCGCGGCGAAGCGAAGGTTGACCCGCATGTGTATCCCAGGAGCTGCCTGTACTGTTCGCTTCACGGGGTCTGCCGTGTGGCGGAGTCTCGCGGGACCGGCACCTTGCAGGACGCCGGCCAGGACGAGGGCGCGGAATGAGCACCACGCGCACAACTCCCCTTGTGAGCGACGCGGCGGAACGCGCCCAGGCGCTTCAGCCGCAGGAGTCATTTCTGGTGCAAGCGCCTGCAGGTTCCGGCAAGACGGAGCTGCTCGTCCTTCGCTACCTTGCCTTGCTGCCACACGTGGAGGAGCCGGAGCAGGTGCTGGCGATCACCTTCACCCGCAAGGCAACGGCAGAGATGCGGGTCCGGGTTCTGCAGGCACTGCTGTCAGCAACGCGCACTGAAGACCCTGCCGCCAACGAACATGAGCGTGAGGTTCGCCGGTTGGCTGCGGCCGCGCTGTCTCACGCAGAGGCCCGCGGATGGCAACTCCTAGAGCAGCCGCAGCGGCTCAACATCCAGACCATCGATTCCCTGGCACTCTCCATCGCGTACCAGACACCGTTGCTCTCACGCCTGGGCGGCGAACTGAAACCCACGGAAGACGTGCGGCCACTCTATGCTCTCGCGGCGGAGCGCACGCTGGCCCATCTGGGAAGTACGTCAGAGTTGGAACTGGAGCTTGCCGACGCCCTGGCGGACATCCTGAAGCTGCGCGATGCCAATCTCCAGGATTGCGAATCGCTGATCGCCGGTATGCTGGCGCGACGGGATCAATGGCTGCTGTTGCTACCGGGGATCGTCATGCGTGAGCGGCCTTGGAAGGAGCTAAGAGCACTGCTCGAAGAGCCCTTCCATCGCGAGCATGCGCGGGTTATAGGAAACCTGCAGCAGGAGCTTGCGCGGAGTCCGGGCGTCCTCGAGGATCTGCTGGACCTTGCCAGAATCGCCTATTCCAACGGCCAGGACCAACTCATTGGGGTGTGCGATTGTCGGAACGCTGCGCAGCTCACGGACGCCTCCCACTGGGAATGCCTTTGCTGCCTCTTGTTAACCAATGACAACGCATGGCGCTCCAGCATCGACTCGAGAACCGGTTTTCCGGCCAAGACCCATCGAGCGGAGGGAGCGCGGCTCAAGACGATCATTGGAAGTATTTCCGCCAATGATGCTTTGTTCTCGGAGCTCCGCAGAGTAAGGAAGTTGCCGCCCAGCTCTTATAGCGAGGAGGAGTGGCGCACCGTACGCAGCATCTTCATCGTCCTGCGGCACGCCATCGCGCAGTTGCGCGTGGTCTTCGCGGAACAGGATGTCATCGACTTCGCCGAAGCCGGCATTGCGGCGCATGCCGCGCTTGAGAGTCCGAGTGTGCTCATGCGGCTGGATGAGCGTGTGCAGCATCTGCTCGTCGACGAGTTTCAAGATACATCGCGTCCGCACTTCGCTCTTCTGCGCGCATTGCTCGAGGACTGGCAGCACGGGGACGGCCGCACCTGCTTCTTCGTCGGCGACCCGATGCAATCGATCTATCTCTTCCGCGATGCGGAGTCGCGATTGTTTCATCAGGTGCGCGAGGATGGAATGGAAATCGGGGGAGGACATCTCCCAATGACGGCTCTGCAGCTCTCGACCAACTTCCGCTCCACTCCGGCCATCGTTCACCCACTCAACGAAGTCTTCGACCGCGTGCTCGGAGTCGATCCCGAGGACGATGTGCAATATGCCCCTTCCGTATCGAGTCACGGCGGTACGGATCAAGCCGGCGCGGGTCAGGGCGATGCCCTGCACCTGCACGTACAGACCTTCGAAAAAGACACACGGCCCTCGGAGGAGCTGGATAGGGCGGAGGCAGACGCGATGATAGCGGTCATCCGCGGCCACGTGCCGGCTATCGACCGGGCGCGGTGCGAGGGAAAAAACTATCGAATCGCGGTGCTGGCCCGCGCCCGCCCGCACCTGGTCGAGATCATTGCGCGGCTGCGGCGCGAGGAGATTCCTTTTCGCGGGGTCAAAATTGATCTGCTGCGCGACCGGCAGGAGATTCTCGATCTACTCTCTCTCTTTCGCGCGCTGCTGCATCCGGCAGACCGGATCGCGTGGCTTGCCGTACTAAGAGCACCGTGGTGTGGGCTGACGATACCGGCACTGCACGCCATCTGCGGCGATGCGGAAGATCTCGATCGCGATCGAACCATCCCCGCACTCATTCGCCTGCAGGAAGATCGCCTCGACCCGGAGAGCCGAAGGCGCGCATTCCACGTCCTTACTATTTTGGAAGAGGCACAGGCTGCCTATGCTGCTGGTTCCCTTGCCGGCTCGCCCGCCGGGCTCTCCCTTTGGCTTGAACGCACATGGCACGCACTCGGCGCACCGCGGTTTCTGGATGCGGAATCGGTCGCCAACTGCGAGGCGTTTTTCGCCACACTAGCGCAACTGCCGCCAAGTTGCTTCGGAACACTGGACGAAAGCCTGAACCAGCGGCTCGAAGAGTTATACGCGCAACCGGACCCCACCGCCTCCGAAAGCTGCGGAGTGCAGCTTATGACCATTCACGCCGCGAAAGGACTGGAGTTCGAGGTGGTGCTGGTGCCGCAGCTCCACAGAACGGGCAAGATCGACGATGCACCACTCTTCCACTGGCTGGTGCGACGACAGCCCGAAACAATGGATGATGAACTCCTGCTCGCTCCTATCGGCTATAAGCATGGCGACAAACCCAGGCTCTACGATTGGGTGGGGAAAAAGTCGTTGCGCCGGTTGCGGCAGGAAGAAAAGCGGTTGCTGTATGTCGCCTGCTCCCGCGCCATCCACGAACTGCATCTCTTCGCGGCCGTCGAGCGTAAGCAGGACGGCAACCTTGCTCAGCCGCGGCAGGGCAGCCTGCTTGCGGCGGGATGGGCTGGACTGGAGCGTCGCATTGCCGAAGAGACGCGACCCACAACCGCTTCCAATCTCCTCACGATGCCTGCCGCTTCCCCTTTGTCTCCGCCATCGACGAACGGAATCCCAGGGAATGGAATCATAGAGACGCTTGCAGCCGCGGCTCAGCCGGCACAGGTGCTCTGCCGGCTCCCGGCGAATTGGTTCGCAGATGCTGCATTGGAGGCGGGGCCAGCGCGCGATGTAGCCGCGCGTTTGGCCCGTCCCGTCGAGGACACCGGCAGCCGGCTCGCACGCGTGCAAGGCATCGTGCTGCACGCTCTGTTGGAGCAGGCAGCGGCAGGTACCAGCGGCGATCGTCCGGATTGGAGCCGCCTCACTGATGCGCTTCTGCGGCAGCACGGGCTCGCCCCGGCAGATGCTGCCTCCGCGCGCTCCGCCATCCTGCAGGGCCTCCACAACGCCCTTGGGCACGACGTAGGCCGTTGGCTGCTCGCGCTGGGTGAACCCTCGCGGAATCAGAAATCATGGAATGAAAAATCATGGTCCCGTTCCGGCGACGGACAGATGCTGCGTCAACGCCCCGATCGCGTCTTCTTCGGCGGGGACTCGCCCCGCGCTCCCGGTAAGGACTATTTGTGGATTGTCGACTACAAGACCGCGGCGCTCACCGACAACACCGATCGCGACAGCTTCCTCGCCTCAAGCCGCGAGCAGTACCGCAGCCAGTTGGTGGCATATAGCGAGCTTTTCCGGAAGCTTCCCGAGTTGGATGAGGCAGCGGCCGGTCGCGAGCACCGCCTGGCGATCTACCACCCCATGCTGCCGTGGCTCGACTGGTGGCCTGCCTAGGCAGGTTCTACCGCTCTCAGGACGCGGCGTTTTGCGGATCGCCCTGGTGGTGCCGGACGTCGGCGCCGCGCACCCAGAAGATGACGTCCTCAGCGATGTTCGTCGCATGGTCGGCAACGCGCTCCAGGTTGCGCGCAATCACCAGTGCATTCAGTGCCTGCGCGGTAAGGGTGGGCTGGTCCTTGATGAGGATCGACAGTGAGTAGTATGCCGCCTCGTTCATCTTGTCCACCTGATCGTCCATCGCCAGAACGGACCGCGCCATCTCCGCATCGCCTTCGATAAATGACTGCAGCGCCTTGCGCACCATCCCGGAGGCGACCGATGCCATGTGCGGAATATCCACCGGCATCTCCGCTGCGGCAAACGCATTGAGGTCACACACGCGCTCCGCGATGTTCACAGCCTGATCGCCTACCCGCTCCAGGTCGGCATTGATCTTGATAACGGCGAGGATAAAGCGCAGGTCGATGGCCATCGGCTGCTCCATCGCGAGCAGATCCAGCGCCATCTGATCGATCTCGCGCTCCAGCTTGTTGATCGCCAGTTCGCCGTGCATGACAAGATCGCAAATCGAGGTGTCACGCGTGCGATAGGCCTCGATCGCGCGCTGGATCGCCTGCTCGGCCATGCCGGCCATCACGAGCAGCTTCTCTTTGAGATCGTCCAGGCTCTGATGAAAGCGTATGCGCATCAACCAAACCGTCCAGTGATGTAGTCTTCCGTGCGCTTGTCACGGGGATTGGTAAAGATCTTATGGGTTGAATCGAACTCTACCAGCTTACCCATGAGGAAGAATCCAGTATTCTCGGCCACGCGCGCGGCCTGCTGCATATTATGGGTCACGATCACGATCGTGTACTGCGATTTCAACTCAAAGATCAGGTCTTCGATCTTCGCGGTCGAGACGGGATCAAGAGCGGATGCGGGCTCGTCCATCAGCAGGACCTCGGGATCGACCGCCAGCGCCCGTGCGATACAAAGCCGCTGCTGCTGACCGCCGGAGAGGCTGGCCCCCGATTTTTTCTTCAGGTCGTCCTTCACCTCTTCCCAAAGGGCGGACTGCCGTAGCGAGCGTTCCACCACCTCATCGAGGACACGCCGGCTGCGAAATCCATTGAGCTTCAATCCCGAGGCGACGTTGTCGTAGATCGACATGGTGGGGAATGGATTTGGCCGCTGGAACACCATGCCCACGCGGCGGCGGATCTCGACCGGCGATGCCTCGGCGTAGATATCGACGTCATTGATCAGCACCTTGCCGGTAACCCGCGCGATCGGGTTCGTCTCGTGCATGCGATTCAAGCAGCGCACGAAAGTGGATTTGCCGCAGCCGGAAGGGCCGATCAGCGCCGTGGCGTGATTGGCGGGAATATTCAGTTGAATGTCCTGCAGCGTGTGATTTGTGCCGTACCACGCATTCAGATCGCTGACTTCGATGCCGACGCCCAAGCTAACTTGCCCCCTTCAACGTACCGCGGCTGACGACATAGCGTACCAGCGCCACTGAGGCGATGATGAGCACGATGAGCACCAGCGCTCCGGCCCAGGCCAGCCGGTGCCACTCATCGTATGGCGAGACGGCATAGACGAAGATCTGGAGCGGCAACGCGGCAATGGGTTCGTTCAGGCTGGTGCTGCGGAATGCATTGCCGAATGCGGTGAACAACAGGGGTGCGGTCTCCCCGGCCACGCGCGCAAAGGCCAGCATGCAGCCGGTGACGATGCCGGCAGATGCGGTGCGCAGCGTGATCGTCATCACCGAGCGCCACGTCGGGACGCCAAGTCCAAGCGCCGCCTCGCGAATGGCATGCGGCACCATGCGCAGCATCTCTTCGGTCGTGCGCGTCACCGTGGGCACCATCATGACGCCCAGCACAACGCCCCCGGCAAAGGCGGAAAAGTGCTTTTGCGGCAGCACGATCAATGCGTAAATCGCGATGCCCATCACGATCGACGGAACGCCATTCAGCACATCTGCCGTGAATCGCACCAGGTTGCCCATGCGGGTCTCCCCCGCATACTCGGCCAGGTAGATACCGGCACCAATGCCGAGCGGGACACCGATGAGGCTCGCGATGGCGAGAATGACGGCGGAGCCGACAATGGCATTCTCCATGCCGCCGCCCTTCTCTCCCACCGGCACCGGAATCTTGGTGAAAAAGTCCCAATTCAGTGAGCTGACGCCCTGCTTGAGCAGGTAGAACAGGATGGCGACCAACGGGGCGATGACGACGATCGTTGCCAGCACGGCCAGCCCGCTGACAATGCCGCTCTTGATGCGGCGGCTCACAACGTTGACGCCGGACGCTCGCAGCGGCGGACGCATAGCGTGGGCTGCCATCTAGGCCACCCTTGCCGGCGCGCCGCGCGTCACAGCCCAAACCAGCAGACGGGCGCAGGCGTTGACGACGATGGTGACCAGGAAGAGCGCGAGCCCGATCTCGATCAGCGCGCTCAGATACATATCGTCGGTGGCCTCACTGAACTCATTGGCCAGCACGCTGGCCATGGTGTACCCCGGAGCCAGCAGGGACTTCACAATCTCCGGCCGGTTGCCGATCACCATCGTGACCGCCATGGTCTCCCCCAGGGCACGGCCCAGTCCCAGGATGATGGCGCCCACGATGCCGATGCGTGCGTTGCGCAGCACGCCGATGCGGATCATCTCCCAGCGCGTCGCGCCCAGAGCCAGCACGCCTTCGCGCTGCACCATCGGCACGGAGGTCATCACCTCGCGCGTCAGCGAGGAGATGATCGGCAGGATCATGATGGCGAGCACCACGCCCGCAGCCAGCATGCTGTACCCGGCATTCGGCCCGGTGAAGAAGCCGGTCCAACCGAACGTGAACGTCAGCTTCGGGTTTACATAGTCGCGCAGCAGCGGGATGAGGACAAAGATGGCCCACAGGCCATAGACCACGCTGGGAATCGCGGCCAGAAGCTCAGTGAGGAACGAAAGAGGCGCGCGCAGCCACTTGGGGCACATCTCGGTGAGAAAGATCGCCACACCCAGCGCAAAGGGTACGGAGATCAGCAGCCCCAGAAATGACGACATCAGCGTGCCGTAAATAAACGGCCACGCCCCGAAGTTGCTGTTGACCGGGTCCCAGGCGGAGCGGAAGAAGAAGCCCAGGCCAAACTTGGAAAGTGTGAGCTGCGAACGCGAGACCAGCTCAAAGGCAATCAGAAAGACGATGCCAAAAATGCTGAGCGCGCACAGAAATACCAGCATCTTGAAGGTGCCGTCCGCAATGGCAGAACTGCCACGGCCGCGCAGAAATGTGCGCACCACGGAGTGTTCAGTGGATGGCTTTACGTCAGACAAGCGGGGAACGGATTCAGACACATGTATCTTCGCAGGCTGCGTCAAGGCAGGATCCTGTATTTTCTCGACCACTCCAGTGGAGAGTACCCGCCCATAGTGAATAGAAGATGAAAGGGTTTAGAGCGAATCTCTCGGGTTTCGTCATAACCGTCGCCCGCCACCACATCTACCGAAAATCCGCTCCCGGTCAACGCGGCTGAGCGTAGCATACGTCCGCCCAAAAGCGGCAAAAGGCGCCGCACGGAGGCAGCGCCTTGGGAAAGCCGTGGTCCACGATAACTCGGGCCTACTTCAACTGGCTGATGGTGCTCTTGACCTTGACGACCACGGACGCCGGAAGTGGCGCATAGTTCAAGGAAGTTACCTCCGACTCATGGTCCAGCATCCAGGTCAGGAAGTCCTTGATAACCTTACCTTTAGCCCCGTCCGGAGCGGGATTTGGTATCAGCAGCCAGGTGAAGCTGGAGATCGGGTAAGCGTCTTTGCCGGGCGCATTGGTGATGGAAACCCGGTAGTCGGCAGGCATCTGTTTCATGCTGGCGGCCGCCGCGGTTACCGAGTCGATTGTGGCCTTGGTAAATACGCCTGACGGATTCCTCACCAGGCCGGTCTCGATCTTGTTCTGGAGCGCATAGATCAATTCGACATAGCCGAGCGCGCCCGGGGTCTGGCGCACCATGCCGGCCACGCCTTCATTGCCTTTGGCCCCAATACCACGCGGCCAGCTCGGGGAGGTCCCGGTGCCCGGCCCGCCCTTCCAGTCTGCGCTGACCTTGGAGAGGTAGTCGGTGAAGATATAGCTGGTACCGCTGCCATCGGAGCGATGAACCACGAAAATCTCTGTATTCGGCAGCTTTGCGCCAGGGTTGTCTTTGGCGATGCGGGCGTCGCTCCAGTTATTGATCTTGCCCAGGTAGATATCGGCCAGCACATCGGGTGCAAACTTCAGGTCGCCGCCCACTCCCGGCAGGTTATAGACCGGCACCACGGCTCCGATAACAGTTGGGATGTGCTGGATCTTGATCTTCGAAGCGGCCAGTTGCGCATCCGACATCGGGCCGTCGCTGGCGCCAAAGTCGACCGTGCCCGCCGTCACCTGCCGGATGCCCGCGCCGGAGCCAATCGGCTGGTAGTTGATCTGTATGCCATGGCTGGAGCTGTATTCGCTGAACCACTTGGAATAAATGGGATTTGGAAAAGTTGCGCCTGCGCCGTTCAGCTTCTGGGCATGAAGCACATTCGCCGACGCGCACACGACGAGTGCCGCGGCTGCCACTAGGATTCGTTTCACTGGATTTCCCCCTCGAAATTGATCGCAGACGCGATTCTTTCGGGGTTCTGTGAATGCTGGTTTACGCGCTGATGAAAAGCCGGAGAATGAGGCGTTAGCCAGCGACCGTATCCGGCAATGGCATCTTCGCGCTTCCGGGCTCCTCAGGCGGGACTACCACCGGAAGAGTAAAGACGAACGTCGACCCGTGACCAAGTTCACTCTCGACGCGAATGTCCCCACCGTGCGCATTCACAATGTGGCGCGCGATCGAGAGTCCCAGCCCGGTTCCACCCGACTCACGCGAACGCGCCTTGTCGACACGATAGAAGCGCTCGAAGATGCGGCGCTGATGCTCGAAGGGTACGCCGGGGCCGAAGTCCTGCACGTAAAACTCGACACGCTCTTCGCGGCGCCGCGCACCTATCAAGAGCTTGCCTCCGCTACGGCCATACTTGGTGGCGTTCTCTACCAGATTGCCGAAGACCTGTTGCAGCGCATCGGAGTCGGCCAGAACAATATCGCCGGCGCGGCCGCCGATCTCCATCGTCATCCCCGCATCCTGCACCACCGGCATCAGGGAATTCGCAGCATCCTCCACCAGCATGTCGGCGCGCAGCGGCCGCAGCGTCAACTTGAAGTCAGCAGACTCCACCTGCGCCAGGGTCAACAGATCCTCCGTCAGCCGTGTCATGCGCGTGGCGTTCTTCAGGATGATGCCGAGAAACTCGTGCGCCACCGGGTCGATGGATGGCATGTCGAGCATGGCCTCGACGTAGCCCGAGATCGACGTCAGCGGCGTTCGGAGCTCGTGCGAGACGTTGGCAACGAAGTCGCGGCGCGTGGTTTCCGCGCGCTCGATCTCTGTGACATCCGAAAGCACGCACACCGCTCCGCCGCCGGGCATGGCCGCCGCGTGAACCTCAAAGACACGGCCTGGAGAGACCGCCGTCGCTCGTGCGCGCGACGCCGTTCGCTCGCGCAGCGCGGTGGCCACACAGATCAGCACATCCGGGTCGCGAATGGTCTGCACCAGAGCGCGGCCTTCGCGAATCGGTTGCTGGGTCAGGCGGGCAATCGACGCATTCGACCAGCTCACCAGTCCGGCCGCGGTCACCGCGATGACCCCCTCCTGCATGCTGTCGAGCAACGCCGTCAGTTCACGGCGGCTGCTCTCAAGAGAATGGAAGGTCGATTCCAGGCGGCTTGCCGTCATGTCCAGAGCGCGTGCGACGGAAGAGAGCTCATCGAGGTCTCCCTCCTCGATACGCGCCGAAAGGTCGCCTGCCGCAACGCGCTGGGCAAACGCGACGATGCGCCCCATGCGCTGCGCCACCCGGTGCGCCATGACAGCCGCCAGCATGGTGGCAAGGAAGAACGACAACAGGGATGCCAGCAGAATGTCCCGGCGCAGCAGTTGGAGTTTGCCCGCGATCTCCGCCAGCGGATAGCTGAGGCGCACGATGAGATTGCCTTGGCGAGCAGCAAGAAATAGCGTGTTGTCCCGGATTTCGCGACCGATACCGCCATGATTCTTCAGGGCCGCTACACCCGGCAGCGCGTCGAGCGGATAGCGGGTCTCCATCGAATCGGAGTTCGCATAAAGCGACCCGTCGACGCGGAAAACAGCAATGCGGGCATGAGATGCGGACGAGATCGCCGCCAGAAGCTTCTGAGCTCCTTCCGGCGGCATGGAGCCCAATTCGGAAGCAAGGAACTGCGCCTCACCAGCAAGCGATTGCTCCACCTGCTCATGCAGCGCTCGATCCATGATCCTGCGGATGGAAAAGTCCAGCGCTGCGGTGCAGATGGTGAGCACCAGCACAAAGGAAAGCAGCAGCTTGGAGAAGACCCTACCGGTCACAATCAGGCTCCAGTGGAGAACAGAGGCCGGTCGTCAGTTCCGTATCTAACCAGCCTTGGGCACCTCGAAGCGGTAGCCCGCCCCACGCACTGTCTTGAGGTAACGCGGACTCTCCGGGTCGCTCTCGATCTTCTCACGGATACGCCGCACATAGACATCGACCGAGCGGGGCGTCACGAAGCGGGCATCTCCCCAGACCGCATCCAGCAGATGGTCGCGGCTGAAGACGCGCCCCGGATGCCGCGCAAGATAGTCAAGCAAACGGAACTCCGTTGCCGTGGTGGTGGTCAGCTCACCACGCACCTTGAGCTGCATCGCGCTGGCATCGATGACGATTTCCTCAAAGCTGATGACGGAGGGTGCCGATGGCCGCTCGAAGCGCCGCAGCACAGCCTTGACGCGTGCAACCAGTTCGCGCATGGCGAAGGGCTTGGTGATGTAGTCGTCCGCACCAAGTTCCAAACCCAGGACGCGGTCGTTCTCTCCTGCGCGCGCGGTCACAAAGATGATGGGCACGCTGCTCAGCCCTGGGTGGGCCCGCAATTTCCGGCAGACCTCCAGGCCATCGCCTCCCGGAACCATGATGTCCAGCAGAAACAGCGCCGGAGCCTGCCGTTCCGCGTCTGGAATGAGGTTGGTGGGGGTGGAGAAGGTGCGCACGGCGAATCCTGCACCTTCCAACTGATGCTGCACCAGCCGCGAGATATCTGGATCGTCTTCGAGAACGAAAATAGTCTGGCTCAAGAACCGTCCTTGCAATGACATACCGGGCGCGTACAGAAATACCGCCAGGCGGAGTGTTTAGAGCAGATTCCCATTGCTATACCGCCCCAAGTTTCCGCACAGAGCAGCTCTTCTTGATGAAAAAGCCGCGTTTTAGCCTCCGTTGCTTCGGGTACACCTATGGGAAATCCGCTCTGCCCGCTCAGAGTACATGGGTCCGCTCCCGGCATTAAGAAAGGACGGTGAATCCCCGGAGAAAGGACGGTAAATTGGCCGTCTGAGCGGGGGACCAAATGTGGCACGGAAGTGTCAGATAAAGAACAAATGGCGAATGCTATACTCCGCAGACTAGAGGATGGGTTCGTACGTTTCGCACGTTTCGAACCAAGGACGAGGTCCCATGTGTCGCGGGTGCCGACCATATTGTGCATTGACGACGAAGTACTCGGCCTCGAGATCCGCAAGGTGGTTCTGGAGAGAGAGGGATATCTCGTCTACACCGCCACGGACGGGCCAACTGGAATCCGCATCTTCCGGCAGCAGCCCATCGATGCTGTAGTGCTTGATTTTGCGATGCCGGGCATGAATGGCGGCGCGGTGGCGATGGCGCTGCGGGAGATTCATCCAAATGTCCCCATCTTGCTGCTTTCGGCGTATTTGAGTCTTCCGGAAGAGGTGCAGAGCCTGGTCACACTGGTGGCGAACAAGGGTGACGGCGCACTGGCATTGTTAGGCAATGTGAAGAGGATTTTGGAAAGCAGCGGAGACCAGCCATGACCGATTCCCCCGTCGGACTGCACGAATTTAATCGTGTCGTGCGTACTACCCTTCTGGTGCCGGTCACGGTGCTGGCGGTGCTGGCGGGTCTGCTGGTGTGGCAGGTAGAACACGCTCTGGATCTGCGGCAGCATTCTATCGTGAACACTCGTGTCAGCGACCAGTTGTTGACCCTGCAGCAGCGGGTCACCGACCAGGAGACGAGCTTAAGAGCCTACCAGCTCACAGGCTTGCCCTCGCAACTGGTTCCGTACAACAGCGCAGCCCCTGAGATCGAAGCGACCCTGGCGCAATTGCGCAATCTCCCTGCCGTCAGCGGCATCTCGGATGCGAATGTCAACAAGTTGGAACAGGACATACGCGCCTGGCAAAGCTGGGCAAACGGCGTGCTTGCGCAGCCGGCACCCGCCCCGGAGGCCGTCACCGCCGCCCTCACGCAGCAAGGCAAAGGCATCATGGACGGGGTGCACCACGACTTCCAGGACACCCTGGCAATAGCCGTAAATGAGCGGGATACCTATGATGCAAAGCTCAACCAGCGGGTGAGCAGATTTCTGCAATTCGTTCTCATACTTGCGCTTGCCTCTGGAATTGTCATTGGAATTTTTGCCAGCAGCCGGCTGCAGCGAGTCTCCAGCACCTATGAACTCGCCCTGCAGGAGCTACACGAGCGAAACGCAAGAATAACCGCCAGTCAGCAATTGCTGGCCACGACCCTGGAGTCCATTGGAGACGCTGTCATCTCCCTGAACGAGCAGGGGCAGATCCGCTTCATGAACGCAGTCGCCCAGAAGCTTACCGGCTGGCCGCTGAGCGCAGCGGCGGACCTTCCGGTCGGCGAGGTGCTTCGCCTGGTGCATCCACAAACGCACCAGCCCATGGGGGACGTTCTGCAAGACCTGGATCGCTCCGGCGCGATGGGTCTGCACCAGGAAGGTACCCTGATAGCGCGTGACGGGGTGGAGTATGCCGTCGATGTCAAAGTCTCGACCGTTATGGATGCGGACGGGCGGACGGATGGCTCAGTCGTGGTTTTCCGTGACGTCACCGAGCTGAGGAAAGCTGAAGTTACCCTGATAGCGAATGAGAAGCTGGCGGTCACCGGCCGGCTGGCGGCCAGCATTGCGCACGAGATCCACAATCCGCTGGACTCGGTGGCGAACCTGCACTTCCTGATCTCCCAGGAGACCGACCCGCAACGCCGCAGCGACTACCTGAAGCTGGCCCAGCAGGAGTTGGGCCGAACCCTGCAGATCAGCCGCGCCATGCTCAGCCTCTACCGCGAATCTCCAATGCCGGTACAGGTGAATCTCGAAGAGCTGATTGGAAGCGTGCTGCTTCTGCTGGACCGCAAGATGCGTGATCAAAACATCCAGGTGGAGCAGAGTTTCACCCATCCGGTGCATGTCTACGGCTTCCCAGGAGAGCTTCGCCAGGTATTCACGAACCTGATCGCGAATGCCGGCGAGGCTGCGGGACCGAACGGATACGTGCGGATTCAGGTGCGGCCGGCAAGCCCGCTGGATGGCCGCGCCGGAACGATTGTGGAGATTGCCGACAGCGGCCGCGGCATTGCGCCCCATGTGGAGAAGAAACTCTTCCAGCCTTTCATGACCACCAAAGGCGAACGGGGGACCGGGCTTGGACTTTGGGTTAGCCTGGGTATCGTGCAGAAGCACGGCGGCACGGTGCGCATCTCGAACAGCACCGAGGGCGATCTGCGGGGAGCCGTGGTCCGGGTCTATCTGCCGGAGAGGTCGGCGCAGGCCAAGGCGGAAGAAGAAGACCATGATGCACCGCTGATAGCACCGCCCTTTGAGACAGCCGAGGAATGGGCGTTCACATCGACGCCACGGGCAATGTCATAAGGTCGTCCACCAGACCGACCTCCTTCTGGACGAAGGGCTCCGCATACCGTACCCCCGCCAACCGGCCGTAATGGCTCGCCTCCGCTAATGTTCGCTCGCGGATCTCTTCCTCTGGCACAAAAAGCGCGCTTCCCTGCTCGGTATCGGCATACTGGGAGCGATAGGCCATGAGCGAGCGATAGCGTTGTTCGACAAATGGCGTGATGTCCACGACAAAGGTCGGCCGCACGTCCGCGTACAGGCTGGCATAAAGCACCTTGTAGGGCCGATGCGGTGGGGCGCCGGTTTCGATGCGCGCCAAACCGCTCAGGAAACACGCTTCATAGCCAAGTGTGGCTGAGGTGTAGTGATCCGGGTGTCTGCCCTCCCAATAGGGCAAGATCACCACGCGCGGCCGCAGCTCCCGCAGCACGCGAACGATCTTCAGGCGGTTCTCATAGGTGTTCTCCACGCGGCCGTCGGGCAGGTCCAGCGCCTGGCGCCAGCGCACCCCAAGGATGCGCCCTGCGGCTTCCGCCTCCGCGGCCCGCTCGGCGGCGGAGCCACGGGTTCCAGCCTCGCCCTGCGTCAGGTCCAGGATTCCGGTCTCCAGGCCGAGGGAGCGCATCTTCAGCAGCGTGCCGCCACAAGTCTGCTCCACATCATCGCGATGCGCCGCAATGGCGAGAATATCTACCAGGCTGGGCTGAGCCGCGGCAGTCATCAGGATGCCGGCCCTGGCCGATCGCGCTCAGTAGGTGGTGTTATTGCCATCCGACGAGCCATCCATGTAAGCCACGTCGGAAACCGTGCCTGTAACGGTGACGTTTGTGTTGTCCAGCTCGGCGAAGTCCGTGGTGCGGTAGATGTGCACCTGGCCGCCCTCGCCCACATATATCTTGTGCAGGCCCTCGACGTCCGCGATACCGGTCAGGTCACCGATGTAGCGGTCCACCGTCACTGCTTTGGTCGAGGTGTTGAACATGGTCAGGCAACCGAACTGCACCTTCAGGCCAGCGTTGTTCTGCTTGAACCGCTCGCCATTCTGGCAGCGCTGCGATCCGATCCACAACGTGTTGTCGTCGGCAAAACTCATCTTGTTATGCGTGCCATCACTGATGGCATAACTACCGGTCACGCTATAACTCGCAAGGTTCACCACGCTGAGATAGCCCGCCTGCAGGCCATCTGGCTGCAGTTGCTGGCCCGACACATACAAGGTCGAGGCATTCTCCAGCGCGTTCGTGGCGCCTCCGGGCACCGCCAGAACCGGACCCGCCTGCAAGGCCAACCCGGCCGGGCCTCCCTGATTTCCATTCAATACCGAATTAGAGATCGGAATGGTGACGATGCCGGCCTGCGTGCCGCCGCACTCAGGTCCGCAGTTCAGCACATAGATGCTTTGCCCATCGGAAGAGAAGATTGCTTTAATCGGCCTGTCGAATGCCTTGTTTGTATCTCCCACTGTGGCTACGCAGTACTTCGGCAATGTCTGCGGTTCGCAATCCTGGAACTTACCCTGCCATTGTGCTGGAGTGGAATAGAGCGTCTGCTGCGTGGGAGTCAATTTAATCAAGCTGTAGACGGTATTGTTGTCCTGCGCGAAGCCTAGAACCAGACTGGCATTCAAGTTCATGGAGACGCGGTAGATCCCGGGAATATTCATCAGCAACTGGCTGCCAAGGGAGACGTCGTCGACGACCATGGCGTGCGAGTTCTGATTGGCGGCGACGAAGTAGTCTTCCTTGCGGGAACCGAAGATGCTGGTGGAGATGCTGCCGGAGGAGACGACATTGCTGCTCAGTTTCTCCTGTGCGTAGTTGATCGACGCCAGGCTGCCGTCCCCGGAGGAATACACCAGACCAGCCTGCTCCTCCGGCAGGTTTTGGATGGTCACCGGGTTTGAGCCGCTGTAGCCGCCGATCGAAAACTGCCCATTCGGGTTGTTGAAGGGATGGCGGATGTCGTAGTACGCATCCATGAACTGCAGGCTGCCGACGGGGTTGTCCACCGCCACCAGGACGCGTTGCGTCACGCCGCTGGGCGGCAAAGTGCGGCCAGCGAAGTAGAAGTTCTTTCCGCAGCCGAGGAGGATGAACGAAACCGCGACAGCGACGAACGCAGTAACGGCCAGGGACAGGCGACTTCTCTTCTTCAAAATGCTTCGGACCTCAACCTTCAAAGCAACAGTTCGCGTTCGGCAAGCTGAAGTATAGCAAAGGGTTTGGTGGTGTTGCCTGGCCTCGTCCCAAGCGGAAGCACGGGTATGGCCGATGCCGCAGGGTGAGCTCCCTGCAGGGTTTCAGCGAGAGAATGGCTGCATTCCGGATTGTGTGCCGATTGGCATTGTCCATGCCTTTGCTAGCATAAGAAGATGTCGCGCTTAACGTCACTCTTCACCAATCGAACAGTCCTGTGTGACGGAGCCATGGGGACTGCGCTTTATGGGCGGGGCGTCTTCCTCAACAAGTGCTTTGACGAGCTGAATCTGACCCAGCCGGAGCTGGTCCGCTCGGTCCATGAAGAGTATCTGCAGGCCGGCGCCGAAATCATCGAAACCAACACCTTCGGAGCCAACAGCTTCCGGCTGCAGCGCTTTGGGTTGCAGGACCAAACGCGCGCCATCAATCAGGCGGGCGCCCGGCTGGCCCGGGAAGCCGTGGCTCAGTTGGCTGATAAACAGGCGGGAAGCGCGTTCGTGGCGGGCTCCGTTGGCCCGCTTGGCATTCACCTCGAACCCCTGGGCAAGACCGCGCTGGAAGAGGCGCGAGCCGCCTTCGCAGAACAGATCGAAGGACTGATCGCAGGAGGTCCGGGAGTGGGTGTGGACCTGCTCGCGATCGAAACGATGATGGCCATCAACGAAACTGAACAGGCCATCTACGCGGCCAGGCAGGTCGCGCCGGATGTCCCGTTACTGGCCATGGTGACGGTCGACGAAGAGGCGGATTGTCTGGACGGCACACCGGCAGATGTCGCTGCGGGACGCCTGGCGTCGGCCGGCGCAGATGGCATTGGCGTCAACTGCTCCACCGGTCCCGCTACCGTGCTCACCGCAATCGAACGCATGCGCGCCGTTACCGACCTTCCCCTGGTCGCGATGCCTAACGCCGGCATGCCACGCAATGTGGATGGCCGCAATATCTATCTCTGCTCGCCGGAGTACATGGCCAGCTTCGCGCGCAAATTTGTGCGCGCCGGGGTGCAGTTCATCGGCGGCTGTTGCGGCACCACACCCAACCACATACGCGCCATGAAATCCGCCATCCGTGCGATGGATGCCCAGCAGACCGCCACTCCGCGGGCGGCACGGGCCGCCATCGTGACAGAGACGCCGCCTGCGCCGCTCGCGGAACGCTCGAAGATCGGCAGCCTGGTCGCATCCGGCCAGTTCATCACGCTGGTAGAGATCGTGCCGCCGCGCGGCATCGACTGCAGCAAAGAGATCGCAGGCGCGCGCATGCTGGCCACCACCGGCATCCATGCCATCAACATACCCGACTCTCCGCGTGCCTCCGCGCGCATGAGCGCGCAGAGCCTGTGCCTGCAGATTCAGCAGCAGACCGGCATTGAAACGGTGCTGCACTACACCTGTCGGGACCGCAACCTGCTCTCCATCCAGTCCGACCTGCTTGGCGCGTCGTCGCTCGGCCTGCGCAACATCCTCTGCCTGACCGGTGATCCGCCGAAGCTCGGTAACTATCCGGATGCAACCGCGGTCTTTGACGTGGATGCGATCGGCCTGGTGAATGTGGTGAACCGTCTGAACCACGGCCTCGATATTGGCGGCAACCCCATCGGCGCCTCGACCGGCTTCACGCTCGGCGTCGCCGCTAATCCCGGCGTCCCGGATATCGATAACGAGATCCGCCGCTTCGCCTTTAAGGTGGAAGCTGGCGCCGAATACGCGATCACCCAGCCGGTCTTCGATCTGCGGCTGCTGGAAGTCTTCCTCCGGCGCATTGAAAGCTTCCGCATTCCGGTCATCGCCGGTATCTGGCCGCTCACCAGTCTGCGCAATGCCGAGTTCATGAAAAACGATCTGCGTGTCTCCATGCCGGACGAGATCATGGCCCGCATGGCTTCAGCCGAGACACCGGAAGCGGCGCGTACCGAAGGCATCCGCATCGCGCAGGAGATGCTGAGCGCGGCGCAGCCCATGGTGCAGGGAGTGCAAGTGAGCGCCCCTTTCGGCCGCTACGCGCTTGCCGTCGAGATCATTCGACAGGTGCTGCCGCCGATGGACGAATCGCCCGCAGCATAGAGAGCCGCGTCGCTGCACGATGATCGTACTCCGCGGAAGCAGGATAGAATGCCGCTACTCCTGCATACCAAGGATTGCCGATGCGCATTGCGCCATTGCTGGTGACGTTCACGCTCCTGTTGATCCCCGCATCGAGTATCCAAGCCAGGGCGCACGGCCAACAGGCGAAAGCCTCCTCGTCAGACATAGCGGGCATACGCGACTTCTACCGCGCCGGGCTCGAGCGCAACGGCATCGTGGGCAGCACACTGGTGCTCGTCGATAGCGGCCATGTCGTTCTGGACGAGCCATACGGCCAACAAAGCCTCAATCCGCCGCAGCCCGTAGGCGAACAGACCACGTACCACTGGGCCTCCGTCACCAAGACGTTTACTGGCATCGCCATCATGCAATTGCGCGATCGCGGGCTGCTGTCGCTCGATGACCCGCTGGTCAAATACATCCCGGAGCTCAACGCCGTCCACGATCCCTTTGGGCCGGTTTCGGCAATCACGATCCGGGAGGCGATGTCGCACACGAATGGCTTCCGCGACCCGACCTGGCCGTGGCACGTCGGTGATTGGGAGCCCTACGAGCCAACCCAGTGGTCGCAGCTCGTAGCCATGATGCCTTACACAAGCGTCGACTTCCCTCCCGGCTCGCGTTATCGCTACTCCAACCTCGCGGTCGTGTTTCTGGGCGAGATCATCGAGCGGCTCAGCGGCGACAATTTCGAGGTCTATATGCTGAAGAACGTCTTCGGGCCGCTCGGCATGACGCACAGCTATTACGACCGCAGCCCGGACACGTTGCTTCCCTACCGCTCGCACAGTTGGGACCGCAAAGACGGCAAGCTCACCGAAGACCCCTTCGACTTCGACACCGGCATCACCCGCTCCAACGGCGGCCTGAATGCGCCACTGCCGGACATGCTGCGCTACCTGCGTTTTCTGCTGGGCGATCCCGCGCATCAGGCTGAGTATGACCGCATCCTCAAGCGCAGCTCGCTCGAAGAGATGTGGCGGCCGATTCTGACCGTGCCGCCCGATGATGACTTCCCTTCGCGGGCCGGCGCGAAGGATGAGGTGGCCGCCAGCTTCTTCATTCACACCGACCGCGGCGTGCGCCTGATCGGCCATCCGGGATGGCAGAACGGCTTCCGCAGCCAGATGAACTTTGACCCTGCAGGCCGCCGCGGCTACCTCGTCGTCTACAACACCGACGCCACGGATACGACGCAAAACACGCGCAGCTTCAACATCCAGCTCCGCGACTACCTCATCGATCACTTCTTCATGCAGCCGGTGCAACAAGGCTTACACTAGAGGCTACTCCGGTCGCCGACGCAGGCGCGCGAGCACAGAGACCCATGCCCAAGTTTGAAGACTCGCTCAAGCAGCTCGAAACCATCGTGAATCAGCTCGAGAAGGGTGATCTACCCCTCGAAGATTCGATCAAGCTCTTTGAAGAAGGCATTCAGCTTTCATCGGTGTGCAAAGAGGAACTGGACGCAGCCGAAGGCAAAGTTCAGATCCTGCTGAAGCAGCGGGATGGTTCCATGAAAGCGGAGCCTTTTCCGCAGAAGTAGCTTCATCGACACAAAAGGACTCCCCGGCAACGCGGATCACTCCAGGCGCGGCGCTGCTATGGCTTAGTTCCGGCTTGCGGCCACGGTACGGTTCACGAGCCGCCCGATACCGCTGATCTCGATAGCGACCTCTTCCCCCGGACGCATCCATCGCTGCGGGGTGCGGCCCAACCCGACGCCCTGCGGTGTGCCTGTGCTGACAATGTCTCCCGGTTCCAAGGGGACGATCGCGGAAATATAACCAAGAACAGCCGGGATATCGAAGATCAGATCGCGGGTATTCGCCTGCTGCAGCGTCTCGCCGCCGATCGTCAGTGTCACATCCAGTGAATGCGGATCGGTCAATTCCTCTGCGGTCACGACCCATGGGCCAATGGGGCAAAACGTCGGGAAGCTCTTGCCCAGCGTCCACTGAGATGTTGCCAGTTGCACATCGCGCGCGCTGACGTCGTTCAGAATGGTGTAGCCAAAGACGCACTCGCGCCAATTGTCGCGGGTCACGTTTCTGGCACTTTGGCCGATCACCACAGCGAGTTCCGCTTCATAGTCCGGCTGCGTGCTGTTGGCGGGCAACACAACGTCGCTGTCCGGCCCGGTGATGGCAGATGCCAGTTTCATAAAAATTGTCGGGACCGCCTGCACCACCATCTTCGATTCCGTGGCGTGGTCCTGATAGTTCAACCCAACACAGAAAATCCTTGGCGGACGCAGAAGAGGGGAGAGCAGTTGAACGCTGGACAGGGGCACGGTGCCAATTCCACTGTTGGAGATGAGTGCTTGCGCCGATTGAAGCGCTACAGCGCCAGCGGCAATGAAGCTCTCCACATCCGCGTAGCCAAATGGCGTCAGCGGGTAGATCGTGTTCTTTTGCAGCACGCCCGGCTCCGGAGCCGCGCCGGTTTTGCGGTGGAACGTAATCAGTTTCACTCGAGCTCTCTCCAAACCTTTCCATCCGGAAAGTGATAGTCCATCAGTGTTTGCGGATACATCTCTGCACTGTAACCCGGCTGACTGGGCAACACATAATGTGCGTTGCGGATGTGAACCGGATCGAGAAAGTGCTCGTGCAGATGATCTACGTATTCGGTCACGCGATTTTCAAGCGAGGCGGAGACAGCGATGTAATCGAATGCCGAGAGATGCTGCACATATTCGCACAACCCCACGCCGCCGGCATGCGGGCACACCGGCACGCCGAACTTTGCCGCCATCAGCAGCACCGCCAGGTTCTCATTCACCCCCGCAAGGCGGCAGCTGTCGATCTGGCACACATCGATCGCACCCGCCTGCAGCAGTTGTTTGAACATCACGCGATTCTGGCAATGTTCGCCGGTTGCAATCCGCACCCCGCTCTCGCGACGGATTCGAGCATGCCCCAGTATGTCGTCCGGGCTCGTCGGCTCTTCCATCCACCAGGGGTTAAACTCGGCAAGTTCTCGCGTACGCACGATTGCCTCCGTCACGCCCCAGCGCTGGTTGGCATCCATCATCAGCTTGCTGTCGCTCCCAATCTCGCTGCGGACCAGGGCCGCACGGCGCAGATCGTCCCCTGGCTCGCCTCCAACCTTCAACTTGAAGTAGCGCCAGCCGTGTGCGAGCGCTTCGTGGCAGAGCGAACGGATCTTCTCATCGGAAAAACCAAACCAGCCAACCGAGGTGGTATACGCGGGATAGCCGGTCTTCTCGAGTTCCGCGATGCGCGCTTCCCTGCCCGCCCGCTTCGACTTCAAGAGAGCCAGCGCTTCTTCTTCGGTCATTGCGTCGTCAATGTAGCGGAAGTCGACGAGGCGAACGATCTCTTCCGGGCTCATGTCGGCAAGCAACCGCCACAGCGGCTTATCGCGCTGCCGTGCATAGAGATCCCAGACAGCATTGATTAGCGCCGCCGCTGCCATGTGTGTGACGCCTTTTTCCGGTCCCAGCCACCGGAACTGGCTATCATCGGTCAGTTGCCGGGAGAATATCCGCAGATCGTCCGTGAGGGCGCTGAGCCGACGCCCCTCGACAAAGCCTGCCAGATATCTGGCAGCGCCCACGCAAAGCTCATTGCCGCGCCCCAACGTGAAAGTAAGGCCGTAGCCCTTCAGCTCACCGTCCGTGTGCAGAATGCAATATGCGGCAGAATAGTCAGGATTCTTGTTCACAGCATCGGAACCAATGCTGTCTCGCGAGGTTGGGAAGCGCAGGTCCAGCACCTCAACTCGTGTGATGGTCGGATCAATCAAAATAACTTTGGCTCCTTCACTTTCGTTATGGCTAGGCGGCGGTCCAGCCGCCATCGATGGTCACAACCGAGCCCGTCATGAATTCTGCTTCGGGAGAACACATATAGTGCACCATTGCAGCGATCTCTTCCGGCGTGCCCAGGCGCCCCATAGGTTGCCGCGCAGCCAATTCCACGCGCATCTTGTCGATCTCGTGCGCGTGATACTTCTGCAGATAGCCTTCGACGAACGGTGACTGCACCGTTCCCGGCGCGATGCAATTCACGCGGAGTTCCTTTGGATACTCCACCGCAAGCTGTCGCGTCATCGCGATCACCGCTCCTTTGCTGGCGCAATAAGCGAAGCGCTGCTTGATGCCGATCAGGCCGGCGACGGAGCCGATATTCACGATCGATCCGCGCACGGCAAGCAGCAATGGCAGCGCGGCCTTGGTGACTAAATAGACCGAAGTCGCATTCACCGTCATCAAGCGCGCATAATCCGCTTCCTCCGTCTGCGCAATGCCGCCAACTAACCCGATGCCGGCATTGTTCACCAGGATGTCGAGCCGGTTCAGTCCCTGCATGACTGCTGCAATCGAAGCCGTGCTCGTCACATCCATGGCGACGCCCTTCGCTCCTGATAACTCACCTGCCAGCGTCTTCGCGGCGTTCTCGTTGAGGTCCGCCACGATGACGCTTGCACCCGCTTCCGATAGCCGCCGCGCGGTCGCAGCGCCGATGCCGCTGGCACCTCCGGTAATCAGTGCTACCTTGCCCGTCAAATCGAACACTATGACTCCCTGTCTCTGATTGCTCCGGTTTTCGTCTCTGCCAGCGATAGCGGCTCGCCGCCGTGTTCTGAGGATAGATAAGCCGCTTCTACCACGCGCATCGTATCCAATGCGTCTTCCACGCGTGTCGGCATGGTTTCGCTTTCGCCCAACGCGAAACGCTGCACCGAGAGCATCGATCCTAAAAAGGCATCTGGAAACCATTCGCCGTTCCCCGCCTGCGGACCCGCAGCAAAATCCGAGTGCGGCGCGCGCGGCCAGAACTCAAGCGTGTCGCCACGGCCCTTCGGATAGTCGAGGTTGACGCCCATCTGCGCACGCATGACGCCCTCCGTCCCTTCCCACTGAACGTAGCTATGTTGTAGTGCGGGGTAAGGTACGTCGAGCCCGTGATTCGTCGCAATAAACACGCGCGTCCAGTCGTCATAGTCCATCACGATCACGCTCTTGGTGGCAGCCAAGTCCGGCGTGCGCGGATTGCGCACCGTCCGCGCGTAGACCCGCTGCGGGTTTCCAAGCCAGGAGCGCACCAGATCGACGTAGTGGATGCTGTGATAGACGATCTCCAGGCGCGGCGCTGTTTTCAGGAAGGTCCATAGCTCCCATGGCGTGTAGGTGCTTACCTGGACCTCGATGTCGTGCAGCGTGCCGAGCGCGCCCGCGTCGGTAATAGTGCGTGCCGCAACCATGTTCGGCGCCCAGCGCAACTGAAAGTTCACCGCCGCCCGCAACTCCCTTTCGCGGCACAAAGCGACGATGCCCTCCGCCTCCGCCAGAGTTTCTCCAAGCGGCTTCTGGATCAGGACAGTGGCGCCCCGCGGAAGTGTTGGCAGGACCTCAAGGAGCGCCGCGGCAGGCACCGCGACATCAAAGACGAGAGGACCACGCAGTTCCGGTAACACAGCGCCAACCGATCCTCCGCTGACGCCAATGCCATACTGCGCCGCCAACGCTTCCGCGCGCGCCGGATGGCGATCCACGATTGCGGCAATCGGCAGACCGCCTTTGCGGTATGCGGGCACGTGTGCATTCTGCACAATGCCGCCCGCGCCGATCAGCACAATCGGCAGGGGCTTTCCATGCAACCCGGTGGATGAGTTCGACAAGCTCACGAGGCAGGTTCCATCCGCAGGACGTAGGCATACTTGCCGGGGAGCGACGCGGGAAGCTCGACCTGCATGTCCGCGTCCTTCTGTGTCCAGGTGAGCGGTTTCGCATCACCCAGCAGATGCACTTGCGATCCACTGGCAGGTCTCACATCCCGCAGAAGGATCGTGCCTGATTTCGGCGGCCCCATCAGCGTTGCGTACAGGTGTCCGCTCTTCTGCGTGAAACGTACCGGGATATTTTGATCGGTCTCACCCTCGGCGCGGGACCACGGCTCCGTCCCGTAGATAGCCTCGCCGTTCTGGCGCAGCCACGCACCGAGCGACTTCAGGCGATCCATCTGGATCGGCGGAATTGTGCCATCGGCTTCGGGCCCCACATCCAGCAGCAGATTGCCATTCTTGCTCACGATGTCGACCAGCAGGTAGATCAGCTCATCGGGTGCTATGGTCTCTTTCTCGCCCTCGGCTCGGTTGTAGCCGAAGGACCGGCCCAGGCCGCGGCACTCCTCCCACTTCACCTTGCTGATCTGGCTGCGCTTCTCGTACTCCGGCGATTGAAAGTCGGAGTGCTTCACACCGAAGCGGTCATCGACAACGCCATCCGGAATGGCGTTGTAGTAGTCGGCCATCACCTGCAATGGCTTGCCCGTCGTCGGCCAGTCGATGTCGTCCCAGAGGACGGCTGGGTGATACTTCGCGATCAACTCTTCGATCTGATCGAAGGCATACTGCCCGTAGGCGATGGTCTCCGGTTTCACCGTTTCCCAATCTTTACCGCCGATGATCGGGCCACGGTTGAAGGTCCAGTCGTAGCCGCCGGAGTAATAGAGCCCCATCTTCATGCCATCCCGCTGCACAGCTTCTGTAAGTTCGCCCACAATGTCGCGTTGGGCCTGCAGATGCTGCTGGTTCGGGTTGGCCACCTTGCTCGGCCATAACGTAAAGCCCTCATGGTGCTTGCTCGTCAACACAACGTAGCGCGCTCCCGCATCTTTGAAGGCTGCGGCCATCTTCGCCGGATCCCACTTCTTGCTTTCCTTGTCAAATATGGGCGCGAAATCGTAGTAGCTGAAATGCGCTCCATAGTGCTCGCGGTGGTAGGCCTCGGTCGGCGAACCGGGTATGCGCATCGTGTTGTAGTACCACTCGGCGTAAGCGTTCCACTTCGCCTCATCTTCCTTTGGGACTACCTTCGGGCGATCGACCGCCGCCCATCCCGGCACCGAATAGAGCCCCCAATGGATAAAGATGCCGAGCTTCGCATCCGCATACCACTGTGGCAGTGGGTGCGTGTTCAAAGACTCAAGCGTCGGCTCGTAATGCGTGTTCTGGGCTCCAGCGCCGCTGATCCCCAATAAAGCCGCCGCCAGCAAACCAAATCCGCTTTTCGCTTTCATTCCATCCCTCTTTGTCCCTTAAGATCCTTCCATCGCTTCTGATCCTCAGAACGCTGCAAGCACGCTATCCGGGCAAACGACTGCGTTGCGCGTGATACCAACTGAAAATGGCGACGACAACATATCCCACCAGGGGCACGGTGTAGCCGTAGGCAAGGCCGCCGGCGCGCTGCGAAATCCATGCCATCACCGGCGTCAGTGTGGCTCCGCCAACGATCGACATCACCAGCAGCGACCCGCCCAGCTTGACCAGCGGCCCCAACCCTTCCAGTCCAAGAGCGAAGATCGTCGGAAACATGATCGACATGAAGAAGCTGGTAAGGAAGACCGCCCACATGCCCGCCCAGCCGGGCCGTAGCACAGCGAAGAGCAGCAAGAGCGCGTTCACTGTGGCATAGAGCAGCATCAACCGGGCTGCAGGGATGTACTTCATCAGCAGCGGTGCGGAGAAGCGCCCCAGTGCGAATGCCCCCAGCGTGCCGGTCAGCAGCAGCCCGGCGTGCTTCTCCGGCTGATGGGTATAGTCCTGCACATACTGGATGAAATAGCTCCACGTGCCCACCTGCGCGCCGATATACAGGAACTGCGCAAGCACCGCAAACAGGAAGTGCGGGCGGCGGAAGAGCTCCGAGATGCGGCCGCCATCGGCCTCTGCGTTACTCCCGGCAACCGCCTCCGGGAAGCGTACACGCACGAAGATGAAGGCGAGCGTCAGCGCGATGGCGCCCAGTACCAGGTACGGCGCCACCACACGCATCGTCTCGTGACGCAGATACATCGCATAGGTGCCTGCTGCTTTTTGCGCAGCAACCTGGGTGGTTGTCAGTTCCACGCCGGAGAAGATGAAGACCGTGCCTGCCAGCACGCCTGCAATCGACCCAAGCGTATTGAATGCCTGGGAAAAGTTCAGCCGGCGCGCTGCGGTGGACGGCGCGCCCATCTGCGTAATGAATGGGTTGGACGCGGTCTCGAGAAAGGAAAGACCCGATGCAATGACAAAGAGTGCCGCCAAGAAGAACCAGTATTTGCCGACGATGGCCGCAGGCCAGAAAAGCGCCGCGCCCGTGGCGAACAACAGCAATCCCGTGATGAGCCCCGCTTTGTAGCCGTGTCGGCGCATGATCAGCGCTGCCGGAATGGCAAGGAAGAAGTAGCCCAGATAAAAAGCCGACTGCACCAGACCCGCTTCCACCCGGTTCAGCGCAAAGCTCTTCATGAACTGGCGGATCAGCACATCATTCAGGTTGTTGGGCACGCCCCAGAGGAAGAAGAGTGAAGTGACCAGGCCAAACGGAAGCAGTTGCCCGCGCGCCACCAGAGGCTCGCCACTGCCCTCGGTATCTACTGCCAAGTTCGACGCAAGCATTTCTAGTGCCTCACAGCTTCCACGGAAGCAGATTGCGTACCCGGTTGCGCGGTGCTGGAACCGAGGAAGACCGGTCGAATATGGCGATCGAACAAATTGCGTGTGACATTTTCAGCCACGAGGTCCTCGTGCTGCTCCAACATGGCAATGTAGCGCGGCCCCATCTTCGCGGCGATCTTGAACGCGACATGCATAAGCTGCCGCAGGCTCCTGTTGTACTCAGGCGACTCGAGATCGTGGCGCAGTGCGCCAACCCACTGCTCTGCCGTCCAGCGCTGTGCATCGGCAGGAGTGGGAAGCAACCCCGGGTCAATATCAATTACCGCAGCGTACGGCGCGCACAATTCCTCGCGATGCGCATACGCTTCGACGTAAATCTCCTTCACCAGCGTCAGCGCGTCGCCGCCCGACTCTGCCAGCCCAATCATCTCTTCCAGCCATGTGGTTCCCGCAGTCTTCAGGTGAAGACCAGTGCCCAGCTTCATCATGGCTTCATGCACTGCGCCGTAGATGGAAAACTTGTCGCTGCCGGAATGGAGGCTTAGCTTCAGCTCCGCCGGCAGTCCGAATGCACCGATGGAATACCGGATGACCGCCATATCCTGCTCCAGCTCCCGCGCAAATACACGCGGGTCGCCCACATAGTCCACGCCTTTGTTGAAGCGGCCCGTAAACTTTGGCGCGATGGTTGCCAGCGGCACGCCGGCATCTGCCAGAGCAGCGAGGATAAGAAGCAGCTCAACCGGCTGCTGTGGCGCATCGGTCTCGTCCATCGAAACCTCGGTGAGGAATGTGCCCCTCCCCTTCGCGCGCTCGATGTAGCGATAGTTCTCTCCTGCCCGAAGCACGGCTGCTAGATACCTCCGGCCGACACTCTCCAGATCCTTCTGCGTCACCAGGATCGGCTCAGAAACTCCCGGCAGATCGACCGCACCGAGCAGGCCGGCATGGTGGCGGACGAAGTGGTCCAGTTCAGCCTGGTCGGCAGAAATTCCGATCTGGTCCGCAACATCGATGGTGAAGAAGTCACAGGGTTCGAGAAATCGATCCACTGTGCTCAGATTGATGTGGTCGGCATCGCAGAAGTACGGATGTTGCCATTTGAGCTGATGAACAGCGGCATCCGCAGCGACGCGCGTTTGCGCGGGTTCGGAGCCGATGATGGCGTGCTCGCGATTCGACTTGTTCCATACCGGCACCACCTGCACACCGGCCTCCGCCGCCCGGACACAGGCGCGCAACTGTGCGCCGGCCTGGTGCACAAACCGGTCTCCCACCCCGATCGAAAATCTGCCCAGCGATTTCGTCTCCGGCACCTTCCTCGGTCCCTCTCTAGCGATTCCCCAGCTTATGCTTTATCTTCGTTACAGTAAACGGTTTAGAAAGACCAATTATGCACTCATCAGGCCCGGTACAAGCAAGTCGGTTCCCGAGACAATTCCTCTTCTCCGACACGATATAGTCCAGCGTATGACGATCCGCATGAAAGACATCGCTCGAGACCTCGGGCTCTCGGTTGTCACGGTATCAAAAGTGCTCCGCGACCATCCCGATATCGGCGAGGAGACCCGCAAAAGGGTGCTCCAGCGCGTCAAAGAGCTGGACTATGAGCCCAATATCCTGGCCCGCAGCCTGGTTACCGGTCGCAGCTATCTGATCGGTCTCATCGTTCCGGGGTTGATTCACCCCTTCTTTGCGGAGGTCGCGAGGGCACTTTCGAAAGCAATCGTAGGCAAGGGCTACTCGTTGATTGTCTCTTCCTCGGAGGAGGACCCGGCGCTAGAAGCGCGCGAGATTCGCCATCTGCTGGCCCGCCGCCTGGATGCGCTCGTCATCGCCTCCTCAGGCACGGATACGGAGCTTTTCCGCCGTATGCGCAGCCAGTCGCAGCCGTTTGTGCTGATCGACCGGGCTTTCGACGACCTGGAGGCGGATTTCGTCGGCATTGACGACAGAGCCGCAGGACGTATCGCCACCACGCACCTCATCGACATGGGCCGGCGGAACATTGCCCACATCAGTGGACGCGAAAACAGCACCGGAATCCGCCGCAAAGAGGGCTACATGGAAGCCATGCGCGCCCACAAGCTGCCGGTGCGGGAAGACTACATCCTCAGCCGCGATTACGTGGACACGGATAGCCAGCGCCAGGGGTCGGAGGCGATGCGGCAGTTGCTGCAAAGGACTCCACGCCCGGACGCTATCTTCTGCCACAACGACCCCATTGCCATCGGGGCCATGAACGTGATCCTCGATGCTGGCCTGCGCATCCCGGAGGATATCGCTCTGGTGGGCTGCGGCAACCTGAATTACAACGACTGGCTGCGCGTGCCCCTGACCAGCATCGACCAGCGAAGCCACCTGATCGGCCAGCGGGCCGGCGAGATTCTTCTGGGCATGATCGAAGGGCGCGAGTGGCCAGCACCTGAGAAGGTCATCCTCGAGCCTGCTCTGGTGGTTCGCGCCTCGACCACTGGCGAAAAAGCTACAGCGGCGAGGTCCTCCGGAAAAACACCGAAGAAGGCAGCCAAGGCACACAAATAATCGGCTTACTGGCGTTTACCGCCTAAACCGAGTAGACACGGCTGGCGGTACCGCTCCAAATCGCGTCCTGCTCGGTCGCAGAGAGCGGTGCGACCCATTCGGTGACTGTGTCTACCCACCGCTGATAGCTGCCGGCAAGCAAGGATACCGGCCAGTCCGAGCCGAAGAGCAAACGGCTGGGGCCGAAAGCTTCAAGAACAACGCGCCAATATGGCTCCAGGCTGGCCGATGTCCATTGCTGCCAATCGGCCTCCGTTGGCAGCCCGGAGAGTTTACAGCAGACGTTTGGCCGCTTGGCCAGCTCGCGCAAATGCGTGGCCCAGGGCTCCGCGTCTCCGCTCAAAATTGGCGGTTTTGCGCAGTGATCCAGGACAAATGACTGATGGGGATGTCGGTCCACAAAGCGCAGCGTCTGCGGTAAATGGTGCGCATGGATCACGATGTCGTACACCAGTCCTGTGCCTTGCAGCGCGCGGATGCCACGATTGAATGCGTCATTCAGAATGAATTGACTATCCGGCTCGTCCTGGATGAGGTGACGCAGCCCCTTCAGCTTTTTGTTCTGCTTCAAATCTGCCAGCACTTCTTGAAATTCAGGGGCGGCGATGGGCGCCCAGCCCACCACTCCCTTCATCCAAGTGGCGTCGCCGCTCTCGTCCTCGGCCAGGCTCAGGAGCCACCGGGTTTCTTCAATGGTTTGGCGTGCCTGCACTCCGATCGCGCCCGTGACGCCGGCACGGTCGAGAAGAGGCTTCAGATCGGCTGGAAGAAAATCGCGCCCCAGAATCCGCATTTGATCGTTGATCCAGCCATACTCGGCTGGACTGTAACGCCAGAGGTGATGATGTGCATCAATACGATCCGTGGTCACGGGTATTCCTGTCCTTGCGGTCGGTTGTTCTGTCAGCTCTGTTCGATCGGTCGAACCGGAGATCAGGATTGTACGAGACCGAAGGCAGTCCAAACAGTTCTTGCTGACGGGTCGCTCGATCGGTTTTAATGGCGCATTCGGCAAACGTTCTCTGGGAGACATTCGATGAAAACAACAAGAGACGGCGCGCTGCTATCCGCGCTGTTGCTTATCGCCGCCGCGGCGACAGCCCAGCGGCCGGCTACGCTCGAGATCGATGCACAAAGGACCGTTGCTAAAGTGAGCCCGACTCTCTACGGCCTGATGACCGAGGAGATCAATCACTCCTATGACGGCGGCCTGTATCCGGAGCTGATTCGTAACCGTGCATTCATGGATGACTCCTATGGCCCGCACGGCTGGGTGCTGGTTGAGCAAGGCAACTCGCTGGCGTCCATGGAACTGGACAAGAGCACCGGCCCCAGCAGCGCGATTCCGCGCAGCCTCAAGATCAATATCCAGACGTCCGACGCAAACAATCAGGCCGGAGTCGCGAACACCGGCTATTGGGGCATGGCGGTGCGTGCCAACGAAACCTATCAGTGCTCTTTCTATGCGAAGAGCGATAGAGGTCTGACGGGGCCTCTCGTCGCTCGCCTGGTAAGCGACCGCACGGGCGCCGTTTTGGCCCAGGCTTCCATCCCCGCAATCTCCGGTGAGTGGCAGCAATACAAGCTTGCGTTGAAAACTGGCCCGGTGCCTGCGGTCAACGGTGAGAATCATTTTGAATTGGCGGCGAACCACCCCGGGACGCTCTACCTGAGCCTGGTCTCCGTCTTTCCGCCGACATACCACGATCGCGAATATGGCCTGCGACCCGATTTGATGGAGAAGCTGGCCGCCATGCAGCCGAAGTTCCTGCGGCTGCCCGGTGGCAATTACCTGGAAGGCGACCACATCTCCGAGCGCTTTGAGTGGAAGAAAACCATCGGCCCGTGGGTGAACCGCCCAACGCACATCAGTCCCTGGAACTATCACTCCTCCGATGGAATGGGGCTGCTTGAATTTCTCGAATGGTGCGAGGACTTGAAGATCCAGCCCGTGCTTGCGGTCTATGCCGGCTATTCCATGAAGCAGGAACATGTAGAGCCGGGCCCCGAGCTGGAGCCCTACGTTCAGGATGCGCTCGAAGAAATCGAGTATGTGACCGGCGACGCGAACAGCAAATGGGGCGCCGAGCGTGTAAAGGACGGTCATCCCGCGCCCTTCCCGCTCACCTATGTCGAGATTGGCAATGAAGACTGGTTTGACCGCTCGCATAGCTATGACGGGCGTTATGCGCAGTTTTACAAAGCAATCAAGGCACGCTATCCACAGCTGCAGCTCATCGCAACCACCCCGGTGACGAGGGTGAAACCGGACGTCATCGACGACCACTACTATCGCAGCGCAACGGAGTTCTTTAACGACACGCATCACTACGACAAGACGGACCGCAATGGGCCAAAGATCTTTGTCGGCGAGTGGGCGACACGCGAAGGAACGCCCACGCCCAACATGGGCGCCGCTCTGGGCGACGCAGCCTGGATGACCGGCATGGAGCGCAACAGCGACCTCATCGTGATGGCCTCCTACGCGCCGCTGTTGACGAACGTGAATCCCGGCGCCCTGCAGTGGGACACGGACCTGATCGGCTATGACGCGGTAAAGAGCTATGGCTCGCCCAGCTACTACGCGCAGGTGATGTTTGCAGGGCATCTGGGCAGCGAGGTGCTTGACACGCAGATGACGAATGCCGGTCCTCGCCTCTTCCAGTCCACTACACGCGATGCGGCGACGGGAGCGATTCATCTGAAGTTGGTAAACGGTTCGTCAATACCGCAGGCAATGCATATCCAGCTCAAAGGTGTAACCGCGGTAGACAAGGATGCGCAACTGACAACGCTTCGCGGCAACACTCCGGAGGAGACAAACAGCATCACGGATTCACGCCGCATCGTGCCGGTCAGCAGCGCGATTCATAGTGCTGCAACAAGCTTCGAGCACACCGTGCCGCCGTACAGCATTCAGATACTCGATCTGAAAGCGCGATAGGAGTCGCAAGAACAGCCAGGCCAGAGGCTACAATCCTCCCATGATTGATGGCGCCTCTCTCCGCAGACCGGTGCAAATCATTGACTCACACACTGCGGGCGAGCCCACCCGCGTTGTGATTGCGGGCGGCCCGTCATTGGGTGACGGCGACCTGCAGTCTCAGTTAGAGGCATTTCGCTCGCAGCACGATAGCTTTCGCACAGCCGTGCTCTGTGAGCCGCGCGGTTCGGAAGTCCTTGTGGGCGCGCTGCTGTGTACGCCGCATGACCCTGCAGCGACTGCGGGTGTTATCTTTTTCAACGACGTGGGCTATCTGGGCATGTGTGGCCATGGCTCTATCGGACTGATCGCCACACTCGCGTATCTTGGGCGTCTTACGGTTGGCACGCATCGGATTGAGACACCCGTAGGAATGATCGCGGCTTCCCTCCATTCCGATGGCGCGGTTTCCATCACCAATGTGCCCAGCTATCGCTACCGCAGCGGAGTTGAAGTAGATGTCCCGGAGTGGGGTTTGATGCATGGAGACATCGCCTGGGGAGGAAATTGGTTTTTCCTGGTCACAGATCATCGCCTCGCGTTGCAGATTGATAACCGAGGCGCGCTGGTGGCGGCGACGACAGCGGTGAGACATGCCCTGGATGCTGGCGGCATCCGGGGCCGGGACGGCGCCCTGATCGATCACATCGAGTTCACCGGCCCGGCTGAGGACCCAGCAAATTCCGGCCGCAACTTTGTGCTCTGCCCTGGCGCCGCATTCGATCGCTCTCCGTGCGGCACGGGAACCAGCGCCAAGATGGCCTGTTTGTATGCTGATGGCAAGCTCGCGGCGGGAGAGATATGGCGGCAGGAAGGAATATTGGGCACTGTCTTTGAAGGCTCGTTGGCTATCGCCGGCGATGTCTTGACGCCAACGATCAAGGGCTCCGCGTATATCACCGCGGAGACCACATTGCTGTTTGACGACCGTGACCCATTTCGCGAAGGAATTCGATTTTGACGGGCGCGTTTGACGTCGTGATCGTCGGCGCGGGGATTGCCGGATGCGCCTGCGCGCGAGAGTTTGCCGAGGCGGGCGTCCAGGTGGCCATGATTGAACGAGACGCGCCCGCAAGCGGAGCGACTGGAGCAGGGATGGGGCATATCGTTGCCATGGACGATTCGCCTGCACAGCTGGCATTGACACATTACGCGCGATCCCTGTGGCAGAAGCTGACTGCGGAATTGCCGGCCGCGGTGGAATATGAGGAACGCGGCACATTGTGGATTGCTGCAGACGAAGAGGAGATGGCGCAGGTATACGCAAAACGTTCTGCCTATGCCCGCGCCCAGATTCGCACTGACCTACTGGATGGGGCGGCGTTGGCCGACGCTGAACCTCGTCTTCGGCCGGGACTGGCTGGCGCATTGCTTGTGCCCGAAGATGCGGTACTCTATGCCCCGGCAGCGGCACTCTATCTTTTGCAGGCGGCGCAACGGGCCGGCGCGCGCTTGATCCACGGAACGGTGACGGGCGCGAGCGCCGGTGCAGTGACATTGAGCGATGGCACGACCCTGGCGAGTGACCACATTGTGATTGCGACGGGCGCCGATATGGACATCGTCCCCTGGGTGCGCCTGAAGAAGCGAAAGGGGCACCTTGTCATCACGGACCGATATCCCGGATTCGTGCGGCATCAACTCGTCGAACTTGGCTATCTCAAGAGCGCCCATTCGACCGTGACTGATTCTGTCGCGTTCAACATCCAGCCACGCATGACCGGCCAGTTGCTCATCGGCTCCTCACGGCAGTATGGGCAGGAAGATACGGCTGCCGATGCGTCCGTCGTTGCCGCGATGCTCCGGCGGGCCTACGAGTACATGCCTCAACTCGCCTCACTTTCGGCTACGCGCGTCTGGACGGGTTTTCGCGCCGCTACCTCCGACAAGCTTCCGCTCATCGGCCCCACACACGATCCAACACTCTATCTGCTGGCGGGTTTTGAAGGATTGGGCATCACGGTCGCGCCAGCGGCAGCGCGCCTGCTCGCCGATCAACTGCTTGCACGCAAGACCGCAATTGATCCGGCGCCGTATCTGCCGCAACGCATGGCGCGCACGGAGGCAACCCTTGCCTGAACTCTTCACCATCACCATCAATGGCCGCGAAGTCCAGGTGAAATCCGGGACCGTGGTAAGTGCGGCACTCCTGACAGCCGGCACCCCCTGCCGCAGATCGGTCACCGGCCAACTGCGCACGGCACTGTGCGGCATGGGCATCTGCTTTGAGTGTCGCGCCACTGTGGATGGAGTCGCGCACCGCCGTACCTGTCAGCTACTCTGCCATTCGGGCATGGTCGTGGAAACGCGATGAGCTCAGAAACGAAATGAGCATGGACGCGGAGGTCCTGGTCGTCGGTTCCGGCCCTGCGGGCATCACGGCGGCGGCAACCGCTGCTACCCATGGAAGGCAGGTCCTGCTGCTGGATGACAACCTTGCGCCGGGAGGCCAGATCTGGCGCGAAGCCACAACCGGCCATGAGGAAGAATCCGACAACGTGAAACGGAAGACGCTGCTGGCGTTGCGCGTCTCCGGAGCTCGCGTCTTCTCCGGTTGGAGCGTCTTTGACGCACCGCGTCCAGGGGACCGTGCGCGTTCTCTATGAGAACGGTTCTGACACTTACACAACCGATATCTCATACGAGCGTCTCGTGCTGGCCACAGGTGCGCGCGAACGATTTCTGCCCTTCCCCGGATGGACGCTGCCGGGCGTCTTCGGTGCGGGCGGTCTGCAGGCGCTGGCGCGCGGCGGATTCCCTGTCAGCGGCAAGCGCATCGTCGTCGCCGGCAGCGGGCCGTTGCTTCTGCCTGTGGCGGCACATCTGCGGCAAATGGGTGCGCGCGTCACAACCGTGGCCGAGCAGGCGAGCCGCCGGCAACTGGCGCGATTCAGCGCTTTTTTGTCCCGTCAGCCGGGAAAGCTGTTCGAGGGCCTGCAATACCGGGCAGCAACAGGAGGCAGTACTTACAGGCTCGGATGTTGGCCACTTGCTGTCCTGGGAACAGAAAGGGTCGAAGCAGTGCGCTTGACGGATGGACAGCGCATCTGGGACGAGCCCTGCGATCTGCTGGCCTGCGGCTTCCATCTGGTGCCCAATACGGAGTTGGCGGCCCTGGTGGGCTGTGCGCTGCACGATGGCTTCATTGCAGTGGACGATGTACAGCAGACCTCCGTCACCGACGTATTCGCTGCGGGTGAGCCGACTGGCATTGCCGGACTTGAATCCGCACTACTCACCGGAACCATCGCAGGTCTCGCCGCCGCAGGAAAGCTTGAGGAAGCGAAGGCGCTGCTGCCTCGTCGGCAGAAGCTGGAGCGATTTGCAGCGCGGCTGAAGGCAGCCTTCGCGCTTCGCCCCGAGCTGCTTGGTCTTGCGCAACCGGACACCATCGTGTGCCGCTGCGAAGATGTGACCTACGCGGCGCTTGCACCCTTTGACAACTGGGCCGACGCAAAGAGGCAGACACGATGCGGCATGGGACCGTGTCAGGGGCGTGTCTGCGGTTCCGCGACAGAGGCTTTGTTCGGCTGGTGCAACTCATCCGTGCGGCCACCATTGGTCCCAGTTCCGCTGTCAGCCATGGGCGCGGGCCCGAATCGTCCGCCCTCAAATCAATAGGACAGGAGCTGTCATGCGGGCGTACTGCCGTCACTTATACATCCCAGGAGGCGGCATCATGCCGTCTTGCGGCGGATCGCGAGATAGATGGGCACGCCGCTGGCGATGATCAGCAGGCCGGGCCATGTCGTCGTTGTTCGATAGACAAAGAGCACAGCAAGAATCACTGCCGCGCCGGCGATGTAGAGCGCGGGAAGCCAGGGATAGCCCCATGTGCGATAGGGACGGTTCGCGTCTGGCCGCGTGCGGCGCAGACGAAAGAGGCCGGCTACGGTGAGGATGTAAAAGATGAGTGCCGCTGAAATCACGTAGTCGAGCAGGTTGCTGTAAAGGTTGCCGTAGGCTCCCGTCACCCGATCATGGGTGCGCGGCAATACCAGGAAGGCGGACCAGAAGCATTGCATCGCGAGGGCCCAGCCGGGGACGCGGGCGCGGTTCAACACGCCGGCCCGGCGGAAGAACAAACCATCCTGCGCCATCGCATAGCAGGCGCGTCCGCCAGCCAGAGTCAAGGCATTCACTGTGCCGAAGGTTGACACCATGATGAGAATGCTCATGGCCACGCGACCGAGTCCCGGAAGAGCCGCATCCACTGTTAGCGTGGCGACGCGATCCTGCGGAGCAGTCTGGATGGCGTGCATTGGCAGTGCTGCGAGGTAGCAGAGGTTGCAGAGCAGATAGAGGATGATGACGCTTGACGTACCAATCGCCAGCGCTAATGGTAGGTTGCGCTTTGGATTTTTCACCTCTGCCGCGACAAAGGTTATGTCATGCCAGGAGTCCGCGGAGAAGAGCGACCCTGTTTGGGAAACGCAGAGGGCTACGAACAACCCAAAAGCAGTGGTCGCCTCCAGGCCGTGAATTGGCGTGACATTCACCGGATGCCATGGCGCCGCAAAATTTGCACGGAGCACTGCCGGGTGCAGGAACGCCACAATGGCCCCCAAAACCAGCAGTGCGGCCATTCCGCCAAGTTTGGCTACTGTGAAAACGTTCTGGATAAGCTTGCCCCACTCCACGCCGTAGGTGTTGAACGCGGTGATGAGGACGATGATCACGATGGCCAGCAGTTGCGCGGTGGACAGCGAGAGCGCATAGCCGGGCAACACGTGAACCGGCGCAATCAAATATTTATCTTCACGAATGGAAGGAAAGAGTATGCCGCTGAAACGCGCGAAGGCTATGCCCACCGCGGCGATGGTGCCCGTCTGAATGACCGTCAGCAGCGTCCAGCCGTAGAGAAAACCCAGGAGCGGCGAAAAGGCTTCGCGCAGATAGACATACATGCCGCCTGCTTCGGGCAGCATTGCGGCGAGTTCGCCATACGATAGCGCGCCCGCGAATGTAAGCACGCCGGTGATGACCCAGGCCACCAGCAGCCAGCCAGCGCTGCCAACCTGTCGTGAAATTTCGGCGCTGACGATGAAGATACCGGAACCAACCATGATGCCGGCCACGACCATCACCGAATCAAACAAACCCAATGCACGGCGAAATTCCGTAGGTGGTGTGGTTCCAGCTTCCTGGTGCGCAAGTGGCGTAGTGGGCTGCATCCGGGCGGTTCCCTCAATTCGGCGGCATATTTGCGCGAATGCTCTAGCTTACGGCCTGGCGTAGTGACAAGCACGCCCGACATTCAGGAGAACCACGGAGGTCATGGCGCGATCATTGCTGAGGCCCGGATGCACCTGGCGCAAGCTGCAGCCGCTGTGCCTCCCTGCGGTTCTGTTCATCTGCCATCTGAGCAGCAACTTTTAGTTCACGCTCAGACGCTTCCTTCTGTCCAGCCTTAGCCAACGCAAGGCCGTAGTAGTAATGCGCGGGCGGATATTCGGGCGCAGCCGCAATTGCTGCCTGGAGCGATTGGACCGCCTCACCATACTGCTTCTGTCGAAAAGCCGCGATTCCCAGCGCCGTCAAGGCGCCACCATGCTTCGGATCGTGCTCCAGGGCCTTGCGGCAATCCTGTCGGGCCAGGGCATAGTCTCCGCTGTCGAGCGCCATCTGACCGATCTGATAATAGGACTCTGCCTGGTTGGGCGCTAAGACGATGGACCGTTCGAACTCAGCCTTGGCATCATCCACGCGCTGCGTTATCTGCAAAATTCGACCCAGCCCATAGTGGGCGGTTGCATCCTCCGGGCGAGCCTCGAGGTAGGCGCGCATATCCTGTTCCGCCGACGGCATGTCCTGCAGGTCCATTTTGATGCGTGCTTCAGCATAGAGAGCCTTCAAATCCTCCGGATGGATCGACCGCGCTTCGTGAATGTCGCGGTCAGCATCGCGGAGAAGGCGGAGTTCATCCTCAAGGACGCTCAAGTCCAGCAAGAGAGGAAAGCTATGCGGAGCTTGAGCCTTGGCCGACAGAAGAGTCGCAAGCGCTCCGTCGCGGTCTCCGTGGGCACGCTGTTGGATTGCGGTTCCCTCTGCAGCACTCACCAGCATCTGGCGAAGCTGGCTGCTGTCGCCGTCGCTTTTCAGCGCGCTCGTGAGATAGGGGAGCGCTTCGGATTGCCGATGCTCGTCCAGCAATAGGTGGCCGAGATTGGTCTGTGCCGAGGTGAGATCCGGTCTGATCGAAAGCGCTTTACGGAAGCACTCCTCCGCTTTTGCGGACTCATGCTGTTGTGCTCGTACGACTCCAAGCATCGTCCACGCATCCGCATTACCGGGATGCAGCCGCACAAGTGACTCCAGCGCATGAGTTGCGTCAGCAAGATGGCCGTGCTCGAGAAGACCGCGAGCATGTTGGAGAGTCTCCGGCGTTTGCGCCACCACGACAAGCGTGGATGCAAGAAGTCCGACCGCAGAACATCGGAGTACGAGAATGAGGATTCGCTGCATAGCAAGAAGAAGGCCTGGGCGCACCAGGCCATGGTATCGCTGTTCCAGAGGCGATTCGAACGTGCCGCGCCTGCCGCAAGGTAGGATACGTATGAGTACACCTCGGCCAGCCGCATCTAGTACATATGAGCTATGGCTCCGAAGCGACAACACGTGTCACTGTCACGAGACGGCGGCCACAACTCTGAGCGCAAGAGTTGGACTGCATCGCTGGCGAAAGAACAACCTGTGGCCACCACGAAGATAGTCGGCAATATCCGTATCCTCGTCGTCGACGACCATCCCGTCGTGCGCGCAGGACTGGCCAGCATGCTTTCGTCGATTCCTGGCCTCACCGTCTCCGGTGCAGCTTCGACCGGCGAGGAGGCACTGGAACTCATTGATCGCGAGCAACCGGATGTCCTGCTGCTCGATCTCCGGATGCCCGGCATGACGGGGATCGAGCTACTCAATGCCATTCGCACAAAACCTCTCCCGCCCAAGGCTCTCGTGTTGACGAGCTACGAGTCCGACGAGGAGATCTATCGCGCGATCGAGGCCGGCGCACAAGGTTATCTGCTGAAGAGCACGCCGCAGACGGAGATCGTCACCGCGATTCAAGCTGTGCATAGCGGGAGGCATCACATTCCGCCGCGTATCGCTGCCCGGCTTGCGGAGCGTATGGTGCGTTCGACGCTCACGCAAAGAGAGTTGGAGATTCTGGAGATGGTCGTCCGCGGCCTCACGAATAGGCAGATCGGAAATGCCTTGGGAATCAGTGAAAACACCGCGCGCAATCACATCAACAGCGTCATCCGGAAGCTTGATGTCTCTGGCCGGACGGAGGCGGCGACAGCCGCCATCCAGCAGGGCCTGGTCCGCATGCCGGAATAGGCTATCTCACACCGACCGGTGTTATCTTCCATCACGCGCATGCAGCGTGATGACAGTTACACTCTCGTGCGGAAACACATGCTGCATGCGGCCGTTCGCCATTATCTCTTGGGTGGTCACCGGGGCAACCCGCTCCGGGTCATCGTCATCGTTCTCATCGCCGATGCTTGCGCTTCGCAGTGTTTGCACTTCCGCGTTCGCATTGCCCGCAAACTCCCGTACCACGATATCTGCAGGAATGTCAGTATTCAGGCTCCGATTCACGCAAAAGATGGAGAGCGTCTTCTTCGAATCGCCGAGCGCTGCCGTCACATCCAGGTAGGGCACATTCTCGATCTCCGGAAGACGCTCGACGCCGTTCTTTACCGAGTAGCTACCCGCATCGCTTACCCCTTCTACCGGCGTCGTTGGGTGAGCGCTCGAGTACATGCGGAACGCATAGTAACCGGGGGCTCCGTACACCTGGCCGCGGCTCTTCCAGATGCCGGCAAACTCCATGATGCCTGTCATGTCCGAGATTGGCACGACGTCCGTGTTGCGCATGAGCATGTTGAAGAAGCCGGCGGTATCCAATGCTCCACCCATATTGCGGAAGCTGGGAACGCCGGCACGATTTCCGATGAAAAGCCATTCCGTGAAGGCAACATGCGCCCGATGCGCAAAGGCAGGATGCTCATCGATCTGCTGCTGGTCGGCGCGCAGCTTCCGTCCAAGCTCCACGGGCAGTGCGAAGGCCGCCTGCGTCATGAAGTCGGTCGACGGATGTGCAAGCTTCGTCTGGGTATTCGTAACGACGAAATGAGTCGAGAGATAGTCGAAGGTGCCGGCTGGATTCGACAATTGATGCGCATTCCACGAGTTGAACCAGTCCGGATCGCCGCCTGTCGCGATTAACTTCGCGGTTGGATCGACGGCGCGAACCGCCTTACTGAACGCGAGCGTACGGTCAGCGATCTCATCCCTGGTGGGCCAGCCAACATTCCAATCGCCCCACAGTTCATTGCCCAGTTCCCACAGCAGACCGCCGTGTTGATGCCAGTGCTCATCCACGTAGCGAACCCAATCCGCGGCCTCCTGCGGCGTGCCACTACCCAGGTTCAACGCGACCTGCGGCTCAGCGCCGATAAGATCGCAGAAATGAAGGAATTCGTCCGTGCCGAATGTGTTGTATTCAGGAATGCCCCACGCAATATTCAGCATGTTGACGCGTTTCTCTCGCGGACCGACCCCATCCCGCCAGTGATAGCCTGAGGTGAAGTTGCCGCCAAATCGCACCAGTGGTGTCTCCATTGCCTTGGCCATCGCTACTTCGTCAGGATCGAGTCCATCGATCGCATCCGCCGGCATAAGCGAAAACTGGTCCAGGTCGACACGCTCATCGCCAGTGACTTCCACTACGAAGTCCGCCGGCTCAAGACGATGCAGTCTGTCGGCTGGCACTTGCAGTTGAAAGTCATATTGCTTCCACTGTTCAGCGGTCGCATCCACGGTCGCCGAGGCAAGTACATCGCTGCTGTTCCGCATGCGAAGCGACACGGTCAGGGTCGATGGCCCGCTCAGATGGCGCGCAAAGAAGCTCCCTTTGTAGGTGAGTTCACGCTGCGCAGGAAGATAGACTTCCTGCTTGATGCCGGTTGGTTGCTCCGGCACTCCCATTACAACCAGCGATCTCCAGGAATTGGCAGCGTTCCCCCATCGCGGTTCATAGCGGTTGCCCTGTTTTGGGTCTAAAGGCTCCCAGGGCAAGGGCAAACCAAGTGCGGACGCTCGCGTCAGCTCCGGATGTTCGTGCACCATCGTTTCCAGATTGTTCGCGCTCCACAGATTCTCCTCGAGCGAAGGGTTCACCAGAAGCTCCGCCCACAGGCCGTTGTAGGTAGAGTTGCCAATGGGTTCAAGGAAGCTGCCAAAGATCGTTCGGGGAATGGGTGCCCCTGCAGTTTTCCCTGCGTCTATCGCAATCGTGGCCCGGGCGGGTATGGGCTTGACGACAGTGATCTGCGCGCGGCAGGAACACACGAGGAACGAGGCAGAAGCGATGAGCAGCGTGGTGCGGAGAGGTGACATCAGATGGCGGTCCCGTGAGAATGATGTCCGCTAAGCGCGGCGTCGCCAGTGTCAGTCAAGTACGACGGAATTGCAAAGGGGCCGATAGTCCGCCGCTGTATGAAGGGGCCATCTCGGTTCCACAACGCCACAGAATGGCAGAAGGCCGAGCGAGCCCTTATGTGCTTCTGATAGAAAAGACGCGGGGACGAGATATCACTCTGTCCCGTGCCATGGTGAAAGCAGAGATGACTGAAGCCCACCAGATTCGAGCACCACGTGGAAATACCAGGACCGCACGCGGCTGGATTCAGGAGGCGGCGAAGCGGATGTTGATGAACAACCTCGACCCTGAGGTTGCCGAGAAGCCCGAAGAATTGATCGTGTATGGCGGCCGCGGAAAGGCAGCGCGCAACTGGGAGTGCTACCACAAAATCGTCGAGACGCTGGATCGCCTGGAGAATGACCAGACGCTCCTGGTGCAGTCAGGAAAACCTGTTGGCGTCGTCCAGACGCATCGGCTCGCTCCGCGAGTCCTGATTGCAAACTCGAATTTGGTGCCGCGATGGGCGAATTGGGAGGAGTTTGACCGGCTGGATGCCGCTGGTCTGATGATGTATGGACAGATGACGGCGGGCTCCTGGATCTACATCGGAACGCAAGGGATCCTGCAGGGCACGTATGAGACCTTTAAGGCCGCTGCGAAGCAGCATTTCAATGGCACGCTGGCCGGCACCATCAGCGTTACCGCTGGACTAGGAGGCATGGGCGGAGCACAGCCGCTGGCGGTAAAGCTGGCTGGCGGCGTCAGCATCTGCGTTGAGGTAGATTCGACGCGCATGGAACGCCGGTTGAAAACCAGATATCTGGATCGCGCGACGGCTTCGCTGGATGAAGCCATCAGCATGGCACAGCAGGCAAAGCGCAGTAAGACGGCACTTTCGATCGGACTGCAAGGCAATGCTGCGGAGATCCTGCCCGCGATGCTGCGCTCTGGCTTTACACCCAATCTCGTGACCGATCAGACAAGCGCACATGATCCGATGTGGGGTTATTTACCGCCTGCATTGGTTGACGAGGACCTGAATGCTCTGCGAACTCACCATCCTGCGGTTTATATGGATCGCGTGCGCGCCGCCATGGCCGAACATGTGCAGGCAATTCTCGAGATGCAGAGACGCGGCGCAATTGCTTTCGACTACGGTAACAACCTGCGGACGCAGGCAAAGCAGGCGGGCGTTGGCGACGCCTTCAACTATCCCGGATTTGTGCCCGCATTCATTCGGGATTCATTTTGCGAAGGTCGTGGGCCCTTCCGCTGGGTTGCGCTCTCCGGAGACACTGCAGACATCGCAAAGACAGATGCAGCACTGCTCAAGCTCTTTCCCGATGATGAGCGATTGCAGGAGTGGCTGCGCTTTGCTTCCAGCGAAGTCGCCTACCAAGGGCTGCCGGCCCGCATCTGCTGGCTCGGTTATCGAGAACGCGATAAGGCTGGTTTGCTCTTCAACCAGATGGTCCGTGACGGAGATCTCTCCGCGCCCATCGTCATCGGCAGAGATCATCTGGATGCGGGATCGGTTGCCAGCCCCTATCGAGAAACCGAAGCGATGCTGGATGGGTCGGATGCGGTCTCCGATTGGGCTCTCTTGAACTTTGCCACCGGAATCGCCAGCGGTGCAGCCTGGATGAGCTTTCATCACGGAGGTGGTGTCGGCATGGGCTACAGCCAGCACGCGGGTCTCGTCGCCGTAGCGGATGGCAGCGACGAAGCGGACGAACGGCTGCGCCTCTGCCTGACCAACGATCCAGCGATGGGCGTGATTCGGCATGCCGACGCCGGCTATGCGAAGGCGCAGGGAGTGGCGCGAGACCGCGGTCTCGACATGCCAAGTCTCGCATGAACGCAGACCTGCTGATCACCGGCATCACGCAGCTAGCCACACCTGTAGGCGCAGGGCCTAAGTTTGGCCTGCAGATGCGCGAAGTGAGAGTCATCAAGAACGCGGCAATGGCGATCACTGGCGACCGCTTCACATGGACTGGCCCGGCGGCAGACTGGTCTGGCACAGCATTGCGCACGGTGGATCTTGGCGGTCGCGCGATTGTTCCGGGTCTGGTTGACCCACACACTCACGCGGTTTGGGCAGGCGACCGCCTGCGCGATTATGAAGCGCGGACCTCCGGCGTCACCTACGAGCAGATACTCGCCGCCGGTGGCGGCATTTGGAGCACTGTCCGCGCGACGGCGGCTGCGTCAACGGAGGAACTGGTCGCGCTGGCTGAACGACGGATCTGGGCGCTGATTCGTTCAGGAGCAACGGTTGTCGAGGTGAAATCCGGGTACGGCTTCACCGTTCCAGAAGAACTCCGCATGCTGGAGGTTATCGAGACGGTCGCATCGAATCTGCCGATCCAGATCGTCCCCACGCTGCTGATCCACATGCCGCCCATCGATGCGCGTGAACGGCGTGGCTATCTCGACCAGGTTCGGAGCGAGTTGATTCCGGAAACCGCCCGACGCGGCCTTGCGCAGGCGGTAGACATCTTCATTGAGAAAGAGGCGTGGAGCGTTGACGAAGCTGAATTGGTGCTCACCTGCGCTCTCGAGCACGGCCTTCGCATCAAAGTCCACGCAGAGCAGTTTCATTCCGTTGGCGGCCTCGAGCTGGCATTGCGGCTGAACGCGCTGAGCATCGACCATCTGGAGGCATGTACCCCGCATCAATACGATCTCTTCCGCAGCGTTCCAACGCTCGCCACTATTCTTCCTGGTGTTTCGTTGCACCTGGGTATTGCGGGGGCGCCGGGCCGCCAGTTGATCGATGCAGGTGCGGCAGTCGCGGTGGGTACTGACCTCAATCCGGGATCGAGCCCACTATTCTCGACCAGCGCGGCGCTTGGGCTGGCGGTGAGGTTGAATGGATTGACGACTCGGGAAGCACTCGTCGCCGGAACAACGAACGCCGCTCATGCGCTTGGACTGGACGGCGTTGGGCGCATCGAGTCGGGGGCACGCGCAGATTTCGCCGTGCTAAAGTCAGCCGACTGGCGCGATCTTCTTTACACGATGGCCATCAACCCGATACGTGAAGTCTGGTCCAGAGGCAGTTGCATTGCTGCATCGGCGGAGAATGAAGACGCGAATGCCCGAAAGGAATGTCAGGATGGCTAAGTCGTTTCAACCATCGCTGCTTTATCAGGAGGGCACCTTCGTATCAGGGAAGAGCCTGTTTGTCGGGGATGCGGGCCGCATTGCCGAACCTGCAGAGTTATCGGAACGCATTGACCTTACCGGCAAGGCGCTCCTTCCCGGGTTTGTCAATGCGCATTCTCACTCCTTTCAGCGGCTCATCCGCGGCCGGGCAGAGTCACGAGCTGTCAGTGGAAAGGATTTTTGGTCCTGGCGCAACACGATGTATCAGGCTGCTGCCCGTCTCTCACCGGAAGAAGTCTATGACGTTGCGCGTATGTGCTTTCTTGAAATGGCGCGCGCAGGCACCACGACAGTTGGCGAATTTCACTACCTTCACAATGCGCCCGACGGCACTCCCTACGATGATCCAAACCTGATGGCGCATCAGGTCATCGCGGCCGCGAAATCCGTGGGATTGCGTATTGTCCTTCTCCGCTCGGCATATCTGCGCTCTGGCTATCAACTGCCACCGGATCCGGGCCAGCGCCGCTTTTTTGAGCCGTGCGACGCCTTCCTCACGAATATCGCCAGCCTTCGGACCTCCTATGCTCCGGGCTCCGCGGAGGTGAGCTTTGGCGTTGCGCCGCACAGCATTCGTGCCGTGCCACTCGAAGAGTTGCGCGAGATCGTCTCCTGGGCACGCAGCAATTCCCTACCGATCCATATGCACGCAGCGGAACAGATCGCCGAAAACGCAGCGTGCCAGCGCGAGTATGGGTGCACGCCCGTAGAGTTGCTCGCCCGAGAAGGTCTGCTGGGGAAGGATTTCGTGGCAGTGCATGCGATTCATCTCGATTCGCATAGAGATATCCGCCCTTGCGGAGGCGCGTGCCATCGTCTGTTCTTGTCCTACAACAGAACGCAATCTCGGCGATGGCATCGTTCCAGTGGACGTGCTGATGAAGTTGGGGGTGCGGCATGCGCTGGGCTCCGACAGCCAGGCACAGATCGATCCGCTGGAGGATGCACGTGAGTTGGATTACCATCTGCGACTGGCCCAACAGCAGCGCGCTGTACTGGACCAGATTGACGGCCTTCCCATCGCATCGCGTCTTCTTGACTGCGCAACCACCCACGGAGCGCAGGCATTGGGCGTTGAGTCTGGTTCCCTGGCGCTCGGCGAGTACGGTGACATGGTTTCCATCGATCTAGAGGACCTCTCTGTCGCGGGACACACATCCGAAACTCTTCTGCCGATTCTCCTCTTTGGAGCGAACCGCACTGCCATCCGCGATGTTGTGGTCAACGGCAAATTCATTCTTCGGGATGGACGGCATCCGCTCGAAGAGGAGATCGTTGGCAGGTATCAGGATCTCTATCGAAGGGTGTGGGGAGAAAAAAGCGCTGCCCGGAGCGCGCGTTGACTGCGGTTGTCGATCACCTCTCAAACTTGATTCGGCTTCCATCCGTTTCCGCGATGTCGAATCGTTCCATAACCGACTACGCGGCTTCCGTTTTGTCGGCTCAAGGATGGGCGACACGCGAAGTCCTCTATATCGACGAGGCCGGAATAGAGAAGGTCAATTTAGTAGCATCCCCGCCGGGACAGAACATTGCGGACCGTGATGTCGATCTGGTCTTTCTCTGCCATACGGATACAGTTCCCTATGCAAAAGATTGGACGCAGGCGTTGCAGCCCGTTCTTCAGGGGGAAATGCTGCATGGTTGCGGTGCCTGCGACGTGAAGGGATTTCTCGCGTGTCTCCTCACCGCTGCCGAGTCCAGAGATACCAGATGGATCGACGGTCTGCGCATCGCTTTGACCGCGGATGAAGAGGTCGGATGTATCGGATCGAAGCGGTTGATCGCGACCGATAGCCTGAGGCCTCAGCGGCTCGTCGTCGGTGAGCCAACCTCTCTTCGCGTCGCGCGCGCAGGAAAAGGCTACTGGCTTGCGCGGATCACGATCCATGGCATAGAGGCACACAGCGCCCTTCCTGCGCAGGGTGTGTCCGCTATCTATGCCGCTGCGCATCTGGTTTCTGCGGTCGAAGAGCTCAGTCAGCAACTCACAAGGGAGACCCATGATCTCTTCGAGCCTCCATTCACGACGGTGAACGTTGGCACCATCGAGGGCGGCTCCGCGAAGAACATCATCCCCGGAAGAGCCGATCTCCTCGTAGAGTGGAGACCCGTTCCGGGATTGCCGCCGGACCGTGTTCCCACTGCGATACGCGCGATGATTGGGCATCTGGAGAGACGATATCCAGGCCTGCGCGGATCACTGGACGTTCTCAGGCAGCAGGCAGGCTTCGAGACCCCTGCGGATAGCCCTCTGGTGCGATTGGTTGAGGGTATGACCGGTCAGCCAGCCACTTCGATCGCATTCGGCTCAGAGGCCAGCGCCTGGTCCGCCATAGCAGAAGAGGTGGTTGTATTCGGGCCTGGAGATATGCGAACGGCGCACAGCGATCGCGAATGCGTCTCAGTTGACGAGTTGGCCAGCGCTGTTCAGGCGGTGAGCCGCATGATGCAGGGACGTTTCGTCCGCTAGAACCCTTGCTGAGAAGCATGACGGCCGTTCTGATGTCCACCACATATTGAGGCCGAACAATGGCCACCGCCTAACAGGGCGCCTCGCAGCAGCCCGTCAAATCGTCCGCTTTCGATTCAGCTGCACGGATCGCACCGGTAACGGACTATGATGGCGAAGACTAGCCCGTCCGGCACGAGGATCGGATGCCTCAAGGAATGTGTCAAACAGGATTCGACGACGTTGGATACATTGTCAGGTGTCCGAACGAATAGTCACGACAGCGGCCACAACTAAAGTTGATTCGCTCTGTCAGGATAAATCTATGCTGGCATTTATCGGCGGCCTGGTTCGACCTTATCGTTCCAAGCTGGTGTTGATCTTTCTCGCCATGCTGCTTGAGACCGTCATGAGTCTCGCCGCGCCGTGGCCATTGAAGATTATCCTCGACAGCGTTGTTGGCAATCACAAACTCGCTCCATGGTTGCATCAGCTTTTAGGACCGCTGACTGAGAATACACACCGTCTTCATGTCGCTGCCATGGCAGCGCTGATATTCATCCTCATCGCAGTAGCAGGCTCGGTGGCAACGTACATCGACAACTACTACACCGAGAGCGTCGGCCAATGGGTCGCTCATGATCTCCGCATGAGGGTGTACCAGCACCTCCAGAAGTTATCGCTCAGCTACTACAGCACCCACGAGACCGGGACGATCCTCAGCACTCTCACTACCGATATTCAAACCATCGAAGGCTTCGCCTCGTCCTCCACTCTCAACATTCTTGTCGATATGCTTACCATCCTGTGCATGCTCGGACTCATGTTCTGGCTGAACTGGGACTTCACGCTTATCGCCGTTGCCGTAACACCCTTTCTCCTGCTGTTTGTCTCACGATTCAAAAAAGCGGTAAAGAAAGCCACCCGCGAAGTGAGAAAAGAACAGAGCGAGATCGTAGCGGTGGTGCAGCAAGGTCTCCAATCCATTCAGGTCGTGAAGGCATTCGGCCAGGAGAAAACGGAGGAAGCACTTCTCTACGGCGTGAGTCAGGCGACCGTAGGGGCAGCACTAAAGGCCCGCAAAATCAAGGCAATTCTCTCGCCGGTGGTCTCAACCACTGTAGCCGTATGCACCGCAATCGTTCTTTGGCGTGGGGCCGCACTTATTCTTAAGGGGTCTATGACGATAGGCGAACTCACCGTCTATCTCGCCTACCTTACTAAGTTTTTCAAACCCGTCAAAGATCTCGCAACCACGACAAATGCGATTGCCCAGGCTGCTGTTGGCGCAGAACGGGTCCGCGCCATTCTGGATACAACGGATACGACCCCAGAAAGGCCGGATGGCTTAGAGCCGGAGACACTCGAAGGCGAAATCGAGTTCAACCATATTGCTTTCGGCTATGACAGCAAGATCCCCATTCTGAAGGACGTCAGCTTCCGAATCAAGTCCGGTCAGTTTGTCGGTGTTGTAGGACCTACAGGAAGCGGGAAGTCAACCATCGTGAGTCTGATACCGCGCTTTTATGATGTCCAGGCAGGTCAAATACTCATTGATGGCCATGACGTTCGCGACTATAAGCTCAAAGAGCTTCGCGATCAGATAGGCTATGTGCTTCAGGATACGATCTTATTTCGCGGGACCATTCGCGAGAATATTGCGTTCGGCCGGCCCGATGCGTCCATGGCGGAAATCGCTGCGGCGGCCAAGCTGGCCAATGCACACGATTTCATCAGTGCTATGCCACTAGGCTACGACACACTGGTGGGAGATCGAGGTTCGACACTCTCAGGTGGCCAGCGCCAGCGCATCGGCATCGCCCGCGTCGTAGTGCGGAACAGCCCAATTCTCTTACTGGATGAGCCGACCGCCGCACTGGATAGCGAATCTGAAAAACTTGTCATCGAGGCCCTGGAACGTGTCACGAAAGGCAAGACGGTTATCGCTATCGCTCACCGGCTCAGTACCATCCGGAATGCCGACAAGATTGTAGTGATCACGGAAGGCGCCGCTGTGGAAGAGGGCTCCCATGACGAACTTATGAAGCGCGATGGAGTCTATGCGGAGTTGCATCGTGCCCAATTTGAAACAGCCACGGCTAAAATCAGCACCTAGCCGGAAATCGCTGTGCTCTGGAGCCCTGGACAAGTACTGTGGTTTTAGCATCCCGTTTCAAGGAACAACCTATGTCTCGTTCTCTCATTATTTTGCCAGACGACTCAGTCCAGCCCATCCTCAGTGCAATTACGGGTGCCAGGAAATCGCTTCGGATAAAGATGTTTATTTTTTCGGATCCAACGCTCCTGACTGCTGTGATAAATGCACAGCGTAGCGGCGTTCATGTGCGCGTCATGCTGAATCCTGCCCGTCGTGACGGACGCAAAGAGAACGACGACTCACGGGCCGCGCTGGGGAACGCGGGAATCGAGGTTGCGACGACTAATCCTGCTTTTGACCTGACGCACGAGAAATCGATGGTTGTGGACGACGCGCTTGCTCTCGTCCAGTCTTTCAATTGGGAGACGGCGAACCTCACAGATGCGCGCGACTATGGAATCTTTACCTCGCACAAGAACGAGGTCGACGAGATCGCCGGGTGCTTTGACGCTGACTGGAACCGATCGTATTTTCAAACGGGTGATCATTCACACCTCATCTGGTGCATCGGCAACGGCCGTCAGCGCATGGGCCAGTTCATCGACGAAGCGAAACACACCCTGTGGCTGCAACACGAGCGATTTCAGGATCCAACGATCATTGAGCATCTGGTTCGCGCTCACTGTCGCGGGGTCAAAGTCCATATATTGAGTCGGCCCGTCCATAAGCTGAAAAAGGAAAAGCTCATGGAAGGGGTCAGTGGCCTTCGAGTGCTGCGAGATATAGGCATAAAAATTCACAAGATGAAGCACGTTCATCTGCATGCGAAGCTGTTGTTCGCAGACGATGCTCGCGCGATCGTCGGTTCCATCAATCTTGCTCCAGGCAGTTTCGATAGCCGTCGCGAACTCGCAATCGCGGTCGACGATGAACACGTTATCCATCGAATTCACAAGACACTCCACCATGACTGGGAACGATCCTCTCCGCTGGATCTTTCCGACGAAGCACTCTTAGCGGATCTAAGAGAATATGGTTCGGAGGTTGGAGAAGGCTTGGCCATCAACGGCAGCGAGAGCGGAGAGTGAAGCAAAGAAATCGTCGATTCGAGCGCTGCCTTCATCATCCGCAAACAGCGGGCCTTTCGTAGATGGAGCGTATGCCGTTGACGCTGAGTGACTGCGCCGAGTCGCCATGGGTGGAGAAGATGTAGTCCGCATTGCTGCTGCCGGGCGTAGTACCAGGACCCGGAAAGTCCAGTTGAAGATAGTTGCGGCCCCTGAGGCGTCCGGCACAGTGCTGGTGATACTGGAATTCTGCTGGCACAACGTTGACAGCCTGAGACCCAGAAGAACGACCAATGTTGCCAATACTTTCCGCATAGCCAAGCCTAGCGAATGAAAATCCGGATACTCATTCCAGCGCTTCCAACAATTCGTCGGCGTTTTTGCTGGTCGATTGAATCCCGCCAGAACTGAGAGCACCCGCGATAGCCCCCGTACTCGTCGGCACATGCGTGTCTTCATCAACAGGACTGTCACTTAGCCTCCTCCGCACTTCCTGCGGCCTCAGAGACAATCCTTATGCCTTCCTGATGACCCGGGCTTGAACATGTGATTGGTACCCGGAAGGCAAACAGAGGTTAGAGGGCCGCTTCCGGTGAGGGATCCTAACGTTGTTTGGGGTCGCGGCGTGGCGGGCAAGGTTGACTCATGTTGACCACCTTTGGCCGTCGAAAGCGGCCTGAATATGAATCTCCCGAGGGCACTCCTATGTGGGATATCGGACTACTCCTAATCACTGCGCTTTTTTTCGCTGTCGCAGTTGCCTACACCTATGGCTGCGACAAACTGCGCAGGAAAGAGGATGTGAGATGACGACCGAGTCAATACTTCTGCTTGCAGTCACGCTTGCTCTTCTCGTCTACCTGGTTTACGCGCTGTTGCGCCCGGAACAATTCTGATCATGACCCAGAACGGTTGGCTTCAGATCCTGCTCTTCTTCTGTGCGGTGCTTGTCACGGTCAAGCCCATGGGTATCTACATGGCTCGCGTGTTTCAACGCGAACACACCGTGCTTGATCCGCTGCTCTCCCCTGTTGAGAGACTCATTTATAAGGCCACGCGTGTCGATCCTGGCAGTGAGATGCGCTGGACGGAGTACTCCGTCGCGATGCTCCTATTCAGCGCTGCCTCGCTCCTACTTACGTACTTCATTGAGCGTGCGCAAAGCTTGTTGCCCTTGAATCCACAGAAGTTCGCCGCGGTTGCACCCGACCTCGCTTTCAACACTGCGGCCAGCTTCACTACCAACACAAACTGGCAGGCGTACACCCCCGAAAGCACCATGAGCTATTTCACGCAGATGGCGGGGCTGGCCACACACAACTTCTTTTCCGCCGCAGTTGGGATGGCATTGGCAGTTGCCTTTATTCGCGGCATCAGCCGCCGCGAGTCGAAAACTATCGGCAACTTCTGGGTCGATATGACCCGCGCCACTCTCTGGGTGCTACTGCCGCTCAGCCTTCTGTATGCGGTTTTTCTCGTCTCGCAGGGCGTTGTTCAGAACTTCCGCCCTTACGATCAGGCGACCCTGGTTGAGCCACAGCGCGTATCGGCCACAGGGGCCGATGGTAAGCCCACTACACAAACCGTCACTACGCAAGCCATTGCGCAGGGTCCCGTTGCTTCGCAGGAAGCGATCAAGATGCTCGGCACCAACGGAGGCGGCTTTTTTAACGCCAACAGTGCCCATCCCTTTGAGAATCCAACGCCACTGTCAAATTTCGTGGAGATGTTCTCGATCTTCCTCATACCGGCCGGCTTCACTGCTACTCTAGGTCGCCTGACCGGCTCACCACGACACGGTTGGGCCGTCTTTGCCGCAATGGCTGTGCTGTTTTTTGCGGGCGTCCTTGTCGCCTATTCAGCTGAGTCGAAGCCGAACCCTCTTTTCCATGGCGTTGACCAGCATCCATCTGCTCTTCAAACAGGCGGCAACATGGAGGGTAAAGAAGTCCGCTTCGGTATCGCCAATTCCGCGCTCTTTGCAACCGTAACGACGGATGCGAGTTGCGGTGCTGTGAATTCAATGCATGACAGCTTTATGCCTTTGGGCGGGATGGTCCCACTTACAAACATACTGCTTGGTGAAATTATCTTCGGCGGTGTCGGGGCTGGTATGTACGGGGTGCTGATTTTTGTAATACTCGCCGTTTTTATCGCTGGTCTGATGGTCGGGCGCACACCTGAATATCTGGGAAAGAAGATCCAGGCCTACGACGTCCAAATGTCGATGCTCTACGTGCTTATCTTCCCGCTTTCGATCCTCACTCTCACCGCAGCGTCCCTGCTCATGCCTCAACTCGGCCTTTCAAGCCTCAGCAACGGCGGCCCTCATGGATTGAGCGAAATTCTTTATGCTTACACCTCCGCTACCGGTAACAACGGCTCGGCGTTCGGGGGGCTGGCTGCCAACACGCGCTGGTACAACCTCTCGCTCGGAATGGCCATGTTAGTTGGCCGCTTCCTCATGATCATCCCTATGTTGGCGGTTGCCGGAAATCTGGCACAAAAGAAGAGCGTCCCAGCCTCGCAAGGAACGTTCCCGGTGCACACGCCTCTATTCACAGTGCTGCTCGTGGGCGTCATCCTTATCGTGGGCGCGCTCACCTTTTTCCCGGCACTCAGCCTTGGACCGATTCTTGAACACCTGCTACTGCATGCGGGAAGGACCTTCTAGGAGTGTCTATGTCACGAGAGAAGCGACGCTCCCTCTGGGACGCGAAGATCGTTCGCCAGGCTGCATTCGACTCGGCGCGGAAGTTGAATCCGCACACCATGATGAAAAACCCCGTCATGTTTGTTGTTGAGATAGGGAGTGTCATCACTCTGGTCTATCTAATCCGTGACTTCCTTGCACATCGACCCGGCCTGCTCTTTGAGACCCAGATCATGTTGTGGCTCTGGTTCACGGTCCTGTTTGCCAATTTTGCTGAGGCTATGGCGGAAGGCCGAGGCAAAGCTCAAGCCGATACGTTGCGCCGCGCCAAATCTGAAACCACAGCGCATCGCATGGCTGCATCGGGGGCTGTTGAAGATGTCCCCAGTTCCCTCCTACGCAAGGGGAATGTTGTTCTTGTCAGTGCTGGGGAGCTGATTCCCGGCGATGGGGAAATCATTGACGGGGTTGCGTCTGTGGACGAATCTGCGATCACTGGGGAGTCGGCCCCGGTAATCCGCGAGGCAGGCGGAGATCGTTCTGCTGTTACCGGTGGCACCCGCGTGCTCTCCGACCAAGTCCGAGTCCGTATTACCTCGAACCCCGGCGAGACGTTCCTCGACAAAATGATCGCCCTCGTCGAGGGGGCGGAGCGCCAGAAGACGCCGAATGAAATCGCGCTGAATATTCTTCTCGCCGGTCTCACAATTGTCTTCTTGCTTGCCGTCGTCACGCTTCAACCATTTGCGATCTATTCCGGTGCATCACAGTCAATATTCATTCTCATCTCATTGCTGGTCTGTCTCATCCCCACGACGATCGGCGGCTTGCTCTCGGCCATCGGTATCGCGGGAATGGATCGCTTGGTACAACACAATGTCCTCGCCATGTCCGGTCGTGCGGTCGAGGCCGCTGGCGACGTGAATACGCTATTGCTGGATAAGACCGGCACGATCACATTGGGAAACCGCCAAGCATCGGAGTTCATTCCCGCGCCCGGGGTGAGCGCCAACCAGCTCGCCGACGCAGCTCAACTCTCTTCCTTACCCGACGAGACGCCGGAGGGCAGGTCGATTGTTGTACTCGCCAAAGAGCTCTATGGATTGCGAGGCCGGGAGCTTGCGGAACTCCAGGCCGAGTTTATTCCGTTCAGCGCCATCACACGCATGTCCGGCGTGAACTTGGACGGCCGCATTATCCGCAAGGGCGCCGCCGATGCCATTGCTCGGTTTCTTCATGAGGGTGGCGGCCAGTATCCCGGCGAGATGCGTCAGGCCGTCGAATCCATTGCTCGTAGCGGGGGCACTCCGCTGGTGGTCGCCGAGAACCGTCGGGCGCTAGGCGTCATCCATCTGAAAGACATCGTGAAAGGTGGCATGAAGGAGCGCTTTGCGCAACTGCGCTCCATGGGCATACGGACGGTGATGATCACGGGCGATAACCCGCTTACCGCTGCGGCGATCGCACGGGAAGCAGGAGTGGATGATTTCCTCGCGGAAGCAAAACCAAAAGACAAGATGGATCTGATCAAGCGGGAACAGGCTCAGGGCAAGCTAGTCGCGATGACCGGGGATGGCACGAACGACGCGCCGGCGCTTGCTCAAGCCGACGTCGGTGTCGCCATGAGTAGCGGAACGCAGGCGGCGAAGGAAGCTTGCAACATGGTGGACCTGGATTCGAATCCGACGAAATTGATTGAGATCGTCGAGATCGGCAAGCAGCTCTTAATGACGCGCGGCGCCCTGACTACCTTTTCCATAGCAAACGATGTCGCAAAATACTTCGCCATTATTCCCGCAATGTTTTCCGTCGCTTTCCCAGTTATGAACGCGCTCAACATCATGCATCTCAAGACTCCGGAGTCAGCGGTGCTCTCGGCAGTCATCTTCAACGCCATCATTATCATCGCGCTGATTCCACTCGCCTTGCGCGGCGTTGGGTACAAAGCCATGAGCGCCGAAGCGCTCCTTCGCCGCAACCTCCTGATCTATGGAGTAGGAGGCGTCATCGTCCCATTCATTGGCATCAAGCTCATCGATGTCATCATCACGTCCCTTCACCTCGCATAGAAGGACACATCATGCGTCGAAGTATCATGACTGCCGTACTCTATACCGTTCTGGGTACGATTGTGCTCGGCATCGGCTACCCCTACGCTGTCACTGGCATAGCGCAATTGCTCTTCCGTAATAAGGCCAATGGCCAGTTAATCATGCGCGGTGGCAAGCTAGTCGGATCAGGCATATTGGGACAGGCATTCACCGGGCCAGTGTATTTTCACAGTCGTCCATCGGCGGCCGGCAACGGCTACGATGCCTCTTCGTCCTCCGGGTCAAATTACGCTCCCACCAACAAGAAGCTTGTAAGCAGAGTCGCAGCGGACGTAGCCGCTGCACAGACAGACCACCCGGACGCCGAAGTGCCTATCGATCTGGTAACTGCATCTGCCTCAGGGCTCGATCCGGACATCACACCGGCCGCTGCGAACTTTCAGGTGGCTCGCATTGCCAATCTGCGTCACCTGAGTGAGGAGGCTGTGCGGCAGATTGTGGCACGACACACATTGAATCGTCAGCTGGGCATTCTTGGGGAGCCACGAGTCAACGTGCTCCAGTTAAATTTGGACTTGGACAGAGCGGCGCCTCTCGCAAATCGCTAATTTCTTCAAAGGTGAGAACGGACCGCCACCGGAGGATACTTGCTAGAACGCCGACACAGCACTAACCCTCGGTTGGATCCGAGAAGACATAGCCAATATAGGCCACGGTTTTCAGATAAGCGGGATCAGATGGATCATCTTCGAGCTTACGTCGCAGTTGAAGGATAAAGGTGCGGAGGTATTCGCGCTCTTCTCCGTACTCCGGACCCCAGACAGCATGCAGTAGCTTTGCATGCGGCATCGGGTGGCCCGCATGGGCCATCAGGACGCGCAACAAATCGAACTCAGTCGGAGTGAGCCGGATCTCCTGGCCGTTCTTTTTAAGAAGACGCTTCCCAGGGTTCAACTCGAAGACGCCCACATGGATCGGAACTTCCGAAGGATTGGGCGGGGTGCGCCGCCGGCGCACTGCGGCACGGATTCGCGCCGCGAGTTCGCGCATCTGAAATGGTTTGGTGATGTAGTCATCTGCTCCGGCATCAAGCGCTTCAACCTTATCCTCTTCATTGTCCCGAACAGTCACGACGAGAATTGAAATCTGCGGAAACTCCCTCCGAGCCCGGCGGCAGGCTTCGACACCCCCAATCCCGGGCATATTCAGATCCATCAACACTGCATCGTAGTCAACCATTCTTAGGCGCATCAGGGCTTCTTCCCCGGTGGAAGCTTCCCCAATCTCAAATTGCAGAGCCGTGAGCGTAGCGCGCAATCCACGCCGTATCGATGTGTCGTCCTCAACGAGGAGAACGGTTCCCTGCGTGCTATCCATTGCTAACTCCCCTATGATTCGGTAAGGCGAATACAAAGGATGTCCTGTCCGCTTCGCATTCCACCCAGGTACGGCCCTGATGCGCATCGGCAATCTTCTTGACGATCGAGAGCCCAAGTCCGGTGCCGGCGGGACCGCGAACAGCGTCGGCACCGCGGTAGAAGCGCTCGAAGACTCGATCGCGCTCCTCGGCCCGAATAGCACCGCCTGAGTTGACGACGCTGATCAGCGTTTCCACATCTCCTTGTGCCACCGATACTTGGATTCTGCTATCCACCTTCGAATACTTGACCGCATTGTCCACCATCTGTAACACCGCTAGCCGGATCAACTCTGCATCTGCTTCTACTGAAATCACCGGCGACACTGCAATCACGTCGATACGATCCCTGACCGTCTGCTCCTGAGTCTGCACCAGGTTCTCTACTAGAGCCAGGGCGGAGAATTTCGACCGGCTCAACCGAACTTGCTTCGCTTCAAGCGCAGCGGTCTGCAGGAGCCGCGAGGCCAGCTTACTCAGCATGCCTGCTTCCCCGTCAATAATGGAGACGAGTTCCGTCTGCGTTTCCGTCATCTGCCCAATCTCGAGAAGACCGGAACTCGCCGCCTGGATCGCTGTAAGAGGCGTCTTGAAGGCATGTGCCAGACCATCCAGAACAGCGGTTCGCAGTTGCTCGACGTTCCGGCTCGCTTCAGCCCGTTTCTCATTCTCAAGAGAACGCGCTCGCTCAAACGCAATAGCAGCGAGGGAGGCAACCGCATCTGCCAGTAGGGGGTCTATGTCCCAGCCACGCAGAACCATGGCCCCAATCGGTGTCGTACCCAGGCGGAGGACGCGTCTGGACATCCCAAGGCTCAGGTCGTCGCTGTCTTTTCCCTCACAATAAGTTTGCTCTGCTGAATCTTCCGACAGAAGATCCTCCTGCCCCGTCGAACTACGCGCTGGATCGTGGGTCACCCAAAGATCGACCGATTCCACTCCCACCATCTCCCGGATCAGTGAAGCAAGTTGCCCAGCGGTAGAGTTTCGCCAGTCAAGTAGCAGGATCGCGCGGCTGAGCTCATAAAGCTTTGCTGTTCTCTGCCGCTGAAGATCAGCTTGGGCTGCGTTGATGCGCGCCTTCGATGAAAGCGCCCCTACCAACAAAGCGGTGGATTCAAATGTGAGAAGAGAGACCCAGTTCTCGGGCTCAGCCACGGTGAGTTTCAAGAACGGCGGAATAAAGAGGTAGTTGAGGCAAAAGACGGCAGCAACAGACGCAATCGTGGCAGGAATACGACCCCAACGCAGAGCGATAAGAACGATGAACAGCAATTCGAGCGAACCTGCGGTGGATAGGTTGAACCGCATCACGAACGCAACGCAGGCGGCACCCACAACAAGAACCGCGCTCAAAAGCGCGATACAGACCCGCATCGTCTTAGGCCCGAACCTGCGCCGGAGAGCCGATCCATACATGTTGTTGAACTTGTGCCGCATCGCTCTCTTCATAGTAATCAGAATTTCACGTGAATCGTCATCGTGAGGGCCGGCCCTAGGCGGACAGGGCGCGCAACATACCCTGTCAAACCGGCGCGCCCATCGTCAGCGATCACATATATTGCTCGTCCTTACGCCTCCCTTATGACCCGAGACGTAGATTGAAGTGTTTGTTCTCGCCACGGCACGGCCGCTGTCTCGAGCGAACATCTTAAGGAGATCTATGAAACACGGGCGTCGTAAGTTCTTGGCCTTTCGAGTTCTTGTAAATATAACGTTGGTTGTCGTCTCCTCTGTCTCTCTTTTCGCGCAGATCGCGCCAACGACCACTGCGAGGGCTGCCAACATTGCCGAAAGCGGCTCAACGCAGCCAGCAGCAGAAAGTCGCGCGGACATGCTGCGAGAGATCAATGAGATGAAAGCGCGGCTTACCGCTCTTGAGGACAAGCTCGCGAAGGAGCCGGACAATTCTTCAGCCACCTCCACGAAGATTCCCGCAGGAATCTCATCTTCCGCGGAGCCGAGCACGTCTGCGATGACTGTTGATACTTCAGCCATGCCTGTCTCAGACGCAGTTCGGAACTCCCGCATTCCGACGGTGGCCCCTGCCGAGAAGTCCGCGCCATTTGCTTTTGCGGACTTCACATGGCTGAACGGCAATCCGCGCACCAAGGAGGCTGCTTTTGACTCTAAGTTCTTCACTCCCGAAGTCCGGGCCGACGTGGACTACACATATGACTTCAGGCACCCGAAAGACGACACCATCGGAGGATCGAGCGAGATTTTCCGTGCGAACGAAGTCCAGCTAACCCAGCTGGGTGTTGGCGGGGACTTCCACTATGACAATGTACGCGCTCGTGTGTTGACCCAGTTCGGCATGTACTCCACAACCACACCGCGCAACGACGCCAGCTATTCCCGCGGAAACTGGGACCTCGCAAACGCGTACCGCTACGTTTCAGAAGCCTACGGAGGTTATCACTTCAATGCGCTTCATGGAATCAACGTCGATGCAGGTATCTTCATGTCGTACGTGGGACTGTTCAGTTATTACAACTTCGACAACTGGGCATATCAACCTTCCTATGTGTCCTCGAACACGCCCTGGTTTTTCACCGGCGTCCGCACCCAGATTTTCCTTTCAGATAAGCTGAAGATCGAGCCGTGGTTTGTAAATGGCTGGCAGTCTTATGGCCGGTTTAACAACCGTCCAGGAATAGGTGGCCAGATTCTATGGCGCCCGAATGGAAAGCTTTCCATTCTCGGCAATCAATATGGATTGGGCGAGGATGCTCTCAATACGCCCGGCCGCGTTCGTTATCATACCGATGACAGTATTCAGTACAAGTATTATGACAACCCTACGCGGCTGCTGGATAAAGCAGCATTCTCGTTGACGGGCGATGCTGGCTGCGAGCACGGCGGTGGAGTAAGTTGCGCGGGCACCTCGAAGAAGGGGCCCAAACAGAGCTTCCTTGGATTTATGCTCTATAACCGTCTGTGGTTCGACAAAGATCTGTTCGGATTGACGCTCGGCGGTGGAAAGATCAACAATCCGGGCCGCTATCTGGTTTTGCTACCACCAATAAACGGCGCTACCGCAACGTCCGGCACACCATACTTTACGGAGAACCCTGGAGACAAATACAAAGCATGGGATGCATCCGCTACGTTCGACTACATGCCAAGCCAGTACATTACCTGGCGTATGGAATATAACCATCGTGCTGCGAACGTACCTTACTTCTCAGGACCTGGTGGCATAACCCCGCCGGGCGGCAATACAGGGGCACCAGGTTCGCTGGTCCCCGGATGGGCGCCCGATCTTCGGAACAGCGAAAACCGGATGACCGCTGCGATCCTCGTGAAGTTTTAGCCACTGAAGGTCGCTTTCACACGACTGCAATCGACAAATGGTCTGCGTATGCACGCTTCGGCCAGAAAAACATTACTTCAGACCATGCCAATGCGTTCCTGCCGAATGATGTCTGACGGACCCTAAAATCAGCCGGAGTTGCGCGCGTGAACAGGTCCCGTCGTGCGCATCCGACGATAGTCAGAACTCCAACTAAATCTCGAAGGCCTCTCGCTCTTCGGCGTCCAACCCAATAGACGTCGCTGCCAGTGTCTGCTGATCACGCGCGAAACGAATTTGCTCGGCGAAACCCTGTGGCGTCGGGGCTTCGAACAGTGTTCTCAGGGTGAGCGCGACTCCAAAACGCTCGCGGACCCGGGAGAGGATCATCGTACCCAGGAGCGAATGGCCCCCCAGTTCGAAAAAATTGTCGGCCGGCCCAATGTTTTTGTCAGCCAAGAGGTCGGACCATATCTCGACAATCGCATCGACCTCCGGATTGCTTTCTGGTGAGACGGATGTCTCCAGCGATGACGCCGTCGTTGTCTCGGGCAGGTCGCTGCTAAAACTCTCCAATTCGACGGTCGAGGTGAGGATCTGCGGTCCTGGCCAGCCCGAAAGCACTCGTTCGATAACGTCAATGCCCTCCTCGGGACTGATGGCCCTGCGCATTCGCGCTTGCTTGATATCTTCGAAACCTTCCGGCAGAACCATGGTGGCAGCGATGCCAACCTCTCGCCATGTGTCGAAATCGATGGCAATTGCCGGCAGCCCGTAAGCTTTTCGGCAATGCCATGCAAAATGATTTTGAAACTCATTTGCGGCGGCATATGCAGCCTGCCCCGGACCGGGAAATACCGCACCGATGGAAGAGCACAATAGGAGGAAATCGAGGTTGATTTCCTTCAGCAGATCCGCAAGAACCAAGCTGCCTTGCACTTTAGGACGACGTATCTGGGTAGCTTCCGCCAGATCAAGGCCGGCAATCATCCTGCGTCCAGCCAGGCCCGCGGCATGGACCACTCCGTCGATTCTGCCATAGCGCTGAAGCATCTGGGCCAGGACGCTGGACATTGCGTCGCGATCCGCCACATCGGCGGTGACATATTGAATCTGCCCTCCGAACTTTTCGAGATCCTCCAACTCCTGGATCCGGCAAATTCTCTCTTCAACCGCGCCGCTGCTCCTCCAGCAAGGCGCGCCAATGCTCCCGTGGAGGAAGTGGCGTTCTGCCCGTCATGACAACGCGGGCGGAGTACTTGGACAGCAGATGCCGTGCAATGACATAACCGATGCCACCGAGGCCGCCCGTGATGAGGTATACTCCGCCCCGCTTGAACGCACCTGCCGCCGGTTTCTGCAGTGGAACCGCTGACCACTCTTTCCGCCAGCGCGTATTCCCGCGAATGGCGACAGTCCTTGCGCTGCCGGGTGAGCCCGCCTCGGAAATAATCTGCTCGACGATCTTGTTGGTATTGCCAGCAGCCATGTCAACGTCGATCGTGCGGCATTGTGTTCCCGGAAATTCAAGCGGGACGACGCGCATCAGACCACACACTTCGGAGCTCTCCACATTCTGTGTGGCTTCGTCGAAAACCTGCTCCAAACGATCCATGACAACTTCAAACTGCAGCAGTCGCTGGCGGGTTGCCCGAGCGCTCTGGAGCAGCAAGGCGACGCTATCGAACGCGGAAGCAGCCATGTCGCCTATCGTCCAGAGGCAGATCACGCCCGCAGGATGAACCCCAGACGCACCGAGCTCTGCCCATAAGCGCTCGTAGTCACCTCGCTTCTCCGGATTGATGGAGAAGGCCTTTTTGTCGTGCGCAAATTCGTGAGCGAGCGATACCGAAGCAACCGTGGCTCCCGTCTGCTCCAAACGATCCGTGAGCATCTGCCCCAGCCCCGATGAATCCAGCAGGATGAGCCATGACTCGACCGCCTTTGCGGTTGCGTGAAGTGGATCGACAGGCAACGGCGGCATGCTCTGCCATTGCGGCATGTAGAACCAGGAGGAAATGTCCGGCCGTTTCTCCAACGTTGCCGACGTGACCGCATTGAACTGATGTTGTGGCTGAGCGTTCTCTGTTGGTTTCGTCTCTATAGATTTTTCCGCGGGTCCAATCCAATATTTTTCGCGTTCGAAAGGATAGGTGGGCAGCGGCACGCGTTGCGCTTTCTCGCCCGGATGCAGTTCTGGCCAGACCAGATTGATTCCCGCCTGCCACAATCGCGCAGCCGCTTCGAGGAAGATTACGTCGTCGCTCTTCTTGCGATTCTCCGCCCCGAGAGAAGGCTGGCCGATACTCTTTGCAACCTGGTGCCGGGCCATGCCGATCAACACCTCACCTGGCCCCACTTCAAGCAGAAGGCGTGCACGGTCGTTGAGAGAAACAAGGCACTTCGCAAATCGCACACGCGACAGAATCTGATTCGCCCAGTACTGAGGATTCTGCGCTTCCACTGGATTGACCCAGGTACCGCTGACGTTTGAGAGCCACGGAATTGCAGGTTCTTTCCGAGGGACTGCTGCCACTTTCTCGCGAAAGGCTTTCGCTGCATCCGCCATCAATGGGCTGTGAAAAGCATTCTTCGAAGCAAGCCGAACGAAGGAGACGCGATCCTTCGCGAGCTTCTCTTCAAGCAGCTGAACGGCGGCAGGTAGCCCAGACACGACCGAAAGTTTAGGACCATTCTCGGCTGCAAGCCACAACTCCGGCCGTAGATAGGGCGCGAGGCTTTCTGCCGCGAGGGTCACGGCCAGCATCACTCCCGGTGGGGTCTGCCCCATCAGTCGCCCACGCTCGGCAGCCAGACGCAAGCCATCTTCAAATGAAAAGACGCCGGCGACTGCCGCAGCAGTGAGTTCGCCGAGACTGTGTCCGAGCAAGGCGCCCGGTTCTACGCCAAGCGCGCGCCAGCGGGTTGCCAATGCATATTCAACGAGAAAGAGAAGCGGCTGGGTAACACGCGTCTCCTTGATGACCTCGGCATATTCGCCAGCCGACTCCGGGTCGACAATCATTTTCAGAAGATCCAGACCGAATTCCTCGCGAACCAATTCGGCGCCAAGATCCACGACCTTTCGGAACGACTCATCGGTGCGGTACAGACCCGCCGCCATGCCGGCAAACTGCGCACCCTGTCCTGGAAAGAGGAAGACGACATCCGAACCGACGAAGCCGGTTGCTGGTGCGGTGGCGAGTGGCTGACGGAGTTTGGCAACCAACTCTGCGGCGCTCTGCGCAACCGTGGCAAAGCGCTGCTCAAATGCTCGTCGCCCGATTTGCAGAGTCGCTGCCACCGCAGCAAGACCTATCTCTGGATTTTGCTCGAGGTGCATCGCCAACTGTTCGCGGGCATTTGTCAGTGCCCCTTCCGTGCGTGCCGAGAGCGGAAATAGCCGCGCTCGATCCGCATTCGGACGCGCGGGCCGCATGGGAGCATTGCTCAGAACAACATGGATATTCGTCCCACCGATGCCGAACGAACTCACCCCTGCCCATCGTTCTTTGTTGTCTGCCCAGCTTCTTTTTGATGAGCTGACTTCAAACGGGCCCTTGTCCAGGTGAAGTGCCGGATTGGCCTCTTGGAAATTCGGAGTTGGCGGGATAACTCCTGCCTGAACCGCCAAGGTCGCCTTCACTAAACCCGCTACACCGGCGGCCACATCGGCGTGCCCCAGGTTGGCCTTTAGAGCTCCAAGAACGCAAGATTTCGGCTGTCCGCCGGCGAAGACCTCCGATAACGCCGCGACCTCAATTGGATCGCCCAGCTCCGTCGCTGTCCCGTGCGTTTCCACATATCCGATCCGGCTGGCACTTATACCAGCAACCCGCTGCGCTTCGCGAATGACGGCGGCCTGCCCCTCGATGCTGGGAGCCGTATAGCCGATCTTTCCGGCGCCGTCGTTGTTCCATGCGGAGCCACGGATGACGGCGTAGATCGAATCCTCATCTTGCACCGCCTGCGACAGGCGCTTCAGGACGACAACGGCTGTACCGCGTCCAGGGATCGTTCCTTTTGCTTCCTTGTCGAATGGCCTGCAATATCCGTCAGGCGAAAGGATCATGCCTGGGATATAGGGATACCCCACTCCCTGCGGAAACGGGATGGAAACGCCGCCCGCGAGCGCCATGTCGCATTCATTCGCCAAAATACTGATACAGGCCATGTGCACTGCCGCAAGCGATGTTGAGCATGCCGTTTGCACCACAACCGCAGGTCCCCTAAGGTTCAACTTGTAAGCAACACGACTCGCGATAAAATCCTTGTCGTTACCAAGCATCAGCTGATAGCCGCCCACACTCTCGATCAGACCCGGGTGCGAGATCATCTGGAAATAATAGGTATTGATGCTCACGCCGGCATAAACGCCGATGCGTGCGCCCTCTCCGGAATACCCCGCATCCTCGAGTGCTTGCCACGCAGTTTCCAGAAAAACCCGATGTTGCGGATCGGTAGTTTCGGCTTCGCGACGGTTGAAGCCAAAGAACTTTGCGTCGAAATATTCGGCGTCCTCCAACGTGCTTCCAAGACGGATATAGTCACTGCGGCTGAACATAGCCGCATCCACTCCGGCTCCCCGAAGATCGTCCTCGGTCAAAGAGGAAACGAACCTATCGCCTGCTTCCAACTTCTTCCAAAACTCCCGGACATTACGAGCGCCTGGAAAGCGTGCGCTCACTCCGATGATTGCGATACCGTCGCTCCACGGCGCGGGTCCGGCGGACGGTGAGGAAGAATTCCCTGAGGCTTTGAAGTCTGGCGCCATCAGGGATGAACCCCCTCGACGACCGTCAATTCTTCTTGCCGAATTAGATGAGCAGCCAGCGATTCGACGGTGGGGAAGCGGAATAGATCCGTGATGGAGACATTGGCGACGAATTCATCGCGGAGGCGCGCATGAACGCGCACGAGCAGCAGTGAATGGCCACCCAGATCGAAGAAGTTCTCGCGCATCCCGACGGCTTTGGTTTCGAGCAGATCGGACCAGATAGCCGCCACGCGTTGTTCCGTTGGATTGCGGGGCGCCACGGCCGGTGCATTTCGCTCTCGCAATTGCCCATCCGGTACGGGCAGACACTTACGGTCCACCTTCCCATTTGGCGTCAGAGGGAACTCTTCCATCACTACATACACACTCGGCACCATGTATTCGGGAAGCCGCTCCAGCAGCCATCCCCGCAGGTCTTCGCTCTCCACACGCCCGGCTGCCAGCCGCACATATGCCACCAGACGCCGATCCGCATCCCTTCCATGCACCGAAACGACCGCCTGTTGTACGGATGCGTGACGTTCGAGCGCCGCTTCAATCTCGCCCAGCTCAATGCGATGGCCGCGCAGCTTGATCTGCTGATCGGTCCGCCCCAGAAGTTGAATCTGCCCATCTCGACGGAACCGCGCCATGTCTCCCGTCCGATACATGCGCTCGCCGGCCATAAATCGCTCTGGCAGAAAGCGTTCTGCCGTCAGCTCAGCGCGGTTCCGGTAACCTCGTGCCACGCCGTGTCCAGCGATGTAGAGTTCTCCGTTCACGCCCGCCGGCACGGGCTCGCCCTGGTTGTCGAGGATATACATCCGTGTATTTGCAATAGGACGGCCGATCAGAACTGGGTCTTCGCCACTGCTCACCCGGTGCGCCGCCGACCAGATTGTGGTTTCTGTCGGACCATACAGGTTCCAAAGCTCTCGCCCACGTGTCAGCAGATTATCTGCCAGCTCCGCCGATAACGCCTCGCCTCCGCACCACATCCGCAGGTCGCGTTTCCCGAGCCAACCCGATTCCACTAGCATTCGCCAAGTCGATGGAGTCGCCTGCAGCACCGTGGCTTCACTTCGCTCCAGCAGGTCCGCGAGGGCTATCGGGTCCAGGACCTGTTCCCGCGAAGCCAACACCAGTTTGCCGCCACTGACAAGCGGACCGAACAGTTCCAGACCCGCGATATCGAATGACAAGGTTGTCACCGCAACTAAAGTGTCCTCTTTGCCCAGTCCCGGTTCCCGCAGCATCGAGTCCAAGAGATTCACCAGCGATCGATGCGTGATCTCAGTTCCCTTCGGCTGCCCTGTTGAGCCTGATGTATAGATCAGATAGGCCAAATCCTCTGCCCGTGCAGGCTCTCCCGCCACTTCTTCAGTTTCGGACGCCAGCCCTTCCTCCATCAGGAGCACCTCTGCGCCGCTCTCCGGTAACGAGCTAAGGAGACTCTTCTCCGTTACGATCAGACTTACACCCGAGTCGCGCACGAGGTATTCAATGCGCTGGGCTGGGAACGCCGGATCCAACGGAAGGTAGGCTCCTCCCGCCTTCAGAATTCCCAGCAAGCAAACCATCATCTCTACGCTTCGTGTGACATACAGGCCAACCACTACGTCTCGCCCGACACCGCGTTGGCGCAATGCACTCGCTACACGATCGGACAAAGCGTCCAACTCCGCATACCTGAGCTGCCGGTCGCCCATCTCCACTGAAATCGCATTTGGCCGGAGTGCCACCTGCGCACGAAACCAATCTGTTACGGTCGGATAGCCCGCGCCCCCACATGCTGTCCCGCTCCACTCCGTCACAATCTGCGCAAGTTCCTTATCGCTCAACAGCGGATACGTTTCAATAGAGGCACCCGGATCCGCTATTACTTCTTCCAGCAATCGTAGATAGTGTCCCTGCAACTGCCGGATCGTGGCGCCCTCAAACAAATCCTTGCTGTACTCAAACTCACATCGATACCCATTGCCAACTGGCCAGAGCAATACCGCGAGATCAGCTCCGGCTATTCCAAAATCGAAATGGGCGAGCTCGGATTTGAGCCCGGCAAGATTCAAATCCGGTAGCGGCAGATTTTCCAGGGTAAACATCACCTGAGCCAGCGTGCTGCGATGGCCCGTGGCCCGCTCGGGATGTAGCTTCTCAACCAGCAAGTCGAAAGGCACATTCTGGTTCGCGTAAGCAGATCCGGTCGTCTCCTTGACGCGTGCCACCAACTCGGCGAACGTGGGGTTGCCGCTCAGATCGCTGCGCAGAATAATGTTATTTACGAAAAAACCGATCTGTGTGGAGAACTCTTGTCTCGGACGATTCGCCGTGTTGCTTCCGACAATGACGTCTCTGGTGCCGGTATAGCGGTACATCAGGACCTTGAATGCGGCCAGCAGCACGGTAAAGAGTGTTGCACCCATCTGCCGGCTAAGTGCGCGAAGCTGGTCCGCAAAATCGCCGTCGATATCGACGATATGTCGCCCACCGTCGAGACTCTGCAGGATCGGGCGAGTCCGATCAGGCGGAATCTCCAGACTCGGCAGATCTCCATATAACTTCTTCAGCCAGTATGGTAACTGCTGCTCCGCCAGCCTCTGCCCTTCTTCCTGCTCCCAGCGCACGTAGTCTCGATACTGAAAGCTCGGATCGGGCAAAGGAGACGATGCGCCAGTCGTAAATGCGCTGTAATGTTCGGACATCTCGCGAGAAAGGATGCCGAGAGACCAGCCATCGGCAACGATGTGCTGAACCACCAGACAAAGCAGATATCGCTCAGAGGTGACTTGATAGAGGGTAGCGCGGAAGAGCGGAGGCTTTTCAAGGTCAAACGACCAGCGACCCGCATGCCAGGCAAGCTGTGTCGCCTCCGTTTCGGCGTCCGGTTCCGCCAGATGCCGCAGATCGATGACCTCCATCTGCCACGACTTCTCGCCGGCGATCCATGCAAACGGCTGACCGCCACGCTGCGAAAAGCCTGTGCGAAGAGCTTCGTGACGTTCGATCACAACGCGAAGAGCACGCTCCATGGCATCACGGTCCAGACTGCCGGTGAGCCAGAGAGGGATCACGATGTTATAAGCCGGATTCCCAGGATCAAGCTGGTCCAGAAACCAGATCCGTTGTTGGGAGCGCGAGAGCGGCAGCTCACGCGAGGAGCTTTGCCCTGTCTCCGCGGCCTTCCAACCTTGCGTATTTCGTAAAAAGCTAAGTATCTCTTCTTTGCGCTCGCTCAATTCCTGTCGGATTTCTGGAGTAATTGCATGCATCGGCGCATTGCAGGTCAACTTATCGCCATCAACGCTGAGTAAGACGTCCTTGGCGCGAAGTTCAGATAAAAAATGTATCAACGACTTCACAGCACAATCTCCTCATAGCCTGTAGCGTGGGCTTCCGCCGATCCGCTCCTGCGGGCTCCCGACATCAGTGCATCCAGAAAAGTCGCCGCGAGACCTAGATTTGGATATTCAAACAAAAATGTCGGCGGAAGAGCTGCCCCTGCCGATGATTGCAGTTCATTTTTCAACTCAAGCGCCATCAGTGAGTCAAGTCCGAGTTCGGCGAACGGCTGATCTTCATGCAGAACGTAGCTCGATGGCAGCATAAGAACCGACGCGATCCGCGCGCTCAAATATTCCTTGATCGCACGGAGTCGGCCATCGGCGGGTGCCTGCTCTACGACTGAGGCCAGAGAGACAGGGCGCTCAACACTGGGCGACGCACCCGCATTCGCCGCCAGTTTCTGCAGAAGCGGCCAGTCATGGTGCACGGTTCGCAGGGAGAAGAACTTCTTCCAATCGAAGGCCAACGCCCCGACCGTGGGAAGCCCGCTCAGAATGGCTCGCTCCTGCAATGCCATGCCCTCTTCCGGCGAGATGCTGCCGATGCCATTGCCGACGCTCCGGCGAGCGGCAAGTCCGCGCGTGGCCATTCCAATCTCCGACCAGGCTCCCCAGGAGACAGCAGTTGCGGGCAAACCCTGCTGATGCCGCAACTCGGCCAGCGCATCGAGAAACGCATTCGCTGCTGCGTAGTTGGATTGTCCCGCCGAGCCAAGCAGTGCGGCAGCCGAGCTGAATAGCACGAAGAAGTCCAGCCGATACTGCAGCGAGAACTCGTGCAGGAACCATCCACCTGAAACCTTGGGAGCAAAGACCGTCGCAAGGCGCTCCGGCGTCTGCTGCATCAGAATACCGTCGTCGAGTGTGCCGGCAGCATGCAGGATGCCGCGCAACTCGGAGCCATTCTCGGCGATTTGACCTGAAAGACGAGCGAATTCTTCCTTTTTTGAGATATCGGCGACGACTGCATGCACCCGTACGCCCGCTTGTTCGAGACGATCCAGCTCTTCCCGCGTCACAGCGGAGGGCTCGCTGCGTCCGACGAGATAGAGTTCTCTCGCCCCGCGTTCCGCCAGCCATTGTGCCGTGCGCAGGCCCAAGCCTTTGAACGCCCCCGTTACCAGGTAAGCGGCATCGGCTTCAATCTTGAGTCGTCCTGTCTGTTGCCCGTCATCATTCACCAACCTCGGAACACGAACGGTTCCCTCGCGAAGAGCGACCGTATGTTCCACGATTCCCTTGCACAACAAGTCGGCAAGTTGTGAGAGATCGTCGATTGTCGGTTCGAGGGACAAATCCGCCTGGTAGATATGCACGCCGGGGTTCTCGACCCGCGATACCTTCGCGATGGCGCCCGCCACGCTGGCGGTGAGCGCTATGCGATCGGCTGGCGAGCAGGCAAAAGCTCCGCGCGTGATCAGCCAAAGCTCCGTATCTTCCGCGTTGCTGTCCTGGGCTTCCTGCACCGCCGCCAGAACGGTAGTCGCGCTCTGCAGCACCGCTTCTGGAAGATGCTCCGTCTCAGAACGACTCGGCAACAGTAGAACTACCCGTGGCGCATCGATTCCGCGCAGGTATTCCTTGAGGAATTCGCGATCTCGAATGAGATCACTGGATGTGCTTCCCGAAAAGAACGATCCGGCAACCGGCAGATCCTGTACCACAAGGCCTGCGTCGCAAAGTGACTTCGCTACCTCAATCTTCTCTAGAGCATCACCCACCAGGACGACTGACCGCGTCTTCTCAGTCGTCACGCGGCTCGGATCAGCCGAGGTCCACTCCACTCGATAGAGGCGCGGCTCAATCCGTTCAGCCGTGCTTTCTGCAGACGCAGAAGCGAGATCCGCTCTTGCGGCCTTCGGTGTCATCGCCGCCCAATAACGCTCGCGCTGAAATGGATATGTCGGCAGAACAAGCTTTTGCTTCAACCGATCACGGTAAACACCGCTCCATTCAATCGGTGCTCCAGCCAGGTATATCTGCTGCAAAGCTTCGAAGGCGCACTGCCACTCGTCCTTACCGCGGCGCAGCGTGGGGACACACGGCAGCGTCAGCTCTGGATGCGCCGCCTTCGCCATGCCAAGCAGGATCGGATTGGGGCCTATCTCGATCACGACACCGGGCTTCTGCTCCAGCAACGCCTTCATTCCCTGAGCAAATTTCACTGTCCCGCGAACGTGCTTTCGCCAATAACCAGCGTTGATCGGCTCATCAGGAGTAAGCATCCGGCCTGTCACGTTCGATGCAAAATCGATCTCCGGAGGCCGATAGGTCAGCTTCGCTGCCTGCCGCTCAAATTCATCCAGCATCGGCTCCATCAGCGGCGAGTGGAATGCATGGGATACAGTCAGTGGCTGCGAGCGGATGCCTTTCGCCGTAAGCAAATCGTGCAGTTTTGTTACGTCGTCCGTTTTACCGGAAAGAACAATGGCTTCGGGCCCATTCATCGCTGCAATTGAGACCGTTGCAGGCAGTGCTCCTACGGCTGCCATGATCGCGTCTTCACCTGCACGCACTGCGAGCATGCTTCCGCTCCGAGGCAGCTCACCCATCAGGCGTCCGCGCTCGGCAGCGAGAGTCAAAGCTTCTTCAAGGGTCAGGATGCCTGCGAGGCATGCAGCCACATATTCTCCCAGGCTGTGACCCAGGACCATCGAGGGACGCACCCCCCACGACTGCCACATCATGGCCAGGGAGTATTCAAACGCGAAGAGCGCCGGCTGCGTCCAGGTCGTATCGTCGATGAGTTCGCGCGGAACAGCAGGATCGCCGAAGACGACAGCCGAGAGCCGATGCTTTCTGTCGGTGAGCGCACGGTCGCATTTGTCCATGGCGGATCGGAAGGCTGCATTTCGCTCATAGAAAGCTCGACCCATCCCTGAATACTGCGAACCCTGCCCGGTGAATAGGAACGCCAAGGGAGGAGCTTTATAGCCCGCCGCGAAGCGGTAGCTCGTCGACTGCTCCACATTCCCGGAACTGATCTGTTCAAACTGGGCTGCTGCATCTTCGATCGAGCGTGCAATCAGGGCGATACGATGCTGAAAGGTTGTGCGGCAGGCGTTCGCTGTATATGCGAAGTCGCCCAGAGAAACCGCAGGATTCTCTCTCAGAAAACGCGCATACCGTCCGCAAAGTGCGGTCAAGGCTGCCGGGGTTTTGGCCGAAACTGTGATCAACTCCACTGCATACGCTGGTCCACCTTCTGCCTGCTGCACCAGCGGCGGCTCTTCCAAAACAAGATGGCAGTTCGTGCCGCTGAATCCGAAAGAGCTGACGCCCGCCACGCGGGCACGTTGCGAGCGCAACCAGCGTTTGGAAGTTGTCGGAATCTCAAATGGCAGTCCCTGCAAAGCTTCGTTCTGATTGTCAAGGGAAAGATGCAAGTGCGGGGGCAGCGACTCATGATGGAATGCCAGCAACACCTTCATCACGCCGGTTACACCTGCAGCAGCTTCCAGATGACCGACATTCGTCTTCACTGAGCCCAGCAAGAGAGGGATTCGCCGCATCGTGTTCCTTGCCGAAGACATGTCCCAGCGCGCCCAGTTCGATAGCATCGCCAAGGACCGTGCCTGTTCCGTGTGCCTCCAAGTAGTCAACCTGTCCAGGCTTCAATCTCGCCTGCGAAAGTGCGGTCTGAATCACGGCTTCCTGCGCCGGCCCGTTCGGAGCGGTCAATCCACTGCTCTTTCCGTCATGATTGATTGCCGTGCCGCGAATCAGTCCGAGAATACGGTCGCCATCGGCACGAGCATCCGAAAGCCGCTTCAGAACCAGCATTCCGCATCCTTCCGCGCGCCCGAAGCCGTCCGCCTGGCGAGAGAAGGCTTTGCATCGCCCGTCGGGAGCGAGCATGTGCGCTTGCGAGAGAAACACTAGCCCCGCTGGAAGCAGCAATAGATTTACGCCGCCAGCCAGTGCCCGGTTGCACTCGTTCGTGCGCAGACTTTGGCAGGCGAGATGAATGGCTACCGCCGAAGCTGAACATGCCGTGTCGACGGTAAGGTTTGGACCCATCACACCCAGGTAGTGCGAGAGCCTGCCGGAAAGCATCGAGTTCGCGATCCCGGAGCCGGAATAGGCATTCAGCGTAAGTTCATCGGTCTGCAGCACCAGATTCTGATACTCACTGGAGCTGACACCTACATAAATCCCGGTCGCACTCTCTTCAATGGCTTCCCCGCGTTCGCCCGCGTTTTCAAGCGCCTCCCATGTGACCTCGAGCAGCATCCTCTGCTGTGGGTCGATACCGGCAGCCTCACGCGGCGATATTCCAAAGAAGGCGGCGTCGAACAGGTCAACATCGCGCAACATGTTCACGTTCTTCGTAATCGATTTGCCTGGGGTATCCAACTGCGGGTCGTAGAACGCATCGGCGTCCCATCGTTCGATTGGAACCTTCGCAGCCGTATCCTTACCGCTCTCCAGAACCTGCCAAAATTCCTCTGGAGTGGTCGCGCCTCCGGGCATCCGGCAGGCCATACCGATGACGGCAATCGGCTCGGGGACACTATTCTCCCGCGCCGCCAGGCGACGCTCCAGTTCCGCCGCCAACAGTGCCAGCCGCTTCGGCGAGAGGCTCTGGATGCGCTCCAGAAATGCGCTCGATGCTTCGTCACTTCGCAATGCCATTTCCTCCCGATGTGCTCTCAGTAAGCACCTTTCCCCAGAATCGAATCCACCTCTTCATCGGACAGCTGCTCAATCTCATCGAGAATGCTCCGCGTTTCTATGTCGTCATCCGGCTCCGGCTCGACGGAGAGGGTTACCACGGCAGTCTCCTCCCGCAAGACATTGGGGAAGAGCTCCTCCTCCAGGAATCGGGCCAGCTTGCGTAAGGTTGGATAATCGAAGAGCAGCGTCGAAGGCAATCTCCGCTCCAAAATCGTCGACAAGCTGTTACGTAGTTCAATTGCCAGCAGAGAGTCCATCCCGAGATCGTTGAAGGTCACTTCCGGATCGATCTCGTCAGACGGGCGCAGATCCAGTGTTCGGCGTACCACATCTTCGACAACGCGTTGCAGCTTATCGCGGCGTGCGGATGCAGGAGACGCGAGTATCTCAGAAAGGACGCGGCCGCCTTTCGATGCTCGTGCGTCATCCGGAGGCTGAGATTTGCCGCCGGAGCGAGCCGCCGAGAGTCCCTCCCGAGGCTTTCCTGCGGACGCAACCTCCTCGATCAGTTCCGCATAAAAGCTACGCTGCGAACTCGGAACCTGCTCCAGATACCTGGGCCACTGTATCGCGGCAATGGCCAGGCGCGACTCTCCGGTGCGCAGCGCGGAGAGTCAGCGCAGGTAAACGCATCCTGGGGCCGCATACTCTCCATGCCGGCCCGTGCCAGGTACCGCTGCATGATCTCGCCCGCAGCCATACCGCTCTCGCCCCAGGCACCCCAGTCCACGCAAAGCGCAGACAGCCCCTCCGCCCTGCGATGCATTGCGAGCCCATCGAGAAACGCATTTGCGGCACTGTAGTTCGCCTGTCCTCGTGAACCCGCGAGCGACGCCCACGAGGAAAAGAGGACGAAGAACTCAGGCCGCAGCTCGCGTGTCAGCACATGCAGATTCCAACTGCCCTCCACCTTCGGGTTCATCACCCTGGCGAACCGCTCCCAGGACTGCTCGGCGAGCGCTCCATCGTCGATTACGCCGGCACAGTGCCAGACTCCTCGCAGCGACGCTCCCGCTTCGGCTACCATGCGTTGTGCCGAAGCAAACTTCCGCCACATCCCCCTGCACCACGCGCACTCTGAGCTCCAGAGCTTTCCATCTGTCGGATTGCGGCGAGCGCTTCTTCCGATGGCTGCTGCCTTCCCGCGAGGACCAGATCGCGGGCGCCCTTCTCTACCAGCCATTCCGCCAGCCTGAGCCCGATGCCGCGCAGGCCGCCCGTGATCAGATGTGCGCCCTCGGCGAAGTCCACTGCCGCGGAACGGATCACCAGCCGGCCGATATGCTTTGCAGCGGCCATGTGGCGAAAAGCCTGCTTTGTCTCTCGCTCCTCGTAGACCGCCGACGGCAAGGCTGGTAGGTCCCCGCGCGCAATCTCGTTCAATAGAGCCATCAAGTGTTCGCGAATCCAGGGAGAACGCTCCTCGAACAGGACGGTGAGGTCAGCCACAATGTACTGGATACCCGGCCAACGTTTTTCAATGGCGCCAGCCTGGCGGATGTCCGTCTTGCCCAGCTCAATGAATCGTCCGTTCGGTCGCAGGAGATCCAGTCCCGCGTCGATCGCTTCACCAGCCAGTGAGTTCAAGACCACGTCTACACCGCCAACGATCTGGTTGCGGAAGTCCAGGCTGCGAGAGTCAAAGACATGTTCGATACCCAGGTTGCGGAGATACTCGCGCTTCTGGTCGCTTCCGGCTGTCGCAAAGATCTCGGCCCCGGCACGCTGGCACAAATACACTGCAGCCAAACCGACGCCTCCCGCCGCGGCGTGGATCAACACACGCTCTCCTTTCCGGATATGGGCAAACTCGTTCAAGCAGTAGTCGGAAGTGAGATACGCAACGGTCTGCGCCGCCGCCTGCTCGAAGGAAAGCTCATCAGGCTTGCGCACTGCGAGTGCATCCGCGGTGACCACATGACTCGCGAAGCATCCAGGAGCAATCGCGACTACTGGATCGCCTATCTTAAAGGTGCTGACGGCAGCGCCAGTCCGCGCAATCACGCCGCTGCAATCTGTTCCGATTGGTCCGGCGTGCTCCAGGAGACCCGTCGCCTTCAGTACATCGCGGAAGTTGAGCGCGGTCGCCCGCACTTCGATCTCTATCTCGTCAGGCTGCAGCGGTTGCCGTTCCACAGTCTCATACGAGAGCCCTTCGATACCCGTCCCGAGCACAAGCTTTGTAGCCTGTTGCTCTCCGCGAGACATTTCAGAGAGCGGCACTCGCTCCAGCCGAGCTGCATATCGCTGGTTGGAACGAAATGCCACGCGAAGGTCATCTGCTTCCGCCATGACTTCAGCGGCAGTCTGTTCCGCTGAAAGATCGCTCTCGGTGCCGCTCAAGTCGAGCAGGGTGCAACGCAACTCCGGGGCTTCCAATCCGATTGAAATCACTGCGCCCGCCAAAGAACTCTGAAGCAGGCTGATGGCCTCAGATGTCTCCGGTCGCACTGCGCATGCATCTTCCGTCACAACATAGACGCGTGGTTTGCGCAGCGTGGAGGCATCCAGAAGCCTATGCACAGTTCCGAGCAGCAATCGCACATGCTCTTCCGTTCGCTCGACGACATGGCCAATTTCGAGCGGAGCATCTTTCGCATCTTGCGATAAGAAACAAAGCACCACATCGGCCTCTGAAGACTGCAGTTGCGTGGCGTCTGCGAAGATCTGCACAGAAACACCTTTTTCGCGCAAAGCTGCCGCTGTTTCCGCCATCCTGGAAGAGCGCCCGATCAATACCGCGCGCTGGATCGCGGGCTGCCCCGTGATCTCAACCGTCGTTACCTTCCACGCCAGACGGTAGAACCATGAAGCGGTATCTGCCTTTCCTGGAATAAACCTGCGAAACAACATATCGCGAACGACTGCCAGCACGCTGCCATCGGGATGCGCCACTGTCACATCCACCGCGAGGGTATCGGCGTCCGTCTGGCGGCTGCGGAGATGACTCCAGCAATACTCGCCAGGCTTTCCGTAAAGACGAATCTCTCCGACGCTCGAAGGCAGGTACATATCCGCATCTGGACGCACCGCTGCGATCAACTGCAGGCAAGCATCCAGACGCCAAGGAGCGAATACATAGTTCTCTTCTGCAGCCCGCACCCCGACCTCGGCCAAGGCCTCATGCGTACTCGTCCACAACCGTTCAATCCCCTGGAATCGTGGACCGAAGTTGGCTCCGTCGGTGGCGGCACTCGCATAGAACTCCGCTGCATCTCGCGGCTCGCCTAAACGAGCTCGAATCGCTTCGAGATCCAGCCGATCCTCGACAGGGTCATTTCGGCTCTTGTCCTCTGAGCAAAGCCACCCCTCGGAGACCGGCAGCCAGCCGTCCTCCGCATCCGCCACGTATGACTGCACATGGGTGCGCCCTTGCGCTTCGCTCCCTACAACCACCTGTATCGTGCTCGCGCCATCGACGATCAGCGGCCGTTGCAGCGCGAGATCTTCCAGCATCGCTCCCGCACCCAAAACTTCCGCCCCAGCTTCGAGCATCAGTTCAATGTGTCCCGTCAGGGGAAAGACCGTGCGGCCGCCCATCACATGCTCGGCGATCCAACTGGTCGCGCCCTCAACCGACAGCTCGGTTTGAAACTGCGCGCGCACTCCGGCTACAGGGAGACGACTTCCCAGCAAAATCCGGCTTGTAGCTTCGCCCATGATCTCGTTTCTGCGTCGTGGAGCCTCCACCCAATACCGCTCGCGTTGAAAGGGATAGGTCGGCAGGGCCACCTTGCGCCGGTTAAGACCCCTCGTCCATGCATTCCAATCGACTGGAGTGCCGTGGACAAACGCACCTGCGGCTTCCCTTGCCAGGGACAACCATTCCTTATCGGTGGTGATACCCGCCGCAGGCAGTTCCAACTTCCGCTGTTTCACCGCGTCGCCTGCGCGAACTCTGCCTCCGCAGACCGCGTCCGATTCCACGCTCCTCTCGATCCAGTTCTTCAGAGCATCCGCAGCAGCTTTTTTATCGGCTGCAACAACCGCCAGGCGCTCGCCAAAGACGCCGCGGCCGGACGCGGCGGTGTGACAGATATCTCCCCAGTCTTCCTCGGTACGTTCCAGAAACCGCACATACCGCTCTGCAAGTTGACGCAGCGCGGTCGCGGTCCTGGCGGTAAGAACCAGCACTTCTGCGGGCCGCACCTCACGGGCTGACAGAGGAGCTTCCGCGAAGCCTTCCAGGACAATGTGCGCGTTCGTTCCGCTGAACCCGAAGGAGCTCACGCCTGCAATCCGGCGACCCTCGATCGTGGGCCACGATTGCGGATCTGTCACGACCTCGAGCGGAAGCTCACCCCAGCGTACGTGCGGGTTCAGGCGATTCAGTCGTGGCTGAGGAGGAATCTCCCCGTGCTGCAGGCTCAATACGACTTTGATGAGTCCGACGATGCCTGCTGCGGCCTCCAGATGTCCGAGGTTGGCTTTCACCGCTCCCAGCAGGAGCGGGCGCTCCCGCTTACGTCCTGCTCCGAAGACCGCTCCTAATGCCCCAATCTCGATAGGGTCGCCCAAGGACGTGCCAGTGCCGTGTGCTTCGACATAACCAACCTGCCGTGCTTCCACCCGCGCATTCGCATGAGCCTGCCGCAACAGGTCCTGCTGAGCCTGACCATTGGGCACGGTCAGCCCGCTCGCCGCGCCGTCGTGATTCACCGCCGAACCCAGAACCATCGCAAGGATGCGATCTCCGGCCGCCTGGGCATCCCGCAGCCGTTTGAGAACCACAACACCGCAACCCTCTCCACGCACATAACCGTCTGCACCCTCATCGAAGGTGCGGCAGAGGCCATGTGGAGAGAGCATGCCTGTTTCCGCAAAGGCGATCGGATACTCCGGCGATAGGATCACGTTCACGCCCGCAGCCAGCGCCATGCCGCAGTCGCCGCGGCGGAGCGCGTCGCACGCCAGATGCACGCCTACCAGCGAAGAGGAGCAGGCCGTGTCGAGGGAAACGCATGGCCCATTCAACCCGAGCACATAAGAGATTCGACCTGCGGCAACACTCGATGCAATTCCCGATGCGAAGTGAGGACTCACTGTCCCCATGCCAATGTTCGGCATTTGCAAATGCGCGTAGTCCTGCGTCGAAATGCCGAGGTAAACACCGGTGGAAGACTGATACAACGAGAATGGATCGATAGCTGCATCTTCAAGCGCTTCCCAGCACGTCTCCAGAAGCAGTCTCTGCTGCGGATCGATCCCGACCGCCTCGCGTGGCGAGATACCGAAGTGCTGCGGATCAAAGCTGTCTATCTCATCCAGAAGGCCGGCCCACCGCGCCGCCTCCGGTAGCGGTACCTTGCGGCCGACGGAAGTCAGCCGGCGCTCCATCCCATCGCTCACCGCGATGCCCTTTTCCTGCAGCAGCCTCCAGAAGCCTTCATATCCCTCACCGCCGCCCGGCACACGGCATCCAATGCCGACGATTGCGATCGGCTCCGAGCGTTCTCGTTCGAGTTCGTCGACTCGGGACTGCGCCGCCTGCAGAGCGAGAAAAGCCTGTTTCAATGGAGAAAGCTGTGCTCCCGTCAGCTCCGGTTTTGCCGCCTGCGTCATCGTCTGCTCAACCTCTCACTCAGGAGCCGCTCCACATCCTCGTCCGACATCTCGTTCAGCTCATCCAATGTCACCTGCGCAACGGAGGGCAGATCCTGGCCCTGAACTCCCGCGCTCTGGACTTCCGCCTCGGTGCTCTGAATCGCTTCATGTCCGGAAGTTTCCACCGCTCTCAGCAAAGCTTTGGCCAGCTCCCCAACCGTGCCGGTATCAAATGCGATGGTTGAAGAAATCTGCGCTTCGAGCCCGAATACCTTGGCCAGCTCCGCACGTAGCTCAAGCGCGATCAGCGAATCCATTCCCAGGTCGCTCAGCCGCTCACGGGCCGTCAGTTCTTCGGCACGCTGGGAGAGATTGAAGACGCGCTGGATGGTTGTCCGCACCAGATCGAGGACCGCCTGCTCACGGTCATCCGCAGAAAGCGCCCGCAGACTGCCGATCGCATCATGGTCGCCACTGCTCTGGGCCTCGGTCGGCTCGTACTGTCTCCACTCCGCCGCTACAACATTCTGAGGAATCACATCGGACTCGATTTGATCCACTTCAGGACTGCGCGCGATCAGGACGTGCTCGCCGATTGCAGAAGCTGGCGAATCCGCTTCAGGAAGAGCAACCATCGATGAAAATCCGCTCGCTTCGAGAACGCTCTTCCACTGCTCGGTACGCAGCAAAGGATGTTCCTGGCGTATGTCGTCCTCGAAGTGTTGCCAGCCCTCGATCAGCCCGATCGTCATATCGAAGCAGCTATGGTGCGTTGTCCATTCCATCAGCACCAGCATTCCGCCGGGCATCAGCAGCCGTCTCACCCGATCGAGCGCCATCTTCAAATTGCGCGATGCATGCACGACATTCGCCGCCACGATCACATCGAACTGCCCAGCGCCGATACCCTGCTCTTCGAGCGGACGATCGAGATCGAATAACGAATAGTGAACGAAAGGATATGCACCGAACCTTCGTCGCGCACGGTTGAGAAAGAGCTCGGAGACGTCAGTGAACCAGTACTCGGCCTGCCCTGCCGGAAGCGTTGGAAGAATCGCGGAAGTCGTTCCTCCTGTGCCGCCACCGATCTCCAACATGCGTACGTTGCGTCTTTGCCCCAGACCTTGCGCTACCTGATTCACTGCGGCGGCAACGATCGGATTCAGGAATCGTGCTTCCGGACCGGTTTCGTAAAGGCCCTCGGCGATGGAGAAAGACCCCTGAGGAAACAGCGTCTCCAGCGAACTCTTTCTTCCCGTCAGCACATCTCCAAGCACGGCGCTGCACTGCCGCAGATACGCCATCATCCCGGGATTGTCCCAAAGCTGTTGTTCCGTCTCGCGCCAGTGTGCTTCAAGCGACGCCGCACCAAAACCCGCCGATACGCGGAACCGGTCGCCTTCGGCCACCAGCAGCCCGCTCGCAGTCAGGCCCTCCAGCCAGTGCTGTACCAGCCGGCGATAGAGTGGCTGAAAACCACACCGCGCCAGCACATCGTCTGTACTCACAACCTGCTGTTGTCGAAATGCTCCCGCTTCGGCCAGGACCGTCTGCGCATGCACCAGCGTAAGCCGATGAAGGGTCGACCATCTCTCGGCATACGATCCTGGATCCCATCCAAGGGGTCCCTGACGGCTTTGCAGTGCAGCCGCGGCTACCGCGCTTTGCCAAATCTGCTCACGCTCCATCTGCCGCTTCTTCTGCGGATCCGGGCCAAACCAATAGCGCGTCTTGCGAAACGGATAGACAGGCAGCGCCACGCGCCGTTGTTCACCTGCCGCGTGCAGATCCTCCCAGCTCAACGCCTCGCCCTGGATATACCGGAGGAGCAGCTGCATGATCCTGTCTTTCGCAACTTCGGGAGCCGATTCTTTCGACACCAACCCTTCAACAGTCTTTCCTGCAAGCCACTGGTCCAGCATGGAAGCCGCTGACCTCGGATCCCGTGCTCGCAATGCCAGACGATGTTCCAGGCTGGCCCTGCCGGTAGCAGCGGTGAAACAGATATCCGAAAAACGCTCCCTGGTTTGTTGAAGGAAAGCAGCATAGCTCTCCGCCCGTTTTCGCAACGACTCCGGATGCGATGCCGAGATCACCAGGACCAGCTCGGCGTCATCACCGTCAGCTTTCACATCTGTCGCAGAAGCGTCATCATCCGTAGAGGCGATGATCATGTGTGCGTTCGTTCCACTGAACCCAAATGAGCTCAGTCCCGCGTATCGCGTTCCACCGTCCGTTTGTGGCCATGGCGTCAGTGCCGTCGGCACCTTGATCGGCAGGCTTTTCCAGTCGATTTTCTGATTGGGCTCGTTGAAATGAAGATGCGGAGCGATTCCATGGCCTGGCTGCATGGTAAGCACCACTTTCATCAGCCCGGCCATCCCGGCTGCCGCTTCGGCATGTCCCAGGTTCGTCTTCACCGAACCGATGTGAAGCGGAGTTGCGCTGTCGCGCCCAGTTCCATACACGGCAGACAATGCCTGCACTTCCATCGGATCGCCCAGCGGCGTTCCGGTACCGTGTGTTTCAACAAAAGTAACCGCCGTCGGAGCCACCTGGGCATCGTCGAGCGCCGCCCGGATTACCGCTTCCTGCGCCGGGCCATTCGGGGCCGTAATGCCTGCACTCCGTCCGTCCTGGTTCACCGCCATGCCGACAATCTTCGCCAGAACAGGGTCGCCGTCGAGCTTCGCGTCTGCAAGCCGCCGTAGTATGACGACGCCGCAGCCTTCGCTCCGCACATAACCATCCGCCGAGGCATCGAAGGTTTTTGAGCGGCCATGGTGAGAAAGCATCCGTGTGCGGGAGAAGCTGACGCTGTACTCCGGTGTCAGGATGAGATTGGCGGCGCCAACTATAGCAAGATCGATCTCGCCTCGGCGCAAACTCTGTATAGCCAGATCGAGCGCCACCAGTGACGAGGAGCACGCCGTATCAACAACGAGCGCTGGCCCGTGAGTACCCAGAAAATATGAAATACGTCCCGCCGCAATGCTCAATGTGCAGCCCACACTGGCGTAAGCATCGATCTCCCGCGGATCCCGCATGGTGTACCGCGCGTAATCGCAGTTCGATAGACCGAGAAACACACCGGCAGAGGTATTGAAGAGCGCCTTTGGATCGATTGCTGCTCGCTCCAATGCCTCCCAAGTGAGTTCCAGCAGCATCCTTTGCTGCGGGTCCATGCTTGCTGCTTCGCGGGGATTGATTCCAAAGAACTCTGCATCGAATGCATCGATATCGGCGAGGAAGCCGCCGTGACCGTCGTACATGGTTCCAGCATGATCGGGATCCGTGTTCAGATATTCGCGGGCATCCCAGCGTTCGGCTGGCACTGTTCCGATGAGGTCTTCACCTTCCGCCAGCGCTTTCCAGAAGCGCTCCGGAGTCGTGACGCCACCGGGAAATCGCATCGCCATGCCGACGATGGCAACTGGCTCATGCATGCCTCGCTTGCTTTTTTCCAGCTCCGCACGCAACTGCCGGATTTCGATCAGCGCCCGTTTCACCGGTGACAGCTCACCAGCGTTGGGCATACCGGCAGGCGACGGATTAACGTTTGGCAGCATGGACGGGCCTCTGCAGTTCTTCCAGCAGCAATGCTTCCGCTTCGCTGTCGGTCAAATCATCGATCTGGTGCATCCATTCGCCGGCAGCGCCTGGTGCTTTTTCCGAACCAAACAATTCGGTCAAGAGATTCTCCCGCAACGCGCGCAGTGTCGGATAATCCAGCACCAGCGTCGGGGAAAGCTGCCGCTCCAGCGAGACCTGCAACGTATTTCGCAGTTCCACGGCCATCAACGAATCCAGGCCAAGGTCATGCAGCGCCGCATCCTCATCCACCATATTGTCGGTGGTCAGCGAAAGAATTTGCCTCGTCTGTTGCCGCAGATGTTCTGTCAGTAGCGCACGGCGTTCTGAAGATTCAGCCTGCTGCAGCAGATTGGCAAAGCTGATCTTTCTTTCGGCTTCGTTTTCCCGAGACGAAACAAGATTCTCGGCGAGTCTTGGTATGCGTATCGACGTATCGGTCAATCCGGAAAATAAGGCTGACGCACCTGCAGAACGCTGGCTCACGAATCGATTCCATGAAGCCACCGGCAGCACCGTTGTTTCCGGCTCGCCTGTCGTCAACAATCTTTCCAGGGCGCCTGTCCCTTCCTCTGTAGTGATCCATCCGAAACCGAAGTCCGCCGGGTGCAACGCTGCTGCCATCCCGGCGCCCGCCCAAGGACCCCACGCAATGCTGAGTGCGGGCAAACCACGGCCACGGCGATACGCTGCCAGCCCCCCGAGCATATTGTTTGCTGCGCTGTAATTGGCCTGACCTGGCATGCCGATGAGCGCGGCAGCGGAAGAGAACAGCACAAAAAAGTCGAGCTTCAGGCCACGCGTCAGCAGATGCAGATTCCACGCGCCAGTCCACTTTGGCCGAGCTACCTCAACAAAGGAGGCAAAGCTCTGTCCCAGCAGGCTGTGATCGTCCAGCACGCCGGCTGCATGCAATATGCCCTTGAGCGGGGTAGATTTTGGAATCTCTTCGAGTAGGGCCTTCAGCGCCGCCGCATCCGCAATATCGATTCGCGCAATGCGAACGTCCGCGCCTTTCGCTCGCAATGGAGCGATGACTGCTTCGGAGGCTGCATCGCCGCCTCTTCGCGACAGAAGCTGAAGATGTCTGGCTCCGCGACTTACCAGCCACTCCGCAAAACGCAGACCGACCCCGCCGGTCCCGCCCGTAATCAAATACGTGGCCTCCGGGTCGATCACCATCGGATCGGGCACAACACCTGCGCGCGTCACTGCGATTTTTCCGATATGCCGCGCCTGCGCCATGAAACGAAATGCATCGCCCGGGTTATCAAATTCCTTCACCGGCAGCGGAGCGATCGCGCCCGATGCCAGCATCTCCAGCATCTCTCGCATGAGATCGGGCACCAGGGACAAGTCGCGATTGGATTCTTCCGCCAAATCGTATTTGAAGTGCTTCACATCAGGACGCACCAGCGCGACTTGCTCCTTGGTGAGCACATCGCGTTTGCCAACCTCGAGGAAGCAACCTGAAGGAGCGAGCACGTTCAGCGTGCTTTCCGCCAGAGCGCCCGTCAATGAATTCAGCACCACATCCACGCCGCGACCACCCGTGAGTTGCATGACGCCGGCGGCGAATTCGTTCGTCCGCGACGGAAGCACATGCAAGATCCCAAGCGACCGCAGGTACGCACGCTTTTCCTCGCTCCCTGCCGTCGCATAAATCTCGGCACCCCGCGCACGCGCCACTTGAACAGCGGCGAGCCCGAGTCCCCCGGCAGCGGAATGGATCAGAATTGTTTGGCCTTTATGAAGCCGGGCAAGTCGATCGAGTCCCAGCAGCGCCGTGAGATAGACCACCGGCAGCACGGCTGCCTGCGCGAACGTCAGAGCTGCCGGGATATGCGCCGCATTCCGCGCAGGAACTGTGACGAATGTTTTGAAACTGCCGAGCGCGAAGGCAAATACCCGATCGCCGGCCCGGAAACCGCTGCGCTCTCCCGCGCGCAGCACTATGCCCGCACACTCCCCGCCCAGGTGCTGTGGGAAGCCCGGCAACATGCCCAGCGTATTCATCACGTCGCGGAAGTTGACTCCGTGCGCCCGCACTTCGATCTCAATCTCGTCTGCTTGTGGAGGTATGCGCGGGACAAGCACCGAATGCAGATCTTCGATCACTCCATTCGTCGATGGCCGGATCTCTACGTTCTCCTGCGTCACTGTATCGGGGTGAACTGCGATCCGCTCGACGAGGCGCGGCTTCCACGCGGCACCGTTTCTCCACGCAATTTCCGGCTCATTTGTGCCGCCAATGATGCGCAGCAAATCCTCCGCTGCGCCATGGTCATCCATGTCGACTGCATGTGTATGAAGCTCGGGAAATTCCATTACCGCGGTTCGCCGCAATGCCTTAACAGCGCGACCCGCAACCGAGATCCTTGCCGGCGGCTCGCCAATCTGCTCCGCATTCTGGGTGACAAACCAGACGCCGGATGCGGGGCTGGCCTGCTCGCGCACCAGCGCCTGCAGAAGCGACAGAGCATCTTTGTACCCATAGAGTTCTTCCGGCCGCTCCGTTGCGTCGTCGTTCAGGAACCGGGCTTCGCTGACAAAGATCACTCCGGTGAACGGTCCGGATTCAGCGGCTGCTCTGCGCAGAAGCTGCGCGACATCCCACCGGTCATCCAGGCTCGCAGCATCGCTTGGCCCTTGCGGCGCTGTGACAACAGAACAAATTGCGCCCCGATTTCTAATCTGCTGCGCCACCTTATCGGCGAAGATCTTATGGTCATTCACCATCAGCCAATGACCGCTCAACATTGCGGGAATTGCGCTGAGTTCGGCGGGCAGCCAATCCACCCCATAAATTCTGGTCTTCGATTGCCCAGCGGCGCGTTTACGCAACCGCAATTTCTCAATCCGCGCCACCACGCTGCCATCCGGATGCATCAATATAAGATCGGCGGTCCATGTGTTTTCATCGACCCGGGTGATACGAACATGGCTCCAACACCGTTCCGCCGGAGACGCATACTTCCTGATTGCGCCTACGCTCAACGGCAGGTACATATCTGGGCCACCTGTCAACGCACCCGCCACCTGCAGACACGCGTCGAGCCGCCATGGGGCGAGTTCATACGTCGTCTCGTCTCTCGTTAGCTGAATCTCGCCCAGGGCCTCACCCTCTCCAACCCACAGCGCCGCCAACCCACGGAATGCAGGGCCGAACCGGATCCCTCGTTCCGCCATCTCCGCATAGAATTCGGTTGTGTCCTTCCGCTGCAGCCTTGACTGAAGAGCGCCAATATTCATTGGCTCCGTCGGCGCTATCTCCTGGTCGAAGGAACGAATCCAACCCTCCGACACGGTCTCCCACTGGCCTGCATCGCTTTCGGCATAAATGCGGATGCGGCTCCGCCCTGCCAGCGCTGGTTCGACTACCGTCTGCACGGCGCGCTGGGAATCGACGGTAAGCGGCGCTTGCAGAATGATGTCTTCCAAGGCGATTTCCCGCGGACCTGTGACCTCTATTGCCGCTTCGAGCATCAACTCCAGATGCGCTGTTGCCGGAAATACCGGTCGTCCTTCCACCACATGTTCAGCGATCCAGGCCGTCGGCCCCGCGAGCGACAGTTCCGTTTCAAACTGTCCTTGCACGCCGGCCGCTCGCAGTTGCCGCCCCAGCAGAGGACGTCCTGTCGCTCTCCCGGCGCTTTCCTGTTTTGTGATCTGCGGCTCGATCCAGAAGCGCTCTCGCTGGAATGCATAGGTCGGCAGCGATACGCGACGATGCTTCAGCCCGTCTTCCCAGCCCTTCCAGTCGATGCGCACACCGTGAACGAACAGCTCGGCAACGGCATCGGCCAATCCACGCCAGTCGGCATGATTGGGCACCCTGACTGTGGACAGGCTTGTTTCCGCTGAGCCCATCACCACGGCCAGTGTGACTCCCGCGGCAGCCATCTGCGCCGGCAGATCCGGGCCGGCCGTAGCAACGGTCACCGGGTCCAGGCCCCAGCTCTTCCACTTCGATTCCCACACATCTCTGCGTACTGCATCGGTCTTGAAACCATCTCCGGCCAGCCCGTCGAAACCTTGAAGCGCATCGCCAAAAATCAGGCCAACGCGCACGCGCTCCCCTGGCCGCACTTTGCCGCGATGGATTCCTGTTGCGCCTGGCTCATTCCCCAGCCAGCTTGTGAGCTGATTTGCGGCATCGGACTTGTCCTTGGCCACAATCGCCAGCCGCTCTCCAAAGGCCGCGCGTCCTGTCGCCGCTGAATGGCAGATCTCTCCCCAACTCGCTTCAGTCTGCTTCAGGAACTCTGTATAGCGCGCCGCCAGTTCTTGCAAGGCGGCAGGTGTGCGCCCACTCACCACGAGTATTTCGGCGGGTCGAGTGCGCGTTTCCTGGACCCGTTTGTCTTCGATCCCTTCGACAATCGCATGCGCATTCGTGCCGCTGAAGCCAAACGAGCTCACACCCGCGATGCGCCGCCCCTCAATCGCCTCCCATGACTGCACTTCCGTCGCAACCGCCAGCGGTAACTCATGCCACGGCACGCGGGATGTCCGCTTCTCCGCATATATCTGAGGAGGCACTTGTCGGTGCCGCAATCCCATCAGCACCTTTATCAGTCCGGTGACTCCGGCTGCCGATTCAAGGTGCCCTAGATTGGTTTTGACCGAACCAAGCAGGACGGGCCTGTCGCGCTTCTTGCCTTCACTGAAGACCGCTCCCAGCGCCTGCGCTTCGATCGGATCGCCCAGCGCGGTCCCTGTTCCGTGCGCCTCAACGTATCCCACCTGCCAGGGCTCGACGTTTGCATTCTTCAGCGCGCGCCGTACCAGCTCCTGCTGCGCCACGCCGTTCGGCACCGTCAACCCGCTTGAGGCGCCGTCCTGGTTCACCGCGGAACCCAGAATGAGCCCGAGAACACGGTCTCCGTCCGCTTCAGCATCCCGCAGGCGTTTCAGAATGACGACGCCGCATCCTTCCGAACGCACAAAACCATCCGCTCCCTCATCAAACGCACGGCATGCGCCGCGCGGGGACAACATGCCCCACTGCGACGCCATAATAAGGATCGAAGTCGTCGCCAGCAGGTTGACTCCGCCTGCGATGGCAAGGCTCGTCTCCTTTTGAATGAGGCTGCGGCATGCGCGATCGATCGCCACCAGCGACGAGGAGCAGGCCGTATCGATGGCCATGCTCGGTCCCTGTATCCCATAGAAATAGGAGAGACGTCCGTTCGCGGCATTCAGCGCCGATCCCTGCATGAAGTGCGCTGCCAGACCTTCCTTCGGAACGCAGTTCTGATAATGCTGCGAATATTCCGTCAGGCTGATCCCCACAAACACACCCGCATCCTGTCCTGCAAGGCTCTTGGGATCGATTCCCGCGTCTTCCAGTGCTTCCCAGCTCGCTTCCAGCAACAAGCGCTGTTGCGGGTCGGCGCTCAGCGCTTCGCGAGGCGATATTCCAAAAAACTCCGCGTCAAAGTCACCTGGATTGCTCAGCATTCCGGCCCAGTGGCTGCACGTCTTTCCCGGCGTCTGCGGATGCGCATCGAAGACCTGCCGGAGATCGATCCTCTCCTGTGGAATCTCCGCGACAACGTTGCGCTTTTCCTCCAGCAGCTTCCAGAACTCTTCCGGATTGTTCACTCCACCAGGGATGCGGCATGCCATACCCACAATGGCAATCGGCTCATGCCGTTCCTGCTCCAGCTCTTCGACGCGGCGACGCAAGGCCCGCAGAGCAAGCAGCATCTGCTTTTCCTGGGTCAACGCCTTCATCTCTTCCGCCATCTTCAGTGCACCCCAAGCTTTCGGATTGCCGCCAGTTCCACCTCAAGCGCTCGATCCATCTCCGCATCGCTCATACCGACGATCGAGGCCATCTCTGCTTCGTCCAATCCGGGTTCTTCATCCGGCAGACTTTCCGCCTGCGGCAATGCATCGGCCTTGCCGAACAACTTCTCATCCAGAAATGCCGCCAGCGCAGTCAACGTTGGATAATCCAGCACCAGAGTCGAAGACAATGTCACACCAAGCAGGAATTGCAACCTGTTCTGCAGCGTCACCGTCATAAGCGAATCCATGCCCATGTCCGCAAGTCCGCGCTGATCATCCAAGGGCTCGTCCTGCGGCATGCCAAAGACTGACTTCGCTTCCACACTGACCAGCATGAGCAATCGTTCGACGCGATCCTTCGGAGCAAGCCTCTTCAATTCACTCAACCAGGCAGCTTCGTCTTTTTGTTCTCCGGCCTTCTGCTCCGGCGCGCGGTGATTCACCAGCTCAGTAACGAAAGCATCCTTGCCTTGAACCGTCAGCGCGGGCCCGAGTACGGCCCAGTCGATCGCGGCGACCACGCCGTGACCCACGCCAGACACCATCAATCGACCCAACGCGTCGAGCGCTCTCCCCGACGGCATGGGAATAAATCCGGATCGTGCGATCAACTCCCGCTGCTCATGGTCGGCGGTTGGCTCCCATAACCCCCACTCCACGCTCAATGCGGCCAGTCCGGCTGCTTTGCGATCTGCCGCCAGCGTATTCAGGCAACTATTGGCGGCGGCATAGAGCGAAGCATTGCGCGATCCAACCGAGACAGCAGCCGAAGAAAACATGACAAAGAAGTCCAGGCCGCAGCCTCGCGAGAGGCGATCCAGCAAGCTGGCACCTTCCACCTTGGCGCGGAAAGCGAGTTCCACGTCCTTTGAAGAGGTCTCCGATACCGAGGCGAACAACATAGCTGCAGCCGCGTGAACCAACCCACGCAGAGGTAGGCCGTTCTGGGCGATCTCGTTGAAGAGGCTCCGCAACTGCGTCTCGTCGGAAACATCGCACGACTCCGCGCGCACCATGACTCCTCTCGAACGCAACGCCTGCAGCCGCTCCATCAGTCTTGGGTTCTGCATTTCTTCGGGTTTGCGGCGACCCGTCAGCACAAGATTCTGCGCGCCATGGTCAGCCAGCCATTCAGCAATGTCGAAACCAATGCCGCCAAAAGCGCCGGTGACCAGATAGCAGCCGTCCGCCCGCAGCTTTAGCGTTTGGCTCCCGCTCATGGGCGCCACACGCCTGAGTCGTGGAACGAAGCGCGCGCCATTGCGCAGAACGACGCGATCTTCCACGCTATCTCGAACGATCTCGCCGACAACCTGTTCCGCGTCCGCCTCATTTGCTCGGTCTACGTCGATCACGCCGCCGGCCAGACGTGGGTGCTCAAGACCGAAACCGCGAGCGAATCCCCAAAGCGCCGACTGTTCCCATGCACCAGGCGCAGACGATGTGTCGATCGCCTGTGCCCCTTGTGTAACGAACCAGAGTTTGAGGTCAGCGTTGCTTCTGATCACATTTTGAGCGAGCGCCAGCGCATCTTTTGTGGACGCTGCGGCTCCTCGCTTGTCGGCAACCATGACGACATAGCCGGGATGGATATCCTCGCGTGCAAGCTTTCGGAAGAGATCATCCGCTCCCCGCTCTATCGTCCCATTCAGAATGTAGAGATCCTGCGAAGTTCGCTGGTGCTCAGGACCGCTGGTAACAACCAGAGCGCCGTCACCGCGTTGCCGGATCATCTCGGCAAGCGTATGGACAAATCCGGAACTATCCCCGACGAGCAACCAGACTGCTCGCCGGTTTCTCTGCCCTTCTCCTGCCTCCAGCGGTCGTTTTGTCCATTCCACCTCGTAAAACCAGTCGTCGGGTGCCTTGCCGGCATTCTGTGGCCGCACGGATAGAACGTTGCTTGCCAACCAGTACTGCCGTCCCTGAAAGGGGTACTGCGGCAGGCTGACAGTGTTGCGAATATCTGGAAAGATTTCCTTCCATGCGATCTCCGCGCCCCGCTCATACTCGCTTGCCAACTGATGCAGATGGCCTGCTGGATCGGCGGCTGCATCCACGAGTGGTCGCTCATCCCGTTGCTGGGAATTTACTGAGAGTTTCGTTGCATGACCGGCTTTGGTGCGCAAAGCAGCAGCCATCGCGGGCCCATCCGAAGCAACGGCGGCGACGCGATACCGATGATGGGTGCGACGCGCGGTGCTCGTATGGCCAATGTCCGCAAGCTCCTGCCTGGTTACGCTCGCAACTCGCTCCGCGTAAGCCTCTCCCAGTACATGGAGCGCCTCTTGCGTCTCCGCTGAAACGGCAACCAACACGGGGAGGTTCGGCGCAGATGCTGCCGCCGGTTGCTCAGGAGCCTCTTCGAGCACCACATGGGCATTCGTTCCCGACCATCCAAAGGAACTGATGCTGCTGAATCTACGTCCGTGTCTGGCCCACGGTTCGCCGCGCTTCGGGATAGTCAGCCTTGATCCATCCAGAACAAGGTGAGGGTTCAGCTCTTCCAGATGCGCAACTGGCGGGAGATAACCATGCTGCATCACCAACACCGTTTTGATCAGTCCCGCGATTCCTGCAGCGCCCTCCAGATGTCCGATGTTCGCCTTCACCGAACCGAGCACACACGGGGTGCTTCTCTCTTCCTTGCCCATGACTTCGGCAATCGCTTCCACTTCGATCGGATCGCCCAGCGCTGTTCCCGTCCCGTGGGCTTCGAAATATCCGATCTCTGCCGGCGAGACTCCAGCTTCCTTTAGAGCGCGTTCGATCAGTCGCTGCTGTGCCAAACCGCTGGGGGCAGTCAGACCATTCGTCCGCCCATCCTGATTGATCGCCGATCCGCGAATCACCGCCAGAACGCGGTCCTGATCCCGCAGCGCGTCGCTCAGCCTCTTTAGAACGACGACCCCGCATCCTTCACCGCGCCCAAAGCCGTCTGCCCGGCTGTCGAATGTCTTGCTACGCCCATCATCCGCCAGCATCTGCAACTGAGACATGGCAACACTCGTCCGTGGAGACAGGATCAGGTTCGTGCCGCCAACCACCGCGAGGCTGCAGTCTCCCGCGCGCAGACTGCGGCAGGCGAGATGCACCGCTACGAGAGACGAGGAACATGCTGTATCGATGACCATGCTCGGACCGCGCAAATCGAGCCAGTACGCCAGGCGTCCGGCAATCACATCGTGCGCGGTACCGGTCGCCGCATATCCATCCAATGTGGCTGGATCGTCGAATTGCATTGCGCCGTAATCCGCGCTGTGGCCGTGAACCCCGACAAACACTCCCGCATCGCTTCCGCGAAGCTCCGCGCGTGTCATGCCGGCATCTTCCAGGGCATGCCATGCCGTCTCCAGAAAGATTCGCTGCTGTGGATCCATCCGGACCGCCTCGACAGGGGTCACGTCGAAGAACGCTGCATCGAAGCGCGCCACCTCGTCCAGAAAAGCGGCGCGGCGCATATTTGTCTTTCCTGGAGCCGGAGCCTTCGCATTGTAAAAAGCATTGTTATCCCAGCGCTCGGGCGGAATATCCCTTACCGCATCGCCACCCTCGGAAATCATCTTCCAGAAGGCATTCAAATCCTCCCCCGAGCCGGGGAACCTGCCGGCCATTCCAACAATGGCAACTGAATCCGGTGCTGTTCGGGCTTCCGCTCGGGCGAGCTTCTCCTTCAGATCGCGAATCACATTGCGCGCTCGCTCAAGCAGATCTTCGTGCTGTGGTCCCGTCGTCATACTCGTTGTTTATCCAGAAGCATCTCTGCTCCCGATAGCTCCGCCTCCAGCAAATCCGCTGCAGAACGACCGTCTGGACGCGCAGCACTCACCGCCTTCTTTTTTTCCCGCTCGCCGTTCTCTTCCTGCGCAGTCAGGCGCGCATTCAGGTATTCCGCAAGCGCCGCTACTGTGGGATAGTTCCAGGCGGTTCCCGCCGAAAGCACGATGCCGAGCCCGCGCTCGATCCGGTTCCGCAATTCCAGTGCCATCAGTGAATTCACTCCGTGCGACTTGAGCGCCTGGTCCACCGCAATCCGCTCCACCTTGGCACGCAACACCGCGGCGACCTGTTCACGAATCCATTGCGTCATGGCTTGGCCGCGCTCGCGGACAGCAAGCTCCTTCCAGGTGGCAAGAAACAGCACCGGCTTCGCTTCCCGTTGCACCGCAGCCACGTCAGATAGTGGCGTAAACGCCTGTGGCGTTTCCCGCAGGATTGGCGTGACACCCCGTGATTCAATCCAGAAGCGCTCCCGCTGCCATGGGTAAGCCGGCAGCGCGACCAGATTGCCGGCCGGGTAGAGACGCTTCCAGTCCACGTCGAGTCCGTGCGCGTAAAGCCAGCCAAGAGCGGCGAGCATCGTGTCCGTCTCCGGTTCCTCGCGTCGCGTAGACCCCACCGCCAGAACGTCCACGCCGCTCAACACCCCCGTCTGCTCGATAAAAGGCAACAGGATCGGATGCGGACTCATTTCAAGAAACGTGTCGAAGCCCTCCCGCAGCAGCAGCTCGGTTGCGCCGGCAAATTGCACCGTATCGCGCAGATTGCTCACCCAATAGGCCGCGTCCATTTCGTCGCCACGGATCATCGACCCACGCACGGTCGAGCAGAGAGGCACTCCTCCGGCCTGCGGTTTCAAATCTCGTAGCCCGACGCGCAGTTCTTCTTTCAAAGGATCCATTTGCGGGCTATGAGAAGCCACGTCGACACGCACGCGCCGGCAGAAGACCTCCAAAGACTCCAGCCGCTCGATGACCTGGTCGATAGCCTCCGGATCACCGGACAGAACCGTGGATTGCCGGCTGTTGGACACGGCGATGGAGATGCGCTGCTCAAATCCCGCAACGGCCTGCTCGGCTTCGTTCCGCGACAGATCGACTACCGCCATCGCGCCCATGCCCGCCACACGCACCATCAGCGCACTGCGACGGCAGATCACGGTCACTGCATCCTGACGCGACAGAATCCCCGCCACATGGGCAGCGGCCACCTCCCCCATGCTATGGCCAATCACTACCGAGGGAACCAGTCCCCAGGACTTCCACAATTCGGCGAGCGCGACCTGCACCGCAAAGAGGACCGGCTGCACTACATCGATCCGCGTCCATCTTCCGTCCGCAGCTTCGTCTTGCAGCTGATCCAGAACTGACCACCCCGCCTGCCGCTGTATCTCGCGATCGCATGCTTCCATGGCCGCGCGGAATACCGGCTCGGTCCTGAGCAGCTCCCGTCCCATCCCGATCCACTGCGATCCCTGCCCGGGAAAGACAAAGGCGATCTTGCGTTCGCGGACCCCCCCGGCAGAACCGGCGCTCACAAAGGGCGAGGTCTCACCGAGCAGATAGTCTTGAAGCCTCTTCCGTATCTCCGTCGCATCCGCTCCCACGACTGCAAGCCGGCTCGAAAGATGAGTTCTCCGTACTGCCGCTGTATAGCAAAGATCTCGCAGGCCGCTATCCGGATCGTTTCCGGTCTCTAACTCTTTGAGCTTCCCGGCGATCGATTGCGCTCTCTCGCGGAGCGCCGCCTCCGAAGCTGCAGAAATGGGCAGTAGATAGGAAGCCCGCGGGGTGGAATCCACCGAGACCGGCTTCGGAGCCTCTTCCAACACCACGTGAGCATTGGTTCCCGCCAAGGCGAGGCCGTTCACCGCCGCCCGCCGTGGAGAATGAGCTGTCCTCTCCCAAACCGAGGCTTCCCGGGCCAGCGCAATTCCCGATGACCCCCATTCGATGACCGGATTGGGTTGCTGCACATGTAAAGTCGGCGGAAAAATCCCGTGGCGGAGCGCCTGGATCGTCTTGATGATCCCCGCCACGCCTGCCGCTGATTCCGCATGCCCGATATTGGACTTCACGGAGCCAACCAGGCAGGGTTCAGAAGCTCTATCGGCACCACCAAAGACCGATGCGATGGCCGCCAGTTCTACCGGATCGCCTGCCCGCGAACCCGTCCCGTGCGCCTCTACATATTGGATACTCCGGGGTGAGATACCGGCATCGGCAACTGCTGCCAGCATCGCCTGCCGCTCGCCCGCGCCGCTCGGCAACGTGAGCGAACCGCTCGCCCGGCCGCTGTTGGCCACAGCCGTTCCAACGATCAATGCAAGAATGCTGTCGCCGTCGCGCTGAGCGTCGGAAAGCCGTTTCAAAACAACGATCCCGGCTCCCTCGCTGCGAACGATCCCGTCCGCTCCGGCATCCCCGAATTTGCAGTGCCCATCCCTTGCCAGCATGCCGGCGTGGTGGAAGGCCTGCGTTGCCTCATGGCGAAAAATCAAATTGACGCCGCCCGCCAGCGCCATCGAGCTCTCTCCCGAGCGGAGGGAACGAACGGCGAGATGCACCGCGACCAGCGAGGCCGCACATGCCGCGTTCACTGACAGGTCCGGGCCTCGCAGATCGAACTGATAGGCAATGCGGCCTGATGCGGCATAAGGCACCGCCCCCGTTACATTGAAGAAATCCGTCGTCGGCGAATTCGCATTGGCATGAATTTCATAATCGTTTGTCCAGATGCCGACGAACACTCCGGTCATGCTGCTCCGCAGCATCTCCAGGCTTTGTCCCGCATTTTCAATCGCTTCCCAGGCGACCTCTAGAAGCAGACGTTGCTGAGGATCCATCCATTCGGCTTCTCGCGGCGAAATCTGGAAGAAATTGGCATCGAAAGTGTCGACGTCGGTCAAAAATCCGCCGCGCCGTGTCGGCGGCCGGCCGGCTGTCCCCGCCTCCCGGTAAAATGACTCCAGTTCCGCCGAGCGCCCGCCAGGGAAGTCAGTCGTGCAATCCCGCCCCTCATGAATCGCTTTCCATAGCTCATCGGCATCGGGAGCGCCTGGAAAGCGGCTGCCGACGCCGATAATTGCGATGGGTTCAGGGGCAGTTCGCTCTGCGTTGCTCATTCCATATCCCGGTACTAATCCATCATCTCGGTAACGCAGGAACAATCCCCAAAAGTGGGCAGAGCCTGCGGTTGCGATCCGTGAATGACTAAAAAATGCGCCCTCGTCTCAAGGACGAAACATCACCTTCGAAGCTGGATACAAGGGCTTCGAGCGAATCTCCAGGCCGCATGAGATAAGTTCGTATGCGGACCAAAAGCAAGAGTCTCAGTAATGGGTTGGGAGCGTAATCTCCCGGAACGGGCGATCGAACCAATCAGCAAACTAAATCAATAACTTAGGGGAGTATTCTCTGGCGACAATTTAATCTTTTGGGGTCGCTCAGTTATCTGCCGCTGAAAGAGGCATAACTGCCTCTGTCAGCGAGCCAAGCGTAGCCTATCTTGGCTCCAAAGAACAGCCCAAATATGAGCCGCGCCGTCCCAAATCAGGCGCCGTTATACGCGACCCCTCTCGGACGTGACAAGGCAACGAAATGTTGTACGCTGAGCAGTCAAGATTGCAGCGAAAGAACACCCCAGTTTCTCCTATGTCCTCCGATAGTCCACCGGTGAATCCCTGGATCGCCCGTCCCCGCAAACGCCCGGAGGCCTCCTTTCGCCTGTTCTGCTTCCCCCGGGCAGGCGGGGGGGTCGCCTCCTTTCGCAACTGGCCGGAGGACTCCCACCCGGAGATTGAGGTTGCGCTGGTTCAACCTCCGGGGCGGGAAAACCGCCTTCGCGAAGCACCTTTGCACACCATGGAAAGCCTGGTCTCGTCCATTTGCGACGCCATGACAGGGTTTCTGGATCGACCGTATGCGCTATTCGGGCACAGCCTGGGTGCGAAAGTGGCCTTTGAAACCTCCAGAGAGCTGCGGCGGAGGGGGCTGCCCGAACCAGTGTGTTTCTTTGCCGCGGCGTCTGCCGGCCCGGCAGTGCCGTGGACCCGCCCTCTGCTCCACTCACTCGGCGACCTCGAACTCCTTCAGGAGATCCAGCGACGTTATGGAGGGGTTCCGCAAGAAATTTTCGCGGATCGGGAACTATGGCCGTTCCTGGTACCGGCCTTGCGGGCCGACATCACCATTCTCGAAACCTACCGATACGCCGAAAACCCGCAGCTCTCCTGCCCGATCACATGCTTCTGTGGAACCGGCGATGCGATGACACCTGAAGTGGAAGCCGCGGATTGGCGGAACCAGACTTCCGCCGAATTTCGGCTTCATATGCTTTCGGGCGATCATTTCTTTCCCCTTCAGGAGAGGCCACGGGTTCTGCGGCAAATTGCCACGGATCTCAGCCTCCGCGACAACTGAAGCCACAGGCGCAAGTACTTGAATCCTTACGAAGATGTGCTTTCCCTAAATCGCTTTCTGCACAATGAATTGCCGGCAGGCTGCATCGGCGAGGTACGGCCGATCAAGCCGGGAGACGAGCAGCGCCTGGCGGCAGTAGAAGCGGAGGGCCTGGAGCGAGCCGTGCTCTCAGTAAGGCGAGCAAGCGGTGCCGGACGCGACATCGCGCGTACCTTGTGCGGGAAACTTGGGGTTCCCATAGTGGGAATACCGCGGTCGCCCAGACGTTATCCCATCTGGCCGGCGGGTGTCACCGGATCGATCACTCATGACGCCGAGTTCGCAGCCGCGGTCGTCGCGCCAGCCGACAGGTTCGGCGGTGTTGGTATCGATATCGAGCCTGCGGTACCTCTTACGCCGGAGATCCGCAGCCTGGTCGGACAGCCAGACGAATGGGCAAGTTTCTCCAACTTGGCCCTTTGCGATAAGGCACTCTTCTCCATCAAAGAGGCCGTGTTCAAGGCCGTCTATCCGCGTGACGGAATATTTTTGGATTTTCACGATGTGATTGTCGCGTTTGCCCCCCGAACCGCCACTATCTCGTATGGGGGCACAGTACATTGGCGTATATTGAACTCGCCTCGAGTCCTTGCAATCGCATGGCTATGAGAGGGGCCGGCCCCCCAAGAAGGCGTCAGATACCGCGGCTTGGCAGCACGCTCTTTAGTAACGTCCTGCTCTCTTATTCCGTCCATCGACGATTAGGTAACACCCGGTGGTACCGCTTGCCCCGAGAGTGTTACTCCCCCCCTAAGGAAGTTCTGCTAAATTTCCGCTAGTGTCGGGCCTTGAATCGGGGTATAGATTTTGTTCATACTTCGGGCCATTCCCTGGCAAGATTCGAATTGCCTGAAGTCAAAAAGATAGTTAGTTGGCCGATTTTTCGTTCAAATTCTGAGCCCGTCGTGCAGACCCGCCCAATCGTGGTTCCGCAGATGGCTCAATTGCAAAACCTTGGAAGCGTCAGTATCGCGAGACGATCCATCAACGTTTTTTGCCCCGGAAGAGATGCCGGCTTTCGAGCCGACGTTTGACTATTTGACGCATGCTTGGCCTTCTAGTTTCCCTTCCATCGAGGCCGCTAAGAATGCCATTGGGTGGAGTTTGAGCACCGAGCAACTGCTTTCCGAGCTGCGGACCCTCGATATTCGACTCTCGGTCGATGGGGACCGTCTGCGTTGCAGTGCTCCGAAGGGGCGTCTCACCAGAGAGCTCGAAGAAAAGATCGCTGCACACAAGCTCGAACTCCTGTTCGCACTCCGTGACCCTTCGCCGCAGAACTCAGTCATTGCACGTCGCTCTGACCACGGAGCCGCGGTCCCTCTGTCTTTCGCCCAGGAGCGCTTCTGGTTTCTCCAGAGCCTTGACCCGGAGAGCACGGACTACAACATCACCGCCTTCCAGCGTGTATCCGCACCGGTCGATGCGACGGCGCTCGAATCCGCCTTCGACTCGATGCAGCAAAGACACGAGATACTGAGAACGAATTTCCTTGAATCTGACGGTTCCCTGACGCAAGTCGTTCATCAGAAGGTTTCACCGGAACTGACGATCCATGATCTCCGTCACCTCACGCCGTCTGAGCAGCCTGCCGCCGTCCAATCCCTCCTGCGCCAACTCTCCAAAAAGCCATTCGATTTAGCGGAAGGCCCCCTCCTGCGGATCGCTCTGATTCGACTCTCCGATCAGGATCAACGCATCGTTCTGACCATCCACCACATTATTTGCGATGCATGGTCGATCGGTATCTTCTTCGCCGAACTCAAGTCTTCCTACGAGGCTTTCCTGCGTGGCCGCCCGGCCCAGTCGCCACGGCTTCCGGTTCAATACCGTGACTACACCCGGTGGGAACGCGAACAGAACTCTTCCGGCATTCTGACCTCGCAAATCGAATACTGGAAAAACAAGCTGAAAGGAGCGCCCCCGTATCTCGATCTTCCCACCGATCGGGCGCGGTCCGCCTCCACACCCTGGGAAGGAAACGCTCACCTCTTCGAACTCGACCGAGCCGCTTCCGAATCCCTGAGGCTACTTGCCCGTCGCGAAGGCGCCACTCCATTCATGGCGCTTCTGGCAATCTTCAAGGCTGTGCTCTCGAGATACGCCAGGCAGAGCGACATCGTGGTTGGCACTCCGGTGTCGACGCGTACGCACTCGGAGCTGGAACAGCTCATCGGCTGCTTCATTAACACGCATGCCCTGCGTACCGAAATTCCTGCGGGTTCGACTGCGAGGGAACTCCTTGCCCGCGTCCGAGTCACCGTTCTTGAGTCCCTCAGCAACGCCGACGTTCCCTTCGAAACCGTCATCGGCGAGGTGGTTGCCGAACGCGATATATCTCGCTCTCCGCTCTTCCAGACTGCCTTCATCCTGAAAAATACTCCGATGGCGTCGGACTATCAGATTGTCGGCGGTGGCACAACATTCGACATGACGCTGCACATGTGGGAGTCGAACGGCATCTATGGCGGCTGTATCGAATACAACGCGAATCTGTTTCATCCGCAGACCATCGCCTGTTTCGCAGCATGCTTTGAAACTCTGGCGGCGGAGATGGCTGCTCAACCGGATGCAGCAATCGATCAGCTCCCGCTCCTCACTGCCGCTCAAGAGGCGGGTTGGTTTGAGAAGGACAATGGCCCACGGGTTCCCTATCCAGATATTTGCGCGCACGAATGGATAGAGCGCCAGGCTGGGGAAACTCCGGACGCCATCGCGGTGACTTGTGGATCAGAACGATTGTCCTTCCGCGAATTAAGCATGCGTTCGAACCGCCTCGCGCATCGCCTTCGTGGCCTGGGAGTGGGACCGGACAGCCTGGTGGCCCTGTGTCTTGATCGCTCTCTGGACCTTGTCGTCGCTCCGCTCGCCGTGTGGAAGGCTGGGGGCGCCTACATTCCCCTTGATCCCGACTATCCCGATCACCGGCTCGCTTTCATGCTGGAGGATTCCGGCGCTGCCGTTCTCGTGACCGAAAGCCACCTGCTGAAGGCTCTGCCATCCAACCTTCCCAAACTGATCTGCCTCGATCGCGATCGCCAGTCGTTGGAGAAGGAGAGCACCGATACCCCAACCTTCTCGACGACACCCGATAACCTTGCTTACGTTATCTACACATCCGGCTCTACCGGAAAACCCAAAGGCGTCGAGATCACACAACGCTCGCTGGTCAATTTTCTGTCGTCCATGCAGCGCGAACCGGGGATGACTCAGTCGGATCGACTCCTGGCCGTTACGACGTTTTCCTTCGACATAGCGGGCCTTGAGTTGTATCTGCCTCTGGTCAGCGGTGGACGGGTGATGATTGCCCCACGCTCGGCGACCTTCGATGGAACCGCCCTCGCCCGCCTGTTGAGCGATGAGGGCATCACCATGATGCAGGCCACGCCCGTAACATGGCGGCTGCTGCTGGAGGCTGGCTGGCAGAGCACTCCGAATCTTAAAATTCTGTGCGGAGGAGAAGCTCTACCAGCGGATCTGGCCGCACAATTGGTGGCTACCGGGGCAGAAGTATGGAATTTGTACGGCCCCACTGAAACCACGATCTGGTCCACGATGCAGCGGATCGACGCGCAAAACGGGCGTGTGTCGATCGGCCGTCCTATCGCAAATACACAGGTCTGCGTGCTGGACGAACACAGTCATCCATTGCCACTGGGAGTGGCCGGAGAACTTTACATCGGGGGGGATGGGCTGGCTAAAGGTTATCTGCATCGACAGGAACTAACCTCGGAACGATTTGTCGAGAGCTCCTTTCATGCCGGCAAACGCCTTTATCGAACTGGTGATCTGGTGCGGAGATCGTCCGATGGGACGCTTGACTATATAGGACGAGTCGACAACCAGGTAAAAGTCCGCGGATTCCGGATTGAGCTGGGTGAAATTGAAGCGGCCCTGGAACGCCAGCCAGGAATCTCGCACGCCGTGGTGGTGGTCCGTGAAGATACTGCGGACGACCGGCGGCTGACGGCGTACGTAACGGCGCAGGAGCAGGCCACTCCGGATTCCGGAGTACTTCGAAAGTCGTTGCTCTCTCTCTTGCCCGAGTACATGGTTCCTGCGGCATTTGTGCAGGTCGATCAGTTCCCACTCACGCCCAACCGCAAGGTGGATCGCAAGGCCCTGCTTGCACCCGAGTATCGCCCTGGCCGCGCAGATCTCGCGGGTGACACCGCCCTGGACGGAACTGCTCAGCAGACTCCGGGCGAAGAGGACACCTCCGCCGATCATTACCTGCCGCCCAGCAATCACGTCGAGCTGGTGATGACCGAGATCTGGCGCGATGTGCTTGGCATCGACAAGGTCAGTGTGCTCGATAATTTCTTCGAGCTCGGCGGTCACTCACTGACTGCCGCGCGTCTCATCTCCCGGCTGCGATCCGCACTCGGTATGGATCTGCCGCTGCGGTGTATTTTCATCGATCCAACCATCGCCTCCCTTGCAAGCCACATCTCCTACGACGGCGCCGCGCATGGTTATCGATATACAAGTGAGATCCCCAAGTGGAACTGCCTGGTGCCGGCGCAGCCCAGGGGCACACGCACGCCTTTGTTCTTCGTGGGTGGCTATCAAAGCCCGGATGACACTTTACTGGTGCTATCTCAACTACTTCCCCATCTCGGCATGGACCAGCCGGTATTCGGCTTCAGGCCGCGCTGGATTGAAGGCAATGGCGATGACTATGCCAGTGTTGGAGAAATAGCGCACGAATTTCTTGCTGAGTTGCGCACGATTCAGCCCACAGGCCCATATCTGTTAGGCGGCCTCTGCGTCGGCGGTATCGCAGCGCTTGAAGTCGCCCGGCTGCTTCTACGGGAAGGTGAAGAAGTCAGATTGATGGTGTTACTCGACACCGAGCGACCATCCCGCATCCGCGCCTTCTTGACCGATCTGTACTTCATGCGGAAGAGAGTTCTGCATATCTCTAGCGTTCTTTCCAAGATCATCCATCCTGGCGATGGGAGCCGGACCCAAATAATTCGCGACCTGACGCGTCGCAAGCTCAAGATCGCTCCCTCCACACAGTCCGTCGAGGAGGATCGTTTCTACCAAGCCAAAGTACGTTACCGGCGCCTGCTGTACAGTCACCCCTCGGAAAAATATCCGGGCCACATCACCCTGCTCATCAATAAAAAACAGGCGCGGTATGACAAACACTTTGGTTGGACCGGCATCGCCTGTGATGGGCTCGAGGTACACGCGCTCCCGGGAGACCACTCCACGATGCTGAGGCAGTATGGCAAAGAAGTCGCGCAAGTGATTCTGCACTGCATCGACAACGCTCTTGCAGAATCGGATGCACGGGCACATCGAACCGAGACTCATGCGTCCTGACGAGATCGCACCCATGGACCTGCCCGAGTCTTCGATGGACCACGGCGAGCGCGAAGTATTTTTGACCGATGACATGGCTTCGTCCGTGGCTCGTGAAAGCATGCCATCCGGGAACGTGCCCGTGGAAGCATCGCTCGCGCAGCCCAGCGCACAGTCCGTGGAAAAGGCGCGCCCCTTGGTTTCCATCCTGATCCCTGCCCACAACGCTGAACAATGGATCGCGACAACGATCCGCTCGGCCCTGGCGCAGACATGGAATCCTAAAGAGATCGTCGTGGTGGATGACGGATCAAGCGATCGAACGTTCGAAATCGCTGGGCAGTATGTATCCGAGAGCGTTCGCGTCATCACTCAACCGAACCAGGGGGCTTCGGCCGCCCGTAATTACGCATTTTCGGCCTGTCGCGGAGATTACATTCAATGGCTCGACGCCGATGACATGCTCGCTCCGGACAAGATTGCGCGACAGATGGCTCTGGTCGAAGAGGGAGTCGGCAATCGCACACTGCTCTCCTCCGAATGGGGAAAGTTTATGTATCGGAGTTCCCGCGCACACTTTGCCCCATCCGCGCTGTGGGAGGACTTATCTCCCGTAGAGTGGCTACTGCGCAAGTTGGGACGCAATCTATACATGCAGACGGCAACCTGGCTGGTAAGCAGAGAGTTGACCGTCGCCGCGGGCCCATGGGACACGCGACTGATGGGAGACGATGATGGAGAGTATTTCTGCCGCATCCTCCTGGCCAGCGACGGCGTCCGGTTTGTACCCGGATCACGCGTCTACTATCGCTGCTTCGGATACACCGGCCTGAGTTATCTCGGCGGCTCTCCGGAAAAGCTGACCGCGCACTGGACCTCTATGCAGTTGCATATGAAATATTTGCAATCGTTGGAACAAAGCGATCGGGTGAATGCCGCATGCCTGGAATATCTGCGGAACTCTCTGATCTATTTCTATCCGGAACGGCAGGACATCCTGGCAGTGGCCGAGAGCATGGCCGTAGGCTTTGGCGACCAGCTTGGGGTGCCTAGCCTTTCATGGAAATATCTCTGGATACGGAAAGTCGTCGGCTGGCGGCTGGTGAAGCCATATCAACGCTTTGTCAGAAGAACCAGATGGCGCGTGGAAACCAGGTTCGACGCGTTGCTGTTTCACCTTCGCGACCGGCGCATGCCAGAAATTGATCTAACTTCGGAGACCGCATTTCAGCCGACGAAAAAGCCAACGGCAGTTTCCGATATGTGCAATGATCCGCTTGTGGAGCGGGGCGGCAATTCAACAAAAGCCGGCTGACATCCCGCCGGGCAGCGCTGCTGCAACTGCCATCGGCAGTATGGATGAAATCACTCCCGAACCCCTCGATACTTTTCCTGCAATGAGACTCACGGGTAATCTGCTGGAGCTATCTACCAGCGGTAGACAATCAACTTATTTGTGTAAAGCGTATTGGATCCGCTGGTTTTGCTGAAGCCATCGATCTGGAAATTGATAAGAAGATCTCCGATCGCCCAGCCCAGGCTTAGCGCATCCTGACCACTTGCATTCTGGAAATCGGTGTATTGTCCATCCACTCCTACCCAGTCATAAGTCGCGTTCCCGCTGTTGTCGCGGTGCGAAGCGATCTGAATATGGTGCCAGGCATTGGCCGACCACTTCATGGGATCGCAAGGGATGTTGGAGGCGTGCCAGTGCGGATGGCCTCCCGCCGTAAGCGTGTATTCCCAGCTCTTGGAGTACGTAGAGCATTGCGTACCCAGGATCATGGTCTTGCCGTCGGGTGTTACGTCATTCATATCCATCTCGAGATTCGCCAGTTGCGATGGATCGACCACATAGACATTCGCGTCATAGACAAAATGCGTAGCCAACTTATCGGTGGCGAAGGACACGTGGTAGATTTCGCCGCCGCGCCCTGAGTAGGTCATATAAAACTCTCTCGCTGCGTTGTCAGAGGAGAAACCGGCAACCGGGTACACAGTCGAACCTTGGGAACTTCCCGGCGTGCCGCCATCATGGTTCCACTGCCACCTGCTGGAAGCGTTCAGGTCACTGGAGGCGATGGCGTTCGACGGAATTCTACCGGTCGACGTTGGAGCTATGAGAGTGACGACAATGCTCTTTGCAATGGTGCTATCAGCTACGCTCGTTGCGGCGATGGTCACGGTCGAGACTTGCGAAGCTGTCGATGGCGCGCTGTAGAGCCCGTTCGTGGAGATGGTGCCATTCTTAGCATCGCCGCCGACAACTCCATTGACGGTCCAGGTCACGCCGGTGTTGCTGCTGCCCGTCACCGTTGCAGTGTACGGGGATGTCGTTCCCAAGGTGACCGTCTTGGCGCCACTGAGGGTCAGTGTGATCGTGGGTACGGGCGCCGTCAGCGTGATAGTGATGCTCTGCGAAACGGACGTGTCCGCAGCACTGGTGGCAGTGATGGTGATCTTCGGGGACGGAGGAGCCGTCTGCGGCGCCGTATACAGCCCCTTGGTGGAGATGGTTCCGACCGATCCCTCCCCTCCCGCCACCCCATCCACGCTCCAGGTCACACCGGTATTTGTGCTGCCGGTCACGGTCGCGACGTATTGCGATGTGTCGCCTAGGGCGACGCTCGTAGCTCCGCTCAAGGTCAGCGTTACCGTGCCACCGGACGGAATGGGAGCAGCCAACGTGACGGAAAGACTCTGTGAAACCGATGAATCCGCCTGGCTGGTCGCCGTGATATTGACCGTTGGAGAATTCGACGTGGCCGGAGCTGCGTAGCTTCCCTTCGTTGAAATAATGCCAACTGTTGCGTCGCCGCCGACAATGCCATTGACGCTCCAAATCACGCCGATATCCGAGTTGCCGGTCACCACTGCCGAGTATTGGGCTGAAGTACCCAGAGTGACCGTCGTGGGACCACTGAGCGCGAGCGTTACAGACGGACCGCCGCCGCCCGTACCCTGAGGCGGTGCCAGCGTGACGCTGAGGTTACTCGAAACAGTGGGATCAGCAACACTTGTTGCCGTGACGGTGACCTTGGATGACGGAGGTTCGACGGCGGGAGCCTTATATTTTCCGCTTGTGGAGACAGTGCCGATGGTAGAGTTGCCGCCGGTGACACCGTTGACGCTCCAGACCACAGAAGTGTTCGAGTTGCCAGTTACGGTCGCAGAGTATTGTGCAGATGCCCCCAGCACGACAGCCGTAGGACCGTTGAGAGTGAGCACCACGCTGGGATCGCCGCCGCCGCCCGTAGACCCGGACGGCGCCGACAGGGCGACACTGAGACTCTGGAAAACAGTGGAATCGGCTTTGCTTGTCGCTGTGATTGTGACGTTCGACGATGTTGGTGCGGCTGATGGAGCCGTGTAACGTCCACTTGTAGAGATCGTGCCAACGGTAGAATTGCCGCCGATCCTGCCGTCGACGCTCCAGGTCACAGCCGTGTTCGAGTTTCCGGTTACGGTCGCAGAATAACGTGCCGACGTACCCAACGTGACAGACGTCGGTCCGCTCAGGACGACGACTACAGGATCATTTTGAGGCGGTGCCGAGAACGTTACATTGAGACTCCTCGAAACAGAGGGGTCGGCAACGCTTGTCGCCGTTATCGTCACTGCCGAAGATACTGGTATGGATATGGGTGCCGAATAGTCTCCGTTCGGAGAGATAGTGCCCACGGTGGAATCACCGCCGATACCCCCGTTGACGCTCCAGATCACGGAAACATTCGAGCTGCCGTGAACGGTCGCCTTGTAATGCGAGGTAGTTCCGGGCGTAACGCTGATCGGCCCACGAAGGTCGAGGGTGACACTGGGCGCCCGCGGTGCCGAGAGGGCAACAGTAAGGCTTTGGGAGACGTAGGGATCGGCAACACTTGTCGCCGTGATGATGATTGTAGAAGATCCGGACGCCTCATCGGGAGCGGAGTAGAGCCCGTTCGTCGAAATCAAGCCCGCCGCATCGCTCCCTCCCTGGATGCCATTCACGCTCCAAATCACACTGGTGTCTGTGCTTCCTGTGACGGCCGCCGTGTATTGCGATGTCTTTCCCAGCGTGACGCTGGTTGCGCCACTCAGTGATACTGTCACCCCGGAGGCGCCGCTGCCGATGATCGGTGGGGTCGGCGGCTCTCCGAGCGCAACTAACTTGCTCTGCGACACAGAGGGATCGGCAACACTGGTAGCAGCGATTGTGACATCAAGAATCTCCGAGCTGGTTGCTGGTGCGGTGTAGAGGCCGCTTGCAGAAATTGAACCGACTGAGGTATTTCCACCCGCTACGCCATTCACACTCCAGATCGCACTGGTGTTGGTGCTTCCGGTAATGGTTGCGGTGTACTGCGACGTGGTACCCAATGTAACGGTGGCTGCTCCATTCAAGGCCAGCGTCACCGGCGTGTTGGCTGGCGCGGCGAGCGAGACAGGAAGACCTTGCGAAACTGCCGGGCTGGCAACGCTTGTGGCCGCGATGGTCACCGTTGCCGGCTGAGGAGCGCTCGAGGGAGCGCTGTAGAGGCCTTGCGCACTGATCGATCCGATTGTGGTGTTGCCGCCGGCCACTCCATTCACGCTCCAGGTCACGCTGGAGTCTGAACTGCCCTTGACGGCTGCCGCATACTGCGACTTCGCACCGAGCATTACCGTGCCCGGGCCGGTCACCGCGATCGACACCGCGGCGTCGGCGCCTCCGAAGAGGGCTGGATTGCTGACGACGAGCCCGCAAGCTGTCAGGATCGACACGAAAAAAGTGCTAAGAATAGCGCAGATGAGGGGACGCAGGGCGACGCGCATTCTCTCTGTCCTCAGGCCACGGTGAATTGCCAAAAAATGCGACGCGAGACAGGCTCGTTTCGCAGGCTAGTTATCCGGCAGGGACTGAAGAGATGAAGAACCCAGCAATTGGAAGGAACCGCTCACCTTCCGCCGGGCGTCTATCGCACCCATTACGGGAAGGTTCATGTCTTTTGTAATGACGCTAGTTCCATAAGGGCATCCCACTTCCGCAAGCGAGGATTTCCACAAAAGGCATCTTGACAAGAAATTGCATTAAGTGCGTTTTCTAGGATAGATAGATAGGGTTATTAGCGCTGCCAACAGCAGATAGAACACGTCGAGTTATTCGTCTATTACCCGTTTAATAATGGCGTTATTGCACCAATTTGTAACGCTGTATCACCCTTTGGAGTGACACCGCGGCATTCGCTCTCTTTTAAGAAACCAACAGACTTACCTGGTGTTTAGAAGTTTCGATTGGATGTCTCTTGCTCCGCCACGGCCGTACGGCCACGGATGCTTCCTATCTCCAGAATCGCGGTGGTCCCAGCCTGAAGTTGCTATGATTTCGAGACAGGAACTGGTTCGCTCGATATACGCAGACATATCCGGACATGCTGTCGAGAACCCATCGGCAGGCCCACTACAACTTTTGTGCATGGGCCTTCCAGCATCCACCCAAAGCATCCAGGCAACGTGGTGGCGTGAGGTGTTTTTGACGTTACGGATTGATTTGGACAGCCGCCTCATTTCGTGTTGAACTAAAGCGAGTTACGGTGACTATGGAACGCAGGTTTTTACGGTGGTTTGTTGCCCCTCTCGGGCTATCGTGGTCTTTTCGACGGTTCGTTGGTGCAGCCGCTCTCTGCTTGCTCTCAGCGGCCAGTGCTGAGGCGGTCACTTGCACGACTCAGGCGGAAATGAAGGGGCCGGATCGCGACGCAATTGTCACTGCGGCACGCGTCATCGCGAGCAGGATGCAGGCGAACGACGCAAACGGTGTAAAAGCAGCGACGATCCCGAGCGTGGCCGGCAACTTTGGCGGCATCGCCGCTTCCATCCAACGGCTGAATCCTGATCTAACCGGGGCGACGTTGGCCGTGACAGCGGTATATGACCTGGATGCGACCGACGCGCAGCCGGGCGAGGACGCGGTGCAGTTCTTCTGCGGCGTGGCCGCCAACGATCTGCACGTGATCTTCAACATTCCGCGCTTGCCCGCTGGACATTTTGCCTTTGCCATCGTCGAGGCCACAGGGGTCAAGAACCCACAGCGGCTCTCGATGCTGCTGGAGAAGAATGCCGGTACCTGGCAACTCGCAGGATTCTTCCCTCGCCCGCTCCTGAGCGCCGGCCACGACGGCGTCTGGTATTGGGAGAAGGCTCGTGCCTTCAACAAGGCTGGACACCCCTGGAGCGCCTACTTTTACTATCAGACGGCGGCCTACCTTCTGCTTCCCGCCGAGTTTGTGGATAGCAACAATTTCGACAAGCTTATCCAGGAGCTCAGAGCGGCCACACCCGGTGGGCTCCCCGGCGCGCAGCCGATGACGGTCAATGTCGATGGGGCACCGGTTTCGATTACCAATCTCCGTACCGACAGCGCGTTGGGTGGCTTCGATCTGGTTGTCCGCTACGAAACTGCGGACGTCAGCAACCTGGCGGCAGCAAGGACAAAGAGCGTTGCGCTGATGAAGGCGCTGCTGGCCCTTCATCCGGATTGGAAAGACGCCTTCCACGGGATGTGGGTCTTTGCCAATGCGCCGAACCAACAGCCCTTTTCCCTGGAGTTATCGATGCCTGAGATTGCAGCCCAGACCTAAAGCCCGCACATCGGTAAGGTCGGTCCCGCATTTGGCTCGAAAGGCGCGCATACGAAGCATCGTAAAATGAGAAGGTTGGTTTTCTTCAGGCAGTCGAATTTCCTTATGGTCGCAACCGCACCCTTGAGATCGCGTACACCCCGGTGGATTCTGCCGGCGGCGCTCGTGCTCTGCTGCGCCGGGCAGACGGCAACCTCCCAAACTGCGCCGGCACTCCCGCAGGCGTCGGGTGCTGCCCCAACGCGCGATCTTACGCGGCCGCAGGCGCAGCCAAGCCTGACTGTCGACCAGGACCCGATCCTTTCCCCGGACGCTGAAGAGAAGCCGCACGCAGCGGAGAATACCCCAACGACGCCTCCGGCACTGAGCGGCAAACAGCCGGGTGACCGGACCCTGACCAAGCAAGGGAATGGCTTCGTCCTGCGCGCGGATGTCGATGAGGTGCTGCTGCCCTGCACCGTTGTCGACGACAAAGGCCAACTGGTCACAAACCTGGATCGCGGCGACTTTCAGGTCTGGGAAGATAACGTGCCGCAAAAGATCGCTTCATTCCAGCATCAGGACGTTCCCGTATCGCTGGGCATTCTCGTCGACAATTCAGGCTCGATGCGCGATAAGCGTGCAGCGATCAATGATGCGGCTCTGCATCTGGTAAAGGTATCGAATCCGGCGGATGCGGCATTCATTGTGAACTTTTCCGATCGAGCCATCATCGATCAGGATTTCACCTCCAACGTTTCCTTACTGGAGAAAGGCCTCTCGCACATCGATTCCCGAGGGGGCACGGCGTTGTACGACGCAGTCGTCGCCTCAGCCAACGAGATGTCCAGGCATGCCAAACAGCAGAAGCAGGTGTTGCTCATCATTACGGATGGTGAGGACAACGCTTCGCGGCTGACCCTGGAACAGGCGATTCGCCGCGTGCAGGCCCTGAATGGGCCGGTTGTGTACTCCATTGGGCTGCTCTACGAGGACCTGACCAAGGAAGAGGCTGGTCGCGCGAGACAGGATCTGGAGTCGCTGGCGCTGCAGACGGGTGGTGTCGCGTACTTCCCTCGTTCCTTAAATGATGTCAACGAGATCGCGGCGCAGGTCGCCAGCGATATCCGCAACCAATACACCCTCGGTTACCATTCGACTAAGTCGGCAGATCTGGGTGGATACCGCACGGTGCGCGTCGAGGCAACGACGGGACGGAAAAACAGCAGGCTGACAGTGAGAACGCGCCAGGGATACTACCCGAAGCAAGCACAGCAGCAGCCACAGACGGCGACTGCTACACCAGCGGCACCGGCCAGGTAGGTCGAGGACCGGCGAGCGGCACCTTCGCTGCTGTACTTCCCATCTGACAAAAGAGAAGGGCCGGGAGGATGCATTCCCGGCCCTTCGTCTGACTTCCTCGGCCTTCGTGCGGGCTTTACCAGATACCTTTGTCACTCCCTGTGATCTTCAGGCCTACAAAGGCAGCCGTGGCGAGCCATGGCAGCAAACCAAGCCTGGCACTGTTGTTCAGATCCCCCTGGCGCAGGAGGCCTGTGAGCTGCGATCCATAAAGGCCGGCGGACTGCGGCATGATCGGCACACGCAGAAAACTGCGGGCGTAGTATGCCTGGTCCCCGCCAAATCGCGCAGCATCGGTTACCAGCGCCGGTAGATCGAGTCCGGTGCCGCGATATTGCTTGACATAGTCCGACACGATGACCAGGTAGGTCGCCGTTCCCTCCCAGATCTCGGCGGCGCTGGCCGCGGAGCGCAGATCCTGGTAGTCGATGACGCCGGATTCGATAAGATCTCCGGAGTCGACAATGTCGCACAGGCGGAAATAGAAGTGGCGATACATGCGCTGCAGGGTGGAGATCAGCAGCCGGTCCGATATCGATGTCACTCGAAACGGCAGTCCTGCAATCTCCAGCGGCCGCGCACGCGCAATCAGCCGTGACGCAATCGTGGTCTGCTCCCCGGTCTGTCCCAGGCGGCCGATGTGAATCTCCACCGACTCCGGCAGTCCAGGAATCTCGAAGTTCCATTTACGCGCCAGGCGATCCCCCCAGCTTCGCGCCGAGACCTTCGCCTGGAATTGTCTCTGCATGAGTGAGAGAACCTGTTCCGGCGTCGCGCTTGAATACATATCCAGGTCACTGCCAAGGTCCGGCCAGTGATCGAGCGACTTGATCACGATTGCGCCCAGTCCTGCGTCATCGAAGGCCTTGCAGATGTTGTGGAGGATGGGGACGGCGAGATCGATACGAGCGCGTTCCGTCGCGATCGCGGAAGTCGCCCACCCGGCACGAACATCATCGTTCGCATCGCGGACGATCTTCAGAAAGACTTCCAATCCGCGCACAACCACGTGATTCAGGTCCGCCAGATTCACCAGATCGTCAAAGTCTTCGCGGCTGATGGTGGTGACTTCCGCTCGCAGGCCCGCAGACTGAGCCGCATCCCGGCTCGGAAAGAGCAGACGAGAGAGGAGAACCATGGACTTCTGTGAAGGATGCTGGGTGGATTCGTTCGACAAGGCTGATTTCCCTTAATTGGTTTGAGGGGGAGGAGTTTGCGGCGATGGAGTCTGGGGCGTTCCTGGTGAGGGATTTGGGGAAGGCGTCTGCGGAGGCGGAGTGTTGTCCACCGGAGTGCCGTCACGCCGTTCCAGTTCGACGTTCCCTGGTTCCGAGCGCCGCCTCTGTCGGTACTGATCCAGCGCTACGCCCACTTTCTGAGTGCTGGAGGCAGTAACGGCGTCGAGTTTCTGCCCCTCGGCCGAACTATCCGTCGCCAACCCTACGCTGGCACCGGCATTGTCGGCCGTTTCCGCCTTCCTATAGAAGAAATGCGCCGTCTCAAGGTCGCCGTCCCGCTCCGAAACATAGCCGAGATTGTTGAGCGAAAATGCACTGTTGGGATCCAGTGAATATGCCTTGAGAAAATCCTGTCTCGCAGCGTGCCAATCGTTGCGATTGGTAGCCGCCACGCCGCGCACCGAGAACAACGCGGCCTGCGCCTCCGGCGTATCTGTATTCTCCAGGCGCGCCTTCAATTTCTTGGCACTATCAGCGGCCATCTCACTCACGGACTTGCCTCTCCACGCGCGGTCCAGCGTAACCACGACCGGCTCTGAAGAACGCAATGCGGCTGCTTGATCGAAGTACTTCAACGCGGAGTCGTAGTCTCCGACGGATTCCTTGGCGACTCCCAGATTGTTCAATGTGAAAGCATTGCGGGGATCGATCGTAACTGCTCGCTGCAGCAAATTGTCGGCCTCGGAATTGCGATTCTCCGACAACAATGCCACCGCCTGGACATTGATGTGATTCACCCGCATGGTTCCGTCATTCAAACCATTCAGCGCATCCTGGATCGGCTTGCCCTCCAGTTGCTTTGTATTGCTGCGGTCGATGGATGCCCCGCTGCCCTGCTTTGCGGCTAACTGGTAAAAGTTCAGCGCCCGTTCCAATTGCCCCTGCAACTCGGCGATGTAGCCAAGGTTGTTCAAGGTGAAAGGATCAGCAGGATCATAGAGATAGGCCTTCAAGAACAGCGATTCGGCCTTTTCGTAATTCTTCTTCTGGATCGCTTCTACGCCTTCGCGATTCAGCCGCTGGACCGGGGTCATCTGGCTGCGTTTTGGAATCGTAATCCGCAGGTCTTTCGCCCATGACGGAGGGCATCCCGCCAATGCGATGAGGATGGTCAAAGCGAATAATCTGGAAGGTGTACGAACCATTTCCAATCTTTTCTAACCCCTCGCGTAGATACGAAGTTGCTGCCCTATAGACAGCCCTGTACGGATAGTCTGAATACTCCATTTTAACCCGGCCATCGGACCCTGAACCGGGTCTCCCCTATACCCAACGTGACTTTCGGATAAACCCTTAGTACGTGGTGCGATAGGGACCTATGCGTCATAATCGACTTGGATGACAAGGACTTGCTAATGGGTGTGTTTTTCGCGATCTTGATGCTCGGCGCCGTGGCATCGGCACAAACGTCGGCCGTGGATACAAAACCACACCAGGCTGCCCAGTCTGCTTCGGAACTCGAGCGTTCGCAAGGTGACCCGCTGGCGTTGCCTCACGGAAAAAGTACCGTCATCGGCGGAATGATCTCCAACGTGGATCCGGTCACCGATCAACTGACCCTCCAGGTCTTTGGCGGACGGCGAATGAAAATACTCTTCGACGAGCGCACCGAGGTCTATCGGGATGGAGCAAAGACCTCCCTGCGCGATCTGCACGCCAATGACCGTGCCTCGGTCGAAACCATGTTGGATGGAACGACGGTATTTGCCCGCAGCATTCATATGTTGTCGCGGTCGCCTGAGGGCGAATGCCAGGGCCAGGTGCTCAGCTACGATCAGGGCAGCGGCGTCTTGACCCTGAGCGAATCTCTGTCGCGTGACTCCATCCAGCTTCATGTGCCGGCAGGGACAGCCATCGTTCGTGAAGGACAGACCGCCTCCGCCTCCGGACGAGCCGGCTTGTCCGATCTGGTCAAAGGCACTCTGATCTCCGCCAGATTTGCGTCCGACAATAAAGGTCAAGGCGTCACCAGCAGGATCGCGATCCTGGCCATCCCCGGAGAAACACTCTCCTTCAGCGGGAACGTCAGCTTCGTCGATATGCACGCCAACCAGTTCGTCGTCGCCAATGCCAAAAACGACCAAAGCTACAAGATCTCCTTCGATCCCGCGGTCTTTCCGGAGACCCGGAATCTCCGCGAGGGCACGAGCGTGAAGGTCACCGCCGAGTTCGATGGATCCCGCTACGTGGCCCGCGCGATCGCCCTCCAGTGATCTCACAAACGATCTGCTGTTGAAGGTCGAGACGACGACGCGATTGGCGGGATTGCGTTTATGGTGAGGTCCTCAGCCTGATCCACATCGAGGAATCAACGCAGCCTCATCTATTCTGGCGTGGGATGTGGTGGAATACTGCCTGAGGTGACATGGATCTAAAGCACAGACGCGATTTTCTCAAACTATGTGCTGCATCGGTCCCGGCTCTGCTATTCGCGAATGGAGCCACCGCTGAACAAACAAAACAGGGCCTCGGGTCTGCTGAAAGCTCATATCGCACGCCAGGCTCGCTGGAACGATTCATAGACCCGCTGCCGATTCTGAAGCGGCTCGAGCCCCACGGAACACACAAAGGCAAACCTCAGTATCGCGTTCGCATGCTGGAATGCAGGCAGCAGCTGCATTCGCAACTCCCACCCACAAAGTTGTGGGGATATGAAGGGCAGTACCCCGGTCCAGTCTTCGATGTGCAGCAGGGCACCCCCATCGAAGTCCGGTGGGAGAATCAACTGCCCACGCAGCATCTATTCGCCATCGACCCCCACGTCCATGGGGCCATGCCTCCGGCGCCCGCGGTGAGGACGGTTCCCCATCTGCACGGCTCGCGCAGCGAATCGGAGAGCGATGGGCTGCCGGAGAAGTGGTTCACGCCGGGGCACTCCGCGCTCTATCAATATCCCAACAGCCAGCCGGCCACAACACTCTGGTATCACGATCACGCAGTGGGCATCACTCGCCTGAACGTCTATGCAGGCCTGTCGGGATTCTTTCTTCTGCGCGATCGAACAGAACAGAGCATGAATCTACCCTCGGGAGATCACGAGATTCCGCTCCTGCTACAGGATCGGACGCTCGACGATCAGGGCCAGCTTGTCTATGCCCCGTCGATGGATGACGCCGTGGCGCTTCCTCCGGGAGTGTGGGGACCGATGTTCTTTGGCGAGCTTCCGATGGTGAATGGCGCGATCTATCCCTATCTCAATGTAGAGCCGCGCCCCTATCGCCTGCGGCTGCTCAACGGATCCAACTCACGCTTTCTGAATCTCTTCTTCAATCTGGCGAAGCTCGTGACCGACATACCGTCGCTGGTGGCGGTTCACCAGATCGGGTCGGACGGCGGATTTCTGCCGGCACCTGTCAGCTTGGAGAAATTTCTGCTGGGGCCGGCGGAGCGGGCAGACTTGATTCTCGATTTCTCCGGCCTCGCAGGCAAAACGGTAACGCTATGCAATGACGCATCGGCTCCCTATCCGGGATGGAATGTGATGAACGCGACCTGGCCTGAGGTCCATGAGTTCATGCAGTTCCGCGTCGTGCTTCCGGCGGCCACCAAAAAATCCTTCAGCATGCCGGCCGAGATGCCATTTGCGAAGCTGGACGCAAGCCAGGCAGTCATCACCAGAGATTTTGTTCTCTCGGAGCAGATGGACGATCAGGGACGGTCCATTGGATTGCGCATCAACGGGAAAGGCTACGACGATCCGGTGACCGAGAGGATCAAGCTGAACAGCGTCGAGAAGTGGCGCTTCATCAATACCAGTGATGACGCTCACCCCATGCATCTGCATCTGGTGCAGTTTCAAATCGTGGAGAGGCAGGGATTCAATGTCCCGGCGATGCTGAAAGGCAAGCTGGAGTTCGTCGGAGTGCCGCGTAAGCCCCACGCGCAGGAGGCGGGATGGAAGGATACCGCTACGGTGAATCCGGGGGACGTACTCACAATACTGGCCCGCTTTGAAGGCTACACCGGCCGTTACGTTTTCCATTGCCACATGCTGGAGCACGAAGACAACGACATGATGCGGCCGTTTGAGGTAGTGCCGGTAAAGACCTGACGGCTCTTCGGCCCGAAAAGATTGAGCCCGCCGAATTACGAGGCGGGCTCATTCTTTCATAAAAACAAATGCATCACTTCAGCGAATCCGGGGTGCAGGAGCCCTTACCAGGTGGCGCGCTCTGAGTCACCGGAGCAGGCGGCGTTGGCGGCGTTGCCCAGGGCACACCGGTGAAGTCGAAGAAATCCAGCAAATTCGGCTGGGCCGCATCGCGTGACGTCGAGGTACTGCTCTTGTCTCCGATAAAACGATCCTCGACAAACTTGATGATTGCAGTGTGGTCCATCGGAATGTGCGAGACATAGTGCATTTTGGTGAACGGCGAGACCACCATATTCGGAATACGGAAGCCAAGCTGCGCGCCAAAGCCGTTGACCGCGGGATCATCTGTCGAGTTTGTTCCCGGTGCGCCAGCCTTCAGGTCGCAGTGGAAGGTCGCTGGCGATGTTCCATCAGGGAGTGTGGGGGGTGCACACGGTATGTACTTCAACTTGTCGGGATCTACCGAGATCGTTGAGATGTCGATCGGATAGTTCGCCACCGCCGAATTGCTCGTCCAGTCGTTTGTATGATTAGGCACAGGCGGGACGTGTTCGTATGGGCCGCCGCCCTCGTCGTAGCCGAAGAAGAAAACGGAATCCTTCCAGGATGTGCTGGTCATCAACGCATTGATGATGGACGCTACCTTAAACTGACCCGACAGGATCGATTGCTGGTATCCCGGATGCTCGTCATTGACGCCGGAACCAGATTCGATAAAGGCAAAGCTGGGTAGCGTGCCGTTCTTGAGATCGGCAAAGTACCCATACGTCGGATCCGATAGCGGGGCAATGTGGGTTGGATCGATGCAGAAGGAGTTCGTAGTATCCCCTACCACAGTCGATGGTTGCAGGTTTCCGCCGCAGGGCTTCTGAGCGTTCAAGAAGGTATAGGAATAGCTCAGGTCCGAGAAGGTCGTGGCCGGCATGGCTTTCACTCCCGAGGGTTGGCAGTCGCTCGGATCGCACTGGCCATTGACGGAAATATAGTAGATCTTCCAAGAGACCTTTGCCTTGTCGAGTTTCTGGAAGATTGTCTGTTATCGGCAGTTGCGGAAGCTGATCGTCTTGGCCTGGATCCTGGGTCAGGCCCTGAGTCGTGCCGCCAGTGAAGGTGGCGATGCGGTTAGGGATGCTCTTGCTCGAGACTGGCGAGAACCAGCGATCCGACAGGGCGAACTGCGACGCCATGTAGTAGTAGTAGTTCAGGAATCCCTCGTCGTACCAGCCCATCACGCGATCGCCGGTGTTATCGGTATAGGCCGGGGGCAGGGGCCGACGCCGCCGGCGCAGTGGCTGTTTGCGAAGCCTTCGCCGTTGGAGACAAAGCCGCTCACCGTAATCTTACGATTGACGTCGTAGGTGAAGCTCTCATCGTAGTAGCTTTCGGTCCATGCTGAAGTTGCATCGTCGATACAAGTGCTCTTGAACTTGTACAGCTTGTGCGCACCCCCCTGCTTATCGTTATTGCTGATGGTCCTTGTCTTTCCTCGCACCTGGACCGGCCAGGTATGAGGTATTCCACTTGTCGTCGATGCCATCGACGTCATTGCCATCCGGGGAGATAGTCCAGTTATTGTTCTTGCGATAGGTATTCAGCATGCCGAAGTAGTTATCGAAGGTGTGGTTCTCCTGCAGCATGAAGATCACGTGGTTGATGGAGTTGACGTCGCCTGGCGGCACAACTGTGACGGTCGCGCTGGCGGTTACCGGAGTCGTGCCAGCAGCGCCCATCCGCGGTCACGGTGTAGGTGGTGCTCACCGTTGGACTGACCGACTGCGTGCCACCAGTCGTCTGCCAGGGTGTAGGTGTTTCCATCCGTCCCTTTGATCGTGACCGCTGTGGCGTTCGTCGCGACCACGGTCAAAGTGGACGAGCTGCCCGAGTGCGATCGACTGCGGGTTAGCCGCGATGGTCACCGTCGGCGTTGGCGGTTGTATGACCGTGACGGCGACCGGGCCACAACGGTTCCGGCTGCGTTCGTCGCCGTAGCAGTGTATGTGGCGTTCGTCGTTGGGCTGACGGTCTCCATGCCACCCGTGGTTGGGAAATTGGCAGGAGAAGAGAACGTGCTTCCGTCGGTGCCTTGCAGGAGCAGAGTTGCGGCATTCGTCGCCGTTACGGTCAATGTAGTGGAGCCGCCGCGATTGATCGACGTGGGATTCGCGGAGAGGTTCACCGTCGGTGGCACCGGCGGAGGTGCCGGCACTACGGTCACGGTTGCTGTGGCGGTTGCAGCAGTCGTGCCGGCCGCACCGGTCGCCGTGGCCGTATAGGTCGTGGTCGCAGCCGGGCTGACGGTCAGCGTGCCACCCGTCGCGGCCAAGGTGTTGCTGCTGCCATCCGAACCGGTTACGACCACGCTCGTAGCGTTCGTGGCCACGACGGTCAGGGTGGAGTTACTGCCCACCTGGATGGTCGTCGGATTTGCAGCGATCGTGACAGTCGGCTTCACACGCTGCCGTCACGGTCACGGTTGCCGTCGCGGTCGCGGCTGTGGTGCCCGCTGCACCATTCGCGGTCGCGGTATAGGTCGTGGTCGCGGCCGGGGTTACAACCAGCGTGCCGCCAGTCGCAGCCAGGGTCTTGTTGGTGCCATCCGGAGCGGTAATGGTCACGGTCGTGGCGTTGGTAGCCGCTACCGTCAGCGTGGACGTGCCACCGGCGGCAATCGAAGTTGGATTCGCCGTGATAGTCACGGTCGGCCCGGTAGACGCTCCCACGGTTACGGTCGCCGTCGCCGTGATGTTTCCACCAGACCCGCTCGCGCGTGGCGGTGTAGGTCGTGGTCTTGGCCGGCGTAACGGCCAGCGTGCCGCCGGTCGCAGCCAGGGTCTAGCTGGTGCCATCCGTCGCCGGTAATGGTCACGGTCGTGGCGTTGGTAGCCGCTACTGTCAGGGTGGACGAGCCACCGGCGGCAATCGAAGTCGGATTCGCCGTGATGGTCACGGTCGGGGTATCCGAGCCGGGATGCACCGAGCCGCAGCCTGTAACCAGTAGAAGCGATGACAAAGTCACCGCCAAAAGCGAGAGAACCCTATAGAGTGGCCGAGAAACGCGCACCTTCATCACGGTGTTTCCTTCCTTATGTCCTGTGTTCAGGCGAGCGACGATGGCTCATGCATGAACTGCAAAAATGGAACGCGGTACAAAGCAGGGCGAATCGTTCACCGGGCTGCTGTATTTCATCGAAGTGGTGAACGCTCATTCGTGTTAGCTGACTCACTATGTCGCTTAAATTTCTTTCCCACAGCGACCGATCTAATCTGCCTGCGCTTCGCGCTTAGACAGCATAATTTACTATGTGTAATCTCGTATATGGGAAGAATTTCTCTATTTTGACGACACCAACGTCCGTTACTTACACCCATAGTCAGACGAGTGGATCTACGAAATCGATAGCTTGGGTGTTGTTTCCCGCTGCTTCCAGGCTGTGACCATCGCCGCCAGCCGCGCCTTTCACCACGGATTCCGGGCGTGCTATCGCCTCTTCGCGTGAGAAGAATGAACGGAACCAAGTGCCTCTATTTCCAGTAGATCGAAGCAAGGCTCGCTTGTATTTATTCAGTTCGAACCAGCGAAGATAGTTGCGAACTACCCTGCCAATTGTCATTTCAAGTCCAGCGGCGAAGTTCTGCTGCCCCATACTCCGTTGTAACTCGGAAGACCGCAAAACGGTAATCAACTGATCCGCGAGATCTGTTGCATCGCCAACCTTATAGAAACGAATTGCCATGTCTTCATCCGCGCCCATATCCCGGAAATCTTCGATGTCCGCGCCGATGATGGGAACTCCGTATTCACACGCCTGGTGCGCAGGTCCGCTCGATCCGGTCGCGGAGTCATAGGGCAGCACCAGAACCGAAGTCGTCCGGAAGAGCTCCGGAATGTCCTCTTCCGGAACGTATCCCCGGAATTCAATGGGCAGGTGAGCCGGCTGCGCCTCGCGTATCGACTCCCAGTACCCCGCCTTCGTATGATGATTGGCCCCAGCCACGATCAGCCGGGCGTTTGGAATCTCCTTCAAGACGGCGGGAAAGGCTTCCATCAACGTCTCCAGACGTTTGTAGGTGCCCCAATGCCCGATCGCAAGAATGCGAAGCTCAGGGTTGCCGCGTTTGGTAAAGTCCGGCGGCTCGGGAGCGGAAGCGAAGGTCCCGTGTCTGCCCAGCAGCACATTGTTGACCGAATACTTATCCACCAGGATCTTTCGGTAGCCGGGAAGCAGGACCGAAACGGAATTGGCCTTCAGAAGAGCCCGTGTCGTGACGTGCGTACCCAGACGGAATAGCCTCTCCCAGCGCACGCCGGCGGCCGCGAAATCGACACTTTCGATCACATGGTGCAGCGTGATGTGGGTGTAAAAGCCGCTGGCCCGGCTGAGGGCAGGCGTAGAAAGGCCGGCAAACGCGGCAATCGGATTCTCCGGCGTCGCGAAGCTCGAGAACACAAGATTGAACCAGACCACATCTGGTTTCAGCTTGCGGATGGTGTTCAGCAGACGGAGCGGCGTCGACATGCTGCCAAACTTCCAGCAGCGGATCACGTTGAAGCCCGGCAGCTCCGACTGTTGATCGGCCTTCAGCGATTCTCCATTCGCGTCGGTGGCGAATTCATAGTCGTCCAGCTCGTCTGCAAGGATGGTCAACTCCACCTGGGGGTTGCGTTGCAGCTCCCGCGCAATATGAAACGCGTATTCGTTCAACTGGCGTCCGCTCGGAGGAAAGGTTGCGACTAGGCAGATCTTCATAGGATCTCGCTTCAAAATAGGCTGATGCTGAAATATGGCCGGAACTGCTGGTTATGCGCACCCGGAAAATTGAAGAAGGTCTCTTGCTGCATGCCGGCAGAGAAACGAATAGGGTACTGCAGCGGAAGCTCTTTACCCTCTTCCTGGAAGCCCCGGTGGAACGGCATCGCATATGAGACGGCAAAGCCGTTCTGAACCGCGTCGTACACATGGAAGCCGCGTGTGTTGTTATAAGCGGTGGATACCTGCACATTCCAGTTGCGTGTCGGGCGGAATGTCACCGTGCCCGACGGGCGCAACGCCTGCGCAATGGCAAAACGCGAACCCACAATGCGCCATGTCCGCAGATCTTCCGCGATCGCCCGCACATTCCATCGATCCGAAAACCTGCGGTCCAGGCCAACGTAGGAGGAGGTGTAATAGTTCACGATATTCTTCGGCTGGAACTGCTGATCGCTCGCCGCCCAGCCCGTGACCAGCGCCGTTTTGCCCCACGGCTCCCCAACCCGGAAGTCCACGCCGCCGACCAGCGACCGCGAATGCAGGCTGGTGTCGGTAAAGGGACCGGATTCTCTGATAAAGAACCCGCTGACCGAAACCGCATTGAAAAAGGAACTGGTCGACATGTAGGTAAACACGCGAAACAGGTTCTGGTTCAGTGAAGCGGGCGACACGGAGTCGCGGCGAAAGGTTCCCTGAATGCCACTGTCGAAGGTCACCACGTTGGTCCCCAGGTGAATCGTCGGATTCAACCCAATGTTGAGTGAATAATCCGTCGTGTTCCGATTGACGATCGAACTGGTACTTGGTACCGAAATTTGCCCTCGAGCGTTCCTGACCTGGAAAAAACCGCTCGCTGTCGGCAGATGATTAAGATGCAGATGATACGCGACCGTCCCCTGCGTCTGGAGCGATGACCGGGGAGGCGGAAGCAGGGCCGTATCCGAAATGGGAACCGGATTCACTCCGTCGAGCTTGGAGTCGAGGACATAAACGGTCGTATCTTCGAAGATCGGATTCACCGAGAAGTCAGAAAGCAGACTCAGCTTCGGATTGATCCTCAGGCCTTCGCTCCCACCCGTCTGGAGCAAACTCTCCTGGGTCGTCTGATCTTCGCCCGCGGCGTCGGAAGCCTGCGCAAACGCCGTGAGCGCCTGGGTATTCTGGTGCTGCTGGCGAAGCACATTCGCCTCCGCCAATAGATATTGGTAATCGGGATCGGCATCGGCATCCCGGCTGATCCCGGCAAGCTGGCCTTGCGCGCGAGCCGTATCGCCGAGCGCAAGGTAGTTGTTCGCCATGCCGATGCGCACCGCCGTATCGGACGCTCCCACGGCCCGGGCGCGTTGCAGGTAGGTCTGCGAGAGCTCAAAGTCGTGCACGCCCCGCAGCACGTCGGCGGCCTCAATCAGTTGTTCTCCCGTTGCCGGCTCCGTCTCTCCGCTTTCGGCTTCCATCAGAGCTAAGGCAATCTGCCTTCTCGCATCGTCCGCCTGCCCTTGGCGCACCATGATTTGCGCAATGGCCAGACGGACGCCCACCCGATCGCTCTGCGGTGTCGTGAGCGCTTTACGGAAACGGTCCATCGCCGCATTGTGATCGCCCAGCACACTCAACGCCGACCCTGTCGACAAATAGATGGAAGACGGTCCGGATCCGGGCTGATTGCGCTTGACCGGCATCGACTGAGCATTCTGCTCCGCCAATTGCACATTCCGCATGGTCTGTTCCCGGTCTCCGAGCTGAGCGTACGCACGAGCCAGCATCGCGTAGGTGGGAGCGTCCGTCGGAGCCAGTTTCTGCGCGATCTGCAATTCGTCAATCGATTCGTGGTACTGGCGCTGTGAATACAGAATGCCCGCCAGCGCCAGGTGAAGCGATGGATTGTCCGGGCTGAACTTCAACGCCAGGCGATACTCGCTCGCGGCTTTCGTGAGTTCACGCCTCTGTCCATAGGCCGTCCCGCGAATCAGGTGGATCGCTTCGGAATCCCCGAGAAACTTTTCAGCCAGTTGAGACTCTTTCAAGGCGATCCCGGAGCGGCGAAGATCCAGATTGGCATACGCAAGCCCCAGATGAGCCTCGCCGTTGTTGGGATCCCGCTTGATCGCTGATTCGAAGTCGGCCGCCGCGGCCTTCGACTCCCGGAGGTCGTGAAGGATGTATCCGCGATTGACATATGCGGTCACCACCTCAGGATCGCGGGCCAGTGCGTTGGTAAAATCCGCGCGCGCCTCATCGAGCTGGTTGTTGTGCTTATGCACGTAGCCGGCAAGCAGCGGAATATCCGGCTCTTTCGGCAGAATCTCGTTGTATTCGGCGGTCAGCTTCAGCAGCTCGTCGTAGCGCTTCAGGTTGAGCAGGTCGTAGCCGAGATAGATGACCACATCCCGGTCTTTGGGCAACATCTTGATCACCCTTTCGCCAATGTCAGCCGATTCCTGATAGTTGCCTTTGAAGCTCAGGTATCGCTCTTCCTCACGCAGCACCTGGGGTTCGTCCTGCATATCCTTCGTGGTGCGGCTCATCCATTCGCCGGCCAGGTCCAGCTTATGCGCTTCAATCGCGGCGTTCATGCCTCCGGCCACGACCAGGGCGTTCTTCGGAGCGAGCTTATAGGCCTTGCTGTAGCTGGTTTCCGCCTTCGCAAAGGCGCGGCGCGCGGTGTACATGTCGCCCAGTGCCGCGTATGGAACGTACAGCTTCGGATCAGCCTGCGCCAGGCGGAGAAAATACTTCTCCGCATCCTGGTCGCGACCCGCGGTCCGGGAGGCATAGCCCAGGGAAGTGAGCGCAAATCGGTTCTTGGGGTCTACATCGAGGATCTGGTTGTAGACGTTGATCGCCTCCTCGGTGCGCCCCTGCTTCATCAGCAGGTCCCCATCCAGCTGCAGGCTGTTCGGGTCTTTGGGGTTGATCGCCAATGCTTCCTTGAGATCGCTGCCCGCACCATCCAGATCGTTGAGGTGCATCTTGATCGACGCCCGGAGGCGCAGGAAGGGCAATCTGCCCGGCCCGGTCTCGTTGAGTGCGCTGATCTGCTTCTGCGCGATGTCCAGTTGCTCGCGGGCAGCATCGCGTTGCTTCAGGCCTTCCAACAGCTCCATCAGATTCAGGTGGACCTGGATGCCGTAAAGCGGGCCTTCTGCCGGGTCCGCCGGCATATGCGCCAGCACAGCGTTGTATTCCTTGACTGCATCCGCATTGCGATCCTGGAGCCGCGCAATCTGTCCCCGGATGGCATGCAGCCGGTAGTGCTCGGGATCGAGTTGTGCCGCACGATTGAGAAATGGATCGGCCTTCTCTATGGCGCCAAGCGCCACCTGCGCCTGCGCTGCCGAAAGCTGCAGAGCAAGGTCCTTCGGCCTGGCGTTGGCGGCCTGCGCGTAGACTTTGGCCGATTCCACCGGTTTGCCGTCGAGCTGATAGCTGTATGCGAGCTCCGCCAATACGTCCGGCCGGGGATTGCGAATGGCCTTGAGCGCCGCAATGGCTTCGCCATAGCTTCCCGTTTCCAGAAAGTATCCGGCCAGCGAGCGTTGCACGTCGGGATTGTCCGGCGAACGGTGCTTGGCCATCTCCAGATAGCGGTTCGCCTGGTCGAACTGCTTCAGATGCTGGTAGGCGAGCGCCAGCAGCACCTCGGACCGCGTGCCCGGCTGCGCCTGCTCCGCCCGGCGAAAATAGCCGATGGCGCCGGGATAGTCGCCGCCGCGCATGAGCAGCTCACCCAATAGGAGCGAATCGTCGGTGCGCCTGGGATCGGCCGCGACCACCTGCTTAAGCAGCCGCAAGGCATCGTCCGTTTTGCCAATAATGCTGTAGGTCTGCGCCAGGCCGGACATGCCGTCCAGTGCCGAAGGCTTCAGGCGAAGGCCGTGGCTATACGCATCGACGGAAAGTCCATATTGATGATTGAGCCGGGCAGCGTAGCCCAGAAGAATCCAGATTTGCGCATCATTGGGGGCCGACTGCGCCGCGCGCTGCGCCAGACTGACCGCGAGCCCGTGATTTCCCTGCTTCAAGGCCATCTCTGCGGCGCGGGCGATGCGGGCATCCTGGATGTTGGACCCCCAGCCCAGAGATTCGCCCGGCGAGGGCGCAGCCGGAGCAGCCTGCTGGCCGGGTTTTTGAGCGGGCTTCTGTCCGGACTTCTGACCGGATTGGGGCTGTTTTTTGGGGGCGGATTGGGCGTTTGGAGGCGCAGTTGGGCTTATCTCATACGTCTGGGCCTGCAAAGAGCTACTGCAAACCGCGAAGACGAGCAAAGATAAGTACCCGATCTTCAGGTATGCAAGTCTGGCAATCAACGAGTCACCGGCAAATTTCATCCAGATTATTAAAGGGCGATGGAAGACCAATGATAAAGCCCAGGGTATTCATCTCGGATGCACTCCAGCGGCGAACCGGGTCACGCAAGTGCATGCGAAGGTAACGGAAACATACCCCGTCACTCATGTGCATACAGAGCAACGCGCAGGTATACGTAGAGTTACGGGCCCCACAGTTCAAAGTAACCTAGGTGCGCGCAAAGGTAACTGAAACGCATGCATAGGTAATGTGAGCCCAGACGGTTGAATGACGTGATCTCGGTCAACCGGAATCAATGTGAATTATAGTGGCAATTCCGGCACTTCTAACGCCTTTTAAGAGGGGACCTTGGAGAGAATTGATTCCGTCGCCGCGTCGAAACGGCCCATCCCGCTAAGCTTCATCATGCTGGCGGCGGTGATCGTGCATGTCCCGCTTCTTCTTATGAAGTTGCCCCTGCACTCCTACGACGCGAACTTTCACATTTTCTTCGCCTCCCATTACGTGCACCACTGGTTCGATCCATGGAACGCAAAATGGTACGCAGGCTTCTCTCAGACCACCTATCCGCCTTTGCCGCAGCAGTGGGTGGCGGTGCTATCGCATGCCTTCGGCCTGGAAATGGCCTACATGGCGGTGCAGTTCGCCGCTATCCTGCTGCTTGCGCTGGGAGTCTATCGCTTCTCCCGCCTCTGGGTCAGTGAGCGAGCCGCATCCTACGCGGCACTGGCCAGCGTGTTTCTTGGGTCAGAAAGCTTCCTCGTCTACGCCGCGGGACAGCTGTCCACTACCTCCGCCGCACCGATCTATCTCAACGCGCTGCCGTATCTCTTCGAATGGATTCGATTCGGCAGGTGGCGATCCTTTCTAAAAGGCGCCGCTCTCTTCACCGCCGCGGCTGCCGCCCACCATGCCACGCTGCTCTTCGGATCGTTCTTCTTTGCCCTGCCGGTGCTCGGACTGGTGTTTCTGGACCGCGAGAACGGCGAACGGATTTCGACACCCGCTTTTGTGACCCGAACCATCTCGATCGTGGTCGTGGTCGCCGTGGCGATCGCCGTCGTTCTTCTTCCCTTCTGGATTGCGCTGATCCACAATCCCGTCACCCAGGTGACGATTTCGCACGCCAGCCGTGCGAATTACATCCTGAGCCCCTGGCTGGGCCTCAACTACTTCGTCGTTCCCTACGGAGCCTTGATTCTGGTCCTGCCGTTCATCGTGCTGCGTGGCTCCGCGGTGGTGCGGCTCCGTCCCCTGCTCCTGGGCTTCTGGCTGGCATTCCTCATTGGCATCGGAGGCACCACACCGGTGGGACACCTGGTCCTCGGCCGCGCCTATGAAGTCCTGACCATGGAGCGCTTCAGCTACTGGGCCACCCTGCTTGCATTGCCGTTTGTGGGACTTCTGGCCACCGAGCTTGTCGATCGATTCCGCATGCGCGCGGTGATCGGTCTCACCGTTGCCGCAGCCTTCACGTGCGCCTTGGGAGCGGCCTGGATCATCTATCGCCCGGCCGACGCGAGCCAGTTCAGTGTGGACTCCGCCGCCGGTTGGCTCGACCGCGACGGGCACGACAAGTACCGCTACGTCACGCTGGGTTTTGGCAGCGGCAGAGTCTCGCGCCTGGCCACGCTGACGGATGCCGGCAGCGTCGATGGAGTATGGAACTCAGGACGTACGTTGCCGGAGTTGACCGAGCACGGCGGGGCGGAGCTTACCAATTCGAAATTCTTCGGGAAAACCGGTCTCGACGCGCTGCGAGCCATCCTCTATCACGCCGACCGTTACGGATTGAAGTGGGTCTTCGTGAAAGATCCGTACTATGACCCGCTGCTGACCTTCGCCGGCTTCCGCCGCGTGGACGCCCTGGAAGACAAGACCGTCACGATCTGGAGCAAAGAGGGAGCGCCGCCGGCGGTACCCATGAACACGGCTCTTATCCCGCCTCGCTGGCAGGGGCTGATGTGGGGCACTCTCCCGTTTGGCAGCAGCATCCTGGCGTTGCTGGTGCTGCTCATTCCAGGGGAACGCTGGCCTGGTGGAGCCGAAGAGGGGACCTCCAATACTGCCGAAGCTCTGGCACCGGGGAGGCTGGCCTTATGAAGCGCGGACTTGGGCTTGCGGCGTTCATTTTCCTGGCGACCGCTCTATTGATCGTGATCAGCATCCTTCATCCCAACGAGTCAGCCGCCGCGCTGGCGGATGCGGGAACAACCGGCCTGCTGCGCCCCTCGTCCACGCCGCAGGCGGCGGTGGAGAACCTTGCCCGTGAGATCGGCCAGCGGCACTGGGGAAGCGCCTACTCGAAACTCGCGAACAAGGGCGAGTTCACCGAGTCGGACTTCGCGCGCGACCTGAACGGCACCTATATCAGCCTTCGCTCGTACGCGACGCTCGATCACTTTGAGGTACGCCCGCTTCATGCTTCCGCGGACGATGCCGAGATGCAGTTGAAGCTGTATTGGTCCACCGTTGTCGGCACCTTTACCGACACCAAGAACTTGCACGTCATACGAAACGGCGATCGCTGGGAAGTGGAATGGCCTCTGGTCAAGGAACCGCGAGTCCCCCCGCAGGTGATTCCGGTGAACTACCTGCGATGGGATGTGATCTACCGCGGCGGCGAGGACGACTGGGGCGCGCAGGATGTGGAATCGCCGCACGTGCGCATCGTCGACATGCACCCGCTGGAACGCGGTGACGGCGTGCTCATCATGGGCGAGCTGCTCAACGAAGATGTGGTGCCGGCATTTGTTTCGGTAAAGGCTACCCTTATCGCGAAGAACGGAACGCCGATCGCGACCGAGGACAGCTTTGACAAGATTTCGCACCTCCTCCTGCCCAAGCAGGTCACCCCGTTTCTCATATCGTTTCCTGGCGTCTCCTTGTCCCAGGTCGGGAGCGTACGGATGGATCCGTCCGCCTCACTGGTCGCGGCCTCCGCGGACCCCGTCATTGCGATTGAGGACCAGAAGTTGAACCCGGCGCCGGGGGCGTCGCTGACCGGAAAACTTGTTGACCAGAGCGGCCAGGTGGTAAATGTTGCGCATATTCTGGGCACTTTCTACGACAAGAATGGCAAATTAGTCTGGGTCGCCGATCAATATACCGATCGAGCACTCTTGCCACAGACCCCGGTCCCGTTTACTATTACGCTTCCCCCCGACATCGCAGGCCAGGTGAGTAGCGAGCGCGCCGTCACGGCGACATACAGTTCGGGCGGTCTTCAATGAGATTGCGGCTTCCGTTTCTGGTGGGCCTAGCTTTCGCGGCCATGCCTCTGGTCCAGGCACAGAGCGCGAGCATGAACGTGCCCAAACAGGTGGAAGCCGGGAGCGCCTTCTCGATTCCAACCACCGGGAGCGGCAAGGCGACTCTTTACATCGTTGGTTTTGGGCAGGTTCTGCGGCAAGAGGTGCAACTGGGAGAAGCGGCGTCCTTTGCTTCTGGGGTGCTCCACAATGCCGGTCATTACCTGGTGGTCCTGGCCGGAGAATCCGCAACCGATAACGGCACTCTCGATGTCATCCCGGCGAGCCGGGTTGCAAACCTGAGCTTCCTGGCCAAGCCGTCCCGGCTTCCCGTCAGCCTTCATGACGGCATCAGTGGCGCCGCGTACATCTTTGACGCCTACCAGAATTTGATCGTTACGCCTACCTCTGTGTCCTTTGCGTTGTCAAGCAGCTCTGGTGTCACGCAGACGCGGACAGCCATGACCAGTGAAGGCCGCGCGTGGACCCAAATGGACTCCGCCGCAAAAGAAGGCGCCGCACATTTTACGGCGCATGCTGGCGATATTTCGAGTACGCGCATCATACAGCAGGTACCTGGCGATCCATGTGGATTAAAGATGAGTGCTCGGCCCTCGGGACAGAAGATTGAGCTGACAACAGACCCCTTGCGCGACTGCAGCGGCAATGCTGTGCCGGACGGAACGGTCGTCACGTTCACGGAAGCACACGATGGCAGTCAGACAACGGTAGACGTGCCTCTCAAGCGCGGAATCGCGCAGGCGGAGCTACCGGCATACAACGGCGCGAAGATCTCCGCCGCGACCGGTGTTGTCCTGGGAAATGAGATTCGCTGGGGAAAACAGCCATGACGAAGCTCGCGCTGGTGTGGTGCGCGGCCCTCGCCCTGACTTTCTCCGTAAGGGCGGATCAGCCGGCCGTGCGCCTTGAGCCAACCAATTTGCAGGGACCGCGAGTTCTGAATGAGCAGACCAAGGCGGCGGTCATTCGCGACTATCTGCAGGCATGGCAGAGCGCCAGGACAGCCCTTCAGCAGAATCGCGTGGACCTGCTCAACCGGGATTTTGTCGGTACCGCTAAGGACAAGCTGGCCGATACGATTCGTGACCAAGTTACGATGGGTATCTCTACCCGTTATCTGGACCAATCCCACGACTTGCAAATAATCTTTTACTCACCAGAGGGGTTATCCGTTCAGTTGGTAGACAACGTCGAATACGAGGTACAGGTCGCCGATCACGGCAAGACGCAGGCGGCCCAGAAGATGCACGCACGCTACGTTGTGGTCATGACCCCGGCCGAGGTGCGATGGAGAGTACGCGTTTTCCAGGGTGGTCCTGAATAACGCAGCACGACATGGGCGAGACAACAACGCCCGATGGAAATCACCGGGCCTCGGAATAACTGGATTGCACTATTTTGGCTATGTCAGAAAGGGATGAAAGACTCAGGGGGTGCCGAATGATATCAGTAGTCGTACCCATTTATAACGAAGAAGTGCTCGTTTTGCAGTTTCATGAAGCTATTGCCAATGCCTTGGAAGAAACGAATGAAGACTGGGAAGTGGTCTATGTAAATGATGGCTCGAGGGACTCGTCCTTGGAGTTACTCAGAGGATTGCAGGCCTCTGATCCCCACGTTGTGGTGGTGGAACTCTCCCGCAACTGGGGACACATGGGAGCCATTTCCGCCGGTCTGCTGACGGCTCGTGGCGATGCCACGGTCATCATGGATGGTGATTTCCAGGATCCACCCGAGGTCGTGCCGGAGCTGGTGGAAGCCTGGCGGAACGGCGCTGAAGTTGTCGTCGCGGTAAGAAGGAGCCGTCAGGAGCGGCGCAGGCTTCTGGCCAAGCTCTTCCCTCTTTTCTATCGCCTTCTGGGAGCCCTTTCCGACTTTCCTATTCCTCTCGACGCTGGAATCTTCGGTCTGCTGAATCGGCAGGCTGTCGATTCGATCAATTCCATGCGCGAGCGCAACCGCTACCTGCCGGGATTACGCGCCTGGGTCGGTTACAGCAATGCTGTCGTTTTCTATGACCGGCAAGACCGGGCAGGCGGCGAAGGCAAGCTGTCCTTCCTGAGCCGGATCAAGTACGCGATGGATGCGATCACAAGCTTCAGTTACAAGCCTCTGCGGCTCTGTTTCCTGCTGGCCTGTTTCTCCGTCTTCGTGGCAACGTTCCTCGGAGTTTCCACCATATTCTCGCAGAATCCGTTCCACTCTGCGGGCTTCGGCGTGGCCTCCGCGGTCTTCCTGGTCGGCGGCATGCTGCTTCTTTGCATGGGCGTGCTTGGCGAATACCTTGGCCGGGTCTACGACGAAGTTCGCGGCCGTCCCCTCTCTATTATCAGCAAGGTCTACTCGAACTCCGAGATGATGCCGGTTCAGGCTGACAATAGCTACGAGGAGATGAAGCCGGCAGGCGGATTCGGCGTGCATGTAGCGTAGGGATTTGCCAGTCCCGGGCAGGTGCTCGGGACTGGTGATTCTCGTTCGCGAAATGCGCCATCTGCTCCACTACCTGGCGCTTACCGTTACCTCTTCCAACGCCAGTTGCAGATCAGGCTTGCTGCCTTCGAGGCGTATTGCGGAGCAATCTCTCAGCATCCAGTCCGGCTTTGCAGCGACCAGATCGTCGATCGACGCCGTGGTGGTGAAGGCAATCACTCGCGCTCCCGCGTTCTGTCCCGACGCAATGCCCGCAAGTGCATCCTCCACGACGATGCACTCCTCCGGCGCAAAGCCCAGGCCGGCGGCGCCCTTCTGATATGGCTCGCCGTGCGGTTTCCCGCGCGTGATGTCGTTGGCGGTGATGAACAGCTCCGGCGTGGGCAGTCCTGCGGCGCGAATCCGTACCTCCGCAAGGGGACGCGTGCAGGAGGTGACGATGGCCCAGCGGTCGTGCGGTAGAGCCGCCAATAGTTCCTTCACGCCGGGCAGCGGAACGATCCCATCCACATCGTGGATCTCCGCCTGCTCGATGATGCGGTTCTCCGCCTCGTGATCGGCATTGGGCAGCAGATCGCGCAGCGTGGCGATGCTGGGCCGTCCGTGCGCGTGCCGCAGCACCTCCTGCACGTTGAAGCCCCGCTCCGCAGCCCAGCGAGACCATACGCGCTCCACCGCGGGTATGGAGTTGATGAGCACTCCATCCATATCGAACAACAAAGCCTGTGTGGAAACAGTCGTCATCCTTCTATGCTAGAGCAGATTTCCCAATAGCCATTCATGGCCTGGTTCGTCTCAGAGTGGCTTTTCTTAACGGAAAAGCCACGTCGTCGGTATTGGCTTCGGTCTAGCTCGTGGGAAATTCGCTCTAGCCGACTGACAACAGGACTCCTTCGCTCCGCTTCACGACAGTCCTATGTCGGGGGGAAAAGGAAGCGCAGGAACGGATCGACGCGCTTTGCCCACGCATCCTCATTGTGACGGCCGCCCGGCACGCGCAGATATTGCATATCGGTGCCGTCGCGCCAGCCGCGCCGCTCCAGCAGGCGATGCAGCTCATCGCACTTCCTGATCGTCGGTCCCTCGGAGAGTCCCATATCCAGCCAGATGCGTGGACGAGGCTCCGGGCGCGTTCGCCGCACATAGGGCAGCATGCCGCCGCGCGCCCACCACACGGAAGGCGACAGCACCGCCAGCCGTCCAAAGATCTGCGGCCACGTGAGACCGCAGTAGAGCGAGACCAGGCCGCCCAGCGACGAGCCGCCAACGCCCGTGTGTGCAGGCCCATCGAGCGTGCGATAGGTCTGGTCCACCCAGGGCTTCAGCTCCTCCACCAGCAAACGGCCGTAGAGATTTGCCTTGCCGCCGCCCAGGTTCGGATCGCGCATGGGCGTGTACTCCTCCATGCGCTCCACGCCGGTGTTGTATATGCCCACAACAATCAGCGGCTCGATGGCGCCCTCCTCGGTCAACCGGTCGCTGGTCGTCTGCACATCCCAGAAGCTGCCTTTGATGAAGCTGGTCGAACCGTCAAAGAGGTTTTGCCCGTCCTGCAGGTAGAGCACCGGGTAACGCCGCCCGGTGCGGAAACCGGAGCTGAAATAGTCCGGCGGCAGGGCGACGATCACATCCCGGCGCGCCGCCAGAAAGGTCGAGACAAACTGACGGTGCAGCAGCAGCCGGGCGTTGCCGTGAACCGGCACGGGCTCGTCAAAGCTGACCGGCCCCGTCACCGCGGTGGAGGCCGAGTCCGCCTGCGTCCCATCTTCAGCGGCGTTTCGAGTGGCTTTTCTCAATTCCAGTGGCTCGAGAGTAAGTTGTTCTGCTTCGTACACGTGCCTCCCTGATCCCGATATTGATATTTGCTCTCCGTGGATTGCGGATAAGCGGGCACGTGGCCGCGGCTCTGCTACAGTAGAGCGGATTTCTTTGAAAGAGCCTATCAAGGGCCAGCGTCCGGGGCCAGCAGGGGTGTGAGAGTTGAGCGGGAGAACGATCCACCGAGCATGAATCGCGAATATCACAAGTGGTATTCAGAGCGTCTGGGCCGGGAGATGGAGCTGCTCGTCTTCGGACACGGCGGCGTGCCCGTCATCGTCTTTCCCAGTTCGCAGGCGCGCTTCTATGAATTTGAAGACCGCGGCATGGTCGCCTCCGTCGGCCACAAGATCGACAACGGGGAGATCCAGCTGTATTGCGTAGACTCGCTCGACGCCGAGAGCTGGTACAACCGCGACGTGCCGCCGCGCTGGCGCATTGCGCGGCAGATCCAGTATCAGGAATACATCCTGAACGAAGTGCTTCCGCTGGTCCGCCTCAAGAACTCGGACGGTCACCTCATCAGCCTCGGCTGCAGCTTTGGCGGCTACCATGCGGTGAACATCGCGCTGCGCCATCCGGATCTCTTCACCGGCTTTCTTTCGATGTCGGGCGCATTCGATATCTCCAACTTCCTGCATGGCTATTACGATGACGATGTCTACTTCAACCTGCCGCCTCACTACATGGCGAACATGAGTGACCCCTGGTACCTGGAACGCTACCGCCAGAACACCTATGTACTGGCCACCGGCTGGGATGACCAATGCCTGGGGCAGAACCAGCGTCTCTCGCATCTGCTCTTCAGCCACGCCGTGCGGCATCAGCTCGCAATATGGGACAGTTGGAACAGCCACGACTGGCCCACCTGGCAGCGCATGATGAATGTTTACCTGTGATGCACGATCCTGGCAGACACTGGGAGCGAGCCCCCGCGACGGAGGCAGCAATCATGAACCGGCGACGGAAGGAGCAAGCATGAACCCGCGACGGAAGGAGCAAGCATGAAAAAGATCGGCGTCTTGTATGGCATGGAGAACACCTTCCCCGGAGCGCTGGTCGAGCGCATCAACGCGATGAAGCTCCCCGACATCACGGCCGAGTCGCTCCAGGTCGGCGGCGTGCGTGAGGCAGCATCCAGCGGCTACGCGGTCATCGTCGACCGCATCTCACACGACATCCCCTTCTATCGCGGCTTCCTGAAGAACGCGGCGCTCACCGGAACCATCGTCATCAACAACCCGTTCTGGTGGTCCGCGGACGATAAATTCTTTAACTACGCGCTGGCCCGCAAGCTTGGCGTCGCCGTGCCACGCACCGTGCTGCTGCCGCATAAGGAGTACCCGGCCGGCACTACCGACCGCTCGATGCGCAACCTCGAGTACCCCCTCGACTGGAAAGGCATCTTCGAATACGTCGGCTTCCCTGCCTTCCTCAAGCCTTTCGATGGCGGCGGCTGGCGCGACGTCTATCACGTGCACAACTGGGAGCAGTTCTTCCAGGCCTACGACCAGACCGGCGACCTGTGCATGACCCTGCAGAGCGCGGTGAAGTTCCAGGAATACTTCCGCTGCTACGTCATCAATCAGAAGAAGGTCCACATCATGCCGTACGATCCGCGGCGCCCCTTCCACGAGCGGTACGTCAAGGACCCGCCCGCATACGCGCCACAACTGCTCGCGCGCGTAGAGCGCGATGCGCTCGCGCTATGCCGCGCACTGGGCTATGACCTGAACACGGTCGAGTTCGCAGTGGAGGACGGTGTGCCCTATGCCATCGACTTCATGAATCCCGCGCCCGATGCGGACGTCCATTCCGTGGGCGAAGCGAATTTCCGCTGGATCGTCGATGCCGTAGCCGAAATGGCCGTCGAGAAGGCAAAGCAGCATGCCGGAACACCCGCAGGTGGCTTCGTCTGGTCATCGTTCCTCTCGGGCAAGCCCGTCACCAGGGCCGCGGCCGGATCGAGTCCAGCGAAAGCGGCTCGCGGAGAAGAAGCCTGCCGCGAAAAAATCGCCGGCAAAGAAAGCGGCGGGCAAATCAACGAAAGCCACGGGCCCTTCCGCATAAAGTCAGTCGACATCTGGAGCCTCGCATCATGCGCCCATCCTTCACGCTCGGCATTGAAGAGGAGTACCAGACCGTAGACCCGGTGACGCGCGACCTGCGCTCGCACATCAAGACAGAGCTGCTCGCCAAAGGCAAGCGCCGTCTCGAGGAGCGCGTGAAGGCCGAGATGCATCAGTCAGTCGTCGAAGTAGGAACGCGTATCTGCCGCACCATCACGGAAGCCCGCGACGATTTATACGATCTCCGCCGGCAGATGATCCACATCACGCAGGAGCACGACCTGGTGCTGGTAGCCGGCGCCACTCACCCATTCGCCGACTGGAGCGCGCAGGACATCTATCCCGACGAGCGCTATGAGCGCGTCGTCGAAGACCTGCAGCAGGTGGCGCGCGCGAACCTGATCTTCGGTCTGCATGTGCACGTCGGCATCGAGGACAAGGAAGCAGCCATTCGGATCATGAATTCGATGCGCTACTTCCTGCCGCATATCCTTGCGCTCTCCACCAACTCGCCCTTCTGGCGCAGCCGTAACACGGGACTGCACAGCTATCGCGCGAAGGTCTTCGATAAGTTCCCGCGCACCAACATTCCGGATAACTTCGCCAGTTGGGGCGAGTATGAGCAGTTCTGCAACCTGCTGATCAAAACCAATTGCATGGACAACGCGAAGAAGATCTGGTGGGACATCCGTCCTCATCCCTTCTTCAACACGGTCGAGGTACGCATCTGCGATATTCCCATGCGCGCGGAGGAGACGATCGCCATCGCCGCGTTGATCCAGGCCACCGCGTACAAACTGTGGAAGCTGCATGCCAGCAACCAGGACTTCCGCCAGTACAGTCGCGCTCTGCTGATGGAAAATAAGTGGCGTGCCGTGCGTTACGGCCTGGAAGGCAAGCTGATCGACTTCGGCAAGGAAATAGAAGTGGACGAGCGCGAGCTGATTCTCGAGTATCTGGGCTTCGTCGATGATTGCGTGGATGAGCTGGGCAGCCGCGAGGCGGTCGCCTCCGTGCGCAGCATTCTCGACAACGGTTCCGGTGCGCAGCGGCAGGTTCGCAAATTCAAGGAGACCAACGGAGACTTGAACGCCGTCGTCGACTACATGGTGGAGGAGACGCGCGCCGGCCTGTTTTAGCGCATCCCATCTGCCGACACGATACACTGCAACATTCCATTGCAAACCATGACCACGACCCGCACCCAGCTCCTTGACGTTGCCTTCCCGGCCGATTTCACTCCCGGCGCACGCAGCGCCGTCACCACCTGCCTGCGCATTCAGCCCACGGAAAAGGTGACCGTCATCACCGATCAGGCGACCATCCAGATCGCCGCGTCGATCGCGCATGAACTCCAGAGAGTCGGCTGCCCATGGAATGCCTTCGTTCTGGAAGAGCTGGCGCCGCGCCCGCTCACCGGCATGCCGGCGGAGGTGCTTGCCGACATGGAGACCAGCCAGGTATCCATCTTCGCCGTGCAGGTACAGCAGAACGAACTGCTCTCCCGCAGGCAGATGACGGACGTGGTCAATCGGCGCCGCATGCGTCATGCCCACATGGTCAACATCTCGCCGCAGATCATGCTCGAAGGCATGCGCGCGGACTTTACCGCTGTCGATCGTCTCAGCCAGCGCGTGCTGGAGCGTGCCAGCAAGGCCACCGCGGTACGCGCCTCAACGGCGGCGGGCACGGAGATTCGCGCAGAGCTCAATCCCGGCTACAAATGGCTCAAGACCAGTGGCATCATCAGTCCGGATAAGTGGGGCAACCTGCCCGGCGGCGAGGTCTTCACCGCGCCCGGTGAAGTCAACGGCACCTTCGTCGTTGACGGCGTCGTGGGCGACTACCTGTGCCAGCGTTACGGCTCCCTCGCCGCAACTCCGATGACCATCACCATCGCGAAGAATCGCATCGTCGCCTGCACCTCCAGCAACAGTCAATTGCAGGACGACTTTTGGGAGTACACGCATCGCGACGAAAACTCCGATCGCGTGGGCGAGTTCGCCATCGGCACGAATATTGGTGTCACGCGCGTGATCGGCAACATTCTCCAGGATGAGAAATTTCCCGGCATCCACATCGCTTTCGGCGATCCCTACGGCGAACACACCGGCGCGAAGTGGACGTCCTCGACACACATTGATGTCGTCGGTCTCAACTTCAACATCTGGCTCGAAAGCACAGCGGGCGAAGAACAGATCATGCGTGAGGGTCGATTCCTGATCCCATCCTGAGCTGGACAGGAAACAAGGAGGCAGCGTGCTGCCAGAGCTGCGGCAGGCATTCAATCGCGACTACCGGCCCGAACGCTATCAGGCGCTGCTCGAAGACTGCGCGCGCCGTGCGCGGGCTCCGCTGGAGTTCCGCATCTCGGAGACGCCCTGCTTCTTCCCGCCTGCGCTGATGCAACAGATCGCCGATACCGGCGCCGAGCTCACGCATCAGCTACTCGGCAATGCTGCGTTCCTCAAAGCATCCGAAGAAGCGGTCCCGGAACGCTTCCGCGTGCCGCACTGCCCGGCGCATCCGCACTTCATGACCGCCGACTTCGGCCTGGTGCGCGAAGACGATGGCTCACTCACGCCGCGCCTAGTGGAGTTGCAAGCCTTCCCGTCCATCTTCGGATTTCAGGCAGTCCTTTTCGAGAGCTATGCGCGCACCTTCAACCTGGCACCGAACCTCGAACGCTTTCTCAGCGGCCATGACGACGCAAGCTACTGGGCGCTTCTGCGCCGCGTGATCGTCGGCAACCATGCTCCGGAGAACGTCGTTCTGCTGGAGATTGAACCCGAAGCGCAGAAGACGCTGCCCGACTTCCACGTCCATGAAGACCGACTCGGCATCCAAACTGTAGACATCGCAAAGCTCAAACGCGAAGGGCGGCGGCTCCTCTATCGCAGTGGCACGCGCGACGTCCCCATCGAGCGCATCTACAACCGCGCCATCGTCGATGAGCTCGAACGAAAAGGCATCGCGTTGCCCTTCGACTATCGCGACGATCTCGATGTCGAGTGGGCCGGCCATCCCAACTGGTACTTCCGCATCAGCAAATTCGCCATTCCCTGGCTGCATCATCCTGCGGTTCCACCGGCAGTCTTTCTCAGCGACTGGTATGACGGCAAGGGTCGCGGTCTGCTCTCCGAAGATCGTGAACAGTGGGTCTTCAAGCCCCTCTATTCCTTCGCCGGCAAAGGCGTTCAGTTCGCGCCCACGGACGCCGAGCTCACCGCGATACCTGCAGATCAGCGTCACAACTACCTGCTGCAGCAGCGCGTTCGCTTCGAGCCGGTCATCGATACGCCGCACGGACTCACGCAGGCAGAAGTGCGCATCATGTATGTGTGGCCCGATGGCGATACGCTCCAGCCCGTCATCAGCCTCATCCGCATGGGCCGCGGCAAAATGATGGGCGTCGATCACAACCGCAATCAGGAATGGGTAGGGGCCTCGGCCGGATTTTGCCCGAAAGAAGGATGAAAGTATGCAACAGACAGCAATTCGTCACAGCCGCTGATCTTCTGCCTCTCCACTTATGTAAAAGGCCAGCCCTTCATGCGCGAGTGCGCGCGCCTCGGCTGCCGCGTGGAGCTCCTCACGCTCGACAAGCATCGCGAAGCCGACTGGCCGCGCGACATTCTCAGCGCAATCCATACCATGCCGGAGGATATGGCTTCCTGGCAGGTGATCAATACCGTCATGTATCTCGCGCGCTCCCGCAAGATCGACCGCATCGTGGCCCTCGACGAGTTCGACATGGAAATTGCGGCAACGCTGCGCGAGCACATGCGCCTGCCCGGCATGGGCGAATCGGCAACGCGCTTCTTCCGCGACAAGCTCTCCATGCGTGTGCGCGCACGCGAAGCCGGGCTGCTCGTCCCTGACTTCATCGGCGCCTTCAACCACAACGACCTGCACCACTGGATGCAGCAGACACCCGCGCCGTGGATGCTGAAGCCGCGCACCGATGCATCCGCCATCGGCATCCGCAAGCTGCATCAGCAGGAAGAGCTGTGGCCGCTGCTCGACGAGCTTGGCGACCGCCAGTCGCATCACCTGCTGGAGCGCTTTATCCCCGGAGACATCTTCCATGCCGATGGTGTCGTGTGGAGCGGCCACACGCTCACCGCGCCGGTCCATCAATACGGCAAGCCGCCCTTCCAGCTCATGCACCAGGGCGGCGTCTTCACCACGCGCACTGTCGACCGCGCTTCGATTCCTGCGAAGGAGATCCCACAGCTTCACGAGAATCTAGTAGGCGCCCTGGGACTCGCAAATGGCGTCACCCACACGGAGTGGATTCGCTCTGCCGCGGATGGCCGCTTCTATTTTCTTGAAGCTGCAGCACGCGTCGGCGGAGCGTTCATCGCCGATGTCATCGAGCAGGCATACGGCTTCAATCCGTGGGTGGAGTGGGCGCGCATCGAGGTCGCTCTGGCCCGCGGCGAGCAGTACACTCTGCCGAAGCTGGGCACCGACTACGCGGGCAGCGTGCTGTGCCTGGCGCGCGACGCGGAGCCCGTCACCGATCACTACAACGCGCCGGAGATTGTCCACCGCATGCAGAAGCGCCAACATGCCGGCCTCATCGTGCGGTCCGCCGATCCTGCGCGCGTCGAAGCATTGACCGAAGAATATGCGCGACGCTTCGCGGAAGACTTTCTCGCCATTGCGCCGGCGCCTGCCAAGGCAACAGCCTGAGCAGCAGCGCACAAAAGACGGGTACCGCAACCCCCGAGACTCACGTATCGTAGAACTATCCGCGGGGCTATCCGCGAAACCAGCATCTCGCGGGCGCCTTTTCATATGCCTTTGTCGTTCCGTCTCCCACTTTTTTGCGTGTTGCTCGCGGCGCTTTCAGCCAGCGCGCAGCCGCCACAGTCGGCTCCGGCCCCATCGGACATTGTTCCGGGCAACTTCGTCGACATCACGGCGAAAGCCGGTATTAAGTTTCAGGGCCGCGCCTCGCACACGGCAAAAAAATATCTCATCGAAACCATGGGCTCGGGTGTCGCGCTCTTTGACTACGACAACGATGGCCTCCTCGACATCTTCTTCGTGAACGGTGCGCCGCTCAGCGATCCAACCGCGAAGGGCTCGATCCCGCAGAAGACCGGGCCGGAATACTGGAATCGCCTCTACCACCAGAAGAAGGATGGCACGTTCGAAGATGTTACGGAGCACGCCGGTCTTCAGGGCGCCGGTTATGGCATGGGTGTGGCCGTCGGCGATTACGACAACGATGGGTTCGAGGACCTCTACGTCACGGCTTACGGAGGCAACCGGCTCTACCACAACAACGGCAACGGAACCTTCACCGATGTCACTGCCCAATCAGGCACCGGCGGAAGTGGATGGTCCACCTCCGCTGCGTGGGTGGATCTGGACAACGACGGCTTGCTCGATCTGGTCGTGCTCCGCTACGTGAAATGGGACTTCGACGATATCTACTGCGGCGAACACAAAGAGGGCTACCGCGCCTACTGCCATCCGGATGTCTTTCAACCCATCAGCCCGTTGGTCTACCACAATGACGGCAATGGAAAGTTCACAGAAGTAGCCGCCAAGGTCGGGATGGACAAGCCGGGCAAAGGGCTCGGCATTGCGATGGCCGACTTCGATCGCGATGGCAAGCTCGACATCGTGGTGGCCAACGACTCCATGCTTGAGTTCCTCTACCGCAATAAAGGGAACGGCACCTTTGAAGAGGTCGGGCTCAATGCAGAAGTCGCCGTCGATGGCGATGGCCGCACCTTCGCCGGCATGGGCGTCGATTTTGAGGACTACAACAACGACGGACTGCCCGACCTCGTCATCACCGACCTCGCCAATCAGAAATACGCGCTCTACAAAAACAACGGCGATGGCAGCTTTACCTACGACACCTACATGAGCGGCATCGGTGGCATGACACTGCTTCACTCCGGATGGGGAATTCACTTTCTCGACTACGACAACGACGGACTGAAGGACCTGCTCATCACCCAGGGCCACGATCTCGACACCATTCAGCTCAACTTTCCGCAGCTCCGCTACAAGGAGCCGATGCTGCTGGCGCGCAACACCGGCAAGCGCTTCGTGGATGTCTCTTCAAAATCGGGTGCCGTCTTTCAGCAGGCGTGGGTCGGCCGCGGCCTGGCGGTGGGCGACCTGGACAACGACGGCCGCATCGATGCCGTCGTCACCACCAACGATGGACCTGCATACGTTCTGCGCAATGAAACTGCGACCGGCAACCACTGGCTTACGTTCTCGCTGGTTGGCCATCGCAGCAATCGCGACGGCATCGGCGCGGAGATCCACGTCACCACCAGCGCCGGCACGCAGATGGTAACCGTATCGACAGCAGGCAGCTATCTATCCTCGAACGACAAGCGCGCACACTTTGGTTTAGGCAAAGACACCGCAGCCAGCAAAGTGGAGATTCGCTGGCCGAGCGGCACCGTCCAGACGCTCACCGATGTGAAGGGCGATCGCATCGTGCAGGTGGACGAGCCGGCGCAGCCGGCCGCCACACATAAGTGAGCAGCAGGAAACATGGGTCATCCTGAGCGCAGCGAAGGATCTGCTTTCAGTGATGCCGCGTAGCAAGCAATCACCTAGCCCGCGATAGCATCCATGCCCAGCCAGAAGGTGGCGAACTGCTTCAGGTTCTTCTTGTAGGTCCGCGTGACGTTGTACTCTTTGCCGTTCTTCAGCCGCAGCAGGTACTCGCCCGTCAGCAGCGGCTTCACCGCCTCCACATGCGCCGCGTTCACCAGCACCGAGCGATGAATGCGCACAAATCCATGCGGCGCCAATCGCTCGGCCAGCACCGAGATCTGTTCGCGCAGCAGGTGAGAGCCCGAGTCCTGCCGCAGCAGCACATAGTTCCCCTCCGCTTCCGCAACCACGATCTCCGCGACGTCGATAAAAAGGATTCTTCCTTTCGACTTGATCGCGATCCTCGGAGTCGACTTCGCCAGGGTCTGCAGATGCGGCAGTATCTCGGCAAGCCTGCGCTCGCGATCTTCTGTGGAATGCCGCTTGGCATAGTCGATCGCACGATGCACCCTCTCGGCCGAGAAGGGCTTCAGGATGTAGTCCGTCGCGTGCCGTTCGAATGCCGCCACCGCATGCTCGTTGAATGCCGTGACAAAGATGACCGCCGGCATGTCACTGCCCTGGCTGCGGAGCGTGTCCACCATCTGCATCCCGGACATCTCCGGCATCCGGATATCGACCAGCAGGATGTCGTACGCATGATCGCGAATGCGGCTCAGCGCTTCCACGGCATCCACGGCCACATCGACCTCGTCGATGTCCGAACGTTCACTCAGCACCCGCGCTAACGATTCGCGAGCCAGCGGCTCATCATCTACGACAAGTATGCGCATGATTCATGACCTCATTTCCGGTTCCAGTTCGCGAACCGTCTTTCCCTTTCCCTCGGAATTCGTACTCGAAAAAACCGGCAGGACAAGGGTTGCCACGGCAATCTTGTCTCTGCGATGAAACATTAGACGCGCATCAGTGCCGTACAGCAGCGACAGCCGGGTGCGAATGTTCTGGTGGCCGACTCCCATACCCTGTTGCGTTTCCCCACTCACGCTGTTCTTCACTTCGAGCTTCAGCGCCTGCTGGCTCTGCCTGGAGCTGATCTCGATCCAGCCGTCGCCCCGGGAGTTCGCCACTCCATGCTTCACGCCATTCTCAATCAGCAGTTGAAACATGAACTGCGGCACCAGCAGCTCGCGCGTCTCCGGCTGAATATCCCAGCGTACAGACATGCGGCTTCCCAGCCGCATGCCTTCAATATCGAGATAGTCTTCCGCAAGACGAAGTTCATCCGCCAGCCGCACCAGGTCGGAGCCATCCTGCTTCAGCGTGCGCCGCAGCAGACTCGAAAGCCGAAGAATCATCTCTTCCGCGCGTCCTGCATCGCTATGAACCAGCGACGAGATGCCATTCAGTGTGTTGAAAAGGAAGTGAGGCTGTATCTGCATCTGCAGCGTGTGCAGCTCGCTTTGTGTCAGTGCCTCTTTCAAAGCAAGCTGTTCCAGCTCCTGCCGCTGAATGCGCTGAAAATAAATGGCAGCGTGTGCGGCGATCACGACCGCAATATAGAAGATCAGCTCATCGCCAAACGTGGTGTACGTGAGTCCAATCAATGTGGCAAGCGTTCGATGCCCCCATTGCTGGGTTTGCGGCAAAAAGGGAGGAAGCAGGCTCCAGCGCACCACAGCAAACAGCAGCGCGAACGGAATGAAGCCCGCCAGGTAATAGATCATGCGGCGCACCACATTGCCCGCGCTGATCGGGGCCTTCTCTGCGATCCAGAAGATCGGTGGCGTCAGCAGCGCGATGGTAAAAAAGCGTACTCCGTACAGAACGAGAAGGCTCGCCAGCGATACCTTCAGGTGTTCTTCCTGAGAGATGCGATATTGCTGCCACGCCAGCAGCGCGGCCAGGGGCATCCAGAATGCTATGGAGAGCCCATATCCCAGGAGCGCGCGTCGCCATGCTGTTGTGGAAGCCTTCACGATTCAGCATTGTATTCTGGCACAAACATCGCGAGCTTTCTGGGACCAGCCGCAGGTAGCGTCCCGGAATAGCGGCTCTTCATCCCTTCGCCGCGTTGAGTCACCCCGGAGCGGCTCTAATTCGACACATGTTGAAGAAATTTCAGCCTGTTTCCTTACACATGGGGCGAACCCTATGGGAACTCCGTCACCTTGGGGGTAAAGCGTGGATGGATGGAAGTCGCGCCCCCCTTGTCATCGATCACGTTGCTGATCTCGCCCAGGTTCCCCAGCGCAACAGTAATCATGTGATGGAACCGGACATTCGGTGACTTAGGCACTTCGATAGCACGGCTCAGCACAACATTCGGACGCAGGAAGACGCTATAGATACCAAGCCCCCAGGCTTCGTGAGTCTTCACCCCATCAGCGACTTTGTAGGAGGGCCCACCCATTCGTACCCGCCGCACTCGAATAACTCTTCTGGTCGGGGGGATCGTAGGGTATCTCGGACTGATAAAAGTAGGTGCGGCCGCCATTGCCATTCCACAGCACCTGAAACTCCTGGTGGTGCTCCACAAATAGCCCGTAGACAGTAACGTTCTTTCCGTTCACCACCAGGCCGTTTGCGCTGGTATTGCTCGCCCAGCCCACGCCCGCTCCGTGATCCGCCCGCCAGATCCATGTGTGATCGACAATGGTGTCGTTGCTGTTGATCTTCAGATTGGCCACCGTGCGTCCAACGCCGGCGCCCCCCACGCGAAAGAACACATCATGGAGCGAGATTGGATCCTTTGCGTGACTGGCGTTGCTTCCGGCAGCCCCTACTTCCAGCAGCGTCAGCGACTGCGCAGCACCCGCGTCAAACAGGAGTCCCGCAACGATGATGCCGTCTTTATCCGCGATCGTCATCGCGGGGGTGCCGTGCGTCGGATTCAGTGTGGCGAATCCGAGCCCCATCAGGACAGTGTTTGGCCGCGCCACACGAATTGCATCTGTGAGTGCATAGATGCCGGGGGTGAACAGCAGATCCTTGCCCTTGGCCAACTGCGCATTGATAGTCGCCGCCGTATCGGCATTCGCGTGCGCGACGTAGAAGTGGCTGATGGGAATGGATCGCCCCGGAGTTGACCCGCCATGCCAGGTAATGCCGACACTATTCATTCGCAGCGATGGAACACGCACACTGTAGTTTCCTGCGGCATCGACTTCGAGAAATGGCTTCTCGCGAACGATCGGCGTCTGTTCGATCTTGGTATATGGCGGCTGCGGCCATTCACCCGCCGGCGCATGCGGCACGCCGACGAACACCATGTTCCAGTTGGCCCCCGTCCAACTCTTCCATTCCGTGTTGCGCGAGATCCATTGCTGCTGCGGGCCGGCGCCCACGTTGCCGTCAATCAGCGAATCCGACATCCAGCCGCCGCTCGCCCACCCGCCATGTTGATGCAGAACAATGTTGCCGCGAATGTGCATGCGGCGGAACGGCACGGCTTGCGAGACCGCCCACTGCATGACTCCACCGGTCGGAGTCACGGAAAATCCTTCAGCCGCTCTCCAGAAGGTCGTAGTTGCATTGTTGTTCCGCGCGCTCGCGTCCGCGTGCACGTTTCCGGTGATGTGAACGTCGTCCGGAGAAGCCCCCAGCCCGATGACTTCTGTATAAAAGCCTACTGGCACATCGACGCGATAGTCGCCGGGCAGGAAAAGAAGGGCACTGCGCTCCGGACCGAATTCGTTGTGCCGTTGTGTGGCATAAACCTTATCGATCTGCCGTTGGATGGATGCGGCAGGCATGCTCGGATCGAAGACAAGCACGTTGTTGCCAAAGTCCGGCGTCGTCTTCGCCGCCATCGCCGAAGCTGCCGTGCATCCCAGCAACCCCAGAGTTATGCTGCATCTCACCGCCATGCTCGCCCGGTCGCCGCGGGATTCCACGCAATCGATTGTCTTTGGCATCGACCTGCTTTCCTCTCGTCCCTTTTCAAGAACGACTGCCATACTACGCTGACTGGCCGGGTGTAAACTTGCGATCGGGCTGGAATTTTGCGTACCTTCGGCCAGCACGGGTTTCAAGCAGCAGGAACTGCCTCATGGACATGCGAAAGTGGCGGAATTGGCAGACGCACTGGACTTAGGATCCAGCGGGGAAACCCGTGGGGGTTCAAGTCCCCCCTTTCGCACCATCAATTACTTTCCGCACCCGCTTTCTGCTCGGCTTGCCATACGCCGCCCGGCTGACCCATCAAGCAAATGGCCGCCCCGCAGGACGGCCATTCACCACACCGGCGAACCTCCCTACCACTCGTAGAAGGTCGTTTTATGAAAATACGCCGTGATGGTCCCGCCCGACTTGCTGAAACCGTCCATCTGAATGTTCATAATCTGCGAACCTTTGGCCCATCCCAAAGACCTCGCTGACGAACCACCAGCCCCGGTGAAGGCGCTGTGAACCCCGTCGAACTCCACCCAGTCGTGCGTCACATATCCGCTGTTATCGCGATGAAAGCCGATCTGGATGTGGTGCCAGGTATTCGCGGCCCAATCTGTGGTTTTGCACGGCACATTCGAGGAATGCCAGTGAAAACCTCCGTTCGCGGAGTACGTCCACTCCCACGTGCCCGAATAGGTGGAGCATTGGGTGCCGAAGATCACCGTTTGACCATTCGACATCACCTGGTTCAAATCCAGCTCCAGATTTGCCAGTTGGTCGGGATTGACGACATATACATAGGTATCGAGCACGAAGTGCGTGGACGAGCTGTCATTTCTGAATGAGTTGTGCCAGCGCTCGCCACCCCGGCCAGAGTAGGTCATGTAGAACTCACGGGCATCGTCGTATAACGGCGTGGTCGCCGGAAAGACCGTTGACCCCTTCGAACCGCCAGGCGTTCCGGAGTCATGTTCTCCCTGCCAGTTGCTTGCCGTATCCAGGTCCGCCGATGCGGCCGCATACGACGGGATGCTCGAGGGAACGCCGCCCGACCCTGACGATCCACTCCCAGAGCTGCCCGTTCCGCTACCGCTTCCAGAGCTACCCGTTCCGCTGCCGCTCCCGGAGCTTCCGCTTCCAGAGCTTCCACTTCCCGAGCTACCACTTCCGGATGTCCCTGTTCCGGATCCGCCGGTGTCCGTCGACGTGACCACGTTGATGGATTGATCCACCACCGTGCAGATCCCGCCGTGTACCCAGGCTTTGAAGTGAATGAGGTGCTTGCCTGTAGATACAGACACGTTCTGGAAATCGAGGTCATTCGCCGTGGCGCCCATGGTGGTCGTGCGGCTGTTGTCTATCGAAAATCCGAATGCAGTCGGCGTAAGCCCATTGCAGCCGACATTATGAGCCTTGACCAAGATCGGTGAACTGGTGGTTGTGCCACTCAACGGGCTGGCGATGGTGATGTTCGAGGCGAAGGCTGCCTGCGCAAAAACGACTCCGGCAAGCACTGCAAGTACGGAAAGGACGATGCGGCGGCGCCGCGACGACTGGCGAAAGGAACGATATTTCTTCTGAATAGACAGCATGTACTTCTCCTGCGGGGGATTTGTGTCTCGCATTGCGTTTTGCTTCGGCTTTGCAGTTCAGGATTAAGACAGCAATGCAATGGCTCCCCGGGGCACACCTCGGGCATGGCCGGCACCGCGGTCCTGGTGCGGCTGGCGAGAGTGTAAGGAGGAGAATCTGCATACCGGCTTAGGGGTATGCAGTTTCACTCTTCCGGCTGCCCGGTAACGTGACATAAGGGGCAGCTCATAGGTGATTTGGTAAACGGATAATACAGATCTTCCTGCGAGCGGAAAGTCCCTATTTTGTGTTAGTTGCGGAAGAATCACTATGTAACTATTGCGGTGCCGATAGCAGCAAATCGCTACCCGGAATGCGCATTCTTACGCGCTACCGGCAATGACGCGATGAGGAATAACACGCAAGGGCACAGGGCCTGACACTTTCGGGCCACGCTTCCGCTCGGCAATCGTCCGGGACACGATGAGACGCAGCCGGCCGCCCGCTGCCTCAGCCTCGAAATATCCCCTATACTGAAACGGGTTCAAAGGCTCTGCAGATGCAGCCCATTCACCATCCCCTTTCGCACCCGCTTTCTCCCCATATCTCTTGAAATCAATCAGGCACAGCAAACGAGCATAGGCATGGCAGACATCAATCATCAGTCGAACAATCAGCCCCGGATCACCGTCACCGAAGCCCCCGATTACCGCGAAGGCTACGCCAACAGCGTGCAGGTACGCGCCAGCGTCTGGGATTTCTTCCTCTCCTTCGGCACCGCGCATCAGGACTCGCCGGACCAGGTCACCATCCGCGGCTTTCAGGGCATCTATCTCAGTCCGCAGCAGGCCAAGGCGCTCTTCAACGTGCTCGGCCAGAACCTGGCGCAGTATGAGCAGGCCTTCGGCAGCATCTCGCTCGAGCCGGTACCAACCTCTTCCTCACAGCGTCCTCTTAACTAGCGCGATGAATCGTCACCTTCTTGCATAAACTTGTCATCCTGAACGGAACGAAGGTGGAGTGAAGGATCTGCTGTATCTTCCTGTTACGAATCGGCGCTTCGCGCCGCTCAACTAAGCGGAGGCAGCAATCGTCTCCTTCCTCCGACTTCCCGCGCGACAGCAATCCGATCGGCAAGACGGACCGGCCCTTTCCCCTGTGGCTGGTCTTTCCCCTGATCTTCGTCGCACTCTATCTCTCGCACTTCGCCCTGCTCCACCTGCCCTACTACTGGGACGAGGCTGGCTACTACATCCCCGCCGCCTACGACCTCTTCCGCACCGGCGCGCTCATTCCCTACAGCACCCTCTCGAACGCGCACCCGCCGCTGCCGTCCATCTATCTCGCCCTGTGGTGGAAGCTCTCCGGCTTCACCCCGCTCACCACCCGCTTTGCCGAGTTGATCGTCGCCTCCGCCGCGTTGCTGGCGGTCTACCGGCTGGCCCAGCGCGTGACCGGCCAGGTCTCCATCGCCGCAGCCACCACGCTGCTTACCGCGCTCTATCCGGTGTGGTTTGCGCAGAGCACGCTGGCAAACGCGGACCTCTTCGCTGCCGCTCTCACCCTCTGGGGACTTGCCTTCTACCTTCCCGGCGGACGCGCCGGCCGTATCCTTCCCGCCGCACTCTGCTTTGCGCTCGCCGCCCTCTCCAAGGAGACTGCCATCTGCACCCCCATGGCCCTCGCCGGATACGAAGCCTGGCGCGCTCTGCGCGAAAAATCAAGCCGCGACCCGGCATTGCGCAATCCTGCATTTCGCAATATGGCCTGGCTCGTGGCCTCGGTCGTCCCCCTCTGCGGCTGGTTCTACTATCACTGGCGGCGCACCGGGTACGTCTTCGGCAATCCGGAATACCTCCGCTACAACGCGGAGGCTACCCTCTCCCCGCTCCGCATCGGTCTCGCGCTCTTCCACCGCACACTGCACCTTACCGCGCACATGAACCTCTTCGTGCCGGTGTTGTGCGCATGCTCCGCGCTCCTGCTGGTCCCCCGTCCGTTGCCGGGCGGTCAAATAAGCCCGTTATCGGGCGGCGGCGGCACACGCCCTCCTCTGCCGCGGGAGTTTGTCGCACCGCTGGTCTGGGTCTTCGCCGCGAACGCACTGCTCTTCTCCACGCTCGGCGGCGCCTTGCTCACGCGCTATCTGCTGCCGCTCTATCCCCTGGTCCTGCTGGTCTGCGTCGCCACCTTCTGGCGGCGCGTTCCCGCATGGGGAGGCATGGTCGCGCTCTCTGCTTTCGCCTTTTGCCTCGGGCTCTTCATCAATCCTCCTTACCGCTTCGCGCCCGACGACAACCTCAGCTACACCGACTCCATCTGGCTGCAGCAGCAGGCCATCCATCAGGCCGTCACCCTGTATCACGGGGAAACCATCCTCACCGCGTGGCCCGTCTCCGACGAGCTCACCAAGCCGGAGCTGGGATACATGCGCCGGCCCGTCTCCGTCGTCACCATCGACAACTTCTCCCTGCCGCAGATCCAGCGCGCCGCCACGCTCTCCGGCTACACCGTCGGGCTCATCTTCTCCACCAAGTACGACCCGCCGCACCTGCCCCTGAGCCTTGGCCAACAAAACGAGAAGCTGGATCGCCGCTACTTCGACTTCCATCGCGACCTCCCGCCGGAAGCCATCGCCAGCATGCTCGGCGGCAAAGTCGTGTGGTTTAAAGAGCGCAAAGGTCAATGGGCCGCCGTGCTGCACTTCGACCGCCCGCAGGAAGCACGTCTTCGCTGACGGGCGAAAGATCGCCCCGCACCATACGTCGGTAGGAGTCAGTTCCAATTTGCAGTTTCCGAATGGCTGGCCATTCGGGAGCGAACACCTGGTAGTTCCCACAAGCGCGTTTGTGATGACTCAACTCTCCCCTCGCTCGGCAAAAGACGGTAGCGCTCTATTACAGTCGTCGCTCTTTTACCACCTGTGCCGTTTCATATCTTCTTCGTCAGGTGAGCGTCGGCGAGGAAGTCCCTTTGCCGAGTCCTCGGATCCAGGTGGTTCACGGAACGGTTCCACAGAAATGCGCTCGTAACGCACTTCCAGCACCGTCAGGTATTCTGTCCCGCCCGGCGCTTCGAGAACTACGCTGTCACCCGCTGCCGACTTCATCAACGCGCGCCCCAGAGGCGACACCCAACTGATGTGGTTGCGATTGAGATCGACCTCGTCAGTGCCTACGATGCTCACCACTCGCTCCGCTCCCGCGGCGTTGGCATAGCGCACCGTCGCTCCGAAGAATGCCCTCGGCCCCTGCCCCGCTCTCGGAGCTTCCGGGTCCACCACTTCCGCGGCTTCGATTCGCTTCGCGAGAAAGCGAATCCGCCCATCGATCTGCCGCAGTCGCCGCTTGCCGTACTGATAGTCGGCGTTTTCACTGCGATCGCCGTTGCTGGCAGCCCACGCCACCACCTCCACCACGGCTGGGCGGTCCCTGGTGAGCAGATACTGGTGCTCATCTTTGAGGCGCTGCAGCCCGCTCCGCGTTATGTAGTTCTTGCCTCGCGTCGCGGGCTCATCCGCTTGCGGTTTTCTCGTAAACCCTTTCCGCATCTCGCAGCCCTCCCAACGCAAATCCGGTGGGTGCCCCCAATGAATGCGGCTGAACGCTGATGGAAAACACTGTAGGTTATCCACGTTCATGGGAATTCATCTGTGGCCCTAACTGATTTTTTCACGTCTTCCGGTCCCTTAACGATCCTATCCATCATCTCGGACAAGTGCCGGCTAAGGCACGCTTGGGTAGATCAATATCGATAAGTCGGCTCGTCGAAATTGATTCGGTCGCCTCCGAATGACGATTCTTTCGAAAGTGCGTATTCAAACTGACCCACTACCCCATCGTCATCTCCCGGCGGACGGCCCGGCCCGCGGCACTGGAATCGCGGCACTATAATCACCCCTGCGTGCGCCCATCTCACCCACTGCGCTCCATGCTTCTCTTCCCTGCGCCTCTGTTCCCGTGCACCCCCTCTGCACGCCAAGGATCAGTCCGCAGACTGAAGAGCTCGACGAGCGTCCTCACGCGCTCTTTTTGATGGCTGCGCGGCAATCGCTTGGTTCTTGTGAGCTCGGCGATACCATGAAGGCCCGCCCAAAACACTTCCGCTAGAACCTCCGGCTTCGAGCTCTGCTCCCGAAACAACTCCAGGAGTTGGGAAAACCCGAATCGCAGTTCCGGAGGAGTAGCCGGGTCACCGAATGGTACGCTCAGGCCGAGCGAAAACATCACTTCATACAGTGCGGGTGAAGACGCGGCGAACTCCAGATATGCGGCCGCGACCGATTCGACCGCACTTCCGCGCTTCACCCGTTTCCGTGCCTTCTCCAAAGCCAGGCCTATCTCCCGGAAACCCTCGATAGCAACCGCGGCGAGAATCCCTTCGCGGCTGCCAAAGTGCGCATACAAAACGGGTTGGCTGTATGAGATTTCGTCGGATAGCCGCCGAACGGTTACGTTGGACCACCCTTTAAGCTCCGCGATCCGTCGTGCGGCACTGATAATCTGTGCCCGGCGGGCCTGCTTGTCGCGCAGTTTTCGTTCCGCAATTCGGCTAGCTGCCGGCGTTGTTGCCATCGATAGAAAGTATAGCGCCGCTAGAATTTTTCGGTAGACGGTGAATCCTTCCCGCACGTTTCACATCAAAACCTAGCGTTGCTAGATTTTATAACGAAGGAGCAATTTATGAATAACGCTATTCCGCTCATCCTGGCGGCCCTCATCGCGGTGGGCATCATGGTTATCGGTGGTTTCTACCTTGCGTCTCCGGAACGAATCTCACGCGGATTCGGTCTCAAGCCGCCGGCACCCGATGCCGACACTCGCGCCTGGCTACGCCTGAAAGGAATCCGGGACGTCGCATCTGGATTGGCCGTGTTGACCCTGATGCTGACTACGGACAGCCGCACGGTAGGCATAGTTCTTCTGGTTTTCGCCATCATCCCTTTTGGCGACATGTCCAACATTTTGGTGTCTGGCGGGCGAAAGGCCACAGCATTCTCCGTTCATGGCGTGACCTGCGCGGTGATGCTTGTCGCCGGCCTCTTGTTGATCCATGCCATTTGAGATAAATGCCTCTGACCGTTCTTGTCGATCGTAGGGGTCGATCGCGATAAGAAGCGCGCCTATGTGACCCGATACTAAGCATGGTCTGCGACAAGGAATGTCTGATTCTTCTCCATCGACTTCGTCAATTTCTGAAAATCGGCCTGAGTGAATTGAGCGGGCAGAAAATCTGTCCTGCCCTCCGGATGCACAGCATCCTTCATCATCCGCTCGTGGTGATAGGTTGACACACTCAGCATGCGGCACGGATGTTCACTCTTGTTGAAGAATGTATGAGGCGCATTGGGCTGCACCATCAGACTCTCCCCGGCTTCACACGCGTCCCACTCTGTGACACCCTGGTTGTTCCAATACCCGATCGACAGTTCGCCTTCCAGCACATAGAAAAACTCTGGAAAGGGGTGTTTATGAAGTGGAATACCCATGCCCGGCGCGAACGTGCTCTCGAAGATAGAGAACGTGTAGCCCGTGTTTTCTCCCAAGGCCCTCCACAGCAACTTCATTTGCCCGACATCAAGCGCCGGGCCGCCTGTTTTGTTGTTCTTAATAACGTTGTGATGAATGACTTCTTCAAGCGGCGTGGGGAAGTTTGACATATAAGTGTCCTTTCGTGAACGAAGTTGTGCTCTGGGGTGAACGCCCGAGCTTGTGAGCTGCGCAGCTAGCACTCCGCTAGTCCCGTGGGTTTCCACATTTATCTGTCGCATGAATCGTTACTGGCATTCCTCGCGGAGGCCTTGCTATGTGGTCGTGACCGTCACTGCCTGACGCACATATCGACCGCTTTCGAGTTCCTTCACCATGAATGCCGCCAGATCGGCGCGCGCAATCCTGTGCGCCTTCTCGCCGCCATCCGTGCTCAGTACCCTGGCAACGCCAGTCTTCTCGCCGTCGGTCAACATCGGCGGCCGCACGAGCGTCCAGTCCAGGTTGCTGCCTTCGATCTCGGCCTCCATGCCCGCCTTGTCTACCAGCAGACCCCGCAGAAACGTCCGCATGAGCAGGTGCTCGTTGAAGAAGCCGGCGTTCTTGACGCTCTCGCCCGCACCAACCACCGAAATCTTCAGCAATCGCCGCACGCCATTGCGCCGCATCGCGTCCACAATATTGTGTGCCGCGCTCGTTTCCATCGTCGTCACTTTCCACGGCGTCTTGCCGCCCAGCGCGTCGATCACCGCATCCTGTCCGGCTACCGCGGCGCCGACGGCCGCCGCGTCCAGTACGTCGCCCGCAACAACTCTGACGTTCGCCTTCTTGTACTGCGCGGCACCGCGCACGAAAGCCGTCACCTTATGTCCGGCCGCCAGCGCCTCATTTACCAGCGCCTCTCCGCTCCTGCCCGCTGCTCCAATCACTAGAACTTTCATCGCATCCTCCTTCTTGTTGCCTCGCCTATGGCCGCCCATCCAAATGCGCGACCTGACGATTAGAGGCTTAAGCTAACCAGTGGTTGCAAAATAATCTATGGTTTTATAACCAATGGCTATAAATCAACAATCGGTCGTAAAAATCGTCGAAAGAGGCTAGGCTATTGAAGTGACAACCACATCGCCAAGTCGCCGGGTAGAGCGCAAGGAAAGGCTGCGGGGCGAAATCCTTGCCGCTGCCAGCAAAATGTTTGCCGATCGCGGTTACGAAGCCGTGACGCTTCGTGAGATCGCTAAAGAGATCGGCTATACGCACGCCGTGATTTACCAGCATTTCCCCGACAAATGGCATATTCTCGCCGAGTTGAGCAGCGAGACGATCGGGCTGCTGATTCAGAACTTCGACGCCATTGCCGCTAAACATCCTGCACCGAAAGAGCGTCTTTTTGCGACTTCACGCGGCTTGATTCAGTTCTGCACTGCCCATCCACAGCAGTTTCGCAACGTCTTCTTTGGGCCGGAGAACCGCAACGGCGTCCGCGCGGGACAATATATCAACGACATTGGCGCGCCGTTGTTCGGGCGTTTCGTGCAGCTCTTTTTCGATGTTGCCAAGGATGAGGGATTGCCAAATAGGGATGACATCGTGGTAGCTCACACCTGGTGGTTTACGATCTTTGGCCTCGCCACACTTATGGTCATCCAAGGGGTTGTGCCTGACTTGCCTGACCAGACTCTCGTGGTCGAGCAAACGATCGCCACGCTTTGGGCCGGAGTCCAGGCTGTTCCGAGATTGCCGAAGAGCGCAATCACTAAGCGATCCGGCCGATCCAGTGCCTCAAAGCACTAACAGCTTCTGTCTACTTGGGGAGTCGTTGGAGGTAACCGTGAGGAGTGCGAAGATCTGAACGCCCAATGAAGTATTGAGCCCGGTCGTCGGTAGGGGTCAGTTCCAATTTGCAGTTTCCGAATGGCTGACCATTCAGGGAGCGAACCCCTGGTAGTTCCCACAAGCGCGTTTATGAGGACGAATCGTCAGCGAGGTCTTCAATGAGTGCATTGGTCTAAGAGCGTCATTTCAATCGCGGCCACTAGTCCGGCATGGCGACGACTCGCCGAAGTGGATGACAGGACCCTGCGCTCTCTTACCAGATCTATTTGGGCTAGATAGGTCAAAGCTGCACATAATCAGCCGATGGTCTATTACTGGAAGATGGGTCGGGTAGTGGCCAAGTGCGGTTGTGTCGAGCCCGGACGTTTGCTAGTTTGACATGCATGCCGCCGAATGCGCCCGAAGATCTGAGTAGGACCATAGAGACTCTTTACCGGTCGGAATCGGGCAGAATTCTGGCTACGCTGGTGCGGCTGCTCGGCGATCTCGATCTCGCCGAAGAGGCCATGCACGAGGCTTTCGCTGCCGCCCTGGAGAAGTGGCCGCAGACCGGCCTTCCGGACAAGCCGCGCCCCTGGCTCATATCGGCTGGGCGATTCAAGGCCATCGACGTGATGCGCCGGCGGGGACGCTTCGATGCCGCACAGAGTGACCTGGCACTCCAACTCGAAGCGCGCGTCAATGAAGCGCCTCAGGAAGAGGAGATGGAGGACGATCGTCTTCGTCTCATCTTCACCTGCTGCCATCCTGCACTGCCATCGGAGGGGCAGGTTGCGCTCACACTGCGTGAAGTCTGCGGCCTGACAACAGAGGAGATTGCCCGGGCATTTCTCGTTACGCCGGCGACGCTTGCTCAACGCATCGTTCGCGCGAAAGCCGTCATCCGCGATAAGGCGATTCCTTACCAGGTGCCCGTGTCGCAGGAATTATCGGCGAGGTTGGGGGCCGTACTTCAGGTTGTGTACCTGGTCTTCAACGCGGGTTATTCAGCGGAAGCAACGGGAGCTGAATTGAGCCGCGAGGCGATCCGTCTGGGTAGACTGCTCCTCGACCTTCTCCCGGAACCCGAGGTGATGGGCCTGTTGGGGCTCATGCTGTTGCAGGAATCGCGCCGCGCCGCTCGAAGCTCTGCAGAAGGAGAGCTGATCCTGCTGGACCGGCAGGATCGCTCCCTGTGGAATCGAGATCAGATCGCCGAAGGCATCGCGCTCACCGAGAGCGCTCTTCGATCGCGCCGTTTCGGTGCTTACACCCTGCAGGCGGCCATCGCGGCAGTTCACGCCGAGACTTCCTCGGCGGCGTCTACGGACTGGCGCCAGATCACGCTACTCTACGACCGGCTGATTCGAATTCAGCCATCTCCGGTCGTGGAACTCAACCGTGCAGTTGCCATCGCCATGTACGAAGGTCCGGAGCAGGGGCTTTGTCTCATCGATGACCTTCTGGCGCGCGAGGAACTCGCCAATTATTCCCTCGCATACTCCGCCCGTGCGGATCTGTGTCGCAGGCTAGGGCGGCTTCCGGAGGCCCGTGCTTCCTATGAGAAGGCGCTTGCCCTGCTTCGGGGTGGGACTCGGCAGGAGCCGGAGCGTCGTTTCCTTTTAGGTCGTCTCGAGGAATTGAAATAAAAAACTGGCTCTGCTGTCGATTTCCCCTTCGCCCGACGACTATAGGGTGAACCATCCAGTGCGCGGGTTGCGCTGCGGGCAACCAACATAAGGAGAGACATATGAAATACATCTGTTTGGGATACTACGAGCCGGCAAAACACGCGGGCATGACCGAGGACGAGCGAAACGCCATGTTCGACGAATGCTTTGAGTACGACGACCATTTGCGCGCGAACGGGCACTTTGCTGCAGGAGAAGCTCTTCAGCCTCCTGAAACCGCGTTGACCGTGTATTGGAAGAACGGCAAAGTCGCGACCACCGACGGTCCCTATGCCGAAACCAAGGAACAACTCGGCGGCATTCTCGTGCTTGAGGCACGCGACATGAATCATGCCATTCAGCTCATGTCGCAGCATCCGGCCGTGAAGTATGGGTCGATTTTCGAGATACGTCCGGCCGGCGATATGAGTGAAATCATGAAGGCAAGCGAGCAGCGACGGCGGAAGCTCACCGCGCGCTGAAGTATACGAAGAGTCAGCACAACCACAGCGAGAGAGAGAGGATTGGGATGTCAAAGGTTCGGGTTGCGGGATTTGGTGTTTCGTTGGACGGTTTCGGCGCTGGGATTGAACAGAGCCTGGAAGACCCACTAGGGAAGCGGGGACCGGAGATGTTTCAGTGGTTCTTTCACACGAAGACCTTTTGCTCCATGCACGGGGGGGAAGGGGGAACCGAAGGGGATGTGGACGATGTGTTCGCTCACCGGGCGATGGAGAACTTCGGCGCTTTCATCCTCGGCCGCAACATGTTCGGCCCGGTGCGCGGCCCATGGCCAGACGACTCGTGGAAGGGCTGGTGGGGCGACAATCCGCCGTACCACGCACCCACCTTCGTTCTCACGCATTACGAGCGCGAGCCCCTGGTGATGGACGGGGGAACCACCTTCCACTTTGTGACGGGCGGATTCGAGGAGGCGCTGGTCCTTGCGAAGAAGGCTGCCGGCAGCAAAGACGTCAAGATCGGAGGCGGCGTGGCCACAGTGCGGCAGTATCTGGGAGCCGGCCTGATCGACTCTCTCCACATTGTATCGGCACCCGTTCTTCTTGGTCAGGGAGAGTCGCTGTTCGATGGTCTGGACCTTCATGCGTTGGGATTTTCCTTAGCCGAACGCAAGACTTCGGAATACGCGACCCATCTTGTGTTCGAGAAAGCGTAGAGAAAGGGCTTCTGGCAAGGGCTTCATCGCGTGGGAGCAAGGCGCGATGAGGATGCTTTCCACAGACATGAGTGGCCGAGAGTCGGCGAGGCTTTCGGTTTCTTCAAGCCGGTAAGTTGACGAGGAACCGCAAGACAGTACACTCGACGCCCACTACCCCATCGTCATCTCCGGCGGACGGCTCGGCACCCAGCACTATAATCACCCCTGCGTGCGTCCATCTCACCCACTGCGCTCTAGGCTTCTGTTTTCCGCGATTGCACTCCTCTGCGTCTTCTTCACAACGCCCGCTCAGGCAAAGGACCAGTCCGCCGCGGAAACCGCCACCCTGCCGGCCAAGGTGCATCACCAGCTCCTGCTCGTCCTCCCCTTCGACAACCGCACCGGCCAGCCCAACCTGGATTGGATCGGCGAAGCCGTCTCGGAGACCTTCAACCAGCGGCTGGGCGCCTCCGGCTTCGACATCATCAGCCGGGAAGATCGCCAGTACGCGCTGGAGCATCTCGGCCTGCCGCAGAGCTTTCAGCCGTCGCGCGCGACCTCGATCCGTCTCGCCCAGACCCTCGATGCCGACTACATCATCGTGGGCTTCTACACCTTGCAGGGGAGCAATCTGCGCGTCTCCGCCGAGCTGCTGGACGTGAACGCGCTGCGTCTCGGTCAGGCTCAGGTTCAGGACGGCCCGCTGGACCACATGCTCGATGTGCTGGACTCGCTCGCCTGGCATGTAACCCGCAAGCTCGATCCCAAATTTCCGCTGCCGGAGAGCAGCTTTCATGCCGCCAGCGCCAACCTGCGCCTGAATGGCTTTGAGAACTACATCCGCGGCATCCTCGAAACCGAGCCGGCGGAACGGATTCGCCATCTCAAGATCGCCGTCGCCGAAAACCCCACCTACTCCCCGGCATGGCTAGCGCTCGGCATGACCTACTTTTCCGAGCAGCAGTTCGACGCCTCCGCCGCCGCCCTCGGCCACTTGCGAAAGACCGACCGCGACGCGCTCGAGGCGGAGTTTTATCGCGGTCTCGCCTACTTCTACACCGGCCACTATCAGGATGCGGAGGAAGCCTTCGCCTTCGTCGCCGGACAACTCCCTCTTCCTGAAGTTGTGAACGATCAGGGCGTCGCCGCCTCGCGGCGCGGCCACGACGGCGGAGCACTCTTTCAGGAAGCCATCAACGGCGATCCCCACGATCCCGACTACCTCTTCAACCTCGCCATCGCGCTGGCCCGCCGCGGCGACACAACGAATGCCCTCTCCGCCGTCGGGCAGGCGCTCAAGCTGCGCCCCCAGGACTCCGAAGCCGCCGAGCTCGAACAGATGCTCCGCCAGCCCAACGCTCCCGCCATCGTGCGCAACCAGCGACCAGAAAAATACTGCTCCGCGGAACACCGCCCAGGGCAACGCGATCCAGCCCGCCGCAGACAAGACCAGCGACGCGCAGAACCGCCGCAGCCTGCCGCTCGAACGCATCAAGCGCGGCTATAACGATGCTTCCTTCCGCCAGGCAGCCTCGGAGATGGAAGAGATGGAGGCGCAGCGCCTCGCCTCGCAGCCGCCCGATCAGCAGGCCGCCGCGCTCACCAAAAACGGCAAAGCGTATCTGGGCCGCGGACTCATGCTGGAGGCGGAGCGCGAGTTCCAGCTCGCCCTCGCCGCCAATACGAATGACGCAGATGCCCACGCCGGCCTCGCGGAAGTCCGCCGGCGCAACGGCGACAATGCACAGGCCCGCGCCGAAGCACAGGCTTCCCTCAAGCTGCGCCCCAATGCCGCCGCCTGGCTCACGCTGGCCCGGCTCGACCGTACAGAGCACCAACTCCCCGCCGCCCGCGAAGACGTCAACCACGCCCTCGAAGCAGACCCCGGCAACTCCGACGCCCGCGGCCTCCAGCAGGCGCTCACACCCGCAACCCCTCCCGCACCTGCCGCTCCCAAGCCATGAAACCCTTTCGCACTGCAGCCCTCGCGTTTCTGCTGCTGCTCTCTTTCTGCTGCGCACGCGCGCAGGCCGCGAAACCCGTGGTGGTCGTCCTCCATTTGCAGGACACCATCCAGCCCATCAGCGAGGACTACTTCAACCGCGCCCTCGACCACGCCGCGGACATCAAAGCCGATGCGTTGCTGATTGAGCTCGATACGCCCGGCGGTCTGCTCTCCACCACACGCAACATGGTCGGCCGCATCGGTGCGTCGCCGGTGCCGGTCATCGTCTACGTCTCTCCCGAAGGCGCGCGCGCCGGCTCTGCCGGCTTCTTTCTGCTCGAATCGGCGGACATCGCCGCCATGGCCCCCGGAACCAACGCCGGCGCCTCGCATCCCGTCGTCGAAGGCGCCAAGCTCGACGACACCATGAAGCAGAAGATCGAGAACGACACCGCCGCGCTTCTGCGCTCCTACACCGCGCAGCGCGGCCGCAATCCCAAGGCCGCCGAAGACGCCGTGCGCAACTCCAAGTCCTATACCGCGCAGGAGGCGAAGGACCTCGGTCTCATCGACCTCATCGCGCCGGATAGCATTGCGCTCCTCAATCAGATCGATGGCCGCACCATCACCCGCATGAGCGGCGCAAAGACCGTGCTGCACACCAAAGACGCGGCGCTCGATACCGTGACCCCCACGCTGCGCGATCGCGTGCTCGACCGCCTGATGAATCCCGATCTCGCCGTCCTCATGCTGGTCATCGGTGCCCTGCTCATCTACCTCGAATTCAACGCGCCCGGCACCATCGTCCCCGGAGCGCTCGGCACCCTGCTGGTGCTGCTCTCACTCTTCGCGTTGAATCTGCTGCCGGTGCACTACACCGCCGTCATGCTGTTGCTCGCCGCCGCGGTCCTCATGGTGCTGGAGGTGAAGTTCACCAGCCACGGCATCCTCGCGCTCGCCGGCATCGTCTGCCTGGTGCTCGGTATGCTCACGCTGGTCGCCGGTCCGGTGCCGGAGATGCGCGTCCACGTCGGCACCGCCCTCGCCGCCGGCATCGCCTTCGGACTCATCACCGTCTTCCTCGTCCGCCTCGCCGTGCGCGCCCGCCACAACAAATCTCTGGTCGGAGTCGATGCGCTCCTCGGCCAGATCGCCATCGTCACCAAGCCGCTGGAGCCAGTGGGACAAGTGATGGTGCATGGCGAGCTGTGGGAGGCCCACTCCGCCACACCCGCGCCGCGCGACGCGCAAGTGCGCATCACCGCAGTCAACGGACTCACCCTGACCGTAGAACCGCTGCCGCCCGCCTGACGCGAATCGCATCACGCAAACAAGCTTGTCATCCTGAGCGAAGCGAGGGATCTGCAGTTCGCCGTGGTGCCACAACGACGGGTGCCCCACATCTTGAAGAGATGTGGGACAAAGCCGATGTCAGGACTCGAGATTGTTTACTTGCTTCCGCCGGGTTCTTCTGTCGGAGCCGGGTAGAAAAGAAGCTCGCGCACCTCGCCGGGCACATCGCAGGCGATGGCAGCCTTCTTCGCCCATGACAGCGCCTCGTCCAGATTGGCGGCTTCCAGAATCCAGAAACCGCCGATGTGCTCCGTGGTCTCGGTGTATGGCCCGTCGGTGACCGTCACCTTGCCATTGGACTGCTTCCGCAGCGTCTTCGCGTTGCGCGCCGGAGAAACGCCGCAGGCGAATTTCCTCACGCCGGCAGCAATCATTTCGCGATTGAGCGCATGAATCTCTTCCATCATCGCTTCGCTTACGGTGGATGGGTCGAAGTCGTCGGGAAGGTAGTTGCAAACCAGATACTGCGGCATGATTCTTTCTCCTGTAAGTCCTTCAGGGCGGGTTCTCTTCCCGGCCTTCACTACAACGACGAACGGCCAGACCGGAATTCGACAAGCCGTCGGGAAAATTTCATTTCTGGAATCTTTGAGTTATGGACCGCGGCTTCAGGCAGTTCGCAGGATGCACCGGCAGGTTGTTTCTGTTTCCAGGGAGACAGCGCTCGCCTCGCCTACCTCCAGCCATTTCGAGAGTTCCGCCATTCCATCATGGCTTGCGTGATCCGGCCCGCAATCAGCCCCTGAATTTGGCGGTGCTCAGCTCGAGAATCAGTAACGATAAGTCGGCCTCTCGTCAGCGATTTCTCGCTAGTGAAAAGTGCGTTTGGGGACTAATCCGTCTCCGCAGTTTTCAATGAGTGCATTGACCTGAAGTCAACAGTTGAGCCAAGGGTCACTTATCGGGAAAAGCGACGATTCGGCCGAGCGGCGAGAAGCCTGTTCTAACCAAGCCTTCGCCGCCAGCCTCAGCTGTATCTCGCGCATGACGATCGTCAAAACGTCAACTTCCTATTTCGCCTGCATTAGCCCCGCAATAACCGCGGCAACTTTATCGAGTATCTGGTTCCAGCCCTCCATTTGACCGCTATTTTTCGCGCTCTCCATGGGTTCATTTCCAATGAAGGTGAGTTTCGTCTGGCCGTTTCCGAGATCCTCAAAGATGGTCACGTCGTACGCACCGTCTATGGCCTCATGTTCTATTCCTAATTGCGCAGGGTCAACCTTGTTTCCCTTCGAGTCCGAAAAGTACATCAAGGAAACGATCTTCTCGTGCAGAACAATCTCGTGGTATTCAACCGCATTCCAGAACTCCTGCCCATCCGGCGCCTTCATGCAGCAGAGAAGTTTTCCTCCAACGCGAAAATCCATCTGACAAACGGGCGCAGTAAAGCCCTTCGGTCCCCACCACTGCATCACGTACTTCGGGTCTGTCCACGCCTTCCAAACCAACTCGCGTGGGGCATCAAAAATTCTTGTAACGACCATCCGCTCAATTTCGCTAACCGTGTCTCCTGTCATCTCTGACCTCCTCTCTCTTCATTTGATTTACAACTACATCCAGCTTGTCGAAACTCTCTTCCCAGAATCGGCGATAGCTAATCGCCCAGTCTCTGACCGTCTTAATCGCCTCTGGCCTAAGCGTGCACACACTCTCTCGTCCACGCTTCGTCTTGATTACAATCCGCGCCCGCACCAGGTAGGCAATGTGTTTTGAAATCATCTGCTGCGAGAGTGCAAACGGTTCCGTCAATCCATGCACAGAGGCAGGCCCATGGGAGAGTCGTTCGATCATTGCCCGGCGGGTTGGATCAGACAAAGCCGCGAATGTTGTACCCAGATTATCCACAACCCTATGGTTGTGTATTGCCCGGTCAATGTCAAGTGTGAATTTTGGCGATTCTTGATTTCTGTTCCCTGATCGCTGAACCCTGACACCTGCGCTGATTGATACTCTGCGCAGGAGGGCGAGCCGGCAATGGTTTGACGCTGGCATCGGGGGCAGGAGGAATGCGGATGGTCTCTGGAACCTTCGCGGTGTCTCACCGCCGTGTTGGGGCAAGTGATCTTTGCCAGACGGCTCGCCAGGACCTACGCGATGAGTGGTAGATCGCCAATGCACTCACTGACGAATCGACTAGGTCCTCACAAGTCGGCCTCCCGTTAGTGACACTTCGCGCCGCGCTGACAATTCATCGTGCATACCGCGCAGAGGTAACTCCCACTTCGGGAATCGACGCAAAAACCTGCCAAATCATCCAGCTCAATTTGCTACTCTAAAAATAGACACAGTTCCAGTCACAGATGCAGAAGCGCAAAAGCCACCATCGCGGTGGCTTTTTCCTTTTGCGCGCAACAAAATGCGCCTTTAACTCCAATCACTGGACGAATTTAGCGGTAAGTCCTTTAGAAAGACGAATTTGATGCTCGGAAGAGTCCACATCCTCATGATTCGGCACGGTTTATACCGCAGCCTCCCGCACCGGGAGGGGGGAGGGGGTAGGGGTAACGTGACCGGCCGGAAACAAGAGCTCCGCCGCCAGCTCCGCGTCGTCCGCCGCAACCCATCGTTGATCGCCACCCTCTTCCTCCTCCACACCGGCCTGCTCCAAATCGGCGACGACCTGGACTTCGCCGCCGTCCGCCAACTCCACCGCGAACAAGCGCGGCTGCGAAGGAAACACCTCGACCTCCAGGCGCGCGGGCTTCACGCGCCCGCATTATTAACGTCTGTCATCCTGAGCGAAGCGAAGGACCTGCAGTTCGCAGCGGTCGACGACAACGACAACCGTGAGCGACCGAAGGAAGCGAACCCCGCAAGCGCGCCAAAGGCGCATCTGCCCGGAGGGCCAGTCCCGCCCGTGCGGCCAGCACAAGCGGTACACTGCTTGCGCGAGGAAACGCACTCCCATGAGCATGTTCACCCTCATCATCGTTGTCATTGTCGTCTTGTACGCCCTGGGCTCGATCAAGATCCTGCGCGAGTACGAGCGCGGCGTCGTCTTCCGGCTGGGCCGCGCGCTGCCCACCCCGAAAGGCCCCGGCGTCATCCTGATCTTCCGCCCCTTCGACCAGATGGTGCGTGTCACCCTGCGCCAGGAGGTCCTCGAAGTCCCGCCCCAGGACATCATCACCCGCGACAACGTCACTTTGAAGGTCAATGCCGTCATCACCTTGCGCGTCGTCGATCCCTCCAAGGCCGTCATCGAGGTCTCGAACTACGTCTACCAGACCTCGCAATTCGCCCAGACCACCCTCCGCTCCGTCCTCGGCGAGGTCGAGCTGGACCAGTTGCTCAGCCACCGCGAAGCGCTCAACTCGCGCATCCAGGAGATTCTGGACAAGCACACCGCTCCCTGGGGCGTGAAGGTCGTCAGCACCGAGGTCAAGCAGGTCGATCTGCCGGAATCCATGCTGCGCGCCATGGCCAAGCAGGCCGAGGCCGAGCGCGAAAAGCGCTCCAAGATCATCAATGCCGAAGGTGAGTTCGCTGCCTCCCAGCGCCTGGTGGATGCCGCCGCCCTGCTGGCCCAGCAGCCCATCACCATGCAGCTCCGTTACCTCCAGACCCTTACCGACATAGGTACGGAGAAGAACACCACCATCGTCTTCCCTCTACCCATCGAGCTCATCTCGTTGTTCAATAAGACCGTGGCAGGCAGCGTCACGGGGCCGGGCGTCAATCCGCCACCCCCGCCGCCAAAGCCTGACGAACACTTATGAACTCGCTCTTCGACGAGGATGACCGCGACGAACCCAGGTCGGATGCCGACCTGACGCTGGGCATCGGCTCTCTGCTCAGCATTTTTTTCGGCGTCTTGATCATTTGCGGCATCTTCTTTGCCTTCGGCTACACCATGGGCCGCCGCAACGCGCATCCCACCACGGTCGCTGCCCTGCCCGCCGCGACTTCGCTGGCGACCTCTGCTGCCACCGCTCCGCCGTTGCCTGAAAACGAGCTCAGCGGCGCGCCACTGAAGCCACAGGTGTCGGACGACACCTCCGCCCCATCATCCGACGAAGCCAACCCGGTTCCGGAAACGGCCAAATCGCAGCCCACTCCGTCATCCGCGAAGCATGATGCGCAAGGTGACTCCGCGAAGCCATCCAAGACCGCGCGTGTCACGGAGCCCACGACGCCGAACCCCTCGCTCAACGCTGTTCCCTACACCCATCGCGCCGCGCTGCCCGCCAAGCCGCACGCCGGCACCATGGCGCCGCTCGCCCAGGCGCCTGGCGATTCCCCCATCATCCCGGGCCATCCCATCATGGTGCAGATCGCCGCAGTCAGCCGTCAGGAAGATGCCGAAGTCCTGGCCGGCGCCCTGCGGAAGCGCGGCTTCAATCCGACCGTCCGTCCCGGTACAGGAGATAAATTCTTCCACGTGCAGGTGGGCCCCTTCACGGACAAGGCCCAGGCCGACACGATCAAGCAGCACCTGCTCGCCGACGGCTACAACGCTATCGTGAAGTAGTGACGGTCTCGGGCGTACTCAGGCCGCCTTCAATCGCTTCCCGCACCGCGGCCATCAGCTCTTCCTTATCGGAGTAGTCCGCCGGATCAAGCGGCGCATGAAACGTAACCGATATAGTTCCACTCTTCAGCTTCAGGCTGCCCTTCGGCAGCATCCGGGTCGCGCCCACAATCGAAACCGGCACCACCGGCGCGCCCGACTCCATCGCCAGAAAGAACGGCCCTCTCTTGAACGGCAGCAGCGATCCATCCCGCGACCGCGTCCCTTCCGGAAACAACACCAGGCAGCTTCCCCGCTCCAGCTCGCGCTGTGCCGCGGCACTGCTCGCCTTCGCTCCCTCCACGCTGCCATCGCGCTGTACGGGAATAAACCCGGCCAGCCGCATCGCATAGCCCAGCACCGGAATCCGCATCAGCGAGGCCTTCAGGTAGATCACCACCCGGCCCGGAAGCAGGGGAATCAGCACCGGGGGGTCCAGGTTCGAGGAGTGATTCGCCATCACGATCGATGCTCCGCGCGGCAGACGGTCCAATCCGTGGACGACCACCCGCACCCCTCCGAATGGCAAGCCCGCGCGAGCGATCCAGAAACCCACGCGAAGCAGCACCTGGGTTTTGCGCGTGACCAGCGTCCAGGGAAAGATGACCAGCGCCGCCGGGAGCGCAAGCACCGTCCAGATCAGAATAGGGATGAGGCCACGCACCGCGCTTCGGGAACTCCTGAACCAAGCCTACGTTAGTGGCGAAACCGTATGACCGGCAAGCCGGGCGGGCAGCTTTTCATAAATGCCGTCGAATCCGCCATTCGAGAGAATCGCCACCACATCGCCTGGCTGCGCGCCCATGGCAACATGATCGACAATCGCCTCCACATTTGCCGCCAGCATGGCGTTGCGCCGCTGCTCCACCAGCGCAAAGACCACCGCCTCCGGATGCAGCCGCTCCGCTTCAGGAATGCTCTCCTGCTTGAAGACGCCCGCCAGCACGATCTCATCTGCCAGCGCCAGCGCATCCACCAATTCCCGCTCAAACACATTGCGGCGCAGCGTGTTCGACCGCGGCTCCAGTACCGCCCACAGCCGCGAGTGCGGATAAGCCGAACGCAAAGCACGCAGCGTCTCCCGAATCGCCGTCGGATGGTGCGCGAAGTCGTCGATCACCGTGACGCCCCGCTCCACCGCCCGCACTTCCAGCCGCCGCTTCACGCTCTTGAAGCTGGCGATGGCATCCACAATGGCCTGATCGTCGACGCCCTGTCCCGCCGCAAGCGCTGCAGCTGCCGTCGCATTCAGCGCATTGTGCTCGCCCGCCATCGGCAGCGTCAGCGACTGCCACGGCCTGCCGCCGCGCCAGACCTGCCAATGCGTCCTGCCGTCGCGATGCGTCAGCTCGCGCAGTTGCCACTCCGACCCATCGGCAAATCCGTAACGCTCCACCTTGCAGAAAGCACGCGCCACACACTCGCTCACATTCTCGCTGCCGTCAAAGGCCACCACGCATCCGCGCCGCGGCACCAGGTTCACCAGCCGCTTGAATGCGATCTTCACCGCTTCGAGATCGCGGTAGATATCCGCATGATCGAACTCCACATGCGTCAGAATCGCGGCATCGGGAAAGTAGTGCATGAACTTCGGGCCTTTGTCGAAGAACGCCGTATCGTATTCATCGCCTTCGAGGATGAAGCTCTTTCCCCCTGCAAGCTGAAAGCTGGTGCCGAAGTTCTCCGCCACCCCGCCGATCAGAAACGACGGTCCATGCTCGCCCCGCATCCGCGCCGCCGTCTCGTAGATCCAGGCCAGCATGCTCGTCGTCGTCGTCTTCCCATGCGTTCCCGTCACCACCAGCGACTCGCGCCCGGTCAGGAACTCCTCATACACCGTCTGCGCCATGGAGCGAAACGGAATGCGCTGGTCCAGCACATACTCCAGCTCCACGTTTCCGCGCGAGATTGCGTTGCCGACAATCACCAGATCGGGCCGCGGCTCCAGATTCTTCTCCGCATACGGCTCCATCACCGGGATTCCCAACGACTCCAGCAAATCGGACATCGGCGGATACGCCGCTGCATCCGAGCCGGTCACGCTGTGTCCCTGCAGTTGCAGCATCCCCGCCAGCGACGCCATTGCCGTGCCGCAGATGCCGATCAGATGTATGTGTTTTGCTTCGATCTTCATTACTCCTCTTCATTGCCCATCAGGATGAATCCCGCCACGGGCCCCCACCCGCAGCTCCGCAATCTGCGCATCGGCAAACAACTCCGCCTCCACTCCCATCGGCAACGTTACATTGCTGCGCGACACGTGTCCCGAACGAAGCCCATAGGCAATAGGGCCTGGAAACCAGTCCATCACTGTCAAAATCACTCGCTCGGTAAGATCCGCTGGAGCACCCGGCGACGCGCAGTCGAGCATCTCGCCAAAGATGATTCCGGTCACGCCCTCAAACTTCCCCGCCAGCTTCATGTGCCGCAGCATGCGGTCGATCTGATACGGCTTCTCGCCCAGGTCCTCCAGGAACAGCAGCTTGCCCTCCGTCTGTGCGGCGAACGGCGTGCCCAGCGAGGCCGTCAGCAGGCTCAGGCATCCGCCATAGAGCACTCCACGCGCCGTTCCCACCTGCAGCGTACGCAAACCGGACTCGCTACCCAGCCGGTATGCCTCGCCGCCAAGCGCAGCGGCAAAACTCAGCAGATCCACGCCATCTCCGCGCGAAAAATCAGCTGCCACCATCGGACCATGCAGCACCGGCACGCCCGACTGGTCGAGCATCCATGTCCCGATCGCCGTATGGTCGCTGTAGCCGATGAACGGCTTGCGATGCCGCCGCAAAAGATCCAGATCGAGCCGCTTCCAGCAGGTAATTGCTGCCGTATCCGCCACGGATACAGATCACCGCATCGATCTCCGGATCCGCAAAGGCCGCGTGCAGGTCCTCCAGCCGCTGCTCCGGAGTCGCGGCAAAGTACGGCCACACCTGGGTCAACACATGCGGCATCAGCTTGATCGTGTGGCCCAGGGCGCGCAGCCGTTCCACTCCGCGCAGCACCTTCTCCGGATCGGCATTGCTCGCCGGCGCCACCACCGCGAGCCGTATCGGTTGGGACCTCAATCTCGTCTCCCCCGCAAGCCACTGCCCGCGCGCCAGCACCACTGCCGGTCCGGTCAGTTGCAGTTCTGCTTCCGCGCTCGGCCACTCCACCAATTGCTCTCCACCCGGCGCCAATACCCGCAACCGCGACGGCGCGCCTTCAAGCGCGATCATCGCCGCGGCGCTCGCGCTCGTACCGGTACCGGAAGAAGAAGTCGGCCCAACGCCGCGCTCATAGATGCGAATCTCGATCAGGTCGTCCGCCGCCCGGCGCACAAACTCCACATTCGTCTGCGCGGGAAAATCCGGATGCGTGCAGATTGCTGCACCGGCCTCCTGCCACGTGCCGGCCAGCAACCACAAAATGTTTGTTTTCCACCACCGATACAAATTGCGGATTCCCCATGCCGACCACGGCGCCTTCGATCGCCACATCGCCGTCCAGCATCACGGTCACCCGCCGCACGGTAGGGATACCCATGCCCGTAGTAAATCGAAACTCCGCGCCGTCGGCGCTCTCCAGCCGGCCGACTCGCATGCCGGCGTCGGTCTCAATGCGCACTTCGTCGCCCACGCGCAGGCCCGCCTGGTAGGCCATCCACGCCGCCACGCAGCGCGTGCCGTTGCCGGAGATTTCTCCCCGCGAGCCATCCGCGTTGTACAGGTGAATGCGTCCTTCCCGCTCGCCGGTCTGCGTCAGATACTCCACGCCATCCGCGCCGATGCCCGTGGTGCGGGCGCACATCGCGCGCGAGAGCCGCGCCAGGTCGCGGCCGTCCACCTGCCCTGCATCGACGATCAGGAAGTCGTTGCCGCAAGCATGCGCCTTGGTGAACTCGATCATTCTTCTTCCGTCACTCTTCTTCCCGTCACTCTTCCTCCCAAGTCCGGAAGCTCAGCACCCGCTCAATCCCTGTGGCCTTCGTCAGCAGCGCAGTCAGCCTTCGGTGGCCGCTTCGGTTGGCCATCACCGTGAAGGACAGGCGCGCCATGCCCGCGAAAGCATCGCGGTCCACCGGATCCAGCCGGCGCTTCTCGGCATCCATCGCACCCAGCACCGACGCGTACATGGCGTCGGAGTCCGGGCCGCGCACCTCGTAAATGCGGCTGTGCTGCTTTAGATTTGTGTACGTCTCCAGTGCGCCCACCGCCTCCAGGGCCAGCAGGATCAGCAGCGTCGCAAACGCAGCCGGCAGATAGAGCCCCGCTCCGCAGGTCATGCCGACCGCCGCCACGGCAAAGACTGTCGCCGCGCTGGTCAAGCCACTGATACGGTTACGATTATGCAGGATCAGGCCGGCGCCCAGAAAACCCACGCCCTGCACGATGTTCGACGCGATCTGCCCCTTGCTCGTGCTCAGCTCACCCGCGATCAACGGAGATAGATACGTGAACAGCGCCGAGGCGAAGCAGATCAGCAGATTCGTGCGCACGCCGGAGGGCTTGTGGTGATACTCGCGATCCAGCCCGATAACGCCGCCCAGCGCGCACGCCAGCAAAAGCCGCATCGTGCCCGTATCCGTCAGGGCCCATTGCTCCAGTTTGCCGAAACTCAGTACGTGCTTTGCCTGCAATAGCATCATCGCCGCCGCGTGCCTCATTCGTGGGCAAAGCATCGGCCTCGCCCATCGCGTGATGCTACCACCCAGCCAAACGGCTGCCACTCCCACTCCCGAACTACTCAGGACGTCGTGGCGCTAGCGAGGCTTCGCAATAGCGCCTGCGGCGGCTTTCGTGAGCGCCCGTGGCGGGTTCGGCTATGGCGCCTGCGGCGGGTTGAGCCATATAAACCCGCGCGGTAGGCTGGCCGGTCGACCGAATCACTTCCAGCAGCGTCAGCCCCTGCGGGTGCTCGGCAACCGCCCTGGCCACCGCGTCGCCGTCCAGCGCCACTACGTAGTCTGCCTTCGCCGCCGGATCCTTCAGCGCCGCACCCCACTCGTAGTAGTCGCCCTCGTTGATGATGTTGCGCAGCGGTATCCCCGCCCGCTGCACCGCCCCGATATGCTCGGAGGTGGACATCAGCAGCGTCTTGCCGGACGGCAGCATGCGCAGCCAGTTGGACAGCGTCCGCTCAAACGGAATGCGCGTGCGCGAATTCTCAACCGCCTCCTGAAAGACCAGCGGCCTGGCCCGCAGCAGAAAAATACTGTTTGCCACAATCAGCACCGCCGCCACCGGTACCATCCACTCCTGCCAGCGCGGCCGCCACATTGCCAAGCCCTCCAGCGCCGCGGCCGCGAACAGCGCAAAGGCCGGCAGCATCTCCATGCCGTACCGCGTGTTGTACCAGGAGTGCGGAAACCACACCGGAATAAAGATGGGCACTGACCCGTAGGCCACCGAGTAGGCGTAGAACGGCAGCGGCAGCCACAGCAGCGTGGCGGCTGCCAGCGCCACGCTCCGCCTGCGCAACCACAGCACCGCGGTCCCGGCGAGCGCCAGCAGGAAAATCAGTTGCGTCGCGTGCGGCACGACTGCGCCCAGCTCGGCAGCCTTCAGGAAATAGAGCGTCGCCACCACCGGCCGGTGATACTCCATATAGTGGCCGGCACCGTAGGGCGAGGTTCGCGCCTCGATCGCCCGCGCCGAGTACGGCCCGCGTAGAAAATCCAATGGATCATGAAACTGCTTCGCGTTGTACGCCATCCACAACATCGGCGCCCACACCACCAGCACGGAAGCCAGCAGCCAGATACCGGTCAACCGCTCGCGCAGATTCCGCCGCCGCAACACGATCCAGCTCGCAATACACCACGCCGCACGCCGCATAAATCCAGCCGTCATATCGTGTGAATACGGCACACACCAGCATCAGCGAAGCGCCCAGCAGCAGCCGTCCCAGCCCGTGCGCCTCGCCTGCTTCGGAGCGCCGAGCAAGCAGCGCGATCAACAGCGCAGCCCAGATCATCTCCGCCAGGAACAGCGGCTCCGTCATCGCCGTCGTCGAGAAATACAGCAGCCCCGGATTCAGCGCAAAGAACGCGACAGCAAGCCACGCAATGGAATGACGGACAAAGCACAGCGCCAGCCGGTACAGCCCGACGCACGCTGCGACATAGCAGGCCATCGACGGCAGCGCAGCCGCGACGCCACTCTGCCACCAGCTCATCTTTTGCACGAACGGAACCAGCAGTAGATGCGGCAGGGGCAGCCACACGGAGCCAAGCTGGCGAAAGCCGGGCTCGCGCGAATCGAAAATACGCCGCGCAATGTGCAGGTGCGCCACCGCATCGCCGTAGAGCAGCAGAAGTTGATGCTGCGAGCAGAAGAACAGCGCCGCCAGCGTCAGCATCGCGCTTAGCAGCGCGACCGTCCCCGCATCGCGCGGCTGCGGCGGGTTCGTCTCAGTCAAGATGGCTGAGCGCGCGGAATTGCTGGAAGCGCGCATCGATCTCCTCACGAGTCAGCGTCTGCGTGCGCTCGGTGCCAAATTTTTCCACCGCAAACGAACCCATCACGCCGCCATAGAACATCGCCTTGCGGAAGTTCGCCGGCGTCAGCTCGCCCTTCTGCGATGCGAGATAGCCGAAGAATCCCCCGGCAAACGAATCGCCCGCACCGGTCGGGTCGACTACCTCCGCCAGCGGCAGGGCAGGCGCGCGGAAGGGCGTGGCGCACGCTTCAGGCTTCGCGCCCGGAAAGGACCGCTCGCTGAAGAAGACAGTCGCGCCGTACTCGCCGTGCTTCACGATCAGCGTCTTCACGCCCATCCCCAGGATCTTCTTCGCGGCGCGCACCAGGTTGGCATCGTCCGCCAGCATCTTGGCCTCGCCGTCGTTGATCAGCAGCACGTCCAGGTCCACCAGCACCTCGGCCAGCGCGGCGCTATGGTCCTTGATCCAGTAGTTCATGGTGTCGCCGCACACCATCTTCACCTTCGGCATCTCGTGCCGCACCCGCGCCTGCAGCTTGGGATCGATGTTCGCCAGAAAGAGAAATTCCGAATCGCGATAGTTCGCCGGAATCTTCGGCGTGAAGGTCTCAAAGACATTCAGCTCCGTCGCCAGCGTATCCGCCTCGTTCAGCGTGCGCGTGTAGGAGCCCGTCCAGTGAAAGCTCTTCCCGGACACATGCTCGATACCGGAGGTATCCACGCCACGCTTCTTCAGTACGTCCTCGTTCGCCGCCGTGAAGTCCTCGCCCACCACGCCGATCACGCGCACCTGCGTAAAGTAGCTGGCGGCCAATGCAAAGTGCGTCGCCGCGCCACCCAGCGCATGATCGACCCGGCCGCTTGGAGTTTCAATGCTGTCAAACGCAACGCTGCCAACAACCACAATGGACATGCAGGCTTCCTTTAGAGAACTACGAGAGATATTTTCCAATAATCGGGTCAAGCTTCTTGCGCGTCGCCGCCGGAATCGCGTCGCGGCTGGTCAGGATGGCATGTTGCATCGCGGTCGCGCACGCGCATCCGCGCTCCGCGGGCACGGCGCGCACTGCTGCGCGCAGCACCTTCGCCGCATTGGCTGCGTTCTGGTGCATCACCGCGACAATCTGGTCCACCGTCACGTCGTCGTGCCCCGCGCGCCAGCAGTCGTAGTCGGTCACCATCGCCATCGTCGCGTAGCAAATCTCCGCTTCACGCGCCAGCTTCGCCTCCTGCAGATTGGTCATGCCAATCACGTCGGCACCCCAGCTCCGGTACAGGTTTGACTCGGCGCGCGTAGAAAACTGCGGCCCCTCCATGCACACATAGGTGCCGCCGCGCTTGCCGACCACGCCCTCTGCATCGCACGCATCCGCGATCGTCTTCGCCACCACGCCGCACACCGGATCGCCGAACGCGACATGCGCCACAATCCCATCGCCGAAGAAGGTGCTCGTCCGCAGAAATGTCCGATCGATGAACTGGTCCGGCACCACAAAGTCCGTAGGCTTGTGCTCTTCCTTCAGCGAGCCCACAGCCGATACGGAGATAATCCGCCCCACGCCCACGCAGCTTCATCGCAAACAGATTCGCGCGAAAGTTGATCTCGCTCGGCAGCAGCCGATGGCCGCGTCCATGCCGCGCCAGAAACGCGACGCTGCGCCCTTCCAGCTTGCCCAGCACCAGTTTGTCCGAGGGCTCGCCGAACGGCGTCTGGACCGCGACTTCCTGCGTCTCCGTAAGGCCCGGCATGGCGTACAGCCCACTGCCGCCGATAATCCCGATCTCTGCCTGCTGCAAATCGTTCTCCGCGCCCGCTGTGCCCCTGCTCGCAGCACGCGCGTGACAGTTAGTTTGGAAACGTCAGTATACCGTCCGCGTTAGCGCCGCAGCGCCGCCCGCATCATGCCATAGCGGCTCAGCAGACGCACCAGGCTCTCGCTCAGCTCCGGTGCCGGCTGCTGCATCGCCGGTACCTGCTGCTCTCCCGCTGTGGTGCAGCGCGCCCGTCATCGTCAGCTCCAGCTTGCGCGCCAGCGGCAGCGGAAAGCTCTCGCTGATAAACACGCCGCGCCCCACCGTCGCAATCACCACCGGCCCCTCTTCGGTCGTGAACACGCTCTCTCCCGATGCTTCACTCGCATCCGTGGGCTGTATATGCACCTGCGTGTACTTCCGCTTCAGATTGTCCGCATATACCGCCGCAAAGTTCGCCGCGGCCTCTTCGCTCTTCCACTGCGACAGGTAGAGCAGTGCCACCGACTTCGTCGAGCCCTTCTCCTCCGGCGTCTTCGCCGCGCGGCTCTGCGCGGCGTAGTACATGCCGCCGTCCCACTGCGGCGTCAGTTCCTCCGCGCCCGCCTTGCCTGCGAACAACTGTGCCAGTATCCGCACATCCAGCGCGCCCATCACGCCGATGTCATACGGCGCATACTCCGCGTCGATCAGCGGATGAATATCCGGCATGGTCAGCAGGGTCGGATGCTCCTGCCGCTCCCACGCCCGCGGATGCATGACCTCGTAACTCGTCCCCGGTGGCCGGTCCAGCGCGCCCACGAATGCCTCCTTCGCGCCCTGGTCCTTCAGCACCACCTGCTCAAAGTTCAGCCCCTCGCGATAGGGAAACAGCAGCGACTCCTTCAGCAGCAGCGGCGCCCGCTTCATCACCGGCGAATCTCCATCGTCGCCGTCCAGGTCATCCAGTTGAGCGGCGATATCCGGCAGCTTGGCCAGCGACTGCCCCTTCGGCGCCAGCCCCCAGTCCAGAAAGACCACCATCGCCTGCCCTTCGGCTACCGCTTCGCGCGCCGTATCGGCTTCGTCCGTGGCCAGGTGGTCGTTATCCTCCGTCACATTCTTCGCGACAGATTGTTTGCTCTGGTCGCTCCACTTCTCCAGGTCCACATGCTGGTCCTGCAGGGCATGAGTCAGCTCATGCGCCAGCACCGGCTTCTGCTCATCCGGCGCAATCCAGTCCAGCATGTTCACCGTCTTGGTCTTGCTGTCGTAATAGCCCGCAATCTGCTCCGTCAGCAGGCTCACGATGAACGGCTTCAGGTGGAAGTCGCGGTCCAGCAGCCCGAATTTCTTCAGCACAATCTCGGAGCTCTCCAGCCGCTGCGCATCCTTGTCGTCCTTCATCTTGCTCAGGATGTAGTGCTCGACCTCATCCCGATTGGTCATCCGCCGCTTCACTTCATGCCGGATCGACAGATCGCTGTCCTTGCTGGCGAAAGAAAGTATCTGGTCCACCGACCGAAACAGCTCCTTCGCCTGCGCCGGGGTTATCTTTTGGTCGATCTTCTGGTCCGCCTTCTGGTCGGGCTTCTCTGGTGCCGGCTGCTGTTGCGACTGCTGCCCCTGCGGTGGCGCCGGGGCGCTCGTCGGTTGCGCCGGCAGTGGCAGCGCAGCCAGCAGCCCCGCCGCTATCGCCGCGCCTATGGCTTGTTTCGCCCTGAACCCCATCACTTCACCGCCTCACGCCGCCCGCTGCCCTGCTGTCAGAAGGCTATAATTTTCTGAAGGCTTACGCTATGCAGGACACTGTCCGGCACCACCGTTCCTATTTCGCAAGACGCAGATCAGGCCGCTCCCGTGAGCGCGCCCACCGCGCTGGCGCAAGCCCTTGGCGGACCCCCCGCGTCGCTCCCTGTCTCCTTAGAGGAACTCGCCGGAGCCCTCACCTTCCCCGTCTTCAGCGTCCTGTCTCAGGAGCTTGCCGCCCTCGTCGAAGGCGCAGGAGCCTTCGACCTCGGCTATCGCGGCCAGATCGCCGTCAGCAGCGCGGACCGCGTGCGCTGGCTCAACGGCATGCTCACCAACAACATCCAGGGCCTCGCCGAAGGCACCGGCAACTATAGCTTTGTGCTGAATGCGCAGGGCCGCATCCTCGGCGACTGCGACGCCTACAGTCTTGCCGATCACCTGCTGGTGATCACCGATCGCAGCCAGATCCCCGCCCTGATGGCGCACTTCGACCGCTTCATCATCATGGACGACGTGGTGCTCGAGGACATCTCCTCCACCCGCACCGCCCTCGGCCTTGCCGGTCCGCTCGCCCCGCAACTGCTCGCCGCGCTCGGCGTCTCTCTACCACCCGCCCCCGCGCCGAACACCCTCTGGCTCATCCAGACGCGCATCTGCGGGGTTCCCGTTCAACTTACCGGCGGCAACGCCACCGCATCGCCGCGCTTCGAGTTGTGGTGCGCCAGCGAGAACGTCCGCATGCTCTGGGATGTACTGCTCGCCGCCGGCGCCATTCCCTGTGGCCTCCGCGCTGCCGAAGCCCTGCGCGTACTAGAAGCCACGCCGCGCTACGGCGTTGACATCACCGAGCGCTATCTCCCGCACGAGACCAGCCAGACCCGCGCGCTGCACTTCGCCAAAGGCTGCTATCTCGGCCAGGAGATCGTCGAGCGCATTCGCTCCCGCGGCGCCGTGCATCGCCGTCTCGCGCAGTTCACGCTCTCGTCGGAACCGGCCGCATTGCCGCTCGAACTCACCGCCGCGGGCGACAACGCCGTCGCAGGCCGCATCACCAGCACCGCCCTCTACAACGGCACGCGCTACGGCCTCGGCGTTGGACGCGGCGAAGCGTTTGACCGCCAGCCGGCTCTCGATTATCCCGGCGGCATCGCCACACTCGTCACCCATTCCCCGCTTGCGCGCCCCGCGGCGCAGCCCTCATAGGAAGGTTTTCTGACCATGCCCGACCAGCCATCCGGATTCACCGTCACCGATCGCCGCAAGTTCACCCTCGATGGTGATCTGCGCGAAGGCGCCTCAGCGGCTGAAGAAACACCGGCGTCTCCCGTAGCCGAGACCAAGGCAGAACCCAAACTCGGCCCGCAGCTCGTCGAGAACGAGCTGCCGGTAGAGAAGGAAATGGTGAGCCGCAATCTCGAGCCGCTTCCCGCGGAAGACCAGCCCCTCGACGAAGCGTTGGACGCGGACGAGCCTCCAGCCCCGACCGCTTCCGAATCCGCGCAGCAGCACGCCGACTATCAGGCCTCCTCGAAGAAGCTGGACGACATGATCTCCCAGGCCAATCCCGGCGCGCGCGATTCCCTCGGCGGCCGCGGCGCGCAGATGAACTTCGACGCGCTGGTCCAGTCGCTCTACATGACCGCCGCGCTGCAGATGGGCGCAGGCGCGCAGCCCGGCGAGCAGCCCCGCGTCGACATCCTCGGCGCACGCCAGAGCATTGACATGCTCAGCGTTCTGGTCGAGAAGACCAAAGGCAATCTCACCGACAAGGAACAGCGCCTGTTACAAAACGCGCTCTTCGAGCTGCGCATGATGTTCATGGAGATCACCAACGCCATCTCCTCCAGCGCCCACAATCCGGCCGCCAAGCCGCCGATCCGGTAGGAGCCTGTCATCCTGAACGTAACCGAAGGTGGAGTGAAGGACCTGCTGCACCTTCCGTTCGATACCGGCGCAAAGCGCCGCTCAGCAAACTATAGAGAGGTCTCGCCTGCCGCCTCCCGCTAACGCCAGCATCCTGTTCCTCGGCAGCGGCACGTCCATGGGCGTGCCCACGCTGGGCTGCACTTGCCGCGTCTGCACCTCCACCGATCCGCGCGACCAGCGCCTCCGCCCTTCCGTCGCCGTGGAATGGCACGAGGATGGCGCGGAGGCCGCTCCGCATCGCGTCCTCCATCGCGTCCTTATCGACACCGGCACGGACTTTCGCCAGCAGGCGCTGCGCTTCGGCATTCGCCACGTCGACGCCGTCTTCTACACCCACGCGCACGCCGACCACATCCTCGGCCTCGACGATCTGCGCCCGCTGAGCTTCTCGCATCGCGAGCGCAAGATGCCTCTCTACGCCAACACGCAGACTGCCGAGGTGCTCGAGCGCGTCTTCGCCTACACCTTCTCCGCCGACGCCACCTATCCCACCCGCGCCCGGGTCGCGTTGCATCGGCTCAACGGCCCGGTGGACGTGGCCGGCGTCACCTTCACTCCGGTGCCCCTCATGCATGGACGCCTCGAGGTCACCGGCTATCGCTTCGGCAACGCCGCCTATCTCACCGACATGAACAGCCTCCCGGAATCCAGCATGCCGTTGCTCAAAGGCGTCGAGGTCGTCGTGCTGGACGCACTGCGGCCGCAGCCCCATCCCACCCACGCCACCATCCCGGAGGCCATCGACTGGGCCCAGCGCATCGGCGCGCGGGAAACCTGGTTCACCCACATGTCGCATGAAGTCATGCACGCGGAGATGGATCCGCAGTTGCCCGCCGGCATCCGCCTGGCTTATGACGGACTGCGCGTTCCGGTCGTGCTTTAGCCATGCGGATCTTCAGCGGCCTGACCGAACTTCCCACCGGCGACGGCCCAGCCGTCGTCAGCGTCGGCAACTTCGACGGCGTCCATCTCGGCCATCGTTTCCTGCTCGCGCGCGTGGTCCAGCGCGCCCGCGAACTACGCGCCCGCTCCGTCGCCGTCACCTTCGAGCCGCATCCCACCCAGTTCCTGCGTCCCGGCGCATCGCCCTCGCTCATCACCCCCTCGCTCGACGAACGTCTCGCGCTTCTGGCAACGACCGGCGTCGATGCCACGCTCGTCATCCCCTTCACCGCTGAGTTTTCTGAGAGCAGCGCGGAAGATTTCGTCGTCGACGTCCTGATGCATCATCTCCAGGCAATCGAAGTGCATGAAGGAAGCAACTTCCGCTTCGGCTATCAAGCGAAAGGAGACGTGAATGAGCTTCGCCGCCTCGGCGATGACTACAGCTTCGAGGTCTGCGTCTACGACGCCCTCCGCGTCCGCGGCATGGACGTCTCCAGCAGCCTCATCCGCAAGCTCGTCTCCGCGGGCGACATGCGCCGCGCCCGCTGGCTGCTCGGCAGGCCCTTCTCCATCCTCAGCACCGCCGCACACGGCCGCGGCATCGGCAGCCGCCTCACCGTCCCCACCATCAATCTCGCCGCATACGACGGACTCGTCCCCGCCGCCGGCGTCTACGTCACTCGCATGCAGATCGCTGCCGGTACCCCCGAAGCCCTTCATCCCGGCGAGCTCTGCTTCGATGCCGTCACCAACGTCGGCACCCGGCCCACCTTCGCCGATGCCTCATTCGCCATCGAAAGCCACCTGCTGGACTTCCGCCCTCCGGACTTCCCCCCTTTGGACCTGACCGAGACCACGCCCCTCCGCCTCAGCTTCCTCGCCCGGCTGCGCGACGAGCGCCAATGGCCCTCGCCAGAGGCCCTGCGCGAGCAGATCGGCCGCGATGTCCAGGCCGCTCGACGCTATCTGCGCCGCCTCAAACGCCCCTGAGAGCAGACTTCCTGCCACCCTTCGCACATCTCACTGGAAACTTCACCCGGTTTTCGTCTTTGTGGGTGTAGCATTCGATGTCGTAACTTTTGGGGGAGGAATTCTCAATGCGCAAGTTCTTGAACAAGTTCTTAGGCCAGCTCTGCATCGCCGCCATGCTCACCGGTGTCGCTTCGGCCGCCGACGTCGATAAGAAAATCACCGACCGCATCGACGCCGCAACCGCCGTCGTGCGCGAGCTCATGGCCACACCGGACAAAGGTGTGCCACTGTGGGTCGCCGCCAAAGCCACCTGCGTCCTGGTCGTGCCCGGCTATAAAAAGGGCGCCTTCGTTGTAGGCGGCCAGTACGGTCAGGGACTCGCCACCTGCCGCAATCATCATCGCTGGAGCGCACCGGTCTTCATCCAGATCACCGGCGCCAGCTTCGGCTTCCAGATCGGCGGCCAATCGACGGATCTCGTCCTGGTCGGCACCAACCACAAGAGCGCGCAGGACATGCTGAGGGAGAAGGTCAAGCTGGGCGGTGACATCGCCGCGTCGGCCGGCCCGGTGGGCCGTAACTCCCAGGCCTCCATCTCCGCTCTCGCCAACGCGGAATTCCTCACCTACTCGCGCAGCAAAGGTCTCTTCGCCGGACTCGACCTCACCGGCGACTACATCAACCAGAACAAGGACGACACCGCCGCCTACTATGGCAAGGACATCCATTACAGCGATATCCTCTCCGGCAAAGTGCCAACCAAAGCCACATCCCGCGCCTTCACCGCAGCCGTCGCACAGCTATTCCGCGAAGGCAGAGCCGCCAAGTAATTCGCAACCGCAGCAATAGAGCATTTTCACTGTCGATGTATACAAGAGCGTGATCGTTCACGTGGCTTTTCCGTCAAGAAAAGCCACACTTCGCGAAACTGGGCTGTGCATAGTAACGGTGAAAATGCTCTAACAAAGGCCCGCGTCGCAATGGCGCGGGCCTCCTTCTTTTTGCGCCTTACAGTAAAGTTTGGGGTGAGGGTCTCAAGGACATTGGAAGTCCTCCGCTCATGGCCGTGCTGTCGAAAGTTGCTCCGGCTGCTGCTCATGATGGCCACTCCCGTCATCACAGCGGGACAAGGTCCGCCGCATCAGCCTCCTGCCAGTTGCAACGTGTACGAAGTAAAAAGCCTTCCCGGAAGCCATCACTTCGCCGCGGATTTCCTTGAAACGATAGCCAGCGATCCTAAAGACGCCACCGTTATCTGGGGCCTCACAGCAGACCTCAGCGACACCGTTCCCGCTCCCGGACCGGGCTATCTACATATCGAAATCCAGCAACGGCGGAAAGACATGGACAACAGTAGCGCGAGTGGATTCCCGCTACTTCGACGCCGATATAGCCGAGGGTCTGCGCAACGGGCTCAGTGTCTCTCCCGGTGGAACGGATTTCGTGATCACCACGCAGGAAGGAGCCTTTCAGGTATTTCCTCAGTCAGAAATGACTGCCACCGTCGTGAAACCGATCGCTGGGCCAAGAATTCCCTACCCACTCCCCGAACTCAGCATTCCGAAAAACGAGGGCGATCCCGTAAGGGCAGGTGTGGTCCAGATGACCGCCGACGGAAAACACATGATCGTCGGTTACGGATACTTCGACCTGAACCCTCAGCTCTTCGCCTATCGCCGCGACAACCACGGCTCATGGATCGAAGATGGAACGCTCCCGCATCTTCCCACCGACCTCGATATCTTCTCCATGCAATTCGATAACCCGAAGAGTCGGCATCCAGCCTCGCTCTATGTCGGAACCGGTGACCAGGCCTACCACCTGAACTTCCGCACCAAAAAATGGACGCGCATTGATGGCGTGGGCGATGATTCCGCAATCCACAGCATGACCACCGTGGGAGGCCTGCATCTCGCCGCCTGCTGGGGCGTCTACGAGCCTGTCAGTGCAGACGCCGTCGCAAGAGTCACCCATGCAAGATTTCTTCTGCATCGAGCGAAGGACGAGGTAGGCCCCAACATCCGCGCCTACGGCATAGAGGTCGATCCGGCAAAACCCAGTCGACAAATCCTGACCGCGATCACCGGCGTCTACACCAGCAGCGATGGCGGAAAAAACTGGAAGCGCCTCAACGACCTTCCCGAAGGAGAGTTCCATTCCGCCCATTTCAACGCCGACGGAACCGTCATCGTCTCCGGATTCCCAGGAACCTTCGTAGCCAATCCATTCTCAAACGCCTGCTCCCCGCACCTCAAAACCCGCGAGAAATAGCGTTTCTATACGAGCCGCACTGGACCTTGATATCGCGCCACGGTCACATCGTCGGTCAGCAATGTGATCCCCTCCACCGTCGCCTGCGCGATCAGCAGACGGTCGAATGGATCTTTATGGATCGGCGGCTAATGCGTCAATGGCAACAACGTGTTCGCTGAGTATGGACAGCTCACCGTATCCGTTATCCATCAAGCCGCGACGCAGCACGCGCGCGTCGACTTGAAAGTCAGCTCGGTTCAGCCCGCTCTTGATGGTGGTCTCCCACAGGCTCCCTACGCTGAAGAGCAGTTCATTGTCCGGATCGGCCATCAACGCGCGAGCGTTTCGGGGCATGCGTTTGCTGCCTTCGGCGGCCCATAACAGCAGATGCGTATCCAGCAGCAGCTTCACTCCTTGCCCGCGAAGAGCTTCTGGATCTCCTTCGCCCCCATCGTGTTGAAGTCGTCAGGCACTTTGATCTGGCCGGCCATGAATCCGAACCGCTTCTGCTGAGAAGTCTCCGGCGTATCCAGCGCGATCACCTTCACCATCGGCTTGCCCGCCTTGGCAATCACAAATGATTCGCCCTTCGCCGCCTGCTCGACCAGCCGGGAGAGCTGGGTCTTGGCATCGTGAATGTTATAGGTCTGCATCGCCGCTCCAGTAAACTAAGTTCAATGGACTAAGTTTACCACAGGCGGTTATCTCTCACCTACTGCCCCGGAAACCGCTCATCGTCCTTCCCCACATCCGCCGCCTTCATGAAATCCATCCACACCGGCAGCGCCGCCCGCGCGCCCGTCTCCTTGTCCCCCAGCGACTGCCGCGTGTCGTAGCCCATCCACACCCCGCAGGTCACCGACGGCGAAAACCCCAGAAACCACGCGTCTGTGAAGTCACTGGTCGTCCCGGTCTTGCCGCCCAGCGGATGATTCAGCTCCTTCGCCGCAGCCGCCGTGCCGCTGGTCGTCACCTGCTCGAGCAGCGTCATCATGGTGCGCGCCGTCTGCGCGCTGGTGGACTCGTTCACCTCCGCCCGGTCCTCGTACATCGGCATCCCATCGGCATTCGTCACCCGCCGCAACAGGTGCGGCGTGATGCGCACGCCGTCGTTGGGAAAGCTGCTGTACGCCGCCACCTGCTGCGCCAGCGTTACCTCTACCGAGCCCAGCGCCACCGGCAGATACGGCGGAATATCCCGCGTGATCCCAAAGCGATGCGCCACCTCGATCACCTTCTTCATACCCACGCGCTCCGCCAGCCGCAGCGCCGGAATATTCCGCGACTCCGCAAACGCCTTCTCCAGCGTGATAGTCCCCAGATAATTCGGCTCGTAGTCGTGCGGCGTGTAGGGGCCGCCCGCGGTCTGGAAGGTCACCGGCGAATCGGCAATCATCTCCCCCGGCGTCGCGCCGTTTTCAATCGCTGCTGTATACACGTACGGCTTGAACGACGATCCCGTCTGCCGTTCCGCCTGGGTCGCGCGATTGAACTGCGACAGGTTGAAGTCCCGCCCGCCCACCATCGCCACAACCTCGCCCGTGGAGTTGTCCACCGCCATCAGCGCCGCCTGCGCGCCGGAGTCCTGCTCCAGCGTCCCCTGCAGCACCGGATCGCTCGGCGAGTTGGTGATGTGCACGTAGACGATGTCACCCACCTTGAAGAGCTTCGCCGGATCCTTTTCGCCGGTCCACTCCCAGCCGTCGGGAAGGATGCCCAGCCGCGCATCGCCGATCTTCACCGTCACCCGACCGTCCAGCACACCCACCACCAACCCGTGAAAATACGCGCCCTGCCGGATCGGCAAGCTCCAGTCCGGATGCCGGAAGCTCTCCATCGATTCGCCCGCCGCCAGCACATTCAGCAGATGCCCGTGCCATCCGTGCCGCCGCTCGTACGCCGCCAGCCCGTCCAGCACCGCGCGGTTCGCCGTCTGCTGCAGCGTCATGTCCAGCGTCGTGTACACCTTCAGCCCCGCTTCGTGGACCGTCTCCGTGCCGAACTGCCGCTCCAGCTCTCGCCGCACCTCCTCCACAAACCATGGCGCCACGCTGTTCGGCGGCGGCGCCAGGTGCAGGCCCAGCGGCGCGCCTTTGGCCTCGCTCGCCTGCGCTGCCGTAATCGCGCCATCCTCCAGCATCGCGTTGATCACCGTGTTCCGCCGCCGGAACGCGCGGTCCGGATTCAGAATCGGCGAGTACGCCACCGGCCCCTTCGGCAAACCGGCCAGCAGCGCGGCCTCCGGCAAGGTCAGATCGCGCGCCGGCTTGCTGAAGTAGTAGTTCGCCCCCGCTTCGAAGCCATACACGCCGTGCCCCAGATAAATCTGGTTGCCGTAGAGCGTGAAGATCTGCTGCTTGGTAAAGCTGTGCTCGATCTGGATGGAAAGAAACACCTCCTGCAGCTTCCGCCGGAAGGTGCGATCCGGCGAGAGAAACAGGTTGCGCGCCAGTTGCATCGTCAGCGTGGAGGCGCCCTGCGCCCGCCCGCGCGATGTCAGGTCGTGATACGCCGCCCCCAGCACGCGAAACAGATTCACGCCCCAGTGGCTCTCAAAGTTCTTGTCCTCGATCGAGATCACCGCCTGCCGCAGCACCGGCGGAAAATCGTCGTACTGCACCACGCTGCGCCGCTCCATGGCAAACGACCCGAACAGCGTGCCATGCACGTCGTACAACTCCGTCGTCGCCAGCGGCCTGTAGCGCTCCAGGTCCGCAATCTGCGGCAGGTCCACCGAGTAGACCAGCGTCAGCCCGCCCAGAGCCCCCGCCGCCGCTGCCAGCACCACCAGCAACAGCAACGCCACCGAGCCCGCAACCTTGTGTCGCCCATGGTCCCGCCCATGCGCAGGCGCGCCCCAACGCAGCGGCGGGCGAAACCCTCCGCCCGAACTCTCCCGCGGTCGTGTAGCTTTGGTGTTTTCAGTCAATGGCACAAATCAGCGCAGCGCTCGAGGCCGAGGATAGCACCTGACAAGGTGCAGGCGAAGCTGACGCGGCTCCCCGCTGCGAAGGCGTGAGCCGGCAATGCCGCCTCCACCGCCCGCCGCTGTCACACCACAAATGTGCTCGACGCCATCGAAATACAAGTCGCCGCGACAGCGACCACATCGCAAAACGGAAGAAGGGCTGTCATGCCTGCGCATGACAGCCCTCCGGTTTCTTATCCGCGTCTCTAAGCAGCCTTAGCCTTCAAAACATCCAGCGCCTTGTTCAACTGATCATCCGGCGCCGCCTTCGGCACGCTCGGCACCTTCGGAGGGTTCAGCTTGTTCACAGGTGCGTTTGCCGCCGGCGCGCCACCATCATCGTCATCGTTCGACGCCACCACCACATTCGGCTGCACCGCGTCGTCCTGGATCTTCTTCCCATCCGGCGCCGCATACTTCGCCACCGACAGGATCAGCGCTGAGCCATCCGGCAGCTCCAGCGTCTTCTGCACCGAGCCCTCGCCGAAGGTCCTGTCGCCCACCACATCGCCGCGCTTGTTGCCCAGGATCGCCGCCGCCGCCAGCTCGCCCGGCCCCGACGTCCCATGATTCACCAGCACCACCAGCGGAACTGCGGTCAGGAACTTCGACTTCTCTGCCGTAAACGTCTGGCTGGGATACTTCTGTCCGCTCAGGGTCGCAATCGTTCCGCTCTGCAGGAAGAAGTTCGCCAGCCGGATGCCCTGCGCCTCATCGCCCACGGCAACGTCGCGCAGATCCAGCAGCACCTTCTTCGTCTCCTTGTTGTCACCCTTGCCGATGCCCTTCAACCGGCTCTCAATCTCGTTCACACGGTCCTTGGTCAGCTCGTTCGGACGGATGTACAGGATGCTCGCGTTCTCGTAAAGCTGATCGCTCAGCGGTGGCACCGGCACCACGCTTCGCGTCATGGTCACGTGGTCGGGCTCCGGCTTGCGCGGCCGCACCACGGAGATGGTCACGTTCGTCCCCGCCGGCCCTTCCAGCAGCAGCCGGATCATCGCCAGCGACAGCTCGCGCGTGGACTGGTTCCCGATCGCCTCGATCAGGTCGCCATCTTCAATCTGTTCCTTGTCCGCCGGGCTGCCCTTCACCACCGAAACCACCGTGGCATAACCGTAGCGCTTTGAGACATTGAGCCCCACCTGCGCCGTGCCCTCGCTCAGGTGCTGCTTGTACAGCTTGTATTCCGTCGGCGTCAGATAGCTCGAGTCCGCGTCCAGCGATTCCAGCAGACCATGCAGCGCGCCCACCGTCACGTTGCTCATGTTGGGGTCCACAACATAGTCGTTCTGGATCTTGTTCAGGACCTCGCTGTACACCTCCATCTCCGAGTAGGCGCCGTCCTTCTGGTCCGCGCGCACATTCGAGCGCAGGCCGCCCCACACCGTAAGCAGGAGAAGAAGTACCGACACCCCAAAAATCGACCGCTGAAAAGACTTGGACATGAACCACCTGTTACTAAAATGATAGCGCAGAGCCCCCAGCCGCCTCCCTACACGTTCCGTGCTATGCCCTAAGGCCGGAATTCCCCTCTTTAGACGTCTCCCGTCCGCCAACGTGAACCAGGCCTAAGCCTATTCTGGTGTGCGCAAGCTCGGTGCCGGCGACCCCGGACGCGCATCAGTATGCGTCTATCGGGAGAATTCCATCATCTTGATGACGCTCTGCGGATCGTATTGCGTGTAGAAGACCGTCTTGCCATCCATCGTAGCGCTCAGGCTCGGCTGCTGGCGGGCCGGCCGCATGTCGAGCGTCAGCACGGCTGAGGAGCGGCGTCTCGCGAAATCATAGAACTCAATGGTCGCTCTCGGCTCCGCATCCGTGTCCAGGAGGTACAGACCGGTGCTGGTAACAGCCCAGTGGCCCCAATATCCAAGTTGTGGCTTGTCCGCCACAACCAGCGATTCCGCCCCACCCGTCGCGGGAAGACTCCAGATGCCGGCCTGATCAAACCTGGAGAAGTAGGCCGTCCGGCCGTCAGACGACTCGAATGGATCAAAGCCGCCGCGCTGCGTCAACTGCAACTCCTTGCCGTCCACCAGCGAATGTTTCCAGACCTGCCAGTCTCCCGTGCGCTTGGAGGCGAAATAGATCGATTTGCCATCCCGCGACCAACTCGGCACCACATCGTCTCCGGGCCCGTTGGTGATCGGATGGAGATTCCTCCCTTCCAGATCGACCACGAATATCCTGGCGCCGTCCGGAGTGTAGCTATCGAACGCAATCCATCGCCCGTCCGGCGACCAGCGCGGCGTCCCTGAATAGCGATCGAGATGCGTCAACTGCCTGACCCCTTCCCCGCTCGCGCCGCTCGTCCATATCTCCTCGGAACCCGTTCGAATCGACATCCAGACGATCCGCGTGCCATCGGGTGAAGGCTGAGCATCCATCTCCGGGTATTGCGTCTGGATCAACTTCCGGTCCCCGACCGCCGAGCCGCCGGCAGCAGCAAACTCTGCCCGCCAGATCGACGGAGTTTCCGCGCTGGTCTTCTCCGAGTAGACAAACCGCCGGCCATCTTTCGAAAAGCTGCCAGGAGCCGGGTAGGTCGTCTCGCGTTCGATTGGGCCGCCAGTCGCCGCAACCCGCCACAGTGAGGGAAGTGTGGTTCGATTGGATACGAACACGATCGATCTGCCGTCTGGGGTCCACATCAATCGAGCGCAGCCAAACTCGTTAAGCGTACTGCAGCCCATGCGGCGGTCCTCGGCGAGCAGCCGAGGCGCTCCGCCTGTGATCGGAACCGTATACACATTGCAGCATAGAGATACGGACGAACGGGCAAACGCGATTGTCCTGCCGTCCGGCGAGAGGGAAAATCCGTATCCTGCATCCGAGCCTTTGGGAGATCCCGAATTGGTGAGGCAATGTTTGTCGCCCGTGGTGAGCGAGAAGAGCACCACACCAAAGGGACCCGTCCCCGAACAGTGATCGATCATCAGCATTTCTTTGCCGCCGTCAATCCACGCCAGCGGACCGGGCAATGTATACAGACAACCGACCGTCGTTAACTGTCGTTCCGCTCCTCCCAGCGCAGGCACAACAAAAACACCATCGTTCTTCCCATCGCAGCGGCTGAAAGCGATTTCGTTTCCATCCGGAGACCACGCGGGAGCACCCACTAAGCCACGCTTGCTGTGGGTGAGCTGCAATGGCATGTCGGCCCCTACCAGTTGCACATAGATGTCGTAGTGCCTCCGCTCGGGGCCATCCCAGGCAAAGGCGATCTCGCGTCCATCGGGCGAGAAGGCCGGAGTGATCGCGTCGCCCGGCGCCGTCGTGATGGGGACAATCTGAAAAGCCGATGCGAGTTGCCGCTCATCGGCCGTCGGAGCCCGAAAATGACGTGCCCACAGAAACCAGATGGAACCCGCGGCAGCAAAGAGCAACAAGCCGATGGCGGCGACAGTCCATAGAAGGCGACGAGCAGGCACCCGCCCCCCTGCGGCTGGTAACGCTGTCGCTGTACCGCTCTCTCCGTTGAGCCCATCCCGCGTCGAAACCGGCGCGGAAGCGGCCGCCAAAGAGGTGGCCCGTGGGGATCCCGATGACCTTCCCGCCGGGGTCGTCCGTGCTTCCTGCTCCGTAATCGCTAACGGGGCAATAAAGCGATAACCGCGCTTGGGAAGCGTCTCGATATAGAGCGGCGTCTCCGCGGAGTCGCCCAGGGCATCCCGCAGTTTCATGACCGCGGTGTTCAGGCTGTGATCGAAGTCGACAAACGTATCGGAAGGCCACAAGACGCCGCGCAGTTCTTCGCGGGTAACGATCTTCCCCGGCATGGTTCAGGAGAAAGACCAGGATGCGGAAGGATTGCTCGCGCATCTTGACCGGCTTGCCGCCGCGGCGCAATTCCCCCTCGGCCGCGTCCACTTCAAAGACCCCGAAACGCCAGGTTTGCGCGCCATTCGCGGGCCTCTCCACAAACTCACCCCTCGTCGGTCCACTCGCGGAGGAGTCTAGCACCACGGCGCCTGCGAACGATTGAGAATTCCGCGGCGCATACCGCTACGTAACCTGCTCACGAATCAACAACATCGCAGGCGATACGCATTTGCTCTCCGAATCACCTCCAGTGCATGGCGAGAACTGCGGCAGGAGCGCAGGTTACGGAGCATCACAGCGGGGCCGGAGATTCCGGCGGCCGCCATTCGAATCGGAGAGCTACCATGACTTTCGCAACGAAGACACGTCACGCCGCAATCCTTAGCAACCTTCTTTTCAGCCTTCCTCTCGCCGCTGGCCTGCTCGGCTCGGCCATCCCCGCCACCGCTCAGACCTCCATGGACGTTAACGTCCCCTTTGCCTTCTCAGCGGGCAATCAGCATTTGCCGGCAGGCTCTTATCGGGTTCAACTGGTATCGGAGCGTTTCTTGTCGATTCGTAACGTCAAGACCGCAAGCACCGTAGTCGTGATGATTCGCCCGGAAGAGGGGCGCATCCTTGGGAGCCACAGCCACCTCGTCTTCGACCGCGTAGGAAATCAGAACTATCTGACGCAGGTCTGGGGCCCTGGAACGAAAAGCTACAGCAAACTGGTGGCGCGGCCTGGCTTCAATCAGGAGTTGGCAAAGCAAGTCCAACCGGCAAGCTCAGCCGTCGAAGTCGCCACAAAATAACCCATGCGGACCTGGCCCAACCGGGGTGCCCCATCCTACGCAACGCGTAGGGTGGGGTTTTCGGGCGCCGCATTCCCGTCTGCATGCGGGACAAGGAAGCCGCATTACCTTCGAATCCGCTCTCTACAGAAATCTGCCAATTCACCCCATGCAACTCGCTACACTGGAAATAGAGAGTCGAAACTGGCCGGAAATCCGGGTGCCCATCCTGAGCGAGACGAAGGATGGGAGACAGAAATGCCTCGCACCGGCAGGCCACAACTCCTTTATTGAGACGAATTTACCTACAACCCCTGTGGATCGATAGATTTACGGACCGGGAGCGCTGTTTGCACTATAAATAGTGCAAACTCGCGTCCCTAACTCATTTGTTTGGAGGAATTTACCGCTAAATCCTGTTGAATGACGATTTTAGTCTCCGGAACACCGCCTAAACCCAGGCAAGGAAAGGGCTTAGGCAAGGGCCTCCGGTCACCGGGGGGAGGGGGTGGGGTAGCAAACCAGTTAACGAGCCGGAAGGAAGCGCGACTCGGGAAAGCTGGTGATCCGGATGCGCGCCGTGTCCACCGCTTCGTACCATTCAATGGAAGCCTTGCGGAACCACCCATACGACGACGGCCAGGGCGCGGCATGCATCCGCCACGAGATCGGAAAATGCGCGAAGATCAGGCTCGCCCGCGGCAGGTGGCTGTGCGAGCTCACCACCTCGGCGGAGCGCCAGCCATGCGCCCGCATGATCCCGGCCGAATAGTACGCGTTCTGGATGGTATCGTGCGCCTGTCCCTCTTCGATGACCGCGCTCGCCGGAACGCCCTCGGACTCCGCCAGTTGCGCCATCACATGGGCTTCGACGTACTGGTTGTGCGCCGCCCCGCCGGTCATGATGAGCCGCGGCGCCACACCGGCCCGGTACTCGCGCACGCCTTCGAGCACCCGCTCCCGCATCTCCGGACGAGGCGTGCCATCCGGAAAGGCCGGGTACCCCAGCACGATCAACGTATCGAAATGGGTGGCACCGGTGTTCGACAACGGTAGTGTGCGATCAATGAAGAAAACAGCGCCGACATACAGCAGGCAGCACACCACAACAAGCATCAGCAACCGGCGAAGCCAGATCACGCGGGAGAAGTTCCTTCTAAACGACTTCAATTGTTGTGGTGGCGGTGGACAGAATCGAACTGTCGACCTACGGGTTATGAGTCCGTCGCTCTAACCATCTGAGCTACACCGCCTAAAGGAGGCCGGAAGACGCAGCAGAACGCCGCACAGGCCAGCCTCTATCTTATGGATCGCCGGAAAATGCGTCAATTTGCAGCACCTTTGTGATCGACGACCGACAGCACCACAGCCGACGGATACTCGGCGGAGTGATGGATCTCGGTATGCGCAATCTTGCCCACCGTCTCGTCGTAGTTGTTCCCGCCGGTGTTCATATTGCGGTCGAAGCGCGGGAAGTTGCTGCCCGACACCTCGATGCGGATGCGATGCCCCGGCCCGAAGTAGTTACTGGTGTTCATCGGTCCTAGTTCCACCTTGTAAACCTTGCCCGGCGCCATCCACACCGGCGCGTGGTTGTAGCCATCGCGCCAGCGCAGCCGCTGGATCGTCTCGTCGATGTTGTACGCCGTGCCATCCGGCTGCACATCGATCAGCTTCACCGTCACATCCGTGTCCTTGACGTCGCTCGACACATAGAGCGTCGCATCGATCGGCCCGTCAACCTCGACTCCCTCCTTCAGGGGTTCGCTGGAGTACACCAGAATGTCGGGCCGCTCCTCCATCTTGCGCTGGTCCAGCGCACCGCCATTGCCGGGAATCGCGTCGCCGGTGCAGCAGACATTCCCGCCATACGACGGCACCGGATGCAGCGGATCGTAGGTGAACTTGTCCGGCTGATCCGGACGACCGGCCTTCGCCAGATCCGCCACCAGCGCGCCATCGCCATGCAGCGTCGGCGCATTGCCCTCGCTCGTCAGGTAGAGCTTCATCGGCTTGGCGCCCTCCGGCGGCCAGGTCTCGGAGCTCTGCCACTTGTTCAACCCCATGGTGTAGTACTGCACGCGCGGCGTCTTCTTCAATATGCCGTTGTCCTCGCCCTTCAGGAAGCGGTCGAACCAGCCGTAGGTCAACGCATCGTAGTCCAATCGGGCATCGCCCATGTCGCGCTCGCCCACGACAGTATGTTCGGTGGCGCGTTTGTATTGGCAATGCAGCGTCGGCGCGATGACCGCATACTGCTCGTTCGCCGCTTCGCCCTTCGCCGTCTTGCGCACGAAGTTGTACGCCGCCAGGTTCGGCCCTGTGGACACGTCGTACCAGGTCATCAGCCAAAGCCCGGGCACGTTGATCTTCTCCGAGTCGTTCCACAGCCCACCCTTCAACCAGGCAGGATCGTTCGGCGTCCGCTGGATCATGCGTCCGCCGGTGGGCACCGGCATCGCATCGGCATAGATGCCCTTCGGCCCCCCGACGGCCTTCAGGATGTCCTCCTCCGGCAGATGCGCCAGCGCTTTCGCCCAATCCACCGGTGGCATCTGCGGCGCCAGGTCGAACATCTTCGAAGCCTCAATCAACTGCTGCTGTGTCGCATCCTTTGGAAACATCGGCCGCACCTGGTTCTGTTCGCCATAGATCCACGCAGCAAACAGCATCTGAAACGCGCCGCCGCGGTACCAGTTGCCCTGCTCGTACCACTTCTCCACCCGGCCCACGCCCGCACCGAAGCTCTCCGGAATAAACGCTCCGAGTGCTTTATTACCCCGTGCCGCCACCGCCAGTTGCCACTCCGCCGTCGATGAGCAGCCGATCAGCCCCACCTTGCCGTTGGACCAGGGCTGCGCGGACATCCAGTTCAGTTCGTCGTCGGAGTCCGTCAGCGGTGCGCCAAGAATTTCGTAGTTGCCTTCGGAGAAGAAGTGACCGCGCTCATTCATCTCGATCAGCACGTAGCCGCGCTTCACGGCGTCAAGTTCGCTCGACATATCGCTCGGCGCGCCCAGCCGCACATCCCAGTAGTTGAAGTTGTAAGGAGTGCGGCTGAAGATGATCGGATACTTCTTTGACGTATCCTTCGGCCGGTAGATGTCCGCCGCCATGCGCTTGCCATCGCGCATCCGCACCATTACCTTGCGGTCGATGATGGCCACGGACTCGAGTTCCTGCTCGATCGCGTTGCGCTTCTCAACCAGCTTCTCGCGCTCTTCCGGCGTCAGGTTCTGCTGCCGGCGCTGCGCGGGGCTGGACAACGGGAGAAGACAAGTTACAAGCAATGCAGCGGCAGGCAGAAGGCGGGTAAAACGCATTCAGTCAGGCTCCGAGGACAGGGATCGAGAACAGGGATGAGGAGAAGCATACCTCCTGCCCGCTTCCTTGCGGGAATGGACCAGCGGGCAGAAGATGAACGAGACGTGCGAGCAGGTAATTTGCAAAGGAACCCGTTCATGCCCTCCGTTCACACTCTGGCCGTCATCCCCGCGCGCCTTGCTTCCACACGGCTGCCCCGCAAGGTGCTGCGCGATATCGCCGGCAAACCGATGCTGCAGTGGATTGTGGAAGCGGCGCTCGCGGCGCCGCGGCTGGATCGCGTGGTGATTGCAACAGACTCTGACGAAGTCATCGCGCTGGCCCGAGAGCATGGCTGGGAAGCGATGATGACTTCGCCCGATCTGCAAAGCGGCTCGGATCGTGTCCATGCGGTTTCGCAGAAGATAGATTCGGAGATCGTGGTCAATATTCAGGGCGATGAGCCGATGTTGCGCCCCGCGCACATCGATGCGCTGCTCGCGCCGTTCGACCGGCCGGGAATCGACGCACAGGTCACGACTCTGTGGACACCCTGCACGCCCGAGGAGATTGCCGATCCCAATGCGGTGAAGGTCGTACTCGCGGAGGACGGCCGCGCTCTCTATTTTTCGCGTGCGACGATTCCCTTCGACCGTGATCGCGCCGGCGGCATTGTCTACCGCAAGCATCTCGGCCTCTATGCCTATCGCCGCGCGGCGCTGGAACGCTTCGCCTGCTTGCCGCCCCATCCGCTTGAGACAACAGAGCGCCTGGAACAGCTACGCCTGCTCGCGCACAATATCTCGATCTATGTAGAGCAAACACCGCACACCACCATCGGTGTCGACACGGAGGCCGATCTGGCGCGCGTAGTGAAATTGCTGGCCCCGCGCGCCTAGATTTTCGGAGACGGCACAGAGTCGATTTCGATACAGTGGTGCGCACATGGCCACGGAAGTCACGACCCGAGAGATTGAATCCGCCGCTGTCCCAGCCGTGTGGCCGCAGTGGCGTCGCATCGTCTTTCGTTTTGGTTTCGTTTATTTCCTTCTGTATTGCCTGCCGTCGCCGGGCCGCGTCAGCATACTCAGCTCGGTTCCGTATTCTGGCCGAATCAGCGAAGTGCTGGCCTGGCCGAAGGACAAGCTCACGCTCTGGGCAGGAACCCACATCTTCCATCTGCATGGACTCGCAGCCAGCCGGCACCCGACGGGCAGTGGCGATACCGCGCTCGACTGGGTGGAATGCGCCGTGTTCCTGCTGCTGGCCGCCATCGCGACGCCACTCTGGTCAGCATTTGACCGTCGACGCCGCGACTATTCCTTCCTCGCCTGGTGGCTGCGCCTCCTGATTCGTTTCACTCTCGCCTTCACGCTGCTCAGCTACGGCTTCGCGAAGGTATTTCCTCTGCAATTCCAGCCGCCGATTCTGAGTCAATTGACGGAGACATACGGCGCATCGTCGCCCATGGGCATCCTCTGGACATTTATGGGCACCTCGACCGCGTACACCATGTTCTCCGGTTGGGCGGAAGTAACGGCTGGGCTGCTGCTTCTCTTTCGGCGCACCGCCACGCTTGGATCGCTCCTCGCCCTTGCGGTCATCACCAACGTGTTCATGCTGAATATGTGCTACGACACGCCGGTGAAACTCTACTCCTTCAATCTGATCGCAATGGCCTGCGTTCTCGCTCTGCCCGATCTGCGCGGCGTTGCTGACTTCTTCCTCTTCCGCAGAACTGCACATCCGGTCACGCCGGTCCTGCCCCATCCCCAGCGGCGGTGGCTGCTCTACGCAGGCCGGATCACGCTCGTTCTGCTGGTCGGGTTCACCCTCTTCGACAATGTGCACGGATCGATCGCCGGGCTCCGCGAATCGCGGTCGAATAGGGGCCGTCCGGCAATGTACGGCGTCTGGAATGTAGATAGCTTTTCGATCGACGGAAAGGAACTGGCCGCCAGTGATTCACGCCGCTGGCGACAGATCATCATCGAATTTCCAAGCTGGTGGCCGGTCCACTTCACGAATGGCGCCACCGCCCAGAGCGCATTTCGAGTGAAGACCGTAACTCCTAACAAGCTGGAGCTGCACGATGCGATGACCAACGCGCCGGCTGCATTTGTCTGGCAAAGACCGGACCCGCAACACCTCGTGTTGACCGGAACACTGGGCACGAGCTCGGCGGTCGTCCACCTGTCGCGCTACGACGAACAGAAATTCCTGCTCACCCACCGCGGTTTCCACTGGATCAGCGAATACCCCTACAACCGGTAGGCTGAACCCGCCGAGCACACCGGCCCCTAAGGGCGCACTGTAAACTAGAAAGCATGAGCGCCGCCGCCACCCTGACCAACGCCAAGCAGTCCAGCGTCTCTCCCTCCACTGCGCCAAAGTTGTCCGAACGCATCGGCCGGATCGAAGTCTCCGCCACCATGGCCGTCACCGCGGCCGCCGCCAAATTGCGCGCCGAGGGCGCGAAGCTAGTTGATTTTGGCGCCGGCGAGCCGCATTTCGCCACGCCCCGCCACATCAAGGACGCGGCCATCGCCGCCATTGAAGCCAACTTCTCTCGCTACACAGTAGTCTCCGGTATCGCCGAGGTTCGCAAAGCCATCGTGGAGCGCCACGCCTGCGACTTCGGCACCAACTACACTCCTGAGGAAGCGGTCTTCACCACCGGCGGAAAGCTCGCGCTCTTCAATGCCATCGAGGTATTGGTTGACCATGGCGACGAGGTCATCCTGCCCGCTCCCTACTGGGTCTCCTACAAGGACATCATCCAGTACGCCGGCGGCAAGCCCGTTTACGTCGAGACCGCCGAGAGCGAGAATTTCCGCGTTACTGCCGAAGCGATCGAGCGTGCCATCACCCCTCGCACCAAGGCCATCATCCTCAACTCGCCCTCCAATCCATCAGGCGCCGTCATTCCCCGCACCGATCTCGAGCGCATCGTGCGGCTCGCACACAGCCGCGGCATCTACCTGATGCTCGACGAGTGCTACGCTTACCTGATCTTCAATGAAGCGCCCTTTTCCGGCGCGTCGGTGACGGAGGCGAAGGAGCACGTCATCGTGCTCGGCTCGCTGTCCAAGACTTACGCCATGACGGGCTGGCGCGCCGGATTTGCGCTCGGGCCGAAGCCCATCATCTCCGCAATGAGCAAGCTGCAGTCGCAGTCTACCTCGTCCACTGCGGCCATGGTGCAGAAGGCCGCCATCGCCGCACTGACCGGCTCGCAGGAGTGCGTTTGCGAGATGCGCGCAGACTACATTCGCCTGCGCGACACCATCGTTGCTGGCCTGCGCAGCATCCCCGGCATCACCTGCACCATGCCGGAGGGCGCCTTCTACGCATACCCGAATGTCTCCGGACTGATGAAGAAGTCCGGCATTGCCACACCGGCCGAACTGACCACGCGCCTGCTGCACGAGGCGGGCATCGTCGTCGTGCCGGGAGAGCCTTTCGGCACACACGAACACATCCGCTTCTCCTACGCCGTCTCGCACAAGGACGTCGAGGAGGGGCTCGAGCGTCTACGAGGGTTCGTCGCAAAGTTTTAATTCGCGCGAAGAACAAAAGGCCAACGCTTCCGAGGCGCTGGCCTTTTTCCTGCTTAAAAAGATCGCTCAGGTGCGCTGCCGGCCGCCCATCAAGCCACGCGACAAGGTGATGGGCACGAACGCGATCATCATGCCAATCGCTACCCAGCCCAGGTGCAGCCGCATCGCGGTTTCCGCCCATCCTGCTACAGCGGGCTGGGAACGCGCGGCAGTCGCGGATGAAGCTGCATGAGAGGCCAGTTGCACGACGCCGACGGACGCCAGCATGAGCAAAGTGGCGCAGACGGCCACTGCCAGCACTGCCATGCAAATGCCGGGGACGGCTCGACGCCACGGAAATCGTATCGGCCCAAGCGCCGCCGCGGCAGCCGCTTCCTCACGGACTCGCTCCATTACCGAGGCCGCAAAGCCGGAGGATGGCTCAATGCTCTCCGCGTGAGCAGCGCGGGAGTGCGGTGGTCCAAAGCTTCGCGCAAGCATGCGGTCCATTTCGTCGTCCTGGTCCATATCTGACATCACATCACTCCTTCCGGCGTCAGCGCCAGCAATCGCGGCAATTTTGAGCGCAAGAGCTCTCTTCCGCGATGTAACCGCGCCTTCACAGTGCCCTCCGGCAATCCCAGGCTCCGCGCCGCGGCGGGAACGTCCATCTCGTGAAAGTAGAACAGCAGCATGGCCTCACGATACTTCGGCGGCAGCGCCAGCACCGCCCTCCGCACAGCCAGATCACGATCCCGCAGCTCATGAGCCTCGATGATCGAAGCTGGATCGCTCGGCTCCGGCGCCTCATCGAGGGACAGAGTCCGCTGCGGTATACGGCGGAGCTCGCTGCGATAGAGGTTTGTAGCCAGTGCGAAGAGCCATGTGGAAAATGCAGCGTCCCCGCGATAGCCATCCAGTCCGCGATAGGCGCGCAGAAACGCCTCCTGCGCCATCTCCTCGGCGCGGCCGCGATCGCCGCAGAAGCGATACGCCAGATTGATCAGCGGCGTCTGCCAGCGGCGCACGATCCCGACAAACCCCTCGACATCGCCGGCCTGCACACGCGCCACATCCGCACGGTCCGCCGCTGCTTTGCCGAGCTCTGCGTCCATGGCGCTGATTATCCCTCTGAAACGGTACGACCGAAATATCGGAGCGGCGGTTGCATTTTCTTTTTTCGGATCCTCTTGAATAAAACGCAACCGCCACGCTGACGACCCGGTCATACCGGTTGCAAGCAGTCAGTTGTCAGCCAGGAGATCGTCATGGATTACGCCAAGCCAGAAGTCATGGTCTTTGTCTTTCTCGCCGTCGCCGCGATCGCGCTCTACTCCTACCTCTCCATCCATTCCTACGTCAATGGACGCCGGAAAGAGCGCGAGGCCTACTACAAGAATGAGACCGTGCGCCGGCTGACGGAGAGCCAGGGCGCTGGAGCGGACGCCGCCATCGCACTGTTGCGCGAAGAAGATCGCCTGCAGGGACACCGGCGCCTCGAAGGCATCAAGCTGGGCGGACTCATCACCACCGCCGTGGGCGTCGGCTTGATGATCTTCCTTGGCATCGCGAATGACGACAACCATCTCATCGGCGTTGCGATTGGTATCGTACCCCTGATGGTTGGGATCGCCCTGCTCCTCTACGCCTACCGCTTTGCACCAAAGCAGCAGCAGTAGACCCATTTGCACCGATTGCTTCGGATCCGCGGGCCGGTTGCTCTGCCGTCCGTTACCATAAACGGAATGTCTACTCATCCCGAGTTCCGTCCTATCATCCTGGCCGGGGGCAGTGGCACCCGCTTCTGGCCGCGCAGCCGAAAGGCTCGGGCCAAGCAGGTGCTCGCCCTCGATGGCGAGCGAACAATGATCCAGCGCACGCTCGATCGTCTGCTCCCGCTCTCTCCGGCGCGGAATGCATGGGTCATCACCAATGACCTGCTATCCTCTGCGATCTGCATCCAGTTGGATGAAGTTCCCCCCGACCAAGTGCTGTGCGAGCCCGCGGCGCGCAACACGGCTCCGGCCGCAGGGCTGGCCGCATTCCTGCTGGAAAAGACCTCGCCCGATGCGGTGATGGGCGTCTTTCCCGCGGATCATGTGATCGGCAACGAGGCGCGATTCCTGACTACGTTGCGTCGGGGCATTGCGCTGGCCAGTGCCGGCGAAAATATCGTGGTGCTCGGCGTTGTGCCGACGCGCGCTGAAACCGGCTACGGCTATATCGAGACAGGCAGCACGCTCGACCACGGTGTGCAAGGTGTCCGCCGCTTTACCGAAAAGCCGAATCAGGAGAAGGCTGAGGAATTCGTGGCCGCCGGCAACTATTACTGGAACAGTGGAATCTTCCTGTGGAGCGCGCGCACCCTGGCCAACGCAATGCGCGAGCATCTGCCGGAGACCACACCGCTACTCGAGAAGATTACCGCGGCATACGGAACAGCTAACTTTGGCGAGGTGTTTGCCGAGCTCTATCCCCAATGCGAGAACATCTCGATTGACTACGCAGTGCTCGAGCCGCGCTCTGCAAAAGGCGAACACCGCTCCAACCTCTTTTGCCTGCCAGCCGACTTTGGATGGAATGATCTCGGCTCCTGGGCCGCGCTGTACGAGCATCAGCTCGCTCTGCAACCCGATGTTCCGGCTGCCAATATCGTGGAGGCGCCGGATGCCCTCGTCATCGACGCGCATGGAAATTACGTTTACAGTTCGGACAAGTTTGTTGCGCTTCTTGGCGTAAGGGACCTGGTCGTCGTCGATACGGGCGATGCCCTGCTCATCACCTCGCGCAGCCACTCGCAGGATGTGGGCAAAGTGGTGAAGCAGCTGGTGGCGCAGGGCAAGACTGACCTAGTGTGACTTTATGGTGTGACTCTGTGGTGTAACTCTGACTTGGCGCAATCCTTTCGTTCCCTGTCATCGGTGTGATTCCGTTTGCTTTTCGTAAAATCAATCTCAGCATGACTACATCATCCATCAAATTCGGCACGGACGGATGGCGCGGCGTGATTGCCGATGACTTCACCTTCGCCAATGTCCGGGTCGCGGCCGCAGCCATCGCCAACTACGTTCTGATGCACGAAGATGCCGGTAAAAGTATCTGCATCGGTTACGATACCCGATTTGGCTCTCCTGCCTTTGCCCGTGCCGTCGCAGAGGTGACTGCTTCAGCCGGAATCCCGGTGCGCCTTGCTGCCGCGGTAACGCCAACGCCGGCTCTCTCTTATGCTGTTCGCGAGTCGCAGGCCGCGGGCGGAGTCATGATTACCTCAAGCCATAATCCGTATCAATGGAATGGCGTGAAATATAAAGCAGGCTATGGAGGGTCGGGCTCGCCGTCCATCATGGCGAAGATCGAGAGCTACCTCGGGCAGCCGCTCCGCCAGGCGGCACACTCCGCTTCGATCGTCGAAGAAGATTTCACTACTCCCTACGTCGCAGCCATCTCGCGCTTTGCCGATCTCGAAGCCATCGCTCATTCCGGCCAGCGATTTGCAATAGATGCGATGTATGGCGCCGGCGCAGGAGTCCTCGCGGGTATATTTCGCCCGCTCGGCATCCGCTTCATCGAGATCCGCGCCAACCACGACCCGCTTTTTCCCGGAATCAATCCGGAGCCGATCGAACCGCACGTGCGCGCGCTGCAGGACACAGTCGTTGCCGAGAAATGCCAGGCTGGACTCGTGACAGACGGCGACGCCGACCGGCTGGGCGCGGTCGATGAGCACGGCAATTTCGTCGATCCGCACAAAATTTTCTCCATCCTGCTGCGCTGGCTGCTGGAGCGGAAGGGCTGGACCGGCGGCGTGACCCGCGCCTTCAACACCACCAAAATGCTCGACCGTATCGCAGCCAAACACAATCAGCCGCTCTACGAGCACGGCATCGGCTTCAAGTATGTGTGCGATCTCATGCTGGAGCACGACATTCTGATCGGTGGGGAGGAGTCCGGCGGCATCGGCATCAAGCGCCATCTGCCGGAACGCGACGGCCTGCTCAACTGCCTGCTGCTTGCCAATGTAATGGCGGATGAGAAGAAGACGCTTGGCCAGCTTGTCGCGGATTTACAGCAGGAGTTTGGCGAGCACCATTACGGCCGTATCGATCTCCACATTCCTGATGCGATCAAGAACGCAGCGATCAACCGCGCGCGAACCATCCAACCCGGCGCAGCCGACTTCGCAGGCATGCCGGTTCTCCGCGTCGAGACTCTCGATGGCATCAAGTTCTTCCTCGACAATCCCGAAGCCAGGTCGAAGCCCAACGCGGCCGAGACGTGGCTGCTCCTTCGCGCCTCCGGAACAGAGCCCTTGATGCGCATCTACTCCGAGTCGGTGTCGAGAGAATCAGTAAGTACGCTGCTCGAGTCTGCACGCGCGTTTGCACTCGCAAGCGCGTGAGGGTTCCCTATCCCCCAAGATTGAAGATGACCCTTACCGTCGTCTCTACCTCAACCGGCTCGCCATTCAGCGAGTAAGGCCTATAGCGCCACGTGCGCACGGCCTCCGCTGCGGCTGGCGCCAGCATGGGTGGTCCGCTCATGACCAGCAGGTTTTCAATCGTGCCGGTCTTGGAAATGGTTGCCGTAAGCAAAACCGTGCCCTGGATGTGCGCTGCGACGGCAATCGTCGGATATCGCGGCTCCGCTCCGCTTAGCTTGCGGCCCTCCATCACGCCCGACGAGATGACGGGCTTCCTCGCGGGTGTCACGCGAACGTGCGGTGGCGTGGCAGTGCCGATCGAATCTGGCAGCGCGTTGAACAAACCTTCGCTGTCTCTTGCCAACGGATTGATGCCTGTGCCAATCGCCGGCGATGGCTCGTGATCGACGGTCGCGATGTGATCAGGGATGTGGCTAGGTGCCGCGAATGCGTCCACGAGGAGCGGGGCGCGCGACGCCACACTCACGACGCGGGCTATAGGAGGCGCAGCAGGCGGCGCCGGAGCCGCAAGCAGCATGCTCAATGTCTGTTTCGGCAATGATGCGGGATGCAGCAGAGGCAACAACACGAAAAGGCACACGATGCTGCCGTTACAAATTGCGGCGAGGCCTGAGATCCAGCCGCGGTGTGTTCTGATCCTTCCGCCCGACTCCATCAACGCATCTTCGAACATGGCGCGCCTCGTGTCTGCGCACGTTGCATAACGCTGCAGACACGCCTATAGACACGCGGTGCCGGGCACTTGTTCCCACTATTTCGCCAGCTCTGCCTCGATGCGCTGCGTCAGCTTTGCGTCTTCCGGCTCGACATCCGGCGCGAAGCGCGCCACCGGCGTACCCGTTCTATCCACCAAAAATTTCTCAAAATTCCATAGCACCTCGGGCTCTGAAGTCGGTGTCACGCCAAACTCGATCAGGTGCTGACGCAAATCATTTGTGCTGGTCGTTGGCTTTGGTTGCGCTTTGATCAACGATGCATAGAGTGGATGCTTCGTCGGCCCAGCAACCGTGATCTTTTCGAAGATCGGAAACTTGACGCCAAAATTCGTTGTGCAGAATTGCGCAATCTCCGCATTCGTTCCCGGCTCCTGCTCTGCAAAGTCATTCGCGGGAAAACCCAATACCGCGAACCCGCGGTTGCCGAAGCGTGAAGACAATCTCTCTAAGCCCTCATATTGGGGTGTAAAACCACACTTCGATGCCACATTCACAATCAGCAGCACTTTGCCGCGATAGTCGGCGAGCGACGCATCCTTGCCATCGATCCGTTTCAAGGGAAAATTCTCGATCGTTGCGCTCATCATAATCTCCTTTCTCGCAGTATATGAAGGTTGCGGCCTGCCCTGAAATGCAAGGGACGTGGCCCAGGCCACGCCCCCTTGTCGCAATACCGATCCAGTCTTACTTCATACCATCCAGAATGGAGCCCACCAGGCCACCAACCACACCCGCCTGCGTCGTCTCCGCGCGCCGCTCCGTCGGCATGTACTCCTGCAGCTTGTGTGCCAGCTTCGCGATCGGCAGAGTCTGCAGCCAGACGCGACCGGGGCCAGTGAGGGCTGCGAGAAAGATACCGTCGCCGCCAAAGATCATGTTGCGGATGCCCGGAATACGCATGATCTGGAAATTCACCCCTGCGTCGAATGCTCCAACATGTCCAGGATGCACTCGCAGCAATTCCCCCGGCTGCAGGTCCTTCACGATCAATTCGCCGGAGAGTTCAAGCCAGGCCATCCCCGCTCCGCTGAGTCGCTGCAGCAGGAAGCCGTCGCCGCCGAAGATGCCTGCTCCCAGCGACTGCTGAAATCCAACGCCAAGCTGAATCCCGGCTGTCGCGCACAGAAAGCCATGACGATGAATAAAGTACTCACGCCCATTCGCCACCTCGACGGGCACGATATGGCCCGGCACCTTGGTGGCAAAAGCAATTTCGCCTGGCGCGCCCACTGCCCGATACTCTGTCATGAAGAGCGTACCGCCGCCGGCGACGCGCTTGAACGCGCCAAACAACCCGCCGCCTCCGCCCATCTGCGTATGCGTCATCATCTGAATCGACGCCGACATCCAGGAAAGTTCTCCCGCCTCGGAAATGATGGCGTCATTGTGATCCAGCAAAAACTCCAGCACCGGCATTGTGGTGCCCGTTATCCGGCTCTGCATTCCTCATCCTCCCGGCGCCTGGCGCGCCTCGCGGCCCAGACGCCAGCATACACATACGAGCGAAATCGCTCATAGTTCCCTGATATTGTGCATTTCACAAATAGTGAGGCCGGCCGCCCATCCGTTGCGCGGGCCAGAACTTTTTGATCGCCGCCGCGGCACCTACCTGTTGACAGACAACAGGGATATCGGGCTATAGTCCTGTTGAGGTTCAACAGGAGCAGAAGTGGTAGATAAGGCCGAGCTTCTTCAAGGCACGCTCGATACCCTGGTGCTGAAGACCCTGGCGTCTATGGGTCCGCTGCATGGCTATGGCCTCGCCCGGCGCATTGAGCAGGTGAGCGGCAACACGCTCGTCCTCAATCAGGGCACCATCTACCCTGCTCTGCTGCGCCTGGAGCAGCGCGGCTGGATCCGCTCCGATTGGGGCAAGTCTGAAAACAATCGCCGCGCCCGCTTCTACGCCATCACGCGCCAGGGGCAACGGCAACTCGTCCGCGCCACGGAAGGCTGGCAGCGCATCGCCGCCATCATGGGACGCTTCTTCGAACCGCAGCCATAGCCCCTCGGAAGACTCGATCATGCCACTTCGCATCCTCCTCGCGCGCCTCTTCAGCAGACGGCACCGCCGCTCCGAAACTGACATCAAGGATGAATTCACCACGCATCTCGATATGGCCGCAGAGGAATTCCGCGCTCAGGGCATGAGCGCGGAAGCTGCCGAACGGGAGGCACGCCTGCGCTTCGGCGGGGTTACGCAGACTAGAGAAAGCTATCGTGAGCAATCGCGTCCGCCGCTGATCGATAGCATCGCTTGCTGACCTGCGCTACGCCGCGCGCCAGCTACGCCGCAATCCGGGATTCGCCATCGTCGCCATCCTCACCCTCGCGCTCGGCATCGGCGCCACTACTGCGATCTACAGCCTGGTCCAGGCCATTTTGCTTCGTTCCCTGCCTTATGGCGATGCTGCCCGGCTCGTCTACATTTACACGCCGATTGCAGCATTGAATCTGCCCACAGAGGTCTTCACCCCTACGAATGCGGACTTCCGTGATATCCAGCGCGAAAGCCATGCTTTCGCTACGATGACGGGCTTCGCTCAGGCCTCATTCAACCTGTCGTCTACGGTCATGGCGCGTCGCATCGGGACCGCCCGGGTGGATGCGCTCTTCTTTCATACGCTCGAATCGCCTGCCTTGCTTGGCCGCACTATCGACGCGCATGACAATCAACCCGGCAATCAGCACGTTGCCGTGATCAGCAACTCACTCTGGCGTTCTCTTTTCGCCAGCCGCCGTGATGTGCTCAGCCAGGTCATTACGCTGGATGGGAATACGTACCGCATCGTCGGTGTCATGCCGCCCGGATTCGCATACCCAACCTCCAACGAGCTTCCTTACAGCAGCGGCGACACCCCTGAGACGGATATCTGGATCCCCCTTGCGCTCACGCCACAGCAGGCCGCGGATCGCGACTCCTCCGGTCTCAACGTCATTGCACGCTTGCGGCCGGGTATCTCTCTCGCGGCGGCGCAGAGCGAGGTAAGCGCGATCGAACTCCAACTGGACAAGCTACACAGCGCGGAAATGCGCGGGTTCACAGGCGTTGTCGAAAACTTCCGCGACACCATTGTCGGCCCGGTTCGTCCGCTCCTGTGGCTGCTGCTCGGAGCCGTGTGCTGCGTGCTGCTCGTCGCCTGCGGCAACGCTGCCAATCTACTGCTGGCCCGCGCAGCTGCCCGCAGCCATGAATTCGGAGTGCGGGCCACACTGGGAGCAGGCCGCCTGCGCGTCGTCCGGCAGTTGCTCACAGAATCCCTTATGTTCAGCGGAATTGCCGGTATGGCTGGCATTGCGCTGGCGTCGGTTTTTCTGCGGCTGCTGCTGTATCTCGATCCCGGCGATATCCCCCGCATGCAACAAGCCTCGCTGAATGGATGGGTATTGCTCTTCAGCGCGGCCATCACCCTCGTGACCTGCCTTCTCTTTGGAACCTTGCCGGCCATCGCAACATCACGCATATCTCCAAACGCGCTACTGAAGACTGGTGGTACTCGGGGCGTTGTCTCCACGCCGAATCGGGGGAGAAGTGTCCTCATCGCCGGCGAGGTCGGTCTGGTCGTTCTTCTTCTGGCTGGCGCTGGCCTGCTTCTTCGCAGCTATACCCGCCTGATAACCCAGCCCGCCGGATTTGCACCGTCGACGGTTACCTTCCACGTCCAACTCGATTCCCGCTATGCAAGCGCGAAGGACCAGCTGTCCTACTACAAACGCCTCGTGGACCGGATCGCCGCAATTCCCGGCGTGCGCGCTGTAGGCGTGGATCATATATTGCCGTTTGGCACTGCGGGAAGCATGTCCTCTTTCTGGGTGGATGGCTCTCCTAACAACCATAAAGACCAGTTCGCAGCTTCTGACGACGCGTCGCCGCAGTTTTTTCGAGCCATGGGCGTACCCCTCATCGAAGGGCGGCTTTTCTCCGAAGCAGAAGGTTCGTCGTCTAACGTCGTCATCGTGAATCAAAGCTTTGTGCGCCACTATTTTCCAGGGCGAAGTGCGATCGGTGGCCGCGTTCGCGGTGGCGAACATGACACCTTCCCCTGGAAGACAATCATTGGCGTCGTCGGCGATGTCCGTGGCAACAGCATCGCCGGTGATACCCATGAGACCGCCGTCGAGAAAGCGCCGGAACCGGAGATTTATTCGCCCTTCTGGCATAGCACGGGGCCGCAACAGGCCGCATTTATCGCAACTCGCTCCTCTCTTCCGCCGCAGACGCTCATCCCTGCCCTGCGCACGGCAGCGCGATCGATCGATCCGAACATTGCGCTTGCAGGACTGCGGACAATGCAGCAGGCTCTCGATGCCGCCACGTCACGGCGCCGCTTTCAGACCACGCTGCTCACCATCTTTGCCGTCACGTCACTCGTGCTTGCGCTCATCGGACTCTACGGACTCCTCGCATACTCAGTCCGCCAGCGCGTCGCAGAGATCGGTGTGCGTATCGCGCTCGGTGCTTCGCGCCCGCGTGTCATCTCCATGATCGTGCGCCAGGGCCTCCGGCTCGTCCTCATCGGACTTGCATTTGGCCTCGCCGCTGCATTCATCCTGGTGCGCTTCCTCGCCGGCGTCCTCTACGGCGTAAGTCCGTACGACCCCTGGACGTTTGTCACGGCACCTGCGCTCGTCCTGCTCGCCGCTCTGGTCGCCTGCAGCGCGCCGGCGTGGCGCGCCGCACACATCGAACCGGTGGAGGCCCTGCGCTCTGAGTAGTCGCGGCGCACCGGCCGTCGAATCCTCACCCTGCTTGCCAAAATGTGCTCGGCTCTCTATACCTGAGGGGATCATTCCGAGCACCATCGGAGCCACGATTTTGGATAAGCGAGAATTTCTGAAGGCCTCCGGCCTCGCACTCACCGGCACCATGCTCTCACCCTTCGCATCTGCGCAATCGCCCCAACCGGATGGCTCGGATCGGCCAGCGAACACGCGAAAGAACTGGTCCGGCAACTACACCTACAGTACGAATCAACTCGCCACGCCGGCGAATGTCGAGGAAGTCCAGGCCATCGTGAAGCGCGCCACGAAGCTTCGCGCGCTTGGCACGCGCCACTCCTTCAACGCCATCGCGGACAGCACTACGGAGCAGATCTCCCTCCAGCATTTTGACCAGATGGCGATCGATCCTGCGGCACACAGCTGTCACCATCGGTGCCGGCGTCACCTACGGCCGTCTCGCGCCGTACATCGAGAGCCATGGCTTCGCGCTACATAATCTCGCATCTTTGCCGCACATCTCTGCGGTCGGCGGCTGCGCGACCGCAACGCACGGCTCCGGCATTCGCAACCGCAATCTTTCCGCCGCCTGCTCGGCACTCGAACTTGTTACCGCCAACGGCCAGCGTCTCGCTCTCTCACGCGCGAAGAATCCCGACCACTTCGACGGCGCCGTTGTCGCGCTTGGCGCGCTGGGCATCGTCACCAGCCTCACGCTCGACGTTGAACCTACCTATCAGGTAGAGCAGGTCGTCTATCAGGACCTGCCCTTCAGCGAACTCGAACACAATCTCGACGCTATCTTCGCCAGCGGCTATAGCGTAAGCCTCTTCACGGACTGGCAGAACCATCGCGCCACTCAGGTCTGGATCAAGCGGCGCGTCGACCTAAAGAAGCCCTACGTGTGGCCGCAGGAGTTCTACAACGCCAGGCGGGCGACACAAAATTTGCACCCGGTCACCGGTCATTCCGCGGAAAGCTGCACCGAGCAGCTCGGCATTCCGGGGCCGTGGTACGAACGGCTGCCGCACTTCCGTATGAACTTCGTTCCCAGCAGCGGTAAAGAGCTGCAGACGGAATATCTGGTACCGCGCGAACACGGCTACGAAGCGATTCGCGCAGTCGAGCAGTTACGCGATCGCATCACGCCGCACCTATTCGTCACCGAACTGCGGACGATTGAGTCCGATTCGCTGTGGATGAGCACCGCCTACCAGCGGCCTTCGCTCGCCATCCACTTCACCTGGAAGCCGGAGTGGCCCGCGGTGCAGAAGATTCTGCCTCTCATTGAGGCGAAGCTCGCCCCTTTCGAGCCGCGGCCGCACTGGGCGAAGCTCTTCACGCTGCCGCCCGCCACGCTGCAGTCGCGATACGCAAAACTGTGCCGATTTCAAAGAGCTGCTACAGGAGCACGACCCGGACGGCAAATTCCGCAATGCCTTCCTGGAGTCCAACCTCTACAGCACTTAGCGTTCGGAATATCGCCAGTGCTCGGCATTCTGCAGACGAGAGAACGTGTGGGAGCGCTACTCTCGCCCACGCTCCTTCATCTTCTCCAGCACCAGCTCCGGGACCAGCCCCTCGACCGACCCGCCAAGACGAAAGACCTCCTTGACCAGCCGTGAGCTGACATAGGAGAACTTCTCCGCCGGCATCATGAAGATAGTCTCGAGATCCGGCGCCAATCGCCGGTTCATCAAGGCCATCTGGAGCTCGTATTCGTAATCGCTGATGGCGCGAATCCCGCGCAGCACTGCCTGTGCATGCTGCGATCTCACAAAGTCCACCAGCAGCCCATCGAAACTATCGACCGAAACATTCGGCAGATGCTTCACGGCGGATGTCAGCATGGCGCACCGCTCCGGCACGGTGAACAGCGGACTTTTCTGCGAGTTTGCCAGCACGGCCACCACCAGCTGGTCGAAGATCTTCGCGCCCCGCGCAATCAGGTCCAGATGACCGTTCGTCATCGGATCGAAAGTGCCGGGATAGATAGCCTTAACGGTATTCATGGCAGGCGTCATATCCGCGGTGAGTGTAAGCGTGTTGGGCCCTGCGAGTCCAACCCCTCGGCCGGCACCCCATTATCATGATCCAACACAATGCGCTCCGCCGCCGTCTACCTACTGAATCTAGCGCTCGCCCTTCCAGCGATTCCTGTAGCGCTCCCGGCCTGCGTTCTCGCTGCTCCGGTTAGCAGCTACAAGATCGTGGCCGAGTTTCCGCATGCGACCGGCAGCTACACGGAAGGCTTCTTCTACCGCGATGGCCTTTTCTATGAAGGAACGGGGCTGAAGGGCAGCTCCGCGATCCTGGTCATCGAGCCGGAAACCGGCAAAGTCGTGCAACGGCGCGATCTGCCACAGCAATTCTTCGGCGAAGGAATCGTCGACTGGGGCCCAAACATCTACGAGTGGACCTGGCAGTCACATATCTGCTTTGTCTTCGACCGGTTCTCTCTTCGCCCAGCCGGGCAGTTCACGTATACCGGCGAGGGCTGGGGCATGACGCGTACGGCGAAAGAGATCATCACCAGCGATGGCACCGCGACGCTGCGCTTCCGCGATCCCAAGACCTTCAAGGAGACCCGCCACATTGTGGTGAAGGACGGCAGACACACCGTGCAACAGCTCAATGAGCTTGAGTACGTCAAAGGTGAGATCTACGCGAACATCTGGCACTCGGACCGCATCGCGCGGATTTCTCCGAAGGATGGACACGTCATCGGCTGGATCGATCTCACCGGTCTGATGCCCGCAAGCCGAAGAGTCAACGACGAATCGGTACTGAACGGCATCGCCTACGACGCGCAGCACGACCGGCTCTTCGTGACCGGCAAGCAATGGCCAGCAGTCTTCGAGATCAGGATTGTTTCCGCAGTGAAGCGAAAGAGGAGGTAACGTGACCCTACCCCACCCCCCTCCCGGTACCGGAGGCCGCCCCAGAAGTGCTTTCGATGGTTGCAGTTTAGGCCATCTTCCGATAGCTAAATTCGTCCTGCGAAAGGACTTAGCCGCAAATTCGTCACAGCATTGGAGTTAACTGGCTCTCCACCATGCTCGTTAGCCGTAAGGAATCACTCGATCCCGAGTGAATTTCTTCCCTATTTCAAGCGTAGCAAATCGCGAACATGATCACGCCAAAAATTCTGCGACTGTCACAGACACAGTTCCGAATTGGAATCAGTTCCTGCGGTGCAGTTCGAGAAATCTTCGTGTGACATCGAATCCCAGAAAGGAAAAAGGCGGCTCGCAGACCGCCTCTCCTCTCAATCAGCATCAGCTACTGCGGCCGTCGTGCCGCAGGCCGCACAGCCGCCTCGGCGACGGCCGCGCCGTTCACCGGCACCGGCGGCACCTCGGCTTCCTTGACGCCCCCGATGCCGAGCTTCTGCCGCAATTGCTGATGAATGCGGTCGAAGGTTTCGCGGTTGTCCTTCAGATACTGCCGCACGTTCTCGCGGCCCTGTCCGATGCGCTCCCCGGAGTAGCTGAACCACGCGCCGGACTTTTCGACGACGTTGTTGGCCACCGCCAGGTCCAGCACATCGCCTTCGCGCGAGATGCCTTCGCCGTACAGTATGTCGAACTCGGCATCGCGGAATGGGCGCAGCCACCTTGTTCTTCACAATCTTCACCTTGGTGCGCGAGCCAACCACCACATCGCCATCTTTCACGGCAGCAATGCGGCGGATGTCGATACGTACCGACGAGTAAAACTTCAGCGCGCGGCCGCCAGTGGTCGTTTCGGGATTGCCGAACATCACGCCAATCTTCTCGCGAATCTGGTTGATGAAGATCAGGCATGTCCGCGACTTCGATACTGTACCGGTCAACTTGCGCAGCGCCTGCGACATCAATCGCGCCTGCAGACCCATGTGCGAGTCGCCCATCTCGCCGTCGAGCTCTGCCTTGGGCACCAGCGCGGCCACGGAGTCCACCACCAGCACGTCGATCGCGCCGGAGCGAACCAGCGCCTCGGTAATTTCAAGGGCCTGCTCGCCGTAGTCCGGCTGCGAGATCAGCAGATTGTCGATGTCCACGCCCAGCTTCTTGGCATAGGCCGGATCGAGCGCATGTTCGGCATCCACAAACGCCGCCATACCGCCCAGCTTCTGGGCCTCGGCAATGATCTGCAGCGTGATGGTCGTCTTGCCCGATGACTCCGGCCCGAAGATCTCCACCACACGGCCGCGCGGCACGCCGCCCACGCCCAGCGCTGCATCGAAGGAGATCGAGCCCGTGCTGATCGTCGAAATCGGCACGATCGCCTCTTTGCTGCCGAGGCGCATGATCGAACCTTTGCCAAACTGTTTCTCTATCTGCGAAAGCGCCAGTTCCACCGCGCGCGAACGATCATCTGCTGCCATGCCCCGACCTCTCCATCCCGCCGGCGTTCCCGGCTTGTCTATCTCATTGATTTACCAGCTATTCCCGAGTCTAGCAGGGGAATAGAAGGCGAACAAGTGCCGAAAGTGTAGCCCAAAACGGCGACTCTCCAGCATTCCTTACGGCGTCAAAACTTTGCGAAAGTACACCACCCGCTCCGTTTCCATAAACCCAAGACCGCGATGCATGCGATGGCTGGCTTCGTTGTCGAGAAGCGCATCCGATGCGAACTCGCGGCAGCCCTGCGCAAGCGCCCATCGTTCCACTTCAGCCACCAACTCCTTTGCCGCCCCTTGCCGCCGCACCCATGGGTCGATGTAAATGCCCTCCAGGAACGCCACCGGCGATGTCTCGCACCCGTTCACGTAATCCGTTCGCAAAGTGGCTTCCACGAAGCCCGCCGGCTTGCCTTCCGTGTTCAGCGCAAGGCGGACGAACGCCTTGGCCTCCAGTTTCGCGGTCTCGCGCAGATTGTCCTCCTCCGTCATCTCCGGCCACAGAGAGCTGCGCATCGCCATCCAGGCAGGTCTGGTCAACGGTGTCGGGGCCTCGATCCGCCACGTCCCGCTGCTCATCGCTTCAGCAGGTCCACCGGCTCTCGAACGTCCGTCACCCGGATATGCCGCGCCAGCGCCGGATGCTGCCGCTCCACCGCCCGGTACATCTCCCAGGCCACGTTGCGATACGAAAAGTGCCCCTGCGGCGCCGAACGCAGCTCGCTGATGTAAAGCGCCTCGGCGAAGTCCATCTGGAAGAGCGAGCGGCAGCGCGTCCCCAGCGGCAGCAGGTAGCGCGCCGTCGCGGCTGCCTCCGGCGCGTCGCTCGCAGCTACCGTTGCATAGGCCTGATGTGCCGCTGTGGCCGCCGCCTCGTACGCGCTGACAAGTCCCGCTTCGGCCAATCCCTCCGGCACATCAAATCCGTGTGCGGCGGTGAAGCTCTGCAGCGTCTGCAGGCAGCGGCGATGCCGGTGCATGTCGCGGAAGCCGCCGATGTCCATCAGAATGTCGAAGCGCAGCGCGTCTCCGGCACCGAATCCGCGTAACAGCTCGTCATGCCGTCCACGATGCCGCATGCCCAGGTCGATAAGCTCAACCCGCTTCGCCTCGGGCAGTGCGGCGACATGGTCCCGCACCTGCCGGAAGGGATAATGGCAGGCGCCATAGAGCAGCGTGGCGGCAATCTCCACTTCAAGCGACGGTCCGCGCTCCACCAGGTCCACCAGAGGCGCCGCATCGATGCCCGCGTCCCCCATCAGCTCGCGCGCGGCCTCTTCCAGCTCACGCCGTGTCTCCTGCTGATAGGGATTGGCCGCTGCATACTTCACCAAGGTGGGCGCCACCTTCACTTCGCGCTCCAGCAGCGTTGCAGCACGCTCTGCCAGTTCTGGGTGCGTGCCGCGCAGCTCCGCCAGCAGCTCAGCCATCTCGCGCCCATGCACATTCCATGCCGGACCGGTGCCGGCGGCACGCAACCGCTCGCCCAGCTCACGCACCTCGGCATGCTCGTCGCTCAGCAGCCGGCTTACCTGCGTCTCCAGCGTGCGGGCGTTCACAATCTGGCCCAGCGAAGTGTTGGTCGCCAGCGGCAGCAGATAGCGCGCCACGTCGAAGGCCCGCGCGCGCAAGGTGCGCTCGAAGGTTTCCGGCTTCATCTCGGCCGGCCGTTCGGTCTTCGCCATCAGCGACTGGAGCACGCCCTCGCTCACGGCGTGGTACCCGGCGAAGAGCCGCTCGACCGTCGCCTCGTAGGTCGCGCGTGCGTCGGCTGCATCGCCAAACTCCGGCAGATACCAGCCGCTCTTGCGGAAGTTCTGGTAGCGCGTGGAGCGCTCCTGCCCGTCCCAGCGCTGCTCATCGACCAGCACGATGGCGGCGAGCAGGCTGAGCCGCTCAATCGCGAAGGCCACATGCGCCAGATCGGCAATGGACCGGTGGCCGTACTGGAAATAAAAGGTGTTCAGGAACTGCTCGGCGCGCTGGCTGGAGATCTCGCGCAGCGACTCCTTCATCGACAGCGACGACCGCGAATACTTCGCCATCGCGTAGGCCAGCACCTCCGGATCGGCGCCATGCACGGCGTAAACATCGGTCTGGTTGCGCGGCCGCTCGCCATCGCCTGCCGGCACGGAGTGTGGCGGCACGGATTGTGACTGGGATACGGTCAGGGGAGCCACTTCCGTCTGCGATTCTATCGGGGGCATCGTGCCTTCAGCATACGGCTTGGTGCACCCCGCCACACCCTGTGAGAAACACGTCCCTTTTCAAGACCCGCCGCCCTGCCGAGGTTTACCCTGAGGGCCATGAATGTTCGTCCTGCAACTGGAGACGCCGCACCCTACTACTTCACCTACATCGACCTGGTGGAAGGCGACAATTGCCTCGCCTCCATGACCAGCCAGCTCGATGAAGCCGTTGGCTTCTTCGCCGGCATCTCGGAAAAGACCTCTCGCCACCGCTACGCTCCGGAGAAGTGGACCATCCGCCAGGTGCTCAGCCACATCAATGACACGGAGCGCGTCTTCGTGATGCGCGCGCTCTGGTTCGCCCGCGGCCTGTATACCGGTCCAGACACGACGCTTCCCAGCTTCGATCAGAACATCGCCGTTGCCGGCGCGGCGGGGGATGAGCGTCCGTGGGTCACCCACGTCGAGGAGTTTCGCAATATCCGCAAGGCCAGCATCGACTTCTTTCGCAGCCTGCAACAGGACGCATGGGGGCGGCGCGGCGTTGCCAGCGGCTACCCGTTCACGGTGCTCTCCCTCGGCTTCATGGTGCCCGGCCACGTCACGCATCACATCCGCATTCTGCGCGAACGCTATCTCTGACCACCGTCCCGGGTCACGCCGGCGCCAATTGCACCCACACCCGTGCTTCGCTACTCTGGAACGCGGATACGCGGCCCCGGCGCGTCCGAGATCACCGCGGTGCGTAGCCGCCCACGGGACGGCAAGGACAAGGACGTGCAGGACATCCTCAAGATCACCGGGCACCGGCCAACGCCCCTGCCGAAGCGCCACTGGACCGTCACCCAGCGATGGAATGACCTGCTCTTCGCCCATTGGCCGGTCCCTGCTGCTTCCATTGCGCGGCTGCTGCCCGCCGGCCTGGTGCCGGATACCTTCGACGGCTCCGCCTGGATCGGCGTCGTGCCCTTCCGGATGGACCGCATCCGCTTCAACGCTCTTCCCAGGGTCCCCGGCTTCGACAGCTTTCCCGAACTGAATCTGCGCACCTATGTCCGCGAGGAGCACACCAACCTGGCCGGCGTTTACTTTTTCTCGCTCGATGCCGCAAACCCCATCGCCGTCTCGGTCGCCCGTATGTTCTTCCGCCTGCCCTACTACTGGGCCCACATGGCCATCAAGCCCCAGCAGGATGGCCGCTTCCTCTACCGCAGCGAGCGCCACCTGACCCAGAAGCCGGTGCGCTTTCGCGCCACCTACCGCGGCCTCGGGCCCACCCGCCGCCTCGCGCAAAGCACTCCCGGCACCATCGAATACTTCCTCACCGAGCGCTACCGGCTCTATACCGCGGACCGCCGCGGCCACCTCTTCCAGGGCGAGATCCACCATCTGCCCTGGCCGCTCGAAGCCGCCGAAGCCGAGTTCCAGTTGAACGAACTACCCGCCGCGCACGGCATCACGCTCCCGGATACGCAGCCGCTGCTGTTTTACGCACGGGAACTGGTCGTCTACGTCTGGTCGATCGAGTTGGCTAAGGGTTTCAAGTCTGCATTGGGCGCACGACGGCCCGTGCCGGCTGCGGAACCACTGTAAGCGCTATTCACTTCCGACAAAGCCAAATACTTAGCCACAGGCAAGATACGTTCCGCGAAATGTATCTCGAACTTCCAAGAAGCTGACTCAACCAAGCGACATGGATCTGGGTGGCTCTTAGTTTGTGTGTTCGGAAAGGCTAGCTTTTTTTCCGAAATAGCTGATCAGGTAAAAAGATGCTCCTAGCGCTATGACATCCTTGTAAAGGAACAGGCCAAGAAAACTCATGTACCTCATGTATCTAATCCCGTGAACGGCAATGATCGCTCCCGGTGTGCTTAGAAGCATGGTGCTGGTGATAAAGAACATGAGTGTGGTGATCATTCCGCCTACGATGCCGGCTTTGGGCTTTGCATATCCCACAATCAGCAATATCGCGGCAGTGATCTCAGTAAGTCCGATGATATCGGAGCCTAAGTAAGGGCCAAATAATTTGAAGTGCCACCAGATCAGCGGACTGTTCGAGACCAAAGGAATGATGCCCTCTGCCCCCGGAGCGGTCATCTTGTAAGACCCAGCCCACAGCAGCATGACAATCATGCCGATACTGAGGACCAGGAACGGGATATTGCGATCACTTATCCATGCCGCCAATCTGGTTAGATTCATAACCAATTCTCCTTGGAGATAGACATCGCATGGCAGTGTGCGGGTACAAACAAAATATTCCACTCGGCTCCCGGCCTGGTGGCAGGGTCTCCGTGCACCCGTTCAGCAGACTCGCCGATTCACTCTCTCATCGGCGATACTGCTCCCCATGACCGAACGCACCGCCGAACTCGCCAACAAAATCGCACTCGTCACCGGAGCATCGCAGGGCATCGGACGCGCCTGCGCCCTTACCCTCGCCGCGCAGGGCGCCACCGTCGCGCTGGCTGCGCGCAATGAAGAAAAGTTGAAGGCTGTTGCGAAGAGATCGCTGCCGCCGGCGGCAAGGCGGAAGTCTTCGTCCTCGATATCAGCAGCGATGCCTCCATCAAAGAGACTGCGAAGGCCGTCATCGCCAAGTTTGGCCGCATCGACATCCTGGTCAACAACGCCGGCATCACGCGCGACATGCTCTTGCTGCGCATGAAGCGCGCCGACTGGGACGACGTTCTGGCAACCAACCTGACCGGCACCTTCCTGCTCACACAGGCCGTGCTTGGCTCCATGATCAAGGCGCGCTGGGGCCGCATCATCAGCATTTCGAGCGTCGTGGGCCAACTGGGACAGGCCGGGCAGGCCAACTATGCCGCCTCGAAGGCCGGGCTGATCGGGTTCATGAAGTCGCTCGCCCGCGAGGTCGCGTCGCGCAACGTCACGGCGAATGTTGTCGCTCCCGGAATGGTTGAGACGGCCATGACCGCGGTGCTCGATGAAAAGCAGAAAGCCGCGATGATGCAATTCATCCCGCTGGGGCGCGCCGGCACCGATCAGGACATTGCCAACGCCGTCGCCTTTCTTGCTTCAGAGAAGGCCAGCTACATCACCGGCCACACGCTCGATGTCAACGGCGGCATGCACATGGCATAGGATCGACAGGTCGCCGGGCTCCTAAGCGAGAGCAGCGGCAATCAGGCAGAAAAAAAGCAGCACGATGGCCGTGATGCGCTCCGCAGCCACTTCTGCTCTCGATGGCTCTTCCCGCTTCATCGCGCGGCCTCGCCTGCAGGATGCAAAGCTGCCGTCGCGGTCGAAGATGGAAATCGCCGCTGAATGGTAGCGAAGGCCGCGTTCATCTCGGTGCGCGAATACCGCTGTGCCGGACGCAGCATATTGCCGGTGTCGAGCGCGAGAATCCCATCCGCGACGGCGGTAGCGATATAGGGCCGCGCAAAATCCGACACCGCATCGGCATCCGGAACGTCGGCGAGAGCGTCCGCTGTTTGCTCAGGCGTGAGCAGGCTGGCTCTTTCCTGTTCGGTGAGAATGCTGACCAGCACGACTGCCGCCTGTGCCCGCGTCAATGCCGTCTGCGGAGAGAAGCGAGAGCCCAGCTCGCATTCCGGGCAAAGGAGCTGTCGATGCAGGAATGGATAGATCGCCTGGGCGGCTGCATAATCCGGATCCTTCGGGCGCAGGTCATCGAAGGCGATCGGATATGTGGGCTGCGCCAGCCGAAATTCTGCTTGCGCGGTTTTCGCAAATTCGACGAGCGTGGGTGCGTTGCGGGCGCCAGGGTAGTCGCGAACATCAGACGCATTCGCCCCAACCGGAATGCTGTCTCCGGATGAAGCAGCGAGAGTCACCTGGGCTCGATCAATGAGTGCATTCGTCCCGGCCACAACGAGGCAGGTCACGAAAATCAGAAATGTTGTCGCCAGCGACTTCATCGCATTCTCCGGGCCGGCCGGAGGATTGTCGGCCCTCAACCACACATAGTGGTGTGGAATGGGAAAGCGTTACAGATGAGAATCGGGGATGCGATCCGCCCATCGAGGCCAGGATCACGCAGCGGGAGCGCCTTTGATCTTCGCCGGCATCTCCGTCGTGGCCGGCTCCGCGTGCGTGACGGCCACGAGCTTCAGCAACTCGGCATTCAACTCCGCTCCCACGACAAACAGCAAGGCGACCATATAAAACCACACCATCAGAATGATCACCGCGCCCAGCGATCCATATGTCTTGGGGTAATTCGCGAGATGGCGGAAGTAGTAGGCGAGGCCGGCAGAGCTCAGGAAGATGCCGCTCACCGCCACCAGCGCTCCCGGCAGCGTCTCCATAAAGCGTTGCTTCCGGTTGGGCGCGAGATAGTACTGGACCTCGACCGCCGCCACGAAGATCACGAATATCGTGATCAGCCGCAGCGACGGCCAGATGTCCCCAAATCCCTGGGGAATGGGAAACAACTCCGTCAGCAAATGCCCGAAGTGCGGGCCGGCGATGATCAGCAGCAGGCCGAGAAGGAGCAGCCCGCCGGTCGTGAGTGTCAGCAGCAAAGCCTGCAGGCGGTCGCGCCACCAGCTCCGCGTCGTCTCCACGTCATAGGCGACATTCAGCGCCTCGATGGACGCGGCAAAGCCTCCCGAAGCGGTCCACAGATAACTCAACAGGCCAAAAGACAGTAGACCGCCACGATGTGGAACCAGCAGGCTGTGCAGGATACGCTCAACCATCTGCATCGCTTGCGGCGGAACCACCACGGCCAGGATGTCCAGCAACTGATCGAAAAGATTTGGTATCGGGAGATATCCCAGCATCGCCGACAGAAAGATCAGCAGCGGCAGCAGCGCCAGCAGAAAGTAGTAGGACATTGCCGCCGCCATGGTGAAGGCGCGCGTGCGAAAGAGCTCCTGATAGACAGTCACAGAGAGTTCCGTGGCCATCTTCCACCAGTGGCGGACCATCATCCGGGTTAATCGGCTCGAATCCATGCGTCCCACGAATCCGATGGCGCGAACGGACTTCAAGATGGCCGGCGGCGTCACGGGTCATCCATTTCTACACTTGCGCAACCTTCTTCGCTGTTGCCCTCACCCGGTTTCCATGGCGCGATCTTCTACAGGCGATGGGACTTGCCCGCCGCGGCACGGAAGCGCCATACTCCTCGGGTCACAGGTTGTTTTGATTTCCTTTCCGAATCCGAGGCCAACGTTATGCCTGCTCTCAAGAATCGCACCCACGCGGTGCTGATTGCCCTCGCAGTTGCAATGCCCCTCCCCGCCGCCCACGCCGCTGCAACGACGCCGGTGGATGTCTCCTATCCAAGCGGGACGGAGACGGTGCATGCGCTGCTCTACAGCCCTGCCGGTGCCGGCACAGCGAAGCATCCGGCGGTCATCGTCATCCACGAATGGTGGGGACTGAATGACTGGGTGAAGGAGCAGGCCGCCGATCTGGCCGCCCATGGCTACGTCGCGCTTGCCGTCGATCTCTATCGCGGCCAGGTGGCGAACGACCCCGACACCGCCCATCAGCTCAGCCGGGGGCTGCCGCAGGATCGTGGCATCCGCGACCTGGAAGCCGCCGACGACTTCCTGCGCGCCGACAAGCACGTCGATCCCAACCGTATCGGCGCCATCGGCTGGTGCATGGGTGGTGGCTATGCTCTCAACTTCGCGGTTGCTGACCCCAATTTGAAGGCCGTGGTGGCCAACTACGGGCCGCCGCCCACCGATCCCGCGTCTCTAGCCCAAATCCATGCAGCCATCCTGGGCAATTACGGTGGGCTGGACAAGGGCATCACGCCGGACAATGTCAACGCCTTCGCCGCCGAGATGAAAAAGATCGGCAAGCCCATCGACGTGAAGATCTACCCGGATGCCGGCCACGCCTTCGAGAACCCGAATAACAAAGACGGCTACCGCGCCGGAGATGCCGCCGATGCCCGTTCGCGATATCTCCGTTTCTTCGCCCGCGAACTGGGCGGGAAGCCGTAAGCGATCCGTAAACCCCTTAACCCTTCTGACACGTTTATGGAAGGGCACATTCCCCGGAAGTTGCAGCTTCGCCCAATTTGTGGTTCCCGCCGCAAATTGTTCTTGCTCTTGATGTTGTGAGCATGTTAACTATGCAGCCAATAAAACTAGAAATGAGCCCCTCGCCACTGCAGTTGACCGGGCCAGGCGTGGGCTTTTGAAAGCCAGGCGTGCATGAAAATTGGAACCACGATCCGAGGGTATCGGCTGCAAAAGGGTTTATCCCAGGGCGATATCGAAAAACGTACCGGTCTGCTCCGCTGCTATCTCTCCCGGGTGGAAAACGGGCATACCGTTCCTTCCCTCGATACGCTCGCGAAGATCGCGCAGGCCCTCGATCTCCCGCTCGCGCAGTTCTTTGCAGAGGATTCGCTGGGCCGGGAGATGAACACCCAGAAGCTGACCGACGAAGAGCTTCGCTTCCTCACACAGATCCGGCGCTACTCCTCTAACCTGAACGACAGCGACCGCAAGCTGCTGCTGGCGATGGTAAAGAAGTTCGCGGCGACCGCGGTCCGCTAGGCTGCGGAATCCAGGCTGCGAAATCCAGGCAGCCAGAATGTTGGTCCGGAAGTCATTCCCGGCCGTTGTTTGCCTTTGTGCTGTTCAGAAGTGCCGCAGGTTGGCGACGAATTGTGCCCCCAGCAGCACCAGAAGCAGGACGCTGCCATACGCCAGCCACTGCCGGCGAATCCAGAGCCGGCGGTCGGATCCCAGCTTGGGCACCAGCAGGAATCCCAGCAACATCCCTGAGAGAAAGCCGCCCAGGTGGGCCATGTTGTCGATGCGGATCGGCGTGTTGAAGGCGTCCGCCCCGAAGCCGATGACGAAGTTCAGGACCGCGAAGTAGATCACGCTGCGGCGCAGGCGCGCGACCTCCGCGCGGTTCACCGGCAGCAGTTTCGACCCGAGCAGAGGGATCAGAACACCGGCCAGGCCAAAGACGGCGCCCGACGCCCCGACGCTGATGACGCCAACGTCCATGACCTGGCCTGCGCTGATGACCCCCGGATGCAGCGCCACGCTGAGCAGGTTGCCGACGACGCCCGTCAGCAGATAAGCGGCCACGATTCCGAAGGCGCCCATCAAGGGCTCGCCCAGAAGTCCCAGGTTGTAGAGGCACCACATGTTTGTTGCAATGTGGATGATGCCGGAGTGGACGAAGGTCGAAGTCACCAGGCGCCACCACTGGTGATCGGCCAGCACCAGCACACCGACGTTCGCGCCCCAATGGTTCATGAGTTGGGCCGCCGAAGGCGCGGTCGGCGAGACGCCGCGCAGCACCATGAGCAGGTAGACAGCGATGTTGATGCCCGTAAGGACATAGGTCGCCGGCGCAAGCTGCCATCCCGAGCGGCGGGGTCGGGGCGGAGGCATCTCCATCGGCTGCTGGTAGCCGTAATCCGGCAACGCGCCGGGAGGCAGAATCTCCGGTTCGGCCCGCGGGCCGTTCCCTACGCGAGCCTGCCATTGTTGCTGATCCATATGCCCTGAAGCTATCACGGGCCTGACGCCGCCACTCGCACGAGCAACCGCCCTTCATGAAACACTAGAGTTTCGACGTCATTCCAAAGGAGAGATCATCACCGTGCAAGCCCAGCAGGAGGGAAAAGCGCACGCGGACGTGCATGCCCCGGAGAAGACGGGACTGAAGCCCATCCGCCGCGCTCTGCTCAGCGTCACAGACAAGACTGGTTTGATCGAATTCGCGCGCTCGCTCGCAAGCCATGGTGTGGAACTGGTCTCTACCGGCGGTACCGCGCGCACGCTGCGCGAGGCGGGGCTCGCGGTGCAGGATATCTCCGAGCTGACGGGCTTTCCTGAAATGCTCGACGGCCGCGTCAAGACGCTGCACCCCAAGGTGCATGGCGGCATCCTGCATATCCGCGACAACCCGGCTCACCGGGCAGCGGTGACGGAGCACGGCATCGTCCCCATCGACATGGTGGTGGTCAACCTCTACGCCTTCGAGAAGACCGCCTCGAAGCCCGGCGTAGCCTTCCACGAGATCATCGAGAACATCGACATCGGCGGCCCGTCGATGGTGCGCTCCGCTGCGAAGAACTTCGAGGATGTCGCCATCGTGACCGCGGCATCGGATTACCCGGCGCTCACAGAGGAGCTAGCGACCAACAACGGCTCGCTGGGCCGCGAGACCCGCTGGCGGCTTGCCCGTCATGCTTTCGCGCTCACTGCTGCCTACGACAGCGCCATTGCCGGCACGCTCGCCAGCATGGCCGCGCCCGCAGCCGACAAGGCCGCCTTTCCAGACCCGCTGCGCATCAGCTATCCGCTCGCCTCGCCACTGCGTTACGGCGAGAATCCCCACCAGGCTGCCGCGCTCTACGCGGATGGCAGCGGCACCGGTGTCGCTGGCGCGAAGCAACTGCAGGGCAAGGAGCTGAGCTACAACAACCTGGTCGATCTGGACGCCTGCTGGGACCTGGCGCAGGAGTTCACCGAGCCGATGGTGGCCATCATCAAGCACACCAACCCCTGCGGAGCCGCAACGGGCGCAACGGTCGTCGAGGCTTATACCAAGGCGCTCTCCACCGACCCGGTTTCCGCCTTCGGCAGCGTCATCGGCGTGAATCGCGAGATTGACGAGGCCGCTGCCGAGGAGATGGCCAAGCTCTTCGTCGAAGCCATTGCCGCCCCAGGCTTCACCTCAGGAGCCCTGGCGCGCTTCGCCACCAAGAAGAACCTGCGGCTGGTGGTCGTGAAGCCGGCAGCACGGACACGGGTCATGAAGCAGGTCTCCGGCGGCATGCTGCTGCAGGATGCCGATACCGGCTCGGTTACGGCGAGTCGATCTAAAGACCGTCACCAAACGTCCGCCCACCCCGGACGAGATCGCAAACCTGCTCTTTGCCTGGAAGGTGGCCAAGCACGTGAAATCGAACGCGATTGTCTACGCGCGGGGCGGCCAGACCATCGGCGTCGGCGCGGGGCAGATGAGCCGGGTCGATGCCGCCCGCTTCGGAGCGATGAAGGCCATCCTGCCCCTGGCCGGCACCGTCGCCGCATCGGACGCCTTCTTCCCTTTCCCGGATGGGCTTGAGACCATTGTCGAGGCCGGCGCTACCGCCATCATTCAGCCCGGGGGCTCGGTGCGCGACGACGCTGTCATCGAGGCGGCGGACCGGCTGGGCATCGCCATGGTCTTTACCGGCATGCGCCACTTCCGGCACTAGGAGGACGGCTAACCCGCTGATCCCTGGTTACCATGCACGAATGTGGCACGGAATTCACGAATCAACCCCTTCCATTCCGCATCCCTGGCGGGGGTACAATCGTCTATCAGAACGAAGGAGAGATCCGGCGAGCGTGCGTCCCCTCTCGGCCTGAGAGCGTTTTCACCGTAGGTCTATGCAAGAGCGCCACTGTCTGCGTGGCTTTTCCGTTAAGAAAAGCCACATTTCGTGGAAGTTGGCCGGTACGCAGTAACGGTGAAACGCCTTCCTCCGGCCAGGGTCCAGGCATCCGGTAGCCCACCCCGCATGAATCGCTGTCACCGCATGACTTCCCTGTTCTCACCTGTGCATCCCGCTCTCCGCCCGCTCTCTTTGCTGGTTCTGGCTACGCTAGTTATTGCTCCGTCTGCTTTGGCCAAGGACAAACAGCCCGCCGCACCCAAGGCAGAGACCGCCACTGTTCCCGCGCAGGAGACCACGCGCGGCGCCGCCTATTACCACCTGGCACTGGCCCACACCTACGAAGATATGGCCGCCAACACCGGCCGCCAGGACTACGCCACCCGCGCCGTCGAAGAGTACAAACTCGCCCTGAACGCCGATCCCAGCTCGGCCTTCCTGAACAATGGTCTGGCGGAACTGTACTTCCGCACCGGCCGCGTGCGCGACGCCATCCTGACGGCGCAGGAGACGATCAAGCGCGACCCCAAGAATATTGCCGCTCACAAGCTGCTCGGCCGCGTGTACCTGCACTCGCTGGGCGACATGCAGAACGGCGCTTCGCAGCAGGTGCTCGATCTCGCGATCGGTGAATACAAGCAGATCAGCGCGCTGGACCCGGCCGACATCCAGAGCCATCTGGTGCTCGGCCAGCTCTACACCGTCAATCATGAATCGCAACAGGCGCAGCAGGAGTTCGAAGTAGCGCAGAAGATCGACCCCAATTCGGAGGACGTCGCCCTCAACCTGGCGCGGCTCTATGGCGAAAGCGGCGATCTGAAGCGCGCCATCGACACGTTGAAGGCCGTTCCTGAAGACGATCGTTCCGCCAAGCTGTCCTTCGCGCTCGGCGCCGGCTACGACCAGATGAAGGACACCAAGGACGCCGTCACCGCCTACCAGCAGGCGGTCGACATGGATCCGGACAACCTGGATGCCAAACGCGCCCTGGCCCAGGCTCTGTTGAACAACAATCAGCTGGCCGACGCAGAGCATGCCTATCAGGAGATCGCCACCGCGGATCCGCAGGACGCGCAGGCGCTTGTGCGCATCGCCGAATGCCAGCGCCGCCAGGGACACTACGAACCGGCCCTTGCCACGCTCAAGAAGGCGCAGGCACTCTCCACCGATTCCGAGGAAACACTTTTCAACGAGGCGCTGACCTATGACGCGCTGGGCCGATACCCCGAGGCCACCCAGGTGCTGCAGGGCCTGGTATCCCGGTCAGCGAAGCCCGATAACCATTACAACGACAGCGAGAAGACCAATCGCTCGATCTTCCTGGACCGGCTGGCAAATGTAGAAAAGGAACAGAACCACGTCGAAGCAGCCGTAGCGGCGTACAAGCAAATGGTTCCGCTGGGTGGCGAGTATGCGGAGCGCGGCTATCAGGGAGCCGTCGACGTGTATCGCGACGCAAAAGAATATGAGAAGGCCACCGATGTTGCGCGCACGGCTGCGAAAGCCCTGCCGGCCAACAAATCCATCCAGTTGATGCTGGCCGGCCAGCTCGCCGACACTGGCCACGCGGACGACGGCGTCGCGCTGGCCAACGCGCAGCTCAAACACAATGACACCGATCGCGATGTGTACCTGGCGCTGGCCCAGATCAATACGCGTCTGCGCCGTTGGCAAGAAGCTGGCGCAAACATCGATAAGGCAGCGGCGCTTCCCATCCACGGCGACGATGACTCGCGCTATGTCTTGTTTCTTCGCGGCGCGCTCGAAGAGCGGCAGAAGCACTTCGATGCCGCCGAGGAGCAATTCCGCAAAATCCTCGCGCTCGATCCCAACAACAGCATGACGCTGAATTATCTCGGCTACATGCTGGCCGACCGCGGCGTCAAGCTCGATGACGCGCTCGCCATGCTGCAAAAGGCGGTGCAGCTCGACCCCCAGAATTACGCCTACCTCGATTCACTCGGCTGGGTTTATTACAAGCTGGGGCAGTACCCGCTGGCCGAAGAGAATCTGCGCAAGGCCAGCGAGCGCGTGTCCACGGATCCGACGGTGCACGATCATCTGGGTGAGCTCTACGAGAAGACCGGACGCCTGCGCCTGGCCGTCGCGCAATGGGATCAATCGCTGGCGCAGTATGCACGCACTGTTCCGGCCGACGTCGACGAAGGCGACGTGAGCAAGGTGCAGAAAAAGTTAGAGAATGCCAAGGTGAAGCTGGCCCGCGAATCTGCACCCGCCACTGAGGCGAAGCACTAAAGCAAATCGCAGGCTTTTGTGGAACGGCTCGCACGCGCGTGAACCAGCCACATACAACATCCCGCTTTGTTCCACTTCCCGCGGCGTGCGCGGTCAGCAGCGATCCTGCCGGCCCTCTTACCGCCCGCACATATAGCGAGCCCTCGCATGCGTACCGCTCGCCGTTCCAGCGTGACCGCGCCCGCATCATTCATTCGCGGGCCTTTCGCCGCCTCGCCGGGAAGACGCAGGTCTTTACCCATGGCGACTCGGATCACTACCGGAGCCGCCTCACTCACACCATTGAAGTAACGCAGCTTGCGCGGACCATCGCGGCTGCGCTCGGGCTGAACGGCGATCTCACCGAATCGCTTGCGCTGGTGCACGACATCGGCCATCCACCCTTCGGCCACGCGGGCGAGCGCGCACTCGACGAAGCCATGCGGACACATGGCCTGCGCTTCGACCACAACCTTCACGCGCTGCGCATCGTCACCGTTTTCGAGCAGCGTTACGCAGCTTTTCCTGGCCTCAATCTCACGCTTGGCGTGCGCGAGGGAATCATCAAGCACTCGCGCGACTACGATGCCGTCGCCTATCCCGAGCTTGCGGAATATTTCCTCGATCAGCAGCCGCCGCTCGAAGCGCAACTTATCGATCTGGCCGATGAGATTGCCTATCTTACGGCTGATTTCGATGATGGCTTCTCTTCCGGAATCCTCGATCTTGCCGATGTCCGCGCCCATGTCGCGCTCTTCGAGCGCTACTACGCGCCCATGGAGGCACACTATCCGGCTGCAGCTCCGGAGCGGCTGATCGACGAATCCCTGAAGCGCATGCTGAACGCCTTCACCAGCGATCTGATCACGCAGACCGGCGAAGGCATCGCCCAGGCCGGCGTCGCGGACCTGGCGCAGGTGCGGCACACAAAACGGCGCCTCATCACGCTTTCCTCCGAGATGGAAACGCTGCGCCGGCAGGCAAAGCAATATCTCAGCACGCATCTGTACGAGAGCGACGCCGTCACTCCGGAGCATGAGCGCGCTCACCAGGTCATCACATCGCTGTACGAATGCTGGGTGCGCGATCCATCGCTGCTGCCCGCCAATTGCGCGCCCGCGCTCGCTCAGGACGGCGCCCCACGCACAGTCGCCGACTACATCGCCGGCATGACCGATCCGTTTCTGCTCGCGCAATATGAGACATACCGCGCTCTCTGCGGTGCATGATGACACGCCCCAGCGGAGAGGCCGGGCCGCTGAAGATCCTGCCTACTGCACTTGCCCTTGGGGCCGCAGACGCCGCATCTCCAGCGCGCAGGCCACGGCGTTGATCGCTGACAACTTTAGATTGTCCGCCGCGGCCCACAGCCAGAAGCGGTTTGTCGCCGTTGCCTCGTCTTCGGCGGAACGCACGCGCACCAGCACCTGTTCCTGACCGGCTGCCACCAGATTCGATGGCGCGTCCTCATCGCTGGCTCGCGACTTCGATGTGCTCGCTCGCCGCCAGCAGTTGACGCAACTGCTCCGCTGTCATTGCCCGCTCCAGATCGAGGCCGATGGACATCGTATGCCCATGGAAGACCGGCGCATGCACGAGCTGAATGGCGACCGCAGGCAGCCTGCCCGCGGCCAGCAGCGCATAGTGGCGCCGCACGCGCGCTTCGGTGGCCTGCAGAGTCGATCTTGCCCTCCGGGCCGGCCGCAGGCGTCGCATTGAAGGCGACCTGCAGGTCATACAACGCCTTGGGCAGGCTCTGAAAGGAGAGCAGGCTCACCGTCTGCTGATGCAGCTCATCCATCGCGCCCCGGCCATACTCCGAAGCAGGTTCAAGAACGGTGGCAAACGCCGAGCGTACCGCGGACGCCTGGCGCACCTGACCCAGCAGCAGCGCCAGCATCAAGGCCGCGGGAGTCGCCGGTACCGCAGCGGGTGTCTGCAGGTTGAGCGGCTTCACGGACTCCTGCACCCACGGCGCCAGCACGACCGCGTCCTTCTCCGTGTCGAGCGCGCCCGACAGATCGATGACGGCAGAGCCGGCGCGCACCGCGGTCTCCCAGTGCTTGCGGGTCAGTTCGGCGCTCCCGGTGAAAAAGGTGAAGTCGGCCTGGACAAATGAGGCAGCCGTAATCTGCTGGATAAACGTCACCTCGTCGCCGACCGCCTCCAACTGGCCAATCGCCTCCTGATCGTCCATCAGGACAAATTCGGCTGCGGCAAATGGCGACTCGCCTAGAGCTTCGTTCAACTCTTTGCCGCGCAATGACGCGGCTCCGACGATAGCAATGCGGTAGTTTGCTGGCATTAGTGGCTATGTTCTTCCGGCGCTTGGATTGTGATGTTCTCGATCGGTGCACTGCCATGCTGGCGCCTCTTGCGCCTCCGCTGAGCCGAATAGGCCGCACGCGCCGCCAGGCCGGAGAACATGTAGGCGAAGCAGCAAAGGAACAGCAGCACCTCGGAAAAGTGGACGAGCACATAGATGAGAACGCCTACCAGCACGATGACCTGGAACGGATGGCGTCCTGAGAGATTGATCTCCTTGCCGCTCCAGAAGCGCCAGGTGCTCACCATGAGGAAACCGGCCAGGCCAACCACTCCGAGCCACAAAGCTGCCAGCCACCAATAGGGCACCGGCGTGCCGTTCACCAGATGGACGACGGAGACGATCACGCCGGCCGCGGCCGGAATGGGCATGCCTACGAAGTATTTCCGGTCTGGCCGGCCAGGATTCTTCGGCTGTGGATCGTGGCTGATGTTGAAGCGCGCGAGACGGCTGGCCCCGCACAGCAGGAATACAAAGCAGACGAACGCCCCGAACTCGACCAGCAGACGCCGTATCGATGGATCGATGGTCATCGGGCAGCGTGCGGAAGCCCCAGGCGAAGGCAAGGATGCTGGGCGCAACACCGAACGTGATGACGTCGGCCAGCGAATCCAGCTCCTTGCCGAAGTCGCTGGTGGTATTCGTCATGCGCGCAATGCGTCCGTCGAGCGCGTCAAATGGAATGGCAAACAGGATCGCGAGTGCGGCATAGTCGAAATGCCTCGGCTCCATGCGCGACCCCTGCAGGCTCTGGGTGATGGCATAGTAGCCGGCCGCGATGTTTCCGGCGGTAAACAGCGAGGGCAGCACGAACATGCCTCGCCGCCGCGGCCGCTTGCGCTCCATCACCGGCGCGTCTCCATGACTTCTTTCAGCGGCCTTGAATCGTAGGAGGGCACCTCGACGTCCGCCAGGATGCTCTGACCACCCTTGACGCGCTGCCCGCGCTCCACCCGAATATGCGCATCCCCAGGCAGCACCAGGTCGCAGCGCGAGCCAAACTTGATGAGGCCAACGCGCTCGCCACGCTGCAGGGTGTCGCCCTCTCTGGGCAGGAAGACGATGCGGCGCGCCAGCAAACCGGCGATCAGCTTGAAGGTGATGATGCATCCCTCGCCTTCCATCGTCACCACGCTCTGTTCGTTGCGTTCGGCGGATGCGGGATCCATGGCGTTCAGGTATTCGCCTTTTTTGTACTGGATGCGGCGAATGGTTCCAGCGATGGGTGAGCGATTGACATGCACGTCAAAGACACTCAGGAAGATGCTGAGTCGAATCCTGTCGCCATCGGAGGTGTGGATGGGCGCGATCTCGGTGATCTTTCCGTCGGCCGGGGAAACCACCAGGCCCGGACCTGCCGGAATCGCGCGCGCAGGATCCCGGAAGAACCAGAGAAAGAATGCTGCGAGCAATACAGGAACGAGCACCAGCAGCCAACTGGCAAACCAGTCGGCGGTAAAAAAGCGTACTACGGCAGCGACGAGCAGCAGACTGATCGCGTACCAATATCCATCACGAACCATGCGGCTCCTCAAGGCGTCATTATACGGGCGCGTCTGCGCGACTATCTCTGATCCGGCGGTGCATCAGCACCGCATCTTCCGTGGGATGGGCATAATATCCGGGCCGATGTCCCGCGATGGTGAAGCCGCACCGCTGATAAAGCTTGGAAGCGCCCGCATTGGAGGCTCGCACCTCAAGCCGGACCTCCTCCGCCCCCAGATCGCGCGCCCAGCCAAACACTGTTTCGACCAGTAGGCAGCCAATTCCCTGCCCCCGCGCCGCCGGTGAAACGAACACGAATTCGAGCTCGCATTCCGCAGGCACATCTGGGATGCACAGGGCTGCCGCCACGATAAAACCCGCCATGGCCGCGCCGCTCTCCACTTCGGCCACCCACCCTCTGCGGATCCTTCGCCGATTGGCTGAAGGCGCTTCGACGATTCCTGCGAGATCGTCATCGCTCCAGGCTGGAGCCTCCGGAGCATCCCGCATCCATGCTCGAACGAGTGGGAGATCCGCTTCTCGAAGCGGCCGGATCCTCATCACGATGCCGGCGCGGAGAGGGGCCGCGCAAAGAGCTCTGCATCCGAGCGGCGAAGATAGTTCGCGTCCAGGGCGGCGAGATCGTCCGATGCGCCGGAGCGCAAGCGCGCCAGCGCAGCGCGCACCGCGGCGCATGCGTCCAGCGGCCCAACACGCGCGGGTGCCCACGCAGCAAGCCGTTCCCCGAGCTTGTCATCGGCGACCAACAACGGGACGCCAGCCTCCGCCGCAGCCGCAATCTCCTCATAGGAAGCGAGCCACTCCCGTTCCGCGCGACGGGCATAGAACTCGTTGCGGCCTGCATCGAGCAATGCCAGGAAATCTCCCTGCACACCCGCGAGACTGGCCAGCACAGCGAGACGAGAGATCGCGACGACCGGTATTCCTGTAGCGTGCGTCAGTCCCTTGGTTGTGCTCAGGCCAACTCGCATTCCGGTAAAGCTGCCCGGGCCGTTGACGACCAACAGAGTCCGCAGCGCCCGAAGATCGAGCCCAGCCTTCCGCAGCATTGCATCGATGGCGGGCAGCAACTCGGCCGAGGCCGCCCGTCCACCCAGCTCCGTCTGGCTTACACACGTAACCGTTGTTGCGGCGTTTTCAAGGTCGACCAGCGCAACGGTCCCGACCTCTCCGCAGGTGTCGACTGCCAGCACGGGATGCTCCAAGTTCACTTCGGATCCTGGCAGATTTCGAGCAGCACGCCGCCCGTGCTCTTCGGATGCACGAAAAAGTAAAGATGGCCGCCGGCTCCGGTCTGGATCGCCGGCGAGACGATGGTGACATCGCGCGCCTGCAGCTCCGCCCACGCCGCCTCGATATTGTCGACGTGCAGCGCGACATGATGCAGTCCGGCGCCACGTTTGCTCAGGAATCGGCCCACGGCCGTCTCCGGACCCAGCGGCTCCAGCAGCTCGACCCGGCTCTCACCCAGCGGAATCATCGCGGTCCGCACTCCCTCGTGCTCCACCGTCTCTTCATGCGTCACACGCAGCCCAAGCGCCTCATACAAGCCGCGCGCCGCGGCAATGCTTTCGACCGCGATGCCAAGGTGGTCGATCTTCGCACCCCCGACCGCACCATTCACGGATGTTTCGCTCACCTTGCTCATGCGCGGACGCCTCCATGACTTCCATCCAGGACGGCCTTGACCATTTGCGCCGCCGTCGCGAACGGGTCTTCCTGCCGCGCTGTAATGCGTCGAGCGTGTTCTCGAAGCTCCTCCGGCTTCAGCGCATGGGCGCGCAGCCCGCGCAGCAACTCGGCTCGGACCATCTCCGTCAGCCGCCGGCGCCACTGCTCCTCACGCCGCAACCGCAGATGGCCGTCGTTCGCGAGCCACTTGGTAAAGTTTGCGATTGCCGCCAGCAGTCCATCGATTCCCTGCCCGGTCGATGCCACGGTGCGCACCACCGGCGGGATCCACGAGCCGTGCGAGGAAGCGAACGACTGCATCGCCTTCAGCTCCTTCTCCACGCGATCCGCGCCCTCGCGATCGCATTTGTTCACGACGAAGATGTCCGCGATCTCCAGAATGCCCGCCTTGATGCTCTGCACATCGTCGCCCATGCCGGGCATCAGAACGACGACGGTGATATCCGCCAGCCGCACAATGTCGATCTCATCCTGGCCAACACCTACCGTCTCGATCAGGATACGGTCGCGGCCGCTGGCTTCGATCAACATGGCAGCATCCGTTGCAGCTCGCGCCAGGCCGCCCATCGCGCCGCGTGTCGCCATGCTGCGCGTGTAGACGCCCGCGTCCGCGTGATGCCGTTCCATGCGGATGCGATCTCCGAGAATGGCGCCGCCGCTGAATGGACTCGTAGGGTCCACCGCAAGAATGCCGACTCTCTGCTGCTGCTCGCGAAAGGCACGCGCAAGCTGATCCACCAGCGTGCTTTTGCCGGCGCCCGGAGCACCGGTAATGCCGATACGCAGCGCCTCACCAGTGTGCGGGAAGCATGCCGAGAGCAGCGCCTGCGCCGCGGGCGCATCGTCTTCCACCAGCGAAATGGCGCGAGCCAGCGCGCGCGGGTCGCCGGCGCGCAACCGCTCTGCCAGCTTCACGGCCATGGCGTGAGCGGCAGCATTATCGGCTTGGAGTGTGGTCTGCAAGCAGCGAGTGTATACCGTTGTCAGGGGCGCTTGAGCACTTCGCGCGCGATGACCAGGCGCTGGATCTCACTGGTGCCTTCGCCGATGGTGCAAAGCTTTACGTCGCGATAGAACTTTTCCACCGGATAGTCCTTGATGAAGCCGTAGCCGCCGTGAAGTTGAACCGCCTCGTCGCAGATGCGCACGGCCACTTCGCTGGCGAAAAGCTTTGCCATGGCGGACTCGCTGGTGGTCTTGTCGCCCGCGTCCTTCATTGCCGCCGCGCGCAGTGTCAGCAGGCGCGCGGCATCCAGTTGCGTCGCCATATCGGCCAGCTTCCACTGGATGCCCTGAAACTCCGCGATGGCTTTCCCGAACTGTCTGCGCTGCTTCACGTACTTCCGGGCCGCATCGTATGCCCCGCGTGCGATGCCAAGAGCAAGCGCGGCGATCGAGATACGGCCGCCGTCGAGGATGCGCAGCGAGTCCACAAAGCCCTCGCCCTCCTTGCCCAGCAGATTTTCAGCCGGCACCTCGCAGTCTTCGAAGATCAGCTCGGAGGTATCGCTCGCTCGCAATCCCAGCTTGTTTTCCTTTTTCCCCGGACGGAAGCCGCGCATTCCCTTCTCCACGACGAAGGCCGACAGACCGTGCGTGCCCTGGGTCTTGTCGGTCACCGCAATCACCACGGCAACATCGGCATGGCTCCCGTTGGTGATGAATGTCTTCGAGCCGTTCAGCACCCAGCGGTCGCCTTTGCGCACGGCAGTGGTGCGTGCACCAGCGGCATCGGAACCGGAGCCCGGCTCGGTCAGCCCCCACGCCGCCAGCCACTCTCCGGTGGCGAGCTTTGGGATGTAGCGGCGATGCTGCTCCGCATTTCCGGCGAGATAGATGTGGTTCATGCCAAGGGAGTTATGCGCGGCCATGATGATGCCGATCGAGCCATCGACCGCGGATATCTCCTCGATCGCCATCATGTAATCGACGTAGCCCAGCTCCGCGCCGCCCAGTTCGCTCGGAATGAGCACGCCCAGCAGCCCCATATGACCAAGCTGCTTCACCACAGCAGCGGGAAACTCGCTTGCCTCGTCCCATTCCATGACATGCGGCGCGATCTCTTTGGCCGCAAAGGCGCGTATTTCGCGACGCAGTTGCTCCTGCTCCTCGGTCAGGCGGAAGGAGTGACTGGCTGCATTGGGGAGGGTGGTTGCACTCATCGATAGCTCTCCGGGAAAACCTATGATCCTACCATGCCGTGCAGGGACGGGGCGCTTGAAAATTCACGCCGCCAAAACCGAAGAGTGCCAGATCCCCGGCCTCCCATTTGCCGAAATCGTGCCTACGTCGATTGCCGATTGTGCCGGGCAATGGTAGCGTTGGTCTCGCCGATACCTGTCCTCAGGTGAACGCGTCCGGAGAACGCATCCAGAGATCGCATCGGACGCGGCCGACAATGGCCAGCGCCCACCTGCTCGCACGCTCGCAACGTTCACGCAAACGCAAATGAGGCGTATGCCATCTGCGGAACAACCCATCGAGACGCAGCGCCTGCTGCTGATCAGCGTCACAGAAGCCATGCTGCTTGCCGACAAGAAGGGACAGGGTCTGGGCGAACTGCTTGGAGCCACCGTGCCCGGCACCTGGCCACCGGCGTTCTGGGACCAAAAGGCCATCGACTACCTGTATGAACGCGTCCACCGGAATCCGCAATACCAGGGATGGTGCCGTTATGTCGTGCTGAAGCAGCCGGAAGCATCGCGGGTGGTGATCGGCGGCTGCGGATGCACAAAGTCGCCCGAAACCCTGGATGAAGTGGAGATCGGTTATTCGCTCCTCAAAGAGTTCCGTGGGCACGGCTACGTCACAGAGGCGATCAACGCGCTCATCCCGTGGATCTTCACCTACAGCCCCGTACAGTCCGTGTGCGCGCAGACCTATCCACACCTCGCGTCGTCCATCGGCGTTTTGCGCAGGTGCGGATTCGTCATGGACGGAAATGGCAAGGACCCAGGCACGGTGTTGTTTCGGCACCGGCGCCCCGGCGCAGACTGACCGCCAGCTCTCACTGCTTCACGCGAGTGTGAAATCCGCAAAAACGAAGTCGCCGTGTTGCTCGACAGCACCCGGAGTAAGCGCGATGGGCTGCGCAAACATCGGCCCGGCATAGGCACAGGTGTGGAACTCCCCGTTCTCCGCGCATGGGTCCGTACCAGGCGGCAGTTCCGCCAGCAACGACCTGTCCAGCTCACGCCCGGCAAAGGAGGCAGGCAGCTTGCCTGGATCAACACAGGTGATCCGCGCCCGCAATCCGCCGTCGAGCATCTCGTGCACCAGCGCACGCGTGTCGCGCCCCCACAGCGGAAATACCGGCGTGATCCCGGTGCCGGCCAGACGCTCCTCGCGATAACGCCGCACATCCTCAAGGTAGAGATCGCCAAACGCCATGATCTCGATCCCGTCGCGCACCGCCGCGTCGCAGGCGTCGCGCATCGCTGCTTCATATTGCTGATTCGAGCAGGGCCACGGCAGCGACACTTCCATAAGCGGCAAGCCGGCCGCGTTGGCCTGTGCACGCAGCACCGACGAGCGCGTGCCGTGCATCGCGACGCGATCAAATTCACGGTTGATCGTCGTCAGCAGCCCGACAACTTCGTATTTGCCCTCTTGCCGCAGCGTGTGCAGGGTCCACGCGCTGTCTTTGCCGCTGCTCCAGGAAAGTAGCGTCCGGATTCCCATCAAGCGCCTCTAGACCAGCGCCTGCTCGAGATCCGCCAGCAGGTCCTCGACATCCTCAATCCCGACCGAGATGCGCACCATGCCGTCGGTGATCCCGATCTTGCGGCGGCCCTCTTCGCCGAGCGCGGCATGCGTCATGGTCGCCGGATGCGAGATCAGCGTCTCCACCCCGCCCAGACTTTCGCCCAGCGTGCACACGCGCACGCGCTTCAGCACATCGTTTGCGCGCTCGAGCGATCCCGTCTCGAAGGTGATCAACGCGCCGAAGCCGGACATCTGCCGCTTCGCGAGTTCATGCTGCGGGTGGGTCGGGAGCCCCGGGTAGAAGACCTTCTCGATGCGCGGATGCTGTGCCAGCCATGCCGCAATCTGCCGTCCGCTGGCATCGTGCTGACGCATCCGCACTGCCAGCGTCTTCACGCCGCGCAGGATCAGGTACGACTCGAAGGGAGAAAGAATGCCGCCCGTGCACTTCTGAATGAAGGCGAAGCGCTCGGCGTGATCGGGCCGCGTACCCACCAGCACGCCGCCCAACCCGTCGGAGTGACCGTTCAGAAACTTCGTCGTCGAATGCATCACCAAGTCGGCGCCCAGCTCGATCGGCCGCTGAAAGTAGGGCGACATGAAGGTGTTGTCCACGCACAGATCGACCGGCTCGCCCGCGCGCTTTGCCTGTTCGCGGCACACCGCACTCACGGCGCGGATGTCGGTCAACTGCATCAATGGGTTGGTCGGCGTCTCGATATGGACCAGGCGGGTGCGCGGAGTAAAAGCGCGGCGGACGTTCTCCGGATCGCTGGTGTCGACATAGGTGAAGTCAATGCCGTAGTGCGCCACGATCTGGTTAAAGAGCCGCGGCGTGCCGCCGTAGACGTTCGAGCCGCAGATCACGTGGTCGCCTGTTTTCAACATCGCGACCAGCGCTGAAATGGCCGCCATGCCGCTGGCGAAGACGTGCGCGGACGTGCCTCCCTCCAGCGAGGCCAGATTCTGTTCCAGCGCCGTGCGCGTCGGATTGGAGACGCGCGAATACTCATAGCCCTTGTTCTTGCCGATCTCCTGCTGCGCGTATGTGGAAGTGAGATAGATAGGCACATTCACCGCGCCGGTAGTGGCATCCGGCTCCTGGCCGGCGTGGATGGCGCGCGTGGCAAAGCCCTGCTGCGGATTGCTCATGAAATCTCCAGGGTGGACTGTGCACCCAGTGTGTGTAAAAGGCACAGCGACATGCAAGCGCCGCACTTTCTGGCCTCCGCTCTCGTGCGAATGACCGAATGCCCTGCTTACTTGCCGCCCTCGAAGATGTTCTTCGAAAGATACCGCTCGGCCGAGTCAGGGATGATGGTCGCTACGCGCTTGCCCGGCCCCAGCTTCCGTGCGACTTCGAGGGCTGCATAAACCATGGCTCCGGAGCTCGAACCACCCAGCAGCCCCTCTTCGGCAGCCAGCCGTTTCACCATGGCGAATGCATCGTCGTCGGTGACCATGATGACGTCGTCGCACAGTTCAGGGCGGAAAGTCTTGGGAATGAAATGGACGCCGATGCCCTCCACGCGATGTGGTCCGGGCGGTCCGCCCTGCAGGATCGACCCTTCCGTCTCCACAGCGATCGCCGCCAGGCGGGGATTGTGCTTCTTCAGTCCGCGAGCGACACCGGAAAAAGTCCCGCCGGAACCGATGCCAGCCACCAGCGCGTCGACGCGGCCCTCCATCTGCTCCCATATCTCGGCCGCGGTGGTCGCTTCGTGATAGTCCGGGTTTGCCTGATTCTCAAACTGCAGCGCGCACCATGATCCGGGGGTCGAAGCCTGCGCGGCCCGCGCTGTTTCGATTGCGCCCTGCATCCCCTCCGTCTCCGGTGTGCGGATGACCTTTGCGCCGAAGCCGCGCATCAGGATGCACTTCTCTTCGGCATAGCCTTCGGGCACAAACAGTGTGACTTTGTAGCCGCGGTTCACGCCGATCAGAGCGAGGCCGACACCGGTATTGCCGGCGGTGGCTTCGAAGATCTGCGCTCCGGGCGCGATCAGGCCCTGCTGCTCGGCGCGCAGGATCATGCCCAGCGCCGCGCGGTCTTTGACGCTGCCTCCGGGGTTCAGGAACTCGAGCTTGGCAAACACGTCCCCCATCTCCGGAGTGCAAAGCCGGGTAAGCCGAAGCATCGGGGTCTGGCCGACCAGGTCGGTGATGTCGTCGGCGACGCGCAGGGCGCCGCGAAAGGTGAGAGTAGAGCCTTCAGTCCGCATAAAAGAACCGTTTAGTGTAGCAGCGCGGGATCGGCGCCCGAAGTATGGGGCCCCGAAGTATGGGGCTTTGCGGTGAGCGTGAGCGGGGATTCCGCGAACGCCTTCCAGCTCAGAACCTGAACAGAAGCCTGAACTGCCGTTTTACTGCTTCTTGTTCCTGCTCGCGGCAGCGGTGTCGGAGTGGGGAAAGTAGCCGGGCCTGGTGCGCACCGTCAGCTTGTTGTATCCCTTCGCCTTGGCGTCGACGTGCACAGCACGATAACCACCCAGGCTCGCAGGTTTGCTGGAGTGATAGCTGATCGTGTACTGGTTGCGGATGTCGCGCGCCACCTCGGCCGCGATCTGGTCGACCTGGCCCAGATTTTTGGGGAAAAACGCCAGTCCGCCCGTCTCATCCGAGAGCAACTGCAATGCCCGCCGCGCCCGGTGCGACTCACGTCCGCCGCCACCAGCATCGTCGAACAGCAGGCCGATGGAGTACACCACCGGACCCTGCAGATCCTGGATGCGGCGCACCGTTTCCTCAAGATTGGTGCCGGAGGCATTGTCCTCCCCATCGGTGATGATGAGCAGAACCTCCTTTGCCTTCTTCGCGTTCTTGGCCATGTAATCCGCGGATGCGATGACCGCGTCATAGAGCGCGGTGCCGCCTTTGGAATCGATGTGCGAGAGACCTTCGTGCAGCTTGTTCAGATCGCCGGTGAAATCCTGGTCGATGTAGGCCTCGTCGGCAAAGTTCACCACAAAGGTCTCATCGTCCCGATTCGACGCGCGCACCATGTCGAGCGCCGCCTCGTTCACCGCCTGCCGCTTGGTCCGCATGGAGCCGGAGTTGTCAACCAGCAGTCCGATGGAAACCGGAACGTCCTGCTCCTGGATCGAAGTAATCGCTTGCGGCTTGCCGTCCTCAAAAACGTGAAAATCATCCTTGCTCAGTCCGGAGATCAGACGGTTGTGATCGTCGATCACGTTTGCAGCCAGGACGACTTCGTCCACATCGCGGGTCAGTGTGTAGCCACCATTTTTTCCGCGAGCAACCTGGTTGGGCTGTTCTGCGGCAGCAGGCGCCGCCGCGCCGGACGGGGGCGCAGGTACCGGATCCCGATCGACGTTAAGAGCCGGCTGCTGTTCAGCCGGGATGGGTGGAGCGGGAGCCTGCTGCGCCGGCAGAGCCAGGCCCGAAGCGAGAAAAAAAACAAGTGTGAGTGTGGTTCGCAAATGTGGGCTATTGCGAGGGCGCATAGTATCCGCTTCGGGCATGTACGGTAAGTGGCGGCAGCCCGGGGGGTGGCACCAGCTTTACCTTCACTTTACGCCATTTGCCATCGCGCTTTGCATCCGAAGGCTTGTAGCCAAGCACGTATTGATTTCGCAGTTCGGCGCTGATTTTCGTGGCAATATCCGTCATATCCGAGATATCGTCCACCCGAAAGAGCTGGCCGCCGGTCTCCTCGCTCAGGTCATGCAGCAGCAGCGGACCGTTGCGCTCCTCGGTCGTAGCGGCATAGGCATCGAAGATGCCGATCGAGAACAGTTCCGTATCCGATTCCCGCACCAGGTTCCGTACCTCGTTCTCGGTGTAGCGGCTGCGATTGTCGCCGCCGTCGGAGACGATCAGGATCGCTTTGCGATCATAACGTGCCTGCTTCATCTTGTTCACGCCATAGTAGATGGCATCGAGGAGCGCGGTGCGCTTCCCTGCCCGGACCGTTTGCAATCGTGCCTCGATGTCGTCGATCGACGAGGTAAAGTCCTCGATCAGCTCCGGGCGGTCGTTGAAGCCGATGATGAAGAACTCATCCTGCGGATTGGAGGTGCGGAGAAACTCGATGATCGACTCTCGCGCACGCACCACCTTATTGGTCATGCTGCCGCTCAGGTCCATGATGATGCCGATCGAAACCGGCGCATCCTCCGCGGAGAAGCTCTTGATCTCCTGCGGGGCGTTGTTCTCGGTAAGGAAGAACTCGTTCTTCTCCAGGCCCGTGACCAGCCGGTTCAGGGGGTCGGTCACGATCAGCGGAATCAGCACCAGGTTCACATCGACGCGAATCCGCTCTCCCGGGCGCGCGCGCAGCGCAGCCTTGCCTTCCGCCGGCGGAGGACCTGACGGCGGTGCCGGCTTGGGTGGCGGAGGCGTGACATGGATCTGATTGAGGGGATCGTCCTGTGCGTGCAGGGGACGGACCAGCGCTGTGCCGGCAACGGCGAGCACCATGAGCAGCGTGCAAAGTCTTCGGCTCTGGCGAGCAAGCCGCGACATGGACCAGCCTGTAGACGTGGACACCATGCGGCAATCCCCAGTGAGCGCCATGCTACACGATGGCGCACCGCCTGACCCAAGCAGAATTTGCAGCGCGCGTTGTCATTCTAATGTCACGACCGGATTGGGACCGATTGCGATTCGGCCGCACTTCGCGAATCGGCCGCCAATCATTGCGATCTCTCTTCGCAGGCTCGTGGCAGGCTCGGCCCTCCGCGCGCCGTCTAGTACAATCGCAAAAACTGATGGCACGCATCTATCCCTTCCGCGCCACGCGCTACAATCCCACCGCCGTTCGCATCGAAGACGTGGTCACCCAGCCCTACGACAAGATCACGCCGGCGATGCAGCAGGTCTATTACGGACGAAGCCCCTACAACCTGGTGCGCGTCATCCTCGGCCTGCCTGAACTCTTTGATGAGCCGGGCGTCAATGACGTCTACACCCGCGCCGCGCGAGACTTCCGCGAATGGCGGGAGAACGGTGTGCTGCAGACCGACAATGATCCGTCGATCTTCGCCTACTCGCAGCGCTTCCAGGTTCCCGGGCGGCCGGACGAGGTGCGGGAACGGCGTGGCTTCATCGCGCTGGGCGGCCTGGAAGACTACACCGCCAAAGTCGTCTTTCGTCACGAGCAGACGTTGTCCAAGCCCAAGAGCGACCGCCTGAATCTGCTGAAGGCCACGCGCGCGCACTTCGGGCAGATCTTCATGCTCTACTCCGACCCGGCGCAGAGCATCGAGAAGATCCTCTTCCAGAACTTTCAGCCGCAGGTCGAAGTCACGGACGAATACGGCGTGCTGCATCGCGTCGCACGCATCACCGACCCGCACGCGCTGCGGCTGGTCATCGGCTCGATGAGCGACAAGAAGTTGATCATCGCCGACGGCCACCACCGTTACGAAACCGCGCTGAACTATGGCAAGGAGCATGCGCCTTCGCAGGTGCCGCACACTCGCGAGCGCGACCTCGCGTCCACGCTGCCGCATCCGCCCTATCCGGAAGCCGCGGCGATGATGACCTTCGTGAACATGGACAGCGAAGGACTGGTCATCCTGCCAACACATCGCGTGGTCTTCGACCTGAAGGAGTTTCGTCCCGAAGGCTTCCTGGAACGCGCGGCCCCATTCTTCGAAATCGAGAAGCTCAGCGCGACAGAAGCCCCGCAATTCACGGCGAAGCTCGCCGAAGCGGGGGCCGATGCCTCCGTATTCGTCGCGGTTCTCGCCAACGGCTCCCACCTGCTGAGGGCGCGGCCAGACGCGGTGCAGAAGGCGCTGGCGCATCTTCCGGAGCGGCAGCGTCAACTGGACGTGGCGCAGCTCCACGGCCTCATTCTGGAACAGTTGCTGGGGCTCTCCGCGGAGTCCATCCGCGAGCAGCGCAACCTGCGCTATCTGCGGGATGCCGCCGAAGCCGTCGAGCAGGTGACCAAGGGCACAGCGCAGGCGGCATTCCTGATGAATCCGGCGACGCTGCAGGAGCTGCGCGAGATCGCATTCAACGGCGAGGTGATGCCGCAGAAGTCGACCGACTTCTTTCCCAAGCTCTTGAGCGGCCTCGCCATCTATGCGCTGGACTGATACATGCCGGTGGGCGAGGATCTTCCTTGCCCGCTATCTTTCGCTCGTCCTCTGCGCGCTCGCCGCATCGGCATCGTTACTCGCTTCGCCGCTCGAGGGACCAGCGCAACAGCAGCCCGCGCTGCCGCCACGTTCCTCCGCCACGGTGCAGCCGCAATTCCTCATCGTGCTGGATGCAGCGCACGGCGGCACGGACTCCGGCGCTCACCTTGGCGCTCATTTCGACGAGAAGGACCTGGTGCTCGCGCTCTCTATCCGGCTGCGCTCCATGCTGGCGGCACGCGGCGTGCCTGTCATCACCACGCGCGAGAGCGATGTGACCCTGCCGCCGGCGAAGCGAGCCGCTCTGGCGAACGCGCATAAGCCCGCGGCCTGCCTCATCCTGCACGCGTCGGACAGTGGCAGCGGCATCCACCTCTTCACCTCGTCCCTGCCGCCGGCGCAGCCCGCCACGTTTCTTCCCTGGGACCAGGCGCAGGCTGCCTACCTGCAGCGGAGCCTGCGCTGGGCCGCCGAGATCAACACCGCCATGACCCATGCCGGCGTGCCGGTGACGCTCGGCCGCACCGCGATGCAGCCGCTCGACAACATGACCTGCCCCGCGGCCGCTGTCGAAATTGCGCCGCTGACCAAGCAGGGCGAGATCAGCGCGGCGCTCACCGACGCTGACTATCAATCCCGCATCCTTGCCGGACTGGCCGCCGCCATCGAAGGCTGGCGTCATGACTGGACCGCGCAGCCATGATTCCCCGCTACCAGCGCGTGCTGTTGTGGGTGCTCCTGCTCGTCTCTGCAGTGATGGCAATCTTCCTCATCCGCATGCGCGAACGCGCTTCAGACAAGCTGCAGGCCGCCGTGGATGCCGCTCCGCTGACGCCGCCCAGCGCCATGCCCACGACCGATGTCACCCTGATGCTGGCCAACGATACTGACGGATCGCTGGTGAACACCGAAAGGCGGCTCGCCCTTCCAGCGGAGCCCCACGCACGCGCGCGATATCTTCTCAACCAGCTTCTCGCCGAATATGCCAAGCCCGGCTCTGCGCATTCCATCGCCGCCAATGCCGGCGTGGACGACGTCTTCCTCGTCCCGCTCCCGGCGGGCACTGCAGCGGTCGGCACGCTGGCGGTGGTGAACCTGAGCAGCGGTCTGCTGCAGGCGCACCCCTCGGGCATTGAAACCGAGACCATGACCCTGCTCTCGATCATCGGCACGCTGCACGCGAATATGCCGGAGATCGCGCAGGTGCGTTTCCTCGTGGATGGCGCGCCGCGCGAGACGCTGGCCGGGCACGCTGACCTGACCCGCACCTACCTTGCTGCCAGCGCTGCCCCGCCGCCCGCAGTGGAGGCCAAATGAAGCAGCGCATCGCCGCCCGCACCCCGACCATCGGCGTCTTCGACTCCGGCGTGGGCGGCCTCACCGTGCTGGGCGCGCTGCTCACGCAAGCCTCTGCGGCAGATTATCTCTACCTGGGCGACACCGCGCGCCTGCCCTACGGCTCGAAATCCCAGGCCACGGTCGCGCGCTACGCCGTCTCCAGCGCACACTTTCTGGTCGAGCAGGGCGCTGAGGCGCTCGTGATCGCCTGCAACACCGCCAGCGCGCTGGCGCTCGACGCACTGCGCGCCGCGGTGGAAGTACCGGTCATCGGAGTGATCGAGACCGGCGCTACTGCAGCGCTCGAAAGCTCGCAGACCAAGGATGTGATGGTGATTGCGACTGCGGCCACCGTCGAGAGCCATGCCTATGCGGCTGCATGCCGCGAGCGCGGCCTTCGCGCCATTGAGAAGGCCTGTCCGCTGCTCGTGCCGCTGGTGGAGGAGGGATGGATCGAGCATCCGGTGACGCGCGAGGTCGCCGCCATCTATCTCAACGATCTGCTCGCGCAATCCGCTGCCGCGGGCATGACCGCGGATACGCTGGTGCTGGGCTGCACGCACTATCCGCTGTTGCGTTCCGTCATAGAAGAAACGCTGCGCCGGCACGAGAAGGGTCACAAGGTTCGCGTCATCGACTCCGCACATGTGACGGCCGAGCAGGTGGCCACCCGGCTTGCACTGGAAGACGGCACCGGGCGCGAACCGGAAGTCCGCTTCTACGCCACCGACTCGGTCGCGAAGTTCCGCGCGCTCGGCACGCGCTTCCTTGGCCGCGCGATCGATGGCGTGGAGCTGATCGATCTCGGCGGCTGATATTCAAGCAGCCAGACGCGCTCGAAGCCACTGAGCGAACTCATCCTGAGAGATGGCCCCGGACGCAAGACGCTCAACGGTCGTGATTGCATCGACTGGTTGAAACTTAAGTTCCAATCCGTTGCGGGCGAGGAAGAGCCTCGCAACGGTCCATGCTACCCGCTTATTTCCATCTACAAAGCCATGATTGCGGGCCAGCCCGAACGCATACGCGGCCGACAGATCCGCAGCATCTGGATTGCCATATGTGAACGGGTGTTGAGGACGAGCCATGGCGGATTCGATTACCCCTCGATCGCGGACACCTCCCAGGCCGCCATGCTCAGCGATCAGGCGGTCGTGAATCGCATACACTACCGCCGGCTCGACCCAACGCCAGGCGCGCGCACGCGGGCTCACTTCGCCAGGGCTCGCAGTATCTCGCGATCATCGTGCATGATCTCTTCCGCCAGCTTCATCTGGCGCTCGAACTCTGGGTTGTACGGAGTAATCCTGTATCCGCCGTCCGGCGCTTCCGTAAGATACAGAACATCTCCCTTCCGCACACCCAGACGCGTCATCACTTCGCGGTTCAGAATGATGCCCGATGAAGAACCCACGGTCGTAACCTTTGCAGTCAACATGTCAGCGCCCTCTATATAACGTACATTATAACAAGAGGACGGCTGATACTCTGGGATTTCGCTATTGAAGGGGATACGACCGCATGATCGATCTGAAAGGCCGCACGGCTATCGTTTTCGGGGTAGCCAACAAGCGCAGTATCGCGTGGGGCATCGCCCAGAAGCTGAACGAGGCCGGCGCACGCCTGCTGATCACCTATCAGAACGAGCGTCTGAAGCTCGAAGCCGAGGACATGATTAAGGAACTGTCCGGCGCCGAGGCCTACCAGTGCGATGTGTCGAACGATGCAGAGATCGATGCCCTCTTTGCCACCGTCAAGGAAAAGCACGGCAAGCTCGACATCCTGGTGCACTCCGTGGCATTTGCGCCCGCGGATGCGATGCATAACAACTTCCTCCAGACCAGCCGTGACGCCTTCCGCATCGCGCACGATGTCAGCGTCTACTCGCTGATCGCAGTCAGCCGCGCCGCCGCCCCGCTCATGACCGATGGCGGCAGCATCATCACCATGACCTACTACGGATCGACGAAGGTCATTCCACGCTACAACGTGATGGGCGTAGCCAAAGCGGCGCTGGAAGCGACGGTGCGCTACCTGGCCTTTGAGCTGGGCCGCCAGAAGATTCGCGTCAACGCCATCTCCGCCGGCCCCATCAAGACCCTGGCCGCGCGCGGCATCAAGGACCTGGGCGAGATGCTGAAGTCGCATGAGGAGCGCGCGCCGCTGCAACGCAACGTGCAGCAGTCGGAAGTGGGCACCACCGCCGTCTTCCTCGCATCCGATCTCGCCAGCGGCATCACCGGCGAAGTCACATACGTCGATTGCGGTTACAACATCATGGGCTTTTAGAACCGGCAGCTTCCGGCTTCATCTTGAGGACGATCCGCCGCGCATCGCCATCGAGAGAGGTCATCACAATCTCACCCTGGCTGCGCTTCACCACGCTGGGGAACTTCTCGCCCCACTCCACCAGCACGATGCTGTCCTCCGTCTGCAGGTCATCCAGCCCCAGCGTCTCCAACTGGCGCTCGCTTTCGATGCGATAGAGGTCCAGGTGATAGAGCCGCACCGGCGTGCGCTTGCCGTGGTCCTCACGCGTGCCTTCGTATTCGTGCACCAGGGTGAAGGTCGGGCTGGTCACCTCATCCGGCTCCGCCGCGTCCAGCGCCTCCGCGATCCCCTTGACCAGCGTCGTCTTCCCCGCTCCCAGGTCGCCATGCAGGATCAGAAACTTCGGCGGCGCCAGCAGAGCCACCAGCTTACGGCCGACCGCAATCGTTTCCGCGCTGCTGTGAGTTACGAACTCCGTCGGGGTAGCGGTCATCGGGCGTCCTCACATCGTATTTCCAGCATACCGGGCAGAGCATTTTCGGTATGGTGTATTCCGTCCAACGATTGCTCTCGTGGCTTTTCTTAAAGGAAAAGCCACACAGAGTGAAACTCCGCAGCGCACAGTATTACCGAAAATGCTCCAGCCCCTGCAGCCAGGTAATTCCGTCATGCTGCGTGGCGCGAAAGCGGAATGCCTCGTCCAGATGCCCGCACACCTCCGTCGCCAGCAGCGTGTGCTCGTCGCGCTCGATGACAGCGAAGTCCGCCGCCAGCCCATGCAGATACACCGCGGCCTCCACCGCCTCCGCGACGTTGTCTTTATATTGCGCAAGCATGGCGGCCGTGATGCCAGTCAGAATGTCGCCGCTACCACCCTTCGCGAGGCCGGGATTCCCCGTCGTGTTGATTGCGATGCGACCGTCCGGATGCGCAATCAGCGTGCGCCAGCCCTTCAGCACCAGCGTGACGTGATGTTCGGTGGCGTAGGCCCGCGCAATGCCTTCGCGGTCGGCTTCGACCTCAGGGATGGTCTTGCCCACCAGCCGAGCCATCTCGCCCGGATGCGGCGTCAGCACGATGGTGCGGCCGCGTCCATCCAGCTTGTACTCATGCTGCGCGATCGCGTTCAGGCAATCGGCATCGAGCACCATCGGAATCGGCTTCTCCCCATCGCCGCATAGCTCAATGAGCCGTAGAGCGAATTGCTGCGCCTCCGGCTCCTGCCCCAGGCCCGGCCCAATGGCGATGACCGTTCTCTTCTCCAGCAATGCGCGGCCAGCCTCGCCGTCCAGATTGCACAGCGCAATGCTGCCCTGTGCAGTCTCCTGCAAGGCTTCGGTCATGAGCTCTGGCGCGATGGCCGCCACGGTGCCCAGGATCGATTCCGGAACCGCTGCTGTCACCAGGCCCGCGCCGGCCCGCAGCGCCGCGTAGCTGGCCATGGCAGCGGCGCCAGCGCGCCCGCGTGCACCCGTGATGATGCCCACGTGCCCGAACTTGCCCTTGTTGCTGTCCGGCTCGCGTGGCGTCTCCGCGATGCGCTTCGCGCTCCCCGCCCAATGCAGATTCGTCGTCGAGCGAACCGCCGCATCCGGTGAGCCGATATCCGCAACGACAATCGGTCCGCGCGTGAGAAATCCGAAGACATGCGCCAGCTTGGGCGCGGTAAACGTCACCACCGCGTCCGAGCGATAGGCCCCCTCCAGGCGCATAGCCCGGCTATCGGCATCCCAGCCGGAAGGCAGATCCACGCTGACCACCGGCGTCTCACGATGCACCGCCAACCATTCGCCCAGGGCCACGGCTACGCCGCGCATCGGTGGGCGGAAGCCGGTACCCAGCACGGCATCCAGAAACAGATCGGCGCCCTCCAGCAATTCGACGATCTGCGGTCTGGCCAACGCCGCCTCATCCGGCGCTTCCACGGGCGTCAGGTCTGCGGTGCTTAGCCGCTCCAGCGCCTTCCGCGCGTCGCCCTTTACCTCCGCCGCATCTCCCAGCAGCAGCACGGCAACATCGCTGCCGGCCTCCGCCAGGATGCGGGCCGCCACGAAGCCATCGCCGCCGTTGTTGCCTTTGCCGCAGAGAGCAACGATGCGAATCCCGCCACGCACCTCACTGAGCTCTCTATCTGCAATCTCCTGAAGGACAAACCGCGCCACGGCTGCGCCGGCATTCTCCATCAGCGAGATCGACGGGATGCCGTACTCCTCCGTAGTCGCCGCATCGGCGGCGCGCATCTCTGCCGCGGTCAGGATCTTCATGCTGGAATGGGATGCGGGTTCACTGCGCATGCGCAAATGATAGAGCCGATTTCCCATACGCCCATTCCACGCAGAAAAGTCTCACGCGGCTTTTCACGTCAAGAAAAGCCGCTCTGCTCGATAACTTCGTAGAAATAGGATTGGGAAATCTGCTCTAACGGCCTCCACGATGGGAGGCCGTTCATGCTGATCTGGTTTTGCGATTACTGGATGGCGCCAGTTGCAGTAGGCATCTGTCCGAGCGCGCCGGCGGCAGGCGCCTCTGCCGGGTTCTTCTCGGCAAAGTAGCTGTGGTCCCAGAGATTGCGGTAGAAGACGCCGGTCAGCTCCGCGGCCTTGGGGCCGAAGGTCGGCCGTCCGCCCTCGAGGAAGAAGACGGTCACGATGCGCCCGTAGTTGGTATCCGCGTAGGAGGTGAACCAGCCGAAGCGTGTCCCATTGTCCGAGCAGGTACCGGTCTTGCCCAGCACCGGCAGCTCGCGGAAGCTGGCACGCAGGGAGCGCGCCGTGCCGTAGGCCACCGCGCCGCCCATGCCGCTGGCGACGTCCGGGATGAAAGGCTTGATGTTCAGCACGCGCTTCACACGCGGCGTGAAGTTGACCGCCTCTTCGGGCGTCGTCGGATGCTGCAGGTAATAGAGCGTGCCGCCATTCGCAATCGCGGCCGTCAAGGCGCCGAGTTGCAGCGGCGTCATCGAGATGCTCTCGCCGAAGGAGCACATGCGGCCCACGCCGCCCAGCTTCTCGGGCAGCTCCTGGTTGGGATACACGCCGAGCTGCTCTCCGGGGATATTCCAGCCCGCCAGTTCGCCCAGGCCAAAGCGGTTGGCATAGTGGCGGACGCGCTCGAAGCCGAGCCGGCGGCCGATGGTCTCAAAGTACAGGTTGTTGGAATGGGCCAGCGCCTCGGTCATGGTCATCGACCAGCCGCCCAGGTTCACCGGGGTGTCCTTGGTGACGATGCCCTCTTCCAGTGCTGCCAGCGCGACGGAAACCTTGATGGTCGAGCAGGGCTCCGCGCCGCTGGAGAGCGCAAGCTTCTGATTCACCATGGCGAGAATGCGGCCGGTGCTGGGGTCGATCGCGACCGCTGTTCCATTCATGTTGCCGAGAGCGGCAATCGCTGCCGCGCGGACCACTGGATCTTCACCCGCGGTATTGTCGCCTGCGGAGATGTCGGTTTCAGCGAAGGAATCGCCGGTGAAATGCTCATAGTAGCGGTGACGCACCGATACGCGATGGATCTTGCCATCGCGCCCGCGTACCAGACGCGTGCGTGTGACGGTCGCCGCGTGGCGACGGACTCTATGGGTCGAATGGACGCGAGTCGTCCTGCGATGGTGGACCGTAGTGGTGGCTACCGCCTGCGCCGCTGGGACCACGCTGGCAAGCCCGATGACCACTCCGAGAGAAAGAAAAAATGAGACGATCCGACCCATTGAAAAGCCCCTGCTGGAATTCAACCCCGGATGAGCGTCCAGTGTTGCGGGGATGCTACAGATCGGCAGATTCGCCGCCTCTGTAGTCCCCACACATCTGCAATCTAAGTATCTAGCTTACGCGTCCCGCTGGTTGAGCGTTCTCCACATTACAACATCGGTACTTACCTCGGTACTAGTACCGGAACGAGGAAGAAACGTCGAGCTTTAGTGGGATGCTCCAACCTCATGCCCGGACTCCGCTTAAGGACGTTCCGGGGCGGAATCACCTGCAGTTTCCCGTTATGAAAATAAAGTGTCCGCTGCCCAGCCACCCACCCGTTCAGCGCCCGCCGTTGCGCATAAATGCAGGCACATCCAGCTCTTCCAGCTCCGCCTCGTCGGCGCGGCGCTGCTCCCGGGCACGGCTCTCGTCCGCGCTCAGCGTTTCCAGGAAGCCGCCTATGGCCGCATCCTCCGGAGTGGAAGCCGCCGCCTTGCGCTCTTTCGCGGCCGAAGCTGGTGCCGCGATCGGCTGGAATGAAGGCGTCAGCTCCGGGCTCGCCAGCGATTGGCTGCCGAATCCGGAGGCGTAGCCCGCCGGTGCAGCTTCGGGCACATGCAAATTGGCGCGCGCTGCCTCAGTGGCAACTTCGCTGGCAAAGCGCGGCACCGCCGGACGCACGTCCAGGTTCAAAAAGGCCGGCGCTTCCGGCTTCACCGACCGCGTATCGCGGGACGACTCTTCCCGGCCGGGAAGGTCCTGGCGGAAGCCGGTCGCGATGACCGTGATCTTCACCTCGTCGCCCATGCTCTCGTCGAGCACCGCGCCGAAGATGATGTTCGCCTCCTCATGCGCGGCATTCTGGATCAGCGTCGAGGCCTCGTTCACCTCGCTCAGCTTCAGATTGCTGGAGCCCGAAATGTTGATCAGGATGCCCTTCGCGCCGTCGATTGCGCCCGCTTCGAGCAGCGGCGACGCCATGGCCGCCTGTGCCGCTTCAATCGCCCGATTGGCTCCGCTGCGCATCGCCGTGCCCATCACGGCATAGCCCATGCCGTGCATGGTGGTCTTCACGTCCGCGAAATCGCGATTGATGATGCCCGGGATGGTGATGATGTCGGAGATCCCCTGCACGCCCTGCCGCAGCACATCGTCGGCCACGCGGAAACTCTCGAAGAAGCCGGCGTCCTTGGCGACCACCAGCAGCTTTTCATTGGGAATCACGATCATGGTATCGACCGCTTCCAGCAGCTCCTGCATGCCGCGCTCCGCCTGCTGCATGCGGCGCTTGCCTTCAAAGCCGAAGGGCCGCGTGACAACGGCAACCGTGAGCGCGCCCATCTCGCTGGCCAGCGAGGCAATCACCGGCGCAGCGCCGGTTCCCGTGCCGCCGCCAAGGCCGGTGGTGACGAAGACCATGTCCGCGCCTTCCAGCGCCTCAATGATCTTTTCGGAATCTTCGAGCGCAGCGCGGCGGCCCACATCCGGGTTCGCGCCCGCACCGAGCCCGCTGGTCAGTTTCACCCCAAGCTGCAGCTTCACCGGCGCCTGCGAGAGCTGCAGCGCCTGCACATCCGTATTGGCGGCGATGAACTCGACGCCTTCCAGTTTGGCCGCAATCATGCGGTTCACCGCGTTGCCGCCGCCGCCGCCCACACCAATTACCTTGATCTTTGCGCCGCGCGGCATCTCGTCGTTGTACTGAATGCGGATCTCCTCTGGATTGTTCATCGGCTCACTGCTCCCATCTCGCTGCTATATTCCGTTCTCTTACTGCTTTTATTCCTGTTTCCTCGGGTTTTCCACTGCTTTTTCTCCACAGGCTGGAAATTCCGCTTTCTACACGCTGCCGCACGAAATCTCTACAGTCCGCGCGCCGAACTCTTCACAGACTGCCGGCCGCAGGCTCTAAAGACTGCCGGCAAAGATCGCACGCAGCTTCGCGCGCAAACTGTGGTCCTCCGCCGCCTTCAGCACGCGCGTGCGATGGGTGTAGAGCAGCATCCCGATTGCCGTCGCATACTCTGGCTGCACCAGCTCCTCCGGCATCCGCGACAAGGCCGCCGGATACCCCATGCGCGCGGGCACGTGCAGCAGGCTCTCTGCCGAATCAAGCAGCCCGGCCAGCCGCGCACCGCCCCCGGTCAGAATGCACCCCGCGCCCAGCGCCTCCAGCACGCCACCGGTGCGCAGGTTGTCGCGCAGCATGTGGAAGAGCTCACGTCCACGCGGCTCCAGGATCTCCGAGATCTGCCGCTGCGGAATCGTCCGCGGACCATGGCCGGGTGTGCCGCTGACCTCCACCTCGGCGGAGGAGGAGATCGCCGTCACCACGCAGTTGCCGTAGTGCTGCTTGAGAAACTCCGCTTCTTCCACGCAGACATGCAGGCCAACCGCAATGTCGTTGGTGAAGTGATCGCCGCCGATGGGGACTACGGCCGTGTGAGCGACCGCGCCCTCGAAGAAGACGACGATCTCACTGGAACCGGCGCCGATGTCGATCAGGCAGACGCCCAGCTCACGCTCGTCCGCCGAGACAGTCGCTTCCGCCGCGGCCACGCCCTCAAAGATGGTGTCCGTTACTTCAAGTCCGGCCTTGTTCGCGCAGGTCACCAGACTTTGCGACGCGCTGGCGGAGCAGGTGGAGAGGTGCAGATTCACCTCCAGGCGATTGCCGATCATCCCCACCGGATCGTGAATCCCTGGCTGCTCATCGAGAATGAACTGCTGCGGCAGCAGGTGAATCAGCTCGCGCTCGGCAGGAAGCGAGACGGCGCGGGCACGATCCACAGCGGCGCGCACATCCTCACGCGTGATCTCGCGCATGCGCGTTCCCAGGCTGATGCCGCCGCGGCTGTTGACGCCGCGCACATGCGGGCCGCCCACTCCGATGACACAGTGGGCCAGGATCGCATTCGCGCTCTGCTCCGCCATGTCCGCCGCCTGGATGATGGACCGCGCGGCGGGAGCAAGATCGGCAACCAGCCCCTTGCGCATGCCCTTCGCCGCCGTCGAACCGTGCCCGCGATAGCGCAGCGCGCCATCCGCCACCTCCGCCACCACCACGCGCACCCGGGCGCTGCCGACATCGAGCACAGTGATCAGGCCATCGTTGCGTTCCGGTGCGTTCATGCCTTGGGGTCCGGGTGGGTGGGTGCTTTGTGGACAGCCGCTTTATGGGCCGGCTTTTTCGTTGCGTTGGGCCTCTTTACTGGCTTGTGGGTGGCCGCTGCCTTGCCCCGTTGGATGGTGGAAGGGTTGTGGGTAAACGGCCGGGCCACAGTTTTTGGAGCAGGCTTCACGGGTGCGTGTGCCGATCCGGTATTCGCCGCGGCCGGCACGGTACCTTCGTCAGCCATCGCGTCAGCCGGCCTGGCCATCTCGAGCACCGTCTGCCGCTGGTAGCGCAGGTCAACACCAGCAAGCCGCGGATACTGCCGCCGCCAGCCAGGAAGTTTTTCCTCCAGCCGCTGCCACCGCGCGGCGAAATCGTCGCTGCCAAAGTGCACCAGCAGGTCCGTTCCGGCCGAGGGCAGCAGCACCCGCACGTCCTCCGGGTCGGAGAGATCGACTTCGCTCAATTGCGAAGCAGCCATGCCATTCGTGGAGTTCAGAGTGCTCATGAAGTCGGCATAGAGCCGCATGCGGGATGCGCGCTCCTCCGCACTCTGCTGTGCCGTGACACCGGTGACCACGGGAAAGGAATAGCGCTTTGCCGCCATCATGGTGGGCGGCATGTCCAGCAGAACGCCCCGCTTGTCCACCAGACCGATCTGGTTTCCCGCTCTCACAAAAGCGACCGGCACTCGTTCCGTGACCGCGACGCGGAGCTGGTTCGGCAGCAGACGCATGACGGTGGCGTGATCTACCCAGGGCAGTTGCTCAAGCTCCGCGCGGCGCTGCGCCAGCGGCACATGGAAGATGTTGCGGCCGATATCGCTGCCGAAGACGGAAAGCAGCTCCGGCCGCGTGACCTGGCTGTTCCCCAGCACCTGAATCGACGAGGCGGTCTCGATGCGGAAGCGCGCGTCGGTCATGAAGAAGCTGTGCACTGCGAGGCAGATCGCAATGAGGAGGCAGAAGACCGCCACCACGCCGCTGATGACCAGGATGCGGCCCAGCCGCCCGCGCGGAAAACGTCCACGCTTGACCGGCACGCGACGCCGCGTCCGGAGAACCGGGATTTCCTCGTCATCCTCATCGGAGACAGGGCGTGCAGAGTCGGGCTCCTGAAAGGAGGAGAGGGGGCGCGGGCGGCTGACCGCATGCGGACGGAAGACGTCATCAAAGCCTTCCTCTTCCGCCAGGGTCGCTGCCGCGCGGCTGAATTGTCGTTCTACTTTCGCCACGCCCGAGCCAGGTCGTGAGAATCGCCTTCGGCCACTATACCCCGCGCGGTTCAAATCCGCCCTGTGCATAGTGCAACAGGAGAGCGCGAGGTATCCGCGCAGCAACGGTAACGTGGCTTGTGCTCACATTCCAAGCAGGTGCACACCTTCGGCTGTGGCCGCTCTTCTCAGGTCGTTGTCGAGCGTTGCTAAGGGAAGCCCGCGTCGCTGCGCCAGCTCAAGGTATGCAGCGTCATATACCGTCAGCTTGCGGTCGATAGCGAGAGAAAGCGTTGTCGTCCAGGCGCGGTGATCCGTTTCTGTATCGATAGCAATCGGAAACTCGGCAAGATCATCCAGCGCGGCATCGCGGAATGCAGAATCGCTTTTGCCACGACGGACTCCGAGCTCCAGCACATTGGCGACTTCCAATCGCCAGAGCGAAGGGACCCATGCTCCGGCATCTTCGACGAGTTCAAAGACCTTCTGTACTGCTGCAGTCGTTTCCTCCGCGTATAGCCAAGCCATTGTGAGGGAACAGTCCAGGACCAGGCTCATGGACGTCCGGTGTCGCGAAGCGCCTTCAACTCCTTCCAATCGAATCCCCCGCTACCCTTGGCCCGTTCGCGAATACGCTCAAACGCGGCCCGGGCGGCCGCGACATCCCTTTTTCCGGTGTTCGGTACGAGGCGGGCAACAGGACGCCCGTGGCGGGTAATAACGATCTCCTCTCCCCCTTCGACCCGGTCAAGGAGCGACCCTAAGGTGTTTTTCGCTTGAAATGCGCCGATCTCGATCCATATCCGGATTATAGCCTAGCTTAAGCTAGCTTAATTTAACGATCCTTTGATAGCATCACTTTTGGTATCAAATGATGCTAATATGGATGCCTATTCTGGGGAATCCGACATGAGAACGACCATTTCATTGGACGAGGATTTGCTTGCGAATGCGCAGAGCCTGACCGGGCTGCATCAGCGAACCGCATTGCTGCGCGAAGCCCTGAAGGCTCTCATCGAGCGTGAAAGCGCTCGCCGGCTGGCGCGCCTTGGGGGTTCTGAACCCGATTTGCGTCCTGTTCCCCGGCGCCGCCAGGAGCCTGGCCAGCAACCCAAATGATTCTCGTGGATACGTCCGTGTGGATCGACCACCTTCGATCCGGCGATCCGCAACTCACCGCACTTCTGGTGAATGACTCCGTGCTGGCGCACGCTTTCGTAATTGGAGAACTGGCACTCGGCACTCTACGTCAGCCGGAAGTTGTCATTGCTTCTCTCCACGGACTTCCGCAAGCGGTGAAGGCTGATGACAGCGAGGTGCTGCAAATGATTCAAGAGCGCAAAATGGGTGGCCTCGGGATCGGCTACGTCGATGCGCATCTTCTGGCTTCCGCGCTGTTGACGGAAAATGCATCCCTGTGGACCCGTGACAGACGATTGCAGGAAATGGCCACGCGCCTATCGTTGGCTGCGCCGATGCGCTAGAGCGGATTTCCCATAGGTGTACGCCGAAGCGGCGAAGACGCATGCGGCTTTTCCGCCAAGAAAAGCCGCTCCGCGTGCAACTCAGTGAAGCATAGCAATGGAAAATCTGCTCTAAGCGATTCCGCCCGACGTCCCCAGCGCTTCCAGCACCTGCGGACCGAGCTGCGAGACGCTCCCCGCTCCCAGCGTCATGATCAGGTCGCCATCCTGGGCTCGCTTCGCGACGGCTGTCACCGCATCCGCGACGCTTCCCGCATAGTGGACCTGCGATCGAGCGATCTTTTTCGTCAGCGTCTCTGCATCGATGCCCGGGATCGGTTCTTCGCTGGCCGCATAAATATCCAGCATCTCCACGGAATCGGCGTCGTCGAATGCGGTGGCAAACTCCTCCATCAGGTCGCGGGTGCGCGTATACCGGTGCGGCTGGAAGATGACGTGGACATGTTTGTATCCGCAATCGCGTGCCGCGGCGAGGGTGGCGCGAATCTCCGTGGGGTGATGGCCGTAGTCGTCCACGACGGTGACGCCGCGCACCAAGCCCTTCAATTGGAAGCGGCGATCCACGCCGCGAAACTCCGCCAGCGCCGTAGCCATCGCTGCCGGTGCGATCTCAAGCTGCGTCCCGATCGCGACGGCTGCCGTTGCATTCAGCACATTGTGGCGGCCGGGTACATGCAAGGTGAAGGCGCCCAGCACATGTCCCGCAGCCACCACTTCAAAGCGCGAGCGCGCGCCTTCGCCAGTCGGCAGCAGGCGGCAGACAAAGTCCGCGTCAGCGGTAAAGCCGTAGGTATAGACGCGGCGGCGCACACGCGGCAGCACGGCGGCCAGCAACGGATCATCCACGCACGCAGTGATTGCGCCATAAAACGGAACGCGATCCATGAAGGTAACAAAGGCTGCTTCGACATCGGCCATGTCGCGATAGCAATCCATGTGCTCGCGATCCAGATTCGTGACCACGGCAAGGATCTGCGACAGCTTCAGGAAAGAGCGATCGCTCTCGTCCGCCTCGGCCACCAGGTATTGCGATTTGCCAAGACGCGCATTCGAGCCCATGGCGTCGATCCGGCCGCCCACGACGATGGTCGGGTCCAGGCCGCCGGCTGCCAGGACAGCGGCAATCATCGAGGTCGTCGTCGTCTTCCCGTGCATGCCGGCCACGGCAATGCCGTACTTCAGCCGCATCAGCTCAGCCAGCATCTCGGCCCGCTGGATCACCGGCACCTTGCTGCTTCGCGCCTCGGCCACCTCGGGGTTGGTCTCATTGACAGCCGAGCTTACGACTACGACCGAGGCGCCCACCACGTTGGCGGCAGCGTGACCTTCGAAGACGATCGCTCCCAGGCCGGCCAGCCGCTCGGTGACGGGCGACCGCTTGAGATCGGAGCCCGAGACGGGATAGCCCAGATTGAGCAGAATTTCGGCGATGCCGCTCATGCCGATCCCGCCAATCCCAATGAAATGAACGCGCTGCGCCTTGGCAAACATAATTAGCTCACCGCTACTCTAGCAGCCGATTCTTTTACGCAACTTTTATGTGGGAAGCCGGGTCATATTCGGTTGGGTGACTTAGCGCTAACCGCCGGGAACCCTGCACCGCAGCGGCCATCCGGGTTAGCGGCACCAACGGGGCCGAATGGGGGAAGTCAGTATGAAGAAATTTTTGGGGTGGGTACTCGCGCTCGGCCTGCTCGCCGCGCCATTGGCGTTGACCCAGCGCGCCCAGGCACAGGACGATGACTCGGGCTACTACGGCGGCGACTACGGCTATGACAATGGTGGCTATGGCTATGCTTATGGCCCAGCCCCGGTCTGTCAGTGGGGCTACTACAACTACTACCCATACGCCTGCGCGCCCTACGGCTTTTACGGCCCGAGCTGGTTCATCGGCGGCCTCTTTATCGGCGCCGGCCCCTGGTACAACGGCTACTGGGGACATGGATACTGGGGTCGCGGCTACTGGCATAGCGGATATTACGGACGCGGCTGGGGACATGGGTATGGCCGAGGCTATGGTTACGGACGAGGCTATGGCTATGGGCACGGATACAACCGCGGCGGAGTCGGGTTTCGCGGCGCCCCGGTAGGCCACCCATACAACGGCTACCGTGGCGGATACGCAGGCGGCTATCGCGGCGGAAACGTTGGCGGCTATCGCGGGAATGCCTTCGGCCACGGCAACGGCTTTGCTGGCGGTCATGGCGGCAACTTTGGCGGGGTCCACGGCGGTAGCGGATTCCACGGCGGCGGTGGTGGCTTCCACGGCGGCGGCGCCGGCGGCGGATTCCATGGTGGCGGTGGTGGCGGATTCCACGGCGGTGGCGGCGGTCACGGCGGTGGCGGACACCACTGAGTCCTCCGGATCAATCGGAAAAGGCCGGTAGCGATTGCTGCCGGCCTTTTTATGCGTGCTTCTTATGGGAGGCGAGGCGAACTGCCATTCCGGCAATCCGCTCCAACGCATCGGGATGCGCCAGCGTTCGCGCTCGAGAGCTCATCGCCCGCAGCCGTGCGGGATCGCTGAGCAGGCCAGTCAACTCGTTTGTCAGCCGCTCATCGGTAAGTTCGGATTCCGGCAGCAGCACCGCCGCGCCCGCCTCGGCAAAGATCAGCGCATTTTTGTGCTGATGGTCGTCCGCCGCGAATGGAAACGGCACCAGCACGGAGGGCTTTCCCGCTGCCGCCAGCTCGGCCACGGAGCTGCCGCTGCGGCAGAGAATCAGATCGGCATTAGCGAAGCGCGCCGGCATGTCATCCAGGAAGGCGCGTACCTCCCATCGTGATGGATCGGCGCCACTGACCGCATACGCGGCCTGCGTCGTCTCTGCGTGCTTCGCGCCTGCCTGGTGCAGAATTGTCAGCCGCGGCATCGCTGCAAGAAGCTGTGCGGCCACGCGAGGCATCGCCTGGTTGAGCGCCCGGGCACCCAGGCTTCCGCCAAAGATCAGCAGGTGCTGCGAGCCGTCACTCACGCGCTCCGGCAGATGAAAGAATGCCTCGCGCACCGGAACACCCGTCACTTCCGCGTTGCGAAAAAAGCGGCGGGTCTGTTCGAAGTTCACCGCCGCCGCAGCCACATGCTTGCCGATCAGCCGATTCGCGAGTCCGGGTGCGGCGTTCGGCTCGTAGGCCATCATCGGAATGCGCAGCAGGAAGGCGGCCAGCATAGCCGGGCCGGAGGCGTAGCCGCCCACGCCGATCACGACGTTCGGACGAAACTCCCGCAGCAGCGAAACGCAGCGCAGAATCCCTCGCGGCAGATCGAAAGCGGTGCGTAGGCGCGTCATCAGGCTGACGTTCTTCAACTGCCCGACGTGCACCAGCTCTAACTTGAAGCCGGCCTCCGGCACCAGCTTGGTTTCGAGACCGCGCGCGGTGCCCACCATCCGCACCTCGGCGCCATGCTGATCGCGCAGCGCACGCGCAATCGCGAGCGCCGGGATGACGTGGCCGCCCGTGCCGCCACCGGCGATCAGGACGCGCAGGCTTTCAGGCAAGCTAATCGATCTCGCGGGAGAGATTCAGCAGCACGCCGACGCTGGCCAGCGTGAAGAACAGAGACGTACCGCCGTAGGAGATAAACGGCAGCGTGATGCCCTTGGTGGGCACCAGCGCCAGCACGACGCTCACGTTGAAGAACGCCTGGATGAGGATGGTCGCCGTGATGCCGAAAGCGAGGAAGCGCGCGAAGGGATCCTTCGACAGGCTGGCCGTACGCAGCCCGCGATATCCCAGCATCACGAACAGCGCGATGATGACCACCGCGCCCAGCAGGCCAAGCTCCTCGGCGATATTGGCGAAGATGAAGTCGGTGTGCGGTTCGGGCAGATAGAAGAGCTTCTGCCGCCCTTCCATATAGCCAAGTCCGCGCAGTCCGCCCGTGCCCACGGCGATCAGCGACTGGATGGTGTGGAAGCCGGAGCCCTGCGGGTCCTTCCACGGATTGAGGAAGGCCAGCATGCGGGCGCGCCGCCAGGGCACGCGGAAGAGCATCCAGTAGAGCACCGGGGCGGCTGCGAGCGCACCGTAGGCGAAGTACTTCTTCTCCATCCCGGCGAGGTAGAGCATCATCGCCGTCACCACCGCGCAGACAAGCGCCGTACCCAGATCCGGCTCTTTCAGGATCAGCACGATAAACAGCAGGCTCGGCAGGGCGGCCGGCAACAGCGTGTTGCGCCAGTCCTCGATCTGCTGCATACGATCCTGCAGAAACCAGGCGAGAAAGAGCACCAGCGCGGGTTTCGCGATCTCCGAAGGCTGGAAGGAGAAGATGCCGAACTTGATCCAGCGATGGGTCGCATGCGAGTCGCGCATGACAAACGCCCCGAGCAAACACAGGACCGTGACCGCGACCACGGGAAAGACGACATTCGGCTTGTTATAGCGGCGATAGTCGACGTGCATCAGCACGATCATGCTGAGCAGGCCGCAAATCGCCCATGCCGCCTGCCGCTCCACAAAAAAATACGATGAGCCGAAGCGCTCTTTCGCCATCACGGCAGAGGCGCTGAAGACCATGGCGAGGCCGAAGAGCACCAGCAGCAGGGTGACGCAGAACATCCATTTGTCCACCCCGACGCGCTTGGCCATCCCTATCCTTCTGTCGCCTTTCTGGCTTTCACTAAATCCTTGAAGACCCGGCCGCGCTGTTCGTAGTTTTCGAACTGATCGAAGCTGGAGCAGGCAGGAGCGAGCAAAACGATGTCACCCGCCTCTGCAGCATCATGCGCCTTGGCCACGGCGGTGGGAAGTGTCTCCGCATGGACCACATCCACCGCGCCGGCAATGTGGGCCTCGATTTTTTCCGCCGCGGCGCCGATGGTGTAGACGCGCCGCACGCGCTCATGCAACAGCGGGCGCAGCGTGGTGTAGTCGGACTTCTTGTCCTTGCCGCCGAGGATCAGGTGAATGCGCCCGGGGAACGACTCGATCGCCTTCATGGTGGAATCGACATTCGTGGCCTTGGAATCGTTGTAGTAATCGACGCCGCGCACCGTGGCGACAAACTCCAGCCGGTGCTCGACCGCATGGAAGCTGCGCACGGCTTCGGCGATCACTTCCGCCTTCACTCCCGCCAGCCGCGCCGCGCACACGGCAGCCAGAACATTTTCCACGTTATGCGCACCCTTGAGCGGGATGGCTTCGACCGGAAGAATCGGTTCGAGCGACGCGGTTTCGGAGGCGCGAAACACCAAAACGCCCTGATGCACGCACGCGCCCTGGCGCACCAGCTTGGTCCGGCTAAACCAGAAGACCTGCGAGCGAGCACGGCTGGCCGCCTGCTGCACGCGCGCATCGTCGGCATTCAGAACCAGGAAGTCCTCGGCGGTCTGCCGCGCAAATATCCGCTCCTTCGCCGCGGCGTAATTTTCCAGGTTTCCATGGCGATCCAGGTGGTCCGGCGTCAGGTTCAGCAGCACCGCAATATCTGGACGGAAGGTATCGACGCTTTCGAGCTGGAAGCTCGAGAGCTCGAGCACGCTCCAGGTCTCCGGCTGGTTCTCCGGCAAATCGACCAGCTCGATCGCCGGCAGTCCGATGTTGCCGCCGACCAGCGTCGTGAGTCCGCCGGCCTTCAGGATCTCGCCCGCAAGCGTGGTCGTGGTGGTCTTGCCGTTCGAACCGGTGATGGAGAGAATCTTCGTCTTCAGGAATCGAGCCGCCAGCTCCACCTCGCCGATGATCGGGATGTGGAAGGTGCGGGCCTCATCCATCTCCGGCGTATTGGGAGCGACGCCGGGGCTGAGCACGATCAGGTCCTGGCGGCGGAAGGTGGCATGCCCGTGTCCGCCCGCTTCGACATTCACCCCGGCATCGAGCAGCGCGGGAATGTGCTTCCCCAGCGCCTCCGGAGTGCGCAGATCCGAAACCGTGACCTGTGCCCCACGCCGCCGGAGGAAGAGTGCCGCCGCAAAACCCGACACTCCCAACCCGACAACGAGAACCTTCTTGCCTTTGAGCTCCACGAGAGAGAGCTTATCGGAAATTCACCGGGGCTTGCCTCCGGGGTTTTCCAGAGACTTCATTCGCTTCCGAATCGAGTGTGCCGATGATGCAGAGATGAGCGGAAAAATGCGCGCCGGGAACCCTGGTTTGAGTCTCACGGCGCGCAGCGTACAGCTAGTTGACTGTCAGAGCCACCACGACCGAATGCGTCAGCGATCCTGACGTCGCGTTGATCGTGACCTGCGACATCGTCGGAGTGGGCGTTGGAGTTCCCGTTGTGGTGCCCCCGCCGGACATGGATTTCATCCCGCCGCATCCAACCACACCGCCCAGCGACAACACGCCGGCCAGCAACAGCACCGCAAAGGGCACGTTCATCAGCCGCTTGCGGAAGCCAATCAGTCCCAACAGGCCCAGCGGCAGCATCCCTGCCAGGATCATTCCATGGCCTCCGAGCGATGCGGAGTAAGGATTGGTCGGCGGTGGAGTGGTCGCCGCAGCCGTAGCGATCGCTACTGTCACGCTGGTTGCATTTGTGCCTGAAACGTTCACAGTAGCTGGGGTAAAGCTGCAGCTTGCTCCGGTTGGCAGCCCGGAACAGGAAAGAGCTACGGCGCCCTTGAAGCCGTTCGTGCCGGCCAGGCTCACCTGCACGCTCGCCGTCTGGCCGCTGTTGACGCTCACGTTTGTCATGGGAGCGGTGATGGCGAAGTCTCCGGCGCCCGTTGCCGCGGCAGCCGTGATCGCGCCAAAGAGCCCGCCCTTCTCTTTGTTGATGCCGGCAGCGAAGTAGAGCGTGTTCGGATCGCCCGCCGTCGCCGGAGTGCCGCTCGACGTACTCCCAGCGCCGAAGACGATCTCCCACAGCCCGGAGTTCGCGATCGGGGCACCCGTGGCATCCGTAATCTGCCCCTTCAGGGCGAAGCTCACGGGATCGTAGGCGTTGATGACGCCATCGCCGAAGTTGCCGACCAGCAGGTCGCCGCCGAAGGTGCCGAAGCCCGCCGGTGCAAGTGCCATGCCCCAGGGCGCGTTCAGATTGCCGCCCATGATCGCCTGCACCAGCAGATTGCCGTTCTCATCGAACTGATCCACCACGCCAAGGCCGGCCCCCACCTGCTCAAAACCATTCGCAGCGACCTGCGCGTAGGTCACGTAGATGTTCTTGCCGATGACGTGAATACCGAACGGCGCATATCCGGCAGGAAGACCCGGATCGCTGAAGCTGCCCGCCAGTTGCGCCGGCTTGAATGTGCTGTCGAAGACACCCACTTTCTTGCCTGCAAAGTTCGCCGTCAGCAGGAATGTGCCGGTGTTGTTCTTCACCACCGCGATATCCGTGTATGCCGCGTTCTTGGAGGAATTGTTGATGACGGTCACCGGCTGCGGGGTGCTCTGGTTCCACGCGGCAACGCTGCCATCGAGATTGCCGAAGAGAAACTGTGCCGAACCGCTGCCCGGAATGTTGAAGACTGTGGGATCGGCATTGAAGACTGTGCCTGCCGGCGAACCATTCTTCTCCGTAGCAACCGCTGGTGGAATTGTGACCGAGAACTGCTTGTTTCCGCTCGCATCGTCGACGAGAGAGAATCCTGTCCCTGCTGTATCGATCCAGAAAGCCGGGCCAATCGAGACTCCCCACGGATTGATCAGCGTGGGATCGGTCTTCTGCGCGGCAACCGAACCGTCCGAGACGATGTTGGTCTGCGAGTAAGAGCCCGTCTGGGCGGAAGCGGCAGCTGTCAATATGCAGGCGGCAAGAATCGCCCCCAGTGAAGCCAACAACGAGAGTGTTCGCCGCAACCGCGCTGCGGCTCTTGGATGGATAAGCATGTCGCTGAACTCCAGGACCCAGTCTGAATTGAGGGCAGCGTGCGCAAACTCCCTCGGACCGGTCTGAAATGCAGCCTAGAGCTTCAGAACATCGCACTTGTCATGCGCTTGTTAGGTGTTTGTCATCCTCTTCACGACAAAAAGTAAATGTCGCGACAAAAAATAAACAATGACGGAATAAATTCGGCATTTCCGAGTTAGCGCAGCTTCAGGGTCGTAAGCGCGAACAACGCGAAGACCAACGCGCCGATCCAGAAGCGGACGATCACCTTCGATTCCGACCAGCCCATCAGCTCGAAATGGTGATGCAGCGGAGCCATCTTGAAGATGCGCTTCTTACGCAGCTTGTAACTGCCCACCTGCAGGATGACGGAGAGCGCCTCCAGCACGAAGATGCCGCCGATGAATGGCAGCAGCAGCTCCTGCTTGATGATCACAGCCAGCGTGCCGATGGCGCCGCCCAGGGCCAGCGAACCTACGTCGCCCATGAAGACCTCTGCCGGATGCGCGTTGTACCAGAGGAAGCCAATGCTCGCGCCCACCAGCGATCCGCAGAATACGGTCAGCTCGCCGGCCAGCGGCATGCGCTGCAGTTCAAGATAGTCGGCGAACACCACGTGGCCGCTCACATAGGTCAGCACCGTGAGCGCGCCGGCGGCAATGATGGTGCAGCCGATGGCGAGACCGTCCAGGCCGTCGGTCAAATTCACCGCATTGCTGGAGCCGACGATCACCAGAATCGTGAACAGGACAAAGGGCAGGAAGCTCAGGTAGTACAAGTGCGGCACGTGCTGCAGCGAGGTGACCACCAGGTCCGGCCGGAAGCGCTTGAGGAACGGCACCACCAGACGGGTCGAATAATTCCCCTGCGTCTCCAGGTAGACCAGCGCCATGCCAATGCAGGCGCTGACCGTGATCTGCAGGCCGAGCTTGGCGCGGCCGGTAAGCCCCAGGTTCCGCTTATGCGCGACCTTGATGTAGTCATCCACAAAACCGATCGTGCCGAAGGCAAGCATGGAGAGCGTCACCATCCAGATCAGCGGATCGGAGAGATCGGCCCACAGTAGCGTGGGCAGCAGCACGGAGATGGCGATGAGGACGCCGCCCATGGTCGGCGTGCCCGCCTTCTTCTGGTGCGCCTGCGGACCCTCTTCGCGGATGTACTGGCCGATCTGAAACTCGCGCAGCTTCTGGATCACATAGGGTCCGACCACCAGCCCGATGAGCAGCGCCGTGAGCGTGGCGAAGGCCGTACGAAACGTGAGATAGCGGAAGATCCGGAAGGGCCGGAAGTACGGAAAGAGCTTCTGATAGAGCAGCCAGTAGAGCAAACATCCTCCGTACCCGCGCCGGCATGGCGGCTGGAATGCGCCTAGTGTACCGTCACCATCGCCATCGCACGGTTAGCTCCAGTGGTTCAGGCGGCAGTCAGGGCGGAGAGCGCCTGTTCCAGCCGAACACCGCGGGAGGCCTTCAGCAGCACCGCATCGCCCGGCTTCAGGTTCTGCCGCAACCACTCCCCTGCCGCCTGTGGCGTCTCGACGAAGATCGATATCGCCTTGCCGTTTCCCGTCTTGCTGCTTTCCGCGGCGTCCACCCCGGCAACGATCTCCCTGGCCAAACCCCGCACGCCGATCACGACGTCGATCCCCGCGGCCACGGCCGCCTCGCCACACTCGCGATGCAGTTGCGCCGCGCGCTTGCCCAGTTCGAGCATCTCTCCCGCCACCAGGATGCGGCGCTGAGCAGGAACCGCGGCCAATGTGCGGATCATGGATTGGAGCGCCTCGGGGTTGGAGTTGTAGCAGTCGTTGATGATGGTGGCGCCATGCCACTCCATCAACTCGCCGCGTTTGTCCTCCGGCTTGAGCGAGGCAATTGCTTCGACACAGCGGGCAAGCGGAATGCCCGCCTGCAGACCTACCGCGATGGCGGCCAGCGCGTTCGCAATGTTGTGCCTGCCCAGCAGAGCCAGGCGCACGGACGCCGAGTCGCCGTCCGCTGTCACGGCGCGAAACTTCGATCCCACAGGACCCAGCTCTTCGATCTCTTCGGCGCGGACATCTGCCACCGCGGCGGCTACAGATTTCGTCGCGTAATAGACGGCACGTCCGGGAAAGTCGCGCCCGAACTGCGATACGTACACATCGTCAGCGTTCAGGAAGGCGACGGCACGATCCCGCGCCTGTGGCGACAGCCCTGCCACCAACTCATACTTCGCGCGGGCCACGCCGGCGATGCCATCGGCAAATCCCTCCGCGTGCGCGTTGCCCACGTTGGTCACCACACCCCAGTCTGGCGAGGCGATCTGGCAGAGGGCCGCAATCTCTCCCGCGGCAGACATCCCCATCTCCACCACGGCGACTTCATCCTCCGGCGACAGTTTCAGCAACTGCAGCGGCAGACCAAAGTGGTTGTTCAGATTGCCCTTCGACTTCAGCACGCGGAACTGCGTCGCCAGCACCGTCGCAATCGCCTCTTTGGTCGTCGTCTTCCCTGCTGAGCCGGTCACGGCAACCACGCGCTTGCCCCAATGGCGGCGTACCGCCGCGGCCAGCGTCTGCAGCGCAACCAGCGGGTCTCCTTTCGATTCGGGTACCAGCAGCAGTGGATGTGCATGCCCCTCCGGCAGCAGATCGCGCGCCTTCGCTGACGCGACGACCGCCGCGCACGCACCCTTCGCCAACGCGTCCGCGACAAAATCATGCGCGTCGAAGCGCTCACCGCGGATGGCGAAGAAAAGATCGCCGGGCGCGAGCGTACGCGTGTCGATGGAATAGCCCGTGGTCTCACCCGCTTTGGCGCCGTGCGGTATCGCAAGCTGCGCGCCCGTCCATTCTGCGATCTGCTCCAGCGACAGTTTCATGACTTCCCTTTCAGCCATGCCAGGGCCTGGCGCGCCACCGCAACGTCATCGAATGGCAGCACCTGCCTGCCGATCGTCTGCGTCTTCTCGTGGCCCTTGCCTGCAATCACCACGATGTCGCCGGCGCGCGCCTTGGTCATGGCCAGAGCGATCGCCTTCGCGCGATCCGGTTCCACTTCCACCGTTGCCGGCAGTCCCGTCGTGCCGGGAAGTATCTCATCGATGATGGCGCGCGGATCCTCCGAGCGTGGGTTGTCCGAGGTGACGATAACAATTTCGCTCGCCTCCGCAGCCGCGCGGCCCATGCGCGGCCGCTTGGTGCGATCGCGATCGCCGCCACAGCCAAAGACAGTGAGGACGCGGCCTGCTCTTTCGCCGTTACGTCCCGCGGAAACCAGATCGCGCGCCAGCGTCAGCACGTTGCGCAGCGCATCGTCGGTATGCGCGTAGTCCACCACCACCGTGAACGGCTGCCCTGCATCCACTGCTTCGAAGCGGCCGGGCACCGCCTGCAACTGTGGCGCGGCCTCGGCAATTTGCACCAGCGACAGGCCCCGCGCCATCGCAGCGGCGCTCGCCGCCAGCAGATTCAGCACATTCACGCGACCGGTCAGCGCGACGTCAATGGGTGCCTCGCCGTGCGGCGACACCAGCGTAAAACTCATTCCATTCGGACGCACGGCAATGTCACGCGCGTGGAAGTCGCCCCGTGCGATTCCGTAGCTGCTGATCTCCGAACATGCCACGTGCGCGGTGGCGGCAAGCACCGATTCGGTATCGTCTTCCGCATTCAGCACCGCCACGCGCGGAGCTGGGCCTTGCGAACCGTCGAAGAGCTTCCGCTTCGCTGCGAAATACGCCTCCATGGTCCCGTGATAGTCGAGGTGGTCCTGCGTCAGGTTGGTGAAGATGGCGACATCGTACGGCACGCCCCATACGCGCCCCTGATCCAGCGCGTGCGACGACACTTCCATCACCCCTTCCGTCACGCCGCGCTCCACGCCCTCGGCCAGCAGCGCAAGCAGGTCGCGCGACTCCGGCGTGGTATGCGGTGCCGGACGCACCTCGCCGGCAATGCGGTATTCGATCGTTCCGATCAGCGCCGTGGAGCGGCCGGCGTGGCGCAACAACTGTTCCAGCAGATACGCCGTTGTTGTCTTCCCGTTGGTGCCGGTGACGCCACTGAGCCGTATCTTCCGCTCCGGATGGCCAAAGACATTCGCGGCAATCGTCGCCAGCGCGCGCCGTCCATGCGGCACCTCGACGAGCACAACGTCCAGCGGCCCGTTCGCCGTGGCATCGTAGGCCGCTGCGGAGTCCGTGACCACGGCAACCGCTCCCCGCGCGACTGCCTGCTCGATGTAGCGATTGCCGTCAGTGGTCTCCCCGCGCATGGCGACGAAGAGCGAGCCCGGCACGACGCGGCGCGAGTCGTACTCCACGCCGCTGACAGCAACATCCTCACCCATGCGCCGCAGAACCTCGGCGCCGCGGAGTGCTTCGTTCAAATTCACAGGGGCCGGCATCGTGGTGGAATCTTATCGTGCGAAGCGCTGCTATGGTCAGCGTGCAAACCGAACCTTTGCGCTAACGCGCAAACCGAACAACGATCTCAGTGCCCATCGGCACCATAGTGCCAGCAGCCGGCGCCTGATCCCGCGCCAACCCGTTGCCCAGCAGTTGCACGGCGAGCCCCGCAGTGCCGGCGCGCTCCACCACCTGGCGTACAGATGCACCCGCGAAGGACGGGACGGACACACGATGCTTCGCATCCGTCACCAGCGTGCCGTTCTCGGCCTTGGGCGGGGCTGGCTCCGGCGTATCGTCGACGGCGGGCGAAGGAGCGGGCTGCGGCCGGTCCGCATCATGCAGTTCGGAGCTTGCAGCGTTACTCGCAACCTGGGTAGGCCCCGGCGCAGTGGCAACATTCGCGGTTGTCGACACGCCATGCGACTCGCCATCTGTCGAGAGCGCCGCCGCCTGCTGGCTATCGTCCGCGCGCAGCGGATCGTCGGCGGGCAGGTTGTTCACCTCGGCAAATAACGCCTGCAGATCGCCATTGTCTTCCGGCGCCGCATCCTCGGCAATGTCCACCGGCGGTGTCGTCGGCTGCGCCTGCATCGGCTCATCGTGCGGCACGCCCAGATACTCCAGCACCTGCTGCGCCACTTCCTTGAACACCGGCGCGGAGACAAAAGCACCGTGATAGTTGCCCACCGTCGGCGTATCGATGACGACCGCCACGCTGATCGCCGGATTGTTCACCGGCGCGAAGCCCGCGAAGGAGGCAATGTGCTTGGTGTGGGAATAGGTATGGGTCAGGACGTCGATCTTCTGCGCCGTCCCCGTCTTGCCGGCAGAGGAGTAGCCATTCAGCGCAGCGAAGCGGCCGCTGCCCTCCAGCACCACACCTTCCATCATCTTGCGCATCTTCGCCGAGGTCAGCGGCGAGATGACGCGATGCGCTCCCGCGGGCAGCGGCTGCGGCAGCTCCTGCTCCGGGTGGAAGGCCATCGGCTTCAGCGACTCGCCAGACTGCAGTTGCTTTGAGGTATCGAGCAGGATCGTCGGCGGTAGATAGGTGCCGCCGTTTCCGATGGTAGAGACCATGCTCACAAGCTGAAGCGGTGTGACGCCGATCTCCTGCCCGATCGCCAGTGAGCCAATGCTGGTGGCGCCCCAGCGCTTCGGCGGACGCAGCAGGCCGCGCGTCTCGCTGGGCAACTGGATGCCGCTGCGCGAGCCAAAGCCGAACCCCTTGATGTACGAGTAGAAACGCTCCGGGCCGAGCTTCAGCGCCATCTTCACCGCCGCCACGTCGCTGGATTTCGCCAGCGCGCTGGCCACGGTGATGCGGCCAAGCCCGCGCTCCGAAGCGTCATCGTGAATGGTGCGGCCGAAGAGCGTGATCTGGCCGCCCTGGCAATCGACGATGTCCGTCGGTTGGACCCCGGCCGCATCGAGTGCGGCGGCGTAGGTCACCAGCTTGAAGGTCGAGCCCGGCTCGTAGATGTCGCTGATGGCGTGATCGCGCAGCAGGTTCGTCGTCGCGTGCCGGAAATCATTGGGGTTGTAAGTAGGGCGCATCGCCAGCCCTAAGATCTGCCCGGTGTGCGTGTCCTGGATCACGATGGTGCCGTTCAGCGCCTTGGTCCTCGCCATCGCATGATCCAGCGCGCGCTCCGCCATGAACTGGATGTTCTCGTCGATCGAGAGCATCAGGTTGTCGCCGGGTTGCGGCTGGCGCGCTTCGCTGCCCAGCACATGCCGCTTGGCATCGAGCGCGGTCAACATGCGTCCGGGGGTCCCGTGCAGGTCTTTATCGAAGCGCCGCTCCAGGCCGCCCAGGCCGTTGTCGTCCGTGCCCACGTAGCCCAGCACCTGCGCGGCCAGCGCATCGTTCGGATAAAAGCGCTTGAACTCCTTCTGGAAGTAGACGCCCTTCAGGTTCAGCGCCTTCACCCGCGCAATGGTCGCCGGATCGAGCTTGCGCGCCACCCAGGCAAAGTTCCTGGAAGCGTGGAAGCGCGCATCGATCTGGTGCTCGGTGGTGAAGCCATCGGTGGGATCAAGGTGAACCACGCGCGAGAGCGCCGTAGCAGTCGCATCCTTGTTCTGTATCTCGGTGGGAACGCCATAGACCGAATCGACCAGCACGGTCATGGCCATCTCGTGCATGTTGCGGTCGTACAGGACGCCGCGGCGGGGCGCTACCTCAAAGGTGCGCTGTTGCTGGCGCGCCGCCAGCTCCACGAACTCACCGTGCGAGACCACCTGCAGCCAGAGCAGCCGCCCCAGGATGACGAGCGCCCAGCCGCCAAGCATCACGGTCATGAAAAAAAAGCGCAGCCGCCGCGGTGCCGCGACGATTGCGCGCGTGGTCTGCTGGCTCGGTACGAACGAGAAGCCCTTCAACTGGAACTGGCTCCCTCTGCCAGGTTTGTAACGACTACTGTTGCATGCGAACCTGCGCCATCACCGGCGCGCCCGGTCCCAGATCCATATCCAATCCGCTCTCCGGACGAACCACCTGCCCGGGATGCGGCGCATCCATGCCCAGCCGCCGCGCCTCCCGGTCCAGCCGGTTCAGATCGCAGAGCTGCGCCTGGCTCAAACCAAGCTGACGATTCTGCTCCTTGAGCGATTCAAGCTGCTGCTTCTCCGTCTCGACGTGGTAGCCGATCTCGATCGAAGAGAGGTGCTGCCAGCCGTACAGCATGACCACCGCGAAGAGCATGGTCATCGCGATCGCGAAACGCCGCATCTCCTTTACCCGCACCGGGTCGGCAGCCTTCACCAGCCGTGAGTTGTCCAGATGCTTGCCGAAGAACACCTCCGGGGTGGGACCGCGCCGCGCCCGCCGTTGCGCATGCAACAGCACCTGATTGCGCTCAGCGATCTCGGCCACATTGCCCAATCCGCTCCGCCCTCCGCGGGGGCTGTCAAACCATGTCTGCGGTGCCATCGCCTGTGTCGCCATTGTGGTCCTTCCATCTGCTGCGTACAGCGTTGGCATGCACCAATAATAGTGCATGTTGAGAGAATCAAACTAGTACACCCTGTGGAACCAGGGTAGTTATTGGCTACCCTGGTTCCCCTCGGGTTCAACCACGTTCAATCGCGTCGTCGCACCCTCCACACGACCGGGTCGGGGTCGCTGTTTTCTGGAGGGACTTGTACTGCAGTGTCGTCTTACTTTCGCCATTTGCTACGGTGGGACGACCCTGACCCGATCTCCTTAACTCGTTGATACTGCTCGCCTCCGGCGCCTTCGCTGCCTGGAGCTGTTGCGTCTTTGACAAGCTCCGCCGCCCGCAGCTTCGCGCTGCGCGACCGCGGATTGCGATCCGTCTCTTCCTCCTCGGCCGTGATCGGCTTGCGGGAATCAAGGTGGTACATACCTACCCTGGCTCCTTCCCGCATAGCGTCCTTCACCAGCCTGTCCTCGAGCGAGTGGAAGCTGATCACCACCAGGCGTCCTCCGGGCTTCAATAATCCCGGTGCGGCCTCGAGCAGCGCTTGCAGCTCACCCAGCTCATCATTCACACGAATTCGGATTGCCTGGAAGGTTCTGGTCGCCGGATGCAATCGATCCTTTTTCATCGCCGGGGCGGCAGCCGATACGATCCGGGCAAGTTGTCCCGTCGTCGTTATCGGCCGCGCCCTGACAATGGCTCTGGCGATTCTCCGCGACCTCCTTTCCTCTCCGAATTCGTAAATCAGGTCAGCTAGTTCCTTTTCTCCGGCCTGATTTACCACTTGTTCGGCGGTGATGCCCCGGCGCGTGTCCTGCCGCATATCCAGGGGGCCATCCGCCTGAAAACTGAATCCTCTGTGCGCCTCATCGAGCTGCAGTGAGCTCACTCCGACATCGGCCAGCAGCCCATCCAGGCTTGCCGGTTCAATCAGCTTCTTCGCCATCGAAAACGGCTCGCTGTGCAGGATCACCTCCGGCATCGCGTCGCCCAGCTCGTCGCGGAGCGCGTTCAACCGCCGCGTGGCAATCGCTATCGCCTCCGGATCGCGGTCGAAACCGATCAGTTTTCCCGGGGCCTTCGGCCCACTTAATTCGGCCAGCCTTCGCGCAATCTCCAGCGAATGCCCGGCCATGCCCAGCGTGGCGTCTGCATATGTCCCGCCCGCACGCACATTCAAAGTACGGATCGCTTGTTGTAAAAGAACCGGCACATGTCGTCTTTCATCCGTCATGTGCACCCCCTTGGGGGTCAAAACCCTTTGCTATACGCCCAGCGAAATCGCATCTTCGTCAGACCACGGCTCGCTATCCAGCTTGGCCACGAACTGAGGCATGTTGGTCACCTCGAGATACGTCAACTTCCCCAGCACGGTGACATCCCCTATCGTCTTCGCCGATTCACGCAACACCTGAGGAATCAGCACTCGCCCTTGCGCGTCCATCTCGGCCACCTGGCCGTAATAACTCGTGCGGTCCAGCCACTTCTTTTTCGCGACCGACGGTGGCTGGTTCACCACCCGGTCTTCGATCTTTTGCCACTCCGGCATCGGCCATACCTGTGCCCGCTCGCCATCCAGGCTGGTGATGAAGAACTGCGACCCATAGCGCTCGTCCACCACGCGCTTGAAGTCCGCAGGGATCTTCAGCCGTCCTTTTTCATCCACGCGGGTTGGGTGATTGCCACGAAACATCGGTCCAGACCCGCCTTGGAGGTGCTACTCTGCTTGCGTTGAAGTGAATTCGCTGGTCATTCACTACTTTTGACCACTCTTGACCACTTCCATCCACATCCTAGCCCAGCTTTCCCCCGCGTCAAATGGGAAAAGCGAAAAGCCATTCAGGCAACGTTATTGATAAGGCGAAACCACAAGACAATGTGGTTTTGACAAATACCAGATCTATTGCTGGTGTTTAGTCTCTGGATTCCTGGGCCGCAAAGGCCCTTGTCAGATCACAAAATTCGCGATATACGCTTTTTCTTCGCCATTACGTCGGTCACGAAAGTGACCCGAGCGGGGGATTCCCTGTTGAAAACTAGGCCGAAATTGACCCCACCCTGAGGAAAAGTCAAGCGGATCGCGAAGGGGAGGTATCCGATGAGTGAGCACGCCGGTGCGCCCGCAGCCGCAATCGCTGTATCCAGATCAGATACACCAGCACCAGCACGTTCAGCAGCGTGATGCCGACCTTCACCCAGGTGAAGTGCTTCGCGATCTCGAAAACCTCCCACGGCAGGAAGGATGCGGTCAGCCCGATGGTGAGCCACTCCGCCCAGGTCTTCTCCATCGCGAGCCCGATGCCTTCCAGGAAATCCAGGCCGGCCTTCAGGAAGATCCCTGCGCTGATCAGCCGCATCTTGTGCGGCGTCAGCAACAGCACCTTTTCGAGCAGCAGGTTGACGAAGTGGCTCTCCGGGTCGATCCGCAGCGACATGGCGACGCGCACCAGCAGATCCCCGATATCGCGGTGCAGCAGGCGAACGACACCCAGGCCGAGCAGCACGAAGAGCATGCCCTCCAGGATCTTGAATACGCCAATGATGATCAGCCAGCGGTCGTGGCGATGCCGAATCTTTGATTTCTTTGTTTGTTGTGTCGCCATTCGCTCCTATGTATTAGACCATCCCGCGCGCGGCTGCCTATTTGCGTCCGTTTCTCGATTGTGGATGCGTCGCGTATACGCGGACACCTCAACGAATGAAACGCACCGGGAAGAAGCTAAGTTCCCGCCTGCCCTGCTGCCTCGGATGAGCAGTGTATCCAGAAAATTCCGGCGATGTGTCACCGCTCACTTTGCAGCAGGACGATCCCCGCACGTATGGTGCGCTCGTTGGCTCCGATGGGATCTACAACCCGTCAGACGTACGCAAAATGCTTCGCACAAATACATCCGGTAGCGCGCGGCGGACGTTCCTCCAGTGCAACAAGTTGGAATGTGTAACAGCTTGCAGGACGAGATGAAAGGACCGCTAATACATGAAACTCAAGCATTTTTCTAAAGTCATGGTCGCCTTGGCGTTTGGCTTCACCACGATGTCGTTGGTCGCGCAGGACTCCATGATGACGAAGAAGGATCCCAAGGTGGGTGGCGCAGCGATGTACGCCAACAAGAACATCGTCGAAAACGCGGCAAACTCCAAGGACCACACCACGTTGGTCGCCGCGGTGAAGGCTGCCGGCTTGGTCGATACACTTGAGAGCCCCGGTCCCTTCACAGTGTTTGCGCCGACGAATGAGGCTTTCAGTGCTCTGCCGGCAGGCACGGTCGACAACCTGTTGAAGCCCGAGAACAAGGACCAGTTGAAGAAGGTCCTGACCTATCACGTGGTCTCCGGCGCAATGGACTCAAAGGCAATCATGAAAGCCATCAAGGAGGGCGGCGGCAAAGCCACCCTGACCACGGTTGAGGGCGGTACGCTTACGGCCGCAATGAAGGGCGGAAAGCTCATGCTGACCGACGAAAAGGGTGGTACGGCGACCGTCACGATCAAGGACGTCTACCAGTCGAACGGTGTGATTCACGTCATCAATGCCGTCCTGTTGCCCAACTGATACGCACGGATCACCATCGATCTTCTCTTGCGCCACCAGCAGTCCAGAGGAAGGTAGACCCAATCTGCCTTCCTTTTTTTTGGCTGCGGCAAAATCATACGTGCATGGTTTCGCCCAATCACGCGATACGGCATCTACACTTCGACGTATGCTTCGGGCTCCAGCGACGATCGGCCGAGGAACCAGCCCCGAGCCGCAGCGGAAGCCCAGGCTCTCGTTCATGACGGAGCAGTGGGTCCCCTTTCCCGTGGACCGCGTCTTCGCTTTCTTCGCCGACCCGCACAACCTGCCGCGGCTGCTGCCGCCCTGGCAGGATGCCCGCATCGACAGCCTGGAGCTGCAGGCGCCGGAGGGCGGCAGCAAGTCTCATGCGGCCGGCCGCGGCTCGCGCATCCTGCTCAGCTTTCGTCCGGTGCCGCTGTCGCCGATCCGGCTTCGCTGGCTTGCGCTCATCGATGACTACACGGCCGATCATCATTTCTGCGATCTGCAGGTCACCGGGCCCTTCCGCTACTGGCGGCACTGTCATCTGGTCAACCCGGAGACGCACGGCGAGGTCGCAGGCACGCGGGTCACGGATGTGGTCGACTACCAATGGCCGGGAGGCCCAGCCGGCTCGGCCATCGATCTCCTCGGCGGCCGGCTGCAGATCCGGCAGCTCTTCCACTATCGCCAGCGAAGGCTGCTGCGCCTGCTGCGCAAAGAAGTCGCACCCCGCGCCTGAAGCCGCCTTCTCATGAACGCCGCGCCTGACCGGTGCTATGCTCCGCGTACTGCCCCAGATAGGTCCCCTCCTCGGCCCCGAACGACATTAGCTCGTCCGTGTTGGATAGATCGTCACCGTAAATGAGGTGCGCTTGGCAGTTCTTCGACCACCGCTCGTCCCCGTGCAGGATGAAGAAGCCATCGGCCGCTCCGCGTTGCGCAAGGCCAGCCTGCGTCTGCTGCCCGCTGATTGCGATCGGCTACGGCATCGCCTACATGGACCGCATCAACATCAGCTTTGCCGCATTGCAGATGAACCGCGATCTGCATTTCAGCGCGTCGGTGTACGGCTTCGGCGCCGGACTCTTCTTCCTCAGCTATGCCGCATGCGAGGTGCCGTCGAATCTGCTGCTGGTGCGCTTCGGTGCCCGGCGCTGGCTGGCGCGCATCATGCTTACCTGGGGCATGCTTTCGATCGGCATGCTGTTCGTGAAAACGCCGCACCAGTTCTACGCGATGCGCTTCCTGCTCGGCGTCGCGGAGGCGGGCTTCTTCCCCGGCGTCATCTACTATCTGTCGCGCTGGTTCCCTCTGGCGCAGCGTTCCCGCGCCGTAAGCCGCTTCTACATCTCGTTGCCGCTCAGCTCGGCTGTCATGGGCGGACTGGCAGGAGCGCTCCTGGGCCTTGGGGGCCGTAGCGGCCTCGCTGGATGGCAGTGGCTCTTCCTGCTGGAGGGCCTCCCCGCGGTCGCGCTCAGCATCTTGTTTCTGCTATGTCTGCCGGATGGGCCGGAGAAAGCCCCGTGGCTGAATCATGAGGAGCGCGACTGGCTGCGAACCGCGCTCGCGAAGGACGATGCGGCCGCCGGCAGCGTGCACAGCGGCGGCGAAGTGGCCCACGCACTCCGACAGGCGCGCGTTTGGGTGCTGGGACTCTTTCTGCTGTGCCTCTACATCGGAAATTACGGCTACATCTTCAGCGCGCCGGCCATGATTCAACGAGTCACCGGCTTCAGTGCGACCTGGGTAGGCCTCACGGTCGCCCTGCTCGGGGTTCTGGGCGCACTCGCCATGCTGCTGAACAGCGCCCACTCGGACCGCAAAGGCGAGCGTTACCTGCACGTCGCTCTACCCTGCGCGCTCGTCGCTGCAGGCTTTGCCGCGGCAGGTCTGTCGGGCAGGGCGGCTATCGTGATTCCCGCCTTCGCCTGCGTCATGATCGGCCTGTCCGCGATTGCTGCCCCGGTGTGGAGCATCCCCACGCAATTTCTCTGCGGCAAATCCGCGGCAGCCGGAATCGCTGCCGTCAACATGATCGCCATCCTCGGCGGCTTTGTCGGACCGTACTGGATGGGGCTGGCCGCCGACTTTACCGGAGACTACCAGCGCGGATTGCTGACGCTTGTCGTGCCATCGCTCATCGCGATGCTCATCATGTTCGGCATCCGCCGCGACGCGCTGCGGCGAAAGGCCAAGGGCGCCCCTCCATGCTGATTAGCCGGCTCAGAACACTTTGCCGCGAAACAGGAAGATGAGCTCAATCACCAGAATGATGACCACCGCCGACTCCAGCACGAAAGCCCGGCTCTGGTTGAACTGGTCGACCATGAAGCGATACAGATCCCCGGCCGTGTCCAGCTTCTGCGTGACGAGATTCTTGTAATCCGGCACGCCGACCTTGATCGCGGCAAGCCGATAAAGCCGCGCGGCGAACATGTCGCTGAGAAACTTGATGGCATTATCGGCGTGCTCGGTCAGCTCCATCACCTCCAGCAGCACGCTGTACAGCGCGTTCGCGGAGCGCGCCATGCGCCAGCGGCGCAAGGGGCCGGTACCCCGTTCCAGGGAGGTGTACACACTGTCCAGCTCGCGTGTCAGCAAATCGTCGTAGTACCGGAACTCCAGCAACTGCGAATTGGCATACTCCAGCAGTTGGATCGCCATCTCCGCGCCGGCCGGCGTGTCATACAGAAATGCTGCGTTCCAGCCGATGACCGCGAGATCATGCGGGTAGAAGGAGATGCGCGACTGCAGCACCTCGTTCGACTCGCTCTCCGCCAGACGCGTGGACTCGCCGCGAACGATCTGCGCCACCAGCGGGCCGTGCCGTTCCAGCAACTCGATCGCGGTGGGCAATCCGGCGATCTCGCGCACGTGAAATACGAAATAGTCTTCGCTCAGCCACTCTTCATATGGCTTGATCAGCGCCGGCGCCGCGCGCTCCAGCCGCTCCTTCACAATGCGGGCAGCATGAGCGGAGAAGTCGACGTCCCACACCCAGCGGCTGGCCAGGCGGACCAGCGTCTCCCAGTCCCCGGTAAACGGAAGCTGAAAGACCACGCTGAGCACGCCGTAGTCGTAGTACTTGATCTCGCCGTGCAGCCGCTCGCCGGTTTCGAGCACCAGCGGCTCGATCGGCTCCACCACCGGCGGCCGCTGGTAGCGGATATAGCCGGGCGCGGGGTGCTTCATGCTGGGCTTGGCGATGGTGCGGGCCCCGGAAAGCGCCCCGATGGAGAGCGCCCCGATGATCTCGCCCAGGCGCGTCAACTGGATCTCTTCGCACACGTCGAACTGGATCAACACCAGGACCGTGCCGGTCAGCGCGGCAGCCTGCAACGGCGTGTCGCGCTCCACCTCTTCGGAAGCTGCAGACGTTGCAGTTGTCGTGACATCTGACATGCAAAGCACATCCTACGTGGCGGACCAGGAGATGAAACATCCGCACCCGCTCTCCGGTTGGATGGGTCAGCGCGCGACCAGCCGCCGCTTCGGCATCGGTTTCAGCAGCGGCTCGAGTTTTTCAAGCGCGGCCTCCACGCTGATGCCGTGCTTGGCCCGCAGAGCCTCGACTTTGCCATGCTCGATGAAGCGGTCCGGCCAGCCGATACGCACCACCGGCGTGTGGAAGCCCATCTCGCTCAGCGCCTCCAGCACGGCGGAACCGAAGCCGCCCATCAGCACGTGGTCTTCAAAGGTGACGAAGGCCTGCACCTTGCGCGCGTACCGCGACAGCATCTCGCGATCGAGCGGTTTTACGAAGCGTGGATTGATGACCGCAGCCGATCGGCCCTCGCGCTCCAGCGTGTCGGCAAGCTCGACCGCCATCGGCAGCAGCGCGCCCAGTCCGAGGACAGCGATCTCGTCGCCGTCGCGAATGACCTCCGCCTTGCCGATGGGCAGCGCCACCGGTTCTGCCTTCACCGTGACGCCCGGACCAGTCCCGCGCGGGTAGCGGATGGCGCTGGGGCCATTGTGTTCGAGCGCGGTCTGCATCATGTCCGCCAGTTCGTCCTCGTCCTTCGGCACCATGTGGATGACGTTGGGGATGCCCCTCAGGTAGCTGATGTCGAAGAGCCCGTGATGCGTCGCGCCGTCATCGCCGGAGAGCCCGCCGCGATCCATGCAGAAGATGACCGGCAGGTTCTGCAGGCAGACGTCGTGCACGATGGGATCGAAAGCGCGCTGCAGGAAGGTCGAGTAGATGGCGCAGAACGGCCGGTAGCCCTTGGTTGCCATGCCCGCGGCGAAGATGACCGCGTGCTCCTCGGCGATGCCGACGTCGAAGTAGCGCGTCGGATGGTGCGGGCGGTAGAGATCGAGCGCGGTGCCGTTGGGCATCGCGGCGGTGATGGCAACAACCTTCTCGTTGTTGTTCGCGAGCGTCACCAGGGTGTCGGCAAAGACCTCCGAGTAGGTGCGCTGGCCAACCGGCTTGGTATCGCCGGTCTTTGGATCGTAGGGTCCCAGCCCGTGGAACTTCTTCACCTTCTCCAGCGCCGGCTGGAAGCCGCGCCCCTTCTGCGTCAGGATGTGCAGCAGAACCGGCATCTCCTGCCGCTTGAGGAATTTGAAAGTGCCGATCAACAGTTGAAGGTTGTGGCCGTCCAGCGGCCCATAGTAGTTCAGCCCGAACTCTTCGAAAAGCATCGATGGCCACAGCAAGCCCTTCGCGGCTTCCTCGGCCTTGCGTACAACTTTCGTGACAGTCTTGCCCCCGAAGCGCTCGATCAGCCGCCCGGCTCGCGCGTGCAGGTGGGTGTAGTGCTCGTTGGTCACCACCTTGTGAAGGTAGTTGGCAATAGCGCCGACATTACGGTCGATCGACCACTCGTTATCGTTCAGAACAACGATCAGGCGCTTGGTCTGCTGCCCGATGTTGTTCAGCGCCTCAAACGAAATGCCGTTGGTGAAGGCGGCATCGCCCGCCACCGCGACGATGTTCTCCCGCGTGCCGGCAAGATCGCGCGCCACTGCCATACCCAGGGCGGCGGAAAGCGCCGTGCCCGCGTGGCCGGCGCCATAGGCGTCGTGCTCCGACTCGGTGCGCAGCATGAAGCCATTCAGCCCGCCCGGCTGCCGGATGGTATGAAAGCGGTCCGCGCGCCCGGTCAGCAGCTTGTGCACGTAGGTCTGGTGGCTCACGTCGAAGAGAAATCTGTCGATCGGCGTGTCGAAGACGTAGTGCATGGCCAGGGTCAGCTCGACTACGCCCAGGTTCGGTCCCAGGTGGCCGCCGGTCTTCGAAAGACTGCTGATCAGCAGCTCGCGAATCTCCTGCGCCAGCTCGGTGAGTTCGGCGACAGACATCTGCTTGATGTCGGCAGGAGACTGAATGGAACGGAGATGTTCGCTCATCGTGGGAACCACGTATTGGACGCCGCTGAGTGAAAAACGACCCGGCAAAATGCTCGGGCCGGCGCGTCACAGCTCTCGCCCAAGTATATCAATCGGCGATGATTGCTTCCCGTTATTCGAAATCGCGTCGATCCTGCTCGCCTCGCGAGCGCGAAGGCCATGCAGGAGCGCCGGGGAAGCTCCCGCCCGACTGCTCAGATCGCCGGCGTCCGAACGCCGTTTCCATGAAAGGGAAAGATATCCGAGAAATCCACCGGCCCGCTTTCGCTAGCATGGGCCGACCCCTAGACGGATTTCCTGCAGGACTCCCCATCATCCGGCTGGAGTAAGGGCGGCTTTTCTGGACGAAAAACCGCGTAACGATCGTTGTGCAACCAGTTTCAGGAAATCCACCCTACCCGAAAGGAGAATCACGCAAGTAACGGATATTGACCGGTTTGCCGACCCATCTGCACCAATTGTGGCAGTGGCTCACCCGACCCCCTTTGAAACAATGCTTGCAGGCGATTCTTCCTCCTCATTCATGCAGATTGTCATTCCGACCATGATGCAAAGAGATGAAGCCGAGAGGCTCAAGTCTCTCGCTCAATACGAAATTCTCGATACCTTGCCCGACCCGGCACTGGATGAGATCACTCGCCTTGCAGCCAGCTTCTGCCGCGCACCCTACGCATTCATCTCGTTCATCGACGCCAGCCGCGTCTGGTTCAAATCGCGCATCGGCTTCCTGAGCCGTCAACAACCGCGCGCCACCTCGGCCTGCCAGTACACCATCCTCGAACCGAATGCGATGGTGATCGACGACGCAGCGCAGGACTATCGCTTCGCGCCGTCGGGTGTGCCGCTCGCCGCCACCACCTACTGCCGCTCCTATGCCGCAGCGCCCATCTTCGCGCCCAACGGTGCGGTGCTGGGCACCATCGCCGTGTGCTCGCCCGAGCCGAACATGTTCACGCGCGAGCATGGCCGCACGCTGGAAGTGCTGGCGCGCCAGATCATCACGCGCCTGGAGCTCTACACCAAGACCAATCAGCAGGATCGCGTCGTGCGCTCACGCCAGCGCATCGAGCGCGCGCTCACAGTCGAGCGCAACTTCGTCACCTCCGTGCTCGATTCGATCCACGCGCTCGTTCTGGTGCTCGATACCGCGGGCCGTATCGTGCGCTTCAATCGCGCCTGCGAGACGGTGAGTGGATTCAGCTTCGCCGAGCTGGTCGGCCGTTCGTTCCCGGAAGAGCTCTTCCCCGCCGAAGAACGCGATCACGCGATGCGCATGTTCGAGCAGGCGCGCGCCGGCAAGCTCGACGGCAGTTACGAGATGCACTGGCGCACTCGCGATGGCGGTCTCCGCCGCATCGCCTGGACCGCCAGTTCGCTCAACGATCCGCAGGGCGACATCAACTTCGTCATCACCACCGGCATTGACGTCACGGAGCAGCGCCAGGAGCTCGATCGCCTGCGCACCAGCGAAGCGCGCTATCGGCAGTTGGTGGAAGGCTCGCTCGGCATCATCTGCACGCACGATCTGGACGGCAACATCCAGTCGATCAACTCACACGCCGCCGCCATCCTCGGCCACACTCCGGAGGAGATCGTCGGCACGCCGCTCTTCGACTACATCGCCGACGATCACAAGCGCGACTACGAGCAGTACGTGAGCGCGCTCAATGAACAGCACGAGCACCAGGGGCTCTTCTACTTCAAGCGGCCCAACGGACAGTCGGCCGTCGTTGCCTATCGCAACAAGCTGCTGCAGTTGCCCGGCACCGAACCCATCGTGTTGAGCCACGGCATCGACATCACCGAACAGACAGATGCCGAGGAAAAGCTGCACGCGCTGATGCGTCAGCGGGAGTCCATCCTCGCTTCCGTCGGCGACGGCATCTGGGGACTCGATATCCACGGCAACCTCACCTTCTGCAACGAGACCGGCGCCGGCATGTTCGGCTATACCGTGGCCGAGATCATCGGCAAGAACACGCACGAGTTGGTTCACCACTCGAAAGCCGATGGCTCGCCGTATCCCTACGAGGACTGCCCGATCCAGGCCGCACTGCACCGCGAAGAACCGGTGCGTGTGGACAACGAAGTCTTCTGGCGCAAGGACGGCACCTCCTTCCCGGTCGAGTACGTCGCACGCCAACTGGTGCATGACGGGATCGTCAGCGGCACGGTCGTAGCGTTCGCGGATGTCTCCGAGCGCCGACGGCTTGACCGCATGAAGGACGAGTTCATCTCCACCGTGAGCCATGAGCTGCGCACGCCGCTGACCTCGCTGCGCGCCGCGCTCGGCCTGATCGCCGGCGGAGTGCTGGAGAAGCGTCCGGAAAAGCTTGCGCAGATGCTCGATGTAGCCATCGGCAACTGCGACCGCCTCGTCCGCCTGGTGAACGACATCCTGGACTTCGAGCGCATCGGCTCCGGCCGTCTGCCGCTCCATCGCGAGAAGGCGAACGCCGTAGACCTGCTGCGCCGCGCCGCGGACCTGCAGCACACCGCCGCCGCGCACAACAACATCACCTTCCGCATCGACGCACAGCCGGTCGAGGTAATGGTGGACGTGGACCGCACGCTGCAGACGCTGACCAACCTGATCAGCAACGCGGTGAAGTTCTCGCACGCCGGCGGCGAAGTCCGGTTGACCGCGACCGCGACGGGCGACAACGAAGTCACCTTCGAAGTAGAAGATCACGGACGCGGAATCCCGCCGGAGAAGCTCGAGATCATCTTCGAGCGCTTCCAGCAAGTCGACGCATCGGACTCGCGCGCGATGGGCGGCACCGGCCTCGGCCTTGCCATCTGCCGCGCGATCGTGGAACAGCACGGCGGCCGCATCAGCGTCCACTCCACGCCCGGCCAGGGCAGCGTCTTCTCCTTCACCATGCCGCGGTTGATGAGCTAGGTTCCCGCTCTGCGAGGCGCGGCCCGAGACAGTTACGGAACTCTCATCGGGTTCCGTTTCTCACCGGCTCAACTTCCGAACCGCCGGCCACTCACGACCAGGTTACGAGAGCGCGTTTACGGGGACTCATCCGCCTCCGCAGTCTTCAATGAGCGCATTGCCCTGAAGACGCCAAGTGAAGTGCACTTCCGGTTTGCCAGCGATTGGGCCATGCAACTTGGACGCATTTGTGATCGAGACTTCCACAGTTCATTCGTAGCGCAACGCTTCCAGCGGATCGACCTTCTGTGCCCGCCGCACCGGTACCCAGCAGGCCAGGAGGCCCACTCCCACGAACAACGCTCCGACGGCGATCAAGGTCACAGGATCGCTGGGCTGCACTTCGAAAAGGAAAGATCTGAGTACTCGCGACAAAACAATGGCCAGTGCTACGCCGATAAGCACGCCACCGGCTATCAACCGAAACCCTTCCGCGAAGATCAACCTCCGTATGTGCTTTTGTTGCGCGCCCACCGCAGTACGAATAGCCAGTTCACGGCGTCGCGACGCAACTGACAGCGAAAGGACGCCGTAAATTCCGACCAGCGTCAACACGCTTCCTACCACCGAAAACCCCGTCAGCAGGTGCATCGCGAATGTGCGCGATGCCAACGATTCATCACGAATTTGTTCCAACGTCTTCACGTTTTCGATGGCCGCCGTTGGATCCACGGAGCGCAATGCGCGTTCCACAGCAACCACCACCGCGCGCGGATCCGCTGTTGTTCGCACTACAAGATGCTTTGAAAACGCTGTCGCCTGCCACAGTGGCAGATAGATCTCCGGCGACGCCGACTGCGTTAGATCGTCCGTCCGCCCATTCGCGATCTCCCCGACAATTTCCGTCCCCGGTTTATCGCGCCCCTGCAGCCAGAATTTCCGTCCAATTGCGTCGCGATGCGGAAAGTAACGGTCTGCAAACGCCTGGTTTACGATGGCCACCTGTGGCGCTTTGTCGTCATCTGTCGATCGAAACTCCCGCCCATCCATGAGCGGCATTCCCATCAACTTGAAATAATCAGGCGTCACGGCGCGCAGCGGCAGCGCTGTCTTGTCACTCTCTTTCACCGCCGGAGGCTGGCCTTCAATGTCCAAAGTCGCCGGCCAGTTGTTTCCCGTCAGCGGCACTCCCCAAGCAAATGCCGCGTACTGCACACCCGGAAGAGCCGCAACGCGCTCCAACGCCTGCCGGTGAAATCTGCCCCAACTCGACATGCTTTGCACCTCTGTCACACTCATCGTCAATATTCGCCCTGTGTTATAGCCAGATGACACCTGCGCGATTTTCACCATTGTGCGAATGAGCAGCCCCGCGCCTACCAGCAGCGCCAACGTCAGCGACGTCTGAAGCATGGTGACGGCCCGCAGCAACCGCCTCTCACCGATTCCAGCCGTTCCTTTCGGCCCGGCATTTTTCAGCACCTCCATCGGATCCAACTGAAACGCGCGCAGAGCCGGGAAAACCGCTGCGAAAAACGCGGCAAGCACCGCCACGCCAAGTCCCCACCCCAAAACCGCCCAGCCTGCTGTTACTCCATCAAGGCGAGGAACGGCATGTCCCGCAATGGCCTTGAACAGCTTCACGGCAGCAAAGGCGAGGCCGACGCCAACCGCACCGCCCAGTAACGCCAACAGCAGGCTCTCCATCAAGACTTGCCTTAGAAGGGCCATGCGACCCATACCCATTGCGCTGCGTACTGCGTATTCTTGTTGGCGTTGCAGGCCTCGCACCAGGAGCAGCGCTGCCGCGTTTCCGCAAGCTATCAACAGCACCAGTGCTGCCGCACCCAGCAGCGGCAGCAGAATTTGCCTTCCACCCCGGTTCATTTCGTCCGTTACCCGTTCGGCTTGCGGCGCGAATCCTTCAAACTTCCTCTCTGCATGCGCCTCTCGCGCCGTCAGGACGGCCAGTTCCTGTTGCCCCTGCTGTGAAAGCACTCCATCGCGCAGACGCGCCACTACACTCCAAAATGGCTCCTTCAAATACTTCGGATCCGGATTCACCGGCACCCAGAAATCCACCGTCGCATTGACGTCGTAATTCGGCTCCTTCGCCGCTCCCGGAGACGGCAGGAACCGCACACCCGGTTCCATCACCCCAATCACTGTCGGCGCCACTTCCCACCGACTGATACGCACGGTCTTGCCGATAATCTGCTTATCGCCGCCAAAGACCCGTTGCCAGAATTCGTATCCAAGAAGTATCGACTTCACGGGTCCTTGCTCGAAATCTGAATCCCCGAAACCGCGGCCTGCCACTGGCCTGAGACCCATAACCTGGAAGTAGTTTTTTGTTACCACCATCCCCTGCATGGACTGGCTGCCGTCATTTCGAATCAAAAAATTGAATGTCCAGTCATACGCAGCGATACCCTCGAACGATTTCGCTTCTTTCTGCCACTCCATCCACTGTTGCGCCGCCCACCCGCGTGGGCTGTCCATCTTCTGTCCATCGGTGCGCACCGTTGGAATCAGCACGAGTTGCTCCGGCTTCTGGTATGGCGGCGGTGTGAGCAGCACACCCTGAATCAAACTGAAAACCGCGGACGTCGCTCCAATCCCCAGCCCCAGCGTCAGTACAGCGATCAGGCTAAAACCTGGCTGCTTCAACAACAGTCGAATCGCAAACCGCAAATCTTGTAACATGCACCGCCCCTATTCCCTTTTCAATTCCGCCATGGTGAAAGAGAAGACGTTAGTTAGATCGAATTTGTTCCGTCAATCCGGACGGTTGGACGATGCAAACTCAGCCCGGGCTGGAACGATCCAATTGCATTCTTTTGTCCACTCTCAACGAGCGATAAATCGCCAATGCACTCATTGACCAATCGAATAGGTCCTCCATAAGTCGCCTTCTCGTCAGCGTCAAATTTCATAACCGCCCCGGACCGCATCCAGTTTCAATTTGAAACCGCGACAAAACTTTTCTTCAGAAATGTGCCAATTCACCCCATCGACTTCGATACACTGGAAATAGAGATACAGAAAGCGCCCGCGATCCTTCGCGGGCGTTTCCATTTGCTGACCGCTTTTTCGCTGACCGGACATCAGCCAACGGCTTTAAGCCGCTCTTAAGTCCTTTGACTGGACGAATTTAGCGATAAGTCCTTTGGATGGACGAATTTGACCCTCGGGAGGCGGTCTAACCTGCTGTTGTGAAAGGAGTTCCGGGGCGCCCTCCCGGTGCGGGAGGGGGGAGGGGGTTGGGTAACGTGACCCGACTCAGACCTTGCGATTCTCCGCCGTCTCCAGGCGAGTGTCCGGCGCCGAGAGGCTGCCGAAGCTGCGGAAGTTGCTTGCCGCTCGCAGATCGAACGCAGGTCGCACCCTGCGGCACGCTCGAACACGAAAGAAGTCCGCGCCATCCACATCCTGCAGGCAAAAGGCAGCGCGCGCGTCTGCCGCCTCGGTCGCTACCTCGACATTGCTCACTTCCAGATTGCGCACCTGGCGAAAATAGAAGCCGGTCGCCGGCAGATCGCCGTAGATTCCCGGGTCGGGATAGGCGCTCTCCTTAATAGGTGGCTGGATCGCTGCCATGGCTGGCCCGGCACCGCCCTTGCTGGTGCAGGTAGACATCGCTGATCTTCACGTCTTCGATCGGGTGACCCGCGATGCCGATCATCAGGCTCGGCAACTGCCCGGCGTGCGAGCTCACAATGTTGCTGAGCAGAACGCGGCGCAGCGTGCCGATCGCAGCATCCTTCGGCCCACGCATGCGCGAGCCTAGAAACAGGAAGATCGGCGCCTGCGTAATGTTGCGCATCGCAATATTGCTGAAGACGATGTCTTCGACGATCGCGCCGTCGGCCGTCTCCAGCGCGAAACCGCGGCAGCTCTCGAAGACGCAATTCGAGATCGTGATGTTGCGGAATCCGCCATTCGATTCCGTACCGCACTTGATGCGTCCCGTGGCGCGACCCGTGAAAGCTGCCGGCATCGGCTTCCACGTGCCGTCCAGCACCGAGCCGATCTCGTAGTTGCCGGTGACGAAGCAGTTGGTGATGGTGACGTTCTCCGTCGCGCGAGCGTAGCCGAGCGCAAAGGAGCTCTTGGGGCAGATCCCGTCGTCGTACGGCGAGTTCACCGTGCAGTTCGACACCCGCACATTGCGGCAGCAATCGATGTCCATGCCATCGCGATTGGTGTCGATGCGCAGATTGTCGATGGTCAGATTGTCGACGCCCGTAGCGAGAATGCCGAACCATCCGCCTTCGAGGATCTGGAAGTCGCGCAGCGTGACGTTGCGGCACAGCTTCAGAGCGATTGCCTTGTTGCCGACGCCCGGCTTGCTGGAATCCGGCGGCCGGTCGGTGTCATGTTGATGGCCGCGGCTTAACCCTTTCCCCCAGATGCGGCCCGGCCCCAGGACTGAAACATCGTGGACGCCTTCACCCCACAGCAGGCTGTTGTGCCAGTGATTGTGGCCGTAATCCTGGTACGGCTCCCACGCACCCTGCGGCTCAGCCGCGTCGTAGCCGCCGCTGGTCGTGCCTTCGAGCGGCACGGACGCGGCAAGCAGCGTTGCCCCCTGATCGAGATAGAGAGCGACGTTGCTCTTGAGGTGAATCGAATAGCTCGCGTAGGTGCCGGCGGGAAACAGCACCGTCCCGCCACCCACGCGCTCCGCCGCATCGATGGCGCTCTGAATGGCTTTTGTATCGAGCGTCTTGCCATCGCCGGCCGCGCCATAGCGGCGGACATCGAAGAACGCCTCAGATGACGCGGCAGGATGCGTTGCCCCGGCCGCCGCAAGAACAGGCGCGCCCGCGAGCGCCACACCACTGCCCGCCCACTTCAATATCTCTCTACGATCCATTTGTTGAGTGTGGCCCTCAAGCCTCTTCGCTTTCCTTCAGCTTGGCGATGACCTGGAGATCCTCGAGCGTCGTTGTATCGCCCTTGATCTCGCCCGCAGTCGCAAGCTCGCGCAGCAGGCGTCGCATGATCTTCCCGCTGCGAGTCTTGGGCAGCGCATCCGTGAAGCGGATATCGTCCGGCCTCGCCAGCGCCCCGATCTCTTTCGCGACCCAGGCCCGAAGCTCATCCTTCAACTCCTTCGAGGGCTTGTGGCCGCCTTCCAGCGTGACGAAGGCAGAGATCGCCTGGCCCTTCAGTTCGTGCGGCCGTCCAACCACAGCGGCTTCGGCAACCTTCGGATGCGCCACCAGCGCGCTCTCCACCTCCATGGTGCCCAGCCGATGGCCGCTCACGTTGATGACATCATCCACGCGCCCCATCAGCCAGAAATAGCCGTCTTCATCCTGCCGCGCGCCATCGCCGGTGAGATAGGTTCCGGGGAACTCCGACCAATACGTCTTCTCGAAGCGCTCAGGATCGCCATAGATGGTCCGCGCCATGTATGGCCACGGACGACGGATCACCAGCAGTCCGCCTTGTCCCTTCGGTACCGGCTTTCCATCTCCTGTCACAATCTCAGGCACGATTCCCGGCATGGGCAGCGTCGCCGAACCAGGCTTGGTGGGCACGGCCCCGGGCAGCGGCGCGATCATGGCGGCGCCGGTTTCGGTCTGCCACCAGGTGTCGACGATGGGGCAGCGCCCGTGACCGATCTTCTCGTGATACCACATCCACGCCTCGGGATTGATCGGCTCGCCCACCGATCCCAGCAGGCGCAGGGAGGCGAGCGAGTGCTTCTCCACATGCTCATCGCCCAGCCGGATGAACGCGCGGATCGCCGTCGGAGCGGTATAGAAGATCGTGACCTTGTGATCGTCGATGATCTTCCAGAAGCGGTCCGGCGCTGGGCAGGTGGGCGCGCCTTCGTACATCAATGTCGTAACGCCGTTCTGCAGGATGCCGTAGATCACGTACGAGTGCCCCGTGACCCACCCGATATCCGCGGAGCACCAGTACACATCGTCTTCCTTGAGATCGAAGATCAGCTTGCTGGTGTAGTAGGTGCCCACGCTGTAGCCGCCGGTGGTGTGGACCAGGCCCTTCGGCTTCCCTGTCGTTCCGGAGGTATAGAGGATATAGAGGGGATGCTCCGCATCGAGCGGCTCTGCGGGACATTCAGGCGCGGCTGCCTTCATCAGATCGTGCCACCAGAAATCGCGCCCGGCCTTCATCTCCACTTCGCTGCCTGTCCGCTGGTAAACGACGACATTCTTCACGCTGGGGCATTGCACGAGCGCTTCGTCGACGACCTTCTTCAGCTTGACCTCTGCGCCACGTCGGAATGACCCGTCCTGCGTGACCACCGCGACACACTCTGCGTCGTTGATGCGATCCACCAGCGCATTCGCCGCGAAGCCTCCGAAGATGACCGAGTGCACCGCGCCGATGCGCGCGCAGGCCAGCAGCGCAATGGCGAGCTCCGGCGTCATGCCCATGTAGATGGCGACGCGATCGCCTTTCTTCACCCCGAGGCCCTTCAGCACATTCGCAAATCGCTGCACTTCGCGCGTGCAGCTCGCGAAAGGTGAGCTTGCGGACCTCGCCCGGCTCGCCTTCCCACACGATGGCAGTCTTCTCTGCGCGCTTGCCCAGCGCGTGCCGGTCCACACAGTTGTGGCAAAGGTTCAGCTTGCCGCCGGCAAACCATTTTGCATGCGGCGCCTGCCAGTCCAGCACCTTCGTCCACGGCGTGAACCAGTCCAGTCCGCCCGCAACCTCGGACCAGAAGGCATCCGGCTCTTCGATGGAGCGGCGATACAGCTCCTTATATGCGGCCATCCCGGAGACGTGCGCCTCCGCGGCGAACTTCGCAGGCGGGGGAAATACCCGCGTCTCGTGGAGGGTGGAGCTGAAATGCTGATCCTGTGCCGTCTCTGCCATGCTTTCCGATGTCCTCCGCGCGGCGATTTGAGAACCGCGCATACGCGCTCAACACTAAAGGGAAGCGGCGGGGCAGAGCAAGCAGCGGGCGTCCGGCGTTACGATTGGCGCGTGCCGGCAGCGTGGATGTCTTTCGCCTCCAGCACCGGCCGCGGCCATCCGTTTCGTGCCACCTCCAGCATGGCGCGACCCAATTCCCTGGTCGTCGTGATGGAGCGCGGAAAGGCGCGGCGCAGCAACGGCATCACAGGGGCCAGCACCACGTAAAACATCTGGTAGAGTCGCGTCCGCGAACGGATGCCATCCAGCGGCTGCATGAAGCCAAGCCGGAACATGAAGGCGCTTCGAAACGGCATCTTCAGCAGTGCGTTTTCCGTCGCGCCCTTCACCCGCGCCCACATGATGCGGCCCCGTTCCGTGCTGTCCGTCCCGGCACCGGAGACGTAGACGAAGCAGAGCGCCGGGTTTTGCGCCGCAAGCTCCTGAGCGATGGCAATCGTCAGATCATAGGTAACGCGACGATATGCGGCCCCAGCCATTCCCGCCGACGACACGCCGAGACAAAAGAAGCAGGCGTCGAGCCCGGTGAGCTCATTGGCGTAAGAGGCCACATCGAAGAGATCCTTTACCAGCACTTCGCGCAACTTGGCATGCCGCTGTCCGGCGCTCGAGCGGCCAATCACCAGCACCCGCTCTACGCCCGTATCGCGCAGGCACTCCAGCAACACGCCCTGGCCCACCATGCCGCTCGCGCCAAAGATCACGACGTTCATCGCTGCCTCCCGATGGGCACAGGCCTTCAATCTAACGCAGGAACGCCGGCTTCCCTGCGTCGAGGAGCGCGGACTCTGGTCCTATGCCAGAACCATTGGCTCGTGATAACTCACAGCGTGGCATTTTGTTCTCTCACTTGACAGGGAGGGATATCGGATGGACACTTGCATAGCCTGTCTATGTAGATAGACTATGCCAACAGCGGGAGCGCCTTGTACATGACTCAAGATCGTGACGATATCCCACCGGGAACCCTCTATCTCCTGATCCTGAAGACGCTCGCCCGCAATGGCGAGCTGCATGGCTTTGAGATTGCCAATTCGATCCAGCAGACCACCGAGGACGTCCTGCAGGTCGAGGAAGGATCGCTCTATCCGGCGCTGCAACGCATGCTCATCAAGGGCTGGGTGGTCGCGCGGTGGGGCACCACCGCCGGCAATCGCCGCGCGCGCTATTACCAGCTCACGGCGACAGGCCGCAAACAGCTTGTTGTAGAGATCACGCAGTTCGAGCGCGTGATGGGCGCAATCGCGCGGGTTATTCAGACCGCATAGGAGATAGGCCCATGGAAAATCTCGGAGAGTTCCTGCGGCGCGTGGGCATGCTCTTCCACCGCGAGCGGTTTACCAACGATCTTGACGACGAGATCCAGCTTCACCTGGAGCTGCGCCGGCAGCAGCAGGTGGACTCGGGCGTTGCGCCGGACGACTCTGCAGCGGCAGCCCATCGCCGCTTCGGCAATCCAACACTCCTGCGCGAGCACAGCTATACCGCTTGGGGATGGGAATGGCTCGAAGGCCTGCTGCAGGATCTCTTCTACGGATTGCGCACCATGCTGCGCTCGCCCGGCGTCACCATCGTGGCCCTGCTGTCGCTCGCGCTCGGCATCGGCGCGAACACCGCCATCTTCAGCCTGATGGACGCGGTCATGCTGCGCTCTCTGCCGGTGAAGGATCCAGGACAGCTCGTGCTTCTCGGCACGGGAGACTCCGAAGGAATCGGCACCAGCATCGTTGACACCGAGCTCTACTCCTATCCTTTCTATCGCCAGCTACAGCAGAAGAACGCCGTCTTCTCCGATGTCGCCGCCGTCTTCAGCATGACCGACAACGTCCATGGCTTTATCCTCGGCACTTCGGCGCAAGCTCCCGCAAGCCCCGATCTCATGCACGTCCAACTGGTCTCCGGCACATATTTCCCCCTGCTCGGCGTCCACGCCCAGGTCGGCCGCACGCTCACAGACGCGGACGACACCTCCGAAGGCGATCATCCGGTCGTCGTTGTCAGCCACGCCTTCTGGGAGCAGACCCTCGCCGGCGACCCCAATGTTCTCGACCGCAAACTCAAACTCGGCACCACCATTTTCAATATCGTCGGCGTCGCCCCGCGGGAGTTCTTCGGAACCAAAGTCGGCGAAGCTCCCGACATGTGGGTTCCCATGTCCATGACCAAATCCGTCCCTCCCGGCTGGGACGCCTACAAGCCCAACTTCACCCAATCGCTCAACCTCATGGGACGTCTCAAACCCGGCGTCACCCTGGAGCGAGCCACCTCCAACGTCAACCTGCTTCTGCAACAAATCACTCGCGGCTTCTCCGATGCGGACCTCAGCAAGAGAAATCTCGACGTGCTGGCTCGAACGCACGTCCAGCTCACCCCTATGGCCAACGGCCTTTCTTCGCTGCGGCGCGAATTCTCTCAGCCTCTGCAGATCCTCATGGCCATCGTCGCGCTGGTCCTGCTCATCGCCTGCGCCAACATCGCCAATCTTCTGCTCGCCCGCTCCACCACGCGCGCCCGCGAGCTCGCCGTTCGTCAGGCGCTCGGAGCACGCCGTTCCCGCCTGATCCGCCAGCTCCTCACGGAGAGCCTGATCCTCGCCCTCGTGGGCGGCGCACTCGGCATCGGCTTCGCCGTTATCGCCAACCGGCTGTTACTCCGCATGGTCTCCGGCGGTTTTGAAACTCTCCCTCTCAACGTCGGTCTCGATCTTCGCCTGCTCGGCTTCACCCTCGCACTCACGGTCGCCACCGCCGTCCTCTTCGGCACCATCCCCGCCTTTCGCGCCACTCGCCTCCATCTCACCGACTCCCTCAAAGACGGCCGCGGACCCAGCAGCGCAGGAACCAAAAGCCTCCTCGCCAGAGGGCTCGTCGCCTGCCAGGTTGCTCTCTCGTTGGTCCTCATGGTCGGCGCCGGACTCTTTCTTCGCAGCCTGGTCAATCTCAGCAGCCTCGATCCCGGCTTCAACCGCGAGAACGTCCTGCGCCTGCAGATCGACTCCGATGCCACCGGTCTCAAGGCCGAAGACCCTCGCCTCCGCGACATCTTTCAGCAGATCGAGTCCCGCGTGAATGCGCTTCCCGGCGTCCAGGCCGCCAGCTTTTCTGCATTCACCTTTAACGAGGGCAGTTGGAATGACGCCGTCCTCGTCGAGGGCATGCCTGCCAACCAGGACATCGGTGTCCATCAGAACGTCGTCGGCAACGGCTACTTCAAAGTCATGCAGATTCCCCTTCTCGCCGGCCGCACCTTCAGTCCGCAGGACACAGCTACCTCGCAGCGCGTTGCGGTCATCAGCGAACGCATCGCCAAAACCCTGTTTCCGCCGGGCAATCCCATCGGCCGCCACTTCCATGTCGGCGACAACAAGCCAGAGAACGAGTACGAAGTCATCGGCATCGTCAAAGATGCGAAGTTCTCTCAACTGCAGGAAAAACCGAAATACATCAACTATCTCTCGTACGTACAGCGCCCCTGGGGCTTCGGCGACTTTGAAGTCCGCTACTCGGGCGATTTCGGTGCTATCGCCGCGGCCGTGCAAAGCACCATCCACCAGGTCGACCGCAACTTGCCCATCACGCACGTCACCACGCTGGACGAACAGGTGGCGCGCTCCTACACCGATCAGCGCATCGTCGCGCAGCTCTCAACCTTCTTCGGGCTGCTGGCGGTCTTCCTCTCCGCCATCGGTATCTACGGGCTGATGTCTTACGTCGTCAGCCGGCGGACCAACGAGATCGGTATCCGCATGGCGCTCGGTGCAGAACGCATGCACGTACGCTGGCTGGTGATGCGGGAAATCCTCATCCTCGTCGCAGTCGGCGTCGCGATAGGCGTGCCCGCTGCCCTGCTTGCGAACCGCCTGGTGGCCAGCATGCTTTTTGGACTGCATGCTAATGATCCCGTCAGCCTGCTGGCAGCGGTCTTCGTCGTCCTATTGATCGCAGCGATTGCCGGATATCTACCGGCACAGCGAGCCTCGCGTGTCGATCCGATGGTCGCCCTGCGCTACGAGTAATAGCTCTTCACCCTCGGCAACCTCTGTCTCCCTGCCACACTCGTATCAGGAGAGGTCATTGCCATGGCAATCGTCATTCTCATATTCGTTGGGATCGTTATCCTGCTGGGGATCGCATTCTGGTGCTGGAACGCCTGGAGCAGCCGTGCCGAGGACCGGAAAGAAACGGCCACCATACGCAGCGGCCGTCAGCAAACCGCGCCCAACACGATGAAGCGGGGCACCGGTATCAACTAGGACACCTGAGGCTCGACCTTCCCGGTGATGCAGAAATGCACCTTCCAGCGTGCGTAACCAGTCTGTTGACTGATTCTCGATACAAGAATGTGCGTTGGAAAGCCCCTTTTCGATACCAAATCGACCCCAAATCGACTCCAAAACCCCCCGGAACTAACTCGAAACCGCCCCATAGCGTTGCTGGTGCCACGCCCAAGCCGAGCGAACAATGTCATCCAAAGAGCTGAACCGGGGCTTCCAGCCGAGCTCGTCCATGATCCGTTTTGAACTGGCCACGAGTACGGCAGGATCTCCTGGCCGGCGCGGCTCTTCCACCACTGGAATGGGATGGCCGGTGATGCGGCGCACCGAATCGACTACTTCTCGCACGCTGAATCCCTGCCCATTGCCGATGTTGTAGATCAACCGAGAGCGCGTACTAAGTCCTTCAAATGCCAGGATATGCGCGTCCGCAAGGTCGCCGACGTGGACGTAGTCGCGGATGCAGGTACCGTCCGGCGTCGGATAATCCTGGCCGAAGATCTTGATGCTTTTCCGGCGGCCAAGAGCCACGTCGAGGATCAGCGGAATCAGGTGCGATTCCGGCTCATGCGCTTCGCCGCGCCCCTCGACGGCTCCCGCGACATTGAAATAGCGCAGGCTGGCATAACGCAGGCCATGAATGCGGTTCATCCAGGTCAGCATGTGCTCCACCAGGAGCTTGCTTTCGCCGTATGGATTGGTGGGAGCAAGCGCGGCGTCTTCTTCGATCGGCGTACTTTTGGGCTCGCCATAGACGGCAGCGGTGGACGAGAAGACCAGGCGATCGACGCCGGCGGCCAGCATGGCCTCAAGCAGGCTGAGGGAGGAGGCGGTGTTGTTGCGGAAGTAAATTTCCGGGTGTTTCATGCTTTCGCCGGCCTCAATGAGCGCGGCAAAGTGCATCACCCCGTCAATGTGCTCATCGCGAAGGATCCGAGTCAGCCGCTCCCGGTCGGCGATGTCGCCTTCTATGAGGTTGGTTCCGGCCGGCACCAGATCACGATGGCCATGGCAGAAGTTGTCGTAAATCAATACATTATGGCCGGCAGACAAAAGCCGCAGTGCAACCGTTCCGCCGATGTAACCCGCCCCGCCTGTCACTAAAATTTTCAAGAATTTCTCCCGTTTTGACCTTCATTCAACCTGATTCTCGTCATTACCAAAGGAGCCCGCCTGTTAACCCTTTGGGAAATGGGGCAACCAGGGATGTTCGCGCCTCGTCTCACCCCGGTATTATGGAGGATAGCGTGCGCATAGTTTCGCGTGCATACGTCGGCTTTTCATTCGCTGACGCGGGCCTGAAAGGGAAAGGGATATTCAGGAAGACGGTGGGTGGCGCGATACACCTACGTTTCGCCTGCGCACCACTTTCGGGGTACTGCAATACCTTGGGAATCCAAGGTATCTTTCAAGCACTCGGAGGTACTTTCGTACCAGAGTGAGAATGAATTCCTTGTCAGGTTTCTGATCTGCCAGACGATAAAGCGCCGCTCGATGAAGTGGGGCAGACAGTGTCAGAGATTGCAATGGAGTGCTGGGCAACCAGCGTACGACACTTTTCACGATCGCTAGCCGAGTAGGGAATATATGCCGACCGAACGTATTTCAGTAAATTCGAGCTTTGGCCTGCTGGACGACGGTAAGGGCCGCTGGGGCTCCCTCGCCACCAGCATGGTCACAAATGTGACCCTCCTTATCCTGCTGCTGATTATTGGCGCGATCCATCACCAGGTGGTGGTGAAGAAGATGCAGGCGGATGCGCTGCTCTTCCCGGTTGAGCCGCCCAAGCCGCCCAAGTCGAAGTGCCCAAGGTCAAGGTGGTGGCGCCGCCGCAACCGCCGAAGCTCGAAATCGCAAAAGTTGAGCCGCCCAAGATTCAGCCGCCCAAGCCGGAGATCGAGCCGCCCAAACCGGTAAAGCTGGACACCCCGAAGCCGCTTCCGAACATTCCTCCCGCGCCACCGAAGGCAGTTGCGCCTCCGCCGGCACCGAAGGTTGGCCTGTTCGCCAGCAATAAACCGACGCCGGTGGCAAACAATCAGAGCCATCCCCAGGCGACCACCGGCGGTTTCGGTGATCCGCATGGCGTGGCTCCGAACCCGAATGCAAACCGCCCGGCAACCATTGCGGCGCTCGGCTCCTTCAATGCAGCACCCGGCGCAAATAGCGGCGCAGGTGCGGCACGCAAGGGCACGGTACAAGGCGTCGATTTCGGCGCCGGGGTCAAGAATGGCGTCCCAGGCGGAACAAGTCATGGCGCGATCGCCTCTGCCGGATTCGCGAACGGCGTAGTTGGCGGAACTGGAAAGCCCGGCGGGCATGGCCAGGTTGGCAATGCGAACTTTGGCGCTGCCGTCGGCGGTCCTGGTCATGTACAGCTTGCGCAGGCCAGTGCTGAGCCGGCTTTCACTCCGCCGGTTGTGATCTCTGAGCCGAAGGCACGCTACACCTCTGAAGCGCAGGAGGCACGGGTCCAGGGTGAAGTCACCCTGCAGGTGCGTTTCCTGGCCAGCGGACAGGTCGAGGTAATTCGTGTGGTGAATGGGCTTGGTCATGGGCTCGATGAAGAAGCACGGCATGTTGCCGAAAATATCCGGTTCAAGCCGGCGCAACGCAACGGTCAACCGGTGGATCACACAACGCTTATTCACGTGACATTCCAGTTGGCATAATGGGTGTCCCCAACATCATGCAGTCAGTTATTTGGAAGTCTGATTTAGGAGCCGGGAAATGAACCTGCGGAATTTTTGGATGACAACACTGCTCTTGACGCTTGGCGTCACGAGTGCTCAGGCAAAGCACAAGGAGAAGTTCGCCGCGGCTCCCGCCCTGACTCCAGAGCAGAATGCCTTGATTAAGAAAGCCATCGCGGCTGAAAAGCTCACCATCAAGGGCATTCAGCAGAAGTCGCCACTTGTTCAGACATACATACAGAACATGAAGGGCGACACGAAGCTGTATGCGGTGCCGGTCTCGGACCAGTACATGCTGCAGCGGGTGGACTTCGGCAAGAGCTTCTACGGCAAGTCGTACTCCACCGGCGAAGCCAGCGACACCAATAAGGGTATGTTCAAGGGTTCGCTGGAGGCCATGGGATTGCTTTCGAAGAGCCTTCTGCCGGGCAACGTCCGCTATATGCCGGACGGCTTCCTGGAGATGATGTTCATCGATCCCAGCGGCTTCGATCAGCAGCATTATGACTTCGTCGCGGTTCGCAAGGCATTTCTCGGCACGGTTCGCTGCGATGTCTTCGACGTGCACCCCAAGCAGGGCCTGGGCAATGGCCGCTTTACCGGCCGCATCTGGGTGGATGACGACTCGGGGAACGTTGTGCGCTTCAACGGCACCTATACCGGTGGCGATATGGCGGACAAGGCCGACGATAACGACTACTTCCACTTCGACAGCTGGCGACAGAACCTGCAGCCGGGCGTGTGGCTGCCGGTAGGCGTGTATGTCGAAGAGACCTCCAGGAAGGACAAGGAGCACCCGGTCTCATTCAAGGCGCACACCTCCATATGGGGCTACTCGCTCAAGGTTCCGACACACCAGTCCGACAATGAGTCGGTCAAGATCGACGACGTCACCGACCAGAGCCAGAACTCAGACGACGTAAGTCCTTTGCAGGCGCAGCGTGAGTGGATCTCGCAGGCTGAGGAGAACGTCCTCGACCGCCTGACCCAGGCTGGTCTGCTCGCCGCACCGAGCGATTTCGATAAGATTCTCGAGCAGGTTACGAACAACATCATCATCGGCAACAACATCGAGCTTGCCTCACCCGTGCACTGCCGCGTGATGCTGACCACTCCGCTGGAATCGATCGCGGTAGGCAACACCATCATTCTCAGCAAGGGCCTGGTGGACACGCTGCCTACAGAGGCATCGCTGGCCTCCGTGCTCTCCTTCCAGCTCGCGCACATCGTGCTCGGTCATCACATCGATACCAAGTACGCCTTCAACGACCGGCTGCTCTTCCCCGACGAATCTACCTTCTCGCGCATTCAGATGCATCACACCGATGCGGACGACATCGAAGCTGCGAAGAAGGCGGTCGTTCTGCTCGACAAGTCCATCTACAAGGACAAGATGCCAGAAGCGGGCCTCTACTTTGCGCAACTGCAGCAGCGGGAGAAGGAGCTCAGCGCGTTGAATACACCGCGACTCGGCGACTCGATGCTCGATTCGACCGGCCAGCCGTGGCTGATCGCCATACAGAAGCGCGCTCCCAAGCTGGACCAGGACAAGCTGGATCAGATCGCAGCTCTTCCATTGGGCAGCCGCCTGCGGACGGATGCATGGGATGACAAGGTGTATACCTTGAAAACCGCAACCGCTGTATTGCTCAACGCGCGGGATAAAATGCCCTTTGAAGTGACTCCCGTCTATTACAAACTCACTCGGTATGATCAGGCAGGCGCCGAGGCTTCCACGCAGCAGCAGCCCGCTCAGCCGGACCAGGCAAGCGCGCAGCCAGCCGCACAACCGCCACAGCAGTAGGTTGATGAATCGTAACGCGAGGGTGACGCAACGAACTTTGCCCTCGCGCGCCTTTTCCCAAAGCTGTGACAGGCGGGTCAGCAGACCCGCCTCGCTGTACATCTGGAATCTGGCTGTTTCGAGAGATACTCTGTGACGAAAAGACTTGTTTTATTCGCCGCTCTCCTCCTTCTCCCGACGATAGGACGAGCCCAGGTCGTACCAGCCGGTAAGGGCGGCAATCAATCACTGTATGTTGGCGGCACGTTTTCGGATTTCAGTCCGGACTACGGCTGGCAACGGCTATATGGTATTGGTGCTTTCGCCGATTACAATCTCACGCCGCGTCTGGGAGCGGAAGCAGAGGTGCGCTTCCACCGCTTCAACCAGTTGGCCAATATTCATGAGGACAACTACCTGATCGGGCCGAGGTATAGCTATCGGCACAATCGCTATGTCTTTTTCGCCAAAGGGCTGGTGGGCCTGGGATATTTCAATTTCCCGCTCAACGCGGCGCACGGAAGCTACCTGGATGTGGCTCTTGGCGGGGGACTCGACTATCGCCTGACGCGGCGGATTTACCTTCGCGGCGAGTACGAATACCAGATCTGGCCCGGGTTCGTTGGACCTCCGGACCCCACCCCGATCCCGCTGCAGAACCGGCCAAACGGATTGACGCCGAATGGATTCAGCGTCGGCGCCTCGTACCGTTTCTTCTAAAACTGTTCTTCGCTTCCCGACCAGAATGCTCCAGCTTGCACGCTGGGGCATTCTTCGTTTTATGACCTGCTTCGGCGCATCTGCGCCAACCTTCCCGTGCCAGGCCTAACCCTCTGTGCGCGAGCAGAACAATGGGGAACGCCCCTGACGGCCGTCTGTGACGAGGCTTAGGGCAGGCGCAAACACTAGAAGGCCCGGCGCAACGGCCGGGCCTTCGGGTCTTGCTCACGCCTTGGATGGATCAGAAATGGTACGCGATGCCGATCGCCGGGGCCATGATGTTGTAGTACCGCTTGGTGTCGGCATTTGAGATGCCGAAGTCCGGGGCCTTCAAGATGATGCCGCGGTATTCGGCACGGATATCAAAGCTGGGGCTCAGCTCATAGGCGATGCCGCCACCATAGAGCGCGCCAATATTGGTCGTCCGCTTGGGATTGAATGTCTGCGTCCCGCGGTCGTCCAATGGGGAGAAGATAAATCCACCCGGGCCTGCCTCAAGGAAAGGGTTCCAGTTGCGAAAAGTGAAATTGAAGACGTAGGCGGCGGAGATCTCCTGCATCCGGGTGTGGATGTTGTAGTTGAGGTTGCTGTAGATGAAATTGGTGTAGTACTGCGACCACTGATAGTTCACCTCGAGCGCGCTACGTGGCGTGACCATGTAGCGGTAGCTCGCCAGCACGCCGGGGCCATAACAGGTGCCGCCCCCGGTAGATTTGGAACTGGCCGCGGTGGTGGCGACCGTCGGAGCCAGGCATCCGGACTGAAACACGCCCTGCCCGTTTACATATGGTGGGAATACGAGGGTGCCGCTAACACTCGCGTCCTGACGGCTCTCCTGCGCAAAGCTTGCCGTTGCCAATATCGGCAACAACAGAAACAGCAACGAAATCTTCTTCATTCGGTCCTGAACCTCAAGCGTGAAGCGCGGCACGCATTTGCACCGGCCCCCCGGACGGGCGGAAGTCACTACAGGATGATCCTGGCGTTCTGCCCAATTGTACCTTCCGGTCGCCCGCACTGGCTGGCCCGGCGCAGCTTTCCTTCTTCCTGGAGCATTTTCGGTATCGGTGTAGACCGTCCAACGATCGCTCGGTGTGGCTTTTCTTAAAAGGAAAAGAGCCACGCCGAGCGAAAAATGCTCTAGCTGTTCGAATCGGTCTCTGGCGTGTACAGATAGGGCCTGCCGTGCTCCAGTGAAAATGCACGTACCGCCTGCAGGAAGGCCACCGCCGAGTGTGACAGCGTACCTGCGCGGCGATGTACCAGGCGCAGTTGCCGTTCGAGCTTGACTTCGGCAATGGGGACCTTCACCAACTCGCCCAGCTCAATCTCCCGCGCAGCGGCAAGCTCCGGCATCAGCGCGACACCGTTGCCCATCGCGACAAAACGCTTTACCGCTTCCAGGCTGGGCAGCTCGACGCCAATGTTCAGAGGTGTTTTGTGCTGAGCAAAGGTATCGATGATCTGACGGCGCAATGGGGACGCCACGTTGTGCGCAACGAAATTCTGCGCGCCCAGCTCACGCAAATGCACGCGCCGGCGGCCAGCCAGCGGATGACCCGCGTGAACCAGGAATGCAACTGCGTCCGAGTACACGAGGATGGAGTGGAACTGATTCGGATCCGGGCGGAAGGAGAGCACGCCGAGCTCGGCTCGCCGCGCCTGGAGATCATCGGGAATGCGGCTTGCCAGCGAGCGCTGCACGGCGAGCGTAATGTGCGGCGAGAGACGCCGGAAACGATCCAGAAGAGGAAGCAGGTAGAGGGTTGTGTACTCGTTCGCCGCCAGATTCAATTGGCCGCGCTCGAGGGTCTTCAGTTCGCGCACCGCGCTTGCCGCCTCCGCCCGCAACCCCACCAATCGCTCGGCATACGTGCGCAACACCTGGCCTGCCGCGGTAAGCGAACCGTCGCGCAATGCGCGCTCAAACAGCGGCTCGCCCAGCTCATCTTCGAGCTTGCGAATCACCTGGCTGACTGCCGGCTGCGTGCGCAAGAGGCGCTGCGCGGCCCGGGAGAAGCTGCGCTCCTCCACCACCGCCAGGAAGGTCTCCAGTTGTTGTAAATCCATAAGCGAATCCCCGAAGCAGCCAGGCCGAGCCCAGTCACTATAAGAAAAACTAATCATAATGCCAAGAACAATAAATTTGCATTATGCACCCGCTTCGCTGATGATGCAGTTGAGGAAGGCCCATGACCCATAGTGGAACGGCGGGAAACACGCAGGACCGGATCGTCTTCTTTGACACCACGCTGCGCGACGGCGAGCAGTCGCCCGGCTGCAGCATGTGCACGCCGGAAAAGATCGAGATGGCCCATGCGCTCGACGACCTCGGGGTGGACATTCTGGAGGCTGGCTTCGCGATCTCCTCCGAAGGCGATTTTCAGGCCATCCGTGCCGTCAGTCAGGCCATCCGCCGCCCGGTGATCGCTTCGTTGGCTCGCGCCCGCACGCTCGATGTGGAACGCGCCGCCCATTCGCTGGAGCTCGCCGCGCGACCGCGCATCCATACATTTCTCGCCAGCTCGGACCTGCACCTCGAGGTAAAGCTGAAGATGTCTCGCCAGCAGGCCCTCGACCACGCCACGGCGGCGGTCCGCCAAGCGCGCAGTTATGTAGATGACGTGGAGTTCTCCGCCGAAGATGCCACCCGCAGCGACATCGATTTCCTGGCGCAACTGGTCGCGGCCACCATCGAAGCGGGCGCCACCACGATCAATCTGCCGGATACGGTTGGCTACTCCACACCGGATGACTACGCACAGATGTTCCGCGAGATCCGCAAGCGCGTCCCTGCCGTGGCAAAGATCACGCTCTCCGCGCACTGTCATGACGACCTCGGCATGGCGGTCGCAAACAGCCTGGCATCGATCGATGGGGGTGTCCGCCAGATCGAGTGCACGATGAACGGCATCGGCGAACGCGCCGGCAACGCGGCGCTGGAAGAGATTGCCGCGGCTCTGATGGTGCGGCGCGACAAATATCCTCATCCACACTCGCTCAAAAACGAACTGCTATTTCCAACCAGCCAGATGCTGGGCGAGCGCATCAGCTTCCGGCCCGCGCCCAACAAGGCAGTCGTCGGTTCGAACGCCTTCGCGCACGAGGCGGGCATTCATCAGCACGGCATGCTGGCCAATCCGCTGACCTACGAGATCATGACGCCGGCCTCGGTCGGCGTGCCATCCAACAGCATGGTGCTGGGCAAGCACTCCGGCCGGCGCGCGCTGGGCCATCGCTTGAAGGAACTCGGCCACCCGCTCGATGCGGCGCAGCTCGATGAGTTCTACCATCGCTTTGTGGAGCTTGCCGACCGTAAGAAGGCCATCTACGACCAGGACCTGGTCGCCCTCGCCACGCAGACGGCGGCTGCCACCTCTCTGGCGCAGGCTTAGGAGACTCCGAAATGAAGTTGAAGATTCTGGTTGTTGCAGGCGACGGTATCGGCCCCGAAGTGACGCGCGAGGCGGTGAAGGTGCTGCGCAGCGTCGCTGAAGTCGGCGGCCACGATTTCCAGTTCGCCGAAGCGTTGATCGGCGGTGTAGCCATCCGCGCTGAAAGCAGCCCGCTGCCGCAGAAGACGCTCGACGCGGCACTGGCCAGCGATGCGGTGCTACTTGGCGCAGTCGGCGGCAATGAGTTCAATTCCCTGCCGCCCGATCGCCGGCCGGAAGCCGGTCTGCTGCAACTGCGCAAGGCGCTTGGCGGCTTTGCCAACCTGCGGCCCGCCTTTGCCTTTCCCGCGCTGGCTGCCAACTCGCCGCTGCGTCCTGAGGTGATTGAAGGCGCAGACATCCTCTTCGTGCGTGAGCTGCTGGGCGGTCTCTACTTCGGCCAGCCGCGCGCCTGGCAGCGCGAATCGAACTCCGCGTGGAACACCATGCGCTATACCCGCGACGAAGTTGTGCGCGTGGCGCGGGTCGCCTTCGAGCTTGGCGTCCAACCGGCGCAAGAAGGTCACCTCCGTCGACAAGGCGAATGTCCTTGAGGTGTCGCAACTCTGGCGCGCCACCGTGACCGAGATCGCCGCGCAGTATCCGGATATCACGCTCGAACACCAATATGTGGACGCCTGCGCGATGCACCTGATGAATACGCCGCGCAACTTCGACGTGGTGCTCACGGAAAATCTCTTCGGAGATATTCTTTCCGACGAGTCCGGCGTGATCACCGGCTCGCTTGGCATGCTGCCGTCGGCCACAGTCGGCGGCGCCATCAATTTATATGAGCCGGTGCACGGCTCTGCTCCGGACATCGCAGGCAAAGGCATCGCGAATCCGCTGGGCGCCATTCTGACCGCGGCCATGCTGCTGCGCCATACCGCGCATCTCGAAGGGGAAGCGCAAGCCATTGAATCGGCCGTGCGCACGGTGCTCGAGCGCGGTTATCGCAGTGCCGATCTGCTGCGCGCAGGCGATGCGCGACAGGCCGCCACCTCGACGGAAGAGATGGGAAAAGTAGTCAACGCCATTCTCAACGACACGCTTGACCGTCACCAATCTCTTCACGCTGTCTAGTGAGCCACTCGGCAGCCACACTTGTTGTAAAGGAAACCGAATCGATGTCCCAGCCGCAAACATTGTTCGAAAAGGTCTGGCAGCAGCACGTCGTCGCTGATCCCGCGGGCGAGCCGACGCTGATTTATATCGACCTGCATCTCGTTCACGAAGTCACGTCTCCGCAGGCCTTCGATGGACTACGCCTGGCCGGCCGCAAGCTGCGCCGGCCGGATCGGCATATCGCTACGGTGGACCACAACGTCCCCACCACCAGCGCGCAGGACCGGCTGGTGATCGCCGACCAGATCTCCGCGCGGCAGGTGAATGCGCTGCGCGACAATTGCGCGGAGTTCGGGATCGAGTTCTTCGACGTGCAGGATGCGAGCCAGGGGATCGTGCACATGATCGGCCCCGAGCTTGGCGCCACCAAGCCCGGCACGACCATCGTCTGCGGCGACTCGCACACCTCCACGCATGGCGCGTTTGGGGCGCTGGCCTTCGGCATTGGCACCTCTGAGGTCGAGCACGTGATGGCGACCCAGACACTGCCGCAGTCGAAGCCGAAGACCTTCCGCATCAACGTCGAAGGCAAGCTACCCAACGGTGTCACGGCGAAGGACATCATCCTGGACATCATCGGCCGCATCGGCACGGACGGCGCCACCGGCTACGTGGTCGAATACGCAGGCTCCGCCATCCGCGCGCTCTCCATGGAAGAGCGGATGACCATCTGCAATATGAGCATCGAAGCGGGTGCGCGCGCCGGCATGATCGCCGCCGACGAAACGACCTTCGCCTACCTGAAAGGCCGGCGCTTCTCGCCTCAAGGCGCGGCATGGGATGAAGCGCTAGTGCAATGGCGCACGATGCGCAGCGATGAGGGCGCGATCTTTGATCGTGAGTTGACCATCGACGCTGCTGGTCTTGCCCCAAACGTGACCTGGGGTACTTCGCCAGGCATGGTCACGCGTGTGGATGCCACGGTTCCCACCATCGAGGATGCACCGCAGCGAAGCCGACCGCAAGAGCTTCGCGCGCGCACTCGAATATATGGACCTTAAGCCTGGCGTCCGCATCGAGGAGATCGCGGTGGACCGCGTCTTTATCGGCTCGTGTACGAACGCGCGCATCAGCGATCTACGCGCGGCCGCAGCCATTGTGAAGGGACACCATGTCGCGACCACTGTCCGCGCCATGGTCGTTCCCGGCTCGCAACTAGTGAAGAAGCAGGCTGAAGAGGAAGGTCTCGACCACATTTTTCGCGCTGCTGGCTTCGAGTGGCGCGAGCCTGGGTGCTCGATGTGCCTGGGCATGAACCCGGACATTCTGCAGCCCGGCGAACGCTGCGCCTCCACCAGCAACCGCAACTTCGAAGGACGCCAGGGGCGCGGCGGACGCACGCATCTGCTTTCGCCCGCGATGGCCGCGGCCGCAGCCGTGACTGGCCATCTCACCGACATCCGCAAGTGGCCGCCTGCAGGAGAGCCTGCACCGGCGGAACCTGTGCTTGCCCAGGGAGGTTTGCGCTAATGGAAGCGATCCGAACCCTCACCAGCACCGCTGCACCGCTGCCGCTGCCGAATATCGACACCGACCAGATCATCCCCAAGCAGTTCCTTAAGCGGATTGAGCGCACTGGCTACGGAGACTTTCTCTTCTACGACTGGCGCCGCATTCAAAGCGGCCCAAACGCCGGCCAGCCCAACCCCGAATTCGTGCTGAACAAGCCTGAGCATCAGGGCGCAAAGATCTTGATCGCCGAGAAGAACTTCGGCTGCGGCTCCTCGCGGGAACACGCGGCGTGGGCCATCCAGCAATTCGGCTTTCGCGCGGTCATCGCGCCTACTTTTGCGGACATCTTCTACTCCAACGCGGGCAAGAACGGCATCATCCTGGTGCGTCTCACCGACGATGAGGTGGAGACGCTGCTTGCACGCTCCACGGCGAACCCCAATCACCGCATCACCATCGACCTTGAGCAGCAGACGGTTCAAGACGATCAGGGTTTCCTCGCGCATTTCGACATCGATCCCTTCCGCAAGTATTGCCTGCTGAACGGGCTCGATGACATCGGGCTTACGCTGCGTCACGCAGACGAGCTCGACCGCTTTGAACAGAAACATGATGCCGCGTTCTGGCTTGCACCGAAGCCCGCCGCGCTCGCAACGCCAACATCGGAGACTCGTTAGTTCATGGCTCAAGACGCAAAGACCAGCAACGGCATCGCTGCCGGCAAAAAGAACTCCGTCGCCCTTACCGAAGGCCCTTCCCGCGCAGCGGCGCGCTCTTTTCTGCGCGGTGTCGGCTTCAGCAATGAAGACCTGCACAAGCCGATCATCGGCATCGCCAACACCTGGACAGAGATCGGTCCCTGCAACTTTCATCTGCGCGACGTAGCCGCCGCCGTGAAGCAGGGCGTGCGCGAGGCTGGCGGCACGCCGATGGAGTTCAACACCGTCACCATCTCGGACGGCATCACCATGGGCACGCAGGGCATGAAGGCTTCGCTGATCTCGCGCGAAGTCATCGCCGACTCGGTCGAGCTGGTGGCGCGCGGCAATTTGTTCGACGGCATTATCTGTATCGCCGGCTGTGACAAAAACATGCCGGGCACCATCATGGCCATGTGCCGTCTGGATATTCCCGGCCTCATGCTCTATGGCGGATCCATTGCGCCGGGCAAGCTCAAACAGCCGGACGGCTCCACGGTGGACATCACCATCCAGAATGTCTTTGAAGCCATCGGCTCGCACGCTGCCGGCAGGATCACGGACGATCAGCTCGAAGCGGTGGAAGCAGCAGCATGTCCTGGACCCGGCGCCTGCGGCGGACAATTCACGGCGAACACCATGGCGATGGCCGGCGAGTTCCTGGGCATCTCGCCCATCCAACTCACCGGAGTTCCGGCGATGGCGGCAGACAAAGCGGATGCCAGCCGTCAGGCCGGCCGGTTGATTATGGATCTGGTGCGGAACGATCTGCGTCCCTCGAAGATCATCACGCGCGAGTCGCTGGAGAATGCGATCACCGCCGTCTGCGCTTCGGGCGGCTCTACGAACGCGGTGCTGCACCTGATCGCAATCGCCCGCGAGATGGGGCTGAAGCTGAGCATGGATGACTTCGACCGCATCAGCGAGAAGACGCCGCTGATCTGCGACCTTACGCCGGGCGGCAAGTATGTGGCGAAGGACTATCAGGACGCGGGTGGCTCGCGCGTGCTGGCAAAGCGGCTGCTCGATCGCGGCCAGTTGCACGACACCATCACCGTAACCGGCAAGACGCTGCATGAAGAGGCAGCCGCCGCCGTCGAGACGCCGAAGCAGGTGGTGATTCGTCCGTGGGAGCAGCCGCTGAAGGCAACGGGCGGACTGGTGATCCTGAAGGGCAATCTTGCGCCCGATGGATGCGTAGTGAAGGTCGCGGGTCACGAACGCATCTTCCATCGCGGCACGGCGCGCGTCTTCGAGAGCGAGGATGACTGCTTTGCCGCGGTTGAATCGGGCAAGATCAACCCGAACGACATACTCGTGATCCGTTATGAAGGTCCGCGTGGGGGGCCCGGCATGCGCGAGATGCTCGCAGTGACCGCGGCGATCAAGGGTATCCCCGAGCTCTCCGCAACCGTCGCGCTCCTCACCGATGGACGCTTTTCCGGCGCCACGCACGGCCTGATGGCGGGTCACGTCGCACCGGAGGCGCAGCTCGGCGGACCGATCGCAGCGGTGCGCGAGGGCGACTCCATCGTCTTCGATATTCCAAATCGCAAGCTCACGCTGGAGGTTCCGGATGCCGAGATTGCAAGCCGTCTCAAATCGTGGAAGGCGCCTGAACCACGCTTCAAGTCGGGCGTCTTCCGCAAGTATGCGGACAGCGTCAGCTCCGCCTCGCTTGGCGCGGTGACAACGTAAATGCTTCACCGTTGCGGTGATTTTGAAGAGAAAGGATGACCCGATGAGCAGGCAACAACGCGATCCCGACGCAGGCAAAGCAGCACCGAACGGTGTGGGCGAGACAGCCTTGAGCGGTGTGGGCCAAACCGTTCTGACCGGCGCTGAGATCGTGTGGGCCACGCTCGAAGGCGAGGGCGTCCGCGAGGTCTTCGGTTATCCCGGCGGCGCCATCCTGCCCATCTACGATGCGCTACGCAAGTTCCCCATCCGCCACATTCTCGTGCGGCACGAGCAGGGCGCCGCGCACATGGCGGATGGCTACGCGCGCGCCTCCGGACGCGTCGGGGTTTGCATGGCGACCAGCGGGCCGGGCGCGACCAATCTCGTCACCGGCATTGCCACCGCGATGCTCGACTCGGTGCCGATCGTCTGCATCACCGGCCAGGTTTCCTCGAAGGTGCTGGGTACCGACGCCTTTCAGGAAGTGGACATCACGGGCATCACGCTGCCGATCACCAAGCACAACTTTCTCGTCACGCGCGCCGAAGACATTGCAGCGGCGATTCGGCTTGCCTTCCAGATTGCGACATCCGGCAGGCCCGGCCCTGTGCTGATCGACATCACGAAGGATGCGCAGCAGGCCACTGCGCCATTCGAGTTCGCCGCGTGCGCACCGTGCGCCGCGCGGCCGCACCCTATGCTGCGCGCGGAGTCGAGCGCGATTCGCGAAGCCGTCGCGCTGATTCAATCGGCGAAGCGGCCGATCATCCTCGCCGGGCATGGCATCACGCAGTCCGGAGCGGAGCAGCAGGTGCTCGCCTTCGCCGAATCGCAGCAGATTCCGGTCGCGTCTACGTTGCTCGGGCTCGGCAGCTTCCCCGCCGCGCATCCGCTGCATCTGGGCATGATGGGCATGCACGGCGAATCGTGGGTGAACCATGCCATCCAGGAAGCGGACCTGCTGCTGGCCTTCGGCATGCGCTTCGACGACCGCGTCACCGGCAACCTGGCCCACTACGCGCAGCACGCAAAGAAGATTCACATTGAGATCGATCCGTCGGAGATCAACAAGAACGTCCGCGTCGACGTCGCGCTCATTGGCGACCTGCAAGGCGTCCTCGAAACGCTGCAGCCGTTGCTGCCAAAGCGCACCGACACCGGCTGGCTGCGGCAGATCAATGCATCGAAGGGCACAGCGGCGGTGCGAGACATCATCAACCTGCCGGACAATGGCCACCTCTACGCCGCGCACGTGATTCACGACATCTGGCGCGAGGCGCAGGCGGCGGGGCGCGAAAAAGACACCATCATCGTTACCGATGTAGGCCAACACCAGATGTGGGAGGCGCAGTACTTCAAGCACGAATCGCCGCGCACGCTGGTCACCTCGGGCGGCCTCGGCACCATGGGCTTCGCGCTGCCTGCGGCTATCGGCGCCAAAACCGCCTGCCCGCAAAAGGATGTCTGGGTCATCGCCGGCGATGGCGGCTTCCAGATGACGGCAGCCGAGCTCTCGACCATCGTGCAGGAGAAGCTGGCGATCAACATCGCCATCATCAACAACGGCTTCCTCGGCATGGTGCGCCAATGGCAGGAGGCCTTCTATGACAAGAACTACTCGGCCTCGCCCATCCTCTCTCCGGATTTCGTGAAGCTGGCCGAAGCGCACGGCATTGAAGGCGCGCACATCTCGAAGCGCAAGGATGTGACGCCGACCGTAACCAAGGCGCGCACGTCTGGCCGGCCCTTCCTGATGAATTTTCAGGTGGAGAAGGAAGACGGCGTCTATCCGATGATTGCACCTGGCGCCGCATTACACGAGATGGTCCACCGGCCCGAGCGCGATCCTCTGTTGGAAACCGCGGAGGACGAGTAGATGCTGCACACATTCGTAGCCCTCGTCGAAGACAAGCCCGGCGTCCTCACCCGTGTCGCTTCCCTCTTTCGCCGGCTCAACATCAATATCGTCTCGCTCACCGTTGGCGAGTCGGAGCGGCCGGATACCTCGCGCATGACCATCGTCTGCGATGCGCACGAGCATGCCGCGCACCGCATCCGCGCCTCGCTCTACAAGCTCGAAACGACGGTCCATGTCGATGAAGTGGACCGCGCCGCCGCCGTCGTCCGCGAGCTCTGCCTGATCAAGATCGCCGTCGGACCCGACTCGCCGAACGGCCCACATTCGCGCTCGCAAATCTTCGAGCTGGCCAATGTCTTCCGCGCGCGCGTCGTCGATCTCGCGCCGGAGTCGATCATGCTCGAGATGACCGGCAGTTCCTCGAAGATCGAGGGGCTGATACAAGTCATCACCGAATCCGGCTACACGATCCTGGAGGTCTCGCGCACCGGCCGCATGGCCATGCGGCGCGGCCATCACACCAGCCGGGTGCTGTCCGCGCTGGGCAGCAAAGCGGCAGCGAGTAGCAACGGGACCGGCTACAGCGGTAAGCTCGAAGCTGACGAAGTCCTCCCCAACGAATTTGAAAACGTACACGAGGAAGAGACGTAGTCTTCCGTACATCGTTCCTTTCACCGCAACACGAACCGCAGCAGACGCGCACTCACCGGCCTCGCATCGCCCGAGTGAAAGCAAGCTGACTCATCTCAAGGAGCAATCATGCCCAAGGTTTTCCACGATCAGGACGCCGACCTCTCACTCATCCAGGCCAAAAAGGTCGCGGTGATCGGTTATGGCTCGCAGGGCCACGCCCACTCGCTCAACCTGAAGGACTCCGGCGTCGACGTGCGTGTCGGCCTGCCCGCCACTAGCCGCTCCCGCTCCAAGGCGGAAAAGGCCGGCCTCACCGTGCTCAGCATTGCCGATGCCGCGGCATGGGGCGACGTCATCATGATCCTGGTGCCGGACCAGTCGCAGGCCGCGGTCTACACCGAGCACATCGCGCAGCACCTCACCAAAGGCAAGCTGCTGCTCTTCGCGCACGGCTTCAACATCCACTTCGGCTTCATCAAGCCGCCGGCGGACATTGATGTTGCGCTGGTCGCGCCCAAGGCGCCGGGCCATCGTGTGCGCGAGGTCTTCACCGAGGGCGGTGGCGTACCGGGCCTGATCGCCGTCCAGCAGGATCCCAGCGGCACCGCGCAGAAGCTTGCCTTGTCCTACGCGCGCGGCATCGGCTGCACCCGCGCCGGGGTGTACGAGACATCCTTCAAGGAGGAGACGGAGACGGATCTCTTCGGCGAGCAGGCCGTGCTTTGCGGTGGGACATCCGCGCTGGTGAAGGCCGGCTTCGACACGCTGGTGGAAGCAGGCTACGCGCCGGAGATGGCTTACTTCGAGTGCCTGCACGAGCTGAAGCTGATCGTCGACCTGATGTACCGCGGCGGTCTGAATTACATGCGCTACTCCATCTCCGACACGGCGGAGTTCGGCGACTACACTGCCGGCCCGCGCATTGTGACCGACCAGACCCGCGCGGAGATGAAGAAGCTGCTGGCCGAGATCCAGGACGGATCTTTTGCCAGGAAATTCATGGAAGAGAATCGTACCGGCCGGCACCAGTTCGAAAAGTACCGCACGGAGGAACGCGGGAGTCTCATCGAGAAGGTCGGGAGCCAGTTGCGGGCGGCGATGCCGTTCCTGGACCCGGTGACGGCGGAGTCGCAGTCGCCGTCAAAGCAGGAAGCCACTACAACCGCCTGATCCGCCGTTCGGCCCCAGGAATTGGGCATTCGGCCCTGCGGCTCAAGACCGCAGGGCTGCCGGTCGGCTAACATAAACGCTCAGCCTTTCAAGGAGTTTCCCGTGAGCGAAAGCCTGATCGATCGACCGGTTGACACATCGAGTGACCGCATCGCTGCGCTCACCGAAGCTCTGCGCAACGTCGCGCCGCTCGCCGGCCTGTCGGACGAAGAATATTTCTGGCTGGCGACAAATGGTGAGGAGCTGTTCGTCGATGCCAATGTCACCGTCTTCGAGCAGGGGGAGCCGGCTGACTCCATGACCATTCTGCTGAAGGGCGAGGTGCAGGTGCAGCGCGACCGCACCGTCGGGCCGGTCATGTTCATTGGCCGCGCGGGACAGATCACCGGGCTGCTTCCTTTCTCTCGGATGAAGACCTGGGGCGGCCGTGGCGTGTCCACCGCGCCGACCTGGGCTGTCCGTTACAATCGCGCGCTCTTTCCCCGCATGCTGGCAGAGATTCCTTCCATGACGCAGCGGGTGGTGAGCATTCTGCTGGATCGCTCGCGCGAAGTCACGCGCATGGAGCAGCAGTCGGAGAAGCTCAACGCGCTCGGCAAGCTGGCCGGCAACCTGGCGCACGAGCTCAACAATCCAGCGTCTGCCGCACAGCGCGCCGCCTCCGGCATGCTGCAGGAGCTGGAGATCTTCGGCCGCGAGCGCTTCCGCCTGGGGAGTCTTTGTTTTGAGCCGGAGCATGTGGAAGCACTGCGCGAATGGGACGAGCACATGCGGCGCAGCCTGGAAGGCAAGCCCACGCTGACGCCGGCAGAGATAGCCGTTCGCGAAGAGGCGCTGGTTTCCTGGCTGCACCAGCGGCATGTTGCAAATACCGGCCAGATCGCGCCCGAATTTGCCGAGGCCGGCATCACTCCGGAACATCTGGCCGCGCTGCCGGGATTCCTTACGCCGGAGAGCACGGCACTGCTGCTGTCACAGCACGCATCGACTCTGCGCGCCGAGCGCATGGCCGAGGCCATGCTGGACTCGACTGCACGCATCTTCGACCTCATCCGCGCCATCAAGGACTACTCCTACATGGACCAGGCGCCGATCCAGGACATCGACGTGCCCCAGAGCCTGGAGAACACGCTGGCCATGCTGCAGTCGCGGCTGCAGCACGTCGTGGTGGAGCGGAACTATGAATCCCACCTGCCCAACATCTCCGCGTATGGCAGCGAACTCAATCAGGTGTGGACGGTCCTGATCGAGAACGCTCTGGACGCGATCAAGAATCGCGGGCGCATCCGGCTCAGCGTGCGTCACGCCTCCGACCTGCTCCTGGTCGAGGTGGAAGACGACGGTCCCGGCATTCCCAAGGACCAGCAGGGGCGCATCTTCGAGCCGTTCTTCACCACCAAGGCTCCGGGACACGGGCTTGGCCTGGGACTCGATACCGCGCAGCGCATCGTTCGGATGCACCGCGGCTATCTCGTGGTTGAGAGCGTGCCGGGAAAGACCTGCTTCCAGGTCGGCCTGCCGCTGCAGCAAACCGGCGCATATTAGGAGGACCCCCCTCCCCCTCCCGCTGCGGGAGACCGGTCCGGAAGTCCTTGCGCAGCAGCAGGTTAGGGTCGTCTTCCGGCGGCTAAATTCGTCTATCCAAAAGGCTTATCGCTAAATTCGTCTTTCCAAAGGGCTTACGGCCCCATTTCTGCACCGAATGTGGTGCAGAGCAGCTTTCCGGCGGCTAAGATCTTCATTCCAGATGGGTTGTTGTCAAATTCGTCCATTCAAAGCACTTAGCGGTGATTGAATTCAGTGATCCGCTTCGCTCCGCTCAGGTGGGTCACCGGCAAACAGAAACGCCCGCGAGTGGTCGCGGGCGCTTTGTTTATCTCTCTATTTCCAGTGTAGCGAAATCGATAGGGCAAAATGGCAGATTTCTTTGAAAATGTTCCTGTCTCAGTTTCAAATTGAAACACTGATTCCTTGTAGTGGGCTGGATCGCCTATGTCTCCGGGTTGAACGACCGTAGTGACTTCCGACAGGCCGACTTCGCGTACTCATCCCCAGGCATGTCTTAGCCGGGCACTTCTCCGAGATGATGGATAGGATCGCTAAGGGGCCGGAAGACGTGAAAAATCAGTTAGGGCCGCAGATGAACTCCCGTGAGCGGGGATGACCTACAGTGTTTTCCATGAGCGTTCATCCGCATTCATTGGGTGCACCACCGGATTTGCGCTGGGAGGAAGTGCGAGATGCGGAAAGGGTTTACGAGAAAACCACAAGCGGACGAGCCCGCGACGCGAGGCAAGAACTACATAACGCGGAGCGGACTGCAGCGCCTCAAAGATGAGCACCAGTTTCTGCTCACCAAGGACCGCCCAGACGTGGTGGAGGTGGTGGCGTGGGCTGCCAGCAATGGCGATCGCAGTGAAAACGCCGACTATCAGTATGGCAAGCGGCGGCTGCGGCAGATCGATGGGCGGATTCGCTTTCTCGCGAAGCGAATTGAAGCCGCGGAAGTGGTGGACCCGGAAGCTCCGAGAGCGCGGCAGCCGGAGACGAGGGCATTCTTTGGGGCGACCGTGCGCTATGCCAATGCCGCGGGAGCGGAGCGAGTGGTGAGCATCGTAGGCACGGACGAGGTCGATCTCAACCGCAACCACATCAGTTGGGTGTCACCTCTGGGGCGCGCGTTGATGAAGTCGGCAGCGGGTGAGAGCGTAGTTCTCGAAGCGCCGGGCGGGACAGAATACCTGACGGTGCTGGAAGTGCGTTACGAGCGCATTTCTGTGGAACCGTTCCGTGAACCACCTGGATCCGAGGCCTCGGCAAAGAGGCTCCCTCGCCGACGCTCACCTGACGAAGAAGAAACGATACGGCACAGGTCGTGAAAGAGCGACGACCGTAATAGAGCGCTGCCGGCTTTTGGCAAGCGCCGGGAGATGAGTTGAGTCCTCATAAACGCCGTTCTCGTCAGCTATTGCCGGTTTGTCGACGATTCGGAAATATGGATTCAGCCTGATCCACCACCGAACCTCGGCTCTCTTGACGCAGCACGCGCCTTCCCTTAGCCTCAAGCAATGATCTTCCCCTCTGGCGGACGAATGCCTATGGCCATGCGCACCCTGGTTGGTGTGCAGTTTGCGCCTGGACTCTGAGCGCCCGCTCCAGATGCGAACCAACCGGCCAGGGACGAGCCACCCTTCTTCTTCGATCTTGACCGACTGACCCGCGCATTGGAGATTGCCTTGCGATCCACTCCTGAATGTTTCGCCTCGCCGGAGGTGACCCGTGAAGTTTGAAACCCTGCTGCTGAACTTCGATCCCGCACCGGGCGACCGCTTTCGTCCCGCCAACACGCCGATCTACCAGACGGCCACCTTTCGCCAGGACTCGGCGACCTCGTTCGGCGACTTCGATTACACCCGCAGCGGCAATCCGACGCGCGCGGTGCTCGAAACGCAGTTGGCGCTGCTCGAATCCGGAACCCGTGCATTTTGTTTTTCCACCGGTCTCGCGGCCATCACGGCGGTAACGCGGCTGCTGAAGCCGGGCGAGCAGATTCTGGCCTGCGACGATCTTTATGGCGGCACCTACCGGCTCTTCTCACGCATTCTCGCGAACCGCGGCATCACGGTGCAGTATGTCGATTTCGCCGACGAGAGCGCGCTGAAGGCGGCCTTCACGCCGGCGGTGAAGCTGGTCTATCTCGAATCGCCGACCAATCCCGCTGCTACATATCCTCGATCTCGCGCGTGTTGCGACGCTCGCCCATCAGCACGGGGCGCGGGTGTGCGTGGACAACAGCACCATGTCGCCGTATCTGCAGCGGCCGCTGGAGCTGGGCTGCGATATCGTGATCCATTCGGCGACGAAGTTCCTCTGCGGCCACAGCGATGTGATGGCCGGCGCGGTCATTGTGAATGACGCTGCACTGGCCGACGATATTTACCTCATCCAGAACGGCGAAGGTGGCGGGCTTGCCCCTTTCGACAGCTTTCTGGTGCTGCGCGGACTGAAGACGCTGGCGCTGCGGCAGGACCGGCAGCAGGCGAATGCGACGGCGATCGCGCACTATCTGAAGCAGCATCCGAACGTCACGGACGTCTACTTCCCCGCCCTGGCGCCGCCGGAGGCCGCTGCAATCCACAAGAAGCAGGCCAGCGGACCGGGTTCGGTGCTCAGCTTTCGCACCGGCGATCCGGAGCTGTCGCGGCGCGTGGTCGAAGGGTGCAAGCTGCACACCATCACGGTCAGCTTCGGTGGAGTGAATTCCACCATCAGCCTGCCCAATTACATGTCTCATGCCAGCATCCCGGAGCATCTGCGCTCGCAAAAGCAGATCCCGCACGACCTGGTGCGCCTCTCGGTAGGGATTGAGGCCATCGAGGACCTGACCGCGGACCTGGAGCAGGCCTTCACCCTGGCACGCGGCTAGAGCATTTTTTCTGAATAATTTAGCCTGCCATGTCGTTTCCCCGGCCTCTCACTCGACTAGTCATTAGAGGGCTTATCCGGTCATGCCGGAGATCGTCCTCAGAACCTGCGAGCGGGGGACCACAATGGCGAGGCGGACCGTGTTCCGGAAGGGACGCTGCCTATCGAGAGGCGGTTTGTTTGCCTCGCGAAGCTGGCGGAAGGCCCGCTTCATCTCCGTCGGAAGATCCCCCGTTCCCTCGCGATACCAGCGCATGTGGACCTGATCGAAGGCGGTGCAATAGAGGGCTGCGGCCAGGTCGCAACGAGCGGCATCGCCGCGATATGCCTTTCGTTTCGCCAGTTCTTTGCCCAGGGTGGGCACCCAGCGGCTGAGAGCGCACAGGAAGCGCCCGCGAAGGTTGGGCTCCTCAAACATCAGGCTCAGCATCTCCCTCGGCTGCCGCGCGTCATGTTTTTTCTCCTGCATGACGGAGAGAATTGCAGCCTCCAGCGCCGCCAGCGGCTCGCGGTTCTTGGGCGCTTCGGCAAAGCGCTGCGCCACCCGTTCCCCGAAGTTCTCCACGCTGAAGGAGAGCAGCTCTTCCTTGGTGCGGAAATAGCGGAAAAAGGTGCGCCGGGAGACCCCGGCGTTGCGGCTGATTTCCTCCACCGTAGCCCGGTCGAAGCCGACGGTGGCAAACAGCTCCCAGGCGGCCCGTTCAATCTCCCGAAGGACGAACTCGTGCTTCCGTTCGCGAAGCGACCCGGAATCCTGAGATTTCGTCCCTTGTTCGCCGCCGGAGGTGCGAAGCGTTTTCTGCACTGCATGCAGATTATGGCACAGAGTGCCGTCTTATGAAAAAATGTGTTTCCTGTGAGTCCGCGCACCCCGCGTCCTCATCTACTGCCCTAGCAACCCCCTATACCTGCCTCAGTGCCCAGGTGCACTCCGGCGTTCCGAATCTTGAATTGCGCGTCCGAAGACGCATTTTTGGGAAGGCTCCCATGATTTCAGCAGACACGACATTCCGCCCCTTCTCCGCATGGAGGGACAGCTGCGATCGTGCAACATGCAGTCACTCCGCCGGCCTGCCATCGGCAGCCGCCCTGCTCCTGCTGGCCGGCCTTGCACTGATCGCCGGTTGCAGCAAGCAAGCCACGGGCGGTCCGCCGCACTATCCGCCTCCGGACGTGACGACCGTACAAGTGGAGCAGAAAGACGTGCCGATCTTTGGCGAGTGGGTGGCCAATCTGGATGGGTATACCAACGCGCAGATTCAGCCCCAGGTCACCGGCTATCTGATCCGGCAGGACTACAAAGAAGGCTCGCAGGTGCGCAAGGGGCAGATCCTGTACGAGATCGATCCCCGGCCATTCCAGGCGGTACTCGACCAGGCCAAGGCGCAACTGGCCCAGGCGAAGGCGCAACTGCAACTGGCCCAGATAAACACCAAGCGCGATACCCCGCTTGCTGAGGCCCGGGCGATCGCGCGGTCGCAACTGGACAACGATCTGCAGACGCAGGCGGCTGACGAGGCCACCGTGCAGGCGCAGCAGGCCGCGGTGGAAACAGCCCAGTTGAATCTCGGCTGGACGAAGGTGCGGTCGCTGCTGGACGGCATCGCCGGTATCGCCGCGACGCAAGTCGGCAGCCTGGTCAAGACCGACACTGTGCTCACGACGGTGTCGCAGGTGCAGCCCATCAAGGTGTACTTCGCCATCAGCGAGCAGGAGTATCTCGCGCTCTCCAGGAAGGCGCGCGAGGGTGGAGCGGCCGATCTGCTGCACAGCTCAAGCCGCGTTCCCATTGAACTGACTCTCTCCAATGGCGCTCTCTACCCCAGCAAGGGCTACATCGTCTTCGTCGATCGCCAGGTGAACACCTCTACCGGCACGATCCGTGTGGCGGCCGCCTTCCCCAACCCGCAGAGTCTGCTGCGTCCCGGCCAGTATGGCAAGGTACGCGCCCAGACGAGCATCGAGCACGGCGCTCTGCTGGTACCGCAGCGCGCGGTCACGGAACTACAAGGCTCCTATCAGGTGGCGGTCGTGAACCCCGACAACAAGGTCCACATCCAGGCAGTGGAGGTAGGGCCGCAGATGGACGAGGGCTGGGTGATCACCAACGGACTGAAGCTTGGAGAGCAAGTGGTTGTCGAAGGCAACGGCAAGCTGATGGACGGCATTCCCGTTCACCCGCATCCCGCGCAGGCCAGCGCGAATCCGCCGGACGCCGCCGGGCCGGGCACTATCGGAAAACCGAGCGCAAGCAGCAGCGAGGGCAAATAGACCATGTCGAAGTTCTTTATCAACCGGCCCATTGTGGCCATGGTGATATCGATCATCATGGTCATCGTCGGGGTGGTGGCGATGCTCAGCCTGCCGACCTCGCAGTTTCCCAATATCGTGCCGCCCGAGGTGCTGGTACAGGCCACCTATCCGGGCGCCGATGCCAAGACGCTGGAGCAGTCCGTAGCAACGCCCATCGAGCAGCAAGTGAGCGGCGTGGATCACATGAATTACATGTATTCCACCAACGCGAACAACGGCCAGATGGGTCTCACGGTCGACTTCGATATCGCGACCAACCCGGATATCGACCAGGTGCTCACGCAGCTTCGCGTCAGCCAGGCCACGCCGCAACTCCCCTCGCAGGTGAACACCTCCGGCGTGACCGTGATCAAGTCGCTGGCCTCGCCGCTGATGTTCGTCATGCTTTACTCGCCGCACGCTACCTATGACACGAATTTTCTCGTCAACTACGCCTACATCAACATGGCGGACGAGCTGACTCGTGTCCCCGGCGTGGCGCGCGTTCAGGTCTTCGGCGGCCAATATGCCATGCGCGTCTGGGTCGATCCGAACAAGCTCGCCAACCTCGGTGTGACCGTTCCACAGATCGTCAGCGCGATGCAGGTGCAGAACAATGTGAACCCTGCCGGCCAGATCGGCGCCGAACCGATTCCGGGTGGTCAGCAGTACACCTACACGGTACTGTCGCAGGGGCGCCTGGTGACACCGGAGCAGTTCGGTCAGATTGTGATCCGCGCCAACCCGGACGGTTCCATACTGCGCCTCAAGGATGTCGCGCGCATCGAACTGGGTTCTCAGACCTATGGCGTGAATGTGCGCTACAACGGCCAGATTGCGGCAGGCATGGCCATCTTCCAATTGCCCGGCTCCAATGCGGTCGCTACCGCCGACGCGGTCAACAAGAAGCTGGCCGAGTTGGAAAAGAGATATCCGACCGATATGGAGTCAGTGGTTCCGCTGGATACCACCAAGGCGGTCACCGCAGGTCTGCATGAGATTGTGATCACGCTGGGAATTGCGCTGGGACTCGTGATCCTGGTGGTCTATGTCTTCCTGCAGGGCTGGCGCGCCACACTGATTCCACTGCTCGCCGTGCCGGTCTCGCTCATCGGCACCTTCGTTGTCTTCCCCGCACTCGGCTTCTCCATCAACACACTCTCTCTGCTCGGATTGGTGCTGGCCATTGGCCTGGTAGTGGACGATGCCATCGTCGTGGTGGAGGCGGTGGAACACCACATTGAAGAGGGCATGTCGCCCAAGGAAGCCTCGCTTGCCGCAATGGAGCAGGTTGCGAGCCCGGTGGTCGCTATCGCGCTGATCCTGGCGGCGGTCTTCATCCCCACGGCCGCTGTTCCGGGAATCACCGGACGGCTCTATCAGCAGTTCGCCATCACCATCGCCATTTCGGTGCTCTTCTCGGCCTTCAATGCCCTGACACTGAGCCCTGCGCTATGCGCGCTGCTGCTGAAGCCAAAGAAACCCAGCCGCGGCCCCCTGGGCCTCTTCTTCAACTGGTTCAACCGCAGCTTTGGCCGTGCCAGGGATGGCTATGTCCGCACCTCGGGTCTGCTCATTCGCAAGTCCGGGTTTGCACTCGTCTTCCTCGTGATCGTCTCCATCGCGGCGGTATGGATTGCGCGCGGCATCCCCAACTCGTTCCTGCCCGATGAGGATCAGGGATACCTCTATGTGGGCATGGTGCTGCCCAATGCGGCATCGCTGCAGCGAACGACCGAAGCCTCCAAAAGGGTCGAGGATGTCATCCTCAAGACCCCGGGCGTGAAGAGCATCGTCAGCGTGAACGGCTTCAGCCTGCTCAGCTTCACCCAGAGCACGTATACGGCCTTCTACTTTGTCACCCTCAAGCCGTGGGAGCAGCGCAAGAGCAAGGATCAGCAGTACCTGGCTATCCAGCAGAACATCGCTCAGGGCCTGGGCGGCATCCGGGAAGGCATCGCGTTTTCCTTCCCGCCGCCGGCGATTCCGGGCGTTGGCACATCGGGCGGCGTCTCCGCAGTACTGGAGGATCGCTCCGGCGGCAGCCAGCAGAACCTTACCGACAACGTGAATAAGTTCATGGCAGCGCTGCGGCAACGGCCGGAGATCGCAAATGTCATCACCACGTATGTACCCAACGTCCCGCAGATCTATGTCGATGTCGATCGCGCCAAGGCAATCCAGGAGGGTGTCAATCTCGCCGACGTCTACGAGACTCTGCAAACGTTCATGGGCGGCAACCTGGTGAACTATTTCAATCGCTTCGGCCGCCAGTGGCAGACGTACATCGAAGCGGAGGGTACCTCGCGCACGAATATCGACAACATTGGGCAGTTCTACGTACAGAACGCCGCGGGCAATTCGATTCCGCTGTCTACACTCACAAATGTGAAGCGCATTACGGGACCCGAATTCACCATGCGCTACAACGAATATGAGGCCGCGCAGTTGATCGGGACTGCGAAGCCGGGCTACAGCTCTGCTCAAGCCACGGATGCCTTTGAAGAGGTCTTTCGACAGACCATGCCGCGAGAGATGGCGCTGGACTACCAGGGCATGACCTTCCAGGAGCAGAAGGCAGCTCAGGGGGTCTCGTCGTCCACCATCTTCGGCGTCTCACTCCTGTTCGTCTTCCTTATCCTGGCCGCGCAGTACGAGAGCTGGTCGCTGCCTTTCAGCGTTCTGCTCAGCACGCCCATCGCCGTCTTCGGCGGCTTTCTCGCACTATCCATGCGCGGACTCGAGAACAACGTCTACGCACAGATCGGCCTGGTCATGCTTATCGGCCTGGCTGCCAAGAACGCAATCCTGATCGTCGAGTTTGCGCGCAGCGAGTACATGAGCGGCAAGACCATCTACGATGCGGCACTGGCCGGCGCTCAACTCCGTCTGCGTCCCATCCTGATGACAGCCTTCGCGTTCATTCTGGGTTGCATCCCGCTCTGGACCGCGAGCGGCGCCGGGGGCATCTCTCGCCAGGTGCTGGGGACGGTCGTGATCGGCGGCATGCTGGCTTCGACGTTGATTGCCATCTTTATCGTTCCGGTTACGTTTGCCGTGGTCGAGCGGCTGACGCATCGGGTCCGCACCAGGGGCGTACGCAAAGAGACGCGCGAGGCTGTGGTTTCTGGAGATGCCCTATGAGAAAGCAGAGCATCGTTGCAGCATTTAGCGCCGCAGGGCTTCTGTTGTCGGGCTGCACGGTCGGCCCTAAATACAAGCGCCCCGTCATTGATGCACCGACGGTGTACCGCGGCGCGGAGGCCAACGGCAACACGCAAACCAGCAAAGAGCCGCATGATCTGGACGGCTCTTCGCTTCCCGGCCAGTCGAACAGCACAGCCTCCACCGCGCTTTCGATTGGCGACGAGAAGTGGTGGGAGATTTTTGGCGATCCACAACTGCAGGAGCTGATCCGCACAGCGCTCAAGCAGAACTATGACGTCCGCATTGCCGCGGAGCGCGTCATGGAATCGCAGGCGCAGCTCGGTATCACCCGCTCGCAGCAGTTTCCTACGCTCAACGGCAGCGGGGGATACACCGCACAACGCTATCCTTCGGCGCAGTTTGGCGGGCTGGGCTCCTTCGTGTCGCATATCGGCCAGATTGGGTTGGGTGCGTCGTGGAACTTCGACTTCTGGGGGCAGTACCGCAACGCGACCAAGGCGGCGCGCGCGCAGTTGCTGGCGAGCCAGTGGTCGCAGCGCGAGGTGATGGATACCCTCATCCTCAATGTCGCGACCGGCTACTTCCAGTTGCGCACCCTGGACCTGGAGCTGGAGATCTCGAAGCGCACACTCGCCTCCCGGCAGGAGTCGCTGAAGCTTACCCAGACCCTCGAATCGGGCGGCAGCACCAGCATGCTCGACGTGCGACAGGCGGAGGAACTGGTCAGCACGGCGGCTGCGGCGATCCCCGACATCGAGCGGCAGATCGAGCAGGAGGAGAATGCGCTGCAGACCCTGCTGGGCCAGAATCCGGGCTCGATTGCACGCGGTCTGCCCATCGACCAGCAGCCGCGCATGCCTATCGTTCCTGCCGGACTTCCCTCCTCGCTGATCGAACGCCGTCCGGACATACGTCAGGCCGAAGAGCAGTTGATTGCGGCGAACGCGCAGATCGGCGTCGCGAAAGCCCAGTATTTCCCGGCCATCTCTCTCACCGGCCAGGTTGGGACGGGGAGCAATGCGTTGAACACGCTCTTCCACGACTCGACCTTCGCCTATAGCTACGGCGCGGCGGCGACGGAGCCGATCTTCGATGCGGGCCGTATTCGTAACAACGTTCGTCTCACCGAGGCCCAGAAGCGGGAAGCGGTGCTTACCTACAAGAAGACCATCGCACAGTCCTTCCAGGACGTTTCCAATGCTCTGGTTGGTTATCAGAAATACCGTGAATTCCGCGAGCAGCAGGAGCGTCTGGTGATCGCATCGCGCGATGCGGTGAATCTCTCCAATATGCGCTACAAAGGCGGCTACTCCAGCTACCTGGATGTTCTCACCAACCAGACGACACTCTTTTCCGGGGAGCTGACGCTTGCATCTGCGCGCGAGCAAGAGATGCTCTCCCTGGTGCAGCTCTATAACGCGCTTGGCGGTGGCTGGCAGCAATAACAGCCGCTGTTACGGAAGAGAAACAAATCGAAGGGCCGTCTGCGGACGGCCCTTTCGTTTTGCTTTTCCTTCGCGTAACCAATACTCACCCGCTCTGCCACTTTCGTTGCAAAACGATCTCCAGCCAGCCTGTTCCTGCCCTCAATTGCACTTTCGTGGCACAGGAACCAGCGCACGGGCACGCCATAATGACCCCACTGCGAGCAGCATTCTTACACACTTATTTTGACTCGCAACCGGGCTCACACAGAGGCGACTTACCTTGCTTGCGTGCGAGCCTCAACTTTTTTTCTCTCCCGACCACCGGCAGCGTTCACGAGGCTCGCGGTGGAGATGGATGGATGGCAGGATGGCTATGGTTCGGAACTCTTCGCTCTTTGCCCAAGTGCTCGCTGCGCTTTCCTTCGTAAGCGCGGGGCTTTTCAGTTTCGGCAACACAGCCACCGCCCACGCACAGGCGACTCCGCGCATCACGGGCCAGGTGGAGAACTCGGCGCTGGTGTCACTTCCCGGTGAAGTACACCCCTGGGCGCGCACGCAGTTCGACCGCGGTTCTGCACCGGCAAATCTGAGCGGACGGATGCTGCTGGTCCTGAAGCGTTCTCCGGAACAGGAGGCGGCGCTTCAGACGCTTCTCGCCGCGCAGCAGGACCCGCACTCTCCGAATTACCACAAGTGGCTCACACCGGAAGAATTCGGCAAGCGCTTCGGTGTCGCGGACTCCGATCTGCAGACGGTGACCGGTTACCTGTCGGCGCAAGGCATGAATGTTGGCCGCGTCTATGGCAATCACATGGCGATCGAAGTGGGCGCAACCGCTGCGCAGATCAAATCCACGTTTCAGACCGAGATCCACGCCTACTCCGTCGGCGGCAAGACCTTCTACGCGAACAACTCGAATCCGAAGATCCCTTCCGCACTGCACAATGTTGTTTCCGGCTTTGCCGCACTCAACAATTTCCGGGCTCATGGCGGTTCCGGCGCGGGCACCCAGGCGACGTACAACGCCGCCACCCATACCGTAAAGCCGCTCTACACGCCCACCCCCACCTCGACTACCTACGGCGTCTCGCCGGCTGACCTGGCGGCCAACTACAACATTCCGGCAGCCAGCGCTCAAGGATTGGGCGGCAAGAACGTCAACGTCGGCATCGTGGGCGACTCCGACATCAACGTCTCCTACGTGAACAACTACCGCACCATCTTCGGTCTGGGCGCCAACGCGCCGATCGTCGTCGTCGATGGCAACGATCCTGGCGTGAATGAGGATGCGTACATCGCCTACAAGCAGATCGAGCTGGTGAGCGCGGTGGCTCCAAACGCGACCATCTACTACTACACTTCCGCGACCACCGACTACGACACGGGCCTCGACTTCGCAGTGTCCCGCGCCATTGCCGATAATCGCGTCCAGGTGCTCCTGATTGGCTTCCAGGCCTGCGAAACCGCAATCGGCATTGGCGGAATGGACCTTGTGAACATAGCGGCAGAGGAGGCGGCCGCTCAGGGTATGACGATCATCGCCGCCTCTGGCAACACGGGCTCGGCAGGATGCGAAGTGCCCGGCACGGCCGGGAAGGCGACTTCAGGCTTTGCCGTCAATGGCTACGCCAGCTCTCCCTTCGTGACCGCGGTCGGCGGAACAGACTTTTATTACGGCACCGGAGCGCCGGCCAGCCACTATTGGAGCACCGGCAATTCGAGTTATAAGTCGATCCAAAACACACCCATTCCAGAGCAGGTATGGAATGACAGTTATGCGCCAGGCGGCACCGGGACGACCAATAGTGTGGCCGGTACGTCGGTAGAGCTGGCCAGCGGCGGCGGCCCCAGCACGGCAGGTTTGGATGGCGTTTCAAAACCTGAGCCCATCCCGTCCTATCAGGTGGGCAAAATCAACGGAATCAGCAGCACCAGCCGCGTCATTCCCGACGTGTCGTTCTTCGCGGGAAGCGGCGCCAACGATACCGAGGGCTACAACAACACCGCTTATCTCTTCTGCATGCAGCCCTCGGACTGCCAGACCACAGGAACGGTGCAGTTTACCTACTCGGGTGGAACCGAAGCGTCGAGCGCTGTCTTCGCCGGTGCCGTCGCGCTCGCCGTGAATAAGCTCAACGGCAGCACTGCTTATGGACTGGGCAACATCAATCCCTCGCTCTATTCCCTGATCGGTTCGAAGATCATCTCGCACGACGTTACCCGCGGGACGAATGAGCTGGCGTGCACCAGCGGCGCCTGCGCCGGCGGCCACATGACGGGTTTCGTTGCCGGCACAGGGTATGACGCGGCAACCGGCTTCGGCAGCCTGGATATCGGCAGCTTTGTCACCAACTATGCGGCCGCCGGCACCACGCTCAGCTCGGTCGCCCTGACCATCATCGATCCATCGACCGGCAAGGCGCCGGTCTGCGTCGTTGCTGGCGTCACCACCCCGAACTGCACCACGCACAGCACCTTGCTTAAATTTACGGCTACTGCGAAACCGGCCTCCGGTACGGGCGCCGCTCCAACCGGCGACGTCGGCATCTTCACCTCCAGCCCGCTCCAGGCTGACACGGCGGTCGAAGCCCTGACGCTCAGCGGCGGCACCGCGAACAACACCACGAACATCCTGCCTGGCGGCACTTACAACATCTACGCCCGCTACACTGGAGACAGCACCTACACCTCCAGCATCGGAGCGGCGACCCCCGCCACCCTCACGGTAAAACCGGAAGCCTGCCAGATGGTGGTCTACGGCCACAACATCAACATCGGCTCAAGCACAAACATTCCCTACGGCAGTCCGGTCAGCATCACGGTTGAACCATACTCCTCGGCAACGACAAACAACGTCGGCATTCCTTCCGGCTCCATCAATGTCACCGATAACGGCAGCAGCACGCCCTTCACCACATTGCCGATCAACTCGGAAGGCTCCGCAACCTTCAGCTCCAACCTGCTGGCCCAGGGCTCACACTCCATCACCCTTACGTATCCGGGCGATGCCAGCTTTACCTCATGCTCGTCCGGTCCTTACCTGGCCAACATCACCAAGGCCGGCACCACAACAACCATGGCCCCGGTTGCACCGGACACCACTCAGGGCAACGTCACACTGACGGCCGTGGTGCAGTCCTCCGCGCTTCCGAGCAACGGCACCGCGCCAACCGGCAGTGTCACCTTCGGCACCAAGACGCCAAAGGTCGTGGCACTGGTGAAGGGCTTCGATCCGAATGGCAACGCCATGGCCGCTGCCAGCATCACGATCACCCAAAATGACGTCCCGGCAAGCGGACAAGTCAGCGCTACGTATGCGGGTGACGCAAACTACAACGGATCGACCAGCTCGGTGAATGTGAGCTCCTCCTCTGCGATCTTCGGCAGTCAAACAACCACGACGACTATCTCCATCTCGGACACCAACGGAATTACGAACTGCACCACAAACTGCACCTTCCCGGCGCGTGACTCGCTGACGGTGAATGTCCACGTAAACTCACCGAGCGACCCGTCGGGATGCGCCAACTTCATCATCTTTGGTTGCATCACGAATCCCACCGTCAGTGTTCTTGCAAACGGGATCGTGTTGACGAACAGTCTCACGGTGGACAGCAACGGCAACGCAACATTCACCGTTCCACAGCAGAATGGCTATCTTGCCTTGCCCTCGGGTCAGGTGCAGTTCAACGTAATCTACAGCGGTTACAGTTACACCTTCTTCTTCTTCAACATCATCCAGGTTACGGGCTCCAGCGCCGTACAGACCGTCACCATCACCGACGACCGCACCAGCGCCGATTTCTCGCTGCAGTCGGACACCACCGTCAACCAGTCGGCGCCGCTGAAGTCTCCGGTGGTGCAGGCCAACTACAACCTGCGCCTTACGTCGCTCTATAACTTCAACAGCGCCTACTCCACAACGCCAATCACGTTGAGCTGCAGCGTCGTTGGGTATAGCCTGGCGGGCGTTCGCTCCACGGTCCCAGCCGGCCTGGCCTGCGGCTTCGGTTCGCTGGCGACCCCCACCACCACTGCCACAATCGGCGCCTCCGGTTATGCCACAAAGACGTTGGTCGTCGGCGCGGCCGGCGGTTACGGCATTGCCAGCAACACGGCCCCCGTACAGCCGGGCACCCGCTGGTGGATAGCTACCGGCGGCACCACCCTGGCCTGCATCTTCCTGCTCGGATTGCCCGCACGCCGTCGCAAGTGGCAATCGCTGCTGGGAGCATGCGTGCTGGCAATCGTCGGCTTCGGCATGACTGGCTGCGGCGCAACAGTGGCATCCGGGCCGCAACAGAGCTACTACAACAACCTCAACGGCACTACTGCGGGCAGCCAGCTTACTGGAACGGCCGTCACCGGGGGCACCTATACCGTGCTCGTCACCGCAACCACAACCACCAACACAACCCTGGCCCACACCCTGCCTGTCCAGGTTCTGGTCGGCACAACCTACTAAACCAATCGGCAACGCAAAGGCCACACTCACCCGAGTGTGGCCTTTGTCTTTGCCCGCTTCTTATTGCGCGCGGCGCAACGCCACGAACGAGCGCCCCTCGTACAAGCGATAGGTTCCAGCTGCCGGAGTGTCGAGCACCTGAAGGGGCGTCGGGCGGTGCAGTTCGGCATCATGGTGACTCTCAACGTTCAGCAGTTCATGCGCGCCCAGGTCCATCACAATGAATCTGTCGTTCTGAATGAAGCCGACACCGTACGCTCCGGGTGCCAGCTTGCGTGCATCGTTGCCGTCTCCCAGTTCCAACGGCACTTCCGTGATGAGGTATGCCTGGTATCGTTGCTGGATTCCGCTGGAGTAGCCGGAGGTATCTACCAAAGCCACCAGGGTGAACATGCCATCCGCATACCGGACACCGCCGCTGTTGCGCATCTGCACGGTCGCGCTCTGGCCACGAAAAAAGACCTGGTCCGGCATCAGCGTAGCCATATCCGCGGGCTTCAGGATGCCGGCTGGTTTCGCGGTCGTTGCGCTTGCCTTTTGCTGCGCCATGCACGGCGTCAGCAGGCTCAGACCGATTGCCGCTATGCCCGCCAGCGCGGTGCGCCGGGTAGCTGCCATCTCACTCATGGCGCTAGCTTAATACAGCCGGACGTCTTCGAAACCGCATCACACTCCCGATTGATCGAATGTGAGGAGCGCTATGCCGATTCGCGTTACCGGAAAAAATCTCTCCCGCGGAGCGGACACCACTGCATCGCAGGTTCAGCAGGACCTGGAACGTCCCACCGCGAATCAAATCTTCGCGCAGGTGGAGAAGAACGCCCGACAGGAGCTGCATCGTCCGGCACTCAGTCTCGCCGTTTCAGGCTTTGCGGGCGGAGTGACCATGGGCCTCACGGGACTCGCCACCGCGATCGCGCGGGCCGAGCTTGGCACCAGTGGAGTCGCCCACTTCGTTACCACACTCCTCTATCCCGTGGGGTTCATCGCTGTCATTCTGGGCCGGGCACAACTCTTCACGGAAAATACCCTTTACCCCGTAGCGCTGGTGTTGAGCGAGCGCCGGCACTACCTGGCGACTTTGCGGCTTTGGGCCATTGTGCTCGTCTGCAACTGCCTGGGCACGCTCGCGTTTGCCGCGCTGGCCGTCCGCACAGATGCGTTACAGCCGAAGTACGTCGACAGCCTCGCCGCCATCGGTATTGAGATCGCCCATCATTCGCTCTCTACCATCTTCTGGAGCGCCATCGTCGGCGGCTGGATCATCGCGCTCGTTGCGTGGCTGGTCAGTGGCAGCCACTCGATCAGCGGATCCATGATGCTGATCTGGCTGCTTGCCTTCATCGTGGGACTTGGCCATTTCGCCCACTGCGTGGCGAGCAGCGGCGAGGTGCTCTCCGCCGTGCTGCATCATCAGCTACCCGCTCTCAGCTATTTCCGCTGGCTGTGGCCAGCTGTGCTGGGCAACATTGTGGGCGGAGTCGGCCTGGTGACACTGCTTGAGTACGGACAAACCGTAGAAGAGTGATCGAGCGGGGAACGGATGATACGCGCGGGTTGCGCAACGGGTTTCGCAATGCGGGGTGCCGCGCTCACAGCGCACGATACATGACCAATGCGTCCACGTAGCCAAGCACCGGATGGAGAAATGCTTCCGGCAGCCGGCCCACGGTTGCAAAGCCGAATGCGGTCCACAAGCGTACGGCACGCTGGTTCGTACTCACCACGAAGTTGAACTGCATGGCACGAAACCCTCGTTCGCGTGCGGTATCCAGTGAGTGCCTGCACATCGCCCGGGCTACACCACGCCCCATCGCGTGCGGGGCCGTCATGTAACCGCAGTTGGCCACATGCGCTCCTCCGCCTCCCTGGTTAGGGCGTAGCAGGTAAGAGCCTACGATCGCACCGTCCTCTTCAGCGACAAAGACTTCATGGCCGGGCGCCAACCAGTAAGCCAGCGCGTCCTTGCGGCTCATTTCACGCGGCAGCGTGTAGGTCTCGCCCGCGCGCAACACGGGTTCCAGGATCGCCCAGATGGCGTCGCTGTCCTGGCGTGTGGCTGCGCGAATCAACATGCGATACTCCTTGGACCGCAAAGGCAACAATGCCTCGCCCAGATTGAGGACGAGGCATTGTTGCGCTTGAAGATATTTCAGCTTACAGCTGGTTCATCTTCTGCAGGAATTCGGCGTTGTTCCGCGTTTTGAACTGGCGGTCGACCAGCAACTCCATCGCCTCCACCGGCGACAGCGGATTGAGCACCTTGCGGAGAATCCAGATGCGCTGCAGGTCCTCCTTGGGAATGAGCAGCTCTTCCTTGCGGGTGCCGGAGCGCTGGATGTCGATCGCCGGGAAGACGCGCTTGTCCACCAGCTTGCGGTCCAGGATCACTTCCATGTTGCCGGTGCCCTTGAACTCCTCGAAGATGACCTCATCCATGCGCGAGCCGGTATCGACCAGCGCGGTCGCGATGATGGTGAGCGATCCGCCTTCTTCGATGTTGCGCGCCGCGCCAAAGAAGCGTTTCGGGCGCTGCAGCGCATTCGAATCCACGCCGCCCGACAGCACCTTGCCCGAAGGCGGCACGATGGTGTTGTACGCACGCGCCAGGCGCGTAATGGAATCGAGCAGGATCACCACATCGCGTTTGTGTTCGACCAGGCGCTTTGCCTTTTCGATGACCATCTCGGCTACCTGCACGTGGCGTGCTGCCGGCTCATCGAAGGTCGAGCTGATGACCTCGCCCTTCACCGAACGCTGCATGTCCGTGACTTCTTCCGGTCGCTCGTCGATCAGCAGCACGATCAGTGCGACTTCAGGATGATTGGTCGTGACCGAGTTCGCGATCGACTGCAGCAGCATCGTCTTGCCGGTGCGCGGCGGAGCCACGATCAACCCACGCTGTCCCTTACCGATCGGAGTCAGCAGGTCCATCACCCGGCCGCTGGCATTTTCGTGCACCGTCTCCATGCGGATGCGCTCTTCCGGATAGAGCGGTGTCAGGTTGTCAAATAGGATCTTGTTGCGGGTTTCTTCCGGCGATTCGAAGTTAATGGCCTCAATCTTCACCAGCGCGAAATACTTCTCGCCTTCGTGCGGGGGCCGCACATTGCCGCTGATGGTGTCGCCCGTCTTCAGATCGAACTTGCGAATCTGCGAGGGGGAAACGTAGATGTCATCCGGGCCGGGCAGATAGTTGTAGTCGGGAGAACGAAGGAAGCCGTAACCGTCCGGCAGGATTTCAAGCACGCCCTCGGCGAAGATGTGGCCTTCTTTTTCGCTCTGTGCCTGAAGGATTTTGAAGATGAGGTCCTGCTTGCGCAGGCCGCTGGCTCCTGGAATTTCAAGGGTCCGCGCAATGCGGCTCAATTCAGTAATATTTTTTTCTTTGAGTTCTGCGATAGTCACAATTCACCTGCGGTGGGAAGTTGGGAGGGAGATCGATTGAAGGAGGGTGTAGATCAGGAGGGGTTTTACTGCAATGACTGTAAATGAAAATGGCCCGCCGCAGCGAGCGGCCGCGCTTAAGCTGCGCGGCGCTGCTGCGAAACTTGCTCTGGGGCGGCAATCGCTTGGCTGCCTGCACCCATGGGACTCCTCTGATGGAACCGGACGAGTACTTCATTCGTCGTGTCCTGCAGACGGGTGTTCGGCTTGTGAAGCTTCCGCGTAGCCTTCGAGGCTAGCTGACAGAGCTGATAGCGGTTCGAAATGTGGGCGAGTGCCCCATATATCAGATCGGAACGCATGAACAATTTCCTCTCATTCTCAGGCGGTCTTGGCGCGGTCCCCCATGGTGTATCCCCATTGGACGCCGACGCCTCAGCCTTTTGTTGTTTCTCTAACCTCATCTAATGACGCAAAACTCTCCAAAAAGATGCAGAAGTGCGCCACGCGTAACAGCCGTTGCTTCCCACGATTGGCAGTGCTTGGAAATTGGCAACTCGACGTCCGGAGCCGCACACCTGACACAAGCAAATCTGAACCAGGGCCCACCGAAACACCCTTGTTCTGCCCGTTCAGGGACGCCAGAAACCTTTGTCTTGGAGATGACGAAGAACAATGTCATCCCTGGCAAGCTCGACATTATCGTTAACGCCGGTTGAGGTCAATACTTTTTTCATAGGCGGCTCGGAAATCTATCCGCATAATCGTAAGAATTCCATAAGTGTTCTATTTTGTGTGGTTTGAAACGTGCGGAATCTATCGCTAGCGCGCCCGAAAGTGCCCTCAAATCAGGAATTTAGGGACCAAATTCTCCTAAAAACCATAGAAATTGCCAGCGCTGACGGCCCTCAATTCCAGTAATTCCTATCCAGGGTGCGATATTGGATCGCCTCCGCCAGGTGCTGCACCGTTAACGGTGCCGCCCCCTCCAGATCGGCAATCGTCCGGGCTACCTTCAGGATACGATCGTGCGCTCGCGCGCTCAGCCCCTGTTGCTGCATCGCCCGCTCCAGCAACCGGTCCGCCTCGGGAGGCAACTCGCACCACTGCCGAATCTGCCGGGTCGTCATCTGGGCGTTGGAATAGAGCGCCTCGCCCTGAAAGCGCTCATGCTGCCTGACACGCGCAGCCAGCACTCGTGCCCGGATCTCCGCCGAGCCTTCGTTGGCCTGCCCGGCCCGCAACTCTCGATACTGCACCGCCGGCACCTCTATATGGATGTCGATGCGGTCCAGCAGCGGCCCTGAGACACGCGACACATAACGCTGCATCATCGGCGGCGTGCACTGGCACTCGCGGCTCTTGTCATTGAAATAACCGCACGGACACGGGTTCATCGCCGCCGCGAGCATGAACCGCGCCGGAAAGTTCAGCGACATCGAAGCGCGCGCGATGGTGACCGTACCGTCTTCCAGCGGCTGCCGCATGACCTCCAGCACATTCCGCGGAAACTCCGGCAACTCATCCAGAAACAGCACGCCGTTGTGCGCCAGCGAGACCTCGCCCGGCCGCGGCACGGCGCCGCCGCCGATCAGCCCGGCATCCGAAATCGTGTGGTGCGGCGAGCGGAAGGGCCGCCGCGTCACCAACCCCGAGGCTGCATCCAGCACGCCCGCGACCGAATGAATCTTCGTTGTCTCCAGCGCCTCGGCAAAGCTCAATGGCGCGAGAATCGAGGGCAGCCGCTTGGCCAGCATCGTCTTGCCTGAGCCCGGCGGCCCGATCATCAGGATGTTATGACCGCCCGCGGCCGAGATTTCGAGGGCGCGCTTCGCGACGGTTTGCCCGCGCACATCTTTGAAGTCGGAGGGATAGTGCTGCTGCGCGTCCAGCATTTCGCTCGAACGCACACGGTACGGCTGCACCTGGATGCCGCCATTCACCGCCGCGTTCAGCAGCTCGCGCGCCTGGGGCAGCGACTCCACCGGGTAGACGTTGAGTCCTTCCACCACCGCGGCTTCCGCCGCGTTCGACGCCGGCACAATTATGTTTGCAATGCCGCGCCGCTTTGCGGCCACTGCAATCGGGAGCATTCCGGGCACACCGCGCACGCTGCCATCCAGCCCCAGCTCGCCCACGCTTAGAAACTGGCTGAGGTCGCGGTTCAACAGCGCACCCTGCGCGCCCAGAATGCCGATGGCGATCGGCAGATCGAAGCCGGAGCCTTCCTTCTTCAGGTCGGCGGGCGCCAGATTGATGGTGATGTGAGTGGGCGGCAGCGAAAAGCCGGAGTTGCGGATGGCCGCGCGAACACGATCGCGGCTCTCGCGCACCGCAGCGTCAGGCAGCCCGACGGTCGAGAAGCGCTCCTGCGCCTCCTGGATGCCGGAGAAATCCACCTCAACATCAATGATGTGCGCATCGATGCCGTACACAGCAGCACTCAGCGCCTTGAAGAGCATCCCGTGGCCCGCCTGTGATTCCTGGAAAAGTCGAGTATAGCCAGTGGTTTACGGGCAAAGGCAGACCACAAAGGTTGCAGAACCGACAGCAAGTCACAGCCCTTGCTACCATAGCCAGTCGTGAAAACCTCGCTGTTCGATCTCTACAAAGTCGGCATCGGTCCATCGAGTTCGCACACCATGGGCCCCATGCGAGCCGCGCGCACCTTCCTGCTCACTCTGGACGCGCACAACCTGCTGGCCCCCACGGTAGAAGTCGCATGCCGACCTCTACGGCTCGCTCGCGCTCACCGGCGTCGGGCACGGCACCGATCGCGCCGTCATCCTGGGGCTGCTCGGCGAAGAGGCGAGCAAGCTCGACCCCGACACCATCGATAGCAAGCTTGAAGCGATCCGTCTCTCCGCGACGCTCTCGCTCCTTGGCCGCCACGTCGTTCCCTTTCGCCCAGAACAGCACATCCTCTTTCATCGCGATCAGATGATCCCGCCCGGCGCGCGCACCCAGCACCCCAACGGCATCCGCTTCACCGCATCCGATGTCACCGGCGCGCCGCTTTTCAGCGCGACGTATTTTTCCATCGGCGGCGGCTTCATCGTCGAGGATGGCGCCGATGTGAACGCCGCACCGCTCATGACCGACCAGTTCTCTGCCCTATGCCTTCCGCAGCGCCGCGGAGCTGCTGGAGATGGCGAAGCGCGACAGCCTGCGCATCGACGAGGTGATGATGCGCAATGAGTGCGCGCGGCGTGGCGACACTCCCGATGCGGCAGACTCCGTGCGGCGCGACATCCTACGCATCTGGGACGTGATGCAAAGCTGCGTCGCGCGCGGTCTGGCGACGGACGGCATCCTGCCCGGCGGTCTCCGCGTGCGCCGCCGCGCAAAACGGCTAGCGGCGCGTTTGCAGCAGCAGGCAGCGACAGGCAAAGGCACCGGCGATCCGCTCGCCCCGCTCGACTGGGTCACCATCTATGCCATGGCCGTGAATGAAGAGAACGCCGCAGGCAGCCGCGTCGTCACCGCGCCCACCAATGGCGCCGCGGGCGTCATCCCCGCCGTCGCACACTACTACCGCAACTACGTCACCGGCGCGGACGAGGCGGGCATCCTGCGCTACTTCCTCACCTCGGCGGCCATCGGCATTCTCTACAAGGAGAACGCGTCGATCTCAGGCGCGGAGGTTGGTTGCCAGGGCGAAGTCGGTGTTGCCTGCTCGATGGCAGCAGGAGGCCTCGCCGCAGCGATGGGCGGCACGAATGCGCAGGTGGAGCACGCCGCCGAGATCGGCATGGAGCACAACCTCGGCATGACCTGCGACCCCATCGGCGGCCTGGTGCAGATCCCCTGCATCGAACGCAACGCGATGGGCGCGGTCAAGGCCGTGCATGCCTGCCGCATGGCCTTCGCTGAAGAGGACGAGCACAAAGTCTCGCTCGACCAGGTGATCCGGACGATGTACGAAACTGGACTGGATATGCAGTCGCGGTATAAGGAGACTTCGCTGGCGGGGCTGGCTTTGAATGTTATCGAGTGCTGAGGGTGAACGCCCGTCAGAGTCGCTTCCGATCAGAGCGCACTACCCCACCGGCACGCTATTCGCGCAAGGGCATACAGCCAATCGTTGCAATCGACCAGGCGTGGATGAAGAACGGAGCCCTAGTCCAATCGTCGTAATCCGCAAATTGCAGGACTACCCGATATGGATGAATCGCAGTACTCAGATGACACATGCACAATCGGAACAATCGAACGCAGTCTCCCAGACAGCGCCGCTCAGCAGAACAGTCACATCATCGGTGCTGAGAGCGCCAGAAACACGATGCCGCAATATTGTATCCCGCATACTCTGCGTGAAAACAGCGCGAGCCCTATATGACAGGATGACCGACATCGTGAGAAGGACAACGAAGGGCACACTCTTCCGACCTCCCTAATGAAGCCCCTGCGCAGATTGCAGGCGGTCCGGATAGCGAAAGACTACGTCAATGCGAACGTATGCAGATCGCTGAAGAGCGCGATATGGACATAGCCCATCGCGGACGAATCCGCCGTGACGCTTTGCCGCTTCGCAAAAATAGCGACAGTCGCACAGCGCCGCGGGAGACCAGTGCAACTCTGCATCCCGGCGTCATAGCTCACCTCAAACACCGTCCGCAAGTCCGCACCATCCCTTCATACCCGCGCTCACCCGGCCGCGGGATCGCCGACAACGACTCCGCATAACCAAGCAGCGTCGCGAAATCTACTGTCATGGAGTGATGCAGCGTCCTCCGCTGCCAACTCGATGTATCGAGAAATCCCTGCAATCGTTGCTCGAAGTCGCGGGTCGTATCCGCTTCGGCGGAATCGGTACGGTATTTGCGAAGAATCTCCGAGAGCCGATTCGAGACCGGCGCGCCGCTGTCGCGATGTCCATTGCTCGCATTCAGAACCCATCCGTCCGGCCGCAGAATGCGCTGAAATTCGCGATGCGCGCGCGGCCAGTCGAACCAGTGCATCGCGCGCCCCACCGCAATCAGGTCGACGGACGCATCGGGCAGCGTGGTCGCCTCCGCGCTTCCTTCTACCACCTCAAGCGCGGGATGCTGCGCGGCCAGCGCACGGCATGCCTCCAGCATCTCGGCATTCGGTTCGACCGCCAGCACGCGATGCCCCGCTTCGAGGAAGACCTCCGCCAGCATTCCGGTGCCGGCACCAACATCGGCTACAACCGCATCTTCCGGCAGCCCGCCATGCTCACGCAGAAATGGCACAATCTCGCGCGGGAATCGCGGACGATAGGCGAGATACGCCTGCACGCGGCCGGAAAACCGCTCCGTATATGAGTGAACCTGACCCAACGCGCGTCCTCAGGCGGCGGAGTGCTTGGCCTGCGCATCCACCATCGTGCCGTCGAGCTCGTGACCGTCCTGGATCTTCAACAGGCGCAGGATGGGCGAGGTCAGCATCGTGGTCACCAGCGCCATCACCACCAGCATGGTGAAGAGCGTTGGCGAGAAGACGCCTGCGCTGTAGGCGATGTTGAGCACGATCAACTCCACCAGGCCGCGCGTGTTCAGCAGCGCGCCCAGCGCTCCCGCGTCGCGCCACGATTGTCCCATCCAACGCGCCGCCAGTATGGCGCCGCCCATCTTGCCTACGACGGCGCCTGCCAGCACGATGCCCGCCCACAGCCACATATTCGCGTCGTTCAACAGGTCCAGCCGCGTCCGCATACCGGTCAGCGCGAAGAAGAGCGGCAGCAGCAAGACGGCAATCAGCATGTCCGAGCGTTCGCGAATCTCCTCCTGCCAACGCGGAATGCGCGGGAAGCAAACGCCCGCAAGGAATGCGCCGAAGAGAGGATGGATCCCCAGCGCATCTGTGGCTGCGGCAGAGAGAAGCAGGAGGATCACCACGAGGCCAAAGAGCTCCAGTGACAGCTTCGTCGACTTGTGACGCTTGACCGCCAGGTTGGCCAGCGGACGCACGACGCCGAGCATCAGCACCAGGTAGCCCACCAGCCCCGCCATGCGAATCGGCAGGCTGCCGGAGCCGCCTCCCTTGCCAATCAGTGCCAGTGCGAAAGCCAGCAGCAGCCAGGCCACGACATCGTCCACTGCGGCGCACAGGATAGCCGTGGTCCCCAGTGACGTGGACTGCAATCGCCGCTCCTCCAGCATGCGTGCCAGAACAGGAAAGGCGGTGATGCTCATGGCAATGCCGAGAAAGAGCACGAATGGCATGCTGCCGATGCCGTGGGGCGCAAAACGGATACGCAGCGAATGCGCCAGCAACGCCGCCATGGCAAAGGGAAAGAGAATGCTCATCCCGCTGGCCAGCACCGCCGTGCTGCGCTGCTTATAAAGCTGCGCGTAATCCAGATCCATCCCGATGAGGAACAGATAGAGGATCAGGCCGACCGTGCTGAGGTTTTCGAAAGCGGCAAAAGCGTGCGGCGTGAAGATCTGCGCCACGTGGGGGAAAAACCGTCCCAGTACGGATGGACCGATGAGGATGCCGCCGACAATTTCGCCCACCACGCGCGTCTGGCCGAGTTTGCGGGCGATCCAGCCGCATAGCAGCGTCACCAGCAACACAATCGACATCTGCAGGAGCAGGAGCGTCATCCGATGCGCTGTCCCTTTCGTTTGCGAAGACTTCCAGAGGCAGTTTTAAGATGCATGTCAGGCGCAGCGCGGATTCTGGCGTCCACGATCTACACCGCTTCGATCTACATCGCTTCATCCATACAGCTTTGCAGACGTGCGCATCGCGCAGAAGGAGCCGGGTTCCTCATCGGGGCCCGGTTCCTCCGGGGATTTCTCATTGTAGAGCAGTCCCGCGGTGACTATGCCCCGCCGCTCAGGGGACGCGCCGGGATGCCCCGCTTCTGTGCATCCGGGATATTTTCAGCGTTCTACAGCCATAGCCACCGAGTTGCCGCCGCCCAGGCAGAGTGCCGCTACGCCGCGATGCAGGTTGCGATGGAGCAGCGCGTAAATCAACGTCGTGAGGACCCTTGCTCCGCTGGCGCCGATGGGATGTCCCATCGCAACCGCGCCCCCATTTACATTCACGCGTGCCGCGATCTCCGGCGCATCCAGCCCCACTTCTTTCATCACGCCCAGCGCCTGTACCGCGAAGGCCTCGTTCAGCTCGTAGAGGTCCACCTGCTCCTTGGTCCAGCCCGCCTTCTTGAGCACGCGCTGGATACCGATCACCGGCGCCAGCATCACCCATTTCGGATCGACGCCGCTGGTCGCCTGCGCGCGAATCCGCACCAGCGGCTCCAATTTCAGCTCCGCGGCTTTTCGCGCAGATGTCACCACCACCGCGGCTGCGCCGTCGTTCACCCCGGGAGCATTTCCAGCCGTCACCGTGCCGTCTTTTTTGAACGCCGGCTTCAGCGCGCGTAACGCCTCCAGGGAAGCATCCTCGCGCACGCTCTCGTCGCGATCCAGTACCCCGGCGGCCTCGCCTTTCTTCTTCGACGGAATCTCCACCGGCAGCATTTCGTCCTTGAACGCGCCGGCTTTTTGCGCCGCGGCCGCTTTCTGGTGCGAGGCCAGCGCATACGCATCCTGCTGCTCGCGTGTGATGGAGTGCTTCTCCGCCACGTTCTCGCCGGTCACGCCCATGTGGTAGTCGTTGTAGATCTCCCACAGCCCATCGCGAATCATCGAGTCGACCACCTTTGCGTCGCCCATGCGAAAGCCGTTGCGGCCCTGCGGCAGCAGGTATGGCGCATTCGTCATCGACTCCATTCCGCCCGCGACTACGATCTCCGCATTGCCCGGTCTGGATTGCCTGCGCCGCCAGCGCCACCGCCTTCAGTCCGGAACCGCACACTTTATTGATCGTCATCGCGCTGACGCTTGGGGGCAGGCCGCCGCCCAATGCCGCCTGGCGTCCGGGGTTCTGTCCCAGTCCGGCGGAGACGACATTGCCCATGATGCACTCGTCTATTTGTTCCGGCGCAACGCCCGCACGACGCACCGCTTCGCGCACCGCCAGCGCGCCCAACTGCACCGCGCTGTAACCGGCGAGCGATCCCTGAAACTTTCCCGTAGGCGTCCGTACCGCGGAGACGATGACCACTTCTTCCATGGTGAAACCTCAACTTCCCGTGGCCCGCATTGCTCCGCATGGCCAACGTGTGAAGATAGCAGGGACCGAATCCAGCGGCAATCGAGCGCCCATGAGCACCTTCAGCAGCGACATCTCCGCAAGCGAATCCCCGCAGCCCGGGCGGCCGGTCGCGCCGCTCTGGCATACCGCTCTCGTGCTCGTACTGCTTCTGGCCACCTCTATCGGCGGCGCGCTCACCCATCATTGGACAGGACCCCTGACCCAGCACGTTGCGTCCGAGCATCGTTCGCACATTCCGATGTATGCCGTCGCGGCGCTTTGGGAGTGGCTGCTGCTCGCGCTGGTGCTTTGGGGAGCCCGGCTGTCCGGCGCCGGCTTGCGCCAACTGCTCGGCGTCCGCCGCGCCGGCGCGGTGGAAATGTGGACCGACTTCGCGATCGCCATCGGATTCTGGTTTACCTCCCTGATAGTGTTAGGCGCCGTCGCCTTTCTGCTGCGCCTCGCCCATCTTCATCCGGAAAACATCCGCGGCGTGGTCACGCAAATGGCTCCCGCATCTCTCGGCGAGCTGGCCATCTGGATCGCGCTCAGCATCTCCGCGGGCATCTGCGAAGAGCTGATCTTCCGCGGTTATCTGCAGCAGCAGTTCACCGCGCTCACGCGGCGCATATGGCTCGGGATAGCGATTTCAGCGGTGTTTTTTGGACTCTCGCATGGGTATGAAGGCGCGAGCGGAATGCTGCTCATCGTGTTGTATGGATCGTTCTTCGGCATCCTTGCGTATCTTCGCAGCAGTTTGCGCGCGGGCATGTTCGCGCATGCGTGGCACGATTCGCTGAGCGGACTCGTCCTCTACCTCGGCACTCATCTGCTCCATCGCATCCCACACTAGTTGCAGACTCGGGCTCGGAGACGAAGTTGCGCGAGGAAAGAAGCGAGCCTTCCCGCGATTTTTTTCTTGACACTCCATGACCACCACTCTATACATTCCGTAACTGCAACATCTGTGTTGCAGCACAAGGGAGAATAGAAACCATGGCAACAAAGAAGGCAGCCAAGAAGCCGGCCAAGAAGGCGGCAAAGAAGGCAGCGAAGAAGAAGTAAGCAAGTCAACCTAAACAGGCAACAGACTCGGGGGACGCAGGCAAGCGTCCCCCGAGGTGTTTTTACAGCGCTCTTTTCGCAAGATAGAGTTTGTTCATGACGCGCCGCCGCTGGATCGCAGACACATGGAACGAGGCCACAGCGGCCTTGCACGGCGAGCAGGCCCAGCATCTCAGCCGTGTGCTCCGCGCCCAGCCAGGCATGGAGTTTGACGTTGTCGCCGGCGGCCACGCGTGGCTCGCCCGCATCGCATCCATCGATCGCGACAGCGTCCACTTCACACTCCTTCACGAGTTGGAAACGGCATCCGCGCTGCCCGTCACCCTGCTGCTGAGCGTCTTCAAATTCGACCGTATGGAGTGGGCCATCGAGAAAGCAGTGGAACTCGGCTGCGGCCGTATCGTGCCCGTAGTCGCCGAGCGAACGGAAAAACATCTTGCCCAGGCAGCCGCAAAACGTGCCGAGCGCTGGCGCCGCCTCGCCCTCGAAGCGGCCAAGCAGTCCCGCCGCAGCGATCTCCCGGAGATCGGCGAACCTACCCGGTTAGCAGCATTCCTTGCCACAGACCAACCGGTGACCGGCCGGGAACAATCCGGAGCCGAAGGGATCGCGGCATCATCCCGTCCGCTCCGCATCCTGCTCTCCGAAACGGAAGAGGATCAGCCGCTGTTACGCATACTTCAGCAGAATGCAAGCGGCGCGGAGATGGGCGGAATCACATTGGCGGTTGGGCCGGAGGGTGGTTGGAGCGCGGCTGAAATCGCGCTATTCACACGCGCCGGATGGCACAGCGCCAGTCTTGGACCGCGCATTCTGAGGGTGGAGACCGCCGTGATCGCCGCGCTGGCAATCGTGAGCTCGTGCATGATCCCGTAAATAAACAGGCCGCCCATTGGAACGAGGCGGCCTGTCATCTCGATATGGATTGGCTCAGCTGAAGAGGTCTTTCATCTTGTCCAGCAGGCCGCCTCGCGAGGCCACGCGATTTTCTACCCCAAGCGTGCTGCCCAACTGCTGAATTGCCTCCCGCTGCGACTTGGTCAGCTTCTTTGGCGTCTCGACCACCGCCTGGACAATCAGGTCGCCGCGTCCGCGCTCATTCAGGTACGGCACGCCTTTGCCGCGCAGCCGGAATTCTTTGCCGCTTTGCGTGCCTTCAGGGATCTTCAACACCGTCTCGCCTTCCAGCGTCTGGATGGCGATCTCCGCTCCCAGTGCGGCCTGCGGGAACGAAATGATGACCGCAAAGTGCAGGTCGTGCCCTTCGCGCTCGAAGTAGGCATGCGGCTTGACCGCCAGCACCACATATAAATCGCCGGAGTTCCCGCCGTACCGCCCTGCATCGCCCTCGCCCTGGTAGCGGATGCGCGTGCCGTCCTCGACGCCGGCCGGAATCTTCACCTGGATGATGTGTTCCTTCTCCACGCGCGCTTCGCCGTGACAGGTATGACATGGCTCCGTGATCACCTGGCCGGTTCCGCTGCAGATGGGACAGGTACGAGCGATCGAGAAGAAGCCCTGCTGGAAACGCACCTGGCCGCGTCCGCCGCACTGCTGACAGACGTTCGCCGACTTGCCATGAGCCGCGCCGGAGCCGCGGCACTCCCCGCAGATGTTCATGCGCTTGATGGTGACCGTCGTCTCCTTGCCGAAGACCGCCTCCTCGAACTCGAGCGTCAGATCATAGCGAATGTCGCGGCCACGCTGCGCACGCGAGGCACGCCCGCTGCGTCCGCCGGCGACATTGAACATCTCTCCGAAAAAGTCGCCGAAGATATCGCCCAGGTCCACACCGCCGGGAAAACCTCCCGCACCGGCCGCGCCGCTCACTCCAGCGACGCCATAGCGGTCGTATGCCGCGCGCTTGTCCGGGTCACTCAGCACCTGATAAGCCTCGCTCGCCTGTTTGAAGCGCTCCTCCGCCTCCGGATTGCCCGGATTGCGGTCAGGGTGATATTGCATCGCCAGTCTGCGGTATGCGGTCTTCAACTCCTGGTCGCCGCACTCTCTTGTAACGCTCAGGACTTCGTAATAGTCGACGTGTGTCACGTTTGCCATTTTTCCTGTACTCGGTCTTCTGTCCAGCTTTCCGGGGAATGCTGCTTCTATCCCGGGTTATAAGGGCTTAGTTGAGAGCCTGGTTTAAGAACCTGGTTTAAGAAACTGGTCGCGTGTGCTGTACCCAGCTATGCTTCCGACACCTTGGGATTCACGGAGATGCGCACCAGCGCCGGCCGCAGCAGACGCTCCTTGATGCGATAGCCGCGGCGGATCTCGTCTATTACCTGATGATCGGGCAGGTCTGAACGCTCCACACTTTCCAGCGCCTCATGGACCCGCGGATCGAATGGCTGCCCCACCGTCTCCACCGCAGTCACGTTCAGCCCGCGCAGCACCTCATCCATCTGCTTCGCAATCAGCTCCACGCCGGTGCGCAGTTGCTCCGCGGTGCCGGTCGCGTTCAGGGCCAGCTTGAAGTTGTCCAGCACCGGCAGGAACTGTTCGACTGCATCGGCAACGGCGAAGGCCCGATAGTCGGTACGCTCGCGCTGCTCGCGCTTGCGCGCGTTGTCGAACTCCGCCTGCAGCCGCGCCAGCCGATCTATAAGGCCGTCCCGCTCCACGCGGAGGCGCTCATACTCTTCGTGCAGGCCCGCCGTAGTCTCTGCAATCGCCGTGGTGCCGCGCGGCTCCGCTGGCGGCCTTCGCCTCCGGTTTCGCGCCCGGCGGAGGTTCGGGGAGGATGTCGTTGAACTTCGGACGTCCCCGTCGTCTGTTCGTCCGCGTTCTCGTTTTCCGTGTTTTGTGTTTCACTGCGTGCGTCTGTCGCGTTTTCAGTCATAGCCATACGTCCGTTGAATTCGTGTTCCCTTCCTCGCGGCCATACCGGCCGCTCGATTGCTTGTCTTCGATCGCGTGCCCCCGGGCATGCCAGCCATGCTAGCTTCGCGGCGTCTGCAGTATCCGCTCCGAGAGCTGCGCGATGTACGAGACCGCCTGGATCGTCTCGTTGTAGCGAATGCGGGTCGGCGCCAGCACCGCCACCGTCCCCACGCTCTCCGCACCCAGCCGCGCGCCGGTGCCGATCAGCACCATATTCTCCATATCCGGGATGGTGTCTTCCAGCCCCACCACCACCCGCACCGCCTGCTGCCGCGCATCCACATACGCGCTCAGCAGATCGATCAGCCGCTGCTTGGTCTCCAGTGCACCCAGCAGAGCCCGAAGCCGCTCGTGGTCCACATCGCGCTGCACCAGGTTCGCCGCGCCTTCTACAAAGATCATCTGCGACGGCTGTATGCCCTCCAGCGCTCCTTTGCGAAACAGCTCGTTGACCGACTGCATCAACCGGTCATACTCGCTGCGCTCCTGCTCCATGCGCTGCTCGATGTCGGCGCGGATGCGCTCGATCGACCAGCCGCGAAAGTTGCCATTCACAAAATTCGCCGCCGCCTCCAGGTCGCCCTGGTCCAGGTCGCGATCCAGTTGCAGCACCCGGTCCAGCACCGTACCGCCGCGCGTCACCACCACTGCCAGCACACGCTGCGGGGTCAGCCGCGAAAAATGGATATGCTCCAGGCACTCCGTCTCCCCCGCGGCCTCCGAGGCCACCCCCACGCCGCTCGAGATCATTGCCAGCACATGCGAGGTCCGCTCCAGGAAATGCTGCCGGCTGGTCACCCCGGCAAAGCAGTCATCAATCTGCTGGCGCTTCTCCGCCGAGAGCTGCGGCGCATTCATTCCCGTCGCGGCGCGCGCCGCTCCTGCCAGATGCTCTACGTAAAAGCGGAACGCCTTGGCCGTCGGAATCCGTCCCGCAGAGGTATGTGGCTGCTCCAGCAGGCCGGATTCGCTCAACGACACCATCACATTCCGGATCGTGGCCGAGCTCATCCCTTCCTTATCGGCATAAATCCGGGCCACGGCCTGCGACGCCACCGGCTCGCCCGTAGCGATGTACATCTCCAGGATGGCCGTCAATATCAGTCGCTCGCGCGGACTGATTCGGAGCTCTGCTGTCATGGCCGTATCCCCTGCCGGCTCAACCCCGGAAGGTCGTTTCGGGTAGATGCCGCCTCATTTATCGTAGCAGGTTGACTGGCATCACCTGGGTGGTTCAACGTGGGGCTTTCACACTTTCGCGGCTAAACCGCAGTACCATCAGCGTGTTCCCGGTGGGGTGGCGTGGACCAAATGGAACAAGACATTGCCCAACACAGAAAGAGGGTTCTTATGATGGCCGGACGTCGTTTGTGGATCACTATTGCGGCAGTGGTGGGCGGCATCGTCCTCATCCTGCTCATCGCCATTCCTTTCCTCCTGAATGCGGATAACTACCGCCCCCGCGTGCAAAGCATGCTCTCCGACGCCACGGGACGGCAGGTCACCCTCGGACATCTCAGCTTCTCGCTCTTCTCGGGCTCGCTCACCGCCGATCAGCTCAGCATCTCCGAGGATCCCGCGTTTGGCCAGCAACCCTTCGTGCAGGCCAAGCAGCTCCACATCGGCATCGAGGTCGGCGCCGCTCCTCTTCCACAAGCAGATCCTGATCCGCAGCATCACCATCGACACGCCAAAGATCTCTTTGATTCAGAACCAGGCCAATAAGTGGAACTACGCCACGCTTGGCAACTCCAGCAAGCGCGCCAACACTGCCGAGACGCAAAGCTCCATGCCCAACCTCTCCATCGGTGTCCTGGAGGTGAAGGATGGCCAGGTCACCGTCACCGACCTCGGCGCCCCTACGCCGCCGCGCGTCGTGCAGAACGTGCAGGCCAAGGTCAGCGACTTTTCGCTCACCACGCCTTTCACCTACTCTCTCTCCGCATCCTTCTCCGGCAACGGCACCGTCTCGGTCAGCGGCAAGGGCGGACCCTTCAACCAGGCCGACGCCTCCAAGACCCCCTTCACCGCAAAGGTCGAGCTCAAACATGTTGACCTGGTTGCCGGCGGCTTCGTTCCTCCCTCGGCCGGTGTCGCGGGCATTGCGGATCTCAATGCCGACGTCACCTCGAATGGTCAGACCGCGCACGTGCAGGGCACCCTCGACGCATCGCAGCTCAAGCTGGCCGTCAACGGTTCGCCCGCGCCGCGTCCCGTGCACGTCAACTTCACCATGGACCAGAATCTCGCCTCGCTCTCCGGCCAGTTGCAGAACACCACGCTCGCCTTCGACAAAGCCCTCTTCAACATTGCCGGCACCTATCAGACCCAGGGCGCGAAGACCAATCTGAACTGACCGCGGCGCACCCAGGGCGCTCCGATCAACGATCTCGAAGCCTTCCTGCCCGCGCTCGGCATCCAGATGCCTTCTGGCTCGAAGCTGCAGGGCGGAACCCTCACCACCAAACTCGCCGTCACCGGCACCACGGATGCGCCGGTCATCACCGGCCCCGTGCGCATCGACAACACGCAGCTCGCCGGCTTCGATCTTGCATCCAAGATGGGTCCTGCCGCCGCGCTTGTCGGCGCCAAGCCAGGCAGCGGCACCACGATCCAGATACTTAGCCTCAACCTGCGCGAAGCTGGAGGGGGATTAGAGGCTCAGAACATCCTGCTCACCGTCGCGGGTCTCGGTACGGCCACCGGCAGTGGCACTGTAAGCGCAGCCAAGGCGCTGAACTTCCATGTCATTGCGAAGCTCGCTCAAACCGGCGCGACGGGCATGGCTACCACCGCAATCTCCATGATCGGCGGGGGCGTAGGCGGTGCGGCTGCCGGAGCATTGAAGAACGGCATCCCGGTCACCATTACGGGAACGGCATCGAGCCCCGTCATTACGCCCGATATGAAAGGCCTGACCGGCAAAGGCCTGAGCCCGGGCTCGCTGAATGCCGGCAGCCTGCTCGGCAAAGGCGGACCAGCAGATTCCCAGCAAGAACCTGGGCAAGGCGCTGGGCGGATTGCTGGGGAGACACTGATCCACCGCAAATGCATCAGGGCGGAGGTGTCCTCGCGACACTTCCGCTTCGCCGCCGCTACGTGATTTCGAAGACGTTCTGCTCGTGCGCGCGCTGCTCCTCGGCGCGCTCGATCAGCTTGCGCGCAATCGCATAGAAGCTCGCCGTGCCCACTGACGATGCCTCCGGCGCCAAGGCCACCGGCAATCCACGATCGCCGCCCTGCCGGATATTCGGATCCAGCTCCACCGATCCCAGGAATGGCAGCTTGAACTGCTGCGCGGTGCGCTCCACGCCACCCCTGGAAAAGATGTCGATCACCTCGCCGCAATGCGGGCAGGTGAACTGGCTCATGTTCTCCACGATGCCCAGCACCTCCACATTCACCTGGTGAAACATCTCCAGCGCCTTGCGCGCGTCCTGCAGCGACACATCCGAAGGGGTGGAGATCACCACCGCGCCCGTCAGCGGTACCGTCTGCACCAGCGAGATCACCACATCGCCCGTGCCCGGCGGCAGATCGACGATCAGATAATCCAGCTCGCCCCAGGAAACCTGCTGCAGAAACTGCCGGATGATCTGGTGCAGCATCGGTCCGCGCATCACCAGCGGCTTGTCGCCCGGCGTCAGCGAGCCCACCGAGATCATCTTCACGCCATGTACCGTTAGCGGCTCGATGCGATTGCCCTCAAGCACGCGCGGCTGCCCGGTGGCGCCCATCATCAGCGGCACGTTCGGCCCGTAGATGTCCGCATCCACCAGCCCGACTGTATGGCCCAGCTTCGCCATCGCAATGGCAAGGTTCACGGCCAGCGTGGTCTTGCCCACTCCGCCCTTGCCCGAACCAATGGCGATGATCGCCTTTACCCCCGGCAGCGACTGTGGCTGCGGCATCTGCTGTCCGTGTGCTCCCATCTCGTGACACTCCTCTTTCTTCGCGATGCCGTCGCTCCCGCGAGACTTCCGCTCCTCGCTCGTGGATCAGGACGCCTTCTTCGGCAGCGGCAGGGAGCGCGGGGGGACCGGTGATGACTGGACGATCGACGTCGTGGTCTGGCCGTACGCAAGAAAGCGGTCGAGCACGCGGTCCAGCGACGAAACGTCCCTCAGGTACACCTTGAGGATGACACAATCCTCACCCGTGACGCGATGGCACTCCGTCACCTCGGGAATTTGCGCTGCCACCTCGGCGATCTTCGCCAGCCGCCCCATCATCGGCCGCACCCGTACAAACGCAATCAACGGATAACCCAGGGCTACCGGATCCACGTCCATCCTGTATCCCCGGATCACACCGCTCTCCTCGAGGCGGGCAACGCGCTCGGTGATCGCGGGACTCGACATTCCCACATGCCGCGCAAGCTCCGACATCGGCATCCGCGGATTCTTCTCGAGCTGCGACAGCAGCCGCAGATTCACCGCATCCAGCAGAGACGCATACTTAGTTGTCATTGAGCCATTATTGCCTTATAAGTTAAGGACTCCAGCGGATCGACCCTTCAAATTATCATGTATCCCCCGGTATCGGCATGGCAACATGATTGTATGGAAGCCCTCGCCGCCGCACATCTCTTCGATATCCCCACCGGCATCACCTACCTGAACTGTTCCAACATGTCTCCGCAGTTGAAGTCCGTGACCGCCGCGGGCCTCGAGGCCGTGCGCCTCAAGGCCACACCCTGGACCCTCACCGGAGCCAATTGGTTTTCCAGCGCCGAGGAGCTCCGCACACTCGCCGGCAAGCTTCTCGGCACCGGCGCGGACTCCGTGGCCCTGGTACCCGCCGTCAGCTACGGCATGGCCATTGCGGCCGCCAACGTAAAAATCAACTCGGGCGATTCCATCCTTCTTCTCGCCCAGGCCTTCCCTTCCAACGTCTTCACCTGGCGCGAAGCGGCGCGGAAACACAACGCGCAGATCGTCACCGTCCAGCGTGAGCCCGGCTCCGGCTGGACGGAAGCTGTCCTGAACGCCGTCACGGACCGCACCGCCGTCGTCTGTGTGCCGCGCTGTCACTGGATGGATGGCAGCATTGTCGATCTTGACCGCGTCGGCGAACGCGCACGTCAGGTAGGCGCGGCTCTCGTCATCGACGCCAGCCAGTCGCTGGGCGCGGTGCCGCTCGACATTGGCCGCATCCAGCCTGACTTCCTTGTCTCGGTCGGCTACAAGTGGCTGCTCGGCCCTTATGGTCTCAGCTATCTCTACGCGTCGCCAAAGTGGCAGCAGGCCGGCATGCCCATCGAGCAGTCATGGATGCCGCGCCGGGGCAGCTCCGACTTTACCCGCATCAACGACTATTGCGATGAGTTCCAGGCCGGCGCGCGCCGCTTCGACATGGGCCAGTTCACGCAGTTCGTCCTTGCCCCCATGGCCTCAGCAGCTCTGCAGCAGATCCTCGACTGGGGCATCGCTTCCATCGAGCAATCCCTCTCGCATCTCACGGATGACATCGCGCAGCGCGCACTGGCCGCGGGTTACGACGTCGCGCCGGCAGAGGAGCGCTCGAAACATATGCTCGGCATCCGCTTCCGCAACGGCCTGCCCGCAAAGCTCGCAGCGACGCTCTCCGCAGCGCAGGTCTACGTCAGCATCCGCGGAGACTCCGTGCGGGTCTCGCCGCACCTCTACAACGACGCCGCCGACATCGACCGCCTCTTCGCAGCCATCGCGTCGTCCCTATGACGCCGGCTGCAGACGCCAGGGCGGGGGAGATTCGGCGCATCGCTGCCCGGGATACCATCGCGCTCCGCAATGCGGTCCTTCGTCCCGGTCTGCCGCCCGGCGGCAGCCATTACCCCGGCGACGATGCGCCCGACACCCTGCATCTCGGCATCTATGTAGCTGCCTCTGTCCAAACCACGCTTGCAGCAGTGGCCACCCTCTGTCGCGAGCCCATACCAGGCGAGCGCAGCGCAACATCCTGGCGTCTGCGTGGCATGGCTACGCTTCCCGAATATCGCGGCCACGGATTCGGCAAGCAACTCGCGCAACGCTGCTTCACCTATGCCGCCGAGCAATGCGGCACCCTCGTGTGGTGCACCTCGCGCGTTGCCACTGTGCCCTTCTACAGGGCACTCGGCTTCACCGAATCGAGCGACACCTTTTCCCTGCCGCAATACAGCGGCGCGCTTTACATCCGCATGCAGCGTCCGCTGCCCTAACTTCTACTTGCTCGGGTATCCATCGGGCCGCACCGTGCCTGCCATGGCATCCTGCGGCTTCGCCTGGCGCTTGCGCTCCAGCTCCTTCTGCCGCAGTTCTCTGCGCCGCGCTGCGTCTTCGTAGTGCTGCTTCTCCTCCTCCGTCTCCGGCTGCAGCCTGGGCACCGGCACGCGCCGTCCCTGGCTGTCCACGGCGACGAAGGTCAGATACGCCGACGCCACATGCCGGTACATACCCGCGATGGTGTTCTCCACCCATACCTTCACCCCCACCTCCATCGAGGTGTTGAAGGCGCGGTTCACCGACGACTTCAAAATCAGCAGATCACCCACATGCACCGGCGCGATGAAATCGATGTGATCCATCGACGCCGTCACCACGTGCGTCCGCGCATGCCGGTAGGCCGCCATCGCGCCCACCAGGTCGATGAAGTGCATCAGCCGGCCGCCCAGCAGGTTGCCCAGCGTGTTCGTGTCGTTCGGCAGGATCAGCTCCGTCATCTCGCTGCGCGACTCGGCAACGGAACGGGTAGGCAGTTGAGCGGCAAAGTCCATGGATGGGTCTCTCTCGTCCTTGTAAGTACCCTTCAGTGTCGAGCATCGCGCCCAAACCCGCAATGCACGCCTCGCTCCGGCATGCTACGTTCAACGGAGGAGCGGCATCCAAGGGACAAGATCGCCATGGACAAAATCGCACTTCTCAAGGAAATTCTCGCGCAGAACCCGAACGATGCCTTCGCGCGTTACGGCCTGGCCATGGAACACGCCAGCCAGGGCGACACCGCCACGGCCCTCGATGAATTCCAGCAGCTCACCACCGCGCACCCCGACTACACCGCGGGCTACCAGATGTCCGCACAACTGCTGATCAAAGCCGGCCGCAACGGCGAAGCACGCCAGCGGCTGGAGGCCGGAGTGGCCGCGGCACGCCGCACCGGCAACGCTCTTGCATTGAACGAAATGAGCGCCATGCTGGACGAACTTTCCTGATTGACTCTTGTACCTGCCACGGATGAGCCTGCAACAGAGCCGGAAAGCTACGGTACTCATGAAGATTCCATTGTTCCCGCTCGATGTCGTGCTCTTTCCCGGAGCGCCGCTGCCTCTGCACATATTCGAACAGCGGTATCGCGAGATGGTCACCGAGTGCGTCGCCGGCAACACCGTCTTCGGCGTCGTGTGTGCACAGCGCGATGGCCTGGCCACCATCGGCTGCACCGCGCAGGTGGTGCGCGTGTTGCGCAGCTATCCAGACGGACGCAGCGATATCCTCACTCAGGGCATGGACCGCTTCGAGATCGAGCAACTGGATGACAGCCGCAGTTTCATCCAGGCCGAAGTGGCTCTCCTCCCCGACGCAGGCGAGCCTGCAACCCGCTCGTCGCGCGAGGAATGCGTGGCGCTGCACTTTGAGGCTATGCACCTGACGGGGACCAGCGATATCCCCATGCACCTCAATCTCGATGCGCCGGTCGCATATCTGCTCGCCGCCACCGTCCCTGCTGACCTGAACTTCCAGCAGGCGCTCCTTGCCATGCGCTCGGATGCCGAACGCACCGATGCGCTTCTGAGCTACTACCGTGCCGTTCTGCCCCAGTTGCGCAGCGGCGCCAAGATCAGCGAGCGCGCTTCCACCAACGGGCACATCATGTAAGGCTCTCGCCGCATCCTTGTGCCTTCGCCCACATCTATGGCTCGAAACAGTACAGTAGAGAGACAGTGCTTGTCCGAGCGCCAGGAGGTACTCCAGCATGCCGCAGAAAACAACCTCGCCCAACCCGGCATTGCCCGCTACGCTTGGAGAGTTGCGCGCCAGCAAGCAGTTCACGGAGGCCTACGTCAGCCGCAGCGTCAAGGACGAATTGCGAGTCAACCTCATCCGGCGCCTGCAGGACCAGGCTTCTGCAAAGAATTCCGCAGCCATCTTTCCCGGCATCATCGGCTTTGACGACACCGTCGTGCCGCAGATCATCAACGCCATCCTTTCCCGCCAGAACTTCATCCTGCTCGGCCTGCGTGGCCAGGCCAAGAGCCGTATCCTGCGCGCGCTTACGGAACTGCTCGACCCCGTTGCCCCTTACGTTGCCGGCTCGGAGATTCGCGACAACCCCTACCGCCCCATCTCGAAGTACGCGCGCGATCTCATCGCCGAGCGCGGCGACGCCACCCCCATCGCGTGGATGGCGCCGCGACGACCGCTACGTCGAAAAACTCGCTACGCCGGATGTCACCGTCGCCGACCTCATCGGCGATCTCGATCCCATCAAGGCCGCACGCTCCGGCGCCGACCTCTCGAACGAGCTCACCATGCACTACGGCCTGCTGCCGCGCGCCAATCGCGGCATCTTCGCCGTGAACGAGCTGCCCGACCTGGCCGGCAAAATCCAGGTTGCGCTCTTCAACATCATGCAGGAAGGCGATGTGCAGATTAAGGGCTACCCGTGCGCCTGGAGCTCGATGTCGCTCTCGTCTTCAGCGCCAATCCCGAGGACTACACGGCGCGCGGCAAAATCGTCACCCCGCTCAAGGACCGCATGGGCTCGGAGATTCGTACCCACTACCCGCAGACCGTCAGCGAAGGCATCGCCATCACGCGGCAGGAATCGTGGAGCGTCCGCGGCTCTCTTGCCACGGAGATCGCCGACTACATTTACGAGATCGTCGAGCAGATCGCGTTTGTCGCCCGCGAAGACAAGAAGGTCGACAAGCGTTCCGGCGTCTCGCAGCGCCTTCCCATCTCCACCATGGAGCTCGCCGTCTCGAACGCAGAGCGTCGCGCGCTGCTGCACGGCGAATCGCTCGCCTTTCCCCGCGTCGGCGACATCTACACCGCGTTGCCCGGTATCACCGGAAAGATCGAGCTCGAATACGAAGGCGAGATGAAGGGCGCCGATGTCGTCGTCCGTGAGATCATCCGCTCCGCCATCCTTCGCGTCTACGATCAATACTTCGCCCAAACCAACACACAGCAGATCGAGGAGTGGTTCAACCTGGGCGGCACGGTAAAGATCGAGGACAGCCAGTCGGCCAAAGCCACACTCGCCGAGTTGGAGCAGATTCAGGGCCTCCTGGAAAAGCTTTCACCGCTTGGCATCCAGCAAAAAGACGCCGCCGGAAAAGATCGTCGCTGCAGCGGAGTTCCTGCTGGAGGGCCTCTATGCCCACAAAAAGCTAAGCCGCAGCGAGGAGCGCGGCTTCAGCGCGCAGGAGCGAGCGCGTGCAAGCGCCGAACGCGGCCAGGAGCGCCGCGACGAAGCCCGCGAGTACGAGCAGTGGCAGCAGCGGCGTTCCAACAAGCAACGCAGCGGCTTGAACTAGGCTCAGCCGCGAGCGAGTGAGACTTCTCTGCGAAAAACGTTCGCCAGTCCTGTGATGGAAACGCTACATCGCCCCCATCAGATGGCCTTTCTGGATGATGCCCGGCCACAGGTGTTCGCAGACCCACATGAATATGGGAAACACCACCACCAGCGAGACCGTGGTCATCGTCACAATGGCCGCCATCTGCGTTTCGTATGCCCCATGCTTCTCGGCCAGCGCAAACGCCATCTTAGCCGTCGGCAGGCTGAAGGAGATCACCAGCGCAATGGAGTAGAGCGGGGAGAGACCAAAGAGCCGGGCAAACTCAATCGCCAGAATCGGAGAAGCGACGACCCGCACCAGGGTGACCCACACCGCTTCGCGCATGGATTCCTGGATGGTAGAAGCGCCAATCGTCATCCCAACAGCCACCAGTGGCACGGGGATCGCGGCCGCTCCGATGATGGACAGGCTTTCACTCAGCCATCTCGGCAGCGCAACGTGCAGCGCAGCGATCAGCAAACCCAGCACGGTAGCAAGCACCAGCGGGTCCAGGGCAACATGCCGCAGAGCGCTGGCCACTACCGCTGCGTAACTGGTGCCATGCCCTGCTTGCTGCGCTTTTCCAATCTCCAGCAGGAAGAGCGTGACCGGCAGAATCGTAAAGTACCCGATGAGCATGTTGATGACGACCGCGATGATCGCTCGATGCCCGATTGCGACAAGCAGCAGAGGAAGCCCGACCACCATCGCATTGAATTTAGAGCACGCAAATGCCGCCAAAGCGCTTGTTGCCGTTGATCGTCGCAGCACGAACATGTTGACGAAGAAAACGACTGCATAGATCAGTGACATCAGGGCGGCGGTGGCAAGAATGAAACGTACATCGAACAACTCCCGCAGGTTTTGTGTCGCAAGATGACCCACAATCAACGCGGGCAAAAAGATATAGAGAAATGCGGAGGTGAGCGCCTTCGCGTCCTGGCTCTCCAGCAGTTTGACTCGAACCGCCAACCAGCCAATGAGCACGGGCACGAGTACGGGCAGAACCATCGTGAATATCTCGAACTCGCTCATGCGCTATTCACCTGGTCAATCCGATTTTGTGTCTTAGCTGGGAGTCAAATATATCTGACCTGCCCCACACAGGTAGCAGAGTCCGCACAGCCGCAAAAAGGAACGCCTTCCATGAGAGGAAGGCGTTTCGTGACAGAGGCTGTGCGGCTCGGGTCTGCTACTTCTTCTTTGCTTCCGTCAGCGCAGGCCAATCGCTATAGCCCTTCTCACCGCCGCCGTAATACGTCTCCTGCGGAGCATCCACCAGCGGTGAGCCCTCGCGCAATCTCTGCACCAGGTCGGGATTGCCGATAAACGGCCGGCCAAAGCTCACCAGATCCGCGCGGCCGGAGTTCAATGCCTCTTCCGCCAGCTCTTTGTTGTAGCGGTTGTTCGCAAGATAGCTGCCGCGGAAGCGCCGCCGCAGCGCCAGGAAATCGACACCACCCGGAGCCACGCGCGTCTCCCGCGTCACGCCTTCGATCACGTGAATGTACGCGACGCCCAGCGCATTCAATCCGTCGATGTACTTGCTGTATGTGCCCATCACATCGCTGTCCAGTGGCGTCTCGCCTGGGCTGGTTGTGGTGGGAGAGATGCGCACGCCAACCCGCTCGCCTCCACCCCAGGCCTCCACCGCCGCCTCCACCGCCGCCAGCGGGAAGCGCAGCCGGTTCTCTACCGAACCGCCGTACTCGTCCGTTCGCCGGTTTGTACTGTCGCGGATGAACTGCTCCAGCAGATAGTTATTCGCGGAGTGCACCTCCACGCCGTCGAAGCCGGCAAGCCGCGCGTTCGCCGCCGCGTGCCGGTAGTCCTCGATGATGCCCGGTATCTCGCCAGTCTCCAGCGCCCGCGGCGTCGGCAACCGCTTCGGCCCTTCGTAGGTGAATGCATCACCGCCAGGCGCAATTGCGGATGCCGACACCGTCATCGCGCCAGCATGCAAATCGGGATGCGAGATGCGGCCCGTGTGCCATAGCTGCATCACGATCAGGCTGCCCCCGTCGTGCACCGCGCGCGTCACATGCTTCCAGCTCTCCACTTGCGCCGCGCTCCAGATGCCCGGTGTAAAGGCGTAGCCGATAGCCTGCGGTGAAATGTTGGTCGCTTCCGAAATGATGAGCCCCGCGCCGGTGCGTTGCCGGTAATACTCCACGGCAAACTCTGGCGGCACGGCCGCGCGGCTGGACCGCGCCCGCGTCAGCGGCGCCATCACAATCCTGTTCTTCAAATGAAGCGCGCCCGCTTGGTACGGGCCAAATAGCAACGATGTTTCTACATTCATGGATTAAGAGATGCATCTCCAGCTGGAACGACTTCGGGACGCATAGAGAAAGAGTAAGAGATGCGGAACTAAAGAGCGATCAGTGACGACGCCTGGCGAACGGCGATTTGCAGCCTGGGGAGATCGAAGTGGCTGATTCGATAAGTCTTTGCGTCCCTGCTACCCGGATGGCAATCTCGTCCTCCAGGCGCGGCCGGCAGCGTCTGAAAGAGCAGCGGCTTCACGATGCCCGGCCACAGACTGGTATCGGCAGGCCCCGCATCATCACCGCGAAATCCTGCAGGTTCAGCGACTGCGCGCCATCCGACAGCGCGCTCTCCGGCTGCGGATGCACCTCCACAATCAATCCGTCCGCCCCCGCTGCCAGCGCCGCACGAGAGAGCGCCGGAACCAGGTCGCGCCTTCCCGTGGCATGCGAAGGATCGGCAATCACCGGCAGATGCGTCATCGTCTTCGCCAGCACCATGCCGCCAATGTCAAAGGTATTGCGCAGATCCGGATCGTAGGAGCGGATCCCACGCTCGCACAGCACCACCTGGTCGTTGCCGCCGGCCAGGATGTACTCCGCCGCCAGCAGCCACTCTTTCACCGTTGCCGCGGGATTGCGCTTCAACAGCACCGGTCGTCGCACCTTGCCGAGCCGTCGCAGCAGCGCGAAGTTCTGCATGTTGCGCGCGCCCACCTGCAGCATCTCCACGTGGTCGCTCACCACCTCGATGTCCTCCGTGCTCATGACCTCGCTGACCACCGGCAATCCTGTCCGCTCCGACACCTCGCGCAAAATCAGGAGCGCCTCCAGGCCCAGCCCCTGGAAGTCATACGGCGAAGTCCGCGGCTTGTATGCTCCGCCACGCAAGACAGTTGCCCCCGCCGCCTTCACGCCCTCGGCAGCGGCCAACAGTTGCTCGCGCGACTCCACGGAACATGGCCCCGCAATCACCACCGGCCGACCGCCGCCAATCGCAACATCACCCACCCGCACGACCGTCGCGTGAGCAGCATCGCGCCGCGCCGTCAGCCTCTCCGGCTTGGCCGCCGCCGCGCATTTCCTCTCTGGACCAACCTCCACTGCCTCCAAAACTGCTGCTGTGTCGCTCATGGCCTCTCTCCGGATAGGTTGTTTGTCTGCTGAAAAGGAAAAGGCCGCGATGGGAATCGCGGCCTTCGGGACTTTTACGCTCTGTTCTAGATCATCTGGGATCTGGATGCGCACACGCCGCCGGGGCCGCTATCGGAAACCAATAACGGTATGCAAAGCTAAATCGGCTGGTGGCGCGGAACGTCATTGCTACCAAGGTGCCACGAGCGCGGGATGATGTCAACCGCGGCGTTGTCGACAGAAGAGCCGCACCCTATTTCCCGTCCCCGCCGCCAGACCGCACCTTCCAAAGCAGCTTTCGCACCATGCCCATGATCAGATGTGTATCCGCGTCGGTAATTTGCAGGCGCCGCAGCATCCGCCGCACTTCGGATTCCGTACTCGCTGCCGTCTCCGGATGCGTATACCCTCCAGCCTTCAGCAGTTCCATCAGCAGCGCACCCAACCGCTCCAACTCGCCGGACGCCGCACCAGCTTCACCCTGCGCGGCAGGCGCTGCAGTGTCACGCACCAGTTCCCAAAGACACACCGCCACCGCCTGTCCCAGATTCATCGAGGGCTGGGCATCCTCTGTCGCGATCCGCACCAGCCAGTGGCAATGCTCCAGATCCTCGCGCCGCAGCCCATGCTTCTCCGATCCAAACAACAGCGCCACTCTTCCCTGCTTCAGCGCCGCGCGCACTTGATCCGCCGCCTGCTCCAGCCCGACCAGCGGCTGCTCCAGCTCGCGCCGCCGCGCCGCGGTGGTGCCAATCACCAGCCGGCAATCCGCCACTGCCTCGGCAACGCTCGAAAACTCCCGCGCGTCGTTCAGCACCGCTCCCGCACCCACGCCAGAACGCGACTCACGAAACGACGCCTCATAGGGAGCCACCAGACGGAGCTCGTGCACTCCAAAATTCTGCATCGCGCGGGCTGCGGCGCCGATGTTCAGCGGATTGCGGGTACGCACCAGGACGATCGCCAACTGCCTCAGCTCATCCGCCAACACAGCCGTCCTCGCATGGATATCGCTCCGTTGTCATGACCGCCCCGATTCCGTACTTTCGCTCTACAATCATCCCTTGTCACCTATGGCTTCCCCATCGTCGGCATCCAGCATCGCGAACATCGAGCCTTCCGCAGCAAGCACCTCGCGCAACAGGATAGTGATTGCCTTCCTGCTGATCTCTGCCCTCTACTTCGCCGACACGCTCCTGCGCGCCTCGCTGAAAACCTTCTGGTTCGACGAAATCATCACTGTTCTCTGTGCAGGCTCCCCAGCTTCGGCGCCACATGGACCGCCGTTCTGCATGGTGGAGACTTCAACCCTCCGCTCTTCTATCTCCTCACACGCTGGAGACAAAGCCTTTTCGGCGAGAGGGCCTGATCGCGTCACGCCTTCCCGCTATCCTTGGCTTCTGGGTCTTCTGCACTCTGCATCTATCGTTTTCGTTCGCCGCCGCCTCGGTCCCCTGTACGGTTGCGTCGCAGCCCTCTTTCCCGTCTTCACGCTGGCGCACCTTTACGCTTATGAAGCACGCCCCTCAGGGTCTGTGCTCGGCTGGTGCGGACTCATGCTGGTCTGCTGGCAGCGCGCCCGGCAGCAAAGCAGCCTCTCCCTCTGGATCGCTCGCGCTCTTCCTCAGCTCCATCGCTGCGCTGCTCACGCACGTCTATGCCCTTTATCTATTCGTGCCCTTTCTCGCCGTAGAGTCTCTCGGTCTTATCAAAGGCAGGCGCTTTCATCCGGGAGCAGCCGCGGTCCTGCTCATCGCACCCGTGTGTGTCGCGCCGCTCTATCTGCACATTATTCACATGTATCACGCGGCAAGCTTGATCGGTGGAATTCACATCCACCCATACGAGGTATTGCAGCAATACCTCGTCTCCATGGTGGGGCCCGCAGTGGTCCTGCTGCTCGTGTTTCTGCTGCTGCTCGCTATCGAGGGGGCGCAAACGCAACGTGAGCCTCCGCAAGGGATACGCAAGAACTTTTTGCCGGAGGAACTCTGGCTTGCCGCAATCTTCGGCTCCCTCGCTCTCATCGGAGCCATCGGCGTCAAGATCAGCCACGGCCCATTCTTCAACCGCTACTTCCTTGCAGCCGCCGCCGGTTACGCCATCCTGCTGGCGCAGGCGGCTGCCGCGCGCAGCCGCCGCGCGCTCGCTGCGAAGGGACTCGTCGTCGCAATGCTCTTCCTGCTCACAGCGGACACCGCCATCGCCGCCTATTGCCGCTGGCATCATGCCGACCTTGACCAGATCGAGCCCGCAAGCCGCTTGCCCTTTCCTCCGGATCCCCATCAGCCGCTGCTACGCGACACCGCTGTGCTGCGCGCTGCAGGCCCTCAGGACATCCTCGTGACTGACGAGCATACCTATCTCTATCTCTACTACTACGCGCCGCCCGCATTGCGCGCCCGTCTCCTCCTGGGCATTCCCGATGCACATGACCCTGAGCTGAGTGGCTATCGTCGTCAAGCACTCTGGGCGCGCCTGGATGACCTTCGCGCGACGAGCTTTGCCGATTTCTTCGCCCATCATCACGACTTCTACGTCTACAGTCCACTCAATCCCACGCTCAGCGCCACCGCGTGCAAGGACTGTCTCGAGCAATTCCTTGACGCTGGCTATACCCTCCGCTCCGTCGAGCGCGACAGCGACAATCTGCTGGAACACTTCAGCAAATAACCGGCAGGCTCCGCAACCGCTCTGGCGCTGCTGCATCGGTTGGGACTACGCTGGAAACATGAAGCGCGTCCGCTACACCAAGTACACCGGCGACCTCGCCTCCGAGATCGAGATGGACGACCTGCTCAAGGCCCTCTCCGACTATCTGCTCGACTCCGGCTTCCAGGACCCCTACTCGCGCTTCTCCGAATTGAACGGCGACCACACGCTCGAAAACCTGCGCGAGGCCATCCGCCAGGCACTCGAATCCGGAGAGTTGCTGGATGACGATGCGCAGGAGCGTCTGCAGCAGATGTCCGGCGAGCAGGTGGACGAACTCATCGATCGCATGATCGAACGCATGCAGCAGGAGGAGTACGTCTCCATCGACGCGCCGCATGATCCCAGTCGCATGGCCAATCGCCCCGGCAGCACCGGTCGTGCGGAAACCGAAGCGCGTTTCGAGGTGACCGATAAGAGTCTCGACTTCCTCGGCTTCAAAACCCTTCGCGATCTGCTCGGCTCACTCGGCAAATCCAGCTATGGCCGCCACGACACGCGGCATTGGGCTACCGGCATCGAGGCCTCTGGCGCATCAAAGCCCTACGAGTTCGGCGACGTCCTCAATCTCGACGTCAACACCACGCTCAACAACGCGCTTTCCCGCGAAGGCATCACCCTGCCGCTCAACATCGAGTACCGCGACCTGCACGTCCATCAGTCCGAGTATCAAAGCTCCTGCGCCACTGTCGTCATGCTCGACTGCTCGCACTCCATGATCCTCTACGGCGAAGACCGCTTCACGCCGGCCAAGCGCGTCGCCATGGCGCTCTCGCACCTCATCCGCACCCAATACCCCGGCGACTCGCTCTCGCTCGTCCTCTTTCATGACTCCGCCGAAGAGATGCCCGTCTCGCAGATCGCGCGCGTCAAAGTCGGCCCCTACTACACCAACACCCGCGAGGGCCTTCGTGTCTCCCAGCGCATTCTCGATCGCCAGCGCAAAGACATGAAGCAGATCGTCATGATCACCGACGGCAAACCATCCGCTCTCACATTGCCCGACGGCCGCATCTACAAAAATGCTTTTGGACTGGACCCGCTGGTCATCGCCGAAACTCTCGAAGAGGTCAGCCGCTGCAAGCGCAAGAACATCATGGTCAACACCTTCATGCTGGCGCAGGACTTCGGCCTGGTGCAGTTCGTCCAGAAGGTGACGTCGATGTGCCGCGGTAAAGCCTACTTCACCACGCCGGACCGGCTAGGTGAATACGTGATGATGGACTACATGCAGCGCAAGATGAAGACCATCCATTAAATCGGAACGAGATCGGTATCCGAAACCAGGTCTGTCATAGTCGCCATCCCGCCTAATCCGTGACCGGCATCCTCCGCCTTCTCCCATGCCGGATGTGGAGCACATCCACCCGCCTCTGCCTCTCGTGGATGCGATAGATCACGCGGTAAACATGCGGCTGGTTCCCATACAACAGGTGGCGCAGGCGTGCGTCTTCCGAGGTCCTTGGGCAACGCTTCGGATGTTCACTCAAGCTGAGGATTGCTTCCCTAAGGCCCCGGTACCATTCAAGCGCCGCATCCGAATGCTCCGCGTCGATCTCTTGATAGAGGCTGACAAAGTCTCGCTCCGCTCTGACGGAAAAATTAACGAGATATGCCATGCCGGGCTTCGAAGTCCCTGAAGAACTCTCCTGCAGGTCGAGTGCGGCCACGCGTGACGTCATCCATTCCCTGGCGAATGCCCTCCTTCGCCTCGGCACGTGCGGCAATATCCAGCAGGCGTTGGTAGGACTCCGCGTCCTGGACCACCGCCGCAGCCTTCCCATTTACCGTGAGAACCAGCGGACGCTTAGTCTTCTTCAGTTGCTTCATCAGGTCGCCGGAAGATCTGCGAAAGGTCGTCAGGGATTGAATGTCACGAGTAATATCGAGCACTTTTCCACCCTCTTTACGAGAGCACCTTTTAAGGTGCTCCCAAGATCATATACCCTCACCTGCTGCCTTAAATCTGCGAGGCCGCCAGCGGACTCAAAATCAAATTGGAAATATTACTGACAATCGATTCGTAGCTATACCGGGGCGAGGACGATAGCTTCTTCCAGTCCGGATCGGAACTGAACGCAGCCCAGCCCGCCTCCAACTCCGCCAGATTTGCAAAGCTCAGCATGTACGTCAGGTTCGGCAGGCGCGGACCAATCAGCGTATCGCCGAAGAACACAGGATGGCACCCGGCCTTCTGGAAAATCTCGAACTCTCCCTTGTGAAACATCTCCACCTTGCGCACGTGCGCCGCGTCGCTGGGGCTTTCGTACGTCCGAAGCTGAAAGATGCGCTTGATTTTCGCCGCCGTCGCCGCCGGAGGAACCAATCGCGGCCACCCTTCAAACGCCGCCAGCAAAGAACTCTCCACGCGCAGAAACGCAGGCGCGGTGGCCGGTGCATTCCAGAATGGGTCTGCCGCTTTCAGGAAATCGGCATCCTGGGCGAGCCGCAAGTCCAGCGTCGCTAGCTCATCCACAGAGCGACTCGGAATCAGCACATAGAACGCCGGCGTCTCCGGGCCGTAGTCAAGCTTGAACGCGCCAATCGGCCCCATCCCCATGCGCGTCAACGCTGGAATCAGCGCATCGCCGAAGTAGCTTTCCGTGATCTTTGTCTGCGGCCCCGCCTGCAACCGATAGCGGCGGATCTGGTAGTACTCACGCGCAGTTGCTGCTGGCGGCTGGGCCACGCCTTCGCGCACTGCCGCAAGCGCTGCGGCCGCCAGGGAAGCTGTAAGAAATGTTCGGCGTTTCAAAGAAATTCCTCCCATCGATGCCTGATTCTATCGATGGCTCAACTGTAAGCTCTGGCAGGCTGCGCCGGCACGTCAGACATCCCCACCACTCCGCCCCCTCGCGCAGCGTCTCGAAAAACCGGATCACTGCCTCAAGATCACCTTTCGGCAGCCTAGCCAGCAGCCGGCGAGTCTCGCTCTCCACTTCTCCGTACATCGCCGAGAGCTTGCCGGCTGGAACGATCTTCGCATCGAGTCCTCATCTCTGGGATTCTCAGCCTGGACGACGAAGTAGTGGGCGTCTTGTCTTCATCTGGAACCTGCCTCGCCGAAGGCGCGTTGCAACCCTGCAATCGCCTTTGGCGGGTCAATCCCGCCTTCACCGCTTGCTCATCCGCAAGCTCTCCCAGCTTCCGTCCATCGTCCAGCCACCATCTACCGGAAGCGCCTGGCCGTTGATAAATCCGCTCAACGCCGGATCCGCCAGAAACGCGATCGCCCGCGCAACGTCGTCGGGCGTTGCAAATCTCCCCATCGGATTGCGCCCGGTGATGTCGGCATCGGAGTAAGTCCCGCGCGCCTGGTCCGCGGCATCCATCTCCGTCTTCACCCATCCCGGACACACCGCATTCGACCGCACGCCGCGGCCGCCCCACTCTGCCGCAAGCGTGCGTGTCAGCCCAATCAGTCCATGCTTTGACGCGTTATACGCCGAGCGATCGCTCACGCCCATCAATCCCGCAATCGACGCCACATTCACAATGCTTCCGGAGTGCTGCTTCAGCATCATCGCCCCAAACTGCTTGGCCAGCAGAAACGGCGCCACCAGGTTCACTTCCAGCACGCGCCGAAAATCCTGCGACCTCCATCGTCTCCGCCGGCGTGATGAAGCTGATCCCGGCGTTGTTCACCAGCACATCCACGCGACCCCAACGCTTCGTCACCGCCCGCGCAGCGCGGATCACCACGCCCTCATCGGAGATATCGCCCACGAACTCTGTGGCGTCCGCGTCCGCGGAGCGAACCGCGCCGAGCGTGGCCTCGCAAGACCGCACATCAAGCAGCGCCAACGCATAGCCCGCCTCCGCCAGCACCTCCGCTGTGCGCCGCCCGATCCCCTGCGCCGCCCCGGTAATCACCGCAACCTTCATCTCGTCACCCTCGACCGTTTTCACTGTAGGTATATACAAGAGCGAGGTCATCCACGTGGCTTTTCCATCACGAAAAGCCACACTTCGCGAAACCTGGCTGCACACAGTAACAGTGAAAACGGTCTCGTGACGAATTCTATTTGGAGAGACCCACAATCTGCCGCACATGCGCCGGCCGTTCCGCCTCTTTCACCATGAAATCCGCAACGCACGCGCGAGAGACGGTCATGCCCTTCGGCAAACGACCGTCGGCCACGTGGTAATTCTGCGTCAACGCACCATTCGTCAGCCGTGGCGGCCGCACCAGCGTCCACTCCAGCCCGTCCTTCTCGATCGCCGCCTCCATCCCCGTCATATCCGGGATGAGGTTGCGGAAGAGCGTTCCCTTCAACAGCTTTCCGACCACGTTCTGCTCCGCAAACAGCAGCGCTGACGACACCACCAGCGCCCTGCGCGATCCGCTTCGCTGCATGGCTGCCGCCAGCACCTCACCAAACTTCCTTCGCGTCGTAACCTGGCGCAGCGTGGCCGGCCCAAACGCCGACAGCACCGCATCATGCCCCGGCAGCACCTGCGCCAGTTGTTCTACATTCAGCAGGTCGCCCGGAATCACCTTCAGCCTTTCGCTTTTCAGCGCAATCTTCTGCGGCGAACGTGCAAACGCAGTCACCTCATGCCCGCGCGCCGTTGCAAACTCCAGCAGATATTTTCCGATCCCACCCGTAGCTCCCAGAACAATCAGTCGCATGTCATTCCCCTTGGCGATCACGTCGCGTAGCCAGGCGCAGGGCCCGGCCAATCTATCTGGTGCCCGCTGCTTTTGCGGTAGCAAGCGGATCGACACCAAGCTGCTGCAGCATGCCCATCCGGTCGATCTGCGCCCAGACCTCCGCGATCCTGTCGTTCTCCATCCGGTAGATCACGGTCCCGTGCTGCTGTACGCGCTTTCCCGTCGCCGGGATGCCGGCCAGCGGTCCAGCGTGCGTCGCATCCATCGTCCATCGCACGACCACGCGGTCATCGCTGGCAATCAGGTCCAACAATGTGAAATGCATCTCATGAAATGCAATCCGCAGCCGATCCGTCAGCGCCGCATATGCCGCGATTCCCCTCTCCACCGTCGCTCCGTGGAACACCACATCGTCGCTGACCAGCGATGGCAGAAGTTCAGCGCGGTTGTCATTCAGACAGGTCTCGTACAGCCGGCGGACCGTCCTGGCATTCGCCTGTTCAACAGTAGTCATAGGATTCACTCCAGGTCTTAATATTCGATATATGTATCTATATCGAATCGTGGATTATGCTGTCAATTGTGAAGGTGCCGAAAAAACGCGCTTACCTGTCTCCCACCCGGCAGCGGCAGGCTGACGAAACCCGTACGCGCATTGCTGCGGGCGCTCGCAAGCTGCTCGAAGAACACGGCTACGCCGGCATGACTATGGAAGCCGTCGCGCAGAAGGCCGGCGTGGCCGTGGCCACGGTCTATGCCGTCTTCGGTTCGAAGACCGGCATCCTTTCCGAGATTCTCGACGCCGCCCGCTTCGACGACAGCTATCAGAACCTCGTGCGTGAAGCCATGCATACCGCCGACCCGCGCGAGCGCATGCGCTTTCCCGCGCGCATCGCGCGCCGCATCTACGAGTCGGAGCACTCTGTCCTCGACCTGCTGCGCGGCGCCGGCGCCGTTGCTCCTGCGCTCGCGCAGTCGGAATCGGAGCGAGAATGCACCCGCTACGATGCGCAGAGCGGCATGATCCAGTACCTCGTCCGTTCGCGCAACCTGCGCCGCGGCCTCGATCCGCAACGTGCACGCGACATCCTCTGGTCCCTCACCAGCCGCGATTTATATGGGCTGCTCGTACGCGACCGCGGATGGACCGCGCAGCAGTACGAAGACTGGCTGGCGAACACACTTGTGGAAACGCTTGTTCGCCAGGACGCGCCGCGCAACGAATAAAAGACCCGCCGAATCGTCGCGGCCGGAAACAGCGCGACGCCTTCGCATTGCGTGTGCTATTTTCCCCGCATGACCCGCACGCTCGCAATCGTCACGGCTCTTCTCTGCTTCACTCTGTCAGCATGTCTGCCGCACGCAACGGCTCAGGCCGCAAAGGCGCCGCCTCCCGGCTCCATCGCCGCGCATCATGACTGGCCCAAGGCCAGCCCCGCCGACGTGCAGTCAGTCGACTCTATACTTGCCGCTTTGTACGACGTCATCTCCGGCCCCGCTGGCCAGCCGCGCGACTGGAACCGCTTCCGTTCTCTCTTCGTTCCCGATGCGCGCCTCATCCCCGTCCGCCATAGCAAGACTGGTGACCGCGCCGATGTCATGCCATACACTCCCGAGCAGTATCAGGAGCGCGCCGCGCCTCTTCTTCAACAAGGCTTCTTCGAGCGGGGCATCCATAACACCACCGAAAGCTTCGGCGGCATCGTGCATGTCTTCTCCACTTACGAGTCGCGCAAAACCAAAGAGAGCGCCCCCTTCCAGCGCGGCATCAACTCCATCCAGTTGCTCAAGGACGGCAACCGCTATTGGATCGTCACCATTCTTTGGGACGGCGAGTCGCCCACCAACCCGATCCCTGAGAAATACCTGCCATGAGCGCTGCTCCTCCCAATGAACGGCCGGTACCGCCTGGCAATGCCGCAATCCTGACCTGCTCTATCGCGGCTCCCACAGTTCCACGCGATTCCCCTCACCATCCTTGATCCACGCAAATCGCCCATATCCCTCGTCCTGCCGCTTCGGGTCGATCCACACATCCTTCGCGGCCAGTTGCGCCAGCAACGCGTCGAGATCATCGACGCGAAAATTCAGCATCGCGCTCTGCTCGCCCTCGCCGAAGTACGTCGTGTCCGCGGGAAACAGCGACCACGCCGTGCTCCCATGCCCCTCCGGCGCCGCACACTCATCCCACACAAACGACACACCACCCCAGTCCGTAACCGGCAGCCCCAGATGCTCCGCATACCACGCTGTCAGCTTCTTCGGATCACGTGCTCGCAAAAACACTCCGCCCAGCCCCGTCACCTTCGCCATCTCGCCCCCTTCATCTTCTGCATTGTTGACCTTCCCGATCATTCGTCTTCTTCATCACTCCCGTCACGCGCACGCAAGCCGCCCCACCCCACCGCGCACTGTCAGCCCATCCGAACGCGCCGCAAAGTAGAGCTGGTGCGCAGCACGCCGCATCGCAACCCATTCCGCTGTTCTGCTAGCCCTTCCTTCCTGCATGACGGCATTCCACCCGACCTGCGGCGCACCGTCAACTCCCCGCACCTGCGATCATCGATGCTATGAGCACGCCCCTCCGCATTCTCGCCGTCCCGGGCAGCCTTCGCGCCCGCTCCACCAATCTGCTTCTGCTGGAAATCGCTGCACTGCTCGCGCCGCCACAGGTCCAGGTCGAGATATTCACCCGCCTCGGCGAGATCCCGCTCTTCCAGCCCGACAACCCGCCCGATTCCGCCGCACCCGACGCCGTCGCGGCGCTCCGTCAAGCCATCAGCGCGGCCGACGCCGTTGTCTTTTCCGCGCCTGAGTACGCGCATGGCCTTCCCGGCGCGCTCAAGAACGCGCTCGACTGGCTGGTCAGCGGCATCGAATTCACCCACAAACCGGTTGTGCTCTTCAACGCCTCCGCGCGTTCCGTCTATGCGCAGGCCGCTCTGCGCGAAGTTCTCATCACCATGGGTGCGGATTCCCTCGATGAAGCCTGCCTCACCGTCCCGCTCAACGCCGACGCGCGCACGCCGCAACAGCTCGCCGTTGATCCCGCGATCGCCCCTCGCATCACCGCCGCACTCCAGCGCCTCGCAGACAGTGTGAGAGCGATTGCGGAAGATTCCACAAGCCGGTCGTCGCAACCCTTGGGCCCCGCATTGCCCCACTGGAGCACACGCCCTCTCCCGGAGCGTCGCAGCTTTCGCGGCCGCTACGGCACAATCGAACCGCTCGACGCCGCGAAGCACGCCGAGGCTCTCTATGAATCGCTGTGCACCGGGCCCGGCATCGCAGGTTTCACCTATCTGCCCGCCATCCCGCCGGCCAGCATGGACGAGTGGTATCAGCGCCTCGAGAAGCACGCCGTCAGCCGGGATCCGCTCTTCTTTACCCTCTTCGACGAAACCGGTCGCCCGGCTGGGATCGCCGCCTACCTGCGCATCGCGCCGGAGCACGGCTCAATCGAGATCGGCCACATTCATCTGTCACCGTCGCTGCAACAAACTCGCGCCGCTACCGAAATGCAATACCTGCTGATGCGCCACGCCTTCGACGACCTCGGCTATCGCCGCTACGAGTGGAAGGCCGATGCCCTCAACGCACCCTCGCGCCGCGCCGCTCTGCGTCTCGGATTCCGCTTTGAAGGCATCTTCCTCAAGGCTGTCGTCTACAAGCAGCGCAGCCGGGACACCGCCTGGTTCTCCATCGTCGACGACGAATGGCCGCTGGTGCGCCGTGCATTCGAATCGTGGCTCGCTCCGGAAAATTTCGCCGAGGATGGCCGCCAGCTTCACTCACTCGCGAGCTTGCGGGTAGAGGAATAACCCACCATTACAGCGAAAGGGAGAGGATGTAGTCGTCGCACAGCATCGAGCCGACGAGAAACTTTCGCTCGCCGATCCGAACAAATCCCACGCGATCGTAGAACGCCAGCGCCGCCGTGTTGTCTGCCTTCACGCCCAGCAGCAGCCGGCGCTTGCCCAACTCGCGCGTCTGCGCAACCGACCACTCCAGCAGCGTGCGTCCCAGCCCGCCGCCTTGGAAGCGGTGCAACAGATAAATGCGCTTCAGCTCGATGTCGTCCGGCGTCACGGCCACCGGCAGATCCGGCGGCGACAGCACGGCAAACCCCACCGCCGCGCCCTTCCATTCAGCCACGCACAGCCGGTACTTCGCATCCGCCAGCCACGCGGCATACTGGCTCGCTGCATGCTGCACCCGGCAGTGCGCCAGGATATCCGGCCCGGTCAACAGACCGGCGAATGTCTCCAGAAACGTAGCGGCGCCCACCAGCGCAAGCGCCTCTTCATCCCCTGGCACACATGTGCGCAGCGCGATCTCTGTATGGAGAGACATGCGCCGATCTTAACAACCGTCGCAGCCGCCAGAAGCTTAAGACCGCTACGCCTGCGGCACATCCAGCCGCTGCTTCAGGTTTCCCGCCAGCTCTGCCATCAGGCGCAGCCGCTGCTCCAGTTGCGGAGAAGGCGGACCCTCCCGCAGGGCCAGTTGCGTATGCAGCAGCAGTCCGGAGATGGTATTGCGCAGATCGCTTTCCACCGCCCGCAGAGCCGCCAGTTGCGCCGCGCCCTGCTCCTGCTCGCGACGCGCCAGCGCCGCGCGCAGATCGCGTATCAGCCGTGCGCTTCCCGTCAGGGCGAAGTTCACCTGCATGGGAATGGCCAGCCCGGCCATCTTCCACAACACCTCCGCGCCCCGCGGATCGCCCTCGGCCAGCGAATCTTCCACGATCACCGCCGCATAGCTTCCGGCACGCAGCGCATCCAGAGCCTCCCGCCGCCCCGGCGCCACTTCTACATCCAGTCCCATTTGCTGCATGATCGCCGCGGCACAGTTCGCTGCCCCGCTCAGCGCTGAAACCACCAACACACGCTGTACGGCGTTCACTTTTTCTTTCATAGCCCCTGTCCCCATTTCCTTTCGTAGCCGTTTTTCAGAGCCCCGTGTTTTCACAGCCCTGTCTTCACAGTCTGTATTCGCTTGCCCCGCTCATCGGTTCCAGCGTCTCCAGCGACACGTTCTCCGACAGCCCATATTCCTTGAGCTTCCGGTACAGCGTCGTCTTGCCGATGCCCAGCAGACGCGCCGCCATCAGCTTGTCGCCCTTCAGTTGCCGGATCGTGGTCAGGATCGCCTGTTTTTCCAACTCCGCCAGTGGCGTCACCCGCGGCAGCGCCGTGGGCTGTGCTATGGCGGACTGCGCCCTTTGCACCTGCGATGCTTCGCGCCGCAGGCCCAGTTCGTGGTTCTGCAACTGCGTCGGCAGATCGCCCATGTGGATCACCGGGCCGGAGGCCATCGTGCACGCGCGCTCGATCGCGCCTTCCAACTCGCGCACATTCTGCGGCCAGTCATAATCCATCATGCTGCGCAGTGCATCGTCGCTCAGCGTGTAGCTCTCTCCGCTTTCGCGCGACATGCGATCCATGAAGTGCGTCGCCAGCAGCGGAATGTCCGAGCGCCGCTCGCGCAGCGCCGGGATGCGCAGCGTCACCACGTTGAGCCGGTAGTAGAGATCCTTGCGGAAGGTTCCCTTGGTGACCGCCGCCGCCAGGTCCACGCTGCTCGCCGCCAGGATGCGCGCATGCAGTGGAATGCGATGCGTCGCGCCCGCCGGACGGATCTCCTTCTCCTGCAGCACGCGCAGCAGCTTGCCCTGCAGCTCCGGCGTCAACTGGCCAATCTCGTCCAGAAACACGGTGCCGCTCTCTGCCGAGGCCAGCACGCCAGGCGCATTACGCAGCGCACCCGGGAACGCGCCCTTCACGTAACCGAACAGCTCATGTTCGATCATCTCCGGAGCAAACGCTCCGCAGTCCACCGTAAGAAACGGCTGCGACGCATTCTCGCTCTGCGCGTGAATGGTGCGCGCCACCATCTCCTTGCCGGTGCCGCTCTCGCCCGTAATCAATGCCGGATGATGGCTCTGCGCCACCTTGGCCAGGATGCGGTAGAGCTTATCCATCTCCTGGCTGCGTCCCACCAGGTTCCCCGCGCCGCCTGAGCTGCGCAACCGCTCACGCAGTGTCCGGCTGGCGCCGCTGGCCTGCCGATGATGCGCCGCCCGCTCCAGCACCGTCCCAAGCTCCTCCATCAGGAAGGGCTTGGTCAGGTAGTCGGTCGCTCCGCCCCGCATCGCCTCCACCGCCGTGCCGATCGTGGTCGTCGACGTCATCACGATGATCGCGGTATCGGGCTTCAGCGCCTTGACTTCTTCCAGCAACTGCATGCCCTCGCGCCGGCTGGATTTCAGCTCCATCAGCAGCAGGTCCACGGTGTGGCTGCGCAGCAGTTGTTGTGCGTTGTGTGCTTCCGCCAGGCCTTCGGCTGAGAAGCCTCGTTGCGTCGCGATCTCCATACAGGCCGATCGCGTCGCGTCGTCTTCCTCGATGACAAGTACGTGGAGTCTGTTCCCGCTATGCTCCATACCTAGCATTTCGTCCAAGGCAGCACCTCAAAAGTGAAAAATTGCCGATCTGGAACTCTATCGTGCATTTCTTACATGGCAACCGTGCAATCTCTACAGTCCGAAGTCTAACCAGATTTCATTCCGGGAATGGTGCTGAAAATGGCCTCAAACCTGACTTCGGTAATGGTCAACCGCGGTGACCCTCCTCCACAAAAGGGGCAGCTCCCATGTATTATGTGCGGTTTACAGCTTCCTCCTCCGGCCCCTCCTCGGCCGCTGTCGCCCGCAATCGACACTGGGAATTCCCTTCGAACAGGCGAAAGGATGTAGTTTTCCTCAGCGGCAACCGCGTTTTCCTCCGACCCCCTCACCTCGCTTACAGGAAACTGGGTGCTATGGCACCCGCTCCCCATTCGCCCGCAAAGGTCCCCGGCATCCGCTCCGGCCGCGCCGCCAACCAGCTCCGTCCCGTCTCGCTCACGCCCGACTACGTCGCTACCGCCGAGGGCTCTGTCCTTATCTCTATCGGCCACACGCGCGTCCTCTGCAATGCCACCGTCGAGCAGGGCGTTCCCCCCTGGCTGCGCAACAGCGGCCGCGGCTGGGTTACGGCGGAATACGGCATGCTCCCGCGAGCCACGCTCACCCGCACGGCGCGCGAGTCCGAACGCGGCAAGATCTCCGGCCGCACCCACGAGATTCAGCGGCTTATCGGCCGCTCTCTACGCGCTGTCGTCGACATGCATGCGCTTGGCGAGCGCACCGTCATTCTTGACTGCGACGTATTGCAGGCCGACGGCGGCACGCGCACCGCGGCCATCACTGGCGCGTGCGCCGCGCTTGCGCTCGCATTGAATCGGCTGGTGAAAGCGGGCACGCTCAAGCAGTCGCCGCTGCGCCAGCTTGTCGCCGCCACCAGCGTGGGAATTGTTGATGATGAAGTGCTTCTCGATCTGGCGTATGAAGAGGATTCGCAGGCGGAGGTCGATATGAACATCGTCATGACCGAAGACGGCGGCCTGGTGGAAGTGCAGGCTACGGCCGAGCAAAAGGCCTTTCCCCGCGCGAAGATGCTGGAGATGATGGACTACGCCGAAGCCGGTATCCGGGAGCTTTTTGCGGCGCAGCGAACTCTTCTTTCGAGCTGATTTGGTGTCGCAATTCGGGTCGTTTTGGGTTGCGAAAAGGCCCTTTGGAGACGCTTTGGAGCACGATTGGGCGCGCTTCCGGGAAGCGTCGGGGAAGCATCTGGGAAGCATCTGGGGGGCTGTTTTGTACCGGGCGTGGTGCAGAAGCGGATCGTTGCCCTGGGGGTGGGATGTCCCGGAACGGGACTGGCGGGCGACTCGCCGGCTTGACGTCGCCTCCGAGGGATGTTTAGTCTAGGCATCGAGCTAACAGGTATGCCTGCTCCTGCTAAACGCGACCTCTTCCCCGGCGCACTTGAGCTGATGGTGCTGCGCTCGCTTGAGCTCGAGCCGCTGCATGGCTACGCGCTCGCCACCCGCATCCAGCAGCGCTCGCGCGATCTGCTCCAGGTCGAAGAAGGATCGCTCTATCCCGCGCTGCAGCGCCTGCTCAAGGCGGGTCTGGTCGATGCCGAATGGACGACCTCGCAGACCAACCGCCGTGTCCGCACGTATTCACTCACCGCAAGAGGCCGTAAGCATCTCGCTCGCGAGACCGCCGCGTTCGACAAGATGATCGAAGGCATCCAGTTCGTGCTCGACTCCGACTAAGAGGGATCCTGATGCATTGGCTCCGCAATCTCTTCTTCCGTAAACGCGTCGATGACGATCTGGCGGAGGAGATGCGCGAGCACATGGCGGAGCGCACCGCGGCGCTCATTGCGCAGGGCCGCGACTCCGGAAGAGGCCGCGCGCGAAGCCCGCCGCGCCTTCGGCAACATCACGCTGGCGCGCGAGCGCAGCGTCGAAGTCTGGCAGTGGCGCTGGCTCGAAAATCTCTGGGCCGACCTGCGCTTCGCCTTGCACCAGCTCCGCAAATCGCCCGGCTACACGCTCACTGCGATTCTCACATTAGCCATCGGCATCGGCGCCAACGCGGCAATCTTCACCCTGATCGACGACATCATGCTGCGCTCGCTGCCGGTCTCGCATCCGGAGCAGTTGGTTGAGATCGGCTTCCGCAGCCCTACATCGGCGGACTTCCTCGACGGTCAATCGCCGCGCTCGATGGATTTTCTATCCGACCACATCTCCGGCCTCCAGAGCATTCTCGGGATAGACCGGCGACGCGGTCTTCGTTGCCGACGATCACGGCACCCTCCGTTCTGTAGTTGGCCTCCCTGCCAACCGGCAATGGGTTCTCCGTGCTTGGCATACAACCATATCTGGGACGTCTGCTGACGCCTGCCGACGATAGTCCGGGCGGCCCGGAAGGCGGCTGGCCTGTCGTTCTCCACTACGGCTTCTGGAAAGACAACTACCACGCAGATCCACACGTCATCGGTCGCCATATCCAGATATCCGGACAGCCCGCGATCATCGTCGGCGTCTTGCCTCCGGGCTTCACCGGCATCTACACGGATGCCCCGCCGAAGCTTTACCTGCCTTCACACTTTGTTACGGCAGTCGCAGCCTCGCCGCAGGAGAATCCCTATCGTCCGGATATCTTCTTTTTCACAGCCATCGGACGCCTTCGTACCGGCACCTCCCTCGCGCAACTCAATGCAGAACTTGCCGCCACAAACCCGGCCTTCTCCAATACATTCGTCCTACCGGCGGTAAATGATGAGCCTGTCCTTCGCAACGCGACTCTGACCGCTCGCCCATGCAGCCGCGGTTTCTCTTTCTATATTGAGCAGCAATATCGCCAGCCCCTGTTCCTGTTGCAAGGCATCGTGCTGCTCGTCCTGATGCAGTGCTGCGTCAATCTCGGCGGTCTTGAAGTAGCACGCGTGCAGGCGCGCCAGCACGAGTTCGCGGTCCGTACCGCGCTCGGCGCTGGTCGCCGCCGCATCCTGCAGCAATGCCTTACGGAATCCATGCTGCTAGCGCTCGCCGGCTCGGCACTCGCCGCCCTAGTCGCATATTTCAGCACCGCTGCGCTCAGCAGTTTCCTCACGCCTACCGGCTCGGCAGAGCCCACCAGTCTCCGCCCTGACGCGCGCGTCCTTGTCGTCACCACCGCCCTCGCGTTCATCACCACACTGCTCTTTGGTCTTGCGCCGGCGCTCATCGCGGGCCGCGCTACGCCGGGTGCGCTGCTCAAATCGCGGGGAGTTCAGCAGCGCCGCAACACGCTTCGCCGGCGCATTTTCATCCCCGCGCAATTCGCGCTCGCACTGGTGCTTGTCCTCGGTGCCGGCCTCTTCAGCCAGACGCTTCAGCGGCTTCGCAGCAATCACACAGGATTCGAGCCTGCGCACATCATGATGGTCCAGGCGCAGTTTCAATTCCTGAAGAAATCTCCCGCCGAGGTGGCAGCGCTTTACCGCTCCATGGTCGACCATCTCCGCAACACCTCCGGTGTGCAGTTGGCTGCCTATACCTGGATCACGCCGCTCGATGGCTACGTAGCCAAAGTGACCATTCACTCACTCGCTCATGCTCACAGCGAGCACACCATGGCCTACAACCTGGTGGGCGATGGCTATTTCCAGACACTGGATACCCGCGTGCTTGCCGGCCGCGAATTCACCGCCGATGACCGCGATCAGTCCATCTGCATCGTGAATCAATCTGCCGCTCGCCGCTCTTCTCCGCGGGTGCTCCACTGGGCAACACGATCAAGGCTGCCCACGATGGCGCCGGCTGGGAGCGCCTTGATATCACCTGTCGCATCGTCGGCATGGTCCAAGACGCGCCATACGGCACTCTGCGCGATACCGCCGAGCCTATCGTCTATTTCCCCATCACCGCTGCCAGCTTCCACGGCTCCTATTCCAACAACATGAGGTTTATGATCCGCAGCCACACCGACGCAGCAGCCATCGCCGCTTATCGCGCCACGCTCGCCCGCTTCGCGCCCAATACCGGCGTGATGAGCTTCCTGCCGCTGCGTGACCAGGTCGATCAGTCGCTGGGCAGTGAGCGCCTTATCGCCATGCTCTCCACCACCTTCGCTGCCATCGCGCTGCTGCTGAGCGCCATCGGCATCTTCGGCCTGCTCGCGCTGCGGGTGCAGGAGCGGACGCCAGAGTTCGGCGTCCGCATCGCGGTCGGCGCCAGCCGGGCACATCTGCTGAAGATCGTGCTGGGCGACGCGCTGCGCATGGTCGCCATCGGCTCCGCCTGCGGACTCGCGCTTGCAGGCATCGGATACCTCTTCATCCGCCGCTTCCTCTACGGCGCCTCGCCTGCGGACATTCGCGTTGCGCTCGCATCACTCGCCGTTCTCATCGCGGTCGCTCTGATCGCCGCCGCAATTCCTGCGAGCCGCGCCGCATCGCTCGATCCGACACAGGCTCTCCGCGCGGAATAAAGCGGAGGCACAGATACGTGATGTGGAATAACGAAGAAAGCGCTTGCTCACGCTAAATGGAACAATCACTGCACCATGACCGAGTTTTCTACTTGCACAAACGGTAAAGTTTGCCGATCATGTGGGCTGCTTTAGATTGCCGCGCCGGGCGACGCTCAAAAAAATACGAGATCGCCTATAAGCAAAAAATGTAACTGTAACGGCGCGCGGTATACCACGTTTATGAGGCCCCGAAATGATGCACACCCTCCCCACTGTCTCCCATCCTTGTTGTCGTTTTTCTAATCGTTTAAAAACACTCGGCTTTCTCGTCCTCCTTCTCGCCGCTCTGTCGTCACCGCTCTGTCTTCACCGCGCCTTGGCGCAGAATATCTCCGGCACCGTTACCGGCACGGTTCGCGATTCCTCCGGCGCCGTCATCCCCAATGCCGCTGTCACCATCACCAATACCGACCAGAACACGATCGTCTTCAATGGCAGGACCAACGCAGCCGGGCTGTACACCGCTCCCTTTCTGCCCGTCGGCAACTACTCCGTTGCCGTGGACGCTGCGGGCTTCAAGAAGGCCGAGCATACCGGCATCAAGCTGGACGTCAACCAGAACCTGACCACGGACATGGTTCTGGAACTGGGCAGCTCGCAGCAGACAGTCACGGTGACGACTTCTCCTCTGCAGGTAGACCTGCAAAGCGCGCAGGCGCAAACCGTCATCACCGGCACGCAAGTGCGCGAGCTTACGCTGAACACGCGCAACTACGAGCAGCTTGTGGGACTGATGCCCGGCGTCTCTACCGGGGTCTCGGACCAACTGTATGTCGGCGTCTCGAACCCGGTCGGCACCTCCAACCAGATCAACTTCTCCATCAACGGCAGCCGGCCGACGCAGAACGCATGGAACGTGGATGGCGCGGACAATGTGGACCGCGGCGCGAATCTTACCCTGCTTGCCTATCCCAGCGTCGATTCGATTGCTGAGTTTTCCGTGCAGCGCAGCAACTACAACGCGGAGTTCGGGCGCAGCTCCAGTGGGCAGATCAATGTCATCACCAGCGCGGGCACCAACCAGTTCCATGGCGACCTGTACGAGTTTTTCCGCAACGATGTGCTCGACGCCAACACGTATCTGAACAACCGGAAGAATGTGCCGATTCCGTCACTGCGCTACAACGACTTCGGCGGCACCGTAGGCGGCCCGATCTGGAAGGATCACACTTTCTTCTTCTTCTCCGAAGAAGTGCGCCGCGTGATCACGCATACGAACTTTCTTGCCGACGTGCCCAGCACCGCCGAGCTGCACGGCAATCTCTCCGCGAATGGCGCGCCGGTGTGCGTGCTGTGGAGCGCGCCCGGCCCCAACCAGGTCTGCCTGAAGGAAGGCACGCAGGTGACGCAGATCAATCCTGCGGCGCAGGCGTATCTGACCGACATCTTCAACAAGCTGCCGGCGCCCGACAATCCCAACTGCACCGGCGCCTGCACCCTGACCTCGAACGGCCTCAACATCTTTAACCTGCACCAGGAGATCGTTCGCATCGATCAGGCCTTCGGCCCGCGCTTCCGCATCTTCGGCCGCTTTGAAAACGACGCTATCCCCACCACGGAACCCGGCGGCCTGTTCATCGGCAGCGCGCTGCCCGGCGTTTCCACTTCGTCCACCAATTCGCCCGGACGCATCTTCACCATTCACGCGACCAACGTGATCTCGCCCACGCTCATCAATGACGCGGGCTATAACTACTCCCATGGCGGGGTTTTGAGCACGCCGATCGGCCTGACCGCCGCGAAGAACTCGCCCAACATTCAATCGGCTGTCAGCCTGCCCTTCACCTCTGCTCTCGCTGTTGCGCCGCGGCTCAACTTTCTTTCTTCGAGAACGTCGCGGATCGTGGACAGTATCGTGACTTCAACGACGACAACAACATCTTCGATCACCTTTCGAAGATCGTTGGACGCCACGCGCTGAAGTTCGGCGTGACCTATCACTGGTATCAGAAGGATGAAAACTCCGGGACCGGAAACCAGGGCGTCTTTGGCTTCCCCACCACGGCTCCGGATGGAAACGACAGCGAGTATCAGGAGTGGGCGAACTTTCTGACCGGCAATACCAGCTCGTTCACCCAGGCATCGGCAGACTTCCGCGCGGTGATTCGTCAGCAGCAGTGGGAGGTCTATGCGCAGGACACCTTCAAGGCGCGGCCGAACCTGACGCTCACCTACGGCCTGCGCTACTCGCTCTTCCGCCAGCCTACGGACGCGAAGGGGCATCTGACCAACTTCGATCCGAAGACGTTTGACTCGACCACGGCTGCTGTCATCGATCCCGCGACCGGCCAGATCGCGACCGCCGGAACGGATCTGAACGGCATCATCATCGGCGGCAAGGATTCGCCGTATGGCGATGCGGTGAACCGGCAGAACACTCTGAGCTTCGCGCCCCGTGTCGGCTTTGCCTACGATCCCACCGGAAAGGGCAACATGTCCGTTCGCGGCGGCTATGGGATGTTCTTTGATTCTTCCGCGGTCAGCCGATACGAGATCAACATCTTTGACAACCCGCCCTTCGTCAGCAACCTCTCTCTCGGGCCTACGCCCTTGAACAACCCCAACGGCACGGCGCTGGTTTCCAACTTTCCCAAGGCGCTTGCCGCCGTCGGCACCGACTGGCACACACCCTATTCGCAGGAGTGGAGCCTCGACGTGCAGCGGCAGTTCCCCTCGCAGTGGCTGCTGGACATCGGCTACTACGGAGCGACCGGCACCCATCTGCTGGGCGAGGTGGATCTGAACCAGCCGCTTCCCGGCGCATATGTAACCGCGCTTGCGCCGTATCGCAAGAACCCGAATGCTCCGATCGCCCGCGGCTCGGACACGCAAAAGCTGAACTCGATCCGTCCCTATCAGGGATACGACGCCATCAACAGCCAGATCACCGAGTACAGCTCCAACTACAACGGCCTGCAGGTCGCACTGCAGAAGAGGATCGGCGCAAACTCGCTGCTGAATCTCAACTACACCTGGTCCAAGGCCATGACCAACGCCTTCAACGACACCTCACCGGCGCAGAACACCTACAATCTGGCAGCCGAATACGGCCCGGCGCGCTATGACCGGACCCACATCTTCAACGCCAACTTCGTGTATGACCTGCCGTTCTTCCAAAGTCAGAACGGCTTTGCCGGACACATCCTCGGCGGCTGGGAGGTCTCCGGCATCGTCAACGTCAACACCGGGCTTCCCTATACCGTCACCGGCGTGCTCAACGATCCTGCAGGACAGGGCGTGCTCGACGGCAACAGCGCAGTCAGCGGACGGCCGGATCTGGTCGGCGATCCCAACCACGCCAGCGCCGCCAGCGGTCCCATCCACAACAACGACGGCATCAAGCCCTGGTTCAACACCGCGGCCTATGCTCAGGTGTGTTCCACAGCCAACAGCGTCACCACCTGTCCTACTGGCGCGCGGCCGGGCAACTCCCACCCGGGCAGCGTGCGCGGCCCGGGACTCTGGCGCGCGGATGTCTCCGGCTTCAAGAACATCAAATTCAACGAACGCATGCGCCTGCAGTTCCGCGCCGAGGCGTTCAACGTCTTCAACCACACCAACCCCGACACCATCAGCACCTCATCGACTGCAGGCACATTCGGAAAGGTCACAGCCTATCGCGATCCCCGCATCCTGCAGTTGGCGCTGAAGCTCTATTTCTAAGGGTCGCAGCAGTTACAAATCCGGCAGCGGGTCATCCGTTCCAGCCCGCTGCCGGCTTTTCTTTTCTACTTCGCCACTACAGCCGCGCTTTGCCGCGGAGCACGCGAGTCCGTCGCAACTTGGCAAAGCCGAAAGATGGCAAGAGGCCAGCAGCGCGCAGGCCAACCACGCGAACCAGTCTCCCAGCAGAAGATAGAGAGTCGCGCTGTGCGCCGCCGGAACACTCGCCAGCAGCGTGGCGAAGGGCGCGGCATCGCTGCGCGCCTCTGCGACCACGCGGCCGCGATTATCGCTCACCGTGAGATAGCCATCCTTCGCCGCGCGCACCAGGCTGAAGCCATCCTCCACACCGCGCATCACCGCGATGTGCCCGTGCCAGCCGCGATCCATATTGAAATCCCAACCGGGCACCAGCATCAGCCCCACTTCCGCCTTGCCGTACTTGCGCGACAGCGGGGTGAAGTCCATGTCCTTGCAGATCGCGACGCCCCATGTCTCCGTGCTGCTCTCGGGCAAGGTCACCAGCGCTGTGCCCGGCGTCAGGCTCGATTCAAAGGGCGGCAGCATGTGCTCTTTGTCGTAGCTCAGCACGGGCACCTGCGGCTGATAGATCCGCGCCTGGTTGTACTTCGCGGCGTCCGGCGACGTGCACCTCGCCGACCACGATCGTCGCGCCGGTCCTGTCCGCCAGCCGCTGGAAGATCGGGTCCGCTGTGCCGTTTTCAGAATCCAGGACCGCGCCCAGCTTTTCCGGCAGCACGATCGCCTGCGCGCCAGTGGCGGCAAGCCGCTCCGCCTCGACCGCATAGCTCGCAAATAAGCGGCCCGTATCGGCGCCGTTGCCGGCGACATTCACATTCTCCAGCGTGTCGGACGCGATCAGCCCCACCCTCACCTGCTGCCCGCGCGGCGTCATCATCAGCCGGATGGTGCCGAAGACGAGCACTGCGGCCAGCACAGCGAGCGTGGCCGCAACCACGCGCAGCGCCTGCTGCGGCGCACGCTTGCGCAGATGCAGCCCGATGGCGAGCGCCGCGGGAAAGCACAGCAGCAGAAAGCTCATGCCCCACGGTCCGGTGATGGAGGCGAGTTGCAGAAAGGGCAGAAACTTCAGTTGCGTGTAAGCAAGGCTGCCAGCAGTGCCGTGCGGCGTGGTCACATTGCGCACCCACTCCATCGCCACCCACGCTGCCGGAAAGGCAACCAGTCCGCTCCACAAGGCGCCGCGCAGCACCAGCGCACGAAACAGCAGCACCGCGCCGGCCGCGATGATGGCGACCGCACCGAAGATGCTGAGCCACGCAACAAACGGCAATCCCACAAGATGGAAGTAGCCCCACAGGTTGAAGTTCCCGGCCAGCCACGCTGCCGCCGTCGTCAAGCCGCGCCACCCACCACGAGCGGCGCAGCGCAAACCACAGCACGGGCAAAGGAGCGAACCACATCAGCGGCCACCATGGGTTGAGACCATTGCCGAACCACAGCAGCAGCGCAGTCGCCGCCGCCACCAGGACTGCCGCTGCACACGCTCTTCCATCTATTTGCCGATTTATTTGCGAATCCCACGCATGTACCTCCCTATCGCTTCATGGCAGTAGGCTCGAAACCGCGTGGCGGACATGCTGACGCGTCCGCCGAGATACAACATCGTCAATCCCTGCCATAGCGCGCCGGTCTCGAAGACGATGGCCCACACATCGGTCTCGCGAAAATGGCCGCTCGCAATGCCTTCCCGTATCAGCTCCGCGAACAGGTTCGCGGTAGGCGACTTTCCCGCTGCAAAGTCTCGCGGATACTGGCGCGCGCCTTCACGCGGCGTAAGAAACATCAGCTCGAAGAGCCGCGGATTTTCTAGTGCAAAGCTCAGGTTCACATCCAGCACGCGGGTCAGCCGCTTTTCTATATCACTGGACGCGTCAGTGGATGCGCGGACACTGCCCGCCCGATACTCTGTGGCCAGGCGCTCCGCCAGTTCTCGAAATCCCTCATCCGCCAGCGCGTTCAACAGCGCCTTGCGGTCGGCGTAATGGCGATAGACCGCCATCGCCGTGATGTCCACCGCCGCCGCAACGCGGCGCATGGTTACCGCGTCCACGCCCTGCTTGTCGAGCAATCGCCGGGCGGCTCTGGCAATCCGTTCCGAGGTTGGCTGGACCGTCATGTATACACTGTATACATGACAGCCATTGTTGTCCAGTCCCGTCCGAATCCTTCTCTGGGCGCAAAGCAAAAGCGGCGACCGAAGCCGCCGCTCGACTCTTAAAATAGATTGGACCTATCTGGGCTGCACGATGAGTGCGGATGGGTTCGTGATGCTGTAGGGCGAGCCGGGCGCCTGGCTCACGCTGGTGGGCGTTGCCGTGAACACATACAGCTTGCTCGAACCGAGCACGTATAGGTGGTTCGCGTTGTCCCAGTACGCCATGCTCACCGGACCGGAGACCAGCGGACCTGTGTACTTGGTGATCGGGTTCGCGCCGTTGAAGTGGAAGAGCTGCACGCCCGCGCTTCCCGCAACCGCCAGCAGCTTGCCGGAAGGAGACATCCGCATTCTGCTTACGGAGCCGACCGCAACCCCGGGCATGTTCTTATAGGTGCTGTTCGTGCTGAGATTTCCCGCCGCGTCCGCGGTGTAGGTCGCCAGCAGCTCCGGACCATCCTGCGATCCGAACGGCGCACCCTTTTCCGGATAGATGTCCACCGCCAGGTGGTTTGCCGGGTCCGCCACCGCAAACACCGTCAGGTACACGTCACCCGGCTTCGCAACCGGGAAAGGCGCATTGATACTGATCTCGGTGAGAGTTCCGTTGCTGTTTCGCTGGAGACCCTGAATGTCCGGGTTCAGGTAGAAGTCGGTTGCGGTATAGGCGAGGCGATTGTTTCCGGTAAAGGTCAATGGTGTGTTGTTGCCGCGCCGCTCACCCCCGGCCCAGATGAAGGTCAGCTCTCCATTGCTGGGATTGATCTTGAAGGCCTGGTAGGGATTGTTTACATCGTCACCGATCAAGTCATAGAGGGTTGTGCCCGTATGATCGAGAAACACATATTCCAGAAAACCAAACGCACCTTCCGGGTTGTATTTGATGGCATTGAGCGATGCCACCTGATTCAGAGCGCCGTTCGCGGCAATCCGATAGGAATAAATATTGGTGTTGCCCTGGCCGAAGAGGTACTTTCCGTTCACAGCCATGCTCGTTCCGCCGGTTCCTTTGAAAGGCGAGCCGGGGATCGCGGTGAGCTTGCCGGTGGAACTCGCTGCATAACCCACGATGTGGTTTGCGGTGTTCGAGACGTACACATAGGCGATGGGCGCAGGAGTAACCGCTTGCGTCACGCTCGCGGCGGAGGTTTGCGATGCAATCTGAGGAAACGCAGGCACACTCGTTGAGATAACTGCCAGGCAGAGAAGAGAAAGAAAGCGCAACATGGGATTCGTCCTTCTTGTGGCACAAAGTGACGCAAGCTTAGCTCTACACTTTGAGCGGAGCAATCGGAAAACATAGATATAGAACTTAGAATGTGATGGCACTTCAAATTCGACAATTAGTTGTCTATCCGCCGGTTTGTAGACATATCAAACATTCGGCACGTTGCCGCCAGAAGGAATGGAGCTTCCATGTATGCTGACACACGGCAATAAGCAGGAACGAAATGGACGGAGAAGCATGAATCTATATCGCCGTGTCGTGCTGGCATTGTCTCTCCTGATCTTCACCTGCGGGATGGCGCACGCCGGCACCCCCGATGAAGCGGCGATCCGCGGCGTGCTCGACGCGCAGGTCGCGGCATGGAATCGCGGCGATGTCGTGACCTTCATGCAGGGATACAGGGATTCGCCCACGACCACCTTCGTTGGCAAAACAATCGCACATGGTTACACCAACATCCTCGCCCGCTATCAGAAGAACTTTGCAGGCAAAGACAAGATGGGCCAGCTCACCTTCACGGATCTGGAAGTCCACCAGCTCGACGCGCACTTCGCCACGGTGACCGGACACTTCCATCTCGCGCGCAGCGCAGCCGGCGGCGGAGACGCGCAGGGAATCTTCTCTCTCGTCTTTGAAAAGACAGCGGAGAAGAGCGCGAGCGGCTGGAAGATCATCCTCGATCACACCAGCTAGAGCAAGAAGCAGGGGCGCCGTAGTGCGAAGAAACCGGTCCTGAGTGGGATTCTCAGGAGCGGCCGTTCTCCGGAGCGGCGGTTCCTGGGTCGAGGAGCTGGATTAAACGATTAAATTTCGTGAGAGAATGGCTCGCACCCATCTGCACACACACGCCGCTCACCAATGATCCTCATGCGCAGAAGCCAGAACTCCCGCCATCTCCTTCCTCTTGCCGCTGCCATCGTGCTCTTCGGCTCGTCTGCGGCGATCGCGCAGAATGCTTCACCGCCGACTGCGAACGCGGCCTCCCCCTCTGCGTCATTGTGGATTCAACCGGCAGCCTCCGGCGATCCGCTGATTTGGGGCCGCAAAGACGGCGTTGTCTTCGGCCTTCCCTCTCCCGGCGGTTTGCGCGGGCCTCGCGGGCTCATCCGCGTTGGCGTCATCTCGCCCACCACCGGCAAGCCGGAACTGCTCAACTACATCGCGGTCGAACCTGTCATCCTCGGCCCGGGCAGCCGATCCAGCCGCATGGCCTTCAGCGAGCTCGAGCCCAGCCGCCTCGATCCCGCGGAATGCGGCAAGCGGCTCTGGGTCGATCTCACCTCCTACGACGAGGCGAATCTCCCTACCGGCACGCTTGAAACATTTCCCGGCGAACGAAATCGTCCTCGCGATCGAACGCCTCAGCGTGCAGATCGACGTCGAGCGCTTCTCGGCGAACAACGCGCACGTTCACCTGATCGCCTCCATCGACAGCGACCATCCTGATGAGCTGCGGCTCTCCGTCTATCAGGACAACGACAGCCCGGCGATCGAAGAGCTCGCGCTCACCGCCACCATGGGCAACTACGAACGGCTGCGCCGCCTCTGGCTGCATGGTTGCGTGGTCGACAGCCGCGAGTTGATGGGCTCCTACACCGGCGACGCCTTCGACGATCCGCCCAACTATCCGTTACGAGACATGCTGCGCACCGGCGATGGCGACGCCATCGTCTTCGCCACCACCAACGAAGAGAATCCGTCATCCTTCCCCGGCACGCCCAATGGCCACTGGCACTATCCGCTGCCCAAACTCACGCAGTACTGGCGCATCGCCGCGCACGATATCCAGCCCGACCTGCGCGTGCGCATCAACGGCCGCCGCGTCTACTGGGCATCGCACGACATCGTTCCCGGCGGCATCGCGTATGAGAACTTCGACGTGCGCCAGCGCTACGTTGCCGGCCAGACCTTCATCTTCGGCGTGACGGACAAGAGCCCATGGCAGTTCGAGCCTGCCGTTCCCGGCGTGGCAAAACCCGCTGCAAATCTCGGCGAGGGGATTCAGACGTCGAAGGGATGCTCGTTGTGAGCATCCTCGGGCGGATTCCGTGGGAAGGATAATCGCTTCTTGAGAGACGTCGATGACAGCGTGGCCGTTGTGCTGTGAATCTTTGCCGCTAGGGCGCAGCAGTGGGCTGCACGTGATACTCGCCGTAGTCGATGGTCAACACCGCAGTCCCGCCGATCCGCAGTTTGCTTTCACTCCGATTTCGCTCTGGAAGCCAGAACTGCCCGGTCTTCTTGTACACGTGATCGATCTGGGTTTTCCTGATCCAGAATGACGGATTCTTCGCAGGCTCTGCTTCAATCTGCGTGACCGCGAAGTCCTCTGCGTCGACGTACACCTTGCCGCGGTAGAGGAACGTATCATCACGCTTCGGATTCACCTGGAAGACGTAGCATCGCCGCCCTGCGATCTCGCGGGTACCGAGAAGGGTGAACGTATAGTTGGCTGGGGTAAGTGCTGTCCGGCCGGGATTCTGGGCTGCCTCTTTTTCACTCTCAAGCAGCTTCTTCAGCACGCGATTGATGAGTACCTTGGGTCCGGTGGAGGAAAGAATCTGGAATCGTTTCGTCGACGGGGCATCGTAGGTGGCCTCAACGACCATTGCGGCTGTGACCTTTTTCAGGATGCCATCGTAGGTGACCGTGTAATGGCGCTCGTCACTATAGCCTCGCAGCTCTTCTGACCGTTTTCGATTGCGTTCCACCATCCGCTGCACGATCTGGCCCGAAGTAAGATCTGCACCGGTGAACTGGCCCGATGGACGTGAACTCTGACCCTGGACGGGGAGCAGCGCGGGCCAAAGTGCCGCAACGGCGAAGGCATACGCAATCAGAAAAGTGGCATTTCGTCTTCCATGCGACCCAACCGAAATGCCTGTTGCCAAAGCGCGCTCCCTCCGCTGTTGCATTAGATCAGATTGACGAATGCGGTTGCGAACGGCGACCGCTCCAGACGAAAGCGCTAGCACCGTCGCCCGATCTTCGCCCCGGATCAAAGTATTTGTGATGCGCCAGGCTTCCCTATCGCAGGATCGGTGGTGCTGTCGCTCTCCGTCTCCACATGCCCGGCAAGGTGTCGCTGGAAGCGGTGGTCTGCATCGACCGTCACCAGCACGTCATACCAGCCCGAAGTGGTCTGGAGCAGCCAATGGCGGCGCGCGGTCCCGTTCGCGGGCACCGTCGCCGTCTCCGCCTGCTGTGTATATCCCTGCAGGATCGTCACCTGGCATGCTGCCCCACCTGCATTGTTCAAATTCAGAGTGAGGCCGCCGATCACAACACCATCGCGCAATCGGAGGGAAGAGTACTCCGTATGCACCTCAAGCCCAGCTGCGGGACTTGCCGCAATGCTGCCCTTGAACGCGCGAAAGAATCCGTTCGGCCCATACACGGAAAAGTCGTAGCCGGATCCGCCGCTCACATTCAATACGAATCGGTCGCTCAACGTCGCCACCGGCCCAACGGTATAACTCCACGGTCCTGCAGCGCCCGCTGCACCTGCCCGCACATGGAAGACGGCTGCCGCCGCACCCGTATTGCGGAAGGTCAGAATCACTGCGCCGCCTGCGCGATCTAACTGCGCGTCAACGGCCAGGACGTAAGGCAGCGCGCGTGCCGGCCGCGTGCCCGGCTCCTGCACCGGCATCGATTGCTGCGCGGGCGGCGCAGGTTTGTAGTCCGGGTGCCGCTGATTGTCCGGAGGCTGGTAGGCTACCGTGCTCGGCAACGGCGTTACCGTGGCATTCGGCTCCTTAAAGTCGAGGGCTGAGGTCAGATCGCCCGCCACCGCACGCCGCCACGGCGTAATGTTCGGTTCCATCACGCCAAAGCGCTGCTCCACAAACCGGATCAGCGACGTGTGATCGAACACCTGCGAGTTCACCCAGCCGCCCTTGCTCCACGGCGAGATCACCAGCATCGGCACCCGCACGCCCAGCCCATACGGCCCGCGCGGATACCCCGTTCCGCCCGGATAAATCTCGTGCGTCGTCGCAATCGTGGAAAGTCCCTGCGCCCGCGTCTGGGCTGACGAAGGCCAGGGCGGCATCGGAGGCACCATGTGATCGAAGAATCCATCGTTCTCATCGAACATCAGGAAGAACACCGTGGTGCTCCACACCTGGGGATTCGCCGTCAGCGCATCCAGAATCTGCGACACATACCATGCCCCGTAGTTTGCCGGCCAGTTGGGGTGCTCCGTGTACGCCTCCGGCGCCACCACCCAAGAGACCTGCGGCAGCCGGTTCGCCCGCACATCCGCCGCAAAAACCTCGAAGAGCGATCCCCCGCTCGCGACACGGGTTCCCGTCCTCGCCATCTGATACAGCGGCGATCCCGGCGCCGCGTTCTGATACTGCTTGAAGTACAACAGCGCGTTGTCGCCGTAGTTCCCGATGTACGGATCCGCCGACTGCCCCCGCTTCCCCGCCGCATTCAGCCCATGCCCCACATCCTGGTAGACCTTCCAGCTCACCCCGGCCTTCTGTAACCGCTCCGGATACGTAACCCATCCGTACCCGCTCTCCTCATTGCCCACCACCGGCCCGCCGCCCCTGCCGTCGTTGCCCACCCAGCCGGTCCACATGTGATAGCGGTTGGGATCGGTTGGCCCCAGCAGCGAACAGTAGTACGCATCGCACACGGTAAACGCGTCGGCCAGCGCGTAGTGAAACGGAATATCGCCGCGCGTCAGGTGCGCCATGGTCACCGGACCCTTGCTCGGCACCCAATGGTCGTATCGGCCCTGGTTCCACGCCGCATGCGTCGACGTCCAGTCATGGGCCAGGTCTTCCAGAAACGTCAGCCCCAGGCCGGCATCACTCGACTCCGGCGCCGGCGGATGAAACGGCAGCACGTATCCATCCCCGCTCTTGGTGCCGCTGGGCTGCTTCCACACCGGATCGCCGGACGGCAACCGCACCGCCCGCGGATCGCCAAAGCCCCGCACCCCGCGCAGCGTCCCGAAGTAGTGATCGAACGACCGGTTCTCCTGCATCAGGAAGACGATGTGCTGCACATCCGCAATCGTCCCCGTCGCATTGTTCGCCGGAATCGCCAGCGCCCGCGCAATGCTTGAAGGAAACGCCGCGGACACGCTTCCCGCACTCAGCAGTTGAAGAAACGAACGGCGATCCATAGGCAGTCAAATCCTTCAAAGCAACGATTCTCACACGCGCCTCCCATCGCACGCTCCCTTTTTATCGAGACGCGGGATCACCAAGGTTTCCTCCTGCCGTCCACGACATGGGTGCTTCGTACCGCATTCAAGATTGGGGATCAGCATCACCGCAGCGCAGGCGACCAACCGGAGCGCCTGCACAGCGCGCGCGGCAGGCGCATATGCTTCAGACCGCGAGTCTGTAGAATGGTGGCGAGTCATTTCCCGCTCCAGAGATCCGCTCTAGATACCTGCTTAGGAGAAGCATCATGATCAAGCTCACACCCGGCAAGCTGGCCGGCCTCAAGTCTGTCTCGGACAAGCGCGGCGTCATCGCCGCCGCCGCCATGGATCAGCGCGGCTCGCTGCAGAAGTCGCTCGCCAAGGAAGCCGGCGCCGCCACCATCCCGCCCACTGCGCTGGAAGAGTTCAAGACCCTCGTCACCTCGGTGTTGACCAGGCACGCCTCCGCCATCCTGCTCGACCCCGAGTACGGACTCCCCGCCTCCAAGCATCGCAACGGCAAAGGCCTTCTGCTCGCCTATGAGAAGACCGGCTACGATGCCGCCACGCCCGGCCGCCTGCCCGATCTGCTCGACCACTGGTCTGTCCGCCGCCTCAAGGAAGCCGGCGCCGACTGTATCAAGGTCCTGCTCTATTACTCGCCGCTCGAAACCTCCGATATCAATGACCGCAAGCATGCCTTCATCGAGCGCATCGGTGACGAGTGCCGCGCGCACGACATCCCCTTCTTCCTCGAGTTCGTCGGCTACGACCACAAGGGCGGCGACGAGAAGTCCATCGCCTATGCCAAAGCCAAGCCCGACATCGTCTCCGGCTCCATGGCCGAGTTCGGCAAGGAGAAGTACGGCGTCGATGTGCTGAAGGTCGAAGTCCCGGTGCAGATGGAGTTCGTCGCCGGCACCCAGGCCTACAAAGGCGAAACCGCCTACAGCCGCGCGGAAGCGCTGCAGCATTTCCGCGACGCTGCCGGCGCCACGCACAAGCCGTTCATCTATCTCTCGGCCGGCGTCTCGAACCCCGTCTTCATCGAGACTCTGGAGTTAGCCAACGAATCCGGCACCAACTACAACGGAGTCCTCTGCGGCCGCGCCACCTGGAAGGACGGCATCAAGATCTACGCGACAAAGGGTGCGAAAGCCTTCGAAGAATGGCTCAACACCACCGGCGTCGAAAACATCAACAACGTGAACAAGGCGCTGCAAGGGGCGCATAGCTGGCATGAGAAGGTAGACCAGCACGCGACTCTGCACGAGCCCGTCCACGCGTAGCGATTTGCCGTACGGGCACACGGCCTTCGGGCAGAAACACAAAGAGCGCCGCGTCAGCGGCGCTCTTTCTTGTGTTGAAAGCAGTTTTGCTTATTGGGGTGGAAGAGGGGCCGCGCACTTGTCGCTCGATTGGCCGCCTTTGCGCGCGCACGGGGCTTCGGCGATGCACGAAGGCATCCACCTTTGCTGGCACTCATGGCCTTCATTAACAAACTCTAGAAACGGTGTTTTCGCTACTAAGCGTGCCAGCTTGTTCGCGAATCCGCACTGTTTTGCAATGACCTCCAAAGGCCCCGCGAACAGCTTGTTGAACTCGAGACAGGGCGCGTGAGGTGCGCAATCGCTTGCCACGTCTCCCTGCAAATTGAGAAACAGTCCGTAACTCGAAAGCGGAATGTCCGTATTTCCCTTCGAATTGGTGAGGTCGAGAGAGCAAGCGTAGATGATTTCTCGGGACACATCTCTGGGCGGTGCACCAATCAGACATTGATATTCTTCATCGGTCAGGATCATGTCCGGCTTTATGCCTAAGAGCTTCGCCAACAGATCCGCCTTCTTCCTTCCCAATGGCTCGTTAATCTGGTCAGGCTGTCGGTCTTCCCGGGGAGCCAAGACTGCCAATCTCGGGTTTGTTTGGCAAGAGCTTGGCCAAAAAGTCTTCCCGCTTTGTCTGCCTCCACCGCCGGCAGCCTGCTCTGCAAAAAATGGCGCCATGGCAGCGTAAGGGCAGCCATCGGGATTCTCAAAAAGACACTTATAGACCTCTTGAGGTAGCGCAACCCTGTAGGCGGGCATATAGGCAGCAGTTTCGGGATTCGAAAAGTAAAGGAGCAGGAAATTTACGAGGTAAATGGGAGGCGCCAGGGGAACCCCGAACGGAGCAACAGTGGCGCTTGGAGGCACGGAAGCCGCCGCCGGCGCCATGTCACGGTCGGTGTCGCGCGCCTGAGCCTGAAGACTGCGCGTCCCTGCAACCACCAGGAAAAACAGTACTACGCTTAGAACGCTTTTGGGCCGCATCTGCATATCCCTCAAAGAAGAGTGAAATCAAGGGGATGGGCCCATCGCCACTGCTAACCTATTCCTCGCCGCAGGGGCGGTCAATCGCATTCCTGACAACGGCCAATTCACCACCAGATCCATTGGAACTTGTCCGACCACACGCCCGCGGCCTCTTAGTTGCTCTCTCAGTGTGCGGATAAATTAATGCCAAAGGTCCATTTCCACACATCGCCATGCTTGACGTAGACCGACGTGCCCCAGATCGGTCCAACCTTCTGGCCATAGCAGGTGCCGTCCGCAGCCGCCTTGAATGTCAGGATGCCGACTGCTGGCGAGAGCATCGTACCCGCGACATCGGTGAAGCTGATGCTCTTGACATCGCAATAAGTCCCCGACCAGTCCTTCAACGCATCGGCCTTAGTTGCGAAGTGGGTGCCAAAGATATTGATAAATGAGATATCTCTGGCTGTCAGGTCGCCAATTTTCTTGACGTCATGTGTTCTCCAGGCTTCCCAGAGGGTCTTTTCGACCGTGAGCATGGCTTCAGTGCCGCCATCTCGATTCGTCGGCTGAGCATTGTTCTCATTAAGCGCCTCCTTCTCGGCGACTGGTTTCGCGGGAATCGATTTTGGATCGACAATCGTCGCCTGGGCGTGGAAGGCCGCCTTCCAATTGCCGCTGTCGCGAACGTATACGCTGGCCACCCAACTGCTAGCCGGGACTTTTTGTCCGTTGCATGTGCCGTCAACAGTTGCTTTATAAGTGATCAGCGCCGCATCATCACTGAGCGGGTTCATCTGCTCATCGGACAGAGCGTAGCTTTTGATCTCGCAATCAGCGCCGGTGTATTCCTTTGTTGCTGATGTCTTATCGAGCCTGCCAGACGAACCCCAGCCGACAAACTTGTCCGAAAGGAATGTGTCCCAGAACTTCGCGTCCTTGGACTTCCAGGCCTCGTACGCACTCTTTTCGAGCGTCACGAGCGCATCCTTTGCAGGTGCGGCCGGAGCGGTCGCTTCAACCGGGTTAGCCGCGTTCGCATTGTTCGCCGGTACACTTCCGGCGCAGGCTGTGAAAACGAGAGCGGCTGCGAAATACTTGATCCTGGCCATAAATCTTCCTCAAAAAAAGATCTAAATCATTCAATTGGCCCAGAATCCTGCAGACCCAGCGCTTAGCGAAACACATGAAAGTGGAACAGCAGCCACACCCCTAGCGCGACGATAATCCCGATTGTCCACTTGTGCCGCCGCATGAACTTCACGCACTTTTCCCACGCCGTCTCGTGGTGATACTCATGCACTGCTCGGATGGCCGCCACCTGCAGCACAATCGGCACCGTCACCCGCCGCGCCGGCGCCGCCAGCGCATTGCCGCCCAGCAAAGCGGCAAAGACCAGCCCAACCGGGCCGGCGAAGACTGCAATCCCCTTGGTCAACGCGGCATTCGTCGCCAGGCTGAGCCCGTGGCCAAGCATCTGCTGTGCCGCCGCGTTGGCCACGATCACGCTGCCCTTGAACACCGCGAACCCGGAGTGCTGGATCGCAAGCCGCGCCGCCTCCACGCCGCCAGGCGCCAGCAGCAGTTTGTGGTCCCGGATCTTCAGTGACAGCAGCAGCTCCCGCCTCTGCTCCGGAGACATCGTCTCGTACGCCTCCATCAGCAGCTTGGTCACAATCTCGCGCTCAATCTCGCGTGTGCTCTTCTCCCCGCTCTTCACGCCCACGCGCCCGGCCACGTCTCGCACAATCTGGTCGTAGGGCACGCCCTTGCCGCCGCGCACCAGCAGCGTCTTCAGCGTATTGGCGCCGAACTTCTGGATCTCCGCCGCAATGTCCCGTACGTAGGCCTGGTGGTTTGGCTGGTTGTTCCGGTAGGACGCCGTCAGGGCAAGCTGGCACATCAGGCCGCCCTTGGTGCAGAGAATTTCGACCAGCGGCGCCAGCTCCTCGTTCGTTGCCTTGCCAAGCAACTCCACCAGCGGATCGTCTTCGATCAGCGGTAGAGGCCCGGTTCCCTTCAGCACCAGCCTGTCGGCAAGCCCGCTCGCAAGCCGCGCCGCTAACCGGTCCTTAGCCGGAAAGGAGACGTCCAGCGTGGCCTCGCCGGCCTTCTCGATCTCCGGCGGCCGCGCCTTCGGAACCAGCTTCCAGTCGTCCATCGCTCTCTCTGACGGCAGCATACGCCGCTGTCCGGCAGCCGGGTGCCCCATCCTGGCAAAGCTAGGGTGGGATATCTCACTCCGTCCGCAGCGGCAAACGCGCCCCATGCCGCACATGAAGAATCACCACTCGCCCAGGCTCAATCGTGAATAAAATGCCGATACCGCCCATGAACGAGCTGTCGAATCTCTTTTGGATGGTCCTCATTCTCCGGAGCAAGCGGACACCGGGCCGGCATTGCCTTCAGGCCATCCAGCACGTCATATAAGCTTTCAATCCAGCGCTCCGCAGCCATTGGCGAATCCGCATCGATCCAATCCTGAGCCTCGGCAATTTCCAGCTTTGCTGGCTCTGACAATTCAACGCGATATTGCGCCACGCTTTCCCTTCGGCCCCATGCCCCGCGATGCCTTGATCGAATCGATGGCCTCGCGCAACGGTTGTGTTCTTCCCTCGGCTACCGCCTGCAATCCGCGCCGAATGCCCGCATTTGCCTCCGCGCGCTCCAGCGCATCGAGCGTTGCCTGATAGCTCGCAGCATCCTGCACCACCATCTCCGCGCGCCCATTCACCGTCAGCACCATCGGACGATGGCTCTTGCGCAGGTGATCGAGTGCCGCCGTGGTGTCGCGTTTGAAATCGCTCAACGAACGAATGTCTTCTGTCAGTCGCATGATGCACTTAATTTACATCAAATTGAATGCCTTCCCACGCTTCGCTGAAATCGGAGTTTTTCGCTACTTCGACCCAAGCGCAGACAACATCGCCTTCGAGACAGCCCCCAGAATCACCGTCGACTGAGACTGGTTATCCCGATCAAGCCTACTCACGCTGATCACCAGCGTCGCATTCAGCTTTTCGAAGTAATACATGTCGGTGCTGTAGCCATTGATTGTGCCGGAGTGGCCGCACACACCGTCTCCCGTCGCGACGCCTTCGCCGTACACCGCATGCGTCCCTTCAAGCGGCTTACCCACCATGCGTTCCTTGAAGGTCGCCGGCCGAAGCAGTGCTCCGGTGCAAACGGCGCGGGCAAAGGTGTGCAAATCGTCCACATTCGAGATGACGGCGCCCGCTGCTCCGGCAAGCGGCGGATTGAATAACGTCTTGTCGTCAAAGCGCTTCGTTGCCGGATTCCAGCCGTATCCGTGCAATCCGCCCGGAACACCTGTCCCCGTGGGATAGCTGGTATGTGTCAGCTTCAGTGGCAGGATCACCGTCTCCGTGATCAGCTCGCCGATATCCTTGCCCGTAACTCGTTTCGCAATGTCGGCCAGAATGTCGTAGTTGAAGTCGGTATACACACCCACGGTGTTCGGTGGCTTGAACTGTGCCTTGAGCTTGGCATAGGAATCCATCTCCTCGGCAAAGGAGGGTGCCGCCGCAAGCGGAGCATCATAGACCCGCGCCAGCACCTCGTCGTCGTTCGGCGCTGGAATGCCGCTGCGCATCCGCAACAGGTCATCGATGGTGATGCGGTCGGCATTCGGGAATCGCGGATACCACTTCGCGATTACATCGTTCTTGTGCAGCTTTCCTCGATCGATGAGCACCAGAATCGCGGTCGCCGCGAAGGGCTTCGTCACGCTCGCAATGCGAAATGGCTGCTCCAGCGTACGCGCAGGTGACCGGCCTGTGACGCCGGACTTCAGATCCGCCGATCCTTCAACGAAGGCATATTGTCCTTTACCCGGAACAGAGATCCCGACCGCGACGCTCGGCAGATTGTTCTTCTTGAGGATGCCTGCGATCTCAGCATTGAGACGCTTCGCCACATCCGGAGCGAACAGGCTGTTGGAAGCTGCGGCTTCGGAGTTGGGCACGGCTAGGCACGCAAGAAGCATCGCGCACAGAACACTGCAGACTTTCCGCCTAAGCCGCATGGTTGTCATTCCGCGTGAGTCGATTGATTGGGAGCCCTATCCTAGCAAAGCGCGTCCCAACATCAAGCGAATCCCAGAATGGGCCTGCTCCGCAGATATCCTGCAGAAACTTGCCAAATCACCCCGTCCAATCGGCTAGCCTAGAAATAGGTAGAAAAGACGCGGCTTCCATGCCGCGTCTTTATGTTTCTAGAGTCGAGCTAAGTCGTTTGCCTGGACGACTTTGCCGGCAAGTCGTTTGTTATGACGATTTTGGCTATCGGGAGTGACCCTACCCCGATGAGCGGCGTGGTCGAAATCGATGAGACATACATCGGAGGCACCGCTATCCGTCGCTTCAAACCCAAGCCAAAGCCACCAAAGCAGATGGTGCTGGCGATGCGTGAGCGCACCAAGAAGACACGCGAAGGCGTCACTAAGAAAGGCCGCGTGCGTTTCTTCCACATCCCCGACGGCAAGCGTGCGACCATCCAGCCCATCATCGACAAGCATGTGGATCAATGGGCCGACCGCATCATCACTGACAATTCATCGGTGTACGACTTTGCGATAAACGAGCACCACAAGAAGAATCACCGCAAAGTGAACCACATAACCGAATGGGTTGTGCCAGGATCACGCATTCACACGAACACAGTGGAATCGGCATTCTCACTGCTGAAACGCGGCCTGATAGGGAGCTTTCATCGCGTCTCGATAAAGCACCTGCACCGCTACCTGACTGAGTTCGAATATCGCTTCAACGAGCGCAGCAATGATGCGCGCTTTGTGAAGACGACTCAGCGGTTGCTACAGGGCAAGACGATGCCGTACAAGGCGCTCACCGCTCCGGCTGAGGCTTAGGAGCCGGGGGTATTATCTTCCCCGGCTTCTTATTCTCAGTTTTTATGTCCTGCCGCTTGGCGGGATCAGCGTTCGTGAGTCGCCTGAGTAGCGCGTCGAATTGTTTCTTTTGCACTTTCATAGTTGCCCTTAAATTCAGCTTCGACCTCTTCCAAAATATCCAGATGCAATTTAGTGGGAACTGGAGCTTCTGAGAAGAAGATGTTTTCATCGAACAGCGTGTTTAGCCGATGTTGAATAGTGAAGGAAGCTATCGTAGTAATTCGCTTTTGTGGGTCGTGTCCGACCTGCAAAACAGATGGTTGAAAACTCAGCCTCTGTTTGAGGTTTCTTTCTACTTCCGAAGCTATCTTGTCCCCGACCGAATTAAGCACTGGACTTTGACCGCGCAGGAGCGGGAAATCTGTTTGAAACACGATGTTGCTTACGTACGCCCATCGCTGGATCAACCGGTCACTATAATTCGTACCAAATTGTTCTCGGCTCCACTCTAGTAATTCAATCAGCATCTGCCTGGAGTGATCTGTTGAAACCTGTCCATCGAGATAGATGATAGATGGATTAAAACACAGCTTATCGATTGAATGGCCCTGCCATGAGCCGTTCTGAAATAAGAGCCCCTGCTCTTCTCGATCCTTCTTGTCATTGGCGTTGTTGGAGATGAAGCGATAGCGCTGTACCAAAGCTTCTGCTAACTCAGGCAGGAACACCTTGCCGCTGAGGTTCAACTCCCCTAATTCCATGAAGGCTAGAGCCCTTGCTAAGTGGATCGACATCAGGCGCATCTTTATCCCCTTTGGATGCCGGGCGTTTCAATGCCGGTGCGAGCGGGTTTATTTCGACGAATATTACGACGTTGCCCTTAGGCCCTTCGTTCAATTTGCTCGAAGCGAGAGCTTTTATTTCGTTCTCGGTCAGAGCCACCGGTTCTGCTTTATTATCTTTGCTACCAAATACGGAATCGTCTTCAAAGGCAGCCCTCTGGAGAGAGGCGCGTCCAAAATAATCTACTTCATCGGGTAAACTTCCGAATTCTTCAAAGCTGATCCGAAGCCGACGCCGAACGCACGCGCCAGTCTAGTCAGGGTGTCTACTTTCCATGCCGTGTAGTTAACATTTTCCAGTCTGGAGATGCCCGCTTGCTTGGTTCCAATTTTCTCTGCAAGCTGAGCTTGCGTCAGCTTACGTTGTTCTCGGAGAATCTTTATTTGAGCGGCGATATAGGAATTTAGAAAGGATTCAGCGTATCCATAGCGATACTCCTCATCGCTGAATTGCTCCTTCAGGTTTTCCAATGATTCCCTCATGACGCCTCCGTTTCGAGTCCGCAATTACAATCTCGCGATGATCTTGAGCCTTATCCTTCCAATCTTTAGGTCTCAGATCTCCATCTTTTTCGACCGTGCCGCACAATAACGTGAATTCCCGATCCAAGGCTTTAAACCCAAGATTCAAAAAGAGATAGACGACCCTCTCCGGTGACGGAAGGGGGTAGGGGGTAGGTAACGTGACCTCGCCAATTCACGCTGGAGCGTCACGCCGCCGCAACAGCACCAGCACCGCTAATCCACCCAGCCACGCACTTACCGCGCACCACAACATCACCGCGCGATATCCCGCGAAGAAAGCGCGATCCAGCATACCTGCCGCCTCGGCATGCTGCGCCGTCGTCAGTCCTTGTGGAATCGGTGTGTCGTGCAGTCGTGCCTGCTGCACCGTCATCTGTTGCCGCGCGGCCGCCGGCAAGCTCGACTTGCCCAACTCATCTGCGAGCCGTGCGCTGAATCCGTGCGCCAGCACGAACATCAGCGCCGACACCGCCACCAGCCCGGCGAGGCGCGACAGCGCGTTGTTCACCGCCGACGCAATCCCGGTCTGGCTCTCTGCGACCGACGACATCACCGCCGTGGTCAGCGGCGCCACCGCCAGAGTCAACCCGAGGCCCAGCAGCAGCACCCCCGGCAGCAGGCTGCGCCAGTAGCTTCCCACGCTCGATAACAGCGCGAACAAACAGAACCCCACGCCAGCACACGCCGCGCCGCCCGGCAGCAGCCGGCGCTCGCCCACCCTCGCCGCTCGAGCGCCCACGCGCGCGGAGAAGAAGAACATCATCGCCACCATGGGCAGAAAGATGGCGCCCGCCTCCACCGGCGGATAGTGCCGCACCTGGATGACATAGAACGGAATCACAAACAGTGCGCCGTACAGCGCACCGTACAGCAGGAAGGTAAGCAGGTTCGCCGCAAGAAAGCGCGGAATACGGAACAGCGACAGTGGCATCATCGCGTTGGCGCGACCCGCCTGCGACCACAGGAACGCCGCCAGCAGCAATCCGCCGCCCAGCAGCGGCGCCATAACGCGCAGATTGCGCCACCCCATCTCCGGCGCAAAGGAGAGCGCATAGATGGCAGCCGCGAAGCCGGTCGTTGCCAGCACCGCGCCCAGCCAGTCCAGCGGCTGCGCTTCGCCGTCCACGCCACCATGGCTCTCCGGAATGCGGGAAGCCAGCACCAGTACCAGCAGGGCCAGCGGCAGGTTCAGCAGAAAGATCAGCCGCCACGACCAGACCTGCAGCAGCCATCCGCCCACCACCGGCCCACCGCGGCGAAGACGCCCGTCCATGCCGACCATGTCCCGATCGCGCGGCCTCGCTCTTCCCCGGAAAAGGATGCCGACAGGATCGACAGGCCCTGCGGTATCAGCAGCGCCGCGCCGATGCCTTGCACGGCGCGCGCCACGACCAGTTGACCGAGTGAAAACGACGCCCCGCATCCCGCCGAGGCCAGCGCGAACAAGGCTACTCCCCACACGTAGGTGCGACGCCGCCCATAGTGGTCGCCGATCGCGCCACCCAGCAGCAGCAGCGCCGCACCAAACAACGCATAGCCCTGCACCACCCACTGGATGCCGCCCGAGGTTGCATGAAATGCAGCCTGCAGCGCGGGCAGCGCCACGTTCACCACCGAGCCATCCATGAAGGCCAGCGCCGAGCCAAGAATGGTCGCCACCAGCACCCACTTGCGGTTCGCGGGCGCGCACGGCTCCGCCCCGCCGCCGGAACCCACGTGCGCACACGGCAGCGCGCTTGGCGACCTTGTGATGACAGCATTACTCACAAGCCGATGGGATGCCTCTCAGCCCAGGCAAATGTTCGCAGCGTGCGAAATGATCGTTAACTCGCGGCGGACGGACCAGCCATCTTGTTCTTGATCAAACCAACAATGGCCGTCAACACTGCGCCGCCAACGCCGCCGCCAATGAGGTCACCGGCGATGCCGCTGGCGCCGCCCATCCCGCCACCCGCATGCGCGGCGGCCATGCTGCCCAGCGCCGGCAGAAGCATCCCGAGAAGCTGACCTGCACCGGCGCCCCCCAGTAGACCGACGATGGTGTTGCCCACGCCGCCCAGGTTGGTGTCCTTGGAAGCTGCGCCTGCTGTGTTGCCGCCAATAGCTCCGGCAACCAATTGAAGAATCAACGGGAGAAAATTCATTCGTACTCTCCGATACACGCGATGTGGGGAGGGGGCCGAAGGGTTCCCCACTATAGCCTGAATCTGGAACGCCGCAGGATGAATTCCATGAATTCGATACGCGATGGGTTACGTAGTTACTTGCCAAGCCATGTCATGCGGCCGCGCCGTCAGGTCCGCCGTATCCGATCCGTACCGTCAGATTCGCGCTGTTCGACCGCGGATTCTTCCGAGGAAGCCAGCATCTCGGCCTTCCTCTCCGCCTCCTGCAGAAACCGCATCCGCGCCTCGATCGCCTCCGCGCCCACCACATGCGCGTCCGTCCACTTGGTTTCCCACACCTGCTCATCGGTGCGCGCGGAGCTGTTGTAGCGCCGCCCATAGCGGTGCCGCAGCATCTCCAGCGCGTGATCGACCGTGTCCTTCGCCGGCTCGGTCATGAACAGATGAAAGCGGTCCGGCAGCACCGCCACGCCCCGCACTTCGAACCCGAACTTGTGCTCGATCTGCTCCAGCAGTTGAAGAAACAGCGCGCGATGTTTCTCCTCCGCCAGCTTCGGCTGCCGCCGAAAGCAGACCGAAGTGATGAAGTGCAGCTCGCCCTTCCCATACTCGCGGCGTTGTCCTTTAGCCATAGCCCGGAGTCTAGAGCATTTCGGTACATACCTCTGGCCGGCTCCACTCGATCACAAATCGGAGGAAATATCCTTCTTCGTGCCAAGCGCCACGTTCCTAAATAACTCGTTTGTTTGTAAACGCTTAGGCGTTGGAATCATCATGAAATCGCGCCGTCAATCCCTGATTCTTGTTGTTTGGTACCAGATCGGCGCAAAGCGGCGTGAAAACTGTTGTGTTTCGATCACATTTCTCCTGACAGCGATGGACGCCACGGCGTATTCTGCTGGCGTCCGAGCAATGTAACGCCGGATGGGGAGGCGACCATGGCGTCGATTCCATCCACTCTCACCGCTTGCCTGGCATTTTTGGCTGCCAGCGCGCCCCTTGCAGCTGCGCCGCAGCCCGCTGCTCTTACGCCTGTAGCGATTCAGGCCCCGCAAAACGGCCACGTCCAGGAGACCAGCGCGCCCATGTCGCCGGCGGCGCCGCGCGTTTCCTACATGTACCAGTTGTCGCCGCAGATGCAAGGCGACCTTTACATGGCGCGCCGTGAGTATGTCGCGGCCATCAACGCCTACCAGCACGCCGAGCTGCGCAAGTCGCTTACCTGGACGAAGATCGGCGTCGCCTACCATCACCTCTTCGCGATGGATGAGGCCATGAAGGCCTATCAGATGGCGCTTGAGCTCGATTCGCACAATGCCGACGCGCTCAACAACATCGGCGCCGTCTACCATGCGAAGCACGACTACGGTAAGGCGGTTAAATACTATAAGAGAGCGCTGAGGTATAACTCCCGGTCGGCAGCCATCTACTGCAACCTGGGCACCACCTACTTCGCGGCCCACAAGTACAAAGACGCGGAAAGGGCCTACGGTCACGCATTCGCCATCGACCCCGCCGCCTTCAACCACGACACCAGCGCGTCGATCGACGAAGGCAGTACGAAGGAAGAGCGTATCGCGCAGAACTACTATCTTGCCCGCACCTTTGCCCGCGCCGGCCAACGCGACCAGGCTCTCTTCTATCTCCGCAAGGCATTCGACGAAGGCTTCCACGACCGCCGCAAGCTGAAGGACGAGCAGGATTTCGCCATGTTGCGCACCACGCTCGAATTCAAGCAGCTGATGGCCGAGCAGAAACTGAATTAGCGAAGCGCCCGCTATCCGGGTGTCGCCAACGCAACGACTGCAAATTCGGTGCACGGCCCTCTCTATAATCAAGCCACCGTGCCCCTCTTCCGCCGCAAGCCCAAGCTCAAGCAGGAACACAAGGTGATGCAGCAGGCCGAGCAGTCCGCCGGCGCGCTGCTGCCGGAGTACCACCGCGCCACGCCGGAGTGCCCTCATCCGGAGCACTGGAGCATGTACGACTCCATGACGGCGGAGTACGAGGTGCTGGAGTTCCTGCGCACGCTCGTGACCACCATCAAGCCCGACCTGGTGGTGGAGACCGGCTCCTTCCTCGGCGTCAGCACGCTATGGATCGCCGAGGGCCTGGAGCGGAACGGCTTCGGCCGCGTGGTGAGCTGCGAATACGATCCCGTCGTCTTCGCCAAAGCGCAGGAAAAGATCGCCGCCTCACCGCTGCGCAGCCGCATCGAGCTGCGTAATGAATCGTCGCTGGAGATGGCGGTGCAGGGCACCATCGACCTGCTCTTCTCCGACAGCGACATGCCGATTCGCGAGCAGGAGGTGACGCGCTTCCTGCCGCAGATGAATCCTCACGGGATCATCCTGATGCACGATGCCAGCTCGCATCTGAAGGTCGTGCGCGAAGCTGCGCTGAGCCTGGAACGGAAAGGTCTGCTCTCCGTATTGATTCTGCCCACGCCGCGCGGGCTGGTCGTCGCGCAACCGAAAAAGCGCTAGCTGCTAAAGCCAGCGCGCCTTGCGCATCACCAGCAGCATCACCGCGGTCCAAAACAGGATCGCCCCAATGACGTAATACGCGCCATACTGCGCGTCGATGAAGGGCAGCCCCTTTACGTTCATCCCATAAAAGCTGGTGATGACGAGACCCGGCAGCGCGATGGTGCTCAGCACGGTCAGCACCTTCATCACCTGGTTGGTGCGATTGGCCACCGATGAAAGATAGACGTCCAACGTGTTGTTCAGCAGATCGCGCAGCGTCTCCACCGAATCCAGCAGACGCAGCACGTGGTCGTGGACGTCGCGAAAGAACGGATAGAGATCGTCCGGAATCAAATCGGTCGGGTCGCGCTGCATGGAGTTGCAGGCATCGCGCGTGTTCACCAGCACGCGGCGCAGCTCGATCAGCTTGCGCTTCTGGTCGAAGATGGCCTCCACCGTCTGCGGCGAGGGCTCGTCGAGCACGCGATCTTCCAGCGTGTCGATGATGTCGTCGCTCTTGTCGATCGATGGAAAGAACGAATCGACGATGGTGTCCATGATGAGGTAGAGCAGCTTGCCAGGCGGCGGCTCGCCCGGCGCCTGCTGCGCGCGATCCAGCACGCAATCGTTGGAGTGGCGCGCGTCGCGCACGCTGATGAAGTAGTCGCGGCCCACGAAGAGGCTGATCGTCCCCAGCGTAAGCTCGCCGTGATCGACCGAAAGAATGTATTTGAGGATGTAGAAGAGATACTCGTCCGTCTCTTCGCTCTTCACGCGCTCATTGTGGCTGCGGCAATCTTCAATGTGCAGCGGATGCAACCGGTACTGCGTGGCCAGCTCATCCAGTTTTGGATCGTTCGGGTCGTCGAGCGCGTACCAGGTCAAAGCTTCCTCGCTTCATCGTTCCAATTATTTTTGCAAACGCCGCAGCGCCATCCGCGCCGCGTTGTAGCCGCACATGCCGTGCACTCCGCCTCCTGGAGGCGTCGAAGACGAGCACAGAAAGAGCGAGGGATCGCTGGTGGCATAAAACCGCCAGCCCGGACGCAGGAAGAGTTGCAGTCCATCGACTGCGCCGCCGCTGATGTCGCCGCCTTCGAGATTCCGGTCCATATACTCCAGGTCCGCCGGTGGAAAGACACGCCGCGCCAGCACGCACTCGCGAAAGCCGGGAGCGAAGCGCTCCATCTGGGCCTCCATGCGCGGCAGCATGTCCTCGGTCGATCCGTTCGGCACATGACAGTAGGCCCACGCCGTGTGCCTGCCCAGCGGCGCGCGGCTGGCGTCGAACAAAGATGGCTGCACCACAATCATGAACGGGCGAGCAGCCGTGCTGCCATGCGTCACCGCATATTCCGACGCGGCAATCTCCGTCATGTCGCCGCCAACATGCACGGTCGCCGCCAGCGCGCAGTCCTTCGCTCGCCAGGGAATCGGTTCGCTGAGTGCGTAGTCCACCTTGAAGATGCCGGGGCCCGGACGGAAGCTTGCGAAGCGGCGGCGATCGACCGAATGAAGCCGATGGCCGGCCAGCCGCAGCAATTGCCGCGGCGTGGTGTCGCACATCGTCACCGCAACTGTGCCCACATCCTCGATTCGTTCGATAGGCGTCCCAGTCTGCACCGACCCGCCGAGCGTCCGCAGGTGCGCGATCAACGCATGCGTGATGGCCTGCGACCCGCCGCGCGGAATGGGCCAGCCCACGGCATGCGCCGTCGCCGCCATCACCAGGCCAAACGATGCGCTGAAGGGCTGCTCCAGCCCCAGGAATGAGTGCGCGGCCATTCCGGCAAAGAGCGCACGGGCACGCTCGCCCTGGAACGACCTCCGCGCCAGCACCGTTGCGGGCAATGCCCCGCAGGCGCCCATGCGCGCCAGCAGCAGCGGATGGCGCGGCAGCGGAGAAAGCGGCTGCAAAATATCCTCTGCCAGCGCCCACCATCCACGCGAGAAGGGCTCCAGGATGCGCCACCACGCTTCGCCGTCCTCCCCCAGCAGGCGGCATTGCTCATCCAGATCGCGCAGCAGCAGCACGGCGGTGCCGTCGTCCAGCGGATGCGCCAGCGCCGCCGGAGAATGGATCCATTGCAGGCCGTGAGCCGCGAGCGGCAGCTTGCGAAAAAACGGCGACCCCACCGCCATGGGATGAACGGCCGATCCGAAATCATGCAGGAAGCCGGGCAGTGTCAGTTCCAGCGTGCGGACGCCGCCGCCGGGAATTTCCTCCGCCTCATACACAACGACGGGCAAGCCGGCCTGGGCAAGCGTGATGGCGGCAGCCAGCCCATTCGGCCCGGAGCCCACCACTGCGGCATTGTTTCCGGCACCGACCGAGGCGCCCGGATTCGCGCTTTCGCCCGACGAGTGCAGCATCCTGAACCTCGCTCGTCGCCAGTCTAGAGCAAAGCCCCTATACGGTGTGAGGTGCAGACTCCGTCGCGTGCGGCGTTCTCTCCTGACTCCACAGAACCGGCCCCGCCAGACCGGGAACTTCGCCCTCCCTTTAGGGCGCCGCCTGCATCCCCCTGCGAGCCAGCGCGTCTATATAGTGAAGGGGCCTGAGTTATGAGGCCTGCTGCAAGGCGGGATGGAGAGGGGTGCGCTATGGGCCAGAAGGATCGTGACAATTCGAGCAATTTGAGATGGCTCGGACCGGTCCTCGCCGGAGCCACAGCGGGGCTGGCACTTTGCGGATTGCCAGCGCTTGCCCAGCACACTTCCGGCTCGGCGGGTGGCCCGGCGGGTCAGGTCTATGGAGGACTTCAGGGAGGACACCAAGTAGGACCTCAGGGAGGACACGTCGTGCGCGACGCGCCCCATGACGCCTGGCCGCTCCGTCGGCACTGCCACTCGCGGCGGCCAGCAATTCGGGACGCTGCATGCGAACTCCTTCGGGACGGGAACCATGCACGCGAATTCGTTTGGAGCCGCCCCTCCGCCGACGCCCACCTGGGAGCTGCCGAGAACTGTTACCCCGCACTGGGAGATTCCTTCCAACATCCCCGTCCAGCCGAACGCTGTGCAGGGCAATCCGATTCCCCGCCAGGGACAGGGATTTGGCGTGGGATATGTGGGGCTTCCCTACTACGTCGATCCCATGGCATTCGTGAATGCCGGGGGCGATCAGGAAGACGATGCGGCGCAGCAGACTCAGCCCAGCGCTCCAGCGCGTCCTGACTATGGACCGCAAGCACCCTATGACGGAGGGCCCGAAGGGCCCAATCAAGATCAAGGCTCTTATTCCGGCCAGGGATACGCTCCGCCGCGGCGCGCTCCGTACAACCCTGAAGGCTATCCACGCCCCGCGCAAACACATGGCGCCGCCCAAAGTGCTGCCGCCCAAAGTGCCGCTAGCCAGGACGACGGCCTCGATCATCCTGCGGTCACGCTGGTCTTCAACGATGGCCGGCCGCCGATGCAGGTGCACAGCTACGTGCTCACCAACTCATCGGTGTTGATTGCGGAAAAGGGTCATCAGCGGGTGATCCCCGTGACTGACCTGGACCTGCCTGCCACCGTCGCGCAGAACCGCGAAGCCGGAGTGGATTTTGAGCTGCCGGGTGGCGGCAAGTAGACCGCTGGTAAGCCGCTCTATCGCGGAGACAGTTAGGTCCGATAGACCTCAAGCTTTACGGTGGGGAAATCAATGCTCGCGCCTGTCTCGGCACGGTAACGATCGAGCTTCTGTCTCAGGCGCGAGAGCGTCTCACCCTCGGTAAGGCCCTCGCATAGAAAGCCGTTGATCTCCGGCACACGGGCCTCATACCCGTGGTCAAGTCTTTCCAATTCAACACGATACACCGTCATATTTCTACCTTGACCTCATCCCGCCATGGGCGGCAAACCCACCCAGCATGCCTGCCGGCGGCGCCGCCTGGGAATAACACCCTTGAGTCACGGGTCCGACAATATGGTGACGGCCTCCCAGACTCCGTTTCCTGATTTCTGAGTGACGCAACGTCGCAGCCGGGAATTGGGAGGCAGCAACCGATCCGGCCGGCAAAGGAATGCTCGGCGGGATGAATGGCCGGCGGAAAGCTATGCTTGGTGGCGAAAGTGGGATCGGTGCAGCACAGACGCCGGACCGAACTTGCGACAAGGAGTTTTCCTCACGTGAGACCTAGCCGCCGCTCATTCCTCCAACTCAGCGCCTCCGGCTTGGCCGCTGCTACTTTGGCAGGGTCCACAACGGCGCAGGAGCATACCCCCATGAGGAGTACCCGGCAATTCCGTTTCGTCCAGATGGACGTCTTCTCATCCAGGCGTCTCGAAGGCAATCCCCTCGCTGTCTTCCTGGACGCGCGAGGTCTCACCGATGCCGAGATGCAGGCTCTCGCACGCGAAATCAATTTGCAGGAAACCACCTTCGTCCTCCCGCGCGAGTCCGCCGTAGAGCGCGAACACGGTGTCAGGGTTCGCATTTTCACTCCAGACGAGGAGATCCCCTTTGGCGGTCATCCCACTCTCGGCACCGCAATGCTTCTGCGCAACCGTCTGATGAGCGGCAAGACAGCCGCACCCGTTTCGCAGATTGTTTTGGATCTGAAGGTCGGCAGAATTCCTGTCGCATTCACGGAGGAGAACTCCGGAGCCGCGTTTGGAGAGATGCAGCAGGTCGAGCCAGTCTTCGGTCAACTCCACCAACGCGAAACCGTCGCTGCACTCATCGGTGTCAGTCCCGCGGAGATCAGCGACGAGGGTCCCATCCAGACAGTTTCCACGGGCCTTCCCTACGCCATCGTGCCGCTCAGAAATCTGCGGACGCTGCAGTCCCTGAATCCCGACTCAAGAAAGGTTCGCGCCTACTTCGAGCACGCGGCCGACATGACCGATTTTTACTACATCACACGCGACACCCAGGATCCCGCGGTGGACGTTCGCGCGCGCGGGCTTTTCTCCACGGGAGAAGATCCGGCAACCGGTTCGGCTGCGGGATGCGCCATCGCCTGGATGGTTCGCAATGGAGTCGTGAAATCCGGCCAAAGGATCCACATGGAGCAGGGCGTGGAGATGAAGCGTCCCAGCCAGATCTTCGCCCGCGCCGAAAAACAAGGCGACAAGATTCTGAATGTTCGCGTCGGCGGGCACGCCGTGGAAGTCATGGAAGGAGAATATTCGCTCTGAAATGACGATTACTCACACCGCGATTCACCGACAATGGTAGCGACCTTCTCTGGCGGGGAACTTACAGATCGAACCGGAAAACGGCCCTTCAGCGGCCACCGTCCGAGTTCTTTATGCCGGCCTTTACCGACCAAGCTATCGATGAGCACAAACTCGCTTACCGTCCAACGGATCGGTTCAACATCTTCCACAATTCGATGCCGTCTGTCATAGAGCAACGTCAGATGCGGTTTGAATTGCAAACTGTAGCGTGGCCTGATTCCCGCCTTCATCATTGCGAGCGCAAGAGCTTTTCGAAGCATCGCCAATTCTGTTGCTCCCTGGCTTGCAAGAAGAACAAGCGCATAGCTGTCCTCTCGGGGAGGGTCAACCTGCACGCCGGAGAAGCTCATGGCACGATCCAAAACAATCTCGATTGGCGGCAGCACGAATCCAGACGCACCTTCCTTCGCCCGATCAGCAATATCGTGCGGAAACTGATAATAGTCGCCTACATGAAAGAGCGACACATGAAGCCGCTTCGAAGGAAGTAGTTCGCCGTGCAGTCGATGTTTGCGCTTTAGATCATACGCAACATGAGAGATATGCCTTGCAGTGGACTCATCGGGCAATGCCATAAATAGAAGCCGGTGCGTGTGCGGCGAGTCTATTTCGAACTCGGGAAAGCACAACTGCTCACCTATCCGGTGCATTGCCATGAGGAACTCTCACTCCCACTCAATCGTGCCGGGCGGCTTGGATGTGATGTCGTAGACCACCCGGTTGATGCCGCGGATCTCGTTCACGATACGGCTCGACATACGCTTCAGCACCTCGTACGGCAGCGGCACCCAGTCTGCCGTCATGCCGTCCTCGGAATGCACTGCGCGGATCGCGCAGGTATACGCGTAGGTCCGCTGGTCGCCCATCACGCCCACGCTCTTTACCGGCAGCAGCACCGCAAAGGACTGCCATATCTGGCGATAGAGTCCGGCAGCCTTGATCTCGTCGACGACGATCTCGTCCGCCTCCTGCAGCAGCGCCACGCGCTCCGCCGTCACCTCGCCGAGAATGCGCACCGCCAGGCCGGGTCCAGGGAAGGGCTGCCGCTCCAGAATCTCCTCCGGCATGTTGAGATCGCGACCAATGCGCCGGACTTCATCCTTAAACAAGTCACGTAATGGCTCGATGAGCTTGAGCTTCATCGTCTCCGGCAATCCGCCGACGTTGTGGTGGCTCTTGATGGTCTGCGACGGCCCTTTCACGGACGAGCTTTCGATCACGTCCGGATAGAGCGTGCCCTGCACCAGGTAGTCCACGCCGCCGGTGGTTGCCGAGATGCGGTGCGCCTCGTCGTCAAAGACCGCGATGAACTCATTGCCGATCGCCTTGCGCTTGGTCTCCGGATCGGTCACGCCCGCCAGCTTCGCAAGAAAGCGCGTGCTGGAGTCGACCGCCACCACGTTGAGCCCAAGCTTGTCGCGCATATTCTGCTGGACCTTGAAGAACTCGTTCTTCCGCAGCACGCCGTTGTTTACAAAGACGCACGTGAGCTGTTCGCCGATCGCGCGATGTACCAGCACTGCCGCGACGGAAGAATCGACGCCGCCGGAGAGAGCGCAGATGGCGTGTGCGTTGCCCACTTTTTCCTTGATCGCCGCGACCGTGCTCTGCACGAAATGCGCGGGGGTCCAGTCGGCCTTCGCGTTGCAGATGCGGAAGAGAAAGTTCCGCAGCAGCGCGGTTCCCTGCCGCGTGTGGTGCACCTCAGGATGAAACTGTACCGCCCAGATGCGCTTCTCGGGATTGGCAATGCCGGCTACGGCGTTCGCCGTCTTCGCCGTGAGGTGAAAGCCCGGGGGCAGCTCCAGCGCCTCGTCGCCATGCGACATCCACACCGTCAGGTCGGCGGGAAGGCCGTCGAACAACGCGTTTTTGTCATCGATGATGTGGACGTCCGCGTGTCCGTACTCGCGCTTGTCGGCTGCCCGCACCTTGCCGCCGAGATGGTGCGTGATGAACTGCAGTCCATAGCAGATCCCCAGGATGGGCACGCCCAGCCCGAGCACCTTGGGATCGGCCGGCGGCGCATCCGCGTCGTAGACCGAGCACGGGCCGCCCGACAGCACGATGCCGATGGGCTTGTATGCCTGGATTTCTTCGAGCGAGGCCGTGCAGGGCAGCACGGCGGAGAAGACGTTCTGTTCGCGGATGCGGCGCGCAATCAACTGTGTGTACTGTGCGCCAAAGTCCAGGATGACGATCGACTGGGTGTCCACGTTACATGTTACCCCGAATTATTCCGAAGTCCGCGGCTGCGCTGCCAGAACTCGACGAAAGCCGCCAGCCGGGCCACCTGGAAGAAATCCGATACCGCCAGATACCAGACGCCGACCGCGGCCCACCAGATGTAGAGCGCGCGCCCGCTCATCTGCGCTTCGAAGGGCAGGGGGATCGCCGAGAAAACCATGGCGAGCACCACGAGCGCCAGCTTCACAATGCCCAGCACCAGGTTGACTTCCACCAGTTTCATGGTCAGCGGGCCCTGCCGCAGGCTGGCTGCGAGCGCGGATGGCAGGCTGCGATCTTCGACGACAATCAGAACCGCTGCAATCGACAGCACCCAGCTCCACAGTGCCCACACGATGAAGCTGCCAATGGACAGGCAGATGAGCCACGCAGCGAAAGCCACCATGCTGGGTTCCGTACCGGCGGCTACACGGAAGATGTCGCGGGCGGCAGCCCACCGCACCATGGCAAACCACACATAGACTGTCAGACCCAGCGCGACGATGCGCAGCAGTTGCAGCAGCATCAGCGAGACCGGCCGCCAGCGGCTCTCCGGTGTGAGCGAGCGCAGTACGAATGCCCGGCCAATTCCTGACGCAATTGCCCAGCCCACCATCAGCAGCGGCACGACCCGGCGCGCCAGGTCGAGTGCGGTTGGCAGGATTGCGTGATACGACGCGCGCGTGATCTGCGCTGCCATCCACGGCTGCTGCAGCGAGAATTCGTCGATGCCGGTATGAGCGGCAGACAGAATGACGAGCAGCCGCTCCACACAGGCCGAAAGCAAGAGCAGCGCCGGGATACCAAAAAGCCAGCGCCATGCAAGCTCGCGGGCAATCAGCCCCGGACGCCGCCAGCACTGCGCCTGGATCTCGACCAGCGACTGCGTGCCGCGTACGTATTCCATCTTCGGCGCTGGGTTGAGCATTCGGTGAGATCGCGGGCTGTCGGGCGACGTTTCCACGCTACCGGACCACGAAGTTGATGAGCTTGCCCGGCACCACGATCACCTTGACGACAGTCTTGCCGGCGAGCGCAGCCTGCACCTTCTCATCCGCGCGTGCAGCAGCTTCCAGGGCTTCCCGCGACGCATCGGTCGGCACTCTGACTAAGCCGCGCAGCTTGCCGTTGATTTGCACCGGCACCTCGATCTCGTCCTCGCGCGCCAACGCTTCGTCAAACTTCGGCCACGGATGGCGGAGAACGCCGTCGCTGCGCCCGATCTGCTCCCACAGCTCTGCTGAAAGATGCGGCGCGAATGGCGCCAGCATCAGGACCAGCGACTCAAGAATGTTCGCAACCGTCGCCGGCGGAATCCTGCCCTCCGCAATCGCCGCGTCCGCCGCGGTCAGCTCGTTCACCAACTCCATGATCGCGGCGATCGACGTATTGAAGTGCCAGCGTCCGCCGAAATCCTGCGTGATCTTGCGAATCGTCTGGTGCAATTTGCGCAGCAACGCCGTCGCTGCAGGCGATGCCTCCGGAGCAGCACTCGAAGACGACCGCGCCAGCTTCTGCATGCCGCATCACGAAGCGATACACGCGCGACAGGAACCGGCTGATGCCGGCGACGCCATCCTCCTGCCAGTCCAGATCGCGGTCCGGCGGCGCGGCGAACAGCGCATACATGCGTGCCGCATCCGCGCCGTAACTGCGCGATCATCTCGTCCGGCGATACGACATTGCCCTTCGACTTCGACATCTTCGCGCCGTTCTTGATCACCATGCCCTGGGTGAATAAGCGCGCCGCGGGCTCGTCGTTCTTGATCAGCCCCAGGTCGCGCATCACCTTGGTCCAGAAGCGCGAATAGATCAGGTGCAGGATGGCGTGCTCCACTCCGCCGATGTACTGGTCGATGGGAAACCAATACGCTACCGCCGCTGTATCAAATGGAGCAGTCGCGTCCTTCGCGCTGGTGTAGCGATAGAAGTACCAGGACGAATCGACGAAGGTATCCATGGTGTCCGTCTCGCGCCGCGCCGGGCCGCCGCACTTGGGGCAGGTGGCGTTCACGAACTCCGGCAGCTTCGCCAGCGGCGAGCCGCCCTCCTGCGTAATCTCGACGTTCTGCGGCAGCAGCACGGGCAACTGGTCGTCCGGCACCGGCACGATGCCGTCCTTCTCGCAGTACAGCATTGGGATCGGCGTGCCCCAGTAGCGCTGGCGGCTCACGCCCCAGTCCTTCAACCGGAAGGTGATCGTGGCTTCGCCGAAGCCCTTCGCCTTCGCAAAGGCCGTCATCTTCTGCTGCGCATCGCCGCAGCTCAGCCCGGTCCACTCGCCCGAATCGATCAGCACTCCATCTTCCGAGACAAACGGCAGCGCCGCCGGCGTCTCCGCTGACGCTTTCTCCTCGAATCACCCGCTTGATCGCCAGCCCATACTTGGTCGCGAAGTCGTAGTCGCGCTCATCGTGCGCCGGCACGGACATGATCGCGCCCGTGCCGTAGCCGAGCAGCACGTAGTTCGCGGCCCACACGGGCACGCGCTCCTGCGTAAACGGGTTGATCGCGTACTGGCCGGTGAAGACGCCGTGCTTGTCTATATTGCCCACGCCGCCACGGGCGTCATTGCCCAGACCGGTTTCTGATTCGCGAGCCTTATCCTGCTCGTCGATAAGCGCCGCAACCCGCTTCGCAAGCTCGCCGTTCTCTTTCGCGAGCGCGCAGATCAGCGGATGCTCCGGCGCAAGCTGCAGGCTGGTCGCGCCGTAGATGGTGTCGATGCGCGTGGTGAAGACCTTCACCACATCGCCGCGGCCTTCCATCGTGAACCCGACGGTCGCGCCCTCGCTGCGGCCAATCCAGTTGCGCTGCATGGTCCGCACGCGCTCCGGCCAGCCGTCGAGCGTGTCCAGGCCGTCCAGCAACTCCTGCGCATACTCGGTCGTCCGCAGGAACCACTGCTCCAGTTCGCGCTGCTCCACCAGCGTCTCTTCGTGTCTCCAGCAGTAGCCGTTGATGACCTGCTCATTCGCCAGCACGGTCTGGCACTCCGGGCACCAGTTCACCTTGCTGTTTTTGCGATAGGCCAGCCCGCGCTCGTACATGCGCAGGAAAAACCACTGGTTCCAGCGGTAGTAGTCCGGCAGGCACGTCGTCACCTCGGTGGCCCAGTCGTAGCTCAGGCCAAGGCGATCCATCTGCACCCGCATCGCCGCAATGTTCTTCTGCGTCCACTCGCGCGGCGGCGTGTTGTTTTTGAGCGCGGCATTCTCCGCCGGCAATCCGAAGGCATCCCAGCCCATGGGATGCAGCACGTTGTAGCCCTGCATCCACATGTAGCGGGCCAGTGCATCGCCAATCGCGTAGTTGCGTACGTGTCCCATGTGCAGCTGACCGGAGGGATAGGGCAGCATCTCCAGCACGTAATACTTCGGCTTGCTGCTCGATCGCGGGTTCGGCGGCATAGAGCTTCGGTTGCGTGGCCCAGCGCGCCTGCCAGCGCGTCTCGATCTCGGCCGGATCGTAACGGACTTCGGGGCGCACGTCTGGCGCAGCGGCGGCGGCAGATGCAGAAGCGTTCTCGGAAGGCGCGGCGCTCGCGTCCGCGCGGGGCGTCTCTTGCTTGGATTCCATGTGTACTAACGATTGTATCGCCGGAGCGTGGTCTGTTTCGTCGTCTGCGCGGCCTACTGCGTCGTCGGAACACGCCCCACCAGCGACTTCAGCACGTTCACGTTGCGCGCATCGTCGCCCGGCTCATCCACCGGCGTCTCGGCAACGAAGGCGCAGTGGCGGAAGCGCGCATCGTTCAGGATGCGCCGGAAGGCCGCCACCCCAATCGTCCCCTCGCCGATGTGCTCGTGCCGGTCCAGCTTCGATCCCCGCGGCGCCTTCGCATCGTTCATATGCCACACCCGCACGGTATCCAGACCAATGAGCCGTTCGATCTGCGCCACCGTCTCCTCAAAGCCGGCGCTGGTCACGATGTCATATCCGGCGACATGGCAGTGACACGTGTCCAGGCACGCGCCCACAGGCGCAACCCGGCGCAGATGCTCCACCAACTCGCCCACCTGCTCGAAGTTCGACCCCAGCGAGAACTCCGCCCCCGCCGTGTTTTCGATCAGCACGCGGAAGTCGCACTCCTGCCACGCCAGTCCATCGAGCGCACGCTCAATCGCCTCCGCCGCACGCAGCAAACCAGCCTCGCGCGTCATTCCGCGCCAGGAGCCCGGATGCAGCACCAGATACTCCGCGCCCAGGTCCAATGCGCGCTGAACCTCGCCGCGAAGCGCCGCAATCGAGTTTTTCCAGACCGTATCCGACTGCGCCGCCACGTTGATGAGATAGCTCGCGTGAATCACCAGCGGGCTCACGTCGAAGCGCTCGCGCAACTCGCGCATCTGCGCGCAGTGGTTCGCGGCGATCTTCGGCTGGCGCCACATGCGCGGACTCGATGAAAAAATCTGGAAGGTATTCGCGCCAATCTCGTGCGCGCGCTCGGCGGCCCGAAAGACGCCGCCCGCCGTCGAAAGATGGACACCGATACGTGTCCTGCTGCGCGGCCCGGGCACTGCACTGGCCGGTTCGTTCACCGTTGCGTCGCTCACGGGGCTTCCTGCAGGTTCTGCCGGGCACGCCACAGCGCGCCCTCGATGGGGTCCACCGCGTTCGGCAACACATGCGCCCCGGGATGCTCCCGCTCCACCTCCGCAATCATCGCCTCGCGCACCACCGCGATGTTTTCGAGCACGCTGCCGGTAAAGGCCACGCGCCGCGGCGCAGCCGGCTCCAGCGCCAGCACCTTGCGCAGCGCCAGCGAGGCATCTTCCCCCAGCGCCCGTCCACCGCCAAGCAGCACGGATTGCGCCAGACGGTCGCCGTTGGCGGCTGCCTCGACCACGGCCCGGGTCAGCGCCGCAAAGTCCGGCGGCGGAATCGAATGCGCGATCTCGACCACCTGCTCCAGCGTGTCTGCCTTCCACTGTGCCGCCAGCGCGGTCAGCAGCTTGCTGCTGCCCTGCTCATCATGCTCGCGGATCGCGGCACGCAGCGCTCTCAGTCCGATCCAGTGACCCGATCCCTCATCCGCCAGCAGCGGACCCCAGCCGCCAACTGTGATCAATTCACCCTTCGAGGTGCGGCCCAGCGTGTTCGAGCCAGTGCCGGCCATCACCAGCACCCCGGCCTCGCCGGGGAAGGCCGCGTCCAGCGCGATCTCAACATCGCCGCACACCACCAGGTCGCCGCGCAACATCGGACCCAGTGTCTGCCAGATCCAGCCAGTTACGGTGGAGACGGTGTTCCCGGCAGTGCCCACGCACGTCGACGCCACCTCCGTAATCGGCACGCCGCTGCTCTTCGCCACCTCGTCCAGCAGCGCGCGCAGATTCGCCTCGGCCTCCGCAGCCGAAACCCGCATCAATTTGATGCTGCCGTTCTTCGCGCGGCCCAGAATGCGCTCGTCATCGGCCAGCGCCGCGCGCGTGCTGGTGCCCCCGGCATCCAAGCCCAAGAAATATGTCATGCGCTCTTCATCATAGCGGCTGCATTTTCCATTGCTAGCGGACGGCAGCAAGCGCAGGCTCCAGCACGGAAGCGCTTCCGTCGGTCGCGGGCGCATCCAGTCCAAGAATCTCCGCCAGAAACGGATAGACGTTCACGTTCTCGAACGGCTTCAACCGAACGCCCTTGCGGATATCCGGCCCTTCCGCGTAGAAGATCGCGCGCATCTCCGGCACGATGCGCGGATCGTAGCCATGCGCGCCCTTATTTGGAGGACGGCTCTTCGCCGGATCGGACGACCCATGCACCCGGATCGCGTATGGCCCGGTCGCCACCACCACCGGGTCGCCTATGCGCGGCTCGTCCGTGTAATTCAGCTCCTTGGGCATCTTGTTGCGCCGGTACACCTTGAACTTGTCGCTCTGAATGCGCAGCTTTGCATACAGCTTCGCCGCCGCCTCCTCCGAATCGGGATACATCAACGCGCCATCGGTCCTGACGCCGGCGAAGTCCGCGTACTGGTCGAGATCGATCCACGCACCCTGCTCCGCCACCATCCCGTGATCGGAGACCACGACCATATCGATCGGCAGATGCAGCTTTCCCAGCTTCGCTCGCAGCGTGCCGATCTCTGCATCCACATGCCGTGCTGCTGCGCGCGTCTCCGGCGCATCCGGCCCGTACTCGTGGCCTGCGTGGTCGACCTCGCCAAAATACAGCGTGATGAAGTGCGGACGCTTCTCCGCGGGCAGCTTCAGCCAGTCCACCACCTGGTCCACGCGCTCTTCGTCCGGAACCTTATCGTCGTATTTCAAGTAGTAGCTGGGCCGCTCGCCTGCAATCTCCGCCTCCGACCCCGGCCAGAAGAAGCAGGCCGCGCGCATCCCCTGCTTCTCCGCCAGAGACCACAGCGGCACCCCGCGATACCAGCTTCCATCCGTCACCGTCTTCGGATCGTTGAACGCATAGCGCTCCTTGCGCGCCGGGTCATAAAAGCTCATCGCCACAATGCCGTGATGCTCGGGATAGAGCCCTGTCACCAGCGTGTAGTGGTTGGGGAAGGTAACGGAGGGGTAGGCGGGCAGCATGCCATCGGGCGCCTCGGCGCCATCCTTCGCCATCGCCTCCAGGTGCGTCGCACCATAGAGCTTCGCGTAGTCATAACGGAAGCCATCGATCGAGACCAGCAACACGTAGTGCTTCGCAAGCTGCTCCGCGCGATTGTCGGCGTTCGCGACCTCGATGACCTGCGGCTTCGCATGCGACGCCGCATACGCATACGGAAGTGCGATGGCAACGAGAAGCAGTGCAGGCAGCAGTCGGCGACGCATGCCTTGAAACTACATCAGGAACGCGGTCGCCGGCAGATCACGCAGAGCCCGGCAGGTCACTCTGAGAGAGACAGCTCCGAGGCCCCAGCCGCCGCCTGGCAGAGATAGATGTCCGCGTCGATGCCGGCGCGCTTCAGATATGCGTCATGAATGCCCTTGCGGAACGCCTCGGCGTGAGTGGCTTCGACCAGGTTGACCGTGCATCCGCCAAAGCCGCCACCGGTCAGCCGCGCTCCGATGATGCCCGGCTGCGCGGCGGCAAGCTCCACCAGCAGGTCGGCCTCCGGACAGCTCGCGGCGAAATCGTCGCGATAGCTGGCGTGCGCCTCGTACATCAACTGCCCCATGCGCCGCATATCGCCCGCGGCAAGCGCCTCGGCAGCCTCTTCCACGCGAGCATTTTCCGTGATGATGTGGCGGCAGCGGCGAAAGGCATTCTCCGACATCGCACCACGTGCCTTTTCCAGATCCGCCAGCGTGGCGTCGCGCAATTCATGAATCTTCGGGTTCGCCGCGCGCAGTGCGTTGCTGCCCTCGTCCACCTCGGCCCGCCGCTCGTTGTACTCACCGCCGGCGTGGGAGTGCTTCACCATGGAGTTGCAGATCACCAGCCGCGCATCCGACGGCAGGGGGACCGCCCGCGAGCTGAGATCGCGCGTATCGATCACCAGCGCGTGGCCTTTGACTCCGCAACAGGCAATGTACTGGTCCATGATGCCGCTCTGCGCGCCCACAAAGCCGTTCTCCGCTTTCTTGCAGGCAAGCGCAATATCCGTCAGCGACATCGACTTCCCCGCCAGCGCCAGTGCCGCGAAGGCAACCGCGACCTCAATCGACGCAGACGAGCTCAGCCCGGCACCCAGCGGCACATCGCCCTTCAGCGTCATGGTGAACGGAGGCGTTACAACCCCGGACTGCCGCAGACTCCACAGCACGCCTGCCGGATAATCCGTCCAGTCGTGCTTCGGCGTCTCCGGCAGCGCGTGCGCATCGAACTGAAACTCCTTCTGAAAGTCGTCGGAGTGGATGACGCTCCTGCCGTCCTTCGCCGGACCCACCACCGCAACCGTGTTGAAGTCGATCGCTGCCGGCATCACTAAGCCGCCGGTGTAATCCGTGTGCTCGCCGATCAGGTTCACGCGTCCCGGCGCCTGAAAGGCACGCTCCGCCGCTCCGAAACGTTTCACATGCTGGCGTAGCAGCGGCTCAACCGCGATCATGGGCCCTCCCGCGCTGCGCATTCTTTTCCAGTTGGCTTTGTGTCCCAATGCGGAAGCGGAGCCTCCATTCGCGCCGCTCTCCTGGCCCGAGCAGCCACGCCGTGCCCGCACGCTCGGCATCGGCAAGGCTGTCGTGCGGCGAGCCTGTCGGCTCAAATGCGACCGTGTACTGCTTCTTCGCGCCGGAATCCGGCCACGCGGCGCGGCAGATCCAAAGCCCCAGGTACGGCAGCACATCGCTGCTGAAGGTTAACTCGACCCCTTCATCGAGCGACGGCCGCACAAGCGCGCACCATCCATCCGTTACCGGCCCGGCAAAAACCTTGTCTGCCTGCAGGCCATCCGGCGGTCCCACCAAGCTCAGGTCATCACCCACCTTTAGCTCCGGCCACTCGACGCGATCGCCGCGCCGCCCCAGCCTGTCGCCCGCCGAGCCTTCCACCACCACCTCGCGCACCTCCGCGGGAAGCAAAATGCGATCGCCCTGCTCCACGCGCAGCAGCGGATGCGCGCAGTAGATCAAGCTCTGGGATGTTTGGCTTCGGTTCTCCACCGCATAGTCCAGCACCAGGCTCGCACCATCGAGATGCGCGCGCCGCTCGAAGGCCACCGCACCGCCAAGAGCCGTAGTCCGCAGCAGTATCGAGCCCTCAGCCGTCTCCTCATGCCACGCCTGCCGCCACACCTCGCCATGGTCCGGCGCCGTATCGGTTGCGGCCACTGTGGGCAGGCATTCGTCAAAGCCGCCGCCGTCCCACTCTTCGAAGCCACCCGTAGTCTTTGCCTCGGCATGCGGGCGCAGCGGCGGCAACAGCCATTCCGTGGAAGTCCGCTTGCTGTACAGCGAAATGAATTTCCCACCCAGCGCGGGCACGACTTCCACGCGAATGGAAGCGTTTTCAAGAATGCGCGCAGAAACCCTCGAAGAAACGCGCGTAGATCCGGCGTGCGCCGTCTCCATCTCTTCCGCTGTTGCTCTGGCCCGGTTCATCACGCGCGGCTCCCCAGGTAGTGCGTGGCCGGCGCCTCGCGCAGGCGCGCCGCCGCGTCTTCCGGCAGAATGTCGCGCTGCGGCATGCCCAGCATCTCGAAGCCGACCATGAACTTCTTCACCGTCGCCGATCGCAGCAGCGGCGGATAGAAGTGCGCGTGGAAGTGCTGCTCCTCGCCCGGTCCCTGGTGGAACCCCATGGTGTAGGGAAAGCTGGTCTGAAAGAGGTTGTCGTAGCGGATGGTCAATTGACTGAGGATATCGGCAAGTGCGCGCCGCTGCGCCGCGCTGAACTCCGGCAGCTCGCGCAGCGGTTGCCGCGCCAGCACCAGCGTCTCAAACGGCCACACCGCCCAGTACGGCACCACCGCAAGAAACTCATCGTTCTGGCAGACGATGCGCTCCTGCTGCTCCAGTCTCGAGCGCCACGTAGTCGGCCAGCAGGCCGCGGCCACCATGTGTCTCCCGCCACTGCTTCAGATTCGCGCGCTCCGCGGCAGGCTCATCCGGAACATGCTCGGTCGCCCATATCTGGCAGTGCGGATGCGGATTGCTGGCGCCCATCATCGCGCCGCGATTCTCAAAAATCTGCACATGCCGGACAAAAGGGAGAGCGGCAAGCTCCACATACTGCGTCGTCCAGGCCTCCACTACAGTCTCAATCTCCGGCACAGTCATGCGCGCCAGGGTCAGGCTGTGATCCGGATGGAAGCAGAGCACGCGGCACAGTCCGCGCTCCTGTTCAGCGCGCAGCAGCGGCGATCCGGTGGCGGCAGGGGCCGGCGCGTCCGGCAGCAGAGCGGCATAGTCGTTATCGAAGGCGAAAACAGAGGCTGTAATTGGGATTCCGGTGGCCACCGGCGCGTTCATTTCCGGGGCAAAGATAGCATTTGGGATCGTAGTGGACCGGAGTGGCCGTCTCCGTCTTGCCTGTCTCTCCCTGCCATGGACGCTGTGTCCGGTGCGGCGAAACCAGCACCCAGTCGCCACGCAACGGGTTGTAGCGGCGGTGGGGAAAGGCATTGCGCTGCGATGTCATGGTCAAACTGACTCCGGGTACGTTACTCAACGGCGAGATTGTAACCGATTACAACCAACTGGTGCACAACTTCCTGTGACCCTTCACAATAACCCGAAACTCACATGGCAGGTTATTCTCTGTTTGAATCGCGGGTCGTCCGCTTCGCCCGGGGCAAGCGGATCCCGCTCGGGGGCAAATGAACATCCAGGCAGTCGCAGATCGGGCACGCGTTTCCACCGCCACGGTATCCCGCACCATCAATGGATCCAACAAGGTGGCGCCCAAAACGGCGGAACGGGTGCGCCGCGCCATTGAAGCGCTTGGCTACTACCCCAATACGAACGCCCGCGCGCTCGGCTCCGGACGCAGCCGCATCTACGGCCTCATCATCTCGGACATCACCAACCCCTTCTTTCCCGAACTGGTCAAATCCTTTGAGGACATGGCCGTCCGCAACGGCTACGAAGTCATCGTCGCCAACACCGGCTACAGCCCGGAGCGCACCGAGGTCTGTGTGCAGCGCATGCTGGAGCGCAAGGTCGATGGGGTCGCCGTGATGACCTCCGAGATGGGCTCCCACCTCATCGACCGCTTCCACCGCGGCCAGATCCCCATGGTCTTCCTCGACACCGGCGATCCGGCGAACGGCATCAGCAATGTTCTGGTCGATTACGCCGCCGGCGTGGACGATGCGGTCGAGCACATCACCTCGCTCGGCCACACCCGCATCGCCTTCATCGGCGGCCCCATGGATCTGGCCTCCGCGCGCACCCGCCGACAGGCGCTGCTCACATCGCTGAAGCGGAAGGGCCTAGGCGTGAATAAGTCGTTGATGGAGGTCGGCAACCACCGCATCGACGGCGGCCGCGCCGCCATGGATCGCCTGCTCGCACTGGAGGAGCGGCCCACCGCCGTCATCGCCTCCAACGATCTCACCGCCATCGGCGCTATCGGAGCACTGCATCGCCGCAACCTGCGCGTGCCCGAGGACATCTCCGTCGTCGGCTTCGACGACATCGAAATCAGCGCCTTCCTGCATCCGGCGCTTACCACCGTGCGTCTGTCGCGCGCCGCCATCGCCGACCGCGCATTTCAGGCGCTCTTCCGCGCCGGTAAACGGGAAGAAGGTCCAATTCCCGCCGTCGAATATCGCATCCGGCCGGAGCTTATCGTGCGCAACTCCACAGCGCCTCCTCCGGCCAAAGGAAAAGGGATCACCCTGCTCAAGGGTGCCAGCGAATAGAGGAGCTGGCCGCTGGACAGTAGAAACCTTCGCTCCAGATACTGTCGCAGATCAGTTTCCGGCTTGCGACGCAGATGCCCGCGCAAGTGATGAGAGCATCACGATTCCAGAACCGATTTCGAGTGCCGAGCAGTCCGATCACCCCAATCCAGGCGGATGCGACGTCGAGCGAATGCATTGGAAGGGGCGGCTCGCGTGTTGGTAGATAGACGCAAGTTCCTCAATCTCGCTGCAGCGAATACAGTTGCGACTTCTATATACCCACTCGAGATAGAGCAAAGCAAAAAACAATCCTCGCAAAAGGGCGACTACGTTCCGTATTCAGCAAGTTGACGTAGTCCTCACTGGAATCTTTGCATGGCAAGACCTCTGGCTGTAGTCAGTGGCGCCGACGCATAGCGATGACCAGATGGCGGCTTTTGCAAACTGGACGAACCTTAGCGAAACAACTTTTCTCTTAGAGCCAAGGTCGCCTGACGCGGACTACCGCGTTCGCATCTCAACCCGGACCGGGAGGTGCCTTTCGCCGGCCACCCTACACTGGGCAGCTGTAACTGTGTGGCTTCCACAGGCGGAAAGTCAATAAGGAAATCATGCTAGCGAGTGTGGACTATTGCTCAGCCACTCCGCGTGCTCTGACAGCCGGCCATTTACACCACCATGCTTCGTAGCGAGACCGATCAGCTGAGACCACGGTGGTGTCGAGCAATTTCTTGTCTAACAGCAGCGGCCTGTATTCAAGATGCGTGCTTGATGGGCTTGAACTGCTAGGCGCTACTGAGATGCATCACGCATTCAGATTAGTGATGAGCTACTTTGCTGATCGTCAAGCGCCGATCAATTGGGAAGACAGAAGAAAAGGTCTGAGAAACTTTTCCGAAGAGCAGAGGGCTGCCATAAGGATGCACGAGGATGCTGTGTACAAGAACGGGGGCTTCGAAAGGAGCCTTACTCCCCAATGGATCCAATACATTCATCAGCACCCGAATGATTTCTTTCTTTAGTTGGATCGGTAGCATCTAGAAGTCGTCTTGTATGGCTTTATGGTCACTTCTCGGTCAACCGCCGATCCGGAAGTGACACACCATCTGCGACAGAAGTCACTTGACGATCCTGTCATCGGAGGTAGAGCATGGCTGCCACTTATGCGAGATCTCTCCCGCAAGCACATACTTGCCTTCGCCCTTTTGTTTGTCGCCCTCTTCGCCGTGCTCTTTGCCGGCGTAGTGCAGGTGCATAACCGGAACATGCAGCGGCACGCCACCGCGCACTATGTACCGGCTACGCAAGCGGCACCAACAAACTAGGCCGTAAGTTACTTCCCTTTGGCAGCAGGCGCGTGACCCGTCACGCCTTTACCATTGCCTTCTTCCAGGGTGACGATCCGGTCTATCCCCGGCAACTGCACTTTTTCGACGGTGCCGTCCGGCCAGTGAATCTCGACCGCCTCCACCTTCGCCGCGTCACCCAGCCCGAAGTGCACACGCGGATCGTTCGATGAAGCGTAGCTTCCGCCGCTGTACACGTCGCCCCGCTGCCGCATGCCTCCGCTCGTCAGGTAGACGGTGGCGCCCACAGCATCGCGCGGCCCCTTCGGACCGCCAAGCAGCTTCAACTCCACCCAGTGATGGTGGTCCGGGTTCACATTGCGCAGCAGCGTGGGCGGCATGTCCACGTTGTTGATGACTACGTCGAGCTTGCCGTCATTGAACAGATCACCCACCGCGGCGCCGCGCCCCGGCCGCACCACGGCCAGCCCAGTCCCCGTCACTGCCGGCTGCAGCTCAAATCGCTTTCCCTGCAGATTGCGAAAGAGCAGCGGGCGCTCGGCGAAGGTCGTCCCCCAGTCGTACTTGTCCACCGATCGGATAGACGTGCCCATTCGAGATGAACAGATCCTTCCATCCGTCGTTGTCGTAATCCATGAAGGCATCGCCCCAGCCCAGGAACGGTACCGTCGGCTCAGCCACACCTGCCGCATAACTCACGTCGGTAAAGTTTCCATCGCCGTCATTGTGATAGAGGACGTCGTAGTCGTCAGAGAAGGTGGTGTGGAAGAGATCGACGCGGCCGTTGTTCTCGTAATCGCCAAGCGCAATCCCCATCGACGCCGTCTCGCGCCCGTTCTCGTTCAGCGCATAGCCGGACGCGTAACTCGCATCCTCGAAGGTGCCGTTGCCCTTATTCAGATAGAGATAGTTGGGCGTCGAATCGTCGGCCACCAGCAGGTCCGGCTTGCCATCGTTGTTTACGTCGATGAAGACGCTGGCCAGCCCGTAATAGCCGGCCTTGTCGCTCACGCCCAGCTTTTCGCTCACGTCTGTAAACGTGCCATCGCCGTTGTTGTGGAAGAGGTGATCGTGTTCGCCTTCCAGCCCGCGTGGTCCGCACATCACGGGCGCACCGCGAAACTGGCAGAAGTTCTTCGCGAGCGTCGCCGCCGCTGCACTTGGCGTCGGTAGCTGATCGTTCTCATAATGCACATAGCCGGGCACGAAGAGATCCAGCCGCCCATCGCCGTCGTAATCGCCCCAGGTGGCGCCCGTCATCCATCCGCCCACCACCACGCCGGCCTTCTTGGCCACATCGGTAAAGGTGCCGTCGTGGTTGTTGTGATACAGCCGGTCGCCGCCGAAGTTCGTGACGTACATATCCGGCCATCCATCGTTGTCATAGTCGGCCACCGCGACGCCAAACCCCCACCGGTCGTTGGTCACGCCTGCTTTCGCCGCAACGTCGGTGAATGTGCCGTCGTGGTTGTTATGAAAGAGCGCGGCATGCGGCGATTCTGCTTTCCCGGAAAGCGCATCGTAGGTCGACGCGTTCACCAGGTAGATGTCCAGCCAGCCGTCGTTGTCGTAGTCGATCAGCCCGACGCCGGAGCCCGGCGTCTCAATGATGAACTGCTTTTCCACGGTTCCATCGCGGTGCGACCACTTCGAAAGGCCGGCCTTCTCCGCGATATCCATAAAAATCGGCGTGCCATGGTCCACAAAGCCGCCCGCCGTGATGGGCCGCTTTTGCGCATCCAGCACCGGGGCGAAGGTCCCGCCGGTATTCACGCCGCTGCTCATTCCCTGCTGCGGTGCACCGGCCGGCGCTTGCGCGCGCAGGCAAAGCGGCGATGCGCTCAGCAGCAACGCAAGCGCACATTCAAGAAAGAGATGCGATGGCTTCGACACGAATAGGAGTTCCAGGAGAGAAGGATACGCGATGCAGTTGCACCTCGCCATCCACCCACGGGTGGAGTCGGCCCTTTTGCTGTCTGTTCCATAAGGACAGGTAGAATCGAGTCCACCCCCATCACGCCCGAGTGCACATGGAGTGCCCATTGTTCACGACCCGTCGCCTGCTCTCCCTGTGGCTTGTTCTTCTTCTCACTGCGATCTCCGCGGCCTGTGCCGAACGCCAGAAAGTGATCGTCGACACTGATATCGGCGACGACATCGATGACGCTTATGCCGTCACCCTGGCGCTGCATAGTCCGGAGTTCGAGATCCTCGGCGTCACTACTGCATGGGGTGACACTGCATTGCGCGCACGGCTCGCGGCTCGTTTGCTCGCAGCCGACGGCGCGAAAAATATCCCCGTCGTTCCCGGCGTGCCCACGCACAGCAAGCCGCATTTTTCGCAGCGCGCATGGGCCGAAGCCGGTCCCGCCACCCCGCACGGCAACGCCGTTGACTTTCTGCTCGCCCAGGCAAAGCGTTATCCGCATCAGATCACGCTCATCGCCATCGGACCGCTCACCAATATCGGCGCAGCCATCGACCGCGACCCGGCAACGTTCCGCCTGCTCAATCGCGTGGTGCTGATGGGCGGCTCTATCCACTGCGGCTACGGGAATCCACGGGCCACACCGCCGCCTCCGCCGGAGCCTGAGTACAACATCGCCATGGACCCCGCCGCCGCCCGCAAGCTGCTCGCTTCCGGCGTGCCGATCTTCATGATGCCGCTCGACTCCACGCAGTGGAAGCTCGACGACAGCAAACTCGCTCACGTCGCCGCCCGCAGCACGCCAGCGACCGACGCCCTCCTGGTGCTCACCACCGAATGGCAGCTCGCCACCCACCAGCACACGCCCACGCTCTACGATGCGATGGCCGTCACCTATGCACTGCATCCCGACATCTGCCCTACCACCCCGCTGCGCCTCCAGGTAGACGACAAGGGATTCACCCGCGTGGTGGAGGGCCAGGTCAACGCGCACGCCTGCCTCAAGGGAAATGGCGACGCGTTCTTCGAGCTGCTGCTTCCCCGCTTGTCTGCAAAGAGCTTGTCCTCACCATGAGTCGTCAGGCAGGATCGTGGTGAGCGTGCTCGCGAGCAATTCGCCCTTGCACGCGTCTGCTGTTCAGTGGCGCGGTCTGTCGCCAGGAGCCCGCCTCCGGCATCAGAATGAGTGAAGAGTAGTGAACCCATGCCAACCGGAGTGAACCATGGCAGGCATTCGACTTCGAAAATGCGCGATGGCCTTGCTGCTGGCTCTCACGGCAAGCGCCATTGCGCAGTCGCCTCAGCCGGCAAATTCTCCGCCGATCGAATCCAATCGCGCCTCCGACTCCTATGCAATCTATTCGCTGCTTATCTCGGGAGGAGTCGCCGGGAAAAAGTCGCCGGGGCGAGATCGGCAGATGGCTATCGCCGACACGACGGTCAACATCGACGATATGAATCCGGCGACCGAGCCTGATAGCGAACTGCAGCCGCCGTCCGACAGTGAAAGGGCGTTTTCCCAGGCCGTCCAGGAGTTTCGGGCGCGGCGTCAGCAGCGAGCCCAACTGGAACATCGATTCAAGCTCGATCGGCCCTACACGCTTGTGAGCGCACAAGAGGTGTCTGCGTTCAGCAAAAGCGCGCCGGCCGCTGATTCCGGTTTACAAGGAATGACCGGCATCACCCGTTTCAGCCAGGCCTACTTCAACACCGCACAGAACGCGGCGCTCGTCTACACCGATAGCGTGTGTGCGAATCCATGCGCCGACGGCCAGTGGATCTATCTGGAAAAGCGCGATGGCCAGTGGGTTCGCCGCTCCAGTTCGATCGCCGACAGCGCTGATGCCTATGCCATCTACTCACTGCTTATGCCCGGCGTGCCCTTCGCAGGCATGTCGCCGGCCCAGGCGCCACATCTCGCCATAGCCGGCACCACCGTCAGCATCGAGCAGATGAACCCGGCGATCGCGCCTGACAGCGAACTGCAGCCGCCACCCAATAATCAGGAGGCATTCGGCGAAGCGGTGCAGGACTTCCACACCCGCCGCTACGAACGAATCCACCTCGATCCTCAGTTGAAGCTCGATCGCCCTTACACCCTTCTCAGTGCGGATGATGTCGCCGAACTCAGAAAGACGCTCGCCGGCATCGACCCCGGCTCGCAGTTGCAGTCCAAGTGGGCGGGCTACCCCGGCATCACCTACTTCAGCGAGGTCTACTTCAACACCGCCCACACAGCCGCGCTGGTCTACATGAACAACTTCTGCGCCAATCTCTGCGCGAACGGCCAGTGGATTTATCTGGAGAAAAACGGCGATCAGTGGGTCCGCCGCTCTGGGCTGAACATATAAGCCGGATTAACAGCGTCGTTACCAGCCAAAAATAAGGCTTCGCCAGGCGGCCGGCGAAGCCCGTAACACAACAGAATCCAAACCGTGAAAGCGGGAGTCGGATTACGCGGGACTCGGACGATGCGACCACTGGCGTCCTGAAACCAACCCCATGAGCAGGAATATCGAGCCCAGCACGAGATGAAAGATATGGTCTCCCGTGTGCAGCAGCATGGGGCCGAAGTACCACGCCCTGTTCATCGCCGCGTTGCCGATTGTCAGACCCAGCGTCGCAAGCGTCAGATAGAACGCGCCGGACGCGATGCAGAAGCGCTTCGCCGCTGTCGCACCCAGGAAGCTGAAGCCGAACGCCAGAAGCACCCCACGCCAGATGCATCAGGTTGTGATATTTGTCCACGTGGGTACCGGCCACGATTGCCAATACACCCATTACCGCAAAGAGCCCGCCAAAGAGCCGGCACGCCATCTTCGCGGTGTCGTTGGTGTTGCCTGCACGCCGGAAGTTCTGCACCGTCGCAGCCAGCCCCGCAATATCCGTCAGCAGGAGTGAGCTGATCTGCAACGCCGTCGAGAGGAAGATGCCGGCTGCAAATGTCCCGACGTGTCCGGGATGCTCCAGGCGCAGCATTCCTCCTGGCAGCCGCGCAAACCAGCCGGATGTGACCAGGATCGAAATCAACGCACCAATCAGTGGAGTCCACCACCAGCGCGCACCCCAAATGACGATCGCCGCGACCCCCATAAACAGTATCGGCCCAGGGGGATACTTCGGATAGTTAGGATCGCCGGAAAGCCATTGTCCCCATATAGCGATCGAGACAGCCACCAGTCCGCCCGCCGTCAGCTTCGTCAGAAGTGTCAGTTTCGGTTTCATCTCCATGCTCCCTTTCCCATGTGACCCATCCGCTCATGCCACCGCGCTTGCAGCGCATCTGCTTTGGTGCGCTGCTCCGGAGTCAGGACCGTCGAGTAGACCTTCGATTTGAAGTGTTCCTTCTCCACCAGCAGCTTCGCGATCGTCGCGCCCTGGCGCCCGGCAATCTCCTGCACCTTGCCTTCATCCAGATTGCCCTTCGCCGTGGCCGCATCCATCTCTTTGCTCTCGGCGGCAAGCTCTTGAACCAGCCCGGAGACGGCCGGCTTCTCCGTCTGCCACATGGAGTGAATCTGCTTCCGCTGCGCATCGTTCAGATCCAACGCGTGCGCCACATATCCCATCGGGCCAAAGTGGTGCCCCCATCGGTGGCCGAAGCCGCCATGCCATCCCCGTGCATCCGCTCTGGCAATCGCCACCCCTGCCGCAACCACCAGCAATGCCACACAGGACCAGATCGCAATTCGCTTCATACCCATGTCTCCTTCTCTGCCATTTCTTTTTCTGTCCTAACTCGATTCCAGCATCGGCATTGAGCGCGTGCGATAAAGATTGGTTAAGCAACATAAAGTTTTGTAAAGCCCGCTATCTCCAACACTGCAGCGGACTACCATCGAGGCGGAGGCGAGTCGCAAGACAACAAATGGACCGCGTGCTCATCGTCGATGACGACGTAGAACTATGCCGGCTGCTCGGCGAACGTCTGAGTTCGGAAGGCTTCGCGCTCGAAGCGGTTCACGATGGACCGCGCGGCCTGGAGCGTGTGCTCTCGCAGGAGCACGCACTCGTCATCCTTGACCTGATGCTGCCCGGCATGGGCGGCCTGGATGTGCTGCGACGTGTGCGCAAGCAATCGCCTGTTCCAGTGCTCATCCTCACGGCGCGCGGGGAAGATGTGGATCGCATCCTCGGACTCGAGATCGGCGCGGACGACTACCTGCCCAAACCTTTCAACCCGCGCGAACTGATTGCTCGCATCCGTGCCATCCTGCGGCGAACCTCGCGAACGGCGGCAACCGGCAACTCTGTCACCGTGGGCGATCTCCAACTCGATCCAGCCGCTCGCGAAGTGCGGATGGATGGCCTTCCGATTGACCTGACCAGCGTGGAGTTTGCGTTGCTGGAAACTCTCCTGCGCGATGCCGGCCATGTCGTGACGCGCGAGCAGCTCACGGAAACCGTGCTCGGCCGCAAGCTCGGTCCCTTCGATCGCGTCATCGATGTCCACATCAGCAACCTGCGAAAGAAGCTCAACCGCGCACACGGCGAAGAGCGGATCAAAGCGGTGCGAGGCAGCGGATATGTGTTCGTGGTCCGCTCAGAGACGAAATGACCATCCGAATCCAGAGCCTGTTCCTCAAAATCTTCCTGTGGTTCTGGACCACTCTCATCGCAACGGGGATTGCACTCGTGGCAACGTGGATCGTTCTTCAGCCGAAGAACGTACCATCCCAGTGGCAAACGAGCTTGGCAGAAGCAAGGATTTCCGGAACCGCCGCTGTCGATGAAGTGGAACGGCAGGGTCCATCCGCTGCATCGTCGCATATGACGCAGCTCGGCCGGAGGACACATCTGAAGAGCTGTCTCTTCGATGCATCTGGGCATGTCATCTCCGGCAGCGATTGCGCAAGCTTTGACGACATCGGTGCAAACGGCAATACCTGCCAATATCCCATCCTTCGATATGAAACATGGTTTCCTTCGCGTCGCCATGAGAGTCTGGGGAAAGAGCGGCCGTCAGTACATCTACGCCTCCGAGATCACAGAACACCGCGGGGCGCCTCCTGGCATCGGTCCATCGGGCATCCTGCTGCGATGGTCCGTCGCCTTTCTGGTCTCGGGCCTCATCTGCTATCTGCTCACCCGCTATCTCACCGCGCCCATCCTGCGTTTGCGCGAGGCATCGCAGCAACTGGCGCAGGGAGACTTCAGTACCCGTGCCGCCGCTGGCATGGAGCACCGGCGCGATGAACTCGGGACACTGGTGCGCGACTTCAACACCATGGCCGCCCGCATCGAGGAGCTTGTCTCGCGCCAGCGCCAGCTCATCTACGACATCTCGCACGAACTGCGCTCGCCGCTGGCCAGGCTGAACGTGGCGCTCGATCTCGGGCGCGAGAGAAAAGGCAACGATCCTGCCTTCGAGCACATGGAGCAGGACCTCGCGTGCCTCAATGACATGATCGGACGCCTGCTTACCGTAGCGAAGCTTGACACCTCCGCCACGACTATTCCCATGACACAAGTGGATCTGACGGAGCTCACGTCGCAGATCGTCCGCAGCGCCGATTTTGAATTGCAGCAGCAGAACGGCGCCGTGCGCCTGTCATCGCACGGTGAACTTTTCGTTCACGGAAATGCGGAGCTGTTGCACAGCGCGATTGAAAACGTCATTCGCAATGCCATCCGCTACACCGGAGCCGGAAACTCCGTCGAAGTGGACATGAACGATGTGCAATTGGAAGCAGCGGGAACGACCGCGCACGCGTTCGTTCGCCTTGTCGTCCGCGATTACGGGCAGGGCGTTCCAGAGTCCGGAACTCGCTCAACATCTTCCAGCCGTTCTATCGCGTGGCCGACGATCGCAATCGCCAATCCGGCGGCACCGGCCTGGGCCTCGCCATCGCCGACCGCGTCGTCCACATCCACGGCGGAACGATCACGGCCCGCAACGCCGCTCCGCACGGCCTGGAGATCGAAATCTTCTTGCCCCAGGCGGCTCCCGGTCAATTCACCGAGATCGTGAAGGAATCCTGCGCCGTCAGCGTACCCGTCTTTGCATCGGCAGCGCGAAAGGTGACCGTATATGTGTCCGGCGTCGTGCCGGCCGCTGCATTGCTGGTCGCGGTGGAAGTGCTTCCGCTGCTGCCGGAACCGCCGCAACCCACCATCCCTCCAAGTGCGCCTCCCAGTGCAACGGCGCACAGAACCACGCGCAGCAACGCGAGCGAGCGACGCCGCCCTGGGATGCCAAAGATAAGCACGCATGCCAGCATCGCGCCGCCGCGCACAGCAGACCATGCACCGCTGTCGCGGACGTTCGCCGATGCAATCGTGCCGGCAGCGGTGGTCGTTACCGTCAGGATCGACTGGACGCCCTGGGCATTTGTAATTGTCACTGTGCCATGATTGAAGCTACACTTCGGAATATTCACATCCTCGGCGTTCGTGCCTGTCACGGAACATGTCAGCTTCACATCGCCGGTAAATCCGCCAGTCGCGCCGACGGACACCGGCGTCGTCGATGTGGTGCCCGCGGGCCGCGTGGCCGCCGCAGGTGTGCTCGTACCGAAGGACAATGTAAGCGCCTGTCCCGTGCCGTTTCCGCAACCGGCTGTACACGCGATCGCCACCGCCGCAGAGGCCGCGGAAGCCGTGTAGTTCGTATCGCCGTTATAGGTGGCAACGATGCTGTTGCTGCCCAGGGTTAATTGGGATACCGGAACGTCGATCGCAATCGCGCTGGAGTAAGCGCCGGTGGAAGGATCGCGCACGGCGTTCAGACCGCCTGTCGTCCCGAGCACAGCGCCGGTCGTCTTGTCCGTAAATGTGACCGTGCCGCTCGGAAGCTGACCTACCGAGTTTGCTGCGCTCGGCCTGATGGCGGCAGTCACCACCACCGATCCGGAATCGATCGAATTCACGTTCGTCGTAACCGTCGTCGTGGTGCCGGCCTTCAGTACGGTAAAGCTGATGGCCGCGGAGCTGCTCGCGTTATAGCTGTTGTCGCCCCAGTATGAGGCGCTCACGGTATGCGTCCCGGCGCCAAAATAGTGCAACGGGAACTCGGCGTTTCCGGTCGCGTCCAGCATCCCGCTGCCCTGCGCTCCCTGCGCATTCGCATCTGTAAAGGTCACCGTCCCGGTTGCATTCTTCAATGGATTCGGTTGCGAAGCCTGCGATCTTCCAATCGGCTGCGCATCGACCGAGACATACGTTCCATACGTGACCGTCTTCCCCGCCAGGCTGGTCAGGTTGCCACTGCCGTCCGCCGACGTGACCGCTAGTTGCAGGACGCTGTCCTCGGGAGTGACGGTAATCTGCGTCGCCGCCGAAACGCTGCCGCCGTACACCGCATCGCCGCCATAGTTCGCATAGACGTCGTACGTCCCGCCGGGAAAACCAACCCAGTTGCCCGCGGCCTGTCCATTGGAGAGCGGCAGGCTGATCTGGGAGTTGCTGCCAAACAACCCACGCGCACTGAGATCGTTACTGATCGCAACATTCCCTGTAGCCGCCGAGGGATTCACGCCGATCCCGATTGCAATCGGCTGGCCATGTTGGAACGTTGTCGAGCTCAGCGTCAGCGATGTCGTGGTCTGCGTCTTGCCGACGCTGGTCCAGTCATTCACCAGGCTGCCGATGTCGACGCTTCCCAACCCTGTCGCAAGGTTGTAGGAGCCCGCCGCATCATACCCCTTCATAAAGCCGTTGGCCGCGCAGTTCGGTGTGCCCGGCGCGCAAACCACCGAGTTGTTTCCGTCCGCGATCGGGTGAAAGGCCTCGGGATGGGTCTTCGCCAGTTGATACAAAATCCAGTTCGGCTGCCCCAGACGCGCCGTTGCTCCGAGCTTCTGATTGATCAGCGCGAGCACGCCGGCAAATGCAGGAGCGGATGCCGAGGTGCCTCCGATGCCGGTGATCGTCGGATTCGAGCCGGTGCAATCATGGTCGCCGCAGGTCGCCCACAACGCGCCATACATGCCGTTGGCCGCGAACAGCGATACGTCCGGAATGTCTCGCACCTTGTCGGCCGCGATTCCGGCACCAGCCTCGTACTGTTGCTGCCACTGCGGCTTGGCATACCCGCCCACGGCGTTGCCGGCGCCGTCGTAGAGTCCAGCGCTGCTCGCGCCGCCGCCGCCCGCTGCAATGTTGGTGTTGCCGCTGTAATCCACGTTCGCCTGGTTGTTCGCCGCGCTTCCGTTGCTCGCCGGCGAGTTGTTCCATGTCGACTCGGGAATATAGCTCAGCGCAGAGGTATAGTTGCCGCTATTCGTCGCGTTGGCGTAGGTCGAGAAATGGTTCAGCAGAACGTCGAAGTCCGTGCCGCCCACCGCCACCGTGTACGGTGTTGATGCGAGCGCATTCACTCCAAAGCCGCGCGATGCCGCCGTCTGCGTGTCCGCATTGTCGCAACCCGCCGAACCGGAGTCGCCGCTCGAAACCGTCACCGCAATGCCCTGCGCCGCCGCCTGCTCCCAGGCGTTCAGGATCGCCTGGTTCCCCGCCGCTCCCTGCGACAGCTCGCACGTGCCATAACTCACGTTCAGAATGTTGACGGCGTTGTCGTCGATCGCACGCAGAATCGCCAGCATCACGCCGGATTGAAAGGTCGTGTCGGCGGCCTGGTAGTACGTGATCTGGGCGCCCGGTGCGATCGCGCCGGCGACTTCCGCGTCCAGCGTGGACTCGGTGTCATTCCCGCTGCCGGGAGAATTTCCATCCATCACCACCGAGATCTGCGTCGGCGGCAACTTGAACAACGAACGGTAATTCTGCACATCGGGAATATTCACGCCGCCGTCAGTCGCGATGCCGATCGTCACGCCCGTGCCGTCGTAGGTCGCCTGCCCCGGCTTCAGATGTGTATTCAACGAAGTCGGCGCGTTGTAGATCGTAGCCACATCGCCCGGACTCACGAAGAGGTACGGGCTGCTGGAGATGCTCACCGTCAGTTCCGGAGCGAACCGCTTCTCCGCCGCGTTCCATCGCCCGCTCGGTCCATGGATCTGCAGCGGGCGCGGGTAGAAGTCATTCAGCGGCGAGACTCCGGCGACGACTGCCGCAAGCTCCGATGGGATTCTCGGATTGGAAACGTTGGCGACATGCTCCTGCCCGTTGATCACGAAGCGATGGATCTGGGTATGGAATGCCGTCTCCACCTGATTCACGGATCCGGAGAACTCGATGGCCATGTTGCTCTTCGCCACCTTGTTCACGGAGAATCCCTGCCCGCTCAGCCAGGTAACGATCTGCGCCACATCCGCCGGCGCCGGACCGTACTGCTGCCCAAACTGTTCCGGGGTCAAAAAGTGGTGGAAGTTCGGAGAGTTCTTATCTTCGACCGAGGCCAAGTACTGGCCCAGCATCATCTCCTGCCGCGGCGTGCGTTTCAGCACCAGCAGTTGGCGTTGCGCGCCCAGAGATACCGGCGCCGGACCGCGATCGAATTGCGGCCGCGCCAGCGGGTGTACGTTTCCCCGCAATGTGACCAGGGATGACTCATCCACCGGCCGCGTAATCAGCGGCTGCGCGGCGGAGTGCGTCTGCGCGGCTCGCTGGTATTCCCAGAGCAACCGCAATCGACAAGGAAAGAAGCGCGCTCTTCCACAGGGGGGATCGTGAGGGAACCATGGCTATCCAGACGTTCGGAAATTCGGCAAATGCCCGGGCAGCTCAGCACTACGCAACCCATTGGGCGAATAAGACGCTGGCATGATGCACATATCCAGCGCTGGCAAGACTTGTCATTTTTTTGACTGCGAGATCAGTCTGGAATAGGCATGTCTTCGGGTCAACGACGAGGCTGCCGGACGGCATATCGTTCGGGTGTTCCCGAGGACACGTACCCGCACCCTTCGCGTACCCTTAGGTACCTAACGCATAGTGTGACCTGCAAAAAATGGATCCTCGCTGGTCAGAGAGCGCCTTCATGGAAACAACATGTTGTGCCTCTCCGTCATCTAGAAATGCGGCGCTCTCTGGCAGCGGGACCGAGTGTCGTTTTGGGAATCGCCCAAACGGGGTCACTCCGGCTGCGAAGAAGAATGCCGTGGTCAGTGACTCTCATCAGGCCCGGAATTCGCTCCGCGATTTGCGGTTCGTTCACTCCACCGTTGGGCGATCGTGCTAACAAGTTGTTGGGTGCACCAGGTCGCCCCCAACATCGTGGAAATCATCATCGGAACTGTCAATGCACCGCGTAAGAACAATGCACCGCGTTAGAAGCTTGCGCTTCGCCACCTTGAGCGTCGCCCTATCTGCACTTGCGCTCGCCGGATGCGGGTCTTCACCCTTCGGCAGGGTTTCTCCGACTGCCAATCCACAGGTCGCCGAGTACTCCGTCAACCCGAATCGGCGCGGAACCGTGACCGTCGAATTCGGGGAGACCACGGACTATGGCATGTCCACGGCGCCGGTGGCCACGACCGTGGGACCGACAACAGTTCTGGTAGCCGGGATGAAGGCGAATACCACCTACCACATGCGCGCGCGTGCCGATTACGACAACGGCTCCTCGCAAGTGGACGCGGACCAAACCTTCACCACGGGAAGTGTCCCGATGAATCGCGTGCCGCCATTCACGGTGGCAACAACGTCGGGCCTGACACCCCAGCCCGGAGTAGAGCTGGTCAACACCCTCCAGGGCGCAGCCGTCTCGACGGTATACGCACTCGATCTCGCCGGAAATGTCGTTTGGACATATCCCTTCCCGGACTTCCAGTCAGGCCTGATTCTTTATCCGGTCAAAATGCTTCCTAACGGACACTTCATGAGCATGATCGCTCCCACCAGCACAGTGACCATCGCCGGTCCACTTCCGGCCGGCACACGGAACGAGATGCGAGAGTTCGACCTGGCCGGCAGCACCATCCGCAGCCTTACCATGGCGGACTTGAACTCGCGACTCGCGGCAGCGAATTTCAACATCACCCTAGAGATCTTCTCCCACGATTTTGCCATCCTGCCGAACGGCCACTTCCTGATCATCGCCAACACCCTGAAGTCCTTCGCCAACCTGCCTGGCTACCCGGGGAACACCAACGTCCTTGGCGATGTCGTCGTCGACCTGGATCCCGACTTCAATCCGGTCTGGGTTTGGAATGAGTTCGATCACTTCGATGTGAATCGTCATCCCATGCAATTCCCCGACTGGACGCATTCCAATGCAATCGCGTACTCGCCCGACGACGGAAACTTCCTGATCTCCATCCGGCATCAAAACTGGATCGTGAAAGTCGATTACCGCGATGGTGGGGGCACCGGGAACATCCTATGGAAGCTGGGCCAACAGGGAGATTTCACCCTGCAGGGCGCGGTCGATCCCACCGACTGGTTCTATGCCCAGCACGATGTGAATTTTGTGAGCCCGAACACTACCGGCAGCGTCAAGCTGGCCATTATGGACAATGGCGATGACCGCGCCTTTCCCCTCAATGTGGCCTGCAATGGCGCCGGCGCTCCGCCATGCTTCTACTCCACGGCACCGATCATGCAGGTGGACGAGAATGCCAAAACTGCGTCGTTCCTCTTCCATGACATAGTTCCCTCCAATCTGTACAGCCCCTTCGCTGGCAGCACCCGGGTGCTGCCCAATGCCAATGTCGAATACAACCTCGCTGGAGTCGGCATGGACTCGTACGTCTTTGAGGTAACTCCGACCGCGACACCCCAGACCGTCTGGCAGATGCACATCGTTGGGTCGAACACCTATCGTTCCTTCCGCATCCCCAGCCTCTACCCCGGAGTGCAGTGGTAATCGCCGATGGGGGACCGCAGAAATCTTTCCGCGCAATGGGTCGCAGAAATTCGCTGCTTGCACTGAACGGAGATGCGGCCTACAAAGTGAATTGGAGTGGCTGCGCTGCTCCGTACGTCATTGGGTTCCCGGCGACCTGGCGATGGTTTCCATCACGCAATTGCAACGAATCGCACTCACTATGGATTTGCCGTTTCCGTAGGATTTGCCGTTGCTGTACGGCATGGGCCCCTCCCCCGAGGAGCGTGCATCATGCTCGGATTGCCTTTACGTTATTTTCTAAAGCATCCCGCAACGATGGTTGCCTGCGTGGCTGCGGATCCACTCCAACTCTGGATGACGGTCCAGGATCAATACGCCGCTGTGCGCGAAAGAAAAAGACCCGATTGTCGATACGAATCCGATGACAACTGGGAGGAACAACTGCATGCAGCTCTCGGCGTCCCGTGGCCGTGCAAGGAGGCTGCGGAGTTTTGGGCTCTGTGGCCTGAGGTGATACAGGAACTGGAAGCAAAGGGAATTCGTCCCGGCCCCGAGAGCTTTCAATCGTGGAACGACGGCGATGCCGGATTGGTGCGGGCCATTTGGTGTCTGGTTCGCCACATGGAACCCAGGAAGGTAGTCGAGACCGGTGTCGCGCACGGCGTCACCTCGCGCTGCATCCTTGAGGCGCTGGCGAGAAACGGAGACGGCCATCTCTGGAGTATCGACCTTCCACCGTTTGAGAGCCCTTGGCGCAAGCAGGTCGCTATAGCAGTTGGCGACCGGCATGCAGGTCGATGGTCCTATATCGAAGGTTCCAGCCGGCGGCGCCTTCCCAATTTGCTTTCCCAGCTGGGCCAGATTGATCTTTTCGTTCACGACAGTCTTCACAGTGAACGCAACGTGCGTTTTGAACTGGATCGGGCGTGGGCGGCCTCAGGACCAAACGCAGCACTCGTCGTGGATGACGTCGATGCCAATTGGGGCTTCCGGTCCTTCACTCAAGCGTTTTCCGGCCAGCAGTCGATGGTTTGCGAGGCGGAGCCGGTCCACCCAGATTTGCGGCGTTTCAACCACAAAGGGCAGTTCGGAGTCGTTCTGAAGCAAACGACTGCGCAACTCTAAACCTGGATCGATTTATTTGGTGGACCTGGTCGGGATCGAACCGACGACCTCTTCCATGCCATGGAAGCGCGCTCCCAGCTGCGCCACAGGCCCACTTTGGGAAGGGGAAGACTCTCATCATTTTCGACGAGTAAGATAGATTCGTCAAACGCTCTCAGTCCCTTCCGGAGTTGCTCCTCTTGCCTTTTCGCCTTACCCTCGTCGCGCTCATCACCACTTTTCTGCTCGCTCCGCAGCCGCTTGCCCACGCCGCGGCGCCTCAGGCCGCCATCAATCCGGCACAGCCGCGCAACCAGGCCAGCCTCGCGCTTGGCAACGCGCTGCAGCAGGTCAGCATTGCCGCAGCCCATCTCCGCCGCGCTCTGGACTCCATCAATGTCCCCAAGTGGAAGGCGCCGGGCGATGTGCGGCAGACCACCCTCTCCGATGTCGACTCCATGCAGCGCGATGTCGCGGACACACTGCCGAATCTCATCAACACCGCGCTCGGCGATCCGGCAAAGATATCGCCCGCCTTCTCCGTCTATCGCAACGTCGATGCACTGTACGATGTGCTGCTGCGCGTCTCGGAGACGGCGCAGCTTGCCGGCTCGAACGACGCGCGGCTGCTCGAAGATCAGCGGTCCGCGCTGGAGGAGAGCCGCACCCAGCTTGGCGCGGCGCTCCTGCAGTCGTCACAGGCACAGGATGCAGAGGTGATGCATTTGCGCGCCACGGCTGCCGTCGCAACACCGCCGCCAGCCGCGACCAAGACGGTGATCGATGACGGGCCGTCCGCCAAGCCCAAGACGACGAAAAAGCGGGTGCACAAGCCGGCCGCCATCCCCGCCCCGGCGAATCCACAGTAACGTCGCCTCCAGGAACTTATTTCAGCCGCGGGGTGTCTAAACAGGCAGGTTGGGCAGAAACCAGTGAGTGAGCACTGCCCGACTCGGCCGCCGGCGGCATCCAATTTGTGGCTCTGTGCATGACACCGGCGGGCGGGCGCTTGGCCCGTGCTTCCTGTTACTGTATGGGGGACGTTGCAATGCAGGCGGGGACAGCTTTGGGAAATTTCGCCAACGTATTTGGAGCACAGGCAGCCGCCAGGCCGGAAGAGGCTGCCGTTATCGCCGAGCTGAAGGCCGGTTCAGAGGAGGCCTTTGCCTCGCTGATCGCTCAATATCACGCTCCTCTCTATTCGCTCATCGCGCGCACCATCCCCGATCCCTGCGAAGCTGCCGACATCACCCAGGATGTCTTCATCAAGATCTATCGCGGCATCGGCAACTTCCACGGCGATTCCAGCCTGCGCACCTGGATCTATCGCATCGCCCTGCACGAAGCCTCCAACCAGCGCCGCTGGTGGTGCCGCCACAAGCGCAAGGAAATCACCATCGAGCACGAGCTCTCCGTCAACGACGGTGAGGCCTTCCAACTTAAGGACACGCTGGTCGATCAGCACGAGTCCCCGTTCGACCTTGCCGCCCACGCCGAGCTGCGGGAGCAGGTCGAGGCCGCCGTCCGCGAGGTGCCCGAGCCATTCCAGACCGTGATCGTCCTGCGCGATATCGAAGGCTTCGGCTACGAAGAGATCGCTGAAATCCTCAACATCAATCTGGGCACGGTCAAATCGCGCCTCATGCGCGGCCGCGCCCACCTGAAGGCACGGCTGGCTCCCCTAGCACGCGCCTCGGCAACGTCCTCTACTGCTTCCCCCGACTGCTCATCCCCTAACGGCTCATCCAACGTCGCGTACCGGGCTCCCCTGGCTGCGCTCAGGGAGGCCAAATGAGCGCCTGCAGTCACATTCAGCATCAGTTTTCCCGTTATCTGGACGGCGATATCCCCGGCACCCGGATGCTCGAAATCTCCGGACATTTGGACAAGTGCGCGGACTGCTCCAGCGAGTTCGCTGCCTGGCAGAAGAGCCAGGCGCTGGTCTCGAATCTCGGCCCCACCAAGGTCCCCGAGGACCTGGCACTCCGGCTCCGCGTCGCCATCTCGCAGGAGAGCCGCAATACGCCCCGTGAGCGCCTCGGCCGCCTCCAGAGCCGCTGGGAGAACACTTTCCAGCCCTTCCTGCTGCGCGCCGCCGCAGGCTTCGCCAGCGCCATCTTCCTGGTCGGGACGGCCGCCATGCTGGTCGGCAGCGTCACCTCGCCCGAGCCGGTGGAGGCCCGCGACCAGCCCCTGGATGTTTCGACCGCGCCGCGCCTGCTCTACTCTTCGTTTCAGCCCGCAGACGCAATCGGCGACCACAATAATCCCGTGGTGCTGCAGGTCTTTGTCGACGGTCACGGCCGTGTCTACGACTACAAGGTCCTCTCCGGCCAGGTCGACGCGAAGACGCGCTATTCGATCGAGAACCTGCTGCTCTTCAGCGTCTTCACCCCGGCCCAATCCTTCGACCAGCCGGTGCGCGGAACCACCCTGATGTCCTTCTCCGGCATCTCCGTCAACGGCTGAAGCCGCCTTCAATCTCGCCGGAACGGGCTATAGTCGTGTCCATGCGAAAGTTGTGTGCACGAAAGCTTGGTGCGCGACGGTCTTGCGCGGTTGGTCTGCTCATCTCCGGCCTCTGCCTCGCCGCCCCGTCCCCCGGTCAGTCACTCCTGGTCGTCAACCAGGGAGACACCAGCCTCAGCATCGTCGATCCGGCATCCGCAAAACAGGTTGCCGTCATCGCCGAAGGCACGCCTACCATGCACGGGCATGAGGTCATCACCTCCGCCGACGGGCGCACGGCCTACGTGCCCATCTACGGCAACGTCGGCGTCGGCAAACCAGGCCTCAATGGTCACGAGATGCTCCTCCTCGACCTGCCATCCCGCAAGGTCATTGGCCACATTGACTTCGCTCACGGAGTGCGGCCCCACCAGCCGGTCTTCGACGCCGCGCACAATCTGCTCTACGTCACCACCGAGCTCGATCAAACCGTCACCATCATCGATCCAAAAACCCGTAAGATCGTCGGCTCCGTCCCCACCGGCCAGCCGCAGTCGCACATGCTGGTGCTCTCGCATGACGGACGGCGCGGCTACACCGCAAATGTCGGGCCCGGCACCGTCTCCGTGCTCGATCTCGTAAACAAAAAGACCCTCGCCGTCATTCCCATTTCGGGAGAAACCCAGCGCATCTCCATCTCGAACGACGACCGCTGGGTCTTCACCTCGGACCAGACCAAGCCGCAGCTCGCCGTCATCGACACCGCCACCAACAAGGTCAAGTCCTGGGTGCCGCTGCCCGGCACCGGCTACGGCACCGCCCCCATGCCGGATGGCCGCTTCCTTCTCGTCGCCGTGCCGCCCACAAATCAAGTCGCCGTCGTCGACCTCGCCACCATGAAAGTCGCCCGAACGATCGACGTCCCAGCCTCCCCACAGGAAGTGCTCATCCGCCCCGACGGAAAGATCGCCTATGTCTCCTGCAACACCAGCGGCAAAGTAGCGGCCATCGATCTCTCGCAATGGAAGGTCCAGAACCTCATCACCGCCGGCAAATTCGCCGACGGCCTCGCCTGGGCGAAGTGATCCCGCAATCTGTTGACCCTGCTTCCTTCGCTTTCGTAGACTGACCGGCAGACCTTCCTATGCAGTCTTCTCGCAGTTTTCGCCTGCTGGCGCCGCAATTTCTCGCGTTCATCCTCGTGGCTTCCGGTACCCTCCAAGCCCAGTCCTCCGCGCCGCAAAGCCAGTCGTCCTCGTCGTCCTCTGGCGCCACCGTCCAGCCCGAGGTGCAGAAGCCGCCCTCCGTCATCGATCCCGCCGGCCCGCAGATCAGCCTCCAGACCAGCGAAGTCCTCTTCGACATTGCCGTCGCGCTGAACGCCTGCGGATACGACGCGGGCCTGGAGCAGTCGCAGCCCATCCGGCAGAAGATTCGTGACCAGGTCAACACCGCGGTCCGGGCATCCGCCGAGGCGCAGAACACCCGCGACCAGCTCTGCTCCTACGTCCGCCAGCACGAGCTATCGGACTCCAGCCACAACCTCTCGCAATATGTCTCGCTCGCCCTCTACGTCACGCCGCCGCCGGATCTCACCAACAGCGTTCCTCTCACCGAAATGCCGCCCGACTCGACCCAGGTGGTCGAGCTCCTGCCTATTCTGCGCAAATTCGCCCGCGAGATCGACCTGCACTACATCTGGATCACCGCGCGTCCGCAATACGACGCCATCGTCAACAGCCTGCACGACGAGCTCAGCCAGATGGTCATCCGCACCAACGTCTATCTGAAGATGCCGGCCAACACCAACGGCGAGAGCCGCTTTGCTGTCGTGCTGGAGCCGCTGCTCGACCCCGGACAGACCAACGCCCGCGTCTACGGGGCAGACTACGTCGTCGTCACCTCACCCAACCGCGAAGACAAGGTGCGGATGGACGAGATCCGCCACACCTATCTGCACTTCGAGCTGGAGCCGCTGCTCTACTCCCGCGCCTCCTCCATGGATCGCCTGTTGCCCTTCCTGAAAGCTGTGCGCGAAGCGCCGCTGGAATACACCTTCCGCAGCGACATCGTCTCGCTGGTCACCGAGTGCATGATCCGCGCTGTCGAAGCGCGCACCATGGAGACCGGCGTCGCGCCTTTCAAGGCCCCCGCCGTCGTCAACCACTCGGCCTTCGCCACCGTGGAGCGCGAGCGCCGCGCGACCGAGCAGAAGGCCGAAGCTGTACGGCAGGCAGCCGTGAAGCGCGATATGGAGCAAGGCTACGTGTTGACCGCCTACTTCTATGACAAGCTCACGGCCTTCGAGAAGGAGCCGCAATCTTTCAAGGAAACCATCGGCGAGATCGTCTATGGCATGGACGTTCCCTCCGAGCTGAGCCGCGCCAAGCACATCGAGTTCTCCCAGCAGAACGAGGGCGACGTAGTGCATCACAGCACCCGCCAGTTGCACGGCCTGGACCTGGCTGAGATGAAGCTGATGCAGGGCGACGTGAACGCCGCCTCCACGCTCGCGCATCAGGAGCTCGACCGCCATACCGGCGACATCGCACGCGCTGATTTCCTGCTCGCCCGCTGCGCCGTCATGCAGCGCAATGTCGAGGAGGCGCGCCACTACTTCGAGGAGACCATCCGGCTCGGCAAGGACCCCCGGCTTCTCTCCTGGTCTCACATCTACCTCGGCCGCATGGATGACCTGGAGCACAGCCGCGACGAGGCCGTCGCGCAGTATCAGCAGGCGTTGGTCACCCGCGACGGGCAGCTCGATACGAAACAGGCTGCGGAGAGCGGTCTGAAGCAGCCCTACGGCCCTCCTCCGGGCGTCCGCCCGCAGGAGGAAGACGACTCCGGCGACGACAGCCAGCCGGCAAAGGACACGGCACCCGTTGAGAAACCTGCTCCGGCAGCCCACGCACCCGCAGCCCAGACGCCGGCTGCTCCTGCCGCAACCGCCCGCCCGCAGCGATAACTCACCGAATACTCGACCCAAACTCGATCGTGGCCCATATTCCGTCGGCTCCCTGGCCGGAATAAGCTAGTAGGAGAGGGAGACCCACACCCCATGGGCCAGCGCACGCTGGAAACGCTCGAGCGCACCCTGAAGCATCGCTTCCGCGATCCCGCATTGCTCGAACAGGCGGTCACGCACAGCTCGCTCGCCTTCGAACAAAGCACCCAGGCCGTTCAGGACGACAAGCCGCCGATCCTCGACAACGAGAAACTCGAATTTCTCGGCGATGCTGTGCTCGGCCTGCTCGTCGCTCAGTCGTTGTACGAATCCTTTCCCGATCTCGAAGAAGGCGATCTCACCCGGCTGCGTGCCGCGCTGGTCAGCCGCAGGCATCTCGGCAATGTCGCGGAGTCGCTGCATCTTGGCGATCATCTGCGCCTTGGCCGCGGTGAGGAGCGCAACGGCGGCCGCCGCAAAACTGTCCTGCTGGCCAACAGCTTTGAGGCCGTGCTCGCCGCTCTCTACCTCGATGCCGGTCTCGACATCGCTCGTGCCTTCGTCCAGCGCACGGTGATCGAACCCACCGCGCCGCGCCTCTACAAGGACCTGGAGCGCGGCGAAAGCATGGGCGACCACAAATCTGCGCTGCAGGAGGTGCTGCAGGCCAGGGGTGCGGCGCCTCCGGAATACGAAGTGAAAGCGGAGACCGGTCCGGACCACCGCAAGCGCTTCCTGGTAGAGGTGGTCATCCGTGCATCGGCGCAAATCCCTCCGGTAACCGCGCAGGGCACCGGAACCACCAAGAAACGTGCCGAACAGGAAGCCGCGCGCGTGGCCTTCCAGCAATTACAGGAACTATCGGTCGCACCCGGCGTATCCCCTGCATCGAAGAGCGTTCCCGCTTGAGTGCTCCCGCCCCAGCTACGCCCGCGGTCCCCACGCGGCACCATCACATCCATTTCGTGATGCCGCACCTGTTGGACACGGTGCGATCCACCATGATGGTCATCGTCGTCGCGCTCTTCATCATCGCCTTCCTGGTGCAGCCCTTTCGCATCCCGTCGGAGAGCATGGAGCGCACGTTGCTGGTTGGCGACTTTCTGCTGGTCGACAAGGTGGCCTTCGCGCCTGCCGGCATCTGGCGCTGGCTCCTGCCCTATCGCAAGATCGCGCGCCACGACATCGTCGTCTTTCACTTCCCTCTCGACTCCGAGGAGCATGTGGTGAAGCGCGCCATCGGTGTGCCCGGCGATGAAGTCGCACTGCAGAATGGCGTCGCCGTCGTCAACAACACCCCGCAGCCTGAGCCTTACGACGTCTTCGAGCGCGCCGGCGGCGATGAGTACCGCGATCAGTTTCCCCGCTACACCACCGACGATCCGGGGGTCGATCCGCACTGGCGCATGCAGATGCGTGGCCTGGTCGAGAATGCTCACCTGCGCGTTCCCGCCAACACCTACTTCGTGCTCGGAGACAATCGCAATCACAGCCGCGACAGCCGTTACTGGGGCTTCGTTCCGCACGAAAACATCGAAGGCACTCCCCTGCTCATCTACTTTTCCGTGCGTGAGCCTTCGGCCACCGATGCCGCACCGCCGCCGGATGGTAGACTCGGCAACAGCGTTGAGGATCGACTGATCGACTTCGCGCGGTGGGACCGCATCCTGCGCGTCGTTCGCTGAGCGGATCGCAACAGACCCTGATGGCCGAGACGACAACGATCCCCACCGTGACGACGGCGGACGATACACCCAGCAATACCAGGCGCGAGACTCCGCTCGAAGCTTTGTCTTCTTATTGCGCCGTTATTGTGGTGGGCCTCTTCATCCTTACCTTCATCTTTCAAAACTTCGTCATCCCCTCCGGTTCCATGGAGAACACTCTTCTCGTAGGCGATCATGTCCTGGTCGACCGCATCAATCTGGCGCCGCCGGCGCACTGGGCGCCCTTTGTGCGCTACCGCACCGTGCATCGCGGAGACGTCATCGTCTTCCTCAAACCCGGCTATCCGGGTATGTTCCTGGTCAAGCGCGTCATCGGAATCCCCGGCGATCATCTCCATCTGCATGAGGGCTACGTGTACCTCAATGGCCAGCGCCAGGACGAGCCGCAGGCCGGACATCCGGACTACAGCAACTACATTCCCTATCGCGACGAATTCCCCAACATACCTACCTCCCAGGGACAGAATGTTGAACCCGTCTGGGCAAACGAGCTGCCCAGTCACATCCAGAACGGCGACCTGGTGGTGCCTCCCGGCTACTACTTCGCCATGGGCGACAACCGGCTGCCCAGTCTCGATGGCCGCTTCTGGGGCTTCGTGCCGCGCGAAAACATCGTGGGCCGTCCACTCTTCGTCTACTGGTCATTCAATTCACCGGAGGAAGACGACGAGCATCCCAGCATGGCGGATCGCATGCAGCAGTTCAAGCGCGTGGTCTTTCATTTCTTCGATCAGACGCGCTGGCGCAGGACGCTGCACCTGGTGAGCTGAAGGACTTTCAGACGCAAGCCCTCGGCCACCGATACCGCGCCGCTGCCGGGTGGTAGACTCGGCAACAGCGTTGAGGATCGACGGATCGACTTCGCGCGGTGGGACCGCATCCTGCGTGTTGTCCACTGAGCGGGCCTGATCGCAACCGCAACAGCAGCAGACACTGATGGCCGAGACAACAACGAATCCTCCTCCCACCGTAACCGCGGATGCCGCGCCTGCGAAGGACTCCGCAGCCAGCGATCCGAAGCATGACGAGTCCACGCTCGAAGCTCTGGCATCCTACTGCGCCGTCATCGTCGTAGGCCTCTTCATCCTCACCTTCATCTTCCAGAACTTTGTCATTCCGTCCGGTTCCATGGAGAAGACTCTCCTGATCGGCGATCACGTGCTGGTTGATCGCGTTAATCTGGCGCCGCCGGCGCACTGGGCGCCCTTCGTGCGCTACCGCACCGTGCACCGCGGAGACGTCATCGTCTTCCTCAAGCCCGGCTATCCGGATATGTTCCTGGTGAAGCGCGTCGTCGGGATTCCGGGTGACCGTGTGCACCTGCATGAGGGTTACGTCTACCTCAACGGTCAGCGGCAGGACGAGCCCCAGGCCGGACATCCCGACTACAGCAGTTACCTGCCCTATCGCGACGAATTTCCCAACGTGCCCACATCGCAGGGACAGGACATCGAGCCCGTCTGGGCCAATGAACTGCCCAGCCACATCCAGAATGGCGACCTGGTGGTGCCGCAGGGCGAATACTTCGCCATGGGCGACAACCGCTTGAATAGTCTCGATGGGCGCTTCTGGGGCTTTGTGCCGCGCGAGAACATCGTGGGACGCCCGCTCTTCGTCTACTGGTCGTTCATCTCGCCCGAAGAAGATGAAGAGCACGTCAGTATGGGCGATCGCATGCAGCAGATGGGCCATGTGCTGCTGCATTTCTTCGATCAGACCCGCTGGCGCAGAACCTTCCACATGGTGCGTTGATTTTTATGCGCCTCAAATCCATGCCGGTGCAAGGCGGATCTCCGGAACCGGACTCCTCCTCGGTCTCGGAGCCCATATGCGCGAGGCGCCGCCGCCGGCATCTGCTTATCGCCATCGCGTTCATCCTCTGCTGATCGCGGCCCTGTTACTGCCGCCGCTCATCAACATCAGCCGTTACCAGCGCCAGATATCGGCCTGCTCGCTGCGGCGCTCGGCCATCCGGTGGAGGTCTCCGGCATCAAGCTGCACTTGCTGCCCCGCCCCGCCGTGCAGATTGCCAACTTCGTCGTCGACTCCACCGCGGGCTACAGCGCGGAGCCGATCCTCCAATGCTCCAGTGTGACCGCGGCGTTTCGCATCATGTCGCTGTGGCGCGGCCGGCTGGAGATCGCGCGCATCTCGCTCGACGAGCCCAGCCTCAACCTGGAACGCGCACCCAACGGACAGTGGAACTTCGCCTCCGTGCTGCTGCAGGCCTCGCGCACGCAGCAGGCGCCCACCGGACGTCGGCTGCCCGCGGCCAGAACCGCTTCCCCTATATCGAAGCCACCAGCGCCCGCATCAACTTCAAGCACGGCAGTGAGAAGCTGCCCTTCTCGTTTCTCGACGCCGACGTCTCGATATGGCTGGAAAACCGGACGAATGGCAGCTCCGCTTTGCGGCGCAGCCCATGCGCACTGACATCAATCTCTCCCTCGCCGATACCGGCCAGGTGCGGGTCACCGGCAGCGTGCATCGGGCCTCGTCGACAAATGCGCTGCCGCTCAACCTGCAGGCGGATGGCGCGGCGCACCGCTCGGCCAGGTAACCCGCATGCTCATGGCGCATGACCTTGGCTGGCGCGGCGATACCAGTGTGACCGCGCACATCACCGGCGTGCCCAACGCGCTCGGCTCCGGATCTCCGCCGCCGCCACCGACTTCACCGCGAGAGCTTCGAGCCGGCACACCCGCTGAACCTTCACGTCACCTGCACTGCGACGTATCGCCACGCCGTGGGATCCATTGACGCCATCCACTGCCTCTCTCCGGTGGGCACCGGCAGCCTCCCCCTCACCGGCGTTATGCAGCAGATCCACGCCGCCGACCCCCAGCCCGACCTGAAGCTCGTGCGCCTCACCTGCCCGCTGATGAGGTGCTGGAGCTGCTTCGCCACACCCGTGGACGTCTCAACAGTGACATCGCCCTCAGCGGCTCCATCGACGGCCAGTTCGCTTATGCGCGCGAGCCGCTGCCGGCGGGCCCCCGCACGACGGTCGCCCGCTTTCGTACCGTTGCCGGCGGCACACGGGTTGCCACCGATTTAGTGGTGCGTGGCGACAACATGGATCAGCCCCTCCCCGATCTCCGCTTTGTAGTTCAACTCCCAGCTCAATCCCCAACTCAGCCGACAGCCCAGCCCACGCAGCCTATAGCCATCGTCCTCGAACCGGCAAGGATCGACCTCGGCGGACCCCAGCCGCTGCTCGCCAATGTGCGCCTCACTCGGCAGCGCTATCAACTCCACTACAGCGGCACTGCTCTGCTCCAGCATCTGCTCCCCCTCGCGCACGCATTCGACATCGTCCCCGGCGCCTTTCAGGGCCTCCAGGGCAATGGCGCCGCCGACTACAGCCTCACCGTACAGGGCGACTGGCTGCTTCCCCTCCTGAATCTCGATCAGACAGCTCCGCTCTCCGACGTAAGCGGCAGCGTTGGTCTGCACAACGCCGACTTCCAGCCCACGTACCTGGCCGAACCCGTCCATATTGCCACTGCGACGGCGACAATCTCTCCAACCGAGCTGCGCTGGAATGGCGTCACCGCCACCCTCGGCACCACGCGCTTTACCGGGAGCCTGCGCACGCCGCTGCTCTGCGCCATACCCTGCGTGCGCCGCTTCGATCTCACCGCCGCAGCGGTGAATTTCAGCACGCTCGAAGCCTCGCTTCAGGGTCAGGACGAAGGGATGGTGCGGGACCTCATCAACCGCGTCCGCTCCCGCAGCCAGGATTGGCCGCTGCTCGATGGCACCGTCCGTATCGCTCATCTGGGCCTGGGACCGA
>CAVXPT010000006.1:0-58411 GCA_963763665.1 uncultured Acidobacteriaceae bacterium | reverse complement strand
CACCGCCTCCGGTGATGGTGGGCTGTCCGGCGTGCGGGATGATGCAGAGGGCCGGCGGAGGCTATTGTGTGCAGTGCGGGCGGGCCATGATGTAGTCAGCGCCCGTGGTCAGCGGCCATGATCAGCGTCCGTGGAGCAGGCTGAAGACGAGGACGGCAAGGACGATGAGGCTGATGATTGTGTAGAGCAGTGTCACGCTCGCGCGCGAACCCGATGATGGCAAAGACCACCCGCGCGATGGGTGTGGCGATGAGGACGAGCAGGCCGAGCGCAATGATGCTGGCTCCGCTGCCCTCCCGTAAGCGATGGAAGATGGCGGCGATGGAGTGGATGGCCATGCCCGGCGGAGCCGGCTACAGATGCCGTTGGCCGGGCGCACGGAAGACCCTGTAGTTCGGCACTGTCGACTCAGGATGACGCAGAACCACGACGCCGCCGATGGCCACGAGAACGGCAGCGATGATGACGCCGAGGCGCAACAACGTTGCGATGGCGACTTCCAGGCGCTGGTCTTCTTCTGTCCCCCGTGGACGCGTGCTTCAGCATCGATTCGGCCATGGTCAGAGCTTCCCCGTCAGGCTGGAATAGATCATCTCCACGCCGAGCGCGACGATGACCACGGCGAACATATACGCAGCGTGGAGACCCGGGCGCGGACCAGCATGCGCGAGCCGATGAGCGAGCCGCCCAGCACGCCGAGCATGACCGGCATGGCGAGGCCGGGATCGATGTATCCGCGGCTGAGATAAATGCCGGCGCTGGCGGCGGCGGTGACGCCGATCATGAAGTTGCTGGTGGTGGTGGAGACCTTGAACGGCAGGCGCATGGCCTGGTCCATGGCCAGTACTTTCACGGCGCCGGAGCCGATGCCGAGCAGGCCGGAGAGACCGCCGGCAACGAACATGATGCCGAAGCCGGCGGGCACGCGCTGAGCGACGTAGGGCTTGCAGGCCGCTTCCGCGGGATACTCGCCGTCGAGGCGCAGCCGGTCGGCGAGCCGCCGGTGTGCTTGTGGCGCAGCGTCTTCGTGATTGCCGCGGAAGCCGGCGACGGCCGAGTAGAGCAGCACGATACCGAAGACGATGCCGATGGCGTGTGTGGAGACCATCGCGCGCGAGGAAGGCGCCGACGAGCGCGCCGAGGGTCGTGGCGATCTCAAGGAACATGCCGATGCGGATGTTGGAGAAGCCTTCGCGCACATAGGCAGCCGCCGCGCCGGAAGAGGTCGCGATGACCGAGACCAGCGACGCGCCGATCGCATAACGGATGTCGATCCTGAACAGCAGCGTCAACACGGGAACGAGGACCACGCCGCCACCAAGGCCGGTGAGCGCACCCAGCAACCCGGCTACCATCGATGTTCCAAACACAGCGAACGAAAACTCAATCAGGTTCAGAAGATGCCATCCTTGCGTAGACGCCGGGTAAGGGCAACTCACCAGGGCTCAGGACTTTTCCTCGTGGTACTCCTGCTCGGTATTGATGCCCCACAATTCGGCTTTGTCGACCTTGCCGGCAACGATCTGGTCGACGGCAGTCATCGCGGTAAGCATGGAATGGTCCTGGTTGTTGTACTTGTGCATGCCATTGCGGCCGACCAGGAACAGATTTTCGAAGTCATCGAGATAGTTACGGACCTCGTCGAAGCGTTCGTAGGTGCCGAAGTAGGCCGGGTAGGTCTTCGGCACGCGCACGACATGGCCGTCGCGTACATCCGCGGCATGCAGCAGTCCGATCTTCTCCATCTCCGCCGTGGCGAAGCGTGTCAATCTCCTCGTCCGTCATCTTCCACAGATCGTCGGACTCGTAGCAGAAGTATTCGAGGCCGATCCAGACCTTGATGGGTCGGCGACCATGTGAGGGCTCCAGTTGTTGAAGATCTGCAAGCGGCCCAGCAGCACATCGGGCTCCTGGATGTAGATCCAGGTGTCTTTGAGCAGCGAGCCGTCCGGTTCGGTGACGGCAGACGATCGACGAGCAGCCCGACGGTGATGAAGTCGCGATACATGAGGCCGTCGACGACCTCGCGGACATTGGCGGGCGGCTGCTTATCGAGTGCGCGACCAGCTCCGTGACCGGCATGGTGGAGAAGAAGTAGTCGGCGGCGAAACGGCGGCGCTCGCCTTCGCTGTTCCGCGCTTCGACGGCGACGATGCGGTGCGCGCCGTCGGTCTCGAACGATCTCGACCCGCCAGCCGGTGAGGACTTCCCCGCCTTGCTGGCGGACGAGTCGGCGACGTGTTCCCATAGTTGGCCCGGGCCGTGCTTGGGATAGAGGAACTGCTCGATCAGCGAGGTTTCGGTGTCTTTCTGCGCCAGGTCGGCGGCTTTGCGCCGGCGTGAAGATGCTCTTCAGGAAGTGCGCGACGGCGCTGGTGAGCGAGAGACCCTTGATGCGCTGTGCGCCCCATTCCGCGCTGATCTGGTCGCAGCGCACGCCCCATACCTTCTCCGTGTAGGACTTGAAAAAAGTGAGGTACAGCTGGCGGCCGAAGCGGTTGATGAGGAAGTCTTCGAGGCTCTTCTCCGGGCGGCGCTGATGAAGGCGCGCCGCGATGTAGCTGAGGCCGACCTGCGCGGTGCGGACGAGTCCGAGCTTGCCCAGGGTGTCCGCAGTGAGTGTGATGGGGTAGTCGAAGAAGCGGCGCAGGAAGTAGATGCGGCTGCGGCGCGGGCGCACCAGCATCACGAGTTCGGGGTCGGCATCGGGCTGCGTGTGCGCGTGGAGCGTCTTGAGCGAGCGATGGCGGTTCTGGTAGGAGATGATGGCGTGGCCGGCGCCTTCGTCCGCGATCGGCATCAGATCGAGCCACCATTGCATGACGCGGTCCGACTTCGAGAAGAAGCGGTGGCCGCCGATGTCCATGCGGTTGCCCTTGTAGCGGACGGTGCGCGAGATGCCGCCGATGGAGTCGTCGGCTTCGAGCACGATGGGGCGGATGGCGGGTTCGCCATTCGATGTCCTTCCGGAGCGGCGCAGCAGCTCCAGCGCAGCAGTGAGACCGGCAGGACCGGCGCCGATGATGACGGCGGTGCGCTGGCTCATTGCGTGCGCGCGAAGCGGCCTGCGATGCAGGTGGCGACGAGCTGACCTTCCGGAGAGAACGCGACGATATCCGCGCGGCGGCCCGCGGCGATCGCTCCGTGGCTCTGCGCGAAGCCGGCGAGCGCAGCAGGGTTTGTGGCGGCAAGACGCGTGACGGTGGCGAGCGGCGCGCCGGTAAATGCGGCGAAATTGTGCACGGCGCGGTCCATGGTAAGGACGCTGCCGGCAAGCACGCCCGGACTGCCCGCGGCGGTCGCACGGCCGTCGGCGACGTCGACATCGAAGGTGCCGAGGCGATAGCGGCCGTTCGGCATGCCGGTGGCGCTCATGCCGTCAGTGATCAGGATGGCGCGCGATGGGCCTTTGCTGCGCCAGTAGATGCGCACAGCGATGGGCTGAACGTGGATGCCGTCGGCGATGATCTCGGCGTAGAGCGAGTCGTCGTCCAGCACGGCGCCAAGCATGCCGGGTTCGCGATGATCGAGGCCGCGCATGGCGTTGTAGGTGTGGGTGGCGGAAACGCCTCCGGCGGCGACGCCCGCATTTGTTTCCGCCGCGGTGGCGTCGCTGTGGCCGAGGCTGATGCGGACACCGAGCGCCGTGGCGTGCTTGATGAGATCGAGAGCATGGGGCAGCTCCGGCGCGACCGTCATGAGCCGGATGGTGCCGCGCGATGCCTGCCAGAAGCGGTCAAAGAGCTCGATCGACGGTGGCTGCAGCAGCGCGGGCGGGTGAACGCCGCGCTTGGCGTGCGAGAGGAATGGGCCTTCAAGGTGAACGCCGAGCGGCGTGGCACCTTCAACAGAACCTGGCTGCTCGATCAGGGTCGCGAGACCATCGAGCGCGCGCAGGATATCGTCCATTGGTGCGGTGACGGTGGTGGGAAGAAAAGCGCCGACACCGCGACCGGCGAGAAAGCGGCTGACGTGGGAGACGCCTTCGGCCGTTCCCTCCATCACGTCATGATTTGCAGCGCCGTGCACGTGAATGTCGAGCATGGCGGGTGCAAGCAGTGCGCCCGGCAGCTCGTGGTGCTCACTATGTTGCGGCAGGCCGTCGCCGCGGGTGCCAAAGCTGTGGACGATGCCGTCTTCGATGAGCAGCCAGGCGTCGTTGACTACAGACTCGGGCAACACCAGCGCGCTGGCGGTTAGCAAAGTACGCATGCAGATTCCTTTTGATCATTATCGCCGCTCGTGGACATTCCTAGTCGCCATCGATGACGGGAACGCCAATCTCTTCTGCTTTGGGGAGCTTATGCGTCGTTGAAAGTTGCGCGCGCAGGCTGTCGAACTGGCGGGCGCGGGTGATCCATAGCTGGATGCCCATGTCGTACTGGGCGAGGACATTCTGGAGCCAGTAGGGGCGATTGTCGCGCAGCCAGGCCTGGAAAAGAGTTCGCGGGTCAGAGTGTAGCCGTCGCGCAGGTCCTGACAGCGGCCGTTGGCATTGCTGATCTCGACCAGGTCGCTGAAGGCGCGGGAGTGCGGAGTGACGGCCTGCTGGCTCCAGGCGTCGGCGTAGGCGTGGGCGATCTCGTCGGCGAACTGGAACTTCATGCCGATGAAGTCGATGCGGCGCGCGCCAAATGCCAGGGCGTCAAGCGCCTCCTGCTCGCGCAGCGGATGGGCGGCGCGGGCCTGATCGATGAGGGTGATGGCATTCTCGGCATCAAGGCGCACATCTTTGAGAATGGGCAGCAGCTTTGCGGAATCCTGCTGGCCGGCGGGGCTCCATGGGTCTTCCCAGAAGAGCGCGTTCGACGCGCCGAAGCGGAAGCCGTTGTCGGAAAGCAGCTTTTGCGCGGCCATGATCTGAGCCTGCGCCTCGTCGATCTTGCCGCTAGGATCGCCGTGGAAGACCGCGCCGTAGCTGGCCTGGAATTGCGGGATGGAGCTTTCGCCGGGTTGCCACGAGGCGGCAGCGCCGAAGAGGACGCCGTACCAGTCCTCGTCGAAGATGCCTTCGCCGTCGTCGTTCCACACGGTGTTGAGCATGCCCTTTGCGCCGAGACGCTGGCCGTCGCGGACGAAGTGCTGGATGTTGACTAGGCCGATGTTGCTATCCGGATAGACGCGACGCCAGTTGTTGACGCCGGGCGCGACCCATACCTCCATACCGGCGCGGTTGAAGGGCTCGATGTATTTGTCGAAGCTGGGCTTGGCGTCGTAGACCCAGGGGACGCCGATCATGTCCTTGGGCAGGGCGGCGACGAGGTCGGGGTTGTGCCAGGCGAGGTCGCCCCAGAAGAGGATGCGCTTGCCGGTGGGCTGGATGACGCCGTGGATCTGGCGCAGGAAGTCGACGTAGACCTGATCGAGTCCGCGCTGGGTGACGAGGTCCTTGGTCTGGCCCTTGCCGAGCTCGTTGGTTTCGTCGGCGCCGATATGCACCCACGGCGACGGGAACTGCTGCGCGATCTGGGTGAACCACTGCTTGATGAGAGCGAGCGAGCCGGGCTGCACGGGCGAGAGCACCTGGCCGTGCGGCGTTTCGCCGAGCGACGCGAACTGCTCGTACTTGAGCACGTGATGGAGATGGCCGAAGGCCTCCTGCTCCGGCACCACGGTGACGTGATACTGCGCGGCATAGTGGACGAGCTCGGCGACCTCCGAGGAGTCATGGCCCCGCCGGGTGGCGCCACGAGCGGCGAGGCCGAATAGGCGAGCGTGTGCTCGAAATAGGGCGAGTAGATGTTGAGCTTATAAGCGGCGAGAGTGCGGACCTGGCGCTTCTGGAACTCGAGTGTAGGGACGGGACCGCGCGAGAGATCGTCGTCGAGGCCGCGATGCGGAAGCGCGGGCCAGTCTGATGCCTGGATGTGTGGCGGTCTGGATGGTGGCGGTCTGAAGCTGGGCGCCCTTGCCATCGTCGCATCGCCATGTCCCCGTCCATGACGAGCTGCTTGACGGTCTGCGCGCCGTAGAAGAGGCCGGTGCTGGTGGCGGCGATGACGGCGAGTCCGCGAGCCCGCGGCAGGATGACGTAGCCCTCGTCGTGCATGGCGGGATCGAAGGTGACGTGCGCGGCGGCGAGCAGCGTGCGCGCAGATGCGGTGTTGGTGCGCAGCAGTTCTACGACGGGGCCAGTGGCGCGGCTCGGGATGCCGCGCTCTTTCAATGAGGCGCGCAGGTCCTCCGCGGTGAAGCGGTCTTCCGCATCGCGTGAGCCGACGCGGACGAGGATGCCGTGGTCCAGCGAAAGGAGTTTGCCGGCGTGCACCTCGCGCGGCATGGGGATGAGTTTGAGGGCGGGGGCGGGCTGCGCGTGCAGCGGTGCGAGGGGAGACAAAGAAGAGGATTGCTGCGAAAAAGAACCGGCCTGCGCCGCGGGGGGCTCGGTGCGCGATGTTTGCCATTCCGTCCTTGTGTTTGCCGCGTGCTGCCTGGCGGTTTTGACGACGCTCTCAATGTAACGCGGCTTGGCGCGTGCATTTCACCTCAGTTGATCGATGGGTGCACGATGATGCGTGTGCTGATCGACGATGGCGACCCTGTCCAGTCGCCGACGTAACCGCGGCTATCCACCCAATCCCCTTCCATTCCACTCCCAAAGGCAAACACGAAGGCATGCGGGCCAAAGCTCGCATGCACACCAGCCATAGCGGAATGGATGACAGCAACGAAGCGCTTGAGTAAAGATGCGCGCAGGACCTTCGCATCGAAGTGGACCTGGCCATTGACTTCAGTGATCCCAGTTTCTTCGTGCCCGGTAAGCTCCGCAGAGTAATTCTGGTATGACTCGCGGACTGATATCCCGCTAACCGGATTGCCCGACTTGTCGACCACCTCAACATCCCACTTGGGCGCTTGCAAGCTGCGAACTGGAATCAAAGCTGCGAATAAGCACAACAAAATGCAGGCCACATAGATGAGAAGCCTATATTCATTTCTCATTACTTGGGGTTCCTCAGCATTCGATCCAGGCTCTATAGAAATACCACCCATTGCCGCGCTTAGGACCAAGAGACCCCAGTTCTCCCTGCGAGAAAGCAACGTGTATACGCGGACATCGGCGTAGGCTTTCGTGTTATAAACGGCTGTTTCGGAGGAGTGGCCATGGCGGAGCTGCACTATCAGTCCGGGTTTCTGAATGAATTTGCTACCGAGGCCGAGCCGGGCGCGCTGCCCATTGGGCAGAACACGCCGCAGAAGCATCCGCTGGGGCTCTATGCGGAGCAATTCAGCGGCACCGCCTTTACTGCGCCGCGGCGTCAGAATCGGCGGTCGTGGCTCTATCGCATTCGCCCCTCCACGGTGCACAAGCCGTACACGCCGGTGCGGGTGCAGCGGCTGATCCGCGGCTGGCCGTGCGCGGACGCCACCACCTCGCCCAACCAGTTGCGCTGGAACCCGGAGCCGATTCCGCCCGGCGCGGTCGACTTCGTGGACGGCATCATGACCCTGGGCGGCAATGGCGATGCGTCGCTGCAGACCGGCGCGGCGATCCATATCTATGTCGCGACGCGCTCCATGCACAAGCGCTTCTTCTGGAATGCGGACGGCGAATTCCTGGTGGTGCCGCAGGAGGGCAGGCTGCTGATCTTCACCGAGCTGGGCAAGATGGAAGTGGCGCCGGGCGAGATCTGCGTGCTGCCGCGCGGGCTGAAGTTTCGCGTGGAACTGCTGGAAAAGTCCGCGCGCGGCTACATCTGCGAGAACTACGGGCAGCAGTTCCGGCTGCCGGATCTGGGGCCGATCGGCGCGAATGGGCTGGCGAACCCGCGCGACTTTCTGACGCCGGTGGCGGCGTACGAAGACCTGCAGGAGCACGTCGAGGTGATCGCGAAGTACGACGGCGCGCTGTGGTGCAGCGGCATGGAGCACTCGCCGCTGAACGTGGTGGGCTGGCACGGCAACTATGCGCCTTACAAGTACGACCTGGCGCGCTTCAACACCATCAACACGGTGAGCTTCGATCATCCCGACCCTTCGATCTTTACCGTGCTGACGGCGCCGAGCGAGATCCACGGCACGCCGAACATCGACTTTGTGATCTTTCCGCCGCGCTGGATGGTGGCGGAGCACACCTTCCGTCCGCCGTGGTCGCACCGCAACGTGATGAACGAGTTCATGGGGCTGATCTTCGGGCAGTACGACGCCAAGGCCGAGGGCTTTCTGCCGGGCGGGTGCAGCCTGCACAACTGCATGAGCGGCCACGGGCCGGACGCGGAGACCTATGAACGCGCCACCAATGCGGAGCTGAAGCCGGTGCGTCTGGAGAACACGCTGGCCTTCATGTTTGAGACGCGCTTCATCGTGCAGACAACCAAGCACGCGCTGGAGAGCAATACGCTGCAGCGCAATTATTTCGAATGCTGGCAGGGTCTGAACCGCCGCTTCACGCCGCCCGGCCGGCAATGACCTCGCCGGCACTCCAGAGCCTGCTGACCGGGCTCATCGACTATGCCGGACTGTTCCCGCCTGCCGGGCTGGGAATGGATGCGGCTGTACGCAACTACAGCAGTTACGTAGAGGGCGAAGATGCGTGGATGCTGGGACGGTTTATCGTGCCGGCTGCGCGGCTGGAGGAGTACGGCGAGGCGGTGCGGAATGCCGGCATCGACGCGAGCGCGTGGAGCCTGAGCGTGCTGGCGACAGCGGCCGATGCGGACGTTATCGCGCGATTCAAGACGGGGGCTGAGGAGTCGGGCTCGGGCGGCATGGGGAGTGGCGCGTTTGGGAGTATTGGTTCGCTGGAGATCAAGGCGGCCAGCGCGCGGGAGATTCAGGACGCCGCGCAGACCTTTGGCGGGAACTATCAGCTTTACTTCGAGACGCCGCCGGAGAAGTGGCCCTCGCTGCTGCAGACGACGGCAGTTGCGAAGGCGAGAGCGAAGATCCGGACCGGGGGCGAAGTGGTGGCGGCGATTCCGGAGGAGTCGCGGGTGCTGGAGTTTCTGCGCATTGCGAGCGAGCGGCGGCTGGCCTTCAAGGCGACGGCGGGGCTGCATCATCCGCTGCGTGCGATGCAGCGGCTTACCTACAAACCAGACAGCCCGACAGGCGTGATGCATGGCTTTCTGAATGTGTTCTGCGCGGCGGCGCTGCTGTGGCATGAGCCGGAGCAGCGGCAGGAGGCGGCGTGGATGCTGAGCGAGCGCGACGCCGATGCCATTACCATGGACGAAGCGATGACCTGGCACAACAGTGGCGTGACGCTGACGGCAGAACAGATGCGACGAAGCGCGCGAGCGGTTCTGCATCGGCTTCGGATCGTGCTCGTTCACGGAGCCCATTGAGGATCTGAGGAAGCTGGTGGCACATGGCTGTAAACACCTGCGATCCGGCCTGCATAGCTGGGTGAAATCGGCCGAGGCGGCGGGGACGGACTTTCCCATCCAGAACCTGCCCTATGGCGTGGCGCGCATTGCCGGGCGAGGCGGCGCCGCGTGTTGTGGTGGCGATCGGCGATCGCGCACTGAACCTGCATGCGCTGGCGGAAGCAGGACTACTGGCGGGATTGGCGGATGAGATTGTCGCCGCGTGCCGCCAGACCACGCTGAACGCGCTGATGGCACTTCCCGCGCGGCATTGCGCATGCTGCGGGAGCGGCTGAGCGCGTTGCTGGAAGAAGCGCGCGTCGAGACGATGCGGCATCGCGCCGCGGTGGAGGCGGCGCTGAAGCCGCAGAGTGCAGTCGAGATGCTGGTGCCGGCGGCGATTGGCGACTACACGGATTTTTACGCGTCGATCTTCCACGCGACGAATGTGGGCAAGCTCTTCCGGCCGGACAATCCGCTGCTGCCGAACTACAAGTACGTGCCGATTGGATATCACGGGCGCGCTTCGTCGATTGTGCCGTCGGCCAAGCGGTGCGGCGCCCGCGCGGGCAAATGGCAGGCGCTGCGGGGAGAAGCACCGACTTTGGCCCGACCCGGCTGCTGGACTACGAGCTGGAGGTTGGCGCGTTCGTCGCGCGAGGGAATCCGCTGGGCGAGCCGGTGGCGATCGACGAAGCGCGCGAGCACCTCTTCGGGCTGTGCCTGGTGAATGACTGGTCGGCGCGCGACATCCAGAGCTGGGAGTATCAGCCGCTGGGGCCGTTCCTGGCGAAGAACTTTGCAACCACCGTGTCGCCGTGGGTGGTCACGCTCGATGCGCTGGAGCCGTTCCGCGCGCCCGCATTTGCGCGGCCTGCGGACGATCCGGCGCCGCTGCCCGTATCTCACCGGCGGGGACGATCAGCGGCGCGGCGGCTTCGATGTGCAGCTCGAGGTGTATCTGGAGACGCCGCGCATGCACCAGGCGGGCGAGGCGCCGTTCCTGCTGAGCCGCAGCAATCTGCGCGAGCTTTACTGGACGCTGGGCCAGATGGTGGCGCACCACACCAGCAACGGCTGCAATCTGCAGACGGGCGATCTGCTGGCGACGGGGACGGTCTCGGGCGCGGCGACGACGGCGCGCGGATGCCTGCTGGAGATCACGGCGCGCGGCGCGCAGCCGGTGGTGCTGCGCAATGGCGAGACGCGGAAGTTCCTGGAAGATGGCGATACGGTGATCCTGCGCGGATATTGCGAGCGCGAGGGCGCGGCGCGGATCGGCTTTGGTGAGTGCCGCGGGACGGTTTTGCCGGCGCGGTAAGAATTGCAGGTTTTTCGCTGCGCTCAGAATGACATCATGGCTGTTGTTCCCGGTCTCTACTGAAAATCCGGCTTCCACAGCGGCAGCGGGCGCGCCCAGAAGACGATCTCGCCAGGGTCTGCCTGCGCCGTGCGGCCGTTGCACTCATTGTGTGCGACAAATCCCGCGCGGAGTGCCTGCTGGACCGGAACGGCGAGCGTGGCGCCGCTGCAACTGAAATAGGCGAGGCGGTTCGGGTCGCCGTAGTCTTTGGTCGCGGGCCTCATGGTGAGGTTGGCGCTCCCGGGAATAAGGTGCATGGTACCGCGTCCTTTGCCGCCGACGTAGACCAGGGACTCCTCGGCATCGGCATCCCATTCCACCTGCACGTTCTGGTGACTCATCGGCTCGCCGGTTTCTGCGTTGATGAGCCGGATGACCAGGCGACCCGCGTGCGCGGCCGTCAGACCCGGCTCTGAGCTGGCACCGGCCATGCGCGGAACAAGCTCGCGGGCAGAGCAAAGAGGATGACTGCAAGAAGTGTTGTCTTCGTCCTGTCTTGTTCCGGTTGGCGTCTGCGCCATGGTGTTCGTCTCATAGCGCGCCCAGTGTGTTTTCAGCATGCGGGCGCGTCACCATCATGATCCGATGGAGAGGACGATTCTCCGCTCACACGGAAGTGAAAGGCGCATGCCCCAGTCGTGGTTCTGCGGTTCACTTTTGGGAAAATCAAACATGGACGAAGGTCAGGACGGAATTAGAATTGCGCGATGAGCATGCGCTCTTCCGTCATCGATTCGATCGCGGAGCGGAGGCCTTCGCGGCCGGTGCCACTCTCCTTCGTGCCGCCGTAGGGCATGTGTTCGGCACGCCACGATGTGGCTTCATTGATGAGCACGGCGCCGGCTTCGATCTCGCGGAAGGCCTGCGTGATGCGGCCCCAATCCTTGGTAAAGACCGCGGCCTGCAGTCCGTAGCGCGAATCGTTGACGGCGGCGATGGCCTCGTCGAAGGTGTCGTAGGGATTGAGGAAGACGATGGGAGCGAAGGCTTCTTCTTTGAAGAGCGCGGTCGTGCGCGGCACCTTGGCCAGCAGCGCAGGCGAGAGCTGTGCGCCGCGGCGTTCCCCGCCGGTGATGAGGCGCGCACCAGCATCGACCGCTTTTTCGATCCAGGCAGCGGCACGTTCCGCGGCGGCGAGCGAGATCATGGGGCCGATCTGCGTCATCTCGTCGAGTGGATCGCCGGCGACCATCTGCTCGATGCCTTCGGTGAGCCGCTGTGCGAGGGTCTGCCAACGCGTCTTGTGCACGAAGACGCGCTGGACGGAGATGCAGCTCTGCCCGGAGTAGCTGAAGCCGCCGGTGAGGATGGACTTCGCCGGCGAGCTCGATGTCCGCATCTTCGTGAACGATCATCGCGGCGTTGCCGCCGAGCTCCAGCGTGCAGCGCAGACGCGGGGCCATGGCCTTTAATTTCCAGCCAACCTCGGCACTGCCGGTGAAGGTGAGCATGCGAAGACGCGAGTCGGCGAGCATACCGGCGGTCACTTCGTTCGAACACGGCAGAACGCTGATGGCGCCGCGTGGCCAGCCAGCGTCGACCGCCATTTCACCCAGGCGGAGTGCAGTGAGCGGAGTCTGCGGCGCGGGCTTGAGGATGATGGGATTTCCGGAGGCGATGGCGGGCGCGAGCTTGTGGGCCACCAAGTTGAGCGGAAAGTTGAAGGGCGTGATGCCGAGGATGGGGCCGATGGGAAAGCGGCGGATGAGACCCGCGCGATGATCGTTCCCGGCAGTCCAGTCGAGCGGCAACAATTGGCCGTCGATGCGCTTGGCTTCTTCCGCAGCAACGCGAAACGTTTGGACTGCACGCTCGACTTCGTTGCGCGAGGCGGAGAGCGGCTTGCCGGCCTCGAGCGCAATGCCGCGGGCGAGATCGAGAGCGTCGTGCTCGATGCGATGAGCGATGTGCTCGAGAATGGCCGCGCGGCGCCATGCGGGCAGAGTCTTCGTCTCGGCAAAAGCATTCTCGGCGGCACGGAGCGCCTCGTCGGCATCGCCGCCGGTGGCCTGGCAGACGGTGGCGATGACGTGGTTGTCATAGGGGCTGCGCACCTCGGCGGTGGCTTCGCTGTTGCGGAGATTGCCCGCGATGATGAGAGGAGTAGCTGCCGGCGCTCCCTGAGTGGTGGCCCGCTTCGCTTTTGAGATTGGCATCGCCTGTATGTTAGCGGCAGCACGGCAGCAAACGGACTATTTGAAGCAACTGGAAAGTAAACAATCGCCAAACTTTCGTCACGGCGAAGTTCCGGCGAAGGAGGCTGGTTTCAATCCAGGAAAGTGCGCCTTTCTAGTTAAATTTTTAGGTGAAGAATAGGCGAAGACCGGCTATGGTGTGGTTCAGGCAATATTTTGAATTGCTGACCTAACTACTGATTCCTGAGGTGATTGCTGCCATGACCGGTGCCCTTCCACGACCCTACATTCCTGTGACACAACTTCTGACGGCCGTGATGCAGATTGCGGCGGAACATCATCGTGCCGGCCGCAATGCGGCTGCCAGAGCGATGTACCAAGAGGTGCTGGCCCTGGACCCCCGCCACGCCGATGCGCTTTTTCTGCTGGGCGTGCTGGACCGCCAGACGGGCGGCTGGAAGAGGCTCGACGCCGGCTGAGCGAGGCGGCGCGCTGGGCGGCGGACCGCGCACCGATGGATGCGGAGCTGCGCTTTGTAGAGCAGCTTTTGGCTCGACGGAACCGCAAGCCGGTGCAGACCTGGCAACTGCTGCAGCCCCGTACTACCCGGATTGCTCTGCGCTGGCGATGACGGCGCGCGCCTAGGGGTCGCCAACCCTGCATCGCCGGTACAATAAGCGAGGCAGGCAGCGGCGGCACGATCGCCGGGCGCCGCCTATTTTAGACACAGGTACGGAATGACACTCGCTTCCGACTTTGCAGCAGACCATTGAACAGGCCGCGCACCAGGCCGGCCTCACCGTTTTGTCCACCACCGAGGGCTCCGACTTTCACGGAAAGCCGACCTCGATCTTCCGTCTCGGGCCTGGCCGCGGACAGCCCCGCGGAGCACACGCTGACCCTGGAGCTGAGCGACGCTTTTCCCGCCACGGAATGCGCAGAAAGACGGGCTTGCCACCTACCTGCAGCACGCCGCGAAGCGGCTGCGGAACCCAAACCCGAATGCCTCTGTCTCGCTGGCGGGCTTGCCGCTTGTCTTCCGCGATTTCAAGTGGCCGTTCCACCTTTCGACTTCCGGCGCGGACACCTATCTGGTGCATGGCGTGGTGGGGCTGGAGGATGGCAGCGGCTCCCCCTGCATGCCAAGGTGGCGGCGAGCATGACGGTGACCTTCGCCGAGATTGTGCCGGCGCCGGAGCAGCCTTTTGCCGAGAGCTTCATCTACAACGCGGTGCGCAAGACGCTGGACCAGGGCCAGCTGGAGATGCTGAAGTCCGGCAACCGCCAGCCGGTGCCGGTGACCACGCGCTACTACAGCCGCTGGCAGAAGCGGTTTTTCTTCTCCGACACCACGCAGCCAGCGCGGCATGAGTTCCTGGCGTCGAAGTTGTACTGGCTCTCCGCCGTGCTGGGGGGCAATCAGCCGGTGTGGATCGCTGATCCGTATGACGCGCAGTACCTGAACACGACACCGGAAGAGCTGCTGAACGATGCGACGTATCTGGCGACAGATGGCCTGCTGACGCTGGATGGCGACTTTGCGGCGCCGACCGCCAAACTGGCCGAACAGGGCGAACGCTTCCGCGCGCTGCTGGCGCATGCCCTTTCGCTGACCAAGCCGGAGTTCAACGAAGAGATGCGGCAGGGCCACACCAATATGTAACGGGCGGCAGGGCTCGGACGTCGATGTGCAGTCCGCATTCGCATTCGTAAGGGAGCCCAGTGAAGCGATTCGCTTGCGCGTTGATGATGGTTGCTGCCGCTGCTTGTCCTTCTGCCTGCAATTGCGGAGGATGGCGCGCAGCAGTTTGCGGACCTGGGGCACTGCACGCTGGACAGCGGCGAGACCATCCACCATTGCCGCGTGGGATACCGCACCTTCGGCACGCTGAACGCAGCGGGCGACAACGCCGTGCTGATGCCGACCTGGCTGAATGGCCGCACGGAAGACCTGCTCTCGCTGGTGGGCGCGGCGCCGAGCAAGACGCGGCTGATCGACACCACGAAGTACTATGCGGTGCTGCTGGATTCGCTGGGCGATGGCGTGTCGTCTTCTCCCTCGAACAGCGACGACGCCAGAAGGGCGCGGACTTTCCCGCAATCACCGAACGCGACATGGTGCGCGCGGAGTATCGCGCGGTAACCGAGGCGCTGCATCTGAAACATGCGCACGCGGTCATCGGCATTTCCATGGGCGGCGAGCAGACCTTCGAGTGGGCAGTGACGTATCCGGAGTTTTTCGACCTGGCGGTGCCGATCATTGGGACGCCGCAGCCGACGAGCTACGACCTGCTGTCGCACACCATCGCCGAAGATGCGATGCGGGCCGATCCGGATTACAAGGACGGCAAGTACGGCGAGAAGCAGCCGGCGCTGAAGTTGGCCAATGAATTGTTGCAAGATGCAGCTGACCACGCCGCAGTTTCGCGTGGAGCACACGGAGCGGAAGGACTTTACGGCGCTGCTGGAAGAGGCGCGCAAACCGGAGCGGCAGGACGCGAATGACCGCATGTGGCAGCTAAAAGCGGTGCTGGCGCACGATGTTTTGCGCGGCAAATCGCTCTCAGAAGTCGCAAAAACGACGCGCGCGAAGTGGCTGGTGATCGTTTCGGCGCATGACCACATTGTGTATCCGGGGCCAGCGCTGGCGTGGGCAAAGGCTGCAAATGCAGAGACTTACGTCTCCGACACGCCGTGCGGCCACCTGATTATGGAGTGCGATGCGGAGCAGGTTTCGCAACGTGTGGAGCGCTTTCTGGCGCAATAAAACGAGCGCGAAACTGCCCTCATTTTGGTGCAAATTCAGGGTCTTCTGCTGGTATATATGACATTTTGTGTCATGATTGGGCCGTAATTGCCTCGCGGATTTTTGCGTGGGGCGCGGATGAGGAGAACTCGATGTCTGTCCCGTTCTGGCGAATGCCTAGCTGCTGCCAGAGTTTTTCGAGATCGACGGGCGACGGCGCGGTGCTCCAGGTACGGTACTGCTCTGTCAGTACGTGGGTGCCGGTGGCGGTGTCGCCGATCTCGAGCGCGCGGGGGAGCGGCCATTCGTGATCGATGGTGCCGCCGGCGGCGACGATGGCGCGGAGAGCGTCCTGCAGTCCTTTGCGATTGCCGGTGGCGACGCGGATGTGCACATCGGCGACCAGGCAGAAGAGCGCTCCGCCCCAGTAGGTGCGGCCCCAGGTGTGGGTGCGGTCGAGGCCCTGGTCGTCCGGCGCGGGTTCGCCCTTGGGCATGCCGTCGAGCATGTCGCGCCAGATCTGCTTTGCGGGCAGCTCGCCGGCCTGCACGCGCGCGATGGGTTCGATGTAGGTGGCGAGACCTTCTTCCATCCAATGCTGGTCATCGGGCAGCGTGGGAAAGGCCATGTGGACGAGCTCGTGGGTGATGGTCCAGTCGGCGGACAACTCCTGTTGCGAGGTACGCTGACCGAGACGGATGCGGGTGAATCCGGGCCAGCCGCCGACATCGCCCCAGGTGGTGCCCTGCACGACGCCGCTGCGATCGGCGACGGGAACGATGAAGATGCGGGCGCGCGGCACGGGAAACTTGCCGTAGTACGTTGTGACCGCATGGGCCGCGGTCTCGATGCGCTTCAGGATGATGTCGTCCGGGAGATCGAGCGCGCCGGTCGCGAAATCCACCTGCAAGGTAGCTCCGCCAATCGGAAGATGGCGGGTCGCGCGCGGTGGTCCGTAGCGCCGCGCCGGGTCCCATGGGCCTTGCGCATGGAGGATTGCCCGCGAGGCTGCGAGCGATCCCAGCATCATGAGTGCGGTTCGTCGGGTGAGGTAGAAGCCATTTGGCTACCTGTAAGACAGCGAAACGGTGATGAGGTAACAGCACATGCTCATCAGAAGAGCACACCCGATGCGTATCTCAGGGAGTGCATTGGCGTATTTTGCACTTGGTGGATTGAACTACTTGAGCATCCGTTACGCCAGCCGGCTTTCGCTCAGGTCGAGTTCGCGTTCCAGATTTCGATGGACGCCGTCCCCTATTCGCCCCGTCGCCCGCAATAGGTTGAGTTCCTCGCGCTCGCGTCGAATCGTATCGAGCAGGAATCCCTCCATGGTCAGGTTGGATGAGTCCTCCATTGGGCATGCTTCCATCGGGACCGCACGGATCGATCTCCGTGATCTTGTGTTCATACTGATGGAGCAGGTCGTCGTAGACGTGAAGCTCACTCTCATTGCTGGCCGAGTTTTTTCGCTCTCGCAGGAATGCGATGGCGGCCTGCAGCAGCAAATGTCTCGCTTCCCCTTCTTCGCACACACTTCTGTCCAGCTTCGCAAGTCCCAGTACGCGGACTCAGCCAGGGAAGTGAGAGACCCTGGAAGACCAGGGTGACGAGAATCACGGAGAAGGTCAGAAAGATGATGAAGCTTCGCTGGGGAAAGGGCCTTCCATCACCTAGCGTGAGTGGCAGCGAATTGGCTGCTGCGAGCGCGACGACGCCACGCATTCCCGTCCATCCGATAACAAAGACCTGATTTGCCTGAGGTTCTTTGGTAGACCTGGCCGATGATTCGCGTGCGGACCCACCAGGCTACACGTGCCGCGGGATACATCCAGGCCATCCGCAGTAGGGCGAGAACGGCCGAGAACGCCAGTCCATACAGCGAGCGAGACTCAGTTTGCTCCTCCCGTGAATGCCGGCGAGAACATAGGGAAGCTGCAGGCCAATGAGGACGAAGACCAGCCCGTTTAGCAGGAACTCCAGCGCATCCCAGACGGCAATGACTGCAATCGCGACTCTGGGGGAAAACAAACGAGAGCTTTGCCTGCTTATCAGTAGGCCGCAGGCGACAACCGCGATCACCCCGGAGGCTTTGACCGCATCGCCGACAAGATATGCTGCGTATGGAATGATCAGCGACAGCGCAATCTCCACCGGTCCATCGTCCACCCAGCGTTCGAGCCAGATAACAACAAATCCGATGGCGACGCCGATCAAAACACCGCCGAAAGTGAGCCACGCGAATTCGATAACTCCGCGCGTCGAGCGATGGCTGTCGTTCCCTGGACGACCATCTGGACGCCGAACTCAAGCGCCAGCAGGCCGGTTGCGTCGTTTAAGAGGCTCTCGCCCTCCAACAGATCGACGATGCGCTGCGGCATGCCCACTTTACGGGCGATCGAGGTTGCCGCCACGGCGTCCGTCGGTGAAACCACTGCTCCGAGCAGGAATCCAAGCCGCCAGTCGAAACCAGGCAGCCACCATTGCGCCGCAAATGCAACGGCGAAAGCCGTAAAGAAAACCAGCAGGACGGCAAGGCTAGAGATCGAAACCAGGTTGTATTTGAACTCGCGCCACGAGGTCTGCCACGCCGCGATATAGAGAAGCGGCGGCAGAATGACAAAGAAGACAATCGAAGGCGGTAGCGGAATGCGGGGGACGCGCGGAATCAGCGAACAGAGCAGGCCGAAGATCACCAGAGCGATGGGGTAGGACATCGCAAACCGGCGCGCCAGCCCGGCAACTGCCGTCACCGCGAGCAGCAATCCAGTTACCAGCACTAGAAGATAACTGACATCGTGCATTCTTGAGGCCTGCCTCTCCCGTTTATGTTTTACAGCAACTGCTTTTCCGGGTCTTTTTGTGGCTCTCAGGATGGCACACATTTCGGGATATGCCATGCCCCTCAGGTGAGATCAGGGAGCACATCGGTGATTGAGCGCTTCTCTAGCCGAAGGTAAGAGCAAGGAAGCAATGCCGACAATGGGCATTCACCTCCGATGCAGGAATCGGCCGAATTGCTATTCATATCGCAGAGCGTCCATGGGATCGACTTGCGTGGCGCGCAATGCGGGAAGGTACATGCGCGACGAGTGAGACGGCAACGAGCAAGCCGGCTGCGATGCCGTACGCCGATGCGTCGAAGCTCCGAAAGGGGAATGGCGACCTTTTCACCAAGTGAGCAAATGCCAACACCGCCGGTACCGCGAGCGCAATGCCACATGCCACTCCGACCGCGATCTGGCGCGCGCCTCGCAGGAGAACGAAGCGGAAGATTGTGACGCGGTTCGCGCCCAGCACCAAACGAACGCCGAACTCGCGTGTACGTTGACTGACAGCGAACGACAGCACGCCGTAAACGCCGGTGATGGCGAGCAGTACGGCAATCGAAGCCATGACGACAATAATGCGCGCCAGCGATCGAACGCTCTCGGCATTTGACTCCATATGCTCCCATATGGTCTGAGGCGTCATTTCCTGCGTGCGGTCGAGATTCCTCACTGCGTGGTATATGGCCTTTTCCATGGCGGGTGCGCTTCCTTTGAAGCGCACATACAGTGGTCCGTCGAGCGCGGATGGATCACGCAAGGTGTAGAGGCGTGGACCATCGAGAACGCCGAAGCGGTCGGACCGGGTGTCCACTGCGACTCCGACCACCTCATAGTGTTTTTCATCGGGAGTGATCACGAATTTTCCGATCGGGTTCTCGCTGGGCCAGAACTGCTTCGCGAATGCCTGGGAGACGACGGCGACCGAGGCTTGCATTGCTTGAAGTTGGATCGGAAGACAGAAACGATCGTCCGGCCATCATGCGGATGCCGAATGTGGAGAAGAAGCCGGCGGAGACATTATCGATGGTCGCCGGCGCGCCCTGACCCGTCGCCTGCTGCGGAAGCCGAATCTCGCTCGGTGGGACTTGGTGAAATGGTCTCATCGTCACGTAGGCCAACGACTGCACGCCAGGAATAGCTCGGATGCGGGCTTCAAGAGCGCGATAAAAATTCAGCGTCCGACTGCGATTTTGCGAAGAGCTATCGATGGTCAGCGGAACCAAGAGCGTTTGCCGGGTTTCGAACCCCGGGTCCATTGCGGTGATCATGCCGGGCATGCGTGCGAAGATGACGGCGGCAACGAGAAGCATAAAGGTCATGGCGATCTGCGCTACGATGAGGCCGCTGGTGGTTCGCGAGCGCATCGTGATTCCGCCCTCGCACGCTTTGAGCGCGGTAACAAGATCCATTTTCCAGGCAGCATGCATGGGCGCGAGCGAGGAAGCGATGGTGGCTATGAAGACGAGAACCGCGAGATAGCCGAAAACACGCCAGTTGGGGTGCATGAGGGGGACGAGGGCAGCCTGGTTGTGATTTACCGCATTCATGATGATTTGCGGTACGCGGTACGCCAGGAAGATGCTCAGCAGTCCAGCCATCAGTGCCGTGAGAAAGGCCTCCAGCGCCAGCATGCGCAGCAGCCGCGCCCGGCTCACCCCGAGAGCCAGCCGCACCGCAATTTCGCCGCGGCGGACCACGGCGCGGGAGAGAAACAGCATGGCCACATTGCTGCAAGCCAGCAGCAGCACGAGGGAGAGCGGGCCGAGAATCAACGCCATCAGCGCGGCAATCGTGTCATGCTGCGCAGGATCCTGGATGAACGATCCATTGGTCAGCACCAACGATGTCTTGCGGTTGAAGGTAGTGAACTTGCGCTCGAGATAAGCGCGGTCTTGCTGGCGAAGGATGGTTGTCAGCTCGGCCTTGGCGTCTGCGCGTGAGAATCCTGGCCGCAATCGGCCCGCGACCGCAAGCCACGGCGCATCGGGATCCGCGAGCGGGCTTGTGGCGCTGTGATCTAACAGCGGATCGACTGTGTATGGTACGTAGACTCCGCCTGCCGTCTATTGGCGATGTCAGACGGCACGACGCCGACCACAGTGAAAGGCAGGCCATTGAGATGAATGGTCGTCCCCACAATGTGCGGATTGCTGTCGAACTGATTCTTCCAAAAAGGTTCGGTGAGCATGGCCACTTGCACGGCGGTGCCGCGTTTGCATTCGCCAGGCGTCAGAAATCGGCCCACGAGCGGCCGATCGTTTCCGAACAGGTGAAAATAGTTGCAGGTCACCAGCAGAGCGGGGACGCTCCGGTGAGCCTCTTCAAGCATAGACCGCATTCTCCGTCCCACGCTGCGGCGTCCTCAAGTGTAGTGGCATGCGCGCGAATCGCCTCATAGTCCTCGGTGGTGAATGAAGAGTATTGTCCGGCCCCCGTGAACCAGCCTTCGTATCGCGGATAGACCTGGACGAAGCGGGAGGGGTCTGTCTGCGTCGGCGGATTTAGAAACAACGCATTCAGCAGCGTAAAAACACCCGCATTGAGACCGATCCCGAGCGACAATGCCACAACTGCGATTAAGGAAAGCAGCGGTGCGCGACGCGCCGAGCGGATCGTATAAAGAAGGTCCTGGCACAACCGCTCAAGGCTGGCCCAGCCCCACGCTTCGTGGGTCTGCTCCCTGATTCAGGTCGTGATTGCCGAATGCGCGCCGCGCCGCATAGCGGGCCTCTTCTGGTGACAGCCCGCTTTCGCGCTGCTCTTCTTCTTCCAGTTCCAGGTCCGAGCGCAGCTCTCGCTCCAGGTCCGCATCCCGTTTCCTGATCTGCCACCATTCATTTCAGCTCTCCTCGGCGGCGGGCCACATCACTCGCGCCACGGCTTCGGACATCTGCTTCCACTGGGATTCTTCGACCACGAGCTGCTTCCTGCCTTTGTCCGTCAATCGGTAGTACTTGAATTCCCGGTTTCGGTCCGGAGCCGTCTCCCATTTGGCACTCACCCATCCTCTCTTCTCCAGACGATGCAATGCCGGATAGAGTGAACCGTGCTGCATCTGCAGGAATTCGTTCGTGGTCCTCTGAATGTGCTTGCCGATCTGGTGGCCATGAGCAGGTCCATACAGAAGCGTCCGCAAGATGAGCATGTCCAGCGTTCCCTGGAGAAGTCCGACCCGCTGCGGTGCCTGTTTTGCCATAGAAGACATCCTACCCTCGATCTGGCAGAGATGGTAGACATTCGACTATCGGTTGTCAAGGGATAGGACTAGGTTGGTTCTGGAATGATGACCATTGGGCGATGCGCCCATTCGGCTACGTATCTGGGAACCGCATCCCTACCAATTTGGGAAACCGGCAGAGATAAAAAGCTGGCGGTAAAGATTTGACAAATGGATTGCTGGCGAAACTGCGATGGGGTAAACGGCAAGCGCGATCGTGATACGCATATGAAAGAGCGCATCGTCGATTATGCACTCGTGGAGAACCAGAGATGCGCGAAGCTCGCATCACGGCCTAAGAATGTCTCACGCGCATCAATACCGATCTCGAACCGCAAGACGCCAGCAGGCAATTACAGCGATCGCCAGGCCTCCGCACATCCCCCAAACGAGCGGTAACAGCGGCTCACGGGGGGAAGCGGCGGCTGCCGCCGCAGTCCAGGGATATAGGCTGAGAAATCTCAACGGGGCGGAGATCAAGATGATACCGGACATAATTCCGGCAATTCCGACTCCAAGCGCAACAAGAAAGCTGTGCCATCGTAGGCTAAGCCAGCATTGCAGCGAGATGAGTAGCAAACATGCACGCAACTCCGGCTCACTCCGCTCAGCAACAACCGCCATGGCAGCCCAGCACCTTTCCATTCGACGCGCACTTGCTTGAGGATCTCGATCGCAGCAACCACGAAGAGCGGCAGGCAAATCGAACTTAACACTCCCAGTGCGAAAACTCAAGATCCACTGGCAGCATAGACAGGCCAGCGGCGCATGGGTAACGCGAACATCTGGTCCCAATGGTTGCCGCTGTGATCCAGCGATGCGCAAGAGTGAAGCCGCAAGAGTTGCCCAAAAGGGCAGGAACGCGAGGGTCCACAATGTCACGATTCCGCGTGCAAATCCGGCGGCAGGATTAGTGGCGGCTCGCTCCACATCTTCACCGCGGGCCAGGTAGACGCCAAGCTGCAGCAGGACGATGAACAGCGGCGCGATCACAGCAAGACGCAGAGCGAGCGTGCGCTTCAGCTTTAGAGACTCGGCCGATACTGCACGCGTCAGCTCAGTCATTGTTTCTCCAATCGGCCAGTGGCCCTCAGAAAAAGTGTTTCAAGCGACACTTGCTCTTGAGCCAGGTGATGAACAGCTACGCCATGTTGCCCAAGGAGCGCGTTGACGGCAGCTGCATCGGAGACATTCGCGACAGGCAGGGAAAGCGCACCATCCGGACGTTCATCAACGTCCCAACCGTGTTGTCGGAGCACTAGAACAGCATTCTCAGGCCTGTCTACGCGCAGGATCAGGAATCCGCTGCGTTGTGCCTGGCATTCGCTCAGCGTTCCCTGGAACAAAAGATGACCTCGGTCGAGGATGGCAACGTGATCGGCGATCTGCTCGACTTCAGCCAACAGGTGGCTTGAAAGGAAGACTGTTGCCCCGCGTTGGCGCACGAGAGTACGTAACAGGTCGCGCAAGTCGTGAACTCCCGCCGGGTCTAGCCCATTGGCAGGTTCATCGAGCACAAGCAGCTTCGGATTACCGAGCAAAGCAACGGCCAGGCCGAGACGCTGCTTCATTCCGAGCGAATAAGTTCGCACCAGTCGATCAGAATCCTCGGTGAGTTGCACCAGTTGCAAGACCTCCGAGACATTTGCAGGAGCGATCTCGAGCAACCGGCGGATTACTTCCAGATTCTCGCGGCCTGTCAGATTCAATACAGCGAGGGACTTTCAAATCAATGCTCCGATCCGATTTCGCAACTCGGGGTGCGCGCGTGAAATAAATTGGCCATCCATCAAAATTGTCCCGCTGCTTGGCTTGATCAAGCCCAGGAGCAGCCGAATGGTCGTGGTCTTGCCGGCGCCATTCAGGCCGAGGAATCCGCAGATGGATCCTGTTGGCACCTGAAGGTTCAGAGCTTCGACTGCAGTGAGCGAACCGAAACGGTAGGTTACGTCACGAGTCTCGATGGCAAGAGATACTGGCATGATAGTGATAGTTAATTAGCAAATGGCGAGTTAACGATCAGCGGTAAGCGCCCGGCTGCGCCATGCTGCCCGCGAAGGCGGATCGGAGAAGTGCTCTGTCCCAGTTTTAGCCTACTACGTCGCGCGTACTACGCATGACGTAATAGTGAAGCAAGAAGCCACCGCTGTCAATATGCTTCGCGAGGTCCTCTTCGGAAGAGATGGGTACGACATAGAATTTCGTAACAGTCTTGCGTGTTTGGGCGAGGCGTATGCGGTGGAGCCGAGCCGGCCCGGTCGCGATCACCACATCAGGACACGTACATTACGGAGTCGTGACGCCGAGTGTGTGCAGCCAAGTGGTGGCGAGATCTGGCCAGTGAGTGATGGGCAGTCGTGTGGGGCGGAGGCCGTAGCCGTGGCCGCCGTTGGCAAACAAGTGCATCTCGGCGGGAACCTTGGCCTGCTTGAGCGCTTCGTAGTAGACCCACGCGTTTTCCACTTTCACCGGATCGTCCTCGGCCTGAATGAGGAGGCTGGGAGGCGTGAGTGCGACCGGTTTCACTTCCGGCCGGAGGTTGTGGGTGTCGTCCAATTGAGATAGCCAGGGTAGATGAGCAGCGTGTAGTCCGGCCGCGCATCCAGTTTGTCTGCCGCGCTTCGTTGGCGGATAGATGGAATCGGAGCGTGCGCGCCGAGTACGGCGACGAGGATGGCCGCCGGCAGAGAAACCGAGCACGCCGATGCGATGGGGATCGATCTGCCACTCTGATGCGTGTTGGCGAACGATTCGTAAGGCGCGCTGCGCATCGGCGAGGTCCTGCGTGTATTTGGGGAATGGTCCTGCGTTGGGCACTCGGTACTTCACCAGCGCGCAGTTGACGCCGATCCGTTGAGCCAATCACAGACCTCCGTGCCTTCGAGATCGTAGGCGAGGATCTGGTATCCGCCGCCGGGGAAGACGACGACGGCCGCGCCGGTGTTTTTGTCAGCGGGCGCGGGATAGAAGGCGAGCGTCGGCTTTCCGACGAATCCGATGCGGGCGACGCGTTTGCCGGCGATCATGTTGTCAGTAGGCTTGGTGGTGTCCTGCTCTCGCTGTCCGGCGGTGACGTTGGGCGCGCCGGGCGGCGTGCCCGGCCATAGGGGCATCGTGGTCTGCGAAAAGGCTGGCGCGGCGGTGGCGAGCGCGAGAGTCAGTGCAAGTCGAGATATTCGCACGCGACGAGTGTACCCGGACTGTGCCGTCCGGACAACGCATCTGCGTCGGTGCTGGCCGCACCGGCACATGCGCCTGCGGCGGTGCTGGCCGCACGGGCGGAGGCGCCTGCGGCGCGCGCTGTGGGCTCGCTTCCGTTGTGGTATTCGAGTCAGCGTTCAGAATTTCAGAGCGTCAATTCGGCAAGTCACGTGAAGCAACAATCACCTGACATTCACATAGACATTCAGCCCCATTTAAGGACGGAGACATAGAGTGAGTGGCTGGGACTGTGTTTGTCGAGAAAGGAATAGAAATGCGGAAGCATGCAAAGTGGTGTCTGGCAGGAGTGATTGGGGTGGCGGCTCTGATCTTGACAAATAGCAGCGCAGCGAGCGCCGAGGGCCCCTACAAGGTGCAGAACACATGGAAGATCGGCGGAGAGGGCGGCTGGGACTATCTCACAGTGGATGCGGCGACGCACAGGCTCTTTGTCCGCCGCTCCACCCACACCATGGTTATCGATGCCGATTCGGGCAAGGTTCTCGGTGACATCCCCGGCCAGACCACCGCGCACGGAGTGGCCATCGTTCCCAGTGCGGGTCGCGGTTTCATCACAGACGGCGGTGGTAAAGGAGCTATCGTCATCTTCGATTTGAAAACTTATGCGGTGCTGGGCAGCATCCCAACTATGCCGGACTCCGACGGGATTATCTACGACAAGAAGTTGAACGAGATACTCGCTGTCTCCGGTGACGGCGGAGCGCTGATGACTTTCAAGCCTGACATCGATCCCAAGTCCGGCAAGATAGATCCCCCGATAGAGCTTGGCGGAGCGCCCGAGTTCCTTGCCTCCGACGGCACTGGTAAGGTCTACATCAACCTGGAAGATAAAAATGTCGTCGCCGTTGTCGATCTACATTCTCGAAAAGTAACGGCACGCTGGCCTGTTGCTCCTGGCGGGCAGCCCGTTGGCATGGCGTTGGACGAGAAAACGCATCGCCTCTTTGTCGGCTGCCGAAAGCCGCAAAAATTGGTGGTGATGAATGCTGAGGACGGCAAAGTAGAAGCATCGTTGCCGATCGGAGCCGGCGTCGACGCCACAAAGGTCATGGATGACAAGGCATTCGCAAGTTGCCGCGACGGATCCCTCACCGTAGCTTCCGAGAAAGCCGGCAAGTTCGATGTAGAACAGGTTGTGAAGACGCCGGAGGGCGCACGCACTATGGGCGTCGACAAAACTTCGCATCTCATCTACCTGCCGACCGCAGACCTTGAGCCGGCAGCAACAACAACAGGACGCCCCAAACCGAAACCGGGGACGTTCAAGGTAGTCGTCGTCGGTCGGTAATAGATCCCATTGCTAGATCCACGATGGCGAAGCACTTTCTACGGAAATCCCATCTTCTTCGCGGTCCGCAGATGCGAAGTCTGCAGGTCCTTGGCTTCGCTCAGAATGACACCGGATGAATTTGTGTGTCGGCAGATCTCAATACTCCAGGTAGGCGGCGCGGCGCTGCATGAACGCTTCGAGTGCGACGCGCCAGTCGCCGGCGATGCGTTGCGGGTCTTCACCGGAGCGCAGAGCGTCGAGGACCGATTTGTTCACGAGCAGGTGATCGATCTGGTCGAGCTTGTAGTTGTTGGGGTAGAGCTTCCAGAGCGCGGATGCGATCTCGAGGCCGAGCTCGGGGCCGTCGAGCGCATTGCGATCCATCACCAGCAGCGAGACGCCGTGGCAGAGCTGGCCCGCGTAGGGATACGGCGCGGCGGGCGTGAAGCTGACGGGCACAAAGCGCACACCGGGCAGCAGACGCGCGTTGAGGGTGCGGGCGAAGGTGCGGGCGTCGATCCAGGGCGCGCCGAGCAGTTCAAACGGTGTGTCGGTGCCGCGGCCGACGGAGATGTTGCTGGTCTCGATGAGGCCGAGGCCGGTGTAGAGCTCGGCGGCGCGCTGGCTGCGGAGATTGGGCGAAGGGTTGATCCAGGTGAGGCCGGTGGAGTCGAACCAGTCGCCACGCTGCCAGCCCTGCATCTTGACGATGGTGAGTGCGGCGTTGATGTGGCCTTCACCGTTGTAATAGCTCGCAAGCTCGCCGATGGTCATGCCGTGGCGCACGGGATAGGCATGTAGTTGGTGTAGCTGTCGCGGCCGATGTCAGAGATGGGGCCCTGCACGAATGAGCCGGTGACGGGGTTGGGGCGATCGAGCACGATGACATCGATGCCGGTCTTCGCGGCGGCTTCGAGGAAGTAGCCCATCGCCGCGTCATAGGTCCAGTAGCGCACGCCGACATCCTGCAGATCGATCACCACTGCATCCAGCTGCCGCAGTGTGTCGAGCGAGGGGCGGCGCTTGTCCTTTGATCGGAGAGACCGATCCGAAGAGACTGATCACGGGCAGGCCGGTGGCCGTGTCCGTGGTGTTGGAGATATTTTCTGTGTCCTGATTTCCCTGCAGGCCGTGCTCCGGGCTGAAGAGCGTGGTGAGGGTGAGGCTGGAGTCGGCGGCATGGGCGTCGTGCGCGAGCACATCGATGGTGCGGCGGCCATCGCGATCCATGCCAACCGCGCTGGTGAGCAGGCCCATGCGCAGATGGCCGCCATGCTTCTTCGCGAGCGCCTGCAGGACGAGGAATTTTTCAGATTCGAGGACGTCGATGCCGGTCATCACGTCGCCGTTGCGCGCGGCCCAGCGACGCGCACCGGTGAGCGACTCGTTGTAGCCGGTGAGCTGTGTGAGTTGGCCGCTCTCCTGCGTCTTGATGCCGATGGCCTGCGCTGTTGCATCCGCGATTTGCGAACGCAGCGCGACGGTATGGCCGTTGCCGTCGGGATGCACGGCGTTGCTGAGGATGATGAGATAGGTGTCGCTTTGCGGATCCATCCACAACGATGTGCCGGTAAAGCCGGTGTGGCCGAAGGAGCCGACGGGAAAGAGCGTGCCGCGATTGCTGGAGAAGGCGGAGTCGATGTCCCAGCCAAAGCCGCGCAGGGCGGTGCCGGTAGCGGGCTGCTCGGGCTCGGTCATCTTGGCCAGCGTGAGCTGGTTGAGCGGGAATTTGCTGGGGCGGCCGGCGAGGCGATCTAGCAAGGCTTGCGCGAAGAGGGAGACGTCCGCCGCGGTCGAGAAGAATCCAGCGTGGCCGGCGACGCCCTCCATGCGGCGCGCGGTGGGGTCGTGCACGACGCCGCGCAGCATGGTGCCGGCGTTGGATAATGTGCCATCCGGTGTGACGTATTGCGTGGGCGCGATGCGATTGCGTTTCTCCGTGGGCGGCAGATAGCCGGAGTCCGCCATGCCCAGCGGCGCGGCGATGTTGCGCTGCGCGTAGACCTCCAGCGGCAGGCCGGAGACGCGCTCCACCAAGGCGCCGAGCGCGATGAAGTTTTCATCGCTGTAGCGGAAGACGACTCCCGGCGGCGCGACGGGGGCGGATTCGAAGAGGCGGCGCAGGCCTTCCTCGCGGCCGTGCCAGGGGCCGGTGAGATCGAGATCGGGCGCGAGACCGGAGTAGTGGGTGAGGCAGTGGCGGATGGTGATGTCCTGCTTGCCGTTGGCGCCGAACTCGGGGAGATAGTGCGCGACGGGATCGTCGATGCGGATCTTGCCCTGCTCGTAGAGCTGCATCACCGCGGTGGCGGTGACGAGGTCCTTGGTGAGCGAGGCCATGTCGAAGATGGTGTCCTCGGTCATCGCTTCCTGCGTGGGCAAGAGCGAGCGCATGCCGTAGGCGCGATGGAAGACGACGTGGCCATCGTGTCCGATGACGACAACCGCGCCGGGAATCTCATGGTGTGCGACGGCGTCGTTGACCATGGTGTCGATGGGTGCGAAGGCTGCGGGCGCGATGGCTGTGGGCGCTGGGGACGCGGCAGTCATTTGGGCGAAAGCGGGCGTGGTGAGCGCGACGGCAACGATAGCGACAAGGTTTCGCCAGGAGCGGATCATGCTGCGGTGGCCCTTTCTTGTTGAGGCAACAGGAGGCTTGCCATGTAGCCCACGGTGGTTGTGACCATCGCGCCGATCAGCACGTACCAGATGAACGCGATCTTCGGGAGGGCCCAGGCGTGTCCGGCGGCGAAGGGGCCGGGCTGCTGCCAGAGAATCAGATTGACGATGACGCCGATGATCATACCGACGATGGTGCCATTCTGCGTGGCGCGGCGCGTCAGCGTGCCGAGGAGGAACGCACCGAGCATTTCGCCCCAGGTGACGGAAGCGATGGAGAGACCGATCTCGACCACATGGCCGCCGGTGCGCGAGAGGATGGCGAGCAACAGCAGCACCACGGCCCACACGGCGGTCAGGATGCGCGACAGGCGCGTGCGTGCGCGCTCCTCCATCTCCGGGTGACGCGGCAGGTAGAAGTCGACCATGGTGGTGGAGGAGAGCGAGTTGAGTGCAGCGCTCATGTTGGACATGGCGGCGGCGAGGATGGCGGCGATGACCAGGCCGGAGATGCCGTGCGGCATGACCTGCACGATGAAGAGCGGGAAGAGACGGTCTGCCGTGCCGACGTGCGCGAGGGTGCCTGCGGGGTAGAAGACGTAAAGCCCGGCGCCGATGAGCAGGAAGAGTGCGAACTGCACGAAGACGATGACGCCGCTGGCGAGCAGCGCGATCTGCGACTGCACGAGATTCTTAGCGGCGAGCAGACGCTGCACGACGAGCTGATCTGTGCCGTGGCTGGCCATGGTGAGGAAGCAGCCGCCGATGAGGCCGCCCCAGAAGGTATAGGTCTGGGTGAGCGAAAAGGCGAAATGGAAGACGGTGAATTTGTGCGCCGCGGCTGCGGTGTGGTGGATTGCGGTCCAGCCGCCCGGCGTTTTTAGCGGCGAGCGTCCAGAGCGCCAGCACGGTGCCGACGAAATAGATGAGCATCTGGACGACGTCCGTCCAGATGACCGCAGTGAAGCCGCCCTCGAAGGTGTAGATGAGGGTGAGGATCGTGAGAATGATGATGGAGGGAATGGTGCCGGTGCCGAAGGCGACCGTGATGACGATGGAGACGGCGAAGATGCGGACGCCTTCTGCTGCCGCGCGGGTGACGAGAAAGAGGCCTGCGGTGAAGCGATGCAGCCCCTTGCCGAAGCGTGCGCCGATGAGCTGATAGGCCGTCATGAGCTGGCCTTCGAAGTAGCGCGGCAGAAACAGGAGGCAGATGACGATGCGGCCGAGCAGGTAGCCGAGGGCTATCTGCAGAAATCCGAAGTCGCCGGTAAAGGCGAGGCCGGGGATGCTGATGATGGTGAGGGTGCTGGTCTCCGCGGCGACGATGGAGAGCGCGATGGCCCACCAGGGGATGTTGCGGTCGGCCAGAAAGTAGGAGCGCAGCGAGCGCTCGCCGTTGCGAAAGCGAAGACCGAACCAGGTGATGCCCAGCAGATAGAGGACGATCGCGGCAACGTCGATGAGGTGAAGCTGCACTGGATGGAACTCCTTGGACGCGGATGTCTCCCTCGAATGCGCTGCTACGGGGCTGTTGTCAGTGTCTTCAGAAAATCGTAGTAGAAATCGACGCCGCGATCGAAAGACTCCACGGGCAGGCGCTCATCTTTGCCGTGGGCGCGCACGTCGTCGCTCTCGAGCGCGATGCCGGAGACGCCGTAAGTGGGCATGCCGGCGGCGTTGGTGTAGATGCCGTCGGATGCGCCATCCGCCATGGTGGAGACGACCGGCACGCCGGGCCACATCTTCCCTGCGACCAGCTTCAGCGCTTGCATGACCTCAGGCTTGATGGCGGCAGGCGGCAGTGCTTTCTTGTCCGGCGCCCTGTCGAAGATCTGACCCTGGCCTTCGCCGCCATCGCCGACATATTGCACGGTGATTTTGGGATTGTTGAGGACGCGGATGAGCTCCTGGCGGACTTCTTCCTTGGAGTGGCCGGGGAGGATGCGGCAGTTGACGATGGCCTGGGCGCGCTGCGGGAGCGCGTTGTTGGCGTGGCCGGCGTCGAGCCGCGTGGCGACACAGGTGGTGCGGAGGGTCGAGTTGTACTCCGGCGTCTCGTCGAGCCGCTTGATGGCTGCCGGGTCGGGCGGCGTTTTGAGAATGGCGCGCATATCGGCGGCGGTCTGGCCGGAGATGATCTTCGATTCGGTTTCGAAGTAATCGCGCGTCACGCCGTTGAGTTCGAAGGGAAAGCGGTAATGCGCGATGCGCTCGAGGCCGTCAGCGAGCTCGTAGATGGCGTTGTCGGGCCGCGGCAAGGAACTATGGCCGCCGGGATTGGTGACGGTGAGCTGGTAGTCGGCGTAGAGCTTCTCGCTGGCGTCGACGGAAAAGATGGTGGCCTTGCCCTGGTGCAGCTCCACGCCGCCGCCGTCGGGGTTCAGCACATATTCGGCATCGATGAGATCGCGATGGTTCTCGATCAGCCAGTTGACGCCATTCGATTTGCCGCCTTCCTCATCCGCGGTGAGCGCGAGGATGATGTCGCGGTCGGGGCGGAAGCCCTCGCGATGCAGGCGGAGGAGCGTTTCCACCAGGATGGCGTCGGCATTCTTCATGTCCTGAGTGCCGCGTCCGTAGTAGTAGCCGTCTTTGGTTACGAATTGGAAGGGGTCGGTGGTCCAGTCCTCGCGGCGAGCTTCGACCACATCGAGGTGGCCGATGAGCAGAATGGGCTTTTTGCCGCTGGCGCCGTGGTAGCGGACGACAAGATTTTGTTTGCGATCGTTGGGGCCGAGCAGTTGCATGTCCGAGGCCGGGAAGCCTGCGTCCAAGAATCGCTGCTGCATGGCTTTGGCCGCGGCGGTGACGCTGCCGACCGAGTCGGTGGTGTTGATCTCGATGAGCTGGCGGAAGATGTCGACCGCCTCTTTGTGGGTGGCGTGGGTGGCCTGGGCATGGGCGAGCGGTGCCAGGGGCGAGCCGGTGAGGAGCAGAAAAACTGTGCAAAAAACTGAACAGAAGAGGCAGAAAGCGCGTCGAGTCATCAGGATACCGAGGGTACCAGATCGGCGGGGACTGGACTGCTTTACTGGTAACCAGCATCGATGTCACGGCGGGCACGTGCCCTCCGGCAGATTGTGACCGGGCTTTCATCGATGCCGGGTTAGACTGACGAGTCGAATGCAACTCAAATGAATCCAAGAGACTCTTAGGCTAGTTACGCATTCAACCCAGGAAGTCAGGTCCATGCCCAACGAAACGACTCGCTACTCGCTCCAGATGCGCCCTGTCGAACTGTCGAACCCGTCCGAGCACGGCGTACTGGAGATGGAGATTGTCGCCGAGCCGGATGGACCGGGCGAGACGATCCGCACGCGCTCACACCATTGGCTGCCGATTTTTGAGCGCATCTGCACTTTGCTGAGCAGTTCACCCTTCCACCGCAAGGCGATGCACCGGACGTTGACTGCGGGCGTGCCTATGCACGTGCTGGATCGCACGAACGGCGCCAAGCAGATGTTCTCCGAGGAGGAGATTGCGGCGCTGACTCTGGATAAGCCGAACGCGGCATAGACGCGTCATCCATGGAGAGTGAAGGGCCGCCTCAGTGAGGCGGCCCTTATTGCGTTTGCGGACAATTTAGCTATGCGGTGGCGACCAGGTCCATGCTGGCGCCGGTGGGGCGGGAGCCGATGAATCCGTAATAGATGATGAACATGTAACAGATGAGGGGCAGGATGAAGCAGTGGTGGATGCCGATCTTGTCCGCGATGGCGCCCTGCGCGACGGGAATGATGGCCCCGCCGACGATGGCCTGAATGAGCAGGCCGGAAGCCTTGCCGGTGAGCGGTCCCATGTGCGCGGTTCCCAGGGTAAAGATGCTGGGGAACATGATGGAGTTGAAGAGGCCGACCAGAAGGATGGTGGCGACGGCGGTGTGGCCGTTGGTGAGCATGGAAATGCTCACCAGCAGTCCCGCGATAATGGCGAAATAACCGACGAGCGGGCCGGTGCGTACACGCTGGAGCAACGCCGAGCCGATGAATCGGCCGACCATGGCGCCACCCCAGTAGAGCGCCACCAGTTTGCTGGCGGTGGCCGCGGGAATGGAGCCGAGATCGTGACTGCCCATGTAATTGACGGCGAAGCTGCCGATGGATACTTCCGCGCCGACGTACACGAAGATGGCAATCGCGCCCAGCCACACGTGATGATGCTCCCAGATGGAGCCGAGGGGATTCTCAGCGTTTCCGGTGGGGCGGAATTCCTGCGTGGTCTGGATGCGCGGAAGATGAACAAGCGCAATCGCAATGGCGAGGATCACGAGGGCGATCCCAATGCCCGCATAGGGCGCCTTCACCGAAGCTGCCTGCTGCTGCCGCGACATAGTGGCAAGCCCGGCGGCTCCGGCAAGGATGAGCACACTGCCGAAGTAGGGGGCGATGGTGGTGCCGAGCGAGTTGAAGGCCTGGGTCAGATTCAGGCGGCTGGACGCGGTGCGCGCCGGGCCGAGCACGGTGACATAGGGGTTTGCCGCTACCTGCAGCGCGGTGACGCCGGCAGCGAGGATGATCTGGGCTGCGAGAAAGAAGGTGTAGGAAGGCACGCTGGCGGCGGGCAGAAAGAGAAAGACGCCACACGCCATGACGGCCAGACCGACAATCATGGTGCGCTTGTAGCCGATGGCCTCAATCAGCTTGGCGGCAGGCTGCGCGAAGATGAAGTAACTGCCGAAAAAGGCGAGGTTGATGAGCTGAGACCTGGTGTAGTCCAGATCGAAGATCTGCTTCAGGTGAGGGATCAGCGTGTCATTCAGCGCGGTGAGAAAGCCCCACATGAAGAAGAGCGTGGTGACGACGGAAAGCGCCCGGCCGTAGCTCGCGCTGCCGCTCTCTGATACGGAAACCGTTTGTCCTGAAGCGCTTCCTAGAGCCATTCAGCCTCTCTCTCGAACCTCGTGAGGACACTAACATAAAGAGGCCCGCGAGGGCTGCTGTGCGCGGGCTTCAACGATTACTGTTCGTGATAGTTCCGGATCAGGCCGCCGTCGACGAAGTAGGTCGATCCGGTGATGTAAGCGGCCTCGTCGGAGGCCAGAAAGGCGGCGAGAGCGGCTACATCATCGATCGTCCCCATGCGGCCGAGCGGGATGTTTTTGAGCAACGCGTCGAGCTCCGTCTTGTTGTTGAGCAGGCTCGCGTTCATCGGGGTGCTGATCGCTCCGGGCGCGATGTTGTTGACGGTAATGTTCCTGGAGCCGAGCTCGACAGCAAGATCGCGCATGAGCATGCGGATGCCTCCCTTGCTGGCGCAGTAGGTGGAGAAGTGCGGGAAGACCATATCCTCGTGCACGGAGGAAATATTGATGACGCGGCCGGGCTTGTTGGCGGCAAGCAGCTTCTGCACGAAGTACTGGGTCAGGAAGAAGGGACCCTTCAGGTTCACGGCGAGCACCTTGTCATAGTCGGCCTCGGTGACCTCCCAGAAGTCGGCCTCCTTTTCCATGCCTGCGTTGTTCACCAAGATGTCGCACCCACCATAGGCCTGCCACGCAGCGTCGATGAGCTTGCGGATATCGCTCATGCTGGTGACGTCGGCCTGGCAGATGATGGCCTGGCCGCCGGCCTTCTGGATCGCGGCGAGGGTCTGATCCGCGCCATCGGGATGGCCTACGTAGTCGACCACGACGCGAGCGCCTTCCTGCGCAAAACGCACTGCGATTCCCTGCCCGATGCCGGAGCTTGATCCGGTCACCACTGCGATACGGTCTTTCAGGCGCGTCATGCACCCTCCCCTTGGATGTCTGATGTTGTCGCGTCCACGCCGCGACAGAGGTCCATTGACTACGATGCATCTATCGCGTTACAGACGCTACAGGCTTGGCAAGACGTTGGGGCCGCGTGGCGGAAGCGGGCGCTCTGCCGGGGGATGGAAGAGGGTGCGGAAGATATCTGTGCCGCCACCGGGCCAGCGCATCATGACCAGCATGAGGCCCAGCGCCATGAGGGGTACCAGCAATCCGGTGTGGAGCGATCCGGTCCGCGCCGCGAGCTGCCCGGTGGCCCAGGGCAGGGTGGCGCTGCCCAGGCCGGCGATCGCGAACATCCAACGGGTTTGGGCTGGATTGCGGGCGATGGACATGAAGATGGAGACGCAGACGGGGAAGATGGGGGCCATGCTGAAGCCGGCCACGGCCGCAGACAACATGACGGCGGGCAGGGAGTGCAGGGTGAGCAGCGCGGCCACGCCGACAAACGCGCTGACGAGCGCGACCGCGAGAAGCGCCTCTTCGCGAACGCGCAGCAGCACAGCCGGAGCGACGCCACGGCCGACCAGCAGCGAGAGCCAGAAGCAGGATGCCGCCAGCGGCGGCGCCGCGGAGAGTTGAAAGTCGAGCCGGTGCACGTAGGTGAGCACCCAGCCACCCAGTGCGGCTTCGGTTCCGCAATAGAGGAGTCCGAAGATGGCGAAGAAGGCGACGACACGTTTGGAGCTCCGGACGTTTGCCGTCGCGGCTTGCTGGGAATCTTCTTGTGCGGCGGCGCGCCTGTCTCTCAGGCAGAGCGCCAGGAGCGCGCTCAAAGCTCCCGCGGCGGCCATCGACCAGAAGAGTCCCCTGACACCGGCACGGTGGATTGCAAATTGCACGGCGAATGGAGAGACGGCGGCGCCCGCGCTCCAGGAGAAATTGAGGAGGGTGAGCATGGCGGCTCGCCGCTCGGGATAGCGGTCGCCGGTGAGCACGCTGTTGGCGGTCATGGCCAGGCCTAGCCCGGTGCCGAAGAGCAAGAAGAGAAGAAACAGAGCGTGGCCGCCGCTGAGAGCGAGGCCAGCCATGCTGATGGCGATCATCGCCATGCCGGCGGCGAGATTGCGATGAAAGGGCGGCCGCACCAGCATGGCACCGATGGCGGAGCCGGCGAAGACGGCCAGCAATAAGCGGCCGGAGCTGGCGTCGTTCAGCCGCCAGAGAGCCGCCAATGCCGGAAGGCCGCTGCCCAAGAGCGTGAGGCCGATCCCGGTGATGAGCTCCATCGCCTGTATCCCGAGAATGGGACCGAGGGAGTAGCGCGGGGAATAGCGCGAAGCGGATCGGGTTGGCTTCAGGCTGGCGTCCACGATGGTTCCCGTGTGGATTCGCGCGCCATGAGCGCCGGCTCCACGGCCACCTGGTCACCGTACTCCTGCTGATTCCTGATCCGGCTGAGCACGATGCGGGCGGCGATGCGGCCCATATCTTCCAGCGGCTGGCGGATCGTGGTCAGGCTCGGGGTCGTAAAGGCAGCAGCGCGGATGTCATCGAAGCCCATGACGGAAACATCCTCCGGCACGCGCAATTTGGCGTCGCGCAGCGCACGGATGGCGCCGATGGCTGCCACATCGTTGAAGGAGAAGAGCGCACTGAAGCGTTTGCCGCCGGCCAACAACTGCTGAATGACGGGGTAGCCGAGCTCCGGTGAGGTGAGATCGCGGTCGAGCTGCACCACCAGCGATGGATCGATGCACAGACCAAACTTTTTGGCGGCAGACTCAATGCTGCGCCAGCGGTCTTCTGAATCGGAACTGATGGGGTGGCCGCGCATGAACGCGATGGAGCGGTGGCCAAGTTTATACAGATGACCGAGCGCTAATTCGGCGGCCTTGGTCTGGTCGAGGATCACATTGGTGACGCCCTCGATGTGGCGATGGGCCGCGACGGCGACGGCGGGCACCGGAAAGTTGTGGTGGAAGGCGGTGTCCACGAGGATGAGTCCTTCGGCGCCGCGGCCCACCAGCAGGCGCGCATACTGCTCCACCAGTTCAGGCTTGTGGCGATGATGCGCAGTGAAGTAGAAGTAGCCTTCCTGCACCAGCTGATCGCCGACACCGCTGAGCACCTGGGTGTGATAGCCCTCGCCGAGTTCCGGCACCAGGATGCCGATGGTGTGGGTGCGCCGGTTGCGCAGGGAACGCGCCAGCAGGCTGGGCTGATAGTTGAGCTTTTTCGCAGCGGCCTTGATGCGATCGCGCGTGGCCTGCGGGATGGACCGGCCCGGCACGTCATTCAGCACTACGGAGATGGTGGCTGGACTTAACCCGAGGTGCTCAGCCAGCGTCTTCAGGCTTGCCGGCTTTTCTCCATGCATCTTCTGTTGCTTCTTGCGCGCCATTGGTCTCCGCGATGGTATAGGGGCGTGAAGGTGATAGTAGCCCTGCGACCATGTTTTGCGCATCCGGAAACTGTGATTTTCGAGCGTGAATTCATCCGGCTGCGTGAACCGTGCCAGATCGGCCAAAGACTATCGTTTGTTTAGACCCGTTTTCACAAATGCTCTGTCCTTAGCCCGCATTCGTGAAGAGCAGCTTTTCTTAACGAAAAAGCTGCGTCAGCTATTGTTGCAAGATCGTATGTCGTTTAAAATAGAATGGCGCGGCAGCCGGTACGAGGCCGGTGATGCGTCCGGAGGAACTCATGATGCGTTCTCTGCTGCTTTGCTTACTGGCCCTATGGACGGCCGCACCTTCGATTTCGCTCCATGCCCAGGCTGCAGACGGCGGATTTGTGCACGCGCAGGGAAGCGAGCTAGTGGATGGCGACGGTCACCCGCTGATGCTGCGCGGCACCAACCTGGGCAACTGGCTGGAGCCCGAGGGCTATATGTTCCTCTTCGAAAAGGGGCCCACCTCGACCCGGGAGATTGAAGAGTATTTCAGCGAGTTGATTGGGCCGGAACAGGCAGAGGCCTTCTGGCATCAGTATCGCGATGTGTACATCACGAAGGCGGATATCGATCTGCTGAAGTCCACGGGCATGAACTCGGTGCGGGTGCCGATCCATTACAAGTTCTTTACCAAAGGCAACGAGGAGGGTTTCCGGCTGCTGGACCGCGTCGTGAGTTGGGCCAAGGCCGATGGCTTGTATGTGGTGATTGACATGCACCAGGCTCCCGGCGGACAGACCGGCACCAACATCGATGACAGCTACGGCTATCCATGGCTCTACGACTCACCCGGCAATCAGGCGGAACTGATCGACATCTGGAAGCGCATCGCCGATCACTACAAGGACGACTCGACCGTGCTGGGGTACGACCTGCTGAACGAGCCGATCCCGCACTTTCCGCAACTGCAGAAATACAACAGCCAGCTTGAGCCGCTGTACAAACGCATTTCCGCCGCGATTCGCGAAGTGGACACGCACCATGTTCTGATCCTGGGCGGAGCGCAGTGGGATACGAACTTCAGCGTCTTCGGGCCGCCCTTCGACAAGAACGTGCTGTACCAGCTTCATCTGTACGAGTTCGGCACCCCCTGGAACCCGACCACTGCGGCCAATACGGAGAAGTCGCTTGCGAAGTATGTGGCGTTCCGCGACAAGTACCATGTGCCGATCTGGCTGGGAGAGTCGGGCGAGAACGATGACAACTGGGTACGCGGTTTTCGGGAGCTGCTGGAAAAGGACAAGATCGGGTGGTGCTTCTGGCCATACAAGAAGATGGAAAAGAGCTCTGCAATCGTTTCTATCCAGCCGCCGGAGCACTGGAGTGAGATCGTGAAGTATGCGGGCGAGCGAAGCGGCGTGGGCGATGCGGAGAAGCAGCTTGGGATGCGTCCTTCGCCGGAGATCGCGGCGGCTGCACTGAAGCAACTCCTGGAGAATGTGAAGCTGGCAAAGTGCCGCCTCAATACGGGATATGTCGAGGCGCTTGGCCTGACGGTCCCGGCGGGCGGCGTGCCAGTGAGCAGAGCAGAGTAGGCGACTACTTGTAGATGAGATGGATGTCAGTCGTAGTCGAGGGGCAGGTCACCGGTATGGTGGCTTTTTCGATCGGGGGTGCGACCAGCAGCACATGAGGATTGTTGGCGAAGCCGAATCCTTCCTTGGGAACCAAGAAGATATTGCGGTCAAGCTTCTGGTTTTCGTTCTCGTCGTGTAGTACGACGACCCCGTACCTGCCTGCAGGAAGGTGATCGAAGCGCGCTGTCGCGTGGTTGCCTTCAATGGGGAAGTGGTCGTGACGGAAGGATTTGCCGACATCCTCCGGCCAGCCCGCGGAAGAGGTGAAGAGCTCCGCGCCGAGCAGGCCTTTCGTATTGCGAAAGCCGGTGACATGGATGATGAGGGAGCACTTCCCTTCGCTTGCAGCAGGCGAGGCCCAAACGGGCGCGGAGAGCAGGAATAGCGCAGAGAATGCCAGCAGCGCCCGGCGCGGGCAGTTTGTCATCCGGAATGAGTCTCCTAAGGATTCGATTGCGAGGGGCCCGACGATGATGGCACAGACGGTGTGTCCCTCGGTAGGACGCTCTTTGTCGCGCGAATGTTACCTCCGAAGTGGAAAGTCGGGCCAATCGACCAGCGGAAGTCCCATCTTCCGTCCTTGAGCAGGTCATTGAAGACGTGGAAGTAGACGATATCGGTCTGCATGCGGATGGCGATGTGCTTCGTCGCGTTCAGGTCGTAGCCGCCGCCGAAGCCGTAGAAGCCGGTCCAATCAGTCTTTTTGCCAGTGGGGACAAGTTCCTGCGCGATGGCCGCCGTCACCATATCGTGCGGATGCGGCGTCGCCGTTTCGCGTACTGCGCCGAGCGAGGGGCGGAGGAAGAAGGTGACGCAGCGAAACTTGCGATAGTTGAAGTTCGGGCCGGCGGCGAAGGTTTGCGTGTTTGAGTCCACGGGCACAAAGACCTGGTAGGTGGGTGGGATGACGCCGGCCTGGATGAGGGCGAGGATCTGCTGTGCGAGCTGTTGCTGCAATGCGGCCGGGAGCAGGTTGGGCGTGAGAGAGGTGTGGCCGGTGGTGACGGAGTAGTCAAAGCCCAAAGCGAGCCACGTTTTCTGATTCCGGCCGGCCTGGAAGTGATAGCCGCGGGTGGTCAGGTCTACATTCGGTGCAACGAGCGCGGCGAAGCCGTTGTAGATGTCATAACGGCCAACGTAGTCCTGCTGAGCGCGGGCGTGAACCGCGGCAGATACGAGTAAGAAGGATGCGGACATCAGACGGATGAAGTGAGTTGTCTTGAGCGTGCGGGGGATGGGGAGCATGCCGAAGGACCTCCTTGGATTTTTCACACGCAGCCGGCGATCGGAGCTACGCGAGAAACCTCGAAGGGTATCCATCCGGATGGACGGTTGGCAATCCACTATCTTTCGGATGGATCAGGAGATCAGTGTGCAGCGGATGGCTCTGCCGTAGGGTGGCTGAGAAAATCCCGGATCAACCCCAGCACGAGCTCCGGCTGCTCGCGATGGGGAGTATGCCCAATTTCCGGAAGACGCACGAAGCGCATCTGCGGCGCCAGCGGCCGCAGCGCGTCGGTCTGCAGGCTGGTTGCGTATTCGTCGTGTTCGCCTTGCAGGACCAGCACAGGGCAACGTACTGGCGGCAGGTGCGTTTCCAGCGGCAGGGAGAGCAGGGTGTCGGAGTCGCGGATGCTGAGCCAGGCGGCGAAGACGGCGTCCGGATCGCGGTGGTGTCGGGCGAGCCGCTCGCGGAAGTCGGTCTCGCGCCAGGCACGCTCGGCCAAGGCCATACCCGCTGCTGAAGCTGGTTCTGCGCCGAGAATCGGCGATTCCAGCACCAGAGCGCGCGCATTTTCCGGATGACTTGCCGCATAGATAAGCGCGATGGCCGCGCCTTCGCTGTGCCCGAACAGGACGGGCCGCTCGATTGCGAATGCGGCGAGCAGTGCGGGCAACACTTCCAAAGACTGCTGCTCAAAATAGCGGCGGCTGCGCTTGGCCGGTGGACCTTCCGACCGGCCGTGGCCGAGACGCGAGTAGAGGAGCACATTCATCTCGCAATGCTCGGCAAGACGATCCGGAAAATTACGCCAGTGGGAGACGGAGCCAAGGGCTTCGTGCAGCAGGACGATCGTGCCCCGAGAATGCGGAATGGTGATGTGCCGGGTTTCGAGCTGCGTCCCAGCAATGCTGAGAAGCGCGGGCACGCTCATAGCCCGCGGGCCCAAATGACCGGCTTATGCGCGGTGATCCAGCCATCGACTCGCGACGCGTAACGCTGCTCAAGCGCATTCCGTTTGAGCTTCAGCGTCGGCGTGATCAGGCCGTTGGCAACGTCCCAGGGGCCGTCCACGAGCGCGAGAAACTGGAGCCGCTCATGCGGGTCGAGCTCTGCATTGATCTGGGTGAGCAGGCTTTCGAGCGAATGGCCCAGATCGCCATTCAGTCCGTTGGCTTCGCACTGCTTGCGCGCTTCTGCAGAGAGCAGCGAGAGCGCGAAGGGGTGGGGCCTGCCGTCACCCATGACGCAGGTGGCCTCAAGCGCGGGATGGATGCTGAATCGTTTTTCAATCGGCACCGGGGAAACGTACTTGCCTTTGCTGGTCTTGAACTGCTCTTTGATGCGACCGACGATTTTCAGTTGACCATCCGGCGCCAGCTCTCCCTTGTCTCCGGTACGGAAGAAGCCGTCGGGAGTGAAGCAGGCGCGTGTGCCGTCGTCGTTGCGGTAGTAGCCCATCATGTTCATGGGACTGCGCATCTGGACCTCATCTTCCGATGCGATGCGCACTTCGACACCCGGCAGCGCAGAGCCGACGTAGCCCATGCGGAAATCTTCGGGTCTGGGTGCGTGCGTGATGGCGGTTTCCGTGAGGCCGTAGCCTTCGACGAGTCCCAGGCCGAGCCCGCGATACCAGGCGAGGACTTCCGCGGGTAGCGGCGCGGCGCCCGATGCGGCGAAGCGCACGGAGTCCAGACCAAGCTGGCGCAGGATCTTCCTCTTCACGATCCCGCGAAGGATGGGGATGCGCAGCAGACGATCGAGCTTGGACTGCGGCACCTTCTCCAGCACGCCCTGGCGAAAGCGCAGATAAAGACGCGGGACAGAAAAGAAGAGCGTCGGCTTGGCCCGTTTCAGATCGGCGAGGAAGCTCTCCTGTCCGGCGGTGAAGTAGACGGTGCAGCCGATGTGCAGGCTGGTCGCCTCGATGACGCCACGCTCCGCAATATGTGCCAGTGGAAGATACGAGATGAAGCGCTCGTTGCTGTCCATATTGACCAGCTTTGCGATGCTGTCGCCCATGTGCGGGAAGACGGAGAAGCGGTGCATCACGCCTTTGGGCTCGCCGGTGGTGCCGGAGGTGTAGATGATGGTGGCGAGTTCGTCGCCGCTGCGCGTGGGTGAGTCGGAGATCGGCAGACACTCCGCGATGATGTCGTCCCAGCGGCGATCGCAGCCGTGCAGAACATCGGGCGCGGCGTTGGGCATGGCGATCCGCAGGATGCCAACAGGAATGCCCTGCTGCATGGCCTCTCGATCGTCCATGGCGCCGACAAAGCAGGCACGCACCTCAGCGTGCTGCAGCAGGGCACGGATGGAGTCCGCGCGGAGCGAAGGGTAGAGCGGCACGGTGACCAGGCCGGCCATCCATGCGCCGAGTTCGGCGATCATCCACCATGCGCTGTTGCGGGCGAGCGTGGCGATGCGGTCCCCGGGTTCCCATCCGCGTGCACGCAGAAAAGCGGCCATGCGGCGCGCCTCATCCATGGCCTGCTGCCACGTCCAGGAGCGGACGGTGCCGTCGCTCATCGGCTGGACGAGAAATGTTTCGTGGGCGCGAATGCTCTCCCAGTGATAGGCCCGGCCAAGGGGGAGAAACTCGTTGCTCCACTGCGCCATCGAGATTGCCTCCGGGTCAGATATCACCGATTCACTGGAAGCAGCGTACTACGACCCTTTGGCTTTCTTCACAGCCTCTGTAAGCGCGGGCACGACCTCGAAGAGATCGCCCACGATGCCGTAGTCGGCCACTTCGAAGATGGGCGCATTCTCGTCCTTGTTGATGGCGACGACGGTCTTCGATCCTTTCATGCCGACCAGGTGCTGGATGGCGCCGGAGATGCCGACAGCGAGATAGAGCTTGGGCGAGACCGTCTGGCCGGAGCTGCCGACCTGGCGCTCCATGGGCAGCCAGCCGTTGTCGCAGATGGGCCGTGACGCGGCGAGTTCGCCGCCGAGCGCTGCAGCGAGTTCTTCCACCATGGGCAGGTTGTCCTGCTCCTTGATGCCACGGCCTACGGAGACGATGATGGGGGCGGCGCTGAGATCGACCGTCTGCGCTGCCTCGCGGAATGGCTCCTCGGGCTTATTGCGAATGGCGCCTGCTTCGATCTGCGGCGCGAAGGCCTCGACGGCGGTGCTGCCGGCCTCGAGCGATTCTGCGCGGAAGGCGCCGGCCTGCACCGAGAGGAAGCCGGGGCCGGAAGCGGTGTGGCGATAGTCCGCATTGAGCTTGCCCTGAAAGAGCTGCCGCACGAAGACGAAGGTGTCGCCATCCTTGCGCAGGCCAACGAGGTCCGCCAGCAGCACCTGGCCGAAACGCGTGGCGAGACGCGGAGCGAAGTCGCGCACCTGGTAGGTGTGGGGGAAGACGACGAAGGCTGGCTCGAGTTTTTTGATGAGCTGCTCGAGCGCCGATACGTAACCGGTTCTCGACCGGATGAAGGATATCCCAAGGCCGCCGCGGTCATGGCGGCGAATGAATCCGGACAAGGCCCGCGACGTGACCGCGGAGCTTGCGCAACTGCGTACCGGCCACGATGCCCCGGGCACGACCGCCGGCAAAAGACAAAAGTCCACCCACCTGACACCTGAACCAACCGCAAAGGAAAATCTACAATGGCGATCGACAAGTCCATGAATGTTCTGATCGTGGACGACTACAAGACAATGCTGCGGATCATCCGCAATCTGCTGAAGCAGATCGAGTTCAACAACGTCGAAGAGGCCTCGGACGGCGCCGAAGCTCTTGGCGAAACTGCGTGGCGGTAATTTCGGTCTGGTCATCAGTGACTGGAACATGGCGCCGATGACTGGTCTGCAGCTTCTGCAGGAAGTGCGAGCCGACAATCGCCTGAAGGCCATGCCATTCATCATGATCACGGCCGAAAGCAAGACGGAGAATGTTATCGCGGCCAAGGCGGCTGGCGTTTCCAACTATATCGTCAAGCCGTTCAATGCCGAGACACTCAAGGGCAAGATCGAGAAGGTGCTTGATCATGCTTGATGCGATGAATGGCCATGAAGGAAGTGGCATTGAAGCGCTCAAGCAGAAGCTCGCGGCAATCAGGGCTCGGCAACCGGATGTCGCGCCTGAAATGTTCACGGAGGTAGTACGCGCGGTGCTGACAACAATGAGCCATGACCTGACGACGAAAGAGACCTCGCTGTTGCATGAGGTCGAAGAACTTGGGCGCACGATCGCGATGGCCAAGTCCGAGATCGCCGCGCTGAAAGTCGACGATATCACCGGTCACGACATCCCGTTCGCCACTGATGAACTCGACGCGATTGTCGAGCATACCGCGCACGCCACCAACGCGATCCTGGAAAGCTGCGAGATGCTGGATGAGGTATCGGCAACGGTCAGCGGCGAGGCCGGGCTGAAGCTGCAGGAGGCGACAACAAAGATCTACGAGGCCTGCAGCTTTCAGGACATCACCGGCCAGCGCATCACCAAGGTTGTCAGCACGCTGAAGACCATCGAGAGCAAGGTGGCTCACATCATCAGCACGTTTGGGGTTCCACCGCGAACATGCCGGGCCGCGACGGTGACGCATATCGCATCGGATGCGGATCTGCTGAACGGGCCGCAACTGCCGGCCCAGGCGATGGACCAGTCCGATATCGACGCGCTGCTCGCCAGTTTCGAATGATACCAGCCTGCGACGCCGCGTGCGCTCGTCTGTGGGCGTGATCCTGATTGCGTTCGCCATCGGCGGGCCACGCGGCGCCCGCACAGCGACCGCCGCGCCAAAACCACGTAGTACGATAATCATCCCGGTTTCGGCGAATTCTGTCGATACCAATGGTGCCCACCTGTCTCAGTTTGACCGGATCGGCGATCATGTAATTGTCCGGTTTGATCCCGATATAATGCTGATAGGAGTCGGATCACAGCTGCCAGAAACGGGATTGCGATAGAGATCGAGGGATCTGCTTTTGATCTGACCGTGCGGCATGGAAGTGAGTCCGATCGACCCGCGTTGGCGGTCAATTCGCCTCGACATCATGGATCCGAAGCCGCAAACCGAGACGCACAGTCCGCGCACAGCGCCGATGTCCCACGACACCGAAGCAACGGCCTGAACCGCCGCCGCCGCCACCTTGACGATGACCTCCTCGCCCGAACTTGGCGGCCGCTCGGCCGATCTTCCGCTGGGCCGCAGCCGGTGCCGAGGCCCAGCCTTTAGCCGCGGTCCAACCAGCAACGGCTCAACCAGCAGCTGCCCCCGCCAGACACGCCGACCGCACTGCCGCAGCACGCACCGGCGGTCCCGCGTCGCAGGCTCCGAAACGGCAGCCATCGAGCCGACACGGCAGATTCCCCTGGCCGGGACACCGCGCCCGTAAGCGAAGGCCCCCTCGGCCTGATCGCGCGGCGGGTCAAACTCCCCAAGGAGATGGACGGAACTGCCTTTCTGGTGCCATTCGACACTACCACGGCAGCAGCTTCGTTCCGCAGTCGTGACAGCATCTATATTCGTCTTCGACGAGCGGCGTCCGGTCGATCTGGTCCGCACTGAAAGACGATCCGGTTTTCGGCGCGGCTTCGGTCCAGCTTCTTCCCAACGGCACCTTGCTGCGCATCCCTGCTTCAGCGGCGACGTCGATCGCGCTGACGCAGTTGCCCCGCGGCTGGCGGATTGCGGCGCTGACCACCACGCCAAGCAGCAGTCCATCGCCATGTTGCTGGCGGACGGACATCTCAATCTGGCTGCCGAGCAGCCCGGCGATGTGGTGAGCCTGGCCGACCCCGATACCGGAGCCACTTTGCTGGTAGGCACCCAGCATCGGCCGGGCCAGGGCATCGCAACAGGCCGGCGCAGCACTGAGTTCATTCTCCGACCGACGCTTCAGGGCGTGGTGGTCGAGCCGCTGTCCGACGCCATTGCTTTGAAACCGGTGCCAACCGGTTTCACGTTGACCGGCGGTCCTGACGGCCTTGCGCTGTCACCTCCTACGACAACCAACGAAGGATTGATGGATGCCGCCGGCCTGACCAAGACGACTGGATTTCTCGACCATGCAACCCGAGGCGCTGATGCAGCGCGCGATGCGAAGCAGATTGGTCGAAGCCGCGGCTGTGCCACTACTGGCACGCGGCAGCAGACATCATGCCGCGGCAGAGAGCATGATCGCACTCGGTTTGGCCGCCGAGGCCAACAGCCTGCTGCATCTGGCATCCGAACAGGATCCGCAGAGAAGCGGCATCACCCGACACCGCGGCCTTGACCGCCATTGCTGCCCTGCTGGCGGGCCGAACCAACGAAGCCGATGGTCTGCTGGACCCTCGTCTGGACGGTTCCGATGAGATTGCGCTCTGGCGAGCGGTGCGACTGGCGATGCTGGATGAAGGTTCGCCCGGGTGCCGCGGCGATATTCGCCACCACGGCGCCGTTGGCGCTCGCAGTATCCGGCGCCGATTCGCGACCACGTCCTGCCGCTGATCGTCGAAACGATGATCCAGGGCGGTGAACTTACGCCTGCGGCTCGGCTTCTGAACCAGCGCAAGGACGATCCGAAGCTGGCCTATGCGCAGGCGCTGATGAAACAGGCCGCGGGGAAACCGACCAGGCGCTTGGCATGCTCGATGCGTTGGCTGACGGACATGATCAGTTCGACCGGGCCCGTGCGGCGGTACGGGCCGTCGAATTGCGTCTGGCCACCCGCGCACTCGACAAGACCCAGGCCGCCGATGCCCTGGACAAGTTACTCTACGCCTGGCGTGGCGACGCGCGAGAACTGGCGCTGCGCGAACGCGTGGCGGCCCTTGCGGGCGCAAACCGGCGCCTGGCCGGCGGCCGCTGCAACACTGCGGCAGGCCGAGGCCGATTTTCCCGGAGCAAAAGGCACCGCCTGCATGACCTGCTGAAGGACACTTTCGCCGGGATGATCCGCGACCGCGACGGGCAGCACATATCCCCGATCGAGTTCGTCTCCTTGGTGGACGAGAATCTCGAACTGATGCCCAACGCCGGCGACGACCAGGACCTGGAGCAATCGCTGGCAGACCGCCTGCTGACACTGGATCTGCCGGATCGCGCGAAGCCGGTGCTGGAGAAGTTGATGAAGTCGGCCAACTCGGATGTAGTCGAAGGCCCGGTTCGGGGCCAGCCTGGCGACGCTGGAGGCGCGCGACGGCAATGACGCCGGCGCACAGCGTGCGCTCGACGAGTCCGATGGCCGCGACCTGCCGCCCGGATCTGGTTGAACAGCGGACCATCCTGCGCGCCGGTTCCGTTGCTCGTCTTGGCGACACCGCCGCCGCCGCTGCGATGCTGTCGCCGTTGCACACGCCTGCGGCCATCGAGGCACGGGCTCAGATGCTGGAGAATGCGTCGGACTGGGCAGGTGCCGCGCAAGCATGGACCGATACTACGTCACTGACCCTGCCGGACAGACGGAATGCTCGACGAGGCGCAGACGAAGACCATGCTCCGGCTTGCCACCGCCACCGCCCGGGCAGGACGACGACGCCGGCCTGACCGAATTGCGGGCATAATTTCGGCGACCGTGTCGGCACCGGCCCGCTGGCCGACATGTTTCGTCTGCTGACGGCGGAGCCAATTCGCACCACCGCGGATATGGGTCGGTCGAAGCAGGAAATGAGCCTGGCAGCATCGTTGCCCGCTGATCTAAGGCGATAAAACCACCACGCCGCCCGCTGAAATCTCAACGCGCAGCCGTTATGCAGCGCCGGATCGGGGATGCGCAGTCACGAGGGCCTTGCGCCCCGGCTCCCAAGCGGTCATGTTGCGGTTTCTTGGCCCCAGGGGACAGTGGGCGCGTTTTCGCGCGTACAGTCCAACAGGCCGTCTACTGGTAGGAAGGGGTACGCGATGAACGCACTCAGCCCACTGGGGATGGTCTCGGAACTTCCGAGCAGCAACCAGATGCAGTCCGACGCTGAGCGGACAACCACGGAAGTCCAGAAGGACTATTTCGTCGAGAAGGACGGCGTGAAGTTCGCCGGCATGCATTTGCTGGTCGATCTTTGGGGCGCCGCAATCTCTGCGATCCGGATCATATCGACCGGGCGCTGCGGGAAGCGGCGGAAGCCGCCGGCGCAACGATCCTTCATGGACATTTCCACCACTTCTCGCCCAATGGTGGCGTTAGTGGCGTGCTGGTGCTGGCCGAGAGCCACATTTCCATCCACACATGGCCGGAGCGGGATTTCGCCGCGATCGACATCTTCATGTGCGGCGCATGCAATCCGTATGATGGGATTCCGGCGCTGAAGGCGGCGTTCCAGCCCCAGACCATCAACCTGGGCGAACAGCGGCGCGGCCTGATCGCGTAATCCTGGCTGGCGGCTGATCGACGAACCACTGACGGCCCGGGCGCAGGCTCGGGCCGTCGACGCATCGAGCGACGGGAGCGTGCAATGGCGACCGATAGCTGGATCAACGAAACGCTCTACCCCGACTGGGGACAGCGCTTCCTGGTGACGCGCGAACTCGCGCGGGTGAAAAGCGAGTTCCAGGACATCGCGATCTTCGAAAGCGCCTCTCACGGCCGGGTCATGGTGCTGGATGGCGTGATCCAGATCACCGAGGCCGATGAGTTCGTCTATCAGGAAATGATCGACCCATGTGCCGCTGCTGGCGCATGGTGCCGCGGAGAACGTGCTGATCATCGGCGCCGGCGATGGCGGCGTGCTGCGCCGCGTGCTGCAGCACGGCAACGTAAAGCGCGCCGTCATGGTCGAGATCGATGGCGAGGTCATCCGCCTGTCGAAGGAATTCCTGCCGAGACATCGCCGGCGATGCGTGGAACGACACGCGGGCCGAGGTGATCGTCGGTGACGGGATCGACTACGTGAAGCGCGCACCGGATGCGTCGTTTGATGTCATCATTGTCGATTCCACTGACCCGATCGGCGTGGGTGAGGTACTGTTCACCGATGAATTCTATCAGAACTCCGCTCGCATGCTGACTTCGCGCGGCCTGATCGTAAACCAGTGTGGCGTCCCGTTCATGCAGGCGGACGAGTTGCAGGAAACCAGCGCCGCGGCGGCGGAAATTCTTTCCGCATGTCACGGCCTATGTCGCCGCGGTTCCGACCTATGTCGGGCGGTTTCATGACCCTGGGCTGGGCGGCGAAGGACGCCTCGCTTGGCGGCGACGCCGGTCGAAACCATTCGCGCCCGTGCCGCAGAGACTGGCATCCTGGGCACACACGAAATACTGGACGCCTGAAATTCACGCCGGTGCGTTCAACCTGCCGCCGTACATCGCGCGCCACCTGCCGAGCGCATAGATCGAATCGGTCACCCTGCCATCAGCTGCCGCGATGGCCGACGACAGCTACGATGTCTGTTCGGTCACTTCTAAGGAAGTCCGCATGCGGTTCGTCGTTGCTCCTTTGGTCATGGCGGGCTTCCTGCTGGCAGCGGCCGCGCCGAGCTCATGCCCAGGTGGAAAGCCGTGAGGGCATCGCGCTGCAAAACCAGATCTACCAGCTTCGGCAGGATCTGAAATCGCTGCCAGGATCAGGCGGCCCGCGGCGGCAGCGCCGGTCGGCAGCGCGCCCAGCCTACGCTCCGCCGCCGCAGCAAGTCGGCAGCGGCGATCTGCTGGCGCAGCTGCTGACCCGCGTCGATGCGCTGGAGGATCAGGTGCGCCAGTTGCGTGGCCGCATCGACGAGACGCAGAACCAGCTTCAGCGCCAGAACGACGATCTCAACAAGCGGATTGGCGACCTCGCGTTCCAGATCAATCCCCAGGGCGGTCAGCCATCGGCAGCCTGCGACAGCCAGCCGTCGCCGGTCCCGGCCGCCCTCGGCAACCAGCCCCGCCGCCGCCGCCCCGCGGCCGCACCGTCGGGTCCCCGCACGCCGGAGGTGGCGTTGCAGGAAGGCAATGCCGCCCTTGCCCGCCATGACTATCCGGCTGCGGAAGCCGCCGCGCGGGAGGTGCTGGCGAACCGGACCTCGCCGCGCGCCTACGACGCGCAGCTTCTCCTCGCCCAGGCACTGTCAGGCGAGCGGCAGTATGCTCAGGCGGCCATCGCCTATGACGACGCCTATAATCGTTCCCGCAAAGGCAACCATGCGCCAGGACGCGCTGCTGGGGCTCGCCAGTTCGCTGACTGCGATCAACGAGAAGAAGGCCGCATGCGACACGCTTAGCCGGCTGCGGACCGACTTTCCGCAGCCGCGTGCCGGATATCCGCGACTGGCGCTGCGGCAACGCGCAAAAGGCGGGCTGTCACTAAGCCGCATGACCACTGACCCGAGATGAGCGACGCCGATCCTCGCCTGGCCGATCGTTCGCGGCAGCTATGGATCGACTGGGTCCGTTCGAGCCTCCCCTGCCTTGGCGGTAGCGGTATCCGGCGGCGCCGACAGCATGGCTCTCGCTATCCTGGCCCAGGACTGGGCGCGGCGGCACGGCGGGTCGGTGCTCGCGCTCGTGGTCGATCACGGCCTGCGGCCAGAATCGCGCGGACGAGGCGCGGCTCACCGTCGATCGCCTGGCGAGTCTGGGATCCCGGCCAGGCTGCTGACACTCACGAACCTGCTGCACGGTCCCGCGCTGGCCGAACGAGCCCGGACATGCGCTATCAGGCGCTTTCCAGCGCCTGCCAGGAAGCCGGAAGGCTGCATCTTCTGCTGGGTCATCATGCCGCCGATCAGGCCGAGACCCTGGCCATGCGGGTCCTGCGGGGCAGCCAGACGCATGGCCTCGCGGGCATGGCCGCGCTTGCGAGAAACCGCAACGCTTCGGCTGCTTCGCCCGCTGCTGGGATTCAGCCGGGCGTCTTCGCCAGCTTCCTGGTCGCGCATGACATCGATTGGATCGAAGATCCTTCGAACCGGGACCTCCATGCCCTCAGGCCCAGGCTGCGGCAGGGCTTGCTGCCGCAGCTATGCCGGCGACAGCGGACTTGCCGCGAGCCGATATCCGCGGTCGGCATGCTGCGGGCGCGTGAGGAAGCCCAGGCCGCGGCCGAACTGGCGGCCCGAGCAGCGATCCGGCCGGAGGGCTTTGCCCTGCTGTCCCCTGGCCCGATCAGCGCTAGCCGCTCTCGGCAGCCTGGTGCGGACGATCGGCGGCGCTGGCACTATCCGCCCAGCCCGTCGCAGCTCAGCCGACTGGCCACGCGGCCCAGGGCCGGCGACCATCGGCGGCGTGCGCCTGATCGCATCGGTCGAGCCATGGCATGCTGATTGTGCGCGAGGAGGCCGCCATCGCCGACCCGGTCAGCGTTGATCACCGGCGCGATATGGGACAACCGGTTCCAGGTCGTTGCGTGCCAGGCGCTTCGCCTAACGGCGCCACAATCGGCAAGCTGGGGGACGATGCGGCCCGTGTCCGAAGCTGCTCCGACCTCCCCTCGGTCGTTTTACGGACCCTTCCAGCGATTAGAGTGGGTGAAAAACTAGCCGCCGTCCCCCATATCGGCTATGTCAACTGAAAACATCGACGCACGGATGAACCGTGTTATTCCGTCCTCCCGGACGCCAGTTGCCGGGGCCGAGTTTCGTGCCTGCCAGCGTGGAGCTGCCACGCTCGAAAACGCGCCTCTTGCTGGTTGTCATTCCCTTTGACTTGGTGAACCATCGGCGTGCAGCGGGGATGTAGGGATCGCACCCGCACACTATGTATAAGGCTGTTTCGCCGGGTTTACCGAAAGCCTGGCGTCCCCGTCGGACTGAGAACGTGAGCAAAGACATATGAGCAATTTCGGCCGCAACCTCGCGCTATGGGTGATCATCGCCCTGCTGCTCGTGGTGCTATTCAACCTGTTCCAGCCCGGCGTGAGCCACACCAACTCCACCCAGATCGCCTATTCGGACTTCATCACCGAGGTGAATTCCGGCCGGGTTCGCGATGTGGTGATCCAGGGACGGACCGTCTCCGGCCAGCTTAACGATGGGCGGACCTTCCAGACCTACACGCCGGAAGATCCGGCCCTGGTGAAGACGCTGACCGACAAGAATGTGCGGGTGATCGCCAAGCCGGAAGACAGCGACGTCAATCCGCTGCTGCATTACCTGCTGTCCTGGTTCCCGATGCTGCTGCTGATCGGCGTCTGGGTGTTCTTCATGCGCCAGATGCAATCGGGCGGCGGCCGAGCGATGGGCTTCGGCAAATCGCCGGGCGCGCATGCTGACGGAAAAGCAGGGGCGCGTGACGTTCGAGGATGTCGCCGGCATTGACGAAGCCAAGGGCGAACTGCAGGAAATCGTCGAATTCCTGAAGGACCCGCAGAAGTTCCAGCGCCTCGGCGGCAAGATCCCCAAGGGCGTGCTGCTGGTCGGCCCTCCCGGCACCGGTAAGACGCTGCTGGCCCGCGCCATCGCGGGTGAGGCGAACGTGCCGTTCTTCACCATCTCCGGTTCGGACTTCGTCGAGATGTTCGTCGGCGTCGGCGCATCCCGTGTCCGCGACATGTTCGAACAGGGCAAGAAGAACGCCCCTTGCATCATCTTCATCGACGAAATCGATGCGGTCGGCACGGCATCGTGGCGCCGGCCTTGGCGGCGGCAATGATGAGCGTGAGCAGACGCTGAACCAGATGCTGGTTGAGATGGATGGCTTCGAGTCCAACGAAGGCGTCATCCTGATCGCCGCGACCAACCGGCCCGACGTGCTGGACCCTGCCCTGCTGCGTCCTGGCCGCTTCGACCGTCAGGTCGTGGTGCCGAACCCGGACGTGAACGGGCGCGAGAAGATCCTGCGTGTGCACATGCGCAAGGTGCCGCTGGCTTCCGACGTCGATCCGAAGGTGATCGCTCGCGGCACGCCTGGCTTCTCGGGCGCCGACCTGGCAAACCTGGTGAACGAGGGCGCGCTGCTGGCGGCTCGCCTGGGCAAGCGCGTGGTCGCCATGTCCGAGTTCGAGGCGGCCAAGGACAAGGTGATGATGGGCACCGAGCGGCGGTCGCTGGTCATGTCCGAGGCCGAGAAGCGGATGACGGCGTATCACGAATCCGGCCATGCGCTGTGCGCGATGCATGAGCCCGAGTGCGACCCGGTCCACAAGGCCACGATCATCCCGCGTGGCCGGGCGCTGGGCTTGGTCATGAGCCTGCCGGAAGGTGACCGCTACTCGAAGTCCAAGTCCAAGCTGCTGTCCGAACTGACCATGGCGATGGGTGGCCGAGCGGCGGAGGAGATCATCTTCGGGCCGGACAAGGTCTCCAACGGCGCTGCCGGCGACATCAAGATGGCCACCGACCAGGCCCGGCGGATGATCACCGAATGGGGCATGTCCGATAAGCTTGGCATGATCGCTTACGGCGATAACAGCCAGGAGGTGTTCCTGGGTCACTCGGTGACGCAGAACAAGAACGTGTCGGAAGCGACCGCTCGGGAAATCGACAGCGAGATCAAGGACATCATCGATCGCGCATACAACAAGGCTCGGCGTCTGCTGACCGAGAACGTCGAGGAACTGCATCGGCTGGCGCGTGGCCTGCTGGAGCATGAGACGCTGTCCGGCGATGAAATCCGCACCGTGCTGCGTGGCGAGCCGGTCATCCGCAAGGTCGTGGATGAACCGGCCCCGAAGTCGCGCCGCGCTTCGGTGCCGACGGCAGGCCGGCCGGCGGCGGCCCGCCGCCAGCCGGCGGTGCCGCGCCGGCGCCTCAGCCAGGCTAGACATTAACGCAAGGCGGTGCTCCGCGGAACGGCGGCTTTTCGACGCTGCCGATCGTTTCTCGTCGTTCGCGCATTGGCATCCGCTGTTGACGCACCGCACATGTTGCTGCAACGAAGCGCCGTGTTCTACCGGCAGAAACATCTCCTGGCGATCGAAGGGCTGGAACCGCCCGCGATCAGCCAATTGCTCGACCTCGCGGAGAGCTATGTGCTGCTCAACCGGTCCGGCAAGACCCAGCGCGACCTGCTGCGCGGGCGCACCCTGATCAATCTGTTCTTCGAGGACAGCACCCGCACCCGCACCAGCTTCGAGCTGGCCGGCAAGCGGCTGGGCGCGGACGTCATCAACATGTCGGTCTCCACGTCCTCGGTGAACAAGGGCGAGACGCTGATCGACACCGCGGCGACCCTGAACGCGATGCACTGCGACCTGCTGGTGGTGCGCCACGACCAGTCCGGCGCGCCCAACCTGCTGGCGCAGATCGTCGATGCCGCGGTGATCAACGCCGGCGACGGCACGCACGAGCATCCGACGCAGGCACTGCTGGACGCGCTGACCATCAAGCGCCGCAAAGGCCGCATCGCCGGTCTGATCGTGGCGATTTGCGGCGACATCGCCCATTCCCGCGTCGCCCGCTCCAACATCCATCTGCTGACGACGATGGGCTGCCAGGTTCGCGTCATCGGGCCGCCGACGCTGATCCCCGCGGAGGTCGCCGACCTTGGGGTGACGGTGTTCCACGACATGGCCGCCGGGCTGGCCGGCGCCGACGTCGTCATGATGCTGCGCCTGCAGCGGGAGCGGATGTCGCGCGGCCAGGTGCCCAGCGCCCGGGAGTATTTCCGGTTCTACGGGCTGGACAGCGACAAGCTGGCCTACGCCAAGCCGGACGCCATCGTCATGCATCCCGGCCCGATGAACCGCGGCGTGGAAATCGACAGCGCCGTCGCCGACGATCCGCTGCGCAGCGTGATCAAGGAACAGGTCGAGATGGGGGTCGCCGTCCGGATGGCGGTGCTGGACATGCTGTCGCGGGGCCATCGCCGGAATGAACCCTGATACGCTGTTCTCCGCGCGTCCGCATCCTTGGCGCCGGCGTCGATATCATCGGCGACCTGCTGGTGCGCGATGGCCTGATCGCGGATTTCGGCCCGTCGCTGGGCCGGCCCGACGGCGCCCTGGTGGTCGAGGCGGACGGCGCGATCCTGTGCCCCGGCCTGGTCGACATGCGCGCCGCGCTGGGCGAGCCGGGTTTCGAATATCGCGAGACCATCGCCTCGGCCGCCGCTCGCCGCCGCGGCAGGCGGGATCACCACGCTGGCCGCGCTGCCCGATACCCAGCCGGCGATCGACGATCCGGCGCTTGGTGCAGTTGCTGCGCACCAAGGGCGAGGCGACCGGCAGCCTGACCATCCTGCCATATGGCGCCGTGACCCGCGGCTGCCGTGGCGAGGAACTGGCCGAACTGGGCCTGCTGCACGAAGCCGGCGCGGTCGCCTTCACCGATGGATCGCGCGCGATCGGCCCGGCCCGGCTGATGCGCCTGGCGTTGTCCTATGCGCGCGGCTTCGGCGCCCGCATCATCCAGCATCCCGAGGAGCCATCGCTGGCCGCCGGCGGTTCAGCCACCGAAAGCGAGCAGGCGACCCGGCTCGGCCTGCCGGGCATCCCGGCCGCCGCCGAGGCGATCATGGTGGCGCGCGACATCCGGCTGGCCGAGCTGACTGGCGGGGCGGTGCATTTTGCCCATGTCTCGACCGGCGAGGCGCTTGGCGCTGATCCGCGCGGCCAAGGATGCCGGGCTGGCCGTCACCTGCGATACCGCGCCGCCCTATTTCGACCTGAACGAGACCTCGATCGGCGATTTCCGGACCTATGCGAAGCTGTCGCCGCCGTTGCGCAAGGAACATGACCGGCGGGCCGTGGTCGCCGCGCTGGCCGACGGCACGATCGACGCGATCGCGTCCGACCATCAGCCGCGGGACGCCGACGACAAGCGCCTGCCGTTCGCGCTGGCCTCGGCGGGCGGCTCCGGCTTGGCGACCTTGCTCGCTGTCACCTTGGCGCACGTCCACAACGGCGCGCTGACGCTGTCCGCCGCCATCGACCTGCTGACCGCCCGGCCCGCCGCCGCTGCTTGGGCTGCGATGCGGGCCGCATCGCCAAGGGCGCCGTCGCGGATCTGTGCCTGTTCCACCCGGACCGCATCTGGAAAGTCGAAGCCGGCAAGCTGCCCGGCAAGGCGCAGAACACGCCGTTCGACGGACGGGCGCTGGAGGGTGTGGTGCTGGGAACCTGGAAGCGCGGCCAGCGGGTATTCGGCTAGAAAATCCACCTGGGAAATGACGATAACCCAGCCGGGTCGGCGACAACAAACTGCAATGATCGCCGCCGACAAGTTGCCGATCAACGGGTAATCGAATGAGCCAGCACCGTCGACAGATCTGCGTTGGTTGCCCCGCCGATTTTGGCAATGATCTCACCCGCTCCGCCATGGGTTCGCGTGATCGACAGGATCGCCCCCTGGCTGGTGTTCGCGATGCTCAGATACTTCGCCAGCGTGGCGTTCGTTCCGTTCCAGTCCGTCGCTGCCAGCGCGCTTCTAAGATCCAGCCTGTCATCACCGGCCAGAATATTGCTGGTGAACACGCCACTTCCTTTGCCTGCGGCCGGAATGACATAGATGTTGCTCTTGCCGGTATCGGCGATCGTGTTGGTGCCGCCGCTCAGATTGACGGTGTCGCCGGTACCGCTGACAAACACCATATGGTCGCCGGCAGCTAAGTTACCGCAACCTGGTTCGCACTCACCGTTGCACTGGGCTGTGTCGCGGCTATGGCGACGGCGGACGAAAGCGGGCTGACGCTGGTGCCTGGACCGGGCGTCCAAGGAACGGACGGGGTCCACTCCTTCCCCACCATAGACTGCTGGCATTCTCTTGCCAGACCACGTTGTTGATGAACGCAAGCTCGATGACTCGCTCGCGGTTGTCGATTGCCACCCCATCGACCGCAACCTGCGCGGTGCCGGTGATGGTCCAGGTATTGCCGCTGACGTCGGTAATAGCGGCGCCCGTTCCTGTCGCCACCGATTCGATTGCGGATGGGGTATTCGACCCCAACACCGGTGCCGGTGGCGGTGCCGATGGCGCCGGCAGGGGGCTGGTAGGCGTTCCGACCTGGCGCGACCATGAAGCGTTTGGTTGCGCCTCCCCCCACCAAAGCTGGCTGCTGTTTTCCTGCCAGATCTTACCGTCCACGTAAGCCAGTTCGATGACCTTCGCAGTGGTCGCGTCGGCGATGCCGTTGATCGCCACCTGGCCGCCGGTGGTGATCGACCACACGTTGCCGCTGGCATCGATGAGCGAGCGGTAGTTCCTGTTACGGCTGTATCGTTCGCCGAGGTCTTGCCTGCCGTCGTGGGTGCCAAGCTTGCCACCGACACCGGCACCGGCGTCCGCGGAGAGGCAGCGGCAGCAATGCCGGCGGCGACCTGCCGCCCGAAATCGGACAAGCCAGTGCCGCCGTCGGACAGACCGTCACCCGGGCCACCGCTGCCCCGGCCCAGGCGGCGCTACCGAGGCCGCTCTGCAGCACGGCCGCAACCACCTGCGCGCCATTCGCATCGATCGCCACACCGGTAGTACCGTTGCCGTACCCGCCAATAAGCACCGGCACCGTACCGTCCGCGCTGGTCAGTTTCTGTGCATCCGATACGATGTTGGAAAGCGTGTTGGCGACGGTTGACTGAGACGTCGAGTAGCCGCTGATCCAGCCGTAATAATGCATGTCCCAGATGATGTTTTTCAGTCCGGAGTAAGCCGCCGGCGTATAGCCGCCGTCCCGGTCTTGCCCGGACCGAGTGAATTCATCTCCACCATGACAGGGTTGGTGTTGCCTGCGTTGCGAACCGCCTGCACGGTCTGCTGCTGCCACGCCGAAAGGGCTGCCGGGTTGGTGTTGCCCGAATCGTCTATTTCGGATGGCTCGTTGTTGGTGCCAAACCAGACATACGGATTATCCTTGAACGCGGACGCAATGGACGAATACCAGTTGAGTTCGTTCGTCAGCGTTGCACCGGTGAAGATTTGTCCCTCGCCGCCACCCGCGTTGCGGGCGCCGTTGTTGTGGTCTTCCAGTTCGACCACGATACCTTGCGAGGTTAGAGAAGTTACATAGGCATTGAGTGCCGCAGGGCTGGCATAGTCGTAGATCGCTAGGCGTACGAGTTGATGCCGGGAAAATCGCTCAGGAGTGTGCCCGCCGATGGTTGGTCGCCCTGTATCACCGCGATGCCACGCGCCGCGAACGGCGTGCCATTCGTGGCAATGATCTGTCCATCGGTAACATGAAAAGCGCGGACCCGTTGACGAACCGGTCGAAGTGTTGCTGCCTGACATATTGTTTTACTCGCGTCCGTGGTCAAACAAATTCGCCGCAAACGCGCTTGTCCTGCGCTTGCCCGAGTTGGGGTTTGGCTGTAGTTGATCACACGCTTACGAGACGTCGGCGGATACCAATCGGTCCTTCAACGTTCAGGCCGCGATCTTTAGGCTTATGCAATCCTGGAGATGACAAAGTCGTCAGTATAGTTTCCGGCGGTTCCTTAAACTATAGCGTAGAGATCGCATCGATTACCCTGTGATTCGGCTTTCTCGGCCGAGGTGGATGTAACGGTACAAGCCGTATCACTGAAAGCGTTCTATATTACCGCGCCCGAGCCTGGCGGCGACCGGGATTTCTTTATGTTCTTCAAGTAGCGGCCTTCGAATGGTCTTATTCCAAAGACGCGCCAGATTTGTCAGCCATCAGCCCGTACCGGCCACACTATGACTGACGAACAGGCTTGCCTCGAAAACCAGAAGTAAAGGCACAATTACCATTGTGTCAAGAACATTGTTTTGCTCTGCATTCAGGATGGCCCGGCGGTGCATCTATACATATACAACACTGGCCATCGTCTTTTGATGCTTTTCGGGTTTTATAGAAGACTTTGCCGAGTGCTGTGTCGCACAGCGCCTTGTGGTAGATAATTGAATTATCTCACCACCCTTGAGTCATCCCATTGAATACGTCGGATTTGGTTAGGTCGACAGCAAGCGTTGAGACAGCCTGAGACACCTCAGGAGTAACTGCT
>CAVXPT010000005.1:0-826801 GCA_963763665.1 uncultured Acidobacteriaceae bacterium | reverse complement strand
AAGATTCCATATTGACAACGGGCGCCGTCGTTTCGCGAGTATTGATCGCAACGTTAGAGAGCGCCATGTAAGAGAGATCTGCTGGTTGAGTTCGCGCGAACTCTGCGGGTCTCAAGGCATGCGTTACAAAATCAAACCTTCACGAATGATCGTGTGTGATACATCCAGTAGAGGATCAACCAAACGATAGAAAATGCCATGCAATAGGAGAGGGTCTGATCCCATCGGCCAACTCGCGGAAGGAGGTGTCCGACGAATATGTCTCCGATTTTTCGAAAGTCCAACAATTGGGGGGGCCATGTACACGGCAAGCGCGTTCATGCCGATGACAGTAAAGAAAAAGACCCATTTTCTATAACCAAGAACGTCGATGATGAGATAGAAGGTCGCCAGCATGAGACAACTGATGCCTCCCGCGACGAGAACGAAGGAACTAGTCCACATCAGCTTGATGATGGGCAGCCAGATACTCCATACGAGGCCGGCGACTAACATACCCGCGCCGTAGCCGTAGAGCATCCGGGCCTTCATTTGCGGCGATCGGCTTGACAAGAGCAATTCACCGGCTAAGACGCCAATGAGCACAGAGGAAGCAAAGCCCAGATAACTCAAAAACCAGGTGTTCTCTCCGTAATGGAGGCGACCCATGATGACTGTATCCACCCATGCGGCAGCATTGCCGGTGGGAGTGAATACTGCTCGTCCAACTCCAGGAACTGGAATGCTAATCAGGAGTATCCAGTAAAGAACGAGGAAAATAGCTGTGACGATTGCCTGCCCTTTCACCTTGAACTGCAAGGTAACGATCGTCGCGATTAGATAGCCCGCTGCTATTCCGTGCAGCACGCTGTAGAAGGGGTGGAATGTGGCCAGATTGAACTCCAGGAGATTTCCTTGTGCCACCATTCCCAAGACGAACAAAATGGCCGCGCGTCGCAACGCGTGAGAATACAAAGAGCGGTGGCTTTCGTTCAGGGATTTTCGTTTGGCTATGGAAAACGCGAGGGAGACGCCGACCATGAACATGAAGAGCGTCCAGATCACATCAAAAAGATGCAATCCCTGCCACGGCACGTGTTCCAGCTGCTCGGCCACCGCGTCAGTCAACCTGCCGGGCCATACCCTCGCCAGACTCCGGACAATTTCCTGACCGCCAATGATCCAGAACATATCGAAGCCGCGAAGGCCGTCCAACGACAGCAAACGGGATGGCCGCGCTACGTTGACTTGCACATCTTCCGCGCTGGACTGCAAGTCGTAGTCATACGTCTGGATCATGGGAGTCGCCATCTTCTCGATGCCGCATGTTCTAAGAGTTCCAGCGCCGAACAGGCAATTGGCACCTCAAACCCTGCCTCAATTTACAGGGATGTCATCTTGGCGTCCTCCGAAGGATTTGCCTTTTTGTGTACTCATTTGGCTTGATTTGTGATCGCAAGGCAGGCCGCCGCGTAAACGCGGGCCTGTTCGATGACCCTGTCGCCAGCCAGGACTGACCCTGGAGATGCAATCCTTTTAAGGCAGCGGCGGGAACGGAAGTGCACCGGCAACTATGGATTCTTGAGAGAAATGCGATCTAGCGGTTGCTCTTTGCGGTTGTTTTATCGGGATGGCCAGCTGGGGATTCTGCTTCTTTGAAGCCGTTTTCCGAAGTGGGCTTCGACGAGAAATGATGCCGCAGTGTTCGCGGTCCGAATCCCTTTATCCTCTTGAATTGACGATTGAAGTTCGAATAATTGCCGAAACCGGCACGGAAGCCGATGTCGAGAACACTCAGATCCGTTTCGATCAACAACTGCGCTGCAGCTCCGACACGAAGTTCATTCAGGTATGCAGTCATAGTGCGCCCTGTTGCCCGCTTGAAAAATCGGCACAGGGACGCCTGATCCATATGAAAGCGCTCCGAGATGCTATCGAATTCAATCTCTTCTTCGAAGTGTTCATTCAAGTACAGGCAAATTGCATCGATCCGCTGCTGATCGACGACACGGCCAATGGGCTTAACCCTCAGGGTTGACAGAACTTGCGCATCGCTTTCAGCCGCGAGATCGGCTAGCACAGACAACAGGATGGCGAGTCTCTTTGCTGGTGTCAATGATGGAAGCCGGGCTACATCCTCGGCAACTTTTCGACCCGTCTCGGTGTGGGTGAATGCGAGACCGTTGGAAGAATGACGCAGCAGGCGACCGACGGAATCCATTTCTTCGAGCTCAAAGAAGTGGTCCCCAAGGAAATCGTGGCGAAACTGCAGGACAACTGCGCGATGAGAGCTCCCAGGCGGCGATTTCATGGGTCCTGAGCGCCAACTGTGCGGGACGTTTGGGCCAAGCAAAACCAGATCGCCAGGGCCGTAATCAGCGATGCCATCCCCTACCAATCGCTGGCCTCTGCTTTCAACGATCAGCGTAAGCTCATATTCCGGATGGTAATGCCAGTAGAAAGGGAAGCCTGGGTCATTGCGCACATTGGCACAGAAAGAAGACGGTCCGGACACGAGCTTCTCAAAGTGCGGCTTCATGTGCGCAGTGTAAGACTGGATTGGCAGATATTCAAGGATTTGAGAAGAGCGGGCGTCAATTCCGTACCTATTGTGGTCAATCTACGAGAAGACAGAGATGAGACACATGGCTACTCTTGCGAAAGGTCGCGGGGCAACGCCCGGGATCCGGCCGCAGCGCAAGCCTTCAGGAGCTGGACTCATGTCACGAGACAAAAGTAGGCAGCATTCGCCCGAAACGTCCCTCGACTCCTATGAAGGCTACTCAGGTATGCCACCGTTGGTCGGCCTGCATTCCATGCGTGAAGCGGCGACCACCGGACTCTCGGTCGGCGAATCCGTCGCTCGACTCAAGAGGATCCATTGGGCGTTGAAAAGATTGCACAGCATCTTTGTATCTCGCATTACTGGCACGCCGATCTACGAGCTAAAGATGGCATTCAGTCTCCATGCGTTCTATTGCTCAGAGCACATCGCGGCGTTTGCCGGCCGCATTCGGGAAATGAGGCAGCCTCCATATGGGCTTGAGGTATCTCCTGATGCCTCCCTGGATCTTTTCTTCGATGAGATATTGGGGGCACCGCATACGGAAGCGCTAGTTCTGGGCCTGTACACGAGCGCGATACCGGCACTTATCCGCGCGCTTGAGAATGTGGTCTCAGATACGAATCGACTCTTCGATTTTCCAACATATCGAATTTGCCGTCTGGCACTCGTCGAGATGCGCGACGTTCTGCAATATGGAGCCGAGACGAGTGCCTGCCTAATAAGCGAGCGCGATCATCAGGATTTTGACGAGTGGCTGATTCTCCTTGACAGCATGCTCGCTGGCGCCGGTGACCTGGACGGAAAGAAGGAACCGAACAAGCGAACAACTCCACGGCACTTTTCGGTAACGCCTTATAAGTATGATCCAGTTCCTGTGCGAGATGAACGCTTCAAAGATACGTACAACATGGGTGTGAATGCCGAGGCGATGCTTTTCGATCCCGACATTCCGCCATTTCCGAAAATCATCATGCTGTACTTCAAGCGCATGCGCGAGATTGATGTGCCGGAGATGATGGCGAGCATACTCAACGAAACAAAAGACAAGCCGTGGGAATATTACCGCGACATGACACGGCAGTTATGGGACGAGGCTCGCCACGCAATGATGGGGGAGATCGGGTTTGTCTCATTGGGGATTGACTGGTCACAAATTCCGCTCAATGTCACTTGGTCTCTTGGTATGAACACGGTGTTGACTCCAAAGGAAAGGCATGCGGTTCTCTACACCATCGAACAGGGACTGATGCCCAAGAAGATCGGCAAAGAGTATGAATGGGAGGTAGCTGTGGCCTCCGAAAGCCCGCTCGCTGCCAGGATTCAGGACTATGACTGGGCGGATGAAATTTTGCACGCACGCATTGGCCGCCAATGGATCGTCTCAGAAATTGGCTCACAGGCGGAGGCCTTAGCTTTCGGGGACAAGGCATGGTCCAAGATCGTTGTGGATTGGAAGCGGTGGAAGACGGACGGACTAACGGAGCATCGCAACTGGTGGCCGGATGTTTACCGCGTCGTCTGCGAACGACAGGGCGTCCCGCCGGATCCGGAAGTGCTGGCGTATAGCGCTACCTACGAGAATGCGCGCGCTGATTTAAAACAAGTCGCCGGATAGGCTCCGCAAAGCTCTGATACCAAGTTTGGAGAATTGAACGCATGACCGAGCTTTCGTATCGGAAGCTTGCAGTGGAATCTATTGTTTCCGAATGTGAATCAGCGAAGTCGTTCCGGCTGGTTACGGCGGATGCCGACCCGCTGTATCCGCACCTCCCCGGCCAGCACCTTCCCTTGCGTCTCAAAATTCCCGGGCAACTACGCCCGGTGTTCCGTTGCTACACGATTTCAAACTATGAGAACGAACATTACCGGTTGACGATCAAGAGGGAACTGCCTCTTGCGGAAAAGCCTGCGGCAGATTCGAGTTCGCGTTACTTCCACGATGTTGTGCAACCTGGCGATATTCTCGAGGCCAAACCTCCAGCGGGGAATTTCTGGCTTGACTTGCAGGAGAGCCAACCGGCGGTTATGTTGGCTGGCGGCATCGGCGTTACGCCTATGATGAGTATGCTCGAGGCTTTGGACAGAGTCGGTTTCAAGCGTGATGTGTACTTTTTCTTCGGACTTCGTCATGCCGCCGATCACGTCTTTCGGACGCGATTGAGGCAGCTCGCGGAGCGTTGGGCCAATCTGCGGATGCATGTGTTTTACGAACAATGCCACACTCAAGGCAGTTCGGACCACGATTACCAGCACATTGGAAGGATAGATATCTCAGTCCTGCGTGAGCATCTTCCGATACTCGATCTGGACTATTACTTATGCGGGCCGTCGGCCATGATGAAGTCTCTTTCTGAAGCGTTGAGAGCATCCGGTGTTGCACCAGAACGAATTTCAACCGAGTCGTTCGGACCATCCAGTCTTTCGCTGCAGACGCTGACCATGCCCGAGCAGGATCTTCAATTTGACTCGTCGAATATCAATGTGACATTTGCCAGATCCGGGATCAGCGTTCCGTGGACCAGTGAACTGCATTCGCTCCTTCAATTGGCTCAGATCAATGGAGTCGAGATCAGTTCTGGATGCCAGTACGGCGACTGCGGGACCTGTATGGTTCGTCTACTTGAAGGGCAGGTCGAGTATCCTCATGCTACAGGTGCACGTCCCGATCCTAGCTGTTGCCTGCCATGTAGTTGCCGCCCTGTGACGTCCATCGTTCTAGATGTCTGAGTTTCTTCGTGTTAGGGAAACCGTATATCTAAAAGAGCTTAAGATCACAGGATGAAATTTCCGCGAAGGATGCGACACCCTTGATTCCAAGCTTTTGCGGATGCGAGTTTGGATTACATGTCGGATCAAGACTACAGCCTCAGCAAGCCGCGGTCTTGGGCGCCTCCACGAGTCTATGAGCGGCGGCCGCCTTTGAGGCCGTGTACGTAGAGTGCCGTTGCGTGCGACACATAGGAGTTCGAGTCCGGTGCGCTAAATCCGGATGGATCCATCGTGGGCAACGACGATGACCTGGATCCTCTAAAATTTAAGCCACACTACCGGGAGATCATGAACCCGGACCAGGTGAAGATCTATGAGCCGATCCTCAAGGACTCGCAGGGCAAAGTGACGACCGGGTTACCGATTCCTCATTGCCTCTACGCTGAAGGCGGCCGCGAGGCATTGAATAGGAGGTATGCTCAGCGAAAAGTGCACCAGAAAGCGCTTGGCGGTATTCTCTGACTAGAGTCTTTTCGGTAGTCATCACCATCTTGGTGCTGGACTCGAAGACGCCCGAACATCCCATGCTCCGCACGATCTGACCCTTGTGGTCGACCGCTCTAAGCTACCTGGTGAGCTTCACGTTCGTCGCAATCGGCATCACCCTGTTGCGCTTCACCGAATAGCGAGACAGATGCCGCCGATCGTTGTCCCTCATCCGTTGAATATAAGTCACAACCGATGATCAGCTGATCACTTGGCGAGTTGTTGGGTGTCCCAACAACTGAACCGTCAAACTGCTGGAGACTGCGGATGGAACGCGAAGTGCCCGAGGCGATTTTCATAAACGGGTGATAGCAGAGTGCTTGTTCGCTTTAATGCTCTTCGCCGTTCCGATTCGCCTTGCAGGTGGGCATCGTGATTAAGAAGCCTCCTTGGAAAACGTAAGCCGCGAGCGGACCAATTATCCGCTGCGCACACCGCAATTGAGCGTAAACAACGCTAACTATATATAGATTTGCTGGTGACGGGTAAGTGCCAGAGATCCTCAACCTATTGAAAATAGGCAGGATGCGCACTGTACCCAAGTTTGTACCTGAGGCAGCTGCGCAGTCATGAATCGCAGGATAGAGTAGCGACGTATGTTGCTGAAAGTGAGCACCTTAGATGGTTATCTTGGTGCCGGGAGGGGGGGTCGAACCCCCACGAGGTTGCCCTCGGCGGATTTTGAGTCCGCTGCGTCTGCCAGTTCCGCCATCCCGGCCCTTCTATCGACAACTCAACTGGCCAACCGAGCTGCGTCAGACGCCACACTTCGCGGACGCTTGCTCGCAACGGCCAAGGCCAGTCTCGCACGGCAGCCTGCTCGTCGCAAGGACCTCGCGCTCTTCGCGCGGTGAACGGCAACCAGGTAGTTTCAGCCCGGATATCGCGTTGCTCGAATCGTCAATTCGCCGCAGGAAGCACCAGATATTGCTCCAGCTTGCCATCCGGCTCTTCGTAAGTTGTCACCGTCAGTCGTCGATTGGGGAACTCAGCGCGAAATGCGCGAAAGACCATGCCGCCGCGGGATTGCTCGGCGATCTGTTGGAAGCTTTGTGGCGCGCCCAGCGGCTTAAGGCTGCTGGCAAAGTCCTGGACCGCCTCTGCGGTGAAGTAGTTATTGCACAGCTCCGTCAACTCAGAGCGGTCGAGCTGTCCATTCTGCAAGCCGGTGAAGATCTTCAGCGCGCGCGCCTCTGCCTGCGCTCCGTTGCTCGAGTTGCCACCCGGGCCTGCAGAAAGCACGATTGGCCCCAGAGCGCGCGCGATTGTCGCGGCTGCACTCGATGCGTCGATATTCGTCAGCACTGTCACCGCGGCCTTACTGTCCGGGTAGATCGTGTTCTGGGAGACAAAGCCCGAGACCTCGCCACTGTGTGAGATCACGCGTTGGCCATCGCGCTCACTCACCTGAACGCCGAGCCCGTATCCCGTCGGCTTTCCGCTCTTGAGCTTCACATCGGTGAACATGGCGTCATAGGACTTCGACTTCATCAGTGACCGGTTCATCATGCTGATATTCCACAGCGCCAGATCGTGCGGGGACATCGCGAGTTCGCCCGCCGCAAACATCCAGCCTGTCCCCTCGAGCGGAGCGGGCCTCAGCGGTCCCAGCGCGTGCTGGTAGTATCCGGTCGGATCGCTCGACGGCAGGTGGCTCGCATCCTGATCGCGGACGCCGGTCATGTGCAGCGGGTCGAAGATACGCGCACGCAACTGCTCCACCAGGGGTTTGCCGCCAACAACCTCCGCAATGCGCCCCGCGATCACGTAATTGGTATTCGAGTATTGCCATTGCGTGCCCGGATCGAAGTCCAGCGGCTTACCACCCCACACATCCAGGATGTGCTGCGCGGTGGTTGGCGCCATCATCGTCGTCATCACATAGTCTTCGGGCCAGAAATCCTGATATCCCGCCGTCATCGACAGCACCTCGCGCACTGTCACCTGGTTGGCCCGCGTCAGGTGCGGCAGATACTTCCCGACCTGGTCGTCGAGCGTCATCTTGCCGTCTTCCACCAGCATCAGGATCAACGCGGCGGTGAACTGCTTGCTTACCGAGCCGATCGAGTACTGCATCTCCGTGCTCGCCGCCATCGGCGGCGCCAGGCGCGCGTTGCCGTACGCGTGCAGATACACGATCTGTCCATTCTCCACCAGTGCGACAGAGGCGCTTGGGATGCCAGTGTCGGCGATTACCTTTTCGACCGCTTGATCGACGCGCCCCGCGGTTGCTGCGTCGAGGGCATTCGAGGTTTGTGCCAGAACTGCCGCAGGAACCGCGCCCAAGAGCAGGGAACCAGTGAGAAGAGCAACCGCAACGCGCATGACTGGGAGAGTATCAAGAAACCGGATCCAGAGAACCGGATCCAGATCGGAGCGCAAACACGACATCAGCGGTGTTTGGATTTCCCACGCTCCGGGAGCCATACTGGATGCGGCAATGTTGACAAGTGGACCAGGCAGGCGCCAGGGAAGGATAGACATGTCGGAGCGGGATGGCATCACCAAGGTGATTGAGGGTTATCGGCATTTCAGCGAGGAGATCTTTCCGGAGCATCGCGAACTCTTCGACGAACTCAGAAACCAGCAGAACCCGCAGGTGCTCTTCATTACCTGCGCCGACAGCCGTATCGATCCCTCACTCATCACCCACACCGTTCCCGGCGAGCTGTTCATCTGTCGGAACATTGGCAACATTATTCCTGCCTATGGCCAGATGCCGGGCGGTGTCTCCGCCGTCGTCGAATACGCGGTGGTCGGGCTCAAGGTATCGGAGATTATTGTTTGCGGTCACTCGGATTGCGGAGCGATGAAGGCGCTCAAGGATCCAGAGGCGGCTTCGCTGGCGGCGATGCCCACCGTCAAAGCATGGCTGCGCAATGCTGAGGCCGCCCTGGGAGTGGTGCGCGCCACGGATCCCGAGGCGAAGGGTGAGCCAATGCTTCGCGCCCTGACCGAGGAGAATGTTCTTCTGCAGCTCCAGCATCTGCGGACCCATCCCGGCGTGGCTGCTGGCCTTTCAACCGGCAAGGTGCGGCTGCATGGCTGGATCTACAGCATCGGGGATGGCCGGGTGGACGCTTTTGACGAGGCCACACGCCAGTTTCGGCCCATCGAAGAGGTAGTCGCCGATTCGGATAGGCCATTCGCGAACCCGCAGCATCCAACCGGACGGATCGCCGGCCAGCCCCCTACACGGGCGAGATGATCTACGGCTATACTATTTATAATCAATAGCTTATAAATTTATCCCGACAAGGCTAATCGAGCCTTCGCTCGCGTCTCCCCGTCCTTATCATCCACTTCGAAAACTCTGGAATCCACCTGCACGATATCTGCATCAGATACATTGACAACAAGTCACTCAAGTGCGAAAGTGGTCGAAACGCGCAAGAGCGATGAGGTCAGGAGAGTTATGGCAAAGATTATCGGCATCGATCTGGGCACCACCAATTCCGTGGTGGCCGTTATGGAAGGCGGCGAACCCAAGGTCATCCCCAACAGCGAGGGCGAACGCACTACTCCGTCGATTGTGGCCTTCACCAAGACCGGCGAGCGGCTGGTTGGCCAGACGGCAAAGCGGCAGGCGGTGACCAACCCGCAGAACACCATTTATTCCATCAAGCGCTTCATGGGCCGTCGCGCCAATGAGGTCACAGACGAGATGAAGATGGTCCCCTACACCGTCAAGGCGCAGGGCGATCACCTTGTCATCGAGGCGCAGGGCAAGGACTACACCCCGCCCGAAATCTCGGCGATGATCCTGCAGAAGCTGAAGCAGGCGGCGGAGAGCTACCTTGGCACCACTGTGACGGAGGCGGTCATCACAGTTCCCGCGTACTTCAACGACGCGCAGCGCCAGGCCACCAAGGACGCCGGCCGCATCGCCGGTCTGGACGTCAAGCGCATCGTCAACGAGCCTACGGCGGCCGCGCTCGCCTACGGTCTCGATAAGAAAAAGGACGAGACCATCGCGGTCTACGATTTCGGCGGCGGCACATTCGATATCTCGATTCTCGAAGTTGGCGAAGGCGTCATCGAGGTGAAGTCCACCAACGGCGATACGCACCTTGGCGGTGACAACATCGACCAGCGCATCGTCGACTGGCTGATCGACGAGTTCAAGAAGGATGAAGGTCTGGACCTGCGCTCGAAGGGCAACGAAATGGCTCTGCAGCGCCTGAAGAGCGCCGCTGAGGCAGCCAAGATCGAGCTCTCCACAACCATGGAGACGGAGATCAATCTGCCCTTCATCACCGCGGATGCCAGCGGTCCGAAGCACCTTGTCCGCAAGCTGACGCGCGCCAAGCTGGAGCAGCTTGTCGATGACATCCTGCAGCGCTCGATCGAGCCGTGCAAGAAGGCCATGACGGACGCCGGCGTCAAGGCGGACCAGATTCAGGAAGTCGTGCTGGTCGGCGGTCAGACCCGTATGCCGAAGATCCAGCAGATGGTAAAGGAGCTCTTCGGCAAGGAGCCGCACCGCGGCGTGAACCCGGATGAAGTGGTCGCGATCGGTGCAGCGGTCCAGGCAGGCGTGCTCGCAGGCGAGGTCAAGGATCTGCTCCTGTTGGACGTGACGCCGCTGACGCTTGCGATCGAGACGGCGGGTGGAGTCGCGACCCCGATGATCGCGCGCAACACCACCATCCCGACCAAGAAGACCGAGACCTTCTCCACCTTCGCCGACAACCAGAGCGAAGTGGAAGTCCATGTTCTGCAGGGCGAGCGTTCGATGGCGCAGGACAACCGCACGCTCGGCAAGTTCAAGCTGGGCGGCATTGTGCCCGCTCCGCGCGGCGTGCCGCAGATCGAAGTCACCTTCGACATCGACGCCAACGGCATCCTGAATGTGCTGGCAAAGGACCGCGGCACGGGCAAGGACCAGAAGATCACCATCACGTCCTCTTCGGGGCTGAGCAAGGAAGAGGTGGAGCGCATGGCGCGCGACGCCGAAGCCCACGCCTCCGAAGATAAGGAGAAGCGCGATCAGATCGAGGCCCGCAACGGCCTGGACAACATGGTCTACAACATCGAAAAGATGTTGAAGGAGAGCGGCGACAAGGTCTCCGGCTCGGAAAAGAGCGATGTGGAATCCGCTCTGGCCGATGCCAAGAAGACCCTGGAAGGCACGCCGAGCGCTACCGAGCTGAACGGGGCGCGGGAGAAACTGACCGCTGCCTCGCACAAGCTGGCTGAGGCCATGTACAAGGCCAGCGCGAACGCCGCTCCAACCGATGGCGCTGAGGCGGCTGCCGGAACCACGGCAGAAGAGCCCAAGAAGGACGAAGGCGTCATCGACGCGGAGTATGTGGACGTCGACGAGAAGAAATAAAAGTCGTCGGTAATGCTTCGGCAGATGACCACGACGGCGTCTGACGGTGCGAAGGTAAGGGGCGCTCGCAGCGAATGTGAGCGCCCCTTCCGATATCAGGCCGATAAAGGAACTAGCAGACAGGGGAAGCAGGGAGAGATGCAACAGAAGAATGGGCACACGAACAATGGCACGCCAGGACAATGGAGGGCGGCCGCGGAGGACCAGCAGATGACCAACACCATGTGGCGCTGCGTGCAGTGGCGCGCCGGACAAATTCTGAACAAGGTGCTCTTCAATACAAAGTCCGAGGCAGAGACCTTCTGCGCGCAGATGCACCGCGCTGAACCGGATATCTTCTGGCGTATGGAGCCGATCGAAGCCAAATTGGTGTGGAACTGACAATCGTTAACACCGATTGTCATCCTGAGCGAAGCGAAGGATCTGCAGTTGGCGGCAGAGCCAGTAAGGTATACCGAGGACGAGAACGAATGCCCGAGGGAAATGAGGTCCATCGCTTTCGCGATCGGCAGGCAGCGACCTTTGCCGGTCGCACCCTGCACGCGGACTCACCCTCGGGACAGTTCCCGGACGCGGCACTTCTTGACGGCCGCAAGCTCCGCGGCATCATCGCGTACGGCAAGCATCTGGGCTACGACTTCGGCCGCGATCTGATCCTCCACGTACATCTTGGACGCTTCGGCGATTTCACCGAAGGCACCGGACCGCTGGCGGAGCCAAAAGGTGCGTTGCGGCTGCGCATCTGGACCAAAAGCCGGAAACAGAACCGATTGGCTCGAGCTACGTGGTCCCTCGGACTGTTCGATCTACGACCAGAAAAAGTGGGAGCGGCTGATGGCGCGGCTCGGTCCCGACCCACTGGAAAAGGGAGCCAACCCGAAGCCGGCATTTGCCACCATCGCTGAACGGAAGACGCCGATCGGCATGCTGCTCATGGACCAGTCGGTTTTCTCGGGTATCGGCAACATCTATCGTGCCGAGCTGCTGTACCGCGTCCGCCTCAGCCCGTTTCGGCCCGGAATGGATGTCGAGCCGAAGAAAGTCCGCGCGATATGGAAAGATGCCATGGCTCTGATGGCGGATGGCATGGTCGACCGCCGCATCGTCACGACCCGCGCAAAAGACCGGCCGCACCCACGGGGGCCAGCCGAACGCGGAGAAGTGCACTATGTTTATAGGCGCAAAGGAAAACCGTGCCTGGTCTGCGGCACGGCGATCCAGAGCCGGGATATGGCTGGCCGCACACTCTATTGGTGCCCGGTCTGCCAGAAAGTTTAAATAGGCAGTCAGCAGGTCAGAAGCGAACACATACAAACGATGCCAACGACACAGAACAAGGACTATTACGGCCTGCTCGGAATCAAGAAGACGGCCAATGCGGACGAGATCCGCAAGGCCTTCCGCAAACTTGCGCGCAAATATCATCCGGATGTAAACCCCGGCGACAAGAAGGCGGAAGAAAAGTTCAAGGAGATCTCCGAGGCCAACGACGTCCTGAGCGACGACAAAAAGCGCAAAATATACGACCAGTTCGGCTTTTACTCCGACCAGATCGATCCCGCGCAGGCCGAGGCAGCCGCGCGCGGAGGCTACGGCCGCACACGCGCCAGCACCAGCGCCGGGCCACAGGAAGTTCCCTTCGATTTCGAGGGCTTCGACTTCTCGAACTTCGAAGGCGGTCCGGGAGCCCAGCGCCAGGCCCCGCCAGGTGCCGCTGGCGGCGGCTGGGGCGGCTTCCGGGACATCTTCTCCGGAATGTTCAATCAGCAGGGCGGCAAACAGCCGCAGCGTGGGCCGCACCCCGGCACCGACCTCGAATACACCGTCAACGTCGATTTCTGGACCGCGGTTCGCGGCGGCACCGCACGCCTGCAAATCCTGCGGCAGGAGGTCTGCCCTACCTGCCACGGCAAAGCCTCATCCGGCGCGCCGATGCAGTGCCCGGAATGCCACGGTAGCGGCCAGGTGACCCAGATGGGCGGCCGCATGAAGTTCAATATTCAGTGCCCGCGCTGCGGCGGCTCTGGCAAAGTGCAGGAGAGCTGCCCCACCTGCCATGGCGACGGTACGGTGCAGCGCCCGGAGACCATCGACTTCCGCATCAAGGCGGGAACCCGCGACGGCCAGCGCATCCGGCTCGCTGGCAAGGGCAACGCAGGGGTGAATGGCGGAACCGCGGGCGACCTCTACCTCATCATCCGCTCCGGGCCCCATCCCGTCTTTCATCGCGTGGCCGACAACATAGAGATCAGCGTGCCTGTCCGGGTCGATGAAGCGGCGCTGGGTGCCAAGGTCGACGTGCCTACCATCGACGGGCGGGCCCAGTTGCGTATCCCACCCGGCACCCAAACCGGACAAAAGCTGCGCATGCGGGAAAAGGGCGTGGCTTCGGCCTCGAACGAAGGCCACCGGGGCGATCAGATCGTCACCGTGGAGATTACCGTTCCCCAACTGCGGGACGAGCGCTCGAAGGAGATTCTGCGGGAGTTCGCCCACCTGAATCCGGAAGACCCACGCGCTGTGCTCTGGAACAAGGTCTAGCTGACGGCGAAAGCGACTGCAAAGAAACAGACCAGGGACAAGTCCCTGGTCTGTTTCCCATTATGAAACCCCCTATTGCATGCCGCCAACTGCTGCGATGGTCGTAGTCAACGGCTCGCGATCGAGCGTTTCCAGCTTCGACCCGGTCCACAGCATGTAGTACTTACCGCAAGTGCTGGCAGAGTTGCCATGGCAGCCCTGCATCACCAGCAGGCGGCTGTCGGGCCGGTATTGGAAGCCGACGTTCTCGTCTGCGCCGTTCTTCGGGGCGGTCAGATTGTAGCCAGGCTCATAGACGTGGCCGTTCAATTCGTCCACGATGAAGAAGGTGGTGCAGCCGTCGCCGCATCCCCATTGCAGCAGCGCGTAATGGCCGCCGAAGTTCGTTCCCTGGCTTGATCCCTCACGCAGACGCGTGCGGAAATAGGCCTTGGCAGGGCTGTTGATGACGGGTTCGGATTTCAGTCCCACGGGCACCTTGACGGCCGGATAGTCGGCCGCCGCCGGGGTCCAGCCTTGCTGGGCCTGAACCGGCTGGGCAAGCACCGATGCGACTGCGAAGGTGAAGGCGGTGAGGGTGAACCGAAGGCTCTTCATGACGGAAGTGTGCCCTTTCCCATGGCGGATCACCAGCGAGTAATAGGAAATTCTGATTACCAAAGGGTCGAAATGCAGCAGAAATTACCTAAACAGGCCAACGTACAACTTTTAGTGAACGCCGTTATGCCCTGGGCTGAGGCAGAACTCCAGAAAAGTGGGCGATTTTCCCCAGCCGCCGCCTGGCTTTTACCGGGATCCTCCGAGCCCGAGTTTTACCCTGTCGAAGTCTCCGACGTGGCCCAGATGCCCTCGCACGTGCCGTCGATAGAGCAGCAGGAAGCGAGCCTGACCGAGGGCCTTCGAGCCCGTTGGCAACGAGGCGAGCTTGTGGCCGCCATCCTGGTGGCACCGGTTCTCTACGGCAGAAGCGGCTCCGGGGAGCGCTCCCAGGCCGTCCGGCTGCATGTGGAGGCGCGCGACGGTTACTGTGCCGACATACTCATGCCATACCGGATACGCACCCGCCGGGGCTGGCGCGGCGCCCCCCGGAACCGCGTACACTTCAGCCATCCGGTGGCGCAGGAGAGCGATTCGCGCTTCAGCGATTCGCACGCGCCGGCGTAGAAAACAGACGATGCCGACCAAACGCAGATCCAAGGGCGCCTACATGATCTCCGCAGTGGCGGAGATGTACGAGATTCACCCGCAAACGCTCCGCCTTTACGAGCGGGAGGGGCTGCTGAAGCCCTCGCGCACCGAGGGCAATACCCGCCTCTACACCGATGAAGACCTGGAGCGGCTCGAGTTCATTCTGAATCTGGCGCGCGATCTGGGGGTCAATATCTCGGGCATCGCCATCATCCTGCAGATGCGCGAGCGCATGGAGGAGATGAACCGGCAGATGCAGAGTTTTGTCGACTATGTGCGCTCGGAGATGCTTCAGCACATGCAGCAAAACGCTCCGATGGCAAACGAGGCTGCCATGGTGCCTCTGCGCAAGCCGGTCGTCGAGCCGCCTCCCATTCGGGAACGCAAACGATAGTGAATCAATGACTTACCGTTGCCTCGGGGTTCGCGCCGGCAGAAACTGGGCATAGGCAGACGTGCGGTCGCCAGCGTAGTCTAATGAATAGCTATTCCCAGTTACAGGTGAAACCGTATCGCGATGCTCCATCTCCTGCTCGCCTTGGGCATATTTGGCCTCATTACCTCCACGATCTACAGCGTCATGGTGATAGCAGGCGTCGTTCGATATCGTGACCGGTGTCGCCAGACCGCTCCAGCCACGTTTTTTCCGCCGGTGAGTGTGCTCAAAGCACTCCACGGCGACGAACCCGATCTCGAACGGAACCTCACCAGTTTCTTCGAACAGGATTATCCGTCCTTTGAAATTCTCTTCTGCGCCAGGCGAACGGACGACGCAGGGCTGGCCATTGCACGTCTGGTAGCGGCACGCTACCCCCATATCGAATCTTCCATCCATCTTTCCGGCGAACCGGAGTGGCCAAACGCCCGCACCTACTCGCTGGAGATCATGCGCCGCGCGGCCCGGCACGACATACTCGTGATGGCGGACAGCGACGTTTATGCGGAAAGAGACTATCTCGCAAAGGTCGTTCAGCCGCTGCAGGACGCAAATGTGGGAATGGTGACCTGTGTCTACAGGGGAGTCACCAAACACGGGTTGTGGGCAAGGCTGGAAGCATTAGGGATGTCGGTGGAGATGACGTCGGGCGTTCTTGTGGCGGAGATGCTGGAAGGAATGCAGTTTGCCTTGGGTCCGACGATGGTGATGCGAACCAGCAGCGTCGAGAAGATCGGCGGTTTCGCTCCGGTTGGCCAATACCATGCCGACGACTTCATTCTCGGCAACTGGGTGCATCGAAGCGGAGAAACCGTGGTGCTTTCCACATATCCGATCGAACACCACGTAGTGAATACCTCATTCGCGAGCACCTTTGCGCACCAGCTAGGCTGGGCTACCAGCACGCGTTTTTCCCGGCCGAAGGGGCACGCCGGAACCATCTTCACATTTGCCATGCCGTTCGGCCTTCTCGCGTTCGCGGCCTTATCCGCGGCCCATTATCCATACCTTGGGCTGGCTGCGTTGGCGTGGGCCTATCTTGATCGAGTCCTTCTGTCAGTTTTGGTGGGCGGTGTCGTCCGGGATCGGAAAGCCGTTACGTACGCGTGGCTCTATCCACTTCGAGATCTGACAGGCTTCTTCTTCTGGGCAGCCAGTTACCTGCGTCGCCGTCTTCGTTATCGCGGAGAGCTGTATGAACTTCGTTTTGGCGGAACGCTCCACCGGGTAGACCCAAAATCTGAGCATGCGGCTGCCGAACAGACTTCGTTACTGACGTCCAAGCCGAAGTCTTAAGCGAAGGCCATGCAAGCGGGATTTCACAGCGGCCGATCCGTATAGAGAATCTTGTCCGCCAGTTCCTGGATCGGAATCAGCCGTTTTCCCAGCACTGCTTCCACCTGGTCTCGCCGCTCCCCCTGCGCAAATAAAAATTTGCGATTGCCGGTGCCCCAGATCGACGCGAGTTCCTTGTCGTCGATGAAGACATGCGGCGCATCCGGCCACATGGAACCCCACACCATGGTGGAAGTGCGTCCGTGCACCAGCAACGCCTGGCGCCGCGTGTAGAAGAGCACAGATGCGCCATCCGATTGATCGCCATAGACGATCAGCGTCGCACGCGATGCTGCTGGATCCGAAGGACTCTCGCTGGCCGGGTAACCGGCAACCTGATTGATGGTTGCAGCCATCGGCTCAGAGGAAAGCATCGGCGCGAAGCGCACGAAGGCAATGTGCGCGGCGATGAGGAAGATCGCAAGGGTGAAGGCTACCGAAAGTGTCGCTTCAAAGTGCCGTGCTCGCCTGCGCAACTGCAACGCCAGTACCGGACCCGCAAGCAGAACCACGGCCGCAATCACGGCAGGCAGCCGCAATGCCGCAAACGATGGTCCAGTCAGATCGAAGAGGTGCGACATGGAGAGCGAGTAGTCGCCCACGGCGCGATGCGCCAGCAGTGTGCCGATGTCCGGCACAAATGCCAGATGCCGCGAAGTCCATAGCCCATAGCTCAACGCGGCCGCGGAGAGCACTCCCACCGTGGCGAACAGAACGTGTGCGCCGATCAGCCATCTGCCCGTACCGTCGCGCGCTTCTTCGTCGACGCGCTCTGCGCGCAGTTCAAAGGATGCGAGGACAGCCGCCGTCAGCATCAGCAGCGGCAGATATGCGGGAAAGGTGTAGTACTCCTGGTTTGTAGAGATGGAAAAGAAGACCAGCATGAAGCCGGCGTAGAGCGATAACAGCCAGATGCTGCGGCTGCGAAACCGCTCGCCGGCGTCCTCCAATCGCAGATTGCTGATCCATCGAGTGCGCGTGCGCCACGCCCGCCGCACTACCAGCGGCAGATAAAAACTCCACGGCAGCAACCAGGCGATTTGGCCAATCCAGTAGACCCACCCTGGCTGCTTGTTGTAATCCACCGGGTAGCGCTTGCCCAGGAAGCGCAGCACCTGCTCGTTGATGAAATAAAAGTAGAAGAACCCATGCACGTGGCCGACGGTGGGATGGTTGCCGACAGGATTGCCCTGATCCGGATTACGCAGGCCGGCGAGAATGTGCCACGGCGCAGCCACTCCCAGGAATAACAGCAGGCCTGTCGCAATTCGCATCTCGCGCCAGCGCCGCCACTCCCCGGTAACGACCAGCCACGGCGCCGCCGCCGCAAAAAAAAAGACCGGAGCGATGAGCCCCTTGGCTAGTGTCGCGACGGCAAGCGATGCCCAGCTCACATAGAAGAGCAGAGGTCTTCGGTCTTCAAGCCCAAGCAGAAAGCAATAAAGCGCGAGGCCAATAAAAAAGGTGAGCAGCGCTTCCGGAATATCGATCCGGGTGAAGAGAAAGACGCCGATGCCGGTCAACAGAGCGAGCGCCGCATAAAATGCCGCTCGTTCATTGAATGCTCGGCGCGTCCAGTGCCAGGCGAGCATGGCCGTCGCCAGCACACCCAGCGCCATCGGAAGGTGCGCGGAAAAGACGTTATAGCCGAAGATATGATCGTCGATGGCGGTCAGCCAGTAGGGAAGAGGCGCTTTTTCCAGGTAGCGGATGCCGTTGATCTTCAACGTCACCCAGTCGCCGGAGAGCGCCATGTGCTGCGCGGCGTTGGCGTGCGCGGCGTCGGCGTCGTCCAGCAATGCCGGCGAGAAGAGCGCCGCAAAATAGACGGCGAACCAGACCAGGAGCAGGATGGCCCAGGCGCGGCGGGTGGTGAGGAAGCGCGGGGGTGCAGCATCGGTGTGCACCGGAAGTACGATGGGATGAGACATGACCGAATCAGCAGAATACCAGCCGGATGAGGGCACCCGGAGCGTGGACGCTTCGCCGATGCTCGAACATCTGCGCGAGGTCGCTGCTGCCATGCGGGGCACACTCGATGCCTGCCGCAAAGATGGCGAGGCGCCTAAGGTGGAAGCCGTCCACCACCTGCGCACCGGTACGCGGCGGGTCGAGGCGACCCTGGAGACCCTGGCGCGGGAGGCTGGCGCGCGCGGCCTGGGCAAGGCAACGGAGGAGGCGCGCCAGCGCTGGCTGCGACAGTTGAAGAAGGTCCGCCGTGCCTCCGGAACGGTGCGCGACTTCGACGTCCACCGCGAGCTTCTGGCGGAAAACTTCCTGCCCGCTACGGAAGAAGCAAAGGCCGGCGCTGCTTCCCTAGCGGCTGCCAATGAAACGGGCACTGCGGCGATGCCGCCCGTCAGGAACGAATTGACGGACCAGGCGCGTTCGCTCGATGCCTGGCTGAAGAGCCAGCGCTCCGATGCCGCGCAGGCGCTCTGCAGCACGCTCGATGATCATGCGAATCGGTTGCTCGATGTCGAGCGGCAGTTCATGGCTGCCATGGCGAAGCGCCGCTCCGTCAGCCATCGTGCTCACCGGCCTGCAGCGCGTCTTGCGCTCGAAGACTATCTGCGCCTCATGGATGCGATGCCGCTCCTTGATAAGGAGAACCTGCACGACTTCCGCAAGGGTGCGAAGAAAGCACGCTATGTCGCGGAATCGGACGACCAGGACCCGGCGGCCGAGGCCATGGCCAAAGCGATCAAGCGTGTGCAGGACGCCATCGGCGAGTGGCACGATTGGGATGTGGTGAGAGAAGAAGCGCGAGAAGCATTGCGGGACGACGGTCGCCTGCTCGAGGCGCAACTTGACGCGCGGACTCAGCGCGCCTACCAGCGTGCACTGCGCATGACCACCACCATGGGCCGCCGCTTCATCGGGGAATGGCAGGCGTTGCGGCCCCGCCGCGCGCCTTCACGGCGTGTCTTGCCGCGAAAATCAAGTTAGTCTTAGCTTCCATGCAGAGAATGCAGACCCTCGCTGCGATCGACATCGGCTCGAATTCCTGCCGGCTCAAGATTGCACGCATCGAACAGCACCGCCTGAAAGTTCTCCACGAAGATCGCGAAGTGACGCGCCTCGGCGCCAGCGTCTTCGAGGGCGGAATGATCTCGCCCGACGCGATGGCGGGCACCCTGCGTGCCCTCAAACGCTTCTACAAGGCGGTGCAGGAGGCAGCCGCGGACCGCGTGCGCGCGGTCGCCACCGCCGCGCTGCGCGATGCTCGGAACGCTCAGGCATTTGTCGCCTGGGTGAAGTCCGAGACAGGTTGGGACCTCGAGATCATCTCCGGACTCGAAGAGGCGCGGCTCATCCATCGCGGCGTGATGCGCGAAACGCGCACCCAGGGCCGCTGCCTGCTGGTCGATCTCGGCGGCGGCTCGTGTGAGATCACGCTGTCGGACCGCAGACGCATCGTCGAGACGATGAGCCTGCCGCTGGGCGCGGTACGCCTGACCGAAGAGTTCCTGCACGAAGCCGATCGGCCGGCGCCGGAAGATATCGCGCGCATGAAGCGGTACATCCGCCGCGAGCTAGGGCGGGCGGGCAGGCGTTTCGGTAGCCTGTCGCGCGTGCAGGTCATTGCCACCTCGGGTACGGCCGCGGCTCTGGTGCAGGCCAGCGTCGTGACCAGGCTGGCAGGCCGGCCAGCCAAGGGCACAAAGCCCATGAGCCGCACGGCTGAAACGCGCGCGGTGCGCCGACTTGCCACAAAACTGCCAAAGCTGACCAATCAGGAGCGCGGCAGAGTGCCTGGAGTCGGGCCGCGGCGCGCGGAGATCATCGTGGCCGGCGCCGAGGTATACGCGACCTTGTTGGAGCACTTTGGGCTGGCGGGTTTCCGCTACTCCGACCTCGGGCTGCGTGACGGCATTCTTGCCCAGATGCTCGCCGAACAGGATGCGCGCACCAGTGCGCACCAGCAGTTCGAGCGTGACCGATGGGAGAGCGTACTGGCCACCTGCAAGCGCTATGGAGTAGACACCCGGTCGGCGGAGCCGGTGCGCGCGCACGCGGCGCAGCTCTTCCGCGATCTGCAATCGATGCATGGACTGCCGGCGGACTATCGGCAATGGCTGGAAGCCGCCGCGATGATGCGCGATGTCGGGAAGTACATCAACTACCAGGGCCACCATCGGCACACGCAATACGTGATCGCCGGTTCCGAGCTCTACGGCTTCACGCCGCAGCAACGCTCCATTGTCTCCGGCATCGCGCGCTACCTGGGAAAGTCACGGCCGGCTCCGCAGGACCGCGCCTTCCGCTACATCGCCCCGGCCGAGCACGACAACGTGAAGCGCGCGATCGTGCTGCTGCGTCTGGCCGTCGCGCTGAACCAGGATCGAGCCAGCGACGTGTTGCGCGTCACGGTGCGCGCCTATCCCAAGCGCGTGGAGTTGAAGATTCGTCCCGGACGCACCGGCGCGGAATTGGAGCTGTGGTCGCTGCGCAAAGAGGCGGATTACTTCCGGGAAGTCTTTCGCCGCGAGCTCTTCGCGACGCTTGCCTGAAACTGGCGCAGCATGCGCGTGTCCACCAGCCCCAGCAACTGAGCGGGCCGCCGGCTTACGTCAATCCGCACCATGGCTCCCTTGCGCAGCCGCAGGTTGGCCCGTCCGCCGCGCTGCGCCGCGATCAGCGCTCCGGCGAATTGCGCGAGATTGGGATTGTGGCCAACCACCAGAACCGCCTCCTGCCCGGCGTGCTTCGCCAGCATCGCTTCGAAGTCGGCGAATTTTCCGCTCGGCTCCAGGCTTGAATCGGCCGCGATCTTCTGCTCAAAACCGATCTCGGTCGCCACTAAGGATGCTGTCTGGAGAGAGCGCTTCAGGGGACTGGAGATGATCGCATCAAAACTGACGTTCATCGCATTCAGGTAGGCGCCAATCAACAGGCACTGCTGCTTGCCTTCCTTGTCCAGCCCGCGCTTGCGATCGAGTAGAGGATTCTGCCGGCGAGATCCGGCGCTGGCATGTCGGAGAATATAAAGGGTCATAGAAAAGTTCAGTGCCGCTTAAACGCTGCAGGTCTGTAACCTGATTGTAACAATCAAGCTAGACCAAAGGTGCCTCAATTCGGGCCAGAGGGGTGCCTAAAGAGTTGAGGTGAATCGCCGTCGACACGCGTATGCACAGCCATTCCGTCGATAAAATTAGCCCGTGAGCCGTGTACGTCGTTTTCTTCCAGGAATCGCGGCCGTTGTCGTTGCCCTTCTCCTCGGCTGGTTCCTCGGACGACTTGTGGTGCGACGGCCGGCTACCGCTGCCCCCGCGAGTTCACCCGAACCTGCCGTAGCGGCTGTTCCATCCGCCAACGACCGCGCGCCGACGCTGGTTTACGCTCACAACATTCAGCTTCGCAAAGGGCCGGACTTTCGCATTTACATTGTCTGGATCGCCGGTCAGATGGTCCGCACGAAACCGAATGTGAATCCGTCCTTCGACGAGCCGGATTCGTTCATCCTGAAGATTGAAAAAGGCGTCATCCGCGCAAACATCGGCGACATCGGCAAATACCTCAACTCCACCGCTTCGCAGGACTCCCCGCTCAAAAACGTCGACGTTCAGCCGGAGGGCGAACTCGTCAAGATTCGCGGCACGGTTAAGAAGGTGGTTCCGCTGCCCATCGAAATTCTCGGCTCGCTCGCCGCCACACCCGACGGCCTGGTGCGTCTGCATGTGCAGCACATCTCAGTCCTGAAAGTTCCGGTGAAGGGGCTGCTCGGCACCTTCGACGTCAAGCTCTCCGATCTTGTGCACGCTACGAATGTGGCCGGTGTGACCATCTCCGGCAACGACATCGTCTTCGATACAGAGAAGCTGCTGCCGCCGCCGCACATTCGCGGCCAGTTGACGACTGTGCAGGTAAGAGTTCCGGACATCGAAGTCATCTACGGCAATGCATCGAACGATCCGGCACAATTGGCGCAGTGGCATAACTTCATCCGCTTCCGCAATGGCGCGCTCAACTTCGGCAAGCTCACCATGCACAACGCGGACCTGACCATGATCGACGCGGCGAACGAGCCCTGGTTCGACCTCGATCTCGTAAACTATCAGAACCAGTTGGTGAACGGCGATACGCGCATGACGGCGCAGGCGGGCGTCGAAATCTACATGCCCAGCCTCAAAGTGCAGGCCAACAGGCACGCCGGCCAGAGCGTGACACTCGAATGGCTGAAAAACCGCAACACTTCACTGCCGCCGGACGTGGCGAAGAAGGCGAACGCGCACTAAGGTCGTGAATACTTAGGTGTAGTTCACTGGAACAGGCTTGGGCTCGGGGTCGAGCGGGGCAGGATCGGGATCGGGTTCAGGAAAGCCCGGTCCATCAGGCTCCGGATCGGGCGGCGGATACGGGTCGGGCACAACGTCCGGCGGCGTCCCCGGAAATCCACCCACCCGGACGCCATCCAGACGAAATCCGCCCGCACACATCGGGTCGGGTTCGGCGGTGCAATCACACTCAGCCATACTCTCTGGGATGGCGCCGGACGCCTCTATGTGTTGCTTGCCGTCTCCATCAATCGGTCGAATATCGCGATATCAAAGAAGCGTAACGCCAGCGCTCGCTGACCAGCAGTCCCAACAGCAACTCCCGCCGATCCTCAAGCATCCACCCAGCTTCGCGCATCGCACGCGCGTGGTCCGGCAGATGGCGAGTTCGCAATCCCGTCAGCAGACCGAAAGCCAGATACAGACCCCGCACGATCAACGTTCCCAAGAGCCGGGCTGGTTTTCGCTGGGGAATGGCAAAGTCGGAGACCACCCAGCACGCGCCTTCATCGACTGCACCATTCATGCGTGCGAGGATCGAAGCGATCTCCGCTTCATTGAAGCAATCGAGGAAGAAGTGGCTGACGATGAGATCGAAAGGCGCGTCGGGCAGTCCCGCCGGCTCGCACTCGAGTGCATCCGCATGCACCAGCCGGACCTGTGCCTCGGATGGCATCCGTTGGGCAAGCCGAAGTAGCATCTTGCTGCTCGCATCCACTGCCGTGGCGCGAATCTCCGGGGCGTGCCGTACCAACTCCGCAAGAAAGCGGCCATCGCCGTCCCCATACACCAGCGCGCGCCTGCAAGCCGTCATCTCTGCAATACGCAACCTCCTGCATTGCTGCAGATACGGACCAAAGCTGAAGTATTCCATCCAGCGATAGACGCGCGACAACCGGTCGAAGCTGGCCGGTGTACTCATGGCGCGAACGGCCCCACAAGGAGTAAAAGCGGCGTCAGCAGGATGAGGTCCGCTGCGATACGTCGTCCTCCAGGCTGCAGCCGCGACCGGTCAAGCGCCAGGAAGAGTACGGCGCTCAACGCGGCAGCAGCGGCCAGCCAACGCGCTGGTTGGCTGACGAGGCCGAAATGACTCAGGACACTGGCGACAATCGCCAGCCCTGCAAGCCACCGCACGCGGTTTCCCCGATGGTGCTGCTCCCAATCTTCAATAGCCACACAGTTCAGCCAGCAGAGCACCGCAAAGAGCGGGCACAGGATCAACAGCGGATGGTGCCGCGGCATCCCCGCGGCGCTGTGCCACGCCGCGTCCCACGCAGGCAACGCCGATGCAGCGGCAAACAGCAGCGCGATGGCGAACTCCTTGGGGAAGTAAGGAAGGGGAAAGTAAGGAAGTGACCTGCCACGTGCCCGAGCCGGCAGATGTACCAGCCCGAGATACAGCAGCGATAGCGCACCGAGAACGCAGTATGAAGTGATGAGCGACGACGGCATGCGTGCCACCATGACCGCCAGGGCCAGCGCTACCGGCGCGGCCATGGCGAGGAACCACCGCCGGTGGCGATCATGGAAGCGATGCCGCTCCTTCAGCGCAGCTTCCGGCGAGAGCCGCGCATCCAGCAGCCGGTCCGCCACATAGAACAGCCAGGTGCCCATGGCCAGCGCGGCCGGAAGCCAAGGCGCCAGCCGTATGCGAGCCGCGCGGCCAAAGGCCCAGCACCAGAGTGCGGCCACGGTGGGCGCATCCAGGCTCAAAAGGTGCCAGTACCGCAGCAATGTGTGAGGGAAGCGGAGCAAATTTCAGTGTAGCGGCAGCGCAGGGACGCGCGCGATATGGGCCCTCTCACTCGGCGGCGATCAGTATCTTTTGGAGGGTGAACGAACCATCCGGCTGCACCGCAAAGAAGCTGCGCACCTCGTCGGGTGCCGCCTTCCACAGCGCATGGATGGCAGCAACGCGTTCCGGCGCGGTCCGCTGCCGCTCGGTCCAGCCGGAGAACTCGAGCGCGACCGGCCATTGCTTGCGCAGCGTTGCCGTGAAACCGGCCTCGCGGAACAGCGCCAGCCACTCCCGCGTGCTGTAGTCGCGGACGTGTGACGGATCACGCAAAATCTCGACCGCCTGAAGATGGGTGTCGAGCAGCGGTGTCTCGCCTCCCGCCGTGTCGATCATCAGCGCCCGGCCACCGGGTTTCAGGACGCGCCGCGCCTCGCGCAGCGCGGCTGGCACGTCGTGCCAGTGATGCGCGCTGTAGCGGCTGATCACGAAATCGAAGTGCGCCTCCGGGAAGGGGAGAACTTCCGCCATGCCCTGGATCGTGGTGATGTTCTCAATCCCGCGCGCGGCGGCTTCGCGTTGCACCACTGCAAGCATCTGGGCGGTCAGGTCATAGGCCGTCACCGAAGCGGCATGCGGTGCTACCGCAAAGCTCGCATGGCCGGCGCCGCATCCCAGATCGAGCACGACAGCATGCGGAGTTGCTGCAATCTCCCGCCCCAGCATCTCCAGATCTTCTCCGGTGGCATGCGTCACACTCTCCAGGTAAGCCCGCGCCGTCGTGCCGAATTGCTGTGCTACGAGAACATCGTGGTCCATGCTGCGCTTCCTCCTGGCCCAGCCCTTTCCGAAGGGGGACTATTCTTTGATCGCCTCAACTTCAAGCGTTACTTTCACATCGTCGCCGATCGTCGCGTCGCCGGTTTTCAGGGTTCCACCATAGTTCATGCCAAAGCCTGGCGTCCGCGGTTGAGATGCATCCGGTCGAAACAGCAGGCGCGGTCGATGGGATTCGGCATCGCGTGAGGGGATGCAACCATTCGGCCGTTCAGGAAAGTGGCGCCGCTGCTGCGTCGTCCTGGGCGAGACGAGCAACGGCACGATTCGCTTTTTTGCGCACAGGAGTTTTGCGCCCCGGCGCCGGCTTCGGTATAGGGCCGGGCTGCCCCATTTCCACCGCGGGCGGTATCTGGTCGGCGGTCACGCGTGCTTCGGCAAGCTGCATGAAGAAGTCCTGCGCGGAGAAGGCGGTCTTGCCGCTCGCGGGCCGGGCGCGCCGGTAGTCGCCGGACGGCTCGAGGATGCGGGTCTTCGCCGTGTCGGCCAGGTAAGCGGCCAGGATTTCATCCTTGAGCCGCGTGCGGAGCTGCGCGTCATTGACCGGGAAAAGCACCTCGCAGCGCTCGAAGAGATTGCGCGGCATCCAGTCCGCGCTGCCGCAATAGACGGTTTCTTCTCCCCCATTGGCGAAGTAGAAGATGCGGCTGTGCTCCAGAAAACGCCCCACGATCGAGCGCACGCGGATGCGCTCGCTGAGCCCCTTCACTCCGGGCCGCAGGGAGCAGATGCCGCGCACGATCAGGTCGATCTCCACGCCTGCCTGCGACGCCTCGTAGAGCGCCTCGACGATGCTCTTTTCCAGCAGCGAATTCATTTTGGCGATGATGCGCGCCGGCCGGCCCTTGCGCGCATGGTCGGTCTCGCGGCGGATCATCTGGATGGACTGCTCGGCGAGCGTGAGCGGCGCCACCAGCAGCGGCGAGTAGTCGTCCGATTCCGAATGCGCGGTCAGGTAATTGAAAACCGCCTGCATGCTCGCAGTAATCGCTGGGTCGCAGGTAAGCAGACTGATGTCGGTATAGAAACGCGCGGTGTTCGGGTTGTAATTGCCCGTGCCCAGGTGGGCGTAGCGCCGGGTCACGCCGTCTTCGTCCCGCCGCACCATCAGGGCCAGCTTGCAGTGCGTCTTCAGTCCCACGATGCCATGGAAGACCTGTACCCCGGCGTCTTCGAGATTGCGCGCCCAACGAATGTTCGAGGCCTCGTCGAATCGCGCCATCAACTCGACGACGACCGTGACCTCCTTCGACTGCGCGGCTTCGATCAGTGCGGTAAACATGGGCGAGTCTGCCGACGTGCGATAGAGCGTCTGCTTCATCGAGAGTACGGCCGGGTCCTCGGCAGCAGCTTCGATGAAGCTGACCACGCCGTCATAGGAGTCGTAGGGATGGTGGAGGAGAATGTCGCGGTGCTGGATCTCCTCGAAGATATTCGCCGAGCGCCGATTCAGGCGCAGCTCGCGCGGCACAAACGGCGCGTATTTCAAGTCCGGCCGCGGGGTATCGGTGTAAAGCGTCATCACCCGCGACAGGTTCACCGGGCCGTCGGTGCGCACCACCTGCGACTCGTCCACCTCGAAGTTCACGCGCAGCCGGTCGATGATGTCCGGGTCAGCGCCCTCTTCCACCTCCAGCCGCACCGCGTCCCCTTTGCGGCGGTTGTGCAGCTCCGTGCGCACGCTCTCCAGCAGCGAGCGCGTCTCTTCCTCCTGCAGGTACAGGTTGCTGTTGCGTGTCACCCGGAAGGCAGCGGTGGCCAGCACCTCGTATCCGCGATACATGCGCGCGGCGTGGGCTTCGATCAGCTCGTGGAGAAAGATGTAGTCGATGGTGCCGCCGGCGGATGGCACGGGAACCAGCCGGGGCAGGGCGCGCGGCACAGTGACCACCCCCAGGACAGGACCGGCCGCGCTCTTGCGTTTGCTGCGCAACAGCAGCGCCAGGCACAGCGCCTTGTTCAGCACCCTGGGGAAGGGATGCGCCGGGTCGATGGTGATCGGCGTCAGCAGCGGATCGACCTCGCGCTGGTAAAACTCCGAGGCATGCTCCAGTTGCTCCCCGGTCATGTCCTTGTAATCCAGAACGCGGATGCCGGCTGCGTGCAGCGCGGGCCGCAGCGACTTGTTCCAGCAGCGATATTGGCTCTCGACGAAGGTGCGCAGCTCCGAGGTGTCGCGGTCGAAGGTCTGCTCCGGCGTGAGGCCATCTGGTCCCGCTTCGTTGTAGCCGTCTTCTATGCGCTGCATTACGCCGGCTACGCGAATTTCGACAAATTCGTCCAGATTGGACGCGGTAATGGCGAGGAACTTCACCCGCTCCAGCAGAGGGTTGCTGGGGTCCTCCGCCTCCTGCAGGACGCGGCCATTGAAGCGCAACCATGACTCGTCGCGGCTGAAGAACAGTTGCTCTCGCTTTGATGGGCGTGCGGTCATACCGGTCGGGAAGGGTTGGTTCGGATGGAAGATGTTCCTTTCATACAGGATACGCGTACCGCCCGATATGAACGCTGTGCCAAAATCCGCTCCGCGCCTCGGTTGACGCGCGGCGCGAGGTAGCTGAGGATGAAAGAACAACCCACACCACAGCCGTAACCAGCGAGTTGGAGGCATCCGTGATCGAGACCCAGACAGCCATTCCTGAGCCCGCGACAGATTGTGCGGACTGTAACGAAAGCGCCCTGTTCGAATCTGCAGCCCGCGAGCTCTATCAGACCGCGGCCCTCTTCGTTGGTGACGAAAACGAAGCGACGCAGCTCGTGGAACAGACCGTGGCAGGCGTCGAAATGGATCCCTGCGCCGATGGCGACGCCGCGCGCAGTGCGGCCAGCCAGGATCTCGTCCAGCGGGCCCTCGCTCGCGTGGCCGCTCTGCGCCCTGCCCAGATGCATCCATCGGCGGCCGCGGATCTGGGTGGATGCGTGGAAACCGATGAACTGAGCGCTGCCGGCGTCACCCGGGAGCAATTGGAGGGCTTGCTTTCCGGTGCCAATCGCACGCGCATGCGGCAGTGGCTGGAGGGCCTGGGTCCGGTGGAGCGCAGCGTGTTTGTGCTGCGTGCGATGCTGGGCCGGAGCGGAGCCGAGTCCGAACAGTTGCTGCAACAGGCCACAGGCGACCCCTGGACCGAGACCCACGTCGGCGGAGCGTATCGCGCTGCATTGTGCTCGCTGGCCAGCGCACTGGTTCACTCCGCCGCCCACTAGCGTCGTGGATTTTCAGCAGCCCCTTCCGCCTCGGATCTTTCACGATCTGGCGGCGGAAGGGTACCGCTGACCAGGTTGATCCGGATATGCTGCTGTCTGGCTGGCAAGTCTCGAGAATCAAACGGGAAGTTCTGATTTTTTAAGTCTTTGCCAGCGATCTGGCATCCAAAATGGCGACTATCATGTGGGGATTTTTTCAGAGGCATTCAAAGCCGGGAGTGTGCGTGCGGCCCTTCCTACCGGTGGGCCGGCTGATGCTGGTTCTTCTGGCCGGGGTCAGCCCGGCCCTGGGACAGCTCGGCGGCAGCTCGTCTTCGAGTTCCTCCTCTTCGAAATGGGAGCCGCCTACTATTCCGCAGGCCCCGCCGCAGAGTGCTTATCAGGGCAGCGTCGCGAACCAGCCCGCGACGCCGGGCGTGATGCAGCTCACCATCAAGGACGCGGTACTGACCGGCCTCAAAAATAACCTGGGCATCATTCTTTCCGGGCAGAACGTGAACCAGGCCGGCGGGCAGCGGTTGCAGCAGTTGCAAAAGCTGTTACCCACGGTGAATGGCACATTCAAGGAATCTGTTCAGCAGGTAAACCTCAAGGCGCAGGGGCTGAATATTCCCGGATTCCCGTCGATCATCGGGCCGTTTGCCTATACCGATGTGCGCGGCACAGTGGACTGGACACTGTTGAGCGTGCCGTCGCTCAACAACTATCTCGCGTCACGCCACGACTTTGAGGCGACCAAGCTGTCGTTGAACGATGCCCGCAACCTGGTGGCGCTCAGCATTGGCTACGCCTATCTGGCTTGCATCTCCGACGAGGCCAACATCGCGAATGACGAGGCGCAGGTCGCCTCCACCAAGGCCTCGCTCGACCAGGCGAATGCGAACCACGAGGCGGGAACTGCCCCGGAACTGGATGTACTGCGCGCGCGTGTGGACTACCAGACGCAGCAGCAGGCGCTGATTCGCGACCAGAACGCGCACGAGAAGGACAAGATAGCGCTGGCGCGAGCCGTCGGCCTTCCGCTCGAACAGAAATTTGAACTTGCGGACCGCCTGCCCTTTGCGCCGCTGGAGGGCATGCAGCCGGATGAAGCCGTGAAGGTGGCGTACGCGACGCGCAAGGATCTGCAGGCGCTGCAGCAACAAGTGAAGGCCGCCGAGCTGAGCCGCAAGGCAGCCACCGCAGAACGCTTCCCCAGCGTCTCCTTCAGCGGAGACTACGGCGACATCGGCCCCACCCTGGGCAACTCACACGGCACCTTCGACGCGGTAGGCTCGGCCAGCGTGCCGCTCTTTGAGGAGGCCAAGCTGCGCGGCGATGCCCGGCAGGCCCAGGCGCAGCTCGATAGCCAGAAGGCGCAGTTGAGCGATCTGCGCGGGCAGATCGATGCTGATATCCAGGATGCGTTTCTCGATTTGAATTCGGCGGCGAAACAGGTTGAGGTGGCGCGCAGCAATGTGGAACTGGCCAACCAGACGCTGGGCGACGCGCAGCAACGTTATGGCGCCGGCGTCAGCGACAACCTCGCTGTCGTGCAGGCCCAGGCCAGCGTCGCGCAGGCCAACGGCCAGTACGTGGCGAGTCTTTATCAGCACAACGTCGCCAAGCTGTCTCTGGCGCGGGCGATGGGCGTGGTGGATACGCGATATCAGGAATTTCTCGGAGGAAAGTGACCGTGGCGGAACAGGATCCGGAGTCCGGCAGGGCCGGCAACCAGAACCAGCAGCAGGGGACCGATCAGGAACAGCGGGAGAACCCGGAGAAGAAGCGGCGGCGCAGCTTCATTCTCTTCTTCGTCATCGCTGTGCTGGTGGTGGGTGCGCTGCTTTATTACTGGCATTCCACTTTTTATGAAGACACCGATGATGCTCAGGTCAACGGCCACATCATCCAGATCAGTGCGCGCGTCCAGGGCCACGTTATCAACGTGCCCGTCAAAGAGAACCAGGAAGTCTCCGCCGGAACGGTGATCGCGGAGATCGATCCGCACGACTACGAAGTTCTGGTTGCGCAGGATGAGGCGAACCTGGAGGCGGCCGAGGCCAACTATGAATCGGCCAAGGTGAACATTCCGGTTACGGACATTCAGTCAACCAGCGCATTGTCGTCGGCAAATTCGAACGTTCTCGGTTCCAGCGCGCAGGTAAAGCGCGCCAACGGCCTGCTGGAGCAGGCGCAGGCACAGGTGGCGCAAGCGGAAGCAAACAATACCAAGTCGCAGCTTGACCTGAAGCGCTTTACGCCGCTGGTGGAGAAGGACGTGATCTCCAAGCAGCAATACGATCAGGCTGTGGCGGCCGCACAGGCAAATCAGGCTGCGGTCATCTCCGCCAAAGCCAATGCTGCTGCTGCTGCGGATCAGATCGCTGTCGCGAAGAATGATCTGGCGGCGTCGCAGGCTGCCGCGCGCAACGCCGGCAATGCTCCCCGCCTGCTGCAGGTGCAGAAGGCAAAAGCGGATCAGGCAGCCGCGCAGGTAGAGCAGGCCCGTGCCGAGCTGAACCAGGCAAAGCTCAACCTGAGCTACACCAAGATCGTCGCGCCGGTGGACGGAATCATCACCACCAAGAACGTCGAAGTGGGACAGAACGTCAGTGTGGGTCAAAATCTGGTCACTCTGGTCTCCCTGCAGGATCTGTGGGTGACGGCAAACTTCAAGGAGACCCAGCTTCACCTGATGCGGCCGAATCAAAAGGTGAAAATTCACGTCGATATGAACGGGCGCGACTACGATGGCGTCGTGACACAGGTCGGTGGCGCCACAGGATCGATGCTGAGCCTCTTCCCACCCGAAAATGCGACCGGGAACTACGTCAAAGTGGTGCAGCGCGTGCCTGTGCGCATCGACTTCAGCAAGCCGGAGGAGGACAAGGACCATATCCTGCGGCCCGGCCTCTCCGTGGAACCCACCGTGCGGGTCAAATAGAGTTGAGCAACTCTGGTCCGCGAGTTCGTGGTTTCGAATCAACGACCGGCGCGGCTACAGCAGCATCTAACTTCTTGTAAGGGAGGATTTGAGATGAGTAGCAATGCCCTGAAAGAAGCGCCAAAAACCAGTGCCAAGGTCGCGGACCTGATCACGCCCAACTGGCGGCAACATGCGAAGTCCATCCAGAAGTACGGCACCGTCGTAAAGGATCTGCCGATCGGCCTCGACGCCTCGCCACGCCAGGAGATCGTGGGCCGCCTGAATCTGTTGCTTGCCGACACCATCACGCTGCGCGATCTATACAAAAAGTCACATTGGCAGGTTGGCGGCCCCACCTTTTACCAGCTTCACCTGCTTTTCGACAAGCATGCCGGAGAGCAATCCGAGCTGGTCGACGAAATTGCCGAACGCGTCCAGATACTGGGTGGTGTCAGCATCGCGATGGCTCACGATGTGGCCGCGAACACCCGTATCGAGCGCGTACCGATCGATCGCGAAGAGGTGCCGGTGCAGATCTCTCGTCTGCTCGAAGCGCACCATGTGATTCTCAAGGACGCTCGCGACCTGGCTGAAAAGGCTGACGATCTTGGCGACGTGGGCACCAATGACCTGCTCGCCAGCTCGGTCGTCCGGACCAACGAGATGCAGGTATGGTTCGTTGGCGAGCACCTGGTCGAGATGCCGCTGGTTCTGGCCAAATAGCGCGAATAACCTGGGTAGGTAGCAGCCGGGCCGGATCATTCAAGATTCGGCCCGGTTTTTCTTTGCGGGGCGAAACTTTTGCCGCTCTCGTCCGTCGCCGAACATCTATGCTTTGGGCAGCCCATTTGTTATAGCTCTGGGTTGGAAAGTTATGCCGGTCGCGCTCGATTTCTTCCTCCATCACGCCTATCTCATACTCTTCGGCTGGATCGCCGCGGAGCAGCTCGGCCTGCCGATTCCGAGCGTGCCTATTCTGCTGACTGCCGGGACCCTGACGGCCACCCATCAGCTCAGTCTGCCGCTGATCCTGTTCTCCGCTATCCTGGCGTGCCTCATCAGCGACTCCCTCTGGTATTTCCTGGGAGCGCGTTACGGCGGCACCATCGTGCGCACCGTATGCAAGCTCTCCTTCGAGTCCGCAGCCTGCGTGCGGCGCACCGGGGACTTCTTCCAGCGCTATGGTGCGCGCGCGCTGCTGCTGGCCAAGTTCATTCCCGGGCTGGGCGCTGTGGCGGCGCCCATCGCGGGCCAGAGCAAGATGCCGTACGCGACCTTCGTGGTCTTCGACATGGGTGGCGCCCTGTTGTGGAGTCTCAGCGCGACCCTGGTGGGGCGGTTTTTCGGAGACTTTCTGAAGCGCCACCCTGGCGCTCTGGCGGAAGTCGGACATTCGGCGGGTTTGCTATTTGTTCTGCTGCTGGTTGGCTTCGTCGCTTACCGGGTCTACCGGCAGCGCGCCTTCCTGCGACAGATTCGCGGCGCCAAGATCGAGCCTGAAGAGCTGAAGACCATGCTCGACGCCGGCGAGGACGTTTACATCATCGACCTGCGCCATCCGCTGGACTACCTGCCCGATCCGCGCCGGTTGCCCGGGGCGGTACTCTTCAAACCGGACACGCTGGTTGCCGAGGGCGACCGCATCCCGCGCGATCGCGACATCGTGCTCTATTGCACCTGCCCCAGCGATGCCACCAGCGCGCGCACCGCGTTGCGACTGCGCAATCTGGGCATCTATCGCGTGCGCCCGCTGCACAACGGCTACGAAGGCTGGAAAAAGCTGGGCTATCCGCTGGAGCCGATGGAGCAGCGCACCGTCGCCTGAAGCAGCCGCCCCTGCCGTTCGTAAGATGCGGCGGCCTTTGTCCTTGTGCTAAGTTGCCTTTGCGGTGGTGTTTCGGTTTGCTGCCGCCTTTTCCAAGGGGTGCGGCTATGGCATGGACAGAGTCCTATCACTGTGACGTTTGCAACAGTCCGCGTGGAGACGCGGAGGACTGGTGGCTGGCCTGGACGGACCACACCACGCCTCCCGACGGCTCGGAGCAGGAGGCACTGCGCATCACCCGCTGGAGCCACTCGCTCTCCCATAGCGCTGATGTGAAGCACCTGTGTGGCGCGCGCTGCGCCCAGACCTTTATGGATCGCTGGATGCAATCGGAAGACGAACGTCGCTAGGCAGTAACGGGTCCTGCACATGGGTGTAGCCCTCAGCGATGCCACGCAACCGGCAATCCGCTCTACTATGAGGGTCAGGAGACGAACTTGGCCTATCACGACCTGCGCGACTGGATCGCGCGACTGGACCGCGCCGGCGAGCTGAAGCGCATCCGCGAAGAAGTGGATCCCATCCTGGAAATCGCGGAGATCACCGACCGCGTCTCGAAAGCGGGCCGCAAAAGCGGCGTGCAGGGCGTCGCGGCCGGTGGGCCGGCACTTCTTTTTGAGCGGGTGAAGGGTTATCCCGGCGCAAGCGTGCTGATGAACCAGTTCGGCAGCCAGCGCCGCATGGAGATGGCGCTTGAGGCAGCAAGCCTGGACGAGATCGCAGGCCGCATCCAGACCCTGATGGAGATGAAGTCGCCGGAAGGCATGCTGGGCAAGTTGAAGATGCTGCCCACGCTGGCCGAAGTAGGGAAGTACTTCCCCAAAGTCGTGCCGGCGCGGCAGGCCGAGTGCAAGCAGGTCATCCTCCGCGACAACTTCAGTGTGCTCGACTTCCCCGTGCTGCAGTGCTGGCCCATGGATGGCGGCCGCTTCATCACGCTGCCTCTGGTCGTCACGCGCGACCCGCGCCACGGCAAACGAAACATGGGCATGTATCGCATGCAGGTCTACGACGGCCAGACCACCGGCATGCACTGGCAGCGCCAGAAGGTGGCGGCAGAGCACTTCCGCGAGCGGCTGCGCATGGCCGCGGAATCGAACGCTATCGGCAGTGCGGCAGCGGCGCGTATCGACATCATGGCCCAAACCGCCGGCGGCTCCATCCAGTTCGCAGGAGGCAGCACGCGCGCAACAGGAAGCTTTGCCGGCATGCCTGCCGTGGCGACGACCGACCTGCGTGGCGAGCGGATGGAGGTTGCCGTCGCCATCGGAACAGATCCTGCGACGACCTTCTCCGCCATCGTGCCCGCGCCGCCAGAGGTGGAGGAGTACATCATCGCCGGCTTTCTTCGGCAGGCGCCGGTCGAGCTGGTGCAGTGCGAGACGGTCGACCTGCAGGTGCCCGCGCACGCGGAGATCGTGCTCGAAGGCTACGTCGAGTTAGGCGAGCTGCGCTCAGAGGGTCCATTCGGCGACCACACCGGCTTTTACACGCTGCCGGACGATTATCCGGTCTTCCACCTCACCTGCATTACGCATCGGAAGGATCCGATCTACGCAAGCACCATCGTCGGCAAGCCGCCGATGGAGGACGCGTGGATGGGGCTCGCCGTTGAGCGCATCTTTCTGCCGTTGATCCGGCTCTCCGCGCCCGAAATTGTCGACATTCATCTGCCGCCCGAGGCGGTCTTCCATAACCTGATGATCGTGTCCATCCGCAAAAGCTACGCGGGCCAGGCGCGCAAAGTGATGAGCGCCATCTGGTCGCTGGGGCAGGCCATGTTTACTAAATGCATCATTGTTGTGGATGAAGATTGCGATGTGCATGACGTTGCCGAGGTGACTTTGCGGGTAGCCAACAACATCGATCCGGAGCGCGACATTCAATTCACCATGGGACCGATCGACTCACTCGACCATGCTTCGCGCCTGCCGAACTACGGCAGCAAGATGGGCATTGACGCCACACGCAAATGGGCCGCGGAAGGATTCAGCCGCCCCTGGCCGCCGATGATCGAGATGGATGCGGCCACCAAGTCACGCGTCGATGCCATCTGGAAAAAGCTGGGGCTCGACGCATGAGGCAACGGCAACTCCTCTTTGCTGTCTGGATTGTGACGGTCTTCGCAGCGTTTGTTTCGACGCCGGCGCTGCGCGCGCAATCGATTGAGAACTTCCGCTGGCTCGATCTGCACCAGCCGAGCGATGTGCAGACGATCGTCGCGCGTGCGTTGATGAACGAGCCCTATACGGCTCTGCGAGAGATTGGCTACATCGGTCTGCCGCTGAAGGAAACGACAACGCCTCCGGCCAGGGCGACTGCTCCAGCAGCCAGCAACAGCGCTCTCAACGTCACGAAGCTGCCGGTTCCACGCGACGCACACCTGCTGGTCATTACCGCGGAGCGAACGAACCCGTCCGCGCTGCCGGACGACGACGTCCTGAGCGTCTACGACGTGAACCAGCGGCAGATCACGGCGACCCTGCTGTTGCGCGGCCCCGGGCTTCGCCTGCTGGGATGGGTCCGCATGTGGCGCGAGAGCAGCCCGGAGCTGGTGGCGACTTACAACGACTGCGTCGAATGCCAGCGAACCACCTTCTTCACCACCTTCCACATCGACCTGAAGACGCACGAATGGCAGGTGCGCTGGCCGCGCTCCACGGCCGGGGCCCCCATCTTCTCCGAAGGGCAGGAGGCCAATGGCGGCCAGCAGGTCTACGCGTTGCTGGATGATGAAGCGGGTCGCGTCGTACTGGGGACGTGGGCTCACTTCAGCACGCCCGGGCGCCCGGTCAACGACATTGTCTATGCGTATCGCGTGGAATACTACGGCTCGCACGAAGCGACAGAGCCTGTCGTCGGCACGCAGGCACGCGCCTTCGAGCAGCGGCTGTGCGGCGGCCAGGGCGTGCTCTTCGGTCTGGCCGATGGCCAGGACAGCGCTCTCTGCCATTCCATCGGCATCACCAGCGCACCCGAGTCGCTGGCCACGCGCAGACGGCATCGAGCGCACTAGCTTTGCCGTCCCGCATGCGAGTCCGCTATCTGCTGTGGTGCGCCGCCCTTGTGTTCTCCACGTGGTCGCGTGGGCAGGCACAGCATAGCGGAGAGCAGCGCTATTATGCACCGCGCAACAGCGTGGCCGTGTTCGCCGAATACTCGAACTCATCGAGCCACATTGTGCTCGGGGACGATCGTCAGAGGAAGTTTGCCGGCCTTGCCCTTGCCTATCAGCGCAGGATCGGCGCGGCCCACGGGATGGCCTGGGACTACAGCGCGGAGATTCGGCCGCTGCTCTTCGAGAGCGACCCCACGCTTGATGGACAACGCATTACGCTGACCATTGACGGCAAATCCAAGGTGTATGAGGAGCGCTCTCCTCAGCAGATACCGATCGAGAATGTGAAGTTATATCGCGATCGAACCTTCTCCGGCACCACGCTGGAAGGCAACTCATTCACCGAGGTCTTTCACCACGAACTCGGGCGACGCTGGACTTATTCGCCCGGCGTCACGCCACTTTGTTTTTCCGTGCACCTGCTGCCGGCGCATCGTCTGCAACCCTTTCTTGCCAGCACCGCCGGATTCATCGTCAGTACCCGCGATATTCCTGAGTTCTATACCTCGGCGTTCAACTTCACCTTCAGCTTCGGCGGCGGCGTGGAGTGGTTCCGCGATCACAAGCGCTCATGGACGGTGGAATATCGCATGCAGCACATGTCGAACAAGGACATTGGATATATCAATCCAGGCGTGGACTCGCAATTCATACGGGTCGGCTACCGCTTCGGCTTCGGTTCGTTATCCCAGGTTTTCGATAAGCTGCATTAGCACCAATTCCAGTTGTTTGACCTCGGAGGCGCTAAGCGTACGCAGCATCCGGCCTTGCAGCCGGATTGCAATGGTCTTACCGCGCATGAACACGCGGCGCCCCTGCGGCGTCAGGGTGGCCAGCAGCGTGTGCGCGTTCTCCGGATGCGGCGAGCGCCGCACCCAGCCACGGTCCTCCGCTGCCGCCAGCAGCGCGTGCGTGGTTTGCGGGGTCACCTGGCAGAAACGGGAGATGTGTGCGCCGCTGGTGCCCGGTTCCTTGACCAGTGCGGCCAGCAATTGCAGTTGTGCTGCCGTAATGCCCAGCGGCTTTAGCTGCTCCTCCAGCCGGTCGCGAAAGAGCGTGGTCATGCGGCGCGTCAGCTTCAGAACCTCGGGAGGGCCCTTCTCCGCCTGCCCTCTCTTTTGTGTCACCCGCGCCATATCAGCCTCCTGATACTCTATCAGTACCCTGATACTCCCTGCCGAGGCCGGATGACGGAAGAGTGGAAGCCAAGCCACAATCCATGGTTAATCGCACTCACGGTAACGCTGGCCACCTTCATGGAGGTGCTCGATACCTCGATTGCCAATGTCGCGCTTCCCCATATTGCCGGATCGCTCGGCGGCAGCCAGGAAGAAGCGACCTGGGTCCTCACCAGCTATCTGGTCTCGAGCGCCATTGTGCTCCCCATCTCCGGATGGCTGGCAAATCGCTTCGGCCGCAAGCGCTTTTACATGACCTGCGTGGCCATGTTCACCATCTGCTCGTTCCTGTGCGGGCTGGCCCACACCCTGCCGCTACTCATCTTCGCGCGTGTTCTGCAGGGCCTGGGAGGCGGCGGCCTCGCAACCAGCGAGCAGGCCATCCTGGCCGACACTTTCCCGGTTGAAAAGCGCGGTCAGGCCTTCGCGCTCTATGGCATGGCGGTGGTCGTCGCGCCCGCCATCGGGCCCACACTCGGCGGCTACATTACGGACAATCTCGACTGGCACTGGATCTTTTTCATCAATATCCCGGTTGGACTGATCTCGCTGTTTCTGTCCAACCGCATGGTCGAAGACCCGCCGTACCTGAAGGAGCGCAGTCTCCGGCAGGGCCGCATCGATTCCGTTGGCCTGGGCCTGGTCGCGGTCGGCGTGGGCTGCCTGGAATACGTCTTTGACCGCGGGCAGGAAAAAGACTGGTTCGGCGATCCCTCCATCACCGCGTTTGCCATCATCGCCGTGGTGCTGCTCGTCATCTTCGTCTTCTGGGAGTGGAACCATGAAGATCCAGTGGTGGATCTGAAGCTGCTGCGTAACCGGAATTTCGGCACCGCGATATTCCTGCAATTCATCCTCGGCATGGTGCTCTTCGGTTCTACCGTGCTGATTCCGCAATTCCTGCAGGTGCTGCTGGGCTATACGGCGGAACGCTCGGGCATGGTGCTCTCTCCCGCCGGATTCGCCATGATGGTCACGATGTTCATTGCCGGCCGTGTGGTCGGCAAGATGGATCCACGTCTGCTGGTGACGATGGGCTACATCGTCACGGCGGTTGGTCTTTTCAATCTCACCCGTCTCGATCTCGACGTGAGCTTTGCCCAGGTCACGCTATGGCGCGTCTACCAGGTGCTGGGTCTCGCCTTCATCTTCATCCCCATCAGTACGTTGAACTACGTAGGGGTGCCGCGCGAGAAGAACAACCAGATCTCGTCCTTCTCCAACTTCGCGCGCAACCTTGGCGGCAGTCTCGGAACCGCGCTGCTTACCACTTTCCTCGCGCGCAGCAGCCAGGTCTACCAGCAGCAGTTGGCTGCTCACGTTCGACCGGATGGCCGTCTTTATCGCGACTATCTTGCCCACACCCAGGCCGGCCTGATGCGCCTGGGCCAGGGTTCGGCTGCCGCAGCGCAACTCGCCTACGTTCGTGCCTACCAGCAGATGGTGCGCCAGGCCTCCATGCTCAGCTATAAGAATGCGTTCTTCATTCTCAGCATCACCATCCTCTGCCTATCGCCCTTGCCGTTCATCATGCGCAAGCCGCCCAAGGCGATGAAGCCCGCCGCCGATGCGGGGCATTGAGAGTGAGACAACGCCAGACTGACGGTGATCCCGGAAAGATAACTCGCTACTGAAGTTGTCTGCTTTTGTCTGTGGTTTTCTGCCGCTGTCTTCCTCCTGTTACACTCATGAGTTTTCCGAAACCACGTTTTGCATGGAGTGCAGCGGATGGCCGAGATCAGGCGCGTAGGGGTGGTCGGGGCAGGCACCATGGGCAACGGCATCGCCCATGTCTTTGCCCGCAGCGGCTTCCCCGTAGTGCTGGCCGACGTGGATCAGCCGGCGCTCGATCGCGGTTTCGGCACGGTGGAGAAGAACCTGGCCCGCGAAGTGGCCAAAGGCAAGCTGACGCAGGCGGACGCGGACGCGGCCCGGGCGCGCATTACCGGGACGCTCGACCGGAAGGCGCTTGCCGGATGCGATCTTGTGGTGGAGGCAGCAACGGAGCGCTTTGCCGTCAAACGTGCGCTCTTTGAGGAACTCGATGGGCTGCTCGCGGCGGACGCGATCCTCGCCTCGAATACCTCGTCGATCTCGATCACGAAGCTGGCGGCCACGACAAAGCGCCCGGATCGCGTCATCGGCATGCACTTCTTCAATCCCGTGCCGGTCATGCAACTGGTGGAGGTCATTCGCGGCCTGCAGACCTCGCAGGCAACATTCGATAAGGTGAAGGCTGTCTCCGAGCGGCTTGGCAAAACACCGATCGAGGTCAACGATGCGGCGGGTTTCGTCTCCAATCGTGTGTTGATGCCGCTTTTGAACGAGGCGATGTTCGCCGTGATGGAGGGGGTTGCCACCCCGGAGGCGGTCGACAAAGTCTTCCAACTCGGAATGGCGCATCCAATGGGTCCATTGACCTTGGCGGACTTTATCGGGCTCGATGTCTGCCTGGACATCATGCGGGTGCTGGAGGAGGGTCTGGGCGACCCGAAGTATCGTCCCTGCCCACTGCTCATCCGCATGGTGGATGCAGGCTGGCGTGGGCGAAAATCGGGTAAGGGTTTTTTTGAGTATCCGGCGAAGTAACGAATCAGCAAGTCAGCCAGTAAGCCGCAGACTCGCCGACTTATCCACTCGCTAATTTGCTTTGGGAAAGGACTTTCATGGACGCACTCAGCATAGGCGCGGTACGCGCCGCCGAGCAGGTGGCGCAGGCGCATGGCATCGCCGTCACCAACGCGGAATTGGTTGCCGATGGCTCAAACCTGCTGGTGCATCTCAAGCCTGCGCCGCTGCTGGCCCGCGTGGCCACCACGAGCGCCCTATTGCGTCGTCCGGTGAGTGCCTGGCTGGGACGCGACGTCTCCGTGGCTGCCTATCTGCATCAGCAGGGTGTGCCCGTGGTGCCGCCCAGCGATCTGCTGTCGCCCGGACCGCATCAGTACGACGGCTACACCATGAGCTTCTGGCAATGGGTAGAGCACGAACGCGACGCCACTATTCCCACCGCAGAGGCAGGCGCCATGCTGCGCGACCTGCATGAGACTCTGCGCGGCTACCGGCCATCAGGGTCGAGTGCCGAACTGCCGCTGCTGGAAATCTTTAACGAGATCACGCGCTGGCTGAAGTTTCTTGAAGGACGGCGTGCGCTCTCCGGCGGCGAACTGATCCAGTTGCGCGAAACCCATTGGCGGCTGGCCGAGACGCTGCGTTATGGCGGCCGTGCTATCCAGCCCATTCACGGCGACGCGCATCGCAAAAATCTGTTGAAAACCGCGAAGGGCTGGCTTTGGACCGACTTCGAAGATGCCTGTGGCGGCCCAACCGCATGGGACGTGGCCTGCCTGGTGCGCACCGCGCCCGAGGGCATCGAGGCCGCACTGGCCTCCTATCCAGGGGCGCCGACCTGGGATGAGCTGTTGCCGTATCTGCGCGCCCGCGAACTGGAGGCCGTGGTCTATTGGCAGCTCCAGGCCGAACGCTTTCCGGAACAACGCGCCGAAGCCCACGCGAAGCTGCGCGACTGGCAGCGCCGCCAGCCCCATTCCGGGGCGTTCGGGCAGTAGCCGCCGAGAGATATAAAACAGTCGCCTCCGGATTCCGGTGTTGCCTGTTTTTGCCCGTTTTCCTCTGGTTTTGTCCCACCATCGGCGTATGCTTTTTGAATGATGCGCATGACGGTGCTGGCGAGTGGTTCGAAGGGAAACAGCACAGTCGTCGCTACCCACCGCACCCGCATCCTGGTCGATGCAGGGCTCTCCTGCCGCGAGATTCTGCGGCGAATGAACATGGCGGGTGAAGATCCACGCTCGCTCGACGCCATTCTCATCACGCATGAACACCAGGACCACGTCCAGGGCGTTGCCGTGCTCGCGCGCAAGCTGGGAATTCCCGTCTACTTCACCGAGATGACGCACCGCGCGTGGGTGCGCTGGCTGCATCCGCGCAAGCGCATGACCTATGCCGAGTGGCTGCTCCAGCGGCAACAGGGAAGTGCGGCTGCTGATGGCGAAAGCTCCCACTCGAGCATCGCCGCCACCGCCACGGTCATGGACGAACCGGATACTGAACTCTGTGAAGCCGCGTCGGCAGACCGAGACCCCGCAGCCCTGCCTTCGGTGGCTTACTTCGAGGCGGGCAGGCGTTTTGTTGTTGGTGACATCGACGTCGAGCCTTTTACCATCCCGCACGATGCCGCGGATCCGGTTGGATTTGTCTTTGAAGGCGACGGCGTCCGCATCGGTTTTGCCACGGACCTGGGATATATAGCCGCCAATGCGCGGCAGGCCTTGCGGCGCTGCGATGTCCTGATGCTGGAATCGAATCACGACACCGAGATGCTGCGCGATGGTCCCTACCCGTGGAGCGTCAAACAGCGCGTGATGTCGCGAGTGGGTCACCTCTCGAATGAAGCCGCTGCAGAGTTTCTGGAACGGAACTACGACGGGCAGGCTGCGTATGTCATCCTGGCGCACCTTTCGGAGAGCAACAATCTGCCAGCCCTGGCACGGGTGAGTGCGGAACGGGCCTTGCGCGACCGGATGAGTCTGCTGGCGAATAAGCTACTGCTGGCCGAACAGGATCAGCCGCTGGCGGCAATCGCCCTTTAACGTGCTATCTTGTTGCTGTTTAGGGAGTTACGCGGTGTTCGGCAAGAAATTGGGTACCGCCGAGGTTACCAATTTGGGAATCCTCTGGTTTTCGACGGCATCGAACCATTATCATAGGGTTAACCGAAATGACTTCAGGAAATCAGGTTCGCGTGAAAGAGATTGACAGCGATGCACTGGCGTCGCCACGCTATACCCGCCAGGATGGCTGCGTGGACCCGGTTGTCGGAGACATACTGTCCAGTTGGCGTTACGACATCTCCGGCATTACTCCGGCGATGCGCGGCGACTACGAAGACCATTTTGTAGAATGCGCCTATTGCCGCAGCCGTCAGCGTCTGCACCGCACCGTGGACGTTGTGCTGATCGGCACCACCACCATCTCCACCGCCGCATTTATTCTCGCGCTGGCGATCATTCATCACATTCAGCCGCTGCAGCACTGGGCTCTGGTTAGCCTTCATCTGTGGGAGATACCCATTGTGCTCAATTTGCAGGCGGCTGCCGCGGTAGGTCTCTTCCTGTCATTCCTGTGTTGGGTACTGGTGGCCATTGCCACTCCAGCTCCGGTGTTTCTTACCGGCGTGGCAATGAATCTGAATCAGACGCGCTCCCTGCACGGACGCTCGCTGGACGACACTGACTCACGCGTCGCCTAGGTTTACATCGCTGAGATAAGACAGGCCAGCCTCCTTTAGGCTGGCCTTCTTCATTGAGCACTGCGAAGTGAGCACTGCGAAGTTGAGCATTGCGAAAGCTATTTCGGTGGATCCAGCCGCAGGCCGCCCGTCAGCTCAGACACCCGTTCCACGTGGTTGCTGCTGCACCAGCTCTCCAAGCCTTTGGCCAGCCGCTCCACCGCTCGCGGATCGGCGTAGGAGGCGGTGCCGACTTCCACCGCCGTGGCTCCGGCCAGCAGGAACTCAACCGCGTCCTCCGGAGCGGCGATTCCGCCCATGCCGATGACCGGGATTTTGACTGCCTTCGCCGCCTCCCACACCATGCGAACCGCAATCGGCTTGATCGCCGGTCCCGAAAGCCCTCCGGTCACATTCGCGATGCGGGGGCGGCGCGTCTTCACGTCAATCGCGAGCGAGACGAAGGTGTTCACCAGCGAGACTGCATCCGCCCCCGCGGCTTCGGACACGCGCGCCATCTGTCCGATGGAGGTGACGTTGGGCGAAAGCTTCACGATCACGGGACGCGTGGCGAGTCGCTTTGACCGCACCACCAGTTCGGCGAGTTGTGGCGGGTCCGCTCCGAAGGTGAGGCCGCCGTGCTGCGTGTTCGGGCACGACGCATTCAGCTCATAGGCTGCGATCCCTTCGGCGTCATTCAACTGCTCGATGACCGCCAGGTAGTCGTCCACCGCGTAGCCGAAGACATTCGCGATGCAGACGGTGCCATTGTAGCGGCGCAGCGCGGGCAGCTTTTCTGCAATGAAGGCCGCGACCCCCATGTTCTGCAGCCCGATGGAGTTGATCATGCCGGCGGCCGTTTCGATAATGCGTGGCGCCGGCATTGCCCGGCATCGGCTCGCGCGAGAGTCCTTTGGTGACGAAACCGCCAATCCTGTCCAGCGACAGGATCTCTTCAAACTCGACGCCGTAGCCAAACGTGCCGGAGGCGGCGATGATCGGGTTGCGCAGCTCCATGCCGCAGAGCCGCACGCGCATGTCGGGCTTCATGGGGGCGTGACGACCTCCGGCGCGTCTGTCTCTGCGCCACTCTTGGCGCTTGCAGCACTGCGTCGCGTGCGATGCGTGGTCTTTGGGGTCAACGGCGTCTCCGGCGTAGCGGCAACTGGCTTGAGCGCCTGCGTCAGGACGTGTCCGATGGCTGCGGAGGGCTGGTTCAGGCCCAGCAGTGCGGCGAAGGTTACGGCGAAGTCCACCGGCGCCACCCGCCCATAGTAGATACCGGGCTGGAAGGGTGCTCCATAGAAGCCGAGCGGCACGTGGCGGTCGTAGGACCACGCGCTGAAGTGGGTAGTGCCGCTGCCGGCGGCATCGCCATTCATCTGGTAAGCAGGCGGAACCAGCATGACGTACCAGCCGCCATTGGGGCTGTAGCTATGCGCGATGCGCTCGCCAAACTCATCCGGGGGCAACGAGCCCGAGGCGAGCTGTAAGCGCGTATAGACCTCGACCAGCGACGGGTGCGGCGCTACCTTGCTGGCGGGTGGCTGCAGCGGCTGCGGCGTAGGGGGCGGAGGCGGTGGCGCTGCGGTTTCCTGTTTTGCCTGGCGTGCGGCTGCAGCGCGGGACTGGCGCGTGCGCGGCAACGGCTTGGGTGGCGCTGCCTCCACGATCGGCGGCGGCGTTCCTATCGGTGTATGGATGGGTGGCTGCGCCGGCAGGCGTAGCGACCACAGCGGGCAGCGCCACGACGATCGCGTCCTCTGCCTCCTGCTCATTGATGCCGGCATGCTCAAAGGCAGGCTGGTTGAGCTGGATGTAGGGCAGATCCTGCTTCGTCAACAGGTAGTCGATCTTCTCTCCGGGCGAGAACTTGCCGTTCATCGCGTCGTTGAGGCCGCCGATGAGCTTCGGAATATCCCAGGTCGCCGAGTCCATGCCGAGCGATGCGGCCTGTGCCGGCGTGGATGCGATGCCGTGATCGGCCGAGAGCGCGATCCACACGTTGGCCAGGCCGCCGTCGACGTTCTGATCGAGCCAGGTAAAGAAACCGTCGAGCTGCTGGTCAAGCTGCCCCAGCATGTTGCGCATCTCCGGCGCGTCCGGGCCGACGCGATGGCCGAGACCGTCGTTTGCAGACAAGGAGATGGTCAGCATGTCCGTCGTCGGATGATGCCCGAGCTGCTCGCCCGTGATCAGCGCGCGGGCAAAATCGAGCTCGTAATCGTTTCCGGCAGGCGACAGGTCCACCTGGTTGAAGAAACTTTTTTTCGGATCGCCTTTGGACTCATCCAAAGCCTGCTGGGCCCGTGGGCTGGCGTTGAAGGTGGTGGCCCACTCCGGCAGAGCGTTCTGGTAGAAGGTCGAGGTCACGAACGCGCCGCTCTTCGGGTCGATCCAATACGCTGCATTGGCCGAGTGCCCCACGGGCAGGATCGCCGCGCGGTCCTTGAGCGAGATGCCGAAGACCTTCGACTGACCGACGGTCGCCAGCCGCAGCTCATCGCCCAGGGTCGAAGCCCGCTCATTGCGCGGCGAAGCCCCTTCCGCGCCTTCGGCTGCGTTCAGCAAACCCACAATCTTGTAGCGGTCATCCTCCACGGAGGTTACTGGGCGCTTGGCGTTGCGGCTCAGGTCCCACCACTCGTTCGAGTTGATGCCGTGCCCGTCCGTGTAGGCGCCGGTGCCGAGCGTCGCGTGGCCGGGTGCGGTCTTGGTGTTCGCGTAATCGTAGTAGCAGTCGGGAAAGTATGCGCCGTGATCCAGGAAGAGCCGGAAGCCGTGCTGCGCCTTCAAATCTGCTCGATATCGCTCCAGATAGTCCTCGCGGAACTGGTCGATCACCACCAGCACCACCAGCTTCGGTTTGCCGTCATACGCGGAGGCGCTGGCAGGAACGGCGGGAAGAGCAATGAGCAGGGAGGCGAGCGTGAGCGAGCAAAGGCGCCGGTGCATTTCCATAGGCGTCTTCCAGTATCGCAAAAGTGGTGAATGCGCGGCCATCACCGCCGCGACCAGGCTGCCGTAGGCAGTGGACCCGCGTCGAATGGCCGCTGTCCGCCGGCTCTAGTGTCTCTTCTGCAGAGATGCCGCGTAGGCGGCTACAAGGGCGTCCAGCGCCGAGCTCTGGCTGCCCGCATTCTCCGCATCGAATGGACCCGACCATACCTGGCCGAAAGCGTTGCCGGCGTCGCGTGAATGCGTCCAGATGCTCTCCGCATTTGTCACGGCGAAGGTAGCATATTGCGGGTTCGGCGCGGCGGCATCGAGCGCCATCAGGTTGCGCAGGAAGATGCCTTTGAACTGCACGCCATCGGCGCCGCAATTCGCCTCGCAGGTGTCGTGCAGCACGCCGTTGCTGTCGCTTAGGTGCGTGATGGCCGCGTTTGCGATGGTCTGCGCTGTGCTCATGAGTTGCGGCGAACGCTGCGCGCGATTCAGCTCCACCAGCCCACCCAGGATCACGCCCTGGTTGTAGCTCCAGGTGTTCTGTCCGTTGTTCTTGCAGGTGGAAAGGTCGAGTCCATCATTGATCAGGTTCTGGCCGTTGATCATGCCGGACTGCTGGAACCACGCCCACTCCTTGTTGGCCCAGTCGAGGTAGCTCGCGCGGGCGCTGGGCGCAGCGCGATTGGCAAGATGTGCGGCGACGGAGAGGAACAGTTCATTCGCAATCGCATTCTTGTAGTTCTTGTCTTTGCTCCACCAGATGCCGCCGCCGCAGGTTGCGTCCCAGCCGCCGCTCATGTCGGTGAAGATCGACGACGCCATGTCGAGATATTGCTGCGTGTGCGTCAGGTCGTAGGCGGCGATCCATGCCAGAGCCCACCAGCCCTCGTCGTCGTAGTAGTTGTTCAGGAAGCCGCTGTTCGTCTTCTGCGCCTGCTGAAAGCTGTTGGAGAGGACCGCGTTGTAGCTGGCCGTGTGCGCTACGAGCGAATAGTCGGCCAGCATAGTCAGGACATTTGCAGAGTTCCACCAGCCTGTTGTCTGGTAGAGGCCGGTCGATTGCGTGTACCAGGTTTGCAGCTTGTCAATGCCGGCAAGCGTCTGCTTCTTGATCTGTGCCGGCGGCGTTGCGCTGGAAGCGGCTGGTGTCTGCGCATGTGCGCTCGCACCAATCGACGCCAGGGTGATGGTGATACAGAGGCAATATCTGCGGAGTATCGGGGAAAGTATCGCGGGAAGCATCGGGGGAGGCTCCTGTCTGTTGAAGATTGAGTCAGGGCGCCTGCCCGGCCGCCAGGATGCAGCCGCATGCCGTAAACCCTGATGACCGCCACCCTAGTTCTGACATCAAGCTGTGTCAAATGCCGATGCATGCAGCTATTTCCGGTAGCATAGAAGGGTATGCACGATCTGCAATTCGTCAGGGCCAACCTTGCGCTGGTCGAAGAAAAGTTGCGCGCCCGCGGGCAGGATCCCGCCGCTCTGCTAGGCAACTTCGCCGCGCTCGATTCAGAGCGCCGCGAGCGCATCACGGAAGCCGAGACCCTCAAGGCGCGCCGCAACGTACTCAGCGAAGAGGTGGGCCGCAAGAAGCGCGCGAAAGAAGATGCATCGGTGCTGATGGAAGAGACGCGCCAGCTCAAGGAGAATCTCGAAGCGCTGGATGCGTCGGCTTCTGCCATGGACGAGCGGTTGCGCGGCATCCTTGCCAGCATCCCCAACCTGCCCCACAATTCTGTGCCGGCCGGCACGTCCGAGCACGACAACGTGGAAGAGAAGCAGTGGGGCACAAAGCCGCACTTCGACTTCACGCCGCGTCCGCACTGGGAGCTGGGAGAGGCGCTCGGCATCCTCGATTTCGAACGCGCCGCAAAACTCTCTGGCGCACGCTTCGCTGTCTACTGGGACCAGGGCGCGCGCCTCGAACGCGCACTCGCCAATTTCATGCTGGACATCCACACCCGCGAGCACCGCTACCGCGAGGTGCTGCCGCCGGTGATGGTGAACAGCCGCTCGCTCTTCGGTACCGGACAGTTGCCGAAGTTCGCGGACGATCTCTTTTGTGCAAGCGGCGATGAGGCCCTGGCCGCTGCCAGGAAAGGGGAGTACCGGGAGAACGACCACTGGCTCATCCCCACCGCCGAAGTGCCGGTGACGAATCTCTATCGTGACGAGGTGCTCGACGATGCGGCACTCAACATTTCGCTCACTGCCTACACGCCGTGCTTTCGCTCCGAAGCAGGCTCCTACGGCAAAGATGTGCGCGGCATCATCCGCCAGCATCAGTTCCAGAAGGTGGAACTGGTCAAGTTCACGCGTCCCGAGGACTCCGAGGCGGAGCACGAAAACCTCACGCGCGACGCAGAGTCGATCCTGGAACGGCTGAAGCTACCCTATCGCCGGGTGCTGCTTTGCGCCGGAGATATGGGCTTTTCTGCATCCAAGACTTACGATCTTGAAGTGTGGCTGCCGGGCCAGGGGCTTTATCGCGAGATATCCTCCTGCTCCAACTTCGAGAGCTTCCAGGCGCGGCGCGCGAATATCCGCTACCGCCCGCAGGGAAGGAGCAAGACGGAGTTCGTCCATACACTGAATGGCAGCGGTCTCGCTATTGGACGCACGTGGCTGGCGATTCTGGAAAACTATCAGCAGGCCAACGGGTCGATACAAGTACCGGAGGCCCTGGTGCCCTACATGGGTGGAGATACCGTTATCGAGAAGCGGAGTTAGCAACGCACCATGAAGACACTGAAGAGTTATCTATTCTGGACCTATCAACGGGGCAGCTTCCACTATGACATTATGGTGACGCTGATCCTGCTGTTCCTCTTTGTCTCGCCACGCTTCATCAACTTCCACGACCGCCCCGAGGAGCCGAGCTCTCGCGGCCACGGCGTGCTGGTGCATGGTGGCCAGAACGGCAAGTTCACCTTCGAAGTAGGCGCCGACCAGGTGCCGGAAACCTCCAATCGGGACAAACTGCGCGCGGAGCTCCAATCCAGCATCGCACCTGTAGCAGGCGCGGTTTCGATTGACCGCTGGCAGGAACAGAAGGACTCCAGCGGCAGGATTGAGAGCTACAAGGTCTGGGCGCGCCGCTAAAGCAACATCGACGAGAGGGATTTTCTTGATGAAGCGAATCGTATGGGTGTCCGTTGCCGCAGTGGCCTTGTGTATGCTCCCGATGGTCCAGGCGCAGAGCTGCGATGCCACCAAGGTGCTGGCGCAGATGGACGCCGCCTCCGCGAAGTTCCAGAGCACGCAGGCCGATTTCAAATGGGATGTGCTGCAGTCTGTCGTCAACGAGCACGACGTCCAGAGCGGCACCATCTACTTCGAGCGGCACAGCGATTCCACTTCCATGGCCGCGTACATCAAGCAGCCGGCGGAGAAGACGGTCTTCTATGACGGCAGCACTCTCACCCTGCTGCAACCGGAGATCAAGCAGGAGACGCTCTTCAGCGCGGGTTCTAACCGCGGCCAGTACGAAAGCTTCCTGACGCTCGGCTTTGGCGGCAGCGGCAAGGATCTGCAGAGCAACTGGACTGTGAGCTGCCAGGGCATGGAATCCATCGACGGGACCCAGACCGCAAAACTCGACTTGAAGCCGAAGCAGCAGGCGGTCGCCAACACCTTTTCGCATGTGATCGTGTGGATCGATCCGGCGCGCTCGCTCAGCCTGAAGCAGATATTCTATGAGCCGTCGGGCGACAACCGCACCGCCACCTATACCGGCATCAAATACAACACGAAGATCTCCGCAGAGATGTTCAAGCCGAAGGACAAGGGCTACAACGTTATCCGGAAGTAGCCGCGCTCTCGGCCGCCGCGCTGCGGGAGGCGAACGCCGCCCCGGCCAGGAGACAAAGCATGGGGAAAACTTCGATGGTGTATCGGGCCTCCGGGGCTTCGATGGTCGCCAGCAGCACGCTCCGCAACACGCAGTAGGTCACGATCGCGAACACCAGTAGCGTCTGTCTCCGCCGCAGGCGCCATGCTCCAATCACCGCGAGGACGATATAGGCAAGGTTCAGCGCCGCATACCCGGCTGCGAACTCCGTTTCCGCATTGTGCCGGTCGTACTGCCACCAGCGCAGCTCGATGTTCAGCATCTCGGTGCGCGGGCGCAGCCACATGTCCATGACTCGTAACAGCGGAAGTTTTAGATAGCTGCGCAATGGGTGAGCGCGCTCTCGCTCGATCGCCAGGGCATCGAAGCGCGCATCGATGGCCGGCGTGATGGTCGTGCTCTCGTTATATGCGGCGAAGATGTCGGCAGTCTGTTCCCGCTGTGCCGGTGAATCGAAAGCACGGGAGGGAAGCAGATCGACTTCCAGCGGGTCCGAATCGGCATTCCAATAAATGTCCGAAGTGGAGGCGAAGTCGACGACCCACGTCTTCATCCAGCGTTGGAACCCCGACACTGTAGATTCCCCCGGATCTGTGGCGTAACGCGGGGCCAGCGGTTCAAAGACGTGGAAGGTGCGGAGGTTGCGTACCGTCCAGAATACGAAGGGAACTACCGATAACAGGGCAGCGCACAGAGCCAGCCGCCACGCACGCGCGCGACCCAGCGGCGGCCAACCGGCAAAGCTGCGATGCGCGAATATGACGATGGCCAGAAAGCTCGCAACGGCCAGGAGCGCGCCATCCGGCCGCAACAGCGTCGCATAACTCCAGCACATAGCCAGCAGCAGGCAGGGCGTCCATCCCGGACGCATCTGCAGCCACACCAGAGCAGCGCAGGCCACCGCGACGCAAAAGATCGAGAGGGTTTCGCTCAAAGGCGCCGCGACATAGTTGGCAGTAAAAGGGCACAAGGCCGCCAGATACAACGCCCACATTCCCGCGCGGCTTCCCGCGACGGCTCGCGTCGTCCACGCGATGACCAGCGCGGAAACCAGATCAATCGCGACCTGCAGATACAGCACAGCGCCATAGTGATCCACGCCGAAGACACGGAAGCAAGCCGCCAGAAAAAGTGGATAGCCGGGCAGACGGATCAGCGTTGGATGGATCGTTGTACCCGCGGCGGCGTACTCCGTGCGTCCATAGATGCCATGAAGCAGCCAGTTTTTGGCGATGTCTCCATAGACGAGGCCGTCGCCGTTCACCTGCGGGAAATGCCACAGAAACCACAGCCGTAGCCAAAGACCCAGCGCCAGGGCGAGCAGCACGATCGCAACGGTGAGATAAGAACGTCGCATTGGTTGGCATCATACAGACAGAGTTCGCCCAGTGAGAGAGCAAGCCGGTTGGCCGCGTACACTTCGCGCTGTAGTCTTATCTTTGACCGTCTGAATACATCTCATGAGCCGCCAGATCTTCTACGATCCCGAACGAAAGCGTTGGAAACGGCTGCGCCGCGTCCTGGATTTGACGGCGGTTGCATCCACGATCCTGCTGGTGGCCTTCTTCCTGGGCGTCATTCACCGCGAGCAGTTGCCCGACCTTCTGCTTCCGCAGCAGAAGCGAAACTACAAAGCCGTCAAAGGCCACCAGAGCGCGGAGTCACGCCGCGCGGCGCTGCGTGCCGCCCATCGCAGGACGACAAATCGCAGGGCATCCGAAGTCCCGCTGAACACCGGCGAGGGCCTGCGTGCGACCTTTTACGAAGATGACAATCCGGCCAGCTACTCATCGCTGAGACAGCACATTCACCAGATCGACATGCTCTTTCCGGTCTGGCTGAATGTGAACGATGCCAGCGGCAACCTGCTGGGAGCCGTCTCTTTCGCGCCCGCGCATACCTATCGCATTGTTGACGACAAAGGTGTCGTGCACGGTGTCGATCCGGGCAACAAGGTCCAGCAGGCGATCGCGAGCGCGCACGAGGATACCGAGATCTTTCCGCTGATCCGCAACTACAACATCCTCACCGGCCTGTGGGATCCGGTCATCGGCACGGTGTTGAACAACCCCGATGCGCGGGCAAACATGCGGCGGCAGCTAGACAAATTCCTCGCCGCCAATCCGAACTACCACGGCATCTCGCTTGATTTTGAAGACGTACCGGACGACGCCCAGGCCGGATATCAGGCGCTCATGGCGGAGCTCTACGCCGATTTCTCGCAGAAGAATCTGCGCCTCTACATCAACACGCCCGCCGGCACGGACAAGAAGATGCTGACCTTCGAGGCGGCGCACACCGACGGTATCGTGCTGATGAACTATGACCAGCACGAAAACACCTCCGGCCCCGGCCCTATCGCGGCCCAGGACTGGTTTGAGAACAATCTGCAGCGCGTGCTCCAGATTGTGCCGAAGCAGCGGCTGATCTGCGCCATCGGCAACTACGCCTACAACTGGACTATGCCGCTGCCTGACGCCAAAGGCCACGCGTCGAACAAGGTCATCGATGTGGGCTCGCTCAGCGTGCAGGATGCCTGGCAGGACGCGAGCGATTCGGAATCTGGTCTGTCATTTGCCGGCGACGAATTGAATCCCCATTTCGCGTACGACGACGAGGATGAGCATGTCCGCCACCAGGTGTGGCTGCTGGATGCCGTCACCGCCATGAACGAAATGCGCGCCGCACGCCAGATGGGCATCCAGACCTATGCGCTGTGGGCGCTCGGCACCGAGGACCCGGCTATCTGGAATATCTGGGACAAGCCCAGCACGCCGAATATCCAGAAGACACTTGAAAAAATACCCCCCGGCAACGATATCAACTACGACGGCGAAGGAGACATTCTCCGCATCACCGGCGTGCCGCATCCCGGTTCGCGCACCATCGACATGGACGCGGAGAACCAGACTGCAACCGACGAGCACATGCAGGTCTATCCGCAGCCGTACACCATCGAGTACTACGGCTATCACCCGGATAAAGTCGCGCTGAGCTTCGATGACGGGCCGGACCCGAAGTGGACACCGAAGATACTCGACGTCCTGAAGGCCAAACACGTCAAGGCGGTCTTCATGGTGATCGGCGAGCAGGCACAGGACAACGTGGGTCTGCTGCGGCGCTACATTCGCGACGGGCACGAGATCGGCAACCACACCTACACGCATCCGGATATCAGCGAGATTCCCATGCGCCAGGTGCAGCTTGAGCTGAACCTGACCGAGCGTCTCTTCGCCAGCAAGCTCGGCATCAAGCCGCTCTACTTCCGTCCGCCATACTCCATCGATCAGGAGCCCGATACCAACGACCAGGCCGCGCCTGCCTATCGCATCCAGCAGATGGGGTACACCATCATCGGCGACAAGATTGATACCGACGACTGGAACGAGCATCCGCGCAAGAGTCCTCAGGAAATCACCTGGGACGTAATGGAGCAACTGCGCATCATGAAGACCAAGCCGCAGTTCCGCGGCTCGATCATTCTGCTGCACGATGGCGGCGGCGACCGCTCGGCTACTGTCGCTGCGTTGCCCCTGCTCATTGATACCCTGCGCGCCCACGGTTACCAGATCGTGCCCGTCTCCGAATTGATGGGCAAGACCACGGCTGAAGTCATGCCTCCGCTCACCCCCAATCAGCGGTGGCAGGCGCGTATCGATTCCGTTGCATTCACCATGTTCGCCTTTGTTGGGCGCTTCATTGTCATGGTCTTTTTTATCGGCGATGTACTCATGAGCGCGCGCCTTGTGCTCATCGGTCTATTCGCCGTCATCGATCGTCTGCGCCATCGCAAGGTGCCGGAGGTGGAAGGCGGTTTTGCCCCGCCCGTAGCCGTCCTTATTCCCGCCTACAACGAAGAGACGGTGATCGTACGAACGATCCGCTCCGTTCTCAACTCGGATTATGAAAACCTGCGCGTCATCGTGATCGATGATGGTTCGAGCGATCGCACCTACGAGGTTGCCTGTGAAGCCTACCGCGATGAAATTGCGGCGGGACGTCTGCAGGTGCTCAGCAAGCCAAATGCCGGCAAGGCAGAGGCTCTCAACTACGCCGTTGGCCTGCTTACAGAGGACTACTACGTCGGCATCGATGCCGACACGGTGATAGCGCGCGATGCGGTTTCAAAGCTGATATGCCACTTTGCGGATCCGCAGGTAGGAGCGGTCGCCGGCAACGCCAAGGTCGGCAATCGAGTGAACCTGTGGACGCGCTGGCAGGCACTGGAGTACATCACCAGCCAGAACTTTGAGCGCCGCGCGCTAGATCTCTTCAACGTCGTCACGGTAGTGCCTGGTGCCATCGGCGGATGGCGTACGGATGCGGTGCGCCACGGCGGCAGTTATCCCATCAATACCGTTGCAGAAGATGCCGATCTCACCATGAACCTGCTCGAGCAGGGCTATAAGGTCATCTACGAAGACCAGGCGCTCGCCTTCACCGAAGCGCCCATCGACGCCAAAGGACTGATGCGCCAGCGATTCCGCTGGTCCTTCGGCACCCTGCAGGCAGTCTTCAAACACAAGCGCGCTTTCACCAAGAATCGCGCGATGGGATTTTTCGCGCTTCCCAACATACTGATCTTCCAGATATTACTGCCGCTGGTCTCGCCCCTCATCGACGTGATGTTTGTCTATGGGACCATCCAGTATCTGCTCGATCGGCACTTTCACCCGGACACGGCAAACGCCGCCGGCTTCGAGAAACTGCTGGCCTACTTCCTCACCTTCCTCGTCATCGACTTTGTCACCTCGGCGCTCGCCTTCTCGCTCGAACGCAGGCATCCGGCGAAGCGTGGCGATGGCTGGCTGCTCTTCCACATCTGGCTGCAGCGCTTCGCCTACCGGCAGGTCTTTTCCATCGTGCTGTTCAAGACCATCAAGCGCGCCATCGATGGCCGCCCCTTCAACTGGGACAAGATCGAGCGCACCGCGAAGATGTCGAAGCAGGCAGAGAAGATTGCTGCGGGAACATAAAGCGAATCGCCGCGAATAGGTTAGTCAAACACCTGCCAACGAGGCAGCATGCCGCGATGGAGAACACGCGTAATAAGGATGCTACTGCCCTCGTGGCGATAAAAAATTACGTGCCGGTTGTGCTCCAGGCGACGCAATCCAGCGTCAATCTCCTCGCATTCTCTTCCGAGAAGCGGATTGTCGATCAGCCGTGCAAAGCAGTCTTCCAGGTCGCTTAGGTAGCGATCACATTGCCTTTGGCCCCACCTACGAACCGTGTAAAGGGCTATCTCAAATAGGTCCTCTTCGGCGCGCTCGGAGAATCGAATGGCAGGCAATGGCTACCGGCCTTCGATTGTCTTGCGCACCCTCTTCCGGACCCTCGCGAGGACATCGCCTCGCGCAATACCGCTTGCATCGCCCTCTGCAATCGCCTGTTTGAGCAAAGCAAGTTTCATCTCATCCTCACGTTCATTTTGTTCCAGCATCCTCAGCGCCGTGCGGAAGACTTCACTGGCGTTCTCATACCTCCCACTCGCTACCCGAGTGGCCACAAAGCGGTCCAGTTTATCCGTCAGGTTCACGTTTCTCGTGGGCATATCGGCCTCGTATGAATAACACCCCAATGATAATGCCATTGGCAAAGCCTGCCAATCGATAATTCGTCGCTTACACCCACTCACCCTTGCGCATCAACGGCTCCGTCGCTCCGGCAGCCGTGACGCCATCCAGGTCGATCTCGCCCGAGCCGATCATCCAGTCCACGTGAATCAGGCTGTCATTCGCGCCTTTTTCCGCCAGCGCCGCCGCATCCATTGTGTCTCCGCCGCGGATACAAGTGCTGTACGCCTGGCCGAGCGCGATGTGGCTGGCGGCGTTCTCGTCGAACAAGGTGTTTGAAAAAAGCAGCCCGCTCGCCGCGATCGGCGAGGAGTGCGGCACCAGTGCGACCTCGCCCAGTTGACTCGCGCCCTCATCCGTCTCCAGCATCTTGCGCAGCACCGCTTCACCCTCGGTCGCATGCGACTCCACCACGCGCCCGCCCTCGAAGCGAACCCGTATGCCGGCGATCAGCGTGCCCTGGTAGGAGAGTGGCTTCGTGCTCGTCACCGTGCCCTCCACGCGCTTGCAGTGTGGCGTGGTGAAGACCTCTTCGGTGGGAATGTTCGGAATGCAGGCCAGCCCGTTGCCCGCGGTCGTGCCGCCGCCCATCCACACATGGTCATCGGCCAGCCCTACGCGCAGATCCGTTCCCGGCCCGCGGAAGTGCAATGTGCTATAGCGCCGATCGTTCAGCAGGGCAGCGCGCCTCCGCAGCGCGTCGTCATGTGCGCGCCAGGCCGCCACCGGATCGGGCGCATCCACCCGTGACGCCGCAAAGATCGCATCCCACAGCTTCGCTATGGCCACGTCCTCCGGCTCTCCCGGAAACACAGACGCAGCCCACGCCGGCGTGGCCGCCGCCACAATCGTCCAGTTGATCGCGTGTCGCGTGATCAACTCCATCGCCGGCCGGCTCGCCTTCGAGAAGGCGCGATTCGCGCGTCCCACCTTCTCTGGATCTTCCTTCGCCAGCAGCGCGGGATTGGCGCCGGCAATCGCCATGCGGGCCGCGTTATTGCGGAAGGCCTGAGCGATGCCGTCCTGTAGCCACGTGGCTACGGTGTCGAAGCTCGCATCGGGCGCGTAGCGGAAGCGCGCCAGCGTCGCCTCGTCATCGCTGTAGAAGGTCGTCACCAACGATGCGCCTGCCCGATAGGCATGTTCGGTGATGCGCCGCACCAGCGGCAGCGCGTCCAGCGACGCCGTGATCAGCAGTTCCTGCCCTCGCGCCAACCCCAGCCCGACCTCGATGGCGACCGCTGCCAGCCGGTCTAAACGTGCCGCGTGTGTGGCGTTAAACTCATCTTGGACCCTACGATCGGGGCAGTTGCTGCGCTCATCTTCGTCTCCTGAAGTCTGGATATTTCGCGGCCATCCGTCGCATGCAGCGCTCACGGCTCCGGCCACTGCCTGTAGCATACGTCCATGTCGAACCGACGCGCATTTCTGGGTGCCTCCGCGGCCGCTCTGCCTTTCCTCGCCGGCTTTGCTTCGGCGGAGCAGGGTCATCTGCCGAGCCTCGTCCTCGATCCTGCCAACGCGAAACTCACCCACGAAAGCTACGGCGACCAACGCATCTACTTCGACGGATCCACCGATCAGCTCCGTGCGTTGACTGTGGGCAGTCTCGCTTTGAAGGCCGGCATGGTGCCGCATCCTCCGCATCAGCATCCCGAAGAAGAGATCATGCTGGTCACCGAGGGCGCGGGAGAGATCACAGTAGAAGGGAAGGCCCATCCCGTGGCTGCGGGATCGATGATGTACTGCGCCGGACAGCGCATGCACGGCATCACTGCCGGAGCCAAGGGTCTCACTTTCTATTTTTATAAGTGGAGAGCCTGACGGCGCTGCCAGCGCCATGCTCCGCTTGCTACAATCCGCTGTACCACCCGCCGCACCAACAGGAGCCGCCATGTCTGACTTTTTCGCCGCACTGGATGCCCGCATCGCCCCCTACGATCTGCTGCAGCACCCCTTCTATCAGGCCTGGTCCAAGGGCGAGCTTACCCGCGATGAGCTGCGCGAGTATGCCTCTGAGTATTGGCACCATGTCTCCGCGTTTCCGACCTATCTGAGTGCGCTGCACGCGCGTCTGGAAGATGCGCCGCTGCGCCGCACCGTGCTCGAGAATCTCGCCGACGAAGAAGGCCTGCCCGCGAGCCGCCCCCACAGCGACCTGTGGATGGACTTCGCCGCCGGAATGGGTGCGGATTCCACCGCGGTTCGGGATCGCACGCTCCAGCCGGAGACCGCAGCGCTCATCGCCCACTTCCACGACGCCATGCAGGACGCTCCGGCGTCGGCGCTGGCCGCGCTCTACACCTACGAGTCGCGCGTGCCCGCCATCGCGCGGACCAAGGCCGACGGGTTGAAGCAGCATTACGCCGCCGACATGGCCACCAGCCGCTACTTCGCGCTGCATCAGGTCGCCGATGTCTACCACGCAAAGGTCTGGCGCGACGCCATCGAAGCTGAGCTCGCCGCGCATCCGGAAGAGACCGAAGCGGCGCTCGACGCCGCCGAAGCAACAGCAGCGGCGCTATGGAATACCCTCAGCGGCATCGAGCGCGAGCGCCAGCAGGCCCGCACCGTCGCCGCCTGAATTGTGATAGCAGGCGGCTCGCTTCGCCGCGCGCCGCCTGCACGACACCTGCTGCGATTCCGACGCAGACTCCCTCCTCCTTGATGTAGACTGCGGCCACTCCTGCGCGCACTATGACGCCCACGCCTGCTGTGCCGCGCTGCATAAGAATGTCTACAAACGAACATCCGCCGCGCCTGCTACTTACCGATGCCGACGGCACCCACACGTACCCGTTGCTGCACTTTCCCTTTAGCCTGGGGCGCAGCGGCGAGAGCGATCTCTGCATGGCGCATGCACAAGTCTCGCGCCAGCACGCCGCAATCGAATCCGAGCCGGATGGCTTTTACCTGCGCGACCTGGGCAGCCGCCATGGCACGTTGCACAATGGCGAGCGTGTTGAGCGGGCACGGCTCCGCTCCGGCGACCGGATTACGCTGGGGCAGTCCAGCGCGACGCTCGTCTTTCTCGATGGCCCCGCACAGGACGAGATCTCTTCCGCGCATCACGATACGGTTACGGGCACACGCGAGCTGCTGGAGCGCGTCTCGAGCCAGGTCACCGGATCCGATCTGGAAAAGCTCTCGCTCTTTCTGGAAGCGGCCCAGCGTTTCAATGGAACCCAGGTGCTGGACGATGTGCTCAGCACCATGATCGAGTACGCGCTGCGCCTTACCTGCGCGGAGCGGGGCTTCGTCTTCCTCGGCGACGATGTCGCCTCCCTGCGGCTCCGTATCGGCCGCGCCAGCAACGGCGCCGCGCTGCTGGATGACTCGAAGATCTCCCGCTCCATCGTGCGCGACGCCGCGCACTCCGGCCTCGATTACATCCTCGGCGACGCGACCGGCGAAGGCGCTGCCATCGGTCGGGAAAGCATCATCGCCCACGACCTGCGCAGCGTCATCGCCATCCCGCTGCGCCGCCGCAGCAACGGTACCCTGCTCGGGCTGCTCTATCTGGACAGCCGCCTGCAGTCCTGCAATCTCAGCACCGTCAGCCGGGAGATTCTGCGAGCCATCGCGACCGAAGCGGCCACGCTGGTGGAAAACGCGCGCATGCTGGAAGCGGAGCAGGCTGCCGCCTTGATGCGCAAGGAGATGGAGATTGCGGCCGCCATCCAGCATCGCATCATCTCGTGCGCCCTGCCTGCAGTGCCCGGCTTTGCGGTAAGTGCCCGCACCCTGCCGTGCGCCGATGTCGGCGGTGATTTCTATGATGTCATCGGCACGGACGATGGCTGCGTCGCCATCGTCGCCGATGTCTCCGGAAAGGGAATGTCGGCGGCGCTGCTGGCCTCCATCGTCCACGGCATGATGTATGCACAGATCAACAGCGGAGCTTCGCTGGTCGATGCCGTCAGCGCCGTTCACGCATTCCTCTGCGCCCGCGTGTCGGGAACGAAATACGTTACGCTCGTCGCGCTCCGCTGCCGGCGAGATGGCACCGCCGAGTTGGTCAACGGCGGCCACGTTCCGCCGCTGCTGGTCGAACCCGGTGGCCGCGTCAGCCAGATCGAGGACGGCGATATGCCGGTGGGCATGTTGCCCGAAGCCAGCTTCCACGCCATTCCCCTTACACTGCCGGTCGGCGGTCGAATGGTGCTCTTGAGCGATGGAGTCAGCGAGTCGGAAGACCAAGCGGGTGAGCAGTTTACCGTCACCCACTTCGAGCAGTACCTGACGGACAAGAATCCCATTGGCGCCGTCTTTGCGGCGGTCGACCGCTTCTGCGACGGGGTTCCTCAGGCCGACGATCGCACCATGCTCACCATCGACCGTCTGGCCTGAAACACGAGAGCGACATACATGAAACTGCTGCTCAAGTTCGATCTCATCCTCGTCACGCTGGCAGCGCTTGGCCTCCTGGTGGTCGCCTTCGTCGCGCACAGCTTCCTCCAGCAGAACGCGCGCGCGCAGGTTCTGCAGCAAGCGGAACTCATGATGGAGAGCGCCAGTTCGGTCCGCCGTTACACATCAGACGAACTCAAGCCGCTCCTCATGGGCAATCCGAAATATGAACAGGAGTTTCTACCGCAGACTGTTCCCGCGTACGGCGCCACCACCATATTTGCCAAGCTGCGCGCGCGATTTCCGGAGTACACCTATCGCGAGCCCGCGCTGAACCCCACCAATCCGCAGGACCAGGCAGTCGATTGGGAAGCGGACGTTATTCAGCACTTCCGAAACAACCCCACTGATTCTGAGCTGGTAGCGCAGCGCGCAACGCCGACAGGCACCGCGCTCTACCTGGCGCACCCCATCGTTGCTCGGCCAAACTGCCTGCCATGCCATAGCGATCCCGCAGCCGCGCCCGCGTCGATGATCCGCAAATACGGCTCGGATCACGGCTTCGGCTGGAAGCCCAACGAGATCATCGGCGCGCAGATCGTCTCGGTGCCCACGGCGGTGCCGGTCAGCATTGCGGACAAGGCCTTTCACTCGCTCATGCTTTCGCTCACCCTCACCTTCGCGGCGCTGATCATTGCGACGAACGTGATCCTCATCCTGCTCATCATTCGCCCGGTGCGCCGTCTCGCCTACGTCGCCAACCAGGTCAGCACTGGGCAACTCGAAGGCGCAGAGTTGCCCGTCCGCGGCAAGGATGAGATCGCAGAGCTCACAGCATCCTTCAACCGTCTTTTTACAAGTCTGGCGAAAGCGATGCGTTTGTTGGGGTAAACGAACGGGCGATCAATACTGTCCGCTGATCCGCAGATGGCTGTGCACCGCGCTGAGGAACTTCTGCCGCGCCGCCGGTGACGCGATCTCCTGCGCCAGCGCATCGCACATCTCGCGCAGGTTCGTTGAGCTGCTGGAGGCGCGGCGCACCAGCACTCCGGCGATCGGGCCCACGTGTTCCGCCAGTTGCCGCGTGATCTCGCTCAGCGACTCCGGCCGGTGCGCGCCAGTAGATCGGGCGGCAGTCGGCTGCGGAGAACCCGAGCGTGGCTCCCGCGATGCCGTCGCCTGCGTGACTCTCACCTGCGAAACATCGCCCGCAGGCGTACTGCGCAGCCCGTCTTCATCCAGAGCCGCCAGGAAGGCCTCCGCCGTCTGCCAGCGCTCTCGCGGATTTTTCTTGAGCGCGCGCATCACCGTCGCCGACAGTGCCGCCGGAATCTTCGGGATGGACCTGATCCGGCGGCACCGGCGCGTGCTGCAGGTGCCCGGCGATCACCTGGATGTGAGTTGTGCCCTCGATCGGCAGCCGTCCCGTGATCATCTCGTAGAGCGTGACCCCGACCGCGTAGATATCCGATCGGGCATCGTGCGGCTCGCCGGAGATATGCTCCGGTGCGATGTAGTGCATCGAGCCCACCAACGCGCCGGTCGTCGTGAGCCGCTGGTCTGCGCCGCCCGCCGCCAGGCCCCCCAGGGCCAGCCCAAAATCCAGCAGCTTCACCTCACCCTGCGGCGTGATCATGATGTTCGAGGGCTTGATATCGCGGTGGACGATCCCGCGGCCATGCGCATAGCGCAGCGCCTCCAGCACCTGGCGGGTATAGCGCAGCGACTCTTCCAGCGTCAGTCCGGCCGGAAGCCGGCGCCCAAGGTCTTCGCCTTCCACGCATTCCATCACCATCACCAGTTGTTCCTCGTGGCGGAACGCGGTGTGCAGTGTGGCGATGTTCGGATGCTGCAACGTGGCCAGCAGACGGATCTCGCGCACAAAGCGATCCATCATCTCCTGCGCCTGCAACCCGGAGCCCGGAGCGGCGCGCAGCAGCTTCATCGCCTCCATGCGATCCGAGATGGTGTGCCGGACACGGTACACCTCGCCCATGCCGCCATAGCCGAGCGTGCCCACAATCTCGTAGTCGCCCACACGGGTTCCGGGTGTCCATGCCATCGCAGCAGTTATACAGCCTCGGCGCGGAGGAATCCGTTGCTATTCGATCCGCAAGGCTTCCATCGGTTCCACCGAGGCAGCGCGCCGCGCCGGAAGAAATCCCGCTACCAGAGCGCAAAGACAGAGAACAAGAACAGCTCCGCCGAGAACGATCGGATCGAAGCTGCTGACCCCATAAAGCTGATGTGCCAGTGCGCGCCCACAGAGCAGGGCAAGCGGAATGCCGATGCAAAGGCCGATCCCAATCTGCGAGAGCGCTCCTCCCAGAACCATGCTGACGACGTTGCCCCGGTTGGCGCCGAGCGCCATGCGGATGCCAATTTCTCCCGTGCGGCGCGTCACGTTGTAAGCAGTCACGCCATACAAACCAACCGACGCCAGCACCAGCGCAAGCAGGCTGAAGAGGCCGGTAAGCCGCGCAATCAGCCTTTGCTGGTTGAACTGAACCGCCACCTGCTCGCTGTAGCTCTTCACACTGTCCAGAGACAAGTCACGATTGATCCCGGCAAGAACCTGGCGAAGCGCTTTCTCGTAGCTCTCCGGAGCGCCGGCCACGCGAAGCTGAATGGACTGCGCGTAGAGAGTTCCCGTTTCCAGTCGCTGATAGCCCGAAGGCACGTATTGGGTGACTTGCGAGAAGGGCACAAAGAACTTGGGGAGCGATGGTGCACCTGGATTGCGATAGATTGTATTTTTCACCACGCCAACGATTTCGTAGTCGAATCCATGTCCGGGAAGGGAAAGGCCAATGTGTTCCCCGATCGCGTCCTTGCCGGGAAAAAACCTGCGGGCAAAGTCTTCATCCACGACCGCGACATGCTGCGATGTCTGCGTGTCCTGCCGCGTGATGGGGCGTCCACGCAGCACGGGCGTGCCGATGGTCTCGAAATAATGCGGGCCGACGCGGGAAAAGTTGTCGTCTACATTGCCGATCCAGCTCTCGGAACGTCCCCCGATGGAGATGTCGATGCTCATGCAGCAGAGATTCTGCGGACTGTTCAGCGAAAGACTGGCACTCCGCACGCCTGGAAGCGCCTCCAGACGATCCTGCAACTGGTCGTACAGCGCCGCAAGCTGCGGGGGCTTGTAGCCGGCAGCCTTGAAATTCAGATTGGCGACCAGCCTGCCCTGCGTCTGGAAACCCATGTCTGCCTTCTCCAGGTTGCTCAGGCTCTGGGTCACCAGTCCGGCCACGGCCAGCAGCGCGACAGAGAGCGCGGCCTGCACAACGACCAGCGCTTTTTGTGGGCGCGACGCACGAGCCGTGCTGCTGCGGCTGCTCCCGCGCAAACCCTCCGACGGATCGGCACGCGTGCCCATCCATGCCGGCGCGACGCCAAATACCACGCCCGTGACGATGGAAAGCAGGAATGCGAAGCCAAGAACAGGGAGAGACGGTGCGGCGTCAACAGGAATGTAAGTCGCGCCGCGAAATGCAATCGCGACGATGGCTCGCGTCCCCGCATAAGCAAGCAGCACTCCGGCCGCACCGCCCATCAGCGAGAGCAGCACGCTCTCCGTCAGCACTGCGCGTATCAGCCGCCAGCGGGTCGCACCCAGCGATAACCGCAGCGCCGTCTGGTGCTCTCGCGCCGCGCTGCGCGCCAGCAGCAGGTTGGCCAGATTCGCGCACGCGATCAGCAACACCAGCAGCGACGCGGCGGACAGCAGATAGAGGCCGTCCTTCGAGTTGCTGCGGAACGGAGAGATGCCGGTGCCGCCCGCCGTCAGTTGAATATGCTGATTCGCGATCTTTTGCTCCGCATCATCGGTGCGGCCCTGTGCACGCAGCCAGTGTTGCAGGTCGGTCGAAAGCTGCGACTGCGCCTGCGCCGGAGTAACGCCAGGTTTGAGCCTGCCGATCACATACAGCCACGCGTCGCCGGAGGAATTCAGCAGAGACTTCGGCCCCAGCCCCTCAAACACAGGCTGCAGACTCAGCGGAATCCACAATGCGGGCGGGTACGTCGTGAAGCGATCGCCGAAGAAGCCTTCAGGAGCGACGCCAACCAGCGTCACCGGCAAGCCATTGACCAGAAGCGTGGAACCAACGATGGATGGATCGGCACCGTAGTTTTCCTTCCACGCGCGGTATCCCAGGACGGCCGCGGCCGGCGCTCCCGCGCGGTCATCGGAAGGATTGAGAAGGCGTCCCAGCGCAGGCTGAAGTCCCAGCGTGGAGAAATAGTTGCCGGAAACGTATTCGCCGTTTGTGGCCTGCGCGCCCTGCCGCAGAATTTGCGCGGCGAAGGTTGAACGTAGGCGTATTGCCGGAGAACGCAGCGATCTGTTCGAAGAAAGGATTGGTATCGCGGAGATGTTTGTAGAAGGGATAATCGAAAGTCCCCCATGAACCTTCCAGCCCTCCCCATTCGCAGCAGTAGTATTCCCCTTCGCCAACGCGGTAGAGCGTCTGCGGATGCGCAATCGGCAACTGCTTCAGCATCACCGCATGCACCAGCGTAAAGATGGCGGTATTGGCGCCAATCCCCAGCGCCAGCGTAAGCAGCGCAACAGCCGAGAATCCAGGGTTCCGCAACAACTGGCGCATCCCGTAGCGAACGTCCTGCCACAGGAACTCCGCCACCGACTCCCATCCCGTCGCGCGCACTTTTTGCTTCACCGATTCCGTGCTGCCCATCTCCGCGCGCGCAGCGCGCAGGGCATCGCTGCGACTCATGCCGCCGCGCATTCTGTCCCGGGTAGCCGCGTCGAGATAACCGCTCAGCTCTTCATCCATCTCAGCGTTTCGCTGATCTCTGTGGAAGAGCGCTTTCAGTCCGCCGAGAAATCGTCGCAGCAGCATCGCAGCATCCTCCCTCAGGCTTCCATAATTCTTGCGATAGCCGCGATCTGGCGGCCCCATTCGCGGGTCTCGTCCTTGAGTGCTTTTCGTCCGCTGTCCGTCAGCAGGTAGTACTTGGCGCGACGGTTGTTCTCCGTCGCTCGCCACTCCGCCTTGATGCGCCCGGCGCGCTCCAGGCGATTGAGGGCAGGGAACAGCGACCCCGGATTCACCCGGAAGACGCCGCTGCTGATCTGCTCGATGCGGATGGCCACGCCGTAGCCGTGCATGGCTTCCAGCGCGAGAGTCTTCAGGATGAGCATCTCGAGTGTGCCCTGCACAAGATCGCTGGGTTTACCGGCCATGGATTGCGCTCCTCTAGCTAATCAAGAGGAATGATCGAACTTTGTCCTCTAGACTGTCAAGAGGAGAAATGAAGCGGGACGCCTTTCGCCCGCGTTTTCGTCCGCCTCGATCCGCCGGCTTGAACCGCTTTTCACAAGAGATCTAGGGCTTGTAATAACTGCTGACGCAGCTTTTCCGTTAAGAAAAGCTGCTCCGCATGGATGCGGATGACCACACAGCATTTGTGAAAGCGGTAAACTAAACGGTTATGGCTGCCACCGAGATCTCCACTGTCATCCTTCCGCTTGCCCCCAGCGGCGACTTCCGCAACGAGCCCTTCGTCGACTTCAAGGCCAGCGCCAATGAGCACGCCATGAAAGCCGCGCTCGAACGCGTCGGCTCCATGCTGGGCCACGAGTACGATCTGGTGATTGGCGGCGAGCGGCTGCGCACCAAAGAGAAGATTCGCTCGCTCAACCCCGCGAGGCCGGCGCAAGTGGTAGGCGTCCATCAGCAGGCCGGCGCCGAGCACGCGGAACAGGCCATCGCCGCCGCGCTCAAAGCATTCGAGACCTGGCAGTTTGTCTCGCCGGAGCAGCGCACCTCGCTATTGCTGCGCGCCGCCGCCATCATCCGCGATCGCAAATTCGAGTTCTGCGCCTGGCTCACCTACGAGGTCGGCAAGAACTGGGCTGAAGCCGACGCCGATGTGGCCGAGACCATCGACTTCCTCGAGTTCTACGCCCGCGAAGCGCTGCGCCTCGCCAACGCCGCACCGCCGATCCAATACCCCGGCGAGCGCAACCAGCTCCTCTACGTTCCGCTCGGCGTTGGCGCGGTCATCCCGCCGTGGAATTTTCCCTTCGCCATCATGGCCGGCATGACGGCAGCAGCCATCGTCTGCGGCAACACCGTCGTCCTCAAGCCATCCACCGACGCGCCCACCATCGCGGCGCGCTTCCTCGACGTACTCGAAGAGGCCGGCATGCCGCCGGGCGTCGTGAACCTGTGCCAGGGCGGCCCCGCTGTCGGCCGCGCGCTCGTCGAACATCCGAAGACACGCTTCATCGCCTTCACCGGCTCGAAAGCCGTCGGCCTCGAAATTCACGAGCGCGCCGCGAAGACGCACAAGGGTCAGATCTGGATCAAGCGCACCGTCCTCGAATTGGGCGGCAAGGACTCGATCATCGTCAGCGCCGACGCGGATATCGACGCTGCCGTCGAAGGCGTCGTGGCCTCGGCCTTCGGCTTCAACGGACAGAAGTGCTCCGCCTGCTCCCGCGCCATCGTCGAAGACCCCATCTACGACGCATTCCTCGAACGCATCGAGGCGCGCGTGGCCGAGATCAAGGTCGGCGACCCGGTCGAGAACGTCTACATGGGCCCGGTGGTGAATGAGACCGCGGTGAAGCGGATCCTCAACTACATCGACATCGGCAAAGGCGAAGGCCGCATCCTCTCCGGCGGAAAACGCATCGAGAAAGATGGCGGCTACTACATCCAGCCCACCGTCATTGCGGATGTCGCGCCCACCGCGCGCATCGCACAGGAAGAGATCTTCGGGCCCGTGCTCGCCGTCATTCGCGTAAAGGATTACGAAGAAGCGCTCGACGTTGCCAACAACACGGAGTACGGTCTCACCGGCTCGGTCTACACCGCGGACCGCCGCAAGCTCGACCACGCCAGCCGCGCCTTCCAGGTCGGCAACCTCTACTTCAATCGCAAAAGCACCGGCGCCATGGTCGGCGCGCATCCCTTCGGCGGCTTCAACATGTCCGGCACGGATTCAAAAGCCGGCGGCGCGGATTATCTACTACTCTTCACGCAAGCAAAATCAGTGGCAGAGAAACTGCGCTAAGGCACTAACTCGCAGGTATCTGGTGCGAGTCAAACCAGCCGAGGACTCTTCTCTCAAACTCCGCACCCGCGACGCGCACAGCGCCGCCATGGTCTGCATTCGGCACTTCCCACAGCACATCCTGCGAAGGTGCTGTTCGCATGATGGCGATCACGTGCCTTGGAGCAATGTTTCGATCCGCATCGCCGGCAATCAGCATTGCGGGGACCCCGCTTTCTGCGACAGATGTCTTCGGTTGTGCGTCTGCCAGGTTCACGCCGTAGCGCAGCCGCACATAGAGGAACGCTGCTTCCAGCGTGGGCCTCGCCACGATGCGGCTAAATACCCATCCGGTGCCAGTGCCCTGCGCGATCCGGTCCTGGGCAATCTCGCGAAAGGTCGAGAACGGAGATTCCACCGCGACAGCGCATAATCCGTGAGTCACCGTCATGGCCTGTAGCGCGATAGCGGCGCCCATCGATTCGCCGAAGAGATACGTGCATCCATCCATGCGCTGACGCAACCACGTCAGCCCATGCCGCTATATCGTTTCGTTCCATAACTCCATAGGTGGCAATCGCTCCACCGCTCTCGCCATGCGCGCGTGAATCGGGAAGCAGGACCGCGTATCCCGCTTTCAGGAACATCACGGAATAGCCAGCCACGCCCTCCCGGTCATCAGCGACTCCATGAAGCAGGATGACAGCTTCATGGTTCCAATCGTTCGGCCGCACATACCAGCCTTTCAACTCTGCGTGGTGTGCCGCGGTAACGGCAACGTCCTCCACGCCGGAGTCGGAATAGTTCTGGACCATCGCCATGTATCGAGCGCGTCCAGTGACAGGCCTGCGATGCGGATGAATCGCGCCTTCCGCCAGATAGATGCCTGCCGCAATCGACAGCACAACGTACAGCCCGAGAAGCGATAGGCCAATTTGAATGATCCGGCGGAGCATGAAATGTCCTCACGCGTGAGTACGTAACAGCTCGCGTATGGTTCCCTTAACCCAGTTTACTTTTCGACAATGCAGGCGTGCTCTTGCCGATTAATCTTCGATCTGTTAGTCCGCGCCCATGCGGTTGGTCGAACATGTCTCAAAGATTGCATTCAGAAGGCGACTAGCCGGTACGAATCGACTCCTCGGTGAGTCACTCGGCGATTTTGCACTCACTCAGGCCAGAGCCAGCCGGACAGGCGCCCGTAGCCTGGATCGAGGGTTGCGATGGTGGAGAGGATCATGATTCCGCTTGTGGGCAGCAGGATTCCCGCGGAGTGCAACACCCTAGAGCACAAGAAGGACAAGCGCAATGAGAGAGCCAAAGTTGACGGAAAGAAACTGGGGACTGGCTGGTCCGGAGTCGACGGGCGCTTTTGCAACCATCGCCGCGCAAAGCCCGAGGACATAGATAAGGCCAGCCCAGCCAGCGGTGAACCATCCCAGCCTCCGGTGCAGACCCACGCGATCGCCCACTACCAGCAAGACCTGCGCGGTGAGAAGCAGCAGGCCTTAGCACGTTTCGAGAATCGGAGGAGTTCGGACTGGACAGATCAATTCGGTAGCGATTCGTCGCATCTATCTCTTTATCGTTACTCAGTCGTGGCGAGTGAGACTGGTGTATCTGCCAACCGAACGGCCGCGCGCCCAGGTTGCAGCAGCAGCCAGAATGCGAGGAGATGCATCCAGAAAAGCGCTGGTACGTAAAGCATGGGGATCGCGTAACCGGCTCCGAGCTGCCCGGCAACTGACGGCAGATTCACGCTGATCGCCCGCGCCGTGTCGATGACGAGGTCGGCGAGACCGACCAGATTGAAAGCCCAGACCAGCGGCCAGAAGAGGAAGCGCACGCGCACCGTCAACAGCGCGAGGATGGCGAGCAGTGCGGTGGCGAGGTCGCCGTAAGCCACCGTCGTTGCGAAGCCCTGCGGCAGGTTCGGCCCGACAAATCCGGGCAGCAGGAAGGCCAACCCGAAGAAGCGGAAACTGTTGAACGTGGCGATTGCGCGGTGCGCCCCGACCCGATCCATCGCCCTCAGCCGCGGCCAGACATACGTCGCAATGCAGAGCGCAGATGCGAGATAGCCCAGCGCCATGTCGATACTGAAGATGTCCGTTACCGGCATGCCGACCTCCTTGCCATCGGCGAATGCCGATGGCCTGATCATGGTTCCGTTTAATTGTTCGGCGCTCCCGGGCCCACCAGTGCCCTGAGCGGCATCAAGGGCCCGACGGGAATGTACTCGTGATCCATCAACTGTTGCTTCGCGAGCGGCAGCGTCTCCATAATGGCTCGTGCCTCGTCCTCGGTCTTGGCCTCGACGAGGAAGATGACGCCTTTGCCATCGCCGCGCGAATACCACTCGCGTATCTTCCCGTCGAGGTAGAGATTCACAGTTGCCCGAATCTCTGACGGGATGACAGCCATGATTTGTTGCGGAGTTACACCGTGCCTGGGAGTCTGAATGACCAGCACTTCTCTGGCTTTCGGTATAGCCACGCTGGGCACGCCCGAGGCTTGCCCTGGCTGTGGTTGCGCCACGGACGCAACCGGTAGCATTGCAACGAGTAAAGCGATCATCAATTTCATGGTTTACCTCGATTCAGTTGGCATCATTCTGTTTTTCAAAGAGAGCGAAACTGCTCGACCTGGGCGATCGTCACTGCTGCGGCCCCGCGCCTATCAATGCCCTTAGCGGCATCAAGGGGCCGACCGGAATGTACTCGTGATCCATCAAATGTTCCTTCGCGAGCGGCAGGGTTTCCATGATGGCTCGTGCCTCATCCTCAGTCTTCGCATCGACCAGAAAGATGGCGCCCTTGCCATCGCCGCGCGAATACCACTGGCGTATCTTCCCGTCGAGGTAGAGATTCACAGTCGCCCGAATCTCCGATGGGATGACTGCCATGATTTGTTGCGGGGTTACGCCCTGGCTGGGAGTCAGGATGACGAGCACTTCGGTGGTTTTAGGAATGGCGACGCTGGGCACGCCTGAGGCGGCCCCGGACTGCGATTGCGCTACGGACATGGTGTACCTCGATTCAGTCTGGTATCGTTCTAGTATAAGAGTACGAGCGTACTCTTTAGGCCGCAAAAAAAATTACTCCTGAGCGAAGGACTGAATGAAAAACTTCCTCGCCTCCGTCAACCTCAGCTCACGCATTTGAGGAGCCGAGGTCATCCGGACCGCAGTCAGCACCCCAGCCATGCTGGAGAACAACACCCTGCACTTCTCCAGTTTTTCCTCTCGAGTCTGACCAGGAACAAATGGCAATAGCCGCTCGCGATACGCGTCGAGCGACGACTCAATACGTTTTCGTACGGATAACGGCTTACGTGCGAGCTCCGGCCCGAGAGCGGAGACCACACAGCCCATTCCCGGCGAATTCGCGTGGCGCGAGCTCAGATAGTGTTCGATCATGGCCCGCAGTGCCTGACCTTCGGGCGCGGACTTTGCGATTTCCAGCATTCCGTTTCCCATTTCGTCGAATGCCCGTGCTACCGCTTCGACAAACAGGTCGTCCTTGCTCTTAAAGTGCCGGTAGAAGCCCCCTTTCGTCAGGCCTACCTTCTTCATCACCATCCCAATGCCGCTGCTGTCAGCGCCGTGCTCGCGAAAAGAGCGAGCGGCCACGGAAAGAATCTTCTCGTGGTTTCGCGCCTTATGTTCCAGGGAGTACCGCATGATTTAAAGCGTACGGTCGTACTCTAATATCTGTCAAGGCCAGAATTGATCCTGCTACGCTGGACTCTCACTAGGGAATCTTCACTATTGAGAACAGACCAAGTCACTCATCCATCTAAGACAGTCTCAGAAAATTGAGTAGCGTGGCGAGTAGCGGAGCCGTTTTTGCCGCTCAAACCTGGGATGGATCGCGGGCTATTTGAGCTTGCAGACCGCGGCAATTCCCAAATCGGCCCCTCTTCGAGATTCAAGTAACAATAACTCGCACTATTCCTGCCAATTAACCCTATTCAATTCGCTACACTGGAAATAGAGAGCAAAGAACAAACGTCACCCAAGCGGTGGCGTTTTCATTTTTGGGGTGCAAATCTCGCAGAGAGGGGGTGTGTCCGCGGTACAAGCGACGGCACACCGCCTAAACCCTTTGGAATGACGAATTAAACGATAAGCCCTTTAGAAAGACGAATTTGACCCTCGGGAGGCCGCTTAACCCATAGCAACAGCAGGAGTTACAAGCCAGCCTCCGGTGACGGGAGGGGGGAGGGTGGCCAGGTACCGATACCTTGCTCGCGTCGATGCACGATGGCGTCAACAGAAGCCCAGCCGAGACCCTCAACCGGCATTCGGCAATCGCAAAAGCTGAACGGACGATTGCTATTGCGACTCTTTCGACTTCAGACCGTTGCGGCCAGAAGCGCCTCCAGGCGGTCGAAGTTCTCCTCATTTCCCTGCACCACATATCGCTTCGATCGTTCGCACTCGGCGGCAGTAGGGAAGAGCATCGTGAACCGGATCGCCGTGCCGTTGTCATGCTCGGCGAACTCCGCCGTGGCCAGGAACGCATGCACTGGAGCCAGATGCTTGAACACGATGCGCTCCGGCTGCGAAATCTCGACGAACACGCACTCGTTTGGAAACGTGGTCCCGTTCGGCGAACGCATGATGAATCGCCAGTCGCCGCCCGGGCGCAGATCGAATTCGTAAAAGGTGTTGCGAAATCCCTTCGGCCCCCACCATTGCGCCAGCAGAATCGGATTCGTCCACGCATTCCACACGGCTTCCCGCGTCGCACCGACGGTGCGCGTGGTCACGATCGCGAGCTCTTCCATGCGCTCGGGCGAGTGGATCGCGGCGTCTTGTGTTTCTGAGTCTTGAGTCTGGATCACTTTTGCTCCTTTTCTGCCTGCAGCCTCTTCAGGTATGCATCCAGGCGGTCGAAGCTCTCCGTCCAGAAATGCTCGTAGTGCGCCACCCAGTCGGCGACAGTCTTCAGCGATTCTGGCTGCAACCGGCAGGGCCGCCGTTGCGCGTCGCGTCCTCGCGCAATCAGGCCCGCACGCTCCAGCACCTTCAGGTGCTTGGAGACCGCCGGCTGCGACATCGCGAAAGGTTCGGCCAGCGCACTGACCGTCACTTCACCCGACGCCAGCCGTGCCAGAATCGCCCGCCGCGTCGGATCCGCCAAGGCCCCAAAGACCGCATCCAGATTTTCATTCGTCATGTATCAAGCCAAAAGGTTATATAACTTATTGGTTTGATATCAAAACGCCGCTCGCGTGTCAATACTGTTGGGCGAATATTCGAGGTGAGTTTTCGATGGGGGAACATGGCTCTGCGGCCGATTAGCGGTGAACCGGTTCTCGCAGCCTGACCTGGAGACTGAAGGGGGAGGCTTCCCAAGCCAGCCGCTGCTTCCAAAATAGAAGCCCTCCTTGCGGAGGGCTGTTGGAAAGGCCAAAGTGTTGCTGTTGTGCGCTTCTGAGTTTATGCGCTGCGCATCTGTAAAGTGCTGGTGGCCGCCTGGATGCCACTGGGAGTCGTCGGCGCCGGCGCCGGCAGGCCATTCACCGCTTCTGCCGCCGCCGCGGCAAGGATGCGGTGATGAATGGTGAAGAGCGCCAGTTCCAGCCGGTCGGAGACGCCGGTCTTGTCGTAGACCGAACGCAGATAATTCTTGATCACCTGCTCGGTCGTGCCCAACCGCTGCGCGATCTCCTTGTTCTTGCAGCCCTGCACAATCAGGGCAACAATCTTCATCTCTTTTGGGGTCAGGCGGTCGCGAACCCGCGCGCCCACCGAATCCTCATCCTCGCTGAGGGCGGCATCCGCGGGACGCTGTACGCAGGTCAGCCCATGGATCACTTTATGTACGCAATCCACCAGCGCCGCGCCTGTGGTGTTGCGGTAGACCACGCCGCGCACCCCCTGGGCCGTGTAGGAGGTCGCCGACTCGCCGTTTTCCGCAATCACCACCGCGCGGCTGCCGGCTGTCTTGATCCGGTTCATGAAGTCTGCCATGTCCGGCCGAAGCGCGGACGCGAAGACCACAATCGAAGAACGGTAGGTGTCGACTGCCAGTACCATGCGCGCCATGTCGCTACATTGCGCGGCTACCCGGAAGTCCTCTTCGCTCGCCAGCACCTTTGCGATGCCCGCGCGGAAGATCGCCTGATTGTCACCGAGAATGATCTTGTTCATTGCGCCTCGTTTGCTTAGCCCCTTTGCCGACAGACCGGAGTGCGCAACTCACGTATCCACCCCGCAGAGACAGTCGTCTCGCACAAGAGTTTCGTCTCTTTAACTTCCCACAACGAATGCGCTATCACCAAGGCTTATCGGCAAAATTCGGTAAATCTTCTCTATACTTCTCGTGCACTGCCTGATCGGATCTTCGCTTTTTTGCTTGCTCCAGCGAATCATCCTGTGGTTCTTTTTGCTCGAATGTTGCCCCTTAAAGATCAGCGATAGACCCACCAGCGACAACCCCACGATAGTGTTACGGGAGTGTGATCCAGGGCAAAAACGCCTTTGACATCGGCCACATCCGGCGTGTTTTCAACGCCGATGTCGCAGTTGTCCGCATCGCGACGCGCCTTCTACAACCGCCATCGCAGCCATGCTGCAACCCGCGCTGCCGAGGCACTACACTAAAGATGCAGCCACATTAGATGCAGCTATGTTGTGCCTCCTCGAACGGAGGGCAGTACCGTTTTCACACCATGTATCGCCGACGACGCAAACCGGACGCAGCTTTTCCGTTGAGAAAATCTGCTCATCTCCGCTGCCGGCCGGACACAGCATCTGGGAGAGCGATATGGAACGCTTGAGGAGTCGATGAGCAAGCCAGTTATTCTCGCAATTGATGATGATGTCAGTGTGCTGGAAGCGGTTGTTCAGGATCTGCGCCGCCGCTACGCCGCCAGCTATCGCATCCTGCGCGCCAACTCCGGACAGGCAGCCCTTGACCTTGCCAAAGAACTGAAACAGCGCTCGGAAAGCGTCGCGCTCTTCCTCTCCGATCAGCGCATGCCCGGCATGAACGGAACCGAGTTTCTGGAGCGCTCCATCGAGATTTTTCCCGATGCGAAACGCGCCCTGCTCACCGCCTATTCCGACACCGAAGCCGCCATTCGCGCCATCAATGCGGCGCGTATCCACTACTACCTCACCAAGCCCTGGGATCCGCCGGAAGAAAAGCTCTATCCGGTCATCGATGACCTCATCGAAACCTGGTTTGAGACCCACAAGGCACCCTTCGAGGGACTTCGCGTCGTCGGCGCGCGCTACGCGCTTCGCGATCATAACGTCCGCCAGTTCCTCACCAGGAATTACGTTCCGTACGTCTGGCTGGATGTGGAGAGTTCGCCCGAAGCCCAGCAACTGCTCCAACAGAATGGCCTCACCGATGCCAAGCTGCCTGTGCTCTTCTTTCGCGACGGCTCCTTCGTGGAGCAGCCGGAGCAGACGCAGCTCGCCGAGCGCATCGGCCTGCGCACCCAGCCCTCGCAGGATGTCTACGACCTGGTGGTCATGGGCGCAGGCCTCGCCGGGCTTGCCGCGGGCGTCTACGGCGCAAGCGAGGGCCTGCGCACGCTGGTGATCGAGCAGGAAGCTCCCGGCGGCCAGGCCGGCACCAGCTCACGCATCGAGAACTACCTCGGCTTTCCCACCGGCCTCAGCGGCGCGGAGCTGGCACAGCGCGCCTACCAGCAGGCGATGCGTTTCAACGTCGAATTCCTCTCCGGGCGGGCCGCCTCCCTCCGCTCCGACAATGGCTACCACTTTGTCTGTCTCGGCGACGGCCGCGAGGTCTCCGCCCAGACCTGTCTGATTGCCACCGGAGTCGACTGGAGGCGGCTGGAAGTTGCTGGTGTAGAACGGCTTACGGGTGCCGGTGTCTACTACGGCGCCGCTCTCGCGGAGGCTCGCGCCTGCAAAGACGAAGAGGTCTTCCTGGTCGGGGGCGCCAACTCCGCCGGGCAGGCCGCCATGGCCTTTGCCCAGTTTGCCCGCCGGGTTGTCATCTTGGTACGCGCCCCATCTCTCGAAAGCAGCATGTCGAAATACTTAATCGATGAGATCGGTCGTGAATCCAATATTGAGGTTTGGACCGGTTCGAAAGTCGTCGAAGCACTCGGCAACGGCCGTCTCCAGCAACTGCGTATCGCGCGGCCGGATGGCGAACAGACCGTGAATGCCACGGGTCTGTTCATCTTCATCGGTGCGGAGCCGAAGACGGATTGGCTTCCGGCGAGCGTGCTGAAAGATGAACGAGGGTTTGTCTTGAGCGGAAGTGACCTGAAACGGTGTCAGCAGTTCACTCGGCAGTGGCAGTTACAGCGCGACCCGTATCTGTTGGAATCGAGCGTGCCCGGCGTCTTTGTCGCCGGAGACGTGCGTCACGGTTCCATCAAGCGCTGTGCTTCGGCTGTTGGTGAAGGATCCATTGCCGTACAGTTCATCCATCAATACATGGCAGCCCGTTAGACATTTTTTGTGGCTCAAGGAAAGGAAACAGTCCCAACTTCATCCAGCATGAGCAGTGATAAATCCAGCCTTCGTATTCAGCGCGTTCCCTCGCAGACACTCTTTCCCGAGCTATCCAAGGTTCCCGTTTTTGCCGAAATGAAAGTGGAGAACCTGGAATGTCTCGGCGACGTCGAGCTGATCGAGACAGAGGCTGGTGCAGAAGTTGCCCCTCCCGGCTCCACCTGCGATGGCTTCTACGTTCTGCTGCATGGTGAAGTGGAGGTCCATAAGGAAGGCAAGCCGGGCGAGCCACCGCAGGTCTACGTCCAGACCGCCGGCGACTCCTTCGGAGAAATGCCCCTGCTCAAGGGAGTGCAATCTACCTATTCTCTGATTGCTACAGTGCCATCGCGGCTGGTCCGCTTCGATGAGGAATCCTTCTGGCAGTTGATGTTCTCCTGCCCCCGTGTGCGCGCCGCCATCCTCGGCAACATGGCGCGGCGCCTGGAGTCGTATCAGGTCAATGCCGTCCATCGCGAAAAGCTGGCGTCGCTCGGCACCCTCGCCGCGGGCCTGATGCACGAGCTCAACAACCCTGGCGCGGCCGCACTCCGGGCTGCTTCGCAGCTTCGAGAAAACCTTGCCCGAATGCAGGAGATCGGCCTCCGCTTTACTAACAAACCCAAGAGTCAGGAGCAGTTGGACTGCATGCGATGGCTGCAGACGCAGGCCATGCGCCGCGACTGTTGCGTATTGATGGGTTCGCTCGAACAGTCCGACCGCGAAGAAGCCCTGGCCGATTGGCTGGAGCAGGCGGGCGTTGAAAACGCATGGCGCATTGCTCCCGGACTCGCCGATATGGGTATGGACCCTGAGCGGCTCGCATGTACCCGCAAGGTCTTTGAGGGACAGGATCTTTCAGACACTCTCAACTGGCTCGAATCCGTCATCTCGAATATCCAGCTCGTCTCCACGATTGAGTCCAGCATCGCTCGCGTCACCGATCTCGTCGTCGCCGTCAAAAAATACGCCTACGAAGGAAAAGGTGTCGGCACCTCTCTCAATGTGCACGAGAGCCTGCACAGCACACTCATCATCCTCGGCCACAAGCTGCGTCACAAAGGCATCGTGCTGCGCAAACATTTCGCCTCCGATCTGCCGCCGCTTGAAAACGCAGCCGCCGGATTGAACCAGGTCTGGACGAACCTGCTGGACAACGCCATCGACGCCTCCCCGCAGGGCGGTGAGATCGCCATCAGCACACGGCGCGCCGGAGATCGCATCGCCGTCAGCTTCGCCGATCACGGCCCCGGCATCACCGAAGAGGATCAGAAGCACATCTTCGAACCCTTCTTCACCACCAAGCCCGTCGGCAGCGGCACCGGTCTGGGCCTGGACATCGCACGCCGCATCGTGGAATCGAAGCACGGTGGCGAGATCGCCCTCCAGTCCAGCCCGCAAGGCACGGAATTCGTCGTCTATCTCCCCATCGACGGCGGCGGTGAGTCGATGCCGGAAGCAGCTGCCCCAGCGGCTTCTGCCAAGGACACGCAGGCCACCACTTCCAGGTAGCGGATCCTGCTCGCCGGCCGCTTCTCATCCTTCGTCATCTCGACCGGAGCCGTCTCGCGCAAGCGAGACCGCGAAGCAAAAGTGCAGTCCGCTTCCTGAGCTGCTCTTCATCGTGCGTTAAGCATTCGCAGCGCCACAACTCGCGCCCCCTGAACTTGCGCCCCGCGCAGCGCAACTCTAAAGCGTTCCGCGGGTTCCTTCCTGTACCAGCAGTCAGTGCCTGGAAGGAGTCATCATGACAACATCTCGCATCGCAAAATTCCTTGGCGTCGCGCTCCTCGCAATGGTCGGCGCCGGCACGGCGTTTGCGCAGTATGGATACCCTGCGCCGCAGCCGGGCGATGGCTACTCCCACCGCGATCACGATCGCATGCAGGACGGGCGCGGCTCTTGGGCGCCCCAGGCACGCGAGGACGATGACAACGATGGTTACCGCGGACAGTATGGCTACTACAACAACGATCCCGCCGATCGAACCGCGCAGCGCGCACGGAGCTACGGCTACCACGACGGATTGGCGGAGGGTGAGCGCGACCGCATGACCGGCCACAGCTTCCGTCCCACGCATAGCGATCGCTATGAAGATGCCTCCGACCACGGCAATCACGACGGTATGAGCCGCGATCAGTTCAAGGGCATCTACCGCGAAGCCTACTTCCATGGCTACCAGCGCGGCTACGGATCGTACTGAGCCGGCAACCGGCAACGCGCGAAACGCCTCATCCCGACCGGGATGGGGCGTTCCTCATTGGCGCGCTTTTTGCGGCCGGTCCCGCAAAAATCTCCTTGCACGCCGGCGTCGTCTGTGACACTATTACGCCATGCGTAATAGTACGCGCAACGTAATAGATAAAAATCCCGGCAGTGGCGATGGATATTTCTCCGATCCGCCTCTCCTGGTGCTCGCCAGCCTCGCTGACGGCCCGAAGCATGGCTACGCCATGATCGAAGACATCGTGCAGATGTGCGGCACGCGGCTCGGTCCGGGCACGCTGTACGGCGCCATCACCCGCCTCGATCGCGAAGGCCTGATCGAGCCGCTTGCGTCCAAAGAGCGACGCCAGCCCTACCGCCTTACCGCCGAGGGCAGGCGCGTGCTCCGCGCCCGGCTGGCCACCCTCCACAGCTTTGCCCGCACTGGCCTCAAGAGGCTGGAGGCCTGATGTCACCGGCAGCAGCAGCTCGGCTCCTTCGTCTTTACCCGGCGCACTGGCGTACGCGCTATGGCGTCGAATTCGCCGCGCTGCTTGAGGACTATCCCCTTTCGCTGCGAACGCTGTTGAATGCCGTATCGCTCGCACTGGAGGCACATTTGGATGCACTTGGTTCGACTGAAAATCCCGGCGGAGCCCTCGCCGGACGCATGTGGTGCGCATGGATGCTGGCGGTTGCCGCCGGCTTGGCGCTGTACGGCGTCGTCGATGACTCACCCTTCGTGAATGCCATGCACGGCAATCTCTTCCTGCGGCTCTGCTGGCAAGGCCTCGAAGCTGGCTCGCTCGTCGCCGCTGCAGCGCTCGCGCTCGGCGGCATTCCTCTCGTGTGGTCGGCAATCCGCTACGCCTGCGCGCGCACACCGGCGCGACATCCTGATGCGGCTCGCGCTCCCTTGCATCGCCGCACTCGTGTTGATTGGATGGGTCGCCGCGGTATTGACCTGGACAGGCGGCCATTGGGGCGCATCGCCCTGGGCCGTCACCGCCTCTCAGCCGGATTGGCCCGCGGCAGGCTTCCGCTGGATCACTGGATCGATCAGCGCATGCCTGCTGGTGCTGGCAGTTGCGGGTACCGCCGCATCGATCAGCCAGGCCCTCCGGCGCAGTGAATTTCGCGAGTTGCGCGTGGCTTTGTTTGGCATCAAATCCGGAGCTGAGCTTCACATGAACCCGCTGCGATTTGCTGCCTGGCTGGCGCCCATTGCCGTTGCTGGATTCGCCGTGATGTTCCTCACCGTGGCGCTCTGGGGCATCGGCGCCAGCCGAATCGCCTCCGAGGCGCTGCACGCGCACTACGGCCCGCTCGGCCTCACCAGCTTCGCCACCTGGCTCGGCAGCCTGATCCTCTTCGGCTATGCGGCGTGGCTCTCCATCGGCGTAGCAAAACAAGCGCGGGCGTTTCGTCAAAAATGCGGTTGAACGAACTGCAGGACGTTATCGGCGCCACAAACGAGTGAGCGGCCCACCCGCACCCTCCACAGGATCGCTCGCAGGAAAAGGCAGCGTAGCCATGCGCGCGGTTGCCTCGGCGTCTGGCGCCTGGCGGCAGATGTCCCAGCTCTGCCCGCGCGGATAGGCGCCCACCACCAGAAACTCCGCGCTCTCCTCCAACCGGCAATGGCCGGTGCCTGTCGGCAGCACGGCGATATCGCCGGCATGGACCGTTACCTCGTGTCCGTTAGGGCCGCCCAGCATCAGCCGCGCTTCGCCGCCCGCAAAGCCGAGCACCTCGTGCGCCGTCGAATGGTAGTGATGGAAGTCATAGACGCCATTCCGCCACTGCGCCGGCCATCCATTGCGTTCGAAGATCTGCTCGAACTGCGCCGCCGCATCGTCGCCCCGGGCATGCATCACGTTGCGATAGAGCAGCACCGGAAGATGCTCGTTGTTCGGCATCCACCCGTTTCGCGAGAGCTGCAGTACCTCCGGATCGCTCGCGCCGCCGCTGCCTCCGCCGGCTACCTCACCCTCGCGTGCAGCAGCAAGCGCACGGAAAGACCCAAGTCCCAACACACCCAGCATCGCTGCAAACGCACGCCTGTCCATCCTTCCGCCTCCTTCATATTTGGACTCAGCCAACCCGCCGCAGGCTGCACGAACTCTGCAGTAATAGTCGCGTTGTCATCCTGAGCGAAAGCGAAGGATCTGCACTTCCCCTACCGGCTCACCCGTGACCGAAACCGCGCAACTTTAGCGCGATTGCCGCAGCCTTCCATGCTGCACCAGCGCCGCCGATGAGCTTTGGTGCGGTCATAGAACCACAGCACGCAGTCTTTGCCCTCGCACCGCCGCACCAGGCGAAAATCTGCCGTGGCCAGAAACTCGGCAACGGCCTCCGCCAGCGGCGCGAGAACTCCATTCGGAGTCGTCTGGTCGTATCGCCGCGCCACCGAAAGAGTGCTATCTTTGCCGCGAATCAGCTCACTGTGACTCTCTGCCTGCGCCAGAAACTCGTTCAGCGGCCCTGCATCCAGACGGCGGTTGGCCTTCCTCGCCGTTACCAGCACACGGGCGATCTCGCGCAGCCTCCGCGCGGCAACCAGCAGCGCGCCTCGTCGCGCCGGCGTCGCGATCCTCGCCGCTGGCAGCCCCGCCTGAATCAATTTCGTCCGCATCCAGCCACCGCACCACGTCGTCATCGCTCTGCCACACATCCACCAGACCGCTCTCCAGCCGCGCGATCGTGTTCAGCAGGTCCAGCGCCGGGTGGTCGCCCACCAGCGCGGGATCGGACACCGCGGACGCGGATGACGGAGCAGGGCCTTTCAACGGCAGCCTCCAGAGTTTTCCACTGAAATATCTTCGACCTTTCTGAGTCCGATCTACAAATCGTTCCATCTCAATCGTGTAACCTGTAAACGCTATATATTCAAGTTACAATGAAATCGCCCGCTGCCGCCACAACGGATCGTCGCCGCCCGATCCACTACCGCCACCGACAAGGAGCGCATCATGCCCACAGCCACAAGCCCCACCGTCCAGTACGCTTCCATCCACACCGTCGAAGTCGACGGCCTCAAGCTCTTCTATCGCGAGGCCGGCCCGTCCGATGCGCCGGTCCTGCTTCTGCTGCATGGCTTTCCGACCTCTTCGCTCATGTACCGCGAGCTGATGCCGCGTCTGGCATCGCGCTATCGCGTCATCGCGCCCGACTTGCCCGGCTTCGGCTTCACCGAGGTGCCGCCCGAGCGCAAGTACACCTACACCTTCGACTCGCTGGCCACCACCATCGGAGCCTTCGTGGAAAAGCTCGGACTGACGCGTTACGGCATCTACATCTTTGACTACGGCGCGCCGGTTGGTCTGCGCCTCGCCCTCGCGCATCCGGAGCGCATCACCGCCATCGTCTCGCAGAACGGCAATGCCTATGAAGAGGGCTTGGGCGAGGAGGCATGGAACCCGGTCCAGAACTACTGGCGTCAGCCCACGCAGGAGAATCGCGACGCCCTGCGCGCATTCCTCACACTGGACAGCATTCGCTGGCAGTACACGCACGGAGCCTCTGACCCCGCGCTCGTCGCGCCGGAAACCTACACCCTGGACGCTGCTCTGATCGCGCGGCCCGGCAACCAGGAGATTCAGCTCGACCTCTTCGGCAACTACGCAAGCAACGTAGCACTCTATCCCGAGTTTCAGCGCTACTTCCGCGAGCGCAAGCCGCCCGTGCTCGCCATCTGGGGAAAGAATGATCCGTTCTTTATCCCGCCGGGAGCCGAGGCGTTCCGCCGCGACAACCCCAACGCATCCGTCACCTTCCTCGACACCGGCCACTTCGCGCTCGAAACACACGTCGATGAGATTGCGTCGGCCGTCGATCAATTCCTCGGCCGCGCGATCTGCTGACGAGCAGGGAAGCGATGCATCCCAGAAGCCCACTCTGGCCCAAGCCAGGGTGGGGCTCGCCGCTCCGCCGCGCCTGTACGACAATGAAGTCATGACCGGCGACCGCAGCAGTGTCCGTCGCAGCAGTGTCCGTATAGACAAGTGGCTATGGGCCGCGCGCTTCTTCAAAACCCGCGCGCTTGCCGCTCGTGCCTGTGAGCTGGGCCGCATCGTCGCCAATGGACATGACGCCAAGCCCTCGCGCGACATCCACATCGGCGACCGCCTCCACATCCGCACCGAAGCGGGCGACTTCCACATCGAAGTACGCGAGCTCAGCGAGATGCGCGGACCCGCCTCCGTGGCTCAGGCGCTCTACCACGAGACGGACGAGAGCCGCGAGCTGCGCCAGAAGCTCGCCGAAGAGCGCCGTGCGGCGATGCAACAAGGTCTCCTGCCTCAGGGCAAGCCGTCGCGCCGCGATCGCGAGCAACTGAATCGCATGCGCGGCCGGCTCTGATTGTCCTCCTGCGTCACCACCAAACCGTGCCCGCCCTAACGAAGTTAGGGTAGGGAAGTCCCAACATCCCGTCGGCCGCGGGCCCTCCATCCCACATCGTTGAGCCGCTCACAGCCTGCGGTATCCTGCCGCCATGTATTCCGCCGCCATGAGGATCCGCGCCGCGCTGCCCAGTGATGTTCTCCAGATCATTGCCATCGAGCAGATACCCGAGTACCGCAGCTACATCGGCGCGTGGTCGGCGGAGGAGCATCTCCGCGCCATGGCCGGCGCGGACAACGAATACTTCGTCGTGCACGGCGAAGCGGCCACGGTCGAAGGCTTCGCCATCCTGCAGGGCATCCAGTCCGAACATCATTCCCTGCACCTCAAGCGCATCGCCGTCCGCACACCGAACCACGGTTTCGGCAAGGCGCTGCTCGAGTACGCAATGGACCGAGCTTTTCTGCACCATCGCGCACATCGCTTCTGGCTGGATGTATTCGAAACCAACACCCGCGCCCGCCGCGTCTATGAGGGCTACGGCTTTCGTTACGACGGCGTGATGCGCGAGGCCATCCTGCTCGATGGCGAATACCACACCCTCGCGCTCATGTCGCTGCTCGATCGTGAGTACACAGCAAGGCAACAGCGCGGCCCCCAGACGGTTACCTCCCCCTCCCCCATCTGACTCCTCATACTTTCCAGCGCCCCTGCCGATAAACACCTTGGCGGCGCTTCCCCCGGCGCCCGCCTATCCCTTGCAACGGAGTGCCTCTCGCGTGTTCGCCATCCTCGGAATTCTTGTCGTCTTCGGCGCGGTACTGGGTGGCTACCTCATGGAAAAGGGCAACCTGCTGGTGCTGGTGCAGCCGGCGGAGTTGCTCATCATCGGCGGCGCCGCACTCGGCACGCTGCTGATCGCGAATCCGATGCATATCCTCAAAGGCATCGGCTCGGGCGTCGCCAGCGTCTTCGGCGCCTCGCGCTACGGCAAGGAGCGTTATCTTGAGACGCTGCGCATGATGTTCGGCATGCTCACCAAGGCGCGCCGCGAAGGCAATCTCGCCATCGAGCAGGACATCGAGACCCCGCAGGAGTCGAAGCTCTTCGCCGAATTTCCCGCGTTCCTCAAGGACCATCACACCCGCGACTTCGTCTGCGACACCCTGCGCATGATGATCACCGGCGGCGTCGAAGCCTTCGACATCGACCAGATGATGGAGCTGGATATGGAGGTGCAGCACCACGATGCCAACCTGCCTATCTCCGCCCTCACTACCGTCGCGGATGCGCTGCCCGGCCTCGGCATCGTCGCCGCGGTGCTCGGCGTCGTCATCACCATGCAGGCCCTCGGCGGCCCGCCGGCGGAGATTGGCCACAAAGTCGCCTCGGCGCTGGTCGGCACCTTCCTCGGCATCCTGCTTTGCTACGGACTCGTCGGCCCCATCGGCGCGAAGATGTCGAAGGCGGCGGACGAAGAGCGCTGCTTCACCCACATGCTGCGCGTCCTCATGCTCTCTGCGATCAAGGGCAGCGCACCGCAGATCGCCATCGAGATCGGCCGCCGCGCCATCCCGCTGCACGTCCGGCCCAGCTTTGCCGAAGTAGAGCAGGTGTGCCGCGGCGGCGGAGCACCCGCGGCGCCGGCAGAAGGCGACGAAGGGAAGGCGGCATGACGCCGCATCCGGTACCGCAGCGTCCCATTGTCATCATCCGCAAGCGCGCTCCGCATGTAGCGCATCACGGCGGCGCATGGAAGGTCGCCTATGCCGATTTCGTCACCGCCATGATGGCGCTTTTCATCGTGCTCTGGCTCATGAACTCGAGCGATCACATGCGCAAGGCCATCGCCGGCTACTTCAACGACCCGCGCGGCAGCACGGCCACCGTCGGCACCGATCGTGCCGGCGCAGGCGACGCCCTGGCCCTCTCTCGCAACGACCTGCGCGACCTCAAAGCCCGGCTGGAGCAGCAGGTCACCAGCAATCCCGCACTGGTCAAACTCAAGAAGCAGATCGAGATCACCATCACCCCCGAAGGGCTTCGTATCGAGCTGATCGAATCGCGTGACGGCACCTTCTTCGAGACCGGCAGCGCCACGCTGAATGGCAATGGCCGCACCACGCTCGCCCTGCTGGCGCATCAGCTTGGCACGGTGCCGAATTTCATCTCGGTCGAAGGCCACACCGACGCGCGTGCCTATGCGGACGCCAACGGATACGGCAACTGGGAGCTCTCCGCGGATCGCGCGAACGCGGCACGCCGGCTCATGGAGCATGCCGGCCTCCGCATGGGACAGATCTCGCAGGTGCGCGGCTTCGCGGACCGCCAGCTCCGCGTTCCCAGCGACCCGCTCGATCCCTCGAATCGCCGCATCTCGGTCATCGTCCACTACCTCTCACAGCCCTCAATGTTGGACGACGCGTCCGGTGAGGCTCCAGGCAGTCAAAGCGAAGACTCAGGCGCGGCGGCAGTCAGCGCATCCTCAACTCGCTCGAACGATGGGCCTGTATGAGCTTATGACCTCTACTGACGAGTGAGTTGGACGTTTGCCCGCACCGCCGGCCGATCGCTCGTATTCCCCAACGTCAACGCAGCCAGCCCATTTTGACCGGCCTGCACGCACGTGGCGCACGCTTCGTTAGCGCGGCGCGAAGAAATCGGAGGTCAACACCAGCAGGGTCAGCAGCAGGAAGATCGCGACACGCAGCCGCGAGAATCGGAACGGCGCGCCAAGCGTCAGCAATCCGCACCCGGCCACCAGGAACCCCATCAGCGCCATCGCCGGGACGAAGTGCCGGTACGACGGAAAGATGTCGCCGCCAATGGCCAGGACATAGATCAGCCAGCCCACCGACACTGTCGCCAGCAGGATCACCTGCCGCCGCTTGCCGGCGATCCACAACGCAACGCAGCCCACCAGCGCCAGCGCCAGGAAGACAAATTCCGAACGAAACCCGTACAGGTCATATCGCAACCCGGCGCCCAGCCGATGCCATGTGATTGCCACCTTCACATACGCCGTGTTCGGCAGCCACGCGCCGTAGTACGCACGGCGGAAGATCTCCTGCCCTAGAAAAAACAGGATCGGGATCGGCAACAAACGCGATCGTGCAATCAGCGTCCGCATCCGCACGCCATCCGCCAGGACGGCGCCTGCATAGAAGAGCGCGGTGAACAGTGCAGCATCCGCACGAGACAACACCGCCAGCCCCAGCAGCAGGCCCATCGCATCCGCATCGCGCGCATTGCCCTTCGCCGTCGAGACCCAGCGAACTCCGAAGTACGCCGCCCATGCCAGCAGTGCCGCCAGCAGCGGCTGCTCCCGTCCGCCCAGCGACCACACCGTCACCGGCGCGCTCAGCGAAAGCGCCAGACATCCAATCAACGCGGAGATGAACCGCACCTTCGCCGGATAGTCGCGATACACCTGCGCCGCTACGGCCGCGATGCCCGCTACCGTCGTCACGATGCCCAGCAGGTGCGTCGCCGTCTCCAGCTTCATCCCCAGCGCGCCCAGCCCCGCGCAGAGCAGCACCCAAAGCAGGTTGCTGTATCCCTCCACCGCGGGACGCATGTCATTCCAGGTCAGCCCATGCCCCTCAAGCAGTCGCTGGCTGTAACGCAGCGAGATGTAGGCGTCATCGCCAATGAACGGCCAGAAATGATAGATCTGCAGCGCCAGCGCGAAGGCGCAGATCGCCGCCAGCGCCACCAGCGACAGCGCTGTCAGGTTGCGCCCGCGCGGCGCAGGTGCGGGACTGAAAAGAGGAGGAGCCTGTCTCGGAGTAGTGGACATGCGTTGCCTTGGATAGGTCTACCGAAAGTCTACCAAGCGCCGCTCGTGCACAATAGAACCTAGGAGAATCCAGTGGAAGCCTTTCGCCGCCTCGCCTCATTGCCGCCGTACGTCTTCAACACCACCGGCGAGATGAAGGCCGAGGCGCGCCGCCGCGGCGAAGACATCATCGACTTCGGCATGGGCAATCCCGACGGCGCCACGCCGCCGCATATCGTCGCCAAGCTCATCGAGGCCGCCGCACGCGACTCCACGCATCGCTACTCGCTCTCCAAGGGCATTCCGCGTTTGCGCAAGGCCATCTGCGACTGGTACCAGCGCCGCTACGGCGTCGAGCTCGACCCCAACTCCGAGGCCATCGTCACCATCGGCTCCAAGGAGGGCATCGCGCACCTCTGCCTCGCCACGCTCGACGATCAGGACGCCATCCTCGTCCCCAACCCCAGCTACCCCATCCACATCTACGGCCCCACCATCGCGGGCGCGCAGGTCATCTCGGTTGAGATGAACGATCCCGCCGGCTTCCTCGATCGCCTGCAGCACGATCTGCCGACCATGCATCCGCGGCCAAAGATGCTGCTGCTCAACTTCCCGGCAAACCCCACCGCGCAGACCGTCGATCGCGCCTTCTTCGAGCGTGTCGTCGCCTTCTGCCGCGCCGAGCAGATCTATCTCCTCCACGACTTCGCCTACGCCGACCTCGTCTTCGACGGCTACCGCGCGCCCTCCGTCATGGAGATTCCCGGCGCCAAAGACATCGCCGTCGAGTTCTTCACCCTCTCCAAGAGCTACAACATGCCCGGCTGGCGCGTCGGCTTCATGGTCGGCAATCGCGACCTCGTCGGCGCGCTCACCCGCATCAAAAGCTACTTCGACTACGGCACCTTCACCCCCATCCAGGTCGCCTCCATCCAGGCGCTCGAAGGCCCGCAGGAGTGCGTCGCGCAAATCTGCGACACCTACCGCAAGCGCCGCGACGCGCTCGTCCGCGGCCTCAACCAGCATCGGCTGGCCAGTGGAAAACCCGAAGGCCACGATGTTCGTCTGGGCTCGCATTCCCGAGCAATACCGCGCTCTCGGCTCACTCGAGTTCGCAAAGAAGCTGCTACGCGATGCCAAGACCGCCGTCAGCCCCGGCATCGGCTTCGGCCAGCATGGCGACGGCCACGTCCGCTTCTCGCTGATCGAAAACGAAGAGCGCACCCGCCAGGCCATCCGCGGCATCCGCCGCATGTTCGAGCACGGCTGAGCGATAATTCTGATCCATGCACATAGCCGGCTCGTGGATACTGCTGATCTTCGCTGCGCTCATCGCGGCGACACTGCTCCTGCTGCTCCATCTCACCGAGCTCGGCCACTTCATCCATCAGCAGATACCCGACCGCCCGCATCGCCGCCTCTTTCTCGCGTCGATCAGCTTCTTCATCACCTTTCTCATGGTGCGCCTGCTCGTCGCCTCCATCACCCACCACATCGGACCCTTCGGCTACGTGCAGATGGGCGGCCGCCACATCCACCATCTCGTCTGGGGCATCCTGCTGCTGCTATTGGTGGGTCACGCCGAGCTCGCGGAGTTAGGCACCGGCGCCACGCCGCAAGTCCATCTTCCTCAGCCGCCTCATCGCCATCAGCTACGGCATTGGCGCCGCGCTCACGCTCGATGAGTTCGCGCTCTGGCTCAACCTCGACGCCATGGCCTACTGGTCGAAACAAGGCCGCGAGAGCATCGACGCGGTCGTCCTCTTCGGCGCACTGCTCGCCGTCACGACGTGGGGAGCGCCGTTGTGGGGACGGCTCTTCGGTAAGCGCACGGTTGGTTAGATAGCCGTCGGTGAAGGGCGTAGTGGAACGCGTCAGGGATCTTTACGCAATGTAATCTGCCGGAAGAGGGTACCGTCTGGCTCCGTTAGCGTTCCGTCCACTTTCGCACCCTGCACCGTAAGCCGCCAAACACCCTGTGAGTACTGGCACATCCAGATCTTTAACTGCTGGTCATAGTGGAATTCCAAACTACCCATGTTGATGGCTCTGCCATTCACGATTTTGTCCGCGGAAATCGTAACGTGGCCCCGAGCGGGCAACTTCTGAATTCGGTAGATCACCATTTCATCATGGCAGGCAGTATTCTTTGCGACGCACACCGAGTCACCGCGCCACGTCCCGGAGAATCGCGATGCTTCGTCGTCAGCCTGTGAACGAGCGACGGGCGCGGTTCCCAGCGTTGTCATCAGAGCGCAAAGTAGGATCGCCCGCTCTTTCGCACCCAAACGCATCACTCCCCCCTATTGATTCACCCCAGAAGCCAGAAACCCACCATCCACCGGCAGCACCACTCCGGTGACATAACTAGCAGCCTCCGAAGCCAGAAACACCGCAGCGCCCACCAGCTCCTCCACCTTTCCAAACCGCCCCTGCGGCGTACGCATCAGCAGCTCCTGCCCGCGCGGCGTCGAGTCCAGCAACTGCTGATTCAGCGCAGTGCGAAATACTCCCGGAGCAATCGCATTCACCAGCACGCCGCGCCGCGACCACTCCACCGCCAGCGAGCGTGTCAGCGCAGCAACCCCCGCCTTGCTCGCGGCGTACGAAGCCACTTCATGGAACGACACAAAGCTGTTCAGCGAAGCGATGTTGATGATCCGCCCCGCCCCGCGCTCCAGCATCTGCGGCGCAAACACCTGGCAGCCGCGCAGCGTCCCGGTCAAATTCGTATCGACAATCGAGTTCCACTCACTCTCTTCGATCTCCAGCGTCGGCACGCGCCGGATGCGCCCCGCGCAATTCACCAGAATGTCGACCGGCCCCAGTTCTTTCAGCACACGCTCGCGCAGCGCAACCAGACTCGCGCGATCGCCCACATCCGCCGCCTGCCGCACCGTCCGCCGCCCCAGCGCCTCAATTGCCGCAGCCGTCTCTTCCAGCGGCTCCATGCGACGTCCCGTCGCGACAACATCCGCGCCCGCCGCCGCCAGCCCCACGCTCAGCGCGCGACCAATGCCCGTCGTCCCGCCCAGCACGACGGCAACCTTGCCGCTCAAATCGAAAAGTGCCGAACCCTGTTTCGCACCTGATGCTGTCCGCTTCACTCACCAAAGCTCTCCTTTAACTATCCGTTGTACTATCTCAGTGGTATCCTGAGCGCGTTGCCATCGTTGCTAATGTGGGGAAGTCGCCGATTCCAAATCAACATGTGTCTCCGGAAATGAAGAGTCGTGAAATAGCATCCCCAGGTTGTTGAGGCCCGCTAGTTGGGGGTGCGTAAAGCTCCTCGCGGTAACCGTCTTTCCAACCATTTCGGTCTGCGCGGAGCTCATCCCAGCGCTTTTCCAGCTGCTCAATCATTTCAGCTTCCACGTAAGGTAAGTCTAGTGCCTGGAGAAAGCTCAAGGAGGCTGCTGGCCATCACGTCCCGAGCGGTCTGAATGAAGAGAATGTCGTCCATGAGCGCCCGTTCTACCCGACGATGGCGCTATTGAGTCAGCTTCATGTCGCTAAAAGAACTCCCTTGTATTCGAGTGTGCCGCCATGATCGTCTCTCGCGGCGGTGAGCAAAGAATTCGTGACTGAGCGTTACCAATTTTTGCTGATTGAATAGAGCCAGGTTCGAATCTCGCAGATAAATGGCTGTCACGTCGCCGCGGGAACGCTAGTGGCGGATTTTCCGGATATGTTTGGTCGAACTCCTGATGGCGCGAAGCCAGATCCTCAAGTACGTGAAGAATTCCGGCTCATCGACCCCCCAGATTGAATGCCTCGACCTTTCGTGGAAATGATTCTCCAACCGTCGGTATCGATGGTATCCCGTCGCATGCGACGTAGTATTGTGGGCTAAGGAGCTTGTGACTGCTCTTAATTTCAGTGAGCAGTCGCTTAATGCAAACACAGCCCTTGGCGTTCTCAGATGGCGATGGATCGGATCAGTATTGAAGTCGCTCCGTAGCCATGGTCGAGCAGTTCAGCCAGAAGCCCGTTTCTGGCATCGATCTTCACATACTGCAGGTGTATCGACGCGAGGCTTGGCCAACATTCGATAACTCATGTCTAGAAATGTCATGCCAAGGATTTGACTCTGGATGCTATTCGGGTGTTCTTTGATGAAGGAATGCCAGCGGAGCCATCGCTACTCGCTTCGACCGATATGCCTTCAGGGATTCTTTTTGGCAGACGTTGACATTGCTCTGCGGGCACACGCATGTTGCTGGATTGGGATGAGACTCAGAGAATCCGATTTCGTTTGCAGACACATTCCTTCTCGATGGGTGCAGACGATTCCGAAGGTAGTCTAGCCGCATCTTAATGCTTGCACTTGTCGCAACATGTGACGCCACTGACTCGCTCGATTGGTCCTCGCAATCGGCATCGAAATCTGGGTGCTGCGCACAGCCGCCAATACGGCCTGATCACATACTTCCGTCAAAAGTCCATCAACAACGTTCAAAATCCGCCGCCTCACCCCAGCTTGTAAGCCCGCCGCACCAAAGGCCCCGCCAGATCGCGCGCCACCTCCATCGCCTCATCCTCCTCCAGCCGGTGATCCGCCACCAGCGTCGCCAGGTACGCAGCATCCATGCGCCGCGCCACATCATGCCTTCCGGGAATCGAAAGGAACGCGCGCGTGTCGTCATTGAATCCCGCGGTGTTGTAAAAGCCCGCTGTCTCGGTCACGTGCTGGCGGAAGCGCAGCATCCCCTCCGGGCTGTCCAGGAACCACCACGGCGGCCCCAGAATCACCGAAGGGTAATGTCCCGCCAGCGGCGCTAGCTCACGGCTGAAGGTCGATTCGTCCAGCGTGAACAGAATCAGACGGAAGTTCGGTTCGTTGCCGTAGCGCGCCAGCAGCGGATGCAGCGCGGTCACATAGTTCGTCGGCGTGGGAATATCGGCGCCCTGGTCGCGCCCCCACTTCGCAAACAGCACCGGGTTGTAATTACGGAAGCTGCCCACGTGCAACTGCATCACCAGCCCGTCCTCCACGCTCATCCGCGCCATCTCGCTCAACATCTGAGAGCGAAACAGCTCGGCATCCGCCGGAGTCGGTTCATCAGTGCGCGTCACGCGCCGGAAAAGCGCTTCCGCCTCCCCATGCGAAAGGTTGGTGGTCATGGCCGTGGGGTGTCCGTGATCCGTCGCCGTCGCGCCATGCCGCTTGAAAAATTGCCGCCGCACCACGAGCGCCGAAAGATAACCGTTCCAGCGTTCGGTATCCTGCCCCGTAAGTTCGCCTAGCTTCGCGAGATTTCTGCGAAACCCTGCGAACTCCGGATCGACCACCGCATCCGGACGGAAGGTTGGGATCACGCGTCCCTTCCATCCGGAATTGCGAATCGCGGCATGCGCCTTCAGATCATCCAGCGCGCTGTCGGTGGTCGCAATCACCTCCATGTGGAAGCGATCGTAAAGCGCGCGCGGGCGAAACTCCTTCGCCGCTAGCTTCTTCGAGATCGTCTCCCAGTACAGATCGGCGGTCTCCTTGCTCAGCCGCACATCGAGCCCGAAGAGTTCCTGGAAGGCGTAGTCCAGCCAAAGCCGCGTCGGCGTACCGCGGAAGAGATGATAGTGCGCCGCGAAGAGCCGCCACACCTTCGGCGCATTCTTCGCATCGGCGCCCTCGCGCAGCGTCTCCATCGCGATCCCCTGGCTGTAGAGCATCCGCAGAATGTAGTGGTCCGGCAGCAGAAGCAGCTCTGTCGGATTGGGAAACGGCGTGTCCTCGGCAAACCAGCGCGGATCGGTGTGTCCATGCGGGCTCAAAATAGGCAGTCCGCCGATTTCAGAAAAGATACGTTGCGCAATTCCGCGAACGGCTGCGTCAGCGGGGAAAAGTCGATCTGGATGAAGTAAGGGCATCTCTCGGTCACCGCTCCCTGACATTGATTTGATCGCGTTGAATCTGGTGCCTTCCATCGCGGCTTTGCAAGTGAATTCTGCCGTGGGCAGCGCAACCGTTTCCGTCGGCGGCACTGCGATCGTGACTCCTGGCCCATCCCTCTGCGCCGCGTCAGTCCACCCTGTAACCATAATCTGCCTTACAGCCTGACATCTATTGGGCAAGCTGGCCTGCACGACATATCGTTAACCGTCTACCCAGATCGCGCCTCAGAACGCGCCGAAACACCCCTTATCACCCTTGCACAGATGGCAGGGCAAATCAGGTCAACGGGATATCGTTAACTTTGTACCCAATTGCACTCCAAAACGTCCCGGAAGCGTTTCCGAAACCCTTTTTCGCGACCCAAATCGCGCCCTGAAACGTCTCCCGAACACACATTTCGCGACCCGACCTGCGCCCGCCGCAGGTCCAGTTGTCCGTTCTGCACCGGTGGCGGGGCGAAACGGCTGCACGGGATATCGTTAACTTTGTACCCAATTGCGCCCCGGAATGCTTCCTGAGATGGCTTTTCGTACGCGATTTTGTGCCCGTGAGGGTCAGTCCTTGGAGAGTTCGGCGTCGGCTAATACGGCCTGTACCTGCATCAGGTGGTGGCGCATGGCGGCGCGGGCGCCGATGGCGTCGTGCGTGCGCAGCGCCGCGTAAATCGCGCGATGCTCGCTGAGCGCGGCGTCCTGGCGGCGCACCAGACGAGTGCGCTCGCTGAACTGATGGAAGAGCGGCGAGAACATCCCGGCCCACAGTTCGCCGACGATCGAAGCCAGCACATCGTTGCCCGAGGCGCGCGCGATGCTGACGTGGAAGCTCTGGTCCGCATTGCGGCTGTGTTCGCCGCGCGCGATGATGGATTCCATCTCCTTCAATGTCGCGGCAATCTCGACCAGGTCCTCCGGAGTGGCGCGCTGCGCGGCTTCCGCAGCGATCTCGCCTTCGATGAGGATGCGCGCATTCAGCAGCTCAATGGGGCCGGGACCGGTGTCGATCGAGGGCGCTGCGACGAGGTCGCGATGGCGCACGTAGGAGCCGGAGCCGGTGCGGATTTCGACCAGTCCGGCGATCTCGAGCGCGATCATGGCCTCGCGCACGGTGGGGCGGCTGACGCCCAGTTGCTGCGCCAGAAGCTTCTCGGACGGAAGCCGCGAACCGGGCGGCATGGCGCCGCTCTGGATCTGTTTGCGGATGCTGTCCGCGACCTGCTGATAGAGCCGCTGGTTGACGATGGGTTCGAGCGTCACGCTCCCTATGCTGCCACAGTCGCCTCCGCGCGAGCCTGAACGGAGGTCAAATTCGGGTCGCGAAACGGGCGTTTCGGAGACGCTTTGGAGCTCGTTTGGGGCGCAATTGGGTACAAAGTTAACGATATCCCGTGCAGCCGATTTGCCCTGCTGCCGGTGCAAACAAGCAGAGCTTCCTGGACTCTGACGAGGCTCGCCCTCCGCCGGGAAATCCGGTCGCAAGAAAGGGGATTCGGAGACGCTTTGGAGAGCGCTTGGGGTGCAAAGAAGAGTGTTCCAAATCATTGTCCGGGGGTTTGATCCCGTGTTGCCGTTCGCTGGTCAATCTGTCTGGCTACTTGACATATTTTCTCTTGGAAGAGTAGGGTGCGATCCGGCAATAGTTTGTCCTTTTTACGAGATGCGCCAGAGGCGCGCCGGGGCCACGCGAAGGGCAGATTTTCTTTTGAGGGAGCGCACAGAGATGCAGAGATTCACGATGGGATGGAAATACGCATGGCGGTTGGCGGGGCCAGTGGCGGCTGCCGCATTGCTGTTGACCGGTGGGCCGGTGGCATTCGGCCAGGCGACGACCGCGACGCTGGTGGGAACGGTGACGGACACATCGGGCGCCGCTTTGAATCAGGCCACGGTCAGGATCACCAATCAGAACACCGGGCAGACCTATTCCCACCAGACGAACGAGAGCGGGAACTACGAGTTCACGCTGCTGCCGCCCGGAGTGTATTCGGTGGAGGTAGCGGACCAGGGTTTTGCCAACGCGGTGACCAAGAACGTGCCGGCGACGGTGAATACGACCAACCGTACGGATGTGCGGTTGAATCCGGGCGGCGCGTCGCAGACGGTGACGGTGACGGACCAGGCGCCGGCACTGCAGACGGACCGCGCGGATGTGAGCGCGCAGATCGAGACCAGGCAGGTGAGCGATCTGCCGGTGGGCAGCAGCCGCAACTTCCAGGCGCTGGAGTCGCTGGTGCCGGGGGTGAGCGCGCCGATCTACGACCACTCTTCGTTCTTCGATGCGCAGAACTCGCAGTCCTTCCAGGTGAACGGTCAGGCGGAGCTGGCGAACAATCTGCAACTGGAGGGCATCGACGACAACTTGCGCACCGGATTGCTGCAGGTGTACATCCCGCCGGCGGCGGCGATCCAGACGGTGGATGTGGAGACGAGCAACTATGCGCCGGAGTTTGGCCGCGCGGCGGGTGCGGTGACGAACGTGGTGCTGAAGTCGGGCAGCAACCAATTCCACGGCTCGGCGTACGAGTACAACGAGGTGAGTACCACGGGCGCGCGCAACTACTTCAACAAAACGGGGAAGTTTCCGCGGTTCACGAACAACTACTACGGCGCGTCGGTCGGTGGACCGATCTTCAAGGACCGGACATTTTTCTTCGGAGACTTTCTGCGCTACAACAATCATTCAAGCGCCTTCAACTTGTTCTCTGTACCGACACAGGCGTTTCGCAACGGAGATTTGAGCGCGAGTCCAACAGCGATCTATGATCCAGCGACGGGCAATGCGGACGGCACGGGACGGCAGCAATTCGTCAACAACCAGATCTCGCCGACACGCTTCAGCCCGGTGGCGACGAAGATACTGAAGCTGGTCCCGCTGCCGAACGTTCCAGGGGCGGGGGATGCGAGCAACTACCAGGAGAACCTGGGATTCAATCAGGACTCGACGTCGTTCGACGTAAAGTTGGACCAACGGCTGCGCGCAGAAGACCACCTGACGTATCGCTATAGCTGGCAGCGGGTGACCACGTTCCAGGAGCCGGCGTTCGGTATGGCGGGCGGGCCGGCGGGCGGCGGCTTCCAGGGCACGGGAACCAACAATACCTACAACACGGCGGGTGAGTATACGCACGTCTTTTCGCCCCGGCTATTGACCGGTGTTCGTGTGGGCGTGAACCACTACCGGAACACGGCGCGGCAGACTGACTACGGCAGCAACGCGTCGGATGCGATCGGGATTCCGGGTGTGAATGTGAGCGCGTTTACCAGCGGGCTTTCGTCGATCAATATTCCCGGATATTCGAGCCCGCTGGTGGGGTATAGCGCAAGCATTCCGTGGGACCGCGGCGAGAGCAACATCGATGCGGCGAACAACTGGAATTACATTCTGGGCAATCACTCGTTGAAGTTCGGCTTTGAAGTACGGCGGGTGCGCGACAACCTGACGCAGGGGCAGACTTTTTCGCCACGCGGCATCTTCAACTACGCCGAAGGCCAGACCGGGCTGAACGCGTCCGGGCAGAAGACCAGCTTCGGCAATGATTTTGCGAGCTTCCTGCTAGACCTGCCGAACACCGTGGGACGCGATGTGAACGTGGGTTCCGGGTCGTGGCGGCAGACGCTTTATTTTGCGTATGCGCAGGACACGTGGCAGGCGACGCACAAGCTGACGCTGACCTACGGGCTGCGCTGGGAGTTTTATCCGCCGGCGAACCCGGACCGCAAGGGCGGCTTTTCGCAGTACGATCCGGCGGACAACACGCTGCACGTCTCCGGCTACGGCGCGGTGCCCAACGACCTGGGGTTGCCGGTGCGAGCGACCAACTTTGAGCCGCGAGTAGGCGCGGCGTACCGCGCCAGCGCGCGGACGGTGGTGCGGGCGGGCTTCGGCATCAGCCACACGCCCTTCCAGGACAACAACTACGCGTTTAACTATCCAGTGCGGCAGAACGTCTCCTTCAACTCGAACAGCAGCTTTGCTCCCGCAGTACGCACGGATGGATCGATAGCGACGCTGGAGAATGGATTTCCGGCGGCGCCGGTGCCGGTGATTCCGGCGAACGGGATTATCCCGAATGCAACGAAGAGCTCGGCGTGGACCATTGTGAATCCTAATTACAAAGATCCGTACGTGATGAGTTACAACGTGGCGCTGCAGCAGGATTTTGGCCACGGATGGGTCGCGGACTTTGCCTATGTGGGCAACCAGGGGCGGCACGTTCCGGCGTACTACAACATCAATGCGGGCGTGGTGGCAGGCGCGGGCTCGGCCGGGCAACCAGAGCATGCGACCTTTGGCCGCACGGCGCGAACAGACATCATGGCCTATGGAACGAACAGCAACTACAACGGGCTGCAGGTGAAGCTGACGCACCGCTTCCAGAATGGGTTGAGCTGGACCAGCGGACTGGCCTTCCAGAAGTCGATGGGGTATGTCTCGTCCACGACAGGGCTAGCCCGATTCAACTTCTATCTCGATCCGCGGCGCGATTATGCGCCATTGAGCTGGGACCGCAGAGTGACGTACAGCCAGAGCTTTATCTACGAGCTGCCCTTCGGCAAAAACAAGGCGATGCTGCAGCAGGGCATAGGCTCGGCGCTGCTGGGAGGATGGCAAGCGAGCAGCGTGATGAGCGCGGACACGGGCACGCCGCTGTTCCTGACGGCGAGCGCCAGCAGCCTGAATGCGCCGGACAATACGCAGGTGCCAAACCAGGTGAAGCCGTTCCATAAACTGGGTTCGATTGGAACAGCGCGGCCGTGGTTTGACACGTCTGCGTTTGCACAACCGACGACGGCAGCTTATGGCAACACGCCAAAGAACGGTTACAACGGGCCGGGCATGGTGACGCTGGATGGGTCGCTCTTCCGCACCTTCCCGATTCATGAGGCGCTGTCATTGCAGTTGCGCGCCGATGCATTCAACGCGATGAACCATCCGACGTTTGCAAATCCCGGCGTGAGTTTGACGAGCACGACCTTTGGCCAGGTGACGGCAACGGCAGGGTCGAATGCGACGAGTGCTTCAGTTTGCGGCGACGCTGAATTTCTAGGTGCTGGGTGCTGGCCGCACGGGCGGAAGCGCCTGCGGCGCGTGTCGTGCGGCTCGCTCCCTTTGGTCGCTCACGTTCGTATTGTGGGTGACCTGGCACCCGATGTTTGGTGGTGATGTAGAGAAACTGCAGGTCCTTCGCTTTGCTCAGGATGACGTACTGTGTGGTGTCCAGCAGTGGCTTAGGCGTCATGAGTGCACCGTTATGGAGTGCGATTTGGGTGTAGGATGGGCGCGGCAGTTAATCGTTTACTTAAGGCGAAGTGAAGAGGAATTGGGGCTGGAGGAAGGAATGGATGTAACGCGAAGGCGCGTGCTGGCGGGAGTGGCGGCGGCGGGCGCGGCGAGTCTGTGCTCGCCACTGTTGCAAAAGGCCGCGGGCGAGGTGGCGGGGCCGGCGCGGCTGTATCCGCCGATGGACCTATCGATATTCGACACACCGTTGCATCGCGGCGCGTGGGAGTTGCGGGTGGGATATGCGTCGATCACCTGGGATGGGCGCGACGACGAGGCGATGGAGCAGATTGCCGCGGTGGGCTATCCGGGGATTCAACTGCGCGCGAATGTGCTGAAGGAGTATCCCGATCCGAAGAAGCTGGAGGCGGCGCTGGCGGGGCACAAGCTGAGCTTTGTGGCGCTGTCGAGCGGGGGGACGCAGCTCGATCCGGCAAAGGAAAAAGAGATGCTGGAGGAGCACACCGAGCATGCGAAGTATCTGCAGGCGGCGGGGGGAAAGTATCTGCAGGTGATTGGCGCCGGGAACCCCAAGGGCGCCGCGCCGAACTGGACCGCGGCGGATTACAAGCGGCAGGGACAACTGCTGACAGAGGTGGGCAAGCGGGCGGCGGAGTATGGCATCCAGACGGGCTTTCACAACCACATGAACACGATTGGCCAGACGCCGGAGGCGACGGACGCGATCATGGATGCGGCTGATCCGAAGTACGTGAAGCTGGAGCTGGATGTGGCGCATTACCTGCAGGGCGGCGGCGATCCGGCGGCGGCGGTGCGCAAGTACAAGCGGCGGCTGCTGTTCCTGCACTTGAAAGATACGAAGCCTTCGACAAGTGCCCATGACGGTTACCAATTTGCGGAGCTGGGACAGGGACGGGTGGACTTCAAGGCGCTGCTGGCGGCGCTGAAGGAGACGCACTTCCGCGGCTGGGGGATTGTGGAGCTGGATGGCGAACGGCCGGGGTCGACGCGGACGCCGGAGGAGAGCGCGCGGATGAGCAAGGAGTATCTGGAGTCGCTGGGGGTGCGGGTATGAGCGGCTGCCCGTTCCGGCTGGCGGTGATCAACGACGAGATCACGCAGGATTTTGAGAAGGCGTGCTCGATTGCGGCGAAGGACTTTGGGCTGAGCTGGATCGAGCTGCGCGGGATGTGGAATAAGAACATCACCGAGCTGAACGCGAAGGAAGTGGAGGAGGCGCGGAAGATCCTGGAGGCGCACCGGCTGCGGGTGACGGACATCGCGAGTCCGCTGTTCAAGGTGGATTGGCCGGGGGCGCCGGTTTCGAAGCAGAGCGAGAAGCGGGATCAGTTTCATGCGGACTTCGACATGACCGCGCAGGACAAGCTGCTGGAGCGGTGCATTCAGTTGGCGAAGGCGTTCCAGACGGATCGCATCCGGTGCTTCGACTTCTGGCGGCTGGAGGATCAGACGCCGTACCGCGCGGCGATGGACCGGAAGCTGCGCGAGGCGGCGGCGCGATGCGAGAAGGATGGGATGATCCTGCTGCTGGAGAACGAGATGAGCTGCAACACGGCGACGGGCGCGGAGTCGAAGCGGACGCTGGGGGCGGTGACGAATAAGAATTTCATGCTGAACTGGGATCCGGGCAATGCCGCGGCGATCGGGGAGTATCCGTACAGCAAGGGATTCGATCTGCTGCCGAAGGCGCGCATTGGCCACTGCCATGCGAAGGATGTGGCGGTGGGAGGCGAAGGCAAGCATCCGTGGGCGCCGGTGGGCGACGGCGTGGTGGGATGGCCGGGGCAGATTCGGGATTTTCTGAAGATGCGCTATCACTACGCGATCAGTCTGGAGACGCACTGGCGTGGCGCGGGGACGCCGGAGGCTTCGACGCGGGTGAGCATGAAGGGATTGAAGAAGGTGCTGGCGGATGATGGGGTGAAGTGCTAGGGGACACCACGGCCCTGGCTTCGCCAGAGTAGGGCACCCATTTACTGGTGGTGCGAACGGACTGCAGGTTCTTCGCTTTGCTCAGGATGACACCTCTAATAGTTGTGGGTTGTAGAGCGGGTTTGCTGGAAAGGATTCAGGATGACGACACGGCGGGAGTTTCTGGGGCAGGCGGGCATGGGGTTGGCGGCGGCGACATTGCTGCCGACGGCGCGGGCGCTGGGCGCGAATGATCGCATTCGCATTGGGTTGATTGGCGCGGGCGATCGCGGCATGGAGGATCTGAAGACTGCGCTGAAGCAGCCGAACATCGAATGCGTGGCGGTGGCGGACATCTACAGCCGGCAGCGCGATAAGGCGAAGCAGATGCTGCCGAACGCGACGATGTACGACGATCCGATGAAGCTGCTGGACAGCAAAGATGTGGATGCGGTGATCAACGCAACGCCGCTGCATCTGCATACGAAGTATTTTGTGGCGGCGCTCAAAGCGGGCAAGGATCTGTATTCCGAGAAGACGATGACGTGGGATATTCCCGGCGCCGTCGAGTGTAAGAAGGCGGCGGCTGCGTCGAAGCAGGTGGTGCAGATCGGCCTGCAGCATGAGAGCTCGGGCGAACTGAAGGATGCGCTGAGCTGGATCAAGGCGGGCAGGGTGGGCAAGGTGTGCAGCGTGGATGCGTGGATGAGCCGCAACACGCCGATCGGCAAAGGGCAGTGGGTGCGGCCGGTGCCTTCGGACTGCAATCCGGATCACGTGAACTGGAAGCTGTTTCTGGATGGCCGCAAGGAGCCGAAGTTCGACGGCTTCAAATACATCAACTGGCGACTCTTCTGGGAGTTCTCCGGCGGCAACGTGACGGAGAACATGGTGCACCAGATTGCGTGGATCATTACCGCGCTCGATCTCGACCTTCCCAAGGCTGCGTCGATGACGGGCGGCATCTTCTCCGAGAAGGACCGGCGCCAGGTGCCGGACACCATGCTGGTGTCGCTGGAATATCCCGACATGCTGGTGAACTGGCAGTCGACCTTCAGCAACAGCCGCTATGGGCTGGGCGAACACTTTTTGGGGGACAAGGGCACGATCGAGCACGTATCGGGCTCGACGGACATGGTGACGGGTAAATCACAATCGTCGATCACCTACCTGCCGGAGAAGGTGAACAACGCGGGCGCCTCGGTAGAAAAGGGCGAGTCGAAGGATACGGATCACATGGCGAACTGGTTTGCGTGCATCCGCGACCGCAAGCAGCCGAATGCGTCGGTGGATATCGGATACAAGTCCGCAATCGCCGCGCACATGTCGACTCTCGCATACCATGCGAAGCGGCGGATTACGCTGGACGAGGCGATGGCGGCGAAGATGGATGCGTATCTGTAGAGAGCAAGCAGGCGAATCAGCAACAAGCCGGCCAATTCATGAAGGACGAGCCATGCTGGTATCTCACCCTTCCCCTTCGCGCTGCTCAGGGGTCAGGATGGGCACCCATTTGGGTGCTAATGCGAACAACTGCAGGTCCTTCACTTCGTTCAGGATGACGTCGCTTGCCGTTTCCAAGTCGACGGGTGCGCGTGCCTTCCTGTTGGCACTGGCCGCGTTCGCACCGCTCGCATGCGAATGTTCCGCCGAAGAGCTTTTCACGCGGGTGCATCCCGCGATGGGGACGGATTTTACTCTCTATATCTATGCGGCAGATGCTGCGGGGGCGGATCGCGAGGCCGATCGCGCGTTCGCTGTCGTCGATCAGCTTGAGTCACTGCTGAGCAACTACCAGCCGCAGAGCGAGCTGTCGCGGATCAACCGCGAGGCTGGCACGCCACGCGGTGACGACCGACCCGGAGACATTTCGCTTTCTGGAGGAATCGCTGGCGTGGAGTGCGCGCTCCGATGGCGCCTTCGATATTACGGTTGGGAAGCTGATGAAGGCGTGGGGATTCTTCCGCAGCACGGGTCACGTGCCGACCGATGCGGAGCTGGCGCGCGTGCATGCCGAGACTGGATGGAAGCGTGTGGTGCTGACAGCGGGCACGCGCACGGTGCGGTTTACGGCGCCAGGTGTGGAACTGGATCCGGGCGGCATTGGCAAGGGGTTTGCGGTGGATGCGGCGATCGAGACGCTGCGCGCGGATGGAGTGCGCGCGGCGCTGCTGTCTGCGGGGTCGAGCACGATTTATGCGCTGGGCGCGCCACCGGATGCGGCGGGCTGGAAGGTGCGAGTGCCTGATCCGCAACATCCACAGCATCCACGGCATGGGGGAGCTGCCCTTTCGACGGTCGTGCTGCACGACACATCGCTGTCCACCGCGAACTGTTCGGAGAAACATTTCATCGTGAGCGGTCATCAGTACTGCCACATCATGGATCCGCGAACGCTGCGGCCGGTGGAGGGGCGGCTGCAGGCGACGGTGATTGCGGCTTCAGCGACGGACAGCGATGCGCTGTCGAATGTGATGTTCGTGCTGAATGGGGCCGGACGCAAGCGAGTGATGAGTGCATTGCCACGGGCGGACTCGGCGCTGGTGGTGCTGGCTGGCGGGGATGAAGAGAGATACAGATGGGAACACCCCCACCCTACCTTGCGGTAGGGTAGGGCACCCGAGTGACGGAGACGCTGGCGAAGTGCAGGTCCTTCCCCTTCGATGAACTCAGGGTCAGGATGACAAGAGGGAGTGAGAAGCTTTGCGAGGGCTTGCGAGGATTATGGTTAAGAAGCAGTAGAGGAGCGTACGGAGTGAATCGACGAGAGATGCTGGGTGGCGCATCCGCTGCGTGGCTGGCGATGGGAGTGGATGGCGTGCACGGGCTGGCGGAGCCGGCAAAGGCGGACGAGTTGCGGGTGGGCGTGATTGGACCGGGAAGCCGCGGGCAGGAATTGATACGCCAGTTGTTACATGTACCGGGGGTGCGCATCGCGGCGGTGTGTGACATCTATGAACCGCGCTATGCCCAGGTGAACCGGTTGGTGGGCGCGGAGGTTCCGCATACGAAGGAGTATCGCGAGCTGCTGGAGCGCAAGGACCTGGACGTTATCTACGTTGCGACGCCGGTTTCGCTGCATGCCGAGCACGTGCTGGCCGCGCTGAAGACGGGCCGGCCGGTGTACGGCGAGAAGGCGATGGGGTTTACGCCGGAGGAGTGCAAAGCGATTTATGCAGCGGCGACCGCGCCAGGCGCGCTCTTCCAGATTGGTCATCAGTATCGCTACGCGCCGTGGGTGCGGGCGGCGATTGCAGAGGTGAAGCGCGGGAAGATTGGCGAGCCGACGCATGTGTACGCGTACTGGCACCGCAATAATGATTGGCGGCGGCCGGTGCCGAGCCCGGACCCGGGCGGCGAGCTGGAACACCTGATCAACTGGCGGCTTTACCGGGAGACCTCCGGCGGACTGGTGACGGAGCTGGGCTCGCACCACATCGACATTGCGAACTGGGTCTTCGATGCGTTTCCGCAGCGCGCGACCGGCATGACGAGCATTGTGCGCTATCACGATGGGCGCACGGTGGGAGACAACGTGCAGGCGGTGTTCAGCTATCCGGGCGGAAGGCGGCTGATGTTCAGCTCGGTGACCGACAACGCGAAGATGGGGAATGAGCTGTGGATCTACGGGACGGAGGGGAGCGTTGCGATCACGATTGAGGATGCGACGTTCTACTACGAACCGAAGACGCACCCGAAGCCGGCCGTGACGGGCAAGGAAGTAGTGACGCATGGTATTACGACGGGCGCCTCGTACAGTACAAAGGGCGAGATGCCATATCGCGGGCCGGGCGAGAAGCTGGCGGTGACGGCGACGGAAGATCCGACGCTGACGGCGTGCCGATCGTTTATTGAATGTGTGCGCGCGAAGCGGCAGCCGTTGGCGAATGCGCGTGTGGGATATGGATCCGCGATTGCCGCGACGATTGCGAATCGCGCGGTGTATGAAGAGCAGGGAATTGCGGTGCCGGCTTTGCCGGCGTGAGCCGTTGAAAAGGGCCGGTCATGGCTGCGCGCCGGTCTGGAATTTGAGTGCGGCGAGCGTGAGCCGGTATTGATACTGCGCGTTGGTATGGGTGATTTCGGCTTCGGTCTGCTGGAGCTGCGCCTGGCTTAGCTCGACGATGGAGGAGAGGCCGAGTTTGTAGCGTGTCTGGGCGAGGCTGAGGCTTTCATTCGCCTGATTGAACAACTGCGCGGTCACGCCGAGACGCGTGAAGGCGTTGTTGGCGTCGAGCCAGGCGGTCTGCACATCGCGCACGATTGCATCTTTGAGCTGGCGTGTCTGCTGTGCCATTGCCTGTGCGCGCAGCTGTGCTTCCTTGGCCTGCGATGAGTAGAGGAAGCCGTTGAAGATGGGAATGTTTACGTTGGCGGCGATGGCTCCATCCCAACTGGAGACGTAGTACTGACCGGCGCGTATGGGAGATGCGCCCACGGTGCCGATCGCGGATACGGTGGGGAGCATCTGGTCGCGCTGGGCGCGGCTGAACTTCTCCTGCGACTGGCGCGCGAGATCGAGCGACTGCAGATCGGGACGCTGCTTCACGGCCAGGTCGAGAAGCGTCTGCTCATCGGGCGGCGGAGGCGGAGTGTTCTTCGTGGTGTCCACCAGCGAGTAGCTGGACCGGATGATCGAGGCCAAGCACTTCATCGAGTGCGGCCATGGTGGCTTCCGCGTTGTTCCGCGCATCGATCTGGAGCAACTGAGCCTGCGACAGATTGACGTTGGCGAAGGTGAGGTCGAGGGTGGAGCGCAGTTTGTTCTGCGTCAACTGGCTCACCTGACTCTGCGTGGTCTGCCGCAGGCGGACGGTTTGCTCCGCAACCTGAAGCAGGGCTTGCGCCTGGAGCGCGTTGTAGAAGGCCTGATCCGCGATGAGCACGATGTCTTCGCGGGTGGCGAGGTCGTTGGCCTGCTGGGCGCGCTCCTGCAGTTTGGAGGAGGCGACGAGGTTGGTGGTGCGGCCGAAGTCGGTGATGAGTTGCGAGAAGTTGATGCCACCGCCGGCGCGAGTGAAGAGGCGCGATGCTGAAAGCGAGCCGGAAGAGACGCGGCTGGCTTCGTTCGCATCCTGCGCGGTGAGCGAACCGGTGAGCGTGGGCAGTTCGGCGGAGCGAGACTGGCGCACTACCTGGTGTTGGGCCAGCGCGAGCAGGTGGCTGATGCTGACGCGGGGATTGTTGGCGAGCGCCATGCGCTCCGCATCTTCACGGGTGAGCGGCGACCCCGGCGCGGCGGGAACAGCGGGTGTCGCGGCCGATGGCGGAAGGATTGGCGGATTGGAGGATGACGGAGTATCTGTTTGCCCGAAGCTGGGCGACATTGCGAAGGACCACAAGACTATGCCGGAGGCGATCCAAGACAGGCGCATACGCTATACCTCCCCTGCTGTTGCGGCTGCCACATGGCCTTCGCGCCGGCCGTGGATCAGCAGATAGACGGCCGGCACGAGAAACATGGTGACGACGACGGAGACGGCGAGTCCGCCGATGAGCGCGCGGGCGAGTGGCGCATATTGTTCGCTGCCGGCTTCGAGTCCGAGCGCCAGGGGAATCATGCCGAGGAGGGTGGCGAACGATGTCATCAGAATGGGGCGCATGCGGATTTTGCAGGACTGCACTACGGCATCCAGCACGCTCTGACCCTCGGTACGAAGGATGCCGGCGAATTCGACGATGAGAATCGAGTTGGAGACGACGATTCCGGTCATCATGATGACGCCCATGAGCGACATGATGTTGAGGGTGGAGCCGGTGAGGAGCAGGATGAGCACGACGCCCGCGAGTCCGGGTGGAATGGCCATGAGAATGATGAAGGGATCGAGGAAGGATGCGAATTGCGCCATGAGCACGAGATAGATGAGCGCGATGGCGAGGATGAGTCCGATGCCGAAGCGGGTGAAGGAGTCTGTCATGCTCTGGACCGCGCCGCGGACGGTGATGCGCATACCGCGCGGCCGCTGAACGTTTTTGAGAATGTGGTTGACCTGACTGCTGACGGAGTTGAGGGCCGACGAACGGGGCTGCACGTAAATATCGATGACGCGGCGCAGTGCGTAGTGATCGACCTCGGTGGGTGTATCGATGTGTTTGGTGAAGACAACCGAGCGCAGCGGTGTGTAGTCAGTCTGTCCCTTGCCGCGCAGCGGGATGTTCTCGAAGTCCTCCATGTTCATGTGCTCGATCTGGTGCGTGGAGTACTGCACGGTGAGCATGTAGTTGTTGCCGGTGTTGGGGTCGATCCAATAGCTGGGCGCGATGACGCCGTTGGAGGTGAGCGCGGTGATGACGTTGTCGACGACATCTTTCGGCGAGAGGCCGACGAGCGAGGCGCGTTCTCGATCGATGTTGAGCTGCAGGCCGGGGTATTTCAGGTCCTGCGGAATGTAGACATCGCCGACGCTCGACAGGCCGCGTAACTGCTGGGCGATCTCCTGCGCCTTGGCGAAGGCGGCGGGCTGATCGTTGGAGCTGATTTGAATATCGAAGGGCGCGGGGAGGCCCTGGTTGATGACGGAATCGACGAGACCGCCCGCCTGGAAGTAGGTCTGTATCTCCGGCATCTCGGAGGCGAGCCGACGGCGCACACGATCGATGTACTGGATAGCTGCCGGTGGAGTGGTCTTCTTTCAGACTGACCTGGACGAAGGCGGTGTCCATGGAAGAGTTGGAGGTGTAGATGGCGGAGAGATCGGGCGTGATGCCGATGTTGGAGACGATCATGCCGAGATCGTGCGGCGCGACGACCTTGCGAATCTCGTCCTCGACGCGCGCGATGTATGCGATCGCTGGTTTCGATGCGCGTGCCGCTGGGCATTTTGACGTTGATGATGAACTGGCCGGGATCGGTGCGGGGAAAGTAGGCGCGGCCGAGGAACGGCGTGAGCACGATGAGGATCAACGCAGTGCCGCCGAGCAGGACAGCGGCGGTGAGGCCGGGCCGCTTCATGGTGCGATAGGCGAGCACCTCATATTTCTCGAGCATGCGCTGGAAGCGGATGTTGAATCGATTGACGATGCGGCGGAAGATGCCGTGCTTCTTCTCGCCCGTCTCCGTTTCGCCGTGCTCTTCGTGCAGGGTGATGAACTTTGCGCAGAAGAGCGGCACCAGGGTCATGGAGAAGAAGTACGACGCGAAGATGCAGATGACGACGCCGAGCGCGAGGTCGGTGAAGAGATAGCGGCTGACGCCGTTCAGCAGGAAGATGGGGAAGAAGACGATGGAGGTGGCGACGGTGGCGGCGAGCACGGCGAGCGATACTTCCGAGCCGCCTTCGTCGGATGCCTTGTCCGGCGGCGCGCCTTCTTCCATGAAGCGGATGATGTTTTCGAGCACGACGACGGAGTTGTCGATGAGCCGCGAGAGCACCAGCGCGATGCCGCCGAGCAGCATGGTGTTGATGGTGCCTCCGAAAGCGTTCATCACCAGCAAGCAGAGCAGGATCGACATGGGAATGGAGAGCAGCGATGCGCCTGCGGCACGCGGGCTGCCGAGGAAGAGCAGGATCATGACGCCGGTAAGAGCGAGGCCGATGAGCGCTTCCTTGAGCAGGTTTTTGATGGCGCCTTTGACGAAGACAGACTGATCGAAGACGACCGCGGTCTTGAGGCTGGGCGGGATGTCCACCAGCCGCTGGATGGCGGCGCGCATGCCGTTGACGATCTGGATGGTGTTGCTTTTGCCGGCCTGCTTGAGGATGGGAACGTAGACGGAGTGCTGTCCGTCGATGCGGACGATGTTGGTCTGGAGTGCGCCGGAGTCTTCTGCGTGGCCGACGTCCGCGACGAGCACCGACGCGTTGCCGGAGGACTTGAGCGGCAGCGAGTTGATCTGCTGCGCGCTGGGCACCTGGCTGTTGGCGTAGAGGTTGTAGTCCTTGGTGCCGATGCGCACATCGCCGGCGGGAAGGATGAGGTTGGACTGATTCACGCTGTCCACCACATCCATCAGGCTCATGTTGTGCGCTTCGAGTTTGAGCGGGTCGACGTAGATTTGAATCTGCCGATAGCGGCCGCCGAAGGGTTGCGGCACGGATGCGCCGGGAACATTGGCGATCTGATTGCGCACCTGGAACTGCGCCAGGTCCTTGAGGTCGGTTTCGTTGAGCCCTTCGCCCTTGAGCGTGACGAGGCAGATGGGCTGACTGGATGCCGTCATGCCGAGCACCACCGGCGGGAGCGTTCCGGCGGGCAGCCGGCGCAGGTCGGCCATGGCGAGGTTGGAGATGTTGCTGAGCGCGGCGTTGGCGTCGGTGCCGGGGCGGAAGTAGATCTTGACCAGCGAGACGCCGGAGAGCGAGCGCGATTCGATGTGATCGACATTCGCGGCGAGCGTGAAGAAACGCTCGAAGGTGTCGGTGATGTCGGCTTCGATCTGCTGCGGCGGCATGCCGGAGTAGAAGGTGGCGACGACGACGACCGGGATATCGATGGAAGGGAAGAGATCGACCGGCATAGAGATGACATTCACCACGCCGACGAGCAGCACGATGAGCGAGATCATGATGATGAAGAAGGGATAGCGGAGGGCAAATTTGGGCACGTCAGTTGCCTCCGTCATTTGCGGCATCGGTCATGCCGCCTTCTTCATGCATGACGTCATTGGCGGGCTGCGGCTCGATGCGCGGGGTGACCTGCTCGCCGTCCCGGTAGCGAGCGGCGTTGCCGAGCACGACGCGGTCGTTTTGCTGAAGACCGCTTCGCACCTCTGCCAGCAGAGAGCCCTGGATGCCGAGGACGACTGTGCGGCGACGCACGCGATTCTGACTGTCGAGGACGAGAACGCTCGTCTTGCCAGAATCATCATGCTGGACAGCAAGCAGGGGTACGGTGAGCACGTTTTCTTTATGTGCCAGTTGCACGTACGTATTGGCGTACATGCCGGGGATGAGGCTGAGGTCGTTATTGGGGACGTCGATCTCCGTCTGCATGGTGCGCGTGTCGAGCGAGACGTTGCGGGTGAAGCGGACGATCTTGCCGGTGAGCGAGCGATGTAGCGCGTCGACGCGGATCTGCACGGTGTCGCCCTCGTGGATATAGCCGACCGCATCCTCGGGCACGGGCAGGCGGAGCCGGAGCAGATTGCTCTGCGAGAGCTTGACGAGGGGAAGACTCTGGCTGTCCGATGCGGTGCCGGCCTGGATGAGCGCGCCGGTATCCGCATAGCGCCAAATGACAACGCCGCTGAGCGGAGCGGTGATGGTGGTGTAGGCCTGCAGCGCGCCGACGCGCTCCATGTCTGCTTTGGCGACGTCGGATTGCTGTTCGGCCGCGGAGAGCGTGGAGCGCGCTGTATCCACCTGCGCCTGCGAGGCATCGGCCTTGGCGCGGGCGTCGTCGAGTTCCTGCTCGGCGATGAGGCCGGGCTGCGCCTTCGAAGCCTGCAGGAGGCGGCCGTAGTTCGCCTGAAGAGCGACGTGACTGGCTTCAGCGCGGCTGATCTCATGTCGCGCGATGCCGATCTGCTCTTTGCTTCGCTGCTCTGCCGACTGGCTGCCGCGATACTGGGCGTTCAGCTCGGGGACTTCGAGCACTGCGAGAGTCTGGCCGGCGTGGACGCGGTCGCCGATATCGACGTAGATGTGGCGCACGTAGCCGGAGACCTTCGCGTGCACATCGATGACCTGATAGGGCTGGAACTGCCCGGCGAGCGAGAGCACGTGCGAGATGTTGCCGCGCTGGACAACGCTGACTGCCGCGGAGACGGGCTGGGTGGTTGTGTCCGCGGAAGCCTGGCGGCTCTTGCATCCGGAGACGGCAAAGGTGGAGGCGGCAAGAAGGAGAAGCAATGAGGCAGCGACGGCCTGCCTGGAGCGGCAATCGCAGAGACGAGATGCTGATGTGTGCACGGTAGACCTGTCGCGCTCTGACAAGAGAGAGCAGGTCTCCCGCGGATCGAGGCAGCGGCGGATCAGGAGGCGGCGGATCGGGCAGCGTTATGGCGGCTGCTCCTGTGTCTGTCGCTTTGACCCACGCTGGGCGGGAGATTGCTCTGGTGCCAGGCTCGCTTGTTGAAACATAGCGATGATGCGCAGCTTCGTGGATGAAACGCGAAGTGCGCCTGGACTAGGCGACGAGCAATGGCGGAGGACGGCGGAGCGAAGGCCCTTTGAGGGCGAGAGTGCGTAGAGGTGGCGCATCGACGCGGCGCGGGAGGACACGCGCCGGCTTGACCGGACGCGGAATCAGGATGGCCGACGCGGCAAGCGCGACCACATGCAGATCGCCTTGATTCAGGTCGCAGTGCTGTGCGGTGTCCGTGGGGCGTTCGCGCTCGGAGAGCAACTTGGCGATGGGAGTGGTTTCGGAGGCTCGCAGGTGATAGAGCGAGAGCTTGGAGTGAAGCCCCCAACCGAAGACAGCAAGTGCGAGCAAGAGGATCGACACGCCGATGGCGAAGTGACCATCGCGGCGATCCACATCGCGTTTGTCGCAGTGAGTCATTCTTGCGTCGATAGCCCTAGTGTATACGAGCGCCACCGTTCAACTGACGAAGGAGATTCCGTAGCGCTCCGAGATGGCCAGAATCTGTGGCATGTCATCGGGTATGGAGAGCGGGGATATCTCCTCGAGATACTTTTCCATACCGGCCGGCGCTACGAATATGAGCATCCTGCCGGTGGTGGAACCAGCGTTGCGGAAGGTGTGGACCGAGCCACGTAACGCATGCACGGTCTCACCTGCCGGGACGGGCTTCCACACGCCGCCGGACAGAAACTCATAGTCGCCTTCGAGCACGAAGAAGGTCTCATCTTCGTTCTGGTGCATGTGAGGCGGCGGACCTCCGCCCGGCGGCGAGGTCTGGGTGAGGGTGGCGGATTTGCCGCCGGTGAGCTGGCTGTCGGTGAGTACTTCGACGGGTTCGCCGAAGACCTGGAAGGTTTTCAGTGGCTTCAATCAGTGGTCCTTTCAGGGCGTTGGGGCGGTCTGGCACTTTCGACGCGACCAGCCTACCAGACTCGCGCCGCAAATCATCGAGAATGAGCGACTTGCCGTGGAGCGTCCGGTGCGCGAGGCATTCGTCGAGGCTGCAATAAGATTCATCATGTACGAGTGATATTGGTATTTTCAATCATGAAATACGATCTAATATTGACATTCGAGCACGAAGAGAGTTACAGTCAACCCCGTTTTGAGGATCGCTTTCCGGAGGCTTTGCACTTGAGAAAACTGGCTGCTGTCCTATTCATCCTGCTCGGGATGCTTCTCGCTTTCTCGGTCCCTCATGCAAGAGCCCAGGCGGTGTACGGCTCTCTCTACGGAGCGGTGAGCGATACGTCGGGAGGCGCTGTGGTGGGCGCAACTGTGACCGTCACGGATACGAGTAAGGGAACGAGCACTACGGTCGAGACGAATGCATCGGGAGAGTACACGGCGCAGCATCTGATTCCGGACCTGTACGACATCAAGGTGGCGTCGAAGGGCTACAGGACATTTGAATCGCGGGGCATTCAGGTGAGTGCCGATACCGCGATCCAGATCAATGCGGATCTGGGGGCAGGGGAAAGCAACCAGACCGTAGTGGTGAACGGCGGCGCCACGGTTCTCAAGACGGATCGCGCCGATGTGGCCACGGTCCTGAGCGAAAAGCAGACGACCAATCTTCCCAACCTGGCGCGGAACCTTACGTCCTTCGAGCTGCTGATTCCTGGCTCTCAGCAACTGGGATGGAGCCACGCCTCCGATGAGAATCCGCAGGGCAGCCAGCAAATCATGATCAACGGCCAACTGCCTTTTGCCACGGACTACCTGCTGGACGGCGCGGAGAACGAAGATCCCAATCTCGGGATTATCGTGGTGAATCCTCCGCTCGATTCCGTGGCGGAGACGAAGATCACGACGCAGAATTTTGACGCAGAGTTCGGCAAGGCGGTTGCGGGCGTTGTGGCGGTGCAGACCAAATCCGGCTCGAACGAGATTCACGGATCGGTCTTCGAATACCGGCACAGCGATGCGCAACTGGCGCGCGATCCGTTTACGCAGTTTGCCAGAAACCCGGTGAACGGCAAGTTCATTCCGCCGGTGCTCTATAACCAGTTTGGCGGCGCGGTGGGTGGACCGATCCGGAAGAATCGCGTGTTTTTCTTTGGCGACTATCAGGGCGTGCGGCAGAAGACGGGCGCATCATTCTTCCAGACGGTGCCGACGAACCTGGTTCATACGTCGTGCGGGGGCTCAGGCCTTTGCGATCTGAGCGAGTATCTGCAGGGCGGCCAGGGGCAGGTTTACGATCCGAATTCGGGCGCATCCGACGGCAGCGGCCGCCAGGCATTCAACGGCAATCGGATTCCGGCGACGCGGCTTTCGCCGGCGGCACTCAACCTGCTGAAGCTGATTCCGCTGCCGAACCTGCCGGGCATCTCGAACAACTATGTTGCGAGCGGGTCTGGAAGCTTCAGCACGAATGCGTTCGATACGCGCATCGACGCGCAGGTGAACGCGCGCTTTCATGCGTTTGGACGCTACAGCTACTTCGGATCTTCGGAGATCGGTCCTACGGCACTGGGGCCGGCGGGCGGCGACGGCTTTGGCATCGGCGGATATGGCGGACAGTCGCTGGGCAGAAACCAGAGTGCGATTCTGGGCGGAGATTATGCGGTGAAGCCCTCGCTGCTGACCGATTTCCGGATTGGGTTTTTCCGGCTGCGCGTCCTGACGCAGAAATATGACAACAGCGACCTTGCGACCAAGCTGGGCATGCCGGGACTGAACGTGAACGAATTCAGCCAGGGAGCGCCGGCGTTCTTTGTGGATGGGCTGTCGTCGCTTGGTTCCGGACTGAATGTGAATCGATGCAACTGCGATCTGACCCAGGAGGAAAACCAATTCCAGATCGTCGATAACTGGACCCGGATCATCGGAAACCACTCGCTGCGCTTTGGGGCGGACCTGCGCTATCTGCAGCAGTACCGGGTAGAAGGCGCGCCGAACCAGGCGGGCGAGCTGACCTTTGCCGCAACGGCGACTTCGAATCCATCGAATACGGTGCCGGGTGGTCTGGGGCTGGCAACGCTTTTGCTTGGCCGCTCGACATTCTTCCAACGGTATATCCAGCATGTAGGCAATGCGGAAGATCGCGAGAAGCAGGTCTTCTCCTACGTGCAGGACACGTGGCGCGCGAATGACAAGCTGACTGTGACGTATGGCATGCGGTGGGAGATTTACTTTCCGCAGACGGTCAACGGCAAAGGCAAGGGCAGCAACCTGGATTTCAACACCGGCGAGCTGCTGGTTGCCGGATACAACGGGATCGGGACGAACATGAACGTTTCCACCTCGTTCAAGACGATTGCTCCGCGGCTGGGCATCGCATATCAGGTGCATCCGGGGACGGTGATCCGGCTGGGATATGGGCGCTCCTATGATATCGGCACCTTCGGCTCGATCTTTGGCGAGGGACCGACGGAGAATCTGCCGGTGGTGGCGAGCCAGGCGTTGACGTCAGCATCAGCGATTTCCTCGGTCTTCTCGCTGGATGCCGGTCCTCCCGCGTATGTATTCCCCACGGTGCCCGCGAGCGGGCGCATTCCGCTGCCGGACGGAGTGAGTGCGCGCACGCGTCCGTTCCACATGGTGATTCCGACGGTGGATGCGTGGAACGCCAGTCTGCAACAGCAACTGGGGCATGCGACATCGCTGGAAGTGGCTTATGTGGGGAACAAGGGCACGCACAATATGTTCGACGGCGGCGGCAGCTACAGCAACAATCAGCCAACCATCGTGGGATTCACGCCGGGCAGCAACACGAATCTGCGCCGGCCGTTCTACAGCAGATTCGGCTGGACGCAGGACTTTACCTACTTCAACCCACAGAACAGCGGGAGCTATCACGCGCTGCAAACGAAGCTGGAACGCCGCTTCTCAAACGGCCTGCAGATGCTGGCGAACTACACCTGGTCGAAGTCGCTGGCGTATCAGGCGGATTATTTCGTTCACGATCCGCGAGTGAACTACGGGCCGTCTGCCTACAACCGAGCGCATACGTTCAATCTGAGCGGCCTGTACGATCTGCCGTTCGGCAGACAGAAGCCGCTGCTGAGCAACGCAAGTGGATGGCTGAACCAGATCGTCGGCGGCTTTACGCTGAACGGCGACGTGACGGCCAGCACCGGGTTTCCTTTTACCTACAGCTACAACGAATGCGGCAATGACCGCGATACGGGACCGTGCCGGCCGGACAAGATCGCGAGCGCCGGCCTGGGGTCGCGGTCCTTCGATCCGATGGATCACTCGGCGGTCTACTTTAAACCCGTCGCTCCACTTACGGTCAACGGTGCGAGCAGCGGCGCCTTCCGGAGGCCGCAACTCGCGCAGTTTGGAAATGTGGGCAACGATTCGGCGTTCGGGCCGGGCGAGGTGAACGTGGACCTTGCGCTGAACAAGATGTTTACCATTCGCGAGCGCTACAGTCTGCAGTTGCGCGCGGAGGCATACAACGCGCTGAATCATCCGAACTATGGGAATCCAAACGCGTGCGTGGACTGCAGCCTAAGCTCGAATCCGGGCAAGATCACGGATGTGGCTCTGCCGATGCGGCAGTTGCAGTTCTCTGCCCGCATTCAGTTTTAAGCATTTGCATTCTCAGTGCCTCCTGAAATGCGCTGAAGGGGATGCGTTGCTCCCGACGCATCCTCTCTCTTTTCTTTCCGTTCGCGATGGTGGCTCTCTCGCGCCGGCGGCGTGCGTTCTATGGTTTTGGAGTGTAGAGTTTCTTCACAATGTCCGACCGTTCCGAACGACAGTCTGCTCGCATCAAGGCGATTCTTCGCGATCTGCAACAAGGAGGTTCGCTTTCGATCGAGGACCTATGCGAGCGTTATGGCGCTTCGCTCGCGACCATTCGCCGCGATCTGCAGGAGCTGGAGGATCGTGGGCTGCTGCGCAGAAGACGCGGCGGCGCGATGCCGATCGAGCCGCTGTTCTATGAACCATTCCGGACCAGCCCATCGTTCCAGGATCTGGTGGGGCGTCACGCGGAGGAGAAGCGGCGCATCGGGCAGGCCGCTGCCGAGCTTTTAGAGCCGGGCAACACGCTTTCACTTACTGCCGGCACCACGACCACCGAGGTGGTGCGGTGTCTGCCCTACGAGTACAACCTGAAAGTCATCACGAATACCGTGAACGTTGCGATGGAGCTTTCGAAGCGGAAGGATGTGGACGTCTTTGTGACGGGCGGCCATCTGCGCGGCGACTGGTTCTCACTGGTGGGCCCGGCGGCGATCGATACACTTCGCCAGGCCTTCGTTGACATCGTATTCATCGGCGCGGATGGTATCGATGCTGCCGCCGGTCTGACATGCAGGAATCCTGACGAAGCGGCGGTGAACCGGGTGATGGTGACGCAGGCCAAGCGGCGCATCGCGGTGGTCGATCGCAGCAAGTTCGGCACGGTTGCGGAATGGCAGATCTGTCCGGTGGAGACTTGCGACCTGATCATCACGGACTCGGCGCTGCCGGATGCCGCGCTTGCCGCATTTCAAGAGCGCAAGCTCGAGATTCGGCGCGTTTGAGACGTTGAGGCATTCGTCTAGGGCACGAAATTTTTCCAGACATCTGCTTTCCGCGACGGCTCGGAGACGTACATCAGCGAGTCCGGCTTTTGCAGGAATTGTTCGTAGAGGCTGAGGTTCGCATCCAGCTCGAGCTCCGGATAGTTTCTCGCGGCATGGCGTGTCAGCTCTGACGGACGATAGGTGGGGTTTGGGCGCCAGTGAATGCGATTGCGATCATCGAGCACGGGAAACCAGGCGAGTCCGCCGTGTTTGCGCACGCCATCATAGAGAAAGCCATATTGACGGTCGCACCATGCGGCGAAGACCATTCGCTGGCTTGGATCCGCATTGATGACGCAGTGCGCCCAGCCAGGAGGCACGACGATCTTTTCGTTTGGTCCGGCAGTGACCGCGACGCAGGGGCCGGGATCGTCGTCTGTGGTTTGTTGCGCGTAGACGATGGCGTGGCCTTGCAGAATCTCAAAGACCTCAGGCGGCGACCAGCCACTATGCGCGGCGATGGCATGCACGTGGCCCTGGCTGCGCGCGGGCTCCTGACCGAGACGGCCGGCTGCGTAGGCGACGATGCCGTAGAGCAGCATGCGCTGCTGCAGGTCTTGCATGTCCTCGGTACGGGCTACGTCCATTGCGATGCCGTAGACGGGATCGGGGCCGGAGCAGTGCGGGTCGAGCAGACTGCCGCGGATTGCATCGAGAGTGCGGAACTCGGGATCAGGCCCGGAAACGCCGGGACCATAACGGAAGGAGAGACCACGATCGCTGAGGCTGACCTCTAACGCAGGATCAAGCGCGCGATCAAGCATGATGCGGCGTCTCCCTGACATAGGCTTTGAGCGTCGCGAGCGGCTGCGTGGCCGCATGCGCGGGCCGGATGGTGTAGGGTCCGACGCTGGCGGGGACGATGAAGGTTTCGCCGTAGTGAATCTCGAGCGGCGGGAATGCGCCGGACGGGCTTTCGACGATGGCGCAATCGCCCTCCACGAGATTGAGCACATGGACGGTGCCATGTGTGTCATGCGGAACGGGCGCGGTGAACCAGTGACGCCGGGTTTCAATGAACTCGAGTTGATGGAGGCCGGTTCTCTCTTCGCGCCAGCCTGGGCCGGATCCCAGATTCTGAAATTGATTGATCAGGTTTTCGCGGACCCAGTCGGTGCGGCGCGACCAATCGATGTTCGCGAGACCGTGGTCGAGATGGATCGGCCGCGGTCTGCCGTCGAGGCCGGTGCGGCCCCAGTCCCAGAGCTTGAAGGTGAAGATGTAAGGCGTGGCGCTGATCTCGAGAACGACGCCGTCGCGCCCGGAGCAGTGGATTGTGCCCGCGGGAATCAGGAAGTGGTCATGCTTCTTTGCGGGCCATTGATTGACGTAGCGGTCTGCCGGAAATGGCTTTGCCGGGTCCTGTTGCGCGAGGCGCAGGTCGCTCTCCATTTGCGCTGGATCGGCATCGTTTTTGAGACCGAGAAAGACGGTGCCATCCGTGCCCGCATCGAGCATGTAGTAGCTCTCGTCCTGGGTGTAGGCCATGCCGAATGTCTCGCGGATGTATTGGGTCAGCGGGTGAACCTGCAAGGAGAGATTGCCGCCGCCCATGGTGTCGAGATAGTCGAAGCGAATGGGAAACTCGGCGCCGAAGGTCTGAAAGACGTGATTGCCGAGAAGCTCTTTCGGCCGGAAGAAGACGAGATCGATGGCGGGGACCTCGACGATGCAGGAACCGAAGGCGAGCCGGAGGCTGTTCTCCTCCGGCACGCAGTCGAAGCACCATGCGTAGTTTGGCGGGCCATCCGGAAGATCGAATGCTTCTTTCATCCAATGACCGCCCCAGGGGCCGGGATCGAAGAAGGGAACGACGCGAAAGGGGCGGCGGGATGTGCTGTCGAGCGCGTCGCGGAAGGCGTCGCCGTGCAGCATCTTCGGTTCATCGGGAAGGTGGGTGTCGAGGAGAAAGTCGATCTTCGGCAGCAGTGTTTGCTTCAGGCGATCCGCGGCGCGCCAGTCGATGAAAAAAGATCGCCGATAGAGCTCGCTGGGTGGGGCATTTCGATTGTCGATTCCGATGTTGCCCGAACGATGCGCGCGCTGGCGGGCCTGTATCTCCCACCGGGAGAGGTCCGCATAGACGATGCGCGATGCGTGGGGGGCGATGATGGAAGCGCCGGTTCCGATGACGAGTACCGGGCCGGTGGCTGCATGCATCCGGCCACGCAGCAGTGCGAGCTTGTCGGGGCAGAAGAAAGCCTCCAGATCCCAGGGACGCATGAAGGCGAAGACGCGATCGGTACCCAAGGTGGCGTAGATCGTGCTCTCGATGATCTCCGGCGGCAGGAGAGCTTCCTCGCTGCGAATGATGAGCTCGGGTTTGAGGAGGGATGCGAGCGACGCCTCGATGCGATCGACGTCGCATCCGGGATAGGCTTCGATGACGGTGATTGGCGGAAGAGGGTGCAGCGCCTCCGCGATTTTTTCCCAGCCGACGTAGCAGGCGGCATTCGAATCGGAGACAGGAACGGTGGGGAAGCGGTCGTATGTCGAAGGAGCTTTCACGCGGGGGTCTTTCATGCAGGCACGATCTCCTGCAGCAGCGGGATTGCGGCATGGAGCGCTGCGGATGATCCGAGAGTGGAAGGCTTGACGGTGACGGCTCCGCCTGGAGTCCATGCATTGCGATTGAGGCGGCCCTGGAGCGCCGGCAGGATCTCTTTGGCGCGCGCCATTACCCCGCCGCCGCACACGATGACCTGCGGCGAGTAGGCGTGGGTGAGGGCGACCGCGAGCGCGGACCAGACATCCATGCAGTGCTCGAAGACGGCCTTCGCCGCGAGGTCGCCCTTCTCCATTGCAGCGAACAAGGCGCGGAAGTCGATCACGTCCTCGCGGGCGAGGAGGCTCTGCGGAAAGCCGGGCCACTCGCGGCAGATTGCGGGAAGAGCCCAGGTGGATGCTTCCGCTTCCGCGCAACCGATACCGCCGCAGGTGCAGCGTCTGCCATCGAGACGAATGGGAAGATGACCGCCGAGAGAGCCGGCCTGATTTTTTTCTCCGCGCAGGGGCTTGCCACCGAGCAGGACCGCGGTGCCGATGCCGGTGCCCAGCAGGATCATCACTGCATCGTTGAAACCCTGGGCGGTGCCGTGATGGTGCTCGCCGATCAAGGCGAGGCGGGCATCGTTCTCCAATACAAGGCGGCAACCGAATTGCTCCCGCGCCCACTTTTGAAAATCGAAGTGGATGGCGTCCTCGAATTTGGCATTGGTGGACAGCACGCGGGAGGTCCAGCAATCGACTGCGCCGGGGAAGCCAAAGGCGATGCCGCTGCAGCTCTCGCGCTCGACGCCGGCGGTTGAAAATAGCGATCCAATCATGGCTTCGAGTGGAGAGAGCACGTCGCGGAAGCATTGAGCGGTTGCCGGAATCGTGTGCTGCGCGAGGATGCCGGCATCGTTCATGAGTGCGGCACTGGCGTGAGATCCGCCTAAGTCGATGGTCAAAGCGAGCATGCGTTATCTCTGCGGAACCAGCGTTGGCACGCCGTTGCGTTCGAGCAGGCGCGCGCTGAAACCGTTTCGCTCAATCGCGGCGTAGTCATAGCCGGCGTCGCTGGGCCAGCATGCGACGAAGGTAAGCGGCTCGTTGCCTGTGTTTGCCACCCGGTGCGCGTGATGGCCGGGGATGTAGTGCACGGAGCCGGGCGACATGCTTTCGGCGACCGTGGGGCCGCCCTCTTCCATAAGGAGAAGCGCGCCCTGGCCTTTGCGCGTGACGTAGAACTCGCCGCGATTCCTGATGTGGTGGAAGTGACCCTTGGTCATGAAGTATTCGTCGCCGATGGTGCCGGGATAGAGGGTGGTATTGCCCCAGAAGAGGCCTCCGTCTGTTCCTTCGGGCAGCGGCTCGTAGGATTGCACCTCGTAGACCAGCGTAACGGGTGGCGTTGCCTTTACCGCCGCCTGGTCGAGAAAGTAATTCTCCAGGTCAGCCAGGGTCCTTCTGGAGGTGCAGACCTTTTTGCCGGTGAAGCGGCCATCGGTCCAGTCCATTGCGATGTCGAGCATTGCAAGATCCCCCATGTTGAAGCGCCGGCTGAGTTACGGGAGTGATTCAGCGGTTTCGGCGCAACCCAAGCAGCTATGAACTAAACATGGATATTAAATCACATTTCGTGATCTATACGTGATGATTACTTGACATAAATGATCGAAAAAGAGCAAAGTGTTCCGCGATGACAGATATCAATCGCCGTAAGTTTCTCGGGGGAGCGCTCGCCACTGGCGGCGCCGTGACGTCCAGGATCGTACTACCGGTTGCGCTGACAGCGCAGACGAAGACGCGCCCGGACAGCGATGTGGAAGGGGCGGCCGGACGGGCAGGAGCAGGCGAGGCGATCGATTTCCGCTATGCGCCGGTGCTCCAGCAGACCGCATTCTGCTTTCCAGATGATCCCTATAAGAGCCTGGTGAGACGGAACGGGGAGCTGCTGTATGGGTACAAGCGGGATGAGGTGCCCTATTTCCCTTTGCGGATCAGCTTTGGGCTGGATGGGATGCGCGAAGCGGAGGTGGTTTCGAATGCGCTCGAGTCCCCGGGGGTTCCCATCGTGCGCACGGTGTTGCAACGGGCGGAAGCAATCGTCACTTTGCTTACCTTTGCGACGAAGAACGAGGGAGAGGGGCGCGTCGACAACGTGCTGATGGAGATCCAGCCGCGGAAGGCCGGCCAGGTTGCGGTGGCTCCGCTGATCGGAATCGATTCCGAGCAGGAGTATGAGTTGCGCCTGCAGCCGGAAGCTGTGCAGGTTGTCCATAAAGGAGACGGTTCGCTGCTGCTGCTGGCGAGGGTGTTCGAGTATCCGACAGAGAAGTCGCGGCTGAAGGGCGGCTTCGACAGCGCTCCGCGGGTGAAGGCGTTGGAGTTGCATCCTTCGGTGATCTCGACGGAACGTCCGTATCGTGTCTTCATCCGGCTACCTCAGGAGGGACAGACGGCAGAGCAACTGACAGCGGGCGCCGCCGATCCAGAGAAGCAGATTGCGAACGCGCGGAAGTTCTGGCAGGCGTGGTCGCCACTGCAGAAGCCGGTTTCATGGGAGGTGGGCGGCCGGCAGGGCGAGTTCCTGACCGCGTGCGCGCGGAACATCCTGCAAGCGCGCGAGGTGCGAGATGGAAAGCTGACCTTCCAGGTGGGACCGACGTGCTATCGCGGCCTTTGGGTGGTGGATGGGAATTTCATTCTGGAGGCGGCGCGCTATCTGGGCTACGACAGGGAAGCGACGGAAGGACTGAAGACCACCTGGACGAAGCAGCAACCGAGCGGGCAGATCATTGCCGCGGGCGGCCCTGAACATTACAAGGACACGGCGATTGCGATGTTCACGCTGGTGCGGCAGTGTGAGCTCTCGCAGGACTGGAGCCTGCTCCACGAGCTTGAGCCGCAGGTGGTGCATGCGATCGAGTTCATCGAGTCGCTGCTGCCGCGGGCGAAGGCAGAGAACAGCGCGCTGGGACGGTATGGCCTGCTGCCGCGCGGCTTTGCGGATGGCGGCTTTGACGGGTCACGCGAGGAGCTGACCAACACGATATGGACGCTGGCGGGGCTGAAGGCGATTGCCGCCGCCGGCGCCGCGCAGAAAATTCCGCGGATCGCAAAGGCCTCCGATTTGTATCAGCAACTGTCCAGCGCGTTTCAGGCAGCAGCACGCGAGGAGATGCGCGACTACGACGGCCGCTTCCGCTACCTGCCGATGCTGTTGAAGGAAGATCCGCTGTGGCAACTGCCGAATGCGTGGGACCGTCCGCGGCCGCAGTGCGCGCAGTGGGCCATGTCCCACACCATCTTTCCTGGGCGCGTCTTCGACGCCAGCGATCCTGTGGTGAAGGGCCATGTAGCGCTGATGCTTGCGGTGCGGCAGGAAGACATTCCGGCCGAGACTGGCTGGGAACATCATGCGGCGGTGTGGCCTTACAACTCCGCATTTGTGGCTGAGGTATATCTCTGGCTCGGCATGAAGCAGGAGGCGCGCGATACTTTCGTCGGCTTTCTGAATCATGCCACGCCGAATTATGTGTGGCGGGAAGAGCAGTCCCTGCAGCAGGCGATGGTCACAAACTACACCGGCGATATGCCGCATAACTGGGCCAGCGCGGAGTGCATTCGCTACCTGCGGCACAGCATGGCGCTGGAAGACGGCGAGCAACTGCGGCTGCTTGCCGGGATCACGGATGCCGACACAAGAGCCGGGACTCCGACGGTGATCGAAGGCAGCCCGACGCGATTCGGAAGAATCAGTCTGCGGCTGGAAGCTTTGAACGGCAAGCGTGGATGGAGGCTGACCTTCGAGCGCGAGGCCGGACCGCAACCATCTTCGGTGAGCGTGCCGTCGACTCTTGGCGGATTCCGCATCGTGCAGAGTACGCAGATCAAATTGGCAGGGAACAATGCCGAGGTCGATCCGGCGCTGCGACGCTGGTCCGTTACCTGGAAGGCATAGCGGGTGAAATCGAACAGGCGGCAGCGACCAGGCCGTCTGCAACAAAGATGTGGCGCGATGTCGCTGCGCCGCAGCCGACCGACTATGGATCTACGACACCGGAATTGAGAGCTTATCTCGGCTGCGAGTCAGCTCATGCGAGCGCCCGGGAGCGGAGGAGCATGAATTACGCGAGCCGGTGATCAAGCACGCTACCGCTGATCGCGGGATGGAACGCGAAAGGCCTCACTTCGACGTGAGGCCTTCTTGTTGCCTTTATTGATTGACTGATTGATCGATTCTTGAGGATTGCCTTGCCCGTTCACTTTCGCAGCCCGGTTGGATCATGGCGCGGCTCATGCATTACATCGGAATCGGTCGTTCGCATGGATCAACTGGTTATAGCGTTCCCACTCGCGACGGTAGCTGTTCACGATCCGCTGAAGAATTCCGCTGTCCGGCGATGATGGCGCGGAAGAGTTTCGCAGGCTGCGAATGAAGCTTTCAATGGCTGCCTGCCGATGGCGCCAGATTCGCTTCGACTCGCGCGTTGTCAGGGCTGTCATTCAATCACCTCTTGAGTCAGTAGCGTTGTGGCCCTAGTTAGTCGGATGCGAAGGGTGTTTCTCGGTTTCCCCATTTATCCGAAATTCATAAATACCCAGATAGTCCGCTTTCAGCAACATGCCTGAGCAACCCTGCGCCGAAGATGCATTGGAGTTGCCCCTGTTGCCATCCGTCAACCGGCTGCGACCTTTCGCCAGTGGCCATGGCTGATCAGTTCCAGGACGTGATTGTCGGGGTCGCGAAAGTAGAGGCTCTTGTCGCCTTCTCCCCAGTTCACTACGCTTTCGATCTGGACATGGTGCGCGCTCAGATGCTTCTCCCATTGTTCTGCCTCTGCTGTGCGCATGGAAAAGGCGATGTGCGCCGGCCCTGCGGCATCATGCGCGGGAATCACGCCGCCGGGTAGAGTTGCCGGACGCAGCGAGCCTCGCTCTTTGAAAAGTAGAAGGACTTGCTCTTCTCCGACCTGCATTGCGCGGAGCCGGTCTCCTTCCTGAAAGATAAGAGGGAAACCAAAGATCTCGCCGTACCACTCCGCGGCCCGGCCGACATCGGCCACATAGAGACAGCTCTCGATAATGTTGGCCGTCCTGGGTCTCATATTTGCGGTCTCACATTTTGCGGTGTCATATCTTGCGGTGCCATATTCTCTTTCGATGCTCCTCTTCGTCGGGAGCTACGACTGCCTATTGCGGTCGCGGAAGCTGCCGCGAGGTCACGGATGGCCGGCGAGGGTGACCTGGGTGAAGGCGAGTTGCCAGCCCTTCGGTCCCTTGTGCCAGATATCGGCGAAGCGCGCCTTCTGCTGGAATGGCTTGCCGCTGCCGGTGCCGGTCAGATTGACCCAGCCGCCGAGGATGACGGTGTCGCCGAGGTCGCGGACAAAGGGCGTTTCGACGGTGTAGGGATTGGTATATCCGTGCGGATCGCAGACCAGCGCAATCAGGCCGGCCTTGTTGGTGACCTTGCCGCTGGCGCGGAAGAGGACGTAGTCGTCGGCGACCAGCTTTTCCAGCTCCGCGCGATTGCCCTTGCCCTCCTGGGCCCAATCGTAGCGCTGCGCGGCTCGAGCGAGTGCGGGATCAGCGAGGTTGTATTGGTGGGTCTCGTGGCCGGACGATGGGTGGGCTTGAGCGGGTGCGAGCAGGAAAGCGGGCAGGAGCAGAAGCGCTCCCGCCGCCACGCGAAGAAAGGAAAAGGACAAAGGTGCCTCCAGTTGTTACGAAAGCCGCTGCTATCTCAAAGGGCTGAGGATAGCAGCGGCTGGAGGATTCCTGAACAGATTTGGTACCAGTGTCAGCGGTGCGGTTGTTCCTGATGCGGGTTTTCGTGGGGAGCCTCTCGCTGCGGCTCATTGCGTTGCGGTTGCGGGCGCATCTCTGGCCTTGGCTGCGGTTCTGGCCGTGCCTGTTGTGGCGCGGGTCGCATCTCTGGCCGGGGTTGCGGTGCCGGCCGTTCCGGTTGCGGTTGCGGGCGCATCTCGGGTCTTGGCTGCGGAGCCGGACGCGACGGTTGTGGCGCAGGCCGCATCTCCGGCCGGGGTTGTGGCGCGGGACGGGATGGCTGCGGAGCCGGACGATATTCGGGCTGGACCGGCGGCGTGTGGTTTGGCTGCGGCCGTGCCGGCGGACGGTTTGCCGGTTGATCATTTGCAGGGTGACCAGGGGTTGGCCGCCCCGGCTCATTTGGACGAGCAGGCTGAACCGGTTGTGTATGACTCGGCTGGACGCGGTTTGGAGCGCCTGGGCTAACGGGCTGATTGGGCCGCGCGCCGGGCTGGCCCGGCCGTGCTCCCGGCTGCGGTCGCGCTCCGGCGGGTGCTGGCCGGGTTGCGCCATGCACGCCCGGATTCACCACGGCGGGGGCCACGTTGACATGGTGCACGGGCAGTGGCCGTGCAAGGACGGCAGCTGGGGGCCTCCCGTGATTGACGGTGGCGTACTGCTGGCGGTTCTGCATGGCTTGCGTGCGGTGCTGCTCTTGCGTGGGCAGCGGCCGTACGTGCTGTTCGCGCATCGCGTTGAACTCGCTCTGGGAGGGCCGAACGTTCAGGCCGCCGCGGCCGCCGTTGTAGCTGACGCGGTTCACGTGGTTCACGATCACCGTGTGGTTGTAAACGTTGGTGATGTTGGTCACGTTGATGTTGTTGACCGACCGGTTGTACATGAAGCGGTCACGGTCCCAGTAGCCGCCGTGGTAGCCGGAGCCGGTGTATCCGTAGCCGTAAGGAACGCCGCCGTAGAAGCCCACATGCGAGCCCCAATAACCGTGGTGCCAGCGATAACGGCTGCCGAAGAAGCCCCACCATCCGGGCGTCCACAGCGCTCCGGTATAGGGTGCGAAGACCCAGACGCCGGGTACCCAGTAGTAGCCCTGCGGCCCCCAATACCAATAGCCGGGGTTCCACATGTAGCCGGGGCCGGGGCAGAGTGGCTGCTCGTAAACGGGGAGCTCCGGTGGCGGCTGGCTGGCCTCGATGCCCTGCTCGTAGCCTTGCTGGTAGCCGTCGTTGTAAGCGTCCTGCTGATAGGTCTGGTCGTCGTAGGGGTTCTGGGTGTCGTAGACGCCGGAGTCGCCGGACTGATCCTGCTGCTGGTCCTGCTGCTGGTCCTGGGGATACTGCTGCTGCGGTGGCGGGTACTGCGCGTCGTTCTGCGCGTACTGCGGAGTCGAACTCTGCGGGGCGGACGGCGCCGGGGTGTAGCTAGGCTGCGCCGCCGTGCCTGGTGCCGGTGCCTGAGCGGGTGCCGGGGCTCCTGCTGCTGGTTGCGCGGGCTGGTCAGTGCCGGCGGCACAACTGCCGTCGCTCATCAGCACCTGACCGGTGGGGCAGGCGGGCTGCGCCTGGGCAGCGTTCACGTCGGATGGATCGCCAGCCGGCGTATTGCCACTCTGGTCTCCGCTTTGGGGAGTGCTTTGGGCGCCGCTGGAGCTGTGGCAGCCAGGCATGGTGAGGGTGAGTGCCAGGGTGGCGAGGGCGAGGATCCTCGGGAAAGAGCGCCCTGCCGGGGTCCGTACCGGCGCCCATTCGGGCGAAGTGTCGTGCTGTCTATCGCTTGCCGTTCGTTCGCGCATGTGCATTTGGACACCGATCATAGGCCAAGGTTGCCCTTTCGTCGCCTGAATTACTAAAAAGCGGTGACCGAAGACGCCAACGGCGCCAAATAAGGAACAGGGCGAGCGACCCCCTGCCCGTCATTTATGCTGAGTGCCGACCATGGCACGCATCCTTACCGCAGCGGTGCTGATCCCGCTGGTGATTCTTCTGCTGTTTCGGGCGCCTTTCTGGGCGGTGACGCTGGCGGCCGCAACGGTCGCCGTGCTGGCGTGCTGGGAATACCTGGGCCTGGCGGATGGCAGCGGGGCGCAGACGCCCCGGGTGGTGGTACTGGTCGCCGTGGTGGCGCTGTTCGCGGTCAATTTCTTTCGCCCGGAGATGCTGATGGCGGGCTTCAGCGCCCTGGCCTTCCTTTTGTTCGTCATCGTCGCCTTCCGCTCGCCACTGGAGCGCGTGCTGCTGGATACCTCGGCGTCGATCTTCGGGCTGCTGTATGTCGGGCTCGCGCTGGTGACGATTCCGCTGATCTGGGCGCAGGAACATGGGCCGTCGCTGTTGCTGCTGCTGTTCTGCGTGGTGTGGGCGGGGGATACGGTGGCCCTGTATGTGGGGCGGGCCTTCGGCAAACGCAAGCTGGCGCCGAAGCTGAGCCCGAATAAGACGTGGGAGGGCAGCATCGCCTCGGTGGGCGGCAGCCTGATCGTGACGCTGCTGCTGATGGGGCTGGGGGGGTGGATGGTCCGGCATAACCTGACGGGCCTCTCCTACGACGGAAGCTGGGAGCACTGGCTGGTGCTTGCGGTGGTGCTGAACATTGCGGCACAACTGGGCGATCTGGTGGAGTCGGCGCTGAAGCGCGGCGCGAAGGTGAAGGATTCCGGATCGCTGCTGCCCGGCCACGGCGGGGTGCTGGACCGCATCGATGCGCTGCTGCTGGCGGCTCCGGTGCTGTGGTATGCGCAACTGATTCAGCAGTCGTTTTAGAATCAGACGGGCTTGCGGCTTTCCGTTGCATCGCCACCTGGAGAGATACATGAAAGCGTTTCTGCTGTGTTTGCTTCTCGCGTTCCCGATGCTGAGTGTTCCGGCAGCCTACGCGCAGAACGATTTCCAGACTGAAGGTCTTTGGGAGGGCTATGACGGCGAGTGGGCGCATGTCTCCCAGCAGTTGGTCGCGCTGGCGGAGGCCATACCGGCGGAGAAATATTCATGGCGTCCGGCGCCGGGCGTGCGGTCGGTGAGCGAGGTCTTCATGCACATCGCGCTGGCCAATTTTTATCTGTTGAGCGTCACCGGGCCGAAGATGCCTGCCGATATGACATCGGATGGTCTGGAAAAGACGGTGACGAAGAAGGCCGATGTCATCGACTGGCTGAAGCGCTCACTGGCCGCGGTGAAGACGGCCCGCGCCCAACTGAAGCCCGGCGATCTGGAACGCAAGGTCAAGATCGAGGGCAAGACGGTCACGGTCGATGGGATGTATCTGCGGATCATCATTCACGACAACGAGCACATGGGGCAGTTGGTCGCGTACGCGCGCATGAACGGGATTGTGCCGCCGTGGTCGAAGCCCTCGTCGAAGTAAGGAGCGCTTGGATTTGAAGCAGATCGCCATCCTGGGTTCGACCGGTTCGATCGGCACCAGCACGCTGTCGATTGTCGCGAGCTATCCGGAGCGCTTTCGCGTGGCCTCGCTGGCTGGCGGGGAGCAATGTCGAGCTGGCCTTCCAGCAGTGCGCACGCTGGCGGCCGCTCGTGGCTTCGATGGCGACGCCGGAGCTTGCAGAGCAACTTGCTGTGCGGCTGCGGTCTGCAGGAATAAGCGGTATCGAGATCGTCTCCGGGACCGAAGGCAGCGTGCGCGCAGCAGCCCTTCCGGAGGTCGACTTCGTTGTCTCCGCCATCGTAGGCGTTGCGGGGCTCCAGGCGACCTACGCCGCGGTGATGGCGGGGAAGCCGGTTGGCCTGGCGAACAAGGAATGCATGGTGGCGGCGGGCGAGATCCTGACCCGCGCGGCGCGCGAGAAGAATGTGGCGCTGCTTCCGATCGACTCCGAGCACAACGCGATCCACCAATGCATGCGGGCGGGAACGCGGCAGGAGGTCAAGCAGATCTGGCTGACTGCATCGGGCGGCCCTTTCCGGCAGTTGCCGCTGAGTGAGTTCGAGCACATCACGGTGGAGCAGGCCCTGAAGCATCCGACATGGGTGATGGGACGGCGCATCACCATCGACTCGGCGACCTTGCTGAACAAGGGGCTGGAGATCATCGAGGCCTGCCGCCTGTTCGATCTGCCGCCGGCGCAGGTGAAGGTGACGGTGCATCCGCAGTCGACGGTGCACTCGCTGGTGGAGTACATCGACGGCTCGATTCTGGCGCAGATTTCCGTCACCGATATGCGATTGCCGATCCTGTATGCGCTGAGCTATCCGGAGCGTGTGGAGAGTGAGTTGACCTTCGACATGCGCTCGCTGGCCGATCTGCACTTTGAGGAGCCGGACCTGGAACGGTTTCCATGTCTTAGGCTGGCCTACGAGGCAGCCGAGGCTGGCGGTGCTCACCCGATTGCGCTGAATGCGTCAGACGAAGTGGCGGTCGCGGCATTCCTCGAAGGACGTATCTCGTTTATGGACATCCCGCGTACAATCGAGGAAGTACTGGCAGCGACCCCGGCCAGCCACCCGGCGACGATTGCCGAGGTGCTGGAAGTGGATGCCCAGTCCCGCGAGCGAGCCCGAGCCAGGATTGCGGCAAGGGCGGTTGGAGCAAGTAAGGAAACACCAGTCCGCGCCTGACGCAAGATGCTCAGGGTGCAGCCGCCAGGAAGGGAAGCCGCCTCTCTCAGCTATGCCATTTGTAGTGATTAGTATTGTGTCCACGCTTATCGTGCTCGGCATCATGGTGCTGGTGCACGAGTTCGGCCATTTCGCCGTGGCCAAGTTGTTCCGGGTCAAGGTGGAGGTCTTCTCCATCGGCTTTGGAAAGCGGCTCTTCGGCTTCCGCCGCGGCGACACCGACTACCGTCTGAGCCTGTTGCCGCTGGGCGGATACGTAAAGATGCAGGGTGAGCTGGGCGGCGATGGCACGGTGCCGATTACCAGCGGGCCAAATACCGGGGAGCGCGAGCTGGATGCCGGCGATCTGAACTCCAAGCCGCGCTGGCAGCGCATTTTGATTGCGCTTGCCGGCCCGGTGGCGAACTTCATCCTGGCCCTGGTGCTGATGACCGGGCTTTACATGATGCACAACGAAGTAGATGCCTACCGGTCGCAGCCGGCGGAGATCGACTTTGTGACACAGAATACGCCGGCGGCTACCGCAGGTCTGCAGGCGGGCGACCGCGTCGTGCGCATCGACAATCACAACAATCCGACCTGGGACGACCTGTGGATGCGGGTTGAGGTGAACCTGGGCCAGAAGGTTCCGCTCACGGTGCTGCGCGATGGCGAGCGCGTGAACGCGACGCTGAATGTGGCGTCGCCGCGCGATCCGGATGATTTCTCGATCGCTTCGCTGGGCATCGTGCCCAAGATGCAGACAACGCCGGTTGTCGTGCACGCTGTCAGCTCCGGTATGCCCGCCGGCAAGGCGGGGCTGAAGGAGGGCGACAAGATTCTTTCGCTGAACGCCATGCCGCTGCATTCGGTGCCTGCCATGCTGGCCTTTCTTCAGCAAAACCGCGACGCGCCGGTGACGATGAAGGTGCAGAGCGGCAGCACGGTGCACGATCTGGTGGTGGCACCGCTGCTTGCCGACAACACCGAAGGCGGCAAGAGCTATCAACTGGGCTTTGAGGCGATGCCTCCGCCATACAAGATTCAACAGCTCTCGCTGGTGGCAGCGATGTTCCAGTCGGTAAAGTTCAACGTGAAGAACTCCAGCCTGATCGTCGAAGTGCTGCGCCGCATGGTGACGCGGCACATGGCGGTGCAGAACCTGAGCGGCCCGATCGGCATTGCGCGCGCGACGGGGGAAGCCGCTACCTCTCCGGGCTGGCAGCCCATTATCGGATTGATGACGATCATCAGCCTGAACCTGGGCATCTTCAATCTGCTGCCGATTCCGATTCTGGATGGCGGCGTGATCCTGCTGCTGCTGATTGAGAGCGTGCTGCGGCACGATCTCGATCAGAAGTTCAAGGAGCGCATCTACCAGGGAGCTTTCGTGCTGCTGTTGCTGTTCGCGGCGTTCGTGATGATCAACGACATCACCAAGCTGCCGATCCTTTCGAAGGTCAAGCCGTAACGTAAGCGGCGGCCCGGCCCGCCTCCACGGCACGAACCCCTCAAGCGCGGCACGCCGGCGCGGTATGCGGTGCCGGATTCGATTCCGGACTGCATGTCCTTCGCTCAGGATGACATACATTCGCGCTTCGCTCTGGATGACAATCTCAGGCAAACTGGATTTCTATGTCGCCAGCACATATCGCTACCATTCGGGTTCGCTATGCGGAGACCGACCAGATGGGTGTCGTCTACTATGCCAATTACTTCGTGTGGTTTGAGGTTGGACGCGTGGAGTTGATGCGCTCCCTGGGCTTCGAGTATCGCGAGCTCGAGGAGCATGATCAGTGTTTTCTTCCGGTCGTGGAGGCGAACTGCCGCTACAAGGCGCCCGCGCGTTACGACGATGTGCTGATGCTGGAGACGCGGGTGCTGAATCAGCGCACGTCGATGATCCGCTTCGGCTACCGGCTGCTGCGGGAGATGCGGGATGTGGAGCCTGTGCTGCTGGCCGAGGGCGAGACGGTGCATGTGGTGGTGGATCGCGCCATGCAGAAGACGGCGCTGCCCGAGCGGTTTGCCACGGCGCTGCGCAGCCTGAGCGCGCACACGCAGAGTTAGCTGCATACACACAATGTTGTCTTGCCATTCCGCAGAGCCGCGGGATATCTATTGGTCATGAAGCGGATATCCCTCGCACTTCTTGCTGTGGTTCTCGTATCGGTGGCTGCTCCCGCATTTGCCGTGACCCACCATCGTCATCATCGCCATCACCACCACCAACCTCACCACCGCCCGGCGTAACTCCGGCTAAGCGAAACACAAGGGCGAGACTATAGCGGTCTCGCCCTTTGTTTTTGCGTACTTGCTTGCCAAGGTCGAGACGGCAAGTGACAATCCTGCAGGACATCTATGGACAGCAGCAGGGTCGACCGCGGGCGAGGGGCCAGGTTTGCACCCGCGCTATTTCTGCTCTTCGTTGCGGTGACGATCAACTACATCGATCGGGGAAACCTGTCCATTGCCGCGCCTCTGCTGAAGGAGGAGTGGCATCTCAGCGCGTCCATGCTCGGCGCGATGTTTTCGGCATTCTTCTGGTCTTACACCGCGCTGCAGTTTGTCGGCGGATGGGTGTTCGATCGTTTCGATCCATGCCGCGTACTGGCTCTGGGCTTTCTCATATGGTCACTGGCGACGGCGCTTACCGGCCTCGCTACTGGTTTGGTGATGTTGATCTCCCTGCGCCTGCTGCTCGGGATTGGCGAGTCTGTCATCTGTCCCACGTCTTCACAGATACTCGCCCGCTATCTGCCGGAGGAGAGACGCGGTTTCGCGAATGGTGTCGTGTGCGGGGCGATGCGCTGCGGGGCAGTCGTGGGAACCTTTGGCGGCGGATTGCTGATGGCGAGGTACGGATGGCGTCCGGTGTTTCTCGGCGTGGGCGCCTTGAGCCTGCTGTGGCTTCCCGCCTGGTGGCGATGGAGGCCGCGTGAAGAAGCGATAGCCACGACTGTTGCGAAGAGTCAGACGCCCGGGTTCGTAGAGATATTCGAACAGCGCTCATTCTGGGGCGTATCCGCCGGCCACTTCTGCAGCAATTATCTGCTGTACTTCATGGTCACATGGCTGCCTCTTTACCTGGTGCGGGAACAGCACATGACCATGACTGCGATGTCGCGGATCGCCGCGCTGTATTACGTGACGGACGCCTCTTCCGCCTTCGTAACCGGTGCCCTTGCCGATCTGTGGATGCGGCACGGCGGCACCACTACGCAGGTACGCAAGACGGCGATGGGTGTGGGATTCGCGCTGGCGGCTGTCTCCCTGGGCTGTCTGTCGTTTTCCACGCCGGCCACGTACCTCTTCTATCTGTTGCTTGCAGGGGTGGGCTGCGGCATGACGAGTGCCACCTTGTTTGCGTTCGGTCAGACGCTTGCCGGTCCGGCGGGGGTGGGACGGTGGATCGGTCTGCAGAATGGCTTCGCGAACTTTGCCGGCGTCATCGGTCCGGCATTGACTGGCTTTCTCGTTGACAGGACCGGGCACTTCGCGGCGGCGTTGGTGATTTCGGCTGTCGTATGCGTAGCGGGAGGATTTGCGTGGGTCCTGGTCGTCGGACGCGTGGAGCCGATTCGTTGGAAATCAGACGTGCCCCTCGGCGACGTGCCCGAGATGGCGCGATAGAACGTCAGACGAGCAGATCGCGCGGCTTGACGTGCTCGCGGATGAAGGTGACCGTCGCGTCGAGCGAGGTTCCGGGACCGAAGATGGCGGCGACGCCCTGTTGCTTGAGGAACTGGACGTCCTGCTCCGGAATGGTGCCGCCGACGACGACGAGAATGTCGCCCGCACCCTTCTCTTTAAGCAGCGTGGTGACGCGCGGCACGATGGCGTTGTGCGCGCCCGAGAGGATGCTCAGCCCAACGCAGTCCACATCTTCCTGCAGGGCGGCGTTGACGATCATCTCCGGCGTCTGGCGCAGGCCGGTGTAGATGACCTCCATGCCGGCATCGCGCAGGGCGCGGGCGATGACTTTGGCGCCGCGGTCGTGGCCATCCAGTCCGGGCTTCGCGACGAGGACGCGAATCGGTACAAGTGTCGGGGGTAGAGAGGATTCAGGCATCGGACGGAGGAGAATACCACAGCGGGACAGTATTCCGGCTGCCGCCTGCCTGTCTTCCGGCTGCCGCGCATCGTTTCCGGGGAAAGGACATCTCTTCGGTATGGGATCGAAGAGGGCAAACGCGACGGTGCATTTGTCCGGCGTTCCTTTGCCCGGCGTGACTTTGTCCAGCGTTACTTTATCCGGCGAGCAGTTCCAGTCCATCGCGCGCGCACTGGCCGATCCTCACCGCTTCGCCATACTGGAGCAGGTAGCGGCGGCGGAAGGCATGGCCTGCAGCCTGCTGCAGGAACACGATGCGCTCAGTCCGGCGACCGTATCTCATCATATGAAGGAACTTAGCGAGGCGGGGCTGATCGAGGTGAAGCGCGAGGGCCGGGATGCCTATGTTTCTCTCCAACGCCCGGTGCTGGATGCCTACCTCAAACGGCTCGCCTGCCTTTAATTCCCACAAGCATCCTGAATCCATTCCATAGGCCCCGCATCTTTTCGATACACGTCGAACTATTCGACGGAGATCTAAATGAGGTGGGAGAGATGGCGAAACTGACAGGGAAAGTGGCAGTGGTGACCGGGGCATCGAAGGGCATTGGCGCGGGAATCGCGAAGGAACTGGCGGCGCAGGGCGCGTCCGTGGTGGTGAACTACGCCTCGAGCAAAGAGGGCGCCGAGAAGGTGGTCGCGGAGATCACGAAAGCCGGCGGCAAGGCGATCGCGGTAGGCGGCAGCGTGGCGAAGGCTGCCGAAATCGACGGCCTGTTTGCCGCGGCAAAGAAGGCTTATGGCAAGGTGGACATCCTGGTGAACAACGCGGGGGTCTATGCCTTTGCGCCAGTCGAGGAAATCACGGAAGAAGAGATCGATCGCATCTTCGACACCAACGTCAAGGGACTGCTGCTGGCAACGAAGGCGGGAGTGGCGCTGTTCCCGCCGGAGGGCGGGAGTGTGATCAACATCGGCTCGGTGGCCAGTGAGGGCACAGTGGCGAACTCCTCCGTGTACAGCGGCACCAAAGGTGCAGTGGATACGATCACGCGCGTCTTTGCGCAGGAGCTGGGGCCGAAGAAGATCCGGGTGAATGCTGTGAATCCGGGGCCGGTGACCACCGAAGGCTACAAGACGATGGGCGTGGCCGGCAGTGAACTTGAACAGCAGTTTGTGCAGAAGACGCCGCTGGGCCGGGTCGGCCTGCCGGACGATGTAGCGTCCGTCGTTGCCTTCCTGGCTTCGGATGACGCACGCTGGGTGACCGGATCGCTGCTGCAGGCTGCGGGCGGCTTGCGGTAAAGAATGCGGGGATTGCCAGAGTACTACCCGCATAGAACAGCATGCGGGTAGTACTCCAGAACCTCTCAAAAAGTGGGTCGGGGCGTTAAACGCAACGCGTCTCGTCTTTTTCCGCGCACTGTGGCCAGGGGCGTCACGGAGTCAATCTGTAACGGTCACGTGGATAGAGCACGGCCTGACGCACATTTGGAAGGTTCAGGATGCGGGCCGTCAGCCTCTCCAGGCCGATGGCGAAGCCTCCATGCGGAGGCATACCCAAGTCGAACATCCGGAGATGGCTTTCAAAATTTGCCGGTTCCATGGCGCGCGCGCGTAGCGCCGCTTCCAGATCGTCGCGCCGGTGCAGTCGCTGGCCGCCGGTCGTAATCTCGATTCCTTCAAAGAGCAGGTCAAAGCTGTTTGCCGCTCCACTGCTGTTTCGCGGAGCAGTGTAGAAGGGGCGTGCCGCGAGCGGAAAGCCCAGGACGAAGACAGCGGCCGTTCCAGTTTTCTGCTTTGCGAGCTGACATAGCTGCCGTTCCGCTTCGGGGTCCAGATCGTCGGTCAAGTCAACACGGTGGAAATGTTCCTTCAAAAGTTCGAGGCATTCGTCGAACTCCCAGCAAGGGACGTCGAGCATGCGTGGAAGCGCCGCCGCATTGTGTGCGTGGAGCACCGAAGCATAGTGTTCGTTCAGCCGAGCAAAGATGAAATCCAAAAGCTCGCGCTCAAGCTGAATGACATCTTCGGGGCCGTCGATGAACCCGAACTCGACATCGAGGGAGTAGTACTCGGTGAGATGGCGGCTGGTTGCATGGGGCTCGGCTCGATAGACATGGCCCGTCTCGAAGACTCTTTCCAAGCCGGCTACGGCATGCTCCTTATAAAACTGCGGGCTCTGTGCCAGATATGCGACACGATCGAAATACTTGATCTCGAAGAGATTGGTTCCACCCTCGGTTCCAGACGCCACGATCTTTGACGTGATGATCTCGGTGAAGCGCTGGCTGGTGAGATATTCACGGAAGTATCTCAGCAGAGCCGCCTGGATGCGGAAGATGTCGCCGAGCGACTGATTGCGCAGCGCCAGAGGGCGATACTCCAGAAGAGTCTCGGGTCCAACCGATTCGAGGTCGGCGGCGGCATTGAAGGGCAGATTGTGCCCGGCGCGGTTGAGCACGCGAATGTCGAGAACCTCAACCTCACATCCGGATTTTGCGCGGTGGTCGAGCCGTACCCGTCCGCGCACCTCGACCGCATCTTCGGCCTTCAGGCGAAGCTCGCGTATCGCTTCCGATGCCGCGACACACTGTGTCTCCGCGGAGCAATCTTTCAGAATGATGAAAGTCGTTTTGCCCAGGACGCGGAGCCGGGAGATCCAACCGCGGAGCATCACTTCTCTTTGAAGAAGTTCAGGAAGGGCGTGAATGAAGACGCGCTGGTGTGTTGTGCCGTGCATTGCAAAAACCTCCGCATGGAGAATTTCTGCTGGAGCCACGGTTTGCGGCGGTACCATCCAGCTTCCGGCGAACGCCGGCGCTTGATTCACGTTGTGTCGTAACGATACGTTTCCCGCTACTAGGGCCTGCTGTATCCAGCTTCCTGTTTACGGGAACCTCTCAGAGGGGTCTGTCCTCTTCGACGAGTTCCTTTCATGCTGACATGGGGTTACTGGAAAGACAAGCGGATACCGAGCTCGCGTCGATCGGAGGCAGGTCAAGCGCACTCCGCTAAAAAATGCCCTATCCATGGTGATTGCCGTCAAGGAATCGGGCTAAGGCGCTGAGAGAAAGCGAACGATTTCATGCAGCAGGCGCGGGCCCTGAGCTGTATCAAAGAGATACTGTGCATGAGCGGATCCCTCAAGAATCACCAGTTTTTTCGGTTGAGGGGCTCTTTCGTAGTTGCTGGAAATTTCTGGGAGCCGAAGCCCAGAGCCGCTTCTATCGTCGCGAGCGAGGATGAAGAGCTTGCGTCCACTGAGCTTCTTCGGATGATCGCCGCCGGATGATCCCAAGAGAACAATGCGGGCGATGTTGCCCGGTTCCGATTGTGCGTCCGCCTCCCCAACGGCATCGCCGCCCAGGCTGGCGCCCACTGCCGAGACCGTCTTCGCGCCCGCCCGATGAAGATAGGAAACTGCTGCCAGCACATCTGCAGCGTTGTCGGCGGTAGAGCCGAATGAATCCGGTGATCCATCCGGGTTAGCGGCGTCTCCGCGGAAACGAATGGCCAGGACCAGAAAACCGGCGTCGGAGAGGGACTGTGCCTGCTTCTTCCAACTCTCTTTATTGAAGCGTCCACCGTGCGCGAGGACGACGCCGCGTGTGCCACTTCCGTAAAGGTCGGCCTGGATCTGTACTGGCTTACCTTGAAGTGGGAATGTGACTAACCGTTGTCCAAGGGTAGGGCTCCCGGCGAAACACGCGAGGCAAACGGCGAGAAGATATCGAAGCATCACTTCACGGCTCCGAGAAAGAATATCGCACTGCGTCGCGGAGCTACTTGTCGCGCGCGACCACGAAGTCCGGCATCCACAGCAGGGCGCGGCGCTCATCGCTCTCCGGCAGGTCGGTGACCAGGGCGCGCGCGAGGTCGGCGTAGCGGTAGGCGGAGGCGAGCGCGTAGTCGACCGAGCGGTGCCGCTCGAGGATCGCCAGAATCTCCGCGTGTGCGACCCGCTCGAAGGACTGGTCGGCGAGCACCTGGTCGATAGCGGCGCGCTCCGCCGGCGTGCCGTGATGATAGGAGTGGATCACCGCCAGGGTGGCTTTGCCCTCGCGCAGGTCGCTGGCGACGGGCTTGCCGAGCGTTTCCTCGCTGGCGGTCAGGTCGAGCACGTCGTCGACGATCTGGAAGGCGACGCCGAGGTTGCGGCCGTATTCGCCAAGCTGCTCTTCGAGCGCGTCGCTGACATCGGCGAGGACCGCGCCAAGCCGCATGGAGACGCGGAAGAGGCAGGCGGTCTTGCGATAGATGAGGTCGTAATATTCGGTCTCGGAGACCATGCGGCCGAGGGTTTCGGTCTGCAGCAGCTCGCCCTCGACCATCTGCTGGGTGAGGCCGATGAGCAGGTCGAGGACTTTGAAGTTGCGCTCCTCGAGCGCGACCCGGAAGGCCTGCATGTAGAGCCAGTCGCCGGCCAGGACGCAGCGAGAGTTGCCCCAGGTGGTGTTGGCGGAGGGCCGGCCGCGCCGGGTGTCGGCCGCGTCGATGATGTCGTCGTGCACCAGGGTTGCGGTGTGGACCATCTCTACCACGGCGCCCAGCCGGACGCTGCCCCGGCCGCGATAGCCCAGAGCGCGGGCGGCCAGCAGCAGCAGGGTGGGGCGGATGCGCTTGCCGCCGCCCTCGCGCAGATAGCCGGCGATTTCCGTGATGGCCTGGACGGTAGAGTCGGAATCGCGCGCGAGCTCCCGCTCCACGGCGCGGAGGTCATCCCGCAGCAGGTCGAAGACTTCTTTCGCTGTTGCTACCGCCTGTGTGCTCACGTGCCTGCGGGCTCTCCCTCAAGTAGTGTATCTGGTCAGGCGCGAGATACCCCAAGTTACGATGGAGCGTATTTCCCATGATGTAGCCCGAAGCAACGATGGTTAACGCGGCTTTTCCGTCAAGAAAAGCCGCTCCAGGCTGAACTCGGCGAGGCTTGGCAATTGGGAAATACGCTCTGAAGCGTCAGTTTGTACGGTAATTCGTGAACTGCAGGTCGAGGCCGAAGTCGTGACCACGCAGCAGGGCTATCGCGTCCTGCAGGGTGTCGCGGTCCTTGCCGCTGATGCGCACGGTTTCGCCCTGGATGGAGGCCTGGACCTTCTTCTTGGAATCCTTGATGAGCTTGACGATCTCCTTGGCCTTCTCGCTGGGGATGCCCTGCTGCAGGGTGATCTTCTGGCGGACGCTTTTGCCCATGGCCGGCTCCAGCTTTTCGTACTTGAGCGACTTGAGCGAGACGCCGCGCTTGACCAGCTTTTGCGAGAGGATCTCCTTCACCGCCTCCAGCTTGTATTCATCGGAGGAGGCGAGCTGGATGACCTTGTCCTGATCTTCGAGCTTGATTTCGGAGTTCGAGTCCTTCAGGTCGAAGCGCGCCCGAACCTCCTTGATGGCCTGATCGATGGCGTTGCGAACCTCCTGGATCTCCACTTTGCTGACTACGTCGAATGAATTGTCTGCTGCCATATGTGCTTCCTTTCTCTCACTAGATGCGCTCACGGATCAGGCGCAACTCAACCATGGGAACGTGTCATGGTAACTCTCTTTGTTATCTACGAGGCCTTTCCGTAGTTCTTGTGCAGTATGGCAGCAAGGATGAGCAAAAACGCAAGCAGCCGCACGATGTAGATGTAGGGGCTGCCCTCATTGGGCTTCGCGAGAAAGAGCACGGCACAGCGGTTTAACCCTTCGACGAAAAAGGCCAGGCCAAATGCGAGGAAGAGCGAGTCGCGTGTCTTCTTCCAGAATTTCAGGAAGAAAACGCCCGCGGTCAAGGACGATGTCGCGATGACGCCAAGCAGGAATCCGTTGATCACGCCGTCACTCTCCTTCCCATATGAGACCGTACAGCAGAAGCAGCATGGCTGCGGCGGCGGTGGCCAGCCGCAGCGGATAGAGATCGATCTGAAGCGGGGAGGATGATCAGATCAATGAATACGAGAAAGTTGGAGATGGCCAACCCGAAGAAACAGAGACTGCTCCAGAGCAGCAGTTTTTGCCGGCCCCGCAGATAGCCGCGAAGCAGGAGGATGGCGCATGCGAGCGCCACCAGAGTGCCGAGAATGTAGACTGCTCCAGCGATCATTCCTTGTCGTCCTTCTTGAAGCGGAATGCGCGAGCGAAATCGCGTACACCGGCTGAAGCCTTGGAATGAATCAAAGATGAGATGCGAACGACTTCCTTTCGGTACACCGCATCCACATCGTTCAGCAGTCTGTTCTGCGCCTCGTCATCTGGACTGTAGAAAAAGAGGCCAGGCTGATTGGGATTTGTGGCGATCAGGTTGCGGTGCAGCAGGCTATCGAGAATCCTCGCTGCGACCTCGTTACGCACGTATAACGATTTCGCCATCTCGTCTGTGGACCACGCTTTGGGCCGGCTGTTGAAGAGCAGCAGCAGAGCTTCCAGATGAGGCACGCTGTCGATCTGCTCGAGGACGAACCGATCGACTTGTAACCTCTGGGCTCCGCCTTGCATGGTCTGCTGCGATCCTAGCTTGCGATCCGCATCAGCGTCTCGAAGTTCCGTGTGGTGACGGCGGCCAACTCATCGACTTCGATACCGCGCAGCTCGGCGAGCTTCGCCGCGGTTCCGGTTACGTAAGCAGGCTCGTTGCGCTGGCCGCGGCGCGGCACCGGCGTGAGGAATGGCGCATCGGTCTCGACCAGCATGGATGTGAGCGGCAACGTTTGCGCGGCATCGCGGATGGCCTGCGCCTTGGGAAAGGTGATGTTGCCGGCGAAGGAGATGAGGAAGCCCCATTCGATGGCGCGATGCGCGTGTTCGACGGTCCCGGCGAAGCAGTGCAGGATGCCGCCCAGGCCGGTCTGGCGCCAATGGCGGTCCAGCAGGTCGAGCGTGTCGTCCCATGCGGCGGTGTCGCCGGTGCCGGCGCGCTCCGCGGCGCGACAGTGGATGACGATGGGCAGGCGGTGGCCTGCGGCCAGCTCCATCTGCTCGATGAAGGCCTCCTGCTGCACGGCGCGCGGCGCAGTGTCCCAGTAGTAGTCGAGGCCGATCTCCCCGCAGGCGATGACTTCGGCCTCGGCCAGCAGTGTGTTCAGCTTGTCCAGCGCGGGCGCGTCGAGCTTGGCCGCATCGTCGGGATGCACGCCGGCGGTCGCGTAGAGGCGGGGCACATCGGTGCGGCCCGCGTATTCGCGGCACAGATCGAGCGCGCGGTGCATGGTATCCGGTCCATCGCCGATGCCGATCGAGAGCACTGTGCCCACGCCGGCTTCGAGCGCGCCTTTGAGCATGGCCTCGCGGTCGGTGTCGTAGCGCGCGCTGTCCAGGTGGGCGTGGGAGTCGGTGAGTGCCGGGCCGGAAGACATCGGACTACTTGACCTTCGCCCCGAGCGCCACATCTTCAAGGAAGCTGGCGAGCACAGCCTTGCCGCCTTCGATGGAGCCTGCGAGCAGCATGCCGTTTGACTCAAGCCCGCGCAGCTTGCGCGGCGCCAGGTTCGCAACCACGATGACCTTGCGCCCGATGAGCGATTCGGGCTCGTAGGACTCGGCGATGCCGGCGAGGATCTGGCGCGTCTCCGTGCCGAGATCGACTTCCAGGCGCAGCAGCTTGTCCGCCTTGGGCACGCGCTCGGCCACCTTGATTTGGCCGACGCGCAGCTCCACCTTGGTGAAGTCGTCGATCGTGATCTGGCTGGGGGTGATCTGGCCGGGTGCGGAAGGCGCAGCGTGCGCTGCAGGCGCCGGAGCGCTGGGTGGTGCACCGGCGACTGTCTTCGGTCCGGCTTCCGGAGCGGATGTATCCGCCTGTTCGGCGGGTTTGTCGAGCGTCGGCGCTGTGGCGGAAGGCTCCACGCGGACGGTGGGGACGGAGGCAAGCGCCTGTTCGAGCGCGCTCTGCGGGCGGTTCTCTTCAATCTCTTTCATACGGGTGACTGTGTCCTTTTCTGCGCGGGGGAAGAGCGGGGTTGCTTCGCCGAGCTTTGTGCCGGCGGCGAGGCCGCCCCAGGCGATGTTCTTGAGATCGGCCTGCGCGATGTCGCCGAGGCCAAGCTGCTGCCAGACCTTTGCGGCGGCGTCCGGCAACACAGGCGCGACCAGCGCGGTGATGATGCGGATGGATTCGGCGCAGGTGTAGAGGATGTCAGCGAGCTTCGCGCGGCTGGCCTCGTCGTCGAGCGCGCCGAGCTTCCATGGCGCTGTTGCAGTGATGTAGCCATCGACGGTGCCGACGAACTGCCACAACGTCTCGAGTGCGCGCGAGAAATCGAAGTCGTTCATGCGCTCGTGGAAGGTGGCGATGGTTGTCTCCGCCGTTTCGCGCACGTGTGCGTTTGCCGAACCCTGCGGAACCACGCCGCCGAAGTAGCGCGTGATCATCGCCAGCGTGCGGCTGACCAGGTTGCCGTAACCGTTGGCGAGATCGGCGTTGTAGCGCTGCACCAGCGCTTCGAAGGTGAAGTTGCCGTCCTGTCCGAAGACCACCTCGCGCAGCAGGAAGTAGCGCATGGCGTCGTTGCCGAGCACGTCATGGATGGTCTCCGCACGCACCACGTTGCCCTTGGACTTCGACATCTTTGACTGGTCGAAGAGCAGCCAGCCGTGCGCGAAGATGGATTTCGGCAGCGGCAGGCCGGCGGCCATCAGAAACGCGGGCCAGTAGACGCAGTGGAAGCGCGAGATCTCCTTGCCGATGATGTGCAGTGGCGCGCCTTCCGCGCGCAGGCGATCATCGGCCCAGAAGCGCTGGTACAGCGAATCGTCGTCAGAGCCCCAGCCGAGCGCGGTGATGTAGTTGGCGAGCGCGTCCATCCACACGTAGACCACGTGCTTCTCATCGCCCGGCACCGGGATGCCCCAGGAAAAGCTGGTGCGGCTGATGGAGAGGTCGCGCAGGCCGCCGCGCACGAAGGAGAGCACCTCGTTGCGGCGCGTTTCGGGCCGGATGAAGTCGGGCTGTTCTTCGTAGAGCTCGAGCAGCTTGCGCTCGAAGGCGGAGAGCTTGAAGAAGTAATTTTCTTCGGTCACCGTCTCGGTGATGCGTCCGCAATCCGGGCATGGCTCGCCGGGGCCGACGTCCACCCAGGCCTCGTCCGAGACGCAGTACTGGCCGGTGTAGAAGCCCTTGTAGATGTAGCCGCGTTCCTTGAGCAGCGTGAACAGGCGCTGCACGCCTTGCTTGTGGCGCGGCTCGGTGGTGCGGATGAAGTCGGTGTAGGTGAGGCCGAGCTTGTCCCACAGCGCACGGAACTCCGCCGACACCTGATCGACGAACTCCTGCGGCGAGCAGTTCATCGCCTTGGCGGAGCGCTGGATCTTCTGCCCGTGCTCGTCGGTGCCGGTGAGAAAGAAGACGTCGAAGCCCTGCGCGCGTTTGTAGCGGGCGATGGTGTCGGTGACGATGGTGGAGTATGCGGTGCCGAGGTGCGGCCGCGCATTGACGTAGTAGATCGGCGTGGTGAGGTAGTAGGGTGGGCGTTCAGGCATCAGCAGGCTGGACTTTCCGGCAAATTGCGGGCGGCGCGACTAGGTTTTATCTTAGGTGCGCTCCAGTGGTGCGTCAAACCAGCGGTGCTTACGCGCTCTGCTAGAATCGGCAATAAAATCAAGGCTTTCGCGGCCCTCCTGGACAGGCCGCAGCCGCAAGGACCCTACCCTGTACAGACAGATGCAACAACGGCTGCGCGAGCGACTGCGCAGCATCGTGCGCGAGCGCTACGGGCTTGATGATCTCCGCATCAATAGCGCCGGCGGCGGAATCAATATAGAGCAGCCGCCCCAGGTGGCGCTGGGCGATTACGCGACGCCGGTGGCCTTTGAGCTGGCGCGTCCGCTGCGCCGCGCTCCGAAGCAGATTGCGGCTGAACTGCTGGAGTCGCTCGAGAGCCAGCCGCTGCCCGGCTTTGCCGGCTTCGAAGTCGCCGGCGCGGGCTACCTGAATGCGCGGCTGGATCGCGGTATGGCGCTGACGGCGATTGCAAAATCACAGGACGACGCCAGCTTCGGCGCGGGTATTCACTCGCTGGTGGAGCACACCAGCATCAACCCGAACAAGGCGGCGCACGTCGGGCACTTGCGCAACGCCATCCTGGGCGACACATTCGTGCGCATGTTGCGGGCCGCAGGCCAGCGCGTGGATGTGCAGAACTACATCGACAACACGGGTGTGCAGGTGGCGGACGTCGTCGTTGGCCTGATGCACCTGGAGAACCTGTCGCAGGAGCAGATTGCGACGCTCTTCCGCGAGCTTGCCGGCCGCAACGAGCGGCTGGACTACTACTGCTGGGATGTGTACGCGAAGGTCTCGGCCTGGTACGACGCGGATGATGATCCGGAGGTCAAAGCGAGGCGCCGCGCGCTGCGGCTGGGGACGCTGCATGCCATCGAGGCGGGCGGCAATGAGATTGCGGCAGCAGCGGATACGATATCGACCGCCGTACTCCGCCGTCATCTGGAGACGATGCAGCGGCTGGATATCGAGTACGACTTCCTGCCGCGCGAGAGCGAAATCCTGCACCTGCACTTCTGGGATCTGGCCTTCAGGCAACTGAAAGAACGCGGGGTGCTGTACCTCGAAGCGGAAGGGAAGAATAAAGGCTGCTGGGTGATGCGGCGCGCGGGCACGGAGGGCGTGACAAGCGATGCGCCCGACGAGGACGCCAAGGTGATCGTGCGCTCGAACGGCACCGTGACCTACGTCGGCAAGGACATCGCGTATCACCTGTGGAAGTTCGGCCTGCTGGGCAAGGACTTCGGCTATCGGCGGTTCTTCGAATATCCGGACCATACCTGCTGGATCTCGGCGGAGCACGGCGAGCAACAGCACCCGCATTTCGGCGGCGCGCAGGCGATCTACAACGTGATCGACTCGCGGCAGGCCGATCCGCAGGCTAATGTCATTGAGGCCCTGCGCGGCATGGGCTACACCGACGCCGCCGACCGCTATGTGCACTTCTCCTACGAGATGGTGGCGCTGACGCCGCGATGCGCCGAGGAGCTGGGCTACACGTTGTCGGAAGAAGACCGCGGCCGCGCGTACATCGAGGTCTCCGGGCGCAAGGGCTTTGGCGTGAAGGCCGACGACCTGATCGACCGGCTGATCGCCGCGGCGAAGGCCGAGGTGGATTCGCGGCATCCGGAGCTCGACGATGCCGAGCGGCGGAAGATCGGCAACAGCATCGCCATCGGCGCGCTGCGCTACTTCATGCTCAAGTACACGCGCAATTCGGTGATCGCGTTCGATTTTCACGATGCGCTCAGCTTCGAGGGCGAGACCGGCCCCTACGTGCAATACGCGGTGGTGCGGGTGCGCAGCATCTTCCGCAAGGGCGGCACGACGAGTGCGGCGGCGCTGGCTGCCGTCGACGGTGCAGCGCTGGCTAAGTACGTCGAAGGCGAAGACGGCCGCGACCTGTGGGAGCTGTGGCAGACCGCATCGAAAACCACGCTTCTATTGGAGCAGTGCATTGCCACGGCCGAGCCGGCGTACCTGGCGAAGCATGCCTTCCAGCTCGCGCAGCAGTTCAACAACTTCTACCACCGCTTCCACATTCTGACGGAGACAGACGCGGCGCGGAAGCAACTGCTATTGGCAACCGCCGCAGTTGCAGAGCGTGAGCTGATTCGCGTGCTGGGCTGGCTGGGGATTGATGCGCCGGACGTGATGTAGGAGAAGACAGCGGCAGAGAGCTTCAGACAAGGCAGACACTTCAGAAGCAGCCATCGGTGCGCCGATCTCTGCAGTTAGCTGGTTTTGTCTGCCGTGGTCTACTCCTCACTGCAGCGGCTTGCCCTGCGCCGTCATCTGGTTCAGCAGGTTCAGGTCGTTCTGCTTCACCCCGTCCGGCAGTGGCGCGTAGTTCAGCGAGTTGGCCACGTTCTGCCCGTCGGTCACGACGTACTTGATGAAATTCTTGAGCGCCTGCCGCTTGTCCACATCGGTGCCATCCTTCGGCACGATGAGGAAGGTGAGGCCGGCGATGGGGTAGGCCTCGCTAGCGCCCGCAGGCGGATTCACAATGGGCAGCCGCGGGTCCTGCTGGATCTGGTTCAGGAAGCCGTTGATGGCCGCGGTGGTGCTTGCCGGGCTGGGCAGTATGTAGCGGCCCGCCTGATTTTCAATCGCGGCAATCGGTAGATTGTTCTGTTGCGCGTAGGTCAGCTCCACGTAGCCAATCGAGCCGGGCGTCTGCCGTATCTGTCCAGTCACGCCTTCGCTGCCTTTGCCGCCGTTGCCGGCGGGCCAGTTCACCTGCGTGCCTTTGCCCACCTTCGTGGCCCAGTCCTTGCTGACCTGAGCGAGATACGTGGTGAAGATGGCGCTGGTGCCACTGCTTTCCGCACGGTGCACCACCGCGATGCCGGTGGAGGGGAGCGGAGCGCCAGGGTTCGCGTCCTTGATCACCGGGTCCTGCCAGCTTTTGATGGTGCCCAGGAAGATGCCGGCCAGCGCCTCCGGCGAGAGATGCAGCGGCTGCTTGAGCGCCGGCATGTTGTATGTGATCACGACGGGACCGGCGGATTCCGGCATTTGCAATACCGGCTTCATGGCGGCGAGCTGCTCGTCGGTGAGCGCGGCGTCGGAGGCGCCGAAATCCACGGTACCTGCCTTCACCTGCTGGATACCGCCGCCCGATCCAATCGATTGATAGTTGATCAGCACGCTCTTGTGCGCCTGCTGATAGTCCGCGGTCCAGCGCCCCATGGCCGGATTGATGAAGGTGCTGCCCGCGCCGGAGAGGCGGGTCGTATTGGTGGAGTTGCAGGCGGTGAGAGAAAGGAGTGCGGTGGCTGCGGCGAGAATCGCCTTGGTGCTGGGTCTCACGTTCGAGGTCTCCTGAGCGTCGCTGTGTCCGGATGTCGCGGCTTTGTTGAGATGCGCCGAGTGCTCTCAGAGTAGTCGTTTCATCACGATTCCGGAATGGCCCCTCCGCCATGTAGGTCGGCTGGCAACGGCACAGAGGTCTCCAGAGTCCTACATACCAGAGGTATGTTTATGAGCGGTGAACTAAAGGGACGCAAAATCGCCATTCTGGCGACGGATGGGTTCGAGCAGGTGGAACTCACCGATCCGAAGAAGTATGTGGAAGCGGCCGGCGCTACGACCGAGGTGCTGAGCGTGAAGGACGGCTCGGACGGTGCTTCCATCCGGGGCTGGAAGTTTACCGACTGGGGCGACAGCGTTCGGGTGGATAAGCACGTGGCCAAGGCGAAGGTGGACGACTACGACGCGCTGATCCTGCCCGGCGGCCAGATCAATCCGGACAAGCTGCGCATGGAGAAATCGGCAGTGGATTTCGTGCGCAATTTCGTCGCCTCGGGCAAGCCTGTCGCGGCCATCTGCCACGGGCCCTGGATGCTGATCGAGGCTGGCGTGGTGAAAGGGAAGACCGTCACCTCATGGCCGTCGGTCCACACCGACCTGGTGAATGCCGGCGCGAACTGGGTGGACCGGGAGGTGGTGGAGGACGGCAACCTCATCACCAGCCGCAAGCCGGACGATATTCCGGCCTTCAGCAAGAAGCTGACCGAAGTCGTGGCGAAGAGCCCGCAGCACGCGCACGTCTAGAAGTTTTTCTCCCCAGAACCGATCGTGGTGGGAGCAGCCTGACACGCGCTCGCCACCACCGATCGAATTCCTCTCATTACAAATCAGGCGTAGGTGCGCACCCACTCCGTAATGCTGCGCACGGCGATGCCCGTAGGCCCGGAGGCGATCCATGCCTTCGCGTCATCGTTCCAGGCCGTGCTCGCGATATCGAGGTGCAGCCACGGCGTGTCGCCAACGAACTCCTTCAGGAACATCGCTGCCGTGATGGCGCCGCCGTAGCGTCCTCCGGTGTTCTTGATATCGCCGATCTGCGAGACGATCTGCTCGCGATACTCCTCCTCGATGGGCAGGCGCCAGAAGCGCTCGCCCGACTGCTCGGTTGCCTTGGAGAAGTGCTCGTATTCGTCGTCGCTATTGGTGAAGACGCCGGCATTGATCTGGCCCAGCGCGACCGCGACCGCGCCCGTGAGCGTTGCGGCGTTGATGAGGTGCGTGGCGCCAAGCTGCTGCGCGTAGTGCAGCCCATCTGCGAGGACGAGGCGGCCTTCGGCGTCGGTGTTGATGATCTCGATGGTCTTGCCGGACATGGCGGTGAGAATGTCGCCGGGCTTGTAAGCTTTGCCGCCGGGCATGTTTTCGGTAGACAGGATGACGGCGACGACCCGCACCTTGGGCTTGAGCTGGGCGATGGCACGCATGGCGCCGATCATCGCCGCACCGCCGGCCATGTCGTACTTCATCTTCTCCATGTTGTCGGCGGGCTTGATGGAGATGCCGCCGGTGTCGAAGGTGATCCCCTTGCCGACCAGCCCGAGCATCGGACCGTCCTTCGGGGCATCAGCCGGCTCGTAACGCAGAACGATCAGCGCGGGCGGCTCGGCGGAGCCCTGCGCCACGCCGAGAAATGCGCCCATTTTGAGTTCTTTCAGCTTGTCGGTGGAGTGCACTTCGCAGGCCAGCCCGTTCTCTTTGGCCATGGCCGCGGCGCGGCGTCCGAACTCGGTCGGCGTCAGCACGTTGCCGGGCTCGTTGATGAGCGCGCGGGCGAAGTTCTGCGATTCGCCCAGGATGACGCCTTCGTTCAGCCCGGATTGGTATACGGATTCCGCCGCACCGCCCGGCGCCAGCAGCGTCACGCTCTCCACGCTGCGGTCCTTGCGGTCGGAGCGGTAGGTGTCGGAGTCGTAATCGGCGACGATGGCGCCCTCGATGGCGGCGCGAGCCGTGTTGATGGCAGGAAAATCTGTTGCGATGGGAAGCAACAGCGCCAGCGAGCGGATGCTGCGCGGCTTGGCGAAGCGGACGGCGGCTCCGGCGGCTTTGCGCAATTCGGCCAGCGTGGGCTTCGCGAGGCCGACGATCAACAGGCGGGCGGCCTTGAGCCCGGCCGGCTGATGCAGCAGCAGCGTCTCGCAGCTCGCGGCGGCGAACTCGCGCCCGCTGACGGCCTTAGCCGCAGCAGAGGTGACTGCCGCGTCGGGAGTGAGCAACTCGATCTGGGGCGGGGCCTGCTTATCCTTCTTGTCAGCCTTGTTAAGTGCGAATACGACCAGCATCTCGGTTTCAAAGGACGCGGGCGCGAGCGACGACAACTCTGTCTTCATGGATCTCCTGCGGATGTTCGTTATGTTGTGGCGGTACGGTGCTGGCTGCGGACGATGGCGGCCTTGGCCTCGAGGTCGGCCTCGCGGCGCTTTACCGTCTCGCGCTTGTCCCAGTCCTGCTTGCCTTTGGCGACGGCCAGCTCTAATTTCACCCGGCCCCTGCGGAAATAAAGCCGGGTCGGGATGAGCGTATGTCCTTTGATCTGCGTCTTTCCCTCTAGTTTCCTCAACTCTTCCCGCTTGAGCAGGAGTTTGCGCGTCCGCAGGGACTCGTGATTGCTGGCATTGCCGTGGGAGTATGGACCGATATGCGCATTCAGCAGGAAGGCCTCACCATTCTTGATCAACCCGTAGGCATCTTTCAGATTGGCTTTGCCTTCGCGAACGGATTTGACCTCGGTGCCGCGCAGGGCGATGCCGGCCTCAAATTTCTCCAGCAGGAAGTAGTTATGGCTGGCGGCACGGTTCACGGACGCGTCCCGCGCACCGGCGGCAACCGGATCGCGTTCCTTGGCTTTTTGCGGGGCAGTCTTTTGCGGACTAGCCTGCAGGGTATGGCTGGTCTGCCGGGACATAGGCGTAAGTCTTATCCTAACATTGACATTCGCGGCGCACTGCCCGGTCACTGCAGCCCGGCAGCGCTTTGCTATAATCCCGCATCAGCGAGCCTGCTCTCATGAAAGTGAGCCAGCACGCGAGAGCCTCTTTGCGCATCGTAGCTGGAAGCGTATACGGGAGCATAGCTCGAGTCCGTGTGCAGGGAAGGCGTGCGCACCGTCGCTTCTTTTATTTGTGGAGTTTCATGCAACGACGCACCCTAGATCATTTTTCCTGCACGTGCAAAGGATTGAGTGACTGTTCCTGTGACCTTTCGCTAAAGAAAGGCCGCGCCGAGCCCCATTCCGCGCGCTACGGCATCCGGAAACATGCTCTGGGCTGGACCCTGCCCCTCCTTCTTCTGCTCTCGATACCGGCATTCGCACCCGTGGTGCATGCCAAGGGCAAGTCGGCGAAGGCGCTGTACAAGGCGGGACAGGCGGCCGAAGCGAAGGATGACTATCTTGCCGCATACGAAGCCTACGCGGCGGCCTATCAGAAGGATCCCGGCAATCTCTATTACAAGACCTCGTACCAGCGGCTGAAGTTCACTGCCGCCGCGGTGCATACGCACCAGGGCGAAAAGCTGCGCGACCAGGGCGACATGAGCGGCGCGATGACCGAGTTCATGCGCGCGCTTGAGATCGATCCTGCCAATGAGCTGGCCCAGCAGGACATCCGCCAGACCAAGCAGAAGATCGCCGACACCCCCACCGATCAGCACCCGGAAACGCCGCAGAACGAGGCGCCACTGGCCGATGTTGCCGCTCCGGCCGAGCTGAAGCCGACTTCGGACGAGCCGATCACCGTCCACATGCCGTCGGAAGATTCCAAGGTGGTCTATCAGACCATCGGCAAGCTTGCGGGCATCAACGTGCTGTTCGATCCCGATTACACCGGCAAGCGTGTCCAGGTGGATCTGCAAAACGTGTCGCTGATGGATGCGCTGCACATCGTTGGCGTACTCTCGAACACCTTCTGGCGCCCCGTCACCAGCAACACCATCTTCGTGGCGCAGAACACGCGCGCCAAGCGGACTGAGCTGGACGCGCAGGCGGTGCAGACCTTTTACCTGTCGAACACCTCGCAGACCAACGACCTGAACGACATTCAGACCGCCCTGCGCAACGTGCTGACCAACGCGAAGCTCTACGCGGTGCCCAGCCAGAACGCGATCGTGATGCGCGCAACGCCGGATGAGCTGCTGCTGGCGCGCAAGCTGATCGACGATCTGGACAAGTCGCGGCCCGAGGTGGTGGTGGACGTTGCCGTGCTTGAGGTCAATCGCAGCCATGAGCGCAATCTCGGCATCATCCTGCCGCAGTCGATCTCGGCGCAGTTGCAGGGCACCACCACGACGACAACAACGAATAACAATAACGGCACACGGCACTGGCACGGGCACCGGCACCAGCACGACCACCGAGCAACAACGGCCTGACGCTCAACAATCTCGGCAACCTGAATGCGAATAACGTTGCCATGACCATCAGCTCGGCGACCGCCAACCTGCTGCTGACCGACAACGACACGCGCGTGCTGCAGAATCCGCGCATCCGCGCGACGGACGGGCAGAAAGCGGACCTGAAGATCGGCTCACAAATTCCAATCGCCACCGGTTCCTATCAGACTGGCGCAGCCACCGCGATCGTCAGCTCGCTGGTAAACACGCAGTTCCAGTACAAGGATGTCGGCGTCGAGATCGAGATCACGCCGACCATCCACTTCGATCGTGACGTGTCGCTGAAGCTGAAGATGGCCATCTCGCAGCAGAACGGAATCGCCAATCTGAGCGGCATCAACGAGCCGATCTTCAGCCAGCGCACGGTGGACCAGACGATCCGGCTAAGAGAAGGCGAGGCCAGCATCCTCGGCGGTCTGCTTGCAGCAGAGCTCACGAGAACGACTTCTCCGGCATCCCCGGCCTGTCGCAGATTCCGCTGCTCAAGTACCTCTTCAGCAACAACGACAAGAAGTCCCCAGGACGAGATTGTCTTCCTGCTGATTCCGCATGTGGTTCGCGGTGAAGACCTGAGCCCGCTGAACCTGAAGCAGATCGATACCGGCACCGGCACCAGCGTCTCGCTGCGGCGCATCGGTTCCATTCGCGTTCCGGCCTCCGCGGTAGAGCCGGCGGCTGGAAAGCCACGCGCCGAGCTGCCGCCAAACCAGCAACAACCGGCTCCCGGAACGCAGCCGCAGGGCGTGGAGCAGGCCGCTCAGCAAGCCATGGAGCAGCAGGCCACGGCCGCCAATGCACCACCGATCTCGCTGGCGCTCGCCGCGCCTCCCACTGCGCCCACGGCGGGCAGCACCTTTCAGGTAGCCGTCAATGCCTCGGGCGGGTCGGATGTCTTCTCCGTACCGCTGCAACTGCACTACGATCCGGCGAAGCTGACGCTGATCAACGTGGATTCGGGTAACTACCTGGGCCACGACGGCCAGACGGTCGCCCTTGTCCACCGCGACGATGGCGCCGGCGGGGTGGCCATCTCCGCCTCGCGTCCGCCGGGCGTCGCCGGCGTGAACGGATCGGGGCAGCTTTGCGTCCTTACATTCCAGGCGAAGTCAGCCGGGGACAGCATTGTGAGCGTGACCAAGGCAACGGCCCGCGACAGCAAGCAGCAGGCGCTTCCGGTCATTACCTCCGGCACCATCGTCCACGTGCAATAGATCTTGCGTCGAGTGCGGCACGCATCCGATAGCCCGGATCGCCACGTAAACTGTTAAGGAATAGGTATGATTCGCAGCCTTCAGCTCGCGCACGCCGTCGTCGCCCCATGGGCGCGAGGCTGGTCTCACGCTGATCGAGCTGATCGTGACGGTGGCCATCCTGGGTCTGCTTGCGTCGGCTGCCGTGCCCATTGCCCGCTGGAACGTCAAGCGGATCAAGGAGCGCGAGCTGCACGCCGATCTGTGGGAGATGCGCAAATCGATTGATGCCTACAAGGACGCCGCCGACAAGGGCGGCATCCAGACCAAGGTGGACAGCGACAACTATCCGCCGGATCTGGAAACGCTGGTGAAGGGCATCGAGGTGAAGGGAAAGAAGGTGCGGTTCCTGCGCCGCATTCCGATCGATCCCATGACCGGCAAACCCGAGTGGGGCATGCGTTCCGAGCAGGACGATCCCAACAGCGACTCCTTCGGCGGACAGAATTTGTACGATGTGTACTCAAAATCGCAGGGTACGGCCCTGAACGGAACCAAGTATGCCGATTGGTAAGCGACGCGGCCGCCGGCTGACCGGGCAGGGAACCGAGGCGGGGTTTACGCTGCTCGAGCTGATGATCGTCATGCTCATCATCGCGATCCTGGCGGCGGTAGCCATTCCGGCATATCTGGCTTCCATCAAGGCGGCGAAGGAGGCCGTATTGAAGGAAGACCTGCATGTGATGCGAGCCGCCATTGACGCCTACACCGCCGACAAGGAAAAGGCGCCGCAGACCCTGGATGACCTGGTGCAGGGGGGATATCTCAAGAAGCTGCCTGTCGATCCGATGACGCACAGCGACACCACCTGGGTCACCGCAACGGATGACACTTTGCAGAACATCGATCAGACCGAACCCGGCGTGAATGATGTGCATAGCGGCTCGGAAGAGACCGGCAGTGACGGGCAGTCCTACTCGACCTGGTGATTCGCCGAAATGAAACGCTCCCCTGCACATATCGACTGTGGAGTCGATCGCACGCAGCGTTTCCGTTAAGAAACGGCGTACACCATCACTCTTGAGCGGATATGGTGGCAGGAGAGATGGTTTTAGCTGCATCTAATTGACGATGCACGACCCGCCCGCGACCTCCGTTTCGCTCAGCATGCCGCCTGTGGCGCGGGTGCGCGTCCACTACGCGTCGCTCTGTGCCCGGGCTGTTTTGCAATTCGGAACAGGATCGCTGGCCGGACGGCTGCTGCTGATCGATGGTCTGGCACAGGAGGGCGATGCATTGCTGATTGCGGCCAGCATTGCCGGCGCGGCGTCGCTCACGCTCGAAACACGCACGGAGGCAGTGCGCCACTGCGTCCGCAACGGCATCGTGGACTTTGCCGTGACCACCCTCGACGAAGCCCTGCGCATCCTGAAGAACGAGATACGCAAACAGCAGCCGATAGCCGTGTTGTTGGAGAGGGAACCAGCGAGCGCGCTGGCGGAGATGGTGGAGCGCGGCGCTCAGCCGGATATGGTGCGCTGGTCACGTGCCGATGGCGCATTGCAAGCCTCTCTGGATTCACTGTTCACGCGCGGCGCCAAGCCGCTGCCGCCTCCCCGGGAAACGAGTCCCGATCCGGCGCGAGAGGTATGCTGGCGCGCGGGCGACGGCGGCAGCGTTGTTCTGCGGCAGCTTGACCTGCTGGCCTGCGAGATATTGCCGCAGGAGGATGCGGAGCGGCAGAACTGGATCACGCGCGCGCCGCGCTACCTGCCACGCGCCCTGCGGCTGGAGCGCTCGGTTGCGATGACGGATCCCGAGTGCGCCGCATTCCTGGCGGCAGTGGAGGAGCGGGCGCAGCAGGGGACGCTGGCTGCGCAGGTCGAAATCGATGCCGGCGGAGAGGTGCACAGCTTTAACACGTGACCTGCCGCGCGGTCACGGGGTAGCCAGAGCCTGCAACCTGGCCCAAAGCTCTTTCATGCCCAGGTCGGTTTTGGCCGAGCAGAGCAGCAGTTCGTCGATACCAAGTCCCTGCTTGAGTTCTTTGGCCGACTTGGTGCGCTCGTTTCCCGAGAGTTTGTCGGCCTTTGTTCCCACGACAAGATAGGGTTTGCCCGCTTCCTTCAAGTAATGGATGAGCTGTGCATCGCTCTGCTGCGGGGGGATATTGCTGTCTACCAGGCAGATGCATAGAGCGAGTGTCGGACGCTCGGCGAGGTATGGCTCGATGAACGAGGGCCAAGTGGCGGAGATGGATTTCGAGACCTTCGCGTAGCCGTAGCCGGGCAGGTCGGCGAAGAGAAGTACCGGCTGTGTGCGCGCTGCGGACTCGTGCAATGCAAAGAAGTTGATGGCCTGCGTGCGGCCCGGCGTTGAGGAGACATGCGCCTGCTTCGATCCGACAAGGGCATTGAGGAGGCTCGACTTGCCGACGTTCGAACGGCCAAGGAAAGCGACCTCCGGCACCGTGGGTGGCGGGAAATGATCCGGCGAGGTGGCCGAGAGAAGGAATTTCGGAATCAGGCGCATTGGTCTAGATTGTCGCAGACTGCATCGACGCGGCGGATCATGTCCAATCGTCAAGACCATAACAAAGGGCTGCCCCGGTGGCCCCGGGCGACACCCCTGTGGGATGTCGATCAAGCGTGGAGCAGTCCTGGCTTACCAGCAGTGATGATCGTCATCATCATCATTGCGATATTTCACAAACGCGAGACCGTGAGGGCTGTTCAGACCGGTAACGATCGGCGTGAGTTGGCCGAAGTCAAGATCCAGCCGTCCGACAAAGCCGGGAGTGATACCGGCCGAGTTCGCGGCACCTACGCCGGCGGAATAGGCAGTCCCGGGGATGAACTGGGTCTTGCGAATGATGTAGGTCGTATCCGCCGGCGTGTCGGAAACAAGCATGAACCCGTCGTCCGATGGGATGAACAGAGTGTCATCGACCTGCGGGGTGCCGTAGGGTGAGGTCAGCGGAATCTGCAGCACACTCTGCTTCTTTCCCGGATTGCGGACCATGATGAGCTCCGAGTCGCCCTGGCTATCGAGCAGAATGTTGTTTGACGGAGTGAGGGTCATCGAATCCGGGTCCTGCAGGTTCAGGGTCACCTGCGCGCCTGTGACCACATTGGTGGCGGCTGCTGTCCCTTCCAGCACTGGAGAGACCTCAATCACATCGCCGACGAATTTTGCCTTCACGATGGCCGGGGCGGCATTCGGATTGTGAGCCGGATTCGAGGCGCTGAAATAGGCCTCGCCGTTGCGAAATGTAATGTCGTCATACCCTCCGCCGCTGGGTGGCGGAGTGGCAAAAGTGTACTGACGCTGTTCGCGGGTCTTCGGATCGAAGATCACAAGGTTTGGGTTGGCGTCTTCGTTCTGCATCGCCCAGATCTTGTGCGTGTAGGGGTCCACCTTTAGTCCGTCGTTGTGGCCGATCACGGCGAAGCTGAACGTCTTGCGGCCATCCTTCGTGTATTCCACGATCATGTTCGACTTGCCGTCCGCGCCCGCGGGATCATTTCCATCGCCGTAACCGATGTACACGTGGTCTTTGGTCACGGCGAGTGAGTCGGGCGCCGTGTACTTACCCTCGACCCCCTTCGCAAACACGCTGATGGAGTAGCCCTTCGCGGCCTTCGGTGTGGTCGATTGCGCTCCGGCGGGCAACGCAAGGGCGCAGAGAGCGAGAGTAGCCGAGACGGCGAGCGTCTTCCCGGCTGTGGTGTAGGTCATAGAGCCTCCAAAAAGCTGTGAATGGGTTGGCGGACGATGGAGTCGCGGAGATCCATCCTTAAGCGCAATCCAGTAAATACGCGCGGAATGACAGCCGGGTTAATTCGCGCTGGCCGGTGGCGCGCTTGACATATTCCTATATGGGAATATTATTTCTCTATGGCACGTGCCGCTACTACCCTGGATGTCTTCAATGCGGTAGCAGAGCCGCGGCGGCGGGAGATCATCGATGTATTGATGGACGGCCGCGCGCGTGCGGTGGGCGAGGTGGTCGATGCCGTGGGGATACCGCAGCCCTCGGTATCGAAGCACCTCTCGGTTCTGCTGAAAGTCGGGGTGGTCACTGTGACTCGCAACGGACAGATGCGGATGTACCGGCTGAACGGAAGCAATCTGAAGCCGGTCCACGACTGGGCGAAGACCTTCGAGCGGTACTGGTCGAACCAGTTGGATCGGATCAAGGAACGCGCGGAGCAGAAGATGCGCGACCGCAAACAACATCCAAACAACGAGGAGGAATAATTATGAGCGCAGCAGCACGCACTGTGGTGCAGCCGGTGGCGGAGGAAGCTGTCCGCACGTTCTCCATCAAGCGAGAAAACCGGATCGAGGCGTCGATCGAGATTGTCTTCGAGACGATTCTCGAGCAGATGGGATCTCTGAATGTGAAGCCGGACGGCGAACCGATGCCGATGAAGCTCGAAGCGTGGCCTGGAGGCCGCTGGTATCGCGATCTTGGCAAAGACACAGGACACATGTGGGGGCACGTGCAGGCGATCAGGGCACCGGAACTGCTGGAGATCTACGGGCCGCTCTTCATGTCCTTCCCCGCGACCTCGAATGTGCAATATCGACTGAAGGCCGACGGCAACGCGACCATTCTCCAGTTCAATCACACAGCAATGGGACTGATACCGGACGATATCTCCGGGAATGTGAGCACCGGGTGGGACAACATGCTGAAACATATCCGCGCTAACGCAGAGCGCAGAGCCGCGCCAGTCCTGATGAAAGTGGTTCCGTTGTCGCGTGGTATCGCCACGCCGGACGCAAGCGTGCTCCGCGGCAACAACCAACAATCAACAACAGACACAAGAAACAGTAAGGAGAGAGACATGGATAAGAACAAGGAGACCCCGATGAAGATGAAAACGCCCCCGATCGTGTCGCCGCAAGAGTGGGAAGCCGCGCGCGAGCAGTTGCTGGTGAAGGAGAAGGCCTTGACCCGCTCCCGTGACGCGCTGGCCGCCGAGCGTCGACGGATGCCATGGCTGGCGGTGGAGAAGAAGTACGAGTTTGACGGGCCCAAGGGCAAAGTGAGCCTGCTCGATCTGTTCGAGGGCCGCCGTCAGTTGATCGTCTACCGCGCCTTCTTCGACCCCGGCGTCTTCGGCTGGCCCGACCATGCCTGCCGCGGCTGCTCGCTGGGAGCCGACCAGGTCTCCAACCTCGCTCATCTGAACGCCCGCGACACCACTCTTGCCTACGCCTCGCGCGCGCCACAAAAGGACATCGAGCGCCTGAAGGCGCGCATGGACTGGAAGATGCCCTGGTACACCATCACCGACAGTTTCGACACCGACTTCGGCGTGAACGAATGGCACGGCCACAATGCATTCATCCGCGACGGCGAGAAAGTGTTCCGCACTTACTTCATCAACAACCGGGGCGACGAAGCCATGGGGAGCACCTGGAGTTACCTCGACCTAACCGCGCTCGGACGCCAGGAAAACTGGGAGGACTCGCCCGAGGGTTACCCCCAGACCCCGACATACAAGTGGTGGAACTGGCACGACAACTACGAGGCTGAGGCCTCACCTGACCAGAAGTGGGTCGAAGTGTCCGACGCTGGAGAAGCCGCCTTCCGAAAGGGTGACGCGGTGGCGAAAGCATAACCGAGGCCCACCGACCTCTCGAACGCGGAGATGTGACACCGAGGAAATCAACCAAAGAGGAGAGTTCGCAATGCCAACAGCGGAAGCAGTCGATCACAAAGTAGTGGCACATCAGGAATGGGTGCAGGCGCGCATAGACTTTCTGGCGCGGGAGAAGGAGTTCACGCATGCGCGCGAGGCGATGGCGCAGCAACTGCGCGAGCTGCCCTGGGAGCAGGTCGAGAAGGAGTATGTCTTCGAAGGCGAGAATGGAAAAGTAACGCTCGCGGAATTATTCGCGGGACGGAGCCAGCTCATCGTCTATCACTTCATGTTTGGACCGGAGTGGACCGAGGGCTGCCCCGGGTGTTCGCTTACCGCGGATCATATCGATGGTCCGAACCAGCATCTTCGGCATCACGACGTCACACTGATGTGCATTTCGCATGCGCCATACAGCAAGTTGGCTGCGTACAAGAAGAGGATGGGCTGGCACTTTCCGTGGGTCTCGTCGGAGGGAAGCGATTTCAACTACGACTTCGGCGTCTCGTTCACGAAAGATCAGGTTGACTCGGTCAAGCTTCCTTATAACTACGGGGTCATCGAGGAAAAGCGGTACATGAGCGAGGAGTTGCCCGGTCTCAGCGTGTTCTACAAGGATCCGTCCGGACAGATATTTCACACCTACTCGACGTACGCGCGCGGACTCGACTCTATCATCGGGGTCAATCATTTCCTCGATCTGGCGCCCAGGGGACGCAACGAACGCGATGCCGACGGCAAGATGGTCGACTGGGTAAAGCGGCACGATCAATACGAAGACAAGCCTGCTGCATCTTCATGCTGCCATGACGAGGCGCACGCATGACAGGAACGAACAAAACGGGTCTTGTTTGCCCGTGCCGGCGGAATGCTGCCTCTCCCGTTCCACCACTGCGGGAGAGGCAGGCAGTGCGGCGAACGCGTGGCGCAGCCGCATGGGCTCTCCCCAGTGTTGCGCTTGCGCTGGTGCCGAAGTGTCCCATGTGCATTGCCGCCTATCTCGCGATCGGCGGTGGCCTGGGTGTGTCGTTCTCTACCGCCGCGCATCTGCGTACGGCGCTGCTGTGGCTGTGCTGGAGCGCACTGTTCCTGATGACCGTCCGCCTGGTGATGCGGTTCGCGGCCAATTGCAGATTCCGGCGCGCAGGCCGTCGCGACCAGCCGGCAACTGCACTCAATACACGCAGGAACACACGACAGCCCCCCACGCGCACTGCTGCAGCGTAATTCGTCACGTCGCGTATTCCATTGCGCGGTGTCGCGGGCGGGTATATAAAGCAAAGCAAAGATAGCGTGACCTGGAGAGATTCGTTCTGTGCAGCGGTTCCTGAAAAGAACGGCTGCGTCCAGTCTGCGCTTTCGCTTTCATCCGTTTGGCCGTAGGCAAGTCTTCCGGCTTCCCGCCAAGCTGACTGTCCGAGTAAGGGTCCCTCCCCCAATTTTGCCGATACCCCCGCAATTCAACCGCTGCCTCTTCACGCTGGAGGGAAGGAAAATCTATGTTGAGCAAGACAATTGGAATGTGTGCAGGGCTGTGCCTTTGTATCGGCGGAGTCTCGGGACCCCGATCCGCCAGGGCACAGGAGACTCGGCGAAGACGACTCCGCCGCCCAAGGTATTGGTCATCGACGTTGAAAATCTGAAGCCGGGCAAGCGTGGAAGCGCCCACCAGAAGACGGAAAGCGCGTTCGTGGCAGCCGCTCAAAAGGCCAAGTCGCCGGACCACTACCTGGCGATGGATGCGATCTCCGGACCGCCACGCTCGCTCTTCTTCTTCAGCTATGACTCGTTTGCCGCGCTGGAAAAGATGCACCAGGCAGAGATGGCCAACGCGGATCTCAGCGCGGACATCGATCGTGCCGATGCCGAAGATGGTGAGTTGCTTACGGGCATGTCCCGGAACATCTTTACGCTGCGCGACGATATCATCCCTGAGCCGGGTGTCTCCATCCCAACGATGCGCTACATGCAGATCACCCGGGTCCATGTTCGCATCGGCCACCAGCCGGAGTTTGAGGAATACCTGAAGATGCTCCGGGCCAACCTGGACAAGGCCGAGCCGGGGAGACACATAGCCCTCTACCAGAGCGCTTACGGCTGGGAGAATGGAGGCATCTGGCTGCTGATCACTCCGATGAAGTCGCTATCGGAAGTGGACGAGGCCGATGCGAACAATGCGAAGTTCCGCGAAACGATGGGCGAAGCGGGCATGAAGCACTACCGCGAACTGGCGGCGGCCTGCATCGAATCCGCGCAGCGCAATCTGTTCGCCTTCAATCCGGAGATAAGCTATGTCCGGGATGAGTGGGTGACTGCCGATCCGTTCTGGAAGCACAAATAGGCACCTAAAAGTACGCGTGGACAGGAAGGGCGCTGCTGCGGCGGCGCCTTTTCTCGCGAACGCCGGATTTGACACCGTGGGTCGTCTCTGGGAAGACTGCTGGGGCACCACAGTCGCTTGTCCCCGGGGGAATCTGTCACGTTGACGACCAGGCTTCTTTACGGCAGCGCCGTGTTTCTCGCCGCGTTTCTGCTGTTCCTTGTCGAGCCCATGGCCGCCAAGCAGCTTTTGCCCACCTTCGGCGGCTCTGCAGCGGTATGGCTCACCTGCCTCGTCTTCTTCCAAACCGCTCTGCTCGCCGGCTACGCGTATGCACATTGGCTTGCGCGCGCTCGGCGGCTTCGCTGGCAGATGCCTCTCCACATTGCGTTGCTATCGTGTGCAGCAGTCGTGGCTCTGACGTGGGCCTTTCGCGGCGGAGGCTCCAGCCAGCCCGCGTCGCATCCCTTCGCCAGGGTCTTCCAGGCGCTGCTGGTGTCGATCGGCTTGCCGTTTCTGCTGCTGGGGGCGACCAGTCCTTTGCTTCAGACATGGCTGGCGCGGCTGGAGCACGGACGCATTCCATACCGTCTCTTCGCGTTGTCCAATCTTGCCTCGCTGCTGGCGCTGGCGCTCTATCCAACGATTGTTGAACCGTACCTGACACTGCGGATGCAGCGGATCCTTTGGAGCTGCGGCTTCGTTTGCTTCCTCGCCGTCTCTGCAACCCTGGCAAGGGGCGTGCGCAAAACCGCGGAGCTGCCTGACCCAATTGACACGACGGACACGACGGACGCGCTCGCCGGTGCTGGGCCACCGTCGTCCCTGAGAAACAAATGTCTGTGGCTGCTGCTGCCGCTCGTGGCCGCCATGCAGTTGAGCGCTGTGACGAGCTATCTCACCGCAAATATCGCGGCCATTCCGTTGCTCTGGATTCTGCCCCTCGCCGCATATCTCATCACGCTGATCGTTGCGTTTGAATACGCCCGCTTCGTGCCGCGCCCTGTGCTCACGCGGCTCTTGGCCGTGATGCTTGCCGGCCTGGCGTACATGATGGCGAAGGTCGATGTCTCGCTGCCCGTTGGCATCGGCATCGCATTCTTCCTGATCGAGATGTTTCTCGCCTGCCTCTACTGTCACGTCGAGGCCTATGCGTTGCGCCCGCGCACAACGAAAGAACTGTCGATCTTCTACCTCATGTTCGCGACCGGCGGCGCCATCGGGTCTTTTCTCATCGGCATCGCGTTCCCGCTCCTGTTTTCTTCGAACTATGACCTGGCGATCTCGTTCCTCGCGACCGCCCTGGTCGCGGTGCTGGTGGTGTGGCCGGAGCGCTGGTCCGAGCGTATGCTCTGGTCCGTCGGTGCAGCGATGTTGATCTATCTTCTCGTCCTGCTGCATGCGGCGTATCGTCGCGACACCATGTTTGCGACCCGCAACTTCTACGCGAGCCTGCGGGTAAAGCAGACCTACGACAGCAACCAGAACTGGACGCGCACCCTGAGCAACGGAACCATCCAGCACGGGACGCAGATCTTTTCAGCGGAGCTGCGCAGGACGCCGACCACGTACTACGCCGAAGACTCAGGAGTCGGGCTGGCGATGCGCTACTGTTGCGCAGAGCGTGCGCGAAACGTGGGCATTGTCGGATCTGGGTGCGGGCACCATTGCGGCCTACGGACGGCCTGGCGACCGCATGCGCTTTTATGAGATCAACCCAGCCGTCCAGCCGATTGCGCAGCATCTCTTCACCTATCTGCGTGACTCACCTGCACAGATCACGTTTGCCGAAGGCGACGCGCGAGCCTCGCTGACGAAGGAAGCTCCTCAGCGCTTCGATGTGCTGGTGGTCGATGCCTTCAGTGGCGACGCCATACCGTTGCATCTGTTGACGACGCAGGCGCTGGAAATCTACAAACGCCACCTCGCGCCCGGCGGCATTCTCGCCTTCCACATCTCGAACCAGCATGTCGACCTGGAGCCCGCGATCTATCTGCTGGCGAAAGCCGCGGGTATGCAGGCACGCACGGTGCAGAGTTTCGCCAATCCACAGCGAGGCGAGTTCAACGCCACGTGGGTGCTCGTGACCGGGAATGGCCCATTTCTCACGCTACCTGCCGTCGCGAGCCACACCAGGCCGACGGAAGAGCGCGCCGGCCTCCGGCTGTGGACGGACGACTACTCCACTCTGCTGGCGCTGCTTCGCTGAAAAGCAAAAGGCGCTGCCGTGGCAGCGCCTTTTGTATGCGTTGAAACCGGTCTACTGGTGGGCGCGCGGCTGATCCTGCGGAACCGCAGCGGGCAGCACGGCAAGAGCTTCGGGCGTCTCTTCCTTCAGCTCCGGCAGCGGCGATTCGAGTGCGATCTGCAGCACTTCGTCCATCTGCTCGACAAAGTGGAGCTTCATCGCCTTCTTCAGGTTGTCGGGCAACTCAGCAACGTCCTTCTCGTTTTCCTTCGAGAGAATGGCCTCGAAGATGCCGGCACGGTGCGCCGCCAGCAGCTTTTCTTTCAGGCCGCCAATCGGAAGCACCTTGCCGCGCAGCGTGATCTCGCCAGTCATGGCCAGGTCGCGGCGCACAGGAATCTTGGTGAGCGCGCTGGCGAGCGCCGTCGCCATGGTGATGCCGGCGGATGGTCCATCCTTGGGGATGGCGCCCTCCGGCACATGCACGTGAATATCGACATTGCGATAAAAGTCGCGCGGCAGGCCGAACTGATGCGCGCGGCTGCGGATGTAGGAGAGCGCTGCCTGCGCCGACTCCTGCATCACGTCGCCAAGCTGACCGGTGAGCGTCAGCTTACCCTTGCCGTCCAGCACCTGCACTTCGGTGGAGAGGATGCTGCCGCCCACCTCGGTCCAGGCCAGCCCGGTGACCAGCCCAACCTCGTTCTTCTCATGGGCCTGTGAGTCGCGGAACTTCACCACGCCGAGGAAGTCGGCGATGTTCTCTTTGGTGATCGCTTCCTTGTGCTTGATCCCGTTCTTCACCACGCGGCGCGCCACCTTGCGGCAGATGTTGCCGATCTCGCGCTCCAGATTGCGCACACCTGCCTCGCGCGTGTAGCTGCGCACGATCTCGGTGAGGGCTTCGTCGGTGAACGTGATGTTCTTTTCGCTCAGACCCGTGCCTTCAATCTGCTTCTTCACCAAATATTGCTTGGCGATCTCGATCTTTTCGACCTCTGTGTAGCCGTGCAGGCGCAGGATCTCCATCCGGTCCTGCAGCGGTCCCGGGAATGGTGTGCAGCACATTCGCGGTAGCCACAAAGAGCACCTGCGACAGGTCGTACTCGACGTCGAGGTAGTGGTCCTGGAAGTTGGAGTTCTGCTCCGGGTCCAGCACTTCGAGCAGGGCAGAGGATGGATCGCCGCGGAAGTCCGAGGCCATCTTGTCCACTTCGTCCAGCATGAAGACGGGATTCTTGGTGCCGGCCTTCTTCATCGACTGAATGATCTGGCCGGGCAGCGCGCCGATGTAGGTGCGGCGGTGGCCGCGAATCTCCGCCTCATCGCGCACACCGCCAAGCGACATGCGAACGAACTTGCGTCCGGTGGCCTTGGCGATCGACATGCCGAGCGAGGTCTTGCCCACGCCCGGAGGCCCGACGAAGCACAGGATCGAGCCCTTCGGATTCTTGACCAGTTGGCGGACGGCGAGGAACTCGAGGATGCGCTCCTTGATCTTTTCCAGGCCGTAGTGGTCGGTATCGAGAACTTTTTCTGCGGTGTCGATGGAGCGCGTCTCTTTCGAGCGCTTCTTCCACGGCACGGCCAGCAGCCAGTCGAGATAATTGCGGGAGACGGTGGACTCTGCCGACATCGGCGGCATGGCTTCGAGCTTCTTCAGCTCCTGCGTGGCCTTGTCCATCACGTCCTTGGGCATGCCGGCGGTCTCGATCTTCTTCTTCAGATCGTCGAACTCGCTCTTCTCGCCGCGGCCCAGCTCCTTCTGGATGGCTTTGATCTTCTCGTTGAGGTAGTACTCTTTCTGCGCGCGCTCCATCTGCCGTTTCACCCGGCCCTGGATGGAGCGGTCCATGTTCAGCTTTTCGATCTCCATATCCAGCAGGTCGGCGATGCGTGCCAGCCGCTCGGTGGGATCGAAGAGATTCAGCAACTCCTGCTTCTCATCGACGGAAAGCTGCAGGTTGGCGGCGATGGTGTCGGCCAGCTTGCCCGGCTCATCCATGCGGACGGCGGCGACGATGGATTCGTAGTTGAGGCTCTGCTGCAGCTTGACGTACTGCTCAAACAGCCCCGTGACCTTCTGCATCAACTGCTCGGTCTGTGGTCCGGCAGGAGCGGTTTTGGGGATGCGCACGGTGGCTACGAAGAATCCATCCGAGTCGTTGACTTCGATGGACTTCGCGCGCTCCAACCCCTCAACCAATACTTTAATGTTCCCGTCCGGCATCTTCACGCTCTGGACAATGTTGCCGATGGTGCCGACGGCATAGACATCGTCAGCCTTGGGCTCGTCGATCGAGGCGTCGTGCTGGGTCGCCAGGAAGATGCGGCGGTCGCCGTTGAGCGCCTCTTCCAGCGCGCGGACGCTGGATTCGCGGCCCACGATGAAGGGCGTCATCATGAAAGGGAAGATCACCATCTCGCGGATGGGCATCATGGGCAGCTTGCGCGTTTCGCCGCGCTCCCGCTGCTCCTTCGTCTCCCTGGGCTCTTTCGGTTCTTTGCTGGTTGCCACGAAAGTCCTTCTGCCCACAATTGCCGGTGAGCATCGGCATAAAAACCCGAACGGATACAGGTCAGCTACGGCCGGGGACCTTGCTGCCCGGGCCGTGTGTGTTGGATGTCAAAACGCCTGCGGGAGGCTCACCTTCAGGCGAAAGGACGCTCTAGCCCGCCTTCTCCAGTAACTGCTCGGAGAAGTCTCGTTTCGCGACCATTTCGGCTGTGATGTCCAGCTCTTTGATCTGCTTCTTGCTGGGGAGGTGGTACATCAGGTCCAGCATCAGCTCTTCCAGGATCATGCGCAGCCCGCGGGCCCCTACCTTGCGGTGCAGCGCCTCGCGTGCGACAGCGATGGTCGCCTCCCCGGTAAAGTTCAGCTTCACGCCCTCATAGTCGAACAGCTTCTGGTACTGCTTCAGGATGGCGTTACGCGGTTTGGTCAGAATCTCGACCAGCGCCGCCTCATCCAGCTCATCCAGGATGCCCATCACCGGCAGGCGTCCGACGAACTCCGGAATCAGCCCGAACTTGATCAGGTCCTGCGGTTCGGCCTGGCGCAGCAACTCGGTGTCGCGCAGTGCCGCGCTCGCGTTCTCTGCCTTGGCCTGCTTCTCGCTCAGCGCCTTGAAGCCCAGTGCCTTCTTGCCGACGCGCCTGCCCACCACACGCTCGAGGCCGACAAAGGCCCCGCCGCAGATGAAAAGGATGTTGGTGGTGTCCACCGGCGTGAACTCCTGGTGCGGATGCTTGCGGCCGCCCTGCGGCGGCACATTGGCCACCGTACCTTCGAGGATCTTGAGCAGCGCCTGCTGCACGCCTTCGCCCGAGACATCGCGGGTGATCGACGGATTCTCGTCCTTGCGGCCGATCTTGTCGATCTCGTCGATGTAGATGATGCCGGTCTGGGTGCGCGTCACATCGCCGTCAGCGGCCTGCAGCAGCTTCAGGATGATGTTCTCGACATCCTCGCCTACGTAGCCCGCTTCGGTCAGCGTGGTGGCGTCCACAATGGCGAAGGGCACGTCGAGCATCTTGGCCAGGGTGTGGGCCAGCAGCGTCTTGCCGCTGCCCGTCGGACCCACCAGCAGGATGTTCGACTTCGACAGCTCGACATCGTTGCCACGGGTGCGATTCATCTGCACGCGCTTGTAGTGGTTGTAGACCGCGACCGCCAGCTTCTTCTTGGTGGTCTCCTGGCCGATGACGTACTCATCCAGGAACGCCTTGACCTCCTGCGGTTTGGGCAGGTGGGCAGGCGCGGCGCCGGGCTGAGTCTCCGTCCGGTCGTCGTCCAGGATGGAGTTGCACACCGCGACACACTCGTCGCAGATGTACGCACGCGGATAGTCGCTTGGGGAAGAGATCAGTTTCGCAACAGCGTCCTGCGATTTATGGCAGAACGAACAGCGGAGTGTCTCGTCGGAACCCGTGCGCGTTTTCATGGAATCTGCTCCTTCTCGCCGAGGTCCTTGTCGCCCGCTTAAGTACGCGGACGATCGATGATCTCGTCGATGATGCCGTATTCCTTCGCCTGGCGGGAGTTCATAATGAAATCCCGCTCGACGTCCCGCTCGATACGTTCAAGCGATTGGCCGGTGTGTTTGGACATGACGTTGTTCGTGATCTCGCGAATACGCAGGATCTCTCGCGCGTGGATGTCGATATCGGTCGCCTGGCCGGAAAGTCCGCCCATGGAGGGCTGGTGAATCAGGATACGTGAGTTGGGAAGCGCAAAACGCTTGCCCGCCGTGCCGGACATCAGCAGAAACGCGCCCATGGACGCCGCCTGACCTATACAGTACGTCACCACATCGTTCTTGATGAACTGCATGGTGTCATAGATGGCCAGGCCGGCGGTAATGGAGCCGCCCGGCGAATTGATATAGAGCTGCAGATCCTTCTCCGGGTCCTCACCGGATAGAAAGAGCATCTGCGCGATCACCAGGTTCGCGATCTGATCGTCGATCGGCGTTCCCAGGAAAATGATGTTGTCACGCAGCAGACGGCTGTAAATGTCGTAGGCGCGTTCGCCCCGGCTCGTCTGCTCGATAACCATCGGTACAAGTGCCATGCTCTTCTTTATGCTCCTCGCCGGCCGGTACTTCCTCCGGCTGGCTGGTTCTGCTGCGTTCCGTCCATACAACTACAACTAAAGTCTCTCGTACAAAAGCTTCGCCGTCTTGTCCCGTCGAATTTGTTCCCGGATTCTAGCCACGGACCCATCCTGCGTCAATCGCACGCGCAGGGTATCTACCGGTTCACGTAACTGCAGCGAGAGCAACTCCAGCTCCTGGCGCGACTTCCTGCTCCGAGACATTGATCTTCTCCGCGTCCGCGATGCGATCGAGAATCAGCAGCGATCGGACCTCGTTGGTGGACGAGTCGCGCTGGGCCGCGCGCAGCCGCGCGAAGTCCAGCCGCTTCATGTCCTCTTCCCGCATGCCCTGCGCTGCGAGTGATCGCAGTCCGCGGTCCAGCCGTGCGTCGATCTGCTGTTGAATCATCGACTCAGGTACCGGGAACTGAAAGCGTTCGCTCAACGCTGTCAGCAGGCGGTCGCGCGTTTCGGCCTCGGTGCGGCGGTCTTTCTCCGCCTGCAGATTCTCGCGGAACTTAGTGGTGAAGTCCTCGTAGCTTGAATAGTCTCCGAGCTCTTTTGCGAAGTCATCGTTTAACTCTGGCTGCACCCGCCGCTTGATGCCCTTCACGGTCACGTCGTAGGCGACATTCTTCCCCGCCAGACGCTTCTCCCCGAAGTCCTCGGGGTAGTTGACTTCGAACTTCAGCTCCTGCCCGACGGTAGCGCCGCGCAGTGCGTCGTTGAAGGCGGAGAGGGTATTCGATCCGCCAACCTCCAGCATGACGTCCTCGCCTGAAAGAGGGGCGCTCTCCTTCGCGTCCGTGTCCTTGCCATCCTGGCCTTCGGCCGGCTGGACGCTGCCGGTAAAGGTGATCTGGGCCCAGTCGCCATCGGCCAGCGGACGCTCTTCTTCCACCGGCTCCATGGTGGAGCGTGAGTCGCGCACCCGCTCGACTTCTCCCGCGAACTCCTCGTCGGTAAAGGCGGCGCTCGGCTTTTCGACCTTGACGTCCTGGTATCCGTCCACCGTGAACTCGGGCATGACCTCGAAGCTGGCCTTGAACCAGAGCGGCTGGTCGTCCTCCATCTTCATATCGACGACCTGGGGCTGCGAGACCAGGCGGAAGTTGCCCTCTGCGATGGCCTTCTGGAAGTGCTGCGGCATCACTGCCTCCAGCACTTCCTGACGAATGCCCTCGGCAAACCGGCCGCGAATCAGCGACTCCGGCACCTTGCCGGCGCGGAAACCGGGGATGCGGGCCTGCTTCTGGTAGCGCTTCACGACGGAGCGCCTCGCGCGGGAGACCTCATCGGCCGGAATCGTGACCTCCACCGTGCGCGTCACCTCGGGATTGAAGGTGGGCCCGTGCTGGTGGGTGTGATCGTGGCCCTCGTGATCGTGGGCGCTCTCCTGCTCGTGCTCCGGGGAAGTCTCTGCCTGCGCCGCAGGGGTGGTCTCAGGGGTGGTAGGGGTCTCGACTGTGTCTGTGTTGCTCAATTGTGCCTTCCGTGAATGACTGCGCCTGACGATTTGATGGGACGGGGTGCCTGGTGGACGCAATCGCGTGCCAGACCATGCTGTAGACAGGCGGCCTGAATTCAATGGTAAGAGGCTTTCGGGAGGGGGTCAAACCGCGCGAGGGCGCAAGTTCAGCAAGAGTAACGATATGGCCCGATAAAGCCGGAAACGGGCCAAAACTCAGGCGATGGAGCGTTCCGCCGGTAACGCGGCGCGCACCCGGCCGAGGAACCGTGGATCGGACGCCCCGCAAGCCACAAAATTCGTGCGTGCGGCGGTCAGGCTTAGCGTGCCATTGGGACCGCCCCGCACCACATCTGCGTCTGCCTCATCCTGACCATCGTCCTGCCACCAGCAGACGGGGCAAAGCTCGAAGATCCCCGGAGCAGTCAGCGTCCGGCTTCCGCAGCACAGGCAACGCACATTTATGGTCTGCATACCTGCTCTAAGACGGCGTAATGTCGCCTGGAGTTGCAGTATTTTGCCGTGAAGATGACGTGACCGAGGTCATGTTGCGTCGAAAACGTCGCCGAAACGGAAAGGCGCCGCGCGAAGTTAACGCGGGCGCCCTCTGCAGCAATGAAGCTACTTTGCGGCTGCTGGCGGCGTGAACAACTCCAGCTTCACCTTCCACGTCACGGAGGCACCCGGCTTCAACGTCACCATGCCGGTATCCATGCCATGCCACTCCTTGCCGAAGGGATCGCCGAAGTTGAACTGCTCTTCGATCGCGGTGAAGTTCTTTCCGGCATCGGTAGGCGCGTAGACCTGCACCGTCTTGATCTCCGGCGACTCACCAAGAACGTGGATGCCGTAGTTGGAAGCGGGATCGGTCAGCCGCACATCGACGGCGCCATCGGTGCGGGTGAGCTTCGAGAAGTTGTCGTCCAGGAACATGCCATCCAGCGCCACGCCGTCGGCCGCGTTGAAGTCATACTTCGTGCCCTTCACCGGCTTCAGCTTGCCGGTGGGGAAGACATCGTCGTAGTTGTTCACCAGAGCCAGATTCGCCGCCGGCACATGCAGCCGCGCCTGCGTGCGGTCGCCGCTCGGGAATCGCGAAGTACGGATGCCAGCCGATCGCCATCGGCTCATCCTGATCGCCGACGTTCTTTGCCGTGATGGTCGCGGTCACGTCCTTCCCCGCGAGTTCGATGGTGAAGTCGAGATCGGTCTTTGAAAGCCAGTGGCCGCCGAAATCGCCCGCGTGAATCGTGCCTGTCACGGTCTGCCCATCGGCGGAGTCGGCAACCTTCACGTCATCCGTCTTCGAGGCGACGATCAGCCCGTGGATCGAGTGCAGCTCCGCACCCGGCTTCTTGCCGGAGAAGTTCGCGGGCAGGGTCAGCGGCTTGCCGTGCCATGAGGTGGTGATCGACTGCTTGTCGTCGGAGAGCTTGCCGCGAATGCGATTCGGATACGGCACCAGGAACGCGCCGCCGAAGGCGAAGGAGGCGTTGCCGAACTTGTCGGCATCCGTGCCGGTGAACTTGGTCTGCGCTTCAGTGAGCGAGGGCGAGAAGAAGATGTTCGTCGTGCCCTTGCCGGGAAGGTTCGCGGTGATCTGGAAGAGATTCATGCCGCGTCCGGGAATCACCGTGGCCGAGAGGAACTCCGGCGCCGCGCCATTCTGCGTGGCTTTGCGCTGCAGCGTCACGACATCCTGCCCGTTGATCTGGGTGACCGCGGGAGCTGTGGGTTGCGCGGGCGCCTCGGCTGTGGGCGTCGAGGACTTGCAGCCGCCGGCGAGCAGCAGCGTAGCGGCCAGCAACAGGGCAGGCGATGCGAATGTTCTGTTCACAACAGGTCGAGCGGAAACAGGCATGGATTCGATCCTCTAAAGGGGAAGAGTTGGCATCGCAACGGCCAAGCCGCCGGAAGCGCACCCATTCTACGCCGGAGTCTGGAACGACTCTTTCCGGGACTATCTCGCTCGCAATGGCTGATTGCATCTGGGACGATGACTGTCTCTAAGCCGCGACTCGATCGGAAGGAGAGCGAGCAGACATGCCATGAACCGTGATCGCCCCGTTCCCAAGTAAACAGTGTTCCTTTTTACCTCGCATGCCGAGTCGCCCACTGTACGCCGGAGTCTTCAGCACCGAGGCAGCGCACCGGCAAACCCCACCAGCCACTCCGCCTGCTCCGGCGTGTCCGGAACTTGTAGCCCGCGCCCATTCGAGATGAGACGAAAGGCCCGTTCCGGCGAAATGCCTTCGACGCAAAGAACCGCGGCCAGCAGCAGCGAAGAGCGTCCGATGCCGGCACAACAATGCGCGCCAATGTTTTTGCCGTGCCGGCGTTCCGTTGCCAGCGCTTCCGCCAGTTCCTGCAATTCGCGGTGGGATGCGGGCACGCTGTGATCGGGGATCGGGAACGAGCGGAACTCCATGCCTACCTGTTCGCAACAGGCCTGCTCGTGCGCGAGTCCCAGTTCCGCCGCTTCCGCTTTCGTCAGCAGCGAAACCAGGATGTCGATTCCGTCGCGGCGAAGCGCGCTCAAATCACTCGCCAGCCATTCCGCGTCACGGGGGCGCGGCACAATAGCCAGACGACCATTGGCCCCTGGATTGATCCAGAAGACTGTCATCGTTCTGCCATCCTCGGTAAAAGCCTCGACCATCCGGGGTAAAGCACACCCCGGCGAGGGAATACACTAAAGACCACCCAACTCCGCGAATGTCACCCGGCCGCAGTATTTTGGCGTAACGTCGAACCTTTTTCCGGGCTTATCCTGGCTAGTACGTTTCCTACCTAAATAAGGTTCCATCGGCCGAATTTCCGGGCTGGTTCCCATGACGCTACAGCAGACGGGGTACCCACAATGTCACTAAAATGTCTCCAGATCCCTTCTGTCATGATCCATGCCGGCTGAGCTTCTTACCCAATCCGCCCTCGACGCGCTCAACGAGCGCGTCGTGGCCTGCGAGCGCTGCCCCCGGCTGCGTGCCTACTGCGCGGAGATCGCCCGCACGCGCCGCCGCGCCTATCGCGATGAGATCTATTGGGGACGGCCGGTGCCCAGCTTCGGCGATCCCATGGCCCGCGTCCTCATCCTCGGGCTCGCACCCGGCGCCCACGGCTCAAACCGCACCGGACGTCCCTTTACCGGGGACGGCTCCGGCGACTTCCTCTATCCCGTGCTGTACGAGGCCGGATTCGCCTCGCAGCCCGCCGCCCGCAGCCGCGACGACGGCATGCGACTGCGGGACATCCTGATCACCTCGGTAGGTCGCTGCGCGCCGCCGGACAACAAGCCAACGCCCGCCGAGCTGGCAAACTGCGCGGGCTGGCTGGATGAGGAGATCGCCCTGCTCACCCGCCTGCGCGTGGTGATCTGCCTCGGCCACATTGCCTGGAACGGCTATCTGCAACACCTGCGACGCAAGGGTCACGCAATCAAGTCGAGCGGCTATCCATTTCGTCACGGCGTCGAGTACGAAATGCCGGATGGCATCGCGCTCCTGGGCAGCTATCACCCCTCACTGCAGAACACCAACACCGGCCGGCTGACCCGCGAGATGTTTCTGGACGTCTTCGCTCGTGCGCGGCAGCTTCGGTTACAGCGATCCCATGCTGCGAAACGTGCCGCGAAAAAGGCGGCTCGCGCATGATCGTCGCTCTCTGGCTTCTGCCGCTGCTGCTGGCTATCGCCGCATTTCCGCGTTGGCCGTACAGCCGCCGATGGGGATATGCGCCGTCGGCAGGACTGCTATTGGTGGCGCTGCTCGTCCTGGGGATGCACCTGAACTACATGATCTGAACCTGCTGCCTGCTTACGGATGAGGCGGAACCACGGCCTGCCAGTGGAAGCCGCTGCAGAAGAAGAGCCGCGCGGTCTGATTGGCGGGGCGGGAGATCAACAGCATCCCTTCCGTCGTGCATGCGTCGCCCGCTCGTATGGGCGAGCCAGTGGACGCGATAGCGCCTTCGCCCAGTTCGAGTGGTCCGCTCAACTGCGCGCTCTTCGCGTGCAAGGTTCCATCCACAGAGACATCGCCGATAAGCCGCGTTGCGCCCAGCACGCCTGGCGGAATGACGGGGCTGCCCTTGTAGCAGAACTCATGCGCGCTGACCTTTCCTTCGCTCCAACGCGAGAAGGCGTTGCGCAGGACAACATCCCGTGTGCCGCCGCGCGGACCAGGGAGCACATTCACGGCGCACTCCGTTCCTGCGCCTTTCGCGCCCTCCTCGTAATTGCCCTCGATGAAGAAGCCAAAACCGTATCCCAGCTCCACCTCCGAGCGATAGCCTGGTACTGTGAAGTAGTTGCGAATCACGTGAATGTCAAAGACGTTCTCGCCACCGGCCCCGGCGGCAACTGCGACTCCGAGCGATTCGAAATAATTTCCCTCCACCAGCGTGTGCGCGTCCCATCCCAGAAATAAATCGCCGGTACGGTTTGCCTCGAACACATTGTCGCGATAGACATTCCCGAGGGCGCGCGTCGCGGGTACATGGCCATTGTGGCTGTAAACGGCCCACTCATTCTGGAAGATTTCATTGTTCGCAACATGGACGGCATTTGGCGCGAAATGGGGAATCGTCACCATGTCGATGCCATGTTGACTGTCGCGGATGGCATTCCTGACGATCTGCACGTTGTTGGCGCCGCTCAACTCGATGCCGTTGCCATGGGTAAAACCTGCAATGCGCATTCCGCGGATGATGAAGGTGTTGCCCGGCAATAGGTGGATGCCATTTTGCGCGGCGGCCGTGCCCAGGAGCTGGCATCCTCCCTCGCCGTCGATATCGAGATCGAGCCCCGCGCCGCGTGCGGGATCCAGCAGGATGGCATCGCCGCTGCCGGTGTAGTGCAGTGTTGTGCCGGCGTCGCAGGTCAGATGTTGTCCCGGCCGTGTGAGCTTGATGGTGGTAGCAAAGCTATACTCGCCCGCGGCAATGTGCACCGTGCCCCCGGCGGCCGGCATCGCGGCGATGGCCGCATTCGTCTTCGCGCCGATATCCGTTCCCGGAAAGCTGAGAGGGTTTACCGGTGCGCTCCGCTCTACGGGCGCTGACCCGGCCTGGCCCATTGCAGCCGTGACCAGATAACTTGCGAGAAAAAGCGAGGTCCAGCCGCGTCGCGTCGTCATCTCTCATCCATAGCACAGACCGGGAAAGCACGGGCCGGTAGTGAAGGCAAGCAGAGCGCCCTCACCGTACCCTTTGCAGACCCCGTCCCGCATTTTTGCGAAAGGTGAACAGTATGGACAGTACGACGTCTGATCGACCGGCGCGACTTGAGTGAGAGCGAGAAGATCCAGGTAGGACTAAACCAGGTAGGACAAACCTGGAGCGGGAGACGGGGATCGAACCCGCAACCAACGGCTTGGGAAGCCGCTACTCTACCATTGAGCTACTCCCGCATTCGGGCAATTATACCGCGCGAAATCTTGGCAGGGCGGTCTGTGCATTCCACTCCATGACTTCGCTGTCACCCAGGCTTCGCCCTCGCAATAAGTTGATAGAAACGATCCGGATGGCTGGCCAGTGAGGCTGAATAGGCCGTCGCCCGTCTCCACTGGAAAACCATCTGATCTTTCGGCGCAAGACCAAAAAGAGGCTCCGACTTTGCCGGCGAATCCGCTGGGCGCCCTGTGTCCCAATCCCTGGACAGCGCCTCTGCCAGAGCCTTATCGCGGTCGGCGATGTTCTGAATCAGTAGATCGGTGGTTTCTCGCTCGGTTGGCTGTTTGGCAGCGTGCTCGATAACGACTGCTTCGCGCCAGAACATAAGTTCCAGATACGAGACACAAAGTTCGAAGGCCTGGAAGTCGGCGAGATTCTTGAGAACCGACGGTTGCAGCAGAACGAGCAAGCTGCGTAGCCGCGTAAAAGGATTTTGGCGGGGAGATCTGTCTCTTAGCAGCGCCGTAAGCTGTTCATCATCGCCCCAGGGGATCGGCAATCGGAGACCCATCCACGACGACGATTCGCGGTCTTCCATGTACGGTGCATTGTCATAGACCAACTGAAATGCTTCATCCCAAGTCTCGTTCCACTTCGCCCGATAATGTCTTTCCACAAAACGGCGCAACGCGGAGGTCTGGGCAGCCGCCGTTCCTTGATGGAAGGCGACTGCGGCATACGCGAATCCATCCCAAATCGAGTTCTGAACGTACCGGCTCGGTACCCAGTTGGTCAGAATGACACCCAATGAGTCCGGAGTCTTTGTGCCGAGATAAGCATCAGCATAGGCGTCGATGTTCCGTAACTGTTCGCTGCCGGCTCGCGGACCCCACTTGTAATGGATCAATCCCGGCGCCCCAATGCCACGAGAACCGTTGGCGCGGACCTTCAGAAAGGCATCCTGAATTTCGGAAGAGCTATTCTCCGAATAGTTCCAATCCATGATGACGATGCTCTTGTTCAATCGGCCAAGAATCTCTGGTTCTTTGTGGAGGACAAAGTCGCCCCACACAATCAGTTGTTTCCCCAGGCCTTCGGCCAGATGATTGAGTGAATTAAGATACTCTGCCCATATTTGCACTCGAGTCTTCGTTTTAAGTGCGTTGCGAGACAGCGTTGAGCCTCCCCAGTCAACTTCATCGCAGCCGCCATGAAAATAAATGGATGGGAAAATCGAGGCGACTTCTCGATATAGCTTCCCAAATAATTGCAGTGTCTCAGGGATCACTGGAATGACGCCGGTAAATTCAGACGAGTCTTGTGCACGGCGATCTAAGAGGTGAGCATATGCAGGAGAGCGCGTAATGTATCCGGTGTGCCCAAATGATTCTAATTCCGGGATCAAATCGACACCGTGGCTCTTGGCGTAGTCCGCAAGGCTCTTCAATTGTTCCGGCGTGAACGCGTTCTTATGGGTCAGAAGGTCAGGAACAGAAGCGAAGCGTAAGGCACTTCCCTGGTCGTCGGCTAGTCGGAACTGAAGTGTATTCAGTTCCCAGTCCGCACAAAACTCGATCACTCGTCGATAGTAGTCCATCGACTCCGGGACACGACCCGCGTCCACCATCAGGCCGCGCATGGTTCTTCGAACTGGAGCAGAGTCGCCAATCTCCGCTGGCAACTCCCTGTATAACGAATTCACAGCTACTGAATCATTCCCTGGAACGGTAGGATCCGCGTGGATCGTGCAAGTTTCTCCAAAAAGATGCGGATATGCGGCCATGCTGCTCAAAGCGACGCCCGCTCCCAGAAGGAAGTCCCTTCGATTCTTGGTCTTCATGCTCCTGTGTTCGCCCCTCTCCGCGATCTTGAGGTTCTGGTGAATTGTTGCACACAGGTTCAAATGAATGGACGTTCAAACGGGCAATTGATCTCACGAGATCGGTCACACCTGTCTGCCAGGTACTTCTCGCGCGATCCATATCAAGCACATCATTGGAATGGTTCACTATGTCAATCGAATCGTGGCGACAACCGCCAGCACCTATTCTGTTTTCTTGGCGCTGTCCTTGGGTAGGTCAACATAGACGAGGCCAAAGTGGGTCGATCCTGGCTGAGACTTGTCGTCGATCCCTACGACGCGGTACTGATGAGGCGTTCCAGCGCGCAATTCGTGATCGCTGGAGGAATTCGCACTGACGTTGGTCTGGGTGTGCCCGTCGTGCTCGTTAGAGCAGGTAAGTCCGTTGCGCGTGACAGTGCGCGAACCCACGGGCTTGCCGTGGTCACACTCAAGAACTTCGCCATATCGTGAGAGCGGTTTGCGATAGAACGCCAAAATTCGTGCCGGCGAGTGGCTGCTCACGTAATTGGCAGCCTTCAGAGTGAAGTGGAAGTCACCAAGATTAAGTCCTAAGTCAACTGCCGAGTCGTTGTTCGTGTCCTTGTATAAGGTCGCGCCGGGATACGCTAACAGGCCGATATCGGCTGCGCTAGCGTGTGAATTGGCATGAAGCTCAAAACCATCGTCGGAATTCTGCGCGAAGGATGCTGTGCCGCCACAAAACAGGACGGCAGTGCACAGACCGAATGCGAATAACTGATCACGTAGGGGCATAAAGGTCCTCGGTCCAAACAGAGTGGCAGCACCAACAGAGATACGCCCTTGCGAGAGCCAATGTTCCACAAGATTGCACGTCTGCTGAGTCCCTTCTATGGGTGCTTTCGATGGCGCTCGAGATACGTGACGCCATGAAGCGCCTTACCCGGTGTGCACAAAGATGCAGACATCGGATGCGACTTCTGATACATAGAAATCGCGGACCTGCGACGACGGTTCAACGCTTAGACTGCCCCACCAGCACATGATCTCTCACCTCCATTCACGCGTGGCGCACATCGCAAAGGCTCTCCGGCGCGGCGCAATGGCGGCATTGCCTTTCGTGCTCTGCCTCGCCTTCGTTTCTCAAGCGTGGTCGCAGCAACTCCCGTGGTCGCAGCGCGTGGCGAATTCGACCATTGCACGCTGGCCGGCGGACCGGTTCGTTGCCCCCGATGCAAAGTGGGCGTCGAACTACGAGCTCGCCGTCCTGCTGAATGGGATGGACGCAGCCTGGTACAACACTGCGGATGGAGCTTACTATCACTACGCAAAGCAGGCTATCGATCCACTGGTCGCGCCTGACGGTTCGATTCCCACCTACGATCCGGCTGCGAATTCTCTCGACGACATCGCATTGGGCCGCGAGTTCCTGCTGCTCTATCGAGTCACTCAGGATGCGAAGTATTACAAAGCAGCGACGCGGCTACGCAGGCAGCTCTCGGTTCAGCCACGAAACGCGTCGGGGGGCTTCTGGCACCAGCAAATCTATCCCAATCAAATGTGGCTGGATGGGCTTTACATGGCCGAGCCTTTCTATGCCGAATACGCATCCGTCTTTCACCAGCCTGAGGACTTCGCCGACATCGCAAAACAGTTTTCGCTGCTCGATGAGCACGCCCGTTCACAGCAGACCGGACTTCTATATCACGGGTGGGATGAATCGCGAAAGCAGGCCTGGGCCGACAAAGATACGGGGAGGTCTCGTAGCTTCTGGGCGCGTGGCATGGGCTGGTACATGATGGCGCTGGTCGATACGCTGCCCTATCTTCCAAAAGACGATCCGAATCGCGCGACGCTGCTTGCGATTCTGAGTCGTACCGCAGCCACTATCATTCGCTATCAGGATAAGCAAACCGGACTCTGGTATCAGGTTCTCGACCGGCCGGGAGCACCGGGCAACTACTTTGAGTCATCCGCCGCCTGCATGTTCACCTATGCGCTTCAGAAAGGCGTGCGCCTCGGATATCTCCCGGAACACTACTCACAGAATGCGGCGCGAGCGTGGCAGGGCATCCTGAGCCATTTTGTCGCAGACCGAAGCGAACGGCTCTGTAACCATAACAGGCACAGTGAAAGATATTGGACTTGGCGGCTCTCCCTACCACGACGGCACCTATGCCTACTATGTCGGCTCGCCTGTTGTCAGCAACGATCCAAAGGGAGTAGGCGCATTTCTGCTGGCCAGTACGGAGATGGAGCTTGCGCCGGGCTCAGGCGCCGCTCGCGGCGAAACAGTGATGGTTGACGCGTGGTTCAACAGTCAGCAGAGGCAGAACGCGGCTGGACAGGAAGAATACTTCCATTACAAGTGGGACGACTACAGCGATAGCGGCTTCTCTCTTTTGGGCCACATCTTCGCAAGCCATGGCGCAGCGCTCGATACGTTGTATCAGGCTCCAACGATGGACCGGCTCAAGGACGCGCAGTTCTATGTCATCGTCTCGCCTGATAATCCGGCGAAGAATCCGCATCCGCACTACGTGCAGCAACACGACGCGGATCAGGTTGCCGAATGGGTAAGGCAGGGCGGCGTTCTCGTGCTGATGGAGAATGACCCAGCCAACGCGGACATTTCCCATCTCAATCTCATTGCGGATCGCTTTGGCATCCACTTCGATGACGTGCTCAAGCGCCACGTCATTGGTGATCAGTTTGCGCCTGGCTATATCCCGGTGGCCGGCGGGGGGCCTGTTTTCCAGCATCCGCATACGCTCTATATGAAGGACACCTGCGCGATTTCGCTGAAGGCTTCCGCCAGAGCGCTTCTTGAAGACAAAGCTGGCATCGTAATGGCAATGGCGAAATACGGAAAGGGAACTGTCGTTGCCATAGTCGACCCATGGCTGTACAACGAATACACCGACCATCGCAAAGTCCTGCCCCAGCAGGATAACTATGCCGCAGGAAAAGAGTTTGTAAGCTGGCTCCTGAAGCAGTCCCAACGCGATGGACAGCGCGGCGTCCCAACTGAAGCGGATCTGCATAACAAAGCAGTCTCCACGAGTGCTGAGGGTTCAAAGTGAAGACCTACTTGATGGCCGACCCGGTACGATATCCCGCCATGACGACGGAACAGCTTCGAGAAACGTTCCTGATGGATGCTCTTTATGAACCAGGAGCGCTTCGTCAGGCATACGTAGATCTGGACCGCGCCGTTGTAGGCATGGCTGCGCCGCTGGCCATGCCACTCCCGCTTCGCACGGATGAGGCGTTGCGGGCAAACTACTTTATGGAGCGCCGCGAGTTGGGCGCGTTGAATATCGGCGGCAAGGGCATCATTCAGATAGATGGCAAAACGTATGCCATGGAACATCTCGATTGCCTCTACGTAGGCCGCGGCGCAAGAGAGATCGTCTTCCAATCGTCCGACATCCATGCGCCGGCCATCTTCTATCTCCTCAGCTACCCGGCACATGCCAGTTATCCAACCACACTCATCGCCAGGGATCAGGCCAGCCCGGTTGAGTTAGGCAGTGTTGAAACCTGCAATCGCAGAACGGTATGCAAATACATCTATCTTGATGGTGCACACAGCTGCCAGTTAGTCATGGGTGTGACCCATCTTCATTCGGGGAGCGCATGGAATACGATGCCTGCTCACACACACATGCGGCGCTCCGAGATATACATGTATTTCAATCTCAGTGAGGAGGCCCGCGTTTTTCATCTGATGGGGCCTGCAGAAGAAACACGCCACATCGTCATGAAGAACCGCGAAGCTGTCGTCTCTCCCGGTTGGTCCATTCACGCGGGTGTGGGCACGCAGGCCTACAGCTTCTGCTGGGGCATGGGTGGAGAGAATCAGGACTATGGAGATATGGATCCAGCTCCGCTCAACAGCCTTCGCTAAGCGAAGCCGAATCGAAATTCAGGAGGAACGATGAGACTGACCCTAGTGATGACTATGGCTGCGTTGACTATTTCGTGTGGCGCGCAGGCTCAGAGCAACGTCGAGGTCTTTTCCGGCCAGTCCGTCACATCGCAACTGACGACCCTCGTGCAGGCAGCCAAGAGCTCCGGCGGCAGTGGCGCGACGCTCGGCGATTATAAGTCGCACGCAATCAAGCTTTCGGTCCGGACTGCAAGCGGCGGTGCCGAGAGTCATGCACACTACGACGACATATTCCTTGTTACGGAGGGAAAGGCCGATCTGGTCACCGGCGGCAGCGTCGCGAATGCGAAAACGGACAGCGATGGCGAAACGAAAGGAAGCAGCATCCAGAACGGCAACACCCAGACCATCGCCAAAGGCGACGTCGTTCACATCCCGGCGGGTACGCCGCACCAGTTGATCCTGGCTCCCGGAAGCATATATAGCTCCATCGTCATTAAAGTCAGGGAATCGTCAGAACAGCGCTAGAACAGTTCTTCGATGGCCAAGCCAGTCTATTTCTCTTCAATCATCGGACTCCTGGCTGAGGTCACCGCGCCATCCAGCCGCCGTCCACCACCAGTACCTCGCCATGGATGTAGTTGCTTGCAGGCGAAGCCAGGAACACGGCAGCGCCGGCAATATCTTCCGGCTCGCCCCAGCGCGAGGCGGGAATCCGTTCAAGGATCTGGCGGTTACGAAGCTCGTCTGCTTGAAGCGCGGATGTATTCTCGGTTCGAAAATATCCAGGGGCAATCGCGTTCACCTGCACGTTGTGCGCAGCCCATTCGTTCGCCAGTGCCTTGGTGAGTTGCGCCACGCCGCCCTTCGATGCCGCATAAGCCGGTACGCGAAGACCGCCCTGAAACGACAGCAGCGAAGCGATATTGATGATCTTTCCCTGCCGGCGCTCCAGCATCCCGCGACCCGCAAGCTGGCAAAGCCGGAACACGCTGTTCAGGTTCACCTGGATGACGTTCATCCATGCCTGCGCATCGTAGCTCTCTGCAGGCTCCCGATAGATCATGCCGGCATTGTTCACCAGTATCTCCGGCGGACGCATCGCTGCGGAAACAGATCCGTAAAGAGCATTCGCGCCATCGGGCGCGCCAAGATCGCCGGTAAAACTCTGCGACTCGCGCCCCAGCGAACGGATCTCCTTGGCCGTCTCATCGGCAGAGCGCCGGTTGCCATGGCAGGCCACAGAAGCCCCGGCCTCAGCCAGTGCGAGAGCAATGGCGCGTCCCAGCCCGCTGGCCGATCCAGTGACCAGAGCCAGCTTGCCATCTAGACGAAATTGATCGAGGATTCCCATCTCTTGGCGATTTACGACCTTTCCCGAACACCACGCTGGTACAGCGTATTGAATGCAAGCCAATCTCGCAACGGACATTCTTTTGTCGAGGCACAGTGCCCCGTTCTACGGAAGAGGAAGAATGCGCCGGGGGCCGGCAACGTTCATCGTCGGGGCGATGCGCGAAGTGCTACGATGGCGCGTGCTTAACCTCGGCAAACCAAAAACTCCAGGTCAATGGATGGTCCACATTGTGGCCGCCCTCATCGCCTTGTTTCTCATAGCGTGGCTGCTCCGGTTGTATATCCTGTGACGGGCCGGCCATATTTGAATTACCGGGATATCTATCTTTTGAGTTGCGCGCGAATCATGGCCGCTGCCTGGTCGCCCATCAGGTTCGATCCAGCGGTGTTGAAGTGTACCGTGTCCTGATACACATCCTGGTGCTGCATCATAAGCGCGTGTTGATCGTCCACCGGGATGTGCGCAGTATCGACAAAGCGTCCGGCAATCACGTTGCGCGCGTCCACGCGCTCGTTCGTCGCGCCGTTGAACGCCTGAGGCTTCACTGGAGTCGTGGTTGCCCAGATCAGCGCGCTGTTCTTGCCCACGAGTGATCGTACTGTGCGCAGGAACTCCGGAAAAGCGGCCTGATACTGGGCTTCCGTATACTCCCAGCCGTGCATGCCGTTGTTGAAGTGCACGATGCGAAAGGGCACATGCTCCATCGCGGCGAATTCGCGTATCTGCCGCGGCAGTCGTGGATCGCCGACAGACGTAGAGGACGCCATCAGGTAGACATTGGCCACGCCGGACAGATCCTTCGTGACCTGGGGGAAGTAGTTGCGCGAGAGGGAATCGCCCAGCAGCAGCACATTGGGCAGCTTCGGATCGGGATGCGGCGGGCGCACCTCCCAGGTCCACTCGATCTCCTCCGGAATGGAGACGCTCTTTTGCGCTGCGACTGCCACAGTTACGAATAGGAGAAACAAGACGGCAACGCCAAGACCGGCACGCTGGATCAGAGGTCGATAGATATTCATGCTTCGCTCTCGTGGGTATCCGCCGCTGCCTCACGGAAGCTATCCGGTCGAAGGCGCAAGCTCCGCCCTGGGCTGAGATGGATGGTGGTGAGGTGGCCGCCGTAGCGTACCGGAGTGCTGCCGCCACGCTTGCTGCGAATCGTCGCAGAGCGCAGCTTTCCATCGTGCCAGGCGATATCCACAACAAAACCGCCACGTGCACACAAGCCGCGCACGGAGCCGCTCGGCCACGCGGCTGGCAGCGCGGGCAGCAATTCGACATAGCCAGCCTGGGACTGCAACAACATCTCCGCGATGCCCGCTGCGCCCGCGGTATTGCCATCTACGGCGAAGATGTTCTGATCGGCACCGGCAACCCCGCCGCTCGAAAAGGTGAGCAAGTTGGCGTCGGCCGCCTTCGCAACCAGGCCGACAAGATACTTGTGCGCGTCATCGCCCTTCAAAAATCGCGCATAGTAGACGACCAGATTGGCGCGGCCCCATTCGCTCTGCTCCCAGTGCGGGGCGTCCATGCGGCGCTCGATCAGGACTTCCGCAGCATGCGACAGCGCTGGCGTGGCGCGCGGAGAGATCTGATGCTCCGGATAAACAGAAACCAGCGGAGACGTGTGGCGATGGTTAGGCTCGGCGTCCTCGAAGTCTTCGAGCCACTCCTGCAACTGGCCGTGCCGGCCGATCTGAAATGGCGGCAGCTTCGCGCGCGCGGACAGCAGACGCTCGCGCAGGCCTTCATCGATGGAGAGCGTCTTCGAAGCCTGGATACACATGGAGTAGAGTGCGTGCACAAAAACGCGATCGATCGTGTTCCCCATCGATTCGGCCGCGCGACCGCCGGAGGGCGTCTTGTACCAGTTCTCCGGCGAATCCGACGGCCCCGTCACCAGCCAGCCGTGCTTCGGCTCCGCGACCATGGAATCCAGGAAGAACAGCGCGGCATCGCGTAGCACCGGGTACGCGCGCGTGCGCAGAAACTCGACATCGCCGGTGAAGGTGTAGTGGTCCCACATCTGCAGCGCAATCCAGATACCGGCGGTGACAAAGATCCCCCAGCCGATGCCGCCGGGCGCAGTGTAGCCCCACGGATTCGTCACCGTATGAACGACCCACCCCTGGGCGCCGTACATTTCGCGCGCGGTCGTTCGGCCGGATTCGCGCATCACGTCAATCAGAGCGAAGAGCGGAGTCTGGCATTCGGACAGGTTGCAAACCTCCGCCGGCCAGTAATTCTGCTGCGTGTTGATGTCCAGATGGAAGTCGTCAGTCCAGCCCATGCTGCTGGCCAGGCCATCGTTCCAGATGCCCTGCAGCGCGAGCGGCAATTGCGAGTCTGCGCGCGAACCCGCGATGGTGAGATAGCGGCCGTACTGAAAAAATAGTGCAAGCAGCTCAGGATCGTCGGTCCCATCCTCCAACGCTTTGCGGCGCGCATCCGTTGGAGGTTGGCGAGTTGCAGCCGCGCTCTGCCCAAGATCGAGTGAGACACGCCGGTACAGAGATTGATGATCGGCAATATGCGCGCGACGGAGCTGCGCAAAGGAGATCGGCGCGGCACGCTGCAGCCGCTCGCGGCAAAGCGACTCGGGATCGCCTCCACGAAAGCTGGTGGCTATGGCGACGAGCACGGTCGCGGAATTCGCACCGTGTACCTCGATTGCGTCTGCTGCCGGCGTCACTGTGCCGCCATCCGCCATCAGGCGGGCATGGATCTGGAGCGCGACGCCGTCATGGCCGCTGCTGTGCATGTGCTCATAGGCATGACCCTGAAAGACGAGTGTGTTGTGGACAGCCGTCGCCGAACCGGGCACGGTGCTCTTGCCAAAGCCCAGGCGAAAGCTGATGCGCTCCGGTTGATTGCAGCTAAATCGTACGGCGAGCAGATGGTGCGGATGCGAGGCGAGAATCTCCCGGCTGAAGACCGCGTCGCCGATGCGGAAGCGAACATTGGCGACGGCAGCGTCCAGATCGAGCGAACGGCGATACTCGGATGCCTCACCGGAGTGATCAAACGAAAATTGCAACTCCGGCAGTGGCAGATTGGTGCCAAAGTTCTTCGCATGACCGGGCAGATACTGGCTGCAGAGTTGCTGAAACTCATCGTACTTGCCATTGAAGAAGAGCTGCCGCATCTGCTGCAGATGCGGCAGCGCACCGGGATTGACCTCATGGGTAGCGGGTGCGCCGGACCATGCCGTGGCCTCGGAGAGCGCGATCCGCTCCGTCTGCGTGCCGCCATAGACCATGCCGCCGAGAAAGCCATTGCCGATAGGCAGCGCCTCCAGCCACCGCGTAGCGGGCTGGTTGTACCAAAGCTCGTCGCGCACGCCGGAAGTTTGCGCAAGCAGTGCAGGCGGAATGCAAGGGAGTGTCGCAAGAGCAGCGCCACCTTGAAGAAACGCGCGTCTGCTGGTTTTGCCCGTCATCCTATCTCCAGTCCGGTATTTCCGTCAGCGCGCTAGCGAGCATTCCGCGGAATGAAGCGAATGGCGCAGCCCCCTCCCGGGGCGAGGTGCAGTGTGAGAGTCTGCGTAGCTCTTCACATCCTGCCGGTGGATGTCCACGTGCTTCGGCTGGGTCGCGGCATCGCTGCCGTCGGCATAGATCTCGGCGGTGTACGTGCCCGAACCAAGAAAGCTGAGCGGCACTTCCAGCGTCCGCGGCGTCCAGTTGGTCATGCTGCCCAGATACCATTCGTCACCGTGACTGCGCGCGATGGTGACAAACTCGCCGGGGCTGCCATTCAGCACATGCGTCGCATCCCAGGCGACCGGCACATCCTTGATGAACTGGAATGCCGGCTGCCCCGCGTACGACTGCGGACTGTCGGAGACCATCTGGAACGGTGTTTGAAAGATGACGTAAAGCGCGAGCTGCTGTGCGCGCGTGCCCATCACCATGGGGCTCGAGTTCTGCGCCACAAAGCCATCTTCTGTCGCGTTATTGAAACCGCCGGGCGTGTAGTCCATGGGGCCGGCGAGCAGGCGCGTGAAGGCGAAAACGCTGCGATCAACCGGGCTATCGCGGCGGCCCACCTTGTTGTTCTCCATGCCGAGCACGCCTTCGAAGCTGAGGACGTTGGGATAGGTGCGTTCCAGCCCCCACGGCGTGCGTGTGCCGTGGTAGTCAACCATCAGGTGATGCTCTGCGGCCAGCTTCGCAACATCGTAGTACCACTGGATGCCTTGCTGATCGTCGCGGTTGACGAAGTCGATCTTCACCCCGGCGACGCCCCACTTTTCAAAGAGCGGAAACGCCTCCTGCATCTGCTGTGCGACCGATTCGGAATAGCACCAGATCCATACCTTCACATTTTTTGTAGCGGCATAGCGCACCAGCTCGGGCACATCGATCTTGCCGTTCATATGCGTGATGTCGCGGCCGGCCGACCAGCCCGCGTCGAGCATCATGTAAGGAAAGCCGGACTGCGCGGCGAAGTCGACATAGTACTTCATGTTCTCGGTGGTGAACGATGGCGTGCCATTTTTATCGACATCGTTGACCCACCAGTTCCATGACGCCTTGCCGGGATGGATCCAGCTTGTGTCGGCAACACGGCTCGGCGGGCTCAGATCGTATTGCAGGGTGGACTCGACAAGACGCCCCGGCTCATCGGCAACCTCCAGCACACGCCACGCGGAGTGATAGGGCAGCGCACCTTCGACGGCAATCTCTGGATGATCGTGGCGCGGCGACAGCAGTGCGGAAAACCAGTGTCCCTCCCAGTTGCCGGAAGGGTTGGTGACGTACATCGAGGTGCTGCCTTCCAGGTCGGCTTCCACAATGTCCATCCACGCCACACCCGGCTCGTGGATCAGCAGCGGCAGCCCGATGAGGAAGTGGCTGGAGACGCCGCCCTGATTGCTGAGCGCGGACGTTGGCAGCTGAACATACTCGCTTTCATAACTGCTGCGGTAGTTCGGCAGCGCCAGCAGCCAGTCGGTGGCATCGGTGCTCAGGCGAAATTCGGTGTCTTCCTTTTTCAACTGAAGCTGCTGGAGCGCGCCCTGCTGCGGCACGAGATAGCGAAACGCGAAGCCGCCGTCGTACGCGCGGGCTTCGATCGACATCGTGCGATGGCTGCCGCCGTCCTCTTGCACCTGAACCACAAGGCTGTTGTACGGATCGTGTACCTTGCTGACTTTCTGGTTGCTCAGCGTGTAGTCGTCGATGCCGCTGCCGGCCTTGCTGTCGACGATACGGACATTCGCACCGAGTGCCGGCTCGTCGCCGAGTTCAAGGCCGAGCGCGGAGTCTTCGAGAATCGGTTTGCCGTGGAAGGTGGCCGAATAAAAAAGCGCACCGCCGTGGCCACTTGCGGGCGGCTTGGTGCCGAAGTGAACAACCAGCCGCTGATCCGGCGATGCAAGCTCAAGCGGTGCCGATTGTGCAGAGGCGGCGGAGACCAACTGCAAGGCGAAGAGCCCGGCAACCAGGGCGGAGAAAGAGAAGTAGTGCTTCATGATTGTGTCTCCATCAGAGCGGCTCACTCCCCAGCGGTAAGTGAGCCCGGATCAGGTTATGCAGCGCAGGCAATTTCTAAAGCGTCCTGAGCGCGACGACGCTCACGTTTGTATCCGGCGCCTGAGGCGGAAGTGTGATCGAAAGTTCGTTGGGGGTTTGTTGAAAGCGTAGCGGCTGGTTGTTGGCGAGTAGGCGCGCGGACAGCACCTTCGACGGCAAGTCGGTGATGGTGAGAGAGCCGGCAGGCCAGTCGAAGATATGAAGGTACAGGTCGCTGCCCTTTGCCGTCGTGCGAAAGGCTGCCTGCCCCTGGATGGGACCGTACGTGGTCTCGTAAATCGAGTCGCCATTCACGGTGATCCAATCGCCGATCGCGCGCAGGCGCTCCTGAAATTCAGGTTGGATCATGCCATCCGGCTGCGGCCCCACGTTGAGCAGCAAGTTGCCCCCGCGGCTTGCGACTTCGACCAGCCCGCGGATCAGGTCTTTGGAGGATTTGTAGTGATGATCGTGCGCGTTGTAGGCCCACGTATCGTTGATCGTCATGCACGTCTCCCACAATTGGAAATCCGCCGGTGACGGCACACCCGCATGGAAGTTGCTCTGGACGCTCGTATCGGCCCCCCGCACCTCGACCCCTTTCGTAGGGATGGCGCGCGGGATGAACTGCTCCGGTGTCACGTAGTCGCCGGGCACGCCAATGCGGTCGTTCACCAGCGTGGCTGGTTGCAGGCGATGGATCAGATCGAGAAAGCGCCGGCCATCATATTTCTCCTGATGGTTGAGCCCATCGAACCAGATGTCCTTCACGTTCCCGTAGCGTGTAAGCAGTTCGCTCAACTGTAACTGCATGTATTGCAAATAGGAGGCCCACTCCGGTCGCTCCGGCTGGCCGTTCCAGTTTTCGCTTGCCAGGCGGCTGGTGTCGCGAAAGCCGGGATGGTTCATGTCCGGCGGCGAATAGTAAAAGCCCAGCGGCATGGAACGGCGCACGCAAGCGTCGGCCAGTTGCTTCACGATGTCCTTGCCGTACGGCGTGTTGGTGATCTTGTATTCGGTGTAGGCGGAGTCAAACATGCAGAAGCCGTCATGGTGCTTGGTGGTGAACACCATGTACTTCTGTCCCGCGGTGCGCGCCAGATCGATGAAGTGATCCGGATCGTAGTGAATAGGATTGAATCGAGCCGGCAGCGCGCGGTATTCCGCTTCCGTGATACCCCAATGATCTGGCTCCATGATGGGCCACGAAGCTTCCACGCTGGCCAGCGAGTATGGACCCCAGTGGATGAACATGCCGAACTTTGCCGCCCGGTACCACGCCGTTCGCTCGTCTTCGTCAACCTTCAGCCCGTCCGGAGACGCGATAGCGAAGCGTCCGATGAGCGGCAGGGAAGCGGCTGCGAGAGTCGAGCGCAGAAAAGAACGGCGGTTCACTTGAGCGCTCACCTCGGGGAAACGATAGGAGCCAAGTGGAAGGGCTGTCAAGTAGACATCGTTAAAGTAGCCGGATTTCTACGAAAAGCGATGCGGGCGCTCAGCCGGTTATTGTCGTTTGAGCGCCCAGAATCCATGCGCCCTGACGACGGTCCGGCTCAGTCGTGATGGAAGACCTCTTCCATGAGCGACCACCATTCACCCTCGGCCCGGTTCGCAAGCGGTTCCTGCATCGGTTCCATGATCGCCCACCACTCCTGCGTGGCAGGGTCCGCGGCCATCTTGCGCATGTCCGCCGCGTAATCCTGCCCGATATATTCGAAGTAGCCGAAGAGGCAGCCATCGCGAAGGAAGATGGTGTAGTTGCGCATATTGCACGCTGTGATTGTGTTCAGCACCGCAGGCCAAACCGCCTGGTGATGCTGCCGGTACGCCGCTTCCGCCTCGGGCCGCAAACGAATGATCATTCCATAGCGCCGCATACAGAAAATAATGTCACAGGAATGCGCCTCGTGCTTTGAGCGCTCATGGGGCAGTTGACCTGCGGAGTTTACTGGCGTTAGTCTCGCGCAGACACCCAGATAAGCGCCCATGCCGAAATCGAGCAAATTTCAAGCCGCGTCCAGCTCCCTCGTGAAGTCATCCCTCGCGAAGCGTCTCCGCGACGAGATCAGCAGCGGAGCACTGCCGCCTGGGACGCGAATCATCGAAGGCACGTGGGGTAGAAAACTCGGTGTCGCGCAGGGATCCATTCGCGAGGCCATCAACCTGCTGGCGCAGGAAGGCTTCGTCACCAAGGTCTCCGGCCGAAGCGCCCGCGTCGTCAGCCTGAACGAGCAGGATGTTCTGCAACTGTATGAGCTTCGCGGCGCGATGGAAGGATTGGCGGCGCGGCTGGCGGCCGCTCGACGCGCCGGCATCGTAAAACTGCAGGAAGCGGTGGATGCGATGCGTCGCGCATCGAAGAAGAATCGCACTGCGGATCTGGTGGATGCAGACCGCGAGTTTCATCTGGAGCTATGCCGCATTTCGGGGAATCCTCACCTGGTGGAGCACGCCAGCCGCGTTCTGCTGCCGTTTTTCGCCTTCGCGCGCATTCGCATCATCGCCAGCAAGCAGGACACCTCAGCCTGGGATCGCGATCTGGAAGCGCACCAGCGCATCGCCGATCTGATTCGCGAGGGTGAAGGGGAAATTGCCGAACAATACATTCGTCGGGCGATGGCGCGCTTTGCGGAAACGGCATACAGCAACTGGGAAAAAGCGCCGCAGCGTTCCAAGCGAAAGAATCGTCGCGCATCGGAATAATGCCCGGCGATGCTTCGCGCCGGTGACGCAAAGACAATGCATCAGGAAGATACATGAGCTCCTATTCGATCGACCGGATAACGGTCTCCGACCTTCGCTATCCACTGCCTTCAGGCGCGGGCAGCGACGCCGTCCACACTGAGCCCGAATACTGCCTCGCGGTGACACAGCTCATTTCGGTTGGCGGAAACATCTGTGGAACCGGATTCGCACTCACGCTTGGAGAAGGAAATCGTCTGGTTTGCGAAGCAATCGAGATCCTCGCGCGGCCATTGCGAGGCAAGCCGATCGATGAGTTGATGGCGGAATTTGGGCGCACCGCACGCCAGCTCGCGAACGATCCGATGCTTCGCTGGCTGGGACCGCACAAGGGCGTCGTGCATCTGGCGCTCGCCTCCATCACGAATGCGTGTTTCGACCTTTGGGCGAAGAGCCGCGGCGTACCGCTGTGGCGATTGCTGCTGGACCTTGAGCCCAGGGAACTCGTTGCGCTGCTTGACTTGAGCTATCTCGATGAATTGCTGGACGAAAATGCAGCGATGGAATTACTGCGCCAGCAGATGCCCGCTCGGCCGGAGCGATCCGCCATCTTGCGCGATGGTTATCCCGGTTACGACACCTCCGTTGGCTGGATGGCATACGACGACAGCAAGGTTCGCGAGCTGACGCGGCAGGCAATCGACAAGGGCTTCAACGCATTCAAGCTGAAGGTGGGTTCAGCAGACCGCAGCCGCGATCTGCGCCGCGCCGCCACACTGCGCGAGTGCGCCGGCGCGCAGGGCACAATCATGTTCGACGCCAACCAGCAGTGGGCATTGCCGACAGCGCGCGAGATGTGTCGAGAGCTTTCGAAGCTGAACCCATTGTGGATCGAGGAGCCAACCCATCCCGACGACATCATGGCGCACGCCGCCCTCGCAGATGAGATTGCGCCCGTAAAGATTGCCTGCGGCGAACACATTCCCAATCGCGTTGTCTTCAAGAACTTCTTTGAGGCGCACGCGGTGCACTATGTGCAGGCAGACTGCACCCGCCTGGCTGGTGTCAGCGAATTTCTCACGGTGAGTCTGCTGGCGAAGAAGTTCGGTCTGCCCGTCGTGCCGCACGTGGGAGATATGGGGCAGATGCATCAGCATCTCGTCTTGTTCCTGCGCATCGCGCTCGGGAACGAATTGCTCTTCCTGGAGCACATCCCACACCTGCAATCGCACTTTGTCTTTCCAACGGAATTGGAAGGCGGCCGATATCGCACCCCGCAGGAGCCAGGGTCCTCGACCGACCTGAAAGAGTTGCCGCAGCACACCCGCGCATAACGACTCGCCCGCATGACACGTGCTCCCCTGCGGCGCTCTCCCCTGTGTTGGCGCGCGCACAAGGTCCCCGCCTGCGGGACAAGCTTCGTGTTCGTGCTGTGCAAATCTAAGTGCTTATCTCAAAAATGAGTCTTGCCCGGATACGGCCGTTATCTCGCCGCTAATTGTGGTCGTTTGTGGCACTTAGAAGTGGTCAGACGGCGGTCGGCAAAGCTTCTCGTTTCGGCAAGGCGCAGTCGGATACACGCTTGCCTAGAACATGGATTGACAACGCTTACATTGTGAGCGTACCTTTGCTCCGTTTGATGGGTAAAACTCTTCATTCATAAGTAAAGAGACGTCGATGCAAACCTCGAGCCCCCGATCCATGCAAGCCCCGGTACAGTTCCGGCCTGGTGAGCGCTCAAATGTCACAGATTCGTTCGAGGCAGAAGAACTGCGAGAAGACCGCGTTCGCTGCGCAAATCAACAACTCAATGGAAGGCCAAGCGATGCCAGATATCCTCCGGAAAAATCAACGATGCACATGGTGGCTGCTCTGCCTGTGCCTGCTGCTCATCAGTGGTACAGCATCGGCTCAGGTAGATCAGGGCGCGATCACGGGAACCGTGACCGACAACACCGGAGCGATTGTCCCCGGTGCTCAGGTCACGCTCTCCGCTACCGATACAGGCTTCACTCTGCAGCAGAAGTCCAACAGCAGCGGCAGCTACACCTTCTCCCCGATCAAGATCGGCAACTACACCGTAACCGCGTCGGCGCCGGGGTTCCAGACCACCAGCCGGCAGAACCTGCATGTGGATGTGCAGCAGCGTCTGGACGTAAATCTCGCCCTCACCCCCGGCCAGGTATCGCAGACAGTCACGGTGACCGGTGCGGTTGCGCTGCTGCAAACGCAGTCCAGCGCCGTCGGCCAGGTCATCGACACCAAGACCATCAATGAGACGCCGCTGAACGGGCGCAATTGGGTCTACATCGCGCAATTGACCGCAGGCGTCGCTCCGCCATTCGGGAACACGCGCGGCAGCGGCAGCGGCGACTTCGTCGCCAACGGGCAGCGCGCGGAGCAAAACAACTTCATTCTGGACGGCGTGGACAACAACACCAACCTGGTCGACTTCCTCAACGGTTCGAGCTTCGTCATGCGTCCTCCGCCGGATGCGCTGGCGGAGTTCAATCTGCAGACCAGCAACTTCAGCGCGGAGTTTGGACACTCGGCCGGCGCAGTGATGAACGCCAGCATCAAGTCAGGCACCAACCAGATCCACGGCGACTTGTGGGAGTACGTGCGCAACACAACCCTGGACGCACAAAACTGGAATGCGCTGACGGTTCCGCCATATCACCAGAACCAGTTTGGCGCCACGCTCGGATTTCCTATCTGGAAGAACAAGCTCTTCTATTTCGGAGATATCGAAGCCAACCGCATCTCCATCGGCCAGACCAATGTCCTTAACACGCCAACGGCATTGATGCGGCAGGGCAACTTCTCTGAGTTGCTCAATACCAATCTCACCGGCCAGAGTCCGGTGCAGCTCTACCAGCCGAACTCGGGCAGCACCGCTCAGCCGCTCACCTGCAATGGCAAGCCCAACACCTTCTGTACCAGCCAGATCGATCCCGTCGCGCTGAAGATCCTGAACATGTATCCGGCGCCGAACGCGAATGGCGGCAAGACCTATAGCAACCTGGTGGAGAATGTCTCGAAGACCGACAACGCCATCCAGTGGGATCAGCGTCTGGACTGGAATATCAGCCCCAGGGATCAGACATATGCGCGCTACAGCTATCTCCACGACGTCATTCTGAATGCGCTTCCCCTCGGCCCGATCCTGGACGGCAGCGGATATGGCGGCGAGCGGGACTTCATCTTCTCCCAGAACTTCATGCTCAGCGAGACGCACATCTTCGGTCCCACGCTGACCAACGAATTCCGCTTCGGCTACAACTGGAATCATTCTGCGTACAAGCAGGCAAACGCCAATAACCCAACGATTGCTTCGTCGCTGGGATTAGGCGGAGTCCCGGATCTCGGCGCCGGACAATTCGGCCTGCCGCTAGGCTATTTTCCGCAAGGCGGCATCCAGCAGTGGGGCTCGGTCGGAACCAACAACGAAACGCAGAATGTCTACCAGATCTTGGACAATGTAACCAAGATACTTGGCAATCACTCACTCAAGTTCGGCGTGTCCTTCCAGGCGGTCCGCTTCTCCTATCTGTACGCACCTGCATCGCTGGGCCAGTATTACTTCGGCAGTGGCTCGAATCACGGACAAGGTGTGTACACCGGCATCCCTGGAGACAGCAATACCGGATACGATGTCGCCGATTTCCTTGCCGGCCAATCGAACTATGCCGACATCGCAAACGCGCCCAACATACGTGATGCGCAGTGGTATGACTCGGCCTACGCGCAGGATGACTGGAAGGTGAGTCCGAAGCTGACGCTCAACCTGGGCCTTCGCTACGACTACTACCAGCCCTATAAGGAGATAGGTGGGCTGCAGGCCAACTTCATCGTGACCGGTCCGCTCGGCATCGGCAGCGGGTCGGGTATCTATCAGCTTCCCACCAAGGCCAGGAGCGTCGATCTCGGCGCATCGTTCCTCAACACGCTCGCCAAGGACAATGTCACGGTGCAGTATTCGGACAATGAGCGCCTGGCCAATGCGCAGAAGACGAACTTTGGTCCGCGCGTCGGCTTTGCGTATCAGGCGCAGCCGAACACGGTCTTCCGCGGCGGCTTCGGCATCTTCTACGGCGGCCTCATGGCCCAGGGAAATACCAACATCGGGGCAAACTTCCCCTTCTCTAACTCGGCCAACTTCTATGCTCCCACCTGCGCCATTGGCAGTTGCCCCTCGCTTGCCAACAGTAAGGGCATCACGCTGGAGACCGGCCTCACGCCGCAGATCAGCGGCGGCTTCCAGAACTTCGTCTCCTTCCCCGGATTCCACGCCACCGACGTCGACGTCAAGACGCCCTACACCATGAACTACAGCTTCTCCATGCAGCGTGCGCTTTCCAATGACCTCGCTGCCACCATCAGTTACGTCGGCAACCTGTCACGCCATCTCTCCCTCTACGGTGCGCCGAACACACCTCCCGGCCTCTTTGCTCCGGGCGTCAGCACGCAGCAATATCAACCCTTCCCCGATCTAGGGGGCGTCGGCCAGATACACTATGCCGGCGTCAGTACCTATAACTCGCTGCAGGCGAAGATAGAGAAGCGGTACTCGCACGGGCTGTCGTTCCTGACCACCTATACCTGGGCGCATGCACTGGATGACGCGAGCGATGCCGCCGGGAACTTCGGCGCCATCAGCGATCGCAACGTGGCGCTGATACCGTTCATCGACGAATTCACCAACTCGGTGTATGACGTCCGTCACCGCTTCACCTTCAACGGCAACTACGAGCTGCCCATCGGCAGGAACAAGGCATTCCTCCATGATTCGCGTCTTGTGGATGAGACCATCGGCGGCTGGTCGTCGAGTCTCACTTTTGCGGCGCAGACGGGTACGCCGTTTACCGTCTCGCCCAACAACAGCACGGCTTCGAATGGCAGCGCACGCGCGATCCCGGTACGCGATCCATTCGGCGCCGGCGGCTCACCCGATCCGTCCAACCCGGGCGTCACCTGCGCACCAAAGACACGGACCAAGACAAACTGGTATAACCCATGCGCCTTCCGCAATCCGCTGCCTGGCAATCTGATTGGAACAGCCGGCTATCCTTCGATCATCACGGACAAGCAGACGGCTATTGCGTTTCTAGGTGGCCGGTCAAACAACATCTACGGACCGGGCTACTACCAGGTGAATATGTCTCTCTTCAAGAATTTCCCGACCTGGCGTGAGCAGTATCTGCAGTTTCGCGCGGATGGCTTCAACGTGTTGAACCATCCAACGTTGAGCAATCCGAACAACAGCGTCAACAACAACGGCGGTAATATCACCGGGACGAAATTCTTCCAGAGCAACACGCCGGATGCGCGCTTCTTCCAGCTCTCGCTGAAGTACGCCTTCTAAGCGAAAGCACGCGATACGACTCTCCCGCCGCGGGGACTGAGCCATTTGGTTCTGTCCCCGCGGATTTTTCCTTTACTTTTCTGCCGGCTGGACGTGCCGTTTGAGTGGTGTTCTCCCACCAATGGCCGCGGTAATCTCTCGCGATGCTTTCTTCAGGCTCGCGCTCACCTGTGCCGCGTTGGCGATCGCGTCAAGGTGCTGGATATATGGCACCGTCAAAGCGCCAATCGCCGATCCTCTCGCGTCGAAGATGGGATAACTGATGTTGGTGACTCCGCGCACCTTATAACTGGGGCGTGATTCAAATCCCTGCCGCTTGATCCGCGCCAGGTGTGCCGGCAGATCCGCCGGCGTGTCGTCTCCTGTCAGCCGCTTCCACTCCGTCAGGGTTCGTGCGAGATGCTCATCATCCTGGTGGGCAAGGATCACATATCCCGTGCTGGCTTCCATCAACTCGACCGACGAGCCAAGCTTGACGTAAAAACCGACACTGGTGGGCGCATTCACTTGAGCCAGAATCGTCACCTGCGCGCCTTCGATGATGCCCATGTGACACGATTGGTGCGTCTCGTGAGCCAGCTGATGCATCACGGGCAGAGCTTCGGTGATGAGCCGTTCGGTCGGCGGATGCTCCTGCACCAGCTTGAACAGCTTCAGCGTCAGCGCATAGCGCTCGTTGTCCACCTGCGCGATGAAGCCGCGGCGCTCCAGGCAGAGAAGCATGCGGAATATCTCAGAGACGGTTCGCTTCAGCTCACGCGAGATCTCGCTCTTGGTCAGCCCCCCAGGCTGATGCGCGAGCAGCTCAATAACGTCGAGTCCTTTTTCAAGCGCGGGTGTTGCGTAGGTGGTCTTTTCTTCCGCGCGACTCGAGGGCGATTTCGAAGTTTTCTTGGCTGGCATTGGTCTAGTGCGGTATCCAATGAGGATGTGTGGCGAAGAGGCCATCGGTGATAGCAATCTGGAAAGTGATAAAGAGGCCGAAGCCCAGGCTGAGCAGGCCGGACGCGACCCCGAGGCCGCGGTGGAACGGCGCAAAGCGCTTGCGCGTGTAGGCGAATGGCGCGCCAATCGCCATCGTGATCAGCATCATGCCGGCGATGGTGCCAACGCCGAAGACCAGCAGATACGCAATCGCCCAGCGTGGGTCGCGAATCTCCGCAAGCACCAGCAGCGCAACCGCCGCCGAGCCGGCGAGCCCATGCACCAGGCCGACCGCCAGTGGCCGAAGAAAGTGATAGAGCCCAAGCCTCCGCAGCACATTCTGGAAGAAGCCTCGTGGCTTCCCCTCGGCCTCAACGTCGGTGTCGGGCTCCAGATGCATGTGGACCTCCGGACGGTGGCCGTGAATGTGTTCGTGGGCGACGCCGTCATGCTGGTGACGATGCGAATGCGCCACACCGTTATCACCCTGTTGCGTATCACCGTGTTGCGCATGACTCTGTTCCGAATGATCGTGCTGCGGCGTATAGCGATGCGTGATGCGCTGCGTCACCCCGGTCAGGTTCAGAATGCCGAGCAGGATCAGCATCAGCCCCACGGCCATCTCCATGATCAGGCCGATGCGCGGTGGAATGACCACGTTGAACAGAATAATGGCTGCGCCGACACAGAAGATGGTAATGGTGTGGCCAACGCCCCACAGGGCGCCAACCGCTCCCGCCTGCCGGATGCTTCGCTGACGGCTCACGATCGTCGAAACGGCAATGACATGATCGGGATCCGTGGCATGGCGCATGCCGAGAACAAATCCCAGACCGATGGCTGCCAGCAGATTCACCATGCCGCTTTACCTATGCCGTGATCCTCGATTTAGTTTCGTACGCTCACCGCTGTCCGGCCGGCATTGCTTCAGCAGCGCCAGACCATCTCATCATACCCATCAACCGGTAAGATTGACTGACGCATCGAATGCGGCCATTTTCAAACAGAGGTGAGCGGCGCAATGTACGGAACCATGCAGAGTCATCTTCAGCAAAAGCTGGCCGAGATTGAGAAAGCCGGCCTGTACAAGCGCGAGCGCATCATCGCCGGCCCGCAGCAGCCGCTGGTCTCCGTCGCGGAAGGCGCCCCGGTCCTCAATCTCTGCGCCAACAACTATCTCGGCCTGGCAAATCATCCTGACGTCGTCGAAGCCGCGCACCAGGCGCTCCGGCAGTGGGGATACGGTCTGGCCAGCGTGCGCTTCATCTGTGGCACGCAGTCCATCCACAAACAGCTCGAGGATCGTCTCAGCCGCTTCCTCGGCATGGACGACACCATCCTTTACAGTTCCTGCTTCGACGCCAACGGCGGCCTCTTCGAGACCCTGATGGAGGCCGACGACGCCATCATCTCCGACGAGCTGAATCACGCCTCCATTATTGATGGAGTGCGCCTGTCGAAGGCCGCGAGATTCCGCTATCGCAACGGCGACATGCAGGACCTTGAAGAGAAGCTGAAGGAAGCCGGCGGCGCCAGGCATCGGCTGATCGCCACCGACGGCATCTTTTCCATGGACGGCTATCTCGCGCGGCTCGACAAGATCTGCGATCTCGCGGACAAGCACAACGCGCTGGTCATGGTCGACGACTCCCATGCCGTCGGCTTTATCGGCGAACATGGCCGCGGAACGCCCGAAGCATGCGGCGTCGAAGGCCGGATCGACATTCTGACCGGAACCCTCGGCAAGGCTCTCGGCGGCGCCAGCGGCGGTTACACCAGCGGCCGCAAAGAGATCGTCGACCTGCTGCGCCAGCGCTCGCGGCCCTATCTCTTCTCAAATTCCGTGGCGCCGCCCATCGTTGCCGCGTCACTCAAGGTGCTGGATCTGGTAGCTCAGTCTTCCGAGCTCCGGGAACGCCTGCGGGAAAATACCCGCTACTTCCGCGCGCAAATGACCAGCGCCGGTTTCAATGTGCTGCCCGGCGAGCATCCCATCGTGCCGGTGATGTTCGGCGACGCCGTTGTCGCATCCCGCATGGCGGAGCTCTTGCTCGGCAAGGGTGTCTATGTCGTGGCCTTTTCTTATCCCGTCGTGCCCCAGGGCAAGGCACGCATCCGCACCCAGATATCCGCCGCTCACACCCGCAAAGAGATCGAATTTGCGATCGAGAAGTTCGCCGAGGCAAAGAGGGAATTGAGCCTGTAAGCAGGATGTCCTCGGGACGGTCGCGCGATCCTTCCAAAGCGGTGGTAAAACCTTTAAATACTGACGATCTGCAAGCCGCGTGAAAATCAACAGGCGCATCTTTGAATTTCGGCAATACCGCAGAAACCATCCATCGAAATCTTCCCCGGCCTTCTGAGTATCTTCGAAAAATGATCACCGGTTTTCACGCGACCGAGACATTTGCGCGTGACCTCGCCCCGGCAGATCTTCGCCGCCGGAGTCAATGGAAGCTCGTTCGCCGCCGCGAGAATGGAAGAACGGTGGAATCATTCCCAGGGTTGGCAGCAAAGCGCGCGAGAGCCCTATTGACGGCCTGCGAGCCCACCCTATCGATCTGGCCGTCACCCCGATTTGCACGATTCCGCCATCGCTCCGCAGGAGGCAATCTGTCAGCAGGCAGGCGACGGCGATGAACCGGGAATCAGGCGGTGTCAGCTCCAGCGCTGTCGAAGCCCTCCCAAGGATCTGAATTGGCGGAGGTTCCAGGCCGCCCTGTCGAAGGTCTCTTCTGCCGTATTTAAAGCCACCATGAAAAGCTGTTGACAGCGTTCTTATCGTCATGTTCAACTCAACGCCGTTCGTAGTTAAAGGTTTAAATATCGACCGCCAAAATGAAAAACTTTACGGGAGCGCCGACGATGAAATGCATCCGATACCTGCTATGTGGGCTCTTCACCATCGTGATGACCTCCACGATTTCGCCGACTTACCTGCATGCCCAGGCAGATCGCGGAGCCATCAAGGGAGTCGCTGAGGACACCAGGAACGCCAGCGTTCCCGGAGCAAAAATCACCCTCAAGAACGAAGCCACCGGAGTCTCCGCCAGCGCCAACTCGGACCCCTCCGGCCAGTTCAATTTTCTGAATCTTGCCCCCGGCTCCTACTCGCTGACCGCGGAGTCTACCGGCTTCAGCACCTCGGTGCAGCAGCACATCGAGGTCGGAGTCGGCAGCACCGTCGCCCTGACGGTCACTCTCCAGCCAGGGCAGGTGCAGCAGACCGTCACTGTTTCCGCCGCCTCCGCATCCATTGATACCCAGACCTCCGACATCGGCACCACCATCACGCCGCAGGAGATCAAGGATCTGCCCCTCTCGCTGAATGGAGATATGCGCAATCCGCTGAACTTCGTTCTTCTCACGCCGGGCGTGAATAGTTCCACCCCTGGCCCTGGATCGAATACAGGAGCCACGGACTACCGCCTGCACATCAGCGGTTCCGTCAGCTACGCGAATGAGGTGTTCATCGACGGCATTCCGATCGTCAACACCAACCTGTCGGGCGACATCAGCAACAACCACCCTCCCATCGACGCCATCGGACAATTCAAGCTGATCAACAACAACCAGACCGCGCAGTATGGCCTCTCCAGCGGCATCGTTTCCTTTGCCTTCAACTCGGGCACGAACGCTTTTCACGGGAGCGCTTTTGATTTCCTGCAGAACGACGCTCTCAATGCTGCCGGCTACGTCACCAACAAGCTGGGATTGAAGAAGGCGCCGCTCAGGCAGAACGAGTTCGGCGGCACCTTTGGCGGCCCGGTCTGGATTCCCAAGCTCTATAACGGCCGCGACAAAACCTTCTTCTTCGTGGACTACACCGGCTTTAAGTATCGTCCCAGCGCCAACAACGCCACCCTCACCACCATCCCCAATTCTTTTCGCAGCGGGAATTTCGCGCCTGCGCTGGGCGCACAACTTGTGGACTCCGCATCGGGAAAGCCGATCTTCGATCCGATGGGCCGTCCTGTTTATACCGGAGAGGTCTATAACCCGCTCTCCGTGCACACCGTCGTCGGTCCGGACGGAAAGAGCTATCAGGTTCGCGATCCGTTTCCCGGCAACGTCATTCCTTCCGGCGCGCCCGGCCTTAGTTCGGTCTCTCAAAAGGTTCTGCAGAGCTTCCCAACCGCAAGCAACGACGCCATCTTTGACAACTTTGTTCGCCAGCAAAGCACCAAGACTGATGAGCACCGCCTGGTCGTCAAAATCGACGAGCACATCAACGAGAAGCATTCCATCGCAGGAAGTGTCTTCATGGGCGGCTTCTCTCATTCCACCAACGGCACTCTCAATCTGCTCGACGCCACTTCGACCACCGCGCCCACCAAGCAGTTCCGCCTGACTTACAACTACACGCACTCGCCCACCCTGCTGAATAACCTCAATATAGGTTTCCTTCGCGATACCGGATTCAACGGACCGCTGCAGCCCGGTCCGGGTCTGGCCGCGCTCGGCATCACGGGCCTTCCAGAGCTCGCTTCCGATAGTCCATATCCCTCCATCGGTATCGGTACGGTGCAGAACGGCATCGGCGGCGGTCCCGCTTCCTCCGACGCGGAAAACCGCTACATCGTCAACGACAACGTCACCATGATTCGCGGCCGCCATACCATTACTGTGGGTGGCGAGCTGCGGCGGCTGCAGCGGAATGAACAGGGCATTCCCACCGGCAGCTTCACCTTTGAAACCACACAAACAGCCCTGAACGGCACCGGCTTTGCAAATGGGAATGCAGTATCGATTCCTGCGGGCACCGGCAACGCGGCTGCAAGCTTCCTCTTCGGCGGAATGGATTTCTCTCGCTTCGACTATCCCGTATCGCAGGGCTATCGCTGGTGGCAGGTTGGCGGCTTTGCTCAGGACGATTGGCGCGTCAGCCCCAACCTCACCCTGAACCTCGGCCTGCGCTACGACGTGCAGGTGCCGCGTACCGAGGTGAAGGGCGATGTCTCCACCATGGTTCCAGCCCTGGCCAATCCCGGTGCTGGCGGCATTCCCGGTGCGTTTTCGTTTTATGGCAACGGCACCGGCCGGAACGGCAAAACGCGCATTGGCAACACGGACTACAAAGGGTTCCAGCCCAGAATCGGTTTCGCCTATTCGCCCGGTCCGGATCACAAGACCTCCTTCCGCGGAGGCTTCGCCATCACCCGGCCCCTGGGCAACGACAATTTGGAAAATGGTATCGGCAGCGGCCTCTACGCGCTCGGCTTCGCCGGACTTGCAACCGTCAACCGCCCCTCCGACTCCATCGGATCGCCAGCCTACAATTGGGACAAGCAGTTTCCTGCCTCCTCGGTCAGCGGCGCTAACCTGAATCCGGGGCTTCTGGTCGGGAACGACAACCCGCCATTGATCTATCCCAAGTCCGGCATACCTCCAACGCAGATCTATTGGAGCGGCCAGATGCAGCAGCAGGTCTCCTCCAGCATGATCGCGACCATCGGCTATGTCGGCATGCACACCTACCATCTCGGCGTGTGGTCTAAACCGAACGAGGTGAATCCCACCGCGGCGAGGCAGAACTACAGCGCCGCGGCAGCAGCGGCCGGTCTGCCGCTCAACGAATTCCTGGCGCTGCCCATCACGGACTCTCGCGTAGCCGCTGCAGGCATTAAGAATCCGTGGCCCGGCTTTACCTCTGTCTTCGGCAATGGAGCCACCGCCGGTCAGGCTCTGCGCCCGTATCCGCAGTATGGCGACGTGGACAATCCGCTCAACCCCATCGGAAGCGTCTCCTACAACGGACTCCAGAGCAGCCTGCAAAAGCGGTTCACGCAGGGCCTCACCTTCTTGCTTTCCTACACCTTTTCCAAGACCATCGGAAACGTGGATTCCAATAGCGGTGCGACAGCCGGAGCCGAGAACGCCATCTTTGCGGGTTCCTTCTCGCAGGATTACTACAATCCCAAAGGCGATCGTTCCGTCACCAGTTCAGACATTCCGCATGTCGTCTCGCTCAGCTATACCTATGAGCTGCCTGTCGGTCAGGGCAAGCGCTTCCTGAATCACGGCGGAGCGGTCAACAAGGTGGTGGGAGGCTGGTCCGTCTCCGGCATCCACCAATACCAGAGCGGCCGCCCTATTCACATTGAGTACGACGCACTCGGCGCCTCGAATCCATTCTTCGCCGCCGGCGACGGCTACAGCTTCCGTCCGAATATTGTTCCCGGACAGCCGTTCAAGAATCCCGCGTACAAGCGCAGCTGCTCCGGCCCGGTGCAGGCGACGGCGGGCCGCAATCCCTGCCAGTTCTACATCAACCCGGCGGCATTTTCTCTGCCCGCTCCGGGCGAGTTTGGCAACGCGCCTAACCTGATCTCCGCACTGCGCATGCCGGCCTATATCAATGAGGACTTGTCCGTCTCCAAGCGAACCAGTCTCTATGAAAATCTCAACCTGTTGTTTCAGGCCAACTTCTTTAACGCGCTGAACCGCACCATCTTTTCGGCGGGCGGGAACGCGCAAACCTTCATCGTCAATGGGGCTCCGCCGAACCTCAGCACTGGCTCGCTGGAGCAGTCGAATACTGTCTTTGGCATCATGGCTGCCCAACAAAATTCCCCCAGAATCATCCAGTTCGGTATGAAACTGGAGTTCTAGCCCGCTATGGCCATGCTCGCTGCAAAATTCGTACTCGCAGCGAGCATGGCTTGGCCCTTGGCCGCGCAGACCATCTCTGACGACATGGCTTCCCATGCACAGGCAGCACGGGAGGCAGAACAGCGCGGCGATTTCTCAAGCGCCGTGCACGAATACGAATACCTGACACGGCAGCTTCCGCGGAATGCAGAGATGCAGAGCAACCTGGGCGTCGCCCTGTATTTCAATCACCAATGGCAGCAGGCTGTCGCCGTCCTCCGAAAGGCCATGACGCTGAGTCCGAATCTGCTTGCGCCGCACCTCTTCAGCGGATTGGCGTGGTACCAACTCGCAAAGCCGGATGCGGCGGTACCCGAGCTTGAAACCGCGGTTCGTCTCCGTTCCTCGGACGTCATCGCGCACACATGGCTGGGCTACGCCTATGTGGCGCAGTCACGGTACGACGCCGCGGCAAAACAGTTTGAAGAAGTCTGTCGGCTTGCCCCCGGCAACATCGACGCCTGGTACGCGCTGGGGCATGCTTATCTTCAAATCGGCAAAAGGAGTACCCTCGCACTCCTGAAGGCTGCACCGAACAGCGGAAGGGCATGGCAATTGGCAGGCGAGCAGTTTCAGTTGCAGGGAAATCGAAAGAAGGCGCTCGAGGACTTCGAGCAGGCCAACACCCGCCGCCCGGATATCGCAGAACTCCGCGCAGCCGTGACCGAGATGGGAGGAAAGCCGGCCTCCACGCCCATGATGGAAAGCGCTGCAACCAACAAGGAGGACGCTCTCTACGCCCAGGCGCATGCCGCTGAGCAGAAATCGCGCAACGCCTTCGAGCACGTCCTCTCCATCGCTCCCGATTCCTATCGCGCTCACCAGATCATGGCGGACGCATTCGTGCTGGGGCAGCAGGAGGACAAGGCAGTCGCCGAATATCGCATCGTCCTGCAGTTGAAGCCGGATCTGCCCGGTATCCATGAAGCGATCGGCAGCAGCCTGCTGCGCAGCGGCAAGTCGGCCGAAGCGCTCGCCGAATTTGAAGCAGAGCTGCAACAGCAGCCGCACTCCGCCAGTGTTCAAACCCTCCTTGGCCAGACGCTGCTGTTGATGGGAAAGAATGACGAAGCGGAGAAGGCTCTCCGGAGCGCTCTCCTCCTGGATCGGCCTCCCCCGGACGCATACCGTCTGCTTGGCAAGCTGGATCTGCATCGCAATGACTATCCAGCGGCGGTCAACCATCTGACCCACTATCTGTCCCTCAGGAAGGACGACGCGACCGCCTACTATCTGCTCTCGCGCGCGTACCGCGGCATGGACGACAAGGAGCGGATGAACCAGGCATTGAGTCAATTCGAAAAAGTCTCTCAGGATGTCAAGGCGCGCAGTCAGGCGCAGGGTGAGCTCGAACGTCTCGACGATCGAAATCGTGTCGACGAGGAGATCGTGAAGAACAATCCTTGAAACACGATTGTCATCCTGCGCGCAGCGAAGGAGCGAGGTACGTTCCACAAGCTGTCGTTCAATGGATTTGTGAAAACGGTCATGCAGCAGAACTAGGAAGAGAATCACGAAAGAGGGTCTAAACCATGTCACCTTCGCACGCGGACTTACCTTTAAAAAAGGTTGTTCTTATCACCAGCGGAGACCTGCGGCCATCCGCAAACCAGGTCTGTTGGCCGGCTCAGGAAGAACTGGAGCGCAAGCTCACTGAAGCGTTTCAGCAGCAAGGCGTCGCGGTGGAGCGCGCATTTCCGGTCGATGCGGCGAAGGGCCACGGATTCGTCTCCAATCAGCGCATGGGCATGGACATCTTCGCCGGCATCGATCCCGCATGCCAGCCTCGTCTTCGCCACTGCCGCGTGGCAGTACACGCATCACGTGCTCCCCGGCATGCGCAGCCATCGCGGGCCCATTCTCACCGTCGCCAACTGGTCCGGCCAGTGGCCGGGCCTGGTCGGGCTGCTCAATCTGAATGGCTCGCTGGTCAAGGCGGGCGTCCCCTTCAACACCCTGTGGAGCGAAAATTTCACCGACGAGTATTTCCGTACGCGGCTGCAGGAGTGGATTCAGAAGGGAAGCGTCACCCACGATCTCTCCCACGTGCGCGACCTCGACGTGAGCGCGCTGCCCGCATCGGCGAAGAGCACCGGTGAAGAGCTCGCGGCAAAGCTCCTCAAACACAAAGCGATCCTCGGCATCTTCGATGAAGGCTGCATGGGCATGTACAACGCCATCATCGACGACGAGCTGTTAAATCCGCTCGGCGTCTTCAAGGAACGGCTCAGCCAGTCCGCGCTTGTCGCCAGGATGCGGCTCATCGGCGACGACGAGGCCACCGCTGTCAGACGTTGGCTCGATGCAAAAGGCATGCGCTTCAACACCGGCAAAGACGACAAAACGGAGCTCACCGACAAGCAGATTCACGAGCAGTGCAAGATGTATATCGCCGCTATGCAGATCGCCGACGAATTCGGCTGCGATGCGATCGGCATTCAATACCAGCAGGGCCTCAAGGACATGGTGCCCGCGTCGGATCTGGTCGAAGGCCTGCTCAACAACAGCGAGCGCCCTCCGGTGCACGATCGTTCCGGCAAGGAGCTCTACGCCGGCGGCCCTCTGCCGCATTTCAACGAGGTCGACGAAGGCGCCGGCCTCGACGCTCTCGTGACCAACCGCTGCTGGACCGCGCTCAAACTCGATCCCGCCACCACGCTGCACGACCTGCGCTGGGGCGAGCACTTCAGCGGAAGACGGTCATCGATGACTTCGTGTGGGTGCTGCAAATCTCCGGCGCCGCGCCGGCCAGCCACTTTGTCGATGGCTATCGTGGCGCCTCCAGTGATCGCCAGCCGCCCATGTACTTTCCTCTCGGCGGAGGAACGCTGAAGGGAATAGGCCGTCCCGGAAAAATCGTCTGGAGCCGCGTCTTCGTCGAAGCCGGCAGCCTCCACGTAGACATCGGCCTCGGCTCCGTCGTCGCTCTTCCCGCGGAAGAAACAGAACGCCGATGGAAGCAGACCACCACCCAGTGGCCTATGGTCAGCGCCACCTTCGATGGTGTCTCGCGCAATTCCTTCATGGCGCGCCATCGTGCCAACCACGTCAGCATCGCCTACGCTCCAGACGAGAAACGCGCTGCTCCAGGCCCTCGCCGTCAAGTCGGCCATGTTCCACGCGCTCGGTGTTCATGTGCATCTCTGCGGTAACGTCAGCTTCAGTTGAGATTGGACGAATGACCTTTCTCGCTGAAGTCATTGTTATGAACTCGTCATTCCGGCCGGAGCGGCGAAGCCGCACATTGGAGGAAACCTGCTGTTGAAACTGCTCGCGTCACCACAACAACGGGTGCCCCATCCCCGAGCGGAGCGAAGGACCTGCAGTGAGCGGGCAAGCCCACAACTCCGTCCCGGAGCGACCAACGGAAGCGAACCCACAGCTTGCGCCGCAGGCGCCTTTGCCCGTGCGGCTAGCACCGCGCCGCAGGCGCCTTTGCCTCGGACGGCCAGTCCGTTGAGTATTGTTGCGGGCGTCGATTTCGGCACATTGAGCGTGCGCGTCTCTCTCTTCAGCAAGAGCGAAGGCAGACTCGGCTCGGGTGTCGCGGAGTATCCTCTGCGCCGCTCCGCCCAGGACCCCAATCTCGCCACGCAGAGTCACCACGCGCAGATGGACGCTCTCGCTCTCGCCATGCGCAGTGCGCTCAAAAATAGCGGCGTCCGCGGCGATCAAGTTCAGTCGCTCGCGCTCGATGCCACCGGCTCCAGCGTCATTCCTGTCGGCCAAAATTTAGAGCCGCTCGACGACTACTATCTATGGTGCGATCACCGCGCATGGCGCGAGGCGCAGGAGATCACCGCAGCTGCCCACCGTCAACACCTCGAAGCCATCGCGTGGTGTGGCGGCGTCTACTCCTCGGAGTGGGGTTTCTCCAAGCTCCTGCACTGGCTGCGCCACAATCCGGACAAGCGCGCGCGCTTCGTCACCGCTCTCGAAAATTGCGACATGGCCGTTGCCACCCTGTGCGGCATCACCTCCGCCGCCGATCTGCCGCGCTCCATCTGCGCCATGGGCCACAAGTGGATGTGGAATGCGAAGTGGGGGGGCCTGCCCTCGGAGGAGTTTCTCGTCTCCGTCGATCCGCTGCTCGCCGGCGTCCGCCAGAAGCTCGCTGGTCGCTATGAAACCTCCGACCGCATCGCCGGTGCGCTCAGCGACGAATGGGCCGCACGCCTCGGCCTTCGCGCCGGCATTCCCATCCCCGTCGGTGCGCTCGACGCGCATTGGGATGCGGTCGCCGCAAACATCCGTCTCGGCGATGTCGTCAACGTCATCGGCACCTCCACCTGCATCATCGGCGTCAGCGATCAACAGGCCCTCGTGCCCGGCGTCTGCGGCGTCGTCCCCGGCTCCGTTCTGCCCGGCTACACCGGTATTGAGGCCGGTCTCTCCGCGGTCGGCGATGTCTTCGACGGCATCGCGCGCAGAGCCGCAACCTCTGTCGCGGATTTAAGCCGCGGCCTCGAAAGCTACCGAGCCGGACAAACCGGCCTCCTCCGCACCGTCTGGGACAATGGCGACAGAACCATCCTCGTCAATCCCAATCTCGGCGGCGTCACGCTCGGCTGGAACCTCGTCCACACCGCGCAGGACGAGCTCTTCGCCGCCATCGAGGGCACCGCGCTGCACACCCGCATCATCCTGGAGCAGATGCAGCAGCACGGCTCGCCCGTGAACCGCATCATCAATGGCGGCGGCATTCCGCAGAAAAACCGTGTCCTCAATCAGGTCTACGCGAATGCGCTGAACAAGCCGGTGCTCGTGCCCCTCGGCGATGTCACCAGCCTCGGCTCGGCCATCTTCGCGTTTCTCGCCGCAGGCGACTACAAAACGGTCGAGGAGGCGCAGGCGGCCCTGTGTCCTCCATGCGAAACATTTCTTCCCGATGAGCGGGCAGCGGCGGCGTACGGTAACGTATACCCACTGTATCGAGAGGTCTATTTCTCGCTTGGAAATCCCGCCGCGCCGGCCGCGCAGCTCGGGCACATCCTGCCCCGCCTGCGCGAAATTGCAGCCGATGCGCGCGCTTTGGAGAATGAATGAGCATTAACTCGCATGTAGTAAAGAGCACGATAGTCGGCGCGCTGGGCGGCCTGCTCTTCGGCTTCGACACCGCCGTCATCTCCGGCACCACCTCTGCCTTGACGAGCGTGTATCACCTCACCCCCGCTCTGCTCGGCGTCACTGTCTCCAGCGCTCTCGCAGGCACCGTCATCGGCGCCATGGGCGCCGGCATTCCCGGACAGAAGTTCGGCCGCCGCGACAGTCTTCGCGTCATGGCCATCTTCTATGTGCTCTCCGCCATCGGCTGCGCCTTTGCCTGGAACTGGCACGCGCTCATCTTCTTTCGCTTCATCGGCGGCCTCGGCATCGGCGGATCGTCCGTTCTCGGTCCCATGTACATCGCGGAGATCGCGCCGGCCGAATGGCGCGGCCGCCTCGTCGGATTCTTTCAGGTCAACATCGTCGTCGGCATCCTGCTCGCCTATGTATCGAACGCCATCATCGGCAGCATGCACCTCGGCGCGCATGAGTGGCGCTGGATGTTCGGCGTCTCCGCTATCCCGGCGATAGCCTTTTTGATCACCCTCTTTGTCATTCCGCGCAGCCCGCGCTGGCTGGTCACGCAATCCAGCCTGCACGAAGCGCTCTCCGTGCTCAAACTCACCGGAGTGGCGAAACCTCAGGAAGAGCTGGATGAAATCGTCGCCTCCGTCCACCTGGAGCGCGCCGGAACCGCGGACCCATTGTTCTCCCGGCAATACTTCAAGCCCATCGTCATCGCCTTCACCGTCGGCATGTTCAGCCAGCTCTCCGGCATCAACGCTGTCCTCTATTACCTCAACGACATCTTCGCCCTCGCCGGTGCGACCAAAGTCTCCGGCAACCTGCAGGCCATCGCCGTCGGCGCCACCAACCTGGTCTTCACCCTGCTGGCCATGTCGGTCATCGACAAATTCGGACGCAAGAAACTCCTTCTCATCGGAACCGTCGGCCTCGGTATCTGCCTCAGCCTGATCTCCTACGTCTTCTATACGCATACCCACTTGAACTGGCTCGTCTGGCTCCTGATGGCGTTCATCGCCTCCTTCGCCATGTCGCAGGGCGCGGTGCTCTGGGTCTACATCAGCGAGGTCTTTCCCAACCGCGTCCGCTCCAAAGGCCAAAGCCTCGGCAGCTCCTCGCACTGGGTCTGGAACGTCCTCATCTCGCTCTTGTTTCCCATCATGGCCAAGTCCTCCGGCGCCTATCCCTTCATGTTCTTCGCCGCCATGATGGCCGTCGACTTCATCCTCGTCTTCTTCTATTACCCGGAGACCAGCGGCATCTCACTCGAAAAAATGCAGCACAAGTTCGGCATCGATTAGTGGACTCGTTGAATTTTCTGAGGTGAATTGTTATGAAACGAATTGCGGTTCTCTTTTCTCTCGGCGCCCTCGCCCTCATGGCTCACGCGCAGACCCCCGGCTGGCAACCCGACCTGACGGTCCAGCAGACCTACGTGCTCCATCGCGCCTCAAGCGCCGATCCGAAAGGCGCCAACGCGGATTTTCGCCACGTCGAGCCCGGCGCCACAGAGACCGTGCTCGATGCGGCCGGCCCCGGCGAAGTCTCGCACATCTGGTTCACCATCGCGGACAACGAGCCCTATAACCTCAAGCGCATCGTCCTGCGCATCTATTGGGATGACGAGAAGAGCCCCAGTGTCGAATCACCCATCGGCGACTTCTTCGGCCTCGGCCTCGGCGAATATCACAGTTGGCACTCGGAGATGCTCTCCGTCGGCAGCGTCAAAAGCCTCAACAGCTTCTTCCCCATGCCCTTCGCCCATCACGCCCGCATCACGGTTACGAATGAAGGCAAAGAGCCGATCAACTCTCTCTACTACAACATCGACTACCGCACCTACGATCATCCGCTCGCGGCAGGCACTCTCTACTTCCACGCGCAATATCGCCAGTCGCAGCCCAATCACGGCTGGACCACCGACTGGAAGTCCAATGGCGACTCAGCGGTCAACAACAAGTCCAACCTCGATGGCAAAGACAACTACGTCTGGTTTGAAGCCAAAGGCCACGGACAATATGTAGGCGTCACCATGTCCGTGCTGCAGAACCAGGACATGTGGTGGGGCGAGGGCGATGACATGTTCTTCATCGACGGCGTCAACACTCCCTCCATTACCGGCACCGGCACGGAAGACTACTTCCTCGGCGCATGGGACTTCGGTGGCGAGCCCTTCTCCTACGCGCTATACGGAGCGCCCGTCGTCGGCACGGAGCTCGCCGGCAGCCGCTCCAGCGTCTATCGTTTCCATCTCGACTCGCCCATTCCATTCACCAAATCCTTCAAGGCCACCATCGAGCACGGCCACGCCAACGCCCGCTCCGATAACTACTACTCCGTCGGCTACTGGTATCAGGCCGAGCCGCACGAGCCCTTCCCATCCCTGCCACCGGTAGACGAAAGACTCCCCGCCCTGCAGCCAACCGGCGGCCCCGGCAACGCCGGAGTCACGCACTAACCACACTCATCATCCTGTCATCCCGAGTAAAGCCGGGTGCCCCGTCCTACGCGAAGGCGTAGGGTGGGCGTATTCGATCGGAGCGAAGCGACCTCCGAACATCCTTATCCCCGTCCCTCGGACGGTCAGTCCACGGGCGTAACCCCCTTCGTCAAAATCAAATTCCCATAAGCCCGCAACTCCCCCGTCATCACCACGCAGTAAGCGCGCTTCGCGCGCTCATAGAAAGCCTCTCTCGCAACCCGCGCCGCAGGACTCGTGCGCGCCGCATGCCGCCGCACCGCCCGAAGAAAATCCGCCTCCACCTCCGCGTTCATCGCATCGCCGCCATCCGGCTGCATCATCGCCAGCGCGTCGTCGCCCTTCTCCAGCTCAAACAGCGGCAGAATGGCATCCAGCAGCTGCGAGACATTCAGACCATCCGCGCGCACCACCCGCCGCCCCAGCGTATGGCCGGGAAAGTGCGCATCGGCCAGTACGATCTCGTCGCCATGCCCCATCTCGTAAAGCGTCTTCAGCAACTCGGGGCTTAGATAAGGAGAAATCCCTTTCAGCATCGTTGTACCTTTCGCAAACCCTATTCAAATCCGTGTCATTCTGAGCGAAGCGAAGAACCTGCTATTTTCGAGCACACCCACAAAGCCAAACGTGAGCGAACAAAAGGAGCGAGCCGCAGTGCACGCGCCGCAGGCGCGATCGCCCCGGACGGCAAGTCCGTTTGTAGCCGGATCGAATCCACGATACAGTCTTCACATAACCTATGGTTCCTGCGGAAACCAACGGCACTGGCGCGGATCGTATGGCGACGATTGTGGAAGTAGCCAGACGCGCCGACGTTTCCATCGCGACCGTTTCCAACGTCATCCGCGGCACCCGCAAGGTCAGCCCCAAGCTCACCGAGCGTGTCCAGATCGCCATCCGCGAGCTGAACTACTCCCCCAACGAGATTGCCCGCAGCCTCAAGGTCCGGCAGACACGCATGCTCGCCATGGTCCTGCCCGACATCACCAACCCATTCTTTCCCGAGATCATCCGCGGTGCCGAAGATACCGCCTTCGAGCGCGGCTACTTTCTGATGACTGCCAACACCGATGAGCAGATCGGTCGCGAGCGCCGCATCGTCGCCGCGCTCCGCTCCTATCGCGTCGATGGCGTGCTGCTCGCCTCGGCCAGCGGCACCGACACCACCCACCTCAAGAGCACTATCGACGCCGGCGTCGCCCTCGTCTGTCTCGACCGCACCGTGCCCGGCGTCAAGACCGATGCTGTCCTGCTCGACAACGTGCGCGGCGCGCGCGAGTGCGTGCGCCACATGATCCAGAAAGGCCATCGCCGCATCGCCATCATTACCGGTCCTCTGGACGTGCAGACCGGACGCGAGCGTCTTCGCGGTTATGAAGAGGCGCTCCGCGAAGCAGACATCCCGGCAGAGAAGGGAAGGATCCTCGAAGGAGATTTCCGCCACGACTCCGGCTACCGTCTCGGAAAACAGATCGTCTCGCCGGAGAATCGGGACCGCGCAGCCAGGCCCACGGCCATCTTCGTCTGCAACGGCGTCATGACCCTCGGCGTGCTGAAAGCATTCGAGGAGCTGAACATCCGCTGCCCCCAGGACATCGCACTGGCCACCTTCGACGATCTCGCCGTCGACAGCCCATTCCATCCGCATCTCACCACCGTCGTGCAGCCGAGTTATGAAATGGGAGCGCGCGCCGCCGGCATCCTCATCGACCGCATCGAAGGCCGCATCACCCGGGAGCCCACCACCGTGCGCGTCGCCCCCACCCTCATCATCCGCGAGTCCACCGAGGCCCCGCACAAGCTCCCCGCAAAACCCGCCACCCGCCTCCGCCCCACCCGCTAGAACCCCAAAGCTCTGTCACCCAGAACGCAACCGAAGATGGAGTAAAGGACCTGCAGTGTCTGCAGCAGCCTTCAGCATTCCTAATGTCGCCTGGCAAGAAAGGCACGCATCTCCCGCAGTACCTCCGCCTCGTTTGACAGAAATACGTAATGATTCGCCCCGGCCAATGTAATCACCTGCGCCTTTGGCGCGCCATGCTCAACTGCCTTTTCCTGCCGCTCTACTAAAGGTGATAACGCAGTGGAGTAAGCCCGAGCTGCGGTCTGCACCGAAGGATCCCGGTTGTCGTCAACCCACCTCCCCTGACTATGCGGGTTCGCAAAAATCACAAGCGCAGGTACAGGAATCTTGCTGTACTTCTTCGTGCCCTTCATCAGCGGCATAAACAAAGCGCCACCGCGAAAATCACGTGGTGTTCCAACCCTGCCGTCCGGGGTTGATTCCCGTTGCTGGCGCAACTCCGCTTCAGGGAATAGAAATCCGTTCACGCGCTCATAATATTTCTGGAGTGCAGCGAAGCTGGCCAAATCCGCTCCACTCGGTGGAGGAGGTTGAGGCCCCTGGAGCTTCTGGATTTCCATAATGTTTGCGCCCTTGCCGTTGTCGAAGGCGTAGGAATAGGCGGCGTCGAGATAGACCAGGCCCGCAACTCGGTCGGGATGGCTGTTGGCAACCGAACTCAATTCCGCTCCAGCTATCGAGTGCCCCACCAGGATCGGTCGCTTCAGCTTGAGCGCGGCAATCACGGCCACAACGTCGTCTCCAAGGCGGTCAGCCGGGTCATCCGTGGCTGCATAACCGGACGCGCCGAATCCGCGCCTTGTCATCCCGTAAACATGAAATTGTGCTGTGAGCTTCGGAGCGAAATCATCGAATACGTGAGCCGTATTGCCGCCCCCGGCCAGAAGAACGATTGGCCTGCCAGAACCACCCCAATCGAGTACTTCCAGCTGAACATCCTTATCCACGCTCACGAATCGCGTGCTGTGGGGTGACGGATCCTTCCACGCCGCGCTTTGCGAAGAAAGAGGAGTTGCCAGGAAAGTGAGCAACATCAAACCAGCTAGCCGGCTGCATCGGAGCATAGGGACGCCGCCCCCTTCATCTGCTACCTACGCTGCCCGGTCCCCAATGTTCCCATCTTGATTGGCATAACGGACTCCGGCGAATGGCATCCGCCCGGCCTTCTCATGGAAGCCCGGCTTTCGTTATTCCATCCGCCAGTTTGCGACAGGAAAAAACGAAACCACTCGAAAGTCACAAAATCGCACCATCCCCGGTGCAAAAACGCCGAAAATCTGCGCAATCAAGCGCCTCTTTCCAGCACAAATCGCGCTCCAAAGCGCACCCGAACGGGTCCTAAACGCGCCCGCAAACGCCCTTTTCAGACACAAATTTCGCGCGTTTTCAGCCCAGCAATGCCCGTCGTTTACTCCGGAACAGCCTCCAAAGTCAGCACCTGAAACGGCTCCAGACGGAAGATATGCGGCGTCCCCGCCACCAGTTGCATCGGAGGCATTCCGGCCTCATCCTTCCACGGGCTGTGCGCGCGGAAGCGTCGTGCCGCGCCCGGCGGCAGCTCAAACGCCTTTTCCGCATCCAACTGAAAAAACTGGGGCTTATCGCTCGGATTGCGCAATGTCACGATCGCCTTCTCCGGCGTCCACGATGCCCATCCATACACCTGCAGCCATCGCGGATCGCCGCCCACCCAGTGCGTGTCCTTCAGCACTCCGGCATTCGCGCGCGACCACTTCGCCGCCTCCGCCAGCACATCCCAGTCCGCCGGCTTCAGCAGCGATGGCGTAATGTACATCTCCTGCAAATCCGTGCCCGTCCCGAAGTAATCGCGTACCTCATTTTTGAAGTCGCCGCCCGGATCGGTATTCAGGTGAAAGGCATACTGTCCGTAGATCAACCCGTGCAGCATCAACGAGTTGAGCGGGAACAGCGAACCGCCCTTCACGATGTGGTCGTACACGTCCATATCGCGATAGGTGATCCAGCGCTCGCGCTCCGGCCCCACCCCGGCAAAGCTGTGGTCATCGCCGCCCCGCCAGATCGAGTCCGCATACATCAGCCAGAACGGCGAAGGATAGGTGCCCGTGGTCAGGTTGATGTACAGGTCCGGCTTCACCTCCCGCAGATCCCCGATCAGGTGAATGGCCGCGTCAAAGTCGCTGTCGAAGGCGCTGCCTTTCACCACCGTGTCCACATTGCCCGTGCCGTCGAACTTGAACTGGTTTACGCCGTACTTCTTCACCATCTCCATGCAGATTTCGTGAAAGCGCGCATAGTACTTCGGCCCGGAGAGCGCGAAGCCGCCGTTCTCGATCTCGTAGCCCTCCTTGCGTCCCTCGGCAATCCGCTCCTGCTTTTCATGCGCATAGCCTCCCCACGGAGAGAGCCACACGCCCGGCGCCGTCCCGTACTGCGCCGCTGCCTCTTTCAGCGGAAGGAAACCGTTCTTGAAGTCCTTGCGGAACGCCCACATGCCCGCCGTGTCATCCCACCCGTCGTCGAACATGAAGGAGTCCAGCGTCACCCCGCGCTTGTCGTGCAGCTCGCGGCCAAAGGTGTTAATCCGCTCCACCGCCTCCGCCTGCGTGTAGCGGTTCTCATAGCCAATGTCGTACCAGCTGTTGTAGTGCAGAAACGTGCGGTACGGATGCGCCCTCTCGCGCTCGATATACGCCAGGAAATCGCGCCGCATCTGCCCCGGCGCGGCCACCCCCACCACGGCGGAATAGCGCACCGTTTGCCCCGCCCGCAGCGGCAGCACCCGCTCCATCTCGGCCACGCCGCGCTTGTCCACCACGCTGCTGGTGGAGAGCGGATGTTCAAAACCGAGGAAGAAGTCTCCCGCCGTCAGCGGCGTGCCCTTCACCGTCCCCGTCATTCTCATTTCCGGGCGCATCCCTGGCGCCGTCGCATCGATCAACGAAACACGGGTGATGGCGACATCTGCCTTGCCTGCCTTTATGGTCAGCACCTGGCGCACGTAGTGCGCGTTCTGGCGCATCACGACTGCCCACTCCATCTGGAACCGCCCTGCTGGATCACCCAGTTGGTAGTGAACGGAGCTGCCAGGCAGCTTCTCTGCCGCCACCGTCGCATCCGGATTGGCAGCCAGCGGCTCAACCCGCCCCGGCCCGAGCAGCGTCATCGTCGCAGGATCAACCACCTGTCCATCCGCCAGCGCCAGCTTGAACGGGCCAATCAACTGCAACACTTGTCCGTCGCGCACATCGCGAACTTCCAGCCCACCCGGCTTCCCGTCACGGAGCGGCCATCGCGCCTCAATCACACCATCCCCGATGCGCCCTTCCTTGGAGTTCTCAGCGGAGGAGCTTGCCGCGGAGGCGATCACATCCCCGGCGCTCGCCGCATGCTGTTGGCTCCAGCCATGTGCAGACAGGGCAAAGGCAGTCAGGGCGAAAGAGAGCGAGAGGGCAGCGGCCGAACGGGGCGAGTGGTGCTTCGAGAAAGTCACTTGAGCTCCGGAACAGGCTGCGATGAGTGGATCCTCACATGCGAGACGACCCGCGAGATGGCGCCCGTTGGGCTCGGCGTATCCGGCTTCAGCCCGGCTTCGAGTGAGCAGAACAACCCCAGCAGTTGACCGAAGATCACGTCCAGCGGCGGACGCAGAGCATCCGGTGGCGCGCCGGCGCACTTACCGAGATCGAGTGCCACATGCGCCGCCTCGGAGATATGGAGTCCGAATCCTGTGGCCGCAATCGTCGCGCCCAGCTTCTTGTCGCGCAGCTCGCTGAGCAGGTCTCCTTCATAGGAGCGCGTCTGCGCATCCGAGGCCACGTAGGCGACAACCAGCGTTTGTCTGTCGATGAACGACAGCGGCCCGTGCCGCAGACCGAGGAACGATTCCGACATGGTGAAGATCCGGCCGGCCGTCAGCTCCTGCACCTTCAGAGCGGACTCAGCCGCCGTGGCCCTCAGCGCCCCAGACCCGAGAAAGCACACCCGCGTAAAGCCGCTCTTCGCCAGCTTGGCCGCGGCATCGGCCGCCCGCGGCAGCAGCGACTCCGCGCCTTGCGCAAGCTGCTCGAGCATCGCGCCGTACCCGTCCAGGTCATCGATATACGCAAGCGCCTGGCCCGCTACCACCATGTTCGAAAACGAGCTGGTCATCGCCAGACCGCGATCGTTGGTCGCCGGGTCCAGCACCAGCGCGTACGATTGCGCTTGGCCGTGCATCAGCTTCGCCATGGCGCCTTGGGCGTTGCAGCTAATCACCAGGTGCGCCACGCGAGGAAAGCGGCGCTTCATCTCCTCAATGACCGCCACGCCCTCTGAGCTGTCGCCCGACCGCGAGAACGAGATGCAAAGTGCACCTTCATCAGTGCGAAGCCAGTCGTCCATCCCGGTCAGCAGCTCGGTGCTGGCCACCGCGCGCACCGGCCTGCCCCACCGCCGCTGCAGCAGCCGCTCCACCGACCTGCCGACAAAATCCGAGGTCCCGGCCCCCGCCAACAGCACCGGCCGCCCCACCTGCCGGGCCACAAATGCCCGAAGCTCCGCCTGCCGCCCCCGGCACAGCGCCAGCGTCCCCGCCCACGTCTCCGGTTGCTGCGCAATCTCCCGAGCGGTATGCTCAGCCCCCAGACGATCCGGCAATCCCATCAAACCACTCAATGCATCCACAAACTTCTCCTAACCAACACCACCCGTTGCTCCAACAGTCGATGATTGTATTACACTCAAAACTATAAATCGAAACAAAATGAAAGCAAACGACAATTCCCTTGAACATCCGCTGCAGGGCCTACGATCGACAGGAAGGAGTTCTACGCAGGTACTTCCTTCTGTGCTGGTAATAGGCGAACTGAACGTCGATATCGTGCTTTCCGGACTGGCCTCGCCTCCTGTACTCGGCAGCGAGGTCCTGGCCCAGGGAATGCAGATGGTGCTCGGCAGCGCCTCCGCCATCTTTGCGAGCGGCGTCGCACGGCTAGGCCACTCCGTTGGTTTCGTCGGCAAGGTGGGTGACGACGATTTCGGCAGATTTTGCCGGGGTGCATTGCTAACTGCAGGCATCTCGACTGATCGCCTCCTGCTTTCGCCGCTTCCGACGGGCGCCACGATCGTGTTGAGCACGCGTGACGACCGCGCACTCGTCACCCACCTTGGCGCGATCGCCGACCTGGGATACGACGATCTGCCCCCAAATCTCTTTGAGGGCTTCCGGCACCTGCACCTCACGTCATACTTTCTGCAGGAACGCTTGCGCCCGGATTTTTCGCGGCTGGTCTGCGAGGCGAAGGCAGCGGGCCTTACGGTCTCTTTCGATCCCAACTCCGATCCGTCGCAAAGATGGTCGCGAGAGATATGGGACGTCTTGCGCGTTGCCGATGTTGTGTTCGTGAACGAATCTGAAGCGCAGGCGCTTACGGGCATGACGAACACGACGGAAGCTCTCTCCCTGCTTGCAGAACGTACAGCCTGTGCCGTTGTGAAAGAGGGCAGCGAAGGAGCGACTGCTGTGCGAGGCACCGATAGGGTGCACGTCGACACATTTCGGGTGAATGTCGTAGATACAACCGGCGCCGGCGATTCATTTGCAGCCGGCTTCGTGCACGGCTTGCTGACGAAGCGTTCTTTATGTGAGTGTCTGCTGTTGGCAAATGCTGTCGGGGCGCTGTCTGCCACCGGCGTAGGCGGAACTGCCGCCCAGCCCGATGCTCCAACACTGTCGACTTTCCTCGCTTCGCGCAAAGCGGACGCATCTTTGGAGCACACCGCGTGAGTTTGGCCGCGTTTGACCCACTTATGACACGCAAGGATTGGAGCCAACATGCCAGGCGATGAGCGCGATCCATTCGTCTCGATGATGACTGCTGAGAGCAAGGTAACGCTTAACTTGAGCGAGTTCGCGCCACAATCGATGCTCCGCGTGCCAGAACATTCGATCCAGCGTCCGAAGTTCGCCGCGATCGACTTCCACAATCACATCGATGGAATGGAGCCCGCGGAGGTGCTGCGCATCATGGATGCTTGTGGCATCGAGCACCTGGTGAACATCACGATGAAGCCGGGTACCGATGGGATTGACAGCCTTACGCGGCTTCGCGCGGCGTCGCCCCGTCGCTTTTCCACCATCGCATGGATGGATTGGCGCGATCTCCAGGAAGACGGATTCTTTGAGCGATCCGTTCGGCGACTGGAGCAATGCGTATCCGCGGGCGCAATCGGCATCAAGATATGGAAAGACCTGGGTCTGCGCCTTCAGGATCGCGATGGCTCGCTTCTGCGTATCGATGATGCACGGCTGGACCCGCTCTTCGCACGGGCCGCGGAAATAGGCGTCTTCATCATGTTCCACACAGCTGATCCGGCGGCATTTTTTCTGGCAACCGATGCGCACAACGAACGCTTCGAGGAGCTCTCGGCGCATCCAGACTGGAGCTTCTATGGGTCTGCGTTCAGTAGGGAAGAGCTTCTCGCGCAGCGGAACGGCGTCTTCGCGCGTCACCCGAAGACCCGGTTCGTTGCAGCTCACATGGGCGAACAACCGGAGGACCTGGCGTCACTCGCGGCAACGCTGGATGCGCACCCCAATGTTCAACTCGACATGTCGGCGCGTGTGGCTGAACTGGGCCGGCAACCGTTCACCGCGCGTCGCTTTTTTCTGCGATTCTCCGATCGCATTCTCTTTGGTGCAGACCTGCTGCCAGAGGAATCGATGTATCGAGCCCATTATCGATTTTTCGAAACCGGCGATGAATATTTTGATTATCCCTCACATGCGTCTCGTCAGGGACGATGGCAGATCTATGGTCTGGCGCTGCCGGATGCGGTTCTTGAGCGCGTGTATCGCGGAAACGCGATGGCCCTGCTCGCCATGTCGCAATAAAAATGGCGCGCGAAGCATCTTCAAGTCGTCGATGATTCCAGGGTGCAGGAAGTTTGTCCTGAAGATGGCTCATGGGTGAATTGATGATCAGATCGCGCCGTTCCATCCTCGTTGTGGGAGCTGTGGGCGTTGCCGGTAACACTGACAGATCTCCTTGGATCCAGGGGCGAAGCACTGCAGTCGTCGCAGTACCGGCCCTCACCCAATGCGCCGGGTAACTCGAACGCTCCGGCGGGCATGGATAGCCCGGAGATCATCACCCGGACAAGGATACTCCCAACAACATCAATCAAATGCAGATCGTTGGACTGGTTCATCAGCTACAAGCTCTGAGGTGAGCTGCAGGACGAAGTTGACCACACAAATATCAAGGCCACGTTCCCTTTAAGCGTGGTGAAGAAAGCGCAGCAGATCGAGAAGCTGGCGAAGCAAATCAAAGGTCGCGCCAAGGGATAGAGAAAATCAGTTTGGCGGAGCCGCACTTCTGCCGGGCTGCTGAGAGACCGACATTTCACCTGTATCGTGCGGCCCCTGATATGTCTGATTGCCCTCTTGTCTTCGCGCATCGGCGACGGCATTCAATTCCGTAAACCGCGCGCGTTCCTCCTGGGCCTGGTGCGTCTGCCCCGCCTTCCCATAGGCTTTCGCAAGGTTGAAGTGCACCTCCGGACTCGATGGAGCCAGGCTGCATGCGATCTGGAGTTCACGGACGGAGCGGGTGGTATCGCCTACTTCCAGTGCTGCTCTGCCAAGCAGATAGTGCGCTTCAGCCGAACCCGCAGCCAATTTGATCGCATGTTCAGCCGGTTCGATTGCATCACTGGGTTGTTGCTGTCGCAACGCGATCGACGCGAGCCGAACATATGGCAATTCGCTGCCGGGGGAGATCGCGATTTCGGCCTGCATCTGGGCCTGCGCGTCCTTGTATCGGGAGATGGCTAGCAGAGCTGTTCCGTAAGCGTAATGAAGGAAGGGGAGCTGTGGGTATTGCTTCAAGAGCATTTCAAACTTCGGGTCTGCTTCGTCATATCTGCTTGTGAAGAGCAACTGCGCGATCTCACCGGCTCGATCCACCAGTTTGCGCTGTTCCGGCTCGACATCCCCAGGCAGCTTACTGATACGCAACAGTGCAAGTCCTGACGCGAATCGCACCTCTGATTGCAGAGTGCCGGCTCCGGCTGCGGACGATAACACCTTGGAGGCGTGGTCGAAATCTCCGGAGCGAATCAACAGAATGCCGAGGCTATATTTCGCATGGCGTACGGCGTCAACGCTGCCGTTCAGTCCAAGCTGTTCGCTTCGTTCCAGGTGAATTTGCGCGTTGTCATAGTCCTTCAGTCCGAATTCGCTCAACCCCAGTACCGCCCAGCTTGTTCCATCAGCGGGGTTCGCGTTGAGCCAGGACTTCAGTCGCGAGACGGTGTCGGAGTAGTGACCAGCCGAGTAGTCCTGCATCGCAAGTGTTCGCTCTTCGGTACCGACAGGCTGCTCGCTTGCATTACCGATCGATCTGCTGGAGTTTTCATAGAGAGAAATCATCCGAGGATCGCGAAGGCTCTTCTCCGAGTGAGGCGAAGAAGTACCCGGCTCGAGTGTTTTCGCTCTTTGCGCGGCCGAGGCCGCTTCGGCTTGGTGATTCAGCTTCATCTGCAATGCGCTGATTTCGTTCCAGGGCAGCGGACTCCATGGAGATATCTTTGCTTCCGCCCGTTGTTGTGCGAGCGCCTCATTCCAACGGCCAGCTTTCCTCAGTCGAAGACCATATGCATAGTGAACAAAGGGCGTCGCAGGATGGCTTTCCATGAACTCCGGAAAGCGCTGGAGCGAATCCGAGCTGCTTGACGCCAGGTTGCCGGCAGCTCGCATCAGTGCATCGTGAGACGGGTCAATCTCATCCGGCAGCAGCGGGACACGAAGTAATGCCAGCCCGAGAGCGAATTGGACCTGCGATGAAGGCGGCCCGCTTCCGAAGGTAGAGCGCAGCAGTTCCGCGCCGCGCTCGAAATGTCCCTCGCGAAGCAGCAGAAGCGCGAGGTGATAGCTCGCCACGCGCGCGATCTCGACGTCATCGCCGAGTCCAAGTGTTTGCCCCCTTTCCAGATGAGACAAGGATGCGGCGTACTGCTTGAGCTCAAACTCACACAACCCCAGGAGCGCCCATGCTGTTCCCAGCCGTGGAGCATATGTGACAACCTTTTGGAAGGCTTGCGCAGCATCAGCGTACTGATTTGCCTCGTATTGCAGCGTGCCCAGGGTCCACCAGCCTTCTTTCCAATCCGGCTGGATCTGCAGAGCGCGTTGAGTATCGCGGATCGCATTGGCGTTCTCCCCGTTTTGGACTTCTGAGTCAGCGGCAAGTCTCAACTGCTCAAAGCTCGCGTCTGCGGTCGCTTGACCGCCTGTCGGCGTCTGCGCGGAGAGCGCTATAGGAACAAATCCTGACGCAGCCAGCGCGAGAAGGGCCGGCCATGTTAGTTGGAACTTCCGCAGAGACGTGATCGACAGACAGCGCATTTGCCTGTTAGTTTAGCGTTGCCCAACAGGACATCGCCAACCGAATGAAGCAGCAGACCACCAGGCCTGGGATGCACCTCTCGCGCCGCCGGCTCCTCCGTAACCTGGGAATTCTGGCTGGCACGTCGAGGCTCGCGCCCTATCCATTTCTCCTTGGGCAAGACTCGCCGGCGCTCCCTGCATTTGAAGAAATATCTTCTTCGCGGAGTGGCATCACGTGGACACATACTGCCGGAAAATCTGCTGCAAAACATCTGCCGGAAACCAGCGGCGCCGGCTGTGCATTCCTCGACTACGACAATGACGGATGGATGGACATCTATCTGGTGAACAGCGGTAAAGCGGAGTTCTATGATCCGCCCAGCCCACTGCGCAACGCGCTCTATCGCAACAATCGCGATGGCACCTTCACCGACGTGACGGAAAAAGCCGGAGTCGGCGGCGGCGGTTATGGAATGGGCGTTGCCGTTGGCGACTACGATGGCGATGGCTTTCCGGACATCTACGTGACCCAGTTTGGGCACAACATTCTCTATCACAACAACGGCGATGGAACATTTTCCGACGTGACTGCCAAAGCGGGCGTTGCCGCTTCCGGTTGGAGTTCGAGCGCCGTATGGTTCGACTACGACAACGATGGCAGGCTCGACCTTTTCGTCGGTCAGTTCGCGGAGTTCGATGCCGCTCTGGGCTGCGGTACAGACGCGGCCGGGGTGCGTCATTACTGCATCCCGCGCATCTTCAAGCCGCGGCCAAGTTGGCTTTTTCACAACAACGGCGATGGCACTTTCACCGATGTAAGCAAAGAGGCCGGGATTGCCGCGCAGCTGGGCAAGGCATGGGGCGTCGTCGCGACCGACATCAACAACGACGGCAATATAGACCTATTCGTATCCAACGATACGGTTCCAAATTTCCTGTATTTGAATCGTGGTGGCCGGTTTGAAGAAGTGGGCTTCGAGGCGGATGTAGCCTACAGCGCAGACGGCCGCGCTCGCTCCGGCATGGGTGTGGATTCCGCCGACTATGACAATGATGGATGGATGGACCTGTTCGTCGCGAACATCGACGAGGAGATATTCGCACTCTACCGGAACCAGCGCGACGGTAGCTTTGAAGATGTATCGATGGCCGCCGGCATTGGCATGTCGACACGCTGGCTGAGTGGCTGGGGGCTCAAGTTTTTTGATTATGACAACGATGGTGATCTTGATCTGATTCTTTCAAATGGATTTCCAGACGACCTGATCGACCGGACTTCTGCGACGGTCACATGGCAGGAGCCGCTTCTGCTCTTTCATGGCGACGGCAAAGCCTTTCGCAATGTGAGCGCGCAGAGTGGCCCTGTATTTGACAAGACATTTGCTGCGCGGGGTCTTGCTATCGGGGACTTCAACAACGATGGCGGAGTGGACATATTGACTAGCAACAACGACGCAGCGCCGCTGCTGTTGCGCAACAATGCCGGACACTTCAACCACTGGCTGGGTATTCGGCTGATTGGGAGCAAGTGCAATCGCGATGCGGTTGGTGCGCGCGTCAGCTATCAGGCGGGCGATTTGAAGCGGAGCCGTACGAAAGTGGGCGGCGGAAGCTTTCTCTCGTCGCATGACCCTCGCCTGGTGCTGGGGATCGGCAAGCGGCCCAGGCTGGACTGGCTTGAGGTGAAGTGGCCGCGGCCGAGCGGTGCAACGGAACGATTTATCGATTTGCCGATCGATCGCTACATCACCCTCGTTGAGGGCACAGGGAAGTGGAGCTAGAGCAACTACTCAGGAAAGGGCTCGCCAACTCTGACGATGCGAATGCGATGGTCGGTGAAGGCGTCGTGCATCTCCGGCACGTAAACCTTCGGCATGTGGCAGGATGTGCAATTCTTCGCTGCTACCGCACACGTACGTCCGGGATGACTTGCATTGGGCTTCATGCCCTGGGCATTGACGTGGCAACTTAGACACGCGTTGTCATATGCTGCAGGCTCTGTCTGCAACGGCACGTGCGGGTCGTGGCACGCTGTGCACTCCAGCCGCGCGTCCCCTCTGCCCCAGCATTTGCTCGTTACTAATCGATAGGGCGCGGATCTCGTCGTGGACACGCCCCTCACGCCAGCTAGCTTCACATCCCACCAAGAACCATGGCAAGCGCCACAGAACTCAACAGCATCGACCGGATTGAGGTGCGCCGAATTGAAGATGGACGCATTTTTAGCATTTGGAATCTTCGAAGACGAGTTCATCTCTGCCACATGCTTCGCTCCGGGTCCGTGGCACGCTTCACACGTCACCCCTGGAATCAGATGTTCTTCGTCGAATCTGCCATCAATATTGGACGCGGTCGTGTGGCAACCAAAACAACTCTGTAGTTCCGCGCTTGCCACTGGACGGTACATCGCCTCCGGAACGTCCTTCGGCGAAGTCAGATCCCGGTCTGGAGTGAATCCGAGACTCTTCAAGCGATCGAAATAGGTCACTCTGGCTTCGTAGAACTGCTCGCCATTCTTGAACAGATACGATTGACCAACGCGTGCCGTGCCGAATGCCCAGGTCAGATTGTAAGAGAGCGCGTGCTGTCCATCCGTCACGGTATACCGGCTGGCACCCTTATCGGTGTCAATCGCGTAGTGGTACTGCTTTGCGTCAAAGGTCAAGTGCGGATGCGATAGAAGAATCGCTGCGGACACTGCCGACGTTGCACCGCTCCCCATCGGCGTCAGCTTTGCGGAGGTGACTTTTGTCAGATGGCAGCCTGCACACGCATGAGGTCCTACAAACTCGGTCCGTGATCTGGCTTCCTGCGTAGGCCAAAAACTCGGGTCCGCCAAGTGGTCATGTGTAGATAACTGCCCGAATAGTGCGGACCCCTGCAAGACCACGCCGAGGACGATCGCTGTTCGGAAGAGCCGATGCTGCATTCAAGAGCCTTGAATGGGACTCACGCGGTCATGTTCCGACCGCATTGTCCCGCGTCGAGTTTCCTCCCCAACGGCAGCAGTGCGGCGTGTCATTTTGTCTTCACGCGACCGGAGGAGGCACGTTGAATGAGTTCCGGCTCAACCATGATCTCAGGTTCGTACTCGGCAGTCTTTTCGATTTGATCGATGATCGTCTTGGCTGCGATCTGGCCCATACGTCGCAAGGGCTGACAGACCGTTGTAAGCTCAGGTTTGAATATGACCGCCAGCGGTATGTCATCGAAACCAACCACGGAAACATCCTCTGGTACGCGCAATCCGGCCTCCTGAAATGCCTGGATGGCTCCGATCGCAGAGATGTCGTTGTACGCAAAGAGTGCGGTGAAGCGTTGCTTCCGTGCCAGCAGTTGCTTCGTGGCAGGATAGCCCAACTCGGGGGTTGCGAGATCGGTTTCGATCTGCACCGTCAGTTCCGGCCGTACGCGCACTCCCAGTTCCTTCGCTACGTGGCAAATCGCGATCCACCGTGTCTTCGAGTCCGAACTGTCCTTCTGTCCCTTTAGAAATGCAATATCTCGATGTCCATGCTCCAGCAGGTGAGTAAGTGCCAGGCGTGCCGCGACCTTGTGATCGATGGTGATGTTCGTCACGCCGGGCACGTGCCGATGGCCGGCCACTGCCACGGTGGGAAGCGCGGGCTTTTCTTTGATGGATGTGTCGACTGTAATAAATCCTTCGACGCCACGCGCCAATAACATTTGCGAGTAAGTCTGCAAGACTCGTTGATCGTGACGATGGATCACGGTCAGGAAAAAGTATTCTGTGTTCCGAAGATACTCTTCAATACCGCTGATGATTGCGGCTCCATAAGGGTCCCCGATCTGCTGCGCAATCACGCCGATGGTATAGGTACGCTGCAGGCGCAGAGAGCGCGCGAAGTAATTCGGCTTGTAGTTAAGCTCCCGCGCGACCTCCAGAATCCGGCGCTTCGTGTGCTCTGGAATGGCGCGTGCCGCTGCCGAATCGTTCAGAGCTGCTGAAATCGTACCTGCGGTGAGGTGCAAGCGCTCGGCAAGGACCTTCAGCGTGACTCGGCGTTCTTTTGTGTCCGATGTTCGCTTTGGCATCCGATTTGGTGGCTCGGGCAGAATCATCCGCGCGAGCCGGCTCCTTGTGACGATAGCGGTGTTCGTTCTCGGGGGAAAAGACTGCTGGGGCTTAATCGATTACTTAGACTCATGTATGGGATGGGTACTGTGCAATCGCAGACTGAGCATTCAGGGAACTGTTAAGACTTTACCCGACCCGGCGCGTTAACGATAACCGTCCCGCTTTTGTGTAGATTGGCGGCACCAAGGCAGCCCCTAAAGCGGGAGATGTTTTGCCAAGAATCACGTTATTCTTCGCAAAGAATAACATTATTGTGTTGACAGTCGCCCCTGCTGTCACTAATTATCCAAGGCGCCGTAGGACTACCCATCGAAAGACTGAGTTCTGGCTCCAACCCGGGGCCGTCGAGACCGGGCGGATAACGATAACAAGCGAGAAGTTTGCAGATTGGCTGCGACGTTTAGGGGGTAAGGACGTATGAGAAGGAGATTTCTGCGCAATCGTGCGGCAATCCAGCACTGCTTCGGGCTGGGACTGCTGATCGGCATATCCACCCTGATGACCGGGGCGTCGTTGTTTACAACTGCCGCGCACGCACAGGCGTATAACGGCGCGATCGTTGGGAACGTGAGCGACAGCAGCGGAGCCGCGATCCCGAATGTCAAAATTACTGCGATCAACTCTGGCACAAACGCCAACTACACCACGACGACAAGTGGATCAGGCTCCTTCTCTATTCCGCAGCTACCCATTGGGACGTACGCCGTACACGCTGAAGCCGCCGCTTTCAAAGAGGCGGTTATCAGCAACGTCGACGTGCACGTCTCGACGAACGCAGAAGTGAATGTGACCATGCAGGTCGGCACGGTCAGCGAAAAGGTGATGGTCCAGGCCGACACGGTGCAGGTGCAGACCACATCCGCAGTGGTGGGTGAGGTCATCAGCGGAACGCAGGTACGGGAACTGCCGCTGAACGGCGGGAATTTCGTGGGACTTACACAGCTATCGCCCGGCGTGAGCGCTGCCCAGGGAGCCGACTTCGTGGGTAAAGGATTGAAGGGAGGCGTCAATTTCTCCGTCAATGGCAATCCTTACAACTACAACCTGTTCCTGGTCGACGGCGTCAACAACAACGACGTCGGATCGGGTCGGACCATCCTCGTCTATCCGTCAGTCGACACCATTGCTGAATTCAAGATGATTCGCAACTCGTATGGCCCTGAATACGGTCAAGCTTCGGGCGCGATCATCAGCATTACCACCAAATCCGGCACCAATCAGCTTCATGGCGGCTTCTTCTATGCCGGGCGTAACGACGCGCTGAATGCCAACAATTGGTTTGCTAACCATAATCATCTGGGCAAGGCGGAGGAGCGCCGTCATGACTACGGCTACAACCTGAGCGGCCCGATCATGAAGGACAAGTTGTTCTTATGGTGGAATCAGGAGTGGAACAAAGAGATACAGGGCGTTCCCCTTGCGGCCTGCGTCCCGACGACGGCGGAAGCCTCGGGCGACTTCAGCGGATATGCTCCGGGCGCTGCAACCGACCAGTGCGGCGCGACATTGCCGACGCTCCCGGGCAATACGACTCCCGGCGGGAAGATTGCTAATCCAGACCCGGCAGGTTTGCTGATCGCCCAGTTCTATCCAGCGCCAAACCTAGGCAGCTTGAATAACGGAAACAACTATTCTCAGCTGATTTCAAATCACCTGAACTGGAGCGAGTGGAACGTCCGCGGGGACTATGACCTAACCAAATCGAATCGCCTCACACTCCGCTGGACCCAGGACTCCTGGGACAACCCGGCGCAGAATGACGGCTCTGCGTTCTGGGGTGAATCGAACTTTCCGACAATCAATTCCAGTTGGAGCCAGCCCTCCAAGAGCGTGGTGGCTAGGCTGAGCTCGACCATCTCCAATTCCATCGTCAACGATGTGGAATTCGGTTATGGACACAACGCGATTATTACTACGCTTCAAGGCACGCATGCGGCTAATGTTCCCAAACTCCAAGCGGCATATCCGGCAACCTTCCCGTCGTCCATCAAACAAAAGGGCGAGTTCTTTGGCGGCTGGGGAGGCCTAAATCCGTACGGCTACATAAACGGAACAACAGGCGCAGGTCAAACATCCATGTGGAACATCGCGCCTTATGGAAATCACGAAGACCTTTATACCGTGCAGGACAACCTGTCGAAGGTGCAGGGAAATCACCTCCTGAAGGCGGGAGTCTTTCTCAGTTGGAATGAAAAGGTGGAAAACAACGGGAATGGCAACGACCGGCCTGGTCTGCCGAGCGGCATCTATACCGGTCCGGGGTCGCTGGGAGCTATCAGTGCGAACGCTCAGACAAATAATCCTCTGGCCAACATTCTGCTGCCCGGCACGGCCTCCAACCCTCAGATGTTCTCAAGCGTCAGCGAGAACAGCATCGATGGCGTGGCGGATGTTCACTGGAAGGACATAGAGCCTTACATTGGCGACTCGTGGAAGATTCGGCGGAATCTCACGGTGGATTTTGGTTTTCGCTGGTCGCTGTATCGGGAACCGTATGCAGGAACGAGCGGTGGCAATACGGATCCGGCGCACAATGGCGGGGGAACCTTCGCCAACCAATGGGCCAACTTCAGCATGAAAGCCTGGAACCCTGCCCTCGCGGCAGCGAACCCGTCCGACGCATGCAATGGTACTTTAATCGTGCACGGAACAACGCCTTGCGCTACCCAGAGAGCCTTCCTGGCTTCAGTTGGCGTAAACCTGCCGCTTTCAAACGGCACGCCAGGTTCGAATGCTGCGCTCGTCGAGCAGAACAATCACAGCATCGCTCCCCGCCTGGGTATCGCGTGGGATGTCTTCGGGAATGGCAAGACCGCACTTCGCGCAGGTGCGGGTCAGTTCTTCCAGCGTGAGCCTGTGGGTATAGCAGAAGGCCTCGCTCGCACCGCTCCGTTCGTTATCGGTGTCAATACAAACCGCTCATTGGCTACTCCCACGCCTTTGACCAGTGCGTCGGTCTCGCCCAATGCGACGAAGACCACTGGAGGGTTTATTCCCAATTCCTGGCAGTGGAATGTCTCGCTTGAACAGGAAGTGGCACGCAATACAACGCTGCAGGTCGGTTATGTGGGCAATGTCGGTGTACATCTTACGTCGATGTATGACGCGAACTTCGTCCAGCCTGGGAACTGGCTGAGCGCGGCCTTTGCCAACGGCGGTACGGTCTTTAACGCATACCGGCCCGCCTTCAACTTTGGGACCATCGGCGGTTTTGCCCGTGGCGGCCATGCATCCTATAACTCACTGCAGGTGCTATTCCGGGCACAAACTGGCAGTTTCTCCAGCTTCCAGGCGGCGTATACGTGGTCACATTCCTTGGCGAATGTTGAGCTGGACAACTCCTCAGGCAGTTTGAACCAGCAGGCCATCACCAATCAGGCAAACCCCGGACTCGACAAGGGAAACACCGATATCAATCGTCCGAATATCTTTGTCGCCAACGAAGTGCTCTTTCTGCCGAAGTTCAGCGGTCAAAACCACTTGGTGCAGCAGAGCGTCGGCGGATGGGAGGTCAACAGCATCGTTCAGCTGGCAGAGGGCAGCTCCTTCACTGTCCTATCGTCTGGCGCGAGCGGTGCAACCGTGAATGGAGTGAAGAGCACGCTCAATTCCTTGGTTGGAACCGGCTATACGAATAACCAACGGCCCTTGGTGACGAGCGTGGGATGCAATGTCGGACGGAAGGGTCCGGACATCCTGAACTTCAGTCACTTCACCTTGCAGGGATATGCGCTTGGCACCTTCCCGTCGAATCTGGCGTCTCGCGGCTCCTGCTTCGGGGCTCCCAACACAAACGTGGACGCGCAACTGGCGAAGAACTGGACGATAAAGGAGAAGTACCGGATCAAATTCAGTATGGACTTCTTCGACCTCTTCAACCATCCCAACTTCAACAGCAGCAACCTGGAAAACTCAGGATTTACTTCGTCGGCGCCGCTCTACTGCGGAGGGGCGACGGCCACATCCGGGCAGCCATGCAGCCCAACCAACAACATTGTCACAGGCAGCGCGACCAGTGACGGAAGTATCGGTACGCCAAAGGGCTTTGGCTCGGCTGGGTCGCAGAACCTTAATTTAGGCCGCAACCTGCAATACACGCTGAGGTTCTCGTTCTAAGGACCCTCTGCATATCCTTGGATGGGATCCTTGCCGTCGGGTAAGGATTCCGTCCAAGCTCCTTCGCACCGAAGTCACGGCTAATCTGCCCGGCGAGTTTCCTGCAATCGACGGCGAAACTTTTCCGTAAACCTGTCGCTTGCTCTGTCTGTAGAATCAAGCCATTCCGTAGCCGTTGCTCGTATGCTCCAATCCGTCTCGCATCTGCCCCGGCACTTGTTTCTCGTACTTGCCCTCACCGTCGTCGCCACGTTTCAGGGCGCCCCTCTGTCTGGCCTGCAGGCGCAACACCGAATGCCGAGCACCACTGCACCAGGCGCGTCGACAGTGGATACGGATGTTTTAGAACTGAATGCCAGAATCGCGGAAACCAATGCGGCTCGCGCATCCGGCGGTCCCATTGCTATCAGCGCAGCCAGCAGACGCCTGATCGCCGTCGCGCTACGCGAGATGGCCGACTTGAGAATGGTGGAAGGAGCCTCTCCGCAAGCCGCGGAGCTTTACAGAAAATCCCTTGATTTTGATGGATCGGCGGAAGTACGTGCTGATCTCGCTCTGGCCGAGTTGCAGGAGAGCCAACTGGATGCCGCCATCTCCGATGCGGACATGGCGCGGGCAACGTCTCCGCGCAACACCATGGCGGATCAGGTGCTTTCGCGTGCGCTCATGCAACAGGGAGACTATACCCGCGCAGCAGAAAGTCTCACGCGCCTCTCAAACTCCCATCCTGACATTCCAACGCTGTATTCGCTGGCTCTCTCTCTGCTCGCAACGAAGAACCCGGGAGACAAGCAGCGAGCCATGCAGACCTTTGGCCGGATGCAGAACATTGCCGGTGACAGCGGTTCACTCCACGTCCTCTTTGGTCGCGCGTATCGTGATGCTGAGGATATGCCGTCAGCGCTCAACGAATTCCGCCGTGCGGTCCAGATCGATCCGGCGACACCCCACGCTCATTATTTCCTGGGCCTCGCGCAACTCTCTCTAAATGAATGGAAACCGACTCCGGACGCTGAAGCGGAGATGAGGAGTGAGGTTCGCAATTATCCTCACGACTATCTCGCCAATTACATGCTTGGTTTTATGGCGTCGCAGGAGCGTCGATATCCGGACTCGGATCACTACCTCACCATCGCTGCCGGGATACAACCGGAGGCTCCGGAGCCGCCGCTTTATATGGGCCTCAATGCCTATGCGCAGTCCAACGCAAAGCGAGCAGAGGCCATGCTGCGCAGAGCGGTCCTATTGACGGGAAAGGACGAAGCCCGATCCGATTATCAGATTCGGCGCGCATATGTCGATCTGGGTCGGATTCTGGAGACCTCCGGCCGCAAAGATGAGGCGGAGGTTTTCCTCACCAAAGCACGTGAACTGCAGAACAAAACCATGGAGCAAAGCCAGCAGCGCATCGCATCCATCGCCCAGGCCGGAGGAGGCGGAATGGCTGCTGCTGTGGTTCCTCTGAGCCGACAGCAGGAAAACGAGGCCGCGCCTCTGCCGCAATTCAATGCTGATTCATCCGCAAAGCTCGATGCCGCGATGCTTGCCAAGAGCAAGCTGACAGCAATGCAGCGCGAGGCCGTGATAGTGCGGGAAGAGAAGCTTCGCTCCGTGCTTGGGCAGGCATACAGCGATCTCGCAACCTCTCAGGCGCTTCTCGGAGACTATGGAAAAGCGCTGACTTACTACCAGCAGGTCGAGCATTGGGACGCCTCCGTCCCAGGGCTGGAGAAGAACCTCGGTCAATCTGCATTTCGTGCCGCTAACTATCCGGAAGCGATACGCGGACTCTCCAAAGCTATCGTCCAAAACCCGGCTTCGGCCCCGGTGCGCGCCATGCTGGGAATGTCCTACTTCGCCACCGACAGATATACCGAGGCGGCAAGGACGTTTGCTTCTTTGGGATCCAGCGGCATGACTGACGGCGAAACCGGGTACGCGTGGGCGGCCTCGCTAGCGCATACGGGCGACATGAAGCGAGCAACCGAGGTTCTGAATGCATTTCAGTCCACTCCAAGACCCAACGAGGTTCTTTTACTAGCCGGCGAGCTTTGGACGGAGATTGGCGATTATTCGCGCGCGGTTGCGACTTTCTCCGAGGCACTCCGATCCAACCCCACACAGCGCAAAGCTCACTTCGACTCGGGGCTAGCCTATATTCGCTGGGAGCGATGGCCGGAGGCAGCGCAGCAATTCCAGCGGGAGCTGTCTCTGTATCCCAGGGATACTGATGCGCAATACCATCTTGGCTTCGTGTATCTGCAGCAATCGCGCACACAGGAAGCAGCGCAGCTCTTTGAGCAGGTAGTTGCTGCACGCCCGGAACATGCGAATGCGCAATATGAGCTCGGTAAGATACTTCTGGACCGCGGCGAGACCGCCGATGCGATCGCTCACTTCGAAGCAGCCGCCCATCTGAGTCCTAAAACTGACTATATGCACTATCAGCTGCAGGCGGCCTATCGCAAAGAAGGCCGCACTGCCGACGCAGATAACGAACTGAATATCTACAAACAGCTCAAGGCAGAATCGCGCGAACGCGCTGCGGCGGCAACGAAAGGGACTCCCTGACTCAGGCTATCAATGATTTGAGAACTTCTCTCAGCAGAGCATCTATTCTTCGTTCGCTCGCGATTCTTTCGCTCTCAGCCAATTTCGTTTGGGCGCAAAGCGGGCATAATGCACCTTCGATTCCGCCGCCCGGAGCGAAGAGCACGAAGTGTTCTGGTCGTCCAGTGCCGCAACTCGAGGATGTCACTACTGCCAGCGGCATCACCTTCACTCATACTTCTGACCCATCGAAGCGCTATATCGTCGAGTCGATGAGTGGGGGCGTCGTACTCATCGACTACGATCGCGATGGCTGGCCGGATATCTACTTCACAAACGCTCCGACTGTTGACCTGGCCATCAAGGGCAAGAAGAGCCTGGGCGTGCTTTACCACAATAATCACGATGGCACTTTCACGGATGTAACCGCAAAGTCTGGCCTGGTGACCCCATGCTTCGGCATGGGCGGCGCGGTGGGCGACTACAACAACGACGGATGGCCCGACATCTACGAGACCTGCCTGGGAGGGAACGTCCTCTACCGTAATAATGGCGATGGCACGTTTACCGATGTCACTGCGAAGGCCGGTGTCGCCGACGGCCGCTGGTCAACCGGCGCCGCTTTCGGCGATTACGACGGCGATGGTTATGTAGACCTGATGGTGGTCAATTATGTGGACTTCCATCTGGATGACTTGCCGGGCTTCGGAAGCGCACCGTTTTGCAAATATCGCGGCATCGATGTGCAGTGCGGACCGCGCGGGCTGCGTGGCGCTGGTGACTCGCTGTTCCACAACAACGGCGATGGAACATTCACCGACGTTTCCAAAACTGCGGGAGTCAGTGATCTACCCGGCTATTACGGCCTCGGGGCTGTCTGGGCAGATTTCAACAATACCGGCCGTCCCGACATCTATATAACCAACGATTCCACGCCTAAATATCTGTACAAGAACCTGGGCAACGGGAAATTTCAGGAGATCGGCCTTGAGTCGGGGACAGCGGTTAGCGATGACGGGTCCGAGCAAGCCTCCATGGGCATCGCCCTCGGAGACTACAATCACACCGGCCGTCCATCGATCTCCGTCACTAATTTTTCAGACGAAAACGATCTGCTGTATCGCAATGATGGCGATTGGAACTTCAAGGAAGACTCCTACGCCTCTGGCATCGCCCTGCCTTCGCTTCCCTGGGTCAAGTGGGGAACGGCTTTCGTCGACGTGGACAACGACGGCTGGCTCGATCTCATCGCCGTCAGCGGTCATGTCTACCCGCAGGTGGACTCGTTGCCCTCAGGCGGAGGTTATCGCGAACCCAAGCTCCTCAATCTCAATCAGAAGAATGGAACCTTCTGCGACGCGAGCGATGAGGCTGGCCCTGCTCTCAAGGAGCGGCGTGTTTCCCGCGGCCTGGCAATCGGCGATCTTTTCAACGATGGCAATATGGATATCGTTGTAGGCGACATCGATGGTGCTCCCATGCTTCTTCGTAATCGCGGCATACCGGGTCGTCACTGGGTCAGCTTCGAACTCGCCGGTACCAAGAGCAATCGCCTTGCATTGAATGCGCGGATCAGCATTATTGCAGGAGGTATGACTCAGACCGACGAGATTCACAGCGGAGGCAGTTACCTTTCGCAGAGTGATCTGCGTGCGCATTTTGGGCTGGGCTCAGCGGAAAAGATTCAGAGCGTCACCATTCATTGGCCATCCGGCAAAGTAGAGACACTGAGCAATCTCGCCGCTGACAGGTACTACTCCGTTCTGGAAGGGCAGGGCATTGTTCCCTTCGAGAAGATCCGTCCGGAAATTCCCAAGAAGTAACGATTCAATCAATCATTGACTCATAATCAATCGTTTGTCCGATCGCGCTTTAAGCGATCATGCGATTTCGTAGCCAACTCTTTATCGATGGCCAGCGCCGCTGATGAGCTGCGCTCCCGAGGACGAAGTTCTGGCGAGCGGTGGCGGCCGATATCCAAACGCTAATTCAACCGCGGCAGCTACAGCCAGTACGCTTTCATCTTCAAACGGCCGGCCGGCCACCTGTACTCCGATCGGGAGCCCCTCGGCGGAAGTGCCAACCGGAACAACTGCAGCAGGCGATGCAAGCACGTTGAACCATTGGGTGTAGCGCATTGCATCGAGATAACCGACAGCCGTGCCGTCGATCATCCACTCGCGCTCGCCGTGTCGGAAAGCCGGTACCGCAGAGACGGGTGTCAGCAGAATAGGAAACTCATGCATTTCCGCCAACAACTTAGCTCGAACCAGGTCGCAATCGGCCCATGCCTGAAGCAGAGATTCTGGTGTCAGCGGTGGTTTGGAGCGCGCAATCTCCAGAAAGTTCCGAAAAATTGGGCTCAATTCCTGTTCACGTCCGCGAATCGTAGGAGCATAGAACATTGCACCGCACTGCACGAAGAATTTCCACCACAACTCCCGCGCCGCCTCCAGCCACGCGGGACGAAATGGACGGACCTTGAAGCCCTGCTGCTCCAGAGCCCTTGCGGCGTCTCGTACCGCCTGCCGCGTCTCCGCGGTCACCGGAATCAGTCCATCGTCCTCGAACCATCCGATCGGGATCGCCTTGGCGTCCTCAATCGACACGGAGCGAAGTTCAACCGGGGGACTCACCGGATCGAAGGGATCCTGGGCTGCCAGCAGCCGGAAAAGCAGATTCACATCGGCGACAGTGCGGCCCATCGGCCCAATCGCACCTAGCGTTGAAAATGGTCCAATGCACGGAGGATTATGTCCGCGTCCGGGCACACGTCCGGGCGTTGGTTTCAATGAGCAGATGCCGCAAAAGTGCGCGGGCTCGCGCACGGAGCCGCCACTGTCGCTGCCCAGTCCACCTGCAGAGAGACCGGCGGCAATCGCCGACGCTTCGCCACCGCTCGATCCGCCTGCCGATCGGTCAAGATCCCACGGGTTGCTGGTCCTTCCATACAGCAGGTTGTCTGTCTCATACGCCATTAGAAACTCGGGGCAGTTTGTCGTTCCCAGGAACACGGCGCCGTTGCTGCGGAGCCGCCTCACCGCCTCCGCATCCGAGGCGGAGATATTTCCGCGATTCAGAACGCTGCCGATCTCACAGCGATGCCCTTGAACTGCGATGGACGATTTGATGGTGAGCGGAAGGCCGGCAAGGGCTCCGAATCGGACCCCGCGCGCTTGTGAGCGCACTCGCTCTGCATCGAAGTCGATGATGGCGTTCAGAAGGGGATTGATGCGTTCAATCTGACGTATATATTCGTCCGCTAATTCAAGTGGCGAGATCTTACGCTGCTCAAGCAGTGCAAGTTGGGCGACGGCTGACAAAAGCGTGATGTTCATTTCAGGCCACAGCGGGCTGCGACGATGTACGTTGATGGACTAATGTGAGGTGCTGCAAGCGATCATCCGACTCGAAGCCGTGGATCGATGTCCGCCTGGATGGCAGCGCCAATTATATAGTTGAGCGTTAGCATTGCAGCGGAGCTCATTGAAGCAAAGTAAAGCGTCCTGCGGCCGATTGCGAACCTGACGGGCAAGGCCGCTCATTGACGAGGAGACGAAATGATTCAGCTCAAGCGGAGTATGAACTGGCGACTCCAGGGGACGGCACACGTTTTCTGGTGGAGCGCCTCTGGCCGCGAGGGATCAAAAAGGAATCTCTGCGCTTTGAGGCGTGGCTGAAGGACTGGCACCCAGCACCGAACTTCGCCAGTGTTTGCTCATGATCCGGCGAAGTGGGACGACTTCCAGAGAAGATATTTTGTTGAATTGGACGCGAACGCGGAGGCCCTAGCGCCCATCCGCAAAGCCGTACGCAAAGGCCCTGTCACACTACTCTTCAGCTCGCATGATGTGGCCCACAACAACGCGCTCGCTTTGAAGAGGTATCTGACAAGCCGCAGTAAATAGTGCAGGAGGATCGACTCACGCTGTCGCACCGCCTTCAAAGTACCGTTCAATTTCCTCCAGAGTTTTCCCTTTTGTTTCTGGCAGGAAGAACGTCACGGTTATCAGGTAAATGACGGTAAATCCGGCAAAGAGAAAGAACATCGCTGAGTAGCCATATTTGCTGACGACCGGTAAAAAGATGCCAGCCAGCGTGGTCGACACCAACTGGTTGAGCACCAAAGCAATGCTCATGCCATTGGATCGAATGCGCGTCGGCATCAGTTCGGAAAGAGCGAGCCACACGCAAACGCCCGGGCCGGAGGCGTAAAACGCCGCAAAAAGGTAGAGGCCCACGGCTACTAACCATCCATGTCCCGCGTCCGGAACCCGCCCAATCAATGCGCGCTCGATCTTCAAGGGGGCGGTACGGGCCGCGTCAAGGTTGCCAAACGGATTGTTGAAGAAGGCTTCTACCTTGTTGTGTGGTACGCAGTTATCGCGGGTGATCTGAATCGGCGCGGCGCCCTGATCGTCTGAACGGACGAAGCTGGTTGCCGCTGTGAAGTCGCCATAAGAGTAAATGACCGCCAACGAGGCTCGATCGCTGTTGATCTCGCTGCCACTGTAGCCCTTGGCGGCAAGGAGTCTCTTTGCCTCTGCTGCATCGAAGGGAAGAGTTAGCGTCTGGTCTACTCCAACCATTGATTGCACAATGTTTTTGCAGTCCAGGTTGGCCTTCTCCGTCGAGAGAAAAAGCAACCCTACACCGATCAGCGACGCAGTAATGCCAGCGGTTCCCAAAATGAAAAGAAATTTGCGGCCCTTACGGTCCACCAGTGTCATGCCAACAATCGTCATCAAAAAATTGACGAAGGTGAATAGAACATAACCCCAATGAGCATGTAAGTCGGACAAACCGCTTTGCAGCAGGATGTTGGTGTTATAGGCAACGATAGAGTTGATGCCCGTCGCCGTGTTACAGGCGAGAATGACGCAAGCCAGCAGGAAGGGGATCACGTACTTTCGCCGCAGCAGGGAATCCTTGATCTTCCCGGCCGTGGAAGATGTCTTGGCGAGCGCCGTTTCGTCCATCTCCTTCAGCTCGACAGTCGCCTGTTCTGGAGTGCGCGAGCGAAGCAGGGCTGCATATGCCTGCTCTTTCTTGCCTCGCAGAAAAAGCCAGCGTGGAGACTCCGCGACGAACAGGCTGCCCAGGACGAACAACACGCCGGGAGGAAGCGAGACCCAAAAGATACGCCGCCATGCCTGATCCTTAAACGCGAATACTGTAGCCGCATTTGCAATGCGGGTGACCGCCTCCACCCGATAGCTGTAATAGATCCCGATCAGAGCGGCCAAAACGATGCCCAGCGTCAATAGCCATTGAAAAACCGCCGTACCTTTGCCTCGATGTGCCGCCGTAAGGCACTCGGCTAAATAAAGCGGCACCACGACACCGATCAGGCCGCCGCTGACGCCCTGCAACAAGCGTCCGAAGAAAAGCGGCTCATAGCCAGGCGACAGCGCGATGATCGGGATGCTGGCGACGAATGCAAGCCCGCTCAGCGTCATCAGAGCCTTACGCCCCATCCAGTCGGCCAGCAGTCCGGCAAATAACGTCGAGATAACGCTGCCGAGCAGAACCGCGGCCACGATAATGGAAAGTTGTCCGGCAGTTAGCTGCGAGGTGGCTTTCAGGTACGGCAACGCTCCGCCGATGATGCCAACGTCTACTCCGTACAGCAGGCCGCCCAGGCCCGCCACCAGCAAAAGAAAGCGATTATAGCTGCGCTTCGTATCCGGAGCAGAAAAATCTGACATGGAGCCTTTCACGATCCTGGTATTGGTATTTCAACCCTTGCTGCCGCGCCACATTGGCGTCGGAAACTGCGCGAGCATCGCGCGCCCATCATAATAGCCAGCGGCAGCAGAGTGCCGAATTTTGCAACCGCGGCCGCCAAAAGGGCAAATTTGAGCTGAGGGCGGCAAGGGGCCAGGCCGGTTTGGACGGTGCAGACCTCAAGCGAACCAGTGGACGCCGTGACCCTGTCTCCGGGCCCGGTTTATCGTCAGAGATACGGAATCAGCGTCGTCCGCCGGGAGCCAAGTCCAGGTCTAGTACGGCGATTGCAGAGGATGCCCAGCCGTTCGATGTGCCGTTGTACCGGCGGCAAAATGACAAAGAAATGAAACGTATCGACCCTGCACCGTTTTGGGGAGGGCCAAATGAGCGGGCGGCTGACATACTTCGAGGAGCGCTGAGGCCGTTATTGCGATTCGCAATCGCTTTCCCCATCGTGTAAGCCTGTCCACTTGAGACGAATCCAGGTGAAGAAGCTACTAGCATTGCTCCTTTTGACCGCTCTTCCTGCCCTCGCACAGGTGGACTACGGTGAGCTTCGTCTGAAGGTAGCGGATCCTTCGGGTGCCTCCGTCGCGGCTTCGGTCAAACTGACCTGCGCGGGCAATGGCTATGCCAAGACCTTCACCATCGATGCATCCGGGACCATTACAGTGCAAAGCGTGCCCTATGGCATGTATCAGATTCTGGTAACAAAGCCGGGCTTCACCTCTTCTTCAACATCTGTAGAAGTCCGTTCCGCGCTGCCTGTCTCACAGAGTGTCCAGCTCAACCTTGCCTCGGTCGTCACCAAAGTAAACGTAACCGCGGCAAACACACTGATTGATCCTGACCGTCCATCTTCCGTCATGCGGATCGGCGCAAAGCAGATCGAGGAGCGGCTCTCCTCACTACCCGGACGCTCCATCCAGGATCTCGTGAATTCCCAGCCGGGATGGATCTATGAAGGCAACGCTGTCCTCCATCCGCGCGGCTCCGAGTATCAAACTCAGTTCGTTATCGACGGCATTCCGCTTACCGACAACCGCTCTCCTAGCTTCGGTCCTGAGATCGAGGCGGACGATCTGGATGCGATAAGCGTCTACACGGCCGGGTATCCGGCAGAGTATGGCAGAAAAATGGGGGGCGTGGTTGAACTCGATACGCGGCGGCAAACCGATTCCGGCGTCCATGGCCAACTCGTCCTGTCAGGTGGCAGCTATGATACCGCCGCCTCCTATGGTCAGCTACAGGACGGGTGGGGGAGAAACACCGCCAGCGTAACGGCGTCCGGTAGCACAACAGCGCATTACCTCAATCCGGTGGTTCCAGAAAACTATACCAACACCGGGACCATCGCAGATTTCTCCACGCGGTATGAGCGCGATCTCAGTGCCCGGGATCGGGTGAGCTTCGATGTGCGTCACGAGTTGTCTCGCTTTCTCATTCCGAATGAACTGCTACAGCAGCAGGCGGGGCAGATTCAGAATGGGGACAATTTCGAAACGATGGGCACGGTGCACTATCAGCACATCGTCTCGCCGGATAGCCTCATTGCCGTCGCCGGCATGGTGCGCGACAACGCGAACAATCTGTATTCCAATCCGAAGTCCACGCCCGTTATCGCGTTTCAGCACAACGATTTTCGCGAAGGCTACTTCAAGGGAACGCTGTCACTGCATCATGGCCGCCACGAGTTCAAGGTCGGTCTTGAGTCGGATGCCATCTTCCTCCACGAACACTTCAATTACAAAATCACCGATGAGACCTATTTCGATCCCTATGCCCCCCGGACTTTGAGTTTTGCCGGTCAGCGGCCGGATTTGGAACAATCGGCGTTCGTCGAAGACCTGATCCGTCTCGGCAATTGGACAGTCAGCGCGGGGCTGCGGTGGGACCACTATCAACTCCTGCTCAATCAGAATGCGTTCAGCCCGCGTATCTCGATCGGCCGCTATCTGCCTTCACTCAACCTGGTACTTCATGGCTCGTTCGATCGCGTCTTTCAGACACCCTCTTTTGAAAACATCTTGATCTCCAGTTCTCCGCAAATTGACGCTCTCAGCGATCAGTTTCTCCGTCTGCCTGTTCAGCCATCCTTGGGCAACTACTACGAAGGTGGTATTACCCAGGCGCTCTTTAACCGACTACGCCTTGATATGAATGTCTACCGCCGTGACGTCAAAAACTATGCTGACGACGATCAACTTCTGAATACCGGGGTGAGCTACCCCATCGCATTTGATAAGTCTGTTATCTACGGCGCGGAAGCCAAGTTGGCTGTCGCGCGGCTCGGCAAAATGAATGGCTATCTCAGCTACTCATACATGGTCGGCAATGTATGGCTCCCGGTCACGGGCGGCCTCTTCCTTGGTGATGACGTAGGCAACCCTGTTACTCAGTTGAAGGGACATCTTCCGGTCTCGCAAGACCAGCGCAACACTCTCAGAACGCGTTTTCAGTATCAGGTCCTTCCACGCATCTGGTTCGCTGCGGGCGCGGAATATGGCTCCGGCCTCCCCTTCCAGTACCAAGGAACAGAAGCCGATGCGTTAGCCCGATACGGTCCGCAGGTCGTGAGCCGGATCAACTTCGCGCGCGGACGCATGCGGCCTTTGCTTGCCGTCAACTCGTCGCTGGGTGCGGATGTCTATAAGGGCGAAAAAATGAACATGCGCTTTCAGGTGGATGGGAGCAATCTCAACAATCGCCTCAACGTCCTCGACTTCGGCGGCCTGTTTTCTGGCAATGCGATTTCGCCGGCACGCAGCGTTACCATGCGCCTGAACACAAGGTTCTGATGGAGCACACACCAGATCAGCATCATTTATGACGGGTGTAGCCTTATTGCGTGAAACATGAAGAAGCAGCCGAGGTGCTTTCGATCCATGGGCGCGAGGTCCGCGTAACCCACCCCGACAAGCTGTATTTCTCGAAGCAGGTCAAACTCTCAAAGCTCGATATCGTGCAGTATTACCTGTCCGTTGCCGAAGGCGCCCTCGGCGGCATTCAAGACCGTCCGATCGTTCTCAAACGCTTCGTGAACGGTGCTGAGGGCGAGGCGTTCTATCAAAAGCGAGCCCCCTCCGAACGTCCCTCATGGCTGCGAACTGTCACGTTGTCCTTTCCGTCGGGCAGAACTGCGGAAGAACTCGTTGTGGACGATGCAGCGGGTCTGGCCTGGATCGTCAACCTGGGATGCATCGAGCTGCATCCGCATCCCGTGCGCTCCGGCGACCTGGATCATCCGGACGAACTACGGATAGATCTGGATCCGGGACCGGGCGTTTCATGGACTGATGTCAAGCGCATCTCGCTCGAAGTGAAATCCCTACTGGAGGAGTGCGGCCTTCGTGGCTGGCCGAAGACAAGTGGTTCGCGAGGCATGCACGTGATCGTGCGAATCGAGCCACGATGGACATTTAGCGAAGTACGCCGCGCCGCGCTGGCACTCTCGCGAGAAGTGGAGCGGCGCATGCCCGCCATGGCCAGTTCAAAGTGGTGGAAGGAGGAGCGCCATGGCGTCTTCCTGGACTACAACCAGAACGCGAAAGACCGCACGACGGCCTCCGCCTACTCTGTGCGCCCGCTTCCTGATGCACGCGTCTCTGCACCGCTTCATTGGCAGGAGGTTTCCGACTGTCGACCCGGCGGACTTTACAGTCCTGACCATGCCGAAGCGCTTTGCCGAGCTCGGCGATCCCCACGCAGCCATCGACGCATCCCCAGGGTCGCTCGAACGATTGCTTGATCTCGCGGCCAAGGATGAAGCTGCTGGTCTCGGCGATGCTCCATGGCCGCCACATTTCCGCAAGGCAGAGGGCGAAGCGCCACGCGTTTCTCCCTCGCGCGCCAGGACTGCGTCGAAGACGACTGCCGAGAAGAAAGCTGTCAGTAAGCCGCGGCCCAGAATGCCCCTGCTCGTAACTGCCAATTCACCAAGCGAAGAAGCCGCTCTTGAGGGTCTCGAGAAATGGAAGAAAAAATATCCAGAAGCGGCGGCACATCTGGCCGTGGACGATGTGCTGGTCGATAGAATGCGCGGGAGATCCTCCACCTGGACCCGCATTCGAGTGAACCTGCGGCACGTTCCACAGGAGCTGCGGCCACCGCAGGAAACTCCCGATCCGGATGACGATCCGACACGTGAATGGCGAGCAAAGATATCCAAGAAGGCTCACGATAACTCTCAAGGCTAGCGGCCGCTCGCGAAAATCTGTTCCAGCTCGTGCGGCGGCACAATCTCGAGTTGAGCATACGTGCAGTCGGCCGTCTTCTTATCTGTGCGCCATCTGCGAAAGTGAGCCATGTGCCGGAATCGTTTCCCTTGCATGTGCTCGTACGCCACTTCGACCACGAGCTCGGGTCGTAATGGCTCCCATGATAGGTCCTTTCCCTGGCTCCAGCGGCTCTGTCCACCTGGCATGCGACTTCCCGTTGCGGCCTCGTCGTCTGCCCAGGATGCCCAGGGATGATCCACGAGCGCATTCTTCCGATACGGCATCACGAACTCCAGAAGCTCTCGTCGCTTGTCTCTGGTAAAGCTGGCGCAGACACCTACGTGCTGCAGCGTCCCGGATTCGTCAAAAAGTCCGAGCAGAAGGGAGCCGATGGCTTCACCCTCGGCATCCTTGTACCAACGAAAGCCGGCCACGACGCAATCGCAGTCTCGCTCGTGCTTCACCTTGAGCATCACGCGTTTGCCGGGTTCATATGTCCCATCCAGCGGCTTGACCATCACGCCGTCGAGACCCGCGCCTTCAAAGCGGCGAAACCAGTCGGAGGCGACGGTTCGATCGCGTGTCGCCGGTGTGAGATGAAGTGGGGAAGCAGCAGATGCGAACAGCTCCTCCAGTCGCGCGCGGCGACGATCGAACGCCTCGCCACACAGATCATCATTTCCCTCGCAAAGCAGGTCAAAGCATACGAAGGATGTCGGCGTCTGCTGCGATAGCAGCTTCACCCTCGACGCAGCAGGATGAATACGAAGCTGCAGCGCTTCGAAATCAAGCGCGCCATTCCTGGCAATCACGATCTCACCGTCCAGCACATAACGGTCGGGTAGCTGCCGCAGCAATGGATCGATGAGTTCCGGAAAGTAGCGATTGAGTGACTTCTCATCGCGGCTCTGGATCAGGATCTCGTCGGCATCGCGAAAAATCAGAGCGCGAAATCCATCCCATTTGGGTTCGAAACTCCACGTGCCTTCTTGGGGAAGCTCATCGACCCGCTTGGCAAGCATGGGCAGGATAGGCGGATTTACGAGGCAGGCGCACGCCTCATCGTAACTTGTGGATGGCCGCGATCCTGACCGTCTTCGCCGTTTGTTTGCTTTTCCACTCACGCTTCACCTAAGCTGCATGTGTAGTCGACAGATCGAGAATGTCCGTGCCGGCTTCCAAATGACCATCAGCTATGCAACGCGCCTCCGTGAAGAACTCAGTCTTCGCGCTCTTTCGTGGGCCAGGTGCAACGACCTGCCTCACGAATGCACCATCGGAAACTTGCCCGCTGTTCTATTCCGCGAGACCGAGGATGGGACTCATGGGAACTTTCATCCGGCATCGTACAAATGCATTCGCCGGCGGCCCGAATGGAATCGTCGGCTGGCAAAGTCTCACACCTCCGCGCGGCGCAGCCTAGTAAGTCATGACTCGGAGAGAAGAGAGCTGGACACGGCCGCGAGCTCTGACGCGCTCCTCATGAATATCTTCTGTCACCCACAAGCTTTTGCGGCCAGTAGTTTTCTCCGCACTCTGCTCGGCACAAAACCGCCCGAGCGCCTTCAGTTCGGCTGCAAGCCCCGAATACCTCTGATTGCAAATCACGTAGAGCGAACGGAGGTAGATCTCCGCATCGGAGATCTACTGATCGAAGCGAAGCTCACGGAAGCTGAGTTCCAACGTGCTCCCCGCGTTCGCGTCGAACGCTATCGCGACTTCGAATCTGCCTTCGATGCGCACATGCTGCCACAGATAGGCGAATCGTATCTCCACTACCAACTCATCCGCGGGGTTTTATCCGCGTTCGCAGAGCAGGGAATTCGCTATTGTGTCATCTGCGATGCTCGCCGTCCCGACCTGATTGACGCCTGGTTTACCGTCGTCAGAGCGGTCAAGCTCGTGTGCCTTCGCTCACAATTGCAATTGGTCACATGGCAGGAGATCGCTGGCACGCTCCCACAATCCATGCGAGCATGGCTGGCCGGAAAGTATGGTATTGCATCGCAAGACGAGCCGCGCGGCGACTGCATTTCGCAAATCGATTAGAAATCTCAGCACTGCCTGCACTTCCCGCGTCTCCCTGGTGTTTGCGCATGAACTCGCACAACGCGGTGAGATACCTCCGTTCCATTTATGAGCGCACAGCAAAATTCTAAAGCGCGCTATCGCGAAAGTGTGAAGATGATCGACACGAACGGTTTCGAAAGCGGCAATCTTCTGACTTCACGAAGATTCAATCAAAATCGAATCACTACCGAAGGACCAGTCAGCTCATGCTCTCACGCGCATCCTTCCACAGGTCGACCGAGCTCTCCTGGGCAAACTGGTCGATCTCCTTCAGCTCCTCGTCACTGAACTGCGGCCGCTGCATCGCGTCGAGAGAGTCGTCGAGCTGTTGCACGTTGCGTGCTCCGATCAGCGCAGAGGTGACCCGCCGGTCACGCAGCACCCAGGCGATCGCCATCTGGGCGAGTGTCTGGCCGCGCTGTTGAGCGAGCCTGTCGAGTACGCGCACGCGGTTCAGGTTCTCATCACTCAGGAACTCTTTTTGAAACGAGCCCTGCGCCTTCGCGCGCGAATCCTCTGGCACTCCGTTCAGATACTTATTGGTGAGCAGTCCCTGAGCCAACGGAGAGAATGCGATGCATCCCACTCCTAGCGCATCGAGGGTTGCCAGCAGTTCCCGCTCCACCCAGCGGTTCAACATAGAGTAGGAAGGCTGATGAATGAGCAAGGGTACGCCCTCGCTCTGCAGCACGCGGAAAGCATCGCGCGTGCGCTCCGCGCTGTAGGAAGAAATGCCCACATAGAGTGCCTTGCCCTGACGAACCGCGTGGGCAAGCGCGCCCATCGTCTCTTCCAGCGGCGCGTTCGTGGTGGGGCGGTGCGAATAGAAGATGTCGACGTACTCCAGGCCCATGCGTTGCAGGCTTTCATCAAGCGAAGCCAGCAGGTATTTTCGAGAGCCGCCTACACCATAAGGACCGGGCCACATATCCCATCCGGCCTTGGTGGAGATCACGAGTTCGTTACGATGATCACGAAAGTCCTTGCGCAGTATCTCACCGAAGTTTTCCTCTGCCGATCCGTACGGCGGCCCATAGTTATTGGCGAGGTCGAAGTGCGTCACACCGCGGTCGAAGGCACGGCGGATCACCGACCGACCCGTCTCGAAGACGTCGGCACCTCCAAAGTTCTGCCATAGACCCAGCGATACAGGTGGCAGGACAAGCCCGGATTTGCCGCACCGCCGGAAGGTGGCCGTTTCATATCGTTTTGCATCGGGCATGTGGTTCATCGGCTCGAGTCTCCTTCAGGCTCACGCAGTAGACAAACTTGAAGGCTCCCCTACTGATGAACCTTCCAACCTTTATTTCTAACATCGGGGCGCCGGGCCGAGACTCGCGAATCGAATACCTCGCGGATCTCGACTGGCGGCCGTGATCCATCTGGATAGTTCACTTTGCAACCTTCACACTCGCGAGGAACACCTCAACAATGGCATTGGCGGTGCGTTCAAGCTCAGCATCGCTTTCCCGCTTTGCAACCCCGGCGAGGAGACGGTAAAGAACATCCCCCGTCAGACAATCGTGGAGAAATACTGCCAGCCGTTCGATCGAAACCGAGCTATTACGCAGTTCACTCCGGTGAGTCTCAAACACAACTCTGATGAAAGAAGCTGTTCTCGCTGGGCCGTGCAGGTACCACGCTTCACCGACTTCAGGGCAGTTCGCTGCTTCTCCGATAGCGAGCCGATGGAGATCCACCGAGCGCTTTGCCGTGATGAGCTTCAGGATGTGGAAGGCAAGTGTTTTCAGACTCTGTTCGAGGTTGAGACCCGTGTAGTCGAGTTTCGCGAGCGGCTCATTAGATTGGCGGCAAAGAGTCTCGATGCTGTTGATAAATAAGCCGCATTTCCCGCCAAACTCGCTATATACCGTGCTCTTTGATCCGCCGGCCAACTCAACCACTCTGTCAATTGTTACGCCATCATAGCCACGTTTCAGAAACAGGTCTGCTGCAACAGTTCGCAACTTGCCGTTCCGGGCTTCTGCTCGGCTTCGCTTTGCAGTCATTCTGCCCTCGTTCCCTTTTCGATATCTTCCGAATCACCAGGCGGTGAAGCACCGCTGGTAGGCTAGCCATCCTGAGCGCAGAGGGTTGCAATCCACAGCGCTCAAGTTGTACTGTACATTACAGTACACCTTGGAGCAGGACATCATCCATGGAATCGGCATCGCTCCACGGGTTGCCGATCAAGACAGCGAAACTCCTTCTCGAAGCACGATCAACATCATCCGCCCGAATCAAATGGATGCAGAGACGTTACAGACGTCCGGCTCGCAGCGAATGTCCGCTATATCAGCAGCGCACGGAATCACATCTGCCCTGTGGGCAGGCCACATTTCTGGTGGGGGGGGGGGGGGGGGGGATTTCTTCACCTTCCGTCTTGGCTAGCCACATCAGGAACTGAATTCTTCAGAAACCACTCCGTTTCGCTGGGTCGTGGTGAGAAGTACGCCAGAGCCGATCGTCGTGAACCTCTCTAATGATTTCTGGGGCCACTAGGGACGCAATTCCGAACAACAGAGGCTGTGCGAATGAAAATCATCGCCATTACCGCTCAGATCTTGATAGGAGTCACCCTTCTGTGGCTGGGCCTCAGTGGCTTCCTGCGCCTGATGGCCCACCTGCCGTTAAGGTGTATCGCCCAGCAATCCATCGCAACCATCTTCTTGTCGCGTTACGTTGCGCTTCTCTTCGGCCTCCAGCTGCTGGGCAGTCTTTTGCTGCTCGTTGGGCGCTGGAGCGTACTGGCACTTGTGCTGCTCGGACCCATCGCTCTCAACATCGTATTGTTCCATCTCTTCATGGGACCGGGCAGCTTCATCTTCGCGTTGCTGCTGGCATTGCTCGAATCAGGGGCAATTTGGACATGTCGTCGATATTTCGACTCCACATCCATTTTGAAAGAGAAGGTGGGCCCGCTAGAGGGCTCTCCATGGAACTATTTCGTGCAACCGGTTTTGAGTACGAGCAGGACACATTCCTCATCCAATAGCAAGACAGGAGCAATTCATGAGTAAAGTAGAGATACTTTCAGCCGCCGCCGCTGGCGTATTCACGATTGGCGGTGATCTAACGGTCAACCGGATGGGCTATGGCGCGATGCGCATCACCGGTCAGGGAGTCTGGGGACCACCTGCAGACAAAACCGCCGCACTAGCCACTCTACGGCGGACCCTTGAACTCGGTGTGAATCTGATCGACACCGCGGACTCCTACGGTCCTGGTACATCTGAAGAGTTGATCGCCGAAGCACTGTATCCCTATCCTGTCGACCTGGTCATCGCGACCAAGGGTGGATGGGAACGGCCGGGTCCGGGTCAATGGACGCACAATGCCAGCCCCAAACATCTCACAGAAGCTCTTGAAGGTAGTCTGAAGCGTCTGCATCTTGACCGGATCGATGTCTATCAGCTTCACGCTCCGGATAATGCAGTTTCCTTTGAAGCTTCAATGGAAGCGCTGGCGAAGCTACGCGATCAAGGCAAAATTCGCCATGTAGCCTTGTCGAATGTGACTCGCGAGCACATTGAGCGCGCTCGGAAGATTGTACCGATCGTCTCGGTACAGAACCGCTACAGCTTTGCCGACCGCGAATCCGATTTCGTCGTCGACTATTGCGAGCAGAACAGCATTGCTTTTCTTCCGTGGGCGCCGCTCGGTCAAGCGAAGGAGGCACATGCGGCCATCAAGAGAGCTGCGAATGAGCTTCATGCGACGCCATTGCAGGTCGCGTTGGCCTGGCTGCTCAAGCGCTCCAAAGTGATCCTGCCGATCCCCGGAACCTCCTCGATCAAGCATCTGGAAGAAAATATCGCGGCTGCGGCTCTCGAAATGTCTCAGACCGCGTACGACCAGCTATCCACCGTGAATCATCCACCGGCGAGCTTGCGCGGTTGAAGCTTGCACATCACCACAGCCGCCGATCTGTAGAGGAATGTAACTGATCGACGACATTTCGAAGATCGAAGATCGAGGTGTTTCCTTTGGCCAACGAGAAAAAGCCCGCACCCGTAATCGAGGTTCCCGAGAAAGAACAGCAGGAGATCAGTGCGGAACAGCCACTCTTCGGGCGAGTCACTCGCCGGTCCTTTCTGTCGCACCTTGGCGCAGCCGGAATCGCAGCAACTGCTTCACCTGTCCTTGCGGCGGCTGCTACACAAGAATCACCCGCTGTGGACGCAGCGTCGGAGACTCAAGCATCAGCGGGTACAGTACCGGTAACACTGCGGGTCAATGGGAAAAATCACGTCCTTCGCCTCGATCCTCGGACCACGCTGTTGGACTGTCTGCGGGAGAATCTGAACCTGCCTGGCACGAAGAAGGGCTGCGATCACGGGCAGTGCGGAGCCTGCACGGTGCATGTGAACGGCCAACGTGTGAACTCGTGCCTGTCATTTGCCGTGATGCACTCGGCGGATGAGATCACAACCATCGAGGGCATCGGTCAGCCGGATCATCTGCATCCTATGCAGGCCGCCTTCGTGGAACACGATGGATATCAGTGCGGCTATTGCACCTCTGGTCAGATCATGTCCGCTGTAGCTCTGCTGGGCGAGCCTGTTGGCCCCTCCGACGATGACGTCAAGCAGGCGATGTACGGAAATATCTGCCGTTGCGGTGCATATCCCAACATCATTGCCGCTGTCCAAGCAGTGCGCCGCAATTCCTAACCAAACGGTCGTATCTTTTTCGCAGTGCAACGGAGTAGCGCATGCAAACCTTTCAGTACAGCCGGCCGGCCACGTTAGATCAAGCCGTCCATGGCGGAGCCAAGTCGAAGACAGCACAACAGTATGCGGATGTTCGCTTTGTCGCAGGCGGCACCACTTTGGTGGATCTGATGAAGCTCGATGTGGAGCAGCCGAAGCAGCTGATCGACATCAATGCTCTTCCGCTTGAGCGGATCGACCCCGCGCCGGATGGCGGTCTGGTCATCGGCGCGCTGGCGCGAAACTCTACCGTGGCTCACCATCCGGTTGTCCAGCGCGACTACCCGGTACTCTCCCAGGCATTGCTCTCCGGTGCGTCACCGCAATTGCGCAACATGGCAACGACCGCGGGCAATCTGCTGCAGCGCACCCGCTGCATGTACTTCCGTGACACGGCGCATGCCTGCAACAAGCGCGAGCCTGGTACCGGCTGCTCCGCCATCGACGGTCACAATCGTACGCTTGCCATTCTGGGCACCAGCAAAGATTGCATCGCCTCGAATCCATCGGATCAGAATGTCGCCTTAACAGCGCTGGAAGCGACGATTCAGGTGCAGGGGATGAGAGGGAAGCGCAGCATCCCAATCCAGGAGTTCTATCTCAAGCCCGGTGTAACACCGAACCGGGAGAATGTTCTGGAGCCCGGCGACCTGATTGTCAGCGTCACACTGCCGGCTCCCATTGCTGGCTCTCGGTCGCATTACCTGAAGCTGCGCGACCGCGCTGCCTACGAGTTCGCACTCGCCTCCGCAGCGATCATCGTCAAGATGAAGGGCAACAGAATCGAGCATGCGCGTGTTGCCCTGGGTGGAGTCGGCACGGTCCCCTGGCGTTCTCACGAAGCAGAGCGCGTCTTGCTCGGCGAACGAGCGGACTCTGCGACTTTTCGCCGAGCGGCGGAAGCGGCATTGAAGGACGCGCAGCCCGCGAGCGAGAACGGATTCAAGGTCGAGCTCGCGAAGCGCTGCATCGTGCGTGCACTCACTGTGTCCACTCAGTCTGCGTAGCGCTCAAGAGAGAAGTTGCGATGTCAATCGCGGTGGAGGGCAATCCCGATGATGTTCGAAGAGCTGGTTGAGTTCATTGGCAGCCAGGACGGTGCTGCACCAAAGGTCGTCGATCCCAATGCGCCGCCGCCGTCCCCGGTCATCGGCGCAATGGTGCCGCGTATCGATGGTCCGTTGAAAACAACCGGCATGGCGCGCTACGCCTCGGATTACAATTTCCCCGGCTTGGTTTACGCAGTGCCGGTCCGCGCGACAGTCGCCAGCGGCACGATTCGCCGGATCGATAGCACTGCTGCCGAAGCGATGCCGGGCGTGCTGCTGGTGATGCATCACGGTAATATCATGCCGCTGTACCGGAACGCCCCGGGTGATGGCCGCAGCAGCGAGAGCCGCCCGCCATTCGAAGATGAGACGGTCTACTACTGGGGACAGTATGTCGCGGCGGTCGTTGCGGAGACTTTTGAGCAGGCCCAAGCCGCCGCAGCCGTTGTACGGGTGGAGTACGAGCCTGCAAAGGTCAACGTGGATTCTTCCTTATCAGATAGCTTGCCTGCCGAGGGACAGCCCGGCGGCCCGCGTGTCATGAGTCATCGCGGCGATACCGACGGGGCATTTGCTTCGGCTCCGGTCAAGGTCGATGAGGTTTACATCACACCGGTCGAGACCCACAATCCGATGGAGATGCATGCCACGGTTGCGGTGTGGGACGGCAAGCGATACACGCTATACGAATCCTCGCAAGGCGTGATGAACCATCAGAAGGTGATGGCCCAGGTGCTTGGCGAGCCTAAGGAAAACGTTGAAGTGGTATCGCGATTTATTGGTTCGGGCTTCGGTGGCAAGCTTTTCCCGTGGCCTCATTCGGCAATTGCGGCGGCGGCCTCTCGGAAACTCAAACGGCCGGTCAAGCTCACGCTGAGCCGCAAGATGATGTTTTCGAACTCTGGACATCGCCCACTCACGCAACAGCGGATGCGCCTGGGCGCGACGCCGGACGGCAAGCTGGTCTCTCTACAGCAGGACTATCGCAACCACACCAGCTATGGAGACGATATCCGTGAGAATTGCGGCGAAGCGACGCCTTTCCTCTACAGCACGCCAAGTCTCAAGGTGACCTCCGCGCTGCTCCGCCGAAATGTCGGTACGCCTACGCCCATGCGGGGTCCCGGCGCTGTTCCAGGCCTCTTCGCAGTCGAATCTGCGATGGATGAGCTCGCCATCAAGCTGAGAAAAGATCCTGTTGAGTTACGGCTTTCGCTTGACACCCTCACGGATGAAGAGAAGAACAGACCCTTCTCGTCGCGGCACCTCAAAGAATGTCTGCAGGTAGGCGCGGAGAGGTTTGGGTGGTCGCATCGTATGCCAGACGTTGGTTCCATGCGCAAAGGCGATCTCATCCTCGGATGGGGTGTGGCTGCTGCGTCCTGGGGCGCCAATCGCGGGGTTTGTGAGGCATCGGTCGAGCTGCGCAATGACGGCACCGCGCGTGTGAGCTGCGGCACGCAGGACATCGGTACCGGCACATATACCGTGATTGCTCAAATTGTGAGCGACAAGACAGGCATTCCCGTTGGCAAGATAGATGTTGTTCTGGGCAGCAGCTCGCTGCCACCTGGCCCCACCTCTGGCGGCTCTACTGCGACATCTACCTTCATACCAGCGATCATTGATGCGGCGAATGCAGCCGTAAACGTGGTTCTGAAGGTTGCATCCGGCACCAAAGGTTCGCCATTTCAAGGCAGGGAACTAGATTCAATTGCGCTAGCCGCGGGTCGCGTACATGCGAAAAGTGGGTCTCCTGAGAGTGGAGTGCCGTATCAGGACATACTGCGGACGGCGAATCTTGCCAGCGCCAATGGCGATGGAAAAAGTGGAGGCCTCGGCGCGGATCCCAGATCTCACAATTACTCAACACATTCCTTTGGCGCGCAATTTGTGGAAGTAGAGTGGGATCCAGGCATCGCTCGGTTGCGTGTCAGCCGTGTCGTGAGCGTGGTCGACGGCGGCCGCATCATGAACAAGAGAACCGCCACCAATCAGATGGCAGGCGCCATTGTCATGGGGATTGGTATGGCACTGTTCGAAGAAACCATCTACGATCCGCGCAATGGCCACCCCATTAATGACAATTTCGCCGACTACATCGTTCCGACCATCGCTGACACGCCGCAGATAGACGTACACTTTCTCGACATTCCGGACCCTGTGCTCAATGAATATGGCGCGCGGGGCATCGGAGAGATTGGCTTGGCAGGCATTGCACCGGCAATCACCGCAGCTGTCTACCACGCTACGGGAGTACGAGTACGTAAGCTTCCGGTGCGAATCGAGGACCTGTTAGGAACGCGGGCGGGTTAGTTGAATGAGTGCAAGGGCACTTCGAACGAATCGTCTCGATGGTCGTAGATAGCAGGAGGTTCGGGCAATTGGACTTGATCTGTACTCCCGACTCTCGCAGCCTGAAGCGCCTGGCGATCCTTCGATGTGCATTATGGGCCATGTGTCTCCATCTTCGTCCCGCGGACCGGAGCTAATGCTCCTCCTCTCGTTAGACGAAGTTCGCAGAGTTCTCCAATCAGGGTGGCTGCCCACCAGTAGATGTTGTGCTCTGTCACCGATCTCCGCATGCGCCTCATCCGGTCGACCATCTCAGCAACATCCATCTCCAGGGCTCCCGCTATCGCTTCTCCAGTGGAGCGAATGTCGTACGGGTTGACGATGACCGCATCCCGCAGATCCCTCGCTGCGCCAGTGAACCGGCTCAAGATCAACACCCCCCGTTCGTCCTGGCGTGCAGCGACATACTCCTTGGCCACAAGGTTCATCCCATCGTGCAGGGACGTGACCATGCACAGGTGGGCCGCGCGATAATAACGCTGTACCTCCTGATGGCTGTGCTGGCGATTCAGGAAGACAATCGGCTTCCATTTACCACGTCTGAACCGTTCATTGATGCGGTTAGCCTCATCTGCGACCTCTCGTTGAAAGTCGGCATATCGTTGAATGTGGCTGCGCGAGGGGGCGCCAATCTGGACAAAGGTGAATTTCCCCTGATAGCGCGGATGGGCTTCGAGAAATGACTCAACCGCCTGGAAGCGTTCGAGGATGCCTTTGGTATAGTCCACCCGATCCACGCCCACACCCAGCAACGACGCTTCAATTCCTAGCTCCGCGATCAGTGCACTGCGTTCCTCTGCTGCATCATTTTCCGCCGGAGAGTCCGACTCATCAAGAATCTCCACGCTGATCGGAAACGGCAACACGGATGACCAATGGTCCTTGCGTTTGACAGAAAAGTGCTCCCAATCCACCCGTGCCTCAAGCACGCGATCCACGGTACTGAGGAAGTTATTACAGTGTGCCTGGACATGAAATCCGATCAAGTCCGCGCCGAGTAGACCATCCAGCAGCTCCTGTTGCCATGGACAGATGCTGAACGCTTCAGGATTGGGCCAGGGAATGTGCCAGAAGATCGCAACTCTGGCGTGGGGCATCCGCTCTTTCACCATCCGCGGCAATAGAGCGAAGTGGTAATCCTGGATCAGGACTACAGGATGCTTCTCGTTCGCCATCTCTTCCGCAACTGCATCGGCGAATCGAGCATTCACCTGGTTGTAGTATTCCCAGTCCGTGGCGCGAAATGTCGGGCGGGTATGCGCCATATGACAGAGCGGCCACAAACCTTCATTGGCAAAGCCGTAGTAGTACCCTTCCTCCTCTTCCGCGCTGAGCCAGACGCGGCGGAGCGTATAGCGAGGATCGTCTGGAGGAACCTGCAACCGGTCATGACTGTCTACGGTTTCTTTGTCGGCATTTCCGCTTCCCTGCGCCACCCAGGTTCCATGGCAGGCGCGAAGTATCGGCTCAAGAGCCGTAACCAGGCCACTGGCTGGAACCGTAACCGTGATAGTGCCGCCTTGCCGGCCATGAATATATGGTTCGCGATTGGAGATCACAAATAAGCCGCTGCCCTCCAGCTTCGTGCGGACATGGTCGGCGAGCCGCTCTGCGGTCCACAGCGATTCGTTCGTATTCCGCAGCCTCGCTTCGATCTCTGCCGCCGCCCGTGCCTGGCGCATGCTCTCCGCCAGTGGAGCCACCTCCCGCGCCAACGGCTGCAGAAAATCGAGCTCCACGGTTTCAGGCTGGATGGCGTGCCGTCCTGTACGCAGTGTCTTCATCCACTGTGCGGCGCGTGCGATCGGCCCGGCGAGGCTCCAGCGCACGATCAGCAATGTTATGGCTACGATCACAAGCGCCAGGCCGGCGATGTGGACGAACACCCGGCTCCAGACGCGGAAGATTTCAGCGCGAATGTAGGCGGTATCGTAAACGATGACCATCCCGCCCGCGACGCTTCTATTCACGGCGTGTAATGGCGCGGCCAGCAGGTAAAGCCGCTTGAAGTGCAACCGCGTGTACCTGGTCTCATGACGATTGTTCGCCATTGCGTCAGTAAGCGCTGGCGGATTTCCCGGCAGGACGTCACTAAGGTCGCGAGTCACAGCCAAAGGAAAGAGATCCCGATCGTACACGCCGACTCCCAGCAGATGATCACGGTCGCTGAAGCGCTGGACCATCCGCTCGAGTCCAGGCCTGTCTCCGGCCTGCAGATAATACTCCGCGTTCCCGGCGAGGCTCTCGCCAAATGTCTCGGCCTTCCGTTCCAGGTCGCGGCGCAGAGCGTCCTTCTCCGCCTGGACCTGATACCAGGACGAGGCCAGGGACACCAGAGTGACCCCAACAATCAACGCCACAATCAATCGCAAACTCAAAATCCGCATAGGACCATCAATACCGTTCTCTGTGCATGAAGAAGAAATGTCACCTGCGCTTACCCGGCGCCTCGTTGGAGACAGCGGCACTCAATCGACGCCCGGAATCGACCAGGCTGAGGCGGCCTTTCAGGTCCGCCGGTTATCTGTCCCCATGGCAGTTGCTTGGCGTCATTCGCAGACCGCCGCGATGAAGCGAAGACTCTGTCCTATTCTTTCAGCAAATCGAAGAGCGAGGAGGTCCCCCGGTACGACGGGTTCCTCCCGCATGGCCGTCGGGCACGGATCGATCCCAAGAAAGCAGCATCATTGGACGCGACCGCTTACGCTCAGTTGAACGTGTCCTAGAGGCGAAATCGACAGGGTGCCGTTCAGGATTCGAGTAAATCGGTGGCTTGGCGAACCGCTACCGAGCTGAACTGATCCTGCGCCGCCGGTGTTACCTCGCCTGCGGGATGCCAAAAGGCACTGGGAGGAAGTGGGAACTATTTTGTCGCTTCATAGATGCCACCCACCACGATTGCCGCGCCCAAGATGACGATGACCACGATGAGCACTTTGCTCATGTGGGAGGATCCGGTCCCGCTGGCGTCCATGACGACAGAAGCGCGGCTCGCATCGCTGTCGATTTGAAAAGTGGCCGTGAGGAGACCGTTGCTGCTGGGTTTGAATTGAACCGTAAACTCCTGGTCAATCGTCGGCGGAAGCAGAAGCGGGAACGCAGGCGGCGAGAGCAATTCAAAGTCGGAGCTGCCATCCTTACGACTCACACCGAGAACGTTGAGTTCGCGATTTCCTGTATTGAAGACGGTGAATGTAAGGGAAACGGAGTCGCCCGTGTTCACCGTACCGAAGATGAGGCTGCCGCGCACGGAGAGACGGGAGTTGCCGCTGGTGGCAAGGGCCTGGCCGCTGGCATGGATCGTGACTGGGCCGGAGGGGTCATTGCTGGCGATCTGGAAAGTGGTTTTGAAAATGCCAGCGGCGGCAGGTTGGAAATGGACTCCCACAAGCTGCTTGTCGCCAGGCGCGATGGGCGGCGGAAGGACGGGATTGGCAAGAGTGAACTCGGTACTGCCGCCTGTAATGGCGCTAATGTTGAGTGGAGCATTGCCCGCGTTGAACAGCGTGAGGACAAGGACGCGCGGCTGGCTGGGGACAACAGGGTCGAAGGCGAGGCTGCCCTGGACAACGAGGTGGGGCGCGGCCGTAATTTTGGTGAATTCGAAGCAACTGCGCCCGTATGTCCCGACGCGGAGAACGCGCGGGTTTGCCGCAGTGTCAACATTGTCGATCGCAAGCGACGTGCAGAAGACGTTGGGCAGACCAGGGCCGAAGACCTGCCATTTGTTGCCGAGGTCGAGGCTACACAGGATGGAGTTGGCGGTCGAGACCAGGAGGGTAGAAGGATTGGTGCTGCCATCAAACGCGATGTCATAGTAGGGCAGATCGGGAAGGTTGCCGTTGGGCCCTGTCCCGTCGGAGCCGCTCGCGTCTACCCAGTTGTTCACCCCGTCTTTTTTGAGAAAGACATGCGCGGTGCGGGAACGTGCGTTTTTCCCGGAGAAGCTTAGATAGCAGACTGCCGCCTGGTCAGTGTGGTTGGGGTCAATTGCAATGCCGCTGATGACACCGCTGCCGCCAGGATTGGTTTGAAACGGTGGAGCGTCCCAGGTTTGCAGGTTGTCAGAGGTGAAGTGGACAGTGCCATCGGCGAGCACAACCCACATGCGGTTGGCGTCGCCGGGGACAAATGCCATGTCGACGATGTCGCTTCTGAAGGGAACCTTTGGGGTGACTTCCGCGAAATTTACCCCGCCGTTGGTACTGCGGAAAAGTTTGCTGCCTTGCGTGACGTAGACCACTCGCTGAGCAGGAATCGTGCCGTTGGGATTGAGCGCGAGCCGGAGGGTCACGTTCTTAGTGTTGGGAAGGCCGATACCGACAACACGGGGCGTCGCGTCGCTGCTCTGCCATGCTGTTCCACCATTCTTTGATCGGGCAAAGAATTCGTTTTCAAAGCCGTAGACAGTCGCCGGATCGGAGGGATCGACTGCGACTCGCTTGCCATCGCCGTCTATAACGACGTGCCAATCGAGCGCAGCATCGCCAGTGCGATGGCCCCCGGTACCGGTGTCCTGCATTCCGGCGTAGGTGAAGTCGTGGTTGCCCGCGCCGCGGCCGATGTCGAGATCAAAGATGAGGCTGGTGGCGAAGGTCTCGTTGAGGTGGAACCATACGGCTCCTCCGGTGTCGGTGCGGGCGAGGCCGCCGTCTTCGCCAACATAGACGGGAGTGAAAGGGGAAGCCGTTGTTCCAAAAGCGAGAGCGTGATGATCGAAGTGGACTTTCCCTTTGCTGACAGCGACCGGCGGAAAGGTGCTCCCGCCGTTGAGCGAGCGCCAGAGCTCCTGAAAGCCGAGATAGACCATGGAGGGGTTCTGCGGATCGACGCCAATGGTCAGGTCATAGTTTGTCTGGTCGGGTGGCGTGTCGAGGTGCTCCGCTGTCTTTGCGGCCGGTCGAGGGGTCCAGTGGGCACCGGAGTCGATGGATTGGAAGAGACCAATGAAGGTGGTGGTGATGGGATCGCCAGTTCGGAGACCGGGACGATTGAACTGCACACTGGCGTAGATGGTTTTCGTGTCGGGCTGGGTGGACTGGGCGAGCACGATGTCACTGAAGGGCGGCGTTGGAGCGCCGGGATTGGAGAACAGGGCCTGAGCCGGACCAGTGGCATTCAGGTCGAGGCGGAAGACCCCGGAGCCCGAGACGGCAAAAAGTATTTGCGAAGCCCGAGAAGCGCCGTCCAGCAGCAAACTGGTGATGGATCCAGCGAAGATCGCGTTGCCGTTGTCGAAGGCGGGGGAATTGTTGCCGAAGTTCTGGCCGCCATCTACGGAGCGGAAGAGACCGTCGGAGGTGCCGACCAGCAGTGAATCGGCGGCGTTGGAGACGATGCGGCGGATGCTTCTCCCGGCGAAGACAGTAGCGTATATGCCGCCGTCGGCAACCGACCACGTAAGGCCGCGGTCGATGGACTTGTATAAGCCGGCAGATTCAGAGAAGGCATCCAGCAGCGGTGCGCCACAACCGGCATAGAGGATGTCGTGGTTGACGAAGTCGATGGCGAGGGCCGAGGTGGACAGAGACGGCATATTGTCCATTGCAGGAAGAAACGTTGCGCCGCCGTCCGTGGAGATCCATACGCCGCCGTGACCGGTAGCGGCGAAGATGGTTTGCGGGTTGTCCGGGTGGATGAGGATATCGACCACTGCACCGGCGATCGGCCCGGCGCCGAATACGTCCTGGCGGCCATCGACTCGCAGCGGAGCAGGGCCGATGGGCTTCCAGAAGCCCGAGGCCAGGACGTCCAGTTTCTCGAGATCAGAGACGCCGTTGCGCCAGAGTTGCGTGAACACCACGGCAGCAGCGGGATCGAGCGGCCCGGCGTGGTCCTGATCTTGTTCTTCCTGTTCATCGCTCATGGGTCAGTCCTTACTCACGTTGCTCACGTTAGGAGGTCATGTTGACGCGGGCGGCTTAGAGGGAGCCTCGGGGCTCAACCGGAGCCAGCCTTCCTGCCCTTGCGCTGGATTGTCCGTGATGAGGGCGTCGCCGGTGTCGTTGACGACTTTGTCTTCAGCCCAGGTGGTGATGTCGGAGCGATGATCCCAGCTCCAGGTGCCGTGAATGTCGTTAGGGACCGGCATGCGAAGGCGCTTGGGATCGACCAGTACCGGCCCGAAGCGAAAGGTGGGCGAGATTTTAGAGAGCGCATCGGCAATCCATTCGCGGCGGAGGCCGATTTCTTTGCGGGGCAGCAGTCCGGCGGTCGCATGCACGACGCTGTGAGGTTCAACCAGCAGGGTGAGATGGATGTCCTGATTGGGCTGGGTGTGGAGGACTCCAGAGGTGTCCACGTAGGGATGGTTGACGGGAGTGTTGCCTTCGGTGACGCCAGCGCCCAGGTCGGCGGAAAAGTTCTGATAGTAGTTGTCGACGAGGTTGATGGGTTGCAGGAAGCCACGGCCGGGTCCGACCTCGCGGGCGAATCCGGCGACCGCGCCATCGGCACAGTAGAGGGTGCGGTAATCGTCGTTGATGAAATAGCCGAAGAGTCCGTCCTGCCAGTGGGTGAGCGCGCCGAGGCGCAGCGGGAAGGTGAGGCGGTTGACGAGCTCCGGCGTGACAGGCTCGTCCACTTCGAGGCGCAGCCGCGCGCGCAGCACGGCTACGGGATGGCCAATGAGCAGCGCGAGATGTTCGTCGCCGGTGTGGCCAAAGGGATCGACTGACCACAGAGTGGAGTCGATGATGCGGAGCAGCGCGCTGAGTGCGTCTTCGCGATCGGCGTCCGCATCGGCAAGGCCCCAGTCGAGCAGACCGCGCGCGATTCCGGCGAGGAAGGTGTTGGGGACGGCGAGCTCAGGCGATGCACCGACTGTCGAGGGAACGCCGGGAGCGTCTTCCCAGACGATACCGGCGGCAGCGTCTGGGCGGACATCGCCGAGGTTGGCTCCGGCGTTGTCAAAGAATTCGAGATCGCCGTCGAGGTGGTTGGGCAGCAGGTAGCCGCAGATGGGCGAGAGGTCGGGCGTGGCTTCGCGCTCGCTGCCGTCGGCGTTCATGAAACGGAACCAGAGCCGCGCGGGCGAAGTGAAGCGCGGCGGCATGGCAGCGATGTCGGGGCGGTCAGGGATGCTGACCGGTTCGGTGTCGAGGGCTTTTGCTGGATCGAGGTCGAGGAACTGGCCGAAACAATCCACGAGGCGAAGCCGGAGAATGCGCAGAAAGCCGGAGCGCACGGCAACGAAGGCGTTGGGGAAGTTGCCTGCGGACTTTGTTGTCGTGGTGCCGTCGCCGATGATGCCGCCGCGGAGACGAGTGTGGAAGTTGTCGAGCGCACCGCCGAGCACGTCCATGTTTTCCAGCGTGGTGGCGATGTCGCCAAGATCCGAGCGGTCCACTTGCGAGATGCCGTCGGCAGGCGCGCCAGGTGGCGCGGCACCTGCGGCCGCTGCGATGACAGATGATTTTGTTTCCACTATGAGGCTGGAGTAGGCGTTCATCAGCTCAACCGCAATCTGGGAATGGTTGCGGATGACTTGATTGGGCACAAGCGGATCAGAGCCGGCGGCGCTGGCAGCCTGCTTAATGGCAATGCGCACGGAGGCGGCGATGTTGGCCGGCGCGCCGCCGGTGAGCAGTGCCCGTCCGGCGAGGATGATTCCTGAGGTGGTGTCGGTGGCGGGCGGCAAGACTCCGTCGTTGGGGACGTAGTCGATTTCGTCGAGCACCCAGTCATCAACGCCGCCGGGCGAGGGGATGAACTGCACCTGCCAGTCGAGGTGGAGCGGCACCCAGGGACGAATGGGCGGGGAGACTGCGATGGGAGAGGGTAGAGTTCCGCGGATGCCGCTGGCGGCGATGAGCGGGCCGTGGTCTACACGGACATCGCGAGTGGCCCACCAGGAGGTCTGCTCGACCATAAAGTTTTGCGCGATGGAGTTGAGCTGCGCTCCGGCGAGTCCGGTGGAGATTTTCGCGGCGGGAACTGCGGTGCCGGGGTCCTGCAGCACGGCTTCGCGGAGCAGGTCTTCACACTCGGGCGGCACGCTTCCGTTGTCGATGCCGTTGGCGAGAAGATCGTCGCCGGTGATTGACGGACGGCCAACGGGACCGCCGTCGATGGTGGAGCAGGCAGTTTCCGTGTGGGCGAATCCGGTAAGGCGGCAGATGAGTTTGTTGTCTTCAGAGAAGCGGCCGTCGGCGCCGTGCTTGTAGGAGCGAGCGCAGCCCTGAAGCATGAGAACTGGGTCGGAGGGCTCGAATTTGCGCGGCTGGGATCGATTCACAGTCGCTTGCTTCGGTGGCGTTTGCGGCGCAGCCGGAGTTTGCGTGACTTGGCCGATGACATCGCGGAGAGCGCCGTTGAGCAGGACGCTCTCGCTGCGAATTTCGGGAGAGACGAATCTTTCGGAAGTGGCAGCGTGCGTTTGGCCGACGTTGACGGTGACGTTGACGACTCCTGGGTTATGCGCCGGCGCAGGAGGAAAGATGCCGGGCTGCGGAGTGACGGGACCGGGGGGCAGAGTGGGTGGCGCGGGATTGCCGGGCAGGGTAACGGTTTCGGTGGTTTCCGGGCCGCCGGGAAGAGAAAGGAAAGCGTTGGCATGGAGACGGGCGTCAACGCGGGCGGTGCCGTCGGGCTGATCGAGCTCCTGTAACGCGCCGAGGATGAACGCTTCGAGGACGCGGGCCTGCTCCGGTTTTCCATTGGTGAGAGCTACGAGGTCGCTGAGCGCTTCGGTGGTGGTGTTGCCGAAGACGACGCGGACGGCGTCGACGGGCGGCGGCCCTCCGGCTTCTTCGGAAAGGAGACCGTGATCGGCGCCAGGGAAGCCAACACCGGGCCAGCCGATGGCGACGACGGTTCCCTGGCAGACGATCTGCGTGGGCCACCATGCGCCGTTGGACTGGTAGGAGCCGCCGGCAGGATGACCCGAGGCATCGAGTCCGGCGGGAGAAGAGCCGGCGACCTCAGGCGGAGTCTGGATCGATGAGACGGGCAGGCGGCTCATTGATTGGCTGAAGAGGGGAGCGCGAAAGGTTTCCAGATTGGCGAGACCGACCATCGAAGAGGCCTGCGCGTGATAGCTGAAGCGGCTGTAGGACTCTTCGAGTTCTCCGGTATCGAGCTGCCAGCCCAACTGCGCCATTTTGGCGTCGAAGGCGGTGAGTGAGTGGATGTTGCTTCCGAGCGGGTCCAGCAGCGGGTCGGAGTACCAGCCGCAGACCATGTAGGCGACGGGGCCTTGCTTTATGTCGGAGAGTTCGTCGTAGAAGCTGAGGCGGTTGAGGACGTTGTCGTAGTACGCGGCCCATGCCGGATCGCCGTGGCCCATGGCGGTGAGCGGGCCTTTGGAGCCTTGCGTGGGACCGGGTTCTGTCCAGCCGGCAAGATCGTGGACCTGCGGCTGGTCGCCCCCCGCGACCAACACCCAGCCGCGGACGGCGCGGCGGGAAGAACCGTCCTGCGCGGGGAACATGCGAACGACGAGCCAGCGGTCGGGGATGGGCTGGAAGCTGGCGGGGGTGTTCGCGTCCTGCGTGGTGCCGCGGGTGAGGCCGTCGGGAAGCGCCCAGTGGAGATGGATTCCGCGTTTGCGCAAGGTGGCAACGTCAGCGTCGGGCAGTGTGGTGAAGGGGTCGGGAAGCAGGGAGAGGCGCGGAACTGGGTCTCCCATGCCGGACGGCGAGGCCATTCGGGTGTCGGCCCATTGGCCTCCGTCCTGGCGCAGGACGAGGGCGTCTACGTGGATGGGGACCATGACGCGCGGAGTGCGGGGCAGAAGAGAGTGCCAGGTAATAGCAGCGCGATCGGTGATTCCGTGTGCGGCGGTGATGGCAAAGAGTTCGCGGGTGATGGCCATGGTCAGCCTCTCCTTCCCACGACGGTGACCTGGGTGATGGCGTTTTCGAAGGCGTTGGTGGTGGCGACTTCGGCGACGCGGTTGGCGATGGAGATGATGGAGACGAAGCCGCCGGAGCTGCCGCCGGTTTCAGCCTGGTCCACCGTGCCCTCGAAACGCTGGCGCCAGGGAGGGTTGAGGACTTCGATGGCGAAGGCGGAACTGCCTTTTTGTTCGGGCATGCTGGGGTGAGTCGTGCGCTGGGATACGAGCGCTGCACGGAGACTGGCGACGGCGATGACGCGGTTTCCGCTGGCGCGCATGGGAACGGATTGGGTGACGGGGTTGGAATGAGGATCGCTGGTGACGCGGATCTGGTGCCCGGTTTCGTCGCGGAGATCGATTTCGAATTGAGAGCGGCCGGTGTGGACTCCGAACTGGACGCCATGGTGCGGCTCTTCGAGGAAGACGAGCTGAGGGATGCCGTCGAAAAGGGCGAGCAGGACGGCGGGAGAGAGTCGCTCGAGGCGGAGGGTGGTGAGTTGCTGAGATTTTGCCGGGTCGATGCCGGGCTGGAGCGGCTCGGGAATGTCGGTGGCGTAGGCACGGACATCCATGGTGGGCCAGCCGGCTACGGCGCCGGAGCGGAGGAGGAATCCGGTGACGATTCCGGCGGGGCGCTGCTGGTTCCTGGAGAGCTCTTGCTTGACATCGGTGAAGGATGTGCCGCGCTGGAGGTTTCGGACACCGCGTTCGGTGTGGTCGAGTTGCTGGCTGACCGGCGCGTGATGGGCTTGGTGGTGGGCCTGCTCGCGCGTGCCGATTTTGCCGACGGCGATGGCTCCGTCTACGAGGCGATCTGTCCAAGAGCGGTCGAGGTAGAAGAAGCGGATGGACTCGTCCGGGAGCATGCGCGGGTCGGGGATCATGTATTCGAACGGGACACCGACAAGCAGGCGGAGGTGGGCGAGGAAGGACTCCATGTAGGGCGGCATTTCCGCTTCAGGTTCGGTGGTGGCGACCTGAAACGGCGCGTTGTAGCGGAGGCGGAGAGCTTCGGTGCCTGTGATCCATGCGCTTCTCATGGCTTGCCTCCGAGTTTGGCGGCGGTGTTGTTGAGGATGCGGTCACGAGCAGAGGCGAGGTTGGCGAGGGAGGTGGAGTCGGCGGCTACGGCGTCGATGGTGGTAGCGGCGCGGGCGGTTTGAACTGGCGGGGAGACGATGGCGCCGAGGGCGGCGGCGTCTCCGCCGAGCATGGCGATGGCGGCGTCGCGACTGGGGAGGTTGTAGGCCTTCTGGACTGCGTCGGGGTTGAGGCCGATGACAGATTGGATTTTGTTTATGCCGTAGGGGTCTGCGATGGGACCGGCTCCGGAGGCGAGGGAGGCGACGGCGGCCTGGGCGAGAACGGGGACTACAGGAAGGTGCAGGTCGATGGTAGCGGTCATGTTGAGAGCGGAGTGGACTTGAGAGACGGAGTCGCCGCGTGCGGATTGCTTGTAGGCTTCACGGCGCCAGCGCATGAGTTCCTGGGCGAGGCGCGGGTCGGCGGAGGCGAGGAGGCGTCCGGTCTCGAAGGCGCAGGCATAGGAGATGTCCTCGGCGCCGGTTTCGGGGGTGACGCGGCGGGCCTGGTCGGCGCTGTGGTATGGGCCGAGCGGGTCTCGGGTGAGTTGGAAGGGGACGAGCGGGCCGCGGTAGAGCACTTTTTCGGGCACTCCGGCGCGGTCGTCGACGGAGATGGGCAGATGGCAGGTGTCGGTGAGGGGAGGGTGGCCCGGTTTGGCTACTTTGCCGACGAGGCCGACATCTACGCCTTGCATCAGGTCGCGGAAGCTGCCGGTGCCGATGGTTTGGAATTGCCAACTGAAGAGAAGGACGAGGCGGGTGTTGAAGTGAATGCGTATGCCTCCGAGAGAGATGCCGGGGCGGGAGCGGGATATGGCGGATTCGCGTGCGGCGGCGGGAACGGCCGCGAAGTTACTCACGGTGGGACCGGCGGGTGCTGCGGGCCTGGGCGTGGCGGGTTGCGCTTCAGCGAGGTCGATTTGGTCAGTGAATAAAACTTCTTCGAAGCGCGACGCGTTGGGTGGAGGGTCGGCGGAGACGAGGTCGTAGCGGGCCTCAAGGGAGACGAGGCAGGCGCGGCATTTGGCGTTTTCATTGGGCAGGCGGCTGCCCATGACGACGGCGAAGTATCCATCGCTGCCCTCGATGCTGAGTTCGCGATCGTCTTTGTTGACGTGGCGAACGTGGGCGAGCAACTGGAGTTCCTCCTTGGAGGGGAGGATGGAGGTGACGAGGTCGAGGGACGCCTCGATCGCGTCGCAGGTGATTCCGGCGGGGCTGCCCAGGTCGAGGAAGACCTGGTGAGGAACGACCTGCTCGAGCGGCTGCTTTTGCAGCAGGGTGTACTCGCCCTCTTCGAAGAGCAGAAGAGCGAGCCATGGGACCTGGCCCTGAGGCGGCGGAACACCGGGAATGAGAGAAGGCGTGGCGATGCGGTTTTGGGGGTCGAGCTTACGCTCCCAGGGGAGCGTGCGGCGGAGGATGGCGATGTGAGGGATGGATTCAGAGAATGCGCCGTGGCCATTGCGCGGAGGGAAGACGCCGCCGACTTCAGTGGGTGAGAGCGAGAAGCGCGGGCCTTCGACGTTGAAGAAGCCGTCACGTGAATTGAGCGGCTGCACGACGCCGCCGATGGTGACGCCGGTGGAGACAGCCATGCGATAGGAGTTGTCGAACAGCGGCGGCAGAATGTCGTCGTAGAGGATCATTTCGCCTGGTTTGGGATCAGCCATAAAACAATCTCCGCGTCACGCGATTCTGGGTTGGGCCGGGCTGGGCTGTCCGGGCGTTGGTTGGGGCTGGCTTGCGGATGAAAAGATTCTGGCGGTGATTTCGCCGTCGGGCGTGGAGGGGCCGTCGGGCACAAGGTGTTCGGGGACGCCGCCGTTGAAGCGGATGGCCCACTCCTGGGCGCTGCCGGCCAGGCCGACGATTCCGGCCATGCGCGCGCCGGCGTGGCTGGCAACGGAGATGACGATGTGCGCGGCCTTGTCATCGCGCTTGAGGACGTCGTAGAGGAGGAGTTTGCGACGACCGCCGATAACGCGCAGCGGCGGCGACGAGAGCGTCGCTCCAGTTGCGCCGATGGCGAGGTCGCCGTCTGCGGCGCCGCAGAGGTCTTCGATATCGAGCAGCACGCCGACAACTGCGGTGGCGAGCGGGAGCCAGGTTTCGACGCCCGGCTGATTGGCCATAGCAGAAGAAAGCTGGACCATAGCCTGCGCGGAAGGTTGACGCGATTTCACGGTGGCGGCGACCTGCGGCAGGACGACGACGGAACGACGTCCCAGCAGCGTCGTTGAGCCGATCTGCGGGAGCAGGTTTCCGGTCTGCCATCCGGCGATGCCATCCGAGATACGTCCTAGGCAGGAGATTGCAATCATCGCGCAATTGCCCGGAACCGGGAAGCGGGCTTCTTTGAGTTCGGCGCTCGCGAATTCGGAATCGCTCAGCGGATTTCCGGCGCGGCTGAGGCAGGTGATGCGCCCTGCCGCGTTCCCGGAGATGAGGACGGTTTGTGCAGGATCGAGAGGCACGTCCCAGATATGCGTTGTTCCGGCGGGCACCGTGATGCCTTTGCCGGCGATGAGGTTTTCGGCTTGCATGAATTGCTTGCGGTGGGCCTGGCCGACAGAAACGCCGAATTCAAACGAGCGCTGCGTGCGCGGGCTGCGGGCGAGACGCGTGGGTGAAGGCGCGTTGGCGGAGCGCACGAATTCGAGACGCGCGCCGGGGATGACGGGCATCTGCGGTGCGGCGAAGCGAGGCGCGTTCGCGGCGGCTACGCGCGTGACGGTGGTGTGAAGCGGCGGCGGTACGTCGAGGGTGGGAACGGGGCGGCCTTGCAGAACGGCGCGCAGCCGCGGATGGAGCAGCGGAATGGTGAGCACGGGCGGAATTTCACGAATCGCGGGCGGCGCGCTTTGCCCGACCGGCTTCATGGTGAGTCCGGTGGTTATGGGCGTGAGCAGCGGGGGAGCCGAGCGATTTTGCCGCAACGCGCGGGTGGCGAGCGGGTGCAGTCCATCGGGCGGCAGACCGGAATCGGTTCGTGCGGTGCTGAAGAATCCGGGGCCGGTGAGGATGTTGGCGGCGGCGCCGGTGGTTTTCAGTGTGTCAGTGGCGGAGGCGAGCAGGGCGAGGGTTTCCGCAGCCTGGCCAAAGGCCTGCAGGCCGCCAATAATTGCAACAGTGAGAGTTGCGAATGGAAGCGGGCGACTGAAGCCGTAGTCGAACAGCTTCAGCATCTCGATGACAGCGCTTTCGTTTTGCAGCAGCGCGATCCCGGTGAGCTTCATTCCGGTGATTGCGGGAAGTGTGCGCGCTCCGGCGGGAACATCGTCGTGCGGGAAGAGGTGATAGGTGGCTTCCGATACCTGGGAGATTACGGGCTCGAGGCGGAAGCGCGCGGCGTCGAGGTTGAGGCCGGCGGTGGTAAATTGCGAGCCGTCCCAAACGCTGATTTGCATCGCGTGTCTGCTGGTGACGGCCTGGTGGGCCTGATCTACGCCCATGGGGGCGATGTCGAATTTGTAGACGGCGGCGAGATTGGAGTAATCGCCGAAGACGAAGGTGGCTCCAGTCGCCGTCGTTGCGCTGGTCTTCGGTCTGGAAGGCGAATTCCATGGCGGGCATGCGCGTTTCGGTCTGGAAAGACCACTCGGTCGCCATCTTCCAGGGCTGGGCCTGGGTGCCGGGTGAGGGCTGACCGCCGGCCGGGTCGGGAGGTAGAAGGCCGGTGAGCACGTGGACGACGACGGCTTCGTTGCCGGGCTGGTCGGCGTGGAGATATTTCTGGATGAAATCGGTCCAGGAGATGGGCAGCTTGTTTTGATTGGGAGTCGCGCCGAAGGGAATGGTGACGGAGGCGACGGCGAGATCGACGGTGACTTCGCCGTGGAAGGGCGGACCGGAGACCTGGAGCTGTGCGCCGATTGAGACGCTGACGTCGATGTCGACGCAGCCGAAGAAACAGATTTCGATTTTGAAGCGCGCGCCGATGGCGACGCCGATTCCGATGTCGTAATAGAAGGGGTCCCAGGAGAGCAGGAAGTCGCAGTAGGCGGTGAACCAGATCTGCAGCCAGTCGGGGCCGTAGGTGGCTTCCATGCGAGTGCCGGCCATGACGCAGGAGTTCGTGAGCGCGAAGTAGGACTCGCCCTTCAAGCTGACGACGCCGAGGAAGGACCAGTGGTAGCCGAGGCGGGGAACGTCAGGGTACTCAGGCAGCTTGTGGAACGCTGGATGGTAGCCGCCCATGGTGAGCAGGAACTGCGACTTGGCGAACCACATGAAGTATGCGAATCCGCCGGTGAGCTGACAGTCGGGGCTAAGCAGATAGGAGTTGCTGGTGAGCTGAGCCTGGACAGAGAAGAGGCTCTCGGCGGTGCTGAAGCGGACTTTGAGCGCGAGTTCGATGCTGACGAGGGCGGAGTCGTCGCTGGGCAGCGCCATGCGGGCGACGCCGAGGATGCCGATTTCGAGGCCGCGGTCGAGTGCGACGTAAATGATGGCGGTGACGTGGACGACGACGAAGGAGGTGCCGCGGAGTCCGGCGGCGAGCCAGAAGCTGCCGCGGCGGGCGGGAATCTGATCGCGGATGTGAAGCAGCGCGCCCATGGGGTCGTCGGCGATTTTGTCGGGAGCGTCGAGGGCTTCGACGAGCAGGAAGGTAGGGATCTGGTTGAGGTCATCGGGGACGATGAGTTCGCGGTTGTAGCCGATGCCGAGTCCAAGACCGGTGATCTCGATGATGGGCGGAATGCCAATGATGATGAAGACGCCCGCGAAGACGAAGAGCGAAGTGTAGGTGTCGGTGCCGCCGGGGTCGGTGGGCGTGGAATATGCGCCAATGGCGATGAAGCCGAACTGGTTGATCTGGATAAGCAGGAGGCCGTCGTATTCGACCGGTGGGCCGTCGCTTTTCACGAGCGCTCCGGCGACAGTGACGCTGGGGCCTTGGAAGCTGAGAGCGAGGCCCTTCAGGTCCAGTGACCACTGGCTGGGATCGCCGACGTGCTTATAGGGGATAGAGATGGTGAGTTCGTTCGCCTGAGCGGTGAGGCCGGCGACCTGAACGCTGCCGTCGATGAGGAGCGCCACGTCAGTGCTGGCGATTTCAAGGCCGACTTGATCGATGTGGATGGGACCGAAGGCGCGGTGAATGCCGATCCACAGGATGGTGTCAGAGCCGGCAAATTTGATTTTGAAGGGTTGCTTCCAGGCCCAGGCTTCGAGGTCGACTCCGGGATTGACCGGGTGTGTATCGCCGGGAGCAGAAGCGGAACCACCGTCGGAGCGGAGGAGACTGGATGCGACAGGATTGTTGCCGCCGACGTTGCCACCGGTGGCGAGGCCAAGCGGCAGGCCGAGCTGGTCGAGCTCCATACCGAGGCCGAAGTTGTTGATCAACGGGCCGGACTTGAATTCGGCGTCGAAGAAGACGTAGCCCTTGAAGCCACCGAGACGGAAGACGGAAGTGTCTACCAGTGGGGCATCGTCGGCGCCGGTGAGCCCTATGCCTAAGCCGGCAACGGAGAGGCCGGGGTTGAAGGTGATGGTGTTGTTGCTGGTATCGAAGATGTTGAGGAGTAGTCCGGTGTCTGCGCCGGTGTCCCACTCGCTGGGTGCGCCGAAGAGCGCCGAGATCTGGTAGGAGCCCGCGGTGAAGTCGTGGTGGCCTTTGATGCCGATGCCGAAGCGGCTGCTGTTGTTCGGGTCGGAGGCGAGTTCGAGCGCGAGATCCGTGGTGATGGGGATGGAGATGGGCGTGAGTCCGGTGAGTAGACCACTGGCCATGGTGAGCACGCCTGGCAGTGGGGTCTTGAGAGTGTCCTGCGGCGGAGTTGCGCCTTTGGTGATGATTTGGGCCGCGACGAGAATGTCTTCGACCGTCTTGCCGCCGGTCCAGAGGGTGTCGGTGAGGTGGGACTTGAAGGCATCGAGGCCGACGTTGGCGGCGAGCGGCAGGATGAGGTTTTCGACGAGCTGCTGTGAAGTTCCGGCGCTGGAGGTGACTCCGACAGTAGGAGCGAGAGTGATGGTGAGCGGGCCGTTGTTCGTGCCGGCGGCGAGCGGGTAGACGTTCACGTGGAATGTGTTGGAGGCGAAGGCGGCGTCGAGCTTGGGAGCGAGGTTGACGCCGAGCGCCGACGCGAGTGGAACGCTGAAGCCTGCGGTGGCGGTGATGGAGCCGCTGGCGAATCCCGCGCCGAAGTCGAGATTGAGCGCGCCGCTGCTGAGCTTGACCGCCGCGGCGGTGAGCGTAGCGATAGGCCCGGAGCCGTCCCAGCCGAGCGCGATGGCGAGGGTGCCGGAGTCGGCGCCGCCGAGGGGGAAGATCCAGTTGATGGAGGTGCCGGAGGCGGCGATGCCGCCGGGAAGACCGAGCGAGTTGAGGAAGTTGGCCGCGGCGGTGGCGACTCCGGCGCGTTTCGAGGTGTCAAAGGCGGCGAGGAAATTGCCGCTGATGAGGGCGCGGAGGTCGTTGGTGTGGGCGGCGAAGTGGCCGGCGCTGTCGTAGATGCCGACGGCGGTGGCGACGTTGAGTATGTCAGTGAGCCACGCAGGTGCGGGCGCGAGCGCGGTGATGAGCGCGTCGAGCGCCTGCGGGAGGAGCGCTTCGGCGGCACCCATGAGTGAGCCGAGTCCGCTGAAGGTGGGGAGGATCTGGATGGGCGCGATGCCCTGCGGTGCAACGGAGAGGCTGATGCCGGACGCGCCGACTCCGAAGGTGATGGTGACGGAGGGCCATGTGCCGGTGAGCGGGGTGGTGAGCGAGATGGTGCCGCCGGGAGTGACGTGGCGAAGCTTGTCGATGGACGCGGTGAGGGAGAGGGCGAGGACCCCGCCGATGGGGGCGGTGGTGGAGAGGGTGATGACGGAGGGATTGCTGCCGGCGGCGGTGAGCTGGAATCCGGCGGGGAGGGTGAAGCCGGGGCCGGGAGGGAATCCGGCGAGCGAGTTGAGCTGCTGGAAGAGGGTGTTGAGTTTGAATCCGTCGAAGCCGCCGCTGCCGTCGCCGAGGGAGGAGGGAGCGGAGGCGGAGCTTCCAGTGTTGGAGAAGAAGCTGTCAAGCGGGCCGACGAGGAAGCCGGGACCGGTGAGGGCTTCGATGATAGCTCCGGCGGCGGATGAGAAGAGGAGGCGCGGGAGTGCGTCGTTGAGGGCGGTTTTGAGTGTGGCGGCGTCTGGAGGAAGCGTAAGGGGTGCGAGCCACGGCGGTGCGGCAAGCGTGAGCTTGCCGGCGTTGTAACCGAGTGCGAGCGCACCTATGTGGAATGTGCCGGTGTTGGCGGCGGTGTCGAAATCGAGAGACGCGGCGGCGCCGAGCTGGATGGGCGATGAGGTGCGAATAGCGAGTTGAGTGCCGGAGACGTTGAGTTCGATCGGCAGAGTTCCAATCGGGAGCGGGAAGCCGAGGGCGGCGACACCGGCGGAGACTCGGGAGGCGAAGAAGGAGCGCGCATCGGTGGTGATGGCGGTGAAGGCATCGGCCGAGATGCCGAGCCCGCCGTGTGCGTCGGGCGTGGCGATGCCGAAGGCCTTGAGCGCGGTGAGGAGCGAATCGAGCGCGGTGGCTGCAGCGGGCGGCGGATTGGAGATCGACTGCATGACCGCGCCGAGCAGGGGTTGAGCGGCCGCGTCGCTGAGGGTGATGCGGGGAATGAGTGGAGCGCGGAATGCGGCTTGGTGGAAGACGAGGAATGGAGCGGTAGTGGCGGCGATGTCTACACCGCATTCGAGGCTGCGGACGCTGGCGTCGGGAGTGTTGAGGAGCCAGCCTCCGGAGACGGAGAGCGAGATGTTGATGCGGAGACTTTGTGCCGGGCGTGCTGGCGGCGGGGCTGCGGCGGTGAGGGCGAGGCGGAAGAGATTGGCGCGGACGGAGACATCGGGCTGGACTGCGCCTTCGGCTACGGCGGGATAGGGCAGATGGGCGCGTAGGCCAAAGGCGATGTGGGTTGGTGCGGGTATTGTGGCCGACGCGGCTGTTGTAGCGAGTGCTGCGACGGATTGCTTTAGCGCGGAGAGCAGGTCGCCGGGGATGGTGCCGCCGAGTGCGAGGGCCGGCTTGCCTCCGGTGTCGGTAGAGGCAGTGCTGGCGAAGTCGGCGACGGGATAGGGAGCGGGTGTGGGTAGTGCGCCGCCGGTGGCCGGCAGATAGCCGTCTATGGCGCGGACCATGTGGTCGACGGCGTCGCGAATGGGGCCGCTGGGGATGGTGTCGCGGAGAGATTGCGTGGCGCGAACGGCAGCGGTGACATCGGGATCGGTGAGGAACGGGAGATCGGCGCCGAGGTGCGGCGTACCGAGGGTGATGAGGCCTTTGACCTGCGCGGGATTGGCGGCGGTGAAGGAGCGGGCGGGGACTCCAGCGGTAGAGTGCGCGACCAGGGTGACTGGGATGCCGGGGCGGAGAGCGGAGATACGCGTGACTACGTTGGCGATTTGGATGGCGTAATCGCCGGTGCTGGAGAGATCGGCGGTGTAGAAGTCAACGGCCGCGGTAACGGTGCTCAGGTTGACGGCGGCGGGGTCGATGCCGGCGACGCGGAGGTTGAAATTGGCGGTGGGGCTGGCCCCGATGAGGGTGGACCAAATGGTGTGGTCGCTAAAAGCGGGGCCGAGCAGAAGGACTGCGCGTGGATTTGCAGCGCCTCCCGCAAGGGAGTCGATTTGCGCTTTGATCTGCGCGATAGCGCCGGGGTCCTGCGGCTGCGCGGAATGAGCGGCGGCGACGGGAGTGCCTTTGGTCCAGGTGGCTCCGATGGGGAATTGCGAGTCGGTAGAGACGACTCCATCGCTGGCGGCCAGGAAGTTGGCGAGGCGGTTGAGGCCGTTGGTGATGGTGTAGAGATCGGTGCCGGCGAAGGCGTCGGGTGCGAGATTGCGAACCAGGCCAACGAGCGTGAGGATGTCGGTTGCGGCGGTGGCGCGGGTTCCGAGAACGGTGGCCCAGTTGGCGGGCGGACCGGCGGGTTCGAGCCAGACAACCGCGTCGGCTGTGCCATCGGAGGCGAGCGGCAGGATCCACGGGTCTTCGTAGTTCCCGGCACCGTCGGGCAGACCGATGGCGAAGGCGGGAGTAAGCGGGCCGGGAGTGAGCGAGTTTGGCAGCGCGCCGCTGACGAGTGCCTGCAGCCAGCCGAGTGCGTTGGGCAGGAAAGGCGTGCCATCGGCGGAGAGAGCAGTCGTGATTTTGCCGAGCCAGGTGCGCAGGGCAGCGAAGGGGTCGGGAAGGAAGCCGGTGAGGGTGGGCCAGTCGGAGGGTAGACCGGGGAGTGCGTTGTGAACTCCGGCAAGCGCGGCGAAGACATAGCCCGGAGTTTGTCCCCAGCTCAGCGCGGCGCGGGCGAGCAGCAGGCGGAGGAGGAGTTCGAGATCAGCCGCGGAGATGCCGAGTGCTGCTGCCGTGGCGGCCGGGTTCGTCACATCGAATCCCGCGGAGGCAGGGAAGGTAAGCGATGGAACAGTGATGGTGGTGCCGTTGGCTGTGAGCTTGAGCTTGTTGACTCCGGCGTGCCACGCGGCAGCGGAGCCGGGAGTCCAGTCGAAGCTGGCGAAGAGCGAGTCGGTGCTGAGAGTAAAGCCAGCGGTGGGCGGAGTGGTGGGGCCGGGCTGGACGCGGAAAGCCGCGTGTTGCGCGGCCATGAGCGATACGGCGCCGGTGCCGGAGGCGGGCAGATCGAACGCGAGCAATTCGGCCAGCCACGAAAATTCTGCTGGGCCGCTGGCCGCGGAGAGGCGCAGGCCGATGCGGAGTTTTTGCGGGTCGGCGGCGTTGCCGGAGGTCTGCGCGTTCCATGCCGCGAGCTCGACTTGTGGCGCTCCTGCGGGACCGATGAGGATGCGCCAGGGGTCAGCTTGCGTTCCGGTGCCGGCGATTGTGCCGGGAAGTCCGAAGAGCGTGCCAAGTTCTGACAGCAGGGCAGACCAACTGTGCGCGGGATCGAGCAGCGCGGCGCGATGCGCCTGCGCGATGGCGGCGGCAGGATTTGCGACCAGAGCTGCGGGATCGGCGAGGTGCGGCGAGGTTGGGTCGGAGGTGGGCGCGACGATGGTGGCGAGAGCGGCGAGATGGCGGCCCGCGCCGGTGCCGAGAGCGGCGAGAATAGCGGCCTGCACGGCGGCGCTAGCGGCAGCAGCGACGCTGTTGGTATTGGTGAGGTCAATGCGGTCGTAATGTTGCGGGCCAGGCAGGGTGACGTCGAGCAGCTCAAGCAGGGGCTGGAGAGTGGAGCCGTTCCATGCGAGTCCGGCGCGGAGAGTGCCTGCTGCAATGCCGGCGGTGGAGACGAGGCCAGGGCCTTTGACGAACAGAAACGACGCGGACGGAAGTGCGGTAGCGTGCGCTGTTCCATTCAGCGGAATGAGCGCGAGGTCAGCCTGCGCCTGCAGGCTCCCGAGGCTCGCAGTTGCGAGGGCGCGCATGCCGATGCGAATGCCGCCAGAAGCATGAACGACAGTGAGCGCGAGATTCGATTGCGGGTCAATGGTGACCAGCGGCACCACCCACGGATCGGCATCTGTACCAGAGCCGGTGGGGACGGCGGCGCCCGCGCCCATCAACCCGGCGAGATGGCCGAGCCAGGTGGTGATGGGGCCTGCGAGCAGTGATTGCAGCCAATTCTGCATCGCAGCGGGGTCGGACGCGAGCGTGGCGAAAGGGAAGGGCGGGATGGCGGCATCGCCAATGCCGAACAGCGGCAGCAGGTGATCGGCGAGAGCTTTTGCTTCACTTCCGCCTGCGGCGGCGAGTTTGTCGAGCACCTGGTGCATGAGGCCGAGCGCAAGCTGCACGGCCTCTGAGCCGAGATTGGCGGGGTCGAGAACCTTGTCCGCCGCTGGCTTGTCGTCGAACGAAAATTTCTCCAGAGTGATGACGGCGGAGATGTCCGGCGGGGCGATGGTTGCGACGACCGAGATGGCATCGAGCGCAATAGGATCTGCGGGCTTGGTCAGTCCAAGGTGCAGACGCAACTGCACACGGAGCGGGCCGGGCTGGGCGTGTACGCCGGTGTTGGCGCTGACGAGCGGAAGCTGGACACTGAGGCGCGCGTTATCGGTGCCGAAGTCCCCGGCGGCGCCGAAGAGGACGCTGCTGCCGAGATCGTGCGCAGTGAGATAAAAGTTACCGAGAGGATTGTCGCCGAGCAGCGGATGCCATTTCTCGCCGGCCGGAATGTCCGACGCGGTGGATGGCGGCAGGATGACATCAAGCAGGCGGAGGAAGGCGGCGCGCTGGCTGGCGTTGCCAAGGATGCTGCCGAGGCTGTCGCCCGGATTGTTGAACCATGCGTTGTTGAGATCGCCGCCGTCGGTGAGCAGTCCTATCGCTTTGCCCGCATCTTCGAGTTCAGCGGCGAGTCCGGGGACGCTCATGATGTCCTTTCACGGGCGAGCTTGTTTTGTCGCGGTCTTTCACGTTTCTCTTCGTCACGTTCTTCTTTGTCGTGATCGCAGGTCTGGCCGTTATTGCTGCCGCCGGGATCGATGGCTGGCTGGGGAATCAAGCTGAGCGGCGGACCTGCCTGCATGGTCAGACCGCCTTCAGTGATGGTGATAGCTTGTGGAGCGCCGGAGCGTTGGGCAGCGTGGTCCTGAGCGAGGGAGAGCAGGCTGGCCCACACGGCCGCCTGCAGAGGACGGCCCCAGCGCGACGCGAGCTGACCATCGCCGCGCGGGTATTCATCGGTGGTGGCGACCAGGCCAGCGAGGTCATTCGGGTCGGCAGAGAGATGGATCGCGACGATGAGAGGGCTGCGGCCGGTCTGGTCCGTTTCAAGATCGATGGAGACCAGCAGCGTGCCTTTGAGCAGGCGAATCTGAATGCTGTCGAGGTGCGCGAGCACTTCACTGCCGGCGTCGATCCAGATGACGGCGCCTAAGGTAGGCGTGGCTGCGAGGCGGCCATCCGCGGGCCTGCCGGCTATACGCAAGCTCAACTCTCTGGCAAGAGAGTCTGCGTTGAAATTGTCCGGAATTCGTAGGGGCCGAGTGACAGACATGGGGGCCGACCCTGTTTTTGAAATTGGCTGAGTGTACGCCAGCTTCTGTTGTGCGTCGCGGAGAAAAGATGAATAAAGAAGAAAGTTAGTGGCGCACGAAAGTGCACCACGCGCAGAGTGCACTATTTGCGTTGCGCTTTACTCCGCGACGTGTGGGTGGGTCACTGCCCTTCGCGGTTGGTCACAAAGGCCAATCTCACGGATGAATGCCCTGTGTTGCTTAATGCTAGAAGAGTGAGGTCTTAAGAGAATCGACTGGCGCACAGGCTGGTGTCGTGTTCACAGTTGCTCTAAGGGGAGAAGGAGAGCTGCTCGCGCAATCGAATCGACTCAGAGTCCCGGATGTACCCGCGCCGACGTTAAACAGCACTGTTAGAGCGGGTACGATCGGGTTCTGGGCTGGGGTCACGCTTCTGTAAAGGTCGCCCATTTACTCCTGTTCGTGCGGTTCTGCGACTTTTGGAATTCCAGCAGCAAACCAAACTCCTCCCACATTCCGGATAAGCAGGACCGGAGTGTCGCAAGAAGTTGGCGGTGCCGGGGACAGATAGTCATCAATTCTGAAATCCCCATCTGCTTCGAGAGCCACGCCAGCGAGAGTTGAGTCATGAGCGGTAGCTGTATTGGCAAGCCCACAGAACAGCGTGGCGTGAACACTCTGCCCGGCATTGGTTCCAATGCCATTGCCAGAAGCCAGTAGCAGGCCGCGTCCCAGAACCCTGATGCGTCCATCGGACGTGACGGCGGCATCGAGAGCTGCGATCCGCCATGGCGCACCCGGAGAGACACCCCTTACGACGTTGAGGTTGATTGCTCCAGTAGCCGCGACAACACCGGTGACAGGTATGACTCCGATGCCGCCCGCGAACCGCAGACCGGTATGTTCTTGAGCGAACGCCGTGCAGGGAGCACCCATGGCGGCGGCCATCAGCAGAACGCCAGCCGCCCTGCGAGCCGCGCTTCCGAAGCGGCTCTTTCCATTGCAATTCTGATTCATATCCTTCTCCTTAACACTTCTGATTTGAAAGAGTTCAGCAGGTACATACGCCTCCGTTTGCGTTGGCCCACATCCAATCTGTGCTTCTTGCGCACTTGCTTCGAGAGGCCACGCTAGAGCCTGTATCTACAACCCTCCGTTCACGACCAACGGTAGCTGCCGTTCCTTTGCGAGTCATAACGCAGCGGTCACGTTCGTGTGGTGTTTCGGTGACGGCTTGCTTACTGAATAGTGGGGCGCCGGACGCGGTGGCATTCGGTTGGCGTCCGGAAGTGTGACCAATAACCTTCAGGACGGCTGTTGTCCCAGGCGCCTATTGTGCTTTCGAATAGGCGAGCCGCCACTTTGTCCCAGATTTCGAGGCGCCCTCCCCGCGTTCTGCCATCCACGCGAATGCCTGGCGATCGACCTTAGCCTCATCGGTGCTGTGGAGCATGACGTGTGCCAGCTCGTGCGCGATGATGTGCTCGGGAGAGACGCCCATATCGGGACGAATGAGCTTGATTCCTCGAATGAGAGTCAGATTGTGGTCGATGTCCGTTTCGCCGTAATGTTCGCGGGGATCATCTGCCATCCCAATCTTTCGCATGACATGCTGCCAGGTTGTGTCATCGCAGACCACCACAAAATTCCAACCTGATGCCGGGTGGGGATACACGGTGAGCAGCTTCAAGAAGTGGAAGCCCTCATCAAGGCACTCCGCAGGGGCGGGCCGGCCCACCTTCGCGAAATCACTCACGAAAGAAAGGTGATTCTGAGCCGTCGAGGGGAATGTGGACAAGCCAGAGATGAGAACACAGTGGATCAGAGCACTTAGGAGCTTACCTAATAATTTGCGTGCGAGTGGAAAGTCGCCTTTTGCCATTTCTACTGCAACGCACACGCGATTTCGCAATATTGCTTGTATGTTCAACATCACTTCCCCTTCTCCGAGCACGATGCGCGCCCGCTGTCATGAGCGTCATAAGGGATTAGTCATGTTGTCGTGATGTTTCGGTGGAGCAGCGGGCGCCCGATTTCCAAATACTGGGCCAGGAGGATTAAGATAGGTCGCTGCCGTATGGTGGCGGGGTCGTCCAAGGGGCAACATCGACGTGATGGGATTTCTACATGCAAGTCGCGAAAGAGATCGCGTTCGGAAGATTTCGGCTCGATCTCACGAACGAGTGCCTGTGGCGAGATATGCGTGCGATATCACTGCGCCCGAAGGCCTTTGCTGTTCTGAGATTGTTGCTTCAACATCCTGGGCTGCTCGTTACCAAGCAGCAGGTGCTGGATACCGTTTGGCCGGGACGTTTGTGGGCGACGGGGTTCTCAAGGACAATATCCGTCAGCTCCGGGAGGCGCTGGAAGACGATGCGGAATCGCCGACTTACATCGAGACGGCACATCGGCGCGGCTACCGCTTCATCGGGAAGCTCACGAGCCAGCCCCTGACCAGAGTCTCAGCGCAGCCGCGCAAGTGCCGCCTTCGCAACTGGCGTCTAACAGAGCTGCACTTGCCTCCTCTGCAACTGCAACGAGAGTCTTGGGCCGCGATGCCGAACTAGCCAAAATGCGAGGCTGGTTGGAGCGGGCTCTCGCCGGAGACCGTCAAACCATCTTTATTACTGGGGAACCTGGAATCGGGAAGACCACCGTTGTTCAAGCCTTCCTGGAGCAAGCGATTCGAGTCCCGGGACTGCGCGTGGCGCGAGGGCAATGCCTGGAGCAGTATGGTGCGGCTGAAGCCTATCTGCCTGTTCTCGATGGATTTTCCAGGCTTTGCCGTTCCCTTGATGGAGGCCGGGTGGTGGAGGTATTGCGACAAGAGGCGCCGGCTTGGCTGGCGCAGATGCCCTCCCTCGTGCCGCAGTCTGAGAGAGAAGGTCTGCGTTCGCAGGTTGCTGCCACAACCCGCGAGCGGATGATGCGCGAAATGGCTGAGGCGATTGAGACTCTGACGTCCGACTCCTCCATGCTACTGGTCTTGGAGGATTTGCATTGGAGCGATTACTCCACACTTGACTTGGTCGCCTATCTGGCACGACGTCAGGATTCTGCGCGCCTTATGGTCATCGGCACCTATAGGCCGGTGGATGTAATTGTCGGTGACCACCCGCTGAAGGGTGTAAAACGCGAACTTCAGGCCCATGGGCTGTGCCACGAGCTTCCGTTGGAATATCTCGATGAAGATGCAGTCACCCAATATCTCCAGGCCAGGTTTCCGCGGCATCAGTTTCCCAGCCGATTGCAGCAGGCAATCTTGGGACGCACAGAGGGCAATCCGCTCTTTATGGTCAGTCTCGTGCAGTATCTGATCGACCAAAACATGGTCGTTGAAGAGAACGGGATATCAAAGCTATGTGTTGACTTATCGGACATCGAGCAGGAAGTTCCTGCGAATCTGCGCCAATTCATCGAGAAGCAAATTGAGCGGGTCAGCCCTGATGAACGCATAGTGCTGGAGGCGGCGAGCGTTGCGGGCGCAGAGTGCTCGTCCGTGGCGATTGCTGCCGGACTTGATATGTCTGTCGAGTGGGTCGATCAACAATGTGAGCAACTAGCCCGACAACATCGATTTTTGTCGCCCGCATGGCTTGTGGAACTGCCGGATGGAACCGTAACTCCGCGCCGCCGATTCATTCACATTCTCTATCGTGACGTGCCGTACCGGCTGATGCCGCCGATCCGCCGCTCGCAGATCCATCGACGGATCGCCGAATGCGAAGTCGTGATCTACGGTGATCGCAGCAGCGAGATTGCCGCCGAACTGGCGATGCATTTCGAACAAGGTCGCGATTGGTCACGAGCATCGCAATATCTCATCCAGGCCGCCAGAAACGCCATGCAGAAATCTGCGCACCATGAGGCTGCGGAACTTGCTCGACGAGGATTGAGCGCCCTGAAGCCGCTACCCAAGTCGGCCGAACGGGACCACCAGGAGATTACGCTGCGCATGACTCTAAGCGTTTCGCTCATGGCAGTTAAGGGCTTTGCGTCTCCTGAGGTGGAGGCGGTTCATGCCGAGGGCAAGGAGTTGTTCAAGCTGGGCGATCCCTCGCCGCAACTATTCAATGTGCGATATTTGCTCGGCTTGTTTTACATTATCGGCGGAAGAATCAGAGCTGCTTTGGAGATCTCAAATCAATTGTTGCAGCTTGCAGAGGGACTCCAAGATCCGACGCTGGCCATGGAAGCGCACCGTGCGATGGGGTCGTCGCTGCTCGAACTGGGTAGATGCAGTGAGGCAGTTGAGCACTTTGACCGCGTTTCGCAGCTTTACACGGCCAACCGACACCTTCCCTACACTTTGACCATCGGTCATGACTGCAAGGTGCTCTGTGAATGCTGTGCGGGGAGAGCACTGTGGGCCCTCGGCTTTCCTGATGCCGGTCTGGAACGAATGCGGGGTGGAGTGGCATTAGCCAGAGGGCTGTCTCACCCGCAGAGCTTGGTCGCCGCCGCTCACTGTGCAGCGGAACTTCATGGGCTGCGAGGCGAGCCCCTGCTTGCACAGGAGCGGGCCAGAGAAGTCCTCAGACTGGCAGAGGAATACGGCCTGGAGCTCTGGGTTGCTTTCGGCAAGATCGATTTGGGATGGGCGGATGCCGAGCTCGGTAATATCCAACAGGGAATAGAGGAAATGCAGCAGGGTGTGGCAGCATACGAAGCCACCGGCGGCAAACTCTGGTCGCCGTATTCCCGTAGTCTACTCGCCAACGCACTAGCCAAGGCAGGGCGCATCGAAGAAGGTCTTGGCGTGATCTCTGAAGCGTTAACAATGGCTGAGCTCAATAGTGAAGCATTTGCGATGCCCGAACTGCATCGGATCAAGGGAGAACTCATCCTCAAGCAACATGACCGTTCAAGACTCGACGATCTCCCTACCAAAAACCGCAATGGAGTCTCGGCGACTCTTGAGGCACAGGCCTGCTTTGCGGAAGCGATAACCGTCGCCAAACAGCAGCAGACCAGATCCTGGGAATTAAGAGCTTGCATAAGTATGGATCGTCTGGATACCCAGCAAGGGAAGCCAGACCATACGCGACTCGCCGAGAGTTATTCTTCCTTCACCGAAGGCCACGAAACAGCCGACCTCAAGCAAGCCAAAATGATGCTAGAACCTATCTCATAAATCGACTCTAGCCGGCTTGCTCGCCCTCGCGTAACCTCCGGTTTGCCCATCACTCGCCCGAATCCGGAAGATTGTGAGTCCAATGTTCACGGCAGATCCTTGATCCGCTAATTCCGAGGCCCAGGAAACGACGTGATGGCCGAGGGCGACCTTGGAAAGTCATCGGTCGTCCTGAGCGGCATTCTGTGGGTCTTACGGACTGGCACACCTTGGGCCAACCCCTCGGCCGATACCCCTTGTTCCAGACCTGTCATAGCCGATTTCAGCAATGGGTTCGGTTCGGCGTGATGAAGCGGATCATGACCGCCCTTGCGCATGAACTCAGTATCCGAGGCGCCGCCGATGTCACTGCCTTGATACACAGTCATTATGTTTCCCCCCGTGCTCTGTGCGAGAACCTGTCGAAACAAGACAGAAAAGCTACCGCTACGTTACGACTTGCAAGCAGAGTCTTCGTACGCTGAAGAAGTTATGAGATGTGCATTCGTAGTCCGGTTGAGCTCCGAAACAAAGCCCTCTGAAGGAAGATTTGAAGGTTGGGTTGAAGAGGTCGATACAGGACAAGAACTGAGATTCCGATCGAATACCGAGCTGCTCAAATTTCTCGGCGAACGCTTCGAGGCGGGTTTAGCGGCGGAGCTTGAGATCGCTAAGGAGCCATCGGCCGGATTAGGGGACGCAGACAAGACTTGAGCCCGGCTCACAGATATCTCTGAACCAGTCTTGAGAAGCATTTGGGCTAGTTCCATCAGTTCCCAAGAGGAGAAGACCATGAGCGCGACACCCTCAACAGTTCTCGCAGCACCAGCCGAAAGTTCGATCGCCAGAGATCAGGCCAACGTGCGGACATTCGAATGGCCAATTCAAAATAGTCACCTTTCACCAATGAAAGAGCAGATTGCCCGGCTGGACCTGGACGGCTATCGAATCGTGTCTCTCCCGCTTCCAAACCCCGAGGGTGGGAGTCCACTAGGAAGTGTCGACATGGAGCAGCTGTTGCTGGTGCCATTGACATGGAAGCATCTTCTTACGCGGCTTCGCCGAGACATGGATGACTCCAGGGCCTCGGATGAAAGTCACATTGTATGTTTCGGCAAAATCCGGATTGATTTGTGGGCCATGGAGGTTTGCCGATCTGGCGAGCCAGTAATCTTGACTGCTATGGAATTCAAAGTCCTTAAATTCTTCTTGTCGAACCCCAACCGAGTGATCTCTCGGGATGACATGCTGAATCAAGTCTGGGGCTATGAGAACTACCCTTGTACCCGCACGGTGGACAACCAGATCCTCAAACTACGGCAGAAACTTGAAAGTGATGCGGGGCGGCCAGTTCACTTCCGGACCGTGCATGGCGTCGGTTACAAGTTCGTTCCCTAGAACAGTCTGGAGCAATTTGCGAACCGGCTTACCTGTCGCCCCAGAATGAGAAAAGCGTTAGGCCCCCCAGGCAGTCAGGAGTCGAACAAGTCTATTACTATGCCCAGAAGTGATTGAGATCGAATTCGATCAACCACTGCCGCCTTTCTCGTCCTTGTCTCTTCCCCGACACCAAGCCAAGGCGACAGATACCTCTAGGGATCGCGGTACCAGAAGCAGGAATGCCTTTCTGATCGCAATTCCTTTCGGTCACAGGAGGTCCGACGGCTTTCACGTCGGTACTACGAGTTTGTGCCCGCTATCCGGCAACTAACGGGTGGTCGGGCAACTCCGAATTTGCTGAAGTGGGTCAAAATCAAATCGACAGCGTACAAATCACGTACAAAAAGTCGGCTTAAATTTGGTCTATGAAGGTAATTCCTTCATTATCTGTACCTTAGCTATGGTGGAGGCGGCGGGAGTCGAACCCGCGTCCGAAATCGCTGTCAGCCGAGAGACTCCATGCGTAGTCACGTTCCAAAGACTTCGCAACGGGCGCTTAAAACGGACAAGATGCGCACGCCACTAGCCCGAAAATCTCATCTCCGCGGCCCGGACATAGCCTTGGAAACCAGCCTGCTGTGTGACGTCCTGACCTCGGCCCGCAGACAAAGCCTTGGAGGACGGCTACTTATTTAATTAAGCAGCAAGTGCAAGATTGTTATTGGCAATCATTGTTTTTGCAAGCGATTACGGGTGCTCACACCCCGGCATGCCTCTCGAACCGCAATCGATCCCGTCGAAACCGTGACGCCCCCAACTCGGGTCAGCACGCCATCGTGGCGATCATGACTTCTTACAGTATACGCCGTTCCATCGCACCCTTTCTGCCGCGCCACTCGGTACCAGTTTCGGCCTCTATACAAAGCGAATCCGTCGCGATGCCAGCAGCACCATGCGGAGAAGCAGCACCCCATGCTTCCAGCGCTGAATGTTCGTCTCCCCGTACTTCCGCTCCCGGTAGCGTATCGGCAACCCCAGAATCTTCAGGTTGTAGCGCGCTGCTCCAAACAGAAGGTCGAAGTCGCCGAACGGATCGATCTCACCGAAGTAAGCACGATTTGCCGCAATCGTCTGGTAATGGATGCGGCTGAGGACCTTGGTGCCGCAAAGGCTGTCCTTCACGCTCTGACTCAGCAGCCAGGTGAACGCAAGGCTGAAGAACTTGTTGCCGAGCAGGTTGAAGAAGCGCATCGCCTTCTGCTCCATCGGATAGACCAGCCGTACTCCGTTGATGAAGTCGCCTCGTCCCATGCGCCAGGCCTCATAAAACCTTGGCAGGTCCTCAGGAGGAACCGTTAGGTCGGCATCCAGAATCATCAGCAGGTCGCCGCTCGATCGTTCGAATCCCAGTCGAACTGCATCTCCCTTGCCTCTGCCGGTCTGCTTGTACAACTTTGCAGTGCACCCCGCGCGTGCTGCGATCTCCTGCTCAATCCGCTCATATGTTCCGTCACTTGAATTGCCTTCGACGAAGATCAATTCCGTCCCTGCACCCATGGTCGGTACCCGGTCGAGAATCGCCGCGATATTGCCAGCCTCGTTCCGCGCCGGCACGACCACGGTGACAATCGGCTCCGGCGACACGCCCAGCGCCGGCATCGGCCGTGCCACGATGAAATTTGTCAGCCCCAGCCAGCGAAACGGCCACACCTTCACCAGATATCGGTTGCAGAGGGTGTCCACAAGCGGCACCCGGATTGGACACAGGATCTCGGCAGAGGTCCGAATCAATTCGAAGCCTGCCAGCGTGAGCAGGTTCTGGATGTCTTCTACTGTCAGCCAGTTTTGGCTGAGTTGCGGCTTCGCCAGTCCAAGCGCTTCCGCCAGATGCCGAGGCCCTTCCCAGAGGCGGCTATAGCAATTGATGAGGATGCGCGTTCCCGGATGACAATGGCCGGCAATCTGCTCGAAGACGGTCTGCACATCCCACAGATCGTTGAGCAGGTCGGAGCAGATGATGAAATCGAACTCACCTTCCAATTGCAGGTTGCCCGCATCTGCCGTTTCGAAGTGCAAACCGGGATACTTGCTCTTCGCTGCGCCGATCAGGTGCGGAGAGAGATCGATGCCGTAGCCGTATGCCGGCTCCAGCTTCGCCAGCAAATCTCCCTCTCCGCACCCCAGTTCCAGAATCCGCATACCCGGAGGCACGGAGAGCTTATAGATCTCAGCCAGGCGGTTCTGATAGTAGCTGCGGTGGCCGGCCCACTTCGCAGCGGCGGCCGCATATTCCTCCCAATACTGTCGACGAGTCTCCGTATACGCCGCCGACTCTTCCGACGGCCCTGTGAAGGTTGACTCGGGAGAGGGCATCTGGGAGGATGGCATCCAATAACGCTATCACTGCGGCGCTTCTCGTCGATACTTCACTTCCGGCAGTGGGCAAGCTGCATGGACGTGGCAATCCCCTCATCCTGGAACGGAGCGATCACCTGAGCACACAGGAAACCAGTCCCCTGGCAGATCACGATATCGCGTCGCGCCGTCAGTCCGAAGCGGATGTATACAATGGCCTGCGGATCTATGTAGTCACGTTCCTGGTACTGACCGCATTTGCCTGGTGTCTCGCCGGCATACGCGGGTCCATTCTGCATGAGCCCTATCCACGCAACACCGTGTTGTTTCGACCCGAAGTCCGCTTCTCGGATTTCCTTGATCTAAGCGAACGCGTCCCTTATTGGCGCGAGCCACATGTCCTCTCGCGAACCGATATCAAAACCATTTACGCCTATCCATTCCCCTATCCTTACCCCGCCCCATCCTTCTACGTTTTTGTTTTCTTCGTTCGCCTGTTTCCTCTCCATCCCTTGCGGGCCTTCCTGATCTTTGTTTTTCTCAGCTTCCTTCTCGCTACCTGGTTCTTTTCGCTGCGCGTCAGGCGCGTTACTCCAAAGAAGCTTCCCCAAATCGCGATCTGGTCCACGCTTCTTTTAGGATTTCCTCTGCAGTTTTTGATCGATCGCGGAAATATCGAGGCGGTCATTTGGCTCCTCGTTCTTCTGGGAGCCGTGGCCTTCGCACGGAACCGAATGCTGGTTTCCGCGATTCTGTGGAGCCTTGCAGCGTCGATGAAGATATTCCCCGGCCTGCTCTTCATGCTTTTTCTCGCCCGGCGCAAGTTCGGAACGTTTATCGTCGCCATAGCCGCAACGGCTGCTTTTTCACTGCTGGCATTGGCCGGAATTGGTCCCACCATCCATCAAGCCGCCGCTGAAAGCTCAAAGAGCGCGGGCTTTTTAATGAACAACTACATCATTTCAGACGATACCTCTGGTTTTGATCACTCGCTCTTCGAAGCAATCAAACATGGAATCTACGTTGCGGAAGCGTTTCAAAAGCATCCCACTGTTCCGCTCGTCATCCGCATCCCGCCGGTGAATCGAATAGCATTGCGGGTCTATAACATTGTCATTCCGCTGGCCGCTCTTCTGCTTTACTGGTTTCGCCTGCGCCGCCTGCCGCTCTTGAACCAATTCATCGCATATATAGTTCTCTGCGTCTTGTTGCCGTATGTTTCTGGCGATTACACGCTGGTTCACATGTACACAGCTTGGGCGGCCTTTCTCTTGTTTCTTCTCGATGACGTCGCGACAGGCCGGGTCAGGATTCCGGCCAAAGCCATCCGTATGATTTTGTTCTCATGCGCGGTGATCTTCGTGCCGCTCTCTTACATCGCGATTGCTGGTAGCGTCAACATCTTTGCCCTCGGACCGCAGGTGAAGATGGTCTTCCTCATCCTCATTCTTCTGACCGTGTGCCGCGTCCCCATGCCAAGCTCTCTCTTCGGAGACCTGCAACTCCCCGATCCAGGCGAGGCCCGAACCTAAATAAGTGGGGTTCGCGAAAAGATGAGATCAACGTAGCCCTTTGCGGAGAGCTCACCGCTCAAGCCCTCGACAAGATCACCGTTCTTCCCCAGGGAATACATGCTGAACTCTCTTTCACGGAACCAGTCGAGCATTGCAGACGGGTCATATCCCAACTCCTTCATTGCTGAAGGCATGTACTCGATGGCCACTGCAGCGCGCCTTTGCTGCGCGGTCGTGGCCGCCATCCCTCGACAAACTGCAAGCTCGTAGCCTTGCACGTCAATCTTGATCAGGCAGATCGGCCGGCCAGCGACAGATTCGGCAACGAACTCATCGACGCTGGTAATCGGTATGGTGACGTACTCCTCCGCGCCTTTATAACCCGCACGCAGATTGTCGGTCGCAATCCTGTGGTCTGCATGATGATGATCATTGATCCATAATTCGATCTCACCGCTGCGTTCTCCCACGGCCGACTGTATCGGCATCACTCTCCCCTGAAGCCTCCGGTCTCGAACCGTGGATTGCAGCAGCCGGAAATTGAATGGCTCGGGCTCAAAGGCATAAACGGTGCCATCGGCATCCGCGGCCTGCGCAAACAGCGATGCGGTATAGCCAATGTTCGCGCCGATATCCAGAATGTCGCCGCCCCGGAATAGCTCCGGTCGCTTCCGGGCAAGGGCAGCAAAGGGATCTTCCAGGTACCGCTTGTACAGGAAATAGGATGTGGTGAAAAGCTTTCTGCCAAAACCCGTCTCGAGCAGCCCGGATCGACGGGTCAGCGAGTAGAGTCCCGTGACGGCGCGCGCTTGCGAAGGGGAGATTGCCATACGTTACAGCCAAGTGTAACGTCCGGAGCCGCATGAGACTCGATTCCGCCCGGCGGTCGCGCTCATGAAATCAGGTAAAACTATAATCGAACGGCGGGAAGACCAGAGACAGAGATGCTTCGTTCCATACTCGCGCATCCCCTGACGCGTGGCCGGTCGATCGATGATCCCGTGACCACGGAGCTTCGACGTTCGATTGTCACCTCGAAACCCTTCCTTCGAGCGATCTACGAAGACTGGTATCGAGCGATCCTTGAGCGCCTTCCAATGGGCGAGGGATCGGTATTGGAACTCGGCTCTGGCGCCGGCTTCTTCCAGCAGTTTGTTCCCGACGTGATCACTTCAGAAGTCTTCGAGTGCTCGGGTGTTCAGCTTGTCGCCGATGCGCGGTGCCTGCCATTCGCGTCCGGCGATCTTCGAGCGATCGTCATGACCGACGTTCTGCACCACATACCCGATGTCGCGGCTTTCTTTCGGGAAGCCACGCGCTGTTTGCGGCCCGGCGGTGTCGTCGCCATGGTGGAACCCTGGGTCTCCCCGTGGTCGCGCCTGATCTATACACATTTGCATCACGAACCGTTCGAGCCAGAAGTCGAGCGCTGGGACTTTCCAGCGAATGGCCCCCTTTCGGACGCAAATGGCGCGCTGCCCTGGATACTCTTTGAGCGCGATCGGAAGCGTTTCGAAGAACAGTTTCCCGATCTTGGGATCGAAGAAGTCCGCCCCATGATGCCGTTCCGCTATCTTGTCTCCGGGGGCGTTTCCATGCGCACGCTCATGCCCGGCCGCACAACGCCACTCTGGAAGTTCATCGAAAGAGCATGCGAGCCGCAGATGAAGAAACTGGCGATGTTCTCCCTGATCTCTCTTCGGCGCCTCTAGCGCTTTCACGCTCTCCATACAATGGTCGCACGAAAGCATTGCAATCTTTAGCATTGCAATCTTTCAAATTCCGGGTGTAGTGTTTTGGCCCATGCCATCCACACTCGATCAGATCAAGCGCGCCATGCAAAGCACCAATGACCTCTTCAACGCGGAGGTTTTCGGCAAGCGGAACTTCGCCGCGCTCGACGACATCTACACACGCGGCGCCCGCATTCTTCCTCCCGGCGCCCCGATGATCTCCGGACGGGATGCAATCAGGAAGTTCTGGTCCGATCTGGTGCAGTCGGCGAATGCCAAATCCGCTGTCCTGGTGTCAGTGGATGCCATCCAGGCCGGCGAGGGTGTAGTCGAAATCGGAAAAGCCATCCTGACCGTCGAGCCTTCAGGTCAGCCCGCAGCGCAGATGGAAGTCAAGTACGTGGTCTATTGGCGGGAGGAAGATAGCCGCTGGAAATGGCACGTGGACATCTGGAACCAAAACTCCTGATCCACCGCATCGCTGCAACGCCGTCCCGGTTTAGTTCTGGTTGCTTGCGCCGTTCAGGCTGGTCAGATTGATGGTTCTCGTACTCATGCGCCGCAATGCCCGCGCGAATCTGCGCTGGCGTCTTGCCCAGCTTCGTCATGCGGTAGGCGTACACGCCCTCCTGCGCACAGGTGCTGCACTCCATGCCGTGTGTGCCGGTGAAGCAGCTCTGGAGACTGGCATGCCCCAGCGCTCGATCGCAGCGGCAGTTGCAGGGTAACTGGTAGAGTACCCGCGGCACCCGGGCGGCCAGCGCATACACGCGGAACTGCCAGGGCAGCGTTGCCCCGGCGGCGCGTAGCTGCGCCTCGGTCAGGATGGGCTCGAGCTTGGTTCCAGGCGCAGGAGCGGTCGTATGGAATGCCGGCACGTCGTCCGTCGGCAAGGCCCACTGGGCCGAGGCGCCAAGCGTCAACAGCGCGATAGGGAGGGCAAGCAGGACAGTCCGCATGGTGCTCAGTGTAAGGGAAGCTCCGTGTCAGGCAAAAAAAGACGGCACGAACATTTGGGGTGCTCGTGCCGGGAGGCCAGTGACGCAACTTGTACTAAAACTCTCCACGGGAGGCTTTCACCTCAACCGTTCTACTAAGGATAGACGCAACTCCCGCACAGATGTTGCTCAAAGCGGCAACTTTCTTTGAAAATTGCCGCAAACAACCCCTGTCACCTGCAACGTGGCCGGTGCGTTCTGGCGCCCTAACCCTTAGCAACCAGCCATTTAGCGCTTGCGCGCCTCACGTTGTCAAGCGCAAAAAGGGAAGGAATTTCTGAGAAGCGGCTATTGCCGTCCTTATTTGCCATTCAAGGGCGTGGCCAGGCTGTCCGCTGTTTCCGCCATGGCCAGGTCCTTCGCCGTAATACCGCCGGCATCATGCGTCACCAGCGACACCGTCACCTTGCTGTAGCGAATATCCAGGTCGGGATGGTGCTGCTCCTGCTCTGCCTCCACCCCCAAAGACTGGACAAACGCCAGTGCTTCCACGAAGTTGGGAAAGCTGAAGGTGCGCGTCAGGACGCCGCGATCCACACGCCAGCCAGGCAGCTTCGCCACTGCCTGCTTCAACGCGTCAGCATCAAGTGCAGCGGATTTCTTGGTCGCCGGCATGGTCTTTAAGATGCCGTCCGTCGCCGCCCGAGTATCCTTGCGCGGCAATAGATGTTTCACCGCGCCCAGCGAAAATGGGTTGAACTTCTGCGCCTCGCCCTGGATCTCGGCGCGCAGGTCCTCCCACACGCGGTCCGGCATCTGCAGAAAGACATCCACCACGTGGGGATCGAACTGCGTTCCCGTGTTCTTGCGGATCTCCTTCCGTGCCGTCGCAAAGCTGGTGGCGCTCCGGTAGGGCCGGTCGGAGGTGATCGCATCCAGCGCGTCCGCCACGGCAAAGATGCGTGCTCCCAGCGGAATCTCGTCGCCCCGAAGCCCGCGCGGATAACCCGAACCGTTGAAGTGCTCCTGGTGGCTGTAGACAATCTCGGATGCCTCCCGCAGGTAGGGGATCTTGCGCAGCATCTGGTAGCCCCGCTCGCAATGTTCACGCATCGTGTCCTGCTCGTCCTTCGTCAGCCGTCCCGGCTTCAGCAGGATCGCGTCCGGAATCGCCATTTTGCCCACGTCGTGCAGGAACGCCCCGCGCGCCATGGTGCGTATCTCCTGCGGCGGCAACTGCATCGCGCGCGCCAGCGCAATCGTGTACGCGGTCACTCGCCGGGAATGGCCCTCGGTCTCGGTATCCTTTAAGTCCAGTGCGTCGCCCAGCGCTTCGAGCGTGATGTCATAGGACCGCTCCAGGTCGCCGATCGCGCTGTTCAACATCTCGGTGCGGGCTGCCACCAGCTCTTCCAGGTGCGTTCGATACACGTTGTTCTGCTCCACCAGTGCGCGGTATTCGAGAGCCCGCAGTACTGTCCCTAGCAGTTGGTCGCGCTCAAACGGCTTCAGAAGATAATCGTACGCCCCATTGCGCAGGGTTCCGATCGCCACCGCTACGTCGCTAACCCCGCTCACCATCACGATCGGGATCTCGGCATGCCGCTGGCGCACATGATCCAGCAGCGCCAGCCCGGTCATACCCGTCATCACAATATCGGAAAGAATCAGTCGCGGCTTGAGCCCGTCCTCGAGTCGCTCAATCGCCTCTTCCGCGGAACACGCCAGCACCGGGTCATAGCCTGCCGGCTCCAGCATGGCGGAGACGATGGTGCGTACGGAAATATCATCGTCGACAACAAGGATGGTCGGGGGGGCCATACAGGGAGGTGCGTCCGGTACCTTTCTGATCGGTCACTTAGGGAGCCCGATTGATCATAGCGGAAACAGCTCTGCACCTCCGTAATCTTCGAAACGGGAAACCATTACTCATGGATACACGGATGTGGTAGCTGCGGCCGCCCTATCCCACTGATTTCACATGCACCCCTTGACGGAAGTGGTATTGACAGCCATCCTAGCTGCAGCATTTGTTCCGCATCCGCCGGGCCCGGAAAAGAGCTCACGCCGTCCCACTTGAGGGCATGACTGTTGAACTTTGAACGAGATTTTTCTCCCCAGGGATCGTGCCGGGTCGTGCAATGCCAGATGTCCGAGCGATCGCTCGAGCACCGGCAGCGCGATATCTATGAGACCCACAAGCACCGGGCCTACGCCGTTGCTTATTACATGGTGGGGAACGAGATTGAGGCGGAAGAGGTTACGCAGGATAGCTTCGTCCGCGCCTTCCGCCAGGCCGAGGAGCCGGATGGCCGCTGCGTCGACTGCGCCCTGGTAAGCGAGCTTCGCGAGCGAATGCCCCTCGATGAGCAGGTGGCGTCGGCAGAAGCGGTTCCCGGACAGACCCTGGGCGGGCGCAACGTCAAGCGCACCGAGTTGGAAGAGGCGCTCAAGGAACTGCCCCCGAACGAGCGCATGGTCTTCCTGCTCCGCGATGTCGAAGGCTACGACGCTGACCGCGTTGCCGCCCTGCTCGACATTTCGCGCCGGCAAGTTGAGCGCACACTCTTCTCCGCCCGCATCCGCATGCGCACTACGCTCGCCAAAATGCAGCGCCCCGCCGCCGCCGCATAGCTAACGCAAGCCCATCCCGAACGGTGCATCCTGGGTGCATCTTGAACGTGTGTGCACTCAACCATCAGCTGCGTCTAGAAGGAAAGGGCACCCCGCCATGCAAAGACGTTCCGAAACACAAAACAATTTCGCATCCAGCCTTCTTCGATGAACATCGAACTGAGCGGCGTAATTCATTGGAGGCCGGATCGAAGATGACAACCGAAGCAATGCTCGCAAACACGGCGCTGAATGCATGGAAGCTCGTCACTGGCCGCCTCGACGCAGCCCTGGCGCCGCTCAGTGACGAACAGCTCCAGAAACAGGTTGCCCCCGGGAAAAACCGTCTCCTCTATCTAGTCGGCCATCTCACCGCGGTGCACGACCGCATGTTCGCCACGCTCGGACTTGGCGAACGTCTGCACCCGGAGCTGGATGAGATCTACATCACCAATCCCGACCGCGCCCTCCCCGATCCCGTCTCTGCCGCCGACCTCAAGAAAGCATGGGGCGAGGTCAACAGCAAGCTCACTGCCGCCTTCGAAAAGCTCACGCCGCAGCAGTGGCTGGAGAAGCACACCGCCGTCTCCGACGAAGACTTCGCCAAAGATCCCACCCGCAACCGCCTCGCCGTACTGATGAGCCGCACCAACCACGCCGCCTTCCACACCGGCCAGGCAGCACTCATCAAATCTTCGTAGACAATAAGTACATGGCGGATTCTCAGCTCTCCCCAGATAGACTTAGCCCGGTTAGACCCGGTTTACTCGATCACATCCGCGATCTGGCTGCCTCGTCGCCCTCGCTCGAATCTCTGCAGACCGGGATTGTTGCCGCGATGGCGCAGCATCTTCCTCACTTCAGTTGGACCGGCTTCTACATGCTCGATCCGGCCGATTCAGGGATGCTCGTCCTCGGCCCCTTTGTCGGCGCGCCAACACCGCACGTGCGCATACCCGTGACCCAGGGCATCTGCGGCGCTGCTGTAGCTTCCGGCGAGACGGTCATCGTGGACGACGTTGCCGCCGATCCCCGGTATCTCTCCTGCTCCATCGATACCCGGTCCGAGATCGTTGTTCCTATCTACGTTCGCGGCGCTGTCATCGGAGAGATCGACATCGACAGCCACGATCCTGCCGCCTTCACCGAAGCGGACCGTTTTTTTCTCGAAGAAGCAGCGCGCATTGTGGGGAAGTACATCGAGCAGCATTAGGCCTTCTCTCCAGGAAGACCTTCCTCCGCCTCGAAATAAAATTGATAGTGGTGGCGGCAGCCGGGATTGAACCGCGACTTGCAGGCTGGACACTCATTCGTGCAATCCAGGTACTGCCGGATGCTCAACTCCGTCCTGCAATTTCCGCACATCACCGCCATCTGATCCCATTCGCCGCGCGGCCATACCTCAATTGCATGGCCGGCCATCGCATCGTGGCAATCCTTGCACGCATAATAGAGGCCGCAGCACCGCATCTTGATGGCAACAATGTCCAGCACCTTGTGGTAATGAACGCAGCGAGTCTGCGCGTCCAGGTCGATTCCGTGCACCGGGGGATGAACTTGGGCCATGTATATAAGGTAGATGAAGGAAACCCGATAGCGTCGCAAGGACGACCGGCAATTTTAATTCCGGAGGATGGGATGACGGAGTGGGAAGAGCAACGCGCGGCAGAGCTTCGCGAAGCGCAGAGCAAGGCGCAAAAGCTGTTCGATGAAATCGAGGCGCAGGGTCTGATTCGCGCCGGCATCAGCGAGAGCCGATTGAATGCCGATATCTACGCTCTCGCCGAGAAGATGTACGGAATCTCCACCTACTGGCACAAGCGAATTGTGCGCGCCGGCAAAAACACTCTTCTTCCATATGCGGAAAATCCGCCCGACCTCACCATCGGCGAAGACGATATCCTTTTCCTCGATCTCGGCCCGGTATTCGAGAAGTGGGAAGCGGACTTCGGCCGCACCTTTGTTCTGGGGCCCGATCCTCTGAAGCACAAGCTGCGTGACGACGTGGGTCGGGCCTTTTCGGAAGGCAAGCAGTATTTCAACGACACGCCCGCGATCACCAGCGACGCCCTCTTCCACTACGCCTGCTCGCTGGCCACAAAGTTCGGCTGGGAGTTTGGCGGACCCATCGCGGGCCATCTCATCGGGCAGTTTCCTCACGAAAGAATCCCCGACGACAAGGTGACGCTCTACGTTCATCCAAAGAGCCATTTACCGATGCGCTCGCTCGACGAGAAAGGTCAACAGCGCCACTGGATTCTGGAGATTCACTTCGTAGACAAGGCACGCCAGATCGGCGGCTTCTACGAGGAACTGCTCACACTGTAACGAATAGCTCGGATGCTAGCGGCGCCCACAGGCTGCAGACTCTAGAACGGCATCTGCTCGGGAATCGCCTCGCCATCCGCGCGAGGATCGGTCGCACCGTAATTCACTCCGCTGCTGTCATGATGTTCCACCGCGTTTCCACGCCCCATCACCTGCGAGTAGCGCAGTTGCACCGTGACCTCATGTCCCTGCTTGCGCAGCCCGTCGATCACATCCGGCGCCACGCCATTCTCAATTGTGACCTTGCAGCCGGAGAAGCCGAGCTTCCGAAAGCGCGCGCCCTCCAGCGCCTCCTGGATATTCATGTGGAAGTCCGCGATATTCGAGACAAACTGCGCATGTGCCTGCGCCTGGTTGAAGCCGCCCATGATGCCGAACGCAATCCGCTCATCGCCGCGCTGCATGAAGCCGGGAATGATCGTGTGCAGCGGACGCGTGCGCGGCCGCAGCGTATTCGGCTGTCCCGGCTTCAGCGTGAATCCGCCCGCGCGGTTCTGCAGCACGAAGCCGGTTCCATCCGCCACCAGTCCGCCGCCGAATGCTCCGGAATTGCTCTGGATCAGCGATACTTCGTTGCCCTCGTGATCCACCACTGCAAGATACGTTGTATCGCTCGACAGTCGCGCCATCTGCCGCGTCAAGCCGGAGGGCAGCACCTTGCACGCGGCGCGATCTGTAATCTCCGAGGCGCGTTTCGCCGCAAGTTCTTTCGAAATCAGTTCCTTCACGGGAATACGTGAGGCGTGCGGGTCGCCGATGTAATGCTCTAAGTCCGCGTAGGCTAGCTTCTGCGCCTCAATCTCCACGTGCAGCGCCTTCTGGCTGTCATGCCCCCACGCCGCGATAGGGAATCGCTCCATGATGTTCAGCATGGAAAGTGCCGCGATGCCTTGTCCATTCGGCGGCATCTCCCATACCGTCCACCCGTGATACGTCGTGCTCACCGGTTCCACCCACTCCGGTTGAAAATCGGCGAGATCCTCTGCTTCGAGAAAACCATGCTGCTCGCGCGAAAGCTTCAGGATTGCCTCAGCCGTCGCACCTTTGTAGAAGCCATCGCGTCCGTGCTCGCCGATACGCCGCAGCGTCGCCGCCAGCTCCGGATTGCGAAAGATCTCGCCGGCCATCGGCGCCTTCCCATCCGGCAGGAACACATGCGCGAAGCCCGGGCTTCGCGCGAATGGCGGTCCGTATGTCTTCCAGTTCTCAGCGTCCGTCTCCGGCACCACGATGCCTTTGTCTGCCAGCGCCGCCGCAGGTGCTACATCTTCCGCCATCGAGAGTTTGCCGAAGCGCTGCCACAGCGCGTTCCATCCTGCCACCGCGCCCGGCACGGTCACCGCATCAATGCCGGCTTCCGGAATCTCATCCACCACGCCCTTCGCCCTCAGGCTCTCGACGCTCATGCCCTTCGCTGCCCATCCGCTCGCGTTCAGGCCATACAGCTTCTTCGTCTTCGCGTCATAGACAATCGCGAACAGATCGCCGCCCACGCCGTTCATCATCGGCTCAATCACACCCAGCGCCGCGTTGGCCGCAATCGCCGCGTCCACCGCGCTGCCGCCGCGCGCCAGAATCGCCGCGCCCGCCTGCGATGCCACCGCCTGACTTGTCGCCACAATGCCGTACTGCGTCATCACCATGGAGCGCGACTGCTCGCGGCTCGGATCCTTCTGCGCCGGCAGCAGGGAAGCGAACGAAAAGGTCAACACACAGGAACAAAGCAACCGCTTCCGTCCGCGCATCATGGATAGCTCAAGCCCTCAAAATGAGTGTGAACCTCGGGCAAAGCAACCATACGCCGTCGGCCCCGAGCCCAACCCGCGGGCAAGCTGCGGACGGGGAGGGCGTCGAAATGCTCGACATCGTTGCGCCAGCGCTGAATCGCATTATGGAAGGCCATGAATCGCGACCCCACCGACCCGGAGATTATTCGGAACTAACCCCATCCGCCAGCCGCTGCTGTGGGCGGGTTAGCTGGCATGTGTAGTCTCTCGACCCGTAAATCGTCGTGTGCGTGGCGGTTCGCCGGTGGTACTCTCCCGAGCATGCGCAAGATCGGCATGGTCGTCTTGTTCGCTTTTCTATCTATCCCCTCGTTATTGCCGGCACAACCGCACTCCGCGTCCAACCCATCTGCGCCCGCGGCGGAGACCATCACCCTCGGCAACTCGGCTGCCACGCTGCCCGGACCGTGGAAGTTCGCCCCCGGCGATTCGCCCTGGCAGAATGGCGCGCCGCTCTGGGCCCAGCCCGGCTTCGACGATGCAAGCTGGGCCGCCATGGATCTCGCACCCAAGGCCGGCTCTATAGATCCGGCATACAGTACGCCCGGCTTCGTGCCCGGTTGGACCGCGCGCGGCTATCCCAACCTTGATGGCTACGCCTGGTATCGTCTGCGCGTCCGCGTTACCGATCCCGGCCAGCCGTTATGGCTCAAGATGCCCAACGACGTGGATGACGCCTATCAGGTCTACGCCGACGGCCACTATGTCGGTCAATTCGGCCACTTCACCCCGGGCCATGTCACGGTCTATTCCGCGCGGGCAATTTCCTTTCCACTGCCGTCGCCCCGTGCCGGGGGAGAGATGGAGCTGGCGCTGCGCTTTTACATGACCGGCGGCACGCGCTTCTCGTCTCCCGATGCTGGCGGCATGCACCAGCCTCCGGCGTTTGGCCTGGCTTCCACCATGCGCCTGATCCAGCAAGCGGAGGAGGATACCAATCAGCACTACTACTTCGGCAGCCTTCTGCAGTCGCTGCTCTTTGTCCTTGTCGCGCCGCTGGTGCTGTGGGCATGGCTCCAGAACCGGCAGGAACAGACCTACCTGTGGCTCTTTTTGACGCTGGCCTGCTCCGTCCTCAGAAGCTTCCTGGTCGTCTTCGGGAATCTCGCGTCCATGCTCCCGCTTGGCCTCGACGGCATTTTCCTGGACGTCATCCTTGGCCCGCTGCTGTTGCCCTTATGGATCATGTTCTGGTGGCGCTGGTTCGATCTCCGTGAAAGGCGTTGGATTCCCCGAACGGCGTGGCTGATCACGGCCGTGGAGATGCTGGCCTTCCTCTGTCTGAGATTGCCAACAGGCGGCTTCGACCTGGCGCCCCGGTCCTGGCTGCCCTGGCTCAACAACACGTCCGTTGCCTGTCTGGTCGCACTGGGCGTGCTGCTGTTGGTCATCCTCATCGAAGGCTTCCGCCACAACCGCACTGAGGCCCTTCTGGCCGCGCTTCCTTTGCTGCTGATCGAGTTCGCCAGTTTTAATGTCTTCTTTCTCAATACCTTCGGTATCGCTCTTACGTATTTCTTCTTCGGTCTCGGCTTCAGTGTGGGACAGATCGCCAACATCCTGATGGTTCTGGTCATCGGTGCGCTGGTGCTACGCCGCTTCCTGCGCGCGCAGGCAAGCCAGGAGCGCCTCCGCCAGATCGTCGCGCTGGACCTGGAGCAGGCAAGGGAATTGCAACAGCGCGTGCTTGTGCCGGAGGTCATGCACTCGCCGGCCTTCTCCGTCCAATCCGAATACCGCCCCGCACAGACCGTCGGCGGCGACTTCTTTCAAACGTTGACGAAACCCGACGGCAGCCTGCTCATCGTGATTGGCGACGTCTCCGGCAAGGGCATGAGCGCGGCCATGCTCGTCGCCGTGCTGGTCGGCGCCATCCGCACCCGCGCCGACGAAAGCTTCGACCCCGCCGCCATGCTCACCATGCTGAATCAGCGCCTCATCGGACGCTCCGGAGGCCACCTCGCGACCTGTCTCGCCGCCGAGCTGCGCCTGGACGGCCGGATGCATATCGCGAATGCCGGCCATCTCCCGCCCTATCTCAACGGCAAGGAGCTTGACCTCGAAGGCTCGCTGCCGCTCGGCGCAGCCAACGTCATCGATTCCTCCTTGCGAACCATCACGCTGCAGCCCGGCGATCGTCTCACTTTCCTCACCGACGGCGTCGTCGAGGCCATGAACTCCGGAAACGAACTCTTCGGCTTCGAGCGCGCTCGCACCATCAGCAATCAGCCGGCCGCCGCCATCGCGCAGAAGGCCCAGGCCTTCGGACAGAACGACGACATCACCGTGCTCAGCATCGAATTCACCGGCGCGCCCAGTGAGGCCACCGACGAAGCGCTCGCGGCCGTCTGATCGCGTACGTGCAAATTTGTTATCCCAGTCGCGCCGAATGTGCCCGGATGCTCCGCCGAGTTACCATTCCCAGTTCGGACAAACGTTCAGAGATACTGTGCAGGTCCACATGACAGACAACAATCAGCGCCCCGTCGAACCAACCATCGTCAGCGACTTCTCCGATCGCCTGAGCTACTCAGGCTATCTCTCCCTGGACGGTCTCCTCGCGCAGCAGCGCCCGCTCTCCAGCCCGCAGCACCACGATGAAATGCTTTTCATCATCCAGCATCAGGTTGCGGAGCTCTGGATCAAGCTCATCATCCACGAGCTCTCCGCCGCCATCGAGCACATCCGGCACGACCGCATCCCGCCCACGCTCAAGGTCCTCTCGCGCGTCAAGCTCATCCAGATGCAGCTCTTCGATCAGTGGGCGGTGCTCGAAACCCTCACTCCATCCGAGTACATGGAGTTCCGCGGCGTTCTCGGCAACGCCTCCGGCTTTCAGTCCTGGCAGTACCGCAAACTCGAATTCCTCCTCGGCAACAAAAATCCCGACACCATCCAGGTCTTCGCGCATGACCCCGCCGTTCACGAGGATCTGCTTCGCACCCTCCAGTCGCCCAGCCTCTACGACGAGTTCCTCCGCTACCTCGCGCATCGCGGCTACGACATCCCCGCCGCCTGCCTCGAACGCGACTGGTCCGCCCCGCACGTTCGCAATGAAGCGCTCGTCGACATCTTCCGCGAGATCTATCGCAACTCCCGCCAGCATTGGGAGGCATACGAGATGTGCGAAAAACTCGTCGATATGGAGGAGTACTTCCAGCTCTGGCGCTTCCGTCATCTCAAGACGGTTGAGCGCATCATCGGCTTCCGCCGCGGCACCGGCGGCTCCTCCGGCGTAGGCTTCCTGCGTCAGGCGCTCGAGCTCACCTTCTTCCCCGAGCTGCTGGCTTCGCGCACCGAGGCCCCCAAAGAATGACACTCGCTGAATCCGTCGCAGCACTCGGCCCCGGAGCTCTCACAGAAGACGCGCTGCGCCGTCATCTCTTTCCGCTCTTCTCCCGCTCGCTCGCCGCGCCTGGCATCTATCTCGCAAACCACTCGCTCGGCCGCCCGCTCGATCAGACCGAGGATGATCTCCGCGAAGGTTTCGCGCACTGGCAGACAAAACTCGGCGACGCCTGGAACCCGTGGCAGGAGGAAGAGCAGCAGCATCGCTCACGCCTCGCGCAACTCATCGCCGCGCCGCGGCCCGACTGCATCATCCCCAAGACCTCCGCCGGCCAGGGCCTCCGCACCGTGCTCAACGCGCTTCCACGTGGGTCCAGCGATGCCCCCCGCGTCCTCTCCACTGCGTCCGAGTTCGACTCCGTCGACATCATCCTCAAGCAGTACGCCGCCGTCGGCCGCATCAAACTGCGACTCGTCAACTGCCACACGCCGGATGGAAACGTCGATCTCTCACCACTCCTCGACACCATTCCTGGCAATGCGGATTTAGTTATCGTCTCGCAGGTTCTCTTCGCTAGCGGCCAGGTCATCCCACATCTCGATCGCCTCGCCGTCGAGTGTCATCGCTCCGGCGCACGCCTCCTCGTCGATGCCTACCACGCCGTTGGCGTCTTTTCCGTCGATGTCGCCGCCATGCAGGCGGACTTTATGATCGGCGGCAGTTACAAATACCTCCGCGGCGGCCCCGGCGCGGCCTTCCTCTATATCTCGCCCGCGGCGCTTGAGAGCGGCCTTCAGCCCATCGACATCGGCTGGTTCGCCAAAGATCAGCACTTCGCCTACGAGCGCCCTGACCCGCCGCGCTTCGCGCCCGGTGGCGACGCCTTCCTCGAAGCCACGCCGCCTGTTCTCACCTGGTATCAGGCGCGCGCCGGCCAACAGCTCACGCTCGCTCTCGGCGTTGACCGCATCCGCGCATACAATCTCGATCGCCTTAGCCGCCTCAAACGCTATCTCGCCGAAGCCGGCATCGCCGCCAGTGGTGCGGACGAACAGCACGGCGGCTTCCTTACCGTGGAACATTCCGAAGCGCCATCGCTTGCTCAGGTACTCGAGCAGCGCGGCGTCATCACGGACGCGCGCAGCCGCTGGCTCCGTCTTTCCCCCGACTACCTCACCACCGACACCCAGATGCGCGAAAGCGCCGCCGCGCTCGCCACTGTATTCGTCACCGGCGGTGCGACAATCCCGGGTGCCCTGTTTTGAGCGGAGCGAAGGGGATATGCTTTTGTGTCCGCATGACAACAAACGGGAAGTGAGCGACCAGAGGGAGCGAACCGCGCAGAACGCGCCGCAGGCGCCTCTGCCCGGACGGCCAGCCCAGCGTCTCTTCATAGGGGTCCCGCTTGCCGATGACACCACACAGGAACTTGCTGTCGCGGTGAATCGTCTTCAGTCGACAGCAAATCAGAGTGCCGCGCAGGGCAATCTCCGCTGGTCAGCATCCGAATCCTGGCACATCACGCTGCAATTCCTCGGCAGCTCCACACCGCAGCAATATGAGTGCGTCACCGCACGACTTCGGGCTTTACATCAACCGCCTGTCTCCATCAAGCTCGGCGCAATCGGCACCTTCGATCGCGCAGGGGTCCTCTTCGTCGATGTCCACGTCTCGTCGCAACTTCTCGGACTCCAGCAGGCCGTCACCGCAGCCACCACCCCTTGCGGATTCAGCCCAGAAACCCGTCCCTACCATCCCCACATCACGCTGGCGCGCCGCAAAGGTAAAAGTGGAGACAGGGAACTGCGCAACCTGAAGTTGCTAACCGGCCGTCAGCCAAACTTTTCCAGCTTCGCCGCCAACTCCTTCGTCCTCTACGAAAGCATCCCCACGCCGGAAGGCTCGCGCTACGAAATCCGCGAACGCTTTTCTCTCCGTGGCCGTCGCAGCGAATAGCACTCATCCGGCCCCAGCCAGCAAACAGCCAGCCAGCTCTCGGCTTTGGCTCGATAGGCCGCGTGGCCTACGCCAGCGCCTCGCTCCGCGCACCCACGAACTCCATTGTCACCACGGTGATGTCGTCCTGTTGCCCAAACTGCTGCGCCGCGCGGGCGATGGTCTCCGCTGGTTCGTGGCTAAGTTCGCCGGTACGCGCAAAGCCGAATAACTCGCCCGATGCATCCTGCGCCTCAACCACTCCGTCGGACATAAACGTCAGCCGGTCGCTGGGAAACCAGTGAAGCGTGACCGTTTCGTACTCGCCGTCGACTGCGATGCCCAGCGACACCGATCCGGGTAAGTGGGCGAAGACTTCTTTCAGGTTCTGCCGGAAGAAGACGGGTCGCTGCTGATCGTCGTCGGCGCCGGCGACAGAGGCCTCTCTGGCCCCGGCGTCTCAAGCGTGAAGCGTTACCACGCGAATCCGCCATACCCTTTGTATCCCTGCCGGTCCCAGTTTCATCGGAGCCCAACAGCTTCCATTGCGAATCGTCGAAGTTCGAATCGGCCCAGCGTGGATCGTCTCCAGTATGAAACCGCCGCAGGCATCGAGCGGAGTGATGTTTTCGTGGTCCGTCCGCATGTTGAAGCTCTGCGCGCAAACCGCGCCGCAGCAGCCGAACCACAGAAAAGCAAGGTGACGAAGAGTTTCTTCATGCGGGCAACAGGTGAAATGGAACGGTGGGCTGATCCTATCGCAGTCCAGCCACCATGTCCTCGGCAAAGTCACGATCGCGCTGGGTGTACGGCAGGCGACACTGCCTGGAGATCTTCTCGTCGTGCGCGGCAATCGCGAAAAGGTTCTACAGTAGTTGTGTGCAAGCCGAGCCTGTGCCACAGGAGCGCACCATGCTGGCGAACCTCAACTCCGGACTGCCCTTCCGTTCAAAAAGCCCCATGCTCTCCGTGGCCGTGCACGCCGCCATCATCCTGCTGCTCGTGGTCTGGGCGCATCACCTCCCGCGCATCGCGCCCTTCCGCCTCCCCGGCACCGCAAAAGGGCTCACGCTCCTCACCTACTACAGTCCGGGCAGCAGCAAACCCTCGGCGACGGATTCGCCCGTTCGCAGCAAGCGAACCAAATCCGCAAAGATCGAGAGCCGCAAAATCGCCGATGCACCCACTCCGCCCGCGCCCCCAAGGGCCGATGCAGGCGCAGGCAACGCCACGGAGAGTGGTCTCGGTGAAGGAGACATCCGCATCGCCCTGCTGCAGCACTTTCCCTATCCGCACCCTGACCTCTCCGCTTTGGCTCATGGAACCCGTGGCGACGTCGTTCTCGATGCCGTCATCGACGAGCATGGCAAAGTCAAGGAACTGACGCTGCTCAAAGGTCTCGATCCATCTATCGACCAGGCCGTGATCGCCACGGTAAGGCAGTGGCTCTTCACGCCGGCCACCAAAGACGGCGTGCCGGTGACAAGCGAACAGGAATTTCGCTTCCACTACGAGCACGGCTGACCGCAGATTCCGGTCGTCGCAACGTCCAGCGCGAAAGCGCTCTGCTCCGTACATCCAGCCATCCGGGCAAAGTAGAGGCAATATCTTGTCGCGTCGCCACGCCAGCTTTTTCGTAACTCATTTCATAAGTACCGATAGTGGGTACGGTCGAACTGTCGCAAACTACAAATCCGTGGACGCGTTCCACGACTTTGAGATACCTCTAAATATGAAGCGAGTGTGGTGCCCCCCGCGCCGGCTCACTTTCCCGGGAGAACAAAGAGACTTCCGGCGCAGCAAGGCAGGCATGTTGCCAATCGCTCCAGTAGAGAGCGGAGCCTTCTGACCTTTTTCTGCTTTGGACCGTTTGTAGTTCAACCCGATTCACAGTGAGCTAAGACACCGCAATGAAGATGCGTCCGCACCGCTCTCTCTACAGGATTCTCTCGCCCTTAGCGGCGTTACTGCTTCTTTCTCTTTTGTTGGCATTCACCGGATGCGGCGGCGCCAAGGCTGGCAATATTTCCACCGACCCGGGTAATACGCCATCCGCGCCGACAGTCAGCATCTCCGCGAGTCCTGCTTCCATCGCCAGTGGATCTTCTTCCACCTTGACCGTCGCCGCCGCGAACGCGACCGCCGTGAAAGTGACTGGTTCCGACGGCAGCAGCTACACGCTCTCTGCTACCGGCGGCACGCAGGCCGTCACGCCCGCTGCGACCGCGACCTACACTGCGACCGCGACCGGTGCAGGAGGCAATGCGACGGCGAAAGCGACCGTGACCGTGACCGCGCCGGCTGCGGCCACCGTGACCATCAAAGCCGATCCCGCGTCCATCAGCTCAGGTACCGCCTCCGTTCTGACCGTAACGGCCACCAACGCGACCGCCGTAACGGTGACCGGTTCCGACAGCACCAGCTACACCTTGGCTGCGAACGGCGGCACGCAATCGGTCAGCCCCAAGGCGACCACGATCTATACCGCGACAGCCACCGGTACGGGCGGCAATGCCACTGCCACTGCCACCGTCACTGTGACAAGCGCGTCGGCCGCCACGGTCGCTATCGCAGCCAGCCCGACCTCCATCACCGCAGGATCCGAATCAACCTTGACCGTGACGGCCACCCGCGCGACCGCCGTAGCAGTCAGCGGATCGGACGGCACGAATTACAACTTCCCGTCGGCAAATGGCGGCACACACAAAGTCAAGCCGTCCGCAACAACGACGTACACCGCGGAGGCGACAGGGGCGGCGGGCAATGCTTCGGCCACCGCAACCGTGACCGTCACACCGCAAGGCAGCACCCAGGCCATCAACCACGTCATCTTCATGATGCAGGAGAACCACACCTTCGATAACTACTTCGGCATGCTCAACAACTACCGCCGCAGCCACAGCATGAACACCGGCGACGACGGGCATGTCTATAACGTGGATGGCATCGACGACAAGCTGAACATCGCCAACCAGAGCGACGAAGGCGTCTCCATCCCGCTCTACAAGTTCAAATCCTCCTGCATCGACGATGCGACGTCGGACTGGCTGGCAAGCTATGGCGACGTCAATCGTTACAATTTCCTGACGTCGCGCCCCATGGCCATCGATGGTTTTGTTCACAATGCAGAGGGCTATGCGAAGAACTGCGCGCTCTCCCTCGTCTGCTCCGGCGATTACACCGATACCACCGGCCAGCGCGCCATGGGCTACTACGACGAGGATTTCCTCAACTACTACTACTACATGGCCTCGCAGTTTGCGGTCTCCGATCGCTGGTTCTCACCCATCGCTGCCAAAAGCAATCCCAATCGGGTCGCCACCTTTAGCGGAGGCACCACCCAGGGGCTGGCCTTTGATCAGGGCTACGATGACCACCTCGGCTCGCTCAGCTTTCCGAATATCTTCCACGCACTCGATAATGCGCATGTCTCCTGGAAGGTCTATTACTCCGATACGGCCGGCGAATGCGGCGTAGGCGACAGCGACTGCGGCGGCGGCAACGCAAACTATCCCGCGACCGCGCTTGGCTACATCACCTACACCAAAAACTATCTCTATCCCAATCCCACGCATGCCGCTTGCACCGGCACCACGCAGGCCTCCAGCGTGGTGGGGGACTCGTCGAACTACTTCTGCATCGACACCAATCACATCGCGCCGATCTCCGCGTACTATGCCGATCTCACCAACGGCACACTTCCCAGCTTCGCCTTTATCGAGCCCGGCTACGGGATCAATGACGAGCACCCAGGATCCTTCCAGCCCATCCTGCTTGGCCAGCAGCAGATGGCGAAGATCATCAACGCCTTCATGGCTAGCCCGGAGTGGAAGGACGGCGTCTTCTTCTTCACCTACGACGAAGGCGGTGGTCCCTACGATCACGTTCCACCCGTGCCCGGCCACTCCAACGCCAAGACCACGGATTCGGACAAGCCGAACTATCCGGTGGATATCGCCAGCATCTCGGTGAGTCCGGACGCCTACAAACCCTGCGTGCCCGCCACACCACCGGCGACCGCGCACTGCGACCTGCGGACCGATAGTCCCGGCGCCCATCCCGGCGACGCCGCGGCGGTCAACGGCTTCGGCGCGCAGATCGGCTTCCGCGTCCCCAACATCGTCATCTCGCCCTTCACCCGGCGTCACTACATCTCGCACGTCCCCATGGACCACACCGCGATCATCAAGTTCGTCGAGGATCGCTTCATCGGGGACGGGAAGTATCTCACCTCACGCGACGCCGCACAGCCCAGCCTGCTCGATTTCTTTGATTTCAACGGCACTCCCTGGGCAGCGCCCCCAACTCCACCCACGCCGGCGTCTAACGCGACCATCGGCCGCAACACCTGTACCCCGTCCAGCATGTAATTTCACTCCATCAGGACAACCATCCTGATGGAGGTGCTGGCCAGCCGGGTGCCCACATCTCGTGTTTGAGATGCGGGATCTTCACACGCTCCATCAAGCTCATCGCGAGCGCATCATGACGCCTGCTCACCGCCCTCCAGTTGACGACGGTATTCCGCTTCGTCGAAGCGGCCCTGCGACGAGGCGATGAGTCCATCCGCATCCATCTGCCAAAGCTCGAAGCCACGGATGTGAACTCGATGTCCAGTGCCACCCGGCCCGGTGTTGGTGCCGGTCAACGTCCAGCGGTATTCAGTACGGTCACCGCGTACAACCACGCCATCCATGACCACACGCAGATCAGGGAACGCCGTCATGAAAGATTGAGCCACTTCCGTGATCGCACGTTGGCCCACTGCTGGAGCGCCATCGTTGACAGCGAGCGAGCCACCGGCGGCATAGAAGGTGGCAACGCTCGCCGCCTGCTGGCTGCACCACGCGGCCGTGTAACGTCTGGCAAAATCGAGCAAGCGGTCCCCTTCCATTCACAACGCCTCGCTGCCGCAGACGCAGCAGAGTGTACAGAACGGGTGGCAACCGTTCCGGTCACGTTTACAGATCACCGGGGGAACAGGAGTGGACAACAGGGGGAGGACAGCAGGAATCCAGGGGGAAACCAGGGGGAGAAGGGGAGGGTCCTATTTGTAGGTTGCGTTGGTGCGAACCAGCTCATCGCGGTGGCCTGACGCCTCGGTCATGGAACCGAACGCCGAACCTGCCATGGGGTTGGACTTGAGCATCTCCGCCACGGCTGCCTGGACCTTATCAAGACCTTCGGCATTCGTTGCGAGGTAGACAATCAGAAACGAGCCAGGCGCTGCAGTGTGGATCGCCTGCTCATCAATTTCGTACTCGGCGATGGTGCCCGCGGCAAGCTGTTTTTCCAGCAGCGGCACAACCAGGTTCTTGCTGACCGTCTCCACCGCATCGTCCGGGGCATCTGCCTTCAATTTATAGACCCCGACGTGGGTGTATCCATTCTTGACCGTTCCCGAGTGCCAGTTGTAATACCGGCTGACATAGAGCTCGTCCCAGTGCCTGGTCGCGCTCGCCAGTACGGAAGTCGTGGTGCTGCCACTTGAGTAGAACTGCTCCAGCACGTTCATCAAGCCGGCCATCGACATCGCCGACCACCACTGATCGTGCGTTTCGCCGTCGGGAGTGTGAATCACGGCGAGATCGTTGCCATAGGCCACAATGGTGCCGCCGGCCAGCGCCTTTTCAAGGATCGGCCGATCGGCCTCGTCCGCCTTGGCCATCTCCGACCACTGAGCGCGAGGTATCGCCCAGTTACCGATGTAGGAGTACATCGGCGGCTTCTCTTTCACCTCTGAGGTCTGCGCACCCGCCGGCGCGGCAATCAAGGCGCTCATGCCGAAAACGCATAGCCCCGCAAGAATTGTCCCCCTTCGCTTGTTCATGTTGTCTTTCCTTTCGCACTACAGCCAGGATTCGATCCCGCTTCCTGGCGCGGCTAAGTGTATGCCGTCTGACAGAACGCAACGGGAAATCAACGGTAACCGTTCGGTGCGGGGGCTCTTGCGGCAGCACCCTGACGCCAGCAAGGTCGCAGTCTCGGTCTACGTCGGCGTAGCGCCACCTCCGATTCGCATCGAGGCGCCACCTCCTCCGCCGGATCCCCAATGTGCGGGTCCGGATTCTTGGCGCCCCCAGGGGGCACTGGTCCGCTCCTTCCGCTGGAAGGCAACCTCATCGAAACATTCCAAGCGCGCCCAATAGACAGGTTTGCGCTGCGCTCATCCTCCGGTGAGACTGGAGCTGACCTGGTAGCCGGGCAGGGAACGGCTCCGGATCATCTGCTCGGAGGGCCTTCGTAAATGCCGCAGTTGTTTCGGATGTGCTCCTTCCTCGTTCTCCTGTTTGGCGCCGGCATGGGAACCACGTTCGCCCAGGATCTAGAGTTGCGCGGCACTATCGCGCAAGGGACAGATGGCTACGTTCTGGTTCCATTTGAAGTGCCGGCCGGCGTCAAGCGTCTGGATATCTCGTTCAGCTACACCGGCCGCGAAGACCACACCACACTTGATCTCGGTCTGCTCGACCCGGTACGCTTCCGCGGCTGGAGCGGCGGCAACAAACACGCCTTCAGCATCGGGATCGCGGATGCAACGCCGTCCTATCTGCCCGGGCCACTCCCGGCAGGCACGTGGAAGCTGCTCATTGGCGTCGCCTACCTGGGTGAAGGCTATACGTCGAACTACACGGCGCACATTCATTTCGTAAGAACGAATGAAGTGGACACCACCGGCTTTGCCGCATCGCCTGTCGCCACCGGCGACCGCTGGTATCGCGGAGACCTGCACATGCACACCGCGCATAGCGATGGCGCCTGCGCCAGCCAATCCGGGAAGATGGTGCCATGCCCGGTCTTCGTCACCATCGAGGCAGCGGTAAAGCAGAAGCTGGATTTCATCGCCATCACCGACCACAACACCATCTCGCACTACGACGCGGAACGCGAGTTACAACCTTACTTCGATCGGATACTGTTGATCCCTGGCAGAGAGATCACGACATACTCCGGACATGCGAACGTCTTCGGCCCTACCGGCTTCATCGACTTCCGTTCCGAAGTGAAGGATTCTCCTTCCATCAATACGGTGTTTCGCGCGGCGCAAATGGCGGGCGCATTTGTTTCCGTCAATCATCCTGGCGATCCCACAGGTGCGAACTGCATTGGCTGCGGATGGTCGGCCGCGGACACGGACTGGAATCTCGTCAATGGCATCGAAGCCATCAACGGAAATGATCCCCGGCACTACGAAGCAGATATCCGGTTCTGGGATCAGCAGTTGGCGAAAGGGTATCGCCTGGTGGCAATTGGCGGCAGCGACACACATCGTCCGGAGCAGGGAACCATCGGCCATCCAACCACAGTCGTTCACGCGCAGGAGCTTTCCGTTCACGGCATCCTGGATGCCATCCGAGCCGGACACGTCTGCGTCGACTTGACGGCATCGCACGACAAAGTGATCGATCTGCAGGCCAGCGACGCCGCCGCCCACGCTGCTATGGGCGAGAGGCTCACCGCTGCTCGCAACGATCGCGTAATTCTCACGGCACACGTCACAGGCTCGTCCGGATCCAGGCTGCGCTGGTTGCTCGACGGCAAAGTCATCTCCACATTGCCGCCACAAACGTTGTCCGGCGATTCTCCTGACGAGACAGCCGGTTGGACCAGCGACGGCCAGCGCCATTGGCTGCGGGCAGAGGTCCGAACAGCCGACGGAATCCTGCAACTGCTCAGCAACCCCATCTTCTTCAACTGGCCAGCAACGCCCTGATGCTCTCCACGCATGGCCTGACCCATCGGGCGGTACGATAGATCCGCCTATGGTTCTGCTCGATCGCCGCAAATTTCTGCTTGTATGCCGCTCCATTCTTTTCGTTGTGCTTGCCACGCTCGTGTGCGCATCCGCTCGCTGTGCAACGCATGGAACAGCGACTGTCGCCCCCATTCCTTCGGAAGTCCGTTCAACCCGCTTTCTCGTCACCATCAACGGCCGCCGCACGCCGGTGATGCACGCCGCGGCCGCCTATTACCTGCTCAATTTTGATCTTTCCGGGCCGGCGAACATCTCCATCACTGCGGCCGACGCGCACTTTTGGGATCGCGGGGTTGAAGTCCAGCCGTTGCGGCTCGGCATTCGCCCTGTGCGTCGCGGGCCCACGATCCGTTTCCGTCTGAACGGTCCAACGAAGCTGACCATCGCGCGTCCGGGCGATCATTTCGCGGACGCAGAGATGCTCTTCCTCTTTGCCAACGAATCGGATCCGCCAAACATCACGCCGCAGACACCGGGCATCCGTTACTACGCCGCTGGCGTGCATCGCGAGAGCATCAACGCGCAAAGCGGCGACAACATTTACCTCGCCGACGGAGCGGTGCTCTTCGGCTCCCTGAACATCTGGCAGGTCCATGACGTTCACGTCTTCGGCCACGGAACGATCATCTATGACGGTCCGCAAAACCCTGGAACCGACGAAGGCTGGATGCACAAGCCGGACTGGCACTGCATCGTGATGGACAACGCACGCAACATCGAGATCGACGGCATCACCTGCGTCGTGCGCAGCCGCACCTGGCAGATCCAGATGCGCGATTCCGAACACATCGGCTACTACAACATCAAAGTGATCGGCGGCAATCCTAACGACGCCAACCAGGACGGAATGGATTGGCTTGGCGGTGGGGACACTACCGTTCGCAACAGCTTCTTTCGCGCCTCCGACGATGATTTCGCCATCCAGGGCAACTGGGACGGCTACAGCCAGCAGGCGATGCTCGCTCCAGGGCACGACGTGCACAACATCACGATTGAGGACAGCATCGCTTCCACCAGCATTTCAAACACAATCCGCGTTGGCTGGCCGCAGAAGACCTTCAACAGCGCGCACTTTCTCGTGCGCAACATGGATGTGATCCATACCGGCTTTGGCGCGTGCAAGGTGCCATTCGCTTTCTTCGAGCTATGGGCCGACCCTGATGGCAACGGGTTTCACACTGACTATCGGTTTGAGAATATCCGCCTCGAAGACTGGTACTCCCTGTTCCAGATACGGCAGCCGAACCCGAAGGTGCGCAACATCTCCTTCACCCACATTGCGGCACTGGACGGTCCTGCGATGTTGCCGCCCACGCTGAAGGGAGATATCTCCGGCATTATGCTCGCGGACCTACCCGTTGTGGGAGACGCGGCGAATTACGTACGCGTCGAAGATCATGCGGCGCCACCCACATATGAGCGAGGCGCACCGGACGCGCAATTCGACTACGGTCCGGGACTGCTGCGTCCGCATCATCCAGTTTTCTTCCGCGCACATGCACCGGCAATTCCGGGACGGCGCTTTGCCTGGATCTTCGGCGACGGCACTTCGGCAGAAGGCGCTGTCGTGCATCATGCGTTTCCGGATACGCAGGGAAGCGTGCTGGACGGCTCGGGGAACTTCCGTGTGCTGCTCCACATCACCAATCCCGACGGCAGTGAGATGTGGGGCGCTCAGCCAGTCGTCGTTGCCCAGCGCGCACTGCCTGCTTTCGCTCCAGCCGGCGAGCCTGCGCCCGCAACTTCCACTTCCATGCGCACAATCCGCATCCCTGCAGAGGGCGGTTATACCTTCACCTTGCTCGCCGCGCAAAGCGCAACGCTCAGCATCGACAACCTGCCCGCAGTGCACACCCCGAAGATGCGCCCGCAGGTATGTGGCGCCACCGGTTATGCAGTCCAGGCAACGCGCATCAGTGCAGCGCTCGCTGCCGGCCCGCACCGCTTAGAAATCGAATGGGCGCCGGACGGTAATCAGGCCGACGCGCTCTCCGGTACCGCTGGACCGCCGCAACTCATCTGGGAAGGCCCGGGAATTCCAACTCCAGACCGTTCCAACGCAGACGCTGCCGTGAATCCATCGTTCGAGGAAGATCTGTCGCAACTAATTTCAAGTCGGAATATTTCGGCCAGGCACGCAACTTGAGGAAATGGCGGAGAGGGAGGGATTCGAACCCCCGATACCCGTAAAGGTATGCCTGATTTCGAGTCAGGTGCATTCAACCGGGCTCTGCCACCTCTCCGCATCGGTAAGCCGCTGATTGCAAACGGCTTTCGCAGTCTATGTCCGGTCGCTCGATTATACCAAAGGTAACGACCCGCCTTTAGCGCGAGGCAACCTTCCTTCCCGCCCTTCATCTTAACGGCGGCTATCCCACCCAGCCATGCCGATCTCCCTCGACGAGCGCCGAGCCACGATCTCCCTGTTCTTCAGGAGATCAAGGATCGCATCTGGAAATTCGCACTGCCCCTGTTGCCCCCGGGTCTCCATGATTAGGATGGACAGGTCACCATGAACCAATCCTCGGACCTGCTCCATCACCAGCGGTTCGACCCTCGGCAGGGACGCTGCTGCTGACACTCAGCCAAAATCACGGAGACATCCATGGCAGTATCCGGCGAAGCTGTTTCGGCCCGAAAGTCGGCCGCCGCCTCAAGTCAATCTCGGAAGAATGGGAATCAGAGCACGACGAACCCAAGTACGCCATTGGATCGAACCGATGCGAACGATCTCGCTTTGATCCTGGCCAGCCTTCAGACCATGCGGAAAGGCGACTTCTCGGTTCGCCTTCCCGTCGCCTGGACCGGCATCCAGGGAAAAATCGCAGACACCTTCAACGACATCGTCGCCGCGAATGAGCAGATGGCGGCGGAGCTGACGCGCGTCGGCCAGGCCGTTGGCAAAGAGGGCCGCACCCGGCAGCGCACACGCTTCGAGCAACACCGCGGCGCCTGGGGCGAGATGGAGATCTCGCTCAACACCCTGATTGAAGATCTCCTGCGGCCCACCACGGAGGTGACCCGCGCCATCGCGGCTGTCGCGCAGGGAAACCTGACACAGACGGTGCGCCTGGATGTTGATGGAAGGCCGCTCGAAGGCGAGTTCCTGCGCTCGGCAAGCATCGTGAACACGATGATCCAGCAGCTCGGCATCTTCACCGAAGAGGTCACGCGCGTCGCGCGCGAGGTGGGCACGGACGGCAAGCTCGGCGGCCAGGCGCATGTCCCCGGCGTAGCCGGCACCTGGAAAGACCTCACCGATTCAGTGAACTCGATGGCCAGCAACCTGACCGGCCAGGTGCGCAACATCGCCGAAGTGGCCACTGCCGTGGCCAGCGGCGACCTCTCACGCAAGATCACTGTCGATGTGCGCGGCGAGATTCTGCAGTTGAAGGAAGCCATCAACACCATGGTGGACCAGCTACGCTCCTTCGCTTCGGAAGTCACGCGCGTGGCGCGCGAAGTGGGCACCGACGGCAAGCTGGGCGGCCAGGCAGTGGTGCCCGGCGTGGCCGGCACCTGGAAGGACCTTACCGACTCGGTCAACGCCATGGCCGGCAATCTCACAGCTCAGGTGCGCAACATCGCGGAAGTGACAACCGCCGTCGCGCGCGGCGATCTCTCCCGCAAGATCACGGTGGATGTGAAGGGCGAGATTCTCGAGCTCAAGGACACCATCAACACGATGGTCGATCAGCTCAACGCATTCGCGGGTGAAGTCACACGCGTGGCGCGCGAAGTGGGCACGGAAGGTAAGCTGGGCGGCCAGGCGCAGGTGCCCGGCGTCGGCGGCACCTGGAAGGATCTCACCGACAACGTCAACTTCATGGCAGGCAACCTGACCGGCACAGGTGCGCAACATCGCTGAGGTGTCGACCGCCATTGCCAGCGGCGATCTGTCGAAGAAGATCACGGTGAACGTGAGCGGCGAGATTCTGCTGCTGAAAGAGACGCATCAACACGATGGTGGACCAGTTCAACGCGTTTGCGGGCGAAGTGACGCGCGTCGCTCGCGAAGTAGGTACGGAAGGCAGGCTGGGCGGCCAGGCGAATGTGCCTGGGGTGGCGGGCACCTGGAAGGACCTTACCGATTCGGTAAACTCGATGGCCGGCAACCTGACCGGTCAGGTACGCAACATCGCGGAGGTGACGACGGCGGTCGCGCGCGGCGATCTGTCGCGCAAGATCACGGTGGACGTGAAGGGCGAGATTCTGGAGCTGAAGAACACCATCAACACGATGGTGGATCAGCTCAATGCCTTTGCCGGCGGAGGTGACGCGCGTGGCGCGCGAGGTGGGCACGGAAGGCAAGCTGGGCGGCCAGGCGGCCGTGCCCGGCGTGGCCGGTACCTGGAAGGATCTCACCGATTCGGTCAACTTCATGGCCGGCAACCTGACGGCGCAAGTGCGCAACATCGCCGAAGTTGCCACGGCGGTCGCCCGCGGCGATCTCTCCCGCAAGATCACCGTCGATGTGCGCGGCGAAATCCTTCAGCTCAAAGAGACGCTGAACACCATGGTGGATCAGTTGCGCTCCTTCGCCGGTGAAGTCACGCGCGTTGCCCGCGAGGTCGGCACGGACGGCAAACTGGGCGGCCAGGCTCAGGTGCCCGGCGTGGCCGGCACCTGGAAGGATCTCACCGACAACGTCAACTTCATGGCCGGCAACCTGACGGCGCAGGTCCGCAATATTGCCGAGGTGGCCACCGCCATCGCGACTGGCGATCTCTCGCGCAAGATCACGGTCGATGTGCGCGGCGAAATCCTGCTGCTCAAAGAGACCATCAATACGATGGTCGATCAGCTCAACGCCTTCGCTGGTGAGGTGACGCGCGTGGCTCGCGAAGTCGGCACCGAAGGCAGACTCGGCGGCCAGGCCAACGTGCCGGGCGTCGCCGGTACCTGGAAAGATCTCACCGACTCGGTCAACTTCATGGCCGGCAATCTGACGGCGCAGGTGCGCAACATCGCCGAGGTGACCACGGCCGTGGCTCGCGGCGACCTCTCCCGCAAGATCACGGTGGATGTGAAGGGAGAAATTCTCGAGCTCAAGAACACCATCAACACGATGGTCGATCAGCTGAACGCATTCGCCGGTGAGGTTACGCGTGTGGCGCGCGAGGTCGGTACCGAAGGCAGGCTCGGCGGTCAAGCGAATGTGCCGGACGTCGCCGGCACCTGGAAGGACCTCACCGACAAAGTGAACGTCATGGCCGCCAACCTGACCGAGCAGGTACGCGGCATCGTGAAAGTCGTCACCGCGGTTGCGAATGGCGAGCTGACGCAGAAGCTCACGGTGAATGCCAAGGGCGAAGTGGCGGCGCTGGCCGAGACCATCAACAACATGACCGATACGCTCGCCACCTTTGCCGATCAGGTCACCACGGTCGCGCGCGAAGTGGGTGTCGAAGGCCGTCTTGGCGGTCAGGCGAATGTGCCGGGCGCCTCGGGAACCTGGAAAGATCTCACCGGCAACGTCAACCTGCTGGCGGACAACCTGACCAACCAGGTGCGCGCCATCGCGGAAGTGGCGACGGCGGTGACCAAAGGCGACCTCACCCGCTCCATTCAGGTCGATGCGCTGGGCGAAGTCGCCGAGCTCAAAGACAACATCAACACCATGATCGACAACCTGCGGTTGACCACCGACCGCAACACCGAGCAGGACTGGCTCAAGACCAACCTCGCCCGCTTTACCGGCATGCTGCAGGGGCAGCGCGACCTCACCACGGTGGGCCGCATGCTGCTCTCCGAGCTCGCTCCACTGGTCAATGCGCAGCAGGGCGTGCTCTATCAGATGGGGGCAGAAGACGCCGATAGCATGTCGTTGCTTTCGGCCTTCGCCAACTCCCAGGATGGTCATCTGCAGACAATCAAACTCGGCGAAGGACTGGTAGGGCAGTGCGCGCTGGAGAAGCGGCGCATGCTGATCGGCAATCTGCCGCCGCAGACCACACCCGTCCGTTCCGGCCTCTTCGAATCGGTGCCGCGCAGCGTCATCGTGCTGCCGGTGCTCTTTGAAGACCGGGTGAAGGCGGTCATTGAACTCGCCAGCCTCAGCGAGTTCACGGCTTCGCACCTGGCGTTTCTGGAACAGCTCACCTCCAGCATCGGCATCGTGCTCAACAGCATTGAAGCCACCATGCAGACAGAAGGGCTGCTCAAGCAGTCGCAGCAACTCGCCGTCGAGTTGCAGACGCAACAGAAGGAGCTGCAGCAGACCAACGAGCAGCTCGCCCAGAAGGCCCAGCAGCTTGCCGAGCAGAATGCGGAGGTCGAGCGCAAGAACCGCGAGATCGAGCAGGCTCGCGGTGCGCTCGAAGAGCAGGCCAAGGAGCTCGCGCTTACATCGAAGTACAAGTCCGAATTTCTCGCGAACATGTCGCACGAGCTGCGGACCCCGCTCAACAGCATCCTGGTGCTCGGCCAGCAACTCGCGGACAACCCCGACCTGAATCTAACGGCGAAGCAAGTCGAATTTGCCCGCACCATTCACGGCGCCGGCACCGACCTGCTTACCCTCATCAGCGACATCCTCGATCTTTCGAAGATCGAATCGGGCACAGTGTCGGTCGAAGCGGAGGAGGTCTTCTTCGGCAGCCTTATCGACGTGGTGGCGCGGCCATTCCGTCACGAGGCCGAGAGCCGGAAACTGAGCTTCGAAGTCGAGGCGGATCCGCATCTGACACGCAGCCTGGTCACCGATTCCAAGCGTGTGCAGCAGGTGCTCAAGAACCTGCTCTCCAACGCCTTCAAATTCACCGAACATGGCGGCGTGCGTCTCTCCGTTGCGCCGGTTACCCGCGGTTGGACCGCACACCATCCCATCCTCGGCACCGCGGCTGGCGTCGTGGCCTTCGAAGTCTCTGACACCGGTATCGGCATCCCGGCGGAGAAGCAGAGGATCATCTTTGAAGCATTTCAGCAGGCGGATGCCGGCACCAGCCGCAAGTACGGCGGCACCGGTCTGGGTCTCGCCATCAGCCGCGAACTCGCCAGCCTGCTTGGTGGTGAGATTCAGTTGCGAAGCATGCCAGGCGCCGGCAGCACCTTCACCCTGTATCTGCCGCAGACCTACGTAGGCCCGGCTACTACCAGCATGACCTCCGCCAGCGAACTGCCGCATCCGCCGATGTTGAGTCATCCCATCTCTGCCTTTGCCTTGCCGGAGAAGGTAGCGGAGACGGTTGAAGACGATCGCAACAATCTCCAGCCCGGAGATGCCATCCTGTTGATCGTCGAGGATGACGTTCACTATGCGCGCATCCTCTGCGATCTCTCCCGCGACAAGGGCTTCAAAGTGCTGGTGGCCACGCGTGGCACAGAGGCGCTGGTGCTCGCACGCGAGCTTCATCCCACTGCGGTGTCGCTCGACGTCTCGCTTCCCGACATGCTCGGCTGGACGGTGCTGAATCATCTCAAACAGGATCCCGCGACCCGCCACATTCCGGTACAGATGTTAACCGCCAATGAAGACTGGCACCATGGGCTGTCACACGGAGCCTTCGCTTTCGTTACCAAGCCCACGACGCGCGAGGGCCTTGCCACCGCGATCGATCGGATTCGCGACTACGCGCGTCCCCGCCGCAAGCGCCTTCTGGTAGTGGAGGATGAGCCCGCGCAGCAGCTGAGCATCCGGGCGCTGCTGGACTACAACGACATCGATGTCGACGTAGTCTCTACCGGCCTGGAGGCCCTGGCGGCAGTGGGGAAGGAGAAATACGATTGCGTCGTCCTCGATCTCCGGCTGCCCGACATGACCGGCTTCGAGCTTCTCGAACAGTTGAGCGACTCGGACGAAGGAAATGAGCTGCCCGTCGTCGTCTTCACCGGAAAGGATCTCTCCCCGGAAGAAGACGCGCGCCTGCACATGCTGGCCCGCAGCGTCATCGTGAAGGATGTAGAGTCGCCGGAGCGCCTCCTGGACGAAACAGCGCTGTTCCTTCACCGCGTGGTCGCCGACCTGCCTCAGGAAAAGCAGAACATGCTGGACCGGTTGCACCGTTCGGACGAGGCGCTGGTTGGCAAGAAGGTCCTGGTGGTGGATGATGATGTGCGCAATATCTTCGCGCTCAGCAGCGTCCTGGAGCGGCGCGGCATGAGCGTGCTTATGGCGGGAACCGGCCGCGAGGCCATCGCGACCATCGAGTCCACACCGGACCTGGGGATCGTCTTGATGGATATCATGTTGCCCGAAATGGACGGCTACGAAACCATGCAGGTCATCCGGCAGAACCCACTCTTCCGCCGGCTGCCCATCATCGCGCTCACGGCCAAGGCCATGAAGGGCGATCGCGAAAAGTGTCTCCAGGCCGGCGCATCGGAATATCTTGCCAAACCGGTCAACACGGAGCAGTTGTTGTCATCGCTTCGTATGTGGTTGCATCGATAATTCTGCATCTGAAGTGTGCAGCGTGCAGTTCCGATAAGTTCAGCGGCAGAAAGGGTTCATGAACGAACGCGATCGAGCCAACATACTCATGGTGGATGATCAGGCGGGCAAGCTGCTCAGCTATGAGGCCATCCTCAGTGAGTTGGGCGAAAACCTGATCAAGGCCAGATCGGCCCGCGAGGCAATGGAGCAGTTGCTCCGCAATGATATTGCCGTGGTGCTGATGGATGTCAGCATGCCGGAGATCAATGGCTTCGAGCTCGCGGATATGATGCACCGCCATCCGCGATTCCAGAAGACCGCGATCATCTTCATCTCCGCCGTTCATCTTTCCGATCTGGACCGCATCAAGGGATACCAGAGTGGCGCAGTCGACTATGTCGCTGTCCCCATCGTGCCTGAGCTTCTGCGGGCCAAGGTAAGTGTCTTTACCGAGCTTCATCGCAAGACGCGCCAGTTGGAACAGCTCAATCGCGAACTCGAGCAACGGGTCGAGGAACGGACAGAGCAGTTGCGGCAGAGCGAAGAGCAGTTCAGAACGCTCGCCAACTCCATTCCGCAGCTTTCCTGGATGGCCGACGCACAGGGCTCCATCTTCTGGTACAACCAGCGCTGGTATGACTACATCGGTGAGGATCAGATCGAACGCTGGGGCTGGACGAGCTTGCAGCATCCCGACCATGTAGGCCGGACCATGGAGCGCCTGGAGCAGGCGTGGAGCGCCGGCGAGTTTTGGGAAGATACCTTTCCCTTGCTTGGGAAAGACGGAAAGTTTAAGTGGTTCATCGCGCGCGCGGTGCCGCTCCGCGATTCCCAGGGAAGCGTCGCGCGCTGGTTCGGAACGTGCACCGATATCAGCGACCAGATCGCTGCCGAAGAGAAAATCCGGCACCTGAACAGTCAGCTCCAGGACCGGCTTGCCGAGTTGGAAGCCATCATGCAGGTGCTGCCTGTAGGCGTCGCCGTTTCACACGACCCCTCAGGCGACTTGATTACCGGCAATGCGGCCCTGAATCAAATGCTCGGCGCGCAGGTCGGAGAGAACATCTCTCTGAACAAGACGGAGTCGAATCCGCTGTCGTTTCGCTTCTATCAGGACGACAGGGAACTGGCTCCAGAGGAGCTTCCGCTCCAGCGTTCGGCAGCCAGCGGTCAGCAGCTCGGCACCATGGAACTCGAGATTCGTCACAACGGCGGATCTCCCGTCTATCTGCTGGCCAGCGCCAGCCCACTGCGCGATCCAGCCGGCGCGGTGCGCGGCGCCGTGGGTGCTTTCTTCGACGTCACTGGCCGCAGGCAATTGGAAGACCTGCTCCGGGAACGCGCCGATCTGCTCGAGCTTGCCACCGAGGCCATCATCGTCCGCGACCTTAACGGCCTGCTCCTCTTCTGGAACTCGGGAGCGGAGGCCCTCTATGGCTGGAAGCGGGACGAAGTGCTCGGCAAGCCGATCCACGAGATCCTGGTGACCCAGTTTCCTGTGGGCGACGCCGCGATTGAATCGACGCTGGCAAGCGTCGGGAGCTGGGAGGGAAATCTCACTCAGACGACTCGCGACGGCCGGGAGCTGGTTGTCGCCAGCCGGCTTGCGCTCAAAGCGAGAGGGGACGCCGTGCTCGAGATCAACCGCGACATCACCTCGCAACTGCAGGCGGAAGAGGCGCTGCGCAAGGCCGAGCGCCTTGCCGCCATGGGCCGCGTCGCCGGCATCATCGCCCACGAAATCAATAACCCGCTCGAAGCCATCAGCAACACCTTCTTTTTGTTGCGAGACCATCCATCGCTCGATGCAGAAGCCCGTCATTACGCCCAGATGGGTGAAGAGGAGATGTTGCGCCTCTCCCACATCACGCGTCAGACACTGGGCTTCTATCGCGAATCGAAGCATCCGGTCGCCGTCTCCGTCGCCCAGTTGCTGGATGACATCCTGGAGCTGCAATTGCGCCGGATGGAATTCAACAAAATCGCTGTCGAGAAGCGCTATCGAAGCCGGGGCACGGTGCAGGGGTTTCCCGTGGAACTCAAGCAGGTATTCCTGAACCTCATCGGCAACGCGATGCAGGCCATGCCGGATGGAGGCAGACTCCGCTTGCATGTCTTCGAGTCTTCCCGGCGGGACGATCGGAAGGCGGGCACCTGGGTCTCCATATGCGACACCGGCGTCGGCATCGATGCCGAGCATGCCCGGCACCTCTTTGAACCCTTCTTCACCACCAAGTCCGCAAAGGGCACGGGGCTGGGGCTGTGGATCAGCAAGGGGATCATTCAAAAGTACGGAGGAAGTATCTCCTTCAGGAGCCTTCGCAGATCAGGCAGAAATATCACCTGCTTTCAGATATTCCTGCCCCACGCCGATCTTGGCGCGGCCGAGCGCCTGGACGCCCCCCCTGAATCGTTGAAGGTCGCCGAGCCCGCAGCAAGAGCAACCGGCCGTGGCTAGCGCCGTGATTTTGTGTGTGGACGACGAAGAAGTCCCGCGCACCCTTCGCGTGATGGTTTTGATCAAGCAGGGGTATACGGTTCTTGCTGCAGTCTCGGCGGTCCAGGCTCTGGAACTGCTCGACCAGCATCACGTCGATCTCGTCCTCACAGACCAGATGATGCCCGGTATCGTCGGGACCGAACTGGCCAAAAAACTGCGAGCAGGTCGCCCGTGGCTGCCCATCATCATCGTCTCCGGCGTCAATGAGATTCCTGACGATGCGATATTCGCAGATCGCTTCGTCAGCAAGGTGGAGGGTCCGGAAGCCCTCTTCCGGAACATCGCCGAGGTCCTCGCCCACTACAGTCAGCGGCAAGGGCAGGATGGTCTCCCCTGTTGAGCCCGGCCGGGGTACGACGGTGGGAGCATCCCTTTGTCGTCAGCCGGGGATTCCACTCGCCGCGGCCTTTCTTAGGTCCGCAAGAGCCAATCTGAATCGCTCCGCACCTGGCGGGAAAGGATGCTCCAGGTGCCAAACTCGGCCATACCTGACAAAAGGTTCGTGCAGGCAAGTCAATACTTTCGAACTACCATAGTGTTATGAGTGAAACCACGACCGCGCTTCGGGAGCAGATTCTCGCGCTGGCCGAGCAGTTTTTTAACCAGCAATTTGCCGGAAAGCCCTTTGAACCCGGAACCTCGCCCGTGCCCGTCTCCGGCAAGGTGCTGGATGCGTCCGATCTGCGCAGCCTCGTCGATGCCTCGCTTGACTGCTGGCTCACCACCGGACGTTTCGCCACGCAGTTTGAGCGGCAATTAGCGCGTTTCTTCGGCGTTCGCGGCGCTTCGCTGGTCAATTCCGGCTCATCTGCCAATCTCTGCGCCTTCTCCTGTCTCACCTCGCCGCGGCTGGGCGACCGCCAGATCAAGCCCGGCGATGAGGTCATTACGGTTGCCGCTGGATTTCCCACCACCCTCAACCCCATCATCCAGAACAACTGCGTGCCCGTCTTCATCGACGTGACCACCCCCACCTATCAGGCCGACGCCTCTCAGCTCGAAGCAGCATTGAGCGAGCGCACCCGCGCCGTCATGATTGCCCATACCCTCGGCAATCCCTTCGATCTTGATGTGGTCGCGAGCTTCGCAAAGAAGCACAAGCTCTGGTTCGTCGAAGACTGCTGCGATGCCCTGGGCGCCAAGTACAAGGGACAGAATGTCGGCACCTTCGGGGACGTCGCCACGGTCAGCTTCTATCCCGCGCACCACATCACCACCGGCGAAGGCGGTGCCGTGGTCACCAACAACGCGCTGCTCAAGACCCTCGCTGAGTCTTTCCGCGACTGGGGCCGCGACTGTTGGTGCGAGCCGGGCAAAGACAATACCTGCGGCAAACGCTTCGAATGGCAACTGGGCGAGCTGCCCTGCGGCTACGACCACAAGTACATCTACTCGCACATCGGCTACAACCTGAAAATGACCGACATGCAGGCCGCCGTCGGGCTCTCCCAATTGCAGAAGCTGCCCACCTTCATTCAGTCGCGGCTGCAGAACTTTCGCTACCTCTATGAACGGCTCAAGCCGTATGAAGACGTCCTGGAGCTACCGGAAAGTACGCCGGCCGCGGAGCCGAGCTGGTTCGGCTTTCCCATCGGCGTTCGGGAGGACGCTCCCTTCAGCCGCGATGCGCTGACCCGCGAGCTGGACGCAAAGCGCATCGGGACCCGCCTGCTCTTTGGCGGAAACCTGGTGCGTCAGCCCGCCTATCAGAACATCAAATACCGCGTCGCGCACGATCTTAGCCGCACGGATTACATCATGCGTTCAGTATTCTGGCTGGGCATTTTTCCCGGATTGAACGAAACCATGCTCGACTTTGTCGCCGAGACGATTGGATCTTTCGTAGCCGCGCAAAAGAAGGGCGGCTTCATGCCCGTACTCCAGAGTTAGCCACCCATGACCGACCGCAAACGCATCACCATCGTCACTCCTTGCTACAACGAGGAACTCAACGTCCGCGAACTCCATCGCCGCACGCGCGCCGTCATGGACGCACTCCCGCAGTATGAGTACCGTCATATCTTTATCGACAACGCCTCGCATGACGGCACTGTGGCCGTCCTGCGCGCAATGGCGGCGGAGTTTCCCGAGGTGCAGGTCATCGTGAATGCGCGCAACTTCGGTCATCTCCGCTCGCCCATGCACGCCTTCCTCGAGGCCGATGGCGATGCCATGGGATTCATCTGCGCCGACCTGCAGGAACCGCCGGAGCTCTTCACCGAATTGCTGGCTCGCTGGGAAGAAGGCTTTCCCGTCGTCGCAGCAATCAAAACCGGCAGCGAAGAGTCCGGCCTGATGTATGCCATCCGCACCGCCTATTACAACCTCGTCGGACGGCTCACCGACGTGAAGGTGATGTCGCATTTCACCGGCTTCGGCATCTACGACCGTCGCGTGGTCGAGATATTGAAGAAGAGATTTCGTGACCCGTATCCATACTTCCGCGGCATGATCGCAGAGATCGGTTTTCCCCAGGCCCAGGTGACTTATAACCAGGCCGCCCGGCAGCACGGCCTCACCAAAAACAACTTCTATACCCTCTACGATCTGGCAATGCTCGGCATCACCAACCTGTCGAAGGTGCCGCTTCGCCTGGTCACGGCTGCCGGTTTCATCTCCGCCGCCATCAGCCTGATCCTCGGCTTCTTCTATCTCCTCTACAAGATCGTTTTCTGGAACAGCTTTTCGCTGGGCGTCGCGCCCCTGGTGCTGGGCCTCTTCTTTCTCGGATCGGTGCAACTGCTGTGCCTCGGGATCATTGGGGAATACGTCGGCTCCATCCATACCTTTGTGCAGAACCGGCCGCTGGTGATTGAGAAGGAACGCATCAACTTTCCTGAGCGATCGTCGTCATGATCCCCGGCTCTCAAGGGAAGCAGGTGTGGCAGGTGATTCGCTACCTGCTGGTCGGCGGCTTCAATACCTGTTTCGGATACGGCCTCTTCGTTGCGTTCAACTACCTGTTTCGCGGCCTCGGCATCTATGGGTCGGAGATAGCCAGCCTTCTCGCCAACGTCATCGCCATCACCGTGGCATTTCTCGGATACAAATGGTTCGTCTTTCGGACTCACAGCAACTATCTGCGAGAGTGGCTGCGTTGTATCTCGGTCTACGGAAGCAGCATGCTCTTCTCGCTCGTTATGCTGCCGCCGCTCACGCTCCTGCTGCGCCGCTGGTTCGGTGCCACGCAAACGGCCTCCAATGTGGCTGCTGCTATCCTCATCGTGGTCACGGTGGTCGCCAGCTACTTTGGCCATAAACACTTTTCGTTTCGACGTGTTCAGACCGCGGTGGAAGCGGTTCCTGAGCGTGGCGCAGGCAAGGCAGTCCAATCCCGCTCCTGAGGTGTGTGTGAAGCTCATTATTCTTGCCGGTGGCCTGGGTACCCGGCTCAGTGAAGAGACGTCCATTCGACCCAAGCCGATGGTGGAGATTGGCGGCCGTCCCATCCTCTGGCACATCATGAAGATCTATTCCCACTACGGCATCAACGACTTCATCGTGTGTCTCGGATACAAGGGCTATCTCATCAAGGAATATTTCTCCAACTACTATCTCCATGCCTCCGATGTCACCATCGACATCATGAATAACAAGGTGGAAATGCATCGCAATGCGTCCGAGCCCTGGCGCATCACCCTGGTCGACACCGGCGCCGAGACCATGACCGGCGGCCGCCTCAAGCGCGTGCTGCCGTATGTCGAAAACGAGGAGACCTTCTGCTTCACCTACGGCGATGGCGTATCCAACGTCGATATCGGCGCTCTGCTCGCCTTTCACAAGAATCACGGCCGCCTCGTCACCCTCACCGCGACAAGGCCAACCAGCCGCTTCGGCGCGCTGGATATCGCGGACGACGGCGCCGTCACTCGATTTACCGAGAAGCCGCCCGGTGAGGGCCGATGGATCAACGGCGGCTATTTCGTCCTGTCCCCGAAGGTGGGCGCATACATCAAGGACGACACCGTGCCGTGGGAGCGCGAGCCGATGGAGACGCTCGCCCGCGAAGACCAGGTGGCCGCCTATAAGCACGATGGCTTCTGGCAGCCCATGGACACGCTGCATGACAAAAATCTGCTGGAGAGCCTGTGGGACAAAGGCCGCGCGCCGTGGAAGGTCTGGTAGCCGTGGAGAAAACTCAATTCTGGCAGGGCAAACGCGTCTTTCTCACCGGCCACACCGGTTTCAAGGGAAGCTGGCTCGCACTGTGGCTCCAGCACCTTGGCGCGGAGGTCACCGGATACGCCCTCGATCCGCCCAGCGATCCCAGCCTCTTCCATAAAGCGGACATCGCCGCCTGTATGCACTCCATCATCGGCGACCTGCGCGACGCTGCGATCCTCACCTCCGTCATGCAATCCGCGCAGCCGGAGATCGTCTTCCATCTCGCCGCGCAGTCTCTGGTTGGTCAGTCCTATGCCGATCCGGTCGGCACCTATGAGACCAACGTTCTCGGCACCATTCACCTGCTAGAAGCCGTGCGCAAGACGCCCTCAGTGCGCGCCGTCGTCATCATCACTACTGACAAATGCTACGAGAACAAGGAGTGGGTCTGGCCCTATCGCGAGACGGACCCCCTCGGCGGCTACGATCCCTATAGCTCCTCGAAGGCCTGCGCGGAGATCGTCACCAGCTCCTGGCGCGACTCCTTCTTCAATCCGGCCCACCATGCGGAGCATAAAGTAGGTGTTGCCTCGGCGCGTGCCGGCAATGTGATCGGCGGCGGCGACTGGGCCTCCAACCGCCTCATTCCCGACATCGTGCGTGCCTTCTCCAGCGGCAAAACCCTGGAGATTCGCAATCCGGCAGCGACGCGGCCATGGCAGCACGTGCTCGAGCCGCTGCGTGGCTATCTCACGCTCGCAGAAAAACTCCACGCAGACGGCGTCACATACGCATCGGCGTGGAACTTCGGTCCCCAGTACACCGATGCTCGCCCCGTGGAATGGATCGTCCGCCATCTCTCCGCTCGGTGGGGAAGCGGGGCGCAATGGAAGCTGGATGCGGGCGAACACCCGCACGAAGCGCAAATGCTCAAGCTCGACTGGTCCAAAGCCTACGCCGCGCTGGGCTGGCAGCCGGTGCTTCCCCTGCCGGAAGCGCTCGATGACACGCTCGACTGGTACCAGCGCGAGGCTGCCGGTGCCCGCGCGCGCGATCTCTGTCTGGAGCAGATCATCCACTACTCCGAGAAGGCGGCAGTTGCTTCTTGATGCATCGCGGGTCCTTCGATTCACCCGATTTTCAACAGAAGACTCCGCTTCTGCGCGCATCGTACCTTGATGCCCGCGCTCTCTCTCTCTACCATCGCTCATATGGATTCGCTCCCCGTGAAGCTCAGTTCCAGGGTCCGTCAGGCCATCCAGTTCGCCACCATCCGCCACAAGGATCAGAAGGATAAAGCCGGCAAGCCCTACATCGCGCATTGCTTTCGCGTCGCGCTTGCCGTCTGGAACTGCGGCGAAGACTACTTCATCGCCGGCATCCTCCACGACACCGTCGAAGACACCGCCACCACGCTCGACGAGATCGAAAATCTCTTCGGCAAGAACGTCCGCAACGCCGTGGACAGCGTGAGCCGCCGCGAGACTCCGAAGAAGGAGTCCTATGATGACTTCGTGCTCCGCTCCAAGGCCGACCCCATCGGCCGCATCGTGAAGATCGCCGACCTCTACGACAACATGTCGCCGGAGCGCCGCCCCGAGCCCCCCGTCGAACTCGACAAAAAGCTGGAGCGCTACGAGAAGGCGTTAGCCGTCCTCACCAGCCGCTGAACATCATTCGTCCCTCGACATCGCTACCATAAGAGCAGCGATGCCCACCTTCAACCTCTCTCCGGATGAACTCACCCGCCTCGCAAAGGCCGAGGGCTTCGACCTCGCAGGCATAGCCGCGCTCGATGGAGCGGAAGAGCCGGAGAGCAAATTATTTAGAAGAGTGGATCGCCGCCGGACACGCCGGCGAAATGGATTACCTCAAGCGTCGCAACGAGCAGGGCGAGCTGCTGCGCTCCCAGGTCCAGGCCGCCATCCCCTGGGCGCGCTCCGTCATCGTCTGCGCCGCCAGCTACAACGCACCCGGTCCGCTCTCCATCGATGCTGCGCCATCGACCACCGGCTGGATCGCCCGCTATGCCTGGGCGGGCCGCTCCGACCCCGCAACCGGCGAACTCCGGCCCTCCGACTACCACGACACTCTTCTCGCCCGCCTCCGAGCTCTCGAAGCCGCCCTCCACGACCGCATCGGCGGCTTCGAGTCTCGCTCTTATGTCGACACCGGCCCGCTCATCGAGCGCGATCTCGCCCGCCAGGCCGGCATCGGCTGGACCGCCAAAAACACCTGCACCCTCAACCAGCAGCTCGGCTCCATGCTCTTCCTCTGCTGCATCGTCACTTCACTCGAGGTCGCTCCAGCCAGCCGTCCCACTCCCGCGACGGACCGCTGCGGCACCTGCCGCCGCTGCATCGAAGCCTGCCCCACCGACGCCTTCATCGCTCCGCATCAGATGGATGCCAGCCGCTGCATCGCCTATCTCACCATCGAGAAGCGCGGCCCCATCCCGGAAGAACTGCGCGCGCCCATCGGCCGCCAGGTCTTCGGCTGCGACATCTGCCAGGAGGTCTGCCCCTGGAATCAGAAAGCAAGTCGCAATCACCCGGCCGCGCTCGATATCACGCATCCTGAGCTCACCCGGCGTGAACTCATCAATCCGGCGCTAGAATGGCTGGCCGGCCTGACTTCGGAGGAATTCAACCACCAGTTTCGGGGTTCTCCGATAAAGCGAACAAAACGAAGCGGATTGCTGCGCAACGTGGCTATCGCGATGGGCAACAGCGGCGAAGGGCGTTTCCTGCCCCACCTCGAACGTTGGGCCAACGCGGAAGCCGAAGACCCCGTCCTGGCCGAAGCCGCCACCTGGGCCATCGCCCGCCTCGAAGAACAATCCGATAAGCCGTAAAACGGAACGGCCTCCCTGCGTCGGGGAGGCCGTTCCGGTGCTCTCTTGTGATGGCTTAGGCGCTGCGAATTACGTTGGCCGCATTCAGTCCCTTCGGACCCTGCTGGCACTCGAACTCCACTCCTTCACCTTCATTCAGGGTTTTGTACCCGTTCTCCTGAATTGCCGAGAAGTGCACAAACACATCTTCGCCGGTGGAGCGCTGGATGAACCCATACCCCTTTGCTCCGTTAAACCACTTCACAACGCCTTGCTCTTTCACGGGAGACTCCTTTCACCTCTTCTTGTGTAGGCGTCCCGCAAATCCCCTCTGAAAACGCGAAAAGCTGCCAGCGTCATAGACGCAGGGCAGCTCATGTTTCCCCAGATTCATTGCGGAACAGCAAAACCAGAACATCAAAAACGGCCTTCCAAACTCGTGCTTCACGCGGACCTGCACCAGCGTCCTGCGTTCTCCTGTTATGGCAGGAAACGCTCCTAAGTGCAACACAAAATTACGTTACAGCCGCGATCCGGCGCCCTGGAAGCCCCCAATGACCCCTTGTGGGGAGTGGAATTCAAGCCCTCGATTGCTACCATCATTGCTGCCTTCAAAGACCGGAGCACTCCCCCATGTCGATGCTCACCCTTTTCCCGTCCGGTATCCAGCCGGCTTCGGAGGAGGTGGCCCGGTCCACTGCCGAGCCGCTCAGGAACCTGCCGGAAGACGCCTCGCTGGCCCAGCGCGGGAAGGCGCTCGCCCTCTATCTTGCACAGACTGAGGTGCACACCTACGCCTTCAGCGTCGCGGCCAATGTCATCCTGTCGCTCTTTCCCTTCATCGTGCTCATGCTCACCCTGGCCCGGCAGGTCTTCCACTCGCCCGCCATGGTGGCTGTCATCGCGGACGAGATCCGCTACTTCCTCCCCGCCGGGCAGGACTTCGTCATCCGCAACATGACTATCCTCTCCCGCGCCCATGGTGGGGTGCAGATCGCCTCCATCGTCATGCTGCTCATCTCCTCCACCGGGGTCTTCATACCGCTCGAGGTCGCGCTGAACCAGGTCTGGGGCGCAAAGCGCAACCGCTCCTATCTGATGAACCAGCTCGTCTCTCTCGCGCTGGCCTTCGCGATCGGCACCCTCACCCTGATCTCCATCTCGCTCACTGCCGCGCAGCACAGCCTGCTTAGCTTCCTCTTCCTGGGCAACACGGATAACGTCGTCTTCGCCTTCCTCGCCCACTGGCTGCTGCAGATCTCCGCCGCCGTCGTCAGCGTGCTTATCTTTCTGCTCATCTACTGGGTGCTGCCCAACCGCCGCCTGCCCATGGTGGCCGTGCTGCCTGCCGCCATCACCACCGGTCTGCTGTGGGAGGTCGCCAAGCGCATCTACATCGCGTTGCTGCCCTGGCTCGATTTCCGCTCCGTCTATGGGCCGTTCTCGGTCTCCGTCTCGCTCATGATGTGGGCCTTCGTCAGCGGACTTCTCATGCTCGCCGGCGCGCATTATTCGGCCTCGCGTCATACGCTGCGGCTCGCCCGCGAAGCCGGTTTCAAACCCCACAACGACCCCGAATCCGATATCTAGGATCGCGGACGACGACTTGCTGCCCTCGCGTTGGTCACGCATCGAGACGTGAGGAAGGAAGAAAACGCAACAACTCGGGTGCCCACATCGCGCTTTTGAGATGTGGAAGAAGGCCAGGTCGCCCACGTTCGCCATCGTGAGCGACCAAAGGAAGCGATCCCCAGTAAGCGCGCCGAAGGCGCATGTGCCTCGGACGGCGAGTCCGTGCGCTACACTTCGGCCTGAGTATGCCGAACCTCTTCACGCGCGTAGAAGCCGCCGTTCTGAATCCGCTGCGCCGCCCTGCACTTTCGGGCGTGGCGGAGCACGGCACCTTCTGGTCGTCCGCGGTATTTCTCGTTCTCATCCTGCTTCGTCTCGTGCCCGGCTTTGTGGGCATGTTCGGCGGATTCTGGCTGGTTTTTGTCGTCCCTGTCTGGGTGGTCTTCAGTTGCATCATTTTGTACCGCTGGCTCGTGAACCACGTGCTGTGGAAGGTGCGCAATCGCCTGGTCGTCACCTACCTGCTGATGGGACTTACGCCGGTGGTGCTCTTCGTGACGCTGGCTGGCATCGCGTCCTACGTCTTTTCCGGGCAATTCGCCACCTTCGCCGCAACCTCTGAACTGGAGGCAACCCTCGGCCGCCTCAGCGCGGAGAATCAGGCTTTCACCGTGCATGTAGCCCATGCCATCGCGCGCGCGCCATCTGCGAATTCGGTGGAACTCTCCGACTACGATGTCGCCAACCATGGGATTCCGGGCCGTCTCCTGGTCGATGCCTGGGTGAGCAGCCAGACCGGGAATCGCCATCTGCTCCTCATCAACGACGGCAGGGAACTCCCGCAGCACAATGATGGCGATCCCATCTCCTACCCGGACTGGTCGCCTGACGGCTTTCGCGGCATTGTGATCGACAACGGTCGGCTCTTCCTGCGCGCCGTGAATAAAAGAACCGTCGCGGGCAACAAGGTCACCTTTGTCTCCAGCGCCCCGCTCGATCCTGCCACGGTCGATCAGCTTGCCCAGGGGCTTGGCCTCATCCAGATCGCTCCTGGTTTCGGAAAAGTGATTGCGGAGGACGATGGGAAAGCCCCGCGCAATCGTTCCAAGAGAGTGACGCCGAGGGACCTGGCCGCGCAGACCGCAGGCACCGTCAATGGTGGCAAGCTTGCACCACCCGCCTTCTACCTCGATCGTCGTATCACGTTTTCCACGCTCTTCACCGCTACCGAGTGGGGCAGCGGCAAGAAACTCACCGGCCTGATGAGCGTCACTTCTCGTCCGGCGCTGCTTTACGCGCAACTCTTCGGCACCGCAGTCGAGGTACGCACTTTCGTCCGCTACCTCCTCATCACGCTGACCATAATTTTTGCTTTGCTCGAGCTTGTTGCGTTCATCATGGCGGTTCGCCTCAACCGCACTATCACCCGCGCCGTCGGGGAGCTGTATCGAGCCACCATCGCCATCGACAGCGGCAACTTCGCGCATCGCATTCAGGTGCATCGGCGCGACCAGCTCGGCGCACTCTCCACCTCGTTCAACACCATGTCGGAATCGCTGGAGCGCCTGCTGATACAGCAGCGCGAGAAGGAGCGCATGCAGAGCGAGCTGGAGATTGCGCAGGAGGTGCAGAACAATCTCTTCCCGCAAGGTGAAGTCGAGATGCCCGGCTTCGAACTGCACGGCGTCTGCAAGCCGGCACGCACCGTCTCCGGCGATTACTACGACTTCCTCATCATGGGCGAGAGCGAGCTGACCCTCGCCATGGGCGACATCAGCGGCAAGGGCATCTCGGCAGCGCTGCTCATGGCCTCACTGCATTCGGCGGTGCGCGCCTACCGCTTCGCCGGCGAGGACTGCCTCGACGACAGCGGCACCGCCCGCCATCTCCTCAACGGCAACGCCACCTTCAGCTCGCCCGGCAAGGTGCTCAGCATGCTCAACCGTCATCTCTACCGCACCACCCAGCCGGAAAAGTACGCCACGCTGTTTCTGGCGCACTACAACACCAACACGCGCAGTCTGCTCTATTCCAATGCCGGTCAGTTGCCGCCCTTTGTGCTCTGTGCCAATGGCACCGTGCGCCGCCTGGATCGCGGCGGCTCGGTCATCGGTCTGCTCAATAACCTCGAATACGAGGAGGGCACTGTCACGCTCGACCCGGGCGACATCCTCATCGCCTACAGTGACGGCGTTACCGAGCCGGAAAATGAATTTGGTGAGTTTGGCGAAGAGCGTCTGATCGAGATGGTCAAGCGCCACCGCCATCTGCCACTGGCCGCGATCTCGCTGCAGGTGATGCAGTCCCTGCGCGCGTGGATCGGCGACCAGGAGCAGCCGGACGACATCACCCTCGTCTTAGCGCGCCAGGCTGACGTCATCGCGAACTAGAGCAACTCCACGGTACGACGCCCCGTCGTTCTAGCGTGATGTGCAGCTTTTCGTGACGGAGAAGCTGCGGAATTCACTTCCGCCGGATGCACCGTGGGACCGCTCCAGCCACTCAGCTCCTCGCGTTCTTCATTACTCGCGCGTGAATAGTTGGTGATTTTTTTCATTCATTTCCGCTCCGAAGTTACGGAGCGATGAAATGTATTTTAATCCTCCGTTACAACGCAATCTCTTAAGTCGTTCTTAACTTTCGCGATGATGTAGTCCCCTCATCGGGTCATCGTCTGCAAGCCTGGCAACCACGCTTCCGCATCGCTCTTTCTGGGGGTGGGGTCGAGGTCCATGCTGCAGAGCGGCAGCATCCATCCGTTTTCTACGAAGTCATGCAAAGCGAGAGTTGACGAATATGTTTTTAAAAAAATGCAGGTGCTTGTCCTTCTTCCCCTTTCTGGCCAGTTTGTTCATCCTCTTCCTCACCAGCTCGATGTTTGTGAAGGCGCAAACGCCGACCGGAAGCATCGCCGGAACCGTGCAGGATGCAGTGGGATCGATTCTCGCCAGTGCCAGGATCACGATCGAGCCGACGGGAAGGCAAGCTGCGACCAACGATCAAGGTCAGTTCCGCATCGCCGATCTGCCCGCCGGCGACTATACAGTCACTGTTTCCTATATAGGATTCGCCCCGTCGACGGTATCCGTAAAAGTCCAGAGCGGTCAGGTGGCAACCCTGAATCAGACGTTGCAGGTTGCCTCCGGCGCCGACACGGTGATGGTGAAGGCCGCACGTCTGCAGGGCGAGGCGGAAGCCATCAATATCGAGCGGATGTCCTCGGAGATCGTTCAGATCCTTCCTGCGCGTGTCATCACCAGCCTGCCAAACACCAACATTGCGGATGCGGTCGGCCGCCTGCCCAGCGTTTCGCTGGAGCGCGATGAAGGCGAGGGCAAGTATGTACAGATTCGCGGCACGGAGCCGCGCCTGAGCAACGTCACGATCAATGGCGTCAATGTTCCGGCGCCGGAGGTGACCGTCCGAAACATCAAGCTGGATGCGGTGCCGTCAAATATCGTCGAGCGGATTGAGGTATACAAAACCCTCGCTGCGGACCAGGACGGCGATGGCATCGGCGGAAACGTCAACCTCGTGACCAAGAGCGCACTCGACCGGCCGACGTATACCCTGAGCGGCACCTCAGGCTATAACCCGATTCAGAACGGCTACTGGCGTGGCGGCTTCGATGGCACCGTCGGCCAGCGATTCGGCGCCAACAAGCAGTTCGGCGTCCTTCTCGGTGGAACCTGGGACCGCACGAACCGCGGCATCGACGATCTGGAGCCTACGCAAGCCATTGGGACGGATCCCGCCACGGGCAACGCGCTTGCCCTCACGCCGACTGCTGATCTGCGCTCGTATAACTACTACCGCACGCGCTACGGCTTCGACACCGGCATCGATTACAAGTTCACGCAGGCAACGACCGTCTATGTAAAGGGACTCTATGCGGATTTCCATGACTACGGGGATACGATCGTCTACACGCCGACCGTGGCCGCGTTTAAGGACGGCACACCCGCTGTGAAATCCGTCAATGGAAACCAATTGAGCTTCTCCTGCACGGATGCGGAAATGGCCGACCCAAACAATCCGTGTACGCCGGGCAACTATGCTTACCGCCACTACATTCGCCGCCCCGATCAGCAGGTATTCAGTATTCTCACCGGAGTAAGGCAGGATTTTTCCAAAGACTTTTTTGCTTATAACTTCGCCGTATCTCGCGGGCACAACATTGGTGGACAGGATTTCCCCACAACAAGCTTCTCTGGCAACAGCAACGTGCCCTTCACGCTGGATCTCAGCAATCCGGTGCGTCCAAAGTTCAACGCCACGGACGGAAGCAGCCTCTTCGATGCCGGCCAGTATGGGGTCTCCAGCACCGACTCTACGCGTTTTCACGCCACCCAGCTGAACATTCAAGGAGATGCTTCCTACGCGCACAACTTCACGGTTGCTGCGAAGCCGAGCACATTTTCTCTGGGAGTAAAGATTCGCAATTCTGCGTCAACCGTGAACGAGGACGACCTGCTTTATGGGCTAGCGGACTCGAATGTGATTCCATTCACTCTCTCAAACGTAGTGGGTGGCTACACCAATCCGACCTATTACAACAAGTCCTTCGCGATCAAGGGCCAGGCTTACGGCCCAACGTCGAACTACAACACAATCCTGAGGACGGTTGCAGCGAATCCAGGCGCCTTTGCGCTCGACAACGTGGGCAGCATCACACAGTCGGCGGCGGCTTTCTCCAACGCCAATGAGCGCATTTCGGCGGGTTATGTGCAGGACGTCGTCTTTATCGGCAAACTGCGGCTGCAGGGCGGTGTACGTTTCGAGGCAACAGGGACGCACTTTCTAGCCAATCAGTTGACTGCGAATGTCGACAGCCAGGGCAATCCTCTTCCGCCGACCATCACGCCCATCCGGCAGGACACCAGCTATTTCAACGCACTGCCGAGTGTGCAGGCGCAGTATCAACTGCAGAAGGATACAAACCTGCGCCTCAGTTATGGTCGAGGCATTTCGCGGCCCAACATCGGCGATCTTGTGCCGTCGACAACGGTCGATCCGAATGCGAGCCCGAAGAGCATCAGCAAAGGCAATCCAGCGCTGCAGCCGACTAAGGCGAATAACTACGACGTGTTAATCGAGCATTACTTCCAGCCGCTCGGCATTCTGCAGGCCGGCTACTTCTACAAGCAACTTTCTGATCCGATCTTCCCCACAACCACGCAGACTACAGACGCACAGTATCCAGGAATCAACTTTCAGCTAAACCAATCCATCAATGGTCCGAGCGCGCACATTCAGGGAATCGAGACGCAGTGGGAGCAGCGCTTCTCCTTCCTGCCCGGCGTGCTCAGCGGCATCGGAGTCTCCGCGAACTATAGCTACGTCACCTCTCAGATCAAGTTTCCGTTCGGTTTCAACGCTCCCACCGTGGGTGCTGCCGGACGCACGGACAAGCCGCGCCTGGAACGCGACGCTCCCAATAACTACAACTTCGATCTCACTTACGACAAAGGACGCTTTTCGTCGCGCTTCGCCATCAGTCATAACGATGCGAATATCTATGCTTATCAATGGGGGCCTGGCACCGGGGCCGCGGGCGATCGCATCCTCGGGCTCAAGGGACCCACGGGCGATCAATATCTGTACGCGCACACCCAGTTCGACGTCCAGGGAAGCTATCGGTTCTATAGAGGCATTCAGTTTGTCGCATCGGGATTGAACCTGAGCAATGAGGTCTTCGGCTTCTACAACGGAAGCGAACGGTATCCTGTCCAGCGCGAGTACTATCGGCCGACGTTCTCCTTCGGCGTCCGTTGGGTTCAGGGCCAGGAGCAGTAAGGAGACAAGAGCAGTAAAGAACAGAGCAGTTAAGCCACACCTACCAACGCAGCAGAACCAGTTGCGCGCAGAACCCAGGCCCCAGCGCCGCCAGCAATCCCCATGTGCCCGGCGCCGGCCTGCGGTTCTGCATGATCTCCTCCAGCACCAGCAGCACAGACGCGGACGACAGATTGCCTACCTCGCGCAACGAATCCCACGAGGCCGCGCATGCCTCGCGATCGAGGCCGAGCGACCCCGCCATCGCATCCAGCACCTTCGGGCCGCCCGTGTGCAGCACCCAATTGCCAACATCTCCGCGCGTCAGTCCATTGCGACCGAGCAGCGCATCCACATCCCCCGGCAGATTCGCGCGGATGATCGCCGGCACCTCCGGCGACAGCACAATGCGAAATCCCTCCTCGGAGATCTCCCAGCCCATCGCCTCTTCCGTATTTGGATAGAAGCTCGACGCCGTATCCACAATTTCCGGTCCATTCCCCGCGACCTCGCCGCCTGCAACCACCACAGCCGCAGCGCCATCCCCGAATAGCCCAGACGAGATCAGATTCGCAATCGAGAGATCGCCACGCTGCCAGGTCAGCGAACACAGCTCCACCGCCAGCAGCACCGCCACACGGTCCGGATACGCGCGCACGTAATCCGCCGCCTGCGCGATGCCCGCCGCGCCCGCCACGCATCCCAGGCCAAAGATCGGAGTGCGGCGAATGTCCGTCGGCAAATGCATGCGGTTCGCCAGGTGCGCATCGAGCGACGGGCTCGCGATCCCCGTCACCGACACCGTGAGCAGCGCGTTGATGCGGTTGCGCTCCATGCCCGCGCGTTGGAGTGCCAGGTCGATCGCCTGCTCACCCAGTTCCTCTGCCTTTTCCAGCCACACGCGGTTTGCATCGCCCCATCGCGTCAGATTGTCATAGCCCTCCAGCGGCAACACGAAGTACCGCGTATCCACTCCGACCCGTTGATGAAATCGCGCAAGCAGCGCTGGATTGTCGAGATGATCCTGCCAATGCCGGGCGAGCGCTTCGAATATTTCCTGCTGGGTGAACCGATGCGGGGGCAGGGCACGGGCAACACTGGCAATCTTCATAGTCCTCTTTCTCGATGGGCCTTTGCTGCACAGGGCAACCATGGACCCTTGTTGAGCCGTATGTCGAGTGGTGTGTTGTTTCTTGTGTCGTGTCTTCCCATCCACATCGCTGCAGCTTCGCTCCATACAAGATCCGGCCACGTCTGCTCCGCGAGATGGACGCGCAACAACGCAGCGAAAGTCTCAGGGCGCGTCGCCATGGTTGCAACAAACCGCCGTTCCAGCCAAGGGTAGCGATCGAGCAGCAGCAGCAACCGCGCCATACGCCGCGGAGCTCTCGCCATCCGCGCATGGGCCATAGCGTAGCGTTCCGGCACGCCGGCGGCGATCGCATCGGCTAGCGCATGCGCCTGCCGGAATGCGCTCAGCAGCCCTTCGCCGGTCACCGCATCCACCGATCCTGAGGCATCGCCCAGCACTGCCACGTTGCCGCGCATCACCTCGCGCAGGTTTCGGGTTCGGGTCACCGCGCCGCGCACGCTGGAAGTACGCGTCGCGCCGGCCAGCCGATGTGCGACGGCGGCAAAATCAGGAAGGGCATCGTGCAGCCTGCGACCGCGTGTGCCGGTCAGCAGCGAGACACCGACTTCGTCACCCCCCAGCGGCGCTATGTAAAGTTGTTCGTGATCGCGCCAGTGCACCTCCACCAGGTCGCTCCAGGGCGCGCACTGAAATTGCTGACGGCTCGCGTAGCGCATGCTGTAACAGTGTTGCTCGCGGAAGCCGCTCGCTGCGGCAAGCGTTGAGCACAACCCATCGGCGATCACGAAGAAATCTGCGCGAATCCGCGCGCCCGCGGAGGCAAAGCCGCCGCCGGCCAGCGCCTGCACGCTGGCTCCCCAGTGCAGTGCGATGCCCATCTCCACCGCCCGGGCGGCCATGCGTTCCTGCAAGTGGGTGCGGCGCACCGCCAGTCCTCTGCCGCCGCTGAATGCGGCGAATGCGCTGGAGTGCGCATCGTGAAACGAGATCCCGGTAAAGCTCGCGCCATCCCGCTCGTCGAGCGCCAGTCCGAGCCCCCGCAGCAGCCGCACTGCCTCCGGCATCAAGCCTTCGCCGCAGGCCTTGTCTATGGGCGGACGCTGCGCGTCATACAGGGCCACACCGCATCCGCGTTGGCGCAGAGCCAGCGCCGCCGCCAGACCTGCGGGACCTCCGCCGAGTACCGCGACATCCATGCCGTGCATTCGATCGTCCATTCCTGGGAACATCGTCACATCCGCGGTGGCGCCTTCGCTCAATGGAGTGAGACGCGATGCAGGCGTCATCGGTTACGTCATAGGATTGTCACACCCTTGCATCGCCGGGATGACTCTGGCCCGGATGACTATAGCCTGAATGACTATGGAACGAGTTGTTGAGAGCGAGTGGCTCGACAGTGACCTGGGCACGCCGCAGGAGATTGACTACGCGCTGCGCTCCGTCACCCTCGCGAATCGGCGATTCGGCGGGGTGCGGCTGCACGCCCGTCTGCTGCAGCGGGCGCTCGCTCGCGTGTCCCCGCACTTGTCACACGGGTCTCGTGCCCACATCCTGGAGGTCGCCAGCGGACGCGCGGATGTGCTCCAGGCGGCGCTCCTGCGGCTCGGAGGCGCGTCCTGGTGTCACCCCGGATGTCACGCTGCTGGACCGCAGCGCAGCTCACCTGCCGGACCCGCGTTCGTGGCCGGCAGAGTTGCCTACGCCTCGCGTTTTGGCCGGCGATGCTCTCGATCTTCCATTCCCGGATGCGAGCATGGATATCGTCTCCTGCTGCCTCTTCCTGCATCATCTGGAGCCGCCGCAGGTCGAGCGCTATCTTGCGGAAGCGCAGCGCGTCGCCCGTGTCGCCGTGGTTATCAACGATCTCGAGCGCAGCGCGATTCACTACCGGCTCGCGAAGTTGAATCGCATCGTCGATCGCAGCCGCATCTCTCGACACGATGGCCCGGTTTCGGTTCGCCGCGCCTATACCCGCCGCGAACTCGCCCGCATGCTCACCAACACCGGCGGTACCTTCCATCTCGAACGCGCGTGGCTCTACCGGCTCGGCGTGGTGCTCTGGTGCGGATTCGCTCAATAGGCCGAGTCGGCCGCTCCCTGAGCCTGTGAGCGACCAAAGGAAGCGAACCTCACAACACGCGCCGCAGGGGCTTGTGCCTGGACAGCCAGTCCCTAATGCACCAGGAACGCCTTCACCGCGATGCTGCTGGGCTGCTTGCCCAGAGGAAGCAGCGTAAACAAGGCGCGCGTCTTGGTGCGGATCACCGCGAGATCGTTGGATCGTGAATCGACGACCAGAAGGAGGTGCCCCGCGGCAGAGAGCGCGAGGGCATCCGGCCCTTCGCCAACCGGCACATTCATCAGCAGCCTGCCGTCGTCAATGCTGTACAGGCTGACGGTGCCGCTCGCCGAAGTCCGACACCCAGAGCAGCGAGTTGTCCTGCGTCACGATGCCTTGCGAAGGCCGCATGCCGACCTGGTAGGTACCGCCGACCTCATTATTGCCGGTGGCGATTTCGGAGATGGAGTTGCCGTTGAAATTGGTGGTGAATGCCTCGCCTCCATCCGGTTTCAGCACCACGCTGGTCGGCGTCGCGCCCACGTCCAGAAATGCCAGCAAGCGGTCCGGTTTCGCGCCCATGCTCGCACTCGCTGCGCGGGCCAGGCCGATCACCATCACCTGGTGGCCGCCGGAACAGGCCACGAATGCCTTGGTCGAGTCCGGCATTATGGTTATCGCGGTCGCGTTCGGGCAGCCGGAGAAGAAGGCCCGCACGCGGTAGAGCTTGGGGTCCACCACGCTCACGCTGCCGCTCTTCTCGTTGCTCACCACCAGCGCGCTGCCATCCGGGGCGATGCGCGCCACCCCCGGTCCTTCACCCACCCCGATGGTGGCCATTACCCGCCGCTGGTCAAGGTCGATCACTGAAACATCGTTCGCGCCCGAATTGGCGACATAGGCCGTCCGTCCGTCGCGCGCTACCTCGATCGAGTAAGGCGTCCGATCGACCGCGATCGTCGCCGCTACCTGGTTGCTCGTCGTGTCGATCACGCTCACCGAGTTGCTGTCCGCATTGACCGCGTAGACTTCGTTGCGCGTCGGGTTGGCTGCAATGCCCACCGGCCGCCGTCCCACGGCAATCACGCGATCTTGCCGCAGATTCACCAAATCCAGCGCCGTCACGGTATTGCTGCCGCTGTTCGTCACGTAGGCGAACTCACGATAGTCCTTCGGATAGGCGGGAAAATCATGCTGGCGGCAGCCGCCCACGGACAACAATGCGCAAATGGCAAACGCGAGGCAGACGCCCCGCGCATGTCTTGATAGTTTGCCCAGCAATCTCTTAGCGCGCAGCAGGGTACGCGGCCCCTTCGTGCGCCGTCACCTCGATGCCGCCCACTTCGATACCTCGAGGAATGTGCCGATGCACCACCTCTGCAATGCGCGAGCACTCGTCCATCAATTGCACAAACTGTACGGGATAGAGCGATTGCGCGCCGTCCGAGAGAGCCTTGTCCGGCGCATGATGCACCTCGACGATCAGGCCGTCGCAGCCCACCGCGACCGCAGCGCGCGCCAGCGGCAGCACCTTGTCGCGCTTGCCCGTGCCGTGGCTCGGATCCACCACGATGGGCAGATGGCTCAGCCGCTGTACCGCCGGCACAATGCTCAGGTCCAGCGTGTTGCGTGTGTGATCGGTAAAGGTGCGGATGCCGCGCTCGCACAGCGCCACCTGGTAGTTGCCCTCGCTCATCACGTATTCGGCCGCCATCAGCAGCTCTTCCAGCGTGGCTGAGAGTCCGCGCTTCAGCAGCACCGGCAGCTTCGACCGCCCGGCGCGCTTCAGCAGGGAATAGTTCTGCATATTGCGCGCGCCGATCTGGATCATGTCGGCATACTCCTCGACCAGCTCCAGCGACTCGTTGTCGAGCGCCTCGGTCACAATCCGCAGTCCGAAGCGCTCCCGCACCTCGGCCATGATGCGCAACCCGGCCTCGCCCATACCCTGGAAGGCATATGGAGAGGTGCGTGGCTTGTACGCGCCTCCGCGTAAGAATTGTGCCCCGGCCTTCGCCACCTCTTCGGCTACCGCAAATGCCTGCTCGCGGCTCTCAATCGAGCAAGGACCGGCGATGACTGCGATGTTCCGGCCGCCAATCACCGCATTGGTGCCCGGGAAGCGGATCACCGTGTCTTCTTCTTTCACATCCCGGCTGACCAGCTTGTAGGGCTTGGAGACCTTGATGACCTCGGCCACGCCGGACATCTCCGCGAGCGCATCCTGTTCCACCGCGCCCTGGTTTCCGGTGATGCCGATCGCGGTCCGCTGCGCCCCCGGCATGGGGTGGGGCCGGTAACCAAGCGTTTCGATCCGCTCGCAAACCGCCTGGATCTCCTCGGCCGTCGCCTGCGGCTTCATGACTACGAGCATGGTTTGGCCTTCTTCCTTTCCCAAACATCCAGTCTACCCGTGTCGCCGGTCACCGGTAAATACAAGGAAACGCAACTAGATAGTCAACAGAAATTTACCTCAACTATTTTCATCGCCCGGAACTTTTCCTTTTGGACAGCCGTCAAATCCGGTACAACTTATTAAGACATTGTTAAGGGCCCTCGAAAAGTCATCAAAAGTTCATAAAGTAGCCCGGTCTGCGAACTGCCTTGAAACCGTTTTTTTTTGCACCAAATTCTTACAGGGGGTCCATCGAGTGCGTCAGCTCTCCCGCACATTGCTTATTCTGCTTGCCATCGCCCAATTCATCACCCTTGCGGTTGCATTCCAAAAGCCCGCCTACGCCTACGCCGACCCGGGCTCCGGACTTCTATTCCTGCAGGTCGCCGGTTCCATGGTGGCAGGCGCGCTCTTCATCGTTCGGTCGAAATTGCGCAAGTTCTTCCATCGCCGTAACGACCACATCGAAGAACCCGTTGTCGAGCAGGGTCAAGAAATCCAGCAATGACCGTAAGTGCCGTCTCGCCTCGCGGAACCTTTCGCGATCCGGCAGGCTCTCTTTACTTCGATAAGGCTAAGGTCTTTCGCCACGTTCGTCCCGCGTTCGTGGCCGAGGCGGAGTCCTTTCTCAATTCCGCACTCGCCCGAAAATGGATCGAGAGCGGCCGGATGGTCACGACCGTCGTCGCAGGCCGTGACGCGGATGGCTCGCTGCTGCTCGAGCACGAACGCATCGAGTACCCCACCTACCCCTGGGAGTGGACGCCCGGACAATGGGCCGCTGCGGGCGAACTGACACTCGACCTTTGCGAAGAATCCCTGGCCGCCGGCTCATTCTCAAGGATGCGACTCCGTTGAACGTTCTCTTCCGCAATGCGGAGCCGGTCTTCGTCGACGTTCTTTCCTTCGACAAGCGCAAGCCGGGGGATCCCATCTGGCTTGCCTACGGCCAATTCGTTCGCACCTTCCTGCTCCCGCTGGCCGCGAACCGCTATCTCGGCTGGCCTCTCGCCGCGTCCATCGAGCGCCGCGACGGTTACGAACCTACCGATCTTTATTCGCACCTGCCGCTCCGCCGCCGCTGGACGGCGCCCCTGCGCTCGCTCGTCACTCTGCCGCACTTGCTCGAAGGCAAGGCGAACGCCTCCGCGTCCACCGGCGCCGCTCCAGTCGTCAGCAGCCGCCCGAGGTCGCCACCCACGTGCTGCGCGGAACGCTGAAAAAGCTTCGCCGCACCCTCCGCGCGCTCACTCCGCCGCCGCACGCCTCCCGCTGGAGCGACTACACCGCCACTGCAAGCCACTACAGCGGGAACACCACGCACGCAGCTGCTTCGTGGAACGGGCACTCGCCCAGGCCGCCCCCAGCGCGTGCTCGATGTCGGGGGAAACACCGGCCACTACTCCCGCATCGCCGTTGCAGCCGGCGGGAGCGTCGTTGCATGGGATACCGATGTGCAGGCCGCCGACGCCAACTGGCGTGAAGCCCGGGCGAAGCGCGAACCGATCCTTCCTTTGATCGCCAATATCGCCCGTCCCACACCCGCCGTGGGCTGGCAGAACGAGGAAAGCCTCAGTCTGCTGCAGCGCTCTGAAGGCGCATTCGACTGCATCCTGATGCTCGGCGTCATCCACCACATGCTGCTCATCGATCAGATTCCCCTTTCGGCCATCTTCGGTCTGGTGAGCCGCCTCACCACCCGCTGGGCCATCATTGAATGGGTGCCGGCAACTGATTCGCAGTTCCAGCAACTCTGCCGCGGCCGCCAGGAGATCTACGGACATCTCGACGAGAACGCCTTCCTTGCCGCCGCAGATCAGTGCTTCATCCGGCGGTTGGTAGAAAATCTTCCCAATGGGCGAAGTCTCTGGCTCTTCGAGACCAAGTGAAACCGAGACCATTCCTTCAGGGCGCGGGATTCGCTACACTCTACGTCGCGCTTTTTGCTGCCGATTTTCTGAACCCCAGCCTCGGGGATGCTTACCACCGCTTTTTCCCGCTTACAACCATCTATCGCGCCATCTTTCTTCTCACCCTTCTCCTATGGCTGATCGGTGGGCTCGCATTTTTGAAGCTCGAACGGCTTTCTCCAAGATGGAAGCGCATCTTCTGGCTTCTTCCCATCATCCTGTTGCCCTGGCTTTGCTTCCGCAGCATGAGCGCAGTCTGGTCTGAGTCCCCCAACTCCTCACTGCCGATCACGATGATGAGTCTGGGGCATTGGACGGCACTCGTCTTCGCTGCTGTCGCTGTGCTCCTGCTGATCGTGAAGCCGAGGATCTATGACAGGTGCGTCACTGGCTTCCGCCTCTGCTACATGGTTGCCGGCTTCGGCTTATTCCTGATCATTCCCCGCATCGGCCTTCATGCACTCGAGTCCGGGCCGCCCGAACAGTCCGGCTTCCAGAGCGACCGGTTGCCGCCCGTGTCGCCATCGGCTCCACGCGTTGTCTGGATCTTGATGGATGAACTCTCCTACGATCAGGTCTTCGACTCGCGTCAGCCCGATGTTCTGCTTCCAAACTTCGACCGGCTTGCGCAATCGAGTGTTGTATTTTCTGACCTTCAGCCCCCCGCTGCTGCGCCCGGACCCGGTGCTGTGACGGAGGCTATCCTGCCCTCACTGATGCTTGGCAGGGTGATTGTTGACTTGCGCAAGCCTTATCCCGGGCCGCTCCGCTATCGCTCCACGACGGATGGCGCCTGGCAATCCTTCAGCGAACGCGACACCATCTTCGCCGACGCCCATTCGCTTGGTTGGACCACAGGCGTCGCGGGTTGGTACAACCCATACTGCCGGTTGCTGCCGCATGTGCTGGATCGTTGCGTTTGGGTCTATTCCGAACCTCTCCACTCGGACTTGGCAGGCGGTCTTTCAACGAGGAAGTCGATCGTGGAAAATATGGCGGCGATGATGCCCCGCAGTCTCCGGCTGAATTCCGTCATGCACGTGGCGACGGATGACCGCATCCAGACCCACATCGATGATTACGTCAGCGTCATGGCTCAAACCAGAGACTTGATTCAGGATTCGCGTATCCGTTTTGTCTTCATTCACTTTCCCATACCGCACCCGCCGGGCATCTACGACCGTGTCCATTACGTCATTCGCAACGGTGGTTCGTACCTGGACAATCTTGTCCTTGCGGATCGAACTCTGGCTGCACTGCGAGCAGCGATTCAATCCACACCCGCCGCGGCGAATACGACTCTGATTGTCTCCTCAGACCACTCCTGGCGGCCGTGGGTGTGGCAACCACTGAAAGAGGAAGAAGCGCGCGTCACGCATGGCGGCACATTCGACTCCCGCGCCGTCCTGATGGTGCATCTTCCCGGCCAGGACACCAGCCAGGTGATCTCGAAGCCGGTGAGCGAGCTCATCGCCCACGACATTGTCGAGAGCCTGCTTCGCGGCCAGACGTCCACCCCGACCGATCTCGCCGCCCTCGTCGACCGTCAACCGCAGGCAAGCGCGAAAGCGCAGGGCGGAAACTAAGGGTCCATGTTTCACGTCCGTCACATAACGGACTCTGCCGCATAATAACGCCGTGGTCTGGATTTGACCTCACACCAATCCTCCCCTGGAAAGTTCGAGAAATGTATTGAAGACAGACCCGGACATTGGACTTTCGGTGGCGGCGACGCCGCATACACAGTCGTCGGCGCATTCTTTCGAAGGGCTCAACCCCTTTCTCCAGGGGGCAGGCTTTGCCGCTCTGTTCATCATCGCGTACGCCGAGGAGTTTCTGACCTCATCGCTTGGCGATGCTTACCACCGTGTTCTTCCGCTTGCCACGATCTACCGCGCCCTCCTGATTGCCACCCTGCTCGTATGGCTGCTGGCCTGGCTCGGTTTCGCGGTGTGCGGTCGTCTCCCCGTATGATGGAAGCGAGTGGCGTGGGTTGTCCCTTTTGCCTTCCTTCCGTGGCTGATCTGTCGTGATCTGCGGAGCGCCTTCATGCGGCCCAAGGTCGTCCATGCCGGCGCTCTTGCCCTCCCATGGGCCATACCTGTCGCCGTGGCCCTCTATCTGGCGCTCTTCCTGCGCCCGAAGATTCTCGACCGATGCATTCTCTGCGCGCGGTCCGCGTATGTGATCGCTGCCTTCAGCCTGCTGGTCATTCTGCCCAAAGTCGTGCCCCATGCACTCCGGTCCGGGGTGCAGGGCATCCTCGTTCGAACGCGCCATGGGCCCGCCCGCCTCGCCCTCGGCGCCCCGTATCGTCTGGGTTCTGCTGGATGAGCTCTCCTACGATCAGATCTTCGAGCATCGCCAGCCCGATCTCGCGCTGCCCAATCTGGACGCATTGGCAAAAACCAGCATGGTCTTTTCCGCCGTCCAGCCTGTCGGAGTGATGACGCAGGAGCTGTTGCCCGCGCTTCTCCTGGGAAAGCCGGTTGCGGAACTTCGCACGCCTTACACCGGCCTCCCGAGTTACCGGGGCAAGGATGGCTGCCCCTGGGAACGCTTCAATCAACACGACACGATCTTCGGGGACGCGCACTCGCTCGGCTGGTCCAGCGGCCTGGTTGGCTGGTACAACCCCTACTGCCGACTGCTGCCGGACGTGCTCGGCCGTTGCTTCTGGCGTCTCAGAGGCCAATCGAACCGGGCTGTCGCGCTTTTTTCTGTCCACCAACCCACCGCGCAGAATCTCGCTGTGATCTTTCCATCGCCCCTGATCTACCGTCTCTTCCACCTTCCGCTGCCAGACGCCAGCCCCCCTCGGATCCGCGACTATGAGGACGTGATGACGCAGAGTCTGGATCTGCTGCGGATCCGCGGATACGGTTTGCTTTCCTGCATCTGCCCGTGCCGCATCCTCCCGGCATCTACGATCGCGCCCGACGGACATTGCGCGAAGGTGGACCTAACTCGACAATCTGGCTCTGGCAGACCGAAGCCTTGGGGCTCTGTGGAATTGCATCCAATCCACTCCCGGGGCGAAGAACACCACCCTCATCGTCTCCTCCGACCACTCCTGGCGCACCTACCTGTGGAAGCCCATGCATATGTGGACGCCGGAAGACGAGCGCGCCACCGGCGGGCGGTTCGATCCGCGACCCGTCCTTATGGTGCATCTGCCGGGCAGCACCACCGCGCAGACCATCGCCCGGCCCACCAGTGAATTATTTGTGCATAGGATACTCGATGCGGTGCTGCGCAACCAGATCCACTCGGATGCCGACACCGCCGCCCTGGTGCCGCACGCTCCCGTTGTGGGCCAGGGGGAGATGGAAGAGAAAAAATAAAGGCCACCCGCCGGTGGCCTCTGGGAGGCTAGTCGAGATGAGAGCCTTCGGTCTTGTTGCCGTTAGGCTGTTCAGGCGCTGCTCTTGGGGGGCCGCCCTGACAGGACGATCATCCCTCGACTCGCCTTCGGCTTTAATCCCTCGTTTTAGTGGAGATTCTCCCCCGAAGGTGGGAGGGGAATATTCCTTTGGGTCGGGACGTATTGAAACTTCCTGAAAACGCGGTCCGTCTACCCGCTCAGAGTCACGCAAAGTGTGCTCCGGCGGACTGCAATCCGCCCTGCGGTACCCTTCCTCGGACAACGAAACTGCCTCCTCCGAGACAGCTTCGTTGCTTTTTCCCAATTTAGGAATTTGTGCTGTTCCTAATCATCCCGCGCAATCTGGGCGAACCTCGGACCGACTGTGTTTGCCGCAGTGGCACAAATCTAATAGCCGAACAGTTCTACCTCGGTCCCGAGCCTCAGCCCAAGTGCGGGCCCGGCCCGCTTCTCCCGCTGCCACTTCAGCGCCAGAAAACCCACGTATCCCAGTTGCAGAACCCACGTCAGCACATAGGCCAATATCAGATGACGATGCGCCATCACTCGTTCTCCTTCCAGGGTGTTGCTTCAAGCGTCGCTTCCAATGCGTGCAGCGCCTCATCCTGCTCTCGTAGTTGACGCCGCCGCTCGATCGCGTAACGGAAGGCCATCACCATCAGGCCCCATGCCAGCCACGCCGCCAGGTTCCACCACACCGGGGGCCAATACTGCCGTCCAGCCCGGAGTTGGCGTCACCGCCAATCACCGGCGAAGGGTGCTGTGTGCGCCACCAGCGCGTTGAGAAGTACACGATGGGCACATCCGCATAGCCGAAGATGGCCACCACCGCCGCCAGCGTCTGCATCTGCGGTCCCGCGGCAAAGCGCCGCACCAGCAGGTACGAGCAATAGATCAGCCACATCACCAGCGTGCTGGTCAGCCGCGCATCCCAGGTCCACCAGATGCCCCACACCGGCCGCGCCCACAGCGGCCCCTGGATCAGCACCGCCGTGCAGAAGACCACGCCGATCTCCGCCGCCGCCAGGGCCAGCGCATCCGCGCTCATCGCGCGTAGCGGATCGCGATGACGGAACGCCAGGTACACAATCGACGCGATAAAGCTGATGAAGAAAAACAGGAACGTCATCATCGCGGAAGGGAAGTGGTAGTAGAAGATCCGCTGGATGTTCCCCATGGTCGCCTCGGTCGGCGCCACGTACATCGCCTGATAGAAGGCCTCGCCCAACAGCGCCAGCGTCCCTGCCAGCCATATCCACCGGAACCACTTCATGTGCGTCTCCACGCGTCCCGCCGGACGATCGGCAGGAGGTCACCGTCGCTAGTTTAACGTGTCGCCGGCGCCCATCGCAGCATCTAGTTCTTATAGCCGGCTCGCTCTATGCGGGCCGTAGAAAGGGAGCTATCGCAGTGCTATACGCCCGCATCATCGTCGGCATCGCGCTCCTGCTCATGGCCGCCTTCGGCCCTGGCGTCGGATTTCGCCGGATCACCCATCCGAATCCGATCCGCGGGCAGGGCAATGCAGCCCGGAACCGCACCGGGGCGCGAGACAAAGATGGCCGCCGTCCTCATCCTCCGCATCCTCGCTGCGCTGATCGGGCTGTGGCTGGTCTTCTTCTCCGCAGTGCAGTTGCTGCACGGCCACGGCCACCTGCCGCACTGAGCAAATGGGCTGCCCGCCTGACGAAGGCGGGACGGAGTCGTTTGCGTGCACCGCGAATCAGCCGCGGGCTAAACTGGATAGCGATGCTGCGCCGCGCACAACTCGCCCTCGCGCTGATTCTCCTGCTGGTGCTCGCGCCGCTGGCCGGCGCGACTTGCGGTATCGAGTGCCTGGCCGTAACCCCGCATCCTCCACGCAGGCCGGGACGCAGAGCACCATTGCGTGCGCGCCTCCGCCTGCTGCCACTCGAGCGGACCAGCCATCTGTGCCGCAACCCAGGCACCGGAAGCCATCGCCGCATTGCTCTCCGCCAATTTCGCAGTGGGCCAGCACGATGCGACGCCCCGCAATCGCCGCGCATGACCTTCCGCCGAGCCAGCGTGACCTCGCTGCGCATGCATCGACAGCTCGCCGCCCGGCCAGCTTCGCGCCGCAAATCCCATCCCTCTTCGCGTTTAATACCTCGTTCCCGCTGAAGCGCCGCGCGCATACGTGCGCACGGCTGTGACTTTTCTTTTCACACAGCAGGGAACCTTCATGAATAATCGAAGCAGCAATCGACGCAGCTTTCTCCAGCGCGCCCTCGGACTCGGTGCAGGACTCAGCTGCCGGTCTCGCCGCGCCGCAGCTCTTCGCCGATGAAGCCACCCACCGCGGTCCGGACTCCGGTAGCGCGCGTCCCATTCTCGACGTAGCTCGCAGCGGCTCAGGTCCTGCACGCAACGTCCCCGTGACCACGCCAGACGTTGCGCGACCTGCCCTTCACCATCGAGAACGGCGTCAAGGTCTTCCACCTCATCGCCGAGCCGGTGAAGCAGGCCATCCTGCCCAACCGGACGCTCGACCTCTGGGGCTTCAACGGCTCCGCGCCCGGCCCCACCATTCAGGTCAACCAGGGCGATCAGGTGCGCGTCATCTTCGACAACCACCTGCCCGAAGCGACATCCATCCACTGGCACGGCTTTGAAGACCAGGTCGCTACGACGGCCAGCCCGGCATCTCGCAGCAGCCGGTGCCGCCCGGCGGCCGCTTCGTCTACGAGTTCCACATCCACCAGAGCGGCACCTTCTTCTACCACTCGCACATGGCCATGCAGCAGATGATCGGCATGCTCGGCGGCTTCATCATGCATCCCGCCGCGCCCTATCAGCCCGTCGGTCGACCACGACTTCCTCATCCACCTGCAGGAGTACGCCGTGCTCCCGTCGAGCACCATCCCGAACTCCATGAGCATGGAATACAACTGGCTCGTCCTCAACGGCAAGGCCGGCCCCGCCATCACGCCCATGATCGTGCCGCTGGGCAGCCGCGTGCGCATCCGCTTCGTGAACCTCGGCATGGACCACCACCCCATGCACCTGCACGGCCACACCTTCTACATCACCGGCACCGAAGGCGGCCGCATTCCGGAGACGGCGTGGTGGCCCGGCAACACCGTGCTGGTCGGCGTCGCGCAGGCGCGCGATGTCGAGTTCGTGGCCAACAATCCCGGCGACTGGATGGTCCACTGCCATCTCCCGCACCACAACATGAACCAGATGGCCTCCACCGTCGGCCGCATGACGCGCACGGGTGCGATGTCGCGGTATGTCCACAGGTACAGACATGAATAGCAGCATGGGCATGCTGCAGGGCACGCCGCCCGTTCCCATGGGCGACGACTACGGCGCCTCGCTCGGCCGCGGCATGGGCGTCGCCGCCGCCAGCGACATGGCAACCACCAACGGCCCGCTCTCCGAGCAGAAGATGCAGCGACAGCATGCCCGGCATGCAGATGGGCACGCGATGAACCCGGACGAGATCGCGCCCAACGCCAACAGCGTCCCCAACTTCCCGCAGGACGCCTTCATGGAGGGCAGCATGATGAACATGGATGCGATGGTCTCGACCGCTGCCAACGCAGGCCTGCTCCCCGGATGGAGCGCCCAGATGCAGGGCATGATGACGCTCATTCGTGTCCTGCCCCAGCCCGCCTACGACCGCATGATGCAGTCCATTCGTAATCATGAAGATGACAAACCGCCCATGCCTGGAATGCAGATGAAAGGAGGCAGCCGATGAGACTCCTCCTCGCCACGTTCCTCATCGCCGCTTCCGCCGCGTTCGCGCAACAGCAGTCCATGCCCGGCATGCAGATGCCATCGTCATCGTCATCCAGTCATCCACCCGCCGCGCTCACAGCCGGACCCGCTCTACTGGCCGAAACTTCCAACCGCGCACCGCTCACTCTCGACGGATTGTTGGCAGCCGCCCGCGCCCACAACCCCACCCTCCGTGCCGCGCAGGCAGCCATCGCGCAAAGCGCCGGTCAGGCGAGACAGGCCGGAACGCTGCCCAATCCCGTCATCGGCTACGAGGGCGACCAGATCCGTGGCGGCTCCTATGGCGGCGGCGAGCAGGGCGCCTTCCTCCAGCAGACCATTCCGCTCGGCGGCAAGCTCGGCCTGCGCCGCAATGTCTATCGCGCGCAGCAGCACACCGGAGAAGCTGCACTCGCCACGCAGCAGCAGCGCATCGAAGCCGACATCGAAAGCAGCTTCTACGCCGCGCTCACCCTTCAGCAGGAGATCGACACCCGCAAACAGCTCAGCGCCATCGCCGCCGATGCCACCGAAACCGCACGCCAGCTCGCCAACGTCGGCCAGGCCGATGCGCCCGATGTCCTGCAGTCCGAAGTCGAGCAGGAGCAGGCCGCGCTCGACACCCTGACCGCGGAGCGCCACTACATCGCCGCCTTCCACCAGCTCACCGCGACTGCCGGCCAGCCGGATCTGCCGCTCACGCGGCTTGCCGGCGACTCACCGCAACGCCCGCGCAGCCGCCATCGCTCGACACCATGCTGGACCAAAGCCCCGCCGTCCAGCGCGCCGATCAGGCCGTTCACGCAGCCGAAGCGCAACTGCGCAGCGCACGCCGCGAGATCGTTCCCGATCTCACCCTTCGCGCCGGTGAGCAATGGAACAACGAGCTGGTCCGGCAGAACCCCAACATCGCCGCCGGTCCGCAGTCCTTCGCCTCCGCCTCCATCGACCTGCCGCTCTGGAATCGCAATCAGGGCAACATCGCCAGCGCCCAGGCCGCCGTCGAAGCGGCACAGGCTGAGGCTGCGCGCGTCCGGCTCGCCCTGCGCCACTCCGCCGCGCCGCTCATCGAGCAGTACAGCATCGCCGCCGCACAATCCGCGCGATATCGGAATGACCTGCTGCCTCGCGCGCAACGCGCCTACGATCTCTATCGCGAGCGCTACCGCCAGATGGCCGCCGCATACCCGCAGGTGCTGGTATCGCAGCGCACGCTCTTTCAGTTGCAGCTCGCTTATATCCAGTCGCTCGGCGAGTTATGGCAGTCGTCGGCGCAATTGCGTCATTTCGCGCTCAGCGGAGGGCTCGCCGCATCGGAAGATCATTAGAGTAGCGTTTTGTGCTGCGTTTGCGCTGCGCGCAATTCCGAGCAGCGCATGGACTTCGTGCAGCAGTGCGGGCGGTCCTTCCAGGCTTTCCATCGTCCTATCGGAATGGAGGGAGCAGTCGCCGAGGTGGCTTCCTGCAGCGCCAGAATCTTTACCTCCGGCCATGCTGCGCGCGAAAGCTCGATGACCTCGTCGCACTCCTGACTCGGGCACGGATGACACAGCACCATAAGATGTACCGGGCCTTGCGCCAGCATCTCTCCCAGCCGTGGTGAGTCCGTTGCATATCTCCACTGAAAATTCCTTGTCCAGTATGCGCTTCCGGGTGAAGAGCAGCATGTCCTCATGTCCATAACAGAGCAGGCGAGGGCGGCGAGCAGCCATAGCAAACCAGCTTCTTTCTACGGGAGTCGTTGAGATCAACTTTCCCCGTCCGGACCCCTATGTTATCCAGCCGACATAATGCCCTTTATACGCTCTATTCGGGCCATTTCGTTGTTATTCTGGTCACAGTTACGCAAATCTCTCTCATCATCCGGATGGGTCCCCTTTGCGCGCCGCAAAGGAGCAGCAATGACCCCTCATCCATCCAACCTCATCCTGAATGCGCTCCCCCCGCAACTCAACGAATTTCGTGCAAGACTTTCGCCCGTGCCGCTTCCGGTGGGCATGGCCCTCTACGAGGCGCATGAGGCTCCCAAGTTCGGGCATTTCCTCACGTCGGGCATTGCCTCCGTCGTCACAACCATGAAGGACGGCGGCTCCGTCGAGACCGGCATGTGGGCGCGAGAAGGACTCGCGGAATGTATGCACCTCGCGGGCAGTGATCGCGTGCCCAGCCGCTGCTTCATGCAGATGGGCGGCAGCGCGCTACGCATGCCCTTCGCCGATCTAACGCGCGACGTGGAAAGTCTGGAACCATTGCGTGCCGCCATACAACACAGCATCCAGACCCAGGCTCTTATCCTCGGCCAGCTTATCGCATGCAATCGCCTGCACGAGGTCGAGGAGCGGCTTGCCCGCTGGCTCCTCATGCTGCAGGATCGCACTCAGGGCGACGAAATTCTCATTACGCAGGAGTTCCTCGCAGAGATGCTTGGCTCACGTCGCACCACCGTCACCCTCGCGGCGGGCGCGCTCCAGCGCATCGGCCTGATCGAATACCAGCGGGGGCGCGTCCACATCCTCGATCGCGAGCGCCTGGAAAGCGCCGCCTGCGAATGCTATCCCGTGATCAAGAAGCTCTCAAACGGCGTGGTCGCCTGAGCGCGACCACCGTTCCTGTATCGGTGCGAACCTGGCGACCAATCGGTGCCCCGCACCTCGCTTTTGAGATGTGGGACTTCAACATGTCTCGTCATCCCGACCGAAGTGCAGCGGAGGGTCCTGCTGTTTTTCCAGCGGCGCCTTGAAGCAAGGCGATACTTTCCGATCGAGCAGGTAAACGATTGTTTCCACCTTCCAGCTTGACATCGCAGGCCGCCTCTGGCCCAATGTGTCGGGCTGAACTTCGCTGCCGGAACCCGCCCTCAAACAAAAATGCTTCCTCCATGGGAAGGTGATCGTGAAGAAAACCCTCTGCCTTTGCATTCTGCTTGTGGCCGCGCCGTCGGCGCTCCAGGCCTCGCAGTCCTACTACACCGCAAAGCTCGACGATCCCACCGCCGTCTATCTGACGAACGACAACTTTCCCGTCCACGCCGACGGCATCACCGATGACAGCGAAGCCATCCAGGCCGCCATCGATAAGGTCGAGGACGCTCATGGCGAAGGCATCCTCTTCGTTCCGGAAGGGAAGTACCGCATCACCCGCACCATCTATGTGTGGCCCAGCGTACGCATCATCGGCTACGGTGCAACGCGCCCGGAATTTCTGCTCGCGGACAACACGCCCGGCTATCAGCAGGGCATCGCGTACATGTTCTTCTTCACCGGCGGACGTCCCGAAGGCCGCCACTGGCACTGGCATCTGCCCAACACCCCGCGGCCGCCCTTTCCCGGCACAGTCCCAGCCACCAACAAAGTCGTCGACGCCAATCCCGGTACCTTCTACTCCGCCATGAGCAACATCGACTTCGACCTCGGCAACGGCAATCCCGCCGCCGCCGCGATCCGCTTCCACGTCGCGCAGCATTGCTATCTCGCCCACATGGACTTCCACATCAAGTCGGGCCTCACCGCGCTCAAGGACGTTGGCAACGAAGCCGAAGACCTGCACTTCTACGGCGGCGACTACGGCATCGTCACCATCAAGCCCTCGCCCGGATGGCAGTTCACGCTGCTCGATTCCACCTTCGAAGGACAGCGCAAAGCCGCCATCAGCGAGCACGAGGCTGGCCTCACGCTCGATCACGACAGCTTCCGCAATGTGCCCAAAGCCATCGACATCGACCCCCACTACTACGAAGAGCTATGGGTGAAGAACACGCGCTTTGAGAACATCAGCGGCCCCGCCATCACCATCAGCAACGAGAAGAATCCCCGCACCGAGATCAATCTCGAAAACATCGCCTGCCACCACGTCCCCGTCTTCGCTCTGTTGCGCGGCAGCGGACAGAAGATCAGCCGGCCCCCGCCGAGGACTACGTCGTCAAGTCCTACTCCCACGGCCTCACCATTCCTGCGCCCGGCCTCGTCGGCGAGATTCGCACCAGCTTCGACGCACACGCCGTTCCGTCCCTCCCTGCCGACAGCAGCAACATCATCGCGGCCCTTCCGCCTGCCGATACCTGGACCAATCTCCGCACCCTCGGCGTAAAAGGTGACGGTGTCAGTGACGATACCGCCGCCATTCAGAAAGCCATCGACGAGCACAAGGTCCTCTACATCCCGGAAGGCCGCTACATCGTCAGCAACACGCTGCACCTCAAGCCGGACACGGTCCTCATCGGCCTGCACCCCAGCATGACGCAGTTCGACATCCTCGACGGCACCGCAGCCTTCCAGGGACCGGGCGCGCCCGTGCCGCTGCTCGAAACACCCAAGGGCGGCCACAACATCGTCGTCGGCATCGGCCTCTACACCAACGGCATCAACGATCGCGCCGTCGGTGCACTCTGGCAGTCCGGCGCCGACTCGCTCATGGACGATGTGCGCTTCCTCGGCGGCCACGGCACCAACGCCGCCGACGGCACGCGCATCGACCCCTACAACAACACCCACACCGCCGACCCTGACATCCATCGTCGATGGGACGCGCAGTATCCCAGCCTCTGGGTCACCAACGGCGGCGGCGGCACCTTCGCCAACATCTGGACGCCCAGCACCTTCGCGCAGGCCGGCCTCTATGTCTCCGACACCACCACGCCCGGCCGCGTCTACGAGCTCTCCAGCGAGCATCACGTCCGCACGGAAGTCAAACTCGATCGCGTCGAAAACTGGGAGATTATCGCGCTGCAAACCGAAGAGGAGCGCGGCGAAGGCGGCTTCGCGCTGCCGCTCGAAATCTCGCGCTCGCGCAACATCACCGTCGCCAACTACCACGGGTACCGCGTCATCAGCAGCTATCAACCCTTCTGCTGCGCGGTCAAAGTCTCTGAGTCGTCAGACATCCGCATCCGCAACATGCACACGGACAGCAACAGCAAGGTCGCCTTCGACAACTCGCTGGTCGACTCCACCGCCACACCGAAGTCCGCCCACGCGAGTTCGCCTCGCTTGATATTCCGGGCAATGCAAAGGCGCAACCGCAGAACACCGCAGTCTTCCGTTCTTGCACCCGGCGCCCACGTCGAGCGCCTCGCCACCGGCTTCTTCAACATCTCCGGCGCAGCCACCGACAATGACGGCCAGCTCTACTTCGTCGACGCGCACTGGCAGCGCATCTATCGCTGGTCGCCCGAAACCCGCGAAGCCGTCGTCATCCGCGACACGCCGCTGGAGCCGGTCAACCTCATCTTCGACAAAGCCGGCAACCTCCTCGTCGTCTCCTACGCGGGCAAGGGCACCGTCTACAGCTTCCGGCCCGATGCGCCACCATCGGATTCTCTCAGACCAGCTCACCATGCTCACCGCCGAACCCTCCGCGCCGCGCCCCGGCATGACCGCTGTGCGCGCCGTCGACGCATGGGAGGCAGAAGGCATCGCCACCCCGCGCCCGTGGCAATTCATCTCGCCGGATCGCACCCTCTACATCCCCGCCGCCGAAGACTTCATGCAGGGCACGCTCTCCTGGGGCACCAAGATGGCCGACATCCTGCACGGCTTCGGGCTCGCGAAAGCCATCCCCGGCCAGCCCTTCTATGTCAGCGACGAAGCGCAGGAGAAGACCTACAAGGTAAACGTAACCGAATCAGGCACTATATCGGACATGCAGCTCTTCGCCGATGCCGGCGGAGAAAGCGTCACCCAGGACAAGGCCGGCAACGTCTACCTCGCCGCCGGTCAGGTGCAGGTCTTCAGCCCGGATGGCAAGCTCATCGGCCGCATCGACGTCCCCGAGCGCCCCATCGACCTCGTCTTCGGCGGCCCGGATCACCGAACGCTCTTCATCCTGACCCACGCCTCGCTCTACTCGGTAGAGACAAAGTCCGCCGGATGGTGACTCCTCTCACCACCCGAAACTGCTCTAGCGAATAGCTTTGAGCGGATCGCGCCGGGACAGCTTCGCCACAAAGTAAATCGGCAGGCCCGCAACCGCAATCGTCACCGCGAACGTCAACGCAGACATGCCCGCCACCGTCTCCGTGCGTGAGGCGTAGAGCGCATAGACCGTCAGCGCGGCAGGGCTGAGGCCAAGCAGAACGGGCACCCAGTCGGGGCCGGGAATCCGGAATGGGCGCGCCAGCTCCGGTTCTGTGCGGCGCAGGACGATCAGCGCGACAAATTCCAGGATCATCGACATGCCCCAGAGCACCAGATCGATCGTGATCAGCCGCTCAAAGGAAAAGCCAAGCGCCAATGCCCAGCAAGCTCCGCACGCCAGCACCGCGACCCACGGAGATCCGTTGCGCAGCTTTTTCGTGAACACCGCGGGAAGAAGGCCGTCCTCGGCCAGCGCGTGAGGGAGCCGCGTGTAGGAGAGCGTCAGGTTGCTGAAGGTGCCGAAGTCATCGATCACCCCGGCGACCACCACGGCAAGCGCCAGCACCGGCCCGCCCAGCACATGCGCCGCATCCACCCATGCGCCGGTAGAAAATCGCGCCGCGGGAATCCCCGCCCACGCCACCGCTGCAATCGGAATGATGTACGTCAGCATGATCATCACCACCGCGAGCAGGATCACGCGCGGATAGTTGCGCTGCGGATTGTCCACCTCATTCGCAACCGTCGTGGCGTTGTCCCAGCCCATGTAGTTCCACATCGCCACCAGGATGGCGATCGAGAAATCTCTGTGGACAGGTCGTGCCAGCGACGCATGCCCTCCAAACTGCCCATGCACTCCGAGCCATCCGACATAGACAGCGATGCCCACCAGAATCACGTAAGGCGAGATGGAGATCGCCCAAAGCTTCACCGAGCCTTCACCGACCGAGGCAGCGCCACGCAGATTCCAAAGCACCGCGCCCAACGACGATGGACAGCTCCAGCGCAATGGCCGCGTGCCCTCGCGTCATCGCGGGAGAAAATGCGCTCCAGGTACAGCACAAACGTCGTGGGATAGATCGCCATGTCGAAGACCGAGGAGGCAAGCGAAAGCCACGCCTCCTGAAATCCCCAGAACGGCCCCAGCGCGCGCCGCACCCACGCGTAGAAGCCGCCCTCCGCCGGCACCGCCGCGGCCAGCTCGCCCAGCATCAGCGCCGTCGGAAAGCTCCAGAAAAACGGCAGCAGCAGCAGCAACAGCAGCGCATAGCCATAGCCGCCAAAGCCGATGATGTCTTCCAGGTCATACGGGCCGCCCGACACCATGAAGTAGGTAGCGGCCAGCAGAGGCAGAAGGCGAAGCTTGCGTAGCCCGGCTTTCGAGTCACCGGCCGCGAGCACGGATGAAGCCATGGATGGAATGTATCGCAACGTTCGCGCCTCTGGCCGCCTTTTCCGCGCCGAGCGCCAGCGTGCATACAATGCTGGCGGAGAGTGACCCGTGCATACTCTCGTTGCCATTCTCATTACTGATTTGCGCTACGCCCTCCGCCAGTTGCGCCGCGCGCCCGGCTTCGCCATCACCGCCGTGCTCACGCTCGCGCTCGGCATCGGCGCCACCACCGCGGTCTACAGCGTCGCCTATGGCGTGCTCATCGATCCCTTCCCGTATCACGATGTGAAGACGCTCGCCACGCCGAAGATCTGCGTCCCCGATCAGCCGCGCTGTTCCTGGCGCATCTACTCGGCCAGCCAGGTGGCGCAGATCGCGCAACGTACTGACATCTTCTCGGGGGTCACTGCCTCCGCTGAGGGCCACGTCACGCATCACGGGTCGCGGCAATCGCCGGAGCGAGTGCGCGGCAACTACATCACCGCCAATACCTTCGCCGTCCTCGGCGTCCAGCCCATCCTCGGCCGCGCTTCCGCGGATCTCGATGTCCAGCCCGGCCACGGCGAAGTCGCGCTCATCAGTTACCGCTTCTGGCAGCGGCACTTCGGCGGCAAGCCTTCGGCGCTCGGCACGGTCATCGATGTCGAGCATCGCTCCCGCACCATCATCGGCGTCATGCCGCAGCGCTTTCTCTGGCGCGGCGCGGATCTCTATCTGCCCATTCCGGTGGCGAGCGATACCGAGCGACAAGGCCCGGGCCGCTATGCAGTCGTCGGACGCGTCCGTCCTGGCGTCACCAATGCCCAGGCGGCAACGGCGCTGCAGCCGCTCTTTGAGGACTTCCGCAAGACCAACCCCGCCGCCTATCCCGCGAAGATGCGCCTCGGACTCATGCCCTTTGCCCAGATGTTCGCCTCAGGCCTGGACGACGTCCTGCACCTGCTGCTCGGCGCGGTCGTCTTGCTGCTGCTCATCGCCTGCGCCAACGTCTCCAGTCTGCTGCTGGCCCGCGCCGTCTCGCGCGATCGCGAATTCGCCTTGCGCTCCGCCGTCGGCGCATCCACATCGCGCCTGGTGCGCGCGGCTTTCACCGAGTCGCTCGCGCTCGCTCTCATCGCGCTGCCCGTCGCGCTCCTGTTTGCCTACGCAAGTCTGCAGCTCATCCTCCGCATCGTGCCGACGGACACCATTCCGGACGAGGCCGTCGTCTCGCTCAACCTTCCCGTGCTGCTCGCCTCGCTCGGCATCGCCTGCGCCACCATCCTGGTCTTCGGCATGGCGCCTGCCTGGCGCAGCTCGCGGCCGCATCTCGTCTCGGCGATACAAAGCACCGCGCGCTCCTCGTCCGGTCGCGCGCAGCAGCGTCTCCTCGGCGGCTTCGTGGTCGCGGAGATCGCACTCTCGCTCGCGCTTCTCACCCTCGCCGGCCTCATGATCCGCTCGCTGGTCGCGCTGGAGTCCGCTCCCGTCTCCTTCAACCCCGATCACACGCTCGTCGCCGGCATTCCATTGCCGCACGACCGCTATCCCAACGCCGACGCGCACGATCACTTCTATCGCCCAGTTACTCGATCGCGTGCGCAATCTGCCCGGCGTGGAGGCTGCCACCATCGATGACAACTGGCCCCTGCTCGGCGTGGACGGCATGCGCGTGCAGGTGGAAGGCCAGCCTCTCGATCAGCGCTACAACGCGATGCATGTCGTCGATCCCTCCTACCTCTCCATCGCTGGCGGAAAACTTCTTTCGGGCCACTTCATCGACCAGCGCGAGATCGATAGTCCGCGCGCACGACATGGTCGTCTCCGACAGCTTCGCCCGCCGCTATCTCGGTGGCACCACACTCGGCCGCATCGTGCACCTGCCGCAACTTCAGCCCGATGGCCAACCGCTCGCGAACGATGCCTTCACCATCGTCGGCGTCGTCAAGGACACGCCGCAGTTTGCCGCCAATCGATGAGGTCTATCCCGAGATGTATCTGCCCTACAGCGTCGCGCCGCAGGCCACCGGCGTGCTCATTCTGCAGACCGCCGTGCCGCCGGAGACGCTGATCGAGCCGCTCCGCCGCGCTGTCGCCGATATCGACAAGCAGCTCCCCGTCACTGACACGATGAGCCTGCGCCAGATCCTCGACATGTACGGCTATGCCGGCCCGCGCTTCGCTCTCGCGCTCTTCAGCGCCTTCGCCGCCGCTGCCATGCTCCTCACCCTGGTCGGCATCTATGGCGTGCTTGCATTTGTCACTGCGCAGCGCACAAAAGAGATCGGCATCCGCATCGCGCTCGGCGCGCGGCCCCTGCACGTGATCTGGATGGTCGTCCGCCAAGCCGCCATTCTTGCGATCATCGGCGTCGCGGTCGGTCTGCCGCTCGCCCTCCTGGCTGGCCATTTCGCGCAGGGCCAACTCATCCACACCTCGCAGCGCGACCCGCTCACGCTCGTCGCCGCCATCTGCATACTGCCGCTGCTCGCCCTCACCGGAACACTGCTGCCCGCACGCCGCGCCACCGGCATCAACCCAACCGAAGCTCTGCGCGCCGAATAGAGCGTCGCCTGCTAAGTCATGATTTGTTAAGCAAAGCTGCGTGCCGAATAACGAATGCCGAATAGCGAGCCGTACTGCTTCGCGATACGGCGCAGCCGGAAAAAGCGAAAGGGCGAAACTCCCTTGCGGGAACTCGCCCTCTCTTCCGATATTCAGAAGATCCGGATCGGCATCCAGATCACAACGACTTAAGATTCCAGTTTGGCAAAGAGCTGCAAACCTTGCGGCCGCGCTTCCTGTACCCTCCGTCATCGCACCCGTTGTACAAGCTTTCTTGGTGCCATCCCATTGCTTCCAGTTTCCTGAACGCCTTGTGAGTTCCGTTGCCGGTTCTCCGGATGACCCTTGTCCACTCTCTTCTTTGGAAGATTTCTCCTCCGTTGATTTGGATATTAGCTCGGATCGATCGAAGCGCTAGAGGCTCTCGCACATTTTGTCCGTGGAAATGGTGGATAGATTGTGGGAAAAAAGCAATCTGCTCCATGCCTCGTGCAAAGTCACATCGCAGCTATGGATAGTTCACGGCAACCACCGCAAAATCTTTCCATCCGACCTTTATATCCCGATCTTTTTATGCTTCGACTCATGGTCTATCGCCACCCCACTCTACCGCCACATGGAAACAATCAATCCCCCCGCTACGATCAGCGCCCCTCCCACCAGGACGGCGGGCGTCGGCGCGGTGCGGAAGAAGATGTAGTTGGTGATCTGGAAGACCACGAACAGCGTCGCAACATACATTCCGGTGACCGCCGCGAACTCCACCGGCGCCAGATTGAGCGAAGTTCCGTAAAGCGTAAGCAGGATGCCGCCCACCAGGAACAACCCAATCCGCGCCGGCGAAGCAGCCCGGTAGAGCGCAATGCGCACAATCGCATCCCCTGTCGATTCCAGGATCGTAGCCGCGAGAACGAAAAAGAAAATCCTCATTGCGTCCATGCTATCGGAGGAGGATCAGACGGCCCGCGCGAATGCAGGGCAGCAAAAGACTCAGGTCAGGCATGGAGCGACGGAGCGTAATTCGTCACAGCAGCCAGTGACAAAATTCCCATAGCTGCACGACTCAGCTCCGGCAATCCCAAATCAGGAAGCCAATTTGCGGCACGCTGCAAAAAGTTGCCAAATCACTCCCTGCAAATTGCTATCCTGAAAGTAGGGCAATCCCCGAGGCGTTCATCGGCGATCATCATGAATCAGTACTGGCGCTAACTCCAGTGGATAGACGAATTTAGCGTTAAGTCCAATGGATGGACGAATTTGGCCGCCGGGAAGGGGCTTAAACCGCTGATTCAAGAAGCTTTGGAAGGCAGCCTTCCGTACCGGGAGGGGGAGGGGGTGCGGTACCGTTACCCACCTGGAGCAGCGCTACTCTGCGTGCAGCACCGTTTCGAAGAGCAGCACGCTCAGCACCGTGAAGATGATGTCGTAACCGACAGCATCTTGATCCATAGCCCCGGATCGCTCTCGCCCGTCAGCACATCGCTCGCCGCCAGCACCATCGCCAGCAGCGCGGGAATGAAGATAGGGAAGAGCACCAGCGGCAGCAGCAGTTCCCGCGAGCGCGCCCGCAGCGAGAGCGCCGCGAAGAAGACGCCGTTCGCCACCAGCGCCCAGCTTCCCAGCGGCAGGATGACGAAGAACAGCCATCCATTGCCCACCGGGTGCAGGTTGTAGAAGATGACGAAGACCGGCGTCAGCACCGCTTCAACAATCAGTACGAAGACAAAGTTCGCCAACACCTTCGCCAGGTAGAGCGCGCTCGGCGGCGCGGGCGCCATCCGCTGCGCGTCCAGCACGCCGCCGCGCAGCTCGCGCGACCACGCCTGGTTCAACGCCTGTACCGCGGCAAACAACACCGCGACGCACATCACCCCCCCGGCGTACTGCCGCGAGGTCTCACGCGTAGGATCGAACGCCAGCGAAAAAAGCACGACCACCAGCAGCGCGTAGAAGAGCATCGACTGCATCGCGTCCTTCGCGCGCCACTCGATGCGCAGGTCCTTACGCAGATGCGCCCACATTGCGGCGATCACGCGTGGTCCTTGCTGATGTCGGCGATCGTCGCGCCGGTCGCGCGCAGATAGTCCGCCGGAGAGAGCACGATCTGCACGCCGCGATGCCCGGCCGAGACCGAGATCGCGTCGAAGAGCTCGATGGTCTCATCGGCGAATGCAGGATAGGCCTTCTTTGCGCCGAAGACGGTGACGCCGCCGCGGATGTACCCGGTCAGCGGCTGCACATCCTTAAGCGAGGCCATCTCCGCCTTGCGTACCCCGGCCGCCCGCGCCAGCTTCTTGAAATCGAGTTCAGCGTCCCCCGGAACGACCGCGAAGAGATAATCGCTGCCGCCAACCGCGCACAGCAGCGTCTTGAAGACCTGCTCCGGCGGCATGCCGATCTTCGCCGCCACCGTGGTCGCGCGCAGGTCTTCGGGATCGACCTCGTACTCCTGCAGCGTGTACGCAATGCCGAGTCCGTCCAGAATGCGCGCCGCATTGGTCTTCATCGTGGCACCGGGCGTCGCGTGTCGACGCCGTATTCAGAGGCCCGTAACCAGCCGTTCTGCATCATGAGTACGACATCGGCCATCGGCTCCGCGAGTTCACGCTGATGTGTCGTCAGCACGATGGTCCGCCCAGCTTTGCGTAGGTCGGCCAGCAGAGCAAGCATGCGCTTCCGCGCTCGCGCGATCCATGTTGGAGAAGGGTTCGTCCAGCAGCAGCAGCTCCGGCTGCGAGAGCAGCACGCGTGCCAGCGACGTGCGCTGCCGCATGCCCTGGGAGTACTGCGCCACGGGCCGCTCCAGCGTGGAATCGAGTCCAACCATGCGCAGTGCCTTATCCGGGCTGAGACAGGTCTGGCCCGCATACAACCTTGCCGTGTACTCCAGGTTCTCGCGTGCCGTCAGCTCGTCGTAGAGCATCGCCGCATGGCTCATGTAGCCGATACGTCCATGCGCCTCTGCCACTGGCCCGCCCAGCACGCGCACGGTGCCCAGCGTGGGCCGCAGCAGTCCTGCGAGGACGCGCAGCAGGGTGGACTTGCCGGCGCCGTTCTCGCCCAGCAGCAGGTAGCAGCGGCCGGGCTCGAGCGTCGCGCTCACGTGGCGCAGCGCGGCGAAGCGTCCATAGAGCTTGGACACGTCCTCGACGGTGGCGACGGCTGTCATAGGCTCCCGCAGTATAGCGGGCAAGTCAGTTGGCGCTGGCGGGAGCAACCTTGCGCAGCGCAGCAGTCTTGTCCGGAGCAGCAGTAGCGGTGCCGGAGCGCGCCGGGCTTCTGGGCCGGCGCGTACTTCGACGCGCACTTGGCCTGAAGCTCGGTAGCGCGGAAGACGCCATCGCGGCCATAGGTGCCGATAGCGAGCGCCTGCGCGTTGTCCTTGAAGGTATCGGGTGGCGGCTCCACGCCGGCATACTGCACCGGCAGCCGCTTGCCCAGCTCCACCAGTTCGAATTGCGCGTGCGTGCCGTTGCGCTCGATCGACCCGGGGACCACATTGCCGGCGACGCGCAGGTGCCGCGTGTACGCCTTGGCGCCCATATTCTGCAGTTCGGTGATCGTGACGTAGTAGCTCTTGTTCGACTGGATGCCGCTGACGGCAAGCCATGCGATGACGCCGAGAACCACCACGACTGCGAGTCCGATGCGGAGTGTTTGCGAGCGTTGTTGCATGAGGATGATCCCAGAGTAGGTCGCCGACGGGCAAGCGTCAAGCAGGGCGTTAGATGCCGCCCGCGCCACATAGCTGCATGAGGAAAGAACACGTCGCGCGCCGCTATAATCAGGCGAAGGCCACTGTATTCGCGAGCGCCTTTATCGGGCTCGCGGACAGCATGTTGAGGGAGATGCGATGAGCCATAACGCAGAGCATGAGAGTTACGCCACCACAGAGATTCTGAAGCCGCGCGCGCAATGGATCGAGAAACGCCGCGCCGAGGTGGAGCGCACCGGCGATCGCAATGTCTCCCAGATGCATTACGCCCGGCTGGGCCGTATTACCGAGGAGATGCAGTTTGTCGCCAAGCGGGAAGAGGTGGATGCCGAACTGATCCGCGCCGAGATCGCAGCCGGCCGTCTCATCATCCCGGCGAACATCAATCATCCAGAGCTCGAGCCCATGGCGATCGGCGTGGCATCGCGATGCAAGATCAACGCCAACATCGGCAACTCCGCCGTGACCTCGAACATCGACGAGGAACTGGCCAAGCTTCACACCGCCGTCAGCTTTGGCGCTGATACCGTGATGGATCTCTCGACCGGTGGCAGTATCCCGGAGATCCGCGAGGCCATCCTGCGCCATTCGCCGGTGCCCATCGGCACCGTGCCGATCTATGAAGCGCTGAACCGCGTGAAGCGCCTGGAAGACCTGAACATCGATGTGTATCTCGAGGTGATCGAGGAACAGGCCGAGCAGGGCGTGGATTACTTCACCGTCCATGCCGGCGTGCTGGTCCAGTACATTCCCATGGTAGCCAGCCGCATCACCGGCATCGTCAGCCGCGGAGGCGCCATCCTGGCGCAGTGGATGACCCACCACCACAAACAGAACTTCCTCTACGAGAACTTCGACCGCATCGTGAAGGTGATGGCGAAGCACGATGTCAGCTTCTCACTGGGCGATGGACTGCGGCCCGGCTGCATTGCCGATGCCAGCGATGCAGCACAATTTGCCGAGCTGAAGACGCTGGGTGAGCTGACTGCACAGGCATGGAAGGACGATGTGCAGGTGATGATCGAGGGTCCGGGCCATGTGCCGCTGGACAAGATCAAGGAGCAGGTGGACAAGGAAGTGGAGTATTGCTTCGGCGCGCCGTTCTACACACTCGGACCGCTGGTGACGGATATCGCGCCGGGATACGACCACATCACCAGCGCCATTGGCGCGGCAATGATCGGCTGGCATGGGGCGTCGATGCTCTGCTATGTCACCCCCAAGGAACATCTCGGCCTGCCTAACGAAAAGGATGTGAAAGACGGCATCATCGCTTACAAGATTGCCGCTCACGCTGCGGATGTGGCGCGGCATCGTCCCGGTGCGCGCGATCGTGATGACGCCATCAGTTACGCGCGCTACACCTTCGACTGGGAAAAGCAGTTCGCGCTCTCGCTTGATCCGGAGACAGCCCGTGCCATGCATGACGAGACACTTCCCGACGACTACTACAAAGAGGCTGCGTTCTGCTCCATGTGCGGACCAAAGTTCTGCTCCATGAACTGGTCCAGCAAGGTAGACGCCTTCAATAAGGAAGTACACGGGCTGGAGAAGAAAGACCTCTCCGAACTGGTGACCTTGCAAGCGCAGCAACTCGTCAGCAAGAACTAAGGCGCCCGTTGCTCAGCACCGGCGCAGTGAAGCCGAGATAGGCTCTATTCGCCCGCCGCAGCCTTCAGATCACCCGATGCGCGATCGAGGGCTGCGGTCAGTCTATCGAGTTGCTTCTGTGCTCGCTCGCGATTGTTCGCATCGATGGCTTCATTCACGCCTGGAATCACGACAGCCGCATATCCCGTGTATTCGCCCGGGGCATAGATGGTGTGGCGAAACCACGGCCGGCCGGGCAGTCCCTCAGGATCGAGTAAGTCATCTTCCACCTGGCGCAGCTTCGCGTTCATTGCATGCAAGTCGCCCGATGCTGTCTTTTGACGAGCGTAAGCCGATTCGGCACTGCTCAACATTCGGGTGGCTGCAATGTCCGCCGAGGCAAAGCTCAATCGCATATTGGCTTTGTCTGATTTTCCCTCAGCGGTTTTCAGATATGAGGCAATCTGCTTCGCATAGGTTACATAGTCATAGGGCAGCACATCCGCGTCTGCCATGTGCAGCACTTCGAGTCCGAAAATGCGCGCCTGTTGCTGCTCATAGACAAACGTCGGGTCGGCGAAGCGCGTGAACCACGCATAGTTGTCGAAGACGGAGTGGTACACACCATAGCGCCCGCGCGAGCCTATGTCCGTCGAAGGTACGCCGGCATGCTGCAGAAACGGTGTGAAGTCCGAGCCGGAGCCTAGATCGCCCACAGGCGCAAGTGTCGCCCGGGGACCTTCGCTGCGTTCTTCGTCCATCGATGCGGAGGAGCCATTGCGTGGCGCCACCTCTGCCTTCCACATGCTTAATACCGAACCGCCGTGCGGGCTCGGTGTTTCGGCTGCAATATCGCGCACATACTGCTTGAGCGAGGGCACTGCCGAGGCCTCAAACTCCGGACCGGAGACACCGACATCCGTATTGAAATAGGCGACGGCATGCTCCATTTGCTTCGCGTGGTCTTCTACCCACTCCGTCGAGCCAATCAGGCCCTCCTCCTCAGCGTCCCAACTGCAGAAGTAGATGGTGCGTTTCGGTTTCCAGCCGGACTTCAACAGCGCGCCCATACCGTGCACTGCCTCCAGCATCGCGGCCGTCCCGCTGTTCGGATCCACCGCGCCATACACCCACGCGTCCCGGTGATTGCCCGCAACCACCCATGCGTCCTGAGTCTCAGTTCCCGGGATACGTCCGATGACATCCCAGATGGTGCGTTGTGCGTAGTCCATCTCCTGGGCCAGGTGCACGCGAACGGCGCCATCGCCGCCCATGTGGTAGGTGAAGGGAAGGGCGCCTTGCCAGCCTCGCGGCACGCTGGCTCCGGTGAGATGCTCGAGAATGGGTGACGCATCCTTATAGGAAATCGGCAGCGACGGGATGGAGGGCAGGCTGTCGATCTTCTGCGGCGAGAGCCGTTGTGCGTCCGGCAGTTCCAGCCTGGATGCTATGCCCGGCGTGGTTGCGTCGCCCGGATACTTGAACATAAATTGCACCGAGCCGCGCTGCACACCAGTGTCTGGACGGTACGGTCCCTTTGGGATAGACATCGCCCTGAAAGTAGCCGTCGTCATAAGGGTCTGAATAGATGAGCACACCGGCAGCGCCGCGTTGCTGTGCGATGTAAACCTTCACGCCGCGGAAATTGCCGCCGTAGCGCACGAGGACGATCTTGCCGTGGAGGTCGATGTTGTCGTCGGCCAGCTTCTGAAAATCTTCCGGCCGGCCGTAGTTGGCATAGACGACCTCGCCAGTCACGTCTCCCGATGGAGAGGAGCCGTTGAACGCGGGCAAGACCCGCGGATCATCCTGATACGGATCTGAACTCACATGCTCCTTCGACGGTCCCTGCATCAATACTTTTCCGTTGCTGTCGGTGGCCTCTACGTGAACGGACTGGGGCAGATTCAGCCACGCCTTATAAGGCACGATCGAGGTTTCGAGCCCAGCGGCCTTGAACTTGCTTGCCACATACACGGCTGTGTCGTAGTCCTCCTTCGAGCCGGCAACGTGCGGTACCGCCGTCAAGGTCTTCAGTTCTTCGCCGGCGAGCCTGGCATCGGGCACTGCGAGAAATTCGCGATCCATCTGCGCTTGCTGCGCAAAGTCGCGATATCCAAACAAAGAACTCGGGACCGTGGCCGTCTGTGCGAGAAGCGGCAGTGTGGAGGCAAGAAGAGCGGAAGCTAGTGAGAGTGAAGCGGGGCGCAAAAGCAAAAAAGATCTCCTCACTGGACGGTTCCGGTCATGGAAAGAGTAACGCAACTTAAGGCATGGTTCCGCTTAGTGATGCGAAAACGCCGGCATCGGTCACCGGACAGAATGGCCGCAACACGCCACGAGGCGATGGCGCGCCTCTCCGTGATCATTCGTGGGACAGCCGTTCGGCTGAGCGTCAGCTAGGCGACGAGCTGCGTGCAATGCGAGCAGCGTTTCGCGGCAACAGGAATGTCGCTAAGGCACTCCGGGCATGGCTTGGTCGATGGCGGGGCTGCCGGCAGCGGCTTTTTGAACCTGTTCAGGAGTGCGTTAACCGGTAAGACAACGAAGAAATAGACCGCGGCTGCGATCAGGAGAAAGGAGATCAGAGCATTGAGGAATTCGCCATACTTGATCTTGCCGCCGTTGAGGTCGAGGATCAGATACGAGAAATCCGGCTTATGGACGATGGAAGTAATGAGTGGCGTAATGATGTCGGCCACCAACGCGGTGACCACCGTCCCGAACGCAACGCCGACGACAACGGCAACGGCAAGGTCCACGACATTGCCGCGAAGAATGAAATCACGAAATCCCTTAAGCATCCCTGGTCTCCTAATGGAAAGACTGTGACCCGCTGCAGCGCAATGCTACCCCAGTTCCGGGATGCACGCGTCCAATATTAGGGTAATGCGCTCAGATGCAGGGAATTGGCGTAACGGCTTCAACTGCAGTATTCTCGGGCGTGATCCAGCCGCAGGCAGATATGAAGAACGGTGCTCGATTCCTCATCCAGCCGGGATGGCAGAACTCCGGGCCGCATCATTGGCAAACACTATGGGAGGCACAACTGGGCCATGCTGCCGCGCGTGTGCCCCAGCAGGACTGGCTGGTTCCCGAGCGCAGCGCCTGGGCAACGGCCCTGGAGCAGACTATCCGGCGCACGCCACCGCCCATCGTCATATTGGCACATAGCATTGGCTGCATGGCTACGATCTTTGCCATCGCAGAGGCGCCAGTTGCGGCGGTTGTATTGGTTGCGCCTGCGGATGCAGAGCGGCCGGGCGCACCCGGAGCGCTCCATACCTTTACGCCGATCCCGATGAAGCCTCTCGCAACGCCTGCCTTGCTTGTGGCCAGCGACAGCGATCCATATTGCACGCTGGACCGCGCAGAGTCCTTTGCCCAGGCATGGAAGGCGGATATGGAGATTGTGACCGATGGGGGGCACATCAATGCCGACGCGGGCTTCGGGCCATGGCCGGACGGCTGGTGGATGGTAGGCGAATGGCTGCGCCACCATGGACTCGGCTGGCCGGAGAGCGAGAGGACACATGCATAAGCTGGTGGCGAGTGCCGATGAGGCGGTGCATGACATTTCCGATGGCGCAACCCTCATGCTGGGTGGTTTCGGTCTCTGTGGTATTCCCGAGCTGTTGATAGCCGCGCTCGTACGCAAGGGCGTCACGGGGCTGCGCACCATCAGCAACAACATGGGCGTGGACGGCTTCGGCATGGGGCTGATGCTTGAAGCAGGCATGATCGCCTCACATACCGGCAGCTATGTAGGCGAGAACAAGTTGCTGGAGCAGAAGGTGATCCGCGGCGAGCTGGATCTGACTCTGGTGCCGCAGGGCACGCTGGCCGAGCGTATACGTGCCGGCGGGGCCGGCATTCCAGCGTTCTTCACACCGACGGGGCTCGGAACGCCGGTAGCGGAGGGCAAGGAGATACGCGAGTTTGACGGCAAGCGCTACGTGATGGAGCGCTGGCTGCGTGCCGACTTCGCCCTGATCAAGGCATGGAAGGGCGATCTTGCGGGCAACCTCATCTATCGCAAGACGGCACGCAACTTCAACCCGATGATGGCGACTGCCGCAAAGGTGACGATTGCCGAGGTGGAGGAGCTGGTCGAAACCGGCACGCTTGATCCGGACGCGATCATGACTCCAGGCATCTACGTGCAGCGGATCTTTGAGGGGCACAGCTACGAAAAGCGCATTGAGCGCAGGACGGTGCGAGCTGCTGCTACCTGATCCAAATTACTACTTGATCCAGTTACCCCACGGATAGAGGAAGAGGAAAAGAATCATCGAGATGACCATAACGTCCACGTAGAGAAGGATCATCACTGCGCCGTGGTAGAAGCTCCAGCGCGCGCGCAGGCAGCGCAGCGTGTCCCAGGTGCCGAAGAACGCGACGAGGGTGGGTACGAGTAGCTTGAAGGATGGAGGATCATCGGGCCAGTGTGCCAGCACCAGGGATGCGAAGAGACTGCCGACCACCAGCACAGTGCCGCGCAGAAGCGAGCGATGGCGAATGTTAAGGGGACCGGGCAACATCACGAGGGCAACTATGAGTACTCTATCTAATCCTCTATCAAATTCGGAGGGCATGGTTCCAGCGAAGGCGCGGGAGACGGCGAAAACATCGGATGTAGCGAAAACGTCCGATATAGACAAGCGCGAACGCATTGTGAAGCGCGCGGCGCTGGAGTTGCGTGATGGGTTCTACGTGAATCTCGGCATTGGGATGCCCACTCTCATTGCGAATCATGTGCCGCCGGGGGTGGAAGTGGTGCTGCAATCGGAGAACGGGATGCTGGGCGTGGGGCCGTATCCGCTGGCCGGCACCGAGGACCCGGACCTGATCAACGCCGGCAAGGAGACTGTGACCGAGATTGCGGGCACTTCGTACTTCTCGTCGGCGGACTCCTTCGCCATGATCCGCGGCGGCCATGTCGACCTCTCTATCCTAGGTGCGATGGAGGTGGACGAGGCCGGCAACCTGGCGAACTGGATGATTCCCGGCAAGATGGTGAAGGGCATGGGCGGCGCGATGGACCTGGTGGCGAGCGCGCGGCGCGTGATCGTGACCATGGAACACACGACGCGCGACGGACGGCCGAAGATCCTGAAGCAGTGCACCCTGCCCTTGACCGGGCTCGCCGTTGTCGACACCATCGCGACGGAGATGGCGTGGATTCATGTGACGCGCGACGGCCTGGTGCTGGAAGAGATCGCGCCTGGTTTGAAGCCGGAGGATGTGCAGGCGGCCACCGAAGCCACGCTGCATATCAGTCCGACGTTGAAGGTGATGGCTTCGTAACAACTGTTAGCGAACCGCAGGTCCCTTCGTGCAGGACATCTCCTTAAGCACGGCGCTACGCCAGAACTGCGGCCTCGTGGCTGAGTCGCTCGAGCGACTCAGGGTACGGTGCGCGCAGCACTCCGCGTTCGGTAATGATCGCGGTGACATATTTCGCCGGCGTCACATCGAAGGCCGGATTCCACACGCCTACGTGATTGGGCGTGAGCTGCTTGCCGCCATGATGTGTGACCTCGATTGGCGAGCGCTGCTCGATCGGGATTTCGGCTCCGGTTTTTGTTGCGAGATCGATCGTCGACCAGGGAGCGGCGACGTAGAAGGGAATGCCGTGCTCCTTCGCCAGTACCGCCACCCCGTAGGTGCCGATCTTGTTGGCGACGTCGCCGTTGGCGGCGATGCGGTCTGCGCCGACGACGATGGCCTGCAGCTTGCCCGCGCGCATCAGGCTGGCCGCCATGTTGTCGCAGATGACGGTGGTGGGGATGTTGTCCTTCATCATCTCCCACGCGGTGAGGCGCGCCCCCTGCAGGAAGGGACGTGTCTCGTCTGCGTAGACTTCGATCTTGCGTCCACTCTCGACGGCGGCGCGGATGACGCCGAGCGCGGTGCCGTAGCCGCAGGTGGCGAGCGCGCCGGCGTTGCAGTGCGTGAGGATACCGGCCTTTTGCGGCAGCAGGTCCGCGCCGAAGGCGCCGAGCGCGCGGCAGGCGGCGATGTCTTCGTTGTACATGCGTTCGGCTTCGGCGATGAGGCCCTGCTTGACGCTGGCGACAGTGGCACCGGGTGCGGCGGCGAGCTCGGCGGCATGCCTGCGCATGCGCTCGATGGCCCAGAACAGATTCACGGCAGTGGGCCGGGTAGCGGCGAGCACTTTGCCGATCACGCGAATCTCTGCGAGCAGCGCGGGCAGTGTTGTTGCTGTGCTGTGACGCGCGCCGAGGGCGACGCCCATTGCAGCGCTGACGCCGATGGCCGGCGCGCCGCGCACAACCATAGTGGTGATGACGTCGGCGACATCCTGATAAGTCTTCGCCAGCACGTAGGTCTCTTCAAGGGGAAGACGCGTCTGGTCGAGAAACCGGACGCCTTCAGAGGTCCATTCAAGGGTGGGAATCATGTCTGCTTCAGTGTAACGAGCCGTAACGTTACCCGCACCCCCTCCCCCCTCCGGTACGGGAGACTGGCGTGTATCTCGTGCAGAATGATCGGTTTAAGGGGCTTCCCGAGGGCTAAAATCGTCCAAACAAAGGACTTGCACGCAAAGTCGTCCAAACAAAGGAGTTATGACGACGTTCCGCTGCGCTTCGCTCTGTGCAGAAGCGCTCTATTTCCAGTGTATCGAATTGAGTGGGTGCATTTGGCAGATTTGTCACAGAATCTGTTGCCTGTTCCCGATTCAGGACTGGCCGTCCGAGCGAACGCGCCGGTGGCGCGTGGGGTGAAGTTCGCTCCTTGGTCGCTCACGCCTGCGGCGGCGTGGTGGCCGGCCTTATCCCACATCTCAAATGCGACTATGCGGCACCCAATTGTGCCATGCTGCGAGCGGCGCATCTAGGTTGCTGGATCACTGCCAGGCCGTGTATCTCCACGTTGATCCGATCACGATGTATGCGTAGATTGCCTCGTTTGGGATTTCGATATCCGTGAGCGGCTTTGGCTTTTTCGCGGCCAGCAGCCACCATGTCTTCGGCGCTTCTGCGAGGTTGTAACCGGCATCGTGCATGAGAGCGAGGCTGACGCGGACGCGTTGCTCGCTCTCGGCTCTTTCCAGATCGTCCTTCTTGTCTGCCGCAAAAAGTGAAGGTGCGAGCCAGCCGACGCCGCCAATCTCGCCCGCAGTCAAGAGACGTTTCTTGACTGCATCGCGAAGGCGCTGCTTCTCCAGAATGGCCGCCATCCCGTCCGCGAGGTAGGCAGCTATTTGATCGTCGTTTTGCAGGCGCGCGACGGTTTGCCGGGGAACAAGGATCGTTCCGCTCGGGAGGTCAACCCGGTTTGCCGCGTCCTTCTGCTCTACCAATTGGAAGCGGAATGGAATCTTCGTGGGGTCGCCATCGGGCAAGGCGCGCTGATATTCGGGCAAGAGTTTCAGGCCAATGGTCTCGATGCGGCGCTGCATGGATGTGTCCGGGGACGGCGGTATCTCCCTTGGGTCATGACCCGTGAGGAGGTGTTGCACTCCACTCTGGAGATCTTTCTGATGGGACGCTGGAGGGAGCGATGGATCGTAGTTGGTGTTCGCGCGAAGTCTTTCCTCACGCTGCTGGACGGTGTTCTCGTGCAGAAGAGCCCTTTCTGCGACGACAACCCCGTCTGCACTCTGCTGCCCTTGATATTCGAGCCAGAGATTGGTGTGTACATCCGCGAGAGAGCGGAGCGGGGCCACGAAGGTGATCTGTGTGGATGAGGTGAGAAGGATGGGGTAGCCGTCCGCGCTGACCAGCAGCGCGCCGGCGGGCTGCGGCGCGAGCATGCGGTCGACGATTGCGTTGCCGCGAAGACGACCTTCCACCGGAGCAAAAACCACGCGGTGCGCGCGAAGGAGATGCGTGCGACCATCCTTGTGGCCATTAATCACGAGAGGCTCGCCGACGTAGGGCTTCTCCGACCACGAGATACGGCCGGCATCCGCGGCACGCAGCAGTTCGAACTTGGTGCGGGCATCGCAGACGACGTGGATTGCCGTTTACTTCAAAATCGGTGGGGGAAACCGAGGCGGTGACGGCTCCGGCGATGTTGGGGACCGCGGCGGATGCGGGGAGAGAGCACAGGACGGACAAAGAGAAAGCCATCCATCCGAGGCAGGGAGCGGACCGTCGCAGCATAGGAGAAATATAGGTGCGTCTGAGCAGATTGCGGTTGAAATTTTGCTGAGGTGCGCCGCTCCGGCCGGTATGACGAGGGTCTGGTGGGCGTTCGCCCTAACGGAGTCGATGCGACAACCCTTCAAACTGGGGCAAGAAGTGATCCCGCTCAGAGTTACCCGTAAAGTTTCCCAAACAAAGGAGTTCTGAAGACGTTCCGCCTGTGCTTCGCTCTGCGCAGACGTGCTCTATTTCCAGTGTATCGAATTGAGTGGGTGCATTTGGCAGATTTGTCACAGAATCTGTTGCCTGTTCCCGATTCAGGACTGGCCATCCGGGTGGTCGTGCCTGACTCGCTGCGCTCAGCGCAACCTGCAATCTCACGCATGGGGCCTAATGGTGATGATTGGAATAGGACCTGCCAGGTACACAATCTAGACCCTTAGCGAGCCGCGGAACCCCCTGGCGGCATAGTAAGATTCCGCACCGTTGTGATACACGAAAACAGTGTCGTAGCGGCGATCACAAAAGAGGGCGCCGCCGAGTTTTCTGATATCAGAAGGTGTTTTCACCCAGCTCGACGTTTTCGTATCGAAATTTCCGAGTTTCTGCAGCTCTCGATATTGTTCTTCCGTTAAAAGCTCAATGCCCATGGCAGTTGCCATATCCATAGCGTTATCTTCTGGTTTATTTTCTTTCCTTGACTCCAGCGCTTCACGGTCGTAGCAAAGACTTCTGCGGCCTTTCGGACTTTCCGCTGAACAATCATAAAAAATGTATTCGCCGGTCCTTGTATCGTGACCAACAACATCCGGTTCACCGCCAGTTCTTTCCATTTCATGGAGTGACCACAGTTTTTCAGTATTCGCTTCCAGCTTTGCTTGTACTTGAGCCCACTCAAGACCTTTATGGCGGCTCATGTTTTTCTCAAAACGGGCTTTCAATGTTCTGAGTAGTTCTTCACGTTGTTTTTTTGAGACGTCACATTTGGCATAAGCAATCCTCGCGGCTCTTGTGTCTATACCGGTCTGCCCTGTTTTGCTGGGAAGAGGACGCCGATGATACGGCTTTCCGGCCGAAGCGCCCACGATGCCACAAGAACAACAGCAAGGACGAGAGGGGCGAGGATGTGAAAGGCGTACACGCCGCCGGAACCGCCGACCGCGGCGGAGGATGCGGCCGCACCTGTCAGGTCAAAGAAGATGCCGGCATATGCCCATTCCTTGAGCCGCGGAAAACGCGGCACGAGTATGGCAATGGCTCCAAGCACCTTCCAAAACTCCCAGGATGGTCACAAAGTACGCCGGGTAGCCAAGGATGTGCACAAAGCCATCGACAGTGGCCTGCACATGCGCCAGTTGAGCAACGCCGCCGCTTCCGATAAAAAACGCTATGAGTATCGGTCGTAGTCCAATAAACAATGGATTTTGCCTTCGTGGTCATTCCAACCCCCCAACGACACGCTCCAGGCTGCCGATGAATTTCTGCCATCCATATTTTGCACCCTGATACGCTGCCTGCTGATCGGGACGGAAGCCGGACTGCTCCATGCGAACGTGGGTGCCGCCCTCCGCTGGAGTCAACGTCCAGAGCACCTCCCATTGAAGCCCGCCCGACTTCGCCTCCCCCAACACCCCAGTTATAGGAGAGACGTTGGAGTGGGTCGACGATCGAGCACCTCGCAGTCGACAACACCATCCCAGTTCGGCATGGGGTCGGCGCGGAATTGAAACTTGCGTCCCACCACCGGTTCGAAGTCGTTGTTCATCATCCATTGCGCGAGAAGCGGGCTCTCGGTGAGCGCGCGCCACAGCTTTTCTGGCGGGTGTGGGAAGACCCGCTCGACCACAAGGCTACGGGGAGTCTCTGCTGGATTGCTCATTTACTCCATCCTTTCCAGAAGTTCTTCAAGACGGTCGAACCGGTCGCGCCAGAATGCACCGTAGTGACGCAGCCAGTCCACCATCGGCGCCAGCGCATCGAGCTGCGCCCGATAGTGGGTTTCGCGTCCCTCGCGGCGATGCCGTACCAGCCTGGCCCGCTTCAGCACCGTGAGGTGCTTGGAGACAGCAGGCTGAGATACGCCCGCATAGCGAGTCAATGCGTGGACAGTCTGCTCGCCCTGCCGTGTCAGCTCCTCGAAGATGGCCCTGCGCGTCGGATCGGCAAGAGCGCGGAAGACGTAATTGGCGTTGGCCCGCTTCACGATAGAACCATAGCCATATGGTTATGGGTTGTCAAGAGAAACGTAATGCAATTCCCAATTACGCGGCGGCCCTGCAGAGCATCCGTCCCGCTGAAAAGACAAATCCTTCCCGCTACCCCTTGGATCTCGCTCAGGGGGTCCGGCCGGGATGACGAGAGATGGATTGCGTTACGGCTGATCGGGGGAATCTAGCGGCAGCCTTCAAGCTGGGGGAAGAGAGTGATCCGACTTAGAGTGTCGGACGGACTCTGGCCGGTGGAGTCGGGCCGTTTCTCAGTGGCAGTGAAATGGAAGGCAATGTAGATGCTTTTTCGTTTGCAGTACCACGGGTGATCGCCCTGGCCGATTTTGGTGAGGTCGGCGTATGCGCTCTTCTCTTCGAGGACCTGGCGGTGGAAGGGAACCGCCTTCAGGCGAAAGTAGATTTCCAGATCCCTGCGGCTGGTGCCGGGGTGGATCGCCGCGGAGTAAGACTGCAGGATCGACTGAAAGGCAGCCTCTTGCTTTTCCTGGAGATGTTGTTCCCACAGATAGCGAGCGATAGCAACGGCGCATGCAGCGACCAGCAACGACAGGAGAATCAGGCGAAGCCGTTTCATCGTAGATGGATCATATATGGACGATGCAAGCCCTTCGACGCAACTCCACTTTCGGTCTATGTACGCTTTTGAACCTCGGCACGCGCCATCTGCGGCAAAAAAGGAAGCGTTCAGATGGTGTGGCCGAAGCAGAGGGTGTAGCCGTTGCAGTCGCGAATATCGAAGTCGCGGCAGCCGTAGGGCTGATCGCAGATGGGCCGCGCGATCGTGACACCCTTTCGCTGGAACTCTTCGTAGAGTGCGTTGGCGTCGTCGACCCAGATGTACGCGTCCCAGGAGGAATCTTCCGGGTCGATGAGACGGTTGGGATGCATTGCGCCGGTGATCTCCGGCTGTTTCAGCATGATGGTGATGCCGGCACGGCGGACCATGGCAAAGCAGGGTGGCTCGCCCCAGAAACGGTCGTAGTGAAAGCCCAGCTTGTCACGGTAGAAGTTTGCGGTGGATATGACGTCATCCACGATGAAGTAGGGAGCGACGCCCCAGCGCGGCGTTTGAGCTTCTGTCACAGCTTCCGTCATGGCACTTCCTCCACGAACATTTTGGCGGCAGATCGAATTGAGTTACCCATGAAAGTATGATCGCCACGCATACGATGATGAGCGTGAGGGTTCTCCATGTCTACCGTTCCTCGCTTCTCCGTTCGCGATTTCCGCTCGAACGCCGGGCGCTTCACGCTCATCGCAATCCTGGCATTGACGCCGGGGACGAGCGCGATGGCAGCGAGCCTGGGGCATCGCTCGCAAGAGCTGTTTTATTTGCGCCTGCCAACGGGAGCGCCGATCGGCTCCTCGAGTAGTGGGGGCGACACCACATCATTCTCACTCCCCGCCTTTGAGGCATTGCGGCGGGACCAGCGTGCCTTCTCCGACGTGATGGCCTTTGCGCCACTGGGCAACGGGAAAGTCGCCGTCCATGCGGGCGCTATATCGGACGGGGCGAGGGGCGAGATGGTGAGCGGGAATTTCTTCTCCGGCCTGGGCGTGAGGATGAGGCTGGGCGGCGGATTCAAGATAGAGGACGAACGACGCCATACGCCGGTAGTGGTGCTGAGTTTTGCGTACTGGACGCACCTTTACTCGCGCGACCCCGATGTGGCGGGGCGGACGATCTACATCCAGGGAGTTCCATTCGCCGTTCTTGGGGTTGCCGCGGAGGGATTTTCCGGCGTCGAGCCAGGGCGGCCTGCGGACTTCTGGATTCCGCTGCAAAGCCGTCCTGAACTGAACCCGTGGGGTAAGTCGCAGGGGCTCGACAGTTCGCCGAACTGGTGGTGCCTGCGGCTGATCGCGCGGCTGGCGCCGGGCGTGGATGCGGAGCGGGCGGTGGCGGAGGCGACGCCAGGATTCCAGGCGGCAGCGTATACGGGCCTGGGCACGCCTGCGCCGGATCAACGGAGGGTGACGCTTGCGCTGGTGCCGGCGACGGGCATTGAGGGAGCCGGCGAGGAATATCCGGAGTGGATGTTTGTGTTGATGGGAGTGGCCGCGCTGTTGCTGCTGGCCGCATGCGGCTACGCGGGGATGCGGATGAGAGCGCGGAAGGCGGCGGAGGGCGCCTCCGCGTGAGGACTTCGTAAGGAAGATGCCCGCCAGTGCCGGGGTCCTTGGGGAGCGGCAGTGGCGGGCGGTTATTTATCAGGGCTGCTTATTTGGCCATCTCCTCGCGAATGGGCGCTTGCGGTGCGGCAAAGAAGGCGCGGGCGATGAGACCTCCGACGATAGCTCCGGCAATGGGTGCGACCCAGAAGAGCCAGAGCTGCGAGAGGGCCCAGGTTCCCTGAAAGATTGCAGGACCGGTGGAGCGGGCGGGGTTCACTGAGGTATTCGTAATCGGAATGGATACGAGATGGATGAGCGTGAGACAGAGGCCGATGGCGATGGGGGCGAAGCCTTTGGGGGCGCGCTCGTCTGTGGATCCGAGGATGACGAGCAGGAAGAAGGCGGTGAGGAGAAACTCCGCGACGAAGCAGGCGAGCAGGGAATAGCCGCCGGGCGAGTGGGCGCCATAGCCGTTGGAGGCGAAGCCGGCGGCGCGGGAGAAACCCTCCTTGCCGCTGGCGATGATGTAGAGGCAGCCGGAAGCGGCGATGCCGCCGAGGACCTGGGCAACGATGTAGGGCAGCAGATCGCGTCCGGCGAAGCGGCCACCGGCATACGCGCCGAAGGAGACCGCGGGATTGAGATGTGCGCCGGAGATATGGCCGATGGCGAAGGCCATGGTGAGCACGGTGAAACCGAAGGCGAGCGCGACGCCCGCGAAGCCGATGCCGAGTTGAGGATAGGCAGCGGCGAAGAGCGCAGAGCCGCAACCGCCGAAGACCAGCCAGAAGGTGCCGAAGAATTCGGCGAGTGCCCGGGTGGAGATGGACATGAATTCGCTCGCTTTCGTAGAGGAAATGTACGGCGGATGGATTGTCGCGCAAAAGGGTTCCGGGGGGAAGTGAATTTGTCACTCCGCGCTGAACGAACTCCCCGTTCGGGTCGGAAGGCGCCTGCGGCGCGTGTTGTGGGATTCGCTCCCTCTGGTCGCTCACCTTTGCACAAACAGCCTCGCGGTAATGGCCGGAAGCGATATGTCGATGCACCTGCGCAGGTATCCAATCCCTCTTGACATGGGACTTCCGCCGGTAGAGACTCTGGACCGTTCCCTTACCTTCCTGTATCGACACTTCGGGCCTGGCTTTCTGTTCTGTGCTTTGGAGGCGCGCGCCCGTGCATTCATCTCTGCGTTATCAAGTTGCGACTGTCTTAGTCGGTGTGTCGCTCTTCGCGCTACCTGCGCCCGTTAAAGCGGACAAGATTGTCAGCAACGGCGAGATAACCGGGGCCGTTGTGGGTATCGCGGCGGCTGGGGTCGTGATCGGGGTTGGCACGTATTATCTGCTCCGCAAGGCTTCCATCACGGGCTGTGCCGTCTCAAATCAGAATGGTCTCGAGCTTCGAAATGAGAGTGACCGACAGACCTACATGCTGATCGGAGATACGGGGGATATCAAAGCTGGCGAGCGCATCCGGGTGAAGGGCAAGAAGAAAAGGAAAGATGATTCCGCGGGGGCAACATTTTTGGTCAAAGAGCTCGCCAAGAACTATGGGCCTTGTAAGGCTTTGCCGGCGACGCCCTGACTGGTGAGGCGCTTGAGATCGTTGGTCAGTTCTTCCAGTGCCACGTAAAAGTTCTTGTCGCGATTTTTCTGGGGACTCGCGCGTTCGATGGATTCGGTGAGCGCCCAGAGAATGTAGTGCGTGCTGCGGTCATAGATGACAAGGCGGAACATGGGCAGCGGATCGGAGGCGTGAGGACTTGTTTGGGCTTTGTGGACCGTTGGGCGCGGTGGGCCGCAGCCCCAGAACAATGTCTGCCTGCGAAGGATGATCGTTCTCCTGCTTCGCCGGGATAAGTCCGTGCTTCCCTGAAGACAGGGAAGCAGGAGTGACTGCAATTGTTTCGCGCGGAGTTGCCGCCCGGGGCACAAAACAAAACGGCCCACGATGCACATCATCATGATGCGTATCGTGGGCCGTTCGGCGGTCGGTAGTGGTTACGCCTGAGTCGTGCGCGTATGCAGATGCCTGTTCACGGTGGAACTACAAACGTGAGCCGGCGGGACCGATATGCGAACGCGACATAGGCCGAAATATAGTCCCAGATTCGCGGGCGTGTCCATACGATCCTAATGAAATTTTCATTGCTTGTAATGCCGCGCGTCGCCGATAGCGCCGATAGCAATGCGCGGCGAAACGGTCTGCCGCGATGCCGCGGGAAGACGGGAATGGCAAGAGTGATCAAGGTGGCCCGCCGATGGGCTATCGCTTGAGCGGAGAGCGAGCCGCCTTAGAAGTGAAGAGGGCGGGGCCTATAATCGGCGGGATGACGGTGCAGGGGACGGGGCGGCCGGAGACAAGCACCACAGGGAGCAAGCGGCGCTATTGGGCGTGGCTGCTCGTGGCGCCGCTGCTGCTGCTGGTGTATCCGGGATTCTATGCGCGGTCAGCGCCGGAGTTGTTTGGCTTTCCGTTCTTCTACTGGTACCAGTTCGCGGTGGTGATTGCGACCGCTCTGCTGACGGGCGCGGTGTACTGGCTGACGCGCGGCGGAGCCAATGCCGGAGATGAGCGCGGCGGCTAGCTGGTGAGTTCATTCTGCTGCGTATAATGAAAGCCTTTACATGGGCGTGATTCCGGGCATCGATCTCAAACAGGCAGGCGGCGCGTGCAACTGACATTCATCGACTGGCTGATCATGCTGGTCTATTTCGTTTTCGTGCTGGGCATCGGGTTTGCCCTGAAGCGCTACATGCGCACCAGCAACGACTTCTTTCTTGCAGGACGATCGATTCCGGCGTGGATCTGCGGGCTGGCCTTTATCTCCGCGAACCTGGGCGCGCAGGAAGTGATCGGGATGGGTGCTTCGGGCGCGAAGTACGGCATCGCGACCAGTCACTTTTACTGGATCGGCGCGATTCCCGCGATGGTGTTCGTGGGCATCTTCATGATGCCGTTTTATTACGGGTCGAAGGCACGGTCCGTACCGGAGTTCCTGCGGCTGCGCTTCGATGAGAAGACGCGCGGGCTGAACGCGATCCTGTTCGCGATCATGACGGTCTTTTCGAGCGGCATCTCGATGTACGCGATGGCGCTGCTGATCCAGAACCTGCACATGCTGGACTCGCTGTTTCTGGCGGTGGGCATTCCGCTGAGCTGGATCTTTCATGTATCGATCGCGATCAGCGCGGTGATCGTGCTGGCATACATCTTTCTGGGCGGGCTAACCAGTGCGATCTACAACGAGGTGCTGCAGTTCTTCCTGATCGTGGCGGGTTTTCTGCCGCTGGTGTGGATCGGATTGAAGAACGTGGGCGGATGGAACGGCATCAAGCACACCCTGGGGCCCGCGTATACGCACTCCTGGCGCGGGATGGAGCACGCGAGCACCAATCCGCTGGGCGTGGAGTGGTTCTCGCTGGTGATGGGGCTGGGGTTCGTGCTGAGCTTTGGCTACTGGTGCACGGACTTCCTGGTGATCCAGCGGGCGATGGCCGCGGACTCGGAGGAGAGCGCGCGCAAAGTGCCGCTGATTGCCGCGATCCCGAAGATGTTCTTTCCCTTCCTGGTGATCCTGCCGGGGCTGATCGCGATCAGTGTGCCGGCGGTACAGGATCACTTGAGTGGAGCGACAGCTTCGGTGTCGCGCGCGGCGCCGTCGAGCTCCGATACGCATGCGGCGATTGCGCAGACGGCGGAGAACAAGGGAGACGTGCAGGCGGTTGCCATGGAGGGACGCGGGCTGATCCCGGTGAAGGTGAATGCGATCACCGGCAAGCCGGTGGTCGACCAGGATGGCAAGCCGGTGCTGAACTACGATCTCGCGATTCCGAATATGCTGCTGCGGTATTTTCCGACGGGCATCCTGGGGCTGGGGCTGACCGCGCTGCTGGCGAGCTTCATGTCCGGCATGGCGGGCAACGTGACCGCCTTCAATACCGTGTGGACCTATGACATCTACCAGTCGTATATCCGGAAGCATGAGTCGGATGCGCACTATCTTTGGATGGGGCGCGTGGCGACGGTGGGCGGGATATTGCTGTCGATCGGCGCGGCGTACACGGTGACGAACTTCAACAACATCATGGACGCGCTGCAGATGGTGTTCGCGTTCGTGAATGCGCCGCTGTTTGCGACATTTCTGGCAGGGATGTTCTGGAAACGTGCGACTGGGCACGCAGCCTTTTCCGGACTGCTGGCGGGTGTGCTGGCGGGGCTGGGGCATATCGGCCTGACCTTGCCGGTAGGGGAAGGTGTGAGCGTAAAGGGCGGCTGGCTGGGTGTGGTGCATCGCTATCCGAGCGAGATGGCGCAGAACTTCTGGACAGCGATTTGGGCGTTTGTGGTGTGCCTGATTGTGACTCTGGTGGTGAGCATGCTGACCAAGCCGCGCGAGGAGCGCGAGCTGGTGGGGCTGGTGTATTCGCTGACGCCGAAGCCGGAGGAGCATGACCTGCCGTGGTGGAAACGTCCGGTGACGCTGGCGGTAGTGGTGCTGGCGATGGCGGTGGCGCTGAATCTGATTTTTGCGTAATGCGTGCTCGTGCAGGAGGAGATCGCGATGGGACTGGATATCCGGATACCGCTGGGGCTGATGTTTCTGGTCACGGGCGGGCTGATGACGTTGTATGGCCTGTTCACGCGGGGCAGCGCGATCTACGAGAAATCGCTGGACATGAATATCAACCTGATCTGGGGCGTGCTGATGTTTGTCTTCGGGCTGGTGATGTACATCATGGGCCGGCGGCCGCGGCGGCTGGCGGCGAGCCGGGTGGAAGGAACCGAGCACCCGCTGGGCGGCCGCGAGAACCACTAGATTCCAAGCTGCGAGTGAGGCGTGGGCGCCAGCAGCAGGACTTCAGGCTTGCGAGCGAATTGGTGGAGGAGATTTTCCGGGGCCTGCTCTCGCCAGTCGGGACCTGTGCGGAGAGCGGCAAGATGCTGCCGATAGTGGCTCATGTCGGGAAATGCCGCTAACCAGACGAAGACGGTTTCGCCCTCTCTGACGGGGAGCTTCGGGAAGGTATTCGGAGCATTTTCGCTTTGGAACGATGCAATGATGCGGGCGCCCGTCGCCGCGAGGCGGGGCCTTATCTTCCGGTCGAAAAACTCTGCAAATGCGTCGATTGCCGGGGCGGTAACGTAGTGGATATTCGCAACCAGGAGGCTCTGCCGTTGCAAGGCTGCGTCGCCGGGAATGTGTGCCGCGGACTCCGCCGAGGGAGACCGCGCAGGACGCAGGAGGAGGACATTGTCGGAATCAAGCATGGTTGCATTTGCTGCTTCACGATGCGCCTTCCACACCGGACCTTCATAGAACGCCGCAAGCATGCGTTTGCGCTCGGCCATGGCGGGAAAGCCGCGCATCCAGACAAAGCGGTTGGGATCGTCCAGGTCGCAGAATGGACCGAACACCGGCATGCCGATCGCTTCCTGTGGCTTAATGAACTCGCCCTCGAAGAGCGAGATGAGAGTCTCTCGTGCACCGGCGTGCAGTGTGTACTGTCTCAATTCCACGACCGAGCAATTTTGCAACAATGCGGTCCTGCTTCACAAAGGCTTGTCCGTTGAACGCGGCAAAGCCGGTCAGGATGCCGGCATCCTTCAGCATTTCGCGTCGCGTCCTCATACGTTTCACAATCCAGTGTGCAAGTGACGGGCTGCAGCGCCAAGGTCCAATTTCTCGATATTCGGGAAGACCACTTCAACTGCCCGATGGCCGCAGCGTGTGCCGACAGGCTTCGGTCCATACCGGATCAGAGCACCGTCTCGCTGTTATGCAGCGCAAGTGCATCCTACAAACTCGTGGAGGGAGCACCGATGGGAGAGACGGTTCGGCTTCATGCGAAGGATGGTCACACGCTGGATGCGTACGCGGTACAGCCGGGAGTGCCAACGACGGCCGGTCTGGTGATTGTGCAGGAGATTTTCGGGGTCAACGCGCACATTCGCGAGGTGGCCGAGGGTTATGCAGAGGAGGGCTTTGTGACGATTGCGCCGGCGCTGTTTGATCGGATCGAGCCGGGCGTGGACCTGGATTATAGCGATGCGGAGATGCAGCGGGGCAGGCAGCTTGCGGGAAAATTCGATCCTGAGCGAGCAGTGGGTGACATTGCCGCGGCGGTGGAATGGCTGCGGGCCTTCGGCCGCTTCGGCCCCTTCGGTGTAGGGGTGGTGGGCTATTGCCTGGGCGGCACGATGGCGTGGCTGAGCGCGGCACGGCTGCCGATCGATGCGGCGGTGGGCTACTACGGCGGAAACATTACACACTACCTGGGCGAGCGGCCCAAGGTACCGGTGATGCTGCACTTTGGCGAACAGGACGCGCATATTCCGGCGAGCGAGGTGGACAAGATCGCGGAGGCGTATCGCGACGTGCAGATCTTCCGCTACCCGGCGGGGCATGCGTTCAACCGCGAGGGAGGCGCCAGCTACTCCGCGTCGTGCGCGATGCGGGCGCGCGAGCGGACACTCGACTTTCTACGTGAACATTTGCACTGACACACCGGTGCACGGAAATTTCCTCAGACGAACGCCGCTACACTGAAGCCAGAATGAAGCGGCGCGAGATTGAGCACTACGAGATTCTGAAGAAGCTGGGCTCCGGCGGCAGCGGCGTGGTCTACCTGGCCAACGACACGCTGCTGATGCGCCCGGTGGTGCTGAAGATCCTGAAGCGCGGCGCACTCTCGCTGGAGCAGATGCGCACGACTGTGCTACGCGAGGCGCGGCTGGCATCTGCGATTGAACATCCGAATGTCTGCGCCATTTACGAAGTGGGCGAGTCGAGCGACGAAGCCTACATCGTGATGCAGTATGTGCCGGGACGCTCGCTGGATCGCGTGATTGCGCAGGGACCGGGGAATGTGCAACTGGTGCTCTCGGTGGGCACCCAGATCGCGGACGGGTTGAGCGCGGCGCACCAGATCGGCATCTATCACCGCGATTTGAAGCCGGCCAACGTGATGCTGACCGATGGCGGGCTGGTGAAGATCCTCGACTTTGGCCTTGCGCGGCGCAAGACTCCAGATGAGGCGGAGTTCGATCCGGCGCAGCCAACGCGGCGTAAGCAGGGCGCGGTGGCGACGACCTATACGGCGCGAGGCGGCACCCTGGCCTACATGGCGCCGGAGCAATTCGTAACCGGGCAGAGCAGTGTACAGAGCGATCTGTTCGCCTTCGGGGTGATTCTGTATGAGCTGGTGAGCGGGCGTCACCCGTTTGTGCGGCCGGATGCAGAAGTGCTGCAGGGCGTACGCGCGATCCAGTTTGCCGATCCACCATCACTCAAGACATGCTGCCCGGAGGTGCCGGACGAACTGGCGAGCGTGATCGATCGCTGCCTGAAAAAGAATCCGGCGGACCGCTATGCATCGGCCGCGGATGTGCGCGAGTCGCTGAAGACCATCATGCGCACAAAGCAGTTCGAGGCGGCGGGGCTGCCATTCGATGTGCCGGCGAATGTTCCGCCGGCGGAGCGGGAGAAGCGGTCTACGGGCATGCTGTCGATGCTGGCGGAGCGTTTTCGCGAGTCGGCGGATGAGCAGGCGAAGGAGAACAGCATTCTGGTGATGCCGTTCCGCAATCTTGGACCAGCGAAGGCGGCGGGACAGGCGAGCGGCGCGGTGGGGTCGCATGCGGAGGATTCGCCTATGTATGGCTTCGCGCTGGCGGATGCGATTGCGGCGCGGCTGGCGCGGATGCCGTCTCTGGTCGTGCGGCCATCGAGCGCACTGATGCAGTTGCCGCTCTCGGTGCAGCAGATGGATCCGCTAGCACTGGGGCAGCGACTGCTGGTGCGCTACGTGCTGGCGGGAAATTTCCTGCGCTCGGAGGATGGCTTCGACCTGAACTGGCAATTGCTGGACGTGGCGGGGCAGAGCGTGCGGACGGGCGGCGCGATTCGCGTGGCGTCCTTCGATCTGATCGCGGTGCAGACGGAGATCTCCAACGAAGTTTTCGCAACGTTGCAAGGGATGGGCCAGAAGCTGAACGGCGGGCATGGCGAGCGCGCGATGCGGACCTCTCGGCTGGGCGAGCAGGTTTCGGAAGAGTACCTGCAGGCGCGGGCGTTGCTGTCGTCGTTTGTCTCGCGCTCGGGCTCGCGGGGTGACCTGGACCGCGCACTGAAGGGCTTTGAGCGCGTGGTGGAGCGCGATGCGCAGTTTGCCGCGGCGTGGAGCGGGCTGGGGATTGTGCACCTGCAATATGTGCGCAACGGCTTTGGCGGGCAGATGCACCTGCTGAGCGCGCGGCGGGCCTTCGACAAGGCGCTGGAGATCGATTCGGGATCGATCGAAGCGAACCTCTACCGTGTGTACATGATGCTGTCGCGGGGCGAGAAGGAGAGCGCGCGCCACGGCATCGAGCAATTGCTGCGCACCAGCGGCAATGACTGGAATGTGCATTCGATCGCCGGTATCACACTACGGCTGGACGGCATGTATGAGGATGCGCTCGCGCAATTTAATCGCTCGCTACAACTGAATCCGTCGAATGCGCCGGCGATCTACAACCATCGCGCTCGTGTGTACCAGTATCAGAACCAACTGGAGCTGGCAGAGGAAGAGCTGCAGAAGGGATTGACGCTGGAGCCGAAGCACTCGCTGCTGCGGACGTCGCTTGCATACCAGCACATGCGCAAGGGCGAGTTGCAAACGGCAATCACACTGCTGGAGACGGTGATTCGCGAAGACGACTCGATGCGCATTGCGTTTCCAACGCTGGCGATGTGCTATGTGCAGGTAGGGCAGCGGGAGAAGGCTGCATCATTGATTGAAGAGGATTCGCTCTCGGCAGCGGAGGCGGACAGCGAGATGGCGTACCGGCTGGCGACATACTTCGCGGTAGAGGGTGACGAGAGCGAGGCACTGCACTGGCTTCGGCGCGCAATCTATCTGGGGAATGAAAACTATCCGTGGTTTTCCAAAAATCCAGCGTGGCAGCGGCTGCATGCACATGCGGATTTCGAGCGCATCCTGGAAGATTTGAAGAAGAGCTTCCGCAAGAATCAGAAGACATGGCGGCGGTTGCTGGAGCATGTACCGCAGGGATAGAAAGTCACCTCAGTGGCTGGTCAGAAGCTGGTGGATGCGGCTGAGGCAGTTTTCAAATGAAACTGAGCCAGTGTCGAGGATCTCGCAATCTGACTGGATTGCCTCGTCGCGAAGGTAGCGGCTCCATGCCATCATGTCGGCGTTCGCGAGCTCGGGTTGATTGCGATCCGCGTGCAGTCTCGCGCGCCGCGTGGCGTCGTCGCAGTCCACCAGGAGAATGTGCGCGCCTGCAATGCCAGACAAGACGAGCGCTTCGTGAATGAAGGCGATGCGCATCTGTCCCTCGAAGAGGACTGAGGTTCCTGCGCGAAGTATGGTGGCGATACTGTCGATCCATTGAATCGTCGTGGCACGCTGCCAGGCTCCGCCCGGCTGATGGTCGTCGCCGAAGGCGCGCATGGCTTCAGAGGACGGAACGCCGACAGAATCGAAGAAGAGCACTTCGCAGTGTGTGGGGCCAGTTTCCTGAATGGCCCGCGCGAGTGTTGTCTTGCCGCTGCCTGAGGCGCCGGTGAGGATGACGAGCGAGGATGCCATGGCTGGAGTGTGCCCGGGCCGCCGGTCGAGAGGCAATCGATATTCACGCATGAAAAGAGGGGAGCCGGGAGGCTCCCCTGATCGTGTTGCAGCCGAACACCTATTTCGAGGCTGTGGTGGTGAGCGGAGCGAGGCGCATGGGCTGTTTGAGACCGAAGGTGATGGCGGAGCCCGCGGGCAGCACGGCGACCTGACGGTTGATCAGGAAGTGGGCGGTGATGACGCCAACACCGATCCCGGTGCCGACGATGGCGCCCGTAGGACCGCCCAGGACCGCACCGGTAGCGGCACCTGCGCCTCCGGCGACTCCGTACTGGGTGGCGAGGGTCTTGGGATTGTCGCGAGTCTGGATCGTGCCTTCGCCGTTGACCCTGGTGCCGGTGGAACGCGCGGTCATGCTGGGTATGGCACTCAGGTAGTAGCGAGTGCCATCCGGCAGCACGACTTCATCGGCCAGCAGGCGCAACGAGGCATGGCCGGCGATGCGGCGACCGTAGTCCGCATGCGTGACGCGGCCGTGCACCACCGAGCCGGTGGGAATAATGACGCGGCCGTTCTGCACGACGTCACGATCGACCTGCGCGGTAAAGACCGTGCCGACGCCGTTTTCGCGCGAGGAAATCTCGCGGTCCAGCCGGGTATGGATGGGAGTGCCTTCGGCCAGGGCGTTGTCCGGAGTGGATACGCTGGTGACGATGTCGTAGTCAGGATTGTAGGCGCGGCCATTCCGCGTTTGAAGGCTGGGCGCCTGCGCCGGTGCACCAGGCTCGGTGGTGACTGGTACCTCGACGATGCCGTAGTCGGGATTTTGTGCCGGAGCCGGATGGGTCGCCGCAGGAGGAGCCTGCTGGACGGCCACGGGTGCGGGCGGGGGCAGAGTTGGCGGAGGAGCTGGCGTGACGGCCGGCGATTCGGTGGCGCGGATGACGTCCGAGGAGGGGGGCTGCGAGGTGCCCTCGTAGGGACTTGGTTTGGCTGTGGTCTGCGCCACGGCGAAAGCGCCCGTAAGCGCCAGCGTGGCCCCGGCGAGAATAAATCTGGACTTCATTGCGGCAAACCTCCACATCGCATGGACTGCGTTGGCAGAACTGACACCAGCGTAGACGAAGAAGTTGCGAAGTCGTTACGGGAAGCAGAGGCGCGTACCTGCGAGGTTACTGGCTGGTTAGAGCAGAGAACCGGACCAATGGATTTATTTGGCGGAAGCTCCACTTCAGAACTCGGGAATCGGCGCGCCGGCTCTGAGGGAGATTGCAGGAGGAGTATTTTTTTATCTTCGTGTCGAGCGGACGATTCCTTGTTCGACGTATCTGTAGAGCGTGGGATTTTGAGGCCCCCAGAACTGCGGAGAACCCCGGCTCCGAAACCTAATTCGTCATCCATCAAGGAGAAAACAATGCGATTCCTAAGTATCTACAAGTCAGTGGAACGTGGCACCCCGCCAACACAAGAGGAAATGACTGCCATGGGCAAGCTGGTCGAAGAGGGCATGAAGGCGGGATGGCTGCTCTCGACGGAGGGCTGTCTTCCGAGCAGTCTTGGCGCGCGAGTCCGGAAATCCAACAACAAGATCACCGTGACCGATGGTCCCTTCACGGAATCCACGGAAGTGGTGGGCGGGTTCGCCATTATGAAAGCGAACTCCAAGGAAGAGGTGATTCAGTTGGCCAAGGATTTCCTGATGGCCGTTGCCGATGGCGAATGCGAGCTGCGCCAGCTCTACGAAGCGTAGGGGCGATCGTGCCGTAGCGGCATGACCGGGCTACACCTTCAAACATCAGAGGAAGCAGGCGTGCTCCTTGTCCGTTCTGCGCGCGAGCGAAGAGTGGCTCATGAGGGCACGCCGCCTGCTGGAGTTGGAAGGGTTTTTCCTGGCGAGTGTTTCGTGCGGTTATGAGTCGAACTTCAGCCCAGGGACGTGCGCCGAAAGATCCCGGAGAAATGCTGCCCGGTCGCGGGGCGAGATAAGTGTCGTGCGGGAGCTTCCGTATGCGATCTCGAGGCGGTCGAGCGAGAGTGCAGGCGCCGACAACCAGCTGCGCGAGGCGCGTACCCGGCGAATTTCCTGGTATGGGATGGAAGTACGGATGACTCCGGAGCGTACTTTCAGCCCGTCCGGAGTGAGTTCGTAATTCGTAGGGAAGACGGCTAACGCATAGATGACAGGAACGGAGGCCGCGACCATGCCGACGAGGAGCGATCGCAAAAAGACGGCTTCGAGCAGCAGGCCCGCCGGAATCAACGCGAGAACCATCCCGATCCAGCCATCCACCTTCGAGGGGTAGGTCATCCGGTCTTCCTCATCGAGGGTATCCTCATTGCAGCAAGACTACGGCAGCAGCAAGACTACGGCATCTTAGGGTCCTGGGAGATGCGGAATTGCAACAATCGCCGCCTGCTTTGTTAGACTTTCAGGGTTAGGTCTTGACTGCATTCGACGGCCCTGAGCTGTTGAGGGCTTAGGAAGTCGCGAATCGCGAAATCAATCGATAGATGAGCAATTGGATCAGCATGATCGGCGGGGTGACCGGCGAGCCGATTCCGGTGGACCGCCGCCCGAAATTGAACGACCGCTTGCAGCACCAAATCACAAGGAGCGATATGACGGAGATTGCGCAGATACACGCGCGGGAGATTCTTGACTCACGCGGAAACCCCACAGTAGAGGCAGACGTGGTTCTGGACGGCGGCGCGACAGGCCGGGCGGCGGTGCCGAGCGGCGCCTCGACCGGAGAGCACGAGGCCGTGGAACTGCGCGATGGGGACAAGTCGCACTATCTGGGCAAGGGTGTGCTGCATGCAGTGGAGAACGTGGAGAGCATCCTGGCGCCGGAGTTGACGGGCATGGATGCGGCGAACCAGCGGCTGATTGACGCGACGATGATCTCGCTGGACGGAACGGAGAACAAGAGCCGGATCGGCGCCAATGCGATTCTGGCGGTATCGATGGCGTGCGCTCGCGCGTCGGCCGCCGCGGTCAAGCTGCCGCTCTACCGCTACCTGGGCGGGGTGAATGCATGCATCCTGCCGACACCGATGATGAACATCATCAACGGGGGCGCGCACGCGGACAACAACGTGGACTTTCAGGAGTTCATGGTGATGCCGGTGGGCGCGGAGCGCTTTTCCGACGCGCTGCGCTGGGGCGTGGAGGTCTTTCACACGCTGAAGGGCGTGCTGAAGAAGAAGGGCTACAACACCGCTGTCGGTGACGAGGGCGGATTTGCTCCGTCATTGAAGTCGAATGTCGAGGCGATCGAGGTGATTCTCGAAGCCATCGAGCAGGCGGGCTTCAAGGCGGGTGAAGACGTTGCACTGGCGCTCGATCCGGCGTCGAGCGAATTTTTCGACAAATCGAGCGGCAACTATGTCTTCAAAAAGTCGGACAAGAGCGAGAAGTCGAGCGAGGAGATGGTGAACTTCTATGCCGACTGGGTGCGGCAGTATCCCATCATCTCGATTGAAGATGGCTTGGCCGAGGATGACTGGAAGGGCTGGCAGTTGCTGACCGAAAAGCTGGGCAGCCGCGTCCAACTGGTAGGCGACGACATCTTCGTAACCAATACAGAGCGGCTGCAGCGCGGCATAGACGAGGGCGCTGGCAACTCGATTCTGATCAAGCTGAACCAGATCGGCACGGTGAGCGAGACGCTGGAGACGATCGAACTGGCGCGGCGTTACGGATACACATCGATCATTTCGCATCGCAGCGGCGAGACCGAGGACGCCTTTATCGCCGACCTTGCGGTGGCGACCGGCGCAGGCCAGATCAAGACCGGTTCGGCGTCGCGCACGGACAGGATTGCGAAGTACAACCAGCTACTGCGGATCGAGGAGGAACTGGGACAGGCAGCAGAGTTCCTCGGCATCGAGTCTGTGAATTGTGACGATTAACCCATCTTCACTGGTTTGTGAAGATGCAAAGCCCAAGAGCGTGGCGCAAGGCGCCGCGCAGGAAAGAGTGTTCTGATGAAGTTTCTTCCCACCGCACTAAATGGAGTTTTGCTGGGCGGAGTCCTATTGATATTGCCATGCACGGCGAGCAGCGCCTTTGCGCAAAGCAGCACCCCGAGCAGCACGACCGGCGGTGCGAGTGCAAAGGCACAGACGACGCCGAGCGCACCGACGGCAACTGCGCCGTCGAATCGCCGCATCGGCTCGTTAACGCCAGGCGCGCCCACGCCTCCCGCAAACCCCATCACCATGGCCCAGACGCGCGAGCTGCTGGACCTGATGGAATACAAGAAGATAGAGCAGAACAACTGGTCGCAGATGATCGCGATGAACAAGCAGGCCGCGCCATTCATTCCGCAAGATGTGTGGACCGATGTGCAGACCGGCATCGACGGCATCGACTATCCCACCATGATGCAGCCAATCTATGCGAAGTATCTCTCGCAGGAGGACGCTGCGAAGGCGCTGGAGTTTTATCGCACGGCCGCCGGCAAGCGCGTGTTGCAGGCCTTCCCGCCGATGTTGGGTGAGAGCGTAGGCGCCGCGCAGCAGAAGGGCCGCCAGGTCGGACGCGATGCGATTGAGAAGCATCGTCCTGAGATCGAAGAGGCGCAGAAGAAGTACCAGGCAGAGCACGCACCGCCTGCCGGCTCAACCGCTCCCGGTGGCGCGACTCCGGCACCTGGACAGCGCACGTCTCCTTCGGCAACGCCTGCGCCGTCCACGGCTCCGGGACCCACCACGCCGCCACCGGCATCCGCCACGCCGCCGCAGCGCTGAAGATCGAGACCGCGCGACAACATCGCGCTACAACCCTTGGACCGCCGCGAGTGACCACTCACGGCGGTCCAAAGCTTTTGCGGCCACGCGGGATCCATGCACGGCCCTCGATGAAGACGACGACGATATAGAGGACTGCAGGCGGAGCCATCCGTGTCTTCGCATCGGCGGAGTCCCATCGCGAGAAGGCGACGTTGCTGCACTATTGCGGATCCGAATATCGATTGCGAAGTTGGAGTGTCGCGTGCGAAGCAGCGGCGATACCCTCTGCTAGCATGACAGAGAGATCATGACAGACAGATCAGGCACAACCAGGACGCGCTGACCGTGGAGATGAGTTTCTCGTGAAGGTATCCGCCCGGCGCCATCTCTTTACGGCCTTGTTTGCGATAGGCACGCTGGTGGTTCTGGTTCTCGCCTATATACCGATCATCCGTGCGCATCAGGGGTGGGAAGACGAAATTTACTGGGTCTCCACCTGCCTTTCGCTGCTGCGGCACAAGGGCGCTATCCCATCTGTGCTGGCCGATTTTCCAAGTCCAGCAAATCCGCTTCGATTCTACGGGCCGACACTCTTCTGGGTGGGAGTCGCAGTGTTGAAGGTCTTTGGTTTTTCCATGCGCACGTGGAGAAGCTTTGCCTTCGCAGGGAATATCGCGTACCTGGCATCCATCGGCCTGCTGTTCTATCGCCTGCGCCGATCATGGGCTATCGCGATGGGCGCGGTTCTTTTCTGTTCGCTGTCGATCGGCATGAGCTTCGGCATCTCGCTGCCGGGCCGCCCGGATGCATGGACCCTGGCCTTGATCGTGTTGGCACTTGCGCTGGTTGCAAAGCAGACCGCAGAAGATGAGCCAACCGCGGCGATGGTGCGGCGATGGGCAGGCTTTGGCGCGCTGTTGGGTATTGCAGTGTCCACCACGCCCCGGACCTGGCCGCTGCTCGCATTGATGGTGGCCCTGCTGCCGCTGCTCGTTGCCCACCATAAGATACGGGCTGTAATCACAACGGTCGTCACTGCTCTTGTCGTTTGGTCAGCGATTCTGCTGCCTCTACGGATGACTCCTTGGGACTCCGTAGCCTCTGTTCGTCATGCAAGCGCCGGAGATGCCGTGGACGTGAGCCCCTTGATGGGCGGCAGCTGGGGTTTCGGTCACGCGACGACGCAGCTCGCCTACTACGGTGCACTGCTCGTGATACTTGGCCTGGTCGACATGTCGCGTTGGCGCCAAATCACACGGTTCCAACGGTGGCTATTGGCGGTTTCACTGTTGAACATGGCGGCGACAGTGCTGCTTACCGCGCGCGCTCTCAACATGAACACCTACTGGGGATTTCTGCTGGAAATTGCCGCGCTGTGCGCATGGACCGAAGGCGCTCCCAAAGTACGCCTTCGTTTGGCCTGGGGAATCGGCGCGATCCTATGCGTCTTCATGGTTGTGTTGCGCGTTGCCAGAGAGTTGCCGGCGCTGATGCACTGGCGACAGCGCAATCCGATGCTGGTGGTGCGGGAGCTGCGCGCAAACATTCCCCCGGGAAGTGTGGTGTACGGTGTTCCGGGCCGATACTTCTATCCGGCGCTGGCCATCGGAGCCGACTACCGGCATCCGGTGGATTGGTCGAGTGCGGGCCGTGCCAGCACGCCAGGACACCCAGGTCTTCCGGCGCCCATGCGGGACGCCTGCCACGCCACCGCCGCCTTTCTTGTCTGGCCTGAGGGGGAGCAAAGTCAGCCATTGCCGCCGCTGCCGTATGCGACGCCGGAGCGGATCGCGAGCTATTCCCCTCCGCCAGAGCTGCGCTCCGCAGTGGAGCGCATGGTGGAGAAGGTGCCGGGCGGAAGATCGGAAGAGGCGCAAGACGAATTCGCGATATACCGTCTTCTGCTGGATTCCCAATACTGCCGCGAGGCCGGCGCTGCCGCTGCTGCACGATGACCGCTACTTGCCCATACATATTGCGATGAGATGGATTTGTTTATGAACGCAGGAGAGACGAAGAAGATGCGACGACCGCTGGTGCTGGCCATTCTGGATGGATGGGGATATCGCGCGGAACGCGAAGCGAATGCAATTGCGCAGGCACGAAAGCCGAATTACGACCGGCTGCTGCGTGAATTTCCCAACACGCTGCTGCATGCTTCGGATCACTTCGTCGGACTGCCGGATGGGCAGATGGGCAACAGCGAGGTGGGGCACCTGAACATTGGCGCGGGGCGTGTAGTGTCGATGGACATCACGCGCATTGATGCGATGATCGCGAACGGCAGCTTCTATGAGCATCCGGAGATTGTGCGCGCGATCGATCGCGCATGCGAGGAGGGCCGGCAACTTCATCTGCTGGGACTGCTGTCGGATGGCGGCGTGCATTCGCAGCAGAAGCATCTCTATGCGCTGCTGCGTGCAGCCAAGATGCGTGGCGCCGAGCGTGTGTTCGTGCATGCGTTCCTGGATGGGCGCGACACGCTGCCGACGAGCGGGGCCGGGTATCTGGAGGCACTCGCTCGCGCCATGCAGGAGATCGGCGTGGGGAGGCTGGCGACGGTGAGCGGCCGCTACTACGCGATGGATCGTGATCGACGGTGGGAGCGCGAGCGACTGACCTTCGACGCCATGGTGAAGGGCACGGCTGAAGGCGGCTCGCACATGGATGCCATCGCACGGGTGAAGGAGAGTTACAGCCAGGGCGTGACCGACGAGTTCGTCATCCCTTTCGTGGTAGCGGATGCGGCAGGCGCACCAGTGGCGCAGGTGCGCGATGAAGATGTTTGCATCTGTTTTAACTACCGGGCGGACCGGGTGCGGCAGATCACGCGTGTTCTGGCTCGCGAGAGTGGGCTGACGACGACTGGTGGCCGCGAGCTGCCGGGCGCGGACGATCTGGATAAGACGATCCCGCGCTTTGAGGTCCCCAAGGATCTGCACTACCTCTCGATGACGCAGTACGACAAGCAGTTCAAGGTTCCGATGATTCTGTTGCCGGAGTCGATGGAGAACCTGCTGGCCAACCGTCTTGCGAACGCGCAACTGCGCAACCTGCGCGTAGCCGAGACGGAGAAGTATGCCCACGTGACCTACTTCTTCAACGGAGGCATCGAAAAGGAGTTTCCCGGCGAGGACCGGCAGATGGTGCCATCGCAGAAGGTGGCCACCTATGACCTGGCGCCGGAGATGAGCGCGCAGGGCATCGCGGATGTCGTCACCAAGGCGGTGGCAGATACGGCGTTCCAACTGATTGTGGTGAACTTCGCGAATGCCGATATGGTGGGGCATTCGGGCAGGCTGGAGCCGACGATTCGCGGCGTGGAAACCGTGGACGCCTGCCTGGGCCAGCTCTACGCGGCGCTGCGTCAGACGGGTGCGTCGATGCTGATCACCGCGGACCATGGCAATGCGGAGTTGCTGGTGGATCCGGTGAGCGGCGGACCGCACACCGCCCACACCACGAATCCTGTGCCCTTTGTGCTGGTGAGCGAGGATGCGGCGAAGTACCGGCTGCGTGAAGGCGGCTCACTGCGGGACATTTCGCCGACGGTGCTGGCAATGTTGGGGCTGGAGCAGCCGGCAGAGATGAGCGGCGGAGACCTTCGAGTAAAGCTTTAAGGTTTTGGCTAATGACGCTTTCTGCCTGCCGCCACGAACTCTTCCTTGAAGCGGGCGAGTGTTCGCTGCTTTAATTCGCCTGTGGGCAGGCCGCGGCGTTCCAGCGCCTGCTCGAGCCGGAGTACAGGATCGGCAGCGCCATCCAGCGGCCAGGGCTTGCAGTCCATCAGGGTAGGGCCAACGCCACGCCGGGCGCGGTGGATGGCTTCCTGCGCGACGCGATAGATGGCGATGACATCGTTGCCATCGACCGGTATGCCGTAGAGGCCCAGCGGCTCTGTATTGCGCGCGCTGCTGAGTTCGGCGTCCGCCGGGCTCTCGATAACAAAGACAATTCCCAGCTTGTGTTGCGCGGCGTAAGCCAGGGAGGCGCGTATCGCGTCGAGAGAAGCGAGGCCTGGTCCGCTGAAGGCGAGGGTTACATGCTCCGTGCCTTGGCGGGCAAGGGCATAGCCGGTGGCGATGGCGAAGCGGGCTTCGACCGTAGGAGCGGACATGAGGACGCCGGGAAGCGTCCCCGCAGCGAGTACGCGGCGCAGGCTATGGCCACGTGCCAGGGCGGCGAGGCGATCGCCGGAGACCGGCATCACTGCGTCGCCGTCTTCGAGGTGTGTCACAGTTCCGGTGACGAGTGCTTCGCGCACGATAAGAGAGGCTGCGCTCTCTTTAAGCCGGTTGCGCTGACGCAACAGGCGCGCCCGAAGCAGGGTGACGTAGAGGTGTTGGAGCCGTTGGTTCGAGATGAGGGGATGCGGTGTGGCGGCGGTGGCCGCACTCGGCCTTCGTGGCATGTTCAGCAGGAGTCCTTGAAGTAGCTTCGGATGGGAAAACCCATGAGGCGATTGCAAACGATTGTAGAGCACGTTCGCCCTGGGCGAAACCGCCGCGCGGCGTTGCACCGAGTAGAAAAACGGCGCACGCATGAGCAGAGCTCGGTCGATTGCCGATCCAGATTGCCGAACCAGAAAAGCTGAAGCGGGAGGCGTGCGCCAGAGTGCCACAGCTTTCGGCGATGCGCAACGAGTGCTTTTCAACAGAAGTGTGCATAAGCCTGTGCACAAGGGCGCTTCATGCGCGATTCATGCAGTGTTTATCGAGGGTTGCACGCCATGCACTACTTTCGTTGCATGGCGTTTGAACGAAGAAAAAGTGTCGCGCGCAGCGTGGCCAATCGTCGCGAAGCAGACGCCTCAGGTCGAGTAGTCGGCGTTGATGGAGACGTACTCGCGGGTAAGGTCGCAGGTCCAGAAACGGCAGGCGCCGGTGCCGAGCCCGAGGTCGATGTGGACGGAGAATTCGGGCTGGCTGAGGTAGCGGTGCGCGGCGGCTTCGTCGAAGGCAGCGGCGCGCCCGCCGCGCTCGCAGATGAGGAGATCGCCGAGACGGATGGTGATGCGCGCGGGGTCGACTTCGGCGCCGGAGTAGCCGGTGGCGGCGATCAGGCGGCCCCAGTTGGGGTCGTTGCCGGCCCAGGCAGTCTTAACCAGGGGGGAATGCGCGATGGCCCGGGCGACGCGGAGAGCGTCGGCGTCGGAGGCAGCGCCACAGATGTTGAGCTCGACCAGATGGGTTGCGCCTTCGGCGTCGGCGACGATCTGCTTTGCCAGGGAGGTGCAGACTTCCCCAAGCGCGGCAGCGAACGGAGCGGCGTTGCCGTCGTTGAGAGTCGCGCCGGATGCGCCACTGGCGAGCAGCAACAGGGTGTCGTTGGTGGAGGTGTCGCCATCGATGGAGATGCGGTTGAAGCTGGTCTCCGCGGCGCTGGTGAGCAGGCTCTGCAGGAGCGCGGGGTCGGCGGCGGCATCGGTGCAGAGGTAGACGAGCATGGTGGCGTGCGGTGCTGCGGCCAGTTGCGGATGGATCATGCCGGCGCCCTTGGCGATGCCGGCGATCCGTACCGGGCAGCCGTCAATGTCGGCGACGGCATGGGCGGTCTTGGGCCGCGTGTCGGTGGTCATGATTGCGGCGGCGACGCTGGCGAAGTGGTCTGTTGTGCTGCCAACCGCTTCGCACAGAGCGGGCAATGCAGCGCGAACCTTCTCGACGGGAAGCGGCACGCCGATGATGCCGGTGGATGAGGGGAAGACCGCCTGCGGGTCGCAGCCAAAGGCCTCCGCAGCGGCGTCGCAGCACTGCTCGGCGGCAGTGATGCCTGCATCGCCGGTGGCGCAGTTGGCGTTGCCCGCGTTGATGAGCACGGTGTGGATGCGGCCGGCGTTCGCAGCCAGATGGCGGCGATCGATGAGGAGCGGGGCCGCCTGAATTCTGTTGGTCGTGTAGAGCGCGGCGGCAGTGGCGGTCCCGGGCGCGACGATGGCGGAGAGGTCGGCGCGCCCGCTCGGTTTGATGCCGGCGCGCACGGCTCCCCAGAGAAATCCACGGGGTAAAGAGGAGGTTGTGTCCATGGAGCTTTTACTCTAACAAGAATGACTAAGCCGACTAACGAATCGACGGAGTGGTTTGCCGAGCTGCGTGATGTGCACGTGGCGCGCGGCGACGCGGTGGTGCTGCATGGCATCGACCTGGCCCTGAGGCGCGGCGAGCACGCGGTGATTCTGGGACCGAATGGCTGTGGCAAGTCGAGCCTGATCAAGGTGCTGACCTGCGAGTGCTATCCGTTGGCTCGCGAGGGATCGTCGGTGCGGATTTTCGGGCGCGAGCGCTGGGTGGTGGAAGAACTTCGCAAGCGGCTGGGCGTGGTGTCAACGGAGCTGCCGGGGCCGAGCACTGCGCATACGCCGGGGCGCGATGCGGTGGTGTCGGGATTCTTTGCCAGCTCAACCTTGTGGCCACACCTGGTGGTGACCGCGGAGATGCGCCAGCGGGCAGCGGAGGCGCTGGAGCTGATGGACGCGACGCATCTGGCGGCGAAGCCGGTGGGCGAGATGTCGGCGGGTGAGTCGCGGCGCATCATGATCGCGCGGGCGCTGGTGCATCGTCCGGAGATGTTGCTGCTGGACGAGCCATCGAATGCGCTGGACCTGCGGGCGCAACGCGAACTGCGCGAGACCTTGCGGCGGCTGACGCAGCAAGGCACCGGGCTGCTGCTGGTGACGCACCATCTGCCGGATGTGCTGCCGGAGATCGATCGGGTGATCTTGATGCGCGAGGGACGCATTGTGGGAGATGGCGCGAAGCGTGAGCTGCTGACGGCGGCGCGGCTGAGCGATCTGTTCGGGCGGCCGCTGGATGTGGTGGAGCGCGAAGAATATTTTCACGCGCTGGCGTAAGGCATTATTCGTCGCGCAGGATGGCGGCGGGTTCGATGCGAAGGGTGCGCCAGACAGGCAGACAGCTTGCCGCCGCAGCGATCACGCAGACGCCGAGCAGAGCGGCGCTGAACGAGACCGGATCTGAGGTGCGAACGCCGTAGAGCGCCGAGGCGACCAACCGGCTGAGCAGCAGGCATAAGAGCAGCCCTGCCGCCGCGCCGGGGACCGCAGCGCCGATCCCGAAGGAGAGCAGCAGCACGATGGTGAGGTTGGCTGCGCGGTTGTTTCGCGTGAACAGAGGCCTGAAGGCTCGCGTCATGGCGAATGAACGGATTCCGCTAGCGTACCCGCCAAGGATACCGCCGCCGTCTTTTGAACCGCAGCCGCTTGACGGCTATCGGGACCGGCGATAGGTTGGAGGTACACGGGAAAGGAGGATGATCCAGCGAATGAAAACTTCTGACGGTAGTTGTTCGATCACAGTACGTGAGGTGACTGAGGCTTAGGGCGTTGCCGCTCTAGACCTGGCGAATACAGAACTTTTCGCTGAGGCCCACTTCATAGCCCGGACTGCCAGATTGGGAGGCAGGCGGGTGAAATAGAGAAGCGTGCACGCCTCAGGTCAACTCCAACAGATCACCGGGAGAGGCCCGCAGCCAGTATGGTGCGGGCCTTTCTCTTTGTAGCGATAAACTAAACGTATGGAACCACTGGTGATTGCGGGGCGTGCCTTTCAGTCGCGGCTGATCGTGGGCACGGGCAAGTACAAGGATGGCGCAGAGACGCAGCGGGCGATCGAGGCCTCTGGCGCCGAGATGGTGACGGTGGCGGTGCGGCGGGTGAACCTGGACCGCACCAAAGAGTCGCTGCTGGACTTCATCGATCCGCATCGCTACTTCCTGCTGCCGAATACGGCGGGTTGTTACACGGCAGACGAGGCGATCCGCGCGGCGCGGCTGGGGCGCGAGGTGGGGCTGTCGGACTGGGTGAAGATCGAGGTGATCGGCGACCAGGCGACGCTTTACCCGGATGTGCAGGCGACCCTCGAAGCGACGCGCGTGCTGGTGAAGGAAGGCTTCACCGTCCTGCCGTATACGTCGGACGACATCGTGTATGCGAAGCGATTGGTGGATGCGGGCGCGGCGGCGGTGATGCCGCTGGCGGCGCCGATCGGCAGTGGCATGGGTCTGCAGAACACGGCGACTCTGCGCATCCTGCGCGAGATGATCACCGAGGTGCCGCTGATCGTGGATGCAGGCATTGGCTCGGCGGCTGAGGCGGCGATGGCGATGGAGATGGGTGCCGATGCGGTGCTGATCAACTCAGCGATTGCGACGGCGAAGAATCCGGTGCTGATGGCCGAGGCGATGCAGCATGCGGTGCTGGCGGGGCGGGAGAGCTTTGTGGCGGGACGGATGCCGCGCAAGCTATATGCGACGGCCAGTTCACCCGTGGAGGGTGTGTCGCGGGTGAGTTGAGTAGCGCGCCCGGCGAATCGACATGGTCACTATTCGACAGGCAACGGCCGCCGATGCGCTCGGTATCGCTCGGGTGCACGTTGATACGTGGAGAACGACCTATCCAGGCATTGTGCCGCAGGCGTTTCTGGATTCGCTGGATCACGGACGCGCGGGCAAAGCAATGGGAAGAGTGGCTTGTCCGGGAGGGCGTGCGCGTCTTTGTTGCAGAAGATGCCGGCGCTGTTTGCGGCTTCATCAGCGGTGGCATTCTGCACGATGGGGTTCATGTGGCCGCTCTGCATTATGACTCCGAAATCTATACGCTCTACGTGCTTGCGGCGGCGCAGGGGCGCGGTGCCGGCAGGGAATTGATGAGTGCGCTAGCGCATCGTCTGGTACAGGATGGCCTGCTGCGACCGGTGGTCTGGGCGCTGGAGGAGAATCCCTGGTGCGGCTTCTATGAGCGGCTTGGCGGCAAGCGGGTGGCGCAGAAGACGATCGAGATTGGCGGCGCACAACTATCGGACGTCGCCTACGGTTGGGACGAGATCGCGACCCTGCTTCACCGGTAACGGACAAGAACCGCGGCGCATACTGCCGTCCACTGGCGCATCCGAGTTAGACTCCTGCCATGCGGGTCTTTGGGATCGACTGCGGCACAGAGTGCACTGGCTACGGCGTGGTGGAAATGGACGAGACGCCGCGCGTGCCGCGGCTGCGCGCGATTGCTGCCGGCGGGATCGTGCTCTCGAAAAAGGAGACGCTTGCGGTGCGGCTGGCGCGTGTGTATGCCGAGCTGACCGCGCTGATCACACTGCATGAGCCGGTGGTAGTGGCGATCGAAGAGGTCTTCTTTTCCGCGAATGCGAAGTCGGCGCTGAAGCTGGGACAGGTGCGTGGCGTGGCGCTGCTGGCGGCGGCGAACATGGGTCTGCCGATTGCCGAGTATGCGCCGCTCAGCGTGAAGTCGTCCGTGGTGGGCTATGGCCTGGCGAAGAAGGAGCAGGTGCAGTTCATGGTGGCGCGGCTGCTGGAACTGGATCGCGAGCCGGAGCCTGCGGACGCTGCGGATGCGCTGGCGATTGCAATCTGCCACATCCACACCGCACAAACGTTGGCCGCGCAGAGCGTTGTATCGCCCATGAGGTCACGGTAGATGCGGGCTGCGGGCTTTGTAGTCATTGCCGCGCTCGCAGGAGCGCCGTATGGGGCTGCTCAGGCGCCGGCGACGGTGACCTTCCATTTCGAAAATGCTCAGTTGCAGCCGGCAAAGTACGCAATCACGCTCCATGAGGACGGAACGGGCCACTTTCACGCAGACGCGGGACCGTCCAGCCCGGACGATACCGCTGCGTTGCCCAGCGAAGGACAGGACCGTCCGATCCAGGTGACATCGCCGACGGTGGAGCGCGTCTTTGAGATTGCGCGGGCGAAGAAATTTTTCAACGTGACTTGCGAGAACGGCGATGCGCACCTGGCCTTTACCGGGAAGAAAGAGCTGGGCTACCAGGGCGCAGACGGCCATGGAGGCTGCACCTACAACTACAGTAAAGACCCTAAAATCCAGTGGCTTACCACGGAAATGCAAGGTATTGCTGCAACTCTGGAGGAAGGGCGAAGGCTTGAGCTGGAGCATGAGCACGGACGGCTGAGCCTGGATGCCGAGTTGGAAACGCTGGAGCAAATGGTGCAGAACGGGCAGGCGCTGGAACTCGGCAACATCGCACAGACGCTGCTCGCCATTGTCAAAGACGATGCCGTGCTGCAGCGGGCGCAGAAGCGGGCGCGGCACCTGCTGGCAATCGTCGATGCGGGCGGCATTGTGACGAAGTAGCGCGCAAACGACCGGCGTTGTGCGTCTGTATCCCGGAACATCTACGCATCTTCAGCTTCGCTTCATCATTTACGTGACGATTGGGCATTCGGATTGCGTTTATGACTGCGACCTTCTGTAGGATTGCGTGTTCTAACTAGTGACCCAGTGAGCCGATTGCGGCACATCCCCCGTGAACGGCTCTGGGCACAAGGAGGTGGGCCCGTGCGTGCACACCGATTGGCACTCTCATTTCTTGCTTTGGTCATGAGCGCCGGGGTGGCCCTGGCGCAGGCGCCGGATACTACCGCCGTGGTGCGGCTGAGTTATGTGCAGGGACAGGTCAGAATCCTGCAGGGCGAAACGACACAGTTCGACCAGGCGCAGGCCAACATGCCGCTGCTGGCGGGTTACACGATTTCGACCGGCGAGGATGGCCAGGCGGAGGTGGAGTTCACCGACGGCAGTGTGGCGCGGGTGACGCCGAACAGCCAGCTTCGCCTGGACAGGCTGCCGGGCGCTGACACGCGCAACGAGCCGACGGAGATGACGATGGTCTCCGGCCTAGGCTACTTCGAGCTGAACACTGCGAATGGCCAGCATTTTAGTGTGCACTTCAATGCCGCCTTCGCGCAGCCGGTAAGCAACTCCATCTTTCGCATCAATCTGGACAGCGCCCCTGACCTGTCGGTCCTGGTGGGAACGGTGCGCGCCTCCGCGAGCGGGGCCTTCGACCAGACGGTGGAAGAGGGCGGCAGTCTGCACTTCGATGCCAATGATGCTTCGAATGTGACGACAGCCGCCCTCCAGAGCGACACATGGGACCAGTGGAACCAGGACCGCGACAACCAGATCGCGCAGCAGGCACAGCAGCAGACGAGCGCGCGCGAGACCAGCGGCGCGTCGAACGCGCCCGGCTGGGACGACCTGGACGCCAACGGCGACTGGTATCCGGCGGAGGGCTACGGAGACGTCTGGGTGCCGAACGATCAGCCCGCGGGCTGGGACCCGTATGGAAACGGCTACTGGGCCAATTATCCGGGGTGGGGCTATACGTGGATCTCGGGATATCCGTGGGGATGGCTGCCCTATCACTGCGGCGCGTGGAATTACTGGGACAGCATGGGCTGGGGCTGGATCCCCGGACAGTGCGGACTCGGCTGGCAGCCGACGGTGACGGTCTGGAATTCGCCGCATGGCTGGCGGCAACCGCCGCGCCCTATCCCTGGCGGACACATCGGAACGCCGAGTACAGGGAACAGGCTGCTGGCGGTAAGGCGTGGACCGCTCCTGCCGACACGCGATATCGGCAACCATCACACGCAGCCGGTGCGGATGGACGGTCACCGCGTCGATCCGTTGCCGGTGCTCGAGAATCCGGGTCGCATTTCCTATCGGGGAACGGGTGGAGGTGTGAAGGTGGCGCCAGTGGGGCGTAGCTATGGCCCTGTGGGCGGTGGCGGCAACAGCGTGCGCGTGCAGCCTCCGGTACAGTCTTTGCGAGGTGATACTCCGGCCGGCTCCAACCCACCCGTGGTTGCGCCGCCGCGGCCGGTTTTCCGGCCGGCTGCGCCGCCGCAGGGATCGCGGCCAGTGATGCCGGCGCCGCGTCCATCGCCTATGCCGGCGCCGCGGACGTATACACCGCCCCCGGCCCCGCGAATGGCGCCACAGCCGCGCGTGTACTCGCCGCCGCCTGCACCGCGCATGTCATCGCCACCGCCGGCGCCGCACATGTCGGCGCCACCGATGAGCGCGCCACATCCCAGTGGCGGCCCTACCGGGCACCGCTAAAGCTGTGGTGACTGCTGAAGCGGCGAGGATGATTGCCTCGCCGCTTTGCTTTTGGTCAGGATGCGTCCAGAGCGCGAAAGACGGCAGCCATGCCGGGGAGATCGACAGCTTCGGCGCGCACGTTCGCGCTCAGGCCGGCTGCGCCGAGGGCTGCCGCGATGGGTCCAGCGTGATAGCCCGCGTTGCGCAGATTGTTGGCCCAGGTCTTGCGTTTCTGGGCGAAGCTGGCGCGGATGAACGGGATGAATTGTGACTGGATGTGTTCCGGGGCGATGCCCAGCTCGTCGAAACGTGGCTGCACATGAAAGCGAACGACGCTGGAGTAGACCTCGGGCGGCGGCGCAAAGGCGCTGGGCGGGAGGGTGAAGAGCAGCTCGACCGTGCCATAGAGCTGCATAGTTGCGCTGAGCACGCCGTAATCGCTTGTGCCCGGCGGTGCGGCGACGCGCTCTGCGACTTCACGCTGCACCATGAGCACCGCGCGATCGATGGCGGCGTAATGCGCGATGAGGTGGAGCAGGATCTCCGAAGTGATGTAGTAGGGAAGATTGCCGACGATGGCAAGTGGGCGGCTGCGCTCGCGCGCAAGAGCCCCGATGTCCAGGGTGAGGATGTCGGCGTGGCGGACCTCGACGTTGGGCGCTGCGGCAAATTCGGTGGCGAGCGCTGCGGTGAGGGCGGGGTCATACTCGATCAGGGTGAGATGCCCGGCAGAGCGGGCAAGCAGGCGGGTGAGCGCGCCCTGTCCGGGGCCGATCTCGAGGACGGTGTCCTGCGCCATGTTGCCGAGCGCGGCGACGACGCGACGGCAGGCATCTGCATCTACCAGAAAGTTCTGACCGAGACGGGGTTTCTTCTGCATTTGTAGGCGATGTGCTCTGGGGCGATAGAATCGGGTTCAAGACTCGGGACATGTGCTGCTGTCATCGGTAGCGAAGCAGCGGCATTTGCAGTGTAGAGGGGCGGAGCGGGAATGCATATTGTGTACGCGGCCTCCGAGTGTGTGCCGTTCGCAAAGACGGGCGGCCTGGCCGATGTTGTAGGAGCGTTGCCGCGCGAGATGGCGCGTCAGGGACATCAGGTGACGGTCTATCTTCCGTATTACCGGCAAGTGCAGAAGCACATGACGGAGCGGCGGGTCGCGATCCCCAGCATCACCATCCCCTTCCATTCCTACAACCGGTTTGTGACCGTGCTGGATGGCGGCATCCGCAATGGCGTTCGCTTCTATTTCTTCGACTGCCCGGAGCTGTTCGATCGCGAAGGGCTCTACGGCGCGCAGGGCGGCGAGTATAGCGACAACGCGGAGCGCTTCGGCCTGTACTGCCGCACGGTGATTGAGGCGGTGAAGCAGCTTGGCGTGCCGGATCTCATCCATGCGCATGACTGGCATGCCTCGCTGGTGCCGGTGATGCTGCGGTCGCTCTATTACTTCGATCCTGTGCTGCGCAACTTGCCATGCCTGCTGACGATCCACAATGCGGGACACCAGGGATTATTTCCGGCGCAGATCATCGAGCGGCTGGATCTGCCCCCGGACGTGTACACCGTGGATGGCCTGGAGTTCTACGGGCAGGCGAACTTCCTGAAAGGCGGCATCATCTACGCAGACACCCTGAGCACGGTAAGCCCGCGCTATGCGCAGGAGATCCAGACACGCGAACTGGGTGCGGGGCTGGAGGGCGTGTTGCAAAAACGCTCGGCGGACCTGAAGGGGATCCTCAACGGCGTGGACTACGACGAGTGGAACCCCGATACGGATCGCAAGATTGCCGCGCACTACACGCCGGAGCGTATGCAAGGCAAGTATGACTGCCGCCGCGACCTGCTGCACGCCTTCGGGCTGAAGAGCGGCAGCGACAGCACCCCGGTGCTGGGGATCATTTCCTGGTTTTCGACGCAAAAAGGCTTCGATCTGCTGGCGGAGATCATGCCCGAGCTGATGACGCGCGATCTGCTGCTGGTGGCGCTGGGCACGGGCGAGCCTTACTACGAGGGGCTGTTCCGCTCGTTTGCGGAGAAGTACCCCGGCCGTATTGCGGTCAAGGTGGCGTATGACGACACCATGGCGCACAAGATCGAAGCGGGCGCGGATATCTTCCTGATGCCGTCGCGTTATGAGCCGTGCGGGTTGAGCCAGATCTACAGCCTGAAGTATGGGACCGTGCCGGTAGTGCATGCGACGGGCGGGCTGGATGACACGATTGAAGAATGGGATCCCGCGGCACAGACGGGGACCGGCTTCAAGTTTTATCCCTACGAGCCGAGCCATTTCATGGCGGCACTGGACCGGGCGTTCGCTACCTTCACAGACAAGGCGGCCTGGCAGACGCTGCAGCGGAATGGAATGGCGAAGGACTACTCGTGGCGGGAGCCGGCGGGGGAGTATTTGCGGCTCTATGAAGAGTGCGTGCGGCGCCGGTCGTAACCGTTAGCGGGAATTGAGCGCGTCGCTCCCAAAATGGGAAACTGCGGTCGCGGTTATCGGTCGCGGTTACCTCAGATGAACGGTCTGGGGGCTGGCGCTGGTGCCGGTGACCAGGGCGAGATGCCGTGGCTGCTGCCGGCGGCGTGAACCGACGCGGAAGCCCCCCTGCGTGTAGCAGCGGCAGGCATCCAGGCAATTGGGGCAGAAATCGTGGCGGCACTCATTGCAACGCAGCAGACCCTTGCGACTGAGGCTCGTTTTGCAGTGATGGCAGATGGAAATTTCGCGGCCCTTGACCAGGTGCAGCTTGCCCCGGTCAATGAGCGGCGCTCCGCGGCTTAAATCCAGAGAGATCATGGCAAGTCCATTGAAACGTGGAAGTTGCTGGTTGTCGCTTCCACCTAGGTTGCTCCTCCTCATCCCACAAACGCAGCATTACGGAGGTCGCTTTTTTATGCGGTAGTGCTCTTGCCAAACTGGCGCCGGGCGGGAATAGGCATCCAAGGGCTTCAGGAGGGAAGCCAATGCAGGTGAAATGTGCACACTCGCAGTGCATGTGTGCGGTTCCGGAAGGGAAGGAATATTGCAGCACGTGGTGCGAGAAGAATGCGCGGGAAGAGGCACCGCCCTGCTCATGCGGGCATGCGATCTGCGAACAGATCTATAAGCGTGAGGCGTCGAGGGTTACTGCGTCGCCTTCCGCTTGAAGGCGTAAAACAGGGGCACACCTGCGAGGATGATGGCTGATCCGAGCAGGGAGTTACGCAGGTTGCTCTGGTAGCTGTAGACGAGCAGTACGGCCGCAGCGGTGATGAAGAGCGCCGGCAGCACGGGGTACCCCCACATGCGAAAGGTGCTGGCGCTCCCCCCCGCGAGACTTTCCTGTACGGCGCGGCGGCGATGCACAAAGATGGTGCTGGACGCGATCATGTAGAAGAGCCACTCAGCAAAGATGGCGAGCTCGAAGAGCTGCTGGAAGCGGCCCACGGCGAGCAGCAGCAGCGTGCTCAGCGCGGCTTGCAGCACGAGTGACGGCGCGGGGGTTCCGAAGCGCGGACTCAGCTCCGCGACCTTTTTGAAGAAGAGGCCATCGCGCGCGGCAGCGAACGGCACACGTGCGCCGGACATGATGGTGCCGTTGAGCGTGACGAAGATGCTGAGGGCCATGCCCGCGGTGACGAGCGTGGCGCCGGTGGCGCCAAGCACCATGCTGACCGCGGCCACCGCCGGACGGGGCGATGCGGCGACTGCGACCGCGGGCAGCATGTACTGAATGGCCGCGTTGACCGAGATATAGAGAAAGCCAACGATCCCGACACCGAAGAGCAGCGCGAGTGGAACGTTGCGCTCCGGATTGCGGACCTCGCCCGCGACCATGTTGAGGTCGTTCCATCCGTCGTACGCCCAGAGCGCGGCGATGAGCGCGACCATGAAGCCGGCGAAGCCGCCTTCCGCGCCGGTGAAAACGGTGCCGAAGTTTGCCGCGAGACCATGCGCACTGGCGAAGCAGGTGATGGCGATGACCAGCACGAGAAGCACCTTGAGCCAGGTGAAGACGAGTTGGAAGTTGGCGGCACGGCGGATGCCGATGTAGTTGAGGCCGGTCATGAGCCAGGTCATGGCGATGGCGAAGAGCTGCGACCAGGCGAGCGGGATCGGCACAGCGATCGCAGTGTGGTCGAGCCATTGGAAAGCGTGGAAGAGCGCCAGAGTGCGCGCGAGGCCGATGGTGACAGTAGCGATGGATGCAGGCTTGGCGACGGCGAACCACGTCCACATGTAGAGGAAGGCCGGCAGGTCACCGTAGGCGCGGCGGATGTAGACATATTCGCCACCGGCCTCGGGCATGCGTGCAGCCAGCTCGGCGTAGGTCATGGCGCCAAAGAGCGAGAGCAGTCCGCCGGCGATCCATGCGAGATAGACCAGCGAGGAGTGGCCGACGGCGCGCATCATCTCCTGCGGGACAAGGAAGATGCCGCTGCCGATGATGGTGCCGACGACGATGGCTGTGGACTGCGAGAGGCCGAGGACGCGCTCGAGCGGCTGGTGTTCGCGCTGCTGCGGCGGTGGAGACAGTTGCGGCTATGGCGAGGCTCCGGCGTAGACGTTAGTGCTTAGAGTAGCGCGAGATGCGCGGGCGGGCAGAGATCCCAATCGCTACTGCTTCACGCCCTTGATCTCGTGGCCGCCCTGGTAGAGAACAAGATGATCCACCTTGCCGGAAGGGCCGGTGAAAAACTCGATCTCCGCATCGACGACCCGATAGAAGAACCGAGTGGGAGTGGAGGCGAATATCGGTGCAGCAGGTTGATTGGTTGCCTGTGCCACCAGGTGATCCGCTGGGAGCGAAATTGTGATGGAGAAGTCGGGCGCCAGCTGATAGACCCCGATATAGCGTGAGAGCGCGGCAGCGGCCACCGGAATTTCCTTGCGCTCGGAGGCAAGGACAACGGGTTCCCCGAGCATGACGGACGCAAGTTTCCCAGAGATCTCATCCGGTGCATTCCCGTTTACGTTGGAGAGCACGATGATGCTGAGCTTCTCCTGCGGATACCAGGCTTCGAAGGTATTGAAGCCGTTGATGCCACCGGCATGACTGACGCGCTCGTGCCCTTTGATGGTCTGTATCTCCAGACCGAAGCCGTAGTTCTCCTTGAATGGCGTTGTCATCTTTTTGAGCGATGCGGGATTCAGCAGCTTGCCGCCGAAGAGTCCCTGCTGCCAGCGAAGCAGGTCGCCGGTGGTCGAGTAGAGCTCGCCCGCGGAAAAGGGCACGGTCATATCGATGTAGCCGGCGTTCTCGAGCCCGTTAGGCCCAGGGGTGTAGCCGGATGCCCGCCGCTGCAGGATCACGCTATTTCTATCGCAGCCGCTGTCGTGCATGGCGAGGGGCGTGAAGATGTTCTGCTGCAGGAAGTCGCAGTACTTCTTGCCGCTGATCTTCTCCAATAGATAACCGAGCAGGGCATAACCGGAGTTGCTGTAGTTCCACTTTTCACCGGGCTGGAATTCAAGTGGTTTGTCGCGGAAGCGCGCCACAAGCTGCTCCGGCGTGACCGGCCGGGTCTGCAGCTCGTTGTAGTCGGCAAATGAGGTGAAGCTGGGGATGCCGGAGGTATGGGTGAGCAGGTGGGAGAAGGTGATGTTCTTCCAGGCAGCGGGAGCATCGGGCATGTACTTCGAGATTGGCTCTTCGATTTTCAGTTGGCCGCGCTCTTCGAGCAGCAGGATGCCGGCGGCGGTGAATTGCTTGGTGATGGAGCCGAGACGAAAGCGCGTGTCGGGCGCGTTGGGGATCTTCCATTCCAGGTCGGCCGAACCGTAGCCCTTGTCCAGAATCGCTTTGCCATCGCGCTCGACCAGGACGGTGCCCATGAAGTGCTGCGAGGTGACGGCGTCCTGGATAATCTGCTGCATTCTTTGTGTGTCGGGTGGTTTTGTGCCGGGTTGAGCCAGCGCGGAGAGCGAGAGAAGGATGAGATAGAGAGGGGCGAGCCCAAGGGCCGATCGACGCATCAGGAGGTCTCCGTTGATTGCGATCAAATGTACTTCTTAAACTCCGCCCAGTCGTTTGGAATGGTGCCCTTGCGTCCGCGGCAGAGGTAAATGTTGCGGTGCTCGTAGGGCATGGCGTAGGGGTGGTTCATGACACCGGCGATCTCGACGGAGTCGTAGTACTTGCGCATCTCGTCGAGCGAGGCGCCGTTGATGACGATCATCACCTCGCCGGTTTCGCCGTGCGGTCCCCAGATCCAGTAGTTGTTGTGGCCGCTGATGGCGAAGGGCAGGCCGTGACCGAGGAAGTTGATGGCGCTGGCCTCGCCGTAGTTGGAGACGAGGATGCCGGCGCGGGCGCGATCGGAGGCGGGCAGCGCGTCGTAGATGCGCGTCACCTGATCCACCATCTCCTGCCAGCCGAAGCGGTCGGCGTAGAACTGCGGAAAGGCGCTGGTGGCCTCGTTCTCCATATTCGCGGCGGTGTGGCGCAGGTGCATGCGCGCCGTATAGTCGAGCCATTGCTGCGGGGTCAGGATCGGCAACGACATCGGCAGGATGAGAATTCCGGTGACGATGAGGAGCGTTGTATAGGCCGGAACGAGCCAGGTTGTGCTGCGTCGTTTCAGCAGCGCCTGCCAGCAGACCCCGCCGGCGGCGAAGATCGCCGGATAGATGGCGGCGAGGTAGTAGTCCTTCGCATCGCGCGTGGCAAACATGAGGATGAGGAAGACGACATAGGTCCAGCCGAGGAAACGCCACGGTCGGCTGCGGCGGCTGACCAGCAGCCAGACTACTCCCGGAACCCATAGAAGCGCGCTGATCGGGCTCAGCATCATTACCTGCGCACCCAGGAACTGCAATGGCGAGAGGACGACGTTCTTGTGATCCACCTTGCCGTTGTGGATGAACTCCAGGGTGGGAAAGTGATTGTGAATCTGCCAGATCAGATTTGGCAGGGCCAGCAGGATGATGAGAGCGACGCCGAGAGCGGCGCCGCGTGTGAAGACGATGCGCCGTTCCGGCGTGAACAGCAGACCAATGAGCAGTGCGGCCAGAAAGACGACCATCGAAGGTTTGTTCTCGATGCCGAGACCGCCTGCGAGACCGAAGATGATCCACCAGCGCGTTGAGGAAGATGCGTCTGGCGCACCACGCAGCAGCATCAGGATGGCGAGGACGGCGACCATCCAGAAGACCGCCTCGAAGGAGTTCATGGAGAGGAAGCTGTCGAGGCCCAGGAACTCCGGCGCCAGCAGGATACCGAGCATGGCGAGGGCCTGTGCGACGCGGCTGCCGCCGAGCATCCACGTAATGATGCCGGTGAGGAAGACCGTGGCTGCGCCGGCTAGCGCGGAGAAGATGCGGATGCCGGCGAGCGACTTGCCGAAGAGAGCGACGCCGGCGCGTGCCTGCAGCGCGACGATGGGGCCATGATCGACATACCCCCAGTCGAGATGCTGTCCGCAGAGGATGTAGTACATCTCATCGCGGAAGTAGCCCCAGCCGATGTGTGCCTCCCAGAGATTCGTTCCCAAGTGAAGTGCGAACTTGAGAAACGCAAAGAATGCGGCGAGCAGGAGGGCCTGCCGGAGCGCACTGCCTTGCACTGCGACTGCGGGGTCTTCCATAGAGGCGATTGCATTCATAGTTTGAGGGTGGGGCGGTGGAATGTTGAACAGTACGAACCGAATGGTACCGCGGTTCCCGGACTGATGCGCTTTGGAGCCGCTTCGCGGTGACTCCCGCCATTGCGTAGTGCAGCGCTTTCTTTGTCGAAAAAAACTGCCGATTTCAGCCCCACTGGATACGTCGGGGTTGCTCCTCGAGTCCCACGGCCCCGGCTTGACTTTCTCTCCGCCGAAACCTCCCTTGTGCTAAATTGCTAGCGTACAAAGCACCATCGACATGGGACCGGGATAACGACCTGAAGTATCGGACCGGGATAACGACCTGAAGTTTCGTTAGGAGGTCTCATGAAACGACGCACCTCTCTGGCTGCGGCTCTCTTTCTTTTGCTGGCCTCAACAACGGTGTGGAGCCAGCAGCTCAACAAAAGAATCACCAATCAAGACATCATCGACATGGCCGGCCTCGGCTTATCGGACGATGTCATCATCGCCAAAATCCGTGGCGCCAGTGCGGGAGGGACCCTGCAGTTCGACACCAGCGTCGCCGGTCTGAAGGGACTCAAGGCCGCCAAAGTCTCCGACGAAGTCATAAAAGTGATGATCAATCCCGCCCCTCCTGCTGCCCCGGTTGTTGTCGCCGCTACACCCATCTCCAATGACCCTAATCTTCCTCCCCCGGAGGTCGGCGTCTACTGGAAAAACGGCAACGCATTCGTCTTTGTCGAGGGACAAGCCATCAGCCAGGCCAAGGTCGGGGGCAAGGCCGGCAGCATGTTCACCTACGGCATGCGAAATGAACACTGGGACGCATTTCTGAACGGTCCGCAATCGAAAAACGTGATCAACGAATCTCAGCCGGTCTTCTACCTCTACGTTCCCGACGGTACGAGCGCATCCGACTACGTCCTGATCAGCCTGGAGAAAAAAAGTAACCGAAGGGAGTTCCAGATTGGAAGTTTTGGCGGTATGACCGGCGGCAAATCGGGCGTTAAGCGGGACAAGGAGATCGCCTTCACGGTTGAGCACGCAGGAATCAGGACTTACAAAATCAAACCGAACATGCCAATGAAGCCGGGAGAGTATGCCTTCTTCATGGGCACCGGTCAGCAGGCAACCATGGCGGGCGGTTCCTCAGGAGGAGCCCGTTCAGGAGGCGCTGCCGCCGGACGAGTCTACGACTTCAGAATTCCGGAGTGATCTGGATTCCCGAGTGACTTGGGGCTGCGTGGCGACATTCTTAGATTTCTTGACCTCTAGCCTTCGAGCGGCTGGAGAGTGATCAGTGTCAGTTCCGGCGGGCAGAGAAAGCGGAGCGGCACTTTGACGGTGCCGATGCCGCGATTGACGTAGAGCTGCAGCGGACCGACGTTGAAATAACCATGCACGAAGCGCCGGCCGCCCTTAGCCAGCATGGGCCGTGGCGTTCCGATGAAGGGCAGACGGATCTGGCCGCCGTGCGTATGCCCGGAGAGCATGAGATCCACGCCGCCATGCTTCACGACCTGGAGAGCGTAGTCTGGCTCATGTGCCAGCAGGACGACGGGCTCGTTGGGCGTGGCTTGGCGCGGTATGGCCTGGTCCAGGTTGGGAGTGTCTTCAAGCGAGCTGCGTGCGCCGGCAAACCAGAGACGGCTGCCGCCGCGCTCGAAGGGAAGATAGCTGTCGACGAGCGTGGGGATGCCGTGCATCTTCAAGGCATCGACGACGACCGGCCAGCCGACCAGCACGTCGTGATTGCCGAGCGACGCGAAACGATGCGGGCAGTGAATGCCGCTGAGGATTTCCGAGCAAGGATAGCTGAGGCGTGCAGCGACCCTGCGCGGTAGCGGCCCATCGGTCACGAAGTCGCCGGTGAGCACGACGACGTCGGGGTTGAGCGCATTGATGCGGCGCACCATCTCGCGCACGAAGTAGGGCTCGGTGAACTCGTCGTAATGAATGTCGCTGACCTGCGCGATCCGCAGGCCGTGGAATGCCTCCGGCAGGCGGCGCAGGCGGATGGTCCGCTGAATGAGCTCAAGGTGATGCCGATCCCAGAATCCGGAGTAGGCGACGAGGCCACCGCCAGCGGCGAGTGCGGAAACGCGAAGAAATTGCCGGCGGGAGATGGTGCGGCTGGCGGCGTTGGTGGTAGTGATTGTCACTCTTATGCAGGATAGGGCACACCGCGAAGAATACGAAGGTTGTTCCGTCGCGCCAGGCTGCCCCCTTTTGTGTGAAGTGTATCGGGGCAGCCTGCACAACGCTATACTCGTATCTGGTATGCGCCGCGTTGCCACCTTCGTTGCGATCTTGCTGCTTCTGGTTACCGTTTCGCCCGCCTTGGCGTGCGTTACGGATCGCGCGATGAGCCATGAAGAGAGCGTCTGCTGCCGGACCATGCACAACAAATGCGGCCAGATGGTGCAACAAGGCTGCTGCCGGATGGACCTGCGCACCGGTGAACGTCCGCAGCTTCTGGCCACTGCGCCGCATACGGATGTGCACTGGGCCGTCGTCGCGCGGCTTGCATCGACTGCTGTTCCCGATCGAATGATCGCAGTATCGCGCTGCAGTCTCCGGCAGAGCACGCTCCGCCCGGATTGGTCACCGCAAAGATCGCCGTCCTCCGTATCTGATTCGCTCCTCGTAAGCCAATGACCTGCATACCCAACGGTGTGCGTGCGCCTCATTTGCTTTCACGAAGGAGTGTTTATGCGATCGTTCTGGAATCCGGCCTGGGTTCTGGCCTGCGCCTTCGCGCTGCCAGTCTTTGCCCTTGCCGCTGACCACGGCCCTGTTTTCAGCTATGCAACCCCGGTGAACTCGCAGCGCGAGTTCAGCTTCGATAGCGGCATCTTCGGCAGAAGCGGTTCAGGGGGGACACAGCTTTCCAGCGGCTCCGGCTTCGGTTATGGCCTTACGCCGCAAATCACACTGAATGCATTCCTGCCCGCGACCTTCGGTGGTGGCGGTAGATTGCCGGAGAGCCGCATCTTTTCCGGCGGCGAATGGTCTGCGGGCGCCTCGTGGCGCTTCCAGCATTCAGTTACCAGCGTGGGCAAGCGGATCGAATCGACGGCGTCGCTTGGCGTGGTGGTGCCCGGCCCGCAGCAGGATTCCGGCGTGCTTGCCGGGCTGCATCGCTCGCCGGGTGTTGCCGGCACTCTGGCCACCGGACTCGCCTCGCGGAGCCAATACGCATGGGTGGGGGGCGGATATACGCGCTTTGCCGAGGGCTCGCACGATCGCCGTCCGGACACGCTCTCCTGGAGCGCGGTGTATGGCTATCGTCCTGCGCGGCTGCGCCGTGGCTACGACAAGTGGGACTATCGCGGCTTCGCCGAGCTGACCGGAGAACACACCGGCAACGTTCGCACGAGGGGAGCCGATCTGCCGGGCAGCAGCACCACCACGCTGTGGCTGGGGCCCTCCGTGCTGGCGATCTTCAAGGACATCGCCATCTCCGGAGGGGTGCAGGCGCCGCTCTTTCGCGATGCTTCAGAGACGCTCTACGGCCGGGAACACATTCGCTTCGCCATCAACTTCAGCTATCTCAAATATTCCTCAAATACCAGCGCTCACTGAAAGGGCTGACCATGAAGAGCATTTTTGTCGCAACTATCCTGACCCTCTCCCTGCTGCCCGCACACGCGGAGTACCAGCAGGTCAACCTCACTGTTTTCGGCATGGACTGCGCTCCGTGCGCGCATGCGATCCACGTCTCGATGAAGGGTATTCAGGGAGTGAACACGGTCGACGTGGACCTGAATACGGGCCTGGTGTCCATCCAGCTCAATCCCGGCAACAGCGCTGCGATGCGCCAATTCAATCAGGCGGTGGAGAGGAATGGTTTCACTCACAAAGATGCAGATGTTGTGGCACGCGGGATGCTGAGCGGCACTGCCAGCGCACCAGTACTGGAAGTAGCGGGAACGACTGACCGCTATACGCTGACGGCCGCCGCGACTGCTGCCGACGTTGCCGCCCTCATCGGCAAGGCGGTGGTTGTGGCCGGAGTTGTGCCGCAGGCTCCCAAGGGCAAAGTATCGGACACGCTGCGCTACAAGACGATCACGGAGGCACCATGACGGTATCCTCCTTTAGTCCGGAACGCAGGGTCAGACGAGCGGCACTGCTGAACTACTTCTCGCTCTTCGGCTCGTTCAGCACGCTGATCTGCTGCGCACTGCCGTCGGTGCTGGTGCTGCTTGGGATGGGGACGGCGGTGGCATCGCTGCTCTCCGCGGCGCCGTGGCTGGTGAGCCTCTCCCGCCACAAGGTGTGGACATTCAGCACTGCTGGGGCGCTTATTGCCGCCAGCTTCGTGATGACTTACGTCGTTGCGCCGCGGCTGCGTGACGGCGAAGCGTGTGCTGCCGACGATCCGACGGCCTGCGGCGAGGCGAGCCGGTTAAGCCGGATTTTCTTGTGGGCGTCGGCGCTTATCTGGAGTTGCGGCTTCTTCGTGGCGTATCTGCTGGGGCCGATTCTTGAGCACCTGGACCGGTAAATCACGACCGATAATTCGGGCCGATAAATCAGGACAGCAAACGACGGCGGCTACTCCGCTCGCAGCGCGTGGACGGGATCTACCGTGGCGGCGCGGCGCGAAGGCAGGTAGCAGGCGAGGTAGGCCGTGGCGACTACGCCGATAGTGATGACGATGTAGGTGATGGGATCGACCGGGCTGACATTGAAGAGGATGGAGGACATCAGCCGCATGGAGATGAAGGCGACGACCAGGCCGCATGCGACGCCGATCGTGGTGAGCAGCAATCCCTGACGCACGAACATTGCGGTGAGCGTGGGGCGCTGCGCTCCGAGCGCCATGCGGATGCCGATCTCCCGCGTGCGCTGCGACACCGAATACGAGATGACGCCGTAAATGCCGACAATACCCAGCAGCAGGGCCATGGCTCCGGCGACACAGAGCATGACCAGCGTGAAGGAAGTCCGCGCCATGGATTTGGTGTAAAGTTCGCCGAGCGTCGAAATATTGGCGAGCGGCACATCGGGATTGATCGACCAGACCGCGCGTTGCACCTCGCTCATGAAGACCTGCGAGCCGGCGCGCGGGCTGCGGATATAGAACGCAACGCCGCGCTGCACGTACTCTTTCTGGCCTTCGAAGCGGTCCTGCATCAGCGGCCAGTAGACGGTGCTGGGCGCCGGCTGGCTCACGCCATCGTCGTGCACATCGCCTGCGACGCCGACGATCTCCCGCCAGTCATCCGTGCTGGCGACGCGGATGCGTTTGCCGATGGCGTTTTGCGCGCTATGCCAATACTCCTTCGCGAAATTCTCCGAGATGATGGCGACGGGCAGCTTCTGGTAGGTGTCGGTCCAGGTGATGTCGCGTCCCGCGATCAGCGGAGTGCCCAGCGTGGCGAAGGTTCCGGGTGAGATGCGTTTGAAGCGGCGGATGGGCGGCAGCTCGCCCTCGCCGTAGACGTGATCCTGCGCAAACAGTACGTCGTTGTTGGAGTCTCCACTCCATGGGCACGGCACTGGAGAAGCTGACAGAGGAGACGCCGGGGATGGCGGAGAGCTTGTCCTGAATCTCCTGATCCATGCGGATGACGCGGTCGCGCTGCGCATCGGGTATCTGGGTGTCCTGAATGTAGAAGCGGAAAGTCTGGAGTGTGTCCGGCGAGGTGAAGCCGGGAGAGACCTGCATCATGGCGCGGAAGGTGCGGATCATCAGCCCGGAGCAGATAAGCAGCACGAGCGCTAACGCAACCTGCACCACCACGAGGATCTTGCGTGCACGATGGCGTTCGCGGCTCTGGCTCAGCGCTCGGCCGCCTTCTCGCAGACCGCTGGCGGAATTGCCGCCGGCGTATTTCATGACCGGGATGAGCCCGATCAGCACGCTGGTGAGCAGCGCGAGCGCGAGCGTGAAGAGCAGGACGGGAAGATTGATGCCGATCTCGTGAATGCGCGGTAAGCCCAGTCGGCGCCATCGCTACCAGGAGATGCGTAACGCGCCATAGGCGAGCGGCGAGACCCAGGAGGCGCCCGACGGTACCCGAGGACGGTGCTCTCGAAGAGGAGGTCTGTGGTGATGCGCTTCCAGCCCGCACCGAGAGCCGAGCGGATCGCCAACTCCTGGCGGCGTCCTTCGACGCGCACCAGCAGCAGATTTGCGACGTTGGCGCAGGCCACCAGCAGCACCATGGCGATGGAGCCCATCAGGACCCAGAGGACATTGCCCACGTCGCCGACGACATCCTGCTTGAGCGGGCGGAGATTCGATCTGGAAGTTTGCCTTCTCAAAAAGCGCAGGACTGAAGCCGTCGGGCGCGGGGAAGCTGCGGATGGAGACGGGGAGCAGGCGCGCGATATCGGTGCTGGCCTGCTGCATGGTGACACCGGGCTTCAGCCGGGCGATGGCGCTGTAGCTGAAGTTGCCCAGCTTCGTCTTGTTGCGGTCCCACTGCATGGGCAGGATAAGCGCGTCGTCCTTACGATCGAGGAACTGAAATCCCCGAGGCAGGACGCCGATGATCTCGCGCGGTTTCCCATCGGCGGTCATGGTGCGGCCGATGGCGGAAGGGCTGCCCCCGAATTTGTGCTGCCAGTAGGCATAGGAAAGCAGTACGGTTTCCGGGGCTCCGGCGGTGTCGTCGCGGCGCGTGAACAGACGCCCGAGCACGGGCTTGACGCCGAGCAGGGGTAGCGTGCCGTCGGTGACGTCGACGCCGTCCACGTGCTCCGGCTGCCCTGCGCCGGTCACGTTCAGCGAGTCTCCCTGATAGACGCCGATGTCCTGGAGCGTTGTGCTCTGCTCGCGGTCGATGAAGTAGATCGACGGCGACATGTTCAGTTCCTTGATGCCGATGCCGGGAGCGGTATGCCACACGCCGATCAACTCCTCCGGATGCGGATAGGGCAGGGGCTTCAGCAATACGCCGTCCACCACGCTGAAGACGACAGTGTTTGCGCCGATGGCGATGGCGAGCGTGAACAGGGTGATGGCCGTAAACAGGGGTGCGCGGCCGAGTCTGCGGACGACCTGTTGGAGCTGATCGCTGAACAATGCCATGCGGCGCCTCCGAGCGGATGATTTCTGATTATGCCTGAACCTGTGACGGCCACCGTGCATCAAGGGGTTCGCTTGAGGAAGTACGTCAGCGGGCGGGAAATAGTTCCGGGAGCATGCTGGTTGCCATCCTGTAGCGAGCTATACACTCAACGCCAAAGGGGAGGCTCGTGGATGAGAGGCGGACATAGCCTGATCTTCCTTCTCGCGATGATTGCTGCCTACCCGCAGACCGTCCCGACGACGGAGCGGCCGACGGAATCGCAGCATCGCCGCGGTCCAGATGGACTGGAGGGATGGACGCTCAACTACACCATTCCTGGTCACGCAAGTGATAGATATCCTGAAGCGCTGGTGCTTGCTCGTCACGGTCGTGTTGTCAGGCAAATTTCCGGAGTTCCTTTCTTGTGGAACTGGATCTTCTGGGCGGAAGGCCGCCAGATTGCCTATGAGACAGGGCCGCTCCATTTCGGCATGCTGTGCACTCTTGCTGACGTAGCAACCGGGCGCGAGTTGGCCAGCTACGACTGCTTTCACGAACTACCCGACAATGCACCTGAATGGGAGAAGGCGCTTCAAGCCGCACAGTGACGGTTTGACAATAGAGAGCTTTGGATTATTGGAGCACTTTTAGCCCAGCTGCATCGGGCGCAACCGCTGTTTGCGGATGGAAATGCGCGTAGATCGCCTCCGCCACCTTCTTTGCGACGACAGAGGTGAGCGCTTCGAGGGAAGCCTGCTCGATGGCGCGCTGCGAGCCGAAATGCTGCACCAGGCGGGTTCGGGTACTGGCGCCGACGCCGGGGATGTCGAGCAGCTCCGACTGGCGGTCGCGGATCTCGCGGCGCTTGCGGTGATAAGTGATGGCGAAGCGGTGCGACTCGTCGCGGATGCGCTGGATGAGGTGCAGGACGGGTGAGCGGCGGTCGAGGACGATGGGGTCGTCCTCCTGGCCGTAGAGGTAGATCACCTCTTCCCGTTTTGCAATCGACGCTAGCGGCTGCGTGGTCAGGCCGAGCTCTTCGAGCGCCGCGGCCGCGGCGTGAAGCTGTCCGAGGCCTCCGTCGATGAGGACGAGCGAGGGCATGGGTCTTGATTTCAAGGTGCCTCGCTCCGTTCGCACTGTGCTCGCATCAGAATTGTTGCCATTTTGTGCGCGAGCATCGCTATCCGATGTTTCGACTAACTCCGCAGGGCTGGTTTCCTGCAGCACGCGCTTGTAGCGGCGGCCGACGATCTCGCGCATGGAAGCGAAGTCGTCAACGCCGGCAACGGTCTTCACCTGGAACTTGCGGTAGTCGGATTTCTTCATCGCGCCGTTCTCCCAGACAACCATCGACGCGACGGTCTCCGCTCCCTGGATGTGCGAGATGTCGAAGCACTCAATGCGGCGCGGCAGCTCCGGCAGCATAAGCAGGTCCTGCAGCGACTCCTGAATCGCCTTCTGCGATGGCTGTAACACACGGAAGCGCTGATCGTAACTCTGCTTCGCGTTCTGGCCGACGAGATCGACGAGCGAGCGCTTTTCGCCACGCTGCGGCGCGGCGATATCCACGCGGTGGCCAGTGCGCTCGGCGAGCAGATGGCAGAGCGCGTCGCGGTCCGCGAAGTCCACCGGCACGAGAATGGAGCGCGGCACGTACTGCTGGTCGATGTAGAGCTGCTTGAGCAGGGCAGAGAAGAAGGCAGGCGGGTTAAATGCGCCCCCATTGTGAGCGGACTCGACGCCAGATATGTTTTCCGCGTGATCGTCCTCAGCCTGCACCAGCGCCGACAAGTCCTCCCAGAAAAGATCGCGGCGGTCGACGATCTTGCCGCCGCGCATGTGGAAGAGATTCACGGCGAGCATGTCGTTCTCGTAGTGATAGCCGAAGACGTCCGCGTCGTCGCTGTCCGCGCTGGCGATGCGCTGCTTCTCCTGAACCTGGCTGACGGTGATGAGGAGATCGCGATACTTTGCCGCGAGCTCGAACTGTTCGGAGTTGGCCGCCACTTCCATACGCGTTTCCAGTGAGCGGCCCAGCTCCTGCTGGCGGCCTTCGAGAAAAAGCTGCGCGTCGCGCACCGCCTCGCGATACTCCTCCGGCGTGGTGAGATCTTCGACGCAGGGACCAAGGCAGCGCTTGATGTAGTACTGCAGGCAGGGGCGCGGATGATAGCGCGAGAGATCGACCTTGCAGCTCGGCAGCAGGAAGGAGCGGTGCAGCAGGTCGGCGACGCGATAGGCGAGGTTGCCGGGGAAGTAGGGGCCGTAATACGCGCTGCCGTCCTTGCGCAGACGGCGGGTGACAAAGACCTTGGGATAGCGATCGGCCAGCGTGAGCTTGATGTAGGGATAGGTCTTGTCGTCGCGCAGCAGGATGTTAAAGCGCGGCTTGCGCTGCTTGATGAAGTTGTTTTCGAGCGCGAGCGCTTCGCCTTCGTTGTCGACGAGGATGTACTCGACATCGACCGCCTCGCGCATCAGCGAGCCGGTTTTGGCGTTGGCCTGCGCCGATTCGAGCAGGTAGGAGCGCACCCGCGCGCGCAGGTTCTTCGCCTTGCCGACGTAGATGACCTCGCCCTCGGCGTTCTTGTACAGGTACACGCCAGGCTGCGTGGGCAAGGTGCGGATTTTCTGCTGCAGGTCCATATTTCAGTGTTCGTTCGGTGTTCGGCTTTGTCGTTTTGTGGCAAAGCCCAGACGGGCTGGCAAGGGTGCAGCGCAAAGGGGGCTATTGTCAGTCTATCGCCGACCGGGAGACGAGCCTGAGCGGGGCAGCCCGTCGCTTCGCGAGCCGCGTAATAACTACACCAAGGCGCTTTTGTGGTTCAGGAAAACGCTCGTAAGTTATTCATGATACGTTTGATATGCACGAACCATCGCTTTGGCACGGTTCGTGCATCTGAGGCAGGTAGGAGTCCTGTGTCCCGGCGCCCCCGCTAGCCACTCAGGACCGTTCGACGGTACTTCGCGGATACGCACCGCGAGGAGGGAGAGATTCATTTGAAGACACAGACGAGGCGTCTTACTCAAATCTCAGGCTGCGCGGCGGGAGCATTGGCGCTGCTTCTTATGAGTGGCTGTTCCACCAAGAAGTATGTGAAGAGCCAGACTGCGCCGCTCATCCAGCACACCAATGAGCTGGACGACCAGACCGCTACGAACAATCGCAATCTGAAGAATCTGGACGAGAAGACGACCGCCGGCATCGGCAAGGCGCAGTCGTCGGCCGATAGTGCGCAGCAAAGTGCGCAGCAGGCAAGTACTGCCTCCTCCACTGCTCAGCAGAATGCACAGGAGGCCGTGAATCGCGCGGACTCGCTGGCGAGCGTGGTCAGCAACCTGGACAGCTACAAGCAGGTGGGAGTGGCTTCCGTGACCTTCGGATTCGACAAGAGCGTGCTGACGCGCAAGGACAAGGCGCAGCTCGATCAACTGGCCGGGCCGCTCAATTCCACCAAGGGTTACATTCTGGAAGTGACAGGTGGAACCGACTCGACCGGCAGCGCAGAGTATAACTACGGGCTGAGCCAACGCCGTGCCGAAGCCGTGGTGCAATATCTGGCCTCGAAGTACAACGTGCCGGCGCACAAGTTTTACCTGATCGGCATCGGCAAGGATAAGGAAGTGGCCCCCAACACGACAGCGGAGGGCCGGGCAAAGAATCGCCGGGTAGACATTCAGGTGCTATCGAATATGCAGCAGAGCGGCGGTACGGTATCTCAACTTCAGTCGCACTGACAGGGAGTCGGTTGTCGACTGCAAATGAAAAGGCCGGGGCCACAAGCTCCGGCCTTTTCATGTCTGGATGCGAATCGGGCGACAAGGTCGATACAGCGCCGCCGTCCTTCTTCAAAGTCAGCTCTCCTTCGTGGCTTTAAAGCCGGTGGTCTCTATAAATTCCGCGAGGGAGGATTCCGAGGTCAGCCCGGGGTGATAGGTAATCGTCGCGGTATTGGCCGGATAGCTGGCCTTCACCCGAACCACTCCCTTTTCTTTCTGCAGCAGAGTCTCCAGACCCACTGCACAGGTGATGCAGGTGAATCCTGCGATGCGGAAGGTGACGGTCTTTTGCTCCGTGATCTCCATGCCTTCCATGGTCGCCAGGCCTGCAACTCCAGCCAGTGTCGCCAATCCAAGAAATCGTCTGCGAATCATGTCGTCTCCTTTGTCGCGAGTTATTTCGCAGCGGCAAGACCGGGCTGATATCTCCAGGGGGTCTGGCTGCTGGCCTTGTCAGAGAAGCGGGTATCGGTATATTCGGAAAACTCTATTTTCTTTTTCAATACACCGGTTTCGATCATGAGATCCCGAACCAGGTCGAAGTCGGCTTTCCGCGGAGCGAGCTGGCTGTAGACAACCCGGTCGAGCGGCTTGGTAAGTGCCCAGCGCAGCAGGGCAGGCTTCTGGTTGTAATAGAAGCGGCCCACGAAATCCGCGGCATCCTCGCGCTGCGGCTTGCCCTTGTCCAGCCAGAGGCCGGAGCGGGCGATGCCATCAACGAGCGCCTGCACTGCTTCGGGACGCTGGTCGATGAGATCCTGGCGAACGACGAGAATGCAGGACATATAGTCGGGCCAATACTGTCTTGCCTGGAAGAGAACGCGGCCATAGCCGCCCATCTCTGCCTGCGATGGAAATGGCTCACCCATGACGTATCCGTCGATCGCTTTCGCGCGAAGCGCACTGGCGACATCGGGCGGAGCCATCTCGAGCATTTTGACGTCTGTGGCTTTGAGCCCTGCGATCTTCATCGCGCGGATGAGCATGAGGCGCTCGTCAGAGAAACGGCTGGGAATGGCGACGGTGAGGCCGCGTAGGTCGGCGACCGTTTTGACGGGACCGTCTTTTCTTACCACCATCGCGCTGCCGTAGCGATGGCCGAGATAGACGACCTTGATGGGCACGCCTTGTGCCTTGAGCGCGATGGCGAGCGGAGCGACGATGAAGGCGGCCTGGACTTTGTTGGAGATGAGCGCTTCCTTGATCTCAGGGAGGCCCTGGAAGAGGCGCGGAATGAAGATCTCACCGTTGTCTGAGAACTTCGAAATGTAGTCGGTAACCGGACAGGTGAGCTGGCAGGTGACGGGGATGTACGCCACGACGATCTTCCGCTCAGCGAGGGGCCGATATTCATTGAGCACGGTTGCCCAGCTCACGTTCAGCCAGCCGTGAAGCACGGAGACCAAAACGAACCACGCGCAGGCGCCGAGAATGACCTTTCCTTTAAGACTCATGACGGAACCCCCACCGAACGGATTTAACCCGTTCGAGACCGCGAAAGAGGAAGTCGAGACCGAGTCCGATGATTCCGATCAGCAGCATGGCCGCTACGACAAGGTCGTACCGCTTGCCGGAATTGCGTGAATCGATGATGAGATATCCCAGCCCGGAATCCACCGCAACCATCTCTGCGGCGACGACCACCAGCCACGCAATGCCGAAGGCGATGCGGAGCCCGACGATGATCTGCGGGAGAGCCGCGGGGAAGACAACGCGCCCGAGAAGCTGAAGCGGACTCAGGCCAAAGTTGCGCCCGGCTCTGCGGAAGACGGAAGGGACGTTGTTCACGCCATCCACGCAGGAGACGAGGATGGGAAAGAAGGCGCCCAGAAAGATGAGCGACGTCGCGGCATGATCGCCGACTCCGAAGAAGAGAATGGCGACGGGAATCCACGCGATGGGGCTGATGGGACGCAATATCTGAATGACCGGGTTGACGACCCTGTTGGCTCCCGGATACCAGCCCAGGGTCAGGCCGAGCGGTATCCCCAGCAGCGCAGCCAATCCGAATCCAATAGCGACGCGCCTCAGCGAGTCCTGAATGTCGTTCCAGAGGACATGCTCCTGCAACAGCTCCGCGAGCCCCCTCTTTACTTCGAGCGGAGACGGAAGGACCTTGGTCCCAGTCCAGATGACGGCAAAATGCCATACGGCAAGAAGCAGCGCAAAGGCAACGGCCGGCCACAGGAATTTCTCCCATCTGCGAGGAACCTGGAGAGACCTCATATCTTGTGAGCCAAACCGATCTGAGCAAAGATGCCGTCACGAAGCTCCAGATAACGAGCCGAGCTGATGTCGCGTGGGTGGGGAATGTCGATGGTGACGATCTGCTGGATGCTGGCCGGGCGGGCGCTCATGACCACGATCCTGTCGGCAAGCTGAACGGCTTCGTCGATATCGTGGGTGACGAAGACGATGGTTTTTCGCTCCGTCTGCCAGATACGAAGCAGCTCCTGCCGCATGGTGAGCCGCGTGATGGAGTCGAGCGCGCCGAAGGGCTCATCCAGCAAAAGCATATCGGGGTTCACGGCGAGGGCGCGGGCTACTTCCAGCCGCTGCTTCATTCCCCCGGAGAGTTCGGAAGGGTATGCTTTCTCGAACCCTTGCAGGCCTACCATTTGAACGTAGTGCGTAATGCGCCGTTCGCGTTCCTCGCGGGTCATCTTCGCCAGACCGAAGGCGATGTTTCCCTCGACTGTGAGCCAGGGAAAGACGCCGCGCTCCTGAAAGACGAAGATCCGTCGAGGATCCGGGCCCTGCACGATTTGGTTGTCCACCCGGACTTCGCCGCTGGTCGGAGAGAGAAATCCCGCCATGGTGTTCAGGAGGGTGGATTTTCCGCAGCCGGAGGGGCCCAGCAGACAGACGAACTCACCGTCGGCCACCGCGAGGTTGATCTTCTCCAGAACGGAGATTGTTTCCCCGCCGCGATGGAAGACCATGCCGAGGTTGTGGGTGCTCAACTTCGCAGTACCGACGGACTCGTGAGTGCTCGAGTGTGGGCTGGCCGTTTGCGTGGACATTCGTGCTAATCCTCCGAATAGCTCCATCGGAATGACTTGACCTTTTCCAGCGAGCGCATCGCCATGTCAAGTAGCAGCCCGATGATGCCGATGACGACCATGCCTGCAACCACGAGGTCATAGCGATTGCCTGCATTGCGCGCGTCCACGATCAGAAAGCCGAGTCCGGAATTGACGGCGATCATTTCAGCAGCGACAACGACGAGCCACGCCACGCCCAAAGAGATGCGCAGGCCGATAAGAAGCTGGGGAATGACGGCGGGGTAAAGAACACGATAGATGAGATCGAACGGCCGCAAGCCGAAGTTCCTGCCTGCGTTGACGTAGACATCAGGGATGCTGCGCACTGCATTGATCGCGGTCAGAAGCAGCGGGAAGAAGCAGCCGAGGAAGATGAGGAAGATAGCGGAGAGATCGCCAACGCCAAACCAGAGAATCGCGATCGGAATCCAGGCAAGTGGAGAGATAGGCCGCAGCACTTCAATCACTGGGCCGAGGGCCAGGTCGGCCCGGTGGTACCAGCCAATGATGAGGCCGAGTGGAATCGCCAGAATGACAGCCAGCCCGAAGCCCCAGGTCACGCGGAAGAGGGAAGCGACGACGTACTTGAAGAGAAGTCCGTGCTGCAGGAGATCGACAAGGCCGCCGACAACCTGCCATGGGCTGGGCAGCAATTGGCCCGGGTGCCTCATGACGGCTACCTGCCAGATCGCAAGCAAGACGGCAATGAAGACGACGGGACGAAGCCGCACGAGCAGGTTCAAATGCTTCATTGTCTCCTTGCACTGCGCGCCAAAGCGGCTTCGCCGACCGGTGCACGTACGTTTCCGGTGCCATACGATCCTAGCTGCACATGTTCGGTTCGAAATCAACCGAAAGGTCTAGCTGAACCCCATACTTAAGGCGCTTGCCGCTGCTCAAGAGGCTAACAAAGATGAACTCTCAGCAGCTTGAGCGTGATCATCTGCTCTGACCGCGGCAATCGTATGCCTCCGCCAGGGAAGCCGTCGCGAAGCAAATGGATGAAGAAGTTCCGCGCTTCGAGAGGCTCGAACAAAGTTAGGATTGTGGAGGCATGAAGAGACTGGTTGTTCAAGGGCGCGATCACCGGGGTACTGATGGCGCCAGCGGTTCCTGTGATCTGACGCATACGGCTTCGGAATTGGCGGTTACAAACCTGGCCACATCTGGACGACGCCACAGCGTTTGCATTGCGCTCGTCGCCTTGCTGTGCATGGTTTCTCTTGCCTCGCTCGGTTGTCGCTCGAAGGAGCGGCTGCCGGATGTCGGGTCCAAGACCTACACCGAATTTGTCTCCGCCTTCTATGTAGGTTTGGCCGGCCTGCAGGTGGGGGATGACGTTCGTGCGGACGCGAAGCTGCAGCAGGCGACGGAGCTTGTTCCGGCAGAGCCTGCGGGCTGGGTGGACTGGGGCGTGCTTGCCTTGCGTCAACGCAACTTTGACGCTGCAGCACAGAGGCTGGATCGCGCCCACGCGCTGGTTCCGAACGATGACCGCATCGACTATCTACTAGGTCTGCTGGAAGGGGATCGCGGTAACTCGGCCGCCTCCATCTCCTATCTCCATCAGGCGATCGCGCACAACCCCCGCAATCTGCGCGCGCTCTACAGTCTGGCGACCCAGGTGGAGCGTCAAGGCGACGAGAATAGCGACGCGGAGCTCGAAAAGATCCTGCAGCAGATTCTCACCGTGCAGCCGGGGAACCTCGCGGCGCTTGTCGATCTGTGCCGTGTCTCCGCGAAACGAGGCGATGCGGCAACACTTCACGCCACGGTTTCGCAGATCGCAGCTCGCTCTCATGCATGGCCGCCGGAGATCCAGCAGCAACTCGAACAACTGCAGGCAGCAGCCGCTGGCCCGGCGCCGCGATCGGCTGCGACTCGCTCCACCTTCCTTCGCAATGTCCTGATGCGAGAGCCGGAGTTTCGTGCCAGCCTGTCGGAGATCATGGCGCAGCCAGGCGAGGAGGCGCAGCCCGTCACGCGCTTCCTTCGATTGCCCAATCCGCCATCGCAGCCGGCAGCGCCGGATCTTGCGATGACCTTCGTTGACGACCCGGGCGCGTCGCTCCCTAACGAACAATGGAGCTGGGCGGGAGCCATTGCGTTGAATGGAGCCGACGCACCCGTAATGGCCGAAGCAAATGCGCATCATGTGCATCTCGCAAATGGCGCGGACATTCCGTTCCCGGGCAGCGCTACAGCTTCGGGTCCCTCGCCCGAGGGAGTTCTTGCGTTCGATTTCAACTACGACTTCAAGACCGACTTGCTGCTGGCAGGCGACAAGGGCCTGCGGCTCTTTCGGCAGGATCAGCCAGACCACTTCGCCGATGTTACGGCAGCGATGAAGCTATCCCGCTCCGTAACCACCACTGCTTATACCGGAGCATGGGCGATCGACATGGAGGCGGATGGAGACCTGGATGTCGTGCTCGGCACGCAGGATGGAACGGCGTCCGTATTACGGAACAATGGAGATGGGACGTTTGCTGTGGAGCATCCCTTCGCCGGAATCTCCGGGATTCGCCAGTTTGCCTGGGCCGATTTGAATGGGGATGGCAATCCGGATGCAGCGCTGATCGACGGTGCAGGAAAGCTGCATGTTTTCTTCAATCAGCGCGCGGGCAGATTTGCGGAGTCCGCGCTGCCGCCTGCCCTCACTGGTGTGAGCGCGCTCTGTGTTGCCGACACCGGCAATGACGATCTTCTCCGCCTGCATCTGCTGTTAGCGAACGGCGATATTCTTTCGCTCTCCTACGATGACAAGTCGGCGAAGTGGACTGAACACCACCTCGCACAGATGGGCGGCCCCGTCACGAGCGAGGTTCGGCTGCGTGCTGCGGACGTCGATAACAATGGTGCGGTCGATCTGTTGGTGACATCCGTCAAGCCGGGAGGGAGTGCAGGCGGAGCACGGATCTGGCTTCAGGATCAAGCCGGCACATTCAAATCGATGCCGTCGCCGCAGGGGCCGTCGATGGTCTTCGATACAGCCGATCTGCATGGAGACGGCCATCTCGACCTGATTGGGCTGGATGCTTCCGGAAAGGCCGTCGATGCGCGCAGTCATCTGACGAAGAGCTATCACTGGCAGACCATCCGGCCGCGGGCGCGCGTGGTCAGGGGCGATCAGCGGATCAATCCATTCGGCATCGGTGGCGAGATTGAAATCCGATCCGCGCTGCTCTTGCAGAAGCAGGCGATCACCGGTCCGATGCTTCACTTTGGCCTCGGCGAACAGCAGGGCGTTGATGTTGCGCGCATTGTGTGGCCAAACGGATCTGTGCGTGCAGAGTTCGCGCTGAAGGCGGATCAACAGATCGTGACCGAGCAGAGACTCAAAGGCTCGTGCCCATTTCTCTTTGCGTGGAATGGTAAGCGCATGGATTTCGTCAAGGACTCCGTGCCTTGGGGCTCGGCAATCGGGCTAAGGATCAACTCGCTCGGCACCGCAAACATTGCAGCCACGGAAGAGTGGTACAAGATCGGCCGCGAGCATCTGCAGCCGCGCGATGGATTTTATGATCTGCGCGTGACGGGCGAGCTGTGGGAGAGCTACTTTTACGATTCACTCTCACTCATGACTGTCGATCATCCGGCGGGCACAGAGATATTTACTGACGAACGCTATGACGTTCCTCCAGTGAAGCTCGCGATTACAGCGGTTGGGCCGCCTCAGCCGATTGTTCATGCCGAAGACGACAACGGCAACGACGTGACAGCGATTCTGCGCACGCTCGATGGCCAATATCTGGACAACTTCGGGCGCGGACAATATCAGGGAGTGACCCGGGATCACTTTGTCGAAATCGATCTCGGCGATCGCGTTCCCACAGGTGGCCCGCTGTGGCTCATCGCGAAGGGCTGGCTGCATCCATCGGACTCGTCAGTAAACGTGGCCATGAGCCAGGGGAAGCACCCACGCCCGCAGTGGCTGAGTCTGGAGGTGCCCGACGGCAGGGGCGGATGGCGCGTCGCCAGACCGAACCTCGGCTTCCCGGCGGGCCGGAACAAAGTATCCATGATCGATCTCACCGGCATCTACCAGCCGGGCATGCCGCATCGTCTGCGGCTCAGGACCAACCTGGAGATTTATTGGGATTCGATGGAGTGGGCCCAGGGATTGCCGAAGACGCCGATGAAGATCCAACGTCTGGCACCAGGCGTCGCCGATCTTCACTATCGCGGCTTTTCGGTGATCCATCAGGCGAACGCATCCTCGCCTGAGATACCCGACTACCAGCATCTGGCAAGCACCTCGCCGATCTGGCGCGACCTGCCCGGCTTCTACACGCGGTTCGGCGATGTGCGTGAGCTGCTGGCGCACACCGACGATCGCTACGTCATTATGAACGCGGGCGATGAGATGGCGTTGCGCTTCGCCGACCCCGGACCGCCGCCAGCAGGCTGGGTGCGCGACTTTGTGATTGCCGGTGATGGCTGGATCAAAGACGGCGATTACAACACCGCGGATTCGCAAACTGTTTTGCCCTATCCATACCACGCGCGAAAGGACTATGACTCGCCGGCACCGAGTAGGTTGGCGGAAGACTGGGTGTATCGGCACCACACGCAAGACTGGCAGACATACCAGACCCGCTATGTGAGTGCGGAACGCATTCCGGGATGCGCTGCGGAACGGACCCGCACAATGAAGCGCAAAGCTGTTCTGCAAACCATCCTCACAGTGATATTTGTCTGCCTGATCGCGACGCCGCTTGTTATGAGACGTCATATCCGCGAGGCATGCCGCCGCTGCAAGAACCGAGCTGGACACGCAAGAGTCGCTGGCACGGCACGGCTTCCACCTGCAGGAAGTCTCCCATGCGGCAGGAATCGACTTCGTTCATCAGGCACCGGTGCTCGATGCAAAGCTTGCGCACATCATGCCGGAAGTGGCCTCCATGGGAGCGTCGGTCTCCGTTGTCGATTTCGATCGAGACGGGTGGCCGGATCTCTACGTGACGAACAGCGCCATCGGAAGCCGCAATCGGCTTTACCGGAACATGCATGATGGGACGTTCAAGGATGTCGCAGGTGAACTCGGTGTCGCCGATGTAAATCAGGCAGGCACGGGCGTCTCCATGGGGGCGGTCTGGGGAGACTATGACAACGATGGTTATGAGGATTTATTCCTGATCAAGTGGGGAAGGCCCGAACTCTTTCACAACGATAAAGGGCGAGGCTTTCACCGTGTGAGCGAAGCGTCGTTTCCGCCCTGGATCAATGCCAATACCGCGGTGTGGTTCGACTATGACGGTGATGGCCTTCTGGATTTGTTCGTTGGCGGCTACTATCCGGAGAATGTCGATCTTTGGCATCTCACCACGACGAAGATGATGCCGGACAGTTTCGAGTACGCGAACAATGGCGGCCGCAAGTATCTCTTTCACAACCTGGGAGATGGAAAGTTTGAGGAGGTCAGCGCCAAGGTTGGCATCGACAGCAGGCGATGGGCATTGGCGGCAGCAGCGGCGGACCTCCGCGGAACCGGCCATCCGGATCTCTTTGTTGCCAATGACTATGGCGTATCCGAACTCTATCTGAACGATGGCAAGCGCTTCGAAGAAGCAGGGAAGCGCACGGGCGTTGGCTTTGCGCCCAAGAGCGGGATGAATGTCTCCTTCGGAGATATCTTCAACCAGGGAAGGTACGCCATCTACGTCTCGAATATCTCGGAAGATGGCGTGCTGATCCAGGGCAATAACCTCTGGGTTCCGAAGGAGGGGACGCGGCGGGGGCCACATTGAGTACACGAACCTGGCGAGAGATATGGGAGTCGAGCTCGGTGGCTGGAGCTTTGGCGCACAGTTCGGCGACCTCAACAACGATGGCGCGCTCGACCTGTTTCTGACGGATGGGTATGTTTCGCTCGATCGAAAACGTAACTACTGGTACGACTTTTCTAAAGTGGCGGGCGGAAACTCCACCATCATCGGTGACGCCAAGGATTGGCCCGCCATGGATGGGCGCAGCCTCTCCGGCTATCAGCAGAAACATGTCTGGTTGAATGACGGCGCCGGCAAGTTTGTGGATGTGGCGCAGTCGGTCGGCGTGACGGATGTGTATGACGGCAGGTCGGTCGCTCTTGCAGATCTGTGGAATCGCGGCGTTCTGGATGTCATCGTTGCAAATCAGCGCGGTCCGCTGCTGCTGTATAAGAACACCGTCGCTCCGGAGAACAAATGGGTGGAGTTTGAGTTGGAAGGAACGAAGAGCAACCGGAGCGCCATCGGTGCGCAGGTGACACTGGAATGGAACGGCCAGAAGCAGATACAGCAGATTTCAGGCGGAAGTGGTTTTGCTGCGCAAAATGATCGCCGCCTGCACTTCGGCTTGGGAAAGAGCGCGCAGATCACCAGCGCTATCATCCGTTGGCCCTCTGGTAAAATTCAGACGCTGCAAGGGATAGTTCCCGGGAAGCTGTACAAGGTGAAGGAGCCCGCATGAGTCAGCAGACAATGACAATGCCGCCCTTGCCGGCCGGGCCGCCTGCTCACAATTGGCGGCGCCTCTTTACTCTAGAGAATCGCTTCATCCCTCCGATTTTCATTACGCTTATCTTGCTGGTCGGCAATCTGTCCTTCGGCATCCTCGAAAGCTACACAAAAACCTTGCTGGCAATCGGCAGCGCGATTGCCGCTGAACTCATCCTGGGCCGTGTCGTTAGTGGTAAGTGGCCACATCTCGCCAGTGCGTATATCACCGGCATCAGCGTCGGCATTCTTATACGCTCACCTGCGTTCTGGCCCTACGCACTGTGCTCCGTCATCGCAATTACCTCGAAGTATGTGGTGCGGGTGAAGGGCCGCCATATCTTCAACCCATCGAACTTCGGCATTTGCGTGATGCTTTTTCTCGCCACGGAATCTGTGGCCTCGCTGAGCATTCAATGGGGCAACAATATCTGGGCGATGCTCGTGATCTGGTTGCTGGGATCGGCGATCATCTGGCGGCTGCGACGCTTTCATATCTGCGCCACCTATGTGCTGTCGTTTCTCGCGTTCGCTTTGATCCGGTCATGGATCACCGGCGACCCATGGCAGTCAGAGGTATCTCCGATTACCGGCCCTGAATATCAGCTCTTTATCTTCTTCATGATCACGGACCCCAAGACCACTGTTCGATCCAAGCGCTGGCAGTGTGTCGTCGCATTTCTCGTGGCGGCTGTCGAGATGGGGATGCGGCTGGATCAGAGTATCTACGCGCCGCTGTATGCGCTCTTTGTGGTCGGGCCGATCGCGATGCTTGTCGAGATGTGGTGGAATTCGCGGCGCAAGCCAGATGTGGCAGTGACGCCTGCCGCGGCTCTGGCGGGCAGCCCAGCAACCCTCTAGCGGCCATTTTGTTGCACTGAAGGAACGCATTTGATGTCTTTAAGAACCCCGATTTCCTGCTGTCTTTCTCTATTCGCACTCTTTTGCATTGCAGCTTGCAGGCAGACACCACCGCGCCCCGCGGAGTCGCAGCAATCACCGAAGCCAGCGTCGCCTTCTCCCAAACCAGTCGCGACAGAGCGGCCCACCCCACCTGCTGTGATTCGTCCCGCCGGTCCAATTCGATTTGTGGATGTAACTCAGGCTGCGGGCATTCACTTCCGCCATAACAGCGGTGCATACGGAAAGAAGTATCTGCCGGAGACGATGGGCAGCGGTGTCTGCGTCATCGATTATGACGGCGACGGCTGGCAGGACATCCTGTTTGTCAATTCGATGGATTGGCCTGAGCATAAGACTTCCGTTTCAACGCCCGCTCTCTATCACAACAATCACGATGGGACGTTCACCAATGTCACGCGTACCTCCGGGCTTGCCAAAGAGATGTATGGGCTTGGTTGTGCGGTGGGAGATTTCGATAACGACGGCCGGGATGATATCTATATCACCGCGCTTGGTGGCAACTACTTATTCCGAAATCTCGGCGGCGGCCGCTTCGCGGATGTGACGGCCAAGGCACATGTGAAAGATCAGGGATTCTCAACCGGCGCAGTCTGGTTCGACTATGACAACGACGGGAAGCTCGATCTCTTCGTCTCGCACTATGTCGATTGGTCGGAATCGACCGATCAGTTCTGCACGCTCGACGGCAAAAACAAGTCCTATTGCACACCAGAGTTATACAAAGGCCAGAGCGCCACCCTGTTTCACAACCTTGGCCACGGAGTCTTCGAGGACGTGACGAAGAAAGCTGGTCTCTTTGATCCATCCAGCAAGTCTCTTGGAGTTGCGCTGATCGATTACGACGACGATGGCTGGCTGGATCTATTTGTCGCCAACGATACCCAGCCGAACAAGCTTTATCGCAACAACCACAATGGGACGTTTGCGGAGAGCGCCTTCGCTTCTGGCGTGGCCTTCAGCGATGCGGGTAAGGCTCGCGCCGGCATGGGCGCCGATGCGGCGGACTATGATCATTCCGGCCAGCCGGGACTCGTCATCGGCAACTTCACCAATGAAAGTATGGCGCTGTACCACAACGACGGCTCCGGTCTCTTTACAGACAAGTCCATCGCTTCTGGAATTCAGGGGCCATCGGCGAAGTCCCTCACATTCAGCACGTTTTTCTTTGACTACGATCTGGATGGTTTGCCGGATATCTTCGCGGTGAATGGACATGTGGCTGACGACGTCAGCGTGACGCAACCCTCACTCAAATATGCGGAGCCCGCATTGCTCTTCCGCAATCGTGGCGCGGGCCGGTTTGAGGATGTTTCAAACAAGGTAGGGGCGGCGCTGCGCCAGCCGGTGGTCGGACGAGGCGCTGCCTATCTTGACTATGACAATGATGGGGATCTCGATCTCCTGATCACCGCCTCGAATGGGCCGGCGCGGCTGCTCCGTAATGACAATGGCAATCAGAACGACATGCTTCGCGTGAAGCTTATTGGTGTGCGAGCCAATCGCGATGGCATTGGGGCAAAGGTGACGGTACGCATGCCGGATGGCACGCGATTGTCTGGCATGGTGAAATCCGGTTCCAGTTACCTCTCGCAGAGTGAGCTGCCGCTTACATTCGGACTGGGAAAGCCTTCAGAAGGCAAGTTTGTCACCGTGGACGTTGCATGGCCTGGAGGAAGGCGAGAATCCATCACCGGAGTGAAAGCGAATCAAGCGATCACGATCCAGGAAGGCAAGGGCGTCGTGGCCCAGCAGCCAGTTGTGTTCTCGCCCGTAACGCCGGCGGTATCCAGGTGACGGCCATACGGGCATCGCGTAAAGCGATCAGGCGTTTGGCGCGGTTGGTTATTGTTGGATAAAGAAGCCTGATCGTTCGAGCATGCACGCGATCTCCTCTTGCGTCGCTCCCACTTTCCATGCTGATTTTCTAAGGTCGTCTGCATCGACGGGATACCAGGGCGTCACGCGCCTGCTGCAAAGTCCGGCAACATCGAATGGTTCAATAGCACGCTGCACTTCCTCAATGAAGCGCCCCGTGTCTTGCGTGCTTACGCCTGCCCGTGCCCGCTCCAGTAGACTGCGCGACGCCGGTCCGAAGCGCGGATCGTTGTGCAGAAGATATCCATCCGCCAGATGAGGTTTCCCCAGCCGTCTCACTGTTTCGGAAAAACTCGCCGCCGCAAAATAGAGCAGTGAGATCGCACGGAAGGCTTCGAAGTTATGCATGTTTGCGTACAACGCTGCGATGAGCCGGGAGGTGGCGTCGAGTTCGTCATTCGTGCTTGCTGCATATTTCGATAGTTCTTCCTGCAAGCTCGGTAGTTTCCAGTGTCGTTCAAGAGCCGCTGCCAGACGGTCGACTCCAAGCAATGTCAAAGGGAAACCGGTGGAGAGCAGGGGATCGACAAAGCCCGCCGCCGAGGGCAAGAGCGCCCATCGCTCACCCACAATGGTCGAGCTTCGAAACGATAGTTGCGGCAGATATGTAAAGGGGAGAACAGACTTTGCATCCGCGAATTGCGCTGCGAGCGATGGAATCAGCTCCAGCAGACGGCTCCATGCTGGCTGGCCTTCGGCGAGTCGAAGCTCGCTGGGCCATCGCTTCGGTCGTGGCGACTCCGGCACTCGTGACGCCGTTGTTGAAATGCAGCAGCCACACCCAGCCGCCATCAAAAACATGATGAACGGCTGCGTCCTCGATGGGGTAGGGTGGGCAATCTGATGTCGGATGGTGACTGTTCTCGATCACTCGCGTGACCCCACGGAAGTGGCTGTAGAGCGCTTGCGTTGCCGGATAATTCGAGAAGCGCAGTGTCTGCAGACTCAGCAGGCGATGGAGGCATCCTCGCGGGCCGGTGGCGTCCACCACGAAAGCCGCCTGCACGGTTATCTCTTTGCCGAGTCGCGTCCCGGCCAGTTCCATGCCGTCTCCGGTATCGACTAACCGCTGCAGATGCACCTCGTCCACATACTCGACACCGAGCCGTTGCGCCTGTTCCACCAGAAGCTGATCAAAATCCGCTCGGAACCAATGCGTGTCGGCGATCGCGTTGTGAGGACTTGCCGCGACAAGGAAGTGGTTCTCCGCAGTGGTCTCCCACGGACTGTGACGATCCAGGTCGTGGTGAAAGAAGGAGAATCCGCGCTTGAGGCCGCAGGGGAGATCAGGATATTTCTCTTGCCAACTGCCCCACTTCGTCAGCGGACGCAATGCGAGGAGGTCGTAGCGCTTTGCAAGATCCTCGAGCAATAGATTGGAGAGGGGAGTGGATGATTCTCCGATCACAGCCCGCGGATGACGCCCACGCTCAAGCAGGGCAACCGAATGTCCCAGCCTGCGCGCGATCATCGCGAACAGAGAGCCGGCGAAACCCGAGCCTACGACCGCAATGTCGTAGACTCGATTCAACTGCGCCCTCCGCATGCATCGCAACGCACAGGCCCGCCTGGTCGTTGAGACCGATTCATGTTTGCGAGCCGACCGATGCGCTGTTCGCGGCACTTGGAGCATGCCGCGACCTGCTGGATCTCCCAAAGATCGACGAAGACCCGTCCGCGCTTGATTCCGATTCCATATTCGAGTGCGTCCTCTACGGTCTGCAGATCCGGCGGAGCAAAATCGCCGCTTTGCATTAGTCGATCGGTCGCACCGTTGCCCGCCCGGGTCGGAATCAGAGTTGCTGCGGTTGCGCCGCAATCGAAGGCGTAGTCCAACGAGCGCTGCGCCCAATGCAGTGCTTCATCTTTGCGGACAAAGGGCGGCTGAATCAGTATGAAGACACGAAGGTCGATTGCGTTCTCCCGCAGCCGTTCCGCGGCACCGGAAAACTGCTTTAGAGTCATACGCTTATTCAAGAGTTCCAGGGCTGTCGGATGAACAGTCTCGAGCCCCATCGCAACCTCGAGTGGGACGCTCAAAAGGTCTCGGAAGTGAAAACAGCGATCGCCGATGAGGGAAGGATGACTCTCCACGATGACTCGCTCGAATGACGCGACCTGCGCCGCGATAGCTTCATAGTCTTCACTTGGTATGGCGTGCAGATCGAAGAAGCTGCCGCTGTTGTAAAGCTTGATCTGCCGCGCCGCGGGCAACCGCGAGAGAGCAAAGGCGATCTGCTCAGGGATCGCGCCGGATGGGACGCTTTCGCGTGAGCGTGTTGCGCCACAGATCGCACATCAGGCAGCGCCAGGGGCACTCCCGATTGGTAAGAAAAATTGTCGCGACCGGAACAACTTCGCCTGACGCTGCACGTTCGTCCTCGACGAGGAATGCGTACGGTTGTCGAGGATCCAAAATACGGCGCCCTGGCCGTTGACTGAGAATCCAGCGATCACGATCCGCGGCGGTCTCCGGGTAAAGAGACAGATTCACTGCTGTCATTGGTAACGGGACAGAAACTGCTTTCGATATTCCGCCTCTTGGAAGGGAAGCGTCTTGCGCATTGTCTGCTCTGCCATGGCGCCATGTTGGAAGCGCCGCTTTGGAAAGACAGGCATTTTCAAACCGGTCAGAGATGCAACGCCCTGCGATACGATCTCACCTTTGAGTTCGTACAGGCGCTCGACGCTGTAGTTCGTAAGATCGATGAAGGGAATAGATTCTGCGACGGCGATGACTTTCGGCCGGGTATAAGGACTGAATCCGCGAAAGCCGAAGTGCCTTGCCGGTGCATACGTGCGCGCATAGGAGCGGCTCAAACCGCCGCTGTACGTGAGCGAGTGCTTGATCTTCCCGACGCCCCAGCCCTCCTGGTACAGCATCGGATTGTGGATCACACTCCGGATCGTGAGCTCAGGGTTCTCTTCGATCGGATAGTCCTTGAGATTCTCATCGCCGCCCTCTCCGTCGAGAAGGTAGCGCCACTCCGGGTACTGTGCACGGATGCCGCGAAGAAGCGCCACGCCCATCGATGCCGACTGAATATCGAGAACTTTGTAGTCTTCAACGATCTGGATCGTCTCCCGCACGTCGATGGAAGCGGGATCGACGGCGATCGTCTCCAGAAACAGCGAAAGATCACAGGCGCGCAAAAACTCGCGGGCTTGCGCGACATCGGGTCCGTCTCCCAGGTCAAGCACGAATGCTTTTAACCGTCCCAGGTGCATGCCCCGGCTTTTCATCACGTGGTAGGTGGTCAGGAAGACGCTGCCGCTGTCGATACCGCCCGAAAAGCAGACAGCCACAGGCTCCGCTTCCGGCAAGCGTTCCAGCCAGGTTGCAATCTCATCTGCCAGAGCGCCCACGTAGCGCTCTCCAATCCGGTGCAGATCGGATTCCCCCGTCGCCATCTCCGGCGTAAAGAATCGCGTGTAGATTGGATCGGGATCGGGACATCCGATCAGCTCAATTTCGATCGACATGGTGCGCCGGAACCATTCGGGTATAGCTGGGATGAAACTGCTCCGCCAGGCCCTCGTTCTTAAGCCACGCATAGATGGCATCGATGCGATCGGCGACGATTAGGACCGGACCGTCTTTCTTCTTAGCCAGGAAGTAGCGCATCGGCCGGTCCAGCGAGCGCGCCATGCGCACGGTCTTGCCGGTCTTGGCTACCAACGCGAACGAGCCCTCGATCTTGTCCATCGCCGAGGCGGAATGCCGTGCCAGCAGATCGCACGCCTTCTCTGCCGTTAGTCCGTAAATTTCGTTCGCGGATGGATCTGTCAGGTCGACTACGCGTTCGACGTATTGGTTCAAAACGTCCTCGATATATCTTCGATTGTCCTCTCAGTTTACGCCGAATGCGTGCCACCCAACGCGGTCCAGCGCCGCCTCTTTCGCCGGTTCGTAATACAAAATTGCCAACACTGTTTGAGCGGTCGCGGTCCGACGAAACGCCGGTTCGTGAGCAAAATCCGCGGCGAAGATATACGATGAATTCGCTCATGTCGGCGGCCGGTATCGGTGGACAGCACGAGGAGACCGGCAAAGAGCGAGGGGTTCCGCGACGTCATCGAAGATGCGATTCACACAGCGCGCACGCTATTTTCTGGTTTTTCTCTTCCTCGCCGTTTGTGGGACTGGCGTGCTTCTGGCTGCCGCCAAAAGCCAGTTGCCTGCGAAATATACCGTATGGCTCAATCAGGAAGTCCCATACATCATCACAAATGCAGAGAAAACTGCGTTCCTTACGCTTAAGACCGACGCCGATCGTGAGGCGTTCATCCAGAAGTTCTGGGAGATTCGCAATCCGGATCCCAATTCTCCGACAAACGAATTCCGCGACGAATACTATCGCCGGCTGGCCTACGCGAGCGACCACTTCGGTTCGCCCGGCCGGCATGATGGGTGGCGCACCGATCGGGGCATGGTCTACATCACGCTTGGACCGCCCCAGCAACTGACTCCATATCGATCCAGTCAATACCTCACACCGCTCGAGATCTGGTTCTACCAAAGCCCCAGCCCCAACCATGCGCTGCCACCCTATTTTTATGTGGTTTTCTATCAGCGCAGTCTCAATGAAGACTACAAACTGTACTCCCCGTTTCTGGATAAGCCGGAGAGGCTGGTGCAGAGTACGAACGCGGTCAACGACGAGGCAATGGCGCTCAAAATCATTAAGGAAGACCTGGGCGCGGAGGTCGCGAATATCGCGCTCACCCTGCTGCCGAACGAGCCGGCAAACCTGGACAGTCCGAGTCTCGAATCCGAGACTCTCCTGAACCGCATTCGGAATTACCGCAATCTGCCGGAAAATATTGAGCTTCTTGACGAGCGCCGCGCGACGCATGAGAACGTGACCCACCGGATCGTTCTCGGAGAAAGCTTTAGCGATCTCAGCACGATGGCCACGCGTGACGGTGACGCGCTGGCGAGCATCTCCTACCTCTTCCAACTCTTCAATCCGCAGGATTTCTTCGTCGCCCAGGGAGAGGATGGACGCTATTACTACAACTTGGACGTGGAGGCGGCGCTGAAAAATGGAAGCGGACAGGTCATCTATCGAGACACGCAGAACCTGATGAACTATCTGACCGCGGCGGATGTGGCGGAACGCCGCCAGAGGAGATTTGCGCTGGAGGGACGGCTTCCCGCGTCGCCCGGCGCCTACACGCTGCAGCTTCTGGTCACTAACAAGGTGACGCATCAGACCTTCACGCAGACAAGAAATGTCGTTGTTCCGCCATTTGATACGCGACTCAACCTCAGCACTCCCATGTTGCTGATGCTGGACAAGCCAAACGCCGACCCCACCGCCTCGATGCCTTTTACGCTGGCCGGTGTGCAATTTGCACCTCTCGGCGGCGAGAACGCGTCGGTGCCGATCGGCGCTCCAATTCGCGTGCTCTATCAGATTTGGGATAAGGCGCAGTCCAGCTCATCGCCCGCGAAGGGCAGCCTCGACGTGGTCTACACCCTCGGCCAGCTTGGCCGGGCAGAAAAGCAGCAGACCACCCAGTCTGTCGATAAGAGCGGTTTCGATCACTTCGGAAATCTGCTGATCGGGAAGGATTTGCAGACCAGCGACCTGTCACCTGGTCCCTATCGCCTGGTGATTCAGGTGACCGATCCGGCCGATGGCACGCATGTCTCGCAAGCGATGAATCTCGCCCTCACCAAGCCCCGGGCTTCTCTGTGGACGGTGATCAGTCCCTCGTTTCATCGCGCAGGCGATCCGGTGGATGCCTTCCGGCGCGGCCAGTGCGCGATGAGCCAGCATGACCGCCCATTGGCGGTGTACTACCTCAGGCAGGCGATTGCTGCCGGCTATCCTCCCCGGGAGGCCTACGTCGCCCTGGCCACCGTATACCGTGAGGCGGGCAATACGTCAGCGGCCGAAGAGGCGGAAAAACAGGCTGCCGGCCCTATTTCACTTCCCACTCGTCACAATTAGCTGTAGGATCGTCAGTTTGCCATTGTAGAGTTTGTTGTAGACGGGCTATACAGGCGCGGAATGCAAGTTTCGAACGCACATTGATCTGGGACGAATTGCGGTCGAATCCGCGTGTCGACAAATTTCGAATGCGAATGGCCATGCAGCCATTCGCTGCAATGAAGTTTCATTTGGGAGGAAGTGTATGCATCAACTATGGAGAAAGTGCCTCCTGCTGTCAGCGTTGGCGCTCACAGCAACGGCTGCCGTACCAACCTGTTTGTATGGCCAGCAGCTTTCGGCAACGCGCGGCGGCCTGGGCGGCGTCATCACTGACAAGTCGGGCGCTATCATCCCCGACGCCAAGGTCACCATCACAGGCGCATCCGACAGGCGCGTCGTAACAACCGATTCCGGCGGACGTTTTCTCGCATCGGACCTGACGCCGGGACTTTACACAGCTGCAGTGGAGAAGGCCGGATTTCAGAGCCAGACCGCGAAGGATCTGGAAGTCGTCATCAACAAGACCAACAGCGTGGACTTTTCGCTCGCCACCGGCAACGTTGCCGAGACGGTTGAGGTGAATGCCACCACGGTCAGCATCGATACCAGCTCCACCGCGGTCAGCGACAACCTCACCGCCACCTTCTATCAGCAGGTGCCGGTAGCCCGAAATGTCGGATCGCTATTCTACGTTTCGCCCGGCGTGGTAGACGGTGGTGGAACGGGCACTGCAAACCCCTCTGTCGGCGGTGCTACTGGACTGGAAAATCTCTACATGGTCGACGGCGTTGTGCTGAACGACTCCGGTTACGGAGGACTCGGCGTATTCAGTCCGGTATACGGCTCGCTGGGAACCGGCATCAACCTTTCGTTCATTCAGGAAGTTCAGGTAAAGACGGCCGCCTATGAGCCGAAATATGGCGGAGTGAACGGCGGCGTCCTGCAGATCGTTACCAAGTCCGGCGGCACCAAATTGCACGGCGCAGTTGCTGCTTATATGGCGCCTGAAGCTGCGGGTGCTGGTTACTACTACCAGGACAACGCTCGCCTGTTCGCAGGTCCAGGCTTCCTGAAGGGCAAAATATTTTCGCAGCCCGCCTACGACGCCAGCGTCGAGTTGGGTGGCTACATCCCGGTGATGGGCCACAATGACCGTCTCTTTTACTTCGGCTCATTCAATCCTTCTCTGAACCAGCTCAACTTTTTGGCGCCCAATACGCCCTTCGCGTCGGCGGTCTATAACCATGGCCCTTTCACTTCCTCTGCAACCACGCGTAGTTGGGCGGGCAAACTGAGCGTAAAGGTCACAGATGGCACGACGATCGATGCGTCTGCGTTCGGCGATCCAGCGCACAACAATTACAGCTTCAACGGCGTAGGCACAGTTCCGTATCCGAACATTCAGCTAAGGAACACGACAAACTTCAGCACCTGGTCCTATGGCAGCCGCGCGGTGGTCGCTCACCTCGCGTCTTCATTGAATCCAACGACGCAGCTCAATATTGCCGCAACCTACAAGAGCAGCGGTTTCACCGAAGCGGGTTTCAGTAACATCCCGCAAATCAGCGACCGCACCAACGGCATCGCCGGGTTCCAGGGACTTGGGAATCTATCAGAATCCTGTCAACAAGTCCTACGGCGCCACCATCGACATTCAGAAGGTCGCCAATCTGTTCGGCCCGCACACATTCTCTGGCGGCTTCGGCTTCGGCCGCGCCACCTATTCGGTGAACAAGGACTATTCTGGCGGCCGCTTTGCCTTCCCTGCGACAAATGCAGAGGGCACCCGGATCCAGGACGTAGGCGGCAACGACGGGCTCGTTGGAGCGCCAACCAGCGCCGCGTTCTATCTGTCAAAGGCGCCCGTGGCAACGCGATAACTCGTGGCCAGCTCTGCCCCTTTACACTCTGTCCCATTTACCAGAGCTCTGGTACGGCCCGGTCGCAGGTCTATCTGCGACAGGTGCGCGGCCTTTTCAGCGCGCCCCAGGACACCTCGAACGAGAGCTATCTATCTGCCTATGTCAACGATTCGTGGGCGGTCAACCGCCGCGTAACCATCAACGCCGGACTCCGCTGGGAAGAAGAGCAGCTCAACGGACCGAACCAGCAGTATGTATTCAACGACAACTGGTCTCCGCGGCTCGGCATCAATATCGATCCATTTGCCGATCGCAAGACCAAGGTCTTCTTCAACTGGGGCCGTTACACGCAGGCTCTTCCCACGGACGCTGCCATTCGTGAGCTGAACCAGGAATTGGACATCAATTCCGCGCGCTGGGCTGCACCGTCCGACGGCAAAAACCTGATAACGAACGCCGACGGAACGATCACTCCGATCTACGACTCGGCACACCTGGTGAACGGAATTACTGGCCTGAATGGAAAACCTCTCTTTGGCAATATCGTTGCGTCTGCTGCTACCCCCGAGCTGATTCATTCAGGGACCAAGCTGAACTTCGAAGAGGAGTATCTGCTTGGCTTTGAGCGTGAGGTGGCCAGCGGCATGGTGCTCGATGTCCGCTACTCGGATCGTCGCCTTGAAGCGCATCGTCGAAGACATGCAAGGCATCTCGCCGGAAGGTCAAATGCTCGGGCCTGGCAAATCAGGTCTATGTGATCGGCAACCCCAGCCCATCCGCGGACTACTTCGTCAACGAAATCGAGGAGAAGTACAGAGCAAGCGGCTCCAGCTGGCTGTGTCTGCCGACCGGCAAATTGCGTAGCTGATTACGGCCCGCAGCAGGACAGTCTTGGGACAACGTTGTGGGTGCTGCCTGCGGTCAGAACCCGGACACCGCCGGCCTCCCAACACCCGACGGTAAACCAGATGGGTATGCGACGCCGGTACGCCGCTACCAGTCCCTCGAAGTCGAGCTGAACAAGAACTTCAGCCGCGGCTTCCTGATTCGCGCCAACTATCGCTTCGCCAAACTGTAGGGGAACTATGAAGGCCTCTTCCGCAATGACAACGGCCAGTCCGATCCCGGGATCAGCTCCCTCTTCGACTTCACGCAAGGCGTCATCGGCCTGCTCGGCGATCAGTTCAGACCTGGTTATCTCAACACCGATCGTCGCAACGTAGGCAATCTCTACGGCTCGTACACCCTGCCAAACACCTTCCTCCGCAAGCTGACGGGTGGTATTGGACTGCGTGGCCAGACCGGCACGCCGATCTCCCGCCTGGCATCGCACCCGGTTTACCAGAATGTGGGCGAAATTCCCCTCGGGGGCCGCGGCACCGCGGGTACAACACCCACGTCGCTGCAACTCGATACCCACCTCGACTACCCATTTAGTTTTGGAGATAAGGGTTCTTTGAAGCTGGCATTTGACGGCTTCAACGTCACCAACTCGCAGTTCGTCAAAATAGTCAACCAGAACATCGATACTGGCTTCGGACAGGCAGCAGATCCAACCTTCCGTAGCCCAACCTCCTACCAGCGGGCGTTCTATGGCCGGTTCTCGGTTCGCTACGAGTTCTGATCGCCGCGAGTAGGGTCAAATCAAAAGGCCGGAGCCCAAAGCTCCGGCCTTTTCATCTCTCGACTCGGAGGCATACTCTAATCGCAAGACGGCGTGCCCCGGGGAGATGAAGAGAGCCTTCGCAATCATGGCTGTGGCGCTTTGCCTCCTCCCGCGCATGCTGGCGAAGGGGCATTCCGCTGCCCAGACCGCGGGACACCAATCGGCCATATCCTCCGAAAGCACCCACAAAACGCGAACCGACTACGCCGGTGACGATGCCTGCCGATCATGTCACCAGAGCCAGTTCGATTCATACCACCACACGGCGCACTATGTAACCTCCACGGCGCCGAGCCGGAACTCCATCCTGGGTAAGTTCACCGCCGGCGACAACATCCTGAAAACCGCAAACCCAAACCTCTTCTTTCAGATGGACGAGAAGCAGGTGGACGGCAAGGATAGTTTTTTTCAGACCGCGGTGGCAGGCCAGCCTCCGCACACGAATTCGCGCTCGGAACGCATGGCCGTTGTGGTTGGATCGGGCGAGAAGGGCCAAACGTACCTGTACTGGAACGAAGACCAGCTCTTCCAATTGCCGGTCTCCTACTGGACCAGGTTGGGCTGGGTCAACAGTCCCGGTTATCGAGATGGCTTTGCCAGCTTCGACCGCCCCATTATTCCTCGTTGTGTTGAATGTCACGCGACCTATTTTGAGGCTCTGCCGCCTCCTACGAACAAGTACAGCACCACGGGCTTCACGCTTGGCATCAGTTGCGAGAAGTGTCATGGTCCGGGCCGGGAACACATCGAACGGGAGAGATCGAAATCGCCCTCGCCGACTGCCACCGCAGTCTTGAATCCCACGCACTTTTCGCGCGACCGCCAGATGGACCTCTGCGCGTGGTGCCACGCTGGACATGGGCGCCCGTTGCGCCCGTCATTTTCCTATCTCCCCGGACAACCGCTGGCCGAGTACATCGATCTTCCGCCCCCCGATCCCGATGCGCCGCTGGATGTTCATGGCAACCAGGTGGAGCTGTTGAAGCAGAGCCGCTGCTACCGCTCGTCCAACATGACCTGCCTCACCTGTCACGATGTTCACACTGCGCAGCACGATCTGGCTCAGTTCTCACAGCGGTGTCTGAGCTGTCATAAACCTGGCTCAGCGACCTTTGCCCGTGCCGATCATCCCGTCACCGGCAACTGCATCGACTGCCACATGCCGAAGCAGGCGACCAATCTGATCGTCTTCGATTGGAAGGGCACGAAAGTACGACCGGAGATAAGGAATCACTGGATCAAGATCTATCCCGGGCTTACGTCCGCGGGGGCAGATCATGCGCCTGCGGCAAGTGCTCAGGAGTGAACAGCCTTCACGCCTTCGCCCTCGACAATCGTGATGTACCTGTCGATTGGCAGGCCAGTGAACTTCTCTGTTGTGCCGCCGGGCTCCGGCCACTTCACCTCCAGCCAGTCGATTTTCGTCCGCTTGCCGATGCCCAGGACCATCCGCGGATCGTGGGATGATAAGTAACTTCCACCGCCAACCTTCATCCTGCTGCGCTTCAGGTCGCCGGCTTGATAGGTGATGCGCGCCCCTACTGCGTCGCGATTCGACTTCTTGCCCACGAGTTTGATTCCCAGCCAGTGATTGCCTTTCGCGGCTGTATTACGCAGCAGCAGCGGCGCGGCATCGTTCACCGAGATGAGGACATCGACGGCGCCGTCGTTGTCGAAGTCGCCGACCGCCAGTCCTCTCGCGGAAAAATCTTGGGTAAAGATCGGCCCACTCTCCGCGCTTACATTGTGCAGCGTCTTGCCGTCACTGTGAAACAGCAGCAAAGGCTCGCGATAGGTCACGTCGTGCCGCATGGTATCGATGAGATCGTCGGGGTTGCCGTTTGCAAGAAGCAGATCAAGATTTCCGTCGTTATCGTAGTCGAAGAACTTCAGCCCCCAGCCGCTCATCAGTCGCGTAGCTGCTCCAATGCCTGTGGGACCTGCCTGGTCGTCGAATGTTTCGTCGTGGTTGTTCTGATAAAGCGAATATCTCTCGTGGTCGATATTGGCGACGAAGAGGTCCATCCAGCCATCCTGGTTGAAATCCACCGAGTCCACTCCCATGCCCGACCGGGGACGCCCGGTTTCTCCGTACCCCACGCCTGCCAGCGCAGCAATCTCGTCGAACTTGCCGTTTCCCCGGTTCATGTAGAGGAAGTTCGCTGTCGTATCGTTGGCGACGAAGAGGTCCATCTTGCCGTCGTTGTTGAGATCGGTCGCGACCACGCCCCAGGCCTTTCCAGGATGAGCGCCAATGCCCGACGATCTGCTGACATCGGTAAATGTCCCATCGCCATTGTTGTGAAAGAGCCAGCTCGCTGTCGGCTTGTACAGCGTAGGTACGCAATATCCCGGTTTGTTATAAGCGTTGCAGGGAAGGTTCTCTGCTTTACTGAATTCGACGAAGCGGCAGACAAACAAATCCAGGCGGCCATCGTTGTCATAGTCGAACCAAACAGCGCTCGAGGACCACCCCGGAGCTGCGACCCCGGCTTTCTCCGTGACATCGGTGAAGGTGCCGTCGCCATTGTTGTGATACAGAATGCTTCTTCCGTACTGCGTCACGTACATGTCGGGGAAGCCGTCACCGTCATAGTCGCCTACCGCGACGCCTTGCCCGTAGCCTCCGGCTGCGACGCCTGCCTTCTCCGTAACGTCGGTAAATGTGCCATCGCGGTTGTTACGATAGAGGGCGTTCCGCAAAGGAGGATTTGGATTGTAAAAGTCGCACTTACCGCTGTTGACCAGATAGATGTCCATCCATCCGTCATTGTCGTAATCCAGAAACCCGCAGCCCGCGCCGGTAGTTTCCGGCAGGTACTTTTGCGGCGACTTGCCGGCGGTGTGCACCCACGTGATCCTGCTGGCAGACGGCGGCACCTCTTCAAAGGGAGATGCCGATGCGGCAAGTGCAGCAGGGAAGCCGCGCAGTCCCGCGACTCCAGCGGTGCTAGCCAGCGTCCAGAGAAAGCGCCGGCGGGAAAAGTGCAGCCTGTCTATGATCGAATCGCTCACTGCGGACTATTCTGTTGCCCTTGAGGGTTTTGCGAATTCGGACCGCCCATGCGCGCCGCGGCTTGCTGCTGCAGAGCAAACTCACGCTCCGCCTCTTCCTTACGCCCGGTGCGCGCGTATGCGGTGGCTAGGCTGTAGTGCGCAGCGGGATTCTCTGGCTGCAGTTTGACCGCCGCCTCCAGCGGGCTGACGGCGTCCGCGTAATTCTTCTGGGCCAGCAGCGACATGCCAAGACCCAGGTATGCATCCGCGAAACTCGGGTTCAGTTGGGCGGCCTTCCTAAAGTGACGGACAGCTTCGGGCAGATCCTGACCTTGCCGCCCCAGTTCGCCCAACACATATTCGGCGCCGGCATTTGCCGGATCGATCTCCAACTCTTTTTGTAGCTCTTTCTTGGCCTCGTCCTGAAAGTCAGGCCCTGGATTCGGTCTGGAAAGAAGCAGCCGCGCCAGGCGGAAGTGAATGCCCGGATAACGCGGATTCTGGCTCACTATCTTTCGATAGTCCTTTTCCGCATCATCCCATTTGCCCTGCATTTCGTTTGCCTCTGCATCCATTTCAATCGCGGGAATGGACGTCGGCGCCGTTTGGGCAAGTTCCCGTGCAGCGTTGCTGGATAGATCGGAGTAGGCATGCACCGTGAGATACAGCACCTCCGGATCGTGAGGGAAATGTTGGTTCAGCACGCGCAGCATATCCAACAGCGGTTCCTGCTGCTGCACGAGCGTTGCGCATCGAACCCCGTCGAGGCCGACACGCTTCTGTAGTTCTCTGTCGGTGATATGTGCGGCCGTCTTCGTCAACAACGGCAGCGCTTCGGAACAATGACCAGTCTCCGCGAGGGTCGCGGCATGCTCGGCCGCGCTCGCGCTGATAGCGCCCGCCTTGGCGTGAGCCTGCGCGCCGGCCGCAACCGGAAGCGCGAAGAAGAGCATGGAAGTCAGTGGAAGCAAGATACGCATAAAGAAGAACGGGGCAGGCGCGTTGAGCGTCTGCCCCGTGAGTCTATCAGGGTGTTTAGAAGTACAGTTTCAGGGCGAACTGGATGTTTCTGGCTGGTTGTGAGGTGTTGATGCGACCGAACGTACTCGACGTGGTGCTGAAGCCAGTATCTGGGTGGCCCAGGTTCACGTTGTTAAATGCGTTCAGGAAATCGCTGCGGAATTGCACATACGCGCTTTCGGTGAAGTGGAAGTTCTTCATCAGCCCGATATCGGCGTCGAAGTATCCCGGACCATTGATGGGTCCCTGCGCCGGGCAGTTTCCAAAGGTGCCTGGTTTGGGGTCAGAGTAGCCGGAAGCGCTCATCCAGTCATAACCGCCAAAATCTGCGGCTGGGTGGCTGCGTCCAAATACCTGTTGAACGCCGCAGTCCGGACGGGCGCCACGCGAGTTGGTTCCAGTAAAATCGCCGCTACCATAGACGGCAAGCGGGAAGCCGGCGTGCGTAGACACGATTGTCGACGCCTGCCAACCGCCGACGACCTGGTTGACAACCGAATTCATGTTGCTCCCGAACTGCTTCCCTCGTCCGACAGGCAGATCATAGGTCGCATAGGCGGAGACAATGTTGTTGGAGTTGTAGTAGCAACTGGCGTAATCGCCGGCAGGGTTATACAGGTTTTGATAGTACGGTGAAGCTGTAGTATTTCCTGCCGCAGAGCCCCATGTGCCGTAATAGCCGCTGTTGTTGGTCAGGCAATGTGACCAGGTATAGGCAACTTGCCCTTCCAGGCCATTGGCCAATCGCTTCTGCAGAACTGCCTGCAACGAGTTGTAGCTCATGTAGCCTACCGAAGCAGTGCCAGACACATTCGAAAGCACGTTGATCAGAGCAGGGTTGTTATTGAAGTAAAAGGGTGTGGTGGCGACTCCATTGACCAGTTGCTTCTGCAGATAGGGCATCGGCACCATCAGGTGATCTGCCTTCTGGGCGACATACCCAACCTGGAGCGTGGTCGTGGGTGTCACCTCCTGCTGCAGAGTCAAATTCCATTGCTGATCGAGCGCCGGTTGGACCGTCTTATCCCAGACGTACATGATGGCTCCCGCAAATGGGTTACCCGGTAGCGCACCTCCAGGGCCCGCCTCCGTCTGAACTGTTGCCTTGGCGTATTGCGCGCCAACCTCAGGAGGCGTGAATGGTGGGTTCCTGGGAAGTCGCAGATTGGTGCCCGTTCCTTCCAGGTAGGAAGAAATAGTGTAGGCGCCGCGAACCACTGTCTTGCCCTGCCTGGACGCTGGCGACCAGGCAAAGCCGATGCGAGGTTGGATGGCCGGAAGGCCATACACCGAGTTGTAGAGCGCTCGGCTGTTGCCGTTCTGTCCCGCAAGTTCAAGCGCGCCGGTGGTCAGATCCAGATTGGACTGCCGGTTATTGAGTTCCACCCAGGGCGTGTGGGCTTCATAACGCAGTCCCAGGTTTAGCGTCAAAGTCGGAGTAACGTGCCAGTCGTCCTGACCGTATCCTCCAAATAGCCAGGAGAACTGATGCCAGACAAAACTGGTGCTCACGCCGATACCCCTTGCTTCCGGGTAGCCGAGGAAGAAATCGGCTGCCGGATCGCCGGCGAAATCGACGCCAGTGCTGCCGGGGCCGAAGAGGATATCGCCGTACTGGCCAGTGTTGCCGGTGTAGCCGGTATTGACGCGGTAGCGCCACATCTGGAAGCCGGCCTTGAAGACGTGCTTGCCGTGCGTAACCGTTACCCCGTCGTCGAACTGGATCACGGTGTCAGCAAAGTTCTGCTGTACCACGTTGCTGCCGACATTGGTGAGCGTGGTGCCGTTGTTGGGTTGGGGTGCCTGACCGCCGCCGAAGCCAAGCAGTAACAAGCCAGGGCCTCCGTTGTTGGCGTTCGCGATCCCGAGTGCCGTTCCCAGGTTGCCAATACTGGGATCGAAGCCGGCACCGTTAAACAGAGTCACCCAGCTTGTTCCAAAGCGGGCTTCGTTCAGGATGGCCGGGCCGAAGGTGTGGGTCCACGTTCCAACCACGTTGTGGATGGGAGCGTGCGCGAAGCCGTTGCCCAGGATCAGCAGGGAGTTGCTCCCGGGATCGTTCTGGTAAGCCTGGGAATAACGCCCCTCAAAGCGATCGTTTTGGGTGATGGTGTAGTCGACCTTAACGTCCCCCTGATCGGTGTCATAGGCCTGAGTCACGGTGTTGATCGCATTATTGGTCGTCTGGTTGTTGATCGGGGTTGGATAGTACTTGGAGGCAAACAGGTTCTTCGCGACGGTGTTGAGTCGTGCGATTGGAATCTGGTTGTTCGCGAAAGGCGTTCCGGTCAGTGGATCTACGAGTTGTCCGGTTACATTTCCCTTGGAATCCTTACCATACAATGCAGAGAAATCGCCACCGCGCTCGGCATTCGTGAACACCGTGATGAAGTTGCTGCTCGAAGGGTGATCGAAGCGTTGTCCCTGGTAGTCCACGAAGAAGAAGAGCTTGTCCTTGATGATCGGGCCGCCGAGCGTGCCGCCAAACATATTCCAGCGCACCGTCGGTCTCGCCAGCACGTTGGTCGGGTTCAGCTTGTTCTCCCACTGATTCGCATTGAGCTTGTCGTTGCGGAAAAACTCCCAGACATCTCCATGGAAGTGATTCGTGCCTGACTTGATAGACGCGTTGACGATGCCGCCCTGGAAATTGCCGAACTCAGCGGGCGCGTTGCCACTAATGAGGTTGAATTCCTGGATGGCGTCGGGTGAAGGAGTGAAGGCCAGCAGGTTATCCGACGTCTGGTTGTTGTCCATGCCGTCGAGGATGAAGTTGTTGGACTCTTCGCGGTTTCCATTGATGAATGGCCGCGCGCCGCTTGCCACGTTGTCGCCCTGGTTGAACTGCGATGCGTCCGGATGAACACTGCCCGGCGCCAGCAATGTCAACTGGACGTAATTGCGTGTCGCCAGCGGAATCGTCGATACGGTATTGGCGTTGATCAGCGTGCTGACCTGCGTCGTCTCCGTCTGCAGTTGCGGAGCTTCGGACGTGACCTGTGCCGTGGTGGTGACCGTACCCACGTGCATCTTGAAATCGATGCGCGCTGTCTGATTCAGCACCAGGATGAGACCGGTTTGCAGCGCCGATTGAAAGCCCGACGCGTCGGCTTTCACCTGATAGTTTCCGATCGGCACGCGTACGAAGTTGTAGATGCCGCCGTCATTGGTTGTTGCGGTGTAAGTCGTCCCGCGGTCAGTGTCGGTCACCGTGACCGTTGGCGCCGTTGATGGCCGCGCCGCCCTCGTCCACGATGGTGCCCGTGATCGCTGCTGTAGTCTGTTGGCTCCATGCGTTGTGACTGACGCAAAGACAGACCAGAAACATCCCAAGGCTGATGCCCAGTAAGATGATTCGCCTCATACTCGCCTCCTAAAGCCTCTCCAAATGGTTGCAGCGGACAACGATGACCCGCGTTTCATACCGCAAGCGCGGAAGGTCGTATCCCAAAAAGCCCCGACTTCGCCGAAAGAAAATCTCTTGCCCAACTCGCTCCGCGAGGAGCCTGGCGTGAAGGGAAGCCTGCCACCAAAGCGGGCATCACGCCGTCAAGGATCTCCAGCTCTTGCTCATGAATCTTCGGCAAAAGTTGGTGACAAGCGTAGGACGAAATGCCATCGAATGCAATGAAGAAATCTAAGAAAATTTTCAACCGACCGTCTTATGATCACTTTTTTCAGATCAAGCAGGCCTTATGATCACTTTTTGTGATCATTTCGTTTTCATCAACACTCGTGAGCCACCGGGCACGCTTTTCCGTCGGGACAGACCTCCGCCCGGGAGATTCGGTCCAGGACTCCGGTCGACCTGAGCCGACAGCAAATGTGAAAGTGGCAGCGTGATGCCATCCATACGTCGAAACCAGATATCGCATCTGACTCATTCAGTCAGTCTGGAGGCGTCGTGATTATTCTTCTCATCGTTCTTATTTTGCTGTTCGGATTCGGGGGTTACCGCCTGGGGCCGGGGGTCGGCTACTACGGTGGAGGCAGTATCAGCCTCATCCTCCTCATCGTCCTGATCCTTCTCTTGCTGAGAGTGATTTAGGGAAAACCCGTCATCACATGCCGAATTCAAGGCAGAGGCGTTCCGCCCAGTTCGGCGGTGCGCCTCGTTTTGTAGGTGTGGGAGAGAGTTGGCCTGCTCGGCCTCGCAGTCAGCAACATCGAGTCCGCTTGGTTGCCGAGGCACCGTCCGCAGCATTTCGCGCGCTCCATAGCCGATGAACCCAGCATTGCCATTGCTTCTGTCGCGGATAAAACGGCTTACTGTCGCTAGTTGGCGATATTGCGCTGAACCGAGCAGGGAGCCTTATACCAACTGCCGATCTCTTGCTGGAGAGTTGTGGTGCCATTCGGGAAAGTAACCGGGCTGCTGTAGAGCGTGAAGTCGGTGGCTTCGATGTGGATGAAGCTATCCGGGGAGAAGATGGAGACGTTGGGGTTCGTAGACTTGAGGTTGGTACGCATGTTGGTCGCGAAGTAGGCGATGTAGCCGCTCTCCGCGGTTGTGAGATTTCCGGATTGGATGTCAGCGCTGGAGATGCCATTGGTGCCAAGCGCGAAGGTGTCTTTTTCGGAGATCGAGACGAGCATGGGGAGCGTAATCGTGCCGTTGGGGGCGAGCAGAGCCTGACTGTTATAGCAGGCGACCTGGGAGCTGGGGTCGGGCGCGGTGGCGGCTGAGCAGACCGGGTCGCCAGTGCCGTTCCACAAAAGGAGGACCTGGCTGAACTGGGTGATCTCCCCCGGGATGGAGTTCGTGTTGGTGTAGTTGGGAGGCGCCCCGGTCGGGTTAAAGGTATCGACCGCGTTATCGAAGGCTGCGTCGGAGAACGCCACGAACCGGGCGCCCGTTGGGACGAGTTTGGCGACCGGGTTGACATTGAGGAAGACGCCGACACCACCGGACGACTGGCCGGTAAGCATGACGTCCGTGGCGGCGGAGAGATTATGGCTGGCCTTGAGGTCGGCGACGACGGCGTTGAGAATCGCATGGCCCTGAAAGTTCCAGGTGGTGGGATCCTGGGGACGGAACGCGGACGAGCCGGCCTTGGCGCCAGACCACTCATCGGAGGAGCAATAGAGAACCTCAACTGTGGAGGCGTCGTAGAAGTCGGGATTGTTATTGGGGTTTGAGTCCAGGAGGCCGCCCAGGCCGAGGGCTAGAGAGGGATTGGCCAGGTAGGGAGCGGAGCTGACGAGGGTGGGTGTAGCGGCCGCGCGGCTGGCGCAGGAGGCCTGGTCGTAACATTCGCCTCCACCTTGCAGGGAGATGATCCAGTGGTTGGCGGCGGCTCCGGCGCCCGGGCGGAGGACATAGGCCGCGGAGGTGCCGTCGTTGCAAAGAGCTTGGGGATATTTGGACTTGTCGAGGAAGACCAGTTGGGGCCCATTGGCGGCCGAGGCGGTATGAGTGATCGTGACGGGAGGGGTGGAGCAGGAAGACGAGGGTGTAGGCGTAGGCGTGGTGACCGGAGGGGTAGCGGTGGAGTTGCCTCCGCAGCCAGCAAGCATAGCGCCTATGCCAAGAAGCGTTGCAAACGGAATCACAGGGCGCACGCAGAAACGCAGATTTGTCATCATATGTAACTCAACCGCGAAAACGGCGAGCAAATTGGACAGGGTGAAAGCTCCGCTCCGTCCCGCGTAGCCCGGGGGAGGGGCTTGTGAGGTACAGGGATGATAAAGCGGTGCGCCTCTACTCGTATACGGAGAAGCTTTGCGGTTGCGGGACGAATCCGGCATGTTGCGGTGTCTCTTCGAAGGTGACAAGCGTCCGCGCCGTGTTCTCGATCAGCCGGGTGATCGCCTCACGCAAAAACGCCTCGGGTGAGCGGCCGGACAACATGGCGACGCTGGAAAGCTGAGACGCGAGATCGGGAGGAACCTGCATGCTAGGAGCAATCTATCCAGCATCCGCAGTGTGGCCCATACCACGTTGTGGTCTGGCGGCTTGCAGATGGGCATCACTCCTCCCGTTCTGGGAAGGCCGTTCGGCCCTGGTTCCCATGCATAGCTCTCGAAGCCACTCAAAATGAAGGTGTTTGACTCGGCGATTCCAATTTGGCCCATCGAGATACCTTGGTTACCTTAACCACCTAAAGGTAATCGTAAAGCTGGTGACGGAATGGGTATGATCACCGGGCGAGGCAGCTTATGACTTTACTGGTCTTTCTCGGAATCCTGGTCAGTCTGCTGATTCTTCGATTGGTTCCTGGCCTTCTGGTGCAGCTTGCGCTGGCTATCCCACGTTACCGCCTGATCGCAATGATGGGCTGGGCGCACGGCCGGAAGATAAGCATCGCTCTGCCGCGAATGAGCGGCGCTGCCCTGTCAGACGCCCTTGTCATGGGCTCTGCGCCCGCCGGTAGCCGTCTCAAGTTGGCGCTTGTCTCCTCCTCATTGCTGGTGCTGGCAGTCCTGGCCACCACCGCATTCTGGACGTGGCACTCCTCCGCATTGATGATGCTGTTGCACTAAGGCAAAAGCGCATACTTTAAAGCCCGACCGGCAATCTCCTGCCCAAAAGTCAAAGGCGCTCCCACGTAACTGTGGGAGCGCCTTTTCGTCCGCGCCATCCGCCATTTTTCTTGACTCACTTCTGGTGCAGTGCAACCATCGACCCACGCCGGGCCCATCCGTCTTAAAGCCGCCATGCCGTGAGGAATGCATGCCCTCATGGGATGGTGCAATTCTGGAGGATGCGATGTACCGATCGATCGCTGCCTGCATTACGCTGCTGTTGCCGGCAATTGCGGCCTTTTCCGCTCAGAAGCCGTCGCCCCAGACGGCCGCATCGGTGAAGTTGTGGGTGGACACCAGCTCCGGCAACGCCTGCGAACGATCCACGCCGGCCAGTGGCGACTGGATAATTCGTAACAATGAAGCTCGCCATGTGCTGGTGACGGTACATCGCACGACGACGAAGGATGGCGTGGCCAAAGAGGACCAGGTGCGCGACACGCTCGGTCCGCGGGAGTCGCGTGAACTGGGCTGCGAAATCTCAGAGGACGGCCGCCAGACGCTGACCCTGGTGAAGGCGATCTTCTAGCGATTTTCGATCAATTGCGCGCGCAGACTACCAGCACGCCGATGCCGAACAACAGCACAACAAACGGCACCCAGAAATGAAGGTCGGTGAGGATAGCGAGCGCCAGCGGTTTTGCTGGCGCTTCGTCGTTTTCCAGCGCCATTACCAGGCGAGCTTTCCGGGGAAGAACTCCGCGAACAGATCGTCGTAGAACGGCTTCAGTTCCTTCATATCCGGCTTGGTGTGTCCCTTGGAGTAGAGATCGTACGGATTGAACTTCTGCACCCAGGGCAACATGGCGCGGTCCTTCTCGTTCATCAGGTGCCGGTAGGCGCCATGCCTGTGCCATGCATAGAAGGAGTGGAAGCGCAGCATGTAGAGCGCCTCGTCGGGCAGGTTGTTCTTCAGCACTTCGGCGATGTAGCCGTCGTGGCCGAAAGACATGTGGACGTTCTCCAGCCCGCAATTCGGCTCGTAGATGCCGTATTGGGTCTGATACTCGGGCACATTGCGGTCCGGATTCGCGGCGAAATACTCGGGGAAGACGATCTGGTCGGACCATGCGCAGCCGACCGGGAAGGTATCGCCCACCACGCCCCACTGCGGCTCGCCGTAGAGACACAGGCACTTGCCCAGGTCATGCACAAAGCCGGTGGCGATCATCCAGCGCGGATGGCCGTCGCGGCGGATGGCTTCCGACGTCTGCAGCAGATGCTCTATCTGCGTCAGGTCGGTATCCGGGTCGCTGTCGTCGACCAGCGTGTTCAGATACTCACCCGCCTCCCAGATCGTCTTCTTGCCGCGCGTCAGGCCGAAGTACTCCTTCTCCTTGCCGAGCACGTAGGCGACGGTCTGCTGCTCGTGGTTGATGCGGTAGAACTCCGCCACGCCGGGATTGGCCTGCTTGTCGTACTGACGGAACTCGTCTTCCGACTTGCCTTCCTGGTAGCGCCCTTCCAGGAACTCATCCCAGTTCTCGAGACTTTCCATGGGAGCTGCGGGCTGATGTGTGGTCGCCATGCGGGTCACCTCGGGGAGAAGAGTCTTGGATCGTTTCAGTAAACGCTTCCGCCAACACCTCAACGATAGATAGGATGGACTGCCGTTGGCAAGCACCGGAAGTTACGAAAGCGTCGCTCTGCTAACCGAAATGTATATGCCTCTGCTATTGGGTGACGGTCAGCGAGACCGTCAAGGGCGGTATCCCGTTCGAGGCGCCAACCGACGTCGTGACCTGAATGGAATAGGTTCCCGCCGGCGTGGCATTGGCGTCTTGTGTGCCCCTGCCGCTCTTTGAGCTACCGCCACAACCGACAACGCCGCTGAGGCAAAAAGCGCAGAGCAGCAGTGCAGTGCCACTCAGCCAGCTTCTGCGCCGCACACGCGGCATGCCGAGCAGCACTAGGGCCAGCACAGCGCCGCTTCGAGGAAGCCAGCCGGATGACGACCCAGACAGCGGCCTTGTGCGCCGATCGAGTGCAGCAACGACGCCCCCGCTCGTTTGCACGGTAAGCGTTGTCATCACCGCCGCGCTGCCGTTCGGCGTGACCGACGCAGGACTGAAGCTGCACGAAACGCCCTGGGGCAGCGTGGCGCTGTCGCAGTGGAAGGCAACAGCCTGGTTGAAGCCGTTCTGCGGCGTCACCGTGAACGCAACGCTGCCGGAGGAGCCCTGCTTGATCGTGAGCGAGGCCGGGTTGGCGGAGATCGTGTAAGACGGTGTCGGTTGCTGGAACGTGATGGTCGTCGCGACGGCGGCGTAATGAACGTCGCCGCTGTACTGCGCTGTGACGGTCGCGTTCTCCGCAGGCGGCGATGCCGAGGTTACCGTGACGACATAGTTGCCGGAGCCGTCCGTGGTGGGCGTCAGCGTACCAGACCCGAGCGATGTAGAGCCGTTCAGGAACGTGACCGTCCCGGTCGGCGCGATGCCGAAGGAGAGCCCGCTGTAGGTCGCGGTGAAGGTGATGCTGTCGGAAGCTGATTGCGCTAGGCCATACGTCAGTATTGCGCTGAGTTTCGTTGGGTGCAGCACCACGCGGCGCACGCGATTGTTGTATGTGTCGGCGATGATCAGATTGCCGCTTGGGTCGGATGTGACGGCGGTAGGAAAGTAAAACATCGCTCCGCTTACCGGTCCGCCATCGCCACCAAAGCCGCGAACATGATTTCCGGCGATCGTGGTGATGACATTGTTGCTCAGGTCAATCTGCCGCACCACATCGTTGCCGGAGTCCAAAAAGACAAGGTGACCGCTATTGTCGTAAGTCATACCTGTGGGTGCCGCTAGGAACGCCTGGATCGCCAGGCCGCCGTCGCCTCCGTAGCTGCCTGCCGAAATACGTTCATCTTCCTGCCCGGCCGAGGTCTCGATGATTCCAGTCGAAAGATTCACGCTCCGGATATTGTTCGAATACTCATCCGAAATAAAAAGGGTTCCCTTGCCGTCGAGCGCCAGTCCCCAGGTATTTTCCATCGTGGCATCGATCGCAAGGCCTCCATCGTCGGCCCTACTGCTGGGTGCGCTATGAGACGTTCCGGCTACAGTGATCATCGCGCCAGTATTGGTGTCGATGGCGGCCACCTCGCTGTTCAGATCATCGCCGAGCGGTGCGGTGGTCAGGTAGAGGGTGTGTTTGCCGTCGAAGACCATGCTTCCGGAAGACGGGAGACCGAAGGAGATGAGGGTGGAAATTGTGCCTGTACTCAGATCGATGACACGGATCCCATACTCGCTGCGCACGTAAAGATGGTTCGCCTGATCGAGAGCCAAAGCAAAAGGGATGATCGAGGCGCTGGTTGCCGGGCCTCCGTCGCCGTCCACGCCAAATGCTCCGCCGCCGGCGATGGTTGTGATCACCCCGGTAGTGGCATCGATGCGCCGCACCAGTCCGTTCATCTTGTCGGCGACATAGACGTTGCCCTGCGAGTCCGACACAGCGTCCGACGGTAGATCGAGGCCGGCGGCACTTGCCGGGCCATTATCACCAAAATAGTTGGCGAGGCCATTCCCGGCGGTGGCTACGATATTGCCACCCAGGGTGAAAGAGCGAATGCGGAAGACGTCGACGATATCGATGCCGCGCTTAGCGGAAAGACAGATCTGCGAAGGAAGGTAGACCCCGGCAGACGTGGCGGGTCCGCCGTCGCCAGTGTCCGACTTCGATCCGGTACCCGCGATCGTGCGCATCCCATGATCCGTCGCAGAAATCTCCGCGATCTTTCCGGAAAAGTCCGTGTAGAAGACATTGCCGGCGGAGTCGACAGCTATGCTCTCGGATTCGATCTTTGCGCCGATAGCTGGATAGGTGGCGGAGCTTCCCGCCGGAGGACCGCCTCCTGCAATCATCTGCACGATCCAGGTAGATGTATCAACCGTTGCAATGCTTTGTGAACTCGGATAGTTTCCTCCATCCAGCAGAAGGTAAAGACGACCTGGCGTCGCCGCCAAGGCGGCCGTCCCCGGGGGCACCTGGAGCGCCGGACAGGTAGACGATGCGGACAATGTACAGGACTGCGATCCTGGGTATCCGTTCCAGCCCACCACGGTCTGAATGATTCCTGTCGCCAGGTTGACTTCGCGAACTACTCCGACATCGTTGATAAAGAGATTGCCGGCACCATCCAAGGCAAGCCCTTCTGCATTGGTCAGTGTGGCGGCGGTAGCTGGCCCGCCATCACCCGTATAGGTCCGCTGCCCCGCGATACCGGCGATGGTATGAATGATGCCGGTTTTCGCATCGATTTTACGAACAGTACCTTGCTGGATATCGGAAACGTAAACGCTCCCGGCACTGTCAATGGCAATACCGGAGGGGCAGGCAAACCGTGCCGCGGCGGCGGGGCCGCCATCACCGGAGGTGGCGAGGGGGCCGGTGCCAATCGGCCGCCCGGCAAAGACGGTGACGTTGGAGGAGCTATCGACCTTCAGAACGGTCCCGAGATCGCAGCTAGCGATGTACAGGTTGCCGTTGCCGTCTTCAGCGATGCCTTGTATCTGACCAAATCCGGTCTTCAGTGCATTCACCGGCTTCTGAAACGGCACGGCGCCGGCGATGGTCTCGATAATGCCTCCCGATGCAGCGCTGCTCGTCTCCGGGCGCACGCTCTCCGTGTGTCGCGCCTCAGGCTGCGCCTGTACCTGCTGACGCCATGCCTGCCAAGCCTGTGGATCGCGGCTCGGCCGGGAAGGGAACGCCGAAGGGGCTTGCGGCCCGGCGTGGTGTCGCCTGGCCGGCGTTGGTAGCAGATGCAACGGAAGCGGCCGGCAGAGCGGTAGAGGGAAGGGCACAACAGAGCACTGCAACGAACAGCAGAACGCCTCGAAATGTCACGGCAGGGGCCTCAAACAGGGATCCGCTGGGCAGCGGGGGCGCCCCGGTCAAAAGGTAAGAATATCTGGAGGCGGCGGTTGCGTCATCTGGAAATGTAACTGACGGATACAGCTTCGCCGGCTTGGCCCAATCTGGGCATTCGGCGGGTTTGCGGCCAGGTCCTTCCCGACGCACAGGCTCTTATCTCAGCGCCATCCGGAGCTACTCAGCCCGCGTCCTCCGCGTCGGAGCGATCGAGGTGGCTTCTGTGCGGCATCTTCGCATGACATGCCATCTTCCATCAGCTCGTCGGTTCGTTCGCCGAGGTGCTCCTGGATGGAGAACGCGAGATCGTCGTAGCATCGATTACGTGAAAAGAGGTGCGCTAACCAGTTCATGGAGCTACTCCGCGCGCAATGCATTCATTGGTTCAACCGACGCAGCCCGCCGTGCCGGAAGTAGCATGCAACCGCGGCGACAATGACAACCGCCGAAACAGTAGCAAGGTTATGGCGGTCGGTTGCGCGCACGCCGATAGGAGCTGCGAGAAGGCCGAAAGCATGAACGGCCGAGAACAAGGTCGACCACCGCGCCAACCGCAATGCCGGCAAGGCAAGACTGCAGTCCCTGTCCGATGACCATCCGCAGAATTCTTAGCCTTCTCTGCGCCCAGCGCCAAGTCGGATGCCGATCTCGCGGGTACGCTGCGAGACTGCGTAGGAAATCACACCATAGATGCCGATGATCCCCAGCACGAGCGCCATCGCGCCCGCGATCGCCAGCATCACCAGCGTGAAGGAAGTTCGCGCCAGCGATTGGCTGTAGATCTCCTGCATTGTGCGCACGGATGCCAGCGGCAATTTGAATTCACCGACCAGACGGCCTGGCGAATCTCGTTGAGGAAGCTTTCCGTACCGGCCCGATCACTGCGGACGATGAATGTTGCGGAGCGTGCGGCATCGCATCGAGCTGTCTGGTCCCACAGTAGCCAGCGCGCCATCGCAGGCCAGTACACGATCGCGGGCGCCTTTTCCTGAACGCCATTCTCGTAGTGTCCTGAACGACCCCGACCACCTCGGTCCACGGCATGCTCGTCCATTCTGCGAATCCTCTTGCCGAGCGCTGCAGCCGGCGTGCCCCACATTTCGCGAGCGAGATTCTCCGACACAATCACGACGGGTCTGACGACCGTAGATCTCAGGCCAGGTGAATTCGCGTCCGGCGACAATTCTTGTTTCCGCCGTGCGGAAAAAGCCGGGCGCGACATGCATTGAAGAGGCGGAGCGGCGGTGTCTCGCCGGCGTAATTCTTCCCCTCGACATAAATCTGGTCCCAGCCTGGTTCGATTCCTTCCATGGGCATCGCGCTCGCGAACCCGACTGAAGTCACACCCGGAATCGCCGCGAGCTTGTCGGCGATATTGTTCTGTATGCGCGTCACCATCTGCGGGCTTGCGATCAGCGAATCCGGAATCGAGATGCGCATGGTTTGAGATGCTGCGCGTCAGCGAATCCAGGATCGATCGTCTCGCAACTTCTGGAACGTACGAATCATCAGCCCCGCGCTCACCAGCAGCACCAGCGCCATCGCCACCTGCGCCACAACCAGAAAGTTGCGGGCGTGATTGCGATCACGGCTGACAGCTTGCGGTTCGTCCGGCGCTTTGAAGCGCGACCGGAGTGCGTGATCCGGCATATCGAAGCACCGGAATCATTCCGAACAACACACCCGACAGCAGCGAGAGAGCAAACAGTGAACGCAAGCGCTCGCGCATCGAGGGCGATTTCACTCAAGCGCGGCAGATTTGCCGGACCGATCGCGAGAAGAGCTGAAGTCCCGCATAGGCGATGCCTATCCCGCCGAATGCGCCGCCCATAAGTCCGAGCAGTACGCTTTCGGTCAGCAGGTCCCGCGCAATGCGCCCGCGTCCGGCGCCGAGCGCAGACACGGATGGCAAGCTCCTGCTGGCGAGATTCGGCCCGCACCAGCACCAGGTTGGCGACGTTGGCGCAGGCGATCAGCATCACCACGGCCGAGCGTGCCCATCACCACCCACAGCATGTTGCCGATGTTGCCAACCACCTCTTGCTTCAGCGGACGAATCGCCGGCGTGATTCTCCACTTCTCGTACCAATGCGGATTCGTGCCCGGCCCGTTCGACCAGGAATCCATCCAGATCGGCACCATTCGCGCGACATCGGCATCGGCTTGCGCGATCGTGACTCCTGGCTTCAACCGGGCTATCCCCTGAAAGCCAAAGCCGGCCAGTATCTGCTTGTTGCGATCGAAGGCGAGCGGCACAATCAGATCGAAGTCTGCATTCACAAGGCGGAACTCTGCGCGGCATCACGCCCACGATCTCCCGCGATTGCGAGTCCACTGTGATGTTGCGGCCAATCGCGGAAGGGTCGCCGCCAAAGCGCCGCTGCCAGTAGCCGTAGCTGAGCATCACGGCTTTCGCGCCATGCGGATTCTGGTCGGACTCGCGAGAGCCAACGGCCAGCAGCAGGCGGAACGTCGAGCGCCTGCAGCACGCCATCGCTGATCAAGCGCTGTACGGACTTCTTCCGGCTCGGCGATTCCTGTGACGTTCGCGCTGCCCGGAAGTCCACACGCCGAGCGACTGAAATGTCCGGTTCTGCTCGGCGAAGGTGAAATACATCGAGGGCGAAAGCCGCAGGCCATCTGACGAAGTTCGCCAGTCCGGCAGCACCGGGAGCGGTCCAACCGAACTGTCCTACGAGTTGCTCAGCTTTTGGATAAGGGAGCGGCTTGAGCAGCACGCTGTTCAGCACGCTGAATACCGCTGTGTTCGCGCCAATCCCGATGGCCAGCGTGAGGATGACGGCTGCCGAGAATCCTGGCGATTTTCTGAGTCGCAGGCAAGCAAATTTTACATCCGCCCAGATGCTTTCGAGCGTGGGCCACTGCCACGCTTCACGGCTGCGTTCCGCAATCTGGGTCACGTTGCCGAACTCGCGCCGCGCCTTCTGCGCGGCCTCTTCGCGTGACAGGCCCTCCTCCATCAGCTCGTCGGTGCGCTCGTCGAGGTGCTCCTGGATGGAGACAGCGAGATCGTCATAGCGACGGTGACGTGAAAAGAGGCGGCGGAGCCATTGCATCGGAAACTCCTAGGTTTTCTCGCACGGCCAGCACACGGGTGATGCCGGCGAACATCGTTTCGAAGCTGGAGACTTCCTGTTCGAGATGGCGGCGCCCGGCGGCAGTCAGGCGGTAGATGCGGGTGGGCCTGCCCTTTGCCGAGACGCCTTCCTCGGATTGCAGCCAGCCTTCACGCAGCATGCGCTGCAGAGCGGGATAGAGAGAACCCTCTTCGACCTGCAGCAGGTCGTCGGAGATCTGCTGGATGTGCTTGACGAGCGCGTAGCCGTGCATCGGCTTCAGCCGAAGCGAGTGGAGAATCATCATTTCAAGCGCGCCGGGAAAGAGGTCGCGGCGCTTCGCGTTCCTGGCCATGTCCAGCACTATATATGCAAGATAGCTATGTTGAAAATAGGTATGTTGCGAAAGACTGGCCATGGCCTGTGAGTCAACCATATTGCGGGGTCTTCAGGAGAAGCCGGTCTGGCGGCGCAGCCGCAGCCCGCAATAGAGCAGGCTGACGATGAGTATGACCACCAGTACGAGCAGCCATGCGTGATTCATCGCGATCTCCGGCACACGGGCCTGGATGCCCAACCAGAGGAAGACAGCCACGGCGGCGGCGACGATGGCGTAGTCCCACCAGCGGCGGCGTTCGCTGGGGTCGAATTCGTTGCCTGACTGGGCGGCGATGACGGCGCGGTAGTCGAGGCTGTAGCGATCGCACTCGCGTTCGATGGCGAGGTTGCGTGAGTGGTGCTCGCGCTCACCCGCGACGGCGGTTGAGATGGCAAGCGCGCCGAGGATCATGATGATGGAGCCACCCAGCACCATCAGCTTGTGAGTGAGATCGGTGCCGGCAAGCTCGCCGAAGACCAGCGCGCCCCACGCGAGGCCCCAGAGTTGGTTGGTGTTGGAGAGCGGGATGCCGCGCCCGATGCCGATATATTTTGCCGTGAACTGCTGGAAGAGATCGCCGATAACCCAGACGAAGCCGCCCAGGAAGAGCCAGAAGAGGACAGAGTGGAACTCCGCGAAGTGAAACGCCGAGGAGTGCGCGCCGCCATCCAGCCACCACACCAGCGCGAGAACGGAGCCAAGCTCGCCGAAGGTGAAGGCAGTCACGAACGAAAGCGGGTTCATGCCGCTGATGTATGCCTTGCGGTAGGGCACATACATGGTGCCCCACAGGGCGCTGGCGCCGATGGCTGCGGCGATGCCGCGTGCTGCATGCGCGGTCGAATGGCTGCCGCCATGCACTGTGCTGAACCCGAGCAGGATGGCCGCTGCGACGATGGCAACTGCTCCCAGCGCTACTTTGGCGATGCCGGCGCGGCTCGCACCCTGCAGCTCGCGGAAGAGCACGCGGCCCCACAGCAGGCCAAAGAGGGAGTTGGCATTCCATAGAGGAAAGGCGATGGCGAGCCCGACATCGCGGATGGCAAAAACGGTGAGCGTATTGGCCACGGCCCACAGCGCGCCCGCGAGCAGCGCCCACACGATAAGGTGCTTCTTCTCGCCCAGATCTCGGACAACGTAGCTGGTGCCCTTCAGCAGAGTCGGGAAGGTCCACCGCGCGGTAAATACGCCGGCGACCATCCAAAGCGAGACGGCGAAGGGCGAAAGGCCCACGTTGACCAGCTTGGTGGGCGCTTCGGCCGCGCCCAGCCAAACGCCGGCAGCAATTCCACAGGACACGCCGAGGCGATGGAGGGCGTGGGTGTCTGCCGGAGGAACGCTTTCGGCTTGCCTGGAGAGAGGAGTCTTCAAGTAGCGGAGACTAGTGCCTCAGAGGCTCGCGGTCAAGAAAGTCCCAGCGATACGGTGTGCTCCCAGCCGGCCGCGATCAAAGCTGCGGAGCGACGTTATACTGAGCAGTGGCCCATGCGGTCCCGCGCATCCCACGGCAAGACAATTTCACAGGCGAGCGGATCCCGATACATGAGCACAAAAGAAGCAGTGCCAGTCCAGACAAGCTTTTCCGAGGAGATGGCCGAGTGGATCGAGGCCTTTGACGAGGTCGTGGTCGCGGAGGGTGCCGAGCATGGCGCCGAACTGCTGACGGCGCTGCGCCGGCGCGCGCGCGAGGCCGGCATCAACACGCCGGGCGAACTGATCACGCCGTACATGAACACCATTCCCAGGCACGAGGAAGTGCCCTATCCCGGCAGCGTTGACCTGGAGCGGCGCGTCGAGAGCCTGATCCGCTGGAACGCGATGGCGATGGTGCACCGCCAGAACAAAAAAGATGCGGGCATCGGCGGACATATCTCTACCTACTCCTCGCTGGCGACTTTGCTCGAAGTCGGCTTCAATCACTTCTTCCATGCCAGCTACGGCGATCAGCCGGGCGACTTCATCTACTTTCAGGGTCATGCCTCGCCGGGCGTCTATGCCCGGGCATACCTGGAAGGCCGCTTCGAAGACGAACAGATACTGAACTTCCGTCACGAGCTGCGGGATAAGCCGGGGCTGTCGTCCTATCCGCACCCGTGGCTGATGCCGAACTTCTGGCGTTTTCCGACGGTGTCGATGGGCATCGGGCCGCTGAATGCGCTCTACCAGGCCCGTTTCATGAAGTATCTCGAACACCGCGGCCTGATCGAGAAGACCGATCGCAAGATATGGGCGTTCGTGGGCGATGGCGAGACCGACGAGGTGGACACGCTCGGCGCCATTTCGATGGCGACGCGCGAGAAGCTGGACAACCTGATTTTCGTTGTCAACTGCAACCTCCAGCGGCTGGATGGCCCGGTGCGCGGCAACAAGCGCATCATCGACGAGTTGGAAGGGATATTCCGTGGCGCCGACTGGAATGTGATCAAGGTGGTCTGGGGCTCGGACTGGGACAAGCTCTTCGAGCGCGATCACACCGGCCTGCTGTTGAAGCGCATGGAAGAGTGCGTGGACGGGGATTACCAGGCATTCAAGGCCAAGGGCGGCGCATACGTGCGGCAGGAGTTCTTTGGCAAGTACCCGGAGCTGCTGGAGCTGGTCAGCGACATGACCGACGATGAGATCGCGCACCTGCATCGCGGCGGCCATGACCGGCTGAAGATCTATAACGCCTACAAACGCGCGACCGAGCACAAGGGCGGCCCGACCGTGATCCTGGCCAAGACGGTGAAAGGGTATGGCCTCGGCTCCACGCAAGCGCGCAATGCCAGCCACCAGGAGAAGAAGCTGACAGATGACGGGCTGACCAGTTTCGTCAAGCGATTCAACATTCCGGTGTCGGAGGAGACAGCCAGGAATGGACTGCCGTACCGTCCCGCGAAGGACGCGCCGGAGATTGCCTACATGCTGGAGCGGCGCAACACGCTGGGCGGCTTCATGCCGAGGCGTGAGACGCCGAAGCTCGACTTCAAAGCGCCGGAGCTCGAATCTTTTGCGGAGTGGACGGCGGGCTCAAAGGGTCGAGCGGTTTCGACCACGATGGGCTTTGTCAGCATCCTGCGCCATCTTTTGAAGGATCCGGCTTTCGGCAAGCTGATCGTTCCGATCGTGCCGGATGAGGGCCGGACCTTCGGTCTGGAATCGGCGATCCGCCAGGTGGGGATCTATGCGAACGAAGGGCAGAAGTATAAGCCGCACGACGTAGACATGCTGCTGTACTACCGCGAAGAGAAAGACGGCCAGATTCTCGAAGAAGGCATTACCGAGGCCGGATCCATGGCGTCGTTCACAGCGGCGGGTACGGCTTACTCGAACTACCGCCTGCCGACGATTCCGTTCTACATGTATTACTCGATGTTCGGCTTCCAGCGTGTCGGTGACATGATCTGGGCTTTTGCCGATGCGCGCGGCAAGGGCTTCCTGATGGGCGGCACGGCGGGGCGCACCACCATGGCCGGCGAGGGACTGCAGCACCAGGACGGCCACTCGATCGTGCTGGCTTCGACCGTGCCGACCTGCGCGACCTACGATCCTGCGTTCGTCTACGAACTGGCGGTCATTGTGCAGGATGGTCTGCGCCGCATGTACGAGAAGGGCGAAGACCTCTTCTACTACATCACTATGTACAACGAAGACTATGCGATGCCGGAGATGCCTGAAGGAGTACGTGAAGGCATCCTGCGTGGCATCTACCGCTTCCGCGCGGCGCAGGGCAAAGCTGTGGCACAGCTCTGGGGCAGCGGTCCCATTCTGAACGAGGTGGTGCGAGCCCAGGAAATCCTGGCCGGGAAGTACGGTGTGGCCACCGACGTGTGGAGCGTGACCAGCTACAACGAGCTGCGCCGCGACGCACTCGAGGTGGAGCGCTGGAATCGGCTGCACCCGTCGCAGAGTGTGAAGCGGCCCTACATTCTGAATGCGCTCGACAGCGCGGAAGGGCCAATCATCGCTGCTACCGACTACATGAAGGTAGTGTCGGATCAACTGGCGCCGTGGCTCCCGGAACGGCTGGTCTCGCTGGGCACGGATGGATTTGGACGCAGCGATAACCGCGAATATCTGCGGCAGCACTTTGAGGTGAACGCAGAGTCGATCGTGGCAGCGACGCTCTCCCGGCTATCGCGCGACGGCAACTTCGACGCGAAGAGGGCGGAGAAGGCCTTTGCGGAGCTGCGGGTGGATGCAGAACGCGGCGACCCGGCTCGGGCGTAGTCCCACATCCTTGCGACACAGTGAAGGCCGGGGCATTATGCTCCGGCCTCTGTATTTGCCGTGAGTGGCTTAATTAGTCGGAAGCGTCGAGCAGCGCGGCGAGCTTGGGGTCGATGACCATGCGCTGGGAGCCAGCGACTGGTCCGTCGTTAAGGCGGCGATACTCCGTTGCCGACAACATCACGGCGACATCCCGGTGGTTGTGGCGGATCATCACTGGTTCGCGTTGCGCTTTGCTAAGAAGGGTCGCCAGCTTCAGCTTGGCGTCTGTGGCAGAAATGGCGTGCATGTTCGCTCCAATGCCGGTCATTGTCGCTGACGGGGTGCATTTTTGAAATGAATCCTTAGTCGTAGGCATCTGGCCCGGCAACATGTCCGGAAATGGACAGCGAAGCCACGGGAGTGGACAGCCGCCCGGAGGCGACCACTGTCGTCGTTATCATGTTATGCCTGTGTTTTCATCGCCTTAGACGACGGGAAGAGGGTGGAAGCGTAAATGCACTAGAGTCGGTTGATGGACATCGCCCGCCCGGATATCAAAGCCAAGAAGAACCGCCGCCGCATCGTCACGATCGCGGTCGGGATCGTCATCCTCGCCGCCGTGACCTTTGCCGTCATGAGACTGAAGCCAGCCGCTCCTACGGTAGAGCGAAGCGTGGTCTGGACCGACACCGTAAAGCGCGGAAACCTGATACGCCAGGTGCGCGGAAACGGCACGTTAGTGCCGCGTGAAGATTCGATTCGGCAGATTGCCGCACAGACCGCTGCCACGGTGACCCGCATCCTGGTGCTGCCGGGCTCGAATGTGAAGGCGGATACCGTCATCATGGAGCTGAGCGACCCAACGGTGACCCAGCAGGCGATGGACGCGAAGCTGGCGCTGGCATCGGCGGAAGCCGAGCTGAAGAATACGGCGGTGCAATTGCAGAGCACGCTTTCGACGCAGAAGGCGACCGCGGCGACCACCAATGCCTCCTACGAGACCGCCAAGCGGCAGGCGGCGACCGACGAGGCCCTGTACAAGCTGGGAGTGATCTCGGGTTTGACGGCCCAGGCCTCCCGAAGCAACGCGGAAGGATTAACAACACAGAACCAAATGCAGCAGAATGTCGTATCCATCAACGAGAAGGCTCTGGAGACACAGCTTTCCGTTCAGCAGGCGAAGGTGGATCAGGCGCGAGCGATGTACGAACTCAAGCAACAGCAGCTGGATGCGTTGAAAGTAAGAGCAGGCATTGACGGCGTGCTGAATGACATTGGCACAACCGCAGTGCCGGTCGGCGTGGGACAAGAGGTGACTCCAGGGACCATGCTCGCGAAGGTGGTTCAGCCCATTAAGTTGAAGGCAGCATTGAATATTCCGGAAACGCAGGCCAAGGATATCGAGCTCAACCAGCCTGCCACGATCGATACCCACAACGGCATCGTGAATGGCCACGTGACGCGTATCGATCTAGGTGTGCACAACGGCACCGTGACGGTGGATGTGACGCTCGATGGGTACGTTCCCGGCGAGCGGCCCGACCTGAGTGTGGACGGACAGATCGACCTGCAGCGGTTGAATGACGTGCTGTTTGTCGGCAGGCCAGCCTTTGGCAATGAGGACTCGACCGTCAGCTTGTTCAAGCTGAGCCCCGATGGCAAGACCGCGACGCGCACTTCTGTAAAGATGGGCCGCGCCTCGGTAAATGCCATGCAGGTGCTCGGTGGGCTCAAAGAAGGGGATACCGTCATTCTGTCCGACATGTCGCGGCAGGACCAGGTGGACCGCATCCGGCTGGAGTAACGAAACCGATCTTAGGAAGGGAAGGAACACGAGGCCAACTATGGATGAAACAGCACAGGCACTGATACAGATTGAAGCCCTGACCAAGGTCTTCTACACGGATGAGATCGAGACGCACGCGCTCTCCGGCGTGCATCTGGCGATCATGCGCGGCGATTATGTCGCTATGTCCGGACCATCGGGCTGCGGCAAGTCGACGCTGCTCTCGATCATCGGGCTGCTCGACACGCCGACCAACGGGCGCTACCAGTTGAACGGCAAGCCGGTAGAAAATCTGAGCTTCGCCGAGCGCTCGCGCATTCGCAACCAGGAAATCGGCTTCATCTTCCAGAGCTTCAACCTGATCGGCGACCTCACGGTGGCTGAGAACGTGGAGCTGCCGCTGACCTACCGCTCCGGCATGCCGGCGGCGGACCGCAAGCGCCGCGTGCAGGAGTCGCTGGAGCGTGTGGGCATGGCGCACCGCATGCGCCACTACCCCTCGCAGCTCTCCGGCGGCCAACAGCAGCGTGTCGCCGTGGCCCGTGCGCTGGCCGGTTCGCCGTCCATCCTGCTGGCCGACGAGCCTACCGGAAACCTGGACTCGAAAAATGGTGAAGCGGTGATGGAGCTGCTCTCCGAGCTGCACAAGGAAGGCGCGACCATCTGCATGGTGACGCACGATCCGCGCTTTGCCCGGCACGCCGACCGCCAGGTACACCTCTTCGACGGCAAGGTCATCGCCGAGGGAGAGCTGTCGCCGGAGCAATTGCTGCAGGTTCAGTAGCACGGCGCCGCAGAACCGGATGTGCGGGAGCGAGGCCGAAGTGTGTCCGGAGACCGAACGGGTCCAAGGGCTTGTCGATATGGCGAGTGCAGCGGATAAGAGGGAACTGCGATGGGGAAGTTGCTCAAAGACGTGCGGTACGCGCTGCGGCAGTTCCGTCGCAATCCCGGCTTCGCCATCACCGCGGCGCTGACGCTCTCCCTCGGCATCGGCGCCACCACGGCGATCTTCACCCTGATCTACAACACCATGTTGAAGGCTCTGCCGGTGCAGCATGCTTCGCGTCTGTACATGGTGGGTAAGGAGCCGACCTGCTGCAACTATGGCGGGATGCAGGGCAATGACCCCGGCTGGCGGATTTTTTCGAACGATCTCTATCTCTACTTCCGCGACCACACCAAGGGATTCGAAAGCCTCACGGCATTTCAATCCTTCACGACGCCTCTGCTCACGCGGCGCGTGGGCGACCCGCATCCGCCGGATACGGTGGCGGGCCGTTTCGTGGCGGGCAATGAATTCGCCACACTCGGCGTGCCGATGGCGCTGGGCCGGCCCATCCAGCCTTCGGACGATACGGAGGGTGCGCCGCCGGTGGCCGTCATCAGCTATCGCATGTGGCAACGCCGGCTGAACCTTGACCCACACGTCATCGGTGTGAACCTGACCATGAATGGCGTAGTGGTCACGATCGTGGGCGTCACAGCGCCTGAGTATCACGGTGAGATCGTGCAGTCGGACCCGCCCGAGCTATGGTTGGCGTTAAACCAGGAGGCCAAGTTCACCGGCGAGAACGCCGCGCATACCCACCACCCGGATTCGCACTGGCTCGACGTCGTTGGGCGTATTGCTCCGGATGCAACGCTGGAGCAGATCACGGCGCAATTGAACGTTGAACTCAGGCAGTGGCTTCGCAGCCGTGACACGCTAACAACCGCGGAACGCGCACAGATCGGTCGCCAAAAGACACAGCTTTCTTCCGCGAAGACTGGTGTCAACACCGTTGCGCAGGGATACGGCCGCGGGCTGAAGCTGCTGATGGCGGCGGCAGGATTCGTGCTGCTGATCGTCTGCGCCAACGTGGCCAACCTGCTACTGGTGCGCGCGACGGCGGAGAAACAGCAACAGGCGGTGCGCATTGCCCTGGGCGCGACGCGCGGGCAATTGGTGCGGCAGGCCATGGTGTCGAGCATATTGCTGGCGCTTGCGGGTGGCGCCGGCGCAATCGCTATCGCGTATGGCGTAGCGCATTCGATGTTGAGACTAGCCTTCCGCGGATCGGACTATGTTCCGGTGAACGTGAGTCCGTCGTTGCCGGTGCTGGGCTTCGCCGTACTTGCGGCACTGGTCACGGCGACCCTCTGCGCGGTGATACCGGCATGGATCTCCACGCAGACCGATCCGGCATCGGCCATCCGCGGCACCTCGCGCACGATGAAGGATTCAGGCTCGGCGGTGCAGCGTGTGCTGGTCATTACCCAGGCGGCGCTTTCGGTTGTGCTGCTCTGTGCCGCCGGTCTGCTGCTTCGTAGTCTGAACAATCTGCAGAAACAGGACTTCGGCTTTCAGACAAAGGACCGCTATATTGCTGGCGTCGACCCATTCCTTGCGGGCTATCAACCTGAGCAACTCGACGATCTCTATCGCAAGCTGCACGCGCGGCTGATGCAGATTCCCGGCGCACAGAAAGTTGCCTTCGCCCTCTATACGCCGTTGAGCCATGACAACTGGAATGGCGGTATCTTCATTCCCGGCCAGCCCGATCCGCGGCCGGACAGCGACTGGTACGTTGCAACCTATATCCGGATCAGCCCGGAATATTTCGATGCGATCGGCGCGAAGCTGCACGCGGGCCGCTTTTTTACCGACGGGGATGACAACCATACCCGCAAGATCGCTATCGTCAACCAGTTTTTTGCGGATCGCTACTTCCATGGCAACGCCATCGGCCAGCACTTCGGTGTCGAACGCGAGCTGCGATCCCAGTTCGAGATCGTCGGGATCGTGGAAAACACCAAACATCAGGATCCGAATGTACCGCCGCCACCGATGTACTACTTGCCATTTGCGCAGACCACGGACGTCTTCAAGTCAAAGGACAAGCCGGGGGAAGCGCAAGGACACTATGCCGGCCAGGTTGTGCTTGATGTTGCCAATTCGACTCCGGCGACGCTGGAGGCTGAGACGAAGCGAGCTTTTACAGACGTGAACCCGGTCCTGACGCCGCAGTATTTCCATACCTTCGCCTACCAGGTTTCGACGAATTTCAATGAAGACGAGCTGCTGGCGCGGCTCACGTCGCTCTTCGGTCTTGTAGCCCTGATTCTCGCGTCGATCGGGCTCTATGGCGTCACGGCATACTCAGTCGAGCGGCGCACCGGTGAGATTGGCGTGCGCATGGCGCTGGGCGCGGACCGTGCCAGCATCCTGCGCGATGTGATGAAGCGGGCGCTCGTCCACTGTGTGATTGGACTCGCCATTGGAGTTCCGCTGGCGTATGCAGCCGGCCGCCTGATGGCCCAGCACCTCTACGGCGTCGGCGCGTTCGACGCGCCAGTGGCCATCATCACGCTCGTCATGCTCTCCATAGCAGCGGCTGTGGCGGCCTTCGTACCTGCGAGGCGCGCGGCCTCCATCGAGCCGATGGTGGCGCTGCGCTCGGAATAACCTCGAAATAACCAGGAGAGGAGGGCTCGTGCGATTCATTCAGCAGTTTCTGCAAGACCTTCGTTACGCGCTGCGGCAGCTTCGCCGCACTCCGGGCTTCGCCATCACCGCCGTGCTGACCCTGGCGCTGGGCGTTGGTGCGACGACTGCCATCTTCACGCTGATCTACCAGGTGATGCTGCGGCCCCTGCCGGTCACGGCGCCGGAGCAACTCTACAAGCTGGGGACGGGCGACGACTGCTGCTTCAACGGCGGTGGACTCTTTGGCGACTGGAGTTTGTTCTCCTACGACCTCTACACCCAGTTTCGCGATCATCTGAGTGGCTTTGAGAGTATTGCCGCGGTGCAGCCGGGAAAGACGCCGGCGGGCGTGCGCCGCCAGGGCAGCGACGACGTCGCGCAACCTGCCTATCTGCAGTTTGTCTCCGGCAACTACTTTTCGACGATCGGGGCCACGGCCATGCGGGGCCGCGCGCTTCAGCCGGTGGACGACCGGCGCGGTACCGAGCCCCATGTCGTGCTTAGCTACAGCCTGTGGCAACATCGCTTTGCCGGTTCGCCGGAGATCGTTGGCGCCTCGCTGATGATCAACGGCCGCGCGATGACGGTGGCGGGCATCATGCCGCCGGAGTTCTTCGGTACGCACGTGAACGGCGACCTTCCAGACATTTGGGCGCCGCTGGCCTTCGAGCCGACGCTTACGAATGTGCATGCAATGGACCATCCCAACGAACACTGGCTGGGGGTGATAGGCCGGCTTCGCAGTGGACAGGACCCCGCGGCTCTGACGCCTCAGGCCAGTGGACTGCTGCAACAGTGGCTGCTGGCGCATCAGGACGGCCTGGCAGCCGGACAAAAGGCAGCCATTCCGCAGCAGCGGACCGAACTGGCGCCGGCGGCGGCCGGAGTGAGCCAGACGCGAAACAACTACGCCTCTGGCCTGCAGCTTCTCATGATGATCGCCGGCTTCGTGCTGCTGATCGTCTGCGCGAACCTGGCAAACCTGATGCTGGTGCGCGGCATGGCGCGGCGGCAGCAGACCGCGGTATGCATTGCGCTCGGTGCGCAGCGTGGCCGGCTGGTGCGACAGACCCTGATCGAAAGCCTGGTCATTTCGCTCATTGGCAGCGGCGTTGCCGTGTTGCTTGCATTTGCCGGCTCACGCGCCATGCTGTCTATGGCGCTGGACGGCACCAAGTCTTCACCGTTTTCGGCTTCGCCCTCGCTGCCGGTTCTTGGCTTCGCGCTGGGCGTCGCTGTACTGGCAGGCGTACTGTTCGGCTGCGTGCCGGCCTGGATCACGTCGCACTTCGATCCGGTCGAGGCGCTGCGCGGCGCCAGCCGTACGGCGGGCGACAAGACCGCGTGGCCGCAGAAGTCGCTCGTGGTGCTGCAGGCCGCGCTCTCTCTCGCACTCCTTTCGACCGCTGGGCTGCTTACCTTAAGTCTGCGCGCGCTCGAACATCAGAACTTACATCTCACAACAGCGGGCCGGCTGATTGTCGGCATCGACCCGTCGGCCGCCGGATACGACATGCCGAAGCTCGAGGCGCTGGAACGAAGGCTCGATACCGATCTGAGGCAAATGCCCGGCGTCGTCGATGCGGCCTATGCCATCTACAGCCCGCTTTCCCACAATCGCTGGCATGACCTGACGCATCTTCCCGGTCAACCGCCACCGCCGCCCGAGTTCACCAACAACTACTACCGCACGACCTGGGACCGGGTGAGCCCGGGCTACTTTGCCGCGGTGGGAACGCATCTGCTTCAGGGCCGCGTTTTTACGGATGGAGATACCGCGGCTACGCGCCGCGCCGCGGTGGTCAATCAGGCATTCGTCGATCGCTTCCTCAAGAGCAAGCCCGCGCTGGGCGCGCACTTCGGCATGGACGAACACGATCCAAATGAACTCGAGATTGTCGGCGTAGTGGACAACACCAAGTACGAGCATGTGGACGAGCCGCAACTTCCGATGGTCTTCGTACCCATGGCCCAGCCGAGCGAGATATTCAAGGAGAGCGACCGCATCGCGGAACAGCGCACCCACTATCCAGAGGACATCGTCGTCCACTACCGGGGCGGAGAAGCGGAGATGGCCGCCGCGCTCCGCAAAGCACTCGGCAACATCGATCCCAATCTGCCCATCACGCGGCTCGACACGCTCGAGACGCAGGTGAACTCAAACTTCAATCAGCCGGAGATGCTGGCGCGTCTCACCATGGCCTTTGGCCTCGTGGCCTTGTTGCTGGCGGCCGTGGGCATCTATGGCGTGACCTCCTACACCGTGGAGCGTCGTACCCCCGAAGTGGGGCTGCGCATGGCGCTCGGCGCGGATCGCCGCGATGTGCTGCGTGAGGTGCTGAAGCGCGCGCTCGCACAGGTGCTGGTAGGGCTCGCGCTTGGGGTGCCGCTGGCGCTCGGCCTGGGGCGTCTTGTGGCGGCTCACCTTTACAACGTAAGCAGTTATAACCCGCTGATCCTGGGCGGCGCATTTGGCGTGCTGATGGTGGCGGCAGTGCTTGCGGCCTTCGCGCCGGCGGCGCGCGCGGCTTCGATTGAACCGGTCGAGGCGCTGCGCAACCAATAGGCGGCAGAAGGGAGGATGGACGGCCATGCAGTTGGCTCAGGATATTCGCTACGCATTCCGCCAGCTCCGGCGCAACCCGGGCTTCGCGATGACCGCGATCCTCACGCTCGCGCTCGGCATCGGCGCGACGACTGCCGTCTTCAGCGTGGTGGAACAGATGCTGCTGACGGAGTTGCCCTATCGCGACGCAGACCACATTGTGGCGCTGCGCACGTTTTTTACAGATAGTCAGCATCTCAACCCACACGTTACCGGCGGCGACTATCAGGACCTGCGCAACCAGCCGGCCTTTGCTTCTGTGGCCTATTACGATGGCGGCGAAATGGGCGTGCAACTGCCGGACCACGCCACGTTTACCCGGATCGAGATGGTGAGCCCATCGTTTCCGGACGTCTTCGGCGTCCGTCCGGTTGCCGGCGCGCTCTTTCGCACGAATGATGCGTCGCACCAAGCGCTGGTGAGCGCGGCTTTTGCTGACGCGGAGCTGGGCGGCGCCGAGGCCGCCGTTGGCAAACTGTTGAGTGTTGAGAGCGAGTCGTACCAGGTCGTCGGAGTTTTACCGGGCAGCTTCGATTTCCCGCAGAAGACCAGCATCTGGATCGGCTCGCCTGCGGCGCCCGACAATCTCAATCGCGATTCCTATAACTACGCGGCAGTCGCCCGCATACGCGACACGCTGGACGTACCTCAGTCCCAGTTGCGTCTGGATGTCTTATCCAGGCAACTCGCGGCGCGCTTTCCCGTAAGTCATGCGCATGCAGAGCTGCGTGCCGTGCCGCTGCGTGATTCACTCACCGGCAGCGTACGCACGTCGCTGTGGCTGTGGCTTGCCGCAGTCGGTGTGCTGCTGCTGATTGCTTGTGCAAACGTGGCGCATCTGCAGTTGGTGCGCATCTCGACACAGGGACACGCACTGGCAGTGCGCAGCGCGCTGGGCGCCACGCGTGCCCGCATTGTCGGGTCGGTGCTCTTGGAAGCAGGGCTCGTTTCACTGCTCGGTGGCTTTGCCGGATTACTGCTCTCGATTCCGGCAACCAGACTGCTGATGCACATGCTGGCATCGCAATTGCCCCGCAGTATGAATGCCACACCAGATCTGCGATTGCTCGGCTTCTGTCTAGTGCTGGCCGTAGTCGTCACCTTACTCAGTGCAGCGCTGCCATGCTGGTGGGCGGCACGGCGCGATCCTGCTGCCGCTCTCAGCCGCGGCACGCGTGCGGGCAGCACCGATCGCGGCACGGCCCTGTGGCGCCGGGGCCTTCTCGCGATCGAGATCGCGCTGAGCTTTCTGCTGGTGACTACTTCCGGATTGCTGCTGCGTACGCTTCAGCAGATTCATGAGGCGCCCCTCGGCTTTGCCGCAGAGAACCGCCTGGTGGTCTACGCGCACGCTCCGGCGCGTGGACTGGAGCAGATGCAGAAGCGCGTCGTTGAACTGGCGCAGTTGACCGGCCAGTTGCGCGCTCTGCCCGGTGTTCTCTCGGCGGCTCAGACGATGGGACTGCCTGCGGGCCAGTATGGATCGAACGGCTACTACTCTGTCGCTAGCAAGGGGCAGTCTATGGGGCAGGCCGGCCTGCCCTGGGCCATCTTCAGCCTGGCAGGACCCGAATATTTCCATACCATGCACATCCCGCTGCTGCGAGGAAGAGATGTTACTGCGGCAGATACATACGGTTCGCAGCCTGTGGCCATCATCAGCGCTAAGCTGGCGCGTCAGTCCTTTGGAGACAGCGACCCGCTAGGACAGCAGATCATCTGCGGCCTGGATCAGGACAGCATGCGCGGAGCGACCATCATTGGAGTCGTCGGCGATGTGCGCCAGGACTCGCCAGCGGACGATCCCACGCCCGCGCTCTACATGCCACTGGCGCAGCACCCGTATCTCGCCAATGAAGTGGAGATCGTCCTGCGCACTGCGACTGCGCCGGCGGCGCTGATTCCCGCGGTGCGTCAGCGCGTGCTGGCAACGGACGCGAGCTTCGCGACCAAGTTCACCACCATGGACGATGCGCTCGCGGCATCGACCGAGCCGCAGCAGTTGCGTGGCGAGCTTTTGACGGCATTCGCAGCACTCGCGCTTCTGCTGGCAGCCGTTGGCATGTATAGCGTCACCAGCTACACCGTGGCGCAGCAGGTGCGCGAAATCGGCATCCGGATGGCGCTGGGCGCGGACCGAGCCGCCGTGGCGCGCGAGGTGATGATGACGGCGGCGAAGAGCGGGCTGCTGGGCATTGGGCTGGGTGTGCTGGTGAGTCTGGAAGCATCGCGCGTGCTCAGCCGTTTTCTCGTCGGTGTTGCGGCGCTCGACCCGGTCAGCTATGGCGTCGCCGCGTGTGTGCTGGTGGCTGCGGCCGCGCTGGCGGCGCTGCTCCCGGCCCGCCGTGCCGCGGCGATCGAACCCATGCAAGCCTTGCGGTCGGAGTAGAGAGGAAGGGGAATGGAACTGGGCAACGATCTTCGCTACGGATGGCGCCAGTTGCGGCGTAGCCCCGGCTTTGCACTCGCCGCCGTGCTGACGCTGGCGCTGGGCATCGGCGCCACCACCACGATGTTCTCCGTGGTGGACCAGGTGCTGCTGCGTCCGCTGCCCTACAAAGACCCGGGGCAGATCGTCACCATCGCGCAGGTCGCCTACGACAAAGACGCGGCCAGCGGGGTTGGCGGCATCTCGCTGCCTAATGCACAGGATTGGCAGACGCGCAGCCACACGCTTCAATCTGTTGCCTACTACACCGTCCTGGTGCCAGTGGTCGGTGGCATTCCCCATCCGCATTCCATGTTGCAGTTCGTTACCAGCACCAACTTCCAGGGGATGTTCGGTGTGCACCCGGCACTGGGACGCGATTTCGCCGCAAACGAGAACAGCGGCGGCGCAACGCACGTGCTCGTGCTTGGGGCCGACGCCTGGCATTCACTCTTCAACAACGACCGCGGCGTCATCGGACGCAGTATTCCATTGAACGACACGCCATACACCATCATCGGCATCATGCCGGTGAGTTTCCGTTTCCAGGGAGGAAGCGATTTTCTCTTTTCGCCGCTCGACGTCACGACGAAAGATCTACAGGACCGGTCTTCCGGCGTGTTGAACGTGATGGGACGCCTGCGGTCGGGGGTCAGCATCCCGGATGCGTCGCGTGAGTTGAATGGCATCAAGCGACAGAATCTCAAGACCTACGCAGGAAAAGAAGCCGACGATCGGATCGTTCTGGAAAGCTACGCAGATTCCCTGACGCGCAAAGTGCGTCCTGGCCTGCTGGTTCTCAACGGCTTGGTGCTGGCGGTGTGGCTGCTGGCTACGATCAATGTTGCCGGCCTGTTATTGACGCGCACCCAGGGTCGTCGCCGCGAGATTGCCGTACGGGCGGCGCTGGGCGCGGGCAGCGCGCGACTATTGCGTCAATTTCTGGTGGAGAGCCTGATGCTGAGCCTCATGGCCGGCGCATGCGGGCTGGCCATCACCTCAGCGGCGCTTCACGTCCTGCGCCACTTTCTCTCCGCCACGCTCTTCAATGGCGACTTGATCCATGTAGACACGACGGTCGGCGCGTATGTATTTGTCGCCTCATGCGCGTCGGCACTGATCTTCGGAATACTTCCGGCGTTGCAGGCAGCGCACCTTCCGATTCTGAGCGGTTTGCGTGAAGGCTCCGCCGGTAGCGGCTCCAGCCACAGCCAAAGCGTCTTGCGTGATGCTTTGGTCGCAGCCGAGATCGCGCTTTCACTTCTGTTGTTGTCCGCCGCGGGCGTGATGGCGTTCACCCTTTACAAGATGCAGCAAACGCCGCTCGGGTTCAACCCGGAGAAGGTCGTCACCGCCGAGCTGATGCTGCCGCAGAAAGGCTACTGGTTCGCCGGCCCGAAGGAGCAGAATGTCCCCAACATCGTTCACACCTTCATCGATCCAATGCTCACGCGCCTGCGACAGCTTCCCGGCGTGGCCTCCGTCGGTGTCACTACTGTTCGGCCGCTTCGTACCAGTTGGTCGTTCTTGGATCGGATCGAATTCGCCGGACGTCCCAAGCCGGATCCGCGGAATGTGCAGAGCGCCAATGTGCGCGCCGCTACTCCAGATTACTTTCGCGCCATGGGCATACCGCTGGTGCAGGGGAGGCTCTTCGGCAAGCAGGATAGTCCGGGTGCGCCGCTCGCCGCAGTTGTGAACGAGGCATTTGTGCGTCAGATTGTCGTCACCGGCTCGCCGCTCGGCATGCGGGTGAAGACTACTGAAGATCCAGAACCAGTGAAATACGCCACGATCGTAGGTGTGATGGCCGACGCGCGTCAGGGAATGAGTGACGCAGTGAAGCCGGAGATGCTCCTTGACCTGAACCAGATGTCGCCAGCGGACATGTTTTATCCCATTCTGGTCAATTTCCATCTGGATCTCATAGTCCGCTCTCATGTCCAGCCTGACACGCTGATTCCCGCCATCACTCGCATCATTCACGATCTCAATCCGGGTGTCGGCGTGAACGGCGCCGAGCGGATGACCACTACCGTGGCCGACACCATGGGTAGCCAGACATTGGCCGCGCGCCTGCTCACCCTGTTTGCGGTGGCAGCGTTAGTCATTGCCGCGGCCGGGCTCTACGGCTTGCTCGCTTACCAGGTGACGCAACAGATGCGCGACTTCGGCGTGCGCCTGGCGCTTGGCGCTCAACGAAAAGACGTGCTGTGGCTGGTGCTCCGCCGAGCCGTGGTGCTGCTATCCATTGGCGCATCGCTGGGCATTGCCGCGTCGCTTGGGTTCAGCCGCATCGCCAGCAGTATGCTCAGCGGCGTGGACGTCCACAACATTCTGCTCGTGATTGAGGCGGTCACCGTGATCCTCGCCATCACCTGCATCACTGCCAGCTATCTCCCCGCGCGCCGCGCCGCCCAAACCGATCCCATGCAGGCGCTTCGCCACGAATAGGAAGGAAGACACATGATTGAAATACGCAACATGGAACGCAGCTACAAAACCGGCGCCGGCCAGACCTGGGTGCTGCGCCGCATCGACCTCAAGATCGAGCGCGGTGAGTTTGTCACCCTGATGGGACCATCGGGTGCTGGGAAGTCATCGCTGCTGAATGCCATCGCTCTGCTCGACGACCAGTGGTTAGGCGAATACTACTTCGAGGGCGACCCGGTGCACGCCATGGGGCGCAAGCAGCGTGCAGAGCTCGCGAAGCGCAGCATGGGGATGGTCTTCCAGAGCTATCACCTGCTCGATGAGCTCACCGTCGCTGAAAACATCGACCTGCCGCTGAGCTATAAGAACATGCCGCGCGCAGAGCGCCAGGCGCTGGTTGCCGACACGCTGGACCGTTTCAACATTGTCGGCAAAAAAGATCTGTTTCCTTCCCAGCTCTCCGGCGGGCAGCAGCAACTGGTCGGCATCGCGCGCGCCGTCATTCACAATCCAGCGCTGCTGCTGGCCGATGAGCCCACCGGCAACCTGCACTCCGAGCAGGCCAAGGAGATCATGGAGCTCTTCAAGGAACTCAACCGGCAGGGAACCACCATCCTGCAGGTCACGCACTCTGAGACGAACGCCGCTTACGGCAACCGGCTGCTCGAAGTCCGCGACGGCTGGCTGGTAAGCGACAGCTCCAACCCTCGACTCAACGCCGCACAGGAGTCCACCACTCGATGAACCTTCGCCAGATTGCCACAGCAATAATTGCGCTCAGTTCGTTCATGTTCACGCAGACCGCGCCGCTTTTCGCGCAGAGCGCTCAGCAGCAGGGTTTTCATGTGGACTTCCCCCACCTGCACAATCCCTTTAAAACTTACACGCCCGTCAATGTGCCAAAGCCGGATCTGAACAACTCCGTGCGCCTCGACCAGTGCATTCACGATGGCAAGCTCTACCTCTCCGTCGACGATGCGATCGACCTTGCACTGGAGAACAACCTTGATATCGCGGTCTCGCGTTACGATCTGCCGATCGCAAATATGGATGTTCTCCGCACGGCCGCCGGAGGCAATTCACTTTGGGCGTCCCCGGTCTCCGGTGCAGAACACGCTGGGCGGCGGAAGTGCGTCAAGCGCTGTATCGTCCGTCAGTGTGAGTGGTGCTGCCGGCGGTTCGGGCGGCCTGGTACAAACCACGGAGGGTCTCGGCATCCAGGTTCCCAGCTTTGATCCATTGCTTCAAGCTCGGGTCAGCACGCAGCACCAATACGTACTCCACAGGTCAACACGGTCACATCGGGTGTCCCATCGCTGAAGACCAACACGATCATTGCCAACACTTTTAGATATTCAGCAATCCTTTCCTACTGGCACCTATATCGAGTTCGACCTGGATCAATCGCGTGTAACCCGAACAGCCCTACTTCCAAGTGCTGAACCCTTCGCTGGCCGCTAATTACCTTTTTTCATTCAGCAGGAACTCCTACAGGGATTTGGCTTCGCTCGAATCTCCGCTGGCTGCGGTTCGCAAAGGATAATCGCAAGCTCACGGACATCGCCTTTCGACAGCAGATCGACCTCACCATCACCCAGATCGAGAATCTTTACTGGGATCTGGTCAATGCCTATCAGGATGAACAAGTGAAGGAGCGTTCCCTGGCGTTTGCCGAAAAATCTCTGGACGATGAGCAGAAAGCAATTGGATTTGAAGGCCGTGCCTGCGATGGATGTCATGAAGGCGCAGGCAGAAGTCGCCACGCGGCAGCAGGACCTTACCGTTTCCAAGACAAGTCTGGAGTTACAGCAATCGCTGATGAAAGCTGCGCTGACCAAACAGCTTGATCAGACTCTGGAAGAGATGCCGGTCGTACCGACAGTCGATCCTGGAAGCATTCCAGCCGGAAAAGATACCTCCCGTGGAGCAGTTGATCGACGAGGCGATCAAGAACCGGCCGGACCTGAACATTCTGCAACTCCAACAGGACAAGGCTGAAATCTCGCGGAAATCCGTACGCAACGCGATGCTGCCGACAGTGAATATAGCCGGCTATTACGCAGGATACGGCCTGGGCGGCGCTCCCAATCCAAACTACATTCCGCCAGGCCAAAATCCCGTCACCCAGTCGACAAGCTATGCAGGAACTCTGCAAAATGCCTTCAATAACTCATCCCCTGATTATCTGGCCGAAATACAGGTGCAGATTCCGCTGCGCAACCGCGTAGGCGAGAGCGGACCAATTTCGGTCGGAGCTTGAATTACGGCAGAGGGAATTGTCTGTCGTACAGCAAAAGAAGAACCTGCGCTTCGAGGTTCGCAATGCCGCCTATGCGCTGGAGCAAGGCGGGGCACGCGTGGAGGCGGCGCGCAAGGCGCGTGATCTCGCGCAGAAGACATTTGACATCAAGAAGCAGGAGCAGCAACTTGGTGCGGGCTCAAACTTCGAAACGCTTACTGCCGAGCATGATTTGGCCGTGTCCAGCTCCACGCTTGCATCCGCAGAAACCGCCTACGAGAAGAATCGTGTAGCCCTGTACAGCGAGACAGGTGAGATCGTTCAACGACTTGGCATCTCTCTGGACGAAGCGCGCTCAGGCATCGTCAACAAGCCAGTGTCTCCCGTTCCACCATCGGCATTAGCTCCGCCTCCGGCCCAAATGCCACAGCCGGCAACGCCGCCACCATCTACCTCACAACCCCAGCCGCAGCCTCCGGCAACGCAACCATAGTAGAGTGACACCAGCATGAGCAGCGCTCGCCAACGCTCCACCGCAAACGGCACACACACGCAGGAGGGGCAGCGGTCGCGTCTGCTGATCGCGGACGATCAGCCCGCCATCCTGGATGCGCTGGAGATATTGCTGCGTCCAGAGGGCTACCGGCTGGATCGCGCTGCGTCGCCCCGTCAGCTCATCGAGTGTCTTGCCAGCGAGAGCTATGACGCCGTGCTGATGGACATGAACTACACGCGCGACACCACGTCGGGCGCGGAGGGCATCGACCTGCTGGCGGAGATCCAGAGCTACGGTTTGCGCGTACCCATCATCGTCATGACGGCATGGAGCAGCGTGGAACTGGCAGTCGAGGCGATGCGCCGCGGGGCCGCGGACTTCATCCAGAAGCCGTGGGACAATGCGCGCCTGCTCACCGTGCTGCGCACGCAACTCGATTTGCATCGCGTGCAACGCCAGGCGGACATGTTGGAGGCGGAAAACCGCTTCCTGCGCGCCGAGGGGCTGCCCACGCTGATCGCAGAATCGCGTGCGATGCAGCCTGTTCTTGAGATGATTGCGCGCATCGGCCCCTCGGATGCCAACGTACTCATCACCGGCGAACATGGCACGGGCAAGGAAGTAGTGGCGCAGACCATCCACGCGCTCTCGTCGCGAGCGCAACGCTCACTGGTTGCAGTCAACACCGGCGCCCTGCCAGAAGGCACCTTCGAAAGCGAGATCTTCGGCCACGTGAAGGGCGCCTTCACCGACGCCCGCACCGATCGAATTGGGCGGTTCGAGCTTGCCGATCACGGCACGCTCTTCCTCGACGAGATCGCAAACGTGCCGATGCGGCAACAGGCAAAGCTATTGCGTGTGCTCGAGACAGGCGAGTTGGAGCGTGTGGGCTCATCGAAAACCCGCAAGGTGGATGTGCGGCTGCTCTCCGCGACGAATGCCGACCTGCACAAGGAGAGCGAGGAGGGCCGCTTCCGTCCCGATTTGCTCTTCCGCCTCAACACAGTGGAGATCCATCTGCCGCCGCTGCGCGAGCGTCGCGAGGATGTACCGCTCCTGGCCGGCCACTTCCTAGCGCACTGGAGCAAGCGCTATCGGCGTCTGCTCTCCGGCTTCGCGCCGCGCGCGTTAGAGATGATGATGCAATACGCATGGCCCGGCAACGTGCGAGAGCTGGATCATTGCATCGAGCGGGCTGTGCTGATGGCGCGCGCCGAGAAGGTGGACATTGGCGACCTGAATCTGACGCCGCCCCGCTCCGCCACAACGTCGTCCAGCCTGGACGATATGAGCCTGGAAGCAGTCGAGAGCATTCTCATCCGCAAGGCGCTGGCGCGTGCTCAAGGAAACGTCAGCCAGGCCGCCGAGGCTCTGGGCCTGAGCCGCGGCGCGCTGTATCGGCGGATGGAGAAATATTCCATTTAGAGCAGGCCGTCTCTAAGGAACAGAACAGGGCTTGCTGGACGTTTCCTGTCAACCTATTCAGCCTTGCCGACGGTGTTGTTTTTGTACGCCTTTTGCACGATGAAGAAGGCTTGTTTCTTCTTTCCGTCTTCTGAAACGAGTCCTTTGCGGTTGTAGCCGTCCTGCAGTTTGGGAATGTTGCGGGTGTTGGAGCGAAAGTCGGCGAGGACCCATGGAGTGATGCCCCGAAGCTGGGGAATCTTGGAGAGCATGAGGAGCTGGTGGTTGTAGACGCTCGCCTGCTGCTCCTCGGTCCAGCGCTGATTGTCCGCACCGTGGTTGCCATATTTCGCCTCTGCGCCGAATTCGCTCATGATGACAGGCTTCTGCGGCAGGATCCATTGCATGGTGTCGGCGTCCTCTGGCACGCCGGTATACCAGCCGATGTACTCGTTGACGCCGATGACGTCCAGTGCATCGGTGAAGGGATCGTTCAAGGTCGCCGTCCTGCCCTGAATGTGTTCTGAGTTGAGTGCAGAGGTGATCAGGCGGGTCGAGTCGAGCTTGCGCGCTTCATTGGCAAGGTCGGTAAGGAACTTGGTGCGGGTGGGGTTGTTGGAGGTCTCGTTGGAGACGGACCACAGAATGACCGAGGCCTTGTTGCGGTCGCGGCGAATCATCTCTTGCAGCATGACGACGTCCTTGGCATAGACCTCGGGCTTGTCGAAGGAGATGTGCTGCCAGTTGGGAATCTCGGACCACACCATGATGCCGTCGCGGTCCGCGGCGCGCTCCATGCGTTCGTCGTGCGGGTAATGGCAGAGGCGCACAAAGTTGGCGTTGAGATCTTTGAGGTAGCTGAAGATGGTGGCGACGTCCTGATCGTTGTTGGCGCGGCCGCCGCGCACCGGAGCCTCCGCGTGAGCGTTGACGCCGTTCAGGAAGATCGCCTTGCCGTTGAGGAGAATGCGCGTGCCGTCGACGCGGATGTCGCGAAAGCCGATGTCGTCGGTGAGCGTGTCGGCGCCGGAGGAAAGACTGACCTTGTAGAGCTTGGGCGATTCGGGCGACCAGAGCGTGAGTTGAGCGGCTTTCACCGAGAAGGGAGCGCGGCCGTCCGCGTCTGTCTTCGCGGTGATCTTGGCGCCGGCTTCGGGAATGTCGATGGTCACCGGCGTTCCGGCGGCTGCGCCGAGAACGTGGACATAGCCGGTCAGCTCCGTGTTGCCAGGCTGCCAGGCGGGGCCATGCGCCAGATGGACGTCGTAGTCGTCGATGAATGTATCGGGAACGGTGACGAGGGAGACGTCGCGGGTGAGGCCGCCGTAGTTGAACCAGTCATAGCCGACCGAGGGAATGCCGTCGACCAGTCGCGTGGCATCGACCGCGATGACGACGAAGTTGGAGCCGGGGTGGAGGACAGAGGTGACTTCGCAATCGAACGGCGTGAAACCGCCTTCGTGATCGCAGACCCGTCTCTGATTGACCCAGACATGGGAGCGATAGTTTGCTGCACCGATGTGGAGGAACGTGCGGGTGCCGGGTCTGGGCTGTGCGTCGAAGTCTCGTTGGTACCAGAGGACGCCCTCGTAGTTGAAGAGTTCAGGGACCTGGGTATTCCAATCACCGGGAACCTTGAGCGTCGGCGCGGTAGAGAAGTCGTACTCTTCGTTGTGCTTTCCGAAGAGATTGGGGTGCTCGTTCCTGGCGTATGACTTATCGTTGATCTCGCCGTTTGCAGTGTAGAGAGCGCGCGCCGGCGCTTGGTCAACAAGGTAGTGCCAGTCTCCATTCAAGCTGGTGACGGGCCGGCGATCGACGCCCACCAGAAGGGTCTGAAACGGTTGCTGGCCGCAAGCCGGGAGCATTGGTCCCATCAATACGAGCGCCGCGGCAATGTCGCGGGCAGCGCGGCGTAGCGCGGCCGCGCGATTCAACGATCCGATCATTCTGGGAACCCTCCAATGGAGTAGAGAGCGGTGTTCGCTCTTCGCGCCGCAAAGCTTCATGCTGCAACTCATTATGCACACGCCGCTGCCACCATGGATCGAGCGACCGTAAGCATCCTCTATCGCCGCTCCGGCAGACAGTTTCCGAAAAATGCAGACATGAAGTTTTTCATCCCGCTATGCTACCTGCGGGAGCATAGGTGTTGCATCGATCGCGCAGTCTTCGTTTCTGGTGGAAACCTTCACTGCCTGACCGTCTTTAAGCAATGACATTCAGACGCCAAAACGCTGGTTCGAACGGGTCCTCGCCGAATAGCGCGCAGAGAGACGTGCCACCCAGGCCGGAATCGTCAGAGCGGTCGCCGGGAAACCGGCGCATACGCATTCATGGATCGCGCCGCCGCATGGGGCGCCCGCGACCCATCCAGGGGTTGAGCTTCGAATCCCGCCTGCGCGTGCTTGCCATGTGCATCGCGCTGCCCGGACTGCTGACATGCTGCGGTCTGCTGGTCTCGCAACACGCTTCCACCAGCCTGTGGCTCACGCTTCTCGGTGTCATTCTCTTCGTCACGCTCATCGTCTATGGTTTGCTCGTCGAACACGTCGTTCGCCCGCTGCAGACACTGACCAATGTAGTGAGCGCTCTGCGTGAGGACGACTATGCCTTCCGCGCGCGCGGTTCGGCGACCGGCGACGTCCTCGGTGAGCTGGCGATTGAGGTCAATGCCCTCGCCGACATGCTGCAGGATCAACGCGCGGGCGCACTGGAGGCCTCGGCGCTGCTGCGCCGCGTTGTCGGTTCGATCGACGCGCCGGTCCTTGCGTTCGATCCGGCGGGCGTGCTTCGCCTGATGAATCCGGCAGCGGAAAACGTCCTCGCATTGCCGGCTGACAACATAGGGCAGCCGGCGGCGGATCTGGGCCTGTCGGGCCTGCTCGATGAGCCGGACGAGGGCATTGTCGAGCTGGAACAGGATGGCCGAAATACCCGCTGGATGGTGCACCGCAGCACCTTTCGCCAGCGCGGCGTGCCCCATGCGCTGCTGCTGCTGACCGATGTAAGCGCGGCGCTGCGGGAAGAGGAGCGGCAGGCCTGGCAGCGGCTCATCCGCGTGCTTGGCCACGAGATCAACAATTCGCTTGCCCCCATCAAGTCGATTGCGGGCACGCTCCGGACCCAGCTCATCTCTGGCGTTGCTACGGATGAGGATCTGGATCGCGGCCTCCACATCGTCGAAACCCGCGCCGAATCGCTGCACCGTTTTGTGCAGGCATATCGCCAGCTCGCGCAACTGCCACCGCCAAGGTTACAAAAAACGCCGCTGGCGCCGCTGCTGGAGCGCACCTTGGCGTTGGAGCAGCGTCTGAGCGCAGAGATCATCGGCGGTCCCGAAGTGACGCTCACGATCGATCCCGACCAGGTGGAGCAGATGCTGATCAACCTGGTCCGCAATGCGGTGGAGGCCGCGCTGACCAGCCGGACAGGGAAGCCGCGTGTGCAGGTGGGATGGCAGATCGACGCGGGCAAGGTCATCATCGGCATCGAGGACAACGGCCCCGGCATTGCCAACGACTCGAATCTATTCGTGCCTTTCTACACCACCAAGAGTGGCGGCAGTGGCGTCGGCCTGGCGCTCGCGAGGCAGATCGTCGAAGCGCATGCCGGCTCGGTGAGGCTGATCAATCGCAAGGCCGGGCGGCGCCCGCGCCGTGGTCACTCTGCCCATGGTGATGCCGGTCAATCCGTCGCACGCCCCAATTGGCGACTAGGAGTCGGACTAGTTCAATCCGATCTCCACCGTTTTCCGCGTCTGCGGCGGCTTGCCATCGAGAAAATCAACCAGCCGTGGTCCGATGATGCGGGCGCACTGGCCAGGCGCCAGGTGGCCGCAGCCGTCGTAAATCTGGAGGACGGATTGCGGGATCTCCGCATGCATCGCGACGCCCGTGGCCAGCGGAATGAGGTGGTCCTGGCGGCCCCAGATGATCAGCGTCGGCATCTGGAGGGCGCCCAGCTTGCCATCCAGCAGATCGTCGCCTCGGAACATCGAGCGCGCGCTGCGATCGACCACCCAGTTCAACCCCTTGAACTTGCGCACCATGTCGCGCGCGAGGAACTCGGGCATTGCGGTAGGCCGCGGCATCAGCAAGCTGTAGAGGTGCCGCACCGCCGGAATCGTCGTCGGCTCGAAATCGAAGACCGTGAATGTCGGTTCGAAACGGATGCCGGCCGAACCGCACAGCACCAGGCGTCCAATGCGCTCAGGCTGATCGAGCGCTACTCGCATCGACACCCAGCCCCCCATCGACCAGCCGACGAGGTTCACCTTCTCGAGGCTGCGCTGGGCAAGGAAGTCTTCAACGTAGTCAGCCTCTTCCGAGATCGAATAGGTGGCATCTGCCGGCCGCGCGGAACGGCCGTAGCCCAGCAGATCGATCGCGTACACGTGAAAGCCTGCCTGCTTGAGCTGCGGCATCAGGTTGGCCCAGTCTTCCGCGCGGCTGCCCAGCCCATGCACCAGCACCACGGGGGCGCCGCTGCCGCCCTCGTAATAGTGAATGCGGTTGCCACGGATCGTCGTGTACTCGTTGTGGAAGCCGCCGAATGCCAGGCGCGCGCGCGTCATCGTCTCCACCACCGCCAGCGGACGCTGCCACACCACGATCGCGCCGAGCAGAAACAGCGCGACCATGGCCAGAACAGCGTAGCCGTAGGTCCTCCAACGCAGCGCTGCCGGGTTCTTCGGCGTCTCCGTTTGGACATCGCGCATCTTGCGTGCGCGGTCGGTGCGATTGGCCGGTCGCGTGCCGGACGTGCTTCGGCTCAAGGAAAGGGCTCCTCCCGCTCGGCGGCGTGCATGGTATCCGCGGCGGCTGCGTCTGGCATCCCGGTCTCTCGCGTGACGATCTCGCGCTCTCCGGCTCTGCTCTTGCTGAGCTGGTCGAGCGCTTTGCGGATCACGCTCAGCGTAAAAGGACGGATGGCGAGCGCTCCATGCCCCGTTAGTTCATTCCACGTTGCCCAGCGTGCTTCGGTCACGTCCGTTGCGCTCATCAGCGCGCCCCCCAGCACGCGGCAGCGATAATCGACCAGCACGTAGTGGAAGCGCACCCGCGCCGGATCGTCGCTGGCATGGGAGATGTGATCGAAGACGGCGACAATCTCTTCCGGCTCTATGTCGAGTCCCGTCTCCTCGCGCACTTCACGGCGCACGCCATCCTCCAGCCGTTCGCCGAGTTCCAGGGCGCCGCCAGGCAGCGACCATTCGCCCAGAAGCGGCTCCTGGCCGCGTCGCACCAGCAGCACGCGCAACTCCGCATCCAGCACCACCGCGCCGACACCCGCAATCGGGGCTGCAGGGAACTCTCTCTGCATATCGGAAGCTACTCGCCGGTCCGATCGTCGGTGAGTGGCCGGCCATATTCTTCGCCAAAGACGGTGCGCGAGGAAGAGAACCGGCCGCCGGAAAATTTGTCCGCGCCGCGGCCCCAGCCCAGCGCCAGCAGCGCGACCGTGGCGTAGCTCAATGGCAGCTTCAGCACTTCGCTCACCTTTTCCGGCTCATAGCCTTCCATAGGCGCGGTATCGTAGCCCAGCACCTCGGCCATCAGCATCATGTGCGTAAAGGCGATCATTACCTGGCGGTTCAGCCACATCGGGATGTTGGGGTGGTTCGACAGATAGGCTGGGATGCCAACCTTTGCCTGCTCCGCGTAATTCTCCGGCATGCCGTTTTCGCGGCCCATGCGCAGCATCTCTTCCAGATCCCCGTTGCGCCAGCCATCTGCATCGCCGCAGGCCACAATGACGGCGGACGCCTCATCGACCTTGGGCTGGTTGTAGCAGGCGCTGCGCAAACGGCGCTTCTGCTCCGGGCTCCGGACGACAATGAACCGCCAGGGCTGCAGGTTGTAAGCGCTGGGCGCGCTCAACCCGGCATCGAGGATGCTGTGCAAGTCCTTTGCGGGAATGGGGCGACCGTCGAAGCTGGGGGTAGCGCGGCGATCGTGGATTGCCCGCGAAAGAGGTTTTTCCGTACTCATCGGCTTCTCATAGTGTAGTGCCTGCCCCGGAATCGATGCCGCGTGACCGGTCAGAGCTATCTGAACACCTAGTACGCTTACTGTTGGACACAGAAGAAAGCTCTGTTATATCGTGCGGACGTTAGCGAATCGTAGAGCCCCGAAAAATTCCCCCCGCTGGTCCGGAGAATGCAGCGCTTTCCGCACTCTCCGTGAAATTACAAAATATTTCTCGGCTCGCTCAGGTGGGTCGAGAGTCTTGAATCGATGCCTTCATCGAACGGAGGGTGCATGTCGAGCACTGCTGCAAATCCGACGCCGGATCACATCATGCAGGTAGGTTTGGGCTTTTGGGCGTCGAAAACTCTTTTAAGTGCGGTCGAGATGGGAGTCTTCACCGAGCTCGCCGACGGTCCGAGAGAGTTCAGTGAGTTGTCCGGGCGACTAGGGTTGCATCCTCGCGCTGCCCGCGATTTTCTCGATGCACTGGTGGCTCTCGGCTTTCTGCACCGCTCGCAGAACTCTTACGGAAACGCTCCCGACGCGAACCTCTTTCTCGACCGCAATAAGCCGAGCTATATCGGCGGCATCCTCGAGATGGCGAATGCCCGGCTCTACGGATTCTGGAACCACTTGACCGAAGGGCTGCGGACGGGTCAGCCGCAGAACGAGGCAAAGAACGACGCGACAGCTTCTCCGTTCACGGCTCTGTACGCTGACCCGGCGCGGCTGAAGGGATTTCTTGCGGCGATGTCCGGTATCAGCCACGGAGCCAACCTCGCGATTGCACGCAAGGTCCCATGGGCGAAATACCAGACCTATGCTGACCTGGGAACCGCACAGGGAGACCTTGCCGTCCAGATAGCGCTGGCGAATCCGCATCTGCGCGGAATCGGGCTTGACCTGCCGGAGGTGGGTCCGGTCTTCGAGGAGTATGCGGAGAAGAATGGCGTCGGCGATCGTGTGCGCTTTCAGCCCGGCAATTTCTTTGAGGATGCCCTGCCGGCCGTCGACGTGTTCACCATGGGACACATTCTGCACGACTGGAATCTTGAGCAGAAGAGGATGCTGATCGCAAAGGCCTTTGCGACGCTCAACCCTGGCGGCTCGCTGGTGGTGTATGACGCCCTCATCGACGACGATCGTTCCCAAAATGCCTTCGGGCTGCTGATGAGCCTGAATATGCTCATCGAGACGCCGGGCGGTTTTGACTACACCGGCGCGGATTGCATTAGCTGGATGAAAGAAGGGGGCTTCCGCGAGGCGTACGTGGAGCACTTGGCGGGACCTGATTCGATGGTTGTCGGCGTCAAATGAGTTTTCTCCGGCTGCTGCGGTTGTTTCGGCCAGAGTTGAACTTCAAGTAGTACTTTAATTCTTAAGCAGCTCCGTCATGGGCTGTTCCAGAGAAAACGCCTGGCCACCCGGTCCTGCATCGGCAAAGACCCACAATCCGTGGAAGGCCTCGCGCAGCTCCGGGTGCAACGTCAGCAGGCCGTGCATCACGGCGATGGTGTGCGCCCGGCCTGCGACCGGATCGCTGCTGGTGGAATCGTAGTGAGCGACAAGGTCCAGGCCGCCGAGTGCATCGTCCGTACGCAGATTCGTGATCTTGTAGGCCGTCCCTTCCGCGTGGATGGTCAACGGCGTGCTCCCGGGCAAATCCGTAGGGCGTCCAGTCTGTTGCTCATCGACTAGTTTCTCAAGGTTGGCGCTGGAGAAGAAGCCTGCCGGCTGCAGCAATGAAATAGCTGTCGAGTAGTAGAACCACGCATTCCACATCTGCTTCTTCTGTGCATAGATGCGAGCCTGCTTCCAGTACCACAGCCCGTCATGTCCCGCCATGCTGAGCGGTTTGGGGAAGAAGCCGGCAAGCTGCCACGGGCCGTCTGTCTTCAGCGATTGCAACAGCAGCGCAATCTGCTGCGGTTTGCTCACGCCCGTTGCGTGCACCAATGCAAATGCGAAGAGTCCAGGCGGCAGGTGTTGAATGCTGAAAGTTACGTGCGAGCTGCTGTCAGCCGCGCCGCAAAAAAACTGCTCTTGATCGTCGCCCGGCTTGGCGTCGGATGCGTCCAGTTTGTAGACCGCATCGACGGTGACGGTGGCCCCCGCGATAAGCGGAGCGAGTGCTGCCGCTGACTGCGCGATGCTGTTGAAGCTCGCAGCCACCGCAGGCACGGTGGCGGCCTTCAGGTCAGCCGATCGACCGCCCTGCACATCCAGGGCAATCTGCCGCGCTGCCCCGACGATCTGCGCGCGCTCGGCTTCTGTCATGGCGCCCTGCGTCTTGCACGAGACGCCCAGAGCCGGAAGTGCAAATGCGAGCAACAGGCAGGTCACGCCAGGTACGCGTGCGGAGCTGGAGAAGTTCATCGCGCTGTCACCCATCGCGGCACGCCCTTACTTCAACACAACCGCCGCATCTCACGCAAAGAATGGTCGCTAGGTGTCCGTTATCCGCTGATTGCTGCGCCCGCATGAATGAGGCGCGGATCATCAGGACAAGAAGCATTGCCGTCTCATCGACGCTCCCGCAGTTGATGGCTGTCCTGGGCACGCAGCGTGAATCCATACAGGCTCCGGAACTGCTCAATGTCCTTGATCGTCTGTGGGGAGAACGGCGCTTTGCCTTCAAAGGCGTGCAACACAATCCCCTCCAGAAGATCGCCCAGGCTCATCTCCTTTTGTTCTGCAATCGCCTTGAGTACCTTAAGCATTCGCTTTTCCAGCCGAACGCCCGTCTGCACGCGTTCCACCTCGACAGGGTGGGATAGGGGGACCTCTTTATCTGCTATCATGGTACAAATGTACCATGATAGCTCAATTAGCGCCGCCGCTCATCCGGTTTTGAGCGGGTACAACCCCGTTATGAACGAATCCGCTGCTGGCGTAGTCTATGAAGTGGGGGATGTAGGGATGAACGGCGTGCTGGCGGACGAACTCGCGCGGAAGCAGATGATATTCGGGCCATGGCTCCGAGAGCAGCGTGTGTTGCATTCGCGCCTGTTTCTGAGTGGAATTCTGGCTCTGGGGAGCATGATTGCGCTGCCCCTGTCTGCGTTCTCCCAGGCCGCGCCAACGGAAAACGCGCCGGCGGTCCGTCGTGCGGCCCCCAGAAAAGCTGTCGCCACTCCGGTTCCTGAACCCGCTCCGCCACAACCAGCCGTCGCGCCGAGCCTCTTCGAGCAGCCGCCGGCTCCTGCCACCGTGACCGCACACACAAACGAATTGACCGTAAAGGCCGACAACTCGAGCCTCTCGCAGATCCTGCATCAGGTCTCATCCGCTACCGGTATGCGGTTAGATGGATTGGGCGGCGATGAGCGCGTCTTTGGCAGCTTTGGCCCGGGAGCACCGCGGGAGGTGCTGACCGCGCTGCTGAACGGCACGTCCTACAACGTGGTGATGGTGGGCGACCTGCCCAACGGTGCGCCGCGCGAACTGCTGCTCAGCCACAGGACGACGGGCGGATCATCGCCACAACCTGCAGCAAGCGCCAATCAAAATCAACCTCATAACGGAGACGAGGACAATCCGGACGATAGCGGAAACAGTGACGACTCGGAGGACACGCCGCCGCCGATGCAGTACTCGCCGCCCTCGATTGCGCCTGCGACACCGGAGACGCCGGGAGCACCAGGCGCACCGGGGGGCGCGCCGCAGACGCCAGACGCGCCGCAGCGCATAGCTCCGCAGATGCCGGTGCAAAACGCGCCGCAGTAGGCGGATTGGATCCGTCAGAGTGTTGGATCAGTCAGGGTGGCAGGCGAGGGACTGACGCTCAGCGGAGCTGAACTCAGCCCGCGTGAATCAGCAGACTCTCAAGACGCCTGAACTTGCGCCTCAACCGCATTGTTCTGCGATCCGGGCTGCAGGGAACGGGAGTGCATGCGGAGCATCGCAAACAACGCCTGGCAGCAGCTATAGGCCAGGAGAACGCCAAAGGCGAGAGCGGCAAGTACAGCACAGGTAAGGCCTAAAAGGTTCATCGCGTCCATGGGGGATATCTCTGTCTTCCTCTTTGTAAATCGAACTGCTGTGTTGCTGATGAATGCCCGCTCATTGCGAGCATCTTCTTTCTACTCAACTTCGACGCTGCCATTCTCGCAGAGCGATGTGAGCGTTGACCCTCATTTCTATTGCCACTTAAGATACGTAGAGGACCGCCTGCTGTCTTGGTCTTTTCTGCTGTATCTCATTACTTTCGCGTCATGCTTCCCAGGCAACCCGCAAATCTAACCCTGGTCCAGCTCTTCTGAAAACCCTTCATGACCATCACCAACATCACGGTCCGCGGCGCGCGTCAGCACAATCTGCAGGACATCAACGTCCAGATCCCGCGCAACACCCTCACCGTGATCACCGGCCTCTCCGGCTCCGGTAAATCTTCGCTGGCCTTCGACACCATCTACGCCGAAGGGCAGCGACGCTACGTCGAAACCCTCTCCGCCTACGCCCGCCAGTTCCTCGACCAGATCGAGCGTCCCGACGTCGATTCCATCGAAGGCCTCAGTCCCGCCATCTCCATCGAGCAGAAGACCACCAGCCGCAGCCCCCGCTCCACTGTCGGCACCATCACGGAGATCTACGACTATCTCCGCCTGCTCTACGCCTCGGTCGGCACGCCGCACTGTCCTAACTGCGGCCGGCCTATCTCTCGCCAATCCGCCGAGCAGATCGTCGAGCGGGTGCTCGCACAGCCTGCCGGGGAACGGCTTATCATCTACGCGCCTATCGTCCGCGGTCGCAAAGGCGAGTTTAAAGATCTGCTCGACCAGCTTGACCAGCAAGGCTTTAAGGCCCGAGTGGACGGCGAGGTACGCGACCTGGCCGACCCCATTTCTCTCGAGAAGCGCAAGAACCACACCATTGAAGCCATCGTCGATCGCATCGTGCTCAAGACGGGCGTCGAAAAGCGTCTGGAGGCGGCCGTGGCCAAGGCACTCCAGTTGGCGAATGGTCTGGTCCTCATCGGAAATGCCGGAGGAGAACAGCTTTACTCCTCGTCGATGGCCTGTCCCGATTGCGGACTCGATGTACCTAAGTTGGAGCCTCGCAGCTTTTCCTTCAATAGCACCTACGGAGCATGTCCGGAGTGCCATGGGCTTGGCAGCACCTACGATTTCGACGCGGCCAAGGTGGTTATCGACTGGTCGAAGCCGTTGCTTGAGGGCGCGCTCGGCCCTGGCTCCGGCTCGCAGTATCTGGCGCGCCTGGTAAAGCTGGCGGCGCAGAAGTACAAAATCCCCATCCAGAAGCCTTTCGAGGAGTTAACGGAAAGACAACAGGAGCTGTTACTGTACGGTCCCGGCGCTGAAGCGCCACGTACCGGCTTCCACGGCGTCTTCTCCTGGCTGCGCGACTCGCTCGAGGAGTCGAAGTCCGACAGTTACCGCGAATGGCTGCTGGGCTACATGTCTGCCACCACATGTCCCGCCTGCCACGGCAAGCGTCTGCGTCCCGCCTCGCTCGCCGTCAAGGTGAATGACCTCTCCATCGCCGATTTCACCGGCCTGCCGCTGGGACGTGCGCTCAATGCGGCTCGCTCTCTCAGCTTTTCGCAGCGCGAGGCGCTCATCGCCGACCGCCTGCGCCGCGAGATCATCGAACGGCTGGAGTTCCTGAATGCCGTCGGGCTCTCCTATCTCTCGCTCGACCGCAACGCTGCCTCGCTCTCCGGGGGCGAGGGTCAGCGCATCCGCCTGGCAACGCAGATTGGCTCACGCCTCCGCGGCGTGCTCTACGTGCTGGATGAGCCTTCGATCGGGCTGCATCAGCGCGACAACCAGCGGCTGATCGCGGCACTCGAGTCGCTGCGCGACCTCGGCAATACTGTTCTCGTCGTCGAGCATGACGAGGACACCATCCGCAGCGCGGATTACGTGCTCGATCTCGGCCCCGGCGCCGGCAAGCTGGGCGGTCACGTGGTGGCGGAAGGCACTCCGGCAAACATCATGGAGGCGCCAGGCTCGCTGACCGGCCGCTATCTTTCGGGAGCCACCAGCATCCTGCATCGCCTGACACCGCGTCCGGTGAATGCGTCTTCCATGAACACGCCTTCAGTAAACGGTGCGTGGATCACTGTCGAAGGCGCGCGCAGCCACAACCTGCGCAACATCACGGCGCGCTTTCCGCTCAACGTTATGACCGTGGTGACGGGCGTCTCCGGCTCCGGCAAGAGCACGCTGGTGAACGACATCCTCTATCGCTCGCTGGCGCGCGCCATCTACGACTCGCGCGAGTCGCCGGGCGAACACAAATCGATCAAGGGTGTAGAGCAGATCGACAAAGTCATTCGTATCGACCAGTCGCCCATCGGCCGCACGCCGCGCTCGAACCCGGCGACCTACACCGGGGTGCTCTCCGCGATCCGCGACATCTTCGCCATGCTGCCCGAGGCGCGCGAACGCGGCTACAAGCCCGGCCGATTCTCCTTCAACGTCGCCGGCGGCCGCTGCGAAGCCTGCCAGGGCGACGGGCAGAAGCGCATCGAGATGAACTTCCTGCCCGACGTCTATGTGCTGTGCGACGTCTGCAATGGCCGCCGCTTCAATCAGGAGACGCTGGCGGTCAAGTTCAACGGCTACTCCATCGCCGACATCCTCGACCTCGCCATCGAAGACGCTCTGCCCGTGCTCAAAGATATTCCGCAGGTCCGGCAGAAGCTGCAGACGCTGGTCGATGTCGGTCTCGGCTACGTGCATCTCGGCCAGGCCGCCACGACGCTCTCCGGCGGCGAGGCGCAGCGCATGAAGCTCGCCCGCGAGCTCTCCAAGCGCCAGACCGGCAAGACGCTCTACGTGCTGGATGAGCCCACCACCGGCCTGCACTTCGACGACGTTCGCAAGCTGCTGGAGGTGTTGCACCGGCTTACCGATCTCGGCAACACCGTGATCATCATCGAGCACAACCTGGACGTGATCCGCAACGCGGACTGGATCATCGATCTCGGCCCCGAAGGAGGCGAGGAGGGCGGCGCCATCGTTGCCGAAGGAACGCCCGCACAGGTGGCACAGGTCGCCGCCTCACACACGGCAGGGTTCCTGCGGCGCTATTTCCCGGCGGACGCGTCCCTCGGGTCCGCTGCGGCGTCCATTGCAGCAGCGAACGTGACGACTGTGAATGGGCAGCGGAAGAAAAGTACCCGCCGCCGTTCTGCTACAGTCCTCCAGTAAATAGATCATGCCGATCGATCCCACATTTCTGCCGCCTGCCGCCTCGCCGGAAGAGCCTGCTGCCCGCCCGGAGTCGCTGCCGGTTGCTGCCATGGATGGGGCACCGCCCTCGGCTGCTACACCGCACATCGGCCACACTTTGCTCTTCGGCTTGCTCGTAGCCGTGGCCGGATTCGTGGTCGGCCTAGTATTCGCGCTGGTGGTCATGCGTGTCGCACCGCATCTGCATGAATCGGCGGAGCAGATGCAAAGCGATCCACTTCTGGTCATTCCGGTCGAAGCCGTCATTTATGCCATTGCGGCAGCGGCAAGCTTTCTGATCTTTCCGCTGTTCTGGAATCGACCCTTCAGCCAGGGCGTGCACTGGCGCGCCTTCATCGCGCGCCGCCGCTGGTGGGCGCTGGCTGGCATTGGCGTCGCCACCAGCGTTGTCGTGCAGGTGCTTTCGAATTTCCTGCCGATCCCGAAAGAGCTGCCGATCGATAAGTTCTTCACGCATCCGCTCGGCGTCTGGCTGATCGCCGTCTTTGGCGTCACCGTTGCGCCCGCGTTCGAAGAGCTGGCCTTCCGCGGCTTCCTGCTGCCTTCCCTCGCCAGCGCGTGGGACTGGGTGATGCAGCGTGCACGCACGCCGCGGGAGTTGTTGGGCGAGCAGCCGCAACAGCCGACCGAGGGCGAATGGCAACAGCAGACGGCTGTCTACTCGTCATTGCCACCGGGCGGCGCCATCGTCCCTCGTGTAGGAGCGGAACCGGACTTCGCGGAGCGAGGTTTGGAATATAGCCCGGAGCGGAGTTCGACCGATACCGATCCCCGATGGAGCTTGCCGGCACTCGTCTTCTCCACCATCATCACCAGCATCGGTTTCGCCATGCTGCATGGCGCTCAGCTTGCCCACTCCTTCGCCCCGCTTGCCGTGCTCTTCGCCGTCAGCGTGGTGTTGTGCGTCACGCGTCTGCGCTTCCACTCGCTCGCGGCCAGCACCGTGGTGCATTCCATGTACAACGCGACGATTTTCGTCATGCTCTTCATCGGCACCGATGGCTTCCGCCATTTGGATAAGCTAGGGAAGTAAAGCGCGCGCAGACTGCAAACCACATTCAGAGGCATCCGATGACACAAAGCTCTAGCTCCCGCCAGCAGTTGCTCACCCTGCTCGCCCGCCAGTCCTTCAAACTCGGCGACTTCCAGCTCTCCTCCGGCAGCCGCAGCGACTATTACATCGACTGCCGCACCACTACGCTGCACGCCGAAGGCGGCCGCCTTACCGGTCTCGCCATCCTCGATCTGCTGCGCCAGCATCATCTCGATCCGCATGCTGTCGGCGGCCTCACTCTGGGTGCCGATCCTGTCGTCTCCGCGGTCGCCATCGCCAGCGCGCAGCGACACGCCGATGCCGGGAAAGGCCGATTGATTCACGGCTTTCTGGTCCGCAAGGCGGAGAAGGCGCACGGCACGGCGAGAAAGATCGAAGGCTTCTCTGAAGAGAACGCGCCCGTGCTCATCGTTGATGATGTGTGCACCACCGGTGGCTCGACCATCACAGCCATCGAGGCGGCCCATGCTGCGAAGATGCGGGTCATCGGCGTCGTCTGCCTGGTGGAGCGAGTCGAGGCCAAGGGCCGGCCGGCAGTAGAAGCCGCCGCGAACGGAGCACCGTTCCTCAGCCTCTACACCTCTGACGATGTCCGCGCCGAGCACGTGAAGCACATGCCGATGTAGCTATTCCTTCGGTCCCGGCTTCCATACGAACGCGCCCGGCTGCGGCAGGCCGAAATGCGCCAGCACGCGGTCTACGAAATTGCGGACCATCTCGGTGGTCGTCGCGGGCTCGTTGTAAAAGGCTGGGATGACCGGGAAAGATGGTCGCGCCCGCATCCGCGGCAAGCTGCATGTTGCGCAGGTGGATCTTGTTGAAGGGCGTCTCGCGCACGCAGAGCAGCAACGGCCGTCGCTCCTTCAGGCAAACATCGGCGGCACGCTCGATCAGATTCGCCGCCATGCCATTCGCAATGCCCGGCCAGCGTGCCCATGGAGCAGGGAAGCACGATCATGCCCGCTGACGGGTAGCTCCCGCTGGCAATCGACGCGCCGATGTCCTGTTCAGCGTAGGTCCGAGTCTTCTTCGGCGCAGCTCCCAGAAGCTTCTCCGCCAGATCGTTCCGTCCAGAGAGGTGCAATTCCTCGGCCATCACCCGGAGAGCGCCTTCCGAGGCCACGAAGTCAATTCCGGAGACGCGAGCATCCGCCTCCAGCGCGCGCAGAAGCTGTTGGGCCAGAACAGCGCCGCTCGCTCCTGTCACCGCGACGGTGACGTTCACGCGGGTACGGCCTCATACTTCAGCACCCGATCGAAGATCGCGTCCACGTTGCGCAGTTGCCGCTGCAGATCGAAGGTGCGCGCCAGCTTCTCCGGCGAGAGCCGCGCCGTGATCTCCTTATCCTGTGCCACCTGGTCGCGAAAGACCAGCTCCTCGCGCCACGCGCGCATGGCATGCGACTGCACCAGGCGATACGCATCCTCGCGCGACATGCCGGACTCTGCCAGGTCGAGCAGCAACTGCCCGGAAAAGATCAGTCCGCCCGTGCTCTCCAGGTTGCGCAGCATACGCTTCGGATAGACCAGCAGCTTATCGATGAGCGAAGTCGTCTTCGCCAGCAGGTAGTCGGCCAGGATGGTCGAGTCGGGAAAAATAACGCGCTCCACCGACGAGTGCGAGATGTCCCGCTCATGCCAGAGCGCGACGTTCTCATATGCCGCCTGCGCGTTCGCACGCACCACGCGCGCCAGCCCGCTGATCTGCTCGCTGGTGATGGGGTTGCGCTTGTGCGGCATCGCGCTCGACCCCTTCTGCTTCTCGGAGAAGAACTCTTCCGCCTCGCGCACCTCCGTGCGCTGCAGGTGCCGGATCTCAGTCGCAATCTTGTCCAGCGTCGCGGTCAGCACAGCAAGCGTGGAAATGTAATGCGCATGCCGGTCGCGCTGGATCACCTGCGTCGCCACCAGCGCGGGCTTCAGCCCCAGCCGTTCGCAGATGCGGACTTCGTGCTCCGGCTTGAGGTGGCCGAAGGTGCCCACTGCCCCGGAGAGTTTGCCGACGCGCATGTCTTCCGCGGCCGCATCGAAACGGATAAGGTTACGGTCGATCTCCGCGTACCAGTTCAGCAGCTTCAGCCCGAAGGTTGTCGGCTCGGCGTGCACGCCGTGAGTGCGGCCAATCGTGGGGGTGTGCTGGAACTCGAGCGCGCGCCGCTTCAGCACCTCCTTCAGTCCGAGGATGCCGTGGCGCAGCAGTCCGGAGGCGGCCTTTACCTGCAGCGCCTGCGCCGTGTCCACCACGTCGTTCGACGTGAGGCCGTAGTGCAGCCAGCGCGCCTGCGGGCCGATCTTCTCCGCGACCGCCGTGGTAAAGGCGATCACGTCGTGCTTCACCTCGGCTTCGATCTCGAAGATGCGCTTCAGGTCGAAGTCGCCCTTGTCGCGGATGGCCGCCGCCGCCTCTTTGGGCACGATCCCGTGCTCGGCCAGCGTCTCGGAGGCGGCCGTCTCCACCTTCAGCCACATGCGGTACTTGTTCTCGTCAGTCCATATGGCGCCCATTCCGGGCCGTGTATAGCGTGCGATCAAGCCGGCGTCTCCTCACGTCTATCATTCAGATCAGTAACTCCCTATTCTAGCGGGCGCGCATCCTACTCAGCGCACGGAGGCGAAACGATGACAGAGCAGCCACAGGAACACGCGGGCGAGCAGATGGTGACGATCGAGCGGTTCAGGGACATGCTGCAGGCAGAGTTGGCCAAAGGAAGGCTGGATTCGGCGGGTATCCGCTGCTTCCTCGCCGGTGAAAACGCTGGCCTGCTGTATGGCAATGGCCTGGATGGCGTGTTGCTGCAGGTCAGCGCGGCAGAAGAGGACGACGCGCGCGCGATCCTGAACGATCCTGGGACGACGGATGAGGACGTGACGGCCGTGGAGTGACGGTCTCGAGCGCCGCTTAAACAGCCACGCCCAGCAGTTCGCTCATCTCCTGGTAGAGAAACCCGCGCCCGGGCCGGTAAGGCTGCACCCACCTGCCGTCAATGACGAACTGTGGAATGGCGCGTTTGCCCACATTGCGCAATACCTCGTCGGCGGCGCCGGGCACCCGCTCAATGTCAATCTCGGTATAGGCGATCTGGTGTTCCTCCAGGAAGCGCTTGGCCTCCCGGCAGTCGCGGCACCAGACGGCGGAGTAGACAATGACATGCATGGGCTGCATATTACCCGTTCGATGGAAGGGTTGGGAATGGTGGTTGGCTCAGGCTTTAGGTGACGTTCGGCGACGTTGAAAGAACTCTCGTAACAAGTGCAGCACTTTCCTCGGCCAACAGACCGCGATCGAGCACTATCTGGTGGTTCAGCGCTGCATGGTTCAGTACGCTCAGCACCGAGCCTGCCGCTCCGGCCTTGGGGTCGTCCGCGGCAAAGACCAGCCGGTCGATGCGCGCATGAATCATCGCCCCCGCGCACATCGCGCACGGTTCGAGCGTCGAGACCAGCGTGCATCCGCGTGAGCCGGTAGTTGCCGATGGCCTGTGCCGCGGCTCGAAGCGCAATGATCTCCGCATGGGCGGTGGGGTCATTGTCGCGCAGCACTCGGTTCTGCCCCCGCGCGACGATCCGGCCGTCGAACAGAATCACTGCGCCGATCGGCACCTCGTCAGCCGCCCCGGCCGCGCGCGCCTCGTCCAGCGCCTGCCTGCATCAGTTCCAGATCGGTCATCGCCCTACACCGCCGGCTGCTGCTGCGTCATGCAGTGCAGCGCGCCCAGACCCCAGATGAAATCCACGCAATGGATGCCCACGATGCGATGTCGCGGAAACAACTCCGCCAGCGTATTCAACGCATGGCGGTCGTTCGCGTCGTTGAAGGTGGGAACCAGCACCAGGCTGTTTGCGATATAGAAGTTCGCGTAGCTCGCCGGCAGCCGCTGTCCTTCAAAGACCACGGGGGAGGGAAGCGGTAGCTCGACAATCCGGAAAGGCTGCCCCTCGCGGTTGCGCGCGGCACGCAGCCGGTCCAGATTTTCGGCCAGCGGGCTCGTGATTGTCGTCGGCGCGGTTCGTCTCCACCACGGTGACGATTGTGTTCGCATCCACAAATCGTGTGATGTCATCGACATGACCATGCGTGTCGTCGCCGGCGATGCCGCGGTTCATCCACAACACCTGGTCGATGCCGAGGTAGTCGTGGAAGGCCTGCTCCAACTGCTCGCGGCTGACTCCCGGATTGCGCTGCTGCACGGTGCTCAGCAGGCACTCCTCCGTGGTCAGCAACACGCCTGCGCCGTTGGTGTCGATGCTGCCGCCCTCGAGCACCAGCTCACGCCGCTTGCCCTCCGCCAAGGGGACGGCGGGCGTGAATGACGGCAGTTGCAGCAACTCCGCCACGCGGCCGGGAAGGGCATTGTCCAGCTCCCAGTCTGGATACTTCGCCCAGGCATTGAACTTCCAGTCCGTCACGGCAAGCGAGCCCTGCTTCTTCACGAAAATCGGCCCGGAATCGCGTGTCCATACACGGTTGGTCGGCCATTGGTGGAAATAGACGCTCTGCTGCTTCACCTGGGCGCGCTTCAGTATGCCGCGCGCACGCTTCTCCGCATCGGCACTCTGGACAAGGATGTGGACCTGTTCCACGGCCGAAAGATGCCGCACGATCTCGGCATACACCCAGGGAATGGGCTGAAAGCGGCCCGGCCAGTCGCTCGCATTGTGCGGCCATGCGATCCACGTCGCCGTGTGCCGTTCCCACTCCGCGGGCATGCGATAGCCCAGGACCCGTGGCGTTGCGTCTGTCATCTGCTGCGGTGCGCTCACTTCACATCAACTTTCGAGCTGAGAGGCGGATCGAGGAAACGCTGTGTGATCGGTGCGTACGCGTCGATTCGGCGGTCGCGCAGGAACGGCCAGTTTCGCCGTTGCTCCTCGAGCGCTTTGGGGTCAACCTCCGCGATCAGGATCTCTTCGCGATCGTGCGAAGCCTTGGCCAGGATGCGGCCGAAGGGATCGGCGATGAACGAGCCGCCCCAGAACTCCAGTCCCGGCCCTTCCACGCGATTCCCGCGTATGTCGCCATTCTCCCAGCCCACGCGGTTCACCGCGCCCACATAGACGCCGTTGGCGATGGCATGGGCCCGCTGGATGGTCTGCCAGGCGTCATATTGGCCGCGCCGTGCTCCTCTTTCTCCGCCGGATGCCAGCCGATGGCCGTCGGATAGAACAGCACATTCGCGCCCTGGAGCGCGGTGATGCGCGCACCCTCCGGATACCACTGATCCCAGCAGACGAGCGTGCCGACCGGGCCAAAGGACGTCTCCTGCGCGCGGAAGCCGAGATCGCCCGGTGTGAAATAAAACTTCTCGTAATAGAGCGGATCATCCGGGATGTGCATTTTGCGGTAGAGTCCGGCGATCGAACCATCGGCTTCGAGCGTCACCGCGGTGTTGTGATAGAGGCCCGCCGCGCGCCGCTCGAAGAGCGAAGCGATCACCACCACATGCTCCTCGCGCGCCACGGCGGCCAGCCGTTCCGTGGTGGGCCCGGGAATCGACTCGGCAAGATCGAAGAGCGCAATGTCCTCGCGCTGGCAGAAATACTGCGCGCGGAAGAGCTCTGGCAGGCAGATGACGCGCGCACCGGCACGCGCCGCCTCGCGCACGCGATCGGCGGCCTTGTCCAGATTGGCGTCCGGATCGGGCCCGCAGGACATCTGCACCAGGCCGATGCGGTATTTCAAAGCAGTGGGCATGTTGTTCCTGGAACCTCGGTACTACTTGATGTTGCACGCAGGCGAAAGGCGCGAGACTGGAGCCCCGCGCCTTCGGTTTTGTGTCGAGCGAGCGGGCTACTCGAAGATCAGGATCGCCGCGGCAATCACGGTCGTCCATCGGCCGCGCTTGTCGCCGATCGCCGACTGCGTGACGTTGGCGGTGCGGACGATCTTGTTGGAGATGCGGTAAATCTCCTTTTTCTCGTCCCAGCTCTTGTCCGGATCGAAGTCCACGTCGAGCGTGGTGGCCAGCATCTCCGCCGCCAGCTCTTCGGCATACTCACCGGCCTGCTCCTCGGTCTCGCCAAAGCTGTGGTGCTCGCTCAGGTAGCCGTAAGTATTACGGTCGGAGGGGATGGCAACGCCGATGCTGGAAGCAACCAGGCGATGCGGTTCGCGTGTGGAGTTCTCGGCTACGACAGCGAAGACCACCTCGCCCGGGGAGAGATATTCGACACCCTCTTTGCGCGGGACAAGCTTGGCGTTCGGTGGAAAGATCGATGAGACGCGAACCAGATTCTGCGCGGCGATACCGGCATCCCGCAGTGCCAGTTCAAACGAAGTCAGGCGCTCCTTATGCCTCCCCGTGCCTTTCGTGAAGAAGAGGCGCTTCGGCACCATGCTTTTACCCAATGTACGGTTCCTCCGGATGGGGTGGCGGCAGGGCCGGTTTCCCCAGTGAAAAGTATCACAGCAATGGAGACCATCCTGACGGCGTGTCTCGCGAATTTATGCTGTTTTCACAGAATACGATAGAAAGCGATGTGGATGCGCCCAGACCCGCAAGGCCGGCATGTGTGCTGTCTTGAGCTCCGGGTACGATAGCGTATTCCAGACTGCGGAAGTGAGGGCGATGCAAAAGCAGGAGGAGACGCTCGGGCATCTGCGTGTGCTCTTTATCACGAGTCTCGCGCCAAACCAGTTCGGCGTATACCGGCTGGGTGCACTGCAGCGTATAGGGCTGGAGCATGTTGCAGCGTTCGACCGGGACAACTACAGCGCGCCGGGCATTCTCGGCAAAGTGCAATTTCGCCTGCAGATGGGGCCTGAAGTATCGCGCTTCAACCGTGACTTGCTTGCCGTTGCCCAGCGCGAACGAGTGCAGATGGCGATCGTTGACAAAGCACTTCAGTTGCGGCCCGAAACGCTTCGCCGTCTGCGTCAAAGCGGAGTCTTCTGCATTGACTTCGTGATCGACGATCCTCTCGGTCCGCGAAACGATCCCGGCTGGCGTCTCTACCGCCGCACCGTTTCCGGATTTGACCTGACCGGCGTGCAGCGCGATGTCAACCTGGAGGAGTACCGCAAGGCAGGAGCGCCGGAAGTCGTCCGTATTCAGACCAGCTTTGAACGCACCGTCCATTTTGCTCCGGATGCGGGTTGGAGCGATGAGCGGCGCGATCGCAGGGTCTCGTTCATCGGCACTCCGTACGATAACCGGGCTGACTTCCTCACCCGTCTGTGGCGTGCCGGGGCGCCTGTCGATATCTCCGGCTCTCGTTCCCACTGGCAGGCCGCTCTGCCGGCGGACGCCTTCGCGGCAACCTTCCGGGTCGGCGAGCTGATCGGCGATGCCTATCGGAAGGCGATCTGGCGGTCCCGCATCAATCTTGCGTTTGTGACGCGCAGCAACCGCGACGAGGTCGCGCAGAAGGCATTTGAAATCACCGCCTGCGGCGGCTTCCTGCTGGCCGAGCGCACGCCGGAGCACATGGCCTGCTTCCGTGAGGACGAAGAGGCAGTCTTCTTTTCGGATTTCGACGAGTGCCGCGCGAAGATCGAGCGCTACCTGAATGACGAACCGGCACGCGCCGCCATCGCCGAGGCCGGGCAGCGCCGCGCCTGGAGTTCCGGGTATGACAATGACAGCGTCCTGCGCAAGCTGCTCGGCAGGGCGGCAGAGCTACTGGCCGCGCGCCAGGGGAGCAACTAGGCCGCGGTCTTTACCTTCGGCTTGCGGTGCAGCAGATAAAGCAGCCCCGCCAGCCCAAAGAGGGATCCCATGCCTGCAAGCCCCAGCACGCGCAGTACGGAGACGGTATAGCGGCCCTCGCCCGGCGAGTAGTTGCAGCAGTAGAGCAGGATCAGGTCGGTCGGCGAGCCTATGCGGTGATCGCTCGCCTCCAGCAGCGCCAGCCGCAGATCGCGCGGCTGATATTCAACCCCGGTCAGATACTTCGAAAGTTTGCCCTCCGGGGTAGCGACCATGATCACGCTGGAGTGTGCAAACTGCGTCATCTTGCCGTCTGGCCCCGGCACTCGCACGTAGTGAAAGCCGACGGAGCTTGCCAGGGCAGTGATCTCCGGCTGCTCGCCGGTCAGGAAGTGCACACTGTCGGCCGGAACACTCCCGCCAAGCTGCGCGATGAACTTCTGCCGCGCCGCTTCAGCGTCTGCGGGGTGTCGGTGGGGTCGATGCTGGTCACGATCACGTCGTAGTCGCGAGCCGGCGCGTAGCCAGTCTGCGCCAGCGAGTTGGCCAGCCCATGCAGTACCTGCGGGCACAGCATGGCGCACTTGAAGTACACCAGCGCCAGCGCGACGGGTTTGCGTCCGAAGTATCGTCCCAGCGGGGCATCTGCGCCCGTGCTGTCGCGGAAGTGCAAGTTGAGCGGCATTTGCGTGCCCAGCCGCTGCTCCAGCCCGGCGTCCTTCAGATATGCGGGCGTGGACTGCGCCGATGAGCCAAGAGGTTTATCGGCGGAGTATTGCGCAAGTGCAGGAAGGGCGAGCGAAACGGCAACCAGAAGCAGGCAGAGACGACGCAAGACAAACCCTCTGCCCCTTAGATTACGCCTCTTGCTGGACGGGCGCTTCCTCGGCCTGCCTTCCGCTACTCCGTGCGCAGCGCCTTTACCGGGTTGATCGAAGCCGCACGCTGCGCCGGAATAATGCTGGCGAAAAAGGCGCAGACACTGAGCGCGATGACCGATCCGCCCAGGACCAGCGGGTCCCATCCCTTGACCTGGTACAACTGCGCGGAGATCAGCCGCGAACACGCGATCGAAATCGGAATGCCGATCAGCAGTCCGATGAAAATCTGCAGAAACGCTCCGCGCAGCACCAGGCGGATCACATTCATGCGATTGGCTCCGAGCGCCATGCGCACCCCAATCTCGCTTGTACGCCGCTCTACGGTATAGGCAGTCACGCCATAGAGTCCGACGGCCGCCAGCAGCAGCGCAAGGATGCCAAAGAGCCCGGTCATCCGTGCAACGGCGCGCCGCTGATCGAAGTTGGAATCCACCTGCTCCTGCAGGCTCTGGATGGCCAGCAGCGTTAGGTTGGGGTCCACGTCGCTGAGCACGTGGCGCACCTCTGCCTCCAGACCCTCCATGCTGCCGTGCAACTGGAGCACCGCGCCCTCGATGAAGTGCGTGCTGTCGTCAATGGACTGCATGAGAGGAGCGTCGTAGTGCGTCCGCTGCGCGAGCGGCACAAAGAACAGCGGGCGCGGCGGGTCGGTGCTTGCCGGATCGTTGTACTTCGCATTCCGCACAATGCCCACAATCTCGAACGTATTGCTGTATTGCGGCAGGTCGAGGCCGAAGTGTGCTCCCAGCGGCTCTTCGCCTGGCTTGAAGAACCTCTTCACGAAGGCTTCGTTGACCACGGCAATATTCTGCGTGGTCGCAGTGTCCTGCTCGGTGATCGACCGGCCGCGAAGGATGTGTTCGCCAAGCGTCTCCAGATAGCCGGGATTGACGTGGTCCCAGGAAGAGCCGATCTCTTCGTTCATATTCGGCATGCCGTGGCCCTGGCGAATCACAATCTCGCCCCAGTTGTCCTGCAGCGGCGTGTACTGCGCCAGCGCCGCGCGCTCGACGCCGGGAATGTGTGAGAGCCGATCCTGCAGCTCGCGGTACATGGCGTCCAGCTTGGGTTGCGAGTAAAAATACGGCGCGGTCAGGCTGATGGTGACGCGATGATCGGTCTCGTAGCCGAAGTCCTGATGCTGCAGGTTGGCGAGGCTGTGCGTCAGAAGTCCGGCGCCCGCCAGCAGGACGACAGAGAGGGTCGCCTGCACGATGACGAGGATTTTCTGCGAGAGCGAGGAGCGGTCTCGCGTGGTCCGATTCGCGCCGCGCAGCGCCTCCGCAGGATCGGCATGCGAGGCGAGCCATGCTGGCGCTGTTCCGAAGAGCGCACCGGTCAGCAGCGAGAGCGCGAACGCGAAGCCCAGCACGGGCAGCGACGGCGCCGCATCAATAGGAACGTACTTCGCTCCGTGGAAGGCCAGCGCCACGATCGACTTGACGCCCAAATACGCCACTCGCCAGGCCGGCGATTCCGCCCAGGACCGAGAGGACAATGCTCTCCGTCAGCGATTGCCGGATCAGCCGTCTGCGATTCGCGCCAAGCGCGAGCCGGACAGCGGTCTGCGCCCGCCGCGCCGTGCCGCGCGCCAGCAGCAGGTTGGCGATATTCGCGCATGCGATCAGCAACACCAGGCAGCAGACCGCAAGCAGGATGTGCAGGCTGTCTGCGTAGTTCGCCTTCATCACGCCGACGCCAGCCCCGCCCGGGACTACCTTGATGTTCTGTTTGGGCAAACCGGATTTGATTCCGGTCATCCACTCGGCAGGCATGCCGCTTTCATCGATCAGCCAGACGCGGATCAGACTGGTCATCCGGGATGGCAATGCGTTGGGCGAGGCGCCGGGCTTCAGTCGCCCAATCACGCGCAGCCACGCGGGAAAGGTATGTAACAGTGAGTTTTTGCCCCGGAAGATCGGCTCCTGCTGCAGCGGAATCCAGACCTCCGGAGGATCGCTGCGCAGCGTCTCGCCAAAGAATCCGGGCGGCGTGATGCCCACGATGGTCATCGGGTGACCATCCAGGATCATGGTCGAGCCAACAATCTTCGGATCGGATGCGTACTGCTGCTGCCAGGCGCGATAGCTCAGCATCGCGACTGGCGCCGATGTCGGCTGGTCATCGGAAGGGACTATGGTCCGCCCGGAGAAGGCGCCAATCCCAAACGTTGAAAAATAGTTCCCGGTAATGAATTCGCCGCGAATGGGTTTGGCGATGCGGTCGCTCTCGCCCCGTCGCGCACTGAACACCGTGCCGCCCGCCTGAAATGCAGCAAGCTCTGCAAACTCCGGCGTGGACTGCTTCATCCGCAGATAAAACGGGTACGAGAACATCCCCCAGTTGTCCTGCGGGCTGCCTTCCACGCAGCAGTCCTGCCCATCGCCGATGCGATACAGGGATGCGGGGTCCACCACCGGCAGCGACTTCAGCATGACGGTGTTGATCAGCGAAAAGATGGCGGTCGTCGCGCCGATGCCCAGCGCCAGCGTCAGCATGGCGGTCAGGGTGAAGACAGGGGATTGGCGCATCTGCCGCAGCGCGTAGGCGATGTCCTGCCGCAAAGTTTCCATGGAAGCCTCTGCGGCAGGGATACGGCTGACCAGCCGGGGAGGTTCCCCAAAACTCTTTGCAGCAATTCGCGTCTACTTCGGCAGCGGGGCTAACTTCACCGTCCGTCCCGTCTTCGCGGAGGTCCGTGCCGCGTCCAGAATCTGCATCACGACCACGTTCGTATCCAGCGACGTAAGATCGCCCTGCGGCTTCAGTTGGCCATTCAGCACCGCGACCAGATAGTCCAGAGAGCCATCCTCCGGCGGCGCCAGCGGCGTGGCTTCGCGCTCCGTCGCCACTTTCTCGCCCTGTGTGCGCTCCATTACCTTGTCGCTCTTGATGGTCATCAGCGAGCCTGTGGCGCCGTAGACCTCCATGTCCTTGCGGTCGAAGGGCCAGTTCCACGAGCCCTGGATGATCGCCTGCGCGTGCGGATAGGCCAGGATGATGGTGCCCTCATCGTCGACATGCGGATACTTCTCCGGCTTCAATTGCTGCGTCACCGCCGTTACGGTCAGGGGCGCCTCGCCATGCTGCAGCCACGTCGCCAGGTCCACGCCGTAGCAGCCGAAGTCATACAGCGCGCCGGCACCGTTCAATTGCGGATCGGTGAGGATCTTCAGAAACTCCGGCTGCACGCCGATCTCCTCCGGCCCCTTGTGGCCGTCATGCACCACCAGCTTGCGCAGCGGGCCCAGCTTGCCCGCTTCCAACTCATCATGCGCGGCTTTATTGGACGCATACCAGGTGGTCTCATAGTTCACCAGCACCGGGACGTTGTTCTCGCGCGAGACCTTGCGGATGGCCAATGCGTCGTCCAGCGAGATGGTGAGCGGCTTCTCCACCATCACGGCGATGTGGTGCCGCGCCGCCACTTCAATCGCCGGACGGTGGCCGGCAATCGAGGTGTACACCAGCACCGCCTGCGGATGCGTCGCCGCGATCATCGCTTCTTCGGTGGGGAAGAATATCTTCGGGTCCAGGTGAAACTCTGCCGCGTACTTCTGCCGCAGCGACGCATCCGGATCGGAGACGCCCACCAGTTGCACCTCCGGATGTTTCGGCAGTTGCGGCAGGAATCCCGCGACATGGCCGTGCACCAGCCCCACAATCGCAACGCGCACCGGCGTCTGTGCAGGCGCGGCCGCGGCAGCGGTGAATAGTGCGATCAGAAGTGAAAACAAGCGGCGCGACCCTGGCAACATCGGCATTTTCTCCCTGTTTTATTTGCACGGTGATGATACATGCCACTGTACCGCTGGACCGCCCGCGTTGCGGCCAGCCGGTCAGGATGTTAGCGTGGACGGTTGTAGGAAACTGACACGCATTCCACTCCACGGAGCACCCTGTCCTCATGCAGAAAAGCTACAACGGCGTGGCCCTACCCCAGGGCGGCGAAGCGATCCAGTACGTCAACGGCAAGTATCAGGTGCCGGACCATCCCATCATCCCGTACATCGAAGGCGACGGCACCGGCCGCGATATCTGGCGCGCCTCGCAGCGCGTCTTCGACGCTGCGGTGCAGAAGGCCTACGGCGGCAAGCGGTCGATCGCATGGTTCGAGATCTTCGCCGGCGAGAAGGCATACCGTCAGTTCCAGAACTGGCTGCCCGACGATTCGGTGAATGCCGCGCGCGATCTGCGCGTCTCCATCAAAGGGCCGCTCACCACGCCGGTCGGCGGCGGCATCCGCTCGCTCAACGTGACGCTGCGCCAGGTGCTCGATCTCTACTCCTGCATCCGCCCGGTGAAGTACTACAGCGGCGTCCCCAGCCCGGTGAAGCATCCGGAGAAGCTCGACGTCGTGATCTTCCGCGAGAACACCGAGGACGTCTACTCCGGCATCGAGTTCCGCGAGGGCACGCCCGAGGCGAAAAAGCTGATCGACTTCCTGAACAACGACATGGGCAGCAAGAAGAAGGTGCGCGCCGACTCCGGCGTCGGCATCAAGCCCATCTCCATCACCGGAACCAAGCGGCTGGTGCGCGTCGCCATCCAATATGCGATCGACAATAAGCGTAAGTCGGTCACCTTGGTCCACAAGGGCAACATCCAGAAGTTCACTGAAGGCGCCTTCCGCGAGTGGGGCTATGAAGTAGCTACAGAGGAGTTCCGCGACCACACCGTGACCGAGCGCGAGAGCTGGATTCTCGGCAATCTCGAAGCCAACCCCAGCCTGACGGTGGAGCAGAATGCCGCGCTGATCGAGCCCGGCCTGGAGTTCGGCAACGATGCATTTCGGCAAGCGCTCTACGCCGAGATCCAGTCGGTCATCGACAAGATCGGCAAGTCGCACGGCGGCGGCAAATGGAAGCAGAAGGTGATGATCAACGACCGCATCGCCGACTCCATCTTCCAGCAGATCATCATTCGCCCGGAGGACTACAGCATCCTCGCCACCTCCAACCTGAATGGCGACTACATCTCCGACGCGGCCGCGGCGCAGGTAGGCGGGCTCGGCATCGCGCCGGGCGCGAATGTCGGCGATGGCTTCGCCGTCTTCGAGGCCACGCACGGCACGGCGCCGAAGTACGCGGACAAGGACGTCATCAACCCCGGCTCGGTCATGCTCTCCGGCGTCATGCTGCTCGATTTTCTGGGCTGGAGCGAGGCCGCGCGCCTGGTTGAATCGTCCATGGAGAAGACCATCCAGCAGAAGTTCGTCACCTACGATTTCGAGCGCCAGATGCAGGGCGCGACCAAGGTGAAGACCAGTGAGTTCGCCACGCGAATGATCGACAACATGAAGTGAAGCTCACCATAACGGTGAAGACAGGAGAGACATGCGTAAGAAGGTAACCATCGTCGGAGCAGGGAACGTCGGCGCGACCGCCGCGCATTGGATTGCCGCCAAGGAACTGGCGGATGTGGTGCTGATCGATGTGGCGGAGGGCATTCCGCAGGGCAAGGCGCTGGACCTGCTCGAAGCCATGCCGATCGAAAAGCGCGACGTGCACGTCATCGGCGCGAATGACTACGCCGAGGCGGCAAACTCCGACATCGTGGTCATCACCGCGGGCATCCCGCGCAAGCCCGGCATGAGCCGCGACGACCTGCTGCAGACCAACTACAAGATCATGTCGGACGTGGTCAACAAGGTCACCGCTGTCGCGCCAAACTCGATCCTGATCATCGTCTCGAATCCGCTCGACGCCATGGCGCAGGCGGCATTCAAGCAGTCCAAGTTCAACCGCGAGCGCGTCATCGGCATGGCGGGCGTGTTGGATTCGGCCCGCTACCGCACCTTCATCGCCCAGGAGTTGAAGGTCTCCGTCGAAAACGTAACTGCCTTTGTGCTCGGCGGCCACGGTGACACGATGGTTCCACTGCCGCGATATTCCAGCGTCGCCGGCATTCCGCTTACCGAGTTGCTCGACGCAGCCACCATCGAGCGTATCGTCCAGCGCACGCGCGACGGCGGCGCGGAGATCGTCAAGCACCTCAAGACCGGCTCCGCCTTCTACGCGCCATCGGCGGCAGCAGTCGAGATGGTCGAAGCTATCCTCAAGGACAAGAAGAAGATTCTGCCTTGCGCTGCTTATCTGCAGGGCGAGTACGGCATCACCGGCTACTACATTGGCGTGCCATGCAAGCTTGGCGAACGAGGTCTGGAGCAGATCATCGAGATCAAACTGAAGCCTGAAGAAGAGAAGGCGCTCAAGAAGAGCGCGGATTCGGTCAAGGAGCTCTGCGCCGTCATCGGCGTCTAGAAAACCCAGATCCGTTTCATCCAGCAAAGCGAAGGACCTGCAGTTTTCTCGAATCAGAAAGGCAAAGGGCGAGGCCGCAGCCTCGCCCTCATCATTTCTGCGGCTCTTATTTATGCGGCCCGCTCGATCGTCACAGACTCTCAGCACCACCGGCGTCTTCGGCTTATCCTGTGCGCCGCGCGGCAGGCGTGAGATCTTCTCAGCAATCTCCTGACCCTCCACCACCTCGCCAAAGATAGTGTGCTTGCCGGTCAGCCACTCCGTATTCGCCGTCGTGATGAAAAACTGCGAGCCATTCGTATTCGGCCCGGCGTTGGCCATCGCCAGCTTGCCCGGCTTGTCGAAACGATGCGCTGAGCCCTTCGTCTCATCCTCGAACTTGTATCCGGGGCCGCCCATGCCGGTGCCGGCCGGGTCGCCGCCCTGGATCATGAAGTCGGGAATCACGCGATGGAAGATCGTTCCGTCGTAAAGCTTGTTGGTCGACTTCGCGCTCGTCGTGGGGTGCGACCACTCACGCTTGCCCTCGGCAAGCTCGATAAAATTCGCCACCGTCTTCGGCGCTTCTTTCTCAAACAGCCGGCATACGATGGTGCCCTCGCTGGTCTTCAGTGTGGCATAGGTGCCTGGTGTACGGGACATTTCACGGTCTCCTTTGTGGCGGTTGGCAGGGCGACCCGGCGAAAGCGCCGGCCGCGAGGATAGCTTGGAATCAGTTTGGCCTTGGCGCAAGAACAGGTGGCGCAGGAACCGTAGCTGGCGGCGCGCTCGGCGACGCTGCGGAGGCTGGCGCAGGCGCAGCAACCGGCGGAGGCGGCACCGGCTGTCCCACCGGAACGATCGTCACCTTCTTCAGCACCACCGGCGTCAGCGGCTTGTCGCGTCCGTCGCGCTCCACGCGTGTCATCGTCTTCACCACCAGCACCGATGACGGATCGCACTGGCCGAAGATCGTGTAGTGGCCATTCAGTGAAGGCTGGATCTCCTCCGTAACGAAGAACTGCGAGCCATCCGTGTTAGGCCCGGAGTTCGCCATCGCCAGCCGCCCCGGCACATCGAACATCAGCGACGGATCGATCTCGTCCGGAATGTAATAGCCTGGATCGCCCATGCCGCTGCCCATCGGGTCGCCGCCCTGCGCCATAAAGCCGGGAATCACACGATGAAAAATTGTTCCGTCATAGAGCGGCTTGCCATGCTCCTTGTCATGGGTCGTAGGATCGCTCCAGTCCTTGGTGCCCTCGGCCAGGCCGACGAAGTTTGCAACCGTCTGTGGCGCCTGCTTGTCGAAGAGACGGCACGTGATGCGCCCCATGCTGGTGTCCATCACCGCCGTCGGGCCGGTCGGCTCCACCGCCGGAGGCGCCTGCAAGCCTGGCGAATCCGGCAGGTCTGGTGTTGCACCGGCCGGCGCATTGCTTGCGGGCGTGGCAGGAGCCTGCTGCGTAGGCGCGTCCGGCGGGGCAGCGGGCGGCGCGGTCTGCTGTGCGGAGGCGAATGCGCCGGAGAAGAGCAGGGCGAGGGCGAATCGGCGGGCAAATGGCATGCGTAGATCCAACCTGTCAGACTATCGCAAGCACTCAGAGCAGCGCTACCATCCCTGAGTCTCATTTGCCGGAGACTGCCGTACGCCTCACCGCATCTCACCACGAGGAGGCTTCCATGGGATACATCAAGCGCAGGGTTATGTTCTTCGTTACACGCTGGCTCATGCAGCGCCGCTGGGGCCGTCGGTTGCTCCTTACATGGGCCATGCGCGCCATGCGCTCGCGCGTGCGGGAGTTCCTTCGCGACATCGCTGGTCTTTATCCGGTGCTGAAACCAGCCATCGCCTGGGTCTAGCTGATTCAGATTCGACCGGCCGCTCGCAGCGCACCGATCTCCGCGTCGGTGAACACGCGCGAGCGGACCAGGAAGCGCACGCCCTCCGGCCCTTCGAGCGAAAACATGCCGCCGCGTCCCGGCACCACGTCCAGGATGATCTGGGTGTGCTTCCAGTACTCGAACTGGCTGCGGCTCATGTAGAACGGTGTCTCGCCCAGCGTAGCCAGCAGCACATCGCTGTCGCCCACCAGAAATTCGCCACGCGGATAGCACATCGGCGAGCTGCCGTCGCAGCAGCCGCCGGACTGGTGGAACATGAGCGCACCGTGTTTTGCGGCGAGCTTCTCCATCAGCGCAGTGGCCGCTGCGGTGCAGACGACCTGGGCCGGTGCTTCCGTTACTGAAGCACCGGCGGGCCTTGCCTCCATCTTGGTCAGCTCACTCATCTAGAAAAAGCCCAGGGCATTCGGGCTGTAGCTGATGAGCTGGTTCTTCGTCTGCTGGTAGTGGTCCAGCATCGCCTTGTGGTTCTCGCGCCCGATGCCTGACTGCTTGTAGCCGCCAAAGGCTGCGTGCGCCGGATACAGGTGGTAGCAGTTGGTCCACACGCGGCCCGCCTGGATGCCGCGGCCCATACGGTAGGCGCGATTGATGTCCCGCGTCCACAGGCCTGCACCCAGACCATAGAGCGTGTCGTTTGCCAGCGCCAGCGCCTCTTCTTCGTCCTTGAAGGTCGTCACCGACACCACCGGTCCGAAGATCTCTTCCTGGAAGATGCGCATTTTGTTGTGACCTTTGAAGATGGTCGGCTCGATGTAGAAGCCCTCCGCAAGCTCGCCGTCCAGCGACGCGCGCTTGCCGCCGGTCAGCGTCTCCGCGCCCTCCTGCCTGCCGATGTCGAGGTACGAAAGAATCTTCTCCATCTGCTCGCTCGACGCCTGCGCGCCCAGCATGGTCGTCTTGTCCAGCGGGTTCGCCTGCTTGATCGCCTTCACTCGCTTTACCGCGCGCTCCATGAACTGGTCATAGATGCTCTCCTGAATCAGCGCGCGCGAAGGACAGGTGCAGACCTCGCCCTGGTTGAACGCAAACATCGCGAAGCCTTCGAGCGACTTGTCGAAGAAGGCGTCATCCGCCTGCAGCACATCCGCGAAGAAGATATTCGGCGACTTGCCGCCCAGCTCCAGCGTCACCGGGATGATGTTCTGCGAGGCGTACTGCATGATCAGGCGGCCGGTCGTCGTCTCGCCGGTGAACGCGATCTTCTGCACGCGCGAGCTCGATGCCAGCGGCTTGCCCGCTTCCAGGCCGAAGCCGTTGACGACATTCAGTACACCCGGCGGCAGCAGATCGTGGATCAGCTCCAGCAGCACAAGAATGCCCAGCGGCGTCTGTTCCGCCGGCTTCAACACCACTGCATTGCCTGCGGCCAGGGCCGGGGCCAGCTTCCACGTCGCCATCAAAAGAGGGAAGTTCCACGGGATGATCAGCCCCACCACGCCCAGCGGCTCGTGGTAGTGATAGGCCACCGTCGTCTCGTCGAGCTCGGAAATGCCGCCCTCCTGTGCGCGAATGCATCCGGCAAAGTAGCGGAAGTGATCGATGGCCAGCGGCAGATCGGCGGCCATGGTCTCGCGAATCGGCTTGCCGTTGTCCCACGTCTCTACCGTGGCCAGCATCTCCAGGTTGTCTTCCATGCGCTGCGCAATCTGTTCCAGGATGCGCGCTCGCGCCGCCGGCGATGTCTTGCCCCACTCGGTCTTCGCCGCATGCGCCGCGTCCAGCGCCTTGTCGATATCGGCAGCGTTCGAGCGCGGAATCTCGCACAGCACCTGCCCGGTTACCGGCGTGACGTTCTCGAAGTAGCTGCCGGAGGCGGGTTTCGTCCACTCGCCGCCAATGAAATTCTGATATTGCTTGCGAATCGTGACCGGGAAGCCGTAAGTCCCAGGACGTAGCGCAGTAACCGTCGCCATTGCATTGCTCCTTTCCGGAGGAACGGTTCAATCCGTTATCCGGCACGGCGGGATTCTAGTCCCACTGCGGGAGCGTTGTCGCGTCTAGTGGTCCTTCTTCAACTCCACCACCATCACTTCGATCGGCTGATCGCCGGCGTTCACATCCGCGTGCATCGTGCCCGGAGCATTCGCGGGCAGCCAGTAGGCCTTTCCGGTCTCCCACGCATGTGCCTCGCTCGCTCCACTCTGCTCGACGATCTTCATGGTGCCGCCCTTGCAGAGCGATAATCACGCGCCCGTGTTCGTGGCGATGCATGGTCAACGGCGCATTCGGAACGACAATCGACTTCCACACCTTCACATCGTCATTTTCAAATTGAACGATGCGCTGCGTTCCAGTCGCGCCCTGTTGCGAGCGCACCACGCCAACACCCAGAAGCACGCCCAGCACAAACGAAATACCAATCCAACGCTTCATCACGCCTCCCCATTCTCGATTGGAAAATGCACCGCTCGAATCCAGCAGCGTGCATGGCACTTCATGGGGGATGATGAAAATCGATCCGTCTACTTCGATTTGTCTATTTATGGAACGGCTGCGTTTCGCCGATCTTCGGCCGCCCGTTCTCCTCCGCCTGCAACTGCTTGCTGACCTTTTCCACCTGCGCAAAGACGCGCAGCAGGTTGCCGCCCATGATCTTGCGGCAGTCCGCATCGCTGTAGCCGCGCTTCTTGAGCTCCGCCGTGATCTTCGGCAAATCCGCTGCGGAGTCGATGCCCTCGGGCGCCGACGGAATGCCATCGAAGTCCGACCCGATACCCACGTGGTCGATGCCCGCCACCTTCACCATGTGGTCGATGTGGTCGATCAGCGCGCTCAGCGGAGGCCGCGGAATCTTCGCCGCGAACTCATGGTCCATCGCCTCTTCCTGGCTATAGACCCAGGGCTTTCCCTCTGCCTTGGCCTTGTCTTCGGCGGCTTTCTCTGCGGCCTGGCGTTCGGGCTGCTGGGCCATCCAGGCCTTGCGCCAGTCTTCAGAGACGAACGCGGAGAAGAAGTTCGCCTGCACCACGCCGTCATTGTTGGCCAGCGCCCGCAGCATCTCGTCCGTCATGTTGCGTGGTGAGTTGGTCAGCGCGCGCGCGGAAGAATGCGACGCAATCACCGGAGCGCGCGTCAGGATGAGCGTGCGATAGAAGGTCTGGTCCGCCACGTGCGAGATGTCGACCATCATGCCCAGGCGGTTCATCTCGTACACCACATCCTTGCCGAACTCCGTCAAGCCCTCCTTGGTGTGCTGCACCTTGGGATCGGTGAAGTCGCCGGAGGAGTCCGCCCAGTCATTCGAGTTCGACCAGGTCAGCGTCATGTAGCGCACGCCCAGCTTGTAGTAGTAGTCCAGCAGATCGAGCGAATTCTCAATCGAGTGTCCGCCCTCGATGCCCATCAGCGCGGCCAGCTTGTGCGCTCGGTGTGCACGCTCGATATCGGCCACCGAGTAGGCCATCATCATCTTGTCCGGATGCTTCAGCGCCGCCTGGTGCACCGCGTCGATCAGCGCCAGCGTCCGCCCCGCATATTGGTTCTGGTAAAACTGCGGCTCCACCCAGATGGAGAAGAACTCCGCGCCCAGCTTGCCCTGCTTCGCGGCCTCAAAGTTCACATAGCCGCCATTCAGCGGGTCGGTCAGGTCGTAGTGCTCATCCAGCATGCGCTGCGTCGTGTCCGCATGTGTGTCGACAAAAAAATCGGGCGAGTAAGAGGCATCTGTCATGGTCTTGGTTGCATGGCGGTGCGGCTTTGGGCTCGTTTGTGCGAAAAGAAGGGAGGTGCTCTGTGCGGAAAAACAGGTGGCGATCACGAGGAGAGCGGCTGCCGGCAGCTTCATGGAATCCGAGTGTAGCAAAGGACAACCTTCGCCCCTCTGCCGCCCATCCATCTAACAAAGAAGAGGTGAATTATGCAGCCCATCGTGAAGGACACGAAAAAGGATGTAGCACGCCCCGCGCATCCCGACACCACCAGCACATCCACCGGCGAGCACAGCCGCCTGAATAAGATGGCCAACGAAATGGCCGGCCGCGGCAAGGAGCGTCAGCGCAAGGATGAAGAAGGGAAGGACGTGATCGTCGAGAGCGATCCGCACGGTAGTAAATAGTCGCGCCGCAACTCATAAAAGGCCCCGGTTCCGGGAGTCTGTTACGGAACTCAGGATGGTGAGGGGTCAGGTGAAGGTGGAAAGGGCGCTCTCGCCGGAGAGCGCCCTATTTGCTGTTCCGGCATAGCCCGCTGCTGCATGCGCTGGAGCGCCTCCTCACGCAGAGGAGCCCTCGCCTCGGATGTAGCTCAATAAACGAAGATGCCCTCGCTTCGGCGAGGGCATCTTGTCATCTACTTTCTTGATAAGACGTCAACTTTAGCTGAAGAGCAGAATCCCTTCCGTCGGTGTCTCCTCGCCGTCCTGCACCACCGGGCGGTAGAAGAGCTGGTTGTTCTCGAGGTAGACCTCGAGGAACGCGGGCCGCTGCGCGATGCCGCCGGCGATCAGCGCCTCCGACAGCGGGTCTTCCACGTAGCGCTGCAATGCGCGACGCAGCGGACGAGCGCCGTAGGTGCGATCGATCAGCGTCTTCTCGAGGATCCACTTCTTGGCCTCCTCGTTCACGCTGATGGTGATCGCCTTCTGCGCCAGGTTCGCGTTGAGCTGCTGTACCAGCAGTTCCAGGATCTGGATCAGGTCCGCGTCCGAGAGCGCATGGAAGATGATGATCTCGTCCAGGCGGTTCAGGAACTCCGGATTGAAGGTGCGCTTCACCTCGTTCTTCACCAGGTCTTCGATCTTCTCCACTCGCAGATCTTCGCGATCGGAGGAGAAGCCGAGTCCCTGCTGCTTCTGCAGGTGACGCGCGCCGATGTTCGACGTCATCACCAGGATCACGTTCTTGAAGTCGACCGTGTTTCCCAGACCATCGGTGAGCTGGCCGTCTTCAAAGACCTGCAGCAGGATGTTGAACACATCCGGGTGCGCCTTCTCGATCTCATCCAGCAGCACCACAGAGTAAGGCGAGCGCTTCACCCGCTCGGTGAGCTGGCCGCCCTCCTCGTAGCCCACGTATCCCGGAGGCGAACCGATCAGCTTCGACACCGAGTGCTTCTCCATGAACTCCGACATATCGAAGCGGATCAGCGCCTTCTCCGAGCCGAAGAGGAACTGCGCCAGCGTGCGCGCCATCTCCGTCTTGCCTACGCCCGGTCGGTCCCAGGAACAGGAAGGAGCCGATCGGCCGGTGCGGCGACTTGAGACCCGCACGCGAGCGCCGGATCGCGCGGGCCAGGGCGCTGATGGCCTTGTCCTGCGAGATCACGCGCCGGTGCAGCTCTTCCTCCACCCGCAACAGCTTCTGCGTCTCTTCTTCCTTGATCGAGGTGACAGGCACGCCGGTCCAGCGGCTCACCACGTCCTCGATATCCTCGCGGCCCACGATGCCCGCCGTCGAATCGTCCAGATGATACTTGTCGCGCAGCGCGCGCAGGTTCTCGCGCTCCTTGCGCTCTTCATCGGAATAGAAGCGCGCCTTCTCGAACTCGTGATTCGCAATGGCGTTTTCCATGCGGTGCACGATGAACTTGATGCGCTTCTGCACCTCGGTGATCTCCTCCGGCAGCGAGGTCTGGCGCAGCTTCACCCGCGCGCCCGCCTCGTCGATCAGATCGATCGCCTTGTCCGGCAGGAAGCGATCCGGAATATAGCGGTTCGAGTGCGACACCGCGAACTCGATCGCGTCATCTGTATAGCTGACCGCGTGAAACTTCTCGTAACGGTCCTTGATACCCATGATGATCTTGATTGCGTCCGCCTCGTTCGGCGGCGGTACCTTCACCGCCTGGAAGCGCCGCTCCAGTGAGCGGTCCTTCTCGATCGACTTGCGATACTCGCCCGGCGTGGTTGCGCCGATGCACTGGATCTCCCCGCGCGACAGCGCCGGCTTCAGGATGTTCGCTGCATCCAGCGATCCCTCGGCCGAGCCCGCGCCCACCAGCGTATGCAGCTCGTCGATAAAGATGATGGAGTTCTGGTTCTCCATCAGCTCCTTCATGATGGTCTTCAACCGCTCCTCGAACTGGCCGCGGTACTTGGTGCCCGCCACGATCAGCGAAAGATCCAGCGCCAGCACCCGCTTGTCTGCCAGGAAGCTCGGCACATCGCCGTCAGCGATGCGCTGCGCCAGGCCCTCGACAATCGCGGTCTTGCCCACGCCCGGCTCGCCAATCAGCACCGGATTGTTCTTGGTGCGGCGGCACAGGATCTGCACCACGCGCTCCAACTCGGAATCGCGTCCCACCAGCGGGTCAAGCTGGTTGTCCGTCGCCGCCTGGGTCAGGTCGCGCGAAAACTCCGCCAGCAGGCTGGACTCGCGATTCTGCCGTTGCGCCGGCACCTTCTCCTGCGTAGCCCGTGCCAGCTCTTCGCGGATCGCCACCAGCCGCAGCCCGCGCTCGTGCAGAATCTCCGCGGCAAAGCACTTCTCTTCCCGCAGGAGTCCCAGCAGCAGATGTTCCGTGCCAATGTGCTTGTGGCTCAGCCGCTCCGCTTCCTCAGCGGCATAGGCCAGCACGCGCTTGCACTCGTTCGACAGGGGAAGGTCGACCGAGGTGGAAACTTTCTCGCGAATCGTGGTGTGTCCCTCGATCTGCTTGCGAATCGACTCGACGGACGCATGGGAGCGGAGAAACTTATTGGTGAGCGCCTTATCCTCGCGGAGAAGGCCCAGCAGCAGGTGCTCAGTCTCGATGTAAGGCGAGCCGAACTGGCTGGCCTCATACCGGGCAAAAAAGATTACGCGCCGCGCCTTTTCTGTATAGCGTTCGAACATATTCCCCTCCAAGGACGGTTGGTGAAAGCTGGTTCACTTTCCACCACTGCCTCTCCTGACTGACTCGTGCACAGAAATGTGAGTCGTCGTTACTAAAGATGCACGACCCACGCCACCGGACTCACGCCCACTTTGAACCTTCAACAGCTCTCGTTGCCTGGCATCCTTCTGGTTTCAGGAAGTTCAGCTTGCGGCTTCCCCGTCTTGGCAAGATCCTCTTTCATATGACCGGCTTCCAGCCGCATCACCCGGTCGCATCGGCCTGCAAGCTCCTGGTTATGCGTCACCAGAATTGAGGTCAATCCGTGGCTCGCATGCATTCGTTGGATGAGCGAAAAGACCCGGTCTGCAGTTCCGGAATCCAGATCTCCAGTGGGCTCATCCGCCAGCAGCATGCGGGGGTTGGTCACCAGCGCCCGGGCCAGCGAGACCCTCTGCTGCTCGCCGCCGGAAAGCTCTCCTGCCTGGTGCTCCGCCCGGTCCGCCAGGCCAACTTCATCCAGCCAGCCAAGTGCTTTCTTTTCAGCCTCTTTGCGGGACTCCCCCCGGGCCAGCAGCGGCAGCGCAACATTCTCCGCCGCAGTAAACTCCGGCAGCAGGTAGTGAAACTGCCAGACATAGCCAACTTCGCGGTTGCGGAAGTCTGCGGCCTGCCTGGAATTGAGTTTGTTCAAGTGGATTGAGGCGAAGTATAGGGCACCGCTCGTCGGCGCATCAAGTGCACCAAGAATGTGCAAAAGTGTGCTTTTACCCGCCCCGGACGCCCCCACGATGGCCAGCATCTCGCCCTTGCGAACGCTGAAGCTCAAACCATCGAAGAGTTGGAGACGGCCTCGGCCAGTGACGTATTCCTTGCGCAGGTCGCGCACCTCCAGCAGGGCATCTTTCGTGCCCACCTCGCGGTGCATCTCTGTAACGGAAACCACTGACCCGCCCATACCCATGTCTACCATTTGCACGGGGAGTGCGAAAGTACAAAACAGTGACCACCCGCTGCCACTTCCGTGCAGGGTCCGCGCCGCCCAGCAAACCGGGGTGCCCCACATCTCGCGTTTGAGATGTGGGATGAGCAGATGCTCGCGATGCACGATCCGGGAATCACCATCGCCATTGAGCGATCACCCTGCCGAGCCTGCTCCCGATTGACGAACGCCCTCTGCAACTTCCGTGCCTCGGCAAGGACGCTTCGGCCGCTCAACAGCAGGAACCGGCTGTATCCTGCTTCAGGCTTCGCAAATGACCCCTCGGCTGCCTCGATATCTCGTCAAAGCACTACCCATCTCAGTCCTCCTCAGCGTGATGTGCCTTGCCTGCGCTGGCCAGACCACCTTCGCCACCAACCCGACCCGCTTCCTTCTATGTGACAAGGGAACCGGCGACTTCCGCGGATCGCTACCCAACAAAACCTCCGGCTCCGGCGTCACTGTCTTGGTCGGCGCCGCAAAGGAGAACAAATTCGCCCAGCGGGCCTGCCAGGCATTTCTCACCTGGCCCGGTCAGCAGATCGAGGTTGCTCACAAAGTCGCCCAGGCCGATATCGATGTCATGGGTGCCGACCTGGGCCTGGGCTCCCTCGTCGTCGCCTTTCAGATCAAAGCCACAGAAGCCGATCCGCACATCCAGTACAAAATCTATTCGCTGAGCCAGCCGCCGCAGTTGCTGCGAACCATCACCGGCGAGGACTACTTCAGCGCCGCCGACACCCGGCTCGACGGTAGCGTAGAGATTTGGACCACCGACGCGGCCGCAGTGAATGGCTTTGAAAACCTGCCGCGCAGCGCCTTCGATTTCGCTCCCACGGTTGTCCTCAGGTTCGAGGACAAGAAGCTGATCGATGTAAGTTCGGAGTTCCGTCCGTATTTCGATCGTCAGATCAACCTCCTCCGCGCGCAACTGGATGCGCAGCAGTTGAGCGATTTCAAGCAGAGCGACGGCCGGTTATCGAGCGACACTCCGCCCTCGAAAGCGCTCGCCACTAAGATCAAAGTGCTCGAAATCGTGTGGTGCTACCTCTACAGCGGCCGCGAGCAGGAGGCATGGAACGCGCTCGCAGAGATGTGGCCGCCCGCAGATATGGAGCGTATTCGCACGGCCATCGTCGATGCACAGGCGCGCGGATTACGCAGCCAGGTGGACGGCGTCTCACACAAAGCGCCGCCCGATCAAAAGAAGCATTCCTTCATCTACAGACATATACCGCCTTCCGAATACGATCTGCCTCCTGAACTGCGCGCAAAGCTGGCCGACACCATCCCCCAGCGCCTGGTGTGGATGGCCGCGCCCCCGCACAACCCGGAGCACTGGGATGAGGGCAGAGAAGTGGAACTGGTGATCGATGAGGCAGGCAAAGTCCGCTCCGTCCGCATGAAAGCAGCGAAGTTCAAAGACGAGCCCAACCAGGACTGGATCGATGCCTCCGCCGGCTGGAAGTACATTCCCGCATTCAAAGACGGCCGCCCCAGCGCCTTCCGCTGGAAGCTGCATCTCCGGCGTAATCGCTAGAGAACTTCGCCCACGTCATTCCGGCCGCAACCCATACGGGCGCCCACATCTCGCTTCTGAGATGTGGGAGGGATAACGTGTATCCTGCTTCAGGCTTTGCGATGATACCTCCGCCGATTCGATATCTCGTCAAAGCGTCATCGCTCTTGCCACTCGTCTGTTGCATGGCATGCGCCGGACAAACACAGTCCATCGCGAGCGAAACATACTTCAACACCAATCCGACGCGCCTCCTGGTCTGCGACAAAGGCATCGGCAGCTTCCAGGGACAGTTGCCGGCGAGCGCTTCCAGCGCGAGGGTCACGGTTTCCGTCGGCGCCGCAAGACAGAGCAACGGATTCGCGGCTCGAGCCTGCCAGGCGAAATTGAGTTGGGGCCACAATGAGCTTCTGGCTGCATACAACGTCGCACAGGCCGACATCGATGTCATGGGCGCCGATCTGGGCTTAGGCTCGCTCGTCGTGGCATTTCAAATCAAAGCGGCGGACGCCGATCCGCTCATCAGGTATGAAATCTACTCGCTGAGCAAACCGCCGAAGCTGCTCCGGACAATCACGGGCGAAGATTTCTTCAGCGCCGCCGATACCAGGCTGTATCAGACAGTAGAGATCTGGACCACCGACGCTGCCGCAGTGAGTGGCTTCGAAAACCTGCCTCGCAGCGCATTCGACCTCGCTCCCACCGTGGTCTTGAGGTTCGAGGACAAGAAGCTGATCGATGTCAGTTCGGAGTTTCGTCCATACTTCGATCAGCAAATTGCAGTACTCCGCTCGCAACTGGATGCGCAGCAGTTGAGCGATTTCAGAAAGAGCGACGGAAGGCTGTCGAACGGCAACCCGTCCACGAAAGATCCGCTGCGGGCCACCAAAATCAAAGTACTCGAGATGGTCTGGTGCTATCTCTCGAGCGGCCGCGACCAGGACGCGTGGAACGCCCTTGCCGCCATGTGGCCGCCGGCAGACCTGGAGCGTATTCGTACCGCAATCGTGAGCGCTCAGTCGCGCGGATTGCGCAGCCAGGTGGACGGCGTCTCGCACCAAGGGCCGCCCCCTCGTCCCCACCATTCGGAAATCCTGGTGCCCATGGACTCTGTTGGGACCGGTGGATCCTATCAGTATCTCGATCTGCGCAGATACGCGGACACCGCACCCCGGCAACTTCTGCTAAAAATTCCGCCTCCAACCGACCCGAAGGACTGGAGCGAGGAGAGAAAGATGGAGCTGGTCATCGACGAAGCAGGAAAAGTCAGGTCGGCCGCAATGCCGGAAGAGCCCGACAAGGACTGGATAAACGCCGCTGCCGGATGGAAGTACACTCCCGCATTCAAAGATGGCCGCCCGGTGGCCTTTCGCTTGGACCTGGATGTACATCGCGATCAGTAGACGCGGACGGTAAAGAACTTGCTCCATTTGGGTGGCGTCCCAGGACGGGCCCAATCGCAAAATCGAAAAACAATTTAGCCTTTGGGTGGGGGCGGCTCACATGACTGGATATCTTGCGATGATCGGGCTACCGGGGGATCAATCGACCGAACGTGACAAAAAGCTGGATCATGAAATGGAAAAGATAGAGTTCCGCCCATTTTTCATCGACGTGAACGAGAGGTTCTATCTACCTTCCGGCGTCTATCTGCACGAAGGAACCTCGACCTACCACAGCCCGGAGGACGCTCACGCCGCAGTCGCCGGCGCCGCCCACACCATTGAACCCGATGCACTGGTCCTGGTCTTTCAGAAAAAACACGCCGTCTACAGCGGCTCAGGCGGCTTCAGAAGAAGAGGCTAAGCCGATCCGCTATGGAAGCATCTGCTGTTTGATTTGAAACTGCCGCAGCGACTGATCCTCGGTAACGGCGGCCTTCGTGTCGAAACAATCAAACCGCTAACTGCGGTGGCTCGCCTTTGCCCGTATGGAGGAGGCAGACGCCTTTCGTTCTCTTTGTCTGGCTTCCTGCCCCCAATTCGCCAGTTGATTCAGTATCGGACGGAGCGTCTGGCCAAGCTCTGACAACGCATACTCCGAGCGCATGACGGATGGCTTGGAAGTCGTTTTCGTAAGAATGCCGGCCGCCTGCAACTGCCGAAGCTGTTCGGTGAGCACCTTGTGAGACGCTTCGGGGATCCGGCGCAGTAACTGGCCAAAACTCAATGGCCCACTTTTCAGCTCGTGCAGAATGATTGGCTTCCACTTCCCGCTGATGAACCGGAGTGTAGCCGATACCGGGCAGTCTTTTAGAAGCATGTCGGGAGTATCGCATCAAGCCGAAAATCAAACTCTCGAGAATTTTTTTGCACGCGGAGAAACGTTTTACGATAGGCAACTCCGCTCGTCGTTGCGAGGGATGAATTGCGCTCAGGCACGTATCAATCAACGTGCCATTGTGTCGAAGAGCCACCGAGTCAAACATTCAAATCGGCGATTCCCTGTCACGCACAAAGTCACGTACAAATTTGTGCGTACTTGCGAGGGTCGGTTCGCATATGTCATAAGGGAAGGGCGGCCCCGGAGGTCATGTGAAGGTCATAGCATTTGATCGATTTCGCCCAGGAGTAACGATGGAGCAGGTCACGCCTTATTTGCCTCAGGAAGTATCGAATGTTTGGCGACTCTGGAAGGCTGGAGTCGTCCGGGAAAACTACGCAAGGGCAGATGAGCTTGGCGTGGTCATCGTCTTCGAAGTGCCGGACGTTGCGACCGCGAGACGTTACACGGACGACTTTCCGCTCAGTAAAGCCGGGATGCTTGAATGGGAGTTCATTGCTCTACAGGTTCCTCTGCCGATTGAGGCCCTCTTCCGCCAGGAGATTGACGTCCAGCCGCCTTTCGATCGAACAACCCCGGCTATCCTTTCCGAAGGCAACCCCCAATGAAATCTGCATACGGGTTGACAGTTCCTGGCGATCTACAGGAAATGTGTGCGCCAGATCGCGCCGCGATCATTGTCTATGACATGCAGACCGCCATCGTTCCACAAATCGCGGACGGGCAGTCGATCGTGAGCGGTTGTCAGCAGCTGCTCGCGGCCGCGCGCGCGAGTGGATATCGCATTTTCTATACACGGCACATCTTCCTTCCGAACGCCACTGCAGGTGTCGGTCAGTTCCGGCGCGCCATGGTGTGGCAACGGAAGGACAACCCCATGGACACGAAGCCTCTCTTCACGGCGACGTCGCCCGCATCCCAAATCGTTCCCAAACTCACCCCCACGGAAAACGATGTTGTCATCGAGAAGATTACGATGTCGGCCTTTGAAGGGACATACCTCGACATCGCGCTGCGCGATGCCAATCTGGTGACGTTCATCATTGTCGGCATCGCACTGGAGGTGGGCATCGAGCCGACCATCCGGCACGGCCTCGATCTGAACTACATTCCAATCCTCGTCTCCGACCTCTGCGGGGCTAAGACTGAGGAAGCGCGCCTCCGCTCGCTGGCTAACTTAAGGGCCACCGGTGAGGTAATGGAAACCTCTTCATCGGAGCTCATTCCGTTACTCGCTCGAGCTACGGGACGCAGCGAACGTAAGTAGCCCGCAAAGACCGGCGACCAACTCTCTTGTTAGGTAGATCCCTGAATCAGCCTATGAACAGTGGCGCGCCACAGGATCGTTCAGAAGAGGTTGATGTTGCGGCAGTAAGCGAAGGTATCAAGCTTCTCCTCGCGGCTGGTCGCATCCGTGCTTCCGACAGCCGCCGTTTTCAAGAGGCGCGCACTTCAACCTAAGTTACTGATCCTGGGTGCGAAGTTCTTGGGAGATGCCTTCAACATCCCTCCCGCCTCTGATCTGCCAGCCGGCCAAAGCGGCGATCAGCCTCAGACGCGCCTCGACGAGAGCTGGAGTGAATTTCTGCAATGGCTAGCGACTAACTGCGGTTTCCAAACTGCCGAGTAGGCAGACCTGGCGATGGAGCGATACGAACTGCACGGCGTCAAGATCTACCAGCGCAACATCGGGGAGGCTCTCGGCGGTCACCATCTGTGTCCCGGCATCACCAGCTTGCAAGCCGGCGATCTCGGCCTGGGGACCGTCGCTTGTAACTGTTCCTGTCACAATAAATCAGGGACCGAAGTACCCCAGTAACAGCCCTACGACTGTCGTGTGATTCGAAACGGACTTGGCCAGCGGCACAATTGAATTGTGCGCAGCCATTCTTGCCATAAAGCCGGGGACTAGGTGGGCAACGTGTCATGAGGCCGTCCCGAATTGGAACACTTATTGCGTCCTAGCTTTGGATACCCAAAGATAAATTCTCAATCTATGCATCCAAAAGCCGACGAAGGCACGTTTTCCTGCAAGGGCAGGCTCTAATGAAGACACCGGTGATGCCGCTGCAAGTTCTGGTCGAAGGCGGTTCGAGCGCCGGAAACCCGGTCACGGAAGAACCGCTGGCCGCAACGGCTATTGAAAGAACGCGTCCGTTGGTTTCCATTTTGATCCCGGCCCACAATGCTGAAAAGTGGATCGCGGCGGCCATCCGCTCGGCTGTGGCGCAAACATGGAAACTCAAAGAGATCATCGTCGTGGATGACGGGTCAAGCGACCGAACACTCGAAGTCGCTCGCCAGTTCGTATGTGAAACCGTTCGCGTCTTCACGCAGCCGAATCAGGGAGCTTCGTCGGCCCGTAACTACGCCTTCTCGCTTAGTCGCGGAGACTATATTCAGTGGCTCGATGCGGATGATCTTCTAGCCTCGGACAAGATTGCACGTCAGATGGCCCTGGTCGAGGAAGGAGTCGGCCCACGCACCCTGCTTTCGTCTGAGTGGGGGAAGTTTTTCTACCGAACTTCCCACGCACGCTTTATCCCCTCAGCGTTGTGGGAGGACTTGCCTCCCGTGGAGTGGCTATTGCGCAAGCTGGCCCACAACGTCTACATGCAGACGGCTGTTTGGCTGGTAAGCAGGGAATTGACCATCGCAGCCGGCCCCTGGGACACCCGGCTGATAGCGGACAATGATGGAGAATATTTCTGCCGGATCCTGGTGGCCAGCGACGGCGTGCGGTTTGTACCGGGAGCAAAAGTCTACTATCGATCCTTCGGATACACCGGCCTGAGCTATGTCGGCAGTTCTTCCCAGAAGGTGACCGCTCACTGGATCTCCCTGCAGTTGCACATGAAATATCTGCAGTCATTGGAGCAGAGCGACCGCGTCAATGCTGCATGCCTCGAATATCTCAGGACTTCACTGATTTATTTCTACCCGGAGCGACAAGACATTCTGGCTATGGCCGAGAGCATGGCCTTGGAGTTTGGCGAGCCGCTTGGAGTGCCCAGCCTCTCATGGAAATATTCATGGATAAGAAGAATCTTCGGCTGGCAGTTGGCCAAACAATGTCAGCGCGTTTTCAGAGGAATCCGCGGGCGCATTGAGGTACAGTTCGACGCGTTGCTCTATCACCTTCGCGACCGGGGGTTTCAGGAGGTTCGATCCGCACCCGACAACCTAATTTCAGTGGACGAAGAGACAGACCTACTTCGGAACCACGAACAACCCGGGCGGGTTCGCTATCGCATAGGGTGACCCGGATACCGGTGTGATGCTGGTTGGTGTGACCGTAAACACGTACAGCTTCCTCGCGCTGAGGGCATAGAGGTGATTCGAGCTGTCCCAAACCCTTCGGGAAACTCTTGGCGGTAGGTGGCACGGGGTTGTTGGTGTACCACTTCAACGGCGCAGCGCCAATCACGCCATACTTCGCGCCGCCGTTTCCCGTAGGGTTGGGTCGCTGAAAGCTCACTGTGCCGCAGCACCGCACTGAACTTGGCCTTGGGTGCGGACTATGCAACACGATTCCTTTTCTGGGTACCTACACAATTTCCCAAATCGGTCTCACCACCCAATCCAAACGCAAAAACTTGCCATTTATCCCCCTCCGAATTGCTACTCTTAAATTAGCGGCATTTCAGCCATCGGCGGGTGATCCGCAGGTAGATGGTAAGTCATTTGATTGGAAGACTTTAGCCATAACGTCAGTCAAATGAGTGAATTACACGCGGGAGCCTCGGATTGCACAGATGGGTGTGCAAAAACGATCAATTAACCCCTTTGGAAAGACGATTTTAGCGGTAAGTGCTTTGGAATGACGATTTTGACCCTCGGAAACGCCCTTAACCCGATGAAACGAAGTAGGTTACAAGCCAACCTCCGATGACGGGAGGGGGAGGGGGGTACCCCTCACTCGTAGCGCAGCGCCTCGGCCGGCAGCACCCGCGCCGCCGAGCGCGACGGATAGAGCGTCGCCACCAGCGACACCCCCAGCGCCGCTGCCGCAACGATCAGCGCATGCGAGATGCGCGGAGCAAATGGCAGATAGTCGATGGAGTAGACATCGCCGGGTAGGTGGATGAAGCGGTAATGTCCGCCGGCCCACGAGGCTGCATAGCCCAGCACCAGCCCCAGCGCCGTGCCGATCGCGCTGATCAGCAGGCCCTGCAGCAGAAAGATGCGCCGGATTTGCTCCGCCCGCACGCCGAAGCTCATCAGCACCGCGATGTCGCGCGTCTTCTCCATCACCATCATGGTGAGCGCGATCAGGATGTTGAGCGCCGCGACGCAGACGATCAGTCCAATCACGATGAAGGTGACGATCTGCTCCAGCAGCAGCGCGCGGAAGAGCTCGCGGTTCTGCTCCTTCCAGTTGGTGGTCAGGAAGCCCGGCCCCGCCGCCTGCTCGATCTCGCGGCCAATCGCGTCCGCGTGGTACAGATCGTCAACGCGGAAGGCGATCACCGAGATCAGGTCCGGCTCGCCCAGCAGATGCTGCGCATCTTGCAGCCGCACGAAGCCCAGGCTGGAATCGTACTGGTAGAAGCCGGAGTGGAAGATGCCGGCCACGTAGAAGCGCTGGAACTTGGGCACGATGCCCAGCGGCGTCAGCTCGCCCTGCGGGCTGGTCACCAGCACCGTATCGCCCACCTTCGCGTCCAGCGTGGTCGCCAGGTCGCCGCCAACGACGATCGGCGGCAGCGGTGCAGTGTCGCCCTGGATAACCGGGGGTGCCGGTTCCAGCGCCTGCGCCGAGCCAATCTTCACCATGTCGAGAAGATCGGTGACGCGGCGCTCCTGGGCCGGCAGGATGCCCTTGATCATCAGGCCGCCGGAGCGCGCACCGCGCGACACCAGCACCTGGCCGTAGAGCCCGGGCGAATCGGCTACGACGTGCGGCAGCTTCGCCAGTCGCGCCACCAGCGGCCGCCAGTTGCGCATGCCGTCGCCGGCCGTACGCATGAGGTCCACGTGCGAGGTAGACCCGAGCAGGCGATCCTGCAGGTCGCGCCGCATGCCGGTGGTGATGGCGAGCGCGATGATGAGCGCAGCCACGCCCGCAGCAACGCCGGCGACCGAGATCGCCGTGATCACCCCCACCACGGCCTGCCGCCTTTTGGCCCGCAGATACCGCGCCGCGATGAAGAGTTCAAATCGCATGAATTTGATCAGCGCACGACCGTCTTCGCCGTGGCCGAGTTATCGTAGCGATCGAAGACGCGCAGCGTCACCGTATGCTCGTTGGGATTGGCCGGCGGCAGCTTCGCCACCCGCAACGGCTCCGACGGCTGCGGCAGCGGGGCAGAGAAGTCGTAGCGCTCCGTCTGCGAGTCGGAGATCTTGCTCACCGGCTCGATGTACTGCCACGGACCGGCGTCGATCGAGTACTCGGCGCGCGCGATCGCCGAGGCCGGATCCTTCGCCTCGGCAGTGACGTGCAGCTTGCCCCCTTCGAGGTGCGCGATCAGGTTGTCAACCGTGGGTGTTGCCGTGTCGAGCACGAAACGCTCGCTGGTGCGCTCCGCAGTCAGCGCGTCACCCGGATTGTGGGATGGCGCGTCGCTGGCCATGACCTTGATCTGGTACGGCCCGTCCGGAATCTGCGCAGCGTCGAAGGTGTAGTAGCGCTCCGTCACATCGCCCTTCAGCAGTTGCCAGTTCTGCTCCTGCTGGCCGCGGTAGTAGAGCGCGAAGACCAGGTCGTCGCCATTGTCGTCGTGCGCCGCCCAGCGCACCGTGACGGAGCCCTTGTCCTTTACTCCCTGCAGCGGCTGCGTCGCCGGGTCCTGCTGGAGGTTCACCACATTCGCCGAAGCCGAAGGGAGATTGATCGTTACCGTAGGCACCGGCGACTGGAACTGCGCCTGCTGATTCACCTTGGCCCCCGGCACCACCACGATCTCATCCACCATCGGAGCAATATTCACCGGCAGATAGTTCAGGGAAACGGCATGCACGCTGGTGCCCGGCTTCAGCGTTAGCTTCCACTGCGCGAAGCGTCCCTGCGGCGCAGCGATGGCGGTCTCGGCAGTGACCGGCTTCCAAGCGCTCCAGCCGCGTTCGGCATTGCTCACGTTGCCGGTGCGCACCGAGAGCTGATAGCCGGACCCGGTGGCGTCCACCTCCGCGCGTCCCCACCGCGCCACCGCCCCGGCATCCTGTACATCGCTGTCCAGGCTGCCTTCGGCGCTCTGCGCGCTCAGGTGGAAAAGTTTGCCGCCATTGCTGGTTCCGACGTAAAGGCCATCCGGCGCTGTCGCGAAGCCTGTTGCCTGCGATGCTTCGACGTGCGCGATGTCGGCGTACTCGCCGTTCTCCTGCACCCGGTATATGCGGCCGCGATTGCCGGTTGCGGCCAGCAGGCCGTTCGGCGTCCAGTGCAGACCGTAGACCACGTCATCGTGCGGAGCCCACAGCTTCCGCGCGGCTCCGGAGGGATCGAGTTCATAGACCTCCGACCCGTCGGGCACCAGCGCGTTGTTGCTCGAAGCCTGCACCGACCCCGGCGTGACGATGGTGATCGTCGCAGTGACGGCGACGAGCCCCTGGACGGGCAGCGGCGGCAGGTTGCTCTTGCCCTTCTCGCCCACCGTCGCGACATAGATCTGTCCGCTCGGCGATTCGCGTCAGCGCCGTGACTTCACGCTTCGCCGCATTGAAGAGGATGAAGCCTTTGCCCTCCTTGTCGATGCGATAGACCAGCCCATCGCCATCCGAGCCGGCGAGCAGGCTGCCATCCTTCTCGAAGAGGAGAGCGCGGATGTGCTGTTCGTCGCTCTGGAAGAACCGCTCCGCGTGCGCATCGGCCGCAGGCGTGCGGACGCGATACACGGCGGCAGGCCCTCCGGTCGCCACATAGAGCGCGCCGTCCGGACCGAAAGCGAGATCCCAGATGTACTTGGGAGCAGTATCCGGTTTCGCACTCTCCAGCTTTGCGGGATCAAAGACGACTGTTGCCTTCTCGGCGTCAAGGTCGGTCGATCCGGCGGGAATGCGATAGACCTTGCCGTCCGGAAGCGTGGCGGCGTACACCGAGCCGTCGGGCCCGATCGCGAGCGCCTGCACGCTCATGTCCTTGGTCTTGAACATGGTGGCGGTCTTGCCGTCGCGCGCGATGCGCAGCACGGTGGCGGGCGAGCCGGTCGCTACATAAGCATTGCCGGATTTGTCGCTGGCGATCGCCCAGATATACGTGGAGGGCGTCGTGGCGGTGAGGGTGCTGGCTGGCGCAGCGGAGAGCGAACCATCGCTCGAGATGGCGACCCCCTGCGGCCGCCCCTTCTCCCACTCCTCCATATGCGACTCGGTCCACACTTTGGTTCCCTGAGCGAGGCAGGTCACGGAGACAGAGCAGAGCAAAAAGGAGAGGCTCAAAACGCGAAAGGACATGTGGCTCAAGTCTACTAAAGGGGGAAGAAAGGGATTTCCGAGGCGAATCGGCAGTGGTTGTCAGTTCCAGGTTTCGCACTGCTCATTCATACTGGTCAGCCATGCCTCCTCCGATTCCAGTTGTATTGTCCGCGTACAATCCCGCATGGCCGCAAATGGCTGCTAGGCATGGTAAGGATTTGCATACGTTGGGCGAGATCCTTGTGACTGTCCATCACATTGGGTCTACGGCGGTGCCCGGGCTAGCTGCCAAGCCGATCATTGACCTCATGCCTGTGGTCACCGATCTGGATCGCCTCGACCGCGAACAAGAGCGCATTGAAGCGCTGGGCTACGGTTGGCACGGCGAGTTCGGCATACCAGGAAGACGCTATTGCACCCTTTCCAATGAGCAGGGCCTGCGGCTTGTGCAGCTTCACTTCTTCGAGGCAGGCTCGTTACAGATCGAACGCCATCTCGCTTTCCGGGACTATTTGCGCACACATCCAGAAACCGCCGCTGCATATGAAAAGGAAAAGCGCAGGGCACGAGATCTTCATCCCGATGATTCCCACGCCTACACCGATCAAAAGGCGGCCTGGATTCGGAATATGGAAGCGACGGCCCTGAATTGGCGTGCAAAGCGGCAACTGCAACTCCCGCAAGTGGCAGACTAATCCGCGACGGGGTTCGCCCTAGTTGGCGAGCACAGCGCGGTATCGCACGGCACCTTTGCGGACCTTGGCTACGGCTTCGTTAACTCGAGTCATGGGAAAGCGCTCCGTCTGCGCTTTGACTCCGTGACGTGCTGCCACATCCAGCATCTCGGCCAGCGCCAATGGGCTGCCGGTATTGCTGCCACTGAGAGTCTTCGCCGAGAGGATCAGGAGAGAGCCGGGAATCTGCAAGGGACGTGACGGTGCGCCGACCAGGCACAGCACCCCTTCCGGCCGCAGCGCAGTCAGGAAGGCACTCCAGTCCTGGTCGGCGTTTACGGTCGAGACGATCAGATCCAGCGAGCCGGCGAGCGCCTTCATGCCCTTGCTTTCGCGCGTATTGCAGAAGTGCTGCGCGCCCATCGCCATGGCCTCTTCTTCTTTGGCGGGCGAGGTGGAAAAAGCGGTGACCTCCGCGCCGAAGACGCGGGCGAACTGCAGAGCCAGATGACCGAGGCCGCCGATGCCCACCACGCCCACGCGGGAAGCCGGTGACACGCCGTAGGTGCGGAGCGGCGTGTAGACCGTGATTCCGGCGCACAGCAGCGGCGCTGCATTTTCACTGTCGAGCGTCTCCGGGATCGGAATGACAAAGCGTGCCGGTACACGCACCGCGTCCGCAAAGCCGCCATTGCGGTGCACGCAGGTAGGCTGCGTCTGGGGGCAAAGGTTCTCCTTGCCCTGGCGGCACCATGCGCAAACTCCGCAACTCCCCGCCTGCCAGCCGACGCCGACACGCTCCCCCGGCTGCAGGTTCTGGACTGCCGTACCGACAGCCTCTATCGTGCCCACGATCTCGTGCCCCGGAACGAAGGGGAATTTGCTGACCTGCCAGTCATTGTCGATCAAGTGCAGATCGCTGCGGCAAATGCCACAATGACTGATACGGACCTCCACCTCATCGGCCGCTAGTTCGCCGACTTCATACCGGTACGCAAGCAATTCGGCCCCGGCAGCATGTGTTGCATAGCCTCGGATCTCTGGCATCGTTCCTCGTCAGCTCCGTCCGTTGGTTTCAGCTTTGGATGCGTCGTTTTATTCCACCTGGATGGTGACCACCTGGTTGCCGGTCACGACTGCGTCCATGGGCACTGATGTTACAGCAACCGCGGACTCGCCATTCAGAGTGAGCGAGCGGTTGGCGCGCAGCGGATCGAGCACGTTGGCCATGGAGATGGGTAGCCCAGCGAGCGTGCGCCCTTCAAGCCGTGCCTGTGGCTCAGGAGTGAGCATGGTTACATACACCCGGTCGTTGGTGTGGGTGGCATTCAATGCGGCGACAGTCTGGTTGATATCGAGATGGTTCGCGGAGCTCTCGAGCATGTGATCCACGGTGGCTGCGTCGCTTACGACCAGGCGAACTGGACCATTCGGCAGGGTATCGGGCAGCTTGACAGGAATGTCGATCGTGCGTGTTGCGCCACGCCAGGGCCGCAATGTCGCCCGCAGGGAGACCGTATTGCCGGCATGCACTGCGCCGCCTTCGCGTTCCGCGCTCTCGATCTCCACCGTCTGCCGGCCGGGAATGGCTTCGACGTCCAGCGAGACGCTGCGCAACACGCCGCGCCGAGCCGGATTCGAGTACAGCTGCACCAGTGGCTCTCCGACTTCGAGCGTTGCGCCAAGCGCGGCGGGTATGCCGGCTGTTGGAGCCGCAAAACGGGTAAGGTCCACGTCCGGCACGCCGTCCATCTGGACGCGCTCCCGGATTCGATAGGTGGTCTCTGACGCGTATGCGTTGCTCTGCATCATGGACTGATAGATCGAAGTCAGCATCAGCAGTGGAGTGAGTTCCGGGCTGTCCACCACCTCGAAATGCACCGCTCGAGTGGTGCCAGCATGGAACGTAACCGAAACAGGCACCATATGGGCCTTCGCTCCAAACTCGCCGCGGATGGCGGTCTGCCGGTCCTGGGTAAACGCGCCTACCTCTTCCGTAGTGTTTACGATCTTGAAGGCATTGAGCGGCGAAGGCAATGTGGCTACCACCTCTGCCTTGGTCATGGGGACGGAGACGGAGCCGGTCTGAGTGATGGGGTGACCGCAGGCCAGCACTTGAGTCTTATCGACGTAGGTCGCTGTACAAGTAGCGGCGATCTCCATATCGCCCCGCACCAGCAGAGCGCTGACGGAAGAGCCCGGCTCAATCGGTTCGGGCTGCTTCTCCGTGCTTGACCCGCCGCCCAGGCCGACCACCGGCGTCAGCCCCTGGGCGATAAAGCGGTCTTTGAATGCGTCGACCGCCTGCTGGCTGAAGCCGCTGAAGAGCAGCGGCGTTTCGATGGGGCGGATCTCGGCATTGCCGGTGGTCGTGTTGCCGGTGTGGATGGGCACGGGACCGCCTTCCGGCATATCTTTGACCTGCAGCATCTGCTGGATGGGCGTGATGCCGGCTATCGGCTCCTTGCTGAACTGGCCGATCCGGAAGGCCAGCGCTCCTGCGAGCTTGCCATCGATGTAGACCGGACTCCCGCTCATGCCCGCCACCACGCCGGTGTAAACCGCGTCCTTGCCGCCGAGCCGGGCAAGGATCATGTCTTCGTGCGGTCCCAGGGCATTGTGCAGGACTCCTAGAATCTCCACTTCCACGGCGGAGGGGACAACGCCCTCAAATACCGTGTAAGCCACCCCATGCTGCCCCCGATGTACCTGATCCAGGGGGAAGATACCGGCCGTCACGGAATCCGGGGGAGTCGCTGGTGGCGGGGGGGTGCGCACCTCTGTTGGGACAGGCTGCGGGGCCTGAGGCGCCGGGGTGGTTTGCGCGAGCAGGGCAGCCGGGGCAAGAATAGTGAGCAACAGACGGACAGCAAACACATCGAAACGGTGGGCAGGCACGTCTTTAACAGTAGACGGTTGCGCCCGGGCCGCCAACTTTTGACGTGGGTGACCGTCCTTATGGTGTTAACTCCCGAGGTTGGTTCCTTGCTCGTGCATCCATTTGCTCGTCTTTTTCTTGCTGTCTCTCTGGCGACAGGCCTGATGGCAGCCCCGATCGCTTCTCTTGCCCAGAGCACCGCGTCGGATCAGCAACAGGCGCCTTCCGGCCAACAGCAACAGGAGCCGGAACACAACGGTCAGTACCAGATGCCGGGGGAGGCACCGCCGGCACAAAAGCCTGCGCCGAATCAATCACCGAATCAGGCGCCGAATCAGGATCAGTCTGCGCCGGAAGCCGGAGGCCCCGGCGGCGACAGTGGGCCCATCGCGCTGCCCAAGAAGAATCCCGCTGAGACCGTACCTCCCCCTCCGCCACCCCCGGTGGTGAAGAATCCCAAGGGTCTGGAGAACTTTTCCCTGCGCGTCAACGTGCCGGTCGTGACCGTGGACATTGGCGTGCTGCTGCAGAAGACGCACCAGTTCGTCCCCAATCTCAAGGAGGAGAACTTCCGCATCTTCGAGGATGGCAAGCCACAGGCGATCGTCTCCTTTGGCCGCATTCAGGCGCCGATCACAGCCGTGCTGCTCTGCGAGTTCGCTGCGAATAATTACTGGTTCATCTATGACATGCGCAATGCCGCGTACTCGTTTGCACAACAGTTGCGCCCGGATGACTACATCGCCGTCGCCACCTTCGACATGCACACCCACATCCTGACAGACTTCACGCAGGACAAACGACTGGTGTACGAGTCGTTGAATGCATTGCAGATACCGGGCTTTAATGAAAGCAATACTTTCGACGCGTTTTATGAAACGCTGGATCGACTGAGCCGCGTCGATGGGCGCAAGTACATCATCTTCATAGGGACCGGGCTCGACACCTTCTCGAAGATCAATCTCGACAAGATCTTGCAGAAGATCAAGGCCACGCCGAATGTGACCATCTATGCGGTGAGCACAGGACAAGCAGCGCGCCTGACCGGCAATGCCCGCGGCGGCATGTTCGGGGCCCATGAGATTGACTATTTGCAGGCCGACAACCAGTTGCGGACCTTCGCCAGCATGACTGGCGGCAAGGCGTACTTCCCACGTTTTGAAGGCGAGATGCCGGAGATCTTTCGCGATATCAACTCTGCGATCCGCAATCAATATGTAGTCAGCTACCGTCCCACCAACGAGAAGGAGGATGGGACATACCGCAAGATTCGGGTGGAGCTGGTGGACAACGAGGGCAAACCGCTGCAGATGCAGGACGAAAAGCACCACAGTCTGAAGTACGACGTGGTGGCGCGCGATGGTTACAAGGCTCGGCAGGAAGTGGAATAGGGTGATACCGGTTGCCCGTGCCAGGATGCCGAGGCGTGAGAAGCAGAGCAGCGATGGAACAAGAAAAGGCCGGGATTCTGTCCCGGCCCTTCTCTTTGGCTGAAGCGCGATTTGCCTAAGCGCCAGCCTGCTTCTTTGCGAAATCGCCGATGAAGGGCAGTTTGAACCACTTGCCCTGCGCGGCGCTGACAATGCAGAGCACCCACAGGATGACGAGTCCGATCCAGCAGATGGGCCAGAGGAAGATCAGGAGGAAGCCGAGATGAACCATCGCCATGATGACTCCAAGGATCGCCAGGACAATCCAGACCGCAAACCATAGAACATGCAGGCCAATGCACTGCATGGCGTGGAAGCGTACGAACGGTTTGCGATTGTAGGGCTCCATTACCAGGAAGATGATCGCCGGGATGATGGTGATGTAAGCGATGGCGGCAGCGGAGTTGTCAGACAATCCACTTTGTGCGGGCACATACCCCGCAGCGGCCGGAGCCGTGGCTGGCTGTGGTACCTGGGTATACCCGCCACTTGGCGGCGGTGCCGCGGTTAATGACGCGCCGCAGTGCTGGCAGAACGTGGCACCGGCTGGGTTTTCTGTCGAACAGGCTGGACACTGCATCGTAATTCCTCCTCGGAAGTCTAGTGCGGTCGCGCAGTCCCGACGCCGGGGGCCCAATCGGTCCGCACCGGTCTACATCAGACTGGGGGACGGCAACCACGATACAACGGCTTTCCATTCCCGGAACACGAAAATTGCACATTCGCCGTGTAACAGGTATGCCGTGCGGCATCTGATTGGAGAAAGGAGTTACTGCATGGTTAAGCTTGCAATCTGGGCCACAGTTCAAGCCAAGCCCGGAAAAGAGGCTCAGGTCGAGGCCTTTCTGAAGTCCGCCCAGCCGCTGGCTGAGGCAGAGTCAGGGACCGTCAGCTGGTACGCGATCAAGATGGGCGGAGGGAAATTCGGCATCTTCGATACATTCCAGAATGATGCGGGACGCGAGGCACACCTGAATGGAGAGATCGCGAAAGCTTTGATGGCAAACGCAAAGGAGCTTTTCGACGGGGATCCGCAGATTCACAAAATCGAGGTTCTGGCCGCCAAAGGCTAGCGTACGGCTGAAACTGTGAGAGCGTCGCTGGCAGCGGCGCCCTCATCTTTTAGAGTGACGCTTAGCCGAAGAGAAATTCCTTCGTCTTGAGTTCTTTTACCCGATCGCGAATCTTCGCCGCCTTCTCGAACTCAAACTTCTTTGCTGCTTCGCGCATCTCGTTTTCCAGTTTTGCGACAAAGATGTTCAGCTCCTGCTGGCTGTGGAACTCCGGCGTGGTCTCGTCCTGCTCGGTGAGGTCGGCGTACTCGGCTTTGAGTATCTGAGCGAGTGACATATCGAGGGGCCGCAGGATCGACTCCGGCGTGATGCCATGCTCGTCGTTGTAAGCCTGCTGGGTCACGCGGCGGCGCTCCGTTTCATCGATGGCGCGGCGCATGGAGTCGGTCATCTTGTCCGCGTAGAGAATCGCGCGACCGTTGATGTTGCGTGCGGCACGGCCGATAGTCTGGATGAGCGAGCCCTGCGAACGCAGAAAGCCTTCCTTGTCCGCATCGAGAATCGCGACCAGCGATACCTCCGGCAGGTCGAGTCCTTCGCGCAGGAGGTTGATGCCGATGAGCACGTCGTACTCGCCTTTGCGCAGATCGCGCAGCAGACGCACGCGCTCCAGCGTCTCGATCTCGGAATGCATGTAGCGGCACTTCACCCCAACCTCGGTGTAATAGCCGGCCAGGTCCTCGGCCATGCGCTTGGTCAGCGTGGTCACCAGCACGCGCTCGTTGATCGCCGCACGTTGCCGGATCTCTGCGAGCAGATCGTCGATCTGTCCTTTGATAGGGCGGATCTCAACGGGTGGATCGAGCAGGCCCGTGGGGCGGATGATCTGCTCGATCACGACACCGGAGGACTTGGTCAATTCATAGGGGCCCGGGGTTGCGGAGACATAGACGATCTGGTTGGTGCGGGTTTCAAACTCGTCGAACTTCAGCGGCCGGTTGTCCATGGCCGAGGGCAGACGAAAGCCATAGTCCACCAGATTCTGCTTGCGCGATCGGTCACCGTGCCACATGCCATGCAGTTGTGGCACAGTGGCGTGACTTTCGTCGATGAAGAGCAGGTAGTCGCGCGGAAAGTAGTCGAGCAACGTGGGCGGTGCTTCGCCGGGCATCCGTCCGCTGAAGTGCCGTGAATAATTCTCAATGCCGTGGCAATAGCCGACCGACTTGATCATCTCCAGATCGAAGCGTGTCCGCTGGTGCACTCGCTGCGATTCCACCAGCCGCCCCTGGCCTTCCAATTCCTTCTCCCACCACTCAAGCTCTGCAAGGATGGAGTCCATAGCGGAGCGCTTGCGCTCGGGCTGAACGACGTAATGGCTCTTGGGATAGATAGGCAGTCGTGCATACTTCTGCCGGATGGTGCCAAAGAGCGGATCGATCTGCGAGAGCCCTTCGATCTCATCGCCAAAGAGCTCGATGCGATAAGCCATTTCGTCGTAGGTCGGGAACACTTCGATGACATCGCCGCGCACCCGGAAGGTGCCGCGGCGGAAGTCGCCATCATTGCGTTCGTAGAGGATCTCGACCAACCGCTTGGTGATGTCCTCGCGTTTGATCTTCTGCCCGCGCTCCAACAGCAGCAGCATGCCGTAGTAGGCCTCCGGCGAGCCGAGGCCGTAGATGCAGCTCACGGAGGCGACGATGATGGCATCGCGCCGTTCGAAGAGGGAACGCGTTGCGGAGAGCCGGAGCTTGTCCAGCTCTTCATTGATCGTCGCTTCCTTCTCGATGTACAGATCGCCGGAGGGGATGTAGGCCTCGGGCTGGTAGTAGTCGTAGTAAGAGACGAAGTATTCCACCGCATTCGAGGGAAAGAACTGCTTGAACTCGTGAAAGAGCTGCGCGGCGAGTGTCTTGTTGTGCGCCAGGATGAGCGCAGGCCGGTTCATCTCCTCGATGACCTTGGCCATGGTGAAGGTCTTGCCGGAGCCGGTGACGCCGAGCAGCGTCTGATGCTGTTCGCCGGAGGCGAGGCCGGAGAGGATCTCTTCAATGGCGCGGCCCTGGTCACCGCGCGGCTTGTAGTCACTGACGAGCTGAAAGTCCATTTGCTGGCGGATATCTTGCGAACTTGAAGTAGTCGACATGGGAGTTAGCAGAGCTCGCGCAGTGGCCGCATCTGCTCGGTCGTCCAGTTCTCCGGCATCAGCAGCAGGTAGCGATGTGGCGGCATGTACCACAGAAGCATGCGTGCGGCCTGTCCGGCGACTTCCTGATCGGGGAACTCCGAAAATTTGCGGCCGATAACCAGGTTACGCGTGGGCGTCATCTGCGGGTCGACGACCAGAGCGATCCGCGGATCCTCCATCTTCCAGCCCTCCGTCAAATGCCGGTAGAGCAAACGCGCCGTGTGTTTGGGAAGATAGCCCTCCGATGGCGAACCGACCATCACCTGCCGCTCAGTTTCAACGTCTGTCTTCTCAATACCGCTTTCAGCAGCGTGCTGCTGCGGGCGCGACGCCAACTCAGTGACGTCGTCCGGATCGCCATCCCAGGTGCCATAAGCGCGGAGCGACTCAAGCACGCCGGTGGGGATCACGTATTCGGCACCCTCCGGCGGATCGGTATTGTTCTTGAAGAACGCGGCGCCCAAACCCTGCTCCGCCATGGAGACGAAGAGGTTGGAGAGGCAGTTGGTCTCCACTGCTTCGCCGATTGGCGGCAACTCAAGCCGCACGTAAGGCATGCCGTCCGGGCCGAGAAATACCGGCTCGGTAGGCAGCACGACCGAAGCATTCCATGCCGCATCCTGGAACTCATCCAGCCAATGACTGTCGCGCTGCTCGCGGAGGACTTGCATGCCCTGCGCGAGACGGTTGGTGTCTTCCAGGTTGAAGCGTGCTTCCGCGACCGAGACGTAGCGGCGTCCCTGTGTACCGGAGGGGACAGCCGATGCCGGTTGTTCCGGAATGTGTTCGTGCCTTTCCGGCATCTCCGGTTCGAGAGTGGACTGTGGGGCCGCCGTTTCCGGAGGGGCGGAGCTCCCCGGGACAGCCGGCTCTCCCGGGACATTCACCGGCGCGTCCGGGTTATATGGCGCCTTCTTCAGTCGATTAAAAACACCCATGACTCAATTGTATGGGTTTGCGAGCGCTAAGCGTTTTGTGGAATGCCGAGCGCTTCCAGCCATTCGAATGGGGCGTCCACGAGGCAATCCGGGGGCGCATCTGCAAGCGAGTGCGGCGCCAAGCCGAAACGGCAGCCTATGATGCCGGCGCCTGCGTTGCGCGCGGTCAAAACGTCCACGTCGGAGTCTCCGATCATCAGAGTCTGCTCGGGCGATGCGGCGGCCTCCCGCATCAGCGTCTCCAGGCCGAGCGGGTCCGGCTTCTTGGTCTCAAAGGAATTCCCGCCATAGATGCGGAAGCAGTGCGGCGTCAGTTGCAGGGCAGTGCAGATCTCCTCGGACGGACGGATTGGCTTGTTGGTGAGAATGGCCAGCCTGGCCTTAGGGAGCGATCGCGCGATCGCGGCCATCGCCTCCAGTGCGCCCTTGTAAACGTAGGTGTGGTCGAGCTTATGGACGCGGTAGTAGGAGAGAAAGAACGTCACTGCTGTGGTAACGATCTCTTCATGCTCCGGATCGCCGAGAGCGCGCCGCACCAGCATGTGAACGCCGTCCCCGATGTAGCTGGCGATGACCGCGTCCGGCAGAGGATGGCGGCCCAGGTGAGCCAGAGTGGCGTTGACCGCAGCGACCAGGTCGGCGCGGGAGTCGATGAGGGTTCCATCGAGGTCAAATGCGATGAGGCGGAGAGAGGCAGCCGGTGGGAGCGGGCGGAGACGCTCGATCATACTGCCAGTGTAAAAGGGAAGGGCCGCGGACTCGAACGTCCAGGGCCCTTCCGCTGATTCACGCTCAGTGGATGCGGATGCTACCGGAGCCGGTCTCCACCTTCACGGTCGGGCCGCCACCGTTCACGCTGCCGGTGATGTGGTGACGTTCCAGGCTGCCCTGCATGCTGATGGGCTGATCGGTGTGAATGGAACCGGAGCCGGTCTCGGCATCCAGGGTGAACTTCGCTCCGCCGAGGTTCAGGTCGATAGAGCCGGATCCGGTTTCGACTTTCCAATTGTCTAGCGGTTGCCCTGCAACACTTACGTCGCCCGAGCCGGTCTCCGCCTTCAGGGAGCCCTTTACACCAGTGATGCGGATGGAGCCTGAACCCGTACCGGCGACTACATTGCCTCCGTTGCTGAAGTTGACGCGGACGTCTCCCGAGCCCGTCTGCAGGTAGCTGTCTCCGCCCAGATCGTCCCCGTTGATGGTGCCGGATCCGGTTTCAAGACGAGTGCCCCCACCTATGGAAGTGGCTTTGACATCACCAGATCCGGATTCCGCCTTCAGGTTCGTACTCTTCGGCGTGGTGATGTCGTAGTCGATCGAGACATGATTGAACCAGCTCTCATGCATCTGGCCCACGCGTATCGTATTGCCGCTCTGCTGAATCGGCGGATTGTCGACGACCTGCTTGACCTGGTCGTCACTGTTTCCTCCCATCCAGCCATGATTTGCACGCACATGGCCGACGATGTGGACCTGATTGTCCGATCCGGGTGTGACGTGTACGTAGCCGGAGCCAGTAGAGACTTCCAACTGCACCGCGCCGTTCACGCTCAGGGTCTTGTCGAAGGTCCCGTCCGAGGCGAGTGCCAGGGCAGGGATTGCCAGTGTTGCCGCAGTGAGCGCTGCCGCCCGCATTGCCGTCATAATTGTCATCGTCTTCTCCCTCTCATTACTGCTGCAGGACCACCTTGTCGCCCTCTTTCAACCCGCTGGTGACCTCTGTGTTGCTGCCGTTTGCTAAACCTACCGTCACTGGGACCTTACGCATGCCGTCGTTCGCCTTTGGATCAGGCACGTTGACGAAGGCGTGCTTCTGCGCGTCATAGCTGATCGCCTGCTCAGGTACCGCCAGCACGTTCTTGTGCTCGTTGATCAGGATCTCAGCATTGGCGGTCATCATCGCTTTGATCTCGCCTGTCGGATTGTCGATCGAAACGCGCACCGCGAACGTGGTCACATTATCCTTCTCGATTCCGAGCGGCGCGATGCGCGTTACTTTGCCGTAGAAAACCCGATTTTTGAAGGATTCGATGCGGATCCGGGCAGGCTGCCCCATGTAGACGCTTCCTATGTCCGCTTCGTCCACCTTGCCGTCCACGTACACCTGACTCGTGTCCCCGAGAGTGAATACGAGCGTAGCGGTGGAACCAAGCACGAGGATGGAACTGACGGCATCGCCTACTTCAACATCACGCGAGAGGACCACGCCGTCAATAGACGACACGATCGTGGTGTAACTCAACTGCTCTTCGAGCTGCTTCAGGCTTGCCTGACTTTCGGCTACCTGAGCCTGTGCCTGCTGCAACTTGGCATGATCCACGGCGACAGTGGCAACGGCCGTACGCTGCTTGTTCAGATTGGAGAGATAATCGCGGTTTGCATCGTCCAGCGCCTGCTGGCTGACCACGCCAGCCTCCTTCATCTCCTGGTTCCGGCGAAGCGTGGCCGCGTACATGGGGAGGTCCGGCGCCCGGGCTGTCACTTCATCCTGCTTGATATCAGCCTCTGCGGTTTTCACATTGGCCTGGGCTGCCTGCAGAGTCGCATGCGCCGCTTCCACCTGGGCGAGAATCTCTACCCGGTCCAACTGGGCCAGGACCTGGCCCCTGTGAACGCGGGCATTTGCGTCCACGTACCACTTCTCAACGATGCCGCTGGCCTTCGACTTTACCTCGACCTTGGTGATGGGCTGCACTTTGCCTGTGGCCACGACGCTCTTGGCAATGTCCATGCGGCTGACGGAGGCGATCCGGCTGCCATCAATTTTCGTTCCGCTGCTGTGGGCAACGACAGCCGCAACGAGAACCACCAGGGCGACGAGCGCACCGAGTGAGCCCCACAACAAGAATCGCCTGCGCTTCCGAGCCGCCACCACACCCCTCCATCCGGGGACACGGCCCCGGCCCACCGTATGCTACGCGCGGGCCGTGAAAAAGGTTCCCCAGGAGGCGTCGAGGGCGGAAATTCGGCGCTTTCGGTTGCGTGGCAGCGGCCCTAAGCGGTGACGCCGCGCCGCTCTCGGACAAGTGGGCCTGCCTCACGGCGGATCGAGGCCGCCTGAAGGCCGAGGTTGAGAACAGAGGCATACACAATAATTTTTTGCGCCGCGACCTGAAACTCCAGGCCGCTCCGGGTGTCCAGTTTTGGGCCGAAAAAGAGGATTCCGACGTAGGTGAGGAGAAGGAGGAGATACACGGCGTTCGCTGCCGTGTAGGCGGACGACCAGCGGTTGCGGATTTGGATGACCAGAAGACAGAGATCGTAGGCCAACAGGAAGCCGAATGCTGCCCGGACGAAGCCGTTGTGGGCATCCAGCACCAGGTTCCAGGGCGTTGCGGCGATGCCTATAAAGCCGAGTCCGGCGATGATCTCGAGCACCTGCGAGGCGAGCCCCACGGCCTGTGCGGACTGGCGCCGTCCTACGATGACCTTCCAGTTTGGCGAGGCCATGATAAGGGCGAGTCCAACGCAACCGAGCGCGATGATGAGCAGGATGTGCGAGGGGAGATTGGGGCGGCCGGATGGGGTGACGGTGGCGCCCAGATCGCTGAAGAAATTGCGCAGGAACAAATAACGGTTCGCGTCCAGTTCATAGACGGCCCCGCCGGGATAGACGAGCATGGCAACGGCTGTGAGTACCAGAAATTGGATGCTGGCGCAGATCAGGACCAATGCCCGCCAGGCCTGACCGCGAAGCTCCGATGTTGCGTCGATCATGACGCGCTCCAGTATTTCGCCAGGTATTCCGTCAGGATCGCCACGGCTGTCCGATCATAATTGGCATTGCTGACATCGCGGCGGTCCTGCCGCGGCGAAATGCTGCTTTACCCTATCCACATGGTCCACTGGACACTCTTCCACGGCGTTGCCATCGTCGGCCTCATCCTGGCGAACAGCTTCTTCGTGGCGGCGGAGTTTGCCCTGGTGAGCCTGCGCGCCACCCGGGTGGAGCAGTTGCTGGCGCAGTCGCGTCCCGGCGCCCGCGCCGTGGCGCAGTTGCGCGGCTCCCTCAACGACACGCTCTCCGCAGTGCAGTTCGGCGTCACCGTCGCCAGCCTGGCGCTCGGGTGGCTGGGTGAGCCCGCGCTGGCCCCGCTCATCGAGCGGCCTCTCCATGCGTTGCCCCATTCTCAGGTCTTCGCCCACGCTATCAGCGCGGTCATTGCCTTTGCCTGCATTACCTATCTTCAGGTCATCTTGGGCGAACTGGTCCCAAAATCACTCGCACTCCGCCAGCCGGAGCAGCTTGCGCTCGGCGTGGCTCCGCCAATGCTGGTATTCATCCGGCTTACCCGACCCTTTGTGGTATTCATGAACGGCTCGGCGAGCCTGGTTCTGCGGTTGTTTCGATCTATCCCCGTCAGCGAGGCGTCTGTGCATTCCCCGGACGAGCTGAAGTTGATGGCGACTGCGACCCGGCGCCAGGGGCTGCTGCCGCCCTACCAGGAGTCACTGATCCATCGCGCGGTCGAGTTGAATACCATTGTGGCTCGGGAGATCATGACGCCCCGGCAGCGCATTTTTTCCCTCCCCGCAAGCATGCCGGTGGAGGAAGCGAGCGCCCGCATTGTGGAGGAGCAGCACTCACGCATCCCGATCTTCGACGCCGCCCGGGGACCGGAGTATGTCGTTGGCGTGGTTTATTCCAAGGACGTTTCACGCCTGATGCACTTCGAACTCGGTCTCGCCAACAGCGGCCAGGGCCGGTCGGGCGGATTGCAACTAGGCCAGATCATGCGCGACATTCTGGTGGTGCCGGAGACCAAACCGGTGCTCGATCTGCTGCATGAGTTTCAGGAGCGCCGCCGCCATCTCGCGATTGTCGTGGACGAACATGGCTCGACCGTCGGGCTGGTGACGGTTGAGGACGCGCTGGAACAGCTCGTCGGCGAGATGGAAGATGAGTTTGACGTGGGTCTGCGCCGTGCCGCACGCATGCCCGCCGAGGCATTCTATCTGGATGGCGGCGTGAATCTGCGTGACCTCGAAACGCAGATGCACTGGTATCTGCCGCGCGATGGCGGCGTGGAGACGCTGGCCGGTTTTCTGCTGGCGCAACTCGGGCATATCCCGGAAGCCGGTGAAAGCGTGGATTTTGAGGGGCGCCGCTACACTATTGCCGAGATGAGTGGACACCGCATCAGCCGGGTACGCATTGAGCCGGTCCCATCCAAATCCGCCGTGGCCTCCGCGCCCACCCTGTCGACACGAGGAGGCGCATGAAGCTGCTGCCCGCGCTGGGCCGCCGGCTGCTGTACACGCTTCCTGTCGTCTGGCTGGTGGTGTCGCTGGTCTTCCTGCTGATTCATCTCGTACCCGGCGATCCGGTGGCGCAGATGCTGGGCGAGGGCGCGACTCCAACGGACCTGGACACGTTGCGTCATCAGTACGGGCTCGATCTTCCGCTGGGCCAGCAGTACCTTCGCTACTGGCATGGGGTCTTTCATGGAGACCTAGGGCACTCGCTGCGGCTGAACGACTCGGTCACCCACCTCATCCTGCAACGCTATCCGTACACGCTGGAGCTGACGCTGGCCGCTCTGGTGATCGCGTTACTTGCGGCGATTCCCGCCGGCATCCTGGCCGCGCTGCATCGCGGCAAATGGCGCGACAACACAGTTGGAGTAGTGTCACTGTTCGGGTTGTCGTTTCCTGCCTTCGCGATGGGGCCGATCGCCATCCTGCTGGTATCGATCAAGCTCGGGTGGCTGCCGGTATCGGGCGCCGGATCACTTGCGCATCTGGTGCTGCCGGCAATCACGATGGGCTCAGGTTTGGCCGCCATCCTGACCCGGATGGTGCGCACTGCCATGCTGGAAGAACTGGGACAGGACTACATCCGGACCGCCCGCGCGAAGGGGTTGCCGGAACGCACGGTGCTGTACCGACACGCGCTGCGCAACGCGCTGATCCCGATTGTCACGTTGGTGGGGCTGCAGTTCGGTGCACTGCTGGCTGGCGCGATCGTGACGGAAACCATCTTCAGTTGGCCGGGCGTGGGCAGGCTGACGATCACGGCCATTTCCAATCGAGATTACGCACTGGTCCAGGGTTGCATCCTCGCTGTTGGATTGACGTACATTCTTGTCAACCTCGCGACCGATATCCTCTACGCTGTGCTCAATCCACGCATACGGGCCTGAACTGAATCGGGGCCTGAGTTGCGGCTGACATCGGAAGCGTGGGCACGGCCGATCTGCATCCCATAGGAGTTGGTACAGGAGATGCATGATGAATATCCGAGAGGCACTGGGGCTGCCGCCGAAAAAGAAGATTCGCTATGGCTTTGTCGCACTGGGCGACATCGCGCAGGAGGCGATGCTTCCGGGAGTCGAACACACAGGGAACTCAACGATCGCCGCGCTGGTGACTGGCGATCCGGTGAAGGCTGGCCGGCTGGCGGAGCGTTATGGCGTGGCGCACACCTACAGCTACGAGCAATTTCCTGAGCTGCTGCAATCAGGACATGTCGATGCCGTGTACATAGCGACGCCGAATTGGCGACACGCTGAATTCGTGCTGCCTGCGCTGACCGCCGGTATTCATGTTTTAGTGGAGAAGCCGCTTGAGATCGACGCCGTGCGCTGTCAGCAGATCGTGGATGCCCAGCGGGCGTCGAAGGCCAAGCTGATGGTGGCCTACCGGCTGCATTTTGAGCCTGCGACAGTGGCGGCGATCGAACGCGTTCGCAACGGGGAGCTGGGGCAGGTGCATCTCTTCACCTCAACCTTCGCGCAGATGGTGGACCCGGCGAATCATCGCGCGAAGAGTGGCGCCGCGGCCGGTCCTGTGCTCGACATGGGTCCCTATCCAGTGAATGCCGTGCGGAACCTGTTTGGCGCGGAGCCGACGGAGGTGTCTGCCTTCGGATCGCGTCATGCGAACTCCGGTCTTGGAGACTTTGACGACACGGTAACTGTGATGCTGCGCTTTCCCGAGGGACGGCTGGCGCACTTTGCCGTTTCCTACTATGGAAACGCCATCGATGCCTATACGGTGCTCGGCACCAAGGGGTCGCTCCAGGTGCAGCCGGGCTACACCTACGGCAAGTCCCTTGAGCATTTCCTCACCATCGGCGATAAGGAGGACAAGATCAGTTACAAAAGCACGGACCACTTTGGTGGCGAGATGAAGTATTTTTCCGATTGCATTCTGCACGATATCGATCCGGAGCCGGATGCGGAGGAGGGGCTGGCTGACGTGCGCGTGTTGGAGGCGATCCAACGAGCGCTTGCGACGGGACAGGTGCAGACACTGGCGCCCTTCGCGCGCTCGAAGCGCATCGATCCTGACCAGGTGGTGCGACTCGGCGCGCTCAAACTACCAGAGCCCGTACATGCTTCAAGCCCAAGCAAATGACGAACGTTAGCTGCTAAACGTCGAGGTGGACGATTCGTGCGCTCACTTCATTTGCTTCGATCTTCAGCCACGCGAAGGTGACGGGAAGCTCAAATCTACGCGGCCCGGCGCTGCCCGGGTTTAGAAACAGCACGCCGCGGCGCCACTCCACGAGCGGCTTATGCGAGTGCCCGAAGACAACCGTTGCGATGCCGGCAGCCTCCGGATTGAGATCGAGCTTCTTCACGTCGTGGAGCATGTAGATGTTGCGTCCGCCTAGTGTGGCCAGCTCAGTCGGCGGCAGATGACTGCACGGGCCGCCCTCATCAATATTGCCGCGGATGGCGGTGACCGGCGCTATCGCGCGAAGAGCATCGAGGATGGCTGGATCGCCGACATCGCCCGCGTGGAGAATATGCTCCGCACCCTGTAGTGCCTTTATAGCCTGAGGGCGCAGCAGGCCGTGCGTGTCGGAGATGACACCGATGCGCATGGACTAAAGTCCGACCGCCATACGCGTGCGCGGATCGAGATAGTCGCGCAACGCATCGCCGATGAAGTTGAACGAGAGCACACAGCCCATGACAGCCAGCGCGGGGAAGACGACCAGATGCGGCGAATCGAAGAGATGGGAGCGCGCGTCGTTCAGCATGGAGCCCCAACTTGGCGCGGGCGCTGGAATGCCAAGCCCAAGAAAACTGAGCGTAGCCTCAGCCAGCACGGCACCAGCCATTCCGATCGCCGACTGCACCAGGATGGGCTGCACAATATTTGGCACGATGTGGCGAACGAAGATGCGCACGTCGCCTGCCCCCAATGCACGTGCGGCTTCCACGAATTCACGCTCGCGAACAGCCAGTACCTGGGCCCGCACCAGGCGTGCGTAGCCGACCCAGCCGCTGATGGAGAGCGCGAGCACCAGGTTGAAAAGGCCAGGGCCGAGAAAGGCGACGAACGCAATCGCCAGCAGGATTCCGGGCAGCGCGAGAAATGCGTTCATGACGAAGATATTGAGAGCCGTGTCGACCCAGCCGCCATAGTAGCCGGCGAGGCCACCGACCAGCATGCCAAGCGAGAGCGAGATGGTAACGACACTGACCGCCACGATCAAGGAGATGCGTGCGCCATAGAGGATGCGCGAGAGGACGTCGCGCCCAAGTTCATCGGTGCCAAACCAATGTGCGTGGCTCGGAGAGAGCAGGCGGTGGCTCAGATCGATGGCAGCAGGATCATAGGGTGCGGCTGCTGATGCCAGCAGCGCCATAGCCACGAAGAGCACTAGCAGCGAAATACCGATGACCGCGAGGGGTTGATGTTTGAGCCTGTAGCTGAGGGTCGCGCGGGCCATGGCGGCATCATCGCACAAGTTGAACTGGAATCGCGCACCCGGTCAGGGGCGCCCCCGTTCCGGGCGTAGTCTGCTTGATTAGCGGAGCTTGAGCTACATCGAAGTAGGAGTCATGATGACGCCGCAAGCGATTCTCGCGCCTGAGTTTCCAGATGGATCGGTCATCATGTCGTCGGCTTTTGCGTGAATCACGATCGACGTGCCGTCACTTGTGAAAACGGAGTCGATCGCCTTTGGGTCGAGCGATATGCCCTTTGTGCTGAATTCGGCTTTGTCTGTACCGTCCGGCCCTACGCTCAGATTGAAAGGCATGTCACCCGCATGGGGGCCGCCCGGATTCCTTATGCCGTGTTGCTTGCTGCCGGGATTAAAGTGGGCGCCTGCGGACTTGAAGTCGGGCGGATCGCATCTTGCATACTGATGAACGTGCATGCCATGCTCGCCCGGCGGCAAATTCTTCAGATCCACGTTGACGTTTACGGCCCCCCTTTTGCCGGGGCGCAGCGTTATCGTTCCGGCATCCTTGCCGTCTGCAGTGTGGATGGCGACAACAACGGGCTTCACCTTTGCGGCACTTGCTGAGACTGTCGTCGCTGCCATCAAGACTGCCAGAGTCATTGTCCGGTCAAGTTGCATGTCTTTCCTCCTGATGCATCCCAGTCTGTTTCGGTGTGTAGTACTGCGTTTGTTGTTTATGCCTGGACCGTCGACGATTCTACGCCCGCGCCGGTCGGGGTCGGCTCCATTGCCAACAGGTTATTGAAGCGGTTGAAGTAATTGAACAAACCGCTGGCGGCCATCAATTCCACGATTTCGCCCTCGTTGAAGTGAAGCTTCAGTTCCGCCACCTCTGCCTCGTCGAGAGGTCTCTCATTGCGCGTGAGGCGTTCGGCTAGTCGCAGGGCCGCCTTTTCGCGGGGAGTGAAGGCATCGCTACTCTCGAAGCGGGGCAGGTCAGCAATTTGCGCATCGTTGTATCCCAGCCTCTTCGCCAGCAGGGAATGTGACGCGAGGCAGTACTCGCAGTGATTCATCTGCGAGGTGCGCACGATGACCAGTTCCTTTAACGCTGTGGGCAAGGTGCCGGTGTTCAGCACCGCTTCCATATGCGCAATCATCGTCTGCAGAATCTCCGGCCGATGAGCTACGGTGCGAAACATGTTGGGCACGTTGCCGCGCTGCCGGACATAACGATCGTAGATTTCCCCAACGCTTTCGCTGACGTCCCGCCTTCCCAGCCTTGAAATGCGTGCCATGACTCTCACCTCGGTCCGATGTTGCTTTCAGTGTATCCGGCGGCTGCCCGTGGCTGTTACATCGCAAAAGTGGAACGCCGGTTTAGTGGCCACCCGACGCTCCTCCCGCTCGGAAGCGGCGGATGAAAAATGTCAGGGGTGCAACAGCGAGTGTTGCCCATCCGAGTACCCGAAAGCAATCCATATAGGCCAACATGTGCGCCTGGTTGCCGAGTTGCCGATACACATTCGCCAGCGCGGCACTATGCGCATCGCCGGCGGAAAAGCCACGGTGCACAAGAAAAGTAGTCAAAGCACGTACGCGTTGTTCCAGGAGGCCGGATGTTTGCGGGAGTGCTGCGCTCACTACCGACTGATGATAGTCAAAGCGGCGCTCGCTTGCCGTAGTGATGAAAGCGATGCCGAAGCTGCCGCCCCAGTTGCGGAAAAGGTTCGTAAGGCTGGAGGCACGATTGTTCTGATCGGCTCGCAGTTCTGAATAAGCCACGACATTGAGCGGCACGAAGAAGAAGGCATAGCCAAGGCCCTGAAAGACACGTGCGAGGGCGTAATGTCCGTAATTCGTCGCCAGATTGAAGGTGCTGTAATACCACATCGACGCGGCTACTCCCGCAAGGCTGCCGCAAAGCAGGACGCGCGGATGCACGATGCCTTTCTGGACCAGCCTCGCGCCGATGGGGGCCAGCAAGGTAATCATCAGTGCGCCAGGCCCCAGCACCAGGCCCGCATCGATGGCACGGTAGCCATAGAGAGACTGCAGAATCTGCGGGATCATTGTGGTGCTGCCGAAGAGACCAAAGCCGAAGATAAACAGAAGCACAGAAGCGATAGCGAAGTGACGACTCTTCAGCAAACGCAAGTCAATCACTGGATCCTTCTGCCGCAGCTCCCAGAAGATTGCTGCCACCCAGCAGACGAGAGCGATGCCAAATGCCCAGGCGATGAGCCGGCTGCCGAACCAATCATCGATCTGGCCGCGATCCAGGAAGATCTCCAGCGCAGCCGAACCCAGGCCAACCAAAGCAATGCCGGTGCTATCGACCTTCAGGCGGCCGCCTGCTCGTGCGGCCTTTCGCTCGATCGTGAATGCTGGTGGATCCTGCACCAGGCGGTTGCTGAGGTAGAGGGAGAGCAGACCGATCGGAATATTGATGAAAAAAACCCAGCGCCAGGTGTAGTTATCCGTGATCCATCCGCCTAGAACAGGCCCGATGGCCGGCGCAGTGACGATGGCGATGGTGTAGAGCGCGAATGCGGATGCGCGTTTCTCTGGTGGGAACGTGTCTACCAGGATCGCCTGTTCCACTGGCGCCAGGCCGCCTCCGCCGATGCCCTGCAGGACGCGACTGAGCAGCATGAATCCCAGGCTTGGAGCGATCCCGCAGCAGAATGAACTTATCGTAAAGAGCGCCACGCAGCCCATGTAGTAGTTCTTCCTGCCGAAGACCCGGCTGAGCCATGCGCTCATCGGCAGCACGACAGCATTTGCCACCAGATAGGTGGTCAGTATCCAGGTGACTTCGTCGAAGCTGCGCCCCAGGCCGCCTGCAATATAGGGCAGGGAAACATTGGCGATCGACGTATCCAACAACTCCATGAATGTGGCAAGAGTCACGGTGAGCGCGACCGCCCACGGACTCACTCCGGGCTTGACCGCGGTGGTCTGCGTGGGTCCTGTCATTTGGGTAGCAGCGGCCAACCATCCCCCAGTCTGTGATGGAGTAGTTGATTCCCGAAGAGACCGATCGGTCGCAAATGCGTCTATTATTTTGAGTCAGAGGATATTCCGGTGACAAGGCGGCTTATATGCGCATAAACGGCCCGGTAGGACTATTTCGCAAAGGGGAGAGAACGCGACAGCACATCGTGGCGCAAGCGGCGCCGCTCTTCAACCAGAAGGGCTACGAAGGATGTTCCCTGGGAGAGATCATGGAAGCAGCCGGGATCGAAAAGGGGGGTATCTATCGTCATTTCGCCAGCAAGGAAGAGCTGGCGTTGGCCGCGTTCGACTTTGCATGGGAGGAAGTGTCCCATGGCCGCACCCGAGGACTCGAGGAGATCCAAGATCCTCTATTGAGGATGGAAACATTCATCCGAAATTTTGTGGAGCGGCGACCCACTCTGCGGGGTGGTTGTCCGCTCCTGAATACTGCGATCGATAGCGACGACGGCAACAGTGCTTTGCGAGCACGTGCGCGGCAGGCGCTCGATGGCTGGCGTGCGCGTCTCGGCTCTTTGATGGACTCAGCAATGCGGCAGGGAACTGTAAAGGCTGAGATTCAATCCCATGCCGTTGCATCGATCGTGATCGGCACGCTGGAAGGCGCCTTGATGATGAGCCGGCTGGATGGGGACCGGCGCGCGCTTGAAACAGCTCGCGATCACCTGATTTCTTACATCGAAAGCCTTCGTGTTGAGAGACACGCGAGCCGCCGGAGCGAGAAGCGGGCATATCCTGGATAAAGGGAAGGGTAAAGGCGATCGCCCCTTCATCTCATTCCAGGGTGAACCAGAAGGTCGCTCCCTGGTCTACAGCGCTCTTTGCCCAGATGCGTCCGTGATGTCCGTGAACGACGCGCGCAACCGTGGCCAATCCAATTCCCGAGCCTCGGAAGTCCTTGTCGCCATGCAGCCGATTGAAGGCGCCAAACAGCTTATCTGCATAGACCATGTCGAAGCCTGCTCCGTTGTCGCGTACGTACCAGGCACTTTGCTCCGGGTCCCATCCAAAGCGGACCTTCGCGTGTGGCACCTTCGAAGTGAATTTGGTCGCATTGCCCATCAGGTTTTCCAGGGCGATACGTGTGAGCCTTGGATCGGCGTATACATCCAGCCCGGGCTCAACTTCGAAGGACAGCGCACGGTCCTGATTCTGCTCCCGCAGATCGGAGGCGACCGACTCTGCGAGCCCGCTCATGCTGAAGTTTTCACGGATGATCTCGGCTCGGGTGATGCGCGAGAGCTGGAGCAGCGCATCGATGAGCTGGCCCATGCGCTGCACGCCGCCGCGAACTCGGTTGATATAGTCTCGACCGCTGTCGTCGATTGTCGTGGCATAGTCTTCCTGGAGAGCGAGGCTGAATCCATCGATTGTGCGTAGGGGAGCCCGCAGGTCGTGCGAGACGGAGTAGCTGAACGCCTCAAGTTCGCGATTGATCCGTTCCAACTCTGCAGTACGCATACGCACGCGGTCTTCAAGCGTCGCGTTCAACAACTGTACTTCTGCTGATCTGGCCTCTGTTTCCTTCTGTGCGAGCACAACTCGTTCGCCAGCGGCTTCCGCGGCAACTCGTAGGTCGCGTTCGCTCACGAATTGCCAGAAGGCAAAGAGGATGAGAAGAAAATCCAAGGTGCTGGCTAGCACCACAGTGACTTGCGCTTGCCGGGTGCTGTCATTCGTCGAAGCAGTTCGGATCGCCAGCAGCCTGTCTTCCTCGGCTTCCATCGCATCGCATATGGCGCGGATATGATCCATTTCGATCTTGCCGGGTCCGCCGAGCAGCAGAGGCGCGGCCATATCCGGGCCACTATGCCTGCGCATCTCGATAGCCCTTTGCAGTACGAGCATTCTCCGATCCACCGTTGCGCGGAGGTCTTGTATCCGCTCCTGCTGAGCTGGGATTGTCCGATGTCAATGACTGCAAGTGGGCCAGTTCCCCGGGCAGCTCCTGACGGGCCGCTGTGTATGGCTCCAGGTAGCTATCCATGCCGGAGATGAGATAGCCGCGTTCGCCCGTTTCGGCATTGACGGTTGAGCCGAGGACCCGCTCCACCTGATGCACCACCTGCCAGCTATGTGCCAGCCAGAAGGCATTCGTCGCCAAAGTACGAACCGCCTGGAATGCCCACCAGGCGTTCAGGAAAACGATGATCGCTCCGGCAAACAGCAGGAGCGGTAAGAGCGTGGACTTGAATCGAGGCTTCATAACAGGTTTCCTCATCCTAATCGCGACTCGCTCCTTCGTAGGGATTGGTTCTGACTTCGCGTTCTCGCGGTCGTAGATCTTGTCTCAGTTCGGTATTGCGAAAGCTACCTTTGTCTCATGTGGCAAACTGGCGTCATGGTCGATGTAGCAATTGTCGGCGCCGGTCTCGCCGGGCTCTGTTGTGCTGTGCGTTTGGAGCAGGCTGGTCTATCGGTGAAGCTGCTGGAGGCGGAGGATGCGCCCGGCGGACGGATTCGCACCGATCAGGTAGAGGGCTTTCGTTTGGATCGCGGATTTCAGGTTCTGCTTACGGGTTATCCGGAAATCGTTCAGCACTTCGACGTGAAGGCGTTGCGTCTGCGCCCCTTCGCCAGGGGTGCACTTGTGCGGCACGGCGGCCATTTTCATCATTTTGCCGATCCATTTCGCGGTTCATTGGGCAATGCGCTCAGCATCGCCGTGGACCCCGTAGTAAGCCTGAATGACAAGCTGCGCGTCGCGCGTCTGCGTCGCCTGGTAAAGCACGGTGAACCTGCGGATCTCTTTAAGAAGCCGGAGTTGACAACCCGCCAGTTTCTCGAGGAATACGGCTTCTCCTCGAGGATTGTGGATCGTTTCTTTACCCCATTTCTCGCCGGAATATTTCTGGAACGAGAACTTGCCACCTCAAGCCGCTATTTCCAATTCCTCTTTCGCATGTTCGCGTATGGCGACGCCGCAGTGCCGGAAAACGGCATGGAGATGCTGCCACGTCAGTTGGCGGTTCGTCTCAAGAGTGGAACTTTAGAGACAAATGTTCGTGTCAGCGCGGTACGACGGAATGGAAATAGGTTCGTGCTGGATGCGGGAAAGAAGGTAAGCTACCCGGCTCGTCAAGTTGTGTTGGCAATCGATGATGAGCAGGTCCGATCACTTCTGAATCATGAGAATGAACACTGGCCGGTCAGCGATCTGGTCCAGTGGAATCGCGCCACGACTTTTTACTACGCCGCCGACCGCACCCCTATCGATGGCCCCCTGCTGGTGCTCAATGGAGAGGGACTGGCCGCTGGTCCTGTGAACCATGCCATGGTGCTGAGCCAGGCCAGTGAACGTTACGCTCCTCCTGGTATGCACCTGATTGCGGCAAACGTCGTCGGGCGTGCACCACAGTCCGCTTCGCAGATCGAACAGTTGGAGCGCGACACTCGCGCTCAACTCGGGCGTTGGTTTGGTGCGGATGTCACAAGGTGGACAGTGGTGGGCGGCTATCCGATTGTGCATGCGTTGCCGCTATGCGCACACGCGGAATGGGAGCAGAGCAATCCGCGCCTGATGGAAGGTGTCTATGTGTGTGGAGACTATCGGGAGACGCCATCGATCCAGGGCGCGCTGGCTTCTGGACGCCGGGCGGCGGAGTCCGTCCTGCGCCACGCCAGTTGACGCGTCCCAATGACACATCCAGCGAGACTTTTTGACCTGTCCTCGGCAGATTTGCTATCGTAAAACTACATAGAGCAGGGCGTCGCCCACGCTCTGGCCCAACACACTCCTCAGTAGCTCAATGGCAGAGCATTCGGCTGTTAACCGAAGGGTTGTAGGTTCGAGTCCTACCTGAGGAGCCAAAAAATCAATAGCTTACAGTCGATTTGAATGTAGTTGTTTTAGCATCTGTGCCCATTTTTGTGCCCCACCACAAAAACTTCTCAACGCCTAGAGGCTCGTTACAAACCCCCAAATTCGGCTGCGGGACGAACCATGTTCTTCTCCATCAGAGCCTTACGAAAAAAGCGTTACGCTGTTCCAATCGGCTAACAGAGTAGGCGATTCTGCGTTTTCTTTTGTTTCAACCGAAGGCTTTCAGACAATGCTCAGAAAAGGCGCCCGTCGTGCGTGCCTGCCTACATTGCATGGCAACCAAGCGCTAGTCGTTGAGCACGCATCGCGGGTCCCTTACTAGCCGTGATTCCGCTCGTATTTGTCATGCTCAGCCAGCGACACTTCCGCTGCCGGCGCGCCCAATCTAAAACGCTGAACAGATCGAAGCCCCAATGCAGAAGAAACCTCAATCTCGCTGCAGTGCGGTCCCCAGGCGTCTTCCGACAGTTCGGCCCTGCCAACCCTCTGTGCAACGACTGTGACTTCTCGCCCTACGCACATGAGTCCTCAAGGGAAGAGCCCGGGACAGACTGCATATGGACGATGTAGTGGCCTTCGCGAAGCTCGGGCAAGAAGGCGTGATGCTCGCCCACCTATGCCAAAGAGTAGCTCGGTGAGGACAAATAACGTTGTCCGCCACAATTGTGGAAGGACCTGATCGCCGTGCAAGCGAGGTTTCGCCAGCCTCAGCTTCTAGAGTCGCCATGCGCCGTAAGCTCAGTAGCTGCCGTACGTGCAATCAACTCCAACCCTCGCGCGGAGGCGTCCCTTTCCAAAGTCCTCAACTCGTTACGTCCATTCTCCAAACTGTCTTGAGCGAGTAGTTTCGACTAAGCAAGCCGAGCCTCAAACTCCTTTGGAATAAATTCTGCTTTTCTTGCATCATCTATCATGCGACTAAGTCGGTTGCTTGGCCTCGGCTCTATCTGACTGATTTTTGGAAGCCGCAAGGACTCGTGCAATCGCAATCTCGACGGCCAATGTGCTCTCGAACCGTTCCTGCTTCCGAGAGCCGCGCCCGCTTTCTCAGACGGTTGGCGAGTTCGGCAACTTTGCCTTGGGTGAGCAGCGTCTCTGCTAGGACGGCTTCTGCATCCGGCAGGTCGGTTACTGTTCTGGCTTTGTTCACTGCATCCAGTGCTTTGTGTGCATGGGCTGCGGCCTCATCGATTCTGCCCATCGCAAGCAGCAGACGCGCTGAGGCTATATCGACATCCGTGTGCTCTCCAGTGGTAGTGTCCTGCAGGTGAAATGACGACGCGAATACGCTCGTCTGCTTTGTTCCCAGGCAACGGACGCGCGCACCCGCTGGTCGTCCTTTGAGGCGCCGTCCTCTGCAGTCGGAGTGTGCTTGGAGCTATGCCGCTCGTGTCGGTGACTTCGGGCATGAGGGGCCGTCTCGACGAGCTGCTCGGTAACCAAGGGCCCCAGTCCCGTCCCAACTAAGTCCTTCGTGATGAAAGAAGGCTCGAAGATCTCGCTCGATGCGGTCGAGCCAACCCTCTCCACTGTCCGCTACAGTAGTCGGCGCAACAAACTACAGAAAAGTAACTTCATCCTGGAGTGACCAAAGATAAGTCTCGTAACACAATCCGACAGTATGCGGAGATCTCGTTAAGTCAATACTTGGAACGATCGTAGAACGATTTGCGCCATATCAAAAGTGCAGGAAGTTTCTATGGCTGCTGTTATGGCGCATTGCGTAGGATCGCTGCGTACGAAACCGGATTCGACAGCCTAGTTACCGGATCGGCAGTCTAGTTATTGGTTTGCTCGACGGGATCGTGCTTCCGAGCAGCTCACATTACCGGAGAGAGCCATGTTGAGACGCGCTACTTCACTCGTCGCTGCGATGAGCATGATGTGCATGACGCCCAATGCGTCCTTCGCATCCAGTCACCGCGAAGCTCCAATCACCGCGTTGGACCACCCCGCCGACATTACCGACTTCTACGCGTTTGTCAGCTACGACCATTCAGACCGTGTGACGTTTGTGATGAATGTCGATCCATTCCTCGAGCCAAGTAACGGGCCGAACTACTTTCCTTTCGATCCGAACGTTCTCTACGAAATTAAGATAGATAACGACTTTGACGCAGTGGCCGATGTTACATTCCAATTCCGCTTTAACACCGAATATCGCGCACCGCGCCTATTTACCTCTGCCGCCGGTGCAGGTAACGGACTGAATGCACCGGCTAACTCGCCGGCGCCGGTTCCACCGGGGACGCCGGTTGTGCCGCCCGCGATAACTTCGCTCGACGGACCAGGTTCCGCAGGTCTGGGGGTTCGCCAGAATTACACCGTCACCATGATCAAAGATGGACGGAGGATGCGCCTGGGAGGCGACGACGACCGCCTCTTCGCGGTGCCCAGCAACATTGGCTCGCGAACGATGCCGGACTACGATGACCTGGCAAAACAGGGAATCTACAACCTGTCCTGGGGCGGCGAGAGCGGCATCCGGGTATTTGCAGGTACCGTTGCGGATCCGTTCTACATCGATCTTGGCGCGGCCTTCGACAGCTTCAATTTCCGGCAAACCGGGTCCGGCACGCCGGGCGTGCTGACCCCGGCGCAGGATGCCGATGACCACACCAATCTGGCGCCCAATGCTGTCTCGGGCTTCAACGTCAACACGATTGTGATCGAAGTGCCGATCACCATGCTGACTTCTGATGGCAAAAAGCATTTGGCAAACGATCCGAAAGCCACCATCGGCTCCTGGGCTACGACGTCGCGCCGCCAGGTCACAGTGCGCCGTTCGCCGGTGCCGGCCGTGGACGAGGGCCGCTATTACCAGGTACAACGCTTGGCCAATCCGCTGGTCAATGAGCTGATCATTGGCACTGGGTACAAGGACCGCTGGAGCATGGAACAGCCTAAGAACGATGCACAGTTCCTGTCTTTTGCTTTGGACCCAACCATTGCCCGCATTCTGAACGCCATCTATGGCATCAATATCCCGCCGCCGCCGCGGACGGACCTGTTGCCCCTGGTCACGTACGCCGCGCCGATCGCCGCTCCGGGAACACCTCCTGGACCCCCTGCGGATCTGCTGCGGCTTAATACCGGTGTTCCTCCAACTCCGCAACAGGCACGCAAGCGCCTGGGCGTGCTGGCGGGCGACCTGGCAGGCTTCCCGAATGGACGTCGGCTGACCGACGACGTGACCGACATCGCAGCTCGCGTCGTTGGCGGCGGTGTCCTCAACGCGAAGTTCAACGTCTTTCCAAACAATGCAATTGGAGATGGTGTCAATGCGCCGGATGTTGCGACGCAGGAGACCTTCCCCTACGTTCATTACGCTTACAGCGGGCGGGACAGCCGGCACATCGACCCATCCGAAGTGGGCTGTGGCGCCCAGCCGACGGTGACGAACGATAGTGACAACGGGACCGGGGCACCCCCGACAGATCAGGGAGGCAATGCTCCCTGCCCGTTGAAGTAGCACCTCCCCGAATTTCATGGGCTTCTGGCGGCGGTTTCAACGACCGGCACCGGGAGCCCGCGGACGAACATGCTTGTAGGCACAGTCATCAGGCTATTCCGATGAACAATGTTGCTCGTCTCGTTTTCTGTTTGATTACTGCGACACCGAGTGCTATCGCACTGCAGGCGCACCAGTCTGCGGTCCCGCCGAACCAGGAGATTCGTCCCCATGTGGCAGCTCAACAAAGCCCCGGTGAGCAGCGCATTGCCGAGGCGCAGCGGCAGCTCGCGAAGGATCCAAAGCGTCCACAGGCCTATGACGAGTTGGCGCTGGCTTACATACGGCGTGCCCGCGACACGGACGATCCCGCGTTGCTCGATCGGGCCGCAGAGGCATTGCAACAGGGACTGCAGCTCGCTCCAGGGGATTTTCAGCTCGAAAAGGCAAGCGTCGCGCTTCTCCTAGGACGGCAGCGGTTCGTCTCAGCGCTCGAACAAGCGCGATCTCTCAATCGCAAGGTCCCCGACGACGTGACCGTCTACGGTTACGTGGCTGGGGCCGATCTCGCTCTGGGTAACTACGCGGACGCCGACATTTCTACACAGTGGATGATCAACATGCGCCCGAACAATGTATACGGACTGCTGCTGGGTGCGGAGCTGCGGGTCATCTACGGGGACATTTCTGGCGCGCTCGATTTCCTGAACCAGGCCTTCGCTGAGACGTCGCAGGTAGATCCGGAACAGATGGCGTGGATTGCTGATCGCATCGCAACGGTTGCGCTCGACGTTGGTCAACTGGAGCGGCCGGACAGGCGCTCGCCCGCGCAGAAGAGCTCTACCCGCATTCCCCCATCACGCTCATGATCACGGCTCGTCTTGATCTTGCGCAAGGAAAGCCCTCTGAAGCAATCGCTCTTCTCAACCGGCGTCTTCTCGAAGAGCAGGCGCACCACACATCGCAGTCGTCGACCCTGTATCTCCTGATGGAAGCGGAGAAACAGGCTTCGCAGAAACACACGGAAACGCCTAGGCGGTTTTTGGAGAGCGCGCAGACTGAAGCAGCGAAGCCATCGCATGACAATACGGAGCTGATTCTCTACGACGCGAATCCAGGCGAAGGGCGGGATGCGGCTCAGGCAATCCATCTGGCGCAGCAGCAGGTAGCGTGGCGGCAAGACGTGTGGACGCTGGATGCATACGCCTGGTCGCTCTATGAAAACGGCAGATACGCGGAGGCAGACGCGCAGATCCAGAAGGCGATCGCCACCGGCATTCACAGCGCACAGATCGATGAGCATGCAGGTGAGATCGCGCTGAAGCTAAACAAGCCGGAGCAGGCATCGCAGAACTTCACCGCCGCACTACACGCCAATCCCACGTCGCCATTCGCCGCTGCGGCGCGCAGGCAACTAGGCGGCTGCAAGTGGCGGCTACCCCGCCAGCCGCGCCAGTGGGGCCCCGCGGACACCGCCCGCGAATGTCCCCCCGTGATGCCCGTGGTGGAAGGCAAGGATACGGGCGGGGTACCGGCTGCGCTGTTGATCCCGCGTCCGACCGGCACCGATCGCGCCATCGGGAAAATGCAGGCGCGGAGCACCGCTATCCAAAGGACGCGGCAGCCTATGCCGGACTGGGGGCGGCGTTCTTCCAGCGAGCGCGTGAGACGGGGGACGTGGAAGACTATCAGCTCGCCGAGCAGGCTTTGTCGAAGTCGCTCGATCTGGTCAGCACAGACCTGACGGCGGCGGCGCCGCTCCAGACCTTGGCGGAAGTCTGCATGGGCGAGCATCGATTCACCGATGCACTTACTTATGCGCAGAGAGCCCTCGCGCTTGGATCAGGCGATCTGTCGGCGTTTGCCATCGTGGGAGACGCATACGCGGATATGGGCGAGTACGAGAAGGCGGCCATCGCCTATTCCCGGCTGCAACCAGTCACCACCGCGGCCCCATTAGAGGCGCGCGAAGCTTATGCTCAGCAGAGCCGTCTGGCTTACCTGAAGTTCGTTTCAGGCGACACCGAAGGCGCCATCGCCGAGATGCGTATCGCCGTCGACGAAGGCGTGCAGGCGCAACTGCCGAGTGAGAATCGTGCGTGGCTTTACTTCGAGTTGGGAGAGTTCTCTTACCAGGCGGGCCGGATTCAGGCAGCAGCCGATGCGTACCTGACCGCGCTCACCATCCATCCCGGTGACTACCGTGCCCTGGCTGGTCTGGGGAAAGTCCGTGCCAGCCAGGGCCAATACAAGGAAGCCATCGCCCTTTACCAGAGCGCTATTGCCGTAGTCCCCATGCCGATCTACATCGCGGAGCTCGGAGACATCTACCAGAAGACCGCCGACACTGCGAATGCGGAGAAGCAGTACAAGCTGGTGCAATACATCGGGCTGCTGGGACATATCAATCAGGTGCTACACAATCGCGATCTGGCGCTGTTTTACGCGGACCACGACCGGAACCTGACCGAGGCCCTGGCCCTCGCTCGCAAGGAGTTCGAAGTACGCAGCGACATCTATACCTGGGATGCGCTGGCCTGGGCTCTCTATAAGAACGGCCAGTTCGCACAGGCCGACGAGGCGATGTCTCACGCCATGCGACTGGGAACGAGAGATGCCATGCTCTTCTTCCATGCCGGCATGATCTCGGCAAAATCCGGACACGACGCCCAGGCCGCGCAACAGCTCAACGAAGCCATCCGGATCAATCCGCACTTCCACCCGCTCTACTCGCAGGTGGCGACGCAGCAGTTGAGCGAGTTGCAGCATGCTGCGCCGCTTACTTCCAGCGTGACAGCGGCACCCGGCAGGCGGGGTCCCGATGGTCAGTAGGCGTGCGCTTCTAATCCTTCTCGCACTACTGCTGGTGCCGATCGGCAGATGCTTTGCTCATCCCATGGGCAATTTCAGCGTGAATCACTACTCACGTCTCACGCTCCGGCAGGATGGCATTGAGGTTCAATACTTCATCGATCTGGCGGAGATACCTCCCTATCAGGAGCTGCAGCAGTACAACATCACGCCATCCGATGCGGTTTCGCTTGAACCCTATCTAAAACAACGAGGCGCCGAGCTTGCGAGCGGCCTTTTGCTGCGTATCGACGGGCGGCAGGCTCCCCCGTATCTGGTCTCCCAGGGCGTCATCTTCCCGCCCGGGGCCGGTGGCTTGCCAACGATGAAGCTGGGATATACCTTCCGCGCCGCGTATCCGGATGCTGCCGGCTCCGGCAACGTCACTTATGTCGATAGCAACTTCGCCGGCCGCGCCGGGTGGAAGGAGATTATCGTCCATGGACCACCGTCGCTGCTGCTGGCTACGTCTGCGCCCAGCACGGACCGCAGCGGCGGATTGAGCAACTATCCAACCGATATGCTGAACAGTCCGCCACAGGACCTGACAGCGACCCTCCGCATCGCCATTCCTGTGGCGCCGCAACCCGCAAGGCAGAGCCACGCAACAACAGCAGGCGCTATCTCGCGGCCTGCAAGCACACCGCCGTCGGACTTCGCGACCATTTCTCGTAAACACACTTCCAAACCAGCAAACCGGAAACAATCCGTACCCATCCATTTGCATGCTGCAGCAGGGGCTCCTGACTCCCCGCAATTGTCGTCCGCTGCGCCCATGCCGCTCGAGGCAAACCGTCGGGGGACTGCGCGCAATCGCTTTACTGAGCTCATCACAACACGGCAGATGAGTCTGTGGTTCCTGTTGACTGCTGCGCTCATATCCATGGGGCTGGGCGCCCTGCACGCCATGGAGCCGGGACACGGCAAGACGATCGTCGCCGCATATCTGGTGGGATCGAAGGGAACCGCACGTCATGCATTTCTGCTGGGGCTGATCGTTACCGTCGCCCATACCGCGAGCGTTTTTGCACTGGGAGCAATCACCCTCTATGCATCGCGGTATATTCTGCCGGAGCAGTTGTACCCATGGCTCGGACTGCTTTCGGGGCTCACCATCGCTGCTCTTGGCGGCTACATGTTTCTACGCCGCTGGACCGGCGAAGAAGTGGAACACGCGCACACGGCTGGCGAGATGCATGGCCACTGGTTCTCCTCCAAAAAAAAGCAAGCCGCGAACACGAACCCTTCCGCCGCGCCTGAGACAACACTCCCTTCTGGAATCGCGGCCGCAGCACCCGGTTCAACGAGGACGATCTCTCTCCTTCAACTCTTCACGCTCGGCATCACTGGCGGCATCATTCCGTGTCCGGCTGCGCTGGTCGTGCTGCTGAGCGCCTTCGCGCTGCATCGCATCCACCTCGGGTTCTTTCTCATCACCTGCTTCAGCATGGGCCTGGCGGCAGTGCTCATTAGCTTTGGGCTCCTGATGGTCTACGCGCGGCGCTTCATGAGCAGCCGGCAGATGGATGGTCCGTGGACGAGGCGGTGGCTCCCGGTCGCCTCCGCGGCCTTTATGACAATTCTCGGAGCAGCGATCGCGATCCGCGCTTTTGCCACAACCGGTATCACGGCGCACAGCCTGTCGCAGCAGAAGCTTGGCCCGGCGCTCTTCATCGCAGGCATCGGGCTTGTCCTCGGCATTCGTCACTCGACAGACACTGATCACGTTGTCGCCATTTCAACCATCGTGACCAGGCAACGCGGTCTGCGCGGCGCAGCCTTGATCGGCGGCCTCTGGGGACTCGGCCACACGTTGACCATCTTTGTCGTAGGCTGTCTCATCATTCTGTGCGGCGTGGTCATCCCTCCGCGCGTGGGCCTGTCCATGGAGTTCAGTGTCGGACTTATGCTGATCCTGCTCGGCCTGCTGAATCTGACTGGCTGGATGCAGAGGATCACCGAGTGCTTCCGGTCAAGAAAGGGCATCACCCACAATGCCGGGACGGCTGATCTTTCGACTGCGCCAGAAGGCAACACAACCGACAGGCCTTCGACGATCGCCAACTTCCGCTCGAACGGTGCATATCAGTGTCTTCGTCCGCTTGCCATTGGTCTGGTCCATGGCCTCGCTGGCTCCGCCGCGGTGGCACTGCTCGTTCTCTCCACGATTCACAAGCCTCTCTGGGCCGTCATTTATCTCATCATCTTTGGCATCGGGACCATGGTGGGCATGATGTGCATGACGATGGCCATGTCCATGCCATTGATGTACGCCGGCGACCGGGTGCCCGCACTGAGTCGCTACCTCAGCACGGCGGCCGGCGTCGTGAGCGTCTGCTTCGGGACGTTCCTCGTCTATCAGCTTGGGGTTGTCGGCGGCCTCTTCACGGGGCATCCGCACTGGACACCGCAATAGCCATGCGACACTACCTGGAGGCGACGACCGGATCGAGCGCTTCGGCAATCGAACTGAAGCGGTTCGTCCCCGGCGCTTTCCTGCTGCTTTGTAGTGTGCCCTGTCTCCTTCACGCACAGCAGGAGACATTCACACTGGAAAGAAGGTTCACGTCGACGCACGGCGACCCGATTGCCGGGGCGGTGATCACGACCGCAAAATGGGGTGAGTACGCCATCGGATGCCAGAGGTCATTTCTCGATGACCTGGCCGCGAGGCATTACTCACCTGACTGCTCAGTCTGACCGGTACTCGACCTTCCGTACCGATCTGGACATCGAAGGCGATCAGACACTGGGCATCCAATTGCTGCGGAATGAAACCGTGACGATTCACGCGGAGCCAGATGTACTCTCTCCCGACCCATCGGCCTCCGCCTATACCCGGGAAGATCTGCTGGCTGCAAATCCAGGGCGTCCCGGCATTCCCTTGTCCGTGCCCCGGATTTCCGACCGAGACGGCCTCCGGCGGCATCAAGGCGCCGCAGTACTTCGCGCCGGGTGTCGCCGGCGATCATGGAGAGCCAATCGCTCAGTTCTTTCAGATTGGCGACTTTCTGTTCCAGAACAACCTGACGGCGAATGCGCATGGTAATGGTTATGCCGACCCGAATATCATCATCCCTGGTGTGATCGGCGGCGTCAGCGTCGACAACGCTGCATTCAATGCGCGCTATGGCGACCACTCCATCAACCCGGCCGTGAACTACACCGTTCGCGATCGTCTTCCGTCCTTTGCTCAGCTCACCAGCGACGGTCGAGCCGGAGATGCAGCCGCGGGCTGGTCTCCGCGAGGAGAAAGCCTCTGGAGTAGCGCCGGCGCGCCATGACGGTGACAGCGATGGGCGCTGGACACTCCTGCTGAACGGAGAGCTGGCAGATGGTGCGTCCGGGCAGACGCTTGAGACCTTCGCTCTGCCAGGAGAACCGGCGCCGTTCGAGCGCATCGTCGGTGGACCTTTGCGCTCGTCTGGCAGCGTCTCAGTGCGCTATCGGTTCCAACGCTAGCATTTTCACTGCACGTATATACAAGATTGCCATTGTCCGCGCGGCTTTCAGTCAAGAAAAACCACGCTTCGCGGGGCGACAATCGAGCAACCGCCGCAGCATAAGCTTTGCGGCTCCTATTCCAACGCTCTCCTCTGCGGGGCCGGACTACTTTCCCAGCAGACGCCCTCCCGATCTCGATTTGTTCGACCTCGAAGCCCAATGCATTTGTCGTCTCGCAGACTCTTCGAAAACCAACAGCGCCGCGCCGAAGTAGTCACGCCCATTTTTGTGCCCACTGCCCTTCAGAATTAGTCGCAACAATGCCTAACACCTAGCGATCCGCAGATCGCCGTGCGATGCTCAAGTGCCTTTATACAAATGGCTTGCAGTATCGATAGCAGCAGTCCCATTGTTGGCGCATCTGAGGTACTTCGCAGCGGCGCATCGTCGACGGAGTGTTAAAAGTTCAATTTGCCGGCATATGAATCCGAAGCCGATTGCCGCCAGCAACTTCAGGGATCCTCACATTGAACGGATTCTTAAGTAGCGGGAGACATCCGGTGCGATGGAAACTCCGATGACTGCGACTGCGATTCCTGCGGCAAGGCAAATCAGCTTGAACATGTATACCTCCTCGTGCTGCGTTGCTTACTTGGATGCGCCGAAGTGTGTTTCTACAATCGAGATGGCTTCGTTCGCAGAGCCGCTCACCTTTGACCGTAGTTCGCCAATAAGGAACTGCAAATAGTTGTCCATGCCCTTGCCGGTCTTCGCTGAGAGTTGAAATACGTGCATGCCCGGCCGGACTGCCAGAATATTGGCCACGGCAGTCAGCTCATCGAACTCAACCGGCGCGGCCAAGTCGCATTTCGTGATAATTGCGGCGTCAGCGCTATTGAAGATAGTGGGATATTTGAGCGGCTTATCCTCTCCTTCCGTTACGGAGAGCAGCACCAGACGAAGGTCCTCGCCCAGATCGTAAGAGGCCGGGCATACCAGATTGCCTACGTTCTCGATGAAAAGCAGATCCATTCGGCCTGCATCCCAGCCATCGAGCGCCCGCTCCACCATGGCGGCTTCCAGATGGCAGACCGTCCCGGTAGTGATCTGTCTCACTGGCACGCCACTGCGCGCCAGCCGCTGAGCGTCATTCTCGGTGGCCAGATCTCCCACCAGCGCGGCGACGCGATGCTCTTCTTTGAGCAGAGTGAGCGTCCGCTCCAGCAGCGCCGTCTTGCCCGCTCCTGGGCTCGAAACGAGGCTGATGACGAAGGTGTGCTGAGCACGAAACCGATCTCGCAGTGCGCGCGCGAGAATATCATTTTGTTTCAACACATTCTTGCGAACTTCAAGCAGGCGCGGTTCCTTAGTCATTGCTTCAGCTCCAGCGCAGTGATAGCCAGCTCTTTTCCATGGAGAATCTCAGAGGTTGCAGCTCCACAGTCGGGGCAGTGAAACCACTGCAAAGACCGCAGGGTTTTCGCGGCGCCGCAGCAAGGGCAAAAGACTTCGATGGGAACGTCCTTGACCACGAGGCGTGATCCTTCGAGCAGTGTGCCATCACAGGCTATCTCGTAGGAGAAGAGAAGTGCCTCCTTCACCACACCGGAGAGCGCACCCAGTTCGAGATGAACGGCTTCCACCTGCACGTTGCGGCGCTCCGCCTCCTCCTGCGCCATGTCCACGATGCTCAGGGCTATCGACAGCTCATGCATGCGCTCCTCCGCGGGCGTCGGATAGAGCCGCATCGTTGTATTGGCCAAATGCTGCCAACGCCGCCTGACCCAAGCTGATGCCGCCGTCGTTTGGGGGCACGGCATGGCTGGTCCAGATCTCCAGGCGCTGAGAGAGGAGGAGCGATTGAAGATCCTCGAGCAATAGCTCGTTCTGGAAAACGCCTCCGGAGAGCACAACCGTATTCACTCCCCAGCTCTGGCAGAGTCTAGCGACGGCATGGCTTAGGCCGGCAGCGATGCCTCGTTGGAACGCGCGCGCGATCTCTCGATCGGGTCGATGGGAGAGGCGATCCCAGACGACCGCCTGAAGGAGCGGACGGAAGTCGAGTTCCGAGCCGTTCGCAGGAAAAGGATAGGCGTCCAGGTTCGACCCGCCACGGGCCAGTTGCTCCAGCCAAATCGCCGCCTGTCCTTCAAATGTACTCTCCCGCGTGAAGTCGAGCAGAGCCGCGGCCGCATCGAATAGCCTTCCCACGGAGGTCGTCGAAAAAGTACGGACGCCACGTTCGATCAATTTCATTGCATCCTGATATCGCGAGCCAAAGTGAAAGGGAGGCTGCGTCAGATCGGGCAAATGGTCGATCTGCGCGAGGAATCCAGAGGCCGCCTGCGCCGGATATTGCGCAGCGGCGTCGCCTCCGGGAAGAGCGGCCGGACGGAGATGCGCTACGCGCTCGAAACCACCCTCGAGGCTGCCGCGGAAAATCTCACCACCCCAAATGACGCCGTCATCGCCGAAGCCGGTGCCGTCGAAACTGACACCAATCACTTCCTTCTTCCACTCGCCACGCTCGGCGAGAACGGACGCCAGATGCGCTCGATGATGTTGAATCGCGTGGCGCTCCTGAACTGGAAGTGCCAAGGCATGGCCACTCGATACATATTGCGGATGTGCATCGTGGACCAAGAGGAGATCGTCGGTGCGAATGTCATACATCGAGATCAGATCTTTGATGGTCTCTACGAAGGCCTGAAGTGCCTGGTAATGCGAGAGGTCCCCGATGTGCTGGCTGACGAAGGCCTGGCCATCGACGACCAGCGTGATCGTGTTTTTCAGGTCCGCACCCAGAGCCAGGACCGGTCGCTCGATGGGCAACCATGTGACTGCTCCTGGCGCGTAGCCCCGCGAGCGACGGAGGACGACGGGGCCGCATACGCCGGCGCGCGCAATCGAGTCCTCCACCCGGCGCGCGATCGGACGTTCTCCAATGAGAAAGGCGTCGGCGATTCCAGAGAGCCGTTGCAATGCATCGGCATCCTCATACGCAATGGGCTCGCTGGAGCGATTGGCGCTGGTCATCACCAACGCTTCTGGAGCAGCGGCGGCGAAAAGCAGATGCTGCAGGGGCGTGTACGGCAGCATGACTCCAAGATCGCGATTTTCCGGAGCGACCCCTTCGAGCTCAACCCGCGCCGGCGCGAGCACAATCGGACGAGCTTGAGAGGTCAGCAACACCTCGGCATCCAGCGTGAGGGCAATCAGCTGTCGCGCAACCTCGATATCTCTCGCCATGATGGCGAAAGGCTTCTCTTTCCGGTACTTTCTCTCGCGTAACGCCGCATTCGCTACGGGATTCCGTGCGTCGCAGGCGAGATGGTATCCGCCAAGACCTTTGATCGCTAGGATCTTTCCTTCGCGGAGAAGTTTCGCCGCGGACTCAATCGCGGTCCAGCCGCTGGTAATGTTCTCCTGCTCTTCGCGCAGGAAGAAGTTGGGGCCGCAGGCGGAGCAGGCCACGGGCTGCGCATGAAAGCGGCGATTCGCGGGGTCGTGATATTCGGCATCGCAGTACGCATCCAGCGGCCACGCTCGCATGATGGTGTTTACCCGGTCATAAGGCAGCGCGAGGACGACGCTGTAGCGTGGACCACAGTTTGTGCAATTGATGTAGGGATAGCGGTACCGCGGATTGTCAGGATCAAAACATTCTTGAAGGCAGTCTTCGCAGACAGGGAGATCCGGCGAAACGCGAACCGTGGGCCGCTCGGTGTGATGGCTCTCCCGAATCGTGAATCCGGTCAGCCCCTCGCAGAGGGCCGGTTCTACCTCTACGTTCGAGATGCTGGCTGCCGCCGGCGGCCTGCTCTGCATCTCGCGGACAAAGGTCTCCATGTCCTCGTCGTCGCCTTCGAGGTGAATCTCTACGCCCTGATCGCCGTTGAGCACCCAGCCGGTGAGCGTGTTCGCACGGGCGAGGCGATACACGAACGGACGAAAGCCAACACCCTGCACGACACCACGCACGCGAATCGAACAGGCGTTCGCCATCGCTACTCCGGCCCCAGGACGCAACCGTGGCCCTGCCAACCAACCTGGATGATCTTGCCGTCTTCGACCAACACGGGAACCGTACGGACTGTGTGGTCAAGGGCACGCATGCGGGCGCGCGCCTCGGGGTCGGCCTCCACGTCGTATTCCTGAAAGTCGCGTCGCGTCCACTCCAGCCACTCGCGCAGTTCCCGCGTATGTGGGCAATGGGCACTTCCGTAGAGCTCAAGCGTGGCCATCGTGCAGCACCTCCAGGGTGTCTCGAAGTACGTGATAGGCGGATGCCTGCACCTCTTGGATGCGCGGGATGTAGTCGCTGCGAACGATGATGGGATGCTCCGCAAGCCCACGCCGGTAGATCTCTCCGCCATCGTTGCCGAGCAGCGCTACCGTCATCAGGTTGCGCCTCCGTGCCTCCTCCATGGCCATGACAATGTTGCGTGATCCGCCGCTGGTAGAGATGGCGACGATCACATCGTTGGGTTGTACCTGCGCCAGCATCTGACGCAGGAAGATCACCTCAATGCCGACGTCGTTCGCCATCGCGGTGATAGTGGCTGGCTCCATGGCGAGAGAGATCGCCGGCACCGGATGATATCCGGCTGGAGGCATGACGCAGTCAATCGCCCAATCGTTGGCGTCCGTCGCCGAGCCACCATTGCCGAAGAGAATTAGCTTGCCGCCACTCTGGAGGCGCTTGTGCATATCAATGGCCGTAGCAGCGATCTGTTCCGATTCCTCTTTGGCGAGGCGCATGCGCAGCAAGGCATCGTCCTGCACCTTCATCACAATGGAGGCAGCGACATCATCCACCACCCCGGCAGTCTCCTGCTTCTGCTTTCCCAGGAACGGATAGAGGAACTCGGTCTGCCCTATATCTTGGCCGAGCTCACGATGTTCGAAGAAGACATGCACCGTCTCCCACAGTGTGTGGCACAGAATCTCCACCATCTCCTGGTGCATGAAGGCATCCTGGGTTGCTACCGTGAGCGCGTAACTACCCTCCCGCCCCGGCAAGGCGAAGGTCATGGCGCCACGCGCGTGCGCGGATTGCAAAGCGGCCCAGACATCGCCGTCTCCTTCCGGGGGCCCGAAGCCCATAACCATATCGTCGTGGCGTACGATTGCGTCGAGCCATGGCTGCATGAGCAGGGAGAGGTCGAGCGCCGGCAGCGCCCGCTTGCCAACAATGACCGGATGGACGAACTCCACGGAGACATGTTGCGCATCGGTGGCGTATGGGCCGCGGCCAAAGGCAAGCAGCCGGCCGCCGCGCAGAAAATGCTCCGACATCTCACGGCAGGCTTCGGCAAGCCGGCGAGCCTCCGCGGAGAAGTAGCGCGCGAAGATCTCATTGCGTACGAGCAAACGCTCTTCAATCTGTTCCGCGAGTGAGTATGCCGTTTCCATAGAGATGGCTCAGCCGGTCCTCCTAGCAGATACGCGGTAGCGGGTCGCCGGCCAGCATGTCCACGATGCGGCTTCCCCCATAGCGCGTGCTGACCAGCACAGCGTTTGCAGGCTCCTTTCGCACTTCGCCGATGAAGCACGCATCCTCGCCGCCGGGCGTACCGTTGAGCGCGCTGAGGGCTAGGTCGGCATACTCCGGCGCAATAATCGCGAGGAACTGCCCTTCGTTTGCGATGTGCAGCGGATCCAGCCCGAGCAGTTCGCACGCCCCGCGCACCGTATCGCGGATGGGTATTTCCTCTTCGAGAAGAGAGATTCCAAGTCCGCAATCGCGAGCCAGCTCATTGAGAGATGTGGCGACACCGCCGCGTGTCGGATCGCGCATCCAGCGAATACCGGGAGCTGCTTCTCTGGCGAGCGCTTCGACCAGCGGCAGCACACACCGTGTGTCTGAGCGCAGGTCGGCCTCGAGTTCGAGATCTCCGCGGGCCAGCAGGATCGTGATGCCGTGGTCTCCGATGGGGCCGGAAAGCAGTACTTTGTCTCCGGGGCGGACGCTCCGCGCATCCACGCACAGGTTCTGGATCGGGCGTCCGATGCCGGCGGTCGTGATATACATGCCGTCTGCCTTGCCACGCTCAACGACTTTGGTGTCGCCGCCCACCATGGCGACTCCCGCCCGCCACAGCGCGCTCGACATCGCGCGTACCTCGGCTTCGAGAATGGCAGAAGGAAGACCTTCTTCGAGCACAAAGGTGACGATCATGGAGTGACCCCGGGCCCCGGCGACGGCAAGGTCGTTCATGGTGCCATTCACGGCAAGCTCCCCGATGGAGCCGCCTGGAAAACGCAGGGGCTTAACGACAAAACTATCGGCCGTCATCGCGATGGGCATTCCGTCGATTTCGATGCGGGCAGCATCGCCCAGCGGCTCGCGCGAGTTTCCGCACAGCAGCGGAGCAAACAATCCTTCGACAAGCCTGCGGCTGGCTTTGCCGCCGGCGCCATGCGCCATCTCGATCTGCGGATCGCGGAATCGTACCGCCGGCGCGCTGCTGTCAACTAAGAGAACTTCGCTCAGGCTACCGAGCTTATCTCCGTCACCAGCGAGGCGGTCTTGCGGTACTCGTAGTTGTAATATGCTGCGCATGAGCCCTCTGATGAAACCATGAGCGCACCGATGGGGTGCTCGGGCGTGCATTCCTTACCGAACAATTTGCATTGTGCCGGTTTCAAGACACCTTTCAATACCTCTCCGCACTGGGCGGCCTTGGGATCCGCGACGCGCGTCTCAGGCACGTCGAAGCGCTGCTCGGAATCCCACTCCGCATACTCCCTGCGTATACGCAATGCCGATTGCGAGATAAATCCCAGCCCGCGCCACTCGAAATGTGGGCGCAGTTCAAAGACCTCAGCCATTGCCTTCAGCGCAGCCCGGTTGCCTTCCCAGGGCACGACTCGTTTGTACTGGTTTTCTACCCTGGCTTCTCCGGCGCGCAACTGCCGCAACAGCATGACGATGGATTGAAGCAGATCGAGCGGCTCAAAACCTGAGGTGACCACCGGCTTGCCTTCCGCGCGCGCGATCCACTCATAAGGACGGCAACCGATGACGGTGGAGACATGTCCTGGCCCGATGAAAGCGTCGAGACGCATATCGGGAGAGTCCAGGATCGCGCGAATCGCAGGGACGATGGTCACGTGATTGCAGAAGACGGAGAAGTTGTGAATACCCTCGCGCTTCGCCCGCATGAGCGTCAGCGCGGTGGAAGGAGCGGTTGTCTCAAAACCAATCGCAAAGAAGATCACGTGCCGGCCCGGATTCTTTCTTGCGATCTGAAGGGCGTCGGCAGGGGAGTATACGATGCGGACGTCGGTGCCGCGCGCCTTGTGCTCGAAGGGACTGCCGTGCGTTCCCGGAACGCGCATCATGTCGCCGAAGGCGGCGAAGATCGCGTCGTTCTTTTGGGCGATGGAGAGCCCGTCGTCGATCCGTCCCATGGGCAATACGCAGACCGGACAGCCGGGACCGTGGATGAGCTCGATATTTTCCGGAAGAATATCTTTGAGGCCAAAGCGGTAAATGGCGTGCGTATGACCGCCGCAGACTTCCATAATGCGGTAATGACGTCCCGGGTCCGCAAGGCGGCGGATCTCTTCCGCGGCCTTCGTGATCAGTTCGGGATCGCGGAATTCATCCACATATCGCATCGCGTATCTCCTGAGACTGCCCTAGCTCACTGAATGATGTTGCTTGGCCTTCGAGTCCCTAAACTTTCCTCCGTACTTCGGAGTTCGCCGGAGCCTTCCAAACCATAGCCGCGCACTTCGTCCATGGCGGCCTGACCTTCACCCAGCATCGTCAGCAGTTGCATCTGCTCCACGGCATCCTGCTCGCTGATCTTGGACATTGCAAATCCCACGTGGATGAGCACCCAATCGCCCACTCTTGGCATGTCCTCAACCAGCAGCCCGAGATCGACCCTGCGACGTACGCCAGTGACCTCGACGACGCCAAGGTGCGGTTCATCAGGGACGAGAGAGACAATCTTTCCCGGTATCGCTAAGCACATCGTGTTGCCCCCTCGCCGTTCGCATCATAGGCCATAAGATTCATCCTTGCTTCCGTGCCACTATCTCGAAAGAAAATTTGAGGTCGTTCTTAAGCTTGAGTGCGCCGCCTGCCACCGACACTAACTTGATCTCGTAATCGGTCTGGCTGAGGGTGAAATCGCCGGACGCCCGCAGCATGTCGCCGAACAGGGCCACTCGTGCGGTCACAGGCTGATTGTTGGTGACGCCATGAAGTGTCACGTTCCCATTCAACGCAGCGGAGTAAAGCGTATCGCCCATCTTCGTGGCGGTGAAGCTTGGCACGTCGTAGACAATCTCCGGATACTTTGCCGTCTCCAACACCTGCTCATGCATCAATCGCTCGATCTCGCGGCGGTCCTTGTCGCTGATATCGTTCTGCACACTCAGAGAAGAGCTCTTGATCGACAGGTGAAAGCTATTTCCTTCGAGAGTGTCAGGGGAGAAGTTCACCTCGCCGCTGAAGTCGCGAATGCCAAGCGTCGGATTGTGGCCCATTGCGGCAAGAACACCCGTCGCGAATGCCTGCACCGTGAATCGGCTGGCGCGCGCATCCATAACGTAATGAACCGCAGTTGCACTCATCGTTTCCAATGTGCCATACCCCTTCCTTTAAGCAGCCATCTACGTTTGAGCAAAATGCTCGTGCGCCCGAGACCATCTCTACATCGACCGAAGCCGGAAGTATCTTTCAACGTCGGGAAGAGCGGCCCCCAGCAGTCCTCCGGCGCCAAGTTGCGAGGTATATCGGCGAACGAAAGGATTGGTCAGAATCAATCCTGCTCCGAATATCACCATCGCAAGTCCGCCCAACATGTAAAGAGTGTCTTTATCGTGCCCGTTTCCATTCGCGGTTGCGTCCATCAATTCCATCCCCATCTGAATCCTCCGTTGCCGATCCATTCCTAATCCTTCACCGCCGGCCAGTTGCCGTCCAGAATCCTCCGGACCAGGTTCTGGGTTATCTTCACTGCGTCATTCACCGCTGCCTCCACTGGTTCGCTCAATCCCACGTGTCCATCGTCACCGCCCAGGTAAGCGGGCTCACACCCGATGAGCAGGATGTGTTCCAGCGGAGCCTGCATTGCCTTTGCCATGCGCAGGACATTCATTGGATTCATGCCGTGGGGTTCGACGAATCCACCTTGCTCTGGCAGTGGCTTGGAGATCTTTCAAGTCGGGCTCGACGACGGAAACGGTGCCGGGCGCTTTTCCTCGCGGGAAGGCATCGATCAGGATTGTGGTTTCGTAACCGTCCTGGAGCGCGTAGACCAGGTCCAGCCCCCGGATGCCAAAGTCCACTACCCGCACATCGGCGGCCATCTCACAACTCGCCAGGCGCCGTGCTACTTCCACCCCGAAGCCATCATCTCCGAGAAAAATGTTGCCGATGCCGGCGATCAGCACGCGTGCCTTGGCGGGACGAGACTGGGTATGCTCGTTCGGAGGGGAGTGGTTCGATCTCTGCCGGATCGAAGAAAAAACGATGGCCGGGCTGGCGCATCATCCCCAGATCACGACCCGGATCGTCGTCGAGCACGACACACACGTGGCACTTGCCTTCGTAGTCCTGCTCGATGCCCTCGACAGTGGCGGATTGCCCATTGAGCGCGAGGTCCAGGATGTCGCCGCCGCTGCGCGGGCGCAGGCGTACGCGATCGCCCGTGCGCACGATCACGCCGGCGATGTCGATATGGTCGAGCAGCGCCTTTTCTTCCAAAAGCTGCCACTCCCACTCTCTCATTGCACCTCCGCCTTCACGGGCTGCAAGCCGCGCAGAACGCCATGAAGCTTCATGAACTGCTCCTCAGGCAGACTCTCTGTCCTCTCGAGAATCTCACGTGCGCGATCATCGGATTGCCGCATCTCGCGCTTCTCGTCATCGGTCAGCGTCATAATCCGCAACGAAAGGATTTCGTCGATCTCCGTTCCATCGAAGAGGCTGCCCGCACTCTCAGGAGCAATCTGCGGATAGTCGTAGAGGATGATGGGCGATGACAGCATCGCCTGCCGTGAATCCTGCTCGCCGGCCAGCACCGGCCAGGTTCCGACATTCTGGCACCCAGCCGCCAGCAACTCGCAGCTGAGAGGAGGCTCAAGCAGAGAGAGGAACTCGCCGTCCTGCACGCCGAGAATGGTATGCGCAGAGACCAGAGAGAATGGCATCGCGTCCTCGCGTCGCCTCTCTGGCGTGGAAGCAAAGGAGGACTGATTCCGGATCACCACCCGGAGCTTGAAAATATCGTCGAGCAGGCGTGCGGCCGTGATTTCGACTGATCCCGAAAGATGCTCCCACTCGCGCACGATGACCGCCGCTACTGTGCCACCGTCGCCGGACACAGGTCCAATTTCCCTACCTGCGGCGAACTCGAATGGAAAGGAAATGGGCGAAGCGAGCGCTCCCATTTGCAACTCGTCGCAGGCAATGTCGCGCTCTACGGCTTCCTGCCACGATTGATATACGCGGTCGCTCACTTCCAGGCGCTCCACGGAGTCGAACGCGGGCTCAGCATCGGGAGCCAGCGAACTCACCGGAACGCGAAGTTTGCCGATCGACCGCCGGATGATCTGCAGAAAGCGAACCTTCACCGTGAGCGTAGCGCCGGAGCCTCCGCGAAGCAGCAGTTCTGTCTGCATCGTGTCGTGTTCTGTCCCGTGCTGCTGCTCGCAATAGGAAGCAGGACACAGGACGCCGAAATTCCACCGCTGTTGGTTTTTCACAGAAGAGGGCCGATAGGGATACAGCATGTATCCCTCGTAAAGCACCGCTTCGGCGATCTTCTCAACAAGGTCCAGATTCACGACTGCACCGTCTCTTCCATTTCCTCCACAGGAAGAACGCTCTCCAGCGCCTGCTCCCACGTAGGAATGCCGCGCTGCATCTTGTACCGGTAGAGCCGGTCAAATACATCGCGGCGTACATGGAGCCACGCGCCATTTGGGTAGTAGGCGTCCATCATGTCGCGCCAAACCTGCAAAGGCAGCCGGAACTTTGCCTCCTGATCCCAGGAGATCGGTGCCACCTGTAGTAATCCGTCGGCGTCGGCATAGAAAACTGTTCCGCTGAAGAGCATGTTGAGCGGCACGTCGCCGGCGGCAAGCCCTGCAAAATATTTTGTTGTGGCCACATTGAAGTCGAATGTGCAGAACACGCGAAGGTCGGTCTGCGTGCTGCCGCGGAAGCCGGGAAGGACGGCGCTGACGTTGGTCCAGAGCAGGCTGCGCAGTGTCTGGCTCCAACGATCGGGCTCGCCAAAGAGGTCGAGCATCTGCTGCTGTTCTTCGGGAGTGTAGCGCCGGCGCGTTACCTCAATTTGTATCTGGCAGTTCAGCGCGATGGTGTGGATGGCTTGCTCTGCGGGTACATTTGCGACGTGGAGCTGGAAGGCGATTGTCGGCGACGCGGCAAACGGCACCACGCTGGCCTGCTCGACCTTGAAGCTCAGTTCAGGCATGTACTACCCCGTCGATCACTTCCGCTCTTGCGCGCAGCTCGGAGAAAAACCTGCCAATCTCCGTCCACACTTCTGTTCCGCCGGACAGGCCTTTCCAATTCATACGGATCACGCCCACCAGCCGGTAGCAGTCATCCATTGGCGCGATGTAGTATTCCGCCTTTGTCAGGCCGTGCGCATGGCCCACGCGATTGACCAGCAGCGCCTCAATGTCCGGCTTCAACTGGCGCAACGCTGCATGGGACTCTTCGATCTCGCGCCAGGCCTCCATCGGGAGCAACGATTCCACGGCACCAGCCGGGCTGGGGTAAAGGGCGACGACTCGATTCTCCAGACTGGAGCGAAAAAAGAACGCCATGTTGATGGGAATCAGTAGGTCGTCCCACTGCGCGTCGCTCATATCCAAATCGGCCAGACGGAACGTGCGTCTACCTACGCGCCTGTACTTTCCAACCGCGGCGTTGTTGTCGAAGAGCAATGCGCACGCATCGCAGGCGCAGACGATGGTTCGTGTCGCTACTTCAATCAGATGCGGATGTTCATGAGCCAGCCCGGCGCTGCAAAGCTCGCAGCGTTCGAGTGGTTCAGACGAAGAGCGCCGAGATCGCGTGAACTGACGCAGCGCTCCGAATGCTTGCTCTATGCCGGGCAATGCTTCGTTGGGCATGGTCAATCCTTGTCCCCGCTGTGAAGCTGAGCTGTCAATCGGCGCCTCCGCCGGCCAGCGGCTGTGCAGCGGCGGCTGCCGATATATGCGCGATGCGAGGGCCAGCCAGGCTTTCCAAGGTGACGAAGCCAGACGATGGCTGGCCTTCGAGTCCCAGGATCACAAGCGACGTAACATCCGGCGCATATTCATAGACGACCTCTTCGACCATAGAGCGCACATTTTCGGTCGTGCTGCCGCAGGCGTGGCCTGATGACTGCACTCGCAAGCGGACCACCGCTTCTCCAAGTTCGATGAGCTCAATTTGATAATTCAGCTTCCGAAGCCTTGGCCGCAGGACGTCGATTGAGTTCCGCACACGCGCGTGCAGGTCCTCCGGATGCAGTGAATAGAGAAGCAGCAGGCTGCGGACGGTAGGATCATTTCCCAGCTCGTCGATTGTCTCTGCGCCTGCCCCATGGGAATCGAAGACGATCTCCATCATGCGTTCGATGGCAGTGCCGTGCACCTCCATCAACAGGTGGACCAATTCTCCGGTTGCCACCTTCAAGGGGCTGTCTGGCATCTGCTCGAGTTCAGTAATCAGTTTGCCAAGCCGCTGGACTCGTTGCTGGAACTCCGTTGCATTCGCCACGCGTCTCCTTTAGAAGGCCATTTGTGTTCCAAAGCGGCTCCGTGGAGCATCTTCCCGAAGCCTCATATGCTCCCTGACCGCCGCACAGCTCGTCCAGCAAATCAGGGTTGCAGACCGAACATGGGCGAGTGGTGGGTCTCCAGCACTTTGCCATTGCCCAGGTACATGTGCACCCCGCATGGCAAACAAGGATCGAAGCTTCGCACCGCTCGCATGATGTCGATGCCTTTGAACTTGTCCGGGCCGTTTTCTTCGAAGATCGGCGTATTCTGCACCGCATCTTCATAGGGTCCGGGGGTTCCGTAGATATCACGCGGATTCGCGTTCCAAGGCGTTGGTGGATAGGGGTGATAGTTGGCGATCTTGTGGTCGCGGATCACGACATGATGCGACAGCACGCCACGCACTGCCTCGTGGAAGCCACAGCCGATGGCCTCCTCCGGCACTTTGAAGTCGTTCCACGTCCGGGTTCTTCCAGCATGCAGCTCGGCCAGTGCCTGCTCCACAAAATGGAGGGCAGCAGCAGCCGCGTACGCCTGGAAATAGGTGCGTGCACGATCGCGTTCGATTGCATTGCTCCATTTGGGAATCTTCCACTCGAACTCAACCTCGGGCAGGGAAACGGTCTTCGGAAGGTAGATCTTCACGCTCTTTCCCGTAGCCTTGATGTAGCCGATGTCCACGATGCCGGCCAGTGCCGTAGCCCAAAGGCGCGCGATCGGGCCGCCGCCGGTGTCGAGCGCGAGATGGTCCTTGGTGCGCTTGTCGTACCAGCGCGGTGACATCACCCAGGTGTATTTATCCTTGAAGTTGCGCTTCTGCGGCCTGGGGAACGTGCTTTGGTTCCAGGGGTGATGCTGGTCCACAGGATTGCCCAGCGGATCCTTCTTTACGAAGGTCTCTGCGCTCTGCCAGTCGTCGTAGTAGGAACTCCCGAGAAGAATACGGATATTGAGGTTGATGTCGACCAGGTCGGTCGTCACCAGTTCGCCGTCCACCACGACGCCGGGGGTTACGTACATGCCACGACCCCAGTCCGTCATTTTCTGGTAGGTGTAGTCGCACACATCCGGATTGTTGAAGGACCCCCAACATCCCAGCAGAACCCGCCGCTGACCTACTTGTTCATAGCCAGGCAAGGCCTCGTAAAAAAAGTTGAAGAGATCGTCATGCAGCGGAAGGACCTTCTTCATAAATTCCACGTATTTCATGAGACGGACTAGGTAGTCCGTGAAGAGTTGGACAGTCGGGACTGTTCCTACGCCGCCCGGATAGAGCGTCGATGGGTGGACGTGACGGCCCTCCATGAGGCAGAACATCTCGCGCGTCATGCGGCTCATCTGCAGCGCTTCGAGGTAGAATGCGCCGGTGAAGGGGTTCAGCGCGGTCATGATGTTAGCGATGGTCTTGTATCCATGCAGTTCGGCGTGCGGCGATGCGTCTTCTGCGCCTTCTCCCAGACGCCAGGGTTCGTCTCCTTCACCATCTGCTCGCAGAAGTCCACGCCAACCAGGTTGTCCTGGAAAATGTTGTGGTCGAACATGTACTCGGCGGCTTCGCCCAGGTTGACGATCCACTCGGCCATGGCCGGTGGCCGCACGCCGAAAGCCATGTTCTGGGCATATGTAGCACAGGTCGCGTGGTTATCCCCGCAGATGCCGCAGATGCGGCTGGTGATGAAGTGCGCGTCGCGCGGATCTTTCCCTTTCATGAAGATGCTGTAGCCGCGGAAGATCGAGGATGTGCTGTGACATTCGGCAACCCTGCGTTTGCCGAAATCGATCTTTGTAAAAATGCCGAGGCTGCCCACGATCCTTGTGATCGGGTCCCAGTTCATTTCCACCAGATTGCCGGAACTGACCGCCTCTTCCCTGTGTGTCGTTGTGATCGTGGCCATCGTGGCTCCTTTTCGTTAGTAGGCTTTGGGCTGATAGCCAGTCGTGAGTCTTGTACCGGGATGCCGCCACTTCGGTTCCTTATTGACGGTACGATTCGTCATGGAACGCAGACTGCGGATGGCCATTCCATAGGCGCCAATCGCGGTGCTCGAGAGTTTGGCTCCAGGTGGCTCGTCCATGAAGGGCATGAACTTATCCGGAAAGCCGGGCATGGTGCATCCGATGCAGATGCCGCCAACGTTCGGGCAGCCACCAATACCGGCCATCCATCCCCGCTTCGGTACGTTGCAGTTCACCACCGGTCCCCAGCAGCCAAGCTTCACGATGCATTTGGGCGAGCTGTAGCTGGTCGCGAAGTCGCCACTCTCGTAATATCCGGCGCGATCGCATCCTTCATGAACGGTATTTCCGAACAGCCAGGTCGGGCGCATCTGATCGTCCAGCGGGATCATCGGAGCGAGTCCCGCTACCTGATACAGCAGGTAGAGCACCGTTTCCATGAAGTTGTCGGGTTGCACCGGGCAGCCGGGCACATTCACGATCGGCAAGCCGGCCTTCGACTTCCAGTCCCAGCCCAGATAGTCAGCCAGGCCCATCGCGCCGGTCGGATTGCCCTCCATGGCATGAATGCCGCCATAGGTGGCACATGTTCCGCAGGCGACGACTGCGAGTGCTTTCGGGGCAAGCCGATCGATCCATTCGTTGGTCGTGATTGGCTGCCCGGTATGCGGATCAGTGCCCAGACCCGCCCAGTAGCCTTCCTTCTTGATCTTCTCGTTTGGGATAGAGCCTTCCATCACCAGCACGAATGGCTCGAGGTTTCCTTCTTCCGCCATGTAGAAGTACTTCATGAAGTCGTCGCCGCACTCGTAGGCCAGCACGGGGTTATGCAGGTGAACCTTGGGTAGGCCGGGAATCGCCCCTAACAGCACATCTTCAATGCTGGGCTGCGTCGCTGCAGTTATCGATACGGAATCCCCATCGCAGCCCAGTCCTGCCGTGATCCACAAGATGTGCACTTCCGCAACGGCGGGAGCTTTCTGAGTCACTCGGCCGTAAGGAGCTGCTTGTGCGGGCATAATCTGGTTCTCCTCTCGCTTGTCGGCTTAACATTTCGCAACACGGCAGACGAGCCGGGTAGCCGACCTCATCGATCGCCTGCTTGCCCTTGTCGAGAGAAAAGGTGCGGTCGTCCGCACCAGCTGAATCCAAGTGGGAACCGCTTCGCTACGACGATGCCCATACCAACAGACGCCGGAAGCCGCTCACAAGCGGGACAGGCCCTATTTGTTTGTCAGTCGTACTACTAGGAGAGTTATCGGGGTTTCCCTGATGAGATAGCCTTAAGCGTGGGCAAGTCTGATCGGGCTCCTCCGGCAGTCTGCCGGTGATGCAGGGTAACTATGCTGCACCCTCTTTGATCTTCCATTGAATCGCATGCTGGATCAGCTCGCGTCCGCTCCGCAGCGCAAGCTTCTCTTTTAGGTGGGCCTGATAGGTCTCCACCGTCTTCACGCTCAGGTGCAGCTCGTCTGCGATCTGGCGTGTGCTTCGCCCTTCGCCAATGGAGCGGAACACCTCGAGTTCGCGGTCCGAGAGCGTGCTGAGACGCGACTGCAGAGCAGTGGAGGAGCCGCCGATGTACTGCTGCAGCATCTTGTTCGCGATGCGATCGCTCAGATAGATCTCGCCGTTCAGAATCCTGCGCACAGCGACGAGTACCTTTTCCGTCGCCTCCTGTTTCATGATGTAGCCGTTCGCGCGTGCCCTGAGGGCACGTTCGGCATACGTAGCTTCATCATGCATGGAGAGAATCAAGACTGGGAGATCCGGATAGAGACCACGAATGCTCTTGAGGAGGTCCAGTCCATCCGGACCATTGAGCGATATATCCACGATCAGAACGTCCGGCTGCGATTGTGAGATCGCCTGCATCGCTGCCTGCGCCTCTTCTGCTTCGCCGCAGACTGCCAGGTCTTCTTGGCGGTTGATCAGCAGCGCCAGCCCCTGTCGCAGCAACGGATGATCATCGACGATGAGGACAGTCTTCTTCCTCGTCGCGTTCGACTTCTCAGCTGCATACGTCATACGGCCACTCATTCGCTGGTGCGCACTGGAAAGGTACAAGTGACTGCTGTGCCTCTTGCCCGACCGGGTTGTACGTCAAGGGTTCCGCCGATCATGCTCGCACGGTAGTTCATGATGTGCAGGCCCATACCTTGTGCGTGTTCGCGAGTCTTCAGAATCCCGGTTCCGTCGTCTTCGACCAGCAGTGTACCCCTCCCAGGATCGGCTGTGAGGCGAATCAGGATATTTTGAGGCCGGCCGTGCTTGATGGCGTTGTGCACCGCTTCCTGTGCAATGTGATACAGGTGGGTGGCGATCTCGTCATCCTGAATCAACACCGGCATGTCGCACTGAAACCGGCACGGCACATTGAAAAGATCTTCCACTTCAGCTGCCCAAAGCTGCAGGGCGGACATCAGTCCCTGCTCGTCCGAGACCACGGGCAACAGCCCTCGCGCGAGTTCGCGTGTCTTGTGAACCGCTTCATTGACCAGCTTGACGATCTTGGCGGCTTCGGCGGTTTCGTCCACCTGCTTTTCCGCCAGCCTCGCCTCATGCACCTTCGCCATGAACGCAATACCGGTCAGGTGCTGGCCAAGTCCGTCATGCAGGTCCTGGCCTATGCGCCGCTGTTCACGCGCGCTGATGTTCAGGATCGCCTTCTCTAACTGCTCGCGCTCCGTAATATCGATGCCGGTCGCAATCACCAGGTTTGGCGCACCATTGCTTCCGGGAAGCATCGTGCTGGACCACGCGATCAACCGCTGTGATTTGTGCCGCGTGACCCAATAGCTCTGGTACTCCTGGGGCAGGACGTCCGCGCTCATGCGCTCAAAGATCAGCTTAAAGCGGTTGACTTCCTCGGGCAGGAGAAAGAGGTCCCAGATGCGCTTGCCGCGAACCTCATCAAACGAATAGCCCGTCGTGAGCTCTGAAGCACGATTAAAACGGATGATGCGACCTTTCTGATCAAGCACAACAACCAGCGCACCTACGGTATCGAGAATCGCAGATACTACATTGCGTTCGTCCTGAAGCTCCATCTCTGAGCGCTTGAGGTCGGAAATATCGAAGGCCACGCCATGGATAAACCACGGCTGGCCATTCGCATGCCGCATCATCTTGGCATCGCAGTGGAACCAGATGGTCCGGCCATCCCGTGCGATCACACGATAGGCAGAGCGCAGAGGATTGCCGGAAAGAAACATCTCGGCGGCTTCCAGGCTCCAGCGCTGCTTATCCTCCGGATGGATGTGTTGATACCAGCGAACCGGATCTTCCAGCCATTCTTCGCGCGAATAGCCCAGCGCTGCCTCTATCTGGGGACTCACGTAGGCCTCACTGATGCCGCGGTCGAGATAGGCCATGAACACTACTGCTGGAATCTGCTCGAGCAGCGCGCGATACTTCGCCTCGAGATTCGGCGCGTTCTCGTCATGGAGTTCCTGCTTAGCCTGAACCGGCGAGGACGATGTCGATGCCGAGAAAACCTTGGCCAGATCCATAAGGATCGCTTCGGCTTCGCGAAGCTCGGGAAGGTTCAGCTCCGGCACATGCAGCTCGAATTTCGTAGTCTCGTCTGCAGGCTCTGGTGTGGCATCTGAGACGGCCCGTTGGCTTGTATCGCGAGTCAAAGCAGCTGTTCCCCCGGCAGACAGTTCAGGACACATGAGGCTGCCTCCAACTTGGCACTCGATTCAGCGAAGCCTGGGTAAACTTGCGCAGCGCGTGGATGGCTCGACCATAGGTCTGCACCGCTGCTGAAGACAAGAGCGAGCCCGGCGGCTGGTTCATGAACGGCATGAACTTGTCCGGAAAACCCGGCATGGTGCATCCGATGCAGATACCGCCGACGTTCGGGCAGCCGCCGATTCCAGACATCCATCCGCGTTTCCCTACGTTGCACTGCACCACCGGCCCCCAGCAGCCCAGCTTTACGATGCACAGCGGCGACCCGTACTCCTCGGCGAATTGAGCCTGCTCATAGTAGCCGCCGCGATCGCAACCCTCATGCACTGTGCTGCCAAAGAGCCAGATTGGACGCAGAGCCTCATCGAGAGGGATCATCGGTGCTCGCCCCGCGGCCATGTAAAGGAGATACAGCAAGGTCTCCATGAAGTTGTCTGGCTGCACGGGACATCCTGGAACGCAGACAATCGGAATTTGCCCCTTCGACTTCCATTGCCAACCCAGATAGTCGGCCAAGCCCATGCAACCGGTGGGGTTTCCTTCCATAGCATGGATGCCGCCGTATGTGGCGCATGTGCCAGCCGCAATCACCGCCCATGCCCGCGGCGCAAGCCGGTCAATCCATTCGCAGGTGGTGATAGGCTGTCCGGTCAGGCTGTCTGTGCCTAACGATGCCCAGTAGCCGTCCTCCTTATTCTTTTCGTTGGGGACGGAACCCTCGATCACCAGGATGAACGGGTCGACTTTGCCTTCGGCCGCCAAATGGAAGCGGGTCAGGAAATCATCTCCGTTCTCGAAGGAGAGAAAGGGATTCAGCAGCCTGACCTTGGGGATCCAGGGTATCGCTCCACCTACGACATCCTCAATGCTCGGCTGCGTGGCGGCGGTCATTGCGATGGTGTCTCCATCGCAACCGAGCCCGGCGGTGATCCACAGGACGTCGATCTCCAAAATCGGAGAAGACAATCGAGTTGGAGTTTCGCCAAATGCCATTTTGCTGTCTCAAGAAGTAAGAGTGGCCCCTCTATTGCATCGGACTCGATGCAATAGAGCAACGGCACTTCCAAGATGCCGCGACCATCCTGCTCTCGAACGACCACGCAGGGCAAGCGGGTCACGTCTCGCTTTGTAGGGTCGATCTGTACTACCTCAAGCCGTCGCTGGTTTTCGGGAAAGCGGCCGCACACAGGTCTCACCACCTTCCGAAGCTCGCGCTCCTCGCGTCTCCTCCGCACCGGTTGCAGTATGTGAAAGGACTACCTCACTTTTGGTGGTAAATGACTACGTTCGTTCGCATTGACGCTCCGACTTGTCGCGGACACCTGCGGAGCATCTGCACTGGTAGTTACGATTGCGAGGCTTTGTTCCGATGCATTCTGCTTCTCAACAGTCCGTTGGTGTCGCGGTTTGGGACGAGACTTTCACTATCGCAACATCTATCTCAGCTGAATAAGGCTCCGACACGGCTACCTTGCCGCAGATTCTCTGCGCGAGAGGGGAGCGACGCGGATCTTTCGCTGTGCCCATTTTTTGTGCCCATGCTCCTTCAAAATCGATCGTAATGGAGCCCAACGGACAGCAACCCGCAGAGTGCTACTGGGAGCTTAAGTGCATGTCATACAATGGCTTATAGTAACCGATAGCAGCGGGAGGAGCGGCAAATTCGTTGGCTTTTAACCGAAGGGTTGTAGGTTCGAGTCCTACCTGAGGAGCCATAAATCAATAACTTACAGTGCTTTTGAATGCAGTACTTTACCCGTTGGGCCCATTTTTGTGAAGGGTTCGCCTGAACTGCTGTTCCTCCCTTTTCTGGACGAGCAGATGATGACCGAGAAGGCAAACGGCTTACAATCCGGCTACTTGAAATTTCTACAACGCGCCCATCGGCCTGCTGCTGGTCCTGATCTTGGCATTGACGCTGTTCTACAAGTAATTGAGATTGCGGCGCCCGGTCTTTTCAACGGACATCTTAGCGGTGCTCTGCGAGTCACCGATCATGTCTCAGAATAGATCGCTGGATCGCTCGTTCTTGATCTACCCGTCTCCACACGCCCGGCGAATCGACGAAGATAGTTTGTATCGGCCGAACTGACCGCTATGTCGTACCATCCGCTGCTGCTTTCGACGAGCCACCGTTGCTCCATCTTTTCGCTCGGAGAAATTACGATGGATTGGCGAGCGCTGCTGTATCGTTCCTCAACGACCACGGTAATCGCCTGAGAACTGGAATTTGTTAGCGTGAGCAGAACAGTCGCAGCACCGTCCATGTAGCCGACCTGTGCTTCGGGTACCTCCGCACTTCCGAGCAAGCCGCAGAAGCGACGCAAATAGCCGTGCGGCCCATACACGGTCAGATCGTAGCGTCTCTCTTCGCCGGCTGGTTGCCAGGCGTCCCTAAGACGATCTCCGGCTGAGACTGCGTAGCGGCGCGGCACGGACTTTGGCCGGGCGCCGTCGTGCACAGAGAAGGCTGCGCCGGCCCGGCCGGCGTTAACGAACTCTATCCAAAAGCGATCACTATCACTATGCCCGTCTATCATGAGCACATAGGGAAGTGCTCGCGACCGCCGGATTCCGCTCTCCTGCTGCGGCATCTGCTGGTCACGCGGAACATGATAAGGACGGTTCAACGTCCTCGCCGGCTCTGGAACCGGAAACTGCACGGAGACAGGCTCGGGATGGTTTGAGAAGTCGAAAGCTGCTGTCATGTCGCCACAGATGGCGCGTCGCCATGCGCTGATATTGGTCTCCTGGATTCCGAAGCGAGCTTCCAGGAACTGAAGGACAGAGGTGTGGTCGAAGACCTGCGAGCAGACCCAACCGCCCGTGGTCCACGGCGAAACGATGATCATGGGTACGCGTGGTCCGAGTCCGATCGGCTGCATGCCCCGGGATACATGACCAGGAATAAGCGGATGCGCTTCGATAGGGAAGCGATCCAAATCAAGGAATTCATCCTTGAGGCTCGTCTCAAGGTCTTTGGAAACCATGCCGCCCGCCTCCATTTCGCTCGTGAGAGGCGGCATGGGAGGAACAATGTGGTCAAACAATCCATCGTTTTCGTCGTAATTCAAAAAAAGAACGGTTCGACTCCAGACCGTGGGATTCTCCGTGAGGGCCTCAAGCACCTTGCGAATGAAATATGCACCGTCTGTGGGTGATGCCTCCGGGTGTTCGCAGTATTTGTAAGGTGCTACGATCCATGTCACCTGTGCCAGCTTTCCCGCGATGACATCGTCACGCAGATCCTTCAGCGTGTGATTGGTTACGCCTTTCTTCACCAGCGAACCGTTGGGATCTGCGCCTTCCTTTACCTGGTAGGCTGCGAAAAACTCAAGCGAGTTGTCGGTGTAATTGTCGGTTGGGGTACCGGGCTCGCCTGTGCCGCCCTGATACAGCTTCCAGGTGATGCCGGCCGCCTCAAGCCTCTCCGGATAGGTGGTCCATGTGTAGCCATTCGTATGCGACCGTTCCTCTAACCCAGGACCGTTCGGCTTGCGTCCCATGACATTGCGCGGATCGCAGGTGCCGCTCCAGAGATAGATGCGGTTCGGACAGGTGTTCGAGTGCACTGAACAGAAGTAGGCATCGCACAGTGTGAATGCTTCCGCGAGTGCAAAGTGGAAGCTCACATCCTGGCGCTTGAGATAGCCCATCGTAAGCACATCCTGCTTCTGGGCAACCCATGCATTCCATCGCCCATGGTTCCAGGCGCCATGCCCGCTTGCCCAGCCATGATCGGTGCCTGCCTGATGCTCGGTGGTCTCCTGCGGATCGATATACCAGGGCAGCACGTGCGGTGCATCGGCACGAAGGCCGCGAGACTTGTAGTGTTTCGTCCGGATCTCCGCGGCCGGCTGATACCATACGGGTTTCCCGTTCGGAAGCAGGACGGGCCGTGGATCGTTGAAGCCGCGTACGCCGCGCATCGTACCGAAATAATGGTCGAAGGAGCGGTTCTCCTGCATGAGGATGACGATATGCTCCACGTCGCGGATGGTGCCGGTGCGGATGTCGGGAGGAATTGCCAGGGCTTTGCGAATGCTTCCAGGCAGCATGGCGGCGCCCGCCGCTGTCGCGGTCATTCGAAGGAAATCGCGTCGCGTATTCTTCCGTGTCATCGAACCAGGGCCGTTCTTTCAGGGGCACACTCTTAGTGATCCGTGAGCATCACGGTGTTCTCGTGTCGACCACGGTGGCAGAGCGCGGGTAGTTTGTATCCAGGTATTTCATTGTCTTCCAGGGGCAGGATAAACATTTGCATCGCCCTTGCGGAACGCTGTGCAATCCCGCAACCGACGATGTTCTGCGCTTAAAGGCGCGTTCAGAACTCGAGCCGCATGGAGACCTGACCGGAGCGTGCGCCGCCAAAGTCCGAGCCAATGGTGTTGGTAATCAGTCCGAAGCTCGCATTGCTGATGTTCGTCTCCGGATCGCCGAGGTTGGTGTGGTTGAGGATGTTGGTGAAAGTGCCCTCGGCCCGCAGGTGTACTCGCTCCGTGATGGGGAAGGTCTTGCTAAGACCGCTCGAGACGTTAATGGTGCCAGGACCGACCACGGAACCCACCTGAGCATTGCCGAAGCGCCCGATGGGATTGGGCACCGGGCTGAGCGGTTGGCCTGTTGTGGGGTCAAAGCCGGCGCCGGTGGTGCAAGGGGTTCCGGGCGTCCACCCGGAGTAGCCTGGGCAGGTGAATGCGGCGGGATTGATCCAGTTGGTGCGGCTACGACCTGCGGGCTTCACGCTGACGTTGAAGACGCGATCGGGAGCCTGGTTGCGGTGGCCGCCGTCAAATCCGGCGGCTGCGCCGTTAAGACCGGAACCGGTGCCGGAGGGGTCACCTTGACCACTGGGGAAATAGGTGGATTCGAAGGGACCGGTCTGCCACAGGAAGATATTGGCAAGCTGCCATCCACCCACGAAGGCATCGGCCAGCCGAGACATAGAGCTACCGAACTGACGCCCGCGCCCGATGGGAAGGTCGTAGACGGCAGTTGTGTTCCAACGATGACGCCGCGTGCCGAAGACGTTTCCGAAGTCCTCTGAACGGTCGAGGATCGACGTGGCGCGCGCGCCGCCACTCTCACCGGCGAAGCCATTGTTGGCCGGGCCCTGGTTGTCAGAGAGCGCCTTTGCGAAGGTATAGGTGGAGTCGATCTGCAGACCTTTCTGGAAGCGGTGGCTGAAGTCCACCTGTGCCGAGTGGTAGCTGGCGTTTGCGCCGGTGGCACGCGTATTGATGCGGCCCCAGTTGGGAAACAGACGCGCAGTGATCGGCTGGTTAAAAGCCGAGACAGTATTGGAAAAGGGCAGCGTGTTTTCATCCGGCGCCCATACAAGCTGATGTGTCTCCGAACCGATGTAAGAGAGGCGGCCGGCGTAACCGGAACCGAAATCACGATCGACGCTGAGCGACCATTGCTCGGTGTAGGGGTCCTTCCAGTTCGTGCTGTTGGCGGTGCCGAAATAGTCCTGCCCATAACATGTCGTGCAGCCGCCATTGCCGGCGCCGCCATAAATCTGCGGCCACTGATAGCCGATGGCGTGTGTGGTGGCGTTGAAGGTGTTCGTGTACTGCGTAGTCTGCGCCTGCAGCGTGCCGGTGAGTGAGTAGAAGTTGGAGCCTAGCAGAGTGATGTTGTACAAGCCGACGCCGCCGCGGACCACGGTCTTATCGTCGTTAAAGGGGCGATAGGCGAAGCCGAATCGCGGCATGAAACGCAGGTGCGGATACTTCTTCAGTCCTGCAGGGAATCCAGACTGGCTGTTGGTGAGGACCGGCATGCACGGCGCACCATTGACGACAGCAGAGTTAGTGTTGTTGACACCGTCCGGATTGCAGGCGTTGGCGCTGGCAAGGAATGCCTGCGCAAGCAGACTCTGCTTGCCATTGGGATAGATCGCCCGTCCCGCGAGCGGAAGACTGGGATCGAAGTTGCCGATGTCTCCGTTGGGGTCATAGTAGCCGGGTAACAACTCATATCTCAAGCCGTAGCTCAGGCTGAGATTTGGGTTTACTTTCCATTGATCCTGGCCGAAGAAAGCGTAGTGGGTGGATTTGCCGTCGTTATCCTGCGCAACGACGTCGTAAAAGGTCTGATACGGAAGGCCGGTGAGGAAGTCGGCGAAGTCAACCCCGGTGAACAGGCCCGCGCTGCCCGAGGTGTTGTACTGGAAGGTGCCGTAGTTATCAGAACCGTTGAAGCCGAGTGGCGTGATGGCTTCGACAGTACTGATGTCCAGGCCGAACTTCATCTGGTGGCTCCCCTTGGACCAGCTCAACTGGTCGGTGTACACGAAGGTGTTGGATTTGGTGATGGAGCTGAGGCGATCGGCGTTCAGCGCGCTGAGATTGTTGAAATCCAACTCCGGAATGCCGTTGTAGAAGAGGTTCTGAAGGCCGTTCAGACCGAGACCCTTCGTGAATGCATTGCCGTCGAAGCTATTGGTCTGACCCGTGCTGAAGCGGACGAATCCAAAGCCGAATTCGTTGATGAGCGATGAGGTGAGCGAGTAGTTCGCGCTGATCTTCAGCACGCGGCTCTTGTTGGCGTTCTGTGCGGAGGGAACATTCAACGGCTCCGGGCTGTTCGTGGGGTAGTTCTTGAACGTGAACCGGCCCCAGAGCAGAAACTTCTGGTTCGTGCCGAAGTATTGGTCGGCACGAACATCAAATTGATTCGACGTACCGCTGGAGTCCTTGTTGACGATGTAGTTGGGACTACCGTCATCCACGTAGACGGTGGGGTCGCCGACGTTTGGATCGGGATAGAAGGAGAGCAGCTTTTGCGCAGCCGCATTCACTGTAGGCAGTTTCGTTCCGTAGCTTCCGCCAGTAAAAGGGTTGGTCAGTGTGCCGCTGAAGTCGGGAGAGCTGTACTTTGAGAAGTCTCCCTGCTTCATCAGAGTGCTGGGGACCTTGTATGTGAGGGGCGTTGTGGACGGATGTCGCCATCCTTCATACGCACCGAAGATGAAGGTCTTGTTGTGGCCGTTATAGAAGTGCGGAACGACGACGGGGCCGCCAAAGCTGCCACCGAAAGTGTTCGCGATGAGCTTCGGTTTCACTTTCGTTGTGGGGAAGGTATAAGGGATGGCATCGAAGGCCGCATTCTGGTGATACCAGAACGCAGCTCCGTGGATGGTATTGGTCCCGCCCTTCGTGGTGATCGTGAGCTGCCCGGGCTGACCGTATTCCGCATTGTTCAGAACCCCGTCCGCGCGCACCTCCGAGATGGATTCGCTGGACGGAAAGGCGTCGCCAATGGCTCTGTTGCCGCCGGTAGCGCTGCGGACGGTGATGCCATCGACCGCGGTCTCGCTCTCAAATGGCAGCCCACCCTGGAGCGAGAAAACAAGAGACCCACCCGAGGCGTCCGCCTGAACCCCCGGGAGGGTGCCAAGGATGTTGTAGGCGCTGGTGCCGGCGCCGCTGGCACGTGTGTTCACGGGCAGGTGGGAAACGTCCGTGGAAGAGAAGGTTGCGCTGATGGAGGGCGAGTCTGTGTCGATGGCGCTGACCGTATCCCCTGAAACGTTCACCACCTGATCGAAGCTTCCAACGGCAAGCGAAGCATCGATACGGAGTTGTTGCTGCGTGTTGAGAACGGCCCCGGTGACCGACCATTTCTGGAAGCCGGTCTGCGAGACCTCGACCGTGTACCGCCCTGCCTTCACATCGAGAAACGCATAGTCGCCCTGTGCGTTGGACTTGGTGGTACGCACCGTCCCTTCGCCGTTATTGGTAAGGGTGACGGTGGCGTCTGGGACCAGAGCGTCAGCAGTGTCTTTTACGGTGCCAATGATGCTGCCTTGGGTAGATTGCGCATTGCTCTTAACGCCGAGGACGAAGAGGAAAAACACGGCCATGATTAGCAAAAATTGTCTTGGGAAGCGTAGCCGGAGCGCGCCTGATTGGGTCAGCATAGGAGATCCTCCCTGCGAGTTGAACAATGTGGCCTCGTTATGTGAGGTGCGCCGCACGCGCATGTCAGCATGTCGAGCACGGCGCATGGTTATAGAGGGCCGGTACCGCGGCATCGAGATAAGGAAGCTACCGCTGCCTACCTGAGCGATTTAGCGGTGGTGTATCGCCTGGTTCGCGCAGCCTTTCAGCCCAGAGCATAGCGGCCCGGGTCCGAAGGCGTTATCAAGATTCGGCAAAAGGGAAGAATTCAGTGCGGCGACGCAGTGTGTCGGAGGGCCTCTCGCCGAAGAGTTTCTTGTAGTCGCAGGCAAATTGGCTGGGATGCCAGAAGCCCCATTGGGCGGCGAGGTCCTGTACGTCAAGGAAGGAGCGTTCTGGTGCCCGCAGCGCGCGCCGTACGCCATTCAGTCGCAAAATACGCAAGTACGCGCCTGGACTGATACTGCATACCTCCTGAAACGCGTACTGCAGCGTTCGCCGGCTGACATGGAAAGCGCGGCACAGCTCGGGAATTGACAGCGGTTCATCTCGATTGGCGAGCGCGTAGTCGCGCACTCTTTTCACGAGCCGATGACGATCAACGCAAGTAATAGAAGCTTTCGCGGAGGGCAGAGCGGCCACACAGTTGGAAGCGATTACGTTGAGCAGCACATCCCGCAGTGAGTTGCGCGCCTGTTCGCGATCGATCAGCAGCCCGCGAGTTTCGAACAGGGAACGCAGGGTATGCTCAAGCGCGTCACGTTCCGTATGGCCTGTGGCCAGCACTTCGGACTCCAGCGCAGAAGGGGACAGCGCGATGTGCTCCGTATCGACAATGTGTTGGAGCAGAAGTTGTCTTTCGATCACCAGTCCGAAAATACGGAATAGGGACGGCGTCAGCAGTTCGAACTCCATCCCGCCTGGACGTACTGCAACGTCGCTATTCTCCAAAGCCCGGGGGCCGATCCGGCCGGAGGGTCCGTCCCCGGCCGGAACACCGAACCAGAACGCTCCGGCCCAGACCTGACAGCTCTGCCGAACAGCGTGGCTGGTTGTCTCCTCGAAGACCTGCATCTGTGACCCTAACCAGAATTCGCGCACCGTGCCCTGGAATCGGCCCGGTGCCAACTGGTCATAGGTCTGCTTCCAGCCCGTGAGGTTGGCGGCGTGATCATCTGCGTCCGTGGCAATCGCTACCCGGACACTACTTATCCATCGTCCTTCAGGACGGTCGCAGGTAGGCATATCCACCCGCATCTTACGGTCTCCTTCGAGCGGTTCTGTCCGAGTAGTATGCTCTTGCTTAAGTTGCAGGGAAATAAATTTATTTTGTTGAGGGGCGACTGGGTATCGAGCAAGCCGCTGCTATCCAGGACGCGCCAGATGCGCACTCTCCTCTATCGCACCGGATTGTGGGTTTAGCCGCAGGCAGTCTGGCAGAACGGGGTCCCTCCTTTTGCTTGAAGCAGGTCCCGGCCCAAGGGTTTGCCAAATCCCGCTACTTAGATGGGCGGCGGATTCCCTATGCTAATTCCTGATCCAGATCAGGCTACATCTGGCTGCACATGGAGGTGGCGGCGGTTGGAATCAGCTACGCATCTAAAGGCGACACTCGGCACATTGCAGCTGTGGGCGATCGCCGTCGGCCTAGTTATCTCCGGTGAGTATTTCGGATGGAGCTACGGATGGGCGAGCGCGGGGACCCTGGGCTTCCTGGTGACAACTCTGTTTGTCGCCACCATGTATACCGCCTTCATCTTTTCATTCACTGAGCTGACCACATCCATTCCGCGCGCTGGGGGTCCGTTTGCCTACGCGCAGCGGGCGCTGGGCCCGACAGGTGCTTACCTCGCCGGTGCGGCCACGCTGATCGAATTCGTTTTTGCGCCCCCGGCTATCGCGCTTGCCATCGGTGCATATCTCAATGTGCAGTTTCCTTCGTTATCTCCGCGATCGGCGGCCGTGCTGGCTTACCTGGTGTTCATGATGCTCAACATCTTAGGCGTCCAGGTTGCCGCCACCTTCGAAGTGATTGTCACTATCTTGGCCATTGCGGAATTGCTTGTCTTCATGATGGTCGTATCTCCCGGCTCGCATGTTCACAACTTCCTCAGTCACGGCTGGGGCGGCAGCGATCGCTTTTCCCCACATCTAATCGGAGGAATGTTTGCGGCGATGCCGTTTGCCATCTGGTTCTTTTTGGCCATCGAGGGTGTAGCCATGGCCGCCGAGGAGGTTCGCGACCCAAAGCGTTCCATACCGATCGCTTATCTTTCAGGCATTGGAACGCTGTTACTGCTTGCGCTCGGCGTCATGTACTTCGCTGGTTCTGTTGGAGATTGGCGCATGCTGGCTAACATCAATGACCCGCTGCCGCAAGCCATGAAGCTGATCGTCGGCGCTCGCAGCGGCTGGTTGCACATGCTGGTTTGGTTGGGCCTCTTCGGCCTCATCGCTTCATTTCACGGCATCATTCTTGGGTATTCACGTCAAATATTCGCGTTGGCGCGCGCCGGTTTTTTGCCAACGTTTCTGGCGGCAATTCATCCGAGATTTGATACGCCATGGATTGCTATCCTCGCTGGAGGCGTCGTTGGTATTGCTGCCATTTTCAGTGACAACATAATTCATTTTGGCGGACAGCCGCTCACGGCAAATATTGTGACCATTTCAGCACTGGGTGCGCTGCTCATGTACATCGTCAGCATGGTTTCACTCATTCGTTTACGTCAGCGCGAGCCCAATCTGCCGCGGCCGTTTCGCGCCATTGGATATCCATATACGCCCGCATGGACGTTATTGTGCGCGTCAATCGCTCTGGGAAGCCTGGTATATTTCAACCGTTTGGTTTCCTTGCTCTTCGTCCTCTTGCTTGCGATCGGCTACATTCTTTACCGCCTGCGCTGCAGGTTAGTCCTTGGCACAAAACCGCAGGCTCCGGTCGGCGAAGTTCGTTAAGACCTCTGCCGCCATGTCTTTTGCTCACACAGTTGCCGACCGAATGCATCGCTTCACGGAAGAAACATCGCTTTCGCGCGCTAGCCCTTTATCGCTGAGGGACGGTCCTGCGGGGCTCGTTGCCGTCCCGGTAAGGACCGCGCGGCACCCGCATGGCGCTGATGGGTCTCACGCTCAAGGCACCCCGAGAGTGACTTTCCAAGCCGTTAGTATTCCACTTGCGAAACGGCGATCCGTCCCGCCACTTTGCCGAAATTAGATAACGGCGTCGAATTTCAGGTTGTTAGTATGGTGAATCGTTTATCGTATTTCGCCAGCCGAGAGGAGCTGTATCGTGTGCATCTCTTTTCGTTGTGTTTGATGCTGAGTTCGCAACTGTTGAGCGTGCAGTCTATCGCATTTAAGAATAGAAAGGCATGCAGGCATGTCTAATGTTCAACTGAGTGACCCGCCTCGATTGTCCGGGATGCTGGGAGTGGATGAGCTGGAAGGATTGGTTCGGCGCGACCAGGTTCGGACAGTGATCGTTGCCTTCACGGATCACTGTGGCCGCTTGATTGGAAAACGATTTGACGCCGAAGCATTCCTCGAAAACGTAAGCGAGCATGGCACGCATGTCTGTGACTATCTGCTGGCCAACGATATGGAAATGGCGCCCGTCAGCGGATATCGATTTACCAGCTGGCAGAGTGGCTATGGCGACTTACTTCTGCTGCCTGACCTGAACACTCTGCGCTTGACAAGCTGGTTGGAGAAGACGGCACTGGTTTTGTGTGATGCGAGGAGCGAAAAAACCGGAAAGCCCATTGCCATCGCACCCCGTTCGATCTTGCAGCGTCAATTGGAGCGGAGTCGAGAGTTGTCGCTCGCGAGTGTTGTAGCGTCGGAATTGGAATACTACCTGTTCCTGAATAGCTATCGCGACGCCGCTTTGAAAGATTATGCCGGCCTGGAAAGCGCAGGTTGGTATTCGGAGGATTATCACATCTTCCAGGGCACGCGGAACGAGAACTTCACGGCTTCGGTGCGGCAGCATCTCAAGCTTTCCGGAGTTCCAGTCGAAAGCTCCAAAGGCGAATGGGGAATCGGTCAACACGAACTCAATGTCTTCCATACAGAAGCCCTGGAGATGGCGGACCGCCACGTGGTCTACAAACAATGCCTGAAGGAAGTGGCGGAACAGATGGGATTGAGTGTGAGCTTCATGGCGAAAGTTGCCACCGGTGCCGCTGGATCCAGTTGTCATATTCATCTCAGTCTGTGGCGGGATGGCGTCAATGCCTTTGTAGGTGACGAGTCATGTGGCCCGGTAAAGTGCTCGAACGTATTCCGTTGGTTCCTGGGCGGCTGGATTCGCCACGTGCCGGACGTGATGGTGTTCTATGCGCCGACCGTGAATTCTTATAAGCGATATGTCGAAGGCTCATGGGCGCCAACCCGCATTGCGTGGAGTTACGACAACCGCACTGCCGGATTCCGCATAGTCGGCCGAGACCAAAGTCTTCGCATTGAATGCCGAATACCCGGCGCGGATTGCAATCCTTACCTCGCCTTCGCGGCGGCTCTGGCTTCGGGACTCGATGGGATTATCGGAAAAGATCGAGCCTCCCGAATGCATCTCAGGTGATCTTTATGGCGCAACCGATGTTCACCGGGTTCCCAAGACGTTGGGAGACGCTGTCCAACATTTCGCGAATAGCGACTTCACGCAAAGAGCATTTGGGGAAGAGGTGGTGACGCACTATGCGCATTTCTTCCAAACTGAGCAAAATGCCTTTAACGGCGCGGTAACAGACTGGGAACGCAGGCGGTATTTCGAGAGGATCTGAAGAGAGAAACATATCTAGGGCAAGCAAGCCCGATGAGAGGACAAAGCAATCGTGAGGCTTGAGAATAAAGTTGCCCTGATTACAGGCGCCTCGAGCGGCATCGGCCGCGAGGCTGCATTGTTGTTTGCGCGCGAGGGTGCCTGTGTAGTCGTGGCCGACATCGATGATAAGGGCGGCCAAGAGACGGCAGCGATGATACAGCGGCAGAAGGGAAAAGCGGCTTACGTTCGGGCGGATGTTTCCCATGCAGCGGATTGTGAGCACATGGTCGCAGTCGCCGAAGAACAGTTTGGCAAGCTGAATGTGCTGTTCAACAACGCTGGAATCATGCACTCCCAGGACGATGACGCGATTTCTACTGACGAAAAAGTCTGGGATATCACGATGAACATCAACGCCAAGGGGGTGTTCTTCGGATGCAAATACGGCATTCCCGCGTTACGTCGAGCGGGTGGCGGCTCCATCGTGAATACAGCTTCCTTTGTGGCGCTCCTCGGAGCGGCGACTCCCCAGATCGCGTACACGGCAAGCAAGGGTGCTGTGCTTGCATTGACTCGTGAGCTCGCCGTGATCCATGCGAGAGAAAACATCCGGGTAAACGCATTATGTCCGGGCCCGCTCCGAACCGAGTTGCTGATGAAGTTCCTCGACACCGAACAGAAGAAGCATCGAAGGCTTGTCCATATTCCCATCGGCCGCTTTGGTGAGGCGGCAGAGATCGCGCTCGCTGCGTTGTTTTTGGCATCGGATGAGTCTTCGTTCGTGACCGGCACGGACTTCCTGGTTGACGGCGGCATCGCCGCTGCATACGTAACTCCTGAGTGATCATGTCGCAGAACGCCGCCGCCAATTTCTCTCGAATCCGAACAGTCAGTCCTGTCGATGGTTCTGTCTTTGTAGAGCGCCCGCTGGCATCTGACCCGGAAATTGAAGCCAAACTGGCAAAAGCAACGAAAGCTCAACTTGAGTGGAAGCTGCTTCCGATCTCCGAGCGTGCTTCTATCTGCAGGCAAGCTGTGGCCTCGCTGGTTGAACGCGCCACCCAACTTGGAACCGAGATCACTTGGCAGATGGGGCGCCCGATTCGTTACAGCCCGATGGAGATTCGGAACGGCTTTCAGGAGCGGGCCCTGTACATGATTGACATCGCCGAAGCAGAGCTCGCGGATCATGAGATTGAGCCAAAGGACAACTTTCGCCGCTTCATCCGCAACGAGCCTGTAGGTGTAGTTCTCGCTCTCATGCCCTGGAACTATCCTTATTTGTGCTCCGGCAATTTTGTAGTTCCAGCAATCATGGCGGGCAATAGTGTGATTCTTAAACCTGCGCCGCAAAGCCCGCTCGTAGCCGAAAGATATGCTGAAGCGTTCAGTCAGGCCGGGTTGCCGGAGGGTGTTTTTCAGTTCCTGCACGTGGCTCATGATCAAGTGAAACGGATCATTCGCGATTCACGGGTCGGCTTTGTAGCGTTCACCGGGTCAGTGGATGGTGGTCGCAGCATACAACGCGCGAGAGGAGAGCGTTTTATCGGTGCAGGCTTAGAGCTGGGTGGGAAAGATCCGGCATACGTCCGCGCGGACGCTTTCCTGGAGCAAACCATCGAGAACCTGGTAGACGGTGTGTTCTTCAATTCGGGACAATCCTGCTGTGCGGTCGAAAGGATCTATGTTCATCAGGATGTTTGGGAGAAGTTCCTTGAGGGGTTTGTCGAGCTCACGAAGAAGTATGTGTTGGACAATCCTTTAGATACTGCTACCACTCTAGGCCCTGTGATCAACGAGCGGGCTGCGGCGTTCGTTCGTACAAAGGTGGAAGAGGCAATTCGCAAGGGAGCGCAGTCTTTGGTGGATACTTCTTTCTTCCCCAACAGCAAGCAAGGCACTCCTTATCTGGCGCCCCAGGTGCTTGCGAATGTCGACCATGGAATGCAAGTGATGAGAGAGGAAACATTTGGGCCAGTGGCGCCGTTGATGAGGGTGAAAGATGATGGTGAGGCTGTGTCCCTTATGAATGATAGCCGTTATGGGCTGACTGCTTCGGTCTGGACGTCGGATGTTGACGCCGCCATACGAATTGGAAGCCGCATAGAATGCGGCACTTGGTTCATGAACCGCTGTGATTATGTTGACCCTGCGCTCCCTTGGACTGGTATTAAGGATTCTGGGCATGGATGTAGCCTCTCTCGACGCGGATATGCCTCGCTCACGCAACCGAAGTCATTCCACCTGCGACTTTCTCTGTGAGCTGGAACGTTAGCTTCCCCCTTGTCCGGTGAGGAACGGCGGCCTCATTGTCTTGCAAAGACATAGTCATCTCCCAATCGCGATCAATACATTCTGTTCGAGCGGGAGGCCACAAGTGTCGCACGCCTACGTGGGCGGGGGCTTCGTTGGTCGCCGGCCGGAAGTGGCAGCCCTCTACCGAAGCCATGTTGTTCATGGCTAGCGGAAAGCTTTCCGGATTGAGGCATCGATAGACAGTTTGCGAGGTGGCCTCCACGTTGACCGTGGCCTATTCGATTCTCGCACCATGAGAGGCAGGAAGAGAGCAGCGCAAAGAGCAGCCCACGACAGACGTGCCAAGGCCGAAGTGAAAGCCCTACGAGCCGAAGAGCAACCCTGGAGTTTCTGGGGAGCGACTCTCCGACGATTTGGGCGTGGCTGAAACCGGCTCGATCAACTCCGGCGACTTTCAGCCACCAGAATCTCCACATATACCACGCTGGTAACGCTGGCATCTGGAACGGCATATTTTGCTGCATCCACGATTTTGGTCGAAAGTGAAACGGAACGCGACCACACCTCACTATCTGGTCATGAATCCGCTGCGGGACATGCAGTGGACAGGCGAATAAGAGGGTCCCGGAGTATTTGCGATGCCATCGCGCATGGATACGAATAGAACGGGCGACGAACATGATTCAGGGCCTTCCCGTTCGAAGCATCTTCTCAGGTGGAATACTACTTGCCAATTTATTGTCTAACGTGTATATATCTCGCGGTTCGACATTATTCGGCCTCCCCTGGGACAACCTGTAAGTATTTGCATCGGCCCGCTGCTGAGCCGTGTGCGCTATCTCCTGAATGGAGTGTGTTTAATGGCGTGGAAAGGGATCGTAGGACAGGGATATACGAAAGAGACCTTCGGCGACTATGTCAAAGGCCTGACCTTTGGCCTCTGGCGGCCAAGCTTCGCCGTGCTTCACAACACTGCGGTACCTACTTTTGCGCAGTGGCACGACGTCCCGGGAGCGCAGCGAATGCAAAATCTGCAGTCATATTACCGGGATACGCAGCACTGGTCAGCCGGACCCCACTTATTCGTAGCCGATGATCTTATCTGGGTGTTTACACCGTTGACGACGCAGGGCGTGCACTCTCCGTCATGGAACAGTGTCTCCTGGGGCGTGGAACTGGTCGGTGACTACTCCACAGAGACGATGGATCCCAATCTTCTGGCAAACGCGATATCTGCGCTTGCTACGCTGCACGGTTCGCTGGGTCTGGATCCCACGAAGTTGAAACTCCATCGTGAAGATCCGCTCACGACGCACCTCTGCCCTGGAAACGAGATATCGAAGGCCTCATTCATTACGCAGGTCACCGCGAAACTGACCACCGCTTTCCCGGGCGAACATCCTGATATGCGGACGGTGGCTTAGTAGTACTTGAGATCTTGGAGGCAATAGGCATGCCGATCGACAAGAACAAGGCAGGAATCAAGGCTCTACAGCATGTAGTAGTTCTGATGATGGAGAACCGCTCCTTCGATCACATGCTCGGTGGCCTCAAAGCGGGCAATCCCAAGATTGACGGACTAACGGGCGACGAATCAAATCCGGATACAACGGGGGCGCCCGTCAAAGTTCAGCCGCTTGCTGAATATCAAAGCCAGCTCGACCCCGATCCGAACCACCATTTTGCCGCTGTAAACCTGCAGATATTCGGAGACCCCAGCAACGGACCTCCACTCCAGCCGAGCATGCAGGGATTCGTGAAGAGCTACTTCAACCAGCAGCAGGACGTCGCTCATTCCAGCGAAATCTTGTACTACTTCGCGCCGGAAAAGCTGCCGGTGCTGACCACGCTCGCTACAGAGTTTGCGGTCTTCAATCGTTGGTTCTCTTCGATACCGGGACCGACCATTTGTAACCGCGCTTTCGCTCACTATGGCACGTCATTCGGCCAGGTGAGCATGAACATGTTCTACGTAGGAAAGAAATACAAGAGCATCTATGAGCGCTTGCTCGCGGCAAAGCATACATGCAAGCTCTACTACTACGACGAGGCAAGTTCCACGATGGAGGTAGTCAACCTCCTGCAAAATCAGCCTTCGCTGTTCGGTACCTTTTCTGAGTTTCTGAACGCCTGCGATCGAAACGCGTTGCCGGAATACTCCTTTTTGGAGCCGAACTATACCGACCACGACGCACTGGATGGAAGTGGTGAAGCGATCGCCTGTGACCAGCATCCTGATCACGACGTTCGCGCCGGAGAGCAGTTCATCGCAACTGTCTACAACCGCATTCGCCAGAACCCGAAACTCTGGCCCAATACTGCACTCCTCATTGTGTACGACGAACATGGCGGCATCTACGACCATGTTTCACCACCAGCATGTACGCCAGATGGATTCAGCGCCAAACCAGCTGACACAGGCACGCACGACGGCTTCAACTTCGATCGTCTGGGTGTGCGTGTCCCCGCGATTTTGGTTTCTCCGTGGGTGCAGAAAGGCAGCGTGATCGATGAGGTGTTCGAACATGCATGTATTCCCGGAACCATCACCGAATTGCTGCTCGGAACCTATGCCGCGCGTTCTCCGCGCGAAATTGCTTCCAGCAACTTCCTGAACTATCTATCGCTCGATGCGATGCGGGCTGAAAACGACATTCCAAGCTTCGCTCTGGACTGAGCGGGAGTGACACTCACATGGAACCTATTCGCGTCCCAAGGCCATCATCAACGGCATTTCACAAAAACCGTCGCATATCGGATTTGCTTCTTTCGCAGATCAGACACTTTCAGCATGTTGCAGAGAAAAGATCACTGAAGATTAATCGTGAAGTCGCACGCGATGTGCATACAGAGGGAGGAGCGGCGCGCTACATCGCCACGGTCACTCAGGCACTTCGGAAGGGTGTCCCGTCCACGGCTGCCAAAGTCGTGCCAGTGGACCGCGGCAGTAAGACCAGACTTGGGGAGACCGGTACGGTTACGAGGATTGCGGCAGCAGCGAAAGAGCCGAAGTCGGGCCGATCCAAAAAGCGCGCGACTGCACAACAAGCCGTTGCGAAAAAAGCACAGCGGGTGCCATCTCCCGCCGATACCGCTGCCAGCAAGAGGTCCAAATCACGCACGCCATCTCTGAGAAAAGCAGGACCTAATGTGAGCGCGAAAACAAGGCCGAGGAAAAGGAAGAAATCATGATCCGCCGATCGTGTGGGATGCTCCTGCTCCTCCTGGCCATATGCACTATGCCAACCTCCGCACAGTCCACAGGTCACGAGGGTCGCATCGCATCCGACTTCAGGCGTGAGGGAGAGCAGATGCAAAACTGCAAGAGCTTCGATTTGCGGTCTATCGCCGCCTGCGCGCAGGCCTTGGCGACCGCGCAGCCAGTGCACATCGCTTTCGGCAGTCTCGCACCCCAGAACGGCTTTGCGGCAGGGCTGGCCTTTGTGGAACACAAGAACTGCCCCGATGCCTCGTCGCCAGCGCCGCATACTTTTTGTCCATCCGAGTGGCGCTTCACCTGGAACGTGGATGCGGTCGCCTCTCCGAATGGTTCGTGGCGTGCGGGCGCCTACATGAAAGCGTTTCACCTCAGCGGAGGCGCCATTCACACTACCTATGGCAACCCGGGCGGAAAGACCTCCGCTCCTTTATTTCATTCGGCGCCCCTGTTCAATCTCTATGCACAGGCAATCTCGTTGAACCGCATCTTCTATTACGGCCTGGGCCCGGATACCGTACTTTTCGATAAAGCTGTGTTCGGGCAGACACAGACGATTGTTGGGGCAAGCGCAATCATTCCTGTTGGTGTGGCGAGCACCTCACTATATGGGGAAATCAATGGCCGGCTTCCGCAGATCCGCGGGAATCACGGTGAGTCGGCGCCTTCCATTGAGGTCCGCTACGGCGAAGCGACTGCTCCGGGTCTTACCAGCCAGCCAGCGTTTTTGCAGTTCGGTGAGGGGGTGAGAATCCAGCCTGCTATCTTCCAACAGCACCTACATTTGCATTACGCGGTCGGTTTTCAGCAGTTCATTAGTGTCTCCGACTCTCGATTTACGTTCCGCCGCTGGACAGCCGATCTCGGTCACGATTTTCCGCTCGACCGCAAGGTACAACTTACGGCAGCGAACGATCGTATTGGTCCGGACAGCTGCACGACGGACACGAGCAACCCCTGTCCCTCGCCCACGATTGTGCCCCGCACTTTCGATCACGAGGGAACGGTTAGCATCCGTCTATTGATGACCGGCTCGGTTGCGAATGCACACCGCGATGTTCCCTTCTACTTTGATCCGACGATTGGAGGTTCTGATCTGAACGGCGAGCCTCTTCTCGCCAGCTATCCCGATTACCGCTTCCGCGCGCCAAACCTTGTGCTGCTTCGCGGATCCATCGAACACTCCATCCCCAGGCTTCCACTAGGAGTCCTTTTCTCCGTAGATGGCGCTAAAGTGGCGGTCCGGCGAGACGACATCGACTTCTCTAACTTGCGGCACAGCTACACCGCCGGAGTTACCGTGCACGCGGGCGGCTTGCCCGTTGTCTATCTGCTGTTTGCTTGGGGAGGTGACGAAGGCACCCACACCATTGCAAGTGTCAGCAATGTACTACTCGGTGGATCGTCGCGCCCGGCGCTTTTCTAAGTATGCGCTGTGAGTCAGGACCAGGGCCCGAAATTCCACGAGCTGCAATATCAACCGGGGAGCAAGTCATGAATGCGATACGCATCAAGTTAATTGTCATACAAGAGGTGATCAGCGGTCCGCTCTTTAGATTCAGCATAGCCGTCTTGATCGCTTGCCTGCCGCCTGCGCAAGCATTCGCACAAACCTCTCAGCCATCAGGCCAGATTCCCGCGGCGCAAGTTGCCACTGCTCCGCCATCGGTTGCAACGGCTCAATCGAGGACCACGGATTTGATTCTCAGTGGCGAAGCGCATTGTGGGACGGATGACACGATCAGGCGTGAGTGCCGCCTGGGAGATCATCTCTATGTTGGCTTCCAGAACTTAAAAGCCTGGATGGACAACAATCCTGGCCGTGCGTCTGATATGGCGCTCGTTCTGAATGGCCAAGTCATTCGTGGTATTCCGCCGTTGGGTCCGGACAACACATACAAATATCTTAGGTTTGATCTCACTCGTTTACAGGATGACCAGGACACGAGCAAGCAGAACCGGTTGGAATGGAACGCGCTGATGAGTGACCTTCGCGACGACAATGTTCTTCACATCCGCGTGGCCACAGGTGGGAACGCCCCGTTCTGGGGTCCGGAGGAAAAGGTCGCTTTTCAGGTTCTACCACGCTATAGCTGGGTAGCATTGGTCATACTGGTCGGACTTTTATTTTCTTTTATTGTTCTCGCCAGAAAGAGCGACATCCTTCGTGACATCCCCAGTGTCAACGGAATCAAACAGTCCTACAGCCTGGCCCGCTGTCAGATGGCGTGGTGGTTCTTCCTTGTTGCCGCATCCTACTGCTATCTGTGGACGGTACTCAGAAACCGCGAGTCCCTCACTCCGGGTGTGCTCATCCTGACGGGAGTCAGCGCTGGAACGGGCCTCGCGGCGGCTGTCATTGACGCGAACAAACGTCAGCAACGCGATCAACTCGCGCAGGAGAAGGATCAGCTCACCGCCACTTTGACCACACTGCCCACGGCCATCAGCGCCGTGCCTGCTGGATCCACTGCTGCGGCCCAGTTGGCGGCGGAGCAGCAACAGAAGAGTGCTCGTCTGATAGAGGTCAACGGCGATCTGGCGGCACTGCCATCTCCAATCGCCAAGTCCGAGGGTTTCTTTCTGGACATCCTGCGCGATGAAACAGGAATCAGTTTTCATCGCTTTCAAATGATGGCCTGGACCATAATCCTCGGTCTTGTGTTTGTTTCCTCTGTGTGGAGCGATTTCACGATGCCCGACTTCAGTGCGACGCTCCTCGGCCTAATGGGAATCAGTTCCGGAACGTATGTGGGCTTTAAGCTGTCGAGCTCACCGAAATGAAGATCGTAAGTTTGGCAGAGTTATTGAAAGAGCTCGCGATCTAGAGGCCAGACAGGAGAATTGAAATGGGTGAGTGCGCAGCACAGGTATTTTCTAACTTCAGTTCCGATCGATTCGCTCGACTCACAGCAAGGGCGACGGCCGAGGGCTTATCCATCGAAGGCCCTACCGGGACATTTACGCACACGGGTGTCACCGTCACCTGGGCATATGATGCAACCTCCCGGACCCTGACGATCCAATGTATCAAGGCGCCCTTTCTGCCGGGCTGCGGTTCTATCAATTCGAGCATTCACAACCTGATCGATAGTTGCCCCTAGTCAGGAATTAGCGATTTCTCCAGGTGAGTGCTGCATAAGTCACCCAGGCACGCCTTGGGAGAAGTCCGGAGAAAGCCATGAGCCGAAACCCGATTCTGCTCGGTGTTCTTGCATTTGCAGCCGCGACGACAGCGCTGCACACGGTGAGCGGCCCGCCGACCCCCATTGCTCATGAGAGCCGCACAAGGCAGACACCCCATGCCGCGACCGTAAGACGGGTCGAATCCGCAGACACTGGTTCCGCACAGAATTCATGGTCTGATTCTTTCAAAACCGACCCCATCGAAGAGGGCAGGGAAGTGGCGCAACGGTCATTGCGTTCCAAAATTTGCGCATTTGTCTCGTGTGACACATCAAAGCTCGCGGAAGATGCAAGTGCTCGTTCCGCAATTCCTGGAAATAGCGCACTCTCGACCCAAGAGCATACGTCTGGCCAGCATGACGGACCGCAAACTGCCGCTGACGAGTTGGTCCCCTGGCTAACAGAGTCTCGTGCCGCTGGGTTCTCCTCGACGGACGCGATGTACCAGGAGCCGCCGGAGATCGTCCTCGCCACAGTGCCCGATCCAGTTCACACCCATGGAGCATTGTTGTTCGATCGATCCATCGACGCGATCGAAGATGCCCTCCAAGACAGCGGGTGGGACTACCAGGGAAGCTGGATGCCTTGGACTACGGGCACCGACAAGGCCGAGGGCGCCACGATCGAAGATGCCGAAGAGGAGCGGCTGTTCAAGGGCGGACGTGAGCAATATCCCGGCATCATCCTGTTCCGGCCTTCAGCGTCACACAAACGTGAGCGCCCTCTTCTGCTTCTGATTTTGGGCGACTCGCCGACCACGGGCGTCGTGGCATCGCAGTTCCGAGAGGCTCTGGGGATATTTCTCAAATTGTCCAGCCATACTGAGCCGCTTAGAATTCTTGGCCCCGACTACACAGGAGCAGAACCTTCTTTCTATGCGCTGCTGCAGCATGCGCACGAGGCCGACGGGGAGCAGTTGACCACGGGGCATCGCCCGATCTCGGTGGCAAGCGGCACTGTCAGCGACTCGCACTGCGAACATGTCCTGCCAGGTATCAGGCGCTTCGACCCAAACAACCACGATTGTGTCGCTGGCCCAAGCCATTTTGTCTCCTTCGGTGTGGACGGCGAATGGGAGTTGCAGCAGACCTGGACTTTCCTCGCAAACCACGGATTGAAAGTAGAGAACATCGCGGAGTTATCCGAGGACGAGAGCGGCTTCGGAGAACTGCTGTCGCATTCGCCACCGCCGCCGCGTCGGTCGCGCACAAAGGGTGGCGAGGCGCCTTTTGATCGGATACTCCACCTGAAATTTCCCCGCGGCATCTCACACCTGCGGAGTGCCTATCAGAAGAACGCGATCTGGGGCTTCGGCGCAACCACCGGATCCGGCAGCGTGAACCTAAGCCTCGACTTCGATGAGCCTCAGGAGAGCAACGACTCTGTGCAGACCTTTGGTCAACAGCAGTTGGCTGTTTCTCAGGAGTCCAGTATGGGTCAGGTCGCCTCTACTCTCGAGGAGAAGCAGATCAAAGCAATCCTCGTCAGCGCGTCCGATGTTCTGGACGAGCTCTTCGTGGCGCAGTTCCTGGCTCACCGGGCGCCGGGCGTTATGGTCATTCTGCGTGGAACAGATAACTTGTTTCTCGGAGCCGGCGATCGCGGCATAAACCGAAATACGTACGTGATAAGTCCATGGCCTTTGATACCGGCCAATGCAACGTGGACCAGCGCGGCCGTGGAGGCGGAGTCGCCGCGCTCCTTTCCGAGCGGCGATGCGGAAGGTGTTTATACAGCGACACGCTATCTCCTCGAAGAGCGAGCGGACGAATTGCGAGACTACCGGTCGCCGGCTGAAGCAGTAAGCTCGGCCCGGAGTTCCGGCGCCACGCTGGCTCAACCAGGCAGACCACCGCTCTGGCTTTCTGTCGTTGGACGGGGCGCGTTCTGGCCTGTGGCCCTGCTCAATGACCAGGCCCCAGAACCTTCGATCCCGCGATCGGAGATCAATCTGCCTGTGCTCAACGAGAAACCGATTACGCGGATCGCGTCTGTTCCAGCATCTCCGCTGTCGCAGCGTTTGATACTCATTCTGGCGGTTGTACTCAGCGTTCTTCATGCCGCCAAGTGCCTTCGCCTTCGATTGCTGGAGCGTATCGCGCCCTGGTATGAGTCTTACGAAACAAGCACGCTGCGTGCCAAACTAGCCCTGCAACTCGGCATAAGCCTGTTCGGCATCATCCTGGTCTGTCTTATCTACGAGCCGCCCATTGGATCGAATCTGCGTAACGGCGTGTGGCAGGAAATCCCCTGGATACTCTTCATCATCGCCATCGCTTTCCTGAGTCTGGCGGTTGTCCACGTCTGCTGGCAGATGCTGCATAGCCGGCACGCCGCGTCCGGCAATCCGCGCGATGCAATCATCGATCCGCGCGTCCTGGTCATCTGGCCTCTTGTGATCATCGCCTGTGTCGCGTTCTGGTGGTCTATCTGGAGTTGGCTGCCGGGGTCAATTGGATCGCGCGACAACATGGCGATGTTTTTTGATTTTCGTTCTCGGCATCCGTTGGGTGGAGCTTCGCCCGTCTTTCCTCTCTTCATTGCAATCAACGGCCTCATCGTCGTGCTTCTCAGCCGTCTCTGCCTGTTCAACTTCTCTCCATCCATCGCGCCTCGAGTTCCCGGTCAGGTTCCTCCCTGCCTTCACTGTCCCGGACCCAATGCAATCTGGGAGATCGGCAGGCTATTGATGTGGCCCATCCCCGGAGAGAGCTTGCTCCAGAAGGCGAAGACGATTCACATCAAGATTCAGATGTTTGCGGTAATCGCCGTGATGGTGCCGCTGGTGGCGTCTTCCCTGAACATCGTTCCCATGATGCTCGAAGAGGCGCAAACTCGATGGATACTGTCCGTAGTACTTTGCTTTGTTGTGGTGGCACTGGTATGGGACCTCGCTCTGGCGGCCATCCTGTGGAACCGTTTGAAGGCAGGCTGCCTCGTTCCGCTGGAGTCTTCTCCTCTTCGACAAGGTTTCAATGTCATCTCTGGATTGACATGGAAGTCTCTGTGGCTCATGCCGCAGACCGCGAATGTGCAGTATCGCGCCATCACCCGCTCTCTCGAACAGGCGATGAGAAAAGTCATGGACCCGTGGGCCGATGACGCAACAGGTGGAGAGAACGTCCGGAAGGCCGCCGAAAAGATGTGGCTGGCCCACACCAATGGTCAGGAGCAGGAAGCAGTCGTGAGTTTCGGAGTTGTCCAGGACAAGATCGCCTGTATGGCGAAAGGCGTGCTCCTTCGTCTTCAGGAGTTGTGGAGAGACGAGGTAGAGCTTGTCACCTTGCCCGATCAGTACGACAAGACACCATCTGCCGTCGCTGAGCAGTCGGACTCTTCAAAGTTGAGAAGCATCCTCGAAGAGTGGGTGGCCCTGATTTACGTCCATTACATAAGGCTCATCTTGGTTCAGATTCGCACGCGGCTGGCTACCGCTGCGATGCTCTACATCCTGACAGTGTGGGCTGTCACTTCCTATCCGTTCATCAATCGTCATGCTCTGACAATCGGGTTGTCCGGGCTTCTGGCAATCCTCGCCGCAATTGTCATGTCAACGTATGCATCGATTAATCGTGACCCTATCCTGAGCCGGACGATCAACGAAAAGCCTGGACGATTCGACATCGATTTCCTATGGAAGACAGCGTCGATGGTTGGGATCCCCATTCTGGGCCTGGTGGCGTCGCAGTTTCCAGAGGTCAGCAGCTTCCTGTTCTCATGGATTGAACCGGGCCTGAACACCGTCAAATAAAGCCCCAAGCGTGAAATCACTATGGCCCTTCGGGACATTTGATCTGCTACCAACATCCAATTACCGTCCCAGCTTCTGTATCTCCGACTCCCCGATCGAGCACCAGCCTAGTCTCTTTCCACGCCGTCGCTCACAATCGCTCACATTTGCCGCAGGAGAGCCTCCGGCAAGCCTCAGGCTCGGGTGTAGTCTCCATTTCGAGGACTCTCCGACCTCATAGGCTCGACCGTTGGAACTCGATTCGCTCATCGGTTCGATGCAGTCTGGGGCTTGAAGCTTCAGACTGGCATGGCTAGGTGCAGCCCATCGCCACGGCCTGCATCTGACTGGGCCAGAATGTCCTTCGCCACTGCCAGACGCGAGCGTTAGCCGCGTGCTTGAGCATGCGATTCGAGGGCTCGTGAAATTGTGCGGACCGCGTGGTGTACAAGCATCCCGGGGACTGCGCGTCAGGCCCAAACACGATCATCGGTTGTGATATCCCCGGCCGAGTATTGATCTGAAGCGCTGCGAAGACTCGGCACAAGAGGCTGGATTCCGAACACCCGCTGGCAAAGAAGTAGGCTGCATCGATGCTCGGCCAATCGGAAGAATAGTCAATGGGCCGCCTGGAATCCAGATCTGCTGTCAATACTCGTCCAATCTAAACGAACCGACTGCATGTTCACGAGTAGACGTCCGCCGCTACTCACTTGAACTTCTTACCATCTTTCACGCGTGCCGAGCCATCGCGAGGTCCACGATCTCCCCGATCATCTGAGTATAGGAGAGGCCGGATTTCTTCGCGGCCATGGCAAACTCCTGGCCGCTGGAGAGCCATGGGTTGGGATTCGCTTCGATGACATAAACCTCGCCCTTGCTCGATACGCGCATGTCAATGCGGCCATAGTCGCGAAGCTTGACGGCGCGATAGGCCTTGATCGCGATCTCGGTGAGCTTGGTTACAGTTTCTTCATCGAGATCTTCGGCGATCGCCGATTTCGTCAGCTTATAGGCTTCCGTGTCCTTATCGAATTTCACATCCTGGCTGGCGATCCTGGGCAGGCCCTTCGGAAGCTTCGAAAGGTCGAGTTCTACCAGCGGAAGTGCATGCGCGCTCTCGTAACTGCCCAGGATGGCGGCGTAGATCTCGCGGCCTTCGATGTACTCCTCGATCAACGCAGGAGAATCGAATTCCGTCTGTATATAGTGGATGCGCTCCATCAGCTCCTTCACGTTGGTAACCACGGCAGCGGCATCGATGCCGATAGACCCATCTTCGGAGGTGGGTTTCACGATGAGTGGGAACGAAATGTCATGTGCATGGTCGATGGCGCCGCGATAGGCAGTCGCGAAGTAGGGCGACTGAATTCCGTAAAAAGCGAACATCTTCTTGGCAATCGATTTGTCTTGCGCAAGCATGTTCGCGTGCGGTCCCGCGCCGGTGTAGGGGATATCGAGCATATCCAGGAACGCCGTGACGTGCATCTCCTTGGTGTCATCGCCCGCATAGGATTCCGTGAGGTTAAAAATAAGATCCGCGCCACATTTGGCGAGTCCGATCAGTGATTGCGGGCGGCCGTCGAGAATGTAATACGACGGCTCATGACCGAGCTTCTCCAAGGCTTCGAAGATCTCTTCGCGGTCGTGCTTTACGGGCTTCTTCTTGCGTTTTTTTGTCCCCTTGCGCTTGCGCGGCGCAGGAACTTCTTCCTGCGCTTCAGCAGGTTCTTCTTCCCACAAGTCGTACAGCACGGTTACTTTCAACTTCCCTCCAGTCATGCGGCCTCCAATCGGAGTGACGGCAACTGCCGCCACTCCTCAGGGATGAATGAACTTCCCACGCATCAGGTAATTCATTGAGAGTGCGGTGGTGTACACCGTGAATTCCGTGAGGTACTCGGACTCGCGGCGCACGTCCACGCGCAGGCCCAGGTCCTCAACACGCCTGAAGATGACTTCCACGAGTCGCTTGACGGTCGGACGTTGCACGCCGCTCCAATACGCGACCTTGTCGACAATGGGCTTGCGATGTTGACGCAACATCTCCTGGGCGGCTCGCACGCCCTTACGTCGCTGGCGGGAGACATTGAAGATGTCTGCCAGGTCGGCATCCAGCGCGAGTTCCTGCAGCGGAATTTCCTCGGGCGTGCTGAGAAGGTAAAACTCGCCGACCGTCGATTCCATCTCATCGACGGTGATGTCGGTACGGCCGCGACGCCGGATGGGTTCGACATCTCCAACCTTTCGCGCCATGCGATCGACGTATTGAAGCTTGGCCAGCGCGCCCCAACCTTTGTAGCGCTTTCGCCATTGCGAGCGAGGCGTGAGCCAGACCGCAAACGTTTCTGCAAAATCTTCATCTGGATGCTTCTGCGCATACCAGCCGGCCATGTGGCGAACAAACTTCCGCGAGAATGGTATGGGACGATAAGTATCGCGATATGCGCGGCGAAACGGACCGAAGAGATCGCGCCACTCAGCCGACTTGTAGAGCTGGTACGCGTAATTGAATGCGTGTCCGGCCTCATGACGCACGTACATCATGATCTCGCGAGCGTCTTCCAGGTCGTTCATCTCGCGCTCAAGCTGTGCCAGCTCCGGGTTGGCCAGATAGAAAGGAATGCCGATCACGGGCTCGCCGGAAGGACATCCCCATTCATCGGTGAGATAACAAAGTGGACGGAATTTGTGGATGCCCTTGGCTTCCAGTTCGCGATAAAGCTGCTGAACAAATCGTTCGAGCGGAGAACCCTCGAGTTTGAGCCCGAGTTCGCGAATGGGCTTGGCGAGTATCTCCTGGAATTCCGTTCGGGTTTTCTCGAAATTGCGCACTGGGCTATTCAGAGTTCTATACCACGAAACCACATTGGCACGACAAGGCGTATCGCTTATGCACATAGTCTTGTGGGCACGCCTGGTTTTGGATACTGGAACGGCTATCGGACGGTGATGGGGAGGTTTACTGAACAGACCCCCTGGCTGCAGTGTTGCTCTCAACTCCCGCAGCAAGTTTCAATTCCCTGCGGCACAAAGTCTGTTCTCTATTCCACTCGGTCTGAAGGCAGACTTACCCGGAAAATTCAACTTTTCGCAATTTTGGCGCAAGCAGAATCACTAGCGTCAGCGCGAGAAGATAAACGCTGGATGCCAGCACGAAAAGGCTGCTGTAGCTATGCGTCCGCTGAAGGATGTGTCCTGCATAAAAGGCGATCAGGAAACCGCCCACCGCCCCAGCCATGCTTCCGATGCCCGTCACCGAGCCTACGGCAGTGCGCGGAAACATGTCCGATACCGTGGTGAAGAGATTGGCCGACCATCCCTGATGCGCTCCGGCGGCAACGCCCAACAATCCGATAGCAGCCCACTCGGAATGCAGATGCCCGATGGTGAAGACGGGGACGACAAGGCACGCGCAGAAGAGCATCGCGGCGAGACGCGCTCCTGCTGCCGAAAATCCCAGCTTGCGAAAGGGCGCGGGCAGCCACCCTCCACCGATGCTGCCGATGGCGGACATGTTGTAGATAACGATCAGTGGCAGCCCGAGATGGGAGAGATTGAGATGAAACCGCGCGCTGAAATAGGAAGGCAGCCAGAATAGATAGAACCACCAGATGGGGTCGGTGAGAAACTTCGCGACCGAGAAAGCCCAGGTCTGACGATAGCCGAGTAGACGAATCCAGGGCGTCGATGGTCCCATTGTGGTCGCGGCTTCTTTGTAGATGTGCCGAAGTTCTGCGCCGGTGAGCGTGGGGTGATCGGTGGGCTTGCGGTAGTTCTTCCACCACCAGAGAATCCAGAGCGCGCTGAAGAGGCCGGTGGTGAAGAAAGCCGCGCGCCATCCGAAGTGAATAGTTACCCACGGCACGATAAGAGGAGCGAGAATGGCTCCGACATTTGCGCCAGAGTTGAAGATGCCCGTCGCCAGTGAGCGCTCACGTTGCGGAAACCATTCGGCGATCGTCTTGATGGCGGCGGGAAAGTTGCCGGATTCACCAATGCCCAGGAAAAAGCGCGCAAAGCCAAACTCAAGCGCAGTGTTGGCCAGCGCATGCCCCATTGCGGAAAGGCTCCAGACACCCATGATGAGGATGTAGCCAATGCGCGTTCCGATCTTGTCCACGAGTCGGCCGGCCACAAGCAGGCCAAGCGCGTATGCTGCCTGGAAGGCATCGACGATGTAGCCGTAGTTTAGTTCTGTCAGACCGATGGTGTGCTGGAGCGTGGGCTTGAGCAGCGCGATGACCTGTCGGTCCATGTAGTTAATGGATGTCGCGAAGAAGAGCATGGCGCAGATGGTCCAGCGCACATGTCCCAGAGGCGTGTTGCCGCGTTCTTCCAGCTCGGAGTCGGACGGTATTGAGTTCGTGCTTGTCTTGCTTGAGCGATCCAAATGTCTACCCGCAGCTGCAAGTGTTCGATGAATTGGAGACCGAATCTCCCTCCATAGTAATGCGCCTCATGATCTGAAAGGATCAACTGTCCATAAAGGATCAACCGCCCATATAGTGGGACGAGCATGCACAAATCTGGCCGGGCGACCATCGCGCCATGTCTCCACCGCGGACGATTCCACAACACGGCAGCGAAGATGCGTGCTGAGGAGTCAAAGTGAAGATGTCTCCGCAAAACTAGTAAATGTCCCGCTGGTAGCGCTTCTCTTCTTTCAACCGTTCGACGTATTCATCCGCCACCTCTTTCGAGTGGCCGCTTTGCTCCCGCGCGATGCGGCGGAGGGTCTGGTCCACATCCTTGGCCATGCGGCTGGCGTCTCCACACACATACAGGTACGCGCCGTCGTTCAGCCAAGCCCAGAACTGTGGAGCATGCTTCAGCATCACGTCCTGCACGTAGAGCTTGTCCTGCTGATCGCGCGAGAACGCTGTATCCAGCCGCGCCAGATGTCCGTCGTCCCGCATCGTCTCCAGTTCTTCGCGGTAAAGGTAGTCCGTCGCCGCGTTGCGATCGCCGAAGAAGAGCCAGTTGCGCCCCTTCGCGCCCGTCGCTCTGCGCTCGTGCAGAAAGGCACGGAAGGGAGCAATGCCCGTGCCCGGCCCAATCATCACGACCGGAGCGGAGGCATCCGCGGGCAGGCGAAACTTTTTGTTCGGTTGAATGTAGATCGGCAAGCAGTCGCCGGGCTGGGTGCGATCGGAAAGATGCGTGGAGCACACGCCGCCACGTTCGCGCTGATGCGTGTTGTAGCGAACCACTGAGACCGTAGTGTGAACCTGTCCGGGATGTGCCGCTGGACTCGAGGAGATGGAATAGAGGCGCCGCGCCAGCTTGGGCAGCATCTTCACTAGGTCGGCAGGCGTTTGAATAATGCCCGGATACTCGCGCAGCAGATCGACCAGATCGCGGCCATGCACATACTCATCGAGCGCAGGCTGATTTCCCGCCTGCAGCAAAGTGCGCAGCACAGCGATGTCACCAAGCTCCGCGCACCGCGAGATCATCGTGCGGGTCACGCGCGTAATGGTCAACTGATGCAGCAATGCATCGCGCAGCGAAAACGTGCGTGCAGGTCCGAGCTCTACTGTTTCCAGTCCGGTGAAGGGAAGCAGGCTCAGCGCCTCATCTACCAGGGCAGGGCAGTTCTCCGGTGCGACTCCACACGCGTCTCCAACTTCGTAGTGAAGCGGCGACTCCGCGATGTTGAACTCCAGGTGGAGGGTGCGTTTGCTGGAGGCTGGATGCGTCAGAATGCGCTTTTCCAGCAGCGCGGAAAAGTAGGGGTTGTCCTTGGTGTGCGAGGGCGCGGGAACGGCAATTGGTCCCAGCGTCTTTGCGGGTGGCGGCATACTCTCAGACGCAATGTCGTCTCGCGCCGGCTCCGCCGGCATGTCTGAGTTCTGACGTGAGACCTCGCGCAGCCGGGGCGCCAGGCTTTGCTTCCATGCGCCAAATGGCGCATCCATCTCCACATCGCAATCGACCCGGTCGAGAATGCGCATACCGCCCAGCGATTCGAGCTTGGCATCGAGGTCGCGGCCAAATTTGCAGAACTGCTCGTAGTGCTTATCGCCCAGCGCGCAGACCGCATAGTAAAGATTGCCCAGCAGCGGCAGGTGCGCAAGGCAGAGATATTGGTAAAAAGGCTGTACTAAGTCAGGCGGCTCACCCTCGCCATAGGTTGAGACGATAAAAACCGCATAAGACTCCGTCGCGAGCGTGGCGGGAATGTAACCTTCCAACGAATTGAGCACGGCGTCAAAGCCGGCCGCCTTCAGCTCCTTCGCCAGCTTGCGCGCGAGTCCTTCCGCGGTACCAGTCTGTGAGCCGTACAGAATCGCGACGCGTACCGGTTGCCGCATCTGCTCTGCCGGCGCGTAAGAATACAGACCGGCGAGGAATCCATTCAGCCACGCGCGCTGCGCGGATGTGAACGGCGCGTCCTCCGGGATGTTCGGAACCAGTCCCGCCATCATGATGAAGTCTCCTGCATCCCAGCCTGGATCCTCAGATCATCGATCTCGTGCCTCCGCGAATATTCCAGGAATGACTCACCCACTCTCCGCCGCTGCTCGAAAGAGCGAAACAGTTTCTCCATCACCGGCGGTAGATCCGCAACGCGAATCGCCGGGATCAGCTCGCGAGCCAGCCCCTGCCGATCGTCCGATCCGCCGCCCACCGAAACCTGGTAGCCCTCCTCGCCGCCCACCTTGACGCCAAGCAGACCAACGTCGCCGATGTAGTGTTGCGCGCACGAGTGAGGACAGCCGGTGACGTGAAGGTTGAGCGGGCGATCGAGAGCAAAGCGCGCATCCAGATAACTGGCAAGTTCAAGCGCGTGGCGCTTGGTATCGGTCGCCGCATAGCGGCAGCCCGTATTGCCCGTACAGGCCACTGCGCCCGCAGAGAAGGTAGCGGCGGAGTCGCTGAGCCCCGCTTCAGCAAGTGTCCGCCGCGCCGCGTTCACCTTTTCATTCGGGATGCCCGGAACGATCAGATTCTGCCAGACGGTGAGGCGAATCTCTCCTTTGCCGTACTCATCCGCGATGTCGCTCACCGCGCGCATCTGCGCCACGCTCAGCCGGCCCACAGGCACAGCGACGCCGATGTAGCAGAATCCTGCCTGCCGCTGCGGGTGCACGCCCAGATGTCCATGTTGAACCGTCGCCGGCCGTGGCTCACACTCGGCAAGAGGAAAGCGCAGCAATGGAAAGGACAGCCGCTTCTCCGTCTCTTCGAGAAATCGCTCCACGCCCCAGCGATCGACGAGATATTTGAGCCGCGCCTTCTTCCTGTCGGTGCGATCGCCGTTGTCATGGAAGACTCGGATCATCGCCGCGGCTACGGCAATCGCCTCGTCCGGTGGGATGAGGATGCCGCAGTCGCTGGCGAACTGACGATGCCCCGTGATTCCGCAAAGCTGCACGCGGAAATAGGCGCCCGCCGGCACGGATCGGCCTTCCGGCACGCGCGTTGCGATCAACGCGATGTCATTGGTGTCGGCCACCACGCTGATGGCGCCGCCGCTGTCGAAAGCGACATTGAACTTGCGCGGCAAGCCGTAGAGATCGCGTGAGTTCAGAATGTAGAAATTCAGCGCCTGCGCCAGCGGTGCAACATCCAGAATCTCCTGCGGGTCCAGCCCGCTGGTGGGCGTCGCCGTGATGTTGCGGATGTTGTCCGCACCGGAGCCGCGCGAGGTCATGCCGAGTTCCTGCAGCTTCATCAAGACGCGCACAATGTTCTTCGGCTGCAGCTCGCGGATCTGCAGGTTGCTGCGCGTCGTGATGTGCGCTTCGCTACCGCCCCACTCCTCGGCCATTTCCGCGAGCCCGCGCATCTGTCTTGACGTAAGAATGCTCCCCGGCGTGCGCAGCCGCAGCATGAACGAGTCCTGCGCCGGCGCAACGTAGAAGAGCCCGTGAAACTTGAAACGGAAGATATCGCCACCCTCAGGGAAGCGATTCTCACGCGAATGCCCAAGCAGCTTCTCCCAGATGTCGAGCGGATTCTCTTCGTACTTGATGCGCTCTTCCTTGCACAGGTCTTCGACCGGGGTACCGACAGAAAGTCTCCGCGGCGGGCGCAGCGAGATTGGGGGCGCCAGATGCTGAATCGGCGGTGATCAAACCACCCGCGGTGTGGCCGGTGAAGAACGTATCGCCCCGCCTGGCGGCGGCAAGCATAAAGCCGGCGAGGTACTCCTTCTGCTCTTCGTTGAACGTGTTCTCGATCTCCATCGGAATAACGACGGGCCGCGCAGTCATAGATGCAACTCCCTCCGGCGAACGCATGGACGCGTGGCAGCGACTGCGCCGGGGTCTGAATACACGAAGACCTTTGCGGCGGCACTGCCGATTTCAAGTCAAGTTTTGCGGGGCTCGTCGTGGAGCGGAGACGTCGAACGGCTCGTACCGGCAGTCACGGACACATGCGAATCGGGGCACGGTCGAGGTGCCCGATGGTCAGGACTGTATCTGCATCTTAGACGGGTCGTCCCGCCGGTTCAAGATCAATAGTGCTTGAGTGCGGCGGCAACCTGTGATATCGCTGCATATAGCATTCCATAAAGGGCACCCGGTCGTGCCCGGCCATCCGATCACTGCGATCACCCCCTGCTCTCCGCTGAGCACCCTGACATCCAAAACCTCCATGCGTCATCGCCATGGGTTCGGGTGTCTCCGTTCGAAACACATCAGCGCGAGAGGATCTCTCCATGGATTGGATCCAGCCTTCCGAAGTTGCCGAGACATTTCTCGCCAACGGCGTAACCAAAGCGTATCTGCCTGCAACCCAGTTGCTGGTAAGGGGTTTTCTCTCGGGCGCACTCTTGGCCTTCGCCACCAGCGTCGCCTTCGCCGCGAATGCGCAGGGTCTGCCCCCCATCGTCGGCGCCATCCTCTTTCCCACGGGCTTCGCCATGATCGTGATCCTTGGCCTGGAGCTTGTCACGGGAAGCTTCGCCATGCTGCCCGCGGCGCTTGTCGCGCGTGAGGTCGGCATCGGCCGCGTGATTGGAAACCTCACTCTCGTCTTCGCCGGCAACCTCATCGGCAGCCTCCTCTACGCGTGGATGTACGCCGTCGTGCAGACGCAGTTTCATCATGTGCCGGTCGCCGGTCCCGCGGCCCTGATCGTAGCCGCGGCACAGGCCAAGACACTGGGCTACCAGAAACTCGGATCCACCGGCATCGCTCTCTCCGTGGTCAAGGCCATGCTCTGCAACTGGATGGTCTGCATGGGCGTCGTCATGGGCCTCACCTCTCGCTCCACGCTGGGCAAAATCGCCGCTTGCTGGCTGCCCATCTTCATCTTCTTCGCGCTGGGTTACGAACACTCCGTGGTGAACATGTTCGTGATTCCCAGCGGCATGATGATGGGCGCGCCCATTCCCGTCCGTACCTGGTGGCTCTGGAACCAGATTCCTGTCACCGTTGGAAATCTGGCGGGTGCCGTCGCCTTTGTCGCGCTGCCCATGCTGTGGATCAGGAACGCCTCCAGGGCACAGTCGCCGGAGGTGGTGCCGATTCATCCCGCGTCCGCCCATGTCGAAACCCAGACGAGCACCGTCAACGCCTGACAGAAGCGGGCCTGATCGCAGCAGATCGCAACGGGCGGGATTCGGCGGGCACCCCCACTGCATGAGCCTCATGCGGTCTCGAGGCGTCCCGTACAAGGTCCCTTACTTCATGCCAAAGGAGAAACAAAATTTGTCCACCAGGAACCGCATCGTTCTGCTCGTTCTTTTCTTTTCGTTGGTGACAACAGGTCACGCCGAGTCCAGCAATGCTCAGTCCGGCAATTCTCCGGTGAGCATCACGGTGAATGACCGGACCCGTGTCGATGCATGGAACTGGTTCGCTGCGCCGCCAAAGAACGACACATACGGTTACGTGGAATCCCTGTTGCGCATCAGTATCGCGCAGCGCATTCACAAGTGGGACTGGTCGCTGGAGATCGCCCAGCCCGCGGTCCTCGGCCTTCCGGACAATGCCGTCTCTCCGATCACCGCTCAGGGGCAACTTGGCCTTGGCGGCACCTACTACGCGTCCAACGGCAACAACACCGAGCCAGCCGCGGCGTTCTTCAAACAGGGTTACGCACGCTATCACTTCGACGGTACAGACAGGAGCCTTCGCATCGGCCGCGTCGAGTTCGTTGAAGGTCAGGAGACGAAGCCGGAGAACCCAACCATCGCCTGGGTGCAGACCAATCGCATCGCGAACCGGCTGCTGGGAAACTTCGCCTTCTCGAACGCGCAGCGCAGCTTTGACGGCCTCGATGCCCACTACGGCTCGGGCTCCTGGGATGTCACAGGCTTCGCGGCCCGCGCCGATCAGGGTGTCTTCAACATGAACGGCAATCCGGAGTTGAACGTCGACGCACAATACCTTGCGTTCACCAAGTCCGACTTTGGCGGACACGTATTGTGGCGTGCCTTCGGCATGGGCTATCACGACGGACGAACCGGCCTCACCAAGACGGACAATCGCGCGCTTGCCGTTCGCAGCGGCGATCACCGGAACATCCGCATCGGTACATACGGTGGAGATGTCGCGGTGGCGGTCCCGGCCGGCCCAGGCCAGTTCGACTTTCTCTTCTGGGTGGCGGGTCAGAATGGAAGCTGGGGAAAGCTCGATCACAGCGCCAACGCCGAGGCGATGGAAGGCGGTTACCAGTTCAGCAAGACCCCGCGATCACCGTGGCTGCGCGCAGGATGGTTTCGCGGCAGCGGCGACAACAATGCGACCGACGGCACGCACAACACGTTTTTTCAGGTGCTGCCCACGCCGCGCGTCTATGCTCGAGACCCTTTCTACAACCTGATGAACAACACGGATGAGTTCATCCAGGTGATGGAAAAGCCCGCCCGCAGGCTGGTTCTGCGCAGCGATCTGCACTGGCTGCAACTGACCTCCGGAAAAGACCTCTGGTATCAGGGCGGCGGCGCCTTCGACAACAAGGTATTCGGCTATACCGGCCGCCCCTCCAACGGCGCGAGCTCCTTCGCAACGGTGTATGACATCAGCGCCGACTACCAGATGACAAAGTCCATCGGACTGAACTTCTACTACGCGCACGTCTGGGGAAAGACCGTGATCGGCCGCATCTATCCCACCGGCTCCAGCAGCAATTACGGCTATCTCGAGTTCGTCTACCACTGGGGCATCGATCAGAAGAAGGCCGGGAAGTAGAACCCTCGTTCGACACTTCGCTCGACGCTTCTCGCATGGCTCATAATGAGGCATGGCAACAGCAGGCTTTGACGGACTGCGGGTATTGGCGCTCGAAAGCCGTCGTGCGCCGGAGATCGCGAAGCTCATTCGCGCTAGTGGCGGCGACCCCACCGTCGCGCCCGCCATGCGTGAGATCCCACTCGAATCGAATCAGGAAGCGCTCGACTTCGCCGCGCACCTTCTCGCGGGCGAGTTCGATCTCGCCATTTTCCTCACCGGCGTCGGCATTCGCCGCCTTACCGAGATTGTCGAGACGCGGTACGATCGGGCGCGTTTTGTGGAAGCGCTGCGCCGTATAAAAGTCGCGAGCCGCGGCCCCAAGCCGAATGCTGCATTACGCGAACTCGACGTGCCCATCACAGTCACTGCGCCGGAACCATGCACCTGGCACGAGTTAGTCGCAGCGCTGGACGCCGCCTTCGGCCCGGCGCTCCGCGGTATACGTGCCGCCGTGCAGGAATACGGCGCCACCAACCCGGAGCTTCTTGCCGCATTGGCGGAGCGCGGTGTCGCATGCACGCGTGTCCCCGTCTATCACTGGGCGCTTCCGCTGGACCTGGAGCCACTGCGCAGTGCAGTCCGGTCGATTGTCGCTGGTGCCGTCGACGTCCTCGTCTTCCTCACGGCGGTTCAGGTTGTGCATCTGGTGCAGGTGGCGGAACAGATGGGCGCGAAGGACGACCTGCTGCAGGCCATGCGGAAAACCGTCATTCTCTCTATCGGGCCAAGCACGACGGAAGAGCTGGCAAGAGTCGGCATTCCACCCGATCTGGAGCCCTCCCACCCCAGGATGGGCATCCTCATCCACGAAGGCGCGGCGCGCGCGGGCGAGCTGCTCAAACGCAAGCGCAGAGCTCGTTAGGCAAAAGAACATTCAGCTTCCGTGACGCCCTGCCTTCGCATTAAAGTTCTCCACGAGTGATGTACGGGCCCACGATCCCTGCCGTATCTCATGGGAGTAAGGGTGCCGAAAAAACTGATCCTGTGCGCTGACGGCACGTGGAACACCCCGCCCGCATGATCGGCGTGTGGGATACGGTTGGCTCGCTCGGTATACCTGGACTGTTTTTCGAGATGTTCGATGAGAAGAAGTACGGCTTCCTCGATACCGCGCTTCACCCTTGCGTGCAGAACGCATATCACGCCGTCGCGATCGACGAACGCCGCAGGCAATTTGAGCCCACACTCTGGACCAATCCGGATGGATCGGAGCGCGTAAACGATGCCCAGATGCAGCAGGTCTGGTTTCCTGGCGTCCATTGCGATGTCGGCGGAAGCTATTCACCCAGCGACCTGTCGGATATTCCGCTGGCCTGGATGATGCGCAAGGCCATGCAGTGCGGACTCACCTTTACGCAGAAGGCTCTGGAAACCTATCTGCCGGTGAATGCTCAGAAGGCGAAGGCGGAAGCGCACGATGAATGGAAGCTCATACCGTGGGGCATCGCGAAACACCGCACGGTGCCGCCGCGTTCCTTCATGGCCAACAGCGTCCAGTTGCGTCTCGATCGGCGTGCCGACTACCAGCCCTGGAATCTGAACCTCTCCAACCGCCAACTGCAGGGATACGGAACGACCGACGTCCTGAGTTGAGTAGGCTAACCAGGCACATCAGACCAATGCTGGCCGATGCGATCGGCCACCGCCAACGCATCCACTGGGCGTTCCGTGTCGACATCGATGATCGGGCACAGGCCGACTGGCCGGTCATACTCTTCCAGGAATGCAACCGACATGGTCCTGATGCTGTGCGCGGGATGGTGATCCGTTCTCATCGCACGTTCGCGAAACCGCCGGGATGCTTCCTGGGGCGTGCAGTGGCAGTAGACTTCCAGTTTTCGGCCCTGCAGCCCACTGATTCGTTCGCGTTCATAGTCACTTCGGGGACGAAAGTTCGCTTCCAGAATGACCTGCGGACAGCAAGGAGCAAGCGACCATAGCAGGTTCATGGCGGCACGGCTCAGCAGGCGCGAGAGTTCAGGTCCATCGAGGTTGCGCGTGAGAAGAGCTCCGAGCGAATCGAACAGTGATTCCTTGATCATGTCCTTCGATATCAGCGGATAGCCGAATATCTCGGCCAGCGCTCGCGCGAGTGTACTTTTGCCGCTCGCGGGCGCACCGCTCACCAGCAGGATGGAGTGTTGCGTCGATCCCAGCACGCCGCTCACTCGGCGTATTTCAGAGTTACTTCCGCGCCCTTGCCGCTGTCCGGGACCGTGGCGAGCATAGCGTGGCGCTCCGCGTTGTAAGTGGCCAGTGTTCCGTCGGCACCTTCTGCTTTGGTGGAAGGACCGCCGTACACCTCGATATGCAGGGCATGCCACCAAGGCGCAAAGCTGCCTTCGCGCGGAGCCGCCTTCACCGTCACCGTATCCCCGCTTATCGTGCACGAGAACTGCTCGCGCGTGAACTCGCCCTTCTTGTAGTTGAGCGTAACGCCATCGTCCTGATATATCGAGCCCGCGCAGGGCTGCGCGCCACTTTCGTTAGCTCCACTCTGAGGTAGGTAGACGCGTAACGTCAGCGCACCCTGCGGCGTCTCCTTCGTGCTCTGCGTCAGCGGCGCAACCGGCAGGATCGCCCCTTCGCGCACATACACCGGCAGCACGTCCACGCTCGGAGTCACGCGTAGCCGCTCCATCAGCCGCGCCATCTCTTCCTTCGCAGCGGGCTGCTCCAGGTCGCGGCTGCTCATCTTCGGCAGCGGCGGCAGCTTCTCGCCGGTCCAGTAGTCGTACCATGTGATCGGCGGCAGTTGCACGAAGTAGTCATCCAGTTCATCCGGATACGGCGCAGGCGCCACCAGGATGTCCGGGCCAAAGAGGAACTCGCTGGCCGCGTCCAGGTCCATTGGGTGCTTGTCCGGCGTCGCATCGGGGAAGTCCACGAAGATCGGCCGCACAATCGGCACGCCGGTGCGGCTCATCTCTTCGGTCGTGGTGTAGAGATATGGCATCAGCCGGTAGCGCTCTTCGATGTAGCGGCGGCGGATGTTCTCCTGCGCCACGCCGCTCACCCACGGCTCCTGGTAGGCGGTGCCCTTGGCGGTGTGGTCGCGATCAATGGGCTGGAATGCCGCCAATCTCCAGCCACTTGGTCAGCAGATCCGGCTGCGGCGTTCCGGCGAATCCACCTACATCCGCGCCCACCATCGCGAAGCCGCTCAGCCCAAGATTCTCGATCATCGGCGTCGTCATGCGCAGATGATTCCAGGTGCTGGAATTGTCGCCCGTCCACGTGGCGGCGTAGCGCTGCCCACCGGCATAGCTGGCGCGCGTCATCACGAAGGGCCGCATGTTCGGAGCATTCTGCACCATGCCGTCATGCGTCGCGCGCGTGTTCTCCATGCCGTAGACGTTGTGAATCTCCAGATGGTTCGCCGTCCGCTTCTGGAAGCCCGGCTCGTCGATGCGGTGCTGCACATCGTCCGGCATCGTCTTCGACGGCACCAGGAAGATGGCCGGCTCGTTCATGTCGTTCCAGAAACCGGCAACGCCATCCTTCATGAAGGTCGCTGAAGAGCGTGCCCCACCAGTCGCGCGTGCTCGCCTGCGTGAAGTCGGGAAACACAGCCGGGCCCGGCCACACCGTGCCCACATACGTCGAGCCATCCGGATTCTTCACGAAATGATCGCCGGCGACGCCGCTGTCATACGGCTTGTAGTCCGCATTCGGCAGCCTCGCGACGTGCAGATCCACGATCGCCACGGTGCTGAAGTTCTCCGCCGCCAGGTCCTTCACCATCTGCTCGAAGTGCGGGAAGCGCTGGCGATCGACTGTGAACGGTCGATTGTCCTGCTGATAGTCGATGTCCAGCCAGATCACGTCGGCGGGAATATGGTCCGCGCGCAGGTGCTTCGCAATGTTGCGTACCTCCGACTCCGGATAGTAGCTATAGCGCGACTGCTGGTAGCCCAGCGACCACTTGGGTGGCAACGGCGTATGCCCCACCAGCCACGCCCACTCACCCAGCACATCTTTCGGATCGGGCCCATAAAAGATGTAATAGTCGAGCGGCCCGTTGGGCGCGGCAAAGCTCCACGCATCCCGCTGCACCTTGTTGAACTCCCAGCTTGTCCGCCACGTATTATCCAGAAACAGCCCGGCGGCGCGCCCCTCATTGAAGGTGAGCACGAACGGGATCGACTTGTAGATCGGGTCGGTCGACTCCTGGAAGCCGAACGCGTCGGTATTCCACATGCTGAAGGCCTCGTTGCGCCGGTCCAGTGGTCCCGCCTTGTCGCCCAGCGCGAAGTAGTGCTCGTCCGGGGGCGACAACTTGGTGACCCGGAAGCCCCTGCCCCCCTGGTCGCCGTCGTAGTACTCGATGGGCCGTCCGGCCTCATCCTGGTCGATCACATGGCCCTCAAGATCCGTGACCTTCAGCGCCATCGTCGCGCGGTCCACGCTCACGATGAGCTTGGCCGTCTTGAAGCCCACCGTACTCCCGTTATTCGCCGCTGTTACAGTTATTTTTGCTGTCCGCGCCTCCGGTAGCACAGCCCAGGAGGCGTCTTCCGGCAGCGTGCCCGCCGGACCCACCCGCACACGCAGCACGTCGTCCCGCAAAGCGATGATCTGCATCACGGCGCTCCCGCTATGCAGCTCGATCCCGTTGTCGAGCGCCTTGCTCCCCGTAACGCGATCAAGCACCAAGACGGTTCGAGCCACGTCCCTGGGAGCAGCGTGAGCCGGCGCCGCCAGCAGGCCAGGGAACAGAAGTGCCGCGCTGGCAAAGGCCAGCAAGGCGTGGGATGCACGAACGGGTAGGATGGCGGAGCAGGGAGGCGTCAACGGGCGTTCCTCGTGCGTGGATCAGGATTGCAGCGGCTGATATGTGCCGCTCCGGGGAGGATTATCCTCTGTCACGACCGGTCGTGACTAGGGGGCGGGCCGGTATAGGGTTCGTGCAGAGTCCCCTGTCCCAACGGACGCTCGCTCTTCTCCTCCAGTTTGTCCGCGCACCGCTCCACCCAAAGCCAGGGAATCGCATAGAGAAGCGCCACCAGAAAGATCAGCGCCAGCGAGATCGTCGCATGGTAGTACGCCACGGGAATTGCAATCGCATAAATCCCAGTCGCGATCAGATTCTTCCGCAGCGCAGCGCGTTGCAGCAGGACGAGTTCCGCACCGCCAATGCCCTGACGGCCAATAACGCGGTCCAGCACGGAAAACGCCACACCGGCCACGAGCATCGTCGCCGCGTAGACGGCCGTGGGAAACGCGCTGAGCCGCGTGCTCTCCATCCATTCGGTGAAGAATGGAATCAACGACATGAAAAACAGCAGCGCGATGTTCGCCCACAGTATCGGCAGGTCCACCCGCTTTACCCGATGGAACAGATGGTGGTGGTTGATCCAGTACACCGCGACATAAAAAAAGCTGATGATGTAGCTGATAAAGATGGGCCACTCATGCAGCAGGGCGTGAGGATCAGGACTCTCCGGGCTTTTCAACTCCAGCACCATGATGGTGAGGATGATGGCGATCACACCATCGGAAAAGGCCTCCAGCCGTCCCGGCGACAGTGGCTCATCTCCGATTATTCGGTTTCTGGCTCGTTCGCGGCTCATGCTGGTCAGTAGAGCATTTTTTCTGTTCCCGTGAGTCGCGAAAATCCACCGCCCGTGTCTGCGTGCGACAGCCGATTCGCTTCATCTGGAAGAACCGCTCCGCTCGCTAAGATCTGGCACGAATACTATCTCACCGCGCCAATATCTCCAGAGAGCACGCCACCTCGCCATCCACGGAGCGTTTCAAGTACAACTAGGGCCGCACAACAGTCTCAATCCGCAACAAATTTTAATCAAAGAGCTGAGGAACATGGCACATATCGATCCGTGGTTAGCGCTTGGCGTCTCGGTTTCCACCGCGGTCACTGACGCGGTGTACGTCTTATTCAATGCGGCCGTCTCGTCACGCAGGCGCGTGCCCGCAGCCACCTGGAGCAGTGTCTGGTACCTCTTGTCGGCCTTCGCCGTCATCAGCTACACGCGAAACTGGCTCTACGTCGGATTCGCCGCAGCCGGATCGTGGATCGGCGCCTATGCCTCGTTGACGTTGCTGCGCGGAGCGGATATGCGAAAACACTCCGGACACATCTAGCCTCCCCTTGTCCGCTCGCCGAGCGGGCCGGAGATCCCCCGGCGTGGCCTTTTCGCAACAAAACGGTCGCGAATACGGCCTTCGTCAAGCTCCCGCGCCTGGGAATGGCACCAAAAGTTTGGGCAATACCGCCTTTCGGTGATGGTCGACCTCCCGTCACCTTACTAAGGTAAGGGTGTCAAGACCGAACGCCCCATCTTGGGACTACCACTAACGGAGAGACTCATGGCCACTACCGAACGCAGCCTCATCGGAAAGAACATCATCATCACTGGCGACATCTCCGCCACGGAGGACCTGGTCGTCGAAGGTCGCGTCTCTGGCAAAATTCTCTTGAACGAGAGCCGCCTGACCGTGGGCGAAGAAGGCTACCTGCAGTCGCACATCACCGCGCGTGAGGTAGTCATCTCCGGTCGCGTCGATGGCCAGATTCATGCCTCCGAGCGCGTCGAGTTACGCCACACTGCGCAGGTTACCGGCGATATCGTCGCGCCGCGCCTCATTATTCATCAGGATGCGGTCGTCAAGGGCACAGTCGATCTGTCGCCTTCGATTGCCATGAAGCAGCAGAAGCAGGCGAAGAAGGAAGCCGAAACGCAGAGTGGAGTCCAGATCGACGGCTTGCCGCCGCGCATCGAGCCCGCCATCGCCGCTGCCGCCCAAGCTTCCGTCGCTGCTCCGGCGTACGCCAGCTAGGCGCACACATCTAGTAGCCGGAACCAAGGCCCTCCACCGAAGGCCGGCACGTCCGCGCGAACAGCTTTTCGCTGGTGCCGCGGTAGTCTGTGCCGCATCTCAAGTTTGTAGTCATTTTGCAGAGAGGCCCCAATGCGCGGGGCCTTCTTTTTTGCGCGCGCTCACTGCCATGCGGCAAAGACGAATCACAGCTTTCACGTTCCCGCCTGTCCGACAACGGCACAAGCAGCCAGCGAGAGCGCCTGCCATCTTCACCTGACCTCTCACCAACCTGAGTTCACTCAAACTCTGAGACAGGGACTTTCTATCGTAACTTTCGTGTTTCGTCATCCGACCGTAGCGCAGCGAAGTGGAGGGATCTGCTGTTCTCCCTAATCAGCTCGTAGCATGCGGGTCAATCTTCAGCTTCGATCCCGTGCTCCACTCCGTCATCGGCTTCACCGTGCGCACTTCCAGGTCGCGCCGCCTCCAGCTTCCGCGGATATAGTCGCGGTTCATCGTCGCAATCACTTCGAGCTGAATCTCCTTCGGACACGCACCCGTGCACTCGCCGATGTTGGTGCAGCCGCCAAAGCCTTCCGCGTTCATCTGCGCCACCATGCTGCAGCGCGCGACGATCCCGCTCCGGCACACCCTGCGGAAGAACGCTCAGGTGCGCAATCTTCGCACCGGTAAACAGCGCAGATGATGCGTTCGGGCACGCCGCCACACACGCGCCACAGCCGATGCACGCCGCCGCATCCATCGCGCGGTCGGACGTCTCCTTGCTGACGAGAATCGCATTGCCGTCCGGCGCATTCCCGGTCGACACGGAGATGTATCCTCCCGCTGCGATGATGCGATCGAAGGAGCGCCGATCCACCACCAGGTCCTTGATGGCAGGGAAAGCCGCAGCACGCCACGGCTCGATTATCAGTTCCTCGCCATCCTTGAAGTGCCGCATGGTCAACTGGCACACCGTGGTCGCCGGCATAGGCCCGTGCGGCACGCCGTTGATCATGAAGCCGCACGAGCCGCAGATGCCCTCACGGCAGTCGTGCTCAAAGGCCACTGGCTCCTCGCCGCGCTCGATCAGCGTCTCGTTCAGCACGTCCAGGCATTCCAGCATGGACATCTCCGGGTTCACATCGTTCACCGGATAGCTGACGAACTTGCCCGTGTCCTTGCGGCCCGTCTGCCGCCAGATCTTCAGAGTCAGTTTCATTTACTTGTAGCTCCTCTGGCTCGGGTGCACGTATTCGAATTCAAGCGGCTCTTTGTTCAGCTCCGGTTGATTGCCCGGCCCGCGATAGCCCCACGCCGCTACATAGGAGAAATGCTCATCGTCGCGCATCGCCTCGCCGTCCGGCGTCTGATACTCCTCGCGGAAGTGGCCGCCGCAGCTCTCGTTGCGTTCCAGCGCGTCAATGCACATCAACTCGCCCAGCTCCAGAAAGTCCGCCACGCGGCCAGCCTTTTCCAGGCTCTGGTTCAGGTCGTCGCCTGAACCCGGCACAGTGACGTTCTGCCAAAACTCATCGCGCAGCTCGCGGATATGCCCAATCGCCTTCTGCAATCCCTCGGCAGTGCGCGACATCCCGCAGTACTCCCACATGATCTTGCCCAGCTCGCGATGGAACGAGTCCACCGTCCGCTTGCCCTTGATCGCGAGCAGCTTCCCGATGGTTTCGTCGACGCAGGCAACGGCGTTTCGCACCTCGGCATTCGATTCTTCCACTTTGCCCAGCTTGTTCGTCGCCAGGTAGTTGCCGATGGTGTAGGGAATGACGAAGTAGCCGTCGGAGAGTCCCTGCATGAGCGCGCTCGCGCCCAGCCGGTTCGCGCCGTGGTCTGAGAAGTTCGCCTCGCCCAGCACGAACAAGCCTGGAATGGTCGACTGCAGGTGGTAGTCCACCCACAGGCCGCCCATGGTGTAGTGAATCGCCGGATAGATGCGCATCGGCACTTTGTACGGGTTCTCGTCCGTGATGCGCTCGTACATGTCGAAGAGGTTGCCGTAGCGCTCCCGGATGGTCTCTTCGCCCACGCGCCGAATCGCGTCTGCGAAATCGAGATAGACGCCGAGCCCGCTCTCGCCCACGCCACGTCCCTCGTCGCAGACCGCCTTGGCATTGCGTGAGGCTACGTCGCGCGGCACCAAATTACCGAAGCTCGGATAGCGCCGTTCAAGATAATAATCGCGCTCCGCCTCCGAAATCTGGTCCGGCTTGCGCTTGTCACCCTTGTTCTGCGGCACCCAGATGCGCCCATCGTTGCGCAGCGATTCCGACATCAGCGTCAGCTTCGACTGGTAGTCGCCCGAGACCGGGATGCATGTAGGGTGGATCTGCGTATAGCAGGGGTTCGCGAACAGTGCGCCACGCTTGTGCGCCCGCCAGCTCGCGGTCACATTCGATCCCTTGGCATTCGTCGAAAGGTAGTAGACGTTCCCATAGCCACCGCTCGCCAGGATCACCGCGTCCGCGATGTGCGTCGTGATCTCGCCCGTCACCAGGTTGCGCGCCACAATGCCGCGAGCCTTGCCGTCGATCACGATCAGGTCCAGCATCTCGGTGCGTGCCAGCATCTCCACCGTTCCTGCATGGACCTGTCGCTCCAGCGCCTGGTAAGCGCCCAGCAACAGTTGCTGGCCCGTCTGCCCGCGTGCGTAGAAGGTTCTTGAAACTTGAGCTCCGCCAAACGAGCGGTTAGTCAGCGAGCCGCCGTATTCACGTGCAAAGGGCACACCCTGCGCCACGCACTGGTCGATGATGCTCACGCTGATCTCGGCCAGCCGGTAGACGTTGGCCTCGCGGGAGCGAAAATCGCCGCCCTTTACCGTGTCGTAGAAGAGCCGGTAGACGCTATCACCGTCGTTCTGGTAATTCTTCGCGGCGTTGATACCGCCCTGCGCCGCAATGGAGTGCGCGCGCCGCGGTGAATCCTGGAAGCAGAAGCACTTTACGTTGTAACCCAGCTCGCCCAGCGTAGCCGAAGCGGATGCGCCCGCCAGCCCGGACCCCACCACAATCACCGTGTGTTTACGCTTGTTCGCCGGGTTCACCAGCTTCAGGTCAAATTTCGTCTTGCCCCACGCCTGCTCAATCGGTCCGGTTGGAACCCTGGAGTCCAGTGCCATCTATTTCACCACCCCCAGCATGACGCTGATCGGAATCGAGATATACCCAAGCACAATCACCAGCGAGACCACCCAGGCCGCGCTCTTCAGAATCGGCGTATGCCGCGGATGGTTCATGCCGAGTGACTGAAACATGCTCCAGACGCCATGCCGCAGATGCAGTCCCAGCAGAATGATGGAGAAGATGTACCAAACCGAAACCCACCACACCTGAAAGCCCGCGACCACGTTGTGGTACACATCGCCTTCGATGAAGGCGGCTCCCGGATGAATGTAGCCCGCAGTCAGGTGCAGCAGGTGAAAGATCACAAACGCCAGCACGATTGGCCCGCTCCAGTACATCGTGCGCGAGGCATAGGACGAGGCGATCGCCTTCTTGGCGGAGTAGCCTACCGGCCGTGCCCGCTTCTTCAGCAGTGCCAACTGCACCGTAGCCATGATGTGCAGCGTCACGCAGGTCAGCAGCACAATGCGCACCGGCCACAACACCTCGCCAATGCTGTGAAGGAAGGCCCCGTAAGCGTTCAGTTTCGCCGGCCCCTCGAAGACCTGCAGGTTGCCGGCCAGGTGTCCGATCACGAAGAGGAACAGGATGGCGCCGGTCACCGCCATCACCGCCTTCTTGCCGTTCGTCGAACCCCAGAAGCCGGGCGCACGCTCGTTCTGCACCCCTATCGCACTCGTGCTCATTCGATCTGTCCCGTCTTGCTCGTTAGTCTCACGGACCACCTCAGGTTAGCTACAGAAATCTCGCAGGCACAGCCCACAGTGAGACGAAAACGCGCCTCAGCGATCGCCAGTGATGCTACAGAAAGGACTCAGGAGGTCGGCAGATCGGTGCAGGGAAGCCACTCATTATTATGGGTGGCCGCGCGAACCATCGTCAACATGCCACAGCCCACGCCACTGCGATGATCACAATCGTATGCTCCGCATCGTCTCCAGCAGCGCCTGCAGCGCACGCCCGCGATGGCTTAGCCTCTGCTTGGTTTCCAGATCGATCTCGGCCATCGTCTTGCCCAGCTCCAGTAGCCAGAACAGCGGATCATAGCCAAAACCGCCCGTACCGCGCGGCTCCGCGACGATCTCGCCCTCCACCGCGCCATCTGCCATCCGCAGCGTCACGCCATCCCGCGCCACCGCCAGCACGCAGCGATACCGTGCTGCCCACGGTTCTTCCGCTCGACGGGCTCGAAGCTGCTCCAGCAGGTACAGATTGTTGCGATGGTCCATCGCGCCGTCGCCCAATCCAGCATCCTCCGCATACCGGGCCGACCGGACCCCCGGCGCTCCGTCGAGCGCGTCCACTTCGAGCCCGGAATCGTCCGCCAGCACCAACAGCCCCGGCCGGGCGCGGCTATACGCCTCCGCCTTCAGTCGCGCGTTCGCGTTGAAGGTCGCGCCATCCTCCTCGGGTGGCGGAACTTCCTTCAATCCCGGCAACACCGCGATTTCCACCCCGAAGACCGCCGCAGCCGCGGCAAAATCACGCAGCTTGCCTGCATTGGAGCTGGCCACATACAGCGTTTCTTGCGATCCTGGCCTACTCAATGCTTCGCTCCGTGATCGTGATGCATGCCGTGGCCCTCGTGTTTCATCGGCTCATTCATACGCCGCAACATACTTGCACCGCCCGAGCGGACGAAACGCCACAGCAGCACCGCCGCAAGCGCTAGAAAGATTGCGTTGAGAATCGCGGTGTGGTCCCAGCGAAAGTTCATCTCCATCGCCATGCTCATCGCGTGCGCCTGTGGTGTCAGATGGAGCGCCAGAAAGATCCACTCCACCGCCATCGCAGCCGCTGCCATCGCCGCATAGAACAGCACCAGCAGCGTGAGCGCCGGGCGCCAGCCGTAGTATTTGCGGTGAATGTTCACGATGGGCAGGATGATCAGGTCGCCGAAGAGGAACGCGATCACGCCGCCAAAGCTCAACCCATGCTGCCACAGCACCGCGGCCAGCGGTACATTGCCAACCGAGCAGACAAACGACACCAGAGCCACCAGCGGGCCGGCCAGCGGTCCCCACCAGCGCGCCAGCGCAGGATGCCCCACCAGGAAAAAGCGCTGCCAGAAAGCAGCCGGCACCCACGCGGCGATACACCCCGAAAGCACCAGCCCCAGAACGATATCGCCCAGCACCGCGGCCCACTCCATCACAAAGATGTGACTGACCGCGGTAAAAGCCCCTGGCGACCGCAGTCTCGCAAGCCACGTATCACCGGTTGCGGCCATGTCCATCGCCGCGTGGCCCTCCATTCGGCCCAGCAGGCCGCGCTCCGCCTGCGCACGCGCGGCGTCCATCAGCCGCTTGCCGAAGAAAAGATTCAGCAGCACCACTAGCAGCACGATCATGATCGGACCGCCCGCAAACTCCGCCGCGGCAAAGCGCCAGCCCATCAGCACAATCAGCGAGAGCCCAAGCTCGAAGACCAGGTTGGTCGAAGCAAACTCAAAGGCCATCGCCGCGCGGAAATCCGCGCCTTTGCGGAAGAGGGTGCGTGCAATCGCCACCGCCGCGTACGAGCACGACGACGAAGCCGCGCCCAGCCCCGTTGCAATGGCGAGGCTACGCGGACCGCCATCCGGCATCAGCTTTGCGATCTTCTCCCGCGATACCGTCGCCTGCACCACCGCCGAGAGCCCCAAGCCCAGGATGAGCGCCCACAGCATCTGCCAGCCCATCAAGGCCCCCATGGTGAGTGCTCGCCCGATTTCGATCAGCCAATGCATGGAATCAGTAGAGATGCCTTTCACGTCCATGTTCCGGTAGCAGGGCAGGGAAACACGCCAGCGGACATCCCGCACAACGCGGCTTCGGCCCACAGTGTTCTTTGCCCACCATCACAATCAACGCGTGGAACTCGTTCGCATGCCGCACCCGCTGCTTACCGCGCTCGGTGGTAAAGGCGCTCCACGCCAGCCGCTGGATCGCATCATAACCAGACCGCTCCGGCGTGAGCCCATGCCGCACCGTCACCCGCCGCAGATATTCGTCCACCACCATCGCTTCATGACCCAGCGCATACAGCAGGATCGCGTCCGCGGTCTCCGGCCCCACGCCCGGCAGGGCCAGCAGCTTCGGCCGCAGTACATCCGTGCTCATCGCCGCGAGCCGCTCGAACGACCCTCCCGCCTCGGCAAACAGAAAACCCAGAAACGCGCGAATCGCCGCCGTCTTGCGCACCATGTACCCCGAAGGCCGCAGCAAGGTGTGCAGTCTCCTCTTCCGGCATCCGCGCTCGAGGATCTGCCCGCTGCATCCAGTAAGCCACGTTCTCGCAGGTTCGCGAGCGACCGCTCTACCGCTCGCCACGCCGTGTTCTGCGTCAGATACGCGCCCAGCGTGATTTCCAGCGGCGTGTCGCCCGGCCACCAGTGCTGCGGCCCGTAGGCCTCCGTCAGCCGCTCATACATCGCGCGCAGCGTTGTCGCCTCACGCGACAGGGTCGGCGATTCGGATTTGCGATTGCGCGGCATCAGAGAATAAGAATCAGCCTTTCGGAGTAAAACACATGGCAAGACAGCCCGTATCCCTCACCAGCAACTGTGGTTGGCGCACCCACACCCGCTATCTCGAGATGCACACCCGCAAGCGTTACGAGATGGTCCACATCACCGATGAGGTCGAGGGCATCGTCCGCGAGAGCGGCGTCGACGACGGCCTGTGTTTCGTCTCGCCCATGCACATCACCGCCGCCATCTACGTCAACGACAACGAGAGCGGCCTCATCCACGACATCGGTGAGTGGCTGGAAAAGCTAGCTCCCGCGAGGCCTGACTATCGCCATCATCAGACCGGCGAGGACAACGCGGATGCCCACCTCAAATCGCTGCTCCTGCATCACGAGACCACCCTGCCGGTCACCGGCGGCCATCTCGACCTCGGCACTTGGCAGCGCATCTTCTACGCCGAGTTTGATGGTCAGCGCGCCAAGCGGGTCATCGTAAAGGTGCTTGGAGTGGGGGCGGCGTCAGAAAAGTAGCCGTCAACCAGCCTTTCAGGGCGAATGGTCATAAAGTTGCCTGCGCGCCTGCCGATAAATGGTCCAGCAACAAGCGGTTCCTTTCACAGGGTGCCTACCCGGCATGAGTGATCCAGGAGCCTTCTTACTTCAGGACCAACAGGAGCCGACGCTATGTCAATGGGTGTATTGAACAATATCGCTGCAACATATGCTGCGAATAACCTGAGCAACACGCAGGCCAGCCTGCAGAACGTGCTCACGCAGCTCTCTTCCGGTTCGCGCATCAACTCCGGCGCGGACGATGCCGCGGGCCTCTCGCTGGCCAATGGCCTGCAGGCCAACCAGACCGCATTGACCCAGTCTGCCCGCAACGTCAGCCTCGGCGTGGGTCTGCTGCAGACAGCCGATGGCGCTCTGTCCCAGGTCAACAACCTCCTGAACCGTGCGGTCACGCTGGCGACGGAAGCCGGCAACGGCACGCTGAACACATCGCAAGACGCGGCTGCAAACCAGGAATACAAGTCCATTCTGGCCGAGATCAACAACATCGGCGCCGCCACCACCTACAACGGCAACGCGGTCTTTGGCGCAGCCGGCGGTGTTTCTATCTACACCAGCGACGGCACAACCACCGGTACTTCGACCGACACGCTCACCATTGCGGCACTCACCAGCGCAAAGGTCGGCGATTCGGGCGGCACGATCGCCTCGGGTGCGGGCAACACCATCACCTACACCGTCGGTACCTCTGTGGATCTGAGCGCCACCGACCTGACCAGCAGCGCGAACGCGCAGACAGCGCTTACCGCCATCGGCAACGCGATCAGCGCCGTCGCTGGACAGCGCGGCTACCTCGGATCGCAGATCAACACGCTGAACTCCATGGCGAGCGTCGAGACCACGCAGAGCGAGAACCTGGCATCGGCGTCGAACTCCATCATGGCCACCGACTACACCCAGGCCACGTCGCAGCTGTCGAAGTTCCAGATCCTGACCCAGACCGGCATCAGCGCTCTGGCCCAGGCCAACAGCACGCAGCAAGCGGTCACCAAGCTGTTGCAGTAGTAATCGTCGTCTCTTCGGCGGGCACGTGACCGCATGGTTGCGCGCCCACCGAAGCGATCTCCATCCATCTCCATCACCCTGCTTCTGCGGGTGGTTTTTGGGCAAACCACCCGCATTTTTTTTGCTTCACTCGCATCACTCAAGGGAGCGCAGTATGGGAACCATCGGCCTCAGCTTCGGTTCGCCTACCAGCGGTCAAGGCATCGATGTCAGCAGCACAGTCACCCAGATGGTGAAGCAGTTGCAGGCGACCGAGACGCCTTACAAGAACCAGCTCACTGCCCTGCAATCGCAAGACACCGTCATCTCCAATCTAGGCAGCCTGCTTTCCACCCTCTCCAGCGACATAAGCGCGCTTACCGATCCGGCCGGCGTTCTCTCCGGCAAACAAGGCTCCAGCTCAGATACGAATACGCTGGCGCTTCTCTCCGCCACCTCCGCGGCGACCGCCGGCAGCCACACCGTCAGCGTGCAGCAACTCGCGCAGACCTCGACCGAAGCCTCCAGCGCTGTGGCCGCGAACGATACACTCAGCGGCTCGTTCAGCTTCCATATCGGCAGCGGAAGCTCGCAGACAGTCGCCGTCGATTCGTCGAACAACACCATCGCCGGCCTCGCCGCCACCATCAATCAGGCCGGCATTGGCATCTCTGCCAGTGTCGTCACCGACAGCAGCGGATCGCGGCTCTCGCTCATCAGCCAGACCGGCGGGGCCGCCGGTCAGATCAGCATCGACAGCAACTCACTCAACGACACTAAGGCCGGTCCCACCAGCGGCCCCGTATCGCTCATCGCGGGGCAGTCTGGCCAGGACGCGAACTTCACCGTCGATGGCATCCAGACCACCAGCGCGAGCAACACTATCACCGGGGCCATCTCCGGTGTCACCATGCAACTGCTCGGCCTTTCGGCGAACACCGTTCAGGTCCAGATCGACAATGACACCTCATCGGTTACCAGCTCACTCTCCACCCTGGTCAAGGACTACAACGCAGTCGTTTCCGCGCTCTCCGCTCAGGAAGGAAAGGACGCGAGCGGCAACGCCGAGCCGCTCTTCGGGTCGCCGATCATCTCGCAGTTGCAGCAGATGCTCTCAAGCGCACTCAACACGCCTTCCGGCACCTCGCTCACATCGATGACGCAGATCGGTCTCTCGCTCAAGAGCAATGGCACGCTTACCCTCGATGCCGACCAACTCACCACCGCGCTCAACGACAACTATTCCGGCGTCCAGACCTTCTTTCAAAACAGCAAGAGCTTCGGCCTGAACCTCGAGCAGGCCGTCAACAACGCGGGCACCGGCTCAACCAAGAGCCTCCTGACCCAGGCGCAAAACGCCAACAGCACCGCGGAATCCAACCTCAACAGCACCCTCAGCACCATGGACGCCCGCATCGCCACGCAGCAGTCCAGCCTCACCGCTGAATTGAACGCAGCCAACCAGACGCTGCAGGAGATTCCCATGCAGCTCAACATGATCAACGAAATCTACTCCGCCATGACCGGCTACAACCAGAAGGGATCGTGACCGCGATGCGACATTACCACCAGGCAGCGATCGAGAGTGCCAACGGCGTCCAGCTCATCGTCGCTCTCTACGACGGCTTGCAGCGTTTTCTCACTCAGGCCGCGGTGGCCTGCGAAATGCATGATGAGTCTGCGCGACGCGAGGCCGCCCGTCGCGCCCTCAACATCGTTATCCACTTACAGGCCACCCTGCGCATGGATGTAGGCGGACCCTCAGCCGAACGGCTCAGCGATTTCTACGCCGCCGTCTTCGCGGACGTGCTGCGTGCCTCCGCAACAGCATCGCGGCAGCTCTTTCTGAGCACTGCGCGGGAGGTTCGCAACGTGCGCGAAGCGTGGCAGGTCGCCGCTCAGGATCCATCTGCGCTTTCCATGATTCCGCCCGACCTCCAAACCAGGCAGGAGCAGTTCTCAAAGACCGTCGCTATCCGCCCATCAGCGCCCGACGACACGGCCGCGCCAGCCTGGATTGCCTGACCTGGCTTCGCCCAGAAGTGTCATTCGTGCGCAGCGAAGAACCTGCAGTTGCTCGCTCAATCACCACACCAAAACGTGCGCGACCAACGGAAGCGGACCCAGCGAAACGCGCCGCAGGCGTCGTTGCCGGGATGGTCAGTCCCCGGCGACTGCCAGTTCTTCTTCGAGAAGCTGCTTCTCGTAGAGGTTTGCGTAGAAATGTCCCAGCGACAGCAGTTCCTCGTGCGTGCCCAGCTCCGCGATCCGGCCGTTTACCAGCACCGCGATCCGATCCGCGTGCCGCACGGTCGAGATACGGTGCGAGATGAAGATGGTCGTGCGGTCCAGCATAACCTCGCGCAGTTGACGCAGGATGGTTTCTTCCGTGTAGGTATCCACGCTGGCCAGCGCATCATCCAGCACCAGGATCGCCGGATCGCGCACCACCGCTCGCGCGATCGCCGTTCGCTGTTTCTGACCGCCGGAGAGCGTGAGGCCGCGCTCGCCCACCGCGGTATCCATCCCGTGGGGGAATTCCTCGAACTCACGCCGAATGTGCGCGGCCTCCGCCGCCGCCAGCACATCCTCTGTTGAAGCCTGCGGTGCACCGAAGGCAATGTTCTCGCGGATCGATTCGCTGAACAGAAACGTCTCCTGCGGCACAAATCCGATATTTGCGCGCAGCGTTGCCAGCGGGTACTCGCGCACCGGCCGGTCGTCGATCAGCACCATGCCCGGCTCCGCATCGTACATTCGTGCAATCAGTCCCACCATGGTTGACTTGCCCGAGCCCGTCGGTCCTACCAGCGCCAGGCTTGTGCCCGCCGGTATCTCCAGCGAGATATCGTGCAGCACCTCCACTGGCTTGCCTTCCGTGTCGCTGTGGGCAAAGTTCAGGTGTCGAAACTCGATCTTGCCCTTCAGCCGTGTCTCTGGCCCAAGCGTCCTGTCCGCCGCCGCGTCATCGATCGCCGGTTTTTGTGTCATCAGTTCGTCGATGCGGATTACCGACGCCGTGCCGCGCTGCACCAGGTTCACCACCCAACCCAGCGCGATGACCGGCCAGGTCAGCATCATCATGTAGGTGTTGAAGGCTACGAACTCGCCCACAGAAATGCGACCGGACAGCACCTCATGCCCACCCACCAGCAGCGTGATGGCAAGCGATAGCCCCAGAATGAATTCGAGCGTCGGCCACAGCATGCCCATCAACTGCACCAGCCGCAGGCCGCGCCGCACGTTCTCCCGATTCGCCGTTTCAAATGACGCAATCTGCGGCTCCTCCTGCGCAAAGGCCCGCACCAGCCGCGCTCCGGAAAAATTCTCCTGCGCCTGCGCCGAAATCTCGGAGAACATCGCCTGGATGCGCTCGAATCGCTCCTGGATCTTCCGCCCCATGGTCTGTACCAGCACGCTGGCCAGCGGCAGCGGCACCAGCGCGACCAGGGTCAGGAACGGGCTGATGCGCAGCAGGAAGAATCACCGCGCCGATCGAAAACAGCACCGTATTGGCGCTGTACATGATGGCCGGACCCAGCAGCATCCGCACGGCGTTCAAATCGTTCGTCATGCGCGCCATGATGTCGCCGGTGCGATGCTCGGCGTAGTAGCCGGCGGATTGCCTTTCCAGTTGCCGGAAGAGATCGTTACGCAGGTCGAACTCGATATCGCGCGAAATGCCGATCAGGATCCACCGCGTCAGGAAGAGGAAGATTCCCTTGGACAACGACACCGCCACGATCAACCCCGCATAGAGCAGATTCTTTTGCTGCGTCACCCCATGGTTCAGGGCATCGATCGCCCTGCGCAGCACCTGCGGAAGCAGGATCCAGATGGCGTTCGACAGCACCACCGACACGCCGCCCCAGAACAATCCACGCTTGTAGCGCTTCAGGTAGGGAACCAGCGGCTTCAGATCGCCCAGCATCCGTCCCTCCTGATTTCCATGGTTGCCATCTCGCTCATTGCCGACCCTGCCTCTGCTCCGTCTCAACGTACTGCGCCACACCATTGCCGAATGACCAGTCCGGCGTCTCGTTCTCCCGCAGCACGATCAGGATGTCTTCGGCCCGCACCAGCCCGGTTGCGCTCATCCGCCGGGCAATCTCCCGGAACAGAGCCTGCTTCTTCTCCGTCGCCCGTCCGCGTCTCAGCGTGATCTCTACGAATACCGGGTGCTGGCTACGCGCCACGCCCAGGTAGCCAGGGTCGGCTATCAGGTCGCCGGCGGCATGCTCGCGAATCGCCACAAAGCGGTCGTTTTCCGGGATCTGAATTCCCGCACGCAACGCCTCATACACCGCGTCGGCCAGTTGGCGCTTCTGTGCAGGCGTACGTCCAGATTCAAGGGAGAGGGTAACGAGGGGCAAGCTTCCTCCAATTGGTGCCGGTCAAACAGGTCACGCTCCAGGAAGGTTCTTGAGCAGCGCCCGCATTTTCAGCATAACTCTCTGAGACAAACGGACTTCCTGCACGGAGACGCGGGCGAGGACGTGAAAAAGGGTAGAATGACATTTCTATTACAAAACGCTGGGAGTTTGGCCTCACCTTGGTGCCCGCGGCTGGAGACTGGCCGCCTGCGCTCTTACGCCGCTTATGTCTGATTCGATTCAGGAACGTGTTCTCAAGATTATTGCCAACACCCGGCGCATACCTCTGGAGTCTGTGCGCCCCGACAGTACCTTCGAGGAACTGGGCGTCGACTCTCTCGACCGCCTGAACATCCTCTTCGACCTGGAGAGCGAGTTCGACATCGAAATTGATGATGAAGAGGCGAAGAAGGTTCAGAACATTCCGGAGATGATCGCCGGCATCACCCATCTGGTCGAGGCCAAAGCCAAGGCCTCCCCGGAAAGCTGACGTGCCGCGCGTCGTCATCACCGGAATCGGTGTCATCAGCGCGATCGGGCTCACACGGGACGCCTTCTGGCGTTCGCTCGTGGACGGCAGGTGTGGCATCCGCACCATAAATTCGCCAGACTTCGAGCAGCTTCGCTTCAAACATGCCGCCGACGTCGAGGGCTTTGTGCCGGAAGATCATCTGTCCGCCAAGGAACTCACCCTGATGGACCGCTTTCGCCCAGTTCGCCGTTGTCGCAGCGAGGGAGGCGATGGCTCAGTCCGGCCTCGAACTCACGCCTGCCATGCGCGAGGACGGAGCCATCATCACCGGCTCCTGCATCGGCGGCCGCTCCGCGGAGGAGGTCGGCTATCGCGAGCTGTATATCCACGGACGCAATCGCGTGCACCCGCTCACCATTCCGCTCGGCATGAGTAACGCAGGCACCAGCCACATCTCCATGCAGTTCGGTATTCAGGGGCCTGCCTATACCATCTCCACCGCCTGCGCGTCCTCGGGGCACGCAATCGGCCAGGCCTTCCAGATGGTGCGTTCCGGCATCGCCCCTGTCGCCATCGCCGGCGGCTGCGAGGCTCCGCTGTACTTCGGCAATCTCAAGGCATGGGAGGCCATGCGGGTCATCAGCAAGGACACCTGCCGTCCCTTCTCCGCCGACCGCACCGGCCTGGTCCTGGGGGAAGGCGCCGCCATGCTGGTGCTTGAGCCGCTCGATGCAGCGCTCGCCCGCGGCGCCCGTCCTATTGCGGAAATCGTGGGCTTCGGTATGTCCGCCGATGCGTGTCACATCACCCAGCCCTCCGCCGAGGGTCCCGCACGCGCGATGCGCATGGCCCTGCGCGATGCCGGTCTCGCCCCGGAGCAGATCGGCTACATCAACGCCCACGGCACCGCAACCGAGGTCAACGACCGCACCGAAACCGCTGCTATCCGCCTCGTCTTCGGCGCCCACGCAGACAAGCTCGCCGTCAGCTCCACCAAGTCGATGCACGCCCACACCCTGGGCGCCGCCGGAGCCATCGAAGCTGCCGCCTCGGCCCTCACCCTGGCCAACGGCATCATCCCGCCTACGGTGAACTACTCGAAGCCCGATCCCGTCTGCGATCTCGATTTCGTGCCCAACGCCGCACGCGGGCAACAGGTCGAAACCTGCCTCTCCAACTCCTTCGCTTTCGGTGGCCTCAACGCCGTCCTCGCCCTGCGCAAGTTCTCCTGAGCGTCACACCGCGGCCAGGGAACAATCGAGGCAACGATCATGAGCGACCGCCAATTTGCATTGTCGTTCTGAGCGAAGCGAAGAACCTGCAGTCACTCAGACCGTGGCACAAAACGGTGCCGTAACCCGCCCGCATCTGAAGGCACTCGTCCCCCCCATTCTCCTATTGCCATCCAATAGAAACTCGACTACCTTCTTATTGGAAACCAATAGAAGGATGCACGGCGATCGCAGCATCTGTGTTTGGGGAGGCTTCATGAGACGTCTGCGTGCATGGCTATTGCGCTGGGGCGGCCTGTTCCACAGGGAGCAGGGAAGTCGTGAGTTCGCAGACGAGATCGAAGCGCATCTCCAGATGCATATCGACGACAACCTTCGTTCCGGCATGAATCCGCAGGAGGCGCGGCGGCAGGCGCTAATCAAGCTCGGCGGCGTGCAGCAGACAAAGGAGAACTACCGGGACCGCTCCACGTCTTCCCCTGCTCGAAATGCTGTGGAGCGACATCCGCTTTGGCGCGCGTGTGTTGTGGAAGAGTCGCGGCTTCACCATCGTGGCCATTCTGACTCTGGCGCTGGGCATTGGCGGCAATACTGCGATCTTCTCCATTGTGAACGGCGTGCTGCTGAACCCGCTGCCGTTTCCGCAGCCGGAACAGCTTGTCGCCCTGCACGAAAGCAAACCCAACTTCGACAAAGGTTCCATCTCCTATCCCAACTTTCTCGACTGGCAGAAGGACAACCGCACATTTTCAGCGATGGCCGTCTCTCGCCGCTACGCATTTGTGCTCACCGGCAAAGGCGAAGCCGAGCAGGTAAATGGCGAATTCGTTTCCGGAAGCTTTTTCCCGGTGCTCGGTGTGAATCCCATGCTCGGCCGTACCTTCTCTCCGGCGGAAGAGCAGGGAGGCGTAGCTCCGGTCGCGCTGATCAGCGAAGAACTATGGCGGCGAAAATTCAGTTCTTCGCCAAACGTGTTGGGACAGAACATCACGCTCGATGGCAGGGACTTCACCATCGTCGGCGTGATTCCTGCGAGCTTCCATCTGCGCCTTCCCAGCTTCCGCGAGCGTGACATCTACGCACCCATCCGCCAGTGGAATAACTCCATCCTCATGAATCGAGATGCGGGGTTGGGCTTCCATGGAATCGGACGGCTCAAGCCAGGAGTCACACTCGCGCAGGCTCAGGCCGACATGGAGCAGGTCACGCGCAACCTAGCCACTGCCTTTCCCGGCGCGGACAAAGGCATCGGCGCGAGCATCGTTCCACTGAAGGAACAAATCACCGGCGATGTGCGGCCATTCCTCCTCGTGCTACTGGCCGCGGTGGGCTTCGTCCTGCTGCTTGCCTGCGTGAATGTCGCGAGTCTGCTGCTCGCACGCGCCGCGGGACGACGACGCGAATTTGCAGTACGCACTGCCCTCGGCGCCAGCCGGAGACGTGTGGTTTGTCAGTTGTTGACGGAAAGCATTCTGCTCGGGATCGTATCCGGCGCTATCGGATTGCTCCTGGCTGCCTGGGGAACCCATGCCGCTCTCAGCCTTGCACCAATGGGTCTGCCGCGTGTCGATGAAATAGGGCTCGACTTCCGCGTGCTTGCCTTCACCACGTTGATCTCGCTGTTGTCGGGTAGCCTCTTCGGTCTGGTGCCGGCATGGAAAACGTCGCAGGCCGATCCTCAAACCGCTCTCAAGGAGGGTGGCCGTGGTGTCGGCGGAATGCACAACCGCGCCCAGAGCGCATTTGTCGTCGCGGAGATGGCGGTTGCGCTGGTGCTGCTGATCGGTGCAGGACTGATGGTCCGCAGCCTGGCGCGGCTCGCGAACGTCGATCCCGGATTCAATCCTCGCAACGTCCTGACCTTCGGCCTGTCGCTTCCGCCCACGATGATGCATGCTCCTCCGGAGCAGATTCGCGCTGCGGTTCGTGACGTGGATGAAAAGCTGGGATCGACGGCAGGCGTCAAGGCGGTCTCGCAGGTGTGGGGCGCTCTGCCCATGGGCAGCGATGACGAACAGTTGTTCTGGCTTGACGGCCATCCCAAGCCGGCCAATGAGACCGGCATGAGTTGGGCGGTGGACTACATCGTCGGACCTGACTATCTGAAGGTGATGGACATCGCGCTCCGGCGTGGCCGCTTCTTCACCCCGCAGGACGACGATCACTCTCCGCTGGTCGCGGTGATCGACGAGGTCTTTGCCCAAAAGTATTTTCCGGACCAGGACCCCATCGGCAAACGTATTGTCATGAACAACTCCGGGAGGAAACTGGAGATCGTCGGGGTCGTAAGCCACGTAAAGCAGTGGGGGCTCGATCTGGATGACACCCAATCTCTGCGCGCGCAGATTTACATCCCGTGCATGCAAATGCCGGATGACTTCATAGCAATGACGCCGGCCGGCTTGAGTGTGGTGGTGCGCTACGAGGGAAATCTGTCGCCCGTCTTTGATTCCATCCGCCACACCATCCGGCAAATGAGCAGCCAACAAGTGATCTTCGGCGATCAAACCATGGAAAGTATCATCGCCGATTCGACTGCCCAGCGGCGATTCGCAATGATACTGCTCGGCGCATTCGCCGTCATGGCTCTGGTTCTGGCCAGCGTGGGCATTTATGGCGTCATTGCTTACGTTGTCGGACAGCGCACACAGGAGATCGGAATCCGCATGGCTCTGGGAGCGCAACGCAGGGACGTGCTGGGTCTGATTTTGTGGCAGGGAACACGCCTAGCTCTTCTCGGAGTGGCGATCGGCATTGTGGGCGCACTTGCGCTCACGCGCCTGATGTCGGATTTGCTCTACGGCGTGGCTGCCACCGATCCGGCGACCTTCGCTGTACTGGCTCTGACCTTGACTGTCGTCGCCATGGCCGCCTGCTACTTGCCCGCGCGCAGAGCCACCCGCGTCGATCCTGCTGCTGCTCTGCGGTGGGAGTAGCCCTCAGGAGTGCCAGTGCATCCGGGTTAAGAATTCCGTGATTACCAAAGTCACTCAGGTGATCAGACGCGAACATGCCTGAGAACAGACTGAGCGCGGCGTTTCCCCCGTGGCGGGCAAAACCTTTTTTTTCATCACTTAGCAATTCGGCGATCGTGCTGGAATGGGAAAAGCCTCGCAACCCTATGTCATCCAAGTGACAAATGTCTGTGACCTGCGTTTGGCCTGCTGTACAGTAAGTCAACTCATCACGGTACTACCAGAGGAAAGAACCGCCGGACCGCTCCGTTAACGCTGGATTGGTCCGTTTGTGGCGATTCCCAGACTTCGGTAATTCCGCCTGAGTATCATTTTCTGCTGTCTCTATTGATGGGTACCCTCGATGCGTCGATAGTGTAGACGCGCTCTCCCATGATTCGCCTATCCAAGCCGGCCATCGTCGTGGCAATTGCCATGATGTCTCTCCACGTGCTGGGAGCCGTGGCGGCGCCTTCGCTGTTCATGACGAATGCGATGATCATGGCGGCTCCGTTGCTGGCGGGGCTTGCGTGCTTCTGGCGCAGCCGCAGGCGACCCTCCGTACTGGCAGACAAATGGAGGCTGATGGGGGTTGGCCTTCTTATCTGGGCGATCGGCCAGGGATGTTTCACCTACGGGACGCTGGTGTATCACAACGTGCAGACGGCGGCCCTCCCCTCCGACTTCTGGTTTCTGGTTTACGGCATCTTTGTCCTTCTTGCCGTTTGCTCGGTGGGCGAGGACCAGGATTCGACCGCGATCCTGATTGCGGACGGCGCCCAGGCGACACTCGCGATCCTTCTCATTTACGTCACACTGTTCATGAACAATCACTTCAGCCACCGGACGCTGCCGTCGTCGGAGTTGACGTCTCTGTATCTGGGTGAGAATCTTGCGCTCGCCTTGACGGCGACGGTGCGGCTGCTGGCGATGCCGAATGGAGAAGATCGCTACTTCCACCGCGCGGCGTGCACTTTTGCGTGGCTCATGATCCTGGTGTCCACGCCGCTGAATTACCTGGATGCCTATGTGGGACCGACAAACGGCAAGGCCGTGGAAGTGGGCTGGATGATCCCCTTCCTGGCAATTGTCGTGATGGCTTTTTCCAGGGAGGAGCAGACACGGCCTGAACTGGAGGAGAAACATCGCTCGTGGGGCGCGATGATGGTTTACAACGCGAGCCCGGTCTTCTTCACGCTGTGTGTGCTGCTGCTGGGTGCGCATACCGCGCAGCACCGGCCCGTGGTCGGCTTCGCGGCGGTCGTCAGCGCGTTGTTGATCTATACCTTCCGCGCCACGATTCTGCAGACTCGTCTGCGCCAGGTGCAGGAGAGCCTGAATGACTCCGAGCGCAATCTGCGTCTGCTGAACAGCAAGCTCCATGAGCAGAGCCTGATCGATCCCCTGACACAGATCGCAAATCGCCGCCGGTTTGAACAGGTGCTCGAAGTCGAGTGGAATCGTGCATTGCGGTCCGGCTGGCCCATCTCGATCGTCATGCTGGACATCGACCACTTCAAGTCGCTGAATGATCGTTATGGTCACTTGCGGGGCGACGAATGCCTGACCGCGGTAGCCCAGATGCTGCGCCGCGACCTGCGCCGCGGCGGCGAGTTATTGGCTCGCTACGGTGGTGAAGAATTCGTGGCGGTGTTACCCAATGTCGATGCGGAGGGAGCCATGCTGACCGCAGAAGCGATGCGATCCCGGGTACATCAGATCGGCATCGAGAATCACGGTTCGCCCATCGGCCGCTTGACCATCAGCGTCGGCGTCTGCTCGGTGATTCCCGTTGCCGGACTCACCCGCGAAGGGCTGGTGGATGCGGCGGACACCGCCCTATACCGCGCCAAGGCAGGCGGCCGCAACCGCGCAGAGCGTGCAGAGACTTTGGTGTCGGCGACGCCTGAAACGGACCGTATGCCCTCCAGCCTGGGCGCCCATCTGGTCGAAGAGTAAGTGAAGGAGTAAGTGAAGCATTTGCCCTGATGCTGTGAGGTAGCGGAGACCATCTCATGTGGCCTTTCCTTAACGAAAGGCCACATGAGCATTCATTGGACGATCTACACCTGCAGGGAAAATGCTTTCACCACTGCTTCGCTTCTGCGCGCCACGTCGAGAGCCTGCGAAAGATCGGCGATGATGTCGCGTGGATTCTCGAGCCCCACGGACAAACGCACCAGACCATCCGTGATGCCGATGCGTTCGCGCATTGCGCGCGGCACGTCTCCATGCGTCATGCTGACCGGATGCGTGATCAGCGTCTCGGCCGCTCCCAGGTTCTCCGCCAGCACGCACAGGCGCACCGCATTCATCAGGGCGATGCCGGCCTCCGCGCCCTGCTTCAACTCAAAGGACAGCATGCCCCCATGCAGCCCATGCTGGCGCTCCGCCAGCTCGCGCTGGGGAAAGCTGGCGAGGCCGGGATAGTGGACCCGGGAAACATCAGGATGCTGCTCCAGCCATTCGGCGACCACTTGTGCAGCACGTGAGTGCTGCTGCAGACGCAGCGGCAGCGTCTTGATGCCGCGGGCGGTCAGCCACGCCTCGTGCGGGGACTGGATGGAGCCGAGTGTCTTCCGGACGAGGCGCAGACGATCGAGGATCGTCTCATCGCGCGCCGCGATCGAGCCGCCGACAGTGGCGTTGTGGCCTTCGATGTACTTGGTGGTGGAGAGCAGCGTGATGTCCGCGCCGAGATCGAGCGGGCGCAGCAGCAACGGCGTCAGGAAGGTGTTGTCTACCACCAGCAGGAGGCGTGCGGCGCGGGTGATGGCTGCGATGGCCGCGACGTCGGTGAGCTTGAGCGTGGGGTTCGCCGGAGTCTCGATAAAGACCATTTTGGTCGATGGTCGGATGGCCGCCGTCACGGCCGCGGGATCGGCGGTATCCACGAAGCTCGACTCGACTCCGAAGTGGCCCAGCACCTGGTCGAAGAGACGTACTGTCCCACCGTAGACGACATCGGAGAGCACGACGTGATCGCCGGACTTGAGCAGGGCCAGAAAGATGGCTGAGATGGCAGCCATGCCAGTGGCGAAACAGACTGCAGGGGGCGTGTCTTCGAGCGCCCCTAGAGCCTCTTCCAAGGCGGAGACAGTGGGGTTCGAGGCGCGCGAATAGGTGTGGCCCTTGTGAACACCCACGGCGTCTTGGCGATAGGTTGTCGATTGGTAAATAGGCGTCAGCAACGCACCGGTAGCGGGGTCCGCATGCAGTCCGCCATGCACGGCGCCGGTGAGATGAGAGTCGAGATCGAAGCCCTTGGACGCGACGGGGGAAACAGCGGGGCTCTTAGAGGCAGGGACCTCGGAATTATTGGAATTCAGGGACATGGAAATCCTCCTGGCACGGGAATGTCGAAACGGGACAACCGGAACCACCGCAGCACCCTGGGCGGTGTGTGCACGAGAGGAGAGCGCTTCAGGCTCCTGGCGTGGACAGCGGACCGCCCAGGGTTCGCATGGCCATAAACATTCGCCGGACTGGAGGAATGCGCTTCATTGATTCAAATGATCGGAAATGCATGGAGGAAAGTCAAGTTCGCTCGCCTATGAGATCGCGTGCGGCATCGGCAAAGAACCTTGAGTCGCCCGGGCTAGAAAGTGAATGACAGTCCCATGGTGACGCGATCCTGGCGCATCAGGCCGTCCAGCACCGGGCCGACGACGGTCAGTGTGGTCCCCGGATCGGCGACGATGCCGGACAGGATGTCCTTCTGCGACTTGGACCAGAAATCCGGCTGCGAGGTCAGCGTCTCGCGATAGTCGGCACGGATCATCCATCGCGGTGTCAGCCTGTAGCGAACCCCTCCGCCGTAATTGAGCCCCGCCTGGAAGATGCCTCCACCATCCAATGGCGGATCACTGCCGAAGTTATAGGCGGCGCTGATGAGACCAATATTGGCGAGGCCAAGCTTGTACCAGCCCGGCGCCTTTTTGATGGGTGCGTCGGCGAGGTGCATGAGCGACAGAGAAGGCCCGACGGCCAGATAGGGGCGCAAGCGGGACGTCTTCGGCCGGAAGTTGACCAGCAGGTTGTAGGTAAATTGCGAGGTGTGGAGCGAGCTTCCCTCGAAAACAACCAGAGCGATCTCCTGCTGGCTGGTCGAATCGTTGCCGACGACAGCCAAGCCGAGATTGAACTCAGTGAAGCTGTGGTCGTAGCTGAATTCGTGGGATAGATATTTCTGGGGGTTCAGCGTCACTGTCCCGCCAAGATCCCAGCCATCGTGCAGAGAGTTGCCCAGCACCAGGGCGAGCACATCGTCCGGATTCGGACCGGTCAGGATGTATGCAACCGCGCCGCCGTTTCCGCCATAGTAGCCATGGAATCCTCCGCGAATACCGAACTCCACCGTCGGCGGCGCCCATTGCTCCGCCTTTGCATCGGAGGTGGCCGGGGATTTCTGCGACCTGGAGCGGGTGGAAAGGGTTGCATATCCCTCCCGTATTTGGAAGCCAGAGTCGATGGTGTATTTCTCGCCCTCAACATTCATCTGCCGCGTGGGAGCGGTTGCTTTCCGCTTCTTCGCGTCAAGCCCGTAGCGAATGCCCGAGTATGCCATCACGCCGACGTTGTCGCGCAGGATGTTGTTCTTGAGCGTAAGCACCGTTTGCCGGGTGGTGCGGTCAAAGACATTCCCACGCGTGCGCAGCGTGGCGACTTCTGAGCCACTTGCCTCGTCGATCGCGTGCTGGCAGTCATTCAGCTCCAGAACTGCGATGCGCCCATCCGTAATCAGCTCTTCGCCGGTGCCATTCTTTGCGTCTTTGGGGAGCCACGGCCGTGTGACCAGTTGCACTCCGGAGACACAACCGGTGTAGATCAGGTCATTCACCACTTTGGCGCGCTCGTTGTCGATGTTGCTGTCGATCAGGTGGATGAAGGTCTTGTCCTTCTTGGAGAAGCCGATACCGACGTCGTGTGTAGAGGAGGATGTCCAGACCTGTTGGCCATTCCAGCTCTGCGTGGTGGTCCATATGCGCAGGTGATGACGCTTGGAGAAAGTATTGAGCGTCTTGGCGTAGGCGTAATTCGGGTCTTTCCCGTCCAGCACCAGGATGGACATGGGCGCGCGCTTGTATCCCTGGTTCTCCGCGACGGAGCGGATGGTGCCATAAGTACTTTGAGCGTTGAGGGTGTCCACAATCACCCATCCGCTGGCCGCAAAGGCACGCGTGAGTGCATCGGCGCTGCCGATAAAGGCCAGGTTGGTGAAATCGGAGGGAAGCTCCTTCTTTCCTGAGGTGAAGGTTCGAAAAGGCAGCTTGTGCACCATTTCGGCCAGATCTCTGCGCTGATCATCCGAGTTCGCAATGGGCGGTACGGTCTGCTCTTCGGTATCTGGAAGCTCAACCGGCGCGGCGAGCTGGCCTAGCAACTCTGTGCCTGCCGGAAGCGTGATCTCCGGCTCAGAAAAACGCAGGACGCTCGCCGTACCAGCGGTGGTAAAGATGGCCGCGATCGGATCTCCAAAAGCGAGACTGCCGACGATGCCGGAGGCACGGTTGCTCAAGGTCGAGGTGGATCGGATGCCCTGGATGCCGCCCTTCTTGTTAATGCTCTCGCGGGCGTTTTCAACGCTGGTGATACGAACCTGGATGGGAAACGATCCGCGGTCGGAGAGGACGAGCTGGTCGAAGCGGAGTTGGATCTCGGCGGTTTCGTGAGCGAAGCCCAGCCCGACCCTGCGGACCGAAAGAACCGACCCCTGCACCGTGGTGCCCAGGGGGACAAGAATACTGCCTCCCTCATTGATGGGGGAGATCAGGATACCGGTGATCTTTGTGCCTGCCGGAGTGGAGTAGGAGCTGATCGGCTGCTGGATGCGAATCTCCAGCGGCGTTCCGGCCGGAATCGTCTCGGCGGAAAGGATCGCGGCAGACGCAAGGATCGCAAGACAGCAGGCTGCAGAAAAACCAAGGAGCCCGTTCGACAAACGCGCCTCCTGTCAGGCAGGAAAATGCCAATTCGACTGCGGTACGGTTGCGCTGACGCTATCACGAGAGTGTGCGTCGCTGCGACGGGAATTGGTCGAACGGCTGCATGCGCGGAGCAAAAAGGTCCTAAAACAGGACCAACAGGCTCATCAGAAGTGCGATGGGCATCACGATCATTCCGGTCTTCAGGAATTGCCATCCCGTGATCTCCACGCCTTCGCGGCGCAGGACGATGAGCCAGAGTATGGTGGCGAGCGAGCCGGTGACAGAGAGATTGGGTCCGAGGTCGACGCCGATCAGGACTGCGTGCTGAATGGTGCCCCCAAGATGCGCACCGCTGAGATGCGCATGGCGCAGCGCGCTGCCGCTGGCCAACGCGACCGGCAGATTATTCATGCCGTTCGAGAGCAGGGCAACGGCAAAGCCCGCCGCCAGTTTTCCCGCAAGAGGCGGCAACGTCGCAACCCAACCGAGCCCACGCTCGGCCATTTGCAGCAGGCCGCCACGGTTGAGCGCTTCCACGATCATGAAGAGGCCGGCGACCAGCGGCACAATGGACCAGGACACGCCGCGAACGACTTTCAGTGCCGCCCGACGGTCGCGCAGACTGGCCATGAGAACAGCCAGCACTCCGACGGCACAGGTAGGTGCCCCAAGCTGCCAGCCCAGGCCAGAGGCGGCCAGGAGGACAGCAGCGGAAATAACGATCCCGGCCAGCGCCGCCTTACCACCGCCGCTCAACGGAGCATTGCGTGGCATATCTGCAATGTTGTCTGCCAATTCCGGTCGAGACAGAAAGTATAAGATTAAGTATGTCGCGAGTATGGAGATGATTGACGGCAGCAGGAAAACTCGCAGCCAGTTCGCAAGCGTCGGCATTTGCGCGTCGAAGATGACCAGATTTGCTGGATTTGAGATAGGCAGCACAAAGCTGGCGGCGTTGGCGATGACCGCGCAGATGAGCAGATACGGCCGCGGCCGCACCCTTGCATGGCGGACCGCGGCGAGTACGGCAGGGGTAAGGACGACGGCCGTGGCGTCATTCGAAAGAAAGATGGTCACGACGGTGCCGGCAAGGTAGATCAGCAGGAAGAGCCGCGCAGCTGAGCCACGCGCGTGACCGACAGCGACGCCTGCGACCCAGTCGAAGACGCCCTCGTGGCGAGCTGTTTCCGCCAGCAACATCATCCCGATGAGGAACAGGTAGACGTCCAGACCCTCGTGAATGGCGTGCGCGGCGCCCGCCAGCGGCAGCAACCGTGTGAGCACGAGCAGCACCGCACCGCCGTCGATCCACCACGCCTCCGCGATGCCGCGAGGACGAAGGAGCATGAGCAGAATGCTGCTAAGCGAGATGATCCAGATGAAGGCGATAGCGAGGTGCGGCAAAAGGGTCGTGCTCCTGGGCTACGGTAGCAGCAGAGTGTAGGTTTGGATTTGGGTCAAGCCGGAGTCTCTCCGAGAGCCGCATCGAGGGGCGCAGGTGCCGGCTCGTCACTAGGCTGTGTCTCCGGCAGGAAAAAGAACAACATCAGGAAAGCGGCAAGCGCGACGGCGCCCAGGCCGAGGAACGAGATACGAAAACCGGAGAGATGAATGAGATACCCGCCATAGGTGTTGCTAAGCGCTGCCCCCGCGCCGACCGCTGTGGCGAGCGCACCCGAGGCAAGATTGAAGCGCCCTGTGCCGCGAGTGCGGTCCGCGATGACCAGCACCGCGACGACGCCGAAGATCGCATTCGCCACGCCATCGAGACATTGAATGGCAATCAGTGCTGCCGGAACATGGGTGAGCGTGTAGAGGACGGCGCGAATCGGTAGCACGCCAAAGCCGATGAGCAGCAGCGGCCGGCGGCCGTGCCGATGCGCCTGCAGGCCGACCCATGCAGCCGTGAACGAGATGATGAGCTGGGTGACGATGACACAGGCCGTCATGAAGGCGACGGCCGTCTTCGCGTTGTTCCGGCTGAGCAACTCGCCCAGTTCCGGCAGCATGGCTGCATTCGCAAAGTGAAATAGAAAACAGCAGACGAGAAAGAGGAGCAATACGCGATCCTGCGCGAGCAGCCGCAGCGTGTAGCCGAGCCCCTGGTGCTCCCGGACGCGCTCGCATCCGCCGCGGGCCCGCTCATAGTCGATCTCTTCCGGCTTTATAAGCAGTGTTGACGCGATGGTGGGCGCCACCAGACACGCGGCGGCGATGAAGATGGCGCGATTGCCCAGGTAGTGGCTTACAGCAAGTATCAGCAGGGCAGCGGCGACATTGCCGGCGGAGTTGAAGGCCTGGTTGCGTCCGAATTGCCGGTCGAATCCGCGCTGGCCGACCAGCCCCATGGTGATGGCCGCAAGCGCCGGCGCAAGAAACGGCCCAGCGCCGCCAATCAGCACCTGCGCGCTGTACACCGCGATCCTGCCGGTCTTCCATGAGAGCAGTAGTGCGCCAAGGCCAAGGACGAGCGACCCTACAATCACGATCATGCGCTTGCGGCGTGCGTGATCGACGATGCCGCCGGCCGGCGTTTGCAGGACGACGGTTACGATGCCGGCAACGGTGAGCGCGTACAGGGCTGCTGACGGACTCCAGTGCGCGGTGACCAGATAGGCAGCAAGAAACGGCCCGAGACCGGTTTGCACATCGGCAAGGAAGAAATTGCTGGCTTCGAGCGCCCGGAGACTGGTACGTCGGGGGTCAGTCTGGCTCAGAGGAGTGGCCATGGGAGAACAGACGAGTCCGGGGTAGCCCGGCCTACCTCCAGTGAGCGAATTCGAGCAGTAAGATGCGCCGATTTGCACTCTTGCTGCATATGTGTGCAACGGGGTGCAATCCGTGCAGCGTCACCGCTTCACACACAAGGCTTTGCGCTGAGAGCGAAATGTGACAAAGTATTTAACAACCCCACATTTTTATGTGCGCCGCGATCCCTGTCGCATCCGGTGAGCTGTTTCTGGGGTGTCTTCGTGTCGCGTTGTCCTGGTCGATGAGCATCATCTGCCGCACTCCCTGCGTAGTCCGGCGACCCAGACTCAACCTCTGCTCGAAGGGAGCCGGATGCGTTCTTTGGTGAAGTGTTGCGGTGTAGCGATGGGACTGGCGTTGCTGCCGTTGTGGGCCCATGCGCAGGCGGTGAGCGCGGCGGATATCACCGCGTTGAAACAGGCAGTGGCGGATGCCAAAAACTCCGCGGATAACTCATGGATGCTGGTGAGCTCGGCGCTGGTCCTGATGATGACCGGGCCCGGCCTGGCGCTCTTCTACAGCGGCCTGGTACGCAAGAAGAACGTGCTGGGCACGATGATGCAGAGTTTCGCCATGATGGCCATCATCACGGTGACCTGGGCGCTGTTCAGCTACAGCCTGGCCTTCGACGCGGGCACCAGCTTTATCGGTGGCGTACACCACTTCTTCTTGCGCGGCGTGGGCGCGGCGCCGGATCTCGCGTATGCGAGCTTTCCCGCGCAGACCTACATGATTTACCAGATGATGTTCGCCATCATCACGCCTGCGCTGATCACGGGCGCCTTTGCGGAACGCATGAAGTTCAGCGCGATGGTGCTGTTTACCGTGCTGTGGTCGTTTGTGGTCTATGACCCGATGGCCCACATGGTGTGGGGACAGGGCGGCCTGCTGAATGCTTCGGGGGGCAAGTTCCCATGCCTCGACTTTGCCGGCGGCACTGTGGTGCATGTCACTTCCGGCATCTCGGCGCTGGTATGCGCGCTCTATCTGGGCAAACGCGTCGGTTATCCAACGGAAAAGATGGCACCGCACTCGGTGGTATTGAGCTTTATCGGAGCGTGCCTGTTATGGGTGGGCTGGTTCGGATTCAATGCGGGCTCGGCGCTCTCGTCCGGTCCATTGGCCACCAGCGCCTTTGTGAACACGCACCTTGGCGCGGCATCCGCGGCAATCGGGTGGATGATTGCCGAATGGATCCGGCAAGGCAAGCCGAGTGCGCTGGGCGGCATCTCGGGTGCGGTCGCCGGGTTGGTTGCCATCACTCCGGCGGCGGGCTTCGTGCAGCCCATGTCATCGCTGCTCATCGGCCTGCTAGCGGGGCTTGTCTGCTACACGATGGTGGCCGTAGTGAAGCAGCGTTTTGGCTATGACGATTCGCTCGATGCATTCGGGGTGCATGGTGTGGGTGGCACGCTCGGCGCCCTGCTGACCGGCATTTTCGCTTCGAGCCTCATCAATCCGGTCTTCAAGGATGCGGCAGGGAAGACACTGCCCGTGGGCGTCATAGAAGGCCATTGGGGGCAGTTGGGCAACCAGATCGTGGGCATCCTGATCGCTATTGTGCTATCAGTGGTCGGCACGTTGATATTGCTGAAGCTGGTCGATCTGGTCATCGGGCTGCGCATGTCGCCGGAAGACGAGATGGAGGGCATGGATGTGACCCAGCACGGCGAAGAGGGATACGACTGGGCCTAGATTCGTCCGGTCCTAGGAGTTAGGCATGCAGAAGATTGAAGCGATCATTCAGCCGTCGCGGCTGGACGCTGTGAAGGAAGCGCTGATCGAGATCGGCGTGGATGGCATGACGATTCTGGAGGCGCGCGGGCATGGCCGCCAGAAGGGTCACACGGAGTTTTACAGGGGCCGCGAGTACACGGTGGACCTGCTGCCGAAGGTGAAGATCGAACTAGTAGTCCACGACGAGGCGGCGGAGAAGGTGATCAACGCAATCGTCACCACGGCACGCACCGGCCACATTGGCGACGGCAAAATCTTCATATCGCGCATTGATGAGGCGATCCGCATCCGTAACGACGAGCGCGGCGAAACAGCGCTGTAATACTCCGCAGACGCGCGAGTGGGAGGTCATGCGATGACGCAGCCATTGGCTTCAGTCAGCGCCGCGTCGGACTACTATCGCGCGGAGTTCGCCGCCCTGGACGCCTCATTCCAGCGCAACGGCGACGGCGCCGCGTGCCTACGACGGCGCAGTTCGCTGGTGGACACACTGGTGACCGGGCTCTGGTCATTGCTCGGCGGTGCGGGCCGGCCCATTGCACTGGTAGCTACGGGCGGCTATGGACGCCGAGACCTATTCCCCTATTCCGACATCGACCTGATGTTTCTTTGTCCGGATGCACGCGTGGAATCGCTGGCGCGCGATTTGATCCGGAACATGAGCCAGGCCCTGTGGGACAGCGGTCTGCGAGCGAGCACCCTGACCCGAAGCGTGCGCGAATGTGATCGCTTTTCCGTGGAGAACTTCGAATTCACACTGTCTTTGCTTGACCGGCGGCTGGTCGGGGGCGATCCTGCGCCGTATGAGGTGCTGAAAGAGAAGGTGCTTCCCACGCTGATTGCACGGGAAGCGGATATGATCCAGCGGCTCCTGCAGAAGTCGCTCCATGACCGCTATGCGCGCTTTGGCGGCACCATCTTTCATCTGGAACCGAATGTGAAGGAGGCGCCTGGAGGACTGCGCGATCACCACACGGCGCAGTGGTGTACGGCATTGATGAGGGTTCGTGACACCAAAGAATGGCCGCGCAGCGCGGACCTTGCACCGGACCCGGAGGTGCAGGCGGCCGTCGAATTTATGACCGCCACCCGTTGCTTCCTGCACCTGCGTGCACATCGCGACGACAACATCCTGAGCTGGCATGCACAGGATGAGGCGGGTGCAAAGAGCATCGGGCTGGAGACGGGAGGCACGGCGGATCCCGCGTACTGGATGCGCACCTACTACCGGCACGCGCGCACCTTCTCCCGCAACGTGGCGCCGCTGCTGGAGCAGCAACCCGTTGCGAGACCCTTTTTCGCGCGGCGGCGGCGGAAGTTGACGATTGAGGGGACGCCGTTCGTGCAGGCGGATGGACGCGTCGATCTCGACGACCAGGAGACGAATATCGACCCGGAGTCCATGTTGCGCGTCTTCGCGGAGATTGCCGAACAGGGTTCGCGGCTCACCGTGCGTGCCGAGTCCGCCATCAGCGATGCGCTGCCGATGCTGAACCTGCACCTGCCGGAAGGGCCATTCCTACGTGCGGGTCTAGAGCGTATCTTGCTCGGCCGCCATGCGGCACAGGCGCTGCGCATCATGCACACGCTGGGCGTCCTGGAGATGCTGGTGCCGGAATTTCACGGTATTGACGCGCTGGTGATTCGCGACTCCTACCATCGCTACACCGTGGATGAACACACCTTCCTGACTATTGAGAATGTGCATGCGCTACGCGATACCGCGCAGGACTGGGAGCGGCGGTTTGCCGGGCTGCTGGACGAGATCGACCGGCTGGAGCTGCTGTTGATCGCTCTATTGCTGCACGACACGGGAAAAGCCAGCCGCAGCGGTGATCACACGATGCAGAGCGCGGAACTGGCCGAGGCCGTGCTTGACCGGCTGGAATTCGAAAGCGAGGAACGCGAGATCGTGCTGGCGCTGGTGCGCGATCATTTAGCTATGTCCGCGGCTTTGCGCCGCGACATCTTCGATCCGGAGACGCTGCGCGCGCTGGCGGAAAAAGTAGCGACGCCCATGCGGCTGCGCATGCTGTGCCTGATGACCTACGCCGACGTGCGCGCGGTGAATCCGGAGGCGCTGACGCCGTGGAAGGCGGAGAACCTGTGGCAGCTCTTCATCGCGACCTCGAACTGGATGGACCGCAACGTGGACGAAGAGCGCTACCATGCGTCGGTCGATCCAGCCGTGCTGCGGCGCATCACGGCACTCGTCCCGGACCGAAAAGAGGAGCTGCAGCGCTTTCTCGAAGGACTGCCGCAACGGTACGTGCAGACCTGCCTGCCGGAACAGATTCGGGCACACCTCGAGATGTCCAGCCGTCTGGATCAGCATCCGGCACAGCTTTCACTGCGAAAGACGCGGCATTTGTTCGAGCTGGCGCTCATCGCGAAGGATCGCCCCATGTTGTTTGCAGACATCGCGGGGACACTCTCCGCGCTGGGGATGAACATTGTGAAGGCAGAGGCGTTCGCAAACGATGCGGGCGTAGTCGTGGACAGCTTCCTCTTTGCCGATTCTTTCGGCACGCTGGAGTTGAACCCGTCCGAGTTTGGACGCTTTACGCAAAAGGTAATGGACGCGGTGACGAAGCGAACTTCCGTCGATGGACTGATGCGGGCGCGGCGGCACCTCCATATGGCGCCGGTGAAGATGCGGGTGGAGACACGCATCTCCTTCGATGACACGGCTTCGAGCGCAAGCACCGTAATGCAGGTGGTGGCGCAGGATGGACCGGGATTGTTGCGCACCATCGCGTCCGTAATCGCGACGCTGGGTTGCGATATCCGGGTTGCGCTCATCGACACCGAGGGCGAGCTCGCCGTGGACGTCTTCTACCTCACCGAATCGAACCGGCCGCTCGAGGACGTACTCAAGGCACGATTGGCCGAAGAACTCACTCTGTCCATCCAGACCTTGCGGCCGGCCGCGGCACTCGCCCGCTGAGCGGATATGTTCTGCCGATCAGGCTTGCGGGCGCGGCGTCAGCTTGACCAGCTTGCGCTGCGTTGCCGGCCAGTCGACCAGCAACACTTCGGCGCGCTGGCTGTGCGCGCTCGCAGCGTGGAGGGTGAGCAACTCGTACACCTGTGCCGCCGACTCCGGGTCATCGGCGAGGGAGGATGCAGTAAGAAAGTCAGGATGGTAGCGCTGCTCGCTGAGAAAGCTGCCGTCTTCGTCGATGACCCATGCGATACCGCCGGTCATGCCGGCGCCGAAGTTCTGGCCGGCACGGCCCAGCACCAGTACCGCGCCTCCGGTCATGTACTCGCAGCCATGGTCGCCCACGCCTTCCACAACTGCGACGGCGCCGGAGTTGCGTACGGCGAAGCGTTCGCCTGCGCGGCCAGCCGCCAGCAGGCGGCCTGCGGTAGCGCCGTAGAGCGCAACATTACCGAGCAGGACGTGGTGTGAGCTCTCGCGCGCGGCGTCGCCCTCGGCGCGAAGCACGATCTCGCCGCCGCTGAGCCCCTTTCCGACGAAGTCGTTGGCAAGTCCGTCGAAGACGATCCGCATGCCCGGAATCGCAAACGCGCCGAAGGACTGGCCGGCCACGCCTTGCAGTTCTATCTCGACCGGCGTAACCGGGTCGTTGCGTTGCCGCCGTTGCAGCGCGAGTTCGCCGGCGATGCGCGCGCCAACGGCGCGGTCGCTGTTCGCGATTTCGCTGCTGACGGAGAATGCTTTGCCCTCGCGAGCAGCGGTGAGTGCCGGCTCAAGCCACTCATCGTCGATCGGCGTGTCCGTTTGCGGGCGCGCGTTGCGCTGCCCGGCCCATGCGCGCACGCCGTCCACGGGAGCAGCGAGCATGCTGGTGAGATCGAGCGCGCCGATGCGGCGCGTTTGCTCCAGCAGATCTGTGCGGCCGACAGCGTCGCCCAGGCTCGATAGACCCAGACCGGCGAGCATGTGGCGCAAATCGCTGGCCAGTCCCTCGAAGAAGCGGATGATGTGTTCCGGCTTACCGCGAAACTTAGCACGCAACTCCGGCTTCTGGGTGGCGATGCCAGTAGGGCAGGTATTGAGGTGACATTGCCGCGCCATGTCGCAGCCGATGGCGACCAGCACTGCCGTGCCAAAGGCGTACTCATCTGCGCCCAGCATCGCTGCGATCAGGACATCGCGCGCCGTCTGCAAGCCGCCATCGCAGCGCAGACGCACGCGGCCTCTCAGACCTTCTGCCAGAAGCGACTGCTGCGCTTCCGCAAGACCCAGCTCCCAGGGATTGCCGGCATGCTTGATGCTGGAGAGCGGTGACGCGCCAGTTCCACCACTGTGTCCGGCGATGACAATGTAGTCCGCGAAAGCCTTGGCGACTCCGGCCGCGATGGTGCCCACGCCGAACGACGAGACCAGCTTGACGCCGATGGCGGCGCGGGGATTCACGCGCTTCAGGTCGTAGATAAGCTGTGCCAGATCTTCGATCGAGTAGATGTCATGGTGCGGCGGCGGGCTGATGAGCATGACGCCGGGCTGCGCGTGACGCAGGCGCGCGATCAGTTCCGTGACCTTGTGCGCCGGAAGCTGGCCGCCCTCGCCGGGCTTTGAACCTTGCGCGATCTTGATCTCAATCTCTTCCGCGTTGGCCAGATATTCAGCGGTGACGCCAAAGCGTCCGGAGGCGAGCTGCTTGATCTTGTTGTTGCGAAGTCCGCGACCGCCGGTAAGTGGATCGGGCTGCCAAACAACCGGATCCTCACCGCCTTCGCCGGTGTTCGAGCGTGCGCCGAGGATGTTCATGGCCTCAGTGATCGTCCCATGCGCTTCGGGGCTCAGCGAGCCAAGCGACATCGCCGAGGCGATGAAGCGGTGCGTGATCGCGGGCGTTGGTTCGACCGCATCTCCGGCCAGCGATGGACCGGCGGCACGGATATGAAGCATGTCGCGAAGCATCTGGGGTGCGCTCTCAGAGGCTGCCGTCAGCACATTCAGTGTTTGCGGCTCGGCAACCATCACGGCGCCACGCACCGAGCCAACGCTGCTCTGCACCACCTTGACGCGCTGTGGCTGCCAGGCATGCGGTTCGGCCGCGTCAGCCTTGCGGAAGCGCACCCAGCCATAGTCCGGCAGCTCCACACTCGGATTGGGGCTACCGGGTGCGCCGGCGGCTGGCGGCTCAGGGTGGAAGGTATCCCGCCAGGCGCGGCGAACCTGTGCTTCGATCTCGGCAAACCCAATGCCGCCGAGGGGAGCGGGTGAGCTGCGCAGGCAGCGATGGATGACATCATCGTTGAGCCCGATCGAATCGAAGAGATGCGCGCCGCGGTAGCTATCCACGACCGAGATGCCCATCTTCGACATGATCTTCGCGAGACCCTGGTCGAAGGCCTTGAGCATGTTCTTCTCGCCATTTTCTGGCGAGGCCACGGCAGCCGTCTGCAGGGCGAGCCATGGACACACTGCGCCAGCACCCACTGCCAGCAGCATGGCGGCGTGATGCAGATCGCGACAGTCTCCGGCTTCGACGGAGAGTCCGACGCGCGTGCGGATACCGGCATCGATGAGCGAGTGATGCACCGCACCGGTGGCCAGAGCCATGGGGACAGGCAGCTTCTCCGGCCCCGCAGGCATATCGGTAAGCAACAACAATTGCGCGCCACCCGTCACCAGGGCGGTTGCTTCCACGCAGAGGCGATCGATCGCTGCCGACAGAGTTTCGGTTGGAGAGAAGACGCACTCGAGCACCGCTGTGGGCAGATCGGTAGCCAGCGGATGGCTGCGCTCACGCAGCGCCTCCACCTGTCCAAGCGACAGGAACGGCGAGGCGAGGGAGAGCCCCGGAATGCGCGCATGCGGATCGAGCAGGTGGGGCCAGGGGCCGAGACGCGTGTGCAACTGAACGACGCAGGCCTCGCGCAGCGCATCGATCGGCGGGTTGGTCACCTGAGCAAAGCGCTGGCGCAAATAGTTGTAAACAGGGCGTGGTGAGCGGGCAAGCGCGGCGATAGGAGTGTCATCGCCCATGGACCAGACGGCGTCCTTGCCATCCACAGCCATCGGCTGCAGCACCATGCGCGTGTCCTCGCGCGTGTAACCGAAGAGCCGTTGCAGTTCCAGCAGCCGCTCCACCGGCAGGCCGCTCTTCCATCCCGCCGCGTCCGTCAATGCCAGATCGGAAACGAGCGTCTCGTACTCCACTTCAAGGTCAAACCGCGCAAGGATCTCGCGCGTATTCAGCACCTCGTAGCTCTTCAGATCGACGACCAGCATTTCGCCGGGACCGAGGCGTCCGCTCTCGAGAACAGATTCGGGATCGAGATCGACCAGACCGGCTTCTGAGCCGGCGACCACCAGTCCATCGCGGGTGATGAAGTAACGGCAGGGCCGCAGGCCGTTGCGGTCAAGTGCTGCGCCGACGAGGTGGCCGTCGGCGAAGGTGAGGGCAGCCGGGCCATCCCACGGTTCCACGCAGTCGGCGTGGTAGTGCATGAACTCAGAGACCTTTTCGAGCTTCGCGGGCGGCACCAGCATGCGGACAGCCTGGCTGACGCTGCGGCCGTTGCGGGCGAGTAATTCCACACACTCATCGAGACTGGTCGAGTCCGAGCCGTCCGGCGAATAGAGCGGGTGGTACTCGGCCGGGATGGTGGAAGCGCGGGCATCCATGCGCGCGCGATTGCCCCACACGGTGTTGATTTCGCCGTTGTGCGCCAGCATGCGCAGGGGCTGCGCGCGGCTCCACGCGGGCTCAGAGTTGGTGGCGTAGCGCTGATGGAAGATGGCAAAGGCGGTTTCGTACGCGGGATCGGCCAGATCGGGGTAGTACTCCGAGAGCAGGCGGCCGGCACACAGCGCCTTGTAGACGATGGTGGAATCCGAGAGCGAACAGATATGGACGGCGGTCTTGCGCCGCTCGAACTGCTTGCGCGCGAGGAAGAGACGGCGATCGAGATCAGCTGGGTGCGCTGAGATCAGCGCCTGCAGGATGCGCGGCGCGGATGCCAGCGCCTGCTGGCCCAGATGCTCGGAGTGCGTGGGAACCTCACGCCAGGCCATCAGCCGACAGCGGTGCGCCTTCAGTGCTTCCTCAAAACTCTTCTGCGCCGGAGCGGGATCGTGTTCCGCAGGGAAGAAGCAGACACCCACGGCCAGAGCGCGGTCGTTCTTCAGCATGAGACCCGCGGAACGCAGCAGAAAGTTGCGCGGCACCTGCGTCATGATGCCGACCCCGTCGCTGCTCTTGCCGTCGGCCGCCACCGCCCCGCGATGTGCGAGGCGTCCCAGTGCGGTCAGGGCGTGGGCCAGCACCTCGTGCGAGGGCTGGTTCGAGACGCGCGCAATAAAGCCAACGCCGCACGAGTCATGATGAAAACGGGGGTCAAGCAGGGAAGGGCCTGGCAGTGGTGCGCCGGGGCGCGCACCTGCGCTTTCGGTCAACACGTCGGTGCACGAGGACGCAGAAGTGGCAGTCGCAGGGTGCCAGTGGTTCGCCATAGTTCACTATAAGCTGAATTGCTGTCATTAGCACCCATGAGTCATCGGGAAATTTCATAACCGGGGAGATCCACGAGGGAACCGGAATGGCACTCCGGCTGATGCCGCATACTGGAAATACGATGAGCCCCCTGCTATGGAAGCCCGAGAACTGGCCGTCGCGCCTGGAGGAACTGGAGGCGCGCACCGGCGACCTGAAGGAAGCGCCGCTGCGCCGCGATGTGCGGTCGCTCGGCATGTTGCTTGGTGACGTGCTGCGGGAACAAGCCGGCGAACGGCTGTTTCGGCTGGAAGAGGACCTGCGGCAACTCTCGATTGAGCGCCGCGAGGCGGCGGCGAAGGGCAATGCGGCGCGCGCTGCACAGCTCCTGAAGCAGCAGATGAACCGCGTCGCGGAACTCGATCTGCCAGACGCCTATCAACTGACACGCGCTTTCGCTTACTACTTCGAGCTGATCAATCTGGCGGAGACGAACCACCGTAAGCGGCGGCGCACCTCCATGCAAATGAGCCTGGATGACGCCGTCCAGCGCGGCTCATTTCGTGGAACCTTGCGCGCCATGCGACAAGCCGGCATCGATGCCGATGCAGCGTTCGCCCTCATGGAACGCGTGCACATCACGCCCGTCTTCACCGCGCACCCAACGGAGGTGGCGCGGCGTTCCGTGCTCTACAAGCGACGGCGACTGAGCGCTCTGCTGGAAGATCTGGATCGTATTCCGCTGCCGGATGCTGAGCTGGAACGTCTGCAATCCGCCGTCACGGCAGAGATCACCGCGCTATGGCAGACCGATGAAGTGCGCGCGCGGCGGCCGCTGGTGAGCGATGAGGTGAAGATGGGGCTGGACTACTACCACGCCTCGATCTTCGCGACCGTGCCCGCGCTCTACGCCGAACTGGCCTCAGCATTTGCTGCCGAGTACGGACGGCGGCTCTCGCCGGCGGAGATGCCACTCATGCTCAGTTTTGGATCGTGGATCGGCGGCGATCGCGATGGCAATCCATTTGTCACACAAGAGGTGACAATAGCGGCGATTGCGGATGCGCGACAGCACATCCTGGCGTTCTACCGGGCGCAGGTGCAATCGCTCTTTGATCTGCTGACCAGCTCGGTGCATCAGGTGGACACCAGCGTGGCCTTGCGAAAACGGCTTGAGGGCTATCTGGCTCAGACGTTCCAAGCCTCCACGCCAACGTCGGAGCGCTATGGTGTTGAGCACTACCGCCGGTTTCTGATGTGTGTGCAGCAGCGCCTGGATGGAGACTCGGGAACACCCGGTGGGTTGAAGCCCTACAGAGACGCGATCGAGTTTCGCGACGATCTGCTCCTGCTACGCACCAGCCTGGCGGAAAATCGCGGCGAGCGCATTGCGGCGGAGCTGGTCGATCCGCTCTTGCTGCAATTGCGCACCTTCGGACTGTACCTGCATACGCTGGATGTACGGCAGCACGCGCGCCGTCACGAACTGGCGGTGCGTGAGGTAGGCTCCGCCGCCGGTTGCGCTGCGGCGGAAGGCAAGGCTGCGGAAGGCCTGCAACCGGAGAGTGAAGACGTGCTGGATACGCTGCGGACCGTCGCACGTCTGCAGCAGGGCCCTTATCGCGAGGCTATCCGGCAGTACGTAATCAGCGGTGCCGCGTCCGTCGAAGACGTGCTGCGCGTCGTCGGACTGGCGCGCATTGCGGGCGTGCAAGTGGAAGGCGGCAACGGATTGAATGGACTCATGCCGGTGCCGCTCTTCGAGTCGATCGAAGACCTGCAGAATGCACCCGAGATCTGCCGTGCACTGTGGAGTTCGCCCGAGTATCGCAAGCTGCTCGCGTCGTGGAGCAACACGCAGGAGCTGATGCTGGGCTACTCCGACTCGAATAAAGACGGCGGCATGCTGACCAGCACCTGGGAGATCTTTCGCGCACACCGCGCACTGCATCAGGTAGCGGCGGAGTGCAAGGTGCACCTGCGACTGTTTCATGGCCGCGGCGGGACGGTGGGCCGTGGCGGCGGCCCGACGCATCGCGCCATCTATGCGCAGCCCTTCGACAGCTTTGAGGGACAGATGCGCATCACCGAGCAGGGCGAAGTTCTGAGTTTCAAATACGGGGACGTAGTGCTGGCCGAGCGCAACCTGGAGCTGATGCTGGCGGCCTCTCTCGACGCATTAGCGCGGCCGAACGACCGAATCGGAGACGGGCGCCTCAGCGGTCGCCTGGAACCGGCATGGGAAGCAGCCATGAATACGCTCTCGGAAGAGAGCTTTACCTTCTATCGTCAGCACGTTGTCGACGATCCCGACATACCCGAGTACTTCGAGCAGGCCACACCGGTTGCTGAGCTCGAAAATGTGCGCATCGGCTCGCGTCCTTCGCGTCGCAGTGGCAAGCGCAGCCTCGCGGACCTCCGCGCGATCCCGTGGGTCTTCGGCTGGACGCAGAGCCGGCATCAACTGCCGGCATGGTTCGGCGTCGGTTACGCGCTGACGCGTTTCGCCGAGCGAGACCTGCCGCTGCTGCAGAGGATGATGGCGCGTTTCCCGCTATTCATCGACCTGGTGCGCAACGTCGAGATGGCGTTGGCCAAGTCTGACTTCGGCATCGCGAAGCTCTACAGCGAACTGGTGGAGGACAAGGCACTCCGCGAGCGTGTCTATCGCAAGCTGAAGGAAGAGTTTGAGCGGACCGAGCAAGCGGTGCTGTTGATAACCGGGCAGAAGGCGCTGCTGGAATCGAATCCGGTACTGGCTCGTTCCATTCGGCTGCGCAACCCATATGTCGATCCCATGAGCCTGATCCAGGTAGAGTTGCTGCGGCGAAAGCGCAACGGCGACGACTCCGATGCTCTCAACCGCGCACTTGGCGCGACCATCAACGGAATCTCCGCGGGTCTTCGCAACACAGGTTGAGGGAGTGCCTACCCGCGGGTGAGGACGAGCGCCGAGGGAATTGGCTTGCTCGCCTTTTCCTGACGCTGGTGTTTGGCTTTGATCAGGGAGAGATCCGCTGCCGCCACCAGCGAGTCCACCGTGTCGCCGTCAGCGGGAAAGCAGCTGATGCCGATACATGCAGTCATTTGCGCACTGTCTTCCGGCAGAGTGAGCAGGCCGGCTTCGCGCACGGCGGCGCGCAGATCGCGCACGCGTGACTCGGCGATTTCGGGTGGCAGCCCAGGGAAGAAGATTCCGAACTCATCGCCGCCCAGGCGGGAGAGCATGTCTCCTTCGCGAACCGTCAGCCGAAAACAATCGGCAACCTGCCGCAGCAGCCGATTCCCGTCGATGAGCCCGAAGGTTTGGTTGATCTCGCTGAATCCATCGAGATCGCAAACCACGAGGATAGCGGTCTGATTCGCCGCTTTGCAGCGGCTGAGCTCGCTTGTGAGCCGTGCAAAAAACGCCTCGGAGCCAAGCAGCCCGGTCAGAAGGTCCGTTTCGCGCGCTTCACCCGTAACCAGCGCATCGGCACGCGTGCCTATGCTTCCGGGCGCGGGCGAAGATGGGATGAAAGGCAATGTAGCTGCCACTTCGTTTGGCTGTTCTGCGGCGGCAGCGAGTTCGGCTACGACCGCCGGCAGGCTCGCTTCTATTCTCTGGCTGGACCTTCGTTTGTTGAGAGGCGCGGACCAATAAATCACCGCAGCAGCTGATGCAATCACGGCCATGGCGAGCAGGCTCAGCGGGAGTGGCCAGTTTCTATGAGCGGCGAGCGCAGCAAGAAGGGCGCCAAGAATGGGCAACATGGCGAAGAGGGTGCGCGGCAATGGCGAACGAGGCATTGGATGTGGTGTCGTGGCCGTAGAAGGTGAAGACCCGGCTCTGGTTGAGCATAGCTCTGCTTCGTTCGCGCGGCTGCCCGCCTTCCGTACCACCCATTACAACTTTCGGGGAAGAACGAACCGGCGAGATCACGGCAACGAAGAAGCACTCATCGCCGACGTTCCTGTGTTACGCGACGGATGTCATCGCCCTCGCATGGTTCAGCCCAGGTTGGCTTCGAGCTCTGCCCACCGCGCGTAGAGCGCATCGGTTGCTGCCTGCGCGTCGCCCAGTGCATGCAGTGCGTGCTGCAATTGCGCGGCGTCGCTGGCGATCGCTGGATCCTCCGCTGCGGCCCGTGCACGATGCAGTGTTGCCTCCGCTTCTGCGATGCGGGCTTCGATGGTTTCGTACTCGCGAGCTTCGAGATATGAGAGTTTCTTGCGAGTCATCTGCGCCGGATCGGCCTTCTGAAGTGTCGCGGCTGACCGCTCTAGAGAAGCGCGCTCCTGCTGATGCTCATCGCGCCACGCCTCCCATTGCAGGTAGTCGGCAAATCGGCCAGCATTGCCCAGGCCATCCAACCCCAGCACCACGGTGGAGACGCGGTCGAGCAGGTAGCGGTCGTGCGTGACTAACACCAGCGCGCCGCGAAATTCAAGCAGGCTCTCTTCCAGGATTTCGAGCGTCGCAATATCGAGATCGTTGGTCGGCTCGTCCAGCAACAGAAGATCGGCGGGCTCAAGCATCAGCTTGGCAATGAGGACCCGTGCCCGCTCACCGCCGGATAGGTTGGCGACAGGCTGGTTGAGCTGCTCGCCGGTAAAAAGAAAGCGCGATGCCCACGACGCGACGTGGATCACGCGATCCTGATAAACAACCGAGTCGCTGTCCGGCGCGAGCGCGCGGCGCAAGGTGAGTGATGCGTCAAGCTGCCGGTTCTGATCGAAGTAGACGATGCGCAGGGCATTCGCGCGTTCCACCGTCCCCGAGGTCGGCTGGAGCTCGCCGCGCAGGAGGCGCAGGATGGTTGTCTTGCCGCTGCCGTTGGGTCCAACCAGGCCGACGCGTGTTCCGGCCGTGAGCGGAAATGTCAGTTCGCGGAACAGTATGCGGCTGTTCACTTCGTAGCCGAGATGATCGAGCGCGACCAGACGCTTGCTTTGACGCCCGCTGTCACTGAACTCGATATCGGTGGTGGCAGTGCGGTTGCGCGCTGTGACCTCGGCCAATTCACCGATGAGCGCATGCGCGTTGTCGATTCGAGCCTTGGCCTTGGTGGCTCGCGCTTTTGGCCCGCGGCGCAGCCACGCGATCTCGGTGCGAACGCGATTTTCAAGCGACTCCTGGCGGCGCTGCTGCGCTTCGAGAAAGGCTTCTTTGTCTTCAAGAAAGCGGCTGTAGTTGCCGCGTGTGCGCAGGATGCCGTCGGGATAGGCGGGGTTGATCTCCGCGATCTCGAGCGCCACAGCCTCGAGGAAGTACCGGTCATGGCTGATGGTCACGGACGCGAAAGGCGCGCCAGTCAGCATTCCTTCGAGCCACTCGATTCCTTCCAGATCAAGGTGGTTCGTCGGCTCGTCCAGCAGCAGTACATCGGGTGCTATGGCAAGCGCCCGCGCGATGGCCAGACGCTTGCGCCAGCCGCCGGAGAGGGAAGCGGCGGGCACGGCAAAGTCCTTGAAGCCGGCACGTCCCAGGGTTTCACGAATATTTCGATCCCACTCCGCCGCAGGCACCCGTGCGTCACGAACAGCTTCTTCCATCACCGACCACACGGTCTGCCCGGCTTCGAAGTCGGAGATCTGCGCCACGTAACTCGTGCGAGTACGTTTGCGCATGGACAGCTCCCCGGTATCCGGCTCCACCTCGCCTGCCAGAATCTTCAACAGCGTCGATTTGCCCGCGCCATTTGGACCGATCAGCCCGATGCGCGCGCCCTCGTCGACGGTAAAGGACAGTTCACGGAACAGCGGCCGCGGCCCAAAAGCCTTAGTGATGTTTTGCGCGTTGAGAAGGGGTGGCATAGGAGTGGAGGCAACAGATAACTTCGAACGGCCTACAGACAAAAGCAGTACGGCTCCAACTGGCGTTGACTGCAACCGTCTGCCTTTGTCTGTAAGTGTCTCAGCCGCGTGTTAGCGCAGCGGTAGCCGCCAGATACTCCTCGTACGGCCCTTTGAAGTCCTCGATGGCTGAGCCATCGAAATGCCAGATGCGCGTCGCCACTTCATCGATGAGATCGTGGTCGTGGGTGACGAGCAAAACAGTGCCCTCATAGCGCTGCAGCGCGATGTTGAGCGCGTTGATCGACTCCAGGTCGAGGTGGTTCGTCGGCTCGTCGAGCGCGAGGATGTTCGGCTTCTGCATCATCAGGCGGCAGAAGAGGAGCCGCGCCGCCTCGCCGCCGGAGAGCGCATCGGTAGGCTTCAACCCTTCTTCGCCGCGGAAGAGCATTTGGCCGAGGATGCCGCGGATGTCCTCTTTCGTCTTCTGCGGATCGAAGTTGTGCAGCCATTCCGCAACTGTCGTGCCTTTGTCGATGAGGCCGGAGACGTCCTGCGGGAAATAGCCGACCTGCGCCTCATGCCCCCACTTCACCGTGCCACCGTCGATTTGAAAATCCTTCTCGACCAGATCGGGTAGCCCAGCAAGCAGCGATTTCAACAGCGTCGTCTTGCCTAGGCCGTTGCGACCCATCAGGCAGATCTTCTCGCCCCGCATGACGGAGCCGGTGAAATCCTTGACCACCTGTTGATCGCCATAGCCTTTGCTCAGACGGTCGAACTCGAGGATATGCTTGCCGGAGGGGCGCAGCATGTCGAAACGAATGAACGGGCGGGCGATGTTGGAGCGCGCCAGCTCTGTGGTCTGCAGGCGCTCGACTTCCTTCTTGCGCGAGGTTACCTGGCTGGAACGTGTGCCGGCGGAGAATCGCGCGATGAACTCATTCAACTGCGCGATCTTCTTCTCGCGCTGTTCGTTCTGCGACTCCAGACGCGAGCGAATCTGCGTCTTCGCGACAACCATGTCGTCATAGCCGCCGGTGTAGGTGATGATCGTCTCGTAATCGATGTCCGCAATGTGCGTGCACACACTGTTCAGAAAGTGGCGATCGTGCGAGATGGTGATCAGCGTGCCCTCGAAGTGCTCGAGGAAATCCTGCAGCCAGTGGATGGAATCGAGATCGAGATAGTTCGTCGGCTCATCCAGCAGCAGAGCCTGCGGCTTGCCAAAGAGCGCCTGTGCCAGCAGCACGCGTACCTTCTGGCCGCCCTGCAGCTCGCTCATCTTGCGCTCGTGGAACTCGTCCGGGATGTCGAGGCCCTGCAGCAGGATCGCGGCATCGCTTTCGGCGGTGTAGCCGTCCTCTTCGCCCACGATGCCTTCCAGTTCGCCCAGCCGCATTCCGTCTGCATCGGACATGTCGTGTTTGGCGTAGATCGCCTCACGCTCCTCGAGCGCCGCCCACAGGCCCTTGTTGCCCATGATGACGGTGTCGATGGCGCGGAAGGCATCGAAGGCGTACTGATCCTGGCGCAAAACGGAAACTTTTTTGGGGCGGACGACCGTACCCTTCTGGGCGTCCAGGTCGCCAGCCAGCACCTTCATGAAGGTGGATTTACCGGAGCCATTGGGACCGGTCAGGCCGTAACGGCGGCCGGGAATAAAGGTGATTGTTACGTCCTCAAAGAGGACCTTGGCGCCGTAGCGCATGCTTAGATTGCTGACTGAAATCATTCCGTGGTCTCAGTCTTTATTGTCGCAGACAACAGGGAGATTCGCGCCGCCGGATGGGCGCAAAACCTCCCGCGAAGCGCGCTAGGCGGCTGGCGTTGTGATGGCGCGACGGCCCGCGAAGGCATAACTCAGGCGCGTAATCCCGCTGAACAAAATACTGATGCCAATCAGGGTCCCCACGGCCCACACCGAGCTGAACGGCCAGGACATGAAGATCATGACGCCGAGCACGATGGTGACAATCGCGTCGAAAAGGAACCAGCCCGCTCCGGGAAAACGGCGCAGCCGCGAGTAAATGACCGCCTCGAATATTCCCTCGAAAAAGAGATAGAAGGCGAGCACCAGTGTCAGGGTGAGCAGACCGCGGCCCGGGTGATCCAGGATGTAGAAGGCGGCGAAGAGATAAGCCAGTCCAACCAGCACCTTCCAGATCACCGCTCCTGCCGAGCGTGTGTGCCACCCGAAAAAGAGGTGAACAAGTCCGGCAAACAGCAGTAGCCAGGCAACCACGATGCTCACCGCAATGCCGGCGATGAAGGGCAAGCAGATGGCGGCAAGGCCAGCCAGGATCAGGAGAATCGCGATCGCGATCGCCATGCCGTTGGATCTTTGGGCAGGCTGCGCGGGTAGAGAGGTTGCCACGGAAGGCCTCCGATAACGTCAGGGCGACAGACTACGGGGCTGTCGAATACGTTGCAAGCAATTTTCAGGCGCGTTCCGGCGAATGCGCCTTTCGCAGCTGGCCTAAAGCAAGTGAGACAGGATTTGATTGGTCAGCAATGCGGCGACATAGGCAAGGCCGCTCATGTAACAGAACTGAATGATGGGCCAGCGCAGGCTGTTGGTCTCGCGCCGCACTACGGCCAGCGTCGAGGTGCACTGCATCGCGAAGGCGAAGAAAACCACCAGCGCGATGGCGCCGCCGATCGTCATATCGTGCCGAAGAGCAGCCTGCAGACTCAGCGCGTGGGTTGTGGGGTCCACTCCATACAGCGTTCCCAGCGTGCCCACAATCACTTCGCGCGCGAAGATCGACGTCAGCAGCCCGATGCCGATCTTCCAGTTGAAGCCGAGCGGATGCAGCACTGGCTCGACGAAGTGACCGACCTTGCCGATCACGCTGCCTGCCAGGTCGGAGAAGTTGCCGTTGTGCACCGGCAGAATACTCAGTACCCATAGCACAAAGCTGACCGCGAGGATGATGGTGCCGGCCTTCTTCAGGAAGAGCGCACTGCGGTCGTAGAGCCGCAGGCTGAGTGAGCGCACGGTAGGCCAGCGGTACTGTGGCAGTTCCAACACGAACGGCGAAGAGGAGGCCTTCAGCACGGAGGACTTGAGCAGCTTCGCCGTCAGCAGTGCAGCGAGGAAGCCCAGCACATAGAGGCTGAGCATGACGCAGGCGCGCATCCCAACGAGGCTGCCCAGTATTGGGCGATTGGGTATGAAGGCAGCAATGATCAGCGTGTAGATCGGCAATCGTGCCGAGCAGGTCATGAAGGGGGCAACCAGAATGGTGGCCAGCCGGTCGCGCTTGTTCTCGATGGTGCGGGTCGCCATGATGGCAGGCACGGCACAGGCGTAGGCAGAGAGCAGCGGGATAAAGGCTTTGCCGTTGAGCCCGATCGATCGCATCACGCGGTCAGCAATGAGTGCCGCCCGAGCCAGGTAGCCCGAGTCCTCAAGAATGCCGATGAAAAGAAAGAGCAGCAGGATCTGCGGCAGGAAGACCAGTACGGCCTGCACGCCATTCCACAGGCCATCGCGCACCAGCGCCTGCAGCCACGGGACGGGGATAGCGTGCGCGACATGCGCGCCGAGATATGTGAGACCGGAGCCCATCCCGTCGCTCAGCGGCTGGCCGATGGTAAAGACTCCCTGGAAGATCATGACGACCACGGTAAGGAAGATGAGTGGTCCCCAGAGCCGGTGCAGCAGCACTGAATCGAGCCGGCGGGTCCACAGCGGCGACGCGGGCGCCTTGTACCTGGTGCGGCTGCTGACCTGGGACGCCCAGCGGCGGCACTCGCCCGGATTCTGCAGGACCGGCAACTCGATGGGGATGACGGGCAGCGTCCTGGCGAATTCTGGGTGATTGCTGCCGTGCTGTTGCAGGAAGCGCTCGATAGCATCGATGCCGGTGCCGCGTGTAGCGCTGATGAGCCCGACCGGGCGGCCCAGTTCCTGCGCCAGGGCGAGCGGATCCACCAAGCCGCCGCGCGACTCCAGCAGGTCCGCCATGTTCAGCAGCACCATGGTAGGCAGCCCCAGGGCCAGAATCGGTCCGGCGAGCATAAGCTGGCGGCTCAGGTTGAGCGCATCGAGCACGATGAGAACCGCGTCCGGGCGCGGTGTGCCGGGCATCTCGCCCTTGAGCACATCGACAGCAACGCGCGCATCCTCGGAGTAGCCGGTAAGGCTGTAAACGCCCGGCAGGTCAATCAACGTGAGGTCGTGACGGCGTATCCCGCTCATGCGGCCGGAGCGCTGCTCCACGGTGACGCCGGGATAGTTGGCGACCTTCTGCCGCAGTCCGGTGAGGCGGTTGAATAGTGTGGATTTGCCGCTGTTTGGCGGCCCGATGAGCGCGATGGTCCGGAAGCGGCCACGCGGCTGACCAGCTTTGACTGGCGGCTCGTCGAGAATCGCGGTCGGCGGAGAAGGCGCGTGACAGCTCATACCTGATCTCGACCTTGATCTGGAACCCGATCTGGGCGGTGTACGTGAATGTGGCGGGCGGTCTCGCGGCGCAACGCGATTTCCGCGCCTTCCACGCGATAGACGGTAGGGTCCCCGGCCGGGGCGCGACGCAGTACTTCGATGATGGCCTCTGGCAGAAAGCCGAGGTGCATCAGGTGATCGCCGACCTCCGGAGATAGCTCAAGCGAGGCCACCACCGCGGACTGACCTACCGCGATCTCACTCAGCGCCATTGTCTCAACCTCGGCCGCTTCACGGGACATCTCCGCTCCAAAGGCGACCGATGCGGTCGCATATATACGACTATAACCGGACGCACGGGAAACGCCAAATGATTGTGAGAAAGACCCAGCTAAGTCGCGATGCGTACCAGTTGTTCCACCGGTTCGCGCGGGCCGAGGATGGAGACGTCCGGGAGCACTCCATGCGCCATCGCTACTTCGTCGCAGTGGTGCAGACGCGGGCAGACCTGGCAGTCTTTGTAGATTTTGTCGGGTAGGGCAGCGCGGTCTTCCACGACAAAGAAGCCGGCGCTCTGAAAGAACTCGGGAATGCGGGTGAACAGGCACACGCAGCCCACACCATGCCGCTCTGCCTCTTCGAGCAGCGCCTGCAACAGGTCCTGGCCGCGGCCGCAGCCCTTCCACTCCGGCCGCACCACGATGGAGCGCACCTCGGCCAGATGCGGCCCGTAGAGATGCAGCGCGCCGCAGCCCTGAAATTCGCCGCTGTTCGATTCGGCGACAGTGAAATCGCGAATGTTCTCGCAAATCTCCGCGAAGGGACGGGGCAGCAGCGTGCCGTCGCCGGAGAGACTGTTGACCAGCGCGTGGACCTTCTCCGCGTCCTGCAGACGAGCCTTACGAACGGGCACCGGCGGTCTCCAGTTCTGCTACGGGTTTGGCGGTCATTCGCGCTTTTGCAATCGCAACTGCTTCGTGAACGCGGGCACGCGCTGTGCCACCAATCACGTCGTGGCAGTCGACGGTCGCGGCGAGCGTGATGCTCGCGTAGAAGTCTTCACCAAAGGCCGGCGAGAGTGTCCGCAGCTGATCGAGCGGGAGGCCGTCCAGTTCGCACCCTTTGTCGAGAGCCAGGCGTACGGCTTCTCCAATGATGTGGTGCGCGCGGCGGAAGGGCACACCGCGATGCGAGAGATACGTGGCGGCGGCCATGGCATTGAGGAATCCGGCCTGCGCCGCTTTGTCCATGCGTTCCAGCCGAAACTTCAACTGCTGCGTGAAAGATGCTAGAAGCTCCAGCATGGGCAGCAGGGCAGCGATCGCGTCAAACAACGAGGGCTGCATCTCCTGCAGATCCTTGTTGTAGGCGAGCGGCAGACCCTTTAACTGCATGGTCACCGCCTGCGCGGCACCGACAATCCTGCCAGTCCGTCCGCGCACGAGTTCGGTCAGGTCCGGATTCATCTTCTGCGGCATCGCGCTCGACCCGGTGGAGAAGCTTTCCGGCAGCACAACGAAGCCAAATTCCGCAGTAGCGAATAGCGTGATCTCTTCCGCAAAGCGACTGGTGTGCAGTGCAATGGTCGAGAGTGCATGCAGGAATTCGACCAGAAAATCGCGGTCGCTCGTCGCATCCATGCTGTTGGCTGTCGGGGCGGTGAAACCAAGCTCGCGCGCGGCGATGGTGCGGTCGAGCGCAAGTGTGGCGCCCGCAATCGCGCCCGAGCCAAGCGGAGAGTAATTGAGGCGCGTCGTAAGATCGGCAAGGCGGCTGATATCGCGCTCGATCATCGCAGACATACGCAAGCAGCCAGTGCGCTACCAGAACCGGCTCAGCGCGCTGGAGATGCGTGTAGGCCGGCATGATGGCGTCGCCCGCGGCCTCTGCCTGCTCAATCAAAGCCAGCGCCCAAGCGCGCAGCAAATTGCTGCGCACACGCGGCCTGCTCGCGCACGTAGAGCCGCAGATCGGTCGCGATCTGCTCATTGCGGCTGCGGCCGGTGTGCAGCTTCAGCGCAAGTTCGCCGAGCTGTTCGGTGAGTTCTAGTTCAACAAAATGATGTACATCTTCCGCACGCGAGTCTGCCGCGAGAGTGCCGCGGCGCGGACCATCCCAGCAGTCTTTCAGGACTGCATCCAGCCCGTCGCGCACCCGCGCGCACTCCGCCGCCGTCAGAATTCCCGCAGCCGCAAGCACACTGGCGTGCGCCTTGCTGGCAGCAATCTCCTCCGGGAGGAGCTGCCAGTCAAAGCCGAACGACCGCTGCCACTCCTCAAAGCGCGCATCGAGCGGCTCACGGAAGCGGCCAGACCACATCTTCACTTCACAACCTCTTTCTGCTTCTGCAACAGGCGGGCGCGCGTGCGCGCCGGCAGGCCAAGGATCTGGATAAAGCCCTTGGCGTCCTTCTGATCGTAGCTCTCACCCATGGTGAAGGAGGAGAGATCGGTCGAGTAGAGCGACAGTGCAGAAGCCCGGCTGACGATGTTCAGATTGCCTTTGTAGAGCGATAGTGTGACCGTTCCGGTGACGTTCTCCTGCGTTTTCTGCACAAAAGCATCGAAGGCCTCGCGCAGCGGCGTGAACCAGAGGCCGTTGTAGACCAGGTCCGCGTAGCGCAGCGCCACATGCTCCTTGTAATGTGAAAGCTCGCGATCGAGCGTTAGTGCTTCGAGCTCGCGATGCGCCGCGACGATCAGCGTGCCGCCTGGCGTCTCGTAGCAGCCGCGGCTCTTGATGCCAACGAAACGGTTCTCCACCAGGTCGATACGGCCAATCGCGTTGCGCGCCCCGATCTCGTTCAGCAGTTCGACAAGCTGGACCGGTGGCATCTTCATTCCATCCACGGAGACAGGGCTGCCTTGCTCGAAGCCTATTGTCACCTGCTCCTCGCGGTCAGGAGCCTCCTGCGGCGAGCGCGTCATCGTCCATGTTGTCGGGAAGGGCGCGTTGCCCGCGTCCTCAAGCTCACCGCCTTCGTGACTCACATGCCACAGGTTGCGGTCGCGCGAGTGGATCTTCTCCCGGCTCGCTGTGACAGAGATGCCGTGCGCTTCGGCATAATCCAGGCACTCTTCGCGGCTGGTCAATGTCCACTCACGCCACGGCGCGATCACCTTCAGTTCCGGCGCGAGCGCCTGATAGGCGTGCTCAAAACGCACCTGGTCGTTGCCTTTGCCGGTGCAGCCATGCGCGACAGCGGTGGCGCCCTCGGCCAGCGCGACTTCTACTTGATGCTTCGCGATCACGGGACGCGCGATCGAAGTCCCGAGCAGGTATTTGTTCTCATACACGGCGCCCGCCTGCACGGTGGGGAAGACATACTCGCGCAGGAATTCGTCGCGCAGATCGCGCACGACGACTTTCTTCGCGCCGGTCTTCTTCGCTTTCTCCACCACCGCATCGATGTCTTCGCCCTGGCCCACGTCGGCGACCATGGCAATCACATCCAGGCCGTAGTTCTCGTTCAGCCAGGGAATGATGATCGATGTATCGAGCCCGCCGGAGTATGCAAGAACAACTTTGTCAGCCATGAGTCCAATCTCCTGTTCATTGTGCGGCCCGCGCGCTTGCGAGCGTTCCTGTTTGTGACTACTTAAGCGCCAATGTGCGACGGCGTGCTGTCTTGGGCGGTTTGCGCTGTTCTGGCGTGACCGCTGCGCCGAGCAGCATCAGCAGGATCGCCTTCTGTGCGTGCATGCGGTTCTCCGCCTGATCGAAGACGATGGACTGCGGCCCGTCGAGCACCTGATCGGTGACCTCGGCATTGCGATGCGCCGGCAGGCAATGCATGAAGACGGCATGTTGGGCGGCGCGGGCCATCAACACCTCGTTGACTTGATAAGGCTTGAAAAGAGGCGCGCGCTTGGTAGCCTCGTGCTCGAAGCCCATGCTGGTGCAGACGTCGGTGTAGATCGCATCCGCGCCGGTGACTGCGGCCTGTGCATCCTGCATCAGTGTGAGCGATCCGCCGATCTCGCCCAGGATCGCATTCGCCTTCGCGACGATCTCCGCCTTCGGACCATAGCTCTTCGGCGTAGCCACGACGCAGTTCGCGCCCAGCAGTGCGGCGGTCAGCATGAGCGAATGGCAGACGTTATTGCCATCACCTACGTAGACAAACTTGAGCCCCCGCACAGTGCCGAAACGCTCTTCCAGCGTCATGAAGTCGGCCAGCGCCTGGCAGGGATGCTCAAGATCGCTGAGCGCGTTGATGATGGGAACGGCGGCATACTGCGCCATCTCGGTGATGGTGTCATGCGCGTAGGTGCGTAGCACGATGCCGTCCGACCAGCGCTCGACATTGCGGGCAATATCGCCAAGCGATTCGCGCTCGCCCAGCGGCGACTGCGTCTGATCGACGAAGATCGCGTTGCCGCCCAGCGTGTTGATCCCCGCCTCAAAACTGAGGCGCGTCCGCAGCGAAGCCTTTTCGAAGAACATGACTAACTGCTTGGCGTCGAGGGCGCGGCGATAATCGTGCGGGCGAGCCTTGACGGCGTGCGCCAGCTTGAGCAGGGCGGCGATCTCGCCGGCAGAAAGATCGGCGATGGAGCAGAGATCGTTGCCGGCAAGCGACTTCGCGGCCAGGGCAAATGGGCCCGTCGCGCTGGGGCGGCGCGATGCGGCAGCGTCTTTCAATAGATAAGCGTTAGCGGCCAATTTGAGTGCCTCCATGGGCAGCGACAGTTTGCGCAGGCGCGTGCTGGTGCAGTATCTCGTCAAGTGCGGCAACGGCAAGGTCAACGTGCGACTTGCCAAGGATGAAGGGCGGAAGAAAACGCAACACCGTTTCGCTGGTGCGGTTGATAAGGATGCGGCGTTCGATCATGGCAGCCGCCACGGACTTCGCAGTATCCGCCGAGCGGAGCTCAAGCGCGAGCATTACGCCCAGGCCTCGTGCGCCGGTGACAATGGCGGCGTGCTGCGCAGCCAGACGGGCAAGTTGCGCGCGAAAATAGCCGCCCACGTCCTGAATGTGAGCCAGCATGTCTTCGCGCTTCAGCGTGTCGATTACGGCGATGGCCACGGCGCATGCCAGCGGCCCGCCGCCGAAGGTTGTGCCGTGCAGGCCAGGCTGCATCGCACTCGCGACCTCCTCGGTCGAAAGCATCGCACCCAGCGGCAGCCCCCCGGCCAGCGGCTTGGCCAGCGTCGTGATATCCGGTTGAATGCCGTAGTGCTGGTACGCACACCACTTGCCCGTGCGACCGAGACCAGACTGGATCTCGTCGACAATGAGGAGCGCACCCGTCGAGCGTGTCAACTCGCGCGCGGCATCGAAAAACTCCTGTGACACAGGACGGATACCACCTTCGCCCTGCACCGCTTCGAGACAGATAGCGCAGTATTCGTTAGAGAATGCAGCACGCAACGCCGCGACATCGTTAAACGGAACGAATGCAACGCCCGGCATCACCGGCATAAACGGCGCGCGATATTTTTCCTTCTCGGTTGTCGCGACGGAGCCCATGGTGCGGCCGTGAAAGCCGTGATCGAGCGCGAGAAACTTCGTGCCGATCTTCTTACCCGTGCTGCGCTGCTTGCCCGCATACAACCGCGCCAGCTTCAGCGCTGCCTCCCACGCCTCGGTGCCGCTGTTCGAGAAGAACACACGATCCAGGCCGGTCATCTCGGTGAGCCGCGCGGCAAGCTCCGCCTGGCCAGAGTGGTAATAGAGGTTCGAGATGTGCACAAGCTTTTTGCTCTGTTGCGCGATTGCCTCTTCAATCGCGGGGTGCCCATAGCCCAGCGCGTTGACGCCGATGCCGCTCAGCAGATCCAGGTAGCGATTGCCTTGATCATCGATGAGGTGCACACCCTCGCCGCCGACAAAGAGGATGGGATTGCGTTCATATGTCTGCAGCAGCAGCTTCGCCTCCGCCGCTTGCACGGCGGGAAACTGCGCCGCTGCTCAGATCCATGGGTTCGCTCATGCGACCAGCACCTCCGTTCCGTGCGCGATCTTGGACTGCAGTAGATCGGGCATCGACGACGCCTCTTCTGCGGGCAGAATGCGGACGCGCTTCACGCCATGCAGCAGCGCCTCGCGGCATGCGCCGAGCTTCGGCAACATGCCCCCGCTGATCACGGCATCGCGGGTCATGGGCGCGATCTGGTCGACGGAGAGCCAGCGCATCACCTGGCCATCCGCGCCGCGCACACCCGGCACGTCGGTAAGAAAGACCAGCGCGTCGGCATGCGCTGCGACCGCGCAGGCAGACGCCATCTCATCTGCGTTGATGTTGTAGTACTCGCCGTCAAATCCAAGCGCGAGGCTGGACAGTACCGGCACCGCGCCCATCTTCCATATCGCTTCGAGCCACCGCGGATCGGAGCTGACGATCTCGCCGACGAAGCCGAGATCCGGTGCCGTCCGCTTCTTGCGTGCGCGAAAGACGAGTCCATCGCCACCGGAGAGTCCCACCGCCGGCTGACCGTGCGCGCCCAGCGAAGCAACCAGATCCTTATTGACGCGGCCGGCAAGCACCATCAACGCAGCATCGCGCGTTTCGGCATCGGTGATGCGCAGCCCGGCGACGAACTCGCTCTGCTTACCGAGCGCCTTCAGCGTGCGTGTCAGCGCCACACCGCCGCCATGGACGACCGCGACCTGGTGGCCATCGCGCACCAGCTCGACAATCGCCAGGGCGCAGCCGTGCAGCGTCTCGGCATTCTCAAGCGCCGTGCCTCCCAGCTTGACCACATATCTCATAGCAAACCTTCCGTTTCGTCCCATCCGCTCATCACGTTCAGGTTTTCGACCGCCTGTCCTGCAGCACCCTTCAACAGGTTGTCAAGGCAACTGATCACGATGCATCGTCGGCCATCTGGCGCAAGCTGAAAGCCGAGATCGCAGAAGTTTGTGCGCACCACGTGCTGGATCTGCGGCAACTGTCCGGCCGGGTGAACGCGTACCATCGGGCTCTCCGCATAGAAGCCGCGCAGGCAGGCTTCGACTTCCCCAGCGGTGTGCCGCTCACGGAACGTGACATATATGGTCGCGAGGATGCCGCGAGGAATCGGCAGCAGATGCGGTGTGAATGTGATCGTATCGGCGGGGATGCCCAGTTGCTCCAGCAGTTCGCCGGTGTGGCGATGGCCAAAGAGTCCGTAGGCGGAAAGATTGTCCGCCGCGTGCATGAAGTGCGTCTTTGCGGTCGGCTCCTTGCCCGCGCCGGAGACGCCGGACTTCGCGTCGCAGATGATGCCGTGCTGCACATCGACCCATCCGGCGGCGAGCAGCGGCTTCAGCGCGAGAATGATCGTGGTGGAGTAGCAGCCGGGATTCGCCACCAGCCGTGCCGTGGAAATCGCCTCGCGGTACAGCTCCGGCATGCCGTAGACAGCCTCGGATTGCGTCTTTGTGGCAGTTGCCGAGCCTTCATCGGAAAACTTGTAGACGGCGCGGTTGGCCGGATCTTTCAGCCGCCATGCGCCGCTCAGATCCACAATGCGTAAACCGCTTCGCAGCGCCTCAGAAGCAAGCTTGCGCGATTGCTCATGCGGAGTGGCCAGGAAGAGCACCTTGACGCCGCGCGCAGCGAGCAGTTCCCAGGAAAACGGCTCAACGCAGAGCTGATCCTTCGAAAGCCCGGCAAGCTGTGGATGGATGGCAGTGAGCGATTCGCGCGCACAGCCCTCGCGTCCCAGAAAGAGCGGGGAAGCGCCGGCGAGCCGCGGATGACCGAGCAGCAGCCGCGCCAGCTCCGCGCCCGCATAGCCGGTCACTCCCATCACCGCGATCTGTGGTTGTCCCTGGTTCATCAACCGATCAGTCCTTCAAGCCGCGTGCGTAACGTCGTCGCACTCTTAGCATCCGGGCAGATGATCAATACCGTGTTATCGCCGGCGATGGTGCCCACCACCTCCGGCCATCCTTCGTCATCCATGCCGGCCGCGACCGGCTGCGCGCTGCCCTGCGTGGTAATCAGGACCAGTTGGTTCATCGCCTGGCGCACCCGCAGTCCAAAGTCGCGCAGGATATCGGCGATATCCGGCAAATCTTCATCGTGGTTCGCCGCTGCCGCGCTCGGAATCTGGTAGCCGCCCGGCCCTTTGAAGAGCCGCAGCGCATGCAGATCGCGCGACAGCGTCGCCTGGGTTACCTCGTGGCCACGTTTGACCAGCAGGCGGCGCAGCTCATCCTGATTGCTCACGACGCGCGTGGTCACCAGTTGACGAATCGCACTGTGCCGTTCCACTTTCATTGCTCTTCCTCAACATCTAAAGCAAAAGGCCGCTCCGGAAAAGGGGCGCCGGGCGGCCGCTGCATAAATATACATTTATATGTATAAATATGCATTAGCTGTTTGTCAAGTGCGGATTTCGAGGCTCCCGATAGAGGCGCTCGTTTGATCCGCCGCTCCGCCGCACGTATCATTCGATTCGATTGACTGAGTCGTTTCTGAGAGGAGCACTGGAAGCACATGCGAGTTGGAATACTGACAGGCGGCGGTGACTGCCCCGGACTGAATGCGGTGATCCGCGCCGCGGTACGCAAGGGGATTTTTCATTACAAGGACGAGTTTGTCGGCTTCCTGGAAGGCTGGCGCGGCGTGGTAGAGAACCAGACCCGGCCGCTCGATGCCGCAGCGGTCTCCGGCATCCTGCACCTCGGCGGCACCATCCTGCGCACCTCGCGCACCAATCCGCGCAAGATGGAAGGCGGCATCGACAAGTGCCTTGCCACCATCAAGGCCAACAATCTGGACGCTCTCATCACCATCGGTGGCGACGACACCCAGGGCGTGGCCAACGCTCTGATCGAGAAGGGCGTGAAAATCGTCGGCGTCCCCAAGACCATTGACAATGATCTGAGCGGCACAGACGCCTGCTTCGGCTTCGACACGGCAGTCTCGATCGCGACCGAAGCCATCGACCGGCTGCACTCCACCGCCGAGGCGCACAATCGCGTCATCGTCTGCGAGGTAATGGGGCGCGACGCCGGCTGGATCGCCATTACAAGCGGCATCGCCGGCGGAGCAGACGCCATCGGCGTGCCGGAGAAGCCGCTGGATATCGACCACATCTGCAAGGTCTTAAAGTACCGTTACGATCACGGGAAGAAGTTCTCCATAGTCGTGGTCGCCGAAGGCACAAAGCTGCCGGACGGCGGCAAAGCGACCCAAGGCACCAAGCTGGACGCCTTCGGTCACGAGCGGCTGGCTGGCATCGGGCAGGCGGTCGCGGAGCTGATCGAGCAGAAGACCGGCTACGAAACCCGCAGCGTGAACCTGGGCCACACCCAGCGCGGCGGCACCCCTACCGCATACGACCGCATGCTGGCCACGCGCTACGGCTCGTCGGCGATTGATCTGGTGCACCAGGGCAACTTCGGCCGCCTCGTCGTGCTGCGCGGCACGGAGATCACCAGCATTCCGCTGAAAGACGCGATCGCCAAGACTCGCACTATCGGCGACGATCTAATCGCGCTGGCCGAAGGGCTGCAGCCCGAGGTGTAGTGGTCGGCAGGGAAGTGAAACGCCGGAGCGAGTGGGCTCCGGCGTTTTGTTTTGCAACTACTTAAAGAGAAAGAGGAAGCGGGCGGCTAGCAGCCGCGTTTGCACTTCGCCAGAATGGCGGCCTGCAGGCGCTCTCTCAGCGCTGTGGGCAACTCATACAGCTCATGCTGGCGATAGATTTCGATTGTCTTCCGGGTGGTATTCAGGGTGATGACGCAGTGCTCGCATTCGCGCAGGTGCAACTCGAGATCCGCGCGCAGCGTAGGCGTCACGGAGTTGTCGATCAAGTCGTCGAGTTCGGCCAGAAATTCCGAGCAGGTCACTGAACACCATCCTCATTCTTCTTGCGGAAGTAGCGGCTCAGCCGTTCCCGCAACTGCAGCCGCGCTCGCAACAGCCGCGACTTGACCGCCGGCACACTCAGCCCCAGCGCGGTGGCCGTCTCTTCGGTGGAGAGACCTTCCACATCCCGCAGCACGAACACGACGCGAAATCCTGGCGGCAAACCATTGATGGTTTTGCGCAGTATGTCGGCCAGCTCAGCCTGGTTGTACTCCTGCTCCGGATTCGGCCGCCATTCAGCCAGATCGCGGGGTACCGAGCCTTCCTCGGTTTGCACGTCCTCGTCAATCGAAACCATCTTGCCGGTGCGCCGCTTGCGCAGCCGCATCAGCGCTTCGTTCACCGCAATGCGCACCAGCCACGTATAGAACTTGGAGTTGCCCTGGAACTGGTCGAGCTTCTCATACGCCTTCAAAAAGGCGTCCTGCACGACGTCCTGAGCATCCTCGCGGTTCTGCGTGATGTGCTGCGCAATGCGAAAGACCTGCCGGTCGTACTGCTTCACCAGCGTCTCGAAGGCGTGTACATCGCCGCCCCGGGCCCGCTCGACGAGCGCTACGTCCGGATGCACCTCTTCGGGTGCGCCCACTGGTTCGATGGTCGGACTCTCGGAAGGTTTCAGAGGATTCGTGCCTTTCGGTGAAAGGGAGGCTGGCTCCTGCCATGATTTTATCAAGAGGAGGAGTTGCGGCAGTCTCCGTCAGGCTATCATTCGCCGGAAATGCGGCTACCATCGTCAATCTACGGTGAGCTGTACGGTGACTGGCGGAGGCGCCGGCACAGTTGTATCGCTCGTCGCCGAAACCGTGATCGTGTAGCTTCCCGCCTGTGTGCCCGAAGAACCGGTTGGGGGAAGCGGATTGGTGGGGGGAGGCAGACTACTTGCGGTAAGCGAACTAGCGGTGCCGCCGCAGCTTGAGAGTGACAGCATCGACCCAGATGCCGCCAGGACGATGATCGTTACCAGCCAACGCTGGCGAAGACGCCCGGGCAATAGGAGCAGGAGAACGCCGCCCCAAAGGATGATGCTGGTCTTGCCCAGCCTCCCATCCGCCGCGACCTTTCTGTCCGCGGCTGTGGCTGCAGTTGTCGAGAGGATAAGCTGCGTGCTGACGTCGGCGCCTTTCACCGAAAGTGGGCTGGTGGCGAATCCGCAAGTGGGCGGACTGGCATCCGTACCGGAGCCGAGATACGACACCGTGCATGAGAGACTCACCGTCCCCGCAAATCCGTAAAGCGATTTGACTGTAATGTTCGCCGAATTGTTTACCGTCGCGCCGGCTTTCAGCTCCAACGTTGTCGGCGAGCCAACAAGCTGATACATGGCAGGCGGGTTGACGACCTGGGTCAGTGACGCAGATACGGCGTTGAGAAGGCTGTCGCCGGGAAAGGACGCCGTGATCATGGTCGAGCCAACCGGCAGACCTGCCGTCTCATAGGTAGCGCTTGCCTTGAACGGCCCGTCAGAACCGTCTCGCGCAAACGTGATCGGAACCGGCGCGCTTCCATTGGGAAGTCCTTCGAACGTGATGGTACTGGCACCGGGGAGTACGGTCAGGTCGGCAGGTGCGCTGATCGTGGCCGTGAAGGTGACTGCCTGGCCGATCATGCTCGGATTCGCGTTACTGGTCAGGGTCATCGCAGGTGTGCCCACATTCGTGAGCAAAACCAGCGAGTCCGCCAGATAACCGTTGGTGAAGAGCAAATCTGGCTGACCGTCTCGGTTGAAGTCAGCCGCGATCATGGAGGCGAATCCCTGTCCTGCGATCAGATTCGTCTCGGCACTGAACTTGCGGCCAGAAAGGCTGTGAATGATGGAGATCGCCGTTCCGCGGTAGTCATCGCCCTCTCTTGTACTCAGAACAAAGTCGGACAAACCATCGCCATTTAGGTCCGTCGCTGAAAAATTTGAGTACAGCCGATCCAGCACAGCTGCTGTCACCGGCTGAGAAAACGTGCCGTCACCCTCTCCGTAATACACGAAGACTGCCGTGGGTCCTTCGTTGGATCCGTTGGAAGCATGCAAGCAGAGAACTGCGAAATCGGCCTTGCCATCATGGTCGAAGTCGCCAGCAACGACAGCCAAAACATACTGGCTGGGCTGACCGGCGAACGGGGGTAAGAGGAGCGCGTTTGGCTCGATCTCGAAGGTTCCGTCGCCATGACCCAAAAGTATCTGGATCGTCTGTGGTGTGGGCACGACGAGGTCGGCTTTGCCGTCGCCATTGAAGTCGGCGGGTGCAGCATCTCCGTGGTTGTAATACGTTCCCGTCAACAGAGTAGTGATCGGCTCTAAAGTGCCATCACCTTTCGACAGCAGAACGATCACAGCGTTCGTTCCGTCATTTCCTTCTGTTGTGGCGTTAACAAGATCATCGCGGCCGTCGCCATCCATGTCGAAAATGGCGATGTGTTGGGATGGATAAGTATCCAGGAAGTTAGCGTTCGTAACTGCGACAGGATTCTGAAATGTACCGTCTCCGCGCCCCAGCAGTAGCTGCCCAAGGAAACTTCCGTCGGTAGCGGACTGTCCGAATGCGATGACATCCTTGTGCTTGTCTCCGTTGAAATCTCCTACGAACAGTTTCGCCGACCCCGACGCCTGAACCGTGACGGGCGGCGAGAATGTGCCATTGCCTTTTCCAAGGCTCAGTTGAAGTCCGGCTGCACCCGACGTGAAAAGGTCAGGGGTCCCATCTTCGTTGAAATCGGCGACGACGCCGCTAGTTGTCAAGCCAGAGCGAATGACCGGCGGAGCGTCGAAAGTGCCGTCGGAGCGACCGTAGGTGATGTAGATGCCGTTGACGCCGGGCATGGCGAGATCCAGATTGCCGTCAAGGTTGTAATCGGCAATCAGGCTGGGATCTCCCTGGTCTTCGTCGAAGCTCTCGGCGTTATAGAAAGCGTAATGAACGGGAGCCGAGAAGTGCATTCCTGGCTTTCCGAAGAAGACCACCAGACCATCGGCTGAGAGCGCCAAAATGTCGAGATAGCCATCGCCGTTGAGATCGCGCGCTGCGAATGGCGAGATGAAGTCGGCATACGAATGGCCCTTGGAGTAAACAGGGGCTATGGTAAAAGTTCCATTCGGGTTGCCATGATGGATCTCCAGGAGATTTCCGGAAGATGTCGCAGGGTCAGAAGCGCCCAATCTCGCGCAGAACAGATCGAGATGTCCGTCCATATCGAAATCTGCCAGATGGCAGTCCGTTCCAACGAGCAGGTTGTTGTTTGCTTCGATGAAGGTGCCATCTCCCACACCCAGCATCACCATTGGATCATCTGTAAAGACAATGTCCGGATGTCCGTCTCCGTTAATGTCAGCTACCGTTGCACCTTTTACCCAACTTACGTCCGCGAAAGTAAGTTGGGAAGGGACAACCTTCTCGAATTGACCTGATCCATTGCCAAACGCCGTGAGGAGCGTTCCCATTGAACTATAGAAAACGATATCCAGATGCCCATCGCTATTGATGTCGGCAAAAGCGATAAAGAAAAACTCAGACCCTTGGACTACAACGTCGTTGGACACGGACAGCGTGCCGCCGGGACGCAGTGTTCCGTCGCCATTGCCGATGAATATGACGGGCGATGGTGCTGTAGCCCATACGGGTGGAAAGCAAACGGCGTCCGCGAAGCCATCTCCGTTGAAGTCGGCTGCCCGGCAACTGCCGGTAGCGGGACCAAGAGCTCCTGTCGGCGGCGTGGCGGACCCTAGAGGTGTGGTCCGCGGCGCGGCGTAGCTGCCGTCGGAGTTTCCAAGGATTACATTCAATCCGCTCGCGTCGGCATAGTAGAAATCAGGGCGCCCGTCGCCGTTGAAGTCTGCAGTGCCCACCTGTAGCGGATTCGACGGAATCGCGATGTGACGCGGGTTACGAAATGTCTCGGCGCCGCAGGGGGAAATCAGCCCGAGGCTCAATAGCAAAAAGCCCCAGAAGTTGCGCAATATCTTGTCCTTAGCCCGCCGCCTGGATCGCTGCTGGAATTTGAAAAGCATAAAGTACTTGAGGCACAAAAAGCGTCTGAAAAAATCTGACGACCCTCGCGCATGAAGCTGGGATCAGGCTTAGAACGCGAATATCGCCGGTAATATCAGCCTCTAACACTACGTCTATCCCGAAGCCCAGAATGGGAAATTTCTGCCGAATGTCCCGCCGGACTCGAAGCGCGGCCCTTCTCTGCGATTATCGCCGGCCTTGGGAATGAGCCGGACGCGGCCATGGCTGCACCGGGATACCGACTCGCGCCCATGAGTAGCAGGGGGCTCGGTATAGAACGTGACGGTGTCGGACACGTTTGGCGCAACACTCCTTTTGGGTGATTTATATGTCACACACACAGTGCCATTCTCTCAAGACCTAATTCACAAGCTTCCAATTCACAGGGCCGGCGATAACGATGCCGACTCTCTCCATTCACGTAACTGAACAAGGTTCGAATCGTCGAGCCCTCCCCCGAGGTGTGTTTTATGAAGTGTTTTCACGCCGCCATGACTGTTTTCTGTCTTGCTGCTCCTGCTCTCGCTGATGTAACCGTAAGCTTTCCCGCATCGGGCGCTGTGCTCATGGCCCCTTTTGCCCTGCAGGCTTCGGCTGACCCGTGCCACTCTCAGCCCCTGTCCGCCATGGCCTACTCGCTCGATAGCGGCTCAGACACGATTGTCAAAGCATCCGCCATCGCCGCGCAGATAACAGCCTCCGCGGGCCCCCACGTCCTGCATGTCAAATCGTGGGGCAACAAGGGCGCTGTTTGTACCCAGGCGCTGAACATTGAAGTGCTGGACAAGCTGCCCGCGATGCCCGCGAACGTGGCGTCGGCTGGGAACCTCCAGGGAATGAACACCTGGGTCGGAGAGCACGATGCCGCCACCAGTGGAACTTCCAGCGGAACGACGAGCATGTTGCCGGGTGGGCTACCACTCAATGGGCAGGTGCGAACGTTTTCATTCCAGTACGCGAACGATGGCGGACACCGCTTCCACGTATCCTTCCCGGCCAACGCTGCAGCGACGCATTTCGTGTACGACACGTACCTGATGATCAACAAGTCTTGTGGCAGCACGCTCTGCGGCAAGCTGGTGAATGTGGAAATGGATATGAACCAGGTGTTGCCCAACCACGACGTCGTGATTTATGGCGTGCAGTGCGACGGCTGGAGCGGGACATGGGACTACACCGTGAATGAAGGCACTCCGGCCAGAACGCTCATCGCCTGGCGGCATACGAATGTCACTTGCGATCCGGCCAAATGGACCAAGGATGCATGGCATCACATCCAGATAGCGTACTCGCGCGACGACAGCGGGACGGTTACCTACGAATCGGTGTCCCTGGATGGAGTCGAGTCCGATTTCTCAGGAGCTATTGGCCCGTCCCGGTTCGCACTCAACTGGGCGCCCGTCCTTTTGACCAACTTCCAGATGGATGGACAGGGGGCAAAAGGCGCTCAGACGATGGAGATGGCAAACACGACTGTCTACGCTTGGTAGTACCGTCGGGTAGAGTGCAGGGCTTCGGCAGTCGCCGGAGCCCTGTTCGTTTCCATCGCCGGGCCCGGCTTACGAATGCCCGGCAGATTTCGTCCTACCGATGATTGCCACCTGCTCGCCAAAAGCTGAGTTGCCATTGCGACTACCCCCACAGAAGTCGAATAGCAACTCATTCGCAAATCGGCTTAGTCTTTTGACCAGAGCCGTTGCTCATTGAGGTTTTGGAAGTGCTATTCCTGCATTTGCTTCGAAGCGCCGGTGCCCGCGTGGTACTGGGAACGATTTTCTCCGCCACGGTGTTGAGCGGTTCCGCCCAGCAGAAGCCGCCGTCCAGGGCGCCGCATCATTCTGCCCAGGCTTCGAAAGCAGCAAAAGCGGCGCACCATCCCGCCGCACGGCAGGCCAGAAGCCGCCACCGAGCCCCGGCGCACGTACGCCACGCCCGCACGAAGCGGTCCCGCCGCACCGCGAAGACCATCGCCCGCAGCCGCAGACTGCAGCGTGCCTTTGTCGCCTCCTCGCAACTGCGGCCCATGGCCCAGCAACTGGCGCAGAACCGTACACCTGCGGCCTACGCCGGCGTCACCCACTACGCCGAGACCCACAAAGGCGACGCCGCAGCCGCAGCCTACCTCTCGCTCGGCCACGCCTATCTGTTGGATCACCGCCTGCCCGAAGCCATTACCGCCCTGGCCCATGCAACCACCGCGGGCGATGCCCTGGACGACTACGCCGCCTACCTGACTGCCCAGGCACAGTTGCAGTCCAATCAGCTTCCCCAGGCGGAGATTCTCCTGAACAGCTTCGCCGCAAAGCACCCGGACAGCGTTTTTGTGCCACAGATGCCGGTTCTGCTTGCGAATCTTTCACTTGCGCAGGGCGATCCTCAGACGGCGCTCCATGTCTTGAGCGAGCACGCCGGGGAGTCAATGGCCAACAAGTCCGACTATGTACTGGCGCTGGCGCGCGCGCAGCAGACCGCAGGCGATACGACGGCAGCAGCCCGCAGCTTTCGCCGCGTCTATCTGGGCTATCCCCTGAGCCCGGAGGCCGCACAGGCGAAGACGCAACTGCAGGCCATGGGTTCGAACGCCTCGCTTACCGTCGCCGAACGCGAGCAGCACGCGAACGCGCTCTATGCAGCAGGGCGCTACAACGAGGCATATGACGACTACCGTGCCCTGGCCGCCGACCCGGGAGTTCAGGATGCCGAGCAACACGATCGACTGCTGGCCGCTGCCGCCGCTTGCGACTACAAGCTGAAACGCGCGTACCGGCAGCAGGTCGCCGCCCTGCCTGACACTAATAACGAGGCTGGAGCGCGCCGCCTTTATTTATTGATGGAACTGGCACGCGACCGCGGCGATGTGAATGAGCAGCAGGCCGATGTCACCCAGATGGAGCAACGTTTCCCGCAAAGCCCATGGTTGGCCGAGGCGCTCTACTCTTCGGGCAACATGTACATGTTGCGCAAGGATTATCCGTCCGCGGTTGCCTACTACACCGAGTTGGTGCAACGCTTTCCAGCCATCTGCAAAGGGACTGCCGGTCCATGCTCCGACTACGCGCCGAGCGCGCACTGGCGCGCAGCGTGGCTCGATTACCGGCTGGAGAAATACTCTGACGCTGCCCGCCTCTTCGACGAGCAGATCGCACATTACCCCGGCGGCAAGGAGATTCCCAGCGCCATCTACTGGCGCGCACGGATCTATCAGGACCAGGAGCATCAGTCAGCCAAGGCCGCCTCCTACTACCTGGTGGTCAAGGACACCTACCTGCACTACTACTATGCACAGCAGGCCGCACAGCGGCTTGCCGAGCTGGGTGACGTGACTCCTAGCGATGCGCCTGAGCTCGACGGCATCCAGCCGCCCACCATACCGGCGCTTACCGATGACGTGCCGGAGGACGATCCGCACGTCGTGCGCGCAAAGCTGCTGGCCAATGCCGGCCTGAATGAGTACATTGCGCCGGAGATTCAGGCCGCCGAAGGCAGCGATCAGTGGGGCGCCTTTGCCGAAGCGGAGATTTACCACTCGTACGGCGAAGATGCGAAGGCCATGCGCGTGATGAAGCGCGCCCTGCCGTTCTACACGTCCGCGCCGATAGCCTCGATTCCGCTGGCCTATTGGCGCATCCTCTTTCCCGAGCCGTACTGGGGCACCATTGAAAGTGAGTCAGCGAAGAACAGCTTGGACCCATACATGGTTGCCTCGCTGATCCGCCAGGAATCGGAGTTCAACCCGACCGTCATTTCCTACGCCAACGCCTGGGGATTGATGCAGTTGCTGCCACACGTGGGAGCGGAAATGGCGCACAAGGACGGTATCCGCCACTTCGATTCCAACGAGCTGCTTAACCCTCTCGTTAACATAAAGCTGGGAACGAAATACCTGCGCCAGACGCTGGATAAGTTCGAGGACAAGCCGGAGTACGCCTTTGCTGCCTATAACGCGGGCGACAATCGCGTGGTGGACTGGAGATCCGGCGCTCCCTTCCACGGCATGGACGAGTTCGTCGAGTCCATTCCGTTCACCGAAACCCGCGAATATGTGCAGGGAATTGTGCGCAATGAGATGATCTACCGCGACCTCGCGGCACGCCACACCGCGGGCAAAGATTCCACCACCGCCACGAAAGCATCGCCCGGGGATGGCGCCAAAGGAATGGAGTAGCGCTCTCCACTGCCTGTGCTCTGCGTTGCCGTGTGCTGCTGGATGCTGGCAATTGCGGCAACCGCTGAAGTCCAGACCACGCAACTGCATCTGCAACCTAAACTGCACCCACGGGCCATGAGTGGATCTCGCTGCCGGACATCCGCGCCTCCGATGGCGCGCTCGGCACCTTCAACGTGCTCTCCATGCGTCATCGTGGACTGCTGCAGATCGCGGGAGCGGACGGCTCACCCGTGATCACACCCCGTTCGCCGCCGATGGCAAGTCGGTGGTCCTGCACAATCCAGACTGGAGCCTTTTATAAGCGGGTCCTTCGAGTCAATATCTGACTTGGCTTTCCTTCAGAGGGACTTTTGTTGTTTGGTCGTGACGCATGTTGTTCTCCACCGAGTCTCTATTCGCACTCATTGATGAGCGTCCATTTGGGAGGCTCGGTGCGGGTGGGGTTCAGTAGGAGAGTCGATGCTGCCAGTCGGAGGGCGACGGGTGTGGATATGACGAGTCACAGGAAAGCCAGGATCGTCTTTTTCATGCGAGGGATGCTTTCAGAGAGGGCGTGAGCGTGAGGGTAAGTACGGTGATGTCGTCGTGCTGGCCGAATTGCTTTGCGGCTTCGGCGATGGCGCTGGCGGATTGGGTGCTGATGGCCTGGGTTCGATGGAAGCCGAAGAGCTCGCGACGTTCGTTCGTGGCTTCTACGACTCCGTCCGATACAAAGGTCAATCGGTCGTTTGGATTGAGCTGGAATACGGTTTCGGGGTAGCTGACATCCGGCGTGATGCCAAGTGGCAGGCCGGATTCAACATCTAGTTCTTGCCCATTGCGGTAGGCCGGGAGGTTTCCGGCGTTGGCGAGGGTCATGTCGCCGTTGGCGACGATAAGCGCGGCGGTGCAGGTAACGAAACCTGTTATTTGACCGTGGAGAACGCGGTTGAGGTGAGCGAGGACTTCGGCGGGTTTTCGCACCGGGCAGCCGCGCAGCGCGCCGATGATGACACCGACGGTCATTGCAGCTTTTAGGCCCTTGCCGCTGACGTCTCCGACGACAACGAGCAGAGAGCCATCGTTGGCGGGCATGATCTGGAAGAAGTCACCGCCTACTTCACTGGCGGGAAGATAGACGCTTTCGACGGCAAAACCGGGGGTAACGGGCGATTCTGCCGGGAAGAGCAGCGATTGAATATTGCGGGCAGACTCGAACTCACTGGAAAGGCGCGCCCCCTCCTGCCGGGCGAGCGAGAAGCGCCGAATCAGAAATAGAAGAAGGGCAAAGATGAAGATCGTACCGACGGCCGGACCAGGCATTAGCACGAACGGTTTGGTGAGCAATGGGAAAGCCCAGTATGCCGCCCAACGCTGCCAGCCCAGTTGCCACGTGATGAGGAGGATGCTGTTGATGAACGGAAATCCTTGCCAGAGAAGGGTAGGAACAAGCAGGATGAGCGCGTCGCGATCGCGTTGGAGCGCACGCTTCAGCAGGGTTACGAGAATCCAGACGGTGGCGGGGAGCACAGCCAGCGCGGCAAGCAGGCCGGCGATTCCCACCGAGCTGATATGGAAGACGTAAAGAAAAACCGTTGGCGGACTGATGAACAACAGTGCGGCGACGAGCCACCAGCTTCTGGAACGCTGGGCGCGCAGCACGACGGAGAAAAAAGCCAGGGCGGCAAAGAGAGCAGCCGATTGCACGAAGCTGTCGACAAAATCAAAGACCGGCAAAGGGATCAGAGCAAGTAGCTGGCTGATGCTTAATCCAATGTCTATCGCGTTCGCCAGTAGAAGCAGGGCAAACCATAGATATTCACGTTCTTCGCGGCGGATGAAAAACAAGACCAGCACGACGAGGCCGACGAGCGTGCTGAGCACAGCATAGGTGTATTCATCGACGACCCCGTTCCACTGAAGCGATCTGGCCGTCGCCGCACGTTGCGCGATGAGGCGGGAATCTCCGAAATAGCTGCTACCGTAAAACCCTCCCGGCGCATAACCCGCCCAGACGGGAGCGTGCCAGGCGCGGATGGCAATATGAAATGTGCGCTGGCCGGAGGCGGCGGGAGACATGGCGAAGACGCGGCTTGAAGCGGCGTAGTTCCGAGAATTGAGGATTGGACCGAATGAACCAGCGAGACGTCCGTCGACGAAGAGCTGATAGCCCGTTTCCATCGGTCCTAAGTAGATGGACCAGTTCCTGCTACCTTCAGGTACCGCGACGGTGAAGCGATACCATGCGAATCCGCCATAGTTGTTATAGCCCTGTTTGCTCCAAGCCTCATCGGAGCGGAGCAGAGGCCATTGCGAGTCGTCGAAATTCGGGTCGGCCCATGCGGGATTGTCTCCGGTGTGAAAACGCCAGAGGCCGTCGAGGGAAGCGACGGGCTCGCATCCGGTTTGCAGGTTGAAGGTCTGGGCATGGAGGCCAGGGGCCGCGCAGAGTAAGAGCGACAACAAGGCTAGCGACACCAGCAGCACAGAGAACAGCGAGCGTCTCATTTGTACCTCTCCAGGGGTAGGACCGAATCTTGAGGAACCCGTGGCCGATCGTTTCGGATGCCTCTTCGCATCCATCATCTTGCACCGATCGTTCCTGAAAATGGGTCCCTAATAGAGTCCTTCAACTGCTGCTCGCAGAGCGGTGTGCCCAAATTGGTGCCCGGAGGGAGACTTGAACTCCCACAGCCGTTTCCGGCCCGCGGATTTTAAGTCCGCTGCGTCTGCCGATTTCGCCATCCGGGCCTCTTGCTGTCATCGTATCCGAATCGCCGCTGACTCCGAACTTGCCTCCACTCTTGCGTTTCCATCGGCACACTGTAGCCTGTGTTCTGCGTTCGGAGGGAAAACCAGCGACATGCCGAAGACCCTGCGTGCCCTCTACTCCCGTCGATCAGCCCACATCGCGCTGAGCTTCCTGGCTCTCTGTCTTTTGATGGCTGGAGCTTTCGCGGCGCAGAAAACCGATACGTCGCCCGAGCTTTTCTCCACCGTGATGCAGCGCGTCTCGGCGCAGCCGGAGTTTCACGAGCGCGTGCTCGAGGGCATCCGCGAAGTCCCTAAGGTTGGGGAGTTCCTCTCACCGGATCTCGTCGATCGCCTGCGTGTCCTCATACTGGGGAAAGAGTGGCAGCGCGTCGATCACTTTCCGGCGCTCACCGTTGCTGCCCTGAACAAGAGTGTCGGCGCGGCTGTCCGGCTGGCAGGGAACACGGCCACGCCGCTGCAACCGGCCGAACTGCTGGACACCGCGGAGTATCCGCTGGGTCAGGTGGAGACCATCGATCTCGATCATCCCGCCACTGCGCCGGCGTATTCCGACGATCCGGCAACGGCCCGGCGGGAGATCGGCTTCAACCTCACCATGGGCGATGGCCCCGACCCCGCGCTCGCGCCCATGCACGCCGCAAGCCGCCAGTTAGCCGCGGTGTTGAACCGGCTCGCCATGAATGGTGCCCTGCAGCCGCAAGCCATCGCCACCCTGGACGGAAAGCGCTTCACCGACGGCAGCGCGCTCATTCGTGAGCTGGCAGAGAGCGGCCACCAGGTATCGATCACCGACGACGTCTACTTTGCGAACTTCGGCCATCTGCACGACGGCGGCCGCGAAGTTATGATGCCGTTCTGGATCGACACGCAGATCGCCGTGCCCGCAAGCCGCCGGTCGCTCCTGCTGCCGGTCAGCCACTCCGAGCAGGAGCTGCACATACGCGGACCGAAGTGGAATGCCGATGTCAGCTTCTACTACGGCATCGACGGCAAGGCCCAGTTCCGCACCATGGACTCGCTCAACCAGAGCTGGGTGATGCACCGCGTTCTCTTCTCCTACGCGGACACCGACCAGCAGAGCCGAGTCCTGCAGTTGCTGAGTGCGGCGGTGCGCGTCTACTACCACACGCGCATGGCGCATCCGGAGGTGCCCTTCGGCGGCTACTACCGGCTTGGCGTCTGTCAGGACGTAAGCGCGGTGGTGGAATCGGAGCTGCAGGGAAAGACAGTTCTCTTTCCCATCACTCACGATCCCGCATACTTTCCGCAAAGCGAATCGGCCGACCCGCGCGACAGGAAGTTTCTCGCCGCATTTGCAGCCATTCCGTCCGATCGCGGCTCTGGGCTGCCGCCGATCGAACGTGTTCTGGGCGCGCTGCCCACCCTGCACTACGGCGAGATGCTCATCCCCGGCCTGGCCGCCGACCTGGAACGCGTCGAAGTGGCCAACCGTCTTGGCCTGCTGCAACGCACCCACCCGCTGCTGGCGTTCCTCACCGCGGTTGTCCTGTTGTTGCTGCTGATCGCACTCCTGATTATTGCAGCGTGGCGGCTCCTGCGCCGCCACCGCAAGACGCACCAAGCTACTTAGTCTGCGGGGGTGTGGCCTGCGCGGGCGGTGTCTCTTGCTGGGGCTGCGCCGGTTCGGTCGGCGGCGGTGGCGGGGGTGCCTCGGGCGACGGAGCCGGTTCCGTGTCACCGGCCGCAACCAGTTGGATGTCGAAGATCAGGTCGCTCTTGGGCGGGATCACCGGCGGCCGTCCCCGTTCTCCGTACGCAAGCTGGTAGGGAATGAAGAGGCGTCGCTTTCCGCCTACATGCATTCCGGCAAAGCCGTCATCCCAGCCCGGGATGACGCCACGGACGCCCTGCTGGAAGCTGATGGGCTCATTGCGATCCAGCGACGAGTCGAACTTGGTCCCATCGGAGGCCAGCCAGCCGGTGTAATGGACCGTATAGAACTGACCGGGTTGCGCCTCTGCGCCCTCGCCAGGGGTGATATCGATATAGCGAAGCGCAAATGCCGATTCCACTTTCCCAGTTGCTGGAGGGATACCCGGCGGCAGCGGCGGCAGGGGATTCGCCACCGGGCAGGGAACTGCCGCCTTGCGATGGGTGGGGGTCGTCGTGGTGTGGTGTGTTTGCTGCGCTGAGATGGTAACCGCGCATATTGCAAAAAGCGGCAAAGTCAGGCTGGCGATCTTCATTTGAGTCTCCGCGTTTTCATCCTTCTGAAGTCGTAGATCAGGAGTGATGTTACCCGTTCCGTTTCGGGAAACTTCAGCTTTAGTGGTATGCCCAAAGGCACGTATTCCCATGGATACTCGGACTCACGTCAGTCAACAAGGAGCGCGAGATGGAGAACGGATCCAGTATCTTCAACCAGGCACGGCAGCTTGTCCAGGAAGCAGATCGTAAGCTTGAGGAGTTGGAGCACCGCTTCAACGAAGCTTTTGAGTTCTCGCGCGAAGAGCGCGATGAGCTGGCGCCGCGCGCTTCTGACGAATATGCAAACTGGACCATCGAACTGGCGCCGAAAAGCCTCCGCGCAATCTTCCTGCTGACGCCCAAAACGGGACGCGAATGGTCGCTCGAAGTGATGGATCCGGAGCATGGGATGCGCAGCCTCGGTCTCTTCCGCGGCGGCGACAACGGCGTTGGTGGATCCCGCCGTCTGCGCGCAGCCCGCGTGGTGAGCTCAATCGGTAGCTGGGTCGAGAAGGCCCAGATGCCGCTGCCTCCACAACAGAGCGTTCCCACGTCACGCAAGGAAGCGGCCCACATGCGCGCTGAGGCAAAGCAGGTTGAGGTAAAGGCAGATCTTCCGCCCCGCGACCAGATGCCGATGCCCGCTGCGCCGCGCTGGCTGGATATGTTGCCGGATGCGCAGGGCATGCCATTGCCCGATGCCGCCGTGGCGAAGAAGAACAATGCGCAGGTCGGCTTCGGCCTGGGCCGCATCTTCGGTGGCCGCGATGGGATGGCCGAACAGGCGTAACGAAATCGAACGACGTTATGCAGAGGGTGGGCGCCGCGAGGCTCCCACCCTTTCTGCTTTTGCAGCGCCCTTTTGACGGTCGTGGCCCGGCAGGTTCATCGTTAAGGTTTGGCACCGTCATCTGAGAGGGCTTGCCTATGGACGCCAGCATCACCTTCACCCTGAATGGAAGATCGCGGACCGTCGTCACCGATCCCGATCGCCCATTGCTCGAAGTGCTTCGCGAGGATCTGCGCCTGACCGGGACGAAATACGGTTGCGGCGAAGGGGAATGCCGCGCCTGCACTGTGTTGATCAATGGGGAGAGCACGCCCTCCTGCCTCACTTCCGTGGGCAGCGTAGACAAGCAGACTGTTCTGACCATCGAAGGGCTGGCCGACGGTGACACGCTGCATGCGGTGCAGGAGGCGTTCCTCGCGGAGGGCGCCTTCCAGTGCGGCTATTGCACTGCGGGCATGATCCTGGGCGTCGCCAGCGTGATGAAGAAGAATTCCGCGGCCGGCGAAGCTGAGTATCGCGAGGAGCTGCAAAAACATATTTGCCGATGCGGCGCCTATCCCAAATATGTCAGCGTCGTTCGCCGGTTGACGGGCGCGCCGCGATCCGAAAAGGCGCGCGCGTGAAAACGCCATCGCCACAAGAGATGCCACCACTCGCGGCCGCCGGCGAAGGCGAATTGCTCGACCGCGTGAGTTACGATTTCGGCCTGAGCCGCCGTGCCTTCGTAAAGTCCCTGGGCGCTGGACTCTTCATCGCGGTCTCCTTTCCCGCACTGCCTCAAGAGAGCGGGCAGCGCAGCCGCAATACCTTCCTCGGCAGCGGCGCGCGAAACCTTGCAGCGCGCATTCATCTCGGCAGCGATGGAAGCATCACCGTGCTGGCCGGCAAAGTTGAGGGTGGGCAGGGCGCGCGTACGGAGTTGTCTCAAGCGGCGGCAGAGGAACTCGGAGTGCCGGTCAGCCGCGTGCAGATGATCCTGGCCGATACCGATATGGTGCCGGACGATGGCATGACGGCCGGCAGCGGCTCCACGCCGAGGACGGTTCCGGCCGTCCGGCGAGGCGCTGCCACAGCGCGAAAGCTGCTGATCGATTTTGCCTGCGCGCAGTGGAATGTCGAGCCGGCCGCGGTCGTGATACGGGACGGCAGAGCCGTCCACGCCCGCAGCCATCGTTCGCTCGGCTATGCCGATCTCGCCAAGAGCGCAGAAGGGGCGAAGCTGTTTGAGCAGGCTATTCCGGCAGACGTCGAAGTCACACCGGTGAAGGAGTGGAAGGTCATGGGCACGCCAGCGGCGCGGCCAAATGGGCGTGAGATCGTGACCGGAGCGCACCAGTATCCGTCAGACATTACCCGCCCGGGCATGCTCTATGGGAAGATCCTGCGCCCACCCGCGTATGACGCGAAGCTGGTCTCGATCGACCTGGCTTCGGCAAAGGCGATGGCGAATGTGATCGCAGTCCGCGACGACCAGGACAATCAATTCGTCGGCGTCGCTGCTCCGAACAGCCTGCGTGCGAGGCAGGCACTCGCAGCGATCTCCGGCACCGCGAAATGGGAGACGCAGCCGTCCGGCACGCAGCCGTCCAGTAAAGAGCTCTTCGCCTACCTCCGACAGAACGCAGAGGGCGGAGTGCCGCAGAACCCTTTCGCGAACCAGCTCGCTGGCACAAAAACTCTGCGCCGCAGCTACCACGTCCCCTACATCCAGCACGCTCCCCTGGAGCCACGGGCGGCAGTAGCGGAGTGGAGCAGCGACCGGCTGACGGTCTGGACCGGATCCCAGAATCCTTTTGGGGTGCGCAGCGAGCTGGCACGCGCCTTCCATATGCCCGAGGATCGGGTGCGCGTCGTCATCCCCGATTTCGGTGCGGCCTTTGGCGGCAAACATACCGGCGAATGTGCCGTGGAGGCCGCGCGCCTCGCCCGGGCCGCAGGCAAACCCGTTTCACTGCGCTGGACACGCGAAGAGGAGTTCACCTGGGCCTACTTTCGTCCAGCCGGAGTGATTGAGGCGGAAGCGAGTCTGGACGCACAGGGAAAGATCGCAACATGGCATTTCATCAACATCAACTCCGGGCCCAATGCAGTCGACACGCCATACGCCATCGGCAAAACTGATTGCCGTTTCGTGCCCTCCAAACCACCGTTGCGCCACGGCTCGTACCGAGGGCTCGCCGCTACCGCCAACAACTTTGCGCGGGAAGTACTCATGGACGAACTCGCCGCCCTGGCCGGCGCCGATCCGCTTGCATTCCGGCTCGCTCATCTGGACAACCCGCGTCTCCGTGCGGTGCTGGACACAGCCGCCAAACAATTTCGTTGGCAGGAGCGAGCCGGCCGAAAGGACGCCAATACTGCCGTTGGCCTTGCTTGTGGGACCGAAAAAGGCTCGTACGTTGCGGCCTGCGTCGAAGTCGAGATCGACCGCGAGCAGCACACACTTAAGGTGCTCCACATCTGCGAGGCTTTCGAGTGCGGCGCGATTGTCAATCCCGCCAATCTGCTTTCCCAGGTCCAGGGCGCCATCATCATGGGACTCGGCGCAGCCCTGCGGGAAGAGATGCAATTTGAAAACGGCGAAATCCTCAACGCATCCTTCGGGGAGTATCTCGTGCCGCGTCTCGATGATGTGCCCGAGCTGGATATCCATCTGGTGAACCGCCCGGACCTGCCCGCCGCCGGCGCCGGCGAAACGCCTATCATTGCCATCGCTCCCGCTATTGCCAATGCCGTCTTCCGCGCCACCGGCGCCCGAGTCCAGGCACTCCCGGTGCGCATCTGATCGAGAAGCGGAAGGACTGGCCGGAATGACACGCAGATATGAATGAACGACTGCTACCGCCGCGGTCCCTTTCACGCGAGAGAAGACCCGGCGTACAATCAGCGCTTTCGAGGTGAAATTTTCACCGCGACGGGTGCGCGAAGCACATTGGGGGAGGAAGCGATGCACAGAACACTACGGACAACGGCATTGGCAGTGTTGGGTACGGCGTGCCTGCTGGCCACGAGCAGTTGCGCCAAACACAACTATTCCGACCAGTACTACCTGGTTGCCACGAACATCAAACTGCCCTACTGGCAGACCGCAAACAATGGTCTGATGAAGGCGGCCAATCAGTATGGTGTGAAAGCGGAGATGCGCGGCACCGACACCTTCGATCCCCAGGGAGAGGTGCAGGAGTTTGAAACCGTCATCGCCCGCAAGCCGGCCGGCATCCTCGTCTCCGTCGCCGACCCGGCTCTGATGCAGCCGGAGATCGACAAAGCCATCGCCGCGAACATCCCGGTGCTGACCATCGACTCCGACTCCCCCAACAGCCATCGGCTCTACTTCATCGGCACCAACAACCTGCAGGCAGGCCGCCTCGGTGCACAACGTGTCGTTCAAAAGCTGCATGGCAAGGGGAACGTGGTCTTCTTCACCATGCCTGGCCAGCCCAACCTGGATGAGCGCCTGAAGGGTTACACGGACGTATTCGCCAGCAGCCCGGGCATCAGCGTCGTGAATATCGTCAACATCAAGGGCGACTCCGGCAATGCCTTCGACAACACGCAGTCGATGGTTGGCAAAACCGGCAAGGATAAGGTTGACGCGTTCATTTGCCTCGAAGCCTCAGCCGGCAAGGATGTTGCCGAAGCGCTGAGGCGGGCGAACGCCACGGACCGCGAACTGGTGGCCATGGACGTGGACGAGGCAACGCTGAACCTGGTGAAGGAGGGCGTGATCGACGCCACCATCGGCCAGAAGCCATTCACCATGGCCTACTACGGCCTGAAGCAGGTAGTCGAACTGCGCGAAAACCCGCTGAAACCGCTCGACCGCGACTACGAGACCGACTCATTCTCGCCCGTTCCCGCCTTCGTCGATACCGGCACGACCCTGGTGGACAAGAACAATGTGGACCTCTTCCTCCATGCAAGACAGCAGGCGGCCCAGTAGCGAGCATAGCGTCTCAAACACAAGGAGGCCTGGCTCGCGGCAGGTCTCCTTATGTCCTCCCGTAAGTTCCGGGACCGTCGAACTAAGGCATTTTTCTGTAGGTATAGACCGACTGGCAAAAGCTTAGGTGGCCTTTCTTTAGGGAAAGACACGCCGAGATGACCTCCACTGGCTCACAGCATCAGGAAAATGCTTTAGTCGGGCTCCTTCACGTAGAAACCGTCGGGCGCATCCACCACCGTGTCCTTCTCTTTGCTCTGGATCTTCAGCGAGTGAAAGCCCGGCCGCGCTCCGGTCTTGTCGGGGTTGAACGTCACCATGGACTGGTGAGCCAGATCGTCCTCGATCATGGCAAGATGGAAGCCGCGTTATCCTTCTTCGTCAGCTCGAAGACGCGGCCGCCTGTAGGTGTCGCGATATCCGCGAGGACGCGTTTCCCGTCTCCCTTGACACTCTGCTGTGGCCGCCGGCTGCCACCGCTGGGATATCCTCCAGGCGGATAATCGCCCGGGTATCCTCCCGGATAGCCCCCTGGGTAGCCACCGGGATAACCACCTGGGTAGCCGCCAGGATAGCCACCCGGATAACCACCGCCGGGGTAGCCACCACCGGGGTAATTCATCGGATCACGCCGGTTCGGGTCGCGTTCCTGGTCTATCTTCTTTTGCGCCTTATCGATCTCACCCTTCACGTAGACGGCATAGATGATGGTGCCGGTCTTCTGGGCGGTGTCGATGGCAGTGCGCAGAGACTCCTTGCTTCCTTCATCAATGCCACTTGAGAAGAGCACCAGTACCTTTCGTCCGGACTGCTTGCCGGTGATCTCATTCGTAGCCAGGTAAATCGAGTCATACAGCAACGACTTCGCGCCCGGCGCCGACGCATCTCCGCCGGTATTTGGCTCCGGGGAATCGAGCAGGCCGGCGCCCTGCTGCACCTTGTCCTTGTTTGCGGTCAGGTCCTGCAGCAGCTCCACCTCGCGGTCAAAGTGCACGACGAATCCACGATCCTGCGCGGACTTCATCATCGCGTTGATGAAATCCATGCTGGCGGCCTTCTCCTCCGCCGTCGCGCCGCGCTGGCCGCGGCTTGTATCCACCAGGATGCCAAAGACCAACGGCTGGCCGGCGGCTGGCACGAGCGTCAGAATATTCTGCGCAGCGCCATCCTCGCTGACGGAAAGCCCATCCTTGCTGGGGTTCGCGACCGGCGCGCCCTTTTTGTCCCGGAGCAGGACCGGGGCGGTCACCGTCATTGCGCTTTTCGGCGCCGCGGGCGTCAAGGGGGGCGTATCCGGCTTCGCCTGGGCAAAGAGCGGCAGAGGCAGCAGGCAACAGAGCAGGGAAGTGCGCACCATAGTGATGGATAGACGCATCGGGTCGAAAGAAGGCTGCAGCCAAACCAGCCGTGCCGCATTACAACGGCAATGCCCACGGTATCATCCCATTCAACGCAGGCCACTCGGAGCAAAGAAACGTCCGGGTGTGCTCTCATCGTTTCAAGGAGAAAGAATGCCGAAAGAGAAACCGCTGACCCGTAAGCAGTTGATTGAATACCTCAACGAGGATCTGGCCCGCGAGTACCAGGCCATCATCGCGTATGTGAACTATTCCCAGGTGCTGAAGGGCGCGGCCTATATGAACATTGCGGACGAGCTGGCCGTCCACGCCGGGGAGGAGCTCGCACACGCGCTCAAAATCGCCAACGCGATCGACTATCTCGGAGGCATGCCGACCGTGCAGCCGAAGCCGGTCAAGACATCCGAGAAGGCTGAGGAAATGCTTCGCTTCGATCTCGACAACGAGAGAGAGACGATCCGGCAGTATCGGCGCCGCCTGAAGCAGGCGGAGGAGTTGAACGAATACGCGATCAGCGAGACCATCCGCACCATTCTCATCGATGAGCAGGACCACCTGGTCGCGCTGGCCACTGCGCTCGGAATCGATCCGCCACAACCAGGAATCGCAGACTAAGGATCAATGGCGGGAGGCGCAGATGGCCGCTCTACACCTCCCGCCGTAACCGTTCACTGCACGCTGTATACGTGCGTCCCGCTGCCTGCCTGTTCCGATTTGCCATTTGGCAGCGTGATCGTCGCAGTGGTATTCGGTGGCGTGGTTACGGTGAACTTGTGCGCCACCCCGTTCCAGTCGGTGGCGATCGTTCCGTATGCCGAGTCATACTCCGCATGCACCTGCGGCAGGCTTGCATCGAAGTGCGGCGTGATCGTTAGATGATGAAATCCCGCGCCGGCCGCATCTGTATCGATGCCGGCAACGCGCCGGAAGACCCAGGCCATCACCGACCCGAACGCGTAGTGGTTGTAGGAGTTCATCGCCGGATCGCCTGTGTCGCCATTCCAGCGCTCCCACCACGTCGTCGCGCCCTTCCGCACCATGTATCCCCACGACGGATAGGTGTCCTGCAGCAGCAGCTTGTACGCCACATCCGGCCGGCCGTTTTCATCCAGCACGAACATCAGGAACGGTGTCCCCAGAAAACCGGTCGTCAGATGATTGCCGTGTGCCTCAATGTCCTTCACCAGCCGCTGCGTCATGGCCGCACGCATCGCCTCCGGCGCGATGCCGCTGGCCAGCGTAACGACGTACACGCTCTGCGTATCCCCCTCCACGGATCCGTCTGCCTTGATGTATGCCTTTCGGTAGGCATCGGCAATCTTCTGATAGAGCGCCTGGTACTTCTCCGCATCTGTCGTGCGATGCAGCGCCGTGGCCATCTCCCCCATTTCGCGCGCGATGATGGCCCAATACGCCGTGGCAATCAGATCGCCCGGTGTTCGGGGATCGGGCGCAAGCCAGTCTCCGTAGTTGTTGCCAAGCTGTTTGCTGCGCAGATAATCCGGATTGCCACGCTCGATGAAGTCCATGTAACGTTCCATCGCCGGCCATGCACGCTCCAGCAGTGCGCCGTCGCCATACTGCAGCCATGCAGCGTAGGGGATAAGAATGCCGGCGTCTGCCCATCCCGGGGCGCCCTCCGCTGGTTTTAGAACATCTGGAGAGACATCCGTGAACGATCCATTCGCCAACTGGGCATCGACAATGTCATTCATGAATTTCTGCGTGAAGCTCGCAGTGTCGAAGTTGTAAGTGCCGGTTCGCCAGAAGACGCCGGCGTCACCCATCCAGCCCAGCCGCTCGTCGCGCTGCGGACAATCCGTGGGAATCGAAAAGAAGTTCCCTCGTTGTCCCCAAAAACCCAGTTCGCTCATGCGATTCAGCAGATCGCTTGAGCTGTGAAAGCGGATCGACGGCTGCTCGGGAAGGCTGTTATACACCAGGCCATCGATGCTTGCTTTGGTCGGCGCGCCCGGATAGCCAACCACCTCTACGTAACGAAAGCCGTGGAAGGTGAAGCTCGGCGTGTAGCTCTCATCGCCCTTGCCGGAGAGCGTGTAGTAGTCGGTGACGGTAGCGTTGCGCAGGTTCTCGGTGTAGATGCTGCCGTCGGGATTCAGCCGTTCCGCATAGCGCAGCCGCACCACCGTGCCGCGTGGCCCGTGTACATGCAGCCGTACATTGCCCACCATGTTCTGCCCCATATCGAAGATCGCCGGATGCTTGCCATTTGCCGGATCAAGCGATTCGGGATGCAGCGTGATGATGGTTGTAATCGGCGCATCGGGCGAGGCTGTAATCTCCACGCCATCGGGAGCGGTACCTGTTACAGCGTGAGACCATCCTGCCGCAGCGAATTCCGCGTCACTCCATCCTGCGACCTCGGCGCGTGCATCGTAGGCTTCACCACCGTAGATCTCCGAGGACAGCACCGGCGCAGCAGCCGTCTGCCACGTGTCATCCGTCCCAATCGTTTCGCGATGGCCGTCCTCGTACGTGATGTCGAGTTGTGCGCGCAGCAGCTCCGGCCCTGCAAAAAAGCGATTGCCGCTCCAGGTCAGCGGCGACCCGTGCCATCCGCCGCCGAGCACGACGCCAAGCGCGTTCTTGCCCGAAGACAGCATTGAGGTGACATCGTAGGTCTGGTAAAGCGCGCGCTTGTGGAAGTCCGTAAAGCCAGGCGCGAGCAGTGCCTGTGGAGCGACGCGCTTGCCATTCAGCCACGCTTCGTATGCGCCGAGCGCTGTCACCGTGAGCCGCGCGGAACGGACACCGCCGCTGATCGAGAAGTCCTTGCGCAGCAGGGAAGCGTCCGTGACCACGCGATCCGGTCCGGCAACCGCCTTCGCGCGATCCACGCCCACACTGAACGGTGCATCAAGCGGGCCAACCTCCTGCGCAGGTGCCCATGCGCCGCTATCTCCAGCGCGGACGCTCCATGCGTGATCGCTCACGATGCGGCGCTCGGTCCCGTTCCGATCCGTGACGTGAATTGACGCAGCGAAGGCAGCAGGCTTGGTCTTCACGTCGTCGTGGCCCTGCGGCGACACAACACGCACCAGGATCTCGTTATCGCCCGCCGCTCCGCTGCCAGAGTGAAGCTCCGGCGTAATCTCCTCCCAGTCGAAGGCGCTCCACTCCGTATGTTTGCCAGTCTCGGTTCCGTTGACGGATGCCACGAACGTGCCCCGCGAAATAACATGCAAGCTCGCGCGTGCCGGCCGCACGTCCAGGTGTAATACATAGCGAAACTGCGCCACGGTACCGCCAGTCACATGCTGCGCATCGGCGTTGGGAAGCCACAGCCAGCGCACCATCGACAGCTCGCGCACAGCAGCGGGATCGTCGCGCCGGATCCACTTCGCTGTCCAATCGGAAGGCGACAGCAAGCCCGTCTCAAACCACGCTGGCGCAGACTCCTGGTCCTGGCCTTTGTTATCCCAGACCCGCACCGACCAGTAATATCGTGTACGCGCATGCAGGGCCGGACCGTGGTAGGCGATATCAACCGACTCCTCCGACGAAACGCGGCCCGAGTCCCACACATCTCCCTTGCCGCTGCGGACCGTCTGCTCATCGGTGCCCACTTGGATCTCGTACGCCTGTTGCATCCAGTTGGACGATGTCGCATCGCTCTGCCATGCGAATCGTGGCGACGCAACATCCACGCCCATGGGATCCGGCCGATGTTCCGTCTGCAGATGAACGGGAGACGCAACCGCCGTGAAACTCAGACACAACCCGCTGCAGCACAACAAAACAGAACGAAGACGCACGAAGCCTCCCTTGCCAACCAGAAACAAAGTACGCGAAACCGCTCTCTGGGGCCACCCTTCCGGCTTCGACGGCGAGGTTCTGCGCGTCACTCGTTCGCAATGTCCGCAGATGCTATCCTGATCAGGCGCTGGAGAGATGGCCGAGTGGCTGAAGGCGCACGCTTGGAAAGCGTGTTTACTCTAACGGGTAACCTGGGTTCGAATCCCAGTCTCTCCGCCATTCCTTTTTTAAAATCATTGAAATCGCTGAAAGCCAGTATTTATGAGGGTTCCGAAAGAAAACGCTTTCGTACGGATCGCTTACTCATAAAGGGCTAGTGAAGGAGAAATGTGAGTCCGATCAGCGAGCTATCACGCAGAAGACTTCTCTCCACCGCAGCCCTCGCAGCCGGCGCGTTCATGGTTCCTGAGCGCCTGTTCGGTCTTCCTCAGGACCCGGTTCTCGATGTGCCGCACAGCAAAAATGGCAACGGACACGAAAAGGTCGCATGGAAGATCGAACCCTTTCCAATGGCACAGGTGAAACTGCGCAGCGGGCCGCTGAAGGAGGCGATGGAGATCAATCGCCGCTATCTTGCCAGCCTTCCAAACGATCGGCTGCTGCACACCTTCCGCATCACGGCCGGCATCCGCTCAAATGCTGAACCGCTTGGTGGATGGGAAGCCCCTGACGGTGAGCTCCGCGGCCACTTTGCCGGAGGCCACTATCTTTCCGCATGCGCGCTGATGTACGCCAGTTCGCAGGATGAAGACCTTCGCACAAAGGCTAATGATCTTGTAGCAGAGCTGGCCAAGTGCCAGCAGGCTGACGGCTACCTGAGCGCATATCCCGTGACATTTTTCGATCGTTTGCGAAAGCACGAAAAAGTATGGGCGCCTTTTTACACGTATCACAAGATCATGGCCGGTCACTTGGATATGTACGTCCACTGCGGAAACGAGCAGGCTCTGGCGACTGCGGAAAAGATGGCCGCCTGGGCAGACGCTTGGGCTCAGCCGCTTACGGAAGAACAGTTTCAACTGATTTTGCGTGTCGAGTACGGTGGCATGGCGGAGGCACTCTTCAATCTCTACGCGATCACCGGAAAGCCAGAATATGTAACGCTGGCAAAACGGTTCGGTCACAAGACGTTTTTCGACCCGTTAGCGTCTGACCAGGACGACCTTCCCGGCATCCATGCCAACACGCATATTCCGCAGGTGATCGGTGCGGCCCGTGGATACGAATTGACGGGCGATGCCAGCTACCGTGAAATCGCCAGTTATTTTTGGCGCGAAGTTGCCACTGAGCATACCTACGCAACCGGTGGCACCAGCAATGACGAGTTCTGGCAGGAACCCGGCAAACTCGCAAAACAGCTTGGTCCTTCCGCTGAAGAGTGCTGTTGCAGCTACAACATGATGAAGCTCACTCGTCACATCTTTGGCTGGACAGCTGATCCGCACGCTATGGACTACTACGAGCGGATCCTTTTTAATGTCCGGCTCGGCACACAGGACCCGGACGGCATGCTGATGTATTACGTGCCGCTGAAGCCAGGCATGTGGAAGACATTTGGCACGCCCTTTCATTCCTTCTGGTGTTGCACCGGGACTGGTGTCGAAGAGTATTCGAAGACGAACGACACCATCTACTTCCATGACAACGAAAATCTCTTTGTCAATCTCTTCGTCGGTTCAGAACTGAGCTGGCCGCAAAAAGGGCTCCGTCTCATCCAGGACACCAAGTTTCCTGAAGAAGAGGGGACCACGATCACTCTCCACGCGAAGGCGCCGGTCCATCTCGCACTGCAGATCCGTATACCGTATTGGGCAACGAGCGGCGTGCAGGTTAAACTCAACGGCAACTCGCTGCATGTCAAGGCAACGCCGGGCAGCTATCTTGCACTGGAGCGCAAATGGCAGGACGGTGACACGGTGGAAGTAAGCCTTCCTATGAGCTTCCACATCGCACCGTTGCCTGACGATGACTCCCTGCAGGCCGCAATGTATGGACCGCTGGTGTTAGCCGCACAGATGGGCAAAGATGGGCTGACAAAAGAAATGATCTATGGGAATCCCGGGCCGGACGACAAAACGCAACAAGCCATCCCGATGCCCGAAGTGAATAGCTCGTCCGGCCCAGCATCCTGGCTGGAGAAAGTGCCCCGCGAAGGGCTCCGATTCCAAACCACAGGACAGAGTAAAACCACGCAACTTGTCCCACTCTATAAGCTGCTGGATGAGCGCTATTCGGTGTATTGGAAAGTGAACACGAAGTCCGTCTGAGACGTCCTTTGCCGCAAACACTCATTCAGAGCAGCTAGTCACTCGACAACCGCAGCAGCGGATAATGCAGGCCGCGTCTTCAAGGCGTGCTGGATTGTTGCCCGGGCTTCATTTAACTCGGCTCCGGCAAGCTCCATGCGAGGCATTCGCACTCGAGTGCTTCCCATTCCGACCTCCTGCTGTACCAGCTTGATCAGTTGGACAAGTTTGGGAACAGTATCCATGCGCAGCAATGGTAAAAACCAACGGTAGAGCGAAAATGCTTCCTGATCTCTACCCGCAACCGCCGCATCGAAGAGCGCAACGGACTCCAGCGGCAGCGCGTTGACCAGACCGGCAATCCATCCCACGGCGCCGGCGGCGATACCCTCGACGATCGCATCATCAACACCCACAAAGATGCGAAGCCGCTCTCCAATGAGTGCGCGAATCGCCGTAACACGCCGCACGTCGGTGGTGGATTCCTTCACCGCCTGCAGATTGTCGTGCTCTGCCGCGAGCTCCTGAATTTGTTCCGGTAAAAAATCGGTGCCATAGGCAATCGGGTTGTTGTAAAGCATGCTGGGAAGAGAGGTGCTCCGCAATACGGACGAAACATGCGCCTTCATCTCCCGCCAGTCGCCGCGATACACATAGGGTGGCAAAATCATCAGGCCAGAGCAGCCCGCTTCGGCAGCTGCCTTCGCGATGTCCATGGCTTCCTGCGTAGAGAGCGCGGAGACCGCGGCGACGACAGGCGCACGCCCCTTCACGGATGCAACCGTGTTGGTAAGGATCGCGACTTTCTCGTCGAACGTCAGGGTAGCGGCCTCACCGAGTGAGCCGAGCAGAACCAGTCCCGTGCAACCGCTATCGAGCAGCCAGTTCGCGTGCTTACCGATGAAGCCGTGGTCCACCTTGAAGTCCTGGTCAAAGTAGGTGGTCATCGCAGGCATCACGCCGGTCCAGTTCATTGCATCTCCTTGAGGTAGCTATCGTCTATTCCACCATATTTTTTGCAGCTAGAAGGCCTCGCGCGTCCAGCGCCCATTCACCGTGCGCCACAACTTTCGCGGATTCGCATTCTGTAACTCTGGTGGCAGCATCGCGTCGGGAAAATCCTGGTAACAAATAGGGCGCGCAAAGCGATAGATTGCCGTGGCTCCCACCGAGGTAGACTTTGGATCCGTTGTCGCCGGATATGGCCCGCCGTGGTGCATCGCATGGCTCACCTCAACGCCGGTGGGATAGCCATTGAAGATCAGCCGCCCCGCTCTCATGCGAAGCAGCGCAACCAGATCGGAATATCTCTCGAAATCTTCTGGCGTTCCATGAATCGTCGCAGTCAGGCTGCCTCGAATTTGCTTTGCGACCCGGAGCAACTCTTCATGGGAACCGCAGACAACGCTGACCGTCGCAGGCCCAAAGATCTCTCCCTGCAGCGCTTCGCTGTCAAGCCACGTCTCGGCATCGGTGGCAAGCATTGCCGGAGCGGCTTCGGTCCCCTCTGTCTTTCGTGGCTCTACAGACGCCTGAGCCTTCACTCCGGCAACCTTCGATGCAGTGCTAAGCCGTGTCTCAAATGCGTTGCGAATGCCGGTATAAAGCATTGTTCCAACAGGAGCGCTGCTGAACATACTGGCAAGCAGTTCGCCCAGCCGTTCAAACGGCGGGCCGTTCATGCCAATTACCAGGCCGGGTTTGGTGCAGAATTGGCCAACGCCCAGATTGACGGAGTTGAAGATGCCCTTCGCCAGCACTTCCGGATTCTTTGCCAGCGCGCCCGGCAGCACAAACAGCGGATTCACGCTGCCCATCTCTGCATAGACGGGAATAGGTTCGGCGCGGCGCGCGGCCGCATCGAAAAGAGCGCGGCCGGCGGCTTCCGATCCGGTAAAGCCAACCGCTTTGATCAGTGGATGGGTGACCAGATCAAGGCTTACGCGCGGGCTCGCACCGTGCAGCAGCGAAAATATTCCATTGGGCAACGCACTCGACTGGATTGCTCGGGCAATCGCCTGTGCCACCAGCTCCGAAGTGCCGGGATGGGCGGGGTGCGCCTTCACGATGACTGGGTTGCCCGCAGCAAGAGCGGAGATTGTGTCTCCGCCCGCGACGGAAAATGCCAGTGGAAAATTGCTCGCTCCAAACACTGCCACCGAGCCAAGCGGGATCAGCATGCGTCTGATGTCCGGTCGTGGAAGTGGCATGCGTTCGGGCATCGCGGTGTCGATCGACGCGTTGACCCAGGAGCCGTCGCGAACAATCTCCGCAAACAGCCGGATCTGGTTCACCGTGCGGGCCCGCTCGCCAGTGAGTCGATCTTTGCTCAGGCCTGACTCCTGCGCTGCTCGCTCGATCAACGCATCGCCCAGTGCCGTGATCTCTGCACCGATATTGTCCAGTAACCCGGCTAGCTGCTCCGCGCTGCATGCGGCCAACGCTCCTGCGGCCTCAGCCGCCAGGACAGCCGCGCGGTCCACTTCGGCAGTTGTCGCCTCAAAAAATAGCGGCGATAGCGATGCACCGGTTTGCGGCGTCACGCCCGCGAACGTCTGCGTTCCTTCCGCCGACAGAGCAGCGCCGATCATGTTCTTTCCATGCAATTGCATCGCGTTTCTCCAAACGACGTGCTTATTCTGACCCTGTTACGTATGTGCGGACGCGCATCGCATTCCCTCTTGCCAATCCAACGCAAAAAGCCCATTCTGGCTGGCAGTCCCCCGCACAACTTTTCGAGGCACGAAGGAACAAATTATGAGGCTCAGGGTTCTGGCACTGGCGGTCTGTCTTCTTGGAGCGGTGTCCGTCAAAGCCGCGGACAATTTCAACTGGCAAAAAGGCATGCTGACGGCCACCGAAAGAGAAAAGGTAAAAGAGGGAAGCACCATCACCCACAATACGGACGCCTCGGCGAAGGATCGCGGAAACAAAACCGATTACTCATCGAATACGACAACAACCAAATCGGACAACTACGAGAACTATCAGGTTTACACCATCGAGAGCGGCAACGTCGTCTACGTCGCCAGCGAGCATCTGCTCTTCCCCTGGTCAAAAGCCGCGGACGTCACTCTGGGGCAGCCGGTGCAATTCGCCGTGAAGGGCGACAAGATGTACATTCTCGACTCCAGCGGCAAACAGCACAAGGCCACGGTTAGGAAGACGTCGCTGCTGAGAAACGCGAACTGATCGCTAGCGTCCGGTCGAATGGGGAAAGCCGAAGTAACTCCGCCCAGCAGCAACTCGGCTCCCCATCCACGGGATCCCATCCATCCGCCGCCGCGATAAACTCGACCCCTCGTCCTCCTGCATAAAGCCACGACCGAGACATTCCGCGGCATCTGCGCATTCTCCGTCGCGAAGAGTGCGGTCAAGATACCCTTAAACGATGCAGGAATCAGCCAATCTTTCGACGCTGCGACGTGAGCTGCGCGCGCTGCTTGCGCTGGCCATTCCTGTCATCCTGTCGGAGCTCGGCTGGGTCACCATGGGCATCGTCGACACCATCATGGTCGGCCGTCTCGGTCCTGCGGCTATCGGTGCAGTCGGTATCGCGAGCGCGGCATACTACGCGCCGGTTCTCTTCGGTTTCGGCATCCTGCTCGGTCTCGACACGGTCGTCTCCCAGGCATGGGGCCGCCGCGACTTCGAAGTGTGTCATCGGTGGCTCGCGCAGGGTGTCTACCTCGTCGTCACCTATGTACCGATCGCCATGCTGGGCATCGCTGCGGTGCCGTTGATCTTCGACCGCGTCGGCATCAATCCCGCAGTCTCCGGCCAGGCCGCCGTGTACCTGCACATTCTCAATCTCGGCACGCTGCCCTTGCTCATCTATGCCGCTTTCCGCCGTTATCTGCAGGGCGTTGGCCGTGTGCGCCCGGTCACCTTCACTCTCGTCTCCGCCAACCTCATCAACTGGGGAGGGAACTGGGCCCTCATCTACGGCCATCTCGGTCTCCCCGCCATGGGCCTCAAGGGGTCGGCCGTCTCCACCTGCCTCTCCCGCGTCTACATGGCGGCTGTCCTGATCTACTTCGCCTGGCAGCATGAGCGCCGCCGCGGTCATCCGCTCTTCGCCCACTGGCCTGGGCCGCACTGGCAACAGTTGCGCGCACTTGTCGCTCTCGGAGCGCCGGCCGCTGGTCAGATCGTTCTTGAAGTCGGAGCTTTCGGCGTAGCCACGCTGATGGCCGGCCGTCTCACCGCGGATGCACTCGCCGCGCATCAGATCGTCCTCAACTGTGCCAGCACCACATTCATGGTGCCGCTCGGCATGTCGGCAGCGGCGGCTGTCGCCGTTGGTCACGCAGTGGGAGCAGGCGATCTGCCCCGCGCACGGCGTGCCGGATGGCTGGCCCTGGCCTCCGGCGCCAGCTTCATGGCTCTCGCCGCGTGCGCTTTTCTCCTGCTGCCACGCCCGTTGCTGCACATCTACACGCAGGATGAAATTGTGGTGTCGGTGGGCACGCGCCTGCTCATGCTCGCCGCCGCCTTCCAGATCTTCGATGGCATCCAGACTGTCGCCACCGGCGCGCTGCGGGGCGTCGGTGAGACGCGCCATCCCATGTTCGTCAACCTCGCCGGGTATTGGTTCTTCGGCCTGCCGCTCGGTTACGTGCTTTGCTTCCACGCCCAGCGCGGCATCTTCGGCATCTGGATCGGCCTCACCATCTCACTCATCGTCATTGCCCTCTATCTACTCTGGCAATGGGCGAGAAAGAGTCATCGCATGACGCTGCGCTTCGCTGAAGCCGGGATTCCGGCACAGCCGTGAATCGCGCAAATCATTAAAGTAATACTTTAAGCACGGAGAAAGCGCAGACCTAATGCCACATAACGACATCTGGACCAGACGGCAGTTCCTCAGCACCGCAACCAGCGCCGCAGCCTCCCTCGCGCTCGCCGGAAACCCATCGAACGCTCTGGCCGCCACCGCGGCCTCACCATTGCGCGGGCGATTCCTTACACACGTCTCCGTGGTCCGCGTAAATCAGATCGAGGTGACCCCCACTCACTCGATTGGCGAGGACGAAGCTGCGGATAACACCCCCGCCCATATCCGATCCAGACGGGAAGCCTTCGATCGGGGCTGTCCCGGCGGCAGGATGACCTGGGCCATCAGTTGGCTGGCGCTCACCGACAATCGTCAGCAGTACAAAGACGCGCGGCGGCTGCTCGCTTCCTATCACGACCGCTATGGAGACGAGATCACCTTCATCCCCGGTGGTTATTTCGCGCCGATGTATGACACGCGCGAGCACAATCAGCAGACCATCCATAAAGCATTGCGTCTGATCACCGCGTTGGTGGGTAACGGATATCGCCCGCAGTCTCTCGTCGCAGGCTTTCTCGATGCGGACAGCCAACGCTATCTCGCTACGGAAGAGGGCATTCACGTCTGCCAGGGCCAGATATGGAGCCAGCACGGCATCGATCATGGCGACGGCGATGGCGGCATCTGCTATCCGTACTATCCCAGCCGGCAGCACTATCTCAAACCAGCACAGGGTTCGGCAGACTTCATCGACTGCGTATGCCTCGATGGCTGGACCTGCGACTTTCTCACCGCGCGCCGCGAGGGATTCGAAGGCAAGTTCAACAGCCGGCTCGGTGTTGGCCCCATTGAGTCGGTCGGCAACATGGGAACCGTTGCCGGGCGCCGCGAGATGATGGACACCACCGCAATCCACTTTGACCGCGGCCACGCTCTGAATGGCTTCGGCTTCGTCACCGCCATCTGGGAGACATCCATCGGCCACGATCCGGATCTTACGTACTGGCTTCAGACCAGTAAAGGAGAGATGGCCGGACACGCAGGTGCTGACGGAAGGCGAATTCGGCCTGAAGTGGCGCGAGCATACACCGAACAACTCGTCCTTGAACTACCGCTTTGATGAACGTGGCACCGGCGCACCCGGCTCAGAGAAAGAGCTCGAGATCGAGTGGTACATGAATCAGGAGTTCCGCCTGGCGCTCTTGAGAAACTGGCAAACCAGCAGCCCGTACATGGTTATCGACTTCACGCGATACGATCTGGCCGCCCACGAACCGAAGACATTGCAGCGGGAGTGGAGCCTGATGAACGTGCTGAATCAGAAAGGCACACGCCCGCAGGACAAACCAATCCGGCTGGGCCAGCTAAGCGCCGAGAATCAGCGCATCATCTATGGCCGCTACCCGGAAGTGAAGAAGCTGGCGTGAGCCGTCGCACCGTCTCCGGTGCCGGCTCATTCTTATGTCCGATAACAGGTATTCTGTACGCTAGACGCGCGACATTTCAGCTGCACCTCGGATAAGCCGCGGATTGCCTCCCTCGTTTCGCTTGCCACTATGAAGACACACGTTTGCCTTGCTTCAATATCAGGAGTAGCCTGACGCCGTGTTACAAAGGGGCCCACCATGGATCGCCGTCAATTTGTTGTGAACTCCCTAGCCGCCGCTGGGGCTGCATTCCTCGCCGGCGATACCCTCTCTGCTGCTCAGCCCGCGCAGAATCCGGTGCCGGGTTCCATTCCTTCCACCGCGGTCCAGCAGGCGCGCTTTCCGGATGGATTTCTCTGGGGCACAGCGACCGCCGCCTATCAGGTGGAGGGCGCCTGGAACGAAGACGGCAAAGGCGAGTCGATCTGGGATCGGTTCACCCATACGGTCGGCAAGGTCAAAGGCGGCACCACGGGAGACGTAGCCTGCGACCAATATCACCTGTACCCGCAGGACATCGCGCTGGCTCGGAAGATGAACCAGAAGACCTATCGCTTCTCCATCTCCTGGCCGCGTATTCAGCCGACCGGCACCGGCGCGCCGAACACCAAAGGTCTGGATCATTACAGTCGTCTGGCCGACACACTTCTCGCTGCCGGCATTCGCCCGTTCTGCACCCTCTATCACTGGGATCTGCCGCAGGCCCTGGAAGACCGCGGCGGCTGGCCCAATCGCGATCTCGCCGGCTACTTCGCCGACTATGCGGGAATCCTGGCCAAACATCTGGGTGACCGCATCACCGTCTGGGCGCCCTTCAACATGCCTTGGTCGTTCACCTATATGGGTTACGGCGTAGGCGCATTTCCCCCCGGACGAGCGAACTTCGGCGATTTCCTAAAGGCCGCGCACACCGTCAGTCTGGCCCAGTCCGAAGCCCTCCGCTCGATGAAGGCGGCCTCTTCCAAGGCGACTGTGGGCAGCGCCTACGGCATGGCTCCTGCCTATCCCAAGGCCGACTCGGAAGTCGACCGCGCCGCCGCCGCGCGCTATCACGCCATGAACAACGTCTTCTTTCTCGAGGCCGCCATGCACGGTCGCTATCCCAAAGCATTTGTTGGCGAGCCGCCATACGAGCTCATGGGCTTTCGGCCCGGTGATGAAAAGATCATGCTGGCGCCGCTCGACTGGGTGGGCTTCCACTACTACACGCGCCGCATCGTCGCCGACGCCGGCAACGCTCATCCCGGCGGAGGCAGCTTCAGTGGAACCGAGATCGAGTCGGATCCCGCGACCGGCCGCGATCCATACACGCGCTTTCGCGCGGCCATGCCCACCGAGGGACCACTCTCCGAGTCGGGTCTGGAAATCTGGCCGCGCGGCATCTACGATCTCGTCACGCAAATCTCTCGCGAATACAACCACCCCATCATCGAGATCACGGAGAGCGGATGCGGCTACCTGGACGCCCCCTACCCGCGCGAGGGCGGCCGCATTCCCGATACGCGACGGATTGAGTTTTTCCGCGAAGAGCTTGCCGAGTTGGCCCGCGCCATCGCGGACGGCGCACGCGTCCGCTCCTTCCACGCCTGGAGCCTGCTGGACAACTTCGAGTGGGCCAACGGCTTCACCGACCGCTATGGCCTCATCTACGTGGACTACCGCGATCAGAAACGCACCGATCAAAGATTCCGGAATCTGGTACGGCAAGGTGGCCGCGGTCAATCGGCTGGATGTCTAAACGTCAGCCACATTCAATCTGACCGCTTTGTGCCCTGTTTGCCAGCAGCCGCTTGCCTCCGCTCCTCAGCCATCCGATCCTCGATGCTCCTCTCCGCATTGGCGATTGCCTGCTGGTAGCCCTGCGGATCGATCCACACCGAACTTCCCTCCTTCGGCAGCCGCGCCAGCTTTTCCTGCATGCCAAAGTAGCTCCCATGTGCTCCCAGGAAGATGTCGCACGGCAACTTCCGCTCGATAGCAAAGCCATGCAGAAAATCCTCCGCGATCCCGGGATACGACGCGGGCCGCCCCGGCGTCGCGATCAGCCGGTAGGAATCGAGCGCCGCAAATCCTCCCACGATCACCACGTTTCGCATGCGTCCGCCGTCCATCACCTGCATCGTCCATGCCGTGCAGCCGCGGGTATGCCCGGCGGTCTTGTGGGCCGTCAGCACAACCCCACCCAGCCGGACGGTATCGCCATCGTGCAGCACACGCGTGACGTGCGCCGGCGGATACGTTGGCAGTTCGCGGCCTCCGAAGTCACGGGCATCTCCCGTCTCCATCGTCCGCGCATCGCCATCCATCACCATCAGCTTCGCGCCGGTCTCGCGGATCACCTCCGCGCTCCCCGCCGCATGATCGAAGTGCGCCTGACTGTTCAGCAGAATGCGTGTGTCTGCCCAGTGAAACCCAAGCTTCTCCACACTCGCGCGAATCTGCGGCGGCGAGCTCTTCAGGTTGGCATTGATCAGGATGTTTCCCGCGGGAGTCGTCACCAGGTACGCGGCAAGGTCACGGCTGCCCACGTAGTACAGGTTGTCGGCGATCCGGAACGGCTTCTGCGGTGTGGTCCACTCTGGATTCGTCTGCGCCTGCAGCAGCGATCCGCCGGCCAGCACCATCGCCAGCGCACAGGCGCAGCGCAGCATCTTGGAACGAAAGTTCATTGCTACTTGATAACAGTTCAGCAGTGGGGCTGTGAATGACGCCGCAGATACCGGCCAGGTTGACCATGTCGGCAGATACAGTGGCTTTGCGTCGAACCAGCGAGGTAGGGAGGTTCTCTGTCAGTAGAATGTGCGGCAGTCCGTCTTGAAGGATCGCCCGCCGACGAAGCCAATGCCAGGACCCTTCACCTGAAAGGTTGGGAGTTCCGCATTTACAAACAGTAGGCGAAAAAAATCGCGGCTCCAGGGATTTCCCCCAAAGCCGCGCCGTTCAAATCGTCGAAGGATCAGCCGGACGGATAGGTTGGCAGCCAGGATCCGCCCGGCTCTGCCGGTCATTGCAGACCGTCAGGCTTATGAGTGCATACTGGCTCACACCGCCCATAGGCACTCAGCAATCTGTTCTATTGCCATAGTGCAAGCGACGGCACGAACGTTTCAGATAGTTGTGAGAATTTCTGCAACGGCTACCTGGCCGGAAGATCCATCGCCCGCCATTTTTTCGTCAGAGCCGCGTCCGCATAAGCCTTCACGTACAGTCCGCCCACCACCGAGCGCGCCTGGAAGCCTTCCTGCTTCCCTGTCTTGGTGTCGTACCAGTCGGTCAGTGGAACGCGGCTCGGCGTCTCATTCACCCACAGGGCCAGCGGGCTCATGAACTGCTGAAACTCCTCCGGCTTCTCGGCCAGCGTCGCCGTCCACAGCTCCCAGTCCAGCTTGGTGTAGTCCTTGCGGCTGTCCAGCGGCAGCCCGTAGCGATTCAGATGCTTCAGATAGAACGCGATCTCGGTCTCGCGCACACTCGCCGGAAACAGGTCGAGCTTCAGCAGCATGTCCCACACCAGGTTGTACTTCTGACTCCACGATCCGGGCACGTCGAAGGCCAGCTTGTAGTGGTCGCCGTCCTTCGCCATCGTCTGCCACTTGGCCGCCATCTCGCGTGCAGCCTGCTGGTAGTCACGCGCCACCTCGTGCTTGCCCAGCGCATCGGCAAGGCTCGCATAGGCGCCCAGCGCATCGATTGCCTTGATCGAAAGATTCGCATTGTGTGCAAGGTGTCCGGCAAAATCATCCGTGCTCAACTGGCTCGCCGGATCAAGCCCCTCCGCCCGCACATACTTCGCCCACGTCGTCAGTTGCGGCCAATACTTTTCAGCGTAGTGGTGGTCAGGCGACTCGGCACGATCCAGCGCCGCCGCCAAGATCAACAGATTGCCGCTCTCCTCCACCGGCATCTGGTCCTCTTCCGTCAGCTCACCTCCGCCGTACTCCTGCCCATTCGCCAGCGGATAGCGTCCCAGATCATGCGGCGCAAACGGAAAATGCCAGCGCGACGAGGCGGCATAGTTCATCACCGGCACCATCTGCGCTTCCAGCAACCGCGGGTTGAAGAAGAGGAAGAATGGCGCAGACGGATAGAGCACATCCACGGTGGCAATATCGCCGTTTGAAAAATTCTCCTTCGCGAACAGATACGGTGTGCCGTCCCAGTCCGCCACCAGCTTGTGCGCCGCCAATGTCTGCCGATACGCAAGAATCGCCAGGTCCGCGTAGCCTTTGCCGCCCGCATTCGTCAGGTCGCTCCGCAACTCGGCATCATAGGCAGTGCCGCGCCGCTCCAGCTCCGCATACTGGTGTTCCGCTGCTTCCAGCATCTCCGCGACCGGCGTATTGTGGCGCTGCCAGTAAGGCCGCAGCTTTCGCTCCATCAGCTCGATCGCATAGCCCTCCGTGTAGCTCAGCAGCACATGACGCTCCGCCGCCGTGCCGCCCACGTTGCCCAGCGGAAACACCACTGCCGCATGCGCAGCGTGATCGTGTGGCGTTGCGGGCAGCGACGCATCATCGTTCGCGGGTAGCCTTCCATCCTTGAGGAAGCTCGCGACCGCATCCGGCACCAGCGCCGTCTCCGCACTCGTTTCGCGCGGCACGCACAGCCGGAAGTAGCCCCAGTCGATGCGCAGATCGTCGCCGGAGCGATTCAGTACCCGCTGATCGCGCGAGCCAAGGTGCAACTCATCCAGTGACGCCGTCCGCAGCCGCCCCCATGTCGCTGTCTCGCTATCTTCATTCACTGCCAGCAGCGGACTTGCATCCAGCAACAGCGACACGTCATGCGGCTTGCCGTCGTCGCTCGCCACCTTCCAGCTCAGATACGTAACCGGCCGCGACAACAGGTCCATGTCCTGCGGAAATGCCGGCGTGAAGAACGTCACGGTCAGCGCGATACCCGCGCCTTTGAACGTGTAGATCGTGTGCGTGGCGGCGACATCCAGGCCGGTCTGTTCCAGCGCGGCCGCCTCCTCAGGAAAGTTCCCCATGTATCGGTAGCTCTTTCCATCGATGCGAACCAACCCCGTCAGCGGCTGCGGCTGCCCTGTCCAGTGACGTGTAGGCCCATCGGTAAGCTTGTCGTTCATCGACCATATGCTGAAGTACGGATCGTGCGCGACCAACGGAACGGCGGGCGGACGTTGCTGTGCACCCGCGCTGAATGGGGCCAGCAGCAAGACCAGGCACGCTGCAATCATCGCAATGAATCCAACTCTCTTTGTCCTGGCGCTTTCAATGAAACCGCTTACCCAACTCGTCCCAGTCACTCTCCTCACCCTCGCGCTCCTCGCCTGATTGCAATTGGATTCCGTTGCCCATCCTACTCTGGTGGCACAGAGTGAATGGCTTCTGCCATGCTACCCTGCCGAATGAGCATTGTTCCTGCTGCCATGTGATGAGGAACGATACTCAACGTGACCTTGCCTTAACGAAAGGTCACAAGAACGGTCACTCGGCGAACAGGAAGAATGCCCTATGGACGTGGCTGTCTCTACCACGCGGCCCTTTCACTCCGCGCTGCTCGCCAACGCGCTGATCAAACACGGCGCGCGCGTTCGCATCTACAGCTCTGCGCCTCGCCCCTACTTCCGCCGTCTCGACGCGTCGGTTGGTGTCACGCTGGTTCCCTCTCTGCTCCAAACCGCGATGCACTTCATGCGCCTGCCTGCTTCCCAGAAGGCGCTCGACGCCGACTCCTGGCTCTACGATCACTCCGTCGCTGCTGTCATTCGTCCTGGCGATCTTTTCATTGGCTGGGCCACCGCGTCCCTGGCGACGGCGCGTGCGGCGAAGCGTCGCGGTGCGCGTTTCGTTCTCGATCGCGCCTGCCCGCACGTGGACTTCCAGCAGCAGATCTTCGAAGAGGAATCCGCCGCGGTAGGCGTCGCCTACAGGCCGCAGCCTGCCTGGTTTCGCGATCGGCAGCTCGCCGAGTATGAAGAGGCGGAGCGCATTCTCGTGCCCTCCGAATACACCCGCGCCACATTTCCTGAAGCCATGCGCAGCAAGATCGTCAAGGCGCCGCTCTTCGGACGTTGCGCATTCCCCGCGAAGACGCATCCGGAGCGCCACCCCGAATTTACGGTCGGCGTCGTCGGCGGTGAGCCGGTGCGCAAGGGCTACCTCTATCTGCTGGACGCGTGGGAGCGCCTCGCCCTTGCCAATGCGCGTTTGTTGATCCGCTCTGATGCCAATTTCGCGCACTACCCAGCGCTGCAGCAGCGCCTCGCACGCCTCTCCAACGTCGAGATCGTGCGCTACGTGCCCGACATCAACGACTTTTATCAGCGTTGCGACGTCTTCGTCTTGCCTTCGGTCGACGATGGCTTCGGTATGGCGCTCTTCGAGGCCATGGTCAATGAAGTCCCCTGCATCGCGACCACACACTGCGGCTCGTCGGAGTTGCTGACACGCGGCCGCGATGGCATCGTCATTCCGCCTCGCAACGCCGACCTGCTCGCCGAAGCGTTGCTCTCGCTCTATCAGCAGGAAGAGCTGCGTCGCACCCTCGCCAGCGCCGCTCGTGCCACTGCCGCTGCACTTGGCCGTAACGACAGCTCGCCGCTCTACGATGCAGCTATCGGCACTCTGCTCGATTCCCTCTCCACCCCGCCAGCCGTCGCCCTTCCCGCGCTCCGCCCAGGCGTGAACAGCTAGGCCGTCACTCGCGCATCTTCTCTGACTGCCAGCCATCGATGCAGGATCACACCCATCGCAACACTCATATAGCTGATCAACTCCCCAAAGATGCGTATCTCGATCAGCACGCCGACGAATAGCATCAGCGCAAACCATACCCCAACCACAATCAGGCCACGCTGTAGAAAGCCAGGTTCTAGATAACGCCGTGCGGCAACGACGACGGGCAGTGTAAAGCCGAAGATGCTGGCAAACACCGGCCAGTGTTGCGGTTTCACCAGAAAGCCCAGGTTCTGCCACAGATGCAGATTTGCAATACCGTGTCCTCCGTTGATCATCGGATTGTGCCCGTACAGATGAAGCACGATGGCACGCATCGCAATCCAAGCCATCAGCATTCCGGCCGCGCGCGCAAATACCACCCTGCGCTTGTGCTGATCGGATCGTCCCGGTATCTCAAAAACAAGATAGAAAAGAATGAGGAAAAGGCTTGTCTCGCGATTGAGTGTGGCCACCGCGATCAGCGGAATCAGCAGCAGAGCGCGTCGCATCACTACCAGATAGAAGCCGGTGCAAAAGAAAAAGAGCGAGGGAAGATCGTATGGCAGCAGGAAATGCGGACCGAAGTTCAAAATATAGGTGAAATATGCCATGTAAGGCACAAGAAAAGCCGCCCACGAACTGAACAGCGTGTCGCCCGTCAGCTTGATCAGGGTCGCCCGCGTGATCGCGATCGATGCCGCCATCGAGAGCCACGCGATAATCAGCAACATCAGGGTCGTTCCGTTGAACGCCGCCTCCATTGTAGGTAATAAACGATGCAGAACCAGCTCAAAATGCGGGGTATCGAATCGAGTCGCACCGCGCAGCATCCATGCGGTCAATGCGCGTTCCTGGAACGGCTGCTCCGTCACTCCGGCAGCAAAGGCACGAAGATCAAGAAATGGTTTCGCCTCTGAGATATAAGCCAGGGAAAAATGACTCGTCACCAAAAGCAGTGCGGCGAGAAAAATAAGCCGCTGGGACGGCGAAAGGCTGCTCCCTCTTTGCGGCCGATCAACCTGCGTCATTGCGGTGCATCCCCAACGGCTATTCTAGCGGGACGAACGCGTTGCCATAATAGCGTGCGTACCTCATCCACGCCGAAGATCCAGTAGGAGAGCGCAAGCGCTACCAGCGTGATCGCGCCCGCAACCAGCGCTTGCTTCAGCAGGCTCATCGCGGCTATATGGAAGACCGGCCAGATGCAGGCCGCTGCTCCCGTAATCAGAAACAACATCAGGATGCCAACCAACCGGTAGCTCAACGCTGCTTCGTGTCCAAAGAGTCTTCGATTCAGTTGGAGCAGGTAGATCAGTTGCGCAAGTTCGGCAACGGCCCAGGTAACCAACATGCCGGGCAATCCCAGCCACAGCATCGCTGGGATGGATAACACCAGCATGGTCCCATACGCAATCGGGGTCATGTAGGCAAGCTCGCGCACCTGATTTGTCGAAAATTGAAACTGATATTTATGCTCTTTCACGCTCTGAATGGCGATAGTGATGCCGAACAGCAAGCAGACCCACGGGTCGTACAGCGAGCCCCTGCGCAGCCACACGGTCAGCAGCAACGGCGTGAATAACATGGCGCCGAAGGAAACCGGCGGAATCAACAGCAGCACCAATCGCTCTGATAACTCATACAGCTTGTAGAGCTTCTGCCAGTTACGCTCTCCGTAAGTGATCGTCACCTCAGGCCCGATCGAATTCGTCACCAGAGAAGGCAGCCGGCGGCTCATCGAATAAATAGTTCGCGTCACCGAAAAAGTCACCACCGCCACCGGGCCCAGCACGCGCTGGATGACAATCACAGGCAGTTGATATCCCAGAATATTCGAGGAGTACAGCAGCGCATAATGACCGCTTGGCTTAAGAATCGCCCGCAGAGATGTCTTTCTCCAGTAACGAAGCGTCGGTCGCAGAGCCGGCGCCAGACGGGAAAAATCGACAAACAGATAGAACGTCATCAGGACAATGATCAGGAACTGAGCGGCGGCGATCCACACCAACCGGGAACGCAGAAGTGCCAGCAGAGCGGTGACCAGTGTCGAAAGCAGTAAATTCAGGTTGTTGAAATTCGTCCCGCGATGCGCGCTGCCGATCACCATGTAGTTGCCGCTGAAAAACCCGAAGACCATGCCAACAATGATCTGCAGGCTCAGCAGGTACAAAATGATCTGCGCTTCGCGCAGCGGCAACTCAAGGTGTAGCAATGTGCCGAGCGGAATAAAGAAAATAGCGCACAGCAGAATCGCCAGCGAGACGAACACAACCAGAAGGATGAACAACCCCCCTGACTGCAGATGCACACACTCTTCCACCTCACCACGGTTGTAGTGGATGGTCATCTGCATGTTGGTGTAAGTCTGGATGCCGTAATTGACAGTGGAGAGGTAGCCGATCGCCGCGCTCAACGCGAGCCACTCGCCGTAGAGCGTCACCCCGTAGCTGTGCAGAAAGATGGGCGGCAGCAGCAGTTGTGTCAGCAGCGAAACAACCTGCGTGGCATTCTGCGCGGCAAACAGCTTGGAAACGCGGCCGAGGCTCATGGCGTTCCTGTAGCCTAAACTAGCGCGCTGTCAGCACAGCGTGTCTATCTGGTGACGCTCGCCGTCCGACCAGCCTGCTTCTTGTAGCCCTACATCTTGTAACGGCCGAGGTCCTCGTCGTTCAGGCCCTCAAGCCAGCGGCGAAGTTCCTCTGGAGACGTGTCGCTCGCTCCCGGTGCAAGCTTGGCGATGCGCAGCACCTCTTCGCTCACATAGATCGGGCAATCGCAGCGCAACGCCAGCGCAATCGCATCCGATGGCCGCGCGTCCACCGTCACCGGCTCGCCTTCCTGCCGCAGCCACACCACGGCATAGAAGGTGTCGTTGCGCAGCTCCGTCACAACCACGCGATCCACCACGGCATTCAGTCCCGTCACCAGATTGCGCAGCAGGTCATGCGTCTGCGGGCGCGGCGCCGTAGCTTTCTCGATCTCGAGCGCGATCGCGTTTGCCTCGTACAGTCCCACCCAGATGGGCAGCACCGTGTCGCTCTCCAGGTCTTTCAGGATGACGATGGGCGCATGCGTACTCGGATCCATCACCAGCCCGCGGATCTTCATTTCGATGTCCATCGTTCCCCTCCCTGTTGTGATATTAGACGGCGCGTCCCACCAGGCTGTTGGGAAAACTCTGCGTCACTTCTACCAGTGCGTAACTGCCAGGTGCAGGAAGAATCGGCCCGCGCGGTACAAAATTCAATGTGATGTTTTCAGAAGTGCGCCCGTTCACCTGTCCGCGCTGTGCGTTGTGTCCCTCAACTGCTACTTCCACAACCTGCCCGATACGCTTGGTGTAGTTGGCTCTTTGCCATTCTCGCTGTCGGTCTAGAAGCGCTTGCAGCCGCTTCCCTTTTTCTTCGTCCGGGATCGCGTCGATCATCACCAGTGCCGGCGTGTTCGGTCGCGGTGAATACTTGAACGCGAAGACGGCATCGTACTGGACGGTTTCCAGCAGGCTCAATGTCTCCTCAAACTCCGCGACCGTCTCACCCGGGAATCCGACAATAATGTCGGTGGTGATACTGATCGGCCGCCGCGATTGCTTCACCCAGCCAATGCGCTCAAGGTATTGCTCGCGTGTGTATTCGCGCTGCATGCGCTTCAGCGTCGAGCTCGATCCGCTCTGCACCGGCAAATGCACGTGATTGCACAGCGTGGGGACCGCCTCGATCGCCTCTACGATGTCGCGCGTAAAGTCGCGCGGATGCGACGTAGTGAAGCGCACGCGCCGGATCCCCGGAATCTCGGCCACAGCGGCCAGCAGTTCGGCAAAGCTTCGCTTCCCTTCCGGATCGCGATAGCTGTTCACGTTCTGCCCCAGCAGTTGCACCTCGGTGTAGCCGCTCTCCGCCATCCGCCGCGCTTCGGCCAGCACGGAGGTCGAAGTCCGGCTCCTCTCCTTGCCGCGCGTGTACGGCACCACGCAGTAAGCGCAGAACTTGTCGCATCCCTCGATGATGGTGATGTAGCCGCGATACTTGTTCGAGCGCGCTGTGAACTCCGTCTCGAAGGTCTCGTCCGTCTGGCGGTCGTCGAGGCCCGCGATGCGCTGTTCACCGGCTTCCAGCCGCGCCAGCATTTCCGGCAACTTGCGATACGATGCCGAGCCGGAGACCAGCGAGACGTAAGGCGCGCGCTCGAAGATCGCCTCGCCTTCCTGCTGCGCCACGCACCCCAGCACGCCGAAGCGCTTGCCCTGCTTCAGCAGCTTCTTCGTGTCGTTCAGCCGGTTGAAGACCTTCTGCTCCGCCTTGTCGCGGATGGAACAAGTGTTGTAGAGGATGAGATCGGCGGCCTCTTCCGTTTCTACTTGCGAGTAGCCCTGCTGCTGCAGCGTCCCGATGACCTTCTCCGAGTCATGGACATTCATCTGGCAGCCGAAGGTCTCAAGGAAGAACGTCTTTTCTACCGCCATATCTGAATGCGAGTATAGCGCAGTGGTAAGGCATCTCTCCCATTACCCGAAGGCGGTCTGAAACAGCATGAGCAAGAGCCCCACCCCACACGAGAAACCCCTGGCGCACGGCACCTAAGCCGGCTGTTGAACGGCTGCTTCGGCTGCGGCGACGACAATGACGCGGGACTCCATCTGCAATTCTTCGTCGATGACGAGCAGCGCGTCCTCTGCCGTGTCGCTCTGGCGACACAATTCCAGGGACCGCCCGGCCACGCGCACGGCGGCATCATCGCTACCTTGCTTGATGAAGCCATGAGCAAAGCCAACCGTCATCGCAATATCGTCGCCATGACGCGCCATATGTCCATCGACTACCTCCGCCCGGTGCCACTTGAAATCGATCTTGTCCTCGAAGGCCGGTCGGAAAGTGATCTCGACAGCGGCCGCAAGCATCGCTGCTCCGCCGAGCTGCGCAACGCCGACGGAACCGTGCTCGCCACCGCCACCGGCATCTTCATCCAGGTCACAGCAGAAGTGCTGCGCCACTACAAGAGGAAGTAAGGGAAATCAACGATCTTTGTAGGCTCATCCCGCCAGGGTGTTTGCCGCGCACAACTGTTAAACTGAAGTGTTGGCGGCAGTAACGACTCGCCTGCAAGCAAGGGGTACGGAAATGACACAGCACAGCGGATCATCCCACAACGGCCACAAGGCACAGAGCAGCGAGCACGGTCTTCGTCTGAAGGTCGGCCTCGCCGAGATGCTGAAGGGCGGCGTCATCATGGACGTCATGAACGTGGAGCAGGCTAGGATCGCCGAGCAGGCCGGCGCCGTCGCCGTCATGGCGCTGGAGCGTGTGCCCGCCATGATTCGCGCCGAAGGCGGCGTGGCCCGCATGGCCAATCCAAAGCTCATCAAGGAGATCATTGCCGCGGTCTCCATCCCGGTCATGGCCAAGGCCCGCATCGGCCACTTTGCCGAAGCGCAGATCCTGCAGGAGCTCGGCGTCGACTTCATCGACGAGAGCGAGGTGCTCACCCCCGCCGACGAAGCTCATCACATCGACAAGCACGCCTTCAAGACGCCCTTCGTCTGCGGCGCGCGCGACCTGGGTGAGGCTCTGCGCCGCATTGCCGAAGGTGCCGCCATGATCCGCACCAAGGGCGAAGCCGGCACCGGCGATGTTGTCCACGCCGTAAAGCACATGCGCCAGATCGTGCTGGAGATGAAGGCGCTCACCGTGCTCAGCGAACAGGAGCTATACGTAGCCGCCAAGGAGCATCGCGCTCCCTACGAGCTGGTCCGCATGGTGGCGAAGGCTGGCAAGCTGCCTGTTCCGAACTTCTCCGCCGGTGGCATTGCCACTCCCGCCGACGCCGCGCTCATGATGCAGCTCGGCGCAGAGTCTGTCTTCGTCGGCTCCGGCATCTTCATGAAGGAGCGCGCCACGCCGCTCGATGTCGAGTTAGACGCGAAGGGCAACTTGAACAACCCCAAAGAGCGCGCCGAGGCCGAGTCCCGCGCCAAAGCTATCGTCATCGCCACCACGCACTACAACGACCCGAAGACCCTCGCCGAGGCAAGCGAACAGGTCACCGGTACGATGAAGGGCCTTGCCGTGGCTGGCTTAGAAGAGAGCCAACTCCTCCAGACGCGCGGCTGGTGAATGGCGCGACGCCGCAACGGGTCCAGGGAAAGACCGCGATCTTGTCAGAAAAAAAGTCGCATGACGCAGTAGCAAAACCACGCATTGGCGTCCTCGCCATCCAGGGCGATTACGCCGCACACGCCGAGGCGCTGCGTGACTCCGGTGCCGAGCCGGTACTGGTCCGCAAGCCGGAAGAACTCACCGGCCCGGACGCCAGACTCGACGGGCTCATCATTCCCGGCGGTGAATCCACCACCTTCCTCAAATTCCTTGAGCGCGACGGCTTCCTCGAATCGCTGCGCTCCTTCGCTGCCACAACCCCCACCTTTGGTACCTGTGCCGGTTGCATTCTGCTCGCAACAAAAGTTCTGCATCCGCCGCAGCCCAGCCTCGGTGTGCTCGACGCCACAGTCGAACGCAACGCCTACGGCCGCCAGATCGACAGCTCCATCGAAGAGACCGCCATCCGCCTCGGCGCGAACCTCGATACCGTACCTCTCGAAACTGTCTATATCCGCGCACCGCGCATCCAGAGCGTCGGCAAAGACGTCACCGTCCTCGCGGAGCGCGACGGCTTCCCTGTTCTCGTACGTCAGGGTCATCTGCTCGCCGCCACCTTTCACCCGGAGCTCTCCGCCGACCGCCGCGTCCATCGCTACTTCGTCGACATGGTGCGCAAGGCGCGCCGGAAGAGCTGATCGCGATGCTGCGCGGCTCTCCCTTGTTCGGATTCGGGATGCGCGACTGGTGGATGCCGCCCAACGCCGCGGCCCACGGTGTCGCCATCGATCGCCTCATGCGCTGGGACGTCGGCGTGATGACGCTATGCTTCCTCGTCGCCAACATCCTGCTCGCCTGGCTTTTTCTGCGTCCCCGCCACAAAGCTTCGGCGCCATCCACTTGGCGCGCCGAGTTTCTTCCTCTCACTTTGTTCGTCGCCCTCTACATCGTGATGGCCGTCACGGCGGAACACCTCTGGGCACGCGAGCGTTTTGAAGGCGCGGCGCCGGCCGCGTTGCATGTCGAAGTCGTCGCACAACAGTTCCAGTGGTACTTTCACTATCCCGGCATCGATGCCGCATACGGCGAAAGCCGCCCGCAACTCATCAATGCAGCCCTCGGCAATCCCATCGGCCTCGACCCTGCCGACGCCCACGGCAAGGATGACATCGTCTCCAGCGAACTCGTGCTCCCGGTCAATCGCGAAGTCGATCTCCAGTTGCGCTCGCTCGACGTCATCCACGGATTCTTCGTGCCCGCGATGCGCTTGAAGCAGAATGCGGTGCCCGGCTCTACACTGCACATCCACTTCACGCCCGTGCGTGAAGGCATCTATCCCATCCTCTGCTCGCAGGTCTGCGGCTCCGGTCACGCGCGCATGCAGGCCCGCATGCGCGTCATCTCGCAATCCGCATACGATGCATGGCTGGCCTCTCGCGCAAAGAGGGTGCCATGAGCAAACTCCGTGCCGCCGGCAGTCGCCCATCGCTTCTAAGACGCATATTCACTTCAGACGATCGCGCCATCGGCATCCACTATCTTCTGCTCTCGCTTGTAGCCGTCGCCGCGGGCACCTTGCTCTCGCTCGCCATGCGCACGCAGCTCGCGTGGCCCGGCATCCATTGGCCGGTGCACGGCCCCATGCTGCCGGAGGAATATCTCTCGCTGGTCACCATGCACGGCACCCTCATGGTCTTCTTCGTCCTGACCACAGCGCCGCAAAGCGGATTTGCCAATCTCGTTCTTCCTGCGCAGATCGGCGCGCGCCGTATGGCGTTGCCGTGGCTCAACGCGCTCGGCTTTTGGATCGTCGCCCTCGCTCTCGTCGTTTTGCTCTCCGCGTTTCTGCTGCCCGCTGGCGGTCCCATCGCCGGCTGGACCAACTATCCGCCGCTCAGCGCCATAGTCTCTGCGGGCCCCGGCCAAGGCGCAGGCATGGACTGCTGGCTCATCAGCATCGGCCTCTTCTGTATCGGCTCCTGGTTCAGCGCGGTCAATGTCCTCGTCACCGTCCTCACCGAGCGCGCACGCGGCATGACGCTTGGCCGCATGCCGCTCACCGTCTGGTCGTGGTTCGTCTCATCGATTCTCATCCTGCTCGCCTTCACCGTGCTCTTCGCCGCGCTCGTCCTGCTCTTCTGCGATCGTCACCTCGGCACTGCATTCTTCATCCCGCAGGGCGACTGGATCAGCGGCCAGGTCGTCGGCCACGGCGACGGCTCACCGCTCCTCTGGCTGCATCTCTTCTGGTTCTTCGGCCACCCGGAGGTCTACATCGCCATCCTCCCCGGCATGGGCATCGTCTCCAGCCTCATCGCCAACTTCAGCCGCCGCACCATCGTCGGTTATCGCATGATGGCCGCCACTACCGTGCTCATCGGTCTGCTCGGCTTTGTCGTCTGGGGCCACCACATGTTCGTCAGCGGCATGAATCCGTACGCCGGCACCGCCTTCGCACTCACCACCATGGCCATCGCCGTCCCCTCCACCGCCAAAGTCTTCAGTTGGCTCGGCACTCTCTGGGGCGGCGGCATCGCGCGCAAAACACCGATGCTCTTCTCCCTCGGCTTCCTCTCTCTCTTTATCGCCGGCGGCGTCACCGGCCCCATCCTCGCCCTGCCCGCGCTCGATCAGTACCTCCACAACACCTTCTTTGTCGTCGCGCACTTTCACCTCATCATGGCCATGGCTGGCGTCTTCTCTCTCTTCGCCGGCGTCTACTACTGGTTCCCGATCATGACCGGCCGCCTCATGAGTGAGCGCCTCGGCCGCTGGCACTTCTGGCTCTCGCTCATCGCCGCCTATGGCACCTTCTTGCCCATGCATCTGGAAGGCCTCGCCGGCCGGCCGCGTCACTACGCGCAGGTCACCGGCAGCACCTCGTCGCTCGCCTCGCTCCTGCCCATGGAGCGCGGTGTCACCTGGGCCGCCTTCGTCCTCGGCGCAGCGCAGTTGATCTTCCTCATCAATCTCATCTGGAGCGCTCGCCGCGGCGCGCCGGCCGGCGAAAACCCCTGGCACGCTACCACGCTGGAATGGCAGCCCACCGCTCTCCCCATCACCGTCGAGCGCGGCCCCTACGAGTACCATTCCGGGCCATCCGGCGCCGACTTCACTCCGCAGTGGGAGACGGCATCCCAAGAGGAGTAAGCTGATATGTTCGTACGGAGTCGCGACCATGCCTGCCACCTTCACCAGGTCCGTAGTCGACACTGAGCGTGAACGGAAAGACCCGGGTTTTGGCGGACGGCCGCCAGTCGACCGGCGTCCCACCGGCGGCGGTGGTGGCGACGAGAACTGGGATCACGGCCACGGCCGCGGCCCGCGCGCTCTGCTCATCCGCTACCGCATGGGCATCTTCTCCGCTCTCGCCGGCGACCTCATGTTCTTCATGGCCCTGGTCACCGCCTTCTTCTTCCGCCAGTCCACCGGCCACTTCGATCCGCGCGGCGCCTATATGTCCGACTGGCAACCGCTCGCCATCCCGCCCGTCCTCTACATCAACACTGCGATCCTCCTCGTCTCCTCGGTGACCATGGAGATGGCGCGCCGCCAGCTCTTCCATGAAGTCGATGTGATGGAGGAGTGGCTCGGCATGGGCCGTCCCGCCGCGCGCCGTGCCGCGCCCTGGCTCGCCGCCACCGTCGCTCTCGGCATTGCCTTCCTTGTCGGCCAGTGGATGGCCTGGAAAGACCTCGCCTCCCAGGGCTTCTTCTTCGCCTCCAATCCCAGCAGCCACTTCTTCTACCTCATCACCGGAGCCCACGGCGCCCACCTCATCCTCGGCGTCCTCGCGCTCGCCGCCGCATTCGCCGCCCTTTTCCTGCTCCATCGCCTGGAGATGCGGCAAATCTTGGTCGACTGCACCGCCTGGTACTGGCACTCCATGGGCATCTTCTGGGTCTTCCTCTTCAGCCTGCTCGTCTTCTTCCAGTAGGCCAGGCACGCGCCAGGAGATTTCAGTCATGCGCCAAATCCGCTGTTCAGTGAAGCATTTCCTCCGCGCTTGCGCTCTGCCGCTTTGCTTCGCGACATTGTTTCTGTTGTCGAACGCGCCCGCCGTCCACGCACAAGGCTGCAGCATGTGCCGCGACACCACCGCCGGCTCCGCACCGCAGATACGCGCTGGCCTTCGCCGAGCCATTCCCGTGCTCGCCATTCCCGCCATCGCGCTCTTCATCGGCTTTTTCGTAGTCGCAAGGCGCACCGATGTCTGGCATCACGCGGATACCGACGCACCGCATCCTTCCGACAAAGACAAGCAGTAAGTGCCGGGTGCCCCACATCTTGCCTTTGAGATGTGGGATAAACCCGAATCACCCGCAAACACCAACGTGAGCGACTAAAGGAAGCGAACCTAACTTTTCGCGCCGCAGGCGCAGATTGCCCGGAGCGGCCAGTCCCGGCGAGTCCGTCATCGCGACGACTCCCCCAGCAAAGCCGCCATCATGCGCCGATCTGAGCGACACGAGCGAGCCAATCTCCGCCCCCGCCGCGACCAGCACATCCACTACCTCGTAATACCGCTCCGCGTCATCCTCGACTGTGCGATGCCCCCACCCATGCATCGCCCAGCCCACCGGCGTCGCGCCATAGCTCATCTCCCGCGCATTCACATCCGCGCCCCGCGCCAGCAGCATCCGCACAATCTCCGGATGACCGCCCAAGCGCCGCCCAGTGCAGTGGCGTGACATTCTCCGCGTTCAGCGCGGCATCCGCGCGCGCACCGTGGCTCAGCAGAAACTCCACCACCGCCAAGCGCCCAAACTCGCACGCCCAGCCGAATCCATCCGCAAGCTGCTGCGCAGTCGCAGGCGACTTCAACCCGCCATCCTCAGCAAGAAACCCCTGCACCGCACCCAGCGCGCCTACACCCGCCGCGCCCTCCAGATCGAGCCGCGCTCCCTTCGCTGCAAGAAACTCCGCCGCTGCTGCGCGTCCATTCCGCAAGCACACAACCACATCGCTGCTCCTTCCCACATCCATCACCGCGCCCCGATCCAGCAGCAACTCCATCAACGGAATCTGCACTCCCACGCGCTCCGGATGGCCGCTCGTCGCCGTCAGCATCAGCGTCGTCGAGCGACCGCCATACGCCTCCGACTCCGCATTGACGTCAGCGCCCGCGTCCACCAGCATCCGCGCTATCGCGACAATGTTTTCAGACGTGCTCTGCCGATAATCCTCCACTCCATTCGCCGAACAGTAGTGCAGCAATGTCGAATGATGCTCGCGTAGTGAGCGCGCCTTCGCCAGCGCAGGATCGTTGCCGAGCAGTGCCCGCAAGGGCAACCTCATCGCCCGCAACAATCGCATCCACGGCCGCTTCGAAATTCGTAACCGGCGACTGCGCATTCTCAAGCGCCCGCACCTGCTCGGCAAACTTCGGCCAGCTCAAAAATCCATGCTCGCGCGCCAGAAAGAACTGCGCATCGGCCAGCAACGGCGGCGCCGAGGCGCCCTTCTTCTTCCGCAGCTCGCGCCAGCGACTCTCTATCCACTCCGCGCGCAGCAGCAATGGGCTGGGCTCTCCGTAGAAGACGTCGGCCGACTGCTTCGCTTCGCGGGACCAGCCAGAGCTCTCCAGCCACCGCAGAGCCCACGCGCGCACAGCATCTTCGGGCGAAGTGCCGGCAGACGTATCGGAAGCCGCGTGCAGCAGCTCCTTAGCAAGTTTTTTGTAGAAGTCGAGGCGCGGACGAGCCGGCAGCGGAATCGCGTAAGACATACGAATCTCCTTTCACGCATGCCCGGAGTCCGCACCCATCAGGCAGAAAGAAAATTCGCTGGTTAGTCACGCAACATCAGTGGGTGGGCACGGCCCTTTCCGCGGACTGGATGCGCCCCTCGCGCTGCATAGGTTGTATCACGCCGCGCATACATGGAATCAACTCATCTTGACTCCCTACACAACCCACATATAGCCTCGCGAACACTGCCGTAGCGGCAGCAAGCTCGATAGGCGTCCGCGGCCAGACCCCCGCCTCGCGGCCGGAGATCCCATGATCCGCAAGCGGCCCCGGCTCTTCTATGGATGGCTCATCGTTTTCGTGTCTGCCATCGGCCTCTTCCTGGGCGCGCCGCTCCTGGTCTTCTCCTTCAGCGTATTTTTCAAGTCGCTGGCAACGGACTTCCATGCCAATCGCACCGCCGTGTCCTTCGCTTTTTCTCTGATCAACATCGTCGGCGCACTCTGGCTTCCCGCCACCGGCATGCTCATCGATCGCTTTGGCGCGAAACGCGTCATCGTCTCCACCTCCCTGCTCTACGGCCTGGCCCTCATCTCCGCATTGTGGGTGGGCAGCAGCCTGTGGCAGCTCTATCTCCTCTGCGCGGTGCTGGGAATCACCTTTACCAGCGGCGCCGCTCCCGTTCCCTACGGCGTCGTGATCTCGCACTGGTTCAACCGGCATCGCGGACTCGCGCTGGGTCTCTCGATGATGGGCATCGGCGCCGGCTCCGTCGTGGTGCCTGTTCTCGCGCAGCGCCTCATCGCCGGCTTCGGCTGGCGCGTTGCGTTCGCCATCTTCGGAGCCGCGGTTCTGCTGATTCCCCTTCCGCTCGTATCCGCCTTTCTGGTGAACGACCCCGCCCAACGCGAACCTCCAGCCGGACGGAGACGAGAGCATTCAGAATGCATCACTCCCCCCGCAGCAAAAACAGGGTCTGAGCTGGCATGCAATCTGGCACGACCCCGTCTATTGGCGCCTGCTCTGCATCTTCTCGTTGACGGGCACAAGCGTCCATGGCGCCATCCTTCACATGGCCGCAATCTTTTCCGACAGGGGTGTCAGCCCGGAGCGCGCCGCTCTCGCCACGTCGCTCATTGGGGCTGCCTTGATAGCGGGCCGGCTCGGCTCCGGATATCTCCTCGATCGCCTCTTCGCCCCCAGAGTCGCGATCCTCTTCTACGGCGCAGCCACGCTGGGCATCGGGATCCTCTGCGCGGGAAGCGCTGGAAACCTTGCACTCGTCGGCGCGTTTCTTGTCGGACTCGGAATGGGAGCGGAAGTCGAGGTCATGGGCTACATGATCAGCCGATACTTCGGCCTGCTCGCCTTCGGCTCCGCATACGGATACGCCTTCGGCGCCTTCATGATCTCAGGTGCAGCGGGCGTGCTGCTCATGGGTGTCGGATACGACCGCTTCCATTCCTACACGGTTCCGCTCGCAGCATTCTGCGCAGCCATGCTCCTCGCGCTGATCCTGCTCACCCGCTTCGGTCCCTACCGCTACGGAGTCGAGGCAGAGACCACCCACGTCATTAACTCCGTGGAAGTGCCCAGCAGGGTATAACTCCGCGGGCTCCGATGAATCCATGGGCATCCGAGCACTGGATCAAACATCGCCAAGCTTCCGTCCTCGCCCCTCTCTCACTTGGACCGGCTGCCTTACGCGGCCTGCGGGACCGGCGGCGCTCTTTGCTGTCACAGCCGAGTCCAGCCGGGCAGCAAGCGCGGGAAACGCCGACGTCGGTCCTGACCATCGAAGATCATCGACAGCTCCAAAGAGAGCAATCTCCGTACGCAACGTGGCAAGATCGCGAAACAGGAAGGCTTTATCGCGGTCCTCGGCAAACGTCTTCGCGAGCGCGGCAGGACTGGTGACGCTCACTCGCCATTCTCTTGCATCCGGCGGGATGGACTCCAGATGCTTGAAGCGCGAAAGCACCGCGGCAGCAGATTTCGCTCCCCAACCCTTCAGGCCCGGGTATCCGTCCGCGGCATCCCCAACCAAAGCCAGGTAGTCGGGAATGGAAGCGGGCTCAACCCCGAATCTCTCAATCACTCCCGCCTCATCGCGCAAGGTGCGTTTCCGGCGATCGAATTGCACAACGCGCGTGCCACGAACACACTGTGCGAGATCTTTATCGGGTGTGCAGATAAGAATGCGATTCACCCGCTTATCCTGCGCTGCGGCATGCGCGGCCGAGGCCAATGCGTCGTCCGCCTCAAATTCGATCATCGGCCAAACGACGATTCCAAGTGCTGTAAGCGCCTCCTCCAACAACGGAAACTGCGCCAGAAGATCCGGATCGACGCCTTCCCCGGTCTTGTACTCGGACCAAAGATCATTGCGAAAAGATTCAATGACATGATCGGTGGCGACTCCAATATGGGTAGCGCCCTCTCGAGTCAATGCCAGCATGGAGTGGAGAACACCGCGAACCGCGCCGATTTCCTGGCCCGTCGCATCCCTGGCGGAAGGGACCGCATAGAAATGCCGAAAGAGTTCGTAGGTGCCGTCGATCAGGTGTACTTCCATCAGAAATCACTCATTTGCACGCCTGCAATTGTAGAGGGAGCGCAGACCAGATCGCTGCGTCCACCGAACCTGACCGTATCAATGCTACGCAACAACCCTCCACGGAACCGAAGGCAAAATGGCCTCAGCCAATGGAACTGTATTGCCATCCTGAGCGAAGTGAGCGCCCGCTTCCGAACGCAGTCGAAGGATCTGCTGTTTGCTCGCAGCGTGGCCGGCGGAGCGAGTTCACCCAACCAGTTCACTTCGCGGTCTCGACGAAGTGATCCTTCGCGACCGCGCTGTACACCGCCGCATTCGGGTCGGCGATCTTGTACATCGTCCCCTCGGCCTGCTTGCCGTGGATGGTCAGCACGACGTAGTGGAAGACAGGAAACGCCGGGTCGCGGTACTGGTCCTGCGGCCCGCGAATGAAGACCGGATACGGCTCTGCTCCCCCGCCCCCGCTGATGATGTGCGTGATCCCGTTGAATTCGAAGCGCTCGTAGTTGTGAATGTGCCCATACACCGCGATGAACTTCTGTCGTGCCGTCACCGCGCGCGCCTCCAGGTACTTGCGCAGATCGAGCGACTCCGGCGCCGGAATGTTCGCGATGAACTCGCTCTGGACATCCGCAATCAACGGGATGTGCATCGAGAAGATGACGAAATCCGCCTGCTCCGGAATATGGTCGAGCTGCGCCCGCAGCCAGTCGGCCTGCTGGCCGGTTGGCCACATCGGCTCAATGGAATTCAGCGTGACGAGGAACACATTTCCCAGCAGCACCGAGTAGAAGCCGTTCCCCTGGAGCTGCGGAAATGCCGCCGAGAAGTTCTCCCGCCCGGGACCCGGTTTGAGCCGCAGCTCGTGGTTTCCGATCGTGGGATAGACCCGGGGCCCCTTGGCCCACGACGATGCCTCCCGTTCAAAAACCGCCCAGTCCCGCGGATTGCTTCCGTGAAACGGAATATCGCCCGTGATCACCATCGCGTCGGCGTGCTCGTTCCCCACCTTCTCCGCCAGCCACTTTCGCGCCCTGGGGTTCGTCGTCTTGGTATTGCCCGGCTCGGTGAATCGCATATCGCCGTAGACCACAATCCGCAATTCCTGCTGCGGACTGACGTCCGGTACGACGAAGGTCGGCTGATCCGGATGATCCAGCGACGTAATCTGCGCCCGAGCCGCCGCGATGGGCACGAACGACACAAGCACCGCAGCGAGCCATTGCAGTCGCGCGGGCATCCCGCTCACTTCCCTCCGCCGACGAAGTGGACGATCTCAAATCTGTCCCCGTTCCGAACCACGGTTGCTGCCCACTCGGTCCGGCGCACGATCTCTCCGTTGCGCTCCACCGCGATGCGGTCCTGCTTCATCTCCAGTGCGGCAATTAACGCTTCGAGCGTAGCCGTATGCGGATCGAGGTCAACCCTGCGCGGCTGGCCGTTGAGGACGATCTCCATGCCCTGAGAGTATCAGCCGAGTATCAGCCGACTACCGCGATCAAGGCCGCCGTTGGTTGCATTACCGGCCGAAGAGACGGCTCATCATGCGTTGGTAGAGCGAAGGCGCCAGCGGGCAGGCAAAGTAGACCTGACGATTGGCCGCCATCAGCAACTGGATCGCCTCTACCCGCGGATCGCCGCTGTGGATGGACGGCAACAAGCCTGCGTTGTGCACATACTCGTCCGCCAGGTATTCGATGGCATGGCCCAGAATCTCCAGCGCAAACCCCGCCTCCGGCGTAGTACGCCGCCGGACGGAACGCGACCCCGTGCCGGTAGCCATCGCATGGACATCCGTACGCACCACCGGCGGCTGATGAGCCTCAACGGAGCGATGCGCAGCAGGCGATGCCTTCGGATTGGGAAGAGTAGGAGATGCTGCCATCGGGGGACCCTCCGTGGAGTACTACATCTCCGACCATATCGGCAGCCCGGCGGCATCGAAGAGGGGTCACCTTCCTTTTTTCTTCGCTGATTCCGCTATGGGAAGTGCGCGCCGAAATGGGAATGGGTCACTTGCGGATGAATCGAGCTTCCGAAGCGTCGCCGTCGCTGGAAACAAGTCACTTAACCGCGCTTGCTTGACTGAGTTGCATGGTGACCCTAATCTCGAAGGAGACGCCGCGCGATGAAGGATACGGCCTCCCCGAGTAAGGACCGCATGCAGACAACGCATTACTTCTGGAACTATCTTCCCCTGCTCCTGCAGATTCTGGCGGCGGTCGGCCTGGGCGCGGCAATGGTGACCGGCTCCTTCTTCATCGGCAAGCATCGCCGTACCATCTCGAAGCTCGAGACGTATGAGTGTGGCATCGTCGCCGAGGGCGACGCGCGCGGCCGCTTCTCCGTCCGCTTCTATATGGTCGCCATGCTCTTCATCCTGTTCGACGTGGAAGCCGTTTTCCTGTTGCCCTGGGCGGTGGTCTACCGTCAACTGCATACCATCACCGGCTCACGTTTCTTCGGCTTGTGGGAGATGCTCGTGTATCTCGGCTTCGTCCTGGTGGGCTTCTTCTACATCATCAAGAAGGGTGTACTCGACTGGGCCGCCGACCGGGGGGACCTCTAAACATGCAGGACGCCTATGACAAAGCCGCAGTCCTTGCCGAGCACGGCAGCAATCCCGCCATCGCGGCGATCCAGGCATCGTTGCCAGATGCTCTGCTCGACGCCAAATTCGATCGCGGCGAATTGACCCTCAAGATCGCCCGCCAGCACATCCGCGCTACCGCTGCGCTGGTACAGAAGGCGGGTTACAACTTCCTCGAAGATGTCACTTGCGTGGACTACTACCCCGCCGAGCCGCGCTTCCAGCTCATCTATCACATCCTTTCGCTCAGCCTGAAGGCTCGCGTGCGGCTCGCGGCGCCAGTCGACAGCATGGACCTGGAGATCGACAGCATCGTTCCCGTCTGGCCTTCGGCCGACTTCTATGAGCGCGAAGTCTTCGACCTCTTCGGAATCCGGTTCGGCGGGCATCCCAACCTGCGACGCATCATGATGCCGGATGAGTGGGAAGGCCACCCCCTGCGCAAGGATTATCCGGTGGAGGGCTACCGCTGATGGCGACAACACCCGAGACCCCAGTCGCTGATACCACCATTACCGAGGGTGGCGTCGAGGCTCCCTATACCGGCAAGCCAACGCCGGTCATGCCTTATGCGGCTGACTTCGCCATCTCGCCGCTGATCGAGCCGCGTCTGGAAGAGGGTGCGCACGACCGCACCATGATCCTGAACATGGGTCCGCAGCATCCCTCGACGCACGGCGTGCTGCGCCTGGTGCTCGAGATCGACGGCGAAACCGTGCTGCGCGTCGTGCCCGACATTGGCTTCCTGCACACCGGCATCGAGAAAACCTGCGAAGCGAAGTTTTACCAGCAGGTTGTGCCGATGACGGATCGCATCGACTACCTCTGTCCGATGACGAACAACCTCTGTTACGTCCTGGCGGTCGAAAAGCTCCTGCAGCTCGAGATGCCGCCGCGGGCGGTGTATCTGCGGGTGCTGCTCAACGAGCTGACCCGTATCCAGTCGCACCTGGTGTGGCTGGGCACGCACGCCATGGATATCGGCGCGCTCACCGTCTTCCTCTACTGCTTCCGCGAGCGCGAGGAACTGCTCAAGATCTTCGAACACGTCTCCGGCCAGCGCATGATGGGCTCCTACTTCCGTGTGGGCGGCGTCTCGATGGAGCCGCCTGTCGATTTCTACGAGCGGGTGCAGAAGCTGCTCAACATCATGCCGTCGAAGATCGACGAGTATCAGAACCTGCTCACCGGCAATCCCATCTGGGTTAGCCGCACCAAGGGCGTTGGCCATCTGTCTGCCGAAGACGCTATCGCGCTCGGCGTAACCGGGCCGCCCTTGCGCGCCAGCGGCGTGGACTGGGACCTGCGCCGCGATATGCCCTACTCCGGCTACGAGAAGTTCCAGTTCAACGTGCCCATCTCGAACGATTGCGATGTCTGGGCGCGCTACGTGATTCGCATGGACGAGATGCGCGAGTCGGTCAAGATCTGCCAGCAGGCGCTGGACGGCATGCCGGAAGGCCCGATCAAGGCCGATGCGCCCAAGGTGGTGCTGCCCGACCGCGAGGTGATGAAGACGCAGATGGAAGCGCTCATCTACCACTTTAAGATCGTGACCGAGGGATTCGCGGTACCCGCTGGCGAGGTCTACCAGGCGATCGAGTCGCCGCGCGGCGAGATGGGCTACTACGTCGTCTCCGACGGCACTGCGAAGCCCTATCGGGTGCACATGCGCAATCCTTCGTTCGCCACGCTGCAGGCAGTCGACAAGATGTGCGCCGGGCGTCTGCTCGCGGATGTGGTCGCGGTGATCGGCTCGATCGACATCGTGCTGGGAGAGATCGACCGGTGACGACAGCCATCGTGAGCGGCCAAATGGATGCGAGAGTCGCACGGGAGTTGTGGAACTCCTTTGTCTCGCTCATCCGCAGCTACACGGCAGCACATGGGCTGAATGGAACCCGGCAGGCGATACTCGAAGTGAGCGTCGATTCTCTGCTCGTCCGCGCGGGCGAACGGCTATTGACGATACGTTTCGATGGCGAGCGCGGCAGCTTCGTGCGCGAGACCGGCCCGGCGACGGAGTTCACGCTCGACGAGCATGGCCGCGTGGTGCAAGAGAGTGGCCCCGAAGGGCCTGGTATTTCAGAGGAGATGGACATAGTGGCCGAGCGGCTGGCACGGGAGATCATGCGATGAGCCCAGAGATGAATCCGGTACCGAATACGATTTTTTCTCCAGAGCTGGCAGCGCGCTTCGACAAGCTCGTGACCCTCTACCCCGCCCGCCGCTCGGCACTCATCCCGATGCTGCTCTACGCACAGGACGAGATCGGCGCGGTCAACGACGCGGTCATCGCAGAGATCGCGCGGCGCATTGAAATCACCGAGCTCGACGTACGAAACGTCATCAGCTACTACTCCCTGCTGCACACCAAGCCGCATGGCAAATTTCATGTGCAGGTCTGCACCAACATCTCCTGCATGCTGCGCGGCGGTAACGAGATGCTCGCGCACTGCAAGGAACGCCTTGGCATCGACAACAAGCAGACCACCCCGGACGGCGTCTTCTCGCTCGAAGAAGTGGAATGCATTGGAGCCTGCTGCTGGGCGCCGGCCGTGCAGGTGAACTACGACTTCCACGACAACCTGACCAACGAGAAGATGGACGCCGTGCTCGAAAGCTACCGGCAGAAAGCGAGCGATCGCTAATGCCCGAGCTTGTCTCCCATCCCGAAGAAGTCAAAGTCATCTCGCGCCGCTGGGGCAAGGGTGCAGCCGACATCGACAAGTACATCGAGATGGGCGGCTATGCATCTCTGCGCAAAGCCGTCGAGAATGGCCCCGAGTGGGTCATCAACGAGATGAAGGCCTCCGGCCTGCGCGGCCGCGGCGGCGCCGGCTTCCCTACCGGCATGAAGTGGTCGTTTGTGCCCAAGCAGAGCGAGAAGCCGAAGTATGTCCTGGTCAATGGCGACGAGAGCGAGCCCGGCACCTGCAAAGACCACCTGATCTTCCTTGAGGATCCACACTCGGTCATCGAAGGCACGATGATCGCGGGCCTCGCCATCGGCGCGAAGGTAGGCTTCATTTATCTGCGTGGCGAGTACCGCTACCTGCTCGAGATTATGGAGCATGCCCTGGCGCAGTGTTATGAGCGCGGCATCCTGGGGAAGAACATCTTCGGTAGCAGCTTTGACTTCGATGCCATCTCACACACCGGTGCCGGAGCGTACGAGGTGGGTGAAGAGTCCGCGCTGATGGAATCGCTCGAAGGCAAACGCGGCATTCCGCGCATCAAGCCGCCCTTCCCCGCCGTCGTCGGACTCTACGGTGGCCCCACGGTGATCAACAACGCCGAGACCATCGCGAGCGTGCCCTTCATCCTCGAAATGGGCGGTGCCGCGTATGCGAAGATCGGCACCGAGCGCAATGGTGGCACACGCCTCTTCAGCATCAGCGGCAACGTGAACCGCCCCGGCGTCTACGAACTGCCCATGGGCTACAACCTCAAGAAGATGATCTACGAGGTTGCGGGCGGCATCCCTGGCGGCAAGGCGCTCAAAGCTGTCGTGCCCGGCGGCGCGTCATGCCCCATCCTGCGTGCGGATGAGATCGACGTCGGCATGGACTTCGACCAGATGGGCAAAGCCGGCACGATGCTCGGCTCGGCCGGTGTCGTGGTTCTCGACGAGACGGTCTCGATCGTCGAGTTCGCTCTGCGAACCATCAAGTTCTACCAGCACGAGAGCTGCGGTTGGTGCATCCCCTGCCGCGAAGGCACAGACTGGTTGAAGAAGACGATGACCCGCTTCTACGAGGGCTACGGCACCGTGAAAGACATCGACAACATGCGCTACCTCGCCGAAAACATGCTGGGCCGCACCTTCTGCCCGCTCGGCGATGCGGCGGCAATGCCCATGATCGGCTTCTTCAAGAAGTTCCGCGACGAGTTTGAAGCGTACATCCAAGCCAACCCGGCAGCGCCCGAGTCGCAGGCGCTGGTCGAGTTGGTGGGCGCCTAGCAGCAAACGAAAGAGAGTTCATGGCTGACGTAAATTTCACCGTCGACGGCAAGAAGCTGACCGCACCCGCGGGCACACTGCTCATCGAAGCCTGTCGCGCCGCCGGTATCGAGATTCCCGCCTTCTGCTACTATCCCGGGCTCTCCTTGCAGGCTGCATGCCGCATGTGCCTGGTGCGCATTGAGAAGGTGCCCAAGCTCCAGACGGCCTGCACCACGCCGGTTGCCGAGGGCATGGTCGTCCAGAGCGAAACGCCGGAGATCGCGCAGGCGCGCAAAGCCACCATCGAACTGCTGCTCGGCAACCATCCGCTCGACTGCCCGGTCTGCGATGCCGGCGGCGAATGCGAATTGCAGGACATGACCTTCAAGTACGGCGCAGCGACCTCGCAGTATGTCGAGATCAAGCAACACCGCGAGGAGCAGCAGTGGTCGCCTGTTGTCTACTTCGACCGGCCGCGTTGCATCCTCTGCTACCGCTGTGTGCGCGTCTGCGGCGAGGGCATGGACGTCTGGGCGCTCGGTGTGCAGAACCGCGGCGTCTCCAGCGTGATCGCGCCCAACGGCCAGGATCATCTGGATTGCGAGGAGTGCGGCATGTGCATCGATGCCTGCCCTGTCGGCGCACTCACCTCCGGCACCTACCGCTACAAGACCCGGCCGTGGGAGATGAACCACATCGCCACCGTCTGCACGCATTGCGGCGACGGATGCAAAACCACGCTCGGCGTGCGCCGCGCCGATGAGGGCATGGAGATCGTACGCGGCGACAACCGCGACAAGAGCGGCATCAACGAGGATTTTCTCTGCATCAAGGGCCGCTACGCCTTCGACTTTGCGAATCATCCCGATCGTCTGACCAAGCCGCTCATTCGCCAGATCGATGGCAGCTTTGCCACCGCAACCTGGGAGCAAGCGCTCGATCACGCAGCAAAGAAGCTGAAGGAAGTTCGCGACACCAAAGGTCCCGGCGCGATCGGTGTCATCGGTTCCAACCGCACCACCAATGAAGAGAACTATCTGCTGCAGAAGTTCGCACGCACCGTGCTGGGCACGAACAACATCGACCATCACCGCACCGCCGACTACGTCAGCTTTGTCCGCGCGCTGGCCGGCAAAGGCGATCGCGCTGCCTCTTTGCGCGATGCAGGCACCGCCCCGGCAATTCTTCTGCTCGGCAACGATCCGACCGAGCAGCACCCCGCGCTTGCGTGGGCGCTGCGCACCAACGTCCGGTTGAATGCGGCCAAGCTCTTCCTGGTGAACTCGGATGCCATCAAGCTGCGCCGCCAGGCCAAGGGATTTCTGCACATTCCCGAGAACAGTTATGCGGACGCAGTCCGCTTCCTCGGCTCAAACGATTCTGATTTTCACGGCATCGAGGGCGCCGCGGCCTTCCGCAATGCGCTGCGCGCCGAGCAGAAGCTGCTCATCATCTTCGGCTCGGAATTCCGCGGGCAGGACATCGACGCGCTCGTCTCCTTCGGGCTGTCATTGCCTGCTGAAACCCGCTTCGCCTGTTTGGCCGACTACGCCAACTCCCGCGGCGCGGCCGACATGGGTCTTCTCCCCGACATGTTGCCCGGCTATCGCTCGGTCACGGAACCGGGCCCCTTCGCCGAAGAGTTCCCCAACCTGCCGCAAACGCCCGGCAAAGACCTCATCGAGATGTTCGACGCGGCCGAGCGTGGCGAATTGGGGGCGCTCTACGTAGTCGGCGCGAACCCTGTGGCGCGCTACAACATCGATCCTGCTTCGCTGAAGAACACCTTCGTCATCGTGCAGGAGATGTTCCTCACCGAGACGGCGCAGATTGCCGATGTGGTTCTACCCGCCGCCAACCTCTATGAGAAGGGCGGCTCCGTCACCAACAGTTATGGCGACCTGCAACTCGTGAAGAAGGCCGGCGACCGCGCCGGTGTGCGCAGCGATCTTGAGCTCATCGTTCGCATCGCCGACCACATGGGCGCCAAGCCGCAGCAACTGGTCCCCTTCGGCCGCGGACTGCGCGCCGACTCCGGCCAATCGCGTGGTGCACAGTCCGGCGAGGCCGATCGGCACGCCATCTGGCTTGCCTCCCGGCAGATCGAGCCCAAGGTCAGCCCCTTCGATCCTTATGCGGTGCTCGATGAGATCGCACGCCTCGTCCCCGGCTACGATGTAGAGCGCATGAACCTGCTCACGGGCAACGATGTCCCCACAAAGCTGGTATCCATCGAGCCCGCAGCCCCCGCGACACGCCGTGATCTCGTCCTGCCGGCAGAGGATGCCCTGTTCACCTCCGGCACGCTCGGCCGGTACAGCGCCAAACTGGCTGAAGTTCACGAGTCGCACCGCCGCATTCCTGGCACCACACCTACGGAGACCGCGGCGGATTGAGCCGCCTGAAGCATTGGCAGTTGAGATGGTTAAGAAAGAGAGCCTGAGTGAGTCCGCTGCTGATATACGTGCTGCTGAGCATCGCCAAGATCATCGTGGTGCTGGTGATCCTGCTCACCTGCGTTGCCTATACCGTCCTGCTCGAGCGCAAGGTCGTCGGCCGCATCCAGAACCGCTTCGGACCAAGCCGCGTCGGTCCCTTCGGCCTGCTGCAACCGCTCGCCGACGGGCTGAAGCTCTTCCTCAAGGAAGACATCATGCCGGCGTCGGTCTACCGTCCGCTCTATATTCTTGCTCCGGTCATCGCGCTCGCCTGCGCGCTGCTCTCCATCGCTGTTATCCCCTTCGGCGCAAACATCCAGTTCCACGGCGTCGATATGTTTCAGATCTCTGACCTCAATATCGGTCTGCTGGTCATCCTCGGCGTCACCTCCATCGGCGTCTACGGCATTGCGCTCTCCGGCTGGTCTTCGAACAACAAGTACTCGCTGCTCGGCTCGCTGCGTTCAAGCGCCCAGATGGTCAGCTACGAGCTCGCACTCGGCCTCTCGCTCATCGGCGTCGTGCTTCGCTCCGGCTCGCTGCGTCTGCGCGATATCGTGGATGTGCAATCCACGCACGGCATGCTCTCCTGGAACGTCTTCGGCGGATTCCAGATCGTCGCCTTCTTCATCTACCTCATCGCTGCCTATGCCGAGACCAATCGAGCCCCTTTCGATCTGGTCGAAGCCGAGAGCGAGCTCACCGGCGGCTACCACACCGAATACAGCTCCATGAAGTTCGCCATGTTCTTCATGGCCGAATACGCAAACATGATCACGGTCGGCTGTGTGGCCACGCTGCTCTTTTTCGGCGGCTGGACCAGCCCCTTCGGCAACCTGCTGCCCACGCCGCACAACATCGTCATCCAGGCGCTGCTGCCGGTTTTCTGGTTTGTCCTGAAGGTCTTCTTCTTCGTCTTTCTCTATATCTGGGTTCGCGGCACCACACCGCGCTTCCGCTATGACCAGTTGATGGGCTTCGGTTGGAAATTTCTGATACCGCTCGCCATCGCCAACATCATCGTTGCTGCTCTGATCTTCGCGCCGCGGTAAGGGGCGCCACGGTGATTTACTATGAGACTTCCGCTATCAGTAGTCCTCCCTGCACCTGAACGGCATTTGGCATGTACCTAGTTATCTTCTTCATCTTCGGAGCACTCTGCATCGGTGGCGCATTGAACCTGCTGCTGCAGCGGCACCCTATCAACAGCGCGCTGTCGCTGATCGTGGTCATGACGTCCCTCGCGGTGCTTTACCTTTTGCTCGGTGCGGAGTTTCTTGCCGCTGCGCAGGTCATCGTCTATTCCGGCGCCATCATGGTGCTCTTCACGCTTGTCATCATGCTGCTCAACGCGGGTAAAGAAGAGCGCACGCGCGGCAGCCGCGCCGCCTATCTGGTCGGCTTTCCTGGCGTCGCCGCTTTGCTTGGCCTGCTCACCTTCATCTTTCTCTCTGTCCGCACGCCGCTCGGCGATGCGCGCCTGGGTGGCGACACCCTGGTGACGACCTTCGATCTCAGCCGCGTTCTCTTCCGCGATCTGCTGCTTCCTTTCGAAGTCACCTCCGTCCTCATCCTGATTGCCATCCTCGGCGCCGTCACACTGGCGCGAAGGGAGTCCTGACATGGTTGTTCCTATCGCTTACTATCTCGTCCTCAGCGCGATCCTCTTCTCGATCGGCGTTGCAGCGTTTCTTATCAAGCGCAATATCATCACGGTCTTCCTGTCGATTGAGCTGATGCTCAACGCTGTCAACCTGACCTTTGTTGCCTTCGCGCACCGCTGGCATCAGGTGAGCGGCCAGATCTTCGTCTTCTTCGTCATGGTGGTGGCGGCGGCCGAAGCCGCCGTGGGGCTGGCCATCATCATCGCGGTCTTCCGCACCCGGAACACGCTCAACGTGGACCAGGTGAACCTGATGAAACTATGAACGACGGCCTCCATCTCTGGCTCATCCCGGTTCTGCCCCTCGTCGGCTTTCTGCTGAATGGCCTGCTCGGCCATCGCCTGCCGAAGGCGCTGGTCTCGACCATCGCGCTCGTCTTTACCGCGGCGCCTTTTCTGCTGGTCCTGCAGGTTTACACCAGCTTCTCGGCACTCTCCCTTCCATACATTGAGCGGCACTCCTCCTGGATCGCCACCTCGGCCTTTCACGCGGACTTCGCCTTCGCGCTCGATCAGCTCACGCTGGTCATGCTGCTGGTCGTCACTGGCGTCGGCTTCCTCATCCATATCTATTCCGTTGGCTACATGGCGCACGAAGAGGGCTACTGGCGGTTCTTCGCCTATCTCAATCTCTTCATGTTCTTCATGCTTACGCTGGTGCTGGCGGAGAATTTCCTGCTGATGTTCGTAGGCTGGGAGGGCGTCGGCCTCGCCTCGTATCTGCTGATCGGCTTCTACTTTAAAAAGCACTCCGCAGCCAGGGCCGGCATGAAGGCCTTCGTCGTCAACCGTATCGGTGACTTCGGCTTCCTGTTGGCGATGTTCCTTCTGGTCGTCCACTTCGGTACGCTCAGCTTCAGCGAAGTCGCCAGCCAGATTGCGCAGCGTCCCGACTGGCATGGTGGCGTCCTGACCGCCATCGCCCTGCTGCTGGTGCTCGGCGCCACCGGCAAGTCGGCTCAGATTCCGCTCTACATCTGGCTGCCCGATGCCATGGAAGGCCCGACTCCCGTCTCGGCCCTCATCCACGCCGCCACCATGGTCACCGCCGGCGTCTACATGGTGGTGCGCACGCACGCGCTCTTTGACCGCGCTCCGCTCGCCCTCAGCGTCGTCGCCATCATCGGCGCCGCCACGGCGTTCTTCGCTGCCACGGTCGGCATCGTGCAGACAGATATCAAGCGCGTGCTGGCCTACTCCACCATCTCGCAGCTCGGCTACATGTTCCTGGCCTGCGGCGTCGCCGCGTACTCCGCCGCCATCTTCCATCTGGTCACGCACGCCTTCTTCAAAGCGCTGCTCTTCCTTGCCGCCGGCGCCGTGATTCACGCCATAGGCGGTGAGCAGGACATGCGTGTCATGGGCGGCCTGCGCCGCTATATCCCGGTCACCTTCTGGACCATGACCATGGCCGTCTTTGCCATCTCCGGCTTCCCGCCCTTCGCCGGCTTCTTTTCCAAGGACGAGATACTCGCCGAGGTCTTCCGCTCCCCCAACGGCGGTCCGCTGCTGTGGGCCGTAGGAGTGATCACGGCGGCGATCACCTCGTTCTACATGTTCCGGCTCTGGTACATGACCTTCTTTGGCCATCTTCGGCTGCAGCGAGAGGCCGCCCACCACGAAGCTCTGCCTGTCGCGCTCGACGATGCACTGCTTGCCTCAGAGCACTCCACCAACGGCCGCCATACGCAGCCACAGTCGCACGCGCATGGAATCCACGAGAGCCCCTGGTCCATGCTCCTTCCTCTCGTACTGCTTGCGGTCCTCTCAGTGGCCGGAGGCTGGATCGGGATTCCACACGCCCTTGGCGGCGGCGACCGCTTCGCGCGCTTCCTCGATCCAGTCACGCATGGCACCGGCGCGCCCGCATCGTTCGAACAGGTCTCGATCGCTATGCGGACCGGCGCACCCATACCCACAACCGAGCCGCCATCGAAGCCCGAAGATCCGCAGACCGAGCGCGTGCTGACCGGCTGCTCCGTTCTGGCCGCGCTGCTTGGTTGGTTGCTCGCCGACACCCTCTATCGCCGTAAGCCGGAACTCCCCGCAAGGATTGCCGCGAGTTCTCGAGCGCTCTACGGACTGGTCGCAAACAAGTATTGGATCGATGAGATCTACGGGTTCCTGATCGTCAAGCCACTGCTGATCGTCTCCCGGTACATTCTGTGGGGCGGCTTCGATCGCGGTGTCATCGGCGGCGGTGGACGCGTCCTGGCAGGCGGAACGCAGGGTGTGGGCGCCGTGCTGCGCCGCATCCAGTCCGGCAATATCCGCTCCTACGCGGGCTGGCTCGCTCTCGGCGCGGCGGCCATCCTGCTGCTCTCCTTCTTCGGCTTTGGAGCGCACATCCACGTGGGGGTCCGCTGACGCTATGACCTCTATCGATCATTCCATCCTCACCTGGATTCTGTTGCTGCCGACCCTCGGCGCTGTCGTTGCCGCACTGTTGCCCGAGCGGGGCAAGCTGGTGCAGAGCTGGGCGCTGCTCGTCACCCTGGCGACCTTCGTTCTTACGCTCCATCTGCCCTCGCACTTCGATTACAACCACAGCGGCTTCCAGTTCGAGATCAACCGGCTCTGGATCGTCTCACCACCCATCCGCTATCACCTCGGCATCGATGGCCTCTCCATGTGGCTGGTCGTCCTTACCGGCTTCCTGGCGCCCATCGGCGTGCTCGCCTCGTGGCGTGCCATCGACACGCGGGTGAAGGAGTTTTACTCCCTGTTCCTGCTGCAGCAGACCGCCATGCTGGGCGTCTTCCTCGCGCTGGACATGATGGTCTACTACGCCTTTTGGGAACTCTCCCTGGTGCCGATGGCGATCCTTATCGCCATGTTCGGCCGCGACCACGGCAGCCGCAACAGCTCGCGCGCCGCGATCAAATTCTTCCTCTACACCTTCATCCCATCGGCGCTTTTTCTCGTCGGCATCCTTGCGCTCTACGCCCGCACCGGCACCTTCGACTATGTCGAACTGAAAGCCGCTCTCATCCAGAACCCCTCGCTCTTTAGTCCCGCCACGATGTGGGTAATCTCGCTCTCCTTCCTCCTCGCCTTCGCTGTAAAAGTTCCTGTCTTCCCCCTGCACGGCTGGCTCGGCGACGTCTTCAGCGAGGCGCCCACCGCCATGGCGATGATTGTCGCCGGCAAGCTGGGACTCTATTCGCTCATCCGCTTTCACCTCGGCCTCTTTCCCTTCGAGTCCCGCCGCGTCGCCCACTGGATGATCATGCTGGCCGTCCTCGGCATCCTCTACGGCGCGCTGGTCGCGCTGGTACAGAACGATCTGAAGCGCCTGCTCGCCTTCGCCACTGTGTCGAGCCTCAGCTTCTGCACCCTCGGCATCTACACCTTCGCCATCAATGGCCTGGACGGAGCGGTCTTCCACATCCTCAGCGAATCCATCGCCGGCGGCGCACTGCTGGTACTCTTCGGCGTCATGTACGAGCGCTACGGCACCTACGAGATCGGGCGCTACGGCGGACTCGCGGCGAAGACGCCGCGGCTCGCCACGCTCTTCGTCGTCACGGTGCTCGCGCTCATCGGCCTGCCCATCCTCAATGGCTTCGTCGGCGAGTTCCTCACGCTGTCCAGCGGCTTCGCCACCAGTCGCCTCTGGGGCGCGCTCGGCACGGTCGGCGTCATTCTCAGCGCGGCCTACATGCTGTGGATGGTGCAGCGCGTCTTCTACGGGCCGGAGTCGCCGCTGGTACATCGCGCCCCCGCACACGATCTCGCGGCGCGCGAGCACATCGCCCTGTGGCCCATGGCGATCCTCATGGTGGTCATGGGCGTCTTCTCGCCCTACTGGATACGCGCTATCGATCGCGGCGTGCACGCGTTGAGCAACACGCCTGCCCTGACACACCCGACAGCCGCGCTTGCCTCCAGCCCTGCGCCAGATGGGGAGGCCCAATAGTGCCAGTCCCCTCCTTCTACCGCATCCTTCCCGAAGTCATCCTCACCCTTGCCGGCGTCGTCATCATGCTGGTCGATCCGCTGCTGCCGCGCACCGCCAGCCGCAAATCGGTCGGCTGGTTTGGCGTTATCGCCGCGCTGGCTGCATTCGCCGCCAGCGCCTGGCAGCTCCATCTTCCGCCGGGTACCGCCTACTTCGGCGTCGTGCAGACCGATGCCTTCAGCGCCTTCTTCCATCTGCTTATCTGCGGAACCGTGCTGGTCGCCCTGCTGGCCGCCATTGACTCCATGCCCCGCGACACGCGCGACATGGGCGAGTTCTTCGCCCTTATCCTCCTCGGCACCGTCGGCATGCTGCTCATGACCTCGGCAGTCGAGCTGCTCCTGGTCTTTGTCGGTCTGGAGATCTCCTCCATCTCCACTTACATCCTGGCTGGCTTCCGCAAGCGCAGCGGCAAGAGCCCCGAAGCCGCGCTCAAGTACTTCCTGCTCGGCTCGTTCGCCACCGCGTTCTTCCTCTACGGCATCGCGCTGACCTTTGGCGCTACCGGCACCACGCGCATCGCCGCCATCGCGGCCGCGCTGCCCGCACACCACCACACCGATCCTTGCCTGGACTGCCGTCGGACTCATCCTGATCGGGCTGGGCTTCAAGGTCTCCGCCGCGCCATTCCACGTGTGGACACCCGATGTCTATGAAGGCGCCCCGTCGCCCGTCGTCGCCCTCATGTCCACTGCGCCCAAGGCAGCGGCATTCGCCGTCCTGCTGCGCATCTTCTACGGCGCGTATCCCTCCATCCAGCAGCATTGGTGGGGGCTCTTCTGGATCCTCGCCGCCGTCTCCATGACGCTCGGCAACCTGGCTGCGCTGCGCCAGAAGAGCGTCAAGCGCATGCTGGCTTACTCCTCCATCGCCCATGCCGGCTACCTACTGGTCGCCTTCACCAGCTTCTCGCCGCAAGCGATCGCTGCCGCCAGCTTTTATGTACTGTGTTATGTCGCGATGAACGTCGGCATCTTTGCTGTCATCAGCCACGTCGGCGGCTACGACGATCATCTCTGGTCGGTGAGCGACTACCGCGGCCTCGCCTATCGCTCGCCTGTCCTGTGCGGCGCCATGGCCTTCTTCCTGCTCTCGTTGATCGGTATTCCCTTCACCGGCGGCTTCTTCGCCAAGTTCTATGTCTTCTCCGCCGCTCTTCAGCAGGGCATGTTTGGCCTCGCCATCATCGGACTGGCCAACAGCGGCATCGCGGCCTTCTACTACCTGCGCCTGCTGCTGGCGCTCTACAGCAAGCCCGCGGAAGGCTCCCCCGTCCTCGCTGTGCCGCGCATGTCAATAACGCTTGGCTTCGCGATTCTGCTCGCAGCAGCGGCAACCCTCCTGCTCGGCGTGGTGCCGCGCAGCTCGCTCGATCTGGCACAACGCGGCGCCTCTACGTTCTTCTCCACAACAGCATCGGGTCAGCCGCCTTCATCCCCAACACCTGCTCTGAAGGGCGACTGAACCGTCACTCGCTCTTCAATCGCAGATCGCGCTGCCCAAAGATCCGTACTGCCCCCTCGAAGATCGCCGCGCTCGACACCAGCGCCTCCAGTGCGCCCGCAACAAAAACCATCCGCACATGCTCCGTTGCCGGGCCGTCCAGCAGGATCTGCAGCAAGCGGGTCTGCGCAATCTGCCAGCCTGGCGGCAGCATGAATGGCAGGCTGAGCACCGCCAGGCCCAATATCCCGGCAATCACCCCCGGGAGAGCCAGCGACGCCAGCACTGCCAGGGACGCCATCGTCAGGCTCAACAGCAGCAGCGCACCCAGCGTCTGCCACAGCACATCCGCGGCCGCACCCAGCACCAGGCCAGTCATAGCCAGGTCGAGCACATACAGTACCAGCGGCAGAAACGCGGCCAGCCACAATGCTGCCAGGTACTGCCGCCGGCTCACCGCGCGCGACAGCACCAGCACAATGCGGCGCGAGCGTTGCTCGTTCCCCAGCAGTGCACCACCGGAAAAAGCCACTAATGCGAGGCCGTAAATGCTTTGTTGCTCGAAGAGTGCTGCAATATCTTCATGTTCCGGTTGAAAGCCGCCGATCAGCAACATCCCGACCATGCCCCACGGCCACAGCACTAGCAGCAGCCACAGCCAGCGATTCGACCACAAAAGTTGCCGCGCAATCCGCAGGCTCTTCATCGCCGCCCCGCCTCGTTGCCCGTCCACTCCAAGAACAACGACGTCAAATCGCCCTGCACCGGCGTGACGCTTACTAGCTCAGCTCCGCGTGTCCAGACCGTTTCCAGAAAGGGCCGCACCTCGCTCGCCGGAACCCTCCACCTCCCAGGCGCGCTTGCCTCTCCCCACTGCGCTCGAAACTCTGCATCCGGCACGAAGTTCCGCAGCACAATCTCCACCTCCCCGGTGGACCTCAGCAGTTCATCCAAACGTCCATAACGCACCAGCCGGCCCTCATGCAGGAAGGCAAGGCGATCGCTCACCAGCGCCACTTCGCCAAGCTGGTGCGAGCTCAACAGGATGGCCGCACCCTCGGCCCGCAGCTCTTTGAGCAGGTTGCGGATGTCGAGAACGCCCTGCGGATCGAGCGCCGACGCAGGCTCGTCCAGAATCAGCACCTTCGGGCCATGGACCAGCGCCAAAGCCAATGCCAGCCGCTGCTGCATGCCGCGCGAGAAGCGGCGCACATCGCGCCTCCACTCTGTCAACCCAACGCGCCGCAACAGGCTTTCCATCGCACCGCGCGTCGGTGTGACTTCACTCAACTGCGCCGCGAACCGCAGCGCATCGAAGGCATTTCCCCCAAAGAAGACCGGGGCATCCGGCACGAAGCCCAGGTGGCGTCGCGCCGCGGCGTGGCCGAAGCTCTGCCCCATCAGCGTTCCATTGCCCGAGCTCGGCAGCAGGAATCCGGTCGCAATCTGCATCGCCGTCGTCTTCCCTGCGCCATTCGGACCCACCAGCCCCAGAATCTCACCGGGCTCGAGTGAGAAGCTCACGTCATCCAGTGCCCGCGCAGCGCCAAAGTGCTTCGAAATGTGGTCCAAAACGAGCGCCGATGGCATAGCAAAATCGTAACCGGATTGTTGGCAAGAAAACAAAAGCCCCCAGCCAAAGGACCGGGGGCTCTTCACCAAGAAACTCTATTTTGGGGAACTCTATTTGGGAAGCGCCGGCTGCACCTTCACGAAGATGATGACCAGCGTGAACAGCGACAGGGACTCGATGAAGGCCAATCCGAGCGTCAGCAGCAGTAGGATGCCCGGCCGAGCCCCGGGATTGCGCGCCAGCGCCTCCGTGGCCGACGCGGTGGCGCGGCCCTGGCCAAGGCCGCAAAGGCCGGCCGCCAGTCCCATGCCGATGCCGGCAGCGATCGAGGTGAGGCCAATGGCCATGCCATTGCCACCGGCGTCCTGTGCGAACGCGGGAGCGGCCAGAAAGAGCACGCCCAGCGTTGTGAAGAGGATTTGCAGTTTCCGCATTGTGTTTCTCCGTAGCTTCCAGGAATGAACCGTCAGTGGGTGGTTGATGCTCACCGTGCTGGCACCCTCACGCTCACGGCCGATGCAGGCGGGGCGGAAGCATCTCCCTGCCTGAAATGTCGATTCGGCCGCGCGCAATCCGCGAAGCGGCCGGAAAAACTCTAGTGTTCGTGCGCTACCGCCTGCGACAGGTAGATCAGCGTCAGCAGCATGAACACCACTGCCTGAATGATCGAAACCCCGAGGTGCAGCGCAAGAAACGGCACAGATCCCACAATTGGAATCAGCGAGAAAAAGACCAGGATCACCATATCGCTGGCAAACATGTTCGCGTAGAGACGGACGGTGAGCGAGAGGACACGCGCCAGGTGCGAGATGATCTCGATCGGCAGCATCAGCCAGGAGATCCACCAGATCGGTCCCAGGAACTGCTTGATGTAGCCGAACCCGTTTGCCCGGACGCCCTGGTACTGGTAGTAGAGGAAGGTCAGGGTGGCCAGACCGAGCGGCACCCATGGCTTCGAGGTCGGCGTGATAAAGCCGGGAATCAACCCGATCAGATTGCACAGAAGAATGAAGATGAAAACGACGGTGACGTACGGGACAAAGCGTTCATAGCCGTGCCCGATGATCGACTCTGCCTGATCGCTCACCACGCCGTGCAGCATCTCAGCGATGTGCTGCGCCGGCCCCGGCTTCTCCACGCTGAGCGTGGCCCGCACCAGTGCAAAGAACGCAAGCAGCACCAGGGCGACCAATATCTCCATCGCGAGGATGTTGTCGATGGGCCTCTGCGGATACTTCGGATGCAAGTGCAGCATTGCCAGCACGGCGTTGGCCACACCGGCAAAGTAATGGTTCAGGAGGGCTGTAAATGGAAGCTGAACGGGCATAGCTGTGTCGTAACTGTTCCTATAAACGTCTTTGAGGATGGGGCGAGGTGCCTTAGAGAGTCCAGGCGCGCAGCAGTCGAATGGACTCGATTGTCAGCGCCACCACGGCCAGCCCCAGGCCCGCGCAAAGCGCGTACACCGAGCCCTCCAAACTCCTAAGGCTAACATATAGAACGACTCCCGCGAGGATGAGCCGCAGGAAAAACCAGACCAGCACGCCGACAACCGGCTTGCCCTGCCGCCCCTCGTTGAAGCGGCTCAGGACGGCCAGCATCAGCCGCTGCGACTCGTAAAGCCCGGTCGCCGCAATGGCAGCCCCCACCAGAAACAGCACCGCCGATCGCCAGCCCGCAGCCAGCCACGTCGCGGCAACTCCCAGCACACCCAGAATCGCCACCCAGCGCAGCGCGCGCGTCAGCGTCGTCTTCAGGTCCTGCTCGGTAAAGTCACTCAGCGTGGAGGTGTCTGGTTCCGTCATGGTCATTCGCATCTGGATGTGGTTTGTGTCTTAGCCCTTGCTCTGCGCCAGCACGACGCGGAAGATCTGCACAAAGCCGGCCGCCGCGCCCAGCAGCAGCCCGGGAATGTAGATCCAGTGCTGGTGCAGCCACTTGTCCAGCCCGGCGCCGATCAACCAGCCAATCACTGTGGCAATCGGAATCATCAGTGCAAGCTGGATCAGGCTCTCCACCTGCACCAGCGATTTCATGGCGCCGCCCTGGCCTTGCTGCGTCGTCCGGCCGAGAGCTCGCAGCGGCCTCTCTGTTCTCGCTGTCCTTCGCCATAGTTGCCGATCCTGCGTTGTTATACATCATCGCAGGGACGGCATTCCTCCTCGGTATACTGGCCTTTCAGCCACCAGTCATCATCGTTTGGAAGGAAGCAGAGTGTTCGAATCAGAATTCGAGCGCAGCCTCTTTGCGCTGCGGCAGGAGAAGCTGCAGCAGATCGCTGCGCTGGGCCACGCCGCCTATCCCAACCACTACCGCACGACGCACGACATCCCCGCGCTGCGTGCCCGCTTCGACAGCGCTACCGCAGAACAACTCGAAGCGGAGCGCACCAATGTCTCCATCGCCGGGCGCATCATGGCGATCCGCGCCCAGGGCAAAGCTGGCTTTGCGCAATTGCAGCAGGGCGGCCAGCGGCTGCAGATCTACGTGCGGCTCGATGCCGTAGGCGAGCAGGCCTTCCAGCTCTACAAGCTGCTCGACCTCGGCGACCACATCGGCGTCACCGGCTATCTCTTCCGCACCCGCACCGGCGAGTTGACGGTCCATGTGGACACCATCACCTTCCTCACCAAGTCCATGATCGCGCTGCCGGAGAAGTATCACGGCCTCGCCGACGTGGAGCTGCGCTATCGCCAGCGCTACGTTGACCTGTTCATGAACACCGATGTGCGCGCCGTCTTCGTGAAGCGCGCGCAGATCCTCCGCGCCATACGGCGCTTCTTCGACGAGCGCGGCTACATGGAAGTCGAAACCCCGATGATGCAGTCGATCGCGGGCGGCGCCATGGCGCGGCCTTTCACCACCCACCACAACGCGCTGGATATCCCGCTCTTCCTGCGCATCGCGCCGGAGCTCTATCTCAAGCGCCTCGTCGTCGGCGGCCTCGATCGTGTCTACGAGATCAATCGCAACTTCCGCAACGAGGGTGTCTCCACCCAGCACAACCCCGAGTTCACCATGCTCGAGTTCTATCAGGCCTACGCGAACTACCACGACCTGATGGACCTGACCGAGGAGCTGGTGAAGTTCGTCGCGATGGAAGTGAATGGCACGCTGACGACGGAATTCAACGGCGCGACCATCGATTTGTCACAGTGGAAGCGCTACTCGATGCGCGAAGCCATCATCGAGTTCTGGCCGCAGATTGGTGGAGCGCAAAATCACGCCTAGCCGATCTCGAAACCGAAGCTGCGCTTTATCCAAACTTCAACGCTCTGGATGAGGGCTATGATCCTGAACCGAGACGCGTTCGATGCTTCGCTATGAAGGTAGCACGCCGAAGCAGAGGGTACAGCTAAGGCGCTCAATTCCGCATTCTGAGTCTTGACGGAACGCTCCCTTGGGAAAGTCATCGCCGAATCTCTTCGAAGCCGTCGCCGAAGCCGCACCTCATCCAGCCAACCATCATCTACGACTTCCCGCTCGCCGTCTCACCGCTCTCCAAGGTCAAGCCCGACGAGCCCGACTGGGTAGAGCGCTTCGAGTTCTATATCGGAGGCTTCGAGCTGGGCAACGCCTTCAGCGAGCTGAACGATCCGGTGGATCAGGAGCGCCGCTTCACGCAGCAGCTTGCCGAACGGCAGCGCGGCGACGAAGAAGCGCACCAGCCCGATGAAGATTATGTGCGGGCGCTCGCCTATGGCCTGCCGCCAACGGCGGGCGAAGGAATCGGCATCGACCGGCTCACCATGATCCTCACCGGCGCGCGCTCGATCCGCGATGTGATCTTGTTCCCACTGATGCGGCCGACGCAGGACGATGCTGCGCAGAAAGGATAAGGAAAGCTGAACCTGCACCGAGCATGCAGAAATCTGCAGTGCCGGTCGCCCACAGCTGTAGACGTGAGCGACCAAAGGTAGCGAACCCGAAGCAGCCGCGCCAAAGGCGCCTTTGGCCCGGACGGCCAGTCCTACTTCGGCTTCTGCGCTCTCTTGACCAGCGTCGCCAGTGTCACCTTGTCCAACTCCGACTCAAATGCCCGGTGACAATCGCGATACGCCTTGGCGATCGCAGCGTGAATCTTCGAAGCCACAGCACCGCTGCTCTTCGGCAAATTCAGTTTGTTGCTGGACTCCAGCGCACGATTAACCTCGGCCAGCGTGATCGACTTAGCCGGGCGAGTCAGTTTTGATCCGCCGGAGGGCCCTTTCTGACTCACGATAAGATCGGCCTGTTGCAGAGAAGAAAGGATTCTGCGAATCACAACAGGGTTAGTGTGGAGTATCTCGGCGAGATCGGCGGAAGTCTGCAACGTATCATTCTGCGAAAGAATGACCAGAATATGGACACCGGTCACGAAGCGTGTATTGGCTGCCATAAGCGAAACGCTACCATAAAAAAGACTTCTGTCACTCGTGACGAACCCGTCACGTTGGTTTCGAGTTAACCCCGGAGGTCATCTACTCCGAGATATCGTATTCAGTTGCATGGCGAGCCTCGGACTCTCTGGGAACGCACTGTAATAGTTACTTAAGGAAGGCACGAATCTTTGTGAAAATGCTCTTTGTCGGAGACGTTTTCGGAAGTCCGGGAAGGCGGGTCGTCCGGGAGCATCTGCCGCATGTGATCCAGGAGCGCCAGGTCGACCTCGTGGTCGTGAATGCGGAGAATGCCGCCGGCGGCTTTGGGCTGACACCTCCCATCGCTGAGGATCTCTTCGACCTCGGCGCCCATGTCCTGACCACCGGCAACCATGTATGGGACAAGCGCGAGATCATCGACTATCTCGGCTCTGTCCCTGCGGAAAGCCACGAACGGCCCCGCCGCATCGTGCGCCCCGCAAACTTTCCAGCCGGCACGCCCGGCCATGGTCTGTACGAGGGCAGGCTGCCCTCCGGCATCGCTTACGCCGTCCTCAATCTGCAGGGGCGGGTCTTCATGCAATCCAATGACGACCCCTTCCGTACCGCGGACCGGCTGCTGGCTGGCGTACAAGCCAAGGTGATTCTCGTGGACTTCCACGCCGAGGCAACCTCGGAGAAAATGGCACTCGGCTGGTATCTTGATGGCCGTGTTACTGCTGTGCTCGGAACGCATACTCATGTGCCCACTGCGGACGAGCGCGTGTTACCAAACGGCACCGCGTACCAGACCGATGTGGGGATGAGCGGGCCCTATGACAGCGTGATCGGTGTGGAGAAAGAGCTCGTTCTGCAAAGATTCCTCAGCGGTATGCCGGGAAAATTCGAACCCGCGCGCGGCGACGCACGTATGTGCGCTCTGCTCATCGACTGCGATGCCTCCACCGGCCGGGCGACCGCCGTACAGCGCCTGATGCTCGGCGAGTAGCCCCGCTTTCGTCGACTCGCGAAAGAATCGTGCCTGCCGGTTGACTTCCGTCGCCGCCCTCGCATCTTCTTTGTCAGTACTGCGGCGTTTTACCCCCAAAGCCGCGGTCCAAGGAGATCTTTTGCATGACGGACTATCGCGTACGCGCGGGCGACATTGAAGAAGACCAGGTAACTTCGCTGATGGAGAGCTATTCTGCTCAACTGCCTTCCAGCTTCTACCTCTGCGCTGCGGGCGCCTCTATCGTTGCCTCGTTAATTGCCAAGCTACAAGGCAAGAACCATAACGCTCTTTTCTTCGGCCAATGGGCGGCCCCTTTCCTGCTGCTGGGTATCTACAACAAAATGGTGAAACAGCACGGGTCGGATGCCATTCATAACAATCCTGAAAACGACTAGTCTGGATCTTCCTGTAGACCTAATGAAACGCCGGATCTCGGGGTAGCCTTTCCTCAACGAAGGGCCACCCCATCACTCGCCGGCGCTCTGCATCCGGCGCGAAAATGCTCTATGCTGGCGTTTCTGTGTCTGCCAGCACCCCAACTTCCTCCGACGATGCCGGGCAAACGCCGCTCATGCGGCAGTACTTTGCTGCCAAAGCGCAGCATCCGGATGCCCTGCTCTTCTTCCGCATGGGCGACTTCTACGAGCTTTTTTACGAGGATGCGAAACTCGCCGCCCGCGAGCTCGAAATCACCCTGACCGCGCGCGACCGCGAGCGCCAGGTTCCCATGTGCGGCGTGCCGTATCATGCGGTCGACGGTTACATTGGCCGGCTCCTGCACAAGGGCTACCGCATCGCCATCTGCGAGCAGATGGAAGATCCCAAGCTGACCAGGAAGATCGTCCGCCGTGAGGTGACCCGCGTCCTCTCCCCGGGCACCGCGCTCGATCCGGCGCAGCGCTCCGAGCGCAACAACTACCTCGCCACGGTGCACACGACAGACGATCGCGTCGGCCTCGCCCTTCTCGATCTCTCCACCGGCGAGTTCCGCGCCACGGAGTTTCAGGGAAAATCTGCGGCTTCGCTTTGCCTGGATGAAATCGCACGCCAGCAGCCCGCCGAACTGCTGCTTGCGGCAGAAACGTCCCTCTTCCCTTCGCTGCCGGCGGAAACGCTCGGCGCGGCGCTCGATCCCATCCGTGCCAAGACGCGTCTCGATGCGTGGGCTTTCAGTGCCGACTACGCCATCCCGCTGCTCGAGCGGCAACTGCAGGCACGTTCCCTGGACGGCTTCGGCCTCGCCGGCCACACCGCGGCCGCCATCGCCGCCGGCGCCGCCTTGCACTATGTGCGCTCCACTCAGGCTGGCGATCTATCGCACATCGATGGGCTGCGCTACTACGAGCGCGCCGAGCATCTGGAGCTCGATCCGGTCAGCGTACGCAACCTCGAACTTGTCGAGCCGCTCTTCGCCGACGCCTCCGCCCGCACCACTCTCTTCCACACCCTCGACTACTGCCAGACGCCGATGGGCAAACGGCTGTTGCGCGCGAACCTTCTGCGCCCGCTGCTGGATGCAACCGAGATCGAAGCACGGCTCGATGCAGTCGCCGAGCTTCACACCGGCTTGCAGCCCCGCGAAGCACTGCGTCACGCCCTCAGCGGCGTTCTCGACATGGAGCGCCTGCTTGGCCGCGTCTCGCTCGACTCCGCCGGCCCGCGCGATGTGCTTGCGCTCGGCGCATCGCTGGCTCGTCTGCCCCTGATCGCCGCGTCCGTCGTACCGTTGCACTCGTCGCGCTGGCAGCAGGCACACGAGCGGCTCGACCAGTTGCAGGACATCCAAAGCGCAATCGCGAACTCGCTCGTCACAGAGCCACCCTTGACGCTTGCGGACGGCGGCGTGATCGCGACCGGCATTCACGCCGAACTGGACGAATTGCGCACCCTGAGCCAGAGCGGCCGGCAGTCCATTGCCGCTATCGAAGAGCGCGAGCGGCAGCGCACCGGCATCGGATCCTTAAAGGTCCGCTTTAACAATGTCTTCGGCTACTACATCGAGATCACCAAATCCAATCTCAAGGCCGTCCCCGCCGACTACGAGCGCAAGCAGACGCTGGTCAACGCGGAGCGCTTCACCACGCCTGAGCTCAAGGACTACGAAACCCGCGTCCTCTCCGCCCACGAACGCGCCATCGAGATCGAACGCCGCCTCTTCGCCGAGCTGCGCGCCACCATTCTTCAGGCCGCACCGCGCATCCGGCGCAGTGCCGCCGTGGTCGCGGAGCTCGACCTGCTGGCCAACTTCGCGCACGTCGCTGCATTGCACAACTACACCCGTCCCACGCTCACCGAAGAATGTGTCCTCGAAGCAGCAGCGGCGCGCCATCCGGTCGTCGAGTGCCGCATGGAAGAGAACGCCGAAGGCCGCTTCGTCCCCAACGATCTGTATCTCTCGACCGAAGGGCCAGCCGTGCTGCTTCTCACCGGGCCAAACATGGGCGGCAAATCCACCTACCTGCGCCAGGCCGCGTTACTCGTCATCCTGGCCCAGATGGGCTGCTTCGTCCCTGCCGCCAACATGCGCTTCGGATTGGTGGACCGCGTCTACACCCGCATCGGCGCCAGCGACAACGTTGCCCGCGGCCGCTCCACCTTCATGGTCGAGATGACCGAGACCGCCACCATCCTCAACACCGCCACGAAACAATCGCTCATCCTGCTCGACGAAATGGGCCGCGGCACCGCCACCTTCGACGGCCTTTCGCTGGCGTGGGCTACGCTCGAATACATTCACGGCCGCATCGGCGCGCGAACGCTCTTCGCCACCCACTACCACGAGCTCACCCTGCTCGCCGAACAACTCCCGCGCCTCAGCAACCTGCGCGTCGCCGTCAAGGAGTCGCCGGCCGGTATCGCCTTCCTCCACACCATCGAGCCCGGCGCCGCCAGCAAGAGCTACGGCATCGAGGTGGCGCGCCTCGCTGGTCTGCCCGCCTCCGTCATCGAACGAGCCCGCCGTGTCCTCGCACAGCACGAAAAATCCGAAAAACGCAATGTAGCGCTCGAAGCCGAAGACCCCGCCGCTCCCCTGCAACTCACCATCTTCACGCCGCTCTCGCAGCGTATTGTCGACCGCATTACCGATCTCGACACCAACACCCTGACCCCGCTGCAAGCCCTGAATCTGCTGGAGGAGTTGAAGAGTGAGATACGGGATGCCGGAAACCCCGATACACCACGCGTCAGCAAGCCGCTACCATAGAGCCTCATGAACCTGCGCCAGGACGTTGGTCAGCTACTCCTCGTTGGACTCGCCGGAACGGAACTCGACGCCAGCGAGCGCGCCTGGCTGCGGCTGATCAAGCCCGCCGGCACCGTCCTCTTCCGCCGCAACATTGAAGAGGCCGCACAAATCCATGCGCTGCTGGAGAGCGTCGCCGATCTAGTTGCCGACGGTCCCATCTTTCATGCCGTCGATGTTGAGGGCGGCCTCGTCGATCGCCTCCGCGACCTTATCGCGCCTATGCCTGCCCCTGCCGCCGTCGCCGCGACCAGAAGCAGGAGGCTCTGCCGCGAGCACGGCTACCTCATCGGCTCCGAACTTCGGCTGCTCGGCTTCAACGTCGCCTTCGCGCCGGTTCTCGATCTGCGCACCGCCGCTTCCGCCGACGTGATGCGCACGCGCGTCGTCTCCGACGATCCAAAGCGTGTCATCGCCTATGCCGAAGCCTTCCTCACCGGCCTTAGCAAGGCGGGAGCGCTCGGTTGCGGGAAGCACTTTCCCGGCCTCGGCGGCGGCGCGCTCGACTCGCATCACGCCACGCCAGTCATCGATCGCACCTGGAAACAGCTTTGGGAAGAGGACATGCTTCCCTTCCGAAAGTTGCATCGTGCACTGCCCTTCATCATGGTCTCGCATGCCGCGTATCCACAGGCCTTCAGCAAGCCAGACGCTCAGCCTTTGCCCGCCTCCATCTCGTCGTTCTGGATCGATCGCACGCTCAAGCACAAGCTCGGCTTCCGCGGCCTCGTCGTCTCCGACGACATGGAGATGGGCGGCATCCTGCATCACGCTCCCATGGAAGAGGCAGCCATCGCAGCCATCGCGGCCGGCACCCACCTGATCGAGATATGCAAAGACCCCGCGCTCGTACTCACCGCGTACGAAGCGATCCTGAGCGAGGCGGAGCGCTCCCGCAGCTTCCGCAGCATCGTCGAGCAGTCCGCCGCAACCGTGCGCACCCACCGGCAGAAGCTGCTGCGTCACTCCGATCTGCTGCCGGTGCCGAACGCAAAGACCATCGCTGCCATGCGCGATGCTGTCCTCGCCTTCACCGCCGACATCACCCCGCAGGCGCCCGCGTGAGCCCGGCGCCCGTGCAAAAGAAGTCGATGCTGGTCGCCGGAATCATGAGCGGCACCTCCGCGGATGGCATGGACGTCGCACTCTGCCGCATCTCTCGCGCACGCACGCGGCCGCATATCGAACTCGTTCGCCATCGCGCATTTCCCTATCCGGCTGCACTGCGTAAAGCGGTGCTCGCAGCTATGGACGCGAAAAGCATCTCCGCCGCGGAGCTTGCACGCCTTAACTGGCGTCTCGGCGAGGCGTACGGCGATGCCGCACAAGCCGCCGCCCAGGGTTATGCGCTCGACCTCGTCGGCTGTCACGGCCAGACCATCTATCACCAGGGCATCGCCAAACCGTATGCGGGCCGCAACATCGCCTGCACCTGGCAATTGGGCGAGCCGGCGCTCATCGCCGCCGCGGTGCACGCGCCAGTCGTGTCGAACTTCCGTCCAGCCGACATGGTCGCCGGCGGACAAGGCGCGCCGCTGGTTCCCTTACTCGACGCGACGCTCTTCGCGCATCCACGCCGCGCGCGCGTCCTGCAAAACCTGGGCGGCATCGCCAACCTGACGCTTGTTCCGCCGGGCGGAGCACTCGATCGTCTGTTAGCATTCGACACCGGCCCCGCCAACATGGTCATCGACGCGCTGGCGCAACGGCTCTTCAACAAGTCCTATGACCGTGGCGGACGCCTCGCAGCCGCCGGCACGCCGAGCGAGCCCGTCCTGACCGCTTTGCTGCGCGACCCTTACTATCGCCGCCATCCTCCCAAAAGCGCAGGCCGCGAGCAATATGGTGCGGCATTCGTCGAGCGCGTCCTCTCGCTCGCCCGTCGTCATCGCCTTGCATCGCATGACATCCTGGCGACCGCCACCGCGCTCACATCGCGCAGTATCGCCCTGGCATACCAACAATTCGTCGCGCCGCGCATATGCACCACCCCAGGCAACACCCCGGTCGACTACATCGTCGCCGGCGGCGGCGCGCGCAACCTCACGCTGATGGGCATGCTCACCGCCGATCTCGCACCCTTCGGTTGCCGTGTTCAGACCACCGACGATCACGGCATCCCCTCCGAAGCCAAGGAGGCCGTCGCCTTCGCACTCCTCGCCTGGCAGACCTGGCACCGCCTTCCCGGCAACGTCCCTGCCGCCACCGGCGCTACACACCCGGCCATCCTCGGCCAAGTCACCTATGTCTAAACGTATCTGCCGCGGTGCCGTTGCGGCGCTCGCAATGGGCCTCGCGCTGCTCGCTGGATGCGGCGGAAAGTCCGATCCAAACACCGCTGTCATGCTCATCGAATCGAGTCCCACGAGTCTCGACACGAGAATCGGCGTCGACGCGCAGTCCGAGCGCATTGACATGCTCATCTTCGACTCGCTGGTCAAGAAGGATGAGAGCTACGAACTGCAGCCCTGGCTGGCGAAGAGCTGGGATCAGCCCGATCCTGTCACTTACATCTTCCATCTGCGCTCCGGCGTGCACTTTCACAACGGCCAGCCGCTCACCTCCGCCGATGTGAAGTGGTCTATCGACTCCACGCACAACGGCACCGTCATCACGGCAAAGTCCGGCACCTTCCTCCAGGTCGACCACGTCGATGCGCCCGACCCGCTCACCTGCATCGTGCATCTCAAAAAGCCCGATCCGTTTCTGCTATGGAATCTCTCCGACGGCGCGCTCGGCATCGTGCCCGCGGGCAGCGGCAAAGACTTCTGGCGGCACCCCATCGGCACCGGCGCATACAAGTTTGTCTCACAGCAGCAGGACAAGGAGGTCATCCTCGCGCGCAACCAGGATAGCTGGCAGCCAGTGCCCTCCATCCCGCGTATCCGCTTCAATGTCGTCCCGGACGACACCACCCGCGCGCTCGAATTGCAAAAAGGATCGGCCGACGTGGCAATCAACGCGCTGGAGCCGGACACCGTGCATGCCCTTCGAACGAATCCCCACCTCGAAATCCAGAGCACGCCCGGCACCATCGTCAACTACATCAATCTGAACCTGCGCGATCCCTATCTCCGCGATGTACGTGTGCGCCAGGCGGTGGCCATGTCGATCAACCGCCAGCTCATCCTCGATACCATCTGGCGCGGCGAAGCGCGGCTCGCGGATGATCTTCTGCCTCCCGGACACTGGGCGCGCACCGAAGATATCGCGCACTATCCTTACGATCCGGCAAAAGCCAATACACTGCTCGACGCCGCCGGCTACCGGCGCGGCCCGGATGGCGTTCGTTTCCACCTGGAGATGAAAATCTCAAACGCCAACAACCCCACGCGCCTGATGGCCCTGGTCGTCCAGCAGCAGTTGCGGGCGGTCGGCATCGCGATGGATGTGCGCCTCTACGAGTTTGGCACCTTCTTTGCTGATGTGACCAAGGGCGCCTTCGGCATGTACGCGCTGCGTTGGATCGGCGGCAACGAAAGCCCGGATATCTTCCGCCTCGCCTACTCCGCCGCCAGCTTGCCGCCCCACGGCGCGAATCGCGGCCACTATGTGAATCCGGGACTCGATGCGCTCATGGCCGATGCAGCCGCCTCGGCTAGCCAGGATCAAGCTCGTGCCGACTACGTGAAGGTGCAGCAGATCCTCGCGCGGGATGTTCCAACCATTCCGCTCTGGTATCAGGACAACGTGGTGGTGCACACGCGCCGCATCCAGCACATACAAGTCTCAGCCTCCGGCAGCTACGACTTCCTTAAGACCGCGACTCTCGTGCATTAACCTCGGTGTCATCCTGAGCGCAGCGAAGGACCTGCAGCCTGTCTGTGTATGCGCTAGTACTCGATGTGAGCGGCCAGAGGGAGCAAACCTAGTAGCTGGCGCCGGAGGCGCGTGTGCCCGTACGGCCAGTACCCCGCCCCGTCTCCTCGCGCAGAATCTCCGCCTCCCGCTCGCGATACGGCCGCCCATCCGGATAGAGCACATCGTGGAACCACACCGGTGGTTGCTCCTCCACATACGGCCGCTTCCAGCTATCCCAAGGAATGTAAGTCTGCGACTTGCCCTGCACAAATCCCCAGTTGATCGCGGCCACGTGCAGTTGCTTGGCCAGCGGCAGGATGGTGTCGAAGGTCGAGCCCATCGGGCGCGCCATGTACTCGGTGCAGATCAACGGCCGGTGATACCCCTCCAGCTCGTGCACGCGCCGCGCAAACTCCTCGGGCCAGCCGTAGTTGTGAAAGCTGATCACGTCGGAATCTTCAATCTGCGTGCGCTCGACAGAGTTCAGGCTGGCCGGCTCGTCCCAGCGCGGGCCCGTCCAAAGCGCCGAGGTCAACGGCTGCACCGGATGCTCTTCGCGCGCCCACGTAAAGACCTGCGGAATCAGCTTCGCCACCAGCTCTTCTTTGTTCTTCGGCTCGTGCTTTGCGTAGTTGCCGCCGCCCTCGTTGTCCGGCTCATTCCACACATCCCACGCCAGGATGCGGTCGTCGTTCGCGAATGCACCGACCACGCCCTGCACGAACGTCTTCAGACGCGGATACTCCGCTCGCATCTTCAAGCGCCTTTGCGCCCGGGCCCTGCACCCAGCCGGAGTTGTGCACACCGGGAATCGGCGGCCGCTGCGGGCCAAGCTTGAACTCCGGGTCCCAGCAGGAATCGAACAGCACAAACATCGGCTTGATGTGGTGCTTCGCCGCGATGGTGAGAAAGGTGTCGATGCGCTTCTGAAAGCCCGGCGCATCCTGCTGCCAGAGCTGGTCATGCAGAAAGACGCGCATGGTGTTCATGCCCAGCCCCTCGGCCCAGCCCAGTTCCCTGTCGATCTCTTCGGGATTGAAGCTATCCGCCTGCCACATTTCGAGCTGGTTGATCGCATCTGCCGGAACGAAATTCGCGCCCACCAGCCACGGCTGTGCGGCATACCACTGCTGGGCTTTGGCCTCGCTCCATCGCGCTGGTGTGCGGCCCGGCTCTGTTGCGGCATGCAGTTGTACGAACGCTCCACCCAGCACGAACAGCAGCACAGAGACGGCACCGCGTCCCACTCGCGTCCAACCCATCAGGCCTCCAAATCTGCTTCGAGCGCGGCTCTGAGTCCGGCGCGCGGCATCGTCAAACGTGTGTCTGCGGCATTCCTCAGTTTTCAGGATTGCGCGCTTTGTTTGTACATGAGTGGAAGGCGGAGCGCGATGGGTCGAATGAACTATGCGGCTCTCATCCAAAACGATTCAGGCCGCAACAATTCAGGCGCCGCGATGCTCGACCGCCAGCATGCGTTCGCGCGCCACATCGCTGTTGAGGTGCTCGATCACTTTACGGATCGTGTTCAGCGAGCGCAGATCGGCCATCGTGAATGCGCCGGGGAAACGCTGGTTCAACTCTGCATACAGGCGAATCCGTTGTACCGAAGTTCCACCGCTCGCGTAGAAGTCTTCATCCGGGTCAACCTGCATGCGATGCAGCAGCCGCTGCCAGATGCTGCGCACCACGTCTGCCTGCTTCCCCGGCTGTACCTCCGGCATCGAAGCTCCTGTGTAACGCCGCAGCACCGCTTCGCATTGTTCCGTCAGGCGAATGCGATCCGGCTTGCCGCCCGCATCCACGGGAATGCGCGGCAGCAGTATCAATGCCGCCGGTTGCGATTCGCGCGGAAGATGACTCTCCAGGTGCTCGCGCAAGGCGCGTTCCGCCCGCGGATCCTCACCCTGCTTCAGAGTCGCAAAAACGCAACTGACGCGCTCCCCCGGCGCGGACGAGAGCGCCACGCACTCCCCCACCAGCGGATGACTCAGCAGCAGCGCCTCCACCTCTTCCGCAGTTCCCTTGCGCGTCTGGGCCGCCTTCGCCGCTGCCGCTGCGGCCACCGCAGCCGGCCCGGTCAGCAGGCTGCCATCCGTAAGCCGGGTCGCCTGCACCGGCAGGCGAAAGCAGCGCAGCCGCTGACTGTTGTCACGCTGCGCCTCGGGAAATGCGGCTAGCGTCGCCTCCGGCTGCCCCAGATACCCGATGGCCAATGCATCGCCGGTGATGGCAAGTGCGCCCAGCGCACTCAGCGCAGCCTCGTGCCCGTTCGGCAAAATCACCATCGCCTCACTGCCCGCCACCGGCGCTGCGTGGCCGGATTGCTCAACGTTCACCTGCACGCTGACTGCGTAGCTTGTGGTCTCCGCCGTACCCAGTCCGCCCATCACCCGCATGGGGTGCTCGCTGCTTCCCAGGCGCCGCAAAAGCCCTGACCCCAGATTCGCTGTGCCCAGATTTGTCCCCGTTGTTGCGGTACCCAGCTCCGCCGCATCCACCACCGCCTGCCGCACCTGGTCGAGCGGCGCCAGCGGTTCCTTCGCCAGTTCCTCCAGCAACAGCGGCCGTGCACAAATCGCGGAGACGCGGAAGCGCCGCATCACGCGTGCATATTCATGCGCAGGCGTCACCGATCCCAGCCAACTCTGGGGCGACAGGGCCACCGTTCCGCCGGCCAGCAGCGGGCCCCACAGCTCCATCTGGAAGGTATGTTCCTGCGCGCCTGCGTGCAGCAGCACCGTGTCCGCGGAACGAAACTCCATCAACGTTCCCGAGGTCACCAGCCGCACAATGCCGGCATGCGTCACCAGAACTCCCTGTCCCGCGGCGTTGAAGACCACCGCCGCCGGATCCTCCGGCAATCGATGCGGCAGCTGCACATCTTGGAACCGCGGCATAAACTCGCGCTCCACCGTCGAGGCATCGATGATGGTCACCCGGCGCGCCCATGGCAGCGCCATCCCGGCATGGTCGGTGCGGTCCGTCACCAGCAGCCGGATCGCGCTCTCATCCAGTTGGCGCGCCAGCTTCTCCGGAGACAGCCCGTGCACATCGAAGGGCACGTAGACGCCGCCCGCCAGCAAAATGCCAAGAATGCTGCTGATGGAACTGAAGGTGCGTAATCCGACGACACCCACCAGATCGCCCTGCCGCATCCCCTTGCGGCGAAGAACGGCGGCAACATTCTGCGCGCGCACCATCAGGTCGCTGTAGGAGAGCCGGCCCTCCTCCCCTAGCAATGCCGTGGCGCTGGCCCACAGAACCGTGCTTTCCAGGAAAAGTACGTCAACCGTCGCGCGAACTGGAGCATCAGCCGCCTGGTCGGCGCCAGGCGGGCGCGTGGACCTTGGTGTTCCGGGCTGTGCCAACGGCATGATGCGGTCCTCTCACAATCGACAAAACGGCGTGAACCTTGGCGCAAAACACTGCAAGACCGCAAGGCCGGGCTGCCTCAATCGGGCGCGCTTCTCCGCACATGGATCAGGGTTTAGCTATCCGCGATGAGCCTGTGCGTTTTGCTGTTTATATCCCGGCGCATCGTCACAAGCAGACCTGCAATTAGTAATCTCGGAGTAATGCCGCCCAGTTACCGCGAGCGCATTTTAGAAACGTAAGGCGCTACTATCCTGATATGCCGCCCCGCTTGTTGCGCGAGACCTTCCCCGTCGGCCCGCTCCGCTGCAATTGCACATTGCTGGCAAATCTGGAGTCGCGCGAGGCCATCATTGTCGATCCCGGCGACGAGATCGCCGACATCCTCGCCCGGCTCGCTCGCCACCACCTCACGCTGAAGCAGATCATCGTGACCCATGCGCATATCGACCATATTGGCGGCGCTGCGCAGCTCAAGCACGTCACCGGCGCCCCTGTGCTCTTTCACCAGGCGGACCTCCCCATCCTCGACATGCTGGAGCTCCAGGCCGGATGGCTCGGCATCCCCGCCCCGGAAAAGGTCGCATTGGACCAAAGCGCGAAAGATGGCCTCTCCACCGGCATCCCCGGCCTCGAAGCGGAGGTCATCCACACCCCCGGCCATACTCCCGGCAGCATCTGTCTTCATTTCCCAAAGCAGGAATTGCTTCTGGCCGGCGACACACTTTTTGCCGGAAGCGTCGGCCGCACCGACCTTCCCGGCGGCGACACCCGTGCCCTGCTCCACTCGCTCCACACCCGACTGCTGCTCCTGCCGGAGAACACACTGGTCGTTCCGGGGCACGGCGAGGAAACGATCCTCGGGCAGGAGCGCGAGACCAACCCCTTCCTGCAGCCGGACATGTGGCCCTGAGACGAGCGCTTATTTCAACAAGCGGATAGCCAGCACATGCGCCACCATGCTGCCTGTGGGCCGCAGGTCGAAGTTCGCATTGGCCCTGACCCACAACACCGAACCCGCCGCCATCCTCTGATCCACGTTTCCATGCTGACGAACGATCACCGGCGTGAATGCGATCAGTAATTCGGGTTGCCTCTCGCCAGCGATGTGTTCCGTGCCGCCCGCCAGGACAACGTACCGCCGGATCACCATCTCCGGTGACGAGTAGTCGGTGGTCACGCCCGTCTTCTTCAGCTCCGGATTCTTGGTATAACGAAACTCATCCGCGATCTTGCCTAGCGCTATCCGCTTGCACTCCACCCGCAGGAAATCGCTCGACACTGGACCAATGTTCTTGACCTGGTGCCGTTCCAGGCGCCCCGGACTGACCCGAAACCATCCTGCCCTCACCGGCCGCCGCGTCAGCGTGAAAGGCGCCGCTCCGTCATGGATGAAACGCACCGGCCCGGAATTGCTCAGGTAGACATACACCGTCGGATATTGCGAGTGGTCGTGAACCGGCAGTGCTTCATGCGGGTTGTAGTGCACGAGAACCACCTGCATCTGCCCATTGTCGAGCAGTGTTTGGTAGTCCCGGTGCAATGCTGCGGGCCCGTCCTGTGCAGCGATGTGCGCCGACACAGTCATCAGTCAAGACCGCAAACATGCAATTTGAAAGAAACCGATGCATCTTCACAGTCAAGCACAGCCCGGCACTGTGCGGACCATCGACCTGCTGCCGATTATGATCCCCTTCCTGTCTCGGCAATCAGCGCGGTAATCCCGTCCGCAAAGACCTCCGCCTGCGGCAGCAGACTCACCACCAGCCGGTTCGCTTCCGCAAAGCCGAAGAAGCTCCCCGGATGCACTGCAACCCCGCACCGCTCCAGCAGCCGCACCGCCAGCGCCTCTCCAGTTGTGAAGAATGGCGTGCGCAGCGTCGCGTACCAGCCGCCCTCGCAGGCAAGCCGCGCAATCTCATGCTGCCGCGCGAGTGCGTTATCGAGTCCCTGCAAGTTTTGTCTCACGCGATCGCGAAGCTGTTGCTGAATCGTGTGCCGCCCGGCAAGCCATCCCGGCAGCGCATGCTGCACCGGCGCGTTCATCGAGAGAAATGTGTCCGCAATGATCTCCAGCCGCCGCATCGCCCCATTCTGTATATCGCCGCGCACATCCTCCGGACCCAGGCATGCGATCCACGAGGCCTTCATCTGCGGCAGTGCCGCAACCTTGCTCAGCCCGCTCAGCACAAAGGTCAGCGCCTTCTGCTCGCCTCGCGCAAAGCTGTGGGCCAACTCTCCCGATGCAGCGCCGGCAAATGGATAGTCGAGAAAAACCTCATCGACGATCAGCGCCAGCCCCCGCTCGCGGCACAACTCGGCCAATGCCTCGCGCTCGGCAGGCGAAGTGTAGTGGCCCGTCGGATTGTTCGGATGCACCACCACGATCGCGCGAGTACGCGAGGTCACACTTTGCCGTAACGTGTGCAGGTCGAGACACCAGCCATGGTTTCCGTCCAGACTTCCGCCCGGGTCATGTAGCAGCGCGTACGGCGTGAGCTTCACATCGTCAATCGTGGCCAGCAGATCGAAGAGCGGATAGCTGGGCTGCGCAATCAGCACCTCGTCGCCCGGATCGCAGAGCAGCCGGAAGAGCCAGCTATATCCCTCGCTGGTGCTGGTGGTCAGCACGACCTGGTCTGCATCGACGCGCGCGCCGTGATCGGCATAGTAGCCACACACCGCCTCCCGCGCATGCAGCATGCCGCGCGGGTCTGGATCGTAGAGAAATGCCTTCTCCGCCGACAGATCGACCAGCAGACTCGCGTCATACGTGAAACCGCACTGCGTCGGGTTCGAGGCCGTCAGATCAAGTATGGGCAGCCCGCTGCGCCGCCGCGCCTCCAGCGCGCGTGACCACGCCGTCCCCTCGCCGGTCCATTCCGTTCTCGCTGCAAACCGCACGTGGGCGCCTGCCTCCCGCAATTCATACCGCTTCATACATAATAGAGAGGTGACGACTACCGCCTCTCCTGCCCCCACCGCTACCGTGCCTCGCGCGGTTATCTTCGACTTCGGCCGCGTCCTCAGCATGCAGCCCGATGCCGACTCGCACACCGCGCTGGTCGCCGCAGCCGGAGTACCTGACGAAGTCTTTGAAGAACACTACTGGGCCCACCGCCATGCCTATGACGCAGGCGCGCTGAACGGCCAAACCTACTGGCAGAAGGTCTCTGAAGGCGCCGGCTTTCCGCTCACGCCGGAGCGGCTCGCCGCCTTTCACCATCACGACGCGTTGATGTGGGCCAACCTGAATGCTCCCATGCTGGATTGGGCCTTCGCCCTGCAGAAGGCCGGCGTCAAGACCGCGATCCTCTCCAACATGGGCGACGTGAACCTCGCCTACATGCGCGAGCACTTCGACTGGCTCACCGGCTTCACCTGGCTCACCTGGTCCTGTGAACTCCTCACAGCCAAGCCCGACCCGGCAATCTATCGGCACACTTTGGAAAAGCTGGGCGTGGCTGCGCAGGAGGCCATCTTTGTCGACGACATTCCGGCCAATATCGCGGCCGCCCGCGCGCTCGGCATCGACGGCATCCAGTTCACCAGCGTCGAACAGCTACGCCGCGACCTCGCAGCTCGCGGCCTGGAAGGCAAGCTGCCGCTGCCTGAGATCGACTAGCATGGTGAATCGTTAGCTCCTTGGTATAACATTTGTCATCCTGAACGTAACCGAAGGTGGAGTGAAGAGCCTGCCCTGAGCTTGTCGAAGGGACCTGCTGTATCTTCCGTTCAATATCGGCGCAAAGTGCCGCGCAACCAATCCGAATGCTGCGCGCTTAAGCGCGCCGCGCAAAGATCAGCACGTGAAGCCCCCATACATCGGTGCTGTAGAGCGGACGAAATCCCGCCCAGCGAAGCGAGCGGTCCAGCAGAGCCAGATCGAAGACGTGATGGTGCATGCAGCGCGCTTCGCGATTCCGCAGACATCTCGCGCGAAACTCCTCGGGCGATCCCGCGAGCTCGTCCTTCTCCAGATCGTGGAGTGCCAGAATCTCTTCCAGATGCGTCATATCGCTCTCGTCCGTGTTGGCCGCCAGATCGCCCTCCAGATGAGCGAACGTGGTCAGCGGCCGGCGATGATCGAAGGTATGCAACCGGTTCGGCACCACGATGAGCAGAGAGCCGTTCGGCTTCACCACCCGATGGAACTCCTGCAGCGCGCGCAATGGATTGGCAACATGCTCCAGGATGTGCGACGCCAGCAGGAAATCGTACGAACCGTCAGCGATCGAAGCCAGGTCCGTCGCGTCGTGGATGTACTGCATCCCCGCTTCCCGCTCAGGCAGATAGCGAAAGGTGCGGCCCGCTTCGCCGCGCGACCAGGTGGTGTCGGTCGCGAAGTTGCAATTGTCCAGCGACGCCGCGATGGCATAGACCGGCGGGATGAAGCCGTTGGGTGTAACCGGGGAGAAGATGGAGCTCGGACCGCCGATCTCCAGGCCGCGTTTCCCATCGAGAGCCCTTTGGATCCGGCGGCAATTCCAGAGCCGCCGCGTGCGCCGGCGGACCTTGGCAAGAATATCCGTCACCAGCGAAGTCTAGCATCGCGGTAACCTCCGGATAACTGCGGCAGTGCCATCATCCTTGCACCCGGACCCCTCGGCGCGGCATCCTTCATGAAGCACTGATATGCAGCACTGAAAGGCCCCGAACGCGATGTCCCACCCTCCATTCGTCGATGTCCCCGGCGCGATCGCCGAAATTCAGGCCGGCCGCATGGTCGTGGTGGTCGATGACGAAGACCGCGAGAATGAAGGCGACCTGACACTCGCCGCCGAGTTTGTCACCCCCGAGGCGATCAATTTCATGGCACGCTACGGCCGCGGCCTCATCTGCCTCGCCCTCACCGAAGAGCGCGCCGACTACCTCCGCCTGCCGCCCATGGCGCACGAGAATACCTCCCGCTTCGGCACCGCCTTCACCGAAAGCATCGAGGCCCGCGAGGGCGTCACCACCGGCATCTCCGCAGCCGACCGCGCCCGCACCATCAGCGTCGCCATCGACCCAGCCAGCACCGCATCCCATCTGGCGCGTCCCGGCCATGTCTTTCCCCTGCGCGCCCGCAAGGGCGGCGTCCTGGTCCGCGCCGGCCAGACTGAGGCCTCCGTCGATCTCGCGCGCATGGCGGGACTCATTCCCGCAGGCGTCATCTGCGAAATCATGAATGACGATGGCACCATGGCGCGGGTGCCGGACCTCGATCGTTTCTGTGCCCAGCACGGTCTCAAAATGCTCACTGTCGCGGAGATGATCCGCTATCGTCTCCGCCACGAGCGCTACATCCATCGTGTCGCCGAATCGCTGGTCCACACCCGCTACGGCGACTTCACCATGATCGCCTACGAAAGCGAGGTGAACGGCGGCGAGAGTCATCTGGCGCTGGTCCGCGGCCCGGTTGGCGAGGATAGCGGGAACACGCCGACGCTGGTTCGCGTGCACTCCCATTGCCTGGCCGGCGATGTCTTCGGCGCCACTACATGCGATTGCCGCGAGCTGCTCGAGCGCTCGCTCGAACGCATCGCGCAGGCCGGGCGCGGCGCGCTGATCTATCTGCACAACAACAGCCCCGGCTTTGAGCTGGACCGGCGCGACACGCCGGCGCGTATCCTGCTGCACCACGAGACCCGCGCCCGGGAGATACATGCGGAGCCCGGCCATGAAGAGCGTCACCAGCGCGTGCTGCGCCAGGTCGGCATCGGCGGCCAGATCCTCGCGGATCTCAACATCCGCAAAATCCGCCTGCTCTCCAACACGCCCACCCATGTGCCCGCGCTCGAAGGCTTCGACCTGGAAATCGTCGAGCAGGTCCCCATCCTCGATAGCGCACAGGTCGGGCCGCACCCTCACTAGCAGGCAAGACAAAGGCGCCATCCCCGAAGGAATGGCGCCTGAATCAAGCGAGCCCGGATCAGCCGGTATCTCTTAGAGCGTGGATTCGATCTCGAAGCCCCAGGCTTCAAGCAATGCTTCAGGGATGTACTTGGAGTTCTTATTGCGCCGTGCCCACTCACGAAGACGGGTCGACCGCACGTACTGATCGGGGGTCAGTTTGAACTCCTTCACCACCTGCTCGAACGATGTGACTGTGGGGACCACCGGCCCAATGGGCTCCGGCTTTCCCCAGTTCGGATTTCCGCGACGCTTTGCCATGCGCTTGTTTTCCTCAACGTGGAGAGTAATTGGGACCTGATTCGGCCATGCTCTCGGCCGGGCACATACAGGGATGTGCCGCTCACTTGATCCTTAGGTATCTTACCTCAATTTTGCCCAAATATCAATGTCAGGCAAGGACTTACAGGAACCCTTTGACGTCGTGGTAATCCATTTCGATACACAGAAGGCCAACATCCGCTCTGCCACCAGTTACCGCTTGCTGCTGGGCAGACTGGGAGACTCGAACGGTTTCCCCGTGAGTCTCAATCTGCACCAGAATCAGTGCGCCCAAATTGGGCTACAACGGAAAACCTCTGCCCTACAACCTGCGTGCGATTCACCCTGCCCTACTTGTGGATGAATCTCGCTAGATAAGAGGAATCACGAAAGGTAACACCGGCCGACAGAGTTTCGCGCCGACGGAGTTTCGCGATGGATATGACCTACCGCTTTCGATTCTTGATCTACGTTGCCGCATTCATGCTGGTCATGTCCCTCTGCTTCGTGTACGCGGAGCCGCTTCCCTCCCAGAATCACTTGCTCTTTCAGGTCGCCCCGCAGCATGCCGGCTTTCTGGCTCCCTCGGCGCAGGAGCCTGCATTCGACCCGTCAGCCCTGCGCGCCGCCGCTCCGATGGTCTCGCCCCAGGCACTGCAGCAGTTAGAGGACGCGTCCCGTGGCCACCGCGGCTTCTTGCATCGCGCGAAGCACCCCGTAACCCACCCCGTACCGGCAAATGTCCAGAGCGAGTCCTCCGCTCTCGGCCTGACCGTCGCATCGCCTGCGCCTGCTCTCAGCACCCGCTAAAGCAGATCCCTCAAAAGTAGATCCCGGCCTCACCGCTGCGCGTATCCTCGGCTGAGAGGGATAAACACATCTCCTCTGCACAACCCCACGGGGCCGCTCCCCTTCTTACCCTGCAAACGTGCCGCGATGCGGGAAAGCGCTGTTGAACAGAGCGCACAGACGATAGACACACAGGAGGATCCAAGCATGAGCGTTTTCAAATACTGGACAGCTTTTTCCATCGGAGTGGCTGCCGGAGCAGCCGTGGCCCTGGCGTATGCGCCACGCACCGGAGATAAGACCCGCAAGCAGTGGAAGCGTAAGTTCGACGACACTGGCGACTATCTCAAGGATACTGCGGACGACTTCAGCAAGCACGCCACCAAGGTCTATTCGCGCGCCCGCGACGTAGCCGACGATGTGGCCTCGCAAGCGAATACCTTCGCCCGCAAGGCTTCGAAGACCGCCAGCAAGGTCGCCGACTCCTTCTGAACACCTGACCTGACTCGAAGCGGCGCCCCCCGGGACGCCGCCGCACTCAGGACGCCGCGCCCTCGACGGTCTCGAGAGCTTTCCGCATCGCCCTGCCAACAACTGGCTACCATGGAAGCCATGGGCGGCAAGTCCACACACGCGAGCGAACCAGAGGCACGGTTCCGAGGTCAGGATCATGCCTTTGTCGCCTTGATCGACGGCGCCTTCGCCGACGCTGCCGTCCGCAGCGGACCGCACCTCCTCTGCCGGCCCGGTTGCACGCAATGCTGCATCGGAGTCTTCGCCATCGGCCCGGCCGACGCTCTCAGGCTCAAGCAGGGCCTCTCCGCGCTCAAGGAAGCAGATCCCGAGCGCGCGGCCCGTGTGCAGGCGCGGGCTGCGGCATCCTGGTCACGCCTCAAGCCGGGGTTCCCCGGCGATACCGCCACCGGCGTCCTCGATGTGGATAGCAACGGCGATCCTGCCGCCGGCTTCGAGGACTTTGCCGACGATGAGCCCTGCCCCGTCCTCGATCCCGCAAACGGCACCTGCGATCTCTATGCGTCGCGGCCCGAAACCTGCCGCGTCTTCGGGCCACCCATCGCAACCGGCGAAGGATATGGCGTCTGCGAGCTCTGCTTTCAGAACGCGACGGCGCAGGAAGTCAGCAATGCAGCGATCATGCTTCCGGCCGGGGAATTGTCCGAAAACCTCGATCAAGCTGCCATCGCAGCGGGCGAGCCTTCCGGTTCTACCGTCATCGCCTTCGTTCTGAACGCTGTTTAGGCGTCCCCATTCCCCGGCCCAAGCCCGAAATGGAACAGCCCCGATTGGCAAGAATCATGAAGGAATTACCTATTCCCCAAGCGTGCCCGCCACGGAAAGAGTTGCCCGGAGCGCCTGAATTTTTTTCAGCGCGACGCTTTTGTCAATTGATTCAAGCCCCGGCCCGCAACCGCCCATTCACACAAAATCAGATGGTCATGCGGTCCAGGTTCTGAGTGTTTAGCCCGCATCCGGCAGATCCGCAGTTACCTCCGCGAAGCAGAGGTGACTATTTGGGTACCAATGCATCGTGGCAAGTTTTTCTAACTGGTTGTACTTTTGGGAGCACGCAAGAAATTCTGTCTTACTCCGAAGTCCAAAGAGGCGAGTAAAAAGTGAAACTCGACGAGAGATCTATTTACCCTAACTTGAAGCTGACGATCTACAAAACAGGGATTCGCCAGAACCGCCTGGCCAAGATGGTGGGCATTCACGAGGCATATCTCAGCCGGATCGTAAACGGAAGCCGGGAACCTGGAGATGCGCTGCGGCAGGCAATCGCCTCCGCACTTCACTCCGAAGTCGACTGGCTCTTCGAGCGGGAGAAGGTTGTGAGCTTCCCTGCATTCCTTCGTGAAGATCGCGCAGCTTCCTAACTCTGACGTACCGGAAACCCTTGCTCTACCTTGGTTCTCTCTGTTGTGCGGATGTTCTGCCGTAGGGTCTCTGGGAAGGCAGCACGAGAGTCTAACCTCCCCTCTCCTGCCTGCTTCTCTACAACTTCTTGACTGCATTTGACTGCAATTTTTTGTTGAATTCTGCTCTGGTTCTTTCTGTCCTGGTTCTCTGTTGTGGTTCTCCGTGTGGTTCCCGTTGTGAGGCTCGCCGGTACAACCCTTCCGGCGTGAGCTTCCCGGCGCCTTCTGACCGCCCGTCAGAGGCCCAATCCGCCATCCACGCTCAGCACCTGGCCGGTGATGAACTTGGGGCCGGCGGCGAAGAAGAGCACCGCCGCCGCCACATCCTCGGGCGTGCCGTTGCGGCGCATCGGCGTCTTTTCCACAAAGTGCTCGTATCCCGGATCTACCTCGCCGTTCACGATCATGCCCGGCGCCACGCAGTTCACGCTGATCTCCGGCGCCCACGCCTTGGCCATCGTTTTGGTCAACATGTGCAGCGCGGCCTTGGAGACGCAGTAATGCCCATGCGTCGCCCACGGATGCAGCCCGCCCAGCGAGCCGATGTTCACAATGCGTCCCTGCCGCTGCTTCAGCTCCGCGTGTGCCGCCTGCGCCATCAGGAACGGGCCACGCGTGTTGGTGTTCAACATCGCGTCCCAGTGCTCCAGCGTGATCGACTCCAGCGGCAGTGTCTCGAACAAGCCCGCATTGTTCACCAGCAGATCGATGCTGCCGAGCTCGCGAATCGTCTCATCCACAGCGCCCCGTACGCAGGCGACATCGCCAAGATCGCAATACGCCGCCGTCGCCCGCACACCGTACTTGCGGATTGCTTCGACGGTGGCCTTCGCGTCCGCCTCGGAGCTGCGGTAGGTGATCGCCACATCCGCACCCGCTTCGGCTAGCGTCAGCGCCAGGCTAGCGCCCAATCCGCTTCGCCGCGCCCGTCACCAGCGCGGTCTTCCCCTTCAGTGGTTCCATATTTGGATTCTATCGGCCCGGAGCAGGGCTGGATCTCGACAACTCCTCAGTAGACGCCTCGATCGGCACGGCTACGGCTCATCGCCACGCCCACCCGCGAGTCCGCGCAGCCGTAATAGAGCAGCCATCGGCCGCGGAACCACACCAGCCCCTCGGCAAAGGTGGTCCCCGCCGCATATTGGCCGCTCTGTTCCCATGGCAGCTTCGGCTGGAAGAACGGCGTGTTCGTCCGCGCCAGCAGCTTCGCCGGATCATCCGCCGCAAAGAGCGCCTGTCCCACCGCGTAAGTACCCGCAGCCAGCTTCGGATCGCGCCGCGCACCCTCCGCATTCCCTCGGCATTCTTGCCGTCAGCGCCTGCAGCGTTCTTGCCGTTAGCGCCCGCGGCGTTTTTACCGTTATAAACAAGGACGATGCCGTCCCCGGTCAGCACCGGCGGCGGCCCGACCTCCGGCAATCCGCTGTCGAACCTGTGCGGACGCGCGCGCATCAGCACCTTCGGCTCGCCATCCGCGCCTTCCACCGGCGTCCAGTGCACCAGATCGTCCGAAGTCGCCAGGTGAATCTCCCCCTCGCCCCAGTACATCCAGTAGTGCCGCCCGCTCTTCGCCGTTCCGATCTTGGCGGCAACACATCGCCCCTTCGTCACGCACTCGGTGACGATTCCCGCCGACTTGTACTTCAGCCCCGCATACTTCCCCATTCCGAAGGCCGGCCCGTGCTTGGTCCACGTATGCAGGTCCGGCGAAGTGGCCACGCCCACGCGATACGTCTCCTGGTTCCACTGCGTATAGGTGATGACGTAGCCGCCATCCGGCGACTCGACGATGCGCGGGTCCTCCGTGCCGCCCGGCCACTCCCGCGCCTGCTCGCTGTCCTTCGCCGGATAGAAGACCGGCGCCGCCTCGCGCTGGAAGTGCAGGCCATCGTCGCTGACCGCAAGGCCAAGCCGCGAGGTATGCATCCCGATCTGCATGGTGCCGCTGTCGTCCTCCGCACGATAGAGAACGTAGATCTTCCCGTCGCGCACGATGGCTGCCGGATTGAAAGTGTGAAGCGCCTCCCAGTGCACCGGCTTGCCCAGAATCGGATCGGTAAAGACCGACTCCGGCCGCGCGGTGATTACCGGCTGAGCCTTTTGCGGCCGTGTAAACGGCCCCAGCATCCACTTCGCCTGTTTCGCGTCGCCGGATTGTGCCGGTTGTGCACGGTTCAGGGACGGAGCCGCCAGCAGAAACCCCACCGTGCAGAGTACAGACCATCGCATCGCGCCACTCTATCAGCACCGTTTTCGTTGAGCTTCGCAGGCTGCTGTCTCCTTGCCCCATGCCGCTTGACGGCTCAGCCGGCCCGGATTACTCTGGATTTAGAGGCGAACAAATGGCGAATATACAGGCCAAAGCGCTCCCCCTCTTTCCAGAACTCCCGCCACCTAACCCACCCGGAATCGCCCGCATGGCTGCGGACGCCGTGGAGGTCGATCAGGGCCATCTCATCGAGTTTCGCTCCCTGCCCGTCCGCTCGATCCTCAACCGCGTCGTCTCTCGCCGCGGCCTGCGCTTTGCCTGGGGCATCAATCCCTATCGCGGCTGCGAATTCGCCTGCCGCTACTGCTATGCCCGCTACACTCACGAGTTCATGGAGCTCCGCAGCCCGGCCGACTTCGAGCGCAAGATCTTTGTCAAGGACAACGCCGCATGGCTGCTCCGCCAGGAGCTGCGCCAGGTCCGGCCCGGCGAGGAGATCGCTATCGGCACCGCCACCGACCCCTACCAGCCCATCGAGCGCCGCCTGCGCATCACCCAGAGCCTGCTCGCCGTCTTCGCCGAACAGCGCGGCCTGCATATCGGCATCGTCACCAAATCGGCGCTGATCGCGCGCGACCTCCGCTACCTGTGCGAGATCGCCAGGAACAACGAGCTGACCATCCACATGACCATCACGACGCCCGATGCGGCACTCGCCCGCCTGCTCGAACCACGCGCGCCGCGCCCTGACCTGCGCTTCGCCACTGTGCGCCGCCTGCGCGAGGCCGGCTTGCGCGTTGGCGTGATGTGCGCGCCGCTGCTGCCCGGCATCACCGATACCGGCCCGGCGCTCAACCGCATGGCCGAGCTCAGCCGCCAGGCGCGAGCCTGCTTCCTGCATGCCAACCCGCTCTTCCTGAAGCCCTGCTCCAAGGAAACCTATCTCGCCTTCATCCGCGAGCACTTCCCGGCGCTGGAGCCGATGTACCGCACGCGCTACGAAGACTCCGCCTTCGTCCCCAAAGCCTACGCCGAGCGCTGCCGCGAACTGCTGCGCGCCGCCTGCAAAAAGCATGGGCTTGGCTTGCGAAGCTACGACGCCCTGCTCACCCGCAACGTCGGCGTTCCGCCATCGCTGCGCGAAGAGGAAAGCCAGCTCTTCCCCGTCTCCGCACTCGCAGGCGTGCCACGCAAACCGCCACAGCCGGTGCCGATGAGGTAGATGAGGTGAAGGATCAGGCTAGCGCCCGTCGTCGTTTGGCCAGGGAAGCGGATTAGCCTCCTCGATCAAGACTGCTATTTGATCCCCGGGCTTAAGGTCCAGATGAAATGAAACGTCTTTGACGCGGAAATAGTGTGGGCGAACCGGTTCGCGATTGGTGCCGTATTCCAACACAATGCGTTCACCAATGCGCGGAATGAACTCTACTTCGTAGTCCTGACCATTCCCAGCTTCATCCACCACTCTGAGAGAGTACATTCTCCGAAGTGTAGCAACCGGCGCAACAGCATCGCACGCAGGCGCTTCCGCCCGGACGGCCAGTCCCTACCGCGTGATGATCACTTCGTAAAGATTGTCTTTGGCGAGGAAGAACTTGCAGCCATTGAAGCGCTCGAAGGTCTTCTCGATGCTGCGGTTGGTGAAGGCGCGGCGGAGCGGGATCGGCGCGCTCTCCTGCATGTCGATCGCATCGGTTTCGCTGATGTGATAGCGGCAATACGCGGTGTTCTCGCCGGTCTGCTTGTTGTGGAAGAACGCCAGCACCTTGCCGCCTGGCCGCAGGCACGAGCGCAGGCGCTCGACCGTAGGCTGCACCAGCGCGTCGGGAAGAAAATCGAGCGTGGTCCACAAAAGCACGGCATCGAATTCGCGCCCGGTAAAGTTCAGATTGTGCTCCAGAAACCCTTCCACATCGAAGACCGGGTCGCCGCCGTCCGCTGGCTTCTTCATCCATTGCGGGCTCTGCGCCTCCGGCACCAGGTCGGCCATGTAGACGCTGTGGCCGGCATTCGTCAGCAGATTGATGTTGGTCGGCGACGTGGGGCCAATGTCCAGGATGTACAGTCCGCTCTCGGTCAGCAGTTGCTTTCTGAGATTCGCCCAGCCGCTGGAGTGCCGCGAGGTACGCGGCCCGGTCAGCACCGTCGGCGAGTTCGATTGCGCGTCATCCTTGGATCTCTGGAACGGGTTTTTGAACACGTAGGATCGGCGTCCCCCCGGCGCCCCTTGCTGCAGGTATCCGCGATACGATCCGCGTTACCGTTTTTCCGGCGCCGGCTGGCCCTGCTGGACTTTCTGTGCGGCGGCGTTCTGCACCAGGTCTACTTTGCCCTTGAAGTTTGCATTCTCTTCGATGGAAAGGCGCGCTGCCGTCAGGTCGCCGGTTAGCGTGGAGCCCTGGCGCAGTTCCACCTTGCCCGAAGCGCGCACGTCGCCCAGCAGCGTTCCAACCACAACCACGTCCCGCGCGGAGACATTCGCCGACACCTTGGCGGTCTGCCCGATGGTCAGCCGGCTGTCGCTGAGTGTGATCGTGCCCTCAACCACACCGTCCACTATCAGATCTTCGCTGCCATTCACCTCGCCGCGGATCTGGACTGACTTCCCGATTACCGCTGCGCCGGACTCGCCTGCCGCCATATATCACGTCTCCTGAAGAGTTCGCGCCGCGCTCTTGCGGCGTCAAGTTCTTGAGCGAACTATAGCATTTTCGCTAGAAGTGGTTGCATAAACCAGAGCTGCTTGGTGAGGCTACGGATGAGATCCGCCATCGAAGCGGGCCTCATGCTGCTGGACAGAGTAGCGAATCCATATATGCAACCACTTCGAATACTGTCGTCCGCGGAGCGCTCACTCGGCGCGGCTTTCCCTGGAAGAAAAGCTGCGAGTGCAATCGTTGGGCGATCTAGGCCTGTACGGATGCTATATTCACAACCCGTGACCGGTGCCACAACTCTCCGCGCATTCTCGCCTTCTAAGTAAAGAAAATAAGACCGCTGGGCTGCTCCTCTTGGCGCAATTCGCTGGTGAGGGTCGCCACGCACTGGTTCGGTTTAATATGTGGCTCTACTCCCAGGAGAAAATGCTTGTTCGGAATCACCTCCTCTCGCCTGATTCCCCTCGTTCTGCCCGCCCTTCTCGTTGTCTCCTGTTCTGCGCGTTTGTGTGCGCAGGAGCCCCCACCGGAGGATCCGGTTGCCCTGGTCCGCGCCGCATCCTGGAATGAGCTTCACTCGACCAACGCCGGCCATCCCTTCCGCTTTCGCCTGCGCAAGCAGGATGAAGAGGGCAGCACCACCAAGGACATCATCGAAACCCGGGACGGAGACATCGCGCGACTCGTCGCCGTCAACGACAAGCCGCTGACCCCGGAGCGCGCCAAGGCGGAACGCGACCGGCTGGACAATCTGCTGGCCCACCCGGAACTGCAGGCGCATCGTCACAAGAAGGAGCAGGACGACAGCAATCGGTCCAATGAAATGGTCCGCCTGCTGCCCGACGCCTTCCTCTACACCTACCGCGGCGTGGTGAACACGCCTAACGGTCCCGCGTGGCGTCTCGACTTCGTTCCCAATCAGAATTTCATCCCCCCGGACCGCGAAGCGCAGGTCTACCACGGCATGGCGGGCGAGCTATGGATCGATTGCGCGCAAAAGCGCATGGCGCGGCTGGACGCACACCTCATCTCCGACGTGAACTTCGGCTGGGGCATCGTCGGACGCCTCTACAAGGGCGGCACCATCCTGGTGATCCAGCAGGACGTGGGTGAAAACCACTGGGAGTCCACGCACCTGAAGCTCAACCTGACCGGCAAAATCCTGATGATCCACAACGTCACCTTCCAGTCCACCGAGGACAGCTCCAACTTCAAGCCGGTCAGCCCCGGCCTCACCTACAAGGACGCCATCCACATCCTCCAGAGCGAGTGACGGACGTGAGCTACGAAGAAATCTGCAACTATTTGTGAACCTCGGGTCTCGCCAGAGCGTAGCCCCCTTGTGAGTAGGTTCTGATCAGTAAGTTCTGAGGTCCGCATGCTTCTGACAAATCTCCGCCAGGCTCTGCTTCGTCTTCTTCACGCCCCCCTCTTCACCGTCATCGCCATCCTCACCCTGACTCTTGGCATCGGTGCAAACACCGCCATCTTCAGTGTGATTCAGGGCGTGCTCTTGCATCCCGCCGGTGTCGAAGATCCCGCCAGCCTCGTCTCCTTCCATGCGCGCTACACTCAGCTCAACCTGCCCAGCATCGGCGTCTCCGCGCCCGATCAGGCAGATGCCGCCTCACTCTCTTCGCTCGTCTCCTCATCCGCCATGTATGACGAGCAAAGCTTCAATGCGCAGCAGGACGGCCGCACGCTGCATCTGCTCGCCGCCCAGGTCACCTGGCCCTGGTTCCGCACCTTTGGCGCTCAGCCCATCCTCGGCCGCACATTCCGGCCGGAAGACGATCAAAAGGGTGCGGCCCGCACCGTCGTGCTCAGCTATGGCGCATGGCAGCGGCTCTTTGGCGGACAGCATGACGCGATCGGCAAGTCTCTGGTGCTCGACAGCCAGCCCTACCAGGTCATCGGCGTCATGCGCAGCGACTTCGACTGGCCGCGCAGCCGCGATCTCTGGGTGCCGCTCGGCCTGCCCCCAACCGCCTACGACGCCGGCGAGCGTTACAACGAGTTCTATTCGAGCGTCGTCCGTCTGCGTCCCGGCGTCTCGGTCGCGCATTTCAATGCCGCCATCAACCAGAAGCATCTCGAGCAGATTCGCCGCGAGGGCTCCGGCAGCTTCGGACAGAGTGCCGGCTGGGGCATGTTCGCCGAGCCGTGGACCAACGATGCTGCCGGCGATCTGCGCAAGCCTCTCATCGCCCTCTTCGCCGTTGTCGGCGGCGTGCTGCTCATCGCCTGCCTGAACGTCGCCGGTCTCTTTCTCGCGCGCGCCTCGGCACGTTCCCGTGAGCTCGCGCTCCGCATCGCACTCGGCGCTTCCCGCTCGCAGATTGCGTCGCTCTTCATCACCGAGGTCCTGCTGCTCGCTGGCTTTGCGACAGTGCTGGGAATCGTCACTGGACCTCTGCTCGGCCGCCTCATCCTCAGCGCCATCCCGCATGACCTCGCTGCCGGCTTCTCGGTCCACACTGATTTTCGTCTCGTGCTCGCCGCCGCCGCCATCGGCCTGCTCTCCGCGGTCTGCGCCGGACTCGCGCCGGTGTGGAGCGTGCTGCGTCAGCGCAAATCGCTCAGCCTCTCCGATGGAATCCGCACCAGCACCGGCGCCTCCGGCAAGCAACGGCTGCGCGCCATCCTGGTCGCCAGTGAGATGGCCATCGCCTTCCTGCTGGTCGCCGGCACCGGCATGTTCCTCTCCAGCCTCTTCCGCCTGCAGCAGGTCGATCCCGGCTTCCGCCCCGCAGGCGTCATGAGCGGCTCGGTCACGCTCACCGGCGCACAATATCGTGACAACGAGCCACGCCGCACCGCCTTCGTGGACGACGTGCTCGCGCGTCTTCGTCAGGAGCCAGGAGTCAAGGACGCAGCCGCCGTCTTCCCGCTTCCCTTCGGCGCCTCCATCAAACCCTCCGGCAGCTTCAACATCGAAAACCTGCCGATACTCCCCAACGAGCCCGGCCCGCATGCCGATAAGCGATGGGCAACACCTGGTCTTCTTTCGACCATGCAGATCCCGCTCGTGCGCGGCCGGTGGTTCGCATCCAGCGACACCGCCAAGACGCAGCCTGTCGTGGTGATCGACGATGTGCTCGCCCGTGCCTACTGGCCGCATCAGGACCCCATCGGCAAGCGCGTTCGTTTCGGCTCGCGCGATCCATGGGCACAGGTCATCGGCATCGTCGCGCACACCCGCCGCGATTCACTCGAGGTGGATGAGAACAAGGGCGTCATCTACAAACCCTTCGCGCAGGAGCCGGTCGAAGGCGTGACCTTTGTCGCTCGCTCAGCGGGCGATGCCGAAAGTCTGCGCACTCCGATGGTCGATGCCGTGCACGGCGCCGATGGCGCCGAAGCGCTCTACGATGTGACGCCGCTCGACGCGCTCGTCAACGCCTCCCTCGCGCCGCGGCACCTGCTGGTCTGGATGCTCTCGCTCTTCGGCGGCCTCGCACTCTTCCTCGCCGCCATCGGCATCTACGGCCTGCTCAGCTTCCTCGCCACTCAGCGCACCGTCGAGGTGGGTGTGCGGATGGCCCTCGGCGCGAATCGTATGGACATCGCCTACCTCATCGCGCGGCGTATTCTTCCGCTGCTCGCCGCCGGGCTCGGCGTAGGTGTGGTGCTGGTCGTCATCGCGCAGCGCACGCTCACGCACTTCTTCGCCGCCATGTCCGGCGGCAGCATCTCTTCCATTGCCGGTGCCGCGATCATCCTGCTGCTCGCGGCAATGGTGGCGGCGCTCCTGCCCGCACTCCGCGCCGCGCGACTGCAACCCTCGGTCGCGCTGCGGAACGAGTAGCGGCTCTTTTATTGCGAACTGAGGCGACGCTCCGCCCAAGCTTGTCATCCCGAGCGGAGTGCCGCAGGCGCGGAGTCGAAGGACCTGCAGTATCGAGCGTTACGAATCGGCGCGGCAGGCGCCGCTCCGCTCATTTCTTCGTGTGGCCGATCGCAAATCGCATGCCCGCCCGAAACGTAAGCGGCAGCGACGGATAGCCGATCGGCCCGATGTGCTGATCGCTCACCAGGTTATCGAGCTGCGCATACACCGCCACCCAGTCTTTCAACTGATAGCTGCCGCCAAGGTCGACTTTGGCGTAGGCAGAATCAAGATTCCGGTTCGGCAGCAGCAGCGAGTTATCGCCCGCCAGGCTGGAGAACGAGTTGATGAAGGTGGAGTCGTCGCTCCGGCTCGCGAAACTCCCCTGCACCTGCAGGAACCATTTCGGCGTGGTATAGGTCACGCCGGCAAAGCCCACATGCGGCGGCCGCCGGAACGGTCGCGCTCCAATCAGCGGCGAGCTGATGCCAAGCTCCACGCCGGGAAACAAAGGATTCTCCTGTGGCCCGATGGCGTCGGAAGAAAACGACCGCTGCACCGCGCCATCCGTGTAGGTATAGCCGCCACGCGCAAAGATATGCGAGCTGATCTCCCCCTGCAGTTCGACTTCCGCACCCTGCGCACGAAACGCCAGCGAGTTCACGCTTGCCCCGCCGTATGCCTTCCCAATCGCCTGCGCCACGGTCGGATTCACTCCAATAAGCGGCAGCGTCAGCCCATCCACAAACTCAATCTGATTGCCGAACTCGTTATGGAAGTAGATCGCCTTCATCAGCAGGCGTTCATTCAAAAACGTCTGCTCGAACCCGCCATCGTAACTCCGGCTGGTCTCGCCGCCGATCGGGCCGACATGGTATTTCGTAATCAGATCGGCATAGCCGTACTTCGTCAGGATCCCCTGCAACGAACCAATCTGCGAGTTCAGGTCAGGCTCCTGAATACCTTTTGAAAAATTGAATGTCAGCTTGGTGCCATGCGCGATGCCGCCGCCCGGCCGCACTGGAAAATACGCCATCCCGACGCGCGGCTGTCCGACGGTGCCATACAGCTCGTTCTTCTCGATAACTCCGCTGAGCGCGTAGAAGAGCCGGTTTTTGAAGTCGCCGGCAAACTGCCCGATGTAGTCGTAGTTCGAGCGCTCTAACTGCTCTGCCAGGAAAAACGCAGGATTGTTATAACTCCCGCGCTCATCCATGTAACGGAAGCCCAGCAGTCCGGTCAGGTGCGGCGTAAATCGAAAGTCGCTCTGGAAATAGAGCTGGTCCCGATTGTTAGCCGAGTCGCTCGAATTGGGATAGACGCCGCCGAACGCCGTGCCGTAGTTCATCAGCACCTGGCCGACGGCGCTGTATCCATTCGCGCCCTGGATTTTTACCGGCAGCCCGTAGTAATTCGTGAACGTGGCATCGTTGCCGGCGGCGATCGGAACCCCCGCCGGATACCACTGCGCGGTCTGCTCCCGCTTGCGCGTCAGTCCGTAGCGCACCAGGTTGTGCCAGGCCTCGGTCGTCTGGTTGTCAATCGTTCCGGAAAGATAGATGTTCTGATCGCTCTGCTTGCCGTCATTCGTCAGCGCGGTGAAGTTGTACGGGCCCGGCAGGCCCACCGCCGCATTCGTGTTGCGGGCAGTCACGCGCAACGACGTCGAACCGCTCAGGGCATACCCCAGGTTCGCCGATTCGGTATTCAGGTGATACTCATCCTGCGGCAGCGCATTGGACGAACGCAGCGCATCGAAGCCGCCATAGTAGTCCAGCTTGTGCCAGGTGCCGCCAGCCTGCACCGCATTGCGATAGGTGCGGAAGTTCCCCGCGTCGCCCTCATACAGCAGCGACGGGAACGAGGTGGTGCCGCGCGGCGTCTCCAGGTTCACCACCCCCGCCGCCGCGTCCGATCCATACAGCGTGCTGTTAGCGCCGCGATAGATCTCGAAGCTCTTGATGCCCGTTGTCGCCAGCGTGCTGTAGTCGAAGACGCCGCCGATATTCTCAATCGGCACCCCATCCAGCACCACGCGGTTTGCCGCGGAATTGCCGCCGCGTACAAACAGCGATGCCAGGCCGCCATACATGCCTTGCTGCACCAGGAAGGTTCCCGGCGCCTGCCGCATTGCATCGACGATGATCGCACGGTTGCGGAAATCCGGCTGCGGAACGTAGGTGATCGCGCCGCTCACCTGTGCCTGCGGCGTCGGCGTGCCGGTCGCGGTCACCACTACCTGCTGATGGACCCGCTCCGGTTCCAGCACCACGTTCTGCAGATGCGAATCCAGCACTCCGGCATAGAAGGAAGGCGTAGAAATCTGCCGAAAGGTCTGGCTCACCACCACGACATAGAAGTGGCCGGACTGGCCGGTGCGCAGCGAGTAGCTGCCATCCGCCGCGCTGTGTCCGCTGGTGACGATCTTGCCGCCTCCAATCAGCGCGAGTTCCGCGCCGGCAACCGGCACGCCCAATGGGTCGGTGATGCGGCCGTGGACCTCCGCAGCAAAAGCAGGCGAAATGCCGGTGGAAATCAACAGAAATGCAGCAAAAGATCGGCGCAGGGCGCGCCGTGTGCAGACGGGCATCAGGGTTCTCCTTCGTTCCCCTCGGAACGCGGTTCGTACAACGCACACCGGGACCGGTCTCCTGACTCGCGCGTTGCTACCCGCCTGCCCCCTTCCCGGATTCTGAAAATCCAGTGGGTGGTTCATGGCAGTCAGGCGCTGCGTACTCTACCAATACTGAACGATAGAGCAGCAGCAAACGCGCATACAGTTGCGGGGCAGTGGCGGCTTTTCACCGCCTTCCCGTACATCCCAGGTGTCTTCGCTAGAGTCGATGCGAGCAGGTGTCACTCGCAGTGATAGTCATCCTTGCTGTCCCAGAGTGTATACCGGCCGGAGTCACAACCCTCTGCACTCTTTCGTCACCCGGCGAACAGCGCTTCACATTCCCGCGCAAAGCTCGTAATCTTCTTCTCACTTCGCCATGAGCTCCGCCACCCGCACCGTATCCGCGCCCGATCCGCTCGTCTCTCCCGTCTCTTCGTCCAAGCGTTATCTCGCCGTCGATCTGCTGCGCGGCCTCACCATCGCCTTCATGATCTTGGTGAACGACAACGGCAGCGATCGCGCTTTCTGGGCCTTAAAGCACGCCGAGTGGAACGGCTTCACCCCCACCGACCTGGTCTTCCCCACTTTTCTTTTTCTGGTGGGAGCGTCCATCGTCTTCTCTACCGAGTCGCGCCTGGCGCGCGGCGTCACCCGCGCTTCGCTCTTCGCCCACACCGTGCGCCGCGCCGTCATCATCCTCCTGCTCGGCTTCGTCGTAAACAGCGCGCCGTTCTTCCATCTCTCATCCCTGCGCTACTACGGAGTGTTGCCGCGTATCGCGGTCTGTTATTTCATCGTTGCCTCGCTCTATATCTGGATTCGCCGTCCCGCAGGCTCTGCCGCCGGCCAGCCAACCATAGCCGACAAGGTCGCGATCCTTGTCGCCTGTCTCGTCGGCTACTACCTCTTGATGCGCTTCGTCCCCGTGCCCGGCTTCGGCTTGCCCGGCCGAGACGTTCCCTTCCTCGACCATGACGGCAACATCGTCGCCTGGCTCGACCGCCAGATCTTCTCCGCGAAACACCTCTACGAAGGCACCCGCGACCCGGAGGGCCTGCTCTCCACCATCCCGGCCCTCGGCACCACGCTCATCGGCGTGCTCACCGGTCTCTTCCTGCGCTCTTCCACGCGATCCGATTCGCGTAAGGCGCTCGGCCTCGCTGCCGCGGGCTTCAGCGGCGTCATCCTCGGCCTGCTCTGGAACCCCTGGTTCCCTCTCAACAAGAAGCTGTGGACCTCCAGCTTCGTCCTCTACGCCGCCGGCTGGTCGCTGCTCATCCTCGCCGCCTTCTGGTTCCTGGTACAGGTGCGCGGCTACCGGCGGGGCACCTGGCCGTTGCTGGTCTTCGGCACTAACGCCATCGCGGCGTATGTTCTCTCCGAGCTGATGTCAGCCTGTCTGGACAATGTCCGGGTCGGAGCCCACAGCAACGTGCTGCGCTGGACTGCCGAGCACATCGCCGCGCTCATGCCCTCCTATCCGGCGCTCGGCTCGCTGGCATACTCGTTGTTCTATGTGCTGGTGTGCTGGCTCATCGTGCTGCCACTCTACCGCAAGAAGATCTTCATCAAGATTTGAGGCCACAACCGATCATCGCGGGTCTGATGTTCACGGTCGCGCTCTTCTGCGTAACCGCGCACGCGTGGCCGCAAGCCCAGTCCGCAACCCACACCATTCTTCGCCTCGAAGACCAGTGGCTGCACGCCAGGACCGCGCAGGAAGCCGCACGCTTCCTCGCGCCTGATTTCGTCGGAGTCAGCACACGCGGCGTGATCGAGACCCGCGACGAACGGCTCGCCCGCTTCCGTCCGGCGCCGCAGCCGCCTGCCACCGCGGTGCACTTTGAGCGCCTCACCGTAAGCTTCCCGGCACCCGCTGTCGCCATCGCCACAGGCGAAGTCGTCGGCACCGGTAGCGATGGCCACAGAATTTACGTTGTCGCGTTCAGCGATATGTTTTGCCTGCGCCGCGGACGCTGGCTCGCCGTACATGCGCAGGAGACACTGGCGTCTCCGCCTGCCTGATGTCTAGCGCATCTGTGCCGTCAGTTGCGGTCCGGGGCCCGTTCCATTGATTCCATTCGACCCATTGCCCCAGTGCACTCGCCGGCCTGCTTTTTGCAGATAAGCGGCGCGCGCCTGCAACAGATCCGTAAGATGCTTTCCCTCCAGCGTCGCGCCTCCGCCCAGTTGCCGCACCACCAGGCAAATCTGCGCAAAGTGCTCCACCGTCTCCATCTTCATCAGCGCATCCATCACGGAGTCGCCATAGGTCACGGCGCCGTGGTTCGCCAGCAGCACCGCATCGTGATGCTGCAGGTAAGGCGCAAGCGTCTGCCGCACCTCGCAGGTGCCCGTCGTCGCATAGGGCGCCAGCGGAATCGTGCCCAGCGTCATCACCACCTCCGAGCACAGCGGCTGATCGAGCGCCAGCCCACTGGAGGCGAAGCCGGTCGCGAAGACGGGGTGCGCATGCACCACCGCCTCCACGTCGGGCCGTGCTTTGTAAATGGCCAGGTGCATGTCAATCTCGCTGGTCACGTGCCGCGTGCCCGCCAGTTGGTGGCCATCCATATCCACCACCACCAGGTCCTCCGGCCCTACGACGCGTTTCGAGCAGCCCGTCGGCGTCGCCAGCACGCGCGCCCCGTCCAGACGCACGGATACGTTGCCCGATGTGCCGGGCGCAAAGCCTAGCGCGTGCAGATCCGCGCTACAGGCGGCAAGCTCTTCGCGCAGCTTTGTCTCGCACCGGGCCGGTTTCGAATTCTCGCCGGTCTCGCAAACAATCGTAGTACGCGATTCCGTGCGGGTCTCCGGCATGTGGGTCAGTGGCGTCTCGGTCATCCTTGCCTCGGGCCTCATAAGATGGTGAATGGCTGCGCTTCGGTTGGTGGCTCGGGCACACGGTTTGTCAGCGAGCGCCATCGCCGGCCAATAGTATCGGATGCCTTGAAGAGGTGGCCTGCCGTAAGCGCGCCCGCCACGCGGTAATGCCCCACCGCCGCCAGTCCAAGCGTAGCAATGCAGCCGCACTGTCCGCAGTCCGGATCGCCGCCAAACTGGCACGGCGTCACCTTGGTCTTCAGATCCGCCGAGATAGTGTGGGTGGTCCGCGCAAAGACGCACTCCGCCGGACTCTTCGGCGGCGTGGCGATCTCGCGAATCACGGCTTCCGGCATGTCCAGCGAAGGATATAGCACGCGGAGCCGCAATAGTTCATTCATTACTTCGCCCCGTTGCACCGCGGTAAGTATCTCCGGGCCGGTGGCCCCACGCTGTGGCGTAAACAGGCTGAACCAGACCTTCCGTATCTCCGGCTGCAGCGTCCAGAAGCGCATGAACTCCTCCAGATATCCCGGACGCGACGCGATATTCCCGGTGATCGTGCAGTGGATCGTGACTCGGCTTCCGGCAATGCTCTTCAGGATGCGCTCGTACGTCGCCGGCTTGCGCCGCTCGTCGTGCTCCGGTTGCAATCCGTCGATGGAGACCACCACATTCAACCGCTCGAAGCGCGACCACTCCGGCGGGATGCGGCGGAAGGCGCTGGTCACCACCTGGGTGTGGATGCCTCGCGCCTCCATTCCCGGCAGGATCTGCTCCAGCTCCCGATAGCGCACCAGCGGGTCGCCGCCCACCAGCGATACGTGCAGCGGCTGGTACTCGTCCGCCAGCGCCAGCACGCGCCGCACCAACTCCTCGCCGCGGAAGTCCGAGAGCTGACGAAGCTGCTGCGTGCCACCCAGATGCGCCTCGTCGAACGCGTAGCATCCCGGGCAGCGCAGCGGGCACTCCTTCGTGATCTCGATGGAAAGCGATGGACGCCGGCCGGAAAGAATGCCTCGCCAGGCGTGAAGTACTTCGGATGTTTTCATCGTTGCCCTCTTGCCGGCACCGGCAACTGCGAACCGGTTCGCGTTCTCGAGCAGGGGTTGCATCGATCCGCATCGTCTTGCTTCGCGCGATCGCTTCGTACGACGGAAAAGAATCAGATCCGCAGCGGCGGCGTCAGCGTTCGGGAGCCGGAAACTGAGGCTGGCTCATCCAGACCCGAAAAACGCAACGGAGTGCACGCAGCCCGTTGCGAGCATCCACGCCGTGCCACCGCGCGCGGGATCGCCTGTCCGCATCGGCCGTGCGTCGCGGCGAAGGCTGGCTGCATCATCAGGGGTTGCATCATCAGCGGCTGCATGATGGCGCCGCTCATCGACAGCACCACCATCGCGGCAAACAGCAGAGCGGCCAGCAGGCTGAACTCCACGTCAGGGCCGCCGCGCAGAAAGTGGTCCCAGTTGCAGAGATGCTCCGTAACCGGCATCACCAGCAGCAGCAGCGTGGTCAGCAGGACCAGCAGCCGGCTCAACGGCCGCGTCCACTGGCTGGTATCCGCTGTCCACCCCTGATACCGCAGGTTGCAAATGGTTCCCAAATGCGCCCTCACATCATCACCGGCATCGCGCCGGCGTCATCGAACCCGCTGCCGCTGGCGTCGAACCCCGGCAGCGTATCTTAGACTCAGCGTGACACATTCAGCAGGGCATGTCGAGTCGGCCGCTGCGCGCATTCGCTTCAATCTCACGGAGCTTTTGTCCCGTCCCGCGAAATGTAACAATTGCAATCATGATGCATTCTTGACGCATCGAATGACTTCGTTTGCGCTTCTTAAAAAGTAGATGTACTCCCCCATGCTAGTGAAGTTGATTTTGAAGTTGAAGGTGATGAAGAAAAATGGCGCTCAGGCGATGAGAATTTTATTTCGCCAGTTTGTCCGGTGACATGGCGCTGTCGATGTCGGGTGATGATGAAGTTCCCGCTCGATCGCACACCTGAGAACGTCTTGCCAGCCCCGTTGTCCGCAACGCCGGTGTGATCTCCCGCGCGGCCAATCGTGTCGGCCGTCCTCTCCCAGAGCAGCCCCGTTCGCGGCACTCCGTGATTCAATGGATAAAAAGGAAAGTCACAGTGCCACTGAATTGCGGAATCGTCGGTTTGCCGAACGTTGGCAAAAGCACCATCTTCAACGCCCTCACCTCGGCCAAGGCCCAGGCCGCCAACTATCCCTTCTGCACCATCGATCCCAACACCGGCGTCGTCACCGTGCCCGATGAGCGGCTCACAAAGATCGCCGACCTCATCCATCCCAGGAGCCTGGTGCCCACCACCATGGAGTTCATCGACATCGCCGGCCTGGTCGAAGGCGCGTCGAAGGGCGAAGGCCTCGGCAACCAGTTCCTCGGCCACATTCGCGCCACTGACGCCATCGCGCACGTCGTCCGCTGCTTCGACGATCCCGAGGTCATCCACGTCGCCGGCGCCGTCAATCCCCTGCACGACATCGACATCATCAACACCGAATTGCTCCTCGCCGATCTCGACACCGTCGAGAAGCGCCACGCCAAAGCCGAGAAGGCTGCGAAATCGAACGATCCCAAGGTCAAAGCCGAACTCGCGGTCCTGCAGAAACTCCTCGCCGCGCTCAACGCGGGCAAGCCGGCCCGCACCGTCGAGCTCGCTCCGGATGAGAAGCTGATCGCGCGCGACCTCTTTCTGCTCACGGCAAAGCCGCAACTCTATGTCGCGAATGTTGACGAAGCCGGCCTCCTGACCGGCAACCCCTATACCGCCGCGGTGGAGAAGCGCGCCGCCGAGGAAGCCAGCCAGGTGGTTCGCATCTGCGGCGCGCTCGAAAGCGAAATCGCGCAGTTGGAGCCGGCGGAGCGCAACGAGTTCCTCTCCAGCATGGGCCTTGAGGAGCCCGGCCTCAACCGCCTCATCCACGCGGCCTATCGCCTGCTCGACCTCATCACCTACTTCACCGCCGGCGTGCAGGAGGTTCGCGCGTGGACCATTCGCCGCGGCACCAAAGCCCCCGGCGCCGCCGGCGTCATCCACTCCGACTTTGAGAAGGGCTTCATCAAGGCGGACTGCTACGCCTCCGACGATCTCTTCGCCCTCGGCAGCGAGCAGGCAGTCAAAGAAAAAGGCCTGCTGCGTTCCGAAGGCAAAGAGTACGTCGTCAAAGACGGCGACATTCTCTTCTTCAAGTTCAACGTCTGACGGGCCGCAGCAGAAACATTCTCGCGCCTTTGATCACGTTCGCGCCGCTGCCCCGCCTGTCTGGAAGTTTGTGTAGCAGCCAAAATTACACATATTCCGCACGGCGCATGCACTATAACTACGACTGCGTTCGCCAGCGCATCTTCAGTCCATCAGCGGATGCGAATAGAGGAAAGACATGCAGATTCCCAGTCGTGCCTTCGCTGCGTTATCCCTGCTCGCGATTCTCGCTCTCGTACCGCTCACTGCGCGCGGACAATCCCCCGCCGCCACAGAACAGATGACTCCGCTGCTGCTCGCAGTGCACGACGCGCCAGTACCCTTCAACGGATCGGACGGCCGCACCCACCTCGTCTATGAGCTGGCCATGACCAACTTCTCCAGCGGCGATCTCTCCGTCCAAAAAGTAGAGGTCCTCGGCGACGGCGCGGACCTCCAGACGCTCGATGCCGCCGCTCTCGCCACGCGTCTTCAGGCTGCGGGCATGCGCGACTCCGCCGCGACCCTTCCGAAGAGCACCCACGCGCTGCTCTTTCTCGACGTCATCCTGGCGCCGGGCGCAGCGATTCCCCGCGAGCTGTCCCATCGCATCGCGATTCTTGCAAGCGCGGCTCCGCCGGATCGCAGGAACATCTTCGAGACCGGGGGAACCATCTCCGTCGACCGGCAATCCGTAGTGCAAATCGGTCCTCCACTGCGCGGCATGGGATACATCTCCGCCGATTCCTGCTGCGACGCAACCCGCCACACCCGCGCCGCGATGCCGGTCAATGGACGCGTCTGGATATCCCAGCGCTATGCCGTGGATTGGGAGCAGTTGAACGCCGCCGGCAGCATCTACTCCGGCCCACAGCAAAAGCTTGAGAGCTATGCCATCTTCGGCCAGCCCGCCATCGCGGTCGCCGACTCTGTAGTCGAATCCGTCATCGACAACCAGCCCGAGCAGACTCCCGGCAAATTCCCCACCAACATTCCCCTGGCCGATGCCGATGGGAATTGCGTCATACTCGATCTCGGCGGCCATCGATACGCGCTCTACGCCCACATGCAGCCCGGCAGCATCAAGGTTCGCCGCGGCGACCATGTCAAGCTGGGGCAGGTGTTGGGGCTGGTCGGCGATTCCGGCAACTCCATCGTGCCGCATCTCCATTTCCAGGTCACCGCCGGGCCGTCCTCCATGGCATCGAACGGCCTGCCTTACGAGATCCGGGACTTTCAAATCACCGGCAAGGTTCCCGGCACCGCCGCCTTCGACAAGGCGGAAACAGACGGCAGCCCGCTCCCGGTCACGCCGATCACGCCACCCATGAGCATTAAAAACGCGTTGCCGCTGGATCAATACATCATCTCGTTTCTGGCCAATTGAGAAGCGACAGCACCCCGGCGCACAAAAGTCCGTCATCGAACCCGGTTCCCGTGTAGGATTCCCGCGGGAGGATTACGCATGCGGATACGAGGATTTCTTGGAATTGTTTTGGGCATCATCGCCATGATGGCAATGGCAGCGCCTCCGGCGAGCGCACAGTCCATCACCTGTTCATCTGACAACGGCCGGCGCAATTTCTGCCCGGTTGACACCCGCGGCGGCGTCCAGATGGTGCGGCAGCGCAGCGATGCGCGTTGCATCCAGGGCTCCACCTGGGGATTCGACCGCCGTGGTATCTGGGTAGACCGCGGCTGCCGCGCGGACTTTGTCGTCAGAGGCGGCGGCTATCGTCCCGGGCGTCCGGGCGGTCCCGGTTATGGTCCCGGAGGCCCAGGCGGTGGCCAGTCCATCACCTGCTCGTCGGACAATGGCAGACGAAACTACTGCCCAGCCGACACGCGCCGCGGCGTTCAACTGGTGCGCCAGCGCAGCGATGCGCGGTGCACGCAGGGCTATAGCTGGGGATACGACCGCCGTGGCATCTGGGTAGACCGCGGCTGCCGTGCCGACTTTATCGTCCGCTGATCCTCGGCGCAGCTCGAGTGCACGTGAATGCGGGGCAAGAGTTTACTTTGCTGCCCCGCATTGCGTCTTCATCCATCACCGCCGAAGCCATGCAGGCATCGACCTTGGCCCATCCACAGTTGACCCAGAGTCAGGGCGCGCGAACGCGCACCGCCCGGCTTTTTCGTTGCAGTAAACTGAGACAATTGGACCGGTTGCGACCGATGGCCCTGTAGCTCAGATGGATAGAGCGACGGTTTCCTAAACCGCAGGTCGGAAGTTCGAATCTTCCCAGGGTCACCACTAAACACATACAAATCAACTATATAGACCACTAAAAGACGCGGTGGCGTCAACGGATTTTCTCGTGGTGACACCTATGGTGACACCTTGTACTGGCTTTGCTATGCTCCTCGAAACAGGAGCGCAGGATGCCGAGAAAGATCACGAAAAAGGAGACCGGAGTCTATGAAAAGGAACCGGGTTCCGGAGTTTGGTGGATACGGTTCAAATCCAACGGAGTGACGCGTCGCGAGAAGATCGGCAGACGCGGTGATGCCATCGCTGCATATAAGGATAGGAAGACTTCTATCCTCCGTGGAGAGAAGCTGCCGGCGACGATGAAGAATCGCGGCATCCGGCTTCGCGAGATCGGACAGGATGCAATTGGCTGGTACATCCGCACTGGGAAGAAAGACCTCAGGACCTTCAGTCAACGAATGACGGCGGTGATGCATTCTCACCTCGGCGCGAAGGCAGCGAATGACATCACTCATGAGGATATCGACCGTTGGATCAACGGACACGACACCTGGTCACCCGCCACTCGCAATCGCTACAAGACGACTATCAGCCGCGCCTACTCCCTAGCCATGAAATCTCATAAGGTTAGAACCAATCCCGCTCGGCTTGTGGACCATCAGGATGAAAATAACGAACGTGTTCGGTGGTTAACCCCAGCGGAAGAAAAGCGACTGAAGGCAGCTGTCGCCAGACGATGCGTGGACCAATTGCCCGCTCTCGTAACCGCTCTCCACACCGGCATGCGGAAATCCGAGCAGTTCAGGCTCACATGGGATAGGGTCGATCTTCCGAGGCGGACAATAACCCTCGTCAACACGAAGGCAAGAAGTCGGACGCGTCACATTCGGATCAACCAGACCGCCCTTGCTGCGCTCAAGTCGATTGTGCGGGCCGATAGTAACCCGTTCGTATTTCAAGCCTCCCGCTACGATGCGCGGCTGAAGGATCCGAAAAAGTGGTTTGAAAGCTGCGTGACAGAGGCAAAAATCACGGACTTCCACTGGCATGACTTGCGACACACCTTTATTTCCCGACTCGTGATGGCTGGTGTCTCTCTACCCATCGTCCAAAAGCTAGCAGGTCATAGTGATCCAAAGATGACTAGCCGATATGCTCACCTGGCCCCGAGGACAGCGCAGGATGCCGTCGACGTTTTGGACACCCCACAACATGACCCGGAAGCCGAGGCAGCGATTGAGAGCATCAACCCCTAAGTTACAGCGATCGTCTGCTCGCTCAGCAGACGCGATCAGTTTCGGATGCCGTCAGACATCTTGCGATGCAATCATCCTGCCAGAGGCGCGGGGTGATCTGCGCGAGAGAACTTCTGCAACTCCGTCATCGGGATAAGGACGCGAGATCCGATTCTCCGCACAGCGATCTGTTTATTGGCGAGCAGATAGTCCAGAGCACGTGGGCTGATAGAGAGCAGTGCCGCGGCTTCTCTTTTACAGAAAAAAGATAAGAAGAAGGCGATGGCCGTCCGAGACCCCGACAGGCCTTGGGGACTTCTTTTCTGAAGATCGGGCTTCTTGCATCGCAGTTGCACCTCACAGCTGGCATCATGCCGATTGCCTTTGTCGCTGTCTAATACCAATTTGCGATGGGCACTCATGCCGAAATGAGATGACGCTTTCCACTTTTGGAGCCTCCTCGCAATGGTCAAGCAAACTGTCTAATGATTCTGCTATTCCACCAACCAAATTAACACTACAGTGACGCGCACCAATTCACTTGTTCAATACAATTTTGCGATGGCCATTTGTGCCGAAATGAGATGGCCTTTATGCGCTTAGAAAAGCATTGGAATCGCGATGCTTTGGCTGCTCAAGTTCTATTGTTCACCGATTCCTGATCGTCAGTAGCACCGTCATGGATGCGAATCGTTTCCGTGTGCATGACACCTTTGAATGAGGGCCCAGGATGAGCATCTACGACCATCTCGAATTCAGACATTTCAAGTACATCGTCGCAATCGCAGAGGCGGGTACTTTCACTGCCGCTGCGGTTCGTATCCCTCTCGCACAATCTGCATTGAGCCGGCAGATTTCTGAAATGGAGGATGCGCTCGGAGTTCACATATTTGACCGGTCACGCGGCGGAACTACCCTTACGGAAGCCGGAGAGTCTCTGCTCCGCTTCGCGCGCGCGAACTGTTACTGACCCGGGTCGAGATAGTGAACGCAATTCAGGCAATCGAGCAGGCATCACTTCATCCATTCAGGATCGGATTTACGCCTTTCATTGAACAGCATGTCATCGGGACAGTGTGTACAGCCTATAAAGACATCTTTCCACGCGCTCTGGTCATTCCACAGAGTGGCGACACCGATGATCTCGTAGAGCATCTTAAAGCGCAAGAATTGGACGCTGCCCTTGTGACTCTCCCGCTAGCTGCAGACGGGGTTACCGTGGAGCCGATTCTGCATGAATCTCTGGTGGTCTGTCTCAGGAAGGACGACCCGTTCGCGGGTCAAGTCGCGCTAAGCACTGGAGATCTCAATGGGAGGTTGGGCATTTTCAGTGATCCAAGGCACCATCCGCGAGCACACGGGCGCCTTCTGGAGATGCTCGCTGAACATGGAATCAAGACACGGATCTCCAACCCTACTTTCAATTCGGAGCACGTTCAGTGGATGGTCCGGCAACGTCTCTGTGTCGCGTTGATACGGGAGCACGAACCACTGCATGAAGAGCTAACGACTCGTCCGATAATGGGAGTAAGTTGGACAGTTGATTCGGCGCTTGTCTATCAGGCTGAGGGCCGACAGAGAACGCTTCCGTTGCTCATCCACGAGCTGCAAAGGCGCTTGTCTGTGCCGGGCACGACTCTGAGCAAGAAACTACCTGTAATGCAAAAAAGGGCTCACCAACCCACCTTGTTTAAGGGTGATGCGGAAGGGCGAACCGGATGAGCATTAGAGACCTTCTGATTCATCTCCCGCCAGCATGGATGACCATCGCAAATAAGTATTGGACGAACCCTGACGATCACTCTTAAGTTCTTGGCATGCCCGACTGAATCGATAGTCGCAGGAGGTGCCAATGTTCCCTTTTTTCCGTGCTTTCCATCCCCACAAACATCAGTCTCGTAGTTTCAACCCGAATCACCGATTGAAGCTGCTGATCAGCTCACTCCCCCTTCTCTTCCCTATTGCCGCCTACGCGTCACCCTTCGACAGCGGAATTACTTCGATTCAGACCCTTTTCACTTCAACCATTGCGCGGGCCGCCAGCTTGATCGCCATTGTGATTGGCGGGTACTCGTTTGCACATGGGGACCCCGGCGCGAAGAAGACGCTTGGAGGCGTTGCGGCTGGTACCGGGATTGCCGTACTGGCAGTGAATGTATTGAGCTGGCTTTGGGGTGCGTAAGAACCTTCAGCGTCGCGAATTGCTGTAGCAGCAATTGCTACAAGGGAGGGGCCCATGTCAGTTGGCAAAGCGAACCAATCGAGTGTTCAAAAGCTTGCATAAGCCCCTCACCTATCTTGGCGTGGAGCGGTCGCTGTTCTTCATGGTTTGCGTGACTGCAGTCGGCTGCTTCAACCTTTTCAACTCCATTCTGGCAGGAGCTGTCGTGTTCATGGGCGGCTTCATATTTGGTCATTGGGTGACAAACACCGACCCAGCATTTCTCCGCATCCTGGGCAGGGCGGACAGGTTCAAGCCTCGCTATGACGCGGCGAAGCAGCAGATGCCCAATGTGGAGGTTCGCTGATGCTCAGCCTTCAACGGGTGATCAAGCCGTGGAAAGAATCGGCTGCGCTGAATGCGCACATCAACCTCTTTGGCTTCTGGAACGAGACTACCTTCCTCACCAAGAGTGGCGATCTCGGCATGGTGCTTCGCGTCGCCGGGATCGATTATGAATCGCTCAATAACAGCGAGCAGGATTACGCAGTCAAACGTCTCGAATCCGCTCTGAAAGGCTTCGGCGTCAGGCTTCCACGTCTATCAGTACCTCCTCAAATCGAACCGCCCCGACATTCCCTTTGCAACCTACGACGATCCGCTTATTGATGCGGCTATCGACCAGCGGCGGCAATTCTTCCAGTCGAAGCGCGACCGGCTTTATCAGATCGAGATCTTCTACGTGATAGTGCTGGAGGGCTCGCGCTCTAAGACCTGGGCTCCTCGCCACACTAGGCAAGATGCCGAGCGATCCGCAAGGAGCAGTTCAGGAGCTCAAGGCACGGTTCAGCTCCAGCGCTACCAAACAGCTCTTGCGCTCGGAGGTCGATGCGGACCTGGTACAGCTGACCCAGCGTGTTGAAAACTTCTCTCGCCAACTAGCGGACCTGGTTGCCATCGAGGCGCTGGACCGAGCTGCATCCTTTACGTTCTTTCGACGATTGGTCAACTTCGAGGACTGGCGGATCGCGGGTAAGCCGCGCGCCGATCAGTTCCTTGACTATCAGGTTGTCAACTCTGACATCGAGGCCGAGCGCGACCACCTGCGAGTGGGAGACCATTTCGTCCGTGTCCTCACCATGAAGGAAGCAATCGGCGAGACGCGGCCCCTTGTGCTGGATCAGCTCTTCAAAATCCCCGCGAACTTTTATGTCGTGACCGAGTGGATGCCGCTGTCGATGGCAAAGGCACGGAAAGAGGTCAACGCCCGTCGCCGGCACTTCAACATTGCGAAGTCGGGGTTCATCGCCCAGACTCGGGACGAGAAGATCCCACCAGCGAGACCAGCTCATTGACGAATCGAAGCAGGCCGACATCGAGGATCTTGGGCGACTGCCTCCGCACTCTCGGCAACGGTCAATCGTTGGGCGAGTTCTCGCTTTCCATCGTGCTCTACGATCGCAGCCGTGCAGTGCTGGACAGGCAGATTGGCGAATTTGCCGCCATCTTCACCAACGCCGATGGAGCGCTGTTCACCGAGACTTACAACCAGCTCAACGCATTCTTTGCGGCAGTACCGGGCAACTATGCGCAGAACCTCAGGAAGCTCTCTGCTGCTCAACAGCAATTACGCCGACCTCTCTTTCTGTTTACCATTCTGCCCGGCGAGCAGCGGAACCAGCATCTCGACGCCGAGTATCTGGCGGTGCTCGAGACCGACAACGACACGCCCTACTTCTTGAACCTGCACAACGGGGAGGTGGCGCAAACCCTCATTCTCGGCATGACCGGATCGGGCAAGACGTTTCTCTCGAACTTTCTGCTGAGAATGCTCAGAAGTATCGGCCCTACACATACATCTTCGACGTGGGCAACAGTTTCCAGTCGCTCACAGAGATCTTTGGCGGCAGATATCTGAACGTCGGCCAGGACTCGCGCGACTTCACCATCAATCCCTTTTCACTTGAGCCAACGCAGGAGAACCAGCAGTTCCTGTTTCAGCTTCTTCCGGGTGTTGATCGAGGGCGACGATCAGCGATTACCGTCTCGATTTCAAGGAGGAACGCAAGCTCTGGGATGCCATCGAGCGCATGTACGTAGTCGAGCCCGAGCAGCGCACACTCTCCACGTTCGCCGACATCATCGGGGAGTTGAAGGATCGACTTCACCGCTGGGCGAAGGGCGGACAGTACGGCTTCCTGTTCGACAACACCGAAGACACACTCTCGTTTGCCCGCTTCCAGACATTCAACTTCGGTGGCTGGGGCGAAGCGACCGAGGCCTGGAGCCGTTGCTGTTCTACGTGCTCCATCGCGCCACGAATCGAGATCACCGAGCCCGACGTACTCGGCACATTCAAGACTTTCTTGATGGATGAGGCGTGGCTGTTCTTCAAGAACGAGACCATCCGCAACTACATCGTCGAGGCGGAGAAGACCTGGCGCAAGCAAAACGCCGCCATGATCCTGGCCACGCAGTCCATCAAAGAACTGCAGTCCTCCGGCCTGCTTGAAGATCGTGGCCGAGAGCTGCCCCACCAAAATCTTTCTCGCCAACCCGGAGATGGATCGCGCCGTCTACGCGCGAGGCGTTCCACTTGAACGACACGGAGCTGGACCTGATCGCGGACCTTGTACCGCCAGGCCAGATGCTCATCCGCAAGGCGCAGTCCAGCAAGAAGGTGCAGTTGAATGTCGATTCGGTCTCGTACTGGATGGCGACCAACAACGCTCCGCGACAACCTCAAGAAGCGTGAATATTTCGCTCGCTACGGCATCGCCGACGGCATCCGCAAGCTCGCAATTGACTTTCCCTTTCAAGCACGTCGGAGCGGTAAGGCTGCCCCGGCTCCAACCCATCACCAGCTCTCGATAAGGAGATCCCCATGCGACTCTATGCTGTTGCGAATTTCGCTCTCTGCAATGCCCTTCCACTCATGCTGACGGCGCAGACCTGGCTCCTCACCCACGGCTGTTGCCGCGGAAGCATCCGCCCGCACTGTGTCCTATCACTCGCAGGACATCGTTCCCATCCGCGCCAAGGTGAAGTACACGACGCTCATCGTCAGTGCCGCCGACCGAGAAGATCATGGAGGCCGCAACCGGCGACAAGGACTTCTGGATCGTGGACGTGGTTGGCAACTTCTGCTTTGTGCATCCGGCGCAAGCCAGGGCATCAACTCGAATCTCAACCTCATCACCGACAAGGGCAATATCTACAGCTTCACGCTGCAGGATGTCTCCGGCACCGCCGCCGCCCCGGATCTGAAGGTGATGATCGAGCCAGCCGACCGCTCCTCAATCGTCGCCTCCAAGGGCCGCCGCAGTTTGTTCCTGCCGCGCAGCTCGACCAGATCCGCAGCAGCAGCTCGCCGCTCTGCAGTCGCATGTCACGCAGGCGGTCGACGAGTACAAGAGCGCCTACCCAATGGAACTCAAATTCGACTACGCCTACAAAGCCAACGAAGCTCCCTTCGATATCCAATCGATCTATCACGACGACAAGTTCACCTACATCAAGACCAATGCGCCAGAGAAGTTCAGCGTGTACGAGATGAAGGACGGCAAGCCCAATCTCATCACCTACGACCTGCGCGACGGCACGTACATCATCCCGAAGATCATGGACTCCGGCTATGTAGAGCTGGGGAAGAAGCGCATGGACTTCACCCGCAAGGGCTGATGCTGCTGTTTTAGATGTGCACTACAGGGCTATCGGAATCGATCGAAGGGAACAGGGGGACCGGGACATGGCAGACACAAGCACCATTGCAGAGCAGAGTCCGCAGGACGAGCCGGAGCTGAGACAGAACGCGCAAGAGCCGAAGGGCGTCATTCAGAAAAAACTCAAGGCGATGCTCTACATCGGCGCGGTTGTCGTTGTCGTCCTGGCCTTGGTCCTCAGCTCCTTTCAGAAGGCGAAGACACCCAGCCCCAGCAAGCAGACGGCAGCACAGCCCGTGGTGCAGGACAACACCGCTTCAAATGTGGAAGCGTTGCAGCAACAGGTCGCGGCAGACAGGGCACGTGACAAGCAGGATGCGGCAATGGCAGCGGCTGCCGGTAATGGCACACCCGCGCAGCAGGCAACAGGCGGCAGCTACAACGCGAGCGGCCAGCCCTTACCATGTCAGCCGGGTGGTTACTGCCCACCGCCGCAGGGCACGAACAACAACAGCCAGCCACCAGCGCTCACGCCAGTGCAGCAGCAGGAGCAGCAGCTTGCCGCGAAGGAACGTGAGCGGCAATTTACTTCGCGTTTCGAGTCGAATCTTGCATACAACCGTCCCGCAATGGAAGAAGAGCAGCGTGCACAGATGGCGCAGCAGCAGGCTACCGGCAATCTCCTGATGGACACTTCTACGAGGCCAACCGCAATGCCACGGGCGGTCGCGGCAGCGGGGGCATCACCGATCCACTTCAGTCGCAAGGCTCGCTTAGGCTGAGCAAAGACCATACGCTTCTTTTTGCAGCAAATGCCGGAAGTGGAACCATATCGGTGTTCCGAGTTGAGCGGTCCTCACTGTTTTTGGTCGATCAAATAGCCTCTGGAGGAAGTGAGCCCCTGGCCGTCGCACAATTTGGCAGCCTGGTGTATGTCCTGAACGCGGCGGGCAGCGGCAGTGTTGTCGCGTTCCGCATGGGTTTTGACGGGCATCTACGGCAGATCGATAACTCGACGACGTACCTGACGGCGGACAACACTGGCGGTTCCTCGCTGTCTATTAGCCCTGACGGCGAATTCCTTTCGGTCACGGAACGTGTGCCGAACAATATCGACACGTTTCGCATCACTCCGAACGGCACACTGGCACCTATTGTCGTGAACAAGAGTACCGCGCCTGGCGTATTTGCCGCGGGGTTTGCACCCGACGGCAAACTGATCGTTTCTGAGACGGGACCTGCGGGTGGTGTGAATGAGTCGGCTATATCGTCTTATTCGATCCTGGCAAATGGCTCGCTTTCCGCTGTAAGCCAGAGTGTTCCGACGTTTGGTAATGCGAATTGCTGGAATGCGGTTGCCGCCAACGGCAAATGGGTGTACGTATCCAATGCGGGATCGGGGACGATCTCCGGCTTTGCGATTGGTCAAGGCGGTGCATTGACGCCGGTCGCCGGGACCGTAGTCGGCACGAATCCCGAGGGCAGCACAAATCTGGACATCGCGATCAGTGGCGATAGCAGGTATGTGTTCACCTTGAACTCGGGAACAGGGACAATTGGCGTGTTTGCGATTCAGAGCAACGGGGCGCTTACCAATGTCGAGGAAGTTAGCGGCTTGCCTGGATCGGCCGGTCTCAATGGGATTGCCGCTCTTTAGTCACACTGTTCGTTTACTTCAAACCTGGCGGGTGGCTACAAGGCGCCCGCGGGTGCGATCCCGGGCCGCGGGCGGGGCAGACGAGACTACGTTCAGAGTCTCGGCGGATGAAACAACACCATGTCGACTCTCGACTCGAAATACAAAACCGTCCGCTCGATGACCCGTTCTCTCGCGGCGAATTTATCCGCGGAAGATCAGATGATCCAGTCATCTCCGGAAGCCAGTCCCGTGAAATGGCATCAGGCCCATACGACATGGTTCTTCGAGACATTCGTGCTGCGTCCATTTCTGACTGACTACAAACCCTTCCGTGAAGACTTCAATCGCCTCTTCAACAGCTATTACCTCTCCCTCGGTGAGGAGATTCCCCGGAAAACCCTGCGTGCGGTTTTTTCCCGGCCTTCGCTGGATGAGGTGCTGGCTTTCCGCGCACATGTCGACCGCGAAATGGGGAGACTGTTGGCACACTCGATGGATAACGAGGCGTTACGGCGCATCATCCTGGGACTGCAGCACGAGCAGCAGCACCAAGAACTGGCACTGACGGATATCAAGCATGCGTTTTTCTCGAATCCTTTGCGTCCCTCCTATAGGGAGGCTTGCCTCACCAGGGAGTCCGACGGCTCGATTCCGCAGCTCACATGGCACACGGTCCAGGGTGGATTCTTTGACTTCGGTCATCCTTCGAACGGCGAGGACCCTCGGGCCTTTTGTTTTGATAACGAGAACGCAGCGAGATTTCGGAGAACCTCAGCGGCCAGTATGTCGAACTCTATGACTTCGTTGATAGACCTATGGAGGTGAGGTGGAAAGGACTTCTGCTCGCGTCGGTTGCCAATAGCCAGTCTCGTCTTGGCAGCGCGAAGCGATAGTCGTTTCCTCTCCATTCCACGTCCAGGGGAGCCGAAAGCGAGTAAGTGATTTGGTGAGGATGGGCGTCTGCAGCTCGGCGTCCTTCCACTCCCGTCCGCCGTTCACGGAAACCTGCACTCGTTGAATGCGGCCTCTGCCAGACCACGCTAACCCGCTGATCTCATAAAATCCTCTCCCATCGAGAACCTGACCGCCAGCAGGTCGCGTGATAACCGATTTGGCTTCCATCACGAATGTGAACTGGCGAGCTTTCCCGTTCGGAAGGAGGTCGGTATAACTAGCCGCCTCATCTTTTGTCATCGCCGGCTGATCAACGAGAGCGAGCCTCTGCAGCCACTTGATATTGATATTCCCTTCCCAACCGGGTACTACCAGGCGAAGCGGATATCCCTGTTCAGGACGCAAGGCTTCACCATTTTGGCCATCGGCGACAATGATGTCGTCCATCGCTTTTTCCAGAGGAATGCTTCGTGCGAGACGGCACGCATCCGCTCCTTCTGCATAAAGCCACTTGGCGCGCTCCTTTACTCCGACCTTGTTGAGAAGCATGGAAAGAGGAACACCCGTCCTTCCGCACAGCTGACAAGACCATGACTCTTCTGAGGAGTATCGCGCGGCTCGCCTGCGTGCTCGGAGCCGCTATTGCCAGCGCATTCGATGAAATGCACGCGTGAAACGGATGGCATTCTTTTGAGGTCCTTCATCGAGAAAAGCAGAGGCGTCCCAACAAGGCCAGCGATCAGGAGTTGGTGCCCGAGCGGGGTCGATGGTCGGTACACCGGCATGTAACCACTCGAAGAACAATGCTGAAGGCGTGATGATTCCGTACAAATCCTGGAGGGGTGTTCGAGCTGATCCGGTTCCGCCGTAGGCTCCAGGATTGAAATATCTTCCCCCCTTTTCGAAGCTGGAGCGCTCGCCGTAGCTTCGCCTCGGTTGTCCGGCCTCGTGAATCACCTCCTGGCCAATTGCTGGAGCTGCCAGGGCGGACATTGCGCCCAGCCTTACAAATTGACGCCGTGAAAGACCTCCCCGGGCCCGAACCCCGGTTTGGCCAGATGATGCCTTACCTCTCATTCACAACCTGCTTCTTCATCGCGATCGCAGAGGCAGAGCAGCCACCGCTCCACTGAGAGGTAGAGCGAATAGTTGAAGGCGCGTCTTCGCGATCGGATCTCTGAGAATCCATGCCGTCGCCAATACGAACTCGCATCTGTCGTCAGTAGATAAATCGTGGAGGCGCCATGCTCGACTGCCCATTGGAGACGATCTCGCGTCAACTGCCGGCCTAGGCCTCGAAGAGGAACGATGGCGCAACTGCCACCGATCGTAAAAGGGCATCTGTCCCATAGATCTCAAGGCCCGCAACCCCGACCAGTCGGCCCTTAGAGTCATCGGCAATGACGTATTGCGGGCCAAACTCCAGAGACGAATCGAGCTTCGCCAGCTTGGAATCGGATAAGAGAGCTGATACGGCATCATGGTCCGAGTCGTTAGCGGCACGCATTTGAAAGTCACCAAACGGCACCTCCGATGTGGAAATCGGTTCAGACTTGCACCAGGTCGGGCCGCAGCACGATTCGGAAGTACCGGTTGTAACAATATCAGCCATTACAGTGGTCCCATTCCCTAAATATCCGCTCAGGCCGAATATATTAGCTTGCCTTACATTCGTCAACACGTATATATTCGAAGTCATGGCAACGAAGAAGGGGGTTCAATTTCGAGAGATTCTTCCAGGCGTTGGGGGACAATACCCGGCTTCGTCTATTGAACGTGATGGGCGATCAGGAGCTCTGTGTTTGTTATTTCGTCGAAGTACTCGATCAGCCGCAGCCCAAAATCTCCCGACACCTTGCTTATCTAAGAAGCGCGGGTCTTGTTGACGCGCGGCGCGACGGCAAATGGATGCACTACCGCATCGTCATGCCTCCCAATGATGGCGCACGGAAAGTTCTGCACGAGCTTTTCCAACATTTCAAAGAAGAAAAGGCCATGCTCGCAGATCGGGCAAAGCTGACCAAGGCGTGCTGCGCTCCGGAGAAGTTCGTGACTTTGCAAGGGGGCTCCTCCGCCAATGCTTGTTGAATCATCCCCCGCTTTCGCTTCGAGGTAATCATGCCCAGCGTCCCCTATACCCAAGGCCAGATTTGTGCCCCGTTGCAGCGGAAGAAGCTCTCGTTTCTGGATCGCTTTTAACCCTTTCGATTTTCTTCGCAATGGCCATCGGAGTTGCCATCGGTCACCTTATCCCGAGTTCCGCTGGGTTGGTCAATCGCTTTCAGAGTGAAACAACAAACATTCCGATCGCCATTGGATTGATCATCATGATGTTCCGCCGCTGGCTAAGGTTCGCTATGAGAAGCTAGGCGAAGTTTTCCGCAACAAGCGTGTCCTTGGACTATCACTGGTTCAGAACTGGTTCATTGGACCGGCTCTCATGTTTTGTTCTCGCAATTGTTTTCCTTCGCGGCGAACCTGCCTATATGCGGGGGCTCATCCTGATTGGTATTGCTCGCTGTATCGCAATGGTCCTGGTTTGGAATGAGTTAGCGGATGGCGACACGGACTACGTCGCCGGACTCGTCGCTATCAACAGTGTTTTTCAGGTGTTGTTCTACAGCCTGTATGCGTGGGCTTTCATTACGGTGCTCCCCAAGTGGTTCGGTCTTGAAAGCAGTGTTGTTGACGTTGGCATCGCCCAAATCGCGAAGAGTGTCGGCATTTATCTCGGCATTCCATTTGTTTCCGGCTTCATCACACGTTTCATTCTCATTCGGGCTAAAGGCGAAGCCTGGTACCGTACCCGCTTCATTCCGCGGATAAGCCCGCTCACGTTGGTTGCCTTGCTCTTCACAATCTTGGTGATGTTCTCACTCAAAGGCGACCTAATTGTGCGCTTGCCGCTCGATGTACTTCGCATCGCAGTTCCGCTGGTCGTCTACTTCCTTATCATGTTCCTAGTCAGCTTCTGGATGGGGAAGCGGCTCGGCGCTAACTATGCGCAATCCGCTACCCTTTCCTTCACCGCTGCGGGCAACAATTTTGAGCTTGCAATTGCGGTGGCAGTGGCGGTATTTGGCTTGAATTCGGGTGAGGCGTTCGTTGGTGTCGTCGGTCCCCTCATAGAGGTTCCGGCGCTGATAGGTCTAGTAAATGTGGCGTTCTGGATGCGGAGGCGTTACTTCGCATCGGCTGACCAAGGCTTCGAGGTTCATCCCGTAGAGGACGCGCCCTAAGCTACGCGCAGCGAAATGTAAGACACCTTGAAATCAGAATGCAGATTTGGCGATTCTGCCTTCTGTCACCGCCTCGTCGGAGTTCCGAGCGGCTTGTCGGCAGACGGGAGGTTTGAACCTCGCCTCCTCATCGTGCCCCATGCGCCTGGAAAGCAACCCATCTCTACGAGATCGGTAACTCCCCAGGCGCACGCTGAGCTCTTCCTGTGAACTGCTTCCGTCGAGTACACTGACATTTCTAGCGAGCTCAACACCCTGACATTTCTATCGGGCGCCAACAAGAACAAGAACACAACAAAAACTGACAGATCGCTCCAAGTCGCCTCAGCGACAGCAGGTCCGTAGACTAAACATCAGGCAGGTCACAACTTCCCGAAACTGCCGTCAGGCAGTAATTTGCTGGAAATCCCGCGCTTCATCGAATTGACAAGGGATGATTGTTTCTCCGGCGACATTAATATGACCCCACTTTCTGACCTACGTCCACGACACGCGCTATTCCATTATTGAAATCGCCAGCCCATTCAGAGCACGGCTCAATAGCTACGTGTCCGCCTTTATCAATGAAGCACGATTTTAGACCGAAGTCCTCTCAGGTCGTCGTTCGGAACCCTTAGGGTCACACACGCAAGCCCATTTCTAAAAAGCGATGCGTGATAAAACTGTGGCTCGCTTTTAACTTCTCCAACTGTACCCACATAGCCATGTAGCGAATCGACTATGCCGAATCGATCGCTTCTCACGCGTTTGTATACTTCCCCAAGTCCTTCGTTGAATTTGTGAACTGCCACCAGGCTCGGTACCCCAACAATCGGCCGTAGCCTCAAATCTAGATAACGTGGCCGTGGATTGTGAGGCTGCCGCATATCGAGCACGCCTGCGATGTCCATCAGTAAACCCTTCGTCGCCGGCCCACTCGCCCTGTTCCTCATATTGATACAGAATTCTTCCAGTCTTGTCGATCAGGCTAGGCCTTCCGTGCGATATGACCTGTGCCACGCCGTCTCGAAAATCGAATCCCTGATAAAACTGCGGTTCAATCTCGGAATGCACCACTGCGATCTATATACCCAACTTTGTTATTGATTGATGCTGGAGCCAGTCCCTCAGAGAAATCCCTGCAATTTTCAAAGCGCGGCTCGATTACAAGTACTCCCGAGTTATTAATGAAACCGCACCCGTGCTTGAAATGGCCGCCGTAAAGGTAAACTCTTGCTATTCCATCCTTGAAATCATATACAACTGGATAATGCGGTTCGACGGCGATCTTTCCGTCCTTGTGAATGAATCCCCATTTCCCGTCTATCTCGACCCCGGCCAGATCTTCTCGAAAATTCCTCACGGATCGGAAACTAGGACTGATTGCGATCTTGCCGCTGAGATCGAGATAGCCAAATAAACCACGGTCTTTGCCATTGATTTGATCTGTCTCTGCTCGACCGAAGGCTGCTCTAGCATCCGGTACAGGTGAGTTGGTGAATGCTGCAAGTCCACAAGAAAACGGAAGAACCCCGCAGTACTTACTTTCGACCGCGAATTCTCCGCTCTTATCAATGAATCCCCATTTGTCATCAAGCATGACAGCGGCAAGGCATTGCGGCTCGCTTTGATTCGACAGAACATCGGCTATGGCTCGGCGGCCCCGTGTAATCAGGCTCGATTGCGTCGCCAAATGGATCAGCGCCGATGTCCCGGATTGCTGCGATCTCTGAAGTTCGGCCTTGTCCGCCATGTCTCCCTACTCGATCAAATGGAACGAGCCCGCATCGTCGAATTTCAGTTCAATAGCAAACTTTCCCTTTCGGTCGATGAACCCCCATGTCTCGTCGGCTCCTTGCACGCGCGCTAAGCCCTCGCGGAAGAAACCAACCTTCTGAAACTGTGGGATCACTTCAAACTTTCCGAGCCTATCGATGATTCCATATGAACAGCCGATGCCGACGCACGCTTGACCTTGGTCGAACTGCCATCCGTAGTCATCGAAGCGCGCATCGATTGTTCTTCGGCCAATTGTGTCAATGAACCCGTACTTGCCATCAAGACGAAATGCGGCGAGCCCTTCAGAGAATTCGTAGATCATCTGTACTGCGGCTCGACGACAAAGTTTGCATTCTCGTCAATAACGCCCCATAGATCGTTGATCCTGACAGGAGCCAAGCTCTCTGAGAAGTGTCCCGCCATCCCGAACTGAGGCTCAATAACCCATCGCCCATTTTCGTCCTGATATCCATAATCCCAGCCTGAACAGACCGGGCGCAGGCCTTCGTGTGGGCTGTGCTCATGCTTCTCGATTGCCCGAATGCTTTCATAAATGCCATCGTCGCACCACCCTTCGCGAGCGTACTTCAGGGTTTTCCTGTTCAGATAACCCCATTCACATTCCTCGCGGTCGTCGTGATAAATCGTTACCGTGGCGAGACTCTCGACGAACGATCCTGCTTCGTGAAATCGGGGCTCGACGACAAATTTCCCGAGTTTGTCGATGTAGCCTGACTCATACTTGCCGCCTGTCGAGGCTGGTGCAAGTCCCTCGGTGAAATCTCCGACATTTTCGAAAAGCGGTTCAATGGCAAATTGGCCCATTCTATCGATGAATCCCCACTTACCGTTTTGTTTGGCTCTTGCAAGACATGAGGGAGCAAATTGTAACGTTAGGGAACGTGCTTCCGCACGGCCGCGCCCGATCAACTCTGTGTGCCCTTGCAGACGGATGAGTTGCGATTCTCTTGGTTCCGGTTGGGCCAGCAGATCCTTTTCCATTTGCCATTTCGATCGGCCTCGCGCGATAGAGAATCGTATTCTCCCTTCGCATGCGCGATCCGTTCACGAACGGAAACCGCAAGCTCATCGAAAAGATTACGACCGTCTTTCTGGGCCGTTTCCACATCCTTCCGTAGCAGGGCGATTTCACTCTGCTGAAATTCGCTCAACTCCTTCTCTATGGCAGTAAGGCGTTTCTTTGCTTGCGAAATCTGACGGATAATGCGGATTAGTTCGGCACCGATGCCCTCACCAGGGACCGAATCGCTCCCATCGCGGTATTCGTCGAGAATCCGCTGTAGAGCTTCGGCGTCACCCCGGCTGTAAGCTTCATTCGCTTGTGCCATGGCGCGTGTGCGGCGTTGTTCATCTTCTGCATCTTTGGCGAAATCCGGGTGGATGCGCTTTGCAACTTCCCGGAATAGGGCCTTCAGGTCCGCTGACGGTTGAAAGTCGGGCATCCTCGATGCCTCACCGTGCGCTGCTTCATGTGTGGTGCGCGCCTGCTCCCGTGCTTGAGTTGCCTGCTCACGCGCGGATTCTGAGCCATCGAATTTTGCCTGTAACTCAGCGATTCGTGCTTGCCAATCATCCAGTTCGGCATACAGGACGCCGACCTGCCGCATATAGCGCCCCTGGAAAAACTGGCAAGCTGGCTGCGGAAATCCGTCAGTTCAAGTTCGCGCTCCGCAAGGTTGGCTCGTACGGCGGCCAATTCCTCGCGCTTGCGAAGCAGTTCCTCCTCCTCCGGCGTCAGGTGCCTGACGATCTCGCTGGCCATGTTCCTTCTCCGATGACAATAATTATCTATCAAGAGCCACGGGCCGCAGATCATAGGCTCCAGCTTGCCTCAAACGCGGGCAAGAACATCCGATTCGGGACTCGCATGTGCGGGTCGCAATTGCTCCCACACAAAAATGGAGGAATTCGCCGCCCCGGTCACCCGAATAGAAAAGCCTCGTTCCGTCTGCCTCGACCATGATTGCGTAAGCGTCATAGGCTGAGTGATCAACGAGAAACGGCACAGTGGTGAATGGACCTAGCATGATCGGCTTTTGATCTCCAAGTACAGCACGTTCTCGAATGTAGTCCCACTTGAGGTGAATTGTTCTGCTGCCGCCAAATAGATCTGGCAGCTTTGCCGATGAGAAAAAGAGTCTGATCGGCAGACGGTAGGCTAGGCCGTAATGATCCTGATGTGGATGCGAGATAACGACACCGAGTAGGGACGCGTCCCCTCTATCGAAACCGCGGAATGGGTGCAGCGGCACGTCATCTGGAGTTGAGACCCCTAGTGGTAACCCAACACCAAAACGATACGAGTGTCTCCTTCTCCTGATTCAATTTCAACGCACGTGCCCCCGATCTCCTTCGTTCCTCGATGTATGCAGACCCTCATCGTCCCCATTCCAGTCCGCGGGCACGGCAATTTATCGCAAATAAGCCTCTAAGCTAGTCGTAATGCATTGAGTGTCGCCAGACAGTGTCGGCGCCCACGATCAGAATCGATAACAAGCTCTAGCTGCGTCACAGATTTCAGTTCGACCTCATAATCTTCGATCTCCTGTGTGGAGCCGGTTGGGCTGAAGGTCCACTGCTGGCGTACGATTTCGCGTGCGGTCTCACTCGCGGATGAGTAGCGCAGCACAAACTCCTGTGCGCGCTCCGTTTCGCGCTCCATGAAATGCAGAAATATCCGCCGGATGCGTTGCGGCGCATCGAAGCTCAAGGTAATGGTCTGCGGCCCGGGACTGGTGGCGCGCCATCCAACCGCCATCCAACCTCATTGCGCTCTGGGCTCGTGCCTAGCGCATTTTCTATCGGGAAGGCTGGGTCTTCCGAGGTGAGCTGTACGTGCGCGATCGAGTCCAGATCCAGCCGACCAGCCGTGCCCTGATCTTTTCCCGGCGTCGTCCTATGTTCAACAACTTCCTTCCGCATCTCCCACCTCCACGATGAGAGATGAGCATATGAGCGGAAGGTTTGCAAAAGCGCTCGAAATCAGCCGTCGATCGCTACGAGGAGTGCCTTCCCGTTCACAACGTCTATGAGGTCGGGTACGTTCACTCTCCACGCTTCGCCGTTTCGTTTTGAGGGTCGTCGAATGCCAGCGGCACTGCTTGAGTTGCCGGCCCTCTCGCGTCGAAGCCCAGCATGATTTGTTCCTGGCCCTCCGGATGCTGCTCTCGCCATAGCACGAGGAGCAGTGGGGTCATCTCCGCAAGAACCATCTTCGTCCGCTCCACCTTGGCATGACAGCCCGGACAGAGTGAAATCATCAGCTCCAACTTCGAGACGCCTGGCACCCGATGATGGACGATGATGGAGCGCTTTCTCACGTCCAGGCGCTCCGCAGCCACGGCAGCGGTAGCCATCGCGCTCGAGGACCGCTTCCCGTAGCCCTCCGAAGTGTTCCTCGTCCTGCCGCTTCAGCGTGTAGCAGGTCGCGCACAGGCCCAGCGCAAGGATCTCCGGGCGCCCGCAAGGGCAGCAAAGCGCGTGTTGAACTTCTTCCCTGCCCCATCGCTACTCCTTGGACTTGAGCCGGGATTCGTTGTCGCGAATGAACGCCTCAATCTCCGGTGCGTTCCCCAGTATACGGAGCCACTGCTCCTTGCATGCAGAGTGACAGGAAAGCGGCCCATGCCATGTACGGGCACTGCGCCCTTCTCACTCACCTTTAGCAGTGATGTCCACTCTGTGTCTCGCGATTCTTGCAGTTGCCGCATCCTCTGCCCAGCAAACGCTCCAGCTCCGACTTGCATTTCCTGGTCACTCATGCATCTGCCCAGTCCGATACCCGATTTACTTGCGTCTTCCACTTAATCCGAAAACTCGTAGCGAGCTCCGATAGCTTCTCCGCGTGTTGATAGCTGCTCTGATGCTGTCCCACTCGTCCTTCAGCTTTTGCAATGAGCGATCGCTCCCCGCCACCTGCTAGCTTGCCGACGGCCGAGGACATCCGTCTCTAATCTATTGTGCAGTCTCGCAGGACCATAGCATAGGACTTGCTAGAATAGTGACTGCGTATCATTCCTGGCTTCTTCACAAATTAGATCAAGGAGCAGGCTTTGGGGAAGGCGCTACGCCCTTCCCTCGCTGCAACCGCCGATACAACCGGACGTTTTCCGCTCCCCATCCCTGCGGGCCCGTTCCTGCCCGCAACGCCGACCCTAAAAGCGAACGGTGGACCGCCGCACACGGCGGTCGATGCAGAGACAACATGCTTTCTGCTTCGCGTGTAACCCGTTGGCGCGCTCCTCGTGTCAAGGGTCTCCGGGCAGCTCTAGTGCTCGCTAAAGCTGCGCGCTTCGCTGTCCTCGACGGAGCGGCTACGCCGCCCTTTGACACCGCGCCCCACCGGGCTAAAGGCCTCGCAATTAAGAAAGCATGTTGTTTTTATGGCGATTCTCGCCCTGCTCTCAAGAGCGGGTAAGGCCCAGAAAAAGCAACTTGGAGGAGAGCATGAGCAGCAACGAAGCCAACCCCGCTGAGAAGAAGACCACGGCGCAAGAACTCATTGCGGCCAATATCCAAGCCCTCATCGAGCAACTCAAGGCAGGCAAGAGCGACGCGCTGACCGCGTACCTCGACGCCATGAGCCGTTTCCATCGGTACAGTTTCGGCAATGTCCTCGCGATAGCGAGACAAAGGCCCGGAGCCACCCATGTGGCCGGCTTTCATGCGTGGAGACAGCTTGGCCGCTACGTCAGGAAAGGCGAGCGCGGCATCTGCATTCTTGCCCCCATCATCACCAAGCGGAAGCAAAGAGACGAGCCGGAGCAGGGCGAACCGCAGCCGCTGCGCCCAAGGCTCTCAGGATTCCGAAATGCCTTTGTGTTCGATGTTTCGCAGACCGAAGGCGAGAGCTTCCCACCATACGCGGAATCAGTGGGGATGTAGGCGAGAACCGCGAACGCCTCTTCGCATTTGTAGAGCGGCAAGGGATCGAGCTTTTCTTTGCGGAGGACATCGCGCCCGCGTTGGGCATGAGCTACGGCGGCAAGATCGCGCTACTGCCCGGCCAGTCCAAAGCCGAAGAGTTCAGCACGCTTGTGCATGAGGTCGGCGCACGAGCTCCTCCACCGCGCCGAGCGGCGTGCGGTCACCACCAAAGTCATACGCGAGACCGAGGCGGAGGCCGTGGCCTTCATCGTCGGTAAGGCTGTCGGGCTCGAAATCGGAACTGCTGCCGCCGACTACATCCAGCTTTACGACGGCGACGCGGCACTGCTCACCGAGAGCTTGCAATTCATCCAGCACGCCTCCTCTCTGATTCTTGCTGCGCTGGAACCACACGAGAGTGAAGCCCCGAACGAACGTCATGAGGCGCAACTGGCTGAAGCCTGCTAAGCGACAGGGTTTCGAAAAGACTGGGCGGTGCCGACAACACCGCCCACATCACAACGATCCACAAAACCATCTCCTGGAGATTGACATGCGTACCGTTGCAGCCAAATCACAGTATGAGACCATCGCCCTCGCCAGCATCCACGAATCCTCTACCAACCCACGCCGCAGCTTCGATGAAGCAAAGCTGGCCGAGTTGGCCGCCAGTCTGCGAACGCAAGGACTCATCCAGCCCATCACCTTGCGGCCCAACGGCGATGGTTACGAGATCATTGCTGGAGCAAGGCGCTTCCGCGCCGCGCAGCTTGCCGGGTTCGAAGAGATACCCGCCGGGATCGTGCAACTCTCCGACGAACAGGCTGTTGAGTGGATGCTGGTCGAAAACAGCCAGCGTTTGGACGTGCATCCGTATGAGGAAGCGCAAGGCTTCCAGCGGCTGCTTGAAATGCCAGGTTATGACGCCGCCACCCTTGCCGAGAAGACCGGCAAGAGCGAAAGCCTCATCTACTCTCGCCTTGCGCTGCTGCACCTCATTCCGGATGTAGCCGAGGCCTTCCAGGCCGAGCGGATAACGGCCAGCCATGCCAACCTTATTGCGCGTCTTCCGCAGGACTTCCAGCAGCAAGCCTTCGAGGCATGCTGGCGCAAGGATTATCAGGATAAAGAAGCCCACCTCCTCCCCGCCAAGCACCTATCAGCGTGGATCGCGAACAACGTCTATCTCCCGCTCGACGAGGCTCCGTTTGACCGCGAAGATGCCACGCTGAACCCGGCCGCCGGCCCTTGCTCTACTTGCCCACGCCGCAGCGGATACAACACTTCCCTTTTCTTCGACGTCGCCGCGGATCAATGCCTCGACGGAAATTGCTACCATGCCAAGCTCGCCGAGCACATCGACCGCGAAGTAGCCGCGCGACCTGAGCTGGTACGGATCGAGACAGATCACCGCAACCCGAACGAGCGGCAGCCGGACGCTCTCACGCTGGGAGTACACCGAGGTTGAAGCACCGGAAGACGAGAATGAAGACGCGGAGCCGGTCACACCGTGCGGAGCGTCAAAGCCAGCCATCGTGGTCTACGGCCAAGGTGCAGGCACTACGCGCACTGTTTGCATTGACCCGGAATGCCCGGTACATCATCCGAGCCGTGTTGTCCCCATCGACCCAGACGCCGAGGCGAGACGGAAGGAGCACGAAAAAGAGCAGGCCCGTCGCAGGCGTCTCGAAAAGGACCGCGCCGAAACATTCAGCCGCATCCTCGAGAATGTGCCCGCTATCTTCACCGCGCCGCAGTTACGGGTGCTGCTCCGCGCCTTCATTACCTGCGATCTCTATGGGCAAAGCGACGTAGTCGCTACGCACTATGCAGGTGAGGACGACGACAACAATCAAAGCTCCGAGGAGATTCTGCTGTCAGTAGCGGATCGGTTGGAAGAAGTGCAGCTCCCCGAACTCGCGCTGCGGCTGGCTCTCTGCTCTCACATCCGCATTCCCAACGAGAACGAAATTGACCACTTGGCCGAGGTCGAGAAGGTATTCGCTCCCAAACAAGCAAAGAAGCCCGCTGCAAAGAAGAAGACCGCGAAGAAGCCGGCGCCGGCCAAAGGCAAAACAGCCAAGAAGAAGGCCACGAAGCGAACCGCTGCCTAACCCGACAGAGGGGCCAGCAATGGCCCCTCCACCCGCCCAGGAGGGAGCCATGATTCCGTTCACGTACAAGCTGAAGCTCAATGGGCGGGTCAGGGCAAAGTGCAGTCGCCACCCCGCTACAACCCAGAGAAACACGACATTGGCGGACGGCTTCCGTGACCATTACGTCCGGATCGGCCGTTACTCACCAACAAAACCAGAATTGGGTTTGCTGGCAGGCCTTCGCCAGAGTTCGCTGTGCATTGGCGATTTCGCATCCATTGACCCAGCAATCAATATGGTTCAGCGGGCATGTTAGCCCCACTCTCGCCTTGACATTCTACCTGAAGGCTGGCTACGATCCTCTAGAATGTCTACCTGTGAACAAAACGAACGGATCGAGTTGCTTCAAGGCACTCTTGATCTTCTGATTCTCCGCACACTCCAGCTCGGCCCTCTGCACGGTCAGGCCATCGCCAAAGCCATCGAGTTCAGGTCCGATGATGTGCTTCAGGTCGAGCAGGGCTCCCTTTATCCTGCGCTGCACCGGCTGATCAAGCGGCGCTGGATTTCTGTCGAGGAGGGGACCTCGGAAAACAACCGCCGGGCAAAGTTCTACGGACTGACCGCGAAGGGCAGGCGGCAGTTGTCGGTTGAAACCAGCAAGTGGGAAAAACTGGCAGGAGCCATCGCGCAAGTCCTCCGGCCGGCCGGTCAGGAGGAACGGTGATGCGGCGCAAACGCATGCTTGAGCATCTCGACGAGGATATCCGCGAGCATCTCGAACGGGAGACACAGGACAACATCGATCGCGGCATGCCTCCGAAGGAAGCGCGTTACGCTGCGTTACGCAAATTCGGCAATGTGACGCAAGTCATGGAGCAGACACACCAAGTATGGGCTATCGCGTGGTTCGAGAGCATGGTGCGCGAGCTGCGATTTGCGATTCGGATGCTTTTGAAACAACCCGGCTTTAGCCTGATTGCGATTCTCACCCTGGCGCTGGGGATCGGGGTAACCTCCGCGGTGTTCAGTTTGATTCAGGGCGTGCTGTTGACGCCGCCACCCTACAAGAAACCGCAGCAGCTGGTGCTGGTCCAGAGCGCACGGACGGACGGGCAAAAGAAGGAAAACCCGCGCGGCTGGCCGGCCCAACAATGGTTGGAATGGCAGAAAGAAGCGAAATCGTTTGCCGGATTTGCCGGCTATGATTGGCAGTTCAATTTCCTGGTCCGCAATGACGGCAGTCAATCGATCCAGGGCATGGCAGTGACCAAAGATTATCTGCAGCTTATGGGATTGCGCCCCGTGGTGGGGCGCGGCTTTGCTGACCAGGACTTCGCTCAGGGACCAGTCAAGGTGATTCTTCTGGGGTACGAGTTTTGGCAGCGGACGTTCAACGGCGATCCGCAAATCATAGGCAAAACGGTTCGGATCAGCCGCTGGGACGTGCCGCCGACAATCATCGGCGTGATGCCGCCGGGCGTGCGCTTTCTGCCTTCGCTGGGGGCCGCAAAGGAGCCGAATTACAACGTGAACGCGCTGGTCGATTTCTGGAGCCCAGCCGACCCCGACCCGAAATATATGAAGGATCCGGGTTGGGATGTGGTGGCGCGACTGAAGGATCGCGTGACGTCGCAGCAAGGGCAAGGCGAGCTGACGGTGCTGACGGCAAGAGAGGCCAAGCGGAGAAACAATTTGAAGGTTTCGGGCCGCAACTGCAATTGCTGTCTGACGAAATGAATCAAGACGGCCGGGGCATTTTGCTCCCGCTGCTGGGTGCGGCCGCCCTCGTGCTCCTCATTGGTTGCGGCAACGCGGCGGCTTTGCTTTTGGTGCGAGGGCTGCAACGCCAGCAGGAGTATGCCGTGCGCACCGCGATGGGTATGGGACGCATCGCGCTTCTTGCGCCAGGTTTCCATCGAAAGTCTGTTACTCGCGCTACTCGGTGGGGTAGTCGGTGGGGGGCTGGCGGTTGGCATCGTAAAGCTATTCAAGCTGATTGCGGGACATGCAATTCCGCGCCTCGATAATGTGACGGCGGGATGGGCGGTGCTGGCGTGGGGGCTTGGTGCGGCAGTGCTGGCGTCGCTGTTGGCGGCTGTCTTTCCGGCGTTGCGGGCGTTTCGCCTTGATCCGATGGAAGTGCTGAAGGATGCCGGCCCGAAAGGAACGGCGGGACTCGGCGAACGTCGCCTTCTGCGCGGCGTTACCATCGCCCAAACCGCCCTGACTCTAGCGCTGCTGGTCGGGGCCGGCCTGCTGATTCGCACCATGATCAATATCGCGAGAATTCCGTCGGGCTACAACACAAGCCACATCTTAACCATGAGTGTTACGGAGGTTCGGAGCTTTGCAGAGTGGACCAATTTTCACAAGCAGGCCTTGCAACGGGTCCAGGCAACTTCCCGGCGTGCAATACGCCGCATTCGCGTGGGGAGTGCCCCTTACCGGAAACAATTGGCCGGGGACTATGGAAATCGAAGGGCAGCCCCCAGCGGTCAAGGAGAGCGACAAGACCGCGCTGCCGCTTCGCGCTGTTACCGAGGACTATTTCAAGCTGATGGGCCTGCCCATGCTCGCGGGACGGGAGTTTCGTTCGACCGAGGAAGGCAAGACGCCAAACGTAGCGATCGTCAACCAGGCTTTTGCGGATCGGTACTTTCCTCATGGCAATGCAATTGGGCGGAAGATTTGGCTGAGATGGCCGCGACACGCCGCCTGTCGAAATCGTCGGCGAGGTTTCCAATGGCCGAACCGATGATTTGACGCGAGCGGCGTCTCCGGAGATTTATTTGTCGCTGTGGCAGTCGCCCGCGTTTTCGAAACATCTGGTGATTCGCACCGCGGCCGACCCAAGGACAATGATGGTTGCGGTGCAACGTGTACTGCGCCAAGTGGATCCTACCGCCGCCATCGAAAACCCGAGGACCCTGGCACAGATTCGCGACGATTCTCTGGCCTCGCGAACCTTCGCGATGCAGCTGCTCGTCGGCTTTGCCGTTGTGGGGAGCATGCTGACGCTGGTGGGAATCTACGGCGTCCTTGCGCTGTCGGTCGCATCAAGACGCCGTGAGCTGGGGATTCGCGTGGCGGTTGGTGCTCAACAAAAGGACATTCGGAACCTCATCTTCGGCGAAGGATTTCGTTTGATTGTCAGCGGGGTACTCGTCGGGAGTGCATGCTGGCGATTGTTTTGTCCAGAGTGCTGAGGACTTTTCTGTTTGAGGTGCAGCCTAATGATCCGATGACGTTGATCGTTGTGGGCGCATTATTTGCGGGTGTGGCGCTGCTCGCATGCTGGGTGCCAGTGCGGCGAGCTGCAAAGGTCGACCCGCTAGAGGCGTTACGGTACGAATGAACTACGTAAGCCTCCATCCCAAAGCCGTCCACGCGCATGTCCCAATCGGCTAACTGGAAGTTGACTTCACTTCGCGAGTTCAGGGCGAGTCACTCGTTGAGGCGCGTTGCTCGTGCTTCTGGATTCCGAGCGGGTTGTCGGCGATACTGAAGTAACCGAATCACTTCCGGCTGTCCGCTCAGGCGTTGCCCGGTTCACCGGCAGCTTGGCCTGTACTCCTCAATAAGTGGAATGTCGTCTTGTTGCGAGCTACCAGCATCAGTATCAATGGAGGCCGTCTACCGGCAATGAGGTGGCGCGAATATCACGAAGCTACAAAGCATAGCGTTGAATCTCTGAGGCGAGCGCGGCGGGTTCTCGACTGGGCGAACATGCCCGATCCGTTTCGACATTACGAGGGCGTGCCCGTGCTCGATCTGCCGGCAGATCCGCCCGCCCCTGAAATGCCAGCTATCGACGTGCTTCAAGGTGCTTTTGGCACCACGCCTGCGGATGACGGACCACCTTTTCTCTCGCAATTACTCTTCTATTCCGCTGCGATTAGCGCGTCCAAGCTTGTCCCGTCCACCGGAGATAGGTATGCGCTAAGAGTGAATCCGTCCTCCGGGAATCTGCACCCGACGGAATTCCACTTCCTGACACGGGGCCTGAAGGGGTGGCCAGATGGAATGTATCACTACGATCCGTCCAGACACATGGCGGAGCAGCGCGGACACGGTGGTTTCGGAACCAGGGCAGTTGACGGCTCCGCGCCAGTTGTATTTGTTTTGACCAGTATCGTGTGGCGCGAGTCGTGGAAGTACGGTGAACGGGCCTATCGGTACTGCTTGCACGACATAGGACACGCCTGGCAGGCACTCGCGCTCTCCGCCCGGGCTATCGGATGCGATAGTTTCGCGGCAGGGCATTTCCCCGACGATGAAGTGGTCCAGTTGTGTCGCCCGAGCATGGATGAATGGCCGATGCTGATTGTCAGTCTGCACGGCAAGTCCATTCCAGTGCGTGAAGCGGCCACTAGCAAAACTGTCTGGCTCGGCGGGCGGCCGAACCAGCTTTCGAAGGAGGCGATTGCTCACCCACTGATTGACAGTCTTCACCTTGCCACGAAACGAAGTAGCCGCGGGAGCAGTGGCACCTCCACCGATGAGGCGGCTCCAACCGGCTCCGGTGAGATCAAGCTGCCTTCTCCGGCGTCATCGACTCGCGGCTTTGGCGAGGTGGCCCGGATGCGACGCTCGGCGCTCGACTTCCTGGGTGGAAAGCCATCGATGTCATTGGCGCAGCTCTCGGCCATCCTCGCCGCCACAGCCAAGCCATTGTCGGCTGACTTCGCCGCCACGCGTTTCATTCAGCTGTATTTGTATGCTCACCGCGTTGATGGGTTACAACCCGGTGTCTACAGGTTCTGGCCGGAATGTGCCGAGTTGGAGCAGGTGCAGGCTGGCGACCAGCGCGTAGCGGCCGCTGGTCTGAGCCTGGGGCAGGACCTGGCCGGTAACTCCTGCGTGACCTTTTCGATGATCGGCGATCTCGATCGTGCCGCTCGTAGCTATGGCGACCGTGGTTATCGCTATGTGCATTTTGAGGCAGGTGCTATCGGCCATCGCCTTTATCTCGCCGCTGAAGCATTAGGACTGGGCGCGACCGGCATCGGCGCCTTCTACGATGATGAGGTGCACCGTCACCTCAACCTTGTACTCAGCCGAGGACAGGTCGTATACCATTTTGCGATCGGTCATCCGGTTCCCGATCCGCGCGTCTCGGCATTTAATGAGCCGCAGGAAATCACATGGTAGGCATACTCGTGCACGGCGACAATCATTTCATCGTGCGCGGCCGATTGCCGAATCGAGACGTTGCACGAGCACTGATTCGACACTGGTCCATCATTCAGATTGGAGCTACAACACCTCCTTCGCTTGAGAAATGGCGCATCAGCACGAAAGAGTTCCGAGAAGACCTGGAATGGGCAGTGATCGTACCGGGAACCGGTGAAATATCTCCTGCGGTAGCGCAGTTGCTGGATGAACTGTCGGCGCGGGGAATTGCCATTCACGACTCCAGTTTCGACTCCTGGTAGCCTGTCCCATTGAGGAAGAGTGTCAGGTAACTCCGGCGCAGGTACAAATCTTCGTTCAACTCCTGAGTCGTCGCCCATCCGGACACAACCGCATTTTTTTGGGATTACTTCCGGGTGGGCGGTGATCCGACCGGAACACGGACAGTTGGGGTTTCTGTTTGGATTTGTCAATGAGCGCATGGCGAAGATGCGCTCGTAGAAAGCAACTGAGGAGTAATCTCCGAACTAACCACTGCCCGCGAAGCCTCTGGTTCCTGAGCGGAGGTGAGTGGACCGCAGACGACGGTTCGCTGAGCCGATCGCCTATCATGAGCTTCCTGTTGCCTTCCCAGTGGAAATGTGGCATTCTCCTGTTGGGAACCAAAATGACCGCGTGAACCGAAATACATGAAGCAACAGAGTGATGTTCAGCAAGGAACCCTCGCACTCATGGTTCTCAGGACTCTGGACGTGCTTGGGGCACAACACGGGTACGGTATTGCCGGGCGTATCGAACAGATCAGCGGCGACCTGCTCTTCGTAAACCAGGGCACTCTCTACCCAGTTCTCCTCAGGCTGGAGCAGGAGGGGGCAATTGCTTCGGAATGGGGGCCGTCAGACAGCAATCGCCGTGAGGTGTTTCTATCGACTCACTCGGACGGGACACAATTTGTTGGAGGCCGAGAAACGCGATTGGGAGCAGATAGCCGCGATCATCGCCCGCTTCTTCGAAGTGAAAGCGGAGGATCTACCATGAGAATCCTGAGACGGTTTCTTGCACGCCTGGCGAACTTCGTGATGGGGCGACGAGGCGGTCAGCGGCTGCGCGAGGAAATGGAAGAGCATCTCGCGATGCAAACGGAAGAGAATCTGCGCGCCGGCATGTCACCGGCAGAGGCGCGACGCCAGGCTGTGCTAAAGCTTGGCGCAGCGGAAGCGGTTCGGGAGGACTATCACGATGAGCAGGGCCTTCCGTTCATCGAGAACCTGGCGCAAGACGTACGGTACGCGTTGCGCCAGATGCGTAAATCGCCGTCGTTTGCGCTGCTGACGGGGCTGACTCTGACTCTCGGAATCGGTGTCAACACAGCCATCTTCAGCCTCGTCTACCACATCCTGCTGGAACCTCTCCCGTTTCCGCAACCGACCTGGCTTTATTCGGTTTGGGCGCGTTCCGATGGACAGGGTGACGTGCGAATTGCGGCGTCTGGCCCGGATTTCCTCGACTACCAGGACCAGAGCCGGTCCTTTTCCCGAATCGCGGAATACCTTCCGGATTTCAGCGAGACGTGGACCGGCGACGGTGACCCGAAGCTGCTCCACTGCACTGGTATTTCGGAGGGTTTCTTCGACGTGCTGGGTGTCGGCCCCTACTGGGCCGCTTTTACACCGCAAAGGAATACACCGATCTTCGGAACCCCACGATTGTGGTGTCCTATCGGTTCTGGAAATCGAAGCTTGGCGGCGATCCCCATGTCCTCGGCCGGGTGATCCACACCAACGAAGTACCCCTTACTGTGGTTGGAGTAGCGCCGCCGCTTCCCGATCTATTCCCGGATACGGATATTTTTGCCGAAGTGAACACACGTCCAAGCTGGGAATTTATGAAGTGGCGCGAGTAACAAATTCCTGAGAGTCATGGGCCGGCTGAACCAGGAGTCACTACCACCATGGCGGAAGATGAGCTGACGGAATATTGCGACGAGCCCCAGGAGAACCGCCGGACGTTCGTGTGCAGCTCGTTCCTCTGAAAGAAGACCTAGTGGGTTCGGTCCGCAAGCAATTACAAATCATTATGCTGGCGATGGTGCTCGTTCTCCTTCTGGCGTGTATCAATGTCGCGGCTCTTCTGCTTGCCAGATCGGCCAGTCGCAGTGCGGAGATGGCCGTTCGCCTGAGTCTGGGGGCTGGTAGGAAGCGGCTGCGACAGCAGCTTTTGGCAGAGGGATTCGTGTTGACCGTGGTGGCTTGTTCGCCGGGTGTTCTCGTCGCATTGGTGGCGCTCAAATTTCTTCCCCATCTGCCCGCACTCGGACTGCCGAGGTTGGAGGGTGTCCATTTGAACGGCCCCGCGCTGCTCGCGACTACGGGCGTTGCCGTCCTGACGGCCCTCCTTTTCGGCTGGGCGCCGTCCCTGCGCTTTCCGGCCTCAATCTTGTAATTCTCTCCCTGAAGATCGGGGCCGAACCAGCCCCGGCACCCTTCACCATCGGTTCTTTTCCTCGCTGGTTGTTGCTGAGATCGCCTGCTCGATGGTCCTATTAATCTGCGCCGGACTGCTCCTGCATAGTCACTGGCGCCTTTCGCGTGTCGATTCCGGCTTCGAGCCTGAACACATGCTGACAACGTACTTGCGGACACTTGAGTACGGACCGGCAGGACGCGGCTTCTGGCAAAATGTGCTGGAACGCATAGGAGGCCTCCCAGGAGTGCGTGCCGTGGCTCTTGGCGACTGCACGCCAGGCCAGGGCGCTCCCATCGCAACGCTGGTGTTCGGCGATCGTCTGAATGATGCGAGCCATGCTCCGCCCGCCAAGGGCTGCTGGACGAGCTCCGATTTCCTTCGCGTCAGCGGAACGCCTCTCGTCGGAGGACGCTTCTTCAATTCCGGTGACACTGCGGATTCCACGCCGGTGGTCATCATCAACGAGAGGCTGCACGTCGATATTGGCCCGGTGAAGATCCGATCGGAAAACTTATTGGCGTCAACTACACGGGGCCGGGCAGAGTAGGCTCATCGGCTCCCCGAATGCGCGAGATCGTTGGCGTTGTGCAAGGGATGAAGTTTGGGTCTCCGAATTCCCCCACCGAGCCGGCGGTTTACATGCCTTACCTACAGGACGAGACCTATCACGATCTGGCATCCATGAGCCTGTTCGTTCGGAGCGCTGCTAATCCGCTTGCGCTCGACGATGCCATCCGTACGAAAATCCACGCCATCCGGCCTTTGCAGCCCGTCGATGAGATACGAAGCATGCAGGACATCATCTCAAACTCTATGGCTCCGCGGCGGTATAGCTTGACACTCTCGCCGGGTTCGCGGCATTGGCGCTGCTCGTCTCCGCGGTTGGCATCTATGCAATTGTGTCCTATACGACTCTCCAGAGGACACACGAGTTCGGCATTCGTATCGCTGTGGGCGCAACACGCGGTGATGTCATGGCCGTTGTTTTTCGTCAGGGATTGCTGCTGACACTGATTGGAATATCTGTTGGACTAGGCGCGGCGGCGTTGACGACACGGATACTCGCACAACTACTGTTCGGTATCAGCCCACTCGACGCGACAAGCTTCTGCTCATCTATCCTTCTGTTGACGCTGATTGCATTTGCCGCATGCGTGGTTCCGGCGCTACGCTCGGCGTACCTTGATCCAGTTCATGCGCTGCGAAGCGAATAAGGCTACAAACACGTACGGCGATTCCCGAGGATTTCGAATGTTGACAGGGCAAAGCACTCATCCAGGCCGGCTAAGGGTCAACTCGCGGGTTCCGGCTGGATGGTCGCCAACCCGGACGTTACACCGGTTTTGGGGTAACTTCCGGGTGGCCGGCCAACCGCCCAGAACCGCAAGTCTTGCTTTTGTTACCCGGGGATAGACGTGCCGATCTTCTGCCTAATCCAAGCCACGAGAGGAATTGTCATCAAACTGGTCCACAACGCGAACCCATAGATGTACGAGAAGAACAGCAAGTCCTGCCCCGCTCGTTCTTGAGGTGAAAGGCCGAACCTTAAACCCGCGCTGAGGATCAGAAAAAGAGTGAACAGGGTCAGACCTATGACCAGATCGGCTCGTCGGAGCCGCGTGCTCGCGAAGCAAGCGTCAAGTGCTCGCCCAAGAAAAAACCATGCTGGTAACGCGCACAAAGGGAAACTGAAAACACGCCAAATGGCCGGACCAAGAGAATCCGGGGGACCAGTGGCTGCTATGTCCGACAAGAACACCTATCAGTAAGTAAAGGACCTGTCCCGGAGCATTCAGGAGCGTGATCGTGCCCAGACCGCCGGAACGCAGACATTTCAATTGAGGCGCGGAACAAGTGGTCGGTTGGAATACTAAACCGCCCAATAGTCACAATTTTCGCCCCTTGAGTTGCGTGCCGCAGGGTCAGATAGTCACGCAGAGCAGGAACCACAACTAAACCTGCCGACAAGAGGATGGCTGCAATCGGAACAGCAAACCAGGACGACCCGGTTCTTCTCATAGAGTCTTACTGGTTGCCTTCATCTGAGGTTGTCTCAATGATATTGCAGTTCTGAGCGGTTTGTGGCAAGCGGGACATTACGCCCGTTTTGGGGGTAACTTCCGGGTGGGCGGTCACTCGACCGGAACCCCTCGATGAGTGAATTGCGATCTTACATCAATCGAGTGGACTTCCCTCCAGCGATTCGCTAATGCATTCTGCAAAGGGCTGATCGCTCTGATATACCATCGCTGACATGCTTCGAGGTCTGGCTCTAGCGGCGATTCTATCCGCTTCAGTATCGATGTCGTATGCGCAATCGCAATCGGGCGCAGTGCAGTATGACCGACACAATCTAGTGGACATTCTCGGGTTTGAAGTGCGCAGTTCCGGAGATTTCCCCGCTGGATGGTCTGGCAGCCCCGCAGGGACGGTTTCTCCCGAAGGCGATGTGGTTCACTCCGGTTCCTGGGCCGTCATTCTGGACCGTTCCGCCCATCCCTCCGGAAACTTCAGCACCATCACCACGGCTATTCCGATTGGCTTCACCGGAGCGACGATCGAGTTACGCGGATTTCTGCGCACCCGGGACGTCTCCGGTTTCGCGGGGCTGTGGATGCGGGAAGACGGCGATGATGCCGGGGCTCTGGAGTTCGACAATTCGCAGCGCCAAAAGTTTGCTGGAACGCATGACTGGCAGGAGTTCTCCGTTGGTCTGCCACTCAATGCGGACGCAACCCATCTGGTCTTTGGCGCTCTCCTCTCCGGCACCGGCATCGCCTGGGTGGACGATCTGCAGTTGCTGGTTGATGGGAAGCCGGTCACGGAGGCTGCTCAGCGTGCGCCGGAACAGGAGGAGACCGATCACACGTTCGACCAGGGATCGGGCGTTCAGCTGGCGAAGCTCACGCCTGTCCAGATCGAGAATCTGGCTACGCTGGGACAGGTGTGGGGCTTTGTGAAATACCACGACGCAACGATTACCGCGGGCAGACGCCGCTGGGATTACGAGCTATTCCGTGTGATGCCGGGTGTGCTGGCGGCGGACAGCCGCGATGCCTCGAATGAGGTCCTGACCAAGTGGATCGACAACCTCGGTCCAGTCGATGCATGCACGGTCTGTGGGTCGCTCGATCCTACCGAAGTGAAAGTGAAACCGGATATTGCATGGATCGGCGACGAGGGGTATTTGGGCGTTTCCTTGAGCCGACGGCTGCAGAGCATTTACCGGAACCGCGTTCGGAACCAGCAATACTATGTCTCGCTGGCTCCGAACGTAAAGAATCCCCTGTTCCGTGATGAATCGGCCTACGGGTCGCTCCATTTTCCAGACGCGGGATACCAGCTTCTCGCACTCTTCCGATTGTGGAACATCGTCGAGTACTGGGCTCCCGACGGCGAGGTGGTGGGGGAAAACTGGGATAACGTGCTCAGCGAATTCATTCCGCGCGTGTCGCTGGCGAAGGATAAGGACTCGTATGCGCGCGCCATGTTCGGATTGATCGCCGAGATTCACGATACGCATGCCAATTTGTGGAGTTCGCTGAACCTGCGGCCTCCGGTGGGCGCCTGCCGGCTTCCAGTCAACGTGCGTTTCATCGGGAACTCTGCGGTGGTGACCGGATACGCGTCTGTCACCGCGGGTAAAGATTCCGGACTGGAACGCGGGGATGAGATCACCGCCATCGATGGATTCCGTGGGCAAGCTGGTTGCGGACTGGACGCCGCTTTATGCGGATTCAAACGAAGCTGCGCGCATGCCAGACATCGCCGCAAGCTTGACCAACGGCGATTGCGGTCCGGTGAAACTGGAGGTGCGCCGCGAGGGTGTCGCTGTTGCTGTTGCCGCCACCCGGCTGGATTCCTCCGCGGCTGGATCGCCAGCCCACACACATGGCCTGCCGGGCCCGACCTTCCGGCTGCTGTCAAAAAACGTTGCCTACCTGAAGCTGTCTTCGGTAAAAGCAGCGGATGTGCCCCAGTACATCGAACAGGCAAAGGGGACGCGAGGCCTGATCGTCGACATTCGGAATTACCCTTCGGAATTCGTCGTGTTTGCGCTTGGGCAGCTACTCGTCCGGCAGCCGACGCCGTTTGCGAAGTTCAGCATCGGCGATCTGTCTAATCCGGGAGCGTTTAGCGTGGGCGCGCCGGAGACGCTCACACCTGCCGAACCGCATTATGGCGGCAAGGTCGTGATCCTGGTGGACGAGAATTCGGTGAGCCAGGCCGAATACACTGCGATGGCTTTGCAGTCTGCGCCGGGCGCCATCGTCGTCGGAAGCACCACGGCGGGAGCCGACGGGAATGTCTCGGAGATTCCGTTGCCGGGCGCCTTGCGGACGATGATCAGCGGGCTGGGTGTCTTCTATCCGACGGCGCGCCGACGCAGCGGGTCGGGGTTCGCGTGGACGTCGAGGTGCGGCCAACCATCGCCGGGATTCGTTCAGGGCGTGATGAAGTGCTGGAAGCGGCCATCCATCAGATCGATTCCGCACGGCCTCAGTCAGAGGTGGAAAAGTTGGCGCGACCTGATGGTGCCGATCAGTAAGAAGAAGCAATAGCACCGTCAAAATCCATTCACCAATGGTGGTTCTCGGGTGACGATATCAGGCCAATGTCGCTCATTCACGGGTTCCGGGTGGGCGGTGACCCGACCGGAACCG
>CAVXPT010000004.1:0-11096 GCA_963763665.1 uncultured Acidobacteriaceae bacterium | reverse complement strand
TGTCAGGGCCACCGGCCGCGAACCGGCATCGTCTTCCGGACGAACGGGTGGCTCTCACACACCATTTCTCCGTCGCCGGCCACGAGGGCTGCCTAACCGTCGGTCTCTATCCAAATGGGCATCCGGGCGAAATCTTCATCCGGATGGCAAAGGAGGGCTCGACGATCGCCGGGTTGATGGAGTGTTTCGGCACTGTCGTCTCGGTGAGCCTGCAGCATGGAGTGCCGCTCAAGGTGCTCTGCGACAAGCTCTCGCATACTCGGTTCGAGCCCTCGGGCTGGACCGGTAATGAGAAACTTGGATATGCGAAGTCGATCATGGACTACCTCTTTCGCTGGATGGCATTGCGCTTCCTGTCAGGCAAGCAGATCCCGCTGTTTACACAACAGAGGGCAGTCGTGGAACGACAAGACAGCGCAGAGGCAAACCATGCTCCCGCCAGCATTTCGCAATTTCTGCACGACGGCTATGAGGTTGGCGATGCGCCGCTCTGCGTCACTTGCGGGTCACTAATGGTCCGCAACGGCAGTTGCCACAAGTGCGCAAATTGTGGCGGCACGAGCGGCTGCTCGTGATTGCGAACGGGCGCGCAGGATCGCCGATCGACGCTGCTCGTTGCGCCGCGTTCAAACGCACTCAGAGTGTCTTTAGATACGCGATCAGTTCATCGATCTGAACGGAGCTGAGATTACCGAAAGCAGGCATCTTGCCATTCCCTTTGGCGATGATTGCTCGTACGGCTGAATCCGAAGGTTTCGGTTGGTGTGTGCGATAAAACTCCTTGAGCCCAGGGCCTGCCAGTGAACTGGAAGTGCGAGTGCTGTGGCAAGAGGCGCAATACTCGCCGAACGTTTGTTGACCATGTCGAATTGCGCGCGTCGATGGTCCGCGTGATGATTGCGCGGCAGTTCTGGCGTTCGGCATCCATAGAAGATTGGCCGCAAGCAGTAGCGTTGCACTCGCATGTTTCCTCTTCACAGCGATGCCTCGTTGAGTTGAAAGGGGAGCCTGCGCAGGCGTTTTCCCGTGGCGGCGAAGATGGCGTTGCCAACGCTGGGAGCGATGAGCGCGAGTGGTGGCTCGCCTATGCCGCCCGGAGAACGGCCGCCTTCAATCAGGTAGGTCTCAAGCTGCGGAGAGTCGGGCATTCGCAGCAGATCGTAACTATTGAAGTTCTGTTGCTGAATCATGCCGTTCTTGACGGTGATGCGCTCTTTGAGCGCGGCGCTCAGGCCCATAAGAATCCCGCCTTCGATCTGCGCACGGATGCCGTTCACGTTGATCACCCGGCCGGGATCGACGACGGTGACGACGCGGTCGATGTGGAGATTGCCGTCCTCGACCGTGACCTCGGCGACCTGTGCGAGATAAGTGGTCTTGGAGTAGAAGCAGGAGATGCCGCGACCGCGATGGGGGCCGAGGGGCTTACTCCAGCCCGCCTTTTCGGTGACCAGGTCGAGCATGTGGATCACGCGCGTAGGATCGGCGAGCCTGCCGTCGTAGTTGGACCTGGGCGCGGCTGGGTGGGCGGCGGCGCTTGCAAGCAGACGGCGGCGGAAGAGGTAGGGATCCTGTCCGGCGAGGTGAGCGAGCTCGTCGATGAAGCACTCGACCGCAAAGAGGTTGGACTCAATATCGACCCCGCGCCAGGCTCCGCGGGTAAAGCCGCTCAGGACGGGCACGTAGGAAATTCGGAAATGCTGCGCCGGATAGGGATGATCGACGGCTCCTGAGACTCCAGGAGCGCCTCGCCTCGGGTCGTACTGGCGGATGGCGGTGGTATCGGACAAACGGTCGGTCCATGCTATGAGGTTTCCTTGCTGGTCGATACCGCCGCGGAAGCGGTGCATGCCAGCGGGGCGATAGCGATCATGCGTGAAGTCGTCTTCGCGGGTCCAGACGAGTTGTAGAGGTCGCCGGATGCGGCGCGCAATCTGGACGGCCTGATGATCGAAGGGCGAACCGAAGCGCCGGCCCAGGCCTCCGCCTATGAATGTGACGTGGACGGTGACGTCGCGCTTATCGATGCCGAGGATTGTGGCTGCGCTCTCCTGGGTTCCACTGCCATCCTGGGTCGGCGACCATATCTCGCAGTGGCCATCTTCAAGTCGGATGGTGATGTTCATTGGCTCTATAGAGGCGTGCGCGAGGAAAGGAAATTCGTAAACGCTCTCGATACGTTTCGCAGCAGGAACAGTCTCTGGGTTGAGAGTTGTATTGGTGGAGTTCCAATACTCCTGGGCATCGAGGGCCGCCCGTAGCTGTGCGGTGACGGACTCGGTGGATTCATCGCGGTACGCGCCAGGCTTCCATGCGATAACCAACGCATTGCGACCCTGAATGGCGGCCCATGTGTTGGTAGCAATGACGACAACCTCGCGCGTGTCCTTGTTAGCTGAATGGGGGTCGGTGGGGATATCGAAGACGTCGAGGACGCCGGGGATGGCTTTAGCCCTGGAGCTGTCAAAGTGGAGGAGATCGCCGCGAAAGTAAGGGCACTGGGCCACGACGGCATAGACCATGCCGGGGAGACGAACGTCGAGGCCAAAGCGGGCTGCTCCCTTCACCTTGTCAGGGATGTCGAGGTGAGGAATAGAGCGGCCGAGGAGCGTGAAGCCTTTGGGGTCCTTCAACAGGACGGTGTTGGGATCGGGAAGGGGAAGCCGGCGCGCCTCTTTGACGAGAGCGGTATAGGAGAGGACGCGGCCAGAGGGCGTATGGGTAACCTGACTATTGCGGGCGCGGCATTCGGCGGTAGGAACGCGCCAGCGGTGAGCGGCGGCGGCGATCATGGTCTCACGGATCTGTGCTCCGGCCTGGCGAAGAGGAGTGTAACTGCCCCAGACGGAGCCGCTGCCGCCAGTTCCATCAGCATTGTCGGCCTGAATGACGGTGATCCGGGAGAAGTCGATCTCGGCTTCTTCGGCGAGGATCATGGGCAAGGCGGTGAAGACTCCCTGGCCCATCTCGGATTTGTTTAGGACGAGCTGAGTCTGTCCGTCGGGATGGACACGGATCCACGCGTTGAAGGGGTCCTGGGAAGGGTCGGAGAAGTGGTGAAGACGGCCGCGAAGTGTAAGGCCTACGACAAGGGCCCCGCCTGCGGCCGCGGAGGTTCCGAGGAACGCACGGCGCGAGATAGTAGGCCTGGTTTCGACAGGTGTGGGGCTGGGTTTGGTTTTCACGAGTGCATCTCCTGCGCTGCGCGGTGAATCGCTTTGCGAATGCGGAAGTATGTTCCGCAGCGGCAGAGATTTCCGGCCATCGCATCGTCAATGTCCGCATCGGTGGGCTTGGGATTGCTCGTCAGAAATGCAGCGGCGGACATGATCTGTCCCGGCTGGCAATAGCCGCACTGCGGCACCTGTTCGGCAATCCAGGCCTGCTGCACGATATGGAGACCATTCTGGCCGAGTCCTTCAATGGTCGTGATCTGCTTCCCGGCGGCAGCCGCGACTGAAACCTGACACGAGCGAGTGGCCTCGCCATCCACATGCACTGTGCAGGCTCCGCACAATCCGATTCCGCAGCCATATTTCGTGCCGGTCATGTCGAGCAGGTCCCGCAACACCCACAGCAAGGGCATTCCAGGTTCGGCTTCAACGTTTCTCCTTGCGTTGTTGATCTGCAGGATGTATTGGGGCATAGCGCGTCCTCGGTTCTACATTCGGAGCAACCGGGGAGCTGAAGCAACATGTTTGCAGGGAAGCAATTCCGTTTCGCAGGGAAGCAGTCAGACCATGCAGGGAGAACGCTTCGCCAATTGCATTATTTCTATGCGTGACGATCGGCGGCCAACAACGCCTGCCAGCCAGCTTTGCTCATCTTCAGACGATGTCCGTTCGAGAGGAGCACCCAGCCTTCGCTCCGGCCTTCGCGAAGAATCTCACGCACATGTCCGATGTTCACAATTGCGGAGCGGTGGATACGGACAAACTTTCTAGGATCGAGAGTCTCGGCAATCTGCTTGATGGTTTCACGCAACATCAGATTTTTTGTTCCGACGTGCAGACACGAGTAGTAATCGGCGGCCTCGACCCATTCAATCTCATCTACATTGATAAATGAATCCCTTGTTCCGTTGGGCACTACTAGTCGCCGGGGATAGTCGCGCAGCTGTGCAGCTTCACCCCTCAAAGCAGCCAACACGGATTTCAGCTGCTCCTGGGTCATCAGCGCCGCCTTCGATGCGATCTGTTCCTTCACGCGAATGAGCGCTGCCTTCAGCCGTCCTGCTTCGACTGGTTTAGTCAAGTAGTCCAGCGCGTGCACTTCAAAGGCTTTTGCTGCATAGTGATTGTGTGCGGTAACGAATACAGTGATCGGCATGTGTGCCAGGCCGACCTGCTCCACAATCTCGAAGCCGCTGGCCCCCGGCATCTGGATATCGAGAAACAGAACGTCATAGCGATTCTCTCTGAGCGCGGCCACCACTTCTCTGCCGTTACGGCATTCGCGGGTAATAGCGATCTCCTCATCGACGGACAGCAGAAATCTCAGGCGCTCGCGCGCCAACGGCTCATCGTCGGCGATAAGAGCGTTCAGCTTCATTCAACAGCGCTCATAAGGAATGGCAATGGCAACCTCGAAGCCGCCTTGTTCGAGTGGCAGAGCGCTCATATCGTAGGCATCCTGATAGAAATGAGCGAGACGCTCCCGCGTATTCTTAAGACCTATGCCATTACCTGGCTTGGAATGACCATTCAGGCCCACGCCGCTGTCCCGCACTTCCAGTCGGAGTAAATGACCATCTCGCCGCGCCGATGCTTCCACCAGACCATCGCTTTCGCAATGCGCAATGCCGTGCCGGATCGCATTTTCCACGATTGGCTGAAGGAGAAAACAAGGCACCAGGCTGTCAAGCGTGCTCGGTTCCACTTTGATTTCGATGCGCAGACGGTCGGCGAACCGGACTTGTTCGATCGCGAGATAGTTCTCCATGATCTCCAGTTCCTGCGACAATGGCACCTTCTCGGGCGCCGTCCTCTTCAACGTGCTCTTAAGAATGGCGTTCAGGTAGCCAAGCATCTCGACTGCCTCTTCTTGTCTGCCGAGCTCGACCAGCGTGGTTATCGCGTTCAGTGTGTTGAAGAGGAAATGCGGCTCCAACTGCATCTGGAGCGCTCGGAGTTGTGCAGTGGAGAGCTGCCTCTGCAATTCGAGCGACTTCATGGCTTCCTTCTGGGCGCGAATCTGATATCGAATGATACCGATGATCCCAAAAACGAAACCATAGATCAGAATTTCGATGCCGTAGCGATTCAGGTTGAGCAGGCTGTGCCATGCCGCCTGTGGAGCCTGATTGGCGTACCACCCGAACCCGGTAAAACCCAGGCTCCACAAGGCGAGGAGATGCAGAACCCCGTGAACCGCTGCCACCGGGACGTGAATCGAAATCGCCTTCGCGGAAAAGCTCGACACAGCAGCCGTTCGTCCGCCGAGTTTCCAGAGCGCGCTTGCGATGATGCCCCACCATCCCCAAAGAACGACTCCGTACAGCAGTGAAGGAAGATGGGCAATGGATTGGCACTCATTCGCCGTAGCCAGGGCGAGCACGGTCGCAATGGACGATATAACGACGTAGCCGCTGAGGGGACTCTCCGAATGCGCGGTTGCAGACATAGATCCGCTTTGTTCGGGAGTGCGCAGGAGCTGATGATTTGCAATCTCGGCGTTCATGGATATTCCTCAGTCGGGGAGCCAAGATTCCTTGGAGAGACGGCCGTTCCACAGAGTCCGCATTTGAAACTGGACGGTAGCTGCTCTTCCCCAAGCCTGGATACTCATCTTACGACTCTCGGTTCTTCCACAGCCCCGTTCCACTATTTTGCAGGGAATGTGGTGATATCTGCAGTGAAAAATTGGGTCTCGATGCGATCTACGTCCGTTTCGAGTCTATCCCTCATCGGCACACCTGCTGCTGGACCTATCCACAATCATTTTTGGAGAATGAAATGGCTACCACCACGCTGAAAACCAGTGCGTTACCTCGAGAATTTGTGTTCAACGGGTCACGTATTCCGGACCCGGATCCACGAATGAGCATCGACCAGGTCCGCGACCTGCTTACGCCTTCTTACCCCGAAATTGCGACTGCGACGATGACTGGACCGGAGGACACGGGAACCAGCCTGCGTTACTCCTTCTCCAGAGCCATCGGTTCGAAAGGTTAAAGCCATGCCTCGGTCTGAGATGACACGAGAGGAGTTGGTGGCGATATTCACAATGAAGGCGACCGCACCGCCTCCGGAAGCGAACAAATTACTCGTGAGGCATCTCCAATGCAAAGAATCGATACGTCTCGCCGGCGCCATCCGGCAGGCGATGGACCGGTTCGCGGGCACAGACAGCGTGCCGCTCTCCACTCCATCCGAACTCCTTCCGCCCCTGGGATAACAACCCTCGCGCCTGCTTTCGGTCAGGCTCTTCCCACCCTCGACACGGTTCCAACGGAATACAACCACGAAGTCAACGCAGAACTGCTTTACGATCTGGGCGCTGCTCTGGTGAAAGCGGGTTTGGGCTCGCCTGAAACGTGGCAACGATGCGGGGGAAATGCAGTTGTCTTCGCGCAACACAGCATCATGAGCGGGATTGGCGCACAGCGCGGTGACCTGCTGCAGCGCAACGTCGAATTCCATCTTCAGGTGAGCGATGTACTTGAACGGGATGGCTACGGTTCGACACTTAGCAATGGACAGCTGGCTGTGACGATCGAATGTGGCGGTTCGGGATATCTGAAGATCGGGCCAGCACTCGACGCCCTCGAGGATCAAGCAGAGGGGCTTGGGGCGGCATTCTATTGGACCCTTATCCATGCACTGTATCGCGTGATGCGGATCTACGATCACGACGATGCGCTCATGTATGAAGAGATGTTGATCGAGTCTGCGAATGAGGACGACGAAGAGAATCGCAGCCAGTATGAATTCCCAGAGGTGGAGAAAGCACTCCCGACGTGCATCCAGAAAACACTCAAAGAGAAGTGGAGACTCGGAGATCGCCGCTTGCTGCGCGCCCACGGCAAAGGCCCCTACCGGGCCTGGATTGATCGTCTGAGGAAGATGCAACGACTCTCCCGTCTGCGTCTTGAACAGTGGCGGGAGCCTCTCGAAGACCGCTACTACGATGGTCCTCCGCTCCCATCGTTACTCGTTTCCTTCAAGGAAAGAGACGCAATCACCGCCTGCTTCGACGAGGAAGGTCAGCACATGCTGGAAGGCTCGTCGGAGCCGACAGTCTGTGTCGTCTTTTCTCCGAAGAAGGCAGACGAAGTGAAGCACGCCGTGCGTGTGATCGAGCGTTTCGTTGCATTCAACACGGAGCTCTTTGAACTGGTTGAGGAATTGCAGAAGTGGGAGAAGGAACATGCAGGTTCAGATAGCAATCGGGGAGAACCATCGCTTCGAGCTGCGTGAGGCGTTGTTGGTTTACTACGGGAACCAGACAACCTTCATTACGAAGCACGAGGTGACCACCCAGCAGAACGCAGCACCTACTCTCGGACCAGCGCAACCGCTCACCGTAGCATTCGTGGAGTCGCTCGTTCGCTCTCTTGGGGGCGGAGCTGCTGCCGAAGTGTTCCCAGAGAACATCCTCGCCAAAAGCGATCGCATGATTGCCTGGTGGACACCGGCACAGCGCCGCCAGATGTTCTATCAGAACTCCGAGGGAAAGGCGGCCGATTTGAACGGCCGCATCTTCCCTCAGCCTCCTTTAGTGTGGCGGGTCGCTGACGGGCAATTGAAAATCCGCGCTCTGACTGAGAACAAACGTCCCGAGGCAAAAACGAAGCTCGCTGTCGCGCCCTACTGGAATCTCTCGGACAACGGCACCGTCTGCACAGGATCGATGCGGCGGCCAGAGAACGCATCCGTCGCGGCGATCTCCGACTGGGAGCGGGGCTTCTATGAGAGTGCCTTTACCCATGCCAATGTCGGTCGCCTTACGCGCCACAAGGCGGCTTCGAGGGGCTTTGGAGCGGCCTGACAGGAAAGCGGAGATTGTTTCCTTTGGAGACCCTGATCGTCCTTCCCGAGACCCTGGCGCAATTCGTCCGCGAAGAAAGGAATTGAGATGCGCATCGAGCACTCGCTGCCGCCAGGCTTCCTCAGCCGTCGGCCCATTCGTGTATTGGTCGTGGGTGCAGGCGGAACCGGAAGCGCCATCCTCATGGGCCTGCCGTATCTCGATCAGGCGATGCGGGTGTGGGGACATCCCTACGGGCTCCAAGTCTCGATCATGGATGCCGACACGGTGTCTGAGACCAACTGTGTCCGTCAGCCATTCTCCGCCTCGGACATTGGTCAGAACAAAGCAACCGTGCTCATCAACCGGATCAACATGTTCTGGGGTACGAAGTGGTCAGCGGAACCATCCTTTTTCAACGAACGCACTCTGCGCCGATCATATGACGAGGTTCCAGATTTGCTGATCGGATGCGTCGACACTCGCGCCGCACGCAAGGTCATCGACCAGGCAGTGACGCGGCCAATGCACGCGACAACATACTGGCTTGATATTGGGAACAATGCGGCGAGCGGACAATACGTACTCGGACAGCCGCTGAACTCGCGGAATCGGCGTGCTGCCGCTCAGGCTGCGCACGGTCAGTGAGTTGTATCCCGAGATCGTCGATGCTGCAGCCGGCGAAGACCCTTTGCCGAGTTGCTCTGCCATCGAAGCTCTCGATCGGCAAGAGCCCTTCATCAACCAGACCTTGGCCTCGAGCGCACTTGCTATGCTGGCGCGGCTCTTCCGCTATGGAAAGCTGAACCATCACGGAGCCTTTTTCAACGCCGAAACCGGGCGTATGAGTGCTCTGCCGATCGATCCCCAAATGTGGACGAAGGTCCGGAGACGCAATCGTCGCCTCCGAGCAGCAGCTTAACCAAACGTCCATCCATCTTCGGCCTGCAACCCAATCACATCCATCGGAGATACCCATGTTCCAGCAACTTGTTCCACTCCTGCGTCAGAGGTCTGTGCTTCTGACCGTGACCAGCCTTGAGGACGATCAGATCCGCGTCAATGTCATCCCCAAGAAGCTGAAGGAGGGCGAGAATAGCGCTCTTACCACGCCGATGAGCTTCACCGGCACCGCCGTCGAACTCGACGATCAACTGCCCGATGCCATCGCGTCACTTCGTCGCCAGTCATCTGGAATTGAAGAACACGCTCGCGCGCGCCAGGGAAGAGATGGATGCGGCCGCGAAGGCGGCACAGGAGGAAGCGCGCAACAAGGCGAAGAGCAACAAGAAGCCTGCGAGCGTGCCAGTGACGACGGCGGAGCGTGCTGCAAAGGAGGAACCGAAGAACGAACCGGAACCGCCGCGCCTGCCAGGTCTCTTCGATACCACGGCGGACGCCAAGCCATCGCCGGCAACATCGGTAGCATCTGCCTCCACGTCCGCGGCGCCTGCGAACGCTCCCGACAAGGACGACGATGAGGAGGCGGACATCCTGGCGGAGATCGCGGACCGAGACCACCATGACGACACCAGTCATGAAGAAGCGGACGAAGCCGCATAACTGTCGCGTTGTGGTTTCACCGTGGGGCCGTCCACACGATTGGGTAGCGTCAACGGTCTCCAGAGCCTCCACCTGTGGCAATGCGACGACTCTCACGCGGCCCAGCCGACTGGTAGAGACATCCGCCGCTCAGAGGCCTTTGGCACAAGCACTACCTCCAATCCGGCATGGCGTCGCTGGCGATAAACATCCAGCACGGCTTGAAACAGTTCGGGATTCCATATCTCCAGCAGAAGGTGCGTGAAGCCAAGGAAGCGGGAGAGTTGCGCTATTTCACCTTCGAAGATGTCGCGCCTATAGCGAACGATGCCGTCCATGGAAACTGGCAGCGTCTTCGCGACGCAGAGCGTCTCACCGGGGAGTGGATCGTGTTTGCGAAGCATCAAGGTTTGAACTATTACCTCACCTTAGCTACGCATGACCAGACAATGCATGAGCACGAACGGCAGCAGATCGATGCTATCTGCTGCCAAGAGTTTCCATTTCTGGACGGGTTACTCCGCAACGCAGGCTGAGGTACATTTCAGTCTTGGCGAAGATCCGATTCACTTTGCGAAGTTGCGCATAGCAGCGGTTATTTTTGCTTCGCTTTGCTGGCCTCGACGACCATTCGGGCAATCGTAATGGACTCCGAGATGATGCAGCGCACCCGTGGACTCCGATTCTGAATTTCTCTTGATTCGACTCGTGCCAGCTTCACTGCTGCGACCAGCCCGGCCACTACTGCGACGATCCCTGCCGTCTTGTCTGCTGCCTTATCCTCCATCAGCGTCGCCCCTGAAGCACGCGCATCACTTCCCACGATGGCTGTCCCAAGAAGACTTCCGTAGAGACGATGTAGGAGCGCCGCTCCTTGCACATGGGGCAGGCCACTGTGACCGAGCCGATCACCGCCTCAACAGAGATCGGGACGCACCGCTTGCAATCTTTGCAGCGCACTACCTGGACTCGATTGCGTTCCGGAGCTGGCATGGCTACACGGTCGCCTCGTGTTTCCTTACCTGCGGCACGGAACCAATGAACACTTCTGAAGGCCGATAGACCTGCCTTGCGCCGCAAACGCTAAAGAAGAGTCGGGCTGGAAGGACGGGAACGCCGGACGTGAGGCTAGGTGTTTGTGCTCCGCAGGCTTTGCATTTGACCAGCGCTTGGCTTCTTCGGATCAGGACTGGCATAGCGGCAGGATAGCGCTTTTGGACCCGATAGGGCAAAGAAAAGGCGAAACTGACCTAAACCTCTGATATTATTGGTTCGCATTGCACTAGGAACTGTGCAGTTCAGGGGATTGCGGCTGATGCCCAAGGTGGACTCGAAGAAGTTCTTCGAAGAGCAGTCGACACACTCCCGTGTCAAAGCAGAGGTTGTTTTCAAATATGTGACCGCATGGCTTCAGATCATCCTCTCAGTGCAGGAGAAGCTACGGACTGCTCCTCAGTATGCGGCTTACGTCGATTTGTTCTCCGGCCCTGGTTCCTATGAAGACGGCAACCGTTCGACTCCATTACTAATTCTGGAGAAGGTAATTGGCAATAAGCGGCTTCGGGATGGATTGAAGGCCTTTTTCA
>CAVXPT010000003.1:0-408402 GCA_963763665.1 uncultured Acidobacteriaceae bacterium | reverse complement strand
TTCTCTCGTTGTCGCGCTTTCCTGCCGTTCAGCACACCGCGGAAGAGCGGCCCGGCACCCTCGCCATGTACAAGAGCCTTGTGCGGCGTCGTCTCGTCTGGCTCTACTTCCTACGGCGATCTTCTCCTATGTGGGTTGTGCCGGGAACCGCCAACTGGATCTCGCAATTTCTAAGTCACTATCACGGATACGATCCCCATACGACGGGCGCCCGCGCCGTCTCATGGTTCTGGGGCCTCATGACGGCCGGCTGCTTCGCCGAGCGTTTCTCCTTCGCATCTTTGACAGCCGCCGCGTTCTGATCGGCGCCGCCACATGCGCGCTCATCACACTGTCGCTCGGACTCTTCGCGCCGGCGTCGGTCTCAGTCGTCGCCCTTCCGCTCGTGGGCCTCTTCGCCTCTGTGATGTGGCCCATCCTCATCTCTCTCTCGCTCAATTCCGTCGCGGAGTACCACGGCTCCTTCACCGGCATTCTCACCACGGGCATCATGGGCGGCGCCATCGTCACCGTTGTCATCGGCCGCATCGGAGATCACATCGGCCTGCGCAGCGCCATGGCGCTCCTTTATTCACCTTCGGCTATATCTGGAGCGTCGGCTTCTGGTCAGGCGCTCATCAACAACGCCACCATCGGTGGCAAGGGCCGAGTGTCCCTGCTTAGCGCGTAACGGCGGCTACAGTAGCAACGCCGGAGTGATACAGGAAGATCCCGCCGATCAGCAGCAGGCGCCTGGTGGCCGACGCTGGCGGCCGCTTCGGCGCGCGCTCGCCATCATGGTGCCGACCCGCGCCTACCACGCCTCCGGCAACCAGATGCGTAAGCAGCAGCGCATCGACTGGACCTGCGAACCAGTGCGCCCCGCTTCCAATCGATGAAGTCAAAAATCCGAATGCAATGTCCGTGCCTACCACCTGCGCCGGTGCAAGCGGCGTCAGGGACAATAGCGCGGCGCTGCCGAGAGCACCAGCCCCGCCGATGAGAAGCCGACCTCCGCGCCTACCGGGAGCATGAGCCAGGGCAGCAGATGCGCCCGATCACGCGGGTTCGCGCGCCGCTCTGTTGGCCGAAAGGAGAAGATGATCTGCCACAAAGCCGTGAACACCAGCACAACGCCCAGTGTTCCATTCACCAGTTGCTTCGCTCCCGCGTCGACAAACCGATGCAACAGGAAGGCGCCTGCCAGCACACCCGGCACACCGCCTACCAGCATGTAGGCCAGCGTGCGCCACGACACCTGCTTGCGCCAGATCTGCGCGGGCAGCAGCACCAGCTTGACCGCAGCGGAGAACATCAATCCGACACTTACCGCTATACCGGCGGGCACGCCCAACACCAGCACCAGCATCGGCGTCGTAATAGTGCCGGCGCCGACGCCGGTGAGCGCGATGAAGACGGCGATGACGAACCCGATCAGGTATTCCACGCTTCGACCCTCAACTGACTGCGTTACGTTTTACTTCGCTGCCTCGATATGAATGCCGCACTCCACTTTGCGGCCGGCCCAGCGGCCGGAGCGCGCATCGTCGGGATCGATCGGGAGCGATGTGCACGGCTCGCACCCGATCGACGAATAGCCGCGTGCATACAGCGGCAGCAGCGGAATATCAAGTTCTTCGCATGCGTGCCACACATCCGCCGTGGTGAAGTAAGCCAGCGGGCTCAGCTTCACAACCTGCTTGCCGCCCGGCAGCGTGAACAGCGCCGACTCCTCCAGCGTCGCGCGCGTCTTCGCCTGTTCCCGCCGTAATCCCGTGATCCACACCCTGTAGTCCGCCACCGCGCGAAACAGCGGCTCAACCTTCCGGGCGGCGCAGCAGCGGTCCGGGCTCGACTGATAGAGCAGCCCATGCTGCGCCTCCTGCTCCGCCACGGTGGTGAGCGGCAGCAGATTGATCAATCGCACATTCCACTCGCGTGCCATGCGGTCGCGATACGCATACGTCTCCGCGAAGTGATACCCCGTATCCAGAAACAGCGTCGGCAGCTCCGGCCGCAGCTCCAGCGCCAGCTTCAGTAGCAGCACATCCTCGGCCTGGAAGCTGCACGTCAGGCACACGTCGTCCACGCCCGGCGCGTTCGCGAACGCTTCCTGTAGCTGCTCACGCACATGCGTGAGCTTGGTGTCGAGTTCGGCAGAAAAGGCACTCATCGTCCACGCTCCCGCTGCAGCACCTTGGCTTGCCGCAGCAGATTCAGCAGACTCGCGACGGCCTCTTCCGCTCCGGCGCGAGGTACGAATTCCGCGCGCGAACTGCCGATACGAAGTGAAACCAGATCGTTGCTTTCTTCTGCCACCAGTACCAGCGCTCCCGCGTCGGCAAGCACTCCCGGAGTCGTCGGATCGTCATCCGGTGGGCGAACGACGAATGCGCCAGCCAGCAACAGCGCGCGTTCCAGCGCATTCGCCACTGCAATGGGCGCGTTCAGCCGCAGCACGACGCCCGCGTGTCCCCATCGAGCAGCGCGCTCCAACGCCGTAATCGCTGCTGCGTCGAAAACGGCTTCCGCATCGTTCAAAACTTCGCGAACCATGCCCGCGCCTGCAGTGGCATTTGTCTCCACATCGATCAGGACAAATGCGCCCAGCGTTCGGTTGTCGCTGTAACGCTCAAGGGCAATCGGCCGCCGCGTCTCAATCTCGGCCACGCCGACGCCATTCATCTCCAGGACTTCCGCCGGTTCGTTCGTCAACTGTTCCAGATTCACGCGATGACGCAGGCGTACCTCTGCCGGCAGCGTCTGGCTGGCATGCTTCAGCAGGTAGCGGCGCGCGGAGTCGAGCGGCCGCCCATCCATCCAGACCAGGGATGCCGCAAATCGCCGCGCCACCTGCGCCTCTTCACCACTCCGCACCAGCAGATCGCCGCGACTGATGTCCAGCTCGTCCTCAAGCGTCAGCGTGACGGACAACGGCGCATGCGCGACCGGCAGATCGCCGTCGTATGTGACAATGCGCTCCACGCGGGAGGTTCTGCCGGAGGGCAGCACCGTCACACCATCTCCGACATGAATCGCGCCCGAGGCGATCTGCCCGGCAAATCCGCGAAATCCCTGATGTGGCCGGATGACGCGCTGCACCGGCAGCCGAAATGCCGCTGCTTCGTGATGTGTCGACGTCGGCAGCGACTCCAGCAGATCCAGCAGGGAAGGCCCTTCGTACCACGGCGTCTCATCCGAAGCGCGCACCACATTCGTTCCCAGCAGCGCGCTCACTGGAATGAAATGAAGCGCCGGTACATGCCCGGACTCCGCCGCCGCGTATCGTGCAAAGTTCTCGAACTCGGATCGAATCGACGAGAATGTCTCAGCGTCGTAACCGACCAGATCCATCTTGTTCACCGCCACGATCACGTGCCGAACGCCCAGCAATGTCGCGATATACGCATGCCGGCGCGACTGCGGGAGCACCCCTTTGCGCGCATCCACCAGCACAATCGCCGCATCGGCGGTCGAGGCGCCGGTGGCCATGTTGCGCGTGTACTGTTCATGCCCCGGCGTGTCGGCGATGATGAATTTGCGCCGCGGCGTGGAGAAGTAGCGGTACGCAACGTCAATCGTGATGCCTTGTTCACGCTCCGCGCGCAGGCCGTCGGTCAGCAATGCAAAGTCAAGGTGCGGCCCTGCCGTTCCCTTGTTTTGTATCGCCAGCACCTGGTCGTCATACACGCTCTGCGTGTCGTAGAGCAGGCGGCCAATCAGCGTCGACTTCCCATCGTCGACCGAGCCCGCCGTCGAGAAGCGCAGCAGGTCCTTTTCCCGATCGCGTTCCAGAAATGCTTCGATCGAAAAGCTCAGTTCCGCCGCAGGCGGCTGTAAGTCGGGTTGCGTCAGCGTACAAGCCATTTAGAAGTAGCCCTCCCGCTTCTTGATCTCCATCGAGCCTTCCTGGTCGTAATCGATCGCGCGATTCGCCCGCTCCGATGAGCGAAACGAAAGCAGCTCGCCGATGATCTTCGGCAGCGTGTCCGCATCGGAGCGGATGGCCCCGGTGCACGGGCTGCAGCCCAGCGAGCGCAGCCGGCTGCGCACTATCTGCGGCTCTTCTCCGGGGCGAGCCACAAACGCCTGCTCAATCGGCAACAGAGCATCACCGCGCACATACATCGGCCGCGGCTTCGCGAAGTACAGATCCACAATCGGAATCTCTTCCTCGTGGATGTACTGCCACACATCCATCTCGGTCCAGTTGGAGAGCGGAAACACGCGGATGCTCTCGCCCGGATGAACACGCGAGTTATACAAATTCCACAACTCGGGCCGCTGGTTCTTCGGGTCCCACTGTCCGGCGCTGTCGCGAAAGGAGAAGATGCGCTCCTTCGCGCGTGATTTTTCTTCATCGCGCCGCGCGCCGCCGAACGCCGCGTCGAAGCCGTAATGCTTCAGCGCATCCAGCAGCGCCTGCGTCTTCAGCAGCCCACAGCAGCGCTTCGTGTCCAGCACCACGGGATTTGTTCCCGCCGCAATCGCCGGCTCATTCCGCCACACCAGCAACTCCGCGCCAACCGAGCGGGCCATCGCGTCGCGGAAAGCAAGCATCTCCGCGAACTTGAAGCCCGTATCGATGTGCAGCAGCGGAAAGGGAATCGGGGCAGGGAAGAACGCCTTCTTCGCCAGCCGCAGCATCACGGAGGAGTCCTTGCCGATGGAGTACAGCATCACAGGCCGTTCGAACTCCGACGCCACTTCGCGCAGGATGTGGATACTCTCCGCCTCCAGCAGGCGCAGGTGGCTCAACCGATGCGATTCGGGTGGGGAGGGCGGCAGATATGTCGAGGGACTCTCGGTAGCCAGCATGGCGGGACCTCAGTTAGGTGCCTGGTGAATGCTGATTGCCGGGATTTGCAGACTAAAACGACGAACACCCGTGCGAATCAGCAACGGGTGACTTGTGGAAGAGTTGTCGCGGGACTAAGTGCGCGCGAACTGCCACCCGTGGCTCGATGGACAAGCGCAACAACAGGGGCGACAGTGCTGACGGAGAGTCATGCTGCGAAAAGAGTAACAGAGTGTCCGGCAGCGTTACAAGGCCGGGTGGGAAGCGCTGGCCCCGGCAGGCTTAAGGAAGTGGCCGATGACGAGAGCGAGCGCCCCGATCAGGATGCCTGACATGATGCCAACCACCGGTCCGGTAACCACCATCATCAGCCTGGGCCAATGGGGCACGGGCATGGACTTCATCATCGCCGCCTCGCGCGCATGGCTGCCCATGTAGTGAGTGAAAAAGACGATATGCGTAGCGGTGATCCAGATGCTGTTGGCCACGCCGACAATGAGCCCATGCAGGAAGCGCCGGTGGGGGCATTGCCACGCAATCAAAGAAGCAGAGACGAGGAAGATTGCGATCCAGAGGAATGGTTCGATTCCTGAAGAGATGAAGAAAACGGTCCCAACACCCATCGCCAGACCAAAGAGGGACAACCGAAAGATGAGCGGCCAGTTCATTTGGTGCGGTATATGCATTTGGAAGCCTCATCCAACAAGTAGGCTGGGCAGAATCAGGGACGGTCAACGTCGCGGTAGGTATCCCAACGTAGCTCCGGCCTTGGTGTTTTTTCGTGTCTGCTCACAACGGAACACGACAAGTGCGGAGACTATACACCTCGTCTCGCCGCAAAGAAATCCAGCGTCACTGTCTCGTGTCGCTGCCACGTTTCAGCTTGCGGTCGAAGAAATCCGCCCCCAGCCGGTACGCCGTCAGCCAGTCGCGATGCAACAGAAATCCGTGAATCTCATCGGGGAACACGTGCTCTTCCACCGGGACGCCGCGCGCCCGCAGAGTATTGGCCAACCGCACCGTCTGCGCAAACAGCACATTGCGGTCGTCATCGCCCTGAATCAGCAGAACCGGCGATCGCCACGTATCGAGCGCCGCCATCGGCGACGAATCCCACGCCAGCTTGGACGCCGCGGCCCGATCCCACGAGAAGTAGGACGAGGGCTTCCACAAATCGATCTCCAGGCTCCAGTCATGCACGCCGTGCAGGTCCACCCCTGCCGCAAACAGATCCGAACCGCGTGCCAGCGCCAGCGCGGTCAGGTATCCGCCATAGCTGCCACCCCACGCACCAATCCGCTGGCCATCCACATCCGCGCGGCTCCGCAGATACAGCCCGGCGCCAATCACGTCGTTGTACTCGCTCGCGCCGCCCGGCCCAAAGTGCAGCGCCTGCCGGAAATTCAATCCGTAACCGATGCCGCTGCGGTAGTTGATCGACAGCACCACATATCCGCGGCTCGCCAGGTATTGGTTCATCGCGTACGCATTCGAGTAGTAGCCCATCGGGTTAAAGCCCAGCAGCATCTGCCGCCGCGACCCGCCATGGAAGAAGACCACCGCCGGATGCTTCGCCTTGCCCCCATTCCGCAGGTCGTCCGGGAGAAAAAGCTGGCCATGAATCTGCATGCCATCCGCCGCGCTGAAGATCACCTGTTGCGGCACGACCAACTTCGCCGCCGGGAAATCCGCGGGAACGGTCTGCGGAGCCAGATCGCGAGGCCCGCTTGCGTCGAGTACCGCCGCGCGGGCCGGCACTCGCGCGTCCATGCGTACCAGCGCAATCTCGCCGTCGGAGGCAATCGCCGGCTCTGTCTCGATGCCCTCGCCGTGCGTCAGTGCCTGCGGGGCACCTCCGTCGGCGGTCACGCTCCACAGGTGCTTGCGATCCTGATCCAGCGGATCGCTGCCGTATTGATTGGAGGAATACACGATCCGCTTGCGGTCCGGGCTGAACGCAACATGGTCCACTTCAAACTCGCCCGGCGTCAGCAGTGTGGCCGCTCCGCCCTGCCATGGTACTGCGTACAGATGCGTCCAGCCACCGCGCTCCCACGGAAAGACGATCTTGCCATCCGCACTCCACCACAACTCGCTCACGCCGTTGGTCTCGTGAAAAATGCTTCCCGCGCCGCGTTCTGCGCGCCACACCTCGCGGCCTTCGCCGCTCTGCGCATCGGCCACGCAGATCGACCACGGCTCCGCCTCGCGCATCCACCGCGACTCGTATTCCGGCTCCAGGGGCTGCCGCACAAACGCAACGTGTTTGCTATCCGGAGACCACGCCGGACTGCCGTCGGTATAAGTACCCGGCGTCAGATATTCGAGCGTCTTGGTCGCAAAACGATACACGCCGACAAAGCTGTGATCGTCGCGCGCGCTCACAAACGCGAGCGATCCGCCATCGGGCGACCACCGCAGATCCTGCTCCTCGCCACGACCCTGGAAGAGCTGCTGCGGCTTCGCGAGGGCATCCTTCAGGGTCACTGTCCAGATTTGTCCATGCAGCAGGTACGCGAGAATGCCGCCGCTTGGAGAGATTGCCCCAGCGTACCCTTCGCCGATATCTCGCGGCGTTCCGCCATCCGCGGAGATCAGCCACATCTCCTGTTTCACCCCGGCGGTCAAGAGTGCCGGGTTCGGTGCGGGACGCTCCGGCCACTCCGCATCGCCGCCCCGCGTGTACGCCAGCCACTCACCGTCCGCCGACCACGCCAGGCCGCTGATCTCCTGCCCATCGTCCTCGGTGTAATGCGTGATCTGCTGCGTACTTTCGTGCGAGCCAAGCCGCGTCATCCAGATGTTCCGCCGCCCCTTGTCATTTGCAACCCACGCCACCCGCGCGCCTGCAGGAGCCGCCGTCATGTCCGAGACGAATGGCGCGCTCATCACCTGCTCCAGGGTGAACGATGGTGCAACCGCAGATGGCTCAACCTCAAATGGCGCAATCGGAGACGCATGCAGTATGGGAGACGCCAGCAGGGCGGGGAACAGCAGGAGAGTCAGGCCCATCGAGTGGGTGCAGCGTGGCATCGCCGGAGATCGCATCCCGCCATTATGCCCGAAGCGAAAAGGCCGCCCGCTGCAGCGGATTTCCCATAGATGTCGCGAGTCAGCGAGGCGAACGCGGCTTTTCCGTCAAGAAAAGCCGCTCGGCGTGGAACTCGCTGAGGCCAGCAATGGGAAATCTGCTTGAATGCGATTGTCTCGCGCCACTGGTGGCCCTTTTCGGGGGACCTTATTTCTGCTTTGCGATCACCTTGCTGGAAAATTTTTTGTAGGTCGCGGCCGGGACGACCTTCTTTGTCACCAGGTCGGTCTTCTTGGCATACGGCCGCCCGTCGACAATCTTCTGCGCATACGCATCGCCGACTCCCGGCAGTTCCTTCAGTTGATCGAGTGTCGCGGAGTTCAGGTCGACCAGGTCCGTCGCAGGCGCGCTGGCGTTCGCCACGGGGGTCCTGGCGGCGGTCTTCTTGGACTGCGCATTCGCGTGCGTCGACAGCATGCAGGCAGCAAGGGCTACGGGCAGGCAGGCGATGCGAATCCATCGGCTGGCTCTCATCATCGGTGGTTCTCCTTTGCGCGCGGCTGGCTAGGACTGCGGACAAATCGCCGCGCCGGGCACGGTCAGCTTCCACTGGCCGCACCCGCTTGTCAAGAAAATCGTGCGGACGACGGATTTTAGGGGACCGGCTTCTGTTCCGCGGCCACCGCGGCCTCCGCCGCCTGGAATCCGATCTTCGAGTGTGTCCCGTCACAGAACGGCTTCTTCGTCGATGCGCCGCAACGGCACAACGACACCGCGGGCTTCCCCTCCAGGTTGATCTCCGTGCCGTCCACATCGATCAGGCGAATCGGCCCCTCCACCCGCAGCGGTCCGTTGGGCCTTGCCGTGATCGTCACATTTACGTCTGCCATTGCTGTCTCCCTTTCATCTCTCGTGTTGTGATTACTTCGCTTCCCGGCGTTCCTTCTGCATCGGCACCACCTGCACCGTCACGTCGCGCACCTCTGCAAGGAAGCGGTTGATGACCGAGCCGCGCAGCAGAATATCCATACGCGAGCGCGCCGACTGGCCGAAGACCACATGCGAAATCCCTTCCTGCTTGGCGAACTGGATCAGCGCATTCGATACCTTCTTGTCCTTCAGCACCACCACCTTCGCGCCCAGGTCGCGCGCCAGCCGCTGGTACTCCTCCATGCGATGCCGGCCTTCCGCATCGGCGGATGTTGCCTCGTCCGGAGTCTCCACCCGCACCGCGTACCAGATCGTCGAAAGCCGCGAAGCAATGCGTGCTCCTGCGCGGAGCAGGCGGTCCGTGCCCGGGCGGGGCGAGAGGCACACCATCACCTTCTCTGGGATCGGCGCCTGCTCCAGACCCTGCGAGCGCCGGTAGTCCGCCGCCTGTGAGCTCACTTCCGCCGCGGTGGTGCGCAGCGCCAGCTCGCGCAGCAGGTTCAGATTGCCTTTGCGAAAAAAGTTCGCCAGCGACTGCTCAATCTTCTCCGGCGCGTAGATCTTTCCCTGACGCAGGCGGGAGCGCAGCTCTTCCACCGTCAGGTCCACGTTCACGACCTCGTCCGCGCGCTTCAGCAGGCTGTCCGGCACGGTCTCGCGAATGGTCGTGTTCGCGGAGCGCGCCACCGCATCGTTCAAGGTCTCCAGATGCTGGACGTTCACCGCGGTCATCACGTCGATGCCCTCGTCCAGCAGTTCCAGAACATCCTCGTAGCGCTTGCGGTTCTTCGACCCCGGCACATTCGAGTGCGCCAGCTCATCCACGATGCAGACTTGCGGATGCCGCGCCAGGATCGCGGCCAGGTCCATCTCATGCAGCACCACCGTGCGGTAGGGAATCGCCCGCTGCGGGATGATTTCCAGGTCGCGGATCATCGCCTCGGTGTCGGCGCGCTTGTGCGGTTCCACAAAGCCAATCACCACATCGATGCCCTGCTTGCGCATCAGGTGCGCATCTTCCAGCATCTGGTATGTCTTGCCCACGCCCGGCGCAGCGCCAAGATAGATCTTCAGCTTCGCCGGCTCGGGCGGCAGCGCACGATCGGACAGATCCGGAGCATCGCCCTGCTGCTTTGGATCGGGCATGGAACTCTGCATGGGCTCGCTCACCTCATCCCACCTCAATCGTGTGGCGCGACAGCCGTGTCGGAGCCAGCGGCAGCGTGAAGCTGAAGGTTGTGCCATGCCCCACGCGGCTCTCCACCGATACCTGCCCGTGCATCAGCTCGATCAGACGCCGCACCAGCGCCAGCCCCAGGCCAGTCCCATCGGGACCCGCGCTGCCCACGGCGCCGCGTACCTCTTCGCCGGCACGCGCGCCCTCCGCGAAGCGGCCTCCCTGCACGAATCTTCCAAAGATCCGCTTCAATCGTTCCGCTTCAATCCCGATGCCGGTATCCCGCACGAAAAACTGCACGCGCTTCTTCTGCTCCTCCGCCTGCAGCACGATCGTGCCTTTCGCCGGCGTGAATCGCAGCGCATTCGACAGCAGATTGTCCATCACGCTCTTGAGCGCACGCCGGTCGCCGTAGATAGGCGACAGATCGCTGAACGCTTCAATCTGGATCTGTATCTCGCGCTTCCGCGCCTCTGCCTGAAAGCGCAACGCGGCATCGCGCAGAATATCGATCGGCCGCACGGCTTCCATGCGCAGCTCACGGCTGCCTGTATCCAGTTCGGCTACATCGATCAGGTCGGTCATCAGATCGTTCAGCCGCTCCGCCTCTTCCTGCGCGCCGTGGATGAGATCGCTCTGCAGCGGCCGCAGCTCGCCGGCGAAGCCATTGGTGATGGAGTAGAGCGCCAGCCGCAGTTGCTCCAATGGCGTGCGCAGCTTGTCCGAGGCAACCGCGATGAAGCGGGTCTTGAAGCGGTCCAGATCCTGCAGCTCCGTCACGTCTTCCAGCACGCTCACCGCGCCCAGCAGCTTGCCGTCGGTGTCCCGGATCGGTGTCGTGCGCAGCCGGTAGCTGCGCTCCGCCTGTCCGATCCACATCGGCAGCAGCGCGGCCTCGCCCTCGTGTGCCACCGGTCGCTGCATGGAGACGGCATCGCGCACCGCCTTCAAAATCTTCTGTCCCCCGGGCGTATTCTCCAGCGCCACGCGTTCACCTGCCGCGTCGCCCAGCAGTTGCTCCGCGGCCGTATTCAGCTTCAGCACCTGCCCGCGCGCGTCCGTCACAATCACCGGTTCGAAGATCGACTGCACCACCGCATCGGAGAGCTGGTGCTCCATCTGCTTCCGCCCGAACTCCGTTTCGCGCAGGTCGCGTACGTGCACCACCATGCGGTTGACGTCGTTGGCCATCTGGCCCAGGCTGTCATCCGCGCTCCACTCCAGCCGCTGTTCCAGGTTGCCCTGGCCAATGGCCCGCACCTGTTCCGCCGCGCGGCGCAGCGGGCGAAGCACAGCCATCGCAAACCCAACAGCAATGCAAATCGCGAAAGGAATTGCGATCCACGCGACCAGCGTCGCCGTGTGTGCCAGTTCCGCAGGCCCGACTGCCCCATGCAGCGCCCTCACGGCGAGCAGAGCCACCGTGGTGACCAGGGCCACCAGCAGCGCCAACCCGGCAATCAATCGCTGATTCAGGCTCATCTTTGAGATCGAGCGGGCTGCTCAATCAATTCCATAGACTCAGATGCAGCCCGCGTGTGGCAGCCCAGGGCCGCAGTGCGTCTCCCGCGGTGCGTCTCCCCAGTGTGCCACACCGCTCCCGCTGCTCATGGCGCGCCGGCTCAGTTGGCCTGATAGCGCGAGAGAACGTCCGCCAGCGTTACCGTTCCCTCCACCGCTCCACGGCTTGCCCGGTTCTGAATCGGCAGGATCGGCCAACGCGCCAAATGCGGCAGCGCGGAGTCCAGCGGCAGGTCCGGGAAGAGCAGCGGGATGCGATCCGCCTTCAATACGCTCGCCACCACCGTCTCCGGCGCACTGATGGCGGCCAGGTTGCCCAGCTCCGCGCGTGTCATCGAGTACCATGCGTGCCCCGCCAGCCTCACCAGGAAGACCTCCGCCTGCTTGGCATCGAGCTCCATGGCCGCGGCGGCCAGCGTTGCGCCCGCATCGATAATGGGCACCGAGAGCGGACGCAGCGCGTCCTCCAGATGCAGCACGACCTCCTCGCGCTGCTCCTCCATCGAAGGCAGGTCCAGCCCATCCTGATGCGTGAAGACCTCAAAGATCGCATGCGGCTGCAGGCTGCGCGATACCAGATAGGCGATCGTATTCGCCAGAATCACCGGCAGGATGATGGAGTAGTTCCCGCTCACCTCCAGCACCATGAACACGGACGTCAGCGGCACGCGCAGGAACGCCGCGAACAGCACCCCCATACCCACCAGCGCATACGCGCCCACCGTGATGTGCAGCCCGGGAAAATACACCTTCTCGAATGTGCCGATCGACGCGCCCAGCATTGCTCCGATAAACAACGTCGGCGCGAACATCCCGCCTGGCGTGCCGCTGGAAAACGAGAGAGTCGTCGCCAGGATCTTCAACAGCGCGAGCGCCAGCAGCAGCTTCCAGGTGAACTGCCCATGCATCGCGTGATCCATGACCTCATAGCCAGCGCCCATGATCTGCGGGAAGCCGAAGAAGCCGATCAGCCCCACGCAAAGTCCCGCGACCGGCGACTGCACAAAGAAGGACCAGCGCGGCAGACTGCGCAAACGCGGCCGCAGGTAGCCGAGCGCGTGAGAGAAGATGCTCGCCGCTAACCCGCCGATCACCCCCAGCACGGCATACGCCAGCAGCTCGCGCGAATCCGTCACCGTCAGCGAGGGAATCTGGAACATCGGCTCCGATCCCCAGAACCGCCGCGCCACCACGACGCTCGAGATCGCCGCCAGCACCACCGAGCCCAGCACTGCGGCGCTCCACCGGCCGATGACCTCTTCAATGACGAACAGGATCGCCGAGATCGGCGCATTGAACGCTGCTGCAAGCCCCGCAGCCGCGCCCACCGGAGCGAAGAGCCGCAGCCGCTGACGGCTCATTCCCAATCTGCGGCTGATCACCGAAGCCACGCCCGCGCCGATCTGCATCGCAGGGTCTTCCGGTCCCAGGGAGAAGCCGCCGCCTACCGCCAGCGCCGCGGTGATGAACTTGCCGATCACCGTCTTGAACGAGATGTAGCCGTTGTAGATGTAGAGCGCGGCCTTGGTCTGGTTCACCCCGCTGCCGCGCGCCGCCGGAAAGAAGAGCTGCACCAGCGCCGCTACCACCGCGCCCATGATGACCGGCACGAAGATCAGCCGCAGCAGGCCTGGCTGGGGCGCAGATCCCAGTGTGAGCGCCTGCACCCAGTTGATCGCGATGCGGAAGCTCACTACCAGCAGACCCGAAATGATTCCGATAAAGATCGACAGCACCAGGAACAACCGCTCGTCGCGCGTCGGCGCGATCTTCAGCATGTCGATCTGCGACATCTGCAGCGGTTCCACGGAGGGCATCGTCTCCGGCAGCGATGCCGTGGCCGTTCCGAACTTCTGTGTACTTGTCTCTGCCGTGCTCATGCGTCCTGTGTGCTCATGTGTCTGATTGACGGATCGTTCCTTCTACTGCTCGACGGAATCCGGCGAAGCGGCAATGCGCAGCAGCGCCGCGTCCTCGCCCGTCGGCTCTCCACACACCCGCACTGTTGCCAGTTCCGTGTCGTACACCAGTTGCATCGTGGTCTTCTCCAGTTGCGCGCTGTCCACCAGTGCGGCCACCGTCAGCCGGGGTCTGGAGTTTTGCCACTGGCTGCCCAGCGCGGTCATCTGTTCGCTGTTTTGGACCTGCGTGCTGCCGTTTTGTGGGGTCTGGCTCTGCCCCGCATTCCCGTTCGCGCAGGCCGCGTAGCGCTTCCGGGCCACCCCATACGCGCGCACCACGCGAAGCAGCCGTTCCCGCTGCGGCAGATTCTCCGACGGATAGATCGCCACCACGGCATTCGCAATCTGCAGATTCTTCTCCGCCAGGTCCCGGTCCTTCAGCGGGTGCGCGGCATTGCCCGACTTCAGCGCCCGGTCCAGATAGCTGCGCGCCATCTTGTACCTGGACAGCAGGAACGCCATCTGGCCTGCGCCCTCCAGCGCCTGCACCTCCACCGGCCGCCGCCCCGCCACCTCGCGATAGAAGCGCAGTGCGTCCGATGGCGCATGTGCCTCCGCAAGCAGCCCGGCAACCTCCATCAGAGTCGGTGTCGTCTTGTCATTGCCGGCTGCGATCAGCAGCTCGTCCCGCGCATCGCCGAACCTGTTCTCCTGGATGAGGTAGCGCACCAGCTCCAGACGCACCTGCCGCCGCCGCACCGTTCCGTCACCCTCCCAGACGCCGTAGATCGCCGCCTGGTAGCGCTCCAGCGCCGTCGCTCTCTGTCCTTGCCGTGCCGCCAGCCGCGCCAGTTGCAGATTAATGTTGCCATTGCCCGGCTGCTTCTCCCACAGCGTATTGAAGTAGGAGGTCGCTTCCTGCAGCCGTCCCGCCTGGGCCAGCGCGCCGGCCAACTCCACCTCGGTCGCGGGGTCGTCCTGCTCGAAGCCCAGCGCGGTGCGCAGGTCGTAAACCGCGGCCTTCGCGTTGTGCTCCTTCAACGCTTGCTCGCCGCGCCGCTTCCAGCGCGCCGCCGCGTCACTTTGATGCTGTGAATACGACCGGAAGATCAGCCAGGTAAGCACCCCCAGCAGGCAGGTCACGGCGAAGACGCTCAGCAGAGCAAGCGTATCCTTGATGACAAGGTGTCGCTTGGCCAGCCGTTCGGCGGGGGTCAGCGGAGTGCTGGCTCGAAAGAAGGGGATGGTTCTCACCGCGGCTGTAGTGTCCTCTCTAAGCCTAATCTGATCGGAGCGGCAGGCAAAGCGACCACACAGGTTCACGGGTGCATCGCATAGGGAAGGAGATGCAGGTTATGCAGAGACGCGATTTCCTCAAGTCCGCCGCCGCCATCGGCGCCCTCATGGCCCTCCGGGAGGAGGCCATCGCCGCCCCCGGAGAGGTTCCGCGCCGCATTCTCGGACGCACTGGCCAGTCCGTCTCCATCATCGGAATCGGCGGCTACCACATTGGAAGCCCCCATCTCTCGGAAGCGGACGGCATTCGTATTATCCAGACCGCGCTCGACTCCGGCGTCAACTTCCTCGACAACTGCTGGGACTACAACGACGGCGAAAGCGAGCGCCGCATGGGTCTCGCCTTGCAGAATGGCTATCGGCAAAAAGCCTTCCTGATGACCAAGATCGACGGCCGTACCCCTTCTGCCGCGAAGCAGCAGTTGGAGGACTCCCTCCGCCGCCTCAAAACCGACCACATCGACCTTCTCCAGATTCACGAAGTCATCCGCCAGGGCGATCCCGAGCAGGCCTTCCGTCCCGGATACGTCGTCGATGTCCTGAAGCAGGCGCAGAAGGCGGGCAAAATCCGTTACATCGGCTTTACCGGTCACAAGAGCCCGGAGATCCACCTCAGCATGATCGCAACCGCGGACCGCCACGGCTTCACCTTCGATACCGTGCAGATGCCGCTCAACGTCATGGATGCGCACTACGACAGCTTCACCACCAAGGTGCTGCCGGTCGCGCGCAAACACAACATGGGCATCCTGGGCATGAAGCCCATCGGCAACGGCCTCATCCTCGGCAGCAAGACCGTCACGGCGGTCGAGTGCCTGCACTACGCCATGAGCCTGCCCGTCTCCCTCACCATCACCGGCTGCGACTCCATGCAGATTCTCAACCAGGCCCTCACCCTCGCGCGCAACTTCCATCCCATGCCGCACGAAGCCATGACCGCGCTGCTCGCCAAGACCGCCAACGCCGCCGTCGCCGGCCAGTACGAGAAGTACAAAACCTCTAATATGTTTGACGGCACCGTTCACAACCCGCAATACCTGGGTTAGTGAGAGGGATACAAGGGGAATATCGCGCATGGCCACCACCCCCATCTCGAATCCGCAGCCCGCCGGCCTCTCCGCTGCATTGACGTCAAAGCGCGAAGCCCTCCACAGCCGCCTGCGCGACCTCGAAAGCGTCATCGTCGCCTACTCCGGCGGCGTCGACTCCGCCTATCTTGCTCACGCCGCCCATACCATCCTCGGCGCCAACGCGCTGGCCATCATCGCGGACTCAGCCTCGCTCTCGCGCCGTCATCTGCGCGAGGCCGTCGCCTTCGCCGCCACGCAATTCATCCCGCTCGTCACCGTCGCCACCGCCGAGCTCGCCAGCGAAGACTACGCGCGCAACGACGCCACCCGCTGCTTCCACTGCAAGGACGAGCTCTTCACCGTGCTCGAGCGCGAGCGTATCGCCCGCGGCATCGCGCACGTCGTCTACGGCCTCAACGCCGACGACACCCGCGACTATCGCCCCGGCCAGCATGCCGCCACGCAGCACGCCGTACTCGCGCCGCTTGCTGACGCTGGCCTCACCAAAGAAGACGTCCGCACCCTTGCCCGCGCCGCCGCGCTCGACGTCTGGGACAAACCGGCCTCCGCATGCCTCTCGTCGCGCATCGAGTACGGCCGCCGCGTCACGCCGGAGGTTCTGGAACAAGTCGAGCGCGCCGAGGACGCACTCGCCGCCCTCGGGCTGCGCCGCTTCCGCGTGCGCCACCACGGCACCAGTCGCCCGCGTCGAGCTCGCGCCGGAAGAGATGGATGCAGCCCTTAACCGAGAGATGTTCCAGCGCATCGGCGCCGCCATCCGCGCCGCCGGCTTCCAGTACGCCGCCATCGACTGCGACGGCTATCGTTCCGGCTCCATGAACGAGGTCCGCCGCTTGCCGCTGGCAGCATACCGTTCCTCACCGGGCCGGGTACGTAGGTGGGCGTCATCAGAGCAGCGACCTTCCGATATTCGACACGGGTCATCATGCGCATTGGCTATCTCGAATGCTTCGCCGGCCTCAGCGGTGACATGCTCCTCGGCGCCCTGGTCGACGCCGGCGTCGCGCCTGAACTTCTTCAACAAACCACTGCCTCGCTCAATCTCGGCGCAACCCTCACCTTCGATTCTGTAGACCGCAGCGGCATCAGCGCGCGCAAAGCTCATGTGCGGGTCGACGGCCACGAAGCCGACGCGCCTCGCGATCATGCCCACTCGCATGATCACGACCATCATCATCACGATCATCCGCATTCGCACGACCATGAACCCGCGCTGGATCCTATCCATCGCCACGGCCGCAACCTGCCCGCCATTCGCGCCATTTTGCAGTCTGCGCCACTGCCTGCGGAGGCTCGCAACCTCGCACTCCGCGCCTTCGAGCTCCTCGGCGAAGCCGAAGCCGCCATCCACAATGTGCCACTGGATCAGGTACATTTTCACGAGGTCGGTGCCGTCGATGCCATTGTCGACATCACCTGCGGCGCCGTCGGCCTCACCTCGCTCAACGTGGAACGCTGGTACTCGTCGCCAGTAAACGTCGGCAGCGGCTTCGTCGATTGTGCCCACGGTCGTTTTCCCGTGCCCGCGCCCGCCACCGCCTCGCTCCTGCGCGGCATCCCCACCTACAGCGAAGGCCCTTCGATGGAACTCGTCACACCCACCGGCGCAGCCATCCTATGCGCGCTCGGCTGCGATTTCTCACGCCCCATCGCTGCTTTTGAGCACATCGGCTACGGCGCTGGTACCCGCAATCCATCGCGCTTTCCCAACGTCCTTCGCATCAGCATCGGCGAATCCGTCGCCCGCGAGAGCGATGACACCATCGCGCGCGAAACGCGTGAGCGTCCTCGAGTGCGCCATCGACGACCTCAGTCCGCAGATCGTCGCGCACACCACGCAACTCGCCCTCGAACACGGCGCGCTCGACGCCATGGCCACCTCCGTCGTCATGAAGAAAGGCCGCGTCGGCACGCTGCTTACCATCCTGTGCCGTCCCAGTGACGCGCCGCGCTTCGAAGAGCTGCTCTTTCGCGAAACATCGACTCTCGGCGTTCGCACTCGCACCGAGCAGCGCCGCACCCTCGATCGCGCGCACGCCACCGTCAGCACTCCGTACGGCAAAATCCGCATCAAGACCGCTGCGCTCGATGGCATTATCCTCCACGCCCAACCCGAGTACGAGGACTGCCAGGCCCGCGCCGTCGAGCACCGCGTTCCGCTCAAGCACGTCATCAACGAAGCCCTGCACGCCTGGAAGCAGTGCCAGGAGGCCGCCTGCACACGCTCCCGGCACCGTTACGAATCATCCGGAGACCGCCATCCGTGAATAGACACGATGTCCTCGCACTGCTCGAAGCCGTGCGCGCCGGCGCGCTCGCGCCGCAGTCCGCGCTGGAACGCCTCAGCACCATGCCCTACGAGGACACAGGCTTCGCCCGCATCGATCATCATCGCGGCCTGCGTCTCGGCATTCCCGAAGTCATCTACGCCGAAGGCAAATCGCCGGAGCAGGTCGCCGAGATCTTCGCCCGCACCGCCGCAGCCGGCTCGGACGTCCTCGCCACCCGCGTCAGCGAGGCAGCATGGCAGGCCCTCGCAACTCGCGTCCCCGCGGCGCAATTCCACTCCGTCGCGCGCGCCGCCACATTGCGCCAGCCAACATCGCGTCCAACTCCGTCAGGCACAGTAGCCGTTCTCTGTGCCGGTACCAGCGATCTCCCCGTCGCCGAAGAGGCCGCTGTCACCGCGGAGTTTCTCGGCGCGCCGGTCGAGCGCTTCTTCGATGTCGGTGTCGCTGGGCTCCATCGCCTGCTCGCGCATCATGAGAGCCTGCAGCGCTGCGAAGTCGCCATCGTCTGCGCCGGAATGGAAGGCGCACTGCCCAGCGTCGTCGGCGGACTCGTCCCCGCGCCCGTCATCGCCGTGCCCACCAGCGTCGGCTACGGCGCAGCCTTCGGCGGAGTCGCCGCGCTGCTCGGCATGCTCAACTCCTGCTCGCCCAACGTCACCGTCGTCAACATCGACAACGGCTTCGGCGCCGCCATCGTCGCCACCCTCATCGCGCGCAAATCCGCGCGCGCAGAAGTTCGAGCCCCACAAGCCGTGTCATCCTGAGCGTAGCGAAGGGCGGGATATCACTGAAAGCCCATAGCCTCGTCATCCCGACCGGAGCGAAGCGCAGTGGAGGGATCTGCTGTTTGGAATCCGCAGCGTCCTAGCGGCCTTCCGCCTCCAGCACCGCCACGCCATACTTCTCCAGCTCCACACTCGAAGCACTGCCGCCCTTCAACAAATCCGTCATCGCCGCCGGCAGCGTCACCCGCTTCGACTCCGTCGCGTGATTGATCAGCACCAGCACCCGCCGACCATCGCCAGCGCGCTCGCAAACCTCCACACCCTCCGGCACATTCGGCAGCAGCGGAGCAACATCCGCATCCTTCACCCACGCAGCCGTCAGCGCAGACAAAGTCGCCGCATCCGGCCAGAATCCGACATACGTGATGCGCCCCTTGCCCACCTGCCGCGTCAGGATCGCCGGTTGCCCATCCAGCCATCCCGCGCTGCCCGGACTCGTCTTGTACTTCGCAATCACGGCCGTGGCATCACTCAGCGGCTGCAACAGCTCCGCCCACACATCGCCGTTGTCCTTCCGCGCCGCCATCCACAACCGGCGTGGTCGTCACCGGCTGTTCCAGCGCGTAGAACTCCTCCACGCGCCCGCCCAGAAGCTCCTCCAGCGGCCCCGGCTGCCGCTGCGGCCACAGCCCGTCATACTCATTCTTCATCCCACTGCGCGGCCCCAGCACCAGGTGGCCGCCCTGCTTCACATACGCAATCAAACGATCCGCCGTCGCCTGCGGCAGCACGTTGATCGCCGGCGCCACCACCAGCTTGTAGCGTATCCAGTTCCGCCGTCGGCGCAATCACATCCACGCCCTGCGCATCCTCGCGCAGCGGCCGATAGAACGACACCAGCTCCGCCACCGGATCGAACTTCGCCGCATGCCGCTGGAAATCGATCGCCCACCGGCTGTCGAAGTCATGCAGCAGCGCGACATTCGACACCGGCGTCGTCCCGCTCAGCGCCTTGCCCGCCTTCTCAAACTCCGCGCCAATCTGTTGCACCTCCGCATACACCGGCACTGGCTTTCCATCCGGACCCACCAGCGTGCCGTGGTACTGCTCCTGCCCATTCAACGCGCTGCGCCACTGCCAGTACTCCACCGCGTCCGCGCCGTGGCCGATGGCCTGCCATGCCATGTCGCGTACCTGTCCCTTGGCCAGCGGAGTGTTCGTCGGCCGCCAGTTCACAAACGCCGGCTCCGTCTCCATCACCCAGAAATTCTTCTGCTTGTAGCCACGCGTCAGATCGTGTGCCGCGCCCATGTTGGCCCAGTCGTAGTTGTCACCGCCATTGTCCCCGCCCACGTAGGCATCCCACGCGGCAATGTCCAGAACGCTGTGCACCACGTAGCTGTCGAAGCCGTTGAACCACCCCATCGTGTTCGTGGTGATGAACTGCCGCGGGTCCGCATGCGGCCGGATCGCCGAGATCTGGTTCTCCGAATAGCTCTTCCACACCTCGCTCACAAAGTGCTTCCAGTCCAGCAGCAGCGCCGGATTCTCATCCTTCGGCCGCATCGGAATCTCGTCGAAGTTGTCGTAGGTCTGGCTCCAGTACTTCGTCGTCCACAGCGTGTTCAGCCGGTCGATCGTGCCGTACTTCTTCTTCAGCCACGCATGCCAGTCGCCGCGTGTCTCCGGGTCGAATGACTCATTTCCGTACTCGTTGTCCAGTTGCCAGCCCACCACGTTCGGGTTGTGCCCGTAGCGCTTCGCCATCGCTTCGGCAATGCCATGCGCCAGCTCGCGATACTTCGTGCTCGTAAACGAGAACTGCGCGCGATTGCCATGCTCATCCCGCTGCCCGTTCTCATCGATGCGCAGGGTCTCCGGATACTTCGTCGTCAGCCACGCCGGCGGCGCTGCCGTCGGCGTCCCCAGCACGATGAACACATGATGCTTCGCCGCCTCCGCAATCGCATGGTCCAGCCAGGCCCAGTCGTAGCGGCCCTCCGCAGGCTCCATTGAGCTCCAGGCAAACTCCGCAACGCGCGCCAGGTGGATGTGCGCCGCCTCCATCGTCTGCAGGTCGCGGTCTGCCGTCGCCTCATCCCACTGCTCCGGATACCACGCCGCCCCCAGCAGCAGCGGCGGCGCATCCTTATACTGCGTCGCCTGCGCGCCAGCCATCGCCGGCATCAGCGCGAACGCAATAGTGGCAATCTTCAGAGGCCAGGGCAATTTCGGGCGCAGCATCATGGGTTTTTCCTTCGCAGGCAACGATCGGCGTGTAACCGCTTACGCTTATAGCACTTCTCCGATCGATCTCAAAAAGCCCAGCAGCGCTGATCCCACTTGTCCCAGCATCGCTCTCGGCCTACGATAGAAGCCCCCACCCGGAGACTAACCCGCCAATGGCCGACCCTGCGCCGCTCGAACGTGATCTGAGCCCTCGCGCCGGTCTCTTCCCCGGAGTCAACGGCGTCCTCGCCGGCCGCTTCCACATCGAAGCCCGCCTCGGCGCTGGCGGCATGGGCGAAGTCTTCCGCGCGCGCGACACCACCCTGCGCCGTCTCGTCGCCATCAAGCGCACCCAGCGCGCCGCCACCGAAGCCGACCGCAAGCGCTTCCTCCACGAAGGCCAGCGCGCCTCCGCGCTCAATCACCCCGGCATCGCCGCCATCTACGACGTTTTCACCGACGCAGGCGAGGTCTACCTCGTCATGGAGTACATCGAGGGCGAAACCCTCCGCGCCCGGCTCACGCGTCTCATCTCCCAGTCCGAGTTCCGCCGCATCGCTCTCGAGTCCGCCGCCGCCCTCGCCGCCGCGCATGACAAAGGCATCCTCCACCGCGACATCAAGCCGGAAAACATCATGCTCGCCAACTCCGGCTCTCATCCCGCTCAGGTCAAGCTGCTCGACTTCGGTCTCGCCCAGCAGGCCGCCGACGACTCCGGCCTGGCCGAAACCGCCACCATGCTCACCGTCGCCGGCATGCTCGCCGGCACTCCGCAGTACATGGCGCCCGAAGTCCTCAACGGCGAACCCGCCGACCGCCGCTCCGACATCTTCGCCCTCGGCGTCGTCTTCTACGAGATGCTCAGCGGCCACCACCCCTTCGCTGCCCCTACCCCCACCGCGATGATCGGCCAGGTCCTCCACCAGCCGCCGCAACCGCTCGATCCCACCGTCCCCGCGCCCTATGCCGCCATCATCAATCGCGCCCTCGCCAAGCAGCCGGCAGACCGCTACCAGACCGCCCACGAGATCGTCTTCGACCTCAACCATCCGGACTCTGCGCATCCGGATCTGGCCCACCCGGTCTCCGCCGTCAGCACTACAGCTCCTCTGCCAGCAACGCGCAAACGCCGCGGCAGTATCATCGCGGCCGTCGGCCTCGCTGCTGCCCTCGTCATCGCGTCGGTGTTGTTCTTCCTGAACCGCCGCCACGCGCCATCCGGCGCCGCTGCGTCCGCACCTGCAGCCGTCGTCGCCGGAACCCTCGCCGTGCTGCCCCCCACCGTCGCCGACGCGCAGGACACAAAACTCGCCACCTTCGGCCGTGGCCTCGCCGAATCGCTTGCCCAGCGCCTCTCCGAACTCAGCGTCAATCACGACATCTCCGTTCTCTCCGCCCGCCAGCTTCAGGACAAGAAAGTCACCTCGCTCACTGAGGCCGCCCGCGAAGTCGGGGCCACCTCCGCCCTCGCCGTCCGCCTCACCCGCGATGGCGACCTCGTCCACGCTGCCTATGCCGTCTCGCAGCCGGACAAGTCCGCCCAGCCCAACGCGGCTCCCCACGTTCTTGCCTCGGGAACAGTCACCGCGCCCGTCAGCGACATGTTCTCCATCGAGAACCAGCTCGCCACCGCCACCGCCACCGCGCTCAACATCCCCCTCCGCACCGACGAGCAGCGCGCCCTCGCCACCCACGGCACTACCTTCCCCGAGGCCTACCAGTACTTCCTCCAGGGCCGCGGCTACCTGCTCGAGGCCTTCACCCCGGAAACCTTCAAGAGCGCCCAGACCATGTTCAAAGAGGCGCTGCGCATCGACCCCAACTACGGCGCCGCCAGGGCCGGTCTGGGCCAGTCGTGGGCTTACGACTACGAACTCACACATCACCCGCAGAGCATCGCGGAAGGCCGCAAGACCTGTGAGCAAGCTGTCGCTCTCGGCAACGCCGGCGCGGATGGCCACTTGTGCCTGGGTGCGCTCGCTCGCGATACAGGAAACAGCGCCGATGCTGTCATCGAGTTCCAGAAGGCGCTGCAGCTCGAACCCGCAAACGAGCTGGCTTCCGTCGGTCTCGCCAGGGCCTACGAACAACTCAATCAGCCCGACAAAGCGGAAGCCGTCTACAAGCAGGCGATCGCCCTCCGTCCCAACTACTATCGCGGTTACGATCTCCTCGGCGGCTTTTACTTTCGCAACGCAAACTACGCCAACGCGGAGAAAATGTTTCGCGCCGCGGGAGAGAAGAATCCGCAAAGCTTCAGCGCCTATAGCAACCTTGGTATAGCGCTCATGTCGCAGGACAAGGACGCCGAGGCCGTGCAGGCACTGAAGAGATCCCTGGCAATCCGTCCTACGGCAAATGCCTATGGCAACCTGGGCGTTGCCCTTTTCCGCCTCCGCCGGTTTCCGGAGGCCGCTGACGAGTTCCGGAAATCGGTCCAACTCTCTCCGGATGTTTATGACAAATGGGGATCACTCGCCGATGCCGAGTACTACGGCGGCAATCACCCGCAGGCGATGAAGGACTACCGCAAGGCCATCGAGCTCGCCAATACGCAGCTTAAAGCGTCTCCAGACGACGCATCCGTCCTCGGCGACCTGGCCGGTTATCACTCCATGGTAGGCGACGAGTCTCAGGCCATCGACCTCATCAACCGTTCCCTCGCGTTAAACCATACGGATAAGGAGCTGATGTTCAATGCAGCCCTTCTCTATAACCAGATACATCAGTCAGGGCCCGCACTCGAGTGGCTGGGCAAGGCTTTGGCGGCAGGATATTCACCCTCGGTGGTGGCGAAGGCCGCTGCCCTGGATAACCTGCACTCGAATCCACGCTATCAGCAGCTCCTACAGCCTTCGCAGCATAACCCGTGAATTCTGGAGATTTCCGATGAAAGTCAAAGTTGGAGACGGTGGAACCGTCGCGCGAGGACAAACCTTCGATTGGGAGAACAACTCGGCAAACCAGGTATCGATCACCAACTGCAGCAGCTTCCTCACTCTTTCGTCCTACTCGGTACCGGGAAAAAGCACTACCACCCCCGCCACCGTGCGATCGGACATCCAGCCCGGTGAGTACACTTACTCCGAGAGCAACAACACGACCGGAACGAATCCCAAGATGAGCGTTACCTAGCCGCCGGTGCTCGAACTATCCAGGTCTGTCCCCCCGGCTTCAATCGCATTAGCACACAGGAGAGTTATCGATGAACAGTAACGATCCATCGAACCAGCGCTCGTCGGAAGAGCCGGAAGCAGCCGCCGGCCTTGAGAACGATCAAACCGAGTCTTCAAGCGAGAACCTCCAGGGCCAGGCCGCGGAATTTCGCACTCGGGTCGGTCCGGTGAACCCGAGACCGGCAACAAATCCAAAAATGAGTGTCACTTAGGCGTGTATGAAATCGTCATGCTGAGTCCATCCCGGCAGCGCCGGGATGGGCATAATTGTAACTACGCATGGTAAGAATGGGATTCCACATAATCAAGAAGACGAATCCAATTTAAGCAACGGATTCGTATCCGGCGGCGTAACCATCACGGGCGGTAGTTTCACATGGGTGACCTGGTGCCCCTCCTGGCGCAAGCTGACGTGGGGTCGTTCTCCAGCAATTACCGTCACCGAAAACGTCAGCACCACCAGCACACACCAGAAAGCATCCGCACCCGCCAGATGCAGCACCTGCATCCACACCGGCGCGCGCAGCAGCACATCCAGCCCGCCCAGCAAAAACTGAAACGCGAGCAACCCCGCCAGCCAGAATCCCAACTTGCGATGCTCAACATCCCGCGCAACAAACACCGCCCGCCACAGCAGCCACAGGATGAACGCGCCCGCCGCAATCGCGCTCGCCGGATGCAGAATCCGCAGCCGCACCAGCCACTCCGCGGAAGACGAAAAGTCCGCCGCCAGTGCACTCCGCAGCGACGTAGAAGGGAAGAGCGTATCGCCCAGCGCCGCCAGCGATCCCGTCACCCCAATCACCATAGCGGCCAGCAATCCGGCCATCGCCGGCAGCCTGTGCTCAAACCGGACAGCGCCGCGCACCATCGCCGATCTGCGCCCCAGAAAATGCGCCGTCAGCGCCAGGGCGCCCAGCAGCAGCAGCGTGTTCGAAAGATGCAGCGCCAGCATCGGCGGGCGCAAGGGCGACGTGCTGGTCGCGGTCAGCCCCAGCTTCACCAGCAGGGCGCCCAGTAGCGCCTCGTTCAGCGTCAGCAGCAGCCCCGCGATGGCAAAACTGCGCGCCAGATGCTTCTCGACCGTTCCGCGAAACACCCAGACCACCAGCGCGACGATCAGCACCAGCGTCCCGCCGCTCATCATCCGGTGCGTGAACTCGATCACCGTTGCCACCCGCGGATTCAGCGGCACCATCTGCCCATTGCACAGCGGCCAGTGGTTGCCGCACCCCGCGCCGGATCCCGTCGCGCGCACCACCGCGCCCCACACGATCACCAGCACGTTGTAGACCACCACCGCCCACGCAAACCGCCGCAGCCACACGCCGCTCGCCGCTCGCTCGCCGCCCGCCACCACTGCCGCCTGCATCGCCCCCGTGGCCATCGATACTCCCACCATCGATTCTAAGCCGCGGCGGGCGCCATCTCAGGAGTGGTGAAATCCAAGGAACACCAGAAGCACGAAGTATCCAAAAACCGCAGCTGCAATCGGCCACGCCAGCGACTTCCCAAAATTCAGGGTGTAGCCGGGTCCGGTACGCGCCTGAATGAAGAGAGCCGGATCGGCCGCGTTGTTATAGAACAGCCCCCAGCGCCAGAACTCATCGCCGTTCTGTTCCACCTGCGGTGGCGCGAACTGTTTCATTCGTCCGCGGCTGTAAATGACATACGCAAAAGCCAGCGCGAGCCCGGGAAAGATCATAGTGCGCGTCATCGTGTGCGTAATCGCGAAGTGCATCGGAACCGCGAGCGCGCTCGCCGCAATCGCGAGCACGCCCAACCACTCCAGCAGAAACATCGTGCGCAGTGTGCATTGCGCCATCGGCGTGCGATAGCGGGAGGAGTAGCGCATGAGCAGAGAAAACAGCGTGCCGGCGAAAAGCGCGCCCGCGCCAAAACCCTCCAGCCCGGAGCCGCCATTCGCATCCACTGCGTTTGCCAGCGGTGAGAAGCCCATGCGGCTCACCGCCATCGCCATCAGCCATGCCGCCACGGCGGAGACGACAGGAAGCAAAAGGATAGACAACCGTGACCTGGCCGTTACCTTCGAATCGAGCAGCGGAACGGCAATCACGCGATGCGCTGCCTCCTCAGCACGAGTGCCCTCCGCGTCCCCGATCGCGTTTCGCCGCTTCTCAAACGCCACACCGGCCTCACGATGAGCACGCGCAAATGCGAGATGGAACAAGACAACCTGCATCACGCAGGCCAGCACGAACGAAACCAGCACCGGCAATCCTGCCACAATACGCAACGCTGCAAATGCCGTGAGAGCGGAACACATCCCGATCACAATCCGCCGCGAATACATCCGTGTGATCTGCGTCGCCGCGGCATCCATTGTGAAATCTCGGGGAAGCGTGCGTCCGAAGAAGAAGAACTGATTGATCTTCGAGGTCCACAGAGAGAAGGCCGCGATGACGATGAGACCGGCAAGAGCGGCAACAAGGGCGATGAGTGAATGGTGCGGGGTCATACGGTGAGCTCCAGAGTGAGACGTTCCAATTCTTTGGTTATGGCCCGGACAGAAAGACCGTCCGCGCGGACCTGAGCAATCAGTTGGCGCAGGCTTCGACTGAACTGCTCCTCGGCCTGCGGTTGCTGGCGCGGCGCTGTTCGCTGCGTAACCATGGCTCCGCGGCGTCGCCGCAGATCGAGCCAGCCTTCCGTTGCCAATAAGCGGTAAGCCTCGGCCACCGTGTTGAAGTGCACCCCCAACTCCATCCCAAGTTCGCGTACGGTGGGCAGCGCATCGCCCGGCTGCAGCGCGCCTTCCACCAGTAGAGAGCGAAGTCCATCCACGACCTGGCGATAGACGGGAATCGGCAAGTCAGGATCGATGCGTAACTGAGGTTCGCGTTTCATTGTTGAATGTACATATACAATGTACATTAGGTGTAGGTCAAGAGCTTTTTTCGATCCTCGTTTTCCCCGTCTTTCCTCTTTCCAATAGAACTCCTAGGTGTGTACACTTCTCACCCATAGAAGTTCTAGTGGAGGCGACTTCCCCGCATGGCCCAAAACCAGCCACTCTCCAGCGACATGCTCAAGGGCACGCTCGACATGATGATCCTGCGCACCCTCTCTACCGGCGACGCGCACGGTCACACCATCGCCAAGGTCATTGAGCGCACCTCCGAAGAGGTTCTCGAAGTCGAGCAGGGCTCGCTCTATCCCGCGCTCCATCGTCTGGAAGATCGCGGCTGGCTCTCCAGCTACTGGGGCGCGAGCGAGAACAACCGCAAAGCCAAGTACTACCGCCTCACCACCGCGGGTCGCCGCCGTCTCACGCTCGAAGCCAGCCGCTGGCGTCAGATGGCGCGCGCCATCGCGCTCGTCATGGGAGAAAAGACCGTCGAACACGTCCCCGAGGAAGGTGCCGAATGATCTTCAGCCGTTTCTTTCATCGCCGCCGCCGCGACCGCGACCTCGCCCACGAAATCGCCGCTCACTTCAACGAAGAGCGCGCCGAAAACATCGCCCGCGGTCTCTCTCCCGAAGATGCCGACCGTCTCGCGCGCATCAAGTTCGGCTCAGCGCGCCGCGTGCGCGAAGATCTCTGGCAGCAGAACAGCGTCGCGCCCTTTGAAAACCTCACGCGCGATCTCCGCTACACCATCCGCACCCTCGCCCGCACGCCGGGCTTCACCCTCACCGCCATTCTCGTCATGGCCCTCGGCATCGGCGCCACCACGGCGCTCTTCACCGTCGTCCATTCCGTCCTGCTCAACCCCTTGCCGTATCCGAACTCCTCGCGCCTGGTCGCTCTCTACGAAAGCGAGACCGTCAGCAACAGCCCGTCCCCCTGGATGCCTGTCGCTGCCGGCGTCTTCAAGGAGTGGCAGCGCGCTACGCAAAACACTGCGCAGATGGCCCTCGTCTCCCCCTGGCAGGGCTACAACGTCTCCGCCGGTGGCGGTCAGTTGCCTGAATCGATTCAGGCCGCCTGGGTCTCCTGGAACCTCTTCCGCGTACTCGGCGTTGCACCCGCGCTTGGCCGTGACTTCCTCGCCTCCGACGATCAGCCTTCCGCACAGGCCACTGCCATTCTGTCAAATAGCTTCTGGAAGCGTCGCTTCGCCGGTGACCCCGCCATCATCGGCAAATCCGTTTACCTCGACGCGAAGCCCCACACCATCATCGGGGTCATGCCGTCATCGTTCGACTATCCCTGGGCCAAAGACCAGCTCTGGACGCCCGTTAGCCATGACGCGCCTGCCGATCTCATGAGTGCCTACGGCGATCACAACTTCTACGTCACCGCCCGCCTCGCACCGGGCGCCACGCTCGCCGGCCTCGTCAGCCAGATCGACACCGTCGAGCATCGCGTCAAGCTCGCGCATCCCGAACCTCCCGTGCACAACCACGCCGTCGGTCGGTCGCTGCTCGACTCCACCGTCGAAGACTACAAGACGCCGCTCTACGCACTGCTCGCAGCCACTTTATGCGTGCTCCTCATTGCCTGCCTCAACGTCGCGAATCTCCTCGTCGCTCGCTCCGCTGCGCGCCAGCGCGATCTAGCCATCCGCACTGCGCTCGGCGGCACCCGCTGGCGCCTCATCCGCGAACACCTCACCGAGTCTTTAGTTCTCTCCATCGCCGGAGGCGCGATCGGTCTGCTCTTCGCCTGGGCCGCGCTCGCCTGGCTCCAGCACTCGAAGATCGACATCGCCCGCGCGCAGGAGATCCACCTCGACTGGTGGGCACTCGTCTTCGTCGTCGCCATCGCCACTTTCACCGGCCTGGTCGCCGGGCTCGTCCCTTCGCTCGGCCTGCACGCCGGCCAGCTTCTCGAATCGCTGCAAAGCTCCTCGCGTTCCCATAGCGGAGGCCGCAGCCGCGCGCAGTTGCGCAAGGCTCTCCTCACCGCGGAAGTCTCGCTCACCGTCGTGCTCCTGCTCGGTGCAGGTCTCCTGCTCAAGAGCTATCAGCAGCTCCGCACCCGCGATCTCGGTTCCGCCGTCGACAACGTTCTCACCATGCAGTTCAGCCTCCCCGATGTTCACTACGAGGAGCCTACGCGGAAGGTCGCCTTCTTCGAACAGCTTCTCGCTCGCGTTCGCGCGCTTCCTGGTGTCGCCGGGGCCGGCATCGCTAGCGCGCTGCCCGGGGAAGGATGGGGCGGCGACGTTCTCATCGACATTCCCGAACACCCGCCGTTGCCCAAAGGGCAGGGGATTGACGTCATGCATCGGGGCGCCGACCCCGGCTACTTTGCCGCGCTGCAAATCCCGCTCATCCGCGGCCGCTACTTCCGTAACGACGAGCGTCTCGATCACGGCAAGTTCGCGATCATCAGCCAATCCACTGCGAAGCAATACTTCCCCGGCGAAGACCCCATCGGCCGCCATTTCGGTGGAAGCGATGTCGGCCCTAAACCCTACGAAATCGTCGGGGTCGTCGGCGATACCCGCTGGAACATTACGCAGCCCATGCGACCCACCGTATATCTGCCATTGTTTGAGGGTCACTACGGCGATGTCGGCCTCGCCGTGCGCGGCAACTCCGGTGTCGATGTCGAATCACTCGCCCTCCCCATCCAGAAAATCTTTGGGCAGCTCGACCCCGATCTCCCCGTCGCCAAGGTGCTCACCATGCGCCAGAACATCGGCGTCGCCACCCAGCAGGATCAGTTCAACTCCATCCTCATCTTCGCCTTCGCCATCATCGCGCTCGTGCTCGCCGCGGTCGGTCTCTATGGCGTCCTCTCCTATCTCGTCACCCAGCGTACCGGCGAGCTCGGCATTCGCATCGCGCTCGGCGCGCAGCGCGCGGAAGTCATGCGCCTCACCCTCGCCGATGGCCTCGCGCCCGTCCTCATCGGCCTCGTCCTCGGTCTCGCCGGTGGCGCAGCCATCGTCCAGCTCCTGCGCGAGATGCTCTACGGCATGAGCCCCTTCGACTGGAGCGTCTTCTCCACCGTCGTCATCGTTCTCGCCGTCACCGCGTCCATAGCCTGCGCCATCCCCGCCTGGCGCGCCACGCAACTCGATCCCGCACAAGCCCTGCGCAACGAGTAAGGAAAATCCCATGAGCTGGCTCCGCTTCTTCCGCCGCCGCCGCAGTGACCTGGATCTCGCCCGCGAGATCGCCGCGCATTTCAACGAGGAGCGCGCCGAAAATCTCGCCCGCGGCCTCAGCCCCGAAGAAGCCGAACGCCTCGCCCGAATTAAATTCGGCTCCGCCCGCCGCGTGCACGAAGATCTCTGGTATCAGAACAGCGTCGCTTTCCTGGAAGGCATCCTGCGCGACCTTAAATACGCCGTCCGCTCGCTCGCGCACGCACCCGGCTTCACCCTCACCGTCATCCTCATCATGGCCCTCGGCATCGGCGCCAATACCGCCGTCTTCAGCGTGATGAATGCGGTGCTGCTCAAGTCCCTCCCCGTCGCCGATCCCGAGCGTGTCGTCTATCTCCAGATCGACGGCCAGCCCGACGGCGCCAACAACACCGGAAACTCCGATTCTTCGTTCTCCTGGCCCGTCTACGATGCCCTCCGCCATCAGGATCATGGCCTCTCCGATGTCATGGCCTATGTCCCACTCAGCAATGATGGCAAGGCCGCGGTGCGTATCGACGCGGCTCCCGAAGTCGCCGAAGGCGATATGGTCAGCGGCAACTTCTTCTCCGGCCTCGGAGTCCGCATGGCGCGCGGTCGCGGCTTCACCAGCAGCGACGAGCAGAAGCACGCCCCCATCGCCGTCCTCAGCTACAACTACTGGACACGCCGCTTCTCCCGCTCGCCCAACGTCCTCGGCCAAACGCTCTTCGTCAAGGGCGTGCCGCTCACCATCGTCGGCATTGCTGCCCAGGGCTTTGAAGGCACCGAGCCCGGCGACTCGCTCGACTTCTGGATTCCGCTCCAGTCCCGCGCCGAGTTAAACGCCTGGGGCAATCCTGCATCCGATGGCAAAACCTATCTCATCCGTCAGGACTGGTGGTGCCTGCGTGTTCTCGCGCGTCTCGCGCCCGGCGCTACCGCGCAGCAAGCCCTCGCACAAACCCAGGCCGTCGTCGCGCGTACTGCGTTCATCGGCATCAGCCACCTGCACGCTGGCGAGAAGCCGCCCATCGTCAGCTTCCAGCCCGCCAAGGCCTTCCCCGGCTACGCGGAGCAATACGGCACGCCGCTCAAAATGATGATGGCCATGGTCGCCCTCGTCCTGCTCATCGCGCTCAGCAATGTCGTCATGCTCATCCTCGCGCGCAGCGCCAATCGTCAGCGCGAGTTCAGCGTGCGCCTCTCGCTCGGCGCGGGCCGCACCCAGCTCTTTCGCCAACTGCTCACGGAAGCTGCATTGCTCGTTGCATGCGGCGGTGGACTCGCATGGCTCTTCGCCTCTGCCGGCACGCGCACCCTCGCCGCCTGGGCGCAAATCGACTCCAGCCTCTCCCCCGACACCACCGCGCTCTCCGTCACCCTCGCCATCCTTGTGCTCGCTGCGTTCCTCTTCGGCCTCGCGCCGCTCCGCACTTCGCTCGCCGGTGGAACCGGTCTGGTGCTGAAAAGCTCGTCCGCGGTTACGAATCAAAGCGTCGGCAACTCGCGCAGCGCTCGAATTGTCATCGCGCTCCAGATGGCCTTCTGCCTCTCGCTCCTCGTCGGCGCGGGCCTGCTCGTCCGCACCCTGCGCAATCTTGAGAACACCCCGCTCGGCTTCCGTCCAGGCGGTCTCGTCGTCTTCGGCATCAATCCGCAGCGCACGCACACGCCCGACGACGGCTTCGCCTTCTACCAACTTCTTCTCTCGCGCCTGCGCTCTCTGCCGGGAGTGGAATCCGTCAGCCTCGCCGGAAACCGCCCCGGCTCCGGCTGGTCCAACAACAACAGCGCCCCCCAGATCGATGGACACAAGGCGCCTAACTCGGACGGTGAGCAGGGCATGGTTCGCGAGAACGCCATCGGCTCGGACTACTTCCACACCCTCGGTGTTTCTATCCTTGCCGGCCGCGATTTCACAGATGCTGATACTGCCCGCGCGCCAAGATCCGCCATCGTCAACTCCACCTTTGCTAAGCGATTTCTGCCGGGACAGTCTGCCATTGGTCATTCCATCACCTTCTGGGGAGCGACTGCGCAGATCGTCGGCGTCGTGAAAGATCACAAGTACACCGGCGTGACGGAGAACACGCTACCCATGCTCTGGTTGCCCTACACGCAGAGTGGCGCCCCGGGAGAAATGCACGTAGAAATGCGCGTCGCCGGCGACCCGCTCGCCATCCTCCCCGCCGTACGAAACGCCGTGCGCCAGATCGATCCCGATCTTCCTCTACTCAAACCCATGCTCCAGCAGGTGCAGTTTGAACAATCCATCTCGCAGCAGATCCTCTTTGCGCGCCTCGCGGAGTGCTTCGGTCTGCTCGCCATCATGCTCGTTGCCACCGGCATCTACGGCACTCTTGCCTACCGGGTGAGCCGCCGCACCGCGGAAATCGGCGTGCGCATGGCGCTCGGCGCACGCCGCGGTCAGGTGGTCTGGATGATCTTGCAAAGCAGTCTCTGGCTCACTCTGATCGGCGTCCTCGTCGGCGCACCGCTCGCCATCCTCATCAGCCGCACACTCGCGTCAGCGCTCTATCAGGTCAAGCCCTTCGACGCCGCCAGCTACATCGCCGCCGTTCTGTGTCTGGTCTTGGTATCGCTGGCTGCCAGCGCTGTCCCCGCACAACGCGCCGCCCGCCTCGATCCCGCAAAGGCGCTGCGCACGGAGTAGAGCTGTTTCAAGCTAAGCCGTATTGCGTACCGCACGCCGAGTCATCAGCGATCCCATCGCCTCAAAGAGGCGCAGTAAGCGTCTCTTCGCGGATATCCCCCATGGTCGCGATCTGGCCCCAGCCCCGCGTCTGCAGATACGGCGACTCGTGCGCGATCACGTAACCTGCCCGCGCACAATCTTCCGGAAAGCTCGCATACGGCAGATCGAAGGTCGTAATATTCGGAGCGGCCACCGCCTCCGCCGCCAGCGGAGGCAACCCGGCAGCCCGCAGCTCCGTCCGCACCAACTCGCCCAGCCGTCGGTACTCCGCAAACCGGCGCGTTATTGCCGCTCCCGTCACCGCATCGCGGAATCCATAGCTGTCCTCCAACGCCCGAGCCAGTGCAAACAGCGATGGCGACGAAATCGTCGACACCGGCCCGCGCGCCTCCCGCATCCGCAGCAGATCGAACGATGGGCACAGCTCCTTGTCCTTCAGCAGCCGCCGGCACGTCTCGCTCATGGACACCATCGCCAGCCCCGCATACGCGCCAAACGATTTGCCGGAGACCCCGCTCGCCAGCAGCAGGTGCTCTCCACCGGCAGGAATCGGCGCCGCTCCCATGCTGCTCACGCAGTCCAGCGCCACCGCGCATCCCGCGCGCCCGGCCACACGCTGCAATGCCGCCGCGTCATTCAACACGCCGGTGCTGGTCTCCAGGTGCACGCCCCACACCCATTTCGGCCTGCCATCCAGCGCCGTCTCCACCGCCCCTGGCTCCCACGGCTTGCCGTAAGGAAACTCGAGCGGTCTGCAGCGCAGGCCTGCGCCTCTCGCCTGTTTCACCAGGCGTTCGCCAAACTCGCCATTCGCCAGCACCACACCTTCGGCATCGCCGAAGATCGCCTTCAGGTTGGCGGCCACCGCATCGTTCGCCAGCGTGCCGGCTCCCGGAAAGAGCACCACGTCCATCCCGGCGACAAATGCCCGCAGTTGCTCCCGCACTCGTTCGTAGGTCTCAATGAAGGCGGGCGAGCGATGCGACACCGGAGCACTGGCAAACGCCTCCGCCACCCGTGGGTGGATCGCCACCGGTCCCGGCAGCAGGCTCACCGGGACAGGCGGCGTTGCTGCGCGACGCCAATGCCGCTCGTGCAATCCAACCCGGTCTCCCTCCACGCGCCGATGCTCGCCCAGCGGCATCAGCATGGGGACAAAGCTTGCTTCGCCATCCGGCACCGCCGGGCCCAGCGCATGAAAGCCCATCTTCCGGTACATCGCCTGGCGGGTGGAGATCGCAGAGATCAACAGGTGCGAGTAGCCGCCGGTCACGGCGTAGTCGTATGCCTGCCACAGCAGCCCCGCCAGCACCGTACGGTTTCGTTCTTTTGGCTCAATCGCCAGCAGCCGCACCTCGATCGGGCAGGCTAGACTCTCCAGCAGCGATGCATCCGGCAGCCGCCGCTTCACGGAGAACTCCGGCCCCGCGTGTGCGGAAATCATGCCAATCACCACCTCCTCGCGGACGGCCACGAAGTAGTGGTTCTGTTCATGGAATCGATCCACCAGCAGCCCGGACGGATCCGTCCCGATGCTGCGCAATCTCCTCGGCAAACACACGATGGTTAAGCGCGTGGATCTGCTTCAGGTCTGCTGAAGTGACAGCTTGTCTGAAAAGCAGTTTCTGCATTCGCTCCAATCACGCCCCGCATCATAAAACATCAAACGAAGATCAACGGAATATTACAATCCGATCACGCAGGCCCGATACCGCCGGGACCAGCGATCGCACTGCGAGAACGATGGTTGTGATTCGCATGCCTGATTCGGACGCACCTCACGAATCGTGCCAAATCATCCGCCGCCAATCGCCACACTAGCAGTAGAAGCATTTCCACCGGAAATGGTAGCGTCGCGACCCTCGACACCTTTCTCATATTGAGCATAGCCAGGGTGGAGCGAAGCGCCTGCCCTTCACCATCCCGACCGGACCTGAGCGCAGCGAATCGGGTAGTAGAAGAGCATGCCCTGAGCCTGTCGAAGGGATCTGCTGTTTTCTCGATCAAACAGTGACAGCCGCCCGTTTCGGGACAAGGGCTCATTTCTACGCAAAAACTTGCCACTTTGCCCCTTCCGAATTGCTATCTTGAATCAGGGATAGAAAATCAGAGCTAAACCAAAGCGTCGAGCAGCGGGCCTGCTGAAACCCTTATCCCTAAGCCCTTTGCCTGGACGAATTTACCCATAACAATCCTGAAATGAATAACTTCTGCACCGGAGCCGCGAAACGCACCGGAAACAGGGCAGATTTCCTGCCCTAAACCCTTTAGAAAGACGATTTTACCGATAAGCCCAATGGATGGAGGAATTTAGCTCTCGGGAGACCGCCTAAACCGCAGATAGGAAGAGAGTTATACACCGGCCTCCCGCACCGGGAGGGGGGAGGGGGTAGGTACCGTCACCTACCTGCCGGCCACTATCCACCAGCGAGTTGATGCGCCCGCTCCGTCGCCCGCATCACCGCCTTGATCAACGTCACGCGCAGGCCGCCCTCTTCCAGTTCCAGAAGGCCGTCGGCCGTGCAGCCCGCGGGCGTCGTCACCGCGTCCTTCAGCAGCGCCGGATGCTCGCCCGTTTCGAGCACCATGCGCGCCGCCCCGTAGGCCGTCTGCGCCGCCAGCAGCGTCGCCGTATCGCGCGGCAGCCCGACCTTCACGCCGCCCTCGGCCAGCGCTTCGAGGATGATGTAGATGAACGCCGGCCCGGAGCCGGAGAGCCCGGTCACCGCGTCCAGGTGCTTCTCATCCACCTGCACCGTGCGGCCCACGCTCTCAAACAGCGACGCCGCCAGTTGCAGATGCTGTACCGTTGCGAATCGCCCGCCCGCCAGCGCCGTCATCCCGGCGCCCAGCATCGCCGGCGTATTCGGCATCGCGCGCACCACCGGCATGCCCAGCAGCTCCGTGGCATCCTCGATCGCCTTGGTTTTCACCGAAGCGGCAAACGAAATGATCAGCTTCTCCGGCGTCAGCACCGGCTTGATCTGGCGGATGATGTCGATCACGTTGAACGGCTTCACCCCGATGAAGATCAGGTCCGCCTGGCGCGCTGCCGCGGCATTGTCCGTCGAAACGGCGATCTTCAGCCGCTCCGCCAGCTTTGCCGCACGGTTCTCGTGCTGTACCGTCGCAGCGATCTGCTCCGGCGCAAAGCGGCCGCTGCGGATCAGACCCTCGATCAGGATCGAGCCCATCTTGCCCGCGCCCAGCATGGCGACGCGTTTGTCGATTAGCACGGCGATTGACGCTCGTATCGCCTCTTGTGTCGATGCGTTGAGTGTCAGTGGCTGTGAGGAGGACTGCGTTCGGTCCGTCATCTGTCTACTGTGCCTTGCTTGCCTGCTGCGACGCAATCCACGCATCCACCCGCTGCTCCACCACGTCCAGCGGCAGCGCGCCCGAATCGAGGATCGTGTCGTGGAATCCGCGGATGTCGAACTTCGCCCCCAGCGCCTTCTGCGCCTTGTCGCGCAGCTCCAGGAACTTGAGCTGGCCGATCTTGTAGCCCAGCGCCTGCGACGGGATCGCGATGTAGCGGTCCACCTCCGCCTGCACATCCGGCTCGGCAATGGACGAGTGCGCATGGAAGTAGTCCACCATCTGCTGGCGGTTCCAGTGCTCGGAATGCACGCCGGTATCGACCACCAGCCGGATCGCGCGCCAGATGTCGCCCTCCAGCCGGCCATAGTCGCTGTACGGATCGGTATAGAAGCCCACGTCCTTGCCCAGGCGCTCGGCATAGAGCCCCCAGCCCTCGGTGTACGCGGTGTAGTAGTTGTACTTCCGGAACTGCGGCAGACCTGTCAGCTCCTGCGCGATGGCGATCTGCAGGTGATGCCCCGGCAGCCCCTCGTGGTAAGCCGTAGTCTCCGCCATCGTCAGCGAGCGATGCGCGTAGTCATAGGTGTTGACGAAGAAGATGCCGGGCCGCTTGCCGTCCGGCGTGCCCTCCTCGTAGTAGGCCGGCGCCTGGTTCTTCGACATATAGTCCGGCACCTGCTGCACGTCGAGCGGCGCCTTCGGCAGCCGGCCAAAGAGCTGCGGCAGCTTTGGCTTCATGCCGTCCAGATAGCCGCGGTACACCGCGATCAGCGCCTCGGGCGACGCCGGATGCAGCTTCGGATTGTTCGGGATCGAAGCACGCAGCGCCTTGAGATCCGCGAAGCCCAGCTTCTTCGCGATCACCAGCATCTGGGCCTCGTCTTCGGCCACCTGCTGCTCGCCGATCTTATGGATCGCATCCGGCGTCAGATCGGTCGTGGTGCTCCGGCGCACGAGGAACTTGTAGTAAGCATTGCCATCGGCCAGCGACCAGACACCCGGCTCGGTGCGTCCGTGCGGGATGTACTGCGCCGACAGGAAGCGCCCGAAGCGCGCATACGCGGGCAGCACCTGCGTGGCGATCGCCTTCAGCACCTGTTGGCGAATCTCCGCCTGCTGTGCCTGCGAGATCGAGGCAGGGAACTTCTTGAGCGGTAGCGCAAAGGGTGAGTCTTCCGGCTTCTGCTGCGCAAGCGTGTTGACCTGGACGAGGGCCTTCTCCAGCAGGTACTTCGGCGGCACGCGGTTGTCGTCGATGCCCGTCATCATGTCGTCGGTGATCTGCGCAAAGGCGGTAGGAACCTTGCCGAGCCGCGAGACGTAGTGGTCGTAGTCATCCGCCGTGTCGAAGCTCAGCTGCGGCACGAGTCGTGGAAGTTCCAGATACAGGCCGCGAAACTGGGTGACCGGCATCTCCCAGGGCTTGAACCGTGCCTCCTCCTGGTCGTCCACCAGGTTGCGCACCAGCACGTCCTTGCTCAGCTGTTCCTGCTCAGGAAGCCCGGCCGTATCGATCGCGCCCAGCCGCTCCAGGAAGACGCGGCCATGCTGCAACTGGGCGTTGTAACCGGCGATCGAGTAGTCACTCAGTTGGTCGTCGTAGCGCTTGTCGCCCAGGGTAGAGGCGAACTCCGGCGAGTCCTTGAGCTGCTGCTCCCAATAGTCGGAGAAGACGGCGTTCAGCGCCTTCTCGCGCTGGGCAGTCGTGGAGGACGATGCGGGAGCAGGCGGCTGCTGCGACGGCAGGGTCTGCGGAAAAGCGACGGCGGCCGCGAGCAGGCAGGAGATCAGAAGCATGGAAGCACGGTCCTCGAATGAGTGTGTATCAACAATACCCCGCGGGGGCCGAACGCGCGAGGGAGGCCTACCCCAATGTGGCAGGCGAGCTTGGGATGCTAAGTCTTGGTGTGCGGGTGGCTGTGTGGGTTGCGGACGCGCGACGACGGCTCGTCGGATGCAATGACACCGTCGCGGATGTGCACTACGCGATGCGCAAACTCGGCAATATCCGGTTCGTGCGTCACCACCACTATGGTGTTGCCGCGGGCGTGCAAATCGTCGAACAGCGCCATGATCTCGTCACCGGTCTTGGAGTCCAGGTTGCCGGTGGGCTCGTCGGCCAGGATGATGGACGGGCGATTGATAAGCGCACGCGCGATGGCGACGCGCTGACGTTGACCGCCGGAGAGTTCGTTTGGCTTGTGGTTCATGCGGTCTTCGAGATTGACGGCGCGGAGCGCTTCCTTGGCGCGCTCGATCCGTTCCGCCGACGGTGTGCCGTTGTAGATCAGCGGCAGCTCCACATTGTGCAGAGCAGTGGCGCGCGCCAGCAGATTGAAGGTCTGGAAGACGAAGCCGATCTCGCGGTTGCGAATACGCGCCAGCTCGTCGTCGTTCAGATCGCTGACCCGGTGCCCGTTCAGGGTGTAGCTGCCCTGGCTCGGTGAATCGAGGCACCCGATCAGGTTCATCAGCGTCGACTTGCCGGAGCCGGACGGACCCATGATGGCGACGTATTCGTTGTGCTGGATGCGCAGGCTTACGCCGCGCAGCGCGTGCACCTGCTGCTCGGAGCCCATGTCATACGTCTTCCACAGGTCCTCGACCACAATGACATCGCCCTTCGGCGGTAACGTCGTCGTCGTTGTTTCTGTGGCCGTCATCGTTTCAGCCGCCATGTGGGGCTCCTTCTTGGTTGCACTTGCATGCTCCCTGCGCTATGTAGTGGACGCGCCAGCGGCTGCAGCGTTGGCATCCAGCGGCTTCACCAGCGAGCCGCTCTTCAGTTCGCGCAGCGTCTTGTACGATCCGGTCACGATCTCGTCGCCTGCCTTCAGTCCGCTGATGACCTCAATATCCGTGGTACCGGTGATGCCGGTACTCACCGGAACGAAGGCGGCCTTCAGCTTTCTGCCTTCGTGCTTCAGCACGAAAACGCCCTGAACCTGCGGTTCCTTGCTCAGCGCCGCGGCATCCACCTTCTTGTCCTTGGCGCTTTCAACAGTTTCTCCCGGCCGGCGCATGGTGAGCGCCTGGATGGGAATCGAAAGCACGTCCTTCTTCTCCGCCGTCAGAATCTTGGCAGTGGCAGAGAGCCCGGGCCGCAGATCATCGCTCGGGTTGTCCAGCGTCACTACCACCTTGAAGTCCTTTGCTTCCTCGGTGCCGGTGGTGCTCTGGCTGGTGGCAATACCGGTCGAGCGCAGGATCGCCTGATCTCCCACGGTCGTCACATGCCCTTTGAACACCTTGCCGGGCAGCGCGTCGATGGTGATGTCCGCAGTCTGTCCATTTTTCACGTTCACGATGTCGGTCTCGTCGACCTTTACCTCGGCGGTGACAATCGACATGTCCGCGATGGTCATCAACGTGCTGCCTTCGGCGTTCTGAATGCCGATGACCACGGTCTCCCCCTCGCGCACGGGAAGATTGGTGACAATGCCATCGAATGGCGCCACCGCCACCGTACGGTTCAGCACATCCTTGAAGCGGCGCAGCGCCGCTGTAGCCTGGTCGATGCGTCCGGATGCGGATTGTGTCTGCGCTTTCGACTGCACAATAGCAGCCTTGTTTTGCGCCACCGCCGCCGCCGCCACATCGTAGGCGGCCTTGCGCGTGTCGTAATCCGACTTGGGAATCAGGTTATCCGCGTAAAGGGACTGCCCGCGCTTCCAGTCCAGCTCCTTCTGCTCGAGCGTCGCCTTGGCGCTGACCAAATTGGCCTCCGCGGTCCTCTCAGCGGCGATATAGGAGTTCATGTCTGTCTTCGAGGACTGGATGGTGGCCTGCTGCGTCGCCACATCGGCCGCCGGCTGCACATTTTCCATGGTCGCCAGAACCTGACCGCGCTTCACGTGATCGCCCTCTTTTACGTACAAGTGCGTGATGCGCCCGATGGTTTCGGCGCCGACATTGGCGTAAATCTTCGGTTTGATCTGTCCGGTACCGCTTACCTGGGACAGGATGTCTTCCCGAACCGTCTTGCCGGTCACCACTTTTACGTAACCAGATTGCGCCCGCGCAATGACAATTCCAACCACCACCAGCAACACAACCACGGCAGCCAATCCGAACCACAGGAGGCGTTTACGTTTCATCTGTAGTGACCCATTCCTCGTCTTCCGGACAAAATCGAAAGAAGTAAGTAGTAAGGATACGACTCCTGCCGGCGAACAGTTCCCTGAAGACGGGACGCGCTGGGGCTGCAGCATGATCCTGCCGGCGTACCGTTTCAGCCGGAGAAGTGCGCCCTTATGATACCAATGTTCGTACTCATCGGTAATTGTCCAATTCGACCGCACTGGACGCGACTTTTTCTTCTCTCTTGTTGTCCTTGTCCCTCGCGGACCAATAGAATAATCGCACTGATTAGGAGTCACAGGAACCATATGTATTCGGTTCGTCACAGCGTCATCTGCGTCCTTGCCTTGGCAACATCCATCGTCCTCCTTCCCTCACTGCATGGTCAGCAGTCCGCACCCCCGGATGGAAGCACCAACGTCCAACAGCCGGCTCAGGACCCGCTGGATCGCCCCCTCAGTGACAAAGAAAAGTTCAAGCAGCAGAAGGAATTGAAGCAGGAGCTCAAGGGACCTTTCAAGAAGTGGCTGGATGAGGATGTGCGCTGGATCATCACCGATCAGGAGATGAAGGCGTTCAAGAATCTCTCGAATGACGAGGAGCGCGAGGCGTTCATCGAGAATTTCTGGTTGCGCCGCAACCCGAATCCGGAATCGCCGGAGAACGAGTTTCGTGAAGAGCATTACCGCCGCATCGCCTACGCGAACGAGCATTTTGCCGCAGGCAAGCCGGGCTGGAAGACCGACCGGGGTCACATCTACATTGCATACGGCAAGCCGGACAGCATTGAGTCGCATCCGGCCGGAGGCACCTACGAGCGGCCCATGGATGAAGGCGGCGGCGAGACTTCGACCTTCCCCTTCGAGACCTGGCACTACCGGTATATCGAGGGCATCGGCGACAACATCGACATCGAGTTCGTGGATACCTGCCAGTGCGGCGACTTTCACATGACACTGGATCGTTCCGAGAAGGACGCACTACTGCACGTACCGGGTGCCGGTCTGACGATGTTCGAACAGATGGGGCAATCCAAGAAAGCCGACCGCTTTAAGGGGGGGCTGGAAAATCTAGGCACCGGCCCGCTATCCGGCGCGAATGCCACCAAGGAGTTTGACCGCCTGGAACAGTACGCGAAGCTGCAGGGAGCGCCGCAGATCAAGTTCAAGGACCTTGAGGGCTTCATCACCGAACATAAGGTCTTGAACGGGCCGGTCTTCCCCTTCGATGTCCGCACCGATTACGTAAAAGTGACAGAAGACACGGTATTGGTGCCCATTACCCTGCAAATCAAGAACAAAGACATCACTTTCAGCACCAAGGACGGGGTCTCGAAGGGTGTGGTCAATATCCTTGGGCGGGTAACTACGATTACGGGCCGGATCGCGCAAACCTTTGAAAATACTGTGCTGGTCGAGGAGCCAAGCGAACTGCTCCCCAAAACACTAGAGACGTCACAGGTTTACTGGAAAGCCCTGCCCCTTCGCCCGGGCCGGTATCGCGTCGATATCGCAATCAAGGATGTGAACAATCCGGATCACGTTGGAATCTGGGCCCAGGGCATCGTGGTGCCCAAATTCGACGACGAAAATCTGGCCGCGTCCTCGCTGATTCTGGCCGACAAAATGGAGCGTGTGCCGTCCAAGCAGATAGGTACCGGCAGCTTCATTCTTGGCAATACCTTTGTCCGGCCGCGCGTGATGGACAACGAAAGAACTCCGGCCAGCTTCCACCGCAACCAGAGTCTGAACTTCTGGATGCAGGTCTATAACCTGGGCATCGACGATAAGAGCAAAAAGAACGACGCCACGCTGCAATATGAAATTGTGGAAGTCGATAGCAACAAGACGGTTTTGGATACATCGGAGGACACTAAGACGATCTCTCCGAATGCAGACCAGGTGACGGTGGAGCACACTGTACCCCTGGCAAGTCTGGTACCTGGCAAGTATCGGGTAACCATTAAGGTGAATGACAGCGTTAAGAAGCAGCAAATAGCCGAATCAGCACCCTTCACGGTAGACTAAGCACACGGTTTACCGGGAGGTCTCTTCCGGCTACGGCCCAGCAGCCCCGAATTGCGGGTGAGGTGGCAGCGACTCAGCAGTGAGACAGCAGTTCGTCCAAATCGCTTGTTCGATTCTGGCCTCCGCCGCCTTGGTCACCCCTGCATTGGCGCAGAGCGAGACAGCCTCCGTCGCGGGAATCGTCCGTGATCGCCGTGGAGCCCCCCAGATCGACGCGCTCGTTCAGCTCATGCGTGCTGATTCGTCAGTGGTCGCGGTGGCCCATACGGATGATCGAGGCCTTTTTCTCCTGGAAGACTTGCTTCCCGGCGTCTATCAGCTCAAGGCATCGGACGAGTCCTTCCTGCCCTCCCTGCGGCAGAATCTGCGGGTGTTGGCGCACCACAAGACAGTTGCGAACATCACGCTGAGCACACTCTTTGACGCGGTTCAGTGGTTGCCGGCAGAGCGGCGCTCCGCCAACGAACCGGCCGACGACTGGAAGTGGACGCTGCGCGCTGAGACAAATCGCCCCGTGCTTCGCTTCTCCGACGAAGGGCCAGTGATGGTCTCCGAAGGAAGCGGTCCGGTACAGAGCCGGGCACGCGTCACCACCAGCGGCGGGCTCCGCAGCTTTGGGGACGGCGGTCTGCGGCATGGCATGGAATACGAGGGCACCGGCAGGAACGGCGAGCACACCCTCCTGCGAACTTCTCTGAATGTCACGGACGGCCTGCAGGCCGACTATATGGCCGCATATGAGAATGAGATCGCGCCGGGCCGTGTCGTGCGCACTGTCGCTGCCTATACGGACTTGCCCGACCTCACCGGCGGTCCGTATGGTGCCGGCCGTTACCAGGCGGCGACGCTGCGCACCGCCGAAACGACGGAACTCACTCCTATCCTGCGCACGGAGATCGGCAACGAGCTACTCGCGATGCGGCTGGTGGGCACCCAGGGCGGGACGGAAGTCGTCGGCCGCCCCTTCGGCTCCCTCATTCTTCATGTTGGCGACACGACTCTGGCATATCGCGTCGCCACCTCGCGTACGGCGCAGGATGCTGCTGCGCTCGCAGATGACGAGACGCTGCTGCCTTCCGTAGCGCAACGAGCCGGCAATGCGACCCTGGAGCATGGTCTGCACCAGGAGGTTCGTTTGCGTCACACCGCGGAACGTGGCGCAACAGTACAGGTGATTGCATTCCACGACCGGACGGTGAATCCGCTAGTGCAGGGAAGCGGTTCGATCAGCGATGCCGATGCGGCATCGGGCGATCTGCTCATTGATCCCGTGTCCGGTGTCTTTCGTACCGCAGGGAACACCTATTCCGGCTACGGTTTCTCCGCCGGAGCTACGGTTCCTCTGGGTTCTGCGATTGCGATTTCAGCGGACGTCGAGGCGGGTTCGGCACTTGAAGATCCGTACGTCCAATCGGAACTGGCATCGCAGGAGCGCACCGTCGAACAGTCGCTTGCCTCGTTGAGACCCCGGCTGACACCAGCGGTCACTGTTGGAGCGGAAGGCAATCTGCAAAAGGCAGGAACCTACTGGCGTGCCTCATATCGGTGGCAGCCGCCAAATACGGTGACTACGGTGAATCCGTATGCATCCGCCGCCAGCGACGCATATTTGAGCATCCTGTTGCGCCAGCCGATCCGAGTGGGACGGATCATTCCCGGTGGAACGCAGGCTGTGGTGGATGTGCGCAACCTGCTCGCCCAGGGATATTGCCCGTTCGTGACGCCGGATGGCAGCACGCTTTTCTTCGCACAGGCCGACCGCTCCATCGCCGGCGGCATCGCCTTCACCTTCTGATCCTGAGCGTGATATAAAAATGGAAGCGGCGACCGCGGTCGCCTGCTTCCGCACTACCCTTTACCCCTCTTGGACGCGTAGCTCAACTGGCAGAGCATTCGACTCTTAATCGACAGGTTGTAGGTTCGATTCCTACCGCGTCCACCATGCTCGCGCACCGTCCCGGCGTGCTCCTCCTGCTTCCCGGTTGTCATCACAAGTCTCGGTGCGACGCGGCGTCTACACCTCGGGCTATCCCATAGACATTTTCTATTTCTTGCGGGCATGGAAAATCTGCCGCAGCGGGCCATCGAATTGGCCGGGCTAAGTCTTCGCGGCCCCTGCGATGCTCGAAAGGACAACAGCGCCTTCTAAGCATTTCGGTCACATCGCGGGCCTCTATCTTCGCGTGTCGTCATATCCCAACTTCTGCAAACTGTCCGTAAACGATGCTCGGTATTTCCGTCAAGACGCTGACTGTTCTACAGCGATCTTGCACACACGACCACACATCCCATCGCTTTTGAGTGGGGCGGCTCTCTTGTTTGAATGCGTGCGTGCCACGGGGGTTTTCATTGATACCGGTACGGATGTCTTCAAATACCGAAGAGTTCTGATCGACTCTCCAGAGCGACAACTTGCTGCTGCTTTGGCGATCCGTGATCGCCACTGTGTCGACTGCATCCTGATACATACCGATTCACAACTCATCGATTTACTGATTTAACTTCAGCGGCCTTCGCAGCCGGCACCGCTATCCGTGAAGCCGCACGATGTCAAGCAGCAGAAGCGGAACTCGTGGACTCGGGGACGAAGACTCGCAACGGTCTCGCGAAGCGGTCAATGCGGAGGCCATCTATCTTAGGCAAGATTTATATCAATGAGGCTTTGTTATATGAAATACAAAGAACAATCTACACGCATTAAATGCGATTCCCACAGTGGGATCCGATTTGCATCGGAAGGCCATGGATGCGGTCGCGGCATAACATGCTAAGTTCCAGGTCCGATGAATTGATCTGCATCTTTTGGGTGATATAGTTCCGCTTATATCTGCAGCACACTGCTTCAAGATAAGTGGCTCGAAGACCTACTAAAGATAGGTACGCGGGCTGCTTTGGTGTCTCGTCAATAACAGATGACGCGGCAGTTTGCGGTCACATTTGCTTTTGGGTTCCTCCCCCGCTAATCGGACAATGATTGTCTGTAGGGGATTGCCGTCTGCAATGGCTCTCTCTTCCTCCGATTGTGTGTGGAGTGAAGGAGATCGTGCCAGTGCCAGATGTTCAGTCGCAGACCAAGCGTTCTATTCGTTTTGTGTGTCCCCCCTGCTCGGGTCTCATGCGACGCGCTCCCAATTATTTTTCCGTCATATGGGTTGCATGTTTGTTGCTCGCGACCCTGCAACTGGCCGGCTGTGGAGTCACCTACAACACTCTTCCGCTCACCGTAGATCCCGGCTCAGTGTCATTCGGCGGCGTGCCTGTGGGCACGACCCAAGCAAAGACCGTCACGCTGCTTAACCCGGGCCTCCAGTCTGTAGCGCTGAGCGGGATGCAGGTAGCGGATCCGGCTTTCAAGATTGACTCCGCCCCGATGCAAATGACGATTCCGGCGGGCGGAACGGTAACCGCCAAGGTGACATTTACGCCGACCGAGGCGAAGAGCTATGACTCGCAGGTCGTGGTCACGAGTGGGAACCAGCAGAGCACAATCTCTCTCTCCGGCACCGGACAAAAAAAGAGCACGCCGCCGCCCGCTCCTGGCAATCCTGAGTTGCAGGTGAGTGCTACTGCACTGCAGTTTGGCAGCGTGCCTATCGGAGGAGATGCGCAGCAGAGCCTGACGTTAACCTCCACCGGGACTGCTCCCCTCGAGATCAGCGCTCTGAATGCGCAGGGCGGCGACTTTTCCACGCAAACACCATCGTTGCCGCTTACATTGCAGCCTGGCCAGACCCTGGCACTGCCGGTGAAGTTCGGCCCGAAGACCTCTGGCGCAAAGACTGGGCAGCTCACGATTTCAAGCGATGCTGTGGCAGCCCCGTCGGTGGCGGTGGCTTTGGCGGGCAATGCGGAGGCTCCGGTCCCTCCCCCCACGTCTGGCACCCCGGCCCTGACTCTGAGCAGCATTTCGGTGAATTTCGGTTCGGTGCAGGTCGGCTCACAAGCGGCCCACTCAGTGACATTGACCTCGAGCGGCACCGCCGCAGTTGTGCTGCAGTCTGTGAATGCGAGCGGCGATGGATTTGCGGTTGGACAAGTGCCGCTACCGCTGACGCTTGCCCCCGGTCAACAGGTCGCACTCCCCCTGACGTTTACTCCGTCGAATGCCGGCGTCGCGCAGGGCAATGTCACCCTTGTCGACAACGCGACAGGCAGTCCGAGCGCCATCAGCCTCAGCGGAACAGGAACAACGTCAACGGGAACAACATCCCCTTCGCTTTCGGCTCCGGCGAGTGTTGACTTTGGAGACGTGACCGTGGACTCGCAAGGGTCCAGGACGATCACGCTGGTGTCGAATGGCACAGCTCCGGTTACCGTGAACTCCATCAAGGTGGCTGGCGCATCATTCTCTGGGCCGCCCCAGGTCCTGCCTCAGGTGCTGCAGCCGAATCAGCAGATGTCCTTGAAGTTGAAGTTCAATCCAACAGCAGCAGGCGCCGCGGCGGGTACGGTCACGGTGTCCAGTGATTCCGCCACCAACTCCACGATGGTGGTGCAAATGCACGGAAACGGAGTCGCGGCCAGCACGCCTTCTCTCTCTGCCAGCGCGAGCAGTCTCAGCTTTGGCGATGTGCCGTTGGGCTCACAGGCGACGAAGACCGTGACCGTTACATCGACGGGCACGGCGCCGGCGACGATCACCGGGGCAGCCGTTACCGGCACGGGCTATGCGGCGACCTATGCCGGAGTCGCGGTGCAGAATCTTTCCGCGCCCATCACGCTCCAGCCGGGGCAGCAGGTCACGTTCAGCGTGGCTTTCGACCCGGCAGACGCGACAACGGCCAATGGTCAGTTGAGTCTGTCAACTGACACGGGCTCGCCTGTGAACGTGGCGCTGACCGGCAACGGAGTGCAAGACACCTCACCAGCCCTGACGGTGAGTGCGCCAAGCCTGGACTTCGGCCATGTGCAGGTGGGCGCGAAATCGGCGCTGCAGCTCACACTGACTTCATCCGGCACTGCGCCCGTCACCATCTCGTCGAGCACGATTGCCGGGCAGGGGTTCCAGATTTCTTCGGTGACCTATCCCGCGGGAATCAGCAATTGGCCGGCAACACTGAATCCAGGGCAGCAGGTGGTTTTGTCCATCACCTTCGCTCCGGACTCGGCGGATTCCTTTACAGGCGACCTGGCACTGGCCAGTGATGCCAGTGGTGGAACGGCGAATATTCCGTTGAGTGGAACAGGTGATGCTGTTCCCGCGCCGAATCTGACGCTTTCCGCTACATCTATCAGCTTTGGACAGGCCCAAATTGGGACCAAAGTCTTGCGAACCCTCACATTGACCTCCACCGGCAATGCGCCATTGGACGTCAACACCATCACGGTTTCGGGCGCGGCATTTAGCGTAGGGACGCTGTCCCTGCCCGCAACCTTGCAGCCGAATCAACAGTTGACGGTGACGGTGACTTTCGACCCAACGACGGAAGGTCCGGATGCCGGAACGCTCACTGTGACGAGCAACGATCCTTCGGGCCCGGCGACCGTTTCATTAGGCGGCTATGGCAGCGCAGCCGCTGCCCCACAGCTGACGGTCAGTCCTACGTCGGTGAACTTCGGAAATGTACCTCTCAACGTTGCGTCGAAGCAGTCCGTGACGCTGACGTCAACCGGAACGGCCCCGGTAACCATTAGCGCAGCAACGGTGACCGGGCCGCCCTTCACTGTGTCCGGAGCCACCTTCCCGGTGACGCTGAACCCCAATCAATCAGTCACACTGCAGGTGCAGTTCAATCCAACCGCCACAGGCGCGGCGTCTGGACAACTGGCTCTTACCAGCGACTCCACCACAGGCGCGACCACGAATATCCAATTGCGTGGCACGGGCACGGCGGCCACCACGCCGCAACTGACAGCGAGCACAAACTCGCTGGCATTTGGCAATGTCGCGGTGAACTCCAGCGCGACGCTTCCGGTGACGCTGACTTCATCGGGCACAGCGCCCGTGATGATAAGCGCGGCTGCCCTGAGTGGCATCGGCTTCACCGATTCTGGCGCGACCTTCCCGGTGACACTCAATCCAAGCCAATCGGTGACGCTCCAGGTGAAATTCAATCCAACAGTGGCCGGCGGGGCTTCGGGGCAATTGACGATCAACAGCAACTCGTCGACCGGCGCATCCACAGTCGTCCAGTTGAGCGGTACGGGTATAGTCGCGACCACGACTCCGCAGTTGATATTTAGTTCGAAGGCGCTGTCTTTTGGCAATGTGCCGGTTGGCTCAACCTCGACCCAGACGCTGACGTTGACCTCATCCGGTACGGCGCCGGTGACGATCAGCTCCGCGGCGTTGCAGGGCACAGGCTTTAGCGATTCCGGTGCGACTTTCCCGGTAACGTTGAATCCGAATCAGTCCGTAACCCTCCAGGTGCAATTCGACCCCACGGCCACGGGTGCGGCGGCAGGAACGTTGACGGTCAGCAGCAATTCGGCAACCGGAGGCACAACACAGGTGACGCTGGGTGGCACCGGTACGGCTGTACAGCACTCCATCGATCTGAGTTGGAATGCTCCCAGCAGCTCGGCTGACCCGGTCGCGGGCTACAACGTCTACCGATCGGCGGATGGCGGCGGGTCCTTCACGAAGTTGAATTCGTCGCCAGACGGCCAGGTGGATTACACCGACAGCGCGGTTCAAAGTGGTACGACCTACATGTACGAGGTAAAGAGCGTCGATGCGAGCGGCGTCGAGAGCACCGCTTCGAATCAGATCAGCTTGTCGGTTCCGTAGGGAAAGGTTTGTGGCCGTAGGGGAGAGGTGGGCTCTTGCAGCCTCATTGGGGATGAATGAGGCCATTCAGAGCCTTCCCCGCGAAAAAGCACTATGGACTACGCATTGTCGTTTACAAGGCACGTGATCGTGGATGACAATGCGCTGGTCGGAATTGAAGGCTTGGAAACGGGGAGGCTTGTTGGCTACTCGGCTGCCATGGTCATTCCGGATGTTTGTACGAATCGCTATTACTTGGCGACACAACAGAAGCTGGTACTTCAGGCTCAAGGCAGGTAATAGCCCGCTTTATTGGCAAGGCGTCCCCACGGTCGTCGCGTTGGGCAGTTTCCGGCGGTGATTCCAGTTCCTCCCGCTGGCAACTAACCTGGAGCGCCGCCCGGTGCCCTGATTCTTCCTTCCCGAATTCAGCCCGCAAGGAGAGCACTGGTTAGCCATGGAGGAGGCTGCATTCCTATTGGGCATTTCTCTTTGCCCCCATTGCATAGAGCGGGTTATGGCGAAGCGTGAAATTTATTGCCCGTGCGTTGTTTTGAGACGCTGACACTGACACAAGCAGTGTTACTTTCTAGCAAACTATAGTGACAAGGGTATGGCACTATGCGGTGATACGACCATAGTACCGATGGGCTCTTGCCTTCCCCTTGGAATCACTTATCCTTGCTTCACAAGAGATGGGAAGAAGAGAAAGGCCGTGAAGGGTTTACGGATCAAGATCGGGGCGTCGTAAGGTATCGCGCCGGGCGATGATTCTTTGAGCCTGAACACGGCAATTGAAGCGAATTTTTGAAGTTGCATTGAAAGACGGATGTTCTGCCTTTGCGTGGATCGGTTGTGAGATTGTCGGAATGCACAATGGCCGTTGGTTCGATACCTCCCTTTTCGGCCGGGGCAGTGCATTCACGATTCCTTCGTCGGACAACTCAAGCTCACGAACTGAAGACCAGGGATGCAGCAGAACATTCATGGAATGCAGCGCTGATTTTTATGAAGCGGATGAGAGCTGGGCTTCACTTTAGAAGTAGTGACGCATAGCGAGATTTGATGGGTCGCGATGGTTTCTCTGCATTCAGTCTTTTGAAACCAGCCGCATTGAGGTTTGGTACAGAGTGTGAAAAAGCGGGCTGTAGCCCACAGGGCGAAGCTTTGTCTTGAAACAAAGAGAACGCTGCAGTTGCTTGTCCTGAGTAACGGAGCGAAAGATGCTGGTTGCGCCGGTAATGGAGTCTGCGAGCAACGAAGACACGCACTGGTGGGCGCTCTATACGCGCCATCAGCATGAAAAGGTAGTGGCGGAAATCCTCTGCGCCAAGGGCTTTGAGGTTTTTCTGCCGCTTCACGAGTCGATACGCCGCTGGAAAGATCGCCAGAAGGTGTTGTCCCTTCCAGTGTTTCCCTGTTACGTATTTGTCCGCGGAGGGCTGAAGCGCCGGCTGCAGGTGGTCACGACTCCGGGCGTTCATACCATCCTGAACCACGGAGATCGCGTTGCCATCATTCCCGAAGCCGAGATTGACGCGATTCGTCGCGCCATGGACGCTCGCTTTCGTATGGAACCTCATCCCTTCATAAGATGCGGAGATCGCGTTCGGGTGATGCGTGGCTCGCTTCAGGGATTGGAAGGCATTCTGGTTCGCAAGAAGAATCAGTTCCGGCTCGTGCTCTCGGTCGACATGCTTGCGAAATCGGTTGCAGTCGAAATCGATGCGACCGATGTCGAGCCGGTCACGAAACGAGTTCAGGAGGAACAGTACGCGGGTGTTCTTGCCCCGCCTGCGGTTGTGGCGGCGAGTCGCCCCCCGGTATCGCCGGGCGGGCTGCGAGTCAATTGAGGTTCAAGCTGTCCAGAGTTGAAACAGAGTTTGGGGTTCGCACACGCCAGGCTGAGCAGATGCAGCCCCGGCAGTCCCGACGGGAGTTTATATGAAGAGAAGGGCTAATCGTTCCATCCCCATCCGTCCAGGAGCTCTCCTGATCGCGCTATGCGGATTTGCTTTCCTGCTCAGCGCTTCAGAGATCCCCGCCTCGGGTCTGCAGAGCGCAACTGCAGCAACCGCGGCTGCGGAACCGTCCTCCACTGTGACGAAGGGCCACGATTCCAGCTATGTGATTGGAAATTCGGATGTTCTTGCGATCACAGTGTGGAAGGAGCCGGATGTCTCGCGATCCATTCCGGTACGGCCCGACGGAAAGATTTCACTCCCCCTTGTGGGTGAGATTCAGGCGACAGGACGCACGCCCTTGCAGCTTGAGGAAGAGATTACTGCCAAGCTGCAGACCTACATCAACAAACCGGAAGTTACGGTGATTGTTCAGGAGATCAATAGCGAGAAGTTCAACATACTCGGGCGCGTGGTGAAGCCGGGATCGTATCCCTTGTCAGGAGCGGCCACCGTGTTGGACGCGATTGCGGCAGCGGGCGGATTTCAGGATTTTGCGAAACAAAAATCCATCTATGTCCTGCGCTCCAATCCGGGCGGCGGCCAATCCCGCATGGCATTCAACTACAAAGATGTGGTCAAGGGAAAGCATCCAGAGCAGAACATCAAGCTCGAACCACGTGACACAATCGTCGTGCCTTGAAGACTAGCCTTATGTCTATACGCGTTTTAAGCTGCGTTCTGTTCGTGGCGGCCATTGCCCCGGGGCTTCAGTCCGAAGCCTGGTCGCAGGCCGTACCGGCCAAAGAGAGCTCGATGCTGATCCCACCTCCCGTCAGCATTGAAGCCTATCCGAAGGAAGTTGGTTCTGAAGTGCGCTCGAACTACCTGCGTGGTGGCATTACCGTAAGTGCAGGATATATCGACAACTTGTATGCAGGTTCCGGGAATGCGGTGTTGGGGGAAACCACCGTTTCCGTCCGGCCAAAAATCGCCTTTGACGCGACCTCCTCTCGGCAGCAAACCACGCTGCTCTACAGCCCAGGCTTCACCTTTTACTTGCCGACCAGCGAATTGAATCAAACCGATCAAAACGCCATTTTCAATTGGCGCTTTCGTGTGACTCCGCACGGGACCATTACCGCGAACGATATTTTTCAGCAAGGTTCGAGTTCGTTCAGCCCTTCGTCGCTGGGAGCAGTATCCGGCTCCGCACCAGCCTCGGCTATAGGGATCATTGCGCCCTTTGCGCAGCGACTTAGTAATGCAGTAGATGCGCAGTATTCGCTACAGTTCAATCCCACGAACATGGCTGGCATCTCCGGCAGACGGTATGACCTGCACTACCCCAATGAGGCTGAAGTTCCGGGGCTTTATGATTCGAGCGAGTGGGGAGGGGGCGGCTTTTACAGTCACCGCTTCACGAGGGCCCAGTATATCGGTACGAGCTATAGATATTCGCGCATAATGGCGAATCCTCAGAACGCGCGGAGCGAGACACAGACACACACATTTTTTGCCTTTTATACGATCTACCTGAAGGATGGCCTCTCCTTTTCGGTGTCGGGTGGTCCACAAGAGTTCGACGCCGAGGCATCCTTTCCGGCTACCGCTACGCCCGCAGGTGGTATGAGGACCTGGGCACACGCGACATCGATCGGTTCGCAGCAATCCGCAGATGCACAGACTCAAGTCGTGACGACAAGCTCGTGGTCGCCGGGTGTGACGGCGAGTACGGGTTGGCAGCAGAGTCACACAAATTTTTCAGTCAGCTATTCAAGGAGTGTCACCGCCGGCGGGGGCCTGCTCGGGACATTTGATTCCAACAGTGCGAGTGCGTCAGCTCGCTGGCAGGCGTCGCGTACCTGGATACTGGCGGCGAGCGCGACGTATTCGATCCTTAAGAGTGTCGCACCACTGCCAATCTTTTCCAGCACGCTTGGCGGTCACAGTATCGGCGGTGCGGCTACTGCGGACCATCCTCTCAGCGAGCATATTGGGATTTCATTCGAATACGACCGCCTACACCAGAGCTATGCCAGTATCACGGCACTTGTAGGTAACCCTAACAGCGATCGAGGCCTGGTCTCGGTCTACTGGCAATTCGCGCGACCGCTAGGTAGATAGATATGTCAGAAGATATTGAAGAACGGGCATCGCAGCCATTCGATTTCGGCCGTCTAGTGGATATTGTTCGTCGTCGCCACATGCAGTTTCTGATACCGCTGTTCTTTGGATGGCTTGTGGTGTGGGGATCCAGCTGGTTCCTGCAGGCTCGCTACAAATCCGGCACATTGATCCTGGTCGAAGAGCCGACGATGCCCAAGAACTATGTGGTACCCAATGTGAATGACGATTTGCAGGGCCGCTTGCAAAGCATCTCTCAGCAAATTCTCAGCCGCACGCGTTTGCTCCTGATCATAGACAATCTGAACCTTTACAACGGCAAGGGTCAGGCCAAGCTGACGCCAGACGACAAAGTCGAGCGGATGCGAAAAGACATCGACATAGAATTGGTGCGCGATCGCGACAACTCGATCAACGCCTTCAAGATATCCTTCTCGGCGTCGAGTCCGTCAATTGCTCAGCAGGTTACCGGCAAGCTGACTCATTTGTTCATCGATGAGAATCTCAAGGTGCGCGAGCAGCAGTCGGAAGATACGACCCACTTCATCCAAAGCCAGCTGGAGACGGCGCGCGACAATCTCGCCAAGCAGGAGGCGAAGATTCGCGACTTCCAAGCCTCACATCAGGGCGAATTGCCCACCCAGCAAACAACGAACCTTCAGATCCTCAGCGGATTACAGGCACAGTTCCAGAGCGAACAGGATGCCCTCAACAATGCCAAGCAACAACGGGTCTACGCTCAAACACTCGTCGATCAGTACCGCACGCTTCAGATGTCAACGCGGCGCACCGCAGACGGCAGCCCGTCCGGCCTTCCGGGCATCGATGCGCAACTCGACAAGCTGAAGTCACAACTCGCTGAACTGAGTTCACACTACACGGACAACTACCCCGACGTTCAGCGCCTGAAGAGAGAAATCGCCAAAGCTGAAAAGAATAGAGACAATCTGATTGCGAGCCTGAAAAGCAAACCCGCGGAACAGGAAGCCGCCGATTCTTCTCACGATGCGATTGATCCTACACAGAACGCTCCTCTGCTACAGCTTCAGGGCCAGCTCCGCGCCAGCCAAAATGAAATCGTAAATCGAGAACAAGCAATTGCAGATCTAAAGTCGAGGATAGGTGAGTATCAGAGACGTCTGAATTCGGAGCCTGCGAGCGAGCAGCAACTGGCGGAGCTAACCCGTGGCTATGATCAGTCGAAGGCCAACTACGATGATCTCCTCAAAAAAGAGAATGCATCCCAAATGGCCACCAGTATGGAGCATTTGCAGCAGGGTGAGCGTTTCACGATGCTGGACCCACCCACTCTACCCATCAAGCCGGCTTTTCCAAATCGGTTGAAGTTCTGCGCTATGGGCTTTGCCGCCGGCATGTTGCTGGGTGCACTTGTTGTTGGCTTGATGGAATTCTTGGATGACCGTCTGCATAGTGATAAGGAGATCAAGAAGCTTCTGCCGACGGCAGTTATTTCAGAAGTTCCAGAGATACTGACGACGGCGGACGAACAGCACGCGCGGAGGAGAGTATTCTTCGGGTGGGCGATGGCGGTGCTGATATTTGTCAGCATTCTGGCTGGATCCGCCTTTAGCTATCTGCATAGTTGAGTTTCAGTATCCATGTACAAAGCATTCTTCAATCTCGCGCGCAATCCGTTTGATCTCACCCCCGATCCGACCTGCTTTGTTTCTACCAGGCGGCACAACGAGGCGCTCGCGGCACTGTATTACGGCGTCCGCTGGCACAAGGGATTCATCGTAGTTACTGGTGAGGTGGGGACAGGGAAGACGCTTCTTTTGAGATGCCTGCTGCGCCTGCTGAGAGCAAGCAAAGACGTTTCCTATGCGTATCTGTTCAACAGCCGCCTCACGCCTACTGAGTTTCTGCAGTATATTGTCTCCGACTTCGGGCTGCCCTCTTCTGGAAAAAATAAGGGCGAGCTTTTGCTCGACCTCGGTCAGTTCCTGATCTCGCGGGGCTCGAAGAAGCTTACAACTGTACTTATCATTGATGAGGCGCATCACCTTTCGGAGGAAATTCTGGAAGAAGTTCGTCTTTTGTCCAACCTTGAGACAACAGACGAGAAGCTGCTGCAGATCGTGCTGGTTGGACAGCCTGAGTTGGACGAAAAGCTCGATTCGGTGGACCTTCGGCAGCTAAAGCAGCGAATTGCTCTTCGCGCTGCGCTGGGACCGCTGGATGCGGAAGAAACTCGTGAGTATATCGAACGACGCTTACAAATCGCTGGCGCCGATCCGAATCGCAATCCGATCTTTCCCGTTGAGACCATAGCAACTATATTTCGTCATTCGCGCGGCTTACCACGTCTCATCAATTCCATTAGCGAGAACGCCCTCATTGCAGCATATGCGCGGCAGGTTCCGACTGTATCGCCGGAGATCATTGAAAATGTGGCAAGGGAATTCCGCCTCGATGTGGTCGGGACGGCGGCGGGAAATGGAACTAATGATAGTGAGATGAGTGTGCAGCGCACCGCAAAGCTTCTCCTTGATTTGGCTGCCACGCTACGAAAACCTGTAAACGGATCCGATCCTGGCGCCTCTGTAGGCGCCGAGGCGAGAAAACATGAGCCATATATTTGACGCGTTGCAGAGATCGGAAGCCGAGCGTTCCGGTTTCGATCTATCGTCGACGTCGGTAGCTACCGAACTGCTGGAGCGTGCCGAGCGGCAAGCGGTTTCGAAATTCGATGCCGCGCCCGAGGTTGAGTTGGCCGCTGCCGCGGCGGCGCTGGAACACGAAGCCGCATTTCGCAGAGGGTCGGATTTGCCCGTCGCGGCGGAGGTCAGTATTCCGGATGACCTCAGGCTTGCTCCTGACGGTGACGGGGGAGAAATCCTTCGTCGATGCCAGACACTCAATCTTTCTATCACCCCTCAAAATAGACTCGTGACCCTTGCCGGGGGAGATACTCCGGCAACCGAGGCCTTCCGACTCTTGAGCGTGCGGCTACGCCATCTTCGTCGAGATCGAAAGCTGCAGAAACTGCTCATCACAAGTACGATTCCGCAGGAAGGCAAGAGCGTGGTGTCGGCAAATGTGGCCTGCGCCCTTACTTCGGGAACTCGGCAAAGGGTTCTGTTATTGGAAGGAGATGTGCGGCGGCCTACCCTGTCGAAGGTGTTTGGTCTGAAGGCGCATCCGGGGATCTGCGAATATTTGCAAAATGAGCGCACGCTGGCGGCGAGCATCTACCGCCTCGAACCTGCGGGCATCTGGTTTCTCCCGGCAGGAATTGCTCCGGCGGACCCTCTAGAACTCCTAGAGTCGGCGAAGCTACCAGCTCTCATGGAACAACTGACCACATGGTTCGACTGGGTTATCGTGGATTCACCGCCCGTGCTGCCGCTGGCCGACACAAGCGTGTGGACGCGTCTTGCGGATGGAATTCTCCTGGTCACACGGCAGGGAACTACGCAGAAGCGCCACCTGAAGAGAGGAATCGAAGCGCTCGAGTCAAAGAAGGTGATCGGCGCCGTGCTGAACTCTTCCCAGAACTCATCCGACAACAAGTATTATTCGTACCGTCGTCCGGCGGACAGCTCCGCCGGAGATTGATCTGCTGTGGTCAGGACTCGGTCCCGCCAGCTTTCTGAGTGGTCTTGATTCTACCGTTGAAAACGGTGCTACGCCGCGCAGTGCCCTGCTTGTTCCACCAGCCTACAACAAGGCAGAGACCGTACTTCACAAGCAAAAGTAGACCGGCGAAAAGTCGTCGAGAGAGGAGTAAACCGTGACTCTGCTACGCGTTGATGATGCTTCAAATCCAGCGGACTCCTTATTCGATTGCATATCGGCCGAAGAACGCGTCATCCAGAATGAAGAAAATTTCAAGAGGATGATCGCTGTCGAGCGCAAGAGAACCGAGCGATCCAGGGAGCCATTCCTCCTCATGCTTTTGGAAGCTGGCAATCATCAACGGGCCGAGAAAAACACCAATGCTCTCGATAAGATCATTTCTGCCATGTTGTCATCGACGCGGGAAACGGATGTGGTCGGCTGGTACAAGGACCGCACAACGGTCGGCGTCATGTTTACCGGTCTGACAATTGAGGACAAGAATGCGGTGCTGAGTACGATTCTGAGCCGAGTCAGCGCCGCGTTGCGAGATGAGTTGACATCCGATCAGTTCAGTCAAATCAGCCTCTCATTCCACTTCTTCCCTGATCATTGGGATCATGAGAATTCCGGCCGTCCGAGTAATCCCGCGCTATATCCTGATTTGTTCAGCACCAGTAGCGAGAAACGCTCGTTGCTGATCGTGAAGCGCGTCATGGACATCGCCGGCAGCGCGCTATTACTGGTCGTCTTTGCTCCTCTGTTATTGGTTATCGCGGCTGCGGTCAAAGCCTCTTCCCAAGGCCCGGTGCTCTTCAAGCAGTACCGAGTCGGGCAATATGGCCGTCGCTTCACCTTCCTCAAGTTTCGATCCATGCGTGCCGATAATGACCCAAGTGTCCATAGAGAGTATGTGACCAAGCTGATTGCCGGCGAAGCCGAGCGCATAGCATCCCAAGCTGACGACAAGGGCGTGTATAAGCTGGCCAACGACAAGCGAATTACGCCAATAGGACGATTTTTACGCAAGACCAGTCTGGACGAGCTTCCCCAGTTCCTCAATGTGCTCAAGGGTGATATGTCGCTCGTTGGCCCACGGCCGCCGATTCCGTATGAACTGGCCGCGTACCAGACCTGGCATCGTCGCCGCGTTCTGGAAGTGAAGCCTGGAATTACGGGTTTGTGGCAGGTTACCGGGCGGAGCCGTGTCAAGTTCGACGATATGGTCCGCCTCGATCTGCGCTATGCAATGTCGTGGTCGCCATGGTTGGACGTCAAGATTCTCATGCGGACGCCGGGCGCCGTCATCAAGGGCGCCCACTAATCAGCGTTCGCGACTTTGATCCGATCGACTGCTCAAGCCGGCGCTCTCGATTCCTTGAGCTTGCTCTCTATTTCAATTGACGTTCTGAAAGCGCGGTGACTGTCTCGTGAACTTCGGCGTTATTGGCTACGGTTATTGGGGTCCAAACGTTGTCAGAAATCTCACGAGTCTTGATGGCTCCCAGGTGCTTGCCATCGCAGAGATGAGTGCGGGAGCGCGCAAGCGGGCACAAAAGGCACATCCGGGCATCACCGTTACAGCGGACGCATCCGATGTGATGGCATCGCCTGATATCGATGCAGTAGCCGTCATCACACCTGTGTGGACACACTATGAGCTGGCAAAAGCTGCGTTAGAGAACGGCAAGCACGTCTTCGTCGAAAAGCCCTTTACCAGCAATACGGAACAGGGCGAAAAGTTAATTGAGTTGGCGCGGCGAAAGAATCTGAAAATCATGGTGGACCATACCTTCCTCTTCACCGGTGCGGTGAGGAAGATATCACAGCTTCTGGATGACGATGCGCTGGGAAAGCTCTACTACTACGATTCGACGCGAGTGAACCTCGGGCTCTTTCAGCATGACATCAACGTTCTCTGGGATCTTGCCCCGCATGATCTGTCCATTATGGATTACGTCATCAAGACGACTCCGGAGGCGATCGTCGCCACCGGAGAAAAGCACCTGAATTGCCACGAAGATGTGGCCTACATGACGATTTACTTTCCCGAAAAAGTCATCGCGCACATCAACGTCAATTGGCTCTCCCCGGTCAAGGTGCGTACGACTCTCATCGGCGGCGAGAAGCGCATGCTGGTCTGGAACGATCTCGAAGCCGACGAAAAAGTGAAGGTGTACGACAAAGGTGTCAACATTACGAATCGCGAAGGTGTCTACGATCTCCTCGTGAGCTACCGGTCCGGTGATATGTGGTCTCCGCAGCTGGAACAGGTCGAGGCCCTGCGTCAAGAACTGACGTATTTTGTGGAGTGCGTTTCCAACAATAAGGAACCATTCAACGACGGGTGCGCCGGGCTGCGGGTGGTCAAAATGCTGGAGGCGGCGAGCGAGTCAATGAGCAAAAGGGGCGGGCTGGTCTACCTATGAGCGACTTCCACTCGATCGCGGACGACGTCAGGCTCGGCGCGAATGTTCGGCTTTCCAAATTCATCAACCTCTACGGATGCGAAATCGGAGACGAGACAAAGATCGGCGCTTTTGTAGAGATCCAAAAGAACGCGAGCGTAGGGAAGCGCTGCAAGATATCGAGTCATACCTTCATTTGCGAAGGCGTCACGATCGAAGACAACGTCTTTATTGGGCACGGTGTCACTTTTGTGAATGATACCTATCCTCGGGCCACCGCTTCTGGCGGTAGTTTGCAGACCGAGGGCGACTGGAAAGTCGAATATACCGTCATCAAAAAGGGCGCATCGGTGGGATCCGGCGCCACCATTCTTTCCAAAATCAGTATTGGTGAGAATGCAATCATAGGTGCTGGCAGTGTTGTCACGAAGGATGTACCACCCAACTCGATCGTGGCCGGCAATCCGGCCAGGGTCTTGCGCTATATAGATCAGAGTGTGGAGCGTGCAGATGTCCGTACATAGCAACATCCCGTTTCTCGATTTAGTGACTCCCCACCGGGAGCTCGAACCGGAGCTTACCGCGGTATTTCGTCGAGCGATTCTCACCGCGGGTTTCATTGGCGGGCCTATGGTGGACGAGTTTGAGCATGCATTCGCGAGTTTCTGCGACGTCAGCCAAGCCATTGCTATCAGCAGCGGCACAGATGCTTTGCGCTTTGCCATCATGGCCTGTGGGGTCCAGGCCGGCGACGTTGTCGTGACCGTTCCGCACACGTTTATCGCCACAACGGAGGCTATCTCGCAAGCAGGCGCTTTTCCGGAATTCGTTGACATCGACGAGCACACCTACAACATGTCCGTTGAAAGGCTGCAGCAGTTCCTCGAAGCGCAGTGCACCCGGGACACATTCGGCAGACTCATCAGCCGGAGGAGCCATCGTCCGGTAACGGCCATTGTCCCGGTCCACCTCTATGGCCAGATGGCGGATATGGACGGGATTCTAGAGCTGGCCGATGAGTATGGCCTGACCGTGATAGAAGATGCGTGCCAGGCGCACGGGGCGGAATACTTCTCTAAACGGCGCAACCGCTGGTTCAAAGCGGGGTCCATGGGTCGCGCTGCGGCCTTCAGCTTCTATCCAGGAAAAAACCTTGGGGCCTGTGGCGAAGCCGGCGCAGTCACCACAAATGATGCGTCTATTTCCGCAAAGATCAAGACGCTGCGCGACCATGGTCAAGTGAAGAAATATTTCCACGATGTGGAAGGCTACAATGGACGGCTCGATTCCATGCAAGCAGGTTTTCTGCAGGTGAAGCTCGCACATCTGGCAAAGTGGAACGAGCAGCGCCGGGATCGCGCCGAGAGATATAACCAGATCCTTGCGGACAATGAATCCGTGACTTGCCCGTATGAACCTTCTTGGTCCCGTGCCGTGTATCACCTCTACGTCATTCGTACGGCCGATCGCGATGGGGTGATCCATCACTTGCAAGAGGCCGGCATCGGCACCGGTATTCACTATCCTGTTCCTCTCCACTTACAGAAGGCCTATACCTCATTAGGCTATGCTTCGACAGATTTTCCGATAGCGGTTCGGGTCGCAGCCGAAATCGTATCTCTACCTATGTTTCCGCAGCTTACGGCCGACCAGCAACTCAGGGTGGTCGAACAGCTTGCACGCTTCACGTCAGGAGCAATCCACAAACGGAGCGTAGCTGCAGAGGTAGCAGGGATCTCCGCTGAGCAGACCGCATAGTCACCTCGAAATCACCGCGCCCGCACATACCGGTCATGACCACTCCATTATCCTTCGTTATCGTCAGCCCCGCGCGCAATGAGGCTGAGTTCATCGAACTGACACTTCAGTCCGTGGTCGCGCAGAAGACGCTGCCGATGCGGTGGGTGATCGTCAGCGATGGCTCGACGGATGGCACGGACGGAATTGTGGCGAGGTATGCAGCTCAATATCCCTGGATCCGCCTCGTGCAAATGCCAAAACGCGAAAGACGGGATTTTGCCGGCAAGGTGCATGCTTTTAACGCAGGATATGCACAGGTGCAGGATATTGACTATGACGTTGTCGTCAGCCTCGATGCCGACATTTCGTTCGATCCCGAATACTTCTCGTTCCTACTCGAAAAGCTTCAGGCGGATGCCACACTGGGGTTGGTGGGAACGCCGTTTCAGGAAACCACGGGACAGGTGTACGACTATCGTTTTGTCAGTATCGAGCACGTCTCAGGAGCTTGTCAGGTCTTCCGCCGCGAATGTTTCCAGGAAATTGGCGGATATCTTCCGGTGCGAGGCGGATCGATTGATCACATTGCTGTGATCAGTGCACGAATGAAGGGATGGAAGACACGAACATTCACAGACAAGGTCTGTCTGCATCACCGGGGAATGGGCACAGCCCAGCGAGGTGTTCTTTCCTCGAAATTCAAGCTCGGCATCAAGGACTATGCCGTCGGGAACCACGCGCTATGGGAATTGTTCAGAGTCGCGTATCAGCTGACGCAGCGTCCTCGCTGCCTCGGCGGTCTTGCACTAGGAAGTGGCTATATTTCAGCGGCCTTTCGGCAAAATGAACGGCCAGTCCCTAAAGAACTGGTCAACTTTCATCGGCAAGAACAAATGCAGCGACTCAGAAAACTTTTCCGGCAAGGCTCGTCGCGCTCGATCCAAACCGCGAATCCTACGAGCGAGGCTCGAGCCGGCTCCGGTTCCGCAAATTAACCAGCAACCCGGTTTCTATCCACCTGCAATGTCCTCCCACCCGTTCCTAGGTCTCCGTGATCTCGAGCCCACTGAGAGGTCTGGCGATCCGGAGATCTCGCCTCCCGCCGGCACTCTTATTATCAACGCTGACGATTGGGGAAGCGACTTCGAGACCACCGACTGCATTTTTGACTGCTTTCGGCATGGTGCGGTTTCCTCCGTGAGCGCCATGGTTTTTATGGCCGATTCACAACGAGCCGCGAAGTTGGCCCTCGAAAATCGGGTCGATGTCGGCCTGCATCTGAACTTTACGTCTCCTTTTACAGCGCCGCAGGTTCCGAAACTACTCATGCACCATCAAGACCGCGTAATGCGGTTCCTGAGACGGAGTCGGTTTGCGAAGATCGTTTTCCATCCAGGCCTTCACCGGTCTTTCAAGTACGTGGTGGAGGCACAGTTAGAGGAGTTTCAGCGGTTGCTGGGTTTCGAACCAGAACGCGTTGATGGTCATCACCACATGCACCTCTGCGCCAATGTATTGTTTGCGGATCTGCTACCACACGGCACCATCGCTCGGCGAAGTTTTTCCTTTCAGCAGGGGGAAAAGAGCGAAGCGAACCGTCTTTTCCGCAAAATCATCGACAATAGATTGGAAAAACGACACCGCATCACTGACTATTTTTTTTCCCTGCCGCCTTTTACACCGACGGAGCGGTTGGAGAGAATCGTGAGCCTTGCAAGGCGGTCCGTCGTGGAAGTAGAAACCCATCCTGCCAACCAGGAAGAGTACAGATTCTTGATGGACGGTAGTGTCTTTAGGCTGATAGGCGAAGTGCCCGTCGCTTCCAGCTATCGGGTGTAAGTATTGACTCCGATGGATTGATTCAGAACTTCTTTCGACCTTTATGTCTCCACGTCCAGACGAAATAAATTGTTCACTGACCGGTCGGCCGGTCGGCCGGCGACCTCATGTGAGCGTATGTGTATGTACTTACAAGCGGCCACTGTTGCTGAAGAGACTTCTGGCTGAACTGAGCCAGCTGGACACCGCCGATCTGTTCACTTTTTCGGTTGTGATCTGTGACAATGATCAAACGCAATCGGCGGAACCTGTCATTAGCAATGCCCGCGAGACCTATCCGGTTCCCATCAAATATTGTGTCGAGTCCAGACAGAATATTGCGCTGGCGCGGAATAGGGTGGTTGAGAATGCGGAAGGAGAGTTCCTTGCTTTCATCGACGACGACGAATTTCCCGCACATGATTGGCTCTTGAAGCTGTTCAAGGCGTGCATTGAATACGAAGTAGATGGCGTACTGGGGCCAGTCTTGCGCCACTTTGATGACGTCCCACCAGCATGGCTCCGGAAGAGCCGGTTTTATGTTCGACGCGTGAATCCTACCGGAATGCAGGTTGATTGGCACGAAGCGCGCACCGGCAACGTATTGCTGAAGAGAGAGGTCATTGGCACTGAGGCTGCTCCATTCCGTCCTGAATTCAGAGCGGGAGAGGATCAGGATTTTTTTCGGAGAAAGATCAGTGAAGGACGCAGGTTTATATGGTGTGCCGACGCCGAAGCCTATGAGGTAGTCCCGCCCGCGCGCTGGAAAAGAATATATCTGATCAAGAAGGCGCTGCTAAGAGGTGCGACCGCGGGGTTGCATTGTGATGGAACCGGCATTGTTAAGTCAGTGATCGCAATTCCTCTCTACGCTTTGGCGATGCCAGTCGCTCTCCTGTTCGGTCAGCATTACGCCATGACCCTTCTCGTCAAACTCTGTGATCATCTGGGAAAGCTGCTCATACTCATGGGTATCAACCCTATTCGGGAGCAATACGTAAGCGAGTAATCGCTTTGCTCCAGGACTTCGATCTGTCGATTCACGAATGCTGCATGCGAAGCTATATACGGAGAGGTCGCCGCTTGGTAAGGCAGCAGCCAGAATATTGGCTGCGATGGGCAACCATCCGGGGGTTCGAATCCTTCCCTCTCCGCCATATCGTTACATACCGCACTCGCATATGTCGGCCTGAAGGTGTTTTAGTATGATTGAAATAGGCGGGACCAAATTACAGGTACGCGGCTCCCTGGTAAAGATCGCTCGCGTTGATGGCGAGAAATTTCTTTTCGCGGACGATCCGGCTGCAATCGTGGATTCTCTTCGAAGGTCGACCCATCGTATCGATATCTTCACTTTTATACAGAAAGTCTCGGAGACCACTCCAAAATACGGCTATCCCATGGAATGGGACAATCTGGCTGTTCTGCCTATATCAACATTTGATCACTGGTGGAACCAACAGTTAGGATTCAAGGCTCGCAACAAGGCCAAGCAGGCCGAGAAAAAGGGAGCTGTCATACGTGAAGTTCCGTTTAGCGATTCGCTGGTGCGTGGCATCTGGGAAATCTACAATGAATCGGCCATCCGGGGCGGCAGAAAGTTTCCACATTTCGGAAAGGATTTGGAGACTGTATATAGAGAAGAAGCCACCTATCTTGATGAAAGTATTTTCATCGGAGCATTTGTCGGCGACAAACTTATCGGCTTTATTAAGCTTATTTACAGCGCGGAGGGCTCTCAGGCGGGCTTGCTGAATATCGTTTCGCTTATTGAACACCGCGACAAGGCACCCACGAATGCACTTGTGGCGCGTGCCGTAAAAGTATGTGCCGAGCGCCAGATCCCATTCCTTGTTTACTCTAACTTTGCTTATGGTAAGAGAACCCGTGATTCACTCAGTGACTTCAAGGAGCGCAATGCATTTCAGCGCGTAAACCTGCCTCGTTACTATGTTCCCTTGACACCTATCGGACAGGTTGCGCTTCGGCTTGGTGCGCATAAAAGAATCTCCGAACAAATTCCCGAGTGGATGATCGTTAAGCTGCGTCATGTTCGAAAAGTGTGCTACAGCCGGCTGTTTCAGACTGCCTCAGAGAACGCTTAGGGCTCAGTCGATGTCTTTCAGGCAGGGAGAGCGGCGTCGGCCGATCGCTGATGTCATTCATCGAGAAGCATTTGTCATACTTAACGACTCAAACGGAAACAGAGAATGCCAGGGATTGTTGGGCTTATCACAAGAAAAGGGCGTCAGGGGGCTGAAGCAGAGCTTCAGCAGATGGTACAGGCGCTCCGGCACGAAACATTTTACGAGACCGGTACGTGGATCGATGAAGGCGCTGGCGTGTACGTCGGTTGGATCATTAGAGATGACGCTGCCTTCGGCCGGCTTCCCATCGAGAGCGAAAGTCATGATAAGGCGCTCGCCTTTTCCGGTGAGGAGTACTCGGATCCTGCCGCAGAAGATCGGTCTTATCTCATTCATCTTGCAGAGAAGGATAGCGCGGCCTTCCCCGCGTGTCTGAATGGCAGATTTCAAGGTCTATTACTTGACAAGGCGGCCGGAACGGCGACGCTGTTCAATGACCGCTACGGAATGCATCGCGTCTACTACCACGAGTCCCAAGATACCTTCTACTTTGCTGCGGAAGCCAAAGCGATTCTGAAAGTATGTCCTGAATTAAAAGTGATTGATCCGCGTGGGATGGGGGAATTGGTATCCTGCGGCTGCGTTTTAGAGAACCGAACGGTCTTTAAGAATATTGGTGTCCTGCCACCTGCATCGGCGTGGGTATTCAGGAGAGGGGCAATCGAGCGCAAAAGCTCCTATTTCAATCCAAAGGAGTGGGAGAATCAGGAGACGCTGGAACTCGCCCAGTACTATCAGCAGCTCCGTGACGTTTTTTCGCAAAACATATCAAAATATTTCGGCGGCTACCAGCCCAGTGGTGTATCACTTACCGGTGGCCTCGATTCACGCATGATCATGGCGTGGCTCAAGGCTGCTCCGGGATCGGTCCCGTGCTATTCGTTCGGAGGGATGTTCCACGAGTGCCAGGATGTCATGGTGGCGCGCAAGGTGGCCCAACTGTGCGGTCAGCCCCATCAGGTAATCCCAGTGGGCGAGGCGTTCCTGGCTAGGTTTGGGCACTATTCGGAACGGACGGTGTTTCTTACCGATGCATGCGTGGATGTGAGTCATACCGCCGACCTGTACATAAATGAGATTGCTCGGCAGATTGCGCCGGTGCGCATGACGGGAAACTATGGTGGCGAGGTCCTGCGCAGTATTCGGGCATTTAAGCCGGTTGAGCCGCCCCCGGGGTTATTTCACGCTGATTTTGCAAATTATCTAGGACAGGCAAGGCAGACCTATGCAAGTCTGATTTCGGTTCATCCGCTTTCGTTTTCTGTATTTCGACAGGCACCGTGGCACCACTATGGTCTGCAGGCACTCGAACAGACGCAGCTGGCGCTGCGCTCCCCCTATCTGGATAATGAGTTTGTGAAGACAGTGTTCCGTGCGCCGAAATCGACCCTGAGTAGCAACGACATATCCCTTCGCCTGATTCAGGATGGTAACTCTGATCTCAGTAACCTGCCGACGGACCGCGGCCTGGCCGGCAAATCCGGCCCGCTGGTGTCTGCTTTGAGGCATGAGTATTTGGAATTCACGTTTAAGGCTGAATATGCTTACGACTACGGAATGCCGCAATGGTTAGCTCGCGCTGATCACGCGCTTTCCAGCCTTCAGTTGGAAAGGCTGTTCCTCGGCAGACACAAGTTTTACCATTTTCGCGTCTGGTACCGGGACGCACTCGCTAGCTATATACGCGAGATGCTGCTGGATTCTAGAACGCTCTCAAGGTCATACCTCGAAAAGCAATCCGTCGAGAAGATCGTTGCCGGCCACCTGCGAGGCGATCGAAACTACACCACAGCCATTCATAAGATTCTCACACTAGAACATCTGCACCGGTTGTTCATAGACACGCGATGAGCCCGCAATTAGCCACTTTCGCCTACATCGCGGTGATCCTTGCGGTCTTTTATCTCGATCGCAACAAGGAGGCCCACACTTCCAAAGCTCTTTGGATTCCAGTCATGTGGCTCATGATCAACGGATCCAGGCCTGTCTCCATGTGGTTTCAATCTGGGCCGACCTTAGGGGATGAGTATGCAAACGGTAGTCCCCTGGATGCGGCTATATTCGGCGCACTTGTCATCGCGGGCCTGGCCACGCTCGGTACGAGAGGGAAGCAGCTCAGCGGTATGCTCAGGAATAACTCCGCCCTGCTTGCATATATAGCTTATTGCCTCGCCAGCACGCTCTGGTCCGATGATTCTTTTGTGTCCTTCAAAAGATGGATCAAGTCTGTCGGCGATGTCGTCATGATCGTGATTGTCCTGACCGATCCGGATCAGCGTAACGCCATCAAGCGTTTCTTGTGTCGCGTCGGCTATGTCGTCATACCCGTTTCCATTCTGTTCATCAAGTATTACCCGAACTGGGGTCGTTCCTATAATCCGTGGACGTGGACTCCCCAATATAGTGGCGTTACCACCTTCAAAAACCTCCTTGGCATGATCACACTCATATGTGCCTTGGGAGTTCTTTGGTCTTTCGTGACCACATGGCGCGATCGGCCCGCGCGACGATGGCATCATCTGTTTGCCCAGGCCGTGATACTCGGCATGGCGGGGTGGATTTTCCACATCGCCAATTCGATGACCTCGTTTTCATGTTTCGTACTTGCAGGGTCCGTCATGATAATGGCAAACCTGGCTTGGGTTTACCGTCGGCCCGCGCTCATCCATGTAATGGTTGCCGGTGTGATTGTAGTGTCTGTCGTCGCCCTCTTCTTCGATTCGTCAGGCGGCATGGTCCAATCACTGGGAAGAAATTCCAGCCTAACCGGCCGTACCGATATCTGGCGGATAGTACTTGAGCTCAGCAAACCAAGAGCGCTTCTTGGGGCCGGGTTTGAGACGTTCTGGATGGGAGAACGCCTCGCCACTATGTGGCGCTTTGAAGCGGGTATCCAGGAAGCCCACAACGGCTATCTGGAGATGTACGCAAATCTAGGCTGGGTTGGAGTGGCCCTGCTGGCCGCAGTGATTGTGACCGGATATCGGAATGTGTTGACCGCCTATTCTCGGGATCGCACCCTGGGGAGCATCAAGATTGCGTATTTCACAACCGCTGTCGTCTACAGTCTCACTGAAGCAGGTTTTCGTATGATGTCGCCTGTATGGCTCGGATTTCTTCTCGCGATAATCTACGTCCCGGCAATGCGGCGGAAGAAGAAAACAGTCCTCGCCCGGGAGACGGGTGTAGCCAAACAGCGTGAACTGTATCCATCACTTGTCACGAGCTACAAAGACGGCTTCTGAAAGTCTTCAGAGTTAACCAGACGTTGAGTCGGCCGGTGATATCAAGACAATACAAAGAGTTCCACATAGGCAAGAGCAATGGCACGCCATTCCTGGAAGGATCACGTCTTTGAAGATTAGTGTCTTTGGATTAGGCTACGTCGGTACGGTATCGGCAGGGTGCCTCGCGCGGGATGGTCACGAAGTAATTGGTGTTGACCCAGTGCCGATAAAAGTGGATTTCATCAATCAAGGGAAATGCCCAATTATCGAGCCCGAGATTGGGGAGATTATCGCCGATAATGCAAGACTGGGCCGCCTGCGTGCAACCGCTGATTCTGTTGAGGCGATACAAGGAACAGATCTCTCCTTCGTCTGTGTTGGCACACCGAGCCAGGCAAATGGGAATCTTGACTTCCAGCACATCCAGCGGACCTGCGAACAAATCGGCAGAGCATTGAAGGACAAGACTGGCCATCATACGGTCGTAATCCGAAGCACTATTTTGCCGGGCACCATGCATAAGATCGTTATTCCCGTCTTGGAAGAATATTCGGGCAAGATAGCGGGAGCCGATTTCGGCGTTTGCCATAATCCAGAGTTTCTCCGTGAAGGTGCAGCGGTCAAAGATTTCCAGATGCCACCGAAAACGGTGATTGGAGAATTAAATCGATGCAGTGGCGAGATCCTCGCCGCTCTTTATGCAAATCTAGACGCGCCGTTGGTGCGGACCAGCCTTGAGAACGCCGAGATGGTCAAGTACGTTGACAATTGCTGGCATGCCCTCAAAATCGGTTTCGCCAACGAGATCGGTAATCTCTGCAAATCGGTGGCGGTAGATTCGCACGAGGTCATGAAAATCTTCTGCCTGGACACAAAGCTCAATATCTCGCCCGCGTATCTTCTGCCCGGATTCGCTTTTGGTGGTTCGTGCCTCCCGAAAGACTTGCGTGCACTCACATATCAAGCCAAGGTGCGGGACCTCGAGTTGCCCATACTCTCGTCAATCCTCCCCAGCAACGAGATGCAATTGACGCAGGGCCTGCGGCTTATCATGGAGGGCGGCCACAACCGCATCGGTATTCTGGGTTTTAGCTTCAAAGAGGGCACGGACGATCTACGCGAAAGCCCGGTCATCGAATTGATCGAACGGCTGCTCGGCAAAGGGCATGAGCTCCGAATTTATGACAAGAATGTCAACGTCGCCAGTCTGGTCGGTGCAAATCGTGATTTCATCCTCAATCGTATTCCTCATATATCACGGCTGATGGCAGCCGATATGGACACGGTTCTTGAGCATGCTCAAACAGTAGTTATCGGTAACAGGGACCCCGACTTTAAAGAGGTTCACCGACGAATTCGCGAAGATCAGCGTCTCGTGGATCTGGTCCGCATCGGCAACAAAAGGAGCGGCGATGGCAACTATAGCGGAATCTGCTGGTAAGCAGCCCGCAGTCCGCGATGGTAGCAGGGGTCAGCGATCGCAGATCCTTGATTCTCTGCTGCGACTATCAGCGTGGCTGGAGGCCAATGATTATCGTGCCTACGATACCTTCGATGGCCTCAGCGCGCGCTATGTGCGGCCTCTGACGCTTGAGACCAGGTTGCTGCGCACGGTTCTCCAGCAGGGAATGCGGCGATTTCCGCTCAACCTGCGCCCTTTATTGGGGGTTTCGCGAGCGCATTCAAGTAAGGGCATGGGTTTTCTGGCGCGCGGTTTTATTCGCCTTTTTAAGGCAACCCAAGAAGCCGTATGGGAGGAAAGAGCTGAGGTCGCCCTGCGGTGGCTCATCGACCATCAAGCCCCCGGATATTCAGGAGCATGCTGGGGCAATCATTTCGACTATCAATCCCGAACCTTTTATCTACCGAAAGGTACCCCAACCATAGTATGGACCTCTCTGATCGGTCACGCATTTTTGGATGCGTTTGAGCATTTCCACAAAGAGCAGTATCTGCAAATTGCCGCTAGCGCATGTAACCACATCGTGCATGACCTAAGCACTCAGCCTGATGGTAATGGGGCCTGCATTAGCTACATTCCACTGCAAAATGTCCAGGTGCATAACGCCAACACGCTGGGCGGCAGTTTATTGGCACGTACGTATTCTCACACGGGCACAGAGTCCTTCCGGGACCTCGCGCAGAAGGCGATGCAATACACGGCGCAACACCAACGACCGGATGCGTCGTGGTATTACGGGGAAAATACAAACCTGCACTGGGTTGATAATTTCCATACTGCATACGTACTGGACTGTTTCAAACACTATGACGAGAGTACTGGCGACCGCTTTTTCGACGGCCACCTGACAGCTGGATACGAATACTGGAAGACGACGTTCTTCTTGTCGGACGGAACGCCGAAATACTATCGTAATAAAACACAACCGATCGACATCCAATGCAGTTCCCAGGCGATCGATACACTTGTCTTTTTCTCGGATCGCGATCCCGGCGCTCTCTCGCTGGCACTCAAAGTAGCGCAATGGACTATCGCCAATATGCAGGACGAGTCCGGCTACTTCTACTATCGCCGGTATTCTCACGGCCTAGTCAATAAGACCCCCACCCTGCATTGGGGTCAGGCAACGATGATGTGTGCCCTGGCGGGGCTTTACCAGTCGATGCAAATATGAGGGTCCAGACCGTGAAGAGAAAAGTCCTCATTATTGTCGAAAATCTCCCAGTTCCCTTTGATCCTCGGGTATGGAAGGAAGCGTGCTCGCTCTACGAGCATGGATACGATGTGACCGTCCTTTGCCCCAAGGGGAAAAACTACCGGAAGGGGTATGAGCGTCTCGAAGGCATCCACGTCTACCGACACCCGATGCCCAAAGAAGGCAATGGAATACTCGGCTATATATGCGAGTTTAGCTCTGCATTGTTCTGGGAGGCCCTTTACACGACGTGGATATATTTCCGCAGAGGATTTCGAGTAATTCAAGGCTGCAACCCTCCCGACGACATCTTTCTGGTCGCTCTACCTTTCAAATTGTTTGGCGTGAAATACATTTTCGATCATCACGACGCCAATCCGGAACTGTATCTCTCGAAGTATGAAACGACGGGGCTGTTATATCGCGCGCAGCAGGTGCTGGAAAAGCTGACCTATCGATTCAGTGACGTGGTGATGGCGACCAACGAGAGCTACAAAGAGTTGGCGCTGAAGCGCGGTGGATTGCGCCCAGAGGATGTGTTTGTTGTCCGCAATGGCCCCGATACGGAAACCTTTAAAGCCGTTTCTCCGAACCCAGCGTTGAGACACGGAAAGAAGTATTTGGTTGGTTACGTTGGAACGATGAGCATTCAAGAGGGGCTGGACATATTGCTGGATGTTGCCCTCTATATTCGAAATATGGGCCGGCGGGATGTGCACTTCACCTGCGTAGGTGGGGGTCCGGGACTCGACGGCCTCCGTCAAATGGTGAAAGAAAAAAATCTCGAAGATATGGTCGATTTCACGGGAAGAGTTCCAGACCAACAGTTGCTGGAGATCCTTTCGACCGCCGACGTCTGCGTGAATCCGGACAAACCATGCGAAATGAACAACATCTCGACCATGATCAAAATCATGGAATATATGGCCCTCGGGAAGCCGATCGTTCAATTCGATCTCAAAGAGGGCCGGTTCAGTGCAGGAGAGGCATCTCTCTACGCCGACAATCATGACATGGTGAAAGACTTTGCCACGCGGATCGTGTGGCTACTTGACCGCCCCGAAGAGCGCAAGAGAATGGGTGAGATCGGGCGTAGGAGAGTAGAGACAGAATTGGGATGGAGATTCTCCGTTGACAGCTTACTTGCGGCTTATGAACGGGCTCTTACCAATCGGGTGCCATCGTTCTCTACCTATGAACCTGCCAAGCCGGCCAGGGATCTCTGATTTCGAAGCTCTGCTTTGCTGCGTACTCGCGGGCAGTGCCGGCCGAAATCCACGAAGTGTAGGCTCGCAATACATCAAGTCTTACTGTGAAAGAACCCATGACACAACCAGAGACGCAGGCCGCAAGTGTGACTGACGTGGTAGTCGTCGGAGCGGGCCCTTATGGGTTGTCAATCGCAGCCCATCTGGCCGCACAAGGCGTCGAGTACCGCATATTCGGGAATCCGATGAGCGCCTGGGCAAACCAAATGCCCCGGGGCATGCATTTGAAATCAGAGGGCTTTGCTTCTTCTCTGGCCGACCCCGAGGATCGGTTTACCCTCTCCCACTATTGCCGGCAGGAGGGTTTGCCATACAAGGACACCGGGCGCCCTGTCCCGTTGGAGGTATTCGTAGCCTACGGATTGGCCTTCCAGAAGAAGTTCGTACCCAATCTTGAAAACAAGACCGTGGTGTCCGTTCAGCAGTTGCCTGTCGGTTTTGAGGTACAGCTGCATGATGGGGAGAGGATACATGCGGGCAGAGTCGTGATTGCTGTGGGAATCACTCATTTTGCGCATATCCCTTCCACCTTGTCTACGGTGCCCAGTGAGTTTGTGAGTCACAGTTGCGCGCACAGCAATCTTGAAGGTTTTCGAGGTCGCCATATTGCCGTCATCGGGGCTGGCGCATCGGCTCTTGATTTCGCAGCTTTGCTCCATGAGGCTGGTGCCGCAGTCCAGGTGATCGCGCGCCGCTCTGTGATCCGCTTTCATGACCCGCCGCGGCCTCGCTCTGTTGCCGATCGCATCCTTAGGCCCATGACCGGCATCGGGCCCGGTAAGCAACTGTATTTCTATGCCAATGCCCCGCTGCTCTTCCGGTGGCTTCCGCAACGATTGAGACTTGATCGAGTTCGAAAAACGCTTGGACCGGCCCCCGGCTGGTTTATCAAGGATAGGGTGCTCGGAAAAGTGCCTCTTCATCTTGGCTTCGATATTGCGGACGCCCGTATCCAGAATGGCCGCTTGAATCTGGAAGTGACCGATGGTGCAGGCGGCCGCAATACATTCGAGTTTGATCACGTCATCGCCGCTACCGGATACCGCATTGACCTCCAGCGGCTGGGATTTCTCGACCTCACAATGCGCGGAAAGATCTGTGTTACAGAACAATCTCCCGCCCTATCGAGCAATTTTGAATCGTCCGTGCGTGGCCTTTATTTCGTCGGTGTTTCTGCCGCTAACACATTTGGACCACTGATGCGTTTCGCATGCGGGGCACGCTTCACGGCGCGACGTCTTTCCAAGCACCTTGCCGGCCCAGCACTCGACAGGTCAATGCTCCGCGGCAAGGCGGCCAGCCTGCAGACGCTCGAGAAGATTTGATTGGGTATTAGCAGTCTGCCTACGTAATGAACAATGTCCTCCTAAGTTTGAAAGAACGCGTGTCGGGTGGTCCCAGAATCCTGCTGACAGACACCAATCGCTGGCCGGTTGTCACGCGCTTGGCGATTGCATTCTGGAAGAGGGGCTGCGACGTCGCCGTGCTTTGCCCAGTGCCCGGACATCCAGTCGAGAAGGCTAGCGGCGTCGCACAAATCTTCCGTTACAGCGGCTTCCACCCGCTCGCTTCCTTAAAGGCGGCGATCAACGAATTTGAGCCCGATATCATTGTTCCGGCATGCGATCGTGGTGTTCAGCATCTGCATGAGCTGCACGTGATCTCTCGGGAGCAGGGGAACGCAGGGAGGAAGGTGAGCGCACTCATTGAGCGCTCGCTAGGGTCTCCGGATGGCTTCCCAATCGTCTCCAGCCGCTGGAGCCTTCTTGAAACGGCGCGCGCTGAAGGCATTCTGGTACCGAAGACGTGTGCTGTTGAGAGCCCCGCGGATCTGAAGCGCTGGAACGATAGCTGGGAGTCCCATGCGGTGATTAAGGCTGACGGTACATGGGGCGGCCGCGGCGTGAGGATCGCGCACAGCGCAGAGGATGCTGAACGCTGCTTTCTTGAACTTACCCAACCAGCCGGCGTAGTCGAATTGATCAAGAGAATACTTCTCAATCGCGACAGAGGCTGGCAGGTTCGCGACTGGAAACGTTCGCGGCCGGCCGTGATTGCTCAGTCTCTCATCAACGGTCGTCCGGCAAACTGCGCAGTTGTATGCTCGCAGGGAAAAGTACTGGCAGGAATCGCCGTGGAGGTAGTGAGGGCACAGGGATCGACTGCTCCCGCCACATTGGTCGAGGTTGTCGAGGGTGCAGAAATGATGCTTGCCGCGGAGCGCATTGCTCGCCGTCTCGATCTCTCGGGGTTCTTCGGATTGGACTTCATTATAGAAAAGGGTAGTGGCGCAACATATCTCATCGAGATGAATCCGAGGTGTACTCCTCCGTGCCCCTTGCCTCTCGGCAAAGGTCATGACCTGGTTGCCGCGATGTGGGCACATCTGGTGGGTCGGCCGTTGCCTGAAACGCAATCTGTGACCACCAAGAGCAGGATCGCCTATTTTCCTCAAGCGTGGATGTCGGGGGAGGGATGTCACGATGCTTTGCTCGACACCAGTTACCATGACGTTCCTACTGGCGAACCAGCTCTGATTCACGAACTTCTTCACCCCTGGCCAGAGCGGAGTGTGGCCGGACAGTTGGTTGATTTCATTCGCCGGAAACGGGGCTTCAGGAAGCCCCCGGCGGTATACGTCATAGATGGCGCAAACCCCGCCCTCAATCCGGTCGCTGAACGAGATGACTTTGTCTGAGAATTGGTTTAACGATCATCAGCTGGAACCCCAACGACGCTGACAGATAGCGAAGGACTTAGGCCATCCTCATGTCTATGTAAGACTTACTCATACGTATCTATAAAAGTTAGACGGGGGTAAAGAAATGTGGCGACGGTCTGCACGCTCAACCTCATGTCGCCGAATAATCCAACTTTGGTGTTATGTGACCCGGCGATGACCCCACTATACTGTTCATAGCCATTGCAGCGATCAGAAGCCTGCAGTACCTTGGCGGTTCGCCTTGCCGCATCATTTCAACCTTCAATTCCTGAACGAGGCCACGACCTGAAAACAAAACCAAAAGAGCTGAGCGAGGGAGGATGTATGAGGATTTATGAGACGCGGTATTGTAGCCCTTTCCGTTTTTTTGTTAGCGTGCTCACTCTGTAGCCAGGCCCAACAATGGTCACCCGTGCTGAACAGCAGTCAGGCAATCAACTGGTCCAATTCAGGTGTAGGCGGCATCCCAGCACGGACGACGAATTGTGCCAGCCTCACGTCATCCGCCACCGTTTCCCAGATCAACTCGGCTTTGGCGGCTTGTCCGAGTGGCCAAACTGTCTACCTGGCAGCGGGTACATATGCGATTAGCGGATCTATTGCTGTTCCCTCAAATGTCACGCTCCGAGGTGCTGGCGCGAACTCGACCGTGTTGAATGCGACCGGCGGCGGGGGGAACGTCATCAATCTCGGCACGGGTTCTGCGAGTTACAACCCATTGAATATCACGGGTGGGGCAACGTCCGGCTCCACCAGTATCTCTGTAAGCAATGCTTCCGGGATCAAAGCCGGGATGTACCTGGTGATCGCCGAGACCAATAACTCCAGCTTCGTGTCCAACAGTGGGAGTGAGGGCGCGTGCACATGGTGCGATGGATGGTCGACCAATGGTAATCTCTCCCGCGGCCAGATCGTGGCGGTAACAGGTGTAAATGGATCGGCTGTCACTATTTCACCGGGACTCTATGGTGCATACACGAATTCTCCAATCGCTGTACCGTTCAATATGTCGGCCAGTTATGCCGGAGTGGAGAACCTTCAGATATACGCCAACAACACCGGCCATAGCGCTAACTTCGCTATGTCGGCGTGTGCATACTGCTGGATCAAGGGAGTGGAATCCAATTATACCGACGGCGACCATGTCGATGTGTACTGGGGATATCGCGATGAAGTCCGCGACAGCTACTTCTCGAATGCATATCTACACGAACCTGGCTCGCATGACTCTGACATCGATCTAGCTTATAAAACCAGCGCTACCTTGGTCGAAAACAATATAGTCGAACGGACTCACGCGTCTATCATGATGGAATGGGGAGCGGCCGGCAACGTCATTGCCTATAACTACACTTCGGGCGAGTTTGACAGCGGCTCAACCAATTTCGTCATAGGCGGCGTTAGTTTCCATGGAGCACATCCGCAATTCAATCTGCTCGAGGGCAATGTCCTCACACAGATTTATCCAGACTCCGTGTGGGGAACGTCAAGTCAAACAACCGCCTTCCGCAATTGGGTGGTCGGTACAAATCGCGTTTGTACCCCGTTGAGTGGACGAGGGACCGTAAGTTGCTCTGGTTCAAATGGTCATTATGCATTCCAGGCTGCTCGCGCAATGCAGATGTCCTACCTTACAACCAAGAACAATTTTGTTGGCAACGTTGTAGGCAGTTCACAGATGCAATCATTGATTACCAACAACGGGAGTGCACTGTCACAGGCAGCGTCCGTCGAATATCCCGCTACGCGGACCTATGATTCCGTGGCTTACGGCTGGTCTTTCGGTTACGGTGAGTCGAGCGACGACGGCAGCGGTTCGGGCTGCTCCGGAGGGAGCAGTCCATGTCACCGTGCGGGGACAGCTGCTAGCGACTTCTCTCACGGGAATTTCAATAATGCGGGTGGAGCGATCAGCTGGTCTTCAGGCGTAACCCAATCCCTACCGAGTTCCTTTTACCTTTCTGGTAAGCCGGCCTGGTGGGGATCGTTGGCATTTCCAGCCACAGGACCGGATATCAGCGGTGGAAGTGGACCCGGAGGCCATAGTTATGGAAACCCTGCGGAAGCATGCTATCTGAATGTTATGAAGGGATCAGATGGTGGAGCAGGGGGGCCATTCTCCTTCAACGCCAGCACTTGCTATGGTTCTGGAGGCACAGGCGGAACAAGCAGCGCCCCTGCGGCTCCGCAAGGCCTGACCGGAGTGGTGCACTAAGCAACGCTGTCCAGGCGCTGCGGGATGGGGGAGATGGTCGAGTCTCCGCCATCCCGTGCGTCTTCTCGAGGGAAGCTCTCGGCGAGAACACATCAAGTATGTGCTGAACTGACCCGCATCGTTATGTTTCGATACCAGATCTCGACGTCCGGACCATACGATAGTGTGTGAATTAGGCTGGAGATCCCTCTTCGCTGGCCACCCAACCTCCGGATACATGACGGGGATGTGCGCCAGTCCGGCTTCAGCTTAGAATATCGAAATCGGAAGTTGCTGGATGACCGGTGGCCCAACCGATAGCTTCGATACTGTTGTTCTCAGATTCATCACCAGCCGCACGACTCAGTGGTACTTGCCAGTGTTGGGGCATTGGGAGATAAACAAAGCGATATGCAGTTCAAGGAAACTGGGATTTCCGGCGTCTGGATGATTGACCCAACGCCGCATGCAGATGAACGGGGGCGGTTCTTTCGAACGTGGTGCTCGACGGAGTTTGCAGAGCACGGAATCAACTTCACACCGGTTCAGGCAAACACGGGATTCAGCTTGCGGAAGGGTACTGTTCGAGGAATGCATTTCCAGATTGAACCGGTGGTTGAGGCTAAATTGGTTCGCTGTACCAGAGGTGCGATGTTCGATGTGGCGCTCGACCTGCGGCCCGATTCTGCCTCTTATGGTCAGTGGTTCGGTATTGAATTGAGTGCGGAAAATGGTCGGATGCTGTACGTTCCAGAATATTGCGCACACGGGTACCAGACCTTAGAAGATGCAACCGAGATGGAGTACATGACCTCTCGGGTCTACACCCCCAGCGCATGCAGAGGCGCCCGCTTTGACGATCCTCTTTTTCAAATTCAATGGCCTCTGCCTGTCGTGTCGATTTCCGAGCAGGATCGCAACTGGTCCCTATCTCAGCCGTGAGATTGGCATGCGTCAGCGGAGAATGTCAATCGATTGAGGATTTGTAAAAATAGCGGGAATGATGATGTTCCAGACAGAGGCGGATATCAAAACAGTACGACCACCAATCCCAAAACGTATTATCCAGACTGGTAAGACTGCCCCGACCTCGGCGCTCATCAGGGCTACTGTAGCGAATATACGTTTACTCAATCCTGACTACGAATATCTTTTCTTTGATGACGGCCAAGTCCTTCATTTTATTAAGACCGAGTTTCCGCAATACCAGTCAGTGTTTGACTCATTTCGGTTTCCCATTCAGCGCTACGACTTCTTCCGGTATTTGGCTATTTATCACTATGGGGGGTTCTACTTTGACCTGGATGTGCTGTTAGCCTCAAACATCTCCGAGCTTCTCGGGACCGGCTGTGTCTTTCCATTCGAGGGGCTCACCTTTAGCCACTTCCTTCGAATACATCATCAAATGGATTGGGAAATTGGTAACTACGCATTTGGCGCCTCTGCACGCCACCCCTTTATCGGCGCAATCATTGAAAACTGCATTCGCGCTCAAAGAGATCCCGCTTGGGTCGCGCCCATGCTGCGGCGTACGCCCTTTTTGTCTAGATCAGAATTCTATGTTCTCTATACAACCGGACCCGGTCTAGTCTCGCGAACACTGGCAGAAAACCCAGAGTTGGCCAAAACGGTGATGGTTCTATTTCCCGATGACGTCTGTGACACGACGACATGGAACTCGTTCGGCGATCTGGGTGTCCACCTGATGACTGCCTCATGGCGCTCAAACGGAGGGCGATTTCGCAGGCGCATCAAGTTGGAACTAGAGGCCAGTAAGCTGCGTAAGCTCTTGAAGGCAAGTGCCATTCTGGGGAAGTTTAGATTTCATCGCTATGAACGGTAAATTTGTATCGCCAGTGCAGCAGCGCCTGCCGCTTCCCTTTCTACGCTGATAACCCGCAAAGACTGAACGGGGACGGCTTGGGGAACCGCTCGCTGTTATGCGAATGCAAATCATGCCCGCGCCCGTCTTTTTTTCTAACCACTTTATTGCCTTCTGCCGAACGGACATTGTCTATGACATCGCTGTCTAGTTCTCCGCGTACACTTATATTTTCCATGAGAAATGTATTCGGGAACGACCTCTATCGCTGCCCACATTACGAATTTGAAGATCTGATTACGCAGATAGACGACGCAGAAATTATCGCGCCACAAGGAAACCCAGGCAGCAGACGCAATCATCTCGCAAATCTCCTCGCATATCATGCGCCTATTCCTCTAAAAGCCAGCCTTCATAAGACACGTGCCTCTAGGCCCTACGACTTGTTCTTTGCGATCTGCGGCTCTCCCCGCGATCTCCTGGTAATCGACGCCGTTAGGCATCTCTTGGATGGGTGCACCACCAAAGTCTGCCTGATGGATGAGCTTTGGATAAAGCAAATGACAAACCATCGTCATTTTATTGATGTATTAAAAAACTTTGACCTAGTCGCGCTCTACTACAGTCAAACGGTGAAGCCTCTAAGCGAGTACATCCAGCGTAAGTGCATCTTTGTTCCGCCCGGTGTGGATAGCATTCGCTTCTGTCCGTTCCCCAGCAATCCGGTAAGAGCAGTGGATATCTATAGTGTGGGACGTAGATCGCCTGTTACACACCAGGAACTCGTGAGATTGGTCAGTGAACGCGGGCTATTCTATCTTTACGATAGCATCGCGGGGCTTCAAGCTGTCGACCCTAAGGAACACCGAGACCTGTTTGCAAATACCGCCAAGAGGAGCAAGTACTTTATTGTTAACCCGGGGCTGGTTGATCGAACAGATAGACGGGGAAGCCAAATTGAGATTGGAAATAGATATTTCGAAGGGGCTGCGGCCGGTGCGATCATGATTGGAGAAGCACCTGCGAACGACAAGTTTCACCACCTGTTTGACTGGCAGGACGCCGTAATCCCTTTACCATATAACTCTGACAAGATCGGTGCAGTTATGGATGAGCTAGATAGACAGCCGGAACGGCAAGAGCGGATCAGGCAGGCCAACGTTACGCAGGTGCTCACGCGGCATGATTGGGCGTATAGGTGGGAAGCAATTCTCGGCGCAGTCGGTTTAGAAGCTATGCCGAAGTTATTGCGCAGAAAAGAAGCGCTTGTGAGACTGGCTGAACAAGTCCCAAGTACTCGCCTGACCGCAACAGCGTCGCGCGGCGGTGCATAGAAACAGTGGCAGAACTCCTGCTGAACGGCCGAATGTCGGTAAAAGCCCTCTACTATTATTTGCGATGAAAGCAAAAATGCTGACGGTCGGTTCAACTTAAGAATGAACTGATACAGTGCGGTGCGTAGTGTGGAGCAACGTCTTTATCCTCGCAGTTTCAACTATCTAACAGGACTAGGTATGAAGGATGTCAGCGTCAAAGTCGCACTTGTGAATCATGTTGGCGGTGGCAATCTCGGGGATGATGCGACGATCACAGCCGTGATGCAGGGCATCAGAATGCGATGGCCAGGTGCGGAGATTCATGCGATTACAATGAATCCTAAGGATAGCGAAATTAGACATGGCATTCCATGCCATAAGATTAGAAGACAAACGTGGAGCATAAAGCCAGTCCCGGCCGATGCTGGATCAGCAACAAGTAGAGTGGCTGGTCATCGAAGATACAAGAGAGCCGCGCAATTCTTGCGGAAGCTGACTAAACGGGTATTTGGTCTGCCGCGTTTGCTTTTCGGCGAAGCCATCTTCCTGAATGCGTCACGCAAGCAGATACGATACTTCAATCTTTTGGTTATCTGTGGTGGAGGACAACTCACCGAACGGGATGGGCCGTGGGCATTTCCATATACACTGCTAAAATGGACGCTCTTGGCGAGAGTAGCTGGCGTTAGGATTGTGTTCCTGAACGTGGGTGCCGGACCTCTCAAGCACCCACTAAGCAAGCTCTTTTGTAGGTACGCTTTGACTGACAGCGGAATACGTCTCGTTTCGAGATACTGAGTCTCTTTCGCTCGCGCGAAAGATTGGGTTTTCCGGAACCAGTAGCGTATTTCCGGATAATGCTTACATGCTTGTATGTCTGCCACCTTCCCGAATAGCCGTGAAGGTGACAGAACGCGAAACTGTCGGCTTTGCGCCGGTGCCGTATGGTGATCCACGGCTACATTCGGCTGAAAGAAACTACTCTGTCTACGAAACGTTTATTGCAAAGTGTGCAGTGCTTGGTTCGGATCTCGTCAGGAGGGGCTACTCTGTAGCGCTCTTTGGCACCGATATTGGGGTGGATCCTTCAGTAATGTCCGATGTCGTGAAAGCTGTTAGAGAAAAAGTTGCGGTAGAGCTGCCGCAATACGATGACGTCGAATCAGTAGAGGACTTAGTGGCATCAATGTCCGCAATGGATTACGTGATTACGTGCCGTTTCCACGGTGTAATATTCGCTCATCTATTGAACAAGCCAGTATTGGCTATCGCGCATCATCCAAAGGTCCGCGACTTAATGGACTCCATTGGACTCTCCGAATATTGCGTCGATATTGAAACGTTCGACCAAGTTAAAACAGTCGAGATGTTCGCGTCATTGGTCGCCGATGCCGAGAATGTTAGGGCGACAATGACAGCGAGCTTGGCAACTCGTCGATATCAGCTTGCAGTTCAGTTTGATGCCTTATTCCCACCACGTGTCACATGAGCGACAATCGTGAACGGGTAGACGCTCTGCGAACGAGCCCGGTCGGTATACGCTCCGATCTCTCATAGAGAAGACGACGATTCAAGTGTCGTCATGGCCCAAGGCTGGGACATCTACATTGGCCAACCGTCTGCAAGGTCGTTGGACAAAGCTATGGCGTCGGTTTCAGAGAGGATGCCTGAGGAGGTAAATGATGAAAGTCGTACTTTTCTGCGGTGGTTTAGGTTTACGCATTCGCGATGCTGAGAATATCCCGAAGCCACTGGTGCAGATTGGGTACCGGCCGGTGTTATGGCACGTCATGAAATACTATGCGCACTATGGACACAAGGACTTTATTCTATGTCTGGGATATGGCGCTGACGCTATCAAGAAGTATTTCTTGAACTATAGCGAATGCGCTTCCAACGACTTTATCCTATCTGCCGGCGGTAAGAGGGTGGAATTGTTCAACAGTGATATCCATGACTGGCGCATCACGTTTGCAGATACCGGCATCAACGCCAACATCGGCCAGCGGTTGAAGGCAGTAGAGCCATACCTGGAGGGGGAAGAAGAATTTCTGGCCAGTTACAGTGATGGTCTTACCGATCTCGCTCTTCCTGAGCAGGTGGAACATTTCAGGCAAGAAGCCAAGGTCGCCAGTTTCCTGTGCGTGCGCCCAAATCTGAGCTACCACGTGGTCTCGCTTGAACAAGGCAGCAGTATAGTGTCTGGAGTGCACGCCATCGACAACGGGAGTGTGCGGATCAACGGCGGCTACTTCATTTTCAAGAAGGCGATATTTGACTACATAGGTGAGCGGGAAGAATTGGTCATAGAGCCGTTTCAACGCCTTATGCAGGAAAGGCAATTGGTAGGTTATGCATACGACGGCTTCTGGGCAGGCATGGATACCTTCAAAGATAAGCAGCAATTGGAAAGCCTGTGGGAGAGCGGTTCTGCTCCATGGCAAGTGTGGAAGACGAATGGGAATGGGGCCAGTGGCATTAAGCCTGCCGTGCCGGTGCCGGTTGCAGAGATATTTGACCGCCGCAATTCGGAGGCGAACAGATTTACCGGTTCGGTAAAGCCGGTGCGCAACTGACAGATTCCAGGCCATCCAACATTCCGACGAAGATAGCCATAGCCGGGCAGCGAATCTGTGATGACCGTTTTGCAGAAGACATTGGGAGATAACTTATGAGCGTTGATACTGCTTTGCAGAAGCTTGAGGCCGCAGGAAAGCCTATTCGTGTCGGAATGGTTGGAGCTGGCGCAACGGGCCGAGCCATCGCATTGCAATTAGGAACACCAGTTCCAGGGATGCGACTTGTCGCGATTGCGAATCGCACGGCAGAGAATGCGGAGAGAGCCTTTCGGGAAGGTGGCTTTGCTAGACCCAGAAACGTCAGGTCTTCTCGGGAAGCGGAAGATAGCATAGCCGACGGGGTGCCGGTTGTTACGACGGATCCGTTCGTGCTGACCAGTTGCGCTGCCATCGATGTGTTGGTCGAAGCAACCGGGACAGTGGAAGCGGCTACGGGCGTGGTTCTGGATGCCTTCGACCATGCAAAGCACGTGGTGCTTGTGAATGCCGAGTTGGATTCGCTCATCGGTCCTATTCTGAAAGCGAAAGCCGACCAGGCAGGAGTGATCCTCACGCACACGGACGGAGATGAGCCCGGAGTCGCGATGACCCTGCTGCGCTATCTGCGAACTCTTGGATTGCGAGTCGTCGCCGCCGGCAATATCAAAGGCATGGTGGACTACTATCGAAATCCGGATACGCAGCGGGCGTTTGCGGAAAAGAACGATCAGGACGTCAGGAAGGTAACCTCATTCGCCGACTCCACCAAATTGTCGATGGAAGCCACCGTGCTCGCCAACGCTACGGGATTTCGTGTTGGCCGCCGCGGCATGTTTGGGCCGCCCTGCGACTATGTGCGGGAGGTGGCGAACCGATTGCCCGCAAAGGAGATGTTGGAAACAGGCCTGGTCGATTTCGCGCTCGGTGCTGCTCCCCACACGGGTGCCTTTGTCATCATCCACGAGGAACTGCCGCTCAAGAAAGCCCAGCTGGCGTATTACAAACTCGGTGACGGGCCATTCTATGTTTTCTATACGCCCTTTCATCTGCCGCACCTCCAGATCGCATCCACAATCGGTCGAGCGGTCACGGATCGAGACGCCACAGTTGCGCCCATCGGCGGTCCAGTCTGCGAAGTTGTCGCCGTTGCTAAGCGTCACCTGAAAGCGGGCGAGCGCTTGGACGGCATCGGTGGCTTCTGCACCTATGGCCTGGTCGACAATGCCGCGACTGCTCGCGGTATGAGAGCGCTACCCATCGCTCTTTCTGAAGGCTGCGTGCTGACGCGTGACATCGCAAAGGACGATGTTGTCTGCATCGATCACATAGATGGCATTTCCGAAGGGATAGCGGGGAGACTTTGGCGAGAGCAGAATGAACGGTGGCCCGTTGCAGCGGAGGCGCCGAAAGATTCTCCCTTACAGTCGCTAATTGCCGCAGAAGTTCGATGATCTCCAATTGCTCGTGGGGCGGGTTCGTCGGGTTCCTGATCGAATCCGGTGGGCGCCCGATGCCAGCGTGAAACCAGGTATCTCTGAAACCAGACATCCGTGAAACTGGGCATCCTGGATCGCTAATGAGTTAATACGGTGGTGGGAAGCCACACATCGTGAATACCGGATCCCTGCGGTCCACCCAGGGCGTCCATGCCGACAAGGCCATGCCTTAGCAGACACCCCGAAAGCGGGATCGCATCAGGCTTGGGCACACCTTATTATCTTTGCAACGGGCCTGCTACCTGGATTGCGGAATAGCATCAGGCTTTCCAGTGCAACATAGACTCTCAACCATTGACCTTGAACAAATCGAGCGGATATGAGGCGCTTCTCCGAAATTGATACCGAGGGTCGTAAACAACGTCTCGACGGTGAATTTTCGAAAGTCTCTCGAATGCTTCTCTGGTGATTTGAATTCGCAACAGGATTTAGGAGAACCCTAATGGCAAAACCAAATGTCGTCGTCCTTGGCTCTGGAATGGGAGGGTTTGGGGCTGCATACCGGCTGCATGCTGAAGGTATCACCCCGACCATGTATGACAAGAATAGCTATTACGGTGGCCATACTACTTCGGTCCAGTATGAAACCGGCTTCATCTTCGACGTAGGACCGCACATTTCCTTTACAAAAGATCCGCGCATTCAGGACCTGTATGCGGATAGCGTGGATCAGCGCTATGAATCCATTGAGATCAAGCTGACAAATTACTGGCAAGGCCATTGGCCGTTGCACCCGGTTCAACTCCACCTGCATGGGCTACCGGAGGAGACAATCGTTAACGTTATCAACGATTTCGTCGAAGAGCGCCAAGCCCCTGAGCGACCGGTGAATAACTATGCGGACTGGCTTTATGCGAGTTATGGCCGGACTTTTGCCGAGAATTTTCCAATGAAATACACGCGGAAATATCACACCACGCCGGCTGAGAATATGAGCATCGACTGGCTAGGACCGCGCATGTATCGTCCCGACCTGCAAGAGATGTTGCGGGGCGCAATATCAGCGTCGGCACCGGCGCACGCCCACTACGTCACCAACTTCCGCTACCCCAGTGACGGTGGATTCAATCGCTACCTGAAGAAATTTCTTCCCATGGGCAATCTGCACCTCAATCATGAGTTGGTGTCTATCGATCCTCGCACGCACCAGCTGACATTTTCCAACGGGGTTGTCGCGCCTTACGATTCATTAGTCTCGTCAGTGCCACTACCGGATCTGATCAGAATGATTCAAGGGGCTCCGCCGGATGTTGTCGATGCTGCGCGGCGCCTTGCCTGTTCCACCTGCATTCTCGTAAACATTGGTGTGGACCGCGAGGACATTACCGATGCCCATATGACGTACTTTTACGATGAGGATATTTGCTTCACTCGTCTCGGCTTTCCACACTTGCTCTCTTCACGTAACGCGCCTCCCGGCACTGGCAGCATTCAGGCTGAGGTCTACTTCTCTGACAAATACAAGCCATTCACCGGAGCACCTGAGGATTGGATCGAACCGGTCATCCGTGACCTGCGCAAATGCGGTCTCCTGCGCGATAGCGACACGGTTCTATCTCGCAAGGCGATGTTTCTTAAGTACGCAAACATCATCTTCGATCTCGAGCGCGCAGATGCCTTGAAAAAGGTACAAGCCTATCTCGACGATCTTGGCATCGCCCGCTGCGGACGGTACGGAGAATGGGGCTATCTGTGGACGGACGACGCTTTCAAGAGCGGAGAACTCGCTGCCGAGCGCGCCTTGTCGACGCTGGTTGCTTCGACATAAGACGAAACCATTAGCTACGGCACCCGCACTTCGCATGGAATCATGTCTGCCTATGATCAAACTGAATTTGGATGCAAGCTCGGATGGATCGTTGAAGGTGCTGTGCCTCGGCGCCCATTCTGACGACATCGAGATTGGTTGCGGGGGAACTATCCTCCGTCTGATCGATCAGTATCCGAAGTGTACCTTTCATTGGGTAGTTTTTAGCGCCATTGGAGTACGCAGGTCCGAGGCGCAGCAGGCAGCCGAGTGGTTCGCCGGCCCTCAACGATTGGAACAAATACTGTTAAAGGAGTTCCGCGACGGTTTCATGCCATTCGATGGCGCTGAAATCAAGTCTATTTTCGAGGAGCTCAAGCAGTCAGTTTCTCCAGATCTAATTTTGACACACCAGCGAAAAGACGCTCATCAGGATCATCGTCTGCTATCGGAACTAACGTGGAATACATTTCGCAATAACTTTATCTTGGAGTATGAAATTCCCAAGTACGATGGTGACTTGGGGCAGCCCAATACTTTCATACCTCTCGAATCGGAGATATGCGAAACGAAGATCCGCTATCTCATGAATGCATTTTCGTCGCAACGCAGTAAGCAGTGGTTTGAGGATTCTACCTTTCGTTCCCTCATGCGGCTTCGCGGTATGGAATGCAATGCACCAAGCGGTTATGCTGAGGCGTACCATTGCCGCAAGCTTGTACTTTGATATGGCGTATTCCAATCTTATAGAGGAGGTCCATATCCCTCTGATCTTAGTGGAGACACAGTGAAGGATTTGAAGCAACGAGCGATTCGTGGCGGCCTCGCTAGAATCATCTCGCAGTCATCCACTCTTTTGTTGCGAATGGGTTCGCTGATGATCATGGCTCGCCTGCTGGCGCCCAAGGATTTTGGGCTCGTCGGCATGGTGACCGCGATGATCGGCATTTTCAGCGTTTTCAGAGATTTCGGTCTTTCAGCTGCAGTCGTTCAGCGTTTATCGATCACGACGGAGCAATCCTCAACATTGTTCTGGATCAACTTGCTGGTGGGCGCGTTCTTGAGTTTGTTCACTCTGGCTATGGCACCGTTCATCGCCGCGTTCTATCACGAGCCGCGTCTCATTGGGTTGACAGCTGTCCTGGCATTGGCGTTCTTCTTCAACGCTGCTGGGGTACAGCACTCTGCTTTGCTTGAGCGTCAGATGCGTTTTGTCACCCTGTCGATTATTGACATCTTCTCGCTGTTCGTAGGCACAGCTCTCGGAATTACTATGGCCCTCCGAGGCTTTGGGTACTGGTCCCTCGTAGCCATCCCCATCGTCCCCCCGTTGGTCTACACAATATGTGTTTGGCTGACTTCCAGATGGATTCCAGGCAGGCCTCACAGGCACAAGGAAATTGCTTCCATGATGCGGTTCGGCGGAAGCCTCACCTTGAACGGCTTAATTGCATATTTTGCCAGCAACTTTGACAACATACTTGTAGGTCGCTTTTGCGGTGTGGAAGCGCTCGGGATCTATGGCAGGGCATACCAACTTGTTAACATCCCGACTGACAATCTCAATTCGGCAGCCGGCGGCGTGGCCTTCGCGGCATTGTCCAGGCTCCAGGACGAACCTAGTCGCTTCAGAAGCTACTTTCTTACAGGCTATTCTCTAATATTGTCGCTCACGGTGCCCATCACCTTCACTTGTGGACTCTTTGCCCCGGATATCATTCAAGTGTTTCTTGGCCATAAGTGGAACACGGCAGCGCCGATCTTTCGACTTCTCGCTCCGACAACATTGAGTTTTGCGATTCTCGTTCCGCTCGGATGGCTGCTGTATTCTTACGGACTGGCAGGCAGAGCCTTGCGGATCATTTCGGTGCGCGCCGCGCTTCTCATTGCGGGTCTTGCAGTAGGTCTTCATTGGGGCCCGAAGGGTGTCGCTTCTGCTTATTCAATCGTGATGGCACTCCTAGTCGTTCCGTTTATCGCCTGGGCTACTCGTGGCACTCCGGTGTCGTTGCGAGATTCACTGCTAGCCGTCAGCCGTCCGTTGTTCTCAGGTATTGTCGCCGCAGGAATTGCTCTGGGACTTCAGCTCTTCTACGGATATCTGCTTCCGCCACTCCCAAGGCTCGTCTTGGGTGTCGTCGTAATATGCTCTGTCTATATAGTGATGCTGATGTATGTTTTAAAGCAGAAAAATCTGTATCTCAAGCTGATACGGGAGTTATTGAGCCCACCTCCTGCTGATGAATCGATACCCGTCTCCGCGTAGATCACCGAAGTGAATCGGTCTGACGATGATTCTGGAGTGGCCAAATCTCTTCATAAAGTGGGAAAAAAATAAATGGGCTGGTATCGTCATATTTATTTCGTTTGCTAATGAACCTAAGTTGCTCTGATTGTTAATCATAAAGATTGGCCGACAGCTGTGGATTATAAGAGGGAGCGGGGCTCTGGCCCGCTCCCTTTCGCGTTTGTTGGGAACTTGGCTGGGCACGAAGGCTCCCACTAGCATCCACTGGCGAGCGTTGAGCCGCGGTTGCTATAGCAGTACATGGCGGCGCAGGTGCAAAGCAACTTCAACGTCATCGTGTCGAAGCCCGCGGCCGTTCGTTAGTAACAGCGACCGCGGGTCTGCCCAACAAGCGCAGGCTACTGTAGGCTCGCCGGGGTGCACGGATTGTAGCCCAGCGAAGCAGGGGTGACTGGAGCAGGCGGAGTGGGCGGTGTTGCCCATGGAACGTTGTTGAAATCAAAGAAATTCAGCAGATTGGGCTGCGCCGCGTCCCGCGCGGTCAGATGCGCGGAGCCGCCGATAAACCGGTTTTCGACGAACTTGATGACTGCGGTATGGTCCATCGGGACGTGAGAGACGTAGTGTCGACGGCTGAATGGCGATATGACTATGTTCGGAAGCCGGAAACCGAGTTGGGCGGCGAAGCCCTTGACAGCGGCGGCATCACCGGAGTGAGCTCCCGGGCTGCTCGGTTTCAGATCGCAATGAGTCGTTGGAGTGCCTCCGCTGGGCAGGCACGGCTTATAGCTATCCGGATTTACCGCAATCGTTGAGATATCCGCGATTGTTCCCAGTGAGGCGTTGGTCTTATCGTTTGAGTGGCCAGGAACAGGCGGAACGTGGTCGTATGGGCCGCCGCCTTCATCAAAGCTGAAGAACAAGACGGAATCCTTCCACTCCGGACTGGTCATCAACGCATTTACTACCTTCGCCACCTCTGATTGCCCGGTCAGAACCGACGCACCCGATCCGGGGTGCTCGTCGTTGATGCCTGAGCCAGCCTCGATAAAGCTGAAGCTGGGAAGCTTGCTGCTGCTGAGGTCGGTGTAGTAGGTGGTTAAGGGAGCGACGTGATTCGTGTCGATGCAGAAGTAATTCGACGTATCGCCGACCACGCTGGATGGCTTTGTGGTGCCGGTGCAGGTGGCATGCGACGAGTTTTGATAGAGGTACTTATGGAAATAGGTGAAATAATTAAGATAAGTTGCTGGGAAATTACCGGAGCCGGTGCCGCATGCATTTCCCGCCACGCAAAAACCATCCGTAACTGTGTAGTACACCTTCCATGGCACACCGGCCGTATCAAGTTCCTGGAAGATAGTATTCACAGTCAGAGGAGAGACGTGGTCATCGCTGCCCGGATCGAATGCCAGGCCTTGAGTGGTGCCTCCGGTGAAGGTCGCGACGCGATTGGGAGCGCTCTTGCTCGATACCGGTGAGAACCACCGATCCGACAGCGCAAACTGCGAAGCCATGTAGTAGTAGTAGTTGAGAAATGTCTGATCGTAGTATCCCATGGCGCGCTGCCCGGTGAGATCGGTGAATTTACCTGAGCATGAGCCGGAGCTGGCGCAGCTTTTCGCAAAGCCTTCAGCGTTATGGACGAAGCCATCCATGAGAATGGGGCGTGTAGCCAGGAAGTTATAGCGATTTACATCCCCATAGCTTTCCAGCCATGACGACGATGCATCGTCGATGCAGGTGGACTTGAGCTTGAAGAGCGGAATCGATGTGCCCTCATCGTCCACGTTGCTGGTGTTCAGCTTGTCGTCTATGCCGTCGACGGTATAGACGTGACCATCGTCGCCAGTGGTCCAGCCCTTCGTCCGGCGATACGGATTCAGCATGCCGAAGTAATTATCGAAGGAGTGGTTTTCCTGCAGCAGGAAAAGGACATGGTTAATGGAAGTGCTACTCCCGGCAGGGGTCACGGTCACGGTCGTGTTCGCCGTCGCGTTCCCTCCAGAGCCGGTGGCGTCTGCGGTGTAGGTTGTTGTTGTGGTGGGACTCACCGATTGCGTTCCACCGGTCGACGACAAAGTATAGGAACTGCCGTCGGATCCAGTTACGGTCACTTGAGTGGCATGGGTTGCGGTCACCGTCAGCGTGGATGATGCACCCTGATTGATCGAAGCGGGATTGGCCGCGATGGTTACGGTAGGCGTTGCGGCCTGGCTCACCGTGACGGTCGCCGTTGCCGTCGCGGTTCCGCCGGACCCCGTCGCCGTTGCCGTGTAGGTTGTCGTCGCCGTGGGACTGACCGATTGCGTTCCACCGGTCGAAGACAGCGTGTAGGAACTGCCGTCCGAGCCGCTCACGGTCACCTGAGTGGCCTTGGTCGCCGTCACGGTCAGCGCGGACGATGCCCCGGGGTTGATCGAAGTGGGATTGGCCGAGATAGTTACGGTAGGCGCCGTGGATTGTGACACGGTGACTGTGGCCGTCGCTGTAGTTGTTCCACCGGCTCCGGTCGCGGTTACCGTGTAGGTGGTCGTCGCGGTGGGACTGACGACCTGCGTTCCTCCGTTCGACGACAACGTGTACGTGCTGCCATCCGAGCCGCCCACAGTCACCTGTGTAGCATTGGTTGCCGTCACGGTCAGGGTGGAGGTTGCACCCGAGGAAATCGATGTCGGATTCGCAGATATGCTGGCTGTCGGGGCGGGTGGCGTATTCGACGTAACGGTCAGGTTAATGGTCGTATAAGAGGCCCCGCCGCAGTGGTCCCACTCTTCCACAACGGTGTGTTCGGCTCCCGTGGCCAGACTGAGTTGATGGTCCAGCTGTGTCGCATTCACCACGTAAACAAGTTTGTTGTTTACGTAAATCCCCATCGAGGCTACGCCTTTCGAACACGTAGTCGTGGTGGCGCTCGCCACATAGTGAACCGGCGAAGTCACGGTGGCGCCATTTTTCGGGGTGCTGACACTGACGGTAGCAAATGCGGGCGCCACCCAGCCCATGAGCGCCAGAACGATGCAATAAAAGGACTTCATGACTCGCCTCGGTTTTCCAGGCATGCACGTTGCGATTCAGAAGATACCCATACAGTGGGATATTCTGGACCTAAGTGCGCCCTATCACTGTTTCCGAGGGAGGCGAAGCAGTAGAGGAAGAATAATACCCGGGCAGTCGATCAGCAAGCGGGATTATTTTCCGAGATAGCTAGCTTCGAGTATGAGTTTGTTGAAGTCTTGGTGCCAGGCAAGTTCTTAACTGAAGGGCTGGAGCATCGGGGATCAAGTGGTCGCGTTCGGCGCAAAAGTAAGAAGGCCTCGGGGCGAGCCTCCTCAACCTATCGCCATCCTCAAGCCCATCAATAGAGACGATGCATCGTACGTCATTCGTGATCAAGCGGATCACGAAAATAGCATTCAGCGCGATTGCAGAGCGCGAGATATTACCGACAATTTAATTGCGATCTTTTCCGGCGACGAGGTTTTCTGCCAACTCTTCTTGGATAGAGCCGGCAGGTAGATGTTTGATTGCGTATTGCAGTACCTCACGCTCAACCTCCTGAACGGGCATTGGCGGAATGATCGCCATTCCGCCTACTAAATCGCTCAGGGTCATATAAGACGCACGACAAAAATACAAAAACTCAAGAGGATACTCGGGTTTGCGCGCGCGAGCCTGCACTGGATCTGCATCCAGCAGATAACTGACATGTGGCTTAGGGACAAACCACATAACCATCCGGACATAGGCTCGAGCAATCGGGTTGCTCAAATTCAGATTTGCGAGCTCATCGTAGGCATATCGGTCAAAAATGATGAAGTCGGCGTCAGATCGAAGCGCTCGCTTCACCACCAGTCGAAGAGAGACTGCGTCTACAAAATAAAGAAAATACCTTACCGCAGTCATCGGCCAGGATCTGACATTTTTGTCTCGCCTGTTAATCGGGGCATCCGGAGACCCAATGCCTTTGTCGCCTTTGAACAACTTATGCCCACTCACTTCGCGGAGTTGAGTCAGCCTCGCGACATCGTCCCAGAAGGTGACTAACGATACTTGTAGACCGGCATCTGTCAATCGCGTGCGAAGGCTATGGATCTGGGTGCTCTTTCCTGCCCCATCCATGCCGGAAAAACTTACGAAGGTTCGTCGATTCTTAGAATTTGTACGCATCAGTCTATTCCCACCATTGTCTTGAGTGTCTTGGAGCCTCTGTCAGTGGGGTTGGCTCGGGCTTGCATTGGAAAGTGCGACCACGGTTCCCACGGCGGCACATGCACCGATGAGCACGCCAAGCTTAATCACAAAGGAGCGTGTTCGCCTCTGTTTCGCGGGTGCAATTACCGCTCCCGGCAGGCCGGGAAGCAGCAACGCCTATGCCCTTTTCATACGGGGCAACCGCTGTCCCCAAGGGTACTGGGGCTCCGCCCTGCTGCTGTTCCTGAGCGGGCCGCGGAACATTGGATGGATTGTTTTCCTGATTCTGGCTCGTGCCGTTCGCTGGTTTTTCATTTTCGGTCGCGGGATTTTGCGAAGGCGGTTGCGAAGAAGAGGTGCCGCTTATCTGCGGGGTGGGTACCGTCTGCTGGGCGAATACGGAGACTGAGCCGCCGAATGGCGCCGCCAGAAAAACTATCAGGCCGATTGCAATCTCCTGGCGTAACAAACGGGCCAAGTTTGTCACGAGGCCTCTCCGAACGCGTCGATATATAAGCATTCCATCCACTCCAAACCGATTACGCTGCGCTCTCCGACTTGTCTGTCTCCGAGACATAGTCGAGCGAAAGCTGGTGGAAGCTATTTACGGCCTCTGCGGTTGTGTCGAAAATTTCGAAAAGCTGATTTGTCCCAGTCGATCCAAGTATCGCATCCGTCGCCAGAGGTATGCCGACCAGTTTGACGTCACCATTGCGTTTCAGGGCTTCCTCCAGACAGCCGAGCAGTGAATAGACCACGGATTTGTCGAGATGACGCACATTTGAACAATCGAGCACGAGGTACGGGCGGCTACTACCCATGCAGCGTTCGACCTGACGAGCAAACTGTCTCGCTTCCTTCTTCCCCCATTGTTCTGGCAATTGCATCACGGCTACAGGACGCTTTCGAACTGTCATATGTACCTTCTCTCGATCTATTTTCATCTGCTCGTCCAATAAATCCATTCCATTCGCACAGCGCTGGCAGCTTAGCTCGCACGTTGTAACAATCGCTCGAGTTCAGCCTCATGATCATGTACAAGATGTCTTAATACGTTCTTCCCATATCGAAATAGAGTTGCCAGATTCGTCTCATACCAGCAACACTCAGTCATTTTCGGTGAGAACCCGCACAGGAACCGAAGCCTGTGTGTTCTGCGCGGTGACGTCAGCATGGATGCAACCAGGCGATGATTTCCGTCCAGGACCGTCAACGGCTCGTTCTCGTTCACTCCAATGAGGAGTACTGTGCCCAAATCGTCGTCCGGACGGAGGAGCCGGGTGCCAATCGTCGCGATCTTGGATTGGAACGCACTCGTGTCGATGCCTTGACGCTTGCGCATGTGCTCCGCAACTTCGATGATTGAGAAAGTTCGTGGCGCAAAATTCCGCCATTGAGCCCGAGGAAATACGCGGATTTTTTCTAAATCCGCCTCTCCTATCTCAACCTCATACCATTCAGTTCCGGCGGGAAGCTCTTTCCACAGAGCGAAGTGGCGAATGAAAAACAACGCGCGTCGCTTGGCGTTCTCACCGGCGTCCAAGAGATTTGGATTGACCACGATGCCTTGAAGGGCATCTTGATACTCGCGGAATACCGGCCGGTAGAACTCACTCTTCAAAAATTCCGCGATGGCCTCGTCTTCTGTAACTCGTTGGACGAGCCTGATGGGCCGGCCGTTGCTCAGTCGTGGCATGCGCTCTGAAACCACCAGAGCGTTGAATAGAAATGGCAGCGCGACAAGGATCAGAAGGACGCCCATCAATACCAGCTGAACCAGGATCACTTGCCGCAGCGAGGAATGAAATACACAGATGCCCGCAACCAGAATTCCACTGAACGCCAGCTGAATCCAACTGGTATTCGCGATCTTGTAGGACATCTCATACGTAATCACGACCACGCTTAGGCAATACAAAACAGTCGTGACTGCATACAGAGACAGGAGGTAGGGCATGCCATACGGCCCGCTCACCGCAAAGCCTGGTCCGAAAAAAGAAGTCCATATGCTCGCAGGCGCGAAGCGAAGAGCGAGCGCAACACTGCAACCGATACCCAGCACAAGCAGCAGTGAAGTGGCAATGACCTTCAGGTCCCGTCTCTCCTCATCGCCAGTACCGGCGACCAGGGGAAACATACTGTTCACCACCGCCTGCGAAAAGGCGAAGATGACTCGCCCCACCATCGCGACGGCAGCATAAAGGCCGGCCATAGCTGGGGAGAAGAAATGCTTTACCAGCACGATGTCGCAGTTATTGATAAGCACCTGGCCGGCAAAGAAGACCAGGGCCTGTATCGACTCGCGAAGCGCATAGGAGAAGCGAATGTGGTTCGGGACCGGCGGGGCCAGTTTGGGTGCGGCAGCGAAATAGGCCACCGCCATGGCCGCCGCGTTGGCTGCGACAACGCCAATGACGCCCCCTCCCAACATGACCATCAGGAGCGATCCGCAAAGCCGGACCAGCCCTTCGAGAACAAGGTTCGCCGAGAGAGACCGGAATCCGTAGGCTCCCTGGATGAAGCCGCGACGGCTGCCGAGCGGAACGTAGAAGGCGGCCCCTACCGCAATCAGGTCTACAAGGATCGGAGTAGGCAGTTTTAGGAAGTTGGAAACCGCCGTCTGAAACAGCACCAGGAGGAATGCAACCAGAAGACCGCATCCCCATGCCGCTCGATGGAAGTCCCGATAGGCTGCGCTCTTCGCTTCCGGAGTGCTCTGCTGCGCTACGACCTTAGCCGGAACGATCTGAAAGGACAGCGTGACCGCAGACATCAGAGTAAGCAGGGTGTATGCAACAGTGGCATGCCCGAAAGCCGTCGGGCCAAGAAAGCGCGCCACCGCCACGTTATAGGCGAAGTTGATCGCAGCCGTCAGCCCGGAGCCGAGGAGCAGCACAAAGCTCCCGGAAAGGATGCGGGCTTGCAGCGTCTTAGATTCCTGCATCTGGCCGTTCACCAAGGTTCAAGGTTCTAGTTACTCCAATTTTCCAGGCGGGGGAGTTTGAACTGCGGTTGCGCCGCTTAATGAATCATGATGAGTTATTGAGAGCAACGCTAGGAAAACGATACTACTGACCACAACAGTTGTCCTAGGCCGGAACGCGCCACCCTGGCCGCCCGGCGACTCTATGGTCACCTGAGTTTTGCGCGGAAGTCACGGTTATCTGAGGACTTCCAGCCCCTCAGGGATGTATCTCGCAATCGCGGGCGTCGGCAAGCTGCTTTAAGATGTGAATTGGATGATGGTCTCTCGTGCAGCAGCTGCTTTGCTTTTTCTTCTCTCTCTGGCCCATGGATGCTCCCATTCTGCATCCCGTCTGAGCGCCGGACCGAACCGTCGGGTATCCGGGCCCCCGCCCCAGGTCCTCGCGGTGTATGAAGCCTGGTTTGGGCATCCCAGGCACATCGACGTCGGATACTCCTCGCATGACCCAGCTGTCATACGAAGGCAGATCCAGCAGGCCAAAGCCCTGGGCATTTCCGGGTTTGTGGTGGATTGGTACGGATATCGCCAGCCCTTTATCGATCGCAGCTACGCCCTGATGCAGAGCCTCGCGGCGGAGGAAAACTTCCACGTCGCGATGATGTACGACGAAACTGATGATGAGGATGGCGCGACCGACGAGTCGATGGAGGACTTCAAGCTTTTTCAGAAGACCTACCTCGCACCAAACGCCCCAGGGCGTCAGGCGTATCTCATGTATAACGGTCGGCCCGTGATCTTCATTTTTCCCAAGAGACACACCGATTGGAGCCGCGTGCGGACCGAAATCAACAAATGGAGTCCATCGCCACTGCTCCTCGATGAATTTCCTCCCGGAAAATTCGCCTCGTCCATCGACGGCTATTACGCATGGGTCAATCCGGTCCTGGGGGGCGACGGCAGCAACTGGGGCAGTCAATATTTGACCGATTTCTACAACACAATGCAGTCGAAATATCCGGATGCCATCGCTGTAGGGGGCGCCTGGGCAAGTTTTGATGACAGCAAGGCATCTTGGGGACTGAATCGGCATATCAATCCCCGCTGTGGTCAGACTCTCACCGACACTCTCAACCTGTGGCGGCAGCAATCCGCCGGAAACTATATGCCTTATTTGCTGGTCGGAACCTGGAACGACTACGAAGAGGGGACCGCTATCGAGAAGGGAATCGATACTTGTGGCTCCGGCAAGCCTCAGCCCAGCCTGCGTTAAAGACCAATTCAGGAAGATTCTGGGCCGGGTGGACAAGTTCAGTAGCGGCGTATGCTGCTGCGTGGATACAGCGTGAACTGCACTGCGATGCTGGTGTCGTTCTGGGCAGAAGTATCGCCATTCAGGAGGAACGGCGCCTTCCAGCGCTCGTACTGCACCCATGCGTTCACTTCAACGTCTTTGCCCAGGCGCTTCACTGCGTTCACCGTGAAGTCGTTCTGGGTCGTCCCGAGAGGCACGAAGTCTTTGGCCGATTTCACGTTCCGGTACTGAAACTCCAGCCATTCGTTGCCGCTCAGGTGATAGGTGAGCCAGGTCTGACCACCCTTGGCCTCGCGGCCGATCCAATCGCCAAAGACGAAGCCCTTGTTGGTATAGGCCTGCCGCTGCTCCACCTCCCAGTACATGAAGCTGCCGTTGATGCTGCGGCCGGTAGGCGGGTCGGTGGAGACTGCTTCCGCGCGCAGCGACAATTTGGGCGCGCCGGGAAAGTGCGAAAGATAGAGGCCGGGCCGTATCCCCGAGCGGCGGGGAGCGCTGAGCGGCGTTACATCGTCGTGTGCTTCGGAATCGCTGTAAAACGTAAGCCAGTTACGCACGAACGGAACGCGATAAGAGAAGTTGAAGGCCGAGAAGCGGGCGCCGGGATCGTTACGGCCGGTCTTCTCGTTGAACGTGGTGTCGTTGATATCGAAGAAGCCCTTGAGAAAGGTGTGCCAGGTGACGGGCTCGTGGCCTTTGCCGCCAAAGACGATGGTGCGCTCGAAGCCGAACTCGAAGTTGGCAGTGGGCTTGAAGCTGAAGCCCTCCGAATGCATATAGTCGCCGTAGGGCGCGGTATGTCCCTGGACCTTTCCATACAGGAAGTCGTAACGGATCGGGCCAAGAAAGCGCGAGACAAACGGGATGTGCGCGGGTTCCACACGGTTGATGCGGATCGAGTAGATATTCTCCGCATTGTTGCTGTAACCCATGCCGCCGCCCCGTCCCGGGCCGAACCATTCGTCGCTCTTCCCGATGGAGATCTCATGGCTGGCAAAATTTGCCGCGAGATAGGCCTCCTGGACGCGGAAGGTGTCGACGCTGTGCAGCGTTTTACCGTACGAGATGGTGGGGTTGTCGGAGCTGAATGGCGTCTCGTCCAGGACGGAAAAGTGATCGGCTACCGCCGCTGAGTAACCTTCCAGAGCCGGCGCATGCTGGTACTCGCCGCGGAAGTAGCCTGAATAGCGGCCGAGAGTTGTGCGGACACTCGCGCCGGTGATGTTGTTAAATCCCTCGGCATAGGGGCGCCCGTAATCATTCACGATGGTCTGACCGGAGTGGTAGCTGTCGCGCAGCGGCTGGCCGGAGATGCCGAGCATCCGCGTATAGACCGACTCCACTTCGGAGTGTCCGCGATGCGCGTCAATGGGGATTTCAAGGTCAGGAGCCAGTTCGCGGCTCAGCGCGCTGTAGATATCCTTCGCTTCGTCGCTGTCGCTGTTGTAGATTCTGCCCGCCGACTCATCAAGCATGTGGGCGACACTGGTGCGCGTGTAAGGCCGCATTCCGAGAAATACTGTGTCGATGAACCCCAGCGAATAGAGCCGCATGATTTCCGGATACATCCAGCTATCCAGCGGAATGTATGTCGAACCGAGACTGCCTGAATAGCGAACCGGTTTGGCTGGCATCGTCCGGGTAAACTGAACGGGCGGTGGGGTAGGAGTCTGAGTGTCTGTATTCTGCTGTGGCGCAGTCGTGGTAAGCGGCTGGACTGGACGAGGCGAGGCGCCTTCGTCTTGTGCACGAGAGAACGGCACATTTTGCAGGCACATGAACACAACAATGGGGAATAGAGAAAGACGCATGACCTGCGGGCATTGTCTCCCATCGCGGAGAGCTACGGGAAGCGATATTGCGTCTCGAGTGTTTGCTCCACGGGTCCGTGTGGACCCGATGGTCGATCTGCATCATGCATAGATGGAGTCCGGAAATGAAGTCAAAGACCGGTGGCTAGGCGCCGGTTCTCCGGAATATGCAGGCCGCCACGTCATGCGGCTTGTCCTCTTCGCCGGAATCCTTATCGCTGGTGGGCTCCGCGCCGAGCTGCCGCTATCCCTCATCACGCTGATGGCCCTCGGACGTGGCACACGGTCTCTCACCGTGTTCGAAATCTCCGATTTGCAAGGGCTGCAGGTGAAAAACTGGGTAACCGGGCACGGCTTTGGCTTCGATGGCGCCCTGTTTACCGGCAGCGACAACCCGATGTGGATGCGGTGTGCCCGCATGCCATTGCCCATCTGGACGATCGTCGGTCTGCGTATCGTCTTCGGCTCGGGGCTGATTGCTGTCAATGTGGGGCTTGTTGGCGCTACTGCACTTAGGTATAGTAATGTTCCTTTGAAATGGAGATCACCGGGGCGCAGTCAGGAGCCTATAAAGAGTGTTAAAAAAACATCGGGCGACACTTGCTGTTGCATTTTGTATTGTGTTCGCCTGCAGCTTGTTTGTCCTTTTGCGGCTAAGCGGTTGCGGAGCCGATGATGCATATATACATCGCAGAATTACAGAGCACCTTATCGAGTTTGGGCATCCCTGGTACAACATAAGCGATCGAGTCATGTCCACGTCGGCGCCGCTATGGAACTTAGTGCTGGCGCCATTCATGATTCTCTGGCCGGCATTTAACAGCGTCCCTTTTATTAGTGCTTTCGCGATAGCAGCCGCGAGTGTCAGCGCATTGATATTCGTATTGCGGGTTTCAGAAGGGCGGGGCCGCACACGATTCAGAACCGCCATAAACTGCATAATTGCCGTCATTGCTGTTTTTTCAACGCTGCTCCCGGCAGCCGTTGATCAAATGGAGACCCCTTTCGGAGTAGCGCTTGCGCTTTTTGGCCTGGTCTTTCTAGAAGACGCTCCGGCTTATGGCTTGACCTTAATGGTGTTATCGGGGTTCGTCCGCTATGAACTTTTTGGCTATGTTGTTCTAGCCATCGGTTATCTCGCTATCTCGAGGAGGATACGCTTCAAGATACTTCTCGGACCGTTGTGCGCAATGGCGATTGGCTTTGGCTGGCTCGAGGCATCATTTCACACGATTGTTCCGAATACAATCAAGGCAAAGAGGATTGGTTATTCAGTCCCCTACAGGCCACTCGCACATGCGATTCTCTCTTCTAATCATGATCTGGGGTTATGCGCTCTATTTCTTTCAGCAGTCGTCGTCTCGGTTATTTTCTTTAACGCAAGGGCGGCCGGTTATGAGTTTCGCAGGACGAATGCAACAGGCATTTTCCTGCTCACGTACGCGCTGGCGGCGTGGTGCGTCTATCTCGCTGGCGACACGATGATATTCGGATGGTATCGCCCAATTGTTGTGCTTCCACTTGCTTTGGGCACGATACTATGCCTTATCGTCGACGGCAGCTTACTCAGCGCGTTTCCCGCAAGTATTTTGACGGCGCTGCTTTGCGTACCGGCGTGGGGATACATTTCAGCAGCAGTCCTGAATAAACCGGACTCCGTTCCCGGCTATGCCGATGCGGCCCGTGTCCACACATACCTACGGGTTGGGAATGCAATTTGGAGAGTTTGCCCAAACGGCACTTTGATGACATCAGAAATAGGGGGCCTTGGGGAATCATTTCACGGCTATATCTATGACGGTTTTGGACTGACCAACCCAGATGCTTTGAAATACCAGCCACTGAAAGTTCCCGAAGAGAGAAGTTCGAGAACCATAGGGGGGATTCCATGGCGATATGTGAGAGATAAGAGACCAGATATCATCGTGAGTTATGACATATACGCAAAAGGACTGCTGAGTTCCCCAGTACTAAATAACTATAAGGACGTAGCATTCCCCACATTTGCGCCCCCAGAGAGTTCGGCAGACTTGGCTGCCAGCTTTGGTGATCGCAAACTTCATGTAATGGTGAAAATTGGCGGACGTTGTAATGCACTGTCTGTAGATGAAAGTGTTGCGAGGGCTTACGAATAAGCCAGTGAATCCGTATTAAGGTCGAGTTTTCAGTTTTATTAAGCACTTCGATGCGAGGTCCTCTTCCTCGCAGTTCGGCGCCGGATGCCCGCAATGGCCGTGCGCTCCTGGCCGCGCTTCTCTTCGGCACTCTCATCGCCGGCATTTATCTGTCGAAGAGTTCAATGATTGCTACCCGCCGCCATCCAATATGAACATCGATCCCCTTTATGCCGATATCGGCGCGGGACATCGCTACACATCGGAGTGGAACTTCGACGCAGGGCAGAAGAGGGAAGCTGTCCAGTACATGAAGACTCATCCCAGGGCGACGATCGTTGCCTTGGGAAAGGAAGCTGGGTGCCCTGCTTTTTCTCTGAAGAAGGGAAGGCCGGGCTCCATCAGAACTCCGCTTGTGGAGTGGACGTAGCGAGCGAGCCGTTCATTGCGCAGCTCGTCTTGTGGGCCGCCCTCCTTGTTGCCGCATGGCAATGCAACCGGTGGACACGGTCAAGTCTTGCCGCCGCGGTTTTTCTTCTCATCGTGGCTACCGCTTGTCTTTCCTATGTTGTGGGTTTCGCCCTGAGCAGCCATGCGAGCATCTTGTATTTGCCGGCAATCATCTATCTCATCCGTTCTGCCTGTGCAAGTCAGGGAGATAAGGGACGGAGCCCGGTGCGGAGTGAATTGGTCGAATCGATTCGCGGCCAGTGATACAGGCCTGTCCTTAGAGGCTGTCCGCGAAGAGATCAAAGTGCCGTCCGTCCTCATCCAACGTCAAAGAGGAAGATTGGACATGGGACGTTGGGCTGAAATGGGGCGCAGGCTGCGGTACACGGGCCGTCTGCTTTGGCGCTCGGCGGTGACGCCGATGCTGGGCACGCACCGGCGGCCGCAGCTGGTGACGCCGGATGAGCTGGGGGTTACGTTCATTGGGCACTCGTCGTTCCTGGTCCAGGCCGCAGGACACAACCTGCTCTTCGATCCTGTCTTCTCCACCTGGCTGATCCTGCTGCGACGCCAGCGGCGGCCCGGCGTGCGGGTGCGCGATCTGCCGCCGATCGACGTTGTCCTGCTGTCCCATGCGCATATGGACCATCTCGACCGCTCCTCGCTGCGGCGGGTGGTACGGGCCACGCGCCGGCGCACGGGTCGCGCGCCTATCGCCGTCGTTCCCACGGATGTGACCGACATTGTGAGGCGCCTGGGCTTCTCCGAGGTCATCGAACTGCACTGGTGGGAGAGTTACGCGGCGGGAGGCCTGACCATCACCCACACGCCGGCCAAACATTGGGGCACGCGCTGGATTATGGATGGTCACCGTGGTTATGGCGGCTATTTCGTGGAAGGCGGCGCTCGCCGGCTCTATTACTCGGGAGACACGGCGTATTTCGCCGGCTTTCACGCGATCGGCGCCCGTCTGCGACCGGAGGTGGCGTTGCTGCCGATCGGCGCCTATACGCCGGACAGCTACCGGGCCGTCCATACCAGTCCGGAAGACGCGCTGCGCGCATTCCAGGACCTTGGGGCTGAGCTGATGGTGCCGATGCACTACGGGACCTTCTGGCTCGCTGAGGAGCCGCTGGAAGAGCCATTGCCACGGCTGCTCGCATCCGCGGGACGGCTGGGATTAGCCGGGCGCGTTGCGGTGGTGGGAGAAGGCGAGACACGAGTCTTTGGCGCTCCCGGCCAGACTCTCGAGGACCGTCAGGAAGCAGGAACTGCGTCCGCTCTGTAAGGAGAGATTAAGTCCGCAACACGCAGGCATCAGTGACTGGACTCGTTACCCCTGAGAAGGCTGGCTCTCCGCAGGCAAAGCCGTATCCGACTTGCCCTTGCGCGGAGCCCGGGCCAAGTCGCCGTCCTTGTCGATGAAATAGAGATATCCCTTTTCGCGGACCAGTTTCGTCTCCGCAACAACCTCTTCCGCGCCATCGCCGCCCTTTTTCTTGCGCGCGACGTTGCCTTCCTTGTTGATGAAGTAGAGGTATTGCTTGTAGTCGCGTTCCAGACCCAGCTTCTGGACCTTGTCTGCCATGATCATTGTCCTCCGCAGGTTGAATTTCCTTGGCCGCGTGTACAGGGCCCAGGATTGGCGGCAGAGCGAAGCTTTACTGGCTCGCGTGAAGAGCAGCCGAGGCGCGCTGCTCATCGGCCTTCTTTGCCTGGTCTTCAAGGGCCTGTGCCTGCGGTAGATAGCTGATGGCCTGGCTGATCATCGGGTCCCAATCGGCGCGGACGCGGAGCCCTTGTTCCTCGCCAAACTGGGTGGTGAAGATATCTGCCTTGATGTTTGCTTTGAGCCAGTCGGAAACCCCGCTCAGATCCTGCTCCGTGAAGGAGATCTGCTGGCTGTTTAGAAACTGCCGGAACTCGTTCATCACGGCATCATCCACCTGGAAATTCTTTTCCACCGTGCGATTGGCCAGGTAGTGGCTGGCGAAGTTGAAGAAGATGTAGTGCTCCAGCAGCACATCCTGGAAGTGATTGGACTTCGGCGTATTGATCTTGTCGTCGGGCGTGATGCCTCCGCCGCCATAGACGGTGCGTCCGGAATCGGTCAGCTTGACCTCACGGCTCTTGTCGGCGGAAGCAGAGGGCTGATCGTGGTTGTAGTAGTAGTCGTACAACGACACGCCGTTGTAGTTGCGCTGGATGAGCCGGCCGCTCGGGCGTGTAGTAGTGATAGGTGGTCAGGGCCAGGCCGGTGTTGTCGGAGAGCGGATAGACCGTCTGCACCAGGCCCTTGCCGAAGGTGGTTTCGCCCACAACGATCGCGCGATCGTGATCCTGCAATGCGCCGCTGACAATCTCTGCCGCCGAAGCGGTCCCGTGGTTTACCAGCACGACGATGGGGAAGTTCCGGCCACCGTTTCCGTGCGTCGCACGCTGTGTCTGTTCGGGATAGGCACGTCCCCGCTGGGAGACGATGACTTGGCCCTTCTGGAGAAACTTGTCGCAGACCGAGACCGCTTCAGTCAGCAAACCGCCAGGGTTGCTGCGCAGATCCAACACCAGGCCCTTGATGGCGCCGAAGTTTTCCAGCGCATCGCCAACCTCGTGTCCCGTGGTCTCCTGGAATTGCGTGATGTGGATATAACCGACGCCGGGCTTGATCAGGAACGCCAGGTCGATCGAGCCATGCGGAATCTCGTCGCGGACCAGGTCGAAGGTGAGCGGCTTGGACTGGCCGTAGCGGGTCACAGTCACCGACACATGCGTCCCCTTGGGACCTTTCAGCATGTTGGCGACTTCCGTGGAGTCCATGTTGTCGGTGGGTTTGCCGTCCACCGCGACGATGATATCGGCGGGTTTCAGGCCGGCGCGGAAGGATGGCGTGCCTTCATAGGGGAAGAGCACCACGATCTTGTTGTTCTGCGGCTGGATGGTCATGCCCACGCCGTAGTATTTGCCGTGCTGATCCTCGCGCATCTTCGCGTAGGCCTTCGGATCATAGAAGCTGGAGTGGGGGTCGAGGACGCGCAGCATCCCAGGAATGGCGCCATCGTAGATGGCCCGCTCGGCCTTGTCGCCATTCAGCGGTTCGGCGTAGTTCTGCTCCACCAGGCTGTACACGGTGGTAAAGGAACGCAGGTCATTGCGCAGGGTCGACTCGTCAGCCTGTGCCTGGGCGCCGACGGTACGTTGCACCAGCGTGCCACCAGCGGCGCAAGCGGCGAGGAAGACAGCAACGGTAATAGCGGAGCGGCGAGGACTGGATGCCATGGGAAAGATAGCTGCGGCAGGCTCACGCAAATAGCAGTCCTGGCGCTGGCTTATTAGACGCGAGTATAGCACCGGGGGGAGCGCGGCCAGCCCGATATACGCTGCCACGTAGGTGTGAGGAAGAGCCTGCCCAGACCGGGCAACAGACCGGGCAAGTCCTGCCGGGAGAGCAGCTTTCGAGAAACTCGCATCGCCCCGTGCATGCACCGTCGGTGGTGAGTAGAATACGCACAAGCGCATGAGGCAGGACGTCCGGAAGTGCCGGCGTCACAAGTACGCCACGTAAGAGCATTCCTGATCCGATCGCCCGGTCTGCAATCAACACTGGGTATCGGGCATGTAGAGAGATTCATGACCCTTCGCCGTTCCGATGTTTGCGTCTGGCTGCTGGCTGGTTCCCTGCTGGCTGCCGCCCCCGTCCTTGCCCAGAAGAAGACCAACAAGCCCCTGACCCCGGAGCAGCAGGCCGAGCGCGCCAAGTTCGATCCCAAGGCCGAAACCTCGCCCTTCGGCGGCAATGTCATCGAAGAGAGCGTGGCGCAGGTCAATGACCAGATCATCAACACCTCGGACTACAACCGCGCCGAGGCCCAGTTGGAGCAGGAGGGCCGTCAGCAGGGCTGGAGCGAACAGGAGCTCGAGGACCATAAGCGCGATCTGCTGCGCGACCTGATCGACCAGCAGTTGCTGCTCTCGAAGGGCAAGGATCTGGACATCACGGGCGAAACCGAGCTGGTGCGCCGCCTGGACCAGATTCGCAAGCAGAACCACCTCGATTCGATGGAAGATCTGGAAAAAGCCGCGTCCAGCCAGGGCGTCTCCTACGAGGACTTCAAGCAGCACATCCGCAACGACATCATTACCCAGCAGGTCATCCGCGATCAGGTGGGGCGCCGCATTCAAATGACGGATGCCCAACTGCAGCAGTATTACCGCCAGCACATCAACGATTTCACGCAGCCGGAGTCGGTGCGCCTGAGTGAAATCCTCATCCCGGTAAAGGCCGAGGGAGATGAGGCAGCCAATCTTGCGGCGGCGAAAGCCAAGGCGGATGAGCTGGTGACAAAGATCAAGGGCGGCGCCAGCTTCGAAGATCTGGCCAAGACAAACTCCGTAGCTTCGACCGCGGCACAGGGAGGCGATCTTGGAGAATGGAAGCGTGGCAAGCTGGCAAAACAGCTTGAAGATGCCACCTTCGCCCTGCAGGCCGGTCAATCCACGGAGCCGATTCGTACCCGGCAAGGATACGTCATTCTGAAGGTCACTCAGCACACGCCGGAAGGGGTGCAACCTTTCGCGTCTGTCCGTCCGCAGATTGAAGAGGCTGCCTTCATGAGCCAGATGCAGCCGAGGCTGCGCGAATACCTGGCCACACTGCGACAGAACGCCTATGAAGATGTACGTCCCCCCTATGTGGATACGGCGGCTGTGCACAATGCCTCCAAGCCGCTCTATAGCGCTTACGCGCCCCCCGGACCGAAGAAGAAAGTACACTTCAAGCGCAGCCGGTACACCGGCGCGCATCGCGGACGACACGCGGGCGAGGCGGCTGCCGACACCGCGACGAACAAGACCGGAGCAGCAGTTTCGACTGAAACCGCTGCGAAGACGACCACCGGCGGCACCACAACTGCGCTCGGCAACACGGCAGCAACCAAAAATGCAGCGGCCAACGCCCCGGCAATAGAGAAGCCGGGTAAGAAAGAGAAGATCCGCTTTGGCCAGGCGCCACGCGAGGCTCTGCCGCCTGCCGCGCATCCCACCAACGGATCTGAACAGGCTGCCGGGCAGACTGCCGGCGGGGAAGCGGGTGCGGGCGGTGAGGCGGAGGTAGCGTCCAATTCCAGCAGCTCCACGGATATTTCCGGCGCGGAGGCTCCTGCCCCGGTCGAGCGCAAGACGCGCTTTGCCGATCGTGCCCGCGAGCCGAAGGCAAAGAAAGTCAAAACCCCAGACCAGGTCGAGAACGAGCGTGTTGCGGACCAGGCTACATCCGAGGAGACGGCGGCACAGAAGACGCAGTCCGCTCCGCTGGGCCTGGCTGGCGACACTGCCACCAAGAAAAAGGCGCCCAAGGTGAAGGGCGATAAGACGCGCTATTCGGATGAGGTCAACAAGGCGAAGCAGCCTGCGGCGCCTCCGCCGCAGACCTCCACTCCGTCGCCCTTGGCTACTCCTGGCACCGTGCCCACGCCCACCGATAACGCTCCGGCCGACAGCGGAACGGCTCCCGCGCAGCCGGATGGCAGCACGCCGGCGGCGCCGCCCGCACAGCCGCAGCTGTGAGTCTTTGTCCGTGAGTCTTCCTCTGTGAGTCAAAGCGCGCTGATTTCCGCACAACCCAAGACCGTCTTCCTCGGGGATATCGCGAAGTACGAGGGTCAGACGGTCACGGACTTCTTTGCCGTGGCGCAGAAGCAGTTCAGCCGCAAGCGCGACGGGGCTGCCTATCTCGCACTGCGGCTGACCGACCGGACCGGCCAATGCGAAGCGAAGATGTGGGACAACTTCGAGAGCTGCGCAGAGACATTTCAGGCCGGCGACGTTGTTAAAGTGCAAGTTGAGGTTTCCAGCTATAACGGCCGGTCTCAGCTCACGATCAAAAAGCTCCGCAAGGCATCAGCGGAAGAGTATTCGCTGGCCGATTTCCAGCCCCACACCAGCCTCTCCATCGATGAGTTGTGGGCCAAGCTGAATGACTTCGTGGCCAGCTTCACCGAGCCCTTTCTGCAGCAACTGGTTCGCAGCTTTCTCGACGATCCGGAGATTGCCACGTTGCTGCGCAGCGCGCCGGCGGCCAAGTATCTGCATCACGCATGGATCGGCGGCCTGCTGGAACATATCGTCTCGCTGCTGGGGCTATGTGACCGCGTTACGCCGCACTACCCGCAGGTGCATCGCGACCTGGTGATGACGGGCGCCATCCTGCATGACATCGGGAAGCTCGAAGAGCTGCGCTGGAGCCTGAGCTTCGACTACACGCTCGAAGGCCAGATGCTGGGCCACATCACGCTGGGCATTGCGATGATCGAGAAGAGAATCGCGGCCATTCCCGGTTTCCCGCCGCGGCTGCGCCTGCTGGTGGAGCACATCGTGCTCAGCCATCACGGCAAGTACGAGTTCGGCTCGCCCAAGCTGCCCATGACGCCCGAGGCGATCCTCTTCCACTACCTCGACGATCTGGATGCGAAGATGTATTCCGTCCGCACGGAGCTGGACCGCAGCGCCCAGCAGGGCCGGCCCGCGGACGAGATGACGGAGTGGGTGCGGTCGCTCGAGCGTCCCTTGCTGGACAGCCGGGCGTTTCTGGACAGCCAGGCTACTTTGGGCGAAGCTGAATCCGAACGGATCTGAATGAAACACCAAGTGGCCGAGGTGACGAGCGATGCCTTACCTGCTGAAGAGTGAGCCCGAGTCCTACTCCTTTAGCGACCTGGAACGCGACAAGGAGACGACCTGGGACGGCGTGAAGAACCCGCAGGCGCTGATGAACCTGGCCGGGATGAAGAAGGGCGAGAAACTCGTCATCTACCACACCGTGACGGAGAAGGCGGCGGTGGGCACCGCGCACGTCGTGTCCGTGGATGCGTCGAACCCAAAGAGTCCCATCGTGCGCATTGCGCCGGGCAAACGGCTGAAGCAGCCGAAGACGCTCGGAGAGATGCGCGAGGCGCCTGTCTTCCAAGGCTCGTTGCTCTTCCGGCAATTCCGGCTCTCGGTTGTTCCGCTGACCGATGCGCAATACGACTGGCTGTTGAGCTAGCAACTATGAGCAATACGATGGAATACAAGGCTACATGGCCTCCGTCGAATACAGTGCTTAGGATCGCCTACTCTATGGAAGGCTTGTAGGAATACGCGATCGAGTGCTTTTCGACGGTGAAGATGTTCGCACTCTGAAGAAGAACTTCCAGGATGCGGTGGATGAGTATCTCTCCTGGAAAAGGAAAGAAGTGCCCGATCAATCCGTGCATCCGATCTGATCGCCGCGTCCGCCCGGACGGCCAGTCCTTTACAATCGAGCTTTGACCGGGAAGGCACATGCTACGTTTTTCAACCGCGGGTGAGTCGCACGGCGAGGCCCTGATCGCGCTGGTGCAGGGACTCCCGGCCGGACTCGAAGTCGACCAGACATTCATCGACCGGGAGCTGTGGCGACGCCAGCAGGGGTACGGGCGTGGCGGCCGTATGCGCATCGAGACGGACACCGCCCACATCCTCTCCGGCGTACGGCACGGGCGCACGATCGGTGCACCCGTTGCGATGCAGATCGCCAACCGTGACTGGAAGAACTGGGAAGAGATTCTGCCCGTTGGGGCAGGCGATCCGGCGAAGCACAAGGCCGTGGCGTCGCCTCGTCCGGGCCACGCGGATCTCTCCGGATCACTCAAGTACAACTTTAAGGATGCACGGTATGTGCTGGAGCGCGCTTCGGCTCGGGAATCGACCGCGCGCGTTGCCGCAGGTGCGCTGGCAAAGACGCTGCTGCGCTTTCTCGGCATCGAAGTGACAAGCCACGTGGTTCGCGTGGGCCGCGTGGAATTGGAAGAGCCGGTCACCTGGGAGGCGATTGCGGCGCTCGCCGGACGCGATGATGTGCTGCTGAACTGTGCATCGCCCGAGACCGAAGAGAAGATGAAGGCCGAGGTGGACCTCGCGCTGCGGACGGGCGATTCTATCGGCGGAGTCTTTGAAGTTGTGGCGCATGGCGTGCCGCCCGGACTCGGCACGTATGCGAACTGGGATGAGCGGCTGGATGGGCTGCTGGCCTGGGCGGTGATGTCGCTGCAGGCGGTGAAGGCGGTCGAACTGGGACGCGGTGTTACGGCGGCGCAGTCGCTGGGCTCGGCTGTCCATGATTCGATTCACTATGCCGAGGGCGGCGAGAACGGCCGCCACACTCGCTTTGAGCGCGCGCAGAACAACGCCGGCGGCATCGAGGGTGGCATCTCCAACGGCGAAGACATTGTGGTGCGCGGCTACCTGAAGCCCATCTCGACGCTGCGGCGTCCGCTCGAGTCCGTCACCTACGAAACCCGCGAAGCGACCAAGGCGGCCTATGAGCGCTCGGACGTCTGTGTGGTGCCGGCCGCGGGCGTGGCAGCCGAGGCGATGGTGGCCTTTGTGCTGGCGCAACTGGCGCTGGAGAAGTTTGGCGGCGATTCGGCCACGGAACTGAAGCGAAACTATGATGGATATCTGGAGCAGATCCGGAATTATTGAGCCGCGCAACTGCGGCAGAGACACAGAACGAAGCAGGCATGATTTACCCCATCGTCAAGTTTCCCGACCCGATTCTGCAGCGGCCTTCCGAGCCGGTCACCGAGTTCGACGACGAGCTCCGCAAGCTGGTCGCGGACATGTTCGAGTCGATGTATGCCGCGCAGGGCATCGGGCTGGCCGCGCCGCAGATCGGCATCCCCAAGCGGCTTACCGTCATCGACGTGAGCAACCAGAAGAATCCGAAGGACAAGCTCGTCCTGATCAACCCCGAGATCACGCTGCACGAGGGCAAGCAGATTGAAGAAGAGGGCTGCCTCAGCCTGCCCGACATCCGCGACAAGGTGCGGCGGGCGGCCCGCGTGATGGTGAAGGCTCAGGATGAATACGGCAAGTGGTCTGAGCGCGAGGGAACTGAGCTGCTGGCGCGCGCTTTCCAGCACGAAATCGACCACCTGGATGGCATTCTGTTTATCTTCCGCATCAGTGCGCTCAAACGTGACCTGATCCTGCGGCGCATCCGCAAACTGCAGCGCACCGGCGAATGGTAGAGGGGAACGGTCTCTGATGCGGCTGGTCTTCTGCGGCACGCCCGCATTTGCGGTGCCCGCTTTGCAGGCGCTGCGCTCTGCCGGTCATAGCATCGAGCTTGTCCTGTGCCAGCCGGATCGCCCCAGCGGGCGCGGTCTCACGCTGACCGTACCTCCCGTAAAGCAGGCGGCGCTCCAAGCAGGCATCGAAGTCTTGCAGCCGGAGAAGATCCGCACCAACGCGGAGCTGCAATCGCGGCTTGAAGCGATCCGGCCGGACGCGATCATCGTGGTCGCCTATGGACGGCTGATTCCGCGCTGGATGCTCGACCTGCCGCGCTACGGCAACCTGAATCTGCATGGCTCGCTGTTGCCGAAATATCGCGGCGCGGCGCCCATCCAGTGGGCGGTGGCGAACGGCGAGACGGTCACCGGCGTGACCACCATGCGGCTGGACGAGGGCATGGACACCGGCGACATGCTGCTACGCCGCGAATTGCCCATCGGTCCGACGGATACTGCTGAGGATCTTTTTCCCCGCCTGGCTGAGCTGGGTGCACCGTTGATGGTCGAGACGCTGGCCGGTCTTGAGGCGGGCACCATCGCGCCGCAGAAGCAGGACAGCAGCCTTGCCACGAGCGCGCCGATGCTGACGCGTGACGATGGCCGCGTCGATCCGGCGCGCACTGCGCAGTCGATTTACGACCGCTGGCGCGGCTTCCAGCCCTGGCCGGGGGCGTGGACGATGGTGCGAGGGAAGAAGCTCACCCTGCACCGGTTGGCGCCCGCGTCCTCAGGGCAACATGGGAAACCCGGCATTTTCCGTGTGGATGGCAACCGGCTGTTCTTTACCGCTGGCGATGGCGCCTCGCTCGAAGTGACTGAGCTGCAACTGGAGGGCAAGCGTCGGATGGCGACCGAGGACCTTCTGCGCGGACACGGTGTCGCTGACGGCGACCGCCTGGGTTCCTGATGCCGCCGCCCCGCGTCAACGCAACACAAGTGACGGCCGCCCGCATGGCCGCTTTTCGCGTGCTGCTGGCCATGGAACGATCCAGCAACACTCACTGTGACGATCTGCTGCGCGCGCCCGCAATCGAATCCCTGACGCGGGTGGATCGCAACCTGACGACCGCGCTGGTGATGGGCGTGCTGCGCTGGCAGCTTGCCCTGGATGCAGTTGCTGTGCGGTACCTGCAGCGGAAATCGCAACTGGATCCCGCTGTGGCCATCGCTTTGCGGCTGGGGGCCTGGCAGCTTCTGGGAATGGACCGCATTCCGCCGCACGCCGCTCTTGCAGAGAGTGTGGAGTTGACCAAGGTGAGCGGTCATTCCTACGCGTCCGGCATGGTAAATGCGGTGCTGCGCCGCATCGCGGAGGGAGCTTCGTCGATCCTCCTCGATCCCATCGCCGCCCATCCCGGGTGGATGATCGCGCGATGGAAGCGCCAGTTTGGGTCTGAAGCGATGAAATCGATTGTTGCCTACAACCAAGAGGCGCCGGCCGCCATATTGCGATGGAATGCAGAACCCGGTGCCGTCGCTGACACGCTTGCGGCCGGCAGTTTTCTGACGCGCGCACGGCGTCTCCCGGAAGGAGCGGCGGCGCCTGAGGGCGCACGGATTCAGGACGAGGGATCACAACTGATCGCGGAGCTTGCCGGTGGTGGCACCCGGATACTGGATTGCTGTGCCGCGCCCGGCGGCAAGACCGCGATCCTGGCCGAGAACAATCCGCAGGCCGAGATCACGGCGTGCGACATCAGCGAATCGCGCCTGAACGCGATGCGCCGCAGTTTCGCGCGCGAGCCGGTGACGTCGAAGATCCACTGCGTGCTGGCTGATGCGACAGAGCTGCCGTTTCGTAGAAGTACAAGCAATTCAGGCGATTTCGATCTAATCCTGTGCGATGCGCCATGCAGCGGCACGGGAACGTTGGCCCGCAACCCGGAGATCAAGCTGCGGCTCGCGGTAGGCGATCTCCAGCGGCAGCAGGAGCGGCAGATCGCGATCCTGCGCTCCGCCTATCGCGTGCTGGCGCCGGGCGGGCGGCTGGTTTACTCCACCTGCTCGCTCGAGCCGGAGGAAAACCTGATGGTCGTCCTGGCCCTTTTGGCGGCGGAGCCAACCGCGCGCTTGCTTGACGCGGGCGAACGCCTCAACGCCATGCAGGCTGAGGGAAGTCTTCACCCGCAGGGCGCGCAACTGCTGCGGGAGACGGCCTTGCGCGATGGCTATTTGCAGACCCTGCCCGGGCTATTGCCGTGTGACGGCTTCTTTGCCGCGATCCTGACGAGGAGCACTACTGCGCGAGGGTGAATTGAATGGTGCCGCCCGCCTCGACACGCTGACCCGCGACAGGCTGCTGTGCGAGCACTGTGCCCGGCATCACGGGCAGAGCGGGCGGTGCCGGCGCTGCGCCGGGCGCGGCAATGGGGGCGACCGGTGGAATCTCCGGCTGGTGATAGAGCGGGGGCGCCAGCTTCAATCCGGCTTTGTCCACCGCCGCATCCGCGACTCTTGCCGGCTGGTTGATGAAATCCGGCATCACGTACCCGGTAGCTTCCGGCGGTACGGTCGCGCTCAGCAGCAGCGACACATTCGGCCGATCCACTGCAGCGGCACCCGCATCCGGCGACTGCGCAATCACGGTACCGGGCTCTGCAAGGGCATATGGCATATGCGCGATGGTGCCAAGCTGCAGGCTGGCGCGCCGGATCGCCAACGCAGCCACCCGCTCCTGGTCATGGACAAGCGATGGTACGGCCACCCTTTGCGCGCCGAGGCTCTGCCCCAGTCGCACCTGCCAGCCGGAGCGCACAATGGCTCCCGCGGCGGGCGACTGTGTCACGATGCGCGATTCCGGCACCACTGCGCTGTAGAAGTGGTCGTCGACGCTCACCTCCAGACCGTCGGCGGCGGCATGCCGCCTCGCGTCCGCCTCCGTCATCCCGCGGAAATCCGGAACTTTCACCTCAGCGCCATGGATAGCGAAGTGCATGGTGGTCAGCGCCGACACCATGGCCACCACCACCAGCAGCACCAGGACCAGCGCGAACTGGAAGAGCCGGAGGATCATGCGTCTGCGTACTCGATGGTGAAGGTGATCTTCGCTGTCTTCTCCAGCATTGCCGAGACCGAGCAGTACTTTTCTTTCGAGAGCCGCACGGCGTCTTCCATGCTCTTGTGACTCACCGTGCCGGTGACACGATAGACCAGCTCGATGTTGGTAAACACGCTGGGCGATTCCTTCGCCTTTTCGCCTTTCGCGGATACAGTCAGCGCGGTGAAGGGCTCGCGTTTCTTGGTGAGAATGCTGATGACGTCGACCGCCGTGCAGCCGCACAGGCTCATGAGCACGCACTCCATCGGCGTGGGGCCTTCGACGCGGGCAACGTCGAAGGTCAGCGCGTGCCCGCTATCCGATGTGGCTGCGTAGATCTGATCGTGCTGCCACTCCACCTTCGCGATCATTCTTCTCCTCCAAATCGTTCGTGTTTTCCTCGCGGTTGCACCGGCGTCCTTCGTGCCGATTGTCGGCTTCCGGCTCCGGATGCACGAGCATGCGATAGATTTCGGGGCGTTCCAGCTTCATACGACCTTCGAGCGATGTGATCACATCGTGTACGCGATGCATGGGCAACGCATCGGGAAGCGTGCAGTGACAGGAGAGATGCAGGCGGTCTCCCATGCGCGATACTTCGACTTCGTGGATGTCGATAATCTCCGGCAGCGTTCTTGCCACACCGCGCAGGTCTTCCTCCAGCCGTCTGTCCTGATCGATGGAGGCCGCCGCTTCGATGGTAGCGGTTTCGCTTTCAATGTGTGTCAGTACGTTGCTGACTTCGGGGGCGGCGCGGTACATCTGCTCTTCCAGTTCGCAGACGAAGCGATGCGCTTCCACCAGTGGCAGCGACTCGGCCACCTCGATGTGCTGTTCTACGCGCAGTCCGCTCTCTTCCTGCTCCACGCTTAGATCGTGCAGTGTGACATTGTTCAAGGCGGCCACGCCCCGGATGCGGTCGAAGATGCTCTCACCCAATACCTGGCGGGGCACTGTACGCACCGTGACATCGGCTCCGGGAACGACTGCCTTGACTGCCGCGGTGATCCGCTGCACCAGCACCTCGATATGCTCCGCGGTGTCGAAGCGCGGCACGGCAACCCGCAGATCGGCGAAGATGCTGTTCCCGGAACGGCGCACGCGCACCTGTTCCAGTTCCACCACGCCCTCGATGCGCTCCACGGCGCGGATGATGCGTTGGCTCGCGCCAGCCGGCGCTGTATCCAGCAGTTCATATGTGGTGCGACGCGCCAGTCCCCAGGCGAAGCGCAGGATGACGACGGAGACGACGAGCGCTGCCAGAGGATCCGCATAGCGCAGCCAGCCAATGCCAAAATGCTCACCCGCATAGGAGGCTGCGAGCCCAGCGGCGACCGCCGCGCTGGACCAGATGTCGGAGGCGAAGTGGAGGGCATCGGCCTCCAGCGCCTGCGAACCCGATATTTTTGCGACGTGCTTGAGAGCGCGGGAACGGCTGAGATCGACCGTGATCGAAAGCGCGAGCACCGCGAAGGGCCACACCGAAGGACGCACGGTCACCGGCGCAACGAAGATGCGCATGATGGCCTCGACCACGATCCACACGCAGGAGGCGCCCATCAGGAAGGTTTCCGTGAAGGCGGAGAGTGTCTCCACTCTGGCGTGACCATACGGATGGTCCTCGTCGGCGGGCTTGTCCGAGATGCGGACGGAGATCAACGTAAGCGCTGTGCCCAGCAGATCGAGGCCGGAGTGCGCGGCGTCCGAAAGCATGCCGAGGCTGCCCGTCAGCAGGCCGGCAATCAGCTTGAGCGCAGTCATCCCGCACGCCGCCAGCATGGACATCAGGGCGGCGCTTCGCTTTTGCTTTACGACCGCGCGTCCAGCCTGCGTCATGCTCATAGGCTCATTTTGCGACGACATGCCCACAGCCTACACGCCGCTGAGCACAGTGGCCAGCAGGGGGCTGGACCAGTTCTCCGCTTGTCCTCTATGGCTTGCGCGCGGTGTAGAGGCCTGCGATGCCGAAGGTGTATGGGGTCCAGCGGGCATCGCGGAAACCAACAGCTTCGAGCGCCGTCAGCATCTCGGAAGGACTGGGAAAACGCCCGACGGATGCGGGCAGGTAGGTGTAGGCGCTACTGGCGCCCGAGAGCAGACGGCCAATGCGCGGCAGCACGCGCCGGAAGTAGAAGGCGTAGAGCTTGCCGATGATGCCGCCAGGCTCGCTGAAGTCGAGGATACCGAGCTCGCCCCCCGGAGCCAGCGCGCGATAAAACTCACACAGTCCGGCTTCGTAGTTGGCAAGGTTGCGAAAGCCGAATGCGGTGGTCAGGAGTTGGAGCGTGCCGTCGGCGATCGGCAGATGCAGTGCATCCGCCTCCACTGCGATGGCTCCGTGTTTTGCGAACTTCGCGGCGCCACGCACGAGCATCTGGTGTGAGAAGTCGATGGCAAGCACGGGTGTGGCTTGTGGCGGCCGGCGACGCAACAGCGCCATCGTCATGTCGCCGGTTCCGCAGCAGACGTCGGCAATACGTGCCTGTGGCTGAGACAGCATCTGACGAAAACGCCTCGCCGTGCGCCACCACCAGAAGCGGTCGATAGATCCCGAGAGGATGTGGTTCAGCAGGTCATATCGAGGCGCGATCGAGTCAAACATCGCCTGTACAGCCGCGGCTGCGTCCTGCTCGCCAGTTGTGCCGGCCGGTTGTGCACCACGCGTTCCTGCAGCTCATCGATCCTGTCATTTACTCGCGGCTGTTCGGCTGAACTGCAGCCCGTGTTGGATGGCGTGGAGCAATTCGTCGTCGGTCAGGTCGTTCACCACTTTGGCCTCCCCGATGCGCTCCAATAGTACGAAGTGACGTACACCACCGATGCGTTTCTTGTCGCCCGCGGCGGCGTTCAACAGGCGCCGCGCAGTAAGACGCGGCAGCGGCGGCAAGCCCAGAGCGTCAATCGCGGCCAGGATGCGGTCAGCCTCGGCGTTCGGCAGTCCACGCGTGCGGCTCGCTTCGACGGCCACCCGCATGCCCCAACCCACCGCTTCCCCGTGCAGCAGTCCGCGATAGTGTGTCAGCGATTCGATAGCGTGGCCAACCGTATGGCCGAAATTGAGGATCATGCGCAGGCCGGCTTCGCGTTCATCCTGCGACACCACATCCGCCTTGATGCGCACTGACTCCGCTATGACGTGGGTGAGCGGCTCGGTCTCCGAACGCAACAGCGCCTCGGCATGCTGCTCGATATACGTGAAGAGCTCACTGTCGTAGATCAGCCCTGCCTTCAGGCTCTCGAAAAGCCCGGCGCGCAACTCTGCCAGCGGCAAGGTGCTCAGCACCGCGGTGTCGGCCAGCACCAGACGTGGATGATGGAAGCTGCCAATAAGATTTTTGCCGGCGGCAAGGTTCACACCGGTTTTTCCGCCGACGGAAGAGTCCACCTGCGCCAGCAGCGTCGTCGGTACCTGAATGAAGTCGATGCCGCGCATATAAATGGCGGCGAGAAAGCCGGTCACATCACCGATGACGCCACCGCCAAAGGCAATCAGGACCGAGCTGCGATCAGCCCCGGCAGCCGCCAGTTGCTGCGCCAGCCTCTCCAGCGCCGCCAACCGCTTGTGCTGCTCGCCAGCCGGCAGCAGCAGGATGGGGGGCTCCGCATCGGAGGCAAAGCCACTCAGAAATGCGTCCGACCACAGCGCCCAGATCTCCGGCGAGGTCACGACAAAGTATCGCCGTGGCCGTTCGCCGAAGATGGCGCGCAGAAGCTGCGGCAAATCGGCGAGCAGGCCGTCATCCAGCAATACGTCGTACGTGGCCGAAGCCGCTTGGACAGGGAGAGTGTGCACTCGGCTCATCGTACCGCAGCCGCTGGCCATGGATGATGAATGATAGCCTCGCCATATATGGGGAAAGACGCCATCCAGATCCCGGCCGTTACAGATTTCCTGATCATCGGCGCCGGGATTGCCGGTCTTCGCGCGGCCATTACGCTGGCCCAGGCCGGCCGCGTGCTTGTGGTCACCAAGGAAGCGCTCGGCGAATCCAACACACAGTATGCGCAGGGCGGCATCGCGGTCGCGATCAGCGGCGCTGAGGATGTCGAGCTGCATCTTGAGGACACACTCGCCGCAGGGGATGGCCTGGTGGATGCGACCGCGGCACGAGTGCTGGTCGAGGAGGGTCCGGCACGGGTGGAAGAGTTGCTGCGCTGGGACACGCGCTTCGATCGCTATGCGACTGGAGAGCACGCCGGCGAGCTGATGCTGACGCGCGAAGGCGCGCATAGCCGGAACCGCATTCTGCATGCAAATGGCGACGCCACCGGCCGGGAGATTGGTCGTGCGCTGCTGGCTCATGCCTCTGCGACGCGGGGCATCACGCTATTGCCATGGACGCTGCTGACCGACCTGCTGGTGTCGGATGGACGAGTCGGCGGGGCGCTGTTGCTCGATGAGAACGGCGAAGTCCGGACGGTGCGTGCGCGTTCCGTCCTTCTGGCGAGCGGTGGGGCGGGCCAGGTCTACAGCGATACGACCAATCCGGCGGTAGCCACCGGTGACGGCATCGCCGCCGCGCTCGCAGCCGGTGCCGAGCTGGCCGACATGGAGTTCTACCAGTTTCATCCCACCGCGCTAAGCCTGCCGGGCGTGCCGCGCTTTCTGCTGTCCGAAGCATTGCGCGGTGAAGGCGCATGGCTGGTGAATGCGGCCGGAGAGCGCTTCATGCATCGCTATCATCCGCTGCTGGAACTGGCGCCGCGCGATGTCGTGGCGCGCGCCATCACGCGCGAAGGAATGGGCGGGCGACCGGGTGAAACGCTGCCGGTCTATCTGGACATGCGGCACGTGACTGGCATTGATCCGGACGCGCGCTTCCCCGGCATCTCCGCTTTTCTCCATCAGCACGGCCTCGACCTGGCACGCGACCTGATTCCTGTGCGCCCGGCAGCGCATTACCTGATGGGCGGCGTGCGTACCGACGTCGATGGACGAACTTCGTTGCCCGGCCTCTACGCCGCGGGTGAGGTCGCATGTACGGGAGTGCACGGCGCGAACCGGCTGGCGAGCAACTCGCTGCTCGAGGGGCTGGTCTTCGGCGCGCGTGCGGCGGAGAGCATGCGCGACGAGAGCGGCATGTACGAGAGCGGCACTCCGGCGAAGGCCGGCGAGGCGGGGCTACCCTCGCCGGCGAGCGACGCCTCGCTGCCTCCAGTCGAAAAAGCCATTCAGCGCCTGCAGCGGCAAATGTGGGAGCACGCCGGCCTGCTGCGCGATGCGGAGTTGCTGAAGAGCATCGACCTCGCCGAGGCGATGCGTTACGCGGACGCCGTCCCTTCTGCCCGGTGGACACGGCGTGAATACGAGGCGCGGTCGCTGGCGCGCGTGGCGCGGGCCATCGTGGTCTGCGCGCTGGCACGTGAGGAGAGCCGCGGTGCGCACTACCGCAATGACTTTCCGCAGCGCGACGATGCGCGATTCGGCACGCATTCGCATCTGGCTGGCGATTCGGTCCGCTTCGGGCCGCTGCTACCAGCGCACAGCCAGAAAGACCCTCAGCCGGAGTCGCCAGCGCTACGTTGAGTGCTCCTGACGAACTGGCATCAGCAGGGAAGCAGCCGCAAAGATTGCGACCGTGCCAAGGATGACCACCAGGGACCAGAGTGTCGGTATCTCAATCCAGCGCGCGGCAATCATCTTTCCGCCGACAAAGGCCAGGATCGCCGCCAGACCGTAATGCAGCAGATGCAGCCGATGCAGAAGGCCCTGCAGGACGAAGTAGAGCGATCGCAGTCCCAGGATGGCGAAGATGTTGGAGGTGTAGACGATGAACGTGTCATGCGTCACGCCAAGCACCGCCGGCACCGAATCGATGGCGAAGACCAGGTCTGTGATTTCGATGGTGATTACAGCCAGCAGCATGGGGGACACGCGCCAGCCGCGATTCTGCACCCATTGTGAGATGGTTGGCGCAGCCTCTCCGCCCTTCTTCTGGCGTGCCAGCCGCCACGCAGCATAGAGCAACAGCGCGCCAAAGATGTACTGCATCGCTTCAAAGCGATCGAGCAGCGCGACGCCGGCCACAATGAAGAATGCGCGCAGCACAATCGCGCCCAGCACGCCGTAGAGCAGCGCGCGATGCTGTTCGGCAACCGTCAGACCAAAGCTGTCGAAGAGGACCAGAAAAACAAAGAGGTTGTCGATGGAGAGCGAGCCCTCCAGCACATAGCCGGAGACGAACTCCAGAGCATGCTCCGGCCCTTGGGTGTGCAGAAGGAAACCGGCAAAGCCCAGAGCCAGCACGATGAGAAAGAGCGTCCATCCGAGAGCGCTGCGAAAGCGCGGGCCCTCGCTCCTGCGGCCGAGCAGGACAAGATCGACGACCAGCAGCAGCAGAACTACCGCGTGGAAGCCAATCCAGTACGTGAGGGGCGCGCCGGCGATGATCACCTAACGAGTATTCAACAGGCGAATGCTTTCCAGAAACACCTCGCCGGAGATGGTCAGGCTCTTCGCGCTCAGTTTGTCGAGAGTGTCCTCGGGCGTGTGATGCCAGCCGTCAGGATGCTCGGCGTCATGCGGACCGTAGTCCACGTCGATCACGTCGGCGGAGGGTACCCCACGCTGCACGAACGGGAGGTGGTCATCCTCCTCCGCTGCTTCGGTCTTGAAGAAATGGCTCGCGTTGCCGGTCTTCTTCGCCGCTTCGTAGACCAGGTCTTCGATCGCCGGTGTTGCCGTGGTCACCCGGGTTATGTCCAGGTCACGATCGCCAATCATGTCGGCGAGCAGGAAGCCCTTGATCTTTTTCAGCGTGCCATCCACCTGCCACTTCGCCGCCAGGTGCCGGCTGCCATAGAGCGAATCGGACGGGCCCCAGGTCTCCACCGCTTCCTCGCCATCGAAAAAGACCAGCCAGACGCTGTAGCCATCCAGTGTGCGTCCGCGAAGATGGTTTGCAATTTCCAGCAGCAGCCCCGTGGTGGCCGCGCCATCGTTCGCGCCGACGAAGGAGGTGGCGCGGAGCGGGATAGTTCGTCTCGTAGTGCGTCGCCAGCACGATCACGCCGTCCTTTTTGCCGGGAAAGCGCACGATGAAGTTGGTCATCTGCTGCGGCCCAGCGGGCGTGGAGGCGATGAAGGTGTCCGCCTGCAGGCTGTCATGGGCGAACTGCTTCTTCAGATAATTCTGCGCGCATAGCAGTCCGGCGCTGCCGTTGAAGCGCGGCCCGCATGCCACAAACTGCCGCGCGTATTCCAGCGCCTTTGCGCCGCTAAATTGCACCGGGGACTGCGCCTGGACCAGTGGAAGCTGTAGCAGCAGAACGGCGAGCAAACCGAATCGACGGATCAGGATGCGGCCTCCTGCTTCTTGCGATCCCGCCGCGACGGATGGACAAGGTAGGCCACGAGAATGCCCAGCAGGTAAAGCCCCAGCATCGGGGTGGCGAAGACCAGGACCTGAAATGGATCCGGCGTCGGCGTGATCGCCGCCGCGATGATCACAATGACGAGAATGGCGTACTTGATGTTCTTCCAGAGCCACTTGGGAGTCACGATGCCGAACAGCGCCAGGAAGTAGACCAGCACCGGCAGCTCGAAGCTGGCGCCCATTCCCAGGATCACAGTCATGAACAGGTCGCAGTATTCGGTGATGGTGACCATGGGGGTGAACTGCTTGCCGTAGCCGAGGAGGAAATCAAGCGCCCCCGGATAGACATAGTGGTAGCCAAAGTAAGCGCCGCCCAGGAACAGAGTGACGGTGGCCCCCATGAATGGCCACACGTACCGCTTCTCGTTGCGATACAGCCCGGGTGAGATAAACAGCCACACCTGATACAGAATGAATGGTGACGCCATGATGGCGCCGGCAATGAAGCTCAGCTTCAAAGAGAAATTGAACGGTTCCACCGGGTTCAGATAGACGAGCCCGGTCGGCAGATGATGCGCTATCAGCGCAGTGTTAAGGGGCTGTTCCAGAAGCGTTGTCAAGCCGATTGTGGAAGCCGTAGGCGACGAAGAAGCCGAGCACCAGGTAGACCGCGGAGTGGATCAGCCGGCGGCGGAGCTCTTCCAGGTGCTCAATCAGGCTCATGCCTGGCAGCTCGGCGCGCTCGGTCACCGCGTTGCGTGCGCGCTCGACAAGATCTTCATCCATGGTGGGTGGGTACCGCGTCTCCGGTCTGGTTGTAGGACGAATCCGATGCCGCGGCCCTAGCAGCATCCTCCGCGTTGGCCTGGAGCTCGTCTAATGACTCGCCGGCGGCGGTCACTTCCGTGGCGCCTTCCGTGTTTTCGACCGCGCGGTAAGGCGAGCGGGTGCTGACCGGCAGCCCACTGGCCGGCGGCTGGATGGCCGGTGTGCCGGGCGTCTCAGGCTGTACCGTTTCGGGAAGCTCATTCTCGGCGGCTGGAACCTCGGTCGCGGATGCGGCGGCGGTGTTCTCAGACGCCGGGACGCCTTCGGTCACCGGCTCCGCGCTGACGGTTTCGCCGGCCGTGATGGCCACCGGAGTAGCCGGTTGAGAGACCGCGGCCTGGGCAGAAAGCTCCTTCTGGCGCTCCGCCTGCTCGGAGGCGCGCAACTCCTCTTCGATCTGAAACTTGAAGTCGTTGGAAGCCTTGCGGAACTCGTAGAGCAGTTTGCCGACCTGGCGGCTGATTTCGGGCAGCTTTTTGGGGCCGAAGACGATCAGGGCGACCACGACGATCAGCAGCGTGTCGCCGACGCCAAAGGTCCCCAACTGGACCGGTGGCAGCGGAGCGTCCGCCACGTGTGCCAGAGAGGAAAGGCAGAGGCAAAAGATGGCTGGCAGTGGCATTCCTTTCCAACTATACCCGTCACCGGCTCGGCTTGCCTTGCGGGGAAGAGGCGACGCAGCGGCACGATCTTTTACGCGCGTGGTGTTCCAAATCGGGTGCAGCACCGCTCTCTCCGAAAGAACGCTTCGAGCAGCGCTACCGGTTTCATCCGCGTAGTAATTCGCTGTATTACACTGGCATTAACAGAGGTATGTCCGGCGCGTCAAATTTGCGTCGTCCCGGTATGGACAGACATCTGTTGTAACGAGATTGCAACATCCCCGCAGGCTGGGCGGAGCGAAAGCTTCGCAGCGAGCCGGCTGCAATCCGAGAGTGCTTTCAACATCCCCGTTCGGCGCCCCAGGGCGGCCGGACTGAAGGCGGAAGACGATGGAACTGCTGGTGGAAGAAGCCCCTGCTACGCGTGTAGCTGACGCTCCGGTCTCCGAGGGCGAAGCCTGCTCGCTTGAGAACTACCTCACCCTGCCTGACAACACCATGGATGAGCGCATTGCCGCTGCCCGCAGGCAGCTCGGCAAGAGCACTATCCTGCTCGGCCATCACTATCAACGCGATGAAGTCATTCGTTTTGCCGATTACACCGGCGACTCCTATCGCCTCTCCAAGATCGCTGCCAGCACGGAGGCGCGTTATGTCGTTTTTTGCGGCGTGCACTTCATGGCAGAGAGCGCCGATGTGCTGGGCAAGGACGGCCAACAGGTCATCCTGCCTGATCTGAACGCAGGCTGCTCCATGGCAGATATGGCGGAGATCAGCCAGGTAGAGGCTTGTTGGGAATCGCTGGAGCGTGCGGGCCTGGGTAAGGGCAAAGTCACTCCGTTGACCTACATGAACTCCACCGCGGCCATCAAAGCCTTTTGCGGAGAGCGCGGCGGACTGGTCTGCACCTCTTCGAACGCAGCGGCTGCATTCGACTGGGCATTCGAGCGGCGCGAAAAGATTCTGTTTCTGCCCGATCAACATCTCGGCCGCAATACCGCATACGCCATGGGCATTCCGATGAACGAGATGGTGGTGTGGGATCCGTGGCAGATCAACGGCGGCGTTGCGCCAGACCGGCTGCGCGCGGCAAAGGTGATCCTGTGGAAAGGGCACTGCTCCGTTCACCAGCGTTTCCTGCCCAGCCACGTCGATGCCATGCGCGCGAAGTATCCCGGGATCCAGGTGATTGTGCATCCGGAGTGTCGTTGGGAGGTCTGCCAGAAGGCCGACGCGCTGGGCTCGACGGAGCGGCTGATCGAACTGGTGGAGAAGGCGCCTGAGGGCAGCACCTTCGCCATCGGGACGGAGATCCACCTGGTGAACCGCCTCGCCAAACGATTTGCCGGCAAAGGCAAGCACGTGATGACGCTCGACGACACCGGCTGCCTGTGCACCACCATGTACCGCATCTCGCCGCAGCACCTTGCCTGGGCGCTGGAAAACCTGGTGGAAGGCCGTGTGGTGAACCGCATCCACGTGGAAGAAGATGTGAAACACTGGGCCAAGGTGGCGTTGGACCGCATGCTCGAAGTCGGCGTTCCCGCACCGAAGGCCCGTCCGGCGGAGGCGCATGCACCGGATGCGGTGCAAAGGAGCGCATGAAGACGTTCACACTCGAAGAGGCGAACGGGCTGCTGCCCATCGTGGAGTCGCTCTTGAGGCAGGCGATCGCCGCGAAGGAGGAAGCCGAACGGCTTGAGGGTGAGATTCAGTCACTGCGGCAGCGCATCTTTCTTTCGGGTGGAATGACCGTGGATATCGCGGGCGTGGCACGGAACCGGGCCGAGGTTGAAACGCAGGTGGAAAAGGCTAAGGAAGCACTGGCGGAAATCGACTCCATCGGCGTGCAGGTAAAGGACTTAGATACCGGGTTGCTCGACTTCCCATGCCGTATCGATGGGGAGCTGGTTTTGCTCTGCTGGCGGCGCGGCGAAACGCGCATCGAGTACTGGCATACGCTTGGAGGCGGGTTTTCGCGGGAGGCAGCCGCTGGACGAACGCTTCGGACGCGGCTGGCGCGACCGTCCGAATTGATTCCCCCGATTTACGGCGAATTGACACTTTTCAATAACTATTTTCCAATTACAACAGGATGTCGACTGCACACATAACGAGGCAAAATGGGTCCTTCCGCGACCTGTGTGCCGCGCATGGCATCACCGTAACCCACCAGCGGCAGGTGCTGTTTGAGGTGATGCAGGGCATTCCGGGGCACCCCAGTCCGGAAGAAGTGTACGAGCGCGTGCAGCAGCGGATCCCTTCCATCTCGCTCGCCACGGTGTACAAGAACATCCACCTGTTCATCGCCAGCGGCCTCTTCCGCGAAGTCAGCATGCATCATGGCTCGCTGCGCGTGGAGATGAACGATCGTCCGCACCACCACATGGTGTGCACCCGCTGCAAAGCGATCTACGACCTGGATGAGGAGCAGCTTGGCGATATGCCGCAGCCGCACCGGCTGCCCAACGGCTTCGTCGCGGAACGCTATTCCGTCGATGTTCTGGGACTGTGCGCCAACTGTCAGGAAGCAGAACCAGCCATCGAATAGCAATTCAACATGATTTCGTCACTCCCGCGATTGCCTTGGTGAACGTTCGGGGTAGCGCCTGCGTCGATGCGAATGGGCCCGCACAGAGATCTAGCTGGGTTAGGGCAGGGTGTTCCAGGGCGCATATAGGATGAGTGACATGTTCGGCAGACAGCGTTGCGGGCGATGGATAGTCGGTGTTCTGTGCACTTCAGCATTGCTGCTGGCTGGATGCGGCGACTTTTTCAATAAGGACGGCGGCGGTGGCGGCGGCGGGAGTACCGGCAGCTACACCTACGTCGGAACGCAGGGTGGCGTGCTGGTCGGATATTCCGTATCCGCCACGGGGGCACTGGCGACACTCTCCGGCTCTCCTAACCAGTTTGCGACGGCTGGGATCAATTCACTTGCGGTTACCCGCGCCAACACGTTCCTGTATGCCGGGGTCTCGGGTATCGGCGTCTACGGACTCGGCATTGCCAGCGGCACCGGCGTGACAACGCTGATCAACACCAATGCCCTAGTGCAGGATGTCGCGCCATCGGCCCTGACCGTGGATCCGTCGGGCAAATATCTACTGGTTGCCGGTCTGGCGAATGGCGCGCCGGCCGTGGGCGAGTACCTCATCAACTCCGACGGCACGCTCGCGGAGGTGCAAGGCTCGCCGGTTACGATTACCTTTCCTACCGGAACGGATACCAGCAACGTTTCCCTGCAGAACATCGTCGTTGCGCCGAACAGCGGCTATGTCTTCGTCACGCTGGGACAGCTAGGCATAGCTCCCTTGCCGTTCAATACCAGCGGCGGCCTCTCGGTGAACACGCAGATCATCAATCCGAAGGCAACCAGCGGCATCGCGAACCAGGACCTTGGCCTCGCGGTCAACGCGACCAGCACCGCTCTCTTTGTCGGCGAGACGAATGTCGGGGTGCGAGTGTTTACGATTGCCGCCAGCAAGTTCACGGAGATCAGCGGCTCGCCATTCAAGGCGGGTGGCCAGCCACGCTCGCTTGCGTTCGATGGCACGGGCGACTTCCTCTACGTTGCGAATGCGACGGACAGCACCATCAGCGGCTACTCCGTGCTCGCCTCCGGCACGCTAACGGCGCTCACCGGGTCGCCGTTCTCCTCCGTTGGCTCACAGCCGTTCGCTTTGGCGCTCGATCAGTCGAAGAAGTTTCTTTTTTCCGCGAATCTGGCCGGCAGTCCGGATGTACAACTCTTTTCGTTCGACAGCACGACGGCTGGAAAACTCGACCCGGGGGCCACTGCGACGAACGCATCGCAGGCAGCAGCAATTGCGAGCACGCACTAGATCGGAACTGCAGACAGAAAAGCCGGGAGTGGTTGCTCCCGGCTTTGCCTGCGAACGTCGCAGTAGCGGTTACTTGACGGTTCCGTTCAACCCGTTGGGGAAGAACGCGCCGCCGCCGGACTTACCGCCGTAGACGATGTTCAGGACCTGCTGTGGAGTGCGAGCATAGGTGATGGCGTTGGCGTCTGCATCGACGATGGTCGCGTTGCCGTTGGTGGCGTTCCCCACGCCGATATCGTCTGGATTGCCCTGGGGGTTCACGGCCACGGCAGCGGAGAGCGAGGCACGCGCGGTCGCGATCTGCTGCGAGAGGCCCTGTGCTGCGGCTCCGGCCGCGTAGATGCGGGTACGGATGCTGCCCGCGTGATAGGCCTCGACCGCCAGAATGCCGGCGGCATACTGCAGGTTAGTCGGATCCGTGAGCAATCCGGCGCCGCCGTTGTATGCGGTCACGCCCACGTCCTCGAATATGAAAGCACCCAGAAGGAAGTTGGTCTCATTCGCGAAGGGATCGAAGGCAGGACCGATCCCGGCAGCGGTGGCAAGCGCATTGAAGCTGTTGAAAAGGTCGATGTTCGGCATCGCGACAGAGGCTGTCTTGAGTCCGGATTGGAGGAAGGAGACATGATTTCGTTCCTCCATTGCGGTCTCGTTGGCGTAGTCCTGAAGAGCCGGTGTCGCGAAGGCGACCGGCGTGATGCCGGTGTTGGCGCCAGCTTTTGTGACCACGGTGCCGCCCTTGGTCATGCCATCGCCGCTGTCGATCGATAGCCCGATCGTCGAATCGTTGATGAAGACGCCTGCAGTGGCCAGCGTATAGAACTGGGCTTCCAGGTACTCCAGGTTCAGGGCAAAGTTGAGGACGTCGGCGTCGGTGACTCCCGACTGCGCCTTGGCCAGCTTGGTGCTGAGCATCAGGCCGGCAAGCGCAGCGCCTCCCATGGCAATCGCCTTGCGGCGGTCGGCACGGCGCTCGGCACGGCGCTCCAGATTGTCGATCAGTTCATTTTCGAGAATGGTTTCCATGGTCTCTCCGTCCTACCGTTTCCTGCTCGACGCTTTGGTCGATGCGGTGATGGTGCCGTTCATCCCGTTGGGATAGAAGCCGCCTTTGGTGGCTGCCATTCCAGTCGCGTTCAGATACACGATGTCGAGCACCTGATCGGTAGTGCGTGGGAAGGCGAGGGAGTTCGAATCGCAAGCCACGATGGTTTTGCTGGTGGGCGCGACCTCTGCGGCTTGTCCCCCGGAAGCGGAGCTGGCGGCACCGCGCAGGGCGGATATGGCGGCGGCGGTGGTTAACAGGCCGGCACTGGGGTTTGCGGCATCCATGTAGACCAGCAGGGTGCGAATCTCGGCGGCATGGTAGGCCTCTGTCGCGTGAATCGCGGCTGCGGCGCCCAGGATGGCCTTATTCTTGTTGGCCAGCAGAGCTTGAACCGCACCGTTGTATGCAGTCACGCCGACATCCTCAAAGATGAAGGCGCCAAGCAGGAAGCTGGTCTGGTCCGCGAACGGATTGAAGCTGGCTCCGATCTTTGCAGCCATTGCTGCGGCATTGAAGCTGCCCGATAGGTCAATGGCCGGCTTGTCCACAGGGGTGGCACCCGCCGCGGTAAGCGCCTTACGCAGATACTGAACGTGTGCCAACTCATCGGCAGCGATCTCCATGGCATAGGCCTTGATCGCCGGATCGGTGAAGTTCACCTGTGCGCCGCCCGTGGTTGCGCCGGGGCTGGTGCCGGTGTCGGTTGCGCTGAGGCCAGTGCCGGTCACGGCGCGAAGATAAAATTCCGCTTCGAGATATTCCAGATTCAGAGCGAAGTTGAGAATGTCTGCGTCTGAGGGGGTAGTGCTGCCGCCGCCACTCGGTGGGGGGATAACTGGTTGCGTTGGGGTGCCGTTGTTGCCGCAGCCAATCATCGCTGCTGCGCCGGCACTGACGCCGAGACCCGAGAGAAACTTTCTGCGGGTATGGACACTGCGGTTAAGCAGTTCACTGACCTTGTCACTCATATGGCTGGATGCCCTCCTGAGATGGAACGCGGCCAGAGGGCACTTCGGATTGCGGAAGCGGGCGACATGCTCGATTTACAGCCGTCGCGCAACCCGGTGCAGGCGATCAGAGTTTGCCAATACGGGTTCCACCGGCGGGACTCGCCAGCATCCGGCTGCGCCTGTATACCTGAAAGAGATCGTGGTCGAAAAGCTATGGATCAGGCGAATTTTCCTTCTCGCTTCGCGCACTGCCGCGGCGCGGACGCTCGCGCTTGTCTGTTGTCTTATCTGCGTCCTTCTGTGTGGCGCTGGCCTCTCCGGGTGTCATCGCGCTGCTTCCAGCGCGGCGGACGTTGTATATGTCACAGCCAAAGAGGCATGGCTGCGCGATCGTATCGCGCCAGTCTCGAGTAAAGTCGCTCCGGTCAGCAACGGGGAGAAGCTGACGGTGCTGGGGCACGATCGCCGCTTCTATCAGGTGCGGACGCCCGACGGCAAGACCGGCTGGATCGAGGAGCACTTCGTCATCGATCAGCCCACCTACAACGCCTTCCAGGCGCTCAGCCGCGATCATGCGAACGATCCGGTGGTGGCTACCGGCGTCCTGCGGGACGAGCTGTATGCGCATCTCTCGCCGGGGCGGGATACGGACCGTTTTTTCCTGCTGCCGGAAGGCGACAAGCTGCAACTGCTGGAACGGGCGAGCATTCAAAAGCTCACGCCTCAGGAGGCTTACCGCGAGCAGCAGCGCCGGGCGGCGGAGGATCGAGCGCAGGCTGCTGCCAGCCGATTGATGGAGTTGATCGCAAAGGGCAAAGGACCGACGCCGAAGGGTCCGGTGGTGCTGGGCAAGTCGCCCGCGCCGCCACCCGCTCCGGAGAGCGCATTTGTTCCCGCGGCGGTGCCGGTGGACCCCAACGCACCGCCTCCACAGTACGAGGACTGGTGGCTGGTGCGCGACAGCCACAACCGCGTGGGCTGGCTGCTGGCGCGCCGGCTGGATGTGGATGTGCCGGACGAGGTTGTGCGGTACGCGGAGGGGCAGAGGATTGTTGGTGCGTACCTGCTGGCCAGGATACCGGATGCCTCATCGCCATTTCCGGACGGGCAGGCGCCGGAGTACGTCATGGTGTTGAGCCGGTACCAGGATGGATTGCCCTACGCCTATTCGCGTGTGCGTCTGCTGGTCTGGAATGACCGCAAACACCGCTATGAAGGAGGTTTGCGTATGAACGACGTGGCGGGGTACCTGCCGGTCATCGTAGGCCATGAAGTACTCGACCCGAAGGGCGCACGTGTGCCGACGTTCACGCTGAAACTTGCCGCTGCGGGGGCAGTACCGGCGCTGAATCCCGATACGGGAAGACTGGTCCCGGTGCCGACCGTTTCGATCAAATACCGGCTGGATGGTGAAACAGTGAGACGGATTGCGCAGCCAGGCGAGCCCATGCCGAAGCTGGCATCGAGCGCCTCCGCCGAATTGCAGATGCGCAAGGCCGGACGGGCTGCACGACGCCATCGGCGTTGATTCCTGCAGCCGGGATGCGCTTCAACGGATGCTTATTTCAGCAATCGGACCTGCCCGGTGGCCAGTTGGTAGACGGCACCGACGACCTCGACGCGCTTCTCTTCCACCGCCTTCGCAATCACCGGATGCGCTCGCCGCAACCGCTCCGCATTGTGTCGCACATTGGCCTCGATCGCGTGGTCCAGCAGGTCCGTAGGACCCTGACGGATGGCCTCAACCACTCCGGGAGACACGGCGTCCAGCAGCATCTGCAGGTGCCCGGGAAGAGCTTTTCGGTCCTTCTCATACTGGATGACCGCTTTTACCGCACCGCAGTTCGAATGGCCCAGCACCATGACCAGCGGGGCTCCCAACACCGTCACCCCATATTCCAGGCTGGCGAGGATGTCCACGTTCATGTAGTTGCCGGCAACGCGGCAGACGAAGAGCTGTCCCGGATCCTGATCGAAAATGAACTCGGGAGCCACCCGCGAATCCGCGCAGCTCAGAATGGCCGCGACCGGATACTGCGCCACCGCGCGCGCTGCGCGGCCCGCGCTGAAATCCTTGCAATCGATCTTGTTTTCCACATATCGCGTGTTACCGGCCATCAGGCGCTCCAGAGCCGCCGACGGTGGAATGGCATTCGGCATGGCCCGCAGCGCGCGGGGTGTGGCGGCGAGCGCAATGGTTGCAAGGGCCCCTTGTAGCAGCGTTCTGCGGTTCAGGCTCCGGTTCGACAGTGGCTCCGCCATGGTTAGTCCTTTCACTCTGGCTTTCACTCGGGGAGGTGTCGCGGTGAAGACTATACCGTACATGCCAACCTGCGGGGACTTTGTTTCGCGTCAGTTGAGAAAACTGCGAATTGCACCGACCACCCGCTCCTGCTCCTCATCGCGGAGCTGCGGGAAGATGGGGAGCGCGAGCACCTCGCGGGCGGCCCGTTCGCTCTCTGGAAAGGCGCCTTCGCGGTAGCCGAGAGAGGCCAGGGCCTTTTGCTGATGGAGCGCGAGCGGATAGTAGATCTCGGACCCGACGCCGCGCTCTGCCAGCCACGCACGCAGCTCATCCCGGCGCGTAACGCGGATCACGTACTGGTGGAAGACATGATGGGCACGAGGGTCGACCCAGGGCAGTACCAGGCCACGCTCGGGGTAGGGGCCGGGCTCGACGACTCCGCCAGCGGTGAAGAGCTCGCCATACCGGGCAGCCAGGGCGCGGCGGCGCTCGTTCCAGGCATCTACGTGACGCATTTTCACCAGCAACACCGCGGCCTGCAGGGTGTCCAACCGGCTGTTCCAACCAATCTCTTCGTGGTGGTAGCGGACCTCCATGCCGTGTGCCCGGAGGCTGCGCACACGCCGCGCGATGGCGGCGCTGGATGTGGTGACCATGCCGGCTTCGCCCGCCGCGCTGAGATTTTTGGTGGGATAAAAGCTAAATGCAGCGGCTGTTCCGAGAGCGCCTGCGGAAACGCCACTCCACTTCGCTCCAAAGGCCTGGGCCGCGTCCTCGATCAGCAGACAGTTGCAGGTGGCTGCCGTGGCCGTCAGGGCGGTCCAGTCGGCGCACTGGCCGTAGAGATGCACCGGCAGGATGGCACGGGTGGCGGGGTGCTTCTTCAAAGCCATCGCCGCGGCTTTGGCGTCGAGGTTGCAGGTGCGTGGGTCGATATCCGCCAGGACCGGTATGGCGCCCAGCCTGAGGATGGCGCTGGCGGTGGCGAAGAAGGAGAAGGCGGTGGTCAGGACCCGGTCAGCCGGCTGCACGCCAGCCGCGGCCATGGCCAGCCACAGCGCGTCCGTGCCTGAGCCGCACCCTACGGCCTCAGTGACTCCGCAGTAATGGGCGGCGGCCTGCTCAAAGGAGGTCACCTCGGGCCCCAGCACGAAACGCTGGCTGCAGAAGACTGCCTCCACCGCGGCCATGATCTCGGGACCGATTTCGGCATATTCCCGGGCGAAATCGAGCAAGGGAACCGGCGCCGGCGCGGGGCTGCCGGGGACCGCAGAAGTTGGCTCGGACGTGGTAACGTTGTGCACCGGGGTCACCAATGAAGCCTATCGCAACCCGGGGCGTATTTTCTGCATCCGACACACGTGTCCGGTCGGAGTTCTGTCCCAGATGCCACAGGGGGCGGGATCCCGGTCGCTACTGACTTTTTGATGGCTATGTCACACTGCCATGCAACGGGCGCAAATGGATTCACTTGCAAACTCTGCACGGTATCGCTTGAACGAAAAACAGTCGCCGCGAGGCATCGGAGATCGGCACCATGGACAGTAAGCCGGCACAAAATATTCAAGACACTTTTCTGAATACGGTCCGCAAGGACAAAACCCCTATCACCATCTATCTGGTCAGCGGCGTCAAGTTGACCGGCAGAATCCGCTCATTCGACAAGTATTCGGTTCTGCTCGAGAACAACAGCCAGGAGCAGTTGATCTTCAAGCACGCCATCTCGACCGTGGTAAGCAATCGTTCCGTGATGCACGAGCACCGGCTGGGCCATCCGCCGGCCGCCGTGCCCCATCCAGGAACGACCCCTTTGCGGCAGGAAGCCGAATCGTAGAGCGCGCATTGCCTTCCCCCACCTCGCTGTATGAATAGAGCCGCATCCTCGCCACCAGCGCGCACCAACCGGTGTGTGCTGGTGGCGGTCGAGTTTTCAGGGCGCCGCCGCGCCATGTCGCGCGCTGCCGCTGCCGCGCGCGCGGCTGCTCAACCTCCCAGCGCTCTGGAACAACTGTCCGGCAGTTTGCCCGGAGACTCCGGCGGTGATCATCCGGAGCGTATGCCGCGGCTTGCCGCCTCTGCTTTCGACTTCGACGCCGCCCGCGAGGAATTCCGCGAGCTGGTCGTGAGCGCCGGTGGCGATGTCGTCGCCGAGGTCGTGCAGCGGCGGCTGGAACCGGATGCCGCAACCCTGATCGGCAAGGGAAAGATCGTGGAAGTGGCAGGCGTGGCGGCCTCGGCGGAGGCGGACGTCATCCTGTTCGACCAGGATTTGTCACCGACACAGTTGCGAAACCTGGAGAGCGAGCTGCCTGCCCGCGTGGTGGACCGTACGCAGCTCATCCTCGACATCTTTGCCCGCCATGCGCGAACGCGCGAAGGGCATCTGCAGGTAGAGCTGGCACAGCTCGAATACATGCTGCCGCGGCTGGCTGGACGCGGGGCGGCGATGTCGCAACTCGGCGGCGGCATCGGTACCCGAGGCCCCGGCGAGACCAAGCTCGAAACCGATCGCCGGCGCATACAGCGGCGGCTGGTGCAGTTGCGCAGCGACCTTGAAGCGGTGCGCCGCGTCCGTGGGCAGCAGCGCCAGCGGCGCGAAGCAGTCCCCGTACCGACCATCGCGCTGGTGGGTTACACCAACGCCGGGAAGAGCACGCTGTTCAACCGGCTTACGCAGGCCGATGTGCTCGAATCCGCGCGCATGTTCGCGACGCTCGATCCCAAGCTGAAGGCGCTCACATTGCCGTCGCGGCGCAAGATCCTGCTCTCCGACACCGTGGGGTTCATCCGCGATCTGCCGCATACGCTGGTCACCTCGTTCCGGGCCACGCTCGAAGAGGTGCAGAAGGCGGAAGTGCTGATTCATGTCGAAGACGCAGCGAGCCCGATGCGCGAGGAGCGTCATCGCGAGGTCGACCGCGTGCTGGCGGAGCTCGACGTGAAGAACACGAAGCAGATTCAGGTGCTGAACAAGAGCGATCTGCTGCCGGAGACGGAGCGCGCAGGGCTGGCTGGCCGCGCGGATATGACATTGCTCTCGGCGAAGACAGGGGAGGGGGTGCCGGAGCTGCTTGCGAGAATGGATGCGGCGCTCTCGGCCGATCCACTAGAGATGCATGCCATGACGGTGCCGCAAAGCGAAGGCGGTGTGCTGGCGGCGCTGGGCGCGGGGGCCCGTATTGCTGAGCGCACCTTCACGGGCAGCGACGTCACGATGGTTGTCGAGGGGCCAGCATCGCTGCTGGGCAGGTATCGGCGATTCTGGCATAGCAACGGCGCAGGCGTGGATGAAAAACGCTGATTTAAGGATAGGGAAAAAGCATTCAGCGAAGTGCTGAGCTGCAGGGGAAGGGAAGCGGTGATACGTCCCTTCGACCCTGCGTTCAGCAGACCCGGATTAGGTCGAGATACATACCAGTGTACCCTCATTCCGGGTGGGGTCAAGAACTTGATAAAGATATTGTTCAGAAACCCAAAAGCCGCCCGGTTGTAGCTTTTCGCGATGGTTTGACACCCCAAAATCGCCTCTGTTAGAACCATAGATTCCAGACGTATTTGCCGCCATCTCCCATCCTGATGGATGGCACCCTCGAGGACTGTATTGGACCTTATCCTCCAACAACTGGCTGATCTATTCCTGCGTTCGATCCCGACGGCTGTGCTGTTTCTGCTGTTGCTGGCCGCCTACCGGCTGCTGGTGCATGCACCGCTGATGAAGGTGCTTGCAGAACGGCGGGAGCGTACGACCGGTGCCATGGCACGCGCGGAGGCCGCCATCCGTGCGGCGGACGCACGGGCGCAGGAGTATGAGGCCAAGCTGCGGGCAGCGCGGGCGGAGATCTTCCGCGCCCGGGAACAGCGCCTGCAGGCAGTACAGCGAGAGCGCGATCGGGTGCTGGAGGAGGCTCGTCACGCGTCTCACGAGACGGTACGCGCCGCGCGAGAGAAGCTGGACGTCGAGGCCGCGGAAGCGCGGAATGCGCTCGACACCAGAGCCGACGCGCTGGCAGCCGAGATACTACGGGTCATCATTCCTTCCGCAGCGGTGCAGGGAAACGCGTCTGGAAGTGCCTTTTCTGGCCGTGCTTCTTCGGGGAGTGCCTACTGATGCGAGCGCCTTTCCTACGCCGGCTGGCTGCTGTAAGCCTTCTGCTAAGTGCCTCGCTGGCACCGGCACAGACTGCCGCTCCTGAAGCGCAGCATCCTGCGTCAGCTCCCGCCCAGCAAGCCGCTCCATCCAATCCGCAACCGCGGGCCAATCCCCAATCGCAGGGCGGTGGAAACGGTGGCGTCTTCATTGACAGCAAGACGGCCTCTTCACAGAATCTGGCCAAGGCCGAGCAGGAGGACGACGAGTACGTCTTCATGCACTCTGCCTCTGTTCGCGCGTTTGCGAAGTTGTTTCACTTATCGCCGGATGCCGCGGCGATGGCTTTCTGGGCACTCAATGCCGCTATTCTCTTTGCGTTCGTTGGCTACTTCCTGGTGACTGGATTGCCGAAGGCCTTTCGCAGCCGGCGCCAGCAGTTGGACCGGCAGATCGTAGAGGCGCGCACCGCCACTGAAACGGCTGAAGAGCGCCTGCGAGCGGTAGAGGAGCGGCTGGGCCGCCTGGACAGCGAGATCGCGGCCGTGCGGGAGCAGGCCGAGCGCGATAGCGCAAACGACGAGACGCGCCTGAAGCAGGCAATGGAAGACGAAAAGCAGAAGATTGTTGCTTCGGCCGAGCAGGAGATCGCCGCAGCGGGTGCCGCGGCCGAGCGCCGTCTGCGCAGGTTTGCGGCTGAACTGGCAGTGGACCGTGCGACCTCCCGGCTGCACCTGACCGAGGGGGATGATCGCACGCTGATCCAGGAGTTTGCGGCCAGCCTGGGCTCGAATGGCAGTCAGGGGGGCCGGAACTGATGGCGGACTTTGCTGCCCGCTATGCACGGGCTCTTGCCGACGTGGTCCTTGAGAGCCGTATCCCCGATGACCAGGTGAACGCGCAACTGCAGGATTTTCTCTCCACACTGGATGAAAGTACGGATCTGCGTCAGGCGCTGTTCAATCCCGCGCTGTCAGTTGATGTGCGGGTGCGGGTGATTGATGCGCTCGCGCCACGTCTCCATCTGGCCCGCGAGGTCCGGAATTTCCTGGCGGTTTTGCTGAGGCACGACCGAATGAGCGCGATCGAAGAGATAGTCGGCGAGTTTCGAGCGGAAGTGGACCGGCGGCAAGGCATCTCAGACGTAGAGGTTATCTCCGCGCGTCGATTGGACGCCGATGAGCGCTCTCAGATGGAGCAGCACGTCGCTCGACTGGCCGGCACGCGTGTGCGCGCGCGCTTTCGAGAGGATAATGGCTTGATTGGTGGCGCAGTCGTACGCATCGGCAGCACCATCTACGACGGTTCAGTGCGGGGACGCCTGGATCGCATGAAGCAGGAACTGATAGCCGGTTGATCCGAGACGCAGACCCGGCAGCCGGCACAACACAGAAGCAGATTTCCGAGACAGACACAGACGCGACACGGATAGACAGAGAGATAGAACAAAGCATGGCCCATATCAAGGCAGACGAAATCACACAACTGCTGCGTGAGCAGATCCAGAATTACGACTCCGAGATGCACGTTGACGAGGTGGGCACCATCATCTCGCTGGGTGACGGAATTGCCCGCATCCATGGCCTGGAAAAGGTCATGGCCGGCGAACTGATCGAATTTCCGCACGGGGTGGCCGGCCTGGCCATGAATCTGGATGAGAGCGAAGTCGGCGCCGTACTGCTGGGCGACTACACCGAGCTGCGCGAAGGCGACCAGGTAAAGCGCTCCGGGAAGATCATGAGCGTGGGGGTCGGCCAATCGTTGGTGGGGCGCGTGGTGAATGCCCTTGGGCATCCGATTGATGACAAGGGTCCAATTGAGAACACGGTGGACTATCCGGTCGAACGGCTGGCTCCCGGCGTGGTGGACCGCCAGCCGGTGCGCGAGCCGATGGCGACTGGCCTGAAGGCCATCGACAGCATGATTCCGATCGGCCGCGGCCAGCGCGAGTTGATCATCGGCGACCGCCAGACAGGCAAGACGGCAGTGGCGCTCGACACCATCATCAACAACGCGAAGAATAACCTGATCTGCGTCTACTGCGCGATCGGGCAGAAGCGGTCTTCTGTTGCGCAGGTGGTGAAGACCCTCGAAGAGTACGGTGCGATGGATTACACCATCGTGGTGGCGGCGACCGCCTCCGAGCCGGCGCCCATGCAGTACATCGCGCCTTATGCCGCCACGGCGATCGGGGAGTACTTCCGCGACAACGGCAAGCACGCGCTCATGATTTACGACGATCTGTCCAAGCACGCGACCGCGTATCGCGAGATTTCGCTGCTGCTGCGGCGTCCTCCGGGCCGCGAGGCGTATCCGGGAGATGTGTTCTATCTTCACTCCCGTCTGCTGGAGCGTTCCTCCAAGCTGAGCGATGCGAAGGGCGGCGGCTCGCTGACGGCGCTGCCCATCATTGAAACGCAGGCGGGCGACGTGTCGGCATACATCCCGACGAACGTGATTTCGATCACCGACGGTCAGATCTATCTTGAAACCGATCTGTTCAACTCCGGCATACGCCCGGCGGTGAACGTGGGTCTCTCGGTGAGCCGCGTGGGTGGCGCCGCGCAGATCAAGGCGATGCGGCAGGTTGCCGGTACGTTGAAGCTGGACCTGGCGCAGTACCGCGAGCTTGCGGCATTCTCCCAGTTTGGTTCGGACCTGGACAAAGTAACGCAGAACCAGCTAAATCGCGGTGTGCGCCTCACCGAATTGTTGAAGCAGCCGCAGTTCTCTCCGCTGCCCACCGAAAAGCAGGTGGTGATCATCTTTGCCGGCACCAACGGCTACCTCGACGACTTGAAGGTCGAGGACATCCGCGGTTTCGAGGACGGGCTGTACAAGTATCTCGATTCCGCCCAGTCGCAACTGCTGAAGGACATCATCGAGAAGAAGACGCTGGACGATGACCTGAAGAACCGCATCAAGGCGGCGCTGAAGGAGTACAAGGAAAACTACCTTGCGGAGCATCAGGAGGCGAAGCTGAAGGAGTCTTCAGTGAAGCCCTTAAGCGATGAGGACAAGAAGAAGGCTGCGGGAGACAAGCAGCAGAAGGAAGTAGCGGCCAAGGCCTGACACGATGGCGAACGTCCTCGACCTGAAACGGCGCATCCGCAGTGTGAAGAACACGCGCCAGATCACCAAGGCCATGAAGATGGTCTCCGCAGCGAAGCTGCGCCGCGCGCAGGAGCGCGCGGTGACCGCGCGGCCGTATGCGCAGATGATGGCCAGCGTCATTCGTTCGCTGATGCGCCGCATCGATGTGTACAACCCGGAGACAGGCGAGGTGCGACATCCTCTGCTGGTGCCCCGCGAAGAGAAGAACGTTCTGCTGATCGTCGTCTCCGGTGACAAGGGATTTGCCGGCGCGTTCAACTCGAACATCACCAAGGCCGCCGTGCGCTTCATCGCTGCGCAAAATGGCGAGCAGGGCCGCAACGTGGACATCGAAACCATCGGCCGCAAGGCGCGCGACCTCTTCCGCCGCCGCTATCCCGCGGCGAAAGTGACCAACGAGTCGCAAGCGGATGGGCAGGAGGCTTCCTCCAAAGAATCGGAAGGCATGTCGCTCGAGAGTGAGCTGGAAGAAAGGCCGCTGGTCCGCCAGCGCGGCGAGCGCTCCGCGCCCATTGAAGTCACGGGCGATCATCCGGGGATGTTTGAGAAGCTGCGCTTCGATGCGGTGGCCGAGATCGGTCAGGATATCGTGGACCGTTATGTCAGCGGCGAGATCGACTCCGCCTACGTCGTGTTCAACGAGTTCCGGTCGGTCATTTCGCAGCGCGTAGTGGTGGAGCGGCTGGTGCCTCTGGCAGAACCCGGCGAGCATGAGGTAGCGCAGGCCGAGGTACCCTCGATCGAGGAGCGCGAACGTGCCGGAGAAGCTGCGCTGAGCGCCGGCGTGAGCCTGGAAGAGCCGGACACGCACGAAGCCGATGAAGAGGCGCAGAAGTTTGGCACCTCCGACGTCGACTACATCTACGAGCAGCCGCCGGAAGAGATGCTGCGCAGTCTGTTGCCGCGCTTCGTCGCGACCCAGCTTTATCGCGGCATGCTGGAGTCGATTGCCTCCGAGCACGCAGCGCGTATGACGGCCATGGATTCGGCCTCCAACAACGCTTCGGAGATGATTGATTCGCTCACGCTGACCATGAACCGCGTGCGCCAGGCCGCCATCACCAAGGAAATTATCGAGATTGTGAGCGGCGCCGCCGCTCTGTAAGGAAAGCTATGGCACAGATGAATGAGACGCATCGCGACGCCGTGCAAGGCATGGGCGAGGGGCAGGACGAGGGAGCGCAGTATCAGGGCAGGAAGTCGGGCAAGGAGAACCTTGGCAAGGTGGTCAAGATCTCTGGACCTGCAGTCGACGTGCAGTTCGACGAGAAGACAATGCCCTCGATCTACCAGGCGCTTCGCGTGGTGAGTGAAGGCTTTACCGTCCCGTCGGAAATCAATGTGATTCTGGAAGTACAGCAGCACATCGGCGAGGGCCGCGTGCGCTGCGTCGCGATGGAATCGACCGAAGGCATGGTGCGCGGCATGAAGGTGATCGACCTCGGGGGACCTATCACGGTACCCGTTGGCACGGCGACGCTTGGACGCGTACTCAATGTGATCGGCCTGCCGGTGGATGAGCTTGGACCGGTCTCCTCCAAGGAGATGCGGCCGATCCATCGTCAGGCCCCATCTTTCGAAGAGCAATCCACTTCGGAGGAGATGTTCGAGACCGGTGTGAAGGTCATCGATCTGATCCAGCCATTTCTCAAGGGCGGCAAGATTGGACTCTTCGGCGGTGCCGGCGTAGGCAAAACGGTCGTTATTCAGGAGCTGATCAACAACGTAGCGTCGAAACACGGCGGCGTCTCGGTATTCGCCGGTGTGGGTGAGCGTACGCGCGAGGGAACAGACCTGCTGCTGGAATTTCAGGAGTCGGGGGTCATCGACACCAAGAACCGCGAGAAGTCCAAAGCAGCGCTGGTCTATGGCCAGATGACCGAGCCGCCCGGAGCGCGTCTGCGCGTGGCGCTGACCGGACTGACAATCGCGGAATATTTCCGCGACGAGCAGGGTGCGGATACGCTGCTGTTCATCGACAACATCTTCCGCTTCACGCAGGCTGGCTCGGAGGTCTCGACCTTGCTTGGCCGTATGCCTTCGGCTGTTGGCTACCAGCCGAACCTGGCGACCGAGATGGGCGAGCTGCAGGAGCGCATCACCTCCACCAAGCGTGGCTCGGTGACCTCAGTGCAGGCGATTTATGTGCCCGCGGACGATTTGACCGATCCCGCGCCGGCGACGACGTTCGCACACCTTGATGCAACGACCGTGCTCTCGCGTCCTCTCTCGGAGCTTGGCATCTATCCGGCAGTCGATCCTCTGGCTTCCACTTCGCGCATCCTCACGCCGCGTGTCGTTGGGCAGGAGCACTACGATGTGGCGCAAGGGGTGAAGCGCATTCTGCAGCGTTATAAGGATCTGCAGGACATTATCGCCATTCTGGGCATCGATGAGCTTTCGGAAGAAGACCAGATGACGGTGAAGCGGGCGCGAAAAGTACAGCGCTTCCTATCGCAACCCTTCCACGTGGCCGAGGTTTTTACCGGCGCGCCGGGTAAGTACGTCAAGGTTGCGGATACGGTTCGCTCGTTCAAAGAGATCATCGAAGGCAAGCACGATAACGTGCCGGAGCAGGCCTTCTACATGAAGGGCGCGATTGAGGATGTGCTCGAAGCGGCGCAGAAGCTGCAGGAAGTGAACGCCTAAGCAGATGGCTGATCAGGCACAAGGCGACAAGCTGCAGGTGCGGCTGGTCACTCCGGAACGGGAGCTGGTCGATACGGCTGCGGACTCCGTGGAGCTGCCGGGCCGCACGGGCTACCTCGAAGTGCTTTACGGCGCGGCGCCTTTGCTGACCGAACTGGGAACCGGGCTGGTGACCATTCACGGCGGTGGCGGCAGTGACGATCGCTACTATGTCGCGTGGGGCTTTGCCGAGGTGCTGCCCAACCGTGTGACCATCCTGGCGGAAAGCGCGGAAAAGCCGGAGGAGATTGACGCATCGGCAGCGCAGCGCGAGCACGAGCGCGGCCAGAAGATGTGGGACCAGGCGGGGGAGAACCCTGCGCAGTATGAGCGCGCCAACGAGCTGATGCACGACGCCCAGGCACGCATGGATGCCAAAGGCAACGGCTCGCACGGATAAGGAAGGCAGTTCCCAAACGGAAGGCCTGCGACGGACGCGGGCCTTTCGTGTTTTTGCCCTACAATCCAACGCGAGGCTTTGCACTCGTCCCTACATCGGCCTCAATTCGCTCGTTTGCAGAGGCGCACATGAAATTCATGACATGCCTGCTCTTTTTCGGGCTCCTGGGGTCTGTGGCGGTCTCTCGCGCACAGTTGGCCGATACGCCATCTGCTCCAGTAGAGCGGACGCTGGAACCGTCCTTCGAGCTGCGCAATATGGGCACGCTCAAGGACATTCTGATTCACTATCACGACTGCACAGGCGGATACGGGTGCTACGGAGATGACCTGAGAGCGCAGACTGACCGAGCGCAGGCTGCACTGGCAGCCAGGGTGAAAGCGCGCAAGTCCAATGAGAAACTCGCCATCGTCTTCGATATTGACGAGACCGTGCTTTCGAACTGGACCGAGATGGCGAAGCTCGGCCTGGGCTTCTACCAGCCATTGGAGGATGAGTGGGAGCGCTCGGAGAAGGCGGAGGCGCTTCCCGGCTCGGTGGCGTTGTACAAGCAGGCAGTGGCCTCGGGCGTGACAGTGTTCTTCATCACCGGGCGACCGGATGCCATGCGTGAAGTCACCGCGGCCAATCTTCGGGATCAAGGCATGTCGGAGTGGAAGGCCCTCGTGCTGCGCTCAAAGGAAGAACAGCACGAGACCGCAGTCATCTACAAATCAAGCGAACGGCGGAAGATCGTTGCTGAGGGTTACACGATCATCATGAGCGTGGGCGACCAGTGGAGCGATCTGGACGGCGAGCCCCGGGCCGAAGTGTCGGTAAAACTGCCCAATCCGTTCTACTTCATCCCCTGAGCCTGATCCGAGGCGCGGTCGCGCCGGTCAACGTGTATTGTTTAAGGGCGAATTCAAGTTCAGGAGACGAGATGTTACGCATCTTCTCGATCCGCCGGGCTGCTGCCTGCGTGGCTGCCATCTGTCTTACTTCAGTTATCGCATTGCACGCACAAGAGAAGCCGGACACCCCGACGGAAGACTACGTCAAGGCGCACTACACGAAATACGAGTACCGCATCCCCATGCGGGACGGTGTGCGGCTCTTCACCTCGGTGTACGTGCCCAAGGACCAGTCGCGCCCATGGCCGTTCATGGTGGACCGGACGCCATATTCCGTGGAGCCGTATGGAGAGGACCAGTACAAAGAGAAGCTTGGACCATCGGATGAGTTCGAAAAGGCCGGCTATATTTTCGTCTACCAGGATGTGCGCGGCCGCTACATGTCCGAGGGCAAATTTCTCGAAATGACGCCGCACATCGATGACAAGAAGTCCAAGACGGATGTCGACGATAGCTCGGACATGAGCGACACGGTCGACTGGCTCTTGGCCCACGTCCCGAACAACAACGGCAAAGTCGGCATCTGGGGCATCTCCTATCCCGGCTTCTACACATCCGCGAGCATCATCGACTCGAACCCGGCGATCAAGGCGGCAAGCCCGCAGGCGCCCATGACAAACCTCTTCGAGGGCGACGACGCTTATCATGGCGGCGCCTTTATGCTGTCGGCGAACTTCGGCTTCTACACCTTTTTCAAGCCGTTTGACGAGCCGATGACGCCCGCGCAGGTGCCGCATGACAGCTACGCGTTCGGGACGCCGAACTCGTACGAGTTCTACCTGAAGGCGACTCCCACCTCGCTGCTGGATACGCGTGACCTGAAGGGCTCGAATCCGCTCTTCTCCGACCAGCTGTATCACACGACTTTCGACAGCTACTGGAAGGTACGTGATCTTGGGCCGCATCTGCACAATGTGCACTGCGCGGTGATGACAGTGGGCGGCTGGTACGACGCGGAGGACCTGAGTGGTCCATGGCGCACGTATCGCGCCATTGAGAAGGCGAACCCCGGCACGCCCAATACGATTGTCGAGGGACCATGGGTGCATGGCGGCTGGGCGCGCGGCGATGGGGATCATCTCGGCGACATTCCCTTCAACGCAAAGACCAGCGAATTCTTCCAGAAGGAGATTCAGTTTCCGTTCTTTGAGTACTACCTGAAGGGCAAGGGTGAGGCGCCGCCTGAGGCCTATATGTTCGAGACGGGAACGAATGTGTGGCGAAAGTATGCGAGCTGGCCACCGCCCGGAGCGCAGCCGAAGACGCTCTACTTCCACGCGGACGGCAAACTCTCGTTCGAAGCGCCGTCCGGCAATGGCGGGAAGGATTACGACGAGTACGTGAGTGATCCGATGCATCCGGTGCCGTTCGTTCCCTATATCACCGACACCGTGCCGCAGCGCTACATGGTGGAGGATCAGCGCTTCGCCTCGACACGGCCCGATGTACTGGTCTATGAGACCGATCCCCTCACCGAGGATGTGACGATTGCGGGGCCGATCACGCCGAAGCTGAAGATCGCTTCCAGCGGCACGGACTCCGATTTCGATGTGAAGCTGATCGATGTCTACCCGAACGACTATCCCGACCCGGAGGGTACGAATTCAGGCAACAAGCGCATCCTGAGTGCGCCGCCGTTGCACATGGGTGGCTACCAGGAGATGCTGCGCGGCGAGCCGATGCGCGCCAAGTTCCGCAATAGTTGGGAAAAGCCGGAGCCGCTGACGCCGGGAAGGTTACGAGCCTCGAATTCGAGATGCCTGACCTGAACCATACCTTCCGCAAGGGCCATCGCATCATGGTGCAGGTGCAGAGCTCCTGGTTCCCGCTGACCGATCGCAACCCGCAGACATTTTCCGATATCCCACACGCGAAGCCGGAGGATTTCAAGAAGGCGACCGAGCAGGTGTATCACTCAGCCGCTGCGCCAAGCGGTGTTCAGGTGATGGTTCTGCCACAGCCGTAATCGCGTCTGCCGTTTTCGTTCCTGATGAGGCGGCAGGTGCGCAATAGGGTCTCAACCGGTAGCATGGTAGATTGCGAAGTCGCCGGTAGCTGCTCTTCTGGGGGATACGCTCGCACGCACTATGCAGAATCGGACCGAAGAGCAGCAGGCCGTCATTACGGACAAGCGAGCAGCATTGACCGCCGCGGGCATCACTGATCGCGGGCGCGTCCGCCGCGCCAACGAAGACTTCTTCGTGATACGGCCGGAGGCGGGTGCGTTTGTCGTTTGCGACGGTATGGGCGGCGCTGCAGCCGGCGAAACAGCAAGCCACCTGGCAGCAGAGACTGCGGCGGCTGCTCTGGTCACAGGGAAGCGGGGCGCAGCGGCAATCCGCGACGCAGTGCGGCTGGCCAACAGCACGGTATACGAGCGCTCGCGGCAGGATCGCCGTCTGGAAGGGATGGGGACGACCCTGGTTGCTCTTACCCTGAGTGTTAAAACCGCCTGGGTCGGGCATGTCGGGGATAGCCGGTGCTACCGCTGGCGCGCAGGTGCGCTCGAGCGCCTGACGCAAGACCACTCGCTGGTGGAGGAACAGATCCGCATTGGCCGCATGACGCGCGAGCAGGCGCGGCGGTCGCCCATGCAGAACGTCATCACGCGCGCGGTGGGGACGCGGGCCGAAGTGGTCGCGGACATCCAGGAGTTTCCACTTGCAGCCTGATGATCTATTTCTGATCGCCTCCGATGGGTTGACGCGCGAGCTCACCGATGCCGCGATCGTGAGCATCCTGCACGCGATGGGGAAGGATCTGGACGTGGGGTGCGCGGCCTTGATTGCGGCTGCGAATGCCGCGGGTGGGCGCGACAACATTACATGCGTTCTGGTGCGGGTCGACTCGTAGCGCGAATCTTTTTATCGTCTATTAGCGCCAGGCGTTTGCAATGACTGATTTTGCGCGATGCATCCGGTGTAGGTCGCGAGGAAGCGAATGCGCAGTTCGCGGTACTGCTCGATGGTCTGAAAGCGGCGCGTCAAGGGCTGCTGGTTGAGCAGATAGACGCTGGTCGCGATGTGACGCGCATTGTCGAAGAGTAGATAAAAACCGAGTGTGCCGCCCTTGAGCTCAGTGCGATCGAGGCCATGCACTTCAAGGCCATGCATCGTGTCCGGCAGACTCTTGTTGGAGAGGGTATCGTGCTCCGCTGCAACCATGGTAGCGAGCTCTTCGAGCAAATCCCGTTTTTCGGCTTCCCAGGTGTCGGCCGGAAGTAACTCCGGCTTCACGTTGGCAAAGAAATCGCCGCCGATTCCGTAGGCAAACATGATGCGCCGCCCCGCCAGCATATGGATGACCTTCGGCCCCTGGGTGGTATCGATGGTGCGCTGCTGGACGCCGGGCGGGAGCGAATCGATTTTCGCAATCTGCAACCCGTCATCGAAGCTGCAGGACTCGTAGTCGTGCAACACATCGGCACTTGTGCTGAGCGGGATCTGGGCGGTATTTGGAGCGTTCTGCGCCGGATGTCGATGAGGACAGCAACACGACGATCGCAACAGGCAGCAGACGCATGGCAGTCAACGGCAGTATACCCGGGTGCGGCCGCGGCAGACGCTACGCAAGGCGTCGTTTAGAATCGGCGTGTGGCGAACGCAAGCGCATTGACCTTTCAGGAACTCCTTTTCAACCTGCAGACCTTCTGGGCGGCTCGCGGCTGCGTGCTGCAACAGCCATACGACATGGAGGTGGGCGCCGGCACTATGTCGCCCGAGACATTTCTCCGCGTGCTGGGGCCGCGGCCTTTCAACGTGGCGTACGCGCAGCCCTCGCGCCGTCCCGCGGATGGGCGTTACGGCGAGAATCCCAATCGGCTGTTCAAGCACACACAGTTCCAGGTGATCCTGAAGCCGCCGCCAGAACGCGTGCAGGAGGTCTATCTCGAATCGCTGGCAGCGATGGGGATCGACCTGCGCGAGCACGACCTGAAGTTCGAAGAGGATAACTGGGAGTGGCCCGCGGGTGGCGCCTGGGGCGTGGGCTGGCAGGTGATGCTGGATGGTCTGGAGATCACGCAGTTCACCTACTTCCAGCAGTGCGGTGGGCTGGAGCTGGATCCGATCTGCGCGGAGCTCACCTATGGACTGGAGCGCATCGCGGCCTTCCTGCAGGATGTGGATTCGATCTATGACATTGTGTGGGCGCGCGATCCGCTGACGAAGCGCGCCATCACCTATGGCGAGGTGCGGCTTCAGGAAGAGGTCCAGTTCTCCACCTACAACTTCGAACATGCGGACGTTGCGAAGTTGTGGGAGCACTTCCGCCTCTATGAGCAGGAGTGCCAGGCGCTGCTGTCGCTGGTGCGTAAAGACGAAGCGGCGCACAAAGAGCGGGATCGTGTGCCCGTGCTGGCGGCCTACGATCTGTGCCTGAAGTGCTCGCATCTGTTCAACCTGCTGGACGCGCGCGGCGCCGTGAGCGTGACGGAGCGTGTCGGCATCATCGGGCGCATTCGCAACCTGACCGTTGGAGTTGCACGCGCGTACGCGGCGACTCTGGCCACACACACTGCCGGGCAGGCTGCCTGATGCCGACGAGAGGATCGAACGAGTAATGGCTGAGTTCTTGTTTGAGATTGGCCTCGAAGAGATTCCAGCACGCATGATTGCGGCTGCGGAGCACGAGTTGGCCGCTCGCGTCAAAACCGTACTCGAGTCTGAGCGCTTGCTGGGGGCGGATGCGGCGGTAGGCAGCTATGCCACCCCCCGGCGGCTTGCCGTGGTGGTGAGCGGCGTATCGGAGCGGCAGCAGGATGCGACTGAGCAACTGACCGGGCCGGCATGGAAGGTGGCATTCAAGGACGATCAGCCAACGCCGGCGGCCCATGCCTTTGCCAGGAAGGCCGGCGTGGCGGTGGATGCGCTGGTGAAGCAGACGACCCCAAAGGGCGAGTATGTCTCGGCTACGGTGACGAGAGCGGGCCGCAGCGCCGCGGATATCCTAACCGAGAAGCTGGCTGGCGAGCTGGGGAAGATCTACTGGGCGAAGAGCATGTACTGGCGCGCGGGGAAGCCGGAGCGCTTTGTGCGGCCGGTGCGATGGATGCTGGCACTGCTGGACGGCACGGTGGTGCCGGTGGAGTTTGGCGGCAAGACGGCCGGCCACGTGACTTATGGGCATCGTGTGCTTCATGGTGATGCGCCGGTCACCATCGCTACGCCCGCGGAGTACGCGGCGAAGCTAGAGGCGGCGTATGTGGTCGCCGACGTAAGCGTGCGGCGGGAGCGCATCCGCAAGGCACTGGACCGCGTGACCCGCACCGTGGAGGGCGCGCGCTGGCGTGAGGATGAGCCGCTGGTTGAGACGGTGACGCAGCTTACCGAATGGCCGAGCGTGGTGTTGGGCACCTTCGAGCGGGAGTACCTGGAGCTGCCGGACGAGGTGCTGGTGACGGTGATGCGCGATCACCAGAAGTACTTCGCGGTGGACGACGCATCGAGCAAGCTGGCGCCACACTTCCTTGCCGTGCTGAACACACAGGTGGATGCGGCTGGCGAAGCGGTCATCCGGCACGGCAACGAGCGCGTGCTGCGCGCCCGCTTCAACGATGCGCGGTTCTTCTGGACCTTCGACCAGAAGACGCCGCTGGCCGCGCGTGTGGAGCTGCTGAAGGCGGTCACCTTCCAGAAGGACCTGGGTAGCTACGCAACCAAGACGGAGACCAATCTGCGGCTGGCGGCCGCGCTGGCGACGATGGTGACGGCTCGTGGCTTTGCTGTGGATGAGCCTGCTCTGCTGGCCGCTACGCGACTGGCGAAGGCCGATTTGACCGCCGAGCTGGTGAAGGAGTTCACCGAGCTGCAGGGCGTGATCGGCGGCTTGTACGCTCGTGCCGAAGGCTTGGGCGAAGGAGTTGCGCAGGCGATCTACTGGCAGTATCGGCCGGCCGCGGCGGACGATGCGATTCCGCCGACCGTCGAAGGCCAGTTGCTTGGGCTGGCGGATCGTATTGCGACGATCGTGGATATGTTCGCGCTCGGCCTTGAGCCGACCGGATCGAAGGACCCGTTCGCGCTGCGGCGCGCGGCGAACGGGGTGATCCGCATCCTAGCCGAGTCAGGGTTGCCGCTGAGACTGAGCGAGTTGGAGCGGCTGGCGACGAGTCCGGAGCAGGATGCGCTGGCCGAGACGGCGACCTCCGCTGTGGCGGCATTCTTCCGCGAGCGGCTGGATTTCTACCTGCGCGAGGTGATGGGTTACAGCTACGACGTGGCGAAGGCGGTGCTGGCTGCGGGCGCTGATGATGTAGCGGATGCGATCGCGCGCGCGAAGGCGCTGACGGCGGTGCGCGCCTCCGATGCGGAGGGTCATCTGGCCGCGATCTCGGGGGCGTTCAAGCGCATCCAGAACATCCTGCGGCAGGCGCGCGAGAAGGGCGAGTCCTACGATACAGCGGCGGTGGCGAATGCGCTGGTGGAGCCGGAGGAGAGTGCGCTGCATGCGCAACTCAGCTTGGTTGCGCCCGAAGTGGAGTCGCTGGCCGCCGTGCGCCGCTACGCGGAGGCGCTGGAGCGCATCGCGACACTGCGTCCAGCGGTGGATGCGTTCTTCGACAAGGTGATGGTGATGGCGCCCGACGCTGCGCTGCGGCGGAATCGGCTGTCGCTGATTGCCGAGGTTGCCGGGCGGTTTTCGAGCATCGCAGACTTTTCTGAAATAGTCTCGGGCTGAAGGCTCCAATCGTGCGAGCTGATTTGCTCTGCGCTCGCGATAACTGCGCTGCCGATTCGGTATGATGGTCGCCCATATGGCTCTTTCTACTCGACGTCAGTTTCTGCAAACCGGCGCGGCGGTTTCTGCTTGCGCGCTGATGGCCACCCACCGGGGGTTGGCTTCACCTTTCGGGCTACCGCTGGGCCTCGAACTCTACTCGGTGCGCGACGAGCTGCCGAAGGACTATGCCGGCACCCTGAAGAAGGTGGCGGCGCTGGGCTACCGCGAGGTCGAGGCGGCCGGGTTCTACGGGCACTCGGCTGCGGAGGTGAAGGCCGCGATGGCCGGCGCGGGGCTGCACTGCGTCAGCGCGCACCATTCGATGGATGACCTCTCGACCAAGCTGGACGAGATCATCGCCTTCCACAAGGTGCTGGGGGCGGAGTACATCCTCTGCTCGTATCCTGGACACAAGACGCCGCCGGCGAAGGGCGACGAGCACACCTTCTCGCTGGAGGACTGGCATTGGAACGCGGAGCAGTTCAACCGTTTCGGCGCGAAGGTGAAGGCGGCGGGGTTCCGCTTCGGCTATCACAACCACACGCCGGAGTTCGTGGCGGTGGATGGAGTGACTCCATACGACGAGCTGATGAAGCTCACCGATCCTGCGCTGGTTACGTTTGAGATGGACTGCGGCTGGGTGATGGTGGGCGGCGGCGATCCCATCGCACTGCTGCACAAGTATCCCAGTCGCATCTCCATGCTGCATGTGAAGGACTTCCAGCCGGACGTGACGCCGCCGCACGCGGCGCAACTGGGTCACGGCAGGATCGACTACGGGCCAATCTTTAAGGCGGCGAAGAAGGGCGCGATCAAGCACTACTTCGTGGAGCAGGAGCAGTTCGACATTCCGTGGCAAGAGGCGCTACGGATTGACGCTGAGTACCTGAAGGCATTCAAGGCCTGAGACGACGTGAGCCGGCGAGTCATCGCCGGCTCAGCATCGTTTGCTGCTCCAATCTAATTAAAACGGGATGTCGTCGTCGGTGATGCCGGTGTCGCCGTAGTCGGGGGCGGGCTGTGCGTAGCCGCCGCTCTTGTCGCCACTGGAACCGCTGCTCTGGCGGCTGTAGTTTCCGCCGCCGCCTTCGCCGTCGCCTCGGCCGGAGAGCAGGGAGATGTCATTCACGATGATCTCGGTTTTGTACCGTTTCTGGCCGCTCGTTTTATCGTCCCAGGACGAGGTGCGCAAGCTGCCTTCTACGTAGAGCTTGGCGCCTTTCTTTACGTAATCGCGGATGATCTCCGCCACTTTCCCGAAGGCGACCAGATTGTGCCATTCCGTGCGGTCCTGCCACTCGCCGCCTTTATCCTTGAAGCGGTCGGAGGTGGCGAGTCCAAACTTCGCGACGGCGGCGCCGCTGGGGAGGAAATTGACCTCGGGATCTTTGCCTATATTGCCGAGCAGGATGACCTTGTTGACGCTCTTTGCCATGGTTCTCTTCCTTCGTGATTGACTAAACGTCGAGCATAGCAGAGGGTCACGTTACCCACCCCCCTCCCCCCTCCGGTGCGGGAGGCTGGCCTGGAACCGTCATGGAATCATTGGTTTGGACCCGCTTCCGGAGGCCAAATTCGTCCATTCAAAGGACTTATCGCTAAATTCGTCCAGTCATTGGACTTACGGGCGCCTCGACCTTGGACTTGCAGCGATGAGAGAACGACCTATTTCCATGGTAGCGAATTGGATAGGGTGATTTGGCAGGTTTTTGCATTTGTGTTGCGGGGTGGGTTCGTTTTGGGAATGGTGGCGGTTTTCCGGTGGGCAGTTGTGGCGGATTCATCAACGTTCGTAAGCTTGAGCATGATCAACCTGCGTAACGTTTCGGCCGCCGATCTTGATCTCGTGTGTCGCCACCGCGAAGAGATGTTCCGGGAATCCGGATGTCCGGAGGCGGACCTTGCTGCCATGTCGCCCCCCTTCAGGAGCTGGCTTGCGCCGCGCCTTACTGACGGTCGCTATTTCGGCTTCATAGCCGAGTGGGATGGCATGCCCATTGCCGGCGTCGGCCTGATGGAGATCGATTGGCCGCCGCATCCTTTCCACCCGACTGCCGACCGACGCGGCTACGTGCTCAATGTCTTCGTGGAGCCCGCACATCGGGGGCGCGGCGTGGCGAGCTTGCTTATGGAGGCTTCCGACCGCGAGTTCGAGCGCCGCGGTCTCACCTTCCTTGTTCTACACGCTACTGCTGCGGGCCGCCCGGTGTATGAGCGAGTTGGTTGGGCACAGACTTCTGAGATGTCCAAGAGCCTGCCAACCGCAAGATGATAAGCGAATGCGATGCACCTCTTCTGCATGAAACATGCATGGGCCACTCGGTTTGGTGGTGATGCCGTTGGAAACTGCAGATGCTTCGCTGCACTCAGGATGACACACGCCGTTGAAGATGATGCCCATGAAAAAGGGTGTCATTTCACTGCACATCATTTCGGATTCTGCGAAGATGTCTTGCGGCGGAGGAGTCGAGCAGAACGCGATGAAAGCGAAAAAGAGAGCGGCGAGTGCCAATGCTATCCAACAGGCGGAACTGATTTTGAGGCTATACGAGCTGCGGCGCGAGACGGTGATGCGCGAGGCGCGCTCCTATGTGGGCGGCGGGGAGTTCAAGCCGGCATCGGGGCGCGAGCTGGTCGAGATCGTGACGACGGGCGGCAGGCGTGGCAGCTTTGTGCTGCAGGTCTATGGCTACTGGGACATGGTGGCCGCGTTTGTGGAGCATGGCGCGCTGGACGCCGGGCTGGTCCACGACACCTGCCAGGAGATGTACTTCCAATACGCGAAGATCCAGCCGTATCTGAAGGAGTTCCGCAAGGCGATGAACCTGCCGGAGTGGATGATCAGCATCGAGCGGCTGATTGAGGGATCGAAGACGGGACGCGCGCGGCTGGCCGTGATGCAGAAGGGCCTGGCCGGCATGGCCGGTGGATCGGAAGCGTCTGTAAAGGTATCTGGAAAGGCATCTGGAAAGGCGTCTGGGAAGAAGCGGCGGGGGTAGCGGTGATCTAAAGGCAATCAGTGTGGCGGCAATTTAGAAGCGCGCCGGCGGTGCTGTTGACAAGCATCTCTGCTTCGGATACTTTGCAATGCAAAGTGAAGACCCATGAATGACCTGAACCGAGCGCTGGGCGAGATCAGCAGCATACGCAGGCAAGTGGCCCGCAGCACGGAGTTCCGTGGCTACGGCCCGGCGACGCTGGCGACTACGGGTCTTATCGCGGTGCTGGCCGCGGGGATTCAGGCACGGTGGGTGCCGGAGCCGGCGCATCACGCTTCGGCGTATCTCGGCATTTGGATATGGACCGCCATACTTTCGGCCGCCTTGACCGGAGTGCAGATGTATACGCGCAGCCGCCGCATGCATTCGGGTTTGTCGGACGAGATGATCCGCATGGCGGTGGAGCAGTTTCTGCCGTCGGTAGCGGCGGGCGTGCTGATGACGGTGGTGCTGCTGCGCTTTGTTCCGGGCGCGCTGTGGATGCTGCCGGGAATCTGGCAGGTGATTTTCAGCCTGGGGGTGTTTTCGTCGTGCCGCTTTCTGCCCCGTCCGATGCTTGCGGCAGGCGCGTGGTACCTGCTGACGGGGCTTGGATGTGTCGCGCTGGGGGATAGCCGGGCACTCTCTCCATGGACGATGGGGATTGCGTTTGGTGCCGGGCAGATGCTGGTTGCGGGCATCCTGCTGTTCGCTGCGAAGGAGGGCGGAGATGAAAGCTAAGGCCCGGTCTGATGCTCGGTCAGGTGCCCGATCTGCGGCCCGGTCCGGCGACGGGCGGTTCGCGTATGAAGGGCTGGATCGCGTGATCCACGAACGCGCGCGGCTCAGCGTGCTGACGTCGCTGATTACGAGCCCCCGGGGAGTGACGTTCGGCGACCTGAAGCAGCTTTGCTCGCTGACGGACGGCAACCTGAGCCGGCATTTGAGCGTGCTGGAGACGGCAAAGATGGTGGAGATCGTGAAGGGGCACGACCGCAATCGTCCGCAGACGATTTGCCGCATCACGCCCTCCGGCCGCAGGCGCTATCTCGAATATCTATCCACGCTGGAGCAGGTGGTTCGCGACGCGGCGAAGGGAACGAAAGACGAATCTGCCGCGAGCCTGGTGCGCGGCCTGACGCCATCGCGAGCGTAACTTTTTTTGTGAGGTAACTTTACGATGCAAAGTAATTCTTCTTTGTCTGGTAGCTTTGCAATACAAAGTGAAATACGCGAGGGATTGCATGTCGCCATCATCATGGACGGCAATGGCCGTTGGGCGGCGCGGCGTGGTTTGCCGCGTGTCGCCGGTCATCGTGCCGGGGTGGCGGCGGTACGGCGTGCTGTGGAGCGTGCGCCGGATGTGGGCATTGGGCGATTGACGCTCTATGCATTTTCTTGCGACAACTGGCGCCGTCCTTCCACGGAGGTGCGGAGTATTTTCTGGCTGCTGCGCGCGTTCCTGCGGCTGGAACGGGAGAGGCTGCGGAAGGCCGGTGTGCGGCTGGAGGCCATTGGCCGGCGCGATCGGCTGCCGAAGCTGCTGCTGCGCGAGATCGATCAGGCGGAATACGTAACCGCCGCAGGCCGGCGGCTCCATTTGCAGGTGGCCATCGACTATTCCTCGCGCGACGCCATTGCACGCGCCGCTCATGGTGTAGCGATCGCTCCTGCCGGTGAGCCGCCACGCTCGGCGGAGGCGCTGGGACGCATGCTGACGGAGACGCTCATCGCCGGCAGCAGCGAGGTGGATTTGCTGATTCGCACCGGAGGAGAAAAGCGGCTCTCCGACTTTCTGCTGTGGGAGTGCGCCTACGCCGAGCTCTGGTTCAGCGATCGGATGTGGCCGGATTTTGAGGCAGCGGATCTGGATGCCGCGGTGCAGGAGTTCAACGGCAGGGAGCGCCGCTTTGGCGGTGTTCCGGTGGCCTCCGTGTGCCGGGAGACCGTGACCATGGATGGTGGGCGATGATCGGTCTAGATTGCCGTTCGCTTATCGCTCGGGCGTCGCGCTCGCTCAGAGTCAAGTTCATCCTGCCTGCCCTGACGGAGGCGACGGATCCCTATTGGCGTCCCATCAAGTACTCGTTGTTTCCGCCGCTGGGATTGGCGACGCTGGCGGCGTATCTGTCTCCCGACGATCAGGCGGCGATTGTGGATGAACACGTGGGGCCGCTCGCGCTTGACGACTTGCCGGAGCTGGTGGTGATCCAGGTCTACATCACCAACGCCTATCGCGCGTATAAGATCGCGGATCACTATCGTAGGCAGGGAGCATTTGTCTGTCTTGGCGGGCTGCATGTCACGTCGCTTCCGGAAGAGGCGGCGGCGCATGCGGATGCGATCTTTCTTGGTCCCGGGGAACAGACCTTCCCGAAGTTCCTTGCAGATTTTCGGGCAGGCAAGGCGGAGCGGATGTACATCTCGACCGCAGGCCGCACGCTGGAGCGTGTTCCGCCCATTCGCCGCGATCTGATCCGGGGCGCGCGTTACCTGGTGCCGAATTCCATCGTCGTGACGCGTGGCTGCCCGCAGCATTGTGATTTCTGTTATAAGGACGCGTTCTTTCAGGGAGGCAAGGGGTTCTACACGCAGCGCGTCGATGATGCGCTGGCGGAGATCGAGCGGCTGCCGGGACGTCATCTTTACTTTTTGGACGATCATCTGCTTGGCGACAGGCGCTTTGCGGAGGCGCTGTTCGATGGCATGAAGGGGATGCGTCGGCTCTTTCAGGGCGCGGCGACGGTGGATTCCATCTTGCGTGGCGACTTGATTGAGCGCGCCGCGGAGGCGGGAATGCGCAGCATCTTCGTTGGATTCGAGACGCTTACGCCGGAGAATCTGAAGCGAAGCAACAAGCGGCAAAACTTAGGCCGCGATTACAAGGCGGTTGCCGACCGGCTGCACTCGCTTGGGCATCATGATCAATGGGAGCTTTGTATTTGGCATGGATGACGATGGGGACGATGTATTCCGGCGGACGGTGGACTGGGCGATTGAGCACGGTATCACGACGGCGACGTTTCATATCCAGACGCCCTATCCGGGAACTCAACTGCATGCCCGCATGGTTCGGGATGGCCGCATGCTGACCCGGGACTGGAATCTCTATGACACACGGCACGTCGTCTATCGCCCGGCGCGGCTTCAGCCGGAGACTTTGAAGGCGGGATACGACTGGGCGTATCGCGAGTTCTATCGCTGGAGTTCGATCGCACGCGGCTCGCTGCATCATGGCACTCTCAAGCATCAGGCGAAGCACTTCTTTTACGCGTCAGGATGGAAGAAGTTCGAGCCGGTGTGGGATCTGCTGATCCGAGCGCGTCAGCTGAACTGGATGACACCGCTGCTGGAGGGTGTGCTCTCACACGTCAGCAGCGCGAAGACGCCGCTGACGAGCGCTAAGGCCGTGAGCGTACCGCCGATATCCCCGGAGGTTGTGCTGTCACAGATTACGCTCAAATGAATGCGAGCGCCGCCGCTCAGGCTTCGGTAGTGCTGGCAGGCAGGCTCGCCGCTTCCCACGCAGCAAAGCCGCCGGCGATCTCTGCCACGGAATCGAACCCGCTGCCGCGCAACAAGCTTGCGGCGATGGAGGACCGGTAGCCGCCTGCACAGTAGACCAGGAGAGGTCGATCCTTCGGCAACGTCGTCAGATTATCTTTCAGACGGCTGAGCGGGACGGAGAGGCTGCCGTCGATGTGATTCTGCGCGTGCTCGCGCGGGGTCCGGACATCGATGGCCAGCGGAGGCTGAGGGGAGGCGAGGCGTTCCGCGGCGAACGGCGCGCTGAGACGCTCGGTGGAGGCGACGAGATCCGGCCGCGATTCGAGGCTATGCAATCCGTTCTCGAGGTATCCGGCGATGTGGTCGAAGCCGATGCGGCCGAGACGAATGGCCGATTCGTTCTCGCGGCCAGGCGCCGCGATGATGACGATGGGACGGGTGTGATCGAGCACGGTTCCGGCCCAGGTTGCGTATTGGCCGCCGAGGCCGACGTTGATGCTGCCGGCAAGATGCGCCGCACCAAATACCTCAGGATCGCGTGTGTCTAGAATCTGTGCGCCAAGCTGCGCGCCAATCGACTGCATGGCCAGCACGGCATCGAGCGTCAGCGGTTTCATCTCACGCGCCAGCGCTTCATCGAGCGTGGGCCGCTCCTGGCTGTTGAGCACGGCGTCGTAAGTGAAGTAGGGAGGAGCTTCGGGCTGGTCGGCTGTCACGACGCCGATGAATGCTTCCTTGCTCATGGGCTGCAGCGCGTAGTTGAAGCGCCGCTGCTCGCCTAAGTGTCGAGACTGTTTCCTTGCTGATGGCCTTGCCGCAGAGCGAACCTGCGCCGTGGGCTGGATAGACCAGGCTCTGGTCCGGCAGGCCCAACAATTTCGTGTGCAGTGAATCGAAGAGCATGCCGCCCAACTCCGTGGCGGACCAGCCAAGCGCCACGCGCAGATCGGGACGCCCCACGTCGCCGATGAACAATGTGTCGCCGGTGAGGACGGCGTGCGGTTGGGTATCGCTGGTGTCGAGGTCGTAGACGACGATGGAGATGGACTCCGGCGTGTGGCCGGGCGTCTCCAGCGCCTTCAGGCGGACGCGTCCGAATTCGACGGCGTCGTGATCACGAAGAGGCGTGAATGCGTAGCCCGCTTTTGCCGCCGCGCCGAGATAGATGGTCGCGCCCGCGCGATCGCGCAGCTCCAGATGGCCGGCGACGAAATCGGCATGCAGATGGGTCAGGAAGACGTGCCGGATGGTGAGCGCGTGTTCGGCGGCGAATTCCATGTACTGATCGACGTCCCGTTGCGGATCGACAACGGCTGCCGTGCCCGTCGCTTCGTCTCCAATCAAGTAGGAGGCGTGCGCCAGGCACGGCAGATAGAACTGCTTGAAGATCACACTCTACCTTCGCTTTCCAGCTACTCTTTTGCCAGCGAAACGATCCGCATATAGGGCTTGGGAGTCTTCCAGCCTTGCGGGTACTTCTTCTTGGCGTCCTCATCATTCACCGAGCCCGCGATGATGACATCCTCGCCCGGCTTCCAGTTCACCGGCGTGGACACCTGCTCTTTGGCAGTGAGCTGCAGCGAGTCGAGCACGCGCAGCACTTCGTCGAAGTTGCGGCCGGTGCTCATCGGGTAGCTGAGCATGAGCTTGACCTTCTTGTCCGGGCCGACCACGAAGACGGTGCGCACGGTGGCGTTGGTGGCGGCTGTGCGGCCTTCGCAGCTGTCGCCGGCTTCGGCGGGCAGCATGTCGTAGAGCTTGGCGACCTTCAGTTCCGTATCGCCGATCATCGGATATTTGACCTTGTGGCCCTGGGTCTCTTCGATGTCCACGAGCCATTTGGAGTGGCTGCTGACCGGGTCTACGCTCAGCCCGATGATCTTGGTGTTGCGCTTCTCGAACTCCGGCTGCAATCCGGCCATGTAGCCGAGCTCGGTGGTGCACACCGGCGTGAAGTCCTTGGGGTGCGAGAACAGAATGGCCCACCCATTGCCGATCCAGTCATGAAAATTGATGGTGCCCTGCGAAGTTTCAGCAGTGAAGTTGGGAGCTTCGTCGTTGATGCGCAGCATATTTTTTCTCTCTCTGAGTAGTGATTTCCACGGTGGTGATTTCCGACACGGGAGCCCCTTCAACTACCTTGGACGTTTTCAGGCGGGGGACGTGTCAGGAGGAGGCACCTCATAGTAGCCTCTCCTATCCTATTTAGCCAACGAACGCGCCGCCAAGCTGAAGACGATGAAAATCGTCACACACCGATCTACTTCAGTGAGGCGTTCTGGGGCTGTGCGCTTCCGGGCTGGTGCATGACGGCGATGGCGGCCTGATCGAGCGTAGTTCCGTTCGATTGCTGGGTGAAGCGGGAGCGATCGTCGTCTTCCTGGAAGGAAATGCTCTTAAAGAGAAGCGCGTTGCCCTCCAGGTGAATGTGAATCAGGGTGAGCTGCCAGAGCGAGGGGGCGACCTGCTGTTGCTCGATGGCGAAGGAGCCGCCCTCTTTGAGGCGGCCGAGAAGACCTCCTCCAAAGGTGACGTCGTGGAGCAGATGGCCATGGACGCTGCGGATGCGGTGCTGCCGAGTGTCGGCGACGAGATCGCCGGTGGCTGCCGCGAAGACGCGCGCCTCATGCGTGGGCGGATGGAAGGTGGGATTGGGCACGAAATGCAGCGTCGTTTCATCAGGCGTGGTGCGGGCGACGGTCCAGAGGAAGCCCACTGGCAGGAGCCGTAGCAGGTCGTCGACCTGCTGGTAGTCGTGCGCGTTTTCGGCGATCTGCTTGTTCTGCGCGTGGGGGTCGTGCAGGAACTTCTGGATAAGGGTCTGCTGCTCGGGCTCGGGCAGCTCATGGCCGTCCTTCACCAGGATGCGGTCGACGTCGCCGTGCGGGGTGGTGGCGACCCACCGGAGAAGCTGCGCCTTGGGCTTGACGGAGTGGTCGAGATAGATCCACTGCGAGTGGTCGTTGCGGTTCTCGGCGCGCTCGGTGTCGACCACCTGCTGGACGATCTGCTGCGGGGTTTGGGCGTGCGCCAGGGTGAGAGGCAGCAGGAGCGCGGCGAGGGCGAAGAGTTGTCGGTGGCGTGGCACGGATTATGGATGCCGGAGATTGGGGAAAGGGATCAAGGAAATTTGGGTTGGGAATGTCCCATCCTTCGCTTCCGCTCAGGATGACGAATTCTGAAAGGAGGCTACGCGGCGGGATTGGCCCACCCTACGTCTGCGCGTAGGATGGGGCACCCGTTATGGTGACTGCAAGTTGACTGCAGGTCCTTCACTTCGTTCAGGATGACAAGCGTTCTTTTCCCTTACCAGACGTAGGTGCCGACGGAGCCGGCGCCGAGCGACGTAGTGAAGGCTTTGCCCTTCGAGCGCACGGCGAAGCTCTGCGGCGCATCGCCGGGGTTGGATACGATGAGGACCTCTTTGCCATCGGGTGTTTTGAAGGCGACGTTGGGGAGGGTGTCGAGATCGTTGGAGCCGATGCGGACAGACCCGGGCGGCACGAACTTCGACGCGTGGCCGATGACGTAAAAGCCTACCAGCCGGGTGACGTTGTCGCCGTCGATGGTGAGGGCGCCGTAGCAGACGGGGCAGCCGCCGTCGTTGGTGTGGGGGCCGGCGTTGGGATCGGCGGCGAGGTTCCACAGGAGAACGTTCCTGCTCCAGTTACGTGTGACACCGACGATGACATGCGCGACGGGCCCGGCGACATTCATGCTGGTTGCGCCGGGGCGATCGTTGATGGACTGCTCGGTGAAGTAGATGTTTTTGTTGGGGAAGGCATCGTGCACCTGGGTCATGGCGTCGACCTTGCCGCCATAGAGATGCCAGGCGGAGCCATCGATATATTTGGCGGCGTCGGGATCCTTGAGGATCGAGGTCACGTAGGCGGGGTGGTCGAGGTTGTGATCGTAGAGGAGGATTTTGGTTTGGATGCCGGCCTTCTGGAATGCGGGACCGAGATCGTGCGCGATGAAGTCAGCCTGCTCGGGTGAGAGCATGACCATCGAAGGCGTGTTCTTTTCGTTGAGCGGCTCGTTCTGGATGGTGAGCGTGTCGATGGTGATGCCTTCAGCCTTCATGCCCTGGATGTACTTGACCCAGTATTTGGCGTAGGCGGGGAAGTATTCGGGCAGGAGCACGCCGCCCTGCGCTTTGCCGGTGGTCTTCATCCAGAGCGGCGCGGACCAGGGTGACGCGAGGATTTTGATCTTCGGATTGATGGCGAGGATTTCTTTGACCACGGGGATGACGTCGGTCTCGTCGGGCGCGAGAGAGAAGTGCTGCATCTCGGGATCGGTCTGACCTTCCGGAAGATCGTCGTAGGAGTAGACATGGTCGTTCATGTCGGAGGAGCCGACGGTGAGGCGAAGATAACTGACGCCGATGCCGTCGCCTTCGGTGGTGAAGAGACTGTGGAGCAGCGCGGCGCGCCTGGCGGGATCCATGTGGTGGATGAGCATGGCGCTGCCGCCGGTAAGCGCGTAGCCGAAGCCGTCCATGGTCTGGTAGGTCTTGGCGCTGTCGACGTCGATGATCTGGCCGGTGGGAGCGGTGGTGCTGAAGGCGAGCTTTGGCGACTGCTCAGCGAGGAGTGCAGAGTGGTCGGGCTTGGTGAGCCAGAGGGTGGCGTCCTTTTGCGCGAGAGCGGGAAGGGGCAGAAGCGCGAGGGCGGAAAGCAGAAGAGAGGTGGAGAACTTGGCTTGCATGGGGCCTCCAGAAGGCTTTATTGCGGCGCGGCTATTCTAGACACACGTTTGTTTACTTGTCCAATCGACAGATATCAAGAAAATCCCATCTCTTGAGATGTGGGGCAGCCGCTTTCGTGGCACCCCATGGAGACTGCAGGTTCCTTCGGCAAGCTCAGGACAGGCTCTTCGCTGCGCTCAGGATGACAAGATTCGGATTAGCGAGCTTTGCGGGCGAGGCGGCGGTTGCGGAGGTATTTGGCGCCGCCGAGCAGCAGCAGCATGCAGCCGAAGGGCAGGCACATCATGGTGACGATGAGGGAGATCCAGCCGGCGTTGGTGTGCGGGCCGTGGATGCCGATGCCGCCGAAGAGGAATTTTGTCGCTGCGGCGGCGAGGATGCCGATGAGCAGTGTCCAGAAGGCGCCCTGCAGGAGCGGGCGGGTGCCGTCGTCGGGCAATGGAGCGCGCGGGGTGCGCGGGTGCGCGCGGCGGTCTGGGTTGCCGCTGCTTCAGGACCGGGTCTGTGATTGGTGACGGGGGTGGACATGATTTATCCGTGCCAGCTGGCGAGCATGGCGCCGACGATGACGCCGGTGACGGAGACGTAGAGCCAGATGGGGTAGGTCCAGCGGGCGACTTTGCGGTGCGTGGCGAAGCGGCGCGTGAGCGCGAGAAAGAGCGTGATGAGCACCAGCGGCAGCGCGACGACGGAGAGCGTGATGTGGCTGATCAGGATGGCGATGTAGGCGACCCAGACGGCGTTGTGCGGGCCGGGGAAGCGCATGTCTCCGTGCAGCCAGTGGTTGGTGATGTAGCTGATGAGGAAGAGCGTGGAGAAGCCGAATGCGGTGAGCATGGCGGCGCGGTGCGCGACGATGCGCTTGCGCTTGATGAGCAGGAAACCGCAGATGAGCGCGATGGCGCTGAGGCCGTTGAAGAGCGCGTTGAGCGCGGGCAGGAAGCGGAGGCGCATGTTGTAGGCGTCCGGCGCGTGGTGGGCGTAGACCAGCCAGAAGAGAAATGCAGACGCGAGCGCGGAGACGGCGAGGATGGCGCCGATGGCGATGCCGGCTGGGAAGGCGGCGGGCTTGTTCGTGGGTGCGCTCACGGTCGGCATAAATATTAGACAGCAGGCTTGTGGGTGCGGCGGTTGACGACGGCCCACGAAGCAATGAAGGTGACGAGGCAGAAGCCGACGGTGACGGCGAGATTGATGGCGAGCGAGTGATCGGTGTGGGCGGCGGGATCGAGCCCGTTGCGCAAGGCGTCGACGCCGTAGGTGAGCGGATTGGCGAGCATGATGGCGCGGAGCCAGCCGGAGGCCTTGTCCGCAGGGAAGAGTGCGCCGGAGAGCAGCCACAGCGGCAGCAGGATGAGGTTGACGATGGCGTGGAAGGCCTGGGTCGAGTCCATGGGCCAGGCGATGGTGAAGCCGAGCGCGGTGATCTCAAAGCTGATGAGCAGGATGACGGCGGCGGAGAGCGCGAGACCGGCGAAGCTGGGATGGACGCCGGCGAGCGGGGTGAAGCAGAGGAAGATGAGCCCCTGGATGGCGGCGAGCGTGGCGCCGCCGAGCACCTTGCCGAGCACGATGGCGGAGCGCGAGACGGGCGAGGCGATGACGGTGAGCAGGAAGCCTTCGTTGCGATCCTGAATGAGCGACATCATGGAGAAGATCGCGGTGAAGAGCACGATGAGCACGATGGAGCCGGGGAAGAAGTAGCCGAAGGCGTGGCCGCTGGCGCCGGCTGTTGCCGGAGGAGAAGGAGTGCGAAAAGCCTGCGCCGAAGGCGACCCAGAAGAGCAGCGGCGACGCGATGACGCCGATGACGCGCGCGCGTTGGCGATAGAAGCGGACGATCTCACGCTGCCAGAGCGAATACGACGGGAGGAAGAGGCCGGGCTTTGCCGTGCGGATGGCGTGGCTGGGTCGTGTTGCGTGGGGTGTGGAGGTCGCAATCGTAGCCATCAGTCGATTCCTTCCTTCTCCTTCACGCTGCCATCCGTGGCGTCGGTCCAGAAGCGGTGGCCGGTGCGCTGGATGAAGACGTCTTCGAGGCGCGGGCGGGAGACGGAGACGGCGCGGACCTCGCCGGGGAAGGCGTCGAGCACGGCGGTGAGGAAGCGGTGACCGTTTTCGCGCTCCAGGCGGACGGTATTGCCGAGGACGGTGGGCGCGACTTCAAACCGGCCGGCCATGCGGGCGGCGAGCGATTGCGCGGCGGTTCTCGCTTTCGGTTTCGAAGAGGACGACATCGCCGCCGATGGTGGACTTGAGCTCTTCCGGCGATCCAAGCGCGACGAGCTTGCCTTCGCTGAGGATGGCGAGGCGGTCGCAGTACTCGGCCTCCTCCATCATGTGGGTGGTGACGAGCACGGTGACGCCTTCCTCGTCGCGCAGCATGCGGAGGTACTGCCAGAGGTCGAGGCGCGCGCCGGGATCGAGGCCGGTGGTGGGCTCGTCGAGCAGCAGGACGGCGGGCGAGTGGATGAGGCCCTTGGCCAGCTCGACGCGGCGCTGCATGCCGCCGGAGAGGGTTTCAACGTAGTCCTTCGCGCGATCGGTGAGCGCGACGCGTTGGAGCACGTCGGCGATGCGGGCGCGGAGATGCTTGCCGCTGAGACCGTAGAGATGGCCGGCGTGGCGGAGATTCTCTTCGACGGTGAGCTTGATGTCGAGCGAGCGCGACTGGAAGACGATGCCGGTCTGCTGGCGGACCTGCGCCGGCTCGGTGGCGACGTTGAAGCCGCGGATGGTGGCGAGGCCGCCGCTCGGGATCATGAGGGTGGAGAGGATGCGGAAGAGCGTGGTCTTGCCGGAGCCGTTGGGGCCGAGCAGGCCGAAGATCTGCGCGGGCGCGACGGAGAAGGAGAGATGGTCGAGCGCGAGGCGGGTGCCGTAGTCGTGAGTGAGCGACGAGAGCACGATGGGGTCGTCGGGCGTAGCGGCAGCGGTGGCGATGGCTGCGGGTTCAAGCGTAGTGGACATCGGCCGGATTATCTCCTTCCTGCTGTGGCATCCAGCATCATGACGATGAGTAACAGTGGCAGATACAGAACGCTGGCCTTGAGCAGAGCGCGGGCGTAGGGACGCGATGCGGCGAAGGAGGGCGCTTTGAGGATCTTCGCGAAGCGGATGGTGTAGATGAGGTAGCCGACGCCGAGGAGGAGCGCGGCGACGGCGTAGATGCGGCCGGAGATGTCGAAGTACCAGGGCAGCAGCGAGACCGGGATCATGATGACGGCGTAGACGAGCGCTTCGACGACGGTGGACCAGCCATCGGGCTGGACGACGGGGAGCATGCGGATGCCGGCGCGGCCGTAGTCCTCGCGATAGAGCCAGGCGATGGCCATGAAGTGCGGAAACTGCCAGACGAAGAGGATGGCGAAGAGGGCGACGGCGGGCCACTCGATGCGGCCGCGCGCGGCGGTCCAGCCGAGCAGCGGGCCCATGGCGCCGGGAAACGCGCCGATGAAGGTAGCGAGCGTGCTGCGGTATTTGAGCGGCGTGTAGACCGCGACGTAGGTGAAGACGGTGAGCAGGCCGAGCGACGACAAGTGACCGAGATTGGTGAAGCGCAGCAGCAGGAGCGAGCCGGCGGTGATGGCGGCGAAGGCAACCAGCAGGCCATGGGGCAGGCTGATGCGTCCGGAGGCCAATGGCCGCCCTGCGGTGCGGACCATGCGGGCGTCGGATTTGCGCTCGAGGACTTCATTGAGCGCGGCGGCGCCGGCGGAGATGAGCGCGATGCCGGCGAGGGTTTCAAGCAGGCCGATGTGGAAGCTGGAGATGCCCGAGCGCACCGAGCCGAGATAGAAGCCGGCCCAGGCGGTGATGACGACCATCGCGGTGACCCGGGCCTTGAAGAGCTCCATGTAGTCGGAGAAAAGGTTGGGGGCGGCCTTGGCGCGCGGCTTTACGACGGATGGAGCGGCTGGTTGGCCGGAGATGGCCGCTACATCGACTTCAGGAGCGATGCCGGGCGTGGCCTGTGCAGTCGTTAACGGCACAGCAGTACTCGCGGCGGAGATTCGGGATTGCTGCATGAGCGAGAGGGGCGCTGGCTTGCGGGGACCGGAGTTGGTCAACGTGGCGTGCGCCTGCTTCCATGATAGCAAGTCGAATCCGCGCCTGGGTGCGATCATTTGAGCGCCGTGTCTGGATGCTCGCTTCCAGCCTGCTGATTTACGGCCGCTTCAGGCAGCTAACTGGCCCCTAATAGCGGCCGCCGGTCGGGGCGATCGCAGATCGAACGTGTTGCGGCACGGCTCGCTTTGAGAACCGCTATATCGCCACGATTCCGGGCAGAGGCTACCAGTTCATCGCGGCGGTGGTCAGCATCGGGGGTGCATCCGCAAGGGTTCAGTCCTCGATCAGGCGCGAGACGCGCGTGGCGCTTGCGGTGCTCCCTTTCGACAACATGACCGGCGATGCCGAACGCGCTTACCTGGCCGATGGGTTGACCGAGGAGACTATTGCCGCCATGGGGCAGGTGGACCCGGATCATCTCAGCGTCATTGGCCGCACATCCGTCATGCGCTATCGGAACACGGCGAAGTCCATCGCTGAGATCGGCAGCGAGCTGGGTGTTGGTTATGTGGTCGAGAGCTCGCTGCGCGCGGAAGGTCCGCGATTGCGCATCACGTCGAAACTGATCCGCGTGCACGATCAATCGCAGGCGTGGTCGGGATCGTACTGACAGCGAGCCTGCCAGCATTCTTGCGTTTCAGCGCGAGCTGAGCGTCACGATTGCCGAGCAGGTGCGCTGCGCTCTCTCCAGCGCGTCTGGACGCGATGCTGCGCCGCCAGACAAGTCATGCCGCGGCGTATGACCTCTACCTGCATGGGCGGCACTTCTGGTATCAGCTCAATCCCACGCACGCGCAGCGCCATCGAGTATTTCCAGCGCGCGACGGCGCTCGATCCGGAATACGCCTCTGGCCTGGTCGGGTTGGCGGATGCCTATGCCTCGAACCCGGTAAGCGGCGATGAGATCCTCGCGTCGTCTGGCCCAAGGCGCAGGATGCAGCCGGCCGCGCCGTGCGTCTGGCGCCGTACCTGGCGAGGCCCAGACGTCGATGGCGTTTCTAAAGTTCTGGCTGGATTGGGACTGGCCGGGCGCGGAGCGGGCCTATCTGCGAGCGATCGAGCTGGATCCGAACTATCCGCTGGCTCACCGCATGCTCGGCGTCGTGCGCTCACACATGGGACGCCACGCGGAGGCTGAGGGCCCGATGCGCCGCGCCCGCGAGCTTGATCCGCTGTATGCGATGCATCATGCGCTCTCTGCGCAGGTAGCGTATGCGGCTCGGGATTTTGTTGCCGCGGCGCGCTGCGCACGGCAGGCGATCATCGTTGATCCGACTTTCTGGATCGGGCACTGGCAGCTTGCGCAGGCCTGCGTTTCACTGGGAGAACCGGAGCAGGCGCTCCGGGCGTTGGCCGATGCCGCACGCTTCAGCCACAACAATACGAAGACCATCGCGCTGCGAGCCTACCTGTTTGCGCAGACAGGCCGGTTGCGGAGCGCGGGAGATTCTTCAGGTGCTGGAGGCGCTCGCCCGTGAGCGATTCCTGGCGCCGTACTGTATTGCGCTGGTGCATCTGGGGCTGGAAGAGTACGAGCCGGCGCTGGATACGTTCGAGCGTGGATATGCGTGCGCGACACCCACTTGACATTCCTCCCTATAGACGCCAAGTGGGACCCGCTACGCCGCCACGAGCGCTTCACCGCGCTGCTGCGGCGCTGCTGTTTCGCTCCTGAGTCACTCCCAGGTGGTGTACTTCTTCGCCCATTCACTCTTTGGATATTTTGTTTGCACGATGACGAAGAGGCGATGATTCAGCTCCGGGGTGGCCTCGGTCCGGCAGCCGTTGCGCACGGCGCGTTCGGCGAAGCCGAGCAGCGTGATGTTTTGCGGGTCGGCATCGGGATGCTGTTTCTGCCAGTCGAGCGCGGCGGCGGCGAAGTAGTCTGACGAGCAGGGCGTGGTGCGCAGAGCGGCGATCTCGCGATCGGCATCGGTGCGGTCGGTTGCGGGTGAGGAAGGGCGGATCGGGAAGCGTGGCGCGGGTAGCGGGCTGTGTGCCGAAGAAGGTCTCGGGCGTGCCGTTGGGATTGTCTGCCGTGGACGGCTTCGCGTCGGTGCTGGCGCCCCACCAGTTGTCGCGGTACTCGGAGTAGCCGGCGAAGCCGTCGCTGCGCTCACCATCGCCAACAGAGGGAGTGTTGGAGGGGAAGCGCATCAGGGCGAGCAGGCCGGCAACGTGGCGGTCATTCGCGTTGGCGGCGTTGTCGTAGCCTTCGAGCCACTGCTTCCATGCGGGATAGCAGCCGGTGAGGATGGGCGACATGCGTTTTGCGATGTCAGGTTGGTTGAGCAGGACGGCGCGGGTCCAGGTGGATTGCGCGATCTGGAAGCTGAGATTGCGGGGGAGAGATTTGTCTTCAGCCGCTTCGGCGAGCAGGGTGAGCGGCATGCGGGTGTTGAGGATGGTGGCGGCGTCGGGGTTGAAGAGCAGCGTGGTCGCCTGAGAGCCTTTCATGCCGCAGAGGTTGGTGGCGGGTGGTGGTGGCGGGCGCATCGGGGAGACCGGAGTCCATGGTGGTGACGCCGGCGGGAAGTGAAGCGGCGGAATGCAGAAAGTCGGCGAGCGATGGCGAGGTGCGCAGATTCAGGAGCTTGAAGAGGTTGATGGTGGAGCGCTGCGGTGCGTGGAGGAGCGACGGCTCGATGGCGGCGAGATCGGTGCGCATCGCGGCGGCGTCCGGCATGAGACGCAGGCGGTTATAGGTGGCGGCGGTCCATTCCGGGGCTGCTCTGGGGCACCGTTGCCGCGGCCTGAATCAGCTCGGGCGCGGATGCGTCGCCGGGTTGGTGTTGGCCATGGCGGCGATGAGCCAGGGCGTCGCGTGGGTGGCGTGCCATTGGGCGAGGGCTTTGGCTGCGGCCTGCTCTTGCTGCTGCTGGGCTTTGGCGGGATCGGGCGTTTGGTCGGACCAGTCCGTTTTCTGGACCGGCGCGGGGGCTTGCATGGCCTGCATCCAGGTGAGCAGAGGTAAGGCGGTCTTTCGATTTGTATCCGATGCGGTTTCGTTTGTGGAGTCGGGTGGATAGAGGTAGTAGCGCAGGTCGATGAGCGCCTGCTGGAAGATGCCGGAGGTTTGCACGCGATCCGATGCGGTGAGGCGTGCGACGAGGACGTCGGCCTGGGCTGATGGGTCGAGGCGGAGGTTGACGAAGTCGAGCAGGCCGGCAGCGTCGGCGTGATACGGCTGCATCGTGCGGGTCGGCGAGGATGGCTTTGAGTGCGTCGCGGGCTTCGGCGAGGCGCTCGGGACGCTTCTGCTTGACGAGGTCGGCGTAGGCGCGCTGCGCCTTCGCGCGATCTTCGCTGTAGGGTGCGTTCGGTGTTTCGACAGCGGCGGCGGGCAGATCGGTGATCTGGCCGATGGTGGCGCGGCGGATCATCGCGCGGGCTTCGACGAGCGAGGCGATCTGGCGCCAGGGCGAAGAATTGTCGGCGGCGATGGTCTTCAGGCGCGCGATCGCGCCGTCGTAGTCGGTCTGGTAGAACTTCGCGGCGGCCTGCTGGTAGGCGCGGTCCTGCTTCAACCATGTGGGAGCGTTTGCGGGTGTGTCGGCGGGCATCTTGTCGCCGCTGCCGTTGCAATTGGCGAAGACGGCATCCTGTCCATGCACCCAGTCGGCGAAGTTGGCGGGGTCGTTGGCGTGGGCGGCCTTGCGCTCCTTCAATGTGCCGGCGGCGAAGGCGAAGGCTTCGTCGAGGCAGTTGGTGAAGTTCTGATAGGACGCGCCGGGGACGGGACGATCGCTGTTGAGATCCTGAGCGATGTGGAATCCACTTCGCGGCGGCGGTGCCGGAGGCTCGGGGACGCCGGAGTCTTTGCGGGCAGCGACCCATGCGGTAAAGCCGGGCAGTTTGGCCGGGTCCTCATAACCCTGACTGCTCCGGATGTGATCGAGCGCCACGGCCTGCTGCTGCTCGCCCGCGCTCAGGCCGTGGCCGTTCAGCCAGTCATAGGCGATGACGAGATCCTGCACACGGTAGCCGGGCTGCGGAATACCGATCTCGCCTTTGGCGTAGGCGGCGTAGGGGCCGTCGGGCATGGAGTTCTGCACGAAGACGGCTTCCGGGAAGAACGGGCCACAGCTATTGCCGGGAATGGCGAATGCGAGAAAAGCAAACGTGGCGGCGAAGGCGAAGCGCGAGGGTTTCATCGAGCGAGTTCCCGTGCAAGCGAGGTGAGCGGCGTGGTCGATATCGCGGCGAACTCAGCGGGTCGCCAGGGGCGCGGCGCGAAGAGGTAGACGCGGGTGGATGGATTGAGCGTGGCCAGTGACGGCCACGGCTCGTCCGTGGAGAGGCCGAGGCTGGTGCGGCAGAGCGGTTCGGTGATGGGGTAGCTGGGACGCGTGCTGCTGGCGAAGGCGAGCGCGCGCGGGCCGCCCATGCGGAACTCCATCGGGACGGCCTCGTCGATGGGCAGAGTGTGCAGCCAGGAGTGCGGGCCGCACCAGGTGACGAGCGCTGTGATGGAGAGCGGCAGGGTGCGCGGGAGTTGTGGGCGGAGAAGTTCGAGGACGCTGCGATAGAAAGGCTGCTGCGACTGGGTAGCGTCGAAGTCAAGTTGCAGGGCCGCCCGGATGTCTGATCTGGTGCCGTAGTAGGCGAGATGCTCGGCCAGAGCGAGGCGCATCGCCGGGGTGTCGACGAATCCAGGTCGTGTTTCGATGCGGACGACGGCGATGAGCGGTGCGCCGGGCGCCGGATGAAGAGGTTGGCGGCGGGGCAGGACGGTGATGCGGTCGGTGAGCAGGTAGGTTTCGGCGAGGTAGGCGACGCCGACGTTGGTGGGCAGGGTGTGGAGGTCTTCCGGCTCTTCCCAGGCCCAGAGGACACGGGTTGGGACCGCATTCGCGAAGGCTGCGGGGAGTGATGGAAACGATGAGCGCGCGGCGCGTTGTTGACGCCAGTGGTGCAGGCCCGCGAGTCCGCAGAGGAGTGCGAGGGCAGCGGCGAACAGGATCCAGTGGCGACCAGATGGAGGGACGCGAACCACGGTGCACTCAAGATAGCGCGCGAGTGCGGAGCTGGCGTGAAGAATGCAAGGCAGAACGTAACTTAGGGGGATCGAAACGGAACGCGATCCGCTAGCGCGCGTCGAGTGCGTATTAGGGAGTTGCCCGGTTCACCGTGATGAGCTTGAAGGGATACTTTGCGGTTGCGGCATCTCCTGGAACGGCGGGAGCCGAAGCTCGGCCTGCCTGGTTTCTGGGAAGGATGCCGTCGAACCAGATCGCGCCGTCGCCGATCATGAAGCCCTGGTAGTTGCCCCAGACGTCGTCGGGAGTGGCTTTCAGGATGGCGCTGCGCACGGTCGCGGTGAAGATGCCATCGAAGCTTGAGAGAAGTTGCGCGCGGGAGCGGACGTGCGTCCTGCCGGCTGCACCGGTCACAAGCAATGGATAGTTGACGAGCAGCGCCACGGCTTCGTGATTCTTGCTCTTCAGGGCATCCTGGAATTTTGCGAGGAAGGCGATCGCGTCCGGGCAGTCGGGGCGGGTGGCGGGGTCCGGATGGGTGCAGTTTCCCTGCGGTGCACGCTGCTGTGCGCGAGCCCGTGAAGAATTGCCGATGACGAGCGCGAGCAGGAGCGAGAACAGAAGAACGTGAGGTCGAGTCACCTGAGGATTATGGAGGCTACGCGGGAGGCTACGCCGAACAGACATGCTGGCTCCCGAGTTCCTACGGCTCTTTGCTCTGCACAGCGTATTCGTCCACGATGACAGCGACGAGAACGGCGGTGGGGACCGCTACCATGGCGCCCACGACTCCGTCGATGGCGGAGCCCAGCAGCAGGGAGACGATGATGGCGAGTCCGGGGAGATCGACCGAGCTCTTCATGATGCGAGGGGTGAGATAGGAGTTCTCGACCTGTGCGTAGATGCCGTAGGCGATGAGCACGTAGACGACGCGCATCCAGGAGTCGATGGCAGCGCAGAGGACGACCAGGGCCATGGAGACCAGGGCGCCGATGACCGGGATGATGTTGAAGACGCCCATGATGACGCCGAGCGCATAGGAGTAACGCACGTGCAGCAGGCTGAAGACGATGGTGGAGTAGACGCCGAGGATGAGCATGAGTGCACCCTGGCCGAGCAGCCAGCGCCCCATGCGAACGTCGGCGCGGAGCAGTGTTTTGTTCAGGCGTTCGCGGCGGTGCGGCGCAAAGAAAGAGAGCACCCAGTTGTAGGCATGCTCGCCTTCGAGCAGGAAGTAGATGGTGAGGACGATGCCGGCGATGATTTTGAAGAGCCCGCTGGCCCAGGTGCTGACGGAGGTGACCAGATAGGTGACGAAGTTGGAGGCGTAGTCCTGCAGCCGGGCATTGAGCGAGGCGATATCGAGGCGGGAGGCGAAGGGCAGGTGCTTGAGACGGCTCAGCATCTCCGGGCCGCGGGCGGGGAGTTCCTTCACGAACTTTTGCATGTCGTGAATGACAGGTGGCAGAGCGAAGACGGCGAAAACCGTAACCGCGCCGCCGATCACGGCAAGGATGATGACGATGGCCGAAGCGCGGCCGGGGCTCCACTTGCCGATCTTGATCTTCTGGACGCCACGGATGACCGGCATGAGCACGACGGCGAAGAGAGCGCTGACATAGAGCAGGGAGATCTCTTCGCGCAGTTTCCAGGCGACCGTCAACCCGATGCCGAGCGCGAAGGTGAAGACGATGTCGCTGCGCAGAGTGCGGGTGCGCGGCTTGCGCACCTCGGGATGCTCGAGGTTCGTGGTCTGCAGGTCGGTCACGTCGAACTTAGGGCGGCTGATCGGATCGGGCATGCGGTCGCTTTCGCTGGTGGACCTGGGGTGGTTTTAGATTATGAGCCTGAAGGTTCGATTGCCCAGTAGCTATCGGATGACCAGATCACTGGGCCTGGCTGCCTGAGGGCGTGTAGGAGTGCGCCGACATTCTTATGCGCCGGATAGCCAATCCCGGGACTGCCAATCCCCAGTCAGCCAAACAAGGATCCGGTCAACGACCTGGACTGCGGGAATGCCAGAGGTATCGACGGTGAGATGCGCGCGGCGGTAGTGAGGCAGCCGGCGGGCGAGGCGATCTTCCGGGGGCTCGGCGGCGGTAAGCAGCGGGCGTACCGGCGTATCCTCACCGGGTTCTGAGCAGGTGCTCCCGGCCTCGCCAGTCCCGACGTGGCAGCGAGCGAGCAGCTCCGGAAGCGGAGCGGAGAGGAAGATTGTCACCGTCGCGGGCACGGAGGACGGCTCGGAAAAGAGGAGTTCGCGGACCGCGTCGGTTTCGATGGCGCCTCCACCGAGTGCGACGACGGCCTGCTCGTAGGCATGCGGCGGGTCCTGCTGCAGGGGGTCAAGAACGCGGGCGATGGCTTCGGCTTCGAGACGCCGGAAGTGTTCCTCACCATGGTCGGCGAAGATCTGGGCGACGGTGCGTCCGTGCTCCGCGGTGATGAGGGAGTCGATATCGAGAAAGGGCCAGCGCAGGCGCGACGCGAGGATGCGGCCCACCGTGGATTTACCCGCGCCCATGAAACCGGTAAGGACGATACGGCGCGGAAGAGATGCGGGCCCGGCCGGGCCTGCGCTCATTTTGTTGGACTCGAGCCGGAGTTTTTGTCGCCGGAGAGCGAGGTCTGGATGTTCTCCCAAACGGCCGGGCTGGGGTCGTGGATAGGGAGCAACAGCTTGGCCTGCTGCGCAATGTACTCCAGATCGCTTACCAGGGCAGAGCATTGCTCGCAGGTCTTCAGGTGTTCCTGCTCTTTCAGGGCCGCTCCGGACTCGAAGAGCTCCGGGAGCTGGTCCTGAAAATCAGCGCAGGTCGTCGAGTTCGTAGACTGACCGATTGTTTTCATGGATTCGTTATTCTTGCCGCCCGCATTCATAGCAAGGCCTCACGCTCGCGCCGGGCATTGGGTTGCCCGGTGCGCAGCAGGTCGCGCAGCTTCATGCGCGCCTTGTGCAGTTGCGACTTGCTGTTGCCGATGGAGCATTCCAGCATGTCGGCGATCTCGTTGTGCTCGTAGCCTTCGACATCGTGCAGGACGAAGACGAGCCGGTAGCCCGGGGGAAGATCGGAGACCGCGCGTTCGAGCGTGACCCGATCGATGGATCCGGAGAGCATGAGGTCGCGCGCGCCGATGTCCTTGCGCGGACCGTCTTCCTGCGACGGCTCCAGCGTCTCTTCCAGCGAGACCTGGGGCAGACCCTTTTTGCGCAGGTGCATCAGCACCACGTTGACCGCCAGGCGGTGCAGCCAGGTGGAGAAGGCCGAATCGCCGCGGAAAGTGCTGATCTTGCGATAGAGCTGCAAAAAGGCTTCCTGGGTCAGGTCTTCGGCTTCGGCTACGTTGCCCAGCATGCGCAGGCACAGGGAGTAGACCCGGCGCTTGTGCAGGCTGTAGAGGCGCTCGAATGCTGCCCCGTCGCCAGCCTGGGCAGCGGCAATCGCCTCCGCCTCGCCGGCAATCGGCGGATTGCGGCGCATGTGCTGATTGGGGCTCTGACGCTCGGGAGCTGTCGTCGTGGTGCCTTTAGCAGGTGGGGAAAAGACGCCATTGGTAACGGATTTTGTCATTTTTATACGTGTGCCCGCCAGCGCATTGGTCATGGAGGTCCTAATGATCGGTCACCCAGGCTTCTGGTTGGGGGCAATGCCTGTCGGACGCCGGGGACGAGGGTGGGGTTGCCTTGGCTCAGCAAGTCAGTAACCTCGCGAGCGGGAAGGTCAGTCCACCAAGGTCACGGTCTTACCGCGATGGGAAAGTCTCCGGCCAGGCCATGGTGAAGTTCCACACGGACGGTGTCGCCCGGTAGAAGTTCCCACTTTTCATGGCCAGGATCGTAGTCCGCAGAGGCAACGAGCTTAAATAAGCCTCCGCCCAGCTTCAAGGCGCGGGTGGAGCGGAATACCTCTGTTCCGTCGTTGAGAAGGCGCACGTGAAGCTCGATAAAGATCGTGAAAAGCTCATATCCTCTAGTTTCCCACGAATCGGGCGTAGAGGGTGCGGGCGAGGGCGATATCGGTGGTGCCCTGGATGAGGGCGCGGCCGTCGGCGAAGAGGGTGAGGGTGTGGGGGCCGCGGCGAAACTGCAGCAGGAGGCCGTTCTGGCGGACCTCGCCGTGGGGGCGGAGGCGCTCGGCGGCGGCGGCGAGGTCTACGGGGCGGTGGTGCTCATGAATCTGGACCGAGTTGCGGCCGCAGAGGGTGATGTGCGGGCGGCCTTCGCCGCGCAGGTGGGCAAAGTCGCGACCCTGGCAGACCTCGCAGCCGGGACGGGGCGCGGCGGCGGAGATCTCGGAGCGCTCGTTCTGCCACAGATCCCAGGACAGGAGGGTACGGCGCATGGCGTCGCGCGCGCCGGTCAGGTACTTGAGGGCTTCGGTGACCTGGATAGAGGCGGCAAGATTGACGGCGGTGTTGAGAATGCCGGCGGTGTCGCAGGTCTCGACCGGGCCGGAGGGCGGCTTGGGGAAGAGGCAGGCGAGGCAGGCGGTCTGGCCGGGCAGGATGTTCATGGTGGCGGCGTAGGCGCCGACGGCGGCGGCATAGATCCAGGGCAATCCGCGCTCGACCGCATAGTCGTTGATCAGGTAGCGGGTCTCGAAGTTGTCGGTGGCGTCGAGGATGAGGTGGGCGTCGGCCAGCAGGGGGTGGATGTTGTCCGGAACAAGATCGGCGACGTGGGCATGGACCTTGATATCGGAATTGAAGCGGGCGATCTGGCGGCGGGCGGCCTCGGCCTTGGGAGTGGCGGCGGCGGCATCGGCTTCGTCAAAGAGCACCTGGCGCTGCAGATTGCTTTCTTCCACGAAATCGCGATCGATGAGGATGAGGGTGCCGACCCCGGCGCGGGCGAGCAGGGCGGCGGCGGCGGCGCCGGTGGCTCCGCAGCCGACCAGAGCGACGGTGGCGGCGGCGAGGCGTTGCTGACCCGCTTCGCCGATGGGCGGGAAGAGAACCTGGCGCGAGTAGCGGTCCGTATCCGGTGCAGCAATGCTGGCGGTGTCCATTGTGTCTAGTATAGAAAGACGCGTAACGGGTCCGCTCTCCCGCATCCCACCCAGCGTGACGCATCTGCACGACGAACCCGGCTCCATGGGAGACAATCCCAATGGCGCATTCCCCTGAGAGGCTCTTTGACCGTAGTTCATAAACGTCCTCCCCACGGAGACCGGAGGACCAGCCAGCGAGGCCGACCGCCCCGTCACGCCATGTGGTGGGCGCTGCCGCTGCTGTTGAGCGCGGCGACGCTCTGCCATGCGCAGACGGCGTCTTCTTCGCAGGACCAGGGAGATTCCGCGACGCAGTTTCTGCCTCGTCCTTCATCCCAGTCTTCGCCAAGCTCTGGCCAGGCGCTAGGGGACGCGGCGATGGCGGGCACGGCGGCCTTTGCCGGCAGCAAGGTGACGGGCATCCGTTTCGATGGAGTGAAGGCGTCGATGCTGGGGTCGCTGCCGGCGCAACTGGAGCTGCAGGCGGGCGACGTATTGAACGAGACCAAGGTAAGGGCGAGCCTGCGGCGGCTCTACCAGTCCGGTCTGTACGACACCATCCAGGTGCAGGGCCTGCGCTCCGACGGCGGGGTTCTGGTCATTTTTGCCGGCCGGCCGCGGCTGTTCGTCGGGCGGACGCAGATCTTCGGTGTCAATAACGAGCGGCTGCAGTCGCAACTGGCGGGTTCGGCGCGATTGCAGCCGGGCACCCGCTACAGCCAGCGAAAGCTGGACGCGTCGCAGGCCTCCATCGAGCAGGCACTGACCGATAACGGCTTCTACGAGGCAAAGGTGGAACGCCGCGAGCAACTGGATGCGCCGAACTCGCAGGTGAATGTGATCTACAACATCCAGCCAGGAAAACAGGCGAAGGTCGGCAATGTGAAGGTGGACGGGACGCCGGGGATGTCGCTGGAGCAGTTTCGCAAGACCAGCAAACTGAAGGCGGGAAAGAAAGTGGACCGCCAGACGGTGAGCCGTGCGCTGTCGCGGCTGCGCAAGTACTACGACAAAAAACAGCGCTGGGCCGGTGCGGTGACGCTGGAGACGAAGGAGTATCACGCAAACACCAACCAGCTCGATTACTCATTCCAGGCGAAGGAAGGTCCGCTGGTGAAGGTGCAGGTGGAAGGCGCGAAGTACAGCCGGGGCGCGATCGAGCGGCTGGTGCCGATCTACGAAGAGGGCACGGTGGACCTGGACCTGGTGAATGAAGGCGCGCACAACCTCCGCGCCGATCTGCAGGGAAAAGGGTACTTCGATGCCACGGTGACCTACCAGCCGGTGCACAACAGCAAAGACGAGATCACGGTGCTTTACAAGGTGGATCGCGGAGTGGAGCACCGCGTGGATTCGGTGAAGATCAAGGGCGCGAAGTACTTCGACCACGACACGCTGGCAGAACACATCAGCGTGCGGCCGGCGAACTTTATCGAGCGCCACGGCACCTACAGTCAGGCGCTGGTGGACAACGATGTGGACAATCTGACGGCGCTCTACCAGGGCAACGGCTTCAGCCACGTGGTGGTGACGCCGCAGATCAAGGACATCGATACACCAGACAAGAGCGGAAAGGTTTCGGCGCATATCGCCGTGGTCTACAAGATCGACGAGGGAGAGCAGCAGAAGATCGGCAGCTACGCGATCAACGGCATGCACAAGATCTCCGCGGAGGAGCTGCACCCGCTGCTGAATACAGAAGTCGGACAGCCCTATTCGTCGCTGAACGTGACCGGCGACCGCGATGTGATCCAGAGCTACTACCTGAGCCACGGTTATCAGAACGCGCGAGTGACTGTGGTGCAGGGGAACAATGCGAAGAACCCACGGCTGGTGGATGTAACGATGAATGTGGATGAAGGCCAGCAGGTCTTCGTGAACAAGGTGCTGATTTCGGGGCTGCACTACACCCGCCCTTCCGTGGTGGCGCCGCGGGTGACGATCCGGCCGGAGCAGCCGCTGGACCAGTCGGCGCTGCTGGACTCGCAGCGCAAGCTTTACAACCTGGCGCTGTTCAACGAGGTGGATACCGCGGTGCAGAACCCGGCCGCAGACCAGCCGCACAAGAATGTGCTGCTGTTGACGACGGAGGCCAAGCGCTGGGACATCACCTATGGCTTCGGCTTCCAGGCGCAGACGGGGACGCCGTATCGCAACACGCCGTCGGCGGCGTACCTGATCCAGCAGGGAATCAATCCGGGCAGCTTTAGCGGCGGAGCGAACGGGCACTTCGGTGTGAGCCCGGATCTGATTTTCGACCTGTCGCGCATCAACCTGTTCGGGACCAACCAATCGGCGACGCTGCGCACCGAGTACGGCACCCTGGAGCAGCAGGCCGTAGTGCTTTACCAGTATCCGGACCTGTTCAAGAATCCGAACTTTACCGCTTCGGTCTCCGGCGGCTACACCAGCAGCCAGAACGTGACGACGTTTTCCGCATCGTCGCTGTTTGCCACCACGCGGGTGACGCAACGCATCACCAAGCCGACGACGCTGATCTATTCCTGGTCCTATCGCGAAGTGAAGGTGAACCCGAACAGCATTCAGGTGAGCCTGGCGCTGATTCCGCTCCTGTCGCAGCCGGCGCGCGTGGGCGGCCCGGGGTTCAACTTCATCCGCGACACGCGCGATGACCCCCTGGACGCGCATCACGGCACCTTCAACACGGCAGCACTGTTCCTCTCTTACGCGAAATTCGGATCGCAGGCGAACTTCAGCCGTATCGACATCACGAATTCGTCGTATTACGACATTGGCAAGCGGCACTGGGTCATCGCGCGCGAGACGCGCTATGGGCAGGAGCGGGCCTTCGGCAACGGCACGCAACTGCTCATTCCGCTTCCTGAGCGGCTGTACGCGGGCGGCGCAACTTCGCATCGCGGGTTTTCCATCAATGCGGCGGGGCCACGCGATCCGGAGACCGGCTACCCGGTGGGCGGTGCGGCGGCGGCGGTGAACACGCTGGAGCTGCGGACGCCGTATCCGAATCTGCCGCTGTTGGGTAACAATCTCGGTTTCGTGTTTTTTCACGACATGGGGAATGTCTTCAGCCGTTCGCGCGATGTGTGGCCCAGCTTTCACAACTTCCGTCAGCCGGGTGAGAAAAGCTGCCGTACGGTGCCTACGGTAAACACGAACGCGAACGGATCGCTGAACGTGAAGGTGCAGCCCTGCAGCTTTAATTACTGGTCGCACGATCTTGGATTGGGAGCGCGATACCGGACGCCGATCGGGCCGGTTCGGGTGGATATGAGTTATAACCTCGATCCGCCGTACTTCCCGGAGGTGTATGACTACCAGAGCTCGACCTCGAACGTGCCACAGCCCAAGATCGGGCAGTCGGGGCGCTTCAACTTCTTCTTCTCGATTGGGCAGACCTTCTGATGATGGCGCGGACGCAGACGGCGGGCGGGATGGCGGCAGCGTTGCTGGCGATGACGCTGACGTCGCTCTGTGCCGCTGCGCAGGCGCCCGGGAGCGGCACCGCAGCCACATCGCCGGAACAGAATGCGTCAGTGCTGCAGCAGCCGACGGCGCCGGAGAAGAAGGTGCCGGAAGCGGAGGATGGCGGTCTCACATTCCTGCCCCAGCTGAAGCCAACCGATGGCGTTGTGAACCTGCCCGAGCAAAAGGGCGGCGATGCGCAGGTTGCAGGTGACGCCAATGCGATGCACGAGAAACCGATGTTGCTGGACCGCGCGGTGGCGGTGATCAACGGTGAGGTGATCCTGGCGAGCGATGTGCAGGAGCAGCAGCGCTTCGCGGTCTTTGAACCCTTAAGCGTGCCGGGCGGCGAGTTTACGCCGATGCAGGCAATGCAGCAGATTGTGAACCGCACCTTGCTGCTGGACCAGATGCAGGAACAACAACTGGCGCCGCCGCCGACAGACAGCGAGGTGGACGAGCAGATTGCAGACCTGCGGAAACATATCCCGGCATGCGACAGACAGAGCTGCGAAACAGCAGCGGGATGGCAGCGCTTCCTGGCCGCGCGCGGTTTTACTGAGGCGTACCTGCACGCGCGCTGGAAAGAGCGGATGCAGATCCTCGACTTTGTCGGAGTGCGCTTCCGCACCGGCATCCGCATCACCAAGCCGGAGATCGAGACCTATTACAAGGAGAAGCTGGTGCCGGCGTTTCAGGCGCGCAAGCTGGCGCCCCCGCCGCTGGCGCAGGTTTCCACCCGCATTGACGATGTGCTGCTGCAGCAACACGTCAACGCGCTGCTGAACGACTATCTGCGCAGCCTGAAGGATGCGGGCAGCGTGCAGATTCTCGATCCGCAGTACAACAGCCTGGGGAATTCGCCGTCGTCCGGCGCCGGTGCAAGCGGCACGGACATCACACCTCCGTCGCGCAACAACGGAGGCGAGCAGTGAGCACCATGCCACAAGCAACGCCTCCATCGCCGCAGCGGCGCGGCTGGCCGCTCTTCAGCCGTATCGTGCTGCTCGGATTCATCGGCGTAGTGTTGCTGCTGGGGATTGCGTTCTGGTATGTGAATACGGCGTCGTTTGCGGACCATGTGCGGACGAAGCTGATCGATGTGCTGACCACGGCTACGGGCGGCCGCGTGGAGCTGGCAGGATTCAGTTGGCATCCATTGCGTCTCGAAGCGGAGGTGGATGGGCTCACCATCCACGGACTCGAAGCGCCGGGCGAAGTGCCGTACGCGCATGTGGACACGCTGCGGGTGCGGGCGAAGATCATCGACGCATTCAAGGCGCAGGTCGGGCTGCGGTGGCTGGAGGTGGAGCATCCGGTCTTTCACCTGATCGTGTATCCCGACGGATCGACCAACCAGCCGGTGCCCAAGAAGAGGACGACCGAGAACGGCGAGCCGGTGACGGATGTGATCTTCGACCTGGCGGTGAATCGCACCGAGGTGAACAACGGCGTGCTGCTGATGAACCAACGTGCGCTGCCGTTCAACCTGTCGGCGAACAATCTCTCGACCAAGGTGACCTATCGAGCGAAACCGGAGAGCTACCTGGCCACGGTGCATGTGGAGGATCTTACGGCGGTGCGCGGCAAGGCGCCGGCAGTGCATTCGAAGCTCGACCTGAATGCGGAGGTCGCGCGCAACGCGCTGAAGCTGGATGGACTGCATTTCGTCTCCGGGGACCGGGCGTCCGGCGAATCGAATCTGGATGCGTCGGGGACGCTGAATGACTTCACGCAACTGCATTGGCAGATTGCGGCGAAGGGCACGGTCGATCTGCGCGCCGTCGCGGCCCTGGCGGCGGTGGACGGACTGGAGCGCGGCGTGACGGGATTGCAGATGCAGGGCAGCGGCACGGGCGTGACCACCTTCGACGTGACGGGCAATGTGCAGCTGAAGAATGGAGCGTATCGCCAGTCGTATCTGTTACTGAGCGGCATCAACGCGACCAGCTCGCTGCACGCGACCCAGGACGAAGTGGTTCTGCCGGATGTGAAGGTGCGGCTGCGGCAGGGTGGCGGCGTGGATGCGAATGCGAAGCTCATCAACTATATCCAGCCGGCGGTGACGCCAGCGATGGCGCCCGCGCCGGGAGTGCAGCCAGCAGTGGCGATGCGATCGTCCAGGCCGCCCGCGGTGAAGAACGCGCCGCAGCAGGAGGCGGCTATCCATGCGCGGATCTTCGGCATTCGACCGGAGACGATCTTCGAGATTATTGCGATGGAGAAGTACGAGAATCTGGGCTTCGATACGCAGGCGGACGGCAGGGCGGATGTCTGGTGGAAGGGATCGATCGACGACCTGATGGCCAGCGCGAACGTGACGCTGGCGCCGCCGCGTCCACCAACTCCCAATGAGGTGCCGGTAACCGGCGCGGTAGACGCGAGTTTTGCGCTGCGCGGCGGCAGGCTGGACGCTCGACACGTCGAGGTGCATACGCCGGCATCGTCGCTGAATGTGAACGGCAAGGCGGCGTTCATTCCCATGACGCGGCCGAGCGCATTGAATGTCGATTTCACGACCAGCAACCTGAATGAGTTTGACCGCGCGCTGATTGTCTTCGGCGTCAAGGCCAACGGCAAGCGTGGTGTGGCGGCACTGCCGGTGCAATTGCACGGCCAGGCGAGCTTCCACGGAATGGTGACGGGATCGCTGCTGAATCCGGATGTGAAGGGGCACGCGAGCGCGAAGGATTTTGCGACCATCATTGAGACAGCGGCAGCGACACATCCACCGCCCCAGCCGGCGACGCCTGTCAGCGCGGAGCCGCCGCATCCACCTCCGGCGTCGGAAGGGACACGACAGACGGTGCAGTGGGACGACCTGGAACTGGACGCCGAGTACAGCCCGGCGCTGATTTCGGTTTCGAATCTGACTCTGACGCGCCTGAAGACGTCGATCCAGGCTTCCGGCGAGTTGCACGCTGCAAAGGGGCGGCGCGGCAGGCTGCTCTACAACAACAGCTCGACGCTGAATGCGACTGCACACATCACCGACGCGAGCGTGACGGACCTGCTGTCGATTGCCGGTGAGCATCTCCCGGTGACCGGAACAGTGAACCTGCAGGCACATGCGGGCGGTGCGCTGAACGCGCTGAACGGCGGCGGCCACCTGTCGGTGGCGGGCGGCGACATCTATGGTGAGCCGTACAAGAGTCTGAACACCGACCTGAAGTTTGCCGGCGAGACGGTTGGGGTAACGAACCTGGTCTTCACCCACGATGCCGGTCATATTACGGGCGACGCCGATTACAACCTGCAGACGAAGAGCTTCCGCGGCGAGGCGCAGGGGAAGGACGTCGAACTGGTGCACATCCAGCGGCTGCAGACGGCCCGGGATCAGTGGGGCGGCGCGCTGAGCTTCGATCTGCATGCGAGCGGAACGACGGCGGCTCCGCTCGTGAACGGCACCCTGGCGCTGGAACACTTCACGTTGAACGGACAGTCAGCCGGCAACATGGATGCGCATCTGCACACGACGGGAAACACGCTTTTCGTGGATGCGAACGCGATGCTGGCCGCGGCGAAGTTTCAGGCCGCCGGACAGATGCAATTGACGGGAGACTATCCCATCCAGGCAAAGCTGAACTTTTCGCAGCTTGACTTTGCGCCGGTGCTGACGCTGCTGAATGTGGATGGCGTGAAAGGAAATTCGCAATTGGCGGGGGTGCTTCAGGTATCGGGACCGGCGAAGACGCCGAGATTGCTGGATGGGACGGCCGAGATCGATCAGTTCCGGGTGAACCTGCAGGGGATGACGGTGACCAGCAAGGGTCCGGTGCGCGCGTCGCTGACAGACGGCGTGGTGAAGCTGGAACCTCTGGAGTTGGATGCGGAAGACACGAACCTGATCGCCCAGGGGACGGCCGACCTGCTGGGCGACGGCGGGTTGAACGCGACCGCGCGCGGGACGGTCAACGCACGGCTGGCGCAGGCCTTCAGCCCACAGATTTCGTCGTCCGGCCACGTTACCTTCCATTTCACGGCGCAGGGTGCGTTGAAGAAACCCGATTTCGAAGGCAACTTCACCTTCGACAACGTAAACCTGGCCTACCAGCAGATACCGAACGGCATCAGCCATCTGAACGGCGCGCTGGTCTTCAACCAGGACCGGCTGGAACTGCGCAACCTTGTAGGCACCACGGGCGGCGGCACGGTGACGCTGGGTGGTTTTCTGTTCTACCAGCAAGGCGTCTACGGCGACATCACCGTGGCCTTGAAGAACGCGCGCTTCCGCTATGCCGGACTGAGCAGCTCCGCCGATGCGAAGCTGCGGCTGCAAGGGACGCAGAACTCCATGCTGCTGAGCGGGAACATCCAGATCACGCGCTTCCTGGTGGGACCGAATGTGGATTTCGCCGCGCTGACGGGCGGATCCGGCGCCATATCGCCGCCACCGGACCCGAATGCCTTTGGCAACCGGGTCCGGCTGGATGTGCATATCGTCTCCGCGCCGCAGATGGATTTCCAGAACTCCTTCGCGCAGATTGCCGGCAGTGTGAATCTGCGTATCCGTGGCACGGTGGCGCAGCCGGCAGTGCTGGGCCGCATCAACATTACGGACGGCAAGGCCACCTACAACGGGACGACCTACCAGTTACAGCACGGCGACATTTACTTTACGAATCCGGTGAAGATCGAGCCGGTGATCGACCTGGATGCGACGACGCGCATTGAGGAATACGACGTGACCATCGGACTGCATGGCACGGCCAGCAAGCTGACACCCACTTTCCGCTCCGAGCCGCCGCTGCCGGAGGCGGACGTCTTCTCACTGCTGGCACAGGGCCGCACGCAGGAGGAGCAGTCGATTTACAGTACCCAGCAGGCGGCGGCCGGGGTAAACGGCACCACCAACGCCCTGCTGAGCGGCGCTCTGAATGCCACGGTGAGCAGCCGGATCCGTAAGCTCTTTGGGGTGGGCAGCGTGAAGATCGACCCGACCTATACCGGGTCGCTGGGGCAGTCCAGCGCGCGCATCACCGTCTCCCAGAACATTGGCCAGCAGGTGCTGCTGACCTATGCGACCAGCGTGAACTCGACCACCCAGCAGTTGATCCAGGCGCAGGTGAACCTGTCGCCGACCTTCTCCGTGACCGCGGTCCGCGACGAAGCGGATGTTTTCAGCCTGGTTTTCAAAGTGCACAAGCGCTATCGGTGACGAAGAGTATTTCTGCCACGTCTTAACAAATACCAAGAGGAGTGGTAGGCTTCGTCTCTCTGGCTATTCATAAAATTTGAGTGAGGCGCCACCCTCCCCGCGCTGTGCAAGGAGAACGACGATGCGCATTCTGCGAACCATGGTTGCTGCCGCGTTGCTGGCTGCTCCCTTTATTGCCTACACATTGCCAACCGCCGCATTTGCAGCGGTTGAAGATGCCACCAAGAACGATGCACAGATTTTGCGCGAGGCGCACTCCAAGTTGAAGAACAAGCGCTTCAACGGCGTGCAGATAGCGGTGCAGAGCGGCGTTGTGACGCTGACCGGCTCCGTGCCCTTGTATGCGGATAAGCAGGATGCGGAAAAGAGTGTCGGCAAGGTCAAAAATCTGGTGTCGGTGGTGAACGACATCCAGGTGCAGGCAGGGGAGTCAAGCGACCAGCAGATTGCCGACAAAATAGGCAAGCAACTGGCCTATGACCGCGTTGGCTATGGGAATGCTTTCAATGCCATCACCGTGTCCGTAAACAATGGCGTTGCCACGCTGGGCGGCCACGCCCTGGGACCGGTCGCCAAGGAGTCGGCCTTGAACCTGGCGAAGCGCACGCAGGGCGTCACCAACGTCGTCGATAAGATCCAGGTGGACCCACTGTCGCCGATGGATGACCAACTGCGCCGGCGCGTCTATCGCACCGTGTACGGCTATCCTTCGCTGAACAAGTACTCGATGAATCCGGCGAACCCGATCCGCATTACGGTGATCAACGGGCACGTAATTCTCTCCGGCGTGGTGGACAACCAGTCGGACAAGAATGTCGCAGGGATCCAGGCCAACACGGTTCCGGGTGTCTTCAGCGTGACCAACAATCTCCAGGTGGTCGGACAGCCGGAAGAGAAGCGCCAGTAGCCCTGGATCGAGAGCGAACTGCAGGTTCTTCGCTTCGCTCAAGATGACAGACCAAAGATGCGCCGCTTTCACCCGTTAGACTCGAAGATGGGGGAAGCGGCGCATGGCGTTTTTGCGGAGTCTGGGCACCACGCTGGAGATGATCAAGTGGGAGCACTCGGTCTTCGCGCTACCGTTTGCGCTGACCGGCGCGGTGCTGGCGGCGAATGGCTGGCCGCACGCCATGCAGCTTTTCTGGATCATTGTGTGCATGGTGACGGCGCGCTCGGCCGCAATGGCCTTCAATCGCTGGGCCGATGCCGATCTGGACGCGGCGAATCCTCGCACCGCATCGAGGGCTATCCCGGCGGGACTGCTTTCACGCGGCTTTGTCGGTGCGTTCACCGTGGTGATGGCGCTGCTATTTGTGTTCTCGGCGTCCCGGCTGAACCGGCTTTCGCTGCTGCTGTCGCCGGTGGCATTGCTGGTGCTGCTGGGCTACTCGTATATGAAACGGATCACGCGCTGGTCGCACCTGGTGCTGGGCCTCGCGCTGGGCATTGCGCCGGCTGCGGCATGGATTGCGATCCGCGGGGGATTGGACCTGCGCATCCTGGTGCTGACGGCCGCAGTGCTCTTCTGGGTGGCGGGCTTCGATGTGCTGTATGCGTGCCAGGACGCGGAGCATGACCGCGGCGCGGGGCTGCGCAGCATTCCGCAGGCACTGGGAGTGCACAAGGCCTTCGGGATGGCCCGCGTGATGCATGGCGCGATGCTGCTGCTGCTGGCGTGGCTGCTGCACCTCTTCCACCTGGGCCCGATCGCCTGGTGGGGGTTGGTGATCGTGATGGCGCTGCTGTTCTATGAGCACTCGATCGTGTCGCCCAGGGACATGCGGCGGCTGAATGCGGCATTCTTTGCGCTGAACGGCATCATCTCGGTACTGTTTTTCTGCTTTGTCGCGATAGCTGTGACGTTCCAGCATTGACCGCAAGACAAAAAAGGCCTGCGCTCGCGCGCAGGCTATGTCATCAAGAGGTTGAGGCTTTAGGAATTTGCGGCGTGTTTGGCGCGCTCGCGATCCTTGAAATCGTCGATCTTGTCATTTGCCTTCTTCTTCATCTCGGCAACCTTGTCGCTGATGTTTTCGCGTTTCACACTCGCGGAGTCTTCGCTTTCGGCCACGTGGCGATCATGCGTGGTTCGCGCCGCATCCTTGGCGTTGCCCCAGGTTTCCTTCGCCGCGCCCTTCACCTGGTCGGCCACGCCCTGGTTGGCTAGCTTCTGGTTGCCTACGGCGTCGCCTAATTTTTCCTTAGCTTTGCCGATGGTCTGATCGAGTTTTCCTGATACTTGGTCCTTATCCATGTTTACCTCCGGAACCTGAAAGTGTGATGGCGCACGACACGCTCGTGTTGCATATCGTGCGCGGAAACAGCCTTGGTCCCTAAACGACGGTTCGACGGCCGCCGACGAGCTGCAGAATGAGCACCACCAGCGCGATCACGAGCAGAACGTGAATGATAAGTCCAACGTGAAACACGCCGAATCCCAACGCCCATAGCACCAGCAGCACAACGAAAATTGTCCAGAGCATTTGTATCTGTCTCCTTAGCAAATGCGAGTTACATGCTTCGGTATGGTATGGTGCGCTTGACAGCGCATGAGTTGCCGTATTTACAGAAATAAATCCAGGTCAGAATCATGAAGATAGCCATTCAGGGCGAGCTCGGCTCATTTAGTCATCAAGCCGCGCTTGGCTCGATACCGGACGCGGACGTTTTTCCGTGCGCTCTTTCCGCCGATGCCTTCGAGCGGCTGCGCCACGGCGAGGTGGATGCCATCATGATTCCGATTGAAAACACACTCGCCGGATCCGTGGTCGAACACTACGACCTGCTGCGCGAGCATTCCGTGTTTATTGAACGCGAGACGGTGATCCGCATCGAACACAACGTCATTGGAACGAAGGACAGCAACCTTGAGGAGGTGCAGCGCGTCTACTCGCATCCGGTTGCCCTGGCGCAGTGTCGCAGCTTTTTTCAGCAGCATCCTGGCATCGAGCCGGTCGCCTTTTATGACACGGCGGGCGCGGTAAAGCAGATCATCCAGCTGCAGGATCCTCACTCGGCCGCGATCGCGGGTATACAGGCGGCGGAGATCTACGGCGGCCTGGTGCTCGCGGGCGGTGTGGAAGACGACGCCGCCAATTTCACGCGCTTTTTGCTGGTGAAAGATGGAACTGCATCGTCCGCTCCGGAAGGCGTGCACAAGTTGAGCCTGTGCTGCCGGGTGGACCATCATCCGGGATCGCTGGCCGTGCTGCTGACCGAGGTGGCAGCCGCGGGCGGCAACCTGACCCAGGTGCAATCGCGGCCGGTGCATGGCCGGCCATGGAAATACCACGTCTTCCTCGACGCCCTGATGCCGGACGCGGCGGCAACGGAAGGGCTGCTGGAGCGACTGCCGGGACTTGGCACCACCTGCAAGGTGCTGGGACGGTTCCAGGCGGCGCCAGAGTTCGCCTGAAAGCGCGTCTAAACGCGGTTTAAGGTCAGTTTCGAGCACAAGAATGACCATCCGGTACGCGCTCGTAACGCACCGATGTGCGCCCACGGGTCATAAAAATCAAGGCTGGGGAGGGTTTCGCCGATAGACTTTGGGGCGGCGTGGCAGGACTGGGAGGAGCGGCATCCTATCCCAGTAGGGCCCCATTAGGTCACGCTGCCCGGACCCCTCGATTCCTGCGACTTTTGGAAAGCTGATGCGTCCAATGTACACATATTTGATATAAGGACACTCATGGCTAGCGACTTTCTGAGCATTATCGAACCCGCCAATCGCAATCAGCAGGACGAGAGCGGCGAACCCGCGGCAGGCGGACGGGTCCTGCCGGTACTGCCGGTTCGCGATACGGTCCTGTTTCCCCATGCCGTGCTGCCGCTGACGGTGGGCAGGGAGAGCTCCATCCAGCTGATTCAGTCGCTTGGCGACGAAAAGACCGTGGTGGTGGTGGCGCAGCGCGATGCGCGCGTCGACACGCCGCAACCCAGCGACCTGCACTCGGTCGGCACCCTGGCGACCGTGCACAAGGTCGTAAAAATGCCGAACCAGAGCCTGTTTGTCTTCACCGAGGGCACACAGCGGGTGAAGTTGGGCGAATTCAACCAGTTTGAGCCGTTCATGACCGCCTCAGTGGAGCCGGTGCCCGAGATCACTCCGGGCAAGGGAGCGGAGCTGGAGGCACTGCATCGCAATGTGACCTCGCAGTTCCAGCAGATCGTGACCTCTTCGCCGACGCTGTCGGATGAGTTGCAGACGATTGCGCTGAACATCGAAGACCCGGGACGGCTGGTGGATTTCATCGCCTCGTCGCTGCCGTTTCTGCCGACGACCGAAAAGCAGGAGCTGCTGGAGACCCCGGACGTGGTCGCCCGCATGGAGCGCATCAACAAGCACCTGGCGAAGGAGCTGGAAGTCCAGCAACTGCGCAACAAGATCCAGTCCGAGGTGCAGGACCAGGTGCAGCAGTCGCAGCGCGACTACTACCTGCGCGAGCAGATGAAGGCGATCCAGAAGGAACTCGGCGAAATGGACGAGGGCCAGAAGGATATCCAGGAGCTGCGCGACAAGATTGAAGCCGCAGGCATGCCGGAGGATGTGAAGAAGGAGGCGACCAAGGAGCTGAACCGGCTCTCGCGCATGTCGCCGATGGCGGCCGACTACTCGCTGACGCGCAACTACATCGAGTGGCTGGCGGTGCTGCCGTGGACCAAGAGCTCGGGCGGCGAAGTCGACATTACCAAGGCGAAGGAGATCCTGGACGAGGATCACTACGATCTGAAGAAGGTGAAGGATCGGATACTGGACTACCTGAGCGTGCGCCGCCTGAAGCCGGACATGAAGGGGCCGATCCTGTGCTTCGTCGGACCTCCAGGCGTGGGCAAGACCTCGCTCGGCCGCTCGATTGCGCGCGCACTGGGACGCAAATTCCAGCGCATCTCGCTGGGCGGCATGCACGACGAGGCGGAGATCCGCGGCCATCGGCGCACCTATATCGGCGCGCTGCCGGGGCAGATCATGCAGGCGCTGCGCCGCGCGGAAACCAACGATCCCGTCTTCATGCTGGACGAGATCGACAAGCTGGGCCGTGACTTTCGCGGCGATCCTGCCTCGGCCTTGCTCGAAACGCTGGATCCGGAGCAGAACAACACCTTCCGGGACAACTATCTGGACGTGCCGTTCGATCTGTCGAAGGTGCTGTTCATCTGCACGGCGAACATGCTCGACCCGATTCCGGAGCCGCTGCTGGACCGCATGGAACTGATCGACCTCTCCGGCTATACGGAAGAGGAGAAGGTGCACATCGCGTTCCGCTACCTGATTCCGCGGCAGATCAAGGAAAACGGCATCCAGGCGGGGGAGGATGGCCGCGCGCGGATCGAATTCCCTGAAGACAGCGTGCGGTTTATCGTACGGCACTACACGCGCGAGGCAGGCGTCCGCAAGCTGGAGCAGTTGATCGGTACGGTGTGCCGCAAGCAGGCTCGCCGCATCGCGGAAGGGAAGCACGAGACGCTGGTGGTCGACCGTGCGACGATTCACGAGTTCCTTGGCGGCATCAAGGTGCGGGTAGACACGGAGATCGCGGAACGGACCAAGCGGTCGGGTGTTTCCGTCGGGCTGGCGTGGACTCCGGCTGGCGGCGACGTGCTGTTCATCGAGGCGAACCGCATGAAGGGCAAGGGCGGCTTTACCATGACGGGGCAGCTTGGCGACGTGATGCGCGAGTCGATGCAGGCGGCGCTGAGCTGGGTGCGGTCGAACGCGACGGAGCTGGGCCTGAAAGAGGACTTCACCTCGGAGCAGGATCTGCACATCCATGTGCCGGCGGGCGCCATCCCTAAAGATGGGCCGTCCGCAGGCGTGGCAATGGCAACCGCGATCGTCTCGCTGATGACGGATACCCCGATCCATCCGCTGACTGCGATGACCGGCGAGATCACGCTGAGCGGCAATGTGCTGCCGGTCGGCGGCATCAAGGAGAAGTTTCTTGCTGCGAAGCGCGCGGGTGTGGTCGATGTCATCCTGCCGGCGGAAAATCGGCAGAACGTGGAGGAAGATCTGACGCCCGACCAGACGGACGGGGTCACCATCCACTACGCGAAGACGATCGATGATGTGCTGGCGGTGGCGCTGCCCAAGTCAACCAACGAGCAGCAGCACGATCGCGAGCTGCGCGAGCAGGTGATCGAACACGCCACGGCGTGATCGCCGGATCGTAGCAACATGCAAAAGGCCTCACCTTCGAAGTGAGGCCTTTTCTTTGCCTGATCCATGGTGTGGACGATTGCCTGGCTACAAGGGGCATCGCCGGTTCCGGCGACTCAGTGATCCACCCGAGGCTACGCGTGCGGCTTGCATCGGTCATTTGCGTGAATCAACTGGTGGTAGCGAACCCACTCGCGATGGTAGCTGCTGATGATTCGCTCAAGGATTCCGCTATCCGGCGATGACCGCTCGGAGGATTTCCGCAAGCTGCGAATGTAGCTTTCAATCGCCGTCTGTCGATGACGCCAGATTCGTTTTGACTCTCGCGTAGTCATAGGATCACCTCACTGGAGTCAGGAGTGTTGTGGCCCTACTGAGTGCGATGCCAACCCGAGGGTGGACTTTGCACGTTCTCGCACCTTTCAGGCAGGACAAAAATGTGCATTTGGCGCGCATCCGAGGCAACCTGAACAACGACAACCTGGGCGCGGCGAGAAGGGTTCAAAGGCGTCTTCGAACTCGCGACAAACGTAACCGCGACAGTCTCACGCTGCGATCTCAAGCAACGCTGAAGGTTCCCGTGCAGACGATCGAGCACGCCACGACGTGATCGCATCGCGGAAGGGACAGCATTTTTTGGGAGTGCCGGATTCGGGGTGTTGACCACACGGTGCTTCCCGCCCTGATTGTGCTGGCTGGCGACTTCTAGAGCGCGGTCAGATTCTGCGCGACGATTGCCTGAGTGCCGCGCATCGGCAAAGTGAGTTCGAATGCGTGCCGACTGCGCAAATCTTCAACGGGCAAGCGGGTCAGGCGATCGTGCGAGGCAACCCATAAACAGCCGGCGTGCACCGCGAATGCGACGACATGGCCGGGTACCCACGTGCCGCTTGCGAGCCGCAAATCTGAGCCGTGTATCTTCCAAAGCTCCAAGCTGCTGCCGCCGCTGTGGGGGCGGGCGGTGAATACGGCGGATTGCGTGGGGTGCGCCGCTAACGTTGTCACCGCGGTGGCCGTTGGAGTTGTGCCAAGTAGATAGACGCCGGCCCCGCTTCCATCACTGGATACGAGTGTTATTTCGTAGACGGAGAGCGACGCTTTGCGCGCATTCGCGGCGATGACGTATCTGCCGTCGCCTGTCCACACTGGAGATGCGGGCGCGAGTCCGTGAGGCGATTCAAAGCGGGCAAGCAGCGCGATCTCTTCCGAGGAAGGCTGCAGAAGTGTCATGCGTCCGCTGCCTGGGTCGGTGCCGATTGCGAACGGCGCATGCGGCGAAAAGACCAGCCCGTGCGGGGTTGGCAGCGAGACGGTAAGCGAGTGCAGCATCGTTCCCGTTTCTTTGCGAGCGATTGCGACGCCAGCAGGAATGCCGTCATGATCGAGAGCAAAGGCGTTCCACGCTCCGCCGGTGGATGATGAGACGAGCAGGTGGCGGCCACAGGACGATACGGCAAGCGATCGCGGACCGGTTGCAGAGAGCGCCATGGGCGTGCGCGCAAGAAGTCGCAGAGGGCGCCGATCGCGTTCGACAGCATACGTCTCGATAACGCCACGCGGCAGATTTTCCCAATGCCGGCAATCGCGTGCGACATAAAGCACCGGTAGGAGAGGATGCGGCGCAAGAGCGGCACACGAATCGACCACAGTGGCGCCGAGAAACTTTGAGCCGCCAGAAGTCAGCGCGTAGGTGTGGACAAGGCCGTTGTGCGAGGCCACGTGCAGTACGCTCTGCCGATCCGGTGGACGAACCGCCGCGTGCAGGAGCGTGGGGCCGCTGACGGCGCAGGCTGCGGCACGGGCGAGGAAGTCTCTCCGGCTGACGGGAGGCGGCGATGGCGCAGTATTTTTATTCGCCTGCATTTCGGTCGATTTCGTGCCCATATCCACCTCCGATCTTCTTCATGACCGCTTACGCAAGGCGGATGCTCATCGCGTGGTGAAATACGTTGTTGGGATCGTATCGATGTTTGGTCTTCTGCAGGAAATCGTACAAGCCGTCGCGGCCATAATAAAGCTCTGGCCAATATGGATATCGAAGCATATCGGCGTCCGCATAGTTCATATAACAACCCTCGTAGGCGTCACCCCAGGGCGTTCCCTGGTGGTGAGCATCTACGTGTTCGCCGGTATAGACCGAGGTGTAGAAGGCATCGAGCTCGCGCAGGTGCTGCGCATCTTCTGCCGGGTCGAGCCAATAACACTGCCACTGCAATTTCATGATGGAGCTGCGCTGTGCAATGGCGGTCTCGGCGGCGAGCGAGGGGCGATTCACCGCTCCGCCGTAAGAATCAATGGAGACGACGGAGGAGCGGGCGGCGATGCTGTCTCCCGAATAGAAACGGTACATAGCCTGCGCCTCTGCGGGAACGAAGGTGCGTTTCATGTACGCGGATTTGTACTTGGCGCGTGCCCCGCCGCCGCCGCTGCGATCGGAGACGGCTGACTCCAGCCAGGGTATGCGCACGGGTTGCAACGTGGCCGAAGCGGGCTGGTTCGTTGCTTGTTTTGCAACAGGGTTTCGAAACTCGTCGCGCGGGGAGGAGATGAGGATGGGATTGAATCTGTCAAACGTTGCCAGGAACTCGCGCAGAACGGAGAGGTCTTCCACGTTGCCGTCAGGCTGGCAGAATTGCACGTGCATACCGAGCCGGCCATGGCTGCGTCGCGAGCTTACTCCGAGCAGCGCGAAGAGGCCCCAGGTATCCCGCTCCCGTCCACGCGTCGCCCAGTAGTCTCCGAAGGCCGTCAGCAGCGCGATGAATTGATCCTCAGTCATCGTCTCCCAGGGAAAGTGCAGACCGACCTCGACCACTTCCCGTGGAGCGACAGGCAGATGCTTGAAGCGGAAACTGGTGATGAGCCCAAAGCCGGCTGCTCCTGCGCCACAACAGGCTCGAAATAAATCCGGATCGTTCTTTCGGTCGATACGGCGTTCCGACACCCGGCCCGAGGCATCGACTGTCAGGATATCGACGGCCGCTAACCAGTCTGATGAGAGTCCGTGCAGTCGCGAGAGCAAGCCATAGCCTCCGCCGGAGATATGGCCGCCTGCACCGACGGAATAGCAACTGCCGGCGGGCAGCGTGAGCCCATAACGCTTGTAAAGAGATTGATAGACATCTCCCAGTACAGCGCCGGGCGCTACACAATAGTCGCCTGTCGACGGATCCGTATCCACGGTACTCAGCAGCGACAGATCGAGCAGGACACCACCAGGATTGTTGGCCGTGAAATTTTCATAGCAGTGTCCACCGGAGCGAATGGTGGGGCGGACCCCGTCATGAACGGCTTTTTGCAGGGCCTGACGTGCCTCGGCCGGAGTGGTGCAGATCACGATGCGGGCCGGCGCGACCGACGCGCTCTCGGGGAACCGCAGGTTGTGTCCTCGCAGCAGCGGTTCATACCGCGGGTCCTGCCGATTTACCGAGAGATCCATATCTACCCCAATTACTGGGAGTGAAAGGCAAACAGCTCAACTGTTGCCGAGGTGATTCCAGAACAGCGGTGTTTCATCCTGCCGTACTAATGCGCCGCGGCAGCATTGGCGGCCTTGTCTTTCTTGTTCTCATTGCGCTTGTTTTCATCGCGCGTCGTCATGGTTGTCCAGTAGCGTGCCAGCTTGTAGTCGCTCGTCGGCTGACCATTCCACAAATCCGAACTGATTCCGTTGAGGTCATAGACTACCTTGCCGCCGCGGATAGTCAACTGGCACACGATCTTGGCGGCGCCGTCTTTGCGCTGGTTGTTCATGTCCACGAAGCCGAACTTTCCGTGATCGATGCTGAAAGCAGCGAGGTCTGCAGGCGCGCCAACGGAGAGGTTGCCGAGCTCATCGTGACGAATCTCGTGGGCGGGCGCCGAGGTCATCTCCTCGAAGACCTGCGGTACGGTCTGGCCCAGCGCCAGCATTTTGTCAGCAACATTCAGCATGTCTTTCATGCCGGCGTTCATGCTGGTAATGTGCAGATCGGTGGAGATGGAATCCGGCTGAAAGCCATCCTTCATCATCGGTACTGCGAGCGACCAGTTGAAGCTGCCGCCGCCATGGCCGACGTCGAAGTAGATACCGCGTTTGCGTCCGACAAGCATTGCCTGACTAGGCCCCAGCGTCTGCGGGTCCTGTTCCCCGCGCAGCCCGGAGTACATGTGGGTGTAGATGTCTCCGGGGCGCAGGATTTTAGACAGCAGCGTGAGCAGGGGACGCTCCGTTCCGTTCTCGCCGAAGTCGATCATGATGGGACGATTCGCAATGTTCCCGGCGATCACAGCCTGTTCAAACGGCTTCCAGCCGTGCCCGGAGTAGTGCGCGCTTTTGATTCCGACGAGCACGTTCGGGTATTTCTGGAGCATGGCCGCGGTGGCATGGCCGTCCATATCGTCATTGTTGTTTTCGTAGCGCGGGCCGCGCATGCCTGCGCCAACGATGTTGAGAAAAGCCAGCACCCGGGTCTGCGAACGATCGATCACTCGCTGCTTGAAATCCTCAAAGCTTCGCCATCCGGAACTGCCTGCGTCGACCACCGTCGTGACTCCATTGCGAAAGGTGAAGCCATCCGGATAGACGCTGTTATCGCCGGCGTAGGAGTCTTTCTCGCCGGTTCCGGCATAGGCATGCACGTGGATGTCGATGAGGCCGGGAGTGAGGTAGAAGCCATGAAGATGGACGGTCTTGATCGCATCGGAGGGTGCGATATGCGGTGCAACGGCGGCGACCTTTCCATCTTTGACGGCAACATCCATGATGCCGTCGCGGTGATTCTTTGCATCCAGAACGTGGCCCCCGGAGAGGACGAGATCGTACTTGAACGGGCTCGGCGGGAGCGGAGTGCGCCGACCTTCCTGCGCAGAGAGCGCGGCAGCGCAGAGTATGCTTCCGAAAACGAGCGATGCGAGATGGCGGGTGGGCCGGACAAACAATGACATGAGGGTCATCCTTGATGAATTTGCGACGCTGCGCTTCGCACGCATTATGGCAGACACAGTTCTAGAGCCGGCGGCGCGACCGGGCATCTGCAGTTTATCCTCATTTTTTCTAGGCTATTTGCCCTAGAGCAGAGTAGGTCTGGCGCGAAAGCGGCCTTGCTCCTAGCATGTGAGAACAATGATCGACGGAGCGTCGAAGTGAGTCATGCGGATCTGCGGGTGCCCAAGCGACAAGACCAGCGAGCGGTGAGCCCACCGCGCCGGTCGTGGTTCCGTGTGCGCTATCTGCTGGCCTTCTGGTTGTTCGTGCTCAGCGGCGTGGCATTTCTGGATCGCACCAACATTGCTATCGCCGGTCTGCAGATGAGCCGGGAGTATGGCCTGGGAGACCAGAAACTGGGCGGCATCTTCAGCGCGTTTCTTGTTGGGTATGCCATCTTTCAGGTGCCGGCGGGATGGCTGGCGACACGCTGGGGGCCGCGGCGCGCGCTGACCCTGGGAGCGATCTGGTGGGGCGTGACGACAGCGTGCACAGCGGCATTGCCGTCGACGATGGCTTATGCGGTGAGCTGGCTCATCAGTATTCGCTTTCTGCTGGGGGCAGGCGAAGCGATTATCTATCCTGCGGCCAACCAGTTTGTGGCGCAATGGGTGCCGTTTCGAGAGCGCGGCTTTATCAACGGACTGATTTTTGCCGGTGTCGGCGCAGGGAGTGGATTGACGCCGCCGCTGCTCAATTGGCTGATCACGCATTATGGCTGGCGAGCGGCCTTCTGGTTCAGCGCAGGGCTGGGCATCGCAGTTGGCATTGCATGGTGGTTCATGGCGCGCGACCTGCCGGAAGAGCATCCATTGGTTCGCGATGAAGAGCTGGCGGAGAGCAGGGATGTGCCGGTACGCCAGCTTCACAAGCAGCAAACCGCGGTGACGGATACGTCCGCAAAAAGGCGCATCTCAGGGCTGAAGTTTTTTCAAAGACGCGATCTGCTCGCTCTCATGATGGGCTACTTCAGCTTCGGCTATATCGCGTGGATATTCTTTAGCTGGTTCTTTCTATACGTGGCGCAGGCGCGCGGCGTGAATTTGAAGACCAGCGCCTTGTTCACCATGGTGCCGTTGATTTCCATGACCATCTGTTGTCTGGTGGGCGGGGCGCTCAGCGATTGGATCACGATCCGCTGGGGACTGCGCGCGGGCCGTTGCGGACTGGCGGCAGTTGCTCTTGCGGCGACAGCGATCTTCCTGGTGCTTGGCTCGCAGGCGCGCAGTGCAGGAGCCGCGGTGCTGATTCTCGCGGCCGGCGCAGGGGCGCTGTACCTGTCGCAAAGCTCCTTCTGGTCGGTTTCGGTGGATCTCGCAGGACGGTCCTCTGGTTTGTTCTCCAGCATCGTGAACATGGGCGGCCAGATTGGCGGCGCCGTGACTGCGTCGCTGACTCCGTGGATCGCCAAGCGCGCAGGCTGGACTAGCGCTTTCGGTCTGGCGGCGTTCTTCGCTGTTGCCGCGGCGGTGTGCTGGCTGTTCGTCCACCCGGAGCAGCCTTTGCAACTCGAACCCGGCACGGGTGACGGCATCTGACACATGACTCACTCGGCGCAGGAGAGACCAGATCAAGCGATGTTGCCTGTTGGTCGGCGGTGGTGCGCCGGTTTCCGCAGCTCGTACGCTGCGCTGTTCTTGTGTGGTCTGCTTGGTGGCGGTCAGGCAACAGCCCAAGCATCTGACAGCGGCTCCGTTCATGGCATTCTTCGCGTCCCATGCGCTTGGCAGGAATCCGCGATGATGTTGCAAATGTCGCCACTTTTCGAGAGCTGGTGGGCTCGAGTGTTCGCGATCCTGCTTCTTGCCATTCTGCTCGGAATCCTCATCCGTTTGCGCATGCAGCAGCGTGTGCAACGCGTAAAAGGCAGTATGGGCATTGTGCTCGAAGAGCGGAACCGCATTGCACAGGAGTGCCACGACACGTTGATGGCCGGCTTTTCGGCAATCTCGTGGCAACTGGAAGCGACGATGAATCTGTTTCGCGATAGCGATGAAGCGCAAAGTCCAGCTGCGAAATCCTGCGAATTGGCCCGCAGCATGGTGTTGCTGTGCCAGGCGGAGGCGCGACGGATCATCTACGACCTGCGGGAGACCGAGGAGGTCACAAGCTCGTTGTCAAAGGCGTTGCTGCGCATGCTGGAAGAGAACCACCATGGAGAGACATGCGCGCTTCAATTCGCGATGGAAGGCGAAGAAGTCTCATTACCGCCGGGCTCGGTACATCATCTGGCGCGGATTGCGCAGGAAGCCGTGCGCAATGCACTGCGGCATGCGTTGGCTAAGACGATCCATATTCAGTTGATTTATGAAGCAGATGCTCTGCGCCTTTTGATCCACGACGATGGACGCGGGTTTCATTTGGACGAAGCCGTAGCGAGGACGGGTCATTTCGGAATTGCGGTGATGCAGGAGCGCGCGCGAAAGCTGGGCGGCACACTGCGCCTGCACAGCGATACTTTCGGCACCGAAGTAGAGACGTCCGTGCCCTTCGATGCAATCTACCTGACTCGCAATTCCAGTAGAAACGTTAAGAAAGAAGAGGTAGTGCAATGGATCGGCCTGTAGACAGCATTACCGTTCTTCTGGTGGAGGATCACTTTCTGGCGCGCATCGCTCTTCGCTCCGTGCTTGCGGGCCACTCGCAAATCTGCGTCATCGGAGAAGCGGGAGACGGTGAGCAGGGGCTTGCGATGTACCGCGCGCTACGCCCCGATGTGATGCTGCTGGATTTACGCCTGCCGGGTACGAGCGGGTTTGAGGTGTTGACACGTTTGCGGCGCGAATTCTCCGATGCGCGAGTCGTCGTGCTGTCGAACTACCAGGGGAGTGAAGATGTGTATCGTGCGGTGCGCAGCGGAGCAGCGGGCTACCTGACGAAGGATGCAAGCGGTCAGGAGTTGATCGATGCCATCACCACCGTCCACAGGGATCTTCGCTATCTGCCCCGTACTGCATTGGACAGGCTGGCAGAACGCACCTCGGTCACCGACCTGACGCCGCGCGAGACGGAAGTTCTCACCTGCATCACCCAGGGCCGCTCCAATCGAGAGATCGCGGAGCACCTGCACATCTCGGAGAAGACCGTCCGGATTCATGTGAGCGCGGTTCTGGAGAAGATGGGGGCGCGAGACCGGACGCAGGCGACCATCTTCGCGCTGCAACGCGGGCTGGTTCATCTGGAATAGGGTTTTGCGCACAATCTAGGTCGCATGTCCTAGAACAAATCACGCTTTCTGCCCGATGACAATGTGGAATCCGTGCTTTGCAATGGGCACTCCACGATAGACGTATCTTCGGCACGATCCAGACTATGCAAATGAACACGGCATCCGGCTGTCCCAGTGAGTGGAGGTCACGATTGTGAACGGCATGCGGCGTCTCGAGCGCAATTCGGTGTGCACGAATCGCTTTTACGGCTTAAGCTTTTCGCAGCGAGCGCCGGAAAGATAGCGAGGGACATACGTGGTGACCAAACGCAGTTTGCGGCTTCTCCTTACCATCTGTGCCGCGGGGATAGCCGGTGCTGCCGGTATTGCCGGTTGGGCCGACATGCCCATGACCGCCGCGGATTACGCGGCGCATCCGCAGCAGATGGTCGATGCATTTCGCCACGTCGAGGCAGCGTCGGTCTCCGATGCGATGGAGCAGTTACTGCACGAAAAGCGATATATGTCACACCGCATGCAGGCGATTTTTCCGACGAAGTTTGCCGGCACCGCCGTCACCGTTCTGCTGAAGCGTGAAGAGAATAGCGATCCCGACGCGCTGACCGGGATGCTCAAGGCGATTGATGGCGGTGGAAGCGGTTCTGTCTACGTCATGACGGTGCAGGATGGCGCGGATATTGCGGGAATGGGTGGCCTGATGGGGACAGCGATGGCGGCGCGCGGTTATGCTGGCGCGGTGGTTGACGGCGGCGTGCGCGATATTCCCCAGCTAAAGCGAGTGCAGTTTCCGGTGTACGCGCTGGGGCCTGTGCCTTCCACCTCTGTGGGGCACTATCGCTTTGCAGGAGCAGATATCCCGATTGTGTGTGACGGAGTCAAGGTCGATCCTGGGGATATTATCGTGGCGGACCAGGATGGAGTCGTCGTGGTTCCCAAGGCACATGCCGCGGAGGTTCTGATCAAGGCGCAGGCCCTCGACAACTCTGAACACTCGATGTACCCGTTCATTGAGAAATACCGATCGATCGTTGAAGCGGTACAGAAGTTCGGGCGAATCTGAATTTTGTGGCCGGAGTGAGCGCATGTCGCTCGCTTGACCAATACGGAGCAGCGAAGGAGCACAGGTTGGCGAGTGGAAGGCGATTTGCGTTATCGCGCCGCGGATTTCTTAGCTGTGGACCCGCGGCCGCTCTGGCTGCTGCAATACCGTTCCGCGCGTCCGCCGCGGTCACGCCCACAACAGGCGAAGATTACTACGCAAAGTTAGGTGTGCAACCCATCATCAATGCGGCCGGCACCTACACTTACCTGACTGCGGCTGTGATGCCGCCGTCGGTGCGGAGGGCGGTCGAGCGGGCAGCGTACCATCCGGTGCGGCTCAAGGATTTGCAAAAGGCCTCGGGCGAATATCTGGCGCGCAAACTCCGCTGCGAGGCAGCGCTGGTCAGTTCCGGAGCGTCCGCCGCTCTCACACTGGCGACGGCGGCATGCATTGCAAAGGCCAACGGACTTCCACCGGAAGCGATTCCCGGCGGCGTTGCCGGCCACAAAAACGAAGTCGTGGTGCAGAAGGCACACCGCTACGAGTACGACCATGCGATGCAGCTCTGCAATGTCGTGATCAAGGAGGTCGTCACGCTCGACGACTATCGCGCGGCCCTGAGCGATCGCTCGGTGATGACGAACTTCTTTAATGCGGCGGAGGGCGGCGAGATCGGACAGGAACAGTGGCTTGCCGTTGCGCATGAACATGGGGTGCCATGTCACCTGGACGCTGCCGCGGACATGCCGCCGATCGAAAACCTCTGGAAATACACCAGCATGGGTTTCGACCTCGTATGTTTCTCCGGCGGCAAGGGGATCCGTGGTCCGCAGAATGCCGGGCTTTTGCTGGGCCGCAAAGATCTTATCGAACTCGCCGCGCAGAATGACAATCCGAACAGTGACGCGGTCGGCCGCGGGATGAAGGTGGCGAAAGAACAGATTGTCGGCATGGTGGCCGCGGTCGACTGGCTGCTCGAGCAAACCAACGAAGGCATGGAGGCGGAGTTTCTACGCAGCACTGCCGTGATCCAGCGCGCGGTCGAAAAGATTCCTTCTGTAAAGGCGCGCATCGTCACGCCACCGATCGCAAACCATGTGCCTCATCTCATCATCGACATCGATCCCAAACAGCTCGGCATCACGCCACTCGAGGTGGCGGAAGAGTTGCGCAACGGCACGCCGTCCATTGAATTGAATCCGGCGACCGGAACTGACGGGAGAGGTCTAATGGGTACGCCAAACTCCATCATCCTTTCTACCTGGATGCTCGGAGATGGAGAGGAACGCATCGTAGCGTCCAGGCTGCGTGCTGTACTTAGCCGGGCCCGAGGATAGAACTGCCACACGCAACTTAGGAAAGCGAGGAAGCAACAATGGAAAAGAAGACACGACGGTCCATGCTGAAGGGCGCGGCACTTGCAGCCGGCGCTGCAACCCTGACGGCCGTAGATGCGGTTGCGCAGAAAACCGAAACGCCGCAGAAGAAGAACTACGGATATGGAGCGAATCGCAAAGCGGGTGAAGGGGCGCCTCTGTTCAATGCCGCGATCTCCTACGGCAACATGCTCTTCCTGGCCGGAGTGGGCTATCACAAGCCGGGCACCATCCAGGAAGCGACCAAGAATGTACTGGATGAAATCGAGCAGAATCTGAAAGCGGCGGGCTCTTCCATGGATAAGGTGCTGAAGGTCAACGTGTATCTCAACGACATCAAGGACTACGCCGGCCTCAACGAGGCCTATAAAGGCCGCTTCGGAGATATGCCGCCGGTGCGCACAACAATCGCGCCCATGGGTGGGGTCCCAGGTAACTCGCTGGTCGAAATCGATGTGATTGCCTATATCTGACAGCACCTTTTTCGGCGGTCTGCTTGGGGTAGTTTCAAGTAGACCAACGTTTGTTATCCCTGGCCAGATCACAAGGAGATGCATGCAGCCGCTGGATCGTAACACCCACATCACACGTCGTCGAATGCTGCAGGCTTCCGGAGCTTTCTCAGCCCTCGGCCTCACCTCTGCGCTTCCTCTGGCTGCTTTGCCTCTCTCGCACGATGACGCAGAGGGAACGAAGGCTCCCGCGGGCTTTCCGCAATTGAACGGCTTGGAAAAGCAGAATGTATTCACTGAGATTGGTGTGCGCAATATTCTGAATGCGCGTGGCACCTACACCATCATTACAGGCTCGCGCTCGCTGCCAGAGGTGAAGCGCGCCATGTATGAAGCATCGTTCTATTACGTGCAGTTGGACGAGCTGATGGCGGCAGTGGGGAAAGAGATCGCCTCACTGATGGGTGCGCCGAGTGCGGTCGTGACGACTGGCTGCGAAGCCGCCATCGCGCTGTCCACTCTAGCCTGTACGGCGGGCGCGGACATTGAGAAGTGTCAGGCGCTCCCGTATGTCCGCGAAAAGACGAAGGTCATTATTCCAAAGCACTCACGCAATCCCTACGACTTCGGCGTGCGCACGACGGGCGCAGAGGTTGTCGAGGTGCAAACAGCAGAGCAACTGGAGGACGCGCTGACCGCGCAGGTCGCCATGATTTATGTCATGTCGAGCCCGGAGGCGGCGAAGGGACCGTTGTCCATTGCGAATATCTGTCGCATCGCCAAAGCGAAGGGCACGCCAGTGTTTGTGGATGCCGCAGCAGAGGAGCCGCTATCGCCGAACATCCACATTCAGGCGGGGGCCTCGCTGGTGGGTTATTCCGGAGGCAAATGCATGCGAGGGCCGCAGGCTGCCGGCGTGCTGCTTGGCGATCCTGCGCTGATTCAGGCGGCATGGTTTCAGGCCGCGCCTCACCATAATTACGGACGAGGCTACAAGGTCGGCAAAGAGGAGATCATGGGGATGCTGGCAGCGGTGCGCCAGTGGTACAAGCGGGACCACGCGGCGGAGTGGAAGGAGTGGCAGAGCTGGCTTGACACGATCGCCAATCGGGTGAAGGGTCTGCCTTCTGTCACAACGGAGATCCTCCAGCCGGAAGACCTTTCCAACCGGAGTCCGGAGTTGCGCGTGCACTGGGATGCGAACGCGCTGAAGATTACCGGCACGGAGTTGGAAGCGAAATTGGATTCGGGTACACCTCGCATCATGATCGGCGGCGGCACCGGCAGCAGGCCGGATCGCATGGCAAGTGCGGTTACGATCATGCCCTACATGATGGCGCCGGGGGAGGCAGAGATTGTTGCCAACGCGATCTACGAGGGTCTGACGAAGCCTGGCAATTATCAAAACCCGGTGATTCCACAGGGGCAGACGGCGCAGCTTGGCGGAAGCTGGGTGGTGCTGATTGACTACCTGTGCGGCACCGGCACACAGCGCTTCGATCTGAAGCAAAACGGCGAGGAGATTGAAGGCATGCTGTATCGGAGAAATCTATACGGCTTCACTGAGTGGAAAAGTGCAAGCCAACCAGATCAAACTGAAAGGCACGATGCAGACCAGCGGATATGAGGTGCGCTGGACATTTCTTGGCACAAGCACCGGCGATCGCATGGCTGGCACAGCAGACATGGGTGAATATGGCAGCGTACCGTGGAAGGCGTTCCGCCTCTGAACGCGAGACGCGTGCAGAGATTCTCCTTTACACGCGAAGGCGGCAGGGCTTCTTATCGAGTTATTCAGCTAATAGCGGCCGCCCCGTTCGCTGATCTACTACCGCTTCGGTGACCATTTCCAGTCGCGGACTTCGGGCATGTCTTCACCATGCTCGGAAACATAGAGTTTGTGCTTCTGCATGAGCTCGGAGTGGCGTTGCTCGAATTCGGGGAAGCGGTCCTGGAGGCGCGGGACGTATTTCACGGCGTCGAGGGCGAGAGTGTAGCGATCGAGTCCATTGAGCACGGTCATGTCGAAAGGCGTGGTGGTGGTGCCTTCCTCTTTGTAGCCGTGGATATGGAAGCCGTCATGGTTGTGCCGCTTGTAGATGAGCTTGTGGACGACGTTGGGGTAGCCGTGGAAGGCGAAAATGACAGGCTTGTCGGTGGTGAAGAGGCGGTCGAAGGCTTCATGCTCGATGCCGTGCGGATGCTGATCGAAGGTTTCCAGCGTGAACAGGTCGACGACATTGACGACGCGCACGCGCAGGTCGGGCGCCCAGTCGCGCAGCACGGTGACGGCGGCGAGGGTTTCGAGTGTGGGGACATCGCCGGCGCAGGCCATGACGACTTCAGGATCATCGTTGCCATTGGAGGCCCACTCCCAGGCGCCGAGGCCGGCGATGCAATGCTGCGAGGCGTCGTCCACATTGAGCCACTGCGGCGAGGGCTGCTTGCCCGCGATGATGAGGTTGACGTAGTTGCGCGAGCGCAGGCAGTGGTCGGCGATGGAGAGCAGGGTGTTCGCGTCCGGCGGCAGATAGATGCGGACGGTGTTGGCCTTCTTGTTGGCGACATGGTCGATGAAGCCGGGGTCCTGATGAGAGAAACCATTGTGATCCTGCCGCCAGACGTGCGAGGTGAGCAGGTAGTTGAGCGAGGCGATGGGCTTGCGCCAGGGCAGGTTGTGGCAGGCCTTCAGCCACTTGGCGTGCTGGTTGAACATCGAGTCGATGATGTGGATGAAGGCCTCATAGCAGGAGAAGAAGCCGTGGCGGCCAGTGAGCAGATAGCCTTCGAGCCAGCCTTCGCAGAGATTTTCTGAGAGCACTTCCATGACGCGGCCATCGACGGAGAGGTTCTCGTCGACCGGCAGAACCCGCGCCTCCCAGCGCTTGCCGCTAACTTTATAGACGGCCTGCAGACGATTGGAGGCGTTCTCATCCGGCGCGAACATGCGGAAGTTGCGCGTGGCGAGATTGCGGCGCATGACGTCTTCAAGCATGTTGCCGAGGATGGTGGTGGCGGAGTTCTCGGCGGCTCCCGGCGCATCGACCTTCACTGCAAAGTCGCGGAAGTTCGGCATGTCGAGCGGCTGGAGAAGCAGGCCGCCGTTGGTGTGCGGGTTGACGCTCATGCGTTCCAGGCCAAGCGGCGCGACAGCTCCGATAGACTCATGCAGGCAGCCGTTCTCGTCAAATAGCTCTTCGGGCTTGTACGAGCGGAGCCATTCTTCGAGCAGCTTGAGGTGCTCGGGGTTGGTGCGGACTTCCTCAAGCGGCACCTGATGGGCGCGCCAGGTGCCTTCGATCTGTTTGCCGTCGACAAATTTAGGACCGGTCCAGCCCTTGGGGGTGCGCAGGATCAGCATGGGCCAACGGGGACGTGTGGCGTCCTTCTTCTCTCGCGCGTGCTTCTGGATGCGGCGAATCTCGGCGTAGATGGTGTCGAGCGTTTCGGCCATGCGACGGTGCATGATGGCGGGATCGTCGCCTTCGAGGAAGTGCGGCGCGTAGCCGTAGCCCTCGAACAGTGATTTGAGCTCGTCCGGCTCGATGCGCGCGAGGACGGTGGGGTTCGCGATCTTGTAGCCGTTGAGGTGGAGGATGGGCAGGACGGCGCCGTCGGTGATGGGGTTGAGGAACTTGTTGGAGTGCCACGACGCGGCGAGGGAACCGGTCTCGGCCTCGCCATCGCCGACGATGCAGGCGACGAGCAGATCGGGATTGTCGAAGGCGGCGCCGTAGGCGTGGAGCAGCGAGTAGCCGAGTTCGCCACCTTCGTTGATGGAGCCAGGGACATTGGCGGCATCGTGCGAGGGGATGCCGTAGGGCCAGGAGAACTGGCGGAAGAGGCGCTTGAGGCCATCGATGTTGCGCTCGATGTCGGGGTAGACCTCGGTGTAGGTGCCTTCAAGATAGGTATTGGCGACGATGCCGGGCGCGCCGTGGCCGGGGCCGACCACGAGCATGGCGTTGGCGTGCTGGTGGCGGATGATGCGATTGAGGTGGAGATAGATGAAGTTGAGTCCGGGGGTGGTGCCGAAGTGGCCGAGCAGTCGCGGCTTGATGTCGTCGCGGGTGAGCGGGCGGCGCATTAACGGATTGTCACGCAGGTAGATCTGGCCAACGGAAAGATAGTTGGCGGCGCGCCAGTAGGCATCCATAAAATCGAGCTCTTGCTGGTCGAAAGGCGATGCGCTGGAATGCTCCGCGGCCGATGCTGTGCGGCGAGAGGACGTGGGCTTCGCTTTGGCGGCGGTGGGCATGGCAATCTCCTTGCGGTTTGCGGGACATAGGTTCTTTGCAGTTGGATGCAGTCAGAAGCGACCGATTCACCTTAGTGGAAATCGGCATTGTTACGCCAATATTAGAGTGCGCCCTCCGGATGGTATACAGGCCAGGGGGCGGACGGGTTCGCAATGGCATTTGGAGTGCGAGCGAGATGGATGGTGGCCGTCGTGTGCGGGGCTGCGCTGGCGCTTGGCACAAGTTCGCAACGCGGCGCCAGGCCGGTGACGGCGGCCGCTTCCGGGCCACCGGTTTCAAGCTCGCCGGACGCGGCATGCGCGGGATGCCACCGCGCGATTCATGAACAATACGAAGCGACCCCGATGGCGCGGGCGAGTGGCCCGGCGATGGATGGCTTGATCGAGGGGACTTTTACACATGCGGCTTCCGGGGTGCACTATCGCGTCTTCAAACGCGACGGTGCGGGCTGGCTGAGCTATACGCGGCCTGCTGCGGCGGCGGGCGGATTTCTGAATGGCGAGGTGCGAGCTCGCTTACTTTGTCGGATCGAATACGCGCGGGCGGACGTATCTGTTTGAACGCGATGGGTACTGGTTTGAGACGCCGGTGAACTGGTATGCGAAGAAGCGCGTGTGGGATATGGCGCCGAATTATCTGACGGCGGGCGAGATGCCGCTGACCCTGCCGGTGGATGCGAACTGCCTGCATTGCCACGTGAGTAGCGTGGCGGCCGCGCTGCCGGGGGCGCGGAATCACTTTGCAGCGGCGCCGTTTGCGCATGGCGGAATCGGATGTGCGTCGTGCCATGGCGATGCGACGGAGCATATGCGGACGAAGGGCAAGGCGCCAGTGCTAAATCCGGCGAAGCTGGACGCGGCGCGGCGTGACTCAGTGTGCTTGCAATGCCATCTGGAAGGGGAGACAGCGGTGTACCGGCGGGGACATTCGCTGGCGACGTATCGGCCGGGTGATGCGCTGTTCGATAGCGTGAGTTACTTCGTGCATCAGGGTGAGGTTGGACCAGGCAGGCGTGCGACGTCGCAATATGAGGCGCTCTTGCAAAGCGCATGCAAGCGGGCGAGCGGCGACCGGATGACCTGTACGACGTGCCACGATCCGCACGCGAGCCAGACGGCGGCGACGCCCGCGGCGCGGGTCGCATTTTATCGCGCGAAGTGTCTGAGCTGTCACACCGGGGCGAAGTACGCAACGGCACATCATCCGGAACAATCGGACTGTGCTATGTGCCACATGCCGCGCTTGGCGAGCGAGGACATTGCGCACGAGCAGGTGACGGACCATCGGATACAGATAGTGGACATCGCTTCGCGAAGCCATCTGGAGACTTCTCAGAATTTGCGTGAGAGTGGAGCGCTGGTGCCGATTGGCGACGAGAAGGCGACGGACCGCGAGCTGGGCCTGGCCTATGCGCAGATGGCGCAGCGCGGCGACCGGCAGAGCGGCGAAACGGCACTGAAACTGTTACGAAAAGCGGAGGCACTGGAGACGATCACGGCGAAGGATGCCGAACTGCATACGGAGCTGGGCTTCCTGGAACAGGAGTCGGGGGACATTCATGCGTCGGATCGCGAGTACCGCGCGGCGCTGGTGGCTGATCCTGACGACGGCACAGCGCGCGGCGATATGGCGGTGCTGTTTGCCGGGACAGGTGATTACGTAACCGCGGTGCGGCTGTGGCAGCGTGTCTTTGACTCTGACCCTGCGCAAGCGGCCGCGGGCTACAACCTGGCACTCGGGCAATGCCGGTTGGGCAGGAAAGAAGATGCACAGGCCACGCTGAAGCGCTTACTGAGCTTTGCGCCGGATGACCAGCCGGCGCGCGCATTGGCCACGGCGCTCGCCGGGGGCGTGCAAAGCTGCCCGATCAAGAAATAGCAGGCGTCGCATTTTGTTGTTGACATTCTCCCGCGTGCGTACCACTGTATTAGTACAGTGATCTTTCGTATTCATTCCGGTTCCGGTGTGCCCATCTATCTGCAGATTGAGGCGCAGGTGAAGCAGGCGGTGGCGGCGGGCGCGCTGGAGCGCGATGAGGCGATGCCGTCGATCCGGCAGCTTGCGGCGCAACTGCGCGTGAACCCGAACACGGTAGCGCGCGCGTATAGCAATCTGGAGCGCGAGGGGACGATCCGCACCGTGCCGGGGGGCGGAACCTTTGTGGCGGCGCGTGGGACTGGGCTGGTGAAGGCGGAGAAGCTGCGGCGGGTGCGGCCGATTGCGACGCAGCTTGCTGTGGAGGCGAAGCAGGTGGAGCTGACGCGAGCCGACACCGTGAGGCTGGTGGAGGAGGCATGGCAGATGCTGGGAACGCGAAACGGGGTAGAGCATGACTGACCGGACTTCTGAGCTGGCGCCTGATCTGGCGATTGCCACGCGCGGACTGGTGAAGCGCTACGGCAGCGTCGACGCAGTGAATGGGCTGAACCTGTCGGTGCCGAGGGGCGCGGTCTATGCGCTGGTGGGTCGCAATGGTTCGGGGAAGACGACGACGATCCGCATGCTGCTGGACCTGGCGCGGCCCGATAGTGGTACCGCGCGGGTACTCGGGATGGATGCGCACACGGATCGCGTCAAGGTGCTGGAGCGCGTGGGCTACGTGAGCGACCGGCCGCTGCTGGGCAGTTATACCGGCGAGCAACTGGTGCGCTTCAACCGCGGCTTCTATCCGCGCTGGTCGGATGAGTTAGTGGCGCGGTATGTGCGCGTCTTCGACATTCCGATGAAGCAGAAGTTTCGCAATCTGTCGCGCGGCAACCAGACGAAGATGTGGCTGTTGCTGGCGCTCGGGCAGCAGCCGGATGTGCTGGTGCTGGACGAGCCGACGGCGGGGCTGGATCCGGTGGTGACGGATCAACTGCTGCGCGTGCTGGTGGAGGATGTCGCGTCCGAGGGGCGGACGGTGTTTCTGTCGTCGCATCATCTGGCCGAGGTGGAGCGCATTGCGGACTGGGTGGGGATGATCGACAAGGGCAAGCTGCTGATGGAGGCTCCGATGGAGGAGCTGCGCGCGAAGTTCCGGCGCATTCAGGTTGCAGGTGTCGCGGAGATGGCGCCTGCGGCGGCGATGCGCGTGCGGCGCTCCGGCGGCAGCACGGAGTATGTGGTGCGCGATGGGGCGGAGGAGTTTGTGGATGCGCTGGAGCGCGAAGGTGCGACGGTGCTGCAGTCGTCGCCGATGAATTTGTCGGAGATATTTCTTGAGTGTCTGGGTGCTGACGGTAACGACGCCGAAGGCAGGAGGGAATAGCCATGTATCTCTGGAAGAGTTGGCGTGATGCGCGAATCGCAGTGTGGCGATTTTCTTCGTTGCCGATTGTGTTCATGCTGTATGGCGTTCTGCGGCATGCGCCGGCAGAGATGGGGACAGCCTCGCCGCCAGCGCGAGTGGATGATTACTCTGGCTGAGCTTGGGGCAACCTGCTGCTTGGTGGCGTGGTCATTGGCGGCGACGGAATCGGCCACGATATCGCGGAGGACAGCGGAGCGTTCGTGCTGACCCGGCCCCGCAGCCAGGCGATTCTTTCTGTGGTCCGACAGTGGTTTCACTGGGCCTGATGGCGTGCTGGCCTGGGGAATGTGCTGCTCTTCGAGCTGGTTGACGCTGAGCATTCATCGTTCGCCGCCGGCATTCGCTGTCCCGCTTGCCTTCCTGTTGATTCTGCTCAGCGGCATCGTCTTCGCGGGACTGATCTATGCGGTCACTTATCTGTGCACCATGCTGATGCCGCGGGATAAGACAGCACGCGTCATTTCCGTGGTGGTGCTGATCGGTTATGCGTATCTGCACATCAAGGCGTTACGCACTGGGGTGGTGTGACACCAGTATCTGTTCCCGAGTTGGTGGGTGGATCCGTTTCCGTATCACTCCAGTCTCTGCGGCAGCGCCGCATGTGTGGCTGGAACTGGGTGCGCCGGGTGGTTGCGATTGTGGTGTTGCTGCTAGCGGCGCAGTTTGTGCTGGAGCGGCGGGAGATTCGTGCCTGACCGTGAATCCCACATCTCTTCGGGATGTGGGGCACCCGTATTGGTCTCCGTTCTTCCCAGAGCCGGCGCTGCGCATAGTAACGTGACCGTACCCCCTCCCCCCTCCCGTCACCGGAGCCTGCTTTGTAAGTTCTTTCGTCTCTATAGGTTGAGTGGCCTCCCGATAGCCAAATTCGTCTTTCTAAACGACTTACCGCTAAATTCGTCCAGCCGTTGAAGTTAGGCATGAGAAAAGCCACCGTCGCGGTGGCTTTTCCTGTCCTGAATTGTGACTGAGTTTGTATCTATTTCCAGTGTAGCGAATTCGTGGGTATGAAATGGCAGGAATTTCTGTCTGATTCCCGAGATGGGAGTTACCTGACTGGCGCGACGGGGCAGCAGGTCGCCCTTTCGGGCGGCTGAGTGTGTCCGGGTTCGCTCCGTTGCTTCGCTCACGGTGGGCACCCTGTCGTGGGTGATGCGGGCTAACTGCAGGTTCTTCGCTTTGCTCAGGATGACAACGAGAACAACTTTATTGTTTCGATGCGCCGGAGTTGAGGCGTTGCGAGATTCGCGCGCGCTTGGGCGTGTTGCGGGTCGATGGCGAGCGCGTGTTCGAAGTCGCTGCGCGCCGCGGTGGCCTGACCGGATTGTGCGTGGAGGACGCCGAGGTTGCTCCAGCCGTCGGCGTCCTTTGCGTTGATGCGCAATGCGGCCTGCTGCTCGGTGATGGCGTCCGGCGAGATCGCTGCGTGCGGCGAGCAGTTGCGCCAGCAGGGAATGGCTGGTTGGGTCGATGGATCAGCGGCGATGGCGGAGCGCAATGCGGCTTCGGCCTCGGCGGGATGGCGGGTCTGCTGATCGGCGAAGGCTAGTTGCTGCCAGGTCGTCGCGTCATGCGCGCCGGCTGCGACGGCTTGGGTGAGAAGTTCCTGCGCGTGCTGCGGGTTGTTGCCGGCTAATTCCAGCGAAGCATAGTTGAGCGAGCGTGTCGGGCTGCGCGGGGTCGAGCGCGAGGGCGCGATCGAACTCGGCGCGTGCGGCATCGGGCTGGTTGAGTTGCGCGAGCGCTGCGCCGAGGCCGCCGTGGGCGGCAGCATCGTCCGGATGCTGCTGGAGCAGGGTGCGATAGTCGGCGGCGGCGTCGTCGTACTGATCGTGCTTGAGCTCGAGCGTGGCGAGATTGTAGCGCGCATCGGCGTAGTTGGGTCGAGAGCGAGCGCATGCTTGTAAGTCGCGAGCGCGGATTGCCAGTCGTCGTTCTGCTGCTGAGCTGCGCCTAACGAGGTGGCGACACGCGCATCGTGTGGCGAAGCGGCGGCGAGCTTGCGGTAGATCGCGATCGCGCCGGCTGCATTGCCGCTCATGGTGTCGAGTGAGGCGAGGTTGTAGGCGGCGAGCGTATCGCCGGGGTCGCGGGTGAGGCGGTGCTCCATCCAGGCGCGCTCGAGCAGCATGCGGGAGTCGATATCCCGTCCGGCCGCGGCGCTCTCTTTGCCAGCGGCTGTTACGTTCCGTCGGTGCACGGGCAGCACCTGCAGCCAGAGGTGGCCCATCTCGTCGGTGGAGCGGTTGCCGTTGTGCACGCGCACGGGCGGGCTGGCGGGGTTGCGCGGATTGGCGGCGGAGTTGTCGTAGACGTAGCGCATGTGCAGCACCGAACCTGCGGGCAGCAGCAGCGGCTTGCGATAGCTGTAGACCGACTGGCGGTCGATGTCCCAATCCTTAATAAGGATGAGCGGGGTGCGCTTGCCATCCGGCGCGATGGACCAGGCCTCCAGTTGCTTGCCGAGATAGTGGGCATGCGGATAGATGCCGAGCGCGTAGACGGCGATGGGCAGGTGCAGCTCGTCTTCGATGACGAAGTGGCTGTCGCCGGCGGGGATGTTGAGCGCGGCGTCGTGCTCCAGTTGCAGCAGCATGGGGCGCGCGGGTGGGCGCTTCGTCTGTGAAGTAGAGACCGATGCGCGGCTGCACGGTTTCGACGCGGCCGGTGGGCTTGAGGTGGGTGTTGAGGATGAGGTCGTTGCCGGGATCGATGCGCCAGGGCATGCCGGGCGGTTCGATGACGGCGGGCGTGTCGGGCTTCCAGAAGAGGAAGTGGCTGTCGGGATCGAAGCGATCGCCGGAGCCGATTTCGAGTTCCATGCCGGGGATGCCGGCGCGCCAGTCGCTGGGATGCTGGCGGCGGAGTTCAGCGGTGCGATCGATGAGGATGTTGGCGTGATGCACGACGCGCGCGTTGCCGGGAAGGATTTCGACGGCGCGCACGTAGCGGGTGCGCGTGACGTTGACGGGATAGATGAAGTTGCGGAAAAGATCCTGGCCGTCGGCGGGAACGGTGAAGGACTCGGGCGCGGTGAGGATGAGATCGGGCTGGCCGAGCTGCCATTCGGAGGTGTACTTGGGAGGCGTCGGCGCATTCGGCGGCGATGCCTTCCGGCATGCCGGCGTGAACCCAGCGCTTGATCTGTTCGAGGTCTTCGGCGGAGAGGCGGCGATTGTCGGCGAAGTCGCCGTAGCCGGGCTCGGGCAGCCAGGGCGGCATGAAGCGCGATTGGGTGACGGTGAGGATCTGCGCGGACCAGCGGCGCGCGTCGTCGTAGGTGAGCAGGCTGAACGGGCCGGCGCCGCCGGGATGATGGCAGGTGGTGCAGTTGTTGTAGAGGATGGGCGCGATGTGGCGCGACCAGGTGGGCGGGGCGTCCTTGCGCGGGATCTGCCGATTTTCGCGGGTTTAGGGCGTTTGGGCAAATGTGCTTATAGCGGATACGAATACGGCGAGGAGAACGAGCGAGTAGAATCGAGTGCTGCGCTTCGCGTCATGATACGGATGTTGGATGGCCCCGCGGGATGATGGCGCAGCCTACGGGGGGCGCGACGGACCGGCGCGGGTTGACGGCCGGCGAGCGCGGCGTTGAGTGCGTCGGCGAGATCGTGCCGGGTGGCGGCGGGGCGCTGGGTGCCGAAGGTGAGATAGCGGTCGTCGATGCGGCCATGCCAGAGAACGGGCTGGGTCATGACCGCATCCGCACGGAAGATGGCGGCCTCTGGCGTGACGTGAACGTGCGCGTGGGCGAGAAAGCGCGATCGGGCGCGATGAGCTGGGGCAGGGATGCGGCGGCGGGGTACTGCGACTCGTGGGTGCGGACCGCGGCGAGGGTGTCGCCGGGGTTGGGATACACGAGCCAGAGACGGACGCCGCGCGGCGCGAACTCGCGCGAGAGGCGGGCGATCTCCGGCAGATAGCGGTTGGAGATGGGACAGTCGGTGGCGACGAAGATGGCGGCGACGTATTGTGTGCCGGGCACGGCGAGCGAGGTCACGTCATGGCCATCGATGTCTTTGCCGTAGAGGAATGTTTCGGGATCGGACTCCGCGGCTGTCGCGAGCGGCGATGTGAGCAGCGAGCCGAGGCCAGCGGCGAGAAGAGCGATGGCCTGGCGGCGGCTGGTGCGCAGCGGAGATGATGCCGTGGCCGATGTCGGGTGCAGCATGGGAATCGCTGCACCAATGTAGCGCCTGGGCGGTGCGGTTGTCTTGGTGCTTTCGCATCGTCTCATCGGATCCGGTTGCGAGACGGCGCGAAGAGACCGAGCGCCGCCTAGAAGCCGCGTGCATGCAGGTAGAAGACTGCGCCCGATGCCACGAGGCAATAGATGCCGAAGAGGTACCAGCGGCCGGTTTCGAGCCAGCGGCTGAGCCACTGGAGCGCGAGCAGGCCGGCGAGGAACGAGAAGACCATGCCGAGCAGGCTGGAGAGCGAGCGAGGCGTGAAGATCGATCGGCGCGGCTGCGGAATGTGCGGCTTTCCAGAGGCGAATCCCTTCCATGCCGACGACGGCGGGCGTGAGCACGACGGCGAGGGCGAAGCTGAATCGTTCTGCATCGTCCTTTGCGGCGCCGGTGAGCATGCCGGCGGAGATGGTGGAGCCGGAGCGGGAGAATCCGCGAAAGGGCAGCGCGAGGCCTTGTACGATGCCCATCCATGCGGCCTGGCGCAGGGTGAGCGTGCCTGCTGCCGTTTGCGCCGCGATGCCTCCGGCGATGTTCGACGATGCCGGCAATCAATATGAGAACGCCGACCGCGGCCAATGCGGGCGCGATCAGATCCAGACGGCTGAATAGCTGCTCAATCTCGGCCTTTGGCGCGTCGTGGAGCAGCGTGTGTTCCAGGAGCTTCTTCAGGCCTTCACCGATCAGGCCGGTGAGCACCGTTGCCCAGATGACGCGGACGGCAAATTGCCGGAAGACGGTCTTGCTGGCGAAGTACGACTGCTTCCATGTCTTCCAGAAGTATGCGATGACGGCGAACATGGTGCCGGTGTGCAGCATGACGAGCAGCAGGGTCATCTGCGGAGCGGAGGGGTCCAGGCCCATCAGTTTTTCGGCGACGATGACGTGCGCGGAGCTGGAGACGGGCAGCAGCTCGGCGAGGCCCTGCACGATGGCGAGGACGATGACTTTGAGAAGGGACATACCGCAAGTTTACCGGTAGTACCTGAAGATACTGTTAATGGGAATTCACGATCTTCAAGCAACAGTGATGATCACGAATAGCCATCTACTTCGCCACCTTTGCGGCAAGCGGTTTGCCGGAGCCTTCGGTGAGAGTGGTGATGCGGTCGAGGGGCGGGGCGGGGAAGACTTCGGTCAGGCCGGAGGGCCAGCTCACCTCGACTTCGCGCAGCACGGATGAGGGGCCGAGGCCGAAGTGGAGGCGCATGTCGCTCGACGAGTTGTAGGAGGAGCCGCTGCGCACTTCGTTGACCCAGACGCGCTCTTTTGCCGGCCGCGGTGCCGCGCACAGTGACGCGCGCGCCGATGGCGCTGCGATTGGATTTGGTGCCGGTGAGCGCGAGCCCGATCCAGTGATTGCTGTTGGGGGCGAAGTTGACCAGCAGCATGGGGAGGGAGCTGACGTCGTTGATGACTACCTCCTGGCGGCCGTCGTTCCAGAGATCGGCGATGGCGAGGCCGCGCGCGGATGCGGGTGTGGTGATGCCGGGACCCGCGCTCTTGGTGATGTCGGCGAACTTGCCGTTGCCGAGATTGTGGTAGAGCAGGCGCGGCTCGCGATAGTCCGAGCCGAGATGGCTGGAGTCGACCTCGGGATAGACGTGGCCGTTGGCGGAGAGGATGTCGGGCCAGCCATCGTTGTCGATGTCGAGGAACATGGTGCCCCAGCCGAGCTTGTCGGTGTTGATGCCGAGGCCGGCGGGGTAGGTGACGTCGTCGTAGGTGCCGTCGCCGCGGGCGTGGTAGAGGGTGGCGGTGTCGTCGGAGAAGTTGGTCTTGAAGATGTCGAGGTGGCCGTCGCCATCGTAGTCGCCGATGGTGGAGCCCATGCCGGCCTGCTCGCGGCCGTCTTCGTTGAAGGCGACACCGGCGTCGGCGGCGCGATCGGTGAAGGTGCCGTCGTGATTGTTGCGGTAGAGGATGGCGGGGGTGGAGTCGCAGGCCATGTAGATGTCGGGCCAGCCGTCCTCGTCGGCGTCGATGGTGGAGACAGAGAAGCAGTAGTGGCCGGTGGTTTTGGTGAAGCCGCTTTTGACGGAGACGTCTTCGAACTTGCCGTTGCCGAGGTTGTGATAGAGGGTGTTCGGCGCCCATTCGAGCCCGCGTGGACCGCACATGACGGGCACGCCCTTCCATTTGCAGCCGGGGGCCTTGCCGGGCTCGGGCACGTCCTTGATGTCGAAGTGGACGTAGTTGGCGACGGCGATGTCGAGTTTGCCGTCGCGATCGTAGTCGACGAAGGCGCAGCCGGTGCCCCACTCCTTGCCGGTGCCGGCGACGCCGGCCTGCTCGGCCACTTCGCGGAAGCGGCCGTGGCCCTCGTTGTGGTAGAGGCGGTTCTTGCCGTAGCCGGTTACATAGAGGTCGGGCAGGCCGTCGTTGTCGTAGTCGCCGACGCAGGCGCCCTGGCCCCAGCCGGTGTCGGTGAGCCCGGATTTCGCGGTCACGTCGGTAAAGGTGCCGTTGTGGTTGTTGTGGAAGAGATGGCTGGTGGGCGCCGGGCTGGCCGTTCCTGCCTCCGGATGCAGGTAGGCGCCATTGACGAGAAAGATGTCCGGGTAGCCGTCACCGTCGTAGTCGAGGATGGCAACGCCGGAGCCTGTGGCCTCCAGGATGTACCGCTTGGAGGTTACTCCGCCGTTAACGTTCAACACTTTGATTCCGGCCTGCGGCGCTACGTCTTCGAACCATGCGGGAGGGGGATGAACCGGGCTGGGAGGGTACGGTTCGGATACCTTCTGCGCGGAGACGCCGAGAGCGAGAAAAGCCGCGTAAACGCTAACTATAAGCGCTTTCCGGCATAGATTCGTGGGCAGCGGCATCGCTCCCCCGATTGTAGTGAAGCCAGTGCAAGAGCTGTCCGGGAATGGACGATTTTTTCTTTGACACTGGAGATGACCGCTCCTTATAGTTCCTCGCGGGCAGTAATCATCCATTCGACCTAGATGGAAGCAGTACCGCCAAGGACAGCAACGGTAGCAAACGCATAACTGCTGGTGCAGATTTCATAGGGCACGGCAGGGCGCCATAGCAGCATTTTCAGGGAGACCATTATGACCAGACGCATGCAGGCGGTTTTGACCGCTTGTCTTGGTGTTGGGATAGCCATCCTGCCCCAGGCGGCGAACGCACAGGCGGTTTACGGTTCCGTCTACGGAACGGTTACAGATGCATCCGGTGCGGCGATCCCGGGTGCGACCGTCACGGTCACAGACGAGGCAAAGGGTACCTCGGTAACCGCCAAGAGTCCAACGAATCTGGCGCCTACACGGTCGAGCACATGATTCCGGATCTCTACACCGTGAAGGTGGAGGCGACCGGCTTCAAGGGCTTTGAGACCAATCATCTGCATGGTGCTGGCCGATACCTCGCCGAAGGTCGATGCGGCGATGCAGACCGGCGGCGCGAGCGAGACGGTCAACGTCAACGCCGATGCCATTCCGCAGTTGAAGACGGACCGCGCGGACGTGGCGCACGGTATTCGATCCAGAAGACGGTTGCGGATCTGCCGGTCGCCGGCCGCAACTTCACCAGCCTGCAACTGCTGCTTCCCGGCGCGCAGCAACTGGGCTGGTGCCACGCAGCCAGCGAGAACCCGCAGGCCAGCCAGCAGATCCAGATCGACGGCCAGGCATTCGGCGGCATCGCCTTCGAACTGGACGGCACCGACAATCAGGATCCGATTCTGGGCATCATCGTCGTGAATCCGGCGCTGGATGCGATCACTGAATCGAAGATCGCGACGCAGAACTTCGACGCGGAGTTCGGCAAGGCGGTCTCGGCCGTGGTGACGGCGCAGACCAAGTCGGGCACGAACAACTTCCATGGCAGCGCGTTCGACTACCGCCGCAGCAACGCGAACCTGGCGCGCAATCCCGTTCACGCCAGAATCCTGCACGCGGACGACGCTCGCAAGATCGTTCCTCGGGCGGTCTCTACAACGAGTTCGGCGGATCGATCGGCGGTCCGATCATGAAGGATCGCGCATTCTTCTTTGGCGACTATCAAGGCCAGCGGCAGAGAGGTCGGTATCATCGGGTACAGCAGACCGTGCCGACTCAGCCCTGCTGATGAACACCTGCCTGGGAACCAGGTTGGTCCCAGCGGCATCCCGGGCTGCGACTTCAGCGAATATGCAACGCAGGCTGGTACCAAGCAGCTTATCTATCAACCGGCGACCCGTCAACGCCTTTCCCGAACAATGTGATTCCGGCCGCGCGGCTTTCGCCGCAGGCGCTGGCTCTCTTCAAGCTCCTGCAGCCGTATGCTCCGACGACAGCGCCCAGCGGCACTGCGTGACAACTGGTCCTGGCCGCACAACTATACGGCCAGCGGTCAGGGCATCTTCAACGCCGATCAGTGGGATGTGCGAGGCGACTTCCAGGTAACGCAAAAGATCCATGCCTTCGGCCGCTTCAGCCGCTTTACCGATACGCTTGACCGGCAAACCGATCTTCGGGGCGGCCGGTGGCACCGGGTTTCGGCCTTGGCGGCTACGGCGGCACCTCCGGTGGGCGCCAACGACAGCGTGGCGGCGGGCGCGGATATGGCGATCAACGCCACCCTGCTGACGGACTTCCGTCTCGGCTACTACCGCTATAACATCGTGACCAGCAAGTACGACCAGGACGCAACTCTTCAACACCAGCTCGGCATCCCAGGCTCGAACCTGGACTCGGCAATTTCACCAGCGGCGCGTCGGCGTTCAACATTGAGGATCCAGGCCGCACCGGCATCGCCTTCGTCGAACCAGGGCTCGGGCGTCGGTCCGCAGTACGGCAGCGGCCTGAACATCAACCGCTGCAACTGCCCGCTGTCGCAGCGCGAGGACCAGTATCAGATTGTGAATAACTGGACCAAGATCCTCGGCAACCACTCGGTCAAGTTCGGCGCCGATCTTCGCTACGCGCGCAACCTGCGCGTGCCGAGCGACGTGAACCGCGCGGGCAATTTCAACTTCGGCGTCGGGCCCACATCCGAGTCCAGACAATGCAGAGCGGTGGCCTGGGCTTTGCGACCTTCGTGCTGGGTGATGTCACCAATTCCAGCCGTTACGCCAGCACTTCAACGAACGCGAAGGAATTCCAGAAGAGGGTCTTCTTCTACGGGCAGGACACCTGGCGCGTAACTCCGAACCTGACCCTGAACCTGGGGTCCGCTAGGAGCTCTACTTCCCGGAGACAGTGAACGGGAAAGGCAATGGCGCGTTGTTGAACCTGAACGACCGGCTACCTGCATGTTGCGGATACGGGAAGTATCGGGTCCAACATGGGATTGGGATCCCTCCTACAAGGCGATCTCTCCGCGCATCGGCGTAGCTTATCAGTTGAATCCGAAGACGGTGATCCGCGCGGGCTACGGACGCAGCTTCGATCTGGGCGTCTTCGGTTCGATCTTCGGCCATACCGCGACACAGAACCTGCCGGTTCTGACCAACCAGTCGATCATCAGCGGCTGGCCACCAAGTCATTCGCGATTCACCCTTGCTGATGGCCCGGTTCGCCTCCGGTGACCCCGGTGCCGGCAAATGGTCTGCTTCCGAATCCGGGCAACGCAGTCTACATCGATATGCCCGTCCCAATCCGCTTCGGCTGCCGACTATCGATGCCTGGAACCTGAGCATCCAGCGGTCGATCACGCCAACGCTCTCAGTAACGATGGCTTACGTGGGCAACAAGGGGACGCACACGCTAAGCGCGGGCGACGGTAACAACACCAATCCCAACGAGTCTGGCATCTTCCTGCCGGCGCAGTACAGCGTCAATGGGCAGGCCCTCCACTACACCACCCAAGCGGCGGAAGGCAGCGCTACGCCGGACCGCTGGGCATCTACCCCGACAATCGGGACCAATAACGCGACACTTCTGCAGCGCTATTACGGTGGCAAGCTGGCTGCCTGCAGTGACCCCAACTACGCTCCGCCAGTCCCGGGCTGCCTGCGGGAGCCTGCGGGTGGAATACCAATATCCACTACCACGGCGACGACAGGACACCCACTTCAATGCTCTGCAGATCAGTGTGGCAAAGCAATTTACCAAGGGTCTGACGTTCAACGCCAACTATGCATGGCAGCGCTCCGTCAACTTCCAGAACACCTATACGACGTGGCTCAGAGCGGCCGGCAAGGGCCGGGACGAGTTCCAGCGCGAGCAACAGACTCGTGGCCTACGGCAGCTACGAACTGCCCTTCGGCCGGAATCATCAGTTTGCGTCCAACGTTCCCGGTATTCGTCGACGAGATGATCGGCGGCTGGCAGATTAGCCCGGTGTGACCTACGCCAGCGGCTTGCCCTTCACACTCAGTTATCAGGAATGCGCGACCTCGATTCCCCGGCAGTGCACCCTGCTACCCCAACGGCACGGCGAAGCAACCTGAAACTGCACATTGGCAAGCTCGATACCAGCGAACCATAATCGTCTTGGGTTCCACGGTGTCCTACCAAGACGACCGGCCGGACCTGACGCAACCTCGTTCAATGGCTTTACCGCACCTGGTCTGGATCAGATCGGTACGGCGGGAAGAAACAGCATGTTCGGTCCGAACTTCTTCAACACCGACCTAGCCCTGCAGAAGAACTTCCCGATTCATGAGTCGCTCTTCGCGCAGTTCCGCGTCGACGCGTACAACGCCTTCAACCATATGAGTCTGAGCAACCCGGGCGGCTCACTCGACAACGGGCGATCAGAACATCGACGGCCTGTTCGGCAGCCAGTTCCCAACCCGGCAACTGCAGTTCTCGGTGCGGCTGCAGTTCTGAGGCTAAGCGAAGGTCTTACGGCGAGGAGAGCTTCTGCTCTCCTCGCTTCTTTTTGAGGTGACAGCGCGATCAGCGTTGTCCTGCGGCCTATTTCACCGCCGGGTAGCCGTGGAGCTGCGGGCCGATCAGGTTGGAGTATTTGTAGTTCTCATGACGGTCGTCGTCGATGGTCCAGAACATGGCGCCGATCACCTCTGGATAGCCGGAGGGTTTGCGCAGTTGGTATGTCGTTCCGGCGGGAGCTTTGCCGGTGACGATGTAGTCCATTGCCTGGCTTATGACGTCGGGCGCGTTGTAGCCGACGAGGAAACCGACGGCGACCTTACTGGCCGGCATCGGCGGGAAGAAGTGCGCGGGATCGCCGCCTACGTTGAAGCCATGCAGGAGAAGTTCGGTCATGGCGGCGTGATAGTCGACCGAACTGGACTGATAGATCTCGCCATCGAGACCCTGGAGCGGCGGCGTGTTGTAGTCCTGCACATCGATGAAGGAGAGGATGTCGCGCAGGCCGTAGGCGAGGGGCAGATAGGAGCCGAACTGGCCGCCGTAGCCGGGGTATCCGCCGGGAATCTGCGAGCCTTCGGGCACCAGGCTGATCATGAAGCCGGGGCCGAAGTGCTCACGTAGCTGGCGCAGGCCGGTGATGAGATTCACGATGGAGGGCGTGGTGGGATGGCGGAAGTCGGTATCGCCGGGCGCGAGGACCAGAGACGGTGTCTCGAAGTCGATGTCGACGCCTTCGAAGCCGTAGTCGGAGAGGACGCTGGTGATGGACGAGACGAAATTGGGGATATCGCGCGCGTCGTCGAGCTTGAAGTACTCGCCACCGCCTCCGAGGGAGATCATGACCTTCTTGCCCTGGCTCTTGAGCGCGGCGATGTCGGCTTTTAACTGCTCGGGAGTGATGCCGTCGGGAGGATGAAACTGCAGGGTTCCTTCAGGAGCGTTTTTGTCAGGCGAGGCGAAGGCGGCCAGGATCACGTCCCACTGCGGCGCGACATCATGGAGCGGGAAGGGCGTGTTGCCGGTGAATCGCGAGCCGGTCCAGTAGCCGATGAGCTGATGGCCGTTGGGCGATCCAGCGGGCGCGGGGGTGGCTGTGGGCTCGGCGGCGCTGGCCATGCGCGCCCGGCGATCCGGGCATGGCTCGGCGGGCGCAGAGAGCGCCTGAGGGTCGGGGAAGCTGTAGGTGCTGGCAGGAGGCGCGGCTGCTCCCGGACTTCCGGGTGAAAGCGTCGGATACCAGGGCAGCAGGGCTACGTTCTGCAGGTGATAGGTGAATCCGGCGGTGCGAGCGGAAAACGACGGCGATGCCGGGAAGCTGTTCTTGAAATTGGTGTTGGTGGGCTCAAGGAGGAAGTAGTTGGTGCCGATGCCGGAGCCGCCGCAGCGACCCTCGTCTGAGGGAGGCGCTTTTGGCTGCATCCAGGAGGCGGGGAAGTAGTTACCGGGAGCCGTGTCGGTGCGGAAATAGATCTGCGGATCGTGCAGCGGATCGTTGACGAACTCCGCGAGCTGCTGGGTGAGGGGCTGGATGTCTTGATCGGTGACGATGGCGGGAGCGTCGCGCAGGTACGAGCCGAGCACGAAGGAGTTGCCGGTGGCGGCGTCGACGCCATGGGTTCCCCAGGTGCAGCAGACGGTCGCATCGGCAGCGGCGTAATAGGTGGTGTTATGAGTGACGGCAATGACGAGTTTGCCGTCCTGGCGGGGAAGCTGCTTGAAGATTTCCTTCTGGAGAAATTCGGAATCGACCACGGCGAAGTATGTACCGCTCTTCTTCGACGAGAGGAGATAGCCGTAGCCGACAGGGATGGCGATGGTGAGCGGCTTCACCTCTGGCTTGCCCAGCAGCGTGCGCCCTTTGGCATCGCGTCTGCGGGAAACGTGGCGCGGAGCAGGGCGTCGGCGTACTGCGTCTTGTCGCCGGGGGCGAAGGCGAATGGGGAGAAGATGGGCGATTTCAGAATGCGCGGAACGTCGGGTGCAGCGTCCATGCGAGCGGCCTTGCCGTCGAAGGTAAGCGTTACGGGCACCAGTACGGTTGGGATGACGGTGGTGCCGCTTTGTGCCGGATCGCGGCCTGCCAGCGTGTAGGTGCTGCCGCCAATGGCTCGCTTGAATGTAGGGATGGTTCCCTGCGCATAGGTTGTGAGGAGTGCAGGCGCGAGAAGCGCGAGGAGGCAGGTGGTCCTGATTCGCATGTCCGGCATCCTTTGATCTTGCCATGTGAGTGAAGGGAGCGACAGCGTGACTTTGCATGATTCCCGGCGTTTTGGCGGTGTTTGTGGCTGGGAGTCAAGCCGGAGCGAAGTTCTTTAGTCGCAAGAGAGGGAGGCGAAAGCTGTACGCGTATCCCCTGTTGAGCGCATTTCCACCCGGATTGCGCGCGTGACATTCTCCATTGCACTATGCGCGTTCACTTGACTGCTCACTCGGGCTCCTTCGGAAATCCAACAGGCCTGTCGCAGACCGTGATCTTAACGGTACGGCCCGCATGCAAGCTGCCCGGCGACTACCGCTACACCACGGACGGCCGATCTTTGCTGAAGTTACTGCGCCAGGGAACGGAGCTTCGCTCCTCGGTGCTCGAGAATTTTGAACAGGACCTGCAGATCACCAAGGCGGCCAAGTTGCTGGATGTGGAGATGAGTGACAGGGTGCTGACGGAGATTGGTTACTTCGTTGACTAGCCGGGCTCTGGCGTAGAGGTATACCCGTCGGGCCACGGCCTGAAGGGCATCGCATCCCGCCGGAAGCCGGATATCCCATTGCTGCCAAGGATTCGGGAAGCGCGGCGGGGAAGGATCGCGTGTTCTCCTCCCTTCCTTTTCGGATAGAGTCGAACGCATGAGGCCCTGTCCCCGTTGTCTGAGCCTATGTGCCGTCCTGCTGCTCTCGGCTTCGCCCGGCGCTCTGATTTCTTCCGCACAGGCCACTCCCAACACCTGGAGCCGGCGGCTCCGGCCGCGGCGTCTCCCCAGACGAGCATCGCAGCGGCACAAAAGCTGGTGCAATCGGGTCGTCTGGCTGAGGCGCTTCATGCCCTCGACGGGCTGGCTGCAGAGACTCCGGAGCCTGCCGGCGTGGAGAAGCTGCGCGGCATGGCGCTCTATCAGCAGAACAAGCTGCAGGACGCAGAAACGGCATTCGGGCGTGCCGCGGCGCAGGATCCCCATGACATTGAAGCGGCGCAGATGCAGGGCGTGACGTTGTTCCGGTTGGGGCGGCCGGCGGACGCGATTCCGCTGCTGGAGCGCTCGCGCGAGCAGAAGGTGGCCACTGCGAACGTTGACGGCAACTATGTCCTCGGGCTGTGCTACATGGACACGCGCCGGTATGACGATGCCCGGCGGGCGTTTGCGGCGCAGTATGGCTTTCCGCCCGATGGCGCAGAGGCGTATCTGCTGTCGGCGCGGCTGCTCTTCCGGCGGGAGTATATGCCGGCGGCGATTGCGTCGGCGCAGAAGTCCCAGGAGCTTTCTCCGAAGATGCCACTGGTCCACGAGCTGCTGGGCGAGATCGCGCTGGCGCAGTCGCGACAGACGGATGCGATTGCGGAGTTTGAACAGGAGCGTGCGATCAATCCGCTGTACGGTGGCCTGTATGACCGGCTGGGAGATGCGTACCTGCGCGCGGGCGAGTACGACAAGGCGCAGCAGGCGCTGAATCGTGCGGTGCTGCTGGAGCCGGCTTCGACCGGGCCGTACATTCTGCTGGGCAAGGTGCTGCTGAAGCAGCGGAACGCGGCCATGGCCACCATGTACCTGGAACGCGCGCGCAACATGGATCCCAATAATTTTATGACGCACAGCCTGCTGGGGCAGGCGTACCGCGCGGCCGGCCGGACGGAAGATGCCGAGCGCGAGACCGCGAAGTCGGTCGAGCTGCAGGCGGCGACCGCGCCCAAGCTCTCCAAACCATGAAGTGCAAGATCCTAAGACGTCCGGCGCTGGCCGCGGCATTCGCGAGCGGCCTTTGCTTGCTGATCGGCACGCCTGCTCGGGCACAGGCTCCAAACGCGAACGGCGCGACCTCCGCGGCGAAGCAAGCAGATGCCGCGTTCCATGCAGGTTATGAGGCGGCGAATGCCGGCGACCTTGAGAAGGCCCGGCGTTCCTTTGCAGAAGTCGTGCGGCTGGAGCCAAAGATTCCCGAGGGGCACGCGGCTTTGGGGTCCGTGCTGCTGAACCTGGGAAGAGCTGCGGACGCAGCGGCGGAGCTGAAACGCGGCCTTGCGCTGAAGCCCGGCGACGCCAATATGAGGATGAACCTGGCGCTGGCTGAGGTACGCGCAGGGCAGTCGAGCGAGGCGCTGCCGCTGTTTAAGGAAGTATCGGCACTGGATGCGGTGCTGCCACCGGAGGTCGAGATTGCTTACGCGCAGGCTTTGACGGAGGCCGGGCAGCGTCCGGTGGCGCTGGAACGTCTGCATGCCGCTGTGGCGGCGGTCCCGGAGAGCGCGGCTCTGCATGATGGGCTGGGGTCGCTGCTGGCGCAGGACCAGCAATGGACGGCGGCGCAGCAGGAGTTTGCGCGGGCGGTGGAGCTTGATCCGAAGCTGGTTACGGCGCGGCTGCATCTGGGGACGGTCCTGATGCAACTGAACCAGCCGGCGGAGGCTACGGCGACGCTCGAAACGGCGCGCGCGCAGCAGCCGCAGGATGTGGCGGTGCTGAACGAATTGGCGCTCGCCTACACCGCGCAAGGAAGTTACGACAAGGCGCTTTCGCTGGCGCAGGAAGCCATGCGGCTGGCGCCGGAGAGCACTGCCGCTGCCTATCAGGCGGCGATTGCTTTGCAGGGCCTGGGACGCGAGCGTGAGGCTACTCCGCTGTTCAAACGCGTGGTGGAGGCGGAGCCGAAGAATGCCGGCGCGCTGACAAACTACGCTCTGGCGCTGGTGCAGCAGGGTCAGGCCAAGGAGGCGATTCCGCTGTACACGCGCGCGGTTGCGCTGACGCCGGACGATCCGGTGGTGCATGAGGATTTTGGTGTGGCCTATCTGCAGCAGAGCGACATCGACGACGCGATCCGCGAGTTTGAGGCGGGACTGAAGCTGGATAGCGACAGCCAGCAACTGCATTACAACCTGGGGCTCGCGTACAAGTTGAAGGATGACACCGCGCACGCGATCCCGGAGTTGGAACTGGCGGCGCGGCTGGACGCGAACTCGCCCGATCCGGCGTATACGCTGGGCATCCTCTACATGCAGGCAGGACGCTTCGGCGACGCGGAGAGCCAATTGCGGCACACGCTGGAGCTGCGTCCGCAGAACGGCGATGCGTGGGCGGTGCTGGGCAGCGTGTACAAGCAGGACAACAAGCTGCCGGAGGCGGCAGATGCACTGCGGCGCGCCATTGCGCTGCTGCCGAACCAGCCGGGGCCGCACATCACGCTGGCGAGTGTGCTGGCGGAGCAGGGGCAGCGGACCGAGGCAGCGGCGGAGCGCAAGCAGGCCGCGGACCTGACGCGGGTCGCGGTGAACCGGCAGCGCGCGACGTTTGCAACCAACACCGGGAACATGCTGCTGGCGAAAGGGCAGGTTGCGGATGCGATCGATCGCTATCAAGAGGCGGTGACGAGCGATCCGAATTTCGCGGATGCCCATACCGGGCTGGCCACGGCGCTGGCACGCCAGGGACGAACGGCGGAGGCGGCCGCCGAGCGCGAGAAGGCCGCCGCGCTGGCGAAAGCTGCGCACTGACGTGGCTGCTCTGGTGATGAAGGCGGCCGAGCGACGGCAATCTTTATACTGGCTGCGCTCTTCTATCTAGGAAGATCAGGGCCAGAAAGATTCAGGGGGTTTTTCGATTTGAGCTGGACCCGCCGACGTGTGCTTGGCTCGCTGAGCCGGACGGCACTGGTGCTTCCGTTTGCCGATGTGTTAGCCATGGCGGTTCCACCCTGGACGCGCGCGGAGGGGCAACAGGCGCCCGCCGCGCAGCATGAGTATGAAGCGAAGCCGGTGGCGCCGCCGCCGGGTCCGGTGTCGCCCATTGCCGGCACGCCGCTGGGCGTGAGCTTTGTGGATGTGGCGCAGCAGAGCGGGCTCAATGCGAAGACCATCTACGGCGGGATGGGGAAGAACAAATATCTGCTGGAGACGACGGGCTGCGGCGTGGCGTTTTACGACTACGACGCGGACGGATGGCTCGATATCTTCCTGGTGAACGGCTGGCGGCTGGAGGGATTTCCCAAGGGCCAGGAGCCGACCTGTCACCTGTTCAAGAACAATCGCGACGGCACCTTTACCGACGTGACGGCAAAGGCCGGGCTGGCGCGCAGCGGCTGGGGACAGGGCTGCTGCGTGGGCGACTACGACAATGACGGGCACGATGACCTGTTCGTCAGCTACTACGGACAGTGCTCGCTCTTCCATAACAACGGCAATGGCACCTTTACCGACGTGACGGCGAAGGCGGGGCTGACGCAATCGAAGACGCGCTGGAACTCCGGCTGCGCATTTCTGGACTACGACCGCGACGGCCACCTCGATCTATTCGTAGCGAATTACATCGATCTCGATCTGAAAACGGCGCCGTTGCCGGAGTCGGGACCGTGCACGTACAAGGGCATCCTGGTCGCGTGCGGGCCGCCGGGGCTGCAGGCGGGGAAGAACATCCTGTATCACAACAACGGCGACGGGACGTTTACCGATGTGTCGCAAAAGGCCGGGATGTGGAACACCATCGGCAACTACGCGCTGAGCGTGGCCGTAGCCGATCTGGACAACGACGGCTGGCCGGATATCTATGTCGCCAACGATTCGACGGCAGCGACGCTCTACCAGAATCAGAAGAACGGCACCTTCAAGGATGTTGCGATCGAGTCGGGTGCGGCACTGTCGCCGGATGGCAAACCGCAGGCAGGCATGGGTGTCTCGGTGGGGGACTACAACCGCGATGGCACGCTGGATGTAGCGAAGACGAACTTTGCCGGCGACACGGACTCGCTCTACAGCAACCTGGGAGACGGCAGCTTTGAAGATCGCACCTACGAGGGCGGCCTTGGCGTGAACACGCGCTATCTGGGTTGGGGCATCGGCTTCTTCGATATGGACAACGATGGCTGGCTGGACCTGCTGGTGTCCAACGGGCACGTGTATCCGGAGGTAAGCAGCTCGAAGACGGAAGCGCCTTACGCGGAGCACAAGTATCTTTACCGCAACCTGCGCAATGGCCGATTTGAAGATGTGAGCGCCCGGGGCGGACCGGGAATCATGGCGCAGGTTCCGGCGCGAGGCTGTGCGTTCGGCGACTACGACAACGACGGCGATGTCGACGTAGTGGTGAACTGCGTGAACACGTATCCGCAATTGTTACGTTGCGATGCAACGATCAAGCGGAACTGGATCAAGGTCAAGGCTGTCGGGGTGAAGTCGAACCGCACCGGCATTGGCGCGCGGGTCACGGTGACGGCGAAGACCGATCCGGCAGCAGCGAAGCCGCTGGTGCAGGTGGATGAGGTGCGCAGCGGCGGCAGCTACTATTCGCAGAACGACCTGCGGCTGCACTTTGGGCTGGACAAGGCAGAGACGGTGGATTCGATCGAGATCCGGTGGCCGTCCGGCCAGGTGGATACGTGGAAGAAACTGGAAGCGAACAAGCTCTATGTGCTGGCCGAGGGCGGCAAGCTGCTGAAAGCGGAGACGATGGCGGGCTGGAAGAGATAGTTGTTCCGGCTGGAAATCGGGCTGCAGTTACTATCTCTGAACTGCGCAAGATATTTCTGTCCAGGTGCAAGTACAAAATGCTTCCATTCTCTGCTCCTCGAAGACTAAAAAAGAATGTTCCTGGCTTTTCCGGGGAGCCACATTGAACAGCGGGAGCTGTACCTGATTGACGCCCAATCTTACCGTCGGCGACACAAATAAGAAAGATAAGTCACAGCATGTGAGAGCAACACGTCTCGCAGGCTACTTAATTTGTGGAATTCTGCTGTTGCTTGCCGCTGTTCAGGGATTCCGGCTATTGCGTGCGGCATTTCTCACATATGAGATGACGAACGCGGTTCGTCCCCCAACCGTCAAGATCTATTCGAGAATCTTTGCGCGGGATCCGCAGATAACCGAGTTTTGGATCCAGGGTCGCCAGGGCCCATTGAAGATCCGAATCCTGACACCCAAGGGCTCGCCGCATGCGCCAATGATTGTGCTGATACATGGCTTTGTTCAAGGCGGCCCCAGAAATCATGTGATGAGTCTTCTTGCCGAAGGGCTCTGCCGAAGCGGTTTGCGAGTTGTGATGCCGTACATTGAGTCAGAAGAAGAGTTCCGGATAGATCCGACGGCAGTGGACGAAGTGGACGATGTCGTTCGTTGGAGTGCGGTGACCTCAGGTGAGAAGGTCTCGCTGTTTGGAATCAGTTTTTCCGGCGGTCTGGTTATCTCCGCTGCAGCCACCAGCAAGTATGCCGACTATGTGAAGATGGTTTTCTGTGTCTCCGGTTATAACAGCATTGATCGAGTGGGTAGATACTACGTGCACGATGAGATAGAGGGGCCGGATTCGCGACCATACGTCGGAACTCCCCCGCCATACGCGCACGCTTCGATGGCAATGCAATACCTGGATGAGTTAGTTCCTCCCGAAGATGTAGGCCCTTTAAGAGCAGTTATTCAAGCGATGTTTGCCCAAACCGGTTCGGTGAACAAAGATGCGATGTCCTCCCTGACGAAGCGACAGCGAGTGTTGCTGGATGATGTGCTGAATGCCAGAACGCCACAGATGCGGGCGCGTTATCACGCGGTGCTTGAACATCATCGAGCCGAATTGGCATACATATCACCAATGGGAAAGATTAACGGTGTCCACGGCTCGCTCTATGTATTGCATGGGAAAGTGGATGACATCATTCCGAGTGTGGAAGCCGAATGGACGCGAGCCGAAGCTCTCCACAAGCGCAATGTAGAAGTTGTCATCACGCCGTGGATGCACCATGCCACTCTAGCTCCGTTCGCCCCGTTCCGGGAGAAGATTAGAGTGGTGTATTTCGTCTCCAAGGTGCTCGATGAAGCGCTGCACCCTGTGCCTCTTCAGAGGTCAAAAGGCTGAGCGTTGCGCATACTGCATCGCAGAACTGAAATGGACTAACGGGCGAGTGTGTACGGAAACGAGAAGCGGCCGATCTGAATGACGGAGTGCGGTTCGCTGCCCGCGGCGTGTGGGGGCCAGATGCGGAAGCTTTCCACGCGGGTGATGCCGGCGCTGCGCTCGGCGTCGACCTGGCCTACCGCTTTGCCGGTGGCGGCCTGATAGAAGTTGACCTTGAGCGCGTCCTGGGAACGGGTCCAACCGAAGACATAATCGCCGGGAGAGAGATCGACGCTGCCCACACGCAACGGGGCTTGCACCAGGAAGTAGTGCGAGTACTTGCCTTCGGCGGAATATCCGGCAGTGATCATGACGACGCCTGCGATGAAGTGCCCGTTGCCGTCGGTGATGCCGGAGGCGGTGCGGAACTCCGTCTCGATGCGCTCGGAGATGACGGGAGCGCGCGCGGGAATGATGGATTTGAGCTCGTCCGGCGTGGCGGCGCGCCAGTTCTCGGCCGGTTGTGCGCGGAGAGATGCCGGCGTGATGGAGAGGGCGAGAGCGGAGCAGAAGATGGAGCAAAAGGCAAGGTTCAGGAAACGGCGGCGGGTGGAATCAGTCCGAGTGGAATCAGTCAAGGTGAACGATGCCTCGCTGCAATGCGGTGGTAGCGGCCTGGGTGCGATCGCTGACGCCGAGCTTGCTGAGCAGGCTGTTGATATGCGTCTTCACCGTCGCCTCCGAGATGAAGAGCGCCGCAGCGATCTCCTTATTGCTGTTTCCTCCGACAATGAGGCCCAGCACCTCCGTCTCACGGTCGGTGAGCGCCGGGGTGTTCATGCGCTCCGCGAGGCGCTCGGCAACCGGCGCGGGAATGCGCGATTTGCCACTATGGACGGTACGAATCGCCGAGAGCAACTCCTCGGTATCCATCCCTTTCAACAGATAGCCACGGGCGCCCGCCTGCAATGCGCGGTAGATGTCCTCGTCGCCGTCGAAGGTGGTGAGCACGATGATGCGCGCGTTGGGGAATTCGGCGCGGATGGCCCTGGTGGTCTCGACGCCGTTCATCGTGTTCATACGCAGGTCCATCAGGGTGACGTCGGGCTGGTGCTGGCGAAAGAGCGCCAGCGCCTGATGGCCATCGGAGGCTTCCGCCACGACTTGCATCTCGGGAACGGTGCCGAGCAGCGCGACGAGGCCCTGCCGGACGATGTGATGGTCATCGACAATGAGCAGTCGGACGGGTTTGGTGGCGGTGTTTGCGGATGCGGTCACAGGCTGCAATCTCAATTCCGTTTTCACAAATACGATGTTCGGTCCGGCAGTCGCGAGGAGCAGCTTTTCTTAACGGAAAAGCTGCGTTAGTCGTTATGAGGAAAGCCCTACACCTTTTGTGAAACCGGAAGGCGTCCTCATGGTATATCGACGCGCAGAGAAATGCGCGTACCTTTCGCGGGCTGCGTGTCGATGCGGAGGACGCCGCCAATTTCCGCGGCGCGCTCCTGCATCCCTTTCAATCCAAAGTGCCCGCCGTGCACGAAGGCTGCGGGGTCATGGGTGAAACCGCACCCATCGTCATCAACCGAAAGTTGGACTGCGCGCGTGTCGTAACCAAGCGTCACGTCGATGGTGGAGGCGCCGGCGTGATGCACGGCGTTGTTCACGGCTTCCTGGGAGACGCGAAGAAGTTGATCTTCTACGGCAGTCGGTGCGGCGCGGTAAGTGCCGCGAACCTGGAAGCGCACCTTCGACGGAGCGTTGGCCGCGGCCTGTGTGACCGCGCGATTCACGCGCGCGGGCAGATCGTCCGCACCGCCGGCGGCAGAGCGCAGATTCCAAATGGAGCTGCGTGCCTCGGTGAGACTGTTCTTTACCAGGCTGCGAGCGGCGTCGAGTTGGGTGCGAGCCGCGTCGATGGAAGATCCAAGCAAGCGCGAGACCAGCTCAAGCTGCACGCTGATGCCCACGATGTCCTGCGCGAGCGTGTCGTGGATCTCGCGTGCGATGCGCGTGCGCTCGGCGAGGACGGCGTCAAAGCGCAGCTCCACGTTGCGGACGCGCATGCGGTAGATCTGATAGCCGAGCAGCAGGATGGCGAGACCGAGCAGTGTGCGGAACCACCAGGTCTGCCAGAGGTGCGGCAGCACGCGGACATCGAGCGTCGCGCCGGTGTCGTTCCATACGCCATCGTTGTTGGCGGCGAGAACGCGGAAGGTGTAGTGGCCCGGTGGGATGTTGGTGTAGTAGGCGACGCGGCGCGCGCCTGCATCGATCCACTTGGAATCGAAGCCGTCCAGGCGGTAGCGATAGCGCACGCGGGCCGGCGCAACAAAGCTGAGGCCGGCGTAGCGGACCGAGAGGCGCGCGTGGCCAGGCTGGAGGTTCACCAGGCCAATCGCATTCCGCGGTGTGTCGATCCGGCTTCGCGGAGTAGCTTCGCCCTCCTGATGCGCGGGCAGGATCGGCGCGGGCTGATCATCGACGGTTACGTTTTCGATGACGACCGGCGGCGGCAGCCGATTCTCCTGCTGATGCTCCGGATTCGTGACACTGATGCCGCGCAGGGTGGCGAACCAGAGGGTGCCATCCGGAGTGCGGACCGCGGCGGGATGGCCGGAGGAGCATTCGTTGATGCGCATGCCGTCCGCGACTCCGTAAGCGGAGACGTCGAGGTGGGTGACGGTGTGGCGAGCGAAGGCAAAGAGCTGTTGACGCGAGACGCGATAGATGCCGGTCGCGGCACCGAGCCAGAGGTTGCCGCGACCATCTTCGACGATGTCATGGATCACCTCCGGCAAGCCGGTGGATGCGGAAGGAAAAGCGGTGACGTGACCGTTGCTGAGGAGGTTGAGGCCGCCGCCGTTGGTGCCGATCCATAATGCCCCGGCGAATGCGCCGGAGAGAGCTGATGGATCCTGGTAGAGCGCGGTGATGACGTCGGAGGAGAGACCGTCGCGCGTGGTGAGGTTGGAGACGTGTCCGTTTTCGAGATGGCTGAGACCGCCGCGGGTGCCGATCCACAGTGCGCCGGGACGGTCGAGCGCGAGCGCGCCGACGAGGTCGCTGCCGAGACCGTTGGCACGGCTCCAGAGAGTGAGTCCGCTGGGCGTCTGATGGGCGAGGCCCCGGCGCGTCCCGATCCATAATGAGCCTCCGGCGGGTTCGAATGAGCCATCCGGATCGTAGAGCAGGGAGCGGACGAAGTCGTCGGGCAGCGTGTCGCTGTGCGGTGCGGGTGAAACATGGCCATGCGCAAGGCGGTCGAGTCCGTCCGGCGTCCCTACGGCGAGCGAGTCATCCTGCGCGGCGGCGAGCGAAAGAATCGTATTGCTGGCGAGTCCCTGCTGCGTAGTGAATGTCTGCGATGTGGAGCCGCTCCGGAGATGCGCGAGTCCGTTGCCGTCAGTCCCGGCCCATATGCCATCTTTGTCCGCGAGGATGGTGCGGATCACATCGCCGGGCAGGCCGTCGGCCGTGGTGAGAGTGGTGAAGCGCTGCTCCCGCAACTCCAGCAGGCCTGCGGCCTCCGTGCCCAGCCACAGATTGCCTTCGCGATCCTCATAGAACGCTTCGACGGCGGCCGCGCCGCTGCGGGCGTGCAGGGTTTCGAAGCGGCCCTCTGCATAGCGGGCCACGGCATCCTCGGTGCTGATCCAGAGAGCGCCCTGGCGGTCCTCGAAGAGATGGAGGATGCGGCTGGTGGGCAGTCCATCGGCGGCGGTCTTCCAGGTAAGCGTGCCTGAGGAAGAAAGAATGCCGAGAGCGTGCGAGGTGGCAACGTAGAGAGTGTCGCCGGCACCGGGGCGGAGGGCGCGGATAGACGTGTCGATATTGCTAGCAAAACCGCCGCGGGCGCTACTGCTAACAAAACCGCGGCTGGCGCCGCTGCCGGCCTTGCTCGCCGAGCTTGCCGGATCGAGGGGGACCGAAGCGAGCGCGCCGTGCTGGTAGTGGAAGAGTGCGCCCTCCCGGGCGAGCCACAGCGAGCCGTCCTGCGCGACGGAGAGCAGGTCCGCAGAGGCGGGCAGCGTGGTGACGACGTGACCATCTCGCAACTGGACAACGTTGTGCAAAGTGGCCAGCCAGAGCGAGCCGTCTGGCGCGCCCGCGGCTATGGGAGTGCCATCGCGGCCGGTCAGGGGGGCGTCGAGGCCGAGCACCGGAGTGAATGTGGGGGCGAATTTGTCTCCGGAACCGAAGGCCACGCCCTCGGGGGTAAGCACCCAGAGGCTGCTGGGACCGGCAGGGATGACGCCTGAGACCGGCCCCTCGGGGAGACCATTGGCAGCGCCGAGCCCCTGCAGGGATCTCTGGCTGCGTCGAATGAGGCCGTCGGCAGTGGCGACCCAGAGTGTGCCGTCGGCGGTCTCGGCGAGTGCACCCATCAGGTTGCTGCGCAACTCTGGCTTGGAGCGCCTGTCGAACAAAGTGAAATCGACGCCATCGAAGCGAACAAGGCCGCCATCGGTGGAGAGCCACAGGTAGCCGTCCTGGGTCTGCCGGATGGCGTGGACGGTGTTCTGGGGCAGGCCGTTGTCGGTTTGCCAGAGCTGCTGACCGTATTGACGGAGCGGCTGTGCGGGGTCGAGCGCCAGAAGTGGTGGCGCGGCGGAGAGCAACGCCGTCAGCGCCACGAGCGTGGCCGGCACACGCAGGCGAGCGGTGCTGAGGTGTGGACGCATCATTGACCGGACGAACCGAGACCGGATGAACCGAGAACTGACGAGTGCATGGACTTGGGGACAGGATACAGCGCGCGCGGAGCAGGAATTGCTATTGCGCGGGTGCGGGAATGGGCTCGATGCGACCCAGCAGAAAGATGTAGCCGGCGATACCGGCCAGCAAATAGAGGACCGGGACGCTGAAGGCGATGGCGAAGGAATGCGTGTGCCCGTAGAGGTAGCCGGTGATGACCGGCGCCGCAATGGCGGAGATCTGGCTGGCGAGGTTCATCATGCCGGCGACGCGGCCCACGGCCCCGGGAGGCGCGACGAGCGCCGGCAGAGACCAACTGACCGGCGCTGCGGCTGCCAGTCCGCCGATAGAGACGCTGATCCAGAACAGCGCCATGCCCGGCGTGGTGGAGTGTACGGCGCCCAGCAATCCCATACCCAGCAGCATGCCGGCGATGAGGATGGCCTGGCGCACGAGGGTGGATGAGAGACCGCGGCGCATGAGCGCATCGACCAGCCAGCCGCCGCAGATGAGGTCCGTGGCGGTGGCGATGAGCCAGGGCACGCCGGTATAGAGGAAGGAGTGCATGAGGTTGATGTGGAGGGTGACGGCGAGATAGGTAGGCAGCCAGGTAAGCAGGAGATAGAAGACGTAGTTGTATGCGCCGTAGCCGATGAAGAGGCCGTAGGTTTTGCGCTGGCGAAGGAGATAGGTGAAGGGCACGGGCGGATGCCTGGCTTCGGCAGTGTCGCCGTAGCGCTGGCCGGGGGGCGGATCGCGATAGACGAAGTAGAAGATGACGAAATAGAGCAGGCTGGCGAGCGCGGTGGCAGCAAATGCGAGCCGCCAGCCGACGTGCAGCAGAAGGATGCCGATGATGGGCACGCCGATGGCAGTCGAGAATTTCGCGGCGGCGTCGAAGATGGCGGTGGGGAGGCCGCGCTCCGCCGGTGGAAACCACAGGCCGATGGCCTTGGCATTCGCGGGGAAGATAGGCGACTCGCCGATGCCGAGCAGCATGCGGGAGGCGAAGAGCGTTCCGTAGGTGGGCGACACAGCGGCGGCGAACGTGGCCAGGCCCCAGAGGAGGGAGCTGACACGCCCCACAATCGCGACGCCCACTGCATCGAGCAATGCGCCGACGGGCAGTTGGCAGGCGGCGTAGGTCCAGTTGTATGCGCCGGAAAGATAGCCGAAGGCGACCTCGTCAATGTGAAAGGTAGAACGCATCGCATCGTGTGCAACGGAAAGATTCACACGATCGAAAAAATTGATCAGCACACCGAGGCCAAGCAGGAATGCGATGCTCCAGCGCGCGCGGTTGTGCGCAGACGATGGAGTGGAGTGCGGCGCTGCGTTGGTGAGATCGGTCGTAGCCATGAGGCGCGAGTGCGTTATGCTGAAGGTATGGCTCGATCAGGTGCGTGTGCAAGGCAATGGTTCGCATTTTGCCCGCGCCGCATGCTGAATGCAGCGGTGATGCTGGCTGCGGCCGGCGCACAACACGTACTTGCGCAGAACACCAATACCAGCATCTTCTCGCCTGCTTCGACGCCCTCACAGGCGATCTTCAGCCTGTCCATGTTCGTGTTTGCGATCACGGGCGGAATCTTCGTCGTGGTCGGCGGACTGATCTTTTATGCTGCGGTGCGTTTCCGGCAACGGCCGGATGATGACGGGAGCGAGCCGCCGCAGATTTTTGGCAGCAACCAGATCGAGCTCTCCTGGACCATCATTCCTGTCCTGATCGTCGTGGTGTTGTTTCTGGCAACAGCCAGGATGATCTTCGCCATCCAGGACGCACCGAAACCGGCAGCCGCGCTTGAAGTGACTGTGATCGGGCACCAGTTCTGGTGGGAGTTTCGATATCCCAAGTTGAACATCACGACGGCGAATGAGCTGCACATTCCGGTGAGCAGCGTGGATACCCCGCGGCCAACATTTCTCAAGCTGACCTCCGCGGATGTGATGCACAGCTTCTGGATGCCGCGGCTGGCGGGCAAGATGGACGTGATCCCAAACCGCATCAACGAGCTGTGGATGGACCCGCATACGGCCGGGTTTATACGAGGGGCAGTGTGCGCAGTTCTGCGGAGTGGAGCACGCCAAGATGCTGTTGCGCGTGTATGTGGATACGCCGGAGCAGTTTGCCGCCTGGGCTAAGCGGGAGCAGCAGCCCGGCGCGCAGGATGCGGCGGTGGCAGCGGGACGGCAGGAATTTGAATCGCAGGCATGCGTGAACTGCCATACAGTTGCGGGAACCTCCGCGCGCGGACAATTCGGTCCGGACCTGACGCACCTGGCGAGCCGGAAGACGATCGCCGCCGGCGCCGCGGACAATACCACGGAGAATCTTGAGCGCTGGATTGCAGATCCGGACCAGATCAAACCGGGATCGTTGATGCCGGCTATGCACCTGACTCCGGATCAGGTGCGCGAGATCACGGCTTACCTGAATACATTGCAGTAAAGCGGTTGGAGGAGCAGGACGCAGATGGCAGGAGGGAGCATACCGGTACCTGGAGGCCTGGGCGGCGCTGAAGTCACACGTCCCGAGGCGTTTGACGGTACATGGCTGGAGAGGCTGCACGGCTGGGTGGTCACGGTCGACCACAAGAAGCTGGGCATCCTGTATGTGCTCTATGCGTTGGCTTTCTTTGTGGTGGGCGGCATCGAGGCGCTGCTGATCCGCATACAGCTCTTCTACCCGGATAATCACTTCGTCAGCCCGGAGACGTACAACCGGATTTTTACCATGCACGGCACCACGATGATCTTCTTCGTGACCATGCCGATCGCATTTGGTTTCGGCAACTACCTGATGCCGCTGATGCTTGGGGTGCGGGACATGGCGTTCCCGCGATTGAATGCGTTCAGCTTCTGGATGTCGGCGCTGGGCGGGATTCTGCTCTACTACAGCTTCATTGGCGGCGTGGGGCTGCAGGGCGCCGGGAGCGCGCCGGATGTGGGCTGGTTTGCCTATGCGCCGCTGACGGCGCGCGCGTTTTCACGAGGACACTCCACGGATTACTGGACTCTGTCGCTGCTGGTCGCGGGTGTCGGATCGATCGGCGCCGCGATCAACTTCCTCGCCACGGCGTTCTGCATGCGCTGCAAGGGCATGACGCTGTTCCGCATGCCATTGTTTGTATGGGTCTACGTTGTGATGTCGGGGCTGGTGATTCTTGCCGTGAGCCCGCTGACCGCGGCGCAGGCGATGCTGATGATCGACCGCTACCTGGGCGGCCACTTCTTCGATACGCAGGCGGGCGGCTCCGCGGTGGTGTGGGTGCACTTCTTCTGGATCTTCGGCCACCCCGAGGTCTACGTGCTGGTGATGCCGGCCTTCGCCATCATGAACGAGGTGATTCCGGTCTTTTCGCGGAAGGCGATCTTCGGCTATCCGGCGATGGTGGCGGCAACGGTGGGCATTGGCTTCGTGAGCCTGAGCGTGTGGGCGCACCACATGTTCACGGTAGGGATGACGTCGATCTCGAATGCCTTCTTTGCCCTTTCGACCATGCTGGTGGGCATACCGACAGGCATCAAGATTTTTAACTGGGTGGCGACGATGTGGGGCGGCAAGATACGCTTTCGCGCCCCCATGCTGTTCTCTGTGGCCTTCCTGCTGCAGTTTCTGATCGCGGGCCTGACGGGCATCATGTTGTCGGTCGCGCCGTTCAACTGGCAACTGCACAATTCCTATTTTGTAATCGCGCACTTTCACTACGTAATTGTGGGCGGCATCCTGTTTGCGCTCTTTGCCGGCATCTACTACTGGTTCCCCAAGGTGACCGGCCGCATGCTGGACGAGCGGCTGGGCAAGTGGCACTTCTGGCTCTTCCTGCTGGGCTTCCATCTGACTTTTGACTTCATGCACATCCCCGGCATCCTCGGCATGCCGCGGTCGATTTATACCTACGAGGCCAATCGCGGCTGGACGGGATGGAACCAGATCGTCAGCGTTGGCGCAGCAGTGCAGGCGATTGCGACCGCGATCTTTATCTTCAACATCGTGTACTCATGCCTGAAGGGGCGTGAGGCGGGAGCCGATCCATGGGATGCGTGGACGCTGGAGTGGACCACGACCTCGCCGCCTCCGCCGTATAACTTTGCAACCGAGCCGGTCGTCGCAAGCCGCCGCCCGCTGTGGGACCTGAAGCATCCGGACGATCCGGACGAGCCATTGGAAGAAAGATGAGAGACCGCATCGGTATCGGAGTGTCACAGTCATGAGCACAATCCCCATGACGCACGCAGGGCGCGGCCACGCCGTCGATCCGGAGTGGCAACTGCCGTCGCGCGGCCGGGTGGGCATGTTCTCGCTGATCATCGCTGAGTCGGCGATCTTTGCCATCTTCGTGGTGGCATACGTCTACTACATCGGCAAGAGCACCTATGGCCCGCAGCCGCGGCAGGTGCTGGAACTGCCGATCCTGAACACGATCTTTCTGCTTTCCAGCAGCGGCACCATCATGATGGCGGAACGCGCCCTGGTGAAGCGGGCGATGGCCGCATTCAGCGCATGGTGGGGACTGACGATTGCGCTGGGCGCGATCTTCCTGCTGGGCACGGCGAAGGAGTGGCGCAAGCTGATCGTCGTGGACCACCTGACCATCAGCACCAATCTGTTTGGCACCACGTTCTACTCACTGGTGGGTCTGCATGCGTCGCACGTCATCGCCGGGCTCATCATGCTGACGGCGGTGCTGATCTTTGCGCTGACCGGCGCTCTGAAGCCCGAGCACACTGAAAAGGTGGAAGTACTGGCGCTGTACTGGCATTTCGTGGACGCGGTGTGGGTAGTGGTCTTCACGGTCGTATATGTGATTGGACGATAGGCATGAGCACGGACGCACAACACGAACACACCGACGCAGCCGCCCATCACGCGGGCAGCGCGATCCACTTGCCGGCGCCTACGCAGTGGCCGCTGATCATGGCGGTGGGGTTGACGCTGATCTGTGCCGGTCTCGTGACCAACATGATGATCTCCGCGCTGGGCGTCGCGATGGCGACTGTTGGCGCCGTGGGATGGTTTCGCCAGGTGCTTCCACAGGAGGTGCAGGAATTTCTGCCGGTGACAGACGAAGAGATCGAGATCGATCGCGAAGGCCGCCGCGTGACGCGCGTGGAGCACGTGCATCCCGTCTCGGGCCGCGGCATGATGCCCGTCTCCACCTATCCGATATCCTCCGGCATCAAAGGGGGTTTTGCCGGCGGCACGGTGATGATCGTGCTGGCGGAGATTTATGGAATCGTGCGCTTCCACAGCATCTGGTACGTCGTGAATCTGCTGGGTGGCGCGGGTGTGGCGGGTTGGAATACTCCGTCAGAACACGAGCTGGCTAGCTTCCACCTTGCGGCTTTTCTGATCGCGATTGTGATCCACACCGCATCCTCGTTCCTGGTCGGGCTGCTCTATGGGGCGCTGCTTCCGATCCTGCCGCGGCATCCGATCGTGCTCGGAGGTTTGATTGCGCCGGCGTTATGGACCGGCCTCCTGCATTCCACGCTGGGATTGCTGAACCCGTACTTTGACGACCATATCAACTGGTACTGGTTCGCGTTGAGCCAGGTGGGCTTCGGTCTGGTTGCCGGCTGGGTGGTAGCGCGCGAGGGGCGCCTCAAGAGCCTGCAGGGCGCGCCACTCTCGGTGCGGCTGGGCGTGGAGCGTCCGGAGCCGCCGCGACTGGATGACGAGGGCAAGCGATGAGAGCAGGCGTGTTCGCGCTCGCTTTATCGTGCGGGCTTTTGGCAAACGGCTGCAGCAAACTGCCGGGGAAACCGGCGCCCGGGCCGGAGGTACCGCGCCCGGAAAGTATTCTGTCGCCGCATGTGCTCTATGCGCAGAACTGCGCCGGTTGTCACGGTGCGGATGGAATGCAGGGGCCGGCACCACCGCTTGCGTCGCCGGTGTATCAGGCGCTGGTGGACGATGCGACATTGCGCCGCATCGTTACGCAGGGCAGACCGGGCTCCATGATGCCTGCTTTTGGGAAGGGCTTTGGCGGTGATTTGACGGATGCGCAGGTGGACGCCATCGTGCGCGGCATGCGCGCAGATTGGAATGCGGGGAACGCGCTGGCAGGTGAAAGCATGCCTCCCTATGCGGACGATGGGAAAGGGAACGTGAAGGCGGGCGAGCAGGTGTATGCGGACAACTGCGCCAACTGCCACGGGCCGGCAGGAGGGAAGGTCGGAGATGCGGGCTCGGTGCTCAACCCGGACTTCCTGTCATTGATGACACCGCAAAGTCTGCGAACGGCCGTGATCGTTGGGCGTCCGGACCTGGGCATGCCTGACTGGCGCGTCCAAAAGGATGAGCCGATGACCGCGCAGGAGGTGAGCGACGTGGTGGCGTTCCTGGTGGCGCAAAAGCCAACGACAACCGGGTCACCCCAGACAGCGTCCACGCAGGGTACGGTGAAGGCGCGAGGAGGTGCACGATGAATCCAGAACAGAATGCGCCGGGCGCATCGGCACACACCGCGGAGGCGACAACGAAGCGGGCGCTTGAATCGCGCCGCAGCTTTCTCTTCAAGGTAAGCATTGCGATCAATGCGCTGGTGGCGGCCGCGATAGCGACCCCGGTGATTGGCTATCTGCTGGGGCCGATACGCAGGAAAGGCGCTTACAACTCCTGGATCGCACTGGGCGAGGTGAGCGACTACCACGAAGGCGAGACCGTGCTGGCCACATATCGTAACCCCGACACGAACCAATGGGACGGCGACACCGGCAAGGTCGCCTGTTATGTGCGGCGCGAGGCGGGCAACACGTTTACCGTGTTCGCCGTGAACTGCGCGCATCTTGGGTGCCCGGTGCGCTGGTTCCCGCAGTCGGAGCTTTTCATGTGTCCCTGCCACGGTGGCGTGTACTACTCGAATGGAGATCGTGCTGCCGGACCGCCGGAGCGCGGTTTGTTCACCTACGACTATCGCGTTGCAGGCAGCAAGCTAATGATCAATGCCGGGCAGATGCCAACGCTCGCGAACGAAGCCAAACTGGTTAAAGGAATTCTGCCATGCCCTGGTACAAGCAAGCCTACGATTGGGTAGAGCGCCGTGTGCAGCTCGAGGGCTTCGTCAAGGAGTCTGCCGAGCATCCGGTGCCCCGCAAGACGGCGAGTTGGTGGTACGTCTTCGGCAGCGCGAGTTTTGTGCTGCTGCTGCTGCAGATTGTCACCGGCATTCTGCTGGCGCTGGTGTATGTGCCGTCGGCCGGCTCCGCGTGGGCCAGCCTGCAGGTGTTGAATCATCAGTTGCCGCTGGGCTGGTTCCTGCGCGGCATGCACGGTTGGGGATCGAACTTCATGGTCGCCATCGTGCTCATTCACATGACCCAGGTGTTTCTCTTCGGCGCATATAAATTTCCGCGCGAGCTTACCTGGATACTGGGCGTGTTCCTGCTGTTGATGACACTGGCGATGGCATTCACCGGTCAGGTGCTGCGTTTTGATCAGGACTCCTACTGGGGACTGGGCATCGGCGCTTCCATCGTGAGCCGCGTGCCCTTTATCGGACGAGAACTTGTCCAATTCATGCTGGGTGGTCCTATCATCGCCGGCGCCACGCTTACCCGCTTCTTCACGCTGCATGTCTTCGTGATACCGGCGACGATGCTGGCCTTCGCGTCGCTGCACACATGGCTGGTGTTGAAGCTGGGCATCAATGAATGGCCGACACCCGGGCGCCTGGTGAAGCGCGAGACGTACATTCAGGAATACAACGAGCTATCGCACAAGGATGGCGTGGCCTTCGTACCCGGCGCGGTGTGGAAGGATGCGATGTTCGCCGCGGGTATCGTGCTTGCGGTGGCGATCTGCGCATTGATGTTTGGTCCGCTTGGACCGACGGGCGTGCCCGATCCCACCATCGTGCAGACGGCGCCCAAGCCGGATTACTTCTTTCTGTGGATCTATACGGCGCTCGCGTTTCTGCCGCCTTCCATCGAGACGCCGGTCATGCTCATCGCGCCGGTGATTGGCGTGGGTATCATGCTGGCGTTGCCATTCGTAGCCGGTATTGGCGAGAAGAGCTGGCATCGCAGGCCGGTCGCTGTGATCCTGGTCGTGGTGCTTGCGGTGGGCTTTGCCACGCTCACCCATTTGGGCACGTACGTACCGTGGAGCCCGCAGATGGATGCCTGGAGCGCCGATCCGGTTCCGGTCCACTTCATCGAGGGAACAACGCCGTTGGAGCGGCGCGGCGCAATTGTCTTTCAGGAGAAGCAGTGCCGTAACTGCCACCAGGTAGGCGGACTCGGAGGCCGACGTGGGCCGTCGCTGGATTACGTCGCGACGCGCCTTACGGAGGACCAACTGGTCCGCCAGGTGACACAGGGTGGAGGCAACATGCCTGCCTATGGTAAGACACTGTCGCCGGCACAGGTAACCGCGCTGGTGGCATTTCTGGAGACGCTGCATCCGGCCAATCAGCCGGTCGCCATTGATGCGTCACGGCATGTGGCGGAGACGGACAATCCCGCGCCGAAGGAGCCGGTGGAGGCGATCCGTCCGTAGGCTGCCGTATCGCCGGTTGGAGTTGTGGTGAATCCTGAGCTGTCAGATGCGATTGCGGCCTCGTGGAGCATTCCGCTGTGGGCCACGCTCTCGCTGTTGCTGACGGCGATCATCTACTGGCGAGGATGGCGAGTTGCAAGGTTGACGCGGCCGGCTGAGTTGCCGCCATGGCGTGCGTGGTGCTTCTTTGCAGGCCTCAGCGCGATCTGGCTGGCGATTGCGTCCCCACTGGATGTGTTGGGCAACTGGCTGTTGCTTGCTCACATGGTGCAGCATCTGGTGTTGATGTCTGTGGCGCCGCCGCTTCTCTTACTGGGCGCGCCGACTGTGCCCTTGTTGCGTGGGCTGCCGCGTCGCTGGATGCGCGATGGCATGGGCCCGCTCTTTACATCGCGAACGTTACACGCCATCGCGCGCTTTCTTATGCATCCAGCCACGGGCTGGATCGCGATGAATGTTGCCTATCTCGGGTGGCATGTGCCGGGGCTTATGAGCTTGCCCTGCGCTCGCCTGCGTGGCATGAGGTAGAGCACGCATGTTTCCTCTTCACGTCGCTGCTCTTCTGGTGGACGGTGCTCCAGCCGTGGCCGAGCCGTGCGCGTTGGTCGCGCTGGGCTGCGGTGCCGTATCTCATCACGGCGGATCTTGCGAATACGGCGCTGTCGGCATTTCTCGCGTTCTCGACCTACGTGCTCTATCCGACCTACGCGACGGCGCCGCGCATCTTCAGTCTTTCTGCGATGCAGGACCAGGCGGCGGCCGGTGCGTTCATGTGGGTAGCTGGTTCGACGATCTACCTGGTGCCAGCAATCGGCATCACGCTGTCGCTGCTTTCCAGGAGCAAACCACGGCACGCGCTGGTGACGATTGGCGGCGCGCCGGCTCCGGGAAGGATTAGCGTTTCTGCCCAGACGTTTGACCTGCTGCGTATGCCAGTGCTTGGTGCATTGCTGCGTGCCCGCTACGGAAGGCAATCGCTGCAGGCACTCAGTCTGCTGGCGATGTGCATCGTTATTGCGCATGGCTTTGCCGGCCATCCGATGGGGGCCATGAACCTGGCCGGTGTACTGCCGTGGAATATTGTGCGAGCGCTTGGCGTACTAGCCCTCCTGTTTGTTGGCAATCTCTTCTGCATGGCATGCCCGTTTACGCTGCCGCGGGAGCTAGGCCGACGGCTAGGCTGGGCGCGTCTTCGCTGGCCGCAGTGGCTGCGGGTGAAGTGGATCGGCGTCGGGCTGATGTTGGCGTTCTTCTTCGGGTATGAACGTTTCGCGCTGTGGAACAGCCCGGCCCGTACGGCGTGGCTGCTGATTGCGTATGTCGGCGCGGCATTTCTGGTAGATAGCCTCTTTCGCGGTGCCAGCTTCTGCAAATATGTCTGCCCGATCGGACAATTCAACTTCGTCGGATCGCTGATCTCTCCGACGACGCTGAAGATTCGCAGCGCGGCAACCTGCGACACGTGCGCGACGCGTGACTGCATTCGCGGCAACGAGCGGCAGCGTGGCTGCGAACTGGAGCTCTATCTGCCGGAAAAGCGCAGCAATGCCGACTGCACGCTTGTGTATGGACTGCGTGAAGGCGTGTCCGCATGACAACATCGGCATCCTGCCGCGCAGCATGACGGAGGATGTGCTCGCAAGCGAGCCTACGTCGTCGCTGGGACGATTGAGCCGCAGGACAGATGTCGCGGCGGCGGCGCTGGTCCTGGTGGTGGCGGGGTTTGCGAATGCGGCGGCGATGGTGGGGCCGGGGGTGAGCTTTCTCGCGGCGGCAGGGCGGCACGTGCCGTGGCTCGCCACCGGAGTGGGCAGCTTTGCTGGGGTGGTGGCCGGGATGATGCTCGCTGCCGGTGTGGTGTGGGTGGTCTCTCAGGCCGCTCGCGGTGGCGACTCGAGGGGGGAGGCGTTCTGCCGCGGGGCGCTCGTGCTGGTGCCGCTGGGTATGGGGATGTGGGCGGCGCATCTGCTGTTCCATCTGCTGATGGGCGTGCCGGGGTTGCTGCCGCTGGTGCAGCAGGCGGGCCAGGACTTCGGTCTGCACTGGATGAGCGCGCCGCAGTGGAGTGCGACGACAAGCGTGCTGCAGGGAAACGGCCTGCTGCAGTTGCAGTTGCTGTTCCTGGATGGCGGACTATTGCTGTCGCTTTATCTGGCTTGGCGGATGGTGAAGGGCACACGCGCTGTGCGTCGGCTGTTGGCGATTGCTCCACTGGCGCTGTTCACCGTCGCGCTCTATGCGTTCGGCTTCTGGTTGCTGCTTCAGCCGATGCAGATGCGCGGCGTGATGATGGGTGCGATGTGAGGCGCGTGCTTGTTGTTCTGCTCCTCGCATGTACTGCTGCTGCGGCGCATGCCGATGGTGGACGCCTGCAGATGCGACAGACGGCTGGTCCATTCGTGGTCTCGCTGTTTACTACGCCGGAGTCGCTTGCAGTGGGGCCGGCGGACCTGAGTGTGATGGTCGAAGAGCAGGGGAGCGGCGACGTTCTGCTGGATGCGGATGTTGTCATCACGCTGACTCCGGAGGATGTGGGCGTCGCGCCTATGGTCGCACACCTGTCGCATGCGCACGCTACGAACCGGCTGCTCGAGGATGCTGTCATCCAGTTGCCGCATGCGGGACGCTGGCGTGCTGTCATTCACGTCACCGAGGCAGGACGCGTGGCGACCGCGTCGACCGTCCTGACGGTTGCCAACTACTCTGCGCGTCGCGGCACGGTGTGGCTTTTTGCCATCCTGCCGATCTGCGTGGCCGCTTTGTTCGCGTGGGTGCAGGCTGCGAAGCGGCGGGCGCGCCGCCGCAGGATATTGAATCCAGCGTGACCTCCTTTGCGTGACGTCAGCGGCTGCGACCGTTATAGTGAAGAGTTTGCCTGACGCCTTCTTATGACGAACCTTTCCGCTCCTCTCCTGCTCAACGGCGATCCTCTGACATTGGCGCAACTCGACGCGGTCGCTGCTGCGACGCTCGATGTGGCGCTCGATCCTGTTTCGAAGAAACGCATGCTTGCTTCGCGCGCGGTTGTGGATCGTGCTGCCGCGGGCGATGCCGCGGCGTATGGCATCAACACCGGGTTTGGGAAGCTGGCCGATGTGCGGGTGCCACCGGATCAGGTGGCGGTGCTACAGCAGAACCTGGTGCGCAGCCACTGCTGCGGGGTGGGCGAGCCGCTGAGCGAGGCCGAGGTGCGCGGCATGCTGCTGCTGCGCGCGAACGTACTGGCCAAGGGCTGCAGCGGCGTGCGCACGGAGGTGGCGGAGCTGCTGGTGGCGATGCTGGCGCGCCGCATTCATCCAGTAGTGCCGTCGCGTGGTTCTGTCGGTGCGAGCGGCGACCTGGCTCCGCTGGCGCATCTGGCGCTGGCGCTGATCGGCGAGGGCGAGGTGTTCGGTCAGGATCAGGCTCGGGGCAAGCGCATGCCATCGTCCGAGGCGCTTGCGGCTGCGGGACTAGCGCCGTTGCGTCTGCAGGCGAAGGAAGGACTGGCGCTGCTGAACGGCACGCAGGCGATGGCGTCGGTGGGCGGGCTCAGTCTTTTTCGAGCGCAGCGCGTGGTGCGGCTCTTCGATCTGGCGGGGGCTATGTCGCTCGAAGGGCTGCGGGGCACCCCGGCGGCGTTCGATGCGCGCATCCATGAGGCGCGGCCGCATGCGGGACAGATTGCCGCGGCGGCGCATCTGCGCGCGCTGATGGAGCAGAGCGAGATCCGCGAGTCGCACCGGCTGAACGATCCGCGGGTGCAGGATGCGTACTGCCTGCGCTGCATGCCGCAGGTGCATGGCGCGGTGCGCGGCGTGCTGGATCATGCGGCGGCGGTGATCGAGACGGAGACGGGCTCGGCTACCGATAACCCGCTCATATTCGCGACCGATGACGGGGCGGGAGATATCCTTTCCGGCGGCAACTTCCATGGTGCGCCGCTGGCGTTCGCGCTGGACTATGCGGCGATCGGGCTGGCGGATTTGTTGAGCATCAGCGAGCGGCGCATCGACCGGCTGATCAATCCGGATATCAACGAGGGGCTGCCGCCATTCCTCTCCGACCATCCGGGGATCTCGTCGGGCTTCATGATTGCGCATGTCACATCCGCGGCGCTGCTGAATGAGGCGAAGGTGCTGGCGCATCCGGCGAGCGTGGACTCGGTGCCGACTTCGGGGGGCAAGGAGGACCACGTCTCGATGGGGATGACGGCCGCGCTGAAGCTGCGGCAGGTGGTGGAGAACGCCGAGATGGTGCTGGGGATCGAGTTGATGACGGCGGCGCAGGCGCTGGAATTTCGCCTGCCGCTGCGAGCTGCGCTCGAAGTGGAGGCGGCACGGGTGCGGGTACGCGAGTTCGTTCGACCACTGCGCGAAGATCGCGTGCTGGCCGGCGATATTACGATGCTGGCGGCTGCGATTCGTGCCGGCGCGTTCGATGACTGGCTGGGGTAACTGACCCACCCCCTCCCCCTCCCGTTGCGGGAGACTGGATTGTAAGCTGCCTGGTTTCATCGGGTTGCGAGCTCTCCCGCAGGCTAAATTCGTCTTTTCAAAGAACTTATCGCTAAATTCGTCCTGCAAAAGGACTTACAAAGACGAAAAAGCCACGGAATGTTCCGTGGCTTTCTTCTTCTCGTTAGCTCTATTTCAAGGTTAGCAAATTGGGCGGGGTGATTTGGCAGGTTTGTGATGGGATTTATCCAGTTGGTCCAGTTTGGGAATGGCTTCGGTTCTATCGGAGTTTCAGGTGACGTTGAAAACACCCCACCCTGCCTTCGTCAGGGTAGGGCACCCGTGTTGGTGGGAGTGCCGGCTTCACCTCATCCCACATCTCAAAAGCGAGATGTGGGCATCTGACGGGTGGTGGTGCGGAGTTCTGCCGATCCCATATCCCGACACAGGAACATGAGGCATCCGGCTGGATGACGAAGGGGGGACATGCGATCTCTTCGCCGGCGGCTAGGAGAAAGATTTCTTGAGCGGTTCCCAATAGTGGTTCTTCCATCCCCATTCGAGGTGCTTGAAGTCACCTTCTGGAAATCCTGTGTGGTCGAGGACGATGGTGGTTTCGGAGTTCCGAGGTTTCAGTTCAAATCTGACGATGGAGTAGACGCCGGGTTCCCAGGATGCAGGACGCCAGGCCTGCACGATCCGCTGGTTGGGAACGAGCTCGATGGTGCGTCCTTCGATGAGCTTTCCGAAGGTGGTGAAGCCGCCGCCTGCGCGGGGATCGATTTCGGCGGCCGCACCGGTGAGCGCAGCGAACTGCTTTGAGCTGAGAAGCAGCTCGTAGATGCGCTGCGGGGAGGTCTTGAGAACGATCTCGTCATGCAGCGATGTACGCGTGGAAGTGGCTGTCGTTCCGGGTTTTTCCGGCGCAGGCTGCTGCAGAGTTTCCGCCAGAAGGGTGGAGCTTGCGACAATCCCTCCGATAGCAATGGCAGCGCCGTTGACGAATTGGCGCCGGGTCAGGCCAGGGTGGGACGAAGCACCGTATTGCGGTGCCGGATTCGTTTGCACCTGCATGTTTCCTCCGAAGAATTTGCTGGTTGAGCCCAAGGCATCGGAACACGCGGGGAAATTATGTTCAAGATCATCTTTTTGCTCGTCACAGGAATAGCGACAGGTGAATACTGCACCGGAAGTAAGGAGCGCTATGCCTTATCCGGTTGGCCATCGCACGGAAGTAAAGAGAAAGATTGTTGAGAGCGCGCGCAGGCTGTTCAATCGCTATGGCTTCGACCATATCTCCGTCGATCAGATCATGGCTGGAGCCGGACTGACGCGCGGCGGATTCTATAGCTACTTCGAGAGCAAGAGCGATCTTTACGCCGAGGTGCTGGGCTGCTTCTTCACCGATCCGGAATGGAAGAATTGCTGGGAGGGCGTGGAGGTCGATCTGACTTCCGGAGATGTGGGACCGCAGGTAGTCCGCGCGTATCTGTCGCGCCAGCATTTTGAGGATGTGGAGAATTCGTGTCCCATGGTGGCGTTGCCGACAGATGTCTCGCGCAGCGGAGAGAGCGCGAAGCGTGCTTTCGAAACAGTGTTTCAGGCGATGGTCAGTGTGCTGGAACGCAGCTCGAAAGAGAATGGGCGCCCTCGGGGGATTACGGCTCAGGCAACGGCGGCGCTGTGCGTGGGCGGCATGGTGGTGGCGCGGGCCTTGGACAATCGCGAGGTTGCGGATGAGCTGCGCGATGCATGTATGGCGGTGGCGCTGGAGCTTGGGGGCTGGGCTGCCGGCGCTACCCGGGGTGATAGGTGATGGTTCTGCGTTCGATATTCGGCACTGGTGCATGCCTTTGGAAATAATTTCGGATATTTTGCGGAACCCGACCGATTCTCCAGCGTATCTCTCCTTGACAGCTTAGGGGAAGGCTCCCTAGACTCCTAAGCAATTTAGGAGTGTGCATGGGCGAGCAGGCGCAGATTCTTCCCGGGACTCTGGATCTCCTGATCCTGAAGGCGGTGTCGCTGGGGCCGCTGCATGGCTATGGCGTGCTGCTGCGCATTGCGCAGATTACGGCGAGCGCGCTGATGATCGAGCAGGGCGCGCTGTATCCGGCGCTGTTTCGCCTGGTGCGGCAGGGGCTGCTGAAGGCGCGCTGGGGCATCTCGGAGAACAATCGCCGCGCAAAGTTTTACGAGCTGACCGCCGCGGGCCGCAGGCGGCTGCGCGAAGAGACGGATGGCTGGAACCGGCTGGCTACGGCAATCGCTGCCGCGCTGGCTGCGCAACCGGAGGAGATATGAAACTTCTCGACTCGATTCGCTACCGGATCGCTGCGCTCTTTCAACGTTCGCCGAAGAACGAGGAGATGGAGGAGGAACTGCGTTCGCACATGCAGCATCGCGCGGATGATCTGGAGCGCGGAGGGCTTTCGCGCGCGGAGGCGGAGCGGCGCGCGCGCGTGGAGTTTGGCGGGTATGAGCGATACCGGCAGGAGTCGTACGAGGCGGTGGGCAATCACTTTTTCGAGCGGCTGCTGCAGGATGTGCGCTTCGGCGGACGCGTGCTGGCGAAGTCGCCAGGCTTTACGGTGGTCGCGGTGCTGACGCTGGCGTTGGCGATCGGCGCGAACGCGGTGGTGTTCAGCATGCTGAATGGGCTGGTGCTGCGTCCGCTGAATGTGCCGCGTGCGAAGAGCCTCGCGATGATTGAGCGTGGCAGCGACAGCACTCCGATGCAGTCGTATCCGGACTATCTCGACCTGCGCGATCGCAACCGCAGCTTCGACGATCTGATTGCGTACCAGATCACGCGCGCGGGGCTGGATACGGGAGGCAGCGCCGTGCCGGCGTGGCTCTACGAGACGAGCGGAAATTATTTCGACGCGCTGGGGATTCAGCCGCATCTGGGGCGGTTCTTTCATCGGTCGGATGAGCACGGCGAGAACAGCAGCCCATACATCGTGCTGAGTTATGCGTACTGGTCGAGCCGCTTTGGCGGAGATCGCAGTGCAGTGGGGCGCACGGTGCAACTGAACAAGCATCCGTACACGATTCTGGGCGTGGCTCCGCAGGAGTTTCGCGGGACGGAGTTGTTCTACGCGCCGGATTTCTGGGTGCCGCTGGTGGACCAGGAGCAGGTGGATGGCTGGAGCATGCTGAAGTCGCGCGCCGCCCGCGGGATGGAAGTGCTGGGACATCTGAAGACGGGAGTGAGCCCGGGGCAGGCGACCGGGGATTTGAACTCCATCGGCGCATATCTTTCGAAAGCGTATCCGAAGGATGACGACGGGATGAATTTCAGACTGGCGCGGCCGGGACTGGCGGGAGACATGCTGGGCGGCCCGGTGCGTGCGTTTCTTGCGGGGCTGACGGCGCTGGCGGCATTGATCCTGCTGGCGGCGTGTGCGAACCTGGGCAGCTTGTTTGCCGCGCGCGCGGCGGACCGTTCGAGAGAGATTGCATTGCGGCTGGCGTTGGGCTCGAGCCGCAGGCGGATTTTGCGGCAACTCTTCACGGAAGCGGTGATGGTCTCGTTGATGGGCGGCGTTGCCGGAGTGGCGGGCAGCGTGGTGCTGTTGCGCTGGCTGAGTGTGTGGCAGCCGGTGTCGAGTTTTCCTGTTCGTGTGCCGGTGAGTCCGGATTGGCACGTGTATGCAGTCGCGGTGCTGCTGGCGCTGGTGAGCGGACTGCTGTTCGGCGTGGTGCCGGTGCGGCAGGTGATGCGCGCGAATCCCTATGAGGTGGTGAAGGCGGGTTCGACCGGAGGAGTGGCCGGACGGCGGTTCACGGTGCGCGACTTGTTGCTGGCGGCACAGATCGCGATCTGCGCGGTGCTGGTGACGTCCTCGCTGGTGGCGGTGCGGGGGCTGGTGCGCTCGCTGCACAGCAATTTTGGTTTTCTTCCACAGGGCGCGGTGCTGGTGGATACCGATCTAGATATGGCGGGATACAACGGAGACCGAGTGCCGATCATGCAGCGGCGCGCGATCGACACCATGGCGGCGATACCGGGCGTGAGCGCTGTGGGGCTGATCGACCGGCAACCGCTGGGGCTGGGATGGAGTACCGAGGTAGTTTTCAAAGACAGCGTGACCGATACGAAGCTATCGAATAAAGCGGCTGACGCTTCCGAATATCGGAGTTCGCCCGGCTACTTCCACGCGGCGGGCACGACGCTGCTGATGGGAAGGACATTTACCTGGCACGACGACAACAAAGCGCCGCGCGTGGCGGTGGTGAACGCGGAGTTTGCGCGCGAAGTCTTTGGCTCCGTGGCCGGTGCGCTGGGGGGGTACTACAAGCTGTATGACGGCACACGCATCCAGGTGGTGGGGATTGTGGAGAACGGAAAGTACAAAACGCTGACAGAGGATCAGCAGCCGGCGATGTTTCTGCCCATCCTGCAATCGCCTTCGAGTTCGACCACGCTGGTGGTGCGGTCGAAGGGCGATGCGCAGCAACTGGCGACCCCGGTGCAGGATGCGCTGCGCAAGCTGGATGCGGGGCTGCCGTTCACCATCAATACATGGACAAAAACGCTGGACAGCGCGCTGTTTGCATCGCGGGTGGCGACGGTTTCGCTGGGCGTGCTTGGCGTGCTGGGCGCGATGCTGGCGGTGACGGGCATCTTTGGAATGGCGGCGTACTCGGTGAGCAGGCGGCTGCGCGAGCTGGGCATTCGCATTGCGCTGGGCGCGCAACGCAGGGAGGTGCTGGGCGCGGCGCTGGGGCGTGCGTTCCGGCTGCTGACATTCGGCTCGATAGCGGGCGTGGTGCTGGGGCTGGCGGCGACGAAGGTGCTGGCGTTCATCGTGTACCAGGCATCGCCGCGCGACCCGCTGGTGCTGTGCGGGGTGGTGTTGATCATGCTGCTGCTGGGGTTGGTGGCGGCGTGGATTCCTGCGCAGCGGGCGCTCAAGGCCGATCCGCTGATGCTGTTGCGCGAGGAGTGAGCAGCGCTGAGCGGCGCTTTGCGCCGATATGGAACGGAAGGTGCAGCAGTCCCTTCGATGGGCTCAGGGCAGGCTCCTCACTCCACCTTCGGCTACGTTCAGGATGACAAGTGGGCTTCGCGCTCTTACCCTTGACAACTAGGGTAAGGAGCCGCTACGTTTTCTCTACCATCGATGTCTAGGGTAACGATGGGGAGAGTTCATGGCGAAGAACGATCTGCAGGGCGCGCTCGATCTCCTGATTCTGAAGAGTCTTTCGCAACTGGGCGAGATGCACGGCTATGGCATCGCGATGCACATCGAGGAGGTCTCCGATGCGCTGCTCACGGTGGAAGAGGGATCGTTGTATCCGGCGCTGCACCGCATGGAGCAGAGCGGATGGGTGCGCGCCGCATGGGCGGTGACGGAGGCGAGCCGGAAGGCGAAGTTCTACTCGCTGACGGCGGCGGGCAGGAAGCAACTTGCCGCGCGAGAGAAGAACTGGGAGCAAGTGGTGAAGGGTGTGCAGGCGATTCTGCGCTTCGCGTGAGGTGAGGTATGGGTGTCTTCCGTCGGACTTTTCGTCGCATTGGGGCCCTGGGCAGGCGTTCGAAGCTGGACCGCGAGGTTGAAGATGAACTGCTCGAGCATATGCGGATGCGCATCCAGGCCGACGTTGCGAAGGGCGTGAGCCCGGATGAGGCTGTCCGCAGGGCGCGGCTGCGCTTTGGAAATCCCACGGTGGTGAAAGAGCGCGTGGATGCGGAAGACGCGGCGCTCGGTTTGGAGAGCTTTTTCCGCGATGTGCGGTATGCGGTGCGCGGATTTGTGAAGAGTCCTGGCTTCACAATCGTGGCGGTGCTTACGCTGGCGCTGGGAATTGGCGCAAACACCGCCGTTTTTCAATTGCTCGATGCAGTACGGCTGCGGAGTCTGCCGATCCAGCGGCCCCAGGAGCTGGCCGAGTTACGCATCGCCGGCGGAAACACGGGCTTTGGCATCAACGATGGCCCTTTTGCGAACTTCACCATTCCGATGTGGCAGGAGGTGCGGCGGCACCACGATCCATTCTCCGGCGTCTTTGCGTGGAGGACGTCCGATGTGATGGTAGGCAAGCTCAGCGAAGCGAAGCGCCTGCACGGGCTCGAGGTGAGCGGCGAATTTTTTAATGTGTTGGGAGTTGTGCCCTGGCAGGGACGGCTCATCGAGCCGCAAGACGAATCGTCGTGCTTGCCATCAAAGGCCGTCGCCAGTTATCGGTACTGGAAGGCGGAGATGGGCGGTCAGCCCATCTCCGCAAACACGACCATCCAGGTGGAAGGCCGCGCGATACAGATATTGGGCATTACGCCTCCGGGCTTTTTCGGACTGAGTGTGGGAGACAGTTTCGATCTCGCCTATCCCACATGCATACCGCCCAATCCACGACGTGAGGTTTTCAGCTTCAACGTGATGGGCCGGCTAAAGCCAGGCTGGACGATGGCCCGTGCGTCGGGATATTTTGGCTCGCTCAGCCCGGGCATCTTTGAGAGTACGGCGCCCAGTGGATATAGCGCCGAAGGCATCAAGCACTATAAATCGTTTCGGCTGGCCGCGTATCCGGCCGGCTCGGGCGTTAGCATGCTGCGCGAGGCCTATGACTCCTCTCTGCAACTCTTGCTCGCCATCACGGGTCTGGTGCTGCTGATTGCCTGTGCGAACCTGGCCAACCTGATGCTGGCACGCGCGAGTGCCCGGCAGCGAGAAATGGCAATCCGGATGGCGCTGGGTGCGTCGCGAGCACGGCTGCTGCGGCAACTGCTAATCGGAAGCAGCCTGCTCGCCATCAGCGGGGCTGTGATCGGCGTTGCGCTGGCCCAGCCGTTGAGCCGCTTGCTGGTGGCGGCGCTGAGCACCAGCGACTATTCGATCCAACTTTCAATCGTCACCGACTGGCGCGTGCTGCTGTTTGCCGCTGGTGTTGCGATGCTGACATGTGTGGTGTTCGGAACGATTCCGGCGATGCGCGGGACGAGAGTGGATCCGATTGCGTCTCTCAAGTCCGGCGAGCGCGGGGTTGCGGGCGGACGCGAGCGGTTTTCTGTGCAGCGGTTTCTGGTGGTGACGCAGATTGCGGTGTCGCTGGTGCTGCTTGTTGGCGCGCTGCTGTTTGTACGCAGCTATCGCAATCTGATGACGTTCGATCCGGGTTTCCGAGAGAGTGGCATCACTATCGGCTACTTTAACTATTACTCGACGATGAACATCAAGCCTGAGAATGAAGCCGCCTTCAAACGGCAGTTGGTAGAGGACGTGCGCAGTGTGCCCGGTGTGCAGAATGCAGCCGCGACCACGAACGTCCTTTTGGTTGGAGGCACCTGGAGCCATGGGGTGCATGTCGGTCCGGCGGAAGGATCGAGCAGGTTTACGTATGTAAGCCCGAGCTACTTTGCCACGATGGATATTCCGCTACTGACGGGACGAGGTTTTGCGGAGACGGACAGGGCCGATACTCCGTATGTGCTGATTGTGAACCAGGCATTCGTGCGCAGATACTTCGGCACTCAAAAGCCGCTGGGGCAGCTTGTGCAGGTGATGCCAGAGCCGCAATACCCGGCGCGCACGTACCAGGTAGTGGGGACGGTGGCGGATACCAAGTACAACGATCTGCGGAAAGAGCCGGAGCCGATAGCCTTCGTACCGATCGATCAGTTACCGGAGACCGCGCAACAGCCCTTCGCTCAGATGGTGATTGCTTCGACCGATGGGCCTGCGGCGATCACGGCCATTCGACGCAAGATTGCGGCTAGGTATCCCAATATGATTCCGCAGTTTTCCGACTTTCAGCAGGGCATTCGCGACAACCTGGTGGGCGAGCGGATGATGGCAATGCTTTCCGGTTTCTTTGGTGTACTTGCCGCGCTGCTGGTGGTGATCGGACTATACGGAGTGCTCTCGTACTTCATCGCACAGCGGCGGAATGAAATCGGTATACGGATCGCGCTGGGTGCGCGTCGCGGTCAGGTGATCGGGCTGGTGCTGAGCGATACCGCGTGGATGCTGGTGATCGGCGTGATCCTGGGGACTGTGCTTGCGCTGATCGCGGGGCGAGCAGCTACGACGATGCTGTTTGGACTGAAGCCCTACGACATTGCGACGCTGGCCTTTGCCATTCTGTTGCTGGCGGCTATCGCGGTGCTTGCCAGCTTGCTGCCAGCGCTGAAGGCATCCAGATTGAATCCTGTGGATGCCTTACGCTGCGAGTGAACTCAGTTTGCTCCGAAAGAGGGCGGCTGATCGTCCGGCTTTGTGCCCCAGGTTTTGTTGGGCGTGTCGCCGAGATCGAACTCGAGCGTGCCGCCTTTGAGCGCGAAGCTTTCCGGGAGCCAGGTCTTCGAGCTTGGCTTGCCGTTGACCTTCAGCGATTGGACATAAGGCGTGTTCGTGGAGGCCGCCGGCGCGATGACGTGCACGTCTCCGTTGGCGCGGTGCACCGTGACTTGCGAGAAGAGCGGGCTGCCGAGGACGAGTTCCGCGCGGCCGGGAATTTCGGGGTAGAAGCCCATCATGGCGAAGACGGCCCATGAGGACATTTCGCCGAGGTCGTCGTTGCCGGGGATGCCGTCGGGCGCGTTCTTCCAGATGGTGTTGAGCACCTGGCGGACGAGCTGCTGGGTCTTCCAGGGCTGATTGGTGAAGTCGTAGAGCCACGGCGTTTCGATGGAGGGCTCGTTGTCGAGTTCGGCGTGCAGCGGGCCGGCCTTGGTGACGGCGGGCGCGCCCTTGTCGTCGTAGAAGAAGCGGTCGAGGCGCGCGATAGCTTTGTCAGGGCCGCCCATCTGGTCGAAGAGGCCGGCGACGTTGAAGGGCACCATCCATACATATTGCGCGGCGCTGCCTTCGACGAAGCCGTCTTCCGTGGACGGAGTGAAGTCGCGCGGGGCCTTGTCGTTGTCGTCCTGCACCTTGGGCCAGGTGCCGTCGGGGTTGCGATTCATGAAGTAGCCGCCATCTGGCGCGGCGTTCGGGTTCCAGATGTTCTTCCAATACTGCGCGCGTTCGGCGAAGCGGTGCTGCAATGCCGTGTCGCCGAGATGGCCGGCGAGGGCGGAGATGGAGAACTCGGCGGAGACGTCTTCGAGCGTATCGGCGGCTGGACCCCACGCTGGCGCGCCGGCGGGGATGTAGTGGAGCTTGAGCCATTGATCGAGACCTGGGCGTTGCCCGACGCACTCGACGGGACAGCCATCGTGACTGAGGTCTTCTTTGGTGGGAACGTCGGCGGCGTGCACCAGCGACTGGAGGGCGGCGTGTGCGTCGAAGGCGCGTCCGCCGAAGGCATAGATGTCGGCGATGGCGGCGGCCGCGGGGTCGCCGTTCATGACGTGCGTCGCACCGCTGAGGTGGGTCCAGCGATCCCAGCGGCCGTTGTCCTGCTGCGACTGGTTGTATAAACTTTGCGCGATGTCGCTGCCGCGTTTGGGGTCGAGCCATGTGAGTAATTGGAACTGTGACCGATACACATCCCAGCCGGAGAAGTTGGCGTACTGCACCGACTGACCGGCGGCGACGTGGTGGACCTTGTGATCCATGCCGGTGTACTCGCCGTTGACGTCGCTGTAGGTGGTGGGGGTCATGGTGGCGTGATAGAGCGCGGTGGTGAAGACGCGGCGCTGCTCGTCTGTGCCGCCTTCGATTTCGATCTGGGAGAGCTGCTTGTTCCATGCGGCGCGGGCACGGGCGGCGACCTGCTCGTGTGTTGTGGCTGCGGTGGATTCCGCATCGAGGTTGGCGCGGGCGTTGGCCTCGCTGACGTAGGAGATGCCGACGCTGAGGCGAACTTCGCCGCCGTTGCCGAAGCCTACCCAGACGCCGGAGCCGTGGCCGGCCTCGGGGAAGCCCTTGGGACCGAAGCCGGTTCCGCCTTCTGAGGTGGTACCGCCGGGGGTGACCGTCGAGTCTTTCCATGCGCCGGTTTCGGTGATGGGGCGATCGAAGCGGGCTACGAAGTAGAGGGTGTAGTAGGGGCGGCGGTCCTCGGTGCCGATGTAGCCGCAGAAGTTGCCACTTGTCACCGAGCCGGTGACGATTTGGGCGGCGCGATCGATCTGGGTGTGGGCGGCGGTGGAGCCGACTTCGGAGTCGGATGTGCGCACGAGGATGCGGGCGGGCTTGTCCGACGGGAAGATGAAGGTGGCGGCGCCCATGCGGGTGGCGGCGGCGAGCGCGACCTGCACACCGTTGCCGAGCTTGACCTGATAGGAGCCGGGCTCAGCCTTCTCGTCGGCGTGGGTGAAGCCTGCAGCGTACTTGTAGCGGAAGTCCTTCGACGGCGACTCGGTGACGGCGTCGGTGATGGGCATGAAGGGGACGTCGCCGGATGCGCCGGCGCAGCCCCAGCCCTCGACGTTGGTGAGGCTGAAGCCGCGAATCTGGGTGGCGCGGTACTCGTAGCCGCCGGGCGCGGCGATCATGCGCTTCATGTTCACCGGCGTGGCTTCCGGCGAGAACTGGACCATGCCGAAGGGCACGGTGGCGCCGGGGAAGACGTTGCCGCCGTTGGTGGTGCCGACGAGCGGGTTGACCAGGGATGCGCGGTCTGGCTGGCCGGCAAGGGCGGATGGTAAGGCGGCTGTCGCGGAGATCAGGATGGCGATGGGGGCGGCGGCGATCAGCACGCGGGCGAAGAAAGAATTGTGGGCGGCTTGCATGCAGGTAAGGGTACGGCATGCCGGGCTGTCGGTCATGCTGCGGTGCGTGCTGCCGGTTGTCGGCAGCGGCGGCATTTCGATCAGGTAAAGCTGGCAGGGCTCACGGTACGGAAGTCATGTGAGGCGGACGGCGCGGCCCTTGAAATGCGTCGGCACAGCTTTGGTGCAGCCTGTCGTCCGGCGGCGCGCCATGTGACAGATGTGCGGGTAGATAGCGGAAGTGGCGCGGAACGGCGAGGGCAGTGACAGGGATACCACGATGGTGGTGTAACGGCGGGCACAAAGGCGGTAGAAAAATTACCGACGTAATTTGCCCAAAGTGGGAGGTAACGCCATTCTGGCACCGAGGTGGACGTATGAAGACTTTGACCGCTTTGGTAATGCTCGTCGGGCTCACGGCTTCTGCGCAGACTCCCGGCCTGCAGGGCGCGAGCGTCGACTTGGACACGCTGATGAGCATGCACTCCCTGGGTGAGAAGGTAGTGATGCAGGCCTTCAACGGTAGCGCCTGCCAGGTGACACCTCTTTCGGATCTGCCGGTGGCTGTGCGCAGCGTCTTCGGCCGCCCGGTCTCCTCCATTTTTGTCGGCCAGTCTGAGCTGGCGGCCCACTTCATTGCCAGCGACATCGACAAGTCGTACTTCTCGAATGGGAAGGTCGTGGTTTCGGTGTGCTCGCACCTGAAGGCGGGCACCGAACTGGACGCGATGCGCAAGGCGGCGGAGAAGCATGGCGTGCCCAATGCGGCGCATCTGTCGTGGGTGTGGGAGACGCTCTCCTTCGACGCAAGCACGCATGAGGAGACGGTGCTGTCGCGCTTCTACCTGGATGAGCACGGGATGCTGCTGAAGGCGCTGGGCGAGCTCTTTCCCGGCCTGCCGGCGCTGATGACGATCCCGGCAAACAGTCCGAACTTCCAGCAGGACATCGCGAACTTCCTGGTAAGCCACCATCCGCCGGTACAGTCGGCGCAGGTGGACCACCCCACGATGACCGCGACGCAGTAGATTCGCACCGTACAACGAAATCCGTTCGAGCCTTCGGCCGCCAGTGGAAGCCTGCCACATCGTCTCCGTCATCCGCCGGAGATGGATGGGCGGGTTCCTGGCGGCCGGGGGCTCGGTTTTTTTGCGGCGCTTACGCTTGGGCGGCACTGCGCGGGGTCAAAACTTCGGCAACTCAGGTACTGGAATGGCATCGGTGTTGTGCAGAGCTCTGACGCGCCATTCGCTGGTCTGCTTGACCCACACCAGGGTCATCACTCCGGTGCGGGGCTCCGGTACGTCCCATCCGGGCAACCTGGCGGCACCTTTCATTTCCCAGCGCATATGCACCAGGACCGTGGCGTTGTCGACGGCGTGAATGGACAGTTCCAAGATGCGTGAGACGCTCTTCGAGAAAATAGTGCGGTGCAGTTGCTCGTGATGCTTTTGGATTTCTTGCCGCCCCTGCACGTGCATTCCCACAACGTTCACGAGGTCGGCGTCTTCTGTCAGCAACCTGGAGTGTTCCGCGATCGCGTGCTCATTCCAGAGCGCCATGTAATGCTCCATTCGGCCTCGGATCGTCGATTGAACTTCCTGGATGTTTTCCGTTTCGTTTGCATACGCTGTTTGCGTCCCCATATTTCCCTTCCCCTGCGAATTATGTTAGTTTACATGCTGTCAAGCAATAATCTACTTCTTGGTTTACAGCATGTCAAGTGCAAAAGACACGCGCTCAAAGATTCTGACCGCCGCCCTGGCTCTCATCCGGCGGCGCGGCGGCGCCGACATCTCCCTCGGTGACATTGCCCGCGCCGCTCGTCTCTCCCGCCAAGCCATCTATCTCCATTTCGCCGATCGCGCCGATCTCATGATTGCCCTGATCCGCCACGTGGACGAATTGCGCGGGCTACCGGAAAAACTGCGCAAGATCGCCGAGGCGCCCTCGGGAATTGCGGCGGTGCGAGAAATGGTTGCACTGCAGGCTTCGGACAATCCTGGGCTCTGGCCGATTGCGCGAGTGTTTGATGCCGTCCGGCGCAGCGATCCGGCGGTGGAGCGGTCCTGGCAGGATCGGCTCCAAAATCGGCTGACAGGATGCCGCTCCATCGTTGCTCGCCTTCAGGCGGAAAGCGCGCTCCGCCCAGGCCTCGACCCTGAGTTTGGTACCGATCTGCTCTGGAGCATCACCTCTCTCCGGATGTGGGAGGACTTAGTGGTTCAGCGCGGCTGGAGCGCCGAACAGTATCAGGAGCACGTTAACCGCTTGCTGCTCAACGCGCTCATGAACGGCGCTCCGGCATCATAGGGCGGTCTTCATGCTCGGTTCGCTTTGTCACACCATCGTTTGTTTCGGTCGCCGGCAATCGCCAGAATTGATCGAATCGGCTTGCAACGTTGCTGCGCAGGGCTATAATTGCACGACTTTAACTGCACCCATACGCGAGGCACACCTGAAACTGTGCTTGCTTCTCCTACGAGCTTGTTCATGCGGCGGCTTCGCCCAGAATCTCCGCCATTTCTCCACGCGCGAGGAATGAACGAATGATTGTTGGGGTTCCGCGCGAAAGTTATCCCGGCGAACGTCGCGTCGCGCTTGTACCGTCCGTCGTTGCGAACCTCAAGAAAGCCGGCCTGGACGTGGTGGTGGAACAGAATGCCGGGCTTGAGGCCGGCTATCCTGACGCCGAATACACCGCTAGAGGCGCGAAGGTAGTTCCTGACCGAGCCGAGGTCTTTCGCACCGCGGATATTGTTGTTCAGGTTCTCTGCTACGGCTCGAATGACAAGACTGGCAGAGCGGATGTTCCTCTCTATCGCGCCGACCAATTGTTAATTGGATTCCTGCGGCCGCTGGGCCAACTCGACACCATCCAGGATATTGCCCGCGCGGGAGTTGCTTCCTTCGCCGTGGAGCTGATGCCCCGTGTCACCCGGGCGCAGAGCATGGACGCGCTCTCCTCGATGGGCACCGTCTGCGGCTACAGGGCCGTGTTGATCGCGGCCAACACGCTACCACGCCTTTTTCCCATGATGACCACCGCCGCGGGAACGATTACGCCTGCGCGGGTGCTTGTCATCGGCGCGGGTGTTGCGGGCCTGCAGGCGATTGCGACCGCTCGGCGGCTCGGTGCGGTCACTTCGGCGTACGATTTACGTCCCGCTGTGAAGGAGCAGGTGCAGAGCCTCGGCGCGCGATTCGTCGAGCTGCCTATCGAAGTGCAAAACGCGCAGGACGCGGGCGGCTACGCGCGGGCGCAAGACGAATCCTTCTACAATCGCCAGCGCGAGCTACTGACCCGCGTCGTCGCCGAGAGTGACGTGGTGATCACGGCCGCGGTTATTCCCGGGAAGACGTCGCCAGTCCTCATCACGCGCGAGATGGTGGCGGGCATGGCGCCGGGTTCGGTGATCGTGGACCTTGCCGCCGAGCGCGGCGGGAATTGCGAACTCACCCAGATCGGCGAGACGTTCGTAACCGGTGGTGTCACAATCATCGGCTGGGTGAACGTGGGCAGCAGCGTCCCACACGACGCCAGCCAATTGTATGCGCGGAACATGGTGGCCTTTCTTACGCACCTTGTAAAAGAAGGCAAGCCGCGCCTCGACGCGGATGACGAAATCATTCGCAGCACGCTGCTCACGCGCGGCGGGGAGGTGGTGAACGCGCGCGTTCGCGAATTTTTCACCATGCCGGCTCTGGACAACCAGAAGCAAGCGCCCTAAAAGGAGGAACGGAGTGCCTGCAGGTTTCATCTCGAATCTTTTCGTGTTCATTCTGGCGGGCTTCGTCGGGTTTGAATTGATCAAGCGCGTGTCGCCGCTGCTGCACACCCCGCTGATGTCGCTGACGAATGCTCTTGACGCCATTGTCGTTGTCGCGGCCATCATCATTGCCGGCCTGCACGAGACGACGCTGACCACCGTCCTCGGCACCATCGCCGTGGCTGCTTCGTTCAGCAACATGGTCGGCGGCTTCCTGATTACTGACCGCATGTTGCGCATGTTTAAGAGCGGGAAAGCCAAAAAATCATGACTCCGGTCGCCGTTGGGCAGCTCATCGATTTCGCCTACATCGCCGCAGCCGTCCTCTTCATTCTCTCGCTGAAGTGGCTGAGCTCGCCGGCCACCGCACGTCATGGAGTGCTTGCCGGCGAAATTGGCGCGGCACTTGCTGTCGTTGCGACACTCTTCAATCCAGCGCTTGTGCAATACAAGTGGATCGCCGTCGCGCTGATCATCGGCGCCGCCATCGGCATCCCGCTCGGCCTGGTCCGCATGACGGCCGTGCCCCAGCGAACCGCCCTTAGCCACGCGTTCGGCTCTTTGTCCGCAACCATGATCGGTATCGCCGAGTACTACGTGCACGCGCCGCACGTCACGAAATTCAGCATGGTCGAGATTGCAATGGAAGTGATCATTGGCTCCCTGACCTTTACAGGCAGCCTGATTGCCGCCGGAAAACTCCAGGAAATTCTCCCGCAGCGCCCGATTACCTACCGCGGACAGAATATCGTGAGCCTCTCGGTCCTCGGCTCCGCGATCGTGATCGCGATCATTCTCACGATGCACCCGGAGTATACGCACCTCTTCCCGGCCATGGTCGGGGTCGCGTTGCTATTCGGAATTTTGCTGGTCACTCCTATCGGCGGCGCGGACATGCCGACTGTCATCTCACTCCTTAACTCGTACGCCGGCCTCTCGGCCGCCCTGCTCGGGTTCGTGCTCGATAGCAAAGTGCTTGTCGTCGCCGGCGCCCTCGATGGCTCCTCCGGCTTCATCCTTTCCGTGATCATGTGCAAGGCCATGAATCGCTCGTTCACCAACGTCATGTTCGGCGCATTCGGCCAGGTCCAAACCGGCACCAAGGCGGTCGCCGAGGAACGAACCGTTCGCAGCGCCAACGCCGAAGAAGCTGCCGCCATTCTCTCCGCCAGCAGCAGGGTCGCCATCGTTCCCGGTTACGGTATGGCCGTCGCCCAGGCCCAACACAAAGTCCGCGAACTCTACGAGATCCTCACCAAGAAGGGCATCGACGTGAAATTCGGCATCCATCCCGTCGCGGGTCGCATGCCCGGCCACATGAACGTCCTTCTTGCCGAGGCCGACATCCCTTACGATCGCCTGTTGGATATGGATGACATGAACTCCGATCTCCCGCAAACTGACGTCGCCCTTATCATCGGCGCCAACGACGTTACGAATCCAGCCGCGCGCACTGACCAGTCGAGTCCCATCTACGGCATGCCCATCATCGAGGTGGACAAGGCTCGAACAGCCATGGTGATCAAGCGCGGCATGAGCCCAGGCTTCGCTGGAATCGATAATCCTCTCTACTACGGGGATAAGACTCTGATGCTCTTTGGCGACGCAAAAGCCTTTGTGGGCGACATCGTCCGCGAGCTTGCGGACACTCACCACGGTTGAGCGTATTTTTAGATCGCCTGACTCCTCGACATCGAAGTCCTCCCGATGAAAGCGGCCGGACCTGAGGTGAAATTGATCAGGTTCGTCCGATGCTTCCCTGGGGAGTCGAATGCTATTGCGCCGGTGCGGTCCTGGTAAAGACTGCGTCATGCTCGGTAGCGAGATTTTCGATGAGTACTTGATTTTTATCCGGCGAAAATTTCGCGCCGCGGCGGCCGAGTCCGGTGCTTTCACTGGCGAAGTAGTAGGAGAAGGTGTCGCCGTCCCAGTGGGAGAGCTCATAGTAGGCTCCGCGCGGCGGAAGGCGAAGGATGAGGCGATCTTTCTCGACAGAGATCTCGAGCGTTCCAAAGTATTCGTTTGAATATTTGCCGGCATACGCGGTGAGCGGTTTGGCGGCGGCAGGATTTTTGGGTGGAGGCAGTGTGGCGTAATTGGGCGCGGCATCCTGCGTTGAAGCGATCATTTGATCCATGAAATGCGCGATAAGCGGGAGATAGTCACGCTGCTGCTTGCCGTAGTGCAGGTAGTCGAGGAAGGTGAGGCAGATCGATTCCGGCAGGCCGATGGGCGTGCTGTTGGTGAGCGCGAGGACGCCGATGTGCTCCTCAGGAACGATGTAGACGGAGGTAGAGGTTCCGAGGAAGAAGGCGCCGCTGTGAGCGAACTGATCGTGGCCCAGGGCATCTTTTCCGACATCCCAGCCCAGGCCGTAGTACTGATTGCCCGGGCAGACGTTGGGCTTCGCAGGGTCGGCAGCGACGCGACAGACTTGAGGCTTGTGGGTTTCGGCGAGCGCGTTGGCGTCGATGATCTGCTTATCGTTCCACTTGCCTCCATCGAGTTGCAGGCGAACCCATTTTGCGAGATCGCGAGCACTCGAACTGACTCCGCCGGCGGGCGCCTCGGCGTCGGCTTCGCGCACGAAGCGGTTGAAGGGCTGCCCGTTGATCATGATGTGCAGCGCAGCCTTGTTGGTGCGGTTCTCATAGTCGGAAAAGCGTGAGCTGGTGGAGGTCATGCCGAGTGGAGCATAGAGCTGTTCTTCGGCGATCGTCTCCCAGGGCTTTCCGATCTTTGTAGCGGCCGCGATGGCTCCGGTGGTGTAACCAAAGTTGCTGTAGGCGTATGTCTTGCGGAACACGCCGGGCAACGGCAGATAACGCATTTGGTGAAGGATGTTCGGACGTGAATAACCGAGGTCTTCGAGCAGGTCGCCGGATTCGGTGGCGAGACCGCTGCGATGGGAGAGGAAGTCGCGGATAGTGACCTCGCGTGTTGTCTCCGGGCTGGATAGCTTGAAGTCGGGTTCGAGGTCAGCGATGCGGTCATCCCAACGGATCTTTCCCTGGCCGACCAGCGAAGCGAGGATGGTGGAGGCGATGGGCTTGGAGACGGAGGCTAGTTCAAAGACGGTGTCAGGATCGATTGGCTCGGGCTCGCCGATCTTTCGAACGCCGTAGCCGCGGAGGAAGACAACCTGGCCGTTATAGATGACGGCGACGGCTGCGCCGGGAACTTTTGTCTTGTCCATGGCGGAGCGAATGTAGGGGTCGAGCTGCGCGAGGGCAGCGTTGACGCGGTCGGAAGTGATCTGTGTCTTCTGCTGAGCGGCGCAGAAGAGCGGAAGGCAGCAGACAAGCAACGCGGCGATGCGATGGCGCATACGTACCTCGGGCCCAGATTTGTTTCGGGGAGTGCATTAGAACATGGGCCGTTGGAATCGTCGATGGATTTCCTGAGTTCAGGGACGCGGGCGGAGGGCGGCGAGGAAATCTTTTGCACTGCGGGTGTTGAGGACGTCCTCCGGCGTGAGCCAGGCTCGGCGTAGCTGGCGGATGCCGTAGCGCATCTTTTCCAGGCTGGAGACGTGGTGCGCGTCGGTGTTGACGACGATGCGGCAGCCGTTCTCCTTGGCCATGCGGAGGTCGCGGTCGCAGAGGTCGAGGCGGTTGGGGTCGGCGTTGTGCTCGACCGCGACACCGAGCTCGCCGGCTCGTTTCAGGATGGCCGGCAGATCGAGCTCATAGGCATCGCGGACCAGCAGCTTGCGGCCGGTGGGATGGCCGAGGATGCGGACGTAGGGATTTTCGATGGCGCGGAGGATGCGCGCGGTCATCTCCTCGCGGGGCTGATTGAAGAGCGAGTGCACGCTGGCGATGACGATGTCCATCTGCGCGAGGACTTCGTCGGAGAGGTCGAGCGCGCCGTCGCCAAGGATATCGACCTCGATGCCGGCGAAGACGCGGATCTTGCCGGCCATGGCGGCATCGACGTCGCGGATGTTGCGGACGTGTTCGAGTGCGCGCTCGTCGTCGAGGCCGAAGGTCATCGCGAGATTTTTCGAGTGGTCGGTGATGGCGATGTACTCGTAGCCGTGGGCGAGGCCGGCCTCGGCCATCTCGCGGATGGTGTTCTTCCCGTCGGTGACGTTGGTGTGCATGTGGACATCGCCGCGGATGTCCTTCTGCTCGATGAGGCGTGGCAGCGTGTGCTGCGCGGCGGCTTCGATCTCGCCGCTGTTCTCACGCAGCTCGGGCGGGATCCAGTCGAGATCGAGCGCGCGGTAGATATCTTCTTCGGTTGCAGCCGCGACCTGAGTGCCGTCGTCGAGGCGGGCGAGCGCGTACTCGCTGAGCGTGTAGCCGCGCTTGAGCGCGCGCTGGCGTACGGTGACGTTGTGCATCTTGGAGCCGGTGAAGTATTGGAGTGCCGCGCCGAAGGAGGCGCGCGGCAGGAGACGGACGTCGATCTGCAGACCGGTGCTCAGGTTGAAGCTGACCTTGTTCTGGCCCTTCGCGATGAGCTGCGCGATGGGCGGATAGGCGGCGGTGTACTCGACGGCAGCGGAGACGACGTCCTCTTCGCAGGCGGGGCCGGTGACGAGCATGTCGAGGTCGCCAACGGTATCGCGGCCGCGGCGGAGTGAACCGGCAGGCGTCACGCTTTCGACGCCCGGAAAATCCTTGAGGTAGAGGGTGAGGCGCTCGGCAGCGGTCTCGGCGTCGTCGAGATGGAAGCGGCCGCTGTTCTTGCGGTATTCGTCGATGCCCTTGCGCAGCTTCTGGATGAGCTTCTCACCAACGCGCGGCAGATTGGCGAGGCGGCCCTCGTCGATGGCGACGGCGAGATCATCGACGGTGGCGACGCCGGTAGCCTCGAAGATGAGTGCGACGGTCTTGGGGCCCATGCCGGGGAGCTTGAGCAGCTCCAGCATGGTTGGCTTGTATTTGAGGAGGAGTTCGTCGCGCAGCGGCATGGAGCCGTGCTGCTCGATGGATTGAATGTTGGCGACCATTCCCTTGCCGATGCCGGGGATTTCAAGCAGGCGCTTGGGATCGCCGACGATGGTGGAGAGTGGAACGGTGCTCTGCTCGATGGCTTCGGCGGCGCGGCGATAGGAACGAATGCGAAAGGGATCGCCCGCACCGATCTCGAGCAGATCGGCGGTTTCGGCGAGCATTTGTGCGATGACGCGATTTTCCATTGCTGCGCGGCGGCGCGATGGCGAAGGCCGCCTCACAGAACTCTACCGCATCATGACGATCCGCATCATGACGATCCGCGCGCAGGCCGAAAGACGGCTGGGAGGGAAGCGTCGGATACACGCACGTCCGGAGCATTTTCCTGATAGCCAAGAGATTCAGTAACAGGCCTTCAGGAAAATGCTCTATCGGTCATCCATGTGCAACTCGGTGATGGACTGGTCAGGCTGCAGCCTGGCTGCTGCTGCGTTGCACCTGATCTGCCTGCGGGCCCTTCTGCCCCTGGATGATATCGAACTCGACGTCGTCCCCCTCTTTGAGGGATTTGTAGCCATCGAGCTGAATCGAGCTGTAGTGCACGAAGACGTCAGGCCCATCGTCCCTGCCGATGAAACCGTAGCCCTTCGCATTGTTGAACCACTTCACCTTGCCTTTGTACTGGGACACGTGTCGGTTACCTCACTTCAGAGCAGATTCGAGCGACAGCACGCACGGTGAACGGCTAGAGTGCGCGGTGTGCTGCTCACTTGCCGGACAGCGTTTGCCCTTCGCTCTAGGTGGGCATTTGAGGCCCAGCCTGCCTTCCTGTAGTGACGCAGCGGAGGTAGGTTTGGTATGCAAAAAAAGTGAGCGGGGTGCCTAAGGAAACCGTGAAAAAAGTGGGACGGTTACCCGCGGCCTGCGCGTACGGCGGCCCGCTCTGCCCGCTGCCGCTGCTTGCGCACGCGGTCGTAGAGGAGCGCAGCGGCGATGGTCTTGCCGTCGAGGATGCGGCCAGCCTCGATCTCCCGGAGAAGTTCACTCAAGGGAACGGCGAAGAGTTCGATCTGCTCGTCGTCTTCCGGCTCGGCATCGCCGGGCGTTAAGCCTTCGGCGAGGAAGACCTGCATCCACTCACCGAGAAATCCCGGGCTGGCGTAATAGCGAACGAGCTTGGACCAGTGCTTTGCCTTGTAGCCGGTCTCTTCCAGCAACTCGCGCTTCGCGCCGGTCAGCGGATCTTCGCCATCGTCGAGGCTGCCGGCGGGGACCTCATAAAGGTACTGCGCGGCGGCGTGACGATACTGACGCTCCAGCAGGATGAGAGGGTCGCGCTTGCGTTTCGAGTCATCGACAGCGAGGACGACCACGGAGCCGGGGTGACGCACAACGTCGCGGCGATGCGGCTGCCCGCCGGGCTCGCGCACCTCCTCAGTGACGACGCGGAAGACCGGGCCTTCAAAGCTGATCTTTGAGGAAAGGACTTCGACGCCTTTCGGATAGACGCGATCCGTTGGCGGCTGCTTTTTTGCCGGGCTCTTCTTCGCTGGACTCTTCTTCGTTGCCATTCCTCTTACCGTACCATTTTCGATTTGAGCGGTAGATGCGCGTACGGCTGACAATGGATTTTATTGCAGCAACTTAGCGAGACGTCTTAAGGCAAAATCTGAAGAATGTCGGGGCTCTCCATCTCTGCCATCGCCACGCGTGCCGGCCAGAAGAGTGGATCGAGCGCCAGCGCGCGATGGAAATATTCCTGCGCGTGCGCCTTGTCGCCCTGGGAGTGCGCAGCCATCGCGGCGGTGAAGAAATCATTCGCCGTCGCACCCGGCTGCCTGGCAGCTTCGACGGATTGCTCAAGCATCTGCTGTGCGCGATCGTTTTGTCCGAGCTTGCGATCGGCCAGCGCGGAAAATGCATTGGCCTTGCTGTTGCCCTGAGCGGAAGTTTCCCATGCCTTCGTAGCGTCGGCGGTCTTGCCCTGCGCCGCGAGCGCTAACCCCAGCCAGTAGAACTGCTCGGCCAGGTCGGGTTGCGCGGGTCTTCCGGTTCCCAGATCTTCGGGGTACTCCATGGCCGCTTTGAAGTCCTCTGCTGCCTGCTCCGGTTTATGCGCGGCGAGAGCTTTTCGGCCCTTCTGGATGTTGGCGCGCACAAACATGCTGTGGATCACGACGCCTCCCTCCCAGGGTTTGAAGCGGTGATTGGCGAGGAGCGCGAGCGCCTGATCGGGCTGTAGCTGCTCGATGAAGTAGAGTGCGCGGCGGGCGCGCACGGTGTCCCGGTTTAACACATCGGCGGGCGCGTCATGAAAGAGCTTCGCTCGCGCGGCAGCATCGCCTGCTTCTTCGTAGATTTCGTCGAGGTCGGTGTAGAGCCTGTAGTCGCTGGGGCTGAGGGCGATGGCGCGCGTGTAGAACGTCGCGGCGCTGGCGAGATCGTTCTTGACATGCCACTGGTAGACGCCGAGGTTGCGCAGCAGCACGGGATTCTCGAAGTTCTGTGCCAGCGCGGCGGACCATAGTGTGGCAGCTTCTTCGTAGCGCGAGTGGGCGAAGAGAAAGTTGCCGAGCGCGTATTTGGCATGCGCATCCTGCGGGTTTTGATGAACGGCTTCCGTCAAGACAGCCGCATCCGTGATGCTGTTGGGAAAGAGTTCCGCAATCGGCAGTGAGGACGCCTTGGTTGCGAAGTTCGCGGCCTGCTGTTGGCCGGCTTGCTGCCGGCTGTTGGATGCGAGGTAGTAATAGACCATCGGCGAGAGAGACTGCGCGGGCAGGTTGGCGATGGCCGCGTGCAGCACAGCATCGGACGACTGCCAGGCGCCAAGGTCGTGATACCAGGCTGCGATGGCGAGATAGTTCTGCGGATCGGAGCCGATGGTTTGCGCCCACGCGTGAGTGGTTGCGGGCTTCGGCGCGGCGGTATCCAGCCAGTTTTCCGCGAGCGCATCCGGCAGCAGCGGCATGCGCTGATTGGCAGTGGCGGAAGATTTTGCTGCAGCCTGCGAATTTCCGTTCAGCCGCTGGGCGACGGCAAGATCCGCTAGCGCAAGTGCGTCTGCGGGGTTGCCGTCGATCGCTTGTTGCAGCAGATCGATTGCTCTCGCGTAGTCTCGCTGACGGATGGCGATCTCTCCGAGTTCCGTGTATGCGGCTGAGAGAGACAGACCCGGCACGGACGCGGGGCGGTAATGGATTGCATTCCAGAAGGCATTACTGGCGAGAGACAGCCGGCCCTGCGCGCGGTAGATGAGACCCGCGGTGTAGGCGACCATTGGATTTTCGTTTTCCCGCGCGGACGCGAGATCGATGAGACGTTCGGATGTGGCGAAATCTGCCGCGCGATACGCGTAGAAGGCTTCCTGGAGCAGCGCCGGAACATAACCCGGATCGCGTTGCAGCACCTGCTCGTAGATCTTGCGGGCGCCTTCTGTGTCTTCGGTCTTTTGTAGAAATACGCCTTGCAGATAGAGCTGCTCGATGGGTGTTTCAGCGGTGACAGGGATGGGTGTCTGCAATGGTTTTCCCACCGATGGGACGAGGTCAGGATTTCCATCGACCGGCGATGCCGCCGACCACTCAAGCACGTTGCCCTGGGCGGACTGAATCTTGACGCGCAGTTCCTTGCGGGCGCGATCCAGATCTGGAACAGCAATGGTGTAGACCGGCGGGATGCAGCGGCGATAACTGAATATTGGGAATGGTGCGCAGCGGGCTGGCGCCGAGGCCGACCGTCACGGTAGCGTTTCGTATATTCACGACGGGACTGAGGAGGAGCTTTACCTCGCCCGACGGGCCCGATGGACCGGAGCCCATTCCGGCGAAGTTCACATTCAGGGCCATCTGGTCTGTCGCTTCGACAAAGCCGCCGTCGAGACCGGAGACGGGATACCAATATTCGGTCCACTGCTCGACGCGATGCGGCTCCATGAATTCGCGGTAGCCCTGGGTGGCGAAGCGTCCGCTTTGAATTTCGTTGTAGGGGCCGTCGTCGTCGCTGAGGATGGTGTCCCAGATGCGGCCGCTGCGAGATGTACCCCAGCTCCACAGCTTTTTGCCGGGGTCCTGGCGGAAGTTGGCGACGTGCACGACACCATAGTTCGACTGGTGGTAGTAGGCGCCGAAGAAGTCGCGATGAACATCGCGGGCGAAGATGGCGAGCGCGCTGGGGTCGTTCTTGTACCAGCTTTGATCAACGCCCTCCCAGACCGGCCAGCTCTGCACGATAGCGAATGGATCGTCGGAGATGGTCTCGCGCATGGGATAGATGTATTGCAGGTCATCGGTCGCCGGCACGGCGGTGTTGGTCCAGAAGAGATAGAGGTGATTGAGCGGCGTGGCGTTGAAGAGCGTGACGCCCTCTTCCAGTCTCGCGGTATCGGGACGGAGGGTGAGCGCGATCTGCCAATACATCTTCGAAACCCAATCGACGGCGCCCACGATGGCGGTAGCGCTGCCATCGGCGTTCTGATGCAGCGCAGATTCCACGGTGGAGACAGTGTCCGTTGTGTGCGCGAAGGGAAAGCTGAACTCGATGCCGCCGGCGATCCATGCACCGCGCGGGCCAACGAGACCATACTTGATGACGCGGTTGCGGTAGAGCATCTCGCGACTGTGGAGCTTGTCGTAGACCGAGTAGACGTGTCCGCCGAGCTCCGGGAGGATGGTGATTTTGAGGTATTGGTTTTCGAGATAGATCGCGCGCCAGGTCTTAGGGCCGCGCTGGTCGCCCAGGTCATCGAGCATGGGGTAGGGATAGACGGGATGCGGATTCACCAGCGCGAAGGGCGGGTTCGGATCGGGCGGCCCCAACTCATAGGTGGGGATGGTGATGGTGCCTTGCCAGCCGCGAACGGATTGCGCGCGCGCGGCGGAGGGGACAAGCAGGAAAGCAAGCAGGAAGGCCGCGAGGGAGATGCATGGATGGGTATGGCTGGTCTGCGGCGTACTGATTTTCATCTTTGACAACGCATGTGCTGGCAAACGCGGTCCCTCTCTCTCGGGCAATGCTACGACGGCATTATCGAGTCCGCGGCCTTTTCTGGATAGCAAATCGTGGATCGAATCGTTACGGTACCATCCAGTTCAAGGGCCCAGCCCTGGTGTACAGGATGAAGATACAGCGCGGCGCCGCGGTGATCGGGTTGGGAAACTGGGGATCGTCGCTCGCGGCGGCGCTCGATGCCGCGGGCCTACTCGCGGAACGGGTGCATGGACGGCGCGGCGCGGAGGCGAAGGCCTGCACGCTCGATGCGCGGGTGCTCTGGCTGTGTGTGCCCGATGCCGCCATTGAGAGCACCGCGGCATGGCTGGTTGCGGAGCGTTCGGATCTAAGTGGGCAGGTGGTGGTGCACTCGAGTGGCGCGCTGGATCGCGGTGTGCTCGCGGTTGCTGCGCGAGCGAGGGCGCTGACTGGCTCCGTGCATCCGATGATGAGCTTTCCGACGCGGCGGATTGTGGCGCTGAAGGGAACGCGCTTTGGTGTGGAAGCGGGAGAGGCCGCAACGCAGAAGGAGCTGTTCGCGCTGGTGCGCCGGCTCGGCGGCAGGCCATTTGCCATTGATGGCAAGGGGAAGGCGATGTACCACGCGGGAGCGATGTTCGGATCGCCGCTGCTGGTGGCGACGCTGGCTGCAGGTGTGCGGGCGATGCGCGAGGCGGGCATTGCGGAAAGTGAGGCGCTGGCGCTGCTGGGACCAATGGCGGCTGCGACGGTGGCAAACGTCCAAAAGCAGGGATTGGCGCGCAGCTTCAGCGGACCGCTGGCTCGAGGAGACGCGGCGACCGTCAAACTGCATCGCAAGGCACTCGCCGGGCATCCGTTAGTGGCACAAACCTATATTGCGCTGGCGCGGCTTGCGGCCGACGATCTGCCGTCGACGGATCGTGCGGCGATCGGGACGGCTTTGAGCGATGATCGAGTAGACCGCCGGCGGAAGCATTTGAAGAGGCTTTGAGGAGACGCAGTGGAACCTGAGTGTTATCCGAGCTCGATCATGCCGCACAGCAGCCGGCTCTTTCTGGATTATGTGGAAAGTGCCCGGCCGCTGACACCGTTCTTTTCGACAACGGCGGCGGGGACAGGCTGGATGTCGCAGGGACGCGAGTTGAGCGCGGGGCATCGTGCGCGATTGGCAAATCTGCTGGCCGAACAGAATGCGGCATTTGGCGGCGGAGAGGTCACGGCCCGAAATATCGAGCGGCTGCGCAATGGAGCATCGGCAGTTGTGTCGGGGCAGCAGGTGGCGCTGTTTGGCGGGCCACTCTACACCTTCTTGAAGGCAGCGACAGCGATTGCCCGGGCGCGCGAAGCGACGGAGGCGGGCTTCGATACCGTGCCGGTCTTCTGGCTGGCAAGTGAGGACCATGACTTTGCCGAGGTCGCGCAGGTGAATTTTCCGGTTACGCACGGACAGAAGCCCGACGGGCTGAAGACGGTGTCGCTCGGCCCGGCGCCGGAGGTTCCCGTTCCGGTGGGTGGGATCCGGCTGGGAGCGGATGCAGGAGCAGCGCTGGTTGAGCTGGAGGCCCTGTTGGGTCCGAATGAGACGACGGCTCTGCTGTGCGAGGTCTACCGGCCGGAGGCGACGCTGGCCGGTGCTTTCGGGAGCCTGATGGCGCGGTTATTTGCGCGATGGGGTCTGGTGGTTATGGATGCGGCGGGAGCGGGTTTTCACGCACTGGGAGCAAAGGTTCTGGAGCACGCGATTCGTGAGGCGGATGCGTTGCACTGCGGAGCTTGTCGAACGCGACACACTGCTGGTCGAACGCGGCTATCACGCACAGGTGAACGTGACGGAGCAGTCGAGTCTGCTCTTTCTGATCGAGGAGACGACGGGCGCGCGGCTCCCCCTGCGGCGGGTGCGGTCTGATGGCGGACGGCATTGGAAGGCCGGCGGACGGCGTTATTCGTCTGAAGAGCTCTCAGAGATAATTAAAGCAACACCTGAACGATGTAGTCCAAATGCGTTGCTACGGGCGGTATTCCAGGATGCTATTTTGCCCACGTCGGCATACGTTGCCGGGCCGGCAGAGATTGCATATTTCGCGCAATCCGAGGTGCTCTACAAGCGGATCCTGGGGCGGGCGACGGCGGTGTTGCCGCGGCTTTCCGCGACGCTGGTGGAACCGAAGATTGCGACCGTGATGGAACGGCATGAGGTGCATTTGGCGGATGCGCTGACCAGCGCCGACACCCTTGCTCAACGATTGGGCGCGCGAGCCATGCCAGTGGACGGCAAGAGGAAGCTTGCGGCAGCGGGAAACTCGCTCGATAGCGAGTTGACCGCGGTGACGGAATGGATGGCGCAGATGGACGCAGGGCTGGGGCGCTCGGCAAATACGGCGGCATCGAAGATGCGGTATCAGATGAACCGGCTGCGGCGGATGGCGGCCCGATACCAGTTGGAGAAAGAAGCCAGCCTGGCACGGCATGCGCAGGCGATCACGCAGGCGCTGTATCCGGGAGGGCATCTGCAGGAGCGCGTGGTGGCGGGGGTCTATTTTCTTGCCACGCAGGGCGATGGGCTGCTGGAGACGCTGGTCGGGGCGGCGGGGGATGCCTGTCCGGGGCACAAACTGCTGCCCCTCTAAACTCGATCCGGCGGGCGCGCCGGGGCCCGATCTTGGGCCCGATCTGGCGGCCGCGCCGGGGATGCGTGCTTGCCGCTACAATGGGGAGCCATGGCGAAACAGATGAGCGCATTCGAGGTGACTTGCCCGGATTGCGGCGCGGTCCTGAAGGTGGATCCGGAGACGCGTTCGATCATCGGGCACAAGCCGGCGCCGCGCAAACGCACCTTCGAGGACTTTGAAGGAGCCGCGCAGGCGATGCGGGATCAGGAAGAGCGCAAGGAAAGCATCTTCCGGCAGTCGATGGAAGCCGAGCGCAACAAGAAGGACGTGATGGAGCGGCGCTTTGCCGAGGCGGTGAAGCGTGCGAAGGACGATCCGACGACGGGCAAGCCGCTGCGCGAGTTCGATCTGGACTGACCGTTCACCCGTGCCGGGTAGTCGCCGGCGGCCAGGCTGCATCCCATGATTGAGCCGGACGGGGAACCAGGACCCGCCGCGAGACACAGTCGAGACACATGAGGAAGGACTGAATATCCATGGCGAGAGAATTGAACAAGATGGCGGGACGATTGAGGGATTCTCTGGACGACAACCTGCCGGGCGGCACCAGCGCGTGGACGCGCGGACTTGCTGCCGGGTCGCTGCTGACGGGCGCTGTGCTGCTGGCGACGGGACGCCGCCGCGCTGCGCTGGCGGTGACTGTGGCAGGATCGCTGGTGGCGCTGCTGGAAGAGTCCGACGGCGTGCGTGAGCTGTGGGAGAGCCTTCCCGACTACATCGAAACCGCGCAGAAGGCGCTTGGCCGGTTTGAGGGCTTCGTGCAGGATCTGGCGGAGCAGGGCGATCGCATTCGGCGCGTGATCCGCGAGCAGGCGCACGTCTGAACTGGCCGTTCAGGCAAAGGCGCCTGCGGCGCGCGGACTGGCCGTCCGAGGCAAATGCGCCTGCGGCGCGTGTTGTTAGGTTCGCTTCCTTTGGTCGCTCACGTCTGGTTTGGTGGACTATTTAAGAAACTGCGGGTTCTTCGCTTTGCTCAGGATGACAACGTCTGGATTCGCGGTCCAGCGTTGCGGATCAGTTGGTGCGCTCGGCGAGATAGCGCGCTACAGCCTTGAGCGGTTCGGCGCGGTCTCCGAAGATCGCTAGTTCCGCGAAGGCTTCTTGAATGAGCTGCTGTGCGTCCGCAATGGAAGCAGGGATGCCGCGGACGGCAGGCCAGGTCGCCTTCTGGCTGGCCACATCTTTTCCTGCGGTCTTGCCCAGTGAGGCACTATCGCCGGTCACATCGAGCACATCATCCATGATCTGGAATGCGAGACCTAATTTGCCGCCGAAGGTGGTGAGCGCGGCCACCTGCTGCTGGGTTGCTCCGGCGAAGACGCCGCCGCTGACCAGGCTGACGCGGATGAGCGCACCGGTCTTGGCGCGATGGATGGCGAAGACGGAAGCTTCCGTTGGTTTGGAGTGCTCGCCCTCAAGGTCCAGCACCTGGCCGCCGATCATGCCTTCGACGGTGCCGGTGGCTTCCGCGATGAGGTGAACGATGCGAATCGCGGCTTCCGGCGGACAGCGCAGCGAGCCGAGCACGGAGTAGGCGAGTGTCTGCAAGGCATCGCCGGCGAGAATGGCGATCGCTTCTCCATACACCACATGACAGGTGGGCTTGCCGCGACGGAGGTCGTCATTGTCGAGGGCGGGCAGATCGTCGTGGATGAGCGAATAGGTGTGGATCATCTCGATCGCGGAGCCCAGATCCTCCACGCCCGCGGGATACGCGGCATCCTTCGCAATCATGCGCGCTGCCTCCATGCACAGGATGGGGCGCAGGCGTTTGCCGCCGGCAAAGACGCTGTGCCGCATCGCACGATGGATGGAGACAGGAACCTGGTCGGAGGAGGGAAGCAGGCGCTGCAACGCCTGATCCGTGTGTGCGGCACCGCTCTCCAGCAGTGCGCGAATATCGGTCTGCATTGCGCTCATCATACCTGAGCTTTCGCGGGTGTTTTGCTTCGTGGCACCGCACACGGATATGCGGGGAGATGCAGGGAACGATCAAGTATGCTTGCCTTTGCTTTACCGGTTTTCACAATACTGGGCCCCGACTTGCATCGGTTCTACGCATCTTTTCTTAACGGAAAAGCCGCGTCGAGAGTGCTTCCACCAGATACACCTGTCGTGAAAACGGTCCGGCTGAACGGGCCCGGGAAAGGACCATACTTCTTGCGCATCCTGCTGCATGGGATCAACTACTCACCAGAGCTCACGGGTATTGGAAAGTACTCGGGAGAAATGGCTGAGTGGCTGGCGGCCCGGGGGCACGGTGTGCGCGTGGTGACGGCGCCTCCATACTACCCGGCGTGGCGGGTGCGCACGGACTATCGTGCCTGGAGCTACAAGACCGAGCCGGGTACCGGGCCGGATCCTGTGCGGGTGTATCGATGTCCAATCTATGTGCCGCGGCATCCTTCCGGGCATACGCGCCTGCTGCATCTTGGCTCGTTTATGCTGAGCAGCCTTCCCATCATGCTGTCGCAGGCGCAATGGCGTCCGGATGTGGTGCTGACGATTGAGCCCACCCTGATGTCGGCAGTGGCGGGACTGATGACGGCGCGGGTCGCCGACGCGGTGGCGTGGCTGCATGTCCAGGACTTCGAGGTGGATGCAGCCTTTGGTCTGGGCCTGCTGCGAAGCGAGGGCCGTGCACACAAGCTGGCCGAGGCGTTGGAACGGCAGGCAATGCATGGCTTCGATCGCATCTCCACCGTGTCCGAGAAGATGATGCAGAGGTTGCCGGAGAAGGGTATTCCGATGGAGAAGACGTTCATGTTTCCGAACTGGGTGGACACGGACACCATTGCACCGCTGCAGGGACCGAGCGGCCTGCGCCACCAGCTCGGCCTGGGACCGGAACGAGTCGTGTTGATGTATGCCGGCAATATGGGTATGAAGCAGGGTTTGGAGCTGCTGCCTTTGCTGGCGAAGGAGTTTGCGCCCGACCCGCGTGTTCACTTCCTGTTTTGCGGCGACGGCGCCTACCACGCGCAGCTTGCCGGCATGGTGCGGGGCGCCGCAAATGTAACCATGTTGCCGCTGCAGCCGTTTGACCGGCTGAACGATCTGCTGAATGCCGCCGACATCCATTTGTTGCCACAGAGGCCGGACGCAGCGGACCTGGTGATGCCTTCGAAACTAACCGGAATGCTGGCCAGCGGTCGGCCCGTGATTGCGACGGCGGCATCGGGAACGCAGGTAGCCATTGCTTTGGGACCATGCGGCATCGCAGTGCCGCCACTCGATAACGCAGCGCTATTTACCGCAGTGCGTACACTCGCCGACAGACCGGAGATGCGTCACGCGCTGGGTGTTGCCGCCCGCGCGCATGCAGTGGAGCACCTGGGCAGAGAACGGGTATTGCAGCGCTTCGAGGCTGAGTTGCTGGCGGCTATCGGCAAACGTCACTCGGCTGATTCGCTATAGAGAAGACGGCTGTTCGCGCATGGTACCGTATGCCTTACGCATGAAGAAGGCACTCATTACCGGCATCACCGGTCAGGATGGTTCTTACCTGGCTGAACTTCTACTCAGCAAGGGATACGAGGTTCACGGCATCAAGCGGCGGACGTCGCTGTTCAACACGGCGCGTATCGACCACCTGTATCAAGACCCCCATGTCGAACATCAAAAACTGCTGCTGCATTACGGCGACCTGACGGACACCTCCAGCCTGATTCGTGTGCTGGAGCAGGTGCAACCGAACGAGCTGTACAACCTGGCGGCGCAAAGCCACGTAAAGGTGTCGTTTGAAGAGCCGGAGTACACGGCAAACAGCGATGCCATCGGCACGCTGCGGCTGCTGGAGGCGATTCGCACGCTGGGACTGGAAAAGAAGACGCGGTTCTACCAGGCTTCGACATCGGAGATGTTCGGGCTGGTGCGAGAGACGCCGCAGCGGGAGACGACGCCGTTCTATCCGCGATCGCCGTACGGGGTGGCGAAGCTCTACGCGTACTGGATCACGGTGAACTACCGCGAGTCGTACGGAATCCATGCCAGCAACGGCATCCTGTTCAACCACGAATCCCCGCGCCGCGGTGAGACATTCGTGACGCGCAAGATCACACGGGCGCTGGCGCGCATCAAGGTGGGGCTGCAGGACAAGCTGTACCTGGGCAACCTGGACGCGAAGCGGGATTGGGGCCATGCGCGCGACTACGTGGAGGTGATGTGGCTGATGCTGCAGCAGGACCAGCCGCAGGATTACGTGATTGCGACCGGCCATCAGTACAGCGTGCGCGATTTCATTGAGCGTGCGGCGGAGCCTTTGGGCATCCGGCTGCGGTGGACGGGCGAAGGCGCGGACGAGCAGGGGATCGATGCGGAGGGTCGCGTGATCGTGGCGGTGGACCCGCGCTACTTTCGCCCTGCGGAAGTAGATACGCTACTGGGCGATGCGTCGAAGGCCCGCCGCGAATTGGGATGGAAGCCGCGCATCGGCTTTGCGGATCTCGTATCCGAAATGGTGACAGAAGATTTGAAGGAAGCGGAACGCGACGCCCTGGTGCACAGGCACGGCTTTAACGCATTCCGCTACAACAATGAGTAGACGATGAATCGCGACAGCAGAATCTTCGTAGCCGGGCATCGCGGCCTGGTGGGGTCCGCGATCACCGCGTACCTGAAGCAGCAGGGATTTGCGCGGCTGTTGCTGCGCACACGCGCAGAGCTGGATCTGCTGGATGGGCGCGCGGTGAATGCCTTCTTTGCGAACGAGCGGCCGGAATACGTGTTTCTGGCGGCGGCGAAGGTGGGCGGCATCCTGGCCAACGATACCTATCCCGCGGACTTCATTCGCGACAACCTGATCCTGCAGACGAACGTGATTGAAGCGAGCCGGCAGGCGGGCGTAAGGCGGCTGCTCTTCCTCGGGTCGAGCTGTATCTATCCACGGCTGGCGCCGCAACCGATCCGTGAAGAGTATCTGCTGACCGGGCCGCTTGAAGCGACGAACCGACCTTACGCGATTGCGAAGATCGCCGGGATCGAGATGTGCTGGGCCTATAACCGCCAATATGGCGCGCAATATCTGGCGGCGATGCCGACGAATCTTTACGGGCCGCACGATAACTTCGATCTCAAGACCTCGCATGTGCTGCCGGCGTTGATGCGCAAGGTGGTCGAGGCGAAGGCGGCCGGGCGGAAGTTTATCGAGGTCTGGGGCACCGGCACGCCGCGGCGTGAGCTGCTGTACAGCGAGGACCTGGCGGAGGCGTGCGTCTTCCTGATGCAGCTTCCGGATGGCGAATTTCGAATCGCTGATTCACAATAAGCAGGCCCCGCTGATCAACATCGGGACGGGCGAAGATGTGACCATCCGCGAGCTGGCGGAGCTGGTAGCGCGCGAACTTGGCTTCGAGGGCGAGCTGAGGTTCGATACGACCAAGCCGGATGGGACGCCGCGCAAGCTGCTGGACGTGTCGCGCATGCATGCGCTGGGCTGGCGCGCGAAGACGGGGCTGGCGGAGGGAATCCGCAAAACTTACGCGGCTGCGGAAGAGCAGCTCAAGTCGTAAGACGTACGTGCGCGCGCCGATCGCGATACCAGACAAAGCCAATTGCGCAGAGGCCGAGCAGGGATAGTGCGCGGCCGATCCATATGTCGAGAGTGGTGCGCCAGCGGATATCGATCTCGGAGTGGCCTTGCGGAACGGGGATGGTGAGCAGGCCGTCGTCGCGTCGCGGGCGCTGGGTGACGATCGCGCCGTCGCGGCGAACCGTCCACGCTGGATAGTCCATGAGACGAAAGACGGCGTAGCCGGGGGCCGGTGTGTTGAGCGCGATCGAGTATCGCTCGGATACCCATTGTGTCACCGTGATGGTTGCGTTTCGCTCCGCGTTCCGGTCTGGCTGATATTCCGGATTCTGCACCTTGCCGCTATCCGGCTCCTCGGCTCCGGGGCTTACGAGCACACGCACCTCCGGTATGTCCTGATCGACTTCGGCATTGTCGTCGCCATGCGGAGTGTATTCGTCGGTGCCTTCCTGGCCGGTGCCGTCGTGCATGAGGGCGAGTTGCGCAGAGACAGTGTCCTCGTCATCGCAGTACTGATGGAATGGGCGGGTGCAGGCGGCGATCGATGCAGCGCAAAGTATTGCGGCTGCTGCGACAAGCCATGGAGCGCGCGCGCGGCAGGCGACGCTGCCTGCAACGAAGAGCGCGGCCACCGGCGCAAGAACCAGAAGCCAGCGCCAGGGGAACTGCATGTATGCGAGCTGCGGCGCGATGCGCCAGAGCGGCGTGCTGACAGGCACGAGCAGCAGCAGGATCAGCGAGGCCAAGGATGCGAGCCAGAGCAGCGAGCGAGAGCGAAGAGCGTCCCGCCAGAGCAGGATGGATGCGAGAGCGAAGGCGAGCAGGATGCACGCGAGGATGGATGCAGTATGGAGCACAGCGTCGTGAAAGGCCTCGCCGGTGCGATGGAAGAGGAAGCTGTCCTGGAAGCGCATATCAGGCCCGATGGCGCGTGCAATCTCGACCCAGCGCTCCTGATATGCAGCTGGGACTAGATAGAAGGCGGCCAGCGCGAGTCCGATTGCCGTCGATGCAGCAAGGTGCAGCGGCGCGCGCCAACTGCGCTCCGATGCCAGGCGCAACAGAGCAATCCATAGCAGCGCGTAACAGGCCATGACGCCGGAGGGTGCATTCATGAGCCAGATGCCGGCGATGGTTGCAGCGAGCGCGGCGATGGGCGGGGATGGCCGCACTGCAAAGCAGAGCAGCAGCGGAATGAGCGCCGCGGCCATCAACTCGCCATAGGCGGTGCGCTCATACGCGATGAAGAGCATGTATGGATTCGCGATGTAGAAGCAGGCGGCAGCGGTGGCAGCGGCCGGCGGAAGCCAGTCTCGCGCGAAATAGCGCATGCCGAGGCCGGCGCAGAAGAGGCAGATGGCGGTGAAGAGCCAGGGCGCGGCGTGCCATCCGGCGATGCTGCCGAGGATGGCGCCGAAGATCCACGATGCGGGCGGATAGAAGATGAAGCGCGGTTCGCCGGCGCCGAAGTTTGCGGACGATGCCCAGTGCGGGTAGAAGAGGCCACTGTGCCAGGCGCGAGCTACTTCGAGCCAGGAGACGAGGTGGAAATCGAAATCATGGCCGCACGAGGGTCCGCGCGCGAGCAGCAGGCTGGCAGCGGCGAGTGCGGTGAGCAGCAGCGCGACGAGCGAGAGCGATGACCGTGTTCTCAACGTAAAAAATCCGCCGGTGCGGTCCTCACGGCGTGAGCCGCAGAGTATGCTGCGTCGCCGCATCGACGGCTGCAGGCGTAAACGGCAGCGCGAAGGTGGTGGCGCCATACCAGGCGGACCACTGGTTGCGATAGTACGGGCTGACCGGGTCGCCGGATTGACCCATGACGATGTTTTCCGTGGAGGCGTCGACATCGCTCCAGTCCATGGTGAAGCGCTGCGAAGGGCCGAAGGTGCGACCTACCTGCTTGACCGTGACGGTGTCGCCGGATTGCGGGAGGGGCGAAATGCCGGTCCAGCCGAAGAAGGGAATCATGCCGTAGAGCGGATGCGAGAGGGCGATGGTGTGTTCATCGCCGTAGCGCCAGTTCTTGAGCGATAAGGGTGCGTGCGCGTTGTCGAGGCCGCGCGTGACGGCGGCGGCGAGCAGGTCGTCCCAGCTTTTGTATTTTGCCGGGAGCCACGCTGCGGGCGCGCTGGTGATGAGCTGCTCTTCGACGTACGCACTCTCCGGCCATTCGTAGAGCTTCCAGTCCGGGCCGAGTTTGGGTTCGAGCAGCAAGGGCCACAGCGCGCCGCGGGCGGCGGTGACGATGGCGGGCGCGGCCTCATTGGTATGCATGACGCCGTCCCAGGAACGGAGGATGTCCGCAGCGGCACGCAGGCGCCCGGATGGACGATGCGCGTGGTCGATGGCGTAGGCGAAGCGCTGCGCGAGCTCATGGTCGAGTTCGGAGTCGATATCCGTCTGCAGTGTAAGCATGTTGGCAGGGGTCATTTTCTCGTGGCTGGCGAGCCACTTCCAGATGCGCTCATTGCGATAGGGTGAGGCCCACTCAAGCGACAGCGGCGTGGGATAGCCATCCGGGGTGATGCGCGAGTTGGCGGTGGCGAGGATGCCGCCCGGCGGATCGAGCGACGCGGGCAGAGATGCGAAGGGGAGCACGCCTTGCCACTCGTGGACCTCATCGGCGATGGGCACACCGACCAGGCCGCCGGGCCGTTGCGGAATGTGGCCGATGGCCTGGTAGCCAATGTGTCCCTGGTCGTCGGCGTAGACGACGTTCAGAGTGGGCGCCCACCACTGGCTCATGGCCGCCTCGAACTGCTGCCAGTTGCTGGCGGTGTTCAGCCCATAGAGCGGCATGCCGCTGGCGAACTGCGGATCATAGACGGTCCAGCGCAGCGCGATGGTGCGCGACTCATGCGGGACCAGCGGGGTAATGACTGGTCCGTGATTGGTGCGCAGGACATCGAACTCCTGATTCTTGCCGAAGCGCACCTGAATGGTTTCGTGGTCGCGCTCCATGGGACGCCAGGCGGTGCCGTCCCAGTACTCGCCCTGGCCGTTGGTGCGCTCGACGTAGAGGTCCTGGGTATCGCCATACAGGGCGGTGTAACCCCAGGCGATGTGCTCGTTGTGGCCGCCGACGATCATGGGCACCCCGGGCAGGCTGACGCCGGCGGCATGGAAGGCGGGCGCGCGCAGATCCATCTCATACCAGACGCCGGGCACGGAGTGGTTGAGGTGCATGTCGTTCGAGAGAAGGGGACGTCCGGAGGCGGTGTGGGCGCCGCTGAGCACCCACTCGTTCGAGCCCGCCGTGCAGCCGCGACAGGCACTCGCGGAAGCCAGTGCGGCGCGGAGGCGCAGCAGGTCATCCGCGATGCCGTGGAAGGACTGGTCTTCATCGGGCGGCGGGGGCGGCACGTCGACCGGCGGCTGGGTGAGGTCGGGCATCGCCTGGGTGGGCGGATGATCGCGCCATGAGCCGGTGGGATAGAGATCGGCGGCGAGCGTGGGGCCGATCTTCTTCGTGATGGCTTCGCGGCTGAGCTTGGTGGGCCACTGCTCATCGAGCGTCTGCACCATGTTGAGCACGATGAGCATGGAGTCGACGGGCTGCCAGCGGCGCGGCTGATAGTCGAGCAGACGGAACTCGGCAGGCAGAGCGTCGGCCTCGCCGATGTAGGCATTGACGCCGCGCGCGTAGTCCTCGAAGAAACGGCGATCCTGCGGGGAGAGGCTGGCGGTGAGCCGTTCCGCGGTCTGCCGGAACTCCAGCACGCGCTGGACGCGGTCATGCTCGACGAAGTTGCTGCCGAGCACCTCTGCGACCTCGCCGGCAGCGATACGGCGCATCATGTCCATCTGCCAGAGGCGATCCTGCGCCGTCACGTAGCCCTGAGCGGCGATGAGGTCATCGACGGAGGCGGCGGCGATGTGGGGGACGCCCTGATGATCGCGCTGGACGGTGACCGGCTGCGTGACCGCGATGGTATGGCGGTCGCCATCGAGCTGGGGCAACTGTGCCTGCATGGCACGGCGAAGCCACAGCGCTCCGGCGCCTGCGACCAGGGCCGCGAGAACCAGCAATGCGAGGCAGATGCGCAGCAACCGGGCGAACCAGCCGGTCTTTTGTCTCAAAGTCGCCGCCTCACAATCGTCGCCTCAAAAATTGTTCCTCAATCTGTTGCATGAGCGATCTGGTTGCATCCGCGTGCGGGACGGGGCGCCAGCACACACTCACGATATCGCAACGGCGGGCTGTGCACCCGCCTTTGCCGCCGCAGCTTGACATGGGAGGGAACCCCGGCAATCCTAATCATTCTCTCTACCTTGCCATCCTGCTGAAGGAGCTGTATTGAACGTTCGCGTCTTTTATCACGATAAGTGTTTCGATGGGGCGTGCTCAGCCTCGCTGTTTACCCGGTTTCACCGCGAATGCATAGCGCCGGCGGCGACCTATAGCTATCACGGGCTGGTGCACCGCGCCGGGGCGCTCTTCAACGAAGCGGACTTTATCGGAGACGAAAACGCGATTGTCGACTTCAAGTATTCGGCGTCGCCCGAGATCACCTGGTGGTTCGACCACCATTTGAGTGCCTTTCTGACGCCGCAGGACCACGAGGACTACCGCCGGGGCATGGCCGATGGGCGCTATGCGATGCGGCGCTTCTACGACCCGAGTTATACCTCCTGCGCCGGTTTTCTGGCGCATATTGCGTCGACCAAGTTCGGGTTTGACGCGGCGCCGGTGGCGGAGCTGGTGAAGTGGGCGGACATCGTGGACGGCGCGCTGTATGAGAGCGCGGAGGCGGCGGTGGAGATGGCCGAGCCGGCGATGAAGCTGACCTTGATCATCGAAGCGACGGCGGACCCGGCGCTGATCCCGCGGATGATTCCGCTGCTGACGGAAGAGCCGCTGGCCGATGTGCTGAAGGAGCCGTTCATCGCGCCACTGCTGCCGCCGCTGATGGAGCGCCACGCGGAGGGTGTGACGCTCATCCGCGAACGGGCCGAGTGCAAGGACGGCACGATCTACTTCGACATCACCGACCGGCAGCTTGAGGGCTACAACAAGTTCATCCCGTACTTCCTGCACCCGGAGGCGACATACAACATCGGGCTGAGCAAGTCGAGCTTCCGGACCAAGGTCGCGGTGGGCTCGAACCCGTGGACCAAGCGGAAGCCCGAGGAGATGGTGAACCTGGCGACGATCTGCGAGCGCTACGGTGGCGGCGGACATGCGCGTGTGGGCGCGATCTCGTTTCCGCCTGACCGCTCGGACGATGCGCGCGCGGCGGCGGCGACGATTGTGGCTGAGCTACGGGCGCACGAAAGGGACTTACCGTCCAGGTAATCGCATCTGCGATGCGCGCTGTTGGGTTCGCTCCCTTCGGTCGGGACTGGCCGTCCCGGCACATGCGCCTGCGGCGCGGTCCGTTACGTTCGCTTCCTTTGGTCGCTTCACGGCTGGAGTTGTGGTTGACCATTGCGAACTGCAGGTCCTTCGCTTCGCTCAGGATGACAGGCCTTGATGTAGGCCCGTGAAGCTCCCGCGCCTGCGCGGCGAGGTGTCTGGCGCGGATGCTGGACTGGCGGTGGCGGAGGCGGCTTGCGGCCTCGGGGTCGATGGGCAGGCCGGCGCGGAGGCGGACGAGGTTGCCGATCAGGTTGGTGTTGCGGCGGACGACGCGGAGCTGGCGGCGGAGCTCTTGTTTCCGGTCGGTCACGTTACCCCTACCCCCTCCCCCCTCCCGGTGCGGGAGGCTGCGGTATAAACCGTGCCGAATCATGAGGATGTGGACTCTTCCGAGCATCAAATTCGTCTTTCTAAAGGACTTACCGCTAAATTCGTCCAGTCATTGGAGTTAGGGGCGGGCTTTGCCGCCGCCTGCCGGCCACAAAACGAAAAAGCCACCGCGAAGGTGGCTTTTGTGGTTTCTGATTCTGTGACTGAAACTGTGTCTATTTTTAGAGTAGCAAATTGGCGGGTATGATTTGGCAGATTTTTGCGGCGTTTCCCAAGATGGGAGTTACCTCTCGACATGAGTTGAACCCATGTCCCAATGCCGTACACCGGGCATTCACGATGGTGGGGCTGCGAGCAGTTCTAATAGCGGATCTCTCCGCTTCGCTCGGTTGGGATGACAACTGCTTTTGTTGCCGCTTCGCGTCGACGTGACTCACCCACCCTACGCTTTGCGTAGGATGGGCACCCGGCCGTTTTCCCGAGATGGGAGCAACCTTGCAGTTGCAAGCGAATCTTTTAGTGCTATCATGATAGCACGAGGTCGATATGGCGCAATTGCTGGTGAGAAATCTTGAAGACAGGCTGAAGGTTCGTCTGCAGCGCCGGGCCAGGACGCATGGGCGCAGCATGGAAGAAGAGGCACGGGAGATCCTGCGCCATGCGCTTCGCGAGGAGGAGCCCGCCGCGGGCCTTGGCACGGAGATCGCCGCCCTCTTCCACGGTCATGGCCTTCAAGAGGATATCTCCGAATTGCGTGGACACCCTGCCGTTCCGGCTAGCTTCGAGTCATGATTCTGCTCGATACGAATGTGCTCTCCGCGCTGATGCGTCAGGAGCCGGATGCCGGAGTAATTCGGTGGCTGGACCGCCAACCGCGGCAATCTGTATGGACGACGGCCATCACCGTCTTCGAGATACGCTTTGGACTTCAGATCATGGCGGCAGGAAAGCGGCGAACGTCACTGATGGGCGCGTTCGAGAAGCTGCTAGTCGATGTGCTCGAGCGTCGTGTCGCGCATTTCGACAGCGATGCGGCCCAACACGCGGCCGATCTGATGGCCGTACGACAGAAGGAAGGCCGTCCCGGTGAGCTGAGGGATACGATGATCGCCGGCATTGTGCTGGCGTCTCATGCAGTGCTTGCCACAAGGAACGTGGCGCATTTCAAAGACATATCGTCGTCGGTGGTGAACCCATGGGCTTCGTGAGTTCCGGTATGACGACAATGGAAGGTGGACGCTTCGCTGCGACGTGACTCACCCACCCTACGCTTTGCGTAGGATGGGCACCCGGTTAGCGGCGGAATTGCAATGAAACGCCTGCTGCATCTATCCCTTTGCATCAACGATGTACCCGTTGACTTCGTTGTTCAGCACTCCTATTGTGTGTGCGTTTCTCAAAATAGCTGGGGGTGCAATATGAAGGTGCTTAAGTGCGGTGACCTGAATCCCGGGTGCAGTTTTGTGGCCAAGGGTAAGGACGAAAACGAAGTCTTACAGCAGGCGGCTCAACACGCGAAGGCTGATCACGGTATGGCAACAATTCCACCTGAAATGCTGTCCGCAGTTCGGGGTGCGATTCACGAAGAGAAGTAGGCAAGCGTTGCCGCGAGGCAAACCCCACCTCTCGGTCTTGCCGACATTTCAGGTCCTACGATTTTTGCAGGATGGGCACCCGGGCTTCGCTCCGGTTGGGATGACGAGTTCTTCAGGTGGCAGCTTCGCTGCGACGTGACTCGCCCACCCTACGCTTTGCGTAGGATGGGGCACCCGAGTTGCGATGAAGCCAACAAACTGCAGGTCCTTCGCTCCGCTCAGGATGACAGCTAGGTCTTGACGGCGAGCAGTCAGCAGCGCGAGGGCCAGACTGGCTTGCGTTTTTCTAGAAACGCGGCGATGCCTTCGCGGAAGTCGTCGGTGTTGCGGAGCTCGGCGTTGATGTTGACGGCGGCGCGCAGGTTGCGGCTGAGGCGCTCGATCTCCTGGCGGTGCAGGAGATGTTTGGTGGCGCGCATGGAGCTGGGGCTGTTGGCGAGAAGCGTTGCGGAGAATTCGCTGACCGTGGCGGCCAATTGCGCAACGGGCACGACTCTTGTGACCAGGCCGAGCGTGTGGGCTTCCGCGGCGTCGATGATGCGGCCGGTGAGCAGCAGGTCGCGCGCCTGCTTTTCGCCCACCTGCAGCAGCAGGAATGAGGAGACGATGGCGGGCACAAAGCCGATCCTGACTTCGGTGTAGCCGAAGCGGGCGTCGTCGCCGGCGAGGGTGAAGTCGCAGAGCGTGGCCAGTCCCATGCCGCCGGCGATGGCCGCGCCGCGTACCTCCGCGATCGAGGGCAGCGACAGGTTGTAGAGGGTGCGAAAGAGCTCCGCGATGTTCATGGAGTCCAACTGGTGCTGCTCCATGGAGCGGCCGACCATGGCGCGCAGCTCGGAGAGATCGAGGCCGGAACAGAAGTGTTCGCCCGCGCCGCGCAGGATGACGATGCCGCAGCGGCTGTCCTCCGCAGCGCGCAGGGCCAGGGTCAGCTCGTGAACCATGGCGGAGGTGAGCGCGTTGCGCCGCTGCGGGCGGTTGAGCGTGATGGTGAGGATGCGGCCGGCTTCGGTCTCTGTCTCTTCAACGAGGATGGTGGTGTAGTTCGCCATGGCGGCCTCTGGCTTTTGGTTGAGCGGCGCTTACGCGCCGCTTCTATTTGAATAGATACAGCAGATCTCTCCACTCCGCAGGTCACGCTCCTGCGTCACGGCTCCGGTCGAGATGACGAACCGCTTACTGTTTCACGCCCGCGTACTTTTCTGCAATGGCGCGGTTGGCGGCGATGACGGGCGCGAGATCGGCGAGCCGGGGCAGCGATGCTCCGAGTGCGCTGAGTGCTGCGATGACTGTTTCCGTGGGGATGTTGCCGACCAGGACATCCTGCGCGAAGGGGCAGCCGCCGAGTCCTCCGATGGCGGAGTCGAAGCGGCGGCAGCCGGCACGGTAGGCTGCGGCGACCTTTGCGGCGGCTTCGTCCGGGCGCGCGTGGAGATGGACGCCGAGGTCGATTGACGGACCGCTTGCGACTGGCTGTTGGCGAGGACGGCGGCGATGACTTCTTCGAGAAGCTCCGGTGTTGCGAGGCCGACGGTGTCGGCGAGCGAGATGGTTTCGATGCCGGTGTCCGCGAGCAGATCGCAGGCGGCGACGACCTCATCGACGCTCCATGGGTCGCCATAGGGATTTCCGAAGGCCATCGAGATGTAGGCGACGACATCGAGACCGGCTTTGTAGGCGAGCGAGCCGACGGTTTCGAGGGCGTCGACGGCTTCTTCCGGCGTCTGGTGCTGATTGCGTTCGAGAAAGCCGGGAGAGATGGAGTAGGGGAATCCGACTGTGTTGATGCCGGCGCTGTTGATGGCGCGCTCCGCGCCTTTGACGTTGACGACGATGCCGATGATTTCGAGTTCGTCGCTCGTGAGTGACGGTAAATCGGCGAGGGCGAGGGCCTGCTCGGAGTCGGCCATCTGCGGGATGGCCTTTGGAGGAGACGAAGGAGACCGCGTCGATGTGGCGGAAGCCGGCGGTGACGAGGGCGCGGAGGTAGTCGGCTTTGACCTCGGCGGGGATGGTGACGGGCAGGCCCTGCCAGGCGTCGCGGGGGCACTCGATGATTTTGACAGTGTTGGTCATTTGAACAAATGAGGTTAACAAAGGACTGGCCGCCCTTACATCGAATCCTGAGCGGCTTGTGCATCATCCATTCATTGAGACCGACAACAGGAGATGCATGATGGCCGCTTTTTGTGCGTGCTGTGGAGCAGAGATCGGGCCAAAGGCCGAAGCTTGTCCTGCGTGCGGGACACCCCAGCACGGGATGTTGCCGAAGAATTCGAAGAAGGACGGTGGCGGCGGCGCGAGCCAAAAACGCGACGACGAGGAAGTTCGTAGCGGCTCGTGCCGTCTGATTTGAATGAGCGAAGCTGGGCTGCTTGCTAAAGCTGAGCCAGCAGCAGGACGGCGGCGATGGCCAGCGCGTGGATGAGCACGACCGTGCTGGCGGCGCGCAGGAAACCGATGGCGCGCCACAGGATTCCGAGCAATAGCCCGTAGAGCGGGAACTGCGCGTACATGAGGACCTGGGCGATGGTGTCGGCGGCTGCGTCCGGCAGGCCGAGCTGCGGCTGGTGCGCCAGCATGGCGAGCGGCGCGATGAGTCGCAGGCGGAAGAGGCCGCCGGGACCGAGGAGGGGAGCGACTTCGGCGTAGTGAACGGTGAACCAGGCGGCGACGATGCCGGCGAGGACGAGGGCCCAGACGATGCCCCAGGCTAGGGGAGTCCTGCCGCGGCTCTTTTTGCGGGCGGCTGCTCGTTGCCGGGGGAGTGCTTCTGCTCGTGACGCCATGCTTTGAGGATAGCGGGGTGCGCCGGTTTCATGCGGCTTGGATCGATGCCCGGCATCTGGCTGATCAATGAGGGGCTGATCCCATTCAGGGTACTGTTGGGCGAATTCAGGTGGAGCCGCTGAAGTTTCCGAAAACCAGACTTTGCAGGAACGCAGCAGTTTGAGGCTTGATTTACGATCGGATTTGAGCGGATCGCGAAGCAGCACAAAAGGATTTGCTACTTGAAATGGCCGAAAACCCGGATGCGGGTTGCGGGCAATTGCCGAGCTTTTGGGATGCAACGACGTACCGTGAAACTCGGTCTTGTGTTCTCTTGCTCAATCAACTCCCCGCATCGATCTGCGAAAGCCCAATCTTCCGTGCCTGGCGCTCCGACCTTTGCACGCGACAGAGCCTCTGAAGACACAGTCGCCAAATCGCTGAACGGGCTCTTGGCAGATCAGCACATCACCGGGCTCAAGCGCTATGACGCTCCTCTGCCGAGTGAGGGCGTATGCACCATGCATTCGTCGAAGACAATCCTGGGTCAACCCAATAGTAAACGGATGAAGGCCCGCAAGCCTTCTATCAAACCAATGATCCGCGCGCAACCGAGTACCGAGCTTCGCAAGCTGGCCAAGTAGATACGTGCCCTTCGACTAAAGCCTATGGCGCGATCATCGCAGTCCTGTCTGGACGGAAAACGTCCGGCGAGCGGTCCGTCGCAGTACTCGGGTAGCCGTCGTCCTGGCTGAAAATCCGCGATATCTGATTGTGTTCGGCAGCCACCTCGGGGAGATACACCCCAATGAGATGAGATCGCCAAATTTCGCCGCCATAGAAGCTGTTGTCCTTGAGTGCCGGCACAAGTTAGTAACAAGCGAGATCGCGAGAATCAGCAACTGTAGAACTCTCAGAAGAGACGCCCTGTAGAACACGCGGTTCGCGGTAGCTTGCGGAGACCCGCTAATTATTGAAGCGATTCTTTACGTCTGCAGGACGCCGGGGTGGAAGCGCTCGACCTCTGGGATTGTGGGCGGCGGCTTCGAGCGCGAGCAGGATGGCTTCGCGGGTTTTTGCGGGGTCGATGATGGCGTCGACCCAGAGGCGCGCGGCGGCGTAGCGGATGTCGGTCTGGGCGTCGTAGGTGGCCTGGATGTTGGCGCGGATCTCCTGCTTCTCTTCATCGCTGAGCTTGTGGCCGCCGCGCTCGAGTGTGCGGATGCGGATTTCGACCAGAGTGCCGGCGGCGGATGCTCCGGACATGACGGCGTAGCGCGCGGTGGGCCAGGCGAAGATGAAGCGCGGATCGTAGGCCTTGCCGCACATGGCGTAGTTGCCTGCGCCGAAAGAGCCGCCGACGATGACGGTGATCTTGGGCACGGTGGAGTTGGAGACGGCGGCGACCATCTTGGCGCCGGAGCGGATGATGCCGGTCCATTCGGCGTCGCGGCCCACCATGAAGCCGTTGACGTCGTGGATGAAGATCAGCGGGATGAGGTTCTGGTTGCAGTCGAGGATGAAGCGGGCGGCCTTGTCGGCGCTCTCGGCGTAGATGACGCCGCCAAACTCGACGCGCTTTTCGCCGGAGTGGCTGGTGTGCGGCTGGTGCTGCTTCTGGTTGGCGACGATGCCGACGGCGAAGCCGCCGATGCGCGCGTAGCCGCAGAGGAGGGTGCGGCCGTAGTCGGGCTTGTACTCGTCGAACTCGGAGCGATCGACCAGGCGCGCGATCAGCTCGTGGGTGTCGTAGGTGTTCGAGGTGGCGCGGGCGGGATCAGGATCGATCAGCGCGTAGAGATCTTCGGCGGAGTATTTCGGCGCGTCCTTGGCGGCGTCGTAGTGGGCGCGGTCGAAGGGCGCGCGCGCGGGATGGCCGAGCTTGCCGACGAGCGAGCGCAGACGCGCGAGGCAGAGATGGTCGTTGGGCTCCTTGAAATCGACGGTGCCGGAGATTTCGGCGTGCATGGTCGCGCCGCCTAACTCTTCGGCGGAGTATTTCTGGCCGATGGCGGCTTCGACGAGCGCGGGGCCGGCGAGGAAGAGGCCGCTGCCCTCGGTCATCAGGATGTGGTCGGTCATGACGGGGAGATACGCGCCGCCGGCGACGCACATGCCCATGATGGCGGTGATCTGCGGGATGCCCATGGCGGACATGCGCGCGTTGTTGCGGAAGATGCGGCCGAAGTCGTCCTGGTCGGGGAAGACGTCCTCCTGCAACGGGAGGAAGATGCCGGAGGAGTCGACGAGATAGAGGGTGGGGAGATGGTTCTCCATGGCGATGTGCTGCGCGCGGAGGACCTTCTTCGCGGTCATGGGGAAGAACGCGCCGGCCTTCACGGTGGCGTCGTTGGCGATGATCATGCAGAGACGGCCGGAGACGCGGCCGAGTCCGCAGATGACGCCGGCGGCGGGCGCGCCACCCCACTCGGCATACATGTCAAAGGCCGCGAACGCAGCTAGTTCGAAGAGTTCGGTGTGCGGGATCGAGAAGGAGCGCGATGCGCTCGCGCGCGGTGAGGCGCTGTTTGGCGTGCTGCGCGTCGATGGCTTTTGCGCCGCCGCCCTCGCGGATGGTGGCTTCCTGCTGCTGGAGCGCGGCGAGGAGAGCGCGCATTCCGGTGGCGTTGGCCTGCTGGCGCTTTGCTTTGGGATCGAGTTTGGAGGCGAGGGTGGTGTTGAGCGTGGTGCGCTGGCGGCTTGTCGGGAGTGGCCATGGGAGACTGGCCAGCATAGCAGGGACTGGCCGTCCGGGCACATGCGCCTTCGGCGCCAGGCGCTGGGTTCGCTTCCTTTGGTCACTCACGTTTGGATTTGCAGGTGAGCCGACTTTATCCCACATCTCTGCGAGATGTGGGGCACCCGGCGCGCTGGATTTATCGCGGTGGGCTGTTGGTGCCTGCTTTTGGGCGCGTCGATGCGATAGAGCGAGACTTCATCGCCGCTGAGGATGGCGAGGCGGCTTCCGGATTCGTTGAGGGCGAAGCTTTGCCGGTTGACTGCGCCGCTGGTGGAGCGGGTTGCGAAGAGGCGGCGGCCGTCGGCGATGCGGTAGACGGAGACGGCAACGTTTTGAAAATCCGACGCGACGATGCCCTGGCCGAAGTCGACCGGATGGGATGCCTGGGCGATGCCGATGGCAAAGACGCCGGCGCCGGTGGGCGCATCCGCGTGCTCGAGGATCCCGTTGCCTGGGACGTTGCCGGTGAGGAGTGTTTTGCCATTCGATCGCACCATCTTGTACCAGGTGCGGGTTTGATCGAGGGAGCAGCCGACGAGGAGGATCAGGTTTGTGGGAAGGGTTTCGACGCGAAGGGGACAGCCGGAATCCACCCGCGTAATCTGACGCCGCCTGGCCCCCCAGCTCGATTCGCTGACGGTCCACTTTTGCTCTAACCCGAGTTCGGTCACGATCAGCCCTGTATCCAGCACCTCCGACAGCGTGGGCCAATTCTGCAGGCGCCGGGTGGTTTGCACATGAAGTTCACCATCCAGCAAGGTGAGGTCGAAGTCCTCTTCTACCGGCTGCGGTCCCATGAACTCGGCGAGGCGGCGATGCTCTTCCGGAGTATGCCGCTCATGGGTGACTGCCGCGACGATGAAATGGCGCGACGGAGCGACGCGCAGGAAGCGCACATCGCCGGGCGGCGTCCATTGCCGTTCCACCGCCAGTCCGCGCCCGTAGACCACCAGCTTGTCGCCCACGTGAGCCAGGACGCGGCCGCCATCGAGCGGCCAGAGATAGGGGCCTGCGTCGGGGACGCGCCAGTCTTCTGCGCGGATGATTTTGCCCGTGGCGGTGGAGAAGAGAAGCGCGCGGATGATGCGCGGGCTGGTGAGCCGCGCGGATTCATCCTGCGAACGCACGATCAGAGAGTGCGCGTTGAATGTGATGAGCAGCTGGTCGTCTCCGAGAAAGCGGACCGCCGCATCCTCAGCAAGTGAGCGCAGCACACGCTGGCGGCGGACCTTGAAGCCGAAGCGACGCAGGGACAGCGTTCGTTCCAACTGGCTGTCGACGGTGGCGGCAGGGCTATCGGCAAAGGCGCAGCCGGTCTCGACGCATTGCTCGATCTCGACATTTTCCTGAACCGCCTGCTGAGCAGGGCGGTGGACAGGGGGCGCTGGCGGCTCGACGGCCGGGCGGGCGATGACCGCTCTCTCCGCTGATGGGGAATCGGAAGCCGCGGGGCGCGGGGCCAGCTGAAGGACAAGGAGGAAGCGGGTACCGGGATCGATGAGCAACTGGCTGGAAGAGGAGAGTGCGGTGGGATCCGTAGTCAAAACCGGCAGCTTGAGTTTGACACCTGGAAAGCCCAGCGCCTCCGCGACGCGAAGCGGCTGTTCGTTGGAAGAGGTAGGGGAAAGATTCCCGAGACTGCCTACCGAGCCGGCCATATTTCCGGCCGCACCGGGAGAGCTGGATGCGCCTCCGGAGGAGTCCGTGGAGAGTCGTCGTAGACCGCCTGAGAGCGCACGGACCAGCTGCTGTTGGTCCACGAAATCTTCGCGGGCGTCATGATGCGGTCCCTGCATGGCAACGAGAATGGGAATGATCTCCTGCGCTTCATCGCCGGAGCATGGCAGCGGCAGAAAGCGGAGATCCAACTGCTCGCGTTTTACGCCGGAGCCCTTGCGCTGCACGTTTGAGATGCGGCCCTCGAGCGTCGATGTGGCGGGGATGGTACACCGCCCCTGCTTCCATGCCGCAGTGGTCTTCACGAAGAACGAGCCGCCCTCCGCGGAGCGCCGGCTGTCGATGCGCCCAAGAACCTGGGTTGCGATCGCACCCTGCTGGGCGTTTGCCGGAACACAAAAAGACGCAACCGCGGCAATGGTCGCGAGTATGCCGGCGCGGATGAGGCCTGGAAGCATAGGTGCTTGCTGCTGAACGGACTGCGGGCCCCGGTTCAATCCTAATGCTTCCGCGTTGCGGCTGCCGGGCAGGAATGGACGTCCGGCAGGCAGAGGCGTGTCCACTAGTGAATGGACCTGTGGGAAGCTGCATGAGGCGATTTCATTTCCGTTTTGTAGAGCGATATTTCGCCGTCACTGAGGACGGCGAGACGGTCGCCGTCTTCATTGAGCGCGAAGCTCTGGGTGGCGGGCGAGCCGCTGAGCGACTGGGTTGCGTAGAGGCGCTGCCCGTTGGTGCTGCTGTAGACGGAGATGGAGATTTTCTGAAATTCCGAGGCGTACATGCCTTCTTCAAAATCGACTCGCCGCCCGGCCTCTACGATGCCGATGGCGAACATACGCTTCGCCGTCAATGCAACGGCGTTCTCCAGCCATCCATTGCTGGCGGTTGCGCCGTTCAACAATGTCTTCCCATCCGGGCGAATCACTCGATACCAGGAATGCATTCCATCCGCGGAACAGCCCGACAGAAGAATCAGATTGGTGGGGAGAGTACTTGTGCGCAAGGGGCAGGGCGAATGGACTTGAGCGACGGTATGTTCCTGGCCATTCCAGCGCATCTCGGTGACCTTCCATCCGCTTCGCGGCTTGGAGTCGCTGACGAGCAAGCCGGAATCGAGCACCGCCGGGATATCGGGTGCGGCATTCAATTGCTTCGTTCCAACGACGTTCAGTTCTCCGTCCAATATCGTGAGCGCGTAGTCTTCATCGACCGGACGGCCAGGGCCGATGAATTCCGCGAGCCGGCGATGCGCTTCCGACGTGTGACGCTCATGGACCACGGCTGCGACGATGAGGTTGCGTGAGGGAGAGATCTGGAGCGTCGCCAGCGGCCCGGGGAGCATCCACTGACGCTCCAGCTTGAGGTTTTGGCCGAAGATGGTGAGGCTGTCGCCGATGACCGCCAGAACTCGCCCGCCTCCGAGCGGCCAGAGGTACTGACCGTTCTCGTTCACACGCCAGTCCTCGGCGCGCAGCACTTTTCCATCGCGTGCCGAGACGACGAGCGCGCGAATCGCGCGAGGCGCGGTGTCCCATGCCTTGTCGGCGGCGGAGCGCTGGATGAGTGCGTGGGTGTTGAAGGTGATCAGCAACTGGCTTTCGCCCAGGAAGCTGACGGCGGCATCGTCGTCGAGGGAGCGGAGCACACGGTTGCCGCGCGGCTTGTATCCCAGAGTGCGCAGGGACAAGCGGCGCTCCAGTTGGCCGCCGGTTTGAAGGGCGGGAAGGTCGGCGAGCTTGCATCCGGATTCGACGCAGGTTTCGAGGTCGACCGGCTGCGGGACCTGACCGGGCCGGGAGGACGGTCCTGTGGCCGATGACAGAGCCGGCGCGCTCGCAATATTCACTGTTGAAGGATGACTTGCGACCGTGCGTACCACGAGAAAGAATTGCGCTTCGGGATCGAAAAGGATCTCACGCGGCGACTGGATCGTGGTCGGATCTACGGTAAATTTTGGAAGCGTTAGAGTAACCCCGGGGAAGCCGCGCACCTCTCCTGTTTGCAGGGGCGGCGGCCCCATGGAACTCGCCGTCAACCCGCGGCCGCCTGCATTCTGCTGGCCAGGTGAGACTGCCGCGCCGCGCATACCCTCTGCACCGACCATCGAAGAGAAGGCAGTCATCAGCCACGCGCGATCGAGCATACTGTTATCCGATGTATGCGGCTTCGACTGAATGGCCACCAGAATCGGCACGATTTCTCGAGATTCGTCGCCGGCGCAGGTGAGCGGGAAAAACCGCACCGTCATCTGCTCGCGTTTGCTCGCCGGAGTCCGATGCTCCACTGCGACCACGCGCCCTTCGAGCGTGTCTCCGGCCCGCAAGAAGCATCGGCCCTGTTTCCAGTTGGTGACGACGTTCACGAAGATTGAGCCGCCTACTGCGATCCGCTTGCTTTCCACGCGTCCCAGAAGGCTGGTCTGGATGACGGTGTCCTGCGCATTCGCGGCCAAGGTGAGCACCAGCAGGCCCGCAAGCAGCCAGTGCCCAAAGTGCAAGGGTCGATGTCTCCGCATGAATGGCCCGTTCTCTCTATGGCTGGGGGACCCCTAATCCTAGCGCAACCGCGTCGCGTTGCATCGCTGCGAGGCAGAAGGCGATGTGCTGGTCGAGATCGACGGCAAGTTCTTTCGCGCCGCGGATGACGTCTTCGCGGTTGACGCCGCGGGCGAAGGCCTTGTCCTTGAGCTTTTTCCGGACGCCAGCGACTTCGACCTCGTGGATCGATTTGCTGGGCTTGATGAGCGCGCAGGCGGTGAGGAAGCCAGCGAGCTCGTCGCAGGCGAAGAGTGTCTTGTCGAGATGCGAGAGGCGCGGCGTGCCAGTGTACTCGGCGTGGCCGAGGATGGCGTGGCGCATCTCCGCAGGCCAGCCGCGCTCTTCGAGGATGCGGACGCCGACCCAGGGATGCTCCTCGGGCGAGGGGTGGCGCTCGTAGTCGAAGTCGTGCAGCAGGCCGGTGGCGCTGTAGAGATCGACCAGGCGCGAGAGATCGTCGCCGACGAGGCCGAGATGCGTGGCCTGCTGCTCGCCGTAGGCGTGGACGCAGCTTTCGACGGCGAGGGCGTGCTTGCGCAGGCTGGGACTCTGGGTGAATTCGGTGAGCAGCGCCCATGCGGCGTCGCGGGAATGGACGCGCGAAGAGACGGGAGAAGGGACGGGAGAGGACACAGGGGGAGGAATCTGATTAGTCATATCGTTTTTCGTTTCGGTGTGCGCCGACAATATCACTGGTATCTTCGGGTTTCATCCGGTCTTTTTCTTCAATCTCATGGCTTTCCACTGGAATTTCACTTGACATGAAAAACAACACTCCTGCACTGTAGCTATGCGCTTGCGGGGCTTGTCTCCGCGGCGTGGGAAGCCCGCTCTGGCCTCCGTACAACTTATGGCAACTACCTTAGCAAGCGTCGAGGCGCGCGAGGTACTACGTTGCGGCCACTGCAGTCTCGTGCAATTCCGCACGATGAATGCATTATGCAGGCGGTGCCGCAAATCCCTGGAGATGGAAGAACCTGAACCGGTCATGCCGGCCGCGGCCTCCATTTCTCATGAACCGGAAACGGAAGAGGGCGGTCTGCAGGTGGCGCGCGCGGTGCGCGATGCCCGCCGAGGCCGCAACCTTTCACAACGGCAGCTTGCCGGCCGGATGCAGGTGCCCCGCACCTACATCTCAAAGATCGAGAACGGCAAGGCGATGCCAACCCTGTCATCACTGGAGCGGCTGGCGACGGCGCTGGAAGTGGACATGTGCAACCTGCTGCACGATGCGCGGAACCGCCAGCACGACGAGGCGTTTTCCGTGCTGACCGATCCGTTCCTGTCGGAGATTGCTCCGCTGATCTCCAAGCTGGACGCGCTGCAGCGCTCGATGTTCCTGAACCAGGTGCGCGATATGGCGATGGGCCGCCGTCGCACCGCAGTCGCGTAAGACGACTGGTTCCTTCACCTTGCGTTAACGCTCGATTGCAGCGCGCGTTGGCCGTTTTCTCCAGACGGCCGCGCGCGTTGCGACGCGCTCCGGCCATGTGCTACGGTCGAAGGCGAGAGGGAAGGGCGTTCTCCAATGAAGTCAGCCAGCCGGGCCCACGAGCTCTCGCCGGAAGAGCAGGCTATCTACCGGTCGCTCAATCCTGAGCGAATGCCAGCACATATCGCGATCATCATGGACGGCAACGGCCGCTGGGCGGGCCGCCGCAGCCTGAAGCGCTTTCTGGGACACCAGCAGGGCGCCGAGTCGGTGCAATATGTCGTCGAGACCTCGTCACGCATCGGCCTGCCGTGGCTGACGCTGTATGCCTTCTCGCTCGAGAACAATCTGAAGCGGCCCAAGACGGAAGTGAACTTCCTGATGCGGCTGCTGCGTTCTTATCTCATCAACAATGTGCAGCGGATGAACGACAACAATGTCCGCATTGCCTACATTGGCCGCACGCATGAGCTGCCCGCCGAGGTACAGGAGCAGATGCAGCAGGCGGCTGAGGCCACGGCGCGCAACACGGGCACGGTGCTGACGCTGGCGCTGAACTACGGGGCGCGGTCGGAGATTATCGATGCATTCGCCGCGCTGTCGCGGGAACGCGCAGCGGAGGGACGCAATGCGGAGGGGATTACGGAAGAGGATCTGCACCGGCATCTGTACACGGCGCACATGCCGGACCCCGACCTGGTGATTCGCACTTCGGGCGAGATGCGGATCTCGAATTTCCTGCTGTGGCAGATTGCGTACTCCGAGATCTTTGTGACGGAGCGGTTCTGGCCGGATTTCCGCGGTGTGCATTTGCTGGAGGCGATTGCGGAGTATCAGCGGCGGGAGCGGCGGTATGGCGGCTTGAAGGAGCGCTCGGGGACGGATGAGGAGATTCCCGAGCATGCTGTGCTGGTGCCGCGGTAAGCCGGTTTGTTTGTGCGACGCTTCGCGCCGATATTGAAGGATAGATACAGCAGATCCTTCGCTCCACCTTCGGTTACGCTCAGGATGACAGTGTGATGGAGGTTGAAGGAACGCCTTCGGCGATGCATAACTGACAGTCTCACCGGAAAGCGGGATTGGGGCGGCTGGAGTCTGTCGGTAGCATGCGGTGATGCCCTCCCGTTGTGCCATATTGCTGGCGCTCTGTTGCCTCTCTGCCGGTGCGCAGGAACGCACGCCGCTCATCCTTGGGTGGGGAACCTATGTCGCGCCGCACGACGGCCGCCACGATGGACAGGACCACGGCCTGCAGGCTGTGACCTATTGCGGCGCCAATCCTGAGAGCTGGGTGCGCGGTTCCGCCGCATTGAGTCTGGGAACGGTTGACTGGCTCAACCTGACCCTGGAGCTGGAGACAGATTCGCCGCAGGCAGGCCCGAAAGGGCGGCTTTCCGTGACGCTCAGCAAGGGCTGCCTCCATCCGGTACACGGCGACTGCGATGCGGTTCACGATCCTTTGGTGCATCTCTACACCGTCGAAACAGATGAAGTCGGCATCGGCGGCAGGAGCAGCGCCGGCGATACGGGCGTCGTCCGCAGAAGCGCGTCTGTCGACATCCCCGAGACTGTAGCTCGCCAGGTGACTCACGTCGCGGTGCAGGCTGAGTGCACCGGCAGCGGCACGCAATGGACCGGCTGGACATCTCTCCAGGACGCGCAGAATGCGTTCGAGGCGTCCGGGCGGCCGGCAGGTGCCAGCCAGCTGCAGTAGCGCGCTCCGCATTTGCGGCGATTACGGAATGCCCGCGGCGGTATGGCAGGTTGGAGGAGCGCTCGGGGCGGATGAGGAGATTCCGGAGCATGCTGCGTGGGTGCCTCGGTAGGCGTGGTCAGGATAGGGGATTAGAAGGTGGCGCCGTCGGCGCGACTTTATTCCTGGGAACGAAACCCACCCTAGCTCCGCCAGGATGGGGCACTCGACTTACGGGCAGGTGATCGGAATCTGGGTCGAGTCGACGCTCGCTGCGAACTGCTTTGCTACCTTCTTTCCTGCTAGTGGTTTTGCGTTCTTCGTCTCGTCACTAGCGGTTTCGCAGGAAACCTGGTCCAGGCGTCCCCGCTCGACCTCGATCTCGAGGACTCCCCTCGATTCGGACTGAGCTCGGAAGAAATACCTCTCGCCCGGATTCAGCGTAAGAGAAATCCTCTTCTTAGACGCATGTTTTCCGTACGATGCGGAGAATGCGTACTCGCCCGGCGGGAAGTGAAAGCTGATGACCTGGTTATTTTTCAGGGTAAATGGCACGAAGAAGCTCATGAGAGCGGTTTCACCGCTGAAGACTCTTCCATAAAAGATCCCATGATTGCTACCGGGCAAACCGGAAGTCCACCTATTGCCATGGGAATAGAACGTGACGGTCGCACTCGTTGTGGCCGGTTGGGCTGTGGCGGCGTTGACACCGAGCAGCGTAACGACAGCCCAAAGGAGTTCCGCGATTCTTCGTGGCTTCTTCATTCTGAGGAATAAAGATACGACGGCGAGCCTGCTCGCTGAATGTGACCTTCGTGTCAGCCACACGGATCACCTCTACCGCCGGTTCGAGCCACCGAGCAACGATCCCAAGGCACCGCGGATCAACTGTCTTCCTACCTGCGAGCCGATGGCGCGGGCGGCGCTGTTGACCATCGCCTGCCCGGGCGACATGCGGCGGGAGTTGCCGGTTCCGAACAATGCGCCCATGGCTTCGCCGAGCAAGCCGCCGGCTCCGGCGGTTGTTGTCTGCGCCTGTGTCTGCACGGTTTCGCGCTGGTGCATTTGCGTGTCGGTGGGTGTCTGCTGGGCCTTGCCGGTGAGTCGTTCATACGCGGATTCGCGATCGATGACTTTTTCGTAGACGCCCGCGACCGGCGAGCTGGCGATGATCTGCTGGCGTTGCTGCGGCGTGATGGGGCCGATCTGGCTGGCTGGCGGCAAGACCATGGCGCGCTGGACGATGCCGGGCGTGCCGCTCTCATCTAAAAAGGACACCAAAGCCTCACCCACGGCGAGCTGCGTGATGACAGTCGCGGTGTCGAGTTTGGGGTTGGTGCGGAAGGTGTCGGCTGCGGCTTTGACGGCCTTCTGGTCGTTGGGCGTGAAGGCGCGCAGAGCGTGCTGCACGCGGTTGCCGAGCTGGCTGAGGACGACTTGGGAGACGTCGTTCGGATTCTGCGTCACAAAATAAACGCCGATGCCTTTGGAGCGGATGAGGCGGACGACCTGCTCGATGCGCGCGCCGAGGGCGGAGGGCAGATCGTTGAAGAGCAGATGGGCCTCGTCGAAGAAGAAGACGAGCTTCGGCTTTTCCGGATCGCCGACCTCGGGCAGGCGCTCGAAGAGTTCTGAAAGAAGCCAGAGCAGGAAGGTGGCGTAGAGCTGCGGCGACTGCATCAGCTTGTCCGCGGCGAGGATGTTGACGACGCCGTGGCCGTTCTGATCGGTCTGCAGCAGGTCGTCGATGTTGAGTGCGGGCTCGCCGAAGAATTTATCGCCGCCCTGCTGCTCGAGTGCGATCAAGTTGCGCTGGATGGCGCCGATGCTGGCCGGGGAGATGTTGCCGTACTCCGTCCTGTACTGCGCGGCGTTGTCTCCGACGTTCTGAAGCATGGCGCGCAAGTCTTTCAGGTCGAGGAGCAGGAGGCCCTGGTCGTCGGCGATCTTGAAGACCAGGGTGAGGACGCCGGCCTGCGTGTCGTTGAGATTGAGGATGCGGCCGAGCAGCAGCGGACCCATCTCCGAGATGGTGGCGCGAACGGGATGGCCCTGCTCGCCGAAGAGATCCCAGAAGGTGACGGGACAGCCGGCGAAGGCGGGCGCGTCGATGCCGAGCGATTGCAGCCGCGCTGCGAATTTTGGGTTGCTCGTCCCCGGCTGGCTGATGCCGGAGAGGTCGCCCTTCACGTCCGCCGCGAAGACGGGCACGCCGATGCGGCTGAGCGCTTCGGCGATGACCTGGAGGGTGACGGTCTTGCCGGTGCCGGTGGCGCCGGCGACCAGACCGTGGCGATTGGTGAGCGAGGGCAGCAGGACAAGGCCGGCTTTGGTGTCGGTCTGTCTGGCGATCAGCATCGGTTCGGCCATTCTGTCGATCTCTCCCGTGGCGTGTTCTCTTCGAGACTGAAGGTACACCGGCGGCGCCACTACTTTCCATGCGCCCTTCCGTCTAAGCTGGACAGCATGCAGGTGCGTGTCCTTTACTTCGGTGTGCTCAAGGACGTTGTTTCGTCGAACGGCGGAGGTGTGGAGTTGCCGGAGGGAACGACGGTGGCGCAGTTGGTGGAACGGCTTCGCGAGGGGAACGGTCTCGACCACCGCGCTGAGCGCGCGGGGCATCCGGTGTGGTCTGCGCTGGCGGTTGCGGTGAATCGTGAGTATGCCGCGGCATCCGCGGTTTTGCGTGATGGCGATGAGGTGGCGCTGCTGCCGCCGGTGTCAGGCGGTACGGAGGATGCGCGTTTGCCGGTGGTGGCTCTTGTGCGCGAATCCGATAGATCGCGATGCGCTGGTGGCTGCGTTGAAGCAGCCGGGTGACGGCGCGGTGGTGGTGTTTGACGGCATTGTGCGCGACAACACGCGTGGGCGGAAGACGCTCTATCTGGATTACGAGGCGTATGAAGAGATGGCGCTGGCCCAGATGCAGAAGCTGGCCGCTGAAGCAGCGGAGCGCTTTGCCATTGATCGCGTGGGCGTGGTGCATCGGCTGGGGCGGCTGGAGATTGGCGAGAGCAGCATCGTGATCGTCGTGACTTCGGCGCATCGCGCGGCGGCGTTCGATGCGTGCCGCTGGCTGATCGACACGCTCAAACGCACGGTGCCGGTGTGGAAGAAGGAGCACTTCGCCGATGGCGCGGTGTGGACGGACGGCGAGCCGTTTCCGGCAGAGCTGCAGCCCGGCGCTTCGGCATGACGTCCTACGGCATGAGACGCGTTGCTGCGGGCGTGGCGGCGCTCGCTTCGCTTCTGGTTCCGGCGATGGCGCAGAAGGAGCCGACCTTTCATGTTGAAGTGCCGCTGGTGAATGTATTTGTCAGCGTGACGGACAAGGCGGGCGCGCCGATCGGCGGATTGACGCGCGACGATTTTCAGCTCTTCGAAGATGGCAAGCTGCAGAAGATCGCGGTCTTTGAGCGGGACACTTCGGCGCCGCTGGCGATTGTGCTCTCGGTCGACTTGAGCGGGAGCGTCTACAAGGACTTTGCGGCGGAACAGCGGGCGGCGCAGCGCTTTGCGAAGGATGTGCTGCGTGCCCAGGATCGCGCCGATGTGGTGGCGTTTGCGGACGGCACGCGCGAGGTGACGGGCTTTACCGGGGACGCGAAGCGGATCGCCGGCGGGCTGGGCGGATTGCATCCGGGTGCGGGCGGCACGGCCTTTTACAGCAGCGTCTCGCTGTCGTCGCAACTGCTGCGGCCGGAGCACGGACGGCGCGTGCTGGTCGTGATCTCGGACGGCGACAACACGGTGAATGACGTGAGCTACCAGGAAGCGCTGGATGAGGCGGTGCGCGATGAGGTGATGATCTACAGCATCATCGATGTGCCGGTAGCGGCGAGCGCGGGGCGCGATCTGGCGGGCGAGCACGCGATGATCACGCTGGCGGAGCAGACCGGCGGCCGCGCCTACTATGCCGACCAGGCATCGCTCGATCAGGTCTTCCAGCGCATCGCCGATGATCTGCGGACGCAGTATCTGCTGGGCTACTATCCGCACAAGCGCGCGCCGGAGGAGGAGCAGGCGGCTTCCGGTCGATTGCGGTGAAGATGAGCAGCGTGGCGAACAGCGCGAAGTACAGCGTGCGCAACCGGCCGGGGTATTACGCACACGCCAGTCCATAGCCTCGGCTACAATCGCGGCATGGCGAGTGAGAATGCATCGCGCCGGAGCCACAAGTCGCCGCCTCCGGGAGATACCGGGCAGGAGGCGGCCTATCTGCGCTTCCTTTCGGAGAAGCAGGTGCCGGTGACGGTGAAGCTGCGCGATGGCGAGAGCGTTTCGGGGTGGATTGAATACTTCGACGAGCGCATGATCCGGCTGACGCGCGAGGGACGCCCGAACCTGTTCATTTACAAGCAGCAGATCCGCACCATTACGGAGCAGGGGCGGCGCGCGCCGAAGAACGATGCGTTGCGCCATGCATCTGAAGAATCGAGGGAGACACGGCGTGATTAGCCAATTGCCTGACTCGTTGAACCTGGGACTGGCGGTGCCGGCGGCGGCGATTGCGCTCGAAGCTGGACTGCTGATCCATGACTTCCACGAGCGCGGTGTACGCACCGAGTACAAGGGCGATGTGGACCTGGTGACGGAGGCGGATCGTGCGGCCGAAAAGCTGATCGTGGAGAAGCTGAACCAGACGTTTCCGAATCACGGGATATTCGGCGAAGAGGGCACGCGCGCGCGGCTGGATGCGGAGTATCGCTGGTATGTCGATCCACTGGACGGCACGACGAACTTCGCGCATGGCTTTCCGTACTTCTGCGTGTCGCTGGGCGTGGAGCACCGGCCGCCGGGGCTGGCGCCGGATCAGGATGGCGAGATCATCGCGGGCGTGATCTATCAGCCTGTGCACAACGAATTGTTTGTGGCGGAGAAGGGAAGCGGCGCGTTCCTGAATGGACAGCGGCTGCACGTGTCCAAGACCGCGCACTTGCAGGAGGCGCTGCTGGCGACGGGTTTCCCCAGCCACAAGCGGCATGAGAATCCGAACATCCACTTTTATCAGCAGCTCACGCTGCGCTCGCATGGAGTGCGGCGCGCGGGGGCGGCGGCGCTGGACCTGGCGTACACGGCAGCGGGACGCTTCGATGGATATTGGGAGTTCAATCTGAATCCGTGGGACACGGCCGCGGGAGCGCTGATGGTGACCGAAGCGGGCGGCAAGATGACCGGGTTTGACGGCAGCCCATTCAAGCTGGAGAGCAAAGAGATTCTTGCGACGAATGGACTGCTGCTGCCGGAGTTACAACGCTTTTTCGAGGACATGTTTGCGGGGCGAGGATATCGAACCTGTGCCCACGCCGGCAGAGTTTGCGGCGCGACGGAAGGCCTTCCAGGGCTGATCTTTCCCCACCCCGCGGGGCGCCAGCCGCACTGCGCGAGGCGGCAGCACGGGACGCTGCACACCCGGTTTCTCCTGCTACAATCGAGATGACCTCACGCACTGGAGATTGGCTTCATGGCTTACATCATTGCAGAACCCTGCATCGGTACCAAGGACTCAGCTTGCGTCGATGCCTGCCCCGTCGATTGCATTCATCCCAAGAAGGACGAGGCCGATCACGCCGAGGCGGATCAGCTGTTTATCGACCCGGTGGAATGTATTGATTGCGGCGCCTGCGTGCCGGTGTGTCCGGTTTCGGCGATCTTCGCGGGCGATGACCTGCCGGAGAAGTGGGCTGCTTATACGGAAAAGAACGCCACGCACTTTGGCCGCTAACCGTACAGAATTTGCTTGTCGCCAGCGCGCAGCCTTCGGGTTGCGCGTTGCTGCTTTTTGACACCAAAACAATGAATGCAGAAGCCATCGTGCTGCGAACCTGGCCGATCCGCGAGGCGGACCAGATCGTCGCGCTGTTTACGCGTGAATTCGGCAAGGTGAAGGGCGTGGCGAAGTCGGCGGCGAAGAGCCGGCGGCGCTTTGGCGGCGCGCTGGAGCCGATGACGCATGTGAAGGCCAGCTTTGTCGAAAAGCCGCGGCAGGAGCTGGTGCGGCTGGATTATTTCGAGATTCTGCGCTCGCCGCTGTCGCTCGCCGTGGACTACACGCGGTTGAGCGCGCTGGCATTTTTCGCGGAAGTGATCGACGAGACGCAGCCGGATCACGATCCGAACGATGCGGTCTTTCGGCTGCTGTTATCGGTGCTGGAGGCGGCGGAAGCGGGCAGCGTGTGGATGCCGGTGACGTACTTCGCGCTGTGGATCACGCGGCTGATGGGGTGGCTGCCGGAGCTGCGGCGCTGCATGATTTGCGGCGAGACTGCTGGAGGGCGCGCCCGCGTATTTTCATGCGCTGTCGGATGGGCTGGTGTGCGTGCACCATAAGCGGCTGGCGTCCGGAACGCTGAGTGTGGAGTCGCAGCGGCTGGCGGCGCAGATCTTTCATGCGCCTGCCGCGGCACTGCTGAGCGAGCCGTGGCCGCGTGAGCGTGCGCGTGATCTGCGGCGCTTCTCGGTGCAGACGCTGGAGCGGCACCTGGAGCGCCGGCTGACCAGCGCGGCGGCGCTGGTCAAACTAGGCGGCTAAGTACTGGCCGTACGGGCGGACGCGCCTTCGGCGCAAGTTGTCGGTTCGCTCCGTTGTCGCTCACGTTACGTGATGTGGGTGACCTGACATTGGTCCCATGTCCCAACCCAGGGACACATGGGGCACCCGCATGCGTGACGATAGGCTTCCTCTTAGCGTTTGGCGTGTTCGACCGGATGCTTCTTCGGATTCTCGCGAGTCACGACCGGGTCGGGATGTTCGGGAGTTCGTGAACTCATGAGACGGAAGACGCGCTCGCGGTCCTCTTCGCGCTCGACGAAGCGGCGGCGGCCAATCAGCAGGTCCTGCAGCGAGACATAGCCGCGGGGCTGCATCGTGTCGCGATCGAGCACCGCGAGCCGTATGTGGCCGGTGGTGGCCATGCGCTCCGCCGCACTGCGGCAGGTCTCATCGCCAAAGGTGTAGACCTCCGGCACTTCGGTGAGGATAGGGGCGTGCTCGTCTGCGATGTCGGTCATGGCGTCTTCGACGCTGACCATCTCCAAAGGATCGACGCCGTATTCGCGGGTGAGGTGATGGCCGCGGCGGCCGAGCTTTTCCGTGAGGATGGAGCGCGGCATGATGAGCGACGTGATGGTGTAGGCAGCGATGCATGCGATGACCAGCGGCAGCAGCGCCGGCAGCGCGTGCGTGAGCTCGATGGAGAAGACGATGGCGGTCAGCGGAGAGCCGAGCGCGCCCGCAAGCATGGCGCCCATGCCGAGCAGCGCCAGCGGGCCTTCCGGCATGTGCAGCAGGTGGGCGGAGAGGGCGCCGAGCGAAGCGCCGATCATGAGCAGCGGCGCCAGTACGCCGCCGGAGGTGCCGGAGCCGAGAGAGAAGGCCCACATCAGCGATTTGAAGACGATGACGCCGAAGACCAGCGCGAGCGTGGCATGCCCCGCCAGCAGGACCGCGATGTTGTCATAGCCCACGCCGAGGCCGTGCGGGAAGAACAGGCCGCCGATGCCGACGCCGAGGCCGCCGATGGCAGGCCACCACATCCAGTGCACGGGGAGCTTGCCGAACATGTCTTCAAAGCCGTACATCATGCGGCTCATGGCCGCGGCGGCGAGTCCGACGATCACGCCCAGCACGGCTGCGAGGGCCGCGAAGCGGACACCGCCGGGAATGGCGGTCGTGGAAAGAGGGAAGAGCGGTCCGGCGCCGAGCCAGATGACGCGCAGCACCGCCGCCGTGACGCTGGCGAAGGCGACGGGGACGAGTGACCGCGGACGCCACTCGAAGAGCAATAGCTCAACGGCGAGCAGCACCGCTGCGAACGGCGCGGCGAAGGTGGCGGACATGCCGGCCGCCGCTCCGGCGACGAGCAGGGTGGTGCGTTCCGCGTCCGTGAGCTTGACCCACTGTGCCAGCAGCGAACCGAAGGCGCCGCCGGTCATGATGATGGGACCTTCCGCGCCGAACGGACCACCGGAGCCGATGGCGATGGCGGCCGAGATGGGTTTGAGGATGGCAACGCGTGGCTCGACGCGCGCGCCGTTCAGCAGGATGGCTTCAATGGCCTCGGGAATCCCGTGGCCGCGAATCTTGTCGGAGCCGTAGCGGGCCATGATGCCGACGATGATGCCGCCGACGACCGGAACCAGCACCATCCAGTAGCCGAGCGGGCTGCCGGCGGGGCCGACCATCGCAAGGCTGAAGCGGTGGTAGTAGAAGAGGTTGGTGGCCAGCGCGATGGCGCGCAGAAGTATGACGGCCAGAGCAGCGCCGCCGACGCCGACGATGATCGCGAGACCGGAGATGAGCCAGACGCGGCGGTCGACGGTAAAGTCGCGGAGTGTGGAGGAGTGGCTTTTCATCGTGCACCTCGCGCGACACCGCGCGGCGAAGCAGGCGAGCCTGTGGCGTGATCGTGCTCCCAGTGCTCGATGCGGGTGAGCGCCTCAATCAGGTCAGGGCCCATCACTTCCAGTTCGCTGCGGTGATGCGACGCCAGCTTGTGGAGCAGCCGCGTGCCCTTGGAGGTGACGCGCAGCAGGACGCGGCGGGCATCGGCGTCGTCGCTGGTGCGCTCGAGCAGGCCTTCTTCTTCCGACCGGTTTGCCAGCTCAACCACGCTGTTGTGGCGCAGGCCAAGACGCTCGGCCGCATAGGCGATGGTGGGAATGGCGCCGGCCGGCGCTCCGGCAATCTGCAGCAGTAACTGATGCTGCTGCGGCTGCAGGCCGGCGGTGTGCGCGGCCTGTTCGCTGAACTGCACGAAGGCGCGAAGGCGGTAGCGAAATTCGGCCAGCCGTTCTATTAGGCCAGGTGCAGGCAGGCTGGGCGCGGGCAAGGCGCGCGAGGGCAGGCCGGGCGAGGGGGAGTGTCGATCTTTCATCAGATATATCGTATCACGACATATTGATCTTTGCATGCCCCATTCGCGTTACATCGGTCTCTCGTTTAAAGAGCTTTCCCTGAGCGGGGGAGAGACGATTGCCACGTCGTATACTGACGATATGTCTATCGTGCGCAACATTGCCGGCGTCGCCAAGGGGATGTCGATCACCTTCGGTGAGATGTTCAAACCGACAGAGGTGGAGAACTATCCGGACGGTCCAGGGCCGAATCGGGGCGCGCACTTTCAGGACCGCTTCCGCGGCGCGCACGTGCTGCAGCGCGATGAGAATGGCCTGGAGAAGTGCGTTGCGTGCTTCCTGTGCGCGGCGGCGTGCCCCGCCAACTGCATTTACATTGAGGCGGCGGACAATACCGAAGAGAAGCGCATCTCCAGCGCCGAGCGCTACGCGAAGGTCTACAACATCGACTACAACCGATGCATCTTCTGCGGATACTGTGTCGAGGCCTGCCCCACGGACGCCATCACGCACGGACACGGCTTTGAGCTGGCGACGCTGAATGCGACCAACCTGATCTATCGCAAGGAAGACATGCTGGTGCCGCTGGTTGGATTGCCTGGCGCGACTCAAGCGCAGTCCGATTCGATCAAGTAGCGGCTGCGTCCTATCTAGCTAGTATTCCTTCTGCTCTCCCTTGGCGGGGATGGACGTGGGCGTGCCCGGCGTGCCGGAGTAGGTGACAAGCAGCACGACGGGCTCATCACCGGTTTCGCCGCGATGGACGTCGTTCACCGACTCGGCGAATGCATCTCCCTGATGAAAGACTCTGGTTTTGCCGCTGACCTTGTCGTGCACCGTAAGCGTTCCGGAAAGCACATAGCCCGCGTTGGGGAATGGGTGGGTGTGCCACGGCAAGACAGAATGCGGCGCAAGCGTCAGCTTGAGCATGGTGAGCTCGGGTTGGCCCTTTGGGTAGTGCGTGTAGGCATCGCCGTTCCAGGAATGATCGGCGTGCAACAGAACTTCCCGCTGCGCGGCGGCAACTTTGTCCGTTGCGCTTTGAGCAAAGGCACTTGATAGACCCGATAGTGACGTTGCGGCGATGACCGTGAGTGCTGCCGTGCGATAACGAATCATGTGTCTGTCTCCGTGGGGCATTTTGATCAGGTTGGGGTCTTGAGCAGCAGGTAGCCGCCGGCGAGGCCAAAGAGCAGATCGGGCGACCAGGCCGCGAGGAACGCGGGCAGCATGTTCACATTGCCCATCGCTTCGAATGTGCCGGCGACGACCCAGTACGCGATGGCGACGCCGATGGCGGCGGCGATGCCGGTGAGCGAGCCACGCTTGCCCATGGAGATCGCAAAGGGCACCGCCAGCACCGCCATGATGAGCGTGATCAGCGGATAGGCGATCTTGTGATCGAGCTGCACGCGCAGCCGCATGGTGTCGAAGCCGCTCTGCCGCAGATCGTGGATGTAGCGCGAGAGCTCGATGAAACTCATCTCCGAGGACTGGCGGTTCTCCTTCTTGAAATAGGAAGGCGGCTCCGTCAGTGTGGCGAATGTGCTGAGCGAGAAGCGGTCGTAGCTGCTGATGGCCTCGCCCTGGAAGTGGCGGTCCCATCCATCTTCAAAGATCCATTGATTCAGGTGCGGATCCCAGTGCGCCGTGTCCGCGAAGATGCGGCGGGTGAGCGAGAAGGTGTCGGGATCGAATTCGAAGACAGAGAGATTGGCGAAGCGATCGTGGTCCGGATCGAAGAACTGATAGTAGTAGATGCGGCCGGGTTTGCCGGGCTCCTGCTCGCCGAAGATCCATTGCTGGTCCGGACGCAGAAAGGTTTGCGCGGGCTTGCCCTTGATGACGCTCAGCAGCGCCTCCTGACGGCGGTTCGCGCCTGGCAGATAGCTCTCGTCGAAGAGGAAGAGGCTGACGGCGAGAACGCCGGCAATCACCAGCACCGGCACGATGACCCGATAGATGCTGATGCCGGTAGCCTTCATGGCGGTCAGCTCGCTGGAGCGGTTGAGCACGCCAAATGTCACCAGGACGGCGACGAGTACGCCCAGCGGCATCAGGGTGTAGACCATGCTGGGAATGAGATTGAAGAGATAGGCGCCCACCGTGACCAGCGGCGTCCGGTTGCGGATGATGTCGCCGAGCCGCTCGAAGAAGGTGAATACCAGCATGAGCATGACGAAGGTGAGCAGCACCATGGCGAAGGTGCCCAAGAATTCGCGCAGCACGTAGTCGTCCAGGATGAGGGGAAAACTGCGGCGCCCAGAGCGTTCGTGACGCCGGGCCGAATCCAAAAGCGGCAGGCGAGGGATCGGTATTTTTCCCGCCGTGCGTGTTCCGCTGAAGCTGAATGCAAAGGGCGCAACACCGCCGCGGCTGAGTTGCCGCAGGAGTAAGAGCCCGAAGACGGCAAAGATGATGTTGGCTGCCCAGACGCCCAGAAAGGGGCTGATCTTGCCTTGTCGCGCCAGCGACACGCCGGTCAGCGAGAAGAAGTAGTAGACGAAGACCAGCACGATGGTGAGCACGAAGCCGGCGCTCTTGCCGCCGCGGCGGGAGGAGAGTCCGAGCGGCACGCCGACCAGCATCAGGACCAGGCAGGATGCGGGAAAGGCGAGGCGTTTGTAGAACTCGATGCGATACCACTGGCCGCCGGGGCGCTGCGATCGCCGGTACAGCTCGGGGGTAGACATGGCCAACACGGGTGCGTCCGCGTGACTGATGTGCGTGTCTTCCTGATTGCCGATCTGGAGTGGAAGATCGGCTTCGGCGAAGGTGGAGACGGAGTACTGGTTGGGGTCGTTGGCCACGAACTCGTGCCGCGTTCCATTGCGAAGCCGCATGCCAAGTTCGCCCTCGCCGTCATTCACCACCGTGGCCTGGGCGGCGGTGATGATGAGCGGCGAAGCTGGATTGGTGAGGTCGGCGAGAAAGACGTGCTGCCACTGGGACGCCCCAACGGAACCGCGCACGTTCTGCACATACAGCACATAGTTCTTGAAGTCTTCGTAGAAGACGCGCGGCTGAATCTCGAATGAGGCTTGTGAGGTCTTCAGCGCGTTCTCGAGTGCGAGAAGAGATTCCGCTGCTTTGGGGGCGAGATAGAGGGCATTGAGGAGCGAGACTCCCCAGGCAAGAACGGCCACCAGCGAGACGATGCTGACGAAGCGCCAAACCCCAATGCCGGCGGCGCGCATGGCGGTGATTTCGCTGTCCGCGGCCATGCGGCTGAGACCCAGCAACACGCCGACCAGCACCGCCATCGGGATGGTGTAACTAAAGCTGTTGGGCAGAGTAAAGAGGAAGATCTCGCCCACGCTGGCCAGCGATGCACTCTCCCTGACAACCACGCCCAGGATATCCGTCAGCGGACGCATAAAGAGAATGAAGGTGAACAGCGCGCCACCGATGAGGGCGTGCGAGATCACTTCACTCAGGATGTAGCGTCTTAGGATGCGCACGACAGTCGGCCTGCCGCTAGTTTACTAGGTACTTGCCGTACGGGCGGATGCGCCTTCGGCGCGTATTGTTGGGTTCGCTCCGTTGTCGCTCACGCTGGGATTTGTGGGCGACAACCAGCCATACGTGCTGACGTGCGTCTTAACGCGCGTGTCTCCGTGCGCCTTAACGAGCATGCCGATACACCAGATCGAGCAATTCGTCGTACATGGCGCTGGCGGTGTCGCCGCCGTCGCGGATGGCCATGGTGGCGCAGTGTTCCAGATGGTTGCGCATCAGCAGGCGGCTCACGCCGCGCAGCGCTTCCTGCACGGATGCGATCTGCACCAGGATGTCTGCGCAGTAGCGCTCCTGATCGACCATGGCCTCGAGGCCGCGCACCTGTCCCGCGATACGGCGCAGACGGCGCACGGCGGCGGCTTTCAGCTCGGGGTCAACGGCGACGGCCAGCTTGCCGTCGGTGTCGCACGCGGCGGATTGCTTCTGCGGCTTCTGCGCAGCGGCTGTTTTGCTCTGCTTCATGCCGGCCTCCAGCGCCTCAGGCGCAGACTGTTCAACAAGACACTCAGGGAGCTCAGCGCCATGGCGGCACCAGCCACCGCCGGCGAGAGCAGGATGCCGAAGGCAGCCCAGAGCGCTCCGGCGGCAATGGGTAAGGCGAGCAGGTTGTAGCCCACGGCCCAGCCCAGATTCTGTTTCATTACGCGACGGGTTGCGCGCGCCAGCTTCAGCGCGGCCACCATCGCGGCAAGATCGCTGTGGAGCAGGATGGCGTCGCCGGCCTCGCGCGCCAGCTCGGTGCCCGTTCCCATGCCGATGCCGGAGTCTGCCTGCGCGATGGCAGCGGCATCGTTGATGCCGTCGCCGACCATCAGGACCCGCGCACCCTGCTGCTGCAGCTCGCGGATGCGATCCAGCTTCTGCTCCGGCGAGAGCCCGGCGTAGACCTTGCGAATGCCAAGAGTGTCTGCCAGGGGCTGAGCGGAGGCGGCGGTGTCGCCGGTCAGCATGATCGTTTGCAGATGCAGTTCGTCGAGCGCTCGCAGTGCGCTGACAGCGTCAGCACGGAGCGCATCGCGGCAGAGGAGCGTGCCCGCATATGCGCCAGCGTGCGCGATATGCAGTGGCGTCGTGCCTGGCTCTGGCGGGAAGATCGGGGAGCGCGATGCCATGCTCCTCAAAGAGGCGCGCGTTGCCGGCGAGAACTTCGGCGCCATCCACGGTGGCCTCTAAACCCATGCCGGGCCGCGCCTGGAATCGCTCAATGGGTAGAAGCGTGAGTCCGTGCACCTCGGCGGCGTGAAGCACGGCGCGAGCCAGCGGGTGCTCGGAACGCTGTTCCGCGGAGGCCGCGAGTTGGAGCAGCCGATCTTCCGTCCATCCGGCAGCCGGCAACACGGCGACGACGCTCGGCTTGCCCTCGGTCAGCGTCCCGGTCTTGTCGAGCAGCACCGTGTCCACGTGGGCCAGCCGCTCCAGCGCCTCGCCGCCCTTGAAGAGAACGCCAAGCTGCGCGCCGCGTCCGATGGCGACGGTCAACGCTGCAGGCACCGCCAGCCCCATGGCGCAGGGGCATGCGACCACGAGCACGGCGACGGCGATGGCGAAGGCGCGGCTGAGATCGAAGAACGACCAGGCGATGAAGGTAGCAATCGCCAGCCCGATGATGGCCGGAACGAAGATGGCGCTGACCCGGTCTGCGAGTTGCTGCATGGGCGCGCGTGTGGACTGCGCCTGTTCGACGAGCCGCAGGATCTGGCCCAGGCGGCTTTCTGTGCCGACAGCGGTGGCGCGGTATTCGAGTGCGCCATCGTAGTTGAGTGAACCGGCGATGAGCGCGTCTCCATCGGATTTTGCGATCGCTTGCGATTCGCCTGTCAGCAGAGATTCGTCCACGCTCGTGGTGCCGCGCAGCACGATGCCGTCAACAGGCACGCGCTCTCCGGGGCGCAGGATAACGACGTCATCCGGCAGAACAGTGGCCGTGGGCACACTCAGCTCGCGGCCCTCTTTGAGGATGTGTGCCTGCGCGGGCTCGAGCTCTGCCAGCGTGCGGACGGCGTCCAACGCGCGCTTGCGTGCGCGCGTCTCCAGCCAGTTGCCGAGCAGCAGGAACCCCAGGATGAAGAGCACCGAATCGTAGTAGAGATCGGGGCGGATGTGATGGCGCGTGAGCAGCTCCGGCCAGAGCGTGGCCGCCGCAGAGTAGCCGAAGGCCGCGAGCGTGCCCAGAGCGACCAGCGTGTGCATGTTGGTGCTGCGGTGGCGTGCCGCTCGCCAGGCACGCTGGTAGACAGGCGCGCCGGCGGTCGCCATGCCCAGCAAGGTGACCGCGCCGAGCGTGATGGCGAGCGCGGTGACGTGGGTCAGCGGGTGCATGCTCATCAGCATGACGGCGATGGCGGCTGCGATGGTCAGCAGTGCGGTCGGGAGCAGGCGACGCTCCGCGGTGTGCTCGGTCTGGTCGCCGGTCAGTGAACTGTGGTCGTGATCGCCGGTTTGCCGGGGCATGCTTCGCCTCATACCCCGATTCGCCGACGACGGCCACCAGCTCCCGCGGCGAGGACAGCGCTGGCTCGTACATCACGCGCGCAGAGTGCGCCAGCAGATTCACGGTCGCGTCCACCACACCGGGGGCGGCGCGCAGCGAGCGCTCCACATGCGTCTGGCAAGCCGCGCAGGTCATGCCGTCGATCGGCAGAACGACCGTCTCCACTGTCGATCTCTGGCGTCGATTCGACCGCGGAGCCTTGTTCGCATTCGGCGCGGCAGCGGGATTATTCGACAAGGTGCGCCTCGTAGCCAGCCTTACGGATGGCGGCGAGATATGCGTCTGGCGACGCAGCGCCTGCATGCAATCGGGCAGCGCCCACGCGCACCTCATCCACTTGCGTGCCTGGCACCTGATGCAGCGCGCGTGTTACCCGCTGCACGCATGCTCCGCAGTGCATGCCGTCAATCTGGAAAGTAAGTTCCTGGGAAACGGTTCCGGCCATATACCCCCACCCCCTATACAGCTAAGATGCAGGATTCCGGCCTCGGATGCAAATCCTCAGTCAATCAGCGGGGGCGCCGCGGGTCTAGGAGTCGGTGCTTTGGGGCTCGGTACTCTGTGGCTCGGTGCTCTGGGGCTCGAAGCGATAGCCGATGCCGCGCACGGTTTTCAGGAAGAGCGGATTCGTCGGGTCGTCCTCGATATACCGGCGCAGGCGCACGATGAAATTGTCGATGGCGCGCGTGTCCGTGTCTTCGCGCATGCGCCACACCTGCTCCAGCAGCTCCTTGCGTGGAATGTTGCGCCCCTGATGGCGCACCAGGTAGCGCAGCAGGTCGGCCTCCATGACGGTGAGGCGGACGTTGCGATCCTGTTTATTGATGTCGTCAGGGACGCGCAGCTCCAGCGCGGCGAAGTCGATGGTGCGTCCGGCAAATGTGTAGGGCGCCTCCGCCGCGGGCACGGCAGCACCGGGCTCGCGCCGCTGCCATGCCCAGCGCCGGAGCAGGCCATGCAGCCGCGCCAGCAGGATGGAGATGTCGAAGGGCTTGGGCAGGTAGTCATCGGCTCCGGCGGCGAATCCGCGAAGCACATCTTCCGGGCGGCCGAGTGCCGTCAGCATCAGCACCGGGGTGCGGTCATCGCGCTCGCGCAACTGTTCCACTACGGCGAAGCCGTCGCAGCCGGGCAGCATCGCGTCGAGCACGATCACGTCGATGGCGGCATCGGGAGTGCCGGCGATCTTCAGCGCGGTTTCGCCATCGGGTGCAATGCTCGCGCGGTAGCCTTCGGCTTCCAGATTGAACTTCAGGCCCTGGGCCAGATGCTCCTCGTCTTCGACAATGAGGACGTGCGCCGCGCTGCTCATACGGTGGCCCCGCCTTCTACGGTGCCGCCAGGCGTGAGGATGCGCGGCAGTTGCAGGTGGATGGTCGAGCCGCGTCCCTCTCCGGCGCTCTCGGCAAAGGCGTCGCCGCCATGCTGCCGCGCGATGGAGCGTACGAGGAAGAGGCCGAGGCCGGTGCCTTTGACGCGCAGAATGCTGCGATTGGGCACGCGATAAAAACGGCGGAAGATGCGTTTGAGCTGCGGCTGCGGGATGCCGAGACCCTGGTCCGCGACGCTGACCATGACCCAGGCATCGCTCTCCACCGAGAGCACGACGGTGAGATGCGCGCCGTCCGGCGAGTATTTCACCGCGTTGTCGATGATGTTGAGCACCGCGGTTCGAAGCTCTTCCGGATTGCCCGCGACGCCGAAGCTGGAGCCTTGCTGCAGCTCTCGTCGGTCTACATGGATCGCATCCGCGGGCAGGTGATAGCGGGCGATTGCGGTGGTGACTGCTTCCTGAACCAGTTGATCCATGTCCACACGCATGCGGACCTGGCGGCGCACCCGCTGGCCAAGCTCTCCGGCCTTCAGCACCTGTTCCACGGTGGCCATCAGACGATCTGTGTCTTCGCTCATCACGGCGAAGAACTCCTGCTGCTGCTCATGGGCGATATCGCGGCGGCGCATGGTATCGAGATAGAGCCGGATGGAGGTGATGGGCGTCTTCAGCTCATGCGTCACCGCGTTGATGAAGCTGTCCTGCTGCTCATTGCGGCGGACTTCACGCACCAGAAAGATGGTGTTGAGGATGAGGCCGACGATGAGCAGGGCGAAGAACGGAATGCCGATGACCACCCACTCCAGCCGGCGCCAGTTGAGGATGATCCAGCCGACATTGAGCGCGACCGCGACGCCGACCAGGCAGACACCGAGCGTGATGAAGAAAGACATTGCCCGACCGCGCCGCGTGATCCGCATAGGCATAAGTGTGAGCCGGTGAATCACAAAAAGTATAGCGACGCCCCAGGGGCGCCGCTATGCAGTGCGGTGACGTGGATCAGGCAGCGCCGGCAGGGCGCGGGTTTGCTGGATCGTATTGCGCGATCTTTACCTGCTTGGCCAGTCCAAGCTTTTTCAATAGCCAGATGCCGTAGTAGTTGGGGTCGAGCTCATACCAGGCAAGGCCGTGGCGTGCAGAGACGGGATGCGCGTGATGGTTGTTGTGCCATCCCTCGCCGCCGGTCAACAGAGCAACCCACCACAGGTTGCGCGATTCGTCGCGCGTTTCGAAGCGGCGCGATCCCCACATGTGGGTGGCGGAGTTCACCAGCCAGGTGGAGTGCAGGCCAACTGTGACGCGGAGGAAGATGCCCCACAGAACGCACGGCCAGCCGCCGATGGCCAGCAGTGCCAGGCCAACGATGACCAGCGGAACCCAATGGAAGCGGCTGAGCATGCGATGGACAGGATCCTTCGCGAGATCCGGAGCGTAACGGGAGAGCAGCGCGGTTTCGTGATGCAGCGCGTCGCCCTTCAGTATCCAGTCCACGTGCGCCCACCAGCCGCCATCGTGCGGCGTGTGCGGATCGCCTTCATGGTCGCTGAGCTGATGATGGACGCGATGCGTGGCCACCCAGAAGATGGGTCCGCCTTCGAGCGAGAGCGTGGCGCAGGCCGTCATGGCATATTCCAGCCACTTCGGAACCTTGTAGCCGCGATGCGTCAGCAGACGGTGGTAGCACATGCCGATGCCCACGTTGATGGCAAGGACGTACAGAACGACTGCGGCGATGAGCCCGGTCCAGGTGAAGAAGAAGAGCGCAGCCACGGCGCCGATGTGGAAGGCCAGCATGAAGAGGGTGGTGACCCAGTTGCGGCCGAAGTTCTGCCCGGCGCGGCCCAGCACCGGCACTTCCTGCTTGCTGCGCGTACGGGCTGCGGCAGCGGAAGATGGCGCGGGGGCGGTTGTTTCGATAGTCTCGGGAGGCGTTTCTACCAGCATGAAGGGATACCTTTAGGGGGACGCTGTGGGATGTCCTACTTCGACGCTACCAGCCACGCTGATCTGCCACGGTAAGAGTTTTGTAATCGCAGTACGTTCGTAAGTGTGAGACAACAGGGAACGAGGCGCTGACCAGATGAAGCGTGGATTCTATGCCGTTCTTTTCCTTGCAATTGGCGCAACCTGCGCTATTGCACAACAGACCGCTATCGATCTGCCGACAAGCAAGCAATTGATGCCGGTGCTGGGCACGCCGCAGCGCACCAACAGCCTGCCCATGGCGATTGCCGCCTCACCCGATGGCCGCTATCTGGCATTGCTGAACGCGGGCTATGGGACATACGAGTCGCAGTACCAGCAGTCGATCGCATTGCTGGATACGACGACGGGAACGGTGACGGACTTTCCCGAGGCGCGCACCGCTCCGGGCATGCCCCAAACGTTGTACCAGGGGCTCGCCTTCAGCAGCGATGGCACGCACATTTATGCGTCGTTCGATTCGCTTTCCGCGCCGGTGCCGAGCAAGCCGAACCAGACGGGAAACGCCATCGCGGTCTATCGCGTGGATGCCGGAGGCGTGACGCCCGAGCGGCTGATCCCGATTCCGTTGCAGACGCTGGCCGCGGGCCGCATGCAGAACCAGCTCGATGCGCCGGTGCCCGCGGGCAAAGCGATTCCTGCGCCTGCCGGAGTGGCCGTGGTGAAGGGAAGGGATGGCGCGGAGCAACTGCTGGTTGCGGATGTGCTCTCCGACGATGTTCTGCTGATCGATGTGGCCAGCGGCGCGGTACGTCATCGCTTCGACCTGTCGACGAGCGCCGTGGTGCCATCTACCTATCCCATCGTGGTCACTGCAACCCGAGACGGAAAGCGCGCGTTTGCTGCATTGTGGAACGGATCGGCGGTCGCCGAGCTGGATCTGGTTTCCGGCAAAGTCATCGGCACGTTGCCGCTGATGCCTCCGTCGGACGCGACCTCGCCCAGTTCGCATCCCACCGCCCTTGCGCTGTCGCCAGATCAGAAGACACTCTACGTTGCGCTCGCGAATCGCGATGCGGTGGCGGCGGTCGCGCTGCGCGGGGCTGGGATCAAAGCGGCCGGCATCGGCCGGGGGATGAAGCTGGCCGGCGTCTTCGATACGCGCCTGCCCGGTCAGACGTATTTCGGCGGCGAGCCGAATGCGCTGGCGCTGAGCAAAGACGGCCAACGTCTCTATGCCGCAAATGCTGGAACGGATTCGGTTGCGATCTTTCGCACGCGCGGTCTACGCGCAGGCAAGCCGAAGCAGGCCGACGGATTTGTTCCCACAGAATGGCTGCCCACCGGGCTCGCGCTGGACTCCGGTCACCTCTACATTGCGACCGGCAAAGGCAAGGGGACGGGTCCGAACAACGAGCAACAACGGCAGGTGCCCAGTGCACCTCGATTCCACGGGAAGTCCGCTTATATCGCCACATTGCTCTACGGCTCCGTTGCGGGGGTGGATCTTACGCAGCTCGACGCACATCTGCCCGAGCTGACCAGGCAGACCGTCGCCAGCAATATGCAGAACGCCGCTGCGGTGCACATCCAGTTCCATGGCGGCAGCAATCCGATCCGCCACGTGATCTACATCATCAAGGAAAACCGCACCTACGATCAGATCTTCGGCGACCTGCCGGCGGGCAACAACGATCCCAGCCTGACCATGTATGGCCGCAGCATCACGCCGAATCAGCACAAGCTGGCGGAACGCTTCGGCATTCTGGACAACTTTTACGACTCGGGCGAGGTGTCGGGCGATGGCCACGTGTGGTCGACGGCTGCAATCTCCAGCGACTACACGGAGAAGACCTGGCAGCAGGCCTACCGCGGCGAGGAGCGCGCGTACGACTTCGAAGGCGTGGTGGAGAATGGCTTTCCGCTGACGGAAAAGATTCCTGACGTCAACGAGCCGGCGAGCAGCTATCTGTGGACCAACCTTGCGCGGCACCACAAAACTTATTTCCACTTTGCGGAGTACATCGCGACGCACTTCTGCGGCAGCGATGAGCCTGCGCCGCGGCAGAGTCCGACGGAAGGCACGCCGGAGCCGGAGAGACAGAAGTGCGCCAGGAATGGAATTCGACCGGGCACCGCGGTGCCGGAGAACTATGGCGGCGGCCTGAGCAAGTATCCGTGGGGCATTCCGCTGATCGCGCAGAATGTGGCCACCAAGCCGGAGTTGGTGGGGCATTTCGACCCGCTGTATCCGGACTTTCAGCTCGATTTTCCGGATCAGATGCGCTTTGAGGAGTTCGACACCTACTTCAAAAAGTGGGTTGCAGCACGTAACAGCGGTCATGACGACATGCCAAACTTCGTGATGCTGCGTCTCCCGAACGATCACACCGCAGGCACCCGCGTGGGCATGCCGACGCCGAATGCTTCGGTGGCGGACAACGATCTCGCGGTCGGCCGCGCGGTCGAGGCGGTCTCGCACAGCCCGTATTGGGATGACACGGCGTTCTTCATCGTGGAGGACGATGCGCAGGCGGGCGCCGACCATGTGGATGCGCACCGCAGCACGGCGCTCATCATCAGCAAGTACGCGCCGCGCCAGGCGACGCCGCTGGTGGATCACCACTTCTACACGACGGTCAGCATGGTGCGTACGATGGAGGACCTGCTGGACCTGCCGCCGATGAATAACAACGACGCCTTCGCACCGCCGATCGCTACGGTCTTTGCAGGCGCGGGCGATCAGCCGCCGTTCGATGCCGACTATTCGAATCGCGACAACAATCTGATCTACACCGCGAACAAGCCATCGGCCCCGGGCGCGAAGGAGTCCGCGAAGATGGATTTCCGCCACGAGGATCGCGCCGATCCGCAGAAGCTGAATGTGATTCTGTGGAAGGATGCCAAGGGCGATGCGCCGGTGCCGGCGGCGCTGCTGGCGCCGGTGAAGCGGCACAAGGATGACGACGATTGAGGCGAAATGGATCTGCTGTGCGCGCACCTAAAGAAACTGCAGGTCCTTCGCTTCGCTCAGGATGACATCGTTGCTTGTGTAAGAGAAGAGGCGGCCAAGATGGTCGCCTCGCGCGTTTCGGAACGAGTCCTCAGCCGACGAAGTCCACCTTCACCGGGTGTGGGATGATGCCGCGCTCGTGGCCGAGCTCGAGCAGCTTGCGGATCGCCTGCCTGCCGTCTTCGCCGTAGTTGAGCGTGCGCTCGTTGACGTACATGCTCACGAAGCGGTTTGCCAGTTGCGTGTCGAGGTCGCGCGCGAACTGCATGGCATAGGCCAGCGCTTCTTCGCGATGATCGAGCGCGTGCTGGATGCTTTCGCGCAGCGCCTTGGTGATCACGCGCATGGTCTCGTCACCCAGGCTGCGGCGAATCGCGTTGCCGCCGAGCGGCAGCGGCAGTCCGGTCTGCTCGCGCCACCACTGGCCCAGGTCGAGCACCTTGAAAAGTCCGCTGCTGGAATAGGTGAGCTGTCCCTCGTGAATGATCAGACCCGCCTCGTGCTTGCCTGCGACCACCTGCGGGATGATCTGGTCAAAGGGAACGATCGTGGTGCGAACGTCCGGCGCGAAGAGCTTGAGCGAGAGCGCCGCCGTCGTGAGCTCGCCGGGAATCGCAATGCGCACCTGCTTGATCTCATCGAGTGAGAAGTGCTTGCTCGCGACGATCATCGGGCCATAGCCCTCGCCCACGCTGCCGCCGCACGCCATCAGGGTGTAGTTGTCCTGCAGGTAAGGGTAGGCATGGAAGGAGATCGCGGTGACGTCGTAATAGGCCTCGTGGATGGCCTTCTGGTTCAGCGTCTCGATGTCGGTGAGCGTGTGGGTGAACTTCAGGCCGGGCACCCGCACCTTGTTGGTGGCGAGGCCGTAGAACATGAATGCGTCATCGGAGTCCGGCGAATGCGCGATTTTGATTTCGCGGATTCCGGTCTGGGTGGGTTCCAACTGAGGGATGCTGCTCACGCTGCCTGAGTCCTTTCGAATGCGCCGGCGGAAAAGCCGGGTGAATCCATGCGCGCTATTCCGTTTGCGCGGAATGCCTGGAGGATGAGGCCCTGGAGAATGAGCTAAAAATCTGCGCGCATGCCGCGGCCGCAAGGACCTTGACGGCGTCACTCACGAGGAATGGCACGACGGAGACGCTCATCAGCGTGGAGAAGCTGGTGTTCGCCAGCATGCCCAGCCACAAGGCGCCGATGGCCAGCAGAACGATGTCGCCCACGGCGGCGCCGGCGATCGCGAAGAGGAACGTCCGCTTGCCGTTTCGGCTATTTCGGCCACTGCGATAGATGAGACCCGCGAGTGCGGCGGCGAAGGGCGCGGCCAGCAGATAGCCACCCGTGGGGCCAAAGAGCTGCGCAATGCCGCCCAGCCCGTGCGGGCTGAAGACCGGCAGGCCGGCGGCGCCTTCCAGCAGATAGAGCGACAACGCGGCAAAACTGATTCCGGGCGCCAGCAGCAGGCCCAGCAGCAGCACAGCAAAAGGCTGCAGGGTGATGGGCACCGGCGTAAACCCGAGCGGGATGGAGATGTGCGCGCAGAGCGCTACCAGCGCGGTCGCGGCGATCACGATCCCGGTCTGACGAGCAAGCGGGCGCGCGGTTCGCTGCGGTGATGCTGCGGTCTGGAACTGTCTGGCTTACGGCTGTTTGGCGCATCGTGCTCTTCTCCTGATTCCTTCGCGATCTTTCGTTACCGCCCCACATGCGGCTACCGCCAACGTGCGATCAGAGGTTGTCCCGCTTCACTTCGGCCTCGCTGGGCGCCTCAGCAGGCAGTTGCCGTCGATCGCGGCGGATGTGCCGTGCCACGGCAACCGCCGCCCACAGCAGTGCGCACAGACTCACAACGAAGACGGCGAACAACCAGTGCATGCGTAAGGAGCCGATCCTGCCGGCCCCGTCAGGATAACAAACCGTTAGAGACGCCGTTCAGCGACGCAGGACACGATCCACTCCAGATACGCGCTGCTGCCGTCGGCAACGTCCAGCACCAGGAACTCAGGCACTTCATAGCTGTGCAGCTCGTGAACCCGGGTGCGCACCGCATCGACCTTCTCCTGCTGGGTCTTGATCAGCAGCAGGATCTCGTCGGCTGTTTCTACCGTCTCCTTCCATCGATAGACGGAATGCACTCCGCCGATGAGATTCACGCACGCGGCCAACCGCTCCTCGACCAATGCGTGCGCGATGCGTTTCGCTTCCGCACGCGGCGAAGCGGTCACGAGAATGAGGCGAGTATCGGTCATACCAGGCAGCCGATTGCCGAAGAATATGCGAGCGATGCGCGCTCTGCCATACAATCCTCGGCGGGCCGCATCCCATGCGAGAGTGTTGTTAGAGCCGGAATTGCACGGCGGCGCGGGCGCGTTGCCACGGAGCGGAAAGACAGGAGAGATATGGCCACAGAGATCAAGTTCGGAACCTCGGGCTGGCGAGCCATCGTTGCGGAGGAGTTTACGCTGGCCAACATTCGCCGTGCCGTGACGGGCATTGCCAGCTATGTCGCAGGCAAGCCGGGCAGCCACCGCGTGCTGGTGGGACGCGATCCGCGCTTTCTGGGCGAGATGTTTGTGGACGAGGCGGCCCGCCTGCTGGCGCAGCACGGCGTGACGCCGGTGGTCATTCCCGATGCGGCTCCCACGCCGGCCATCGCATACGCAATACGGCAGCAGAAGGCGAGCGGCGGCATCAACTTTACGGCGTCGCACAATCCGCCGGAGTACAACGGCATCAAGTTCTCCACGCCCGATGGCGCACCCGCGCTCCCGGAGACAACCGGGCAGATCGAAGCGGCGATTCAAGCGCTGGGGGATGCTCCGGTGGCGCAGGCGAAGCCGGTCGAGAATGTGCAGAAGCTGGATGTGAAGCCGGATTACCTGAAGCGACTGGGTGAGCTGGTGGACTTCAAGGCGATTCAAGCGGCGAAGATCAAGATCGTCTTCGATCCCTTCTGGGGCGCGGCGCGGGGCTACACGTCGGACATCCTGCGCGATCACGGCATCGACGTGCACTGCGTGCACGACTACCGCGATGTGCTCTTTGGCGGCCACGCGCCGGAGCCGGACGATCATCTGCTGGGCGACGCGCGAGCGAAGATGAAGGAGGTCGGGGCGCACATCGGTATTGCGACCGATGGCGATGCGGACCGCTTCGGCATTCTCGATGCCGACGGCACATTCATCCAGCCGAACTATGTGATCGCGCTGCTCTTCGAATATCTGATCGAGACGCGCGGCTGGAAGAACGGTGTCGCGAAGTCCGTCGCCACGACCAATCTGATCAATGCGATTGCAGACAAGCAGGGCGTGCAGCTTTACGAAACACCGGTGGGATTCAAATACATCGGCGAACTGATCCTGAAGGACGAGATCGCGATTGGCGGCGAGGAGAGCGCCGGGCTCACTATCCGCGGCCACGTGCCGGAGAAGGATGGCGTGATCGCCGGGCTGCTGATGGCGGAGATGGTGGCGCGCCGCGGCCGCAGCATCGGCGAACAGCTCAAAGAGCTGTTTGGCAAATATGGTTCCTTCTATCCCGTGCGCGAGAACTTCCGCTTGACCGATGAGGTGAAGCACAAGTTCACTGAGAAGGTGAGGAAAGATCCCACGGAGCTTGCAGGACAGAAGGTGAAGCAGGTGGTGCGCACCGATGGCCTGAAGCTGATCTTCGACGATGGCTCGTGGGTCTGCTATCGCCTCTCCGGTACGGAGCCTGTGGTCCGCGTCTATACCGAAGCGCGTGATGAGCGCGAGAGCGCAACGCTGACAGAGGCGGCAAAGGACTGGGTTCTTCAGTAAAGAGAAGGGAAGCAGTGAATCGAGAAGTGATCAACGCGGCACCGGCACAAACGCGTCCACCTACGCAGACGGGCAGGCTGGCGCGGCGCTTTCGCGTCGCTACCGCGGCGTATGGACAGCGCCGCCGCATCGCGACCGTCTTCGCCGTGGTGATCGCCGTTCTGCTTGGCTACCACGCACTGTTCGGCGCGAATGGCGTCATCGCCTATCGTGCCAAGCGCAGCGAAGACCGCGTTCTCGCGCAGCAGCTGGAGAAGATCAAGATCGAGAACAGCCGCCTGAAGGCGCATGTCGAGCACCTGAAGACCGATCCCGATGCCATCGAGTACGAAGCGCACATGCGGCTGCGCTACACCAGGCCGGACCAGGTGATCGTGCTGAATAACGCTGAGAACCCCGCCACACCGAATACGAACACCGCTACGCCCACCGGCAATACAAAGCCGGCACCCGCCAGTCACTGAGATCGTCGCGGGCCGGTTTATACTGGCTCCATGAGCACAGCAGCGCCGCGCGACCGCTATCTCTTCGGCTCACTCGAGAGCAGCGCCAAAAACCAGATGAAGGTGCAGGAGGCCAACTTCGGCGAAGAAGCGCCGGAGGGCATCATTCTCACCTCGCTTGATTTTGCGGTGAACTGGATTCGCAAGAGCTCGGTATGGCCCATGACATTCGGTCTCGCGTGCTGCGCGATTGAGATGATGTCGATGGGCGCGGCGCGTTTCGACGTGGCGCGCTTCGGGGCAGAGGTCTTCCGTCCCTCGCCGCGTCAATCGGACCTGATGGTGATCGCCGGCCGCGTGTCGCAGAAGATGGCGCCGGTGATCCGGCGGCTCTGGGAGCAGATGCCCGAGCCCAAATGGGTCATCTCGATGGGCGCCTGCGCCACGTCAGGCGGGGTCTTCAATAATTACGCACTGGTGCAGGGCGTGAATCAGATCATCCCGGTGGACGTTTATGTTCCCGGGTGTCCGCCGCGGCCGGAGCAGCTCATCTATGCCATCACGCTTTTGCAGGAAAAGATCCTGCGGGAGCGGGGCAGCCTGAAGCGGACGCTCAATCTGAGCTAGAGCATTTTCGCTTCCGGTGCATACGGAACAATCCATCTCATCGCGATAATCAAACCATCGGGACTTTTGCGGTCAGAAAGCCGCACCTAGCGAATCTCCGCTGATCCACTCGAGGCAAATGCTCTAAATACCTCAATTTCCGGCGAAATAGTACTTGAATTGGGGGAATCTGCCATTAGGATGGTGCAGTCCGGGATTTCATCCGGGCAGGTGCACCTTTTTTGTAGCGGCGGCCTGGCGGCCATCGGATGGGTTACTGTAGTGATGCTCTGGATAAGCTATTGAAAATTCTAGGCAACTCACCTACTAAAATGTGCACTAACCTAGGCAACGTATGGTAGCTTTCCTTGCGTTGCCTGCTTCGGTACCTTCCGGGTGGCGAGAGCGTTCTGGGGTATGATGGGACACTCAAGTGCCATTCGTAATTGATTTGTATGACTTTCAGTACGGTTGCGGAGGATAGACGCATGCATTTACGTCCGTTGCATTCTCTGAGCCGGATTCTGCTCGTAACCTGCGCGGTAGGCCTGGGAACAACGGCTCTCTTTGCTCAGGACACGACGAATTCGCCGTCGACGCCGACTCCGGATTCAACGCAGACTCCGACTCAGCCCACTCAGGCGCCCACAGCGCCGCAGGCTACTCCAGATCAGTCATCGAGCAGCGCTCCGGCGGCTGCGCCTGCCGCCGCTGCATCTACCGCTCCGCAAGCGCCTTATGCTTCGCGGATCGATATTTTTGCTGGCTATTCGTATCTGGCACCGCACGGTTCGGTCACCGTCCCTGGCGGCAACCTGATCGGTGTCACAGGTCCGGTATCCTACTCGTCCATTGATTACGGTGCGATCGGAAGCGGTACCTATTACTTCAACCGCTACGTCGGTGGACAGGTCGAGTACAGCGATCACCCCGATGGTAACAATGACACCGCCCAGGTGGCCTCGGGCGGCATCGTGTTCCGTTACCCCACCGAAGACATCACGCCGTTCGTGCACTTCGAGGGTGGCGCGGTTCGACTTCAGGGACCCCTTCACCAGCTCAACACCTGGGGCCCGGCGCTCACCGCTGGCGGCGGTCTCGACTATGGGATCACTCACCATTTTGCCGTGCGCGTCTTCCAGGCCGATTATCAGTACTATCACGTCAATTTTGGCCCGCAGAACCCGTATCCAACCGGGGGCCGCGCCAATCTCGATGTGGTTCGCCTGAGCGCTGGTCTGGTCTATCGCATGGGCAGCATCACGCCGCCTCCGCCGGTTACCTACCAGTGCGCGGCCAGCCCGGCGTCGGTCTATCCTGGCGATCCGGTCACCATCACCGGAACCGCAACCAACCTGAACCCCAAGAAGAACGCGACCTACACCTGGACGGGTAACAACGGCGTCAAGGTGACCGGTGACAGCACGACCGGCAACGTAGACACCAACGGCCTCAACCCGGGCAGCTATACCGTTACCGGCCATACGTCGCAGGGGCAAAAGGCCGGGCAGTTCGCCGATTGCACCGCGAACTTCGAGGTCAAGCAGTTCGAGCCGCCGACCATCAGCTGCTCGGCGAATCCGACCACGCTGAAGCCGGGCGACAGCTCGACGATTACCGCACAAGGCGTAAGCCCGCAGAATCGTCCGCTGACCTACACCTACTCCACCTCCGCTGGCCAGATCAACGGCAGCAACAACACAGCGACCCTGAACACATCTGGCGCGCCTGCCGGTCCGATTACCGTGACCTGCAACGTCTCAGACGACAAGGGTCAGACGGCCTCGACGACGACTTCGGTCAACATCGAGCAGCCGCCGCCACCGCCGCAGCCCAAGACGCAGACGCTCTGCTCGATCAACTTCGATCGTGACAAGCGCCGTCCGGCTCGCGTCGACAACGAAGCCAAGGCCTGCCTGGATGACGTAGCCCTCAACCTGCAGCGTCAGTCGGATGCGACTGCTGTTGTGGTTGGCGACTCGGCAACCGACGAAAAACAGGGTCCGAAGGTTGCAGCGCAGCGCGCCGTCAACACCAAGGACTACCTGGTCAAGGAGAAGGGCATCGATGCCTCCCGCGTCCAGGTTCGGACTGGTACCGAAGCCGGTAAGCAGGTGCAGAACTACCTGGTTCCGTCTGGTGCCAACTTCGACAGCGACGTGCAGGGCACAACCCAGGTGAACGAGGACAGCGTGCGGCCACAAACCCGCGCCGCCCATGCCGCTCACCGTGCGCGTCGTCACAAGAAGGCGGCCGCCGCCCAGTAGGCGTTCTTCCGCACCAAAAGGGCTGGCCGGTTCCCCGGTCAGCCCTTTTTTCTTGGCTTGCCGCCTCTGCCGGGAGCGGGTCATCTGCCCGATGTTCAGCCCGATGCTCAACCCAGATGCTCAGATTGGTACGGACCCCTTTGGGTGATTGTCAGCCCTGCCTCTCCCCGTTACTCTTGCAGTAACAGTTTTCCCAAAAGAGGTCGCTCCTCCCGATGAATCGCCGTCTCGCGTCCCTACTCCTGCTCTCTGCCTCGTCTCTCCCGCTTCTCGCTCTGCCACCGCAGGCGGCAACCAACGCTAACCCGGTGGCCACCGCATGGGTTCCCGTTGGCCCGGACGGAGGAGATGCCCGCAGCTTCGCCGCGGACCCTTCCGACAGCAGGCACCTCTACCTGGGAACCACCAATAGCTGGCTCTACGAGAGCCGCGACGATGGGGCGAGCTGGCATCGGCTTACCAAGCTCTCGCCGAAAGATGACCTCATGGTCGACAACATCGTGGTGGATGAGGCAGATGCCAAAACCATCTATGTCGCTACCTGGGTGGTGGACCATCCTGATGGCGCTCTTTTCATCAGCCACGATTCCGGAAAGACCTGGATCAAGAGCCCGGCGATGGATGGACAATCCATTCGTGCACTGGCGCAGGCGCCGTCGAACCCTAAAATGCTGGTGGTGGGCACCCTGAAGGGCGTCTTCCGCAGCGAGGACGGCGGTTTGCACTGGGACCAGATAAGCCCGGCCAACAGCGCGGAGCTCCACGAGGTGGAGTCCATCGCCATCGATCCCAAGGACGCGAAGACGATCTACGCCGGTACCTGGCATCTTCCCTGGAAGACCACGGATGGCGGCGCGAACTGGCACAACATCAAGCAGGGGCTTATCGATGATTCGGACGTCTTCTCCATCATCATTGACCCGACAAGCCCGCAGAATGTCTATACCAGCGCCTGCTCCGGCATCTACAAGAGCGAGAACGGCGGCGAGCTTTACCACAAGATCCAGGGCATCCCCTCCACCGCGCGCCGCACCCGCGTGCTGATGCAGGATCCGGTTGACCACAGCATGGTCTATGCCGGGACAACAGAGGGGCTCTATCGCACCTCCTCGGCAGGCACCAACTGGACGCGCCTGACCGGTCCGGACGTGATCATCAACGACGTCTACGTCGATCCAAAGGATCCCCGCCACGTGCTGCTGGCCACGGATCGCAGCGGCGTGCTGATGAGCAACGATCAGGCGGTCACTTTTGCGGGCTCGAACCAGGGCTTCTCGCAGCGCCAGGTGGCGGCGCTGGCGCAGGACGTGAAGGATCCAAAGCGGCTCTATGCCGGCGTGGTGAATGACAAGATGTATGGCGGCGTCTTCACCTCTGGCGATGACGGCAAGAGCTGGCAGCAGCAGAGCCAGGGCCTGGATGGGCGGGATGTCTTCAGCCTTGCGGAGAGTCCGGACGGAACGCTGCTGGCCGGCACCAGCCACGGCATATTCGTGTGGCAGGATGGCCGCTGGCAGACCGCGGGCCGCGTCGTCCAGATGGAAGAGAAGACAACCTACACGCGGCGCAAGGGCAAGCGCGTGAAGACCACCCAGACCGTTGCAAAGCCGGCTGGCGACATCGACGGACGGGTCCACGGATTCGATCTGACTCACGGCACATGGTATGCAGCGACCTCAGCCGGTGTATTTCAGAGCAGCGATCAGGGCAAGGTATGGACCGGTGGTCCGGTGCTGGGGCAGACCGACTATTTGAGCATTCACTCCATGGGACCGGTCGTTCTGGCGACCCGCCGCACCGGTATCGCCGTCTCCCAGGACGGCGGCAAGACGTGGCAGCCTGAGCCGTTGCCGGGCAAACTCACCACCGTCCGCACCAGCACCATCGCCCCCGGCGGCAGCATGTGGATCGGCGGACGCGAAGGCGTCTTCTACAGCACGGACAATGGCGCGAACTGGACCTTCATGTCCACCCTGCCGATCTCTGACATCAACGGCATCGAGTACGAGGGCGACCTGAAGCGTGTCGTCATCACCTCGTGGAGTTCCACCTGGGTCATGGCGGTGAACGAGACCGACAAGAGCTGGAAATGGTGGGATGCGGGCTGGCATGTGCGCGGCGTGCGTTCCAATAGCGGCCGCCTGCTGGCAGCATCGCTCTATAACGGTGTCGTGGTACAGCCGGAGAGCAATGCCGCGAGCCATGCGGTGACGGTTGCTGCAAAGTAGGCTATCGCCGGTGGAAACGCTCCATAGAGCGTTTCCCATTGTGAAAACGCAAGTTCCCGTGGCGTGGCCTCTGCGTAACGAACAAGCCTGAGAGCGATAGCTTTGCCTCCCGATGCTGACAGGAAAGACGCTCTGGACCTCTCGCAGATCCGGCTGCGCCCCTATGCAGCGGAGGATCTTCCGGAATTGGTGCGCCTGGATGCGCGCTGCTTTCCACCACAAATCTCCTATTCGCGCGCGGAGCTGCAATACTTCGTGCGGCATCCCCGCAGCACGACGACGGTGGCCGAGTCCGCAGGCGCGATCGCCGGCTTCTGCGTGGTGGATTGGAAGCTGGAGGCCGGGCGCAGGCTTGGCCACTTCATCACCATCGATGTCGCGCCGGAGTTTCGCCGCAACGGGCTTGGACGATTGTTGATGCAGGCCGGCGAGGCGATCCTGAGCGGCATGGGCTGCTTTGCGATCACGCTCGAAGTGGCGGCCAACAATGGTGTGGCCCAGGCTTTCTACGAGCACCTGGGATATCAGAAGACCGGGCGCATCCCCGGATACTATGCGGACGGAACGAATGCGCTGGTCATGCGCAAGACGCTGAAGTCGAACGATTCAGTGTAGGAAGACAGGCGCGTCACTGCGGAGCGGGCGCAGCCTGCTGTGCGGGTACGGCAACCAGATGCGCGCCTGCGGCATTCAGCGCGGTCCTCATCGCATTGCGGCTGCTGTCCGTCGAGGGGCCGCTGATCCTGCTGAGAACGTGTCCCTGACGGTCGGCGAGCAGGAGCACCACCTGCTTCTCCGATGAGATACCGAGCTTGCGCTCAAAGGCGCGCTTGTCCACGTAAACCGGCAGCGTGGTCGGCCAGTGACTGGAGTCGGACGCGCTGCGCATGGAGGCATTCTGCCACCAGCGTGAGAGAAAGTTCTTCTGCGAGGAGACGAGCAACGTATAGGAGGTGAGCGATGGATCGCCGGCGCGCCAGCGGTCGATGATGATGTTCCAGTCGTCGATCTCCCCCTGCTGCGTGAGGTCGAAGTAGAGCAGAAGAAGATTGCGGTCTCCATGAAAGTCCGCCGGCAGCGTGACCCGGTCCTTGCTGAGGTTGTCGAAGCTGACCTTCGGAAGAATGACAGGCTCTGCCGCATGTACTGCCATCACCATAGCGATGGCGAGCAGAAGAATTCGGGCTACCAGGGAACGCATGTCTCGGAAAGGTCTCGCTTGGTCAGGCATTCGATAAAATGGAAGAGCGCTGCACTGCATGGTATCAGCAGATGTATCGATGGTTAGACGTTCTGCCATGCTTTGCGTCGCGTGCTGCGTCGAGTTGTGCCGTGGCTTAACCGGGGCACGGGCGGCGTAAGATGGAGTGTGTGAACGTGTCTGATTTAGAGCCAAAGTCGAGCGGTGAATTCCGCACTCACGATACGCGGCTACAGCCCATTGCGGAGAAAGTCTTCGCCCGGCAGCGCCTGGGCTTTGGGGATGGGCTAACGCTCTATGGCAGCGAGGACATTCTCGCGGTGGGCTGGCTGGCCAACTGGGTCCGCGAATCGATGCACGGCGACATCACGTATTTCAACGTGAACCGGCACATCAATCCGACCAATGTGTGCGTCGCGGCGTGCCGGCTGTGCGCATTCGGCCGCAAGAAGGACGACGCCGGCGCATACACGATGGCTCTCGAAGAGGCCTGGACCGCCGCGGCGACGGGATATCACGAGGCAGTCACCGAGTTTCACATTGTCGGCGGCCTGCATCCCGATCTGCCGCTGGAATACTTCCTCGACCTGGTGCGCGGTCTGAAGGTGCGCTTCCCGAAGGTGCATGTCAAGGCATTCACCATGGTGGAGGTTTCCTTCCTTGCCCGGCGCGCGAAGATCACCATTCCTGAAGTGCTGGTGAGGCTCAAGGACGCCGGTGTCGACTCCATGCCCGGCGGCGGAGCGGAGATCTTCTCCGACCGCGTGCGCCACATCATCTGCGATCACAAGATCGATGGCGGGGAGTGGCTGGAGACGGCGCGAACAGCGCACAGGCTCGGACTGCGATCGAACGCCACCATGCTCTACGGCCATGTGGAGAACGATGAAGACCGCGTGGACCATATGTTGAAGCTGCGCGAAGTGCAGGACGACACCGGCGGCTTCCAGACATTCATTCCCCTGGCCTTTCACCCGGATAACACGCCGCTGCAGCATCTGCCGCGCACCACTGGGCTGACCGACCTGCGGCAGATCGCCGTGGGCCGCCTGCTGCTGGATAACTTTGCGCATATCAAGGCGTACTGGCAGATGATGACCGCCGGCATCGCGCAGGTCGCGCTGCGCTTCGGCGCGGACGACATCGACGGCACGGTGATCGAAGAGAAGATCTATCACGACGCAGGCGCGAGCACGCCGCAGGGGATGCGCCGCAGCGATTTGATACGGCTCATTCGCGAGGCCGGCCGCGAGCCGTTTGAGCGCGACACGCTCTATCGGCCGGTCATCCGTACGGAAGAGAGCTTTACCGTCGCCGTCTAAGTAGCGCCACGCGAAAAGTACATCGGGATCATGCTGCCGTATTGGCTATGGGTGACGGGGCTCGAGCCGCGCGTGCTGCTTTTTCCGCATGCTTTCGACGCACCTGGCGCTGCGCCACATACAACAGGCCGATGAAGGTTACGAACAGCAGCGACAGCGCGTACACGCCGTGGAGCTGAGGCACTTCGCCGTAGAGAAGCGCCAGACCCACAAAGACGAAGAGCAGATGCGCGCAAAAGACCTCAATCGAGGCGCGCCCCAGCGTGATAAACGGCTCGCGTGAGATGACCCACCGCACGGCACCGCGCATGCTGTAGAGCACGCAGACGAACGCGATGATGTTCAGCACGCGCAGCGGCCCGAGCTGCCATTTGTCCAGCAGCAGGCCAAGGCTTTCCTGCGTCCATCGCGGGCCCCACCACGCGTGCCGCACGCCCACGAAGAAGAGGCAGACAGCCCCGGCAACCCAGAACACCCACTTCGGGAGGGAATGCAGCGGCAATTCTCCCTCCACCGACCGTGCGCCCATCCACATGCCCATGATCCAGACCCACTGCCACGCGAAGAGATTGAAGGCGCCCCATTGCTGCAAGGGAATGGGAAGGTGCGTAATGCTGACCACATAGTGCTGGACCGCGGCGCGCAAGCCAAACTGCGCCAGCAGCCAGATGATGGTGCTGCCGAAGATGACCGGCCGCCAACTGCGCTTCACCGCGATGGAGAACGCGAACGGCGACGCCAGCAGAAAGATGACGTAGATGGGAAGGATGTCGAGCAGCGGCGGGCAATAGATCAGCAACAGCGATCCAACGATGGCGACCGCCGGGTGTGCGAGGTAGAAGTCCAGCAGATGCTCGAGCGCGGCATGATGGCGGTAGACCGCGAAGGCCGCCGCAAAGGTGAAGGCCAGCAGCAGCAGCACCACGTGGTAGGCGTAGACGCGAAGGGCGCGCTTCCACAGCTTGGTGCGCAGCCGCCCCCCGTTTTCCGTCGCCTGCCGCATATAAACGCGCCCGACCAGCAGCGCCGACAGGAAGACGAACCCCTCCGCCGAGGAGATGAAGCCAAAGGGCTGATTGACCAGATCGCTCATCCGCGTCGGCAGATGGGTCAAGGTCATCCACACCAGAAAGAGGCCGCGCAGGGCATCAAACTCCGGCTTGCGCGGGAGTTGCATGCTCTTTACTACGGCGACGGATGTGGTCTTCAGCGTCAAGAAACACTACCCCTTACCGGGTTTAGACGGCATTTGGGGGAGCAAGTTGCTACCTAATCCAGCGCAGATCCTTGCATCGCCCGGGGGATAGACGCATCGCGGCAGTTTTCAGTACGCCGCAATGCCGGTGATGGCCTGTCCGATGATCAGGGTGTGGATATCCTGCGTGCCCTCGTATGTTTTAACCGATTCCAGGTTCATCATGTGGCGCATCACCGGATAGTCGTCGCTGATGCCGTTGGCGCCCAGAACATCGCGGGCCATCCGCGCGCATTCCAGCGCAATCGCAACGTTATTCCGCTTGGCCATGGAGATGTGTTCATGGCTGACCTTGCCCGCATCCTTCAGGCGGCCCACCTGGAGCGAAAGCAACTGGCCCTTGGTGATCTCCGTGATCATCCATGCCAGCTTCTCCTGCACCAGTTGGTGGCTGGCGATGGGCTGATCGCGGAATTGTTTGCGCATCAAGGCGTATTGCAGCGCCGTGTCATAGCAGGACATGGCCGCGCCCAGCGCGCCCCAGCCGATGCCATAGCGCGCCTGGTTCAGGCACATCAGCGGCGACTTCAGGCCGCCCGAACCCGGCAGCACAGCCGAAGCGGGCAGGCGGACGTCCTGCAGCGAAAGCCCCGAGGTGACAGAGGCGCGCAGCGACCATTTTCCGTGCACATCGAAGGCGCGGAAGCCCGGCGTCTTGGTCGGCACCAGAAAGCCGCGGACCTTGTCGTCCTCGTCCTCGACTTTGGCCCAGATCACCGCCACATCCGCGATGGAGCCGGAGGTGATCCACATCTTTTCGCCGTTCAGGATGTAGTCGGTGCCGTCGCGCTTTGCGCGTGTCCGCATGCCGCCGGGGTTCGACCCGAAATCCGGTTCGGTCAGCCCGAAGCAGCCCAGCTTTTCGCCCTTCGCCATGGCCGCCAGCCACTCATCCTTCTGCTCGTCGGAGCCGAAGGTGTAGATGGGATACATGACCAGCGCCGACTGCACGCTGACGAACGAGCGGATGCCGGAGTCGCCGCGCTCCATCTCCTGCGTCACCAGCCCATACTCGACGTTCGACATGCCGGCGCAGCCGTAGCCATGCAGGTTGGCGCCGAAGAAGCCCATCTCGCCCATCGGCTTGACCAGCTCGCGGGGAAAGCGGCCCTCGCGATTGCACTCTTCAATGATGGGGATCAGGTTGTCGTCGATGAACCGGCGAGCGGTATCGCGGACCAGCCGCTCATCTTCGGAAAGCATGGCGTCGAATCCGATGAAGTCGACGTTCTTGAACTTGAAAGCCATGGCGCGCTGTGTCCTTTACGACAGGTGTCCAAACCATAAAGAGTAGCAGAGGCCCGGCAGTAGAGGCCGCGGCGCATCGCCATTCGTTAGAGGTGTGCAGCTTAACGCCACTGGTGTCTATAATCTTTTTGGCGCAGACGTGGCGAAACTGGCAGACGCAGCGATGGCGTAACAGTCGTCGCCGGTTGCAACTCTAGCTCGTGGGGGTTCGAATCCCTCCGTCCGCGCCTAGTACTCGTTTCGCTACTCATAACGCAATGCGCTCTGCGGATCGATACGCGACGCACGCCGCGCGGGAATCCAGCAGGCGACGAGCGCGATGCCAAGCAGCAGGAGCGGCACGGTCAGGAACGTCACCAGATCGTGCGGACGAACCCCGTAGAGGAAGCTGCTGGAGAACTTTGCCCCCACCAATGCCGCAGGCAGGCCTAGGCCCACCGCAATTGCCGTCAGCAGCATGCCCTGGCGCACAACCAGCCGCTGCACGGCGCCGCGCTGCGCGCCAAGTGCGAGACGAATGCCCATCTCGCGAGTGCGGCGCGTCACGGAATAGCTCATGATGCCGTAGAGTCCGATGGCGGCCAGCAGTAGTCCCGTGATGCCGAAGACGCCGAAGAGCGTGCCACCGAGGCGTGGCAGGAAGAGCGCGCTGCGCAGATGCTCCTCTATCGTCTCGGCGTTGTAGACCGCCATCGCAGGATCGAGAGCATGGATCTGGCTGCGGACTTCGTTCGCGACCGCGCCGGAGTCGCCCTGGTAACGGACCATCAACTGGTATCCGAGGAAGGACGGATCGCTGCCGGTGCTCTGCGCAAGCGAGCGGAAGAGGACGGCCCGCGTATTTTCGCCAATGGTGCGCGACTTGATGTTCCCGACCACGCCGATGATCTGGTAGTCGACACCGGCGCCATTGACGTGCTGGCCAATGGGATTTTCTCCGTGAAAGAGTTGGGAGACGAATGCCTGATTGACGATGCCGACCTTCTGCCCGGCGGCAGACTCCTGCGCGAAGTCACGGCCGAGGATTCGGGGAATGCCCAGCGTTTCAAAGTAGCCCGGCGTGGCCATGAAGAGATCGACAATCGGGACATCCTGCTGGCTGGGCCGGCCAACCACGGAAAAGCCGTCGCTACGATTCCCGCCGGAGAGTGGAGCGGAATCCGTAGCGGCCACCGACGTGACTCCGGGAAGCGCAGAGACGCGTTCCCGCAGTTGGGTAAGGAATTGTGTCGTTCGCTCGGGCGTGTAGCCGTTCACGCGCGGATCGACCGACATCATGAGCAGCCCGCGGGAGCGGAAACCAATGTCGATGCTCGATGCATTCTGCAGGCTGCGCAGGAGCAGTCCGGTGCCGCAGAGCAAGACAAGCGACATGGCGATCTGCGCGACCACCAGTGCGCTACGGAGACTGACGCGACGGCCCGGCCGAGCCATTGCGTCCTCGCCCTTGAGAGCGCTGATAAGAACGGGACGGGACGCGATCCACGCTGGAACGAGGCCGAGAAGCAGCCCAGTCACCATGCTGAGCGCGAAGGTGTAGAGCATGACCCGCCAGTCCATGGCAACGCTGACATCGAGCGGCACAGGTGCGGGAACACGGAAGGCAGAGAGCGCGCCGGTTGCCCACAGAGCCAGCAGGATGCCGACCAGGCCGCCTCCCAATGCCATCAGAATGCTTTCTATGAGCATCTGGCGCAACAACTTTGTGCGAGCGGCGCCAAGCGCGAGACGGATGGCCATCTCCCGCTGACGTGCCACTCCTTTAGCGAGCAGGAGATTGGCGACGTTTGCGCACGCGATGCAGAGCACCAGCAGGACAGCAACGGACAGGATTGCAAGGAACATCAGAATCGCGGAATGATCGCGACCGGGCGGCAGGGAACCGGCCTGCGACAGAAGGAATCCGCCGGCCTTGTCGGTAGCCGGATAGGCCCTGGCGTAATGCTTCGCCAGCGTTGCGAGCTCCGCAGATGCCTGTGTCGGGGTGATGCCGGGGTTCAACCGCCCGACAACCGCTAGCCAGTGCTGGTCACGCTGATCGCGCCTGGGAGCACTCGGGGCAAGCTGTTCGACATTGCCGAGGGGTACCCAGAACACCGGATCGAGGACGATGTCGAGCCCATGGAAGCCGGGTGGGGCGACACCAACCACGGTGTATGGGTGGCCGGAGAGCGTGATGGATTTGCCGATGACGTTGGGGTCGGAGGCGAAACGGCGCTGCCAGAGGCGATGGCCGAGCACGATCACCGGCTGATGCTCTTCCGACGGCAGGAATCCGCGGCCGAGTGTCATGCCCAGGCGCGCGACATCGAAGTAATTCGCTGTCGCCGCCTGACCCCATGCGCGCTCCGGCTCGCCTTTCCCGCTGATGGACGCGGGCAGCAGCTCGTAATAGGCAGCGACGCCCGAGAACGACTTGGCTTGGTCGCGCACGTCGCTGTAAGTGGGCCAGGAGAAGTTGTTGCAGCATTGCTCCCCATCATGTGTGGTGTGCAGCGCCATCAGCGTACCGGGATCACCGACCGGTGCAGGCCGCAGCACGAAACGGCTGACGATGGAGAAGATGGTGGCATTGGTGGCGATGCCGATTCCGATGGAAAGCACCACCGCCAGTACAAACCCGGGCGTCTTGGAGAGCCGCCGAAGAGTATAGGTAAAGTCCTGCCGCAGAGCTGCCATGCCGTCACCCGCCGATGCCAGTAATACGGATTTGCGGCAGAAATGTTTACGGAATTCGTGAAGATTTCGTCACGAATTGCAAACATATCGGACCGCTGGGTGCGTTTCGGCAGGCTATACTTCGTTCCCGCCCCTGCTGATCCACCAGGAGAGATCGAATGAAGCGACTTTGGCTCGCGATGATGTTGGGTATGTTCCTTCAACTTGTGGGGCAGAGCGTCCCGGCCTCGGCCCAGTCGTCGAATCCGAAGGTCAGGGCAATCACGGCGTTTGTTCGTCTGGATCAGGACAACTATCAGAAGGAGATTGCCGATGCCCTTGCTGTTCTGAACAATGCGAAGGTCAAGTTCGAGTCCGCAGGCTATGAGGTAGAGACGATACGCATCACGACGCAGCCGCTCGCCGACGTGACCAAGGGAATGCCTGACGACAAGGCGCTGGCATTTTTGCGACAGATCAACGATCTCTCCATAAAAGACAAGTTTCTCCCCAATGTTGGGCCCGGCATGATGCACGATAGCGATGATCCCGCGACGATGCATCTGCTGGAACAGGCGCTGTCGACACTGCCGAATATTGAGGGCAGCGCGATCATTGCCGATGAAGAGGGCATTCACTGGAAGACGATTCATCGCACGGCAGAACTGGTGAAATATGTCAGCGAGCACAGCCCGCGCAGCGAAGGGACCTCCAATTTCACCGCCACGGCTATGCTGAAGCCGCTGTCGCCCTTCTTTCCGGGCTCTTATCACACAGGTGCTGGCAAGCAGTTCGCCATCGGCTTTGAAGGAGCCAATGTCGTCGGCGAAGTCTTTGCAAAGGACAAAGGGAATGCCAACGCCGCGACGGCCGACCTGACCACTGCTCTGACAAAACACATGGCGGTAGCGGAGGCAGTGGGGCGTAAGGTCGCTGCGGAGACCGGCTGGACGTATGTTGGTGTCGATCCCACGCCAGCGCCCCTCGGCGATGTATCGATTGCAGCGGCGATCGAAGCCTTTACCGGCGCAAAGTTCGGCTCCAGTGGCACGCTTACAGCGGCGCGCATCATCACTGCGGCGGTCAAAGCCGTTCCACAAAAGCAGACGGGCTACTCCGGTCTGATGGTTCCAGTGATGGAGGACAAGCTGATGTCGCAGCGCTGGGCCGAGGGCACATATGACATTGATTCGCTGCTTGCGTATTCGGCTGTCTGTGGAACTGGTCTGGACACGATTCCTCTGCCGGGCGACATCACCCTTGAGCAGATGGATCGGATGTTTTCCGATGTCGCCACCCTTGCAGTGAAGTGGAATAAGCCATTGTCCGCCCGTCTGCAGCCGATTTTTGGCAAGAACGCCGGGGACCGGACTGAGTTCCAGGACCCGTACTTCTTCAACACAACCTTGCGCGCGTTGCCGTAGCTGGCGCTACTGCCCTTCATCCGCGGACGGCCCGTACAGGGCCGGTACCGCGGCTTCATTCAGCCGCAGGTACACGGTCAACTGCCCGCGGTGGTGGGCCAGATGGCTGAACACGGCGTCCGAGATCATGACGTAGCGGGCGCCCTCGGCGAGCACGCGATTGCCGGAGACCAACCGCCAGCGATCGTGCAGGTGCTTCTCGTCCGTGCCTTCCAGTGCGCGCTTCGCCTTGGCGGCACCGTCGGTCAGCAACTGCAGTAGCTCGGCCCGCGTCTCGAAGGCGCGTGAGCGGAACTTTTCACTGGCCGGATCCTCGAAGTTCAGCTCGTCGCCTTCGATCATGAAGGCCACCCAGCTCGGCATTCCGGCCACCAGCCCAGCCAGGTAGCCCATCGCCATCGATTTGGGGTGCGGTTTCCAATCGTTATGCCCTTCGGGCACGCGCTCGATGACCTTGCGGGTCAACGCGGTCTCCTGCTCCAACTGCATCAAAAAGTAATCCTTGAGTTCCATAAATCTCTCCTCCAAACCAATTCCGCTTACAGGAAGAAGAGTAAAAATCTATTTATGACAAGCGGTGTCATAATTAAAAAAGAAAATGAAAGGAGTGGGGTGGGGGTTTGAAATCGGATCGGTTGCTCTCCGCGCTTTTGCTGTTGCAGGCCCATGGCCGCATGACCGGGCGGGCGCTTGCCGAGCGCCTGGAGGTTTCCCAGAGAACGATGCACCGCGATATGGAGGCGCTGAGCGCAGCCGGTGTGCCGGTTACGGCGCTGCGCGGGCCACTGGGCGGCTGGCAGTTGGAGAAGGGCTGGCGCACGCAGGTGCCGGGGCTCGATGCCACCGAGCTGAGCGCGCTGCTGATGGTGCAACCGCGTGCGTTGAAGGAACCGCGCCTGGCGGCTGCGGCGGAGCGCGCCATGGGCAAGCTTGTGGCATCCCTGCCGGGCAATATGCGCGAGCAGGCCGCGGCCATGCGGGAGCGGCTGCACGTGGATGCGAACGACTGGAATCCGGCGATCGAAGACATTTCCGTGCTGCCGGCAGTGCAGGATGCGGTGGCGCGGGATTGCCGGCTGAGCTTCGAGTACACGCGCGCCGATGGCGAAAGCGGTGCGCGTGTTGTCGACCCGCTGGGGCTGGTGGTGAAGGGAACGACCTGGTACCTGGTGGCGCGGACGCCGCGCGGTATGCGCACCTATCGGCTGTCGCGCATGCGTGCGGTGACGCCGCTGGCCATTTCGTTCGCAACGTCCGGCGAAGTTCGACCTGGCAAAACACTGGCAGAAGTCCGTCAGCGAGCTGCAGGAGCAGCGACGCCATTACAAAACTACGCTGCTCTTGTCGCCGGACGCGGCGGCGTCGCTGAAGCGCTGGTGCGTGACGGAGCCGTCTGAGGTTGCGCTGCCGCCGAACACCCCGAAGAAATGGGTGGCCATGGAGGTGGATTTCGAGAGTGAAGAGCAGGCGCTGTTTGTGGCGCTGGGGATGGGAGTGCGGGCCCGGGTCCTCGAACCCCGGGTGTTGCTGGACCGCGTCGCAGGGGAGGCGATGGTGGTGGTAGAGGTGGCGCAACGTGCCCGGGATGCCCGGGACCGGAACGAGGATATGCTACCGCGCTGGTGACGATTGGCGGCCTTTCGCCGATTTGCCTTCCAGCAGGTGCAGCGCTTCTTCGACTGCCTTCTGTGTGCGGCGCTCCCGTGCCTCCGGACTCTGGTAATAGAAGATGCCCAGCAGATGTCCTCGGCGCTGCACCTGTGTCATCGCGTCCCAGCCAGCTCGCGCCCGTGGTGCTCGGCGAAAGGCCACCTGCAGGATGGGCGGCAGGGTTTGCTCGCCTTCCATCGCGAGCATCATGCGCTCCGCCAACTGTTCGGCACGCCGTTGCCGCGTCTCCGGGCTTTTGGGCTTACGCACGTCGTCGGCCATGTATTTGCGGTAGGAGTAGCTCAGCGCTTCAAACCAGCGAGCGAGTGCGCGGTCCTGCTTGAGCAGCTTTGCCAACTCGGGCGGTACGGTCGCTTCGCGCTCTTCGAGGTCCGGCTCGAGCGTGAACTCCGCCATCTCCCCGGCGTAGGCCTGCGCGCCCTTCTGCATGGTCTTGTTCACCAGCACGACGTAGCCCTTTTCCGCCGAGCCGAAGAGTGAAGTGCGGAAGGCAAAGCCGTTGATGGTGCCTTTCACGCGCATGCGGTTGCGCGTCTTCCATACTTTTGCCGGCGAGAAGGGCACATGCGCGACGATCCATTTCAGGTTCGTGCCGTCCGGTGTCAGCAGGGAACGGAAGCGCTGCCGCGTGCTCATGCGCGCAAGCGTAGCATGCCGTGGCGGAAGCACGGCTCTGGCAAGCCGCTGCATCGTCACGGCACCGCATCTTCAGGGCCGCATGGGGTGACGATCGAATGACTACCAGTATGACCCGATGTCAGGAGGTCGCTTCGCGACGATTGAATACGCCCACCCTACGCTTTGCGTAGGATGGGGGCACCCGGCTCAGGGGGCCAAAGCTCAGCGAGTTACGGTCAGCTTGATCGAGACGGTCACGGAGATATCCTGCTCGCCTGCTTCGCCTGCCATCGGAGGCGCGAGGCCGCCTTCATGGCGAGCGACCGCATTCGCGTGTACATCCGCATAGGCCGGATGATGCCGCTCGGTTCGACGTTCACCTCGCGCACGCCGATCACATGGGTTCCTGCGGCGTCCGCAACCGCGTTTCCCTGTGCCACGGCGGTGCGGGTCGCCTCCTGCGCCAGCTCCTTGCGGACCTTGTCCGCTTCTTCTTCCTTCGGACCATAGCTGGTCTGCTGGATGGTGTTCGCGCCATGGTCCAGCACACCGGAGAGGATCGCGCCGACCTTCTCCGGCGTGGTGCGGAAGCTGACGGTGGTGCTGCCGGTGTAGCCGACGATCTTCTGCTGGCCGTTCTTCTCTTCGTGCGTCTGCGGCTGGAAGGAGATCTGATCGGTAGCCAGGCGCTCGGCGCCCTGTCCGCGCAGCCACTCCAATAAAGTTTGCGAGCGCTGCGCAAGATCGCGCGAGACCGACGCCGCATCCATCGCCCTGCGTCTGTATGCCGACCGATACATCCGCCACCGTGTTTGCAATGCGGCGGTGCGCGGTGGCGCTGGTCGAGACGAGGCCGGCATTCACTGGCAGGGTCAGTTCGTTCCCCTGCTGTGCGGGAGCGAGTGGCGCCCAGAACAGCGCGACGGAGGTGAAGAGCACAGCGGGGACCAGGGCAATGGATGAACGGTTCATGCTTGGCACTTTACCCCATTTTTGTTGTCTGCCGACTCACCGATTGACAATCACCGATTGGCGTTCGCCATCTGTTCGGCGGCCGGCATGGGTTGCGGCCTGTAGGCCGACTCGGGAATCGTCGCCAGCGTCGATTTCTGCAAGCGCGGGGTCAGGCCATAGAAATGCTGAAAGCTCATGATGAGAGGGCGCCACCTGTCCGGGTCGATGCGATCGGGCTCGCCCGGCACCAGGACTGAACTATCGGCGTGCACACGTACGATTTCGACCTCAAGCGAGATAAGGTTGCCGCGAATCGCAGGGTTGTCTTCCGCGATGCGGTGCGATCCGGCGAGGCGGGCCTCAAGCTGGATCGGGCACTCCAGCACGCGTGGCGGTGCGACGATCTCTGACGGCACCGGGGTAAGGTCTGCGCGCTCAAACTTGTGCGCCTCGTGGCGATATCCGCGCTTCTGCTTGGTCTCCGGCACGGGATCGCTGGCCGTAGTAAGAGCAAGCCGGTCGACGAACGGCGCCATTGCCGCCGAGGGCAGGTTCAGCACGCATTCCCCGGTGCGCAGGATGTTCTGCGGCGTGGCCGATCGAGCGCCGAAGCCCAGCATGCAGCGCCAGCCCAGCCACCACGCGGAGGACATAGGCGCCAGGTTGGCGCTGCCGTCCGCATTGAGGGAACTGACGAGCACCACCGGCGTGCCGAAGTAGAGGATTGCGGGGTTGGTTGTGGTCAACATGGCTACAGCGTAGGGCGTAAGCAATTGCGCGGCACTCCGAAGCTTGCGGTGGAAGTTGAGAACCCACGGTGGGAGCGGATGTGAGTTAGGATGGGCGGCATGGCTCGCATCTCTCGTCGCGTGATCCTGGCTGCTGCCCCGCTGCTTCCATTGGCTCCTTACCTGACTCGCTCGCTCTTCGGCCAGCATCCTAGTCACCATATGGCGAAACTCTATGTCGGCACCTACACGCACGATATGGGCGTGGCGGGCAAGGCGGATGGCATCTATGTGGCGGATTGGGATGCGGCTACGGGCGTGGCCAGTCCGCTGCAGCTTGCGATCAAGGCGGCGGACCCGTCGTTCCTGGCCGCTCCACCGAGCCGCGATGCGCTCTACGCCGTGAATGAAGTCGAGGATTATCCGCAGGTGCATGGCGGCAAGGGCGGCTCCGTCTCCGCGTTCCGGCGCGATCCTGCGAGCGGCAAACTCACGGAGCAGAACATCGTGCCCTCCGGCGGCAGCGGTCCGTGCTACATCACGGTCGATCGCGCCGGGCGGGCGGCGTTTGTCGCGAACTACAACAACGGCACGGCGGCTTCGTTTCGCATCACGCCCAAGGGGCTGGAAGGACCGGTCACGGTCTTCGTCTCGCATGGCAGCGGCCCCAACAAAGAGCGGCAGAAGACCCCTCATCTCCACTGCGCGGTGCTCTCGCCCGACGAGCGGTTCCTGCTGGTGAGCGATCTCGGTACAGATCGCATCTGGATCTTCCATGTCGATGCGAAGACGGCGGAGCTGAAGGAGACGGGGACGCCGTGGCAGGCGAAGCCGGGCTCGGGGCCGCGTCACACGCACTTTCATCCGAATGGCAAGTGGGTTTACTCGATTAACGAGATGGCTTCCACCGTGGACGTTCTGGCATGGGATGCGAAGAACGGCACGCTCAAGGGACTGTCGGAGGTGCCGCTGCGCGATCCTGCTTATACAGGCCAGACCGATGCCGCAGAGCTCGCGATCGACCGCGCGGGCCGGTTTGTCTATGCTTCCAACCGCAGCGAAGATGTGCTGGTCGTCTTCGCCGTCGATGCGGCAAGCGGCGCTCTTACCCAGGTGCAGCGCGTCGGATGCGGCGGCAAGAACCCGCGCGACTTTACGCTCGATCCGTCGGAGAAATGGGTGGTCGTCTCCAATCAGGACACGCAGAACATTGCAGTGTTCGCGCGCGATCCGCACAGCGGCAAGCTGACCGCGACCGATCGGAGCTATCACGTGGGCGCGCCGGTTGCCGTGCTGTTTGTGTAGGGCGTAAGGCCGCTTCGCTCCGACGGGATACGCCCCCTACGCCTTGCGTAGGATGGAGCACCCGGTACCGGCTCAACGGCTAGGAGAGATATTCCTTGAGAAAGGGATCGTCCGAACGCACCAGGTCGTGTGTCGATCCGTCAAAGACCAGCTTGCCTTCGTGCAACACCATGAAGCTGGTGTCGCGGTCGGCTTCGCCGCTGGGCAGCGCGATCATCGTGTTCTTTTCCTTGTCGAAGTAGTGCGTCGCCAGCATGAAGGCATCCTGCAGCCGGTGCGTGATCAGGATGGAGCTGGTGTGATAGACATCGCGCTGCTTCATGATCAGCGCGATGATGTTGGTTGACGTAATGGGATCGAGGCCGCCGGTGGGCGAGTCGTAGAGCAGCAGGCTGGGCTTCGCGATGATGGCGCGCGCGATGGCGACGCGGCGCCGCATGCCGCCGGAGAGCTGCGAGGGGAACTTCTCCATCGTTTTATCCAGCTCCACGAATTTGAGTGCCTCTTCGACGCGCTGGTCGATCTCTTCATCGGGCACATGCCGCTCCACAAGCTGGAAGCCCACGTTGTCGCGAATGTTCATCGAGTCGAAGAGCGCGCCTTCCTGGAAGACCATGCCCACCGACGATCGCAGCTCGAAGATCTCGTTCTCGCCCATGGCCGTGATCTCGTGGCCGAAGACGAAGATGCGCCCCCGGTCCGGGCGGATCAGTCCGTTTGCCAGCTTGATCAGCACGCTTTTGCCGCCGCCCGCGGGTCCCAGCAGCAGGCGGGTTTCGCCATGCTTCACCTGAAACGAGATGTTCTTCAGGACATTGTTCTGGTCAAAGGAGATGGAGACGTCGTCAAAGACGACGGGCAGCTCGCCCTCTTTCGGCTGAAAGCGGCTGGCTGGGGCTTCCTGGAGAGCGGCGGGCATGGATACGTCAGCGACCGAAGATGCCAATCATGAAGCGGCTGATGATGAAGTCGATGACGATGATGAGCACCGACGCGACCACGACTGCCTGGGTGGTCGAGCGGCCTACGCCCTGGGTGCCGCCTCGGGTGGTCATTCCGAAATAGCAGCCCACCGAGGCGATGATGAAGCCGAAGAAGACCGGCTTGACCAGCCCCTGGAGGACATCGGGATATTGCAGGGACTGATACGCGGTGTGGAAGTATTGCGAGCCGCTCTGGCCCAGCATGTAGACGGCAACGAAGGCGCCGCCGAGCGTTCCCACGGTGTCCGAGATGATGGTGAGGAAGAAGTTCATGGTCACGGTGGCGACCATGCGGGGCACCACCAGCTTCTTCATCGGGTCCGTGCCGAGGGCGCGCATGGCGTCGATCTGCTCGGTCACGACCATGGAACCCAGTTCGGACGCCATTCCGGAAGCGTTGCGGCCGGAGATCATGAGCGACGTCAGGACCGGCCCCAGCTCCTTGATCATGGAGAGCGACACCAGGGTGCCGGTGAGCGCGGTGGCGCCGAAGTTGGACAGCGACGACGCGGACTGCAGCGCCAGCACCGCACCGGTAAAGAAGCCGGTGAGGATGACGATGGGAATGGAGCCAATGCCGATGATGTCGGCCTGGGTGAAGATGTCGCTGACGTAGCGTGGATGCCGGAAGATGTTGGAGATCGCGCGGCCGGAGAGGATTGCGTAGTCCTGTACGGAGCGGACGCTTTTCTTGGCAAAGCCATCCAGCGTAGCGAAGGGCATGGGGGAATTGTAGAGTGTTTTCACTGTTACCGGGTCCAGCCAAGTTCCGCGCAAGGTGACTTTCTTTGAGCGTATTTCCATTGCCATGTTCTGTTCAGGTCCGAGCGGAGCGGCTTTTCTTAACGGAAAAGCCGCTCCAGCGCCGCTGTTTCAGCATAGATCCATGGAAATCCGCTCCAATGGAAAAGTCACGTCGATGGTCGGGCTCGTGCATACGCCTGCAGTGAAACCCTCTAACGGCAGACAGCCCGGTCCATGTCCGGAGTAAGCGCGCGGGGCGACGAAACATTCGTTTGCAGAGCCGGGCCGGCGGTGTACCATCGTGGCGTCATTCGCGTACCTGACCCGGAAGGAGCCGACTATGTCAGCGACATACGACTTGAAGCATGGGGCAAATGGGGAGAAGTACCGGTTCAACTTGAAGGCGGCGAACGGGGAAGTGATCCTCGTGAGCGAGACCTATGAGAGCAAAGAAAGCGCGCTGAACGGTATTGAATCCGTCAAGCAGAACTCGGCCCACGACGAGCGATTCGAGCGGAAGAACTCGAAACGTTCGGAGCCGTATTTCGTATTGAAGGCGACCAACGGCCAGATCATCGGCGTCAGCGAGATGTACTCTTCCGAAGCGGCGTGCGAGAACGGGATCGCTTCGGTGAAGAAGAATGGTCCGCTCGCGGAGCTCCGCGACCACACCACCCACTAGCCGTGAGCGTAAAAACAGCGCTCTGTCATTCTGAGCGCAGCGAAGAACCTGCAGTTTTCTGCGAGCGGCACACACTGCGGGTCCTTCACTTCGTTCAGGATGACATGGATGGACAGGGCCGCCTATTCCTTTTGCTTTTTGCGAATCTCGATATTCAACCGCTTGATCTTCTGGTTCAACGTCGATAGCGGGATACGGAACTGCTCGGCTGCCTCGGTCTGGTTCCAGTTGGAGCGCTCCAGCTTGTCGATGATGATGCGGCGTTCGATGTCCTCAAGGATGTCGAAGAGCGAGGCGTTGGCATCGTGTTCCAGCAGGGAAGCCGAGTAGGAGCGGCCCGTGAGCTCGCCGGGCAGGACCTCGAGCTGGATCAGTGGAGTGGGCGAGAGCGCCACGCCGCGCGCAATGACATGCTCAAGCTCGCGAACGTTGCCGGGCCAGTCGTAGTCCATCATCGCCCGCATCACTTCCGGCGCCAGACGCCGGGTTTCGAGCTGATTTTCTTCTGAAAAGTGCTGGAGGAAGTGCGTCGCCAGCAGCGGAATGTCCTCGCGGCGCGAGCGCAGCGGCGGCAGGTCGATGGTGACCACGTTCAGGCGGTAGTAGAGGTCTTCGCGAAAGCGTCCTTCGCGTACTCCCTGGCGGAGGTTGCTGTTGGTGGCGGCCAGAATGCGGACGTCGACCTGCACCTCCTGCACCGAGCCCAGCGGACGGAAGCGTTTGTCCTGCAGTACGCGCAGGATCTTTGCCTGCGTCTCCAGACCCATGGTGCCGATCTCATCCAGGAAGAGCGTGCCGCCGTTGGCGATCTCGAACAGGCCCTTCTGCGCCGCGTGCGCCGAGGTGAAGGCTCCCTTCACATGACCGAAGAGCTGCGATTCCAGCAGCTCCGTGGGCAGCGCCCCGGTGTTGATCGGCACAAAAGGCTTGTCGCGGCGCGGGGAGTTGGAATGGATGGCCTTGGCGATCACGTCCTTGCCCGTGCCGGTCTCGCCCTGGATGAGCACGGTGAAGCGCGACGGCGCTACCTGAGCCACCAGGTCCAGGATTTTCAGCATCGGCTCGCTCTTGCCGACAATGTTCTCGAAGGTGTAGCGCTGCTTGAGCGCGCGCTTGAGCTGGACGTTCTCCTCTTCGACGCGGTGTTGCGCGATGGCGGCCCGGATGTCCGCCAGGAGCTTTTCGTTCTCCCACGGCTTCTGTACGAAGTTGCGTGCGCCCGCGCGGATCGCGTCCACCACGTTGGTTACGGTGCCGTAGGCGGTGATCATGATGACGGGCAGTTGCGGATGCCGGTCCAGAATGCGCGGCAGCAGGTCGATGCCGTTTTCGCCCGGCAAGGCGAGGTCGAGCAGCACCAGGTCGTAGGACTGGCGTTCCAGCTCATCCAGGCCCTTTACGCCGTCCGGAGCCGTGCCGACGGTGTAGCCCTCCAGCATCAGCAACGTTTCGAGCGATTCGCGGATAGCCGCCTCGTCATCGATGATGAGGATGCGGGCGGTCTGGATGTCGCCGGCGGCCGCGTGCGGAGCCAGCATCGTAGTGCCTTCAGACATGCAGGGCTTTCCTTGCTGCGGGGAATTCAAGGCGGAAGGTGGTGCCGTGTCCAACAGCGCTATCTACATGGATGCGTCCCGCGTGCTCCTGGATGATGCCGTATGTCACCGCGAGGCCGAGTCCGGTGCCGCGGCGCTGGCCGTCGGACGCCGCATTCTTGGTGGTAAAGAACGGGTCGTAGATGCGCTGCATATGCTCCGGTGCGATTCCCGAGCCGGTGTCCGCGATGAGGACGCCGACGCGGCCGTTGACCTCGGTTGCCACGCGGAGCGAGCCGCCGGCGGTCATGGCGTCCTTGGCATTGATGAAGAGATTCAGGAAGACCTGCTGCAGCTTGTTTGCATTGCCGACGATGCGCGGCAGCTCCGGTTTCAGGTCAACTTCGAGGCGGACATCCGCGGTCTTGAACTGGTGCTCCAGCAAGGTCAGGGTATCGCGGATCACGTTGTTCAGATCGATCTCGGAGAACTCGGTCGAGCCGGTGCGGGAGAAGTTCAGCAGGCTGTTGACGATCTCCGATGCGCGGAAGGTCTGGCTGGTGATGCGGTCCAGCAGCGGGGCCAGGCGCTCATCGCCGCGCACCTGCTTGGCCAGCATCTGGGTGTAGCTGGAGATGACGGCCAGCGGCGTATTGACCTCGTGCGCGACGCCGGCGGCCAGCAGGCCGATGGAGGAGAGCTTTTCCGCCTGGGCGAGCTGCGATTCAAGCTGCATGCGGCCGGTGATGTCATCCACCAGGATGATGCGGCCGACCACGGAGAAGCTGCGCGAGACCAGCGGCGCGATGGCGATGTTGGCGATGCGCGTTTCGCCCGTACGCATGGGTAACTGGAACTTGTACAGATTGTGAACGCCCGGCTCGTCCTTCAGACGCCGGAATTCGGTCATGAACTCTGCCGGGAAGATGGCGTCGATGGACTTGTTCAACACGTCGACGCGCGGCATGGCGAACATCACTTCCATCTGCGCATTCCAGCTCTCGACTGTTTCGTCGAGGCCGATGGCGAGGATGCCGACGTTGATCGACTCGACGATGTTCTCGTTGAACTCCTTGAGCCGTTCGTATTCGGAGACCTTCTGGGCGAGCGATGCGTAGAGGCGGGCGTTCTGGATAGCGATGCCGACGTAGGAGGCGAGGGATTCGAGCAGCTCCACGTCTTCAGAAGAGAGAAAGTCACCGGAGGTGGTGCGGCCAAGGCCGACGATGGCGATGGTGCGCTGTTGCACTCGACAGGGCAGGTAGTAGTGCAGATCGAGCGCTGCTGCCGCGGCGCGCTCCGATTCGCTCAGGTACAGGGCCTGATGTGGATTCTCGAAGAAGAGATGCGAGCCGGTTTCGCCATGCTCGGCTGCCTGCGCGAGGCGGCCCAATTCCGGCCGGCCAGATTCGAAGTTGAGGAAGCTCAGGTCGAGCGCCCTGGCCGCGGGCGCGTTTGCCGGCGTCAGGGCGGCGTCGAGGCCCCTGGCCGCGGCGAGCGTGTAGTGCCCGCGTGGACCGTCCAGAAAAAGCGCGACGCGGGAGACCAGCAGGGTGCGCGTCAGGCGATCCGTTACGGAAGCGAGCACCGCGTCGAGATCGGTCTCGGAGCTGAGGTCGCGGCCGAATTCAATGAGGGTCTGGCGATAGTCATAGCGGCGGCGATCGAAGACGCGATCCAGCCGGCCTTGAATGGCACGCTTCATCGGATCGAAGAGTTGCGCGGTGATGATGATGGTCGCGATCAGTCCCCAGGCGCCGAAGCTGGGCAGGTTCTTATGGATGAGCTCGGCAGCGATCGCGACCGCGCCAAAGTAAAGCCCGATCAGCGAAGCGGTCGCCAGCGTGTAGGCGACGCCGCGCTTGAAGATCAGGTCCACATCCATGAGGCGGTAACGCACGATGGCCCAGGAGAAGGTGAGCGGCACGAAGACCAGGCAGAGGCCGGAGAGCTTGGTCAGCAGGCTGGGCATGGGCCAGTCGGCCAGGAAGGGAATCACGTTCAGGAGGGTGAACGGGATGACCGCCAGCAGCGTGCCGCGCGTCAGCCACTTCAATTGCTGGCGGCGCAGCGGATCGTGCGTGATCCGGTAATGCGCGAAAAATACCAGGGCGGCGAGGACGTAGTAAGCGGCAAGGTAGCCGACAGCGACCTGTTCCAGCCGATGCAACAGCAGTTCGGTGGCGGACCAGTACAGGAACGCGAAGGCCTGCACCGCGATGACCACGACGGAAGGCAGGTAGACGAACGCCATCAGCCAGCGATGCCGCCGCAAGCTGCGCCGGTCGGTGAGGCGATTCTCCGGAAACGCGATGGCGAAGTGCAGGAACAGCGCGGGCTGCAGAGCGCCGGCGAGGATGTTGCCCCAATAGATCGTCCAGTCGAAGGCGTTCAGCTTGCCGGTGCTGTGAAACGAGTAAAGGACAAACGAGGCCAGGCAGAAGATGTAAAAGTGCGTGGCGTGGGGCGCAGTCCAGCGGCGGAAGAGCACGTAGAGGCCGATGAGCAGGTAGACCACTGCCACCAGCCGCACGCCGTTTTTCTCGGACCGGTCTTGTTTGCTGAGGATGACCGAAGCATCGATGTGCACGCCGGAGCGCACGAGTGAGTAGTCGACGCTGCGCCAGATGCCGATACGGAACCATTCCCGGACCAGGCTGGCCATTCTCGGCGTCGGATGATCGCCGGCAGCCACCAGAATGTCGCCGGGCTTGATCCCGGCATGCTCTCCGGGACTGCCAGCGGGAACCCGCTGCGCCTGCAGGCCGCCATGCGCCTCCATCCACCAGATGCCATCCGTTGGCTTCTGGTACTGGGCATCCTTCACCAGATTCAACGAGGCGAAGATGACGGCCGCCAGCGTGAACAGCGCCAGTGAAACTACGGTGAGCCGGGTTGAGATCGACTTCTGCATTGTGTCCCGGAGACCAGAGAGACGGGGAGTGGATTCAGTCTAGTGCGAAGCACGCAGCTTGCCAGCCTCAAATTTGGACGGATGGGACGGAATTTCGTCCCTAAAGCGTTCAAAAAGAAGAGTGTAGATGCGTTGAACACGGTTTCATCCCGAGTCCTGGCCGGCGTTGCCGCGTGTATGGTTCCGCGAAACGGTAGACGGCTATGGCGAGGCGTAGCCGCCATCGTATTTTCGTATCCACCGAAAGTTGGGCGAATTTGTTGCAATCGGATGAAACGTGCAGGTGACGGACGGCCACCATTCGTGTACGGTAACCTGCTCCGTCGATACATCTATTCCCGAATCGGTGCTTTCTATGTTTCAGGAGTTTGAATATCGTGCGAACACGTACTGTTGACGACGTTTCGGAGGGACTGAGATGTCGCTTGCTAACTGGATGACTGCCATGGAAGAAGCGCGGGAGACGGAAGAGTTTGTCCCCGTACAAAAAGCACGCATGCGGTGCCTCATCGCGGGCGATGGGCCGCCGTTACTCCTGTTGCACGGCCTTCTGGGTACCGCGGACGCCTGGGGACTCGCCACACAGCGGCTGGCGGCGCACTCGACGGTCTATGCGCCGGACGCCTTGGGGATTGGGGGATCGGATCGCGTCCCTAAGCTGGATGTCAGCCTGGCTGCGACCGCCGGCCGCCTGGTCGAACTGATGGATGCAAGAGGGATTGGACAGGCAGACATTGTCGGCACCTCTCATGGCGGATCGGTGGCGCTGATGCTTGCGTCGCTTCACCCGGAACGGGTGCGCAGCCTGGTGCTGCATGCTCCGGCGAATCCCTTCTCCGACCTCGCGGATCCGCTCATTCGCTTCTATCGCACGGCGCTGGGCCGCTGGTTTGCCGGGCGTGTGCCTACCGTGCCTGCCAGCGTTCAGTCGCTGGCGCTGGGCCGGATGTATGGGGATGCCACCCGCGTCCGCACGGGCTCGCTGGAGCGCTATATCGGATCCCTGCGCATTCCGGGGACCGTGTCGTACATTCTGAGCATTCTGGACCGCTGGGAACTGGATATGGCGGCGCTCGAAGCGGCGCTGCCGAGCCTCCGCCAGGTGCCCACGCTGTTGCTGTGGGGGGACCGTGATCGTGCCGTGAGCCTGCAGAGCGGGGAACGGCTTGTCCAATATTTCGATCATGCCTCGCTGCTGGTGATTCCGGGGGCCGGTCACCTGCCTCATGAGGAGGTGCCGGTGGCGTTTTCCGGGGCAATCAACAGCTTTCTGGGCGGCCTGGATCGGGCGAATGTACATCCCACAGTGCGTGGGCCACGCATCGTAAGCTGCAACGGCAATCGCAACGACGCGGCCTGAGCGCACCAGGTTTTACTTCGGCGCGCGATGCGGGATAATCGCAACGACCTCGTGTGAGGCAAGGGAGGATGCATTGAAACAGTTTCGAAATCGGATGGGAACGTTGGTTGTCACCGCGGCGCTGGTCATGGGGGGCGTGGCGCCTGTGCTGCTGGCGCAGACCGCCGGCCAGGATATGAAGGATGCCGGCCATGACACAAAGGCCGCGGCGAAGCATACAGGTCACGGCGTCGCCAAGGGCACCAAGAAGGCGTGGCACAAGACGAAGAAGGGCACCAGCAAGGCCTACGACAAGACCAAGGAAGGCACGGAAGAGGGCTACGACAAGACGAAGACCGGCACCAAGAAGGTAGTTCACAAGTCGGCGCACGCAACGGCGAAGGCGGCCGACAAGGTCGCCGGAAAGACCGAAACCCCTCAGTAGACCTAGCTGTCAAGCAAGGGCGCGCTACCGAAAAGTGGCGCGCCTTTTTCTTGTGGCAGGTTCAATCCGCGAGATAGACGCCGCGGCGGTGGAAGCGTGGATCGGTCAACTGCTGCAGCATGAAGTCCGCGACATCCGCGCGTGAGATACGACGGCTGCTGGAGGGAAGCGCATCGGGCAGCACGCGATAGGTCCCGGTTGCCGGGCCATCGGTAAGGCGCGGCGGTCTGACGATGGTGTAGTCGAGATCGCTTGCAGCGAGCAGGCGCTCCTGCGCACGCTGGTCTGCCATGGGATGACGCAGTAACGTGGCGCGCACGATGCCAAAGAGCACGGTGACGATGGGCGGCTGGTACTTGCCGGCGGGATAGAGCGCTCCGGCGGCTCCCACGGTGACGATCCTGTCCACCATATGAAAATGCATGCCGCTGATGATCAGCGGAATGGCGCGGCTCAGGACGGGATCTGCTTTGAGCGATCGCGAGCCGAGCGCGGAAAAGACAGCGCGATGACCGTCGATCGCATCGCCGACCGATTGCGGATCGAAGAGGTCCCCCTGAACGATGCGCAGTCCATCGCGCGGCTCGAGCGCCTGCCCGTTGCGCACAAACGCGGTGACCGCATGGCCGAGATCGAGCGCGCCGGCAACCAGCAGCCGGCCAATACGTCCAGTAGCACCAAAGACGATGACCTTCATGAAACTTTCCGAGGCCTGAGGCCAGCAAGGCCACTATACAGGGCCATCCTCTGTGTCGCGACGAAGGGAGAAGCAGCCATCCGTGTGAAGGAATTAATTTGGGTGAAGGAATTGGTTTGGCGGCAATCGCAGCGAGAGACAGACCTGCGCCTCTTCTGCATCACACAATCGAGGAGTGTGATCGAGCATGCCAGAAAATATTGAGCTGGGTAAGGTCGAGTCAACATTGAAAGACCTGATTGAAATACTGCGGGACGGGCAACATGGATTCAAGGAGTTGGGACATCGGTTGCAGGATGCCGAGGCGAAGCGAATCTTTCTGGAAGAGACGCAGCGCCGCGCAGAGTATGCAGCGGAGCTCGAGAATGAGTTGCATCGGATGGGCGTCCATGATGTGAAGGTGAGCCCGTCGCGGGGCAGCAAGGTGCGACTTCTGTGGGGCGAGGTTCAGGCAAGCATGGCCGGCGGTCAGAAGGCCCTCCTCTCCACTGCGCTGCGCAGCGACGAGATAGCCGACAAGGCGTACTCCGACGCTTTGAAGGAAGATTTGCCGCTGCCGTTACGCGAAATGCTGGACCGGCAACGGGCGCACATCGAGAGAAGGCAGGACAAGATAAAGGCACTGCACGATTTGGGATAGTGCAACTGGATAACGCAGCGGGCGTGAGTCGGCCGCCCTTCGCGCTATTCGCGAAGAGAATGCGGCCGCCCGGCGAATCCAAATGCGATGAAGCCAAGGATGAGGATGATTCCCTCCACGTGGACGGACTGCCGGTGAAGCTGATCGAACTGGGCTCGCGCGGGACTCGACTCCGGCAGTGACGCGACGCTGCCGCCGGCGGAGGCCTGTGCCGTGTCCATGCGCGGGATGATGGAGAACTGCGAATAGGCTGTCAAAAGCACCATGACGAGCACGAATACCGCTTGCGGCACCACGGAGTGCCAGCGCACCCGCGCCCGCAGCATGAAAGCTGAAGAGCAAGAAAGAGCACGCCGCAGATCAGCCCCATGTAATGCAAATGGCGAAGCGTGCCGCCTACCACGAGTCCGGCACCGTGAATGCCGTCAGCGGGATTGAGAAAGAGCGGAGGCAGCGCTCCGAAGGCAACCGCAGCCACCTGGACAAAGAGCAGCAGCGCGCCCAGCCAGATGCCGAGCGCAAGAAGTGAGAGTGTCGTCAGAATGCTTCGCATCGCGGTATTAGGATGCCGCATTCACGCCACGAGGGAAAGTACTTATTGAGCGGAAGTACTTATTTACTGTTGTGTCTGCGACGGCCGCCCGACCAGCCGCTCGATGCGCTTGGCGATCGGGGGATGGGTGGAGAAGAGATTGGCGAAGCTGGCGCCGGAGATGAGCGGCGCGACGATGAACAGGTGCGCGGTGGAGGGCGAGGCGCCCATGGGCAGCCGGCGGGAGTAGGTATCGAGCTTCTGCAGTGCGCTGGCCAGCGCGTAGGGGTTGCCGGTCATGTGGGCGCCGGTGGCATCGGCCTCGTACTCGCGCGCGCGGGATACGGCAAGCTGGATGAGGGTCGCGGCGATCGGCGCCAGGATCAGCATGAAGAGCGCGCCCATGCCGCCGCCCCGGTCGCGGTCGCGTCCGTCGCCTCCGCCGAAGAACATTCCAAAGCGGGCCAGGATGGTGATGGCGCCGGCCAGGGTGGCAGCGATGGAGCTGGTGAGGATGTCGCGGTTGCGCACATGGCCGAGTTCATGGGCCAGCACGCCGGCCAGCTCATCATCGTTCAGCAGGTTGAGGATGCCCTGGGTGACAGCGACGGAGGCGTGCTGCGGGTTGCGGCCGGTGGCAAAAGCATTGGGCGAGTCATTGGGGATGACGTAGATCTTCGGCATGGGCAGCCCGATGCGCTGGGTCATCTGCTCGACCACGCTGTAGACGCGCGGGAGCTGCTCGCGGGTGACCGGCTGCGCCCGATACATGGAGAGGGCGAGCTTGTCGGAGTAGAAGTAGCTGAAGAAGTTCATCGCCACAGCGACGGCAAAGGCGAGGAGCATCCCGTTGCGGCCGCCAAAGCGCTGGCCGATGAACAGGAGAAAGAGGGTCAGGGAGGTGAGCAGCAGCGCGGTCTTGAGAGTATTCATCGGTCGTTCCGGTCCTGTGTCTACGGTACTCCGAGACGGGTACTCCAGCGACGGGGTATTCCAGAGAGGCAGGCTTACCGGTTAGACGCATGGCGCGGGGAATGGTTCCGCGTGGCGGGTCCGGCAGATCGTGACGCCAAAAGCAAAGGCCCTGCCGAAGCAGGGCCTTCGGAGCAATGCGCTCCTGGTTAGAAGTTGAATTTGAGGGCGAACTCTGTGGTGCGTGGCGCGCCCTGATCGTACGTTCCGGAACCACGTTGAATGCGGTTCTGGTTTTTCAGTTTGTAGTTGTTAGCGCCGCCTGCATCGCCGTTGATGTAGGTCAATGCGCCGGATCCATCGGAACCGGCATCACTCTGATTGATCGCGAAGTTGCTGGTTGCGTTGGTGAAGCCTGTCCAATTCGCAAGGTTGCCGACGTTATACATCGAAACCGAGGGCTCCAGGCTGCGTCCCTCACCCAGCCACTTGAGGCGAATGGGATAGGAGAAGCTGGCGTCGATCGATTTGAACATGGGGTTGGAAAAGATCTTGGTCCCCCCCGTATAGACAGACTGCTGGACAGCGCCAAGCGCGTTGAGCTGCCCCGGTGTCAGAAGGCCCGCGCTCAGAAGCGCCTGACCGGCGGGTGTGGGCGTTCCGGCAAAGCGGCTGTTGTAGGCGGTGAGCTTCTGGTTAAGGTTGCTCGGCGTCACAGAGTGCATGAAGTCGCCAGGGTTGGTGCCGGGCAGCAGGTCGGCGGTTGAACCGTCGCCATCGACATCGGTGGTGAAGACGCTGTCGTAGCCGGTGTTATCCAACTGAATGTTGTTGGGATTTGCCGAGCGGAAATGCCCGATGAGCCCGATGCGTGGTCCGTACTTCATCAGGAACGAGCCACCGAAGCTGAGCTGGTGGGTGGAATCCAGGTTGGCACGCCCGATGTACTGTGTGGGCGAGTCGTAGTTCCAGGCGTAGTTCGTGAAGAAGCCGTCCGAGCCGCCCTTTGAGGTGGTGACGATACGGGAGAAGGAGTAGGACGCTTCGAAATTGGCTGCATCGAAGCCAGGGAACGGGTGCGTCTTTTGATGGCGCAGGTTGACCTGGAGGGCGTCATAGCCTGACCGGCCGCTGGGGAAGTTGAAGAGTCCTTCGCCGACCTGTGTGTTTGCGCCGCCAAAGGCCGCCTGCGCACCTCCTGCAGACGGATGGGCGTTGAGGAAGTTGTTTCCGGAGTCAAGACCGTTGCCGGCGAAATCCACGATCGTGGCGCCCACGCCCGGTGCGTAAATGCCGGGGCAGCTTTGGATCGCTTCATCCACGGATGTGACACCGCAGGCCGTCAGCGTCGCCGAGATCGCCGCCTGAGCGGCGGGCACGTTGAGGAAGCGGGCTGCGCCGTCATGATTGACGTCTACGGTTTGTTGGATCTTGAGGGTTGCGCTATGGATGAAATCGACAGAGAGCACGGTGCCCGGCGTGATTTCACGCTGAATACCGAGGTTCATCTGCAGCGAATAGGGCGAGACGTAGTTCGGAGCGTAGAAGGCGCTGTTGACGGTCAGCGTTTCGCCAACGTAAGCCGGATTGAGTGCGGGTCCGGCCTTCGTGACGGCGGCCTGGTACTGCTGCTGCAGGGCGCTCCACATCGGTGCAGCCTGGGCAAGGGGTTCCTTGCAAAGTTGCGAGAAGCTGACCCCATTTACAGAACTGACCGAAAGGCCACCGGGGAAGTTGACGGGGCCGGCGGTCGGGCAAGTGATGCTGTTAGAGGTGTCGTTAAACAAACCCTTCTGCAGGCGATTGACGCGATCGAAGAGGATGTTGTTCCAGACGTTGCTGTCGTAATAGACGCCAAAGCCGCCGCGGACAGAGGTCTTGCTGTCGGGGCTAAAGACAAACCCAATCTGCGGAGCGAAGTTTTTGTTGGGCTGGCTGACCTGCTTACCGAGGCCCGGAGCGAACTGGTCGAGCAGCGGGGTGCTTCCAGTGCAGGGCGGGTTGGGGAAGATGGTGACATCGATGTTGGAGCAGGGAATCACGCCGAGGTCCTGATTGGCGCGCAGAGTGTCTCGTGTGTAGCGGATACCGGCCGAAAGCACCAATCTGGGTGAAATGCGCCAGGAGTCGGTGATATAGGCATTGAAGCGCCAGTCAGACTGACCACCCGCCGGATAGCCAAAGGCCGGCTTCTCCGAGAAGAATCCCTGACCGTTACCAAGGACAACGCGGTGCGTGGTGTATGCGGTGGGGTCTCCCACCAGCGTGGCGTCTGAGGGTGCTGTCGACGAATTAATCGAAACTTCCGGGGCAAGGCCGAAGAAGCTCGCCAGTCCGCCACCCAGCAGGCGATTGAAGCCTACGCCGTAGCGGAGGTTATGGGCTCCGTGAGTCCAGGCGCCGTCATATCGGAACTGCTTGTCCGATTGATAGGTCTGCTGCGGGGCCAGGAGATTGGGTCCGGCGTAGAGATTCTGCGCACCATCGACCAGGAAGACGGGCGACGCCGCGAAGGGGTTGTAGAGAGAGGAGTTCCCAATCGACTGGTCCGCGATCATGTTATGGAACTTCTCGTAACTGACACGGAAGCTGTGGGTGAACCTTCCAGTGGCAAAATCGACGCCGCCCGCGATGCCCGGCGTGTTGTCGCGGTTCGCATAGGTCGAGTAGGTGTAACCGGCGTTCGATGAAACCGCATTGTTGTCGTAGCTGATGCGGGCGAAGTAGTGGCCGCCGAATGGGCCGTTATAGTCCAGCCGCCCCGTGGAGTAGGTCTCACGATATGGAGAGCCGAGAAGAGGATATTTGGACTGAATCGTCCCGCCGATCGACGGATCTACATTATTAGGATCCGAAAATGCTGAGCCCAGGGATGCCGCGGCAGAGGAGTCCTGCTTGATGCGCTCGCTGTCTGCGAAGAAGAAGAGCTTGTCCTTGAGGATCGGACCGCCGATGGCGCCGCCAAACTGATTGCGCTGGAAGGGCGGATCGATGTCCTGAATGGTGGCGAATCCAACGCTGTGGTCCTGGAAGTTATAGAACAACTGGCCGTGAAATGCGTTTGTGCCCGAACCGGTGGAGACGAGTACCTGGCCGGTCGAAGTCAACTCGCCGCTGACGTCCTGGGTGGAGTGGTTGATCTGGAACTCACCAATCGCGCCCTGGGCCACGTTGAAGATCGTCGTGCCGACGTTTTCGTCGGTGATGTCCTGACCATCGAGGAGGATGCGGGTAGTACGGCCGGATACGCCGTTGACTGCCAAGGCGGAGAAGCCTGCCTTGGTTGGGTCAAATGACTCGCCGCTCTGCAACTGAACACCCGGCTCGAGCTGCGCCAGATCGAGGAAATTGCGGCCGTTGATCGGAAGGGTCTTAATCTGCTCTGAGGTGATGACCCCAGAGACACCTGGCTGGTCAGTATTGACCTGAACGGCGCCGGCATTGACTGTGACCTGTTCCGTGGACTGACCAACGGCAAGGTGGAAGCTGCCCGGCGTCGCGGTACCGGTGCGGATTACGGTCTCAATGACGGTCTTCTGGAAACCAGGTGCACTCACGGTGACCTGATAATTGCCTGGGTTCAGCGGCCCCATGCTGTAGTAGCCGGCGGCATCGGTGGTGAGTGTCCTGGTAAAACCCGTCTCCTTGTTGCCGATGACAACACTCGCGTTTGAGATGCTGGCTCCGGAGGCGTCGCTGATGGTGCCCTGGATCGAACCACCATTTACGGAGACATTTTGAGCCAAAGCCCTGGGGGCGGGGAGTGTGGCCGAGCCGATGATCAACGATGCCAGGGCGAGGATGCTGGCCGCGCCGGCCTTCCGAAAGCTATTTTTCTTATAAAAGTGCGAATCCAAAGGAGAACTCCTCCTGATGACGATGCAACTTAAGAGGCACGTTGCATACCAGTCAGTGGGAGGGAGCTTCTCCCTATAAATCATTCACTTAGGGGCCAGATGCCGCAAAATCGCTCTGGATTCCCGGAACCTGATACGGAAATACATAGAATGGTTGCCAACATACTCAAAAATGATGTGCTTCTGAAGCTGTCTGGGACGGACCGTCCGAATGGCACAATTCCGCAGTTCTAGCGGTTCAGCGCGCGGCGGATGATGGCCTCAAGAGCCTGTTTGTGCGCGGCGTACTCCACTTCGCCCACATTGCCCCTGGCGCGGTCCGCCTCCAGCGCGAAGAGTTCTTCTTTCAGCGAATTCAGCAGGCTGCGGGTATGATCCTCCGGCTCCGGTTCCGCGGCTCGCGGAAGCGGTATCGGGGCCACGGTTGCGGGCGGTGGAGCGCCTTGCGTCCAGGTGAGGGGGGCGGCGTATTGCTCGGAGGCCGCGGGCTGATCTGAAGGCTGGTTCAGGGAAGCGAAGCGAGTGTCTGCCTCTGCCTGTTGCGCCGGACGGCGCAGGAAGAACGCGGCCCCAATGACCAGCAGCAGGCCAACACCGGAGAGGATCCACCATTTGTATTTATTGAGCGGGTCCGGGGTGTCGATGGGGTTGCCGAGTCCGCCGCCGGGCCGGTTGTCAGCCGCAGGGAGCGGCTCCGGGCTGGCCGTTGGCTGCCTGCGCCGTTTGCACATCGCGCGGCAGCGCTCCGGAACCGGAGACGGAGAAACCGAGCGCCTGGGTGGGACTGACATTCTTCGCGACAAAGGTCTGCGCGTTGATGTCGTCGTTGATGGTCTGATAGGGCGTGGATGGGTCTGGCGTAAAGGTCATGCTCTTGGGGACCATGACGACGACGTTGTCCGCCGAGCCAGCCAGTTTGGGGGTAAACTTCGCGGACCCGGAGTAGGGCAGGCTGTAGGTGACCTGAAATTGAGTCTCGCCGGGGCGGAGCGGGAAGAGATAGGCGTAGTGGCCCTTCTCGCCCATCGGCGCCGGCGAAGACGCCACCGGCATGCCGCCCGGGCCCATGGCCGCCGCGCCTTCGATCTTTGCGTCCGGCGGCAGGTAAATCTCGTAGGAGTGGCTGGAGAACTGCGTACGGGGCGGTTTGGAGTCGTTCTTGACGAAGTAGCTCTGGGTGACGTGGAGCCCCTGCGGATCGGTTTCGACCCGGATGACGTTCGCCTCCGTGGTGATGCCGGGGATGGCGGCGGCCACGTCGAAGACCGTGATATCGACCGTGCTGGTGTTGGGGGGCGCAGGCTGAAAGTACGACGCCTTCTCGTGATCGACGCGGATCAGGTGCATGCCCTGGTCCGGAGCGTCGATGGAGTAGCGGCCGTGTGCATCCGTCCTGGTGCGCGCCGTCTCCTGCATGCGCTGCTGCAGGGAGACGAGGATGACGTCGTCGCCGGCCGAGGGCTTGTTATTCGTGCCGTTGGTGACTGTGCCCTTGATGGTGGCGGCGAGCGCGGACGGCGCCGCGAAGGGGATGACGAGAAGAGCAATCGAGAGCGAGATCTGCAGCAGGCGTTTCATGTCGGAGTCTGCGGATAAGAATACTGCGAAGTTACCGAATTGCGGATGATTTGCTTTGAGAGATAACACCTTAGATACAGATACGGCTGCAGCAGATACGTCCGGTGCGGAGCCACGCGGCCCAATCGGGCCTGCCGTTTTGTTCGGCCAACTGTGCGGCGGCCTCCCAGTCGTAGACGACGGCGCGGTGCTCGACCTGCCAGCTATCGCCGGATCTGGCAACGATGGCGTAGCGCGCGTGCGGGCTGCCGGCCTCCATCGCATGGGGATATGGGGATTCTTCGGTGTAGGCGGGCAGACCGACGCTGCCGGGATTTACCACGAGCGTGCCATTCGGCATCTGGACAGTCCGATATTGGTGGCTGTGGCCGCAGAGAACGAGACGGGCGGCGATGCCGTCGAGAATGGGCGCGATCTCGTCCGTCCGCTTGATCCGCGCGCCTTCGGGAGTCACCTCTTCGAGCAGGTAGACATCGTCCGCCCATGGTGTGCCGTGGCAGAGCAGGACGTCGTCAAGGGCGAGCGTCTGCGGCATGGAGGCTAGCCAATCTTTGTGTCGTGTGCTGAGAGCTCGGCGGTTGGTTGCAAGGGTGCTGCCGGGCGGGGCGATGGTGCCTTCTTCAAACAGGTGCCGGTCGCAGTTGCCGCGGATGCTGGGAAGTCCGAGCGGCATGAGGCGCTCGGCTGTGCCGACAGGATCGAGGGGACCCTGGAGATGGTCGCCGAGATTGACGGTGTGCGTGATCGCCTGCGAGCGGATATCGGCGAGCACCGCTTCGAGCGCTCGCAGGTTGCCGTGAATGTCCGAGAGGACGGCGAAGCGGTCAGGAAGCGTTGCGGACACGCGGTGTCAGGCTCGGCGGGGCACGGGTTGCTGGAGGCGCTCGATCTCAGCCAGCACCTGGGCGGCCTCGGCTTCGAGCGCTGCGCGCTGCGCGGTGTAGTCCTCTTCGGGATATTTGCCGGCGCGGTATTCGAAGTTCAGGTCGCGGAGGTTTTCGTAGAGGACGGCCTTCTGCTCTTCGAGGAAGTCGAGACGCGTTTTCACGCGCTGCGCGGCGACGTTGCGCTCCGGATAGAAGACGTACGCAAAGAGCGCGATGGTGAAGATCGAGCAGACGGCGAGGATCATAGGGGATCGCCTCCGGTTTCGCGGCGAATGCGCTGTTCGAGCACGAGGGTGTGGGGGTCGGTGGCGGGCGCCGGCATGGCGACGGCGCGCGGACGCCAGCGGCGGACTATGAAGAAGACGCCGCAGATGCCCAGCACGAGGACGATGGGCGGCACCCACCAGGAGAAGCGGTTGAGCCGCGTGAACATGGGCGCGGCCAGCGCGGTGGGACCGTACTCGTCCTGGAAGGCGTGGAAGATCTGGTCATCGCTCTCGCCATGATTGATGGAGGCGATGAGCTGGGCGTTCATCTTTTCTCGATCGGGACAGCCCACGTGGTCGCACTCGCCGAGAAGCTGGGTGCAGCCGCAGGTGCACATGAGTCTGTGGCCCAGCTTGTCAAAGCGCGCACTGTTGGCAGTCTCGGCTGCATGCGCGCCGAAGGCCACGATGACCGCGACGATGACCAGGTGCAACGTGGAGCGCAGGCGATGTCCCAACCGCTTCAATCGCCACCTCGCAGGGTTGCGGGCTCATTCACCAGCGGTCTCGCTGCTGCTTTGGCGGGTTCGCGCGGGCGCGCCAGCGACAGCACGGTGGTGAGGTTGGGCACCAGCGCTACCAGCGTGCCCACGACGACGATAACGACGCCGATCCAGATCCATGCCACCAGGGGATTGAGGAAGACCTTGATGATGGGGTGGTTGGTGTCGGGATTCTGGCCGGCGTAGATCACATACAGGTCCCAGGCGAGGGTGGAGTGATTCGCCACCATGGTTTGTACCTGTTGGGAAGCGATGTAGAAACGCTTCTCCGGCGCGAGCTGGGTGATCTTCTTGCCGTTGCGATAGACATCGAGCAGCGCGTACTCGCTGTCGTAGTTGGGATTTGTATCCTGCGTGTAGTCCTGGCAGACCAGCGTGTACGGCCCGACGCGCATCGATTGACGGAAGTCCATCTCCTGCTCGGCGGAGCGGTTGAAGGCGGAACCGGCGAGGCCGATGAAGATGACGACCACGCCGAAGTGGACGATGTAGCCGCCGTAGCGGCGGGTGTTGCGCTGGATGAGCAGCAGGATAGCGGCAAAGATGTTCTTGCCGGTCTGGACCTTCAACACGTGTGCGCCGCGCAGAAACTCCGATGCGATGGCAGTGATGACGCCGGCGGCGGCGGAGAAGGCGATGAAGGAGTAGAGCGGTCCCTGATCGCGCCACGGACGCTCGCCGATGGCGAGCAGCGCGGCCGCGGTGGCGATGGTCGCGATGGAAGGCAGCACGAAGTTGCGGCGGATGGAGCGCAGCGACGAGGAGCGCCATGCGAGCAGCGGGCCGAGCCCCATCAACGCCAACAGGCTGAGGCCAATGGGAATCGCGATGCGGTTGTACCAGGGTGCTCCGACGGTGACTCGATTGCCCTGCACATACTCGCTGAGCACGGGGTAGAGCGTGCCCCACAGAATGGTGAAGCAGGCGGCGAGAAAGATGATGTTGTTGAAGAGGAAGCTCGACTCGCGCGAGACCAGCGATTCGATTTTGCGATCGGACTTGAGATGGTCGCGCTGCAGGATGAAGGTGAAGATGCAGACCACCAGCACGATGAAGAGGAAGGCATAGAACCAACTGCCGATGGAAGATTGCGCGAAGGCGTGCACGGAGCTCACGAGGCCGGAGCGCGTGAGCAGAGTGCCGAGGATGGAGAGCATGAAGGTGGAGAAGATCAGCCACACATTCCAGCTCTTCATCATGCCGCGCTTCTCCTGCATCATCACCGAGTGCAGGAAGGCGGTGCCGGTGAGCCAGGGCATGAGCGAGGCGTTCTCGACCGGATCCCATCCCCAGTAGCCGCCCCATCCGAGCACGGAGTAGGCCCAGTGCGCGCCGAGGAAGATGCCGCAGGTGAGAAAGAGCCAGGTGACCATGGTCCAGCGGCGTGTGATGTGAATCCACTTCTCGCCGGGATAGCGCATCATCAGCGCGCCGAGCGCGAAGGCGAAGGGCACGGTGAAGCCGACGTAGCCGAGATAGAGCATCGGGGGATGGATCACCATCTCCGGATACTGCAGGAGCGGATTCAGACCGAAGCCATCGGCGGGAACGGCTCCCTGCACCAGTGCGAAGGGCGGCGCGGCGAAGTTGAGCAACAGGAGGAAGAAGACCTGCACGCCGGCGAGGATGGTCGAAGCGTACGCGGTGAGCCGGACGTCTACCTTGTGGCGCGCGCGCAACACGAAGCCATAGGTGGCCAGCAGCCAGGCCCACAGGAGGAGCGATCCTTCCTGACCGGACCAGAGGGCAGCGAACTTGTAAGCGCCGGGCAGCGCGCGATTCGAATGATGGAGGATGTAGGAGACGGAAAAATCATTCGTGAAAGCGGCCCAGACCAGTGCGAACGCGGCGGCGGTGACAGCGAAGAAGCTGGCGATGCCGGAGCGGCGGGCGGTCTCCGCCAGTCGCTCGGGAGCGATGCGGGTACGTCCGCCAATCGCGAGCTGGCGCAGGGCGAAGGCGCCGGCGAGCAGAGTATAGGCACTGAGCGCGAGGGCGAGAAGCAGGGAGAAGCTACCAAAGACTGGCATAGGCCTTGCGTCGATTGTCGCAAAGCGCGGAGAGATTCGCCAATCCTGAGATGGATGGGCGTGTGGCGGAGCCAGCGAGAGGCGGGGTTTACGAACGCGTCAGGTCGAGACGGATCAGGCGGTCTGGCAGTAGGGCGGGAAGAGCAGGGTGCGGGAGAGCTCGATCAGCTCCTGGGGCTGGATGGGCTTCAGCCGGAAGTAGACGTCCATGCCTTCGTATTGGGACTCGGCTTCGGGGAGACCGCTGAGCACAATGATGGGCAGGGTCGTGGAGAGTTCGCGCAGCTTCTTGACCAGCTCGGGGCCGTCCATCTCAGGCATGCAGTGATCGGTAATGACCATGCCGATCGGTTCTGCCTCGAACTTTGCGAGGGCGGTGGCGCCACCGTCGGCAAGAACAACGGGGAAGTGGGCCTTCTCGAGGATCAGGCGACGTGTCACCGCCTGGATAGGGTTATCGTCCACAATCAGGATCGTTGGCATCGCTTGGTGTCAAAAGCCCCTTCGTCGCGTTGTATGGAAGGATGAGGGGCTTGAGCAAACGGTTGCCCTCGATCGGTGCAGAAAATAACGCTTTGTCCTGCTATGGGGTATACCCCATTCGGGGGAGTAACGTCAACGATACCCCTCATTTTATCTGAATGGTTACATCCACCGTTTAGTCGAGGCGCGCGGGTGCTGGGCCAAAGCGGGCCAGAGCCGCCTCCAACTGCTCCAGGGCCGCGGGATCTTTGGTGCGCCAGGTCTCTTCGGTGGTGATCTTCGGTGTGCCGGCAGAGATCTGTAGCTCACAGTGCTGGTAGCTCAGGAGCCGGTCGGTAGGCTCGTCGCGCCAGTCGTTACCGCGGCCTTCCCGTCGCGTGGAACCCTGCTCCCAGCCGCGCGGCGTCAGGTGCCACTCCGTCCATTCCTTGCGAATTGCCATGCCGCTATCGTAGCCGTGGTTTGGGACGTTGTCCCGTCGGGCCGCAGGTGGGAGGAATCGCTATGCGCTGAGCAGAATGCGAAGGTCGCGCAGATTATTGCCGGTTGGGCCGGTGATGACGCTGTCGCCGAGCATTGCGAAAAGCGGCCCGGCATCGAAGGCGGCGAGCGCTGCCTCGAGATCGAGGCCGAGCGCTGCCGCGCGGGAGACGGTGGTCGAATCGGCGAGGGCGCCCGCGGCGGCGCTGTTGCCGTCCACACCGTCACTCCCGGCGGAGAGGCAGACGGCGGGTTCGTGCGGAAGTTGCTGATGAAGCAGCAGGCCGCAGGCGAGGGCGAAGTGCTGATTGCGGCCGCCGGCGCCGGGTTTGCGGTCGAGGCGGACGGTGACCTCGCCCCCGGAGAGCAGGCAGAGTTTGCGGTCGGGATGCTGGCGGCGCAGCTCGATCAGGCGATCGACCAGGTAAGCGGCGGCCCGGTCGTAGGGCCAATCGTCGCAGTGATTGTCGGTGATGACCTCATAGCCGAGCGCGACGGCCTTTTCCTGCGCGGCGCGCAGGAGGTCGCGGTTGGAGAGCAGGGTGGCGAGCCAGTTGGTGACGGGTGGGCCGTTGCTGAAGCGGACCCACGTGTATGGCCGGGGCCGGCTTTCCGGGCCGCTTCCAGTTGGTCCGCATCTCGCTTCATGGCGTCTTTGTCGCCGGGGGTCTCGGGCAGATTGGGTTGGCTGAAGAAGCGGCGGACCGATGGCGGAAATTTTTCGAGCAGTTGATAGCGCGTGAGCAGCTCGCGGCAGTCTTCGACCGTCGAGGGGTCGGCCAGCGTTGGGCCGGAAGCGACCGCATTCGACTCGTGCCAGGGGACGTCGACGACCTGCAGGGTGAGCTTGGCGGCGCGCGGGGCAGCGGCGGCGAGGCGGCCTCCCTTCACCGCGGAGAAATGCTTGCGCAGCGTGTTGATCTCGGCGATGGGGGCGCCGGAGGCGATGAGCGCTTCGTGAAAGGCAATGGTGTCGGCGAGCGAGATTTCGGGATCAAGCGGCAGATCGAAGAGGGTGCTGCCGCCCCCGCTGATGAGATAGATGACGAAGGTCTTTTCGGTTGCGCGGCGCAGCAGGCGCAGGGCGTGCCGCGCGGCGCGGAAGGAGTCCCGGTTGGGCAGCGGATGTCCGCCTGCGTAGTAACGGATGCGCCAATTGCGGCGAGTGGGAGTGGCCGGCGCGCTGCAGACGCCGCGGACACGCAGGGTGCGGGGGACGATGTCGAGCAGCGATTGCGTTATCGACTGCGTCATGGGAACGGCTGCTTTGCCCAAAGCGATGATCAGGACGTTGCGATAACGAGCCAGATCGATGCGGATTTCAGGGATGGACGGTTGGATATCCGTCGAGTGCTTGACGATCAGTGTGGCCCCTTCGAAGCGGATGCGCTCATGGAAGACGCGCTCCATACGGCACGCGTCCAGTGCGTGGGCAAAGATGGCGCGCGCGTCCTGATGGAGGGAGTGCAGAGTGGCGGGATTCTGCGCTTCGTCGGCCATGGCTTTAGGGAGTGGGAGGAGCGGCTGTGTCCGCGCCGGCGAAAAAGCGGGAGACGAACCATTCATGCAACGCCTGTTGCATCTGCTCGAGTTTGCCGGCGAAGAAGTGGTCGGCGTCGGGGACGATGACGAGAGTTTTCGGCTCGGCTGCCGAGCCGACGATCTGCTCAAGAGTTTCGCTTGGGCCATATTGATCCGCGCCGCCGCTGAGGAAGAGCTTGGGCAGGTTGCAGGTTGCGAGAAAGCTGTAACTGTAACCGCGACCCTCCGCCTCTACCGGCAGACCCAGCGCGGCGAGGCCGGGGACACGCGCGTCTGAATTGGGGGCGTTGGCGCCCCGGCAACATGCGCGCAGGGTTACATACGCGCCGAAGGAGAAGCCGACGACGAGCACGGGCAGTCCGTAGCGCGCGTGCAGCCAGTCGAGGGCGGCGCGCACGTCCTCCTGTTCGCCGCGGCCCTCGTCATGTTCGCCTTCGCTGAGTCCGGTGCCGCGAAAGTTGAAACGCAGCGTCGCGAGGCCGAGCGCATGCATCGTCTTGGCCGCACGATAGACGACCTTGTTGTGCATGGTGCCGCCGCCCTTGGGGTGCGGGTGGCAGACCAGCGCGGCGTACCGAGCCTCCGGCCGTCCTTCGACGAGGAGCGCTTCAAGGCCGCCGGCGGGGCCTGGGATGGAGAGCGTCTGCAGACGATTGGGGATGCCTGTCATCGGAGTTGATTGTAGCGAGCGCGGCGATTGTGGCGAGTCCGCAAGTCAGCGAGTCGGCAAGTCAGGAAACCGGATGCTGGCCTGCGGGCTCGAGCGATGATGCTCATTCATGCGTGAGAACTGCGGGTCCCTTCGGCAAGCTCAGGGCAGGCTCTTCACTTCGTTCAGGATGACAAGTCCATCCACGCGTTGTGACGCAGCGCTCAGGTATTCTGACCTGACATGACGCTCGATCCGGTGCAATTGACACGACAGCTCATCGACATTGAATCGACGACCTATGGCGAGGGCGCGGCGGGGGCATTTCTGGCGGAGCTGTTGGCTGCGCGGGATTTTGCGGTGGAAAAGATGCACGTGGCCAACAAGGGCGAGGATGGAGCGACGACCGACCGCTTCAACGTGTATGCCACGGTGCCGGGCGAGCAGCCGGAGGTTGTTTTTTCCACGCACATCGACACCGTGCCGCCGTACTTTGGAAGCCGCGAGGACGATGAGGCGATCTACGGGCGCGGCGCGTGCGATGCGAAGGGCATCATCGCGGCGCAGATTGTGGCGGTGGAACGGCTTCGCGCCGGAGGCGTCAAGGCCGGAATGCTGTTTGTTGTCGGCGAGGAGAGGGATTCGGCGGGCGCGCATATTGCCAACATGCAGCCGAGGGGCAACCGCTATCTGATCAATGGTGAGCCGACGGACAACCGAATCGGTCTGGCCAGCAAGGGCGCGTTGCGGGGCGCGGTGCGCGCAACGGGGAAGATGGCGCATTCGGCGTATCCGGAGCTGGGCGAGAGCGCGATTCACAAGTTGCTGCAGGCTCTGAACAACGTGATGAAGGTGGAGTTGCCGATCGAACCGGGCATCGGGCCGAGCACCCTGAACATTGGTCTGATCGAGGGTGGGCGCGCGCCAAACGTGATCGCCGACAAGGCGCTGGCGCAGGTGATGGTGCGGCTGGTGGGCCCTTCGGGCGAGACACGCGCGGCACTGCAGAAGGCGGTCGAAGGGCTGGCCGAGATTGACTACACGCTGGAGATCCCATTCATGCGATTCAAAACCATCGAAGGGCTGGAGACGATGGTTGCGTCCTTTGCGACGGACATCCCTGCGCTTACGAATTGGGGCGAGCCGCTGCTGCTGGGCCCGGGGTCGATCCATGTCGCGCACACGCTGGATGAGAAGCTGGCCAAGCGCGAGCTGTTTGAGGCGATCGATCTGTACACAGAAATCGCGAGCAAGCTCGTAGCATAAGCAGGATGGCGACCGATGCAGCGATGTCACGATGGCGCCGTGTGGGCTACGCCGCGCTGAGCGGCCTTACCGGCTGGCTGGTGGGCCAGGTGGCGTGCCTGCCGGTGAACCTGATCATCGCGGTGCGCGACACCGAGGGCCAGGCGAAACTGTTTGTCCAGACACTGCTCTACGGCCTGCTGGCATGGGGCGCGTGGACACTGCTTCTGGCGCTGGCGGCGTGGTTGCTGGTGGTGTTGCCGCTGGTGATGACCATACGTCCATGCCTGCTGGTACGCCTGCGCTTCGTGATTTCGATGGGGGCTGCGGTGGCGGCGCTGTCACTCGCGGCCACGCGTCCGGCCATGTTCCGGGATACCTCGGCCATCTCGTTCTTCCACAAATTCGCACTGGTCATCCCGTACGGCGCGTTCGCCCTGTCATTCACGCTGGTGACGGCCTGGATGTACGTCCGGCTGAGCAAACGGCGGCTGGATCGTGCCGAGCGCGAGTCGGTGCTGCGGGATAGTCCGACGGTCCATGGATGACCCACCTCCAGGTGATGCGCGCCGCATCTTAGACTGGAGCTATGTCCGATCTTGAAACACCGACGAAGCCCCTGAATGCGCTGGCCAACGCGCGCTCCTCCTATCTGCGTTCCGCCATGCATCAGCCCATCCGGTGGCAGGAGTGGGGGGCGGAGGCGTTTGCCCAGGCGGCCCGCGAAGATAAACCGGTTCTGCTCGACATCGGCGCGGTGTGGTGCCACTGGTGCCACGTGATGGATCGGGAAAGCTACGAAGATGAGACGCTGGCGCCGCTGATCAACGAGCGCTTCGTGGCCGTGAAGGTAGATCGCGATGAGCGGCCGGATGTCGACAGCCGCTACCAGGCGGCTGTGCAGTCCATCAGCGGGCAAGGCGGGTGGCCGCTGACGGCGATCCTGACGCCGGATGGGCGGCCGTTCTTTGGAGGGACATATTTTCCGCGGCATGACCGCTATGGCCGGCCGGGGATTGAGCGGCTGCTGCTCACCATGTCGGACGCGTGGACGTCGAAGCGCGGCGAGGTGCTGGAGTCGGCGGACTCGATTATTGCCGCCATCGAACATGGCGAGGCGTTTGCGGGACGCAGCGGGTCGTTGAGCCAGGAGATCACGGACAAGCTGGTGCGTTCCGCGATCGCACAGTTCGACCCGCACAACGGAGGTTTTGGCGCGCAGCCGAAGTTCCCGCATCCGGCGGCGCTGGACCTGCTGCTGGACGCAGCGACTCGCAAAGGCGATGCGAAGGCGCGTGAAGTTGCGCTGGTGACGCTGACGAAGATGGCGGATGGCGGCATCTACGACCACGTCGGCGGTGGGTTTCATCGCTACTCGGTCGATGAGCGCTGGGTGGTGCCGCATTTTGAAAAGATGCTCTACGACAACGCCGGCCTGCTGGCGAATTATGTGCACGCGTGGCAGAGCTTCCCTTATCCGGTCTTCAGCACGGTGGTGCGGGAGACGGTGGCGTGGATGGACGGATGGCTGAGCGACCGGCAGAATGGCGGCTTTTACGGCTCGCAGGATGCCGACATGACGCTGGATGACGACGGCGATTACTTTACCTGGACGCGCGGCGAGGCGGCAGAGGTGCTGACGCCCGAGGAACTCGAAGTGGCCGGGCAGTATTACGACATCGGCGACCTGGGCGATATGCATCACAATCCGGCGAAGAATGTGCTGCACGTGAAGCGGCCGATTGAGGCGCTGGCGAAGGAGCTGAATCGCGAGGCGAGCCGGGGTGACAGGTTTGCTGGCCAGTGCGCGAGCCAAGCTTGCGACGGCGCGTGCGGCGCGGCCCACGCCCTATGTCGATCGCACGGTGTACACAGGCTGGAACGCGATGGCGATCTCGGCGTATCTGCAGGCGAGCTCCGTCCTTGCAAGCAGCAGGCACTCGCGACTTTGCCATCAGGACGCTGGATCGCATTCTGCGCGAGGCGTGGTCGGAGCAGGATGGGTTGGCGCATGTGGTGGCCTATGCGGAGGGCGAGGGCGGCCCGCGCATCCCGGCCGTGCTGGACGATTACGCGCTGCTGATCCACGCTTGCCTGGACGCGTGGGAGCGGACGCTGGAGCTGCGCTACTACGACGCGGCCGGGATGCTGGCTGCGCGGATGCAGCATGATTTTTACGATGCCACCGGAGGCGGATTTTTCGATACCGCCACGGACCCGGATGCGATTGGCGCGCTGACGGCGCGGCGCAAGCCCTTGCAGGACACGCCCACGCCGGCGGGGAATCCGACGGCTGCCGCTGCATTGTTGCGATTAGAAGCGCTGAATGGCGACGCAACATTGCGCGAAGCGGCGGAGGACACGCTGGAGGCGTTCGCGGGCATTGTGGAGCACTTCGGGCTCTATGCGGGCTCGTATGGATTGGCGCTGGAACTCCTGCTGACGCCGCCGCAACAGGTTGTCATCGTGGGCGAAGACGATCTGGCGGATGCGATGGAGGCTGCCGCGCGCGAAGGCTATTCGGTCAACAAGACGGTACTGCGCGCGCCGGCTGCTGTGCTGCTCGAGGGCAAGTTGCCGCCCGTATTGAAAGAGACACTCACGCAACTGCCGCAGTTACAGGAAAAGGCAAGCTTCGCTGTGGTGTGCCAGGGCACGCATTGCCTGCCTGCGGTGCGTACCGTCGCGGAGCTGCAGTCGGCGATGGCTGGATAGCACTGCAGGTCTTTCGCTTCGCTCAGGATGACGCTATTTCGATCCCACCTATTCGCCTGCGAACGGGTTGGTCTCGTTCGGCTTGTTGGTGGTGGGATCGGGCGCCGGCGCAGCCTTTGCCTGCTCACCCGGCGCAGCAAGGCTCTTGCCGCCAGTGATGCGGAAGGGGCTGCCGGGCAGCATGTTGTTTTCTTCCAGGGCGAGGCGAATGCGCTTCTGCATCTCGCGCAGGGCATCGAACTGTTTTCTCGCCTGCGTCTTTACGGTGATGGGATAGATCACCTCGGAGCCCTTGATCTGATCGACGCCGAGCACCTTTGGATCTTCCAGGAAAATGTTCTTGTACGCGGGCTCTTGCCGCACCTCGCGAGAGATCCTCGTCAGCAAGGCGATCACCTTGTCAGGATCAGCGGTGAAGTCGACCGAAATGTTGAGCGTGGTGGTGGTGAAATCGCGACTCTGGTTGCTCACGACGGTGATCTGGCTGTTGGGGATGAGGTACAGGGTACCGTCGCCGCCGCGCACGGTGGTCTTGCGCAGCGACATCGAGTCGACGGTGCCGGTGACGCCGGCGATGGTGACCCAGTCGCCGACGTTGTACTGGTCCTCGACCAGGACGAGCATGCCGTTGATCATGTCTTTCACGATGGTTTGCGCGGCGAGGCCGATAGCAACGCCGATGACGGCGGCGCCGCCGAGCAGTGGCGCTGAGATTGAGGTCGAAGACATCGCGCAGGATGCGTGAGGATGGTGAAGAAGGCGACGATGCCGATGCCGGTGGCACGCAGCACGGAGGCGAGAGTACGGATCTGCGATGTGCGCGCCAGTCCGACAGCAGGGTGTTTTTCTGCCGCGCGACGCATGCGATCGGTAACAACCTTTACCAGCCAGAACGCAATCCAGGCGAAGATCAGGATAGCGATCAGGTGTTTCAGGTCATTGACCAGGAAGTCCTGTGCGCTGTCTACCCAGCTTTGCCACATGGTTTGAAAAGCCTCGCGGAGGGGCGGGCGGTGGTTGGGCGGCGCGAGCAGAAGGAGCATGCAGGCCTTTCACATTCAGAATTTGCAGTCGTTTCTATAATGAACGGATGCGAAGCTCATTTGCCAAGTTGCGCTGGGGCAGATCGGGTCTGGGTGTTGCCGCAGCGATTCTTCTGGTAGCCGAATTATGGGCCGGCAGCCAGGTCACCTCCACGGAACAGATGCAGCAACAGCCGCCATCCATGCAGGTGCCCCCGGTCTTCGGTCAGCCGAACGAACCGACTGATCCCATGCAGCGCCAGCGGCTGGAAAAGATGGAGAAGGCGCGAAATGCCGACCGCCAAAAACACCTGGTGCAGGACACGGACAAACTGCTGGCTTTGGCGAAAGAATTGAAGGAACAGGTAGACAAGTCGAACCAGGACACATTGTCGGTCGAGGTGGTGAAGAAGGCGGGCGAGATCGAAAAGCTGGCCAAGAGTGTGAAAGACCGCATGCGCAGCAACTGACTCACTCGTTCGACAGGCAACGAACGATGAGCAGAGTCTGATCATCCTGCTGCTTGCCCCACGTTGCTGCCGCTGCCAGGATGTTTGCCGCCAACTGCGGTAACGGCGCTTCGGGATTCGATTCCACGCAGCCGCGCAAACCCTCTGTGCCAAACTCCCGATCCTGCGGGTTGCTGGTTTCGAGGATGCCGTCGGTTGCGATCACAAGCAGATCGCCGGGTTCGACGTTGATCTCCATGGCGGCGAATTGCGCGTCCGGCACCAGGCCAAGTGGAAACTGCTCCAGGGTGAGCTCGCAGAAAGTGCCGTTCGCGTGGCAGTAGTGAAGGACGGGCGGGTGTCCGGCGAGAGCATGGCGGACTCTGCCCCCGGGACCGAGTTGCAATGCGGCAAAGGCCGCGTACATGTGGCTTTCCTTGACCGCGGGCAGGACGTTGTCCAGCCGGTCCAGCAGCAGGGGCAGGCGTTCGGAGGCGGTGGAAGGCTCGAGCAGGGCGGTGCGCGCGGCGGCCTTGAGCATGCCCATCAGGATGCCTGCCTGCAGTCCATGTCCGGCTACGTCCGCGACGTAGGCGATATCGCCGTCGCGGGAGGGGATCAGATCGACGAGATCGCCACCGACGCGCTCACTGGGCCGGGTGAGTCCGTAGACCTCATAGAGCGGTCCAACGCGGTGAATCAATGGCACGAGTGTCTGCTGGATGCCGTGGGCCAGTTCGAGCTCGTTCTGCATGCGGATGGCTTCTGTGGCCTGATTTCGGATGAAGGCCACGAAGTAGATGTAAGAGAGAATCAGGAGAGTCCAGATACCACTTGCGGTAATACCGAGGGTGGCAATCGGTCCGGGGAGAGGAAGGCGTCCGGTGTTGGCAAGCCAGCCCAGGACACTGGCCCAAATTGCGTTGAAGATGGAGACAAGCCAGATCCACGAGCCGGGATGGCGGATGAGCAGCCAGGGGTAAAGAACCGAGTAAGCTCCGTTTGCCACGCACAGTGCGAGCACTAGCAGCAGCGGCAGGCGCCGGGGGCCGGTCAGGTTCACATAGAAGCCATAGACCGAAAATAGAAAGAAGATCGCCAGGTACAGCCGGAGCAGGCTGCGCGCCGGCAGGCTGCGTAACGCGGTCCAGGAGGTGCGGCGCCGATACCAGGAAACCTTGCCGGGAAGCGCAGTCGCGGGCATGCGTCTGACAATAGCAAAGGCGCTACGAAGATCGCAGCGCCTTCTGCCCGATTGGTCCTACAGGAACAGCGGCGCCAGCACCAGTGTGACGGTGGCGAGCAGCTTGATCAGCACATGCAGTGATGGTCCGGCGGTGTCTTTGAAGGGATCGCCGACAGTGTCTCCGACGACCGCTGCCTTGTGGGCTTCCGACCGTTTGCCGCCGTACTGGCCGGTCTCAATGTACTTCTTGGCGTTGTCCCAGGCACCGCCGCCGTTGTTCATCAGCATGGCCAGCAGGATGCCGGAGATGGTGCCGACCATCAACAGGCCGGCGACGCTCTCGGCTCCCGTCAGGTTGACCGGATGGCCATGCAGCATCAGCGTATCGGCGGCGAGGTCGCGGACGTTGAAGCTGTCGCTGAGGTGGCGGAAGATGAGGCCGACGGCGAGCGGCATGGCGACGGCGAGTGCGCCCGGCAACACCATCTCCTTCAGCGCCGCGCCGGTGACGATGCGGACGCAGCGGCCGTAGTCGGGCTTGGAAGTTCCTTCCATGATGCCGGGGTTTTCCTTGAACTGCGCGCGCACGTCCTTGATGACGAACTGCGCGGTGCGGCCCACCGCCTTGATGGCCATGGAGGAGAAGAGGTAGGTGAGCATCGCGCCCAGCAGCGCGCCGACGAAGACCGGGACGCTGGCCAGGTTTACGTGCGTGAACTGCCAGTTTGCCGGCAGGATCTGGCCGGCGTCGGCGAAGCGGTGCGCCACGATAGCGTGAACGCTCTCCAGGTAGGCGGAGAAGAGCAGGAAGGCGGCCAGAGCGGCAGAGCCGATGGCATAGCCCTTGGTGAGCGCCTTGGTGGTGTTTCCGGCGGCGTCCAGCTTGTCGGTCTTCTCACGCACGGCATCGGGCTGATTGGACATCTCGATGATGCCGCCGGCGTTGTCCGTGATGGGGCCGAAGGTGTCCATGGCCAGAATGTAGGCGGATGCAGAGAGCATGCCCATGGTGGCGATGGCGGTGCCGTAGATGCCCCGGGCGTAGTTCGAGATTCCGGTGTGGTCGGCCAGGCCGCGCACGCCGAAGTAGTAGCTGAGCAGGAGCGCGAGGCTGATGACGATGACCGGCATGGCCGGCGTCTCCATGCCCACGGCGAGGCCGCTGATGATATTGGTGGCCGGACCGGTGAGCGAGGCTTCGGCGATGGAGCGGACGGGACGATAGCGGGTTTCGGTGTAGTACTCGGTGATGCGCACGAACAAGAACGAGGTGATGATGCCGACGACGCCGGAGCCGAGCAGCCACCAGCGGCCCTGCAGCATGAAGTAGACCGCTACCGCGAAGCCCAGGAAAGCAAGGAAGGACGTGACGTAGTAGCCGCGGTTGAGCGCGTGCATCGGGTCTTCGTCTTCGCGGGAGTGCACGATGCTGACCCCGATGATGGAGGCGATGAGGTTGATCGCCTGAATGACCAGGGGGAAGAGGATGCCCTTGATGCCGAAGACGGGGAAGAGCGCCGCGCCCAGGATCATGGCGCCGACATTTTCGGCGGCGGTGGACTCGAAGATGTCCGCACCGCGGCCTGCGCAATCGCCCACGTTGTCACCGACCAGATCAGCGATGACGGCGGGGTTGCGTGGATCGTCCTCTGGAATGCCCGCCTCTACCTTGCCGACGAGGTCGGCGCCGACATCGGCCGCCTTGGTGTAAATGCCGCCGCCAAGCTGCGCAAAGAGGGCGACCAGGGATGCGCCAAAGCCGAAGCCGACCAACTCATAGGGGGTGGCCTGAGGATGCTCCAGACCGCCGAAGAGGAAGAAGAGCACGCCGATGCCGAGCAGCGAGAGGGAGACGACCACCAGGCCGGTAACGGCGCCGCCCCGCAGGGCAGTCTGGAGGGCCCGGCCCAGGCTGGTACGGGCAGCGCTTGCCGCGCGGATATTGGTCCGGATGGAGACGAACATGCCGGTAAAGCCGGAGAGCCCCGAGCAGATGGCGCCGATCAGAAAGCTGATGACGACCTTGTTGGCGAACGGAGCGGTAAAGGGCGAGAGCCGGTATCCAATAAAGAGGAGTATGGCGAGCACCACGGCGATGATGGCGATGGTGCCGTACTGCCGGGACATGAACGCCTCAGCACCCTCGCGGATGGCGTTGGAGATTTCCTGCATCTCCTTGGTTCCGGCATCCATGGCGAGGACGGCTCGGGAAAAGAAGAGTGCGACAACGAGGCCCAGGACGCCGATGAGGAGGGCGCCCCACAAATAGGTACTGCCGCTGTCTGGGGTGCTGGGGGCTCCTATCTGGAACCCCATGGCCCACAGGCCGACATTCTGCATGCAAGTTCTCCGAAAGAATTGAGTTGGTGCGCCCCGCCGTTGCCGTCCGAGCGCGCTCGAGGGAAAGCCGTAGGTTCAAGGAAGGCTGATTAGAGCACGGGTGGAAAAAGTGAGTCAAACCATGGGGTTTCGCCGGGACCTGCCCTGCTGGGGTGTCGCGACCGATCGGTGGGTATCTGCATCTTCTTTGCTGAGCACAAGGGCGCAGTGACAGGATACAATCGCCAGTCGTTTTGAGTTGGGAAGGCAGTCAGGAGTGTGTATGGGGAGTGTGGCGACGGAGCGGCGCACCAAGAGTGCCGGCAGCGGACTGAGCGGGCTGACAGGGGCGGAATGGGTGGATGTGTATCGCCTGATGTACATGTCGCGGCGCTTGGACGATCGCGAGATTCTGTTGAAAAATCAGCAAAAGATTTTCTTTCAGATCTCCGGCGCCGGCCATGAGGCGCTGATGGTGGCTGCCGGCAAGGCGCTGAAACCGGGCTATGACTGGTTTTACCCCTACTACCGCGACCGCGCCCTGTGCCTTGCCCTGGGGGTGACGGCGGAGGAGATGCTGCTGCAGGCGGTGGGCGCCGCGGCGGACCCGGCCAGCGGCGGACGGCAGATGCCATCGCATTGGGGCAGCCAGCGGCTGAATATCGTGACACAAAGCTCTTCGGTAGCGACCCAGATGCTGCAGGCGGTAGGCTGCGCCGAGGCCGGACGCTACCTTGCCGCGCACCCCGAGGCGGCAGAGCGGGGCTTCGATCCCGCCGGCGGCGACTACCGGGCCTTTCACAACGCAAGCTTTCATGGCGACGAGGTGGTGTACGCGTCGATCGGCGAGGGATCCACCAGCCAAGGGGAGTTCTGGGAGTCGCTGAGCTCGGCGTCGCTGGAGAAGCTGCCGATGCTGTTCGTCGTGGAGGATAACGGCTATGCCATATCGACCCCGGTAGAGGCGAACACGCCGGGTGGCAACATTTCGAGACTGGTGGCGAATTTTCCGAACTTCTTTTTCGCCGAGGTGGACGGCACCGACCCGGTGGAGAGCTACGCCGCCATGACGAAAGCGGTGGCGCATTGCCGAGCACGGAAGGGCCCGGCGTTTGTGCATGGGCACGTTACCCGGCCGTATTCGCACTCGCTCTCGGACAACGCCAAGCTCTACCGCTCCGCTGCGGAGCTGGAGGCGGAGAATCTCCGCGACCCGCTGCCGAAGCTGCAACTGCGGCTGCTGCGCGAGGGCGTGATCGATGCCGATGGCATCACCCGGCTGGAGAAGGCGGTCGATGACGAGATACAGGCGGCGACGGACCATGCACTGCGCGCGCCGTTTGCGCCTGCGGACTCGATCTACAACTACGTCTATTCGCCAGACATCGACCCGACGTCGAAGTCGTTCGCCGCGGAGGCAGGGGCGGCCACGGACGGTCCGGACAAGACGATGGCGGACCTGATCAACGCCTGCCTGAAGGACGAGATGAAGCGCGACCCGCGCATCATCGTCTTTGGCGAGGACGTGGCCGACTGCAGCCGGGAAGAACAACTGAAGAGCGGCGCGGTGAAGGGCAAGGGCGGCGTCTTCAAGCTGACCGCAGGGCTGCAATGCGAGTACGGAAGCGATCGCGTCTTCAACTCGCCGCTGGCCGAGGCCAACATTGTTGGCCGCGCGATAGGCGTGGCCACGCGCGGCATGAAACCGGTGGCTGAGATTCAGTTCTTCGACTACATCTGGCCGGCGATGCATCAGTTGCGCAATGAGCTGGCGCCACTGCGCTGGCGGTCGAACAATGCATTCTCGTCGCCGGCGGTCATCCGGGTGGCGATTGGCGGATACCTGACGGGCGGAGCGCTGTACCACTCGCAGTCCGGAGAGGTTCTTTTCACCCACACGCCGGGAATGCGCGTCGTGTTTCCGTCGAATGCGCTGGATGCCAACGGCCTGCTGCGGACGGCGATCCGGTGCGACGATCCGGTGATGTTTCTGGAGCACAAGCGGCTCTACCGCGAGACCTTCGGGCGCGCTCCGTATCCGGGGCCGGACTACATGATCCCCTTCGGTAAAGCGAAGACGGTGCGCGAAGGCAAGCATCTGACGCTGGTGACCTACGGAGCGCTGGTTCCGCGTGCGCTGCAGGCTGCGCAGCGTGCCAGCCGCGAACTGGGCGTGGAGACTGAGGTGATCGATCTCCGGACGCTGAGCCCCTATGACTGGGAGGCGATTGCCGAGAGCGTGCGCCGGACCAGCCGGGTGATCGTGGCGCATGAGGACGTGCTGAGCTGGGGCTATGGAGCGGAGATTGCTGCCCGCATCGCGGATGAACTATTCGACGATCTGGACGCACCGGTGAAGCGGGTGGCGGCGACGGACACTTTTGTGGCGTATCAGCCGCAATTGGAGAACGTCATCCTGCCGCAGCCGGAAGATCTGTTCCGGGCCATCGAGGGGCTGGCGAAGTTCTAGTGCAACGGACCTGGTTTTCTTAAGCGAGTAACCGTGGAGAGCCCCGGTGCATCCGTACAAGATGCCGGAGACAAATACGGGCTATCGAACACGGACTCACTGAAGGAATCCAGAATGCAACGACGTTTACTCCTGGTGGATGACGAGGAAGTTATCCGCTTCACGCTGTCGGCTGTACTGAGCAAGTACAACTTTGAAGTAAGCGTTGCCGCATCTGTGGCCGAGGCCTTGCAGAAGATTACGTCGGAGACCTTCGACATACTCCTGTCGGACCTGAACATCGGCAATCCCGGAGATGGTCTGACCGTAGTCAGCGCCATGCGAAGAACGCAGCCGCAAGCGGTGACGATGATTCTCACCGGGTATCCTGCGTTTGAAACGGCGCTCGAAGCGATCCGGCAGCAGGTGGACGATTACATCGTGAAGCCGGCGGATATTCCCTCCCTGGTGAACGCGATTGAGAGCAGATTGGCAACTCCGCCGCAACAACGGCACTTTGCGCCGCCTAAGCGTGTCGCGATGATTTTGCAGGAGCACCTGGCACGCATCGAGGAACTGTGGCTATCGGCAGTGCAGACAGACGATGCGCTATCGCGGCTGGCTTCGAAGAAAGAAGAACGTCACGAATACTTCAAAGGCATTTTGGAGCAGGTCATTCGCGCGGCACAGTCGTATTCCGGCGAAGAGACAGCGGGGCACAAGCTTTCTTCCGGCGGATACGATCGCGGACGCGATCTGGAAGGATATACGCCAGGCATGGCACTGGCCGAATTCTGCCTGCTGCGGCGCGTTGTGGCCCAGGTTGTTCAGGAAAATCTTCTTGCTGTAAATCTCAGCCATCTGGTGCCGGATCTCGCGCGGGTGAACGAGAGTCTGGATGAGCAGGCACGAGCCGCTCTGGCGACGTTGTCCGGGTACACAGACGCGGCCCGCTAGAGCATTTTTGCTAGTCCTGTGCAGTGCGGGGCGCCGCGAGGAACCGCTGGAGGGCGGAGGCCGACTCCGACGCGTCAAGGCGAGTACTGCGCACCGTGGTGACGGGAGCGGCGGCCTTTGCAACGTAAGCCGGACCAAGTGCGTTCGTGGGCAGCAGGAAAAGCTTGTTCAGGGAATGGGAATCCAGGGCCTGTGCAGGATTGAAACGATCGCGGGCGAGAAGGCGCACCGGCAGGATGTGGGTCCAGCGTGGCGCGTTCAGCAAGCCAAGCGTCGGCGGCTGCGGGTCGATCATTACCAGGCTTCTGATCTCCGGATGTTTGACGGTGAGATTCGCCGCTACCGTACCTCCGAGCCCGCGACCGACAACGATCAAATGGCTGGGGCCGATGTGGCGCACGCTGGCGAGGTAATAGAGTGCAGCCTCTGCGTCCTGGTCCCAGTGATGCTCGGAGGGCTTTGCCCACTCGCTCTTTCCGAAACCGCGCGGATCGAAGGCGAAGACGTCATTGCCGAGCGCGTGCAGCGCGAGGATATCCGGAAGCGCATCGGAGAGAGATCCGCGCGCGTCATGCAGGTAGAGGATGGCCACGTGCCTGATAGGAAGCGTGCTATCTGCCGGAATCCACCAGCCATTGAGCCGCGTGTGCCCGGTCTCGGTGGCGTCGAATCGCACATCGTCGAAGGGCAGGCCATCGGCCGCCGGCGTCCTGTTCACGACGTGCGATGGGTGAAAGATGAGCTGCCATTGCCCTTGCCAGAAGAGCAGCGCGATGGCGAAGTAGACTGCCACGAGCGACGCCACCACCATCAGGCCGATGCCGACGAGAATCCAATGATGCGACACCAGGGGATTGCGCGGGCGCAGCGGGTCGTCGAAGTATCGAGACGGTGTTGGATGGGTGGGTGCCGGCATGATCAGCCGAACCCCAGCTCATCCGCGGATTCGAGTGGCGTGCCGCAGACGCGGCAGATGACGGCGGAGCAGTCGCCGCAGGTGAGGGGGTCGCTGACGGGCCGCGCACATGTGGGACACCAGAGCGCTGCCGCTGACGGAACCTGCGCATCTGAATGTTTCGCTTCGGGCATGTGTTTTACAGCGTAGCAGCGGCGGCACGCCATCATCCACTGGCGGAGCCCGTACACTGCTTCCAGAAGCGTTGCATGAACAAAAGGAGCAGGATCGACGGATGACGCAATGGGTGCGAATTGGAAAACTGTCAGAGATGCCCGCCGAAGGCAGTGCGAAGGCGTTTGAGGTGCCGGGCACGACGATATGCGTGGCGCGGGTCGATGGGCAGCTTGCAGCGCTGAACGATGTGTGTCCGCACCAGGGTGCGCCGCTTTCCGAAGGCGCGATTGAGGATGGCCGGCTGGTCTGTTCGTGGCATGGGTGGAGCTTCGATCCGAAAACGGGTGCGGAGTTCTGCAATCCGCTGGGCAGTGCAACGGTGTATGCGCTGCGCGTCGAGGGCGATGATGTGCTGTGTGAGGTGTAAGAGCGATGCCAGAGAAGAAGAGCGATTCCGCGAAGAATCAATTGGTCATTCCGCCGGGAGCTGCAGACGACCCCAAGGCCTTTGAGCTGGTGCGCGCATGGGTAGCGCAGGGCGACCTGCATGTGAGCCTGCAGATGGGTGGCTGGGATGACCCAACCGCGTGGGGCGTGGTTCTGGCGGACCTGGTGCGCCACGTTGCGCGCTTCTATGAAGAGCAGAAGCACCTGCGGCCGGAGCAGACCATAGCGCGGGTGCGGGATGCGATGGATGCGGAACTGGATGGGGAAGACGGAGGAGTCGCCGGATGGCGGCCCGGTGCAATGAAAGAGCGGCGCTTTGCGCCGGACCGATTGACCAACTGCAGGCCCTTCACTTCGCCTTCGGCCTCCGTTCAGGATGACACGTTCATTGGAAAGTCCACTCCTGCGTCAGGGGGATGTTGAAGTCGGAATAGCGTATCCAGCGTGGACGGATCACGAACCAGGTGATGTGCGGCCACTGCGTGCGCTCAGCTCCATCGGGCCAGGTGGCGAAATACGCCGGCTGCAGGCGGGTCAGTGAGTCTCCAGCCAACTCTTCGGCGATGCCTTCGTATTGCGCAGTGCGTTCATCTCCGTGGCCCGCGGTGTTGCCGACGGTGAACGAGACGCGCGGGTTCGCCATCATGTTGCGATATTTGCGGGTGGTTCGCAGGGTGTCGAAGAGGAGTTCGAAATCCGGCGTGATGGCATAGCCGACCAGCGCAGCCTGCGGTTCGCCTGACGGAGCGAGTGTGCCGAGCACGCCGAGCCGCTGGCTGCGCAGATAGGCGAGTAGTTCGCTTTGTTCCATCGCTCGTCGTCCTTTGCAATGGTTACGAGGCTGCGGCCACGATTTTGGCGAAGGATGCCGGATCGAGTGAGGCTCCGCCGACGAGTGCGCCGTCGATGTCCGACTGCGCGCAGAGGTGAGCCGCATTGTCCGGCTTCACAGAGCCGCCGTAAAGAATGCGCATCGCCTGGGATGCGGGCTTGCCGAGAAGCTGCGCGACTTCATGCCGGATGACGGCGTGGGCCTCTGCTGCGATCTCAGGCGTGGCGGTTTTGCCGGTGCCGATGGCCCACACCGGCTCATAGGCAATGACGATAGGCGCGGCCTGTGCGGCGTCAATGTCTTCGAGCGCCCGGCTGGTCTGCCGGCGCAGGACCGCTTCGGTCTCACCATTCTCCCGCTGCTCCAGGCGCTCGCCGACACAGACGATCGGAATCAGCTTGTAGCGCAGGGCAGTGAGGAGCTTTTTGTTCACCAGTTCGTCGGTCTCGCCAAAGTACTGGCGTCGTTCGGAGTGGCCGATCAGCACATGGGTGGCGCCCGCGGCGACCAGCATGGGTGCGGAGATCTCGCCGGTGAAGGCGCCTTCGTCGGCGAAGTACATGTTTTGTGCGCCCACACGGAGCGCGGAGCCCTTTGCAGCGTCCAGCGTGGCTGGAATATCGATCGCGGAAGGGAAGAGGGCTACTTCGGCTGTTGTGGGGAATGGGCTTTCGAGAAATGTCGAAACGAAGGAGCGGGCCTCGGCAGGGGTTTTGTACATCTTCCAGTTTGCGGCGAGCAGGGGAATGCGCATGGTTCCTTTCGTGCGATGCAGGGATGAAAACCGGACTGCGCGAACGGTCAGTCCTTAGTCGCGGTGAGAGATGGCTTTGATTTGCGGGACGACACCGGGCTGGCGGCCGCGGGAGATGGGAACGACCTTGCCCTTGCGGGGGCGAGGTCTGGTCTCCTGCGTTCCCCAATAGTTCGCAATGGAGTAGCTCTCCGCATCGGGGAAGGTGCGGTCGATGCTGGTGCCCAACCCGACGCCTGCAAGCAAGCCGCAAAGGCCGGCCACGAGGAGCACGACACCCTGAACGATGCCGGAGCTGACGGAATGCTGGAGATGGCCGTGCTCTATCCAGCGCAGGAGATGCTGCTCCGCAGAGATGCTGATGCCGCCGCAAATAACGAAGCCAAGCGGCGCAAGCATAAGCCTGTAGCGCCACGGATGCAGGGAGCGGACGAAGGTCCCGGCAAAACCAGCGATGATGAATGCGACGACGCCACTGAATAAGATGGCGGCGTTCAGCAGGAACACGGAAGGCAAGGCAAATTCCCTCATCAGACCCCGGGGGAAAGGACAATTAGCAGATTACGGCTTCTTACGCAATGCTTCAACCCCAGGCAGCACTTTCCCTTCGAGGAATTCAAGCGAAGCGCCGCCGCCTGTGGATATATGGGTAATACGGTCCGCGACTCCGGCCTGCTTGATAGCCGAGACCGAATCGCCACCGCCAACGATAGAAACCGCGTCCCGGTTGCCGGCGACGAGCTCTGCAATGGCGACAGTGCCGTGTGCGAATGCCGGCATTTCGAAGACCCCCATGGGTCCGTTCCACACGATTGTGCCGGCCTCCGCGATTTCACGGGCAAAGAGATCTACCGTCTTTGGGCCGATGTCCAGCGCCATCCAGTCCGCGGGGAAGGGCTCGTCACCCTCGACGATCTTTGTTCTTTGCGTCGGGGGCAAACCGATTTGCCAGCACATGGTCGACGGGCAGATGGAAGCGCACACCGCGGCTTTTGGCGGCAGCCATTGCCTGGCGGGCAACGTCGAGCTTGTCGGGCTCGACCAGTGACTTGCCGACTTCCATACCCTGAGCCTTGAGGAAGGTGTACGCCATGCCGCCGCCAATGAGGATCGCATCGACCTTGGTCAGCAGATTATCGATGACCTCGATTTTGTCTGAGACCTTGGCGCCGCCAAGGATCGCGATGAACGGCTTTGCCGGGTTGGTGAGCGCTTTGCCCATGTAGTTCAGCTCCTTCTCCATGAGAAGGCCGGCTACGGCATGGTGCACGAAGTGAGTGATGCCTTCCGTAGAAGCGTGCGCGCGATGCGCGGAGCCGAAGGCATCGTTCACGTAGATCTGGCAGAGGCCGGCGAGCTTTTTCGCGAAGACCGGGTCGTTGGCTTCTTCTTCGGCGTAGAAGCGGAGATTTTCAAGCAGGAGCACTTTGCCGTCTTCGAGCTTGTTGGTGAGCTCGCGGGCGAGATCGCCAACGCAGTCCGGCGCGAAGGCGACATTCACCTGTTCGCCGATGGTGTGGTCCAGCATGACGCGGAGCCGATCCACGATGGGCCGGAGACTGTACTTCGGATTCGGCTTTCCTTTTGGACGGCCGAGATGCGAGCAGAGGATGACCTTGCCGCGGTGGCGAAGAACAAATTCGATGGTCGGCAGCGTCTCGCGGATGCGGGTGTCGTCGAGGATCTCGGTGCCGTCATCGGAGAGCGGGACATTGAAGTCAACGCGGATCAGCACATGCTGGTGCTGCAGTTGATTTGTGCCCTCGGTCAGGCTGCGGATGGATGGAATGTTCATGATTGCAGCTTAGCTTTCTGCGCGATCGAGAATCGCGTCGGCTTCAATTTCGATGCGCCATGAGGGATTGAGGAGTGCGGCGACGACAACCATGGTCGCGGCGGGGCGGATATCGCCGAAGAGCTCACCGTGGACCTTGCCGACGGCCTCCCAGTCTGCGGCGTGCGTCAGATACATGCGGGTGCGTACGACGTTGCGCAGTGTGGCGCCGGCCCCGGCGAGTGCCTGTTCGATGATCTTGAACACCTGCCGCGTCTGGTCTTCGACAGTGGCCTGGTCTGCCCCCACGGGCCGGTACCGGAGACATGCACGGCGTTCCCTATGCGGACGGCGCGGGAGAAGCCGATCCGCGGCTCAAAGGGGGAGCTACCCGAAATGTTCTGTCGTTGCGGCATTGTGTGTCAGCCGAGAAAAAAGCAGGAATTCAGCACCTTGCGAAGATTGTCGCAGGGATTTCGCCTGCGCCCGTATTGCTTACATCCCAATACCGGAGCGCCAGGGGATGTTGGGCCGCCGGCGCTCCGTTCTGAGTTATGGCAGGGATACGCTTTCTTTAAAGCCCCTTCTTCTCCAGAAAGACAATCAGATCGCGGACCCGGTTGGAATAGCCCCATTCATTGTCGTACCAGGAGATGACCTTCGACCATGTTGCCGATCACCTTGGTGAGCGGCGCATCGACGATGGAAGAGAGCGGGTTTCCCTTGTAGTCGGCGGAGACGAGCTCGTGCTCTTCCACGCCGAGAATGCCCTTCAATGGACCGGCGGCGTGCTTTTTGAATGCGTCGTTCACGATCTGGACCGAGATTGGCTTTTCGACCGTGACGGTGAGATCGACCACGGAAACGACCGGCGTGGGCACGCGCAGCGAGAAGCCGTCGAGCTTGCCCTTGAGCTGCGGCAGCACCAGGTGCAGCGCTTTGGCGGCTCCGGTGGATGTGGGGATGATGGAGAGCGCGGCGGCCCGGGCGCGGCGCAGATCCTTATGGGGAAAGTCGAGTGTGACCTGGTCGTTGGTGTAGCTGTGGATGGTGTTCATCAGGCCGTTGATGATGCCGAATTCTTCATCCAGTACTTTCGCTAACGGCGCCAGGCAATTGGTAGTACAGGAGGCGTTGGAGATGATGTGGTGGGCCTTGGGGTCGTATTTGTTCTCGTTCACGCCGAGGACGACGGTGAGATCGTCGTTGGTTGCCGGCGCCGAGATGATGACCTTCTTGACTGTGCCCTGCAGGTGGGCCTTGGCCTTGGTGGCGTCGGTGAAGTGACCGGTGGATTCGACGACCACCTGCGCGCCCACGGACGACCAGTCGAGTTTGGCGGGATCGCGTTCCGCGAAGACCTTGATCTTCTTGCCGTCCACGGCGATGAAGTCTTCGCCGGCGGTGATGTCGTGAGGCAGGTTGCCGAGAATGGAGTCGTACTTGAGCAAGTGCGCCAGAGTGCTGGGCGAGGTGAGATCGTTGACAGCGACAAATTCGAGATCGGATTTACCAAGCGAAGCGCGGAAAACGTTGCGGCCGATGCGGCCGAAGCCGTTGATGCCTACCTTCACAGCCATCTAAATGTGGTCTCCTCAGAGGGGTTCGTGGGAAGTGTCGCGAAGCCGGCGCTCAAAAAAACGCCAGCAATACTGCATGATTTTCACGGTTTCCATCTCCGATGCTATACCGTTTTCACAATGCTGTGTTCGCACCCACATCTGAGAGGAGCAGCTTTTCTTAACGGAAAAGCTGCATCACCGGTGTTCTTGAGACGAGGCCTTTTGTAAAAACGGTACCGCACCTCAGGCACGAGAGAGCGGCAGGTTTGCACAGTTATTGCGACAGAGGCGGGACCTGTGTACGATCCACGTAGGCGCGTGTGGATGCGCCAATAGACCGATGAGACGACGTTCCAAGCGCGCCCCAAACCTCTCCGAGCAAACTGGAAAAATTGGGCAGGAGCTGCCCGCGAATCAGCCCGCGCCCCTGCAGCCCAACTACGCCAGCGCTGACTACCCGCCTTCTTCAACCCTACCGCCACCGGCGAAACCCGCCGAGCTGAAGGCGAGTGCAAAAGTGAAGCAACCGCCCGTGGTGGGTCGCGATCTGGACGATGTGGCCCGCGAAAGCGACGCAGCTGCGGATGGTGCTGCAGAATCTTCCGCTTCTGACCAGCCGATCCCTGAAGGCAAGCTGATTCTGGAGACGCAGCCGGAATCGCCTTCCGCGGTGCCACCTGAAGCGCCCGGCGTAGCGCGGCCCTCGCGCGGTTTCGTGGTGCTGACCATTGGATTGCCGGGCTCCGGCAAGACCACCTGGTTCAAGCGCCGCGGAGTCACGCCGCTTTCCAGCGATCTGCTGCGCACGATCCTTTTCGACGACATCACCGAGCAGCGCTATCAGGGGCTGGTATTTTCCACGCTGCGCTCGCTGCTGCGCGCGCGATTGATCGCCAAGATGCCGTGGAATTACGTGGACGCGACGAACCTGTCTCCGCACGAGCGCCGGCAGTGGATCAAGATGGCGAAGAGCTTTGGCTACGATGTGCAGGCGGTCTTCTTCGATGTGCCGTTCGACGTCTGTATGGAACGGAACCAGCGGCGCGAGCGCACGGTGAGCGACGAGACGATGCACAAGATGGCGGAGCGCCTGCGTCCGCCGAGCTTCAAAGAGGGGTTCTCGAAGATCACGGTAGTCCGCGTAAAGGGTCAACCGGCGCCGACGCCGGAGAGCGCGATGAGCGCTCCCGTCCCCGCAATGGACGACGATACGGATGGAGACGATGAGGGCGAAGAGTAGTTTCGCCGGTATTTTCCAGCATTGAGGCCGGGCCGCGTCCCGGCCTTTCGCTTCTGGATTTGCTTCTGGAGTAGAGCATGGACGCCGCGCCGGCCATCGAGTTCCGCAACGTGAGCTCCCGTCTGCCAGATGGCCGCGCACTGCTCAACGATGTAACGCTGGATGTGGCGATGGGCACCACCGTGGCGTTGCTGGGGAAGAGCGGATCCGGCAAGACGACGCTGCTGCGAACGGTGAATCGTATGCATGGCGTGAGCGGCGGCGATGTGCTGGTGCGCGGGCGCTCGATCTTCGAGCAGGAGACTATCCCGCTGCGCCGCTCCATCGGCTATGTGATCCAAGAAACGGGGCTCTTCCCGCACTTCACAGTGGAACGCAATATCGGGCTGGTGCTGGAGATTGAGGGCAGATCGAGCGCGTCCATTACCGAACGTGCGCACGTTCTGCTTGACATGGTGGGGCTGAATCCGGCGGAGTTTGCGCGGCGGATGCCGCATGAGTTGTCGGGCGGACAACGGCAGCGCGTTGGATTGGCCCGGGCGCTTGCCGCAGGGCAGGACATTTTGCTCATGGATGAGCCGTTCGGCGCGCTCGATCCTCTGACGCGCGCGGAGATGCAGGACGTGCTGCGGCGGCTGACTCTGGAGGTGCAGGGGAGTGGCGCCCGGACTTCTGTTCTGCTGGTGACGCACGACCTGGATGAGGCGCTGTACCTGGCCGAACGCGTGGTGCTGATCGAAGATGGCGGGGTAGCGGCGAATCTGCCCGCAGAGCAGTTCCTCTCTTCGAGAGTGCCGGCGGTGCAGGCTTATGTGCGAGCGATCCATCGCGGCATGGTGGCGCGCTCGTGATGGCAGGCTCCGGCTTCCTCCAGCAGCATTGGGACGAGATCGTGGCCTTGACGCTGGAGCATCTGTGGCTGACCGGCGCTGCGATGCTCTTTGCGACGGCCATTGCGATGCCGCTGGGCATTTTGCTGGCCCGGAAGCGGGCACTGGCGCGGCCAGTGCTCGGTGTGGTGAACACGCTGCAGACCATCCCGAGCCTGGCGATGTTCGGCTTTCTGCTGCCGCTGCCGTTCATTGGCGAGCGCGCGGCGCGCATCGCGATTGTGGCGCTTGTCGCGTACGCGCTGCTTCCCATCGTGCGCAATACGTACACCGGCATCACGGGTGTGGACGCGACGGTGATGGATGTGGCCGAGGCCGTAGGCATGACAAGCTGGCAGCGTCTGCGCAAGGTGGAACTACCGCTGGCGATGCCCTTCATCCTGGCCGGGTTGCGCACGGCAACCGTCACCTGTGTGGGAATCGCCACCATTGCAGCGGCAGTGGGGGCGGGCGGGTTGGGCGAGTTCATCTTCCGCGGCGTGGCCTCCGTGGACAACAGGCTGGTGCTGGCCGGCGCGGTGCCGGCGGCGCTGCTTGCATTGGCGGCAGACGGCGTGCTGGGGCTGCTGGAATGGAAGCTGCGGGTACCGGGGACGGGGCGGCCGTGAGATGCGGTCGCGTCATCGTGGCTGCGCTGATCGCGCTTGTTCTGGGAGCGTCAGGATGTGCTCCGCCGCGGCCGGATCGTCCAGTCATCGGGGCGAAGAATTTCACGGAACAAGTGGTGCTGGGTGAGTTGCTCGCGCAGCACATCGAGGCGCGGACTGGGCTGAAGGTCGATCGCCGCTTTTATCTCGCGGGCAGCTATATCTGCCATCAGGCGCTGGTGGCCGGCCGCATCGATGGCTATGTGGAGTACACCGGCACGGCGCTGACGGCGATTCTGAAGCAGCCGGTGGATAAAGACAGGGAACGAGTTCTGGCGACGGTGCAACGGCTCTACAAGCAGCGATACAACGTCGATGTGGGGAACTCGCTGGGGTTCGAAAACACGTTCGCGATGATCGTGCGCAGCGATGACGCAGAACGTCTTCACGTGGCCACGTTAAGCCAGGCCACTGCGGTCGCATCGCAGTGGAAGCTGGGCGTGGGATACGAGTTCGAGGAGCGTCCGGATGGGCTGCGCGGTCTGGAGGCGGCATACGGACTGAAGTTCAGTGGATCGCCGCGTACGATGGACCTGGGGCTGCTCTATCGGGCGATCGAACAGCGGCAGGTGGATATCATCGCGGGAAATTCGACGGATGGTCCCATCCAGCCGCTGCATTTGACGGTGCTCGCGGATGACTGGCATTACTTTCCGCCATACGACGCTGTGCCGCTGTTTCGCGAGGAGGCTTACCGACGCTGGCCGCAGATGCGAACGGCGGTTGCCGAACTGGCAGGGAAGATCAGCGCACAGGAGATGCAGGCGATGAACGAAGCGGTAGACGGACAACATCGGGACCCGGCAGAGGTGGTGCGGGAGTTCCGGGCAAAGAAGGGATTGTGACCGATACAGTGACGAAAGCGCAGGTCCAAGCGCCGGAGCCGTGGCTGCGCGGCACGCTGACGGATGTGCCGGCGGTGATTCGGGCGGTAGTGCATGCACTGGAACTCGCTCATGAAGATGCGGACCGCTGGTGCGGAGACTTGACCGGCGTGGAAGTGAATGCACGACCGGCAGCTTTGCCATCGATCGCATCTCAGTTGCGGCATATCAGCGGGAGCACGGACCGGCTGCTGACTTACGCTGAGGGACGCGAACTGAGCCAGGAGCAAATGGCGGAGCTTGCACGCGAAGCGGAGGGCGCCATGCCGCACGTGCTGCTGCGCGAGTTTGGGAAGTCCATGGAAGGGGCGAGTCAGCGGCTCCGTGGCTTTCTTGGAGCTGATCTTGAGGCGGAGCGCTTTGTCGGACGGAGGCGCTTGCCGACCACACTAGGCGGGCTACTGGTGCACGTTGCCGAGCACACGCAGCGGCATGTCGGACAGATGGTGACGACCGCGAAGATCGTGAAAGCTTTGCGGGCGAGAACTACTTCGCCTGAGCCTCAGTGAACAGGTGACCCATCCTCGACTGCTTGGTCTCAAGGTAGCGCTCCGCAAGCGGCGATGCCGGCGGAACTTCGGCGGAGATGCGCTCCATGACCTGGATACCTTGCTCTTCGAGCGCGGCAATCTTCTCAGGATTGTTGGTGATGAGGCGTACTGCGTGAACACCCAGAAGCTTGAGAGCCTTTGCCGGAACCTCGAAGAGGCGGCAGTCTGCCTTGTACCCGAGTTCGAGGTTGGCCTCGATGGTGTCCAGTCCCTTGTCCTGCAGTTCGTAGGCGCGCAGTTTGGCCATCAGGCCGATGCCGCGCCCCTCCTGCTGCTCGTAGATCAGGATGCCTGCGCCTTCATCGACAATGCGCTGCATCGCAAGCTCAAACTGCTGCCGACAGTCGCAGCGCAGCGAGCCAAAGACGTCGCCGGTGAGGCACTGCGAATGAATGCGGACGACAGGAGGCACGGCGTGGATGTCGCCGAGCACGAGGGCGACGCAGCCTTCTACGCGGCGAACGGGCGGCGGATCGCCGGGCCGGCAGGGTTCCGGCTCCGTGATCACACCTTCAAAACCGTGAATGCGGAAATGTCCCCAGCGGGAAGGGAAGTCTGCTTCCGCTATCTTGCTGACCGTGATGGAGGACATGCTTAGATTATAGTCGGGAGCGACCGGCCGCCTCTTGCGGCCACGCCAGTATGTACGAACCACGTCTCATTCTGATCTCGCTGCTGATCAAGCTGGGCATCGCCGCGGCGATTTCGAGCGCGCTCGCGCGGTCGCGCGTTTTCAAGCGCCTGCTGTTCGCCGAAGATCGCACCGCCGGAGAGACGATCGGCCTGCTGGCCTTCATCTGCATTCCGCTCACGCTGGGCGTCTGGGCGCGGGTGACGGTACCGAACTTTCTGGCGGCGGATATTGCGTTTGAGGCGACGGTGATTCTGGGCGTGCTGCTGGGGCCGTGGTGGGCTGCGGTGGGCGGCGCATTCCTCGCGATTCCTGCCATGCTGCATGGCGAATTTCTGACATTGCCGGCGAATCTTTGCGTGGCGCTCATTGCCGGACTCTACGGACGGCTGGTGGAGCCGGAAGAGGTGTGGTCGTTCTCACCCTTCATCGATCTGAGTATCTATCGTTGGGTGCGGCGCAACCTGACGCGTCCTCGGCTGGATCGCCAGATCCTGCTGCTCATGTTGATCGTGGTGATGCAGATCGCGCGGATGGAGCTCGCGAAGCTGTATCCACATCGCCTTTTCGTGCTCGACACGCATAGCTGGGTGGTGCGGCTGGCGATCTATGCCTGCCCCGCGGTGGTGGTGGGCATTCCGCTGAAGATCTGGAACGCGATCCAGATCGAGCAAAAGCTGGAAGAGCAGAAGCGCCTGGTGCTGGAGGCGCGGCTGGACGCGCTTCGACGTCAGATCAATCCTCATTTCTTGTTCAACACGCTGAACTCGATCGGGTCGCTGGTGCGATTCCATCCGGAGATGGCGCGGGAGATGATCGTGCGGTTGGCGAATATTCTGCGTGCGCTGCTGCGAGAGCATGACAGCTTCGTGCCGTTCCGCGATGAACTTGCCTTCACGGATGACTATCTCGGCATTGAGGTGGTGAGGTTTGGCGCGGACAAGCTGCGCGTGGAGCGGGAGATTGAGCCGGAGACACTGGAGGTGATGGTACCCAGCATGGTGCTGCAGCCGCTGATCGAGAACAGCATCAAGCATGGGCTGGAGCCTCGTCTGGAAGGCGGTACTGTGACGCTGCGCAGCCGGGTGCGCGAGGGCAGGCTGGTGGTGGACGTGGAAGACGACGGCGTCGGGATTATGCCGGCGCGCGCGGCCGCGGTGGGCGCGGTCACGGCGCAGAGCCGATCCGGCAACGGCATCGGGATGAAGAATGTCCGCGAACGACTTGAGGTGCTGTACGGAGGCGAGGCACGGTTTGAAGTGGAGAGCCGCCCTGGACGGGGCACGCGCGTGACGCTGGAGGTGCCGATGGTGTATGAGGCGGGCCCATCGGCTGTGTAGTGGATCCACGTGTCGTCGTGTCGACGGGTCAGCGCGCGTCCTGAGCGAGTATCTGCTCGTAGTAACTCTCGTAAAGCGGAATGATGCGCGAAGCGCAAAAGCGGTCCTGTGCGGTTTGCCGGGCGGCTGCGCCCATGGTCTCCAGCCGCGCGGGATCTTTCAACAGATCAATCGCGCATTGCGACATGCTTTCAACATCACCCACTGAGAAAAGGCAGCCGTTGACGCCGTCCGCGATCAGTTCCGGCACACCGCCCACCCGAGTGGAGATGGCCGGGACCCGGCAGGCCATCGCCTCCAGCGCAGCCAGGCCGAAGGATTCGAGCTCGCTCGGCATCAGCATCAGATCAGCGAGGGGAAGCAACTCGGTGACGCTATCCTGCTTGCCCAGAAAGTGCACGCGCTCGCGAATGCCGAGGCTGAAGGCGAGCATCTCGGCCTGAGAGCGGTCGGGACCGTCACCCACCAGAAGCAGGTGTGCGGGGACCTCCTTCGCGACGCGGGCGAAGATCTGGACGCAGTCCTTTACGCGTTTGACCGGGCGAAAGTTGGAGAGATGGATCAGCAGCTTTTCTCCGTTGGGCGCCCACGCTTTGCGTGCCTCCTCCCGCTTATCCGGTTCCATCGGTGTATAGACATCGCAATTCACGAAATTCGAAATAGCTTCGATGGGCCGCGTGATGGAGAAGTCAGTGAGCGTTTTGTCGCGCAGATACTTTGATATCGCCGTAACCCCATCGCTCTGTTCAATGCCGAAGCGGGTGATGGGCAGATAGGAGCGGTCCATGCCGACCAGGGTTACATCTGTGCCGTGCAGCGTGGTGATGAAGGGCAGACGCCGTCCCTGGGTCGCGCACATCTGACGGGCAAGGAGTGCGCTGATGGCGTGCGGAATGGCGTAATGCACGTGCAGCAGATCGAGATCGTAGTATGTTGCCACCTCCGCCATGCGGGTAGCGAGGGCGAGTGAATAGGGGGCGAACTCAAAGAGCGGATAGTTCGAGACCGGGACCTCGTGATAGAGGATGTCGCGCTCGCGGCCGCCCAGACGGAAGGGTTGTGAGTAGGTGATGAAGTGGACCTGATGGCCACGCGCGGCCAACTCGATGCCCAACTCCGTGGCGACGACGCCACTGCCGCCGTAAGTGGGATAACAAGTGATGCCAATCTTCATGGGCGTTCCCTATCCGTGCTTTCTACAAACGATCCTTGATTGGACGTAGCCCAATGCCGTTGCGATTCAGTCTGTGAACTCACCGTAGTGAATAAGGTCGATGCGTGGCAGGTCGGCGGGCGGCTTCTCCAACGCGTCGAGCAGGGCGAGGCGTTCCGTTTTGCGGGTCTCGATGAGGCGGGTTCCGGCATGGGAGAGTGCGGCATCCACATATCCCGGATGACAGACGAGCTCCCATATGCCAGCAGGCATGTTGTGCAGCAGTCGCAGGACGTAGGCGGAGTCAAATGTCCCGGTGGCCAGCACACCCAGAGCGCCATCCGTGGTGCGAAGCCGGGCAGCGCGCACAGATCGCAGAAACTGTTCGCGAAAGAGCCGCAAGGTACGGACCTGCAGCCGGCGGGTATGAGGCGCCTTTCCGGTGAGGCGAATTGACCAGTCCGGCTCAAAGGGATTGCGGATGGCGGGCACGTTGCAGGCGCGGGCCGCGCGAATGAGCGGGCCGAGCACGCGCGGAAACATGTGGGTGTGCTTATGGGTGTCGACGTGCGTGACCGTGATACCGGCAGATTGAACCTGGCGAATCTGCGCGATTGCTTCCTGTTCAATTTCCTGCGATGCAATCCGGCCGCCGAAGAGGTCCACCATGAATGTGGTGAGACTGGAGCGCAGGTGCCCATCGCGCGCGAGCGTGGGAAGTTCCGCCGGATGCAACGCGGACTGGCCGTCCACGAGGACAACGTGGCAGCCAACGCCGAGCGGTGTCTGCTGGAATGCGGCGTGCACTGCATCGCGAAAGGCCGGGCCGGTCGCCATAAGGGTTGCGGAAGGCAGCACGTCGGCCGCATTCAACTCCAGGATGGCGCGGTTTACGCCTTCCGTCAGGCCGAAATCATCGGCATTGATGATGAGGCGGCGCTCTGCCGGCTGCGGGGTATCCACATCACGAGTCTAGCAAGGCTACAGCCAGCCCGATGCGTGGCATTGACCCCGCCGCGTGCCTTCCATAGACTCGGGAGAGCTTCCATGCAGGAGCCGTCGATGGGCGGATAGCTCAGCTGGTTAGAGCGCCTGCCTTACAAGCAGGATGTCGGGGGTTCGAGTCCCTCTCTGCCCACCATCGCTTTCTTGAAAGAGGTCAAAGACCTCAACTGCAACCATGCGCCAGTCCCTTGGGGTTGCAGAATCACTTTCATGAGCCCATCCTCCCGTGCATAGAGGCGTTCAAACCATGACGCGCCCTCGTTCAAGGGCGCGATCGCTGTCAAGGATCGTATGCTCGCGGTGATTGCGGTTAAAACACCGCTTTGCCCTGCGACTTCAAGGCGCTTGCCTGTGGAGAAGAACTTGCGCGTATAGAACCTACGACTATGTTTCGCACGATGTCGCTGAATCTGATCGGCGCCAACATCGGCGAGACCTACATGCGAAAGCTGGTGCATGGCATGATCTCCAACGAGAGCGGGCTGGTACAGCCGGCATTCAATCACCCGTCCGCATTCACGCGCAAGTCATTGCAGGGTTGATCTTCGCGGTATACAAAAATTTCGGCTTCTCACTCGGAGGGCAGGACAATTACATCAACAATCCGCCGTCAGGTTACAAGTCGAACACGTCTCGCTTCACAGGCGGGCTAAACTACACCTTCAAGTAGGGAAGGGCTTGACTGCGCTGCGCGAAGGCGAAATTTTGCAGGAGAAGAATCCAATGATGTCATTCGAACTGAAGAGGCACCAAATCATTGCGGCGCTCGATGATGAAATCGCCCGATTCCAGCAGGCCAGAACGCTCATCGCAAGATCGGCAACTGAGCATCCAGTACACCTTCCTGCGACGCTGCCAGTTGCGTTTATCACTCCGAAGAGACGCAGGCTCTCCGCTGCGGCCCGCGAAAGGATTGCAGAAGCGCAGCGGAAGCGCTGGGCCGAGAAGAAAAAGTTGGCGCCGGTGCTCATCACCCGTGTACCGGCAAAGGAACGCCCCGTCCAACGCGTTCCCAAGACGCTACGCAGGCTAAGCACTTCGTTGACCGGCGATGTCCCCGAGGGCCCAGTTGCAGTGCCGGCGAAAGGGTAGCGGGAAATCACACGGCAATGTGATTGTTTTCCGCGTATGCGACCGTACGGTCCCCTTCCGTTGCACTCTGTCGAAGGTGGTTCACATGGTCTTCGATCTGCCAAGTGGCGTAGCGCATAATAGGAGCCGTGGACATCCGAGGCTTCCGCCGCGCAAAAGTGTACAAGAGGTTGGCGCGATTTTTGATTGGTCAAAGTTGTGGAGTTCAAGCGGCCAAGGTCGGAGAGTTTTCACAGCGGTCGAACCTCCAGGTGACAAATCGTTGAGGGACGAGGACAATGCTGCGTCGCGTCGAATATGCCCATCAGCGTACGATCCGCGAGCGCAACACCGTCGCCTATCGCGCGGCGCATTGGCCGATCTGGATATTCGTCTTCTTTCTTGCGCCGGGGCCGCTCACATTTGACCTCTTTGCCGGTCGCTGGAATCGTTGGAACGCCTTATGGCTGGCGGCTGTTCTGATCGGTACAGGGATTGCGGCATTGCGTGGACGTCTTCCGGGCGCAGAACCTGAACCTTATATTCTGCGTTTTACCGAAGACCGACCGAATCCGTTCTATCGCCGCGTCTGCTATACCTTTGGCTGGAACGCTGCGCTCAACTTCGCATTGATGAATCTGCTGGGTCTGTTGATCGCTGCCGGAACGGGAGGCTGGTACATGCAGCAGATCTATGCACGCGTGTACCCTGCTGTCCTGCTAGCGATCGTATTGTCAGGGATTGCGGGTCTACTGCCACGGGTGCGCCGTTCCACCAAAGGTGAGGGATGGGAGCGCCGGTATTTCTACGGCACTGTGTGGGCGGTCACGCTTGCGCAGACTATGCTCCTCGTTCTTTGGAAGGTTTTGCCGCGCTCCCATGCCGAAGACCTGGTGAAGCTCGCGATGTATTGCACAGCGCTGTTGGCTGTGGGGGCTGCGGCGGGCGCCGGTCTGTTGCCTCGGACGCGGCCGATTCTGCCGGGAGAGCTCGTCGTTGCGGATTAAACGAGCCGCGGCAGCGCTGGCCTTTGCCCCCTTGGCCGTTGCAGGGCTTGGCTGGCTTTATCAGCGTGCGGGTCTCAAACATGATGCACGGCACTATCCGCCACAAGGATTGTTGTTCTCACGTCGCGGCCGCTATCTTCACGTCCAGCAGCAGGGAAGCGGAGAGCCCGCAATTGTGTTAGAAGCGGGTCTGGCGGCAAGCTCGCTGAGCTGGGCGCGCGTCCAGCCGCTGCTGGCCGAGCACAGCACTACGACCAGCTACGACCGCGCAGGCCTCGGATGGAGTACTGCGCTCTACTCACAACCGTCGCTGGCGCAGATGCTCGACGACTTGCATGCGGTTGTGGCCTGGGCCGGCCGTGGCGAGCCCGTTGTGCTGGTAGGACATTCGTTCGGCGCAGTGCTCCTGCTGGCGTACGCCCAACGTTTTCCCCAGCACGTTGCCGGGCTGGTGTTAGTGGAACCGGTTTCGCTTCTTGCCTGGTCGAAGTGTTCCGCCGCCGATCAGCATCGCCTGCAGGTGGGAGCGAGGCTTTCGCGCAGGGGAGCCTGGCTGGCCGAATTCGGTGTCGTGCGTGCCGCGCTCGCGCTGCTTCTGCATGGAGGACAGCGATGGTCACAGCAGATCGGCAGGCATGCTGCCGGACCGGGGGCTGCCACGCTGGAGCGATTGACCGGCGAGGTCAGCAATCTGCCTCGGGAATTGTGGCCGCTGGTTGCTGCGCAGTGGAGCCGGCCGCAGAGCTTCCGCACGATGGCGGCCACATTGGAAGCATTGCCCGTTTGTGCGGCAGATGCGGGACTTCCGTCATTGCCCGCGGAGCTACCGGTTGCCGTTCTCTCCTCAGCTTCGGCGACGCCGGAGGAACTCCGTGAGCGCGATAGCTGGCTGATGGGGCTGTTGGAGGCGGAGCATCGAGTGCTTCCGGCGAGCGGTCACTGGCTGCACCTGGAGCGGCCTGGCGAAGTAGCGGAGGCCATACGGTGGTGTGTGGAGCGCGCGAAGATGCGCGCGTAACCGCGTAGGTAAAGCAAAAAGTACAGATAAGGGAATGTGGAGAGATCGTTCTGAACGCCCGCTCCTTGAAAGGACGGCTGCGTTCGGAGTTGTGCTCTGCCTTACATTGTCTGTGCTTTTGCTCTATGCGCCGAGCGCGCGCAGAATGAGCCCGCCCAGGGCCGCACCGATCATCGGTCCAAGGATCGGAATCGGAGCGTAGCCCCAGTCTGATCCGCCTTTTCCCGCGATTGGAAGCACGGCATGGGCGATGCGCGGGCCGAGGTCGCGTGCGGGATTGATGGCGTACCCGGTTGTCGCGCCGAGCGAAAGGCCGATACTCCAGACGAGACACGCAACGAGATACGGAGTGACGCCGGCTGCCGCCCCGGTGGAAAGAACGAGCTTGGATGTGATACCTCCGGCGACGATGATCAGGACGAAGGTGCCGATGATCTCGCTCACGAGGTTCCATAGCCAATGGCGAATTGCGGGAGCCGTGCAAAAGACTGCTCGCTTGGCATCTTTGTCCTCGGTGACAGCCCAGTGCGGGCCATAGTGTATCCATACCAGCGCCGCGCCGACGAAGGCGCCCGCTAGTTGCGCCAGAGCAAATGGAAGCAGCTTCGCGAAGCTGCCTTCCTTGATGCCGAATGCGAGCGTGATCGCTGGATTTAAGTGCGCATCCGCGCTGCCGAAGAGATTCGCGGTGAAGATACCGCACATCACGGCGAAACACCAACCGGTGGTGATGACAAACCATCCAGAATTTTCTGCTTTGGTGCGTTTCAGCAAAACAGCCGCGACGACGCCGTCGCCGAGCAGGATCATCATGAGGGTGCCCATAAATTCGCCCAGCATCGGGGTACGCAACATTTTCCAGTGTTCTCCCTAGTCAGGATTTGCTATTTACGGAAACAAGATATTTTGCTGCGAGTGCAGATGCCGAATCGATCTGATTGCGTGTCCATGCTTCGTCGCGGTGCAGTTCCCGCGCCAGCAATGTGGCGACAGGTTCGATCATGCGCTGCGCCGCCCTTGCGTTCAGAAAGAGGGCCCGGGTGCGGCGTGAGATCACATCGTCAACGGTACGCGCCATCTCTTCGCGTGCCGCCCACACAACTTCGGCCGCAATGTAGGGGAGCGATGGGTCGAGCTGCGCAGCGAGTGAAGGATCGCTTGCAGCGAGAGCTTGTATGGCTTCGGCATCGCTGCCATATACGCCAAGAGCGCCGAGGTCATCGATATCTTCTAGATATCCGTGAATGTGCAGGTCGCGCGTGACGCAGGATTTTTCATCGAGACGCCCGAGCGTGATGGCGTGATCGACACAATCCTCCGCCATATGACGGTAGGTCGTCCACTTACCGCCCGCAATGGTGAGCAGGCCGGAGTTATCGACATGGATGGTATGGTCGCGCGAGAGGGCGGATGTCTTGCCCGAGTCCGATCCAGCGGCTTTCACCAGGGGGCGAATGCCAACATAGACGCTGAGGATATCCTCCCGGCGCGGTGGACGGCTGAGATAGCGCTCTGCTGTCTCGAGGATGAAGTCGATCTCCTGCTCCATGGGCAATGGGTCGTAGGACGGCTTGTCGATCGGCGTGTCAGTGGTGCCCACCACGGTATGGCCGTGCCAGGGAATGGCGAAGAGCACGCGGCCATCGCTGGTGTGCGGCACCATGATGGCTGCATCGGCCCGCAGGAATGAGCGTTCGAAGACCAGATGAATGCCCTGGCTTGGTTCCACCATGCCGCTCGCCTGTGGATCGGAAAGTTGCCGCACTTCGTCTGTGAAGATGCCAGTGGCATTGATGACGACCTTGGCCCTTGCAGTGACTTGCCGGCCGGATTCGCTGTCCAGCGCGACGACTCCGTTCACAAAGCCGTCGTCATCCTTCGTGATTCCGGTAACGCCGGCGTAGTTGAGCAACGTGGCCTTATGATCGGCGGCGGTCTGTGCCAGATGGATGAGCAGCCGTGCGTCATCAAACTGGCCATCGTAGTAAACGACACCCTGCTTCAATCCGTCGGTCTGAATGTTGGGCAGACGTTCGAGAGTCTCTTCGCGCGAAAGGACGCGCGATCGTCCGAATCCATACTTGCCCGCGAGCAGGTCATAAATCTTGAGCCCAATGCCATAGAACGGTGTCTCCCACCAGGAGTAGCTGGGCACGACGAAGGCGAGATCGTGTACAAGATGGGGCGCGTTCTGGCGCAACAGGCCACGTTCCTTCAGTGCTTCCATCACCAGCGTGACGTTGCCTTGTTCCAGATAGCGCACACCACCGTGCACGAGTTTGGTGGAGCGGCTGGACGTCGCCTTGCCGAAATCTTCGCGCTCCAGCAGCAACACCTCATATCCGCGTGTGGCTGCGTCGACGGCGATGCCCATGCCAGTCGCGCCGCCGCCAATGATAATGATGTCCCAGGGCGTGGTGCGTGCTTCGACGCGCGCCAGCATCTCCTCGCGTTTCACTCTGGCTTTCCTTTCGCACCGGACTGCGAGCTCTCCGGTTGGCTCCAGCCGCGCGCGCGTGAAACAGCGTCGCGCCAACGCTCGCGCTGTTGCTGCGCTTTTGTGCGATCGGGGTTGGGTTGGAAGCACTGACCTTCACCGCGCAGCTTCCTGATTTGTTGTGGGCTGTCCCAGAAGCCCGTAGCCAGCCCGGAGAGATACGCCGCGCCCAGCGCCGTTGTCTCCACCTGCTGCGGCCGCAGGACGGGGATGCCGGTGATATCGGCCTGACATTGCATCAGCAGATCGTTCGCTGCCGCGCCCCCATCGACGCGCAGCTCGCGAAAGGGATTCTGTGTCTCCTTATCCATAGCTTCGATCACGTCGGCCACTTGGAACGCGATACTCTCCAGTGCTGCACGCGCAATGTGGCCTGGCTGCGTGCCGCGTTCGAGGCCAATCAGCAGGCCTCTTGCGTAGGGATCCCAATGCGGAGCACCCAGTCCAACAAAGGCCGGCACAAAGACAACCCCGCCATTGTCTGGAACCGTCGCCGCGAGTGCTTCCACATCCGCCGACTTACGAATGATGCCCAGGCTGTCCCGCAGCCACTGAACGACTGCTCCTCCGATGAATATCGAGCCCTCCAGCGCATATTCGAGCTTGCGGTCGAGGCTGCAGACAAGCGTCGTGATAAGCCGGTTCTGAGAGAGGACGAACTGCTGGCCGATGTGCTGGAGCAGAAAACAACCGGTCCCGTAAGTGTTTTTCGCGTCGCCTGGTGAAAGACACAACTGTCCGAAGAGTGCCGACTGCTGATCGCCCGCCACTCCCGCGATGGCTACGGAGCCGAGTCCGAGAGTTGTAGTCACTTCGCCGATACGATCGTTCGACCAGACCACCTCCGGCATCATGCTCTCGGGAATATTCAACAGCCGCAGCAACTCGGCATCCCATTTGCCCTCGACGATGTTGTAGAGCAGAGTGCGTGAGGCGTTGGTCTGATCGGTGACGTGCCGTTTGCTGCTGGTCAGATTCCAGATCAGCCAACTGTCGACTGTACCGAACGCGAGCTTGCCGGCTTCGGCGCGTTGTCGCGCACCCTTCACATTGTCGAGGATCCAGGCGACCTTGGTGCCGGAGAAGTAGGAGTCCAGCAACAGCCCGGTCTTCTCCCGGACCATGGCCTCGGCGCCCTCGTCGCGCAGGCGGCTACAGAGCGGAGCGGTCCGTCGATCCTGCCACACGATGGCGTTGTAGATGGGCTTTCCGGTCTCACGATCCCATACGATTGTCGTTTCGCGCTGATTCGTGATGCCGAGTGAAACCACGTCGCGTGGCCGGATACCCGCGCGGGTCAGTACCTCCACGGCCACCGTCAGTTGCGAGGTAAGAATGTCGTATGGGTCATGCTCCACCCACCCCGGATTGGGAAATCGCTGCTCGAATTCGTGCTGCGCTTGAGCCACGCTGCTGCCTTGCTGGTCAAACAGAATCGCACGTGAGCTCGTGGTGCCCTGGTCAAGAGAAAGGATGTACGGCATACGGCGGCAATTATATGCAAGGCCCTAAAGCGGTGGCGCGACTATGCGATGAGAGAATGCTGAGACGCACGTGCGCGCAACGCCAGGCCGCTGGCCACGGATGTGAACTCGTTCCCGGTGCGCACGCGGTCGCGGCCAAACCGATGGTCAAAGATTCGACGGACGGCGGGTACCAGCGAGGAGCCGCCGGTGAGAAAGACGCGGTCGATTGCGCTGTGTTCCAAGCCGGACTTGGCCATCACCTTTTCAATTGCCTGTTCAATCGCTGCGAGATCCGGTGCAATCCAGGATTCAAACTGGCGGCGTGTGACGGATGCGCGCAGGTCGAATCCATGATCGCGGAAGCGGAACTCGGCATCCTCCTGTTTGGAGAGCGCAATTTTGGTGCTTTGGACCGCCTGATGCAGTTGATAGCCAAGATCGGACTCGATCAACTCGGACAACGCCGCTATCTTCTCCGGCTCGAAGGCCCGAGCGCGCGCCGCACGAAGCATCTCGCTGACCGCGCGGGTGCGCAGAAAGGAGAGGTGATGCCAATGCTCGAGCCGCACGTAGACCCAGCTTGGAACGGCGACAAGGGTTTTGTCGCCGGACTTTTCGAGCGTGCCTGCACCGAGGTGCGGCGACACAAGGTGGCGAACCAGGCGTGCATCGAAGGCATCGCCGGCAAGGCCGACACCGCTGGTAGCGAGCAGCTCGGTCCGCTGCTCCTGCTCGCGGGCATGGGGCCGCAGTCTCAGAAGCGAGAAGTCGCTGGTGCCGCCACCGAAGTCGCCAATGAGCACTAGTTCTTCTTGGGTCAGTGTTGCTGCGTAATGATAAGCAGCGGCCACCGGCTCGAATTCGAATTCCACCTGGGTGAAGCCGGCTCTGGAGAATGATTCGCGCAGGCGTTCGAGCGCAAAGGCATCGTCCTCGGCGGATTCGGCGCCGACAAAGTGCACAGGGCGACCGACTGTGGCGGTAGTAACGGGGCGGCCGAAGTAGCTTTCCGCGTGTTTGCGCAGATCGGCGAGGATGCGGGCGACCAGGTCCTCCAGGAGCTGCCGCCTTCCGAATACCTCTGTTCCGGTGAGTGTGCGGCTGGAGAGATACGATTTGAGAGACTGGATCAGCCGGCCCTTCGGTTCGGCTGCGAGATAACGCTCGATACCCTCTGGACCGCTCCACGAGTGCAGTTGCGACCGTGTTCTGGTCTTCGTCTGTTCGAGGTACAGAAGAGAGCGATACGCGGCGACGGTGCCGCCAGCGGCAGGGAACTGAACCAGTTCCACTCTCCCCTGTGCGTCCACGCGTGCAATGGAGCTGTTGGTTGTTCCGAAGTCGATCCCAAACATAGCGTGCAGCAGCTAGTTTTTCATGAGCCACGCCTCCGTGCTACCTACTCCATCGGTGCGGCGATATAGGCCCCCCGTCGTGACTGAGCATCCACCGGAGTGGCATAGAAGGCCGGCCTGCCAGCGATGGAGAAAATTGCCGGGGTGTCCTCAAAGAGATCGAAGGTAAGAACCTCTCCCGGACTCAGCCCGCGGACGACGCTCAGCGGTATGCGGACAGTCGGCAGTTGCAGCGTCGCAAAATGCATGGTTCGCTGCAGACGTGTTAGCAGCCCGTTCCGCATCTCCGGCGATGTCTGTCGGGCGGTCTTCGGTGGCCCATCGAGTGAACGGATCAAGACCTTCGCCGCTTCTGAGGAAAGCGTAAATGCGATGCGCCCGCGCAGTGCTCCACAGATCAGATCGAAGGAAAGCGACAGCGTGCTGTCGATGGTGGGCATCAGCCGGTCAATGGAGCGGGGAGGAAGGGAGGGATCGTTGCGAATCTCCAACTCAGGCGAGGAAAGGGCGGTGCTCAGATCGCGACAGATAAGATCGACAACGCTGCGGACGATCGACCCCTCGATTTCTGTGGGTTCACGTTCGAGTGACGTGCCGCCGGGGCCGCCGAGCAGAAGTTCGACGAAGAGATACACCAGCGGGAGATCCATCTGCAACAAGGCTGCCTGGGCTGCCGGTCCGACTGCCAGCGTCGTCACGTAATGCGTTTCCGCCTCAGGTGAGTGGATGATTTCATAGAAGGGCGTTCGTTCGACTCCCGCAAGACTGGCAGTAAACGGCACGCCGAGCCAGCGTGTCATGTTGGCGTTCACCGCGCGAGTGAAGAGCAGGCAGAGGCTATGCAGGGTGAGCCGCTGCGCCTCGCTCAGCGCGGTCGGCGCAATGAGCCGTGCGCGCAGTGGGATAGGGGCATCGTCGGAAACGGCATTTACGGGATCAGAATTGGTTTGCATAGAGCGCCTGAGGCAGCCTCACGATGTGCAAACGCCATGCCAGAGTCGTTCATGCAATCTTTGATGTTTCTAATGATTTCGCTTCGACAAGTGAGCGGATCAGGCGGCAGGCAATAGGTCATCTACGACGGATTTGCAACGGGCACATCCAGGGTCGGCGGTGTTTTTAGGGAGTGGCGGAAACCACAGAAAGTGCAACGAAAACGGTGCAGATGGACCAGTCGAGGCACTGATTTTGTGATTCGACCCAGTTCGCGGAAAGATTCGCTCCCAACCTCTTCCTCCAAAGATGAGGGCCGATTCGTCGCGCTGGGCGACTCGATGATTTGTCCTCAACGGTCTTTCTCGGAGGCAGCTGCTCTGAGATTCCGAGCACGTTTATGGCCGTCGCTTCCGCCAAGCCGCTCTACATCAGATGACCGTGCGAAGGGCAACAGCCACGCTTTCACGTGCAGTCCTGACTGCACCAGCGACTGTCTTACCTGCGGCGATAGTATGCGCGAGTGCCGATCTCTTCTGTGTCCCCGAGTGCTCGAAAGCTACGGTCTCGATCGCACCGCCGAAAAGCGTGTGCTTCTCGTCCAGCCGATCGAGCGCGGCGTTCAACTCCGCAACAACTGTCTCGGACTCATCGGCGACGACGATCAGTTCCACCTTGATCTTTTTGTATTGCATCTGAGCATCTCCAGCATCTAATTTTATGCCTTCTTCCGGCCAGTCCATCAGGCAAATGACCAATCCCCTCGTAGTCAGTATCTCCAGGGGCCCGACGAGTAGGTGCCTGCTATTACGCAGATTTCAATCGAGGAGGCTATTCGTTTTTGAGCTCTTGAGTCGTGGCGCAACGAGTTTGTTTCCGCCCTGCGGTTGTACGATACTTTCAATGCGACCGGACTCTCCCCGGAGTCGCCGATCGTGGGTTGCAAGACCTTCGCCTGCTACAAGGCGCGGCGAGCAAAGCAGGCGCAAACAGCGAAGATGAAACCCACTACGTCTAAGCCCGCATCCTCTGAGAAAAGGCAGCCCAGGCGAAAAGCTGTCGCTACGCGAAAGGGTTCCTTTCCCGTAGTCGCTATCGGGGCCTCCGCGGGCGGCCTGGAAGCATATAAGGAATTTTTCGTTGGGCTGCCGTCGGACACCGGAATGGCGTTCGTGCTGGTGCAGCACCTCGATCCAAGCCACGGCAGCATGCTGACCGAGATCATCGCCAAGTCGACCCGGATGCCGGTCGCGGAGGTCAGGTCCGGCGTCGCTATTCAGCCCAACCGGGTCTACGTGATCCCTCCCAACGCTCTCATGGCATTGGCGGACGGCGCCTTCCGGTTATCGCCGCGCGGCAGAGCACCAGGCCAGCATCTCGCGGTCAATTTCTTCATGCGCTCCCTTGCCGCAGAGCACAAAAGCGGTGCCATTGGCATTGTCCTTTCGGGCACGGGAGCGGACGGCACCTCCGGCATGGAGGACATCAAGGCGGAAGGGGGCATCACCTTCGCTCAGGATCCCGCCACGGCGAAATACGATGGCATGCCGCGCAGCGCCATCGACTCCGGGTGTGCGGACTTCGTTCTTGCGCCAAAGGACATAGCCAGGGAGTTGCGGCGCATCCAACGCCATCCCTATGTACGCGCGGACAAACATGACGCGGCACTCGCAGAGGAGCAGAGTGCAGAAGCGTCAGGCGCCGAGGAACGGGACACAGAGCCGGCCATCGCCGCAGCTGCCTCGTTCCACGCAAAAGATTTCAGCGCGGTCCTGGGTCAACTGCGCAAGTCCAGCGGCGTCGATTTCAGCCAATACAAACCGAATACGATTCAGCGCCGCGCGTTGCGTCGCATGTTGCTCCTCAAACTCGATTCGCTGCGCGACTACGGCAATTATCTGAAGGAGCATCCCGAAGAGGGAGAGAAGCTATTTGACGACGTCCTCATCCCCGTAACCAGTTTCTTTCGCGATTTCGAGGCTTTTGAGGCGCTCAAGACGCATGTCTATCCCGCCATCGTGAAAGACAAGGTCAACAAAGGCGTCATCCGGATGTGGGCGCCGGGATGCTCGACGGGAGAGGAGACCTACTCGCTGGCTATGACCCTGCTGGAGTTCCTGGGCGAAAGGGCCTCCAGCTTCCAGGTCCAGATATTCGGAACCGACCTGAACGAAAAAGGCATTCAAAAAGCGCGTGCCGGGGTATACCGGGAGAGCATCGCGGAGGAGATATCGCCGGAGCGCATGGCGCGCTTCTTCGTCAAGGTGGAGGAGGGCTATCGCGTCAACAAAGCAGTGCGCGACATGTGTGTCTTCGCCCGGCAGAACCTGGCCAACGACCCGCCCTTTTCGCAAATGAATGTCGTCGCCTGCCGCAACCTGCTCATCTACATCCAGCCGGTGCTGCAAAAGAAGATCATCCCTATCCTGCACTACGCGTTGAAGCCCAGCGGGTTTCTGGTCCTGGGCAGCTCGGAGAGCGTCTCCGCCTTTCCCGAGCTGTTCTCCACATTGGACAAGAAGCACAAGATCTACGCCAAAAAAGCGATCACGTCGCGGCTGCACTACGACTTTGTCCAGAGCTATTATCCAGCGCAGAGCACGCTCAGTGTCTCCGGCAAGACATCCCAATCTCATGCCGCGAACCAGGATGAACTGGATGTGCAGGCAGAAGCCGACCGTGTGGTGCTGAGAGAACACGCTCCGGTCGGAGTGGTGATCAATCATGAGATGGAAGTCGTCCAGTTTCGGGGACAGACAACACCGTATCTTGCGCCCCCGCCGGGCCGCCCCAGCGTGAATGTGCTGAAGCTGGCGCGAAATGGCCTGGCTATCGAACTGCGGGCGCTGATCGCCGCCGCGACGAAAAAGGGCGGGGCCGCCAGGAAAGACGGTATCTCGTTCGACGAGAAGGGGCACAAGCGAATGCTGAACCTGTCAGTGACTCCGCTCGGAAACAAGCGGTCCACAGAGAACGGAGCACGGAATAGACATTTTTCCCTGATCCTGTTCGATGATGTCACTCCGCAGTGGACACCGGCCCCTGAAGTTGCTTCGAGGCGCAAAACCAAAAGCCGCGGACCGAACGATCAGGAAGTCAGGCGGCTGAAGCAGGAGATTGCCGGTACGCGTGATGCCCTGCGCTCCGCCATCGAGTCGGAAGACTCGCTCAAGGAAGAGTTCCAGTCGGCGAACGAAGAAATCCTCTCCGCGAATGAAGAGCTGCAGAGCACCAACGAGGAACTGGAAACCTCCAAGGAGGAGCTGCAGTCGGCCAATGAGGAACTGGGCACGCTGAATGCCGAGCTGCGCAATAAAAACAGCGAACTCCAGGACGTGAGCAACGACATCTCGAATTTGCTGAACAGCACGCGAATTCCCGTCGTCATGCTGGATCGCCGGCTTTGCATACGCCGTATCACGCCGGCGGCGACCAAGCTGTTCAAGGTAGTCCCCGCCGACATTGGCCGGCCATTTGCCGATATCAAGCTCAATATCGAAGCGTTCGGACATAACATCTCACGATCTCGAATCGCAGATCGCCAATGTGCTGGACAGCCTCCAGCCGGTGGAGCGCGAGGTGCGGGACCTGGAAGGCCGCTGGCACGGATTGAGCATCCTGCCATACCGGACGCAGGACAACAAGATCGATGGCGTAGTGCTGGCGTTGCAGGACATTGATGCGGTGAAGCGAAGCCAACGGTATCTGCAGACAATTATCGAAAACATCCCGACCCCGCTGCTGGTGTTGGACGCCAGCATGAGGGTCCGATTTGCGAACGACACATTTTGCGCGACATTTCAGGTCGCCCGCGAGGAGACGGTGGGGCAACTCCTGTACCTGCTGGGAAATGAGCAATGGAAGGTTCCCGCGCTGATCGAATTGCTGGAAGAAGTGCTCCCGGAGCACAGACTGGTACAGAACTTTTCCATCACGCATGAATTTCCGAAAATCGGACGGAAGACCATGCTGGTTAGCGGCCGGAGAATTGAAGACATCGTCGGGCAACACTCCCCGCTGATACTGCTGACCATCCAAGACATCACCGAGCGCAGCAGGGCGGAAGCGAAATTGCGCGCAAGCGAAGAACGGTTGCACGCCACTATCGATGCGCTCCCGGTGGCTGTTTATACGACCAATGCCAAAGGCCGCCTCACGCACTTCAATCCGGCCTCAATTAAAGTCGTAGGCCGAACGCCGGAGTTGGGGAAAGACGAATGGTGCGTCACCTGGAAGCTCTTCTATCCGGACGGCAGGCCGATGCCCCATTCGGAGTGCCCCATGGCCATTGCGCTCAAGGAAGAGCGCGACGTCTCTCCAGAACAGCTCATCGCAGAGCGTCCTGATGGGACACGAATCTGGGTGGAGGTCTACCCGACCCGGCTGCGCGATGCCGACGGCAACACCACCGGCGGCGTCAACATGATTTTGGACGTCACCGAGCGCAAGCAGGCAGAGATTGTCCTCGCAAGGCTGGCCGCAATCGTTGAATGTTCAGATGACGCTATTATCGCCAAAAACCTTGACGGAGTTATCGAGACTTGGAACCGCGGGGCAGAGCGGCTCTTTGGGTACACCGAGGACGAAGCCGTTGGGAAGCCGGTCACGATGCTGATGCCTCCCGATCGGGCTCACAGAAGAACCCGCCATTCTGGCGCAAATCCGGCGTGGGGAACACATCGAGCATTACGAGTCAGTCCGCCGTCGCAAAGACGGAAGATTGCTGGATGTCTCCCTGACGATCTCGCCCATTATCGATGCGAACGGTCAGGTAGTTGGCGCATCGAAAATCGCGCGCGACATCACGGAGAGCAAGCAGGTCGAGGTAAAGCTTACGTCTAAAGTGAGGAGCGTTTTCGCATGGTCGCCGACAATATGTCGCAACTCGCGTGGACTTGCGACCAGCTCGGCAACGTCACCTGGTACAACCAGCGCTGGCTCGACTATACCGGCATGACGCTCAAAGAAATGGAGGGTTGGAACTGGAGCAAGGTTCAGCATCCCGACCACCTGGATCGCGTGGTCCAGGGCGTCAAGCGTTCGCGGGACACCGGCGAAATCTGGGAGGACACCTTCCCACTGCGAGGCAAAGATGGCAAATATCGCTGGTTTCTCTCCCGCGCGATTCCCATCGTGGATGCAGGCGGAAATGTGGTGCGATGGTTCGGCACAAATACCGATATCACAGAGAGCAAGCTTTCCGAGGAGGCCCTGATCAAATCGGAAAAACTGGCTGCCGCGGGACGCCTGGCAGCGACCCTGGCCCATGAAATCAATAATCCGTTACAAGCTGTGGCGAATCTGGTGAGCCTTTGGAGACAATCTCCCGGACTCAATATGGAAGATCAGCAATATGCGGCGCTGGCGGAGGGGGAACTGCGTCGTGTGACGCACCTGACACAACAGTCGCTGACCTTTTACCGGGAATCGGCTTTCCCCATGGCAGTCGACCTGGAAGAGATCATCGACAACGTCCTGACCATCTACTACAAGCGAATCGAAGGTAAGTCGATTCATGTAACGAAACAGTACCTTTCGGACGGAACGACAATCAGGACCTATCCCGGCGAAATTCGCCAGGTATTCTCAACCCTGCTGCTGAACGCGATGGAAGCCGTCGATGCAGAAGGGACCATCGCTGTCCGCGTTCACAAATCGTCCCGTTGGAAAAATCCGGCAATCCGCGGGGTTCGGATTACCATTTGCGACAACGGAGTCGGCATCCCTCCCCACAACATTGCTCGCGTCTTTGAGCCATTTTTTACCACCAAGGGAGAGAACGGGACCGGGCTGGGTCTCTGGGTGGCAAACGGGATTGTGGATCGTCTTGGCGGCTCGATTCTCATGCGAAGCAGAGTGCATCCGGGCAGGCGCGGTACTATCTTTTCCATCTTCCTTCCCAATCAACTGCCAAACGGAAGCCAACAAAAATGACTTGCCCGTGCCCACTAACGGGAGGTAGTCATGCCTTTCACTCTTATTCTCTCGGCAGGTCTAGATTCTTCGCTATGGGAGACCCGGCAACCTGGTCTTGCGGTCTGCGGGATATCTCGTCGAGTCAGCACGATCGGCGGACGAAACGGTCAATCGCTTTCTTGCCGGTGATTTCGATTTCGCATTGAGGGAAAACCCGGCTGAGTCTGCGAAGCCTCCAGGGAGAACAACTTTCATTTGAGTCGGCGCAGACCGGACGACGCACACATTCCACGAATTACTCGCTAATCAATTCAGTTCCATCTCCCGGAATAACGTCCAGAAGGCTTTATGAAGTTGAGCGGATGTTTCCAATGGACAATTAGAAAGGCTGTCGCCTGGTCATTGAGATAAATCCTGGCGCACCAGATATCACACGCCAAAAGATTGGGATCCGAAGCTGTTTGCTCGGCGTCGTCTGGATTGTAGCCAAATGCCTGAATGTCGCTGACGACGGCTCGTTCAACAGCCAACACGCGTTCGAAAGGAGCACGAGGACCGATTCTCCAGCCTGCTGCCCGTGCTGGCTCCCAGGCGGAGGTTGATGGAATCGGCAACCGTTGTCGCGGCCCTAAATCGGCTCGGGCAGAGGCCGTCGGCGCCTCCAGCAACGTTGCCACGGTGATCTAGCGGTGTGATGATGCGGACAAGGAATCCACGGCGGAAGAAGGAGCGTCGGCAAAAAGCTTGAGAGCGCGTTCCTTGCTATAATTTGGCCTGTGACCAGTTCACGATTTCTTACTGGCGGTTTATGGGCGGTAAGGGCAGAAAATGCCATCCTCCCATACATCCCGAGCGAGACGTGCACTGTATGCGCAACTTGCAATCGTCAATAACGACGCGAGTTTTGCGTAAACCGTCCGGTTGCATCGCGGGGACGTAGTTCAGTTGGTTAGAATGCTGCCCTGTCACGGCAGAGGTCGCGGGTTCGAGCCCCGTCGTCCCCGC
>CAVXPT010000002.1:0-587359 GCA_963763665.1 uncultured Acidobacteriaceae bacterium | reverse complement strand
TTTTTGCACGCTTCTGCATGGGGACGAGTATAGAGGCTGTTCGACCGGGCACGTCGCAGCCGGTGATGCAATCATCTCGTTGTAGAAAACGTTTCCTTCGATATCTCCACTGTGCGATACTGCTCCGCGCGGCTGCATATCGTCGACTGGCACCGCGAGAGCAGTATCCCTGTGGGTGTAGAGCGGCCATCAGAAGCACATGTGGCCTTTCGTTAAGGAAGGGCCACGCCGAGATCGTCTCCGCTAGCGCACAGCATCAGGAAAAATGCTCTAATCTCCTGCGAGGATCGTCTTATGCGTCTGGAAGCCCTCCGCTCCGCCGTGCTGGAGGCCAACCTTGAGCTCGTCCGCCGCGGCTTGATCCTTTACACCTTTGGCAACGCCAGCGGCATGGACCGCGAGAGCGGATTGGTCGCAATCAAGCCGAGCGGCGTGCCGTACGAGGACCTGAAGCCGGGCGATCTGGTGCTGACAGATCTGGATGGAAAGCTGGTGGAAGGTTCGCTGCGTCCATCGTCCGATCTGGCGACGCATTTGTTGCTCTATCGGGCCTTTCCCGCAATCGGCGGCGTGGTCCACACCCATTCGGAGTTTGCCACCGCGTGGGCGCAGGCGGGACGGGAGATTCCCGCCTACGGCACTACCCATGCTGACTATTTCTATGGCCCCGTTCCCGTGACCGGGGAACTGACTGCGGACGAAGTAGGCGGCGACTATGTGCTGAACACCGGCCACGCCATCGTGCGGCGTTTTGTCCAGGGCGGACCGCAGGGCGCGACCCCAATCGATCCCCTCGCCATCCCGGCGGTGCTCGTCGCAGGCCACGCTCCCTTCTGCTGGGGAGCGACGCCGGCAGATGCAGCCCACAATGCTGTCGTCCTCGAGGCCGTCGCCCGCATGGCCTACTACACTGCAACACTGAACGCATCATGCACCGGCGTGGCTCAGCATCTGCTCGATCGCCACTACTTCCGCAAGCATGGCGCCGGTAAAACCTATGGACAGGAGAGCTGACCGCCGCTTCTGACGTCATGCCGATTCCCACGCTTTCCCAACTCGCCCTCGTTTTTGCCGGTCAGGCGGCAGGCCAGTCGCTCGCCCGTCTCGACTCGGTCGACGTGCTGGTCATCGCCATCTACTTCGCCATCGTCATCTTCATCGGCTTTTACCTGAAGGGCTCCACCAACACCAGCGAGGAGTTCTTCCTCGCCGGTCGCGAGATGACGGCCTGGATCGCCGGACTCAGCTTCGTCTCCGCCAATCTCGGATCGCTCGAACTGATGGGCTGGGCCGGAGCCGCCTATCAGTACGGCATCCTCGCCACGCACTGGTACTGGATCGGCGCCATCCCCGCGATGCTCTTCCTCGGCATCGTGATGATGCCCTTCTACTACATCTCGAAAACCCACTCCGTCCCCGGCTACCTGCATCTGCGCTTCGGCGACGGCGCACGCGCGCTCTCCGCCGTCAGCTTTGCCTTCATGACCGTGCTGATGAGCGGCGTCAACATGTACTCGATGGCGCTGGTCATGAAAGTCGTTCTCGGCTGGAACCTGAACTTCTCCATCTGGGTCTCATCGATCACCGTCGCCGTCTATGTCGTGCTCGGCGGACTTCGCTCGGCCATCATCAACGAGGTGCTCCAGTTCGTCCTTATCTGGGCGGGCGCCGCGCTCGTCCCCATCCTGGGCCTGATCGAAGTCGGCGGCTGGACCAATCTGCGCGCCCAGATCATGCATAATCTGGGCCGCTCCGATTACGTGCATCTATGGTCCACTCTGGGACACTTCAGCTCGAATCCCATGGGAGTGCACTGGACTGGGATCGTCTTCGGCCTCGGCTTTGTCATCAGCTTCGGGTATTGGACCACCGACTTCCTGGTCGTCCAGCGCGTGCTCTCCGCGAACAACCTTCGCTCCGCACGCATGGCGCCCATCATCGGCGCGGCCTTCAAGATGGCGGTGCCCTTCATCGTCATCCTGCCCGGCCTGCTTGCGCTCTCGGTGCTGCCATTTCATCTGGTCGGTGAGTCGCAGGCGGTAGCCAGCCACATGCACAGCTACAACGAGGTTCTGCCGCTGATGCTGGTGCGCTACTGCGGCCCCGGGCTGCTGGGACTGGGCGTCACCGCGCTGATCGCGGGCTTCATGTCGGGCATGGCCGGCAACGTCAGCGCATTTTCGACCGTGTGGACCTATGACCTCTACGGCGCGTTCCTGAACAAGAAGGCAACCGATCGCCACTACGTCGCCATGGGCCGATGGTCCACCTTCGTCGGCGTGCTCGTCTCTGTCGGCACCGCGTACCTGGTGCAGCATGCCGCCAGCATCATGGACTACGTGCAGCAGCTCTTCAGCTTCTTCATCGCGCCCCTCTTCGGCACCGTGATCCTGGGCATGCTGTGGACCCGCGCAACGAAGCAAGGCGGCTTCTGGGGACTGCTGTCGGGCACCGCGACCTCCATTAGTCTGTGGGGTTGGGTTCGCGTGGATCCCACGGCGCTGCGCTACGTCGCGCTCTCGCCCGATGCCAAGGACATGGCGGAAAACATCTATCGGGCGCTATGGTCATGGATCGTATGCGTCATTGTTACCGTTGTGGTCAGCCTGCTGACCAAACCGCGGCCGGTCGCCGAACTCGCGGGTCTGGTCTACGGCGCCTCTCCCATTCCAAAGGAGCACGACGATCATTGGTATCAAAAACCCATCGTATGGGCTTCGGCCGTCTTCGTCGTGTTTCTCGCACTGAACATCATCTTCTGGTAAGGAGCAGCCCATGCGCGCAACAATGTCGATCTGGTTCTTCGCAGGCATCATGCTGCTGGCCTACGGAATCGTCATCCTCGCAGCCGGGCTCTGGGAGCTGAGCCATCCGCTGGCGCATCCTCCGGCCTTGTCGCAACTGCACGCTCCTATCTGGTGGGGAGCGCTGCTCGCCATATCCGGTGGCGTCTACACGGTAAATTCTGGCCGCGACGCTAAGGTAGAAGAATCGCGGGAAACATCGTCACAATTGAATTCTGCAGAGAAGAAAGATCTGGTTAGTCCTATGGCAAAACTGATAACGCTTGCATTGATTGTTGGAAACCGTGGCTTCTTTCCGGACCACCTCGCCAAGGAAGGCAGAGAGGCGATGATCGGCGTCCTGGAGAAAGCAGGCATCCGCGTGATCGCGCTGACGCCGGAGCAGTCGAAGTTCGGCGCGGTGGAGACGCCGGATGAAGCCCGCCGCTGCGCAGAGCTCTTCCGCAAGCACCGCGACGAAATCGACGGCATCATCGTGACGCTGCCGAACTTCGGCGAAGAGCGGGGCATCGTCGATGCGATCCGCCACTCCACCCTGCAGGTGCCGGTGCTGGTGCAGGCCACGCCCGACCGCACGGACGACATGAAGATCTCCGACCGCCGCGACAGCTTCTGCGGCAAGATGTCGGCCTGCAACAACATGAAGCAGTACGGCATTCCGTACTCGATCACCTCGCTGCACACCTCAGCGCCGAACTCCGAGTCTTTCGCGAAGGATCTCGCCTGGTTCACCGCGGTCTGCCGCATCGTGCGCGGCTTCCGCAATCTGCGCATCGGTTCCATCGGCGCGCGACCCGCGGCATTCAACACCGTTCGCTATTCGGAGAAGCTGCTGGAGCGCTCCGGCATCTCGGTCGAACCGCTCGATCTGTCGGAGATCTTCGGCCGCATCGACCGGCTGAAAGACACCGACGACGCCGTGCAGGCCAAGCTTGCCGCCATTAAAAAATACGTTTCGACCAACAACATCCCCGAAGCCGCGCTGCTGAAGATGTCCAAGCTGGGCGCGGTGATCGAAGCCTGGATGAAGCAGACCTACTGCACCATCTCCGCCATCCAGTGCTGGACCTCGATGGAGGAGTATTTCGGCGTCGTTCCGTGCACGGTGATGAGCATGATGAGCGAGAATCTCTTCGCCTCCGCATGCGAAGTGGATGTATGCGGCGTGATGGGCATGCACGCCCTGGCGCTGGCCAGCGAGACGCCCAGCGCGCTGCTCGATTGGAACAACAACTACGGCAGCGATCCGGACAAGTGCGTCTGCTTCCACTGCTCCAATTTGCCGAAGCATTTCTTTCAAGACGTCGTCATGGACTTTCAGGCGATCATCGCCGGCACAGTAGGGAAGGAGAACACCTTCGGCACCTGCGTGGGCCGTGTCAAGGCCGGTGCGATGAGCTTCGCCCGCTTCTCGACCGATGACTTCACTGGCCGCATCCGCGGCTACGTCGGCGAAGGCGAGTTTACGAAGGATCCGCTCGAGACCTTTGGTGGCGCAGGCGTGGCCTACATTCCCAAGCTGCAGAAGCTGCTCCGCTACATCTGCGAGCAGGGCTTCGAGCATCATGTCGCGGCGAACTTCTCGCAGACCGCCAGCTCCGTCTACGAAGCTGCCGTCCGCTATCTCGGATGGGACATGTACTACCACAATCAGCCGGAGGCCTAGACCGACGTGCCCATCGTTGCAGGCGTAGACTTCGGCACACTGAGCGTACGCGTGACGCTGCTGGACAGCGATCCCGAGAGCGGCAAACCAAAGAACGGCAAACCAGACGATTCCGGCAAACCGCGCGGACGTCTCGGCACGGCAACGGCAGAATACCCGCTGCATCGCCGCCGCGACGATCCCGACTACGCCACGCAGTCGCACGACGATCAGATGGATGCGCTGGTCAAGGCCATGCGCGCCGCACTGGAGCAAACAGCAGTGCGTGGCGGCGACGTGGTCGCGCTGGCACTCGACACCACCGGATCGAGCGTCGTCGCGGTCGACGCCGGGATGCAGCCGCTCTCCGAGTACTACCTGTGGTGCGACCATCGCGCGAAGAAAGAGGCGCAGCAGATCACCGCGCTGGCCCATGCGGAAAACCTCGAAGCGATTGAGTGGTGCGGCGGTGTCTACTCGCACGAGTGGGGCTTCGCCAAGCTGCTGCATTTCCTGCGGCACAATCCCGACAAGCGCGCCGCCTTCGCCAGCTCCTTCGAACACTGCGACATGGTTGCCGCAACGCTCTGCGGCATTACCGATCCCAGGCAGGTCAAGCGCAGCGCCTGCGCCATGGGCCACAAGTGGATGTGGAATCCGAAGTGGGATGGCCTGCCATCGCAGGCATTTCTGTCGAAGGTCGATCCGCTCTTCGACGGCGTGCGCGAAAAGCTGGCGGGCGAATACCTCACCTCCGACCACATCGCCGGTCATCTCTCCGCGGAGTGGGCCGATGCGCTCGGCCTGCGCGCCGGCATCCCCATTCCCGTCGGCGCTTTCGATGCGCACTGGGATGCCATCGGCGCAGGTTGCCGCGAGGGCGATGTCGTCAACGTCGTGGGCACCTCGACCTGCATCATTGCGATGGAGCAGCGCACGACCCTCGTCCCCGGCGTCTGCGGCGTGGTGCCGGGAAGCGTGCATCCTGCCTACACCGGCGTCGAAGCGGGGCTCTCCGCCACCGGCGACATCTTTGAAGCCATCGCGCGGCGTGCCGGCACAAAGGTAAAGGATCTCTCGCAGGGGCTGGAGCGCTATCGCGCGGGGCAGACCGGCCTGCTGCGCCTGAGCTGGGACAACGGCGACCGCACCGTGCTCGTGAATGCGGAGCTCGGCGGCGTCACGCTGGGCTGGAATCTTGTCCACACCGCGCAGGACGAGTTATTTGCCGCCATCGAAGGCACGGCATTCCACACCCGCATCATTCTCGAGCGCATGGCCGAAAACGGAGTGCCTGTCGAGCGCATCATCAATGGCGGTGGCATCCCGCAGCAGAATGCGGTGCTCAACCAGGTCTACGCGAATGTCCTGAACAAGCCGGTGCTGGTGCCGGACGGCACACCCACCAGTCTCGGCTCCTGCATCTTCGCGCTGCTAGCCGCTGGTGCGGTGAGCTCTGTCGAGCAGGGGCAATCGATGCTGTGCCTGCCGCATCGCACATTCCTGCCGCAGCCGGAAGCGGTTGCTGTCTACGAACGTCTCTTTGCGCTCTACCGTGCCCTCTACTTCGCACTCGGCACCGCAGATGCCGCGCCGGCCGCGCTCGGCGCCGTTCTGCCCGAGCTGAAGCGCATCGCCGCCGAAGTCGCGTCCCTTTCCTAACCATCCCGAATTGCAACTCTGGCAGTTTTCTAATCCCGCGACGGGAATACTGCCGGACAAATATTTGTTCCCCCTATATTCCCCATCCCCTCCCTGCCGATAACGCCCTTGTGCAGGCAAATCGCGCTTTCCACAAGGGGCATTCATGAGCTGGGGACGATGGACATTCGTAGCGCTGGGCCTTCTCGTACTGTGCTGTCTGCTGGCCTGCGCATCGGCATCGGCGGAGGCGGCGCCCGCCGAGCCCACTCCGGCCTATTCCTCTTCACTGCGGCCGATCATCTCCACCGCTCGGGTGCGGATTTCGCTGCCTGAGCAGGGAAAGCCGCATCTGCTGGATGGCGCCTTGTACGCCTCCATCGTCAGCTATCGCACGCTTGATTACTTCAGCACCCGCCGCGCGCTCGCAGGCGGCGCGCATGAGGTAGTGCTGCCGCAGTGGGTCGTGAACAATCAAGGCACCTTCATCGCATTCGAAAGCCTCGCAACGGTGAGCGAAGTCAGTGGATCGATCTGGCTCATCCGCCACGGGCATCGCCGCATGGCACGCGCCGTGAACGTCATGAGCATCGGACTGGGCGTTCAGGCAGTCGTCAACAACTACACCGAACCGCTGGTCTTTGCGCACTAGAGTAGGCGAGAGCACTAGAGCGACGATCTGATCCGGACACTGGTCCGGCTCCAGGCAGCGACCTGCACACTATTTTCCTTGCCGGTCATGGCGCAGGTGTGCGATAACTACGTCATGCGTAGTACGCGTAACGTAGTAGAGAGCAAAAAGGCGCCGGAGGGACACTACTCCGACCCGCCGATGCTTGTCCTTGCCAGCCTCGCCAACGGGCCGAAGCATGGACACGCGATGATCGAAGACATCGTGAGCCTCTGCGGAACTCGGCTGGGACCGGGAACCCTTTACGGGGCGATCGCCCGGTTGGAGCAACAGGGCTGGATTGCGCCCCTTCCACCCGAAGAGCGCCGCCAGCCATATCGCATTACCGCCGAAGGCGCACGTGCTTTGCGCGCGCGGCTAACCACGCTCGGGCAGTTCAGCAAAGCCGGACTCCGCAGGCTGGAGACTTTGTGAACGCCTCACTCGCTCGCCTCTTAACGCGCCTCTATCCCCGCGCGTGGAAGGCCCGATACGGCGCGGAGTTTGGGGCATTTCTCGAAAGCGGCCGCGGCGATCTTCGGACGCTGGCCAACGTCGTCTGCTCGGCGCTCTATGAGCGCATCGTCCCAACGCAAGGAGGAGAAATGGATCCACACAGCCGTTCTTTCGGCGCGATTATGAAGCAGCCTACCGCTTTTCTTCCGCTGGCGATGTCTCTCACCGCGCTGGCGATTGTGCTGGGCAGCGTGGCGATGTTCGGCGTTGTCCATGAAGCCGATGAGGGCGCCACCGCGCATATCTGGCAGCTACTCATGGCTGGACAATTGCCGGTACTGCTCTTCTTCGCGATCAAATGGCTTCCACGTGCTCCGAGACAGACACTGTACGTGCTGGCGTTGCAGGCTGGGGCGGTGCTTGCAGCTATGGCACCGGTTTATTTTCTAGGCTTGTGAGTGCCATCTCCGCAGCGGCGGATGAGATGTCGATGAGTTGATAGTCCCACTACGGGAACCGCCGCAAGAAATCTGCCATATTCAGCCACTCAATTCGCTACAATAGAAATAGAGAGACATATCAGCCACACACGAGGTATTCCAAAGCCACCGTCACGGTGGCTTTTTCCGTTCTCGGAGGAGGCTGACTTGGTGACTGACGAATGGCCTAGCTCGGTTAAGTCCTTCCGCTGGACGAATTTACGCGTAACCCCAATGGATGGACGAATTTAGCTCCCGGAAGACGGCCTATCCTCATGATTCGAGGGATGTTAAACCGGGGTCTGCCGTACCGGGAGGGGGGAGGGGTGGGTGGTCACGTTACCCACCCACTTCGCCTACCTAGAAGTGTTCGAGCTTCCTCACTTCTGGAAAAGCAGCGGCGTGAAATTGATCAGGTTGTTGCGCCAGACCATCCATGTGTGGCGGCCGGGCGTTTCGATCACCGTGACAGGGATCTGCTGCTGCTTCAGCCAACTGGTGAAGGCGCGGTTCGGGGTAATCAGGTGATCGTCCGTGCCGCAGGCCACCCATAGCAACTTAAGCCGGTCCTTCTTCTGCGCCTCGGATGCGAGATTGGGGAAGACTTGCTCGTAGCCTGTGTCGGGAACCGCGGAGGAGAAAGCGCCGATGGAGGCGAAGTCGTCAAGATGATTGAGGCCGGTGCGCAGGCTCTCGCCGCCGCCCATGGAAAGCCCGGCGATGGCGTGGTCCTTGCGGTCCTTCGAGATGGAGTACATCTTCTCCGCCAGCGGCTTCACCTCGTTGAGCAGGACCTGAGTGTAGAGGTTGAAGTTGCGATCGACCAGCTCCTTGTCGTCCCACGCTGTCCACGTGTGGGCGATCATGTCCATGGTGCCGTAGCCCAGCGGCATCACCACGATCATGGGCTTGATCTTGTTCTGCGCGATCAGGTTGTCGAGGATGACGTTGGCGCGGCCGACGGCGGTCCATCCGCTGGCGTCATCGCTGTATCCGTGGAGCAGATAGAGCACCGGATACTTCTTCTTGGGGTTGTAGTCCGGTGGCGTATAGACGAAGAAGTCGCTCTGCCGCGCGATCGTCTGCGATTGGTAGAAGTGGTGATGTACGACGCCGTGCGGGACGTTCTGCATATCCCAGTCCATGGGCTGAGGCCCGGGGACTTCGATCTCGTTCTGTATGTTGAGCAGGTTGGGCTTGACCAGGACGTTGCCGGGATCGAGGTAGGCGACGTCATCCGCGGTGAAGCCGTAGCCGTAGTACTCAGGCGGAAGCGGCGCGGTGGTCACGGTCCAGACCCCATCCTCGCCCTGGGTCATGGGTTGAGGATCGGCCCCTTCGAGATCGAGCAGCACGCTCTTCGCCCCCGGCAGGGGGAAGTGGAAAGTGATGGAGCCGTCAGCATGGACGGTGGGTCCGGTGGGGTGAGGTGGCGGCGCCGGTGCGGCTGCCCGCCGCGGCGGCGTGTGTTCGTTGTGGACGGTGGGCTGAGCTTGGGCCATAGCCGGCAAAATGAGCAGCGCAGCAGAAAGAATTGAGGCAGCGCGGGAAAGGGCTTTCATGTCGCCCAACAGTCTAGAGCATCTTTGCGGATGCAGAGAAAACGAGAAGGCGGCAAACGATGGTCTGCCGCCCTCAACCGAAGTTGGATTCGCTTACTTTTTGGCTGGTGCCGGAGCCTGCTGATGGATCGGAGCGCTCGTGGTGCCATCGAGAACGGAGCCGCCGCCGGCATGTTTGCCGATCAGGACAAAAAGCGCGATGGAGGTGACCATGAAGATGATGGCTCCCCAGGTAGTAAAGCGGGTGAGCATGTTGGCGGCCCCGCGGGGACCGAAGGCGGTCTGCGATCCCTGACCACCGAAGGCGCCGGCGAGATCGGCGCTCTTCCCCTGCTGCAGGAGGATAACCGCGATAAGGAAGAGAGAGACGATGACGTGAATGATGGTCAGGAAGATGATCATGCAACTGCTTTCTAAAGAAGCTGCGCTCGAGGCGCATGAAATTCTGGTTCGGGTGACGCAATTTGAGGATTCTGTCTGGTGCGGAAGGGGGGACTTGAACCCCCATGCCTTTTGGGCGCCACCCCCTCAAGATGGTGTGTCTGCCAATTTCACCACTTCCGCTCGCGTGGGAATCCATGGTGAGTATAACAAATTCTCCAGCGCGCTTCGGGGCCGCTCCGTGGCTGGAAGTGCTGCGCTAGAAGAGCTCCGCGAGGGCTGCAAAACGGTCGAGCTGGATGAGCCGCTGCGGGGGCACAGGTGGCGAGAGATCGTCATGTTCCAGCACCCAGGTATTGGGATGATGCATATAGACGGCGTGCAGGCCGGCCGCCAGCGCGGGGTTGATATCGGAACGGGGACTGTTGCCGATCATCCATGTGGTCTCGGGCGCGAGCGCGTACCGGGTGACGATCTCGCGATAGGCATCAGGGTGTTTTTCCGGTGGAATCTCAACCGCGGTGAAGTGCATATGGATGCCGGAGCGGTCCAGCTTCTTCTGCTGCTCGCGCGCATTTCCTTTGGTGACCAGAATGAGGCGATGGCGCTTTGCCAGGCGGGGAAGTGTTTCCGCAACGCCGGGCAGCAGCTCGATTGCGTGATCGGCAATGGACTGCGCGAACGTAGCGATACATTGCCGCTGCTCGTCGGAGGGCGGCGCCTCGGACAGCTCCGTAAAGCAATCGACCAGGGAACGCTCGAAGCTGGCCATGCCATATCCATGCGCTTCAATCGTTGCGTGTTCGCAGCGGTTCAACACCTGGCGCACTTCCGCGGGCACATGCTTGTGATGATCTAGATAGGTGATGAAGCCGGCGATGGCGCGCTCGAAGTAGATGTTGTTTTCCCACAACGTATCGTCGGCGTCCAGCAGCAGGGTCTGACGGGAAAGCAAAGAAGTCATACGTTGAGCATCATCGCATGAAGGCACTCGGTTGGAAGCGGTAACGATGTCCTCGCGCTTCACGTAGCGAGCGCCAGCCGGTGCCTCTCTCGTGCAGCAAGGTGAAATAGCGCGACCCAGTTCATCACTCCCAGGAGTGCATCCGTTCCAAGGGAGGTCCAGGCAGCTCCAAGCCAGCCGAGCTTCGGAATGAGAATGATGTTCAGGCCAAGGTTGCCGAGCGCAGCGATCGACTGCGAGAGAAGCCGGTACTTTTGATGGCCCGCTCCGGCGATTGCGTCTCCGGCGCTGAGATGGAAGCAGCGAAAGACCGGGATGAGGCACAGCCAGCGCAGCGCACTCACGGACTCCATATACGATTTGCCGACGAGGTGAGGGATGATCGGAGCCATCAGAAACATGCCGGCCGAGATCATCACGGCCAGCAGCACCGTTCGCTTCAGGAGAACTTTTGCCATGGGAACCGTACCGATGATGCCCTTCGCGCCTTCGCGGAAGAAACGCGGAAAGGCCGCGGCCACGATCGACATGATCGGCATCGTTCCGATGTTTACGACGCGGTACGCCATGGAATAGAGTCCGTTGGCTCGGATCATTCCATCGTGCGTCAGGACGACTTTGTCGACGTCGTTGTAGACGGCCGTGGTGGAGCCGGAGATGGCGAAGACGAATCCTTCGCCGGCCCGTTTGAAGAGCAGCGGAATGGAGAATGAGGGCCGGCCAAAGTGCCGTGTCACGGTTACGAATGCGATGACAGCGCCCAGGAAGGAGACGAACAGGGAAGCAAGAGCCCATTGCCACGCGGATGCGGTTTTGAGGGCTACGAGGAAGGCGACGGCCAGGATGAGCCGGAGCACATTGCTCAGCAGGATCAGGGTGGCACTGATCTTCATCTTCTCGAAGGTCTGGAAGACTTGTCCCGTGCAACTGTTGAATTGCTGAAACATGCAGTCGCTGACCGCAAGCGGCAGCAAAACGAGGAGAGTCCCCGGGCCAAGGAGCCGGCCCCCGAGTAGCCACAGACCCAGAACGAGGAGCGTGCTCATCGAAAAGACTGAGAGGAGAATATTGCCCCAGTACACCGGGAAGTTCTTGTGATCCGCACTGACGTAGCGAAGGAAGAGCAGGCCGGAACCCAATGTGCTGTACTGGCTGACAGTCGCGACCAGGGCGATCGCACCCGAGAGAAGACCGTATTGCGACGCGCCGAGAAGGCGCGCTAGGACGATGAAGTAGACTCCCTGGGTCACGACGGACACGCCCTGGCCGGCAAAGAGCCACGCGGCATTCTTCGCCAGCACGCTGTTCCGCAATCGTTCCGACAGTCTTTGCAGCATTCGGCAGCCTATCTCTGATCGATCGGGGTTTTTGACTTGGATGCAGTGGCCATCAAATCCTGATAGATGGTCTCCAACTCTGCAGTCTGCTTTGCCAGGTCGAAGGAATGCTCGATGTGCGCTCGCGCACTGCGCCGGAACTGCTCCCAGAGGGACGCATCCGCCAGCAGGGAAGCAATCGCGGCAGCAAGCGCTTCATGGTCCCTTTCGCTTACCAGCAGCCCCGTCCTGCCATGAACGACAACCTCGGGTATACCGCCGTGAAGGCTGCTGATCACGGGAATCCCCATTGCCTGCGCCTCAGCGAAGACCATGCCAAGTCCTTCACTGTCGCCGTCTTGTGCCGTCACGCTGGGCGCGCAGAAGATGCGGGTCTGCTGCAGATGCTCGCGGACGATCGCGGGCGGCTGCGCTCCCAGAAAACGGCATGCCACGCCAAGTTCCCTGGCCTGACGCTCCAGAGAGCCGCGCAGCGGCCCATCGCCGATGACGGTGAGCAGGCAATCCGGATAAGTCTGTTGGACGGACGCCATGGCGCGAAGCAGGTACGCGCAGCCTTTCTTCTCCACCAGCCTGCCAACGAAGAGTACGCCGCCGCCGGTTGCGTCGGTGGGTGGCGTCTGGAACTGCTCGAGATCGACCCCGATGTAGTGGACCCGGAGCTTCTCCTCTGGCAGTCCGGCGGCGATGGCGCGCTCCCGAATGAAATGCGAGACGCATAGAAACAGAGCGGCCTCTCGCCCGAGGCGGCGCATGGATTCGACGCTCGCCCACTTCACGGTTACATCGGACCCGTGCAGGGTGACAAGCAAGGGCACGCCCAACGACCTTGCGAGCGGGATGGCGGTGAGGCCGCCGCTCGCAAAGTGCGCATGAAGCAGCGCAGGCCTCTCTCGCCTGGCCCTCGCGTGAAAGAGCGGCGCAATGCCCGACTTGCGATAGATCTTTGCGCGAAGGGCGCCCACTCCACCACGGGCCTTGCAGAGCAGGATCGGCTCGGAGGGCAAAGGCAGTCCTGAAGGCACCTGCTCAAGCCCAATCAACCGCGCGGAGACGTTTCGCAAGGCCTGCATCTGGGCCAGGATGAAGGTCTCCGACCGGGGCAGTACCGTCTCTTTGAAGATCAGAATCTCGGACATGGACTAGAGTTGGGCCTCCTGCTGGAAGCGCCCAGGTTGAAAGCCCGCGATGACGCCATCGTAGAGCTCCTCGAGCCGCGCGGTCTGCCGCCGCACATCGAACGTTTCCCTGACCCAACGCATGCCCTGATCTCTGGATATGGTCCAGAAGGCTTCGTCTTCGAGATAGCGGAGCAGATGTTCGGCCAGCATCGGGACATCCCGCTCCGGAGCCAGCAGTCCGGTGATGCCATCCTGCATCGTCTCCGGGATCCCGCCATGATGAAAGCTCACCACCGGCACGCCCATGGCCTGCGCCTCGGAAAAGACGTTGCCGAAGGCCTCGCTCATGCCATCCTCCAGCGTAACGCTCGGTCCGCAGAAGACCCGCGCCCGCTCGTACCATGTGCGAACCTCCTTCTGCGGCTTCTCCCCAAGGAACTGACAACGCACTCCCAGTTCGCGGGCAAGGGTCTCAAGCTGGGCGCGGAAGGTACCGTCCCCGATGATGGCCAGGTGAGCCTCAGGTCGACGCTGCTGCACCTGCTGCATGGCGCGAAGCAGGTAGTCACATCCTTTGTAGGGCACGAGGCGGCCGACATAGAGAATCATGTTCGGGTCTTTGCGATCGGACTTCTCGGTTATCGTGAATCCCTTTACATCCATGCCGGTGTATTGAACGCGAGTTTTCTCGGCCGGAAATCCGGCCTTCACCGCCTTCTCGCGAATGAAGTTGGAGCTGCAGAGGAATAAGGAGGCACGTTGCCAGAGCCGTTTGCGGTAGGCAAGAAACGGCCACTGAAAGAGGTGACGACGCAGCTCGTGGTCAGGCAGCATCTCTGCACCGCCGCGAAGATGGAGGATAAGCGGCAAGCGCAGATGCCGGCTCAGACTCAGCGCGGCGGGGCCGCCCTCGGCGAAGTGAGCATGGATTAGGTCCGCGCTCTTTTCCCGAAGGCGCGCATGGAACGATGGCGCTACGCCGGTCCACCGGTAGAGTTCGCGGCGGACGCGGGAAAGGGGTCCGCGGTCTTGAGTCAACATGACCGGAGGATGCGGCAGAGCCAGATTGCGGTCAGCCGGAATCAGACCCACGTACTGCGGGGCGTACCGCTGCAACTCATTGACCTGGAGTGGGATGAAGGTCTGCGTGGAGGGAAGCATGCGCTCTGCGAAGACCACGACTTTCTTCATCGGCCACCACTTTCCTTTGCGAAGACTGCCAGATATGCGCCGCGCACCCGGTTCTCGGTGTACCTGGAATCGATGATTCGCAACGCCTCCCGGGAAAGGCTCTGACGTGCTTCGGGTTGAGCCAGCAGTGTCGTCAGAGCACGCTGCAGGCTCTCCGCGTTGCCGGAGGCAAATAGAGAGGCGCCTTTGCCACCGTCCGAGATCTCGCTGTGCACTGGCAGATCGCTGAAGATGCAGGGGATGCCTCTCCCCATGGCCTCAAGGCTGGTCATCGGGAGGCCCTCCGGGCCTAGCGAGGGCATGACCACGATATCGGCACGCTCGTAGAGAGAAGTGACGTCCCGGAGGAATCCGGTAAAGTGAACATCCGCACGGCCCGCAGCCATCTCTTCCAGATCCTTCCGGAAGCCGCCATCTCCGGCGATCGTGACCCGAAGATCCGGGAGCGAGCGCGTGGCTTCGAGAAGTAGATGAATGCCCTTGTAATGCTCCAGGCGGCTGAGGCACAGAATCTCCGCGGCAGGAGTGAGCTCCGTCCTGACCGGCCGCGGCATGCCCTGTTGTCGAACCCAATTCGGGATGACGGTGAAGCGGCCGGGGGACAGAATGGGTTTGACGCTCTCTGCCACTGCCTCGGAGACGCATACAGTGCGGCTTGCCAGCCGAAGGCTCAACTGTGCAATCTTGCGCGGCAGATATTTATGAGGATGCCGAAGCAGGGAATAGTATTCCAGCTCGAACGGCCCATGGCGCGTGTACACTGCGGCTCGGCCGAGCAGCCTCGTCGGCAGGATGAGGGCGCTTTCCAGCAGACCATTGAACTGGACTGAGTCGATACGGTGGCGGAGCATCATCCAGACGAGCACGGCGCAGGCGAGCAGAAAGCGGAGCGGCTTCAGCGGTCCCGCGAAGATGGGAAGGCGGACGACCGTCACGCCTTGTTCCTGAAGCTGCGTTTGAAGCTCCGGGAGCACGCAAAGCGCGTAGAGGTCCACTTCGTTTCTGAGCAACGACGCGAGATTGACGAGGTAATTCTCAACTCCGCCGTAATGAGCTCCCAGATCCAGTAGCACTACCCTGGCTCGGGCCTTGTTAGAGGTCATTTTGGTCCGCTCAACGATGGCTGCTTCTTTCTCTTTCGGAGGTCTGGTTTGCTCGGCGGTCCTGCTCCACGCCATTCCCAAGATGGAACCCTCTCACTCTGTAAGAGTGGGGCAAAAGAGGAAACGCGAGGTCCCGCGTGGATTGAACTGGATTGTTGGGCGAGCCTTCATATTACCATGTGGCGTACTCCCCTGCGGTCTGCTGTGATCTTGAATGTCGAACAAACGATTGGTCAAAGCGACGAGCGTTGGTTCACATTTGTAACCACTGCGGACGCATTAGCATGAAGGTGCCATTTTCGGCGAAGGATTCGGCGATTTATCTTCGCGAGCGGTGTGATTCCGTTGGCCGAGTCTGATTGCAGTCTGACAAAAGCCGGGGCAGCACAAGAGGCTAGTGATGACTTTCATAAAGATGCAAACAGTTGATATGAGTTGGTACCGAATCCTGCAACCTTCGGCATGGCGGGCAACCTTTCTAGAGGCTGCCGAAAATGCGGCGAGGCGTGTTTCAAAATACTCGACGGATCGTGGCGATCACGAAAACGCTGCGCGCTGGAAGAGCCGTGAACTTTTCCTTCGAGAATATGCAAAGCGCACGCAGATCAAGGACGATAAATAAAATTCGCCTAGGCAACCGCGCAAGTTAGGTAATTTAGGGCGCTAAAATTTGCCGGTTACCCGCAAATTTTTCCCACAACAAGACCGCTCATTACTCTCTGTGTTCACTGTTGTGTGAACTCCTCATCAAATCGCGGTCCGCGCTTCGTCGGCGCCTTGACTACCCGCATAGCGTCTGTCAGAATCTAGCTACTGTAATTCTTTGCTCTGCACCAAGAGTAGTTGCTATCACACTACGAGTGTGAGGGCCGTCGGAAGCATCAGAGGATATGTGACCCTCTATTGTTCGTCGGTCGGGCACGGACTGAATGAAGTGATCAGTTCTAGTAATTCAGGGTAGCGGCTTCTACTCGGTCCCACTTTGAGTTGGGGCTAAATTTCTTAAGGCCGAATCTAAAATCGAGCGCAAGCGACTTCCGGTCATGGGAAGAAGGCGTGACCGGGTTCGTGCATCCGCATATCTAGTCGAAAAGAGTTCTCGAGCGGGGCACTGTTGTTTTAGCTGACGGGCGAGGTTGGGCTATGAGTCTACGGGCGAAACTAATTCCCCAGGTGGGGCTTGAAGCAGATGACGGGGACTCTCCGACTGGGGGAATCGGCTTGGTAGAGGGTGTACGGCCGGATTCGTTGTTTGGCGTGGTACCCATTGGGCCAATCAAAATCTCCCTGCTGTCTGCGGAACAATTGACCCAGCGCCTCATCGGGCATGCGTTTGGAGATGTGACGCAGCATGTAGTCACAGCGAACGCTCAGTTTTATGTGCTGGCTGAGGAGCGGCAGGATTTTCGAGACTGCATCCGGGGCGCGGATTACGTCTGCGCGGATGGCGTTTCGATTGTGGTTGCCTGCAAGTGGCTGGGTCGGGCCAAGGCGACTCGGATCCCCGGTGTCGATCTGATATCGGATCTTTGCAGAAGTGCGGCCGGTCTGGCGCTGAAGGTTTTTTTCTTGGGTGGAAATCCCGGCTCGGCCGAGCGGTCCGCTGCGATTCTGACCGAGCGCTTTCCCGGGTTGCGGGTGGCTGGAATTTGCTGCCCTCCAAGGGGCTTTCAGTCGGATCCAGAAATGCTCAGCAATGTCCTCTCGGAAATAAAGGAGAGTCAAGCTGCCATTCTCTTCGTTGCGCTTGGTGCTCCGTTTCAGGAGTTCTTTATTCAGGATCATATTCGGCCAATGAATATTCCGGTTGCGGTAGGTATAGGCGGGAGCCTGGATATTATCGCCGGCGAGTTCAAGCGGGCGCCGCGCTATATCCAGCGGCTCGGCCTGGAATGGGCTTTTCGCCTCGCGCAGGAGCCGCGGCGCCTGGCGCGCCGGTATATCGTCGGCAACACGCTTTTTCTCTTTTACCTCGTGCGCTATCTCCTCGGATACGAGGCGCATACCGGGCGCGCAGACTAACTTTGGATTTCAATTTATGAATCAACTGGAACATCGCAACCGCAAAGCTTCCGAACTGGCCGTAATAGCGAACCTGCTCGAAGGTCAACACGGGCCGCATGTTCAGCCGACCTTCACGGTGGGCGATCTGCTGGATATCTTCCGTCGCCGGCGTTTGCTTATGGCGGCAATCTTTTTGGGAACGTTCACGCTTGCCATGGTGGCCTTCTTTAGCGCGACACGCCTCTACAAGGGGTCTGCGGAGATCCAGGTGCAGAAAGGGTCTGCAGACACGATCGGTCTCGATGGTATGCGAGGAGGCGGCGGCGACGCGGGCGAAGATGCCATGGAGTCAAACATCACTCTGCAGACAGAGGCGCAGATTCTTCAATCTGAATCGCTGGCGCTAAGCGTCATCAAGACGTTGAACCTCGACAAGACGCCTGATTTCCATCCCAGGGGAAGTCCGATTGGATGGGTGCTTGGATTGTTCGCTCCCAAAGGTACCAAGGACCCGAGCAATGTTCCGTTGTCCGATGCACCCGGCCGCCGCTCCAGCGCGGTCAAGATGTTTGAGTCGCGCCTGAAGGTGAAGCCGATCTCCGGGACCAGGCTGATTGATATCGAATACTACAGTTCCGATCCGCATACGGCCGCCGCTGTCGTAAACCTTCTGGTCAAGGACCTGATGGATTACAACTTTGAAACCCGGCATGTTGCCACTGCATCGGCTTCGGGCTGGCTGGGCAATCAACTGTCGGACCTGAAAAAGCAGACCGAGACGCTCCAGGCTCATCTGGTTGATTTGGAGAAGGGCTCGGGTATTTTTACGCTCGGCCAGACCGATAGCCAGGGCCGGTCACAGACGTACACGCCATTGCTCGATCAATTGCAGGCGTCCACCGCGCAGCTCTCGCAGGCCGAATCGGCGCGCGTGCTGAAGGGGGCTCTCTATCAGGTTGTCAAAACGGGTGATCCGGAACTCATCTCCGGTCTTGCCGGAAACGCAACCGCAAGCGGAGCATCGAGTGGCTTGACCAATTCGCTCACGCTCCTGCAGGGTCTACGAGCACAAGAGGCGGAGACGCAGGCCGAGCTTGATCAGACTACCGACAAATTCGGCTCCGCCTACCCTAAGGTCGGCGAGCTTAAGGCCAAACTTGCCGGAACACAGCAGTCCATTCAGAGTGAAATTCATCGTATCGCGGGGCGTGTCAAGAACGACTACACGGTCGCCCAGGATGTAGAGAATAAGGATCGAGTCACATACCAGCAGCAGAAAGCGCAGGCTTCGGCTATCAACAGCAAGGCCATCGACTATGAGATCACGCGGCAGGAAGTGCAGCAGAGTCAGGATCTTTATGGCAGCCTGCTTCGCCGCCTGAAGGAAGCGGATCTGATGGCCGGGTTGCGCTCTAGCAACATCACCATTGTGGATTCTGCCAGCACGCCGGCGCGGCCGAGCAAGCCGAACCCGATCTTGTACATCGGGGGTGGGCTGGCAGGCGGTCTATTCTTCGCCTGCTGTGTGGGCCTATTCCGTGACTCGACTGACAATCGAATCCAGAGCATCGGTGATATTCCGAGCCTGCCGGTCGCGCCTCCCATCGCGTTTCTTCCATTCCATCGGCGCGCCGGTGCTCGATGGCTCTCTGCGGAACGCGATGACCGGTCAGGTCAGACTTTCGGCGGCATTGCCACCGGCAATCTGAATGACAACGGTCCGACACGTGCGCTAGTTGCGGCGGATGAGCCGCGTGCGGCGTACACCGAGGCTCTGCGGGGTTTACGGACTGCGCTCACCCATAGTGTGGACGGGCAGCCTGCTCCTCAAGTTGTTCTGATCACGAGCTCCCTGCCGGGCGAGGGAAAAAGCATGCTTAGCCTGAACCTGGCTGCGGTATTCGCCCAAAGCGGCAGCAGGGTTCTGCTGGTCGATGGAGATCTGCGTACTCCTGTGCTACACAGCCGGTTGGAGTGTTCTGGAGCCGATGGCCTCAGCAACTTCCTAGAGGCCGAGGATGATGCTCCCGATGTTCTGGAGCCAACGCTTTTTCGGGTCCGCCTGAACAAGCTGGCAAGCGTCGACTTTCTTCCTGCCGGCGAGCCACCTGACTTCCCGGCGGAGCTTCTGGCCTCCGATGCCATGATGAAACTACTGAACCGCTGGCGCGAGACCTATGATTTCATTTTCATCGACGGGGCACCGTTGCTTCCCGTCACTGATTCTGCAATTCTCAGCCGATACGCTGACTACACCGTAGTCGTTGCGCGGCATAACCAGACGGATCGTGCCTCTCTCGAGAGAACATGCCAAATTCTTCACGCTTACGGCGGAAGCCGGCAGGGTGTTGTTCTAAACGGCGTGAAGCAAAACAGCAGCGCGCAGTATCCGTATTACGGACACAGGGCTGCCGCAAACGAAGGAAGGTGGCGCTGATGCGTCGAATCATGCTCGTCTTCGGGCTGATCGCGATGTCGTTGACGGTGCAGCCGGCCGTCGCCCAGAAGGAAAGTCTGCTGATTGGTCCTGGAGATTTGATCCAGGTGGACGTGCTGGACACGCCAGAGATGGAACAGCAGGTCCGGGTCACGGATGACGGCAGCGCATCTCTGGCTTACGTCGGCAATGTGCAGGTTGGCGGAAAGACGCCCTCGGCAGCAGCCGATACGATTCGTCTGCTGCTCATCAGTAAGAATGTAATGAAGCATCCTCAGGTCACAGTGCGTGTTCAGGAGTATTCAACGCAGGATGTTTCGGTGCTGGGTCAGGTCCGCACGCCAGGAGCTTATCCGCTGACCACACCCCAACCGGTCCTGCGTGTGCTCTCGCTGGCAGGCGGGGTTACAGATATTGCCGATCGCGAGGTAACGATCAAACGCCACGGCTCGCCGGAACAGCTTTCATACACGCTGTCGAATGATCCGCAGAAGATGTTGACCGATATGATCATGGTGAATCCAGGCGACATCGTGATGGTGCCAAAGGCGCCCATCATCTACATCATGGGTGATGTGGGTCGCCCGGGCGGATATGCCATGTCTTCCAATGAATCACATCTGACTTTACTGCAGGCAATCGCGCGTGCTGGTTCTGCGAATAAGACATCTGTGCAGTCCAAGGTACGACTCATCAGAAATACGGATCATGGCGAGAAAGAAATTCCGATTCATTTGGACGCCATGGAAAAAGGAAAGATTCCGGATATCGACCTGCAGGCAAACGACATCATCTACGTCCCATTCAGTTGGATGAAAAATATTGCGATGTCAGGGTCGCAAATTGCAGCGTCAACCGCTAGCGCGGCGATCTACGCGATGCCATGAGCGACGAGCCATTGTCGCTTGTAGTCATGGAATTCATTTTGTAGTCATGGAATTCATTTGTCGATTTCATCGATGGGAGGCCCCTATTTGGACTTGCTACGTCGATCGTTAGCTAAATTAAGCCCTGGGCTCGTCTGGGCACATGTTTTTGCGGCGGCTCTGATCGTCACGGCTCCTGCGCTTTCCAGCCCACTCCTCCAGACTGGGGCTGCTTCGGCACCCGCCGGAAGAAGGGTTGTTCCCGCGTCGACCATGGCTTCATCGTGCCTCACGATGGTGAGCCCACGCTTTCCGCCGCTGGCGCAAGCTCAAGGGGCCCAAGTCGTCGTACTCAAGGTAGTGGTGCGTCACACCGGAGCCGTCAATCCGATACACATTGTCGCCGGCAATCCGTCGCTGGAGCCTGAGGCCATGGACGCGGTTCGGCTCTGGCGTTATCGGCCCTACGAAGCGGATGGTCAGCCCATCGACGTCATAACGACTGTTCGGGTCGAGTTTGTTCCTGGTAAGCAGGGTGGTTTGGTGTCCCATCCGGCACATTAGATCGATCAAAAAGTTCCGGTCTGAAGCTGACTTAGCTACGATTTTTAATTTCGCGAAGCAATAAGTGGAGATCCAAAGCAATGATTCGATTCAGTCTGGTGGTCGCAACATGTGGACGGACAAGAGAGGTTACAACGCTCCTCGCCTCCGTCCTCTGCCAGCGTAGAAATGATATCGAGGTCATTCTGGTAGATCAGAATGCGGATGACCGTTTGCTGCCGGTGATTGAGGAGGTCCAGGGACGTCTCACAATTCGCCATCTCCGCACCGAAAATCGAAATGTGTCTGCTGCGCGCAACCTCGGGCTGGATGCTGCTCGTGGTGAGATTGTGGCCTTTCCCGATGACGACTGCTGGTATCCGGAAGGTCTTCTAGACAGCGTTGACCGGTGGTTCAAGGCGTCTCCGGAGTATTCCGTTCTCGCCGTCGGTGCCATCGACGATGAGGGAATTCCGAGCGGGAATCGATGGATCCAGGATTCATGCGACATCACCCCCTGGAATTCACTTCGGACAACCTTCTGTTCCAGCTTATTTATATCGGCTGTCGAAGAGAGTCGCAGGGTGCGCTTCGATCCGATGATCGTCCGCGGGGAAGAGACTGATTTCATCCTGCGGTTGCTTGATACGGGGCTGCATGGGCGATTTGATAGAAGCCTGTACGTTCGCCACCCACGACGGGACATGATGAGCGGCACTGTCTCCAGGCAGCGTGCCGTCAGCTACGGGGCCGGGATGGGGCGCCTGGTTCGGCGTCACTCTCTGACTGCTTTGTGGACGGCGCTCGTGGCATATGACCTCGTGCGGGCCGGCCTTGTGATTTTAAGGGGCAGACCGAGCGATGCGGCCTTCTGCTTTGCGCATGCTACGGGGCTTTTCAAAGGCTTTGTGCTCCCGGAAGGTTCCTATGACTAACTTTAACCAGAAATATGGTGGCCATACGATGAATCGAAGGGTCTTCCTGCAATCCCTTTCAGCGACTGTGGCCGGCTTAACTGCGACTGCTGCCGCACAGTCGGTGCTGCTCAAGCCATCGTCTGCAGTGGCGTCCCTGAAGCTTGCAGCGCAACAGAGCGGCAAGATTCTCGGCACATATACCGTGAAATACCAGTTGCTCTTCGATCCCCACGCAACAGCCATGATCGCCGAAGGGTTTTCGCTGATTGCGGATGGTAATGATCTCAAGTTCTCAGATCGTCTTCGTCCATCACCTGACACATTTGACTTCAGTTCTGGAGATACCGTCGTTAACTGGGCACAGCAACATCACATGCTATTCCGGGGTCACTGCCTCATTTGGTGGAATGGGCTTCCGAAATGGTTTAACTCGTATGTGAACCAGAAGAATGCGGAGCAGGTAATGGTGAAGCACATCTCCACGGTGGTCAAGCATTACGCTGGCCGCGTGTACTCATGGGATGTGGTGAACGAACCTCTTCATAACGATGGCCGTCCAGATGGACTACGCCGCAAGCCGTGGGTGGACCTGCTGGGTCCCCAATACATCGACATTGCCTTCCACACCGCTGCAGAGGCGGATCCAAAGGCGCGGCTGGTTTTAAACGAGTGCTACATCGAGCACAACACTCCCGGTGAAATCGGAAGACGCGCGACTTTACTGGCGCTCGCGACTCGTTTGAAGAAAGCAGGTGTACCGATCACTACGATCGGCATGCAGAGCCATCTGCGTGGGGCGACTCCGCTGGACGGTCCTGGTCTTACCACATTTATGAAGCAGATTCAGGATCTGGGACTCGACATGATGGTGACTGAACTCGATGTCGACGACGTTGATGTACCCGGACCGAAGGTCGCCCAGACCGTCTCTGACAAGTACAGCCAGTTTCTCGACATTGTCAGCCCATATGTGCAAGTGATCACGTTTGAGGGGCTGCAGGATGACCCTGCGGCGCCGCACACGCACAATCTATTTTTGCGCAACAAGGATGCTTCCGGTTCGGCATACATGACAGCTCGCGCGTTTGGTCCTGCCTTGACGGCACTTCAACGTCCGGGGGGCAGTCAGCGACGGTCGCCGACCGTCACATCAACTCTGCCTCCGGCAGCCCCAAGTGCTGCCCATTGAATACGAGCAGAGTAGATATCTGTGCCTGATCCAAACGACGGTGCTATGAGCCGGTAGCCTGCATTGCTTTGCGGAGTTGCTCGATCACGATGCAAAAAGCCGAACACGCTGCACGCTAAAGGTCTCGGAGTGCACATCACTGAGATCAGAACTGGAGTGAGAAAATGAACGAACTCACCATTTCCGCACCCGACCGCGCCTTCTGGCTGGGACCGTCGCTGTCGCGCGGTGCGCGGGTTCGTTCGGCTCAGCTTAGCCTGCCGCTGCTCACAGCACTTCTTTTCTGGCCGCTGCTGACTTTGATAGCCAGGCAGACCGTGTATTTCTCGGGGCCAGCCCATAGTTCTTACGCCATTCTCTACGGCGCCGCTCGAGGGTCTCGCGTTTTTCTCTACCTCAATTATGCGATCTTGGGCGCGTTTGTTGCCGTAGGTTGGCCGGGAATCTGGATCCGTTTGAAGCAGAACCTGTTGCTCAGCGGGATGCTCGTGTTGGCGCTATCGTCGGTCCTCTGGACATCGTCCGTCAAGATCACTGTCCAGATGTTCATCGAGATATCGTTGTGCACACTCTTTGCTTGCTATCTGAGCATCCGTGTTTCCACGCGCCAGCTTATGCAGATTCTCATGTTTATGGGCGTCGTCGCCTCTTTACTGAGCATCTTGTTTGCCCTCGCTCTGCCAAGCTATGGCATCTTCGCTGGCTATGGAACAAGCGCCTGGCAGGGAATCTGTACCCACAAAAACACCCTTGGTGTTAGTTCGGCATATATGCTGCTGCCGGCGTTCTTTGCAACTCAATATTCTCGATCGACGCGATGCGCCTATGGGCTGCTGCTGGTCCTCCTCATCTATATGAGTCAGTCCAGAGGAGCATGGTTCTACACCCTGGGGGTGGTTGTCTTTGTGGTGTGGCTGCATCTCTACCGGCGGCTTCGCCGCTCCCACGCCCTGTTGCTGATTCTCATTACGGGCGCGATGTGCACCGCGTTGATAGTTCTGCTAGCGACCTATTTTCCTAGCCTCGCGGCCGCTGTGGGCAAGGATCCAACTATGAGCGGCCGTTTCAAAATCTACAAAGAGGTCTGGCTCGCCATCCTTAAGAAACCGGTCCTAGGCTACGGACTGGGAGGGTTTTGGTTCCCAGGAAGCCTCGAATCGCAGCGTCTCGGATTGGCAATTGGCTGGGCGAACATCGGTTATTCAGAAAGCGGCATCCTGGAACTCGCATTGCAGATCGGCTTTCTCGGGGTCGCGTTTGTGCTGGCGATGATTGGTACCGCGATCGTTCGCGCCGTCAAGCTGTTGCGATCGCCCTTTTATACGCCCCGGGTTGGCTGGTTTTTGTCCATTCTCGTTCTGGCAATACTCACGAACATCGATGCAGGCTGGTTTTTGACCGCCGATACGCTGGATTGGGTTTTGATTGTCATCGCATGTATAGGGCTCAACGAGGAGTCGGCGCGCGTCAAAGCTATCCTGCCCCCTTCGCAGAGAAATACAAGACTGAAGATTCGCTGGAAGGCATCTCGACTGTTGGTCTACGTAGGAGATCAACGTGCCTAAATCGCCTGTGGTCGGAACGCGACCCTGGAGTTCTGTTCATCTGAATGCGATTCGCGGTGCTGCCGCGCTCATTGTGCTGCTTGGTCACACGAGGAGCCTGTTCTTCTCGTCGTTTACAGCAATGAGTGGGCCTACTACTCAAGCCACCAATTACGTTGCCCGAGGCAACCGCACTACGATCGGAGAAGAGGCCGTCATCATCTTCTTCGTCCTGAGCGGATATCTTGTTGGCGGCAGCGTTATCCGCTCCGTCAGGAATGGTACCTGGTCCTGGAAGAGCTACTTGTTCAAGAGAATCACCCGTCTCTGGGTGGTGTTGATTCCGGCGCTGCTTTTCGGCGTTTCCCTGGATATTTTGGGAATGCATCTATTCGGATCACCAACATCGATCTATGCGGCACCGTCGTCGACGTTGGTGCCTCACGATCTGGCGGCACGTCTCAGTTGGAAAGTGATCGCAGCGAACGCCACCTTTTTGCAAGGCATTCTTTCACCAACGGCCGGAACCAATAATTCGTTGTGGAGTCTGGCCTATGAGTGGTGGTATTACCTGCAGTTCCCAATGCTGGTATTGGTCTTTAGTAAAACGACGAAGCCGACTATCCGCCTGCTTTATCTTGCGGTCTTTCTCGGCAGTACAGTGTTTGTCGGCAGGGAGATCGTGGCTCTTTTTCCTACCTGGCTGTTAGGTGCCGCAATCGCTGCCCTTCCGCCTACGAAACTCTCCAAGGCGTTCGCTATACCCCTATTGACCTTCTCTATATCGTGTCTTGTTCTGGTCAAAATGTTTGATATGTCGAAATACTGGGCAGCGTGGGGCGCTGCGATCGCTTTCTCCATAATCCTGTTTTGCGCCGTTCGGCAGAGGGGGAGCTGCCCAAATGTCGCGTATCGGAAAGTGGCAGGATTTTTCTCGGATATCTCCTATACCCTTTATCTCGTTCACCTGCCACTGGCTATATTCATCTGCGCGCTTGTCGACCGCCCGTGGCATTATTATCCACTGTCGATTCCGAACGTCAGCATATTCCTGCTGATGAATGCTGCCGTGGTCGTGGCTGCCGCGTTGTTTTATAAGCTGTTCGAAGGAAACACGGACAGGATCCGGCGGGCGCTGGCAAGCAAGGGCGAAGATTCCGGCGTTCTGGAGTTGTCCCTCGAAAGATCAGAGGCCCGCGCTAGGTTTGGATGAGCATGTTGCTGGCACGGCATGAACTGACAGGTTTGCCCATGTAAATCCCAGGTCACTAGTACAAGGCTCTTTTGGGACAGAGCGATTCCGTAATGAGCAATAGAGGAAACGAAGAGATGCAGCGCATAGATACGTCAGAGACTGGCAGAGATCTCATAGTAGAAAGAGAGATCCGGCAGGTCCGGGATCGCAAGGATCCTGCCACGTCATCCGCAAGGCCACGGCGCATTCCGAGCCTTGATGGGCTGCGCGGTATCTCTATCTGGGCGGTGATCGTCGCGCATTCTGCCGACCACTTTCTATTCTCCCGCATCCACAGTCACCACCTCAGGACGGTTCTTTCCAATTGCGCCAATCTTGGAGTTACGATCTTCTTCGTTATCTCAGGGTTTCTGATTACATCGATTCTTCTCGCGGAGCGAACCCGCACATCGCGAATCAATATAAGAAGGTTTTACAAGAAGCGGGCTATCCGCATTATCCCGGCATTTGTGCTATTCACGGGAACCATTCTGCTCTTGTGCCACGTGAGTCCACGGCAAATCGCCTATGCCCTTACATTCACGACGTCATTCTTCTTTTGGCAGGCATACAAACCCCTGCAGCATCTCTGGTCACTGTCCGTAGAGGAGCAATTCTATCTTGCATGGCCTCTAATCTTTGCCAGAGGAACAGCCGACGCCAAAAGGTGGTGTTGGGTGGTGCTCATCGCTTGCCCGGTCATCCGCGCGATCCTCGTTCATCAGGGGCTTGTCTATCTTGACCATGCGGCGCTTCTGGATTCCGTTGCTGCCGGATGCCTGCTAGCGTTCTATCGAGAGCAGGTACAACGGGCGATTGTGAAGATTTCTGGTTCGGGCGTCGTCTTTGCCGCTTTCTGCCTCATGATGCCAGTCCTCTCCCTTGTAATGAATAAGGTCGAGTCTTTCTCGTGGATGCTTGTTCCTTTGACGACCATCGTTCCGCTTTTTGTTGCGGTTGTCATCGGCGCCGCCATTGAGCGCAGAGATGCTTTCCTGAACAGGGGACCCCTGGTGTGGTCTGGCCTGTTGAGCTATTCCCTTTACCTCTGGCAGCAACCATTTCTGGTGATGAACGGACCGTTAAACTACTTTGTTGTGCGACTGGCGCTGACATTCGCGGCGGCTTACTGCTCCTATAAGTGGGTCGAGCAGCCAATTATTCATTTCTTTGCAGGAAGGGATAAGAGAGCGGAGAGAGTGTCGTTGCCCATGGAAAAGCAAACGACAACGGCCGTATCGTAGGTCCGGCGCAGGCCTTGTTAGAGTCCGGGAGGATCGTCGTGCGTAAGGTCGGTTATGACGGCCAGGCTTTTTTAACGCGAAATGGAGGTACTGGCAAGGGAGCTCAGCTGCGGACCCTTCTCGGGCCGTTCATTCGTCAATTCACGGGCTTCGCGTCAACAGATCCTAATTTCGGCGACATACCTCTTATTCAGGAGGGTCTCGCCGGTTATAACCTGTGGCAGCAGATTTCGCTGCCACGATCTCTGCGTCGTCACAAGATCGACTTATTCCTTGCCTCTTCGAATACCGCGCCTTTGCGCTTGCCACGGAAAACAGAACTGGTTCTTGTCCTGCACGACATGATCATCATGAAGGACTATCAAAAGCCAGAGACCCGGGCGCGTCTCCTGGACAGATATCGTCGTCGGCTCATACCAGCCTCGGTCGCCCGCGCAGAGCTTGTACTCACGGTGTCGGAGCATGCACGACAGGAGATTCTGCAGGCCTTTCCTAAGGCGAGTGTGCGCGTTATCTCCTGCACAGTACCCCACCAGTGGTTCTCGCCGCGTGCACTTGCAGGCCGCGCGGGGCACATCCTGATGGTCACTTCTTCGGCCCCTCATAAGAACGCCGAAGCTGCTATCGACGCCTACGTGCTCTACGCCCGAAAAGCAGGAAGTAACGCCCGCCCTCTCAAGATTGTGGGACTTGCGAATCACGCTCATCGTTATACGCCTGAGCTTCGGGGGGCCGGCCTGGAGTCACTCGTAGACTTTCTCCCCTTCATCAACGAAGAACAGTTGCAGGTCATGTATCAGCAAGCGGGTGCTCTCTTCTTCCCGTCGCTCGATGAGGGCTTTGGAATCCCAGTGCTGGAGGCCATGGCTACAGGAACTCCCGTTCTGACATCGCGGGCTGCTTCCATGCCAGAAGTCGCAGGAGAGGCCGCCTGCTATTTTGACCCCTCCAGCGTGGAGGATATGGCGTCTTCCCTGGAGCGAGTACTCTCGGACATCGCGTTATGCGAACGAATGGCACACGACGGACTGCACCGGGCGCAGAGTTTTCATCCAGATCTCGTGCGACAGAAAGTGATCCAATTCTGGAAGGAGGTCGCCAACGTTACCTCTATGTGATCGAAGGCATCATTGGAAACCAATGTCGCGCAAGGTTGATAAAAATATCCGGCGGGCTCAGACACTAGCCTTGTTTATCCTAGATTCGATTTACGCTTCAAGATATCTGCAAGAGAAGAAGCCCTTCCTTAGAAGGGCTCCCAGCGAAGCGTTCCCACAGTCTCTCCACCGGCTACAGACTTCCGCCCCATGAACAGTATTTATGCCCGCGCAAATCGATCTGCCAATAGCCTTGCGCTGTTAATGAGGGTGTCAGTACATCTCCGTTATCGCAGGTAAGCGAGGCCGGGGTCGCAACCGAATGTGGGTTGAATTGAACCACAACATCGCGTGAACGAGGATAGCTGCTCAGTTGCAGAGTATTCCCCCCCGAATTCGTTATCTGCCGAAGGGTGACCATGCCGTCCGTACGGACAGGGCCGAAGTCGATGACGTTGCCCGCGCTGTTCAACCGCGGATCGGGGTTGCTTACATTGATCGAAACGGGAGCAAAGCTGATGTTCTTCCCCTGGTTAGCGACCGTGATTTTTCCGACGGTGTAGCGCTGAGTTCCGTCGTTGTTCCCGAAGAGAAGAGCGCGTTGCGAACCTTGGTAGAGGCCCACGCGTACTTCATATACGCCGTCCGCCATATTCGACGGAAGCCAGTAGGTCAGAACCTTGTCGACCACCTTTTCGCCCACGCTCCAACTGCTGGTTGACGATGAAAGGCCGCCGCTAACGACACCGGAGAGCGCGTTCGAGCCAGCGGGCGTATCGCTGCTGACGAAGTGGATGAAATCCTGATATGTTGTGCCGGGAACAGCGGAGTTCACGTCCCAGCTCATCTGAATCTGGAAAGTGCGCGCGGCGGTTTGTTTGAAGGAGTAGACGGCAGGCGTCGCAACGGTATTTTCGGCAAGGATATCAGCCTGATTCCGTGCATTTGCGTAAATCCCTTGAGGCGTCTGGGAATAGTCCACTACATTCCCACCCATCTGGGCAGTGTAGGCGAAGTACTTGGTCCCAGTGGCCGCCCAACCGTATTGCGGTATCTGGACCGACCCCCAGGAGAACACTGCAGGTGTGCTGTTCGCGACGATACTATCTCCGTTTGGATAGTTGACCCGCACAATGGAAAAGCTTCCCGCTTTGGCCGCGGTGTTGGTGTCCACCCATGCTCCGTTTACCCAATAGAAGATGCTGCTTGGTGTTTGCAGGGCGTACCGTGCTGCGGTAGGCGATACCAGGTTCTGCTCGAGCAGCGCGCGGGGTACAGACTGCCATAGACTGTCGGCTAGATAGGGAGCATGTCCGTAAATCACCTCCTGCATGCGATAGGCATCCAGTGTCAGTGTCGTCATGGCAGCAGTTGGCAGCCAGCGATTGTAGTAGCCCATTCCATAGTTGATTTGCAACGGGTGAATTCTGGTGAGATCAAAATCGACGAAGAGCGGTGCTTGCGGCCCATTCGTGATAGGCGTGCTTTCCGCCCCGAATTGAGCCTCAACGCCGTCAAGAAGGCCGCTCCAGAACCAGTGGTATTTGCCCTCTCCAAAGACCGGACCTTGCTCGACATTCCGCTCGTAAGCCCACAGGGCACTGGATGCGTCGCGATACGTCCCGAACTGGTTGTTTCCTTGTGCCTTCGGGTCCCGATCGGCACGCCACCATGGCATGGCAGACGAGTTGACGTCGATGAATGAAGCGTTTGTTCCGTAGTTCGCGTGTATGGCCGGAGACTGCGTGCTGGCAAAGCTTACGAAGAGGCCTGGCTTGGTTGCGTAGGACAGAATGTTTGTCTTTGGGTTTACCCAGGCCACGGTCTGCGTCCCGTTCGGATTTTGCATCGTGGCTGCAGAGGTATAGTCGGAATAGTCCGTGTAGTAGTCCGTGTAGTTTTCATGCAGTGCGAAGAGGCAAGAGGCGGCCTTTGCCGCGGAACTGATGGCCTTCATCTGTGTATCGCCGCCCAGAGAGGCGTTTGCAGGGTATTGGCTTGGCAGCGCGTTATCGTAACCGTATGCCTGCCAGGTTCCGATGATGACCGAACAGTTCCGGATGCCATTCTCATTCAGGTTGGTCAACTGTGACGCTATTGTGGAAAACTGCGCATCACTTCGGACGTCCAACATCATTCTGCCGGCAAGTGACGCCATGAATGGCGATGCCGGATGTTCGGGGTAGGGCAATACGTTCACGATGTCTTTGGACATGGCGAGTTTCCATACTTCATTGAGTACGTTGTGATCGCCGCTCAAGTTCGGCCCGTAGAATGTTTCCTGGCCATTTGTCGCTGAGATGGTAGTTGCGTTTGATGCAAACGAATCGAAGTAGGAATTTTCGAACAGATCCACGGAACTCAGATAATTGACGGGCTGTGAATAGTACGGTACGGAGATGGGACGGTTCTGGACAGTGGCGGGCAGTTGCCCGAGATAGATATCCTGCATGACTGCCTGGTCTGCCGCGAAGTGCAGTCCTGCGTAGAGGCCATCGACCACGGGTGCAACGGAAAGGTGCATGACCCCCGAAGAGTTGGAGAAAGTGAGGGTGGCCTTGGCCGACGCAGGGTCTATGGAGACTGACTGTAGTCCCTTCGACGGGCCTACCCAGTCGATCTTGGATGGCAATGTAATTTCTGCCTGCGGAGAAGCTCCGTTAATGGAATCGGTGACGGTTACCGAGCCGACGGAGTAGAGAGAACCGAGCGCCGGAGCCTGCCATTGGTACTGAAGAACCTCCGAGCCGCTATTTATCTGGATAGTGAATCCATTGCTCGTTGGCGTGATCGTCGAGGTCGACGTCGTCGCAGCATGACCGCTGAGAGGAACAGATGCAGCGAAGAGAAGTAGAGAGAGTGGCGTCGTCCAGTCGAGGAAAGTTCCGTTCGCGATTTTCATAAATTAGGCCCCGATGATACGAGCCTGCTGCAATAGGTAAAAATGCCGCGAGACTGTATCCAAAGTTGATAGTCAATGTATTGGTGACGAGCAAACGGTAGCGTCACAGACTGCATGGCGCAATCGTTAATGACACAATAATGGTTACGATATGTGTATGGCCGGCATAATGGCCTCGTATGGCCATCGCGCGGAACTACGCACGCTGCGAAATGCGCCGCAACAAAAGATTGGGCGACATGCCGCTTTAAGCCCTGGGAGGGTCAGAAGACTTGGTGCGCAAGAGAGGAACGACAGATCTGCGAGTGGAAGAATTACACGGAGCATAGGGGGAGTTATGCATATGTAAACTCACTTGTGGGTAGGGTAGCCAAAGCTTAACGCTTTTCAGCGCGATCGGTAATCACCATAAAGTTGCAAATTGCGCTCGGACATCGATCATGCTCGCGATTCGTATCGCCGATGAATTACGTTTGAAAATTGCGCGAGCAGCCCCGCGAGAGTTGATCTCTTCCGCTCGCCCTTCACAAGTAGCTAGCGCCGATTGGTTCGTAGCGGCCGGCAGCCGGATCAACACCGCACATCAAACACAGAGCGGGGCCAGGATGACGAGGTTCCCTCCGGTCGTCCGCGATGGCGAAAGGGGGTGCGCGGGCAGGGGAGTGGCTGGCGTCGCGTACGACCAGGCCATAGCGCGTGGTAATACATGATCCTGCAAAACCGTGGAGGTTGCCATTTGTGCATCGAATCGTGTGTAGTCATCTCGCCCTCATGGGGCAATTCTTTTGCGAACGGAAGGAAAGAACGATGCGTGGACTTTCTTTGGTTTTGACGGCAGCGATGGTAGGGGGCATGGTGCCTGCAGCGATGTTCGGACAGACCGCGGCGACCGCCGCTGACCAGGCCGCCCAGACAACGAGCAAGACTGCCAAGAAGGCTAAGGCCGCGGTCACGATGCCGAGCGATTCGGAGATCGCCGAAGCTAAGGCAAAGGGCATGGTGTGGGCCAACGAAAATACCAAGGTCTATCACAAGGATGATGCGCAGTACGGCAAGACCAAACATGGCAAATTCATGAGCGAGGACGACGCAAAGGCAGCCGGCTACCGGCTGGCCAAGGCATCGCCGATCGGTAAGAAAAAGGCAGCGGCGGCCGCAGCGCCTCAGCAGTAGCCAGGCGGAAGGGCAACGGCCGGCGCCCGTGAGGATGCGCCGGCCCTGTCTTCTCGTTGCCGTTCAAGACCCGGTAGTGGAAAGCTGACTAACGCTTCCGTGCGATGTGCCGGAAAGCGTGTTTTGCCTACACTTTGTGTATGGCTAACTATCGATTGAAAGTTCTTGGCATCCCCACCGCGATCATCCTTGTATGCGCGGTATTCGTGGAAGCTGCCTTCCGTCTGGACCAGTCTGTACTGCTCGAACTCACCGGCCTGGTGGCACGGCTGACGATCGTCGTCTGTTTCCTGTACTTTCTGCGGGCGTGGAAGAAGACGATTCTGGCTTACTGGTAATCGTCGGCAAGATGGCATGTAAGCCACGCATTATGTGCGACTTACCTATGCAGCCGCAAGGCGTTGCTTGAAAGACCGCTGGCCATCACGCCATTCAATCGATGAATCGTTACATCATCGCCGCCCCTTTTGATCTGCACCGTTCGACGGGGCGGGGCGGACTGCTCGATTCCATCCCAAAAATTCCAGGAAGTGAGCTGGCGCACCGTGCCGGGCTGTTCCGGCTGGCCAGGGTCTAGCGCTTACTGTCGTGCCCGGGGGCGATCCGGCGCTTTGTAGAAGGTGTACAGCGCCGTGTATGGGACGCGCGCGACGGCTCCCAGGTGCCGTGCGTCGCAACTGGCCGGTGGCATGCCACCGTGGGTATCTGAGCGGCGGACATAGCTGACGTGGGCAAGGACGCCTGTCGGAGTGCTATCGATTGCCGGAGATGCCGCAAGCAAAAGCCACGGAATCGAGACGCCATCGGGTGCACGCTGGTTTACCAGCACCCGGCCAGTGACGGCACTGCCATCTTTCCAGTGCCAGGTTGGACCAGCACCATGGGAGCCGACGGCTTGGGCGCCGGCATAGAGGGTGGCCTCCGGCGCGACGAAGATCCACGCGGGCGAACCCTGCTGCGGCTGGCAGTGATAGATCTGCACACCTCTGCCTGCGACTGGCGGCAGGGGAGTGACGGACGGGTCCGGCGGGATGGTGCGGTCCTGCGCGCGCGCGCCGGCGGGGAGCAGAAGCAATGCGGCGAGTGCGATGTTGACGCGCATGATGGAGACAAGCGTACCAAAAGCGTCGCGGTCCGTGACTTGGACAACGACGCTGCTCCCTTCCGTTTCCACAAGTAAGCTGACTTTCAAGCACGCAGGGAGAAGGCTTGCCGTGGCGGGTCTTCTCATATCAGCCGGGAGGGTACGCATTTGATCGAGACTTTGCGGAGGATGTATCGCTATCAGGATTGGGCGATGGAGCAGCTATGGCCGGTGCTGGATGGCCTGACGGCGGAGGAACTGGACACGCCGGGATGCAGCGGCAACGGTACGATTCGCGGGACACTGACGCATCTGATCCGGGTACAGAATGGATGGTTTACATGGTTCGATGGGACGCTCTCCGCAGCGGACGCACAGAGCATGCGGCGCAAGGACGCGGATTTTGCCTCGACGGTCGAGGCGCGCGCGGCGTGGCGTGAGGCGAGCGACCGGGCGGAAGCGTGCGTTGCAAAACTGAGCGATGCGGACCTGGCGAAAGTGTGGACGGCCGAACGGCCGGGTGGGATGACGTTGTCGCAGCCGCTGGGCGAGTTGATGCTGCATGTAGCCAACCATGGCACGCACACGCGGGCACAGATCGCTGCGGCGATCCGGCGGCTGGGGAAAGATCCCGGCGTGCTGGAGTATCTGAAGTTCGCGATCATGCACCCGGCGGCGTGACGGGATTTCGCCACCGGATCAGCGGCTAGTCTCAGGGAATAACGGCTTCGGCATCGATCTCGATCTGCACATCATCGCGGAAGAGCGATTGCACGCCCGCGAGCGTGCTGGCGGGCGGATGCTGCGTGTCGATGACGCTATCGCGTGCGACTCGAAGCGCGGCAAGCTTATCGTGGTTGAGCCCGACCACGTAATAGTTCAGCTTGACCATATCCGCGGGCGTGGCGCCGGCTCATGAGTGTGACGGTGGGCGTCAAATGGTGGATGCGGTGGACTCGGGCGCGTGATGAGTGAGCAGCTCTTCCAGGTCGAGCAGGCCGGTGGTCATGGCTAACTCGCCCTGCGGGTTGCGCGGCCACTCCTCTGCGGGTCGGTCCCAGTAGAGTTCTACACCGTTGCCGTCCGGGTCGCGCAGGTAGAGCGCCTGGCTGACGCCGTGGTCTGCGGCGCCTTCAAGCGGAATGTGCGCGCGGATGAGGCGGCGCAGCGCGTCGGCCAACTCGGCGCGGGTGGGGTAGACGATCGCGAGGTGATAGAGGCCGGTGGTGCCGGGGGCAGGCGCGGAGCCGCTGCGGCTCTCCCAGGTGTTGAGGCCGATGTGGTGGTGGTAGCCGCCGGCAGAGAGAAAGGCGGCGGTGTTGCCGATGCGCTGCGTGACCTCGAAGCCGAGAATGTCGCGATAGAAGGCGAGTGCGCGGTCGAGGTCGGCGACCTTGAGGTGGACGTGACCGATGCGGGTTTCAGGGTGGATGGCTGGCACAGGGATTGGATTCGGCATCCGGGCGAAACGATGCTGCGGAGTATTGTCGTTGAGGTATGCACAGACGCGAATTCCTACAGACAAGTGCGGTGGCGGCGGGCTCGCTGGTAGTGCCTGAGGCGATGGCGGAGACGAGAAGCGTCACTCCATTGGATGTGGAGCGGCATCGCTTCGGCGTGAACTATACGCCGAGCCGCAACTGGTGGTTCTGCTGGAATGACTGGGACGCCGGGCCGATTGCGCGCGACCTGGATGCCATCGCGGCGCTGGGCGCGGACCATCTGCGCATCCTGCTGGTGTGGCCGTACTTCCAACCGAACCCGACGTATGTGAGCGAGCTGCATCTGTCGCGGCTGGACCAGTTGCTGACCTTGATGGGCGAGCGCCGGCTGGATGCGGTGGTCACTGTCTTTACCGGGCAGTTGAGCGGGTGGTACTTCCTGCCGCCGTTCCAGAAGGAGCGGGACGCGCGCGCGGGCGAGGCGTTCTACAGCGATCCAGAGATCTTCCGAGCGCAGGAGCTGTTTGTGCGCGCGCTGACGCGCGTGATCGAGCGGCACACCAACATCATCGGATTCGATCTGGGCAATGAGGTGAACACCTGCTGGAGCGCACCCGCCTCGATGGGCGATGCGTGGATGCGGCGGATGCTGGCGCTGATGCAGCAGGCGGTGCCGGGGGGACTGCATGTGAACGGTGTCGATCACCATCCGTGGTTCGATGGGCAGACCTTCTCGCCGCATGCGCTGGCGACGCAGCGCTTCCCGGTGATGCATTGCTATCCGTTCTGGACCGGCGCGCTGGACTACGGCGGTCCGATGGATGCGCCGAGCGTGAAGCTGCTGGCGTCGATGGCGGCGCTGATCCGGTCGTACTCGGGCAAGCCGCGGACGCCGGTGTGGGCGGGCGAGTTCAACACCTGCATCGACGCGCTGGATGAGAGCGGGCAGGCGCAATGGCTGGAGCGCGCGGTGGAGGCGGCGATTGGCGAGGGTGTGGCGTGGTTCACCTACTGGGACAGCCACGATGTGGATCGAAAGTTTGCGTTCAATCCTGTCGAGTACAGCCTGGGGTTGCTGACCAACGATGGCCGGGTGAAGGAGCAGGGAAGGACGTTCCAGCGGCTGGCGGCGCGGTATCGCGGGAAGCCGGTGGTGTATCCGACGGCGGCGCTGCGGCCGCCTCCGAAGGAGGCGACGGTCGAGACGACGTGGCGCTGGATGCTCGATCGGCTGCGCAGCCAGCGGTAGAAAGCTACTTCGGCGCGCAGTCGCTGCGGCTGGTGTCGGAGACACTCGCGATCAACCATTCGCCGTTCTGGCGGACGAGGTTGAAGAGGTCGGTGCCGCAGTGCGAGACCTTGCCATCGATCAGGAAGTCGAAGGGCGCCCAGACGACGGCGAGATCGTTATCGATCTTGATCAGCGGGTCGTGGATCTTCTCCTCGATCTGCTCTTTGCCCGGCTTGCCGACGCGGGTGGCGAAGTCTTCAAAGGTCATCTGCATGGGTTTGCCGTCGCGCATCAGGACCATGACGCCGCCGGGCATGGTCGGCTTCTTGATGGCTGCGGCGTCGCGCGCGGACATGCCGGCGAACATGGCCTGGATGGGGGCGAGGACGGCCTGGTCGTCATCTGCCGGGGCGGCGTGAAGGGCGAGAGGGCAGAGGGCGGCGAGGAGCGGAAGGGTAGCGAAGAGTCGGCGCATGGTGCTGCCCAGTTTGCGGGAGCGAGGGTGAAATGTTCAAGGGCTTTATCGAATCACTCTCACCATGCGTCGTTCGGTTATTCGTCGTCTTCGTCGTCTTCTTCATCGTCGTAGTCTTCGACGTCGTAGCCGTAGTCCTGCGGGGCGAGCGGTGTGCCTTCTTCGGTGTAGGTGACGCTGCGGACGGCGCCGATGGAGAGGTGCATCTTCGCGGCGTTGGCCGAGGCGACCTGGAGGCCGTAGAGGAGGAGGCCGGCGCGTTTGGTATCGAGCTGATTGGCGGCGAGTGCCTGGAGGACATCGATGAGTGCGAGCTGGATGGACTCGGTGTCCTCGACGGGCGGGAGGTCGAGCGGTGCGTTCTCCCACGTGACTGAGTGAGTGCCGGCGGCGCCGACGGGATAGGGACCATAGTCGATGGTGTCCGTAATGGCGTTGTTGCTGGGGCTGCTTCCGTCCGGTGCAGGGAGCGCAGCGAAGCGACCGTCCGGGCGACGGAGGGAGTGAGGGGCGGCCTGGCGCTGGCCCTGGCGATAATGCAGGCGGGTATGGAAGTAGCACCACTGGCTTTTCGCGAGTGCAGGCGAATTACATGTGTCGCCAGATGCGAGAACATGTCGACATTCCGGATACATTTGAGTTCCTTTCTGAGTTGGGCGCGAACGGCTGCGCGGTCGTAGTGATCGGTGGCGATGTCGCGGGGGACCCTCCCCCCTCCCGGTGCGGGAGGGCGCGGTATAAAGCGTGCTGCATGAACAGGTTGTGGGCTCTTCCGAACATCAAATTCGTCTTTCTAAAGGGGTTACGGCTAAATTCGTCTTGTTAAAGGAGTTAGGGACAGCAAAAAGCCGGCATCGCTTCAAGAAAGCGGCCGGCTGGATGCAGTCGGTGGAACTAAAAAAGCCACCGTTGAGGTGGCTTTTTGGGATCTTGGGTGTGGCTGTTTTGTTTCTCTATTTCTAGAGTAGCAAATTGAATGGGGTGATTTGGCAGGTTTTTGCTGAGAATCGAAACGGTGGACCCATTTTGGGACTACTGGATTGTTGGGCACCCGGCACAATAATTCAGAACTAGTTTGCTAGCCTGCTAACCCTAGCGCCGCTAGGGTGAGGCACCCGGCTTGCCAAGAGGACGATCACTCAGGCTGAGTTCAGCCCCCACGTGAGCTCGTCGCAAAATCGTGCAGAGCTCCATATCCAACGCCGTTTTCCCCACTTTGACATTGCCGCCACATATTTGCCGCGGATTCAACGCCGAGTTTTTACATCCTCGAGCATTGAGGTGCAAATCGGACTCTGTGACATGGGTCGAGAGCCCGTCCCACGAAGCGTCAACTATCCGCAATTGGGCGGACGCCCACGCAAACTATGTCGTCGAGAGTTTCACTTGTGGCGCTTTGCACCTGACTGATAGGCATAATCTTTTTGGTTTTCTAGGAACAACTCTGTGCGTAATCGCTTTTGATTTGGATCAAGAGCGGCGAAGTCCCTCTTTTCGATTCGGTTTTGCGTGTTTGCAGCTCGCGTTAACTCGGCCCCAAAACCCTCGGGACAGACCTCGAGTGAAACGAGTCGCACGAGCACTCGCGCACCGCCTAAATCGGGAGGTCCTGTCTTTGCCGCTTCAATAATTGATCCGACGGTCTGCGCTCCGTTGACTACGCTGGCTCCCGTACATTCGAAACTGCCAAGGTCATTATTATTGCCACCGAGAGGTTTCTTTTTTAGCTTTTCGCAAACAATCGTGAGCCCGTTGTTGAAATACCAGAAGTTGGCTGGTTGGTTAAGAAGAGTCTTTGAAATAGATTCGTTGACATCAGTCGCACCCCGGAACTGCCGCAGGTTTTTTGCAGTCAGGCTGGCTCCTGCAGCGCCCCAGGAAACGATATCGCTCACTGCAACTTGACCGTAATAGGAAAGATAGGGCTGCTCGACCACGCCCCAGTGACGAAGAGCGATTTCCAGATCTACCGCGTCCGCCATGGCTGAACCAGCAACCAACGCATGAAGCAAAGCTTGATTGAGCTTTCTTACGCTCATCACTTCTGTTGGGCTATTCATTTCCGTAAGTAGATCAGCTAACGGGCGTTCTGCTTCGGCGCTGAGGTTTTGTTCGCCTGTATAAGCAAGTACTAAGATAAATTTCGCGCTCGCGTCGGAAAGCGCAGCGAAGACCTGTTCCTTGTGCAGCTGCATTTTGCTATTAAATCGGTCAAAGTTTGCGTCCAGTAGATCTCTGAAACCCTGGATAAACTTATGAATGTCGCCCACTTCAACGCTACCGTTGCCACTGCTTATCCATTTGCTCTGAACTAAATAGCAAATGCGCTCACTAGTGTCGAAATAGACCGCATCGATTCCGTTGTCACCCGTACCGTCAGTGACGCATGTTGCAGCGGAGGGATCTTCAAGTTCTGTCAATTCAGATAGGCAGAAAGCAGCGAGAGATCTAGTAAGACGAGTCTTTTCTAGTTGTTCTGGGGAGGAGTTGGAGACGTCAGAGAGATCAATGAGGTGGGAAAATCTCGAGTTTAGGGTGTTCTTGATATGCCCTACATGTATGACACTCATGAAAAGAAGATAATGGTCGTTTTAAAACTTAACAAGGAGTAACGGGAAACCCTCACGTGCACGAGGGATTTTGTTTACAGCAACCGCTGAGCCGATGGACCAGCAGATTGGCGCCGATAGGCGCGTGTGCCTGGACGGCCTAGTCCCATGGTTGAGTTTGGGGTGCTGGTCTGGTCGCGGCCTTCGGGTGTCCAGTCCGAGCGGCGACCAGAGTGGATTGAGGTCGGGGGCATGAGGCTAGCGGATGGGTGTGGAATGCCACCCGGCTGCCGCGCTCATCTCTATGGTGTTCGTCGCTGCCGCGTCTGTAGGGGAGAACATCTTGTGGCTGATACTTCTGCGCCCACGCGCTGCGCCGGCGCCGTAACGACGCTACGGATCGGCGGGGCCGTTAGACCGTTAGCAGGTTTCAAAGTGGCTCAGTCAAAAATGGAAAAGTGGATCTATTCGACCGTAGCTCTCCGCATTAAGCTTGCTGGTGTGCCGGAGTGGCTTCGAAAGTAAACACGCTGATTCCGTTCTCAACGGTCCCCCACTTCCATGGAAAGCATGGACAGCACGTCGAAATCTGGTGAGCCGCCCGATCCAGCAGGTTTGAGCACGCGTCGCAGCATGACGCAACCACTCTCGCTCCGATTCTGACTACAAAATGCGGAGGGATGACGTGAAAGCTCTTACGAAGCTCAGAGGAAGTGCAATCCTGCTCACCATACTGGCAAGCAGTGCGCCATGGGCCTATGCACAGGTCGCGACATTGCGTCCGGAAGGAGTTCCTGCACAAGCGAATCCAGGCGATCTGTTGGAAGGGCATAGGGGGCGGCCGGTTGCGCAATCCATCGATGTGAACGGCGTGACTCGCACGTATCTGCTGTATATCCCGCGCAGCTATGAGCCTGGCGAGAGCGCTTTGATCCTTGTATTTCACGGACGCGGAGCAGGCGGTCCGGGATCTGCGATGGAACAGGCCACTCATCTGGATGAGAAGGCGGATCGTGAGGGCTTTGCGGTGGCCTATCTCGACGGGCTGGTCGATGCGACAGGTACGTTGAATTGGAACTACTACTACGATCCATTCTTTATAAACGGACCCGATGATGTGGGCTTTGCACGCGAGGTCATTGAGTCGCTGCAGAGACGGATTCATCCCGATCGCCGGCGCATTTTCGTGACTGGAACATCGGCCGGCGGCTACATGGCCCAACGCGCGGGGGTGGAGTTATCGGATCGAGTGGCGGCAATCGGAGTGGTGCAGGGAGGGCTCTTCGTTTTTACGCCAAGCAACCCGCAGTCCGTTCCGCCCGCGGCCGCGCCGATCTCGGTGCTCATGCTGAAGGGAGATCAGGATCCCAGTAACCAGTACTGCGGCGCTGTTTTCCCAACATTCGGCATCACCGAGTCGACGACCGACCAGGATTTCGAATACTGGACTGGTCCATCCGCGGACCGTTGCTCGCGCGTGGATGTTCACGCGCCTTTTTGCGAGAGTGTAGGCGTGGGAGACGCCAATGCGAATGTCACGCCCGGAACACCGAGCGATGTAGTGGAGAAGCAAGCTACCGATTGTAAGGAAGATACGGAAGTGAAAGTGTATCGGCTTCTTGGCGGCCTCGACCAGTGGAACCTGCAACCGATGAACATACCGGGGCAGACGCCGTTTAATCCGGATTTGGATTCGCGTACCGGAGTCACTACGAATGACATTCTGTGGAAGTTTTTCGAGAGTCATCCCAAGCGCGACTCCCGCTTCTGAGCGGTCGGTGAATCAGCGTGAGGGGCATGAGGCTGGCGGATGGGTGTGGAGCGGGCCTTCGTTTGCCGCGATTATGATGGCGGCAGACGGAGGCGTCGATGCCGACAACGCGGGATGAGAATCTGCTTGAAACGCTGCTTGAGGCGTTGCTGGATTCGTGGGATCGCAACAACACGATTCTGGTGAATCTGCTGCGCGCGGTGCCGGAGGGCGGGCTGGAGGCGCGGGCGGTGGAAGGCAGCATGACGGTGGCGGAGATGTTTCTGCACATCCATGGGTCGCGGCTGTTCGTCGTGAGCGAGGACGCGCCGGAGTTTGCCGGAGAGCCGCTGGAGCAGGGGTGGCGCGAGACGCGCGATGTTGATCGTATGGCGCAGATGTTGAACGACAGCGCACGCCGGGTGCGTGCCGCGCTGAAGGACCGGCTGGAGACGGGGAAGGCGATGCTGGTCCGCTACGATCATCCGATTTTGCTTCTGCAACATATGGTGTGGCATGAGGGCTATCATCACGGCCAGATCAAGCTGGCGCTGAAGGCGATGGGCCGTCCGCTGGACGATGAGGAGATCGGGCCGGCGACGTGGCATGTCTGGTTTGATAAGACGGTGGCGGGGAGTTAGCGAGGCATTTCGAGGTTGGTTTGACAACGCCACGGGACGCCTCCATCATCTCTGGCCAGGCAGTGTTACATCGTTTTCACGTTTTTGGAGGCCTGCGCATGCAATGTTTCAGATGGGCTCGGGTGGCTCTTTTGCCCGCGATCGGTTGTGCTCTCTTCTCTTGTCTGCTTTCGTCCGTCGCGGCGGCGCAGGAGGAACGGCCCGACGGGCACTGGCAGAAGCGCCTGGTGGCGGATTATGACCAGGGCAGCAAGTTTTTACCGGCTCCCTATGCGTACGCCGCGGAGCAGATTCCTTACGAGAAGCTGACGCATATCATTCATGCAGGGGTTGGCTTCGACGGTGACGGCAACCTTCAGGTGCCGGATGGATTTATCGAGCCGCAACTGACAGTGCGGGCGCATGATGCGGGCGATCACGTCATCCTGCTTGTCGGCGGCGATCTCAGCCAGTACGAGTCCAAGCCCACGGCGACGATGAATAAGCTGGTCGCGAATGTCCGCGAGTTCGTTCGCGAGCACGACTACGATGGCGTCGATCTGGACTGGGAGTATCCGGGCACGGCGGCGGACACCGCCATACTGCTGAAGTTCGAGAAAGCTCTGCGCGCCGTGCTGCCCAGCCCGCGTTACATTCTTTCCGTTGACGCCGCGCCGTGGAGCGCTTCCGCCTACGGCGCCAGCACGCTGCATAAAGTTATCGACTGGTTCAACATCATGACCTACGACTGCGCCGGCCCCTGGACCGCGCACGCACAGCTGAACTCGTCCATCTTCTGGGATAAGCGCAATCCCGCACCCGAAGAGTGCCAGCCCGGCGGGAGCGATCAGGAATCCGCCAAAGTCTTTCTGGCTGAGGTGCCCGCCCGGCAGCTCAATCAAGGGACGCCGTTCTACGGTTACGAATACACGAATGTGAACGCGCTCTTCGGCCTGTGCCCGAACGCGGCCACCACCGCTGACGGTGCGTGCGACGACACCGTTCTCACCCTCAACTATGGTGCGGATATCAAAAAGCTCATCCACAAAAAAGGCTGGGAGGTCCACCGCGACCCATACGCGCTGGTTCCATACCTGCTGAAGAAGGATGGTTCACCGGGCTTCGTCACCTATGACGATGCGGAGTCTACTTACTTTCGCGTGCTTTATTCCGATTATGTGCAGGGTCTCGGCGGCACCTTCCTGTGGGCGCTCGATGAGGACTACGACGGCCACTCGCAGGACCTGCTGAACGCGATGTATCGCGCCACCAGGAGGGAGATGCCGCTCGGCGAGGAGCGACCTATTCCCGCCGGCCTGCGTATGCCGGTTACGGGTGACCCGATCCAATAGCCATGCTGTGCCCCGGAGAAGAGCCCTCGCTTGCGCGAGGGCTCTTTGTTTGTAGCAACCGCTGTGGCTCGATCCGACCGAGCGGACTGGCGCCGCCAGTGGCCGTAGTCGAGCGTGGGGTACCAGCCGGTGCCGCGGCCTTCCGGTGCCCAGTCGCATCGACCAGAGTGGATCGAGGTCGGGGGCGCCGCGCGGGTCCTGTCACCTTATTCCTGCGAAAATCGGGAAGGCCATCGGCGCGCACTGTGGAGGATAGAGAGTATTTGAATGCCAGTGAGTTTTAACCGATACACGACGATATAGGGTGTGCCGGGAACTACGAGCTCTCGCGTGCCTTCCACTCTTCCGGTGCGGCCTTTTCCGGGAAACAGGCTGAGACCCTGAATCGATTCGAGAACCCGATCGAGCTGCCGATCCGCGGCTGCAATGCTATCTGCGGCGATGTACCGATGGATCTCCCCAGCTTCCGCTTCGGCCAGCGGTGTCCACTTGATCTCTGTGGGCAGTTTCAAGCGGCTATCAGGCCCGTTTTCCGGACTTTCGCGCGACTGCCGGTTTTGTGTGAGACAAAAGGCGGCGCCGCACTTCTTCATGAGGTCTAAGCTCACCGGCGTCAGCCTGGCGAATGCCTTCTTGAATGAGCGCGATGTGGTATTGGTTCAGAGAGAGGTACTGATCGACGGCTTCGTTGAGGACGAAGCTGCGGTCGCGCTGCTGGAGGGCGGCAAGGGAGTCGAGGGCTTTGATCTTGTCGCCGGGGGCGCGGAAGGTGACTGTCTTCTGCTGCATGCTTTGAGAATACGGTGTATTACACAAAAATACAAATGGCGAAACCTTCGGGTCGACTGGATTGTTGGTGCCCCCACCCTGGTGGGCGCGAATTGAGTCGTATCCAAAATTCATTCTGTAACAGGAAATTTATTGTTGTGTTTGTTTCCCTTGAGTGAAGTCTTTTGCGTGTGACAAAAGCCGGTGAGACGCAACCTCGCAGCGGCCTGCTAGACTCCTACGCGCAATTGAATCTACGGTCCCTGGAGTTGCAATGTCTTCCTACTGTTCTCCCGCCACGTGTCTCACCCTTGCTCTGTGTTCGGTAACCGTCTTCGCGCAATCCCGCTCGGCGGCTCCCGCAGTTGCATCGTCGGCTCCTGTTGCCTACGTTTATGTTTCGACGCTCCCGAATGTGCCGGGCGGGATACCGTCGAGGCCCGCGTCCATCGTTGCCTACGCGGCGGCCGCGAATGGAAAGCTTACACCGATTAGCGGGTCTCCATTCGCGGACAGCGCGTCCAGCATGGCGGTGAACGGGAAATATCTGTTCGCTTCAAACGGGACGACGGCCTATGACCTGAATACGTATTTGATGGGCACCAACGGGTCGCTGAAAAAGGTGCAGACGCTCAACGATGCGACGGCGTCGGGTTCCAATCCGGCGTGCCTGGGTCTCTTCCAGGTGCTGCTGGATCATACCGGCTCCAATCTCTATGTGGGCGCCGGTGATCCGGATTGCGATGGAGCGTCGGCGCTGCAGACCTTTGGCGTGGTGAAGGCCTCGGGTGCGCTGAAGTATTACGCGAAGGATGGACCGGATAAGTATGAGCCGAGCATGAACACTATCTCGGCGAACGATCTTTATGTTTACGGAACGACCTTCGCATCCGGCACCAGCACCATCGCATATTTCAAGCGCGGAACAAACGGCTCGCTGATGCCCGGCTACGGGACGATTACCGGACCAACGCCGCCGCAGGGAATTTTGTATTACGCGGGCGCTCTGCAGGCCGACCCCAGCAATCATCTGGCGGCGGTTGAATCCAGCTACAACACCTCCGACGGCAATCCATCGGGGAAGCCGGACCAACTGGCCAGCTACACGATTCACTCGGATGGAGGGCTGACGACCAGCAGCACCAGCGCCACGATGCCGTCGACGGCGGTGCAAACCGCTTATGTGACGCGGATGGCGCCGTCCGGCAAGCTGCTGGCGGTTGGCGGGCTGAAGGGGCTGCAGATCTTTCATTTCAACGGCGCGTCGCCGCTGACGGCCGACACCGGTCTTCTGGAAAATAATCCGGTGAGCGCGATGTACTGGGACAATGCCAATCACCTGTACGCGATCACGTCCTACTACAACGGGACCACGACGATCTTTCAACTGTATGTGTTCACGGTGACGCCGACGAGCGCGGTCGCGGCGCCGGGTTCACCTTATTCGGTTCCGAATGCGGCGAGCCTGATCGTGCAGCCGAAGTAGGGATTTGCCATCCAGGCGGAGGCGCCTGCGGCGCGGCTGTCGGGTGCGCGAAGTCCAGCACTTTCACGGAACGGCTCGGAACAGGCGATCGAATTGTCTGCGAAAATAAAAAGCCCTCGCTGGCGCGAGGGCTTTTCTATTCGTAACTGGTGCTGGTCGGATTGCGTTGGCGACCGTGAGGTCGCGTTTCGCCGTCCGCGCAGGACCTTAGTACATGTCGCCCATGCCGCCGCCGTGACCGCCGGCGGGGGCTGCCTGCTTGGGCTCGGGGATCTCCGAGACCATGGCTTCGGTCGTCAGCATGAGGCCGGCGATCGAGGCTGCGTTCAGCAGGGCAGTGCGGGTGACCTTGGTGGGGTCGATGACGCCGGCCTTGACCAGGTCCTCGTACTCGTTGGTGCTGGCGTTGTAGCCGAAGTTGTTGTCCTTGTTCTCCAGGATCTTGCCCACGACCACGGCACCCTCTTCGCCGGCGTTGCCGACGATCTGGCGCAGCGGCTCCTCGATGGCGCGACGGACGATCTGTGCACCGATCTTCTCGTCGCCGCTGAGGGTCTTCACGAGCTCGTCCACATCCTTTGCTGAGCGGATGAGAGCAACGCCGCCGCCGGCGACGATGCCTTCCTCAACTGCAGCGCGGGTGGCGTGCATGGCATCCTCAACGCGAGCCTTCTTCTCCTTCATCTCGGTCTCGGTTGCCGCGCCCACCTTGATGACGGCGACGCCGCCGACCAGCTTGGCGAGGCGCTCCTGGAGCTTCTCGCGGTCGTAGTCGGAGGTGGTCTTGTCGATCTGGTTGCGGATCTCCTTGACGCGGCCTTCGATGACCTTGGAGTCACCCTTGCCTTCGACGATGGTGGTGTTGTCCTTGTCGATGGTGATGCGCTTGGCGCGGCCGAGGTCCTCAAGCTTGACGTTCTCGAGCTTGATGCCGAGGTCTTCGGTGATGGCCTTGCCGCCGGTGAGCTTCGCGATGTCCTCAAGCATGGCCTTGCGGCGATCGCCGAAGCCGGGGGCCTTGACGGCCGCGACCTTGAGCGAGCCACGCAGCTTGTTGACGACGAGGGTGGCGAGCGCGTCGCCGTCCACGTCTTCCGCGATGATGACGAGGGGCTTGCCGGTCTGCACGGTCTGCTCGAGCAGGGGCAGCAGGTCCTTCATGGTGGAGATCTTCTTCTCATGGATGAGGATGTATGCGTCCTCGAGCGTTGCTTCCATGCGATCGGGATCGGTGACGAAGTAGGGCGAGAGGTAGCCGCGATCGAACTGCATGCCCTCGACGACTTCAAGCTGGGTCTCGAGTGTCTTCGACTCTTCGACGGTGATGACGCCATCCTTGCCCACCTTCTTCATGGCCTCGGCGATGATGGTGCCGATGGTGGAGTCGGAGTTGGCGGAGATGGTGCCGACCTGAGCGATCATGTCGCCGGAGACGGGCTTGGAGAACTTCGAGAGCGCGCCGCCCTGGACATTGCCGTCCGCATCGCGCTTGCCGACGATGGCTTCGACAGCCTTGTCGATGCCGCGCTTGAGGGCCATGGGGTTGGCACCGGCCGCGACGGTCTTGACGCCTTCGCGATAGATCGCCTGTGCGAGCACGGTAGCGGTGGTGGTGCCGTCACCGGCGACGTCGGAGGTCTTCGAAGCTACCTCGCGAACCATCTGTGCGCCCATGTTCTCGAGCGCGTTGGCGAGCTCGATTTCCTTGGCGACAGTGACGCCGTCCTTGGTGATGGTGGGCGAGCCGAACTTCTTCTCGATGACGACGTTGCGGCCCTTGGGACCGAGGGTGACCTTGACTGCGTCGGCCAGTGTGTTGACGCCGCGCAGGATAGCCTGACGCGAGTCTTCGCCGTGCAGAATCTGCTTTGCCATTTCTTTCTCCTTGGTTGCTCTCCGCGAGTGATGGCGGAGTGAGTGCGAAATTCGTGAGTGTGTGAGCGAACTACAGGTCCTTCGCTTCGCTCAGGATGACACTCGATTTGTTACTTGGACTTGAGGATGCCGAGGACTTCGTCTTCCTTCATGATGAGGAAGTCTTCGCCATCGATTTTGATCTCGGTGCCGCCCCACTTGCCGAAGAGGATGCGATCGCCGGCCTTGACGTCGAGGGGGAATACCTTGCCTTCGTCGTTGGACTTGCCTTTACCGACGGCGATGACTTCGCCTTCCTGGGGCTTTTCCTTGGCGGTGTCGGGGATGATGATGCCGCCGCGGATGGATTCGCCCTCTTCGATACGGCGAACGAGGATGCGGTCGTGCAGCGGGGTAAAGTTAGAGGTCGCTGCGGGTGCTGTTGCTGTTGGCATTGCTTCTCCTTATGGGTGCGCGGGCCTGACCCGTGCTGGGTGAAGTGTTCGATGGGTTGAAGGGTGGTTGGCTGGCCGAAGTGGCCATTAGCACTGTCGCCCTTCAACTGCCAAGGTAGGCGCTGCGAGCTGTGGATGTCAAGGGGAGCGGCGCTAAAATATGAGTGTGTTGCGCTCATGTTAATGCGGGGAGCCCTGGCAACCCCCGCGACGACAGCGTCGTGGCCGTTCTCGATCGTCTTGGGCTACGGTCTGGGACTGTCCTTACGATTTTCCGATGAGAATACCTGTGAGGAACACCAGTGCTCCGCCAAGCCCCACCTGCAACGCTGCGGAGAAGACTGGCGTGTCCATGAAGCGGTGCCGCACCCATGTAATCACTCCGAGCTCGACAAGGACGACGACGATTGCAATCACCAGGGCTAACCGAAATTCATGGATAAGGAAGGGAAGAGTGTGTCCGATGCCTCCCAGCGTGGTCATGGCGCCGCAAATCAGACCACGTACCCACGGGTGTCCTCGTCCCGTAAGACTCCCGTCGTCGGACAACGCCTCCGCAAAGCCCATGCTGATGCCGGCTCCCAGCGATGCAGCCATTCCGACCAGGAAGGCGTCCCAACTGTTTTTCGTGGCCAGGGCCGCAGCAAATACTGGGGCCAAAGTTGAGACGGAGCCATCCATCAGGCCAGCGAGGCCGGGTTGCACGATTTGCAGCACAAACAAACGCCGCCGCGCCTTGTCCTCATCTTCCTTCACGTCGGGACGCAGCTTTGCTTCCGTCAGTTCCTGGGCCCGATCTTCATGCGAGCGCTCTTCCTGTGCGAGGTCATCCAGAAGCTGGCGAATGCTGGCGTCCTGGGCACGCGCTGCGGCTCGTTCATAGAACCTGCGTGTCTCAACTTCAATAGCGCTTGCCTGCTTGCGAACAGTGTCGAGCCCCAGGGGGCGCACCAGCCACACCGGCGTGCGCTGCACGAATCCTTTCACGTCCTGGCGGCGAATCAGTGGTATGTGCTCACCAAATTTCTGCCGGTAGAGCTCGATCAGACGACGGCGGTGTTCCGATTCTTCCTTTCGCATGCTGTCGAAGACCGCAGCGGAAGCGGCATAATCCTGGCGCAGTCCTTCGAAGAAGTCTGCATAGATGCGCTCGTCTTCCTCTTCCAAAGAAATGGCCAAAGCGAGAAGCTCGCGTTCCGATAACTCGTTGAAGTTCTTCATGAATCCTCCTGCCATTCATTGGCAAGCAAATGAAAGTATCTTCTGTTGCCCTCTACGATCGCTGTGCAAAGTCCTTCAAGCGTATGGTGTCCATTTTCTGTCCTATGCGAATGGCTGCTAGCTGTGAGGGTCTTGTCCCGTTCTCCAGGCGCCAGCAGGCGCGTTACATTCAGGAGTTCCGATCACAGGGTGCGGTGCGTTGTCGAAGGGGTCCCGCAAGGTGGTGTCTCGACCTGTTAGATTGTCAGGCAGGTTTGGAGGTTTGGTGAGATGCCGTGGTTTGAGGTGGAGGGTGAGGCGCTGACCGAGGAGCAGATTCGGGGGGCGGTGGCGCGGCTGCTGGATGAGGCTCGGAAGAGGATCAAACGGGATTTGAGGCGGGTTTTGCTGCTGCCGCCGGACCTGACGCGGGCGCACAGCGGCGCGGGCAAGATCACCGAGATGCTGTACGGGATGCTGACTGGGGGGCTGCCGGGTTGCGAGGTGGCGGTGATTCCGACACTGGGGCAGCACCGGCCGCATACGGAAGAGGAAAACCGCTGGATGTTCGGGTCGATCCCGCACGAGAAGATCTTTGCGCATGACTGGCGCGGGGGCTGCACGCGGGTGGGGACGATTCCGGCGGCGTTGGTGGCGGAGACGACAGGCGGGGTGGCGGACTGGGAGATTCCGCTGGAGCTGAATACGAAGCTGATGACGGAGCCGTGGGACCTGGTGATCAATGTGGGGCACGTGGTGCCACACGAGGTGCTGGGCTTTGCCAACCACAACAAGAACTACTTCATTGGCCTGGGCGGCAAGCGGACGATCTGCGCGTCGCACATTGCGGCGGCGGTCTATGGGATCGAGAAGAATCTGGGGTGCCTGATCACTCCGCTGCGGGCTTGCTTCAACTGGGCGGAAGAAAAGTATCTGGGGCATCTGCCGGATGTGTATCTGCAGATCGTGATGCGGCGTGACGCGAACGAGAAGCTGGTGACGAGCGGGATCTATGTTGGCGACGATCTGGAGACGTATTTAGCTGCCGCGCGCGCGAGCGGGAAGCAGAACATCACGACCTTCGACAAGCCGGTGCGGAAGATTGTGGCGGTGATGCAGGCGGATGAGTTTCGCAGCACCTGGGTGGCGAACAAGGCGGTGTATCGCACGCGGATGGCGCTGGCGGATGGCGGCGAGCTGCTGGTGATTGCGCCGGGGCTGGAGCGATTTGGCGAGCAGCCGGATGTGGATGCGCTGATCCGCAAGTATGGCTATACGGGAACGCCGCGCATTCTGAGCTTGTACAAGACGGAGCCAGAGCTGCAGGAACTTGCGCATGCGACGGCGCATTTGATTCATGGATCGAGCGAGGGGCGGTTCACGATTCGCTATGCGCCGGGACATTTGAGCACGAAAAGAGATTGAAGGCGTGGGCTACGAGTACGCCGATCTGCGCGAGGCGCAGGCGCGCTATGCGCCGGAGCGGATGGCGGAGGGCTGGAACACGATGCCGGATGGGGAAGAGGTGTTTTACATCAGCACGCCGTCTGCGGGGTTATGGGCTACGCGGACGAAGCTGAATGACCCGGCGCGGCGCGAAATGGTGACGGCATAAGGCCACTTTCGGCTGCATTTGGAGCGCAATTCGGGTTTGCAACAAACGTTTTCCAGGGCCGGCTTGCGCGGCCACGGGAGGCTATATATGACAAATAGTGTCTTATATGTGGTCAGGTTGTCTGACACACAGATTGCGCTGCGTCTGGGATACTGCGTTACACAGGCTCGAGTTACACTAATCCGGCGCGCGCGAGACCCGGTTCGCGATCTTGCCGCGTGTCTTCGATAGCCGCGTGTCCTCGGTATGGGAGACCGGCTGCGCCATTTATGCGACGATTCGCCCGTGGCTGCCTGCGCAATTCGCGGGAGAGGTTGGCACGGCAACTCGCGACTTCTCCCGGTACGCATCGTTTGCCACAAATGATGCTCGGCCCTGCAATCCGCTTGGAAGGGTTCTTGGGACGGCCTGCGATGAAACTGGCGATGGCCGCTGGTTCGTTTTCGACCGAAGATCACCATCTCCGATAGTGGACCGAGCATTTCCAAAGAACGGTCGCGCAGCCTTATCCCCGGACGGACTTCACTACGCTTCGTTCGAATCGAATGAGCTACGAATCTACTCTCTTCCAGCCTTCCAATAGCGCTGCGCGTTTCCACGTGATTCAGGGAAAACCGGAAGTAGTCCAACGTAACGGGCGGATGGGCCTGCGGCGCGTGATGCCGGGTTCGATTCCGATGGTCGCTCACAGTGAGTTTTGTGGACGAATCGGATGCCCTGCAGGATTTCAAAGGAAAACGAACGATAGGTTGAGCAAGTAGCGACCTATCGCATGGTTTTTCCAGGCAGCTATCTCGCTAAGCCTGCGTGGCTTCGAGAAGAGATTCCTCCATGTAACTGTCCATCGCCTGACTGAGTTGTGAGTCCACCTCATCCGCGATGGTCATCACTCCGTTCAAAAGAATGCTGAAATCGATGCACGCCAGATTTTTTTGCAAGGTCTCAAAGATACTGACCTGCAACATACGTGATTCCTCGACCATCATTGCAGCCGAATAGCCCTGCTGGCGCCGAAGCCGCCCATGCCGTTGCGCCGCGACTGATGTCAGTTCATGACTTCCTAAGGATTTGAAAGAGCGGAGACGATTGACCAGGTCAATAAGAATTTTGGGAAGATGACCCACGCGCTGCTCGCGGCTCATTGCGATGGCGGTGAGCTTCTTTTCCTTTTCGACGCGCTCAAACCAGGCGTCTACGGTGCTCTGGATTGAAGATTCGAGAATCGTAGCTACGCTCTCGATCACGCGTGATGGTGGCGCTCCAATCGCGAGCCTCTGCTCAATCGCTTCGATCAGCGCAGGAATATTCATCGGCTTTACCAGGATCTGATCGGTCTGAAGCAGGATGGCCTGAGCGGCGGCGTCCATCTCCGGGAAGGCACTGAATAACATGGTGACAGCGTTAGGATTCGCATGGCGCATCGCGCTTACGACGGTGAGCCCGTCCCCCCGTCCCGGCATATGGAGATCACTGAGCAGTACGTCGTAGCTATTTGCAGTGATCAGTTTCAGAGCCTCAGTCACGCTGGCTGCGGTTGTTACGTCGTAGCCGTGTTCTTGCAGGACGATAGCCAATGTATGGCGTAGAACTTTGTCATCATCCACCAATAAAATTGTTGCACTCGCCATAGACCCTCCTTAGACATGCTTCGAGGCTTAAAGAACGGAACCAGGTGTTCGGTTATGTTTGATTTGACATAGGGCTGCGAACCAGTCTTCTTCCGGAGAGCCAATCGGTCTTCCTCGCTCTACCCACAACCTATAAGCCAGGAAAGCGATGGTATTCGCATTTGGCGAAAACTCATCTGTGCCAAGAATGGGTGTACTAAGACTCCTCGTCATGGAGCGCTCCTCGTGTTACCTGAGATGGCCCTGAAAGTGGCTCGTCCGGAGCAGGCGACTACGGGCTGGAGGCGAGGAAGACGTTACAACGTGTGCTTATCGCAGCACTTTGATCTAGCTTCTTTGAGAACGTGAACCCGAGCCGAATTCACCGTCGGGAGTCGTCTTCGCGTCGAGGGAGTCTGCCGGTGCTTCTTCCAAAGCGCAGACGCTCCGGCCAACGCTTCGGAGGCTTGCGCCTGGAAGTCCGTCCCACTTTGGCCGGAAGGGTTCGAGCTCAGATGTCCGACGGACAAGATCGGCTTCCAGACATAGATGCGAGCCTTCAAGTTCGTCGAGGGCAGGCTCGATTCTTACTGAACCAAGCGTTCTACTACAGACAGGGCATGTAGAGTCATGTGTCCCATTGTCATTGTGTTTGCGAATGAATCTGCGGGGATGGGGAGCGGCCAGGGATGGCCTCTTTATAGCGTCAGAACGTCCACAACGCTGATTTCAGTGTAACAGCCCAGATACCGCAGACAGTCACGTCATTGTAATAGTTAGCTGATCACTCCGCTGGAAGCCGCCGGATCCTACTCAGAAAGCAGCAGCAGCGCCAGATGGCGACGGGCGTAGGATCTGGCCGTCTGGGCGGATGCGCCTGCGGCGGGCGCCATCCAGGCAACTGCGCCTGCGGCGGGATCTGCCATCCAGGCAACTGCGCATGCGGCGCGTGATGCTGGGTTCGCTCCCTTCGGTCGCTCACGGTGAGTTTTGTGGACGAATCGGATGTCCGGCGGGAGACGGCTATCAGCTCGATGGGTCCGGCAACACGGCAGCGGCGCGCAGACTCCAATCGAAGACAGGAGTAAACACAATGCAAAAGCGAAAATTGGGACGCAGCGGTCTGGAAGTGTCGGCTCTCGGGCTTGGCTGCATGGGGATGAGCTTCTCGTATGGTGCCGTCCACGACGAGACGGAGATGATCTCGCCTGATGCACAAGGCTGTAGAGCTTGGGGTCACCTTCTTCGACACTGCAGAGGTGTACGGCCCGTTCACGAATGAGGTGCTTGTGGGCAAGGCGCTGTCCCCAATTCGTGACAAGGTGGTGATTGCCACCAAGTTCGGCTTCAATTGCGTGGCTAACGGAAAACCCGGCACGCAAACGCTGAACAGCCGCCCCGAGCACATCAAGGAAGTCGCCGACGCGTCACTGCAACGGCTGAAGATCGACAGCATCGACCTGTTCTACCAGCACCGCGTTGATCCGGATGTGCCCATCGAAGAGGTTGCGGGAGCGGTGAAGGAACTGATTCAAGCGGGCAAGGTAAAGCACTTTGGCCTTTCTGAAGCAGGAGTGCAGACGATTCGTCGAGCGCACGCTGTTCAGCCGGTGGCGGCGTTGCAGAGCGAGTATTCGCTGTGGTGGAGAAAGCCTGAAGCAGAGGTGATTCCGACGCTTGAAGAGCTTGGCATCGGCCTGGTTCCATACAGCCCGCTGGGCAAGGGATTCCTTACCGGCAAGATGGATGCGAAGACGGAGCTGGGCAAAGGTGACTTTCGCAGCACACTGCCTCGCTTCACACCGGAGGCGAGGAAGGCGAACCAGGCTTTTGTCGATCTGCTGGGCACGATTGCGAAGCGGAAAAAGGCGACGCCTGCGCAGATTGCTCTGGCGTGGCTGCTGGCGCAGAAGCCATGGATCGTTCCTATCCCGGGTACGACGAAGTTGTCCCGGCTGGAAGAAAACCTTGGCGCGGTGGCGATTGAACTCACGGCGGATGACCTACGCGAGATCGACGGCTCTGCGGCCAAAATTCCCGTGCAGGGAGAGCGCTATCCGGAGCATCTGGAGAAGATGACTGGCCGCTAGGGATCTGCCGTCCTAGAGCCTGGATTCTGATGCGGAGGTCGTTTTGCTCCGGCTGAATTTTTGGGAACCTACCCACCCTAGCTTCGCCAGGATGGGGCACCCGGTTTGTTGGCGGTGCGGTGCTTTGCGCCGGTTTGAACGATAGATACTACGAATCCTTCACTCCACCTTTAGTTACGTTCAGGATGACACGGGTTATTTCCGGAGATGGCGGTTTTATGTCACCTGCAGATGGCGGAGGTAGGGGACGCTGGCTTTCATCATGGGCAGGTCCATTTCGACGAAGTAGTTTTGGATGCCGCCGGTTTTTGCTGCGGTAAAGATTCTGTTCCAGTCGAGCGTGCCCTGGCCTACCGGGACGATCTTGTGTGTGGTTGCCGACCAACCCTGGACGTGCATGGAGATGAAGCGGCCGGGATATTTGGTGAAGTACTCGGCGGCGTCGTAACCATCGCTGATGGTGGAGACCTGGAACTGGAATTTGACGAACCTGGGATCGAGACGTTGAAAGAGTATGTCGTAGGTTCGCTGGCCATCGACTTTGGTGAGCTCGAAGTCTTCGTTGTGGAGGCCCTGCACGATGCCGGCGGCGGCGGCGCGCTCGCCCATGCGGTTGTATTCGTCGGCTGCGCGCTTCACGTCATCGAGGGTGGGATGCTTGGGGCCGTCGAGGCTGGGAACCAGCATTTGCGTGAGGCCGAGATCCTTTGCCCAGGCGATGCGGTCGTCCTGATTTTTTCTGAGCTCGTCCATGGAGAAGTGACTGCTGACGCAGGTGAGGCCCTGGTCGTGCAGGATGCCGCGGAGTTCCGATCCTTTGAATTTGGCGAGCCCGGCGAATCCGGAGTCGGCATAGCCGACGGGCGAGCATAGCTCGATCGACTGGAATCCGGCTGCGGCAAGCTGCTTCAGCGTGCCGCGGAGGTCTTTGGCGATCATCTCGCGTACCGGCCAGGTCTGACATCCGATGGGCATGCCGAGGGGAGCGGCGCGAAGGATGCGAGTGCCGGTGGAGAGGAGCGCGCCCAAGGCTGCGGTCGATGAGGCGGTCCTGAGGAATTCTCTTCTTGAAATGGGGTGCACTGTTGCCTCCTCGCGCGATTGAGGATCAATCTTACTGAAACAACCACCGGGCGACCACAGGGAGAACCACAGGGACAACCACAGCCGCGCAGGAAGCAGGAAGCCGTGACCACGCGTCGACACAGCACACGTCAAGACAGCATACGTCAGGATCAGGTTCGAGAGATGGCTCACACGCAACCTGGCCTTGCAGCAGTGCGCGTCTTTGCTGTCAATGAGCGCATGAACCAGATGCTGATCGAGCATCTTGATCCTGCTGTGTGGAGAGCACCGCCGCCGGGCAAGGTGCGCACGATTGCAGCGATCTTTACGCACATGCACAACGTTCGCACGAAGTGGGTGCGGCTGACGGCTCCGCACCTGAAGGTTCCGCTGCAATTGAATCGTGCAAGTTGCACACAGCGGCAGGCACGTGCGGGATTGGCGGAGAGCGCGGCTCGCTGCGGGGAGATGCTGGGGGAAGCGCTTGGCGAAGCCGGCGGCCGGATCGAGATGTTTCGCAGAGATGGCTGGGCGCGGCCGTGGCCGGTTGGGGTGGAGATGCTGTGCTACATGCTTGCCCACGAAGCGCATCATCGCGGGCAGGTGTGCATGCTGGCGCACCAGCTTGGGTTCCCGCTGCCGATGGAGGTGACGAGCAGGATGTGGAGTTGGGAAAAGCTGTGGGAGGAGCGTTGAGCTGTCGAATTATGCCTGCGCGAATTATGGTCGCGCGGCATGTTGCGCGCCGAACGCGGAGTCCTCTTGCAAGCTGAGCATTGGGAATTGACAACGCTCCATTAAAAGCACAATGTAGTTCTAATGTTGGGCGAGTTCGAATACTTTTTACTTACAGCAGCCGCGAGCCTTGGCGAGGAAGCCTACGGCGCATCGATCCGGCGGCAGATCGAAGACGCCACCGGGCGCCATTGCTCTGTTGGCGCGCTCTATATCACGCTCGATCGAATGGAGAAGAAGGGGCTAGTGAAGACCTGGAGGGGAGATCCCACGCCGCAACGTGGAGGCCGCGCAAAACGCATGGTCCGCATCACTCCTCGCGGGGCTCGCGCTGCGTCCTCGTTCTACAGTGCGGTTCGCGGAGTGACTCGAAACGTTGCGTGGGAGTCTGAGTGAGCAATCAGCGCACGCTTGCCTGGTCGCTCGTGGAGCGCATTCTGCAGTTGCTCGACACAGAAGAGCGCGACGCTGTTTGGGGAGACCTGACCGAATCCTGCGACTCTGCCGCTCGGGCGCTCGGGGGTGCTCTCCGTCTGGTCATGCATCGGCAGTTGATGCTCTGGCAACGTCCGCGGCCGTGGCTTGTTCTCTGCCTCTTTGTTATGCCGCTTGGTGTGCTGCTCTCGTTCACTTCACGCAGTCATGCAGGGCTTAGCTCGATCTATCTCTGGCTCATCGTCAACAATGCGAATCTGTCTCTGCTGCGAAGTGGGGGCTTTTGGTACATGACGCTGCAGGTTCTGCCCGCCCTCCTTCTCCCCAGCCTTTCCCTGGGCTGCGTCGCGTGGATGGCTGGAGTTCTTCTCGCCGGCGTCGCCCGGCGCACGTTCTGGACGAACGGCGCCCTGCTCTGCCTTGTGTTGCTGTGCGCGAACGCCTTTGCTTTGCCGGGACCGCTCTCCGCTCTCGCGTTCGACAACAATGCAGCCGTTCACGCGAACGTCTTTTATCGCAGCGTTTTTCCGCTCCTCTTTCAGTGCTTTTGTATTCTGGTCCCGGTTTTTCTGGGCATGCAATCGGGCAAGCTCCCGCCGTTACTTCGCTCGCTGCTCTGGGTCTCTATCCTCGTCTGTGCATTTTCACTGGTGGCCGGCGCTTCAACATTCTGGTGGCTGCGCATCTGGGCTTTGCCGCCACTCGCCCTGGTTGGATTTGCAGGGCTGGGCCCGGCAGGCTATGTACTCACACGATGCCATTCGCTGCATTGGAGGCAAAGAGCATGAAGCATGCATACGTTGTGCAAGAGCCAAGGAAGGTGAGCCATCCTGGTGCGTCGCTCGCGGCAGTCGCGCTGGCCCTGCTCCTGGTCATATTTCCGTCGCTGGTGAGCGCCGTGCACGCGCAGACGACATCGAAGTCTCTGCCCGATACGCTGATTCCCGCGTCGGTGAGAAAACCGGCGCCCGGCTTTACGCTCAGCGATGCGCAGGGCCAGCCTGTCTCGCTCGAAGGCTATCGCGGCAAGGTTGTTCTTCTCGACTTCTGGGCGACGTGGTGCGGCGGCTGCAAACTGGAAATCCCCTGGTATATCGCCTTCGATCGCCAGTATCGAGAGCACGGTCTCGCAGCAGTTGGCGCATCCATGGATGACGACGGGTGGAAATCCGTCCGCCCATTCCTGGCGCGCAAGAAGGACCCGGAGACTGGCGGTGATATTGCCATGCCGTATCCGGTAGTTATCGCCTCACCAGAGATGGCGAAGCAGTACAACATCACATCCATGCCGGTCACGTTCCTCATCGACCGCCAAGGAAGGATCGCGCTCTCGCACACCGGCGTCGTCGACCGCACGAGCTTTGAGAGCAACATCCAGCAACTCCTCAAGGAACCCATCCGTTCCTCATCTCACCGTTGAAGGTATCGTGGCGCGTTCCCTGGAGGAGCTTTCCATCAGGCCAAGGACGGGTGATTTCCACCGCCGCGCCTGTCACCGACCCGTCACAAAACGGCGGTATACTCGCTAGCGAACGGGAGCGCCAGCTCACCTATTTTCGGCGGATGGAACTCACTCCGGGGCCACGCAGTCAGGGCGGACGCCCGAAGACGACTCTACGAAGACAACCAGTCAGACAACGCCAACCAGGAAGACAACCAGCAAGACAACGCCAACCAGTCCACTGACGGAAGCATTCCCGCAGGCATGGATCGCGCCGTCAGCGAGTGTTTTTTCCAACACCCAAGTTCGAGAACTCGCAGGAGGGATGTATGGCAGCGACAGCAGTGGCAATCGGAACGATGAAGGTGGCGCAGGTCTCCGGTCCGGGTGGAGATTTTCAAGTGGTCGAGCGCGAGATTCCCAAGCCGGGTCGAGGAGAGGTGCGGATCAAAGTGCAGGCCTGTGGCGTATGCCACAGCGACTCGCTCACGAAGGAAGGCCTTTGGCCCGGGATTCAGTATCCCCGCATTCCCGGACATGAAGTGGCGGGCATTATCGATGAAGTGGGCGAGGGTGTCTCTGCGTGGAAGAAAGGACAGCGCGTCGGGGTTGGCTGGCATGGCGGGCAGGACAACACGTGTGTATCGTGCCGGCGCGGAGATTTTCGCAACTGCAAAAATCTGCAGATTCCGGGGATCAGCTATGACGGGGGATACCAGCAGTACATGGTCGCTCCCGTGGAAGCGCTGGCGGCGATCCCGGAAAGCCTGAGTGACGTGGATGCGGCACCGCTGCTGTGCGCGGGAATTACTACCTATAACGCTCTACGTCATAGCGGCGCGCTGCCCGGCGACCTGGTGGCGGTGCAGGGTATTGGCGGCCTGGGGCATCTGGGAATTCAATTTGCGAACAAGTTCGGTTATAAGGTCGCGGCGATCGGGCGTGGAGGAGAAAACGCGGCGCTGGCAAAGAAGTTGGGCGCCCATGTGTACATCGACAGCAAAGCGACGAATGCAGCAGAGGAGTTGCAGAAGCTGGGCGGCGCGCGGGTGATTCTGGCGACCGCTCCGAATTCGAAAGCGATGTCGGAGCTGATCGATGGCCTGGGGCCGAATGGGAAGCTCGTGGTGATCGGCGCGACCTTCGATCCGATTGAGGTGTCGCCGGCACAGCTCATCATGGGGAGTCGAACGATTCAAGGCTGGGCGGCGGGAACAGCAGCAGATTCGGAGGACACACTGCGCTTCGCCGAACTGAGCGGCGTGCGTCCCATGATTGAAACCTATCCGCTGGAAAAGGCGGCCGAGGCTTACGCGCGGATGATGAGCGGCAACGCACAGTTCCGCGTGGTGCTGACGATGTGACCTTCGCCAACGAGCGGCGTGAACGTTTGTGGCCGGGCGGAGTCTATATCGTATGAACGTTCCCGGCTGGATCACGCATCTGAGGAAGCCCGGTTCCTTCTGGGGAGCGGTTGTCGGATGGTTGTGCATCGGCGTCGGCGTCCTTGGCGTGGTGCTGCCGATTCTTCCGGGCATTCCGTTTCTGATCGCGGGGCTGGTGATTCTCTCCGCGCGCTACACGTGGGCATCGTTTTGCCTGAAGTGGCTCAAGCGGCAGACGCGGAAGGTTTCCGCGCTCCGGGCGCAAGGAAAGGGCCGGCCGGAGGCGTTCCGTGGGGGGCGCAGGCCATCTGCGGAGACGGGCGATCCGAATCCGTAGAAACCGCGTAAGCGTGGCGGAATGGCGGCCGGCTTCAGTAAAATGGCGGCATGCCGTTCCGCCGCTTCCTTCGCCTCGTTACGCTTTTCCTGATTGTGACCACCACGCTGCTGCTGCCGGCGCAGCAGGATCGCCGCGGGCGCAAGTACAAGGCGCCGCCCTCGACGATGAAGATCGACATCAGCGTCGTGCGCGCCACTACGGGCAAGCCGATTCCGAATGCCGCGGTGATCTTTCATCCGGTGAACGAAAAGGGCAAGGAAGAGGGCGCGATGGAGCTGAAGACCGACCTGGAAGGCAAGACGCAACTGGATGTGATTCCGATTGGATCGACGGTGCGGCTGCAGATCATTGCGAACGGCTTCCAGACCTTCGGCAACGACTACATTGCGAACGCGGACTCCAAGGAGATCACGATCAAGATGCAGCGGCCCACGTCGCAATACTCCATCTACAAGGGCAACGCGACGGGCGACCAGAGCGGGCAGGCGGACGAGAAGACGGGGAAGCCGGCGTCCAAGCCGAACTAGTACTGGCCGTCCGAGGCAGATGCGCCTGCGGCGCGCGTGACGTTGGGTTCGCTTCCTTTGGTCGCTCACGTTTGCTGTAATGGGCGACCTGACTGAAGCCAACATCTCAAACGCGAGATGTGGGGCACCCGGCGTGGTGGCACCTACAAACTGCCGGTCCTTCGCTCCGCTCAGGATGACAGTTCATTTGGTTGAACCAGCTTTGCAGCGGCGATCCAACTGCGGCATCGTGGCGTGCATTGCGCTGCGAGTTGTCAGGGTGCATCTTAGTCTTTTAAAGATGGCTTTTGAAAATGGCTTTGGAAGAGGAGCTTGAAACGGCATGTCGTATTTAGGTGGAAGCACATTCACGTGGCTTGGCCACGCGACGATTCACATCCAGACGGCCGGCGGCAGTTCGATTTTGATCGATCCGTGGTTTGAGGGGAATCCTTCTTCTCCGAAGAACTACACCTTGCCGGCGAAGATTGACCTGCTGCTGCTGACGCACGGACATGACGACCATTTTCACGATGCGGTGAAGGTGGCGAAGCAATCGAAGGCGAAGGTGGTGGGGATTTATGAGCTGACGAGCTGGATGCAGGGGCAGGGCATCGACAACATAAGTCCGATGAACTACGGCGGCAACCTGCAGGTGGGGGATGTGCGCATCTCGATGGTGGAGGCGCGGCACTCTTCGAGCATTGTGGATGGCGGCAAGACGTTCTATGCGGGCAACCCGTGCGGTTACGTGTTGACGATGGAGGGCGCGCCGACGATTTACTTAGCCGGCGACACATCGTTGTTTGGAGATATGCAGTTATTCAAAGAGTTATACGCGCCGGCGGTGGCTGTGCTGCCGATTGGGGATAACTTCACCATGGGGCCGAAGCATGCTGCCCTGGCGGCGAAGTATCTCGGAGTGAAGAGCGTGATTCCGGTGCACTACGGGACGTTTCCGGCGTTAACCGGAACGCCTGCGGAACTAGAGGCGCAACTGGAAGGGAGCGGTATCGAGGTGGTGGCGCCGAAGCCGGGTGAGAGCGTGCAGTGAGTGGGGAGTTTATGGGGATGGGTGGTGCGGCGCTTTGCGCCGATATCGAACGATAGATACAGCAGGTCCCTTCGACAAGCTCAGGGCAGGCTCTTCACTCCACCTTCGGTTACGTTCCGGATGACACTCGCAAAACAGGGCAGCTTGTGGGCTGCCCTGTTGTATTGGTGGCCCGGGGGCCGAATCTGATCTGCTGCTGGGTCTTTCAGTCAAAACGGTTGAGGTCGAACGGTTGAGTAGCTGAACGTACTTCAGTGAAAATTAAGGAAGCTCCCTTACTTTCCTGCGGTCGCCTTCTTGCGCTCGGCCCAACGCTTCCGCATGGCGTCTGCAATGCGCTTGCGGCCCTCGGCGGAAAGCTTCCGCTTTTTACGACCCGGTTTTGCTGCCTTAGCTGCCTTAGCTGCTTTCTTCACGGACTTGGACCCACGAGGCCGTCCACGGCGAGGCTGATCGCCGGCAAGCAGGTTGCGGGCGTGCTGCAGACGAGCAATCTCCTGGTCAATGCCGGCCAATATTTCTTCTACTTTCACAAATCCTCCGATTGACAACACATTTAAAAATGCGAAGCAAGGCCCATTATGAAGGAATATGCGACGCCGCGCAAAATTGGGGGCGAATTTCTATAGGAATAATTCTTATTATTGCCAGGAAAGAAAAGAAATCAAAAAGAAATATCGGTCTTATCGGCGTTGGGTTTCGGCGCCAGCACGTTGTAGTCATTTGCGCCTTCGCGAGCGGCATTGGGTTTGCCGAAGGCACGCGTGGGAGCCGCGTCTTTCGAGGCACTGCGCTTCAATCCCTTGAGCGTTTCCTGTTTATCGCGTGCGTATTCCGAGGCGAGACGGGTTAATGCGTACGTGACGATATCGCTGTGGTGCAGTGCGGCAAGGTCGGGGTCGCGGCGGAAGTTGAGCCACAGGCGATGCACGAGCTGAACATCATCCGGCTGCAGATGCGGTGCGTGCGGCCCGATGTGGTAAGCCTGGGCGCTGCCATCTTCCATGACGACATAAAAGGTGAACTGGCGCTTGGGCTCGGGAAGCGCCTCCCAGGCCTGGCCGACATAGTAGGCCTGTTCCTGGGATGTCAATTTGGAAGAGACTCCCGAGACTACCGAAGCAGCTTCGAGCGAGTTGGCGGTTTGCACCAGCGCGGCGAAGACATCGCCGGCGGGGACGACGAGCAGGTTGATGTGCTTGCCGAAGCTTTCCGCGACGGAGACGGCCTTGGTAAAGAGCATCTGCTCGTGCTCGGAGAAAGACTGCTCGGAAGAGTCGAGTAGTTCGGGGCCTCCGACGCCCACCATGCGGGCGGTAAGGACGACCACATCCTGCTCATCGGTATCGGTGCGTGCGAGCGACCACTTCAGCGCCAGTGGATTTGCCGCATCGCGCATGGTGACCATGAGGCAGCCGGGGCGGATCTGAAGCTGTTCGCGGCCGACGGTGTCCTCATGCTCAAGCTGGAAGTGCTCGCGCATCTGGCGATCGGTGAGCGCGTGGCGGTGTTTGTTCTGGCGCTCCGAGATGGTGAAGATGACGAAAAAGACGCCGGTGAAGGCAATGCCGCTGATAGTGGCGACTGACTTGGTGAAGAGATTGACGACGGCGGTGCTGAAGAGCACGGCGAAGACACAGAGCAGCCCGATAGGAATTTCCGTCTTGCCGATGCGGATATTCGGGCGAACCTTCCAGCCGCGCTCGCCTTTGTACTTCCAGCGGAGAACGAGCATGGAAAGCGCGTTGAAGGTGAAGCTCCAGATGACACCGAAGGCATAGGCCTCGCCGAGCATGATGACGTTGCCGCGAGTGACGACGATGGTGAAGAGCTGCATGATCGCGACAAGGTTGACGATGCGATAGCTGGTGCCGAAGCGGCGATTGGGTTTGCGGAACCAGTCGGTGAGGACGCCATCTTCCGCGACGCGCATGAGCACGCCGGTGGAGCCGATGATGGAGGTATTGACCGCGCCGGAGAGGATGAGGAAACCGACGACGACGACGAAGACGCGGAAGATGATGCGCAGTATTTGCGGTCCGGCCAGGTACATGGCGAGGCCGGCGATGAGGTTGTCCTTATATACGGGGATGCGCACCGCATCCGGAATGAGCATGCCGGCGAGCAGGGTGGAGAGGCCGGTGAAGAACAGGCTGTAGATAGCGATGACGATGGCGGCGCGCTGGAGGTTGCGCAGCTTGGGATGCTCGATCTCGCGGTTGACCTGGGCGAGGGTTTCTTCGCCGCTCATGGCGAGCACGGAGTGGCCGAAGGCCATCACGATGCCGAAGAGGCCGAGCATTTCGGTGAAGTGGCTGTGTTTGAGGAAGCCAAGCGCATCGGGGCTGAAGCTGAGAGTGGAAGGAGTGGGGAAGGGCGGCAGATGCGCGCCGACGTGAAAGACGGTGTAACCGCCCCAGAGCAGAAGAATGACCACCATGACGGTAGCGATCTTCATGACCTGCAGCGCCTTGTCGCTGGACTCCTCGAGGCCCTTGATGTTCTGCCACCAGTAGTAGAGGGTGACGATGACCGCGCAGAAGGCGGCGGTGAGGTTCATGGGCAACTGCGGAACGTGATGGTGGGCACCGAGCAGGGCAGCGGGGAGCCATCCATGGGCCGCGCCGACTTCGAGCAACTGGTTGAAGAGGCCGGTGATGTATTGGCCGGCGGACACACCGGAGATCGGGCCGGTAAGGATGTAGTCGAACATCAGGGCGGAGACGCTGATTTTGGCGAAGGTGCCGCCGAGCGCCTCCTTGACGACGCGGTAGACGCCGCCGCGAGTGAACATGGAGCAGCTTTCGACGTAGACCGCGCGGACGGCGCGCGAGAAGAGCACGACGCCGATGATGAACCAGGGGGCGGACTTGCCGATGAGTTGTTCGGAGATGCCGCCGGCGTAAAACGCGGAGGAGCCAAGATCGTTGAGGACGATGGCGGCGGCACGCCAGAAGGAGATGAACGACAGCATGACCGAGGAGGCAACGACGAGGCGTACGCGGCCGGAAGAGGGTGCTGCGACTGTTTTCTCGAAGGCCATTCGGTCCTGACGTCCGGGCGCTCAACTTAGAGCGCTAGAGCCCTTTCCTTTCCATCACAGCGAAGGGAAAAGGCTCTGGTGTCTGTCCGGCGTACTCGGCTGAGTGTAGAGCGGATGGATAGGAGCGTCAACGCTCCCGCAACGAAGCTGGGTCATGCTATCTGAGGGTTGAGAGGTGTCCGGATCTCCCTAAGTGAGAGCAACAAGAGGTGTTGCACACCTATTTCCTGCAACGGGTCTGAAATCTGCAACGGCTTCAGGCCGGGGGCGTCTCTTCTGCAGGATGAATGTGTTTGGTCTTGCTGAAGAGCTCTTTCATATCCTCCGCGGTGGCGATGGTGACGACGATGGCTGAGCCAGCGATGCCGACGAAGAACATCACTTCCAGCAGGCGCATGCCGAAGAGAACGACAGACATGGAAGAAGTGTACCGCGGAGTCGCCAGCGGCGCGATGCGGGCGCCGGGCTGGTTTCACCGAGCGAAGAATTCAGGATGGTAGACTCCGACTCTTGATCCACCTATGCGCATAACCACGACGCGAGCTCGTTTGGGGTTGGCAGTGCTCTCTGCCCTGCTGCTGAACCTATGCTTTCCCATAGCCGGGCCGCTGCCGGCGTGGCGGACGGTCTTTGCATGGTTTGGGGCGGTGCCGCTGCTGCTGGCGCTGCTGTGTAGTGATGAGGGCTCGCGGCCGATGTGGCGGGGGTTCTTTACCGGCTGGGTCTTCGGCGTGCTGTGGTACGCGATCAACTGCTACTGGATCTACCAGACGATGTTTCTTTACGGCGGACTGCCGACGCCGGTGGCGGCGGGCATCCTGCTGCTGTTCAGCGTGATCATGGGTTTGTACTACGGGCTATTCGGGTGGCTGATCGCATTCACGCGCCATGCCACCGGCGGGGTGCGTGCGCCGCTGTTTCTGGCGCCATTTCTATGGACGGCGATCGACCTGCTGGGCGCGCATTTGATCAAGGTGCCGTGGGACCAGCTGGGGTATTCGCAGATCGACAATGTGCCGTTGACCAGCATTGCGCCGTGGACCGGGACTTATGGCATCACGTGTGTGCTGCTGGCGGTGAATGTTTTATTCGCGGCTGCATTTACATGGCGGAAGAAATTCTGGGGGGTCCAAATATTGCCGGGCGCGGTCGCGGTGACGGTGCTGCTGGAGGCGGGGTTGCTATGGCATCCGGCGCCTTCGCCGACGGCGGCGACGGCTGTGCTGCTGCAGGAGAACCTGGACGTGCAGCAGGACAATAGCTGGGCCGGCACGCAGTTCGATCCGAAGACGGGCAGCTATCTCGACTTGTGGGATGTGAACACGAACCGCTTTATGCAGTGGAGCGAGCGGACGTGTACTCCTTATATCGCCGGGATGCCGGAGACACGTGCGCCGTGGGTGACGCCAGACTGCAATGCCGCCGACGCGAGCGTGCAGAAGGTGAGCGTGATTGTGTGGCCGGAGGCGGAGTCGCCGATGACGGAGGGCGATCCGCGATTCCGCGCGCTGATCGGGCGCATGACCGCGGCGACGGGTGCGGCGGCGATCGTGGGCAATTTGGCAAGGGATGTGCGGGGCAGGCATATCGATTTCTACAATGCGGCCAGCGTGTTCACTCCCGACGGCGCGCTGCTGGGGCGATACGCGAAGATCCACCTGGTGCCGTGGGGCGAGTATGTGCCCTTCAAGAGATTCTTCGCATTCGCCCACGGTCTGACGCGCAATGCCGGGAAGTTGACGCATGGATGGAAACGGAGTGTCTTCCGGCTGAATGGACATCATTACGGCATCTTTATCTGCTACGAGTCGATTTTCGCGGGGGAGATACGGCAATTTGCGCTGAATGGCGCCGAGGTGCTGGTGAATATCTCCGACGACGGATGGTATGGAGATACCAGCGCGCCGTGGCAGCACCTGAACATGGTGCGCATGCGGGCCGCGGAAAATCGCAGATGGATTTTGCGCGACGCGGATACCGGCGTGACTGCCGCCGTGGACCCATACGGACGCATCACGCAGAGTGTGCCGCGGCATCAGTTCACGTCGCTGGCGGTGCGGTATGGGTTCAATGACGAGCTGACCTTCTATACGCGCTTCGGCGACGTGTTTGCGCTGCTGTGTGGGATACTGTCGCTGGCGGTGCTGGCGCGCGGAGTTCGGTTGACCATCGAGCGCCGGGGGCGGACGGTGTAAACCCACCCTAGCTTCGCCAGGATGGGGTACCCGGTATTGCGGTAGCGCGGAGGAACTGCAGGTCCTTCGCTCTGCTCAGGATGACAAGGTCATTCGGAGTTGCATAACTTACTTACTAAGTCAGGTCAGGCGCAAATCATGTTGAACGATCTGGAATTTGCCTACGCTCCCGTACGCGATCGCGTGCGCGACCTGCGGGAGTATCTTTGACGCGGCGCGGATGCGCGCGGAGCTCAAAACAGTAGAAGAGAAGCTGGGCGATCCCGCGGTGTGGGGAAAGCCGGCGGAGTCGCAGGTGCTGATGCGTGAGCGCAAGCGGCTGGAGCAGCAGCTCGCCTTCGATACGGAGCTGGGGCGACGCACGAGCGATGTGGAGGCGTACTTCGACCTGGCGCGCGAGGGTGAAGCGGTCGAGCCGGAGCTGGAGCGCGAGATTACGTCGCTGGGCAAGTATGCGGAGGAGCTGGAGACGCGGACGATGCTCTCCGGCGAGACCGATCCGCTGAACGCGATCGTCACCGTGCATCCGGGCGCGGGTGGCACGGAGAGCCAGGACTGGGCCGAGATGCTGATGCGCATGTACCTGCGATGGGCGGAGCGCGAAGGCTTCAAGACGGAGATGAACGACTACCAGGATGGGGAAGAGGCGGGCATCAAGTCGGCGACCTTCACCATTACGGGCGAGTCGGCGTATGGGCTGCTGAGCGGCGAGACGGGCGTGCACCGGCTGGTGCGCATCTCGCCGTTCGACCAGGCGAAGCGGCGGCATACCTCGTTCGCGAGCGTGTATGTGTCGCCGGAGATCGATGACTCGATCGAGATCGATATCAAGCCGGATGAGATCCGCACCGATACCTATCGCAGCGGCGGCAAGGGCGGCCAGCATGTGAACACGACGGACTCGGCGGTGCGCATCACGCATCTGCCGACAAACATCGTGGTGCAGTGCCAGAACGAGCGCTCGCAGCACAAGAACCGCGAGAAGGCGATGAAGATGCTGCGCTCGCGGCTGTATGAGTACGAGCTGGAAAAGAAGAAGGAGACCAGCCGGAAGATTGAAGACTCGAAGCTGGAGATCAACTTCGGCTCGCAGATTCGCAGCTATGTGCTGCAGCCGTACCGCATCGCGAAGGACCACCGCACGAAGGTGGAAGTGGGCGATGTGGACAGCGTGCTGGATGGGGCGCTCGCGCCGTTTATCCGCGGCTATCTGCTGATGCGGCGGCAGGGCGGCGTGCCGGTGGCGGCGGGAGACGATCTGGACGTATGACGGTTGGCGGTTTGATGGACCGTGGTGGCGCTTCGCGCGTCTTTATTCGCCCACCCTACGCTCCGCGTAGGATGGGGCACCCGGCTGCTGCGCGGACGATCTGATTTATGAGCGAAACAAGCATTGACTACGGCATTGATGCGCCGGGTGTGATCCGCAATCTGCTGGTGCTGGGCGCGGTGATTCTTGCGGCTTCGCTGCTGGTTCCGCCGTTTCATGTGGGCAGCGCCCTGGTGGATCTGCGCGGCTTCTGGATTACCGGGAGCTCCTGCCTGTTCTTCGGCGGGCTGATGCTGCTCTACAGCCTGAAGGGCAAGTTCCGGCATCGCGATCGCATGCTGGCGTTGGCGAAGCTGCGCGGCGACGAGGATGTGCTGGATGTGGGCACTGGACGCGGACTGCTGCTGGTGGGCGCGGCGAAGAAGCTGGTGACGGGCCGCGCTGTGGGGCTGGATATCTGGAAGACAAGCGATCTGAGCGGCAATGCGCGCGCAAAGACGGAGGCCGTGCTGGAGCAGGAGGGCGTGGCGGATCGCTGCCGGCTGCTGGAGCGGCCGGCGCAGGATACCGGGCTGCCGGATGCAAGTTTCGATGTGATCGTGTCCAACCTGTGCCTGCACAACATCTCAGCCAGAGAGGAACGGGACGCGGCCTGCCGGGAGATTGTGCGGATGTTGAAACCTGGCGGCGTGGCCGTCATCTCCGACTTCAAGAATACCGGCCGGTACGCGAAGGTATTTCAGGCGGCGGGATTGACGGTGCGGCGTTCGTATCATCCGTGGGATACGTTTCCGCCGCTGACGGTGGTGGAAGCGCGGAAGCCGAAGGCGAAGTGAGTCGCAAGTCAAGAGATTGTGGATGAATGAGTTTGTTCCGGGTATAACTGACGGCGGGCCTCTTCTGCGCACGATCCAATCTGCGCATGATCCGGAGTGTTCATGTCACGGCGGTCATTCCTCTCACAGTTAGCCGCGTTGCCACTGATGGCGCTCGCCAGCTTTGACTCCGCATCCGGCGCGCAGGTCGCGCCTTCGCCTGCCCGCGGAAAATCACTCAACATCATGATGAAGAGCGCCTGGGGATCGGATGACCCGACCAAGGCGGCCTTTCCATTTCTTCATGGGCTGGCGTTGGCCGAGGCGGGCCACTCGGTACAGATCTTTCTGCTGGGCGAGGCGGTCGGTTTGATGCGCAAGAGTGAGGCGGAGGCGGTGGTGCCGGTGGGCTGGCCGCCCCTGGCGCAGACGCTCGACAAGGTCGCGGCAAAAAAGATCCAGATCTTTGCCTGCGGTGCCTGCTCGCGCGCGCGAGGAGTGGGAGAGGCTGATCTTGCGAACTATGGAGCGAAGTACGGAAGCCCCACGATCTTTGTGGGGCTGGTGGAGTGGGCGGACCGGGTGATTACCGAGTAGGGTCCGGCGCTGCGCTGTCGGCTTCCTCGTCTGCGAAATGTGTGCAAATGTCCTCCGTCCTGGACCGTTTGGCCGCTGGCTATCATCGAAGCAGTGGACCGGGAAGCAATGGACCGGAGGATTGCTGGATGAATGAGCCGGAGACGATACGGACGATTTTGAAGACGGCGAAGACGATTGCGGTGGTGGGGCTTTCCGACAGACCGGGGCGGCCGAGCCTGAGCGTGGCGCACTACCTGCAGCAGCATGGCTACCGCGTTGTGCCGGTGAACCCGATGGCGAAGAGCAGGACGATCCTGGGTGAGCCGGTCTTCGGGTCGCTGGACGAGGCCTGCGCGGCGGTGGGGACGATCGACGTGGTGGATGTGTTCCGCGCGCCGGTTTACGTGCCGGAGATCGTGAAGGATGTGATCCGGCTGAAGATCCCCTACCTGTGGCTGCAGGAGGGTGTTTGCCACGATGAGGCGGCAGGCTGGGCGGAGGCGGATGGTATCGGTGTGGTGATGGACCGCTGCATGCTGAAGGCGCACGCGGCGTGGTCGCGGGATGGGCACGTTTAGAGGGAATGCAGGGGTTCGGATTCGGAGGTCGCTTCGCTCCGACTGATTGTTGGGAACAGACCCACCCTACGCTTTGCGTAGGATGGGGCACCCGGTTTGCTGGTGCTGCCGCAAACTGCAGTCCTTCGCTTTGCTCAGGATGACAGGGCTATAAAGCGGTTCAGGATGGGGCACCCAGTATCGCCGTAACCGAACGGCGGGCTTGGCGTCCTACAATAGAGCAACCTTATGAACGCACGCCCTCACGCCGGCTTTTCGTGCCGTTTACGCCTGTTTCTGAGCGTCCTGCTGGTGGCCGCGACGGCTGCGTTCTGCACGCGCAGCGATGCACAGAGCAGTGTGACGGCGCCGCATGTGAAGGTGTCGCTGGTGGCGGATCAGGCGTCGGTGGCGTCCGATGCGGCGCACACGGCTGTGCCTCCGCATGTCGGGCTGCTCTTCGATCTGGAGCCGGGCTGGCATGTGTACTGGACCAACGCCGGCGATTCGGGCGAGCCGCCGGAGGTGAAGTGGACGCTGCCTGCCGGAGTGACGGTGGGGCCGCTGCAGTTTCCCGCGCCGAAGCGGCTGCCGCTGGGTCCGCTGATGGACTTCGGGTATGAGGGGCAGGTGCTGTTTCCGGCGGAGCTGCATGTTGCCGGCAATACACAAAGCTGCGGTGCCGATTGCGGCGGATGTGCGCTGGCTGGTGTGCCGCCAGGCGTGCGTGCCGGGCAAGGCGCATCTGACGCTGGCGTTGCCGGTGGGCAATGGCGGCGCGAGCGCGGCGGCGCCGCTGTTCAAGCAGACCTTCGCGGCGATGCCGAAGGTGCTGCCGGCGCGGGCGAAGGCGATCTTCACGCGCGTGCCGAATGGCTTCCAACTGGCGGTGCTGACCGGCAAGCGGGTGGAGGGCGCGCAGTTCTTTCCCGCCGACCAGAATGTGATTGCGAACGCGGCGCCGCAGCCGGTGACGCCGCGCAGGGACGGCGCGGTGATCGCGCTGACGCAGGATGAGAATCTGCAGAAGACTCCGGGGGCGCTGGGCGGCATTGTGCTGCTGGCGGATGGGACGTCGTACCTGGTGCGCGCGCATCAGGGAACGATTCCGGCGGCGCCGATCTCCGCGTCGGGCGGCGTGAACCTGCTGCGCTATGTGGGCTTCGCGCTGGTGGGCGGCATCCTGCTGAACCTGATGCCGTGCGTCTTCCCGGTGCTGTTCATCAAGGCGCTGGCGCTGGTGCAGTCCTCGACCGCGGAGCGGCGCGCGATGCGGGTGCAGGGGCTGGCTTACACGCTGGGCATCCTGGTGTCGTTCTGGATTGTGGTGGCGATCCTGCTGGGGCTGCGCGCGGGCGGACGCGGGCTGGGCTGGGGCTTCCAGTTCCAGTCGCCGGTGTTTGTGGCGATGATCGCGATGCTGCTGTTCTTCCTTGCGCTGTCGCTTGGCGGGGATGTTCGAGATCGGGCTGAGCGTGACCAGCGCGGGCTCGTCGCTGGCGAACAAGCATGGGTTGGCGGGGAGCTTCTTTACCGGCGTGCTGGCGATGGTGGTGGCGACGCCGTGCGCTGCGCCATTTTTGGGAGCGGCGATCGGATTTGCGCTGGTTCAATCGGCGGTGGTGGCGTTTGCGGTGTTCACCGCGCTCGGCGTGGGGCTGGCGCTGCCGTATCTGCTGCTGGCGTTTCAACCGGCGTGGACGAAGCTGCTGCCGAAGCCGGGCGCGTGGATGGAAGTGCTGAAGCAGGCGACGGCGGTGCCGATCTTCGCGACGGTGATCTGGCTGGTTTGGCTGTTCGCGCAGCTTGCCGGGGCGACGGCGCTGATCGGGCTGCTGTCGGCCTTCCTGCTGCTGGGGATTGCGGGCTGGGTGCTGGGACGCTGGCCGGCGCGGCTGCCGGCTACGGTGACAGCGGTGGTGATCCTGCTGCTGGCGGTTGGCTGCGCCGGTGTATGCGGTGCGGACTTTCCCGGCGCCCGAGAGCGTGGCTGCTCGCGCGAGCGGTGCTCATGTTGATCCCACGCGCGGATGGCAGCCGTTTACGCCGGATGTGGTGGCGCAATATCAGGCGCAGGGGCGGCCGGTGTTTGTGGACTTTACGGCGGACTGGTGTTTGAGCTGCCAGGTGAATGAGCGCGTGGTGCTGGAGCGGCCCGAGGTGCTGAACAAGCTTGCGGATGGGAAGATCGCGCTGGTCCGCGCGGACTGGACGCGGCATGATGAAGACATAGCGCGTGCGCTGGCGACGCTGGGACGATCGAGCGTGCCGACGTATGCGCTGTATCCGGGGACACCGGGCGCGCCCGCGCGGGTGCTGCCTGAAGTACTGACGACCAACACGGTGCTGGACGCGTTGAAGGCTTTGCCCAACCCGAGTACGGACGCGGGCGGCCCTCGAACGGCGTCGCTGGCACCATCGCGATAACGCAAAAGCCGGAGGTGAGGAATGGCGAGTGAACAGCAGTATGTTCGTCGGCTTGGGGCCTGGCGCGCGTTTGTGTATGTGGCCATCGCACTGGCGGTGCTGGTGGTAGTGCTGGTGGCGCGCGCGGCCACTGTGGGGCAGGCTGCGCCGACGTTCCACGGAAAAGATTCGCAGGGAAAGACACAGTCGCTGGCACAATATCGCGGCAAGTACGTGGTGCTGGAGTGGACCAACCTGACCTGCCCATTTACCAAGAAGCACTATGACAGTGGCAATATGCAGGCGCTGCAGCAGGAGTGGACCGGGAAGGGTGTGGTGTGGCTCACGGTGCTGTCATCTTCGCCCTCGCATGTCGATGACGGCTATCTGACCGCGGCGCAGGAGAATGAGCACATCGCCGAGGTGCATGCGCATCCGACGGCTGCGGTTCTCGATCCGAGCGGGGAGATTGGCCGGCTCTACAGTGCGAGGACGACGCCGCATATGTTCGTGATCGATCCGACGGGCAAGCTGATCTATGCGGGGGCGATCGACGACAAGGCGACGACGGACACCTCGGATGTGAAGGTGGCGAAGAATTATGTATCTGTCGCGCTGACAGAAGCGATGGCGGGCCGGCCGGTGGCAGGTGGCTTCGACGCGGCCTTATGGGTGTGCGGTCAAGTATGGGAATTAGTGCTCGCCGCACGGGCGGATGCGCCTGCGGCGCGGGTGGCTGGGTTCGCTCCGTTGTCGCTTACTTCCGGAGTTGTGGCAGGCCTGGCGAAGTGCAGGTCCTTCGCTTCGCTCAGGATGACACACTGCTCCGGGTTCGCCGTGTGCGCGCTCTGCTGGTGTGGCTCCTGCTGCCCGCTCTCGCGGCGAATGCGCAGCTCAGCAAGAAGCAGGAAAAAATCAACGCGCAGCATACGGATGCGATTGCCGCGGCGCGCACGGCCGCTGAGTCGTGGCTGAAGATTGAGGACGCCGAGGCTTACGACAAGAGCTGGGCTGCGGCGTCTGAGTATTTTCGCTCGCAGGTGCCGGAGCAGGGCTGGGTGCGGCACATGACCGAGACGCGCAAGCCGCTCGATCCGCTGCTGGTGCGCGATCTGACGGCGAGCGAGTGGAAGACCGAAGTGCCGAACCTGCCGAAGGGTGAGTATGTCGCGTTTGTGTACCAGACGACGTTTGCGAATGGGCATTCGCAGCTTGAGTCGGTGGTGATGGTGCATGAGGGTGGGGCTTGGAAGATGGTTGGGTATGCGGTCCAGTGACTGGCCGTCCAGGCACAGGCGCTGCGGGTGCTGGCCGCACGGGCAGATGCGCCTGCGGCGCGTGTTGCGGGGTTCGCTCCCTTTGGTCGCTCACGTTTGGGATTATGGGCGATCTAACTTTATCCCACATCTCTTCGAGATGTGGGGCACCCGGCTGCCTCTGTTTTGAGATCGTGCAGAATCTCTTCTAACCGCTTGAGACCTTCATCGCTGCAGTAGTGGCTCTTCTTTTCCGGCGGGTAGTTATCTGGTAAATCCGAGCACTCAATGCGAATCGCGTCCAGCCGCTTGTCCTTGATTGGGACGGAAATGAAGTCGTCCCAGTCATGAGCGCCGCCAACTCCGGTCAGGAAGTTCGTGATCTCCGTGATTACTTCGTCGGTTGTGCGTTTCATAATGTTGTCTCCCATGAGGCGGTCGGGATGACGATTCATACTGGGTGACTGCGCTATTCGTGCTTCTTGTTCTCTTCGCGGATGCGCTCGATCTCTTCCATTCTTTGCTTCAGCAGTTTTTCGCGGCCTTCGCTGGTGGGGTGGTAGTAGCGGCGGTCGCGCAGGCTTTCGGGGAGGCAGTCCATGCCGGCTACTTTGCCTTCGATGTCGTGCGCGTACTGGTAGTCCCGGCCGTAGTTGAGATCCTTCATGAGCTTGGTCGGCGCGTTGCGCAGGTGCAGCGGGACGGGCTCGGCGCGGGTGTTCTCGATGTCCTCGGCGACGGCGCTCCAGGCGGTGTAGACGGCATTCGATTTGGGCGCGAGCGCGAGATAGGCGGCGGCCTGGGCGAGGGCCAGCTCGCCTTCCGGTGAGCCGAGAAAGTTCATCGCATCGCGCGCGGAGAGCGTGAGGTTGAGCGCCTCTGGCGCAGCGAGGCCGATGTCTTCCGAGGCCATGCGGACGAGGCGGCGCGCGACGTAGAGCGGGTCTTCGCCGGCGGCGAGCATGCGGCCGAGCCAGTAGAGCGATGCGTCCACGTCACTGTTACGAATGGATTTGTGCAGCGCGGAGATGAGGTCGTAGTGCTGCTCGCCGCTCTTGTCGTAGAGCAGGACGCGCCGCTGCAGCGCCTCGGTGGCGATCTCGCGGGTGATGCGGCGGTCGGGCTTTGGTGGCGGCGAGGCGGCCTGCGATTTCGAGCGCGTTGTAGGCGCCGCGCGCATCGCCGGAGGCGTAGGAGGCCATGAGCGCGAGCGCGTCTTCATCGGCGGCAAGGTGGTCTTTGGCGAGGCCGCGCTCGTCGGTTAAGCGCGCGGTGGAGCAGCGTGACGAGATCGTCTTCGGTGAGCGGCTGCAGGGTGTAGACGCGGCAGCGGGAGAGCAGCGCGGCGATGATTTCGAAGGAAGGATTCTCCGTGGTGGCGCCGATGAGCCGGATGGTGCCGCGCTCGACGTAGGGAAGGAAGGCGTCCTGCTGCGCCTTGTTGAAGCGATGGATCTCGTCGACGAAGAGGATGGTGCGCGAGCCGTACTGCGATGCCTTCTCGGCATCGACCATCACCTGCTTGATCTCCTTGATGCCGGAGAGGACGGCGGAGAACTCGATGAAGGTGGCGTTGGTGGTCTCGGCGATGATCTTGGCGAGGGTGGTTTTGCCGACGCCGGGCGGACCCCAGAAGATCATCGAGGCGGGGTCGTCGGTTTCGATCTGCATGCGCAGCGGCTTGCCGGGCGCGACCAGATGCTGCTGGCCGAGGTATTCATCGAGCGTGCGGGGGCGCATGCGCTCGGCCAGCGGCGCGGCGCGGCGGGTGGAGGCGGGGGCGAGTTCGGGTGTGCCGCCGAAGAGACTCATGAGTGATGTTGGACGCGGCTTGCGACGCTGGCGCGAGGCTTCATAGAGCAGCAGGCTGCCGGCGATGGCGGCGTTGAGGCTTTCGACGTGGCCGGGCATGGGAATGGTGATGCGGTGCGCGGCTAGGGCGAGCAGGGAATCGCTGAGGCCTGCGCCTTCGTTGCCGATCAGCAATGCGCATGCGTTGGCGAGAGGGGCTTCGCTGACGGGTGTGCCGGCGCGGGCGACTGCGGCTATCGCCGGGATGTTGTGGCGTGCGAGGAGATCGAGGGCTTCGGCTTCGCTTGCCGCGATTGCGGCGACGCGGAATGCGGAGCCGGCGGAGGCGCGGAGTGCTTTCGGGTTCCACGGGCTGGCGGTGCCGGGCAACAAGAGGACGCCACTCGCGGCGAAGGCTTCAGCGGAGCGCAGGAGGGTGCCGACGTTGCCGGGATCCTGCAGTCCGGCGAGGACGAGAATCAGCGGGGCTGGCGCACGGAAGATTGCGTCTCTAGAAAAGTCAGGTGCATGGATGAGCGCGGCGATGCCCTGCGGTTGCTCGGTCGCGACCGCGCTGGCGAAGATATCGGCGGGCAGGAGGAAGTGGTCGGCGTCATCGGGCAACGCGAATGGCGGCTGGTAGCCGTCGCGCAGGAAGACGGCGGCGAAGCGCAGACGGCTGCGCAGGGCTTCGGCGACGAGGTGCTCGCCTTCGATGGCGATGAGGCCGGAGGGTGTTCTGCCGGAACGCGAGAGGGCGGCGCGCAGCTCTTTGACGCGAGGGTTCTGACGGCTTTCGATCAGGCGGGTACGCGTGCGGAGGGTGCCGGCGGGCATCGGGGCGATTTTACGCTGCCCGGTGCGGCGGTATCCTGTGCGATGGAGCGCCTTGCCCGCCTGGAGATGGAAATCTCCGCGGTGGTCCGGGCGGGCTGGTATACAGGAAGATGTTCTGGAGTGCTTTTCAGGAGAGTCCTTGTCAGCAGAGATACTTCGCGTCCATCCGGATGAGCCGGAACCGGATCGGGTGAAATACATCGTTTCGTGTCTTCGAGCGGGCAGCGTTGTCGGCATGCCGACGGACACCTTTTACGGCCTGGCCGTGGACCCGGTGAACCTGCGCGCGGTGGAGAGCATTTACGAGATCAAGAGCCGGCTGAAGCACAAGCCGCTGTCGCTGCTGATCGCGGAGGTGGAGCAGGCTTACGACCTGGCGCGCGATCTGGGGGACAGCTTCGACGTGCTGGCGGAGCGCTTCTGGCCGGGGCCGCTGACCTTGATTGTGCGCGCGGGGGCGAAGCTGCCGCTGCGCTCGACGGCGAATACCGGCAATGTGGCGCTGCGGGTGCCCGATTCGGCGATACCGCGGGCGGTGGTGGCGGCCTTTGGGCTGCCGATTACCGCGACCAGCGCGAACCTGCACGGCGCGCCGGAGTGCACCCACGCGGCAGGGGTGCGCGACCAGATCGGCGAACGGATTCCGCTGATCGTGGATGGCGGCTCGACATTGGGACGCGCGCACACCACGATCGTGGACCTTTCCGGCGGGGGCCACTCGTGGCAGATCCTGCGGGAAGGCGCGATTCCAACCCACGAGATTGCGCTGGCGTTGCAGGACTGATGGGGAGACGGTGAGATGGGGGCGGCCCGGGCAGACGCGATGGAAGAACGGCCTGCGGGACGGACGACGCGGCAGATTCATCGCCGCTGGCTGCGCCGCACGGTCGGCGGCCTGCTGCTGGCGGCGGCCGCGGGCATGGGCTGCTGGGTGCTGTGGGTCTACGGCGAGATCGAGCACTACGCCAACACCGACGAGGCGCGCCCGGCGGACGCCATCGCGGTCTTCGGCGCGGCGGAGTATGACGGCAGGCCGTCGCCGGTGCTGCGAGCCCGCCTGGAACAAGGCTTGCTGCTCTACCAGAAGGGTCTGGCGCCGCTGATGGTGACGCTGGGCGGGAGCGGCGATCCGAAGCACTCCGAGGGCGGGGTGGGGCATGATTTTCTGGTGGCGCAGGGGGTGCCGGAGAGCCGCATCATTGCAGAGACGCAGAGCCGGACGACGGCCGAGTCCGCGCGGCGGCTGGCGGCGATTGCGGGAGAGAATCATATCCACAGCATTCTTGCGGTGTCGGACGGGACGCACTTGTTTCGCATCCATCAACTGTGCGAAAGCTATGGGCTGACGGTGTATACGTCGCCGCGTGCGGTAGGCCGGCCGATTGGCCGCCGGCGGCGAGCCCAGCGGCTGGCGCATGAGATCGCGAGCTACACCGCCTGGAAGCTGGGGCTATAGCACTTTCCTGCTGCTGTGGTTCGCAGATGCTTTGGGGTGAGGTTGAGATGACAGAGCTGCGTGTGTGGCGGGCGGGGGAGAAGGATCGCGAGACCGCGTTCCGGCTGGTCGAGGAGTACAACGACGCGGTGGATGTGCTGGTGCGCGATTCGCCGGAGAGCTTCCAAAAGGATTACTTCCGCTCCGGGGCCGGATTCTGGCTGGCGGAGGTGGGCAGACGGGTGGCGGGATGCATTGCGCTGCGGCCGCTGCGCACCCGCGAGCAGGCAGGCGAGATCAAGCGGCTGTATGTGCGGCCGGAGTTTCGCGGATCGGGCGCGGCGCTGGCGCTGCTGGTGGCGCTGGAGCAGTATGCCGAGGCCAGCAGTTACGAGTGGCTGTACCTGGACTCCAAAGACGACCTGAAGGCGGCGCGGCGGTTCTATGACCGACATGGCTATGAGGCCTGCGAGCGCTACAACCAGAACCAGCAGGCGACGGTGTTTCTGCGCAAGGCACTGCATCCCCGGGCTGAACCTCGAGGCGATCGTCCAGAGGAGAAAGCACAGACAGGGTGATGCTGTACGAGGCGAGCGCGAGCCCGAGCCGCAACCTGGACACAGCATTGACTGTAACTTGTTGTTTATCTTGTTTATCGTATCGGGGCTGGCTGGTAATGAGAGAGCAGCAGCGGCCTGTGCTGTCCAGTCGTACCGGATGGGATGTTGAGAAAGGGAGACATGAACTATTCATTGGACAACGCGCTTTCGAACAAGCTTGGCGTCGATAACCATCTTTGCCATCCTCTGCGCTCCATCTCCTGGTGGGGGCTTGTCGTGTTCGACATGGTGATACTGGCGATGGCGTGGCGAAACCACTCCAGTCAGAGATTCGATGTCGTCGCGTTAACGGTGATCAACGTTGCAATGCTGTGCATGTACTTCTGGCTACGTACCGTGGTCCATCAACTAGCAACCGGACTCACGAACGAACAGACCGACAAGCTGCGTAGCATCGCCGCGAGAAGTCTCTCGATCGCCGGATGCGTAGGGATAGCCTCGGCTGTATTTGCAATGCGATAGCTCCATTCTGCATATCGCGGTCAAGCTTCGTGGGCTCTTGTGGTCCCCTAATCTCGCAATTTTTGCTGATAAATCATTTACGTGGATCACCCTTGAGTTACGAACGCGAAGAGCTGTTCGGCGTCACTCGTTATCGCGTCACATCGTCCTGGCGAGCGCTAGGGTGCGGTAGCGCAAGTACACCACGCCGCTGGCGAAACGGCGTTGGTGCAGTAGTTCGAGCTTCAGGCGCACGTTGTCTGGAAGGGATCGTGTACCGCCTCCCACCACGACCGGCATGACGAACAGGTGGAACTCATCGACCAACCCGGCCTGGATCGCCTGTGCGGCGAGGTTGGGACCACTGACGCTGATATCGCGTTCCGCTGTCGATTTCATCTGCCGAACCGCTTCAGGGTCGAAGTGTTGCTCGATCCGCGTCCTGGCACTCGATACCGCCCTGAGTGTCTTCGAGTAGACGATCTTGTCGGCCGCCTGCCATACTGCCGCGAAGTCGTTCTCAAAGGCCTGCTGGAGGGGGAGGGTGTGCGCGGTCTCCCAGTAGACCATCGTCTCGTACATCCGGCGCCCGTAGAGGTGGGTGCCAATCGGCCGCACGAGATCGTTTGCGAAGGTGTGCACCTCCTGGTCCGGCGCCGCCCAGTCGAACTTGCCTTCCTTGTCCGCTGTGTAGCCGTCGAGCGACGCGATTGCCGAGTAGATCAGCCTGGCCACCATGACCTCCTATGTCTCTAGTGTTTCCATTGGAGCAGCTTCGCCAACCTTGAGAGCGGGCATGTTCACGCATGATACTGTCCTCGCATTCGGCGTGAAGGCCGTCCATCTGGCCTCTAAACCGCGTCGTCCATCGATTGCGTCCTTTATGGCCGGTCGCGGCTGTGGGGTGACCGCCATCTCCATAGGGTGCTTTGTTCTGTCGAGCGCCCGCTGATTTACAATCCACAAGAAGAATCTCGTAGAAGACGAATCTGTTGTACATGAGGTAGAAGCGAGTGCTGAGTTGCGCAAGGGCCGCGGCCCCGTGGCTTGCAGCCGTGGGCCTGCTGGGCCTGCTAAGCGGTTGTGGTGCCGAATATCGTCCTGTGGTTACGCCGGTAAATCCGACCGGCCCCGCGTCGCAAGACCCCAACGCCAACTTCGTCGTGCTTTCGACGAACAGCCCTTCTACGAGCGGCCTGGCCACCCTGATCAATGGGCCGGGGGATACGATCCTGGCTCAGGCGACGCTGGGCAATGGCGTGTTCTCCTTCGCTTTGAACAGCAGCGGGAGCACCGGCTACAGCCTGAACAGCAACGGCAACACCAACGTGACGCTGGATGCCTATCCGACGTCGGCGCCGAGCACCGTCAGCACCAGCTTTGGGCTGCAGACGAGCCACGTGACCAATTCCACGCTTACGGCGGGCTCCAATCCGGTGGGCATCTTCGTGGGCACCAACGATATTTATCTGCTGGAGCCGTACAGCCTGCTGTCGCCGACGACGCCGGCCGCGACGAATGCGGCGCTGGCGGTGCTGACGCTGCAGGTGCCTCCGGCAACGGCGGGCTCCGTGGCCACGGCGCCGGCGCTGCAGCAGGAGATTCCGATTGCGCCCAACCCGGTGCAGTTTGCCGGCACGCCGCTCTCCAGCCGCATCTACGCCATCAGCCAGGGTCAGTCCGCCACGACCAGCGGCACAGGCACGCCGGTGGCGCTGCCGATCAACGCGTGCGATACGCCCGCCTCGGTCACCACGCCGGGAGAAGTCGCGGCGGTGGAGACCAACGTCAACACGGTGGACGCGCATCTTCCGGTGGGGATTTGCCCGGTCTTCGGGATCATGTCCGGGGACAACAACCGCGCCTTCATCCTGAACCGTGGCAGCAACAGTGTGACGGTGATCAACGTTCCGCAGAACGCGATCGACCCCGTGCACCCGACGCTTACGCTGGGTACGGGCGCGGTGGCGGGGCTGGGGCCGGTGCATGCCGCGATCTACCAGCCGGCCAGCCTGCTGGTGACGGCGAACTATGACTCCAACACGGTCACGGTGATCAATGTAGGGCTGGATATCTACGGCAACGACGATCCGAACTTCGGGCAGACCCACACCATTCCGGTGGGCAAAGGGCCGGTTGCGGTGACGATTCTGCAGGACGGATCGCGCGCCTATGTGGCGAACCAGCTGGACGGCACGGTGTCGGTCGTGGACCTGACGAGCTTCGTCGTCACCAAGACGATCCCGGTGTATGGCGGCGCGCATCCGGATGGCATCGCATCGGTTTCCGGTATCGGCACCGGCTCGGTCTTTGTGCTGGCGAAGGACAGCCAGTACATTACGGCGATTCGCACCGACACCGACCAGGTATCGGCAAATATCTTCCTGCAGAGCTATGGCATGGCGCTGCGCTCGACGACGGATACCGCGGGCGGCTCCAGCAACTCACCGCCGGGCAACCGGAACGGCCAGTACAACAGCATTGCCGCCAGCCGTGCGGCCGGGCAGGGCGTGCCGTGCAACCCGGTGCGCGATCCTTCGCCGTACTGTCCGGTGGCGACGCAGTAAGACGGACAGCGACGCAGCGGCCGGCGAAGGTCCGGTCAGCTTCGCAGCAGGAGCGTGCGTATGACACGACCGAAGACGCAGGGGATGTCACCATTCTTCATCGTCAGTAACGTCGATCAAACCATCGCCTTCTACCGCGACAGGCTTGGTTTTGAGACGAGATTTCAAGAGCCGAAACCGAATCCCTTTTTCGCCATCATCGGCCGCGATGGAGCGCAGCTCTTCATCAAATCCGACAAAGACGTGTCGCCGTTGCCGAACTCCAGGCGTCATCCCTTCATGAGATGGGATGCCTACGTCTATGCACCCGACCCCGATGCGCTTGCTGAGGAATTTGCCGAACATGGCGCAGCATTCAGCGCACCGCTTCAGGATACGCACGACGGTCTGCGCGGCTTCGAGATTTGCGATCCAGACGGCTACGTCCTGTTCTTCGGCCGGCCAACGGTCGCCTAGGCTTCGACCTCCCGGTCTGCGTATGCCCGGTCTCGTCTACTGCGCTGATAGTGTGCGCAGGATGAAGGCGTAGTCGAAGGCGATCTCGCGCAGGTAGTCGTAGCGGCCGGAGGCTCCGCCGTGGCCTGCGGCCATGTTGGTGTAGAGCAGCAGCGGATTCTTGTCCTGCTTGAGCGTTCGCAGCCGGGCGACGTACTTCGCCGGCTCCCAGTACATGACCTGACTGTCGTTGAGCGAGGTCCTGACCAGCATGGCGGGATAGCTGCCGGGCTTCAGGTTGTCGTAGGGAGAATAGCTGAGCATGTAGGCGAAGGCCGCAGGCTCATTCGGATTGCCCCACTCTTCGTACTCGGGCACGGTGAGGGGAAGCGACGCGTCGAGCATGGTGTTCATCACGTCGACGAAGGGCACGTGAGAGATGACAGCGCGGAAGAGGTCCGGGCGCAGATTGGTGACCGCGCCCATGAGCAGGCCGCCGGCGCTGCCGCCTTCGATGGAGACGCGGGCCGGATCGCCGTAGCCGTGCGCGGTGAGATGTTCGACGGCGGCGATGAAGTCGGTGAAGGTGTTGCGCTTCTGCATGAGGCGGCCGGCATCGTGCCAGGGCTTGCCCATGTCGCCGCCGCCGCGGATGTGCGCGTAGGCCATGACCACGCCGCGATCGAGCAGGCTGAGGCGGTTGCCGTTGAAGCCGACCGGCAGTGCGTAGCCGTAGGAGCCGTAGGCGTAGACGTGCAGCGGATTGGCCGTGGTCTTCTGGTCGCGGCGGTAGACGATGGAGACGGGAATCTGGGTGCCGTCTTGCGCGGTGGCGAAGACGCGGTCGGAGGCATAGAGGGTGCGGTCGAAGCCGCCGGGAACTTCCTGCTGCTTGCGCAGCGTGGATTCGTGGGTGGCGATGTCCAGCTCGTAGACGGACGCGGGCGTGACCAGGGATTGGTAACCGTAACGGTAGCTTGTGGTGGCGAAGTCGGGATTGGTGCCGCCGTGCACGGAGTAGACCGGCTCGGGCAGCGCGATCTCGCGTGAGGCGCCGAGCGCGCCGGCTTCGCCGAAGGGTGCGAGTGCGATGTGGGGCAGGCCGTTGGAGCGTGTGCCGATGGCGGCAAAGGTGGCGAAGAGGTCCACGTCTTCGAGCATCACGTCGTCGCGGTGGGGAATCCGCTCGCGCCAGTTTTTGCTGGAGGGCCGATCGACCGGCGTGGTGACCAGCCGGAAGTTGCGGCCGGTGTCGTTGGCGCGGATGTAGAAGAGGCCGTCGCGGTGGTCGGCGTAGTACTCGATGGTGTCGCGGCGCGGCTCGATCAGCGTCCATGCGGCGGTGGGCTGAGATGCGGGCAGGAAGTGCGCTTCGCTGGTGGTGTGGCTGCCGATGTCGAGCAGGATGAACTTTCGATCGCGGGTCTTGCCGGCGCCGAGGTTGAAGCGCTCGTCGGGCTCCTCGAAGACCAGCGTGTCCGCCGACTGCGGCTGGCCGAGGGTGTGGCGATAGAGCCGGTGCTGGCGCTTGGTCTCCTCGTCTTCGACGGAGTAGAAGAGCGTCACGTTGTCGTTGGCCCAGACGATGGAGCCGACGCGCTCCGCGGTGTCGGCCAGTGTCTCGCCGGTGCGGAGATCCTTCATGTGCATCGTGTACTGGCGGAAGCCGGTGTGGTCGACGGAGTAGGCGAGCAGGTTCTGGTCTTCGGAGATGGCAAAGGCGCCGAGCGCCATGAAGGGATGGTCTTTCGCAAGCTCGTTGCCGTCGAGGATGATCTGCTCCGCTGCGTCCATCGACCCTTTGCGGCGACAGTAGATGGTGTACTGCGAGCCTTCGACGGTGCGCGAGTAGTAGTAATAGCCCGCGTACAGGTAGGGGTAGGACTCGTCGGTCTCCTTGATGTGGCTGAGCATCTCGCGATAGAGGGTCTCCTGCAGGTCTTTGGTGTCCGCCATCCAGGCTTCGGCGAAGGCGTTTTCCGCTTCAAGATATTGGGTGACTTCCTGCGAGTCTTTGTTGCGTAGCCATGCGTAGTCGTCGTGGAGGCTCTGGCCGTGGAGGCGTGGTGGTGGTTGGCTCGCGGCGTGCGACCGGGGGAGACGGCATCTGGGGCAGGACTTCTTCGGGCATGGCTTCAGGATATCTGCTGATCATCGCTGCTGCTTCGGGCCGATTGGGTTGCCTGCCCCGGTGAGCGAACCTGGATTATTTGCCAAAGGCTGAGGGAGATCGAATGGGGACCGGGCAACGGCAGCCCGCCACATGGCTACTTATAACCAAGAGAAGCGCTTGTCCGGATGCCGGTGTGGGATGCATCCGATGTTGTTCATAGCGCGGGAATTCAAGTGAGGAGATCAAGCAATGCGCGGAATACGAATGTGGAATCTCGCGGTGGCTGCGGCGTTGTGTTGCAGCCCGATGCTGGCGCAGGCGCCGGGTGGCGCGCCGAGCGGCGGCGGGATGGGGCAGCAGCCGAGTCAGCCTACGGGGGCGAACTCGCCCTCGGTGCAGCAACAGCAGCAGGAGCTGGGCGCGAATGCCGTGAATGCGGGCCCGGCGATGGATAAGGCATTTGTGAAGAAAGCGATGGAAGGCAATATGGCCGAGGTGCAGATGGGCCAGCTTGCATTGCAAAAAAGCAGCGACGACCAGGTGAAGCAGTTTGCGCAGCGCATGGTGGATGACCACGGCAAGATGCTGGATCAGCTGAAGCCCGCGGCGCAGGCAATGGGAGTGAAGGTTCCGGACGGCCCGTCGAAGGGCGCGATGAAGAACATGGACAAGATGAAGGCGCTCTCCGGCGATGCCTTCGACCAGGCCTATATCAAGGACATGGTGAAGGATCACAAGAAGGACAGCAGCGAGTTCAAGCAGGAAGCGCAGAGCACGCAGAATCCTCAACTGAAAAAGCTAGTCACCGAGGCATCGCAGACGATCGACAGCCACCTGCAACAGATCCAGCAGATCGCGCAGGCCAAGGGCACTTCGCAGAAGGCGAAGATGTAAGGCTGAGGGACACCGCAAATTCGGCCTGAAGGGGCGCTTACGAGCGCCCCGTTTTTTGCGCCCTCGCGCGTCTCAGTCAAACACCATTCGTCGACCAGCCTATTGCGCGGCAGTATTCTTGCGTCATGCGACCCCTTCGGTATTCCATCAACGTCACATTGGACGGGTGCTGCGATCATCGTGCAATGATCCCGGACGAAGACTTGCATCGTCACGCGGTCGAGAACCTCGACCAGGCCGATGCGCTCCTCTTTGGCCGGGTGACTTACGAAATGATGGAGGCAGCGTGGCGGCCGCCGGCGCCGGCGGGAGCGAGGCCCGATTGGATGGAACCCTTCGCCCGGACGATCGACGCGGCAAAGAAGTACGTCGTGTCGAGCACCCTGGACCGGGTCGATTGGAACGCGGAGCTCGTGCGCGGAGATCTGGAGACGGCCGTTCAGCAGCTCAAGCGGGAGCCGGGCAAGGGACTGTTCGTGGGAGGCGTGAAGCTCCCGCTGGCGTTGGCGGAGCTGGGATTGATCGATGAGTACGAGTTCGTGGTGCACCCCAGGCTGGCGGGCCACGGGCCGACGTTGTTCGCGGGGCTATCGAAGCGTATCGACTTGAGGCTCGTGAGCCGGCTGGAGTTCGGCTCGGGGGCGGTGGCGATGCGGTATGAGCCGAGAAGGTAGCCATGGGGCTGGTTCCGCCCGAGCCGGCCGCGCGCCCGGAAGGAGCCGAAAACGCTTCGTGTTCCTGGGTCGTTGTGCTTCGTGATACCGTTCGTGAGCCGCCCTGAAACGGGAGCGGCTGAGGCATATTCGGGGACAAAAAGAGGATGGCATGAAGGCGAGTCGGGTTCGGATGCTGGCAGTCGCTGTGGGGCTCTGTTGCGTCTGGGGGCTGGCGTGTTCTTGCGCAGGCCAGATCGCCGGCAGCACTCCCGTGGAGATGCAGCCTGGCGGCGATCGGAACTGGGCCGGTACCAAGCCGGGCGGCGGTCCGGTCTTTGACAAGAGCTTTCTCAAGAAGGCGATCGAAGCAAATCTGGGCGACGTGGAGATGGGGCGGCTTGCCCTGGAGAAGAGCACGGACAGCCAGGTGCGGCACTATGCGGTCCAGGAGACGGATGACCACGGCAAGATTCTGGACGAGCTGAAGCAGGCGGCGCAGCAGTTGGCGATGAACGTGCCGGACGGTCCGTCGAAGGGCGCGGTGAAGGAGATGGACAAACTGAAAGCGCTCTCAGGCGATGCGTTCGACCAGGCGTTTCTCAAGCAGACGGTGAAGAGCCACAAGGATGAGGACAAGAGCAACCGGGACGAAGCGCGCACCACGACCAGCCCGCAGTTGAAGGATCTGGTCACGCAGGAGAACCAGATTGCCGGGAACCATCTGCAGCAGGCGCAGCAGTTGGCGCAGGCAAAGGGCAAGAAGTAGCAGAATGCCGTTGGGACGCGATGCCGGACGGTTAGAATAGCGACGATGCTCGTTCGCCATCACCGCCTGCTGGCGCTGCTCGCAACGCTGCTTGTCTGCTGTGGATTGCGGGCCGAGCAGGTGGCGAACCTGCCGAAGCCTTCCAACTACGTCAGCGATTTCGCGCACGTTCTCTCGCCGCAGGCTACCGATCAGACCAATGCGTTGTGCCTGCAACTCGAGCAGCAGGCGCATGCGCAGCTCTTCGTGGTGACCATCAAGACGCTGGAAGAGCAGCCGATCGAAGACTTTGCCAACGCGCTCTTTCAAAAATGGGGCATCGGCGATAAGGCGACGAATCGCGGCATCCTGCTGCTGCTGGTGACCCAGGACCATCGTGGCCGCATCGAGGTGGGGCTGGGACTGGAAGGGGTGGTGACGGATAGCATCTCCGGCCGTATTGGCCGTGGGCTGCGTCCGGCGATCCTGGCAAACGACTTCAACACCGCGGTGACGGACGGCAGCCAGGAGCTTGCCGGGGTGATCGCGGCCGACGCCAAGGTCACGCTCGACAATACGAAGGCTCTGCCGCCGGAGCCGGTGCAGCAGCAGCCCACGTCCGGCGGCCGGATCATCGGCTGGCTGGTGGTGATCGCTATCTTCCTGCTGATCTCGCGGGTGTTCGGCGGCCGTGGGGGTGGGCGCGGCGGGTACTATGGCGGCTACTGGGGCGGCGGCGGAGGCGGCTGGGGCGGTGGTGGAGGATTCGGCGGCGGTGGTGGAGGGTTCGGTGGTGGCGGAGGCGGGTCCTCCGGCGGTGGCGGGGCTTCGTTTTAGGGAAGAGATTTAGTTTCGATTCAGCAAGGGAGCGAGAGCGATGAAGGCTTTACTGGTTGGGGTGGTGGTGATTGTGGTGCTGCTGCTGCTGGTGGGCGGCAGCTATGTGAGCTCGAAAAACCAGATGGTGGCCAAGGACGCGGCAGTGAAGGCGTCGTGGTCGGACATCGATACCACGCTGCAGCGGCGGGCGGACCTGATCCCCAACCTGGTGGAGACGGTGAAGGGCTACGCGAAGCATGAAGAGTCGGTGTTTGCGGACATCGCGAATGCGCGCGCCGGGCTGTTGGCCGCGAAGACGCCGGAAGGCAAGATGCAGGCGAACGGGCAACTGGATGGAGCGTTGGGCCGGCTGCTGGCGCTGTCGGAAGCGTATCCGGACCTGAAGGCGAACCAGAACTTCCTCTCGCTGCAGGACCAGCTTGAAGGGACGGAGAACCGTATCCAGGTGGCGCGGCGGCGGTACAACGAAACACTGCGCGACTACAACACCTTCATCGGGCAGTTCCCGAACAGCATCTGGGCGAACTTTGCCGGATTCCACGTCAACAATGCGTATTTCCAGGCGAGTGAGGCATCGCGGAACGCGCCGGCAGTGAAATTTTAGACTGGCCGTAAGGGCAAGAAGCGGCCGGCGATCTGCGCCTCGTGCGGTTCGCTTCCGTTGATACGCATCGAACAAGATGTCTTCATGATGGATTGCTGACCGGCGACGCGGCGAACTTCACCCGATGGCCGAGGTCTCGGCCGATGCCATGGCGCGAGGACTCGCCCGGGCTAACTCACCGGCGCCCTGACCGCGACCCACGGTTGGCGGAAATCGATGCAACCGCAGGAAATCGCGCACGAATCGGCCACGGCTCACAGTCCGATGCTGGCTGACGTCACTCTACGCGCGGCCTCGACGCCGTCGTGGCCCGGACACTCAATATCTTTGGGCGTCTGGACATCCTGGTAATAACGTCCGGCGGGGTTGTTCGTCAGCCAGGATCCCGTGTCCGCGCCGACTTCGAGGTCGCGCCGAACCTGGCGCATGATCATCAACACCATGGTCAGCAGGAATATCATGAGGATCAGGAAGACGCCGCATATATGGCATTCGCGATGCTCGTTGAATAATTGCTAACTGCAGCAGGTTGAGAACGGCGGAGGTGATCGCCATATAGGCCTGATGGCGAGCGCTGAGGCCGAGACCGCTGTCGGACGCAGGGTCAGCTGGCTCCGACGCTACGCTGAACTATGCTGAAGGGAACACCACTCCTGACCGGCACGATTACGAACGCTCTCCCTTTAGACGCGCGCCAGCGCTCGTCCTGATAACATCGTGCCGCCCTTGCTCTGGCTGGCTTCCGCGACGTCAAACGCATCGCTGGAAAGCGTGTCGTAGCCACCGACTGAACCCGCGAATGCGGAACTCCAGGACGTCTGAAGTCCAACTACAATCAAACGCAGAGAGGCTGCCCTTCCGGGCAGCCTCTGCTGTCTGGTGCGTGATCGGTCTACTTTTTGAAGGAGGCGATGGCGCTGGCCTCGTCGTCCTTCACGTCGAAGACGGTGTAGAGCTTGGTGATCTGGAGCAGGTCGTGGACCTTGCGGGTAAGGTTCAGCAACTTGAGCTCGCCACCCTGGTTCTTGGCGGTGGTGAATGCGCTGACCAGCTCACCGATGCCGGAGCTGTCGATGTAGGTGACATCGCCTAGGTTGAGCAGGATGTGCTTCTGTCCCTTGGACAGCAGGTCACGCACGGCATCGCGGAGTTGGACACTGCCTTCGCCGAGGGTGATGCGGCCGCTCATGTCCAAAACGGTGACGCCGTCGACCTGACGAGTCGAGATTTTAACGCTCACTGAGAGATCCTCCTGAGGATGACTGCGTTATAGCATTTTCGGTGCTTGTGGAGACTGCTGACGACGGCTCTTGCGGCTTTTTTTGCAGGGGGAGCCACGTCTGGTGAAACATTCCGCGGACCACAGTATGACCGAAACGGCTATAGGTTATGCACTGACAAGGTGCTTGATAAGGGTGAGCTCAGTACCGGGATTGAGCATACGAAACTCTACCTCATCCATGAACGAGCGGATGAGAAAGATACCGCGACCGGAGCCGCGCAGCAGATTGTCCGGTGCGAGGGGATCGGGCAAGGTGGCAGGGTCGAGACCGGGGCCCTGGTCGGCAATGCGGATAACGAGCGATTTGGTTGTGGTCTCAAACGATGCGGTGATGCGCTTGTCCGGGCTGTAGGCGTTTCCGTGAAGTACGGCGTTGACGGCTGCTTCGCGGGCGGCCATGGAGACTCGAAAGACCTCATCGTCGTCGAATCCGGCCTTCTGCGCCACCTGTTCTGCGGTCTGTTCTACACGGTTCACGCTGTCGAGGGAGGAATCGAGCGTATAGGTAATGCGGCTTGCCTGGGATCCGGTCACTCTCACTCCTCTTGATCCTCGGATGCTGTCGCAGGGGCCTATGGCGTGCAGCAGCGCGTGTTTCGGCAGTTTGCTTTGCAAGCTATCGCCATGTCAAGGCGGGTGGGCCGGGAAGCGCTCGCAACCCATGACGGATGGACGGATTTGAGCGCATTCAAGTTACGACCGTCACTCCGGCAAAAGGTTGCGCGAAACAATCGCACAGGGCAACGGGTTTCTTCTCGCAGTGCCAGGCAGCGCCGGGCCGGAATAACCAAATACCGAGGAGAAACCATCATGAACGTAAGACAGATCCTTGCCACAGCAACACTTTGCACGCTGTTGACCGGCGCGGGCTTTGCCCAGGTGACCGGCAAAACGATCCAGGAGCGGAAGAATCACCAGCAGGAGCGCATCGGGCAGGGCGTTCGCAGCGGCCAACTGACCGCGCGGGAAACCGGAAATCTGGAGCGTCGCGAAGCCAGCGTGAACCGCGAGGAGCATGCGATGCGCCGCGCCGACGGCGGCCACCTGACCGCGCAGGACAAGGCGGCGTTGACGCGCCGGCAGAACCATATTTCGCGTTCGATTTACAAAGACAAGCACAACGCCCGGGTCCGCTAGAGCGGAAACCAAACTGATGGCTGGCCCACCTGCTCGCGGGTGGGCCAGCCGCGGTTCTGGATCTGGACCCATTTCACGGCGGGGATCACGGCGGAGATCGGCACGGCGGGGATCAGGAACGGTAGGATGGAAGGAGCGGAGAAACCCTGTTTATGTGGACTGTGCTGTTGTCGCTCGTGCTGCTGCCGGGGATCGTTCCTTCCGGCCAACTCACCCCCGTCGCGCCGGCGAAGGAAACGGTGTCGCCGGTGCGCATCGAGAAGCTGACGCCCGATGAGCAGAAGCAGTTGACCGAGGCGAAGGGCGGAGTCGCCGATGCCAAGGCGAAGGCAGATGCGGCCACGAAGGCGCAGGAAGCCGCCAAGAGCGATGCCACGACCAAGGCGGCAGGCGATGCACAGATGAAGCTGGCGCAGGCGGAGCGGGAGCTGAAGGGGACCGAAGACGGCATCAACCTGAATCATCACGCCAACACGGAGTGCGGCTGCTATGTCGCCTCCCAGGGCCGGGACTACGATCGGGTCGAGTACAAGGGGGATTCGATCGTGATCCGCCATGTGCATGAGGCGCCGCCTTCGTTGCGCTAAGTACTGGCCGTACGGGGTACTCGCCGTACGGGCGGATGCGCCGGCGGCGCGAGTTGTGGGGTTCGCTTCCTTTGGTCGCTCACTTCGGGCGTTATGAGCTGCGCCGACAACTGCAGGTCCTTCGCTCCGCTTAGGATGGGGCACCCGGCTGCGGTCAGAAAGATCACGCAGTGATTGCTTCGCCAACCACAGCCATCGTGGAAATGCACTAGACTCTCCCTCGGAGATGCGCGCCGATGCATACGAACAACGGCCAGGAGAGCAGTCTGACGCTGCTGGAAGGCACGCCGGTGGTGGATGCCGGCGGACAGATGCGCGGGCGCGTCGCGGATGTGGCGGTGGGCACCGGACAGGATGCGGGGCGCGTGCTGTCGCTGGTGGTGAAGAGTGCGCGCGGGCGTGAGTTTTTTGACATCCAGGTGCTGCGGCTGACAGAGGCGGGCGGCCTGGTGATGGCGGCGGGCGCCGAGCCGATGTCCGCGAACCAGAATGAGAATGTGCTGCTGCTGCGGCAGGACCTGCTGGACCGGCAGATTATCGACGTGTACGGGCGCAAGGTGGTCCGCGTGAACGATGTGGACCTGAAGTGGCAGGCGGTGGAGCGCGGCACGCCGCTGCAGGTGACGCAGGTGGAGGTGGGGCTGCGCGGCGCGACGCGTCGCATGCTGAAGGGCCTGCTGCCCGCCTCGCGCGTCGCTTCGATTGCCAGCCACATTCCTGCGAAGGTGATTCCGTGGGAGTTCGTGGATGTGATCGAGGTGGATCCGGCGCGGCGGGTCCGGCTGAAGATCGAGCACGAGCGCCTGGCGCAGATGCATCCCGCGGATATTGCGGACATTCTCGAAGAGCTGGCGCCGGCAGAGCGCGAGGCGGTCTTTCAGACGCTGGACGAAGAGGTGGCGGCCGAGGCCCTGGAAGAGGTGGAGCCGAAGCTGCAGCGGGCGCTGCTGGCCTCGCTCGACTCCGAGGGCGCGGCGGACATTGTCGAAGAGATGGATCCCGACGCGGCGGCCGATCTGCTGGCCGATCTGCCGGAAGCGCACTCCGACGCGATTCTCGAAAGCATGGAGCCCGAGGAGCGGCACGAGGTGGAGGAGCTGCTGGAGTTCCGCGAGGACTCCGCCGCGGGCTACATGACGACGGATTTCGTCGCGGTGTCGCATGAGGGTTCGGTGGCCGACGCGATGGAGGCGTTGCGGCGGTTTGAGGGCGATCCGGAGACGGTCAGCGAGATTTACCTGATCGACGAGCATCGCGCCTTCAAAGGCAGCGTGCCGCTGCTGCGCCTGATGCTGGCGCATGCCGGAGAGCCGGCTGGCGGTGCTGACCGAGAGCCAGGCGATCCACTGCCGTGTGGATACCGACGAGGACAAGGTGGCCGAGCTGTTCGACAAGTACAACCTGCGCACGCTGCCGGTGGTGAACAGCGGCGACAAGCTGGTGGGCATTGTGGAAGCGGATGATGTGATCTCGTTTTTGCGCGGGCGCCAATAACGCTGGTTCGTTGAACCCGATGCTGCCTCGGACCTCCAGCTCCGCAGCCACTTTCAAGAAAGAGCAAGAGGCGGTGAGAAGACCGATAGCTCTCGCGATCGTGGCTGCATTCCTCTGGGTAGCGACTGGGATCGCTGTGATCGTGGGCATCTCTCTGCTCTTTCCCGGCACACCCCTCGACAGGATGTGGGTCCTGAACCGGCCTGCTTACGCGGCTTTCCAAAGCATGGGAAGACTGTCAGGCATATTTTTGCTGCTTCTTGGATCGGTAACGGCCGCCGGGGCTCGCGGCCTACTGCAACGCAGAAGATGGGCGTGGTGGCTTGTCATCGGCATTTTTGTCGTGAACGGAATCGGCGATCTGGTGGGTCTTTTTGTTACGCGCGATGTAATCCGAAGCGGGTCTGGGGCCCTGGTGGCGGCGGCCTTTCTTTCTTGCCTGATGACTCACGAGGTAAGGCGTTACTTTCAGTGACGCTCCCCCCTTGCAAACCTGTGTCTGTGGTCTGATATGGTCGCCTGTGGACCGTGCGCACTGGCACTGCTTGGCGCTCTCCTGCTGAACCCTCAAACTCCACTCGGATGAGCGCATGCTGAAGCGATGGCAAGGCCGGATCGTGTTGTTCCTCGCGGTGCTGGGGCCGGGCTTCATCACCGCGAACGTGGACAACGATGCCGGCGGCATCCTGACCTATTCCGGAGCCGGCGCGCAATTCGGCTATTCGCTGCTGTGGACGATCCTGCCGATCACGGTTGCGCTGATCGTGGTGCAGGAGATGTGCGCGCGCATGGGCGTGGTGACGGGCAAGGGCCTGAGCGACCTGATCCGCGAGGAGTTCGGGCTGCGGGCCACCTTTGTCACCATGGTGCTGCTGCTGGTCGTGAACTTCGGCCTGGTGGTGACGGAGTTCATCGGCATCGCGGGCTCGCTGGAGCTGTTTCACATCAGCAAATACATCTCTGTACCGGTGTGCGCGGTGCTGGTGTGGCTGCTGCTGGTAAAAGGCGATTACAAGAGCGTGGAGAAGGTCTTTCTGGCGGCCAGCGTCTTCTATATCGCGTACATCATTACCGGAGTGCTGTCGGGCCCCAGCTGGCGCGAGGCGATGCTGGCCACGGTGAAGGTGCCCCCGATAAGTGTGTGGCATACGCCGGGCTACATTTCGATGACGATAGCGGTGATCGGGACGACCATCGCGCCGTGGATGCAGTTCTATCTGCAGTCGTCGGTGGTGGAGAAGGGCGTCGCGGTGAAGGACTACGGGGCATCGCGGCTGGACGTGATCGTGGGTTCGATCTTCACCGATGTGGTGGCGTGGTTCATCGTGGTGGCGTGCGCCGCGACGTTGTACGCGCACGGCGTTGGCCCGCTGACGGTGCCGGCGGATGCGGCGGAGGCGATGAAGCCGCTGGCCAAGGAATACGCCTACCTGCTGTTTGCAATCGGACTGTTCAATGCATCGTTCTTCGCGGCTTCCGTGCTGCCGCTCTCGACGGCCTACACGGTGTGCGAGGGGCTGGGACTGGAGTCCGGCGTGGACAAGAACTTTCGCGAAGCGCCGGCCTTCTACTGGCTGTATACGCTGCTGATCGCGGGGGGCGCGGGCGTGGTGCTGCTGCCGCATATCCGTCCGATGAAGGTGGTCGTCGAGACCCAGGTGCTGAGCGGCGTGCTGCTGCCGGTGATCCTGGTGATGATGCTGCTCTTGATCAATCGCAAGGATCTGATGGGGCGCTTCGTCAATCCGCGATGGATGAATGTGGTTGCGTGGACCACGGCGGCGGTGGTGGTGGCGCTGTCGGTGGCGCTGATGTTTGCGGCTGGGATTTGCGTCCGGCAGATGCGTCTGCGGCGCGTGATGTTGGGTTCGCTCCTTTGTCGCTCACGTTTGGTGTTCTTCGGCGACCGGATTGAATCCCATGCCCCAACAAAGGGCACCCAGCTTGGTGGTGATCTCGCTAACTTGCTAAAGCAACTTGCCGGCGGCGAGGTCGCGGACGAGATTACGGTCTGCGGTGACGAAGTCGTATTCCGGCAGGTTGCGCAGCGGGCACCAGCGCACATCCTGGAAGATGAGGTTCTGGACCTCGCCTGAGTATTCGCGCACCAGGAAGAACTGCAGGTCCACGGCGCCGCCGCTGCGGTAGTTGTGGCGGATGTGGGCAACGTGGGTGCTGATGGTGGCGTCGATGCCGAGCTCTTCCTTGAGCTCGCGGCGCAGCGCCTCCTCGGCGGTTTCGCCCGGCTCCATCTTGCCGCCGGGAAACTCCCACTTGGAGCCGAGCGGCTGGTCCGGACGGCGCTGACAGACCAGCACCTCGTCGCCGCGCAGAATCAGAGCGGCGGAGACCTGCCGTACGGTACGCGTTTCGTTACGCGCGTTGCTACGCGTCTCATTACGCGTGTCATTACGGGCCTCGGGCGGCGTGTCGCCGTTCGACGCCGTCGATGCGTCTGTCTTTTGCTGTTCGGTCACCTGATTCACTAGATGGTACTTGGAGCGCTCGCGACTGTATGGAAAGTGCGCGGTCTGTCTTTTAAGCCAAAGAGGGAAGGGTGGAGTGCGGCAGCGATCGAGCGCAGGCCGAGCAAAAGAGTGGGTGCGGGGGTGTTGAGCCACTCGTCGGGGATGCAGAAGACGCGGCCTTCGCGGACGGCGCGGAGGGCCTGCCATCCGCGCCGGGTGACGACGCGGTCGAGCGGCACACGGTCGCCTGCGCCGCACCAGGCGAAGATCATGACGTCGGGATCGGCAGCGGCGATGGCTTCCGCGGTGGTCTGCTTTGCGGCGTCGCCAAGGAATTGTCCGCCCGCGGCCTCGATCAGCTCCGCGACCCAGGGCTGCGAGTGGATGAGCGGCTTGCCCCACTCTTCGCAATAGACCACGGGGCGCGGGCCGTCTGCAACGCGCGAACGTGTGGCTGCGATCTCCCGCTGCATTTCGGCGACCAGCGATTCTGCTGCGTCGACGCGATGGACGATGGAGCCGATGAGCCGGATATCCGCGTAGATGTCGGCGAGGGTATGGGGCGCGAGCGTGACCACCGGGCAGCCGGATTTGAGCAGGGCGGCGAGCGATTCCATGCGATAGGGAACGGAGGCGAGCACGAGGCTGGGCCGGGCGGCGAGGATCTCGTCCGTGGTGGAGGACCAGGAGTCTTTGACCACAGTGATGGGGCGCTGGGCCAGCGAGGGTACCGCTTCCACGCAGTAGCGCGTGCAGGCGACGAGCGCGTCGAGGGCGCCAAGGCGGTCGAGGACGATGCTGATGCTGGGCTGCAGGGCGGCGATGCGCAGGTTTGGGAGGGACGTGGGCATCGAATGCCTAGTGTGTTCGCAACATGGTTGAGCGGCGCTTCGCGCCGATATTGAACGAAGGGTACAGCAGGTCCCTCACTCCACCTTCGGTTACGTTCAAGATGACGAGGTCTTGCAAGAACTGACGACTCATCGCTAGCGCCGATCGTGGGCGATGGCGGCGGGAATGAAGACGGGCCAGTTGCGCTCGATGGCGATTTCGAGCAATCCCGGCGTCGGATTGACAGCGAATGGCGCGCGGGCCAGTGCGAGCATGGCGGCATCGTGAATCGAGTTGCCGAATACGGCGTCCGGCTGTCCGCGGTCCACGCGCTGGAGGGAGAGCGCCTTGCCCTCGTCGGTGGGAACGTCGATGAGCGTGCTGGTGATGAAGCCGTCGACCACGGCGACGCGCGCGGAAAGGATGCGTTCCGGTGGAATGCCGAAGTCGCGCACGCCCTCTTCGATGACCCAGTTGTTGGTGGAGCTGACGGCCCAGATTTCGCAGCCGGCGGACTGGAGATCGGCGACCAGGCGCTGCATCTCCGGGAAGATGTGGGGCTGAATCTGGCCGCGGAAGAAGGTGGCGGCGGCGCGGCGGAGCTCGGTCTCCTCAAGGCCGGTGTAGAGTTGCACCATCTCGCCGCAGATGGCGAGTTCGGAGATGTCGCCGGTGCGATAGAGGCGGTAGCGGGAATCGATCCAGTCGGCGGCATTGCGAGAGACAAGTCCGGTTTCAATGGACCAGAGCATGAAGCCGTAGCCGGCGTCGCCGCTCCACAGGGTGCCGTCGCAGTCGAAGACAGCGATGCGCGGCGCCAGCGCGAGCACGGTGCGGTGGAAGTCGGCGGCAGACAGATGTCCAGGTAGAGTCAGGGTCAAGCGTGCTCCTGCTTCCCATGATAAAGGTTTACGCAGTGGAATGAGCGGAGGCTACATGCTGGTTAAGATCTGGCTAATGGCTGCGGCGATGGCGCTGGGCAGCGCGGCGTGGGGGCAGGCCTTCAACGGCATGGATCGCAACGACTATCCGGGCGATGCGCTGCTGGGCGCGCTGCACAAATCCTTCAGTTACACGAGCTACTGGCTGAATGCGCCTCCGGGCGAGAAGGCGTCAACCTGGACGGGCAAGCGCGCGGTGCTGCGGGAGCGCGGCTTCGGCTTCATGCTGCTGTGGAATGGGCGATTGGATAAGGAACTGAAAGGGAAGGATGCGGCATCCGTGGGCCGCAGCGATGCGGCAGCGGCAGTGGCGGCGGCGGAGCGCGAGGGATTTCCCAAGGGTGCGCTGATCTTTCTGGATCAGGAGGAGGGTGGGCGGCTGCTGCCGGAGCAGCTTTCGTATCTGCTGGCATGGGTGGATGCGGTGCGGCGCGCGGGCTGGCATGGCGGGGTGTATTGCTCCGGGCTGCCGGTGGATGACGGCAATGGCGGGACCATCACGACGGCGCAGGACATTGAGCGCAAGGCTGGCTCGTGGAAGATTCCGCTGTGGGTGGCGCGCGACGAATGCCCGCCATCGCCCGGCTGCACGATCGAGAGCAAGCCGCGTGTGCCGTCGGCGGCGCTGGGCCTGCCGGATGCGGTGGTGTGGCAGTATGCGCTGTCGCCGCGGCGGCCGGAGTTCACCGGCGGCTGCCCCAAGAACTATGCCGAGGATGGCCACTGCTATGCGCCTGGGGTGTATCACGGGCCGTACGGATTTGTGGATCTGAATACGGCGTCGTCGGCCGATCCTTCCGGGGCCCGCTAAGCGATTTTTTTCCTGCAGGTGTAGACCGATCCGCGTGCGCTCGTGTTGTCTTGTTTGAGACAGCGGCAGCGTGGCGTTGGTTGAGCGGCGCTTCGCGCCGATATGGAACGATAGATACAGCAGGTTCCTCACTCCACCTCGGTTCAGGACCTCAACCGACCCAGGAAAAGCGATTTGCAACCGGAGACGGCACAGAAAGAACTTGCGCAGCCCACGATGTGGCAGGCGATCCGGGAGGCGATCCGCGGGTCGCATCGCGACTTCACCACCGGCAGCCTGAATCGCGCCATCGTGCTGCTCGCGATTCCGATGGTGCTCGAGATGGTGCTCGAGTCATTGTTCGCCGTGGTGGACATCTTCTGGGTGGGGCGGCTGGGGCCGGACGCGATTGCGACGGTCGGGCTGACCGAGTCGATGCTGACGTTGATCATCGCGGTCGGGCTGGGGCTGGGCATGGCGACCACCGCGATGGTGGCGCGGCGCATTGGCGAAAAAGATCCCGAGGGCGCCGCTGTTGGTGCGATGCAGGGCATCCTGCTGTCGCTCGCCGTGTCGGTGCTGATTGCCATTCCGTGCATCCACTACGCGCCGCAACTGCTGCGGCTGGCGGGCGGCACGCCGGCCATCGTGGCGACGGGCTCCGGCTATACGCGCATCGCGCTCGGCGGCGGTGGGGTGCTGCTGCTGCTGTTCCTGAACAACGCGATCTTTCGTGGCGCGGGCGATGCCGCGGTGGCCATGCGGCTGCTGTGGGTGTCGAACATCATCAACCTGGCGCTCGATCCGTGCCTGATCTTTGGCTGGGGGCCGTTTCCGCGCATGGGCGTGACGGGCGCGGCGGCGGCGACATTTACCGGCCGCAGCATTGGCGTGCTCTACCAGTTCTACCGGCTGGCACGCGGCACGGAACGGATGCGCATCGGCGTGCGCCAGATGCGGCTCAACCTGAGCGTGATGTTCCGGCTGCTGCGCGTTGCGTCGACCGGGATTCTGCAGTTCCTGATTGCGCAGGCGAGCTGGATTGGGCTGGTGCGCATCGTCAGCGTCTTCGGCGCGTCGGCGCTGGCCGGCTACACGATCGGGATACGGATCATCATCTTCATCCTGCTGCCGTCGTGGGGGCTGAGCAACGCAGCGGCCACGCTGGTGGGGCAGAACCTGGGCGCGGGCCAGCCGGATCGCGCGGAGAGCTCGGTGTGGCGCACCGGCTTGTGGAACATGATCTTTCTCGGCTCAATGGGCGTGGTCTTCTTCCTCTTCGCGGCGCCGATCGTGAGCGTTTTCACCAAAGATCCGGAGGTGATGCGGATCGCGGCGAATTCGCTGCGCATCTTCAGTTGCGGCAACGTCGCGTATGCCTTCGGCATGGTGATGATGCAGGCCTTCAACGGGGCGGGCGACACCATCACGCCGACGATCGTGAACCTGGTGGGCTTCTGGATTCTGGAGCTGCCGCTGGCATGGTGGCTGGCGCATAAGACGCGGCTGGCAGAGAACGGCGTCTTCCTCTCGGTGGTGCTGGCGGAGATATTCATGGTGGTGGCGAGCGTGATCCTGTTCCGGCAGGGGCGGTGGAAGCGGCAGAAGATCTGAACTGCACTCGCCGTTAGGCGCTGCGGCTGATTACCTCATCACGTAATCAGCATTATTCCTTGCGAGCAGTTAAATCCGATAATGAAGGCAGTGGCGGCTGCTTCGAACATGGCGCTCCTGCGCGAGTACCTGCTTTACCTGCGGGTGGAGAAGGGGCTGCGTCCGCTGAGCTGCGAGGCATACGCGCGCGACCTTGAAATGTTTGCGGAGTATCTCGAAGGCACGCAGGCGGTGCTGGAGACGGCACAGCAGCGTGAGGTTGCGGGATTTCTTGAACATTTGCATCGGCACCAGATCGAGGCGCGCTCGGTGGCGCGGAAGCTTTCCTGCCTGCGCGGCTTTTATAAATGGCTGCTGCTGGACAAGCGGATCCGGCACAACCCGACGGTGAATATCGAGTCGCCCAAGGCATGGAAGGTGCTGCCCAAGGCGCTGGCGGAGAGCGAGACCGCCGAGATGCTGGACACCGCCACCGTGGCGGCGACCGGCGCTGCGGGCGACGCGGTGGCGCTGCGCGATCGCGCGATTCTGGAGCTGCTCTATGCGGGCGGCGTGCGTGTCTCCGAGCTCACGGGATTGCGCACGGAGGATTTGCAACTCGATGCGGGCCGGGTGATGGTGCGCGGCAAGGGCGACAAGGAGCGGGTGGTGCCGCTGGGCCGCGCTGCGGTCGAAGCGCTGACGGAGTATCTCGCGCGGGGACGTCCGATGTTCGCGAAACGCAACCGCGGCGGTGGCTTGTTTCTGTCACAGCAGGGAAGGACGCTGACGCGCGGCTGGATCTGGTATCTGGTGAAGGACAAATCGGGCGGCCGCGCCAGCCCGCACATGCTGCGGCATAGCTGCGCTACCCACATGGTGGGCAATGGCGCCGATCTGCGCACGGTGCAGACGCTGCTGGGCCATGCGGACATTGCGACCACGCAGGTGTACACGCATCTGGCCATCGATCGGCTGAAGGCGGTGCATCGCGCGCATCATCCTAGAGCTTTGGCCCGGGCTGGTGCGAAAGCGCGGCGGAGCGCAGAATGAGCCAGTCACTCGCCGGGCTTGCCGAATTACGCGAAGGCTATCTGGCGATGCTGCGCAGCGAGCGCGGCTCGTCGGTCCATACGCTGCGGGCCTACGAGCGCGAGCTGGCGCAGTTCACTGCGTATCTGACAAAGCAGTTTGGCGAGCGATGTGACATCCGGCGCATCGAGCATCTGCACATCCGTGGGTATCTTGCCGAGCTCTACGGACGCGGGCTGTCGAAGGCGTCTGCGGCGCGGGCGCTGGCGGCGGTGCGGTCGTGGTTCAAATGGCTGGCGCGGATGGGACATGTGCCGCAGAATCCGGCGGCGCTGGTGGCGACGCCGAAGCTGCCGAAGCATCTGCCGCGCGTGCCGACGATCGAGCAGATGAACCGCGCGCTCGACAGCAATGCCGCCGGGGAGGAAGATGCGTCCGGCTGGCCGAAGCGCGATGCGGTGATCTTTGAGCTGCTGTATGGCTGCGGCATCCGCAATGCGGAGCTGGTGGGGCTGGACCTGAAGCATATCCGGTGGGCGGCGGAGACACTGCTGGTGCGCGGCAAGGGATCGAAGGAGCGGCTGGTGCCGTTTGGCGACGCGGCGGCGGCGGCGATCCGCGCGTATCTGCCGGAGCGGAGCGAGCGGCTGAAGGTCGCGGGCAAGCAATCGGACGCGCTGCTGATCAGTGCCAGAGTGAAGACGGCCAGAGTGAAGACGGCCAGAGTGAAGACGGCGCGCGTGAAGGGCAGCGCGCGGCTGACCACGCGCTCCGTGGGCCGGATTGTGAAGCGCATGGCGCTGGCACACGGCATGGCGCCGGAGACGCATCCGCACACGCTGCGTCATGCCTTCGGCACCCACATGCTGGAGGAGGGCGCGGACCTGCGCGCGATCCAGGAGCTGCTGGGGCACGAGCGGCTTTCGACCACGCAACGCTATACGCAGCTCACGGTGCGGCAGGTTGCGGAGGTCTACGACCGGACGCATCCTCGTGCGAAATAGCAGGCGCCAAGTAGCGGGTCGAGCAAAATAGCGTTTTCTCGATGCAGCTTTCCGACGAAATGTTGTCTATAAAAATTATAGCGACATAGCTAACATTTCTCTCGCCTGATTACTTGACAGTACATGGCGCCTGCACCTAAAACAGGGAGCTGTGGTAGCGTTCCCAGATTTTGCCATCCGAAACGGAAACGCACCCGCTACAAACTTGCAGCCGGAGGCTTCCCCCATGCCCAACTTCCGCGCCGCGAGCAGGGCTCTTCTGTTCGCAGCACTCGTCCCCACAGTTCCTTTCATCGTTGCGTGTCCACGCGCGCTGGCCCAGTCGGACACTTCATCGCTCTCCGGCACGGTGACCGATCCAACCGGCGCCGTCGTGCCCGGCGCCATCGTATCGGCGAGGAATGACGCCAACGGCCAGATTCGCAATGCGACCACCAACAGCGTGGGCGCCTACACCATCACCAACGTGCCCACCGGCGGCTATACGGTCACGGTGGAAGCGAAAGGCTTTCAGACCGCGGTGCAGCAGGGCACGCACGTCGATCCCAGCATCGGGGCGCGTGTGGACGTTGCGCTGAAGTCGGGCAACACCAGCACGACGGTGACGGTGCAGGCAAATGCGAACCGGCTGCAGACGGAATCCGCGTCGGTGGGCCAACTGGTGACCAGCCAGCAGGTGAAGTCGATCCAGCTCAACGGCCGCAACCCGTTTTACCTGTCGCAACTGGAGCCGGGCGTCACGCGCAACGCGCCGATGGCGTCGTTTAACTTCGCACTCGACAACACGCTGTATGTGAACGGCTCTCGTTCCCAGGAAAACATCATCACCTTCGACGGCGCTCCCATGGTGCGCACGCGCTCCAACAACAACAGCGTGGGGACCGCGGACGTGGACTCAACCTCGCAGGTGCAGATCCTGACCACGGGATATCAGCCGGAGTATGGCCGCACCTCCGGCGGCCAGGTGCGGATGATTCCGAAGAGCGGCACCAGCAACTTCCACGGGGCTGTGTATGAATATCTGCGCAACTCGTTCTTCAATGCGAACACCTGGCAGCGCAACAACTCCTCCGATCCGACGATCGCGGGGCATCCGGAGGCCTTCCGCTACAACCAGTTCGGATGGAACCTGAACGGCCCGGTCTACATCCCGGGACACTTCAACACGTCGCGGCAAAAACTGTTTTTCCTGGCCGGGCAGGAGTATGTGCGCTACCGCCGCTCGCCCACGCAGACGGGCAAGGTGCCGACGATGGCGATGCGCAATGGCGACTTCAGCGAGCTGCTGGGGCCGAACCTCTTTTATTCAAAGCCGGTCCAGATCATGAATCCGAGGACGGGACAGCCTTACCCGAACAACGTCATTCCGGCGACCGACCTGAGCGCGAATGGCCTGGCGCTGCTGCGTGCTTTCCCGGCGCCGAACGTCGGCAACAATTCGGCCTACAACTGGCAGGAGGCGCTGCCGAACCCCAACGATCAGCGCAAGGACACGATGGTGCTGGACTATGTGCCGGCGGAGGCGCATCGCCTGCGCTTCTCGGTGCTGAGCTATCACCTGGACTACATCACGCCGTTTGCCGGCAACTTCAACCGCACGCCGGAGAAGTGGCACTGGCCGAACCAGGTAGGCGCGCTGCACTACACCTGGGAGATAAGCCCGACCATGGTGAACGAGGCCAGCTTTACCGCAACCGCGGATCACATCACCATCAGCTACGACACGGCGAACGGTCTCTACAATCGCAGCAACTACGGAATCGATTTTCCGTATCTCTACAACACCTCCGACAAGCTGATCCCCAACAAGATTCCCACCATCAATCTTGCGAACTTCACCACGCTCGATGGCGGGCCCTATCCATCGCATTCCGGCGGCGTCATCACCGACGTTGCCGACAATCTGACCAAGGTGATCGGCAACCACACGCTCAAGGCCGGTGGCTTGTGGGAGCGTTCGGGCGAGAACAACTTTGACCAGATCAGCGTGAGCAGCACGACACCGGGCTCGACCAACAACCAGAACGGGCAGTTCCGCTTTACGGACACGCGCAGCGGGTTTCCGAGTTCGGGCGCGGCGGTGGCCAATGCGGCGCTGGGTCTGTTCGATACCTACGGTGAGATCGGGACGAAGAGCTATACCGCGTTCCGCGGCAACATGTACGAGGGCTTTGCGCAGGACACCTGGCGGGCCAAGCCGAACCTGGTGCTTGAATACGGCGCGCGCTACAGCGTGATGCGCCCGTACTACACGCTGTGGGGCAACCAGTCCTTCTTCGATCCGTCGCGGTGGAATGCGGCGGACGCACCGGCGATCGATCCCACGAACGACACGCTGATTGGCGGCAACCAGTACAACGGTGTGGTGATCCCGGGCTCGCATTTTCCCAGCGCTGCGAAGGGTCACGTGCCGGACAGCATCCTGGCCAATCCGCAGGCATCCTTTACGGGCACGAACCCCGGCTACTCCAACACCATCTGGAGCGATATCCAGCCGCGCGTCGGGGTGACGTACCAGGTGCGCCCGAATACGGTGATCCGCGCCGGCGTCGGGCGCTACACGCAGCGGCTCGGCATCAGCGACCAGGTGCAGCTGGGCGGCAATGCACCGTTTCAGCCGACGACGTTCATCTCCGGTGGGGCGGTGGACAATCCGGCAGGCGTCACCGGCGGCACGCTTCCCCGGCTGCCCTTGTCGATGACCACGCAGCCTTACAACTTTCCCAACCCGAATGCGTGGTCGTGGAATGCAGCCATCGAGCAGGACATTCCCAGCTTCGCCACCTTCACCATCGCCTATGTGGGCCGCAGGGGGCTCCACCTGCAGCAACTGGAGCAGTTGAACCAGTTGCAGCCCGGGACCATCACGCCTGGTTCCAGCGTCAATCAGGATTCTCTGCGTCCGTATCGCGGCTTCTCGAGCATTCTGCAGATCGACAATGCAGGACGCTCGATCTACCACTCGATGCAGTTGAACCTGAATCGCCGGTTGAGCCACGGACTGTTGTTCGGCGTGGCCTACACCTGGTCCAAGAGCATGGATTTCGGCTCCGATCAGAGCTATCAGTTACCGAATTACTACAATCCGCAAACGAACTACGGCCCCAGCGACTTCGATATCCGGAACACGCTGGTGGTCAACTACGTGTGGGATATTCCCTACGGCAACAACTTCAACAACCGTCTTGTGAAAGGCACGCTGGGCCACTGGCAGGTCTCCGGCACCACGCAGGCGCAGACGGGCGAGCCGCTCGATGTCCACACCAATGACGACTTTGCGGGAGTTGGCACGGGCGCAGGGCCGCAGCGCTGGGTCGCCGCTACCACTCCGGGCAGGCCGCATCAGTTCGGCGGCAACGGCCAGGGCGGCTACTGGTTCGACAAGACGCCCTTCGCTCACGCCCCCGACGGCACGCTGGCGGGTTCGGGCACACGCAATATCCTCTACAACCCCGGCTTCCAGAGCTGGAATATCGCATTGCAGAAGGACTTCCACGTGATTCCGAATCACGAGAACCACGCGGTCACCTTCCGCGCGGAGGCCTTCAACTTCACCAATCACCCCAACTGGGACAATGCCGACAGCAATCCAACCAGTGGCACCTTTGGGCAGGTCACGACCAAGGGCAGCACCTACGCCTCGGACCGCGAGCTGCAGTTCAGCATGCGGTACGCGTTTTAAAGCTTCGGCTGTTTCGCCCTCCCGGCCGCCTGGGTACTCCTGACCAGGCGGCACTTTTTGTGTGCCCGGCCCGCACCCTGCGTGGCGTCCCCTATCGCGTAAAATAAGGAGTCAGCCCAGATCGTCGAAGGGCCCAGAGGAATTCCTTGATCAGCAGTGCATTCACGAAGATTTTCGGCACCAACAACGAGCGTGTGGTCAAGCGCATGATGCCCACGGTGGCGGCCATCGGCGAATGGGAGCCGAAGATCCAGGCGCTCTCCGATGCCGAGCTGCGCGAGAAGACCGTCGAGTTCAAAGCCCGCTTCGCGGAGCGGATGAAAGACGTTCCCGATACCCAGGACAACAAGGACGAGCGCAAGGCCGCCGAGACCGAGGCGCTGAACGAGCTGCTGCCCGAGGCCTTTGCCGTGGTGCGCGAGGCAGGCAAGCGCGCGGTGGGCATGCGCCACTTCGACGTGCAGATGATCGGCGGCATGGTGCTGCACTCCGGCAAGATCGCCGAGATGAAGACCGGCGAAGGCAAGACGCTGGTCGCGACGCTGCCGGTGTACCTGAACGCGCTTGCCGGGCAAGGGCGTCCACGTGGTGACGGTGAACGACTACCTGGCCAAGCGCGACGCCGAGTGGATGGGCAAGATCTATGAGTTCCTGGGGCTGAAGGTGGGCGTGATCGTCCATGATCTGGACGATGCCCAGCGCCGCGAGGCCTACGCGGCCGACATCACCTACGGGACCAACAACGAGTTCGGCTTCGACTACCTGCGCGACAACATGAAGTTCGAGCTTGCGGACTGCGTGCAGCGCGGCCACTATTACGGCATCGTGGACGAGGTGGACTCGATCCTGATCGACGAGGCGCGGACCCCGCTGATCATCAGCGGCCCTACCGACCAGACCACGGACAAGTACGCGCGGGTGAATCGCATCATCCCGCAACTGGAGCAGGGCGAGGAGATCGAGAAGGGCGAAACCAAGATCCTGACCGGCGACTACACGGTGGACGAGAAGCACAAGACCATCAGCGTGACCGATGAGGGATGGGAAAAGGTAGAGGGCCTGCTGGGCATCGGCAATATCGCCGACCCGGAGAACTGGGACTTCAAGCACCACGTCGAGACCGCCATCAAGGCGCACTCGCTCTATCGCAACGATGTGGAGTACGTGGTGAAGGACGGCGAGGTGATCATCATCGACACCTTTACCGGCCGCCCGATGCCGGGACGCCGCTGGTCCGATGGTCTGCACCAGGCGGTGGAGGCGAAGGAGGGCGTGAACATCCGGCGCGAGGATCAGACGCTCGCGACCATCACCTTCCAGAACTACTTCCGCTTGTATAAAAAGCTGGCCGGGATGACGGGCACGGCGGAGACCGAAGCGGCGGAGTTCGATTCCACCTACAAGCTCGACATCGTGGTGATTCCGACCAACAAGCCGATGCGGCGCAAGGAATATCAGGACGTCGTGTATCGCACCTCGAAGGAAAAATATTTCGCGGTCGCGGACGAGATCCTGCGGCTGAATGAGGAGAAGCAGCCGGTGCTGGTGGGCACCACGTCGATCGAGAAGAGCGAGCTGCTGTCGCAGATACTGCAGCGCAAGGGCATCAAGCACGTGGTGCTGAATGCGAAGTATCACGAGCGCGAGGCGGAGATCGTGGCCCAGGCCGGACGGCTGGGCATGGTGACGATTGCCACCAACATGGCGGGCCGCGGCACGGATATTCTGCTGGGCGGCAACGCGGAGTTTGTGACCAAGCAGGACCTGGTGAAGCGCGGACAGGCGCGCTCGGTGAGCGCGGCGGAGGGCGCGATTTCGCCCACGGCCGGCCCGGGCATGATTCGCTTCTACTACCAGAGCCAGGAGTTTGAGACCTCGCAGGAGAACTGGGACCGCGCGTGGCAGGTGCACCAGGCCAACACCGAGCACGAGCACGAAGACGTGCTGACGACCGGCGGCCTCTGCATTCTGGGGACAGAGCGTCACGAGTCCCGCCGCATCGACAACCAGCTTCGCGGCCGCGCCGGACGCCAGGGCGACCCCGGAGCATCGCGTTTCTATCTGTCGCTCGAAGACGACCTGATGCGCATCTTTGCGCGGGAGTGGGTAGGACCGCTGCTGCAGAAGATGGGCATGGACGAAGGCGTGCCGATTGAGAGCGGCATGATCACGCGGCGCATCGAAGGCGCGCAGAAGGCAGTGGAGTCGCAGAACTTCGAGGCTCGAAAACACCTGCTGGAATACGACGATGTGATGAACAAGCAGCGCGAGGCGGTCTACGGAACGCGTAAACAGCTGCTTGAAGGAGTGGAGCAGAAAGAACTCATTCTAGAGGATTACGTCGCCGGCCTCGTCAGCAACATCCTGGACGAGTTCGCGCCCGAGTCGAAGCATCCGGATCAGTGGGACCTGGCCGGTCTGAAGCAGAAGCTGATGGAGCACTTCGGCTTCAATGCGGAGACAGAGGGCATCGCCTTCGACACGCTGAGCCGTCACGAACTGGGCGACACGCTCTTCGACAAGCTGAAAGAAAAGTACGAGCTGAAGGAGCAGATCATCGGCTCCCCGGGCATGCGCTATCACGAGCGCATGATCATGCTGAGCGTGCTGGACGGTCTGTGGAAGGACCATCTGCTGAACATGGACCACCTGAAGGAAGGCATCGGGCTGCGCGGCTACGGCCAGCAGGACCCGCTGGTGGCCTACAAGAAAGAGTCCTTCGACATGTTCGAAGCGATGATGACGCGCTTCCAGGAAGACACGGTGCGCTATCTCTTCATGATGCAGATCGTGGGCCAGGATGGACAGCCGATCACGCGCCCCATACAGCAGCAGCCTGTGCAACAGACTCTGCCGGCGCAGCAGCCCGTGCAGGAGCTAAACGGTCATGGCGCGCCGCCTGTGCCGCCGCCGCAGCACGTGCAGAGCCCCGCGCCGAAGCAGACGTGGCGGCCCATGCCGGTGGGCGAAAGCCGCGCTCCCGAGACCGGCAGACCCGACACCCGCGCCCCGGAGACCCGCACGACGATCGATGAGATCGAGCGCGAATTTGCACGCAAGAAGAAGAAGGAGCTGGAGCAGGCGCGCGCCGCCGGCAGTAATGGGCATGGCGCCACGCAAGTGGAGCAGCGCCGCACCGGTGAGAAGGTCGGCAGGAACGATCCCTGCCCCTGCGGATCGGGGCTGAAGTACAAGAAGTGCCACGGCAAGGACGGCGGCGAGGGCGACTAGGCTGCGATTGCGGAGATGAGGGGCGAGCTTCGGCTCGTCCCTTCTCGTTTGTCACTACAGCAAACGCCAAAGATAGTCGCTGAGATTTGTACCTCTACCTGCGGACAAGCTCGCAGCCGAAGGTCAGCAGGTTGCCATCGGGATCGCTCACAACGAAGTCGCGCATTCCATAAGGCTCATCGACAGGTTCGAGCTCAATCTTTGCTCCGCGGCTCCGCAGGTTGGTGCAATACGTGTCTACTTCATCGGCGAAGACAGAGACAGAGCCGCCGCCAGTTGGCCGGCTCCAGACGGTGTGAGCGCATAGGTGCAAGTGGAGTTCACCGAAATGAATACCCGCATACTCGCCGAATTGAAAATCTTCTTCGAATCCAAGGATGTCGCGGTAAAACTTAAGCGACGTTTCTAGATCCTTCACCTGAAAGACCGTCGCAGCGCCGAGGATCTTCATCGCGGCAGTATAGCGCCCTCAGATAGTTGCTGACGCGGAGTCGTGACGGCAATTCGTTTGCCGAGTTGACCCCGAAATACGCCTCGCCGGTTGCGCGGCGAAGGAACTTTCAGCGAGGATGCTTGCGTATCGTTTCCTATGACAAAGCGACGTAGGATCGGGCAGTTGGCGTTGTGGGCGGTTCTGCTCGGTGCTCTGTGCTCCGCGTCCGGACAGGGCAACGCCGGAAGTAAGGCTGGAAGCAAGTCCGAGACGGACTGGCCGGCTTACGGCAACGATCCGGGCGGAATGCGGTACTCGCCGTTGCGGCAGATCGATGCCGCGAATGTGGCCAAGCTGCGTGTCGCATGGACCTTCCACACTCACGATGTTTCGGACGGCAGCCAGGGGCGGAGGCGGAGCGGGCAGGAGACGACGCCGATCCTGGTCGACGGCACGCTCTATCTCACGACCGCATTCAATCGCGTCATCGCCCTCGACCCTGCGACCGGAGCGCAGCGCTGGGCCTTCGATCCGCAGATCGATCTGAGCTGGAGCTACGGCGATGGGCTGATCAATCGCGGTGTGGCGACGTGGCTGGATAGATCGCATTCCACGAAGCAGCCATGCCGGCGGCGCATCTACGAAGCCACGCTCGATGCGCGCCTGCTCGCGCTGGACGCAGCCACGGGCAAGCCCTGCGCCGACTTCGGTCATGACGGCGAGGTGCGGCTGGGCGATGTGCCGGGTTACGAGAGCCGCAATCTAGGCGAACACCTGCAGGGGTGGTACCACATGACGTCGCCTCCGGCGGTGATCGACGACCTGGTGATCGTGGGCTCCGCGATCGATGACAACAATCGCGCCGACATGCCCTCCGGCGTGGTGCGTGCCTTCGATGCGCGCACGGGCGCGCTGCGCTGGAGCTGGGATCCGATCCCGCCGAATCCGCAGCCCGCTGCGTCAGGCGCGAAATGGAACACCGGCGCGGCGAATGCGTGGTCGGTAATGGCGGTGGACCCGAGCCGCGATCTTGTGTTCATCCCGACCGGCAGTGCGAGCCCCGACTATTACGGCGGCCTGCGGCCCGGCGATGACAAGTGGGCCAACTCCGTTGTCGCGCTGCATGCAAAGACGGGCAAGCTGGCGTGGGGCTTTCAACTGGTCCATCACGATCTGTGGGATTACGACAGCGCGGCGCCTCCGCTGCTGGCGACGATCCAGCGCGATGGCAAAGATATCCCGGTCGTGGTGCAGGGAAACAAGACGGGCTTTCTCTATGTGCTGAATCGCGATACCGGCGTGCCGGTCTTTCCGGTGGAAGAGCGGCCGGTACCGAAGAGCGATGTGCCGGGAGAGGTTGCGTCGCCCACGCAGCCGTTCCCGAGTGCACCGCCGCCGCTTGCGGTGCAGCATCTCTCCGCGGACGAAGCGTGGGGACCGACCCCGGCGGATCGCGACTTCTGCCGTACAGAGCTGGCCAAGCTTCGCAACAACGGTATCTTCACGCCGCCCAGCGTTCAAGGCACGCTGGCGATGCCCGGCAACCTCGGCGGCATGACCTGGAGCGGCTACGCCTTCGATCCGGCGAGCAAGCTTCTGGTCGTGAACGTCAACGACCTTGCCGCGCGTGTGCGGCTGATCCCACGCGAGAAGCTGAACGACGACAAAGACGATGGCGAGTTCGCGCGACAGGCGGGAACGCCCTACGGGATGGTGCGCCGCTTCCTGCAATCGCCATCCGATCTGCCATGCAATCCGCCGCCATGGGGCACGCTGGCGGCTGTCGATCTGGAGAAGGGAACGATCCGCTGGCAGGTTCCGCTGGGGTCGATGGAGAATTTTGGCGGCGCGCACGGCGCGGTTCCCGATGGCTCGATCAATCTCGGCGGCCCCATCGTGACCGCGGCGGGGCTGGTGTTTATTGCGGGCACCACCGATCCGCATATCCGCGCCTTCGATATCCAGACCGGCAAAGAGCTATGGAAGGCGGAGCTTCCCGCGAGCGGACACGCGATGCCCATGACCTATGAGGCGGGCGGAAAGCAATATGTGGTGATTGCCGCGGGAGGGCATCAGCGAATTCCTGAAGAGGCGCAGGGCGATGCGATTGTCGCCTTCGCGCTTCCTTGAAGCCGGTCAACGAAGCCGGTCAACGCGCCAGCGCCGGCTCGATCTCGGCGAACGCCATATTCTGCGCGTGGCTGCCGGTCTCCCGCTGCCACTGCTCGAAGAGGCGGCCGTAGCTGAGGATGGTCACGTCGGCAGCCGCTACATGGAGCGCCGCGAGCATGCGATCGATCCACTCTCGCGGCCCTTCGAGCTCGGCGTACTGGCCGATGGGCGTCTCGTCGATGACGCAGTGACCGGTTCCGTCCGACCATTCGCTGCGCCACTTCTCATAGACAAACGCGGAGGTATAGCCGAGCACTTTGAAGATGGCGGCGACTGCCTCGCCGTCCTCCACCGCGGTTTCGGTCTCGATGCGCTCTTTGTGCCGCGCCTCGGGCGAGTCGTTGGGCGTGGTCTGCTTGTGCGTCAGCACCCAGCGGTCGCCGTAGCGGCGCACGCGCAGAATCTGGGTGGACGCGCGCAGCCGATGGTCGGGCGTGTCGAAGAGAATGTTGCGCTCAAAGGTGCGCGCCGTTTCGCAGTGGAAGCCAAGCTGTGGCAGGGTTGCTTCAAGGGCTTTCGGGTCGCGGACGCGGAACTTGACCTCGATCTCAATCGACTGCATGGGAGGAGTTTATACCGTTTTCACGAGTGCCGACGAAGCACGGAAAGTAATGCTGAGCCGAGCATTCTCAGCCCACGCTGTCTACGATGGAGTCCCAGATCACGCGAGGAGAAAATGTCCCCATCCATATCAAGAAGAAGGCTCATCCAGGCGGCTTCGTCGAGCGCACTATTCTGTGCTGTCCTATCGGCAGGCGCCGCATACTTCATGCCAATGCCCATCGGATGAGACCTGGCCCGTACGAGAAATGATCGCCAAAGACCGGTGGCATCAAGAATTATTTCGTCGAGATGGATTTGCCGTTGATTTCTCCGGACCAGTGAAAGCTGAAATCGAATAGCATCTCCTAGGAGACAACCAGATGGGAGATATACCCCTTTTCGGCCGCATCGTGGCTTCTCTAAAAGCTCTAGGCATCTTGTGGTGTATCTCAGGAATCGCCGTTGGCGCTTATTTCAAGGATTTGTCGGCCTCATTCCTGGTCTTTATTTGGAGCATGCCATATTTCGCAGCTGGTTGGATCTTGGCCGGAATCCCAGTCATTGCGATAGGCAGCCGGGTCCTCAAAATTCCCTTTTTTGTGCTGGGAATTTTAGGGGCTACGGTCGGATTCTTCGTTATCTTATTTTTCCCACTATTGGAATTGACGATACACCTGCTGCATCCCGTTGCTGGAGTCAGCTACGGTCTTGACTTGCACTGGTCCTACCTCGCCGGCTGGCCTGGCTTTTGTGCGTCTCTTGGCGCAGGTGGAATGATCTTGTATCGCTGGTTGTTTTCTCGTGCGGAAGCTGCAGGGTGGGGAGCTATTTCGCGTCCCGAGTGACGGGCTACTTAGCAACTGCCACTACCACCTGACTGGGAATGCGGACTGCAGCGGCAATCGCGTCGCATAATGGAAAGATGGCAGAGACCGAGCGCCTTCCCCTGAGCGAATTCGATCTACAGAACAAAACAGCAGCAGCCACCATCGAGCGCGTTGCCGCGATCTGGCGCGGCGGCGGCACGGTGGCGTTTCCCACCGAGACGGTCTATGGCCTGGGCGCGCACGCCTTCGATCCGAAGGCGGTGGAGCGGATCTTCTCCGCCAAGCAGCGGCCGGCGTGGGACCCGGTCATCGTGCATGTGGGGCAGGGTCTGCCGCTGGGCAGGCTGGTGGCGGAGGTCAGCGACACCGCCCGCGCGCTGATGGACGCCTTCTGGCCCGGACCGTTGACCTTGCTGCTGCCGCGCGGCCCGGATGTGCCCGATATCGTGACGGCGGGGCGTCCGCTGGTGGGCGTGCGGGTTCCGGCGCACCCGGTGGCGCTGGCGTTGATTGCGGCCGCCGGCATGCCCATCGCCGCGCCCAGCGCCAACTCCTTTGGCCGGCCGAGTCCGACGACCGCGGCACATGTGCTGGACGATCTGGACGGGCGCATCGATGCGGTGGTGGATGGCGGTCCGACGCGGCACGGTGTGGAGTCGACCGTGGTGGATGCCAGCCAGTCGCCGGTGATCGTCTACCGGCCGGGGGCGGTCACGCTGGAGGCGCTGCGCAGCGTGGCGGGCGAGGTGAAGCTTTACGAAGGAAATGGAAATGCGAGCGGCGAAGAGCCCTCCGGGCTGCCCTCTCCGGGAGTCGGCATGCGCCACTACGCGCCGCGCGCGACGATGATCCTGGTGGAGACGCAGGCGGCAGGGGATGAGGAGGCGGTGGCTGGCTTCCGGCTCTTCCAGGCCGTCGCCCGGCTCAAGCGCGAGAGTAAAGAAGGTAAAGAGGTGCGCGTGGGCGTGATGGCGCCGGAGGAGTTCAAGAGCGATGTGCGGGCAGCCGACTTCATCTTCGGGTGGGGGCGGTGGAGCGACCTGGACTCGCTGGCGCAGCGGCTCTTTGCCGGCCTGCGCTGGCTGGATGCGCAGGAGGCGACTCACATCGTGTGTCCGCTGCCGGCGGAGCGCGGGATTGGACGGGCCTTGCGGGATCGCCTGGAAAAGGCAGCGTGGCTCCCGGTCGTTTAGTCTGCCGGGAGGTCAGGGATGTTGATCGCCGGCCTTGTAGAGATACTTGATAGAGGTCTTGTAAATGAGGGTGCGGACGTTGCCATGGCGCACCTTGATGGTGTCGACGTCATACCACTCGATCGCACCTTCCACCCGGTCTCCACCTTCCAGCATGAAGATCATCTGGGTCTGCGATTGCATTTGCTTCTGCAGATAGAAAGCTTCGGCATGCGAGCTTTCGGCGCGTCCCTGTGTCGATGGCTGCTGCTGGTGGATCAGCAGCGGAGTATCGCGCCGGGAATAGGACCGGCGGGTCCGCGCGCCTTCGGGAAGGATCGGCCTCACAAGCTTGCGGGGGCCCGATGGGGGAAGAGAGGGTATCGCTGCGCCCTCAAGAAGCTCTTCGCCCCCATCCTCTGACGGGACTGGTGATTGATTCGCCATAAGCGTGCCTGTTGGTGTTACCTCATGTAGATGCGCGATCGGGCTGTGAATGCGAAAAAGATTTGCTGACTGCGAACCTGTGGAAACGGGTACTGGAGGGGCGGCGAGTTGGCTGATCATAATGCTTTCACGCGCGAATGTGCAGGCAACGCGAGAGAATTTCACGCATCGTAAACGTCACGTTGTTCCGGCGAATTCAGCGAACCGGCAGGCTGGTCGCAAAGGCATCGAGCGAGAGCGAGCGCAGCAGATTGCGCCGCATGCCTGCTTCTACCTGGTCCACGCCGCGCGAGGCTGCTTCCAGCCACGCAGGCGTGACGTTCTGCGTCATGCGCCGGAGCTCTGTCGCCAGATCCGTGTTGCGGATCAGCGCCGGTACCCCGGAGTGGATCAACAGCAGATCTTCAAGCAGCAGGTTGAGTGCATGCAGCATGGCTGAAGTCTTGGTGGCGCCCTCCGCGCCGGCGCGGTAGCTCTCGGTCATACGGAAGAGCGCGCTGTAGTCGGGATCGGCTAGCGAGTTGTGCAGCACCGTGAGTGCATCCTGACGCGAAGCGAGGTATGCAGGCAGATCGAAGCCCACCGCACGGCCCACCGCACCCTCTGCCAGGCGGCCGACCAGGGTGCGCTCGGCGGCTTTGAGCTCCGGACGGCGCGCGGCAAGAAGCGCATCAATCTCCGCCTGCGGCAACGCGCCCAGCCGCAGCACTCCGGCGCGCGAGCGGATGGTGGGCAGCAGTTCGCTGGGATTCTCCGACAGCAGGATCAGCGTGGCATGCTCCGGCGGCTCTTCCAGAACTTTCAGCAGCGAGTTCGCCGCCTCTTTCATAAATGAGCTGGCGGTGAAGATGTAGAAAGCCCGCTGCGCCTGCGCGGGACGCCGGTAGATGCGCGCAATGACCGTGCGCACCTGTCCCAGCTTGATGAGCAGCTGCGGCGGATCGGGCGGAATGATCAGCACATCGGGGTGCGTCTGGATCAGGATGCGGGTGTCCTTCTTGTCGGCATCGCGCATCTCCTCGCGCGCGGCCACTGCTTCCGCGAAGCGCTCATCGAGGGCGAACGAAGCGGCGATGCGCTCGCAGTTGGCGCAGACGCCGCAGGCATCGGGCAGGCCGTCGGTCGTGATCGGCGTAAGGCAATTGGCTGCCTGGGCCAGCAGAAGAGCCAGCGTGTACTTGCCCGCGCCGCGCGAGCCGCTCAGGATCATCGCGGAAGGCAGGCGGCCCGCCGCTAGAGTTTCGCGGATGCGGCGCACCGTGGTCTGATTGCCCAGGAAGTCGGCGAAGTTCACGGATCTAGCCTAGCAGGGTAGTAAGGCCTGCGAAATAAACGGATGACTTCCGAAAAGCGTAGAGGTATCCGCAGCTTGTCCATGACGGACTACGGTAGTACCGTGGCGACGGAGCACATGGTCTTGCAGAATTGGAGTGCTGTTGAGAAAGAGATCGACGCTATCGTTGCTTTAAGCAACGAGACATTTGACCCTGCCACGCTCGCGAATGTTCGCGACCTATTAGTTGAATGTAAAGGGTATTCTAGACTTCCCAGCGGAGCGGGAAAAGGATACTGGAGCACCATCATATTGTGGTGGTCGAACCTCGAGATAGAAGTCTTTGACGATCGATTTGAACTCTATCGTTTCGAGGATCAAGAAACTAAGATCTGGTACTCGGACCATATTCCAGGCACCCCGCTGTCCTCCAGCCTCAAGGAAGATCTGCGAAGTTATACTTCGCCGTAAAGGCACGATTGCCTTTCAGCGCTCTTCCACCCGCATGTGGATCGGATACTTTGGCCGCAGCGTGATCTTGGGCTGCACGTCGATCTGCTGATCCGGCAGCAGGCTGAGCCGCCACTGCTGCGCGATGGTGGCGAGGATCAGCACGCCCTCCATCCAGGCGAAGGATTCGCCGATGCACTGGCGTCCGCCGCCGCCGAAAGGGAAGTACGCGAAACGTGGCCGCGCCGCTTTTGCTTCCGGCGTGAATCGTTCGGGATCGAAGCGCAGCGGGTCGGGAAAGTACTCGGGGTCGCGCTGCATCACGTACTGGCTGAAGAAGAAATACGTTTTGGCGGGGAAGCGATACGGCCCAAGGGAAATGGGCGCGGTGCTCTGGCGGCCCATGGCCCACGCCGGTGGGTAGATGCGCATGGACTCGGCGAAGACCATCTCGGTGTAGCGGAGCTGCGGCAGATCTTCCAGCGTTGGCCGGCGGCCGCCGAGCACGTGATCGACTTCGTCGTAAAACCGCTGCGCAGCCTCGGGATTCTGCGCGAGCAGCAGCCAGGTCCAGGTGAGCGCGTTTGCCACCGTCTCGTAGCCGGCGAGAAAGATGGTGATGATCTCGTCGCGCAACTGGTGGTCGGTCATCAGACCACCGCCCTCTTCGTCGCGCGATGCCATCAGCATGGAGAGCAGGTCGCCGCTGTCTGACGCATCGCCGGCACGTTCACGGCTGCGATGATCGGCAATGATGCGGTGGACCACAGCATCCAGCCGTGCACGCGCGCGGCGAAAGCGCGTCAGGCCGGGCAGCGGCGCGTAAAGATAGGCCTCCGCCAGCGGCAGCGAGATGAGGTATTGGTAGAGGTCCATGACGACGTTGACCTCGTGATTGATCTGGAGTACGTCGCTGGTCACGTCGGTATTGAAGAGGGTGCGCGCGACGACTTCGAGCGCAAGCTGCATCATCTCCGCGCCGATGTCGATCGTTTGTCCGGCATGCCAGGCTGCGCGGCGCAGTGTGGCGCGTTCGACCATGACATCGGCATAGGCCGCGATGCGCTGGCGATGAAAGGCCGGCGCGGCAATGCGCCGCTGGCGCATGTGAAAGGCGCCCTCGCTGGTGATCAGGCCTTCGCCGAGCAGGATCTTCATGCGGCGCTGCGTGCGCTCCTTGATCATCTCCTGCTGGTGGGGGACGAGCACCTCGCGAATGAACTCGGGATGATTGATGAAGACGATGTGCTGCCAGCCCAGCTTGTAATGCGCGATGCGGCCGTAGGTGGCGGCCAGGTGCTGAAAGAGCAGGATGGGGTTGGATGGTTTGAAAAAGCGGCGGCGGAGATAGAACAGAAGATTGAGCGACAGCCCCGGCGGATAGCGATAGCCGCCGCGCTCAATGACGGTCCAGTTCTGCGGGGGCTGCTGGTTTGTACCCGGGGGTGTGCTGGCTGTTGCCATGGGCGCTCAAGAAGCGCGGTGCTGACTCAGGCGCGCTCCCACTATAGATAGGATACGGCGGTGTACCGCTTCTACCCCGTCATCGCCTTCGATGGCAACGACACGCACCGGTTCGCGCTCGGCGATGACGCGGTATTGATCGTAGACGCGGCGGAAGAATGCTGTATCCAGTGACTCGAAGCGATTTTCGTCCTTACCGGTGACGGCGGCGGCGGTCTCGTTGCGCTGGCGCGCACGCGCAAGCGACGCATCGAAGTCCGGCAGCAGCAGCAGTGTGAGGTCGGGATCGAGCCCGCAAAGCTCGCGGTGCAGCGCGAGCACACGCGCGGAGCCGAGCTGGCGTCCGCCTCCCTGATACGCCTCGGTCGAGTCGGTGTAGCGGTCGCACAGCACGATGGCGCCGCGGTCCAGTGCCGGGCGGATCACCTCCGCGATGGCCTGCGCGCGATCGGAAAACATCAGGCCCAGCTCCGCACGCGGATCGAGCGAGGTGCGGCGCGAGTCCAGCAGCAGGCTGCGGATGCGGTCGCCCAGCCGTGTGCCGCCGGGCTGGCGCGTGGTGACCACATCCTCGCCGCGCCGGACGAGCCATTCGTGCAGCTTGCGCAACTGCGTGGACTTGCCCGAGCCATCGAGCCCTTCGAATGTGAGGAAGAAGCCTCGCGGCATGGCAGGAGTGTATAGCATTTTCGGTACGACTCTGGATTTGGCGTTTCACTCGGGCGTGGCTTTTCCTTTAAGAAAAGCCACAAGAGCAATCGTCCGTGTCCACGCCTATACCGAAAATGCTGTAGCATCGCCCACGAAATACGCCGGAGCCGTTACACTGGCGGGCATTGCCCGTTCAGGAGATCTATGGCTCGCCGTCAACCTGGCCTGTTCCTTCCCTCGCTTCTATTCATTTGCATCACTGCCGCCCACGCGCAATCCACTTCGCAGCCGATTCAGCTCAGCGTGGATGCGACGGATGCGCCGCGCAAGATCATCCATGCCGTGGAGACGATGCCGATCACGCCGGGCGCGCACACGCTGGTCTACCCGAAGTGGATTCCCGGCGAGCATGGCCCGACCGGGCCGATCGATGACCTGACCGGGCTGGTGTTTACGGCGAACGGCCAGCAGATTCCGTGGCGGCGCGACGACGTGGATATGTTCGCCTTCCACATCGATGTGCCGGCGGGCGCGACGGAGTTGAAGATCAAGCTCGATTTCCTGGCGACGGCCTTGCCCAGCGGGTTCTCCTCCGGCGCTTCGACCAGCGCGAGCGTGGCGATGCTGAGCTGGAACACGGTCGTGCTCTATCCCGAGGGCGCGAAGGCGAGCGACGTGATGGTGACGCCGGCGGCGAAGATTCCGCAGGGCTGGCAGTACGGGACGGCGCTGACGAAAAACGGCGGTGATTCCTACGACCTTAAATTCGAGACGGTCTCGCTTGAGCAGCTCGTCGATTCGCCGCTCTTGACCGGACGCTACTTTCGCGAGTGGCCGCTGGCGCCGGAGGTGACGCCGAAGCACTATCTGGATGTCGCGGCGGATGGGCCGGAGGATCTGGAGATCAAGCCCGACCTGCTGGCCGGCTTCAACAACCTGGTGCGCGAAGCAGGCGCGCTCTACAAGTCACGTCACTACGGCAGCTACCATTTCCTGCTGACGGCGAGCGATCAGGTGGCGCACTTCGGCCTGGAGCATCATCAGTCGAGCGACGACCGCATTCCGGAGAAGACCTTTATCGATCCCAACCTGTCGCTGCTGGTCGGCATGCTGCTGCCGCATGAGTTCACGCATTCATGGAACGGCAAGTATCGCCGTCCCGCGGGACTCGCAACGCCGAACTATCAGGTTCCGATGAAGGGCGATCTGCTGTGGGTCTACGAGGGGCTGACAGAATATCTGGGCGATGTGCTGACCGCGCGCTCGGGCATCTGGACGCCGGAGCAGTATCGCGATGCGCTGGCGCTCTCCGCGGCGACGCTGGATACGCGGCCCGGACGCACCTGGCGCGACCTGTCGGACACGGCAGTATCGGCGCAGATTCTGATCGACGCGAGCGAGGGCTGGGATAACTGGCGGCGCAACGTGGACTACTATCCCGAGGGCGAGCTGATCTGGCTGGAGGCGGACACCATCATCCGCAAGCAGATCGGACGGCAAGAAGAGCATCAACGACTTCTGCGCGCGGTTTCATGGATTGGGCGGCGACACGCGCCAAAGGTGGTGCCGTACACCTTCGACGATATCGTCGAAAACCTGAATGCCGTAGCGCCGTACGACTGGGCCACCTTTCTGCACGAGCGGATCACGACCAAGCAGGATCACGCGCCGCTGGGCGGCATCACGAACGGCGGATGGCGGCTGGCCTACAGCGAGAAGGAGACCCCATACGCGACGGCAGACGAACGCGGCGGCGTGAACGCGTGGTGGTCGCTGGGGCTGAAGATCGGCGATGGCGGCAAGGTGAGCGACGTGCTGGTAGGCTCGCTCGCGGACAAGGCCGGCTTCGGCCCCGACATGCAGATCGTTGCGGTAAATGGGCGCGCCTATCAGGATGAGCTGCTGAAGCGCGCGATCGACGACGCGAAGGAAGGCTCGACGCAGCAAAATAAGGGGCCGATCGAGTTCATCGTGTCGAACACCTCGTACTTACAAGGTGCTGAAGATCGACTACCACGGCGGGCAGCGGTATCCGTATCTGGAGCAGGTGAAGGGTGAGAAGGATGTGCTGGACGAGATATTGAAGCCGATGGCGCCGGTGAAGAAGTGACGAATGCTAAGGGCCCATTGCGGCCAGCTATTGTTGCCACCATTGTTGAAATCGCAATGCTTGCTGGGATATTGGCAGCGTTCTTCACTGTGCCGCGAGGTACATCCCTGAAGACATTCGCTATCGTTAGTTTTGCAGCGCTTGTGCTCGGCAACGTTCTTCTTGTTCGAAGCTTAAGGCACCGTAAATTCGCTCCTGACAACAACGCAGGGAAAAAGCAACACGCAGTACGACTGTATGTATTGATGGGTTTATTGTTGCTTCTTATGCTGTGTCAATATCTGGCTAACAGGTTGCACATTCATCCTTTCCCATGAGGCTAATTCAGCCGCAAATCCACAATCTCCAACTCCAGCCCGCCAAAGTCCGGATGCTCATTCATGCGCAGCCGGTAGGCCAGATCGATGCGGCTGCCGGCATCGAGCGCGAGCGCACGCACGCGCTCGGCCCAGCGCCAGCCGAGCGCTTTCATCACCGTCTCACCATCGCGGACGCGCATGCGGATGTGCTCCTCCTTCATGATCTGCGGTGGCTCATCGAGCACCAGATCACGCGCGACGAAGACCGGCTCCTCGTTGCCCATGCCGTAGGGTTCCAGCAGGCGTAGCGACTGGTAGAACGGCAGATTGATCTGCTGCAGCGGCAGTTCGGCGCTGCAGTCGAGCTTGCGCTCCAGAATCTCTACGGTTAGCTTCGTCGCCGCGTGCTGCTGCAGGCGTTCGCGCAGCTCCGGCACGCGCGCGGAAGTCAGCGAGAAGCCGACGGCGTGCGCGTGGCCGCCGAAGCGCACGAAGACATCGTGGCAGCTTTCGAGCGCTTCGAGCAGATGGAAGCCGGGGATGGAGCGTCCCGAGCCGTGCGCCTCGCCGTCTTCATGGCTGAGCACGAGCGCCGGGCGGCCCGTGCGCTCCACCACGCGCGACGCGAGGATGCCGAGCACGCCGCGGTGCCAGCCGTCGCCGTCGATGACCAGGCAGCCCTGCTGGTCGATTGTTCCGGCGGCGAGCATGGCGTCGATTTGGTCGAGCACAGCTTTCTCGGCGGCGCGGCGATCGGTGTTGAGCTGGTCGAGTTTCAACGCAAGCTCGCGTGCGCGTGCAGGATCGCGCGTGGTGAAGAGCTCGACGACCTCCGAGGCAACATCCATGCGGCCGGCGGCGTTGATGCGCGGACCGAGGCGGAAGCCGATGTCCCCGGCGGTGAGCGGACGGCGCGCGGGGTCTAGCTGCGCGACGTCGAAGAGCGCGCGCAGCCCCACGTTCACCGGATGGCGCAGCCCGGCGATGCCCAGGCTCGCGATGACGCGGTTCTCGCCCAGCAGCGGGACGGCATCGGCAACCGTCGCGATCACCAGCATCTTCAGGAACGACGGCAGCAGCTTCTCGCGAGCGCGCTGCGGGTCTACGGCTTCCAGCAGCGCCTGGGCCAGCTTGAACGCCACGCCCGCGCCGCAGAGATGCTTGCACGGGTACGCGCAATCGGGCTGGTTGGGGTTGAGGACGGCGAGCGCCTTCGGCAGGCCCATCGCCGCCTCGGGCAGATGGTGGTCGGTGACGATCAGGTCCAGCGCAAGCCGCGCGGCTTCGTCCGCAGCGGCAAAGGCGCGGATGCCGGTATCCACGCTGATGACCAGCCGCACGCCTTCCGCAGCAGCGCGCGTCAACACCTCCGCCTGCATGCCGTAGCCATCGCGCAGCCGATGCGGAATGTGAAAGCGAACGGTGCCGCCAAGAATTTCGATCGCGGTCTTCAGCAGGACGATGGCGGTGGTGCCGTCCACGTCGTAGTCGCCGTAGATCAGGATCGGCTCGCGCGCCGCGATGGCCTGCTGGACACGCGCGACCGCAGCAGCCATGCCGTGCAAAAGGTAGGGATCGAGCAGGTGATCGAGCGTGGGACGAAGGAAGCTGCGCGGCGGCCGCCGCATCGGCAACGCCGCGCTGCAGCAGCAGGGAAGCGACCGGCCTGGGAATGCCCGCCGCGGTGGCAAGCGCGGCAATCGTAGCAACCGCGTCAGCATCGACCGATGGAAGCAGCCAGTGCGCGTAAGCAGGGGACTGGACAGGAGACCGGGCTGCCGCGTTTGCCGTGGTGCTCACGCGGGCCGCCTCACTCGTCGTCCGCGTCCTCGTCGATGACGATGTCGCCCACGCTCTCCAGCGATTCCAGCAGTTGCTGGTAGCGGTCGTACCACTCGGTCGAGCTTTCGTGCAGAAACATGATTCCCTGGTAGGCGAAGCCGAGCTGCACAAAGCCGGTTTTGCCGACGTAGTTCACCAGGTATTCGGCCTCTTCGGAGTCGGGCACGTCGTCGGGAAAGTTGAAATCGCGCAGGTCTTCCATCAGCGACTTCAGGTCGTCCTTCTCCAGCGTGATATCGCTCATGGTGATGAAGGGCGCCTGCGAGGCCTTCGCCATCTCGACGAAGTCCTTCCAGCTATCGGGGTTCTGTTCATCCTCCCACAGGACGGAGGCGACATCCTCCATGACGAAGCCGGGAAGGCGCCGCATGCCGTGGCCTTCGATGAACGCGATCATGTCGTCTTTGAGGGAGTGCAGGTTATCTGGTGGCATCATTCCGTCGCCTATTCTCGCAGATGGCGGCGGCAGCCTGCAGGCGGCGGCGTAGGAAAACCGGACGGCATTCCCGTAGTCTGGAAAAAGCATTCTGGGAAGAGGGAGTCGAAGATTGGCGAGCTTTGAGAGGCATCTGTTCATCTGCACCAATCAGCGGGAGCCGGGCAGCGCGCGCGGCTGCTGCTCGCCGGACGGCAAGGGCGAGCTGCAAAAGCTGTTCAAGGAGGCGATTGGCGCCGCCGGCCTGAAGGCGACGGTACGGGCCAACAAGTCCGGCTGCCTGGACCAGTGCGAGCACGGGCCCACGGTCGTGGTCTATCCGGAGGCGGTCTGGTACGGGTTTGTGCAGCCGGAAGATGTCGCCGAGATCGTCCGGGAGCATGTAGCGAACGGCCGGCCGGTGGAGCGGCTGCGCCTGGCGGAGAGCTGCGTCAACACCGCGTCGTGCGCACATAAGCCGCGTCCGCTGTAGAGTTTCCACGACCCGGGATGCAGCACGGGTTATGCTATATTCCGAGTAACGATCGATGATTTTTTCTAATGATTATGTGGGCTACCTGGCTCGCAAAACGGTACGCGGACTGCTCGACGCGAAGGTGATCCAGACGGCAAAGCCACAGCTCCTCGCCGAGCGCGTGGCCGCCGGCCTGTTGGACGAGCTGAAGCTCGAAGACCGCATCAATGAAGAGGTCCGGCTGATCCTGGAGACCTACCAGGAGGACATGCGGCGTACCGGTGCGAGCTATCCGGAGATGTTCAAAAAGGTAAAAACGGAGCTCGCGCGCAAGTACAAGGCGGTGCTGTGAGGATCTCCCGCGACAAACTGAACAAGCTGGCGCACGTGGTTGCCGACACGCTGGCCGACACCGACGAATGCGAGTTCCAGGAGGACCGCAACACAGTCCGCCAGGAGGCGCGCAAGGTGCTGGAGACGCTGCTGCTCGAAGAGTTAAAGATTGATGGAGCGGCGCGGCTGAAGATCTCCTCGCAGCGCCGGATCATTCCCGAAGGCTCCATGGAGTGGGACATCCTCTACCGGAAGTACTACAACGAAGAAGTCAAAAAGCTCGGCATTTAGCTGAGCTCCGTCGGCTTTGTCCCGGAGATGAAGTTTGTTAAAGTAATCGAGGTGGATACCTCTGTCCACTGAGTGCGTGGCGCTATCGTTCAGGGGTTAGGACGCGGCCCTCTCAAGGCTGAGACACGGGTTCAATTCCCGTTAGCGCTACCAAACCGTTTTCTCAAACTTCCCTAGATACTGAGAAATCAGCGGGTCTGTCCGCGCTGCGGATACCCGTCAATCGGAAAGCCCATTTATTGCCCTGAAGAGGACTTGTTGAATCGCTAGATGATGATCATATGAGCAGTGGTTCAGAGTGCATCATTACATCGGCGCGGCATATTGCTAGCTGTGAATAATGCAGGAGAGTGACGTAGCTGGGACAGGGGGGCAACGAAATCTCGTCTCCTGGTATCGGAGGTCGACTAAAGCGTCGCATCTCGACTCGCAAGCACCGCACGACCGCATCGTTGTGCAAATTGACACCTACTCCAAAAAATTTACAGTGGAACAGCTGTCGAGCTTCGACTGAATGTAAAAGTCAACGCTGGAGCGGTACTGGGCAGCGGCTGCCTGCAATTTCGGATGAATCCTGCCCGAAGCGTTCGCTTGCCCTCGTTGACCGATCAGAATGGCAGGTGGTTCGGGACGCGACAGCCCGGTTCATTTCTATAAGCCTCTCGACGAACATACACATGACACCTTGTGCTCTGGGTTATTGCGAACAGAACGCGTTACGGCTAGCACAGGTCCACGAACCGATTACGTGCTCAAGCGAAGAGATTGGCAGCGGATTGGAAGGCTGTACCATCAATCCCGAAACCGACTGCACAAAAGCCATAGGTTCTATCTCAGACCGCATGTTAGCGCTATCCGAATTACACCGCTTTCCGCTAAGTGTCAGACAATCCGTTCTTCCGCCCCCTAGCCGATCCAAAGACGACATCGTGTAGAGAATTCCCGGTTCAGATTTCGACATCCGGCGAAATACAACGAAGTATGTATTTTCCTAGATACTAATTGGGCACATATTACTTTACTCGTAGACCATTGCAATTCCGCTGCGGAGACACATGAAAAAGCTCGTCAGCATACTCGTCGTTCCTATCTTCATCGTTGTAGCGCAGGCTGCCTTGGCGGCCAATTTTGCCGGGCCGCAATCGCCGCAGCCGGTCCCGCCCATTCTGTATCCGGGGCCTAATGGGCCGACTACCGGGCCAGTCGATCCGACTCCGGTTGAGCCTCCCCCCAGCTAGGACAGGCGGATACACATGGGGGCTTGGGACAATGTGCTGTGGCTGACCGGGTTCGCTCTGAACCTGGGCCTGCTCTCTGTCTTGTTGCACAAACGGCGGTTCCAGAAATTCCCCTGGTTCACGCTGCTGATCGCCCAGGACGCGGTGCAGACCATCGTGCTCTTTGGCGTCCACAGATATCCCGCGATCAACTTCTATACCTATTGGGGCTTCGAGGCGCTCGACGCCCTGTTGCATCTGCTCGTGCTCTACGAGGTGGGGCGTCTCCTGCTTGCCCAGTGCGGAATGAGCATCGCGGGCGTGGCCCGGCGCTACTGGAGCGTCGTCGTGGTGCTGGTGGGGGCGCTGGTCGCATTTACGTGGTTCACGCCGTCCAGCCCTTACCTGCCGATCAAGGTGGCGCTTCGTATCGGCCAGATGTCCTCGATCTGTGTCGGCGGAGTGACTTCGCTGCTGATACTGGCAACATTCTTTTTCGGCCTTCGCTTCCGCATCCACGCGCAGGCCGTGCTCTATGGACTCGCGCTCTATATGTTCGGCAAGCTATGGGTCCACACCCTGCTGCTGCTGATGGGCAATCTCCAGCAGTGGTCGGCTCTGGAGGTCAGCCTCAAGCCGGTATACCACCTGACCTTGCTGATCTGGATCGCGTGTCTCTGGTTCGAGGAGCCAGAAGTCAAACCGGCGCCGGAGGAGATACAACAACTGATGCGAGCAGAGCCCGCTTAAAGCACCCTCCGCGATCTCAAGGGATGATCGCCGGACCGGCCATGCAGAGATGGCTACCTCATTCGAGTAGCCTCAATCCCCGATTGGGATGGGTTGCGGCTGCACTCCGGCAAATCATTTGACCCCCTGCTTTCGACCGCGATACGCTTGAATTCCGCCCCCTTTAAAAGAACGTACATGCCAAAGCGCATTCTCGTAGTTGCGGATGATCGTCCTTTGAGGACGAGTCGGGTCTCTCTTCTGGAACGTGAAGGCTATCGTGTCGACAGTGCCGAATCGGACGATGACGCGATGATCATGCTCCTGACCGAGGTCTATGACCTCGTTCTGCTCGGGCGCAACTCCGAACTGCATAAGAAGGGCATCGATCAGAGACTCAGGGAAAAGTACCCCGGCCTCTTGACTCTGAAAATCGTCAATGAGGCTGATGCCAGTATCTGGCCAACGCGGATGACGGATTCGGAGCCGAAGCATGTCATCGTCGCATTGCATGAAATGCTGGGAGAGAACGTGCTGCTGGTACCCGTGCCGCTCTTTATGAGTTCGCAGGAGCAAACGAGCGAATCGCCAGACCTGTAATTCGAAGCGGTGTCTACGATAGAGAAGGGTCGAGTCGATTTGTTCGAAGGTGCATGCGCAGCAATTTGATCTGCTCGTCCGCCTGCCCCATGTACACGCGCACTCGTTCGGGCCGGTTCGCATCTTTCAACGTCAAATAGGTAAGGTTGGCAAGCACTTCCACGATATTTTGAAGTTTATGCCTTCGCCCACTACCACTTGAGTTCCCATTCGATTGCGTCCATCTCGGGTCCATAATGGACCTCCGGTTGGTAGGATGCGTTGGCTACCTCGCCTGCCGTCCCGCCCTGCCGTATTGACGCGTGTCTTCGCAATGGTCGGCGCGCGGGCTCTTCTGCCAAATAGCAGCGGGCGAGGGAGAGCCCAGGGGCAGCCCCGTCTGCAGGGCCGGAGCGCATGCGTCTACTGCCCTACTCCGATCGCAGCGCCGCCAACGGATCGACATTCGCAGCGCGCCGCGCCGGAATCATGCTGGCGCCGGCTGCCACCAGCGCTATGCCGATCACCGCCATGGCCAGCGTTGCCATGTCGTCCGGCTTCACCCCGTAGAGCGAGGAGGCCAGCGCCCTGCCCGTAAGCAGCGCGAAGGGAATGCCGATCGCCACGCCCAATGCCGTCAGCATCAGGCTGTCGCGCAGCACCATCCACACCACCTGTCCGCGCCGCGCGCCTACGGCCATGCGCACGCCAATCTCCACCGTACGATTGTTCACGCGATACGCCAATGTGCCGTAGAGCCCTGTCGCCACCAGCACCACGCCGAGGAGCGCGAAGAACCCGGCCAGCCGCGCAAACAGCAGTTGATTGGAGATCGTCTCTTCATATTGCGCGCGCTGCTCCATCGGCTTCAGCAGCGGCAGATTCGGATCCATCTGCTGCAGCGCCTTCTGTGCCGCCGGGAGGATCGCCAATGGCTCGCCATGCACCCGCAGCTCTACCGTCTCCGGTCCGATGACCGGGATCTGCGCATACATCCACCAGGCCATCGGAATCGGCTCTTCGTCGATGCTGCGATACTTGTGATTCTTCACCACGCCGACCACCGTCATCTGGTATTTGCCATCGTCGGTCCCGATCTGATGTCCAAGCGGATTCTGGTTCGGAAAGAAGCGCTTCGCGAACTCCTCGTTGATGATGCCTACGTGCAGCGATGTCTCTGTATCGGAATCGGCAAAATCGCGCCCCGCCAGTATCGGCACGCCGAGCGTCTTGAAGAAGTCCGGCCCCGCCACATTGCTGCGTACCGTTCTCGATCCGCCATTCGCAACCACCGGCAGTTTGCCGTCCACCGTCATATCGCTGTTGTCCGACCACCACGACCCAAGCCGCTCCTCCATGATGGTCACGGACTCGACACCCGGCAGCGCGCGCAACTTGCTGATCAACTCCCGGTAGAACGCCCGCCCCTGCGGAATCGACTCGATGTGCGGGCTCACGCCGAAGACCACCAGCCCATCCGCCGGAAAGCCCAGCGGAATGCTTTCGAGATTGCGCAGGGTGCGGACCAGCAGCCCTCCACCCACCAGCAGCACGACACACAGCGCCATCTGCAGCGTCACGATGACCTTGCCCGTCCGTGATTTGCCTGCGTCCGTGTTCGATGTTGCGGCGGAGGTCTTCAGCGCCAGCCCCGGCCCGGCGGAAAGCGCAATGCGCAGCGGCGCCAGGCCAAACAGCAGCGCCGCCAGCACCAGAATGCTCAGCGTGAAGAGGAGCACCGTCGAGTCGGGCGCAAGGCTCGATTCAATCCGCGCCCAGCTTCCCAGCGCCCTGGTCGCCACCGTGGCAAAGAGCCACGCCAGTTCGCCGCCGATCGCCACCAGCAGCAGGCTCTCCATCAGCAATTGACGAAACAACTGCTTCCGCCCCGCGCCCAGCGCCATCCGCACGGAGAACTCCCGCTGCCGCGTAGCATTCCGCGCCATCAGCAGCATCCCCACATTGCTCAGCGCAATCAGCAGCACCAGCCCCACCATCGTCATCAGCATCCGCAACGGGCTGGCCGTACTGCGCTTCAGAGCCGGGGAAGCTCTTTGCCGCCTCCAGGCTCAGCGTGGGCCGTTTCTCGCCTGCCATCGGACTCCCCAGCCCGACATACGCCGCCGTCTGGAATGTCGGCTGTAGTTGCGCGATGGCCTGCTCCCTGGTCACACCCGGAGCGAGCCGTCCAATCAGATGCAGGCACCACCACGTTTGATTGGTGACGTATGTCTTTCCATCCTCCAGCGGAGCGCCCCACGCATTCAGCTCCGCGCGATTCTGCATCGGGATCCAGAAGTCCGTCGACACGCCGCTCTCGATGCCCTCAAAACCCCTTGCGGCAATGCCCACAATCGTGATCGGCGTGCCGTTCACATACAGCGTCTCTCCCAGAATCTCCGGATTGCGCGCGAACCGCTCGGTCCAGTAGCCGTCGCTGATCACGCCGACCGGCGCATGGCTCGCCTCATCCTGCTCGGTAAATCCGCGGCCGCGCGCCAGCTTCACGCCCAGCCCGGAGAAAAAGTTTCCGCTCACCATCTCGCCTTCGGCCACGCCCGGCTGCGCTCCATAGCGCACCGCGACCTTCTGCGTGGACAGCGGCACATAGGCCATCACCTGCATCGCGCCCGTCTGGCGGCGCAGTGCGTCGTAGACCGGATACGAGAAGGTCTGGTTCGAATCGATCGTTCCCGTCCCGCGCGGCGGATTGGAAGTTCTCAGGTAGAAGACGCGCCCCGCATCGGCCACCGGCAGCGACCGCAGCAGCACGGCATTCATCACGCTGAAGACCGCAGTGTTCGCGCCAATGCCGAGCGCCAGCGTCAGCACGCACACCAGCGTGAAGCCCGGCCTCTTTCTCAACTGGCGAATCGCGTAGCGCAGGTCATTCAACAATGCGGGGAACAGTGCAGCCATCCTTTTGCCTCCAAGAACGAAAACTCCAGAACGAAAACGGAGATCGAACCAACTCTCATCAGTGCAAGCTCCGGGCCAATGCCGAGCCGTGGGCCCATTCCCTAAGTAGTTGATGAATCGATGGCTTCCGAAAATGCCGGCCACCGCGCCTGTCCGGATTCAAAACCCTCCCGTTCAAATCCGGACATCTTTCGACACGCACGGAACAATGCTTGACCCCGTAGAGCAGCCCACCTACCATTCACCCAACCACCCAAACAATGGAGAGCACGCGGCAATTTGTTGGTCAGGTGATCGGCAACTACCGCGTTCTGGCGCAGTTGGGCAGCGGCGGCATGGGCACCGTCTACCGCGCTCAGGACACCCGTCTCGACCGCCAGGTGGCCCTCAAGCTGCTGCCGGATGCCTCGCTCTTCGACCAGGACACCCTCAACCGGTTTCGCCATGAGGCTCGCGCCGCCTCCAGCCTGAACCACCCCAACATCTGCACCGTGTACGACGCCGGAGAGGACAACGGCGTCCCCTTCCTGGCCATGGAGCTGCTCGACGGGCAGACCCTCGGCCAGATGATCGCCTCTCGTGCTCTTCCCACCGAGACCATCCTGCGGCTCGGCATCCAGGTCTGCGATGCGCTGGAATGCGCGCACCAGAAGGGCATCGTCCACCGCGATATCAAGCCCTCCAACATATTCGTCACCGCGCGCGGAGACGCCAAGCTGCTGGACTTCGGCGTTGCCAAGCAGTTGCAGCCGAACCTTGGAGCGACCGACGCCACCCTGCCCACCTCGCTCACCGTGAAAGGCCAACTGCTCGGCACGGCGCCTTACATGTCACCGGAGCAGTTACAGGGAAAGCCGGTCGATGCGCGCACCGACCTCTTTTCTCTGGGCGCGGTCTTCTACGAGATGGCCACCGGCCTGCAGGCCTATCGCGGAGACTCCGTAGCCACCATCGTCGCCGAAATCCTTCGCGGCGAACCTCGTTCCGTCAGAACGTTGAACCCGGAGATTCCCGGCGAGCTGCAGCGCATCATCCGCAAGGCGCTCGAAAAAGATCCGGCCGACCGCTATCAGTCCGCCAAAGAGGTGATGATCGACCTCCGCCGCGCCCAGAGGGATCTCGAGTCGCCGCATGAGACTGAAAAGTTGACCGCGTCCTCCGTTCTTCTTTCTCCGCGGTACGCAAAGCTCCTCTGGTGCGCGGCCGCGGCGCTGCTCGCGGCCATCGCGATCGGCCTTGCCATAGCGCTCACTCCGTCGCCCGTCTCCGAACCTCTTGACTCCAGGCAGATCACCTTCTCCGCCGTGCCCAAGGACGGCCCGCTCTTCACCGATGGATCGCGCCTCTACTTTCAGGGGCGAGGCCAGCCGTCGGAGATGGCGGTCACTGGCGGCATGATCGCGCCCATGCATGCTCTGGAAGGCATGTACCTGTTGGATATTTCCCGGGATGGATCGAAGGTGCTGGCGTGGAAGCCGGACCCCAACGACAACGTGGGCCGCGGCACCATGTGGGTCGCCTCGATCCTGGGAGAGAGGCCGCGAAAACTCAATACTCATCTGGCGCAGGCAGCGCGCTGGTTTCCCAATGGGCAATCCATCGCCTTCGCCGACATGGGAACGCTGTACACCTGCGATGCCGATGGCGCGAATGCAAAAAAGCTCTGGAGCACGCCGCAGTTCATACAGGACCTGAACATCGCGCCGGATGCGCAGGAGCTGACACTCTCCCTGTCGGAGAATGAGCTGCATTCCTCCAAACTGTGGAGATTGAAAGCGGATGGAAGCAACGCGCACGCGTTGCCGCTCGGCTGGCCGGAGAAGGTGAAAGAGTCTGCAGGCCAATGGACGCCCGATGGCCGGCATTTCCTCTTCGCCTCCGATCGCGAAGGGCTCACCAACGTCTACGAGCTGGCCGCGCCGCCCTGGTATGCGTTCTGGAAGAAGCCCGCGCCGGTTCGTCTTACCGGAAACCAGATCGACATCCAGGCCTTCGCCCCTGCGCGCGATGGCAAGACGCTGTTTGTCATGGGGCGCATGGATCAGGGTCTGATGCAGGTCTTCGATCCGAACACGCATAAGTTCGTGCCCTTTCTTGACGGCATCGCCGCGCGCGATTTCGTCATCTCGCCGGATCGGCAATGGATGGTCTATGCCGAATATCCCGGCGGCCATCTCTGGAAGAGCAAGCTCGACGGTAGCGACGCAGTCCAACTGACGCACACCTACGCGGCCATGGAGCAGTGGTCGCCCGATGGCACCTCGCTTGTGTACTCGGACTGGCACAAGCTCTATCGCATCTCCGCGGATGGCGGCGCGCCGGAGCAACTGCTTCCCACCGGCGATAACGAAGTGGCGCCCACCTGGTCGCCCGATGGAAAGTCCATCGCCTTCAACTACTACCCGCTGCCGGATCGCCCGCTCACCGCCATCCAGCTTATCGACCTCGCCACCCACAAAGTCTCCGTCATGCCCGGCACCGAGGGCTACTACGTGCCATCGTGGTCGCCCGACGGAAAATATCTGGTCGCCATCGCGCAGAATCCCTCGCGCATGATGCTCTACACCGCCGAGACGAAGACATGGCGAGAGCTGAAGCGCTTCGATGTCCCGTGGGGCTACTGGATCTGGTCGCACGACAGCAAATCGCTGTACATGGCATTGATCGACGATCAGAAAGGCATGTACCGGTTGACCGTGCCGGAAGGGAAGTGGGAGAAGATGGGCGGCATGGAGCGCATCGATACGAGGGCGCTCGACTCTTTCGTGAGCCTGACCGCCGACGGCGAGCCGGCCATCATGAGTCACACCGGCGTGGCTCAGATGTACGCATTGCACTGGAAAGTACCGGCAAGGTAAGCAGTGCCCATTCGAGCGCAGCCGTGTCCGCAGCCGCACTGTCGCCGTTCTAGCAAGGAACGGCTGCGTTCCGACGGTCTACTGCGGCTGGTTCGGGTCGGATCCGTTCTCGTCGAAGGTTCCGCCCTCCGGGGCGCTTGCGGCGCGCGACGTGGTCACGCTGACCGGCGATTGCAGCTTGAAGGTGATCAGCGACTCGGCCGGAATCTTTACCTGTTCGCCGCGCGTGACCGCATTCACACCGGCGCCCAGGCCGCCGCCGGAAGCCGCGCCGATCGCCGCACCCTTGCCACCGCCGGCGAGCGCGCCGATGATCGCGCCTATAGCCGCGCCGCCACCCGTCTTCATCGCCGTGTTCTTGCCGCGTCCCTTACCCTCCTGGCTGAAGGGAGAGGTCACCACGGAGAGCGGCCGCCCCGGCAGCGCAATCTGCGTCAGCTCAATCGACAGCAGAGAGCTGCCGGCGAAGTGTGCGGCGTCCTTTGCCTGAATCACCCGCCCGACGACAGGCGTGCCGCGAGGGATCGCCACCATGTTGTCCGCGATGATGTCCGCTGTCAGCGTTCCGTGGATGGTTTGCCCGGTCTGTGTCGTATTGCTGTCGAGCCCCTCGGTCAGGCGAACCGGCAGCGCGGTGCCCGATGCGATGGAGACAGTGCGGGCGACCGGCGCGGCGGGCCTGGCCGGTGGCGGCGGCGCTTTGGGAGCCGTCTCCTGCGGCGGCGGGGGGCCGACCGGAGCCTGGTTCGTCGCCTCCTGGTTTGCAGCCGGTCTGCTCGGGCGGTTGGCGCGTGGACGCCGGCGCTCGACCGGCGGTGCGGGTGTCGCCTTCACGGCGGCTTCCGCCGGGGCCACGGTCAAATTATTGATCACCGTTCGGACCCCGTTCACCCCACCGCTCTCCGCTGCGGCCAGAGCCCGCGAAGCATCGTTATTCACCGCGCCCGTCAGCGTCACCGTGCCTCCATTCACGCCTACCTGGATGCTCTGCCCATTCAAGGCAGACTGGCCGCTGATGCGGGACTGGACATCCGTCGCAATATCCTGGTCGCTGCGGGGCGCGGGTGCCGGTGCGGCGGCAGGGGTTGCCTGCGGCGTCTCTTTGGTCAGGGAAGGGAATTGCTTGCAGCCGCTGGCGATCAGCAGTGAGCCGGCAAGAATACCGGCCTGCAGCCTGTAGCGAGCTTTGGAATGAGTCATCATGGCGCGTGATCCTTTCGCTGCGGAACCTTTGCGGGCACACATCCGAATCGTCTCTAACTTGACGTCTCTAACTTGAATGATCCAATGGGCCAAGGATATTCCATATGCTTTCGGCCGGCCAGATGCTTTTGTCTGCCGGTGCTTGCCCGGGAAGATTACAGCCCGGCCTGTGCCATTCGTGAGACCATGGGTGTTCGGTTGGCAGCGGTTGCTGCCTGCCCGGCATCTGAATGAGATAAGACACTGCGAGTGTGGCGCAAGGTTCCAGTTTTCTGGCGTAAATTGAAGTGCTGCCTGCAGGAACGCCGGGCAGCCTGAGGAGAATGTACATGTCTGCTGACAGAGGTGGATTCGGTTGGTTTCTCATTGGCTTGGGAATCGGAGCGGCAGTCGGTGTGCTTTACGCGCCAAAATCGGGCCAGGAGACGCGTGAAGAACTGGCATCCTCGGCGCGGGAGGGATCCGAGTTCGTGCGAGAACGGTCGCGCCAGGCAGCCGAGAAGGTAAGCGACTTTGCCGATCGCGGGCGCGACCACTTGAACGAATACGTCGACCGCGGCAAGGATGCCGTGGACCGTGGACGCTCGCAATGGAACCAGTATGTCGATCGCGGACGCCAGGCGGTCAGCGATCAGGTCGACAATGTGAACACCGCCGTCGATGAAGCCACGCGTGCCTATCGCAGCACCGCTTCCGGTGACGAAGCCGACCGGATCTCGAACGCGGTGGAAGCCGGCCAGCAGGCCTACCGGACAACGTAACCAGGGCGGAGGTCATTTGTAACTGGCCCCCGCATCCCACATATGGGTCGCGGCCGCAGTCCACGAGGCGCGGCCCTTCCCCCGTCACTCAGGTTCTTAGGAAGCGGCACACATGAACGACCCACTCAGTGGCATTTTGCTGGCGCTCACCATCATCGTTGGCGTGGGTGTTCTGATCTTCATCGTCGTTCTGCTGATGCTGGCCGGGACGCTTCTCTACACCCGCAAGCGTTTCCATCAGATCCTCGAACATTATGACAAGGAGATTGCTCCGCATCTCGCACCGATGGTGAAGTCCGCGCATTCGCTGGTGGACGATCTCTCTCCCAAGCTGAAGCACGTCACCACCAACCTGGTGGAGGTCAGCGACATCATGCGCAGTGAGGCGCAGCACATCACCGTGTCGCTCAGCGATATGGTGGAGCGCACGCACCAGCAGGCAGCGCGCGTGGACAATATCGTGTCGAGCACGCTGAATGGAATCGGCCATGCAACTGCGGCCGTGCAGGAAGGGATCTCCGCTCCCATCCGCCACCTCAGCGGCATGCTGGATGGATTGCGCGCCGGCATCGGATCGTTTCGCCGTAAGCGGCCGCACCCCAACGGAACCAATGCCACCGTGGTCGTGCGCAAAGTGGAGCAGGATCCGTACTAGTGGGTGCGTCGCTAGTCGTGCGACCTCAGTAGCCACTGTAGGTGCTCAACGGTATCCGCGCGCGAGGAGATATTTCGCGCCAGCCTCAAAGGCCTTGGGACCCGGCACCAGGAACCCGAAGGCGTCGGCCAACCGGCCGATCACGTTGAATGAGAAACAGATCGCGAGCGCATCCTCGACCTGTTGGCGGGAAGCGCCGGCAGCGAGGACTGCTCGCATGTCATCCGCATCCACCGCGTGCTCGCGCGTCAGCTTGCCCAGCATCAGCAGCGTCGCCCGTAGTGGCTCCTCAATAACCGCAGCGTCGAGATCGGACAACGCTGCAGCAACCTTTTTCCCGTCGCGATATGCCGCTTGCGCGACTGCCGTGTGCGCCTTGATACAGAACTCGCACTGGTTGGTCTTCGCGACGAACGCGGCCATCAACTCGCGATCACCGACCGACCACTCCGACGGCCCGCGCATTGCCTCCTGGGTCACCGCTCCCATTGGTTCGCCGTAGAAGTCAGCCCGGTACTTGACCAGTTTGATGACGTCGAGCACCGGCTGCCGCGAGACCGTTCGAATGAGCGCGAAAAGTGCCTTCGTACCGAAACCGTGGCCGCTATCGAGAATTCGAAGTCGCATGCTCACTCCTTCCCGGTCGCGGCCTCAAGGGCCGCAAGAGCCGTGTCGTACTGTCGCGTGGCTTGCCCGATTGCGGCGCACACCACGGTCTCGAAGATCTGGTCTTCACTGAGGCCCGACACCCTCGCGGCGGTGATGTCTTCTTCGGTCACCCTATAGGCATGTCTCGCAACCTTGTCGACTAGCGTGCCTGCTGGTTCGGCGAGGCCGCTGTTGTTGAATGCGGCCCTGCGCTCGGAAGGCGGCGCCTTGCCCTCTCCTTCCAGGATTCGCTTCGTCAGCGCTTCTCGCGCATGTCTGACATCCGACATGTTCTTTCCCCTACGCTTCAGCAGCGGCGCGAGCAAACAATTCGAGGAACTTACCCCAATCGCCGTCTTTGTCGAAGATTCGACGCATCTCGTCGCGACGCTCCCCATAGCGATCAAGGCGGCGATGCTCCAGTTCGACGAGCGTACGATCGCTGCCGTCGGCGGTGAAGCGCAGCTCGACTTCAGTCTTCAGGGCTGGGTCATACTGCCAGTCGGCGGTGATATCCCACGAGAGCACCAGGCGCGTGTGCGGTTCCCACGCGAGTACGCTGCCCCACTGGCACGTACTTCCGTCGTCGCCGAGCTCGTACCAGCGGCCCCCGACGCGCGGCTCGATTACCGCGTCCACTGCATTGGCTTTGCCGATTTTGTAGTAGGCCAGTGGCCACCACGTACCCATCTTCTCGGTGAACACGCGCCACGCCACTGCCTGCGGCGCCTGAACGCTTACGACCTTCCGCACGCTATTGGGGTCAGTACCCTTGGACGTCGTCTGCTTCCATCATTGTTTTCTCTCCTTGGTCGCTTCTCGCTCGGCCACTGTCTGAAACGCCGTGAGCGCTTCATCCCAGAATCCCTCCAGCCACTTCCGCAGCGACGCAATGCCCCGCGCGTCGACTGCGTAGACCCGTCGCGTGCCCGCAGCATGAACAGTCACCAGTCGTGCTGCCTTGAGGATTTTGAGGTGCTGGGAGACTGCGGGGCGACTCACCTCCATCCCTTCGGCGATCTCGCCTACGGAGCGTGCGCCGCCGCGCAGGCGCTTCAGCACCGCCCGCCGGGTAGGATCTCCCAGGGCATCGAGGACGCGCTCTTCGTAAGTGACCACTTACAGTAAGCTATCGCTAACGGAACCGGCCCGTCAAGTTCGCAGTTTCGCTAGCGCAGTGCGTCGTGACTCATAGCGCTTATGGAATGAGCAGCGTCCATAGGTGGAAGAGGACGGGATGCTGCTGGGCCGGTATCTCCCATTCCGGGAAGGCGCCAAAAAACGTAATCACATTTGTGCCAAATCACCTCCTCGTTTTTGCTACTCTGGAAATAGGGAACACCAGAGGCTGCGGAGAATCTCCGCGGCCTTTACTTTTTGGCTGGCTTGCTGGCCTTTAAGCCCTTTGTCTGGACGAATTTAGCGATAAGCCTTTTGGAATGACGAATTTGGCCCTCGGGAGAGGCCCTAAGCCGATGGAAGGAAATGGGTTACAGGCCAGCCTCCCGGCACGGGAGGGGGGAGGGGGTGGGGTAACGTGACCAGCCCCGCTTTAGTGCCGGTCATCAGTTGCCGGTCATCAGTTGCCGGCTACGATCCAGCCGCCGCCCACCACCACATCGTCCTGGTAGAAGACCGCCGCCTGCCCCGGCGTCACGGCGCGTACCGGCTCATCGAAGGTTGCGGTCACCTCGTCCGGGCCGGTCTTCCGGATCGTGGCCGGGGCGGGCTCGTGACGATGCCGGACTTTGACGCTGACCCGCATCGGCTCCGTGAGATCGGCGACCGAGATCCAGTTGAGCTGGCGCGCCACCATCGTGGAGCTGAGCAGTTCGTCCTCGCCGCCCACCGTGACCCGGTGGCTCGCCGAGTCGATCGACAAAACATAGAGCGGCGACGGCGACGCGACGCCGAGACCCTTGCGCTGCCCGACGGTGAACTGGTGGATGCCGCCATGATGCCCGGCAACTGTACCTGCCGTGGTGACGAGATCGCCGCTTGAGTCCGGCATCGCCTCGCCCTGCTCGTCGAGATAGGCATCGATGAACCGCTTGTAGTCGCCGCCGGGGATGAAGCAGATCTCCTGCGAGTCGGGCTTGCTCGCGATGCCCAGGTCGTAGGCGCGCGCCTGCTCCCGCACCTCCGGCTTGGTGTAGCCGCCGAGCGGGAAGAGCGTGCGGGCAAGCTGCTCCTGCGTCAGGCCGAAGAGGAAGTAGGTCTGGTCCTTGCTCGCATCGGCAGGCCGCTTCAGCAGCCAGCGTCCGCTGGCCTCGTCGTACTCATTGCGGGCGTAGTGGCCCGTTGCGATGCACTCCGCGCCGATCTGCCGCGCCGTCAGCAGCAACTGGTCGAACTTGAGATGGTTGTTGCACAGGCTGCAGGGAATCGGCGTTCGTCCGGCCAGGTACTCGGCCACAAACGGCTTCACCACCTCGCGCTCGAAGCGCTCCTGGTGGTTGACGAGGTAGTAAGGAATGCCCAGCCGCTCCGCCACGCGGCGCGCGTCGTACACGTCGTCCACGGAGCAGCAGCGCCCCTGCACCTCTTCCGGCATGCCCTCGCGCCCGGCAAGGCGGCGCTGGTTCCAGAGCTGCATGGTGAGCCCGATGAGCGTGTGCCCCTCGGCCTGCAGCATGGCGGCTACGGTCGACGAGTCAACGCCGCCCGACATGGCGACGGCGATCACCCGCCCCCCGCTTGCAGGAGCGGGCTTACGCTGCGTCGAATTGGTGACTGTATCGATCACAAATTTCCTGGGTTGCTAAATGGACTGCTCACTGGATTGCTACATCGAACTTCCGGCACCGGCAGTCTCACTCGGCGCAGGCGCCTTCGCTGCCACTTGGTAAAACGGCGACAACTCCCGCAGCCGCGCCACAGCGGCCGGCACCAGGTCCAGCGCAAAGTCGACGTCCTTCTCGGTTGCGCTGGTGTCGAGGCTGAAGCGCAGGCTCGCGCCCGCGCGTGCGGACGCCACACCCATCGCGCGCAGCACATGCGATGGGTCCATCGCTCCGGAGGTACATGCGGAGCCGCCCGAAAGTGCCAGCCCCTTCAGGTCCAGCGCGATGACCAGCGCCTCGCCCTCCAGATGGTCGAACCAGATATTGGTTGTGTTCGGCACCCGCTGCGCGTTGCCGCCATGCTTGCCGGCCGCGCTCACGCGAGAGAGGAGGCCCTGCTCCAGCCGGTCGCGCAGCGCGGCGAGACGCGCGGGACCGTCGCCGGCGACAAAGGCCTGTGCCCGCTCCGCCGCGTCTCCCAGCCCGACGATGCCGGGTAGATTCTCCGTACCGGCGCGGCGCTGATGCTCCTGCGGGCCGCCGAAGAGCAGCGGCTCCGGATGCGTGCCCCGCCGAATGTAGAGCGCCCCAGTGCCCTGCGGCCCATGGAACTTGTGTCCCGAGATGCTCAGCAGGTCGCAGCCGATGGCCTTTACGTCGATCGGGACCTTGCCCACCGCCTGCACCGCGTCGGTGTGGAAGTAGACATCGGCCTCCTGCGCGATGGCGCCGATCTCCGCCACCGGCTGCAACGTGCCGATCTCGTTGTTGGCCATCATGACGCTGATCAGCCGGGTATTCGGCCGCAGGGAACGGCGCACCTCGTCCGGATCAACGACGCCCGAGCTATGGACGGGCAGGAAGGTGACCTCGATGCCGCGCTCGCGCAGCCGCTCCGCCGTAAGGAGCACGGCATGGTGCTCGATAGAGCTCGTGATGAGGTGATCGCCCGGCTTGAGCACGCCGGTCAGCGCCAGGTTGTCGCCCTCCGTGCCCCCGCTGGTGAAGACCACCTCCGCCGGGCGGCACCCCAGCAGGCGGGCCACCTGCTCCCGCGCGCGCTCCACGGCAGCCCGGGCACGCTGGCCGTAAAAGTGGATGGAAGACGCATTCCCGAACTGCTCCGTAAACCACGGACGCATGGCCGCGAACACCTCGGGAGCGAGAGGCGTGGTGGCATTGGCGTCCATGTAAACGCGGTTCATCGGCTGCCTTCCAGTTTACGCTGCAGCGACCCGCAACTGGCGGTTCGTCACGGCGGCCCGGGGTCACGGTGGCGGCTGATAGTGGCTCTAACCCATTCCTGTCGCAGGCGTCATAGTGGTTCTGCTAGGCTTCTGGCGGTGCCGAGAGCACGGGAGGCTTTGGAGATGAGATGTAGAACGATCCAGGCGTTTGGAATGGCAGCCGCAATGCTGGTTGGCGGCACGATGTGGAGACGCAACCGCACATGCCCAGGCGGGCACGATGGAGAAGGCTAAGGCGAAGGCGACGGAGTCCATGGCTGCGCAGTCGTCGGCTGCTCAGCCGCCGTCAGAAGTATACGGCGGGATGCTCAAGAGACTGTCCGAGCAAGTCGTCGGCGCCGCCGAAGCGATGCCGGCAGACAAGTACGACTTCGCGCCGACAGCCGGCAAATTCGATGGCGTGCGCACCTTCGGCGCCCAGGTGCAACATGTCGCGGAAGCGAACTACTTCTTCTTTTCGGGCTTCGGCCTGAGCGGTGCACCGGACGACGCCAAGCTCAAGGCTCTGAAGAGTAAAGACGAGCTGGTGCAGGCGCTGAAGGACTCCTTCGCTTTTGCGCAGAAGGGCATGGACACCATGACACCGCAGAATGCCTTCATGACCGTGGGTTCAGGAAAGATGCAGATGACCCGCGCGGGGTGGGCGACGTTGACGCTGGCCCACTCCATGGACCACTACGGCCAGATGGTGGAATATCTGCGCATGAACGGCATCGTTCCGCCGGCCAGCCAGAAGCAGGCGCAGGGCGGAAGCGACTAGAGCAGATTTCCCATTGCTATGCTCCACCTAGTTGCACGCGGAGCGGCTTTTCTTGACGGAAAAGCCGCATTCGTCTTCGCCGCTTCGGCATACACCTATGGGAAATCCGCTCTAGCAGCGAAATCCGCAAACAGGAAATGGCGCAGCCGAGTGGCTGCGCCATTTCCATCCGAACCGGTTAGCGCTTTTCGATCGGCGTGTACTCGGCCGGGTACTCCGGCCCGATGTAGTCGGCGCGTGGGCGGATCAGCCGGTTGTCGTCGTGCTGCTCGATAACGTGCGCTGCCCAGCCGGCGATGCGGCTGACGGCGAAGATAGGCGTGAAGAGATCGATGTCGATGCCAAGGGTGGTGTACGTGGATGCGGAGTAGAAATCGACGTTCGCGTTGAGCTTCTTCTCCTCATTGATGTACTTCTCGATCGCGCGTGACATGTCGAACCACTTCGAATTGTTCGCGGACCTGCCCAGCGCCTCGCTCATCTTTCGCAGGTGCGTCGCGCGCGGGTCTTCGGTGTGGTACACACGATGGCCGAAACCGGAGATCTTCTTCTTTGCCGCCAGCATTGCTTTTACGTGTTCGACGGCGTCCTCGCCCGCCTTGTCGATGGCGAAGAGCATATGCATCACGGCCTCATTCGCGCCGCCATGCAACGGGCCTTTGAGCGCGCCGATCGCGCCGGTGATGGCTGAGTGGATATCGGAAAGGGTGGCGGCGATGACGCGCGCGGCAAAGGTGGATGCATTCAGCTCATGGTCCGCATGCAGGATGAGCGCGATATCCATGGTGCGAGTCGCGGTCTCGGAGGGCTTGTCGCCGTTGAGCATCCAGAGGAAGTTGCCGGCATGGGAGAGCGAAGGATCAGCCTGGACCAGCGGCTTGCCCTTGCGAATGCGGTCATAAAAGGCAACCAGCATGGCGATCTGGGAGGTCAGGCGGAAGCTCTTACGAACGTTGGCATCGTGCGAGTTATCCCGCTCGTCGGGGTCGTAGCAACTGAGGGCGGAGACAGCGGTCCGCAGAACCTCCATCGGCGTCACATCTTTGGGAAACGAACGCAGCAGCTCGACGATCTTCGGGTCGAGCACCCGCGCCTTTGCCAGCTCCTTGCGGAAGGTGTCGAGCTCGGCGGCTTTGGGGAGCCGGCCATGCCACAACAGGTAGGTAGTCTCTTCGAAGTTGGACTGCTCGGCCAGCTTGTGGATGTCGATGCCGCGATAGGCGAGTACTCCGGCATCACCATCGATCCAGCAGATGCTGGAGGTGGTGGCAACAATGCCCTCCAGGCCTTTCGAAGCAACAGCAGTCGCCATCCGTCAGTCTCCTTCGCCTTAACCCGGCCTTACGTATTTGTGTGATGCCCAGCGCCGGACATGGTGCGTTATGCGGGCTGAGGGGAACTAATCGTTATAGCGCAGCGGCAAAGTGCTTGTCACATACCGGTTCTATAGACGCGCGATGCGGGGCAAATGGCGCGAGATCGATCGCGGGTGTTGTGCCGCAAACGAGATCCGCTATCGCATGCGCGGTGCCGGGAGCGAGCAGAATGCCATTGCGGTAGTGGCCTGCCGCCAGGAATAGAGCATCGGTGTCGCCGTGTTCGCAACGGCCAATCATGGGTAAACCGTCCCCAGTGGCAGGGCGCAGGCCGGCCCAGCTTTCCACCTCCGGCGCCTCGGCGGCTGGCGGCCACAATGCGGCGGCGCGATTGCGCAGCAGTGACAAAGCGGCGGGGTCCACCTGCCTGGAATAGCCGGCATCTTCCACAGTGGCGCCGATGACGATCCGGGCGGTGTCATCTGAAATCGGGCCGCGCGGGATCAGATAGACATCTGGCGAACGCAGGACGCGGGTGAGCGGCGGCCCGTCCGGTTGCGCGACGACCAGCATCTGGCCCTTCCGCGGAGCAATATCGGCCGATGCGTCGAGCGAAGCGGCCCAGGCGCCGCAGCAGTTGACGCATGCATCGGCCCGCACCGGGCCCTGATGGGTGGTCAGCAGGACGCCTCTGCCTTCGGATTTGATCGACAGTACGCGCCGATGTTCGTGAAGTGCGACTCCGGCGGCGATGGCAGCCGCGCGCAAGGCAGTGCACAGTTCGCGGGGGTCGAGGCTTGCTTCCTCCAGCAATCGATAGGTGTGATCCGTGGCGGCGAGACCCGGGATCAGCTTCCGTGCTTCGTCGCGAGAGAGCGGCCGGCCCGGGAGAGCTGTCTGCGATGTATGGAGGACCTGTACGGTCTCACGCGTGCGCAAGGGCACTTGCAGCCCGGAAAGTTCCTCTATGTCTTTCAGAAAGGTATCGTAAATTGCTCTGCTGTAACGAGAAAGCGCCAGCATCGCGGCTGGATTCTCGGGGTCTTCAACGGCAAGCATGCCCCCGGCTGCCCAGGAGGCTTCCTTTACCGCCTCACCCGCTTCCAAAACGGTGACCTGCAGCCCCCGGCGCTGCAGAACAAGTCCGCAGGCCAGGCCGATCACTCCTCCGCCTGCAATGGCGACATGTCCGGCGTGCTGCATAGTTTCGATTGTAGCCGGATGCAAGTGAGGTAATCTTTGAGTAACCAAATCAAATGACTTGGAACTCGGTCGGCATTGCGATGCCGGATGCTGCACCTTCCGGGCGGGGTCACATCCGCCTCACCGGCGCATCTTACCCAAGTATATCCAGGCAAACAGGAGGCATGTCCGCAATGCGACAACTAGGCGGTCGTCCACCGGAATTGCCGCCGGTGGAGACGGATGTGGAGATGCCTTCGGAGATACTTCCGCACGAGCGATTTGCGGCGGAGTCGAGCGCGCCGGTGGAAGTGCATCGCGTCGAACGGAATCCGATTGAGGCGGAGTCCGCCGCGCAACCGCTCGAGACGGTGGCGTCTGACCCAGGTTCTGGCACTGTTCCGCTTCCAGACGAGAGGCTTGTGCTCGAAGAACGCGAGCCGGTGCAAGTGTATCGGCTGGAGCGGAATCAGATGAAGAGGGAGGAGCGCGCCGATCGGCCGAGGAGGACGGTTGCGGCTGGCCCGCATCCCGGCCGGCTACCGGAGGGGCCCAATCCGCTGCCTGCTCCCGTTCCATTTCCAGAACCGAACGCGGCGGCAAGAGCTCCGATTGGCCGCTGGGAGGAGTTTCACGAGCTCCGCAACGCGGAGCCGAAACGCGGCAGACGGCTTCATCTGGAACCGGTCCCGGTGCGGCAGGGCTCCTCATCGAAGCTGCTGACGGCGGATCTGGAACGTGAGCACCGCTCCCCCTTCCTGACCGTTGTGCTGGTTATCGCGGCGCTTCTTGCTATTGGAGCGCTGCTGTGGAGCGGCACTCTGCGATACCGCGTAAACCGGCAGGAGGCTGCGATGAGTGCGCTTCAGGAGCGGAACCGGAAGCTGGCGGAGAGCCTGGCGCAGATGAGCGGCAAACAGATGAGCGCGGAGCAGAAGGATTCCAGCGCGCTCAATTCCAACGCGGATCTGCCGCAGAATTCTTCCGCCGCTACGCCGGCGGCTGCTTCCTCTGACGGGAATAGCAAGGCTGCGGCGCAGCGGGAGAAACAGCAACCGGAGAAACGGCAATCCAATAAGCGGCAGCCGAAGAATCGGGAAGGCGTTGCTGCTCCACCGGCCGCCCAGCAGCGCGGGACAGGATCGGCGCAGCGCAAGGGGTCGGAATCCCGGCGGCCTGCGGATGCGGGGTATGCGCCGGAGATCGTTCCGCCGTATCCCACGAACTTCAAGACAGAGAACGTCGCAGTGAACGCGGCCAATAGCCAGCCGGTGCCGAATGCCGGGGCCTACCATCCGCCGTTCACACCTGGAGTAGCGTCCACACCTGGGGCAGCGTCCACACATGGAGCGAACCAGCAACCGGTTCCGGTGGCCGAATCGAACCATTCCACAACCCCTGCGCCCACAACCCCTGCGACAGCTGCGCCGCGTCCGGCCGTGCAGCAGACAACTACACCATCCCGCTCAGCGGCGGCACCGCCGCCCGCAAAGGCGAGTGCGCCCGCCGCGGCTCCGGAGAGCGCGACGCAGTATCAGGCAACCGGAAACGGTGCATATGCCAGTCCGCTGGCGCAGAACATCGAAGCTGTGGAGGGGTTGCAGCGGCATAGCCCGGTGCAGCTCAAGGAGTTTCACGCGCGCGCGGGAGCCTCGACGCGGGCGACGCCCAATGTGCAGCTTTCTGTGCAGAATCCGGACCCGGGCCGGGGCAGCTACACGCTGGTGGTCGATGAGCGAGGATCCAGTCACCAGCTTCGGGGCCAGGTGAATCATCCACTGGTCTTCACCGATACGGCAACACGCCGCGCATACGCGCTGGTGGTCCTGAGCATCGCCGACCAGCAGGTATACGGCTACGTGCGCGCGACACAATAAGCCCGGGACGCAAGGGCCGTATCAGCGCATTGGGCGGAAAGAACGCGCGGGCTGCCTAGCCCGGAGGGGCGTTCAGGGTCACGTCCTTCGCGCCGTTGAGGGAGAGGGTGACCTGCATCGATTTGCGCTTGTCCCAGTCTTCACGCGAGAGCGGATAGCTGAAGACGACCAGCCCATCGGCGGACTGGCCTGGCTGAATCTGGAGTTCGCGGCGAAGCGGATCCATGCGCACCGGCGCCAGTTGCGGGTAGGCCTCGAAGACCTTATCGAAATCCGCCTGGCTGGCCGCCTGGCTGCGGCGCGTCTCGCCATCCGGTAATGTCACCACGGCCCAGTCGTCCACGATGGTGATGGGAGCCGTGTTCGGATTGTGCAGGCGAATATGTGCAAAGACCAGCAACTGGTTGACGATCTCGTCCTGACCCTGCATGCCCGGTGTGCCGGCGGCGCCGCCGGTGATCTTGGCCTGTACCGGGTAGATGGAGATTTTTGCGATGTCCCCGGTGGCTACGGGTGTTTTCCGCTCAAAACTCACCCACACGACGACTGCCAGCGCTGAGAGGATGAGCGCGATGAGAATTCGCACGGCCAAACGCCCATAATTCGTCGGCTCGTCGATCTGCGAGAGGTGCAAGTCGCCGGAAGGGGGTGTGTCAAAGGAGTCAGTCACAGTTTTGCCTGCATTCTATAGCGGACTATAGCGGACTTGTTTCCGCGCCGAAACCAGAGTTCGAGTGCCGTTGTCACGATACGATGAAATCACAATCATGGCAGCGGACGTAACACAAACTGTGTAGAACAGATGCGCTGGAAGCGGATGGTAGGATCGGTTCTGCCGGATTTACGGGATTCACGAGTTCAAGATTCCGCAGCCGGGCACTCCGCAGAAAGATACGCATGTTCACACGGGGAAGACCACTGCGCCTGGCCTACTTCGTCAGCCACCCCATCCAGTACCAGGCGCCGCTTCTGCGGCGGATCGCCACGGAACCGGACATTGACCTTGAAGTCTTCTTTTCCAGCGACCATACCGTCCGCGGCTATGTGGACGAGGGCTTTGGCGTCAAGGTCGAGTGGGACGTTCCTCTGCTGGAGGGCTACCGCTCCTGCTTTCTGCCGCGCTGGCGGGATGCCGGCAAGCAGCCCGGCTTCTGGCGGCCATTGAATCACGGGATCTTCGAGCGGCTCCAGGAAGGCCATTTCGACGCCGTCTGGAACCATGGTTACAGTACCGCGAACAATCTGCGTGTCATTGCGAGCGCGGCGATGCTTGGTATCCCGGTTCTGCTGCGCGCTGAGTCCACTCTCCATGACCGGGCACGCACCCTGCCGAAGCTGCTGGCCAAGGAAGCCTTCTTCCGCTTCCTGCGGCCGGAGGTGAGCGCGGTGCTTGCCATCGGCGAGGCGAATGCGCGCTACTGGCGGCATTATTTCGGCGACGAGATGCCGATCTTCCGCATGCCCTACGCGGTGGACAACGACTTCTTTCAGCGGCGCGCTCGGGAGGCTGTCGCCGGCCGCGAGGCTCTTCGTGCCGAGCTCGCGCTCGAGCCGGGCAGGCCGGTCATACTTTTTGCTTCCAAGCTGCAGGAGCGCAAGCGCTGCGCGGACCTGGTGGCTGCGCACACGTTGCTCCGCTCGGCCCGGCCCTCCCCGCTGCCCTACGTGCTGATTGTGGGCGATGGAGAGGAGCGGCAACGGCTGGAGCAGCAGGCCGCAGGCGATCCGGATATACGCTTTCTGGGTTTCCGCAACCAGACCGAGCTGCCGCGATATTTCGATCTCTGCGATGTCTTTGTGCTGCCTTCGCGGCATGAGCCGTGGGGGCTGGTGGTGAATGAGGCGATGAATGCGGGCCGGGCCGTCGTAGTTTCGGACGACGTGGGTTGCCAGCATGACCTGGTGCGCGAGGGGGAAACCGGCGCTGTCTTTCCCGTGGGTGACGTGACTGCGCTGGCGGCGGCACTCGATCGCGTGCTGGGGGCGCCGGAAACTGCGGCACAGATCGGTGCCCGCGCGAGAACGCATATCGGCGAGTTCAGCTTTGAACAGGATTTAGCCGGTCTGCGGCAGGCGCTGGCCTGTTGCGTACCAGGATTCGACGCTCGCAATAGCGGAGAAATCTCCGCACCGGCGCCGCTATGATGAGGCTCGATGGAGCGTAAGCCACAGTACAACGCCGCGGAATCGATCACCACCGGCAATGCCGATGTTTACCTGCGGCCGGCGTTCCCGCGAAGCGTTCGCGTGAAGCGGCTGGCGTGGAATCTGGTGTGGACACTGCTGTACAGGCTCTCGCCGCGGCCATTTCATGGCTGGCGCACGATGCTGCTGCGAATTTTCGGCGCGAAGATGGGTCCGCACTGCCACTTCTATCCGAGGTCGAAGGTATGGGCCCCTTGGAACCTGGTCTGCGATGATCAGGTGACGGCTGCCGATGGCGCCGAGATCTACAATCCCGCACCGATGAGCTTCGGCTCGCACGCGATTCTCTCGCAGGACAGCTACATCTGCGGCGCGACGCATGACTACGATGATCCGGCGTTTCCGCTGATTGCCTACGCAATGCACGTGGGCGCCCTGAGCTGGATCTGCGCGCGCGCGTCCGTCGTCCCAGGCGTGAATGTTGGCGAAGGCGCGGTGCTCGGACTGGGTTCGGTGGCTACGCGCGATCTGGAGCCATGGACGGTGTATGCGGGCGTGCCTGCGCTGAAGGTGAAGGAGCGTGCACGCCAGAAGGCCGCGGGCGCGTGATTTCCGTTCTGGTTCTGACCAAGAACGAGGAACAAGACCTGCCGGGATGTCTGGCCTCGGTCTCATGGTCTGACGATGTGCATGTCTTCGATTCTTTCAGCACGGACGCGACCGTATCCATCGCAGAGGGGCTGGGGGCGAGGGTGGCGCAACGGATCTTCGATAACTACGCAACGCACCGCAACGCAGCCCTGGAGGGGACATGCTTTCGCCATCCATGGGTATTGCTGATGGATGCCGATGAGCGCTGCACATCCGCGCTGGCGCACGAGATCGCGCAAGTGGTGGCGAACGATCGCGATGTCGCCGCCTATCGCATTCGCCGGCGTGACTATTTTCAGAACACCTGGCTGCGTCATGCGCAGATCTCGCCCTGGTACATCCGGTTGGTGAGGCCGGAGCTGGCACGCTATACGCGCGAGATCAATGAGGTGCTGGAAATTGCAGGAAGGGTTGGCGAGCTGCGGGCGCCGCTGGACCACTTTCCTTTCTCAAAGGGCATCGGCCACTGGCTGCGGAAGCATGACGAATACTCCACCATGGAGGCGCAGTTGATTGTGCAAGGTGGCGGACCGCCACACCCATCGCTGCGCACGGCGCTCACAGACAGGGACTTTCACAAGCGCCGGCTGCACCAGAAAGCGATTTTCTATCGCATGCCAGGCAGGCCGCTGCTCAAGTGGCTGTACATGGTCTTCATTCGGGGGGCATTTCTGGACGGCCGGCCGGGGCTGACCTATGCCCGGCTCCAGGCCATTTACGAGTACATGATCGTGCTGAAGACGCGCGAACTGCGCGAGCGCGCAGCGCTGGAGGGCCTCGTCCGTGGCTAAGACCGCTGTTTTTCTCTGCCTCTTTTGTGGTGCATGAAGTCTCTTGGGGGTGCCATGGTTGCTGAGGTACTATCGAGGCACTGGTAAGGCGTTTTCTGCCGGGTTGAGGGCCAAGTGATGGTTTTTGCGGCTTTTTCGTAAAGAAAGCCCGTGCTGACCTTCACTCCATCGGGGAGAATGCCGAGCCCGCAACGAGTCGCGGTGCTCACGTTCCGCGACGTGGCCTGACATGCCGGGAGCGACGCAGTATAGGAACCCGGGCGTGCCCGGCGAAGAGTTGAAGGGACGCCGGAGAGACGCCGCAGATGGTGGATGCCCCGCACCAAGTACCGCCGATCACAGTAGAGGCAGAAGGTCCGCTTGGCGCGAGTTCGGCCAAGGACGGACTGTCGCTGTCCGAGATCGGCCGCATCCTGCTCAAGTGGAAATGGCTGATCCTGGCCTGCCTGCTGCTCTCCATTTTTCTGGGTTACGTGTATTCGAAGACCCGGATCCCGTTGTTTGAAGGCTCTGCGACGATCGATCTGAATCCATCGCAGACCAACATGGGTCTCAGTGACCTGATCCAGGAGAGTCTCTCCTCCGAGGATGTGCGCATACCCACGGAAGTGGCGCGCATGCAGAGCAATCTGGTGGTGTTTTATACCATCAAGGAACTTGCGCTTCAGCACCGCGGGCCATTTCCGAAAGCCTTCGACCGTTTGTCCCCGGATGCCGGCATGGACGCTTTTCCGCCGGTGCAACTGCAGGGGATGATCGGCTCGGTGCGCGGATCGCTGCACGTTACGGCGGTTACCGGGACGGACATCATCGCAATCAACTATCGCGACCCTCGTCCGCAGGTGGCCAAGGATGTGCCGAACACGATTGTCGAGGTCTACCTGAAGCGGAACCTTGACGATCACATGGAAGGCACCGGCCGTGTGACGCGTTGGCTGGCGACGGAGATGGAAGGGCTGAAGCAGCAGGCCACCGATGCGCAGGCACGCCTGGGACAGTATCAAAGAGCGCACAATCTTATTGAGACAGGGGCTGGTGGCCCGGGCGGCGGCCAGACGGACAGCCTGGAGCTCGACCGGTTGCGCATCAACAACAGCCAGGTGGCCGGTGCGCAGGCAGACCGCATCGTGCGCGAAGCCAAGTTGCGGCTTGCCGAATCGAACGACCCAGACCTGGTGGCGAGCGTCGCACCCAGTACCACGCTCACGCTGCTGCGCAGTGAACTGCTGACTCTGACAGCGCAATATAGCCAACTGACGACACGATATGGGGCGAATTTTCCGCGGGTACGTGAACTGCATAATCAGATGGTCAAAGTGCAGGGTCAGATCGATGCCGAGATGCACAACGTGCAGCAGCGCATCCGTGAGGAGTACAACACCTCTACACATACGCTGAGCCTGATGCAGACCCAGCTGGATAAGCAGATGCAGGATGCTTACAAGCTGAATGAGAGTGCAGCGCAGTACGCGTTGCTGCGCCAGGATGCGGAGTCCAGCCGACAGCTTTACGATCAACTGCAACTGAAGCTGAAGGAATCAAACCTTGCCGCGGGGCTGAATACGGCATCGGTAACAGTGATCGACGAGGCACTGCTTCCTCTGGGGCCGGTATCGCCGGATGTGCGTACCAATGTTTTGATCGCCGGCGGATTGGGACTTCTGGTGGGTGTGCTGGGTGCTTTCCTCTTCGATTCGCTTGACGACACGCTGCGCACGACCGACGATGTGGAGCTGTTCTCCGGACTGCTTTCGATCGGGGCCATTCCTCACTTTCAGACCCCATCAAGAGCCGGTGCACCCAAGGATATGGGCGAAGAGCCAGGAGAGCGTCGACGGCTTATCTCGATTACTGCGCCTGCCTCACCTACGGCTGAGGCGTATCGCGCTCTGCGATCCTCGATTCTGTTGAGCGCAATCGACAACCCGCTGCGCACGCTGGTGATTACCAGTGCTTTTATGTCGGAGGGTAAGTCGACGCTCTCGGCAAATATTGCGGTGATGCTGGCGCAGCGAGGCGAGCGCGTGCTGATTGTGGATGCCGATCTGAGGCGCAGCACATTGCATTTGCTTTTCGGGCTCCGGCGGCCGGCACAGGGTCTTACGAATCTTCTGAGCCGGCAAACCGACGAGTCGGTGATCCTGCACCCGGTATCGCAGGTGCCGAGCCTGGCCTACCTTCCCGCCGGAGCAGTGCCGCCGAATCCCGCGGAGCTTCTGGCGTCGCATCGCATGGCGGAGATGATGCGGCAGTGGTCGGAACAATACGATCGTGTGATTATCGACACCGCGCCGATCCTTCCCGTCTCCGATTCACTGGCGCCGGCGGCGCGTGCCGATTCCGTGCTGCTGGTGGTCCGCGCGGGAGTCACGCGCAAGAAGGCGCTGATGCGTACGCGCGAAATGCTGCGGCGCGTGAACGCCCACCTGCTGGGCGCCGTTGTGAACGACATTGATATCCGCAAGGACAGTTACTACAACTACTCCGGACCGTACACCTACGGCTATGGGTACACGAGCGAAACGGTGCATGAAGAGGTCAAGTAAATTGCTGCGCACCTGCCTTTCGTATGTCGCTGTGGCCTTCATCTGGCTAGGCCTGACATGTTTCGCCGCGCCCGCGATCCAGGGTCAGACGATGGGTCAGGAAGTGGCGCCGCAACCAATAGGAAGCAATGGCAGTCCGCAGTCGGCAGGGGCCAGTGGCGCCAGCGGCCAATCAACGAATGGCACTGCCCAGCAAACACCGAGTGCGCCGTTGAATCCGCCTGGCACCGGACCGATGAGCGAGGGGCGTGTTGGCGTGTTTGGAACGGGATCCGATATCCCGCAGACGAGTCCGATGACGCAGATCTCCGAAGGCGATTTGCTGGACATCGTGATCTTCGATACACCGGAGCTTTCCGGCAGGTTCCGGGTAAACATGAAAGGGGATATTCTGCTGCCTCTAGCGGGCACGCTGCATGTCGCGGGCCTGAACCTGGCCGAAATCACGGACGCAGTGAGCCAACGCTACAAGGATGCGAAGATCCTGGTCGCTCCAGAGGTGACCGTCTTTGTTGCGGAGTTCACTCGGCGCACCATTACCATCACCGGCGAGGTGCGCTCTCCCGGGGTATATTCGATCGCCGCGCCGCGCACGCTGACCGATACGCTGGCCATGGCTGGCGGACTGAACGATGCCGCGTCGCGCACGGTGAGCATTGTCCATGCCGCGGATCCGAGGCGCATCATTCACGTCACGCTGAATGTCGGCGCGCAGACTCCGGAGTCGATCGAAGAAGGACGCATGGAGATTCTTCCGGGAGACAACATATTTGTCGCCCGCTCGGGTGTGATTTATGTCGTGGGCGAACTGAATCGTCCAGGTGGATATCAGGTGGAACACAACAACCGGCTTACGCTTCTGGAGGCGGTCGCACTGGCGGGAGGCTTGACCCGTACTGCGAAGGGAGGCCAGTCACGCCTGATTCGCCGCTCTCCGATGGGCAGAGAAGAGCTAACCGTGAATCTGGACAAGGTACTCTACGGCGGCGGCCCGGATATGCTGCTGACCGACGGCGATATCCTGTTTGTCCCAACCAGTGTTCGCAAGGTGTACACCCAGCAGGTCGTCGCTGCAGCAATCAGCTCAGCGACGGCCTATGGCATTTATCGCATCGCTAATTTTTAGCGCACAGACCATGCAGCATGCTGGTTTTCCTGACGATCCTATTTTAGACAACGATAGACATGCGCATACTTCTCTTTGGCGGCGATGGGCAGGTAGGTCGTGCTTTGCAGACCGGTGGAATGATTGCTGGTGAGCTTAAGGTGGCGACGCGCCAAGACTGCGATCTCACGGATGCGGATAGCCTGCGTATGCTGGTGAGGGGTGTGCGGCCCGACATCATCGTGAATGCAGCCGCGTACACCGCAGTGGACAAAGCGGAAAGCGACCGCGAAAGCTGTTTCGCCGTGAACGCTACCGCGCCAGCTGTGATGGCGATTGAAGCTGCAGCGCTCGGCGCAAGGCTGGTGCACTACTCGACCGATTATGTCTTCGATGGAAACAAGATGACGCCCTATGTGGAAGAGGATTTGACCGGTCCGCGGAACGTCTATGGCGCTTCGAAGCTCGCGGGAGAAGAGGCCATTGCTCAAGCAGGCGGGGAGTTCCTCATATTGCGCACGAGCTGGGTCTACAGCAATCGCGGTGCGAACTTTCTGAAGACGATGCTTCGTCTGCGCACGGAGCGGCCGGAGCTTCGCATCGTTGCCGACCAGCGCGGCGCACCAACCTCTGCAGACGCAATCGCGGACGCCACCGTACGGAGCCTGACGCATGCCGTCACCCGATCCTGGGTGAGCGGGGTGTATCACATGACGGCGGCTGGCGCGACTTCCTGGTACGGGTTTGCCAAGGCGATCTTCGCGCGTGCGGGGGGACCGGCTCCCGCGCTCGTGCCCATTGGTACCGCCGATTATCCGACCCCCGCCGCCAGACCCGCGAACTCCGTGCTTTCAAACGAGAAGTTTGCCGCGACCTTCGGTTTTCGCTTGCCGGATTGGGAGCAGCAACTGGACGCCGTGATGGCCGCACGAGCGATTGCAGACTGACGGAGACCGATGCAGATATGCAAAACAAACCTGGCTGAAGTGAAACTACTGGAGCCGCGAGTCTTCGCCGACAGCCGGGGATTTTTTCTGGAGAGCTATAACCAGCGCACTTTTGCCGAACTTGGCATTCACGAGACTTTCGTGCAGGACAACCACTCGCGCTCCGAGCGGGGTGTTCTCCGTGGATTGCATTATCAACTCATCCAGCCGCAGGGCAAGCTGGTCCGGGCGGTGCGAGGAGAGATCTTCGACGTCGCCGTGGATCTGCGACGCAGCTCTTCTTCCTTCGGTCGATGGACGGGACATCGGCTGAGCGAAGAAAATAAGCAGATGCTTTGGATACCCGCAGGCTTCGGTCACGGGTTTCTGGTGCTTTCGGCGGCCGCCGAAGTGCTTTACAAGGCGACGGACTTTTACGCGCCAGAGGGCGAGCGCAGCATTCTGTGGAGTGATCCGGCGATTGGGATTCAATGGCCGGATGCGGGAATACCTGCGTTGTCGCCGAAAGACTCTGCCGGGAAGCGGCTGCTGGAAGCGGAAGTCTTTGCATAGTGAAATGAAAGGTTGCAGTGAATGGGCGTAAGTGATTGTTGTGGGAGTGATTGGAGCTTCGCGTGAACCGTCGTCTGCTGGTGACGGGCGGGGCCGGGTTCATCGGTGCAAATTTTGTTTTAGCGCGCATTGCCGCCGGTGACCAGGTGATGGTCCTGGATAAGCTGACGTATGCCGGCAATCTGCAGAGTCTGGCGCCGGTGGCGTCAGCTTCGGGCTATACCTTCGTGCGGGGCGATGTTGGCGATCGCGAATTGACCGGGCGGCTGCTGGCCGAATATCAACCGGACGCCGTCGTGCATTTCGCGGCAGAGAGCCACGTTGACCGATCGATTCTGGGGCCGGAGGCGTTCGTGATGACGAACGTTGTCGGTACATTCCGGTTACTGGATGCGGGATTGGAATACTGGCGCTCGCTGCCTGAGGCGGCACGAGAGCGATTTCGCTTCCTGCATGTCTCGACCGACGAAGTTTACGGATCGCTGGCTCCCTCCGATCCGGGGTTCCACGAGAATACTCCGTACAGCCCGAACAGTCCGTATTCGGCGTCGAAGGCAGGCAGCGACCACCTGGTACGCGCGTACCACCACACGTACGGCCTGCCGACCTTGACCACGAATTGCTCCAACAACTACGGTCCTTTGCAATTTCCGGAGAAGCTGATACCGCTGATGGTGCTGAACGCGCTGCATGGGAAGCCGCTGCCGGTGTACGGCGATGGGCTGAACGTGCGCGACTGGTTGTACGTGGGCGATCACTGCGCCGCGATTGCGACGGTGCTGGCCAAGGGCCGGCCGGGCGAGACCTACAACATTGGCGGGCTGAACGAGATGTCGAATATCACGGTGGTGCAGACGATCTGCGACATTCTCGATGAACTGCATCCCGATGAACTGCATCGCCGGAACGCGTCCCCGGCGTGAGCTGATCACGTATGTGAAGGATCGTCCCGGCCACGACCGGCGCTACGCTATCGACTGCCGCAAAGTTACTGCGGAGTTGGGATGGAAGCCGGAGGAGAGCTTTTCGAGCGGCATTCGCAAGACAATTGCGTGGTATCTGGAAAACCTCTCCTGGGTGGAGGCAATTACCAGCGGTACTTACCGAGACTGGATCGACCGGAATTACGCCGCGCGGGAAACGCAGGCCGTCGGAACGGGAAAGGCACCAACGAGGAGCGGACAGTGAAGGGCATCATCCTCGCCGGCGGTTCCGGCACGCGGCTCTACCCGGTGACGCTTGCGGTATCGAAGCAGCTTGTTCCTATCTACGACAAGCCGATGATCTATTTCCCGCTGAGCACGCTGATGCTGGCGGGTATCCGCGAGATTCTGGTGATCTCTACGCCGCACGATCTGCCTCGCTTTCGGGATCTGCTGGGTGATGGCCATCAATGGGGCTTGTCGATCTCGTATGCGGAGCAGCCCAAGCCGGAAGGACTGGCGCAGGCGTTTCTGATCGGCGAGGCTTTTGCGGCGGGTGAGCCGTGTGCGCTGGTGCTGGGCGACAACATCTTCCACGGACACGATCTGGCGACCATGGTGCAGAACGCTGCAAAGACCACGGACGGCGCGGTTGTCTTCGCGTACCCGGTGCAGAATCCGGAGGCCTACGGCGTGGTCGAATTCGATGCTCACGGAAATGCCATGAGCCTGGAAGAGAAGCCGGAGACGCCGCGGTCTCGCTACGCTGTCACCGGGTTGTATTTCTACGACGGCAACGTCGTCGAGTACGCGAAGACGCTCAAGCCGTCGGCACGCGGGGAGCTTGAGATCACGGATCTGAATCGTCTCTATCTGCAGAAGGGCAAGCTCAAGGTCCAGTGCTTTGGCCGCGGCATGGCGTGGCTGGACACGGGCACGCATGACTCGATGCTGGACGCGTCGTTGTTTATCGCGACGCTGGAAAAGCGGCAGGGACTGAAGATTGCGTGTCCGGAGGAAGTCGCCTACCGGATGGGATATATCTCGGCTGCGCAGCTTGCGGATCTGGCGGCCCCGCTGATGAAAAGTGGCTACGGAATTTATTTGTTACAGATTCTCAAAGAGGCAGCCTCCTCGCCTCCGACGATCCTTTGAGGCCGTGGAATGGCGGCGCATGAACTCGGTCCGCACGCACACTGATCCACACACCGATCAAGACACCGATCAAGGATCAAGGCGCGTGGAATCCGTTGCGGTAATGCCTTTGCCTGACTGCAATTCGATCTGCCTGGTGACCAAGCGATGAAGATATTGTTGGTGGGCAACTATGTGGCGGACCGGCAGGACAGCATGCAGATTTACGCGTCCATGCTGGACGCCGGTATGCGAGCCCGCGGACACGAAGTCCACCTGCTGCAGCCGCCCGCGGTGCTTGGACCACGCGTAGCGGTGGGTTCGCTGTTCTCGAAGTGGCTGGGCTATGCAGATAAATTTGTCCTCTTCCGGCGGGAGCTGCGGCGGGCCGCTGCCACCGCGGAGATCGTTCATCTGTGCGACCACTCGAATGCGATGTACGTGCCTGCACTGGCTCACTCGGCGCATGTCATCACCTGCCACGACATTCTGGCGATCCGCAGTGCCATGGGGCATTTTCCGGAGAACCGCGTCGGCGTGACCGGACGCATCTTTCAACGCCTCATCGCGCGCGGTCTACGACAGGCAGGCGCCATCCTGTGCGTATCCGGAAAGACACACGACGACCTGAGACAGTATCTCGGGATACCCGAGGAGCGGCTGCACGTCATCCCAAACGCATTGCACTGGCCATACCAGCCGGTGAGCGCCGATGCCAGTGCGCCTTTGCTGGCGTCAGTCGGCTTACGGCCAGGTGAACCGTACTTCTTTCATCTGGGCGGCAATCACTGGTACAAGAACCGCGGCGCGGCGATTGAGATTTTTGCCGAGCTGCGCAAGCTGCCGCAATATGCGGAGGCTAAGCTGGTGATGGCCGGCGGTCCCATGAAGCCGGCGCTGCGGACAATTGCGCAGAAACACCAGCTCGATGGCGTACTTCTTGAAGCCGTTGGGCTGAGCAATGATCATCTACAGGCACTGTACAGTTGCGCGCTTGCTCTGCTGTTCCCGTCGCTTGAGGAGGGATTTGGCTGGCCGATTCTGGAATCGCAGGCGTGCGGCTGTCCGGTGGTGACGACCGACCGGCCACCCATGAACCATGTGGCTGGCGGGGTGGCGATCCTGATCGATCCGGCAAAGCCGGCCGAATCGGCGCGAACGATTGCGAATGCGTTACAGGACACGACACGATTGCGCAGCGACGGTCTGCGAAATGCAGCATCCTATACGGCGGATCGAATGCTGGAGCAGTGTGAAGCCTTGTATCGCAAGGTCGCCTCCACGAAGCAAAGCCTGAGATGACGCCATGTTTTTGTCCGCGGCAGAGCGAACGATATACTTTGATGAGCCAACGGACACAATGAGGGAGAGAGTGTGGAAGTGACAGCGAAGCCGGTGTCTATAGCTGTGGTCGGATCAGGCTATGTAGGTCTGGTGGCGGCCGTGTGTTTTGCGGAGATTGGACACTCAGTCGTCTGCGTTGACAATGACGAGCAGAAGGTTGCCACTCTGCGCGACGGCGGCGTTCCAATCCACGAGGACTTCCTGCCCGAACTTCTTGCCCGGCATCGTAATCATCGTTTGCAGTTCACTACGGATCTGGCTTCGGCCGCGCAGCAAGCGCAGGCTATTTTCATTGCAGTGGGTACGCCGCAGTCGGATTCGGGCGATGCAGACCTGTCGTACGTGGACGCGGTCGCGACACAGATCGCGCGCGCTATCGGCAGCTACAAGGTGATTGTCGAGAAGAGCACGGTCCCGGTTTACACAAATGAATGGATCCGCCGCGTTGTGGAGCGCAATGGAACTTCGAGCACGAACTTCGATGTGGCTTCCAATCCGGAGTTCCTGCGCGAAGGCACCGCGGTGTCGGACTTCCTGCACCCGGACCGGATCGTGGTGGGCGCGGACAGCGAACCCGCGGCGAATATCCTGAAGGCTATTTATGCGCCGCTGACCTCGGGCGCATATTACCGCAGCGACAACGCGATCATTGGACATCGCACGATCTCCGATCCGCCGCCGCTGCTGATGACGTCAACCAAGGCGGCGGAACTGATCAAGCATGCGTCGAATGCCTTTCTTGCGATGAAGATTTCGTTTATCAACGCGGTGGCGAATGTGTGCGAGGCGGTGGACGCGAACGTGGAAGAGGTGGCGCGCGGAATGGGGCTGGACAAGCGCATTGGCAGCCAGTTCCTGCGCGCGGGCATCGGCTATGGCGGCTCTTGTTTTCCTAAAGATGTGGCGGCCTTCCGCTACGTGGCGGAACAGTTGAGCGTCGATTTCGGCATTCTGGCGGAAGTGGAAAAGATCAACGAACACCAGAAGCGGCGCTTCTTCAACAAAGTGCGCTCGGCGCTGTGGACCTTCCGCGGCAAACGGCTGGCGGTGTTCGGGCTGGCTTTCAAGGGCGGTACGGACGATGTACGCGAATCACCGGCGTTCGACATTATCCGCATGCTGCTGGCAGAGGCCTGCACCATCGTGGCCTTCGATCCCGCGGCAACAGAACGGGCCAAGCTCGAACTGCCTCCCGGTCCTTCGATGCAATATGCGGACGATCCCTATGCCGCGGTGAACGGGGCCGATGCGCTGCTTATCCTCAGTGACTGGCCACAGTTTGGCGAGCTTGACCTGGAGCGGCTCCAGGCGGCGCTGCGCTACCCGATCGTGATCGATGGAAGAAATCTGTACGATCCGCAGGAGATGCTGGCCCACGGCTTTACCTATTTGAGCGTTGGGCGGCCGGCGATGTATCCAGCGAAAGAAAAGGCCGGAGCGCGGCGCGTGCAGTGATGGAAGACACGATCCGCAGCGACTTTGGTTCGAGGAGCGGCGCCCTTTGAAGAAGAAGCGAATCCTGGTCACGGGTGCTGCAGGCTTCCTTGGTTCCCATTTGACGGACGTGCTGCTGGCCGATGGGCATACGGTCATTGGCGTCGACAATATATCAACCGGGCGGCTGGACAATCTGGAACATCTGCAGGGCGAGCCTCGCTTCTCGCTCCTGGAACGCGATATCTGCCAGCCTTTCGAGCCGGGACAGGTGGATGCGATCTACAACATGGCATCTCCCGCCAGCCCGGCTGATTACATGAGGCTCGGTCCAGAGACGCTGCGAGTCGGCGCTTACGGCGTGTTCAACACGCTCGATATTGCGCGGCGCTATCACGCTCTCTATCTGCATGCATCTACCTCCGAGTGTTACGGGGATCCCGAGGTGCATCCGCAAGCGGAAAGCTATTGGGGTCATGTGAATCCGATTGGGCCGCGTTCGGTCTACGACGAGGCGAAGCGCTTTGCCGAAGCGACCGTGATGGCCTATCGGCGCTATCGCAGCGTGAACACACGGCTGGTGCGTATCTTCAACACCTACGGGCCGCGCCTGCAACCGGATGACGGCCGCGTGATCTCGAACTTCCTGATGCAGGCCTTGCGCGGCGAGGACCTGACGATCTACGGCGACGGATCACAGACGCGGTCCTTCTGCTATGTGACGGATCTGATCGACGGAATCGTGCGGCTGGCGCGCAGCGACGAGCAGGGGCCGGTCAACATCGGCAATCCGGTGGAATGGACGATTGCCGAATGCGCACGCGAGGTGCTCGCGGTGACTGGTTCCTCAAGCAAGCTGCGGATGCTGCCCCTGCCGGTGGACGACCCGGCACGGCGACGCCCGGACATCACCCTGGCCCGCACAGTGCTAGGCTGGGAGCCCAAAGTGCAATTGCGGGAGGGGTTGAACCTTTGCATCCCATACTTCACACACGCGGTAGCGGAAAGTACCAACGCACGACCATCAGCCGGCTGATCCGGTGTTTGCGATCCAAGCCGGTACACAAGAGTAAGTCTGCTCGGTGGTTGGCCTGCGTATTCTGCGGTTTTGTTTTTTTGACTGCTCCGTTGGCGCAGGCGCAACAGGCGAGTGGCGCCGTACCCTTGTTGCGGTTGCATGCGGGTTGGTGGCTCGCCTCCGGGTGTAAGGTGGCCGCCGTCACCGGCGAGCAATTGTCGACTGCTTCCTATCGCCCTGACGCCAGCTCCTGGATTGCGACTTCCGTGCCTTCGACCGTACTGGCGGCACAGGTGAGTGGAGGACAGTTTACCGATCCTTATTTCGATCGCAATCTTCGCGCGATTCCGGGAACGGATTATCCCATCGGCAAAATCTTTTCGAGGCTGCCGATGTCGCCGAACAGCCCGTATGCGTGCCCCTGGTGGTATCGCACGCGCTTCGCCGTGCCAGCGACCGCGCGAGGCAAAACTCTTTGGCTGCGCTTCGGCGGCATCAATTATCGGGCGAACATCTGGGTAAACGACCAGCAACTGGCGGCATCGACCGAGGTTGCGGGCGCGTATCGCACCTATGAGTTCGACGTGACGCGGCTGCTCAAGCCGGGCCAGGAAAACGCGATTGCCGTTGAGACCTTCGCGCCGACCGAGCACGATCTGGCGATCAATTGGGTGGATTGGAATCCATGTCCGCCGGACAAGGACATGGGGCTGACGGGCGATGTCGCGCTGTACACGAGCGGATCAGTGAGTGTGCGGTCGCCGATGGTCGATACGCACCTATCGGGTTCTTCTGATATTGCCGAGCTGACTGTGTATGGTGAGGTTCACAATGCGAGCGCGCAGCAGGTGCGCGGCACTGCAGAAATTGCACTCCTTGGCGTCAAAGCCGAACAGCCGGTGACGCTCGATGCCGGTGAGACGCGCACCGTTGTTTTTACGCCAGAGCAATTCCCGAAACTACGGGTGCCGCATCCGCCGCTGTGGTGGCCGTACCAGATGGGTGAGCCCCATCTGGAGACGCTGCGGATGAGTTTCCGGACGGACGGGAAGCTCTCCGACGAGAGAGTTGCGCAGGTTGGCATTCGCGAAGTCACTTCCGAGCTGACGGATAAGGGTGCGCGCCTGTTTCGGGTGAATGGGAAGCCGGTGCTGGTGCGCGGCGGAGGCTGGTCCGGGGATATGTTGCTGCGTCAGCAGCCGCAGCGATTGGCACAAGAGTTTGAGATGGTGCGCGATATGCATCTGAACGCGATCCGGCTGGAGGGGAAGCTCGAGACAGATGAGTTCTATCGGCTGGCCGATGAGCAGGGCGTTCTTGTGATCGCCGGTTGGTGCTGTTGCGATATATGGGAGCAATGGCCGAAATGGACGCCGGAGAATTACACGGTGGCCGCAGCGTCGCTGCGCGCGCAGATGCTGCGCATCCGGAATCATCCCAGCCTGCTGGTGTGGCTGAACGGAAGTGACAACCCTCCTCCGGAGAAGGTGGAGCAGATGTACCTCGACATTGAACGCGACACGCACTGGCCCAACCCCACCCTGTCCTCAGCTTCCGCGCGCGCAACCACGGTGAGCGGCAAGAGCGGCGTGAAGATGACCGGACCTTATGACTACGTCGCACCCTCCTACTGGCTGACGGATCCAGGCAAGAAAGGTGGGGCGTGGGGTTTCAACACAGAGACGAGTCCCGGTCCGGCTATTCCAGTCGAATCGAGTTTGCGGCGATTTCTTCCCGCCGACGGCTTATGGCCAACCAGCGATGACTGGCACTACCACAGTGGCAGCGGCGGATTTGCCAATACTACGGTCTTCGATACGGCCATGGATCAGAGTTACGGGAAGCCGCAGAATCTGGTGGAGTACGAGCGCAGCGCGCAGGCGATGGCCTATGACGGGGAACGCGCGATGTTCGAGGCGTACGGGCGCAACAAGTACACCTCTACAGGAGTGGTGCAGTGGATGCTGAACAATGCATGGCCGTCGATGATCTGGCACCTGTACGACTACTATCTCGACGCGGGCGGCGGCTACTACGGTGCGCGGAAGGCCTGCGAGCCGCTGCATGTGCAGTATTCCTATGACGATCACAGCGTCGTCGTGGTGAACAGCACGTACGCGGCCGCGCCGGGACTCCATGTCAAGGCGGCGGTTTACGACCTGCAGCTTCATCCCGTCTACGAACACGAGAGCGCCATCGACGCAAATCCCGACAGCGCAGACCGCGCTTTCAGCATCCCCGCCGAGTTACTGACTGGCGATGGCAACGTTCATTTCGTCCGGCTGACACTGACCGATGCGGCTGGCCGGCAAGCGAGCGAGAACTTCTATTGGATTCCCGCGAAGCTGGCGGAGTTCGACTGGCAGCACGAAGACTACCGCTATACGCCGGCACTGCATGAGCCGGATGTGACGGCGTTGAAAGATTTGCCGAGGTCGCATGTGTCCGTGGAGCCAGTGAAGACGGATGCGGATGGCCGGGTGACAGTTCGGTTGCGGAACGATTCGCAGACGTTGGCGTTTCAAATCGCGCTGCGAGCTCTTGATGAGCACGCTGCGCCGGTGACGCCCGCATTCTGGTCGGACAACTACGATTCCCTGTTGCCCGGCGAGTCCAGGACGTTCACGGTTCGTCCCTCAACGCACGGCGGTGTCCGGATCTCGTCGATCGAGGTAACGGGATGGAATCTCAGCGATCAACGAGTCCCGGTGAGGCGCGGTGCTGCGAGCCATCGCTCTCAGGAGACCGCAGCGTTGCCGTTTGCGCGCGCCTCTGCCTCGGCCAACCAGCCACGACGAAGCGACGCCTCCGGGACGTTGGAGAGGTAGGGCTTTATGTCGAGGATCGGCGTACCGTCGAGCATGTCGACGCCGCGCACGCGCAACTCCGCGCCGCTGCGATGGAGCAGTTCGACGACGGTAAGGCCGATGGGATTGGGCCGTCGTGGCGATCGCGTGGCGAAGACTCCATGCTTGCGGTTGTCCGCCGGCGGCGTGCCGAGCAGCTCAAAAGGGTGCGAGCGGTCGAACTCCCAAAGCACGATCAGGTGGGAGAAACCCTCGATGTCCGTAAGACCAAGCTCAAAGTCCGGCAGAATCGTGATGACGCCTTCTGCGTCGTGTCTGGTGCCAAGTCCCTTTGGTATGTCGGTGCCTTCTTTATAGGGACTGCTTACAAATCCGATGGGCCAAGGCGTAAACATATGAGGCTCAACCTCCATTTATGCGCACTATTTGCGAGGGGACGAGGTGCTCGCTCTCCTATTGATTTGACGTATGAGAGCGATAGCGGTAACTTTAAATTAATGTCACTCGTCCACACCCCGGCTGCTTGTTGCTGCGACTGTTGTTGCGCACGCGGCTGCGTGGGTGCCTGTCGATGAGCTAGTGATCTAACCTACATCACTTCAAGCGAATCCGAAGCCCCAACCGCAGCCATTCTGCAGTTGGGCTTTTCTTTTTGTACCCCAAACACAAAAGAAGGGAAGTGGCATGACGCAGGCGAGCCATCCTGAAGGGACCACGGTGAAGGAGACCAAGGCGCAGAGGACTGAACGTCTGAAGCGCGAAAAGAATCCCTGGGCCGCATTCGACGAGATCCGCCGCTTTGCGGCAGAGGGCCGCGAGAGTGTGCTGCCGGAGTGGACCAGTCTCTACTTCAAGTGGTGGGGTATCTATACCCAGGGGGACGGCGTGGGAGCGCTGGGCGGAGCCGGCGGCGAGGGCAAGGCCAGCAACTACTTCATGCTGCGTATTCCGGTGTCAACCGGCATCCTGTCGTCTGCGCAAGCCGCGACGATCGCGGAGATAGCGCGGCGGTACGGACGCAATCTTGCCGATATCACGGTCCGGCAGGCAATTCAGCTTCACTGGCTGCCGATCGAGAGCATTCCCGAGATCATCGAACGGCTGGGCGCTGTCGGGCTTTCGCCGCGTGGCGCATGCGGCGATGTCGTTCGCAACGTAACAGGCTGTCCATTGGCAGGTCTGGCGGAGGATGAACTCTTCGATGCGTCCCCTGTTGCGCGGTCTGTTGCGCGAGCGTTGGCCGGCAATGCTGAGTTCTACAACCTTCCGCGCAAGTTCAAGATTTCGGTAACCGGTTGCGGCTCGTGGTGTTCGCATCCGGAGATCAACGACATTGGCCTCTCTCCTTCGCGCCGTGGAGGGGAGGTCGGCTTCTCTGTACGCGTCGGCGGGGGCCTTTCGAAGGAGCCGCACCTGGCCGTACGACTGGATGCTTTCGTGCGCCCCGAGCAGGCGGTGGAGGTGGTGACAGCGATCACGACGATCTTCCGTGAGCAGCAGGGATTGCGCGAGAACCGTGACCGGGCGCGCCTGAAGCATCTGTTTCTCAAAGAGGGCTGGACGGCGGAGACGTTTCTTACCGAATTGCAATCACGACTGCCTTTCCGGCTCGATCCGGCGGCGGAGGAAGACGTTCCGGCCGACGTGGTGCGCGACCACGTGGGCATTCACCGCCAGCGGCAGGGGGACCACTACTACGTCGGCGCGTCGGTATTGCGCGGACGGCTGACCGGCGACCAGCTTGCCACGGCCGCGGAGCTGTCCGAGCGCTATGGGTCGGGTGAGTTACGGACCACCGTGATGCAGAATCTGCTCTTCGTGAATGTGCCGAGGCACAATGTGGACGCGCTGGTTGCGGGGCTGGCGGCGATTGATCTGAGAGTGGACGGCTCGCACTTCTGGCGCGGCGCCGTTGCCTGCACAGGGACCGAATTCTGCAAGCTGGCGATTACCGAGACGAAGGGATTTACGCGGTGGCTGGTGGACGAGATGGAGGCACGGCTGCCGGAGTTCGATCAGCAACTGAGGCTGCATGTCACCGGCTGCCCCAATGGATGCGGTCAACACTGGATTGCCGACGTGGGTATCGAGGGCAAAAAAATCAAGCATAACGGCGCCATGGTGGACGCTTATTATTTCTGCGTGGGCGGCAGCGTCGGCGCGCATTCGGCGATTGCCCGCCCGGTGGGGTATCGCTGCCCGGCAACCCTGGTGCCGGACTCGCTGGAACGCCTGTTGCGCGGATATCTGGAGAGCCGCTGGGAGAGTGAGAGTTTGCGGTCATTTCTGAGCCGGCACAGCAATGATCATCTGCGTGCGCTGCTGGCGGGAGAAGCTATCGGTGCCGTGGAACGGGACCAGCCGGCGGGCCAGGTACCGGTGGGGGTGGGAGAATGAGCACGCCACTGCTGCCTGTCTTCGTGAAGCTCGAAGGACGTGCCTGTCTGGTGGTGGGCGGAGGCGCGGTCGCGCTGCAGAAGGTGAATAGTCTGCTGGAGTGCGGAGCAAATGTAACTGTAGTGGCTCCAGATGCGCGAGTCGAGATTCGCGAGCTTGAGGAACAGGGAAGGGTCGCCTGGCGCCGCCGGTGCTATATTGCCGAGGATGTTCTGGGGCAGCAATTGGTGATTGCGGCGACGAATGATCCAGAGGTGAACCATGCAGTTCATGGCGATGCCGTAAGCGCAGGCGTGCTGGCCAACGCGGTGGACGATCCGCCCTTCTGCGATTTCTATTTTGGCTCCGTGGTTCGCCGGGGACCGCTGCAGATCGGCATTTCGACAGCGGGTGAGAGTCCAGCGCTGGCACAACGGCTGCGGCAGCAGCTGGAGGCGGTGCTCGATCGGGGAACCGGGACGTGGCTGGAACGGTTGGGCGCGCTACGGCGTGGAGTGCTGAAGGTGCATCCCCCCGGAGAAGAGCGCAACCGCTTGCTGCGTACGCTGGCTACGCGTGACGTGTGCGATTCGCCTACGTGCCCGTCGCGTGTGATGGCACTGGAAACATCCCGTCAGGGCCGAGAATCAGAGCGGGGATCATGGTGGCTGACATGAGTGCGGCGAAAGGGATGGTCTATCTGGTGGGCGCGGGACCCGGCGACCCGGAACTGCTGACGCTGAAGGCTGCCGCGTTGCTGCGCTCCGCAGACCTGGTGCTGCACGACGATCTGGTCCCTGAAGCAGTGATCGCGATGGCGGGCGGACAGGCACTGGTGATCAGCGTGGGCAAGCGCTGCGGCGTGAAGCGCGTGCACCAGTCCGAGATTCACTCGCTGATGATCGAGGCAGCGCGTCGCCAGCTCAGCGTAGTGCGGCTGAAGAGTGGCGATCCCCTTGTCTTCGGACGTGCCGCGGAGGAGATGGATGCACTGCGCGCTGCGGATGTTCCCTTTCAGGTAATCCCCGGAATTACCGCTGCATTTGCGGCAGCAGCGCAGATCGGCTGCTCACTGACAGATCGCCGCACCGCATCGAGCGTCGAGCTGCATACGGGACACAAAGCCGCTGATGCGGACCAGAATGTGGCGAGCGAGTCGGTCACGCGCGTTGTCTATATGCCAGGCCGCAGCTTCCACGCCTTTGCAGAGGAGCGGCTGCGAGCCGGCGACGCGCGCACCCTACCTTGTTGCGTGATAAGTCGCGCCGCGCAACCGGACCAGAGCATGCAATGGAGCACATTGGGCGAGTTGGCCGACGTGGTCCCCGGGCCGGCACCGGTACTCCTGCTGGCCGGATGGGCATTGGCCGACGCAGCCGCACGCAACGCAAGTGATACGTCTGGGGAAGCCATGCGGCCTCTCGAAAAAGAGCCTTCCCAGCCTGCGCGCGAGGTATAGGGCGCAGCGCATCACGCAATCTGCGCTTTTGCTTTAGAGTGGTGGGCATCCTGGAGGATGTCCTTGAGAACGATCACGGCCCTTGCAAGTCTGTGTGCCGCTGCACTGATTGCCGTTGTACCCACTTTCGCGCAGCAGGATGCTTCTTTTCCTTTTCAGAATCCTTCACTGCCCGTCGCGCAGCGCGTGGACGACCTTGTTGGCCGCATGACGCTGGAGGAGAAGGCTTCGCAGATGCGGCACGAGGCGCCGGCGATTCCGCGCCTGGGTATCGCCGCGTACGACTGGTGGAGCGAGGGGCTGCACGGCATTGCGCGCTCCGGTTACGCGACGGTCTTTCCTCAGGCGATCGGTCTGGCGGCCACGTGGGATCCGGCGCTCATCCATCGCGTGGCTTCGGTGATCGCAGATGAGGCGCGCGCGAAGAATGTCGAAGCATTGAAGCACGATAACCACTCGATCTTCTTTGGCCTGACTATCTGGTCGCCCAACATCAATATCTTCCGCGATCCACGCTGGGGGCGGGGACAGGAGACCTACGGCGAGGATCCGTATCTGACTTCGCGGCTCGGCGTTGCATTCGTCGAAGGCCTGCAGGGCGACGATCCGAAGTACTACGAGACGATCTCAACGCCTAAGCATTTCGCTGTGCACAGCGGGCCCGAGTCCGAGCGGCACCGCTTCGATGTAAAGCCATCGCGTTTCGACCTGGAGGACACGTATCTGCCCGCGTTTCGCGCCACGATCACAGAGGCGAAGGCTGACTCGATCATGTGCGCCTACAACGCGATCTATGGGTTTCCGGCGTGCGCGAGCCCGTTGCTGCTGAAGCAAAAGTTGCGCGGCGCATGGAAGTTCCAGGGCTTTGTCACCTCCGACTGCGGCGCCATCGGCGACTTCTACAGCACGGAAAAACAGGGCTTCAGCGGGACCGCCGGTCATCATTTCAGCCCCGATGCGGCGCACGCGAGTGCAAGCGCTGTGCTGGCCGGTACGGACACAAGCTGCGGCGATGAATACGACGCGCTGCCGGCAGCGGTGAAGCAGGGACTACTGCCCGAGAGCGCGCTCGACACGGCGGTAAAACGCCTCTTCACAGCGCGCATTCGCCTCGGCCTCTTCGATCCGCCGGCACAGGTTGAATACGCGCGGCTGCCGTTTTCGCACGTTGACTCCGAAGAGCATCGCGCATTCGCACGGGAGATCGCAGATAAGTCGATGGTGCTGCTCAAGAACGATAACGCGACGCTCCCTCTGCATGGGGTGAAGACGCTGGCCGTGATTGGCCCGAACGCAGCCTCGCTGATTGCGCTGGAAGGAAACTACAACGGAACCCCGTCGCATCCCGTGTTGCCGGTGGACGGCATTGAGCACGAATTCCCCAACGCGAAGGTGATGTATGCGCAGGGATCGCCATACGTGGAGGGCCTGTCGCTGCCTGTGCCCCGAACGGCGTTGCAGGTGAAAGGCGAGTATTTCGCCAACACCACCTTCGCGGGGCCGCCGGTGGTGACGCGCGAAGAGCATGGCATCGACTTCGACTGGAATGCGGCGGCACCGGTCCCGGGCGTTCCGGCCACTGCCTTCAGTGTGCGCTGGACGGGCACGCTGGCAGCCCCTGCTCCCGGTGACTACACGTTCAGCGTCAATATTGGTGACTGCTTCCCCTGCAATGATCGTGAGAGCTACGTGATGAGCTTTGACGGCAAGGTGGTTTCGAAGCAGGATTCCGGCCAGCCGAAAGAGCATCGCGGTCACACCACCCCGGACTTCACATTGCACTTCGCCGACACGCAGCCGCATCCGATCCAGCTTGAGTACACGCATCAGTCGCCGATCTTTGGCGCAGGCATTTCGCTCGAGTGGAAGCCACCGGCCGCGCCGCTGCGCGCTGAAGCCGTGGCTGTCGCGAAGCAGGCCGATGCTGTGATTGCCTTCGTGGGCCTTACCTCGCACCTCGAGGGTGAGGAGATGCCGATCCACGTGCCGGGATTTGCCGGAGGCGATCGCACAGACATCGCTCTTCCGCCGGCGCAAAAAGAACTGCTCGAAGCGCTGGGCGCGACGGGGAAGCCGATCATCGTGGTGTTGCTGAATGGCAGCGCGTTGGCGGTGAACTGGGCGCAGCAGCACGCAGCAGCGGTTCTGGAGGCGTGGTATCCGGGAGAAGAGGGCGGGGCAGCGATTGCCGAGACACTTTCCGGGAAGAACAATCCATCAGGCCGGCTGCCGGTAACGTTCTACGCATCCACGGATCAGTTGCCGCCGTTTGAAGATTATTCGATGCAGAACCGCACCTATCGCTACTTTACCGGGAAGCCGCTTTACGGCTTTGGCTATGGACTGAGCTATACGCATTTCTCCTACTCGGACCTGAAATTGGCACAGAGCCAAGTGAAGGCGGGCGAACCGCTGGAAGCACAGGTGACCGTGCGTAACGACGGCAAGCTTGCAGGTGACGAAGTGGCGGAGCTGTATCTGGCGCGACCTGCCGCGCAGGGAAATCCTGTGCTCCGAGGCATGGCGCGTGTGCACCTGAGTCCGGGCCAAAGCAGGTCCATATCGTTTACGTTGAACCCACGTGAACTCAGCACCGTGGACCAGCAGGGCCGACGTGCGGTTCAGCCGGGAAAATATTCGGTGATGATTGGCGGCGCACAGCCATCCGCTGCGGAACATACGACAGCGAGCTTTACTGTGGCTGGCTCGAAGGCAATGCCTGAGTAATGCAGACGTAAGAGCGCCGGTTTAACGGATCAGGACGCCCGCCGAGTTCACCATGAGATCGCCGGCCGTAGTTGAGACAGCCGGCAGATCGGGTGTGCCGGTGAGCAGTTCGATCTTGCCGTCACGCAGCAGGATCGTGTCCTCAACCTTACCCCCGGCGACGGAGGGGTTCCAGGCAAAGGCCTGGCTGTTCACGACGCGCTCTTTGCCCGCAGGCGTGGCAAGCCACTCACGCTCCGAGTAGCCGGTGGCGCCGCCCTGATGATGGCGCAGCTCTTCACCCGGGTAGCCCAGCGAGGCGTAGGCATCCGCCGCAATACCGAATAGCTCTGCCGCACTCGTACCCATTTTCGTGGCGGCGAGTAGCCGAGCATTGACCTCTGCAGCGGCTGCGAACGCGTCCTGAAGGCGCTGCGGCATGGAGCCGAAATGAACAAACCGCGTGATGGAGATGCACAGTCCCCAGCGTCGAGAGCAAAGATTCAACATCCCGAAGCGTTCCAGGGTCGCGTTCTGTGCCACGGCATGCTTGTAGCGAAGGATGCGATCGTCGACGGCCATCAGGAGAACGGAGGGCTCGATGCCTCGTTCAAGAAGGGCGGAGGCGATGCGCGCAGCCATGATGCGCTCGGTGACGCCCGGTTTGAGAGATTTAAGCACGCCGGTGGTCACCTGCGCCGTGTTGCTGCCGAGCCAGCGACAACGCTCGATCTCCGTATCGATGAGTGAGGCGCGTTGGTCGAGGAGGAGCGAAGCACCTTCCGGCGTGGTGTCAGCGACGATAGGTCCGTCTCCTGCCAGCCAGCGAGCCCTTTCTGCAAGGTCGAGGGCATGCCACGGAGCGGTAACTGCGGTGAAGCCCAGCCCAGCGAAATCTTCCTCTGCCAGACGGCGGCCTTCGTTGTCCGGTGCAAGATAGAAAGCGTCGCCGCCGCGCAGCAGCAGAATGGTTGCAGTGCCGAGGGCCGAAGGAAGAAGAACGCGGCGATCGACGCGGCCAGCGGTGAGCCAGGCGATGTTCTCCGTCAGTTCCAACTGCACGGCCGCCAATCCTGCAGAGGACATATGCTCGCAGAGTCGCCGACGTTTGGTTTCAAACTCAGCGAGAAGAGCTTCGGGGGACTGGTGCAACTCCTGCATCGTTTCAGCCATTCGATCTCACCTCCGTACTTGCCGCATGCAACCCGTGAAAGATCGGCTGAAGGGACGGATATAACCTGCGATAGAGCTTATAAATCTCCTGGAGCTTTGCGCTATCGACGGGCTGCGGCGCGATCCGTTGCGCGACCCGAATGACGGCATCGCACGCGGCATCCGCCGATGGCCACACCCCTGCGCCAACGCCTGCGAGCAATGCTGCACCGTATGCAGCCCCTTCCTCGGCGGCGGCGATTTCGATTGGCTGTCCATAGACATCGGCCTGGATCTGCCGCCAGATGGGCGAGCGTGCGCCGCCGCCGCCCAGCCGTATGGCATGTGCAGGAACGCCGATCTCGGCAAAGATGGTGAGTGTGTCCTTGAGGCTGAAGGCGACGCCCTCCATGATGGCGCGGACGATGTGTGCACTGCGATGCGATGCGGTGAGACCGACCAGGGCGCCGCGCGCCTCCGGATCGAGATGCGGTGTGCGTTCTCCCATCAGATAGGGGGCCCAGAGCAGGCCATCGGCGCCGGCGGCTACGGCGGAGGCGGCGTCTCCCAGGCGGGCGTATGCTTCGGAGTCATCCGCGTTGGCAAAGGTGTCGCGAAACCAGCGCAGAGAGAGCCCCGCTGCCTGCGTGACGCCCATGACGTGCCAACGGCCAGGCACGGCGTGGCAGAAGGTGTGCAGGCGCCCGTGTGGGTCGAGGAATGGCTGATCCGTTGCAGCAAAGACCACGCCGGAGGTGCCGATGGTGGCGCTTACGTCGCCGGGCCGCACGATGCCCATGCCCAATGCTCCGGCAGCCTGATCGCCGGCGCCCGCGACCACCGGTGTTCCCGCACGCAATCCAGTCATGGAAGCCGCTTCTGCCGTGACCGTGCCGGCAATCTGATGGCATTCGAGCAGCGCAGGCAGGATAGTTTCCGGCATATCGACGGCGGCCAGCATCTCCCCGGACCAGCGGCGCTCGGCAACGTTCAGCAGCAGGGTGCCGGAAGCGTCCGCCACATCCATCGCCTTCTCGCCGGTCAGCCGGAAGCGCACATAGTCCTTGGGCAGCAGGAAGGAGCGAAATTCCCGCCATATGGCGGGTTCGTGCTCGCGCACCCAGAGCAGCTTGGTCAGTGTGAAGTTGGTGAGCGCGGGGTTGGATGTGAGCTGGATCAGGCGGTCTGCCCCAATCTCCGCGGTTAACCAGGCAGCTTCGGCTGCAGTCCGTTGATCGCACCAGATGAGCGCGGGGCGGAGGACGCGGTCTGCTGCGTCCAGCAACACAGCGCCATGCATCTGACCGCTCAAACCGACAGCGGCGATCTCTTCGGGATCGGTCGCGGTCGCTTTCAGCAGGGCGGGGATGGCATGAACCGCCGCCTGCCACCAGTCTTCAGGATCCTGCTCCGCCCAGCCCGGCTGCGGCGAGCGAAACGGAGCATGCTCCCGCACGGTGGAACCGACCACCTTGCCTGCCGTGTCTATCAACAGCACGCGCGTGCCGCCGGTGCCGACGTCTATTCCGATCAGTTTCATCGTTCTCACGTGCGCTGTGCTTTGCGGGTAAACGGGCTACGCGCGGCGCGGTCCATCAGATGGTGTGATTGTTGCAGCCACAGGAAGCGCGCAGTATCAATTCAGTCGGCAGCACAATTCGCCGCTCGGGCTTGGTGTCGGCGCCGCCGTCGTGAGCGTGGCGGATCATGTCGAAGAGCATGCGCGCTGCGCTGCGTCCCATCTCCAGCGCCGGTTGACGAACCGCGGTGAGTGGCGTGTCCAGCAGCGGAGCCAACTCAAGGTCATCGAAGCCGATCATCGCCAGGTCCTTGGGCAGACGTAGTTGCATGGAGCGGATAGCCTGCAGCGCATGGATGGTCGTCACGTTGTTCAGCGTAAACAAAGCAGTCGGCCGATCGGGTTCGCGGAGAAGGCGTCGCAGCAATGCTTCCACGGCCGGAGCAGTCGTCAAGTTGGTCCACATCTCAGGCTTCAGCCCGGCTTCCTTCATCGCGCGCCGGTAGCCAAGGATGCGCTGGTGGATGGTATAGACCTTGGCGTCGTAGCCGATGCAAACGACACGCCGGTGCCCATGCGCGATCAGGTGCCTAACCGCTTCTTCCGCGCCGCCTTCATTCTCCACGATGACCTGGCCAGCCTCGACCCCATCGAGAGTGCGGTCCAGCGCGACCAGGGGAATCTCCGCCTGCTGCAGTTCGCGCAACCGCTTGTCCGCACCCACGCGCGACGGCACGATAAGGAGTCCGGCAATACGCCGCGCCGCCATCATGGCGATCTCGTTGGATTCCGTCTCCACGCTGCGTTCTGAAGTGACGATCAGCGTCATGTATCCGTGCGTGCCGGCCACCTGCTGCACGGCGTTGGCACAGGTTGCGAAGAAGGAGTCGGCGAGATCGGGAACTACCAGTCCGATCATGCGTGCGCGCTGGCCTTTCAGCATGCGCGCGGCTTCATTGGGCGTGTAGCCGAGCCGTCGAATGGCTGCCCGCACGCGCTTTTCTGTGGCCGGGCTCACATAACTGCCGCCGTTGACGACACGGGAGACCGTCATGATAGCGACGCCTGCTTCGCGTGCTACGTCGGTGATGGTGGGGCCAGAGTTGCGGCGTCTAACGGCCTTTCGTTGAGGTGGCACGAACCTTCCTTCCCGGTGCAATGCCCTGATAGCGGGGCAGTCGCGCTGTCAGAACAAGAGCCTATCACCGGACCGTTGCGGTTGAACACAACCCGGTTACGACATTGACGTGGATGCGTCCCCCGCAGACGCAAAAATTCTGCCGAAGCACTTTAACAAATCATGCAAATTTGACGTTAACGTTATCAAGTCAGTAAATGCGCCACTTTCGGAATGCCGCCATCACCCAACCCGGCGCCCGATTTTGGCGATCCGAGCAGCCGGCGGGTCTATTCTGACCGTTGTGACACCGGCCGACGCACGCGAGTACGCGATGCCGGGTTCATTTGTTCCGTAAGAGATCTGGAGATAGACATGGGCATGAGCCGCCGCCATATCAGACCGTTGGGTACGCTTTTGCTGTGCGCCGGGGCGATCCTGCACGGGCAGTCGCCTTTTCATCGCCCAGCCGGCGCTCCAACCCTGGCAGCAACGCCGCCGATGGGATGGAACAGTTGGGACTCATATGGGACCACGGTGGGCGAAGCACAGGTGAAGGCGAACGCGGCCTGGATGGCCGCGCACCTGAAGCAGCATGGTTGGCAATACATTGTGGTGGATATGGAATGGTTTGTCGCCAATCCGGTTGCAGAGGGAAACGCGACGAACTTTCAGTATTCGCTCGACGGCCAGGGCCGCTATACGCCCGCGCCCAACCGGTTCCCGTCGGCAGGGCAGGGAGAAGGTTTCGCTCCACTTGCCGCATATGTCCACGCCCGGGGTCTTAAGTTCGGCATCCATATCCTGCAGGGAATTCCACGCGAGGCAGTGGCGAAGAATCTGCCGATTGCGGGCTCGTCCTTCCACGCCACGGATGCTGCGAATACCGCCGGCACCTGCAACTGGAACCATGACAACTACGATTTAAAGGACACACCGGCGGCCCAGGCGTACTACGACTCGATCGCCCGCCTATATGCGGGGTGGGGTGTCGATCTGATTAAGGTGGATTGCATCGCGTCTCGCCCTTACAAAGGCGCGGAGATTCGCATGCTGAGCGAGGCGCTGCGCAAGACGGGCCGTCCGATCGTGCTGAGCCTGTCGCCGGGAGCCGCACCGCTCGACAAGGTGGACGAGATGAGGAAGTACGCGCAGATGTGGCGGATCTCGAATGACATCTGGGACGAATGGCACAGCGAGGTCGAGTATCCGCAGGGGCTGGGCGATCAGTTTTCTCGAGTGGCCGAGTGGGCGCCCGTGAGCGAGCCCGGCCACTGGCCGGACGCAGATATGCTGCCGCTCGGGTATCTTGGTCCGTCGCCAGGCTGGGGCAAGGCGCGCTGGACGCGGCTCTCGCCAACGGAGGAGCGCACGTTGATGACGCTTTGGTCGATCTTTCGCTCGCCCCTGATGATGGGCGGCGACCTGCCGCACAACGATCCGGCGACAACGTCTCTACTGACCAATGATGAGGTCCTGGCGGTGGATCAGCACGCGACGGACAGCCGCGCCGTCCTTCAGTCGGCGAACGCCAGTGTGTGGACGGCGAAGGCGGCGAATGGGAAGGGTGCATACCTTGCAATTTTCAACACATCGGATCATGCGCAAAACCTGAGCTATACATGGACACAGCTAGGATGGTCCCCCGGTACATATATCTTGCGCGACCTGTGGGAGCACACGGAGAGCCATCCCGTCGACAGAATCGCTGTACATCTGGCACCGCATGCCTGCGTGCTGTACCGCGCCAACGTCCGGGATTGAGCGCGCAATCAGCCAGGCCGAGTGATGCTGGTCCATGTGGCCTATTGTTGCGATAGGCTTCGGACCGTTTTGTATTGCATGAGCGGCGCAGTTTGGCCGCTAGAGGCTGCGACTGCGGGCATAGTGGAAAATGGCCTTTGGCGCGCTGTACCGTATGCAGGGCCGATAGATGCGCCTTCGCGGGTGACTGTTGGGCGTCTCGGCACATCTCTAGTATGGAGAAGCGTGCAGAGCAGCCGAGACCTCCTAACAGTGCCCGGATGACGGTGCCGGCCGGGCCTTGCGCAGAATGGAAAGACAGGAAACGATGGCCCTGATGGAATTTCACATCTCGCGCGCTGCACGTGACCGCTATCACGCCGAGCGCGCTTTGTTCTCCTTCACCGGCAATGTGATATTCGCCGATCTGAAGGCCAGCCGTGAGCTGGCGCACAGCATGAACGTGGTGCGCGGCACCGAAGATGATCCGGAGCGGGTCGTTCATCCGGCAGCCCTGTTTGCCATGGGCCTGATCGATGAGGCCAGTCACCTGCTCATCCATCACTATCGCAAGACGGTCGCGCCCCAAGCGATCTCGGAAGCGCTGGAGTGGTTCTCCTCACGGCTGGGCAAAGAACGCTTCGATCGATTGTTGCTGCGCTTTGTAGAGGAGTTCCCCGGCTCCACGGTATATCGAGGCGAAGAGACGGCGCAGGAGTGGCTGAAGGGAGCAACGGACGGTGTGCCGCATCGCGAGGCCGCGTTCGAAGAGTTGATGATGCTGTGGCTGGCGAATGCCAATGCGGCCTTTCGTCCATTTCTAGAGCTCTTCGACGATGAGCCGCTGGAGCAGCAGACACCCTATCCAAATGTAATCGGCGGACTGCGGGAGTTTTTTGCTACAAAGCCGCCGATTGGCGAAGAAGCAGCCAATCTCATCGACATGCTCCGCGCGCCCGCGCTGGCGTCACCCGATTCGCTGAGCGGTCAGCTCGCCTTCATCCGCAACAAGTGGAGCCGCATTGTGGGCGACGTGGCGCTGCGCCGGTTATTGCTCGCCATTGATGTGCTCAAGGAAGAGGATGTCGCGATCTGGATGCGCTTCCATCCTGCCGATGAGATGGCGGAGCGGCGCCGGCGCGGAAAGCACGGAGATGCCGGCGACTTTGGCGGCCGGGTGGATCTGCCTGACTTTGCCGTGATGCAACACGAGTACGAGCGCTTCAGCCCTGACCAGGACTGGATGCCCAGCACCGTCCTGATTGCGAAGAGTACTTATGTGTGGCTTGCGCAACTGAGCAAGCGGTACGGGCGGTCGATCACCAGGCTCGATCAAATACCCGATGAAGAACTGTCCACGCTGGCCAGTCGCGGCATGAATTCTCTGTGGCTGATCGGGCTATGGGAACGAAGCCGCGCTTCGCGCACCATCAAGCACCTTTGCGGCAAAGAGGATGCGGTTGCTTCGGCGTATTCGCTGTATGACTACCGGATCGCCGACGACCTGGGCGGCTACGACGCATATATCCGGTTGCGCGACCAGGCCGGGAGGTTCGGCATCCGGCTTGCCAGCGACATGGTGCCGAACCACATGGGCATCGACTCACCCTGGGTGATCGATCATCCGGAGTGGTTTCTCTCACGTTCCGACTCGCCGTATCCGGCCTACAGCTTCAATGGGCCCGATTTATCGAGCGACGGCCGCGTCGAGATCAAGATCGAAGACCATTATTACGAACAATCGGATGCCGCGGTCGTTTTCCGCCGCCGTGACAAGTGGACCGGCGACACGCGCTACGTCTATCACGGCAACGATGGAACCAGCTTTCCCTGGAACGACACGGCGCAGCTCGACTATCTGAATCCAGCGGTGCGCGAGCAGGTGATCCAGACCATCCTGCACGTGGCGCGACTGTTTCCCATCATCCGTTTCGATGCCGCGATGACGCTGGCGAAGCGGCACATCCAGCGGCTGTGGTATCCGGCGCCCGGTGCCGGCGGCGCAATTCCGTCGCGCGCGGAATACAGCATGCCGACGCCGGAGTTCGACGCGCGTATCCCGGTGGAGTTCTGGCGCGAGGTGGTGGATCGCGTGGCGGCAGAGGTGCCCGGGACGCTGCTGCTGGCGGAAGCCTTCTGGATGATGGAAGGCTATTTCGTCCGCACGCTTGGCATGCACCGCGTGTACAACAGCGCATTCATGAATCTGCTGCGCGACGAGGACAATCAGCACTATCGCGGATTGCTGAAGCAGACGATGGAGTTCGACCCGGGCATCATGAAGCGGTACGTCAACTTCATGAGCAATCCGGATGAACGCACCGCGATCGACCAGTTCGGCACCGGCGACAAGTGCTTCGGCATAGCGACCTTGATGGCGACGCTGCCTGGGCTGCCGATGTTCGGCCACGGACAGGTCGAAGGCTTCACCGAGAAGTACGGGATGGAGTACCAGCGGCCGCGCTATGACGAGACGCCCAACCAGTGGCTGGTGGAACGCCACAATCGGGAGATCGCGCCGCTGCTGCACAGCCGCTGGCTTTTTGCGGAGAGCGATAACTTTCTGCTTTACGACTTCTGGAAGGAAGACGGAACCGTCGACGAGAATGTCTATGCGTATTCAAACGCTCGCGGTGGGCAGCGGGCGCTGGTCATCTACCACAACCGCTATGGCGAGACACGAGGCACCGTCCATCATTCAACCGGCTTCATCGACAAGGCGAATGGCGAACTGCGGCAGCGAACGTTGCAGGATGGCCTCAATCTCCCAACCGATCACGAGGTGATTTTTGCCTTCCGCGACGTCAGCAATGGGCTCGAATACCTGCGGCGTGCTTCCGACATTCATCAGAAGGGCTTTTCGATCCACCTGAGCGCGTACAAGTATCACGTCTTTCTGCATTGGCGGGAGCTGCGGGCGAGCCGTGAATATCCCTGGGACCGGCTGCACGACTCATTGCATGGCGCCGGGGTTCCCAATCTCGATGAAGCGCTCGATCAATTGCGACTGCAGCCGCTGCATGATGCGCTGCGGGCAGCACTGGAGCCTGCAATCCTGGCCAAGATCATCGATGCGGCAGAGATGGATGCGACAGGCGCGATTGCTGTGCGGCAGCGCGAGACGCGCATCCTGGAGGCAGTGAAGCCGTTCATCGAACGTGGGAACAGATTCCACAAAATCGCCAAGCAACTGGAGATCGAGCGCGGGGGAGAGCAGGTCGTCGCGAGAACGGAGGTGAGCGCCGATCACAGCACGCTGGCTGGTATCGACGCTGGCGCTGCCTCGTTATGAAGCGCTCTTTCCGAAACGCTGGCCGGAGACCGCGCGCAAGGTGCTGCCGAGCGATTCGCCTGGCACCAGTGGCACGGCGGTATGGGCACCGGTGCTGGCCTGGTCGCTGCTGCGGGGGCTGCCACTCGATGGGGTATCTGCGTTCGACCGGCTGCGGATGCGTCATGCCTTGGCGGATACCTTCCATGCACTGGGCCTGAGTGGAGAAGATGGGTGGAGGGCAGCGGCGCGCGTACGTTTCCTGCTCCATCGCGCGAGGCCACTCTCGCTCTATCTGTCACAGCAGGAGTGGCAAGACGGCGATGTACGGTGGCTTACCGGGACGCATGATTCGGGCGGAGTGCACTACTTCAACCGGGAGAGTCACGAGGAGCTGCTGTGGTGGATTCAGGTGCCCGCGCTGGTTGCGGCTACGCCATCGGAACAACGGGCCGCAGCGCAGCAGGCCTCCGCGGTCGTGAACCGCGCCGGTCAGGCGGCGAAGGATGCAGGCTATCGACTGGGTCGCCTGCTGGCAGCGGAATCGCGACCCGTCGCTACAGTGGCCGCGCGAAAAACTTCGAAGACAGGAACAACAAAACCGTCGAGCAAGGCGAAGACAAAGCCTGCCAGCTCGCAGGATGGAGCGGGAACGGCGTCCGGTCAGGAAAAGCCCGCGAAGGCGAAGTCGAGGAGGAGAACGAAAAAATCCAGTCCAAGCAAGCCCAAGCCGTGAACATTCAGCTCTCGCGAATCTCACATCGTCCGCTTCGACAACAGCCTGACGCCGCCCCCACCCCCTCCCCCGGGTCAGGCTTCCCATTTTGGCAAGTGACTGATGGCTCGTGGCTTAGCTCGGCTCCCGAGGCTTAAGTTGTTGCAGGAACCGACTTTGCGTCCAAAGTCGTCCAGACAAAGGACTTATGGGTGGTAACCGGCGCTAAGTTGCTGCAGGAGCCGAGTTTACGGGTAAAGTCGTCCAGTCAAAGGACTTACGGCTAAAGTCGTCTAAATAAAGGGATTAGACGTAACCACATCCATCCGTACCACTTACGGCTCACGGGTCCGATTTCCGGCGCTTCCGCCCAGTAAAGAGACGGCAGGTCCTTCGCTTTGCTCAGGATGACGAGGTTTTTGTAGGCCCTATTTTTAGAGTAGCAATTTGCGATGGGTGATTTGGCAGGTTTTCTGAGGATGCCGACTCGAAGGTAATGAGGCCTGGCCGTCCGGGCGATTTCGCCTTCGACGCGAGCCCCTGGGTTTCGCTTCCTCCGAGCGCCAGGTTTGTGTCATGCCGGATTATTGCGCGAGCAGGTCACGAACGTGATGGGCGATGCGGCCGTCTTCGTCGGCGGGAATGATCTGGACGGTGATCGGGTTTGGGATCGGGCTGGTTTGTTGCGAGATGGTGGCGGCGTGGCGCTGATTTGCGTCGGGGTCGAGCGTGATGCCGAGGAATGCGAGCTGGCGGCAGACCTGCTCGCGGACCAGGGCGGAGTGCTCGCCGATGCCGCCGGTGAAGACGAGCGTGTCGAGGCCGCCGAGGACGGCGGCGTAGCCGGCGACGGTTTTGGCGATGGAGCGGCAGAAGATGGCGATGGCCTGATTTGCTGCGGCGGAGCCCGGGTCAGAACTCCGATCTGCGGCGGCAGTGAGCTCGCGCATGTCTGAAATACCCGGCGCGTTCGCGCCACTTGATAAGGCCGCCAATCCGGATTCGTGATTGAGGACCGATTCCAACTCGTTCGTATTGAGGTGGCCGCTGCGGGCGAGGAAGAGGACGACGCCGGGGTCGAGGTCGCCGGAGCGGGTGCCCATGGGAATGCCGCCGGTGGGAGTGAGGCCCATCGATGTATCGACCGAGCGGCCGTTGGCGATGGCGCAGAGACTGGCGCCGTTGCCGAGGTGGGCGACCACAAGACGTGCAGGGAAGGGGCGCGCGGGGATCTTGGGCGCGAGCGCCGTGACGATCGATTCGTAGGAGAGGCCGTGAAAGCCGTAGCGCTGGACGCCCTGCTCGCGGAAGCGCGCGGGGATGGCGTAGGTGTAAGCCTCCGGCGGCATGGTGGTGTGGAAGGCGGTGTCGAAGCAGGCGAAGGCGGGCGCTTGCGGATAGAGATTCGATGCAGTGTCGATGAGCGTGAGTGCGGCGGGGATGTGCAGCGGCGCGTAGTGGACGGCGGCGCGGAGCGTGTCGAGCACCTGCGGAGTGATGCGGCAGTGCCGGCGCAGATGCGGGCCGCCGTGGACGATGCGGTAGCCGATGGCGGCGGGCCCGCTGCTCATATCGGCGCCGCTGAGTTGCTGAAGTTTTTGCGCGGCGTGGGTGAAGGCGCTGGACTGGGATTCGTGCGAGGCATCTTCGTGGTGGATGGTTTTGCCTGCGGCTGTCGGTAATGGTCAGAGAACCGCCGGGTTTGCCGATGGCGTCGGCGGCGCCGCGGTAGAGGAGCTGCGGTTCTTGCGCGGGATCGGCGTCATCGGCGCGATAGAGGCCGAGCTTGAGGGAGGAGGAGCCGCTGTTGATGGTGAGGATGGTGGGCATGGTGGTTAGAAGCGAGGGGCGCTGTTTCGTTGAGTGATTGTTACGTAGTTCTTTACTTGAAGAATGCGTGAATCGTGAATTTTAGAAGGTAGAGCTGCGCGCGGTTATTCTAAGGATCGAAGCTCATACTCATCATCGGAGAAATTTTATTGCTTTATCCGATTTCCGAGCCGATTCCTGGATCACAGGAAGAATTCTCCGGCTATATCAATGTCGAGGGCGATATTGTCATCCGTCCATCGTATTCCGCATGCGGTCATTTCTTTGAGGGGAAAGCGGCAGTGATCGATGAGGACGGAAAGAGCGGCTTCATCGATCATCGAGGCCAACTGGCTATTCCTTTTCACTTCGATGGCCTTGGCGTTTTTTGCTCGGGACTGTGCGCAATGAATGGTGGGTATATCGACCATTCTGGAGAATGGCAGATCGAGCCTAGATTTGTTGTTCAGAGTGCGTTTTCGGAGGGAAGGGCATTCGTCTCGATGGACGGTGAGGCGTTCGGGTTCATTGATTGCACTGGTAATTTTGTGATTCCGCCCAATTTCCGTCCGTGTCGCCATTTCAGCGAGGGACTAGCTGCAGTCTGCATCGACGAACGGTGGGGATACATCGACCGTGACGGCGGCATGGCCATTCCGGCTTGCTTCGATGGCCCTCGAGCTACCGCATTTCATGATGGTCTTGCAGGTGTTCGGATCGACGAACGCTGGGGATTTGTCGATCGCCATGGCGACTTTGTCATAGGGCCAGAATACGAAGAATTGAGGCCCTACTCTGAAGGGCATGCTTGTGTGCGAAAGAACGGTAAATGGGGTCTGATCGATAGCGATGGCCGGCAAGCTGTTGCATGCCGTTTCGACGAACTTAGACGACTCGATGGGGGCATAGCTGCCGCGAAACTCGATGGGAACGCAGGCTTCATCTCGCGTGACGGCCACTGGGTTATAGCCCCGACATTTGAGGAGTCCTACACCTTTTTCCACGAGCTAGCGATAGTGCGGCAGGGGGAGACCTACAGCTACATTCCCAGGAATGGAAAGATTGTGTGGACCTCTCATCAGAATGCACAGGTCCAATATCCTCCCGCACCTTTCTTTGTGTAATCGCCGCGAGGTTCTCAGTCATAGCGAAAAATTCAGCGGCACGTCCTCATGGCACGCGGGTGCTGTGGAAGAAGCGGATGCGCCAGGTGCCTGCCTGCTTTTGTAGTACTGCCGATTCGAGCCAGGTGACCTGCTGAGTGGCCGGCTTGTCCTGCGCCGAGCCGGGGTCGGTAATGGAGCCGGGGTTGGCGTAGGTGATCCACGCGCGGTCGCAGGTGGCTTCGACGTGCGGGTCGAGGACGGTCCATACGAAGAGGTAGCCCTGATCGTGAAAGGACTTGACCATGTTCATGAGGGCGTCGCCGTCGTAGCGCTTGCCGCCGTCGAAGGCGTAGAAGTCCGGTGCGGCGACGGTGTGGAACTTCGCGAGATCATCGACGGCGGCCGCGGCGTACATGGTGCGCATGGTTTCGATGATCTGAGTTTGATCTTCCGCAGTGGTGGTGCAGGCGGGTGAGTCGGCGGGCAACGTTGCGGCGAGGACGGTGCTGGAGAAAAAAGCAGCGCCGAGAAGGAGAGCCACCGGTGCGATGCGGGCGAGCTTGCGTGAGTGGAACAATGCGTGGCTCCTGAACTGAAATTCTGGAAAGATGAAAGCGGACGCCATTGTCGCATGAGGCGGTAGAGTGGGTGTGACTGCGAAGGGCGGGTGAGGAGATTTCTTGAAGAGAGAGCTGCTGTGGTCGTGTGGGTGCGTGGCGTCCTTAGGCGTGGTGGTTGTTGCTACAGCGTTTGCCGGATCGATGGCGAATGATCTGCATGACTACAAGGGGACGCCGTACGAGGATAGCCGCTATCACGGTGGAGCGCAGAAGATTCCCGGGCGGGTGATGTGTGCGTACTACGATCGCGGCGGTGAGGGCGTGGCGTATCACGACAGCGACGCGAAGAACAGCGGGAGCGGCGGATTGAATCCGGCGGATGGAACGTATCTGAATGAGTTCCGCATGCACGAGGCGGTGGATACGTCGTACACGAAGTATCACGACGACATCGACAACAATCCTTTTGAGAAGGTGCATCCGCCGGAGGGTTTGCTGTATGTGGGGTGGACCGAGCCGGGGGAGTGGTTCAAGATCACGGTCGATGCGGCGCGTGCGGGAGAGTACAAGGGCGATCTGCTGTATACGTCGAATCGCGGCGGGACGATTTCCATCGACGTGAATGGGAAGGATGTAACCGGTCCGGTAACGATTCGATCGACCTTCAACAAAGCGGACCCGATTGCGTGGCGGCAGTGGCACCACTGGGATGTGGCGAAGGGGCTGGTGACGCTGAAGCTGCCGAAGGGCAAGAGCGTGCTGACGGTGCATATCCTGACCGAAGGGAATATGAACCTGGCGTACTTCGACTTTCACTAAGGATTGGCCGTCCGGGCGGAAGCGCGTTCGGCGCGTGCTGGGGTTCGCTTCCTTTGGTCGCTCACGTTGAGCGAGGTGGGTGTGCAGGCTGAATTGCGCATGCCGCTGTTGCTCAGGGCAGGCTCTTCGCCACGCTCAGGATGACAGGGAATGTGGTGGGATCCCGTTCCCAGTGTTCGCGACAATGAAATGACAATCGAATGACAAGCGGTACACCTTTTGCAACCGTGGGGCGGACTAGGCTTCGTCTGCCTGCTGAGGGAAGGATTATGCGTCCCCGAGCGGAGATTTCTTATTTCCGGGAGGTACGACGTGCAAAGTCACGAGTCTTTCGTTCAGCGTGGGGCGGATGCAGGGGCGCATTGGCGGGGCGGCGGGAGCAGCGCGCTGGTAAAGGCAGTGATGGTGGCTGCGCTGGCGACGGTTGCGGCTGGGGTCTGCGCGGCTCAGCAACGCGACGCCGATGATGCGTTTCTGCCCAGCCCGGTGAGAAGTGTGTCGACGGTGCCGCCGAACGGCGATGGCAATCCCTACGGCGTTGCGTTTGTGCCGAATAACTTCAACACCGGCGCGGGGCCGTTGAAGCATGGGGACATTCTGGTTTCGAACTTCAACAACGCGAAGAGTCTGCAAGGCACGGGGACAACGATTGTCGACATCTCGAAGAGCGGCCCGGCGACGACCTTCTTTGCGGGAAAAGCGCCGCTGGGTCTCTCAACCGCGCTGGGAACGCTGCGCGCAGGATTCATTGTCGTGGGCAATTCGCCGACGAAGGATGGCACGGCGGCGACGGCGACGGCGGGTTCGCTGCTGGTGATCAACAACCAGGGCAAGCTGATCCAGACATTCAAGAATGGGTGGATACAGGGGCCGTGGGACATGGCGCTGGTGGATGGCGGGAATTGGGCGAAGGCGTTCATCACGAACGATCTGACGGGCACTGTGTCGCGACTGGATTTCAAGGTGAATTCCTGGGGGCTGACGCTGATGAGCGCGAAGACGATTGCCTCCGGGTATGTACACCGGGGCGATCCGGTGACGCTGTTCGTTTCACCAACGGGGCTGGTCTATAACAGCCGCTTCGATGTGCTGTACGTGGCATCGACGGGCGACAACGCTGTCTTCGCAGTGCGGCATGCGGCGGAGCGCACGGACGACGACGGCATGGGGAACCTTATCTATACGGACAATGTTCACCTGCACGGGGCGCTGGGAATGGCGCAAGCTCCGAATGGCCATTTGCTGGTTGCGAATAACGATGGCATCAATCCAGACGCAAACCAGCCGAGCGAAATTGTCGAGTTTACGGTGGAAGGACAGTTCGTGAAGCAGCTTTCTGTCGATCCGGCGCAGGGTGGATCGTTTGGGCTGGCGGTACGCACAGCGGAAGATACGGCGGTTTTCGCGGCAGTCGATGACAACACGGCAACGCTTCTGGTCTGGACGTTGAATGAGGAACAGTAGGGACTAGCGGATTTCCACTTTCACGACACAGCCAGCTAACTGCAAGTCGTTCGCCGCGCTCAGGATGACAGGGGTAGGGGTGATCCGTGCCTGACGTGCGTCGACAATGAAATGACAATCGAATGACAGGTTTCGTGATGCACATTTATGGGGAGGGGATTAGGCTTTGGCTGTCCGAGGAAGGCAGGGGTTGCGGCTTCTCCCGAGCCAACTGTCCACGTGCAACGTATGCAGAAGATGCTTTGCCGGGCAGCGGTGGATGACGACACGGCAACTCTTCCGAACTGGGCGTCACCAGGGAAGAGCAGGTTTGGGGGGACGCTGGAGGGATGCGCGGATAGCGGCGACAGACCGATGAGCGCATCCCTCCGGCAGGTGCTTGGGACTGGGCGGGCGCGCCTTTGGCGCAGTTTGTCGGGTTCGCTTCCTTTGGTCGCTCAATTTCGGGATGGTGGCGTCCGGACGAACTGCAGGCTCTTCGCTTCGCTTAGGATGACAATTTGCGGCAGGGTACCTTGCGCACTATGCTTGCGGGCATGGGCGATGCAGGGGATGATGGCGCGATGTGGACGGCGGTGGATGCCTACCTGGCAGACCACCTGATTGCCAAAGATGAGGTGCTGGAGGCGGCGCTGCGTGATAGCGAGGCGGCGGAGCTGCCGCCGATCCAGGTGACGGCGCTGCAGGGCAAGATGCTGCAGATGTTTGCGCGCATGGTGGGGGCGCGGCGGATTCTGGAAGTGGGGACGCTGGGCGGCTACAGCACGATCTGGCTGGCGCGCGCGCTGCCGGAGGGCGGACGGCTGGTGACGCTGGAGGCAGCAGCGAAGCACGCAGCGGTGGCGCGGAAGAATCTGGAGCGCGCGGGATTGCTGGGCACAAAAGTGGAGCTGCGCGAAGGCCCGGCGCTGGAGACGCTGCCGAAGCTGGTGGCGGAGGGCGTGGGGCCGTTCGACCTGATCTTTCTGGACGCGGACAAGGAGCGCAACGCGGAGTATCTGCAGTGGGCTATACGGCTGGCGCGGGTGGGCACGGTGATCGTTACGGACAACGTGGTGCGCGAGGGTGCGGTGATCGACGCGGCGAGCGAGGACCCGATGGTGCAGGGGACGCGGCGCTTTTTTGCAGCGGTGGCCGCGGAGCCGCATGTGACGGCGACGGCGATCCAGACGGTGAGCGGGAAGAAGTATGACGGGTTTGCGCTGCTGATGGTGGCCTAGGGACTGACCGTCCCGGGCGACTGCGCCTGCCGCGCGTGTGGTGGGGTTCGCTTCCTTTGGTCGCTCACGTTCGTGCGACTTCTTGAGATATCCGGGGCGATCGCAGATATTCACGGAACCTGTGCGGGGTGGGCAGCATCTAGCCAAGGGTGGGCTGGGTCATCTGGTCCCGAGGAGTGATTTGCATGAGTGCAACAGCAACAGCAACGAGCGTGCAGGAGTTGGACAAGCAGTTGAATGACGATGTGCTGTCCGGCAAGATCATGGACGCATTTGAGAAGTACTACGCTGACGATGTGGTGATGCAGGAGAACTCCGAGGATCCGCGGGTGGGCAAAGCGGCGAATCGCAAGGCGGAAGAGGATTTCATGGCGTCGGTGGAGGGGTTCAACGGCGCATCGGTGAAGGCGAGCGCGGTAAACGGCGATGTGACCTTCTCCGAGTGGGAGATGGACATTACGTTCAAGGGCGGCAAGCGTGTGAAGTTCAATCAGGTAGCGGTGCGCCACTGGAAGAACGGGAAGATCGCTCACGAGCGGTTTTTCTATAACAAAGAAGGCTGAAGGCTCTCATAAACAGAAGCCAGAGGCGCGCTTTGCGCGTTGAAGCAGGGCGGGGCAGGCCGGTTGGCTTGTCCCGTTTGCTTTTTACTGCGCTGCGTGCTGCTTTGTCTGTTCCGGGACGGCGAGGACGAGGTTGGGGATGTCGCCTTCGACTTTGATGGTCTGTTCGAGGTCGCCGTACTGGTGGAGGGTTTTTTCGTTGATATCTGTCATGCCGCCTACCGAGACTTCCTGGATCTTGTTGTCGCGTGGCGTTCTGGATGCGGAGGGTGTAGGTGCCTTCGGGAACACCTTCGAGGTGAAAGGTGCCATCGCTGCCGAGGTCGGCGTCTACGATGCTTTCCTTATCCTTCGGATCTTCGATGACGAGATGGCCGCTGTTGATGGGATGACCGTCTCCTGCAGCCGTGACGACACCACCGATGGAGTGGAATTTACTGAGCGGGATGGTGATGTCTTCTCCGCTGCGCTCCTCGCCTGCGCCAAGTTTGATGGGGACTGCATCGCTGATGTGATGGCGTGTCGCCGGAGTAGATCCTGAGCAGAGGACCGCTGCGACGCCGAACATCCGACTCCGCGCCCGCCCCGCGCCTCCATGTCCGTGTGGGAGAGCATGACCTCGACCAGGTAGTCGCGATCTCGGAGCCCGCTGATGCGATAGTGGCCAAGATCATCGGTGTCGAGCGGAATCGCTCAGAAGAAGCGCCGAGTCCGTCATTCGAGCCTACCCATTTGTCCTTGCTCCGCTGCAGCAGCATGACCATGACGTCGGATGCGGGACTCCCGTCGTCGAAACGGACTGTGCCGCTGATGGCCGCGCCGCGCTCAAGGCGAATCTCGACGCTGGCGGTCTGGTCGGCTTGCACGTCAACTCTGGGGATCACTATGGGTGGTTGAGCCGCGGCCGGCTGCGGCTCCGCGTTGTCGACGTCTTCAGCGTAGGCGCGCGGAGACAGATACCCTGCTTTTGCAACGACGACATAGTACGAGCCCGGAGGGACGTTGGAGAGGGTGAAGGCGCCATCGAATCCGGTTTGCGCCACGCCTCCGGCCGGTGTGTCCCCGCTGAAGTGCGAATGTGCTTTTGCCGGCTCGAGTTGTACGGAGGCCATGCGGGCGGGTGCGTTGGTGTCGGCGCAGTAGACGTGGCCGGTGACGATGCCGGTGCCATGCTTGGCGGCGGAGTTATTTTGCGCCGTGGCGGCGATAGTGAGGAACGGGAGCAGCAGCGAGGGCCAGCGCATGGCGTAATTACAGATGGGGAGACCAGTGTAACGCTGGGAAGCGATTGCCGGTCCCTTCGAAAGGCTCAGGGCAAGCTCTTCGCTTCGCTCAGGATGACAATCTTGCCTACTGCGTTTATTGCGGCGGGTGGCCGGGGAGCCAGTAGGGTTCGCCGGAGTTGATGTAGTGGATGGGCAGGCCGGGGAAGACGGTGCCGAGCCAGGTGGCGGCGGTTTGCATGCCGTCGGTTTCCGAGGTGCTGTGGCCGATGAGGATGAGGGCCTTGGGGCGGTGCTGCTGCATTGCGTCCTGCGTGTACATGACGGCTTCCCACTCGGAGGATTCTCCGGCGACGAGCACCTGCACGTCATCGCGCTCGAGCGCTGTGATCTGCGCTGCTTCGCCCGATGCGCCGGGGCGATAGGCGACGCCGGTGACGCGGAGGTTGGGGTCGCCGACGACGCGGACGATGCGGGCGTGGAGTTTCTGCTGGAGGTCCTGCGCGAGCGCGTCGACGGTGGTGGGCGGCAGGGTGAAGGAGAAGGGGTCATTCGCGCGCTGATATTTCTGCCAGCCGACGGCTGCGGTGAAGGCTTCGGTCATGGGCTCCGGAGTGCGGAGGTGCCATTGGTCGTGGAAGCGCCAGATGACGAGGTGATGGTCGCGCATGTAGGCGAGCTTTTCCTTGTAGACGGGATCGTTGGTGAAGAGCGTGGCCTGGTCGCGATGGTTGTAGAAGGTGGGCTCATGGGCGACGATCAGGTTGGCGTGGAGCGCGACGGCCTGGCGGAGCACGTCCATGGAGTCGGTGAAGCATGTCACAATGCCGGTGACGATTGTGGCGGGGTCGCCGGCCTTGATGGTGTCTACGGTGTCGGCCGGGGGCTTTTGCGGGATGGCGGCCTGGATGCGCGCGATGGCCTCTCCGGCGGTGACGCTGGATGCGGGAGGCTGGGTTTGCGCGGCGGCGGGAAGCAGCGCGAGGGTAAGAGCGGCGAGTAGCGGAAGACCTGTCTTGTTCATCGACCGCAATTGTATGCGGCTTCGCGACTCGCCGGTTCTGGTTACAGCGTGATGACGACCTTGCCGATTTGCTGGTTGGATTCGAGGTATTGGTAGGCCTTGACGGTGTCGGCGAAGGGGAAAACTTTGTCGATCTTCGGGATGAAGCGGCCGTCGGCGACGCGGTCGAAGACGTATTCGCGGCCGGTGCGGGAGAGGTCGGGGTTGGCGTTGACCTCGTGTAGTGTGTAGGCGCGCATGGTGAGTTCCTTATGCATGGCGGGGGCGAGCGGGAAGGGCGTGGGCTGGAGCGACAGAGCGCCGTACTCGATGAGGATGGCGTGATGGGCGGCGGCGCCGACGAGCTGCTCGACGAAAGGGCCGGCGACGGGATCGAAGATGACGCGTGCGCCTTTGCCTCCGGTGATTTCCTTGACGCGGGCGATGAGGTCTTCTTCCGCGGTGGCGATGACGTGATCGGCGCCGAGCGCGAGAAGTTCGTCGCGCTTCTTCGAGGTGCGGGTGGTGGCGATGGCGGTGGCGCCTTCTTCCTTGACGATCTGGATGGCGGCGAGGCCGACGGAGCTGGAAGCGGCGGTGATGAGGACGAAGTCGCGTTTGACGATGCGGGCGACGTTGATGAGGCCGCCCCACGCGGTGAGGTACTGCATCCAGATGGCGGCGGCTTGGGTGGGCGAGAGCTTTTCCGGGTAGCAGGCGATGCTTGCGACGGGGACGACCGCCTCTTCGCCGAGGACGCCGTAGTCATTCATGGAAAAGCCGGGGACGGTGGAGACGTGGCGGCCGATCCAGGTGCTGTCGACGCCGGGGCCGACAGCTTCGACCATGCCTGCGGCTTCATAGCCGAGACCGGAGGGGAGGCGTGGCTGCTCAAGGTACTGGCCGCGGGTGTAGAGGGCTTCGGCGCGGTTGAGGCCGACGGCCTGGACACGAAGGCGGACTTCGCCGGCTTTGGGCTCGCGGGAGGAATGGTCTTCAAACTTGAGGGCCTCGGGACCGCCGAGCTGGTGGAAACGTACAACCTTGGGCATGGAGTTCTCCTTCAGTCATTGGATGGCGGAGGAAGGCGCAGGGTGCAGGGGAGTACGACGATGATGCGTGCTGTCGCAATTTGGCGAAAATGAGGAGAAGAACCACTACACTTAAAGTAGGAGCGGGTTTTTCCCGCGACAGCAAATAGAATCGCTCTGGCCCAGGGGAGGGCTGCACGGCAGGTTGATGAACCATCGCGCTTGGAAGTGGGTGTGGATTGCGAGTGCGGCCGCGCTGCTGGCGGTGGGCGGCTGCCGCAAGAAGAGCTCGGAATCGGCGCCGCCGAAGCCGGCGTCGCCGGAGAGCGTGGCGCTGCACGCGATGGCCGACCATGCGCGGCTGGATGCGATGCGCTGGCCGAACTTTGCCGATCTGAAAAAACCGGTTGAGGATTTCTACGGCGCGCATGGGTTTGAGCCGGTGTGGCTGAAAGGGAAGAAGCCAACGCCGCAGGCGCGGCAGATGATGGCGGCGTTCGCTGCGTGCGGTACGGACGGGCTGGATCCTGAGGACTATGACAGCGCGCCGTCTGACGCGGCGCGGGATTCGTCACGCTGGGCAGCACGGGTGGAAGCGATTCACACGGCTGAGGATCGCGCGGCGTTTGACATGGCGATGACCGTTGCTGCGATGCGGTATCTGAACGATGAGCACAACGGGCGGGTAAATCCGGCGCGGTTCAACTTCGGCATCGACATCAATCAGAAGCGCTATGACCTGGCGAAGTTCCTGACGGAGAAGATCATCGCGTCTGACAACGTGGGCGCGGTGCTGGTGACGGTGCCACCGCAGAGCAACGAGTACAAGAGGACGCTTGCGGCGTACCGGCATTGGGTGGAACTGGCGAAGCAGGATCCGGGCGGCGGGCTGCCGCCGGTTGCAAGGCAGATGAAGCCGGGCGATGCGTACACGGGTGCGGAGCGCATGCGGGCGCTGCTGGTGCTGGATGGGGATTTGAAGGACGACGCGGCCGCGATGGATCCGCCGGGTTCGGACATCTCGCAGAAAGTGGCGGCGAAACGCTACGAGCCCGCGTGGGCGGCGGCGGTGCGGCACTTCCAGTTGCATCACGGATTGCAGGCGGATGGAAAGATCGGGCCGCCGACGATTGCGGCGATGAATGTGCCGACGGCGGAGCGTGTGCATCAACTGGCAATTGCGCTGGAGCGCTGGCGGTGGCTGCCGGATCTGTACCAGAATGCGCCGGTCTTCGTGAACCTGCCGGAGTTCAAGCTGCGTGTCTACTCCAACGAGCCGATGCCGCCGCTGCCCCTGATCGCCGGGCACGGCGATGGGTCTATGCCGAATCCAGAGCGCACCGAGGATGCGAATGTGGTGCATGCCAGCGAGCGGCCGGCGCCGGCGGACATGACGAGCGACCACACGACGATTGCGCTGGAGATGAATGTGATCACCGGCAAGGCGGGCATCAAGCCGCCGGAGAAAAAGGGCGAACAGCCGGAAGATCACCAGACGCCGATGCTGGTGAACCTGATGCGCTATCTCATCTTCCGGCCGTACTGGTCGGTGCCGATTGATATTACGCAGCGGGAGGTTTTGCCGGGGATTGCGAAGGACCCGAATTACCTGACGGCTCATAACTTCGAGATTGTGGACCATCGCAGGAAGACGGTGGAGTACTCGCCGAAGCTGGATTCGCTGCTGCTGCACGGCAAGCTGATGGTGCGGCAGGATGCGGGCGACGACAACTCGCTGGGCCTGGTGAAGTTCATGTTCCCCAACTCCTACTCGATTTATCTGCATTCGACGCCGACGGTGTGGCTGTTTCAAAAGACGCGGCGCGACTTCAGCCACGGGTGCGTGCGGGTGGAGAAGCCGCTGGCGCTGGCGGCGTGGGTGCTGCGCGACCGCGCTGAGTGGACGCCGGACAAGATCGACGAAGCGATGAACCTCGGCGACGACAACAAGACGGTGGGGCTGAAGCAGACTATCCCGGTGACGATCTTTTACGACACGGCGTATGTGGAGCCGGACGGGACGGTCGATTTCACGCGTGACATCTACGAGTACGACAAGCTGCTGGACGACACGCTGGCGCTGGGGCGGCCTTATCCCATCAAGCCGATTGAGCCGGTGGTGGATGTGCACGACGAGCGGTAGAGCGCGGGCCGACAACGGAGAACAAGACAGCGAGGACAGGCGATTGTTACTGCGGGGCTCGGTCGTCTCCGGGATGGGGAACTTCTCGTACTGGATTGAGAAGCTGCAAGAGCATTATCTGCAGAAGACCGGGATGCGGTTCTATCCGGGCACGTTGAATGTGCGGCTGGATGCGCCCTATTCGCTGCCGCAGCGGGTGATCCGGCTGGAGGCGAGCGAGTATGGCGGGACGGTTTCGGTGAATATGGTGCCTTGCGTCATTCGGATTCCCAGTCCGGTCGTTCATGGCCAGGTCGGGGGAAGGCAGGCATTTCTTCTGCGCACGGATGCGAATGAAGAGGGGCGCGGACATCATCCGAAGACGATTGTCGAGATTGCGGCGGATGTGCGGCTGCGCGACTACTTTGGACTGAAGGATGGGGATTTGGTGGAGATTGAGATTGCGCCGCTTGCCTATGAATGATCGAGCGATAGCTTGATCTTCTCCGGAGCTACTCGCCAGTGTCGTGGGTGCTGTGGTGGCGGTGCTGTGCGATTTGCCGATGATGGCTGCTGGCGCGGCGCAGATGGCTGCGGCGGTGATGGCGGCGGGGTGAGTAGGTCCAGGTGCGGATGGCGCCGACGTCCACGTGCACGAAGTGGGTGGTGGGGTAGTAGCCGACGCCGCCCTCGTTGAGCGAGAGCGCGGCGTTGCGAATCTTTACGGTGGTGGAGCCGGGGATGCGGATGTCGATGGCGTGGCCGAGGATGTGCTGCGAGTGCTCGGCGACGCCGCCGCGGCTGGAGGCGCGAAGGATCTCGTTGGTTTCCTGGGTGCGATAACCGCAGACGACATCGATGAGCGCGTCCGGGCGGCGGAGGTGGAGCAGGATGTCGTGCAGCAGATCGAACTCGCGCGGGTCGTATGCCTTGACGTCGTTGGTGTTGTGGTCGCGCAGGAAAAAGTTGAGCAGAGCGACGGCATCGGGCTGGTAGTTGTCTCCGATGCGATAGACGATGTCGATGTCTTCGAGCGTATGCAGATTGTGCAGGTGCAGACGATAGGGCTGGGTGGCGTAGGCGGCGGGCACCAGCGGTATGGCAGCGGCGAGGGCGGCGCGGAAGTCGGGGTCGTTGGCCTCGGCGGATGGTCCCTGCACGGAGGCATCGTCATCGGGCCCCTGCGCGTCCGGCTTCTGTAATTCCGGAGTCTGAATGTCGGGCGTCTGGACCGTCGCAGGCTCTTGCGTGGTGGCTTTCTGGGCGGGAGGTGCTGGAGTTGCAGCCGGAGGGCTTGTGACGATGGCGGGTTTGGCGGTGGCATCCGGCTCCTGCGCGCGGGCGGCGGGAGCGAACGATGTGAGAGCGGGAACGAAGACCAGGGCTGCGATCGCGAGTAAGGTACGGTGCCGCAAAGGCAGACCTCCGGGGAAAATGGGACATCCGAATGAGATCGGCGAATGGGGATTGCCGCAGCGCATTCCTGTTTCTTCATTGTAGGGGAGAATGGCGCGGAATCCAGTACACCTTTTTGGGCAGCGGACTGGCCGTCCGAGGCAAAGGCGCCTTTGGCGCGCTTCGTGTGGCTCGCTTCCTTTGGTCGCTCACTTTGAAGTTGGTGGGTGACCGCACTGTATGCTCGATGCGACTATGCAGGTTCAGCAGCAGTCGTCGTCAGCCGTTGCCCGGACTTCCCTGACGCATCATTTCTTTCTCCTTGCGATCAGCGCTCTCACGTTTCTGGTGCATGGATATCATCCGTTTGCGGATGATGCCGGGCTGTACGTTGCCGGGGTGGAAAAGCTGCTGGATCCGGCGCTGTTTCCTGTCGGGATGCGGTTCATTCTTTCCGAGACGCGCATCGAGTCCTTCTATCCGCTGGTGATCGGAGTGACGAAACTGTTCGGCGGCTCGCTGGAGAGCGCGCTTCTATTCCTGCATCTGCTGACAGTCGTCGCGTTCATCTACGGCGCATGGTATGTGAGCGGCCTGATTACGGAGTGCCAGTTTTGCCGGTGGACCGCGGTGTGCCTGGCGGGCTGCCTCTTTACGCTGCCGGTGGCTGGAACCTCGATCAACATCATGGAGCCCTATCCTGGTCCGCGCGCCTTTGCGGTGGTGTTGAGTCTCTTCGCCGTGGGGCTGACTCTGCAACGGCGATGGTTCTGGCTGGGAGTGACGCTGCTGGTGAGTGCGACGATGCATCCGGAGTTGACGATTTTTACGGGGAGCTTCGTCTGGTGCTGGCGCTGCTGGAATGCGGCAGGACGCGATGGGCGATTTACGCCTGCGCGCTGGCGGTGGTGATCGCGGCGGTGTTGTATGCCTTCACCGCTCATGCGGCGGTGAGTGCGGCGTATGAGGCGGCGCAGCGGTCGCGCACGTACATCTTCCTTTCGGAGTGGCGCTGGTACGAGTTGCTTGGCGTCGTGTTGCCGCTGTGCCTGCTGTCTTTGGCTGCCTTTCGGCTGCGGCTGTCGAATGTGGCGGGGCGGCTCTCCGCCGCGTGCGTCCTTGCGGGCACGACGAGTCTGGTGTGCTCCGCGCTGTTTGTGCATCCGGCGGGGCCGGGTTTGCTGGCGCGGCTGCAGATGCTGCGGATGTTTCAACTGATCTACATCGTTGGCGTGTTGCTGCTGGGTTCGGGAGTTGGCGCGTTCTTCGTGAAGCGGGGGAGGCGCGGGCGCTCGATCGAGATCGGAGCCCTGGCGGCGCTGGCGGTCGCGATGTATTTCGTGCAGACCGCGGCCTTCGGACACTCCGATCATCTGGAGCTGCCGGGCAGGAGACCGCGCAATGCGTATGCGCAGGCGTTCCTTTGGATACGGGAAAACACACCGCGCACGGCGGTCTTCGCGGCCGATCCGATGCTGGTCTTCGCGCCGGGCGAGGACGAACAGAACTTTCGCGCGATGGCGGAACGAAGCGTTCTGGCTGACTACAAGGATGAGGGCCTTGCGCTGGTGTTTCCCGGAGACGCGTCCAACTGGTATGAGCAGTTCCAAGCACAACGAGAGATCGCCAGCATGAGCGATGCCGAACGCGTCGCGCGTCTGACGCCGCTGGGTGCGTCATGGATGGTGTTGCCGGCGAATGCCCACACGGCGATGCCGTGTCCTTACCGGAACAGCGCTGTGCTGGTCTGCAGGCTTCAGTGAACGGAGATCAATTCGCGGCATCCGTGACGCACCGGAAGCCCAATGCACCGGAACGGTCGTAGCTGGGCGCCATCATCAGCAGTTTTCCGTGGGTGTCGTTGCGGTAGGCCTGCGGGAAGTACCAGATCGATCCCTGCGGCTGATAGTAACTGCCGCCGCGCAAAATGCCGCCGCGGGTGTGGTCGTCCACATACTCGTCGGTCCACTGCCAGACGTTGCCGACCATATCCATCACGCCGTAGGGGCTGGCTCCGGCGGGATGCGCGTCGACGTTGTCGGGGCCGCGCATGGTGCGGCCTGGATCCGGCTCGGGTACAGCCTTTGCATCCCAGGTGTTGCCCCAGGGATAGGCGCGGTCGTCGTTGCCTTGCGCGGCGAACTGCCACTCCCATTCGTGAGGCAGGCGTTTGCCGGCCCATTTTGCATAGGCGCGCGCGTCTTCGATGGAGACCCAGGTGACCGGCTTGTTTTCCCAGCCTGCGGGGATAGCGCCGTTCTTCCAGTCTTTCAGGAAGTTCAGATCGTCCTTCGGGCGATAGTGCGTGGCGTCGAGAAATGCCTTGAACTCCGCATTGGTCACCGGATACTTGTCGATGTAGTAGGGCTTGAGTTCCATGCGGTGTTCATGGAAGCGGCGCGGGCTGTTCTCCCACGGATATTGCACATCGACGCCAACGTCGTCGGAGCCTTCCACTTCGATCCCCTTCACGCGAAAGACATAACTGCCGCCGGGAATGCGGACCATGTTTTTGGGTGCTGATGATGCGGGCGGGGTGAGAGGAATCTCGACCTGCTGCTGCGGCAGCATCTTCCACTCATGCGAGAAGCTGGATAGCGGCTGGGCGGTCATCGCTTTCATGCGGGTCATCAACTGGCGCATGGCGGCATCGGGCTCGCCGGGCGTTGCCAGAATCATGCCGAAGCCGTGAGCCTCGATGGGAAAGGAGAGGACGGCAGAGTCGCCCTGTTGCTCCGGCGTCAGTTCGAGGCCGTGGTAGATGTCGAAGTAGCGCATGCCGGCTTTGTAAGGCACGGTCATCTGGCGGCCGTCTACGTCGTACTCGTTGCGATTGACGATGGTCCACACGGTGCGATCCGCAAGCGGCCAGCGGCTGGCGAAGATGCCGTATTGATGTGTGGGATAGAGCGGCTCCCAGCCGGGGCTGACGAGGAAGGGGGCGACGCCGCGCTCCATGGTGGCCATGCGGCGGGTGGCTTCCGCATCACGCGGCGTGACGCCGTTCCAGATGCCCCAGACGTTCTCCCAGCTTTCCCAACCTTCGCCGTTGAAGAAAGCGTATTGCAGATCGTCGGTCTTGTCGCGATTCCAGCGGCCTTGAATGTTGACCTGATGGCGTGTCTCCAGCCAGCGATACTTATCGACCGTGGGAGCGAACTGAAATTTGTATTGACCCCAGGTCAGCACGTTCCAGGCCAGGGCTTCGTCGGAAGGGCCATCCTCCGGCTCGAATGCGAGGGGATGACCGATCTTGTCAGCAGCGAGCGAGAAGGCGAGCGGGACGCCGTCCTGCGTGTCGCCGTTGATGCCGTCGGCGCCGATCTCCTTCATAAGCTGCGCGGTGGCGTCGGGCCAATCCGTCGCGGGATCGCGTGTGCCCTGATCCCACATCATGATGGGGAAGAGCACGCGCACGCCGCGGCGATGAAAGTCGGCGACCATCTGCTTGACGCCTTCGACGCCGCCGGGCATGGAGCGCACCATGTCCTGCTGGTTGCGATTGTCGATGCCCATGTTCGGATAGGTCGCCCAGATGAGCACCGCGTCGATGCCGCCGTAGCGTTTCTCGAGATCGTCGAGATAGCGATCGACCGTGTACTTGCCGGCGACGGGATCGTAGAAGTAGCGGTCGTGCACCATCATCTGCGGCTGGATGAAGCTGGATTGCGTCCATTCGAGCGCGGGCATGGCGTAGCGGTCGCCGTTGTAGCCGACGCGGATGCGGCGCTCGGTGCGCCAGTTGGTTATCGCTTTGAGCCATTCCTCATGCGTGTCCGGGGTGCATGGCGCGCTGCCGCCTTCCCAGGGAAAGTGCATGCTCAGGCATGCGGGCGGCGGAATCTGCTGCTCTTTCGGTTGATAGCGAAAGTCCTGAGCGGTCGCGGAGAGTGCGAAGGTTGCTGCAAAGGGCAGCAGAAAAGTCAGTCGTGCATGGTGGTTCCCAGCGTTGCTCATCGTGTTTCCTCTCCGATTCCGTCTTTGTTCTGGAGTACAGCGGCTGTCGCGCTCTGGAGCAGTTCGTCGACTTCGGCCATGGTGGGCATGGAAGGCTGCGCGCCGGCGCGGGTGACGGAAAGCGCCGCTGCAGCGGTGGCGAAGCGAGCGCTGGCCGCGGGGTCCTTGCCGAGAAGCAGGCCGACGGCGAAGGCTCCGTTGAAGGCATCGCCCGCTGCGGTGGTATCGACGGCGCGCACGGGGAAGGGACTCAATCGTTCTGCGAGTGAATCCTTCGACGCGATGAATGCGCCGCGTGAGCCGAGCTTGAGCACGACTCCAGCGATGCCGCGGCCGATGAGGGCCTTTGCAGCGTGGGCGGGGTCATGCAAATCCGATGACCCGTTGTTCTGTCCAGTGAAGAACGCGGCTTCGATCTCGTTGGGAGTGAACCACGTGACTGCCCGCAGCAGCGATGGCGGCGAGCTGCTTTGCCGGGGCAGGATCGAGGATGAGCGGAATGCTTTCGCGCGCGCAGATCTTTGCCAGATGCTCGACGGTTTCGAGAGGAATCTCAAGCTGGGTGAGGACGATGCCCGACGAGCGAAGGATGGGAAGATTCGCGTCGAGGTCCTCGGGCGTGAGCCGTGCATTTGCGCCCGGGGTGATGACGATGCAGTTCTCTCCGTGGTCGGCGACGATGATCGTCGCGACTCCGGAGCTTCCGGGCGTGGTGGCGACTCCGGCAACGTCCACACCGGCGTGTTCGAGGTGGCTGCGTAGCTGCGCGCCGAAGGCATCGTCGCCGAGGCGGCCGATCATGCGCACGGGATATCCGAGGCGGGCGACCGCGACTGCCTGGTTGGCGCCCTTGCCTCCGGGATGGATTTGAAAGCCGCTCCCAAGAACGGTTTCTCCCTCCACCGGGATGCGCGCGGTGTTCGCGACTAAATCGATGTTGATGCTGCCCACGACGGCGACCGGCTTTTTTCCCGCGGACATGGGGCCCTCCCTCAAAGTTAGAAAGCTGCTTATCTCCAAAGAATCGGAGCGAGTGCGATGGCGCTCAGTCCGCCGAGAAACAGAATGAACATCCATGCGAGAAAGATCTTCGATCGCCGCGGCGCGTCAGCGAACTCCTTCCAGACGAAGACACCCCAGGCCGCGGAGATCATGGTGGCGCCCTGGCCGATGGAATAGGAGACGGCAGGACCGACGGCGTGCGCGCGTGAGCTGACGAAGTTGAAGATGGCGCCAGTACACCAGATAGCGCCGCCGAGGATTCCCCAGAGATGCCACGAGCCGCGCGCGGAAATGTATTCCGTGAACGCAAGCGGAGCGCTGCCATCGAGAGGTTTGCGCATGAGCAGAAAGTTGAAGGGAATGGCGCAGATGACGACGCCGACGACGAAGACTAGCGTGGTTGCGTATGGGCCGCCGGCACCCGGCCCGGTCATCGCTCGCGAGACGAATGGATAGAAGCTACCCATCAGCAGGCCGGCGATCAGACTGATCACGACACCGCGCACGCTGAGCGAACGCCTCTCGGTCTCGCGCAGACGATAGGCAACCGCGTCGAAGACGATGGCAGCGACGACCAGCGCGATGCCGCCGAAGAGCATGACGGGATTGCCGTTGGGCGAAAGGATGTAGCTGCTGATGGCGCCGACGACGAGAGCGAGACCGATGCCAACGGGGAAGGCGACGGCGAGGCCCGCGATCTCGATGGCGGCGACGAGCAGGAGATTTGCAACGTTGAAGAGAATGCCGCCGATGAGCGCGAAGACGATGTGCGGGGCGCTTGTCTGCTGGAGGTCGGCGAGAAATGCGGAGCCCTGGCCGCCCATGGTTCCGAGGGTAAAGCCCCAGAGCAGCGCGCCGGCGAGAAGGCCGAGCACGTAGTCCCAGTAGAAGAGCTGAAAGCGATAGCCGGGACAGAGCTTCATGGTGTTGGCCCAGGAGCCCCAGCAGAGCATGCTGACGATCATCATCGAGAGAACGAGCGGGTAGCTTTCAGGCTGAAACAATGCCGGCTCCTTTCCGTTCCCGCGCGCTAGCGGCCGGTGGGTGCGAGGCGAAGCGGCATCCGCAGCGCAGGAGAACGGGAGTGTGTGCGAGCCACCGTATCAGATTCGGCATGAAATGAAAGCTTTCAATAAACTGACGCAGCTTAGAAAGTTTGGGATTCCTTTGTCAAGGCATCTTTCTTTTGCCCTGGCGGGTGCAGCGCTGTTTCGCGCGTTTGCATATGCGTTTCATCCATATGCGACACTGGGGACCAGTCGGGGCTGGCGGCGATCCGGCAGGAGCAGCAAGCATGGCGAACATGAAGCAGATCGCGAAGATGGCGGGTGTTTCGCTGGGCACGGTGTCGCATGTTCTGAACAGCTCGGCTACGGTTCGCGAGCCGCTGCGCAAGCGGGTGATGGAGGCGGTGGAGGCTGTTGGCTATCAGCCAAGCCAACTGGCGCGCGGGCTACGGCGCGACAAGACGAACATGATCGGGATGGTGATTCCGGATGTCACCAACCCATTTTTTCCCGCGGTGGTGCGCGGCGCCGAGGATATCGCGTTCGCCAACGGCTACCGGCTGATGCTGTGCAACACCGATAACGATCATGCGAAGGAGATCGCTCACCTGAATGAGCTGCGTACCTATCTGCCTTCGGGACTGATCGTGATTCCTTCCAACTTCAGCGATCTGACGGCGCAGGCCACGTCGTATCGCAAGGCCGGAACGGCGGTGGTTTGCGTGGATCGCCTGCCGCGGGACTGGAACGGCGACAGCGTGACGGCCGACAACGAAAGAGGCGCCTATGAGGCGACCAATTACGTTTTGCGTCAAGGACACACGCGGCTGGCGATGATCACCGGGCCGCGGCATCTTACCAATTCACAAAATCGGCTCAAGGGATTCAAACGCGCGCTGCAGGAAAAACATCTTCAGATCGGCCCCGAATATGTGCAGGAGGCGAGCTTCGACAAGCATGGCGGGTATCTGAAAGCACTCCTGCTGCTGCGGATGATCGGACGTCCGACGGCCATCTTCGCCGGCAACGACATGATCGCTTTCGGCGCGCTGCTGGCATTTCGCGAGCTGGGCCTGCGCTGCCCGGAGGATATCTCCCTCATCGGATTCGACAACCTGGATCTGGCTGAGATGACCAGCCCGCCGCTCTCCTCCGTATCGCAGCCCGGCTACCAGATGGGCACGGCGGCGGCGCAGATTCTGATCGACCGGGTGCGCGGCGATCATGGGCCGGCGAAACACATTGTGCTCGAGACGGCTCTGAAGATTCGCGATTCTGTCGGGGTTCCCGCTGTTGAAGAGCGGACAGAGTCTGCTCGCCGCACACGCGCGCCTCGCGCAGCAAAGGGCCGGCCGCGCCGCCGCACTTCGACTGTTTAAAGAAGTCTTCCGCGCCGCGGGATCACTGCGTTTCTGGCGGGTTATCAGCGTGTCTGGATCGGATCTCTAGCCAAATTTCCGGCCGCGATTGATTTTGCTATTGACAACTTTCTGAGGGCGCTACTACTCTTGCCGTCGGATTAAATGAAAGCTTTCAAATTGGCGAGTACGTCAGTCCAAGACGAACCAAAAGCTCTCATCGAGACGGTTCCGGAGAGGCAATATGCAGGAGACACGCAGAAGACTTTATTGCTGGGCCAGGTGGTCATGCCTTGCTGTGTTTTTCTTCGCCGCGGCAGCAGTTCCGGCGAGCGCGCAGTACAGCAGCGGCATTGAAGCCACGGTCGTTGACCAGAACGGCGCTGCGATTCCGTCGGCGCAAGTCACGTTGACCAACCAGGAGACGCATGTGCAGCAGGCGGCGGTCGCAAATGGGCAGGGTCTGGTGCAGATCACGCATCTTCCTCCCGGCCGCTACACCATGACGGTGACCGCCGCGGGCTTCAGCAACTGGCAACAGAATGACATCGATATCGAGGGAACGGATGTTCGCACCGTCTACCCAAAGTTGAAGCCCGGCGCGACCCAATCGACTGTCGAAGTCACGGCAAATTCTTCCGCTGTGGAGACGACCAGTGGGACGGTGAGCCGCGTGCTGGAGCAGCAGACGGTGCAGCATGCGCCGCTGGTGGGAGAAAACCTGTATGCGAGCGTGGCCACGCTGGCCCCGGGCGTTACCGGCCTTGGCGGCTCGTTCGGCGGCGCCAGCGGTTCCGGTTCGCAGGGAACCAACAGCTTCAATGCCGAGCCGGGTTTTCAGATTATCGGCGCCGGACAGCGGCAGGAGGCGAACGAGTACCAGGTGGACGGCACCAGCGTGAACGGCAACTCCCGCGACGGGATCACCAACCTGACGCCCGAGCCGGACAGCGTTGCCCAGATGAAGCTGAGCACGGACAGCTTCTCCGCGGATAAGGGGCGACAAAGCGGCGCGTTGATCGAAGTCTTTACCAAGCCCGGCACCAACCAATTTCACGGAACACTTTCGGAGTTCTATACCGGATCCGCACTGACGGCGCGCACCGAGTTTCAGACGAAAGTGCCGCGATATCTTCGCAACGACTTTGGCGGCTCGGTGGGCGGCCCGATCATTCGCGATAAAACATTCTTCTTCGGCTCGCTCTTCTGGAGCAAGAGCAGCCAGGGCGTCACCATTACGCAGCCGATGGAGACACCGGAGTTTGTTCAATACGTAACCACGCACTATCCAAATTCGATGGCGGCAGCCTTCTTTAAGGCGGCGCCTTCCGGCGGGACGCCCACCAGCGGCTTTCAAACCGTGAGCCAGATCGAGCAGTCGCTGGTCAGCCCTTTCCTGCCGCCGGATATTCCCGGAGACCTGATTGCGATGGGCAACGTGTCCATCAATCAATCGCCCATCAACGACGGCTTCCAGGGTCACGTTCGCATTGATCACAACTTCAACAACGCCAACGACAAGCTCTTCTACAGCCTCTTCCGCAACACCACGCAGGGAGGCGTGGCCAGCGCACGGCCCAACACCGCATACGTCAGCCCGAATGCGACCTGGTATCACAAGATTGACTATGTGCACACCTTCTCGCCGGTTCTGCTGAATGAGGCGAGTATGTCCTACGTCCGCGCGGATGGGAATCAGCCGGCGGCACCCGGCGATCTGCCGAATCTACCGAATGCCTACCCGGGCGGGCTGGGCACCGGTTTTTCTTCGTGGGGACCATCGGGCTGGGTGCACAACAACTGGAACTGGCACGATGTGCTCACCTATGTGAGGGACAATCACAACATCCGCGTGGGCATCGACGTCGATCGTCAACAGGATCTGGACAACTTCACCGCTGGGCTCGATCGGCCTTCGTTTAACTTTGCAAATATCGTCGACTTCGCCGTGGACCATCCTTCGAGCCAAAGCGGGCCGATTGTCGATGTAAAGAATGGCGGCACGGCGCAAAGCCTTTACTCGCGCGTGCTGATGCTGCAGACTGCGCCCTTTGTGCAGGATGACTGGAAGGCCACGAAGAATTTCACGATCAACGTCGGTCTGCGCTTCGACTACTTCGGCCACCTGGGTACGGTGACGTACGGCCCGAACCCTCTGGCGCTCTTCACTCCGGCGGCCGGCGGCGGCACACTGCAGGAGCAGATTGCGAACGGCTCCATGCTGGTGCGCGGCTCCAACGGCCAGGTTACGGACAATGCCCTGTGGCGCCTCGCTCCGCGGTTTGGATTTGCGTATGACGTCTTTGGCGATGGCACGACCTCCATCCATGGCGGGTGGGGTATGTTCAACAACAAGATCGGCGACCTGTCGTATGCCGATGGCATGCGCACGAATCCGCCGCAGTTCGCCGCCCCGAATATCAGCATTTACAACGCCGGTACCACGCCTGCGAATTTCTCATACGGGAAGAGCACCAGCGGGCCTACCGGCTTTGCGCCGCCGCCGGGGATCAAGTATGAAGTCGATCCGCACGGCGGGCTTGTCGGCACACGCATCGGGGTGAGTGGATTGGAGCCGAAACTGGTGCCGCCGCTGGTGCAGAACTGGGCCGTGAGCATCCAGCGAAGCGTCGGGACGAGCGTTGTCGTGGAGGCGGATTACTTCGGGACAACGAGTAGCCATCTCTATTTTCAGACGGACGTGAACCGATATCCGGGTGACATGATTCAGCACAATGGCACGCTGGAGCGGCTCAACTCGAGCTTCGGATCGGTGCTTTACGGCCAGAGCATCGGCGTGTCGAATGCCCAGGTGGTGTCCTTCGCCATCTCGAAACGCTTTTCGCGCGGTTGGTCTGTGCATGCCATCTACAACTACGGCAAAGCGCTTGACTATACGAGCAGCAATGACAATGGCGTAGGAGGCGCCGAAAACGTTATCGATGCAACCGACCCGCGACGTAACTACGGACGCGCCGACTATGACGCACGGCATCGCATCTCCGTCGACGCGGTGTGGAATATTCCTGGATTCGCCAACGGCATTCAGCACTTCATCACGACCGGCTGGACGCTCTCTCCGGTCATCACGCTGCAATCCGGCCAGCCTTTCACCGTCTACACGTCGGCCTCCTTTCCCTCCGGCGATTTCAATGGCGACGGCTACAACTTTGATGTTCCGAACGTGCCGAGCTTTGGCAGCACAAAGAGCACCAGCCGCTCGGACTTCCTCAAAGGAGTTTTTGCGGCGAGCGACTTTCCGCTGCCGGTGCCTGGAGTGGAAGGGAATCTGGGCCGCAATACCTACGACGGTCCCGGACTCGCAAATGTCAATCTCGCGGCGGAGCGCGTCTTCCGGCTCCCTTTTCTGGGAGAGCAGGGCGGCTTTGAAGTACGCGGCGAGATCCTGAACCTGTTCAACCGCGTGAACCTGACCACGCCGGTGGGCGATCTATCCAACGGCGAGTTCGGCAGATCGACGGACCAGAATCTTCCGCGCAATATTCAGGTGCTGGGAAAGATTCGCTTCTGAACGCCGCTCGCGTGCCGCGGCCCGGTGCTCTTCTATACTGGGTCGCGCCACATTGACTTCTTTTTTGAGAATGACCAACAAGCCTATCGCGGTTCTTGTCTGCTTGCTGGGGCTATGGATATCGCCGGCACGCGGCCAGAGCGCGCCTACGGCGAAACGCGAAGTTGCAGCCGCACTCACTGCTCGCCAGTATGCCGAGGCTCTTCGCCTGCTTGAGCCGATGCTGCAATCCTCTCCGAAGGATGCTTCGCTCTGGACGCTGCGCGGCGTTGCATTCGACGGCGAGGGACGCACGCGGGAGAGCCTGGCGAGCTTTCATCATGCGCTCGCACTCGACAGCAGCTTTCTGCCTGCACTTGAGGGCGCGGCGCAAACGGCTTATCTGCATGACGATCCGAAAGCGCTGCAGTACGTGGAGAATCTGCTGGCTCACGCGCCGGAGAACGAGGTTGCGAATGCGATGGCCGGCGCTCTCACCTATCAGTCGCATGAATGCGGCAGATCCGTCGCTTACTATGAGCGCAGCAAGGAACAGGTCTATCGGGATCGCAGGGCGGTGGACGAATTTGCCGACTGCCTGCTGAAGCAGCAGCAGACACAACAGGCGGTCGCTGTTCTGTCGCACGCAGTGGAACTTTACCCGGAGAGCGTTCCGTTCAAGTACAACCTTGCAGTGGCTGAACTCCAGAACCATCAGCCGGAACAGGCTGTCGATGTTTTGTCGCCGCTCTCGTCGGTGAAGGATGCCGACTTGCTGAATCTTCTGGCGCTTGCCTATGAGCAGGCGAAGCGGCCGGATGATGCCTTCCGCGTGCTGGAGACGGCGATTGAGATCAGTCCCGCAGGATGAGACGAATTATCTCGATCTTGCGATCCTGTGCCTTGAGCACAACCAGGCAGCAGCGATCCGTGCAGGCGGCAACGGCGGGAATCGCGCGTATTCCGAAGGCGTCCTCGCTGTATCTGATCCGCGGCGTTGCTTATGCGCAGTTGGCGAAGTACGACGAGGCCGAAAGCGACTTTATGACCGCGGCGGAGCTTGAGCCCAATCAGCCGCACAGCACGATCGCGATGAGCCTGCTCTACTCGGATCGCAATGAGGTGGATAAGGAAAAAGCGCTGCTGACCAGACAGCTTACCGTCACGCCGAATGACGCCGTAACCAACTACATGCTAGCCGACCTGTTGATTCGCTCCGGTGCGCAGCCGCATCAACCGGATTTCGACAAGGCACTGATGCACCTGAGGAAGTCTCTTGCTGCCAGGCCTGATTCTGCGGAGGCGCAGATCCTTATGGCGAAGCTGCTTACCCAGGACGGCAAATACGAGGAAGCGCTCAGCCATATTGAGGTGGCGCTCAAGACGGAACCCAACAATCAATCGGCACTGAACCGGCAGTTCGTTCTGCTGCGCAAGCTGCACCGCGATGCGGAAGCAGCACAGGTCCTAAGCCGGCTGAAGACTGTTCTCAACGATGATCTCAAGCATGAGAATGCAGCCAGCAAGGTGAGAGTCGAGGCGAAACCCGCGTCGGATTGAGGGCATGCGACGTGGGCGCGAGTACTCCGGTGCTACGTTTCGAGCGTTGATTGCGATTGACGGGGACAGACTCTAGTCAGAGTAGGATCGGAGGCACCCTCAGCGCAGCAAACGGCCGCCTTGTTATCATCCTCTGCTAACGAGCGCCCGACGGAGGTTGCTCCAAGGGAGGAGAGTGTTCGGTATTGCTATCCATCGGCGCGGCGCGGCAGTCGACTCCTGCTAGGCTTGTTTTTCAAGTGCGCACTGCTTTGCGGGATGGCACACGCGTTTCTCGCATCCGTAAAGGCGCAGAGCCCGCCATCCGCTGAGGAGTTTCATTCGCTGCTGCAGCGCGGATTTGCCATGCACCAGCAGGGAAATTATGCGGGTGCTCTGCCGCTGCTGGAACGCGCCTGGAAGCTGGAGCCTCACGACTACTTCGCGAATCTGCTGGTCGGGATTGATCTGCTCAGAACCGATCGGGCGGCGGATTCGATTTCCTATCTGCAGGAGGCTGCGCGCCAGCGGCCGAAAGAGGATTTTCCCTACGAGTATCTGGGCGAAGCTCAGGCTCATCTGCGACGCTATCCGGAAGCAGCTGCGGCGTATGAGCGCGCATTGGCGGTTGCGCCCGCGTCACCGCAAGCGATTGAGGGTGCCGTTGGCTTCTGGCTGGAGCGTTTTCGCGAACTTGCCGCGCAGCTACGGCCGACGACGAAGGGCCTGGCTGCGGAGCACCGCCTGCAGGCGCGCTCGCACGCATCGAATGATCCCGCGCGTCAGCAACTGCTCTCTCGTGCTGCGGCGCTTGATCCGGAGGCGCCGGGAATCTGGAGCGAACTGGCTCTTGCGAATTTAAGAGCCGGAAACGCCGTGGATGCAGACGCGAATATCGCGCACGCATTCGAACGCGATTCGGCGGACCACCGGGCGTTGGAGGCGCGAGCCATCCTTAGCGCCATGCGAGGAAATTGGACTGAGGCAGTTCGTGCGCTGCTCACAATCGGTGATGCGTCACCCGCCATGCTGGCGCGGGCCGCTGCCGACTGGCCGAAATATCTGCAGCCCCCCGCCAGTATCGTGATGGGCCGCCGCGCTGCTGCGTTCTTCCGCTGCACACGCACGGCGGAGCAGGCTTGCGATGCCGCAGAAGCGCTCTCCGGGCAGAGTTCGCGATCTGTACCGGTGGCGACGCTCTTCAAGGAGCAGCGCTGGGAATCCATTGTCGCAACACCGGAACCGAGCGCACGAGATCTGGCGGGCTGGTTTCGTCGCGGCGTGGCTTTCGCAGAACTGGAAAGATGCGCCGACGCCATTCCGTCGCTGGAGCGGGCAGCTTCGGAAAGAACGGAGCAGGATGTTTACACGAAGTTTCTGCTCTCCTGGTGCTATGCGCAGGAGGCAGGGCGTGTGACCCGCGACCTTCAACAGCAGGAGGGAGAGAACGCAGCGCTGGTCCACATGGTGCGCGGCGACGTGCTGCTGCGCATGCAGGCCAACAGTGCCGGCGCGGTGGCAGAATACAACGCAGCTCTGGGCGCACATCCCAACGATCCGGAGATATTGGAAAGGCTGGCAGAGGCGCAGTACGAGAGTGGGCAGTTTGCGGAGGCAACCGCGAATGCCAGGTTGTCGCTGAGTGTCGATCCCTATCGTTTTTCCGCGATGGAGACGCTGGCGCGCGTTGCGATGGAGCAACGAAATTATGCGGATGCGATTCCGTATCTTCAGAAAATAGTGGAGCACGATCCCAGAGACGTCTCCGCCCAGGTAGAACTGGGTACTGTGCTGGCGCAGACGGGCAAGCCTGCGGATGCGGTCGAGCATTTGCTTCCAGCGCTTGCCGCGGGCTACCCGGATGAGAAAGGCAGCCTGCACGCGACGCTCGGCGCTGCTCTGCGAAAGGTTGGCCGGAACGCTGAGGCGACGCAGGCCTTTACGGAGGCCAAAGCGCTGTCGCAGGCGTACCAGAGCAACGGACATCGCCATTGAGACGAGGGCGGAGATGAAAAATAGCCGGGGACTGACGCGCCGCGATTTTGCACGATGGGTGGCGGCCGGCATATGCTTCGCGGGACATTTTGCTCGAAGTATTGCCGACGCTGCACCTGCGGGGCCGATTCGTTTTGTGAATGCCGCACCGGGGAATGGTCTTGATTTTGTACTGCGCAATGGCGCGTTCGGACGCAAGTACCAGGTGGAGACTTTGCCGGGCGGTCTCGGCGTTATTGATTTCGATAACGATGGATGGCCTGACCTTTATTGCGTGAACGGCGCTGCGCTGCCCACGCTCGAAAAGAGCGATCCCAGCTTTCACAATCGCCTTTACCGTAACAACCGCAATGGCACCTTTTCGGATGTGACAGCCCGCGCGGGCGTGCAGGGGCGGGGCTACGAGATGGGCGTGGCGGTGGGCGACTACAACAACGATGGGCTGGAGGATCTATACGTTGTGGGTGTGCACGGCAACACGCTCTACAGGAACAATGGCGACGGCACCTTTACCGACGTGACTGTGGCTGCCGGCGTTGGAGGCACAGATGCGAAGGGGCGCAAGCTGTGGTCGGTAGCGGCCGCATGGATTGACTACGATAACGACGGCCGGCTGGATCTCTTCGTTTCGAACTACTGCGATTGGGAGGCGGGCATCGATCCGGTGTGCGGCGGGCTTACCAAGGATAGCCGGACGTATTGCCATCCCGATATCTATCGCTCCGAGCCGATGCTGCTGTATCACAACAATGGCGATGGCACCTTCACGGAGGTTTCTCGCGCAGCCGGACTCGGCGACATTCTTGGCAAAGGCATGGGCGTGGCGCTTGCGGATTTCGACGGCAGCGGGCGGCCAGGTCTCTTTATCGCCAATGATCACGCTCCGAATCTGCTGATTCGCAATATGGGTGGCGGAAAGTTGCAGGAGACCGGCATGGAAGCCGGCGTTGCCTACAACGGCGACGGCCGCGAGATCTCCGGCATGGGCGCGGACTTCGGTGACATCGACGGAGATGGACGGCCTGACATCGTGATGACGGGACTGCGTGGGGAAACCTTCGAGGTATTTGCCAATCACGGCGACGGCACATTTGAAGACGCAAGCGCAAGAAGCGGCATCCTCGGGCTGAGCGGGAATGTGAGTGGATGGGGCTGCGGGCTGGTTGACCTGGATAACGATGGCTGGCTGGATATGTTCGTCGCCAGCGGCGGTCTGGATACGGACGAGCCGCAGGCGAATCGCATCTTTCGCAATCAGAAAGGCCACTTCACAGATGTCTCCTCCGCGGCGGGCGCAGATTTCTCCATTGCGCGGCTTCATCGCGGCGTAGCCTTTGCCGATTTCGACAACGATGGACGGATCGATGTTGCGGTCACTTCGCTCAACGCTCCGCTGGAGCTTTGGATGAATCGCAGTCCTGAGCGGCACTGGCTGCAATTGAAGCTTCACGGCACGCAGAGCAATCGCTCCGCGATCGGCGCGCGTGTCATTTGCAGAAGTGAGGGCCGCACGCAGATCAAGACAGTCACCAGTAGTGTGGGATATGCGTCGAGCAGCGATCTGCGCGTTCACTTCGGGCTGGATGAGGCTCGAACGGCGTCGGTCGAGATTCACTGGCCTTCGGGAGTGACGCAGCAGTTATCGAATATGCATGCAGATCAGAGGATGGATGTCACAGAGCCTGCCGGCAACGCAGCTTTGGATAACAGGCCTCCCTCTTCGCCTCATCGGTAAAACGTTAGAAAAATCCTGATCCCGCCTAGCGGACGGTTGAACTGCGTACTTATAGTCCCGGTGAATGAGGTAGTCCGTCCAGGCAGGCGTGAAAGACGGCAGCAAGCTCATTCAGATGGGGTATTTCATGAGGACGGGCAAACAGCGACTCCGGGTCGCGTGCCGTACGATTTTGAGGGGCCTTCTCCTTGTGTGCATCGCATTCGCCGGCTGGGGACGGCTCGAAGCACAGTCCTCCAATGCGCAGATCAGCGGTGTGGTCACCGATCCAAGCGGCTCCGCGGTGCCGGGCGCGGAGGTGACCGCAGTCAACGGGGCAACGGGCGTCCCTTACGCGACCCAGACAAATGGCGCCGGGGTGTATGTGCTGTCACAACTCCTGCCGGGAACGTATGCGATCACCATAAGCAGGAGCGGTTTCGGCAACGTGGTTCGCTCCGGGCTGGTGGTTAGGACGGGTGACAGCCTGGCGCAGAACATTACGCTGACGCCTGGCGCGGTACAGCAGACGGTGACCGTCACCGGCACGGCGCCACTCATCTCTTCTGACCAGGCGAGCACCTCCACCGTGCTCGATAACAAGATGATCACCGAGCTGCCCCAGCTGAACCGCAACACGCTTGACCTGACCTCGGTCATCCCGTCGGTTCAGGGCACCGGCCCGCTCAGCGACAACATCGCCAGCCTCGGCAATGCCGCGTATCTGCTTGCCAATCACGGCAACAGCTACTCGCTCTCCGGCGGCCAGGTGAACGGCACCAGCATCACTGTGGACGGCAACCAGGTGCAGGACTCGGAGTTCAACGCGAGCAACCGTTCGATTCCGACGCCCGACAGTATCGGCGAATTTCGCGTGGACAGCGGCGTGCTCACCGCCAACTATGGGCGTTATTCGGGCGGCGTTATCTCCATCGAGACGCAGTCAGGAACCAACGAGTATCACGGCCGCGTCTTCGAGTACTTTCGAAATCAACTCCTCAACAGCAACGATTGGCTGAATAATGCGCGGGGTGTTCCGCGACAGGCCTTTCACCAGAACAATTACGGCGTGTCGACAGGCGGCCCGGTTTCCATCCCGCATGTGTATTCCGGCAAGAACCGGACGTTCTTCTACTTCGGGTGGGAGGGCGAGCGATTTTCTCAGGCGCAAAACGTAGAAAGCACGGTTCCGACGCTGCTCAACCGGCAAGGCAACTTTTCACAGACCGTCATCAACGTGCAAAATGGCGCACCGATCTATGCGAACATCTACGACCCGTTTCATGGCGCGTCTGACGGCCAGGGCAACTGGGTGCGTCCACAGTTTCCGGGTAGCGTGATCCCCGCGAATGCAACGGGAAATCTATCCGGCCAAAGCAAGCTTTTCCAGCACTATCTTGCACTATGGCCCCTTCCCAACCACACACCCGATAACAATAGTGATCACACCAACAACTACTGGTCTACTATCCATTCGCAGCGACCGACGGATCGGTTCTTTCTCCGGGTGGATGAAAATATCTCGAACAATCACCGCATCAACTTCAATATCAGCCGCTCGTTCATGACGAACACCATTCCTGCGCCTTTCTTCCACGCAGGTCAATCCGTCACGACCGATGACGACTGGAGCGGCAGCCTGCAGTACAACTGGGTGCTTTCTCCCACGTCCATCATCGATGCGCACCTGGGTTTCGGCACGGCCAAGCTCATCAGCAATGGCGTCTCCGGCTATGGTTCGGCGCCCGATCCCAGTATCGATGTCACCAAGTGGGGATTTGATCCACTCATCGTTGGCAATAACGAACGCAGTGTAAGCGACATTCCCCCAGCACTCTCAATCGGAAACCCGAGCCAGTACGGCTACACGCCGGTCGGTGGCTCGGAGTTTGATTCCTTTATCAACCAGACCACGAACGGCACTGTTGCCTTCACAAAAGTGCTGAGCCGGCACACGATCAAGGTTGGCTACGAGCAGTACTTTTATCGGTTCGACGAGAGCGGTGGCGACCATACCGGCGTCGCATGGGTGAATCCTGGCGGAGGCTCGAACCAGCAGTGGAACAACAACGACGGATTGACGGGCAGCCCGCTCGCCGAGTTGATGATGGGCTCTTCCAACTTCTTTCAGTGGGGCAACTGGAACATCACACCATTTGGCTGGAACCAGGCGGCCTATGCGATGGACGATTGGAAGGTGAACAGCAAGCTCACCGTGCAGATGGGCCTTCGCTGGGATCATGATGGCGCCCGGCAGGGACGTCATCCGCAAGGCAGCCTGATGTATGACATCAATGCGAAGAACGTGCTGCAGTCGAATAGCTCATGGAACTGGTCGCAGGTCCTTGCATCGGAACCGGATCTCGCCGGCCTCGGTTCACCGCAGTGGCTCTCGCAAGGCGCCACCGGGCGCGTGGCTCTGCTCAACACCAAGGAATATCCGCAGAAGAATCTCTACACCACGGACTGGCTGAATTTTCAGCCGCGGCTTGGCATTTCGTATCAGCTTGACGATCGCACGGTGCTGCACGGCAGCGGAGGCTTCGTATACCAGGGACTGAACGGCCTCTCCACCGACTACTTCAGCTTCTATTACAACTCGAACACCTTCAACCAGATCGCGTCGCTGGACGGGCAGCACTGGATCAGTGAGTTTGGCGACGACCATGGATTGGGCACCTTCCCATTGCAACCATCGGGCGCGAACCTGGGCTTCAATCCGCCAGTGACGACCAACGCCGGCTACTGGTATCAAACCTATGGAGGGTCCGGGAACCCGGACCAGGGCGGATCCTCGTTGCTGCCGCATTACAACAGTCCGGAAGATTACATGTGGAGCCTGGGTGTCCAACGACAGGTTGGACAGAACTGGCTGGTCTCCGCTGAGTATCAGGGTATCCGCGGAATCCATCTGCTGATGCCGGTCTCTAACTGGAGTCTCAACAACGTGCCGCTGCAATACTACAAGCTCGGTTCCAAGCTGCAGGATCAGGTTCCCAATCCGTTCTATGGTCAGTCACAAACCTTCGCCAGCCAGCCAACGGTGCCGCTCTATCAGTTGCTCGGACTGTCTCCTCAATATCAGCAGATCAGCCCAGGCCAGGCTTCCTGGGGCAAGTCGTTTTCGAATTTCTTCAACATTCAGATCGAGACGCGCGCAAACCACGGTTTCACCTTCCTCGCCTCCTATGCGATCCGGAAAACGCTCACCAATACGGGTGGGAAGGACATTCAGCATAGTGCGGCAAACAATTCCGGCATTCTCCAGAATCCGCATAACCTGATGGAAGGATATGGGCTTGCGCTGTACGAGAAGCCGCAGACCATGAAGCTGAACTACTCCTACGATCTTCCTTTCGGCCGGGGCCGCAAGTTCCTCGGCGCGCCCGACGGAATCGGCGCTCATGTGCTGGACGGCTTTGTCGGAGGCTGGGGGATTGCCGGCATTACCGTGTGGGATCCGAAGGGGACACCAGTGCTGATGCCTACGGTGGATGGCGGCGTCACTGCTCCCGGTGCAGCGATTCGCTGGTCTTTGGCCAACAGCGCATATCAAAAGACCAGCAAGAATTATAATCGCGGCGTCTACGTCAATGGGTCCTTTGTCAACTCCAATCCGACCGGCATCTTCAACTCCCAGTCCTTCGTTCGTACCCCCGACTACAGCCTGAGCAACGCATCCTTCGTCTTTCCGAATGTTCGCAATCCCGGAGATTTCAGCACCGACGCAACGCTGCTCAAGAAGTTCCAATTCGGCGACAACGCCGCGCGTTATCTGGAGGCCCGCGTCGAGGCGACGAACGTCTTTAACCATCCCAGTTACGGGATACCGGGCCAATCTGTCATCACGAATGCCGATCCTGACTCGCCCACCTTCGGCGGTATCAATGGCAAGACCGGCAGCCGGATCATGCAGATTGGCCTGCGGCTCTTCTTCTAATTTTCCTGGAGGCGCCGGTCACTCATTCCCGGCGCCCCATTTCTTTTTTGGAGTGCATGTGCACCGTCTCGTCGTCAGCACCGTTCTAACCGCATCGCTCGTGGCCTGCTTCGGAGTGAAAGCAGGCGCGCAGACGGCCTCGCTTGCTACAGCCCAGACGGTGATCCGGGTGAAAGGCCGGAGCGACGGCGCCACAGTTGCTGAGTTTGCAGGCTCCGGGTAAGGCTGTGTGGTCCAACACAGCTGCCGAAGATCTCATTTCTACTGTGGAAGACGATGGCCATTCTGTTCCGCTGCAGTGGAAACTCGTCAGCAGCGCGGCACAGAGCGATGCGAAGCACATCTCATTTGTGTACGAGACGCAGTCGCCGCATCTTCGTCTCACCTGGGAGTGGAGTGCGCCGGCAGCCACTGGTCCACTCGAACACCGCATCCAGATTGAGAACCTGGACACGCGTGCCGTCTGGCTCCCACTGCAGACAAGCTTCCGCTACAACTGGAGTGTGCCTGCAGCTGAGCCGCTCAAGCAGATCTACATCGACAAAGGCGCCGGCAAGCCATCCGCCATCGGCACGCATGCACTGGATGTTTCTTCCGGATACCAGTGGGAAGGGAAGTCCAGCACTTATGCCACGAACGAGGAGCCGCGCGAGATCATTCCGTGGTTCATGGTGGAGCGTAACGGAGAGCAGGGCGACGGCTGGTATGTCGGCGTGGAGTTCAGCGGCCGCACCAGTTTGACATTGGATCGCACGCCCGGTTCGCTGCGCGGGACGGTTGGGCTGAACCCGAATCCGGGGCCGTTTCGCACGCTGCTGCAGCCGGGCGCCACGTTTGAAACGCCGCCGGTCTTTGTGGGCGCATTCACGGGTGGGCGCGATGGCCTCGGCAATGTGCTGCGTCCATGGGTGCGGCAGGTGCTCACCTACTCCGGCACATGGAAGAAGCCAGACTACCCGCTGTTGGTCAACAACAGTTGGGGCAGCGGCATGGCCGTCGATGAAGCGTTGGCGAAGCGCATGATCGACGACTCGGCCGATCTTGGCATGGAGATGTTTGGGCTCGATGCAGGCTGGTTCCGTGGTGTCGGCGATTGGTATCCGAATCCAAAGAAATTTCCCAACGGCCTTGCGCCTGTGGCGGATGAAGCGCACCGCCGCGGGCTGAAGTTCGGCATCTGGGTGGACTGGGCCCAGGCGGGCACGGACACCGAACCGGGAGCGCTGAACGTGAACGATCCTGATAACGAAAAGCTGGCTGGTGGCCGACACGCCCCCGGGGTGGAAGCCGGACGACTTTGTAGGCCGCACGACGGACATCGGCGTGCCCGCGGCAAAGGAGCATGCTCAGCGCGAGCTCGAGCGCATGATCACCAGTTACAAGCTCGACATGGTGGAGCATGACGGCTACCTTGTGGCGCATAACTGCTCCCGCAGCGATCATCCGCACGCACCGCCGCCGCCCGATGCCGTTACCGTGATCAAAGGCAGCGGCATCGCGATGCCGGACACATCGAACTCGACGGACGTGAGCTATCACGCCGTCCGCTCCTACTACGACATCTATTCGCAGCTGCGCAGGCAGCATCCGGACTTGATGTTCGAGGTTTGCAACGATGGCGGCCGCATGGTGGACTTCGGCAGTGCCTCACACGGCGACTATTTTTCCATCACCGATACATACGATCCGCTCTCCAACCGGCGTGCTTTCTATGACACAAGCCAGGTGCTTCCGGCGGCCATGCTGGAGGACTACGTCGAAAAGTGGCCCACGCCTCGGCTGGAGAACTTCCGCTACATGCTGCGCAGCGGGATGATGGGTTGGCTGACCGTGATGCAGAACACGAACGCCTGGACGGCTGAAGAGCACGCCGCCGCCAAGCAGGAGTTCGCACTCTATAAGGAGAAGCTGCGTCCGTTTATTCGCGATGCCGATCTCTACCACATCTCGGCGCGGCCCGATGGTGTGCACTGGGACGGCATCGAGTACTACGACGTCAAGCGCGCGCGAGCAGTGGTGTATGCCTTCCGCGGCTCCGCGACGGATGAGAAAGCGCATACCTTTCCACTGCATGGGCTTCAGACGGGGCGGCAATACCGGCTGCATTTCCAGGACGGCAGCTCGTCTGACCGCACGGAGAGCGGCCGCGACCTGATGAGCAAGGGCCTGAGCATGGCGCTCACCGTTCCCAATAGCTCGGAGCTGGTCTTTATCGACGAAGTCAGGTAGATTCCACCAACCGATGATGCAGAGCCGGTGCGGCTGAGGAACCAGATGAGAGAGAGTGTCGGGACGCCAACAGCGTGCAGTCTCGCCGGGCAGACCGCCGTCGTCACCGGCGGCGCTCAGGGCATCGGGAGGGCGATCGCGGAGCGCTTTCAGCAGGCAGGCGCACGGGTCTGCATCCTCGATTGCGACAACGCGAAGGGAGAGGCCGCCGCAAAGGAGCTGACCGCTGCGGATCCGTCGCACGCCGTCGCCTTTTATCGAATCGATCTTGAACAGATCGCAGCGATTCCGGTGGCTGTTGGGCAAATCAAATCTCTCTACGGCCAAGTCGACATTCTGGTGAACAACGCCGGCGTCGAGCTGGACGCGCCCTTTCAGGAGATGAGCGCCGCTCTGTGGGACAAAATCCTCGCTATCAACCTGCGCGCGCCGTTCCTGCTTACGCAGGCACTCGAGCCGCTCTTTCCTGCCACCGGAGGAGCGGTCATCAACATCAGCTCCATCCATGCCACCCACGCTTTCGCAAGCTCCACGGCATACGCCTGCTCGAAAGCGGGTCTTGTCGCGCTGACTCGAAACCTCGCACTTGAGCTGGCGCCCCGGCACATTCGCGTCAACGCGATCTGCCCCGGCTATATCGACACTCGCTTGTGGGAGGAGTACATGCGCCAGGCTCCGGATGCCGAAGCTCTCGCTGCGAACACCGCTGCGCTTCATCCGGTCGGCCGCCGGGGCGTTCCCACGGACATTGCCAACGCGGCGCTCTTTCTCGCGGCCGATGCCAGCGCCTTCATCACCGGCACCTGCCTGGTGGTGGACGGCGGCCTTACCATACGGGCCCACTCCTGAAGCCCACGTCGGCACTGATACGTCCTAGCTGTAACTTCAACGTAAAAGTCAGAAAAACGACAGAGATCATCGTAATTTTGCCATCATTCGTGCAAAGATGGTGCCGCTTCTTTCGCACTGGAGTGGAGTCCCGTCTAAGTGAATGCTCACGACACAGTTCTGAACGGCACCCTCAAAGGGGAGTTCCAGAAGGACCTGGAGCTCTTCAAATACTTCTTGCTGCTTCTGAACAACTCCAGTCCCATTCGCAATGTGGAACTGATGTGGGTGGACGAGCTGGACCCGCACAAGCCCATTTTCAAGGAGCGGGTGAACACGCAGGATGCCCTGGTGCAACTGCAACCGGGCGGCAGCGCTTTGTCCAATCGCAACTCGCCCAGCACGCTCTTCTGCGACCTGGTGCATGGCTTTGGCGAGCACGAAGAAGAAACGTGCGCCAAGTCCGACGTTCCCGCGAAGCAGCGCTGCCGCGCTACGGAATGCAGCCAGGTCTATGCCTGCCATGTGGGTCTTACCGATATTGCGGTGCCGGTTATCTGCGACGGCCAGTATCTTGGCACGCTGTTCTCGGGCCAGGTGCTCACCCAGGCTCCCACGGCCGCTGGATTCGAGCATGTTCGTAACACTCTTGCCGGCCAGCCGCATATCGATTTCGAACAACTCGAAGCCGCGTACTACACGGTCCCCGTCGTCACGGCTGCGCAGCTTTCTGAGATGCTGCGTGTCCTTGAGCTTTTTGCGCGCTACATTGCGAACTCGTGGAAGCGCCTGCAAATTATGAGCGACTTTCATCGTGTGGAGAGCCGGGAGCTGGCCCTGAATCGCAAAGAACTGGCGGCACTGCTGCTTTCGGGCGAGGTGGGCGATGTGCAGGAGCTGCACGTGCTTGCCCGAAGAGCCGGCCTCCGGCGTCTGCCCGACCGCGTGCTGACGCTCCGCATGAAGCCAGGCTCGGAAGGCAGCGAGGGCACGCCTCAGATCTCTCAGCATGTGACTTTGAGCCGCGTCTCGCACCTGGTGGAGGATCTTTGCCAGAACTGGCAGAACACTCTCTCCATCCCTGTCCGTTCCGGTGAACTATGCATCTTCACCGGGCAGGAGAGCCGCAACGCCAGCCATCAACGGATCTCCCTGCAGGAGATGGCGACGGCCATCCTGGCCGCGGTGCGTTCGCAGGGCGTTGCCGGCGCGCGCATCGGCATCAGCAAAGAGTGTGGCAAGCCCGAAGAGCTGCTCCGCGCTTATCATGAATCGGTCTCCGCGCTGGAGTCGGCCAGAGAACCAGTGTGCTTCTTTGAGCTGGCCGCCACTCTTCCTGACGCAAGACCCGTGCAGTCGCTGCAGCCGGTGATCAAGGCAATCCAGCAGGGCGACAAGCTCAATGCGGCAGTGCGCGAGTTTTTGGCCCGCGCTAAACCAGCCAATGGCTCCGCCGAGCAGTTGCAGCCATTCCGCGCCTTTCTTACGTGGGCCATCGAACATCTCTCGATCGAGATGATCAGCGTGGGTGCCGATGAGCAGGAGGTATCCACGAAGAAGGAGCAGGTGATCGGCGAGATTCTTCACACCGCCAGCCCTTTCGGAGTTTGCGAATCCTTCCGCCGTTTCACAGAGTTTCTGGCGGAGCAGATCGCATCGGCGTTCAGCCAGCGTGAGAGCAAACTGGTCCTCGCCGTCTCTCGAATGGTGGAAAGCCGCGGCCCCGCGGGCGTAACCATCCAGCAGATTGCGGACGAGCTGCATCTCTCCGCCGGTCATCTGAGCCGCGTCTACAGCCGGACTACCGGAATGACACTTGAGGAATACCTCATCCGGCAGCGCGTGGAGCTTGCAAAGCGGATGCTTCTCGATCCGCGGCTCAACGTCGCGGAAGTTGCGGAGCGCTGTGGCTTCTGCAACCCTGCCTATTTCGCCTCCGTCTTCAGGAGATACGTTCACTGCACACCGCGCGAGTTCGCCAGGCAGCCTCAAGTGTGGAAGCCGCAGGACGCCGCGCCGCATGGGGCATGGCTGGCTCAGTAGCTCTCAAGAAAACACAAGGGTCGTTCGCTTCGTTGGCCTGCATTGGCCAAAGGAAAAATCAGGATTCCATCGTCCTGCACTTGAACCGCATCCACTATTCTTCCCTTATGCGAGCGTTGGTCTACACGGCACCCAATCGGCTGGAAATGGAAGAGCGCCCTCGCCCTGCACCAGACAGCGGAGAGGTGGAACTGGCGATCGATCTCGCGGGCGTTTGCGGCTCCGACGTCTCAGGCTTTCTTGGCCACAGTGCACGGCGCAAACCGCCGCTCGTCCTCGGTCACGAGCTTGTAGGCCGCATGCCGGACGGCCGCCGCGTAGTTGCGAATCCGCTGATCAGTTGTGGCCGCTGTCACGCCTGCCTTGCGGGTGCGCAGAACCTGTGCGCGAGCTGGCGTTTGCTGGGCATGGATCAGACCGCGGGTACCTTCGCAGAATTCGTCGCACTTCCCGTAACACAGATATATGAAGCACCCGATTCGCTTGACGGGAAACGCGCCATTCTCACCGAACCGCTGGCGAATGTGGTGCATCTTTTCCGACTGCTTGCGCCCGCACCGTTCTTCCGCCTCGCCATTGTTGGCGGCGGCACCATGGGCGCGCTCGCGCTGCTGACCGCGCAACGCATCGGCGCACGCGAGGTGCTTGTGGCCGACGTGAATGACCAGCGGCTGAGCAGCCTAAAGCAACTTGGCGCCAACCATACAGTAAATACCGGCAGCGCCGAAGGAGTCGCTCACGCAAAGGAGCTTGGCGGGGCAGGCTTCGACATCGTGATTGACGCAAGCGGCAGCGGACCGGCGCGGCAGATGGCCTTCGATCTGTGCCGTCCAGGTGGCCAGGTGTTGCTGCTGGGCATGGGCCAGCAGCGCAGCGAGATCGATTTCGTTACCAGCATTCGCAAGGAACACCGGGTGGTCATGTCTTTCGCCTACACGCCGGCCGATTTTGAGCGCGCTCTGAGCCTGCTGATCGCGGGCGAGGTGCAACTCGATGCCTACACTGCCAGATACCCTCTCGAAGAGGGGCAACAGGCCTTCGAGATGATCACGCAACGTCCCGGCTCAACATTGAAGGTAGTTCTCGCTCTCCACTAGTTGTGCCCCTGCGGCCAGCGATACTTTCCAACACTCTCCGGATTGAGTGTGACACCGAGTCCCGGCGTCTGAGGCACGCGCACGCAACCATCTTGCTCTACCGAAAAATGCTCACGCGTGGTATTCCAGCGCAGGGGCGAATGGCTCAGCGAATATTCCAGGATTTCTTCGTCCTGCTGCGCGGCGAGGAAGTGCAGGTTTGCCGCGATCTCGATATTCGACTTGTAGCCGTGCGTGATCACGCGCTTGCCGCGTTTCCGGGCGGCCGCGGCGATCTTGAGGATTCCGGTGAAGCCGCCGACCTGGCTGATGTCGGGCTGGCAGATATCGGCGCCGCCACGGTCCATCATCTCGATGAACTCACGCACATGCGTCAGCCCCAGATCGCCTACGCCTAAGGCAATCCCGTGTCCGGCCATCTGCGCATGCCCTTCCACATCATCCAGCGGCAGCGGCGCCTCCAGAAACCAGATGCCCGCCTCTATCAGGAGAGGCACCAGCCGCAGCCCATCCTCCGCTGTTCGGTAGGACAACGCCGCATCCACAATGATCTTCGCTTCCGGTCCTGCCTCTGCGCGCGTCGCCTGCAGCAGGGAAGCGGTCAGTTGCAAATCCTCCATCCACCACGGGTCGGCCGCCAGCTTGAACGAACGCAGATTGAGTGCTCTGCCGGCGCGCACCTGCGCCCGCACGCCCTCCGGAGTGCGCTCGATCGGATAGATCGTTCCATAAGCCGGCAGTTTGTCGCGCCGCGCGCCGCCGATCAGCGCATGCACCGGCTTGCCCTGGATCTTTCCGTACAGGTCCCACAACGCCAGATCGACGCCGCCGATGGCGTGCATCATCAGCCCGCGCCGGCCCACATAGTCTGTGGCGTCGTACATGCGCTGCCAGTGTTCCGATGGATGCACCGAAGGATCGCAGCCGATCAGGATCTCGCTCAAGGCGCGGGCATGATTGTGCGCGGATGGCCCGCGAACGATCGCCTGGATCGCGGGCGCCAGGGACTCCGTTTCGCCCAGCCCAGTCACGCCTTCGTCGGTGTGAACGACGATGACGCAATCGTCATAGGAGCCGTCGAAGAGACTGATATTCGGATCTTCCACCCGCAGGTGAATCGCTTCCACGCCTGTAATCTTCATCGGTGTGCCGCATTCCCTCTCGACCCTGATGATAAGAGAGGCATTGTCCTTTGGAGGGTACTAACCCGTCTGCACGCGCTTAAGCGAAAGAACGATCACAATAACAACGTCGCCGCACGCTTCATCTATTGCACGCTCACCTTGCGACCACGTATTCTCAGCATTCCTCTTAGCTACCGATGCCTTCTGCCGTCGACTCCAAAGCAACAGCGCGCACCATGCTGGCCGGCATGCCGGCCTGGCTGGCTTACTCGCTGCTCACGATTTTGTTGTGGGGCGCGTGGGGAGCCGTCTCCAAGGTCGCCTCCTCCGGCATGGATGCGAACACCAACCAGATTTACTTCACCGTTGGGTTGCTGCCGCTGATGCTCGTGCTTATTCCGGCCGCTCGCCGCGGGGCGGCCGGACCGCGGCGGCATTCCGGCATCGCCTGGGCCTTTGTTACCGGAATATTGGGGGGCGCAGGGAACATCGCCTTCTTCCACGCACTGGGGTCTGGCGGCAATGTCTCCATCGTCGCTCCGGCGACTGCACTTTTTCCGGTCGTGACTGTGATTCTGGCGGTTACGTTTCTTCGTGAGCGCATCAGCAAGCAGCAGATCGCTGGTTTCGCGCTTGCGCTCGTGGCCATCTATCTCCTGAGCATGTAGGCGGCATCTATGTCATTCATCCCCGTCTGGCTGCTCTTCGCGACGATCGCCCTTGTCTTTTGGGGCATCACGGGCGTCACGCAGAAGCTCTCCACCAATCGCATCTCCAGTCAGCTCTCCTGTCTCTGGTGGGCGTGGGCGATGGTCGCCATCTCTGCGGGGCTCGCCTTTACCGTGCCGATTCAGTGGCATCTCCGGCCGTTCATTCTCGGAATGTCCATCCTCGGCGGAGTGCTCAACGGGCTGGGTGCGCTTACCAGCTTTGCCGCACTGGAGTCTGGCGGCAAAGCCTCGATCGTTATATCCCTGATCTCGCTCTATCCGCTTCTGACAGTAGCGGCGGCCGTGCTCTTTCTGCATGAACGGTTGACACCGTTACAGGCTCTTGGCGCGGTGCTGGCCATCGTTGCGGCGATCCTGCTCTCGATGGAGGCGCCACCCGCTGCAGCAGATCCCGAATCGCAAAAACCAGCTCCGAGTCTATAGGTCTGGAGCCGCACTCAGCATCCGGCCGGCTTCATCGATACCGCCTACTGCGTCCAGTCCTTCCTGCACGGTGAAAAGCACATCGGTTGCCAGCGTCTCTCCCGGCTGCAGTTCGCGCGCACGCCCAGCGGTCTGCATGGCGGCAAAGCGCAAGGGATATCCGGTGCATGGCTCCAGCACTGCCACGTTGTAGTCGAGCCATCCGCCATAGCTGGCGAAGAGCCAGCACGACGGAAAGATCGCCGGGTCGAAGCGAAGCCCGCAGGCCAGCCGCTTCGCTGTATCTGTCACCGCGCACCATCCGCCTTCCATTTCGGTTCCATAGAAGAAATGGAGTTCACGCTCACGAGGGTCGGGCACGCGACGCAAGTCCACGGTGCGCCCCGGCAGAAAAGCGTGCGGCCATGCGAACTCCAGCGGCGCCTCCGCCAGCGTGCCGGGAAAATCCGGTTCCCTGACCACGCGCATGCGAGGCATATCGATCCGGTGCTGCGGCGTTACGCGCATCGCTGGGTGCAGCTTCCACAGGAAGGGAAATGCGACCACGCCATGGTTTGTAAATCGATGGGAGAAGTGCAACTGCGCGCTTCCGTGCCGCAGCTCAATCGTTTTCTCCACCACTACTCTGCTCAGCGGCGTCTGCAGGCGCAGGGTCACCCCGACCCTATCCGCGAAGCTGAAAGATTCCGCCTCCCATGCCGCGCTCCATAGCTCGCCATGATCGGGGTAGCGTTCGCCGTGGATCACCGCTTCTTCATCGTTGGGAAAGAGCTCATCCCATCCGCCGCTCCACACATCGTCATAGGGCGCACGGATTGCATGCCGCTCTGGCGGAATGTGTGGATTGTTCCAGAGCAGCTCTGTATCGAGCGGCAGATAGGTGATCTGCCAGATCTTCGCACCAGCCTCCGGCAAGATTTGGACGCGGAGCAGTTCATTTTCCAGCGTAACAACGCTCAGGCCGCGATGCACCCCTACTGTGCTCAATGTAAGTCCGGCCATTGGGAATGCTCTCGCTCAGGCCAAAGCTTATCGAAGTTCGAGAGCAATCCACGGCTGAGGGAGAATGGTTTGCTGATAACTTCAGCAACATTCGGTATCGCGTCGGAATGCCAGTGCCGCCCTGCGCATTAGGACGACAACACTGCTCAGACATCTTACTTTTGCGGACTCACCCATGCGGGAGGTCGCTCGGAGTCTGGCTGGCCTCGCTCCTTGTTCGGTTCCGGACTAAGCGTGAATTCGAGCTTGGAAGAGCCTTTTCCAAGTGCGGACAGCGGCAGCCAGGAGTTCTTGATCTCCTGCCCATCGAACAACACTTGCTGCACATAGGGACCGGTTCCGGTGGAACGAATGGAAAGCGTGCGGCCGTCTCCCATATGGATGGCGGCGGAGGGAAACATGGGCGTGCCGATGAGCAGGCCGCCGACTCCGGGAACGCCGGGATAAAGACCCAGCGCGTTCCACACATAGACGCCGGAGGTGGCGCCGAGATCGTCGTTGCCAGGGATGCCGCTGGGCTTGGTGTTGAAGGTCTGCTGCTCAATGCGCGTGACGACCTCCTGGGTCTTCCAGGGCTGGCCGGCGAAGACATACGCGTATGGCGTGACGAAGTCAGGCTCGTTGGCCATGTTGAAGCACGGCTCGCCCCAGCAGATGAGCTTGAGGAAGAATTTGTCCAGTCGCGGAGTCGTTGCATCATCGCCGCCGATGCGCTGGATGAGGGCAGGGTAGTCGAACGGAATCATGAATGTGTACTGGTAGGTGTTGCCTTCCTCGAATCCATTCTGATCGGTAGATACAGGCGCGTTCGGGCGCTTGGGCATAGATGTCTCAGCGTTGAAGCCCTGCAGCCAGGTGCCGTCGGAGTTTCGAGGACGAATCCAGCGGGTTTCAGGATCGAAGAGCGTCGTCCAGTTCTGTGACTGCTTGAGCAGCTTCTGATACGTGGCGGTGTCGCCCAGGCTGCGGGCGAACTGAGCGATGGCGAAGTCGTCGCTCGCATACTCGAGCGTGCGCGAGGCGGCGCTGGCATCTTTGTCGATGGGAACGTAGCCGAGCTTGAGATAGTCGGCGAGATAGGGACGCTCCTCATTGTTGTGAGGGCCCTTGCCCGGTTCGGTTGCGGCTTTGACCATGTACTTGAGCGCGGTTTTCGTATCGAAGTTGCGCGCGCCAAAGGCGTAGGCGGAGGCAATGAGCACAGACGGCGAGTCGCCATTCATGACGTAGGTGACATCATTCGCGGCAGGCCAGCGCGGGAGCCAGCCGCTCTGTTCCGCGTCATTGACGAGGGATTGCATCATGTCGCTGACGCGGTCAGGCACGAGCAGAGACTGAAGCTGGATGGTGTTGCGGTAGATGTCCCAATCGGAGAAGTTGGCATACTGCGCGTGCTGTTTGGTTGAGGCGAGTGAGCGCACCTTGCCATCGAAGCCGATGTAGTCGCCGTTGCCGTCGCTGAAGAGACTGGGCGCCAGCATCATGTGGTAGAGCCCGGTGTAGAAGATCTTTCTCTGGTCCGGGGTACCGCCTTCTGCAGCGACATGATCGAGCGTGCTGGTCCAGGTATTGCGGGCGGCCGTGTGCACCTTATCGAAGTCCCAGCCGGGAAGCTCCTTATTGAGGTTGGCGAGCGCATTCGCTTCGCTGACGTAGGAGATGCCCACCTTGAGCTGGACCTGGGACTGCTTGCCGAAATCGAGCCATGCTCCGGTGTGATGGCCTGCGGCGTCGCGCTCGCCTTTCTGGACAGCATCATCCTTCCAGGTTGCGAAGCTGCGGAACGGCTGCTCGAATCTGGCGGCGAAGTAGAGCGTGTAGCGGGAGTCTGTGCCGCAGAAGCCACCCGCGGTAGTGGACCCGCTGATGGCATTGTTCCCGATGACGCGGATGCTGGTGCCGTCATGCTCGCGTCCCACAGGCGGAAGAGTGGCCACGTGGACATCGGTGTTTGCGCTGGTGGCGTTCACGAGGAGGCGGGAAGGCTGCCCCTGCGGGAAATGGATGCGGGCGATGCCGGCGCGATCCGTAACCGTAAGCTCGATTTTGCTTCCATTGGCAAGCGTGACGGCATAGTAGCCGGGATGCGCCTCTTCCTGGGTGTGACTGAAGGAAAGCGTGTAATCGTCGGGCGTTTGCGCCGGGCTGGTCGTAAGGTCGCCCGTCCAGGGAAGGATGGGGAAGTCGCCGTAAAGCGGGCAGCCCGCGCCGCTGAGGTGCGTGAGGCTGAAGCCTTGAATCTTGCTCTGGTTGTAGAAGTACCATCCGTCGCGGCCTGTGTCGGGGCTCCACTGGATCATGCCAAAAGGCAATGAGGCGCCGGGGAACGTGTTGCCGTCACCCGCGGTGCCGATGAAAGGGTCTACCGAGTCGTAAGCGGTCTGTGCGTGAGAGAAAGGCGAGGCGGAGAGAACGCATCCAGCCAGCGTGATTGCGAAGAAACAAGAGAGCCTGGACATGCTGTCTCCGGCGAGGCGTGATTGTGACTATGTGGACAGCCATGCCCGATGCGTCGGCGGAACCACGTATCGCAGTGTAGAACAACGAGGGAAGCGAGGCTCCGATAAGTCATTCGAAGAGAGGCGCCTGCTGTTGGTCTATCTCCCGAAAATTGCTTAAACCAACGCCGACCAATCGAAATCGCCGTGCCGGTCCCAGGTCGATACGGTCTCGCAGCGAAAGTGCGATCGCGGTGAGCTCCGCGCAGGATGCCGGCGGCACAACGGGAGTGTGGCTGCGGGTGAGGATGTTGAAGTCGCTCGTCTTCAGTTTGAGAACGACGGTTCGGGCCTCGCGGCCATCTTTGCGGGAAGCCGTCCAGACCTTTTCCGCCAGACGCCGAATCAGATCTTCGGTTTCCGAGAGGGGAATGTCGCGCTCAAACGTATCTTCGGCGGAGATCGACTTGGTGGGTCGATTCGGAATCACCTTGTTGTCGTCGATCCCGCGAGCCAGCTCGTAGAGGCGAACGCCGTAGCGCCCAAAGAGTGCTTCGAGAGCAGCCGACTCGAAACGATGCAGGTCGCCGACCGTTTGTATTCCCGCCTGCTTCAGTCGACGTTTCCGTGACTTTCCCCACGCCGGGAATGCGTCCGACAGGCAGCGGCAGAAGAAACGTCTGCACCTCGTCTGGCTGAATGACGAAGAGACCGTCCGGCTTGCGCCAGTCAGAGGCCAGCTTGGCGAGGAACTTATTCGGTGCCACGCCCGCGGACGCGGTTAGGTGCAACTCGTCCCGAATCTGCTGACGAATTGCCTTCGCGACACGGGTTGCTGTTGGTAGCCCGGTCTTGTTCTCGGTGACGTCCAGATAGGCTTCGTCCAGCGAGAGCGGTTCAATCAGGTCCGTGTGCCGTTGAAAGATCTCTCGCGTGGCGCGGGAAGCAGCCCGGTAGCGGACGAAGTCCGGAGGGATGAAGATCGCTTCCGGACACAGGCGTTCCGCGCGGAGTGCGGGCATCGCGGAACGAACGCCGAAGCGTCTGGCTTCGTAAGAGGCAGCGCAGACAACAGACCGGTTCCCGCGCCACGCGACCACAACAGGCTTCCCGCGCAGCCGTGGATCGTCGCGCTGTTCCACCGAAGCGTAGAACGCGTCCATATCCACATGAACAATCTTGCGAACCATGGTCTGGTTATCATGACAGGGCGCGATAGGAAAAGGACGGCCAGCGATTCTCCTTGACACCTTCGTCAATGCGATGGCAAAAATAATCAAACGACAAAATGCGTAAGTTCATTTAGGTTTCGCTTGCCCGGCAGGGTGGGGCCAACGGGAAAGGCCAAGTTGCGCAGAATCCAGGATCGGAACTTTGATCGGCACCCAGATCGGCACTTGCGTCCACGCATCGCGAAAGTTGGCGCGATCGTTCTCTTCATCAGCACCCCATTGCTCTTTGCCCAGAGCGCGGCCTCGAGCGCCCTCAAAGTTTCCATAAATCAGAACGGCGGTGGCTACAGCATTGCAGCCCCCGGCATCGCAGGCGCGGTGCTCAGTGCCGGACCCGCCATCCTGGTGGATGGCAAATGGATCGCCGGGCGCGATTATCCGCAACATCGGGTGCAGGATGCTCAGGTGAATGGGCCACTCGGCAGCGCCACGGAGCAGACAGTTTCGTATTCGGGGCTTGCCGGCGCACCGGATCTGACGCTCCGGATTCGCACCTACAGCACGGAACCCTTCGGAGAAATCCAGCTCACCGCGCGCAACGGAACGGCAGGCAAGCTGCATATCGAACGATTCCGTCTCTTGGATGCGACCGGGCCGGAGATTCTGCATCTTGGCGGCGACCCCGCATCGGATCGCGTCCTCTCCGACAGCTTTAGCGAGGACCGGCCCGCCATGCAATTGCGCGATCTCGGCGATGCAGAAAAGCAGGTCCACCGCGCCGTGGGCACCCAGCTTGTCTATAACCGGCAGAGTCATCAGAGCTGGTTTCTGGGCGCGTTGACCTCGGACAAATTCCTCAGCGTTCTTCGCCTCGGTATGGCGGGGGACCACTCCACAAAGACGCGCTACTATCAGGTGGATTCCACCGGCACGACCGAACTGCTGGAAGAAAACTCACTCACAGATTCGCCGGCGGAGGATCGCGTCGAGCTCAGTCTACCGCTCGCTCCCGGCGCCGAACTTTCCTCCGAGCGGATGTTGTTTAGTATCAGTGACGATTACCATCGTCAACTCGAAACGTATGGCCACCTCATCCGCGATCTTCATCACGCCCGCGTCTCCGCACCCACCCCGATCGGCTGGTGGAGCTGGACGGCGTACTATTTCGGTCTGAACCAGGGCACGGCGCTTACCAATGCCGAATGGCTGGCGCAGAATCTAAAACCGCTGGGCTACACGTTCTTTCACATGGATGAGGGCTATCAGTTTGCACGCGGCGAGTATGCCACGCCGGACGCTGCGCTCTTTCCCGATGGCGTTGCCGCGCTGGAACGCAAGGTGATGACGCAGGGCCTCGTGCCTGGGGTGTGGACTGCTCCCTTTGAGGTATCCGAGCGCTCCTGGGTCTTCGAGCATCATCCGGAGTGGCTGGTGCACAACGCCAGCGGGAAGCCGATTCATCTTGGCCTTGTGACGGAGGGCACGGACCGCCTCTATGCGCTCGATACGACCAACCCGGACGCGCAGGAATATCTGACGCGAACCTATCGAACGCTCGCGCACGAGTGGGGGATTCGCTACATCAAGCTGGACTTCATGGAGGACAGCGCGGTCGAAGGCTACTACCACGTGCCCAATACGACCGCTCTGGAAGCGCAGCGCATCGGCATTGAGACGATTCGAAAAGCTGTGGGCGAGCAAGTACTCCTTGATAAGGATGGGTGCGAACTGCTCAATCCCGTTGGTCTGGTCGATGTAGGCCGCATCTCGCAGGACACGGGCCACACCTTCTCCAGTAGCAAAGATGCAGCGCCTGGAGTGGCGGCCCGCTACTACATGAATCGCAATTACTTCATCGCCGATCCCGATGCCTTTTCCGTTTCCACGCAGACGGTGGATGACCAGAGCTGGCATGGCGGCCAGCACCCGCTCACCCTGGATGAGGCCAAGCTTTCGATCGCGTTGACCGCTGTCTCCGGTGGCATGTTCGAGATCGGCGACGATCTGCCTACTCTGGGAGAGGATGCGGACCGTGTCGCGCTGGTGAAGAACCGGGACCTGCTCGACATCGCGCGCCTGGGACGGGCATCCACACCGCTCGACCTGATGACCTATGCCGCGGAAGACCTGCAACCCAGCATCTTTCTGCTTCACGAAGATCCACGGCAATCCGTCGTGACCATCTTCAATTGGACGGAGGGTTCACGCAGCCATTCACTCTCGCGTGCGGAGCTTGGCCTGGCGGAGCAGGGAAGTTACACCGTCACGGATGTCTTCACCCCGCAGGCTACCGCACAGCCGGCCGGCGGCGCGATCGACGCCACGCTGCCGCCGCATTCGGTGCGTGTTCTCAAAATAATTCGCACCGACCTTTCTGTCGTGCCGCCCGCTGTCACGGCCAAGGTCCCAGCCACGGGCGAAGCCGGTGCGACGCTGCACTTCGTCGCGCGGCCCTCCAGCGAAAAGGAGCCAGTCCTTGGCTACGCGTGGGATTTCGGCGATGGGACCTCTCTCGCCGGCGCGGAGGTCGATCATGCTTATACGCATGCCGGCACTTTCCAGGTGCGCATTCATGCCACCGGTCTCGACGGTTCTTCCAGCGAGCAGAACAGCTCGGTCACGATCCGTGGCGCGGTTTCCACCAAGTACGTGCCTGGGGACAAACGCCGCCCGTCACCCACCACGCCGTGAAATGCAAAGGTTTGGATGCGATGACCTATCGATTGCAAAGGCTGCTCTGGGCTACCATCTGCGCCGCAGTCATAGCCGGAAGCAGTTCTGGCCAGACCGCGCCGGACGCCCGGCGGTCGCTTGCTGACCTTCATCCCATTGACGCACACGCTCACGTCCTGCAGAGCGATCCCGCTCTTACCCGGATGCTGGAGCGATGGAATCTACACATCGTGGATATCCTCGTTGTCAACGATAAAGATCCCGCTCGCGGTTCGCTCGATCGTCTGCGCGCAGCGGCGCTCGCGTTTATCCGCTCCGCGCATGGCCACGCCTCGTTGTGCACCACCTTCGACCCATTTCGTATCTCGCAGCCTGATTTCCTCAAGACCACGATTGACCAGCTCAACCAGGATTTTGCTAGTGGCGCGATTGCGGTGAAGGTATGGAAAAACGTTGGCATGGAATTGAAGGACAGCAGGGGGCGCTACGTTATGGTGGACGACCCCAGGCTGCAGCCCATCTTTCAGGACATCGCCGCGCACAACAAGACGCTGATCGCCCATCAGGCTGAGCCGGATGTCGCCTGGATTCCAGATCCCAAGGCCATCGACAACTCCTACTACGCCAAGCATCCGGAGTGGAATATGTCGAAGATTCCCGGCGCCCCGTCCAAGGCAGCGGTCATCGCCTCGCGGGATCATCTGCTGGCTGAGAATCCGAAGCTGCGCGTTGTCGGCGCGCACCTCGGCAGCATGGAGTCGGATGTCGACCTCGTTGCCCAGCGGCTGGATCGCTATCCCAACTTTGCCGTCGATACGGCGGCGCGTGTGCCGCACCTGACGATTCAGCCGCGCGCCAAGGTGCGCGCCTTTCTTATTAAGTATCAGGACCGCGTGCTCTACGGGACGGACACCGAGATCATCCGGCGAAGCGATGTAAAGCCGTCAATCGCCGACTGGCAAAAGCAACTTGCAGAGGACTGGCGCTACTTCTCCACTGCAGATACCTTCAACTACGACGGACACAGGGTGAAGGGCCTTCAGCTTCCGTTGCCCGTTCTGCGCAAGCTCTACCATGACAATGCCGTGCACTGGATACCAGGACTTGCCGCCGACGGCGTGCACTAGCGAGGCTGGCCACGCGGTGCGGCGCGCTCCGGATACAATTCGTCTGCCGCATGTAAGCGAAGCTTGGCGAGGGTGAATGGCTGAGGCAGATACGCTCGAACCGACGGGAACGGCGCCCCATCTCAAGCGATCGCTGAAGCTGTGGCACCTCATCGTCTACGGCATCATCATCATCCAGCCCACGGCGCCAATGGGCATCTACGGTGTCGTCAGCAATGAGGCGCGCGGCCATGTAGTCACTACCATCCTTATTGCCATGGTGGCGATGCTCTTCACTGCTATCAGCTATGGCCGCATGGCGCGCGTCTATCCCAGCGCCGGTTCCGCGTTCACCTATGTGGGCAAGGAGCTTCATCCACTCGCGGGATATGTCGTCGGGTGGTCCATGTTGATGGACTATCTTCTGAACCCGATTATCTGCGCCATCTGGTGCAGCGCCGCGGCCAGGAACATCCTTCCTGGCATACCCTATGCTACCTGGGCGGTTTCATTCGTCATCCTCTTCACTGCGCTCAATCTCTTCGGCGTCAAAAGCTCCGGCAACGTGAACGCCGTGCTGGCCCTGCTCATGGGGCTGGTCGTGGTCATCTTCCTGGCCTATGCCATCCGCTATCTGGCGTTCGTCGCGCGTCCTGTCGGGGGCCAGTGGCTCACGCCTTTCTACGATCCCTCCAACTTCGCGTCGTCGCGGCTCTTTCGGGGCACATCGATCGCAGTGCTCACTTACATCGGCTTCGATGGCATCTCCACCATGTCGGAGGAGGTGGAGAATCCGCGCCGCAACATCATGCTCGGCACCGTGCTTACCTGCCTGTTTATCGGCATCCTCTCCGCGGTGGAGGTCTACGCCGCGCAACTTTCATGGCCATATCGCGGCCCTTTCGCCAGTTCCATCGTGGACACTGCCTACGTGCAGGTCGCGATGCGCATTGGCGGCAAGTTTCTCTTCCACCTGCTCAATGCCACTCTGCTCGTCGCGAACATGGGCTCGGGCATGGCTGCGCAATTTGGCGCGGCGCGGCTGCTCTATGGCATGGGCCGCAGCAACGCGCTGCCACGCGGCATCTTCGGAGCTCTCAGCGCGAAGACTGCCATCCCGCGCAACAATGTTCTGATCGTGGGCCTTTGCACCATGATCGGCGCTTTCCTCCTCACCTATCAAAAAGGTGCGGAGATGCTCAACTTTGGCGCCTTCATCGCCTTCATGGGGGTCAACGCCGCGGCACTCGTACACTACAAATACCGCTCGAAAGAAAAGGTGCGCCTGCCCGCGCTTGCGCCGCTTCTCGGCCTGGTCGTCAGCGGATTCATATGGCTTAACCTGGGCCACAACGCGCAGATCCTCGGTTCCATCTGGCTTGTGGTCGGACTCGCTCTCTACTGGCTGCGGCGAAAGAAACAGGGCAGCGACGCAGACCCGCTTGCTTCCTTCGACGCCTGAGGCTACCTATATAGGGCAAACATCACGACAACCCACACTAGTTGCGGATACTAGAAGTAAACGAAATATATCGTAATATCGATCGAGGCCGAAATGACGGCCGCGGTGTGCGGAATCGCGCGATTTAGAAGCCTGCATAGCGTTTGTTTATCATTGCCTCTGCTTGCGGTGTATCGTTTACGAGGCCAACAGTCGGCCCCAGGAATAGCGAGGCTGTAGCTCATCCATGCGAAGCAAAGTGAAAGCGAAGGTTGGCGACAGGTCCGAGATGCTGATCGATGAGCGCCGGCAGCACATTCTGGAGCTTATCCAGACTCAAGGACGAGCGCTGGTCAGCGATCTGTCACAACAACTGAACATATCTCAGATCACCATTCGAAAGGACCTGGATTACCTGCAGTCGAAGGGCGTTGTCCAACGCTCGCATGGCGGCGCATTGCGCGTCCAGTCGAGCGCCCTGATCGATCCAACCCTTCAGGAAAAGCAGAAGCACAACATTCGAGAAAAAGAGAGGATCGCCGCGGCCGCCACGAAAATGGTGGAGGAGGGGCAATGCATCATATTGGATTCCGGCACTACGACCACCGCGGTGGCCGAACGTCTGAAGCGATTCAAGCAACTCACGGTTATTACAAATGCGGTCAACATTGCAGCGGAGCTGGCGGGAACCGACTTTGAAGTGATCCTGGTTGGCGGAACCCTGCGGAAGAATTCCTTCTCTCTCGTGGGGCCTCTCGCCGAAGACAATTTAGAAGAGATGCATGCGGACATACTGTTCCTTGGCGTGGATGGGTTCGATCTGGAGGTGGGGATTACGACGCCCAATTTTCTCGAATCCCGTGTGAATCGAGCCATGGTGAAAGCAGCCCGTCAGGTGGTGGCTGTTTGTGATTCAAGCAAATTCAACCGTCGCAGTCTGTCGCGGATCGTTCCCCCTGGAGCGATCCATCACGTGATCACCGACCAGAATCTGCCCAAAGAGATGCAAGAAGCGTTGCGAGCGATGGGTATAGCTCTCACGCTGGTCTGATAGTCCACCGCTGTTTGGCGCGGCTTGAGCAGCGAAAGCGTGTCACCGTCAGCACGAATCGTTGGATCCCCACTCGTGGACCGGCGGTTCGCAGCGCCTCTGCTTTCCAACTCTGTTTTATCTAGCCAACGACTATGAAACGAAGCCGATGCCGACAGGGCGTTTTGCTCGCTGTCATACGAGCCGGACGACAGCAGAGCCGCCTACGGCGCGCGCCGGCTCCGCAAAATCACCTTGACATGCTGATGAGGAAGAGATACAAAAGGCGACTATACGAAATAAATAACAATAAAAACAAAGCTAATCGGAACCGATGTGGAATTTGCGATCGTTTGGGAGGTTGTAATGCAGAGGTTTAGATTCGCAGCGGCGGCCTGGCTCGTTGCGATCGCAATGTTGCTGTCCTGCCCATCTGCTCGCGCGCAGTCTGTCAACGAGGCTGGCTTGCGCGGTACGGTCACCGATGCCTCGGGAGCAGTTGTTCCCCGGGCTCGCGTCACGCTTACGGATGTCGCCACAAATGTAGCGCACCACACCGTGAGCGATGACAGAGGCGCATACGCCTTCAGGGCGCTTCCCCCGGCTACCTACAAGATGCTGGTCCAGGCTGCTGGTTTTGGCGGGGTGGAACAGGACAACATCGCTCTCACCGTCAATCAGCAGGCGACCCTCAATGCGACACTCCGCCCTGCCGCGGTGTCATCGAATGTCACTGTAAGCGCGGTGCCGGTGCTGCTCGAAGCGGACGATGCAACGCTTGGAACCGATGTTGGCAGCAAGTATCTGGTGCAAATCCCACTCGCGAACCGCGATCCATTTGGTTTGACCTTCCTGGCGGGTGGCGTTACCGAGACGACCGGATCGGGTGTGCAGGACTCCTACCCCGCAGGCACCAACTTTGTTTCGAATGGCCAGCGCAATGCTACGGCCGAAATTCGCCTCGATGGAAATCTGACCAGTTCGCCCGAGCAGGGCGAAGGCGGCACGTCGAACGTGTACTACCAGCCTTCGGTGGAAGCGCTGCAGGAATTCAAGGTCGAAAACAACAGCTTCTCCGCCGAGTACGGCAACAACGGGGGCACCGTGGTCAACACGGTGATGAAAGCCGGCACCAATCAGCTCCACGGCAGCGCCTGGTGGTACGGCCAGCGCTCGAACTTCGATGCCCGGGACTTCTTCAATAGCGGTCCGGTCCCGGATCACCAGCGCGATCAATACGGCTTTTCGGTGGGTGGGCCGATTCGCAAAGACCACACCTTCTTCTTCGCCGACATGGAGGTGACCCGCGACCGCGCACCCGTGAACATTGTAGCTACCGTGCCGACCGCTCTGGAACGCGCCGGCGACTACTCAAATACTCGCACTATCGATGGCAATGGCAATCTGGTGGTGAACCAGATCTTCGATCCGTTTACGACGGATCCGGACACTGGCGAGCGCACGGCCTATGCCGGCAATAAGATTCCGCAGACGGAGATTGACCCTATCGGTCAGAAGCTTCTCAACTACTATCCCAAGCCAAACCTGCCCGGGGACCCGGGCATTGGTACGAACAACTATCGCGACGTTGTTTTGTCGGCCAGCAACAGCGTGCAGTTTGATGTCAAGGTGGACCAGAATTTCAGCGAGCGATCGCGGCTGAATGCGCGTTACAGCTTTTTCCACGGGAACGGCAATACACCGACGGTCTTCTTCGACGATGTCTTCAACGATGGTACGAACTCCACGACCGACGTCTACAACGATGGTTTGGAGTACACCTACACTCCGACCGCGAACACTCTCTGGATCAGCCATTTCGGCGTGGACCGAGTCGCTCAGCCGTCCTTCTCGAGGACACCCGATCCCACCTCGTTTGGCTTTCCTTCCTATCTCGATCAGAACGGCGTCTCACGCATGCCTGCCATTCTGCCTAACTCGAACGGAGACTACTCGCGTTTCACACCGCTCTTCAGCCAGTGCTGCGTGGATACGAAATTCGCTCACACCTTGCTCAATTACTCGTCCGCCTTTTCCTGGGCACATGGAAGACATAGCTTCAAGTTCGGCGGCGAGCAGCGCCTCTTCTACAACAACTTCTTCCAGCCAAACTACCCAACCGGATTGTTCAGTTTTGACCCAACGGTCAGCTCTCACAGCCCCTATGACACAGCGAATGGGGCGCAGGGCAACTCCTTCGCCAACGTTCTGATTGGTTATGGAGACAGTGGAACTATCAATGTCAGCCGCGCCGTTGCCGACCTCTCGCGCGAGACTGCGTTTTATGGGCTGGATAACTGGAAACTGACTCCGAAGCTCACGCTCAACCTTGGCCTGCGCTACGAATGGAGTTCGCCTTATACGGAGCGCCACAATCTCGAGCAGTTCAGCGACTTCACTGCCAGCAGCGGCATCGCGGTGCCTGGTCTGGGCACTCTGCCGGGCGCAACCATCTTCGCATCGAATGCGCAGCGCAATATTCCTGTAGACCGCAACAACCTGGCCCCGCGGGTGGGCTTCGCCTATCAGGTGAAGGACCAGACGGTGGTGCGCGGGGGCGCCGGGATTTATTACGGCATGAATGTAGCGACCAATTTCCAATACCCGGGTACTGCATTCAGCAGTGCGCCGCCGGTCTTCTTCACGAAGGACAACTACTTCAGTCGCTACGCCACACTTGAGAATCCATTCCCTACCGGTATTCAGGATCCGCAAGGGACAAAATATGGCAAGGCCGCAGAGTGGGGCTTGTCCAATGGCAACAATCTCAATTACGAGAAGGCACGCAACGCCGAGGTCTATCAGTGGAATATCGGGATACAACAGGCCTTTCCCTGGCAGGTGGTGCTGGGCATCGATTACTCGGCGAATCGCAGCACGCATCTTCCCTGGGGCGGTTACAACAGCACCAGCAATCGCAACTTTATTCCTTCCGCAGTGCGCCGCCAACACGATAGCAGTTACTTGAGCGAGCTTGGTCGACAATCCTTTTGCGCCGCTTTTCAGTGGATCGAAGCCCTCATTCAATGAGCCGGAATCCCGGTATGGTGATCCACAGATTCCGCACTTGAATCTGCTGCGTCCTTATCCCCAGTTCGATGGCGCCTTTCAAGGACTTCCTTTGCTCGCGGCCAGCTCCTGGTACAACTCGCTTCAGGTGCGCTTTCAGAAGCGCGCCAATGAGTATCTATCATTTGAGGGCAACTACACCTGGGCGAAGGCAGAAGACAACTCTTCGACCGGATTCAATGCCTTTGTTGGAAACCTTAATAGCGGCAATCCGCAGGAGCTGGACAATCTCAAGGGGGAGTGGTCGGTCAGCGCGAATGACGCCACGAATCGGTTCGTAACCGCGGTTGTTGCGCAACTTCCATTCGGCCGTGGCCGGCTGGTCGGCAGCAACATGGGCCGCGCGCTCGACGTGATCGTCGGCGGATGGCAGGGCTCCACGACATTCACCTTCCAAACCGGCCAGCCCATGCCGATCAGCATGGCCAACCCTCGCCTCGCAGACGGAAACCAGCGGCCGGACGTGGCTTGTGCTCAAGTGCTGACCGGAATCAGCGTGCACCGGGCCGCCTTTACCAATCAGCCATTCCTGAATGCAGGATGTTTCGCTGATCCGGGCGATCAGCAAGCGGGCAACGCGCCTCGCTACTTTTCCAACATTCGCGCCGACGGCATCCACAACTTCGATGTCTCCTTCTCGAAGAACATCACTGTGGCGCGAGAGAACCAGCTCGAATTGCATGCCGACTTCTTCAACTTCACCAACACACCGCGGTTTGCTTTCCCGGCTTACGCCTATCAGGATCCGTCCTTTGGCATTGTGAACTCGACTGCCGCGGGTTACACGCCACGCCACACGCAGTTCGGCGTCCGCTACCAATTCTGAGGAGAGGGCTGCAGTCCTCCACCTCTCTGCCACCGCGAAAGAGAATGTTGCCCGTGAATCGTCACGCTGTTCGCATCGCCTTTGCCGTTCTGTTTGCCCCGGCATGCCTTCTGCAAGCCCAGACAGCAACTTCGAAGCCATCCAGCCAGCAGGTCTTCGACGGACCATCGAGAACCTGGTTGCGGCAGGTACGCATCGCTGCGTATCCCCTCACAATCAGCAACGCGGACGCGATCGTGCGCCAGGCTGAGGCAAGTGGCGTGTACGGCATTGAGGTCGACAACGATATTCCGGGTCGCTACGAGAGCCTGCTGGAACCGAAAGAGAAGCTGGAGGCCATTCGTCGCGTCGCCACTGCGGCGCATCGCCATCGTAATAAAGCCTTCGTCTATATCGCCGGTCTCGAGTGCATCTCGTTGAACGCGGATGGCCCGCACACCCTCGCCAAAGATCATCCTCAATGGCTGCAGCGCAAGATCACCGGCGAGCCCGCAATCTTCAATGCAAAGGCGGCATTCTGGATCAAGCAGGGCGAAGAAGATGTGTGGGTCAGCCCCTATGCGGCAGACTGGCGCGTGCTCTACATGCAGCGTGTGCGCCAAATCGCGGCTACCGGCATCGATGGCATCTATGTCGATATCCCTTACTGGATGACGCACTTTACCGGCTGGGAGGCGAGTTGGGCAAGCTTTGACGACGCCACGGTCGAGGCCTTTCGCCATGAGACCGGCCTCGATGCCCGGCACGATCTAAAGCTCGGTGACTTTCAGGATGCCAATTTTCGCAAGTGGGTCGATTTTCGAATCCGCACCATCACGGATTTCCTCATCGAGATTCGCGCCAACGCCACGCAGGTGAATCCCAACATTTCGATCATTCCGGAGATCTATCCCGGAATTGAAGAGGAAGCGCCGCGCGTGGGTGCGGACGTCTATCAGATTTATCCGCACGTCGATGCGATTGCCCACGAGTATGAGTTCGGCGGCGGAGACGATCATACTGCCGCATCGCGAACACCCTTTGACTGGCTGATGTATCAGATTGGCCTGCGCAGCTTCCGCGCCTTTGCCGGCGATCGCTCTACCTGGATTCTGAATTACTCCTGGGATGGAGCACCGAACGTCAAGCCGCGCGATGCCATGCTCAACCTTGCGTCATCGGAGCTGATGGCGGGCGCGAACGTGTGGGACGCAAAAGGTCACGTCATGTCCGGGTCGAACGATATGGCCGCCCGCACGGAAATCTTTCACTGGGTTGCAGCGCATCAGGCCATCTTCAGCGGAACGCGCATTCCTGTCGGCAACGTAGGAGTCTACTTTTCCGATACGACGCGAAACTACGGCCCCAGGGAGTACATCGAATCCTATCGCGGCATGCTATTGCTTCTCCTGCAGGCGCATGTCCAGTTTCAAGTCGTCACGCCGCGTACGCTCTCCGCATTCTCCGGCAAGACGCTGGTGCTGCCCGATGTGCGTGTGCTCAGCGACACGGAATCCTCGGCTCTGCATCGCTTCCAGCAGCAGGGAGGCAAGCTGCTGCTCACCGGCCATCCCGATGCAAAATTGGACGATATTACCGCTGCCGTTCGCTTTCCAGATAGCCCTGAGCGCAGGTATCTCGCAACTGCCACCGCGGACTTCGATGCGGCCGATCCCGCCAGTGAGACGAAGCTACTCGGTGCCATCGAGGATCATCCGGAGATAGAGATTGCCGCACCTCGCGATGTCGTCGCACACGTGGCTACGATAACTGGCACGACCTATATCTTCTTCGCGAACTTCACCGGTCTTCAGGCAGGAAAAGTAGCCACGCCTGCTTCGCAGTCCGGCGTACGCATTACACTGCCGGATCGTCCAGGGACGCGCATGCACGTGCTGCCATTTCTGGGTAAGGAGAGTGTGGTGAAGGGAAGCTCGTCGGAGAACAAAATCCAATTTGAACTACCGCCGCTTCTGCGCGGCACCGTCGTGTGGTTTTCGAAGTAATCCCGAGCATAGCTACCAGCCACCGCTAACACCTCATCTCGGCCGGTGCTCAATACAGTAGCTTCAGCGAAAACTGGATCTGGCGCGAGTTTCCCGCTGTTCTACTGATGACCCCGAAGCCCGAGCCCGCAATCGTGTTGGCAGGCAGCCCCATGTTCACAACGTTGAAGATATTGAAGAACTCGGAGCGGAACTGCAGCACGGTCAGTTCCGATCCGTTCGAGCGCCGGCCGAGTGGTGTGTCCTTGATCAGCGAGAAGTCGAAGTCATAGAAGGCCGGCCCGCGGAAGCTGTTGCGCGCCAGGCTTCCGAACTGTCCCGAGTTTGGACCGGTTCCGCCCGGAAGATGAATCGGTATCGAGAAGTACGAAGCATTCTGCTCGCCTTTACCGAAATAATCTTCGCGTTTCGCTCGCGCCGTCGATAGATGTGGCGTCCCAATCTGATTCGGCCGATCGACGCCGTACGATCCAGCCCCTGTCTGCTGAATGCCCGAGTACACCGTGAAGGGCACCCCACTGGAAATGCTGGAGATGCTGAGCAGTTCCCACCCCTTCGTCACGCTGCGGCTGATGCCTCGTAGCATCTCCGCGCGCTCCAGATGCAGATCTTGCGCGACGCTCAGCGTAAACGTATGGGCAACGTCGAACGAGGAAGGCCCCTTCTCCGCGCGTGTGTTGAACGGATTCTGCGGTGCAGCCAGAGCTACGGGGCCAGAAGCGCCCGCAATAAATCCGCCGGAAACAGAGCTGACGTCATCGAGAGATTTCGCCCAGGTGTAGCTTGCCTGCAGACCCGGGCCGCCATGCGCGATCGTACCCTGCAGCGAGGTCTGCAGTGCGTGATAGGTCGAATGCGAGTTTCCTTCGATCAGCGTCTCGGTGCCGAATCCCCCGATGATGGTTCCTGAGCTGTCAAACTGCGTGTATCGCGCGAAGTTTCTGTCGGCGCCTGAATATCCATTCGGGAAGGCCGAGCGTGCCAGATGTACTGCCGTAGTGCCCACATAGCTTGCGTCTGCGGTCAGTCCCAGAATGCTGTGCTCTATGCCAAGCGTCCACGTGCTGAGATAGGCATTTCCGAAATGGCGATCGATGCCGGACACGTTCAACGGCACAATCTGGTGGTCTGGCAAGACTGTCGCAATGTCCCGCTCATAGCGGTCCACATCCATCACGGTGTTCGGAGCAACCGAAGTCGTTTTATCTCCCGGAAACATGTCCTGACCGGAGGTCGTGTAGACACGCGGTAGTTGCGACGGCGTAATTTGGAAGCCATATGCGAGCGGCGCAGCCGACGTGGATGTGACACGCGGATAGATGACGAACGGCGTTCCACCCGTCAGCATGTTGTCCTGCCAGATATTCGGCGGGATAGTGGTGACACCGCCACCTGCGTGAACACTGGTTTTCGAAGAAGGATGCCAGTCCAACTGAACCCTTGGCTGCCAGTTGTACCGGCTCGATTCATATCCAGGCTGGGGATTGACGACGAATTCCTGGCCGATTCCGCTGGTGGTGTTTCGTATGCTCGATGTGCGGCGCGCGCGCTCCGTAATCGGTGTGAAAAACTCATAGCGCAATCCATAGTTCAACGCGAAATGATCGGAGATCTTCCACGTATCCTGAAACCAGCCGGCGCCTTGATTGCGATTGATGGCCGCGGGCCCAATGTGCTTGCCATTGGAGAAGTACGGTGGGGCGATCGCCCGGGTATACGCGAACGGGCTCCCGCTGAGAAGGCTGGAAAGAGTGTCCGGCAGCGGATCGCCCACGTGGATGACATGCGCGCCGCTCTGCGAGGCCATCTCGACTCTCGAGTATGCTGTTCCCCCGCCAAAATCGTATTCGCCATTCGGGCTGGTACCAAAGAATGTGGTATCCCGGTTCAACCGAACCTCGGCTCCGAAGCGGAACGCATGTCGTGCCGTCGTATAGGTAAAGCTCTGTTGCAGCGCGAAGAGGTTATTGAATGCCGCGATCACCGATCCGGCAGCCACGTTGAAGGTTTCGAAGAGACTGTCGTTAAACTTCACCGCTGGATCGGTCTGGTTTGTTGTCACGAACGACGGTGTCGTTCTCGTGATACTGAACATCGTATCCAGCGTCAGCCGCTTCGTCGCAGCGCGCGAATAGTTAAAAGCAAGGTTGCGCTGGCGGTCGATATACGAAACTCCGAAGCTGGGATCGAGAACGGTTTGATCGGGATTGGTTGTCGGCCCGGTCAGATTGTCAAACGATACGCGGCCAAAAACATGATTCGCTCCCCATTGATGGTCCATGCGAACGGAGAACTGATCCGCATTCGTGACGACATTCGATGAGGTGGCGTAAGTGTGAACGCCGTATGCGCCTTGCGTGTAGTTAGGCAGCGGATATCGCGACAGGACCTTGGCGATCCCAGCCTCCACGGGAACGATGAGTGTATCTCCGGGATACGCAGTCGTGTCGCGCCCCGCACGCTCTTCGGCCGTGGGAACAGGGAAGACCTGCGTGGTTCCCAGCACCTGGCGAAACCCCTGGTATTCGCCAAAGTAGTAGGTCTTTCCTCGCCCGTCATATATGTGGGGCAGGAAAACTGGCCCACCATTGGTGAAGCCAAATTCGTTGCGCCGGAAGGGCGGAATCCTGCCCGGGCTTACCGGCGAAGAGTGATCGAAGTAATTGCGGGCATCGAGCGCGGAGTTCCGCAGAAACTCGAAGACCGATCCATGGACCCCATCGGTTCCTGAACGCGTGACGATGTTGGTGTAGCCTGCGCCGCCGCGTCCAATCTCGGCCGGCATCCAGCCCGAACTCGATTGAATCTCCTGCACGGCGTCCACATTGAAATTCGTGAAGGTCGCTCCGCCAAGCTCAGGATCACTCGAATCCGCGCCGTCCATCGCGAACGTAGCCTCCGCGCCTCGCTGACCGTTGATGGCGAACTGGGCCGTGTAGTTTGCTCCACCATTCGTATCCGTTGCTGTTCCCGCGGCCAGGAGCAGTAGTTGACTGAAGTCGCGTTTGTTCAGCGGAATCTCGCTCACTGCATTGCTGGATAGCTTCTCGCCGCCGCTCTTCGCGGTGTCGCCCTTGTTCGAATCGCGGTTGGTGAAGGCAACCGTGAGCCTGTTATCCGTGGAAAGGGACAGGGTTGCGGAAGGTGCACGTGGCGAAATCACAAGCGGAGTCGCGGCAGCGATGGAATGGCCCTGCTCGACCACGGAGAGTTGATAGGTGCCGGCGCTGAGTCCATGAAACTCGAAGTGACCGGATGCGTCGCTCGTTGCCTGAAATGTGTGATCCTTCGCGGCAAGCTCGACCATGACTCCGCTCGCCGGTTGTGCGGTCGTGCCAATGACGGTGCCATCCCATGTCAGGCTGCTGCTCTGCGCACCGGCGAATGAAGACACCAGGAAAAGAAGGCATGGCAAACAGGCCCGGGGAATAAGCAGGGAGTTACGACGGAACGATGTTCGCATGCGCGCGAACATTCGGAGGGAGGAGGATGCAGACGAGGTAATCTTCAGAACGGTGGCCCCTCAGGAAAATGTAGTGCAAGAATCAACGCGCCATCGCGCCGGAAGTCGGATATGGCGCAATCGGCAGTCCGGCGTACCTATTGTTTCGTATCAATAGGTTTCGAATAGGACGTGAAAGCGTTATCTACCTATGAGCATATCGCTCCAGGCATGCCCGCAGCGAGTTCCTTCTAATTATGCTCACAATTATTTCACTGGCGTTTGGGGCGAATACCTTGTTATGTGCCGTAGTCCACGCGAGTTCCGAGATCGACGCCCGAGCCGATCAATCTTCCGTATCTTCCACGTGATGTTTCGCGCTGGCGGCGATCTTTTCCGCAATCGCCGGAGGGACGAAATCGTAGTGATCCATCTCCATGCGAAAGCTGCCCCGTCCTTGTGTCATGGAGGTAAGCGTCAGGCCGTAGCTCAGCATTTCGGATAAGGGAACCAGGGCGCGAACGATGGTTCCAATGCCGGCGGTTTCCATACCCTGTACGCGGCCTCGCCGGCTGTTGAGGTCGCCCATGATCGCGCCGGCGACTTCGTCCGGAGCTTCAATCTCGACGTGCATCACTGGTTCCAGCAGCGCCGGCTTCGCCTGCTCCATGCAGGCGCGGAACGCGAGTCTGCCGGCCATCTTGAACGACATCTCATTGGAGTCGACGTCGTGATAGCTACCATCGAAAACCGTGGCGCGGAAATCGACCACGGGAAAACCGGCCAGGTAGCCGCGGGCCGCCGACTCCTGTATGCCCTTTTCCACGGCGGGAACAAACTGACGTGGAATGGCACCCCCAAAGATGTCATCGACAAACTCGAAGCCGCCACCCCTCGGCAGCGGCTCAATGCGGATCTTGCAGTCGCCAAACTGCCCGTGTCCCCCGGTCTGTTTCTTGTGCCTTCCGTGGCCGGTGGCGCTGACGCGAATCGTCTCCCGGTATGGGATCTTTGGCGACTTGAGTGTCACCTCAGTGTGGAACCGGCGTTTGAGCCTGGAGACAACCGTCTCGATGTGAAGCTGCCCTGCGCCCGCTACGAGGAACTCGTTGGTCTGAGGATCGCGATAAAACCGAAGCAGAAGATCCTCTTCCATCAGCTTGTGCAGCGCCGGCGCCAGCTTGTCTTCATCCGCGCGCGACTTCGGCTCGATGGCGTAGGTCATGGCCGGCTCGGGGACGGGCACCGGCTCAATGAGCACCTCGTGGCCCTTGGCCCCCAGCGTGTCGCCTGTCTGCGTGACGCGCAGCTTGGCCACTGCGCCGAGGTCCCCAGCGTGCAGCTCACCCACCTCGACGAGCTGCCGTCCTTGCACGATCGCCAGGTGAGCCATTCTCTCCGTCTCGCCGCGGGCGTAATTTTCAACCGAAGCGTCGTTCTTCAGGCAGCCGCTGATCACCTTGAAGAAGGAAATTCTCCCGGCGAAGGGATCGACCATGGTCTTGTAGACATAAAGCGTCGTTGGAGCTGCGTCCTCGATCTTGCGCGCAATCGTCTCGAAGGACGCGCTACCTCCCGCGCCATTTCCGGAGTGGCCATCGCGCACCGCGAGCGCCGGGCGCTCCTGCGGACACGGCGCATAGACCTTCAAAAAGTCCAGCAGATGATCCGTGCCGACATTCCGCAACCCGCTTACATAGAGAACGGGGAAGATCCGGTCCTCGCGTATCGCTTCGTGGAGCGCGCTGATGAGGTGATCCTTTGGAATGGTTCCGACGGCGAAGAACTCTTCCATCAGCTCATCCTTGCCTTCGGCGACCAGCTCGATCAGAGCTTCATGCGCAGCCTTGGCGTCGTTTTCGAGCATGTGCGGGATCGGTCCAATGGTGCCGCGTCCGTCGCCATCCGGCGTATAAAAGAACGCCTCCATGGTGACGAGATCGACGACTCCGTGGAATCCATGCTGATCCACGATCGGCAATTGCACTGGGACAACCTGCCTGCCCCATCGCGCGCCCATTGCTTCGAGCATATCCATCCTGCCGGTGCGTGAGTCGGCTTTCGGATGGTCTACCTGGTTGATCACGATCACGCGGGGAAGGTTGACCTCCGCGGCAAAGTTCCACACTCTGTCTGTCACGGACTCAATGCCGCTCTGCGCGTTGATGACGATGACCGCGGTTTCGGCCGGCAGCATCGCGGCGCGGCCTTCGTGAACAAACATGTGAAAGCCAGGCGTATCCACCAGGCTGACCTTCGTCCCGTTCCATTCCGCGAACGCCACCGCATTGGACATCGTCATGCCCCGGGCGATCTCTTCTTCGTCGTATGCCGTCACGGACGCGCCATTCTCAAAGCGGGAGGTCGCCGCAGGCATCTTCGCGGTCTTCAGGATTGCGGAGATCAGTTTGGTCTTTCCGCTATGTGCGTGTCCGACGACGGCGACATTCCGCAGATCGCTCCCAGCGTAGGTCTTCATCCGATCTCCTTGTGCGTCGAGTGGCGCTGCAGCCGCCGCCTATGGAAGCGAAACCGCTTCCCCAATACGCGTGCCGGCTATAGCGAAACCTTTTCAGAGTCGTCATTCTAGACCGTCACCCCGGCGCTCTCGCAACTACGGGATGACCAAAGGCTGGTGGCGAGTCGCCCGAGGCAGGCCGCGCGATGGCTCGACGGCAGATAAAAGTGGGAACGCACCACGAATGGTGCGTTCACGCAGACTTTCTATAGGCGCAGATCGACTGGGTCCGGGCACCAGAGCAAGGCAGACACAAGGTAGGTCGGGCGCCCCGCACTCAGAGCGAGTTCAGAAACGCGATCAGCTCCCTTTTCTCCTTGGAACTGAGGTTCATCTGGAAGCGCTGATTGTAGAAATTCACCAATTCCTCCAGGTTGGCAGCCGCTCCATTGTGGAAGTAGGGAGCACGCGCCGCCAGTCCGCGAAGGATCGGCCCCTTGCCGCGATTCACATCGGCACACAAGCCGGTGACCAGCCCCTTGCCCGGGTCGGACGTGTAGTAGTTCACTGTCTCCCCCGGGTTCGACGGATCAGGACAGCCGGTTATCTCGTAGACGGGCAGTTCCGGGGCGCTCAGTTCACGCAGCGCCGCGTAGATCGAGGGGTCTGTCTCATACGCAGCCAGCCTGCTCGTCGCGATATCCAGGGGCAGCGCCACCGAGTGGTTCCCCACATTGGGGGAGTCATGGCATGTGGTGCAGGTTCCGGCAATCGATGCTGGATTCCCCAAGGTCGCATTGTCGTTCAATCCACGAACTCCGGTGATGACGAGCGGCGCGGTGTTGAAGAGCTGTTCTCCCGCCGCGATCTCCTGCCTGGCTTTGTCGTCGCCATCCCGGTGCTCGCGATAGGCGCCCCGCTTCTCCCACGCCGCGTAGAGTGAGAAGGCCTTCGAGTTGAATTGGTCTCCCTCTGGATCGCCTCCCAGCACATCGTTCATGCCTGGGTAGTACTCCTGCGCCACCAGGGCCATAGGGCCGCCGCTCGCCTGATGACCGTCCAATGAGCCCGCATCGTCATCGTGTACCTGCGCAGTCGAGAGTCCCTCCTCAAAGCGGACGATCTCATCGACCTTTTCCGCCGATGGGGTTTGTCCCTGGGCGTGTCCCTCTATTGCCGAAATTGCTTGAGCCGTAAGGTCCTGATACAAGTTGTTTTGGTAGGTCTGCGCATTGTTAAGGGGCATGACCGTTTCGCGCCCGTCAAACATGACCGCGCTCAGAAACCGTAGATTTGTCGAAGGCAGAGGGCGGCGGTAGACAGACACCAGCGGACGCCCCGTCGCCGGGTCGATGGTGACCGCGCACCCATATGGATCGCGCACCACTTGAACGGTGAATTGGGGATGCTCCGGGAGGGTTATGCCCACACGGATCAAGCCTCTATCGAGGAGCAGGCTATGTGCCGCGCGGCCCTTCGGGTTCGCAGAGGGGCAGTTGGCTCCATCCACAGCGGCGAAGAGCGGATCGTTACCGTGGGTACGCTCGTACACTTCACGCACACCCTTCGCGCTCAGGCTGAAGGCCTGATCCGCCTGATGGCAGGTGGCACACGTACGCCCATTTGTCCCCAGGCTTTGAAAGAAGGCATTTTTCTCGTTGATGTCGCCGCCGCTGTTGAAGGTGGCGACCGCGCCAGTCTTGTCCTGAAAATGTTTGAGATTCGGAATGATGAGAACCAAGGCAGCAGAAGCGCTCAGCGAAATGGCAGCCAGGGGAAGACAGGTGGCACGGCGGATCCAGGAATGCTTCACATGTCCCCCGAAATACGGGAAAAATTGGGGCGGTTCCAGAAACCCCGATTCAGGAATTTCGTCGCCGCCCCCCGTTCAAACTCATGCAAGTGGATAACCTGCCCCGAGCTTGCCGTCAAAGGAACTGAGCGTGGAATGTCATTGAACAGCTAAGTGGCACGGCATCAGCCGCTTGCAGACACTCTTGAACTGCGCCTTCGATGCCTGAAGGGCTCCGTCAAGGGACTCGCGGAACGACGAAGGGAGGTATCGCCGCCGCTTGGGTGAGGGGGCGGTATCTATGCGGCCGGTTTCAAACGGTCGAATTCCGCATGGGCCTGGCGCAGGATCGGGATATCGGGGTCGGCATCGTTCCAGAGTTTGAAAAAGCTCTGATACGCGTCGCGAGCGTCGGCGGTGCGCCCCGACAAAACGTAGGCGCGCGCCTGTCCCAGACGAGCCAGCGCTCCGAGCGGAAGATTCAGCACCATGCCGGGCCGATCGAGGATGGCCTTAAACTCATCCGCCGCTCTTCTTCCGTCGCGGGCGGCCAAATATGCCTGGCCGCGGACATAGGCCGGGTAGAGTGTACTCGCGGCAAATTCGTCTGGCACGGCAGCGTCGAACGGTGGCGTCACCGAGAGCAAGCTGATGGCCTTTGCCGCGTTGCCGCGTTGCAACTCAACCTTGGCCCGGATAACGGGAAGCCAATAATTCTGGATAAAGGTGCCGTTGGGGTATTGCTTATCGAGAGTGTCGCACGTAGCCAGGGCCTGCCTGGAGTCGCCAAGCTCCGCATCGGCAAGGGCCGTCAAGGTAGCAACCTCCTCGCTGTGGCTTATCTTTTGGGCTTGCTGACGCAACGAACGCGCCCTGGCCGCCGAGCCGGTCTCCGCCTCCCACAGCGCCGATTGTGCAACAAGCTTGGCCGCCCCATCGCGGTCGCCATCGTGCATCATCTTTTCGCTCGCCGCGGCGCTGAGCGATTGCGCCTTTTCCAACCGGCCGTGATACGCCTCGGTGTGCGCCTGCTCGGTCAGCAAAAAAACATAAGCCCCCGGAGTCCCGGCGGACTGGTGCAGCAGCCGCTCCATTCCGCTCTCATCGCCGCGAAGAAAGGCCAACCAGTAATTGACCTGCAGCAGATAGTCGGTGTGCAGGCCTCGCTGGTCGGCAGTGGCCAATAGGGACGCGGCCTCCGAAACCTGGTTGAGACGGAGCAAGGAGAGCGCCAGATTGCCATACGTGGTAGCTCTGGTCGCGTCGAGCTGCAGCGCCTTGCGAAGACTTTCGCCTGCTCGCTCGTTATGCCCTAATTTCAAATCGACGATGCCAAGGTGATTGAGAGAACTGGCAGACTCTGGATACTTCTGAGCCAGGCTTTCGTAGGTCTGGGCTGCTTTATCGATCTCACGAGTGACGTAGAGGTAATATCGAGCGTCAATCGAAGCCCGTTCCGTCTCCGTAACCCTCTCTCGCAGCTTGTAGGCATCGATAGTGCTTTCCCGGGCAAGGTCAGCCTCTCCGAGATTGTGGTACACGGCCGCGAGTCCGCCGTACGCCATCGCAAAATTCGGATCCAGCTCGATCGCTTTTTTGAAGAAGGGAACCGATGCGAGATCGCCCTTCGCATCCCACGTCGACAGCGCCTTGCCGTAAGCGTCAAGGGCTTCGAGCGAGGATGTGGTCGCCTGCTCCAGAGGCGCGTTGTATTTCTGGACGGAGGGAAGCGATTCACCAAGTTCCCCTCTCAACCGGGCGGTTGCCTTGCCCAGCGCATCGATCACATCTTCTTTCCGGGACGCCTCCGCCTCCTCTCGCGCGACCGGCCGGCCTGTGTCGCAACGAATTGCAGCCAGACCGATCAGGTAGCTGCTCCCCAGGCTGGAGACCGAGCCCTGGATCGTCGCCTTGCCGCCAACACGCCGGCACAGATCGATGGCGACACGGCCAGTCATGCGATCGTCCGGTGAGTGACCCATCTGCCGGAAGATGACCGCTGAGTTTCGATCCGACAAAACGTGAACAATCGGCGATTCGGCCAGCCCCACCATGAGGCCTTGTCGCAGCGTGTCGTTGAAGATCTGCTCCCCGGTGGTATTTTCAAAATCTGCCAGAACGACCGTATCTCTCGGAGCCAGGGCAAAGACAGTGCGGCGGGCATACGAATAGATCCAAAAAATGCCCGCGATGAGTGCGGCGATCGTCACCGCCCATCCAAACAACCGCCACTTGCTTTTTGATCTCTCCTGAGCCGGCTGGGTTGGCGATGCGGCGCCGCCGGTTCCACTGGCCGTGGTCGGAAGTCCAGCCTCGTTCGTACCGTGCTCGACCTTCACCGGAGCGATAAACCGGTAGCCGCGGCGCGGAATGGTTTCTACGAAACGAGGATTATCGGCGTCGTCCCCGAGCGCCTGCCTCAGCTTCGTGATCGCCGTTCCCAGGCTCTGCCCGAAATCGACAAAGGTGTTTTCCGGCCACAGGCGCTGCCGGATCAGCTCTCGATCGACGATCCCGCCCGCATTCTCAAGCAGAAGAAGCAGCAACTGAAATGGTTGATCCTGCAGCTTCACCCGGTAGCCATTCCGGAAGATCTCCCGAGACTCGGCAATGACTTCAAAGGTGCCAAAGCGGTAGACGGAACCGTGACTCGTCGGGCTGACCATGGTTCACCACGGGGAGCGTATCACGAGTTCACGGGCTTCTCTAGAATTCAATTGAAGCAGCAAGTGTCTGTTTACCAGCCACTTAGCTCTTCGCTTCCGTCTCCATTCCTGACCCGGACGCCGCGGCGGCATCCCGGTGCGGGTCACCGATCGTGGTCATGCAATCCCGGCCATGCAAACCTGTCCAGGAATCTCTGCGCTGCGCCGGCATTGTTGTTTCTGTGGCGCGAAGCGGAGCCCTGCATCTTTTGTGGTAGCGGAAAAACATCGCGATTCGGGTCCTAATGAAGCAGGAGCAACCGGCAAAATGGTCCTGAAGATCGGCATCTGCACCCTCGCCTTAGCTTGCCTCAGCGGAATGATCTGCCCCGCGCAAGCGCAATCGAATGAAGCCAGTCAGTTGATGCAGGCGACAAACGAAGACCGCGCGCAGCATGGCCTTGAACCCCTGCGGTGGGATCCCGCGCTTGCCCGCGCTGCGCAGGCACACGCCTACCAGATGGTGCGGCATGGTGAGCTATCCCACCAGTACGCCGGCGAGCCCGCATTGGTGGAGCGCGCTGGACACAACGGTGCGCACTTCTCCACGGTTGCCGAAAACATTGCCGTCGCGGCGAGCCCACAAGTAGTGGAGGCGGAATGGATGCACTCGCCGCCTCACCGGCACAACATCCTGGATCCGCGGTTGACGACCGTCGGCATTGGGCTGGTGCGGCAGGGGAACAATCTTTGGGCGGTAGAAGACTTTTCCGCAGCCGTCGCCCAGTTGGGCTCCACGCAGATTGAGCAGAAGATCGAGCAGTTAGTCGCTGAGCGCGGGATCCGCTCAGTCAATGCATCGAGCGCGGCGCGCCAGACCTGCGCCATGGATCATGGTTTCGTGGGCCAGCGCCCGAACTTCGTGATGCGCTGGGAAGGCTCCGACCTGAACCGCCTGCCCGAAGTACTCGAAGAAAAGATCAGCACGGGGCGCTACCGCACGGCGGCCGTGGGCGCCTGCGGCTCCGGGAATCGAGGCCAGGGCTTTACCACCTATCGTCTCGCGGTGCTGCTCTTTTAGCGTCCGCGAGACGCAATGCCACTTCAGGGTCATTGGTTCGGAAGGGAGCCCATTCTAGAACCGTTGTTGCGAACCATTGTTTGCGGGCAGCGCCGCGCTCTTTCGTCTGCGAGAAGGGCTGTCTCACCCGTCGAGTGGTGCCGCAAGCGATAACAACTGTGCGCTGAGCGGCTATCGATACGAGTTATTCACGCGTACAGAAAGGGAAGCATGTTGAAACAGAGTTTGACCCTCGGGGCCCTTGCGGCAGCACTCCTGACGCCAGCATGGTCGCAGGTTTCCGTCTATATCGGCATAGCGCCGCCTCCGATTCGCATCGAGGCGCCACCTCCGCCGCCGGAACCCTCCTTTGTATGGGTGCCCGGATTCTGGGCGCCCCAGGGGCACCACTACCGCTGGGTCGTTGGTCATTACATGCAACCGCCCTATGCAGACGCAAGCTGGATCGTCCCGCACTATGAGCACGGCCCGCGAGGCTGGGGCTACCGGGAAGGCTATTGGGGCAGGCCGGAGCATGGCCGGGGCCACGCGTATGGCCATGACCATGCGTGGAAGGATGACCACGACCATGGGCATCACAATGGTCATGGAGACGAGGGCGACCGGGATCACGGCCACCATCACGAGGATTAGATGAAGGGCTGATCCCGACCCGAATCGCCTGCTTGAAGTACTCAAAGAAAAGATCAGCACGGGGCGCTACCGCGCAGCGGCCGTAGGCGCCTCGATACCGCTTCAAGGCCATTGGTTCAGCCAGAGACTCTCTCCGTATCCTTAATGCGGCTCGCTGCGTACAAACAGGTATGGATGATTTGCGCGACATGGAAGCCTCCGGCCCCTTCGAGGCACGCTATCTGGCGTTCCTTGAGACAGTCACTCAACTACGCCCCCGCCTGCACCGCTACTGCTCGCGTATGACCGGCTCCGTGCTGGACGGCGAGGATGTTGTTCAGGATGCGCTATTCGAGGCGTATCGGAAGCTGGATCAGTACGACGACAGCCGCCCGCTTGCCCCGTGGTTGTTCCGGATTGCGCACAATCGGTGCATCGACTTCCTGCGCAGGCGTGGGGTCCGGGTTGAGGCTGAAACTGCTGCCATGAGTCCAGATTTCGTAATGCCTGCCACTCCCCCTGTCCTGGGCGTGGGCCGGGCGGTTGAGCAGTTGGTGATGAGCCTGCCTCCCAGGGAACGTGCATGCGTGCTGCTCAAGGATGTCTTTGATTACACGCTCGAAGAAATCGCGGAACTCGTCAGCTCCACCGTGGGCGCCGTCAAGGCCGCGCTCAACCGGGGCCGATCGAAATTGGCCACCGCACCCGAGCCCGTAAAAACACGCGCCGAGAGTAAGCCCGGAGTTGTCACGGCTTTTGCATCTCTACGTCGATGGCTTCAATAAGCGCGATTGGGAGGGACTGCGCAAACTCATCAGCGCGGATGCTCGACTCCGCGTCACGGACCGCTTTGCCGGATCATTCGACGAATCGCCATACTTCGGAAACTATGAACGCCAGACAGTGCCGTGGCGACTCGCGGTAGCGGAAGTGGACGGCGAGTTGGCAGTCCTCGTGCTGCGCCAACACGGCAGCGATTGGAGGCCTCACTCCGTCGCTCGGCTCGAAGTGAGAGACCGGCATATCGTGCACATCGCCGATTACACGCATTGTCCGTGGGTGCTTCCAGCGGCGATCTCCGTCGTCGTCGCCCAGTCCTCCTGAAGAATGTCGCAGCGCCGCGTATCCTCCATCGCCCCGGGGCCGTAATACAGAGCAGAAGGGCAATTCAAGGAGAACGGAAAATGCACATGAAGGACGCTATTCAATTTGCTCTGAGCATCTCGGATCGAGTGGTGCTGGATGTCATCGACGAGATGAGCGACGCTGCAACGACCTTTCCAACGCCGAATGGCGGGTGTCATCCGCTCTGGGTCCTCGGGCACCTCACGCTGGTTGAGGGCATGATTCCAGCAGCACTCTTCGCAGAAAAAAATCCCGCGGCAGAGTGGCAACAGTACTTTGGCGAGAGCTCGGAAGCTGTTGCCGATGCCCGCGCCTATCCACCCTTCGCTGAGGTTCGAGAGAAGTATCTTCAACTGCGCGAACGGAACCTGAAGATTCTCGAGTCGCTGACCGAGGCCGATCTCGACAAGCCAACCAAGGCGCCTCCCAAGGGGCGGGAGCGAGAGTTCGCCACGTACGGGCAGAGCTTCCTCGTGCTGGCCCTGCACCAGGCGATGCACCGCGGCAACCTGACGGACGCGCGGCGTGCCGCCGGCCGTACAGTGCTCGCAGCGCAGGCATCCTGAAACTTCGCTGGTCCGGAGCGGCTGACGAGCTTGGGCCGCGACCTGAGCTCGTCCACTGCAAATCCCCCTGTGCGCCAATGCCTGAATGCGTATCTTGCGGCCGTCGATCGTCGTAGCGGATGTGAACGCGATTTGATTTTTGGACGAGGAGATTTTGAAATGAAAAAGTTTCCAGTGGCCCTGATTCTTTTACTTGCAACTCTGGATGTTGTTCCCTTGTTGGCGCAAAGTCCCAAGTACCCTCCGCTCAGCGAATACATGATGGCGCGAGACGCTGAAATTGCGCTGGCCAGGAGCGCGGCTCCGGACTACGTTTCCGACCACGCGACGATAAAGGTCTTCACGGCGTCCGGATTTCAAACCGTGCACCAGGGGGACAACGGCTTTGTGTGCGTGGTCATGCGCGGGTTTACCGGAGCTCCGACGTACACTCCGGTCCAAGTCCGGGACTACATCAATTACGACGCAAAAACCCGGGCTCCCATTTGTCTCGACCCACGAGCCGCGCGAACCGTGCTGCCTTACTACGAACTTCGGACAAAACTGGGGTTGGAAGGCAAGACAGCCGAGCAAATCGCCGAGGGCGTACAAGCCGCTTACGCCAAAGGCGAGATCCCCAAGCGCCCAGAAGTGTGTTTTGCCTACATGTGGTCGGCGGACCAAGTGCTTGGACCGGCGGCCCATTGGCATCCGCATATCATGGTTTACCTTCCCGGCTACGAGACCCTGCTTGGCACCAAACATCCCCAAAACCCTCTTCCATCCATCGGGGACGACGAGGGAACACCGTTTGCCGTGGGGCTTATCCCGGTGGACGACAGACTGGCCATAAAAGCCCGCGCGAAATAGCACGGTAGCCGGCTCTCGGGAGATTGCTTTCCAATCACTGAAGTGAATGGATGATGACGGGCAATCCAGAGATGGAGAGAGGTGGGTGCGGAGGATCAAAAAGAAAATAGCCAGAGCCGCGAAGCCTGACTCCGCAAAGCCGATTCCTCGCCAGCTACTTCCGCGAGCGCATCTTCTTCGCCCAGTCAGCCTTGGTCGTCTGCCGCGCACGCCCCAGCGCCAGCGCATCCGCCGGAACGTCCTCGGTAATCGTCGAGCCCGCCGCGATGTAGCTCCCGTCCGCAATCGCGAGCGGCGCCACCAGCGTCGAATCGCTGCCGACAAATACATTCGCGCCGATCGTCGTCCGGTGTTTGTTCTTGCCGTCGTAGTTGCAGGTGATCGTGCCTGCGCCCACATTCGTGCCCGGCCCGATCTCCGTGTCGCCGATATAGCTCAGGTGGTTCGCCTTCGACTTCGCACCCACCCGCGACTTCTTGATCTCGACAAAATTTCCGATATGCGCGCCCTCGCCGATCTCCGACTCCGGACGCAGACGCGAATACGGCCCGATCACCGCGCTCTTCGCCACCTGGGAAGACGTGATGATCGATCCGTTCAGCACCGTCACATCGTCGCCAATCGTCGAATCCTCAATCACCGAATACGAGCGAATCCGGCAGCCGCCGCCAATCGTCGTCCGCCCCAGCAACTGCACAAACGGCTCCACGATCGTGTCCGCGCCCACCGTCACCATGCTGTCGATCACCGACGTCTCCGGCCGGAAGATGGTCACGCCGTCATCCATCAGCGCGCGCGCCTTGCGCATCCGCATCTCCGCGTCCAGCACCATCATCTCCGCGATGGTGTTCGCGCCCAGCACCTCGTGCACATCCTCGCTCTCGAGCGCCACCACGCGCTCCTTCGCCTTCACCAGCAGCGCCGCCATGTCCGTCAGGTAGTACTCGCCATGCGCGTTGTCGGTCGAGAGCTGCCCGATCTGCTTGAACAGCGGCTCCGCGCGGAACGCATAGATGCCGGAGTTGATCTCGGGCGCCGATAGCTGTTCCGGTTTGAGCGCCTTCTGCTCCACGATCGCAATAATCGTCCGGCTTGTCCGCCGCCTTGCGGATCACCCGTCCATATCCTGTCGGATCCGCCGGCCGCGTCGTCAGTACGGTCATCGCCGCCTGCTGCTCCAGGTGGAAGTCCCGCAGCTTCAGGATCGTCTCCGTCGTGATCATCGGCGCATCGCCCGACAGCACGATCAGGTTCTCGTACCCCTCCACCTCCGGCTTCGCCGTCTGGATCGCATGCCCTGTCCCGCGCTGCTCCGCCTGCACCACGAACCGCACTCCGGTGTGTTGCAGCGCCGCGCGCACCGCCTCCGCCTCGTGCCCGATGATGACGTAGATGTCCTTCGGCTCCACCACCTGCGCGGCGGCGGCGACCACGTGCTCCACCAGCGCGCGGCCGCCAATCTGGTGCAGCACCTTCGGCCTGCGTGACTTCAGCCGCGTGCCCTTGCCCGCGGCCATGATGACGATAGCGAGTTGCATCCCTGTCCTTTGTGCTACTGACGTTCCCGGTCCGCCCTGCATCCCCGGCGGCATCGGGATCGTGATGTCGATAGGATGCACCGTCCCCAGGTCGGAGAGCGGCTTGCCCGGCTGCCCCGGGGTGCCGGCAGCGATCTGCGACACGTTCCCCACCACCAGCACCGCCAGCTTGGAGCGGTCCACATATTTCCTGGCAACGCGTTCAAGATCAGCGGTTGTTACCTTTTCAATGGCCGCGCGATACTTCTCCAGAAAATCGGCCGGATACCCATAGAACTCCAGGCTCGCGCGCTCGGTCAGCACCTTCTCCGGCGTGTCGTAACGGAAGATGAAGGAGTTCAGCAGCTCGTCCTTCGCGCGCCGCAATTCGTCCTCGGTAAAAGGCTGTGACTTCAGGTCGTCGATCTGGCCCAGCATCGCCTTGGTCGCATCCACCGTGCTCGCGCTCTTGGTCGCCGCCGCGGTGTAGAAGAGGCCGGGATGATCGTAGGACGCGCCATACGCTCCGCCAACGGAATAAGCGAGACCCATCTTCGTGCGCACATTCTGGAAGAGCCGCGAGCCGAACCCGCCGGAGAATATCTGGTTCATCACGCTCAGCGCGTAGTAGTCCGGATTCGAACGTTCCGTGCCCAGCCCAACGATCCAGACGTTGCTCTGGTTCACGTCGCTCTTGTCCACCGAGTAGACCCCCGGCGCCGGACCGTTGAAGCTGTCCTTCGCCGGCGGCAGCGGTGTGCCTTTCTTCAATCCGCCGAAGGCTGCGCGTAGCTTCTGCTCCATCGCCGCGCTGTCGAAGTCGCCGGCAACGCCGATGATCATCCCATTCGGGATGACCGTCTTCTCGTGAAACTGCTCCAGATCGCCGACGGTGACCGACATCACCTGCGCAAGCTCCGGTGTCCGCCCATATGGATTGGTCGGCCCATAGACCAGCTTTGCAGCCTCGCGGCTCGCAATCGCGCCCACATCGTCGTTGCGCCGCACGATGCCGGCCGCCATCCCTTGCTTCGCCAGGTCCAGTTTGCCGGGATCGAACTTCGGATGCAGCAGCAGATCCGTCGTGAGCCCGAAGACGGTATCGAAGTCGGTCTTGAGGCATGACCAGCTCACGCTGGTCGAGTCCACGTCGCCGTCGGTCTCCACCTTCGCGGCCTTGGCTTCCAGCAGATCGTCCATCGCGTCACCGGACCTGGTAGCCGTCCCGCTGGTGCGCCATACTTCGCCGTAGAGCGAGACCATCCCGGTCTTCGACGCAGGCAGATTGCGTCCACCGCCGCGCATCTCGATAAAGCCATTGATGAACGGCAGCTCATGGTCTTCCTGAAGAAAGAGGATCGCGCCGTTGTCGAGCACGATGCGCCGCGGCTGTTGCGGATGGAAGGCCGGCAGCGTGGGAATCGGAATCTGCGTCCACGGCTTCGCCTGTTGCGTCTCTTGCGCAGGGACGAACATGGGCAGAACTGCGAGTAAGGCCAAAATCACGAAGGCGCGAGACCGCGCACAAAAATCTGTTGTCATCCTGAGCGAAGCGAAGGACCTGCAGTTTTTCAGCAAAGGCACGAGCATCACAGGCCACCCGCTTTCGGCGCTGCTTCCGCAAGCTTCTGCGGCGGCACCGTCTCGATAATGGCGTAAGTGCGATTGCCCTCCGTGAAGACCTTGTTCGCCACGCGGCGGATGTCTGCCTTGGAGACCTTGTCGATCTTGTCGAGCTGACGGAAGAGCTCGCGCCAATCGCCATAGCGAAGCTGATAGGTCGCCAGGCTCTGCGCCAGACCTTCGTTGTCGCCGAGCGAGCGCAGCAGATCGACCCGCGCCCGTGTCTTGAACATGGCCAGTTCGTCGTCGGTCACGTCCTGGGTCTTCAACTTGTCGATCTCTTTATGGATGGCCGTGCGCATCTCCTGCGGCGTATGGCCGGGCAGTGGCACGGCATAGAACGCGAAGAGCCCGGGATACTTTGTGCCGGGAAATCCGCTGAAGCCTTCCGACTCAGCAGCAATACGTTGATCGCGCACCAGCGATCGATAGAGTCGCGAGACGCGGCCGTTCGAGAGAATATCCGTAATCGCGTCGTAGACCTGGTCGTCTGGGTCCAGATAGTCGCTGCGATGGTAGCCCTCGATGTAGAAGGGCTGCGTCGCTTCGCGGATGATGACCGACTTCTCTGCGTTCTGCTGCGGTTCTACCGTGGTCATCGGCTCCGGCTTTGGCCCCCCCGGAATCGCGCCGAAATACTTCTCCATGATCGGCATCGCGGTCGATGCATTCAGGTCGCCGGCGACTGCGATCACCATATTCGAAGGCGTGTAGTACTTCTTGTGGAAGGTCGCGGCCTCCGTGGCGTCGATCTGCGAGAGCTCCGACTCCCAACCCACCCCGGGGCGTCCGTAGGGATGCGCGACATACGCAGTTGCGAGGAACTGCTCCACCATCCGCCCGATCGGATTGGAGTCAGTGCGCATGCGCCGCTCCTCCATCACCACGTCGCGCTCTTTGTAGAACTCGCGAGGTACAGGGTTGCCGATGCGGCCGCTCTCCATATAAGCCCACAGCTGGAGCCGGTTCGCCGGCATGCTCCAGAAATATTCGGTGGAATCGAGGCCGGTGGAGGCGTTGATGCCGCTCGCGCCATTCTCCTCCGCAATCTCGGTGAACTGATTGGGGACGACATACTGCTGCGCATCCTTCTTCGCGGCGTCGAATGCGTCACGCAACTGCTTCAGCTTTGCCGGATCTTGCCCCACACGCTTGCGATATTCGGCGTCGTAGGCAGCGTAAGTGTCTTCCACCTTCTGGAGCGCCAGCTTCTCGGCAGGCCAGTTCGTGGTGCCGATCTCCTCGGTGCCCTTGAAGGCAAGGTGCTCGAACATGTGCGCCAGGCCGGATTCGCCCGTCGGGTCATTCGCGTCCCCGGCGTCCACCAGCGTGTAGTAGGAAAAGACCGGCGCTTCCGGCCGCTCGATGAGCAGCACCGTCAGGCCGTTGGGCAGGACCTTGACGGTGACCATCTTCTCGAAACGGGCAAGCTCCTGCTGCGCCAGGTCGGACGTTCCTGCGGTTTCCGTCGGCTGGGTCTGGGCGATGGCGGGAAGCAGGGAAGCGCAGGCGATCCACAAAAATGCTGGGCAGGAAAGTGCAGGCCAGGCTCGCATTTGGCGCGGCAGGGCAGCAAAACACTTGGTCAACAGAACCTCCGCACCGCTGAAAACAGGGGTGGTAACTCACGTTTGAAGCTGCCATCGAAGCTATCCGGGCCGCCCAATGAAGTCAAACAAGCGAAGTCAAACAAAGCATACCTGTGAGGCCGGGGCCTCCCATCGCACAACTTTCATGGCGCGACTGTGTTTTTCAATGGCGGAGATGTGTTCCGGCTTGGCATAGAGCAAATCTTCGACGGACGCGGCTCGTCCGTCCAGAAAAGCCGCTCCGCTCGAAGCGGAATGGGGACATAGTCATAGGAAATTTGCTCTAATAAGCCGCACGCCAGCTTCGGGCTTCGCTGCAACGGTTGACGAAATCCGAAATGGCACGTCAGAAAGCCGACATGCGACCGGGTGGCGCGATTGCCACTTGCACCTTATGCCTGCGGCGAGAAGGACTTTTCAGGAATGGCCATCATTCAGTGGTTCGAACGCGCTGCCCGCCCCGTCGTCTGTCTCGGTCTCCTCAGTGCATCTGCCTGGAGCTTCGCCGCCGCACCCCAAGCCCCGGTGCCCCAAGCCGCTCTGCCACAGATCACGCAGGCGGTGAACAATCAGCAACGGATCGCGCTCAAGGGCAACGTGCGGCCCATGCCGCGTCGTGCCCGCGATCTGGGCGCCGTGGACGCCAACACGCCGGCCGCCCGCGTCCTCTTGCTCTTGAAGCGTCCCGCCGAGCAGCAGGCGGCTCTCCAGCAGTTCATCGCCGAAGCGCACACCCCGGGGACAGCGAGCTATCACCACTGGCTCACCCCCGCCCAGCTTGGCAGCCAGTTCGGGCCGGCGGATTCCGATGTGCAGGCCGTCGTCGCCTGGCTCCAGTCGCAGGGCTTTACCGTCGCCAAAGTCTCGCAGGCCAAAAATACGATTGAGTTCTCCGGCACCGCGGGCCAGATCGAGAGCGCCTTCGCCACCAAAATTCACTCCTTCCAACTCGACGGAGTGAGCCAAATCGCGAACGTCACCGATCCCCAGATCCCGGCCGCGCTCGCGCCGGTCGTCGCCGGCATCTCGCCCCTCAACGACTTCCGTCCAAAGGCGATGCACACAGCCCCGCAGGCGCGCACCGCTATTCCGGCTCCCACCAGCGTCAACCCCAGGGCCATGTCGACCCAACCGCGAGCGGGCGTCGGCCAGCCAAACCTCACCATCCCCAACAACGGAACAAATCTCTACGTCGTGACCCCGGCTGACGCCGCCACCATATACAACACGCCAAATGCGACCCTGAACAAGAACCACACCGGCAGCCTCAATCTCACCGGCACCGGTGTCAGCATCGGAATTGCTGGCGATTCCAATGTCTCGGTCGACAACGTGACACATTATCGTTCTATCTTTGGACTGCCCCCCCTTACGCCGGATGTAGTTGTGGACGGCAACGATCCTGGTACCGGAACCGGCGATGAAGTCGAGGCTCTGCTCGATCTGGAGGTCGCCAGCGCCATTGCGCCTGGTGCGCAGCTCACCCTGTACATCGCGCAGGACACCACCTTCCAGTCCGGACTGATCCTCGCCATCCAGCGTGCACTCGATGACAACGCGGTTAACATCCTGAACGTCAGCTTCGGCGGCTGCGAAGCATACCAGGGAGAAGGCGGCAACCTGGAGATTTTCAACTTCTGGGAGCAGGCCGCCGCGCAGGGCATCTCCGTCACCGTCTCCACCGGCGATAGCGGCGCTGCCGGCTGCGACAACTCCTAATTCGGAGTTTTCGGCTGCGCACGGTCTGCAGGTAAATGGCTTCGCCTCCACGCCCATACAACATCGCCGTCGGCGGCACCGACTTCAACCAGAATGCCAGCAACGAAGCTACCTACTGGAGCACCGACAAACTCCTCTATCGGCGGTTCTGCCAAGGGCCCGATCCCGGAGATTCCCTGGAACGACTCAACGACGCACCATCGGCCCGCTGAGCGGAAATGTTCCGAACCATGGCACTCAGGGCAATACAAATATCGGCGGCGCTGGCGGCGGCGTCAGCGGTTGCCTGAATGCGAGTGTCGATAGCCAGACCGGCAACGTCCTCGCCTGCCCGGACACCGCACAGGCCCCCGGCTTCTACCGCAAGCCATCCTGGCAGTCCGGCTTCGGCACCAGCAACGCCCGCCAGCTTCCTGACGTCTCGCTCTTCGCCGCCGATGGTTTTCATGACTCCGCATGGGTCCTCTGCGCCTCCGGCCTCGGCGGAGACGGTCCATCCGATGCTCGACTGCACCGCCGGATTCCACCGGACAGCTATCAACTTCCAGATCGTCGGCGGCACCTCGGCATCCTCTCCGGCCTTCGCCGGAATGCTGGCGTTAGTGATCAATAACCTTGAAAACGGCGGTGCCACCAACGTCCGGCTCGGACAGGCAGACTACACGCTCTACCCGTTGTCTAAGCAGCACTCCGCTGCCTTTCACGACGTCACCACCGGCAATATCTCCGTTTTCTGCCTCACGGGCGCAACCAACTGCGGAGCCAACGGCTTTCTTACCGGCTATGACGCCGCCGCCGGCTACGATCTCGCAACCGGCCTGGGCAGCGTGGACGCGACACAGTTGGTGCAGAACTGGTCCAATATCACCTTCAAGGCCACGCACCACCGCACTCAACGTAAACGGCTCGACCAGTCCCGTCAGCATCCAGCACGGCACGCCGGTAACTGTCGCCGTCACAGTAACCGGTTCCGGCGGCACCCCGACCGGCAACGTCGCCCTGGTAGCCAGCAGCGGCAACAATGCCGGGGCAGCGGTGCAGGTTACGCACCCCCTCGCCGTCCGTCCTGACCTTGAGCAACGGCGCCGCAAGCAACAATGCGTATAGCTATCTGCCCGGCGGAACCTATTCTCTGACTGCCAACTACGAAGGCGACGGCACCTTTGCCTCCAGCGTCTCCAATCCTCCGATCGCCGTCAACATCAGTGCCGAACCAAGCACCTTGGACCTCGCCGCCCTCAAGTTCCCCGCCGACAACAGCGCCGGTATCGCAGCAGGAAGCGTGGCCTACGGCACCTATGTCTCCGTTTCCGCCCAGCCCTTCTCCACAGCCCAGTTGAACTCCTCGCAACCGCAAACCTATAGGCTGCAGGCAACCGGCACAGTGAACTTCATCAGCACTCTTATGCGCCGCTCAACAAACCCAATATCCGTCATCAGCAGTAACGGTATTGCGGAGATTCCCGGGCAAACCAGCCTCGCCTACCCTCCGGGCACCTATTCCGTCCACGGCCAGCTACTCCGGCGATTCCAGCTTCGGCCCCAGCACGGCCGCCGCGCAGACCTTCACGGTCACCAAGAACGACGTCTCGATCCTCTCCGCCAACGGCAGCGCCGCTGGCACCATGCTCGTGCAGGTCGATCCCGAATCGGCAGCGCATTCTTCTTCAACGGCGGTCTTTCGCTCCCTACCGGAACCGTCACATTAACCGACAGCAGCGGCGCCACGGTCGGCACCGGCGCCTGCTCGCGTGAACACCTCGAATGGCCCAGGCCGCCCAGGCGACGATCACGGTAAGCGGCACCGCGGCGACCGATCAACTATCCCGGGCGACACCAACTACAACGCCGGTTCTGCGACTTTCGCCGGTGGCGGCGGCTCCGGTTCCTTCACGCTCAGCGCTGCACCCGCGACCATCACCGTGCCCAAAGGCGGATCAGGCACCACGGCGATGAAGGTCACGCCTGCTGCCGGCTTCACCGGGACCGTCAGTCTCACCTGCACGGTCAGCGGCGGCACCACGTTGCAGCCAACCTGCTCTCTCGCGCAGCCGAGCGTCTCCATCAGCGGCGCCACCGCGGCGACGGATACGCTCACGGTGACGACGGCAACCTCCGGCTCGGCTGTCCGTACAGCCGCGAATCCTTCCACCGGCACCTGGTATGCGGCGGGCGGCACCGCGCTTGCCGGCATTCTGCTCTTCGGCCTTTCGGGACGGCGGCGTGCCTGGCAGCGCATGCTCAGCCTCATGCTGCTGATCGTCGCGGTGGGCGTGGTGGGTTGCGGCGGCAGCAGTACCAAGACCACACCGGCCGGCAGCTATACCATAACCGTAACGGCAACCAGCGGCTCCGCTACCCAAACCTCTACGGTCACGGCAACGGTCCAATAAGTCAGAGGCTGCGAAGCCAGGGCTGGAGCAATATCGAGAGACGCGGACACGTATCCGCGTCTCTGCTTGCTACGAATGGCTCGATGCCCGGGAGCGCACCCACGCCGCCGATCGCGCCATCCCATCGGCAAACGAGACGCGTGGCGCAAACCCGAAATCCTCCCGCGCCCGCGCCGCGGGGAACTCCTGATCCTGCCCGACCAGGTGCACCGCATGCCGCGTCAGCAGCGGCCGGCCCACGCAGACGAAGCGTTCTCTGCGCGGCCTCCATGGCAGGCGCCAGCGCCATCGCGGCGGAGAAGGGAAGCCGCAGCCACGGCCGTGGATAGCCCAGCGCATCCGCCAGCGCACACGTATACTCGCGCCACGTCGTGCCCGTTCCATCGCTGATGTTGTAGGCTCGCCCCACGGTCTTTGCGCTGGCGGCCGCATCCATCATCGCCTGCGCCACGTTGTCCACGTAGGTGAAGCCGCCGCGCGCCCGTCCGCTATCGATCATCAACATCAGCCGCTGGCGTAGCAGCTTGGCAATTTCAACCACAAAGTCCTTGCCGCGCGGGCCGTAGATCGTTGCCGGCCGCAGCACCGTGATCGGCAGCCCATGCTCGCGATGCGCGCGCCACACCGCCTCTTCACCCTGAATCTTGGTCCGGTTGTAGGGCAGCCCTACGTCGCGCATCGCAGCGCTTTCATCGCACGGCACCCGCGGATAGCCATACACATCCGTCGTGCTCACATGCAGGAATCGCTCGACCGTCCCCGCCCCTACCGCCGCATCCAGTACGTTCTGCGTCCCCTCAACATTCGCGGCGACGTACGTTGCCCACGGCGCCCAATCCGTCGAGCAAGCGGCGCAGTGGTAGATCACCCGCACCCCGCGCACCGCTTCTGCCAGCGCCGCCGCGTCGCCCAGGTCGCCGCGCACAATCTGTACCTGTAACTGCGACAGGTGCCGCAGGTCGGACGACCCGCGCGCCAGCACGCGTACCGCCGCGCCGCGCTCGGCCAACATCTGGACCAGCCGGCCGCCAAGGAAGCCGCTCGCGCCGGTAATCAGGACCGATGCGGCATCAGCAGACATGAGTCCTCTCTAAATAAATGCGTCATCCTGAGCGGAGCGAAGAACCTGCAGGGTGCCCCATATCTCAAAAGATGTGGGAGAAGGTCCGGTCGTCCAGAGGAGCAGCGTGAGCGACCAAAGGGAGCGAACCGTGAGCCTGCGCCGCAGGCGCGTGTGCCCGGACGGCAATCCCTCAGCTAGCCAGCTTGCCGAAGACGTCCAGCGCGAACTCCAGGTGCTCACGCGTATGCGCCGCCGTTACGCACAGCCGCAGCCGCGGCGCACCCTGCGCCACCGCCGGGAAGAGCACCGGCGTCGCCAGGATGCCGAAGTCCCGCAGCCGCCGCGCCGTCAGCGCTGCCGAGGGCTCATCCTTATAGATCACCGGGATCACCGCGGTTTCGGACAATCCCGTGTCGTAACCCAGCTTCTGCAGCCCCGAACGCAGGAACTGCGCATTCCGCTGCACGCATGCCACGCGCTCCGGCTCGTCCTTCAGCACCGCCAGCGCCTCTTTCACCGCGGCAATCGCCGGTGCAGCCATCGCTCCGGAAAAAATAAACGGCGCCGAGGCATGCTGCAGGAAGATGCAAAGCTGCTGCGAACCGGCAACAAAGCCGCCGTTCGATGGAATCGCCTTCGCCAGTGATCCGGTCCAGATGTCCACATCGTTTGTATCCACGCCGAAGTGCTCATCCGTCCCGCGTCCATGCCGGCCCAGCACGCCCGAGGCATGCGACTCATCCACCAGCAGGAAGCAGCCAAACTCCTTCTTGATCGCAATCAGCTCCGGCAGAATGCAGATGTCGCCGTCCATCGAGAAGACGCCGTCGCTGATGATCAGCGTGCGATTGGCCGTCGCCCCGTTCTGGATCTCCTGCCGCAGGCTCTCCGGATCGTTATGCTTGAAGCGCTGAATCTGCACCCCCGCCATCCGGCACGCATCCAGCAAACTGCGATGCGACAGCGTGTCCATGATCACGCGATCCGCCGGACCGAACAGCGACGCGATCACCGCCACATTCGCCAGATACCCGGAGCTATAGGTGACCGCCGCCTCCGTCCCCTTGTACTCCGCCACCGCGCGCTCCATCTCGCGATGCAGGTCCAGCGTGCCGGTCAGCAGTCGCACGCCGCCCGTGCCCGTGCCGTACTGGTCCAGCGCCTCCATCGCGGCGCGCTGCACCCGCGGATGCCCGATCAGCCCCAGGTAGTCATAGGAGGAGAGCATCAGCATCTGGTGGCCATCGGCGGTCACGATCGGCCCCGGCCGGCCCTCCAGCGGGATCTGAAATGGGTACGCATCCACCGAGCAGGCCAGCGCCGTCGATTCAAACAGCCGGCGTGCCCGCGGGTCCAGCAGGTCGTTCTTTTTGTAGCTGCACTTTGAACCCTGCGTGAAGTACTGATCGAACATCTCCCCCGACGAGGAGGGAAACGCTTTGGCCGGTGTTTCGCTGACGGAGACCGCTGGATTGTCCATGTGTGGTGTCCGATTCTATTGCATGATCCCGAGATTGCCTAGTATGAGGGCACCCTTAAGCCACCCTTAATAGGATGCCGCTGCGTATTCATTTGGATGGGCTGGCCATCGCCACGGATCGCCTCTGTCCATCGCAATCCACGAGTGATGGCCATCACGTCCGAAAATGGCCAGACATGGCGGGCCGCGCGGATGCACACTGAACGAGTGATGCACTCCGAACCCGGTCATTCCCGCCCGTCTGATCCCATCGCGCTCGATCCTGTCCTGCTCGATCCGGCAGTCTGCTATCGCGCACTCCAGACGCGCGATGCGCGCTTCGATGGCCGCTTCTTCGTCGGCGTCACCTCCACTCGCATCTACTGCCGCCCTATCTGCCCTGCGCGCACGGCCATGCTGCGGCACTGCCGCTTCTTCTCGACCGCCGCCGCCGCCGAGCAGGCAGGCTTTCGCGCCTGCCTCCGCTGCCGCCCGGAGATCGCGCCTCACTCGCCCGCATGGCGCGGCACTGCCAGCACCGTCAGCCGCGCCATGGCCCGCATCGCGGAGGGCGCGCTCGACGGCCCGCGCGCATCGGTCGAGCGCCTCGCCGACTCGCTCGGTGTGGGAGAGCGTCAGCTCCGCCGCCTCTTCGACCAGCACATCGGGGCATCGCCGTTAGCCGTCGCGCAGACTCGCCGCGTGCTCTTCGCCAAGCAACTCCTGCATGACACGCGCCTGCCCATGGCCTCGGTCGCCATGGCTGCCGGCTTCGGCAGCATCCGCCGCTTCAATGACACTTTTCTCGCCCTCTACAAACGGCCGCCCAGCCAGTTGCGCCGCCGCTCCGTCACCACCTCTGGCGCTGCTCCATTGATCCTGCGTCTCTCCTATCGCCTGCCATTCGACTGGAATGCGCTGCTCGCCTTCTTCACGCCGCGCTCCATCCCTGGCCTCGAAGAGGTGCGCGACGGCATCTATCGCCGCGTCGTCCGGGCTGCCGATCACGTCGCCCTCATTGCCGTCAGCCATCTGCCCGCGCGCAACGCCGTCCAGGTCGAGATCGCCTGCGACTACGTCCCGGCGCTCCCGGTCATCGCGTCGCGCCTCCGCCGCGTCTTCGATCTCGATGCCGACACGGAAGCCATCGCCCGGCACCTCTCGCGCGATCGCATGCTCGCTCCCACCGTGCGCCGCCAGCCCGGCCTGCGCACTCCCGGCGGATGGGATGCCTTCGAGACCGCGGTCCGCGCCATCCTCGGCCAGCAGATCAGCGTCGCCGCGGCGCGCGGCCTCGCTGCCAGACTGGTCGCGCTGTGCGGCCAGCCCATCGCGCTCGCCGGCCACACACTCACGGACGCCGCCCTCACCCACGCCTTTCCCACCGCGCAGCAACTCGCGGCAGCCGACCTCAGCTCTCTCGGCATGCCCGCCGCCCGCCGCGCCGCGCTCCAATCGCTCGCTCGCGCCGCCGTAGCCCAGCCCGATCTCTTTGATGTCGCGAACACACTCGAGGAGAGCATCGACCGCCTGCGCGCCGTCCCGGGCATTGGCGAGTGGACCGCGCAGTACATCGCGCTCCGCGGCCTGCATCATCCCGACGCCTTTCCCGCATCCGACATCGGCATCCTGCGCAATGCGGAGCAAATATTCGGCACGCCGTTTTCACCCGCGCAGTTGCTGGCGCGCAGCGAGCAGTGGCGTCCTTGGCGCGGCTACGCAGCGCAGCATCTGTGGTCCGCGAGCCACGTCGCTATCGCGTCGCGTGGAAAGCAGCCCCGCGCCGTGAAGTCGTCCGTGACAGCACAGGCGCGCCCGCTCGCCACATCATCCACCATCGCCGCCACAGGAGATCTCGCATGACCGCCAGGCTAGAATTCCTCACCGACTCGCTCGCTACCCCCATCGGCCAACTCATCTACGTCTGCGACAGCGAAGGCGCGCTCCGCATGATCGACTGGTCCGATCACGAAGCGCGCGCCATGCGCCTGCTCGACATCCATTACGGCAAGGGTGGCTACACGTTCACGAAACAGCGCGACCCCTTCGGACTCACCACGCGCCTCGCCAGCTACTTCGCAGGAGACATCCACGCCATCGACGACATCCCCACCGCCACCGCCGGCACCGTCTTCCAGCGCGAAGTCTGGCGCGCGCTGCGCGAAATCCCCGCGGCCCAAACCATCAGCTACGGCCAGCTCGCCCAGCGCATCGGCCGCCCGCGCGCCGTCCGTGCCGTCGGCCTGGCGAATGGATCGAACCCCGTCGGCGTCGTCGTGCCCTGCCATCGCGTCATCGGCGCCAACGGTTCGCTCACCGGCTACGGCGGCGGCCTCCACCGCAAAGAATGGCTGCTAGCGCACGAGCGCGCCCACACGCCACGCGACCGTGCATCCGCGCCACAGAGCACGCTCGCGTTCTCTGCGGACTAGCATCGCTTCCGCATCGCAAAGAACCTTGTCAGCCTGAGCAAAGCGAAGAGCCCGGCCTGAGCTTGTCGAAGGGACCCGCAGTTTGTCACGAGAGGCTGCATAATCACAATTCGGGTGCCCCATGTCCCTGTGTTGAGACATGGTGCTCAGGTGAGGTCACCCAGCCTGTTCAACGCGAGCGACCAAAGGAAGCGAGTCCAATCACCTGCGCCCCAGGCGCGTCCGCCCGTGCGGCAAGCACTTAGCGGCTGATCCGCAAAGCAAACTGCGCCACCCGCGGATCGGTCGTCGTACTTGTAATACTCCCAAACGCCGGCGAGCCAAAGCTCCCGTTCGGCTGCGAAAACTCCGGCGTATTCGTCACATCGAACAGCTCCGCGCGAAACTCCACCTGCGCCTTCTCCGGAATGGAGAAGTGCTTCACCAGCGCCAGGTCCAGATCGCGGTACGCCGGCCCGCGCACAGGATTGCGCGACGCATTGCCCAGCACAAATCGCGGCGCGGTCAGGAACGCATCCGTGTTGAAGAACTTCGTCGGCTTGCGCTCGCCGGCCGGGAGCGCCGTCTTCCCTTGTACAAACGGCCGCTGCAGCGCAAAGCCGGCAAACGAATTGTTGTTCGTCGCCTGCGTCACCGTCACCGGCATCCCCGACTGCAGCGACAGAATCCCGTTCACATCCCATCCGCCCAGCAGCGTGTTCGCAATGCCATGCGAGGCGAAGCTGTGCCCGCGCCCCGCCGGCAAACTGTATACCGCGCTCAACGCCACCACATTCGGCATATCGCCGTTTGAAGCATCCCGCTCGAGTCCGGGATGAAAGGTATCCGCCGCCACCAGGCTGCTCGAGTTCGGCGACGACAGCACCGTCGATGAGAACACCGACGAAGCATCGTCAATCAGCTTCGAGTACGTGTAGCTGAACAGTAAGGTCAGCCCATGGCTGGTGCGCTGCTCCAGCTTCGCTTCCAATGCGTTGTAGTTCGTTGTGCCGCTGTTGTGCCGGTAGATCGCCACATTCTGGAATCGCGCATACGGCTTCAGCAACTGCGCCGCCGCAACTGTCTTGCCGCCGATCGGGCTCGACTTCGGCAGTTGTCCGTAATACGGATTCGGCACCTGCTTCAACAGCGACGAGCCCCGCGCCAACTGATCCACCGTCAACTGATTCAGATTCGAATCCGGAATCCCCACATGCACAATGTGCGATCCCACATACGCCACATCGAACGACAGGTTCTGCGTGATGGCGCGCTGCACCGCCAGGTTCCACTGTTCCACATAGCCCGACCCCGCGGCGCGATCCGCCGTGTACACGCTCTGCCCCAGCCCCGCATCTGGCGTCAGCGGAATCGGCGCCACCGTCGGCCCGCTCTTCAATTGGAACGCCGCATTCACGCTGTCCTGCGTCTTCTGCTGCACATTCTGAATGAAAGGGAACTGCGGCGTCGTAAACGGCGTCGTAATGCCCGACTGATCGATGAACACGATGCCGAAGCCCGTGCGAACGACCGTCTTTGGAGTGACCAGATAGGTCAGCCCCACACGCGGCGCAACGTTGTTCCAGTGGAGCTCGCGCGCCGACTTGGGATAGCCGTTCACTCCCAGGTAGTCCAGTTGCTGCGTCGCCAGGTTGAAGACCGCGCCCTGGTTGTTCTTCTCCGTCGAAGGATGATGCAGCGTCCACCGCGCCCCGATGTTCAGCGTCAGGCGTGGCATCGCCTTCCAGTCATCCTGCACAAACCACTCTTCGATATGGTCGCGAGGACGTAACTTCTGCTGTTGCAGATCGATCTGGAAGGTATCTACCTGACCCAGTAGAAAACTCGCAAACGAGTTGCCGCTGTTGGTCACGCTCGGCAGGTTCGTGCCCGTCGTCGTAAACGCAAACGAGCCCGTCGGATTCGGCGGCGACACCGTGTTCAGTTGATACCAGCGCGCATCCACGCCCGCCTTCACCGAATGCGCTCCGTGCACCCAGTTCACCGTATCCACCAGTTGCCACACGCCGGTCTGGTACTGCGAATTCGTGCTCGCAGAAACGCCAATCTGCTGATATCCCGTAAAGGTGAACAACGGCAGGGCATTGTTGAACGCCGCATTCGACGGGATCCCCGGAATCCCCAGCGCCTGCGAAGCAGGCTCGCCCAGCGACACGCCATCCGTCGTGTTGCCGCGCCGCGTATAACCCAGCCGCAGATCGTTCAGCAGATGCGACGTAAACGTGTGCGTCTCGTTGAAGACCGCCTGCTGCCCCAGCACATGCGTCAGCCCGGCGTAGTTAAACGACCCCAGCACCGACCCCGAGATCAGCCCGCTCCCATCCGGCAGCGGCGACACCGGTTGCGCCACCTGGTTGTAATACGAGTAGCGCCCAAACGCCCGATCGCTCGTTCCCAGCGCGCCATCCACCCGCACGTCGAACTGGTTCTCGTGATCGGCATCGTCCGCAATGCGCGTGTAGTTATTCGCAGTGCCGCTCTTGGTTGGCGCAGGCAGCCGCGACAGCAACGCCACCGCCGCCGGATCGAACGGTCCCGTGATCACGTCGTTCGGAAACTCCGTTCGTGCATAGGTAGCGCCGTTGAACACAGTCGTCGCCGGATCGTAGACCTTCGCTACGCCCGTAAAAATGCCCTGTCGCTCCTTGAGCGTCGGGATCGTCGACGTTCGCACCACCCCGATCGCCTGGCGTATCCCCTGGTAGTCGCCGAAGAAAAACAGCCGGTCGTGCAGCACCGGTCCGCCAATCGTCCCTCCATACAGATTGCGCCGGTACTCCGGTTTCTTGGCCGGCGGCCGCGCAAAGTAGTTGCGCGCGTTCAGGTCCTCGTTGCGCAGATATTCAAACAAGCTGCCATGAAAGGTGTTCGTGCCGGAGCGCGTCGTCACATTCACCACGCCGCCATTGAAGCGCCCGAACTCCGCCGGCACATTGTTCGCTTCGATCGTGAACTCCTGGATGTCATCGAGAATGGGGAAGAAGACCACCTGCCCCGGCTCCGGCTGCAACGCGGAGATGCCGTCAAACAGATACTCATTCGTGCGCGGACGGCCACCGTTGATGCGCGGCAAGAGCGTGCCGGGAGGCAGCGCGACGCCCGGCGCCAGCGTCGATAGCTGGATAAAATTCCGCGTGTTCAGCGGGATCGCCTCGACCGTGCGCCCCGGAATATTCGTCTGGATGTTGCTCTGTTCCGATTGCAGCAGCGGCGCGTCTTCTGTAACCGTCACTGTCTCATGCCCACCGCCCGGATTCAGCGGCACATCCACCCGCGCAGCCTGCCCCGTCACCACCGTCAGTCCCTGCCGCAGCACGGTAGCAAATCCCGTGGCCGTGATCTCCACCGAATAACTACCCGGCGGCAACTGCGGGAACGCATAGTAGCCGTCCGCCGTCGTCTCTGTCGCTCTGCCGCACGCCCGTGCTGGTGCGCGTCAGCGTCACCTGCGCGCGGGCAATGGATGCGCCGGAAGAGTCCGTCACCCGGCCCTGCAGACCGCCAGCAATCTGCGCCCACGCGTGCGCGGTAAAGATGAATGAAAGAAGAAGCAACAGAGTGCGGCGCAGATCCATCGTGCTCTCCGGGGAAAGAGATACCCCGCAACTCCGCGGCCGGGAGCCCGGCAGCCGCACTGGCTGAAGGGACCAGCCAGACGCTAGCTGCCGGATCAGTCGAATTTATATTGATAAAATCGTTTCGTCAAAACGACTTGGAGCCGTTTGCGCCGATTCTGCACACCCCTACGGCTGAGAGACCAGCCGCCCGCCCCGCTCGGGCGCTTCCCCAGCGATTCCACATCGCGCAGCGCCGTCGGTTGAATACGCAACGCACGCCACGAGGGGCTCATCGTCTTAATAGATGCGGAAGTTCACTTCGATGGTGATCGCAACCGCCACCGGTTTGCCGTCGCGTTTGCCTGGTTCAAACTTATATTGCCGCACGGCTTCGATGGCTTTCTCGTCCAGTCCCATGCCCAGCTTGCGTATCGTATGAATCTGCCGCGGCATGCCATGAGCATCGACGACGAGCGAGACCACCGACACACCCTCGTACTTGGCAGCTTTCGCCTTCTTCGTAAACTCCGCATCCACCGCATGGACGAGCACCGGCGGCGTCACGCCATTGCCCACCTGGTAGACCTTCTCATGAGCTGCAGTAGCCGCACCGTCCTGCGGCGTCACATCAAACGACAGCGCCGCTGCCGTAGCCGCACCACCCAGCAGCACGCATGCGGCCACCACCGCCATCGCAATCCGTTGTGTCCTCGTCACCTTCGGCACATCCATCGTCAATCGCATCACCCGTTCCTCCAATATCCCGGCATCGAAGACGCCGATCGCCTGCGTTTCACTTGCATAAAAAGGCCGCGCTGCGGGTCCGGCCATCGCCGTCGCCAGCCGCAGCAGGGAAGCCGCATACTCCGGCCGGTCGCCTACCGCATGCGCCGCCCGCTCATCGCACACCAGCTCGCGCGTCTCCGCAATCCGTCGCCGTATCCTCCAACTCACCGGATGATACGCAACCATCGCAGCGACACATTCATAAAACAGATTCTTCGCGTAGTCTCGCCGCGCAATGTGCGCGCACTCGTGAGCCAGCGCTGCGGAGGTGTCCTCCTGGTAGTCCGGCCCAAGGCCCTCCGCCGCAAAGAAGCCCTCCGGCACCAGCAGCGTTGGCCGCCGCAAGCCCAGCACCACCGGCCCGCGCAGTTCGGTCGAGCCACGAATCACCGGAGCCGTCACGCAAAACTCTCGCGCCGCATCTCCCAGCAGATCACGAGCCGTAGCGTCCAGCGGCAGCACCGCACTTCGCCGCACCATCGCACGGGTCCGCCGCCATCGCCACAGCAGCCGTGTCATCGAGAACAGCACCGTCAGCAGGTACGCCGCAGCCAGCACCCACGACACCAACGTCGTAAGCGTCCAACGCGCGGCCGTGGCGGCAACCATGTGATACGTAACAGCCACCGTTCCAACAGCAGTCGCATCCGTGTGACCGAAGTAGCGGGCGATCGATCCAGCCGGTAGCAACGGCAGTGCCACGCCTGCCAGCAATGCCACAACCCACACGCGATGCTGCGCCTGCGGTCCAACCCTGCGCAGCAGCCGGTCGCCCAGCCACGCCACCGCGCCAAGCGCGGTCAGCGCCACCACGGAATGCGCCAGGTAGTTCGTCAGCCATCCACTCACCATCATCATCAGGTCATGCATCGCGGTCCCTCCCACTCGGGTTCTTCTTCGCTGCCTTCGCCGCATCCACGCGCTCCGCCAGCTTCGCCAGCCGGCCCGCATCCAGTTGCCGCGACTTCACCAGGCTCATCACCAGCTCCTCCGGCGACCCGCCAAACATCCGCTCCACCAGCTCCGCCACGGCTGTGCCCAGCGTCTTCTCCTCGGTCACCGCAGCTCGATACTCAAACGCGCGCCCGCGCAACCGCCGCGTCACCCGGCCTTTGCGCTCCAGCACGTTCAGCATCGTCTGCACCGTGGTGTAAGCCAGCTCGCCCTCCAGTTCCTGCTGCACCGCCTGCACCGGAGAAGGCCCCAGCCGCCACAGCACCTGCATGATCTTCAACTCCAGCGGGGTCATCCCCCCTGACCCGCTCCCCGCGCCACCCCTGCGTCCCGCCATGCTTATGCTCCTAATAAAATAGGAATCTATGCCGGCCGCTTCGGCGCTGTCAACTAAAAAAATAGGACATATAATAATCCGTACTAGTCCGTGGCCTTGGAACTGTCTGCCCAGTAACTCTTTCTCGCGTCTACATGCAGACCTGTACGCTCCTTCAGGCGAACGTCAATCGCGTGGAGACCTGGGCTGTCCGCCTGTGGCGAGAAGCTGAGAATATAGCTATTCGGGATTTGATTCGAAAGGGTGATCAGTCCACGCTCCAGACTGCGCGTGTTTTCGAACTTGAAGTATTCGCCGCCTGTGAGTCGGGCGACGCTCTCTGGAACATTGCGGTGCATACCATCCAATGCAGCCATAGCCGCCATCTTGGCAGCGAGTAAAGGCGGCGCGAGCAGGCTTAGGCAATCGAACGTCTGCATCGCGCGATTGTCACCCTTGCCGTCCGGAACCTGGACAGGATGCGTCTCTGACCCGTTGCTCTGATCTTTAGCCAAACAGCCGTGCGTTGGAGCGGGCGTCAAGTCGGAGTTGAACTCATCCGAGTCATGCTTCATGTCGGCCTTCGTCGTGGAGAAGCCGAGGCTGTAGATCGTCGTATTGGTATCGCCGATGGCGCGCAACGCATCTTCGAGCTTGCTCTGGCTGCCGTGATCAAGCGTTTCGCTGATGCTGAGGATCGCTCGCCGATAGCTGGTTGGCTGTTTGCGCAGCAGGTCGACGGCGAAGCTAAGACTATCCAGGATGGCTGCTCCACCGTCGCCTGGCTGCAGGTCTGCCATCACTCCCGCAACGTTGTTCAGGTCGGGAGTGAACTCTGCCTCGATGTGTGGCTCACTGTCGAATCCGACGACGGCCACACGGTGAGGAACAGCACCGACCACGGCATCGAGAAGCGGACCGAGCCTGCGGTAGCTATCCAGGCGCCGGCCGCCCGCACCGCCAGTCTGCACGACGATCACCAGCGCCAGCGGCTGACTCTCGGTGTTTTCTTCCAGTGCAATCTTCTGCTCGATGCCGTCATCGGTAAGGATGAAATCATTCGCAGTGAGGCCAAAAACCGGTTCGCCGCTGCTGGTCTTGATCAGGGTCGGCACCAGGACCAGATTGGCGCCGCGGCGCAAGACAGTCGTGGAAGCGGAAACATCCTGCGCATGCGTGCAAGCGCCGCAGAGAACTTGGAAGACGAGGAAAACAAGCAGGCGGAACTTCATAGGCATGGGCGACAACTCTCACCGTATGCTCCCGCCTGACAGTCTAAGCTCGTATATCGAAGAGCCTGAAACGGTTCCCGGTAAGTTCAGGCCGTTAGGCAAACCGGCCGGGTGCCCCATCCTAGCGAAGCTAGGGTGGGCTAGTTCGTAGCCTGAAAGGCCACCATTCATCTCCCACCCGCTGCGAGCCGAGCCTAAATCAGCAAGGTAACTCCATTTCGGGAAGACCTGCAGAAACCTGCCAGATCACCCCATCCAATTTGAAACAATAAAAATAGCGAATCAAAACGCAACACCAAAGGGCGAAGCCACGGAAGTGTAGCTCCGCCCTCTCCATGCCCGCACCTTGATCCACCGCAATGCACCAAGTCTATTGTTTCCCGTGCCCCCGCCACTTGCCGCCGGCACCGCACGTCAACACCCCCTGATCAGAGAGAACCGTCGCATTTTTTGAGAAGTTCACAGTCTCTTCACATGTGCAGTAGTCGCCAACTGGCGCGGTCGGCTGCTTGCACAGGTACGGGGCAGGCTCAGTGAGCGACACAACAGCTCTGCTGCGTTCACGTGCTTCGTCGGAAGTCATGACCCAGAGAGCGTCGCCGTTCAATGAATTCTGAACACACATTTGCTGCGGATTCTTTCCCACTTGGAGTACGGTGCCTTGCGGATACGGCACACCGGCGCGAAGGCAGTTCACCGGTGCTTTCTTCATGGAATTATGCGTAGTCGCCTGCGTCTGCCCAGACGTCATCATGGAAAATCCAGTCAATATGGCTGCCATGGCTAGCGATCCAAGCAACAGACTCGACATGACACCTCTGCACCGATACCCTGTACTTGTAACCCGCGACGACATAATTCCCTCCATGCGTTGCTTCAGATTGCTACCGCTGACATTACTGGAACCGGCAAGCGGCTCCAGCACATAGGACTGGCAGACCTTCAAAATTCCTCCGAGATACTCATGACGGCTTACCCCGCTGGAAAGAACAAGCTCGTCGCACGCTAGTTCACACTCCGCAGCAATGCGCCGTTCCAGCCACCAGAGCAGGGGATAGAACCAGAAGACACAACTCAGCAGGTGAACTAGACTGCGCGTCAGATTGTCGCGGCGCCGCGCATGCGCAAGCTCGTGGAGGATAACCGCCTCGAACTCGCCGACTGTGAGGCGTTCTGGCAAAGTTTCCGGCAACACCACCGTGGCGTTCCACAGGCCGTACAGGCGTGGCTCCGTATCCTCCGGTATCGTCTTCAGATGCACTCGGCGAGCCATGCCGAGGCGGGCCCTCATACGGTCCAGCGCCATCACCGCAACCTGCGAAGAGGCAGTGGTGATCGTCACTTTGACGAATAGTTTCCTCAACCAGAGGAAGAGAAGCAGCGATGCAACCCCAAGCCACACCCCTAGCGCTAACCAGGTCAGAAGGTCGCCAGGCCGCGAAGTTATGTGAACCGCCGCCATGATGTTAGGCATTCGCTCGGAGGGAATGAGCACTAAGTCCGGCGCAGGCGTAATTCTTCGCAGCCATACACCCAGGGCGAATAGCCATTGCAATGGAAGTGCGAACTTGAATGCCGCACACAACAGCAGAGCGTGCCGCGTCCCTGCGCTTCCCCGACTAAGCCATGCCATCAGCGTCAGAAGGATCGCGGCGAAAACGGTGGACTCCAGAAGGTGCCGCAGCACGCCCACAATCATGCCTTACCCTCCTTCCGCAGACGCTTTTCTATCTCGCGAATGTCCGCCAGGCTGAGTTGCCCCGTCTCAATAAGGTGTGAGACAACCGGCGCGGCCGACCCGCCGAAGAGGTCTAGCAGGTCACGAATCAGCCGGCGATGCACCGCCGTGCGCGTGAAGATTGCTTCGAAAATCAGCGCATTGCCGACTTTCTTGGTCCGCCGCACGGCCTTCTTCTCTTCCAGCCGGTAGATCATCGTCTGCACCGTTGTATAAGCCGGACGATGTGCCTCAGGAAGGCTCTCCTGAATCTCCCGGACCGACGAAGGCCCGAGCTTCCACATTTGCTCCAGCAGTTGCAGCTCAGCTTTCGTGACGCGTGCCATGGAACCACCTGTGTAGTCACATTTACTACATTTGTAGTCAGATGGCAAGAGACTTCTATTTTCCGGAGTCGTCGGTTGGTGAAATCCCTTTTCTTTAGATTTCTGACCGCCCTATGACTTTCGTTTCCCGCCCGCGCAGAAACCTGCCAAATCACCCCACGCAATTTGAAACAATAAAAATAGCGAATCAAAACGCAGCACCCAAAGGGCGAAGCCACCGGCTTCGCCCTTTTCATTTGCCCTACAAAAAAGGAGCAGCCCATGACCACCACCCCGCAGGACAGCTTTCTCCGCCAGGCCAGCGCCGCCGCGCGCGCTGCCGGCCACATCTTCCCCGACTACGCCGCCTGTGAAGCCGCGCTCGAATCCACCTGGGGCCGGTCGCGCCTCGCGCGCGAGGCCAACAACCTCTTCGGCCAAAAGGAGTCGGCCGAGAGCATCGAAGGAGCTGGCACAGAAGGTGCCGGCACGCTCGCCCTCCCCACGCAGGAATACCTCAACGGCCGCTGGGTCACCGTCATTGCGCGATGGGCCCGCTTCACCGATCCGGCCGCCTGCTTCCGCGCGCGCATGGCGCTGCTCCGCCGTCTTCAGCAGAGCTATCCCGCATACGCCCGCGCCCTCGCCGCCGCCACCGGCGAAGCCTTCATCGAAGAAGTCTCACGCGCCTGGTCCACCGACCCGCAGCGTGCCGCCAAGGTGCTCGCCATCCACCGTCAGCATTGTTCGAGCTTCCTGCCGCCCGCGCCGCCGCTGGTCGCCGGCGCTGCCAGCGGCCGTTTTGGCGCAGCGTCGTAACTCCAATGGCTGGACGAATTTAGCGGTAACTTCTTTGGATGGACGAATTTAGCCGCGGGAGCGCGGCTAAGCTATTCATAACAATGATAGTTACGACATCAGCCCTCCGGTACCGGGAGGGGGGAGGGGTGGGGGTAACGTTACGCCCTGAAGTTCAGGCTCGAAGTTCACGCGGCAGACCGTCTCTTGCCCGACTCCTTGTACTCGGCCAGCAGCAGCGACTCGCGGATCGGCTTCTCGTGCAGCAGCAATTCGGTCGCCTTCAGATTCGCGTTGGCGTGGAACCACTCCTGCGCCATGTTGTTGTGCAGCAGATTCAGCACTGCCAGCAGCGACATGCCCTGGTGGTGCGCCATCCACTCCTTCACCAGCGCGGGCTTCTTCAGTGACTTCTGATAGTCGCCCGCTTCGTAGAAGCCGTACGCGCCCACCCAGCCCATGCTCGCCATGCGCTTCAGGTTCTTCAATGCTTCCATCTCATCGATCATCAACGCCAGAAAGGACGAATACGGCGAGATCACCGGCCCCGCAATCGCATCCCACTTCAGCGCGATCGATGGCATCCCGAAGGCCAGATAGTGATAGTGGCCCTGGTCGTCCATCTCCGCATAGCCGCACTCGGAGATGCCCCACGGAATATTCCCGTGCTCCTTGGCGAACGCGCGCTGGATGGCGACCACGTTGTCCAGCGTGCGCGTCACCAGCGTGTCCGGGTAGGAGCGCATCCACAGCGCGGGCATCAGGTACTCGAACATGGTGCCGGTCCAGGAGATCAGCGCCGGCCGCCCATACGCCACGGTGTGGATGCGGCCCAGCTTGAACCAGCTCTGCTGCGATGCGTCGCCCCGCGCCACCGCGACAAACGCGCCGATGCGCGCCTCGGAGCACAGCAGGTCGTAGCAGGCCTTGTGCAGCTCTTCCTGCTCCACCATGTAGCCAATGGAGAGGACGCCCCGCGACGGCTCGATCAGAAACGCGAAGTCCATCTCCGCAACGCACGTCTCCGCGCGCTGTTCGAGCGAAGTCAGTTTCGCGACCAGTGCCGACTGCCGCTCCCGCGCCATCGCCAGCAGAGCACGCAGTTTCTCGATCAGATAAATCTCCGCCTGGTCCACCGCCTTGCCGCTCCATGCGCGCTGCAGCCTTGCATCCAGATCGTCGATGTACGCCACGCCGCGCGCAACGGCAACCGTCCCGTCATCTTTGAGCACCGATTCCAACGGCGCGTATTCGCGGTCCAGCCACGGCCTGTAGTCGCGCACCAGCGTGCAGACTGCGTTGACGCGGCGCAGCAACTCGGCCAGCCACCACTCGCCCTCGGTGTGTGTCTTGTCGGTCAGATCGAAGGGCTGGCCATCCGGGCCGCGCACCGGGTCGAACGCCGGAGACAACTGTGCCGAGAAGCACCAGTCCAGCCACGGGCGCAGTGAATCGCCTTCCGGAACCGGCGCCAGCGCCGGAGGCAGCGCGTCGAGCGCAGCCAGCAATGCAAGCTGATCGCGGATGCCGTTCCACTGCCGCGTATCCAGCAACGGCTCCCGCAGCATCGCCTCGGCGCCCGAGCGCAGGGTGTAGAACGATGCCGCCAGGTTGCCGCTGTCCACCGACGAGACCACGCGCGGCGCAATCGGCTTCAGCGTCCGCGTGTCGTACCAGTTATAGATATGGCCGTTGCGCTTCTCCATCCGGTCGAAGGTGTCCAGGCTATGGTGGCTCAGCTCGACGAACTCCGGCACCGTCAGATAGCCGAAGGTATGCGCCGCCTGCCGCGCATTCAGCAGCAGGCCAAAGTTGGTGGGCGAGACGCGCGCCGCTTCGAACAGCTCGTGCTCCTCCACGTTGTCCGGCACCAGGTAGTTGTGCTTCGCGCCGCCGTACTCGTAGAAGAAGCGCCACGTGCGCAGCGCCATCTCGCGCAGAAACTCCTTCTGCTTTCCGTTCAGGTGCTCCCGGTCCTCCGTCGGCGGATGATTCAGCCACGCGGTGATGGTGCTCTCGAACAGCCACAGCACCAGCAGCGGCGCCGCCACCAGCAGCGACTGCTTATGCACGATCGCGACCAGGAGGGCGATACCGATGGTGACGATGGGCGTCGCCTGCAGGTAGCGATCCACTGGCGTCGTCTTCCCGCCGGTGGATTCTGCCTGCGCCGCCGTCTCCCACTCCAGCAGCCGCTGCCCGGTGATGAAGCGTCGCACCAGCGAGCGGATGATCGCATCCAGCGCCATCAGCATCTGGTGCGGCAGGAACGCCAGGTTGATCAGCGTGATGATCAGGTTCTGCCCGAAGCCGACAAAGGCCTCCTCGACCTCGCCCTTCTGCGGGCTGGCCCAGGCACGCCCTACGCTGAAGACCAGCGACACCAGGCTCGGCGCGAACAGCAGGATCACCGTCACCAGCGTCCAGTAGAGCGGTCCCCCCGGCAGCCCCAGCCACCCCGCCACCAGCAGGATCAGCGTCATCGTCTCCACCAGCGATCGCCGCAGGTTGTCGAAGATCTTCCAGCGCGAGATGTTCGAGATGGGATTCTTCACCATCCGGCCGCTCTCGTCCGGCACCTTGCCGAAGAGCCACTGCGCAATCTGCCAGTCGCCGCGCACCCAGCGATGCTGCCGCCGCCGGTACGCACTGTAGTGCGACGGATAGTCGTCGATCACTTCGATATCCGTGGCCAGTCCGGCGCGCGCGTACGCGCCTTCGATCAGGTCATGGCTCAGCAGGGAATTGCGCGGGAACCGGCGGTCGAGCACCGAGTGCAGCGTGTTCACCTCGTAGATACCCTTGCCGGTAAAGATGCCCTCGCCATACAGGTCCTGGTAGGCATCGGAGACCGCGCGCGTGTAGATGTCGAAGCCCGTCTGGCCGGAGTAGATTGCCGCCAGCCGCGAGCGCGATGCCGAATGCACGCTCACACCCACGCGCGGCTGCAGGATGCCGTAGCCCTCGGTCACAATGCGCGACTCCGGATCGATCACGGCGCGGTTGAGCGGGTGTGTCATCGCGCCTACCATGGCATGCGCCGTGCCCCGAGGCAGTTGCGTGTCGGAGTCCAGAGTGATGACGTAGCGCACCGTGCGCAGCACATCCAGGTTGCCGATCTTCACCGGAAAGCTGTCGAAGGCGCCCAGGATGAACTTGTTCAGGTCCAGCAGCTTGCCGCGCTTGCGCTCCCATCCCATCCACACGCCCTGTCGCGCGTTGAAGATGCGATGGCGGTGCAGCAGGTAAAAGCCGCCGCCATTCTTACGGGCGTAACGCGTGTTGAGATTGTTGATGAGCCCCACCGCCAGTTCCACCAGCGGGTCCGTATCGTTTGGGCGCGGGCGAGACACGGAGTCCGGCAGATCGCTCAGCAGCGCGAAGTGGATGTTCGGGTCCTGGTTGGCCAGATAGCGCACCTCCAGGTCCTCGATGAGATCACGCACCTGCTTCTCATTCAGCAGCAGCGTCGGGATGGCCACCAGCGTTGCGAACTCCCGCGGCAGCCCCTTGGGGAAGTCCAGCTTCGCCAGACCAGTCGCCTTCAGCAGCGCAGCCACGGCGTTGTTCACCAGGTCCACCGCGCCCTGTGCCGTCGGGATCAGCAGGAGGAGAAACGCCGCGGTCAGGCCGCCCAGGATGGAATAGTTGGGAACCAGGGGAACCATGATGGCGCCGATCAACAGCACCGTCAGCAGCAGAATCCCAAGGATGTACACATCGTCCGCATTGCGCTTCGCAAAGAGGCGAACCCGATCGATCCATCGCGGCCGGTAGGCGATCTCAGCGGCCAGCAGGGGAAAGCCTTTGTCGATCAGGTAGTAGCCGACGTGTGCGCGTCTGGCCTCCATGCGCGGAACCGTGTTGGGCGGAGCCGGGCGCTCGGCCAGCCGCAACGCCGTCTGCGCCACTTCCAGTTCGGATTGATCGGAGTTGCGCGCAATCTCCGATACCCGCTCCCGGTAGCGCTCGCGGCTGTCAAAGTCCATCTGCGGATACGCGCCCACCGGATCCTGCCGCAGCACCGCGTTGAAGACCACCAGGCTCTCGATCATCTGCGCCCAGTTGGCGTAGATCGCATTGCGAATGCCGTCGAAGCGTGCCGCCAGCAGCCCCTGGGCAGTCAGATCGAAGGATGCAGCATCGTCAATCTGCGTCCTGGCCTGCGTCAGCACCTCTTCCACCAGCAGGAACTTCACCGCGGTGGGGAAGGCCCACAGCTCGCGCAGGGTCAACGGGTCGGCCTTCTGCACCTCCTCCAGGAACCACACTACCCAGTCGCCCTCCCAGCGCGAATCGGCGGCCTTGAGATAGGTATCCGCTACGGTGACAATGCGCGGCTCGTCGCCCTCGCGTGGACGCACCACCACCGGCAGCTTCATGAGCCGCCGCCGTATGGACTGCATCTCGTCCAGCGCGGATTGCAGCAGCCGCGGATTCTCGCGCAGCTCCAGCAGCGGATCCAGCGGCTCGCCGGGCTTGTAGGTCGGCATGGGCCGGCTGTCCAGCTCGTTGAAGACCTGCCGGTAGGTCAATTGAGCGGCGCTGATACGCCGGCTGAAGATGTCCCCCTGCGGCGCGCGCGCGACGTGCCATTCCTGCGAGGCAGCAAGCGCCGCGTGGCGCATCTGCTCTTCCGTCCGCTCGATCTTCGGCGCCGCCACCTTGGCGACCACGGGCAGCTCCGCTTCCACCAGCGAGTCTGCCGGGATCTTCGTCTCCACCGTTCCGCCCGGCACGGAAGGCGCCGTCGTCGCAACCTTCTCCGGAGCAAGCGCAGCGGCACTATCGGTCGCAGGCAGCGTCGGCTCTCTTCCGTCCGTGATGTTGGTCACCTGCTCCGTCATCGATAACTCGCTGCCTGCATCTCGAACATCCCGGCGTATCGTCCGCCCAGGGCCATCAGCGCCGAATGGGTGCCTTCCTCCACCAGCTTGCCGCCCTCTAGGACTACGATGCGGTCTGCCATGCGTACCGTTGAGAAACGGTGCGAGATCAGCAGCGCCATCTTGCCTGCGGTCAGCTCGGCGAAACGCTCAAAGACCTCCAGCTCGCTCCGCGCGTCCAGCGCCGCCGTAGGCTCGTCCAGGATCAGCAGTTGTGCGTCGCGCAGATACGCCCGTGCCAGCGCCACCCGCTGCCACTCGCCGCCAGAGAGCTCCACCCCGCCCTCGAAGCGGCGTCCCAGCATCTGGTCGTAGTGCCCGGGCAGCTTCGCGATCACGCTTGCCGCCAGGCTCTGCTCTGCTGCCAGCTCAATCTCGTTCTCCGAGTGCTCGCGCTCCACGCGTCCTACCCCGATGTTGTCGCGAGCCGTCATCTCGTAGCGCATGAAGTCCTGGAAGATAACCCCCATCTCGTGGTGCAGGTCGTCCAGGTCGTATTCGCGCAGGTCCACGCCATCCAGCAGAATTTGTCCCTCGGTCGGGTCGTAGAGCCGTGTGATCAGCTTCACCACGGTTGTCTTGCCCTGCCCATTCTCGCCGATCAGTGCGATGCGCTCGCCCGGCCGCAGCCGAAAATTGAACTCGCGCAGCACCCGCCGTTCCGTTCCGGGATAGGCGAACGACACGTTGCGGAACTCGAAGCCCTGCCGGATCGGCCGCGGTACCCGCAACCCTCCCACCTTCGACTCCACGGTCGGCTTCATCTCAAAGAACGCCAGCAGATCGGTAAGGAAGAGCGCCTGGTCCGCGACACCCGAGGCCAGCGAGAAGACCTGCTGCAGATTCGAGCTGGCCTGGATGATGGCATTGGTCAACAGGGCATATACGCCGATGCTCTGGTAGTGGCCGCCGACCGCGCGCCAGATCACAAACACATACGCCCCGTAGTAGCCCAGCGTGGCAATGATGCCGAGCAGCCCGCCGGCAATCAGCTTCTTGCGCGAGAGCGTAACGTTTTCTTCGTAGATATGTTTGGAGAGCACGTTGAAGCGGCCGGTGAAGAACTCGGCGAGGTTGAAGAGCTTCAGCTCCTTCGCGCCCTCGCGGCTGCCGGCCGTCTGCCGCAGGTAGTCCATCTGCCGCTTCGCCGGGGTCTGGCGGAAGTTCAGTGCATAGCGCAGGAAAGCGAAGTGCGTCTCACCCAGAAAGGTCGGCAGCACGCCGAGTGCCAGCAGCAGCAGCAGCCAGGGTGAGTAGTACAAGAGGATACTGGTCCAGATCAGGGTGGTCAGCGTCTGTTGCAGCAGCCGGCCCATCTGCTGGATCATGGCCAGCCGGTCCGTGGCCTGGACGCGCGCCCGCTCCAGCCGGTCGTAGAAGACGGGATCTTCGTACGTCGTCAGGTCGAGCTGCGCCGCCTGCTGCATCACCTGCACGCTGACAAAGTGGGTGTAGCGGTCCGCCAGCAGGCTATCGGAGTAGTCGATGCCGCGGCTCAGCAGGCCGACGATCACGTTCAGCACAACCTCGGCGCCGACCGCCCACCAGAAGTATTGCGGCAGCCCCTTGTGCAGGATCGCGTTTTCGACGCCATTCAGGATCCAGGCCGCAACCACGCCAATGCCGGCGGGCAGAGCAGCGACCAGCACGCGGAGAATGAGGCCCCACGTCACCACAGCGCGCCCCGACTGCCACAGGATGCCAAGCACGGGCGGTACATTGCGCAAAGCGGCAAGCCGCTCGCGCCATGCGCTCGAAGTGGAGTGTGGCTGGCCTTCCTTCATATGAGGCAGATGAGGCAATAACTTGCTACATCAATGTGTTCTGTAGGTGCTCTGGCGTGTGATGCACCATATAGATAGCACGTTGGCTGCGAGCCGATGCCCGGAAGCCCCAGAGTACCGGGTAGCATCGAAACCATATGGAAGTCACCCTCCCCGGCTCACAGGCAGAGCACCACCCCACCCCGCCGTCAGGCGCTCCCAGCCAGCGGCTGATTCCACTGCTCGGCCTCGCCACCGGCGTCACCGTCTCCGCCCTCTACTTCAACCAGCCCCTGCTCATCGAGATGGCCCGCAGCCTCCACGTCACCGAGGCGCGGATGAGCCACGTCGCCGTCGCCGCCCAGGCCGGATACGCCATCGGACTTCTCTTCTTCGTACCCCTTGGCGATGTCGTTGAGCGCCGCGGCCTCATCCTGAAAATGATCGCCGGCCTCGTCCTGTCGATGCTCATCACCGCCGTCGTGCCCTCGCTGCTGCCCATGGTGCTCATCACCATCCTCACCGGCACCATGGCTGCCGTCACCCACGTCATGCTGCCTATCGCGCCTGAAATTGCCACCCCCGCCAACGCCGGCCGCGCCGTCGGCTCCGTCATGACCGGCCTCCTGCTCGGCATCCTGCTCAGCCGCACCTTCTCCGGATGGATCGCCGAATGGCTCAACTGGCGCTCCGTCTTCCTCATCGCCTCAGTTCTCGCCGTCGCCCTGGCCTTCCTGCTGCGCCGAGCCCTGCCGCTGCTGCCGCCGCGGGCGCCGATGCCGTACCACCACGCGCTCCGCTCTCTCTGGACGCTGCATGCGGACGCAGCCGCTGCTGGTTGAATCCGCCACCGTCGGCGGCCTGGTCTTTGCCGCCTTCAGCGCTTTCTGGACCACGCTCGTCTTCCTCCTCGGCTCGCCCCACTACCGTCTCGGCGCGGGCGTCGCCGGCAGCTTCGGTGTTCTTGGAGCCATTGGCGCCTCCGTCGCGCCCATCGCCGGCCGCCTCGCGGACCGTCACGGCTCCCGCTGGGTGATCTCCGCAGGGCTCGGCCTGGTCATCCTGTCCTGGGGTGTCACCTGGATCTTCGCCTACCACATCGCCGGTCTCGTCATCGGCGTGCTGCTGATGGACGCCGGAGCGCAGGCCGCCCAGGTGGGCAACCAGACACGCATCTTCTCCCTCGCGCACTGCCCCGGAACGGCATACGGCGCGCGCAGCCGCATCAACACCGTCTACATGACGACTTACTTCATCTTCGGCGCGCTCGGCTCCTGGCTCTCCGCCCACGCCTGGGAGCGCTGGCAGTGGAACGGCGTCTGCAGCCTGGCACTCCTGCTGCTGGGACTAGCCGCAGCCCGCCATGCCTACGGTTCATGGCGCAATAGAAATAAAGAAGAGCTCTGCCACGACGATGTGGATGTGGCGATGATGAAAGAGGCCATCGGCGGCTGAGGTGTGAGCAAGTCATGAAGGCTCGTCAACTGGTCAGTTTGTTTGCAGCGTGCCCGTATGGGATCTTGTGATTGCATGTGACGCTGCTGTCCTTCTGATCTTTCGGCACGTAGATCCCGGACTTGTGTGTGTGAAGGCAGAAGCAGCACACCTCCTGTACACGGAAACGCGTCGGAGTCTCATGACCAACTGAGCTTTTACCGGGATGTGCTTTGTTCCAGCAGTGGCGGCACATGCTGTGTTCAAAGAGTGTCTTCATCACATTCTTCCCGTTGCGTTTGCCAGCGCGGCCTATTCTAAAGGCTGCTCGAAGTCAGCCGCGCACAGGCATCCTGCAAAGCCTCATCCTGCTTCGCAAAACAAAAGCGCAGCAGATTCTCCCCGCGCCCCTTCGAGTAAAACGCCGACCCCGCCACCGCCGCCACGCCTGTCTTCGCCAGCAGCGCCCGTGCCTTCTCCCGCGCCGTCGCGCCGGGCAAAATCGTCGCATCCGCCAGCACGTAATACGCCCCATCCGGCACCGAGGGCGTCAGCCCCGCCTCATTCAGCGCCGAGCACAGCAGGTCGCGCTTCTTCTGGTAGTCGGTCGACATATGCCGGTAGAAATCCGCGTCGAGCTGCGCCAGTCCCGCCGCCGCGCCATATTGCGCCGGAGACGGCGCACACACATACGTCAGATCGTGGAAGTAGCCGATCGACGGCACCCAGCGCGCATCCGCCGCCAGATACCCGATCCGCCAGCCCGTCACTGCGAATGTCTTCGAGAAGCCGGAGATGGTGATCGTCCGCTCCGCCAAGCCGGGCAGGGAAGCCGCACTCACATGCTTCGCTCCACCGAAGAGAAAATATTCATAAATCTCATCCGTCAGCAGGAAGAGATCGTGCTCCAGTGCAATCTCGCCGATGGCTTCCAGCTCCGCGCGCGTAAACACCTTCCCGCACGGATTCGATGGGCTGTTGATCAGGATCGCGCGTGTCTTCGGAGTGACAGCGGCACGCAAGGCATCGACATCCAGCTCCCATGTGCCCGCTGCCAGCGGCTGCGGCACCGGCTTGATCCGGAGCGTCAGCATCGTGTTCAGGTGGTAGCCATAGAACGGCTCGAAGAGAATGATCTCGTCGCCCGGATTGAACAGCGCCAGGCACGCGGCATACATCGCGCCCGTCGCGCCGGAGGTCACCAGCACCTGTGTCTCCGGATTCGCCTGCACGTGGTTGTATTCGGCAAGCTTTTTGCTGATCGCCGCGCGCAGCGGCGCAATCCCATCCAGCCGCGTGTAGATGTTGTGTCCCTGCTCAATCGCCGCAATCGCCGCCTCGCGCACCGGCGCCGGCAGCTCCGTATCGCACACCCCCTGCGCCAGGTTCACGCCGCCCACGCGGTCGCACTCCACGGTCATCGAACGGATCTCGGACTGAACAAGGTGCGGAGCGATCTCGCTCAAGTGCAGGCGGCTTGCGGCAGCTTGGGGCATAGCAGTATTAGAGCCTCTTCCCAGTGTCGTGTCATCCCTTTCCTTGCGATACGGATCGCAGGCTTTAACCGAACGAGAGCACTTGCTGCACTGCGCGATGCGCCTCGGTGATGGAAGCGCGGTGATCCATAATCCCCGACAGATCGGAGTTGGCGAAAGCGATGCGTCCAAACGGATGGCGGCGCATCAGCTCTGCGGGCGCGGGCTTGCCATCCTTGCCGAAGAAAAATCCGGGCTGCGGCGTGAGGTAGGCATGCCCCCAGCGATTCAGAATGATTCCCGCAATCTCGCGGCGTCCGTCGAATCCCTGCCCGCCGAACATGTTGGCGAACTGCTCGCGAAGCTGCTTCTCGTACACGCTGAATGGCGTAGTCATCATCTGGTAGCGCCCCGTATTGACCTGCTCGGGCAGCGACTTGCCAGGATTCGCAAACAGAATCTTCAGCGTCAGCACGGTAGGGCTGTCAGGCGAAAGCACAGGGGCGCCTCCGCCAAACGTGGCCATGCGCCGCACCGCCAGGTAGTTGCCGATCCCGTCGAACCACTGGCATTGGCTGATGCCCATCTTCGCCAGGAAGCGCCAGTTGCGCACCGCCACATTCGCCATAATGCACGGAGCGCGAAAGAACTGTGCATACGCGTGGCGATACTCCGCCGGCAGATCGCGAACAATGGAATTGATGGTCCAGTTGCCGTTCGCCAGAACCACGGATCGCGCACGCACGCGATGCAACCGCCCCTCGCGCAGATAGACGATATTCACGTGCCGCGACCGAGCCGCCTCGCCATCATGCGCAATAGCAATCACCGTCGCGCGCAAACGAATCCGCGTCGCCTGCTGTGGCTGGTCAAGCGCGGCCAGGTTCACTCGTGCCTGGCAGATGCCTGCCATGGTCGCCGGTCCAGAGATCGCCGCGGGTAGCAGCGCCTTCACCATGTGTCGCGCCACGCCGGTATTGCCACCCGGAAACATCTGCGGACCGTGCTCCTTCTCCCATGGAAAGAGCAGATCGGGAGCGTAATCGCTGTACGCGGAGAGTGCGTCTGCGCCAATGCCGGAACCCCCTCCACTCACCGGAGAGAGATAGCGCCGGATCGTATCGCGGCTCAGCCCGTGGCGCATCATCAGATCGTCTTCGAGCGTGATGGCGTCAAGCTGGCGTGCAACAGCATCTCCATGACGGCGCGGCACAGGCCGATGATCCGGCGTCTCCCGCATCGCCAGCAACTCGCGCTTCGCCTCAGCAGAAATCGGCGCGCCTTCCAGCTTCTTCGTCCACGGATCGACTAGCCATGTGCCATGCGGGTGGCGAGCGTCCGCGCCGAAGAAGAAGCCGAAGTTGCTCCCATCGCCTGCATACGGAGTCACGCCCGTCGCAATCCCGCTGGCGTTTCGCTGATATTGAAACTGCCGTGGATCGATCCCGACCGAATCGTAAAAATGCTCGAGAAAGCTTCCCGGCATCGGCTGAAACCACATCGCCGATCCCTGGCTCGCGATCAAACGTTGTCCATCCACGTTGAATTCATTGCGCTTTGCCTCTCCGCCAAAGATCGGATGGTTTTCAAGCACCAGGCACGACTTCTTCGCGCCCGTTCCTTTCGCACTCACTGCGCGCTGATAGAAAAGCGCCGCCGCCAGGCCGCTGATGCCCCCGCCCACAACCACGCAGTCAAAGGTTTCGCCGGTATCCTCGATCGGCGGCTTCGTTCTATCGAATGCATGATCGCGAATCATGTGGCCGTCGGCCATCACCTGGTGCGTGTTGCCGTTCGCGCCGGCATAGTCGCCTACACCCGAAGAGCCGTCCCAGTCCTCAGCCGCCATCAACTGAAAAGGACACGCGGCGGAGATCAGCGCGGCTCCGGAAGCCAGCAGCGTTCCGTTCAAAAAATCGCGGCGAGTGATCCTCTCAGGCTCAGACATCCCGGCACTCAGCATAAACGGAACGCCGTTGTGGGGTGCCCACCGAGACGAGGAAGATTCTCGACGCTATCCCGCGCGCGTCACTCGTATTTGCTCGCGGGCCGGCTGGATCGCCGCGTGCCCGGCCAGGACGCTGCGCAGCCACGCCACCTCGGCCTGCGTCGCACGCGCCGCCTCCTTGCGATCCGCATAGCCCTTTCCTGCCGCCGCGAAAACCACCCGTGCCTTCAGATCGCGCTGCCCCAGCGTCCGCACCAGGTGAGTCCCGAAGACATCCTCGCCGTGATAGGCGAGCACGGCCTCCGCAGCCGTGCTGCTCGCATAGCCGATCGCCGAGGCCGTCACCATCGCGTGCGCCCGTATCGCCGGCTCGAAGAAGCGTGAATGGAAGCGAAGCACTCGGCCGCCATCGCTCGACGTCCCCTCCGGAAAAAGCACTACCGGCACGCCCGCCGCCAGCGTTCGTTCCATCAACGCCACCGCATCGTCATTCGCCGCACCACGCGCGCGGTTCACATAGATGGTGCCTGCCATGGTGGCAAATCTCCCGAAGACCGGCCACCCGCTCACCTCCTGCTTGGCCACAAACACGCAGGGCATCGTGGACGCATACGCCAGCACATCCAGATAGCTCAAATGGTTCGACACCACCAGCCCATGCCGCGGCGGATCGCCATCCGCCACCACCTCCATGCCGATGCGTCTCAGCACCGTCGATGCCGCGTCCTGCAGCCAGTGGGCGCGCTCGCGTGAAGTCAGCGCCCTCGCACCGGTCTGCATGCGCCGTCTGCCGAAGCTCGCCGCCACCTCCGCCAGCGCCGCGCCCAGCATCGCCGTCCTCATGCTCGAGCGCGACAGGTTGCGCCAGCGAAGTGGACTCATAGTCTGAACTGAGCTCATGGCCTGCACAGGAATCGACTGCGCGCCGCCGGGGTCAGCTCGTGCATATCCTGCAGCGTCAGAAAATCGATCGTCCTAAACGCGCGATCCCACGCAGGCTCGCTGCAAATGCGCGCACCCACCGCAAGATACGTCTTCAACAACTTCGGCACGTTCGTCTCCGGAACTGCAGTATCGCTCGGCGGCGCCGGCAACCGGTAGTCCGCAACCGGCTGTGTGCGCAGATGCGCCGCCACCAGGAATGGAGCCAGCCGGTGATACATCGCCCATCCCGTTGCCGCGTCCTGCGAGGGCACCGACGAGCACCCGATCAGGTAGCGCATCCCGTGGTGATCTGCATACTGCGCGATGCCGCGCCATAGCAGCGTCAGCACCTCCGCCGAACGGTGATCGCGGTCAATGCAGGCGCGCCCCAGTTCCAGCAGATGCGGCCGCAAAGCCTCATACGGTCCGAAGTCAAACTCCTGCGCGCTGTAATAGCCTCGATGCCGCCAGGCCGTCACCCCGCTCTGCATCCGGTATGTGCCCACGATGCGTCCTGTAGCCTTCTCCTCCACCAGAAGATGCTCGCAAACGGCATCGTAGGCGTCCTGGTCCATCCCGTTCGCATAGGACTCAGTTAACCCTTCGCCCAACTCCAGGTTGAAGACGCGGAAACGCAACCGGCACGCCGCCATACGCTCTGCCGCTGTCTCGGCCAGCCGCAGCCGGTAACTGCGCAAGTCGCAGCCGATCCAGTCCGGCTGAACGCGCGCTGTGCCCCCGCGCGTATCGGGAATGCTCGAAGGAAGGATCGCGCCGGCGACAACATGCTGCGGCAAACCTGAACGCGAGTCACGTACGTGTGCAGGGTTCACAGGGCCATGCTGGCTGGCTTCAACGAAAATGGTGCAAACGCGCGATGATTTTTCCGTGAAGCAGGTGCCACTTATGGTGCACGGCGCTCACCTTCGTGATGAGTGAGAACGATTGGTGCGAACTTGTGCGACGCCCGCCGCCCGGCGACATCGAAAACTGCATGGTGATTCAGGTATTGGCAATCGTCGTGCTCGGCCTGATGTGCGGCAGTGAACTGAACGTCGCCGCCTTCGGTCATCCCACGCTCAACCGGCAGACTCTGGATGTTCACATCCCCGTCCGCGCGTCCTTCGCCACGCTCTTCGGGCGCGTCATGCCGTTCTGGATGGTCACCTCCACCCTGCTGAACCTGCTTCTGCTGCTGCCCTTTGCGCACCTCGGCGTGCTCGCCGGACACCTTGCGCAAACTGCCTTCGCCATCCAGGTCTTCGCCATCCTCTTCTCGCTCGGCGGCCCTGTTCCCATCAATAACCGCGTCAAGCTTTGGACGCCTGCCAATCTTCCCAGCGACTGGCGCGCACAGGAGCATCGCTGGGATCTCTACCACTGGTTCCGTACTTGCGGCCTCATCGTGGCCTTCGTTTTGCTGGTTGTCAGCGCGTTGCACTAAATTGCGGGCCGGCCCGCGAAGCGGAGTTGCCGCAACTGCAATATGATGCAATCGTCAGCGTCCACCCTCACTTCTCATCGATTGACCGCGCAAGGAGCCTGCAGATCATGACCACGCCATCCATATCGCTTCTCGACCAACCAGCGTGGAAAGCCCTGAAGAAGCATTCCGAAGAAATCTCGAAGACGAATCTCCATCAGCTCTTCGACCAGGACGCGCAGCGTGGTACGCGCTACACCACCGACGCCGTCGGCATCTTCCTCGATTACTCAAAAAATCGCATCACAGACGACACGCTCAAGCTGTTAGTGCAACTCGCGAATGAGCGCGGCCTGAAAGACCGGATCGACGCCATGTTTCGCGGCGACAAGATCAACGTCACAGAAGATCGCGCGGTGCTTCACGTCGCACTCCGCGCGCCCAAAGGCGAATCGATCCTCGTCGATGGCGAAGACGTTGTCCCCGGCGTCCACGCCGTGCTGGACAAGATGTCCGCCTTCTCCGACAAAGTCCGCAGCGGCGCATGGAAGGGGCACACCGGCAAGCGCATCCGCAACATCGTCAACATCGGCATCGGCGGCTCGGACCTCGGCCCGGTCATGGCCTATGAAGCGCTGAAGTACTACTCGCAGCGCGATCTCACCTTCCGCTTCGTCTCGAACGTCGACGGAACCGATTTCGTCGAAGCCGTGCGCGACCTCAGTGCGGAGGAAACACTCTTTCTCGTCGCCTCCAAGACCTTCACCACGCTTGAGACGATGACCAACGCGCACGCAGCCCGCGCGTGGTCGCTGAAAGGTCTCGGCGGAGACGAGTCCGCGGTCGCCAAGCATTTCGTCGCCATCTCCACCAACGCGAAGGAGGTCGCGAAGTTCGGCATCGATACGGCAAACATGTTCGGCTTCTGGGACTGGGTCGGCGGCCGCTACTCCATGGACTCCGCCATCGGCTTGTCCACCATGCTCGCCGTCGGCCCGGAGAACTTCCGCGCCCTGCTCAGCGGCTTCCATCAAATGGACGAGCACTTCCGCACCGCGCCCTTCGAGAAGAATCTCCCCGTGCTCATGGGCCTGCTCACAGTCTGGTACACCGACTTCTTCGACGCCCAGACCCAGGCCGTTCTCCCGTATGAGCAGTACCTCAAGCGCTTCCCCGCCTACCTGCAGCAGCTCACCATGGAGAGCAACGGCAAGCACGTCACGCTCGACGGCAAGCGCGTCGAAACCGAAACCGGCCCAGTCTACTGGGGCGAGCCCGGCACCAACGGCCAGCACTCCTTCTATCAGCTCATCCATCAGGGCACCCGCCTCATCCCCTGCGACTTCATCGGATTTCTCAAGACGCTGAACCCGCTCGGAGATCAGCACGCCATGCTCCTGGCCAACGTCTTCGCGCAGGCCGAAGCACTCGCCTTCGGAAAGAGCGCCGAACAGGTCAAAGCCGAAGGCACCCCCGACTGGCTCGTCCCGCACCGCGTCTTTGAGGGCAATCGCCCCTCGAACGTCATCCTCGCGGAGCGCCTCACGCCGGAGATCCTCGGCAAGCTGGTCGCGCTCTACGAGCACTCCGTCTTCACCCAGGGCGCCATCTGGCACATCGACTCCTTCGATCAGTGGGGCGTCGAACTCGGCAAGGTCCTGGCGCAGAAGATCATCGGCGAGCTCACCAGCCCAACCGAACCGACGATGGCCCACGACAGCTCAACCACCAACCTGATCCGGAAGTTTCGAAGCGGAAAGTAACGCCCGGCGGTCCTTTCCAGATCACCCACTTGCGCTATTGGTTCAACCGCCTGCCCGGGATTCTAATTCCGGGCAGAGTCGCCTTTGGCGCCAATCACGCTGCGCAACTATCCGGCCGCCTTGGGGTTTGTGCAATCGAACGGACGCCTCCCTCGTCCCGCAACGACGCTGGAACGTCCAAATGAGTGGTGAAAAAGGGGAGTACAACCCTATGAATTTCTCCAAGCCGGCCTTCCGATTGTCGCCGCCGTCGGCGGCCCGTCTTTCCTTCGTCCTTTGCCTTGGTCTCACTGGCGCTGCGACCCTGGCCGCAGCGCCGGCTCTCTACGCCCAGCAAAGCGCCGCGCGCAGCGATCTCGCGATTCAGACCGATGTGCTCAAGGCGCTTTCCAGCTATCCCGATCTCAGCGGCGAACACATCACCGCCACCACGAAAAACGGCGTGGTCACCTTGGCCGGCACAGCTTCATCCAGCACTGCAAAGAGCCAGGCGCAAGTCGTTGCCGCAACAGTGGATGGCGTCCAGTCCGTCGTAAATAATGTCACCATCGCCGGCGGCGCTGCGAGTCAGGCCGACGCGCAGGATCCAGCCGATCGCAATCAGGCACAGGACCAACAGGATCCCGCTCAGCAGGAGCCTGTCCAGCAGGCACAGTCCACCGACCCCAATCAGCAGCAGGTCCCCTACACGCCGCAGGCCCAGCCCAAACCCGGCGCCTCCGGCCAGTGGGGTCAGGCCGGACCGCCTCCGGATGCCCAGAACGGCCAGATCCCCGCGCAGCCCCAGGACAATTCGCAGCAATCGGGCCAGACATCCGGGCAGGAGCCGATGCAGGACCCCGGCCAGGATGATGGCACTCCGCCGCTCAGCGGCAGCAACCCGCGTACGGTGCCCCCGGCGGCCAGAACCCGCAGCAAGGCTATCCGCCACGCAGTCTCAGCAGCCATACGCGCGGCAGCCGTATAGCGGACAGAACCGCGGCTATGTCGCGCCCCAGCTTTCCGCCACGCCGCTCACCATCCGGCCCGGCACCCTCTTCAGCGTCCGCACCTCCGAGCCGCTGGATAGCCGCCGCCTGAGGGGTGGCGAAAACTTCCAGGCCATCGTGGCGCAGGATATGTATCAGGGTCAGTATCTGGCCATCCCGCGCGGCGCGATTCTGCAGGGGCGCGTCGCCGGCGTGAAGAAGCCCGGTGCCTTCCGTGGCGATGCCGGCTTCGCCCTCCAGATTACCTCGATCACCCTCAGCGGACAGACCTACCCCGTCTCGACCGACACCTTCGCCACGGATACGCGCGGCAAGGGTGGCTACACCGCGGCGAACACCGTCGGTGGCGCTGCCATCGGCGCGCTCATCGGCGCTGTCGCAGGCGGCGGCCCCGGAGCCGCGATTGGCGCTGTCGCGGGAGGCGGAGTGGGCCTCGGCGCATCCGCAGCCTCGGCAGGACCTCGCTCCATCATGCCGCCGGAGACGCTGCTCACCTTCCACCTCAAGGAGCCGCTGACCGTCAACCCGATCAGTCTCTCCGAGGTGCAGCAGCTCCAGGCCTCGGTCGCACCGCGCCCGGTTCGCCGGCCGCGTCCGCCGTATCCGTATTACGGCTACTACCCGCCGCCACCGCCGCCGCCCGGCTACTACCCTTACCCCTATCGCTACTGGCGCTAAAGCAACTCAGCAAAAGAGGATCAGCCCGTGGCTGATCCTCTTTTTGCATCCATTGCTTGCTACTGGCCCTGGTGTTCGCAGCTCACTCGCGTGTTCCAGTCCACGAATGCGCCCAGCGGGTTGTCCCGCCACGCCCATACGTGGATTTCAAAGAACGTCGGCAGATTGAACCGGTTCGGCGCCGCAACCAGTTGCAATACCTGCCCCTCCAGTACAGGCGGCGTGTTGTTGTGGGCCTTGAGCCACGTAGCGGCGTCCACAATGAACTCGACGCCCACCAGCCGCAAACCGTTCCCGCTGGGTTCGTAAATCAGTGCCTGCGGTTGATCGGCATGGAGTTCGCCGTTCAACAATGCGCCGTTGACGTAATGAACCCCCATCGCTCCAAAGTCCGGACCGGTAACGCAGCCCAGGAACGGCGCGTACCCGGCCCGCCGGGCATCGTTCACGTTGACGTACTTCTGTGTCGCGGACTGAACGATCTGCACCAGCCTCGCGGAAACATGGTCGTTGCTCATCGTGTGCTCTTGCGCGAGCAGCGGCGAGGCTGTAACACCGCCCAACAGGGCGACACACACGCTCATCAGGCGTGACCAGTAGAGGACATTGCGCATATTTGCTGCGAAACCTTCGAATGCTGACATTGCGGGTACTTCCTTTCACGGAAAAACAGATTTCGGTTGATTTCAGGGCCGGCCTCTTCACTGAGCAGGCGCAGGGGTGCGAACGCTCGATAGCTCTCAATCGAGGCGCGAACGGAAAAGATACTGTCGAGCTAACGGAACGGAGCCGGGAAGGGTGAGCCCTCTGCGGGGTCTCTTCATTCAAAAGAGAAGTGCGATGTGACGAAGAGTAGCCCGCGCGCAGGCCGGGAACAAGACGGCGGATTTGCCATTTCAGGGAGGCGATTCGGCCAACCGGCCGAAGCGTGAAAAGTCAGCCGGGAAAGAACATCGCGCCTTGCCGTCAACGCGATCTCCTCCACCGTGCCTTCCTCAAAGAAGGCCGGGTCCCCTATAATCGAGGCAAATCCTGACCAGGCGCGCCGCCCTCAGCTCACGAGCCTTCGCACACAACCGTGATCTCTCCCGCCGCGCTTGAGACTGTCTCTCCTCTAAAGGTCGTCATCGCTCCATGATTCGTTTCCTGCAAAAAGATTCCAAAGTCATCAAGATCGTCTTCTGGGTCATCATCCTCGCTGCATGCGTCAGCATGGTCATCTTTCTGGTTCCCGGCATGTTCTCCGACCAGACGACCGCGACCACCACCTACGCCTCCATCCGGCCCGCCGGTCTTCTCGGCAAGTACTTTGCCTTCGGCAGCTCGCGTGACATCACCAATCAGGAGGTCACGCAGGTCGCGGGCCGTCTGGCGGAGCAGCGCCACTATCCCGAACAGGCCGTCCCGTTTCTCATGCCGCAGGCTGCCCAGGCGCTCATCCAGCGCGAGATCCTGCTGCAGCAGGCCGATAAGCTGGGGTTAAAGGCTACTGCCGACGACATCCGCCATGAGCTCCGCGAAGGTCCGTGGTCGGTCTACTTCTTTCCCAAGGGGCAGTTCATCGGGCAGGAGCGCTACGCCGATTTCGTCGATCAGCAGCTCCACCTGACCACTGCCGCCTTTGAAAAAGAAGTCGGCACCGGATTGGAGATCAGCCGCCTTGAGGCGCTCATCACCGGCGGCGTCTTCGTCTCCGACAAGGATGCAGCCGAGAGCTATCGCCGCGACAACACCAAGGTCAAATTCGATTACGCCGTGCTGAATGGCGAAGACCTGCGCAAGCAGATCAACCCTTCCGACGCCGATCTGCAGAAGTTCTTCAAGCAGAACGCCGTCCGCTATAAAGACGCCGTTCCCGAAGCGCGCAAGATCAGCTACATCGCCTTCACGCCGGATCAGATCCCCGGCGGTACGCCGCAGATCACCGACCAGCAGGCCCAGCAGTACTATCAGCAGCACCTCAAGGACTACCAGGTTCCCGATCAGGTGAAGGTCCGCCACATCCTCATCTCCGTGCCCAAGGGCGCGGATGCCAAAACCGATGCAGCCGCCAAAGCCAAGGCCGCAGACGTTCTCAAGCAGCTTCGCGCCGGAGGCGACTGGACCGCGCTCGCCAAAAAATACTCCGACGATCCAGGCTCGAAGAACACCGGCGGTGAGCTCGGCATGCTGCAGCACGGCGTTACCGTTCCCGAATTCGACAAGGCCGCCTTCTCTTTGAATCCCGGACAGATCTCCGAGCCGGTCAAGAGCCAGTTCGGCTATCACGTCATCCAGACCGAAGAGAAGCAGACCGCGCATACCAAGCCCTTCGACGAGGTGCGCGGCACCATCCTCGCAACCATGGTTCGTGACAAGGAAGCGCAGGCCGCCCAGACCTTCGCGGCATCGCTCGCCAGCGAGGCCCAGAAGACCGGTCTCGCCAAGACCGCCGCGGCGCATCATCTGCAGGTGGTCACCACCGACTATCTGGCGCAGGGCGCCATCGCGCCCGGTCTCGCCGACAGCTCGAAGCTGATGGGCGAAGCCTTCACCGCGAAGAAAGATGGCCCGCCCGCCGTCGCCTCTACCGGGGAAGGCTATGCCGTCTTCCAGGTCGCGGATATCCGCGCCGCCCACGCCCCCAACTTTGACGAATACAAGTCGCACCTCGTCGAAGACTTCCGCGAACAGCAGTTGCCGCAGTTGCTCGCCGCGAAGACCAACGCTCTCGTCGCGCAGGTCAAGCAGACGGGCAATCTCGCTGCCGCGGCGAAAGCCGTCGGCGCCACCGTCAAGAACAGCGACTTCGTCGGTCGCGATGGCCAGGTCCCCGATCTCGGCCAGCTCGGCCAGATGGCTCCCCAGGTCTTCAATCTCAGCGATGGCCAGGTCTCGAACGCCATCAACACCGGCCGCAACGGCATCGTCATCAAGCTCACTGGCAAGCAGGAACCGCAACCCGCCGACATCGCGAAGAATCTTGCGCAGGCACGCGAGCAGATGGCGAACCAGCGCCGCGAGGAGATCTTCGCCGTCTACGTCACCACCGTCACCCAGCAGTACGAAAAGGCCGGCCGCGTGCTGATGAACAAGAAGAACCAGCAGCAGCCCATCCTCCCCAGTTAAGTCGCTACAGAAAGCAACATAGCCCGCGCCGGTAGAATCTTTCCGAGCGCGGGCTCTTTTATCTCTCGCCGTCGCGACTGGACACTTCGCCCTTTATGGCTCTCGATCGCTCCTCCGGCCTTCTGCTCCACATCTCGTCTCTCGACTCCGCGGGCGGCATCGGCGACTTCGGCCCCGCTGCTTACGCCTTCGCCGACTTCCTTGCCGTCGCCAAACAGCGCCTCTGGCAGGTGCTGCCGCTCAACCCCGTCGGCTACGGATCGTCGCCCTACTCCTCCATCTCCGCCTTTGCCGGCAACCCGCTGCTCATCTCCCTCGAAGTACTAGTCGAGTGGGGCTGGCTCACCGCTGCGGAACTCGCGCCATACGTCGCCGCCACAGGCACACATCCCGCCCGCGTGGACTTCGAAGAAGTGCGCCTCGCCAAGATGCCGCTGCTGGAGCAGGCTGCGACCCGCTTCCTCTCCAGCCACACACCCCGGCAGTGGAAGGCCTTTGAGAAATTCACCGGGGAAAACAGCGCCTGGCTCGACGACTTCGTGCTCTTCAACGTCCTCCGCCGCCAGCACGCTTCGGCCGCCTGGAACACCTGGCCGGAAGAGATCGCGCACCGCCGCCCCGAAGCGCTCTCGCGGCTGCGCACTGAGCTCGCCGCACAGCTCCAGGTCGAGCGCGTCATCCAGTTCGCCTTCGACCAGCAATGGGAAGCTCTGCGTCGCTACTCGAGCGAGCGCGGCATCCGCTTCATCGGCGACGTCGCCATCTTCGTCTCCTACGACAGCTCCGATGTCTGGACCCATCCCGGCCTCTTCGAGCTTCATGACGACCTCTCGCCCCTTCGCGTCTCCGGCGTCCCCCCCGACTACTTCAGCCAGACCGGCCAGCGCTGGGGCAACCCGCTCTACCGCTGGGATGTGCTGCTCCAGCGTCGTTGCGACTGGTGGGTCGACCGCATCCGCCGCGCCCATGCCATGTACGACGTCATCCGCCTCGACCACTTCCGCGGCTTCGAGGCCTACTGGGCCATTCCTGCGGAAGAAGAAACCGCCATCCATGGCGAGTGGGTCAAGTGCCCCGGCGCAAAGCTCTTCGCCTGCCTCGCGGAAGCCCTCGGCCCCATACCGTTCATCGCGGAGGACCTCGGCCTCATCACGCCGGAAGTCGATCAGCTCCGCCACCAGTTCGGCATGCCCGGCATGCGTATCCTGCAATTCGGCTTCGGCGACCGCGGCTCGCACAACTACCTGCCGCATCGCTATGAGCCCAACACCGTCGTCTACACCGGCACCCATGACAACGACACCACCGCCGGCTGGTGGGCGCATGGCGCGAATGAGCGCGAGCGCGCCGCTGTCCGCGTCTACACCGGCACCAAGGGCGACGAGCCCATCGTCTGGCCGCTCATCCGCGCCGCCGCCGAGTCCGTCGCCGACACCTGCATCTTCCCCCTGCAGGACATCCTCTCGATGGGCTCCGAAGCGCGCATGAATACCCCCGCCGCCACCGGCGACAACTGGAGCTGGCGCTTCACCCGCGGCGCCATCCGCACCGAGCACGCCCAGCAGTTAGCCGACCTCACCGAACTCACCGACCGCGACGTCCCCCCCCCGACTGCCGCCACGACCTGACCTCATTCACCCAATTGTCATCGTGAGCACAGCGAAGGACCTGCAGTTGCTGGGCCATGGACTATAGTGGCATCTGAATCAGCGGGTTCTCCCCAGGCATCACACAACATAAGATCCGTTCGTTCGGAGAACCGACCCATGCACGAGCCGCAGCCCGCATCTCTCCCGGCAAATCCGATTTCCACTGCAGCCCTCGCTTCTCGCGCGCCCGACGATGTACTCCCGCCGCTCGGCCGCAACATCAACGTCCTCATGGTCTGGCCGCGCTTCCCATCCTCCTTCTGGGGCTTTGAAGGCGTGCTCGAGATGCTGCCCGAAGCCGCCATGACCCCGCCGCTCGGCCTCATCACCGTTGCCGCGCTCTGTCCGAAATCCTGGAAGATCCGCCTCATGGACCAGTGCTTCGAGGAGATTCGCGACGAAGATCTGCTCGCGGCCGACCTGGTCATGATCAGCGCGATGCACGCACAGCGCTTCCATGCCCGCGACATCCTCGTCCGCGCCCGCGCACTTGGACGCCGCACCTTCATCGGCGGCCCCTGGGCCAGCAGCGACCCCGAAGGCGCCCTCCAGTATGCCGACCACGTCATGGCGGGCGAGGCCGAGGAAGCCTTCGCCGCCATCGCGACAGCGCTCGAGCAGGGAACCGCGCAGCGTCTCTACCGCATCGTCGACAAACCGGACATGACCGCCAGCCCGGTCCCCCGCTACGATCTTCTCCACCTCGACAAGTACACCTCCATGCCGGTGCAGTTTTCGCGCGGCTGCCCCTTCCAGTGCGAGTTCTGCGACATCATCACCATCTACGGCCGCAAGCCCCGCGCCAAGACGCCCGCGCAGATCATCGGCGAGCTAGACACCCTGCGCGCACTCGGCTGGCGCAATGAGGTCTTCATCGTCGATGACAACTTCATCGGCAATCTTCACAAGGCGCTCGCGCTCTCCCACGAACTGGCCGCCTGGCAAGTGCAGCACCATCATCCGTTCTCCTTCTACACCGAAGCGTCCCTCAACCTCGCCGATCAGCCCGAACTCATGAAAGCGATGGTCGCCGCCAACTTCATGTATGTCTTCATCGGCATCGAGACGCCGTCGTCGGAAGCCTTGAAGGAGTCGCGCAAATTCCAGAACCTGCGCAGCGGCGACAACGTGAAGCAGGTCCGCATCATTCAGGAAGCCGGCCTCTGGGTGCTCGCCGGCTTCATCGTCGGCTTCGATTCCGACGACGCCACCATCTTCGAGCGCCAGCGCGAGTTCATTGAGCTCACCAACATCACCTGGGCCATGGCCGGCGTGCTGCAGGCGCCGCCCACCACCGCGCTCTACGACCGCATGAAGCGCGAAGGCCGCCTCCACGAAGACAGCGAAGCCCTCACCAACTTCAGCCCGCCCAACTTCGACACCGTGCTTCCCGTGCCCGTCCTGCTGCGCGGCCTCAGCACGCTGCTCTCCGGCCTCTACGAGGCGCAGCCATTCTTTCAGCGCGCGCTGCGTTCGCTCGAAGTCTGGCAGCCCCAGGCCTCGCAGGTCCCGCCCAACCTGCCGATGTCTTACAACCTGCGCGTGTTCGCGTCTTCCATGTGGCGGCAGGGCATCCGCTCGCCCTACAAGCAGGAGTACTGGAAGTTTCTCTACCAGCTCATCCGCCGCTACGCGCGTAATCCGGCAAAGCTCTGGCTCGGCTCCATGGTTATCCTCTCGGCGCACCACTTCCTCATCTACTCGCGCGAAGTCGCCTCCGAGCTGGAGCAGGAGTGCATCTCCTTCGAAAAGAAGCAGGCCACCTCCACAGTCGATCCCGCACTGAGCGCTGCATTAAAGCTAGCCGCCCGCGCTTGATCTTTGCCGGCGTCACCGCCACGACGGGTGCCCCACATCTCGAAGAGATGTGGGAGATCGCGGAAACCGGCAGCACCTAGCCCGTCGTCATTCCGACCGACGCGAATCCTGCCGTATCTCTACATCAGCCCCGCCTCAGCAATCGCCCGATGGAAGATCGCTTCCATCCCCTCTTCCATCCACAGGTGGGAGAGCAACTCATTCGCGGGGACGACCCGGCGATGTGCAATCTCGAATCGGGGTTTCCACGGCCTCAACTCAATTTCTGCCCGCCAGATAGAGCGGACTAGTACCAGACCTTCCTCCGGGCCCGTGAGGCACACGCCACGGCAGAAGCCAAGGAGCCGCGCGTCGCCCACGATGGCACACGTCTCTTCCCATATCTCCCGGCGAAGAGTCTGCTCCCCAGACTCATCGCCCTCCGGACGGCCCCCTGGCCACCCCCATCGCTCACCGTCATTGCTGATCAGCACCACGCCTCCGTCGGCGGTCACGCAGAAACCATTTACCCCATGGGCCTTGCCCGCAGGAACCGCGTTCGGAGGACTCCAGGCGATCGACCAATCGCCCCCATTCGAGCGGACCGCGAACTCTTCGCCATCGCGTCGCGATCCGGCGATCAAGCATGGCTATCTCCATCCGGCCCTGAATCTGCTATTCGATTCCGAGTCCCACACTCGCCCCAGCACTCAAGCTAGCTGCCCGCGCCTGAGTGCAAGTCGGCCTCGACACACCATCGTCACCCCGACCGGAGTCACGCGGTTCTGCTCGGATGGCAAAGATGTGCCTGTCGATCCGCGACTCTGGCGGAAACGGAGGAATGCGAACTCCTACAGCGACTGGACCAACCTCAAAACCGCTCGCACCAGCAACTGGGGTCGCATCGACTATCGCAAATCGTTACGCTGGCTGTCGCTCCTCGTTGCCGCTCCGATTGGATTTTTTACCGTTCTAGCGTTGCCGATGCACGCGTCACTTGGCACAGACTCAATTCATGACTGCGACTACGCCTTCGCAACGTGCAAGATCTATCCGTATAGCGCGGCACGACGCGTGACCCTTATCCGGGGACTCCGAGGTCGGGATGGCAGCTTTAGAGCAAGAGCCGGGGCCGTAGTCGATTTCGAAGATGGCAGGCGCTGGTCCTCTGCCGAAAACGGTGATTTCCGCCATAGTGTCGATCCCTCGCTGATTCAGATTCTTGAGGAAAAGACGCACCTGCCAATCCAGTCTGCGGAAATCGAGGCAGACATCCTGCCTCTGAAACCCAGGCCGTGAGTCGAGGTGAAACCTGCCTCGTCCCTAAAGTCCTAAGCGCTTAGTTGACAACTCCCGCTCATCCGGCCTAATCTCCTAACCACTTAGGAGAACCCGTCATGGGAGACCGCGAAACCACCGCCCTCACCAAGCTCGAACTCCAGATCATGCAGGTCATCTGGAAGCTCGGCGCCAGCAATGCCCGCGCCGCCAACGGCGCGGCCAGCTCAAAGAGCGCCTGCAGCGTCAGTGACGTACAGAAGGCGCTGCCGCAGAAGCTCGCCTACACCACCGTGCAGACCATGCTCAACATCCTCGAGCGCAAAGGGAAACTCAAGCGCAAACTGCGCGGCCGCGCCTATGTCTACAGCGCGACCGTCACCGAAGCCAAAGCATCGCGCCACGCCGTGCGTGATCTGGTCGATCGCATGTTCGGCGGCTCGGCCGACGAGCTGGTGATGAGCCTCATCAAGAGCCGCCAGATCGACCCCAGGCGCATCGCCGAACTGAGTCGGCGTCTGCAAGAGGAAGATCGAGGAAGGCGGCGACGCATGAACGCCCTCCTGTCCTCTCCCGTGCTGTCGTGGCTCCTGTCCTATCTGTTCAATGCACTGTGGCAGATTCCGCTGCTCTTCGCCGCCGCGTGGATCGCCGCCCGCATGCTGCGCCACGCCCATCCGCGCGTCAGGTCATCGCGTCTGGGTCGGTGCGCTATTGCTTCAGGTCATTCTGCCCGCCTGCAATCTCCACGTCGCAAGCCTCTGGCACGCCCTCCTATATCTTCTGCCGTCGGCCGGCACCGTCAGCAACGGCGGTGTCCACATCCTCATGGGCTCCGCTGCAATCGCCGGCGGCGGCCGGACGTTGCGTCTTCCGCTCGCACTCGAAACCGGCCTCGTCCTGGCCTGGGTGTGCTGCATTCTTTACTTCGCGGGCCGCCTCGTCTGGGGTCTCTGGCAGACGCGCACTCTCGCGCGGACCGCAATCCGCCTCACGCTCACTGGCGAAGCCGCACTCTCCTGGACCAGGCACTGCCATCGGATGGGAATCACCGCGCCTCCACCGGAGATCGCCGTCTCGCCGCAGGAAATTGGACCCGTCACAATCGGGTTGCGGCACGGACTCGTGCTGGTGCCGCCCACCTTTCTCGAAAACATTCCGGCAGCGATCTTGACGCCGTCCTCGCCCACGAACTCGCCCACATCCAGCGGCACGACTTCGCCAAAAACCTGCTCTACGGCCTTGCTGTCGCTACCCATTGCGTGGCATCCGGTGGTGTGGCGTACGCGCGCCCGCGTTGCGGAAAGCCGCGAGCTTGTCTGTGATGCCATGCTGCGGACGCCTCGCTGCCGAGGCCGTCGCCGGGCGCAGGCAGTACGCGCAGTCGCTGCTGCGTCTCGCCTCCATGCTCTCCGCCAGCCCGCGAGTCGCCACCCTGCACGCCCTCGGAATCCTCAGCCTCAACACCGATGCCCGCATATTCGAAAGGAGAATCATGTCCCTGACTCGCAAACGCAGCCCAATGAGCGCCACGCGCCGTATCCTCGTCGCCGCATCCTGTTGCGTCGTCGCGCTCGCCACCTGCACGACCGCGCTCGCCCTGCGCACCGATGTAGCCGCACTGACTCCGGCTACGGAGAATCAGGCATCCGGCGCCGCAAACCCCGTCGAAGATCCACGTGAAGTCCAGCATCATGACCGGCCTGAAAATCTCTGGAGAAAATCCCACCTATCCCGAAGAAGCCCGCGCGAAGAAAATCCAGGGCGCGGTGGTGATCGATGCCGTCATCGGCAAGAACGGCGCGATCAGGAATCTTCACGTCGTGAAGAGTCCGAGCAAGTCCCTCAGCGCAGAGCGCGCTCAAGGCCGTTCGCACCTGGCGTATCGGCCCTATCTCCTCAACGGGGAGCCGGTCGAAGTCGAGACCACTATCAATGTTGTCTATAACCTCGGAGGCTGAAGGTCCCATCGGGATTCAAAATGGGAACTGTATCCATCGCGGTAGCAGAATGTTGGCGTGATGTATGTCGCAATTTGCTACCCTTGAAATAGAGAGTATTTATTGCAAGTCAGGGACTCGATGAACGCTCGCTAACTCAATCGAATGACGATTTTAGCGATAACTCCTTTGCTTGGACGAATTTAGCCCCCGGAGGCCGGCTAAGCTCAAGCAAAGAAGAGACTTACAAGCCAGCCTCCCGCACCGGGAGGGGGGAGGGGTAGGGAGTACCGTTACTTACCCGCGTCCGTGTGCTGCGAGTAGATCGCATGCCACTCCCCATCGCGATACACAAAGATATCGCTCGACATGATCCCCTTCTCCGGCCCGAGCGGCTTGAGATGGAAGGTCACGATCGCCGTGTCGCCCTGGATCACCGCCGCCGTGTCCATCGGGTGCGCCGCCTGCCACTTCGCCACCTTCGCGGCGTGATCCGGCGATCCAATATTGCTTTTCGCGTTCGCCAGAATGTCTGACTTGTTGTGCACGCTGCCGTCGGCGCTCACCGAGCGATAGTCGGGCAGCAGCAGGTTGTCCACGTAGGCGACGTCGCCCGTATTCTCCGCCTTGTCCCAGCCCGTCGTCCGCGGCAATGACAGCGGCAGCAGTCTTCGGCTGCGGCCGTCGCGGCAACGGCAGCGAGTGGCAATGCGAGAACAGCGGCAGCGGACAAGTACCCGGATGGCGAAGCGCATGAAGCCTCCTTGCGAAACAAACGCGCATCCATTCGACGTGCGTCAACACCAAGAGTAGCGAACGCCAGCCATTCAGCATACGCCCGATGTGACGAATGGCTGCAGCGCTGTGTCGATCGTCCGCGGCTGGCTTACGAGGCCGTAACGAAGACAGCGACCGGAAAGCTGGCGAAGACCTGCGCCAGCGGCAAAGATGCTTCCGCGTTGACCGTCTCGCCGGTGAAGATATTGCGATAGGCGCTCTGCAACTCCGAGGGCAGCGACAGTGTCCAGTCCTTCCACGCCTTGCCCAACGGCAGAGCAACCTCGCCGCGCATCAGCGAACAGGCGAAGCGAGGCACGGCAACGATGACCGTCCTGTCCTCATACTGCCGCGCATGCGCGATCACCTGCTGCTCCGCCGCGCCTTCTGCGTACAACGGTAGATATCTGCCATGGCGGAACAGCGCATGTTCCGCGCGCCGCAGCCGCAGCACCTGCGCGGTAGTCCATAGCTTGATCGCGCCATCGGCGATGTCGCGCGTCACCTCCGCGGCCACTGCGGCGGCGCCCTGCTGCTCCGCGACCTCATCCAGGTGCGCCAGCATCCGGTCACGGAGCTCGTAGTTCACCGGCCGCCGGTTGTCCGGATCGACCAGGCTCAGGTCCCACAACTCCGTCCCCTGGTAGAAGTCCGGCACCCCCGGGCACGTAGCCTTCAACACCAGCTGAGCCAGCGAATTCACACCGCCAAAAAATCGGATCTGCGGCAGCAGTTTTTCGAGCACCTGCATGAAAGAGGTCTCGCGTCCGCGCTTGTCGGGCGTGACAATATCCGCGATGAAGCTCTGCACCGCGCTGACATACTCTGGATCAGGGCTGATCCAGCTCAGATTGACCTTGGCCTCGCTCAGCGCCTTCGCTGCGTACTCCTGCAACCGCTTCACGACAGACTCGCGGCAGCCCGGCTCGTCTGTCTGCCAAGGCCACACACCCGCGATCGTCTGGTAGAGCAGATACTCCTCGTTCGCATCCGGCGCCACGCGGCCGTCGGCGAGCGTGCGCTTCGCCTTCGCGTTCACCCGCTGCCAGCGCCGCACCGCGCCCGACCACGCATTCGGTATCTCCGATAGCACGTTCAGCCGGTTGCGCACATCCTCGCTGCGTTTGGTGTCGTGCGTCGACGTGGTCAGCATCGAGTCGGGAGACATCGCGAGCCGCTCCTCATTGCTCGCGTGCCACTGCTCCAGCGTGATCCCGAACGACTTCGTGTCTCCTCCCACCTCGCTGGAGGAGATGAACCGGTTGTACACGTAGAAGGTCGTGTCCTCCACGCCCTTCGCCATCACCGGCCCGGTGAGCTGCTGGAACTTGAGTGCGAATCGTAGTTGCTGCGGATCGATCTCACGGCTGGGCGTCTGGTGCCTGCGGCGCAGCAGCAGCATGTCGGCGAGGAAGTCGAAGGCCGACCCATCGATGTCCGGATTGCGCCGCTTCGCCTGCCGGATCGCACTCTGGATGAATGCGATATCCCGGTCGGGATAGGTGCCGCGCTCATCGATATAGGTCCGATAGACCGGGAAGCACGCGATGGTCTCGCGCACCACCGACTCGAGGATGTTGTCGGTGAAGTCTCGCGCATGCCGGTCGGCGGCGGCGATCTTGCTGAGCATGTTGGTCAGCACGTGTACCTCGCTGGCGAGGGAGTTCTGCATCACCTGCAGCTTCGCCCGGTAGATGATGAGGTCGGGATTCATGGAATGCCCGAGCACCCGCTCGTAAAGTGTGTTGAACGCCTTCAGGTTGTCGCGCTGGATGAAGATGTTGTTGGCGAAGTAGACGAAGTCGTAGCCGGAGGTGCCGTGCACCGGCCATTCCCGCGGCATGTGCTCGCGCGGCTCCAGGATCTTCTCCACCACCACGTAAAGTGGTCCGTGCGAGGCGCTCCAATCGTACCCGCGCACCTGGTCTAGTACCGCCCGCTCGATCCCGTTCGCGGCGGTCTCGCTCACGGGCTTCGGCCCCGCGCACTGGCTCGCCAGATAGAGCAGTTGCAGCCGGATCAGATACTGGCGCGGATTGAACATGCCGTCACAGTGATCGATACGCAGGCCGGTCACCTGTTGCTTCGCCAGCAACTCGCGGATCAGGCAGTGCGTGTCGGCGAAGACCTCCGGCGTCTCCATGCGCAGACCGACCAGGTCGTTCACATCGAAGAAGCGGCGATAGTTGATCTCCTCCGCGGAGGTGCGCCAGTAGGCGAGCCGGTATGGCTGCACGTCGAGGAACGCATGCAGAGCATCGAAGCTGTGCGGATCGCCCTCCGTGCCATTGATCGCTTCGAGCGCGCGGGCAATGACCGGCTGTGCCGCTGCGCTGGTCAAAACAGTGCGCAGCCGAGGCAGCAGGACCGCCAATCGCTGCTGCCTGTCCGCCTGCAATTGCGGATCGGTCGACTCGTGTGGCGGCAGTTGCGTGAACTCGCGCAGGCTCTCGACTAGATCGTGCGGCAGGCCTGCCGTCTCCTGTTCGGTGGGCAGCGTGCCGATAGGCCGGCGGAAGAAGATGAGCGGGATGGAACGCGGTGACGCCGGCATGCGATGGTCGTCGTAATACTTCACGTAGAATCGGCCATCCTCGAAGGCCACCTGGATGCGCTTGGCCTCGAGCTCTTCACCATACTGGTTGCCCAGGATCGGCAGCAGCAGCTTATCGCGCATCTCCGCCTTAAGCGGACTCCAGTCGATGTCGAAGTAGTTGGCATACCGGGAGGCGTGGCCGTTCTCCAGCACATCCTGCCACCACACCGAATCCTTCCCGATCCCCATGTGGTTGGGGACGATGTCCAGTAGCAGGCCCATCTCGTGCCTCTGCAGCGTCTCAGCGAAGGGGACGAAGTGTTCCGCCCCCCCCAACTCAGGGTTCAGCCGGTCATGCCGGGTGACATCGTAACCGTGCATGCTGCCTGACCGGGCCTCGAAGATCGGGGATGCGTAGAAATCCCCCATGCCCAGCCGTTGCAGATAGGGCACGATCGCCGACGCCTGGTCGAAGGTGAATCCGTGGTGCATCTGGGCGCGGTAGGTGGCGACGGGGACGCGAACATCGGTCTGGAGCAGAGAATGGATGCAGTCTTGGTCCATGGCTTCCGGGAAATCTGGGTCGGGAATCTGGTTTGACCGACTTAGCTTCCTACTATCGAGGAGCCCTTCGGTTCTCGCTGTGGTCGGGCGCGACTGCCGCCCTCTATACAAGGCACGTTCTTTAGAGGATAAAGGTTGCGCGGGACAGTTGCCTTCGGTGGGATGCCGGTCGGCCACTTTACGAACCCTACCCGGGCACGGGAGAATGTGTGGAGCGATTGAAAGAAGAAGAAGTGGAGAAACGAAAGATGCCCTTGTCCGGCGAAGCCATTCGCATGATGAACTACGTTGACGACGTTGCTACTACTATGCGACGCCTGCTTGCCGTGGCCCCTACGTTGACCAACGAGGAGCGGAAGCGGGTCAGTGAATACCTGCGGGTCAGCTCACCGAACGCCGGAGAAGTGCTGACGGCCCTCGATAAGAAATAGGGGCCTGGTACGGTCCTCGAGGGCGGATATGGAACTGCTGTCCAATGGCCAGCGTATTCGTCCATGAGGTAGCATGCGCGCGCTCAAGGACATCGTCGGGCAGGTTCTGGACGCGATCTGGGCGCACAAGCTGCGGTCCTTTCTCACCATGTTCGGTATTGCCTGGGGGGTGGGGTCGCTGCTGCTGCTGATTGGCCTGGGCGAAGGCTTTCGCTCCGGGCAGCGGCGCCAGATGGCCACCCTGGGCAATGATGTGATCTTCCTCTCCGGCGGCAATATTCCTGCCGTCCCCAGTCAGCACACCGGCATGCGGCCGTACCATGTCACGCTTTCCGACGCCGAGGCCATGCGCAAGCTGCCCTCGGTGCGAGAGGTGACCGCGGCGGTCGAGAACGAGACCATTCAGCAGGTCAGCCAGTACGCGACGACTGGCGGCACGGTGAAGGGCATCGATACCTACTACGCCCACATTCGCGCTCTCCCGATGGCCGACGGGCGTCTGATCAACGGCGACGATCTCCGTGACCGGCGCCACGTGGTGGTGCTGGGATCGAAGTCGGCGCAACTGCTCTTCTCCGGGCGGCCGGCGCTGGGAGAGTGGATCCTGCTGAACGGCTCGCGCTTCCAGGTCATAGGCGTGGCGGCGAAGACGGGACGGGGTAACAACAACGGAGTCAATCAGCAGGCGTACATCCCACTCTCCGTGATGATGGAGATGTTTCCCATCAAGGGTGAGAACCTGCCGCAGGATGCGTTGAGCGGCATCCAGTACCAGCCGCGCGTCCATGGCGACAATGAGCTGGCGGTGGCCGATGTCCATCGGCTGATCGCTCAGCGGCACGGCTTCGACTGGCGCAACAAGGATGCCTTTGACGAGTGGGACTCGATCAAGAGCCAGCAGATGGTGGGCAAGATATTCGACGCCATGGACGTCTTCCTTGGCAGCGTGGGCGTGGTCACGCTGGCGCTGGGGGCGGTGGGCATCGTGAACATCATGCTGGTTGCGGTGTCGGAGCGCACGCGGGAGATCGGGCTGCGCAAGGCGCTGGGCGCCACCAATCGCAGTGTGGAGCTGCAGTTCCTGCTGGAAGGGCTCTTCCTGACGGGCATCAGCGGGCTGATCGGGATTGGCGGCGCGGCGCTGCTGATGTACGTGTTGCAGTCCGCGATCGGGCAGAATCTGGAGGGCTTCGATCCGCCGCGGCTGGTGCCGTGGTCGGCGGCGCTGGCGGTTGGCGCGCTTACCGCCAGCGGTGTGATTGCGGGACTGGTGCCGGCGAGCAAGGCGGCGCGGCTGGAGCCGGTGGAAGCGCTCAGGCGGGAGTAGCGGCGATGCTGATCGATTTGCTGAAGCAGGCTTACGAAGCGATGCGGTACAACGGGCGGCGCACCATCATCACCGTGGCGGGGATGGCATGGGGTATTGCGACGGTGGTGCTGCTGCTGGCCTACGGCGCGGGGTTCAGCCGCGCGATCATGGCCATCTTCTCCCAGTGGGGCATCAACTCCATCGGCGTGTTTCCCGGCACCACCAGCGAGCAGGCCGGGGGCAAGAAGGCCGGCGTGCCGGTGCGCTTCACGCAGGACGATATCGAACGGCTCTCCTCGAGCGTTCCCGGCCTGGAGCAGATCGTGCCCAATCTGGAGAAGGACAGCGTTCCTATCCAGAACGACCTGCACAGCTATACCTGGCACGTCGAAGGAAGCCATGCGGCGATCGCGGACATCCTGAACTACTACGTCGTGAAAGGCCGTTTCTACACCGAGCAGGACAACGCAGAGCGCAACCACGTCGCCGTGCTTGGCTCCGAGGCAGCCACCAAGCTGTTCTCCGGGATCTACCCGATCGGGCAGCGCATTCGCGTGGGCGGCATCAGCTTCACCGTCATCGGCGTGCTGAAGCCGAAGATGACCGAGGAAGAGGACAACGTCAACCGCGAGGTGCACATTCCCTTCAAGACCATGGGCGATCTGAAGGACATGAAGTACCTGGACGGCATCTGGATGACCTACCACGGCGACCACATGGCGGTGGAGCAGGCGGTGCGCAAGACACTGGGCGCGGCGCACGGCTTCCGGCCGACGGACCGCAATGCGATCTATGTCGCGAACCTGATGGAGCAGTTGGAGCAGTTCCGCATCATCACGGCGGCGCTGGAGGTGTTGATGGCGTTCATCGGCTCGCTGACGCTGGGCATCGCGGGCATCGGGCTGATGAACATCATGCTGGTGAGCGTGCAACAGCGCACGCGCGAGATCGGCGTGGAAAAAGCGCTGGGCGCGCGCAAGCGGCACATCCTGATTCAGTTTTTGGCGGAGGCGCTGGTGATCTCCGCTACCGGGGGCGTGCTGGGGATGCTGCTGGCGTATGGAGTTTCGCTGGCGGTGGGCAACATCACCTTTTACAGCGCGATCGCCAAAGACGCGAGCGACGCCGATATCCGGCTGCTGATTTCTCCGCTGATCGTTGGGGTTTCCAGCGGCATCCTGATCGTGGTGGGGCTGGTGAGCGGGATGGTGCCGGCGCTGCGTGCGGCCAACCTGGACCCGATCGAAGCGTTGCGTTACGAGTGACCCCCCTCCCCCTCCCGTCACCGGAGTCTGGCTTGTAAGTCTCTTATTGTGTTCGGTTTAGGTGCTCTCCCGGCAGCCAAATTCGTCCAAACAAAGGACTTCGCGGTAAATTCGTCCAAACAAAGCGCTTAGGGCGCGCCATTTGCCTGGTTTCTGGTGCAGCACTGCGTCCCGGCTGGCTAAGTTTCTCTATCTAAAATGGTTACGGCTAAAATCGTCTAACCAAAAGACTTAGGAGCGATCTGCCTGGTTCCCGATTCCTGATGGAAGCGGCCGATATTGCCCCTTATTCAAGTATGACAAATCGCGAGGTATATCACGCCAACTTTCTTGGCAAGAAATAAGTTCGCGTCCCGGAATGGGCTTTGGGGCCAGGGTGTCATGACGTCGATGACTATGTCGCGCGCATTTTGAAAAGTGCGCGAGCGAGATCGACGGCGAACCACAACTGCATCGACACAAATGCCACTGCGATGCCATAGAGGGGCATCTCGTGGGCGAATGCATATCCTCGGTTTTGCGTTCCGATGGTGAATCCGCCCGGCGATCCGAATTGCGATGCGAGCAACCCGAAAGCAAGCAGTCCTACGGCGGCAAGTGCAAAGAGATTTTGTGCTCTGGGCATTGGATTGTTCCAGGAAGCGATTGCCGACGCTTCCTGGACAGGCTTAGTACCTTGACAGATCCTGCTGCGGGACTGAGCGCTGGCATTCGCCCTTCCCGCGCTCGACGGGCCAGACTACTTGTTCCGGCCGGGGTCGTCTTCCGGATTGACGTAGTTGAACTGAAAAGGAGATTTTCCGTGGACCTGCACGATGGTCTCTCCGCATGCCATGGCGTAGTGGTGCATGTTGGGATCGAGAAAGCCAAAACTGCCGGCAGGGAGAGCGGCCATGGTCTTCGTTTGAAAAACATCTCCCATGCCAACTTTGAACGTTCCAGAAATGACGGTGACATTTTCCCGCGCGGGATGCCAATGGGGAGCGATCCGGTACCCGTCCGGCATCTTCAATCGCACGGTGTAGTCACCGGTCGAGGCGGTCGGGTCGCCTTCGAGCACGGCGAACTGCGCGCCCGGACGCACAACCGGCGGCGCCGGCCCCCAGGGGATGGTATCCGGGGTAAATACGTGTTTCTCTTCATGGGAAGGGGCTTGCGCCGCAATCGTAAGGAACCGACCCGCGCCGCAGAATAACCCAACCAACGCGAGTATGAGGTACATACTTCGTTTCATCTTTCAGCCTCCATTCTCGGAAATTGATCCGCGAGCATCATCTCTTAGCCGAGGGGCCATTCCAATCAGAAGCAGGTAGTGTTTATATATCTTTCGGATATCTTCCTAAGTTGTTGAATCTTAGCCGATGATTCCAGAGCGAGAGCTTTATGCGGAGCGTAACGCGAGCCATCGGCGAAGTTGAACTCGATCTTGGGCGATACGAACTGCGCCGTTCCGGCCGGCGTGTGAAGCTCGAAAAGAAGTCCATGGAGTTACTGATCTTCCTGGTGAGCCGGCGAGAGCAGATGGTGTCACGCGAAGACATCATCAAGAAGCTTTGGCGCTCCGATTTGTTTGTCGATACCGACAGAAACCTGAACAACATTGTGCGAAAGATTCGGACGGCTCTGAATGACGATTCTGCTCAACCGCGCTTTATAGAAACAGTAGTTGGGAAAGGGTATCGATTTATCGGCCCCATACGAGTGGTCGAGGCTCAATATCCGCGCTCTGATCCTGGACAAGCTTCTGCCCGCACAGGCAGCAAGGAGACCGCCAGCGGCCGGGACGAGCGGTCATCACTTGCTGTCTTGCCACTTGTGCTTCTGGGGAAGGCCACGGATGACCATGGTCTGTGCCTGGGGTTCGCCGATGCACTGAACTCGCGCCTGGCAAATCTTCGAGGTGTGGATGTACTGCCGACCTCCGCAATGTTGAACATGCCGCCCGGGGCCAACGCTGCGGAGATCGCTTCCCGTCTGGGCGTTCGTTTCGTTGTCCATGGCGCTATTCAGGTGTCTAAAGGGCAATGGCGTCTGTCGCTGGAGATGTTCGACGCAAATCCGCAGAGCGTTTGCTTCACAAGGAAATGCGATCTTGACATGGATCACCTGTCTGAGCTCGAGAGTGAGATTGCGAAGCAGATTGCAAGCACATTGAACCGCCCGCTCGGTGCAGCCATTGCCGAGCAACGGCCGCGATATAGCAGGGATCCGCTGGCGTATGCGGAGTTCATGCGGGGCTATGGGTTGAGCGCCTCCGGCGATCCGGTCATGATGGAGAAAGCCGCGCATCACCTGACGAACGCTGTGAGTCGAGATCCTGCTTTCGCTCTGGGACACGCTACCCTCTCTTTGGTATGCACCACTCGCCATTTCGAGTTTGACCCAGCCAGCGTGTGGCTGGGAAAGGCTGAATTTCACTGCCGGCGCGCGCTTGAAATAGATCCGGAGCTCCCTGAAGGACACGTTGCTTGTGCCTTCTTACTGTGGGGACCGTCGAAAAATTTCCAACACCTGGAAGCGATTGCTGAACTCAAGCGTGCCCTCGCCCTACAGAGCAATCTGCCGCATGCTTACAATCGCCTCGGCACCATCCTGGCACATATCGGACTGCTCGATCATGCTCGTGACATGTACGAACGAGGACGGCCATTCCATCCTAGAAAGGCAGTGAGTTCGAGTATTGTTCAGGTCTATATATGGAGCCGGGAATACGAGCCAGCGCGCGAAGAGATTCAAGCATGGCGTGCGGAAAGCCCAAGCAACAAGTACGCAATCTACTTTGCTCCGCAGCCAGCCATGATGACGCAGGATTGGAAAGAGGCGAAGGAACTGCTGGATGAAGCGCTGTTACTGTTGCCGGAAGAACCGCTGATCATCAGCCTGCAGGGAGTCTTTTGGGCCTTGCAGGGGAAATTTGACGACGCACTCGACTGTATGGCCAAGGCTTGTGCGAGTCCAAAGTCATTTGGACATGCGCACCATATTTATTACCAAATTGCCTGCATTCTGGCTTTGGCAGGTCGACGTGAAACCGCTTTTGAGTGGCTTGAGCGAAGTGTCAGCACCGGATTCGCCTGCTGGCCATTTTTCCTGAAGGACCCTTGTCTCCGAAGTCTACGGGTGCTTCCAGAGTTTGAACTCCTGGTGAGTTCTCTGCAGGCAAGATATCCCGACCATCTGGGATTGCTCTAGCACGGCGCCTCACGGAACGGACGCTATTGCCGAGGGAATGTCAGCATTTGGGGGAGGTGCGGAACTCCGGGCTTCCTGTGTGAAGCCTGGAATCTCCGGTGATGCCGGGGCCTGGGTTGCGTTTCGATCCGTGTTCGGCCGGCACAACGATGGTGCCGGCGCTACTTCCATTCCCATACTTTGGAGACTGTGCCGCCTGCTGCATCGACTTCATATTCGAAGGCGCCGCAGGTGTTGTTGAGGCGCGCGAGGTTCTCCGACGCCGTTCGGAAAAACAGCATGCCGCGATAGCTGACGGCGCCGGCTTTTCCGAATTTGCCGAGGCCCGATCCGGTCCAGGTGACGACTTCGCCGTCGGGAGTCATGATCAACCCCTGTCCCTCGCCATGAATGGAGCCGTCGGGACGGATGATGGATGTATACGTGCCCATTCCGGAGGTGGCTACACCGAACATGGTGCCGCTATCTTCAAACGATACCTCTGCCGTGGGCGGGTCTGTGGAAATCACGCGTCTTACAAGTCTCTTACCCTTGGTTTCGCCGATCTTGTCTCCGATCATGCATTCACCTTCACTTTCGCCCGGGCGCTGAATCACTCTTCCCGGGGTGCGCAATTGTACGCGCGCAATGAAAGTGCGGGCTTTTCGTGTCTCGATGGGGAACCCGCGAGTTCGCCATGGCGCGGGAGAGTGTCGCGCCCCAACGGCGACGCTTCTGGCCTGCTTTGTATGCTGAGTAGGCTGAGCACGCCTACGGCGGACGAAAGGGGAGCGAAGGGATGAAGACGCGAGTGGGGAGGCTGGGGTCCATGGATCGGGAGCAATGGGCAATGTTGTATGCGCGGCTTGCGCTGGGGGCGGCATTTCTGTCGGCGGTGGCCTCTCGACTTGGGCTGTATGGAAAGGCGTCGAGCGGGTTCAAGAACTTTCTGGAGTACACGGCAGAGGTGAATTCGTTCATGCCGGCGGCTACGATTCCGTATCTGGCGTGGGGCGCGACGGTGGCGGAGATTGCGCTGGGCATCGCTTTGATATTGGGTCTATGGCTGCGCTGGACCGCGACGGGAGCCGCGGTGCTGTTGGCGATCTTCGGTACGGCGATGGCAATTTCGTTCGGGATCAAATCGCCGATGGATTACTCGGTGTTTTCAGCATCTGCAGCGGCGGCGTTGCTGGCTGTCTGTGCGGGCAGGCCGGGGGAGAGTTAGAGGTCAAAGTCCAGATGGACTTAGTACGGAGTTATGGAGGAGCTATGCGTCGAGTGATGCGGATGGCGGTGGCGTGGATGGCGTTGGCGGCGGCGGTCCCGGTATTTGCGCAGGCGGCCGGGGCGGATCGCGACGCAATTCTGAAGGCGCGGGAGGCGGTGTGGCGTGCGTGGTTTGCGGGCGATATCCCGACGTTGAAGCGGCTGGTGCCGGAGGACACGATTGTGATCAGCGGCGGCGAGGAGGGGTGGAAGCACCAGGCGGAGGTGCTGCAATCGTCGGAGGCGTTTCATGCCGGGGGCGGGAAGCTGCTGACGTTGGAATTTCCGCATACGGAGATGCAGCGCTTCGGCGATGTCGCGGTGACGTGGAGCACGTACCGGCTGGAGATGGACGTGAAAGGGAAGCGGTCGGTGGACGCGGGGCGGGCGACGGAGATCTTTGTGCTGCGGGATGGGGAGTGGGTGAATCCGGGGTGGCATACGGATTCGGGGAAGTGAGCGAAAGAATGCCATTGACTTTCTATCCATAGATCGTCTATGCATAGGGCAGGATAGAAAGACATGCCAAAGAAAAACGACCTGTTGCCGGGGACGCTGGACCTGCTGATTCTGACAACGCTGAAGCGTGCGCCGATGCATGGATACGGGATTGCGCTGGCGATCAAGCGGTTATCCGACGATGCGTTGAGGGTGGAGGAGGGATCGCTGTATCCGGCGCTGCAGCGGCTGCTGCTGCAGGGCTGGGTGAAGGCGGAGTGGAAGATGACGGAGACGAACCGGCGGGCGCGCTTTTATACGTTGACGGCGGCGGGAAAGAAACAACTGGGCGTGGAACTCTCCGAGTTCCAACAGATGATCGCAGCGATCGGCCGTGTGCTGCAGGATGCGTGAGACTGCGATGCTGCGTTTTCTGCGCAAGCTGCAACTGCTTCTGGGGCGGAAGAGATTTCGCGATGAGCTGACGGAGGAGATGGAGTTTCATCGTGCGGCGGCAGAGAAGGCGTTTGTGGCCGAAGGCATGGAACCGGAGGCGGCTCGCTATGCGGCGAAGCGGCAGTTCGGGAATACGACGCGGCTGAAGGAGCGGAGCCACGAGGTGGTTGGATTCCGGGTAGAAACTATTTTTCAGGATCTGCAGTTTGCTATGCGACAGTTGCGGAAGAATCCTGGGTTTGCTGTGACCGCGATTCTGGTGCTGGCGTTGGGTTTGTGCGCGAATGTGGCGATATTTGCTTTTGTGGATGCGGCGCTGTTGAAGCCGTTGCCGTATCAAAACCCTTCGCGGCTGGTGGGACTCTTTGAGAGCACACCACTCGGAGCACAATTTCATCTCTCCTATCTCGACTATCTGGACTGGAAGAGGATGAATACGGTGTTCTCCTCCGTGGAGGCGTACGACTACGTTCTGTTCGGTCTGCACACGGCTGGGGGCGTGGAGCAGGTGGATAGTGCCGTGGTAAGCGATGGTTTCTTTCGCACGCTTGGAGTTGCGCCGATGTTGGGGCGCGATTTTCGTCCCGGTGAGGACCTGGCCGGTGCAGCACACCTCGTTATGCTGAGCTATGCGGCATGGCAGAAGCGCTACGGCGGTCGCGAAGATACCGTAGGACGGCCCGTGACGCTGGGCAACGTCTCTTACACGATTATTGGCGTGTTGCCTCGAGGGTTTCATTTTGCGCCGGTGGGGCCAGCGGAGTTCTGGGCGACATTGCAGATGTCGTCTGATCCAAATGGACGCGGAGGGCATGGGATTGCCGGTATCGCCCGGCTGAAGGATGGAGTATCGCCGGAAACTGCCTCGGCTGCCATGGGTTCGATTGCAAAGCAACTGGCGAATCAGTACCCCGATGCGGACGAAGGACGGGGCGCGACGGTTTTACCTCTGAGCGAAGTGATTGTCGGAGATATGCGGGCGATTCTGCTGCTGCTGTGGGCCGGGTCTGCGCTGCTAATGCTGATTGCGTGCGTGAATGTATCGAGCCTGCTGCTGGTTCGCTCGGAGAGCCGTCGCGCGGAGATCAGCCTTCGCATGGCGGTGGGAGCCTCTGCAGGCAGATTGATCCGTCAGTTCGCTACCGAGGGGCTGACGCTGGTGACTCTTGCAAGCGCGATTGGCATGAGCGCATTGTCTTTGGCGATGCACCTGTTGACGCGGCTGATCCCGGCAAATCTGCTGATCAACATGCCATATCTGGAAGGCCTGGGATGGAACGTGCGGGTGGTGCTGTTTGCGGTTGTGATGGCATCGATGATGGCGGTGCTGTTCTCGCTCACACCAAGCTTTCACTTCCTGCTGTCCCGTGTACGGGTGGGGCAGGGCAGCCGAAACGCGGCAGGGACGGTGTGGCGGCATCTCGGCGCGCATCTAGTGGTGGTGGAGTTGTGCATGGCGATGATTCTGATGGTGGCGGCAGGGTTGCTCGGCAAGAGTTTTGTCCGGCTGCTCCATACGGATATCGGAATCGAGCCACGCGGTCTGGCGATGGTGCGATTGCGAGTGCCGCACTTTGCATATCCAAAGGACGAGCAGATCATTGCCCTGGCCCATCAGTTGATGGATAGGGTGAGAGGCTTTTCCAGTGTGCAGTCGGTGGCGGTGACACATCAGGTGCCAGTGGATAGTACAGGCGGCGGGAGTACGTCGTTTTTGATCATTGGAAGAGGGACGCATAGCGAGGGCAATGAAGCGAATGCGCGCCAGGTGAGCGCGGGGTACTTTCAGACGTTGCAGGCGCGGCTCGTGCGCGGGCGGTACTTCCACGAGTGGGAGGATGCATCGAAGCCTCGCGTCATGATCATCAACCGGGCGTTTGCCCGGAGGTATTTTCCAGGCGAGGATCCGATTGGTAAGGAGATTCGCTTTGATCAGTCGGAACCGGTGATCGAGATTGTCGGGATGGTGGATGACATCAAGGAAGGGCCGCTGGATAAAGCGGTCCATCCTGCGATCTATACCCCCTTCGATCAAGGAGCTGAAGGCAATTTCTATGTTGTCGTTCGCACAGGGCAGGAACCGCAGGCCGTGCTGAAGTCACTGGTGACGGCGATCCATCAGATTGGCCCGGCCGTGATGACCTCTCATGCGGAGACGATGACGGAGCGCATCCATCAATCGGAGTCGGCTTATCGACACCGCTCCTCGGCTTGGGTGGTGGGGGGATTTGCCGGGATGGCGCTGCTGCTGGTGGTGGTGGGGTTGTACGGGGTGATTGCGTATTCGGTGAGCCAGCGAACCCGGGAGATCGGGGTGCGGATGGCGCTGGGCGCGCAGCGGAGTGCAGTCTCCGGGATGGTGTTGCGTGAGGCTTTGCGGCTGGTCGTGGTTGGGATCGGTGCGGGTGCTCTTGGGTCCATGGCGATCGCGGGGCTGTTGCGGCCGCTGTTATTTGGCGTGCGGCCCTGGGATGCGGCAACGCTGGCAGGCGTGGCAGCAGTGCTGGGGGTTGCGGCGATGGTAGCGAGTTATCTGCCGGCGCGTCGCGCGGCGTCGGTGAATCCGGTGGAGGCCTTGCGGGCGGAATGAGTGCTGGCCGCACGGGCGATTGCGCCTGCGGCGCGTTCTGTGGGGTTCGCTTCCTTTGGTCGCTCACGTTGATTTGGATGGGCAATGCAGACGTTATCCCACATCTCTTTGAGATGTGGGGCACCCCCCTCCTGTCGCGATCATGATCCGGCGTCCGGAAGAGACGGGAGCCGGACGGATCCCCGCATCCCCACGATTGACGATGCGCGAACCCGCCAGCCTGCTTCATAGGGACGCATCGCGACGAATCGTTTCGCGGCGCCTCTCGATTTCTGACCGGCTCATGAATTTTGTTGAGGTGCGCGGCCCGGGAGCGGCGGAACGAGCCGCCTGCTTCCTGCGCTGCTAACCTTATTGGCAGACCGATGACTGCCGCCGCCAATCCGCATCCGTTGCAGGACCCGCTGATCTTCCTGTCTGCCGGGGAGGCTTCCGGCGAGCGCTATGGCGCGGCGCTGATGGAGGCGATTCGGCGGCGGCTGGCGGGTGCGCGATTCTTTGGGCTGGGCGGCGCGCGCATGGCGCAGCTTGGCTTTCGACAGGTGGTGCGCGCGGAGGATGTGGCGCACATGGGCATCACCGAGGTGGTGCGGCACGCTCCTTATATTTACGGGCAGTTCCAGCGGCTGAAGCGGGCGATTGCTGCCGAGCGGCCGGCGCTGGCGGTGCTGATTGATTTTCCGGATGTGAATCTGCGGCTGGCCGAGCAGCTACATCGTCATCGGATACCGGTGGTGTACTTTGTGTCGCCGCAGCTTTGGGCGTGGAAGAAGCGGCGCATCCGGCGGGTGCAGCGCTTTGTGGACCGCATGCTGGTGATCTTTCCCTTTGAGGAGCCGTTCTATCGGGAGCGCGGGGTGGCGGCGGAGTTTGTGGGCCATCCGCTGGCCGATCTGGCGATGCCGGAGGTGACGCGGGAGGAGTTCGCTCGCCAACATGGGCTGGATGCGTCCAAACCGTGGGTGGCCCTGCTGCCGGGCAGCCGGCAACGCGAGGTCCATCTGAACCTGCCCACCATGCTCGAAGCTGCGACAACGCTCGGCAACACGTATCAATACCTGCTGCCGGTGGCGCCGACGCTGGCGCCGGAGATGGTTGCGGCGATGATGGCTGCTGAAGAGAGCAGGACGGTGCCCAGGCTCGTCGATGATGCGCGGGCGGCGCTCTTTCACGCGCGCGGTTCGGTGGTGGCGAGCGGCACGGCGACCGTGGAGGCAGCGCTGGCGGGGAATCCATTTGTGGTGGTGTACCGGCTGTCGACGGTGAGCTATGCGATCGCGCGCCGGTTCGTAACCGTGCCGCATGTGGCGATGGCGAACCTGATTGCCGGGCGGCGCGTGGTGCCGGAGCTGATTCAGAATGATTTCACCGCGGCGAAGGTGGTGACGGCGCTGCGGCCTCTGCTGGCGGATGGCCAGGCGCGCGAAGAGGCGATGGCGGGGTTGCGCGAGGTGCGCGAGCGGCTGCACACGAATGGTGAGCAAGACGCGATTGGGCGCGCGGCGCGCATCTGCGTGGAATTGCTGACGGACGGGCCGGCTTCTTTATCATCGAATGCAGCGGGCAATGCAACGGGAGTTTCGAACGCGAGAAGGGCGCCGGAGGGATCTGCAGAGCCGGCTGGTACGTACCAGGCATGAATGAACGCACGCACACCATGACTCGTCTTCTTTTTCGCGCCACGCTTTTTTCCGCAGTGCTGACCTTCGGCCTGACCGCTACGGTTGCCGGGGCGCAGCAGCTTTCCAACAAGCCGCTAATTGACATCACGGGCTACACGATTGACGCGTCGGTGATACCCGCGACGCATCAACTGCGTGCGACCGCCAAGGTGAGCTTTACCGCGCTCGACGCGGTGCCTGTGGCGGTCTTCGAGCTGCACTCCGGGCTGAAGGTGTCGAAGGTGCTGGATGCGAATGGCCATCCGCTGAATGCGGAGCGCGGACAGTCCTCCACGCTGCGGGTGACGCCGGCGGAGCCGCTGGCAAAGGGTGACACGGCGGTGTGGACCTTTGCGTACGACGGCACGCTCGAAAGTGGCGATGGTTCGCCGGTGGAGGGATTGAAGCTGGCGTCGATCGGCGACCCGACCAGCTATTTGTTGTATGCGGCGCGATGGTTTCCAATGACGGGCTACCTGACGGATCGCTTTACGGCGGACATTACGGTGCATGCGCCGACGGGATACACGGTGCTGGGTTCAGGTTCGACGGGCGCGCCGCATGCGGAGAAGGGCGGCGAGACGTGGCAGTTCAACTGGGACCGGCCGGGATTTCCGGGGACGATTGTCGCGGCGAAGTTCAAGGCTCCGGTTGCGTGTGATGGGCGCGGCGAATATCAAGGTGTACACGACGCCGGCACATGAGAGCGTGGCCCAGCAATATGCGCAGACCGCGAATCGCGAGTATGACTTTTTCAGCGGCACGTTCGGTCCGGCGGAGTCGGCGCGGCTGAACGTGATTGAGCTGCCGGACGATACGGTGCCGGCGTACTGGGCGCCGGAGATGGCGCTGGTGGCGGGCGGGCAAATCGCGATACGCAACAACTACCGGCTGCTGGCGAACACGATTGCGCGGCAGTGGTGGAGCTCCATGGTGTCCCCAGCGACGCTGAACGACGCATGGATCACGAATGGGATGTCGCGCTACGGCGAGCTGATGTATGTGGAGGACGTGGCTGGGAAGCAGAACCTGGAGCAGGCGATCACCGACGTCTCCGCCGGCGCGCTGGCGTATGACACGATTCCGCTGACCTCTGCGGGACGGCTGGACGCCTTCTCGCCGCAGTTTCAAGCGATGACGCTGGACAAGGGCGGGCTGGTCTTTCACATGCTGCGTTATGAGATTGGCGATGACGCCTTCAAGAAAGCGCTGCAGACAGTGCTGAGCACGCACAAGGATGCATCGATTTCGACGCGCGAATTCGAGAAGATCGCGGAGGGCGCGAGCCAGCAGAATCTGGTGCCCTTCTTCGCGCAGTGGCTGGACGGGACGGGCGCGCCGCAGTTCAAGAACAAGTACACGGTGTACCGGCTGGGGAATGGCACGGGCTTCCGCACCATCGGCGAGATCGATCAGGATCTGGACCTGTTCCGCATGCCGGTGACGCTCGAGGTGCAGACCGAGGGCAAGACGGAGACGAAGCAGGTGGAGGTGTCGGGAAGCGATTCGCAGTATGTGATCGACACCTTTGGGCTGCCGCGGAAGATCATGATCGACCCGAACAATGAAGTGCTGAAAAACACGTCGGACCTGCAGGTGCGGGTGGCGATTCTGCGCGGGCAGCAACTGCTGGGGCAGGGCGACACGACGGGGGCGATTGAGCAGTTCCAAGAAGCGTTGAAGGCTAACCCTACCAGCTCGCTGGCGAACTACCGCATTGGCGATGTGCTGTTCACGCAGCGGAACTACCAGGCGTCGGCGAATGCGTATCGCGATGCGCTGCGGGGCGACGACGATCCGAAGTGGACCGAGGTGTGGAGTCACATCCAGCTAGGAAAGATCTTCGACGTGACCGGCCAGCGCGACCGCGCGGTCCACGAGTATCAACAGGCGATCCAGACGAACGACAACACGCAGGGGGCGGTGAATACGGCGCGGCAGTATCTGTTAAAGCCGTATGTCCGGAATGAGGACCAGTAGCGGAGCAGGGATCAGGAATCAAACGAAGTCTCTGGCGCCCGTTCTGTGCGGAGGATCGCATGTTGAGACAGGAAGTCCAGTCGTCTGAACTGCGATGGGTCGGCTACGAGGAATCCGCTTCGCGCCTGGAAGTCGAGTTCCATAGCGGGGAGATCTACCAGTATTTTGGCGTTCCAGCCCGGCTTGTGCTGGAGCTGTTGGAGGCCGACTCCATCGGGCGGTTTTTCAATGCTCACATCCGGTCGAAGTTCGAGTTTGAGAAAGTGCGATAACATCATCCCGCAGATCATTGGCCTGGAGGTCTATCGATGAAGACGACATTGTTGAGAGTTTGTGGTGCAGCCTGTATCGGCTTGACTGCGTTGATCGGCTGTCAAGCGCAAACGAAGAAGCCGATGCCGAGTCCGCCGGCGGATACTTCGCAGACGGTGGACGGGAAGACGGTTTCAATCCACTACAACTCGCCCTCTATGCGCGGGCGCAAGATCTTTGGCGGGCTGGTGCCGTATGACAAGGTGTGGCGGACGGGTGCGAATCCAGCGACGGCGCTGAAGACCGAGGTGAATTTGAAGATCGGCACGGCGACAGTGCCGGCAGGGAGCTACACGCTGTACACGCTGCCTTCGACGGGCACCTGGAAGCTGATCATCAACAAGCAGACGGGGCAGTGGGGCACCAAGTACGACCAGAGCCAGGACCTGGCGCGCGTGGATATGCAGAAGGAGACACTGTCGTCGCCGCAAGAAGTGATGTCGATCACGCTGGAGCCGTTCCAGGGGAAGACAAGCTCGCTGCATGTGCGGTGGGATACGACGGATGTATCGGTGCCGGTCGACGGCTGAGTGATCGCGGCGGAAGATCGCTCCATGATGAATCGGCGGCAGTTTGGCGAACGGCTAGCTGGCGGACTGGCCGGACTCGCAGTAGCTGCGTGCTCGCGTCGTGGGCTGGCGTCGCCGGAGAAGGCGGCGCGGCCATTCAAACTTTCCGTGATGCTGTGGACGCTGCGGCCGAAGTACACGGCGGAGCAGGCGATTGACCTGGTGGCGGGCGCGGGCTACGACGGCTTCGAGCTGGTTGACGAGGACAAGAAGTGGTCACCGACGGATGTGAAGCGCATCCGCGCGCGGATGACGCAGCTGGGAATTGTGTGCGATGCGATGTCTGGCATCGAGACGGGATTTGCCGAGGCGGGCGCGGCGCAGAAGCTTGCGGATGAGTTGACGGCGCGCATGGCGCAGGCGGAGCAGATGGGCTGCCGGCGGATTATTCTGCTCTCCGGCAAGCGCGATGCTTCCATGCCGCGCGACAAACAGCACGCTGTCTGCGTGGAGAACCTGCAGCACGCGGGCGAGGTGGCGGCGAAGCGCAGATTCACGCTGCTGCTGGAGCCGATCGATTTGCTGGAAAATCCGCCGATTTATCTGACGCGCGTGGAGGAGGCATTTGACATTGCGCGCGCCGTGAAACTGCCGAGCGTGCAGGTGCTCTACGATTTTTATCATCAGCAGCGTGGGCTGCCCGCTGGTGGAGGCGTTGCGCCGTTGCTGGCGCCGTTGCGCGGCAACGTGAACCTGCTGGGGCTGGTGCATGTGGCGGATGTGCCGGGGCGTCATGCGCCGGGCACGGGCGAGATCGACTATGCCGCGATCTATCGCGGGCTGCGTAAAGACGGCTACGACGGATGGATGGCGATGGAGTTTCTGCCAAAGGGCGATGCGGCGGATGAGCTGCGCAAGGCTGCCGCGGAGACTGTCGCCTCCGCAGCGCATGGGTGAAGTGTCCGGGTGAACCCATATTTAGAGCAGCGACCTCAGAAGACCAGCTTGGCGGCCACCTGCAACTGACGAGGTGGGAAGAAGCCGGTGATGCTGCCAAAGGCTCCATCGCTGCGGTTGGAGTCCGGCGCGGTGTAGTTGACGTGGTTCAGCAGGTTGAAGGCCTCGCCGCGAATATCGAGAAGCGACGTTTCATTCCAAAGTCGAAAGCCCTTGTGCAGGCCGAGATCCAGCTCATTGAAGGAATAATCACGCAGGGAGTTGCGCCCGGCGTTTCCATACGGCTGGCTGGCGTCTGTCGGAATGGTCACGGTGTCCGAATTCAGGAAATTGGAGATCGACGTGGAGGTCTTGATTCTCTGTGAAGAGGGCGTGACGGGATTTCCCGAGACATTGGGACGGTAGGAGAGAAGATCGCTGACGTCGAAGGCCGCGGATTCGGAGTAGGTGAGGTTCACCGGCTGACCGCTGGTTGCGATGTTGGTTGCCGATATCTGCCAGTCGCCAAGCGCCATCTCCAGGGCGCGCGGCGCATTGGCACCGAAGTGACGCCCCCTGCCGTAGGGCAAGTCCCAAACAACCGTGAGGGTATCGTTCAGCGGCTGATCGTAGGCCGATTCTCCTGTCTCGCCTCTCAGGTTCGCGAGGTTGACGCGGGAGTTGTCGCCATTGGGTGTGTCGAGATGGCCCGATGCATTGTCGATGGCGCGGGAGTAAGTGAACGAGTTCAGGAAGTAGAGCCCGGCGGAGAAGCGGCGCTCCAGTTTTGCCTGAAGTGCGTTGTAACTCAAGAAGCCTGCGGGAATCGATTCTTCGATACCGGTGAAGGTGGTGATGGGCCGCCGCGCCTGGAGACTGAGCGTTCCTCCGGTGGCATTTGGCTGCGCCTGATTGAGATCAGCCAGCACCCAGATGTGAACTCCATGTTCGCCGATGTAGGAGGCGGTGAGGACGGTGTTCTTCATGATCTCGCGCTGCACGTCGAGATGCCACGTCTGCACGTAGCCGGTGGGAATGTTCCTGGGGATGTAACGTGTCTGCGCCAGCAAGGTGCTGAAGTGTTCCGGGCTGGCGTAGTTTAGCGGATAGCCTTGCTGCACGGTGCGGAAGCAGCCGATGTAGTTGTCTCCGGCACAGAGAGGCTGCGGCTTTCCGGAGCTCGCCGCGGCAAAGGGAGCGACCTGGGTGATGGAGGAATTCACGATGTACGGGCCGTTGTAGGCGAGCAGGTTCTCTCCACCCTCGCGGTTGAACTGGTCGAAGCTGATGCCGTACGCGGAACGGATCGACGGTCTTCGGAGTGAGTTGAAACGCGAAACCGAGACGCGGAGCGAAGCCCAGCGTTGGCGTGTGGACGAGTGCCCGCTTGTAGATGCTGCCGCTGGACGCCTGGATGAGGGTGCTGGTGGTGGGATCAAAGTTCGCGAGGTGATTGCCGGTGACGAATTGCGGCGTCACCAGTTCGTAACGCAGGCCGGCATTGATGGTGAGTCTCGGGCTCACTCGGATGTCGTTCTGCACATAGAAGAAGTTCATGTACTGGTGGTAGTTGACGATCCTGAAGTTGTTGAGCTGATAGGTGGAGCGCGCGCCGGTCAGGAAGTCGGTGAGGTATGTGGCCTCGCTTGCGCCTGTGTCTTTGGTGCCGGCGCCATTCTGGCTGAAGCCGCCATTGAAGTTTTCCGACCCGTAGACCGGATTGAAGTCGTCGATCTGTGTATTGATGGCGAGAAACTCCCAGCCGACCTTGATGCTGTCATGGCCGCGCAGGATGGAGTAGTTGACCTTGGGATCGATGACAAAAGGGTTCTGGAATTGCGGGTTTGAGCCTTGCGCGCCCCAGGCGGTGAATCCTTTTACGTTTTCTGAACTGAGGGCGCGGATAACCGCGGGATCCGGGGGCAGACCGGGAATGCCTGCCTGCGTGTTCAAACTCGTGACGCCGGCGAGGTACGGCGTCTTGCCGCCCTGCGTCCAGGTGAAGCCGATGCGTGCGTCCAGGATGGAGCTTTGGTTGAAGGTATGGGTGAAGCCGCCCACGACCTGCTTGTTATAGGCGTGAATGGTGCCGTTGCCGCCTCCGCCGGCGTTGCCTGGAATGGAGGAGGCATCGACGATATCTCCGTGATGGTTGCTGAAGCGGCCGAAGATCGTGGTTTTGGGGCTGAAGTAATAGTCGACGCGGCCATCGCCTTTGTTGTCGGTCAGGCTGGCTTTAGGAAGCGAGGCGTAGTTGTTGGAGAAGCTGTTGGGCACGTTCGGCGCGGGAAGAGCTGCAATCACCAGCTTGGCCAATGGCGTCCAGTCGGATTGAGGAACGACGCCGTCTGGATAGACCTGGCCTGTCACCGGATTGCGAAGCGGCACTGGATTGCCTTTGGTGTCAACGAATACGCCTGCACGCTGCTGCGCGTTGGGGATGGTGGCGGTGGTGTATTGGCCCTGTACCTGACGGTTGCCTTCGTAGTCGGCAAAGAAGAAGAGCTTGTCCTTCTTGATGGGGCCTCCGATGGCGCCGCCAAACTGATTTCGAATCAGGACGGGAATCTGCCGCTGTCCGGTGAGCACATTCAGGGGTGGAAGAAATGGGCCAGCCGCATTCAGATCGGTGTTCCGGTTGTATTCCCAGACGCGGCCGTGGAATTGATTGGAGCCGCTGTTGATGGAGACATTGATGACTGCGCCGGAAGCTCGTCCAAATTCGGCGCTGTAGTTGTTGGTCTCCACGCGAAATTCATTGATGGCATCGGGCGAGGGAGGGATGGCCTGGTTGGAGAAGCCCTGGTTCGAGGTTCCGTAAGCGTTGTTGTCGACGCCATCCAGAAGGAAATTGTTAAATTCGGATCGCTGCCCGTTGACATTGAAGGATGCGTCGCGGCTGGTCACGGTCTGATTTTCGAGGGTATTCCTGCGGACTCCGGGGACCAGGGTTGCGAGGTCGCCATAGGCGCGCCCGTTGAGAGGGAGATTCTGCACCTCTCGTTGCGAGATCACCGTGCCGGTGTCGCTGGTTTCGCTTTCCAACTGCGCGGCCACACCGGAAACTGTCACGGTATCCGCTACGCTGCCCGGCGTCAGGCTCACGTCCACTCTTTGCCGCGCATTGACTGCGACGGAGAACGGCTCTGTCACAGTCGAGCTGAAGCCGTTGGCGCCAGCGGAGATCTTGTATTGGCCGATATGAATATCGCTGAACTGATATTGCCCCTGGCCATCCGTCGTTGCCGTGACGGAGACGCCGGTGGCGGTGTTGATGAGCTGCACCTTGCTGTTGGGGACAGCGGCTCCGGTGGTGTCGCGCACATAGCCCAGGACGGAGGCGGTTTCAAACTGCGCATGGAGCGAGGAAACGGTAAACCAGAGAAAGAAGAGAAGGAATGTCGCTGTCCAACGGTGCGTTCTGGTTGTGAGACGAATGGCGGGACGTGCAGGGGAGCGGGGATCTTTGTGCAAGGAGATAGGCCTCGAAAGTAAATGTGCGAGGCGATTTTACGGGCGCTTTGTTTACAAGGTGAATAAAGAGATGAAGATTGAGATCAGATAACAGAGGATGGAGTCGCTTCCACAAGAGAGCGCTCTTGCGACGGAAGCTTTCCATCCCCAGGTGTAGCGGGCGCGCCTACTTTTCCTTCACCAACGGCAGCTCGATGTAGCTGGCGTTGTCCGGCGCGTGGTAGATGCGCTCCTCGGCCTTCTGATAGTCGCCGGGTTTGGCGAACATGATGTTGGGGACGAAGGTCTGCGGGTTGCGATCGTAGAGCGGGAACCAGGCAGACTGCACCTGCACCATGATGCGGTGGCCGGGCAGGAATACGTGATTCGCGGTGGGCAGATCGAACTGATAGAGAAGCGGCGTGTTGGGCTGGATGGGCTTGGCAACAGTGAAGCCCTCGCGATAGCGGCCGCGGAGAATATCTGCTGAGACCATTAGCTGGAACCCGCCAAGGTGTGGATATTCGGCCACCTCGTCGGGATAAACGTCGATGAGCTTGACGACCCAGTCGGAATCGGTGCCGCTGGTGGAGGCGACAAGATGCGCGACGGGCTGTCCGCTGATCTTGACCGGATGGGTAAGCGTATCGGTTACGAATGAGAGCACGTCAGGGCGGCCGGAGGCTTCGCGCTGGTCGTCGACGAGCCAGAAGGACCAGGTGAGCTCGCCGGTGTAGCCCATGGGCTGAATGGGACGCTTGCGGAAGGGCACGGGCTTGGCGGGGTCCGAGATATAGCTGGTGTAGGCATTGCCGCTGGACGATCTGTCTGAACCTGGTTTCTCTGAACTTGGTTTCTCAAAGGAGAGGCCGAGGTTGGGCTCAAGATAGAGCGGCGCTGGCTGGATGGTGCAGTCTTTGGCGCAGCCGGCGGGCCATGCAGGAAGCTGCTCCCATTTATTGGCTCCGGTTTCGAATGCGGTGACGGTGGGGATCTGTGGCGCGTCGTCCTTGAGGTAGTGGGCCAGGAAGGGCGCGAGGACGTGCTGGCGGAAGTAGAGGCCGGTGTCCTGACCGAAGTGCAGCTCGCCGAGGGTGCTGGCGTCTTCAATCTCCTGACCGTGGTGCCATGGGCCCATCACGAGGAAGAGCTTGTCGTTCGCGGTGTCCTTGGGTTTGATGGCCTTCCAGACGGAGATGGCGCCGTAGATATCTTCCTGGTCCCAGAGCGAATGCACCAGCAGGGTGGGGACGGTGAGCGGCTCTTTCGCGAGGATCTTGTCGAGCGCCTGGTCGCTCCAGAAGGCGTCGTACGCAGGATGGGCTGCGACTTTGTTCCAGAAGCCGAGCTGCTCCATGCCGCGCTGCTTCGCGAGCGCACCGGCGGAGCCTGCGCGCATCCACATATCGTAATCATCGTAGTTGCTTGTCCACCAGGTGATGGTGTTGGAGCGCGTGGCGGACTGGTCGTAAATGTAAGTGAGGTTCTGCTGACGAAAGGCGCCGTTGTGAAACCAGTCATCACCCATCCAGCCATCGACCATGGGGTTCATGGGGACGGCAACTTTGAGTGCAGGATGCGGATGGATGAGAGCCATGAGCGGCAGGAAGCCGTCATAGGAGATGCCGAGGATGCCGACCTTGCCGTTAGACTCGGGAATGTTCTTGACGAGCCAGTCGATGGTGTCGTAGGTGTCGGTGGACTCGTCGATGGCGGTGGGGTTCTGCGGGCCGTGGAGAGGACGAGTCATGATGAAGTCACCCTCGGAGCCGTACTTGCCGCGGATGTCCTGTACGACGCGGATATAGCCGCCATCGACGATGACGTCGACGGCATTGTCATAGCCCTGAAGGATGGGACCGAGATGCGAACTCTGCGAATGTGAGGTGAGCGCCGTGGCGTCGTAAGGCGTGCGGGTGAACAGAACGGGTGCGTTCTTTGCGCCATTGGGGACGAGGATGACGGTGTGCAACTTGACGCCGTCGCGCATGGGGATCATGACGTCGCGACGTTGATATTCGAAGCCGGCTGTCGTGGGCTGGAAGTGCTCGGGCGTCTCGCTGGGATATGCGGGCGCGTTCTGAGCGATGGTGGACGGTGCAATGACGAGCAGAGCGGCTGCCAGGGCAAGGCAGCGAGGCGAAACGTGCATGGATGTCCTCAGAAAACGCGCCGGGGCGCAAAGTATGTAACAGGACGCTAATACAGGGACGCTAGCACGGATTCTCGATCCGGGCAAAGGGACTGGCGTCCGGGCAAAGGGGCTTCGGCGCGGGTTGCTGCGGTTCGCGTCCTTTGGTCGCTCACGTTTGGTTTCGTGGACACGGCTACGACATATCTCAAAAGCGAGATATGGCCCCGCATTTAACTGCGGGCTCCTCTAGCTACTTACAATCGACCTTGTTGTCCTGAGCGGCAACGATCCGCCATTTACCATCGCGCTTCAACCAGGTATCGGTCCAGACCTGACACTGCTTCGCGTCTGGATGCGCCTTGTCTTTGCCGATGGCGTGCTCGCTGCCGTAGATGATTGCCACGTTTTCTCCGAAAAAGCGCACCTTAGCATCGTCGAGTGCGCAGCCGTGCGCCGAGTGTGGGCCTTTTTCATCGCGCAGCTCATCGGCCTTGTTGTAGCGCTCGCCGCGAGTGCTGGTGCCCTGGAAATCGTCGGCCAATAACTCAGAGACAACTCCGTTGTTCGTACACGCGTCCTCGGCCCATTTGCGCTCCATGTCGATCATGAACTTCGCGGTTTTGTCGTCCGGTGCGGCCGAATGGCTTTGCTGGGCGTGGACGGCAGTCGTAAGAGCTACGGCGCACATCAGTTGCAGGATTCGGCGACGCATCGTGTCCCCCGGTATTCGAAACGGTACCAGCTGAGCTTACGCGCGGCACGTGGTTTTCGCGGACATAATTAGGTGCCGATGGCGACGACGAAGTATTGCGCGGGCGTAGTGCCGGGATTGCGGACGCCGTGGAGTTCGCCGGAGTGGACGAAGGCCGCGGAGCCGGGTCCGATCTGCGTGGTTTTGCCGGCGATGGTGACAGCGAGCGTGCCCTGCATCATGAGGAAGAGCTCTTCATGCGTGTGCTGGTGCGGCGGGTGCGGCGAGCTGCCGGGAGCGAGCGTGGTCTCGTGGACTTCCATGTGATCGTTGGAGTGGGTGGTGCCGTCGAGAATGGCGCGTGACGCGTTGGCTCCGTTCTGATGAACCGGGAGGGTGTCGAAGGGCTTGGCGAACGATTGGATGGGGGCGAGCGGCTGATCTGCGGCGCGCGCGGCGGCAGGGGCGAGTGCGGCGGTGGCGGCGAGGGCGGGAAGCGAGAGGCAGAGCGTGCGGCGCGTGGTGTCCATGGGCAAAATGGTACGCCTGATGCGCTGATCGCGGCGATGGCTCAGTGTGCGGGCGGCAGGCCGATTTGAACTGTGTTGAGGCGTTGATATGTTGTGGCGGGTTTGCCGTCGATGGCGGCGAAGGGAAGTTCGGGTTGATGGATGTGCGTGATGATGTAACTGTGACCGGCGACCGCTCGCAATATGACGATGCCGGGCGTGTCTCTGAAGTGCTCAGTGCGACGTCCAGTTTTGGCGTCGACGATGTCGTAATCCGGCCAGGGCTCGCGGATGTGGATGTCCTGTGAGGATGGCGCACTTCTAGGCCGATGGTGGTAACTGCGCCGTTGCGGACCTGCACATTTACTTTTGTACCGCCGCGGACGAAGACGCTGCCGTCGAAACTCCAGCTGGGCGGGATGGCGGGTGCGATACGGAGCGTGCCGTCGTAGTCCTGGACGAGCGCTTCAGCAAGCGCTGCGGCGACGACGCCGGATTGTTCGACGTAGAACTCGCTGTCCTGATCGGTTGCGCCGAGATGGGCGAACCCGTTGATAAAGTGCTGGCTGGTTTCGGTGATCTTGAGGAGCGATGCGGCGACCTCGCTGCCGAGATGCAGGCGCGCGGCCTGGATGGGATCGAAGCTCCAGTCGGCGACTTCCTTGTTGGGACGGAACTGGTAGGTGCGCTGCGCGAGGGCAAAGAGCGGCGAGGTGTCGCCGATGGTGGCGTATGGCCAGATGGGCTCGAGGCCGATGTTTTCCGAGTTATGGATCTCGGCTTCAGGGACGATATGAGTTGGCGATGACGTCGTGGCCTTCGGCGTCGGCACTTGCAGGCAGGAGTGTGAGTTTGCCGCTCTCCTGGGTGCGTGGCAGGGCTGGGATCTTCCTGAGCGCGGTGTTGAGCTGCTGTTGTAGCGCTGGCTCGGTGTTGAGGGTTTTTGCGGCATCGACTGTCGCGTCGATACAACGCAGTCGCGACGCGCGACGAGGTCGGTGGTGGGATCGAGGACGTCCCATTGCGTTTCGTGGGCGTTGGACGGGGATGTGTGGTTGAAGCCATCAGAGCCGGGCTTTTCGTAGGCGAGGAGGAATCGCGCGGAAGCGGCCATGACCGGAAAGTTTTGCGCGAGGAAGGCGCGGTCTTGCGTGACCCGGTATTGCTGCCATATCCAAAGCGAGACTTCTGCGCCGGTGGAGAGGGTGCGTGCGTTGTAGTACGGAGTAGAGTTCGCATCGCAGTTGAGACCGCTGGGCTTGCCGGTCGGCTGCGTCCAGGTTTCGTATTCGACGCCATTTCCGTTGAAGCGCATCGTCTCCGGCACGCAGGCACCGGGGCGGCCGTTCATGCGATCGCGCGTCCATTTGAGGATGGCGGGAAGGTTTTCGCGATAGAGGCGGAAGTAGGGAAGGTTGAGCTCGGGCAATCCGGCGGAGAGATTTGCGGCGACCTGCATGCGCAGGTTCCAGTGCCAGTAGGCAGCGGGATCCCAGCGGTGATCGTCACGGGCGGCAGAGAAGAGATCGGCGACGCCGGCCTGTGAACCGGGGAAGCGATCGCCGTTCTCCGCGGCTGCGCTGAAGAGATAGATGTTGCGCAGGTTCTCCATGTACTGGCCTTCGCCGTCGGGCGAGGAGACCTTGATGAGGCCGGCCCGCTGCCAGAAGTCATGCCACCATACTGTGTGTGCGGACGGATTGCGGTCTGCGAGCGCATGGGCGGCGATGACGGCGGGAGAGCCTGCTCCGGCGTAATGCGGCGCGGCGGCAACGATGCGGAAGGCGCCGCGTGCATCCGGCGTGACGGTGAAGGTGATGCTCTTGGCATTTGAAACAGAGGCGGTTACGTTGCGGCCCTGGGCAGTGATTGCTGCGAGCGAGCCGAAGCGTTGGCCGGAGGCTCCGGGATCTACGTTATCGAGCCAGGTTTCTGCGAGGATGCCGAGAGGCCCGTGGGCACTGGCTTTCGGCGAGCGTGGTTCCCAAAGCTGCAGCGTTGCGGTCTGCGGCCGGGATGGCTCGGCACCGGTCACGTCAATAATGAGCGTGTCGGTGCGCGGCTGAACGTAGACAGTTGCGGACATGCCACCGCCGCGTTCCACGAACGCGCCGTTGTAGAGATCGAGGCGTCCGGAGTAGTCGGAGGCGCGCGTCAGCTTCGCGAGCCCGGGGATGGTGATCTGACCGGGCGAGAGGCGATGCGGGAGAGTGTCGGCTCGATTGAGCTGGATGGTCATGCCGTCTGCGGACCAGACCGCCGCACCGAGACGTCCGTTGCCGAGCGGCAGGGCTTCGGTGGCTTCGGTATTGGGACGGCCGAGGACGATGTCCGATTCGCTGACGACGCGCGCAGTATTCAGGTGAAATGCTGCCGTCGCGCCAGGCGGTGGTTGCGGCAGGCTGCGCGCAGAGCGGCATGGAGATAGACAGGAGAGTGGCGGCACGTAGAGCTTTCGAAAGATGCAAAGTCGGTCCCTCGGGAGTGTGGATGTTGACCTAATACTTTTGCACGTCTACGTAGAAGAGATCTGTCGCTACCTGGAATTGATCTTTCGTTAGCGGCGTTTTCATTGTCTGCCAGTTGAGTGTGGGTTCGATCCGTTGCCAGTGATCTTTCTCACCGACCAGCACTGGCATCGCGAATCCGGGCTCATCGGCGCGCCACTTGTAGGACACCGTTCCCTGCGACGGATCGAAGAGCAGTTCAAGCGTGGGAATATCCGCATGGCGGAGATACTGGTTGAAGATCGGGGTCAGGTCTTGTCCCGTCTCGCGGTTGAACCAGGTCACGACATCCTCGGTCATGATGTTGCGGTATTTGAACTGCTGATAGAAGTTGTAGAGCAGCGGCCACCAGCGGTTATCGTCGTCGATTACGGAGCGCAGTGTGTTCAGCATGAGCGCGCCTTTGAAGTACTGATCTTCAGGTGGATCGCCGTTCACGCCGCGTTCGGTGACGATGGGCCGCTGGTTTTTGATCTTCGGCTTGAGGCCGTTCAGATACTTGATGGCATCGTCGTGTCCCCATCTGTATTCCACGTAGAGCCCTTCGAGATAGGTGGTCCATCCCTCGTGGATCCACATATCGGAGCGATCGGCGGCTGTGATGCTGTTACCGAACCACTCATGCCCGCTCTCATGGATGATGATGAAGTCGAAACGGCGGCTGATGCCGACGCCGGCCCAGTCGCGGTCCAGATAGCCGTTCTTGAACTGGTTGCCGTAGGTGACGGCGCTCTGGTGCTCCATTCCTGCGTAGGGCACCTCGATCAACTTGTAACCGTCTTTAGGAAATGGATATGGGCCGAAGTAATGCTGGTATGCCTCCAGCATTTCTTTGGCCTGAGAGAACTGGCTCTTCGCCTTGTCCAGATCGCCCGGCAGCGCGTAGAAGTCGAGCGTCAGGTCGCCAAGCTTGTCGCTGAAGTGCTGGTAATTGCCGATGTTGAGCGAGACGTCGTAGTTATTGATCGGATAGTGCACCATCCAGTCCCAGCGGGTGTAGCCGTCACCCAGATCGGTCTTGCCCATGAATCGCCCATTCGATACATCGACGAGGTCGTTGGGCACGGCGACGCTGATCTCCATCTCTTCGACTTCATCGCGCCACTGATCTTTATTCGGCCACCAGATGCTGGCGCCGTCGTCCTCGCAGGAGGTGAAGATCCACGGCTTGCCATCCGGGTCCTTGCCGAAGGTAAAGCCGCCGAACCGTGCCGGTCGTGAGCGGACGTCCCGAGTAGTAGAAGTCGATCGAGTATTCCTGACCGTTCTTCAGGGTGTCGGGGAAGTCGATGAAGACTGCGCCGGAATCGCGTTCGTATTTCAGCTCGGTGGCGCCGAGCAGGATCTTGTCGATCTTCAATGCATCATTCAAGTCGAGCTGGATGCGATTGCCGTCCTCGAGCATGCGGAAGCGGATGGTGTTTTTCCCGCTGATGATCTGCTTCTCCGGATCGACGCGGATATCGAGATGGTAGGAGAGCAGATCGTTGTTTGCACGGTACGGGCCGTAGGCTCCGCGCAGCATGGCAGCGCGTGTGTTGGGCAGGACGGCCGGCTGCGGCCGCGGCGTGTACTGCGAGCCTACTTCGGATGGCGGGGTCGCGGGCTTTTGCGCTGATTGGGCTGGAGAGCTGATCGAAACGGAGAGCAGTGCAAGGGAAACAGCGAGCGCGTGCCGGCGAAGGGAAAACATGGCATTAGCGTAACTGATGCGGAGAAGATGAAAGCAACAAGGCCGCCGGCGCGTGCCTCGCCTCGGCACATACTAGGCAGCGCGCGCGAGCCAACTCTTCATCGTGTTCGCATCCACCAGGCCGGCCTGCTGGAATTGAAGGCTGCCGCGTGCGAATACGGCGAAGTTCGGTATGCCGCGGACGTTGTAGCGGGAGGCCAGTTCCGGAAACTTTTCGGTGTCGATCTTGAGCACGATAGCCCGGCCTGCGAGATCGTGGGCCACCTGCGCAACATGCGGAGCGGCCATGCGGCACGGCCCACACCACTCCGCCCAGAAATCAACGAAGACAGGGACTTTGCTGTCACGCACGATTTCGTCGAACTCTTCCGGATTGACCTCAACGGGCTCAGCCATCGCAGGTAGCGGTGCTTTGCAGGCGCCGCATCGTCCTGTGTCGGCAAGGTGTCTGCCAGGAATTCGATTTGGTTTTCCGCAGGATGGGCAATTTCGGACGATGGCCATAGCGAAGTCCTTTTCTTGAGAGACGCGTTAACAGTATCCCGGCTCTCGTGTGCTCGACAAATATCGCCGGCGAAAGGCTGATCAGTCGGTGCCGAGGGCGAGCGGCGTGCCGGCGATCTGGCTGGTCGCTTCCATTTCCTGGTCCTTGTACTGCAGGCGATAGAGCTTCCAATAGATGCCGTGCTGGGCGAGAAGCTGCTGGTGCGGGCCGTGCTCGCGGAGCTGGCCTTTGTGCATGACGAGGATGGTATCGGCGCGCTGCACGGTGGAGAGGCGATGCGCGATGACGACCGAGGTGCGGCCGGTGACCATGCGATCGAGCGCGGTGCGGACGCGCATCTCCGTTTCCGTGTCGACGGAAGAGGTGGCCTCGTCGAGGATCAGGATGCGGGGACGATGCGCGAGGGCGCGGGCAAAGTTGATGAGCTGCTTCTGCCCGGTGGAGAGGCCGGCGCCGCGTTCGCGGAGCGGCTCATTGAAGCCGCGGGGCAGGGTGTGGATGAAGTCGAGGACGTTGACTTCGTCGGCGGCGCGTTCCATGTCTGCATCCGAAATCGACTTGGTGCCGAGTCGGATGTTCTCGGCGATGGTGCCGGTGAAGAGGAATGGGTCCTGCAGGACGACGCCGAAGTGCTGGCGCAGCGCGGTGAGGTCGTGCTGGCGGACGTCGATGCCATCGATCAGCACCTGGCCGCGCTGCACATCGTAGAAGCGCATCATGAGCGAGATGATGGTGGTCTTGCCGGCGCCGGTGTGGCCGACGATGGCCGCGGTTTCGTTGGGCTCGATGGCGAAGGAGACGCCGCGGAGGATCCACTCGACGCCGATGGCTTCGAGATCTTCCGGCGATGCGGCAGCGATGGTCGAGAGCTGCTCGGGTGTGAGGCGCTCGTAGGTGAACCAGACATCGCGGAACTCGATGCGTCCGGCGCGAGGGCTGGGCGCCGGGTCGGTGGGCGTGGTGACCTCTGCCGGTGTGTCGAGCAGCTTGAAGACGCGCTCGCTGGCGGCCATGGCGGCTTGCAGGATGTTGTATTTGTCCGAGAGGTCCTGGATGGGGCGCCAGAAACGCTGCGAGTACTGGATAAAGGCGACGAGTATGCCAATGGTGACGGTGCCGCGCAGCACGCCGCGGCCGCCGATCCAGATAACGAGCGCGATGGCGATCGAGGAGAGCAGCTCGACCGCGGGGTAGTAGAGCGCATAGGCGAGAATCGCGTCTTTGAAGGCGACCAGGTGGGTGCGGTTTACCGCTTCGAAGTCAGTGAAGGCGCGCTGCTCGCGGCCAAAGAGCTGCACCACGCTCATGCCGGTGACGTGCTCCTGGGTGAAGGCGTTGATGCGTGCAATGGCAGTACGGATGCGGCGGTAGGAGCTGCGCACGCTGGTGCGGAAGAGGCGCGTGATGAAGACAATGATGGGCAGGACGGCGAAGGCCACCAGCGCGAGCCGCCAGCTCATGGTCAACATGACGATCACGATGCCGAGCAGGACGAAGACGTCCTCGAAGATGGCGAAGACGCCGGAGGTGAACATCTCGTTCAACGCGTCCACGTCGGAGGTGAGACGGGTGACCAGGCGGCCGACCGGGTTGCGGTCGAAGAAGGCGACGTGCATGCGCTGCAGGTGGCGGAAGATCTGCGAGCGCATGTCGTACATGATCTTCTGGCCGGTCCACTGCATGAGGTAGGTCTGGGCGAACTCAAGCACGTAGGAGAAGCAGAGCGCGCCGACATAAATGAGGGCGAGCTGGGTGATGCCGGTGGTGGGCGAGGCGCTGAGGTGACGGCCCAGCCAATTGAAGCGGCCTGCGCTGTCGTGCGTCATGTAGCGATCGACGGCCACCTTGGTCAGGTAGGGGCCGAGGATATCCGCCAGCGCCTTGAGCAGGATGGCGGCAAGCGAGATGCCGGCCTGCCACTTGTAGGGCCGCAGGTACTTGAGCAGACGGCCCATGAGCCGGCTGTCATATGCCTTGCCAACGACGTCATCTTCGTGAGCGGCGGGCTTATGGTCCGGTTTTTTCTCCGGATCGGGCTGCGCGGCGCTCGGGGACCTGGTTTCGGGCATGCCTTCCTTCGCTCTTATTTTAGAGCGCTGAGACAATAGATGAATGAGCGAGACGCTCGGCCTCTATATCTCGGTGCCTTTCTGCCGCGCGAAGTGCACCTACTGCAACTTCGCCTCCGGGGTATTCCCGGCGAGCGAGCATGGGCCCTATGTGGAGCGGGTGTGCGCGGAGATTCGGGATGCCCGCGACAGGGCTACGCGCGAGCGGCGTCTGCTGCCGGAGCGAGTCGGCAGCGTGTACCTGGGCGGCGGGACGCCGAGCACGCTGGAACCCGAGCGATTGCAGGAGATTTTTGCGGCGATGCGGGAGAATTTCGTCGTCGAGCGGGATGCGGAGATCACGATTGAGTGCGCCCCCGGACAGATCGCGCCCGAGTTTCTTAAAGCAATGCTTGAAGTTTCTGCTACGCGAGTAAGCCTGGGCGTGCAGTCCATGGTGGATGCCGAGGCGGCGGCGACGGGCCGCATGCACACGCGGAAGATCGTTGAGGAGGATGTTCGCCGGCTGCGCGATGCGGGGCTGGCGGTGAATGTGGATCTGATTGCCGGGTTGCCCGGGCAGACGATGGCGAGCTGGGCGGAGTCCGTGGAGGCGGTGTGTCGGCTTGGCGTGGAGCACGCGAGCCTGTACATGCTGGAGGTGGATGAGGATTCGCGGCTGGGGCGGGAGCTGATTGGCGGCGGCGCGCGCTATGGTGCGGGGCTGGTGGCGACGGACGACACCGTGGCTGCGATGTATGAAGCGGGATGTGGGAGGCTGGAGCGGGCGGGTTTGCGGCAGTACGAGATTTCGAACTTCGCGGGGCCAGGTGCGGAGTCGCGGCACAATCTGCGCTATTGGCGCCGCGAGCCGTATCTGGGAGTGGGGCTGGATGCGCACTCCATGCTGCGCAGCCGGGATGGCGGCGTGGTGCGCTTTGGCAACACGGATGAGTTGAGCGGGTATCTTGCGGGCGCGGCGGAGGGTGAGATCGAGCAGGTGAACCGCGCGGCGGAGCTGGAAGAGGCGTGGTTTCTTGGGCTGCGGCTGGTGGAGGGTGTGTCGCTGACGGCGTTGCGCCGCGAGTTTGGGGACGACGCGATCGCGGCGTTCGATGACGTGATCGGCGTTCTTGTCGCGGATGGGCTGCTGATGCGTGAGGGCGAGCGCGCCGCGTTGACGATGCGGGGTCGCATGCTCTCGAACGAAGTCTTTGGCCGGTTTCTCGGCGTGGCGGGCGCCGGAGTTATTTTGGCGGAGTTGCCGCTGTCGATGCGGTGATTTGCGTGTCGGTCGGGAGCGGAGAACTCTGCAGCAAACGGCGGATGTAGCTCTCTACCGTGTCGCGCTCGCCCAGGCCCGACGGTGACGATGCGGACGGTGCCGGCACGGTCTACATAGTAGGACATGGGCAGGTAGTCGCAGCAATCATAGGCAGCGTAAGTCTTCGCGTTCCCGTAAAGAACGGGATAGTTCAGGTTCATCTTTTTCACGAAGCCGGGGACCTTTGGCAGGTCTTCGGGATAATCCTTATCGATGCCGAGGACGGTGAATCCCTGCGATGCATATTTCTGCTGGAGCGCGATGAACCAGGGCATCTCTACCTGGCAGGGCGCGCACCAGGTGGCCCAGAAGTTGATAAGCACGGCTTTGCCGCGATAGCTGGCGAGCGAGACTGGATGGCCCGCGAGATTGCGGAGCGCGAAGCCGGGCGCGGGTTTGCCGAGAAGCGGCGAGGTGACGGCGTCTGTCCCCTGAGCGGCGGAAAGCTCAGCAGGTGCTCGCGGCACCGGCGCAGGAGCGGAGCCGGGCACGTAGCGGTGCTGGTAGCCGGACCACACGATGAGCGCGAAGCAGGCGAAGACAACAGCGAGGACGAGAACGCGACGCGACATTAGACGTGTTGGGAGATGGACAGCGTGTTGCCGTCGGGGTCTTTGAACCATGCGACCCTGGCGCCGCCGGGTGCGGTCCAGATGCCGAGTTCGTCCTGCGCCCCCATGTAGTCGTAGCGCTCGAATTTGACCCCACGCGCGGACATGTCGCGGACATCCTGTTCGATGTTTGACGATTGCCAGCCCAGAATCGTGAAGGGCGCCGGTGTGAACGAGCCTGTGCGGCTGATGCGGATCATGTTTTCTCCGGACTGGAAGACGACGGCGAACTGGTCTTCGGAGATGAAGCGCAGCCCAACCTTCTTTTCGTAGAAGGCGCGTGCGGCGTCGCCGTCGCGCGTTGGGATGAAACCCACGAGAGTGCCGAGAGCGGGCATTTCGGATGTCCTTTCAGGCTTGTGATCGCTCCTTACTCTATACCTGTTGCGCGACCTGAAGACGAGGTGCAAGACTGGCAGGCGCGTCCGGGATGGGAAGGCGGGAGGTGCAGTCATGCGCTATCGCATTGTGAGCTTGTTGCTGGCGGTTTTTGTCTGGATTGGCGTGGCCGCTGGTCAGAGTCCGGTGAAGCCTCTGGTGACCGATCCGGCGTTGACGCGCTCGATAGATCAGGTGCTGAAGGATGTCTCAATCATCCAGTCGGGGATGACTCGCGCGGAGCTGCTTCGTGTTTTTACGACGGAGGGCGGTCTTTCCACGCGGGATGAGCAGCGATATGTGTATCGGCGATGCCCGTACATCAAGGTGATGGTGAGCTTTCGCCGGCCCGCGGATGCAGATGATGACTGGGGTGGCGCGCCGGAAGAGGAGCGGACCGGTGACATTATCCAGTCCATCTCCAAGCCTTTTCTTGAGTACTCGATAACCGATTGAATTACTTGGGCGGCTGATAGCCGAGGATCGCGTTGGTGACCAGCGCATAGCTGCCGATGGTTTCGCCGCGGTAGAGCGGGTTGTTGGCGAAGAGCAGCGTGGTGCCGCTGCCGAGATGCGCGGCCACGACCGTAGCGTGTTCGGCGAGCGCGTCGCCATGATCGAGCAGGCCGGCTACCAGCAAATCTTTCGAATCGGCATAGCGGAGCAGCACCTGCGGGCGATCCTGCTCCGGGATCACGAAGGGATTGTTGCGCGTCTGCTCGACGGTGAGCGGCATGGGCTCCCAGGGCTTGGCTTTGGGGATGGGCGGCGGCTCGGCGAAGCTGCGGTCCTGCGGCACATCGGGATCGTCGGGACCGCCTCGGCCGGTGGGGCGCGGCGTCTTGGCTTCGGCACGGAGACGGCCATCGCCGGTGAGCAGGTTGCTGACGTTGAAGGAGAGTCCTTCTTCGCTATAGACCGGGGGCGCGGCGGTGTAGCCGGCGAGCACGGGACTGGGCGATGCGCCCTTTTTCGTGACCAGCGCGGTATTCAGGATTGTGCCGACGACTTTGACGTCGCCAGGCGGCGCGACAGAGACGCCGGGCGCGAGGCCGGTGTCGATGGCGAACTCGGCAGCGTCCTGCGATGCAATGAAGAGGCCACCCTGCTGGATGAAGTCGCGCAGATGCGTGAGGCCAACCTCGCCCAGGCCGGGTCGAATGTCGGGCGTGGAGTCGATGCGGCCGAGGTTCGGGGTCAGGTCCGATTTCTGCCACGGCATCGCGTTCCCCCACATGGGGATGCCGTTGAGGATGAGCTGCGCACTGCGGCCGACCGGCGCAAAGAGGATGACATCGTATTTGGAACGCAGGTTGGGTTCCGCAGCGACGGTCTGGGTGCTGATGTAGGTGTAGGGGACGTGCAGGTTGTCGAGCGCGAGGCGCCACCAGCCCTCGGGCTGGGTGTCGAGCCAGGTGTGCATCATGGCGATGCGCGGCGCGGGAACGGGATGCGCGGCGACGCTGGGCAGGCCGGATGCCGCGACGGCATGCAGATGGAGGGGCGCGGCGGCTTTCTCGAGATCGGAGGCGGAGATGCCGCGCACAGTCCAGGTGCCGGCAGGATAGTCGTGGCCGTCCGCGGTCATCGAGGCATCTGTCGCAGTGATGGTGGCGTTAGGAAGTTGGTAGCGCAGCGTGATGAGTGAGGGGTCGGCGTGGTTTTCGATGAGGAAAGTGTCGCCGGTGAGGGAGGTCGAATTCGATGGCGCGGTCGGATCGTTCACGAGATGCATCGGCGCTTTGAGGATGGCAGCGTCGAGGATGCGGGCGGTATCGACGCCGAAGAGCGGACCGAGCGACCAGCCGGTGTCGTCGTAAGGATGCTTTTGCGGATCTTCCGGGGACCAGAACTGGCGGTCCAGCAGCGCGTCGGCGATGCGTGAGTAGGGCTGATCCATGCGGATAACGTAGCTGCCTGCGGGGAATAAACGTGATGTTGGCGGCTTGGGCTTGCTGGTTTTCGTGTCGTCATCCTTGTCGGCGTCTGAGGATTTCGGCGGCTGCGGCAACTGGACGGTAACGGGCGCGGTGGTCTGCTGCACTTCGACGTGTTGATCGTGCAGGACGCGGAGCAGCATGGCCTGGCGGCTGGGAGACGGGTCGTCCGCGGAGAGCACGTAGGCGGCGGGGCCGTTCTGCGTGGGCTTCAGGATGGAGCGCTTGCTCTTGAGGTAGTAGTTGTTGAGAAAGAGCTTCGAGTTCTGCGCAAAGTAACTCAACGTGGTGAGCAACGCGGTCTGCTCGTAGTTGTTGTTGTCACGCTGCGACCACAGCACTTTGGGCAGCGGCGGATTCGGCTTGTACCAGGTGCGCGCGTATTCGTCGGGCGTGAGAACGCGCTCGACGGTGTCGGCGCCGCCGTTGCCGAAAGTTTCGTAGAGGCGGCTGATGCCGTTGTGCATGGCGGCGAGGAACATGAGGTAGCCGGGACTCCAGGTGTCGAAGTCGCCGTGGGTGAAGACGCCCGGCATGTTCAGCTTGGCCATCGCCTGCACGTTGGACCAGCCAAGCATCTGCCACTCGTTGGTGAGGATGGGATCGATCCAACTGTTGTAGGGCTCGTCGCCAACGGTGTTGTCGTAGAGGAAGGGAACGGACTCGTGCAGATCGTGCAGCACCTGCGCGTGCCATCCGATGTAGGTGTTGAGCACATTGCGCGTGAGCGCGAGGTTCATGGTCATGGCATCGCGGTTGTTGTCGTGCGCAACGTAGTGACCCCAGTAGAGAAGGTGCGGATAGGTTTCATGGGGATGCGCACGATGCCAGCGGTAGACATCGACCATGCGATCGCGGCCATCGACTTCGACGACCGGCGTGATGAGCGTGATGACGTGCGACCGGATGTACTGGATGTAGGGCGAGTCATCGACGGCGAGACGATAGGCCAGCTCCATGAGCGCGGTGGGCGCGCCTGTCTCCGGCGAGTGGATGGTGCCGGTGATGTAGTAGACGGGCGTGGACTGGGCAATGAGCGGCGCGGCTTTGCTATCGTCCATGTCGAGCGTGCGCGGATCGGCCAGCTTCGCGAGGCGCTCGTCGTTCTCCTTCTGGTGCGCGAGGAGAGATTCATCGGCGACGGCGACGGCGATCATCTCGCGGCCTTCTTCGGTGTGGCCAATGGTGACGACGCGCACGCGCGGCGAGGCGGCGGCGAGTTCGCGGAAGTATTTGTAGACGTCCTCGGCGTAAGGCAGCATGTTGGGCGCACCGGAAATATCGCCGAGAACCTTGGCTGGAGTGGGCACGTTCTTCGAGGCGGGCAGGTAGTCGGTGAGGGGCGAATTGAACTGGGGCTCGGTGGTGTATTTGCGGATCGCCGCGGTGTAGGACTCGTCGATGGCCTGGTGCGGATCGCGCGCGTAGTCCGGGACCTGGGAGAGAGCGGCGAGAGCGCTGGAGCAGAGCAGCGCAAGGGCAGGAAAGAGCCGGGTGGAACGAAACATGAAAGCTACTCCGAGCTGAAAGGGCGGGCTGAAAGGGCTGAAAGAAAGAGAACTGCTGCTGCGCGGCGTCAGGCGACGGTCATGGCGCGGGCGGCGAGTGGTCGCCATACTTGTCGATCCACTTCAACTCTTCGCGCAGCGCGATGTAGCCGTGCCAGGGGTTTTTCGACAGCGAATGACCCTCCCCGGGAAAGGTGACGAGGGCGTGCGGGATGTTCAGCGATTCGAGCGCGTGCTCCAGCAGAATGTCTTCAAGAAACGCGACGCGTATGTCCGCGTCACCCGCGATGATGTGGGTGGGAGTGGTGACCTTGTTCATCTGAAAGAGCGCAGCCTCGCTCTGATACATGTCCGGCGTCTCCCATGGGCGGCCGCCGAGATACGCGGCATCGTCAAAGGTCAGGTCGTCATTGCCCCAGTTGGCCGCGTGCTCCAGCGCACCTGCGCCGGTGACAGCGGCGCGAAAGCGCGTGGTCTGCGTGATGAGCCAGTTAGTCATATAGCCGCCGTAGCTATAGCCGCCGATGACGAGATGGGTGGGATCGGCGGTGCCATCGGCAACCAAGGCATCGACACCCGCGAGAATGTCTTTGCCGGGGACAGAGACGATGTGGGGTGAGATCTGCTGCATGAACGTATCGCCATAGCCGACGGAGCCGCGATAGTTGGGGCGGAAGACCAGCCAGCCCTGCGCGGCGGCCATGGTGGCCCAGTCATACCAGTCAGCGCCGAAGCGATCGCCATCGGCGTCAGCCGGGCCGCCATGGATGAGGGTGAGCATGGGCAGATGTTTCGCATCGCGCTTGCCTGGCGGATAGAGGAGAACGCCCTCGACGGTGGTGCCGTCGCTGGACTTCCAGGTGTACTGATGCCATTCCGGTTGCGCGTAGTCGAGATAGTGCGCGTTGAAGCGCGTGAGCGATTTCGCCTGATCGAGATGCGACAGAGACGATGCGACGTAGACCTCCTGCGGCTCGCGGATGGCGGAGTGCGTCAGCAACAGAGCATCGCCATGCGCTGCGGCATCGAGGCCGCCGTAGGTGCCGGAGACGCCGGCGAGTTTTTGCGCGTGCTCGCCTTTGACGCGATAGACCTGCGCACTGGTGCCCTTGGTTCCGGTCGCGAGAAGCGTGCCGTCGGACAGGATGGTGTAGTCCTGCCAGTTGCCGTCGAAATCTGCGCCGAGCCGCTGCGGCGTGCCACCATGTGCGGGCATCGCATAAAGACGGCCTTGCGCGTCGCGATACGGGCCTTCCACCGATCCGGCCGCGGCCTGCACCGTGAAGTAGAGTCGCTGTCCATCCTGCGACCAGCGCAGATTGCTCTCCAGACCCTGATTGTGGGTCAACTGCGTGACAGCTCCGCCGGTGGCGGCGACGCAATAGATCTCCGTGTCCTCAGGGCGCTCCAGGCGATGCGAGATGGGGCCGGTAACGAAGGCGATGGTGCCGCTGTTGCGATCCACTTTGATGAGTTCGATCGCGAGCGGACTTCGGGCGATGACCGTCGCGCCCTCGGGCAGCGGCTGCTGGTTCGGCGCGGGCGATGGCGGTACCGCGCTGGGCTGCGGGGCGGAAGCGGCGGGCGCGGGGACGGGGATGCGAAGCAGCACGTCGCCGCGATCGCTGGTGCGATAGCGTGTAGCGTCCTTCCAGTCGTGCTCTTTCGCATCGGTTTCATCCTTGGAGAGCGGCTCCTGAATCGCGATGTAGATGGCGGAGCCGTCGGGTGACCAGGCAAAGGAGTGGACGTCATCTTTGCTGCGGTAGAGCGGGCGCGCCTCGCCGCCATCGACGGAGATGATCCAGATGCGTCCGGGCTGCTCGTCTTTGTCTTTACTGTCCTTTCCTTCGGAGGGTTTCTCGTCGGGCAGAAGGCGATCCGAGGTGAAGGCGATGAAGCGGCCATCGGGTGACCAGTCGGGGCCGCTGTCGTGCCCGGAGCTGCTCAGAGATTCTGTTTTGCTGGTGGATGCGCGCCAGATCCACAGATCCTCGCGAAAGCGGTTGGCCACCCAGTCCGGCACGCGTGTTGCGATGACGGCTGCGCTGCCATCGGGCGAGAGGCGGGCCGAGCTGTATTCCGTCTCCGCGAGGAAAGCGTCAAGGTTGATCGGCGGTTTGGTTTGCGCGGTTGGGGTGGGAGTCTGGGCGGAGAGTGAAAACGTCAGCAGAATGGCGATGGACGGCAGAAAGCGGAAGGTCATGGACGCTCGAAAGAAAGGATATGGGCGGCAAAAGTGACGGCTTCGACGATACGCCGAAGCCGCCATGAGTGCGAAGAGAGGGCATCTAAAAGCTGTAACGCAGTGAGAACTGCTGCACCCGTGGCCTGGTCAATGTGGAGCTGTACTGACCCAGCGTGCCGCTGGTGATCTGCTCGTTGAGACCGCCGTAGGCGCTGACCGGATTGGTGTCAAAGCGCACGGAGTTGGTGGCGTTGAAGACCTCCCAGGCAAACTTCAGCGCCATATCTTCCCGGATCTTCCACGATTTGGTGAGGCCCGTGTCAACGTCGAAATAGCCATCGCCGCGGAAGTTGTTGCGCTGACCCGCCTCACCCGGATACGGCAGACGCATGGGCGAGCCGGAGGCGACGCCGTTGTTGATTGCGTCCGGATCTGCGAAGACCTGCGGTGAACCGTTCACGATGTGCCGATGAGTCTTAACCACACCGGTGACCACCGTGTTGCTCTCTTGCTGCCAGTTGGTAGCCCAGCCGGTTCCATTAACGGAGAAGGGCAGACCGCTGGACCAGCGGGCGAGACCGGAGAGCTGCCAGCCGGCGACGAAGCCATCCACCAGCCTTCCGCCGGAGCTGAGGAAGCGTTGGTTGGAGCCAAAGGGTAACTGAATGACCCAATCGCCGTTGATGAGGTGACGTGTATCGAAGGCCGAGACGCCGCGGTTGTACTCGGGGTGGAAGGTGTTGATGATCTCCGAGAATGAACCGCCGCTGTTGTAGAGGCTGCTGCCAGTGCCGTTGATTTCGTTGACCCGTTCGGTATCCGAGCCGAGATCGATGGAGTTGGAGAGGGTATAGGTGAAATCGAACTGCACGCCATGGCTCATGGCGTGGCGCAGGATGAGCTGGCCTGCGTTGTAGCTGGAGCCGCCGACGTTGGACCAGGCGTAGAGGGAAGAGAACTGCCGCTGCCAGAAACGGGGAGCGTTGTACGGTCCGCAACCGAGCGAGCAAAAGACGTCGATGTCTGCAAGAGCGGAGGTTTCGTTGCCCCGTTGAAACGCCCACTCGTTGCTGTAGATGTTCTGGGTAGCACTCATCCCGCCGGTCGCGAGGTAGGGGAACAGATTCTCGAAGTACGGTATCGGGGCCACCGTAGCATTGGCCGCGCCGTTCGGATCGGCATAACCATTGTTGCGGTCTACATCCTGCGACAGCAGGCTGCCTGCGCGGAAGTAGTCCATGCCGGATTGTGGATCGACGAGATCGAGTGGTTCAGCCAGATCGAGCTGCTGCAGCAAACGGCGGCCGAGACGGCCAAGATAGGCCGCCTCGAGCGTGAAGCCACCGGGCAACTCGCGCTGTACGGAGAAGTCGAAGACTTCAGAGTAGGGCGTCCTTATATGGTCGTCGATGCCCCAGGTAATGGCGAAGCCGCAATTCGTATCTGTCGGGGGTGTATACGGATACTTGACGCTGGCCGGCAACGCACAAGTGCCCACCGACGGCAGATTGTGCACCCCGGTGAACCGCGGAGAGTTGTCGGGGGAAAAGCTGCCCGCAGGGTTCGTGATGCCGGTGGTGAGTCCAAAAGAACCGAGCTGATCGAAGGAGTTCACGATGCCCTGGCCGAAGTGATCGTAGTAGAGGCCGAAGCCACCGCGAATGGAGGTCTTGTTATCCGGGGAATATGCGAACGCCAGGCGCGGAGCCACGTTGGCTAATTGCGATGGCCAGTAGGGTTTCAGTCCACGCGCCTGCCCACTGGCAGCGAAGGTGATGTCGGGCTGTACGGTGTTGCCCTGCGCGGCGCCGGCCGCCCGGTTTACGAGCCACTGATGGATGTTGATGGTCGGGGAAACTTGTTGCCCGTTTGTTTCATACGGAGTTTGCAACATGGATTGCCGAATGCCGAAGGTCAGTGTGAAGTTCGGCCGCAGGCGCCATGCATCCTGGATGAAGTACTCGAACTCATTGGTTTTATAGTGCCGGTTCACAGAGGTGCCGTCTCCCAGACTGGCCCCGGTAGCTCCATCGCCCGATACGGAGTAGTTGTACTGCCCGTTGATCTCGGGGACGATGCCGCTCAGCGCGGCAACGGCGATGTTGTAGGAGTTGGAGAAGCCTGCATCGACGGTGGGATATCCAAAGGCGCCAGGATCAAAACTGTTGCCGGTATTCGCGATGTTTCCGCCGCCCGCGATCCAGTACTCGTTGGTGCTGCCACTATTGAAGCTGGAAGCGTCGGAGTCGCGGTTGTTCAACACGAGCCGGTAATTTACGCCAAAGCTGAGACTGTGCTGAGCCTTGGTCCAGGTGAAGGTGTCCACCACATTGTGCACGGGAACGTTGACGACGGTGGTGCGCGTGTGCGCGGCGCCCTGATCCATGAAACGGAAATCGACGTAGTCGCCCTGTCCAATGCCGCGATCGGCATTGCCCTGCCGCACATAGCCGTAACGCAGGTCATTGATCATTTGCGCATTCAGCGTCCAGTCCCAGCCGGCGGCGAGTCCCTTGGTGTTGTCGGTGGTGAAGCTGGAAGCAGGCTGGCCCGGATACTGCAGAACGCCCGCAGTGGTGTCCTTCTGCAGGTTGCCACGCACAAAGAGGTGATGATGATCGTTGAGCTGATAGTCGAACTTCGCAATGCCTGTATTCAGGCTTCCGGGACTGGGAGAGGAGAAGGTGTACGACCCCAGGTTAAGTCCATCGCCTAGCGCAAAGCCATTGGCAGTGGGGTACTGATTGAAATAGTCGAGCACATTGGGATCGACGCCGGGTCCCCAGGGACATGTTCCATTGGCGCTGCACTGCGGGTCCATGATCGCGATCTGCGAGGGATTCAGCGCGACGACTGCGCCGTTGCTGGTGTACTTGACGTTGCCGGCCTTAAACGAAGCGGTCGGGACGGTGCGGGTGATCTGGGTGTTCTCCGCGGTCCGCTGGCCCTCATAGGTGCCGAAGAAGAAGAGCTTGTCTTTCTTGATGGGACCGCCCACCCATGCGCCGAAGGTGTTGCGGATGAGCTTGCCGGGGCGATTGGGCTCGCCCTGTTTTATTTGGGCTGCCTTGTTGAACCAATCGTTGGCAAGGCCCAGGCTGGTGCGGTTGTACTCGTACAGGCTGCCATGAAATCCGTTGGTGCCGGAGCGGGTGACGACAGCAACCTGCGCGCCGGACGAGTATCCGGAATCGGCATTTGCATTGGTGGTGGCGACGCGATATTCCTCGGTGGAATCCAGCGTGGGGCGGAGGATGCCGGTGAAGGCGAGTCCCTGCTCCTGATTGTTATCGTCCAGCCCGTCAAGGGTCACGTTCGTCTGGTCCGATCGCGCGCCGTTCACCGAGCCGGAGCGGCTGTCGCTCTGTGGATCGACACTGCGACCGAGATAGAGCACGCCCGGCTGCAGGCTGAGCAGGTCCGGGACGTTACGGCCTTCGGAGGGAAGCGCCTGAATCGTCTGACTGTTGAAAGCGTTGCCGATCGTAGCGTCGATGTTGTTCAGTGTCTGTGTCTCTGCGCTGACGTTGACGGTCTGCGATGACTGGACGACGCCTAACTGAAAGTTGACACTGGCCGGTTGATTGACCAGCAGTTGCGCCTGCTTGGTGGATGCACCAAAACCGGGCGCAGTCACCGTGATGGTGTACGTGCCGGGCGTCAACTGCGGGAATTGATACAGGCCGGAGTTGTCTGAGACGCCGTTAATCCCGGCGTTGGTCGCAATATTTCTGAGCTGGATTTGTGCATTGGGGATCAGCGCGCCGGATGCGTCCGTAACTGTTCCGCGCAGTGAGGTGAAGCTGGTTTGCGCCAGCAGCGGCACGACAGAAAGGATGAGAAACACGCATAACGCGAGTCTGAGCGATCGCACGGGAACGGCCTCCAAAAGGACGACGACAACCAAAGCGCCGGTGGTCCGTTGTGCCTTGCTACGGAACCTGCCGGGTACAGAAGGTACACAGCCTAGGCCAAGCAAACAGGCTTTCTACGTGGAAAGGTTTGCAGAAGAGATTTGATTATTGCGCGCGCATCTCGGCCGGAGCAAGCGGTAGGGGATGGAAGGCGAGAATTCCGGTGCAGGCTGACGCAATCCCAGCCTTCTGTGTAAACAGTTCTTACGGGTATAGCAGCGAACGCTCCCATCCGCCCGAGATATGGGTGTAGAGCACGCGATCATGCAGGCGGTCCTGGCGGCTGCGCCAGAATTCAATCGCTTCAGCATGAAGGGCAAAGCCGATCCAATGTGGGGGGCGGGGTATCTCACCCGGATAGAGCCGGGCTAACTCGGCGGCGCGTGCTTCAAGGACGGCGCGGCTGGTGAGCGGGCGCGACTGGTCCGAGGCGAGCGCGCCGAGCTGGCTGCCCCGCGCGCGGCTATGGAAATAGATGTCCGCCTGCTGAGGCGAGACCTCGGTGAGCGGCCCTTCGATGCGGATCTGCCGGCGCAGCGATTTCCAGTGAAGGCACAACGCGGCGTGCGGGTTGGCGCGCATCTCCAGACCCTTGCGGCTCTCCGCGTTGGTGTATAGGACGAATGAGCCGTCGTTGGTGACGTCTTTCACGAGAACCATCCGGACAGAGGGCCGCCCGGCGGGCGTGGCGGTGGCGAGCGCCGCGGCATTGGGGTCGTTGGGCTCGAGGGCTTGCGCTTCCCGGAGCCAGGCGTGAAAGCAGGGAAGCGGGTCCAATGCCTCCGGTGAAAAGGGATCCTGACCGAATGGTGGTTCCTCGGAATTCGCGCTCATGTCCACACGACAAGTATTGTCGAGAGGAAGGGTGCGAGGCCAGTGAATTGATGCAGGCTGTTGATAGAGTGCAATGGCTGTCAGCCCCTCACAAAAGGCAACTGATGAAAGGTAGCAATGATGGATACGATTGACCTGCGCAGCGACACCGTAACCAAGCCGACGGAGGCGATGCGCCGCGCGATGGCCGAGGCCGAGGTGGGAGACGACGTCTACCGGGAGGATCCTACGGTCAATCGGCTGGAGGAGCGCGCGGCGGAGATATTCGGGAAAGAAGCGGCGCTGTTTGTGCCCACCGGCACCATGGGGAACCAGATTGCGATACGGCTGCACACGCAGCATGGGCAGGAGGTGATCTGCGAGCGGCGCGCGCACGTGGTGGACTGGGAGATGGCGATGGCGTCCGCCTTCAGCGGCTGCCAGTTGCGGCAGGTGGAAGGCGAGCGCGGCGTGCTGCGCTGGGAGCGGATCGCGGCGGCGATTGCGGCACCCATCTACTACCGCGCGCAGACCGGGCTGATCATGCTCGAAAATACGCACAACATGGCCGGAGGCACGGTGACGCCGGTGGCCGTTCTGGAGGAGGTCTGGGCTGGCGCGAAGGAGTGCGGGCTGCCGGTGCACCTGGACGGCGCGCGGATATTCAACGCCGCCGTGGCGCTGGACGTGCCGGTTGCGGCGCTCACGCGCGGCTTTGCGACGGTGATGTTCTGCCTGAGCAAGGGTCTGTGCGCGCCGGTGGGCTCCCTGCTGGTGGGTTCACGGGTACTGATGGAGCGGGGCCGGTCGATCCGCAAGATGCTGGGTGGGGGTATGCGGCAGGCAGGTGTGCTGGCCGCGGCGGCCCTGATTGCGCTGGAAGAGATGCCCGCGCGGTTGCATGAAGATCACGCGAACGCGCGATGGATGGCCGAGCAGATTGCAGCGATGGACGGCTGCCAGATCGATCTTGAGACGGTCGAGACGAATATCGTGATCTTCCGGCCAGTGCACGGTACCGCGGCGGGGATGGTCGCAGGGCTGAAATCGAGTGGTATCCTATGCGGCACAGCGGGCCCGGAGGAGGTGCGGTTTGTGACCCATCGCGACGTGGATCGAGCGGCCTGCGAGCGGGCGGTGAAGGCGCTGAGGGAGGTTATCGAGGGAGCTTAGATTTGCACCCGGCCTCCATGTTTTTCAAGCAGATACGCGGCCTGGTACTCGACCCCGGAAGGTAGCGGGGTCCGATATAATACAGGCACTATGCCTAAGTACTCGATCGTTGTGCCATTCCACAATGAGGAAGAGAACGTCACAGCCCTCTATGACCGTCTTAAGGCGGTGATGGAGACAGTCGGCGACAGCTTTGAGCTGGTGTTGGTGGACGACGGATCGAGTGACCGCAGCTACAAGCTGCTGGAAGAGATTGCCGCCGTGGACAGCCGCGTGCTGGTGGTGAAGCTGCGCCGCAACTTCGGGCAGACCTCCGCGCTGGCCGCCGGCTTCGACCACGCGCAGGGCGACTACATCCTGGCCATGGATGGCGATCTGCAGCACGATCCGGAAGAGGTGCCGAACTTCCTGGCGAAGCTCGAAGAGGGCTACGACGTGGTGAGCGGCTGGCGCAAGGAGCGCATCGACAACTTCGTGATGCGGCGTTTTCCCTCCCGCTGCGCGAACTGGCTGATGGCCAAGCTGAGCGGCGTGGACATCCACGACTTCGGAACCACGTTTAAGGCCTACCGGCGCGAGGTCATCCACAATATTCCGCTCTACGGCGAGATGCATCGCTTTATCCCGGCACTGGCCTCGTGGTATGGCGCGAGCATCTGCGAGATTCCGATCAAGAACGTGAACCGTGAGCGCGGCAAGAGCCACTACGGCATCTCCCGCACCTTCCGGGTCTTCTTCGATCTACTGACGATCCGCTTCCTGCTGCGTTACATGTCGAGGCCGCTGCATTTCTTCGGCAGCTTCGGCGCGCTCAGCATTCTGTTTGGCGGGGCGATTTCGACATTTTTGCTGGCCTTGAAAGTGCTGACCCATCAGCATGTGATGGATCAGCATGGGCCGCTGTTCGTAGTGGCGGGCGTGCTGATCCTGGCCGGTATCCAGATGCTGGCGATCGGGCTGCTGGGCGAACTGCAAGTAAGGCATTACCACACGTCGCAGCAGCGTTCGCCGTATACGATCGACCGGCTGGTCCGGCTACGGTCGCCGGAAGAACCGAGCATGCTGCGCGAGGGCTGACCCGCCTCAACCCCTCCAGTGAAAAGGAAAGGACGCCCCTACGGCGTCCTTTTTCTGCTTTTTGACGAAGTGTGGTGGCGGGCAGGGTTGCGGCTGGAGCATCCTAGAGCGACGGCACAGATAAAGTAACGTGGAGGGAGAGCCGATCTGCGCAGCCGTTTCCTGCTGGAGCGGATGCGTTTGGAGTTGACTCGCACCACACACGGTTCTGTTCTTTCACTGAAGCCATGCATATCTCAACTCTGCAATGAGGACGGCTGCACGATGACCGTAACGATCTTGTATCTGCTGTGTCTGGTGATTGGTGGAGTCACCGGCTTGCGCTCCCTGACCGGGATTGCCATCGTCGCTATCGCGGCACAACGAGGCTGGCCGCATCTGGGCTGGCTGCATCTCGGCGGCACTGGATTGAGCTTTCTTGGGACACCGGCGGCGATGTACGTCTTCGTTGTCCTCGCCATCGGGGAACTCATCGCGGACAAGATGGCGTTCGTACCTCCCCGCATCCAGGCGGGACCGCTTGCCGCGCGCTTTGTGCTGGGCGGGCTGTGCGGCAGTGCACTGGCTCTGGCTGCGGGCTTGCCGTGGGCCTTCCCTGCGGTGCTGGGCGGTGCAGCCGCGGTGGTGGCGGCGTATGCCGGATATTGGCTGCGTCGCGGCATCACCAGCCATGGCATCAAGGATCTACCCGTCGCTCTGCTGGAGGACGCTACGGCGATTTTGCTGGCGCTGTTCGCGGTTTCGCGCTTCTAAGTCTTGAGATTTGCGTGACGAGATTGCAAAAGAATGGACGGCGCGATGGCAGAGCAGTATGACGTTTTGATACTCGGATCGGGGCAGGCGGGAAATCCGCTGTCGTCCGCTTTCGTAAAGGGGGGCAAGCGTGTGGCGCTCATCGAGCGCGCGGAGGTGGCGGGCACCTGCATTAACTATGGCTGCACGCCCACCAAGACCATGGTGGCCAGCGCGCAGCGCGCGTGGCAGGTGCGCCATGCAGGCGAGCTTGGCATTGAAGTCGGTTCGCTGCGTGTGAACCTGGAACAGGTGCGGGCTCGCAAGCGGAAGATCGTCGAGCAGTTTCGCACATCCGGTGAGAAGCGCTTTGCCAGCGGACAGCCCGAACTGGTGCGGGGCGGCGCGCGCTTTGTCGGCCCGAAGGAGATCGCGGTCGCCCTGAAGGCCGGCGGCGAGCGCCGGCTGGCAGCAGAGACGATCGTGATCGACACCGGCGGTATTCCTACGGTGCCGAAGATTGCGGGGCTTGAGACTGTGCCGCATTTGGACAACGTGAGCCTGATGGAGTTGGACGCGGTGCCGGAGCATCTCGTGATCCTGGGCGGCGGATACGAAGCGGTGGAGTTCGGCCAGATGTTCCGGCGATTCGGCAGCGCGGTCACACTCATTCAACGCGGCAAGCATCTACTGGGCCGCGAGGACGTGGATATCTCCGAGGCCGTGGAAGCGATTCTGCGCGAGGATGGGCTCGACATCAGGACCGGGGCGAACGCGGTCCGCGTGGACGGCAAAGCGGGTGCGGTGACGGTTTACCTGGAAGACGGAACAAGCGTTGCCGGCTCCCACCTTTTCGTTGCCGTGGGGCGCTCGCCCAACACAAAGAATCTGCATCTGGATGCAGCAGGAGTGGCGACCGATGCGCATGGCTACATCCAGGTGGATGACGAGCTGCACACGAACGTGCCGGGAATCTATGCCGTGGGCGATGTGAAGGGCGGCCCGGCTTTCACCCACGTTTCCTACGACGACTACAGAATCCTGCGCGACAACTTGATTACCGGTAAGGGTGGCCGCAAGACGACCGACCGTACCACTGTCTACGTCGTGTACATGGACCCGCAGCTCGGCCGCGTTGGTCTGACGGAAGCGGAGGCGCGCAAGAGCGGACGCAACGTGAAAGTGGCGCGCATGCCGGTGACGTCGATCGCCCGGGCAACGGAGACGGGTGAGTCTCGCGGTTTGTTAAAAGCCGTGGTCGATGCGGAGACGGAGGAGATTCTGGGCGCGGCAATTCTGGCGCCCGAGGGCGGCGAGCTAGTGAGCATGCTCGAACTCGCGATGATGGGAAAGCTGCGTTACAGCACGCTTGAGAATGCAGTTTTTGCACACCCCGCCTATGCGGAATCACTGAATACGTTGTGGGGGCACTTTGAGGAATAGGTTCGCGCGAGTACGTGCGTTTACTTTGCGGTGAGCGAACACTCGGGCGCCAACATGCATCCTTAACGAGATGGAGACGATGACGAACGACAAGCCGAGTGAGACGACCGCGACGAAGAAGAGCGCGGGGAAAAAGACAACGACTGCAGCAAAGCGGGCGAAGACTGGTGCGTCAAAGCCGGCTGCGGCAACATCGGCCAAACCGGTAAATGGACGCAGCCGTGTGGTGGTGGAAGGCGTGACGCCGCAGATCGACGGCGGCCGCTTTGCCGTGAAGCGCGTGGTGGGCGATCAGATGCGCGTGGAAGCGGATGTCTTCGGCGATGGTCATGACCTGGTGCGCGCGCACCTCTTATATCGGCACGGGAGTGAACACGACTGGCGCTCGGAGGAGATGACGGCGCTCGGTAACGACCGCTGGACAGCGAACTTTTCCGTCGACGGGCTTGGATTTTACGAGTACACCGTAGTGGGCGAGGTCGATCACTTCCTCACCTGGCGGTCGGAGTTGAAGAAGCGTCAGGATGCGGGACAGGATCTCGATCTGCCGATGAAGACCGGCGCGCAGCTGATTGATGCAACGGCCGAGCGAGCCTCGAAAGAGGAAGCGGCGCAACTACGCGCATTTGCGACGAAGGTGCGCAACGGCTCGACTCGCATAAGCGGCCTTTGACGAGACGCTGCTGGCAATCGTGAACCGGAATCCAGAGACGGAAATGCAGACTCGTTACGAGCGCACGCTGCGGGTGTGGGTGGATCGCGAGCGGGCGCGCTTCTCCAGTTGGTACGAGCTGTTTCCGCGCTCCTGGGGCAAGCCCGGCCAGCATGGCACCTTGCGCGATGTCGCCGCGCAACTGGATTACGTGGAGGAGATGGGATTCGATGTGCTCTACCTGCCGCCGATCCATCCCATCGGCCGCAGCTTTCGCAAGGGGAAGAACAACACCACGGCGGCAAAGGAAGGCGACGTGGGCAGCCCGTGGGCCATTGGCGCGAAGGATGGCGGCCATCTCGCGATCCTGCGCGAGCTGGGCACATTCGAGGATTTGGAGTACCTCGTCCAGCAGCTTCATGGGCGCAATATGGAGCTCGCGCTGGACATCGCATTCCAATGCGCTCCCGATCATCCCTGGGTCACGGAGCATCCGGAATGGTTCAAGAAGCGAGCGGACGGATCGATCCAGTACGCAGAGAATCCGCCGAAGAAGTATCAGGACATCTATCCGCTGGACTTCGAGTCGAGCGACTGGCAGGGGCTGTGGGATGCGCTAAAGGAAGTCTTCATCTTCTGGGCGGAGAAAGGTGTGCGCATCTTTCGCGTGGACAATCCGCATACCAAGGCATTTCCTTTCTGGGAGTGGGTGATCGCGGAGGTGCAGGCTGCGTATCCCGATGCGATCTTCCTGGCGGAGGCGTTCACGCGGCCGCGCGTCATGGAACGGCTGGCCAAGCTCGGTTACACGCAGAGCTACACCTACTTCACCTGGCGCAACACCAAGGCCGAGCTGACGGAGTACATGACGGAGCTGACAAAGACGGATGTGGCCGAGTACATGCGGCCGAACTTCTGGCCGAACACGCCGGACATCCTGGCGTTTGGCTTGCAGACAGGGGGGCCGAATGCGTTCAAGAGCCGGCTGGTGCTGGCTGCAACGCTTTCGTCGAACTATGGCATGTATGGGCCTGCATTTGAGCTGGGCGAGAGCATCCCCTTCAAGGAAGGCAGCGAGGAGTATCTGAACAGCGAGAAATACGAGATCAAGCGCTGGAATCGCGACGCGCCAAACTCGCTGCGTCCGCTGATCACACTGCTCAATCAGGCTCGCCGTGCCAATCGAGCGCTGCAGCGGAATGAGAACCTCGTCTTCCATCCCACGGACAATGCGCAGATTATGGCCTATAGCAAGGCCACAGCCGATGGTTCAGACGTGGTGCTGACGATTGTGAGCCTGGACCCGGTGAGCACGCAGGCTGGGTTCGTAACGCTCGATCTTGCCGCGCTTGGAGTGACGGATGGGGCGACCTTCGACGTCTTCGATCTTTTGGCAAATCGCGGATATCGCTGGCAGGGATCACGGAACTATGTCGAGCTGCGTCCGTATGAAGTACCGGCACACGTCTTCCAGGTGGTCGCGCAGGTAGCCGCGTGCTGTTCGTACGTAGTATGAAGCTGTGCACGAGGAGAACGATTTGAAGCAAGCGGGCAGCATGGCAGATCCCTTGTGGTTCAAGGACGCGGTCATCTACGAACTGCACGTCCGGGCCTTCATGGACAGCAATAACGACGGCATCGGCGACTTTCCCGGCCTGATGCAAAAGCTGGATTATGTCCAGGACCTTGGCGTGACTTGCCTGTGGCTGCTGCCGTTCTTTCCGTCTCCGCTGCGCGATGACGGCTACGACATCGCGGACTATCTGAACGTCAACCCGAGTTATGGGACGCTGGACGACTTTAAAGCGTTCCTTGCGGCGGCGCATGAGCGCGGCATCCAGGTGATGGTGGAGCTGGTGGCGAATCATACCTCGGACCAGCATCCTTGGTTCGAGCGTGCGCGGCATGCACCGAAAGGCTCGCCCGAGCGGGGGTTCTATGTCTGGAGCGATACAGACCAGCTCTATAAGGACGCGCGCATCATCTTCACCGATACGGAAAAATCGAACTGGACGTGGGATCCCATCGCCGAGCAGTACTACTGGCATCGCTTTTTCTCTCATCAGCCGGATCTGAACTATGACAGTCCGCTGGTGATGGAAGAGGTGCTGAACATCATGCGTTACTGGCTGGACATGGGCGTGGACGGGCTGCGCATCGACGCCATTCCATACCTGGTGGAGCGCGACGACACGAGCTGCGAGAATCTGCCGGAGACGCACGCGGTGATGAAGAAGATCCGCGCCGCGATCGACAAGGACTATGAGGGCCGCATCATCCTGGCGGAAGCCAACCAGTGGCCGGCGGATGTGCGCCCCTACTTCGGCGACGGCGATGAATGCCACATGGCCTTTCATTTTCCGCTAATGCCGCGGATGTACATGGCGCTGCGCCAGGAGGATGCGCTGCCCATCACCGAGATCATGGCGCAGACGCCGGCTATTCCCGACAACTGCCAATGGGGGATTTTTCTGCGCAACCATGACGAGCTCACGCTTGAGATGGTGAGCGACGAAGAGCGCGACTACATGTACTTCGCCTACAGCGCCGATCCGCGGATGCGCATCAACATCGGCATCCGGCGGCGGCTGGCGCCATTGGTGGATAACAATCGCCGGCGTATCGAGCTGCTGAACAGCCTGCTGTTCTCCTTCCCCGGCACGCCGATTCTCTATTACGGCGACGAGATCGGAATGGGAGACAACATCTATCTCGGCGACCGCAACGGTGTGCGCACACCCATGCAGTGGACCGGCGATCGCAATGCCGGCTTCAGCCGGGCGGTGCCGGCCAAGCTCTTTTCACCGCCGGTGATGGATCCGGTGTGGGGCTACGAAGCGATCAATGTGGAGGCACAGCAGAGCGATCCTTCCAGCCTGCTGAGCTGGATGCGCAACATGATTGCGCTGCGCAAGCTGTTCCGGGTGTTCGGCCGTGGCTCGCTCAAGTTTCTCCACCCGGCCAACCGGAAAGTGCTCGCATATGTACGCGAGGATGGCGATGAACGTGTGCTGTGTGTAGCGAACCTGTCGCGGTTTCCGCAGCCGGCGCAGCTTGACCTCTCGGAATATGCAGGGCTCATACCGGTGGAGATGCTGGGCTACGTCGAGTTCCCGAAGATCGAGAAGACCCCTTACCCCGTAACGCTGAGCCAGTACGGCTTCCTGTGGCTGGAGCTGCAGGGCGCTCTGGAGCCGGAGGAGCCGGAACCGCCCGCGAATGCGGGCCTGCGCCTGCAGCACGCAGCGGACTGGAAGACAGTGCTGAGCGGTGCCGCAAAAGAGCGCATGGTGCAGGAATGGCTGCCGGCATTTCTGCCCAAACAGCGCTGGTTTGGCGGCAAGTCGCGGCAGATCGCCGCGACGGCCATCCGTGACTGGGGTCCGATAGGCGACCACGCGCTGGCGCTGGTCGAGATCACCTATGCGGAAGGCGACAAGGACACCTATTTTCTTCCCCTGGCCATCAGCATCGGCGCGCAGGGAGACAGCATTTTCAAAGGCCATGGCGCAGCCGTCCTGGCTGCGGTGGCCACGCCCGAGGGCAGCGGCTACCTGCACGATGCTGTCTTCGACGACGAAGCGGCGCGCGAATTTCTGTCATTGATCGGCAATGCGGGAGAGCTCACCATGCATCGCGGCACGGTGCGCGGGGTGCCCAGCGCAAACTTCGCAGAACTGCGTGGCGACGAGGTGCTGGAGCCGCGCCGCGGATCGGCGGAGCAGAGCAATACGTCGATCCTGTTTGGCAACCGGCTGATCCTGAAACTCTTCCGCCGCCAGCAGGTCGGTCCGAATCCGGATACGGAAATCGGCCGTTACCTTACCGAGCACACCGGCTTTCGTGCCATCGCGCCCTTCGCAGGCTCGCTGGAGTATCAGTCTTCGGATGCGAATGAGAGTTCGACGCTTGCCATGTTGCAGGGCCTGGTGCCGAACGAGGGCGACGGATGGGAGTGGACGCTGGAGGAACTGCAGCGTTATTTCGAGCAGACCTCCGTCCTCACCCTGCCGGAAGAGCATTTCCCGCGTGCCAATGTTTCATTGACAGAGTTGAGCGAGCACCCGGAGAGCGATTGGACGCGAGACCACGTTGGCACCTATCTCGAAGCGGCGGCGCTGCTGGGGCGGCGCACCGCGGAGATGCATCTGGCGCTCGGCCGGCCAACGCAGGATCCCGCGTTCTCTCCGGAGCCCATGGTCGAAGCGGATCTGGCGGCGCTGCGCACCAACCTCGCCGAACATGCCAGTACGGCCTTCGATGCGCTGCGGCAGAATCTGTCGCGCCTGCCCGCGGATGTGGAGGAGATGAGCGGTCTGGTCCTGAGCCGCCGCCGCCGGGTGGCCGAGCGGCTGGGCCGCGTGGGGGACCCATCGCCATCCAGACTACGCACGCGCGTGCATGGGGACTACCATCTCGGTCAGGTGCTGCGCACGCGCGGGGATTTCGTGATTCTGGACTTTGAGGGCGAGCCGGCACGATCTCTGGACGAACGGCGCGAAAAGCAGTCACCTATCAAGGATGTGGCGGGCATGCTGCGGTCGTTCAGCTATGCGGCATACTCCGGGCTGATGCGCGTGCTGGTGCGCAGGCCGGGCGATGCGGATCGTTTGGAGCCCTGGGCGCGTCTGTGGGAGCAATCAGTGTGCAGCGCATTCCTGCGGGCATACCGGCTCACGATGAAGGCTGCCGGCAATGGAGTGGTGCCGGCAGAGGCCGAGGTGTTTGAGCAGTTGCTGGAGATTTATGTGCTGGATAAGGCGCTCTATGAACTGGCGTATGAATTGAACAACCGGCCGGCATGGGTGCGGATTCCACTGGCGGGGATTCTTGCTTTGCCGCTGCGATGAAGCAGATTGGCTGCAGGTGTGGCGTAAGTACTGGGGCGGGATGTTTTTCCGCCATGAAGTGCCGCTTCTCAGGCAAGCTGGTCTGAGAATGATGTGAGGAAGGAAGATTCGACGGAAGTCCTATGGCGAAGGTAGAGGTCGAACTGGCGGCGCGAGGGCAGAGCCAGAGCTCTCCGCAAACGGAACTTGTCGTGGGGCTGCCTGGACTGGTGGACGCGGGACAGGTGCGGGCTGTCGCTGCGCAATGGAGTGGGAGCGGGCGCCACCTCACCGTCGTACACCCATGTGTTCCCGGGATGAGCGAGTCATCGGAGACGCCGGATCCATCGAGCGATGTGCGGCTGGTGGCGCGGGAGATTGCGGCGGTTGCCAGCGCAACCGCGCCGTGGCTGGGGCAACCGGCCGTCTATGCGGCGTTGCTGGCGGAAGCAGAATCGCTCGGCGCGAGTGCCTGCGTCATTCTGAATCCCGACCTGGCGGCGTTTACGCCTGCCGCCGTGGATGCGCTGGCCCGGCCTATTCTCGAAAGTGAGAGCGACCTCGCCATGCCGCTCTATCGTGCCGGGCGCTTCGACGGGCTGCTCAATCAGGCGATCCTTGCACCGGTGACACGCGCGTTGTATGGCAAGCGGGTGCGATATCCATTGGCGCAGGACTTCGCCGTTTCGGCAGGATTCCTGCCGGGTTTGCGGCAGGCCATCGGCGCGCCCGCTGCCGGACAGGGACTATTGTGGCCCACTACCGAAGCGGTGCTGCGGGAGAAGAAGGTTTGCCAGGTCTACCTCCCCGTGCATCACGAGTACGCAGCCGCGGGCATGGACCTGCCTACGCTGCTGCAGCAGATCGTGGCGCCGCTGTTTGCGGATGTCGACCGTAATGCGAGCTTGTGGCAGCGCATTCGCGGTTCGCATTCCGTCACCGAGAGTGGCGCCGAAACCACGCCGGGCGAGGCCGCCGCAGAGACTTCGCCCGACCCGCGGCCCATGGTGGAGGCGTTTCAACTCGGCCAGCGCAACCTGCAGGAAGTGTGGTCGCTGGTCCTGCCTCCGGTCACGCTGCTGGAACTGAAAAAGCTGAGCCGTCAGCCGCTGGAGAGTTTTCGCATGGCGGATCCGCTGTGGGCGCGCGTGGTTTACGATTTTGCGCTTGCCTATCGCCTGCGCACGCTAAGCCGTGGACACCTGCTCGGCGCCATGGCGCCCCTCTATCTGGGATGGGTTGGCTCGCGCGTTCTGGAGGCGGAGAATGCGATGTCCACCAGCGCACGTCAGGAGCAGTTGGAACGCGTATTCGAGCAAAACAAACCGTACCTGGTGCAGCGCTGGCGTTGGCCGGATCGCTTCAATCCCTGATGGTCAATCCTGATGGGAAGAACGGCGTAGAAGCTGGAGGAAAAGATCGATGTGGAATCAAGTCGGCGGTACGCTGAGCAATTCGATGGCGCAGGCAATGGGACGCTTCGCCTCATTGCTGCCAGGCATCCTGGCCTTTTTGTTGGCGGTGGTGCTGTTCTCACTGATCGGCTGGGCCCTGGCCTGGATTGTGCGCCGCGTTCTGATCTCGCTGCATTTCGACGAAAAGCTGGGTCGCGGCACGGAGGCGGTGACGGAATGGTCGCCACGGCAGACGCCGGCAGGGCTCGCGGCGCGGCTGGTCTTCTGGGCTTTCGTCGCCATTGGCATCGCTGTCGGTGCAGATGCCTTCAACGCCTCCTCGCACTCCGCCATAGCGGCTGGGCTGCTCGCATATATACCCAAGCTGATCGGCGCTGCCATCATTCTGCTGGTGGGCAACATCGTGGCGCGGTTCCTGTCGCGCGGGGTTTTGATCGGCGCGGTGAACATGAACCTGCAGTATGCGCGGCTGCTCAGCCTGGGGGTGAAGTGGCTGGTGCTGGTGATGACTGCCGCCATGACGCTCGATCATCTGCAGGTGGGCGCGAAGATTGTCGATATCGCGTTCGGCATCCTCTTCGGCGGCATCGTGCTCTCGCTTGCGCTCTCGGTCGGTCTCGGATCGCGCGACCTGGTAAGCCGCTCCATCGAGCGCGAGACCTCGCGCGCGGCCGCTGCACCCGCGCAGGAGGAAGAGCAGTTGCGGCACTTCTGAGCCAAACGCTGCAACGTCAAGCGCCGCAACAGGCGTGCTCAGAAGTGGCCGAGGACAGGATGAGGCTCGTACGGCTCTTCGAGCGAGCGAATCTCATCCGGAGTGAGCTTCACCTCCAACCCATGAACGGCATCCTCGAGGTGCTGGATTTTGCTGGCGCCGATGATCGGTGCGCTCACCCCCGGCTGCGCCAGCACCCAGGCGAGAGCGACCTGCGCATTGTTCACCCCGCGCTCTCTTGCGATCTCCGTCACGCGATCGACCACGTCGTAGTCTGAATCTTTGTAGTAGAGGCCCTGGGCGTACTCGTCCGTTTTCGCACGCAAGGTGTCTCCGGCTCCGTGTCCCCGCTTGCGGCTGCCGGTTAAGAAGCCGCGGGCGAGCGGACTCCATGGGATCAGTCCAACCTTTTCCGCGCGGCACAACGGGATCATCTCGCGCTCTTCCTCGCGATAGACCAGGTTGTAGTGGTTCTGCATGGTGACGAAGCTGGCAAGGCCGTTCTGACGCGAGAACTCGAGCATCTTGAGGAACTGCCACGCGTACATGGACGAGGCGCCGATATAGAGCGCCTTGCCGGCGCGCACCACGGCGTCCAGCGCCTCAAGCGTCTCCTCGATCGGCGTCTCCGGGTCGAAGCGGTGAATCTGGTAGAGGTCGACATAGTCGGTCCCCAGCCGGCGCAGGCTGGCATCAATGGAGTGCATGATGTGTTTGCGCGAGAGACCGCGATCGTTTGGATCGTCGCTCATCTTGTTGAAGACCTTGGTGGCGATCACCAGCTTGTCGCGGCCCGGACCGAACTCCTTCAGGGCGTTGCCGGTAATCTCTTCGCTGCGGCCCACCGAGTACATGTCGGCGGTATCGAAGAAGTTGATGCCGGCCTCGAGCGCACTGCGGAAGAAGGGAAGCGACTCCTGCTCTTCCAGCACCCACTCCCGCCACTGCTTCGAACCGTAGGTCATCGCTCCCAGGCAGATCCGGGAGACTTTTGTTCCGGTGGAACCGAGATTCACGTAGTCCATAGACGCTCCTGCTGCTTTGGATTGCCAGAGATGGCCATTCGATTCGCACTCATGCCAGATTGGCGATCGGCGGCAGGTACAGCATGCACCAGCAACGCATCCTAGTGAATAATGACTCGCAGTGGAAGGTGACAAATGCAGAATCCGAATCAACTGGAGCGGCTGGTCTGGAGTGGCGATCAGACCGGCGATCGAGGCGATTATCAATTCGTCTCGGTTCCACGGCCGCTCGGCGTGCATCCGGTAGAGATCACAGTGGACGGGGCAGCCGTACCGGCCGAGGGCGGCGAATGGCTCATCGATTCGATTCTGCGTGTTCACGAATTGGCGCATGTTTGCTATCACCCGCAGATGGGGCCGATTCAGAGCTGCGATACCTGCATGGTGGAGGTCGACGGTGAGCTGGTGCGCGCGTGCGGCATGAAGGCCGTCGCGGGACAAACTGTGGTCACCCGGAGCGCACGAGCGCAGGCGGCGCAAAAGGAGGCATTTGACCGGATACTCGGCAATCACATGCTGTACTGCACGGTCTGCGACAACAACAACGGCAACTGCGAGGTGCACAATACTACGGCACTGCTCGATATCGAGCACCAGACGCATCCGTACAAACCGAAACCCTACCCCTGCGATTTTACGAACCCTTTTTACCGCTATGACCCAGACCAGTGCATTTTGTGCGGGCGGTGCGTCGAGGCCTGCCAGACAGTGCAGGTGAACGAGACGCTCTCGATCGACTGGGAATCGGCGCATCCGCGGGTGCTGTGGGATGGCGGCCACCAGATCGGGGGATCGAGCTGCGTGAGTTGCGGCCATTGCATCACGGTCTGCCCCTGCAATGCATTGATGGAGCGCTCCATGCTGGGCGAAGCCGGCTACATGACGAAATGGCCGAAACAGGCGCTGGAAAAGATGATCGACCTGGTGAAGGACGTAGAGCCGGAGATCGGTTATGGACCCATCATGCAGGTGTCCGAAATGGAGTCCGCGATGCGTCTCGCCGACCGCATCAAGAAGACGAAGACCGTCTGCACCTACTGCGGCGTCGGCTGCACCTTCGAGCTGTGGACCAAGGATCGTCACATCCTGAAGGTGGAACCGACACATGGTCCGGCGAATGGCATCTCCACCTGCGTGAAGGGCAAGTTCGGATGGGACTACGTGAACCATCCTGACCGGCTGAAGAAGCCGCTGATTCGCGAGGGTGAGGATTTCCGCGAGGCTAGCTGGCATGAAGCATTGAGCCTGGTGGCGCGCCGGCTGGGCGAGATCAAGGCTGCGAATGGGCCGGATTCGATCGGCGTGATTGCCTCGTCGAAGTGCACCAACGAGGACGGCTTCCTGATGCAGAAGTTCGCCCGCACCGTCATCGGCACCAACAACACCGACAACTGCTCGCGCTATTGCCAGTCGCCGGCGACCGCAGGACTATGGCGCACCGTTGGCTACGGGGGCGACTCCGGCTCGATTGCAGATATTGAGAAGGCCGAGCTGGTCATTATCATCGGCAGCAATACGGCAGAGTCGCATCCGGTGCTGGCCACGCGGGTGAAGCGCGCACACAAGCTGCGCGGCCAGCGGCTGATCGTGAGCGATCTGCGTGAAAATGAAATGGCACGCCGTGCCGATATCTACATTCATCCTGCGCCCTCTACCGATCTCATCTGGCTCTCCGCGATCAGCCGCTATCTGCTGGACAACGGACTGGCGCAGGCGGAGTTCCTGAGCACGTGGGTCAACGATCTGGACAAATATCGTGCGAGTCTCGAACCGTTCACCATGGAATTTGCCGCAGAGCGCACGGGTGTTCCGATCGAGACGTTGACGACCATCGCGCATGAGATCGCGAAGTCGAAGAGGACATGCATCCTGTGGGCCATGGGGATCACGCAGCATTGCAATGGGTCGGACAATTCGACCGCTATCTCGAACCTTCTGCTGGTGAGCGGCAACTACATGCGGCCCGGCACCGGCGCGTATCCGTTGCGCGGCCACAACAATGTGCAGGGCGCCAGCGATATGGGCGCAATGCCGCCCTATCTCGCCGGCTACGACAAGGTAAACGACGATCCGACGCGTGAGCGTTACGAGAAGGCATGGGGTGTCAAACTATCCACGACCAAGGGCCTCGACAATCACGAGATGGTGGATGCGGTCTACGACGGCAAGCTGAAGGCGATGTATCTGGCGGGTGAAGACATGGTGAGCGCGGATGCCGATGCAAATCGCGTCGCCGGCGCGTTCGAGCGGCTGGAATTCTTCGTGGTGCAGGATATCTTCTTCACCGAAACCTGCCGCTACGCCGACGTCGTCTTTCCCGCGGCGCCTTCGCTTGAAAAGGACGGCACCTTTAACAGCACCGAGCGGCGCGTGCAGCGACTCTACAAAGTCTTCGAGCCGCTGGGAGAGAGCAAGGCGGACTGGCAGATCACCATGGAGCTGGCAAACCGCATGGGCGCGCGCTGGACGTACAAGCATCCGGCGGACATCATGGCGGAGGTCGCATCGTTGTCAGAGATGTTTGCCGGTGTCACCTACGATCGGATCGCGGGCTTCCAGTCGCTGCAATGGCCTGTGGCGGCCGACGGAACGGATCAACCGCTGCTGTATACAAAGAGCTTTCACTTCCCGGATGGCAAAGCGCGATTGTATCCCCTGGAGTGGAACGAGCCCTGCGAAAAGCAGGACGATGAATATGACATTCACCTCAACAACGGCCGCCTGATGGAGCACTTTCACGAAGGCAACATGACCTATCGCGTGAAGGGCATCAAGGAAGAGACGCCGGAGCGGTTCCTGGAGGTTTCACCCGAGTTGGCGAAGGAGCGCGGCATCCAGAGTGGAAGCTGGATCGACGTCACGTCACGCACGGGCACCATCCGCGTCAAGGCGTTGGTGACGGATCGTGTGCGCGGCAAGCAGGTGTATCTGCCGCTCACCTCCTCTGAAGGGCCAGTCAACGTGCTGACCGGCAACATGGTGGACAAGGATGTGCACACGCCCGCCTACAAGGAAACTGCTGTGAGGCTGAAGGTGCTGGATATCGCCCCCGGAGTGAATCCGCTTCGGCCGCTGAACTTCCGCTACTCCGGCTAAGCCCACGCCGCAGCGCGGTGTCGAGGTGGAGCGCAAATGGAAGCGCGCGGATTATCGAATGCCGGGCGAGGGACCTGCCCTGGTCCAGATCGGCAACGGCAACAACGGTCATAGCAACAGCAATGGCGGTCACGCACACTAGGAGACCCATCATGGCCAAGCCTGTCGCATATCGCGCCTTCACCCCGCCCGATAGTCACGAAGAATTGAAGCGCAAGATCGACGCCGCACCCGCGGAGCATGCCGAGGCCATTTTGAGCGGCTTCCGCCTGCTGGAGGAGGCGCACGAAAGCGGAACGCTTGAGCTATTGCGCGGCGCTCTGGCAGCGCAAGATTCGATCATCAACCATATAGTCGGCCTAGTGAGCCAGCCGGAAATGGTGAACGGGCTGCGCAACTTGATTGTTCTGGGTAAGGTGCTGGGTAACATCCATCAGACGCTTGAGATCGGCAACTCTGGTGATGACAAGGGGAAGAGAAGGCAGGCGCCGCCGTCGCTCTTTACGCTGGTCAGCCGGATGAACACTCCGGACGCGCGACGCGGCATGGACGTGGCGGTGGGACTCCTCGCAGCATTGGGTGCAGCCGCCCGGCCACAAAAGAAAAAATAATCAGGCGATGCTGACCTCGGTATACGTGCCCATCACCTCGCGCAGGGCGGCGCATATCTCACCGACGGTCGCGTAGGCGCGCACACAGTCCAGGATGCAGGGCATGGTGTTTGCGGAAGAAAGCTGCCCGGATTTGGTCGCGGGGTCTTCCATCGCCGCCGCGCGGAGGCCTTTCAGCGTGCGGTCCACTGCCTCCTGCGACCGTCGCGAGCGCAGCCGCTTCAGCTTGGCTGTCTGCTGCTCCCGGGCCTCCTCGCCGATGTACAGGATCTCCTGCGGCGTCTCATCGACGACATAATCATTGACGCCAACGATGATCTTTTCTTTCTTCTCTACCGCGCGCTGGTAGGCGTAGCTGGCTTCGGCGATCTCCTTCTGCGGAAAGCCATGCTCGATTGCTTTGACCATGCCGCCCATTGCATCCAGTTTGCGGAAGTACTCGAATGTGCCCTCTTCCATATCCTTTGTCAGCCGCTCGACGAAGTAGGATCCACCCAGCGGATCGGCGGTGTTTGCCACGCCGGACTCATAGGCGAGGATCTGTTGCGTGCGCAGCGCGATGCGCGCCGCGTCCTCGGTGGGCAGGGCGAGTGCTTCATCGAAGCCATCGGTATGCAGTGACTGGGTCCCGCCAAGGACCGCGGCAAGCGCCTGGATGGCGACGCGCGCAATGTTGTTCTTCGGCTGCTGCGCAGTCAGCGAAACCCCCGCGGTCTGGGTATGAAAGCGCATCCAGGTGGAGCGCGCATTCTGCGCACCGAATCGTTCGGTCATGGTGCGATACCAGACGCTGCGTGCCGCACGGTATTTCGCAATCTCTTCAAAGAAATCGTTATGCGCATTGAAAAAGAACGAAAGGCGCGGCGCGAAGTCATCGATGGCGAGTCCGCGGCGCAAAGCCCATTCGACGTATTCGACGCCGTCGTAGAGCGTGAAGGCAAGCTCCTGCAGCGCCGTCGAGCCGGCTTCGCGAATGTGGTACCCGGAGATGGAGATGGGATTGAATCGCGGCGTGTAGAGCGAGCCGAACTCGAAGGTGTCTATCACCAGCCGCATCGATGGAGCAGGCGGGTAGATGTACTCCTTCTGCGCGATGTACTCCTTCAGAATGTCGTTCTGCAGCGTGCCGGAGATCTTCTTCCAGTCCGCACCCGTCTTCTCCGCGACGACGAGATACATCGCCCACAGCACAGAGGCCGGCGAATTTATGGTCATCGAGACGGTTACCTTTTCAAGATCGATGCCGGAGAAGAGGATTTCCATATCCTCCAGCGAGTCGATGGCAACGCCGCATTTGCCGACTTCCCCCTCGCTCTCTGCATCGTCTGAGTCGTAACCCATCAATGTCGGCAGATCGAAGGCTACGGAGAGGCCGTCGCCGCCCTGCGCCAGAAGGTATTTGTAACGGAGATTGGTCTCCTCCGGCGTGGCGAAGCCGGAGAACTGACGCATGGTCCAAAGCTTGCCGCGGTAGCCGGTAGGGTGAATGCCGCGCGTATACGGCGGCTGTCCCGGCATGGGGAGCGCGAAATCCGGCGGCAGGTCGGCTTCGGTATAAAGCCGCTCGATCGGCATGCCGGAGATGGTGGTGAAGCGCGCGTTGCCGTCGGCGTCCACATTGACGCCGCTGCGCGCGCCGATGGGCCGCTCCGGAGCCTTGGCCAGCGCGGGCTCGAGCACACTCTGTGTCCAGTCGCGCTCCGCGGCTGAGGGTTCGCGCCGGGAGGGTGGTGCGGCGGTGGCATGATCGGGCATCGATTCTCCTTCAGACACGGGTACAGATGAAACTCACAAGCCTAGCGCGTTTTCACCGCAGGTGTATACAAGCGCCGGTGTTCTTGTGGCTTTTCCGTCAGCCAAGCGGCGATCGTTCAAAGAATATTCACGGCGCGTCCGGCGAGCAGCGCAATGGTTGCCAGCGAAATGATGGATTGCACCATCATCAGAAGCTTGGCCCAGCGTGAGAGCACTGGCACGTCCGTCGGCGAAAAAGCGGTGCTGGTGTTGAAGGCGAGAAAGAGATAGTCGACAAATCCTGGCGACCATCCATTGGGCGGACGAATCAGGGTCGGTTACATCCAGCGTCATCTGCGGAAAGAGAAACGAGCCCTCCCCGTGCACTGCTCGACGGTCGCGCGCATTCGGGCCACCCGCATCCAGACGCCAGTACCAGGATGCAAAGATGAGAATGTTGCTGGCCCAAAGGGTCACCGCGGAAAGAAGCAGTTGCGCCGGTTCGAGTTTGTGGGCGATGATCGCCGCCACCAGTCGCGAGAGCGACCAGATCATGTCAACCGTGACGATCCCGGTAATGACGAAGCCGAGCCATTGATTGAGCCGATGGCGCTCCATGCGTCGCGCGAGCACCGTAGGGATAACCAGCAGCGTCACCAGAACCAGCGGAGCCCACGCCGGACCAGCGGAGAGCGAGCGGGGAAGCGCGAGCCGCAGGCCTACGATTGCAAACAGAGCGAGAACCGCCGGCCAGCGCGCTTCGGGATTCGGAGATGGGTTTGTGGAGATGGTCATCGTTCCTTCCGATAGACCAGAGTTGCAGGGATGCAGATACTCTCGCAAGTACCGCTGCAGGCTACCAACTTGTCGGTAATGCCGCTTCGCTATAATCGCGCCAGTGCAACATGCCGACTGCGCCCCTTGCAGCAGAATGAAACAATCTATCTCTGGGGCTTAAGCGGGGTTCTCGCGGCTCTTGCCGCATTCATTTTCTTCTTTCATCAGCCCGGCGGACCGCAGTACTGGTCCATGCCGCGCGATGATTTCTATTACTACCTGAAGGTCGCGCAGAACCTGGCGCATGGCAGGGGATCCACCTTCAACGGGATTGTCCCCACCAACGGCTATCATCCGCTCTATCTTCTGGTGATAGCGGCAATCTGCCGCTTCACCAATTCGCTTGACCATATCCTCACGGCGGTCTGGCTGCTGGCGACTGCGATGACGGTGGTGACCTTTCACCTCGTCTATCGCATACTGCGGTGCTTCTCGCCGCGCGTGCCGGTCTGCGCAGCGGCTGCATGCTTTCTTACTGTCGCGTGCCTTGACCTGTTTCGCGACGGCATGGAGGTCACGCTGGTCATCCCGCTGGCCCTCGGCCTGCTGCTACTGCTGATGCACGAGGGTGCATGGACGGCGCGGCGCTGCTTCGTTGCCAGCCTCACCGCGGCATTCATGGTGTTGGCGCGCCTGGACTCGGCTCTGATAATCATCGCCTTGGCGCTGTTGCTCCCTGTCTCGCGCCAGGTACGCGCAAGTGTGACCTGGGCGAAGGCGGTGGCGGTGGCTGCAGGCATGGTTCCCCTGGCGGTCTACCTCGCTATCAATGTGCTGCACTTTCACACCCTTCTTCCGATCTCTGGCGAGGCGAAGGAACTACGGCTGTCCCATGGATTCAGCAGCCATGCATTCTCCTCTACGTATGATCTCAGCATTCACGAACACAGGCACCTCGTTCCTGGGCTATTGGCCATCCTCGGACTCCTGTTCCTGCCCTTAGCACTGCGGGAACGCTCCCTCTCGCGCCGCGCGGCGTTGCTCGCCATGCTCCTTCTGCCGTGGCAGCAATTGGTGGCGCTCTCGTTTCTCAGCGACTGGTTCATCTGGTCGTGGTATCTGTACACGTTCAACCTGGCGGCCTGCGCGACCCTGTGCCTGGTGCTTGCGGCAGCGGAGGTTCGTTACACGCGCGCGATCGTCACGAGCTGTACTCATTGCGGCATCGCTGGTCGCGGTGCTGGAAGCGCGGCAGATGCTGATCGTACGTCAAAGCGAGGATCTGCCGAATGTGACGAACGGCCTGCGTCTCGCAGAATTTGCCCGGACACATCCCGGCATCTATGCAATGGGCGATCTCGCGGGCGCTGCCGGTTTCTTCCTGCCATATCCCCTGGTGCAGACCGAGGGTCTGGCGATGGACCCGCCATTCCTTGAAAAGATTCACCATCAGGACGATCTGATTCGCGTGTTGCGCCAGTACGGCGTGCGCTATTACGTCTCGTCGGTGGACTACAAGACGCGCCCACGTTGCTTCCATGCGGTCGAGCCGATTCGCGCGGGACCTACCTCCGCCCATATGCGCGCGGTCTTTTGCGAGCCGCCCATGCTTCAGTACGACGTCAGCTACTGGCGTACCCGCATCTACGATCTCGACGCGTTGCCGCGCTGATCGCCTGATTCGCGACTCGCTCGATGCGGCGCGAGCCGCTATCTCCGGCCCGCGCTCTCCCAGGCCTTTGCGTATTTCCAGCTCACGTATGCGGAGTGGTACAGGTGCAGCAGCAGACCTTCGCGGCCGTCCAGAAATCCTGCGCGCAGAATGTAGTTGTAGAAGAAGGTTGCTACCGGATTCAGCAGCACGCCGCTGAGGAAGCTGAATAGATTACGGCCGGTACGTCCGCGCTGAACCGCGATGCTCGCGCCTAACGCGCTATACCGCTGCATGTGGTCCAGATAGCTTGCGAGCGTCGGATACGCATCGTGCAGCAGATCCCCGTGAAGCGTCTCAACATGGCCGCTGAAGACGGCCGTTTCATGCACCGGAGTTTCCTGAAATGTCCCTTGCCCGCGCGGGAAGAGGCGCAACTTCGGATCGGGATAGTAGCCGCCGTGACGAATCCAGCGGCCGAGGAAGAGGTTGCGGCGGGGCAGCGCGTAGGCGGTGTGCGAAGGCGGCGCCGCAATCGCGTTCTGGATCGACGCAGCCAGTTCTGGTGAGACGACCTCATCCGCATCGAGCGAGATCACCCACTCCGAAGTGCAGAGCGAGAGTGCGAAGTTCTTCTGCGCCGCGAAGCCGCGCCACGATTCGGTGACGAAGCGTGCTCCGTAGGACTGGGCGATCGCGTGCGTCGCGTCGGTTGATCCGGAGTCCGCTACCACGATCTCGTTCGCCCAGGCGATGCTTGCGAGTGTGCGCGGAAGGTTCGCCTCTTCATTCAGGGTGACGATGGCGACGGAGAGGGTGGCGCGGCGGGGCGTTTCCATGTGCCTGTGGGTTATTGCAGGGAGACGGCGCCGCCATCGCCCGCATCCACACCCAGATGCTGGTTGATGGCGCGTTCTATCACCTCTTTCAGCGTCTCACCGGTCTTGGGGAGCACGAAGGCGTCGGCACTCTGCGACCAGTCCAGCTTGAAAGAAGTGGAGAGCGCGGAGATCCAGATCTGCCGCACCGGCGTGTTCGGCGTAATCACGAACTTACCTGGCGGCTCTTCGAAGACCACGTTGAGGACGCCATTTTGCTCCTCCGCTTCGAAGTCGCCCTGTTCTTCGGCCCGGATAAGGCTGCGCTTCAACGCTTCGAGCGCGGCGTCGGCATGATTGCGGAAAGAAACTTCATCGAGCATGCGCATAGTGTAGCGTGCGGCCGCGCTCGCGCGACCGGCGTCAGTTCAGCCGCTGCAGGCGCGCGATCAGCTTCTCGGCCAGGCTCTCACCGCTCTCAGACCACAGCAGCCGGCTGGAGACGGCCAGGTTGTTCTGGATCGCCTGCGTGACATCGATCAGCTTTTGCACGTTTTGTTGAACGTGGGTGGCGGCCTCCGGCTCCAGCGTGACATCTTCCTGCAGGAATGCCGCATCGGTGCCAAAGTCGATGCGGATGTGGCCATTCTGCTCGTAGCTGCCTTCATCGAAATCCGGCCCGAAGCCGATGACCCGTAGCGGTCGCGGCTCCTCCCGCCAGATCGGGTCCAGACCGCCGGCGGTTTCCGGAGCCCACAGGTTCCACTTCACCTCAAATTCGTAGGCGTAGTCCTCGTGCAGCATCTCCATGGCCTCGGTAACGGCTAATTCGGGCTTCGCAGCCTCGCCGTCTTCTTCGTCATAGATCCTCTGGTAGACCGGCGTTTCGTTCCAGGAGATGGGATACACGGCGGCTGCGGTGACCGCGGAGGCGCCTCCCGCGCTCGCTACCTGGTGCAGCACGCCCACGATTGCCGGGGCCAGAGCGGCAAGCCGGAAGTTGGGAAACCAAAGACTTAGGTAGAGTTGATCTGCCACTTAAAGATTGTAGTCTGGTGAAGCGAACGGCAAGACGGGCAAGTGCAACAGGAGAGATGCACGGACGATGCGGATCACCATTGAGAAGTTGCGCACCTGGATCCTGCTGCTGGCCGGAGTTCTGATCGCCGTCATCCTCGGCTTCTTCGCGCTCACCCGGTACAAGTTGAGCCACTTCGGCCGCGATCTTCCCGCAAAACTTGGGATGAACATCCAGCAGGATGCCAACGGCTTCACCTTCTCGAAGTCGCAGGGCGGCCACACGCTGTTTACGCTGCACGCCTCCAAGCTGATTCAGTACAAGGGCGGCGGCCGTGCCACCTTGCACAACGTCAGCATCACGCTCCACGGCAAGGACGGCACGCGCAACGACCATGTCTACGGCAACGACTTTGAGTACGATCCGGCGGAGGGCATCGCGCGGGCGGTAGGTCTGGTGCACCTGGACGTGCAGGCGCCCGCCGGCACGCAGAGGCACGGCGCCGCAGAACCGTACCGTCCGTGCCGAGACCAGTGGGCTGGTCTTCAATCAGAAGACGGGCGCGGCCTCGACCGATGCGCCGGTGACATTCTCCGTCGCGGACGCGAAGGGCACGGCCGTCGGAGCCTCCTACGACGCGAACGAAGGCGTTTTGATCCTGCAAAGGGACGTCCACTTCATGGCTCAGTTGACGAAGGGCCCGCTGGTGCTTGCCGCGGAGCATGCCGAGTTCAACAGCGATACACGCCAGCTTGTCGTTGCTGAAGGACGATGTGCGGTATGCCGGTGAACACAACACCTCGGAGGAGGCGCTGGTCTACTTCCGCCAGGACGGCACCGTAGAAAAGGTCGATGCCAATGGGCATGTGAATATGCAGAATGACGAAGGGCGCCAGTTGCATGCGTCGGCGGTGGAAGTGCTGATGGATGCGCGCGGCAATACGCAGCAGGCCACTCTGGACGGGGGACTGCTCTTTTCAGCGACAGAGGGACCGCACTCCATCCATGGCGACGCAAATTCAGGCATCCTGCAGCTCGGTCCGGATGGAGAGTTGAAGCGAGTGGAGATGCACAACGCGGTCACCGTGGTGGATCAGGAGATCGGCCCGCCGAATGACCCCCATGGCTCTGTCACGCGCGAGGTGAAGGGGTCGACCGTCGTCATCGATCTGGTGACCTCGCCGCAGGGAAATGCTGAGGCGCAGAAGCTCATGGCCTCCGGCAACGCGGTGCTGACGGAACACACCATCTACTCCGATTCGCCGCCGCAGAACACGGTCATGAAGGGTGATGTCATCCAGGCCACGCTGCGTGAGGGACGCGCGCTGGATGTTCTGCACGCTCAGGGAAACACCTTTCTGACAAATGCCAATCCCAGCGGTGTGAGCCAGACCAGCACCGGCGACACGCTGCAGATCACGTTTGCTCAGGAGCCGCTCAAGCACACCAAACACAAGCGGGATGAGATCCCGCCTAGCCTGGTCGAGAAAGCGGTACAGCAGGGTCATGTGGCGATTGTGCAGATCAAGCCCGCGGCCAACGGCAAGGGGAAGGCGTGGCGCAGCGAGGCAACGGCAGATACGGCAACGCTCGACGGACCGCGGCAGATCATTCACCTGGATGGCTCGCCGCGCCTGAACGATGACGACGCCGAGTTGACGGCGCGGAGCATCGATTTCTATCGCCTCAGCGGAGCGGTCACCGCGGACCACGACGTGAAGCTAACCTTACACCAGGGATCGAGTGCGCAGGCGCCCGTCCATGCCGTGGCCGAGAAGGTCTTTTTCGACCACGATCGCGATGAGGCCATACTCTACGGCGGCGATCAGGATGCGCGGCTGTGGCAGGCGGCGAACTCCGTGGCCGCGTCCACCATCGTGCTGGACCGGCAGGAACAGTTGCTGATCGCTCCGGAAAAGAATGGGGAAGGCCGGGTGCACTGCGTCTTCGCCGATCCCGGCTCAAAAGCAACCGGCAGCGAGGCCGTCATCCGGGTGGATGCAAACTCGCTCCAGTACTCTGGCGGCGAGCGGCGGGCGACGCTTCCAGGGCAACGTCGCTCGCACAGCAGGCCAGCGGCCGGTACGCGCCGACAAGGCCGATCTCTTCATGACCAAGAACATCGCCCCGGGGCGGCGCGGCCAACCGCGTTCCCAACCCGCGCGGCTCGGTAGACCACATGGTGGCCGAAGGCAAGGTCCAGGTGGACGAGGGGACGCGCAAAGGCGAAGGGCAGCGGCTCGTCTATACCGCAGTCGGATGGCAAGTTTGTTTTGTACGGACGTACCGGGCAGCCGGCGCACATGGCGGACCCGGAACATGGAACGGTATCAGGTGCAGCTTTGATTTTCACCAATCGCGGTGATAGCGTCGAAGTGGATGGCGGAAATGCCCGCGCTGTTACGGATACGCAGGTTCCCAGGTAGCGATCCGAGGTCGCCGGCGGACGAGGGACGTTGCAGAAACTCCATACCGACGAGATCGCAAAATCCTACAAGGGCCGCCAGGTCGTACGCGGCGTCAATCTTGAGATCACTCAGGGTGAAGTAGTCGGGCTGCTTGGCCCGAACGGCGCCGGCAAGACCACCAGCTTCTACATCATCGTCGGACTCATCGCTGCGGATTCGGGACGCGTTCTGGTCGATGGCGAGGATATCTCGCGCGTCCCCATGTACCTCCGGGCGCGTCAGTTCGGCATCAGCTACCTGCCGCAGGAGCCTTCGGTCTTTCGCAAGCTCACGGTGGAGGAGAACATCCTCGCGGTGCTGGAGGCGCAGGCCATCTCCTGGGAGATGCGCCGTGCACGGGCAGAAAAGTTGATCGACCAGCTCAACTTGGGCCACATCCGCAAGACCCGCGGCTACGCGCTCTCCGGCGGTGAGCGGCGGCGCGTGGAGATCGCCCGCTGCCTCTGCATCCAGCCGTCGTTCATTCTTTTAGACGAGCCCTTCTCCGGGATCGATCCCATCGCGGTTCTGGATTTGCAGGAGATCATCTTCGACCTCAAGGCCAGCGGGATCGGCGTTCTCATCACCGATCACAACGTCCGCGAGACGCTCTCGGTGACCGATCGCGCCTACATCATCAACGACGGCAAGATCTTCCGGGACGGCACTCCGGAAGCGCTGGGACGCGATCCCGAGGTGCGCCGGGTCTACCTGGGCGAGGGATTCTCGCTCAACTAGAGCATTTTTCGCCTACCGCCATCGGGTCATTACCGGCGATGCCGGGACCAAAAGGAATTGGTGCATCCGGTTCCACCCGCCCTGTAAGCTATAGCAAATTACGTACCAAACGTTTGCAGGTGGCAATGGCACTACTTCAACCCAAGCTGAGCCTCAAAGTGGCTCAACGACAGATACTGACTCCTGGCCTCATGCAGATGGTCAGTGTGCTGGCGCTGAATAAGCTTGAGTTGAAGGAGATGATCCAGTCCGAAATGGCGGAAAATCCCGGTCCTCGATGAGATCGAGGAGAGCGTTCCGCTCCTCGACGACGTGGAAGGACGCCAGGCGGAGCGGGATCGCCCGGTGGAAGAGATTGCCGCCTCCGTCGAGACGCCAAAAGAGGAAAAAGACCCCTTCGCGGAGATCGATTTCGGGTCCTACTTTCAGGACTATCTCGATCCCGGCTTTCGCACGCCGAACAGCTTCGAGCAGAGCGAGAAGCCCTCCTTTGAGAACTTCCTCTCCCAGCCGGATACACTTACCGACCATCTGACCTGGCAACTCGGTTCGCTCAGCATCGCGCCCGCTCTTCGCGAGGCCGCGGAGTACATCGTCGGCAACCTGAACGAAGACGGCTACCTGCTGGCCACCGATGAGGAGTTGCTGACGGGTTTTGTTCAAGCAATAGACAGCGTTGAGACTCACGAAGCAGCACGCGTCCTGCTGGCGGAAGCGCTGGAACTGGTGCGTTCTCTCGACCCCAGCGGCATCGCCACGCGCGATCTGCGGGAATGCCTCGCGCTGCAGGTGCGGCAGCAGGAGCATGAGTACGACCTGATCTTCGGCGAGGCCGATGCCGCTATCGAAGACGAGGCAGAGGTGGTCGCCCGCCGGACCCTCTTCCGCACCGCCAAGCAGATTATCGATGAGTGCCTGCTGCTGCTGCAGAAGCGCGACCTCACGGCGCTGGGGCGCGCTGTCTCGAAGTCACAGGAGCATGTGCAGCAGGCGGTCGAACTCATCCGCGCGCTCGATCCGCGACCCGGCCAGCGCTACAACCGCACCGAGGCTCGACTCATCGAGCCTGACGTGGTCTTCGTGAAGCGCGGTGATGAGTTTGTCGTGGTGATGAATGAGGAAGACCTGCCGACGCTCCGGCTCAATCAGGGGTATCGCAAGCTGCTGGCGCAAAGCGATACCGAGCGAGAGGTAAAGGAATACGTGAAGGAGCGCTACCGCTCCGCACTACAGTTGATTCGGAACATCGAGCAGCGCAAGAGCACCATCCTGCGCACCTGTGAGGCTATCGTCCGCCGTCAGCCGGAGTTTCTGGAGCGCGGCGTCGATGCGCTCCGCCCCATGATGATCAAGGACGTCGCGGAAGAGATCGGCGTCCATCCCTCTACCGTCAGCCGGGCGGTCTCCAACAAATACGTCCACACCCCTCAGGGAGTCTTTGAGCTGCGCTATTTCTTCTCCGAAGCCGCGGGCGGCCCGGAAGGCGCGGGCACACCGCTGATGTTGTTGAAGCGAAAGGTCAAGAAGCTGATCGATGACGAGGACCCCAAAAAGCCGCTGACCGACGACTTCATCGCCAGCGTGCTGCAATCCCAGGGCATCCAGGTCACCCGCCGGACGGTGGCTAAGTATCGGGAAGACATGAGGATCCCCAGCACCCATCAGCGGCGCATGCGTACCTGAGCAGATGCAGCATAGGGGATGCCCGATCTCGATCGCTGGCGCGGCCTTCCCTCAGGGAAAGGCGGCTCATCCTGAAGGGGCGTTGAGATAAGCCCGTGCTGAATGCGCACCTGAGGATTGCACTGCGTCTCCTGGTGTAGGATCATCTCCCCTCACGGGATTTGCATCTTGATACCTATGGAGGTTCCGCTTATGCAGGTGGAGTACACCGGACGCCAGATCGCAATTACCCCTTCACTACGTCGGCTGGCTGAGGAGGGCCTGGATCGGGTTGGCAAAGTGGTCGGTAGAAGTTGCAGCGCTCACGTGATTCTCACCGAAGAGAAGTACCGTCACACCGCAGAAGTGACCGTGCAAACCAAATTTCAGACCATCGTCGGTCTGTGCGAATCGCCGGTCATGGAGACAGCGCTCCGCGATGCGCTGGCCAAGGCCGAGTTCCAGGCGATCAAACACAAGGACAAGTTCCGCACCCGTACGCGGGAACCCAAGGACGGGAAGACCGCCTACGAACCGCAACTTGCACGGCCCCGGAACAACCCGATGTCGGTTGCCGCCCTTCCGGAGGTCGATGAGCCCATCCTTCCGGCATCGAAAACTGCACCGCCCAAGGCCACGAATGGGAACGGAAGTGGACGAAAATCCGCGCCGGTGAAGGTGCATAGCCCTTTGCACGGCAAGGAGATCGCCGAGCCGCACGTGGTCCACTGCGAAGACTGCATCTCGGAACAGCCGATGAGTCTGGACGAGGCGGTCAAGGAATCCGAGTCGCGCGATAAGGACGTTTTCGTCTTTCGCGATCCAGCCGGGGATTTGCATGTGCTGCATCGCCGCCGCGACGGCGTGATGGAGCTGATTGCGCTGCCGTACTGACCGTTTCAGGCACCTGGGTAACGGTTGCGGGCGTATCCCAAAAGGGAGCGCCCGCATCGCATTTGCACGGGAGAAAAGCGATTTCTTGGCATGGATCCTCTGAAACTGTTGCAAATGCGGACGTTGTGACCCGGGAAATGCTTTAGCATGTGGCCATGCCGCGCAAAGCCGCACCCCCAGCGAGCCCGCGTCCGGCTCGGAAAACGAAGCACGACAGCACGCACGCGCCGCACGATGGCTTGCCACGCGAACTGGTCATCATCACCGGGCTCTCCGGCTCGGGCAAGGCCTCTGCGCTCAAAGCCTTTGAGGATCTCGGCTACTACTCCGTCGACAACCTGCCATTGGATCTGCTGCCCGCGTTTGCCGATCTGGTGCGTCAGTCCACGGAGATTCTGCGCGCCGCCCTCGTGGTCGATGTGCGTGAGGGGCAACGGCTGGACCAGTTCCCCGAGCTGCTGAACAAACTTCGCAAGGTGCTGCCGACGCAGGTGTTTTTCCTTGAGGCCTCCGACGCGGTGTTGCTGCGCCGTTTCTCGGAGACGCGCCGTCCCCATCCCCTTGGCCGGACGGATACCGTCGTCAAGGCGATCGACGCCGAACGCCGCCTGCTCGATCCGATTCGCAATGTAGCTGATGAGACAGTGGATACCTCGCAGCACAATGTGCATGAGCTGCGCGACTTCATTCTCAGCAAGTTCGAGCGCGGCAGCAGCGACAGCAAGAACCTGATGATTTCGTTCATCAGCTTCGGCTACAGAAACGGTGTGCCGCTGGAGGCGGACCTGCTCTTCGATGTGCGCTTCCTGCCCAACCCGCACTTCGTTCCGGAGTTCCGTCCGCTCACCGGCAAACATCCCAAGGTCGCGCAATACATCCGGCAGTTTCCGCAGACCGCAGAGTTCCTCGACAAGACCACCGACCTGCTGCTCTTCCTCCTGCCGCACTACATCCAGGAAGGGAAGAGCTATCTCACCGTTGCCTTCGGCTGCACCGGTGGACAGCATCGCTCAGTCATGATCGCGGAAGAGCTTCGCAAGCGCCTGGCAAAGGCCGGCTACCGGGTGAAGAACACCCATCGGGATATACCGCGCTGACAGCGTTTCATTGTAGACGTACACAAGAGCGCGATCCGTCCACGTGGCTTTTCGTCCAAAAAAAACCAGACTTCGCGAGGCCCGGCTGCGCACTATAACAGTGAAACGCTGTGAGAAGAGCAGCCCTCGTGCCGTGTCGCTACAATAGCCCCATGCAAGCGCCACCACCGCCGCGGTGTAACCCCTGGCTCAGAGCCTCCCGGAGATGCGTCCGTGAGCCAGGTTCGGCGGATCGGACGGATGTTGTTCTATGTACGCCGCTATGCGGTGCAGGCAATTGCATCCGTGGTGCTGCTGGCGGCGGTGGGTCTGCTGGATGCCTTCCGCGTTCTGCTGATCGGCCCGATCTTCAATACGGTTCTTAATCCGAAGTCACCAGATCGCGATCTGACACTTTTTGGTGGCCACTTTCATCTCAGTCTGCAGCAGTTTGTGCCCTCGCATTTTCACAATCCCTGGAGCATCGTCGCGTATGCGCTGATTGCCTCTACGGTGCTCAAGGGCATCTGCGACTACGCCGGCACCTATCTGGTCAACTATGCCGGTTTCGGCATGATCACGGATATGCGGGACGATCTTTATCAGGCCATCCTGCGCCGCTCCGTGCAGTTCTTCCAGAAGCATGCCACGGGCACCATTCTCTCCACCATCATCAACGACATCGAGCGCGTGCAGTACGCCATGTCGTCGGTGCTGTCGGAGTTCCTGCAGCAGTTCTTCACCCTCATCTTTACCGCATGGTTCGCGGTGATCCTCGGCGGGAAGCTGGCATGGGTACTGCTCATCTTCGTGCCCGTCGTCATCAGCTCAGCGCGCCGCGTCGGACGCAGCGTACGCCACACCACCCGCTATGGTCAGGATAAGCTCGCCGAGATCCAGAACATCCTGCACGAGACCATCACCGGCAATCGCATCGTGAAGGCCTTCACCATGGAGCGTTGGGAGACCAAGCGCTTCAAGGAGGCGGCGCGGCGTCTTTTCCGGGCAAATCTCAATTCGGTACGGGCGCAGGCCATCAGCTCGCCGCTCATGGACATCATCGGCGCCATCGCCATCACGCTGCTCCTCCTGCTGGGTCGTGACCAGATCAACAAAGGGGCGCTCAATGCAGGCACCTTCTTCGCCTTCATCGTGGCGGTCTTCAAGCTCTACGATCCGGTGCGCAAGTTCGCTCTCTTCTACAACAATTTCCAGCAGGCTCTGGGCGCTTCCGGCAACATCTTCGAGTTCATGGATGAGCAGGACACGGTGAGGGACCGGCCACACGCGAAGGGAGTGAAGGGGTTCCGCAACGAAATCCGCTTCGACAACGTGCGCTTCTCCTACACATCGGACGAGGGGGAGAAGGAAGTTCTTTCCGGCATCAATCTCACGGTGCCGCGCGGAGAGGTGGTCGCCTTCGTAGGCCCCAGCGGCGCAGGCAAAACCACCCTGGTCAACCTGATACCGCGCTTCTTCGACGTGACCGGCGGCCGCCTGCTGGTGGATGGCCAGGATGTGCGCGATCTCAAGACCGACTCGCTGCGCAGGCTGATCGGCAACGTGACCCAGGAAACGATCCTCTTCAACGACACGGTGCGCAACAACATCGCCTACGGCCAGCCGGATGTGCCGCTGGAAAAGGTGAAGGAGGCGGCCCGCGTGGCGCTGGCGCATGACTTCATCTCCGCCATGCCGGATGGCTACGACACGGTGATCGGCGAGAAAGGCTTTCGTCTCTCCGGGGGCGAACGCCAGCGTCTCGCCATCGCCCGCGCACTGTTCAAGAACGCGCCCATTCTCATCCTCGACGAGGCGACCTCCTCGCTGGACACGGAGAGTGAATCGCTGGTGCAGGCGGCGCTCTCGAACCTGATGCTGGGCCGTACCGTCTTCGTCATCGCCCACCGCCTTTCCACTGTGCGCCGCGCTACCCGCATCGCGGTGGTCGAAGCCGGGCAGATCACCGCAGTCGCCTCGCACGATGAGTTGCTGCACACCTCACCGATGTATCAGCGGCTGTATCAATTGCAGTTCGCCGACGACGTGGACGGAGCAGCCGAGGCCGCGATGGCGTCAGGAGTCAAAGCTTGAGTAAGACGAACCCAAAAACCGCGCCCTCCCAGCCGACCTATTCCATGACCGGCTTCGCGCGGCATCGCGAGCGTGTCAACGAGTCGATCGGCTGGACGCTGGTGCTGAAGGCGGTGAATCACCGCTTTCTCGATCTGCACATGCGCATGCCTGCTGGTTCGGAGGCGCTGGAGATGCAGTTGCGCCGCCACCTGAAGGCGGCAGTCCTGCGCGGCCACCTCGAAGTGACGCTGACCATCGAGCGTGCTTCGCAGCATCAGGTGGAGATGGACCACGCGCTGGTGGCCGATTACATCGCGGCCTTTCGCGCCGCGGCTACGGAACACCGCCTGCGCGAGACGCCGAGCCTGCAGACCATCCTGCAGTTGCCGGGCGTCTTTCGCACCAGCGCGCAGGGCGGCAGCGGCAATGGGAGCGCCGAAGTGCGCACGGCAGAGATGGATCTGCTGGAAGCCTCGGTGCTCGCCGGATTGCCGCAGGCAGTGGCTGCCTTGCAGGCGATGCGCGCGCAGGAAGGCACAGCGCTGGCGGCGGAGCTTGCCGCCATTGCCGACCGCATCCTGGCCGCCGTGGATCGCGTGACCGAATTGCATGCACCCATGCAGGCGGCACACTTCGAACGCACCAGCGCGCGCATTGCCGCTTTGCTGGGCGGAGCGGCGGATCGCGAACGGTTGCTGCAGGAGGCGGCCGTCCTCGCTGATCGGAGCGATGTCAGTGAAGAGCTGGTGCGGCTGCGGGCGCACGTCGAGCACTTCCGCCAGATGCTGGCGGGGGGCGGAGAACTCGGCAAGAAGCTCGACTTTCTGCTGCAGGAGATGAACCGGGAGGCCAACACCATGCTCTCGAAGACCGCCGGCATCGCCGGCGCGGGCACCCAGGTGACGGAGATCGGGTTGGGACTGAAATCGGATATCGAAAAGGCCCGCGAGCAGGTGCAGAACCTCGAATGACGCAGCCTCCCCCTCCCACGAAAGCCGTAGTTCGACCCCGGATCGCCATTGGTGTTCGCTGCCCGTCGTGCGAGAATCTAGGGAACACTTCGCCTGTGATGACGATGGAGAGGAGCCAGAGATGCTGAGCGCATTTGTCGCTCTCGGGACGCTGGTTGGTTTGGCGTTTTCGCTCGCTCTGCTCTTTCTGCCCACGCTGGTCGCAAAATCCCGCCACCACCCGAACACGCTGCCGATCTTCCTGGTCAACCTTTTCTTTGGCTGGACGTTTATCGGCTGGGTAGTCTCCCTTATCTGGGCATGCAGTCGGCCGCCGGTCCCCGTTCTTTACGTGCCGATGTATCCCACGGTCCTTGCTCCACCCCATTATCCGGCGGTTGCGAACTCCGCCGTAACGATCCTTCCCCCTGCATTGCCGTATCGCGGGGCAAGGTAACCGGAGCGCGCTTGGCAGGCATCCTCTTCATCATTTCCGCTCCCTCGGGTTCAGGAAAATCCACCCTGGTCAATCAACTGCGGTCCGACGTAAGCGGCCTCGATTTTTCCGTCAGTTACACCACGCGTGAGCCGCGCGGTTCCGAACAGCAGGGCCGCGAATATCACTACATCGATCGCGCCACCTTTGAGCGCATGCAGAAGGCCAACGAGTTTCTCGAATCGGCGGATGTCTTCGGGAACCTTTACGGTACGGCGCGCCACGCGCTGACCGACGCAGCGAAACACGGAAACGATCTGCTGCTCGACATCGACGTACAGGGCGCAGCGCAGGTGCGGCAGCAGATGCCGGAATCGGTCAACATCTTCGTAATGCCGCCCACCCCGGAGGTGCTGGCGACACGCCTGCGCAACCGCAGCCGGGCCGAGGGAAGCATCTTGGAGGCGACCATCCAGCGCCGCCTGAAAAAGGCTCGCGTAGAGATTGAGAACTACGACGAATATGGCTATATTCTCGTCAACGATGTGCTCGACCATGCCGTGGAAGAGCTGGAGGCCATCGTTGCAAGTGAGCGGTTTCATCGCGGTCAGGCGTCAGGCAGTGCCGGAGGCGGGGATACCGACCGTCTGCTGGCGATGGCCGAACGTTGCCGCCGCGGGCATGCCATGGAGCGCGTCATCCCCGTGTTGACGTCGTTCGGTGTCAGGGAACCGGCTCGCATTCGTTAACGTTGCACAGCTTCAGGAGGTCAGAGTATGGACATCAAACAGGGGTTCGACAGCAACTACCGGTATGTTCTGGTGGCGGCTCGCCGTGCTCGACAGTTGCAGAGCGGCTCACAGCCGTTGGTGAATACCCATTCGGCCAAGGCCTGCCGCGTTGCGCAGGACGAGGTGGATGCGGGCCTGGTCGGCTTTCAGGAGAAGCCCAAGCCGCGGGTGGACGATCTGCCGACCAACACCTTCGCTCGCTGAGGGTTCAGACACAAAGGCCACTCCACGCCGGGGGTAAAATCGACCCATATGAAAGTCACGGTCGGGGTCTCCGGTGGGGTTGCTGCCTACAAGGCTGCGGAACTGGTACGTGCGCTGCAGGCTAAGGCGCTGGACGTCCACGTCGTGATGACGGAGTCGGCCACGCGCTTCGTGCAGCCGCTCACCTTCGCCGCGCTTACCGGGCACAAGGTCATCACCGGCCTGTGGGGTACGGAACACTCCGAGCCCAACGTCGATTCCGCCATTGAGCACATCGCCGAAGCGCAGACCACCGACATCCTGGTGGTCGCGCCCGCTACAGCCGATCTTCTGGCCCGCTTCGCGCACGGACTCGCCAACGACTTCCTGACCACGCTCTATCTGGCCACGCCTGCGCCGGTGGTCGTCGCGCCGGCCATGAACAGCGAGATGTGGGCGCATCCGGCCACGCAGGCAAATCTCCGCATCCTCGCAGACCGCCACGTGCAGATCGTGCCGCCGGGCGTCGGCGACCTGGCCTGCGGAATGGTTGGGCCCGGCCGACTCGCCGAGATAGACGCAATTGTTAAAGTAGTACTTGAGCAATTGGATCGCCAGGTCACCCCACCGCGCCGCGATCTTGCAGGCGAAACCGTGCTGGCAACAGCAGGCGGTACGCGGGAGGCGATTGATCCGGTGCGCTATTTGGGCAATCGTTCCAGCGGCAAAATGGGCTACGCGCTGGCCGAAGCCGCCGCCGCTCGCGGTGCCCGCGTCATCCTCGTCTCCGGCATCACGCAGCTTGCGCCGCCGCCGGGCGTGGAGTTCGTCCAGGTCACCAGTTCAGAGGAGATGCGCACCGCTGTTCTCGGGCGGCTCGCCGAGGCGACCATCGTCATCAAGGCGGCTGCCGTCTCCGACTACCGGCCCAAAGCGCCAGCCGCGCAAAAGATCAAGCGGCGCGAGCCCATCCAGCTCGATCTCGAGCCGACGGCGGATATCCTGGCAGAAGTTGCCGCCACTCGAGCGCCGGGAACGCTTGTGGTGGGGTTTGCCGCCGAAACCGAGGATCACATGCAGCATGGCCGCGACAAGCTGCTGCGCAAGGGCGCCGACGCCCTGGTGCTGAACGACGTCGGACGGCCGGGCATCGGCTTCGACTCCGATCGCAATGCGGCAACCTTCCTCACCCGGGACACCGCGATCGAGTTGCCGGAGATGTCCAAACGGGATCTTGCCGACCGCATTCTCGACGAGGTGCGCGCGCTGCGCCGCCCGGCGTCGATTCTGGATGAGACCGCAGCCGTCAGCATCGCGTCATCGCGGCAACAGAGATGACGGACCCGCTCCAGGGACCCGCCCTTCAGGAACTCGCCGCCCGTCTGGAGTTCTACAGGGAACTGGGCATCTACGATTTTTACCGGCGAGACGCCGACGAGGTCACGCACGCAATGGCAGTCACAGCCGTGGCGGATGTTGAAGTTGAAACGCCCCAGGCCGCTCCGCCTCTCGCAAAAGCCCCACATTCGGTCCCTGTCACTCCACCCCCCGCATCATTGCCGCCGGCCATTCCCGCACCCTGAGGAGAGCACCATCCCACGTCGCACACTTGTCAGCAATCAGCCAGTGCCACCGCTAGTCTCCTTCGGCCCCGTTCTGCCTGCGGAGCAGCGTCCTGACGCGCTCGCCGCGATCCGTGATTTGATCGGCGACTGTCAGCGATGCCGTCTCGCCCAGGGCCGCAACAAGATCGTCTTCGCCGATGGCGATGCGAACGCGCAGCTCATGTTCGTGGGTGAGGGGCCGGGTGCCGATGAGGACGCGCAGGGCCTGCCTTTTGTGGGCCGCGCCGGACAGTTGCTGAACAACATGATCGGGGCGATGGGGCTGAAGCGCGAACAGGTCTACATCGCCAATATCGTCAAATGCCGTCCGCCGCAGAATCGCAAGCCGGAGCCGGATGAAGCGCACACCTGCACACCATTTCTGGAGCGGCAGATCGAGATCGTACGCCCGCGTGTACTGGTTGCGCTGGGAGCGACGGCCGCAACCTATCTGCTGGGCATGCGCGGCTCCATCGGCAGCATGCGTGGCCGCATCCACGACTACCGCGGCATCCAGACAGTCGTCACCTACCATCCGGCCTACCTTCTGCGCGATCCAACGCAGAAGAAGGAGACGTGGAAGGACCTGCAGATGGCGATGGCCGCGCTCGGCATCAAGGCGCCATCGCGTGCTCCGCAGTCCTGACGATCAGCTTGTTACCAGGGCAACGCGTCGCCCATGTGGAAGTACCCTCCCGTTGGTCCGTCGGCAGACAGTAACGCAAGCTGCACGCTCGTCTTTGCTCCGTCCGGAATCTCCATCGGAGCCGCATCGGTGCCCATCTCCGTCTTCACCCAGCCGGGGTGCGCGGAGTTGACCTTGATCTTCGTGTCCTTCAACTCGGCTGCAAGGTGCACAGTAAAGGCGTTCAGAGCGGCCTTCGATGCGTTATACGCCAGCGCTTTGAAGCCATAGATGGGCGATTGCGGGTCAGCTTGCAGCGTAAGGGAACCAAGGATGCTTGAGAGGTTCACGATGCGGCCCTCCGGAGCCTTCTTGATCAGCGGCAGCAACGCCTGGGTCAGCTCGATTGTGCCAAAGAAGTTGGTGTCGAAGGTCTCACGCAGGACGGCCTGGTTCACGAAGCTGGAGTTGTTCGGTACGCCAAACGGCTCTTTGGCGATGCCGGCATTGTTGATGAGAATATCGAGCCTGCCGAAGTTCTTATCGAAGTAGTTGTAGGCTTCCTTGTAGTCGGCCGGTTTGGTGATGTCAAAGCGGATCGCTTCGACGTCAGCGCCATCCGCGCGCAGCTTTTCGGCGGCGGCTTTGCCTTTCTCCAGATCGCGCGATCCGATCACGACCTCCACGCCTTGTTTTCCAAGCTGGCGGGCGGTCTCCAGACCGATCCCCCGGTTTCCGCCGGTAATGAATGCAACTTTCTTCTCTGTAGCCATCTCGTAGTGTCTCTCCAATCTTCTCGACTAGATGCCGCAGTGGAAAATCGGATGCAGCGAATTGCCGGCGAAATCCCGTGCCCGGAGCTCCATCTTCAGTCCTGATACCCTCGCCACAGATGCCCACCTTCTGCGATGTCGCTGTGCCGGTGCCGCTCGATGCGCACTTTACGTATCGCATCGACGCATCGCATCCGCCCCCGCTGGGCGGCCGCGTCATCGTTCCATTTCGCAATGAGAAGCTGATCGGCGTCGTCACGCGTCTGCACGATGAGCCGCCGCCGGTTGAAGCGAAGACCATCGAGCGCATCCTCGACGAAGAGGCGATCGTTTCACCGCAACTGCTCGAGCTCGCACACTGGATCAGCCAGTACTACCTTGCGCCGCTGGGCGAGGTGCTCCGCACCATGCTGCCGCTGGTGGCCGAGGTGCGAAAGCAGGTCGTCTATCGCATCGCCGAAGCCGGTGAGCGCGTCCTGCAGGCCGGCGCCGAGCAGGGAAGCACTCGCCGCACCCGCCGCACCCCCAAAGAGCAGTCCGCGGAATACGCGGTGCTCAACTATCTGCTGGGCGGCGAACCCGCAAAGCGAGCCATGCTGATGCGCGCCACCGGCGCGAGCCGCGAGCTCATCGATGGCATGGTGCGCAAGAAGTGGGTCGCGCGCGAAACCATAGCCGCGCCTCGCGACGCGCGCCGGCTGGAACGCTACGCTGTGCTGGTGGATGTCGCGCGTCTGCCGAAGTTGAACGAGAACCAGCAGACAATTCTGGCGACGCTGGCCGGAGCGGGCGGTACGCTGCCGGTCGCCGTGCTCCGCGCATTGCCGATACCTGCGTCCACGCTGGGCACACTGGTGCGCCGCGAGCTCATTCGCGTGGAAGACCGGCCGCAGGCCTTCCACCTGAGCGGCCTACGCGCGCAGACCTTCACATTGAATACGCAACAGCAGCAGGCACTTGATTCCATCGCGCAGCAACTGACTGACGGTGGCTTTCGCGCCAACCTGCTCTACGGCATCACCGGCTCAGGCAAGACAGCCGTATACATGGCAGCAATGCAGCGGGCGCTCGATCTGGATCGCTCGGCCATCCTGCTGGTGCCGGAGATTGGCCTTACTCCGGCCACTGCTGCGCAGCTTCACCATGCCTTCGGCGACGAGGTCGCGATGCTCCACTCCGCGCTCACCCCGGAGGAGCGTGCGGAGCAATGGCACCGCATCCGTCGCGGTGAGGCGCGCATTGTGGTGGGCACGCGCTCGGCTATCTTCGCGCCCGCCGTCCGGCTTGGCCTCATCATCGTCGACGAGGAGCACGATTCTTCCTACAAGCAGGAAGAGAATCCGCGCTATCACGCGCGCGATGTCGCCGTGATGCGAGCCAAACTCGCCGAGGCGCCCGTGATGCTGGGTTCTGCAACGCCATCGCTCGAAAGCTGGCACAACGCCGCGCGCGGCCGCTACACGCTGATCGAGATGCCCGAGCGCGTGAACCAGCGTCCGCTACCCGAGGTCGAGCTGATCGACATGCGGCAGGAGTTTCAGGAGACCGGGCAGGAACAGCTCTTTTCGCGCCGTCTGATCGCGGAGACCGAGGCCACGCTCGCGCGCGGCGAGCAGGCCATCATCCTGCTCAATCGCCGTGGCTACTCCTTTGTCGTCATGTGCCGCGCCTGCGGCGAACGGCTGGAATGCGAAAACTGCGCCGTCGCTCTCACTCATCACAGGCAGGTGGCATTCCAGGAGATGGCCCCGGTTCCGGATAGCGCGCTCTATTGCGGGGACTGCGTCAACGCAATCACGCACGAGCGCTCACTCTCTTCTGCCGATGCACGCGCCCGCGCCGGGCAACGGCTGGAGTGCCACTACTGCGGCTTCCGCCGCACCGTGCCGAAGCTTTGCCCCAAATGCGAAAGCGAGCACCTCTATTTCCTCGGCGCCGGTTCGCAGCAGGGCGAGCAGCGGCTGCAGGAGATCTTTCCCCATGCCCGCATCGGCCGCATGGATCGCGACACGGTGCGCAGCCGTCATGACATGGAGCGGCTGCTCATACGTCTGCACTCGGGCGAGATCAATCTGCTGGTCGGCACCCAGATGATTGCGAAGGGCCACGACATTCATGGCGTCACACTGGTGGGCGTCGTCGGGGCGGACTACGCGCTCAACCTGCCGGACTTTCGTGCGGCGGAGCGCGTCTTCCAACTGCTGACCCAGGTCTCGGGCCGCGCCGGCCGTGGCGAGTCGCCAGGCCGCGTCGTGGTGCAGAGCTACCATCCGGATCACTACTCAATCCAGTGCGCGCAGGCGCATGACTATCGCGGCTTTACTGCGAAGGAGCTGAAGTACCGCAAGTGGATGCACTATCCGCCCTACGGCGTCATCGCGAACATCCTGGTGCGCAGTCTGCGCATGGAAGAGGCCGCGGGCTGGGCTGCCGCGCTGGGCAAGTGGTTCCAATCCGCGGAGCTTCCCGGCATTCGCGTACTCGGGCCGGCGTCTGCACCCATCGCAAAGATCAAGCGCACCTATCGCTTCCACCTGCTGCTGAAGGCAGAACGGCGCGATGCGCTCTCCCGCGCCTTGCACGCTGCACGAGAATTTGCGGACCAGGCAGGCATTCCGCGCAGCGGCCTGGTCTTCGACATGGACGCGATCTCACTGATGTGATCTTTAAAGGAGATTGTCATCCGAGTGAAGCGAAGGACCTGCAGTTTGTCTGGGTATACCTCGCGCACGCAGACGTAAGCGACCAAAGGGAGCGAACCCCGGCAAAACGCGCCACAGGCGCAATCGCCCGGACGGCAAGTCCGTCCGTTAGTCGATCAGGTGCAGCTCTTTACCGGGCTTGAAGCGCACAGCCTTGCCCGGAGTGATCGTGACCTCCGCACCGGTGCGCGGATTGCGGCCGATGCCGGTCTTGCGCGGCCGCACGTTGAACACGCCAAAGCCGCGCAGTTCAATGCGTTCACCAGCCGCCAGCGCCTTCTTCAGGCTCTCAAAGATCGTGTCGACTGCGGCCTCGGCCTTATTGCGGGGTAGGCCGGTCCGCTCGATTACCCGGTGTACGATGTCCTGCTTGATCAAGGCATTCTCCAGGAGTTGGTTCCACTTCGGTGTGCTGTCCGAACTTTCATATGACGGCTTCGGCCCCAGCATTGTCATCGTTCGATAGTGCACTATTAAGATTCAGATTCGAAGAATAAAGTGCCGCGAAACCTCGATTACTCTGTAATTTAGGACCTCGGCACCGGATTAGCAAGGAGCAGGATGGCAATCAAGAGCGACACGTGGATCAGGGAGCAGGCGCGGCAGCATGGCATGATCGCTCCCTTTAGCGAAAAACAGGTTCGGGAGGGGGTCATCTCCTACGGGCTTTCCTCCTATGGATACGACCTGCGGGTCTCCGACGAATTCAAGATTTTTACCAATGTAAACAGCGCCATCATCGACCCCAAAAAGTTCGACGAGCGCTCGTTTGTCACCGTCCAGGCGGAGTCGGTGATCGTTCCGCCCAACTCCTTCGCGCTGGCGCGATCGGTGGAATACTTCAAGATTCCCCGGGACGTCCTGACAATTTGCGTGGGGAAGTCCACCTACGCCCGCTGCGGGATCATCGTGAACGTCACCCCGTTTGAGCCGGAATGGGAGGGATTTGTCACCCTTGAGATATCGAATACCACCCCGCTCCCGGCCAAAATCTACGCCAATGAGGGGCTGTGCCAGATCCTGTTCTTCCAGTCCGATCAGGTATGCGAGATCAGCTATGCGGACCGCCGGGGTAAATACCAGAAGCAACAGGGAATTGTTCTTCCAAAGCTCTGAGTACAACTAAGGTAATCATATTTTCATCGATCTTAAGTTTGACATAGTGACCATAGAGAGTATCTGATGGTTACCAGAACAACGCAGATCTGGGGAAACGGGGTGCGAAGGCGGCGGCCAAGCCGCTATTTCGCACCCTAATTTTTTTGCTTCCTGCCTATTATTTCCTTCACACTTGCCCGGCCAGGCGTCGATCTGCATCTCATTACATCGTAGAGATGAGCGAAGTCCAGTACTGGCAACCGTTTGGGTCGGGTGGGCGTCGTATGTTCCAATCCTCGTAACGCGGACTTACCTTCCGCGAACCTTTCTGGAGAAGATCGAAAAATGAAAAAGTTTCTTGCTGGTCTCGTTGTTGTGGGTCTTGGATTTGCCGGCGCAACCTTCACCGCTTCTGCTGCCTCGAGCAAGACCGACCTGGACGCGCGGCTGGATGCGGCGACACGCGTCATCAATGAGGTGATGGCTACACCGGACAAAGCAATTCCGGATCAGATTACCGAGAAAGCTACCTGCATCGGCGTTGTGCCGAGCATGAAGAAGGCGGCCTTCCTGGTGGGCGGTCAATATGGCCAGGGTGTCGTCTCGTGCCGCACCCCGCACGGCTGGAGTGCTCCGGTCTTCTTCCGCATCGCGGGCGGCAGCTTCGGCTTCCAGATCGGCGGCCAGGCCACGGACCTGGTGCTGGTCGCGGTAAACGATAAGGGCTTCCAGGATCTGTTGAAGAACAAGGTCAAGCTGGGCGGCGATGCGGCTGCCTCCGCCGGTCCTGTGGGCCGCAACGCGCAGGCGGGTACCGACTGGAAGCTGAATGCTGAGCTGCTGACGTATTCGCGTTCCAAGGGCCTGTTTGCCGGCATCGATCTCACCGGCGATGAAGTCTCGCAGAACGTGGACGACACCACCACCTTCTACGACGGTGCCAACCACACCTTCGAATCGATTCTGAAGGGCAGCGTCGTGGTGCCGGCTTCGGCAAAGCCATTTGTGCGCACCGTGGCCAAGTACTTCCACTCCGCTCAGGACTAATTCATCGGGCTCACAGTCGATCGATAGAAGTACTCGATCCTCCGCAGTCCTTGAGGCCCGCCTTCCCCCGGCGGGCCTTTTACTTTGCCACCGGTTCACATCTTCGCGGACAATCCAGCCACGACGGGACGCGGATTTACCATAGGGCATCCGGCACCGGCGTGGGTGTGTTGTGTCTTCAGGGAGAAAATGCTTTCAGTGCAAACAGATAGGAACAGAGCAAAGGTAAGTACGCTCTTCAGTACGCTCTAGGGATGCGTCAGAGGCTCGAGTTCTTTCTCGTCTTCGTGCTGATCCGCGGCCTGGGCGTCTTGCCGCGCCGCTGGGCGCGAGGCGCAGGCGCGGGCATTGGCGCGCTGGCCTTTCTCTTCACCGGGAGGCTGCGGCGAACCGGCGAGCGAAACCTCGAAATCGCCTACCCGGAGAGCACCGCCGCATGGCGCAAGAGCACGGTGCGCGAGCTCTATCGAAACCTCGGCCTGCACCTGGCCGAGTTCTGCCGGATGTCCCGGTACACACCAGAGTGCACGCGCGGTTTCATCCGCTATGCCGGCCTGGAGCACTACCTGGCGGCGCGCGACGCTGGCCGGGGCGTACTGGTGATCACCGGACACCTTGGCCTGTGGGAGCTCTCCAGCTTCTACCACTCGCTGATGGGCTATCCCATGAGCATGGTGATCCGCCGCCTGGACAATCCGCTGGTCGATCGCCTGGTGAACAGCATCCGCTGCCTGCACGGCAACACGGTGCTGCACAAAGATGACTTTGCGCGCGGCCTGCTGGGTGCGATGCGCCGCGGCGACACCGTCGGCATCCTGATGGACACCAACATGACGCCGCCCCAGGGAGTCTTCGTCGACTTCTTCGGCACGCCCGCCTGCACCGCATCCGGCCTCGCCCGCGTGGCCATGCGCACGGACGCGGCCATGCTGCCGGGCTTTCTTACCTGGCGCGAAGAAGAGAAGCAGTATGTGCTCGAGTTTGGTGAACCCCTTGATCTCGTCCGCACAGGCGACCGTCCCGAGGATAGTGAGCAGGACATCGTGACCAACACCCAGATCTGCACTACGGCCATCGAAGCGTGGGTGCGGCGCTTCCCGGAACAGTGGTTGTGGGTGCATCGCCGTTGGAAGACACGGCCGCCGGGCGAGCCGTCGCTCTATAGTTGACCTCATGCGACTCAATGAACTCGCAGTCACGCTTGGCGCAGAACTCGTATTTCCCGCAGGGTCGTCAGGAGCCGCTTCCTCGATCGAGATCGCAGGCGTCGCGGCCGCATCGAACGCCGCCGCGGGCCAGCTCGTCTTTGCGGAGAGTGAGGCGGCGCTGGCCGCTGCGCAAGCCAGCCGCGCCGCTGCCATCGTTACCTCGCGCAAAGTGGCGGGCGGTTCCATAGCCAAGCCGATACTGCTCATCAGCCATCCCAAGCTCGCCTTTGCCCGCGCGGCGGAGCTGCTGAGAGCAGAGAATCCGCAAGAAGGAATGCATCCGTCCGCAATCGTCGACGCGAGCGCGTCGCTGGCAGAGGGTGTTTACATCGGACCGCACGCCATCATCCAGGAACACGCAATCATTGGTGCATACACGCGCATCGAAGCCGGCGTGGTCGTTAGCGCGGGAGTACGCATCGGCAGGAATTGCCACCTCTATCCGCGCGTCGTCCTCTATCCAGGCACCGGGATCGGTGATCGCGTCATCGTGCACGCGGGTGCGGTGCTCGGCTCCGATGGTTTCGGCTATGTGCGCGACCCCGCGACGGGTGAGTACACGAAATTCCCACAGCAGGGCCGTCTCATCGTCGAAGACGATGTTGAAATTGGCGCGAACACGACGATCGATCGCGGTGCGCTCGAAGAAACGCGCATTGGACGCGGCAGCAAGCTCGATAACCTCGTCCACGTGGGGCACAACGTCTCCATCGGCCGCAATGTCGTCATCGCCGCGCAAACCGGTATCTCCGGCAGCAGCACCATCGGCGACGGCGCCATCGTCGGCGGCCAGGTGGGCATTGCCGACCACGTAGAGATCGGTCCCGGCGCGATCCTCGGCGCGCAGGCCGGCATCCCATCCAACAAGCGCATCCATGGACCGGGCATCGTCTTCTGGGGCACGCCGGCGCGCCCGATCAAGGAATATCTCAAGGAACTGGCGACGCTGGCGCGGCTCACGCGGCGTCCAAAGTAGCGGTGCTCGTATGGCGATCATCGTGGTGGGCGGACATTCGCGAAGCGTTGGCAAAACATCGGTGGCAGCCGCCATCATCGCGCGCCTGCCCGAGATGCACTGGACCGCCTTCAAGATCACGCAGTTTGGCCACGGCTTCTGCACTGCCAACGGCGAGCCCTGCGACTGCCAGACCGACGAGCACACGGTCGCGGTGAGCGAAGAGCGCGATCCCGCCACCGGCACCGACTCTGCCCGGTATCTTGCGGCGGGCGCGGTGCGCTCCTTCTGGGTACGCACGCGTATCGGCAATCTGGCAGCCGCCATGCCGCGGTTGCGCAAGGAGTTTGCCGCCGCGGAGAACGCCATCGTCGAATCGAACAGCATCCTCGGTTTTCTGCGTCCGGATATCTATCTCAGCGTGCTCGATCACGCGACAGCGGACTTCAAGGACTCCGCCCGTTTGTTCCTCGATCGCGCCGATGCGCTGCTGGTGAATGCCGGCTCGGAAGATCTGGCGCCGCAGTGGCGTGGTGTTTCACCCCGGCTCACTAAAGGCATTCCGCGCTTTCCCATCGCCCCGCCGGAGTACATCACGGATGCGGTGATCGCCTACGTCCAGGAACGCTTGGCGATCCCGCATCGTTCGTGATGGAAGCACTCACTATCTCTTTACGGCGCTACTGCTTCACCAGTTGCCAATGATCGCCGGTCATTGTCAGCGATGCATTGTCCGCCTGCGGCCCGGCGAGCGTTGTCGCCAGGTCGGGAAACGCTGTCTTCATCTCCTGAGTATTCGCCCACACAGCGGCATCGCCGATCTTGTAGTGATAACTCACCTGCGCCGTCTTGTTGCCGGAGCTATCTGCGCCATTGGTGACGTTGTCTATGGAACTCACATCGCGATGTCCATAGCAGAAGTTTCCGTAGCCGGGCTGTGTCGGATCCTGCGTCCACGCGCTGCGGCCCTTATCGGAAACATCGTAGTTATTCACCTGCTTCGAGGCGATAATCAGCACCTTCTTTTCGCCCGTCGTACGCGTCAGCAGACCAGCATCGGTCAGCGCGTCGTAGCCCTGAGTCTTCGCGTCATCGGAGGTCGCAGCCTGTACTGGGAACTTCTTCGCCTGCGACCATAGGCACGCAGGGTGAGCTTTGTAGTAGTCGTTGATCGCTGCTTTGTAATTCATGGTGTTGTCAGCCTGTTTATTGCAGCCGGCGGAGAACAAGAGGGAAGCGCCCACCATAGAACAACCAAGTGCAGCAGACAGTCTGGATGGTTTAGACAGTTTGGATAGCTTCATCGGAGAAAAAGTTCCTTTCACCGACTAAGATGCAAATCTCCGCGGCAAAAAAGATGGCCTGTCGCGAAAACAGGCCACTTTGAATTGAATACAAGGGGCAACCTTGTGAGGCGGAAGTGCATGCAGCAGCTTCCGCCGAGTGTTAGAAGCTGAACCGGGCCTGGAAGTCGATAATTCTAGCTCCCAACGCACCTGTAGCCTGACCGAGGTTAGCGTTTCCAATGTTGTTTGAGACGGTTTTGGGGTCGATATTCAACAGGTTGAAGACATTGAGCACGTTAGCCTTGATTTCGATTCTGGCGTCTTCTCCTATAACTCGCATCTTGGGGAAGCCGAACGCCTTGGCGAGGTTAAGGTCGACGTCACGGTATCCCGGGCCGGCGAATGCATTGCGGTCAATTCCTGGCGGAGGGATGAAAGCGGTGGGCGTCGAGGTGTCCGCAATGGCATTTGCGTAGTTTGGAACTTCAAAATTCTGGTAGATGAATTGATCTTGATTTGTACCGGTATTGGCGTTTTGTGGATTGTAGTTGGGGAAATTGCTTCCGGTCTTGAAAGCATTGTTGCTGGTATGGAGGTGGCTGCTGCCGCGATAAATCGGCCGAAGGTTTTGAAATCCGTAGTTGCAGTTGTTGCAATAAATCTGGTGCGGCGCCGTATAGATCGGAGTCCACCCATAGCCGGAGTGGAAGGTCGCAATTCCGGCAAGCGTCCATCCTCCGGCGATCTTCTCTGCCCAACTGTGGCTGCCCCTAAAGATCACCGGCTGCCAGACGCCGAAGACCTTAAAGCCCTGGTTGACGTCGAAGTCGGAGCGCCCGTAGGAATACCGGGTGTTAAACAGATATGGGTCCCTGAAATATGGGCCGGAGTTGGTGTCCATACTGTGGGCCCAGGTGTACTGTGCTTCCAGCGAGAAGGTATTGGAGAACTGGTGCTTGAGCCCGGCGAGCATCATATTGTTATTCGCTTTACCCTGGCTGCCCGCGGTGTTTACGCTGTTCACCAGAGAGTTCAGCGGCGCTCCCATGATCTGCCCGAAGGCATTCGCATCGTAGTTGTACTGCGTGTGATGGGTGGAACTGCCTACATAACCCAAAGTCGCAACCCATGAGTGGCCAACATTCCATTGCGTGTCGAGCGAATAATGATGCGTGTATTCGGTAGGCAGACTACCCGGCAGAGCATTCAGGTTCGCCCCGCCTACCACGGGTAGGCCGGCCGAGTTGAACTTCGTAATTGCCTTTGGGTTTGGAGGAAATCCAAAAATATTGGTTGGGCTGCTGGAGGTGGCGTAGATGATATTTGGGTTGATTTCCGTCGGACTCTTGCTGCTTCCAGGAACGTTACTCGTGCCTGGCGGGTTGAAATCATTCGCGTTCGAGTTAGCAATCTGTATCTGGTTGTAATTCAGCCCATAGCCGCCGCGGATGACGATGTTGCCTTTCGACTTTAGAGGGCTCCAGTTGAAGCCGATCTGCGGTCCAAAGTTCAGCTTCTGCGCGTTCCAGGCACCAATTCCACTGCGTATAGAAATCCCGCTCAGGAGGCTTGAACCGCTGCCAAAGGAAAGCACGCCCATGTTGCTATTTTTATCCGTGAGCGGTCCGAAGTATGAGTAGCGGAGCCCGGCGCTCACAGTAAGGTTCGGACGAAGCTTCCAGTCATCCTGGAAGAAGACACCGAACATGTTCTGGCGGTTGTCGTTGCGAAAGCCGCCAGGAATGCCGGTCGTCGATTGGAAGGGTCCACCTTCTGCCTCTGGGGCGTCATTTATGAAGTCCCACAGGTTGTAGAAAGTATAGTCGGGTGCTCCTATCGGGTCGTTGAGATAGTAAAGCCGGGTGAAATCGAAGCCGAATTTCAGCGTTTGTGTATGCAGCACCTTGGTGGCTACATCCTTGTAGCCGTAGGTCCATTGATTGAGATGTGCCGGCGCCGGCACGCCAACCGATCCTATGGAGATCGTTCCAATCTGGTCCGTGCCGCTGGAGGCGAACAATTGGTCCTGCGGCAGACCGAATGGGGCCTGTGGGTTAGTGGCGAGTTCGTTGTAACGCCAGCCCGCTGCATTGGCACGAGCTTCATTCAGGAAGGTCGGCGAGAAGATGTGGTTCCAGATCACCGAGAAGGCATCGTTGACTTGCGAGTGATTGAAAAGCTGGTAGCCTAAGCCGCCGTTGTGTGTGGTCGTGGTCGCTGGAACCCAATAGATAGCGAAGGCAGCATGATCTTTGCTGGTTACATCTGCGTCAAGCCGCCCGTTGTACTGTTTGAAATCGTTGCTCGTCGGATTTTGCGTCGTGTAGTTGGCAATATCAGGAGTGTTTGAGAGGCCGTTTCCAACACCAGGAGTGCTGGCGCTCACATAACCCAAATCTTGCTTGCCGAGACCGCTTGTCAGAGGCGAGCCGATGTTCAGACCCTGCCCGGGAATCGTCCTGCAGTTGACACCCTCTGTGAGTCCGGCATTACTGCAGGTTGCGGAACCAATCACCGTGCCCAGAACACCGGCTCCCTTGAAGTTGAGATATTTCGAGGCGATGCTGTTTGTGGGAGCCAACGCCGCCAGGGCGGAGGTCATGTACCATCCCGTGCCCGTGGCATTCACTGTCTGGCTTTGTCCTTCATAAGCAAAGAAGGCAAAGATCTTGTTCTTCCAGATGGGCCCACCAATGCTGCCGCCAAGTTGGTTATACCGGTCCTCATCCCGCAACAGACCACGCTCCGTTGGTGTCTTCTTCGTTCCGTCGTCGTTAAAAGCCTGGACAGAAGCTGGGCCGTTCCAACGTTGATACGCATTCAATCCCGGACGCATGACCTGGATGAAGAAGCTGCCATGCAGATCATTCGTTCCGGTTTTTGATGTAATTTCCGTAAGCGCGCCTGAAAAGCGGCCATTTTCTGCATCGTAGGCGTTCGTAACCACTTTGACGTTGCCCACCGAATCCTGACTGGGAGTAACGACGGTGGAGCCACCCCAGACTGCGCTGACGGTGCTGATTCCGTCTACGGTGTAACCATTGGTTTCAAATTGTCCGCCATTCGCATTCGCTGAGGCGCCATTTTCCGTGGAAAAGATACTGCTCGAGTGGCCCAGGTTGCCGCCGCCACCCGACGATGCTCCGGTCTGCGTGCCTGGTGACTGGAATCCGCCCCCCCCGCCCGATTTTGCACCATCTGATAGAACACCGGGCGCCAACTGGATGAGGCTGGTCACGTCGCGTTGATAGACCGGCATGTGCTGGATCTCACGCTCCGAAATCGACTGTCCAAGATTCGGGGTATCCATATCGAGCGCCGTCTCGCCGGAGGCATTCACGGTTACTGTTTGTGACTTTGTCCCGACCGTAAGCTGCACGTTGAGCGAGTTTGCCTGCTCCGCATTCAGTTGCAGATTCACAAACTGTCGATCTAGGAATCCATCCTTGGTGACGGCCAGCGTGAAGGTGTCAGGGGGCAATGCATTGAAACTGTAAAAGCCGCTGTTGTCGCTGGTGCGCACCTGCGTTGCGTTGGTTCCATTGTCGGTGAGAGTCAAAGTCGCACCCGGAATCACTGCGCCGGAGGTATCTGTAACCGTGCCCGTGATAGAAGCGCGAAATTGCGCGTGGGCTGCGATGGCAAGCGTGGCGATGCCTGCCAGCACGACGCCAGTGCGTGCTGCACTGGCAAATACAAGCGCGATTTGCCGGCCCACCCTGTGGGCCCGGGGGAAATGCTGCTTCATATGCCTCCCAAAGAAACGATTGCTGCTATGTATGAACTGCTTATTCCGTTCTGATTCGTGGCACTTCCTGCGGGGTGCCTCAGTTTGTCCGTACGATCGGAAGTACTCCCGGGCGGCTGTGCGCAAACGGTTGCGCCAGCGGGCAAGAAATATCACCTCGCCTTCGACACAGTCAAGCTGCCCCCTCACCGGACGATATGATGATCCCGCTGGGAGCGAAGGAGCGGGATTGGCCGAGCAGCACGGAGAGCAGCACGGAGGACACGGGCAGGGTTCAGACCGGCCGGCGCGTACGGTTGGGTTGAAGGAGGTGGCCGAGCATCTCGGAATCTCCGTGGCCACGGTCTCCCGTGTCCTGAACCGCTCTGCCACAGCCAATCGCATCTCCACCCGGACACAGGATCTGGTGTGGGCCGCGGCCGAGGCCATGCAATACGAGCCCAATCATCTGGCCCGCGCGCTGCGGCGCAAAAAGACCTACACCATGGGCGTCATGGTGCCGGAGATCAGCGAAGGGTATTCGGCATCGGTGTTGAGCGGCATCGAAAGCGCATTGCTGCAATCGGGCTATTTCTATTTCGTCGTCAGCCATCACCATCGCGCCGACCTGTTGCGCGACTATCCCAGGCTGCTGCTCTCACGAGCCATCGAAGGCTTGATCGCCATCGACACCCCGCTCGATCGGCATCTTCCCATCCCGGTGGTCGCCGTCTCCGGCCATCAGCGGATGGAAAATGTCACCAACCTCGAACTCGACCACACTACAGCGGTCCGCATGGCGCTCACCCATCTCTGCGAACTAGGACATCGGCAGATCGCCTTCCTCAAAGGTCAGGAGTTCAGCTCCGACACGCACTATCGCTGGTCGGCGATCGAACAGATTAGCCAGGAACTCGGCTTGCTCATCGATCCGCGCTTGTGCGTGCAACTGGAGGGCACGGAAGCGGGCAGCGATCCGGGCTACCAGGCCACGGTGCGGCTGCTGGAGCGGCGCGTGCCCTTCACGGCCATCTTCGCCTTCAACGACCACTCGGCCATCGGCGCGGTCGCGCGGCTGAAAGAGCACGGCCTGCAGGTTCCCCAGGACGTCTCCGTGGTCGGCTTTGACGATATTCCCAGTGCGCGAACCAATAATCCCAGCCTGACGACGGTGCGCCAGCCATTGCGAGCGATGGGTGAGATGGCCGCGAATGCCCTGCTGCGCTACATCGATCCCCAGCAGGGAACACAGACGCGCGAGGAGATGCCGGCCACTCTCACGGTGAAACCGGATTTCATCGTGCGCAACTCAACGGCAGCCGTGCCGAGCGTAAGTCCTCTTCTGAAAAGCTAGCTAGGCGCCAACTCCTACGCGGCGACCACCTTGACCAGTCCTTCTTCCTGCAGGTGCTCCAGCAGCGAGATCACGTCTCTTACCAGCACCTCCGGGTCGGCATGGTACTCCAGCATCAGCTCGCGGCACAGGTCCTCGACGCGAATGGGCGAGCCCAGGCGCCGCCAGACAGAGGTTCCCGTTTCGCCGAGTCCATAACAACGGCCTCGTCCGACATTCATCAGAACCACCTCCCGGTCCACCTCGGTGGCGACGGGCGTCTCGCTCCAGGAGACGACACTCTCCGCCGTGATGGGAATCTCGCGCGACATACTCGCCTCCGGCCAGGGCCGTTCCGCTGCCTGCAGCCTCGCATATGATACTGACACTTCGTCGCATATGGCTGAGAAGACTCCATCCGCGTTCCCATTGCCGCCAGAGATGCGCCTGCTGCTGCAGTGCGCGCGCTGGCCATTGCCGGAGAAGGGCAGCGCAGCCATTCGCGCGTTCATCGCGGCAAAGGATCTCGATTGGAGCCTTTTCCTCTCGCTGTGCAGCCATCATCGTGTTGTCCCCCTCGTCTATCGCGCGCTCTCCGCCGCTGCCGAGGAGGTGCCGGCTTCGACGATGGCCGCATTGAAGGCCGGCGCGACCGAAAATGCGCTGAGCGTCATGCGCTATCTCGCCCACACGCGGCGGCTTTGCGATCTGCTGCAACAGGCGGGAGTGCCGGCCCGCGTGCTCAAGGGTGTCCCGTTGTCGCAGCGCGTCTATGCCGACCCCAGCGTGCGCGATGTCGGCGATATCGATCTGCTGATTGCGGCGGGCATGGAAGAGACAGCAGACAACGTCCTGCTCGCCGAAGGCTTTCGCCGCAGCGATCCGGCGGCGCCGCTCACACCGCGCCGCAGGCGCTCCTGGCGCAAACACGGCAAGACCTATACCTACCGTTCGGATCGCAATGACTTCGAGATCGATCTGCACTGGCGGCTCTTTCGCAATCCACATATGCCGGGCAATACGCTGGCCGAGTCCGGCGCGGAAGAGCAGGTTGGTCTCGGAGAGATCGCCCTTGCCGTCCTGCCGCTCGACCGCACCTTCCTCTATCTCTGCGTGCATGGCGCGCTCGACGGGTGGTTTCGCTTCAAGTCTCTGGTGGACATTGCCGCCATATGGCATGGCTTCGCGGACGAGCAGAGGACGGCTCTGGCCGATCAGGCGCGCAAGTGCGGCATCCTGCCGGAGATGGCTGCGGCGCTCAAGCTTGCGCAGGAGCTCGCATTGCTTGCACCCGATGCCCTCAGCCCTGCAATGCAGCTGCAAACCACAAGTCCAGAGGCGCGATGGATACTGGATTACACGCGCACTCAGCATCTGGCGCAGCGCTTCCAGCCAACGCAGGATGGAGCAGGAAGCTGGCCGTTGAAGCGCTATGAGCTGGGTCTGCGGCCCGGGCTTGCCTATCGCACCGAGATATTCCGCCGTGTTCTGCTGCGGCCGCGGGTCTGGGAGCGCTTCGATCTCCCGGATACTCTCTTTCCCCTCTACGCGCTGCTTAGCCCGATAGAGTGGCTGCTCTTCCATCGCTGGCTCTCACCCGCGGGGGTGGCGCGCCGCCGGCGCAGCCTGTGGCATCGCTGGCGCGCCCTTCCGGCCGGGCGGCGTTGGTTGTTCGCGGAGGCATTCGCCACCCTGCTGGCCGCGCGCGCTTCGCTGGTTCTCCTGCCGGTACGGTGGATCTTCCGCTGGCTGGAGAGCTCGCCCCGCCACCCTGCTGCGCCCGACAGTTCCGAGATTGTCGAGGAGATCCGCTGGGCGGTGCTCACTGTCGCCCGCTACGGCCCGCTATCGTTCGTATGCTTTCCGCAGGCGCTCGCCGCCCACGCCATGCTGCGCCGCCGCGGCATTCGCAGCATTATGCACTACGGCGTGCGGCGCTCCGCCGATCGACAGATGCGCGCACATACCTGGCTTGAGGTGGACCACCGCATGCTGCTCGGCGGTGAGAGCGCGATGCTTTTTGCGCCGATTCATTCCACGGGTGCAGGCAGCCAACAGCCCTGACAGATCGCTTCAACGCTTCACAGCCAGATGCGTTTCCAGCGCCTCCAGGGTCGCATCCATCGCTTCAAACCCCCAGGGCCGCCGCATGCGGGTCACGCGCACGCCATCCAGTGCCTGTCCGCAACGCAGAAAGTAGCGGTCGATGCGCCCCGTCGCGCGCACCAGCCAGGATTGATACGTGAAGTCAAGCACAGCATGCAGCGCGTGAACCGGCGGCAGCGCTTCGAAGCTCGCCTCAGCCGGATTTTCAGCCTGGTCCCCAGTCTGGTCTTCCGCACGCTCGAGCAGAATCAGTTCCGCGAGCGGGGTGGGAGCTGCCGGCTGCTCGAGCACGTAACGGTACTTCTCATCGTCGGAGAAGATGCGCGGGAGCCCCTGGCTCGATTCACCCATCGCATCCAGGGTGGCGCTCCACAGCTTCAGCCACGGAGCCATCGGCATGACCCGCCGGTCCCGAGGAGCGGCCGGGTCGACCAGGCAGATGTCGTCGGCCAGAATGCGATGCCCGCGCCGCGCCAGAAATGCGGCGATGGACGACTTGCCCGCGCCCGATGCTCCAAGAAACGCTACTGCGCCCATGGGAGTCGCAATAGCGCTGGCATGCAGGGGAAGGAGCCCGCGCTGGTGGCAGAGCACCGCGAACAGGTTTCCCATCAGGTAGGAGCGGACGTCGAGTTCCGGCGCGCCGGCGTCTTTGTTGACGACGATCTCCACCCCGTCGCGGACGTAATAGCTCGCAATGCCGGGCAGGCGGAGCAGGAATTCTGAGTCGTTGGCCTCATAGCTCTCGGCTGTCGCCAGCGGGGCAGAGAGAGCCGCCGGCGTCGCGCCCAACCGGATGTTGACCGGCCGCTCGCCCTCCTCTGGCGTCGCCAGTGGCAACTCGGGAAGTAGCAGCTCAGTTACATAGAGGAACGGGCCGATCCGGTAGTTATGCAGAGGTGGCTCCCTCCATCCCCCGGAAGGTGCATTCCCCTGATCTGAGGGCTGTGAGCATACTGGACAAGGTTACCGGAGCAGGTCCGGTGGCAGGAGCATCTGTCTTCATTTCAAGTATCTGCAATGATTCAAAGTGCGGTGACGGTTGATGTTACTAGGCCCGGAGTTTCACAGAATAGGGAATTGACGGTTCCTCGTATTGCCTCGACAATGGTGTAAGGGCAGCATTCGCTCTGCAGGAGTTCGTGCCGGTTACTCCTTGATCGAGTAGTAAAGAGGAACGAAGTGTTCTACCAGGCAACGGACGCAGGGACGATCCTGCATCGTAAGTTCCAACAGCAACCGCACCATGGGCCGCCACAGATCGAATTTGGCTTGCGGTTGTGTTTTCTTCGGAGGATGGATGACGATCACCCCCAGCATGAATGCCCAACATCCGGCATCGGCCACCGTCCCGCAGAGGCGGGAGTGGAAGAAGCCCGTGCTAGACATTCTCTCCCTGGAGGACGCTCAGCATGGTCCTTATCATCTTTTGGACGGCCAGGGGAAGCACAAGTCCAACTGATTCTGCCGTTCTCATTCGTTCGTTGCTTCCAACCCAATTTCCAGGAGCCCAGAGAACTTTCCGAAGAACTTCTTCCCGAAGCGCTTTCCGGCGTTCTCAGCCTCTCTCTCCTCCCGCTGGCCGCGGGCCTGTAGCCGCCTGATGGCAGGCCAGCCGCGAAGCCGGATGCGCGCCATTGCCGGCTGGCGGTCTTCCGGCAGCCCGGCCACCCCTGAAAACTGTCTCGTGATGCTGGCCGCGATGTCGGCTTCGCCTGCCTCGGTCACGCAGATAACTCCGGGTGTAGTTCTCGGTTCCAGCGATTACCGTCCCTCTTCACCTTCGCCATCCGGCACACCCGCGCAGCCATCGAACCGTCCCCAGTTCGTCGCCGATCTGCGCATCGACAACCACGGCGATCTGGTGCGTGAGCTTGGTCTGCCGTCTACCGCTTCGGACGACGAAGTACTCGCCCATGCCTGGGCACGGTGGGACTTCGAGATCGTCGAGCACCTGATGGGCGGTTTCGCTTTCGCCTGCTGGAACCCGGCGCGCCAAACTCTCTTTCTCGCCCGCGATCATGTCGGCGAGCGGCCCTTGCATTTCGCCCGGTCGTGGGAGGGCGGCTTCGCCTTTGCCTCCACCCCACCGGGTCTGTGCGCGCTCTCTTCGGTGAATCGGCGCATCCATACGGCGGCCATGGCGCACTTTCTCGCCGCCTTGTCGCCGGTAGGCACGGAAACATTCTTTGAGGGCGTCGAGCGGCTGCTTCCCGCGCACTGGATGAAGGTGTCGCCCGACGGCATCGAGATTCGCCGCTACTGGCATCCAGTCCCCAGCCGGCCTATCCGCTATGCGCGTGACTCTGACTACATCGAGGACTTCCGCGAACGCTTTGATCGTGCAGTCTCGGACCGTCTTTCCGGAACGGACGGTATTGCCTCGCAATTGAGCGCGGGCCTGGATAGCTCATCTGTGACTGTCACTGCGGCACGTCTGCTGGCGAAGGAGGGCAGACGGCTCACCTCCTTCACCGCCGTGCCGAGGTCCGGTTACGACGGATCGGCGCCGACCGGCCGCTTCGGCGATGAAGGTCCGATGGCCAGCGAAGTTGCCGCTCTCTATCCCAATATCGACCACGTATTCATAAACACCGAAGGACGTGACCTGCTTGCCTCGTCGTGTCGCGACGCGCGTCTCAGCGGGCAGCCGACGTTCAACCCCACGAACATGCTCTGGATCGACGCCACTCTCGATGGCATGCGCAGCCGCGGACTTAGCGTGCTGTTGTCGGCAACCGGGGGAAACGCTACCACCAGCTTCGGTGGCCTTATCGGTTTGTCAGAGCTTTTTCGCAGCGGACATTGGTTCAAACTCTTTCGCCTGATACGCCAGTTGCGTGCCGGCGGTCACACGTCATGGCGTGGGGCTGCCGGGTGGGTCACCGGATCGATCGTCCCGGCACGACTGCGCCGTCTCTACCATCCAACCATGCGCGGCTTCTCCATGACCTATAGCGCCGTCCATCCGCAGATCGCGGCACAATACGCGCTCAAAGAGCATGCCCTGGCCGAGTTCTTCGGTGTCGAGAGCAGCACCGACTCCGTCCGCCGCAACCTCTACGAGTACTACGATCCCGGAATCCATAACGCAACCGCTGCCGCCGGTTGGCAGGTGGAACAGCGCGACGCCACCATGGACAAACGCATATTCGACTTTTGCTTCGGCATTCCGATCGAACAATACCTGGCTGGCGGGCAGGCCCGCTCGATCATCCGTCGCGCGATGCAAGGCCAGCTTCCCGAGTCCACGCTGCGCCGCACCACTCGTGGTCTGCAGAGCGCCGACTGGTATATGACATTGAAAGCCGAGCGGCCCCAGCTCTCGGCCGAGCTCACACGCATCGAGCATTCGCCGCTTGCCTGTCACATTCTCGATGTGCCAAGGCTGCGAACGCTGCTCGACACATTGCCTGACTCCGGCTACCAAAGCTCGGAGGCAAGCAATGCCTGGCATCTTGCGCTCACGCGCGGCATCGCCGCAGGCAGCTTCCTCGCACAGCACGATCCGGACGCATCGCAGCCGGAAGATGCAGCCGCCGTGACAGAAAAGCCCAGCACTGTGCTGGGCTCCTGATACATCGGCAACCAAACTTTAGGCGGTTGTGGCGGCTCCGCAATACTCGTTGAAGGCCCGCGTCAGTTCCTGACCGATGAGCTGCGCCGTCGCACCCTCGATCACAAAGCGCTGCATCAGGTACACCAGCTTGCCATCGCGCAGAATCGCAATTGCGGGCGATGTGGGCGGTTGTCCTTCGAAGTAGGAGCGCGCCCGTTCGGTGGCTTCGCGGTCCTGACCTGCGAAGACGGTAATGCTCTGGTCCGGCTTCACTGTATTCTGCATCGCCAGCCGGACGCCGGGCCGCATCTTGCCCGCGGCACATCCGCAAATCGAATTCACCACCAACATGGTCGTGCCCGGCTTGGCGAGGGCTGCATCCACCTCGGCTGCCGTGCGTGTCTCCTGAATGCCGGCGCGTGTCAACTCCTCGCGCATCGGAATCACCATAATCTCTGGGTACATGCCTGCTCCTTCTGGTCTGTCGACGTCAGCGTCCCGCTCGCCGTCTCTTTCTATTGTATGGACCGGGGAAGGCAATTGCCAGCCCGTACCAGGCCGCGGAAGAACTTTTGGCTTACCCCTTGACTATCTACAATCGATAACTGTAGATAGTCATAGTATGGGAAAACCAAGCGATCTCGTGCAGGGAACACTCGACCTGCTCATCCTGAAGACCATCTCGCTCGAGCCGAAGCACGGCTGGGCTATCGCCAAGCGCATTCAGCAGATCTCCGGTGAGGTGCTGCAGGTGCAGCAGGGCTCGCTCTATCCGGCGCTTCATCGCCTGGAGCAGCAGGGGTGGATTCGCGCGAAGTGGGCAGAGACGGAGACCGGCCGCCAAGCCAAGTTCTACTCGCTCACCGCCGCCGGCCGCACCCAGCTCGCCACAGAGAAAGAGAACTGGAGCCGCCTCTCCGGCGCCATCAACCTCGTGGTGCAGGAAGGTTAGAGGAGCGCGCCCATGCCCATGCCCATGCCACAGTTGCGCTGGACCGACAAGTTGCGAATGCTGCTCCACTCCCTCTTCGGACGCAAGTCAGCGGACGCCGAGCTCAATGCAGAGCTGCGCTTCCATCTCGACCAGCAGATCGCGGAGAATCGCGCCGCTGGCATGAACGAAACCGAGGCGCGTCAGGCAGCACTGCGCCTCTTCGGCAATCCGGCCGTCGTGCGCGAACACGCCCGCGAAACGTGGAGCTGGCAATGGCTGGAATCGCTGGCCCGCGATATTCGCCAGGGCATCCGCCGCCTGATGCGCGCACCATCCTTCGCGCTCACGGCGATCCTGGTCCTCGCGCTGGGTATCGGCGCGAACATTGCATTGTTCGCTGTCGTCAATGCTGTGTTGCTCAAGCCGCTGCCGGTTGCTCATCCCGATCGTCTGGTGCGTGTCTATGAGGCAAGGAGCAACGAATTTCAAGACAACGTCGTCGCCGGCGGATGCTTCGCCCGCTGGCAGGCGGAAGCTCGCAGCTTTGTCCAGATGGGCATCATGCAGGAGACCGCTTACAACCTGGCGAGCACTGCCGCGCAGATGCCGGAGCTAGTTCACGCAGAAGCGGCCTCCTGGAACACGCTGCCCATGCTCGGCGTTCATTCCGCGATCGGCCGTCTTTTTACATCCGATGACGACCGTCCGGAGGCTAACGCCACCGTCATCCTGAGCTGGGGCCTGTGGAAGCGCCGCTATGGAGGCGACCCTGCGCTGCTGGGCCGTACCATCCTGGTGGACGCAAAGCCATATACGGTTGTGGGCGTGCTCCCGGCATGGTTCCGCTATCCGGATGCACGCACGCAGCTATGGACGCCGCTTTATCACGAGAGGCCGCACCAGATTATGCAGGTCTACGCCTCGCACAACTTCGACGTGGTCGGCGAGTTGAAGCCCGGCGTCTCCATTGCGCAGGCGACCGCAGACCTCAGCACGATCCAGCGGCAGATTCGTCTGCAGAATCCCGATGGACCGGTGAATGATGCCGTCAATCTGCGCCCCATCCTCGACGGGCAGGTGCGCAATGTAAAGAGCGGCCTCTATGCGTTGCTGGCCGCAACGGGCTGTCTTCTGCTGATCGCATGCCTCAACATTGCGAACCTGCTGGTAGCGCGTGCCGCCTCGCGCGGTCGTGAGACGGCCATCCGCACCGCTCTCGGCGGCAGTCGCGTGCAACTCATCCGCGCGCAGATCATCGAGAGCCTGATACTCGCCGCCGCCGGCGGCGTGCTGGGTATGGCGCTGGCCTATGGAGCGGTGCAATGGCTGGTGCATGTACGCGCCGACCTGCCGCGCGTGGATACCATCCACATCGATGGCGCGGTTGCGCTCTTCACTGCAGGCTGCGTCGCTCTGTGTGGCCTTCTGGCAGGTGTGTTGCCGGCATTGGCCTCGAACGATCGTGAGCTCGTGCGTGCACTTCAGGAATCATCCCGCTCTGCCGGTGCCGGCCGTGGCCGTGCACGCATGCGTCGCCTGCTGCTCACCACCGAAGTTGGCCTTACTGTAGTGCTGCTCATCGCGGCCGGTCTGCTGCTTAAGAGCTACAACGCCATGCGTGCATCAAGCCTGGGCTGCGCCACGCACGACGTGCTGACCATGAGCCTCAGCCAGCCGAGAGGGTTGAAGACGCCCGAGCAGCTTGTGGCCTTCTATGATGACCTGCTCCAGCGTGTCCGGCAGATTCCCGGCGTCAAGGCTGCGGCGGCGACAACGCTGTTGCCGGGACAGGGACGCAACCGGGACGACACATTCACGATCCGGGAGCATCCACCTCTGCCTAAAGGGCAGGTGCTCGATGCGGCGACAATCTTTGCCGACCCGGGCTACTTTCAAGCCATGCAGATACCCCTCGTTGCCGGTCGCACATTGAACAGCAACGATCGGTTGAAGCGCGCAGATAAAATCATCATCAGTCAGGAGCTGGCGCGCGAGTACTTCAAAGGTGAAGACCCGCTTGGCAAGCACATCGTCGTATCTATCTTCAGTCCCGAAGCCACCGCCTTGGAGATCGTCGGTGTCGTCGCGGATACGCGCGACGTTCCAGCGGCTGATCCGCGTCCAGCCATCTACTACCCGCTCTTCGCCGGCACTGAAAGCTCCATCGAGCTCGCCGTCCGCACCGCCGTCGATCCAACCGCTATGGCGGAGCCTGTAAAGCGCGTCATCGCATCGATCGACAGCAATCTGCCCGTCGCCGACGTGATGACCATGGATGAAGTGATCGGACAGGCAGCAGTCGACACCAGCTTCGAAGCCACTCTGCTTACCGGCTTCGCCGCGCTGTCGTTGGTGCTCGCCGCGGTCGGCCTCTTCGGCGTCCTCTCGTTCCTGGTCACGCAACGCACTACCGAGATCGGTGTGCGCATCGCTCTCGGCGCGCGGCGCGGCGAACTCCTGCGCCTGATGCTCTTCGATGGACTACGCCCGGCCCTCGCCGGGCTGGTGCTTGGCCTGGTGGGAGCTGCGGCCGTCACCCAGCTCATGAAATCCCTGCTGGTGAATACCCACCCGCTCGATCCGCTTGTCTATGCAGTGGTGTGCGCCGTGCTGCTCGCAGTCGCGATCCTCGCGTGCCTGGTGCCCGCATGGACCGCCTCACGTCTCGACCCGATGCAGGCGTTGCGCACCGAGTAGCGTGTCTACTCTGTCCGCAGCGCAACCACGGGGTTGATCGATGCAGCGCGCTGCGCCGGAATGAATGCCGCAAGGACGGCCGCGACCCCCAGCATGCAAATCGCGGCCGCAAGCGCCGCCGGATCGAAGCTCTTCACCTCAAAGAGCTGCGAGCCCATCAGCCTGCCCGCGACGATGGCCACCGGAATGCCGATCACCAGTCCGATCAACACCTGCTGCAATGCGCCGCGCAGCACCAGCCGGACCACATTCCGGCGATTCGCGCCAAGCGCCATACGTACACCGATTTCGCTGGTGCGCCGCGCTACTGTGTACGCAGTCACGCCGTACAGCCCGACCCCGGCCAGCAGCAACGCGAGCCCACCGAAGAGACCGGCAAGCTGCGCCACGGCGCGTTGCTGATCGAACTGCGAAGCGACCTGATCGCCCATCGTCTGGATGCCGGTGATTGTCAGGTTGGGATCGACCTCGGCGACCGCCTTGCGAATCTGCGGCTCCAGCAGCCCCAGGTCGCCATGAAAGAGAAGGACGGCGCCATGGATGAAGTGCGATCGCGTATCCACGATTTGCATCACCGGTTCCTGGAAGTGCGTGGACTGCGTCAGCGGCAGAAAGAACATCGCCCGCGTCTTGCCCTGCGGGTCGGTATACTTCGCATCCCGCACCACGCCCACGATGGTATAGCTCGCTGAGTAGGCGGGCAGATCCATGCCGAAGTGCTTGCCCATGGGATCTTCGCCCTTGAAAAAGTGTTTTGCGAAGCTCTCGTTGACCACCGCGACGTGCAATGAGCCGGCGGTATCCTGCTCCTCGATGCCGCGGCCGCGCAGCACCTTCTGCCCTATCGTCTCGAAGAAGCCGGCGCTCACACGGTTCCATGAGGCTCCGGAGTCATCAGCGAACGCGTTGATCGGCTTGCCTTCCACCGCGACGCCCTCGCCCCAGTTGTCGGTGAATGGCGTATACATGGCGAGCGCCGCGCGCTCCACACCCGGCAGGTGCGAGAGCCGCTCCTGCAATTGCTGATTCAGCGCCAGCAAATGTTCCTGCGTGTAGCTGGCCGGCGCATCGTTCAGCCAGACCGTGATGCGGTTCTGCGTCGCGAATCCAAAGTCGCGATGCTCCAGGTTGCGCAGGCTATGGGTCAGCATGCCGGCTGCCGTCACCAGCACGACGGAGATGGTGGCCTGCGCAATCACCAAAAGCCTCTGCGGCAGTGACGATTTGTCGCGCGTGGTGCGATTCGCTCCGCGCAGCGCCTCGGCCGGATGCGCGTGCGTAGCCAGCCACGCCGGAGCGGTGCCGAACAATGCGCCGGTCAACAGCGAAAGCGCAAAAGCAAATCCCAGCACGGGCAGGGAAGGCGTCGCGCGGATGGGCAGAAACGTCGCGCTGTGAAATGCCAGCAGCAGGATGAGCCGCGTGCCCGCGAATGCTACCACCAGTCCCAGCAATCCGCCCAGCAGCGCCAGCACAATGCTCTCGGTAAGTGACTGCCGGATGAGCCGTCTGCGTGAGGCGCCCAAAGCCAGTTGTATCGCCGTTTGCTGCCGCCGCGCGGCGCCGCGAGCCAGCAGCAGGTTGGCGATGTTCGCGCACGCTATCAGCAGCACCATCGAGCAGACAATCAACAGGATCTTCAGACTGCTGCCGTAGTCCGCCTTCATCGCCCCCACGCCGCCGCCCGCGGGCGACATGCGGATGTTTTGCTCCTTCAGGTGCCGCCGGACCTCCGGCATAAACTCCGGCGGAATCCCGCTCTCCGGAATCCATTGCCGCAGCACCGTGGTCAGCCGTGCATCCATGCCGGCCACGGTTGCGCCAGGCTTCAGCCGTCCAATGGCGCGCAGCCAGTTGGTGAAAGGTTGCCGCAGCAGCGAGCTCGCGCCCTCCACCAGCGGCTCCTGTTGCAGCGGAAGCCACAGTTGCGGCGGATCGCTCGACAGCGTGTCGCCGAAGAAGCCCGGCGGCGCAATTCCGATGACGGTGAAGGGCTGTCCCTGAACACTCAGAATGGAGCCGACCATCTTTGGATCCGCCCCATAGGTCTGCTGCCAGGAGCGATAGCTGAGCACCGCGGCCGGCGCCGCCGCCGGTGTGTCATCCGCTGGCGAGAAGACGCGTCCCGCGAAAGACCCGACACCGAACATGGTGAAGTAGTTGCCGCTCACGTACTCGCCGCGCAGCGGCTTGGCGGGCTCGTCGCCGCGCCGCACATTGAACTGATTCGCGCTCGCCTGGAATGCGGCTAACTGTTCAAACTCCGGAGTGGCCGCCCGCAGCCGCTCATAGAGCTGGTACGAGAACAGGCTCCAGCCGTCCGATTGCAGGCCGCCCTCGACGCAGCACTCCTGCGTATCGCCGATGCGCCACAGGCTCGCCGGATCCACCACTGGCAGCGAGCGCAGCATTACCGCATGCACCAGCGAAAAGATCGCCGTCGTCGCGCCGATCCCCAGCGCCAGCGTCACCATCGCGATCAACGAAAAGACCGGAGCCAGGCGCAACTGCCGCAGCGCGTAGCGAAGGTCCTGCATAAGCGTTTGCATGCTGATTCCTACGCGCCCCATTCTAAGGTCTGTTCCACAAAAGTGGTGAATGACCACCCGCTGGCCTCGTGTACCCTCCCACCATGGAGTTTCGGCAACAGATCTCGCTGGCGCCCTTCACCACCTTCGAGATCGGCGGTCCGGCCCGGTGGTTCGCCGAGGCCACCACAGAAGCCGACATCGAAGCGGCGGTCGGCTTCGCACAGGAGCGCGGGCTGCGCCTCTTCGTGCTGGGCGGCGGCAGCAATCTGCTCGTCTCCGACGCAGGCTTCGACGGCGTGGTGCTGCACATCGCCCTGCGCGGCACCCATCACAATGGCGACATGCTCTCTGCCGCTGCAGGCGAGAACTGGGATGCGCTCGTCGCCAGCAGTGTCGATGCGGGCCTGGGCGGCATCGAGTGCCTCAGCGGCATTCCCGGCACCGTCGGCGGAACGCCCGTGCAAAACGTCGGCGCTTATGGGCAGGAGGTATCGCGCACCATCCGCACGGTGCGCGCCTTCGACCGCACCGCGCGCACCTGGGTCGATCTCGACAATGCCGACTGCCGCTTCTCCTACCGCCGCAGCCGCTTCAACCAAGGCGCGGACCGCGACCGCTTCATCGTCAGCCGCGTCGTCTATCAGCTCGAGCCAAACGCAGCAGCGGCGGTGACCTATGCGGACTTAAAGCATTACTTTAAGAGCCAGGACATCGCGCAGCCCTGCCTGCAACAGGTCCGAGAGGCTGTTCTTAGCATCCGGTTGGGCAAAGGGATGGTGATCACGCCGGACAACCCGGAGCGCCGCAGCGCGGGAAGCTTCTTCAAGAATCCGGTCGTGCCTGCGGCGCAGTTGCCGCATATTGCCGCCGCCGCCAACATTCCGGAAGCAGAGGTGCCGCGCTATCCCGCCGCCGCGGAAGCGGTCAAGCTGCCGGCGGCATGGCTGTTGGAGCGCGCTGGATTCGTCAAAGGCTATCGCATGGGAGCAGCCGCGGTCTCCACCCGTCACACGCTCGCTCTTACAAATACTGGTAGCGCCACGGCGGCGGACATCACTGCGCTGCGCGACGCCATTCAATCCCACGTCCACGAACTCTTCGGAATATCGCTCGAACCCGAGCCGGTCTGGGTGGCGTAAATCCGGGTGGCGCAAATCTGGGTGGCATAAGACACTGGCGAGCGACTTGGGACTTTAGTCTCGCTTCGTCGCAGCTTGAAGCAGCGATGACAATGGCTCGCGCCGCGCCAGCCACTCCGCGGGGATGCTGCCTGCTCCCGCGCGCATCGCCACAATTCCGCCCACGATCGCGCAATTGGTATCGATGTCGCCGCCGCCGTTCACCGTCTCCCACAGCGCATCTTCATAGCTATGAAGCGAACGCGCCGCGCTCCACAGCGCAAAAGGCACCGTGTCCTGCGCCGAGCCGCGCGCGCCGTTGCCGATGGTCAGAGCGGCATCGAGCGGCGTCGTCGAAGCGGGAAGCTCCAGCGCACGATCCATGCCATCCCGCACCGCGCCTTCGGGTGTGTGGGCGCGCACCGCTTCCAGGTATGCTGTTGCGTCCGTCGGCCGTGCTGCTTCGCGGCCGCGCCATGCAACCGCCGCCCCCACCGCTACCGCAATCGCGCCGGCGATGCCTTCCGGATGACAGTGCGTTGCGATTGCCGAGAGCGTCGCATGCTCCACAACCAGGTTCAGGTCATAGGCGAAGTAAGCTCCCACCGGCGCCACACGCATCGCCGCGCCGTTGCCAAACGATCCTTCGCCCTGGAAAAGCTGTTGCGCTTCCTCAAACCAGTTCGCCGCGCCGATTGCATCCAGGCGCGTCAGCAATGCGTTCATCGCGTGGCCATAGCCGCGTTCCGGATCGTAGTGGCGCGCAAAGCTCTCCGCCAGCCACTCCGGCTCCATGCCGCCAAATCGCTCCAGGCATGCGCAGACGGAGATGGCCATCATCGTGTCGTCGGTAAAGCGCCATGGAGCCGGGGGCAGAATGCGCGATGCACGGGCCTCCGGCGCGCGATTCTTTGCGTCGAAGAAACACTCACCGAACGCGTCGCCGCAGGCGAGGCCCTCGAGTGACTCGAGCGCCCGGGTCATACATGCTTCGCGCGTGCGTTGCTGCGATATCTCTTCCACTGCCATTTCAGCCATTTAGACGCTCCAGACCCGAGTTCGGCTCGCTTCGATGCACGTTCAGGCAGCCCGGCGTCTCGTCCGCGCTCTGAGCCAGGGCGCCGACGACCAGCGCGCCTCCGGCTCGCCGATAAGAAACGCCCCGAAGCATCCAGCGAAGACGGACCACTCCAGCGATGCGCCGAAGTAGCGCCACAACGCTACGTGTGGACCGGGATACCCCGCAGAGAGCCAAAGCAGCAACATCAGCAGAATCCCAAAAACGCTGGCAAGGCGCGTCAAGACGCCAAAGATGAGCCCCAATCCAATCAGGAATTCACCGTAACCCGTAAGAAAAGCGCATACCCGCGCATGGGGCAGCACGACGTTCCGTAATATCGGCGCCATCCATGGATAGGCGCCCTGCTCCAGGAAACCGCGAATCGAATCTTCAAATCCGCCATGGAGCGTGAACGCAGTCCCGAAGACCTTGTACTGTCCAAAGACCAGAAAGAAGATGCCAACAAAGATGCGCAATAGAGCGATCGCGGTTGCATTTCGTGTGCGTGCGGTTTGCATTCTGTGCACCTGAGGAAGAAATAGGCTGTTTACTTTTAGCGCATGAGGGAAAGAGTTACTCAAGCGCCGCCAGCAGCCGTGTCCGCTCCGCTGCCAGCACCGTTGCCGCGCTGCCTTGACTCACGATGCGTCCCTCGTCCATGCGCAGCACCTCCGCGCCCGGCCGCGAGCCCACGCGCCATGCCTCTGCCACATCGTGAGTTACATAGAGCACTGGCGTTCGCGCCGCGGCCAGCCAGTTTTCGAGATCGGTCAGGATCGCGTCTTTCAGATCCAGGTGCAGCCCGGCGAACGGCTCATCCAGCAGCAGCACACGCGGATACGGCGCCAGCGTCCGTGCTACCGCTACGCGCTGCTGTTCGCCGCCGGAAAGCTGCGCTGGCCGGCGCGACAACAGTGGTTCGATCCGGAAAAGCGCTGCCATCTCCTGCACCCGCCGCTCGCGCTCCTCCCGCGGCAATGCGTGCAGCCCGAACGCGATATTGTCCGCTGCCGTCATGGCCGGGAAGAGCGCTGGCCGCTGTGTCACCAACCCGCAGCCGCGATCGGCCGGGCGAAGCCACCGCGCGCGAGCGCTCTCCCACACAATCGTGCCTGCTACGGTGACATACCCGCGCTCGCGGCCGCATCAGCCCCGCAATGCTGCGCAACAGCGACGTCTTGCCCGCGCCGGACGGCCCCACCAGCACGGCCAGCGATCCGCGAAGCGAAGCCTCCGCGGCCAGCGTCAGTCCGCCCTCCTCGCCACGCGCTTCACCATCCACCCGCCCGCCGTGATGCACTGCGAACGCAAGCCACGGATCGGTACTACACCGATCGGTGCTATACGGATCGGTACGACACGGATCCGCCGTCGAACGCGTAGCCGTCTCGCGAACGGTCGGCGGGTGCGCCCCCATCTCACGCACCGCCAGTCTCTCCTCGTGCACCCGGTCGCGCCACGCTGTACACCACCAGCAGCGCCGCCAGCGAGATCGCCACCAACGCCAGCGCCATATGGTTGGCCGCCGCATAATTGCCGTCCATCACCTGGTCATACAAGGCAATCGAAAGCGTCCGCGTTACGCCGGGGATCGACCCGCCCAGCATCAGCACCACGCCAAACTCGCCCACCGTATGGGCAAAGCACAGCACCGCCGCCGCCAGCACCGAGGCGCGCGCACCCGGCAGCAGCACCCGCGTCAGCACGCGCCAGCGTGAAGCACCCAGCAGATCCGCGCTCTCCAGCAGCGCCGTATCCACCGATCGAAAGCCGGCCAGCACCGGCTGCACCGCAAAGGGCAGGCTGTACAGAATGGAGCCGATCACCAGCCCCCAGAAGGTGAACGCCAGCGGATGTCCGACGATGCGCACCAGCAGCCGTCCCGGCGCCGTCGCCGGTCCCAGCAGCACCAGCAGATAAAACCCCAGCACCGTAGGCGGCAGCACCAGCGGCAACCCCACACCCGCCTCCAGCACGCGCGCCACCCAGCTCCGCGACCGCGCCAGCCAAGCCGAAAGCACCAGCGCCAGCGGCAGCAGAATCGCTGTGGTTACGGCAGCCAGTTGCAATGTCAGGAGCAACGCTTGCTGGTCCATGTCTTCAAAGACTTCGCGCAGCCGACCGTCTCCTTCACACCGCCGAGGTCGCCATCCTTAGATTTGGTCGACTTCGATTTGGTCGCGATCCAGCCGTCTTCGTGGCTACTTGGCCTTCTCCAGCGCCTTGGCATCATCGAGATGCTTCTGCAGGGTGGGCAAAGCCTGTTCGGCATAGGACTTCCGCGCGGAAATATTTTTCAATTTTCTGGAATATTTCGTCGACGCCTCAGTTAGCGAAACCAGCGAGAGTGCATGGCGTGGCAGATCATGCCGCGCGGGACGAGCTATGGCTTTCGCTCGCAAATATTTGGTTCAGCATCGATGTCCGGTTGTTCTCCACCTCGCACGGATCTCGGGGAATGGGCGGTCAACGTGGACAAATCAGAAACGGAGCATTCCGCATGAGAAAGATATTGCTCACGCTGTCACTTCTTTGTGCCAGCATTACAGGTCACGCCACCAGTCCGGCCGGTGGATTCAACAATAGTGCAAATCAGAACACCTCGGGCGCGGCGGATCCGTTGCTCGACCCCGTCGTCGCGTGGAACCGGGCCCTGCTGGTCATCGTGCGCACACCTGGCGCGCAGTCTGCAACCATTCATCCCACACGCAGCTTTGCGATCCTGCATGCCGCGATCTATGACGCGGTGAACAACATAGATCGGACCCACACTCCGTACTTAGTAAGCTTTGCGGGCGTCTCCCGCAAGGCTTCGGAAGCCGCGGCAGCAGATGCCGCAGCGCACGATGTGCTGGTCGCGCTGTACCCGGCGTTCCAGACAACACTGGACGCAGAACTGGAACAAATGCTGGCGGCGATTCCCACCGGGACCCAGAAGGACCAGGGGATCAAGCTCGGGGACATGGTGGCGGATGCCATCCTGGATGCCCGAAGCGACGATGGATCGAGCGTCACGCCCGCGCCATTTGTATTTGGAAGCGGGCCGGGCCAGTTTCAATCGACGCCGCCCAACTTTCCCGCGCCGCAGTTCACCGAGTGGTCCAGAGTCACTCCGTTTGCTTTGTTGAGCGCAAGCCAGTTTCGTCCCGGACCACCGCCGGAATTGACGAGCGCCAGGTACACCAGGGTCTTCAACGAAGTGAAGTCATTTGGCATCGCGAACAGTAGGAAGGCCACGGCAGACCAGGCTTTAACCGGGCGTTTCTGGAATGGGGCCATACAGAATTACTGGAATGAGATCGCGCAGACCGCGGCTCTGGAGCACAAGCTTTCGCTTCCACAGAGTGCACGATTATTCGCCCTGCTGAACCTCACCTTCGCAGATGACGTGATCGCGTTCTATGACGCAAAGTACACGTACAACTTCTGGCGGCCCGTTACTGCGATTCGTGCCGCTGACACAGACAAAAATCCGAACACCAACGTGGATGCGAACTGGCTTCCTCAGGTCGGCAAGACGACCCCGGACCCTGCATATCCCGGTGCGCACGCGGTGATCAGCGCAAGTGGCGCGTTCGTACTCAAGTCGTTCTTTGGGCGAGACCGGTTCAATTTCAAGGTCACGTCCGAGGTATTGCCTGGAGTGGAGCGCTCATTCACAAGCCTCTCCGCCGCGGAGCGAGAGGCGACCCTGAGCCGCATCTTTGCCGGAGTGCATTTCCGGTCAGACCTGACGACCGGAAGTGAGCTAGGGGAGGATGTTGCCGATTTTGTCTTTGACCACTTGCTGCAGCCGAGTGATCGGGACGATCGATCGGAACGGGAAAGATAACGCTCACGCCGCGTCAGCCGACGCGCACTCTCTTTGCGGCCTGGCAACGTAAGGCGAAAGGTGTCGGACGCTCAACACTAAACGATTCCCGAATAAAAGGAGATGGCCAAATGAAGCAACTCGAAAAGCAGGCTCCGAACCGGCGTTCGTTTCTCAAGACTGGGATGCTGGCTGCGGGCGTAGCTACTGCAAGCGTCGGCATATTAGGTCGTGGTGTATCGGCCTTCGGCCAGGAACGCGAGCAACAGAGCATCACCAAGGGAGATATCGCGATCCTGCAGTTATTGCTTGCTGCGGAGATTATCGAGACCGATCTGTGGCAGCAGTATCGAGAGCTCGGAGGCGTGGAAGCGGTGGGCGGCCCGAGCCAGGGCTACATCACCGCTCTTGAGCAGCTTGACCTCGATATGCCGCAATACATCTCCGATAACACCGACGATGAAATCAGCCACGTAGCATTTCTCCGCGCCTACCTGAAATCGAAGGGGCAGCGGCCCATCAACCTGGACAAGTTCCGCAATCTGCCGGGCAGCGCTGCGCCGGGTGCCAGGAAGGTTGGACGTCTTACGAATCTCATGCAGTTGAGCGTCGACACCAGTTGGTGGACTCGCTACCGCAGTAAGGAGAATCCGGATATCGGTGCGAAGTTTCCCCAGGCAGTCCCGAGCTTGAATGTTGGACAACATCCGGCGATCCCGACATCGCAGGCAGACTTCAACGACGCAAACCACATGCAAGCGATCGCCAATACGGCGGGATTCCACTTTGCTTTTATCGAGCAGGCGGGCACGAGTCTCTACGCTACTCTCAGCCAGCGCGTTTCCAGCCGGGAGGTGTTACGAATCACCATCAGCATCGGCGGATCGGAAATCATGCACTTCCAGGTCTGGCATGACAAGGCTGGGAACGCGGTTGCGTTGACCGACGGATCGCTGACGTTTCAGAACCTGACTCTCAACCAGCCAGAGTCCTTGCAGGCAAATCTGATCATGCCTGAACCTTGTGATTTCATCGACGGTTTGCCGGAATGCGCCATCATCCGGCCCACCGGTGCAGGGCAGATCGATGCAGTCGGCGCAATAAACGGCTTCATTGCTGACGGACTCTTCATTGGCCAGCCGCAAGAGTTCACTCAACTGCTACTCCACCTCGCGCATGAGGCGGACGAAGCGAAACCGGAGTTGTAAGGCCCCGCTTTGCGCCTCGCGTCAGCAGACTATCGCGGGCGAGGCGCGTTTTCTTTCCGCTGGCTTCGACCCCATCATCCAAAAACGATCAAGCTACATAGATGTGGAAATAGACCTGCAGTCTGTGCAGGGCACATCTCATCGTACCGGCGCCAGGCCGCCCTGCTGCAGTTGCTGCGACACGGCAGTGGAGTGCAGATAGCGCAGAAACCCCACCGCGCCTTTCGCATTCGCACCACCCGAATCGATGCACCCGCGCGGATGTCATTGTTGGCTCCGGGCGCCTCATTCCCCCAAAATGCTCATTGCCAAGCCAGAGGTGATGTGCCAAAACACGATAGGAGGAAAGTGTGGGCCATATCCCTCTGCTCGAACCGATGCTGCGGGATCTTCGTTTCGCTGTCCGCCTGCTCCGCAGCAGGCTGGGCTTCGCCTGCACCGCTGTGTCGATATTCGCGCTCAGTATCGCTGCCAGCACCGCGATCTTCGCTTTTGTCGATGCAGCCTTGGTAAAGCCATTGCCATACCGCGATCCGTCCACGCTGGTGGCTCTCTTTGAACGCATCCCGGTTGGCGAGCGATACCATCTCTCCTACTCTGACTATCTCGATTGGAAGCGGCTCAATCGCGGGTTTGCCTCGCTCGATGTCTATCGGCCTGAGCCCCTCACGCTCGATACGCCGACGGGCGCGGAAGAAGTGTCAGGCGCCAGGGTGAGCGACGGGTTTTTTCGGACACTTGGCATCTCCCCCTTCCTCGGCCGGGATTTCAGGCCAGGAGAAGATCAGCCGGGCGCACAGCAGACCGTGATCCTGAGTTATGAGGCATGGCAGAAGCGCTTTGCAGCGAACATGGATGTGCTCGGCACCTCGATCACATTCGATGGCGCTCCGTACGCTGTCGTCGGCATATTGCCATCCGGCTTTCATTTTGCGCCGGTGGCATCCGCGCAATTCTGGATCACCCTTCATGGCTTTTGTGCGAACACTCGCACATGCCACCCCTACTATGGAGTGGGGCGGCTCCAGGATGGAGTTTCACCTGCAGCAGCCTATGCAGACCTTTCCTCCATCGCCCAACGCATCGCAGTCGAGTATCCGCAATCCAACCGCGATCGAAGCGCAACGGTAATGCCGTTAGCGGACGCCATTCTCGGAGGAATCCGGCCAACTCTCATCGCACTCCTCAGCGGCGCTGGACTCCTGTCGCTGATCGGGTTCGTCAATGTTTCCAGTCTGCTGCTGGTCAGATCGGAAGGTCGAAGACGAGAGATGGCGCTTCGCTCCACCATGGGAGCTTCCCGCGCTCGACTCGTTTGCCAGTTTGCCGTAGAAGGCTTCTCGCTCGCCGGTTTTGGATGCGGCATTGGATTGTTGCTCACCGGCTTCCTGATACGGATTCTGAGCGGCCAGATACCACACGATGTGCTGGATAACATGCCCTACCTGCAGGGTCTTCATCTCAACACGCATCTCTTGCTCTTTGCGGGCACTCTTTCGATACTCGGCGGCACTCTTTTCTCCGCTGGTCCGGCTTTCCAACTCCTGCTGTCGGGCGTGCCGGAAGCGCTCAAGGAGGGAGGACGCGCTGTTGCAGGCAGAAGCTGGCGCAAAACCGGCTCGGTCCTGGTCGTAGTCGAATTGGCCGTTACCGTTGTGTTGCTCGTCTCCGCCGGCCTCCTGGCCAAAAGCTTCTATCGCCTGTTGCATGAAGACGTCGGCATGGCTGCTGATCATCTGGCAGTGATGCATGTTGCCGGGCTGGGCTCGGAGACGGCGGTAGTCAACCTCGGACTGGAGCGGCAGATCATGTCGCGCATGTCGGCTCTGCCCGGCGTTATCTCTGTCGGCATCTCGCAGCAGCTCGCGCTTTCCAGCGGAGAAAACTTCGCGCTTTCGTTTGGTCATTTCCGCGTATCGGGCAGGTCATATCCCGGCCAGGGCGACGAAGCGAGTACTCGAATCGTCAGTGTCGGGTATTTCGAGACGCTACGAGCCCGGCTGCTCCGGGGAAGATACTTCACCGAAGCGGACGATGCCTCTCAGCGTCCCGTCGCCATCATCAATCGCACCATGGCGAAGCAAATCTTTCCCGGCGAGGACCCGCTGAGAAAACATCTCATCGACGAATACGACAAAGATCATCCTGTCGAAATCATCGGGGTTGTCGATGACATCAAGGACGGCCCGCTGGACATGAAGCCCACGCCGGCCGTCTACGAGCCCTTCAACCAGAATCCGGTAAGCAATTTCTATGTGACGCTTCGCACATCCCAGTTCGAACAAAGCCTCTTTCACTCCATGGCAGATGTCGTTCATCAGTTGGCTCCCCGATTGATCGCAGATGGGCAGGACAGCATGGTCGATAGGATCAGCAGCTCGCAATCGGCGTACCTGCATCGCTCCGCCGCATGGATCGTGGCAGGCTTTGCAGGCATGGCCCTCCTGCTCGGCGTTATTGGACTCTATGGCGTTATTTCCTATTCGGTCGGCCAGCGCACACGAGAGATTGGGGTGCGCATGGCTCTTGGGGCACAACGCGTATCCGTCTACCGGCTCATTTTGGTCGAAGCAGGGTGGCTGGTCATCTCTGGGATAGCTGGCGGATTGCTCTGTTCCTTCGCAGCAACCAGGCTCTTGCGCAGCATGCTCTTCCGTGTGAGTCCGTGGGATGGCGGAACAATGTTCTTCGTAGCGTGCGTGCTTGCCGGTTCAGCACTCCTCGCCAGTTACCTTCCCGCTCACTGTGCGGCATCCATTGATCCTGTAGAAGCCCTTCGCGCCGAGTAGCGCGAAAATCACGTGTCGGCAGACGGTTTATTGCACCGGCGCCAGCCCGCCCTGCTGCAGTTGCTGCGACACGGCAGTGGAGTGCAGATAGCGCAGAAACCCCACCGCGCCTTTCGCATTCGCACCACCCTTCAGCGCCACCGCGCCCTGCAAAATCGGCGAATACGCCTTCTGCGGCACCGCAACGTAGTGTCCCTGTGCCGTAAGCGTCAACGCCGAGGTCAGCGAGATCAGGCCGACATCCGCATTGCCCGTGCTCGCGAACTGCGCCGCCTGCGCAATGTTCTCTGCGGTGCGCAGTTTGGACTCAACCGCGGGCAGCAGCGCCAGGCTCGTGAGTGCCTCGATCGCCGCGCGTCCATAAGGCGCATGTTGCGGATTCGCGATGGCGACGCTGTGGATCGCGGCTGTAGAGAGCGCCTCCATGCTGAGCTGACGCACGCCGCTCTGATGGCGTGTCCACAACACCAGCGTGCCGCGCGCATACGCCTGCGCTGTTTCGCCCGGCGCGGCGAAACCGTCATGCACAACCCGCTCAGGCAGCGTCATATCCGCGGAGAGAAACACATCAAAGGGCGCGCCGTTCTCGATCTGCGTGGCGAGCGTTGCCGATGAGGCAAAGGACGCCTCCACGTGCTCCCCGGTTTCGCGCTCGTAGTTCGCAAGCAGCGCAGGGAGCAGCGGTTCCAGATCCGCCGCCGCCGCAACACGCACCGGCGCTTGCGACTGCGCAAACAAAGCGACGTGGCTCTGCACAAGGAAAACAACGACTGAGAGCGCGGCGAGCCAGGACCATCGCCACCGGCGGCGCAGGTGTGTCCGCGGCTTATTGTTCGCAGTGATTGTGCGAGCCGGTCGCTCCCATATATTTGTCATCCTGAACGTAACCGAAGGTGGAGTGAAGGACCTGCTGTATCTATCGTTCAATATCGGCGCGGAGCGCCGCTCAACCGATACCCTACACACGGAGCAGCATCACCTCGGTCGACTTGATCAGCGCCGCCGCTGTCTCACCCACTTCAAGCTGCAGCTCGCGCGCCGCATCCGACGTAATCAGCGACGTGATGATCTGCCCGCCGATCGAAAGCTTGATTTGTGCCAGCAGTCCTTCGATCTTGATCTCGACAATGCGGCCGACCAGTTGATTCCGTCCGCTCACCGTTCGCAGCATCTGCCGCTTCGGCGTCTCCGGGCGCCGCGCCTTGTGCAGCAGACTGTCCAGCTCTGCCTCGGGAATCCGGTAGTGTCCGCCCGGCGTCTTGATCGCCTTTAGCTTGCCCCGGTAGAGCCACTGCTTCATGGTGGGATACGAGATACCGAGGCGCAGCGCCGCCTCGCGCGGAGAAAGTAGATCGGCCATTTGCATGAAGTATACGATTTTTTCCAGTTTGCCCCGCAATCGCCGGGCGAATCGGGTCACCGAAGCCATGGGTGCCGAGTAATACGGTGGGCGATGACTACGAAAGTACCTAAGTTTTATTTACTTTTTCGCCCTGTACCGCCTACCTTCTCACCCGTGGGCAGTTCTGGGGGAGGGCTGCTCTAGCGCCTGTGGCTCCTGTGTGAGCCATGGGCGCTTTTACTTTCCACACCCGATTCCAATCTATGATGGGATAGCGGCCATTCCAGGCGATGCGACTTTTGGCGCCCTGATGCATCTCTCTAAGGGCACATTAGGACGCGCAAATCGCGCCTGGATGCGCATGCAAAGGGCACTTTCGGACACAATTCGCACCCGTTCGGTGCCCAAAATGGAGGAATAATGGCAGGTCATGGGATCACTGAGGTCAACGACGCGACCTTCGAACAAGAGGTTTTGAAGTCCAGCGAACCCGTCCTGGTGGACTTCTGGGCAGCCTGGTGCGGCCCATGTCGCGCACTGGCCCCGATCGTCGATGAGGTGGCCGCGGCCTATCAGGGCAAGCTGAAAGTCATGAAAATGGATGTGGATCGCAACGCGTCCACCCCCGCCCGTTACGGCATTCGCGGCATCCCCGCGCTGCTGCTCTTCAAGGGTGGCAAGGTAGCGGAGCAGATTGTGGGTTATGTGCCCAAGGAGACGATCGACAAGAGCGTCGCCAAGGTGCTGGCGGCCACGACCGTCGCATAAGTCGATTGATTCGAGCGGTTTAGCAAGAGCGGCCCGGCAGATTCTGCCGGGCCGCTCGTTTTCATTTTGCAATCAGGGTATTTTGCAGCTCCGGAATCAGGCGTACTTGCGCAGGATTCCCAGCACCCGGCCCTGGATCGCAAGTTGTTCTGCCGGCACATAGATAGGGGCCATCTCGACGTTCGATGGCTGCAACCGCACCTGGTCGCCCTCAATGTAGTAGCGCTTGAGCGTCGTCTCACTCCCGCGCACCAGCGCGACAATGATCTCGCCCTGCCGCGCCGTCTTGACGCGCTCCACCAGTACGTAGTCGCCGTGAACGATGTGCTCGTCGCGCATGGAATCGCCGCGCACTTCGAGCGCAAAAACGTCTTTGTTTCCAATAATATCGCCCAAAGAGATGGACTCCGAAGCCTCCGCGGCGTCTACCGGCAGGCCCGCAGCGATGCGTCCCATCAGGGGTAGACGGTCCGGCTGGCGGGACTTGCTCTTGGGCGGCAGAATGTCGATGGAGCGGCTGCGGTTGTGCGCCCGCTCGAGCAGCCCCTTCTTCTGCAGGTTCGTGACGTGCTTGTGCACCGTGGCCAGGGACTTGAGATTCAGCCCCCGGGCGATCTCGTCGAAGGACGGGGAATACCCGTTCTCTTCCACGAAGCCGCTGATGAAATCGATCACCTCTTTTTGCCGGCGTGTAACGGACATGCCTGCCATTGTAGCGAAGAAATAGCGAAATGTGGCGAAGAAATCTTCGCCAATCGTTTTGTCCGTTCCCAATTTGAAACGGATTTGAGGAGGCGTACCAAAAGCGAAATCTAGGCGAAGGAAAAACAAAACAATATCTTGCCAAAAGGCCCCCTTTGACGAGATGGTGTCTTTGCAAGCCGGGAATCAACCTGGCGCTGAGACGAGGGAATGGCCTTGAGAATCCTGATTGCTGAACATGAAAGTGCCCTTGGAATGTTCGTCGCGCGGTCACTCGAAAAGGAAGAGCACATGGTGACACTCGTGGGCGACGGTGCCGCAGCCGCCAACGCTATCGCCAGCGCGGACTACGACCTCTTTCTTCTCGATATGGACCTTCCCGGAGACCTCGGCATGCGCGTTCTTGAGGTGGCACGCTCGTTGGGGAATGGCATGCGCGTCCTCGTGCTCTCAGCAAAGGCTGACGATCTGGAGACCAGGATCGCATGCCTGGAAGGCGGCGCGGATGACTGCATGATGAAGCCCTTCGCCATGCGCGAGCTGAAGGCGCGCTGCCGCGCTCTGGTGCGCCGCCAGGATGGCGGAGCAGTGCTGCGCTGCGGCGGCCTGGAACTGAACCGCCTGCAGCAATCGCTCGAATCCGGCCAGGAGCCGATTGCGCTGAGCCGCCGCGAGTTCGGTCTGCTTGAATACCTGATGCTCAACCGTGGCCGCTGTGTCTCCCGGGCGATGCTGCTGGAGCGTGTCTGGAGCGCGAGCGACGCGGGAAATACCAACGTCGTCGACGTCTACATCAACTATCTGCGCCGGAAGCTTGGTCCGAGCGCTTCGTTGATTGAAACGGTGCGGGGCCAGGGGTATCGCATCGCCAGTCCCGAAACGGGCAAGCCGGCGCAATTTGTTCCGCTGCCGCCGCCACTCCCGGTGCCGGCATTTCAGCATGCAGCACTGTCGTAGTTGCAGCGTTTCCAACCCACAGTCAAAAGAGAGGGCCCCATGGCAACAGCTTCCGTCTTGACGAAAAATGCAGCGTCTGTCCTGGTATTGAGCGCGAATTCCACGGTCCGCGCGCGGTTGCGCAGCGCGCTCACAGCGCAGCGGTGGGAGGTTCACGAAGCGGACGGCGGCGCTGCCGCGCTGCTGCTGATGGAGCGGACCCAGCCGCATGCCACCCTATTGGATGGAGCGTTGCCGGACCTGCATCTGGAGGATTTTGCGGAGGAAGCGCGCTCCAGCCATCCGGCGATGGATCTGATTGCTCTGGACGGCACCCTTGCCTGCCGGGCGGGGGGAGTGAGGAGCCCGCGCCGCGGAGAGTTGCTGCAGGTGCTGCGTTCCGTCTGCGAGGAGGCTCCGCCTGCCACCACGACAGATACGAAAGCTTTCACGGCTCCGGTGGCTGCGGCCATTCCGCGCTCTACCCAGGGCTTCCTCCCCGCGTTCGCCTGATCCGGTTGTCGATCTGGGCGCCGCGATGCGGCTGCCAGAGCTGATTGGCGGCTCGGGTCGGATGCTTGAGGTGAGCCGGCGTATTCGCCTGGTGGCGAAGCGTACGACCACGGTTTTGATCCAGGGACCGACCGGGACGGGCAAAGAGCTGGTGGCACACGCGGTCCATCGCCTCAGCCCGCGCGCCGACCGGCCGTTCATCGCGCTGAACTGTGCGGCCATCCCGGAGGCGCTGTTGGAGGCCGAGCTTTTTGGCCATGCCCGTGGTGCCTTCACTGGCGCGGTGCAGCGCCGTACGGGACGGATTGAGGCGGCAAACGGCGGCACACTGTTCCTGGACGAGATCGGCGAGATGCCGCTGGCGCTTCAATCCAAGCTGCTCCGTTTTCTTGAGAGTGGAGAGCTGCAGCGGGTGGGCGAGAACGAGCCGGTCCGGGTGGATGTCCGCATTGTGGCGGCGACGCATCAATCGCTCGCCCGCCGCGCGCAGGAAGGCAGTTTCCGGGCGGATCTTTACTACCGCCTGGCGGTATTTTGCATCCAGACTCCGGCGCTTGCCGAGCATCTGGAGGACCTGGCCCCGTTGGTGGAGCATTTCCTCAAAACCTCCGCGGGTGAGGATGCTCCCAAGCAGCTCAGCGGCGAAGCTGTTGGGCTGCTGGCGGCGCACTCCTGGCCGGGTAACGTGCGCGAGCTGCAACACGTTCTGGAGCGGGCGAGCATCCTGGCCGAGGACCGCCCGGTCATTACTCCGGCCGAGATCGAGCTTGATTTGCCTTAGAAAACGCTAAGGGCCGCCGGCATCGTTCTGGTACGGCGATTGCATTGAGTAGGGTGAGCGCAGTTGCAAACGATCGCAAAAGCGTGGATCTCGCAGTGCAGGATGCCCGGCGATGGATATCTCGACACCGCTCTCCAATCAGCTTTCGAGTTACATGGATCTCGCGGCCGCGCAGTTGAAGGCGACGGCTACCAACATGGCGAACGTCGATACGCCGGGCTTTCACACGGTGGGATTCGATTTCGAAGCCGAGATGAGCCGTGCGCTGAACGGCGAGAACACGCCCGGCGGATCAACTGCACCGCAAATGCAAGAGGTCGACGGCTTGCTGGCACGGCCCGACGGCAACAATGTGTCGATGGACCGCGAAGGGCTGGCGATGGCGGAGGCGCAGCTCAAGTTCCGCACGGGTGTGGAGCTGGCGAAACGCGAATATGCGCGGGTGCTGGATGCGATCCATGCCGATAGCAAGTAGTTGTGAGACAGGGGAGATGGGATAGATGAATCTCTTTGGGGTGCTTGGAGTGAGCGGATCGGCGCTGACCGCGGAGCGTGTGCGCGCCGAGGTGACGGCCTCGAATATGGCGAATGCGGAGACGACTCGTACTCCCGACGGAAAGCTGTTCCAGCGCCAGCACGTGGTCTTTCAGTCCATCGGCCCCTCCGGCAGCGACGATGCCACGGTTGGGAATCTGGGCGGCAGCTTCGCCAACACCTTTGTCAGTCAATTGAATGGCCCGCACATGAACAATGGATTCCCACGGATAAACAACACACTGGCGAGCGGAAATCCGGATGAGGGCGGCGTCGAGGTAGCAGCCTTCGTGACAGATAACAGTCAAGGACTGCGACGTTACGATCCGGGGCACCCGGATGCGGACAAGGACGGTTACGTGACCTATCCCGACATCGACCCGCTCACCGAGATGGTCGATCTGATGGGTGCGACGCGCGCCTACGGAATGAACGTCTCGGCCGTGCAGGCGACCAAGTCCATGATCGGGGCCTCACTGGACATCCTGAAGTAATACGTCACTGCTGAAGCACCGTTGAACGAGAGACATACGAGGACACATATGCCCATTCCACCCGTCTCCGGTTTGCCGCCGGTACAACTTTCGCAAATAGGCAGCGCTCCTCCCACCGCTCAGCCAGGCGCGCCGTTTGCGGCTCTCATGCGCAATGCGATGCAGCAGATGCAGACCCTGGAGTCGAATGCCACACAAGCCGTGGATGGACTGATGACCGGCAATGGGACCGACGTACACACGGCGATGATCGCCACCCAGAAGGCGGATCTGGCTTTTGAGATGGCGCTTGCGTTCCGCAACAAGGCAGTCGGCGCCTATCAGCAATTGATGAGCACACAATTCTGATTCTTTCCCAATCACAGCATGGACACGCAAACCAATTCGACACAGTCTCTGGCGCTTCTCGCGCCGGTAGCCCGCTCGTGGCAGCGAGTGATGTCGCTGCCAAAGCGCACGCGAACAGCGCTCTTCGCGGTGGGGGGGACAGTCATCTTCTCTGCCGGGATCTTTGTGTCGCTGGTGATGCAGCCGAGCTGGCGCGTGCTCTACGCGCACCTGGACCCGGCGGATGCACGCGAATTGGGCGATGAGCTGACCGCGGCCAAGATTCCCTTCGATGTCACACCGGATGGCACCACGCTCAAGGTTCCGGCGGACCAGCTGGACAAGGCGCGGCTGGAGACCGCGGCCAAGGGTGGTCCAAAGAGCGGCCGGCTGGGCTTTGAGCTATTTGACAAGCCGAACTGGGTGGGGTCGGAGTTCGACGAGCGCGTGAACTATCAGCGAGCGCTCGAGGGAGAACTCGAACACACGATTGAAAGCATGGGCTCGGTAAAGTCGGCGCACGTGCACCTGGTATTGCCGCACGAATCGCTCTTCACGGAGCGGCAGGAAGAGGCGAAAGCCTCCGTGCTGCTGAAACTGAGGCAGCGGGACCTGAGCCCGCAGGAAGTAGATGCGATACGCACCCTGGTCGCCAGTGCGGTCGATCACCTGAGCGCTGCCAATGTCACGCTGGTGGATGCCGACGGACACGCGCAATTGGGTAAAAGGAATCCGGACGCCGCAGCAAGCGGGGAAGAGCAGCGACTTTCCGACCGCCTTGTCGCTACGCTGGAGCCGATCGCCGGCGAAGGCAACGTGCGCGCATCCGTGCACCTGGACTACGACACGACAGCCGCCGACGAGACGGACGAGACCTACGATCCGAACGGGACGGTCACGCTGTCCATGCAACGGTCCGAACAGCAGACGGGCGATCGTCCGACGACAGGCGGCGTGCCGGGAACCGCCAGCAACGCACCCAACACGCAGCCACCGCTGCTTCCGCCGCCTCACACCGCAGGCGCTGCCAGCATGAAGGAAGAGAGCGGTACCTATGGCGTGTCGAAGAAGACCCGGCATGTCGTCGAAGGCCCGGGAAGGCTGAAGCGCGCGACCATCGCGGTGCTGATCAATGACCGCCCGCAAGGGACGGGTCGTGGAACTGCGAGCACGCAGGTTCCCTGGACCCCAGACCAGATCAAGCGCATTACGCAACTGGCGCAGGCTGCGGTGGGCTATGACGCATCTCGAGGCGACGTGATCTCGGTGGAGAATCTCTCGTTCGACAGCACTCCGGATACCCGTGAATCGATTGCCAGTCGCGCATTCAACACGGCGCGGGGCCTGGATCTGCCGCGCTATGGCGCAGCACTGATCGGACTGCTTGCCCTGATCCTGCTGGTCATCCGTCCGGTCACCCGCAGTCTGAGATCCGCGGCGCTGCCGTCGCCCGGAGGCTTGCTCTCGGTCACGGACGCACTTCCGGAAGAGATCGCGCAGGCTTTGCCGGCCCCGGGAAGGAATGCGCGCGAAGCGGTGTTCCAGCGAGTCTCTGCCAGCGTGGCCGCCGATACGGCTCAATCTGCCCGGCTGCTGCACATGTGGCTGGAGAGCGACTAAGTCAGTCAAAGGTCAGGCAGAGGATCAAAAAGGGACACGCATGGCGGAAGCGATCACATCCAACACGACGAATGCGGCACCAGGACGCCCCGGCGCACAGCCTGGATCGAGCGGCCAGGTGACTCTGAGCGGGCGGCGACGGGCGGCCATCCTGTTGATGGCGCTGGGTGAAGAGGTGTCGCGCCAACTGCTGCAGGACCTGCCCGATCCGATGATCGAGTCTGTGGCGGCAGAGATTGCGTCGCTCGATCACGTTGATCCGGAGCTGACGATCGGGGTACTTGAGGATTTCGAGGCGATGCTGACCACACAGCAGCAGAGCATGCGCGGCGGCTTGGCCTCCGCCAGCCGGCTGCTCACCGGTGCGCTTGGACGTTCACGCGCCGACGCGGTCATGCAGCAGTTGCAACGAACCAAGGAGGCAAACGACAGCAACCTGGCGATGCTGCAACGGGTCGATCCCACCCAGTTGAGCAAATCGCTCGAGAACGAGCATCCGCAGACGGTGGCTCTGGTCCTGGCACATCTCGATCTGCAGCGTGGCTCCCAGGTATTGGCGGGATTGGGCGAAGAACAACGCGTGGCCGCGGTGCAACGCCTGGCGGAGATGCGGCATTTCTCGCCCGAGGTGGCGCAAAAGGTGGCGCGCATTCTCAATCAGCAGCTCCAGACCATCGGCGATACGCAGAAGCGCTCCTACTCCGGATACAAGGCGGTGGCGGATCTGCTCAACGGGCTGGAGGCGGAGGCTTCGAAGAAGATACTCGACCGGGTGGAAATGGAATCGCCTGAGACGGCGATCCATGTGCGCAACCTGATGTTTACCTTCGACGATCTGCTGAACGTGCCGGGAGCGAGCGTGCGCGATCTGGTGGCCGGCGTCGATCGACGGCAGCTCGCGCTGGCGATGAAGGGAACAAAGGACGAGCTGCGCGCCCATATCTACAAAGCCATGTCGACGCGTGCAGCAGAGATGCTGCAGGAAGAAATTGAAGTGATGGGCCCGGTGCGCTCGCGCGAGGTGATGCAGGCGCAGCAAAGCATCCTGGCGATCGCGCGACGCATGGAAGCAGCGGGTCAGATCATTCTCAAACTGGAGCAGGGCGACAGCCTGATGGTTTAGGCGGCGGCGTTAGTTACCGCCACTCATACAAGGATGAAAATGGACGCAGAGATTCGAAGGCTCACTTACGTGCCGCGCTTTGGCGGATCAAAACCAATGGGTGGCACACCAGCCGGCATTGGGTCCATCATTGGCGACCTGCCAGCGCTGTTCCGCAAAGATGAGGCCGCGAAACACGGGGCAAAGGCAGCCGATGTGCGGCTGGAAGCGCGTCTCATCGAACTGGAACGCGAGCGGGCGGAGAGCGAACGCCGGCATCGTGAGGCGCTTGACGATGCACATCAGAAGGCCGTGGAAGAACGGGCCGTGGCATTGAGCGAACAAAAGGAAAGGCTGGAGCAGGAACTAGCGAGTTCTATCCAGGCATCGATTGCCACATTTCAGCAGGCGCAGCGGCGTTATTTCGCGGATGCGGAGGCGGCAGTAGTTCGACTATCGCTGAGTATTGCCGGCCGTGTGCTGCATCGGGAAGCGCAGATGGAGCCGTTGTTGCTGCGAGGAGCGGTGCGGGTAGCGCTGGAGGATATGCAGCAGAGCGCGACATGCGTGCTGGAGGTGGCTGCAGATAAGGCGGAGGCGTGGGGGAGATGGCTCTCCGGCGCAGGGATGCTCGCTCGGGTGGAGATTCGAAGCAAGGAGGATGCCGCGCCGGGGCATTGCCGGCTGGAGATCGGCGCCAGCACTGCCGATTTGAGCGTCAACACTCAGTTGGCTGAAATCGAGCGCGGATTCTTCGATCTCCTGCAGAGCCGTCCCTCGGCAGGCGATGGCGAGGCGGAGTCAGAGAGATGACGCCCGCGCTTGTGGATGCTCTCGATAGCTATCTGCGCCGGCGAAATGCATGGCGCTGGAGCGGGAGTGTGCTCGATGCGGCTGGGCAAAGCATGGAGTGTGCCGGCCCGCTGTGCCGCATCGGAGACTGCTGCGAGATTGTAGATGCTGGCGGCAGGCGCTATGCGGGCGAGGTCATCGGCTTTCGCGGCCTGCGTGTGCTGGCGATGCCGTTGGAGGGAATTGAGGGCATACGCCATGGCGATGTGGTGATCGGTCTGGGCCAGGCGCCGGATTTTCCTGCGGGCGAGGGACTCATCGGCAGAGTGCTGGATGCCGTCGGAAATCCTCTGGATGATGCGGGACCACTTCATGTGATCGGACGCGAGCCGGTCCATCGCGCGCCAACTGCGGCAATGGATCGTATTCCGATTCGCCAACCACTTTCCACTGGCGTGCGCGCTCTTGACGCGATGCTGACTGTGGGTCTCGGTCAACGCATTGGCATCTTTGGCGGCTCGGGCGTTGGCAAGAGCACGCTCATCGGCATGATGACTCGCAACACGTCGGCCGATGTGGTTGTGGTTGGTCTTGTCGGAGAACGCGGCCGTGAGGTGGGCGAGTTTCTTACCGATGCATTAGGCGAAGAGGGGCGGCGTCGCGCCGTGGTGATTGTGTCGACATCGGACCAGTCACCTCTTCTGCGTATGCGCGCCGCGCTGGCCGCAACCAGCGTTGCAGAGAACTTTGCGGCGGAAGGCAAGGATGTACTGCTGGTGCTCGATTCCCTAACGCGCTTTGCGATGGCGGCGCGCGATGTAGGCCTGGCGGCAGGGGAGCCACCGACAGCGAAGGGATACACGCCGTCGGTCTTCAATCGCGTCGCAAAGCTGGTGGAGCGCGCCGGGCGATTCCGGCGTGGCAGCATCACCGCGTTCTACACAGTGTTGATGGAGGGGGACGATCAGCAGGACCCCGTTGTGGATGCTGTGCGCTCGTTCGTGGATGGTCACGTCATGCTCTCGAGAGCGCTCGCGTCGGAGGGCTGGTATCCGCCGATCCATGTGCTGGATTCGATCAGCCGCTTGATGCCTGCTGTCACCTCGTCCGAACACCTGCAGGCTGCAGGGGCGCTTCGCCGTTCGATGGCGCTGCATGACCGCGCGTCGGACCTGATTCGGATCGGCGCATATAAGGCGGGCACGGATGCAGACCTGGATCGCGCCATTGCGTTGCAGCCCATGATTCGGGTCCTGCTGACGCAGGACGCTGAGCAGAACGCGTCTCTGGGGGAAACAGTGGAGGCGCTGCTTCAGGTGTCGCCAGCGTGAGCGTCCGCCGACCCATGAAGAGGTTGCTGGCGCTGCGCGCTATCGAAGAAGAGCGCGAAGAGTCGGAATTGCGCAAGCAGCGCCAACTGCGGCAAATATGCCTGGATGCGCTCAACGCATCCGAGGCAAGGCAGGCTCTTGCCTTGCGCGCGCTGCACGCGGCGCTCGATTTCGGCGATCGCGCCGAAGCGATCTCCGCAGAAATGGCGCTGGCCTGCGGCCCTATGGAGCGCCATATGTTGCAACGGCGTCTTGCACAATTGGATGCGACGGTGGAGGTGGCGACTGCAGCGTGGCAAGGTTCACGCGTGCGCCGGTTGCAAATGGAAACGATCGTAGACACTGCGGAGACCAACCTTCGCAGGGAAAGACAGACGCGCGAGCAAAAGCGACTCGACGGGTGGTTCCTCTCGTCTCGACCGCAGAAGCCGGCAGCACCCTCAGATGAGAATTCTCAAAGAGAAACGCAGTATCCGGCAAATCGGGATGGCACAGTGCGTGCAGATAGCGTTCACGAATGAAGCTGCGTCTCCAACTCGCGGAAATGCTGCCCCCATCGCCAAAGCCCGGCACAGATGGCTCCCGTGGCGGCGGCGCCTTTGGTACCGCGATGGAAGCGATGATGGCGACGCCTGCTTCCGGGAAACCGTCGCCTGTCGGGACGCCCGATGCAATGGCTGCTAAGCAGCCGCAGACAGAGATGCATCCGGAGACCGCCAAACCTTACCAATCGGTCGATATTCCGGCTACGGAGATACATGCGGCGAATCGAGTGCCACAACTAGGTGCGCCTTTCGCCGCCATGCCTCAGCAGCAGGGGGCGGAGCAAAAGGAACTGGTTCAAGTTCAAGATGGTCACGGCCAAAATAGTCAGTATCCTGTCGCAAAAGCGCCGCTACCTTCGGAGCAACCGCTTCCCGAAGAGGCGAAACAGGCAGCTGATGCCGGGACGCTGCTTCTTCAAAGTCCCGTCGTTCAGAAATTGCATGCAAGCCCCCAATCACCTGCAGGCGCGACATCGCCTGACGCCACGGCGATCAAGAGTGCGTCGTCTCACGCAAAGCACAAATCCGAGACGATGCCGGATGAACCAACGCAGCCTGCGGATGGTCAAGCAGCCGGTGCTCTGCCGGTAATTTCGCAACCAATCGATGTGGTCGTGCCTATCCCGACGCTGAAACTGGATGGACCCGCACCGCAACCCGACGGATCGCCATCAGCATCCTTGAAGCCCAGTTCCAAGGCCGTAGGGGGCCATCCTCCCGGCCAGGATGCATCCCGCCAAGCCCTCGTTCCTGCGGCAGCCTTTAGCCACGGCGACTTGCGTGCTGCTCCAGTTGCGATGCCGGGGCACCTGGGGACGCCGCAGCCTCCAGGGACGGTGGCGAGCAAGGGTGACAAGCTGCCTGAATCGGCCCCTTCAAACGGGAAATCAGAGAACTCCACGAATACGCATTTGACTGCGCAGCCGATCGCGAAGGTGAACGCCAGCGTTGTGGTACCGCCAAATCAGGCGCTCCATCCGCAAGCTGCACCTTCGACAGACAGCGTTGAGACCAATGCGAAGCAGACAAATATCCGTGCGCCGAAAGAAGCGGAAAAGAAGGCCGCTCCCGACGTGAAGTCGGAAGTCAGATTCAACGCCACGGGTCTTACAACGCCAACACCCCCGGCGGCGCAACATCAGATGTCGCCAAATACTTCGCCGCCAGTGACCGCTGGTACAGAGAAGTCGATTGCAACGCATCGGCCAGACGCCGGCGCGGCGCAGGTGCTGCAAAAGATGGACCTGGCTGGCTCCTCGGACGCCGTCCAGTTGCGCTCGGATGCGCGCCGGCTGGATGTCGGCGTTTCCTCGGGCAGCCTTGGGTGGGTAGAGGTAAGGGCGACGACGAGTGCATCCGGTCGTGTTGACGCAACGTTGCATGTACAGAGTGACGCCTCAGCTCAAGTGCTCACCAGCCAGTCGAGAGAGATCTCTGACTACGCGCGCGAACATTCTGTCCAGTTGGGCCAGGTGTCGGTCGGTGTGGGAACCGGAGACAGCTCGCAGGGGCAGTCGCATTCCACAGATGGGCGCGATGGAAATGGAACTCGATCCAGAGGGACGATGGTGCCCGTGGCGGATACAGAGCAGACGTATCACGCCGTGGACGCAGTGTCTTTGATCAGCGTACGAGCTTGAAGGGAGCCCGGTGAAATGGGCTCGGAGGGAGATGAGATGCAAATTCCGGGAAGCATTCCTATGTCCGCGACAGCGAACAGCAATTCGACCGGCGGCACGGACAGCAGCAACAGCCAGAGCGGTTCCATGATCACGGCGAACGACTTCCTCACTCTGCTGGTGACCGAGTTGAAGAACCAGGACCCGACTGCGAATACCGATCCAAATGCATACGTCGATCAGCTGGTCCAGGTAAACAGCCTGCAGCAGTTGATTCAGATCAACCAGAACACAAATGCCACTACGGGCAGCACCACCCCGACCGGTTCCGGTCAGTAGCTGGCTGGCGGTCATAACGAAACGATTGATCAGGAAGTTGCCGCGCTGCGGCCAGGAGGAAACAATGCCATCCTTTGCTACCGCCCTTTCGGGGCTGGAATCAAACAACACCGCACTCAATACGATCGCCAACAATCTGGCGAATATGAACACCATCGGTTACAAAGACCAGACCGATCAGTTCAGCACACTGTTCTATCAGCAACTCAATGGAGGCGTGAACGGCGGCGTGCAGGTCGGCGTGGGTACGCAGGTTGCCATGACGGAGACGGACTTTTCCAATGGGAGCCCTACGCCCACCACGGGACAGCCGACGAATATGGCGCTCCAGGGCAACGGCTTCTTCGTCATTGACGACCATGGCCAGCAGGAGCTGACCCGCGCCGGCGACTTCGTGCTGAGTAACAATGGCGCTCTGCAGACGACCAGCGGCGCTTCTGTAATGGGATATCCGGCTACAAATGGCAGCATCTCGGTGGCGGCCGGTGTACAGCCCATCGTCATCCCGCTAGGGCAGACCCTCGCGGCCAAACAGACCGGCTCCATGAACATCCAGGCAAACCTGGATGCCTCTGCCGCGGTTGGGGCCGGTACGAGTGTACCTGCGCCGATCACACTCTACGATTCGCTCGGGGGGGCCCATCAGGCTACCGTGACCTTTACCAAGACGGGCACGAATACCTGGGACTACAACATTGCGTTGCCCGCGGGCGAGGCCGCGAGCAGCACAGGAACCACGGGCACGCTAACCTTCGATGGCAATGGCAACCTGACAAGCCCAACTGGCACGGTAGGCGGCATTGCCTTTACCGGGTTGAGCGATGGCGCATCGAACATGAGCTTTTCCTGGAACCTGAGCGGCACGGGAAGCGCCATTACCCAGACCGCCTCTGCTTCAAACGTAGCCAGTGCGACTCAGGATGGATACACCAGCGGCAGTTATCAGGGCTTCAATGTGGATGGAAACGGCATTGTTGAGGCCAGTTTCAGCAACGGCCAGAAGGAAGTTGTGGGCCAGGTAGCCGTGGCAACCGTCGCAAACCAGCAGGGGCTGCAGGCAACGAACAATACGGCTTACCTGGCGACTCTGGCCTCGGGATCAGCGGTCATCGGCACGGCAGGAAATGCCGGACGCGGGATCATTGAGGGCGGAGCATTAGAGTCTTCCAATGTGGACGTCTCGACCGAGTTTTCGGCGCTCATCGTTGCCCAGCGCGCCTTCGAGGCAAATTCGAAGTCGGTCACCACTTTCGATCAGGCTACCCAGGAAGCCATCAACATGATCCACTAACCCTGGCCGCATTTGCGGAGCGTCGAGACCATCGCGCTCCGCATCTCCGCTTCTGCTGTTGGCGCCATCGGCGCCGTTTCCCAATGCCCGTTCGTCCCCGTTTCTGACAGATCTCTAAGATCGTCCGGCCATGCAATGGCACTCCGCATGCATTCTTCATCGGCATGGAGAATACAGCCCATAGCCTCGGTGAACCGGCGGAAAACGTCCCCGAGGCCGATCTCATAGTCCCGGTCAATCAGCCTCTTCTGCCATCACCGCAGGAAGAGAACGATGTGAAACCCATCGAGTCCGAGTGCACGGAGCTTGTGCCTTCCTATCGGACCCAGAGCGCAGAGGGAAGCGTTACGGAAGAAGGAACGCTTGCCCTTCCCGAGCATCTGCGGCAAATCCCATTTCGCGTTGAACTTCGTGTGCCGTTGTCGCGCTTTACGCTTCGCGACTTGCAGGAACTCGAACCGGGCGCATTGCTTGCAACAGAGCATCTGTCGGTGCGGGATCTTGTTCTCACGGCAGCCGGCGAGCGGTTGCTCCTGGTGGAGCTTGAGGCGGTCGAGCAGCAGATAGCGGCACGCGTCAAACGTCTGGCATGGCGGCACAAGTGGCGGAGGAAGGCATGACGCCTCTTCAAGCGTGGCTGAGCAAGCCCCGCGCCACTGTCCGCGTTGACCGTGCTGTTCCATGGGCTGCCTGGATGAAAGTCCTGCGGCGCCCCTTCAGCAGCAGACACACCGATTCGCGGCCACGCATCGAGGTTCTCGATCGCTTGTCGCTGGGCGGTAAGAAGTCGCTACTCCTGATCGCAATCGAGGGTCGTCGTTTGCTGGTTGGAGTTGGCGACGGGGCTGCGCCTTCGATCTCGACATTCGACGAGGTCGTCGCCTCTCCGCATCGGATCCCCGCTCGCGTACTAAGCCAAGGTTCGGGCAGAAGGATGGCACGCTCAATGAGCCCTCATCTTGCAGTGCTTCTGGCTGCGCCGTCTTCGTTGCAGTCCATGCAGGCCTTGGCTGGTATCAAAGACAACAATTCCGTGCCGTGGACGATCGTCGGGATCCTTACCCTGCTTACGCTGCTTCCCGCCATCGTTCTTTCCGTTACGCCGATGGTGCGTCTGCTGGTGGTGTTTCACTTCCTTCGCCAGGCACTGGGGACGCAGACAGCGCCAGGCAACCAGACATTGATGGGGCTTGGCCTCATGATGACGTGGTTCCTGATGCAGCCCGTGATGGTGGCGGTGAATCAGCAAGCCATCCAGCCATTCCAGCAAGGGCAGATATCCGGCTGGCAGGCGGTGGAGAGAGGCGTTCAGCCGCCCAAGCAATTCATGTTGCATTACGCGCGAGAAAAAGACCTGGCACTGTTCGTCAAGGCCGGATCCATACCTCGACCGAAGACACCGATGGACCTGCCGATGCGGGTTGTCGTTCCGGCATACATGCTTTCGGAGCTGAAGGCCGGTTTTCAGATTGGCGCCATCCTCTTCCTGCCGTTCCTGCTAGTTGATCTAGTCGTTGCGTCCATCACGACCTCCATCGGAATGCTGCAACTGCCGCCCGTAACCATCTCCACTCCGCTGAAGATCCTGCTGTTCGTCATGGTGGATGGCTGGAACCTTCTGGCTGACTCGCTGCTCAAGAGCTTTTCGTAAATGGGCGATAAGGAGAACCAAGCATGACCGCCGACCAGGTTGCGGAACTGATGCGGATGACGTTGCGCGAGGCGCTCATCCTGAGTGCTCCGATCCTGGTGGTCGCGGGCGTATCGAGCCTGTTGATCAGCCTGGTGCAGACGCTGACTTCCATACAAGACCAGACGCTGTCCACCGTGCCGCGTCTGTTGATTGTTGCCGCCGTCCTGCTGGCAGGAATGCCATGGTTCCTTCACCGGCTGGTTTGGTTCACCGCTTCGATTCTGAGCGACCTCCACCGGTTTGCAAGTTGAACGATGATGGCGATGATTCCTCCAACTGAAACGGCTGACTGGGCGCATCTGCTCAAGGCAGCCCTGCTGGTCTGTATCCGCATCAGTGGCCTGTTCGTTTTTGCCCCCATCTTCTCCTCGCAGGCACTGCCGGCCAAGGTGAAGAGCGTCTTCCTCGCCGTCCTGACCGTCGTACTGGCCCCGGTGGCCGCGGCGCTGCCGGGTTCGCATGTTGAGGTCGGGTTGGAAAGCATTCTTGGCGAGCTTGGAGTTGCCGCTCTACTGGGATTGTCCCTCGCCATGCTCAACGAACTGGCAGCCCTTGCGGGGCAACTGCTGGGGATGCAGTTCAGTTTTTCGCTGGTCAATCTGCTCGACCCTAACAGCGAAGTGCAGACGCCATTGCTGGCGCAGATGCTCAGCTTGCTCGAGATCACGGTGCTGCTGGCGGCCGGATTGCATCGGACCATTCTCGCTGCACTGCTTCATACCTTCCTCGTCGTACCACTGGGCTCTGGCCTGGCTCCGCGGGACATCGGCCTCCCGCTGGTCGGCATGATGGGCGGCGTCTTTCTCGCCGCCCTTCAATTGGCCGCGCCGGTGATATCCGCAACTCTGCTGGTCGAAGTCGGAATCGCCCTGATGTCTCGTGTTTCGCCGCAGCTTCCTGTTCTTGCGTTAACCGTGCCCGCGAAGACGGTGCTGGGATATGTCGTGCTGGTGGGCTCGCTGGCGCTGTGGCCTGCATTCTTTGAGGCGCGCTTCGATGGTTTGTTGAATAACGCTCAGCGAATGTTGCAGGTGCTGGCGATACATGCGTCGTAGTCCGGGACCAGAAGAGGATATCGATGAGTAGCGAACGCACCGAGAAAGCCAGTCCGAGACGCCGGCAAAAGGCAGAGCAGGATGGCGATCGTCCGCGCAGCAGGGAGCTTCTCTCCGCCGCGGCGCTGCTTGCCGGAAGCCTTGCGCTGGGTTGGTCAGCGAAAAGGTGGTTGCCGCTATGGAGCGGCACGTATCAGGACGCGATCGCACTGATGCAGACACCGAATGTAAGCGGGGAGGCGCTTGGTCTGACGATGAGGAACATGATTGCCGCGGGTTCTGTGCCCTGCCTGTTGGTCATGCTTGCCGCTGCCGGCGCAAGTCTTGGTGTCGCCATGATGCAAAACCGCGGCCTCCGCCTTCAGCCGGCGGGCATTGCGCCGAAATGGTCGCGCCTGAATCCGGCGGAAAACGTAAAACATCTCTTCACGACGCGCGCGCTGGTGCGCCTCGGCAAATCCCTGATTCCCGTCGGCCTGCTGTCGATACAGCTGGTTCACTTTGTAGCGGCGCTCGCCGGGATGCCTGTGTTCAGCCTCGCGCGTCTGCCGCAGGTCTTCGCCGACGCCTACCAACTGCTTGTGAATACGGCTTGGATCATGCTGGCGTGGTCGCTGGTGGACTTCGCCGTCGAATGGCGGCAGTGGGAGAGCCGCCTGAAGATGAGCAAGCAGGAGATGCGCGAGGAGTTCAAGGAGACGGAGGGCAATCCGCAGATGAAGGGGCGGATCCGTTCACTACAGCGGCAGATGCGACGGCGCACGCTGCGGGCCGATGTGAAGAAGGCAAGCGTAGTGATTACAAATCCAACTCACTATGCCGTGGCGCTTTCCTTCGACATGAGCACGATGGAAGCCCCGAAGGTGCTGGCCAAGGGCCGCGATCTACTGGCTGCGCAGATCAGAGAAGAAGCGCGCTGGGCAGGGGTTCCGCTGGTCGAAAATCCGCCCCTTGCCCGCTCGCTGTATCGCGCGGTCGAGCCGGGGCAAAGCATCCCGGCAGAGCTGTATGCAGCCGTCGCGGCGATTCTCGCCTATCTCTTCCGCCAGGAGGCAGAGGAGCGGATTCGCCGCGCGCATGAGCAACGGCGCCGGGAGACTGCACACTCTGCAGACACTGTTCCGCAAAGAGCTTCGTCTGGAAACGCCTTCGGGCTCGCAACCAATCAGGAGACACAATGAGTTCCTCTGCCGTATTGACCGCTCCCGCCGCGAACCAGGCGAAGGTCACGCAAACGAATGATTCAACGAAACCAGCATGGACACGGTGGCTCAGCAGCATGCGTGAATTTGCGCTGCCGGGGGGAGCCATCAGCATCGTCTTCGTCATGCTGATCCCGTTGCCGTCGCTGGTTCTGGACCTGCTGCTCGGTCTGTCCATCGCCGCAGCCGTGCTGGTGTTTCTCTCGGCAGTGCAGGTGCGCAAGGCAGTCGACTTCTCGGTGTTTCCCACGCTCCTCTTGCTGCTCACGCTCTTTCGTCTTTCGCTGAACATCGCCTCCAGCCGCCGCATCCTGTTGCATGGCAGCGAGGGCACAGCGGCTGCCGGCAGCGTGATCGAAGCTTTTGGGCAGTTCGTTGTGGGCGGCAACTACGTTGTAGGGTTCGTGCTCTTTCTCGCGCTGATTGCAATTCAATTTCTGGTAGTGAGTCACGGTGCGGTGCGTACAGCCGAAGTAACCGCACGCTTCACACTGGATGCGTTGCCGGGGAAACAGATGGCCATCGATGCGGATCTGAACGCCGGCATGATCGATGAGGTGGCCGCCCGCAAGAGGCGCGAGGCTGTGGCTCGCGAAGCGGAGTTCTACGGAGCGATGGATGGCGCGGCGCGCTTCAACCAGCGCGACTCCATGGCAACGATTCTGATCACTGCGATCAACATCATTGCCGGCCTGCTGATCGGCACACTTCAGCAGGGTGTGGCTCTGGGCGATGCTCTCAAGACCTACACCACGCTGACGGTCGGCGACGGTCTGGTCACGATGATTCCATCGCTGCTGGTCTCGGTTGCGGGTGGCATGGTGTTGACCCGCGCGTCTTCTGCTGGAGCGCTTGGCACGGAGATCGGTTCGCAATTGCTGGGCCGGCCGGCGACGCTCTACATGTCCGGCGGCGTGCTGGGCGTGATGGCTCTGGTGCCGGGCCTGCCGAAGCTGCCATTTCTTCTGATTGCGGCGATGTTGATCTTCGTAGGACGCCAGATTGCGCGCCGCCCCATTGCTGCTGTGGCGGATGGTCCCGCAGGCACTGCGAAAAAGGACGACGCAAAGGCGCAGGCCGAAAACCTGGCAGGGTTACTCCGCATGGATGAACTGTCGCTTGAAATCGGCTTTCAGCTCATCCCTCTGGTGGACGAAAAGCAAGGCGGCCAGATGTTGTCGCGCATCCGGACGTTGCGGCGGCACCTGGCGACAGAACTCGGTTTTGTCGTGCCGCCGGTCCACATCGCGGACAACCTGCGTCTCAAGCCGCGTGAGTATGTCATCTCGCTGCGTGGGGTGGAGATCAGCCGCTGGCAGACCGAGAACAATCAGCTTCTGGCGGTCTCCGCGGACCCGCAGGCGCGTGTGCTTCCTGGCAAAGAGACGCGCGAACCAGCCTTCGGCGTCAGTGCGCGCTGGATCGCGCCTGCACTCGAAGAACAGGCGTTGGCGGCCGGATATTCCGTGGTCGACCCGACTACGGTCATCACGATGCATTTGTCCGAGTTGGTAAGGCGGCATGGCCATGAACTGCTCAGCCGCGCGGAGACAAAACGCCTGATCGACACATTGAACGACTCCCACCCCAAGCTGATTGAGGAGCTGATCCCCAAGGTCATGACGCTGGGCGAGGTGCAGCGTGTCCTGCAGCAGCTACTGCGCGAGCAGGTATCGATCCGCGACCTGGGAACGATCCTCGAGGTGTTGGTGGAGGCCGCGCCCGCCAATAAGGCATTGCCCTATCTAGTCGAGCTATGCCGGCAGGCGATGGGCCGGCGCCTCGTCCAGCCTCATCTGGATGCGGATGGAGCCCTTCCCGTTCTGCTGCTCGATCCGGCGATCGATGAAGAGCTCCAGTCCTGCTTTGGCGACGCAAGCCGAAATATCAGCGATAGAAGTGCGCTGTCGGTGCCGGTAATCCGGCGCATGGCGGATTCTTTGAAAAGACTAAGTGGGGGGGCAAGCGCAACGGCATGGCCCGTGCTTCTGTGTCAGAGTCCGGCGCGATATCACATCCGGCGCTGGCTGGAACCGGCGGTACCTCGTGTCACGGTTCTGGCGCCAGGTGAAGTTCCGGCTGACGTACGAGTCCGATCGCTCGGAACCGTGCGCTGAATGGGCGCTTTGAAGCGGTGAGAACGAATGCACAGGAGCAGGTAATGGAACAAGGAACGTCCACAGGCCACAAGCGTAGCCCATTGCCGGTCAGCCTTTATCCGCTTCCGGAGCCGGTTGCAGTCCGAGCGGCCGCCGGGTTCGAAGAAGCGGCGCTTTCTACAAAGAACGCACCGGCCACAGTCTCGGAAGAGACCCTTCGCGAGCACCTCCCGATGGTGCGCTTCCTGGCACTGCGCATCCGCGAACGGCTGCCGCAGCAGGTCGAAATGGAGGATCTGATCAGCGCCGGCATTGTGGGTCTTATGGACGCGCTGCAGAAGTTCGATTCAACGAAGAAGGTCCAGTTCCGCACCTATGCACAGTTTCGTGTGCGGGGCGCCATGCTGGACAGCCTGCGCGCCCTGGACTGGGGGCCGCGCGATCTGAGGCGGAAAGGCCGCGCGGTGGAAGAGGCGATTCGCTCGCTGAGCACGAGGCTGGGCAAGGCGCCGACCGAGAGCGAAGTGGCCAAGGAAATGGGCCTGGATCTGAACGCTTATCAGCAGCTTCTCGGCGAGCTGTCTGGCCTTGAGCTGGGCAGTCTCAACGTGACGCCCGCCGATGATGCAGGGGTGGAGGCGCTGGCTCTCATCCCGGCCGGCCCGGAGGACGATCCGTTCCTGCAGTGCCAGGGCAACGAGATGCGGCGTCTGCTTGCTGAGGCGATTGCAGAACTCCCAGAACGGGAACGGATGGTTCTAACGCTCTATTACTACGAGGAACTGACGATGCGCGAGGTGGGAGCGACGATGGGCGTGGTGGAATCGCGCGTCTCGCAGCTTCACTCTGCAGCCATGGCAAGGCTTCGCGTGGCCCTGGGCGCACCATCCGCCAAGCGCGCAGCCCGCGCATGACGTTTCGGAGCCAATTCCAGGCAGATCTGGACTGATTGAAGGAGAGACATGGTGGAAGGAAACGGTTTGGGCAAGCTGCTCGATATCGAGCTTGAGGCCAACATTCGATTTGGCGCGCGAGAGATGTCTCTGGCTGAGTTGTTGGAGATTGGTCCCGGTGCCGTGATTCCGCTCGATCGGCAGATTACGGATCCGGTGGACTTGATCATCGGCGACAAGGTAGTCGCCCGGGGAGAGGTCGTGCTGGTTCAGGGTAAGTTCGGACTGCGTGTCACGGAGGTTCTCTCCGGGTGACGCAGTCATCGCTTGCAATGGACCAGAAGAGCCATCCGTCGAGCCGTGCAACTCGCTGGATCGACGTTTGCGGGAATCGAGAGTGCAGGACCGGCTGGTTGCAGCTCTTCAGGAACCGCTCCTTTCCTCGCTTTGAAGGGAAATGGGCGTGCAGCGCGGCATGCATGGAACGGATGATCGCGGACGCAGTTCGCAGCCAGATCGAAAGCTGGGAACCTGCTCCCGCGGAACGTGCCTTGCGCATGCCTTTGGGCCTGATTCTGCTCAGCCGCGGATGGATCAGCCATCGCGAGCTTCAGGAAGCGCTCGCAGCGCAGCGTCAAGCTCAGAATGGCCGGATTGGCGAATGGCTTCACCGCTTGCATGGTATCTCTGAGGAGACCATTACGAAGGCGCTGGGGATCCAATGGAACTGCACGGTGTTGCCATCGGGAATGCCGGGGCTCGAATTCGCGCGCTGGCTCATTCCCGCCTTTCTGCGTACCCGCTATGGCCTTGCGCCGCTCCGTCAAGGTTCGGACAGAGCTCTGTATCTGGCCGGGAAATACCGTGCCGAGCATGCTGCTGCACGTGCGATGGAATATATGCTTCGCGAACGCGTGCACGCGGCATTTCTCGAGGATGGCGCCTGGAGCCTGGCCGACGGAGATGCCGCTGATACCACTGAGCTGCACCTTCCAGGGCGCGACGGCGTTGTGGCGTGTATCCGCGAGTTGATCGAACAATCCCGGCCGAGCGACGCCCGCCTGGTCCGTGTGCACGATCATCTCTGGGTGCGGATGTGGCTTCGGAGCCGAGCTAGCCATCCCATGCAGATACGCGACACTGTGCTCCCGTTACGCGGCCGGGAGGGTGAGGGTTGTACGACGGAACTCATTAGACCCAGCTAAGAATAGGCACTCCTGATGGGCCCTGAAATGGCCCTCGCGATGCAGGGAATACGCAGCAGGAGAGCTGGTAATGGACAGCGGTTACTATGCAGCCTATTCCGCATTGCTGGCGCGCACCGAGGCGATGGATGCTGCCTCGAGCAATCTGGCGAATGCCACTACAAATGGATACCGTGCGCAGCGTGAATACTTTCGTGACGCGGTCGCCGGCGAAGGGGCTGCGGACTCGCAGTTGAACGGAGCGGTCAACCGCTATGGTGTGCTTGGCGGCGGCCAGGTCGACCTGGGCCAGGGCGCGCTGGTAAAGACGGGGAATGCGACCGACGTTGCCATTCAGGGTCAGGGCTTTTTCGCCGTCAAGACTGCCCACGGCGAGAGATACACGCGGGATGGATCGTTTCAACGCACTAAAGACGGGACGCTGGTGGATAGTGCAGGCGATCCCGTTCTCGATACGGCGCACAAGCCAATCGTCATGCCGAACGGGACGATTGCGGTGGGCACCGATGGAGCAGTTTCCGTGGACGGCGGCGTGGTGGGCCAACTCGGGGTGTTTGTTGCGCCGGCAACGCAACTGATTGCGGAAGGCGCCAACGAGTATCGCGTGAACGATGCGAAGACTCTTAAGCCGAGCCAGGACTACTCGGTTGAGCAAGGCGAGATCGAGGGATCGAACCAGGACATTGTGAACGGCAGCCTGCAGTTGATGCTGATCCAGCGCCAGGCCGAGATGATGCAGAAGGCGCTGTCCGTCTTCCATAACGACCTTGACCGCGCGGCAAGCGAAGACTTGCCCAAAGTTTAAGCAGAAGACTGCGAAGAGATTCTCAGAAAAGAGTGGGAGAGAAAACGAAATGATACGAGCACTCTATACGGCAGCGAGCGGCATGAGCGCCCAGCAGCTCAATCTGGACACGATCGCCAACAACCTCGCCAACTCTTCGACCGCCGGTTTTCGCCAGACGCGGCTGCAGTTCCAGGACATGCTCTACCAGAACATGGTGACGCCCGGTGCGGCGCAGAGCGCGCAAACTGTTTCTGCAGGATTGCAGATTGGCCTGGGCACCAAGTCCGCGGCAACTGAGGTGATCATGACTCAGGGCGATCTGAACCAGACGAACAATCCGCTGGACATTGCGATCGAAGGTGCAGGCTTTTTTCAGGTGCAGCGTCCAGATGGAACCACCGCATACACACGCGCGGGCAACTTTCATCTCAACAACCAGGGAACTATTGTGACCGCTGCAGGCGACTTACTGCAGCCCACGATTACCATTCCGCCGAATGCAACCGCCGTGACGATCACGCAGTACGGGCAGGTGAATGCGACCCTTCCGGGGCAGCAGAATCCGCAGCAGCTTGGACAATTGCAACTGGCCACCTTTGCCAATCCGGGCGGACTTGAGTCCATGGGAGGCAATCTGCTTCGAGCCACTCTCTCTTCCGGAGATCCGATCACGGACAACCCCGGGGGGACGCAGGGATTGGGCCAGGTTCAGCAGGGGTATCTGGAGGGTTCCAACGTTGACGTGGTCAGCGAGTTCGTCGAGATGGTGCTTGCGCAGCGTGCCTACGAGAGCAATTCCAAGGTGATCAAAGCGGCTGACGATATGTACTCGCAAGTGAACAACATGTCCCGTTAGATCTCGCCAGGAGACGCCATGATCGTTCTGCGAAACATCATTGTCGGTACCGCCATGCTTAGTTTTGGCATGAGCGTGGCTGGAGCATCGGCCGTGCACCTCGGTCGCGATGCCGAGCGAGTCGATCCGATCTCAGGTCTTTATTGGCAACGTGTGCTGGACCCGAAGCACCCGGCGGCGCCCCCGCGTTTGACGCGCCAGCGTGGTTCCGGTGCAGAGTTGAGTCGACATGGGGAATCGTTGCGGCCGGCCCTCTGTGTCCGCGCAGGCGACCACGTGTCGCTGCGCAGCGCGAACGCTGGGTTTTCGATGTCTTCGCTCGAAGCCACCGCGCTCCAAAATGGCGTATGCGGCGGTCGCGTGCGGGCCCGCGTCACAGTGACCGGAGCACTGGTGGAGATGACAGTTCTTGATTCAGGAGCGGCCATCCTCAGCGGGAGGGTGAGTTCATGGCAGTGAATGCTTCGGGCCGATTGACCCTCCAGGCTGCCCTTTTCGCAGGAGTACTCGTATTCGTGCCTTCCTGCGTTGTGCACGCGGCAGCACCGTCGCAGAAGAAGACCAATCCGATCCAGGGCGCAACGGATCGTGCGCTTTCCGACTACCTCACCCGCGTGCGCCAGCAGAGCGAGACCGAGCCGCATGCGATGGGCTCAATCTGGAGCGAGGACGGCGCTTTTACCCGTCTTACCTCTGACGTCCGGGCCATGCACGCCCATGACCTGATCTCTATTGTGGTCGTGGAAGCGCTCTCTGCTTCGACAGATGGTTCCGTCAAGAACTCCCGGAGTTCCAATGCAAACTCGCAGATCGCTGCTCTCTTTGGAAAGCTCAAGACCAGCAATAGCCTGCAGAATCTGCTCTCTCAGAACTCCGCCAGCGCTCTTACCGCACAAGGACAGAGCGTCACCAACTCGACCCTGAATACAACAGTCGGAGGTCAGGTGGTGAGCGTGCTGCCCAACGGCATTCTCGTGATCGAAGCCGAAAGGCAAGTGGCGTTCAACCAACAGACGCAGATGATCCGTCTTCGCGGACTTGTGCGGCCCAGCGACGTGAACGCAAACAACCAGGTGTTGTCGACCGCGGTCACCGACCTTGAACTGGAAGTAGTTGGAAAGGGAATTATCAATGACTACACGTACCGCCAGAATCCTCTTGTCCGCTTTCTGGAACGCCTGGTCGTTTTTTAGTCGTGTCCCAGCCGATCGGGCGAATCTGGCGCTCCTCGGAGTGCTCGTGCTGGTGTTCATCTGTGCGCCATTTCCCGCGTCCGCACAGAGAACCGGCAGTGCAGCCGCGCACCGCGTTCGCATCAAGGATGTCGCTACGATCGAGGGGGTCCGCGACAATCAACTGATTGGCTATGGCATCGTGGTCGGCCTGAGCGGCACGGGCGATAGCCAGCAGACCGTCTTTCCCGTGCAGACGCTGATTTCCACGCTGCAGCGCATGGGAGTAAATGTACCCACCACTGGGAGCACGAGTACGCTTCGGGTGCAGAATATGGCGGCGGTTTTCATTGCGGCCACGCTGCCGCCCTTCGCGGAGCCTGGCACCAAGCTGGATGTCACCGTCTCTTCCGCCGGCGACGCTCGCAGTCTCAACGGCGGCCTTCTGCTGATGACCCCGCTCTACGGGCCAGACGGGCGGATCTATGCGCAATCCCAGGGCCCGATCGTCCTAGGAGGATATGCGGCGGCGGCGAATGGAAATGCAAAGGTGGTGAACCATCCGACGACTGGCCGCATTCCCGGCGGCGCCATGGTGGAACGCGGCGTGCCCCTTGACCTGGCCCGGCTGCCATCGCTATCCATACTGCTCAACGATGCTGATTTTCGGACGGCGGAACGCATGGCTGATGCGATCAACAACGATCTGAAGCGTCCACTTGCGCATGCCGCGGACAGCCGGCGTGTCGATCTGCATCCCCAGGCAGGGGAGGACCTGCCAGCCCTGCTGGCTCGCGTGGAAGCGGTCGAGATTGACACGTTTCCGCGCGCCAAAGTGGTGGTGAACGAGCGCACCGGAACGGTGGTGATTGGCGGCGACGTGCGGCTGCAACCGGTGTCCATCCTGCATGGCGGACTGGTCGTGAATGTCGTCAGCGATTTCGCTGTTTCCCAACCAGGCCCGCTCAGCAACGGCACCACGCAAACCGTGCAGGAGACCCGCGTCGATGCGCAGGATAAGCCGGTGAATCAAATTGTCCTGAAGCGCGGCGCGACCGTCGATGACCTGGTCCAGGAGCTGCAGGGTATTGGTGCGAGTGCGCGCGACGTGATCTCGATACTTCAAGCGATGAAAGAGGCTGGAGCGCTTGAAGCCGAGTTGGAGGTTCTCTAGATGCAGCTTGCGAAATTGGAATCACATGGCCTGGCATCGCAGAGCACTTCGGCGGCCCCGGCCCACGCGAAGAATCCAAAACTTGAGCGTTCCGCGCATGAGTTCGAAGCCAGCCTGATGGCAGAACTATTGAAACCTCTGCAGGAGAGCGATGGCCTCACGGGGGAGGACAGCGGCAGTGGCGCGGGAAGCGAAGGAGCATTGTCCGGCTTCGCCTCGGAATCACTGGCGCGAGCGATCTCCGAGCGAGGCGGATTCGGCATCGCCGACCGGCTCCTGCATCAACTCGAGTCCACCAGCGCGGGTGCGCAAAAGGAACCGAAAGGTAGTGCCCTGCAGGCCCCCCTCAAGCTTTCCGGATCGCCGCCGATATAGCTTGCGAGGAGGGTCCATCCATGGACGTACGCGATCGCTCCACCTATACACCGAGTCTGGAGAGTCCTGGCATCGAGGCGCCGACCCGGGTGCGGCCAAACGGTCCATCCAGCACTCCCGCCGGCAGCACGACGCCGGGGCAGGATTCCAGTGACCTCAGTCCGGCGGCTCTCGTTGTGGCGCAAGCTATGCAGATGCCGGATGTCCGCCAGGATCGCATCGCGAGCCTGCAACAGCAGATTGCCAAGGGAGATTACCAGGTCGCCCCGCAGGACGTTGCAGACGCCATGCTGCGCAACCTGGCTGGCTAGAAGGATCTCTGAATGACGCGCGACGACATAGACGGCTCGTGCTTGCCAGCGACTGAGATTGAGCGAACGCTCGATCGCGTGATCGATGGACTCGCAAAGATGGACGCGGAGATCCTCATGCAGTTGGCGCGTCTCTGCAGCGATTGGGACGCGAAGGGTCATCGCCTCGACGTCTCCCATGCGGCACACGCGCGTCTTTCCTGGAAGTTGCTGCTCCTTGATCGTCTGCTTCGGCAGACGCGCATCAATCTGAATGTACTGGGGCTCGGGCCGCGCCAATATTCACCTACAGACGGCTACCCGGCTCTTGTGAGGCGTTGAACAGTATGGCCTCTCTGAATCAGGCATGGAATATTGCAACAGGAGCCCTGGCGGCGGACCAGGCAGCGATCTCGGTCGTAGCCGGGAACATCGGCAACGCGAATACGCCCGGCTACACCACCGAAATAGTGAAATGGGGATCCGCGGATACCGTAACGGTCGGTGGCCAGTCGGTTGTCGGAGGCGTGACGATTCAGGGAATAGTCCTCGCAGCGCGATCGCGTATTGAACCAGCGTATAGACCAGCAGACGCAAGACCAGGCTGCCTCCGCGGCGCGACTTGCTGTCACTGAATGATCTACAGTCGGTCTTTTCCGGGGCGATCGCAGCGGCGGGAGGCACCAGTAGCGGCGTTGCCGACATTGGCCAACAACTGACGGCATTCTTCCAGAGTTTTTCATCGCTTGGCCGCCGATCCGTCGAACACGAGCCTGCGAACAGGCGTGCTCTCCGCGGCTCGGAGCCTGGCTGCGACCTTCAATCAGGCCTCCAAAAGCCTGCAGCAGCAGCGTTCGGGAGTGGATGCAACGATTGCTTCCGCGGCAGATCAAGTGAACTCACTGACCAAAGAGATTGCCAGTTTGAATGCGAAAATCAGTGCGAATAGCTCGTCCGGAGATGCGGGAACACTCGAAGATCAGCGGCAGTACGATCTTCAACAGCTATCCCAACTTGTCGGCATCCACCAAATCGCAAGTGACAACAACAGCCTCACCATCACCACGACGTCGGGCGCGTTGCTGGTAGCCGGCGGGCAGAGCGTGGATCTTGAGACCCAGAGCTCCGGTGGAGTAACCCACTTGCTGCTCGGCGGGGTCGACCAGACCTCGGCTCTCACCAACGGTGGCGGCCAGATCGGGGGCGCTCTCGAGGCTCGCGATGTTGATATTCCAAGCGCCATCACCTCGATCGATCAACTAGCGTGGGGCGTGGGCACGGCGGTGAATGCCCAGCAGGCGAGTGGAATAGACGCCAATGGAAACAACGGTGCGCCGATATTCGTTCTGAGTAGCGGTGTCACGGGCGCAGCGGACGCTATCTCCGCTACGCTGACCGATCCGAACGGAGTGGCTGCGTCAGCCTCCGGAGCGGGGGCGCAGGACGGATCGAATGCCGCCGCGTTGGCTGCACTGGCTTCAGCAGCTATCGTTGGTGGTCAAACGCCGACTGTGGCTTACGCTGCACTGGTAGGTGATATCGGTGCGAAGGTGAGCGGGGCGACTATGACTCAGGCGTCGCAGAGCGCCTCCCTCACGCAGCTCCAATCACAGCAAAGCGCATTATCCTCGGTCAACATGAATGATCAGGCAACGCTCTTGCAATCGTATGAGCAGTCCTACCAGGCCGCGTCCAAGGTGTTTACCATCCTGAACTCGGTAATGACGAGCGCTATCAACCTGGGCACGGAGACTGCCGTATCTGTGTAGGCCACGCGGAGAAGAGACATCATGAATGTCGACCCAAACTACCTTCAACAACTCGCTGCTGCGCTCTCCCGCACCACAGCGCAACAGCAGAATTTGTCCAGCCAGATATCCAGTGGCGTGCGCCTTACCGGATTGGGCGACGATCCGGTCGCAGCCGCGCAGAATGTCCAGTTCTCGGCGCAGATTGCCGCCGACAGCGTCTTTACGCAGACTGCGGCCACGACTACGGCCAAAATGCAGGTCGCCGATTCGACACTCGGATCGGTGGTCGATCAGATCAATCAAGCGATCTCGGTAGCGACTGCCGGGAATAACGGCACGAACAATGCGAGTGACCGGTCCAGCGTCACCGCGGAGCTCACCACCATCCGCGATGAAATTCTGGGGCTGGCAAACACCAGTTACAGCGGGAAATATCTCTTCTCCGGAAGTCAGAACGGTAGCCCGCCATTCCAACTGGACACCTCCACCAGTCCCGCGACCGTTACCTACTTAGGTGACAATGTCGTGAACTATGTGAGTACGCCCGGTGGTCAGTCGATCGCCACCAACTTGCCGGGTCAACAGGTATTCACCGCTGCTGGGGGGTGATCTTCTCGGCACGCTGAATGCGCTGATTCAAGGTTTTTCGACCGGCGATACGGCGACGACCAGCGCCTTGACGTCGCAGTTGAGCACGGCACTCTCACATCTCAGCACCCAACGTGCATCGCTCGACGGTTCGATCAATCGCCTGCAGTCGGCCTCCTCCTATGCATCGCAGGAACAGACCCGGCTGCTGGCGAACCAGACCGACCTGCTGCAGGCGGACTTGCCCACTATAGCGACGAAACTTTCCTCCAGCACGACGCAACAATCGGCCCTTGAGTCTGTCATCGTAACCATCGAACATCAGGGAACCCTATTCGACCGCATGTAGACGAACGGGCTTCGTGTCAAGTACGAAGAGGCCGGAATGCCTCGTCGACGCCGCGCTCTATACTGATGCCGGAGTCTGATGGCGATGCTGGGTGCGATGCGGTTCCTTTGGAATGCCACGCGTGGACACCGCTTGCGGCCCTGGCGCAGCGAGTATCTGCGTTGGCGCATCGAGACCTATTCAGGACGTGACGCACACACCATCGGTGCCCGGGACTTTTTTCGTTTCGTATGGCAGGAAAAGGGAAATCTGATCCGTTTTCTGGGCTGGACCGGCAAACTCGACGAAGGGAAATAGGGGCGTCGCGCCTGCCTGATTTTGGGGCAGCAAACAGTCCGGCGAGTCGCCGAACTGACCCAGGTTGGGGCCCAATTTCCGAGTCGGCTCATAGCGGTTTTGCATCTATGTAGCAAACCTAGAAGGCTCTCCGCGTGTCTGCTATATTCTCGCGCACAGAGCGACCCCATCCTGCAGGAGCAAAGCGAGAAACATGGCGGCAGCGGCAGCAGCAGTTCCCATGACGGCGTGGAAGCCGAAGACGAACCCGTGGGTGATTGCAGCGACGGTTGCGATGGCTGCCTTCATGGAGGTGCTCGACACCTCTATCGCGAACGTAGCGCTGCCGTACATTGCCGGCGGCCTTGGAGCGAGTCGCGACGAAAGCACCTGGGTGCTCACCACGTATCTGGTTGCGAACGCCGTGGTGTTGCCTATGGGCGGCTGGGCATCCAGCGTCATTGGCCGGAAGAATTTCTTCATGATGTGCCTCCTTATTTTCACCGGCGCATCGTTCCTGTGCGGTTTGGCTCCCTCGCTCGGGCTTCTGCTGTTCTTTCGCGTGGTCCAGGGAGCGGGTGGCGGCGGTCTCCAGCCGATGGCGCAGGCGATCATGGCCGACTCTTTCGAGCCCAGCAAGCGCGGCCTTGCATTCTCTCTTTACGGACTGGTTGCCGTGCTCGCGCCATCGATTGGCCCTACGATTGGCGGCTGGCTGACGGACAACTACAGCTGGCACTGGATCTTTTACATCAACATTCCGATCGGCATTGCCGCCCTGTTCCTGGTGCAGATGATTGTGGAGGACCCACCCTACTTGAAGCCCGACCGGAAAAATTTCTGGCGGGTCGACTACATAGGGGTCATTCTGCTGGTGATCTCGATGGGATCGCTCGAGATATTCATGGATAAAGGCGAGGAGTGGAACTGGTTCGGTTCAGCCTGGATCAAGTTCTACGCCATCACTTTTGCCGTTTCTTTCCTGACACTGATCTGGTGGGAGGTGTGGGGCACCAAGAGACCGATCATGGAGATGCGGCTCTACAAGTACAAAAACTTCGCCGTCTGCTCCTTCCTGATGCTGATGACCGGCGGCATTCTGAACGCTGGCACCGTACTGCAGCCACAGTTCACGCAGCAGTTGCTGGGTTATACCGCGACGATTGCAGGTCTTGCACTCTCATGGGGCGGTCTAGTGCTGATCGTGGTGATGCCAATGGCTGGAATTGCCGTCTCGCGTTTTCCCGCGCGGAACATCATCGTCTTCGGATTCATACTGTTCGTTCTTGGATACGGATATTCCGCTCTGCGCCTGAATCTTGGCATGAGCTTCGGCTTCGCGTCATGGCTGCGTATTGTCCAGATTGCAGCTATACCATTTGTCTTCATTTCAGTGACGACGGCGGCCTATTTCGGTATCCCACGTGAACTGAACAATCAGGTGGCCGGGCTCATCAATTTCGCACGCAATATCGGCGGCTCGATCCTGATATCGCTTACCAACGCATTCGTGGTTGAGAGCACTGCCTTTCATCAGGCGAATTTCCTCCATTCGCTGAGCCCCGGCAATCCGGCGTACCAGCAGCGACTGCAGGCGACGGCGGGCGCTCTTACGGGTCATCTCGGACCAGCCAATGCACAGACTGGAGCGGCCGCGCGCATCTACAGCCTCCTGCAAGCCCAGACCGCTGCACAGGCCTATGTAGATGTGTACTTTGCCTTGGCCGCGGCGTCCGCGATTATGGTGCTGCTGACCTTCCTGCTCGATAAAAATAACCCGAGGGCCGGCGGCAAGACCGAGATCGCCGTCCACTAGCCCGCAAATCTGCCTGTGCTCGTGAATGCCCTCTATGTTATTCTTAGCGCAGACACTTAGAGAGTGGATTCGATAAAGAGCATAGAGAGGTAAGCGTGCTGGCAACAGAAAAGAAGACAGAGGTGATCTCCCGTTTCCGAACGCACGATTCGGATACAGGTAGCCCCGAGGTGCAGATCGCGATTCTTAGCGAACGGATCGGCGAGCTGACCGAACATTTCAAGACTCACAAGAAGGACCATGCATCGCGCCGTGGTCTGTTGATGCTGGTAAGCAAACGGCGTCGTCTTCTGAACTACCTGAAGACCAACGACTCCGTCCGCTACCGCGACGTTATCGGCAAGCTCGGCATTCGTAAGTAAGCTCGCACAGACCTTGCCCCTTTTACCGCACGCTTCCAGTGACAGCGACGTGGAACTCCGGCCGATTCTTTTCAAGGCCAATACCGCACGTCGCTTCCGCACCCTTCCACTCGCCGCAACGGCTGAGAGGAGGTCGCGTGCGAACAATGACCTGCACCGCAAATTTCCTATGGGTGCTGCGTGCCTTCCTGCCTGGAGCGACATCATCTCCTGCGCTGCACAGAAAACGAGGATTCCATGAAACAAGTAGTTTCCGTTGAGCTTGCCGGCGGCAAGCAACTCACCTTTGAAACAGGCCGCATGGCCAAACAGGCCTCCGGCGCCGTACTGGTGTCGCAGGGCGACAGCGTAGTTCTGGTCACCGCGGTTGCATCGCAGGAGCCACGCGAAGGCATCGATTTCTTTCCCCTCACCGTGGATTACCGCGAATACACCTACGCCGGCGGCCGCATCCCCGGCGGCTTCATCAAGCGCGAAGGACGCCCCAGCGAGAAAGAGATCCTGACCTCGCGGCAGATCGATCGTCCCATCCGTCCACTCTTTCCTGAGAATTTCCGCAACGAGACGCAGGTCATCGCGTTCGTCCTCTCCGCGGATAAGGAAAATGATCCCGACGTCATTGGCATCAATGGCGCCGGTGCGGCGCTCGCACTTTCGGACATCCCCTTCGGCGGACCCGTGGGTGCCGTGCGCGTGGGCCGTGTGAACGATCAGTTCATCATCAATCCCACCTACGCGGAACGACATGAGAGCACCTTGAACATCATGGTTGTCGGCAGCAAGGACGGCATCGTGATGGTGGAGAGCGGCGCCAAAGAGGTGAGCGAAGAGATTGTTGTCGACGCCATCGAATTTGGTCATGGCGAGGTCAAGAAGATCATCGCGGCGATTGAAGAACTGGTGGCGAAGGCTGGGAAGGCCAAGCGTGTCGTGGCTGAAATCGAAGTCGACCATGCGTACGCGGCGGAGCTCGATGCCAAGGTAGGCGCCCGGTTGAAGGATGCGCTGGACACCAAGACCCACGCCAAGACCGAGAGCTACGCGATGGTCAAGGCGATCAAAGACGAGCTGGCGAAGGAGTTGCCGGCCGATCAGCCGGATGCGAAGAAGAAGCTGGCCAAGTACTACGAAGCATTGCGCGAGCGCATCTTCCGCGAGCAGGTGCTGCAGGAGCGGGTACGGCCGGACCGGCGTGCATTCGATGAGATTCGACAGATCACCATCGAGACCGGCGTGCTGCCACGCACCCACGGTTCAGCGCTCTTCACCCGGGGTGAGACGCAGGCTCTGGTCACCATCACGCTTGGCACGACTGACGATCAGCAGCGTCTGGAGACGTATGAGGGCGAGCAGAAGAAGCGCCTGATGCTGCACTACAACTTCCCGCCATTCTCGGTTGGCGAGACTGGCCGCATGACCGGTGTTGGCCGCCGTGAAGTGGGTCATGGTGCGCTGGCAGAGCGCGCGATCTCATGGGTATTGCCTGCACCTGACGAGTCGCCGTACACCTTCCGCATCGTCTCCGACATTCTGGAGTCGAATGGCTCTTCTTCGATGGCGAGCGTCTGCGGTGCAAGTCTTGCGCTAATGGATGCTGGTGTCACGCTCAAGGGCGCGGTCGCTGGCATAGCGATGGGCCTGGTGAAGGAGGGTGAGCAATACGCCATCCTGACCGACATCGCTGGCGCGGAAGACCACTACGGGGATATGGACTTCAAGGTAGCGGGCACGCGCAAGGGCATCACCGCAATGCAGATGGACATCAAGATCCCGGGTATCACCGGGCAGATCATGCGCGAAGCAATGGAGCAGGCGCGGCATGGCCGGCTCTTCCTGCTGGACAAGATGGACACCGAACTGCAAGGCGCGCGTGAGACACGTTCCAAGTTTGCACCGCGCATCCATACTCTGCAGATTCCTACCGACAAGATCCGCGATCTGATCGGGCCGGGCGGCAAGGTGATCCGTGGGATCATCGAAGCGACTGGCGTGAAGATCGATGTCGACGACACAGGCCGCGTCAACGTGGCTTCCAGCGACGAGGTTGGTCTCACCAAGGCACTGGGCATGATCAACGACTTGACAGCAGTGCCGGAGGTAGGGAAGACCTACCTGGGCAAAGTCGTTCGGCTGGCAGAGTTCGGTGCATTCATCGAGATTTTCCCGGGCACCGACGGCCTGCTGCACATCAGCGAAATCGCCGAGCACCGCGTGAAGGATGTGAAGGACGAGCTGCGCGAAGGCGATCAGGTGATGGTGAAGGTCCTCGGTATCGAGGGCAATCGCATCAAGCTTTCTCGCAAAGCGCTCCTGAAAGAGCAGCGGCAGAAGCTTGGACTGCCTGAGCCCGGCGGCGAGGGCGGAAGCGAGCCAGCGGCACCTCGGCCGCCGCGCCAGGAGCGCCCGGATCGTCAACCTTCCGATCGTCAGCCTTCCTCGAACGCAAGCACCATCATGATTGAGGGTGGCGACGACTTCGAAGAATCCGATGAACCGATTGACGAGGAGAACGAGCCCAACTTCAATCGCGCCGACGATGCGCCGGCACCTGCCGGTGCTGCCCGTAACGGCGGGGCATCCGCCGCCGGAGATGCAAACCGCCGCCGCCGCCGTCGTGGCCGTGGTGGACGCGGACCGGGCAGTGGCGGAGGATCGGGCACTGGCGGTGGCCCGGGCGGCCGCCGTTAGTCTGCGAAAAGAGGGCTACGCCGAGCGCGTAGCCCTTCTTGTCTATGCGCTATCTTCCCATCGCCGCGTTTCTGGGGCTGTCCCTGTTGTGGGGCTCAGAGTGGATGCTGACGGCATCCCTTCCTCCGCAGCCCCATCTTCGCGCCCTCGCACTCCAATACGGAATCGCCGCCGGCCTTCTGTTGCCATGGGCGATTCATCGTCGTCTTTGGCGCCGACCGCTCCGTAGCCTTGTTCATGTGGTCATTGTCGGGATAGGCATATTGTGCCTCCCACAGATACTGATCTTCATTGGCAACGAAAGGCTTCCACCAACGGTCTCACTTGTTGCGTTGGCGGCGGTTCCCGTATGGCTCGCCGTGGGCGGCCGGCTCATGATCACTCCCGCTGTCTGCGGTCTTGCCGGCGTCCTTTTTCTTGCTGACCAGGGTCTCGATATCTCGCTTCGTCAATCGCTATGGCTGCTGCTACCTCTTGCCGCCACCTGCTTACTGGCGTGGGCTCTCGCTGGTGCTCAGAAGATTGTGCAAGAGATGACGATCGCCGAGGCTCTGTTTGGACAATGCACGGTCTGCGCCTTTTTGCTATTTATTGTCTCCCAACTGCTGGAGCATGACGCGTTAACCTGGTCGGCAACAAGTGCAATGGGCTTTGTCGTCGCCGCCGCCCTGATGGTTGTCTGCGGGTATCTGTTCTTTTACTGGTTGCTCAGTAAATTCGGCGCGGGACGCGTAAGTACATTGCAATGGACACAGCCATTTGTCGCAACGGCGGAATCTACGGTGCTGATGGCAATTCGGCCGGGCTGGGCTCTTATCTCCGGAGGGATTCTGATCGTAATCGCGACCGTGTGGGCATTCTCGAATCGGGACGAAGCCGGGGGAGTAATATTCGAGATTACTCGACGATAGAGTACCTGCAATCGCTGGTCCGCATCTCATAATCTCTGGAGTACACTGCTCGCGTGGCTGCGTCCATGTACATCGTCGTTGAAGGTGAGGACCCGGGATACGACATCTTTGTGAATGGCCGTGCACTGGCCAGAAACGAAGATGCGTTGGAGAAACTGGCGCATCGCCTCGGTGTGCGACCGATCCTCGACTTTTTCTCTGCGGATGAAAACTCAATGGCGCTCCTGCTTGAAGAAGGGGCAGGCGATCCTGAATGGGCTAAGACTCTGCCGCCGCCGCAGTGGTTTGCTGCTGAGGATGGTCTGATCACCGTCTGCACGCTGATAGATTTCCTCCGCGAACACCCTCTCGCACTGGGCAATGAAACTCAGGAAGTGTTGAAAGAGACTGAGGAGTTTGAGCGCGTGCTTCGCAAGACGGCGCAACACCACCTTCGCTGGCAATTAGCCGTGAGCTGGCGCTAAACCACTTCAAAGGCTGTCTGCGCTTTGGTTCAGCTCTTCCATATCCCCAAGACGCGTCGCAAAAGAATCAACTCGCCCACGTGGTAGCTGGTGTGGTCCGCCGCCAGCAATACCTCACGCAGCAGTGTCTCGCCATTTTTTCCCCAGGGAATCGTTGCATATAGATTGCTGTCTGGAGAATGGATGAGTGATTCGAAGCTCTTCAAATCGGCGTGAACTGCCTTCACCGTTGCATTCCAGGATTCGTCCTTTCCCGGCGCGGCGTCCTGGGGCCAGTAGCCACTGGGCCATTCCATCTCAACATATCCGGAATTGGTGACGAACTCCAGAAGGTCATGGAGAGTGATCCGTATATGCTCCACCAGCTGCCACGCAGAATAGGGCGTACCCGCCGGCCGGTCGCGGATGCGATCCGCAGGAAAGTGTGCCACTGCATCTGAAAATGTTGCGTGCGCCTGGCCGCCTTTCAGAAGAGCGGTCAACTGTTCTCGCAAAACTACTACTTCATCTGTCTTGGTCATGTCTCCCTCACATCGGACCGCAACAGTGCCCGACGCTTCTGACAGATACGATGCAGCGTAGCTTGGGAAGGAGCAGGGAAGTCAGCCCAGCGAGGGAGAAAGAGCAGTGCCGGGCGATAGGGCGGGAGCGGTTGCCTCGTTGTCCACGCCGAGACGAAAGTAGCGTGATGCCTCCAGGCACAACAGGACGTAGGCGGCATACTCATAGCGCGGCTGCACCATGGGATTGATAGCCGTCATGAGCAGATACAGAACCAGCAGATAGACGGGTGCATGCCGCAGGCGGAGCTTCCGGTCGAAGAACATTCCCAGCAGCAGCATGGTCAGAAGCAGCGTGTGCATCTGCATAAAGATCTGATCACGCCAGTTCGTGAAGTCCTCGGTGACATAGCTGTGCAGGAAGTATCCCGGCGAGATGAAGTGCCCCATGCAATTCATCAAAATCTTTGGAATCGCCACGAGCGGGAAGCCGAAATTCGCTTGAATAGTATCGAGGATGAGGATAGCGTGGCCGGCCTCTGCCTGCGCCAGCAGCGCCCTGAAGAAAAATGGGGCGACGCGATAGATGACGCCGTAGGCAACGGTGAAGCCCAAAACCGTCACCGCAACGCCCCATCGCCTGCGGCCTCGCAGTGGTGAAATTTTAAACTCATAGGCCACATAGAAGAGCATCACCAGCACCTGCTGCCATCTTGCGAAGAGCGAAAGCACCAGGGCCAGGGCCAACCAGAAAATACGAAAGCGTTTTGCAGCGGTATAGCGAATGAAAACTACGATGCCTGCCAGCGCAAATATCTCCTTATTCAAAGTGATCATCGATGTCAGCAGGAACGGGTTGATCATCATCAACAACAGAAACGTCGCGCGGTCAAACTCCGGCATGCTGCGAAGAATGCTGAGGCAGAAGAGAAAGAGAAAACAATTGAAGACGGCGACGTTAAAGTCTGTACGAAGAACCTCGGCCTCCAAGACGGGGCCGAGCAGATTTGAGGACGCGTCGGCGCCGACCTTCTCCTCCTTGTCCGCGAAGTTAATGGTGCGCACGCCGCTCGCGTTCCAGTACGCAGCTGAATCCACGGCGATCGTAGGCTGGAAGTTAAAATCGGCAACCGGAGCGACTGCCCCGAAGAAGAGGCAATAAGAAACGATCAGATAAACGACGAAGAGGCCTATGACCAGCCACACCCGCAGCGGTCGAGGTGCGAAGAGATTGGGCGGAGCGATGGGCGAGAGGTGGGGCATCCGGTATTCAGATGATTTTACCGTCCCCGAGCATGTACCGTCCTAGGATCGGCCATTCCGGGTTGCCCGGCCACGCCACTATGCAGACGGCTTGCTGGCGAAGATATTTCCTAACCTGCGGATCTCCGCACCCACCCCGCGCAGTTTTTCCTCAATGCGCTCGTATCCGCGGTCGATATGGTAAACACGGTCGAGGATCGTCTCGCCCTCGGCAACCATAGCTGCGAGAACGAGTGAAGCGGAAGCGCGCAGATCGGAACACATCACCGCGGCCGACGAGAGCGGGGTCTTACCGCGTACCGTAGCGGTACGTCCGTCCACCTTGATGTTGGCGCCCATACGCGCAAGCTCCTGCACGTGCATGAAGCGGTTTTCGAATATGTTTTCGACCACGACAGAAGTCCCTTCTGCCTGCGTTGCCAGGGCCATGTACTGGGCCTGCATATCGGTAGGGAAGCCGGGATATTCTTCGGTTGAAACGTCCGCACTGCGCAGGTTGCCTTCACTGCGAACGCGGATGGTGTCACCCTCGATGTCCAGGCGCACACCGCATTCCTGCAACTTGGCAATGACCGAGCTGAGATGTGCCGGATTGCACTGCGTCACGCGCAGATCGCCACCGGTGATGGCGCCTGCCAGAAGGAAAGTGCCCGCTTCGATCCGGTCTGGGTTGATACGGTGGCGCGTGCCGTGCAGTTTGTCGACACCCTGAACGCGGATCACGCTCGAACCAGCACCTTCGATCTTCGCGCCCATGGAGATGAGCATTGCCGCCAGATCGGTGACCTCCGGCTCACGCGCGCAGTTCTCCATCACGGTTTCGCCGTCAGCGAGAACGGCCGCCATCAGCAGGTCCTCCGTGCCGGTTACGGTGATCTTGTCGAACTGAATGTGCGCGCCTTTCAGCCGTTCGGTGCGTGCCTCCAGATAACCATGCTCCTGGGTGATGGTGGCGCCCATGGCTTCGAGTCCCTTGATATGCAGGTCGATCGGACGGCCGCCGATAGCACAGCCGCCAGGCATGGCAACCCGGGCGAGGCCGGTACGAGCGATAAGCGGCCCCAGAACAAGCGACGAGGCTCGCATGGTCTTGACGATCTCGTACTTCGCGACAGGGTCCGATAGCACGCGGCAGGAGATGGAGGTCCGATGCTGCGCGCGGCCATAACCGAGTTCCACCTCGGCGCCCATGGAGACGAGCAGTTTGCGCTCCGTCTCAATGTCGCGGACCTGGGGAATGTTTTCGAGGACGACATCGCCTTCGGTAAGGATGGCGGCGGCCATGCAGGGAAGAGCGGAGTTCTTCGCGCCGGAAACGCGGATGGAACCGAGTAGCGGGTTGCCGCCACGAATGACGAACTTTTCCATGAATTTGGGGACTCCTGCTGGATCATTTCACTGTAGATGTCGTCAGCCAGCGTGGCTTTTCAGTCAGCAAAAGCCACACTTCGCAAAATGGTGCCTACACAGCAACAGAGAAATGGCCGGTGTCCCCTCAGTGTACGGATGGCAACGCCGGCGTCAAACAGCGTCAGGCCCGGAATGGACGGAAGTTGTAGAAGGCGTATCGGAGTAGTATCGGCCTTGTACCGAAAGCGGCCCGCGCTGGCTTCAGGACAGCCTATAGCTCGTCCTATAGCTCAAGGACGGTATCCTCGATCGCCAGCCTTACGTTGCCGTCCGCCTTGGCCAAACGGCGAACCGCCTCGGGCTTGTCGACCCCCGCTTTCAGCATCACCAGGGCAATCGGGACGCTTTTCCCGGCGGACTTGATGGTCTGCACCGCGGTTTCACGGTCGATATTGCAGGCACGCATCAGCACACCGATACCGCGCTCCACCAGCTTGGCGTTGTGCATATGCACATTCACCATCATGTTTTCGTACACATAGCCGAGCCGCGTCATCGCGGCGGTGGTGATCATGTTGGTGATCATCTTCTGCGCGGTGGCCGCTTTCATACGCGTCGATCCGGAGATCACCTCAGGCCCCACCTCAGCAACAATTGCAACCTCTGCTGCCGCCGCCAGGGCGGTGTTCTGGTTGCAGGTAATGGCCGCAGTGTGGGCGCCCCGGCTGCGCGCATATTCGACCGCACCGACGACATACGGCGTCCGCCCGGAAGCGGAGAGGCCAATCACCACATCCTTGCGCGTGGGGCGGCGGCGCGCAATGTCGCGCTGCCCCAGTTCTGGAGAATCCTCATTCACCTCGACTGCCGAGGCGACAGCTTTTGGGCCGCCGGCAACGATGTACTGCACTGCCTGCGGCGATGTGGAGTATGCGGGAGGGCATTCCGAGGCATCGAGCGCCGCGATGCGGCCACTCGATCCGGCAGCGACATAGATCAACCTGCCGCCATCGCGGAGGGCGCGCGCCACGGCATCGATCACCAGGGCGATCTCCGGCAGGGCCTTCTTGACCGCGCCGGCGATTTTGCTGTCTTCATGGTTGATGATGCGTGCAATCTCGAGTGCAGACTTGGTATCGAATCCTTGTGACGCAGAGTTTGCACTCTCCGTCATCAGTTCGTGCAGTTCACTCTCGGTTGGGGTGCGGTCTGCCCCGTCCTCTTCGATATTGGTCATACGGGTTGCCGGGGTCAAAGTAGCCATGTTCGTCGGAAAACGTCCCTTAAAGCTATTTTACCGCGCACGTCAAAACCTCTATCGAAGAAAATGCGAATCGGTGTTACTGCAGTTGTGACCCTTTGGATCCATTGCATTGCCGCGATCACTTTTTGTGATCGGCTCCAAGCTCTCGCCGGACAGCGTCGTGAAAACGCGGGCGTACCTCACGAATCGCCTGATTGGAGCGATCCGGCCAGGTGCGGTTCGTCAGCAAGCTGACAGCGATGGCGGCGTCCAGATCGATCCAGAGGGAGGTGCCTGTGAACCCAAGATGACCGATGGAATGCTGCGAAAAGGAGTTTCCTGACGAGGAGGGAACGGACGGCATATCCCAACCGAGCGCTCGCGAAGTGCCGGAGGGTTGCTGGGCGGGCTCCGCAAAGCGCGCGACCGATTGCGCAGAGAATAGCTGCGAACCGGAAACCGTCACGCCGTTTGCCAGCATGCAGGCTGCGAGGCGCAGAGGATCGAGAGCATTGGAGAAGAGTCCTGCATGTCCTGCAACGCCGTCCATCGCGGAAGCGTTTTCATCGTGAACCTCCCCCTGGATGACGCGATGCCGAAAGCTGCGGTCGTTCTCGGTAGGCGGAATTGACGCACGCAGCGGCTCCGCCGGGCAAAAACGAGTTGTGCTCATGCCGAGTGGTGCGAAGATCTCGCGCTGGCAGTAGGAATCCAAACGCTCGCCTGTGATTGTCTCGACCAGTTGTCCGAGGATGATGAAACCGATATCCGAATACTCAGTGCGTGTTCCTGGATCCGTCGTCAGTGGTTGGCGGAGGCATGCCTCGATCATCGCAAGGCGGTCGCTCACTGCTTCGAAGAGACGTACGTAGCCGGGAAGCCCCGAAGAGTGGTCCAGCAACATGCGCAATGTCACGCGCGATCGCCGAGGGTCGGAACGATCGGCGGCCGCGAACTCCGGCAGCCAGTCGGCGAGGGGTGCATCGAGGGCAAGTTGCCGGCGGTCGTAGAGCAGCATGACGGCCGTCGTGGTTGCCAGCACCTTGGTCAGGCTAGCGAGGTCGAAGATGGTGCCGGCCTCGACGGGAGGCGCATCCAACTCGTAGGTAAACTGGCCGACCGCCTGCGCGTTTTCCCCCGAGAGTTGCGCGTCGCCCGCGGCAAGGACAGCGAAAGCGCACCCAGGGAAAACGTGCTCGCGAACAGCCTGCTCCAGGACGGCTGTTGCCTCCGGAAATCGGCATCCTGCGGATTGAGTCAAACGCGGCTCCTCATCGGCTGACGGCTGCAATTCTCTTTCGTAACGATGTTGCCATGCCGGGCGGGTAATCGCAGGGATGAAAACGCTATCCATGGTCTTGCGGCTGCGTCTATAAACTGGAAGTGGGTGCCAGATTGATGAAACCGAGCAATGCGGCCGCATGGTTCATGTGCAGCGCCCTGCTTGCCGGTCCCTATACGTTAACTGCACAGCAATCGTCTCTAACTCCTCCGCCACCACCGCAGCGGGTGGATGTCACGGCATCTCCCCGCGTTGCTGTGACCGAAAACGAGCTCAACGGCCAGATCTACACCGTGCCTGCCGGCACCAAGGTGCTCTTGTCGCTGAAGAGCGGAGTGAATACCAAGACGGCGCGTCCTGGCGATGGCGTCTATCTGGTTTCTACCTTCCCCGTGATCGTGGGATCTCATGTCCTGATCCCCTCCGGCGTTTATGTACAGGGTGTCGTGGACAAGGTGGAACGGCCCGGCCGCATTAAAGGACGTGCCAAGCTGCTGATGCACTTCACCACCATGATCTTCCCCAATGGGCAGGTCGTCGGAATCCCCGGAGCAGTGAACAACCTGCCTGGCTCCGGTGGTCCCTCGGTCAAGGGCGAGGAGGGCACCATCGAGCAGCCCAGCAACAAAGGCAGGGATATGGGCAACGTGGCCAAGGGTGGCGTCATTGGGGCCTCAGGCGGCGTTATCGGTGGATCGGCCAGTGGGAGACCGCTCGCGGGAGCAGCCGTCGGCGGCCTTGCCGGAGTCGCCGGCGGCTTGATCTATACACTTCTCACCCGTGGCGACGAGGTGGTCATCCCGGAGGGCACCAGCCTGGAGATGGTGATGCAGCGGCCACTGGAACTCCAGGCGGCGCAACTCACCGGAATTAATGACGTGCGCGGAAATCCGCAGTACATTCCTAGTGGAGGGCAAGCGCAGCCACTCGCAAAGCCTACGCACATCGTCTGCCCTCCCGGTAGTCTCGGTTGCAATTGATGGACAGCCACGAAAGTCAATCACAGGAACCGCATCCGCTGGATGTGCCTGCCCGGCGCAGCCGTCACCGCGCGGTCGCGGTCTGGGCGCGCGACATCCTTGTTTCGCTTGCCGTGGCATTCTTCGTCATCACCTTCCTCTACCAGCCGGTGCGGGTGGAAGGCACCAGCATGCTGCCGCGGCTGCATGACCAGGACCGCATCTTCATCAACAAGTTTGTCTATCACTTTGAAGACATCAGCCGCGGCGATGTCGTCGTTTTCTACTATCCGCGCGATCCGTCGAAGAGCTACATCAAGCGCGTCATCGCAGTGCCCGGCGACCGCCTGGAAGTAGACGAGGGGCGCGTCTATGTGAACGGCATGCGCATTCCAGAGCCGTATGTGCCGCAGCGGTTCCGCGATGAGCGATCGGTGTCGCCCGTCGTGCTGCCTGCACACTGTTATTACGTGATGGGCGATCATCGCTCGATCTCCAGCGACAGCCGCGACTTCGGCCCGGTGGACCGCGGCTTTATCTACGGCAAGGCCGCGTTCGTCTACTGGCCTACCGAAAAAATGCACGTCGTCGAATAACGCACCGCTGACGAGGCGTCCGGCGCCTTTCATTTGGGCGCTGTCATCGATTCTCGTCGGTAAACCTGCTAACATCGATTGAATCCACCCTATGGAGTAGTGATGCAGGCCATCCTTGCGCTCGAAGACGGGCGCATCTTCCGCGGTGAGAGCCACGGCGCGGGCGGTGAGCGCGCAGGCGAAGTTGTTTTCAACACATCACTGACGGGCTACCAGGAGATCTTCACCGATCCCTCCTATGCAGGCCAGATCGTCGTCCTGACCAACCCACAGATCGGTAATTACGGCACCAATGCCGCTGATGCCGAGGCGCAGAAACCGTACATCGAAGGCCTGGTGACACGGGAGTTCTCGCCTGTCAGCTCCAACTGGCGCTCCGAGCAGGTGGCGGACGAGTATCTGGAACGCCACGGCGTGCCGGTTGTTTCGGAGATCGACACCCGCGCTCTCGTGCGGCACCTGCGCACCCACGGCGCGATGCGCGGCATCATCTCCACCAACGGCTCGAGTGACGAAGCGCTGGTGGCCAAGGCCAAGGCGCAGCCGAAGATGGATGGCTGCGATCTGGCCAGCGTGGTGTCGACTAAAGAGTGCTACGAATGGACACGCGAGCATGCGGGGAATGCAGTTCCAGGTCTGATGCCTGAAGCGCCCGCCGCCGACCTTCACGTAGTGGCTTATGATTACGGCATCAAGCACAACATTTTGAGGATGCTTACACGCGAAGCAATGCGGGTTACCGTTGTGCCCGCGCAGACCTCGGCGGAAGACGTGCTGGCGCTCAAGCCGGATGGCATCTTTCTTTCCAATGGTCCGGGAGATCCCGAGCCGCTGCACTATGCGCAGGAAAATATCCGCAAGCTGGCAGGGAAGAAGCCGATCTTCGGCATCTGTCTTGGCCATCAGATCATCGGGCTTGCGCTCGGCGGCAAAAGCTACAAGCTGAAATTCGGCCATCACGGCGGCAATCATCCTGTGCAGCAGACTGGCACCGGCAAGATCGAAATCACGGCGCACAACCACAACTTCGCCATCGACCCCGACTCGCTCAAGCAGAGTGAGGTGGACCTGACCCACGTCGACCTGAACGACAACACGCTCGAAGGGCTGCGGCATCGTTCCCTACCACTGTTCAGCGTGCAATATCACCCGGAGGCCAGTCCCGGCCCGCATGACTCGCACTACCTCTTCCACGACTTCCGCAGGATGATGGAGGAGTCGAAGCGGTGAACCCGCGATCGCATTGCCTGCTGGCAGGTGCGGCGATGGTTTCGCTGGCGGCAGGCGGCTTCACTCCAGTGGCGGCACAGGTAATGGGATCCGGCACAGGTCTGCACTATGGTCCCCCGGACAAGGCGGCCATGTCCTACGTCACTCGGTGTCTCGGCGTGGCGCCCCCGCGCCCCACGGAGCTCTATGCCCGAGGTGGCTGGTACATCACGGACGATTTGCGCGAGCAGCTTCGCGAGCGTAAGGGCAACATGGAGGGCATTGCCATGGTCTGGACGCTCAAAGAACTTCCGCGAGCCGTCTATCAGTGGAACCACGATGGCGAGTTCGATCGCAGTGTGGTTGCCTGTCTTGACGCTAGCGGCAAAGTCACACGGTCGGAGAGCCAGTACACACCGGGCGCCTCTGAGCCCGACCAGCGCTGGGTCTACTTTCACACGCTGACAACCGCCGGACATCATGGAACTCTGCAAGGCTCAGGCCGCTTTACAGATCGTCAAGGACATCCACGGGGTCGTCCACATTTGACTCAAGAGGATCAGGACTTCATCGCGGGTGAGCGCGTGTATCACAGATGGACCGAATTCGATTTCGCCGGCCTGGTCGGCACACAGGGACGCTAAGAGAGACAAATGCCTCGCAGAAATGACATTCAGAAAATCCTCGTGATCGGCTCCGGCCCTATCGTGATTGGCCAGTCGGCGGAGTTTGACTACTCCGGCACGCAGGCGGTGAAAGCTTTGCGCGCGGACGGTTACGAAGTGGTGCTGGTGAACTCAAATCCGGCTACCATCATGACCGATCCCGAGCTTGCCGACCGCACCTACATTGAGCCGCTGACGCGCGAGTACGTAGAGGAGATCATTCGCCTGGAAGCGGCGATGATGATCGGTATCGATGGCAAACGCAAAGGCAAGTTCGCGCTGCTGCCGACCGTAGGCGGGCAGACTGCGTTGAATCTCGCAGTCGATCTGGCGGATGCCGGCATTCTCGAAAAGTATGACGTGGAACTGATCGGTGCGAAGCTGGACGCCATCAAGAAGGCCGAAGACCGTCTTCTTTTCAAAGATGCAATGCAGAAGATCGGGCTGGACATGCCTCGTTCTTCGCTGGTGAACAACATCCGCGACGGCATGGACTTTTCTGCAAAGATTGGCTTCCCGGTCGTGATCCGTCCGTCGTTCACCCTCGGTGGCTCCGGTGGCGGCATCGCCTACAACCGCGAAGAGCTGATGGACATCCTCTCACGCGGGCTTGACCTTTCACCGGTGCACGAATGTCTGATCGAAGAATCCGTTCTCGGCTGGAAGGAATATGAGTTGGAGGTGATGCGCGACCTCGCGGATAACGTCATCATTGTCTGCTCCATCGAGAACATGGACCCGATGGGCGTTCACACAGGCGACTCCATCACCGTTGCGCCGGCCCAGACGCTCACCGATCGCGAGTATCAGACAATGCGCGACGCGGCAATCCGGGTGATGCGCGAGATCGGTGTTGAGACTGGCGGCTCGAACGTCCAGTTTGCGGTGCACCCGCAGACCGGGCGCATGACTGTGATCGAGATGAACCCGCGCGTCTCGCGTTCATCCGCGCTCGCTTCGAAGGCGACCGGCTTTCCGATTGCCAAGATCGCGGCGCGTCTCGCTGTCGGATACACGCTGGATGAGATTCCCAACGACATCACGCGTAAAACGCCAGCATGTTTCGAGCCGACCATCGACTATGTGGTCGTGAAGGTGCCGAAGTGGCAGTTTGAAAAATTTCCCGGAGCCGACGAGACGCTGGGCCCGCAGATGAAGTCGGTCGGCGAGGTGATGGCGATTGGCCGCACCTTCAAGGAAGCGATGATGAAGGCGCTGCGCTCGCTCGAAACGGGAAGGCGTGTGGGCTCGGAGACGATCGAGCCGCGCCGCCTGATGCAGCGCCTGGTGACGCCGCAGCCGCAGCGGCTGGACTACATCCGCTACGCGTTTCGCACTGGCATGACGGTGCGCGAGGTGGCGCGCATCACGGCGATGGATCCATGGTTTCTCTATCAACTGAAAGAGATCACCGACACTATCGAGTTGCTTGGCACTCATAAGCTCGAGACGGTAGATACCAAAGTGCTGCGCAAGGCGAAGCGCATGGGCATCTCCGACGCGCGTATCGCCGAAGTGTGGCATCTCGACTCTGCCACCGGTGCCGATGAGGTGCGTGAGCTGCGGCATAAACTCGAGTTGAAACCAGTCTTCAAGGCCGTGGATACCTGCGCGGCCGAGTTCGAGAGTGAGACGCCGTATCTCTACTCCACGTATGACGAAGAGGACGAGCAGCCGCCAACCGCGAGACGCAAAGTCATTATCCTTGGCTCGGGACCGAACCGCATCGGGCAGGGAATCGAGTTCGACTACTGCTGCTGTCATGCCGCCTTCGCACTGAAGGAAGACGACTATGAGACGGTGATGGTGAACTGCAATCCGGAGACGGTTTCGACCGACTACGATACCAGTGACCGGCTCTACTTCGAGCCGCTCACGCTTGAAGACGTGCTTGCAATTTACGAGCGCGAGACCGCCGGTGGAGCGGACGTCGGCATGATCGTGCAGTTCGGCGGCCAGACACCGCTGAATCTTGCATTGCCGTTGAAGAAAGCCGGGGTAAAGATACTCGGCACGTCGCCGGAATCCATCGATCTGGCAGAAGATCGCAAACAGTTCGGCGCACTGCTCGAACGGTTGAATATTCCCCAGCCGCCCGGCGCGATGGCCACCAGCGTCGAAGAGGCGCTTGTCGGCGCGGAGCGTGTCGGCTATCCGGTGCTGGTGCGTCCCAGCTATGTGCTGGGTGGACGGGCCATGGTGATCGCCTACGACGCAGCGGGCGTTCGCCAGTACATGGCTGAAGCAGTCGAGTACTCGCAGGCACGCCCGGTCCTGATTGACCACTTCCTCGAAGCGGCGGTCGAGGTTGACGTCGATGCCCTATGTGACGGCAAGGACGTAGTGATCGCCGGCATCATGCAGCACATCGAAGAGGCCGGTATCCACTCCGGCGATTCTTCCTGCGTGCTGCCCACGGTGGACCTGCCACGGGAGACACTGGCAACGCTACGCGATTACACGCGGCAGCTTGCCCTGGCGCTCAACGTGCATGGTCTGGTGAACCTGCAGTTTGCCATCCAGCGCAGCCGCCAGAAGGGTGAGCGTGATCGCGTCTTTGTGATCGAGGTGAACCCGCGTGCTTCGCGCACCGTGCCCTACGTCTCAAAAGCGACAGGTGTTCCGCTCGCTAAGATTGCATCGCTCATCATGACCGGCAAGGCTCTTGCAGATCTGTTGCCGGAACAGGTCCGTGAGGGATGCGACCTGGATACCGGGTCCCATTTCTACGTGAAGTCACCTGTCTTCCCCTGGAACAAGTTCCCCGGCGTGGATACAGTGCTGGGACCGGAGATGCGCTCGACCGGCGAAGTGATGGGTGTGGCCGATAACTTTGGCGAGGCCTTCGCGAAGGCGCAGCTCTCAGCCGGTCAGCGCCTGCCGCTACGCGGCACGGCCTTTTTCAGCGTGAATGACCGTGACAAGGACGGCCTCGTCGCGCTGGCCCGCGAATATGTTCATCTCGGCTTCCAACTGGTGGCAACTCACGGCACCGCGGATGTGCTGGAGCGCGCGGGCCTGACCGTGGAACGCGTCTACAAGGTGAAGGAGGGGCGTCCCAACGTTGTCGATCTCATCAAGGGAGACAAGATTCACCTCATCATCAACACGCCGCACGGACAGGACACTTTCTTTGACGAAAAGGCCATCCGCCGCGCCGCTGTGCAACAGCGTATTCCGACCATCACCACGATGGCCGCCGCCCGAGCCGCCGCGGAGGGCATTGCCGCCCTGCAGCGCGAGACCATCCATGTAGAGGCATTGCAGCAACTCCACGCAGCACGCGCGCTGGCGGCGCGGTAAGGGGGACAGAGCGATGCTGCTTGAAGGAGTTCTCGCCGCGATCTCCACGCCATTCCAGTCAGATGGCCGACCGCACTGGCACAATCTGGAACGTAATGTGGAGCGCTATTGCCGCTCTCCTCTCGTCGGGATGGTCGTTCTGGGCTCAACCGGCGAAGCCGTGATGCTGAACGATGAAGAGACCCGCGAGGCCCTGCGCGTGGCGCGCAATGCTGCGGCCGACGATCGCATCCTTATCGCTGGAGTCGGCCACGAAAGCCTGATCGAAACCTTGAAGCGCATCGAGCACGCCGCTTCGCTGGATTACGACCTGGCTCTGGTCCGCACGCCGCATTTCTACAGGCCGCAGATGCGGACCGCCGAGCTGCTGAACTACTACCGCATGGTTGCCGATGCATCGGCGTTGCCGGTGCTGCTCTACAGCATTCCGGCCTATACCGCTTATGAGTTGCCGGTGGAGGTGATCGCCGAGCTTTCTGGTCATGGAAATATCTACGGCATCAAGGACTCGGGAGGCAAGCCGGAACGCATTGCTGCCATCGTTGCCGCGACGGCTTCTGCGCCTCGCCGGAATGTCGCCGTCACTGCCACTTTTACGGCCGTCACTGGCCGCATGTTGAATGCACAGGCGGAAGCTGCCGGGTTGGCCGCGGCCTTGATGCCCGCTGATGCCTTGATGGCCGGTGTTGGCTACGCGTCGCCGCCGCCAGGTTTTAAGACACGCATGCGCGAGACCGGCTTCCAGGTGCTTTGCGGCTCAGCTCAGACCTTGTTGCCGTCACTCGCCGCCGGTGCAACCGGAGGTGTGCTGGCCATGGCCTCCTTCGCGCCGCAAGCCTGCGCAGAGATCTACATGGCATGGAAGGACCGAGACGCAACTTTGGCCGAAGAGAAACAGCAGCGCATCCTGAATGCAGCGGACCTCATCTGTGGGCGTCTGGGTATCCCGGGTCTGAAATACGCCTGCGACCTGAACGGCTACTATGGCGGCTCGCCACGGCTGCCGCTGCTGCCTTTGACCGCTGCAGAGCAAGGCGAAGTGGAGCAATTGCTGCGCGACACTCGCCAGTGACGAATGTCGGCTCGCTAACAATTCAGCGCCGTGCAGCACCCACTCAACCGTGAGCCTGCGCAGTTAACCCGTGCCGTGTAAGCAGGTTGGACACCGCTGCCCTATACTAAAAAGATGGCGACGGCTGGCGCGTGACGCGCGCTTCAGGCTGGCAGGAATCTGGTGTTTGGGGAAGGAATCCGCTCGATGGCAACAAGTGATGTGACCCTGAAAACAGAGCAGCAGCGGGCTGCCTCTGGACGCTCCGGCGAGGTGGTCAACGACTTCAGCATCCAGGTAGCCACGGTTAACGGCTCCGGATCGCAGTCTGCGAACAATGTTCTGTTAAAGAGCATCTTCGCGATGGGCGTTCCCATCAGCGGCAAGAACCTTTTTCCATCGAACATCGCCGGCCTGCCCACCTGGTACACCATTCGTGCCAGCAAGCACGGCCACGTTGCGCGCAAAAAAGAGATCGACATTCTTGTGGCGATGAATGCCGAAACCTCCAAGGATGACATCCTCTCGCTGCCTGCCGGTGGCGTCGCCATTTACGAAGAGACGGCAAACCTGAAGCAGTATCGCGACGATGTGACCTGTTATCCGGTGCCTTTCGACAAGATCACGGCCGCAGTCTGTCCCGAGGCCAAGCTGCGCAAGCTGGTTAAGAACATGGTGTATGTCGGCGTGGTCACGCAGCTTCTGGACATGGATCTGGCCACCGTGGAAGCCGCGGTGCGGCGCCAGTTCGCGAAGAAGCAGAAGGCTGCCGATCTGAACTGGTCTGCCGTGCAGGCTGGCCACGACTACGCGAAGGCTTCCCTGGTCAAGCAAGATCCGTTCCGCGTCGAGCGTATGCATGCGAATGAAGGCAAGATCATCATTGAGGGCAATGCCGCAATCGCGCTCGGGTGTATGTTCGCCGGAGTCACGGTGGTGACCTGGTATCCCATTACGCCATCGTCGTCGGTGGTGGAAAATCTGATCGATCTGCTGAAGAAGTATCGGGTCGAGCCCAGCGGCAAGGCGACCTTTGCGGTCGTTCAGGCTGAAGATGAGTTGGCCGCCGTTGGCATGGTGCTGGGTGCGGCGTGGACGGGTGCCCGGTCGATGACTGCCACCTCTGGCCCCGGCATTTCTCTCATGGCGGAGTTTACCGGGCTGGCCTATTTCGCCGAGATACCCGCGGTCATCTTCGACATCCAGCGCGTGGGCCCGTCGACCGGCATGCCGACGCGCACGGCGCAGGGCGACATTCTCTCCGTGGCCTATCTCTCACACGGCGATACACGTCACGTTATGCTGCTGCCCGGCTCGGTGACGGAGTGCTTCGATATGAGTATTGCGGCCTTCGATCTTACCGAACAGTTGCAGACGCCGGTCTTCGTTCTCTCCGACCTTGATCTGGGCATGAACAACTGGATGACCGAGCCCTTCACCTATCCGGACAAGCCGATGCACCGCGGCAAGGTGTTGAGCGCGGAAGATCTCACCCGCCAGGGCGGCTTCGCGCGCTACAAGGATGTCGATGGCGATGGCATCGGCTACCGCACGCTGCCGGGCACGGATCATCCACAGGCAGCATTCTTCACCCGCGGCAGCGGACACAATGAACGAGCTCTCTACACCGAGCGGCCAGATGAATATCAACAGGTGATGGAGCGGCTGGCACGCAAGTTCGATACTGCGCGCAACATGGTCCCAGCACCCGTGATCGTAGCAAACGGCACCTCGGAGATCGGGCTGATCGCTTACGGCACCACCGACTTCGCCGTATCCGAGAGCCGCGAGCAGCTCAGAGCCGAGTACAAGGTAGAGACGGACTACCTTCGTATCCGCGCGTATCCATTCACGCGCGAGATCCACGACTTCGTCGCTGCGCACGACCGGATTTACGTCATCGAGCAGAATCGCGATGCGCAGATGCTGAGTCTGCTCAAGCTCGACCTGCCGCCAGAAGACGCAACCAAACTGCGCAGCGTGAGGCACTACAACGGCCTGCCGATTGATGCGCGCAGTGTGACCGACGAACTGGTCATTCAGGAAGGAATCTAAACTATGTCGACCACACCGAACCCGGCGGCGACCCCTGCTGCACCCGCACCGAAGCCTCCTGTTAAAGTGAACCGGCTCGGCCTGCCCATCATTGAATATCGCGGCGGCAAAACGAATCTATGCGCCGGCTGCGGACACAATGCGATCTCCGAGCGCATCATTGACGCCTTCTACGAGATGGGGCTGCAACCCGAACGGGTGATGAAGCTCTCCGGTATTGGCTGTTCGTCGAAGAGCCCGGCATTTTTCATGAGCCGTTCGTTTGGCTTCAACAGCGTGCACGGGCGTATGCCCGCCGTGGCCACTGGCGCACTTCTGGGCAACCACACCATGAAAGCCATCGGTGTCTCCGGCGACGGCGATACGGTGTCCATCGGCATGGGGCAGTTCGTCCACTTATTGCGACGCAATCTGCCGATGATTTACATCATCGAGAACAACGGCGTGTACGGCCTGACCAAGGGCCAGTTCTCCGCGACCGCCGATATCGGCTCGAAACTGAAGACGGGCGTCATCAATGACCTCCCGCCGATTGACACCTGCACGCTCGCCATTGAGTTGGGCGCGACATTTATCGGACGCTCCTTCTCCGGCGACAAGAAACAGTTGCTGGCCATGATGAAGGCAGCCATCGCGCACAAAGGCACCGTGCTGCTGGACGTGATTTCGCCCTGCGTCACTTTTAATGATCACGAGGGCTCAACCAAGAGCTACAAGTACATGCAGGAGCACGAGGAGGCAATCTCGGAGGTCGGCTTCGTGCCTCACTTTGAAGACATCACAGTGGACTACGACGCCGGCTCTACCTACGACGTCGAGATGCACGACGGCTCGCATCTCCGGTTGCGTAAACTGCACGACGATTACAACCCTACCGACCGTATTCATGCGGTCCAGGCGTTAATGGAGTCCCAGCGCAAAGGCGAAATACTCACCGGCGTCTTCTATGTCGACACGCAGAAGCCCAGCTTTACAGACATGCTGAACCTGGTCGACGAGCCGTTGGGCACGCTGCCGGAATCTCGCGTTCGGCCGCCAAAGTCCGTTCTGGACGACGTGATGCAGCGGATGCGTTAGAGCTATCGAATCGAGCCGGACCATTTGGATTTATCGCGGTGTGACTTATGCGCGATGCATCCTTGTATCCTCAAAGTACTTTGGGAAGTGCTCCGGGAAGTGCTCGGTCCCATTCATCGATCCGCATGCTTAACAATCGCAAGATTGCAGTCGTCCTTCCGGCCTACAACGCCGCGAAGACCATTCAACGTACCGTGGATGAGATTCCGCGCGACATCGTGGACGATATCATCCTGACCGATGATGCAAGCTCGGATAACACCGCGGAGCTGGCTCGCCGGCTGGGCCTTCATGTGCTCCGCCACGATCAGAACCGGGGCTACGGCGCGAATCAAAAGACATGCTATGAGGCAGCGCTTTCCAGGGGCGCGGACATCGTCGTCATGTTGCATCCCGACTACCAATACACGCCGTTGCTGGTCACGGCCATGGCCTCCATGATTGCCTATGACCAATATGATTGCGTGCTGGCCTCGCGCATCCTGGGAAATGGCGCACTTAAGGGCGGCATGCCGCTTTACAAGTACATATCGAATCGCTTTTTGACTTTGATCCAAAACCTGCTGATCGGGCAGAAATTATCCGAATACCACACCGGGTATCGCGCATGGAGCCGTGCGGTGCTGGAACGGCTTCCATTGCTGTGTTGTTCGGACGACTTTGTTTTCGACAATCAGATCATCGTGCAGGCGGTTTTTTTCGGATTTCGGATCGGCGAAGTCTCCTGCCCCACCAAGTATTTCGACGAGGCTTCCTCCATTAACTTCAAACGCAGCGTGGTGTATGGAATTGGCGTACTGAAAACGGCGCTGCTGTTTCTTTTCAAGAAGTGGAAGTTGACGAGTCCGCGGTTTCTCGAAGACAGGGAAGCGTGCCGCCTGCCGCGGCGCGCGCTCCCCTGAACGTATCTTCCCTTCGTGAACGAAGTTTTCGAGCGCTAGATCCGGAGCGGAATGCCGCCCTAAAGGAAGATCAGCTACCCGGCTTGCCTGAATGTTCTTCTCGTCCGCCTGGTTCGGGGAAGTCGGAGTCGTTGTCTTTTACATCTGTGTCGGAAGTACGGTGGCCGAGTTGGCCGGTGATGGATGGCCGGCTCGTGGTGGCGCGGGGAGACTCTTCTTCGACGACACCTTTGTGTTCGTCGCTATCGTAGTGTTTTGTCATGTGCTCGGATGGGATGACATGCCAGGGCATGCCGTTGTATTCGCTTGCTACCGCCGGTACGCGGTCGGCTTGGGATTGATCCGGATGCCCAGGCCGTTGAGTTTGCTCCGCGCCTCGGCTGCTTCCGGCGTCTGAGGATAGCGCTGGATCAGCGAGCGCAGCTCTTCAGCGCCCGCCTCGCGCTGCTGCGTCTGCAGCAGAGACTCACCCTTGCGCAACTGCGCGGCTGGCGCCTTCGGGTTGCCGGCGAACTGTTCCAGCACCACGTCGTACTGCTTCACGGCCTGGGGGTACTTGCCTTGCCGGTAGGCGATCTCGCCCATGTAGAAGTGCGCATTTCCGGCCAAGTCGTCCTGCGGGTAATACTTGACGACGTCGCTGAACTCCGAGTTCGAAAGATCATATTTCGCGGAGTTGTAATCACGCAGTGCGGCCTGGTAGGTCTGCTGCAAGGGAGGGGCAGGAGCGCCTGCGTCATTGCCCGCGGATGGCTGCGGGGCCAGATTGCCTGCCGGGGGTGCGTTATTGGCCATTCCGCCAGGACCGCTGGGCGCCGGACCTGCTGGTTGCGTCGGGCCGGTGGTGGACGGGTTTTGCACATTCTGTAACTGCGCCTGCATGGACTGCAGCGTCGCATCCAGCTTGCCGATGCGCGTCTTTAATTCATCTACCGAGTCATTGAGCGCCTGCATCTGCCCGGATAGCTGCTGATTCTCGTTCTGCGAGGACATGGCCTGCTGCATCGCGCCCACCTGAGTCGTCATGCGCGTAATGCTGTCTGCGTTCTGCTGCACCATGTGGAGCAGAACCCCCATGCGCTCGTCGTTGGACTGCTTCATCTGCGAGATCATGTCCTGGAGCTGGGAGACCTGGGTCTGCAACTCTATGATTTCCTTGGCCACTGCGTGTGCGCGGGGCGGGAGCGCAGTAACCGAAAGCAGGAGGATAGCAGCGACGGGAAAGAAAGATTTACGCATGTGGAGCCTCGAAAGAGCCTTAAACTCTCGTTCATTTTAGACGCTTTGCCGCAGAGAAAGGGGCAGAGCGACCGGCTTGGTCACGCTGCCCCGTAATTACTTTGGCACCAGAACTGTTTTGGTACTGGTGGCGTTACCGGTCGACGGAAAATCCCGCCCGCCGGTTTTGCTGATAGCACTGCTCGTTCGCTTCAGTGCAGAACTGCTTTTCTTTCCCGTATGAGACGGTGCGGATACGGTCCGGATTGACGCCGGCAGATACCAGTGCCTGCTTCGCCGCATTCGCGCGGTTCTCGCCCAGGGCCAGGTTGTATTCCGTCGAGCCGCGCGCGTCGCAGTAGCCGCCGATGACGATCTTCAGCTTCGGATGCGAGGCCAGAAACGCGGCATCCTTGGACACTACGGTCTGCGACTGCGGGTTGACATCGTAGCTGTCGTAATCGAAGAAGATATCGGTGACGTTGGTATGGAAGGTCGCGTCGTCGACGGTCTCGCCACTGAGGTCACCGGTCGTGCCTGCGCCGCCCACGGTCACGTGAGCCGTCGCGTCGGTCGAACCGCCGAGCCCGCGCGCGACAAGGTGATAGTCCGTAGTCGCCGTGGGCGAAACGGTCTGCGTGCCCACAGAGGGGACAGCGCCGATACCGTCGATCGAGACGTCGGTCGCATCGGTGGTCTTCCAGGAGAGGATCACCTTGTCTCCAGGACTGATGTTGTCCGGCGTTGCGGTAATGGTGGCTGTCGGCGCGGCACCGGTCTCAGCGGCTGGCGGTGGAGGGGGCGGCGGCGGAGCATGCTTCTTGCCGCACCCGGCAAGGGCTGCAATCGCAAGGACAGCCAGGCAGGAAGCCGCACGTCGGCGCATGTTCCAGGTACGAGCAGGAAGCGAATTCACGGTCTCTCTCTCCTCAGTCAAAAAACTTTAGCGCGGCCGATCGAGAAGGCCGCGGAAATCTGTATCAGTACCCGTTTCGGCAAGAGGCCAAAGCATCGCAGGCGATCCGCTCTTCAGGGTACACGGAAGCACAAATTGTCCCACGCACTTACTTCCAGCTCCAGTCCGGCATGGTGTTATTTCCGTCATGGGTCAGCGCATGCTGCTGCGTTCCATCGGTCAGCATCGTCCATATCTCGGATTGACGGCCCAGTTGTCTCTCAAAGACGATATGCCGGCCATCGGGCGCCCAGGAGGGAAAGTCGTTGCGTCCGGCGTCATGTGTAAGCTGCACCCAGCGCTTGCTGGCAATATCCATGAGATAGATGTCCTGACCGCCAGGGGCTCCCGGACCGTATTTGCGATCCCAGGCGAAGACGAGGAACTGTCCGCTTGGAGACCATGAGGGCGACGTAGCGTAGCCGCCATCGGTCAGCCGCTGTACGTTCGCCCCGTCTGCTTCCATGGTGTAGATCTGGGGCAGGCCGGTGCGTCCGCTCACCCAGGCAATCTGATTGTTGGTCTTGGGATTCCAGCACGGGGAGACGTCCGGTCCGCGGAAGGTGGTCACGCGGTGCGCGCCGCCGCCATTCGCATCGGAGACCCATATCTCCGGATCGCCCGACCGGTCGGAAGAAAACGCTAGGTGCGCACCATCGGCAGACCACGCGGGAGATATCGTAGTGCCGCCCGGTGAGGGAAAGCTGACCATGCGGCCCAACACCAGTGAATACATGCGGATGGTCCATCCGGATCGGCCCAGCGACGCGAAGGCGACGCGGCTGTTGTCCGGAGAGATATGCGGCGAAAGCGAGACGTCACCCAGGTGTGTGACCGGGTGCTCACCCTGGCCGTCGTAATCCATGGCCCAGATCTCCTTCACGCCGGAGCGCGAGGAGACATAGTAGATCTTGGTCTCGGCGATTCCATTCACGCCTCCGCCGAGGCGAAGGATGATCTCGTCCGCGAACCTGTGGGCGATGAGGCGCGCGTTGTCCTGGGTTGCCACTTCGCCGTACTGCTTGCCGACAATTGCGGGGGCGCCGGCTTCCTTGACGTCCACTAGATAGCCATTGACGTTCAACCTGCCACCCTGCACGGCGAGCGAACCAAGCGCGAGCATGGCAGCATTGGCGGGCGCACCAGACCATTGCGCGAGATTCACCTCAGCGGGAGTAGCGGGGGTCACCGCAGGCGCCAGACTCTTCGAAACCATGTCGAAGAAGCCCGCGTTTGCCAGGTCGTTATAGAGAGTGTTGTCGAAGGTCGCTTTGAGGACGGGTGTTTGCGGATCGGAAGAGTTCGGCTTAAAGTCCGCTGCGGCCATGCGAATCTTCTCGACACCAAGGTTGGAGCCGGTTCTTACCCAATCCTGTGCATGAGCGGGCGAAGCGAATGGCAGAAGCAGAAAAGAGGAGACAGCGAGATACAGGGAGGATCGTAGTCGTTGCAACGTCCTGGATGTGTTCACTTTGGGGGTTATCTCCATCAGCGACCTGTGAATTCACAATAATAAGACACCTGCAACGTGGAACCGTTGTAGGCAGCTGGAAGTGGACCGTAACTGTCAACACGCTGCACCGCGCGCAAGCACGATTGATCGAGCGATGCCGAACCGCTTGACTCCCCGACCTTGACGTCGGAAGGCGCTCCGTCACGAGAGAGAGTGAAGTAGATGTATGCCTTCGCACCACCGGGAGTGGAGGCGTCTACCTCCTGCTTCAGCCAGTTTTCCTGCGTCTTGCGTTGAATGATGGCTACGTAGTAGGGAAAGCGGAAACCGCCGCCGCCGGTGACGGAAACCGGCGCCGCAGGGGCCTGCGATTGCTGCTGCGCCATCGACTTTGGAATGCTGGAAGCCTGCTGCTCGCCAAAGTTTGCACGATCTTTGGGCTGCTGTTGTGGCTGCGGATGCTTTTGTTCCTGCTTGGGCGGAGCTTCCTTCTTCGGCGGAGGCTCCTTTTTCGCCGGCTGTTTCACCGGGATGGGGATTGCCTTCAGGTCCGGCGCGGGCAGGGTCTCCTGCTTCTCGATCGCGGGCGCAGGGCTGGGGTTCTCGGTGGCCAGCACGTTGTCAGTCGGCTTCTGTATCTGAGGCAGCGGAATCGACGGTGCATTCGACACCAGGTTGGCCTGAATGGCGCCGGCATCCATGTTCTGGCCCCATTCGTTCCCGTGGATGCGGCTGTGCAGCCACACGGAGGAGGCCAACGCGCCAACAATGAGCAGGTGCAGCCCAAAGGACTCCGCGAAGGGCACACCGAATGGCGCGCGCCTTTCGTATCGTTCTTCGAGGTCCATGGGCATCCTGCTCCTACTTCTTGCCCGGCGTGCCGGTAAGCGGCTGGGTCACGATCGAGACATTTGTAATGCCGGCCTGTTTCACTGCGTCCATCACGGACGCAAATGCGCCGAAAGGAACTCGTTCATCGGCGCGGAGATAGATGATCTGCTTTGAGGGGTCGACGTTGGGATTATGCAGCCGCTGCGGAATCTCGCTGACGTTGATGGGGTGGTCGCCGAGAAACACGCGTTGATCGCGGTCGATGGTGATGACTTCATGCTCCTGGGTGGCTTCGCGCACGGTGCGCGTCTTCGGCACGGCAACGTCGATGCCTGACTGCAGGACTGGCGCGGTGAGCATGAAGATGACGAGCAGCACCAGAACCACGTCCACCAGTGGCGTGATATTGATATCCGCCAGCGAGGACTGCGTGCGGCCTCCCGCGTTAGTAAACGCCACGGCCGGGCTCCTGCACGACCTCGCGGCCTGCGCGCTCGCGTTCGAGTGGATCCTGCTGCGGCCGCAGCGTGATCTCTTCCATACTGTTCAGCAACTCGCGGGCAAAGTCATCCATGCGCGAGCCGAACTCGCGGATGCGCGCGGAGAACTGGTTGTAGGCAACGACCGCGGGAACTGCCACGACAAGGCCGGCAGCGGTGGTGATGAGCGCCTCGGAGACGCCGGGTGCCACAGCACGCAGTGTCGCAGCGCCTGCGGTGCCCAGGCCGTGGAATGCGTCCACGATGCCCATGATGGTTCCGAACAGGCCGATAAATGGCGAGATAGCGCCAATCGTGGCCAGCCAGGTCAGGCGCTGCTCCATGAATGTGAGCGCTTCACTGGATGCCGACTGCGCCGTGCGTTCAAGCGCTGTAATGTTGCGCGGTGGACCGTATCCTCCGGTCTGGCGACGATAGGTCTCGTAGACCTCATCAAAGACGTTGACCAGCGGGCTCGGCTTGTACTGTTCGGAGATGGCGCCGATCTCCTGCAAACGCGCCGCCTTGCGGAAGGCGCGCAGGAAGGCGCGGCTCTGGCTGCGTGCGCGGCGGAAGCCAATCCACTTGCCCAGAATGATGGCCCAGGAAAAGAGACTGGCAAGCGCAAGGAGTCCGAGGACGGTGAGGGCGATTGGCCCGCTGGCCCGCAACATCTCCAGAATGGCATTGCTGCTGGAGTGCGGGGGCGGCAACGGGGCACCCTGGTCATCGCCCTGAAAGAGCAGGAGGATCGCGAAAAAGATCGGTTGGACTGTCATCTGCGGCTCCTAGAAAGGGTAGCAGGAAGAAACCCCAGCGGATAGGGATTGCAAGTGACCAAAGGGCTACTCCATGCGGGCACGGAGAGGGGTAACGCAGGAAGCATCCGGGTGCGTGACCTCTGCTATGCTCGCCCTCGGAAGAACCTATGCTGCTGGAGTTACGAGCGGAAAACTATGCGGTGATCGACCATGCCACGGCCGTGCTGGGCCCGGGATTGAATCTGCTGACCGGCGAAACCGGCGCGGGCAAGTCGATCCTGGTGGACGCCCTGGCGCTGCTGCTGGGCGGCAAAGCGTCGAGCGAGATGGTGCGTCACGGGGCCGAGAAGGCTGTCATCTCGTGCGTCTTCGAGGGCACCGAAGACGCAGACCGCATCCTCAAGGCGCATGGTGTGGATGCTGGCGATGGCGAGATTCTGTTGCGGCGAGAGATCACCGCTTCGGGCAAGGGCCGCGTCTTCGTAAACAATCAACCCGCGACGGCCGCGGTATTGAAGCTGCTGGCGCCGGAACTGGCCCTGATTCACGCCCAGTCGGAGACACTCGCGGGCTTCGATGGAACCCAGCAACGTCTGTTGCTTGACCGCTTCGCGGCGATCACGACTGAAGCGGTGGCCGCGGCGCATGCGGTGTGGCACGAATGCGCCGACACACTGCAATCGCTGGAGAGCGACGAGCAGGAACGACTGCGGATGGCGGATCTATGGCGCTTCCAATCGCGCGAGATTGAATCGGCAGGGCTACGCGATGGAGAAGATGGTCAGCTCGAGACAGAGAAGCGTGTGCTGAACAACGCGGAGAAGCTCTATGCGGCCGCGATGGGAGCGTATGAGCAGCTTTATGAGGGCGGCAATGCAGCGGAGGCATCACTGCGTGCCGCTGAGCGTCATCTGGAAGAGCTGGCGCGTTATGAGCCGCGTTTTGGCGATGCCGCGCACCAACTGGCTTCCGCGCGCGCCACGGTAGAAGACGTTGCTGAGACGGTGCGCGACTTCGGCGACAAAATACAGGCGTCTCCGGAGCGGCTCGCGGATATCGAAGACAGGCTGGCACTGCTCGATCGGCTCAAGCGCAAGTATGGCGCGAGCGTCGGCGAGGTGATCGCCTATGGTGAGGATGTCGCCGCCAAACTGAATGAAATTGAGAATCGCGATGCCGTGTTGGCCGATCTGCGAAAACAACTTGCCGAGACAGCGGCCAACTATCGCCGCGAAGCGGAGTTGCTGACGACGGCTCGAGAAGCCGCCGCAAAGAAGCTAGCAGGAATGGCCGAGCGGCAGATCAATGACCTGGCGATGAAGGCGCGCTTTGCCGTGGACGTGGATGCGCACAAAGAAGAAACACAGTGGACACCTCACGGCTGGGACACGATCGCCTGCCAAATTGCGACCAATCCCGGCGAGCCGCTCAAGCCGCTCGATCAGATTGCTTCCGGCGGCGAGATGAGCCGTGTTCTGCTGGCGTTGAAGGTCAGCGTGGAAGAAGGTGCAGCACGTGCAGGGAAAGGGAAGCGCAGGACATTACTGCCGCGGACGCTGGTTTTTGACGAGATCGACATCGGGATCGGCGGGCGGGCTGCGGAGGCGGTGGGCAGAAAGCTCAAAATGCTGAGCCGGTCACAGCAGGTGCTCTGCGTGACCCATTTGCCGCAGATCGCCGCCTTTGCCATGCAGCATTTTGTTGTCGAAAAGAAGGAAGAGAAAGGCCGCACCCGCACCACGATCCGCAGACTGGAACAAGCCGAGCGTGTCGAGGAGGTGGCCCGGATGCTGAGCGGGGCAAAGAGGTCGGAAACCTCTCTCCGCCACGCCGAGCAGATGCTGGCCGAGGCGTCTGGCAATTGAGGGAATCGGCACCACGAATGGTGCAGTCTTTGACTGACAAGCGAGCACCCTCCCGGTATACTAGGGATTGTGACTTCTTACCCTATCGAAGCCCCCGCCGCTGATCACCCGGCTGCCGATTTGAATGCCACAAAACGGGTTATGCTCCTCAAGCCGCGCGGGTTCTGCGCCGGCGTGGTGCGAGCGGTGGATATCGTCCGGATCGCACTTGAAACCTTTGGCGCTCCCATCTATGTCCGTAAGGAAATTGTCCACAATAGCTTTGTAGTGAACGAGTTAGCGGAGAAGGGCGCAATCTTTGTCGAAGACATCGACGATGTGCCGGAAGGCATGCGCGTGATCTACTCCGCGCATGGCGTATCGCCAGCCGTACGGCAGCGTTCCAAGGAGCGCGGTCTCAAGGTGATCGATGCGACATGTCCGCTGGTTACAAAGGTACATGTCGAAGCAGTAAAGTTTGCCAGGCAGGGTTATTCGCTGGTGCTGATCGGTCACCGCGATCACGATGAAATCGAAGGGACGCTTGGCGAGGCGCCGGACGTGACCCAGGTAGTCTCCTCCGCGGAAGAGGTAGTGACGCTCCAGGTACCCGATCCCAATCGAGTGGCGTATCTGACGCAGACCACACTCAGCCTCGATGAGGCGCGGGATATCATCCAGGCACTCAAGGAGAAGTTTCCGAACATCGTTGGACCACACTCGCAGGACATCTGCTACGCGACAGAGAACCGTCAGGTGGCGGTGAAGAACGTGGCCCATGAGGCGGATCTGGTTCTGGTGGTGGGTTCCACGAATAGCTCGAATTCGAATCGGTTGGTCGAGGTTTCGCGCAACCTGAACACGGTCGCGCACCTCATCGACAACTCAAACGCCATCCAGCCGGCCTGGCTTGAGGGTGTTTCGACGGTTGCCGTCACGGCAGGCGCGTCGGCGCCGGAGATTCTGGTTTCTGAAGTGGTTGCGTATCTGCGGGATAAAGGCTTTGGGACGGTCGACGAAGTGGAAGTGATGCCGGAGAACGTACGGTTTGGACTTCCGGCGGAGATCGTGCAGGCGATAGGACCGGCGGCAGTCGCCGCCCGCTAGAGCACGCTTCTTGTCGCCGTGGGCTGGTTGGAGAGTTTTGGCGCGGCCTTTTGTCTGAGAGAGGCCACAGCATCTGTTGATCGGTCTACATGTACAGCAAAAGTGCTTTAGCTGCGAAAGAGATGGCATGAATCAATCTGTGGATGAGAACCCGTTGGGGGCTCCTGTGCAGCAGATGCAGCCGCCCGCCGCACAGCCAAAGTTTGGGCGCATCGATGCCGGGCTGGATCAGGTAGACGAAGCAGTCGAGGCATCGAAACAACATATCTTCGAGATGCAGCAGGAGGACGGCCACTGGGTCGGCGAGCTCGAGGCCGACGGCATGCTGGAGGCCGATTACATCTTCCTCCATGTGCTTCTGGAGACAGTCGATCCCAAAATCCGTGGACGCATGCAGCGCGCCCTTACGGAAATGCTGCGCTACCAGAACGAAGATGGCAGTTGGAGCATTTATCCCGGCGGCCCGGGCAATATCAGCCTGGCGGTGAAGTGCTATTTCGCCTGCAAGTTGATGGGCATGTCCGCGGAAGAGCCCTTGATGGTGAGGGCGCGTACCTGGATCCGGGCGCACGGTGGCGTAGTGAAGTGCAACACCTTCACGAAGATCTATCTGTGCGCGTTGGGGCAGTATGACTACGATGCCGTTCCGGCCATTCCGCCGGAGATTGTGCTCGCGCCGAAGTGGTTCTACTTCAACATCTACGAAATATCCTCGTGGTCGCGCGCGATCCTTGTTCCGCTGTCCATCGCTTACGCCAAGAAGCCTTTCAAGAAGATCCCGCTGGAACGGGGCATCGATGAGTTGTTCGTGGGCGGCCGCGACAAAGGCAGCCTGAAGCTGCGCTGGAATCGCGACAAGATTGTCAGCTGGCGGAATTTCTTCCTGATGCTCGACCGCATGGTGCACTGGGCAGAGCGCGTGCACATCCGTCCGCTGCGCGCAATTGCGCTGCGCAAGGCGGAAAAGTGGATGCTCGAACGCTTCGAGATGTCCGACGGCCTGGGCGCGATTTATCCCGCGATGATGAACGCGATCATCGCGCTGCGTGTGCTTGGTTATTCGGAGGACGATCCGCACTTCATCCGCGCCATGGATGAGTTTGAAAAGCTGGGCATCGACGAGCCCGAGGGCACACCCGACTACGTCGAGCCGACCTTCCGTATGCAACCGTGTGTCTCGCCCGTATGGGACACCGCGCAGATGGTCTACGCGCTGGGTGAGGCTGGCGTCTCACGAACCGATCCGCGCCTGTTGAAGGCAGCGGACTGGATGCTCGCGAAAGAGGTTCGTCATAAAGGCGACTGGGCCGTGAAGGTGCGCAATGCGCAGCCCGGCGGCTGGTACTTCGAATACAACAACGAGTTCTATCCCGACACGGACGATTCCGCGCAGGTGCTGCTGGCTCTGAACAAGGTCGACAACCCGCGCGAGCGCTATCAGTACGACGTATCCCGTCGCGCGATCGAGTGGATCTTCGCCATGCAGTGCAAAAACGGCGGCTGGGCGAGCTTCGATAAGAACAATACGAAGATGATCTTCCAGCACATTCCGTTCGCCGACCACAACGCGATGCTGGACCCGCCGACCGTGGACATCACCGGCCGCATCCTGGAGATGCTGGCGACGTACGGGTACACACGCAGGGACAAGCGCATCGAGCGGGCGATCCAGTTCATCCTGAAGGAACAGGAGCCGGATGGGAGCTGGTTTGGCCGCTGGGGTGTGAACTATATCTATGGAACCTTCCTGGTGCTGCGCGGACTTGAAGCGATCGGCATGTGGAATCACGAGCCCGAGATCCAGCAGGCGGCGGAGTGGATCCGCTCGGTGCAGAACGCGGACGGCGGCTGGGGCGAGAGTTGCCACAGCTACGACGATCCCGTCACCCGCGGCGTGGGTGTGAGCACTCCATCGCAGACGGCGTGGGGGATCCTCGGATTGCTCTCTGCGGGTGACAATCGCAGCGACTCTGTTGCCAAGGGCGTACGTTGGCTGCTGGAACGGCAGCGCGCGGACGGATCCTGGGACGAGAGCATGGGTGAAGGTAAGACTCGTGAGGCCATCATCACCGGCACTGGCTTCCCCCGGGTGTTCTATCTCGCCTATCACACCTATCGCGATGTCTTTCCATTGCTGGCCCTGACGAATTATCGCCGGGCCATGAGCGCGCCTGCCGGGTAGGACGGCAGGAGCCACAGACCCAGACGCCAAAGGCGTCGACGGAGAAACGCAACTATGGCAGTACCGATTTCGCAAATGTGGACCGTAGCCACCTATGTGTTGAAGCAGCGGGTGCGCGGCCGCGAGCGTTACCCGCTGGTCCTGATGCTGGAGCCGCTCTTCCGCTGCAACCTGGCGTGTGCCGGCTGCGGCAAGATTCAGTATCCCGCCCACATTCTCAAGCAGGAACTGACACCGGACGAATGCTTCCGTGCGGTGGAGGAGTGCGGTGCGCCGATGGTTTCCATACCGGGCGGCGAACCTTTGATGCACCCGCAGATCGTCGAGATTGTCGAGGGACTGATCGCGCGCAGGAAGTACATTTACCTGTGCACGAACGCGCTGCTGTTGAAGGAAAAGATCGGGCTCTTCAAGCCGAGCAAGTACCTCACCTTTTCTGTCCATCTTGACGGTCAACGAGAGCACCATGACTTGTCGGTCTGCCGCGAGGGAGGGTATGACCAGGCGGTTGCCGGCATCCGCGAAGCGGTTGCCCGGGGCTTCCGCGTTACGACCAACACAACGCTGTTCGACGGCGCGGACCCGAATAGCGTGCGCGCCTTCTTCGATGAGGTAATGTCGTTTGGTGTCGAAGGCATGGTGCTGAGTCCCGGCTACACCTACGATAAGGCTCCAGACCAGAAGCACTTCCTCGGCCGTGCGCGCTCGCGCAGACTCTTCCGCGCGATCCTGTCCAACCGCAGGAAGGAATGGAAGTTCAATATGTCGCCGCTGTTTCTCGAGTTCCTGATGGGCAAGCGCGACTATCAATGCACCCCCTGGGGTTCGCCCGCATTCAACATCTTCGGCTGGCAGAAACCCTGTTACCTGCTGCAGGATGGCTATGCCGATACGTATCGCGAGCTGATCGAAACCACGGACTGGAGTCAGTACGGCACCGAGAGTGGCAATCCGAAGTGCGCGAACTGCATGGTGAGCTGCGGCTATGAGCCCTCCACGGTACACCATGGCTTTACCTCTCTGTCCGGCTTCTGGGGCATGGTGAAGGCCACCCTTTCCAGCGCGTACGCGGATCGCGGCGCATTGGACCTGCTGAATCAGCCGCTGGAGCATGGCCGCGCACCATTGGTGCAGATCGCCTCGTCGCGGAGCAACGAACTGGAAGGATCGCACGTATGAGCGAGCAGACAGTTGCGTCCACACCTTCGCCGGACACGCAGGAGGTGGCAGCAGGTTTTGAGCACGAGCAATTGGAGGGCTGGATCCCGCAATTAGCGAGCGAGGAAGAGTTGCGCGTTGCCCTCGAAAAGGCCTTCGATTATCGCGGCGATATCCAATTGACGTTGAAGGATGGCAGTGTCGTCGAAGGCTATGTGTTCGACCGCCGGTCTGCCCCTACACTGGCTGGCTCCGCGGTGCGAGTGATCCCAGCCAAGGAACGGAGCAAACGCACCATCAGCTACGCCGACATTGCGGCTCTGGCCTTTACCGGGCGCGATACTGCCGCAGGCAAGAGCTTCGAAGCCTGGATGAAAAAGTACCGGGAGAAGAAGGCTGCCGGAGAAAAGGGAATCGGCATCGAGGCGGAGCCACTCGACTAACGGGTCGTTACGCGTCGAGAGTTGGTTTCGGCGCGCGTCTCATAGGTAGTTGCTTGATGATGGTTGCTTGATCACGCATGAACGTCTTCCTGACAGGGGCAACCGGTTTTGTTGGCAGTCATGTGGCGCATGCTTTTGCCGCACAGGGTGCCAGGCTGCGTCTTCTTATCCGGTCCACCAGCCGCCTCGACAACCTGGAAGGCCTCCCTGCAGAGACGGTGACCGGCGATCTTCGTAACCCGGACACCTTTCGTTCCGCACTCGGTGACTGCGACGTTCTGGTTCACGTGGCGGCGGACTATCGACTCTGGGTGCGCGACCCGCAGACCATGTACGCGTCGAATGTAGATGGCACGCGTAACCTCTTGGCCCTCGCCCGGGAGCTTGGCGTAACAAAGTCTGTCTACACTTCGAGCGTGGCGACCATGGGCTTTCGCGAGGATGGCACGATCGTCGATGAGAATACGCCGGTTTCATTGGACGACATGATCGGACACTACAAACGCTCGAAGTACCTTGCCGAGCAGGAGGCGATTGCGGCGGCACATGACGGTCAGCATGTGATCGTGCTGAACCCGACGACGCCGATCGGCGCAAACGACATCAAGCCTACGCCGACAGGGCAGATCGTCGTCGATTTTCTCAACCGTAAGTTCCCGGCCTATGTGGACACGGGACTGAACCTGGTGGATGTGGACGAGGTGGCGCGCACGCATGTTGCCGCCGTGGAGCGTGGGCAGCCTGGCGAACGGTACATCCTGGGTGGCGAGAATCTCTCGCTGAAGCAGATACTGGACAAGATGTCTGCGATCACCGGCCTCCCGTCCCCGACCATGAAGGTGCCACATTCGGTGGCGATGGCTTTTGCCTTTTTCGATGAGACGATTACGGGCCGGCTGCGCGGCAAAGAGCCGCGCGCTACGGTGGAGGCTGTGCGGATGGGAAAGAAGAAGATGTTTGCCTCTTCAGCGAAGGCCGAGCGCGATCTGGGATTTCGCATCGTGCCGGTGTATGCGGCGCTACGATCAGCCATCGATTGGTTTCGCGCACACGGATACGCGCCTGCCGCATGAGTTATCGCATCGGCATCATCGCGGCGCTTGCCCGGGAGTTGAAGCCTCTGGTGCGCGGTTGGTCGCGACAGACGAATGGCGCATTTCTCACCCAGCGTGGGGATGTGGCGGCGATTGCGGTGGCAAAGGGCATGGGTGCTGCGCGTGCGGAAGAAGCAGTGTCTATCGCGGAAACCTACGGCCGCCTGGACGCTCTGGTATCCATCGGCTGGGCGGGCGGAGCCTCTTGCGGAATACAGCCGGGAACAGCTTACGAGGTGGGCGAGGTGATCCATGCCGCGAGTGGCGAACGATTTGCCGCATTAACGGAAGCGAGTCCCATCAAGCTGGTGACGCTGGATCACGTTGCGGGACGGGACGAAAAACGCCAGGTCGCAGAGAGGTATGGTGCGTCGCTGGTGGACATGGAGGCAGCAGCCGTCGCCCGGCTGGCACGCGCCAAAGGCATTCCGTTCCACTGCTGGAAGACGGTAACCGATATGGCCACCGAGGATCTGCCGGATTTTAATTTCTTTCTGGACAACGAGAAGCAGTTGCGCACCGGGCGGCTGGCCACATACGCTTTGACTCGTCCACGCTATGTGGCGCCGCTGCTGCGGATGGGAAAGAACAGCAGGAGTGGCGCGGATGCGCTGGGCCAGACTCTCCGCCGATGGATCGATGAAGGAAAGTATGCAGACAGCAACGGTTGAGAAGGAACAAAGTCATTCGCACCGTATTCCGGAAACAATGCAGGCGGCGGTCTATCGCGGCGTGAACGATGTGCGTGTGGAGACGGTACCGGTGCCGCGGATCGGCCCTGGCGAAGTGCTTCTGCGCGTGGCGACGTGCGGCGTGTGCGGCACCGATCTCAAGAAGATTCACACCGGCTCACATTCAGCACCCCGTATCTTCGGTCATGAAACGGCCGGTGTCATCGCTGCCGTGGGAGAGGGTGTGCACGACTTTAAGGTCGGCGATCACGCCTCTGTCTTTCACCACGTGCCGTGCGGCGCCTGCTATTACTGCCGCAAGAAGACTTTTGCGCAGTGCCCTTCCTACAAGAATGTGGGGTGTACGGCCGGTTTTGAGCCTTCCGGCGGCGGCTTTGCCGAGTATGTGCGAGTGATGGACTGGATTGTGCGCCACGGTCTGGTCAAGGTGCCGGCGGAGGTGCCGTTTGAACAGGCAGCCTTTATTGAGCCGCTGAACACCACATACAAGGGCGTCCGGTCGCTTCGTCTGCAACCGGATGAGACGGTGCTGGTGATAGGACAAGGCCCGATCGGCATCCTGCTGGCCACGCTTGCCCGGCGCACCGGCGCCAAGGTTGTGACTTCGGACCTCTATCCCCAGCGTCATTCTGTGGCAAGAACCTTCGGACTGGAACATTCCATCGACGCGAGCACGGAGGATGTTGTGACGCGCATTCGCGAGGAGAGCGAAGGTCGTGGCGCCGATGCTGTTCTGCTGGCTGTGGGTGGCAACGCGCTGATTCGGACCGCCATCGAGGCGGCGCGCCCCGGAGGTCGCATCATGTTGTTTGCGCAGACACAGCACGGAGAGGCTATCTTCGATCCAGCCGTCGTTTGCATGGACGAGAAGACATTGATGGGATCGTACAGCTCTTCAGCCGAGATTCAGGATGATGGTGTTCGGATGGTGGTAGAGGGATACACCCAAGGCTACGACCTGACGCGGCTCATTTCACACCGGTTTCCGTTGTCACGCGCAGGCGAGGCAATTGCGTTTGCCTCCGAGCCGCATCCGGATTCCATGAAGATCATGATTGAGCCGGGAAGCTAACGCCAGGCGCAATCTGAGAAAATAGGGCAATGGCGACAGGCATGCAGGCAGCCGTTCTTTACGGCAAGGAAGATGTCCGGATCGAGGACGTGGAACGGCCTTTGCCCGCAGCGGGCGAGATCGTCGTGCGCGTCAACGCCGCTTTGACCTGCGGAACGGACCTGAAGACCTATCGCCGGGGCTATCACGCCAAGATGCTGAACATGCCTGCCCTCTTTGGACATGAGTTGGCGGGCGTGGTGGCCGCTGTGGGTGAGGGAGTTTCCGCAGTTCGCCCTGGAATGCGGGTGGTCGCACTCAATTCCGCACCCTGCGACCGCTGCTACTGGTGCCAGCGCGGCCAGCAGAACCTCTGTGAAAACCTGCTGTTCAACAATGGTGCTTACGCCGAGTGGATTCGGGTGCCGGCACGCATCGTTGAAAAGAATACGCTGGAGATTCCAGCGCATGTCACAGACGAGCACGCGGCGCTGACTGAGCCACTGGCATGCGTCTTGCGCGGACTCGAGGAGAGCCGAGCGCAGCGCGGCGATACCATGGCGGTGATCGGCGCAGGGCCGATTGGTTTGATGATGATCCATGCCGCGGCGCTGGCCGGTGTCCACGTCATCGCGGTGGTGAAACACGATCAGCAGGTAACGGCGGCGTTGCGGCTGGGTGCGCAACACGTTGTGCAGATGACCAAGGTCAAGGATTGCATTGCCGCGGTGCGCGCGTTGACGCCCGACCGTCGCGGGGTCGATATCGCGATTGAGGCGGTAGCGCTGCCGCTGACCTGGCAGTGGGCGGTGGACATGGTGCGCCGGGGCGGCCTGGTGAACTTCTTTGGTGGCCCAGCCAAGGGAACGCGCGTCGATCTGGATACCAACCATCTGCACTACAACGATATCGAGCTCAAAGCAAGCTTTCACCACACTCCGGCGGTTTGCCGTAGAGCGCTTGCGCTGATTGCCAACCCGGCCTTCGATGCGGATGCGTTCATCACCGGGCACGCTCCCTTGCGCGATCTTGTTTCCGTTTTTCAAGGGATGATGCGCCGCACCAACGAGATCAAGACGGTGATTCTGCCATGACGGCAGCCCAGCATACAGTCACGGATACGAACACGTTGGCGGAACAAGGATGGGCGTCGCTTCCGTCCTCGTATCGGATGCCGGATCGCACCCCGACACTGGCGGAGGCGCAGCAGTACTGCCGCGAACTGGCTGAGTCGCATTATGAGAACTTTCACGTCGCTTCGTGGCTTCTGCCAAAGCGCCTGCGGCCTCACTTTCGCAGCATCTATGCCTACTGCAGAATCTCGGACGATCTGGGAGATGAAGTAGGAAGCCAGGCACAGGCGCTGGCGTTGCTGGACGTTTGGCAGGAGCAGCTCGATGCCTGCTATCGAGGCGAGGCAAAGCATCCAGTCTTCGTCGCGCTGCGGGAGACGATTCGCACCTGCGATATTCCGAAGGAGCCTTTCGCCGATCTGCTCACTGCGTTTCGTCAGGATCAGACGGTCACGCGGTATGCATCGATGGTCGACGTTCTAGGCTACTGCCGTTACTCAGCCAACCCGGTGGGCCGACTAGTGTTGTATGCATGTGGCTATCGCGACGCTGAGCGGTTTGCCTTGTCCGATGAGACCTGCAGCGCGCTCCAGCTTGCAAACTTCTGGCAGGACATTCGTGAGGACTTTGCGCGCGGCCGGATTTACCTTCCGCAGGATGCGATGGCTGCGGCGGGCGTGGACGAGATGACACTCGCGAATCAAGAGGCGACGCCCGCATTTCGCGAATTGCTGCGGGACCAGATCGCCGACACACGAGCGATGTTCACACGGGGAGCACGGTTGATCGGCATGGTGGACCGGGAACTCGCGGTGGACCTGGACCTGTTTACTCGCGGTGGCGTCGAGATTCTGCGGGCAATTGAGGCGCGCAACTATGACGTGCTGTCGGGGCGGCCGACGATATCGAAGCCGCGCAAGGGGCTGCTTCTGATGCATGCGTTGGCTGGTCGGTTTGTGCCGGGAATGCGGCCAGCGGGAACAATGGCTTGACGCAATCGCCACCGATAGAAGCGGCCTACGCAACGTGCCGGGAGATCGCCAGGCGAGAGGCCAAAAACTTCTACTACGCCTTTGTCGCACTGCCTGCGCATAAGCGCGATGCCATGTGCGCCATCTACGCGTTCATGCGGCATGCCGATGACATCTCGGATGATGAGTCGAAGAACCACGCAACCCGGCGCGAGGAACTGACAGCGTGGACAGATGCATGGCGCAATGGGACGGATACGACTGACCCGGTTTTCATTGCAGTCCGAGACGCGCAGCGGCGCTTCAACATTCCGGACGAGCTGCTGCAGCAATTGGTTGAGGGCACCGCAATGGATCTGCAGCCAGAGGCGGAGAGTCGACGTGGAACTGACGGGCTGGATACATTCGCGACATTCACCGATCTCTATCGATACTGCTACTACGTTGCTTCTGTGGTCGGCCTGGTTTGCATCCGTATTTTTGGTTTCAGCGATCCTGCCGCGGAACGGTTGGCGGAAGAGACTGGCATCGCCTTTCAGTTGACCAACATTCTGCGCGATGTGCGCGAAGATGCCGAGCGCGGACGCGTATATGTCCCATCCGATGATCTCAAAGCTTGTGGCACAAGTGCTGTCGAGTTGGTCCGTGTGAAGGCAGGAAGGGAACTGACTGAGGCGCAACGGCTGGCATTGGCCGGTGTTGCGAGACGGGCACGCGCCTACTACAAATCCGCAGATCGATTGCTGCCACTGATCAGCGCAGACAGCCGTCCCGCGCTACGGGTCCTGGTCAGGATCTATTCGCGGTTGCTGACGAAGATCGAAGCGAGACGCTTTGACGTGTTTACGTCACGGGTGCAGGTCCCGACCTGGCAGAAACTCCTCATCCTCTCCCGTGGCATGGCACAGATGATCGCGTTGCGCCTGCGAGGTAGCACGCGATGAGCGGCCCGCGAAGCACACAACGGGTCGCCGTGGTGGGCGGCGGCGTTGCAGGACTAGCGGCGGCCTGCGCATTGGCACAGGACGGTTATGCCGTAGAGCTGTTTGAGCGACGGCCTTATGTTGGTGGACGCGCCTCGTCGTACCTGCATCCTGGCGTGGATGAGGTCATCGATAACTGTCAGCACATCGTTCTTGGCTGCTGTACCAACGTTCTTGATCTGCTCCAGCGCGCCGGCGCGGAAGACACGATGCTGTGGACGGACGGCATCACTTTTCTGGAGCCCGGCGGCCGGCAGTCGAAGCTGAGGCCGGCCCGCCTACCGGCCCCGCTCCACAGCACGCCATCATTCCTGGCGGCGAAAGCTCTCGGTCTGCGCGACAAGATAGCGATCGCGCGTGCTATCGCGGTATTTCTGAAAGGAAGCACACCGCAGGACGATCAACAGGATTTTGCAGCTTGGTTGCGAAACACGGGCCAGACGCACCGCGCGGTGGAGCACTTCTGGAAGCCAGTATTGTTCAGCGCATTGAACGAGGACCCCGACCGGATATCCGTCCGTTATGCGGCGAAGGTCTTTCGTGAGGCATTTCTGTTCTCGGCGGAAGCGGGGCGGATGGGTGTGCCGCGCGTGCCGTTGAGCGAAATGTACGGTCGCGTAGCAACCGCCATCGAATGCGCGGGCGGCAAGGTTCACCTTCGTAGTACGGTTGAAAAGCTATGCAGCGACGAAACATCGGGACGGTGGCGGCTTCGTGTTGGCGAACAAACCGAAGAGTTTGACGCGGTCGTGCTCGCATTGTCGTTTGAGGGCCTACAAAAGCTCCTGCCGGGGCTGCCGGAGGGTCCCCCGCGCGACCGGCTGGGGAAGCTGTTGGCGGGTTTCAGCCATTCGCCGCTCACTGGAATCCACCTCTGGTTCGATCGTGAGATCACGCCGCTGAATCACGCCGTGTTGCTCGATACAACGATGCAGTGGCTCTACAACACCTCCCGCATACAACCGGAGCGCCAGTCGATGCGCGCCGGCCATCTGATCGAGCTTGGTCGTCAGTGCGTCGAAATCGCTGGTCCCGATGGAGCGCCAGGCGATCATCGATCTAGCGATGCGGGAGCTGGCTCTCTTCTTTCCAGCCATGCATGAAGCGCGTCTGCTGAAGGCCGCTGTGGTGAAGGAGGTGCGGGCGACCTACTCGATCGTGCCTGGGCTGGACAGCCTGCGGCCCGCAGCGGAAAGCGGGTGGCCGGGGTTGATGCTTGCAGGCGATTGGACCGCCACGGGATGGCCCTCCACGATGGAGAGCGCTGCGCGCAGCGGATATCTATCGGCAGAGGCTGTCAGCCGCAAGTTCGGCGGTGCGAAGCGCTATCTCGTGGCGGATCTGCCCCGGCGGGGGCTGATGCGTTTGCTACCGTAGGTGCTGGGGTTGCTGTCGCGCATGGCATCCCTGAACTAAGGCGGAGGAGCCTTCATGGAGTTTCAGCCAATAGAAGATTACGGCGTGATCGGCAACATGCGGTCGATCGCCCTGGTGGGAATGCATGGATCCATCGATTTTTTCTGTTTTCCGCGCTTCGATTCTCCTACGGTGTTTGCTGCATTGCTCGATCCGGAGAAGGGCGGCCTCTTCTGCATCCGGCCAGAGCTGGATGGGGAAAACAGCAAGCAGCTCTATCTGCCCGAGACCAACGTCCTGATGACCCGGTTCCTTTCCGAGAGCGGCATCGCCGAGATTACGGACTTCATGCCGATTCTCCAGGACGATGTGCCGAACCAGCTGATTCGGAGCGTTTCCGTTGTCCAGGGGAAGATCAACTTCAAGCTCGAGTGCAAGCCCGGCTTCGATTACGCGCGCCGCAAACATACGGTGGAGCGTCGCGGCGATGCCGTCGTTTTTCGGCCCGAAGGGGATGGGATTCTTCCGATGGTGCTGCAGGCATCGATCCCGCTTGAGGTGAAGGACGACGGTGTCGTGACGACCTTCGCGATGAAGGAGGGAGATCAACTTTATTTTCTCTTCAGTGAAGATTGCCCCGAAATGGAGGCGCGCCTCGATGAGCAGTTGATGAAGCAGCGATTCGAGGAAACCGTAGATTTCTGGCACAAGTGGTCGGCAAAATCACGCTACTCCGGCCGCTGGCGGGAGACGGTCAACCGCTCCGCGCTGACCCTCAAGCTCATGCAGGATCACGAGTACGGATCGATCATCGCGGCGCCGACGTTCGGGTTGCCGGAGCACCCCGGTGGAGAACGTAACTGGGACTACCGCTACGTGTGGCTGCGGGACGCATCGTTTACCTTGTACGCCATGATGCGGCTGGGGTACGTGGAGGAGGCAGCCCTGTTTCAGAAGTGGCTGGCTTCGCTGCTGGATTACGACTCCGAGCAGGGCCCATTGCAGGTTCTATACGGTATTGACGGGCGCCACGAGGTTCCAGAGGAGACGCTCGATTACCTGCGCGGTTATATGGACTCCCGGCCAGTCCGTATCGGCAACGCAGCCTTTAAGCAGCTGCAACTCGACATCTATGGCGAGATGATGGACGCGGTCTATCTGGCCAACAAGTATGGGGAGGCTACCAGCCACGATGGCTGGCTCTCCCTGAAACGTATGCTGGAGTGGCTGTCGAAGAACTGGAACCGGCCGGACGAGGGCATCTGGGAGGTTCGCGGGGGGCGGCACAACTTCCTGCATTCACGGCTCATGTGCTGGGTAGCCTTCGACCGGGCGATCCGTCTTGCAGAGAAGCGCTCGCTCGCCGGTCCGATGGATTGGATGATCGCGACGCGCGATGCCATCGCCGACGATATACACAACAATTTCTGGAGCGAAGAGCGCAAGTCTTTCGTACAGCGCGAGGGATCGACCGACCTGGATGCAGCCACCCTTCTGATGCCGCTGATGCGCTTTATCAGTCCTAGTGATCCGCGCTGGGTCGCCACGCTCAAGGCTATCGAAGAAGAATTGACGGTGGACACCCTGGTATATCGCTACAAGACAGAGAGTGGTCTGGACGGCCTTGCCGGAACCGAGGGCGCCTTCACCGCCTGCTCTTTCTGGTTCATCGAGTGCCTTGCGCGCTCCGGAGAGTTGGACAAGGCGCGGCTGCTCTTTGAAAAGATGCTGGGCTATGCCAACCACGTCGGGCTCTATGCAGAGGAACTCGGCCGCAGCGGCCAGCACCTGGGGAACTATCCGCAGGCGTTAACACACCTGGCTTTGATCAGCGCGGCGACCTATCTGGATCGCGCGCTTTCCGGCGATCTGCCGACCTGGAGATAAGGGACGAGTAACGGTACGCTACCCCCTCCCCCCTCCGGTGCGGGAGGCCGTAGCACTAACTGGCCTTAAATGTGTCGCTTAGGCCCCTTTCCGAGGCCTAAATTCGTCCAGGCAAAGGACTTATCGGTAAATTCGTCATTCTGTTGGGTTTATTGCCGCCTCTGGTCCGCTCACTGCGCATGATCGTTTTGCCCCTATTTCAAGCGTAGCAAATTGCGAGAGGTATCACGCCAACATTCTGCTACCGCGATGGATACACTTCCCATTTTGAGACCGTCGGACGATAACTCATGACCGTCTGGCCTAACTTGTGCCATGTCGAAATATCCGAGAGTCCCTTTGCTCAGTAAGTGACTCGCCTTGTTAGCGGCAGTTGACCGTTGCCGCCTGACTCACCTCCGTGCTGTTGACTTTCCGTCGGCCTATAATTCGACCGCATGACAGTGCAGTCAGTTGACCCGTCAAAAGAGGCTGGCGCGGATCTGCACCGGCGCGCACAGCGCGTGAGCCCTCCGGATCTGATCTTTGGGTTAGATGAACGCCCCCCTCTGGCTCAACTCATTCTTCTGGGTGCCCAGCATGTGGCCGTCATCTGTCCCTACCTGGTGTTCGTTACTTTGATCGCACAAGCGGCAGGGGCCTCTGCTGCCGTGGCATCGCATGCAGTAGGGCTGGGCATGATCGCCATCGCGCTGGCCACGCTGCTGCAAGCGCATCGGCTGGGGCCGGTTGGGTCAGGATACCTCGCTCCACCGGTAGTTTCCGCGATTTACTTCGCACCGGCGCTGGAGGCGGCGCATCGCGCTGGCCTGGCGCTGGTTTGCGGGATGATCGCGTTCGCCGGCGTTTTTGAATCGCTCTTCGCGTGGGCGCTCCCGCGGATGCGCAGGGTGTTTCCTCCGGTTGTTTCCGGCTTCATTGTGATTGCAGTGGGCGCGGAGTTGGGCCTGATCGGCATACGCGGATTTCTCGGGATTTCTGACCTGCACGATCCGAATCTTCGAACCCACATTGCGGTCGCCGGCTTAACACTTGCAGCGATGGTTGGGTTGGGGGTGTGGGGCAAGGGCCTGCCCCGGCTGCTCTGCGGCCTGATCGGTCTAGCCTTGGGAATGGCGGTTGCCGCCGCAGCAGGAATGGTGACGAGCCGAGACATCGGGATCATTGCTTCGCGGCCTTGGTTCGCGCTTCCTGATCCTCGTTTTCTCTCCTACCGGTTTGACCCCTCGCTGATCGTGCCGTTCGCCATTGCGGCGCTGGCCTCGGGCTTGCGCACTATTGGCGTGATAACGACCTGCCAGAAGATCAACGACGCATCGTGGCGCCGGCCGAACCTGGGCAATATCCGCTCCGGGATCTTTGCGGACGGAATCGCGTGCTTTGCCGGCGGATGGCTGGCGACACCGGGGCTCAGTGCGGCGCCAAGTCTGGTCGGACTCCAGAAGGTCACGGGAGCAACGAGTCGCTACATCGCCTATGCGATCGCGTGCTGGCTTCTGCTGCTCTCATGCATGCCGAAAGTCGGCGCCGCGCTTCTGGCTCTGCCATTGCCAATCATCGGCGCGGCACTCATTTTCAATGGCGCCTCGATGCTGATGGGCGGGATCCAGATCGTGACCTCGCGTCCAATAACGATGCGCAGCACGTTCATTGTCGGCATCTCGCTGCTGTTTGCGCTAAGCCGGCGTGTGTATCCGGAGTTCTACGCCTTGCTGCCCTCCTGGACCAATGCGTTTACCGATTCGATCTTGTCGATCGCGGTGGTGGTCTGCGTGCTCCTCAATCTGTGTTTCCTGATCGGAGAACGCCGCACCGAGATCACCATATTGGAGCCCGCTGGAGGCAAAGCTTCGTCAAGTTTCGATGACAAATTCCGCGCGCAGGCAAAGCTGTGGCAGCTAAGCGCGGCAGATGCCGCGCGAGTTGAGACCACTATTGGCGAACTGCTGCGCCTCATCGAGGAAGGAGGCCATGCGGATGGCCCTATCGCTGCAAGTCTCAGCTATGACGACCTCGACCTGGATATCAAGCTCAGCTACAAGGGCACCCTGCCCTATATCGCCTCGGAACAACGTTTGCCCCATGGGATGGTGGAGGAACAAATCTTCGCAGTCGGACTGTCGGGCTTTTTGTCCTCCGTATTCCCGGACCGTCTCAACAGCCAGCAGAAAGACGGCACGTGCGAGATTGCCTTGCAGTTTCAGACATAGCCGTGCGGATCTCGCTCGCTATCTTCGCTTCCAATGATTCTCGGTTTTGCGATAAATCGCCATACCACTCATTGAGATCATTTCCTCAAATAACCCATAACCTGTTTGTCTTGATCCGTGCGAGGGCACGGTCTCATTTTGAGACCCTATCGCGATCCCGCATGCCCGCGCCTTTGCAAATACCCGAGCGCCTGCGCCGCGATGGCCACCAGAGCGGACACGGCAAAGAAGAGGATCCAGGATAGCTGACGCTTTTCTACACATTGGAAGAGAATCGCGTGGGCCACGGTCAACGCGAAGGCAACGTAGGTCCAGCGCTGCAAGCTCTTCCAGCGAGGGGTGCCGAGAGCGCGGAGCGACCAATCGTTCGAGATTGCCAGCAGCATGGCGAAGAGCGCGGCGGCCACGAGGCCGGTGTAGTTTGCACTCCCAAAGGCGCCGGCCTGCACGCGCACGGGATGCAGCGATTTGAAAAAGTACATCCACATGCGTCCGCGCAGATGCACGGTAAGGCCGATGCCGGTATGCAGCAGGGCCAGAATGCCGGTGAGGATGCCGACGTCGCGCCGCAGGTCATAACTGACCGGAACCTGCCGGCGGCGAAGCACGTTCCATGGACCGAGCATGAGAGACGCAGCCAGGAAGCACAGAGCGGCGTATGCGGTGCCCATGCTGAGGCGATGACGCACGTCCGGCGGCGGCGTGAGAGCGTAAGCGACAGCACAGATAAGAGCAGCAATCGCAGATAGCAGGAAGAGCCGCGATGCGCGACGCATCCAATAGCGGCTTATGAAGGGCCGGGTCAATGCTTGAGCAGCGCCACGCCGCAGCAGACAAGGATGGCTGCCACCCAGCGACGTCGGTCGACGCGCTCTTTGAGGAAGATGCGGGCGGCGATGGCGTTGGTGACGAAGGTGAGAGAGCCGGCGGCTGGAGCGACCAAGCTGACATCCGCGTGACTCAGTGTGAATAGAAGCGAGAAGAAGCTGACCGCCATGATGGCAAAGCCGCTGAGAAAGCGGAGATTGCGGAGCACGGTGACGATCGCGGTCAGGAGTCCGCCGCGCGCCATGATGGCATCGAAATCGCCAATCTGCCGGAACGCGGAGGCGATCAGGATGTCACCCGCCGTGGCGGTCGCGACATTCACTGTCAGCATGGCGGCGAGGGCGAGACCGGAGACGCCCGCGGTCATTGCTTTGCTCCATTGGGGATCATCGCCTTCGTGCCATTGGGGATCGTCGCTTTCGCTTCAGGTTGCGCGATGGGCGTGGAGGCTGCGGAATCCTGCAGTGCGGCTGCTTCCGCCGCGGGATGCTCGGTGTAGGCCGGCCCGCGGGTGACGAAGCCGACGCCGGCCACGATGCAGAAGATGCCAAGCCAGCGCGCGGGCGTGATCTGCTCATGCAACCAGAAGCGGGACAGGAGCGCGACGACGACGTATGCGAGCGAACTGGCGGGAAGCACGAAGGTGACATCGGCCCAGGAGAGCGCCGCCAGGTAAGAGGCGAAGAATCCGATCAGGAGAACAATACCGACGAGAACCCAGGGTATCTTCAGCGCAAGAAGCAGCGTGCCGAGATGGTGCAACGAAACCGGCCCGAGCTGCTTCATGCCGTGAGCGAGAAAGGTGTCACCCAGCGCCGAGGTAAGCGTGATGATGGCGAGGACGATGTATCGGCGTGGGGTCATCAGTGTACGGTGGTGAGCGCAGAGAGGCGGCCCGGGGGCCGCCTCGCGTTGCGATGGAAGAAGGCCGATCAGGCCCCGGCGTTCACGACCGGTGTGGGCTTGGTTGCCTGCTGTTGCCTGGTGTCCTTCACGATCTTGTTGCGCTGCGCACGGAGCTTCATGAAGCTTTTGGCTTCCTGATAGAGACGCGGCACATCGCGGTTGACGATGGCCTTCCAGACGACGCGAGCCGCCGCCTTGGGACGGAAGTAATACTCGTCGTAGAAGCGGTGCACCATCTCCAGCACATACTCGGCCGGCAGGCCGGGATACTCGATGTGGGCCATCTGGTGGCCACCCGCGTCCGACATGTTGTGATTGGTGATGAAGCCGTTCTTTTCCGCGAAGTCGTAGAACTCGGTGCCCGGATAGGCGTGGGCGATGGAGACCTGGATGGTCTCGCAATCCAGGGACTTGGCGAAGTTGATGGTGTTGCGAATCGACTCCCTGGTCTCGCCGGGCAGGCCGAGAATGAAGTCGGCATGGACGGTGAGGCCGAGGTCGTGGCAGTCCTTGGTGAAGGCGCGGGCACGTTCGACGGTGGCGCCCTTCTTGATGTTCTTCAGGATCTGCGGATCGCCCGACTCGTAGCCCACGATCAGCAGGCGGCATCCGGCATCCTTCATCGCCTTCAGCGTTTCGCGATCGGTGGTGACGCGCGAGGTGCAGGACCAGGTGATGCCGATCGGCTTCAGCTTCTCGCAGAGCTCGATGGTGCGCGCCTTCTGGATGTTGAAGGTGTCGTCGTCGAAGAAGAACTCCTTCACCTGCGGGAAGTTCTCCTTTGCCCACTTCATCTCGGCGGCCACGTCGTCGGTGGAGCGCTTGCGCCAGGCGTGTCCGCTCAGCGTCTGCGGCCACAGGCAGAAGGTGCACTGCGCGGGGCAGCCGCGCGTGGAGTAGAGCGCGATGTACGGGTGCAGCAGGAACGGGACGTTGTAGCGGGTCACGTCCATGTCGCGCTTGTAGATCTTGGTCGCCCAGGGCATCGCGTCCAGATCTTCGAGCTGCGGACGATCGGGATTGTGCGCGATGGTGCCGTCCGCGTTGCGATAGCTGATGCCGAGGATCTCCGGGAGCGGCTTGCCGTTGGCGAACTCCACCACCGACATGTCGAACTCGCGGCGGCAGATGAAGTCGATGACCTGACACTCGTTCAGCGCGCGGTCCGGCGAGGTGGTGACCGGCGGTCCGACGAAGGCGATCTTGATGGACGGGTTCGCAGCCTTGATGGCCTGGGCCAATCCGTGGTCGCCGGCCCAGCCCACGGTGCTGGTAAAGAGCACGAGGAACTCGTAGCCTTTCGCGATCTCGATCGTCTCCTCGGCGGAGACGTGGTGTGGCGGGGCATCGAGCAGGCGCGAGCCCTCGAGCATACCGGCGGGATAGGCGAGCCAGACCGGGTACCAGTAGGACTCGATTTCGCGGGTTGCGGGCCAGCGGCTGCTGGCGCCGCCGTCAAAGTTTTCAAACGAAGGCGGGTTCAGAAAGAGCGTCTTCAGTGGCATATTGTCTATCCCCTAGTGTACCAGTCAGAACACATTGAAAGGGCAAAAAGCTGCCCCGAAAACGGTGCAGTGTCGGCTATCCAACTGTCGATAAATGACTATGGGTGAGGAGCCTGCATGGCCCAGTCTTCAACGGTCCCGAGAGAGCGCTGCAACTGTATCTCCGCCTGCATCAACTGGAAATCGGCGTCCAGCTTTTCGACGTAGCGGTGGCGCTCTTCGATTCGGGCTTTTTGCTCGTCGCGCGGGGTCAGGGGGGTAACGTTTGAGTTACCTGATCCGTTCTGAATCTGGGTCATGACCGCGTCGACGTTTTCCTGCGCGTAGTCGCTCTGCAGGCGGGCGATCTTCTGCTGCGCCTGTAACTCTGCCAGACCGCCGGAGAGCTCGCGGGTCTGCTCCGACAATTGGAGGCGAAAAAGGTCTGCCTGTTCCCGGGCATGAACAGCATCCGCGGCGGAGGCATGTGCGTGGTCGCGTGCTTCTCTGTCAAAGATTGGCAGTTTCACGTCGATGCCGACGTCGAAGTTGTTGTGCTGGAAGCGCAGGTAGTACTGGGCATAGTTGTTGAACTTGGCGTAGCGGCTGTACTGAACGCCAAAGGCGATCTGCGGCCGCCATTCTTTTCGGCTGTCGGCGAGAGCGAGGTTCTGCTTGGACTTCACGTCTGCCTCGGAAGCTGCGAGCGCGCCATTGTGTGCAGTCAGGATGGCGGTCATTTTCGTAGCTGCCGGCGCGGCAGGCGATCCGGGAATCGAGGCCGGCTCCGGGGTGATCACATCCTCAGAAAGTCCGGTGAGGTTTGCCAGCCGCAGCCGAAGCAGGCTCATGTGGTCCTGGATATGGAGGCGCCGCAGTTCCAACTGGGCGTTGGTCAGTTCGGCCTGCGTCACGTCCATGGCGCTGGAGAGTCCGGCGGCGTTGCGTTGGCGCTCGATCTCCACCAGGCGCTCGCCAAAATCGTGCTGCTGATCCAACGCCTGCAGTTCGTGACGATCTGTATCCAATTCGATGTAGCTCAAAGCAGTGGCTGCCACTATCTTTTCGCGGGTATCGCGCAGGGAGGCCTGTGCCGACAACAGTGCGGCCCGCGCGGAACGGATGATGGCTGGCTGTGAGAAGGAGAGTACCAGGGAGTTCGCGGTGGCGTTCACGACAGTAGGCTGGCCAACCGGGAATCCATAGGAATAACCCAGGCTTGAACCGATCACCATGGTGGGAACGTATGCGTCCCTGGCTTCGCTGACACTAGCGGCGGCGCGATTGACGTCCGCGGCGGCCATTTTGACTTCATGCGAATTGCGCAGCGCCAGATCAACTGCCGTGTAGAAGGAAATCTGCGCCTCTGCTGGTGGTGTCGCCGTTATCGCCAGGGTTGCGAGGGCGACAAGTGGAGGCGCGGCGAATCGCGAACAAAAAGATACACGTGACAAAGGTTGGTTTTCCTGTGTTTCAGCGTCCGGTGTTGGTAGCAATCTGCCTGGTTGGATGATAGACGCTGGCGATGGCGGTTGCGTCCTGAATCTCCCGCGCAGCACCTTCCGCATCACCCTGTTGATTCAGCAGGCCGGCAAGCAGGAGCTGCACGCGGAAGGCTGGTTCATCCTCGGATTTTTCGGGGGATGCGAGGTACTCGCGCAGCAGCCGGATTGCGGTCTGCGGGTCTTGCCCGGTGCGCATCAGGAGCTGGGCAGCATCGACCAGCGGTTCACCGTGTGCGCCTTCGGCGGCCAGGCCGGAGCGGATCGCCTCCTGCATGCGGAGAATGTCATTCTGTTTCTGATAGAAGGAAGCGAGCACCATCCAGTAGTTCGAGGCGCGCGGTGCCGCGGCGATGGCTGCGCGGAAGTGCATCTCTGCCGCGGCTGTGTCCTTGTTGCTGAGCGCCAGGCGGCCACGCAACTCCTCGGCGCGGGCCCGCTCGACATCGTCCAGCTTGCCCGCCACCTGTGCAGCCTTGTCCTTTCCGCCGCCCACAATGGCGGGAGCTTCTGTGTAGTACTCGCCGAGAGCGGAGAGTGCCTCCGCGTTGCGCGGATCGAGTGTGACGGCGGTTTCAAATTCGGTCTTCACCCGCTTGGCGAGGCCATATGCCTTGATGAACGAGACGCGGTCCGCCTTTTCTCCCAGCGCGCGCCCGTACCACAGGTGATTGTTGCTGCTGCCGGCGTCGAGAGCGACTGCTTTCTGACATGCGGCCACCGCCTGGTCCCATCGCTCCAATTGCAGCGCGAGCCGGCAGAGCAGTTGCTCTGCCTCCGCATCGTTGCTGCTCGCCGCTGTGACCGGCTGCAGGAGCTCGAGCGCGTGATCGGCGCGGCCTTGCTGGAGATCGCGAAGCACGTCCGTGCGCCCCCCTGGAGTGAGAGCCAGCAGGTGGAGAGGGATGACCAGGATGATGAGCAGTACGGGGGGAATACGCATGAAAACTTGTCCGATACGAAAGAGCATCTGCCGTGGAACTGTTTCAGCGGTCGGTGTGCACCGGCACGCCTTCCGCCAGAGGCTCGCCGTTGGTGGTGCTCAGCGCCACGACGGCGTTCTCCGTCAGCCCGTTAACGATCTGCACCTGGGTGAGATTCCGGGCGCCCACGGTAACCGGCTGCCGTCTGAGCACCTTACCGTGCAAAAGGTAGACATAGTTTTTACCGTTCTCACTATGCAGCGCTTCGCGCGGGATGGTGAGAACGTGATCCAATCTCTGTTCGGTGACGGTCACCTTTACGTTGGTATTCGGCAGCAATTTGCCGTCCGCATCATCTACGCTCAAAAGCACCTCGCCGACATTCCGGGTGTTCTGATAGTTAATGATGGTCGAAGGCATGTGGAGGATTCGCCCATGCCACTGGCGATCCGGGAGTGCGTCCCAGACGATGGTCGCCGGCTGGCCGACGTGCAGAGCGCCCAGCTCCGGCTCGTCGAAGTAAGCGCGGACCTGAAGCTTGGTCAGATCGGCCAACTGCAGCAGTAACGCGCCCTGCTCGACATATTCCGATTGCGATACAGGCAGGGAATAGACCGTGCCGGCGAACGGGGCCCTGACGTTGGAGCGGGCCACGACGGTGCTGGCGGCGGCGTAGGCAGCCTGGGCCTGCTCCAGATCGGCTCTGGAGTGGGTCATGTCCGCCGGAGAATAGCGCCCGGTCTGCTTCTTCTGGAGCGTCGAAAGGGCCGTGTTTGCGGCGTCGAGCTTCTGCTGCGCGGATGCCACCTCGCCGGGGGCCACCGCGCCCTGGGTAACCAATTTCTTTAACGTGTCGAGATCGCGCTGCGCCTGGTCGCGATCCATCTGAGCCTTGGCCAACTCGCCCGTAAGCGAATTGCGCTCTTCCTGCGTGCCACCTTGTTCTGTGGCCTGATAGCTTGCCTGCGCACCGCGCAGCGTGGCCAGGGCGCCGGCGCTGTGCGCGATCGCATCTCCATCGTCCAGCGACAACAGGAGCTTTCCCCTGGGCACCAGATCGCCGGATTTTACGTAAAGCTGTTTGACGGTGCCAGGCGCCGGGGCGTGCGCTGCGAAGTTGGGGGGCTGCGGTTCCACCTTGCCGTTGGTGCTGTCAGTGGTGATCAAATCGTTCATGGTTGCTTGCGCGACGCGCAGAGGCAGCTCCTCGCGGGTGAGCCTCCGTACCGCGAAGAAAACGATAATCAGCAGGATTGCAGCAAGCGTCCATAAAGTGACTGGTTTCGCTTTGCCGTTTGAAGTTTCGGCCATTCGTCCTAAACCGTTGGTAAGTATATAAGACGCGCCTCGCGTTGCTTTGGAGTCAGAAAGATGCGCGGGTACTCCATGCGTACAATATGGGGATGACGACCACGCCGCGGTACACCGATGAACACGCACGCGCGGGGCTTGCCACGCACTTTCCTGAGATTGAGACCTGGGAGAACCAGTTTCGCGGCTACGAGATCGTGATCGACAACCCGGAGTTCACCTCCGTCTGTCCGAAGACCGGCCTGCCGGACGCCGGTGTCGTGACCCTTCGCTACATGCCGCGCGAACGGTGCCTGGAGCTGAAATCCTTCAAGGAATACCTGTTTTGCTACCGCAACCTGGGCATATTTCAGGAGAATGTCGTCAACCAGGTGCTGGACGATGTGGTGAAGGCCTGCGATCCTGAGTGGGCTGAGGTGAGAGGCGACTTTCGTCCTCGCGGCGGACTTTCCACAGTGGTGACGGCGCGCTGGCCTCGTCCGGCGAGTGCGCGCTAGGGCGGGTCATTCCATTGGTTGAGCGGCGCTTCGCGCCGGTATTGAACGATAGATAGAGCAGGTCCTTCACTCCACCTTCGGTTACGTTCAGGATGACGATGCCGCACGACGAGCACCCGCGATATAGGCATGCAGCGTGGGCGCTTGGGCTGCTGACCGCGCTGAACCTCTTCAACTTTATCGATCGCTACGTGCTGCCCGGCGTGCAGCCCCTGGTCCAGCATGAGTTTCACGCCACCGATGAGCGGATGGGCGCGCTCACTTACGCATTCTTCATCACCTACATGCTGGCGGCGCCGCTTACTGGCTGGCTGGGCGACCGGGTGCCCCGCAAGCCGCTGGTCGTGGCCGGCGCGGTGGTGTGGAGCGTGGCGACGCTGCTGACGGCGACCGTGCACAGCTACGGTCAGCTCTACTTCCGGCACGCCATCGTCGGCATTGGCGAGGCCACCTTCAGCGTATTTGCGCCCGCGATGATTGCCGATATGTATCCGGAGCGGATACGGAACAAGGTGCTGAGCATTTTTTACCTCAGCATTCCCGTAGGCGCGGCGTTGGGATATCTGATTGCGGGGCAGCTCGGCTCGGCGTACGGATGGCGCATGCCATTTCTGGTAAGCGCCGCTCCCGGCGTGCTGATCGCGATACTGATTTTATTCTTCGTTCCTGAGCCCGAGCGCGGTTCCGCAGACCGGCTGCAGGCGACACCGATGCGGACGACGATCGCGGGCATGCTCAGGAATCCGGGATACTGGACCGCAACGCTGGGCATGGCCATGCTGGTGTTCACGATGGGCGGGATCTCGGTGTGGCTGCCCACCTTCCTTTCGCGCATCGAGGGCTACTCGCTGTCGCGTGCGAATCAGCTTCTGGGTGGCGTGACGGTGATCGATGGCATTCTGGGGACGATCGTTGGCGGGTGGATCGCACAGCGCTGGTTGCGAACGAATCATCGCGCGCTGTACCTGATCTCTGCCTGGAGTGCTGTGCTGACGCTTCCTGCGGCGGTGATGGTTTTCTTCGGGCCGCGCTCGCTGCTGGTGCCCTCGATCCTGCTGGCGGAGTTCTTTCTCTTTCTCAACACGGGTCCGCTGAATGCCGCGATCGTTAACTCCGTCTCGGCGGCGGTGCGCGCTTCCGCGATTGCCCTCAATCTCTTCCTCATTCATGCGCTCGGCGACGCTCCTTCGCCCAGGTTGATCGGAGCGATCTCCGACCGCCACGGGCTGCGTCTGGGCCTGGGCCTGACCCTGGTCACACTTGTGCTGTCTGCGGCGATTCTGTTCTTCGGCGCGCGCTTTGCTCCGCTGCTCCCGGCGGAGTCTGAGCCCGGGACGTGACGGTGTTGACGTGATGGTGTTGCGGGCTGCCGGGCTGGTTTTGGGCTGGGGCGTGGCGCTGCTCTGGGGGACGCGGACTGTGGGTTGGCTGCGTGGGATGTCGCGATTGCCCAATCTGTTGCAGCGGACACCGGGTCCGGTGCATGGAAGGCTGAGTGTGATTGTGCCTGCGCGCAACGAGGGAGAAGCCGTTGCGGATGGACTGCGCTCGCTGCTGGCGTCGAAGGGCGTGGACCTGCAGGTGATCGCTGTCGATGACCGCTCGACGGACGAGACGGGAGCGGCCATGGATGCGCTGGCCGAGGTGCCGCGTGAGGCGGATGTGACGTACGTGGTCGAGCATGTGCGCGAGTTGCCTGCAGGCTGGCTGGGCAAACCGCATGCCATGGCGCGTGGAGCGGCGCTGGCGACGGGGGAGTGGCTGCTGTTTACGGACGGCGACGTGGTGTTTGCCGAGGACACGCTGGCGCGCGCGCTGAGCTACATCGAGAGTGAGGGTGCGGACTATCTGCTGGTGGTGCCGACGGCGGTGACGCGCAGCGCAGGCGAGGCGATGATGCTGCCGTTCCTGTACGTGCTGTCGATCTGGGGGCCACGGCTGTGGCGGATCGCGGACCCGCGGTCGCGCGATGCAGTTGGGGTCGGGGCGTTCAACCTGATGCGGCGGACGACGTATGAGGCGGTGGGCGGATGGGAGCGGTTGCGCATGGAGGTGCTCGAGGATGTGCGGATGGGCTATCTCATCAAGCAGGGTGGGTTTGCGATGCGCGTGGCGACGGGGCGCAACCTGGTGCGCATTCGCTGGGCGCATGGCGCGTGGGGCGTTGTGACCAACCTCAGCAAGAACGTCTTCGCCGCCTTCCGCTTCCGGCTCGGCCTGATGGCGGCGGGAACTATCGCCACTGCGGTGATGTGCCTGCTGCCGTTCGGCGGCCTCGTCGCGGGAATGGTCTGGGATCGCGCATGGTTGTGGCCGAGTGTGCTGTCGATCGCGGCGTTGGCCGCGCTCTACTGGCGCTATCGGCGCTTTGCCGACCCGAATGGTGCGGCGACGATGCTGTGGCTGCTGGCGTTTCCGGCGGCGGCGCTGGTGTTCGTCTATGCGATGGTGCGATCGACGGTACTGACGCTATTGCGCGGCGGCGTGGTATGGCGTGACACGTTCTATTCGTTGGGCGAACTACGCGAGCATGCTGGACCGCTGCGTTAGGGTTAGTGGCTCGCGCGGAAGACGCTGAAGTGGTGGTTGCCGCTGAGCGATGGGTCGTGGACCGGCGCTTTGCCTTGCTCGGCGCTGAAGCCGGCGAGCAGGGCTGGATTGGGACGGAACTTCTCTGCGCCGCCGTGCAGTTGGCGTGCGCTGCTCAAATAGATCAGGCTGCGCTGGTTCACGCTGTGGACGGTGCCGCGCAGCTCAATGTCCTTGCCGCGCAGTTCGTTCAGGTTGCCTGCATCGCGGCGGTCCTGCGGCAGGCTGGCGATGGTGAAGCGGCAGTCGGCATCGCTGGTCTCGGGACTGCAGGTGTCGAGGAAACGCGTGCCGTCGCGCAGTTGCGCGATGTCGTAGATGTGCGCCGGTGACGCAGATGTCTTTGCCGGTGTAGCGGGCGGCTTCTGTCGCGGGATGACAGACGCGCGGCGCCGCGTGAAGCGCGGTGCAGGGAATCAGAAGCAGGCCCAGAATGAAATTGCGCACGCTGGAATCGTAGGCGCGGACGCAACGCGTGACGATCCCATGGATGTGGTATCCCACCCTTCGCTCTGCTCAGGATGGATCGAAGGAGGCTTCGCACCTATACTCGCGCACCCTACGCGTCGCGTAGGACGGGACACCCACTTCTCCTCAATGCGCAGTAAGGGCTGGTGCCTCGCGCTTGCCGTAGTGGCTGGCTACGTAGTCGTCGAGGATGCGCTTGAAGTCCGCGATGATGGTGTCGCCTTTGAGGGTGACGGAGAGCTTGCCGTCGATGTAGACGGGGGCTTTCGGTTCTTCGAAGGTTCCGGGCAGCGAGATGCCGATGTTGGCGTGCTTGCTTTCGCCGGGGCCGTTGACGATGCAGCCCATGACGGCTAGCTTCATCTCCTCCACCCCGGGGTATTGCTTCTTCCACTCCGGCATGGACTCGGTGAGGTAGTTCTGCACCTGCTGGGCGAGCTCCTGGAAGTAGGTGCTGGTGGTGCGGCCGCAGCCGGGGCAGGCGGTGACCTGGGGGGCGAAGGAGCGGATGGAGAGCGTCTGGAGGATCTGCTGGGCGCAGCGGACCTCCTCGCTGCGATCGCCGCCCGGAGTGGGGGTGAGCGAGACGCGGATGGTGTCGCCGATGCCCGCGAGCAGCAGCGGCGCGAGGCCGGCGGCGGAGGCGACGATGCCCTTCATGCCCATGCCGGCTTCTGTGAGGCCGAGGTGCAGGGCGTGGTCGGTGCGCGCGGCGAGCGCGGTGTAGACGTCGATGAGGTCGCGGACGCCGGAGACCTTGGCGGAGAGGATGATCTGGTCGCGGCGGAGGCCGTAGCGCTCGGCGGCCTCAGCGTTGTCGAGGGCGGAGCGAACCATCGCCTCCATCATCACGTCGCGGGCGTCGAGCGGTTCGGCGAGCTTCGAGTTCTCATCCATCATGCGGGTGAGCAGCGCCTGATCGAGGGAGCCCCAGTTGACGCCGATGCGCACCGGCTTCTGATGCTTGACGGCGACTTCGACCATGGTGCGGAAGTTGTCGTCGTCCTTGCGGCCGATGGAGACATTGCCGGGATTGATGCGGTACTTGGAGAGCGCCTGGGCGCAGGCGGGATATTTGGTGAGCAGCAGGTGGCCGTTGTAGTGGAAGTCGCCAATGATGGGCGTGGTCCAGCCCTTTTCGCGGATGCCGTCGACGATGTAGGGAACGGCTTTGGCTGCGTCGTCGTTGTTGACGGTGATGCGAACCAGCTCCGAGCCGGCGCGGGCGAGGGAGGCGATCTGCTGAACGGTGCTCTCAATGTCGGCCGTGTCGGTATTGGTCATCGATTGGACGACGACCGGGGCGGAGGAGCCGACACGCACCTCGCCGATGGGGACAGTGACAGATTTTCTGCGCTGGATGTCGGGCATAGGGTCTTCTTCAGTTTACCCTGGCTGCACTGTGGGCCGGGCAGTCACGTTACCGGCACCCCTCCCCCCTCCCGGTGCGGGAGGCTGGCTCGTAAGCGGCTGTGTTTGCATGAGGTTAGGGTGCTTCCCGTAAGTCAAATTCGTCTAAACAAAGGGCTTACGGCTTAATTCGTCTTTCTATTGGACTTAGCGGCGATCCCATGGTCCCGGCACATGGACATGGAGTGCCGGATTCTGGTCACGAAATACAAAACGCCACCGATGCGGTGGCGTTTAGAGTTTTGCTTCTATTTCCATTGTAGCGAATTGGGTAGGTGAATATGGCAGGTATTTAGGGGACGGCGATTCGATGGTAATGCGATTTTTATGCCCGCATACGGAAAGCGAGATGGCCCGAATAACCCGCCTGCGTGGTGGGACAGGCACCTTCCAAAAAGGGAAATGGTACACTTGTGTACACAATGGTACGCAAGGGGCTGCTATGGAAACCCAGAAGATTGGCATAAGGGAGTTTCGCGACAAACTGGCCAGCTACCTCCTCGAATCGGAGGCACCGCTCGCGATTACCCGGCACGGCGACACCGTTGGCTATTTCATCCCTGCCCGCCGTAAGCGCAGCGACGCGGAACGGGCGGCCCTGAAAGAGGCCTCTGCGCGCTGGCAGGAGATCCTTCACTCCGAGGGCATTTCCGAAGAGGAAGTGGCGGCGGACTTCAAGCGTTGGCGAGCGAAACAGAAGCGGTGATGGAACAGAAGCGATTGGTTCTCGATGCCAACATTCTGCTGCGGGCTGTCTTCGGCGTTCGGGTTCGCAGTCTTCTCGAAAGTTATGAAGACTCGGTGAACTTCTACACGCCGGACGTTTGCTTCCGCGATGCGCGGAAGTATATCCCTGTGGTCTCGACAACGCGGCAATTCGACGCAGCCGCCGGTCTGCTTGTTCTCGATCGGCTCTCTCGCCTGATCGCGGTCATCGATCGGGACCTCTATGAACAACATGAATCCACGGCGCGGAAACGAATGCGCTCCCGGGATATCGCGGACTGGCCAATCGTGGCGACCTCATTGCTACTCGATTGCCCCATCTGGACTGAAGACCAGGATTTCTTTGGTAGCGGCATCGCCACATGGACTACCAACAATGTTGAGCTGTATCTGAAAGAAACGTAACTTTCGCGCGAGCTGAACGACCGGGGGCGCCGCACGTTGGCACGGCGCCCCCGGGGACAATATCGGCCTGCGGCGCTGGGTCAGGCTGCGGCCCGGGCGTTTGCCTGTACCGAGATGCGGGTGAGCTTCTCGTCTGCCGCTTTTTCTTCCTTGAGCGTGGATTCGAGCAGCGATACGTCGTCATTGTGCCCCATGAGCTGAGCCCAACTGCGGAGCGTGCCGTAGACCGCGATCTCGTGATGTTCGACTTCCTGGCCGGCGGCGATCAGGGTGACGTCGAGGACCGTGGCATCGTCCTTCGCGTCCTTGATTCCGTTCTCGGCTTCGGTGATGAGAGCGGCGATGGTCTTGCAGGTCTCGGTCTTCGCGGAGCCGGTGTGCCGGTTGAGAATCTGTTCCAGCCGCGAGACATGTTGCTCGGTTTCCTTGAGGTGACTGCGGAAGGCCGTGGCCAGTTCCGGCGTGGTGGATTTTTCGACCATTTTCGGAAGCGCCTTGGTGATCTCCTTCTCCATGTCGAGTGCTTTCTTGAGGTGATCGAGGTAAAGGGCGTGCAGGGTCTTGAGATGCTCGGATGTGAGTTTCATGGGATCTCCAATTTCTTTGACTTGCGTCGGTTGAAGGGAAAGCGTTCTTTGGCCGCGTATATCTGTTGCGCGAGGAAATAGGCGCCATTCGCGGCCGAGCGATCAATACCTGATAGGACGGTTACGCATTGCCGGACGTTGCCCGAGGGAGAGGATTGGATGAAATGAGGTGAAATGCAGGGTGCCGTACAACTCGCGGCGATCGACCATGGTTCGCATTCGACCAACGCTGGGGAGCGCGCATCTGAAGGGGCAGGAGGACACGATGCCGACACACGCAACCAAGACGCACAAGGCGGCGACTCGCAAGGTGGGAACACCGAAGGCGGGCACGCAGCGAGCGGCGGCGAAGACAACGACGACGAAGCGTGGGGCGACGCGAAGTACGAAGACAGGGACGCGCGGCGCTTCTCCACGGAGAACACATGGGAGGTCACATGGCAGCTCGGATGGCAAGCGGAAATGGTCTGCCGGGGTGCAGACCGAGTCGACCTATCCGCAGGAGGGCTTGTTCAAGAAAGATGCTGCGACGATTGCCCGAAGCCTGGCTTCGAAGAAGGTTTCGCCGAAGGGGCCGTCGTCGGGCATGCGGATGCTGACGTTTTACGTGAACCGCGCGGGGAAGAATTTGTCGAAGAGCCGGCTGCGGGTGCTGGAGCGTGCGAAGGAGCTGCTGCACGAGCGCATGGAGCAGACCAAGGGTGGGGCGGAGAAGCGTGGCGCTACACGGCGCCGCAGCTCCGAACGCTAAGACTTTCAGCGCATTGAGGCGCCGAAACTTCTCGCGTTCCTTCAGTCATGGGAGCGCTGGAGAAGTCTCTTGCTGCAAGCCGCGCAAAACACGTATTCTCTGCTACACACTCTCTCCCGAATTTTTGCTGAGCCATTATTGAAGGCGAGCCGGCGCTGCCGGAGGTGCTTTCGCGGGCGGGCTGTCGTTTCAGGCATTCACCGTTGTGAGGAAGAGCGGGTGCTGATGATTCGGGGATCGTATCGAAGCGGGACTGGGGTCTTTGGCTGTAGGGTTCTCTTTCTGCTGCTTGGCTGCGTCGTCTTTCTGACGGCAGGCGCGCGTGGCGATGTTTTCAAGGCACCCAACCCCGGCACCGGCTCCCTTACGATCACTGGCCCGTGGCAGTTTCATACCAGCGATGACATGGCGTGGGCGAATCCCGCCCTGGATGACAGCCACTGGGAGCAGATTCGCGCCGATGACACGTGGGGCGCGCAGACGCATCCCGGCCATACAGGGTTTGCCTGGTACCGGAAGCGCATCGAGATCACGGGAGCGGACACGTCGCTGGCGATCCTGATCCCGCCGGTGGACGATGTGTATGAGCTTTACTGGAACGGGGAGAAGATTGGAACGTACGGCAAACTTCCGCCACACGCGACCTGGTGGGCCTTTGGCCACAGCGCCGTGTATCCAATTCTCGTGGATGCCTCGGGCAATGCCAGGGGCGTGCTGGCGATTCGAGCATGGAAGGCTCCGCTGGCGTCCACCGATACATTGACGATGGGTGGCCTGAATGCCGCGCCGGTGATCGGGAACGAGAGCGTGCTGTCGATGCGGGCGATGGAGCCGCGTTATAAGCAGGAGCGGCAGCGGCTACCTGGTCTGCTGATGTCGGCGGCGATTTTTGTCGCGGGGTTGATCGCTCTGCTGCTTTACCTGCGCGAGCGTACGCAGTGGTTGTATCTATGGCTGGCGATCTACCTGCTGGCGGACGGACTGACTGGGTTCCGGCGTCTGGATGTCATGACATACTCGCTGCATTTTGTGTGGGAGCAGTTGTACATCCAGTTCTGCAATGCCTTTCAGGATATCTCCCTCTGGCTGCTGCTGCTGACTCTCTTCGGACTGAGCCGTGAAAAGCGATGGCAACGGTGGACGAAGATTCTTGCCCTCGTGTATCTGGCCTCCCAAGTTGTCGACTGCGCGACGTTCTTCCCGTGGCAACATGCCGGCCTGGGACTGCAATGGATCGATGCCATCACCACGGCGATCTATTCACTGACCCCGTTTTTTATTTTTCTCATCGTTGGTTTCGGGCTGGCCCGGAGACGGCAGGTGACGCTGTGGCCGATGGCCATCGCAGCGTTTCTCTACGGCGCGTACAACATCACTTTTAATACGAGCGGGCAGGGCCGGCGATTCACGGGCTGGACGCTGAACGATCACATGGGTGCGTGGGGGATCCATGTGGGCGGATACACCTTCAGCGCACTCTTCCTGCTGGACCTGCTGTTGTTTATCGTGCTGCTGATCACGGTGGCGCGCCATCAGTTCATGGAACGGCGGCGGCAGTCGCAGATTGAGATGGAGGTGAAGTCGGCGCGCGAAGTGCAGCACGTGCTCATCCCGGAAGAGACGCCGGCGATTCCGGGCTACTCGATCGCGAGCGTGTACAAGCCGGCAGCGGAGGTGGGCGGCGACTTTTTCCAGGTGATGCCGCAGGCGGATGGCGGAGTGCTGATCGTCGTCGGTGATGTGAGCGGCAAGGGACTGAAGGCTGCGATGACGGTCTCTCTGATCGTCGGCACGCTGCGTACGCTGGCCGATACCACGCAGCGGCCCGCGGAGATTCTTCGCGGAGTGAACCGGCGGCTGATTGGGCGTATCGATGGAGGCTTCGTGACCTGCGTGGTGCTTCACATCGCCGCGAACGGCGACACGACGGTGGCCAATGCGGGACATCTGGCGCCATTCCGCGATGGGAAAGAGCTGCCGGTGACGGGGTCGTTGCCGCTTGGTCTCTCCAGCAACGTGGTCTACGACGAGCTGACGTTTCGCCTGCAGGAGAATGAGACACTGACGCTCTATACGGATGGCATCGTGGAGGCGCGTAATGGCAAGGGAGAGCTGTTCGGCTTCGACCGACTGTCGGCGCTGCTGGCCACGCAGCCCGAGGTAGGAAAGATCGTCGATGCGGCGGAAGAGTTTGGGCAGGAGGACGACATCACGGCCCTGTCCATCACCCGGCATGCCGCCGACGCATCCAAAACCGCCACGGTGAGCCTGACCGCGGAGATCGCAACTGCCTGAGGGAGCGTTCAAGAGCATGCCAAGCACTTCATCCAATACGCCTGCGAACGCGCCTGCCCAGATCGACATCGTGGATCTGCAACAGCAGGTGGCACGACTGCAGGCGCTGCTGGAGACCTCGCGCCAGGTGCATTCGACGGTGCAACTGGAGGAGCTGCTGAACACGGTGCTGCGCATTGTGGTGCGCGAACTGGAGCTGCCGGGGGCGCTGATCACGGAGCCGCGGATGATTTACGGCGCGATGCCGCCGGAGCCGTGGGAGGGCTGCCCGCGATTTCCGCTGCAGACCAAGGATGGCCAGCTGCTTGCGGAACTGATCGTCGCGCCACCGATTGGCCGCGCGCTTTCTCTGTATGAAGAGGATTTTCTGGAAGGGCTCTCGCTGCAGGCCGGAGTCGCGCTGGAAAATGCGCGGTACCACGAGCGCAACCTGGAGTGGACGCGGGTGCAGCGCGACCTGGAGGCGGCGAGGCTGATCCAGCGCAGCCTGCTGCCGCAGCAGATGCCCGAGATCCCCGGCTACTCGATTGCCTTTCGATCTACCGCCTGTTACGAGGTGGGTGGCGACTACGTGGATATCGTCGAGCTGCCCGGCGGAGCGCAGATCATGACAGTGGCCGACGTTGCGGGGAAGGGACTGGCATCCGCGATTGTCGGCACGGCGTTTCGATCTGCCTTTCGCGCCATTGCAAGCTCCGGCGTGCCGCTGGCGGAGCTTGCCGCACGCCTGAACGAGCAGCATTATTCCGAAGGCACGGAGGCGCAGAGGCGCTATGTGACCGCGATCTTTCTTCGACTGGAACCGGCTACCCATATGCTGGAGGTGGTGAATGCCGGCCACAATCCTGGATTTCTGGTGACGGGTGGCGGTGCGCAGGAGCTAAAGGCGAGCGGGACGCCGATCGGCCTGGTGCCGGGCATGCACTATGCGTCGGAGACGTTCGCGTTTCCCAGCGGGTCGAGGCTGCTGTTTTACACCGACGGGCTGACGGAAGTTTTCAAGGGCGACGACGAATTCGGGACGGAGCGGCTGATGAGCTCATTCAGCCGGTGTAATGTGAACGAGAGTGCCGCGATTCTGGATGCACTGTGGCTGGAATTGCACGATTTTTGCGGCGGCGCACATCAGGAAGATGATATGACTGCACTTGCGCTTTTGAGAGAGCAATAGTGAGGACCAATGGTCAACTTGAAAGGCAAACCGGTTGAGCTCCGCGTACCGTCCCGCATGGGGTACGAGAAGGTCGCCATGGGTACGGCCGCCAGCGTCGCGAAGTTGATGGGGTTTCCGGACGATCGCATTGAGGACCTGAAGACCGCGATTGCGGAAGCCTGTATCAACGCCATCGAGCACGGGAACCAGTTGAACGAGAATCTATGCGTCGGCGTGACGCTCTCGTCGCATGATGACAGCCTGGAAGTCAAAGTTCTCGACGATGGAGCGGGTATCTCGAAGGTGCCGCCCAGGCCGGACATCGACCGCAAGGTGCATGGCGAAGAAGACGCCCGGGGGATGGGCATGTTCCTGATTCAGTCGCTGGTGGATGAAGCCGAGTGGGTGAAGGACAGCAAGGGACAAGGCAGTTACGTGCGACTGGTGATCAGGCTGGACAAGGAGAGCGACTAAAGTGCAGACGGAAACGAAGGCGAGCGTCGATCATATTACGGATGGCAACGGTGGGCGAGTGAGCGTGCTTCGCTTCAGCGGCGACATCTCTTCCAGCTCGCACGATGCACTGCTGGGCACCTATGAAACGGTGAGCAAATCTGAGCCGGTGCTGCTGGATTTCTCCAAAGTGGACTACATCAATTCGAGCGGTATCGCCCTGGTGATCCAGATGCTGATGGAAGCCAACAAGAATCGCCAGAAGATCGCCGCGTTTGGACTGACGCCGCACTTCCAGAAGGTCTTCACCATGGTGGGTATTACGAAATACGCATCGCTCTTTCCGGATGAGGCAGCGGCGAAGGCGTCGCTTTAGCGCAAAGTCATTGGCTGCTCCCCTCCCATGGGTGGGAAAATGCGGGTTGGCGGCGCATCAGAATTGCAATGTTTTATGTAAGTAACTTTGACGCGAAAGCGCTTGGCATTTCCACGTGACAATCGTGGCCGGTGAGCAGTTCGTGGTATTTCCAGCGCTCCAGCCTGGCACGGTCCCCGAACTGCTGAAATATGGATCGCGCTGGATAGGTGTCGGCTACGCAGGCAATGTAGGTGGTGGGAAGTTGGGCCGCCGCGTTGGCAGGCAGTGACACCTTTTCCTCGAAGCACCGAAGACTAAAGTCAGAGAGTCGCGCCCGAACAAAGTCCCTGCTGGGCCCGGGCTTGAGGCCCCACAAATCAAGTTGCCCATCGCCCCCGCGCAGCCGCCATCCCTCTCCGGTGCTGGCGGCCTGCCGGCGAAACGTCTGTGTGACCTTTTCGGGCAATAGGTCCAAGGCGGACTGTCCATCCCTCGGAATGAAGGCGTCCACATACACCAGATGGCTCAGGCGAGACAGCGCATGTTCCGCCACCCCTGTGATGATCATTCCCGCATAACTGTGACCAACGAGAGTCACATGCTGGAGATTCTTCCGGTTTAGATGATCGATGACGTCCGCAATATGGGTCTGCAGGCCAATGGCAGGCGACAGAGCGTCTGGATCATTTTCCAATCCGCTCAGACGCGGAATGGTGACCGCTTGACCTGCGGCCTCCAAGATCGGAGTTACGAGATCCCAGGTGGAAGCGGTTTGCCAAGCGCCATGCACTAGAACAAAGGTAGCCATCCTTGGAAGCTCCGGATGCAATCAGACCAACTTTACGTACGTGGTGTAGGGGAGGCTGCCGAGGGAGGTAAACGGCAGCATGGTGACGGGTCCGGCTGCTGAGGCTGCCTGCCACTGACGCTCCCCGATGCGCTTTGCCGCGAGCAGTTGCTCCCGCGACACCTTCGGAACCGGGGCGTCCTGCTGCTGCTTGACGGCCATCAACACCAGCGGTCCTCGCACGAGCGCGACGGTGTCGGTGTGCTGCGCGTCGATGGTTTCGAGCCGCATCTTCAGTGGCAATTCGAGCTCGACGCGGTCGCCGGTCTTCCATGTGCGGCGGATCGCGGCGAAGTGTCCAGGTACGGCGAGCCCCTGCTGGCGCGTGCCGTTGACGTAGATCGACGCGCCCTCTGCCCACTCCGGAATGCGGAAGTGGAGCGTCAACTCCGTGGGCTGGGAACTCGTTACCGTTACAGATACGTGACCCTCGTAGGGATACTGGCCCTCCTGGGTGAGTGAGAGCGCGGCTCCGTTCTCGGTCCAGCGCAGGGTCGAAGGCACGTAGAGGTTGACGTAGACGGCCTGGGGCGCGCGGAAGTACATGTTGATGCGGTAGTCGGCCGCAACCTGCGGAAGGGTGCCGGAGCAGCATGGCCAGCGGAATTGCTTGTAGACACGCTTCGCGTCGAAGTTGTAGTCGGCGTAGTAGAAGGTCTCGCCGTTTTCCTGCAGCGGCTTGGCGCCGAGGATGGTGTTGTACATGACGCGCTCCATGCTGTCGCCATAACGCGCGTCGCGGGTGACGCGAAGAAGGTAGCGCGTGAGCTTGAAGTGCGCGTAGGAGCCGCACGGCGTCTCAAAGGTGTGATGCGTGTTCGTAAGACTGGCGTACAGATCGTTACTGGCAGGCGCGCGGAGTGTCTCGTCCGGACCCCAGCCGCCGGTGGCATAGCTCTGCGCCTGCAGCATGGCGAAGGCATTGCGAGCCGCGAGCAGATGCTTCTCGCTGCCCGCGACCATGTAGGCCATCATGGCCGAGCACAGCGAGTTGACATAGCTGTAGGCGTGGCGTCCGGCGAGCACATTCTCGTTGCGCGAGAGTGGATCGAACCAGGTCTTGTCGTCGAGATACTGCAGCCCGAGATCGTAGTAGCGCCGGCCGGCGCCGCGCTGGGAGGCGAGGAACATGTTCTCCGAGTTGGTGTAGGACTCGTCCCAGGTCCACGAATCCTGGTGCGGGTGATCTGTCCGCCAGGGAACGCCATGTTCGACGGCATGGCCGGGCAGGTGCGGGAGCGCCGTGTCGGTGGTGTGCTCGAGGATCGCGAGAGCCTGCGGATCCTTCACGTAGGTGTGCGAATCGATGAGGCCGAGCAGGAGCTTGTCGTAGGTGTAGGCCGGGAAGCGATTCTTGATGTAGAAGTCTGCCGAGATGGTCTGCGCGTAGAGGCGGTTCAGACGCAGCACCTTCTGGCGGGTTTCCTCGTCCCCGGTGATGGCGTAGGCGCGGGCCAGCGCCGACACCCACTGGCCGAAGGTGCATGCGGGGGCGAAGCCGTAGTCGAAGTTATTGCTGGAGTCGTAGTCGGGATTGTAGTGATACCAGCCGCCCAGATCTTCGCCGGGTGCGGGCATGCCGGACATCTGGCGAAGCGGCTTCAGCAGGCTATCGTCGCTCAGCGCCATCAGCACGGCATGGGTGGTCATGAATTGCGATTCGTGCAGATCGCTGGCCATCAGGACATCGCCATAGCTGAACTCCGACAGCAACGGCTGGCTTGCGGCCTCTGCGGCCCACGCAGGGCGGCCCCATAGATTACCGGTGAGGCTACCGGTGGCGACTGCCGCGGATGCAAGTGAGCCGGACCGAAGGAAGCGTCTGCGGGAAATTCCTGTCATTTTCTTGACCCCATACCTCTTTTTAGACTAATGAGACCCATTTTCCTATCGAATGCCGCCCGGCGATCGTATCCATCCGCACAGAATGCGGCTGGTGAAGCGCTGGCCTGCGTCCAGGCTTTTGGCGGCCAGACCCATCATCGCCGAGGCAGAGTCACAGACTTAGCTGGACTTATAGGTCCGGAATAGAGACGCGCGGCCCTTGTATGAATGTTTGGCGCCATCAATATTCGAGCGGTTTGTTGCCGATTCGATTCGACAGGTTGTTGACACTGCTTTTTGAGGGAGGTTAATATCCGCGCAATCTATCCTTTTCCCCCGACAATCGAAGCGATCCAATGGGCTCTTGTGTTATGGGACTGAAGCGGCGGTGCGGGTTGGATTGCTTGCAACTCCTGGGGCGGCTTCGAGAGCTGGCTTTGCCTCGGCTGTGGAGTGTCACTTGAGCTTGTCGGAGTTCAACCGTTGCGTCGCTTTCGACCGTTCAAGATTTCCTCCGCAATCCTTCGCGGCAGCATTCGTTATTGCAATATGCCTCGCCGGAGGAGGGTATTCTTCCGCGCAGACTCTGCGATCGATCACCATCTCGCCCAGTTCTGCACAAATCCCCATCGGATTAAGCCAGCAGTTCGCTGCGACAGGCGTTTACAGCGATGGGTCGACGCGGGACCTTACCAGCATAGCGAGCTGGTCCACCAGTAATGGAAACGTCGCAACCGTCAGCAGGGGATTGGCGCCCGGCAAATCCGCGGGAGTCGCAACCATCAGCGCTTCCTCCGGCTCGATCCGAGGCGCTGCTTCGCTAACGGTCACCGGCGGGAATCTCACTTCTATAAGTGTGACGCCTGCGACATCCACCGTTGCAGTCCAGGGCACTGTCCAATTCACGGCGACCGGATTTTTCAGCGACGGAAGTACGTACAATCTTACGAATTACCTCAACTGGTCTTCTTCCTCCGGATCGATCGCCACGATCAGCGCGACGGCCCTGGCTACGGGTGTTGCCGGTGGCACAACGACGATCACTGCCTCCTATGCGGGCACCCCGGTTGGATCGAGTTCGCTCACCGTCACCGCGCCGGTCAGCCTGAGATCGATTGCGGTCACGCCCGTAACGGCGAGTCTGCCACCGGGCAGCACCCTTCAGTACTCGGCGACCGGAACGTACAGTGACGGCAGCACCGCCAATATCACAGCATCCGTGTCCTGGAGTTCTTCCTCGACCATCGTGGCAACTATCAACTCCGCGGGGTTGGCAAGTGGGATCCGATCCGGCACAACCACGATCAAAGCGACCAGTGCCGGGATCTCCGGAAGCACAAGCCTGACCGTCACCGCAGCCCTCTCTTCCATTTCTATTTCGCCATCCGCAGCATCCGTATCCCTGGGGTTGACACAGCAGTTCAAGGCCACCGCGCACTATTCGAACGGGACGACGAGCGATGTCACCGCTTTGGCGAGCTGGACATCCTCCGTACCGAAGGTTGCCACCATCAGCAACACCACCGGCAGCCAGGGATTGGCAACCTCCGTTGCCGCTGGAAGCAGCGCCATCCGTGCCGCTTACCAGGGGGTTACGAGCAGCCAGGCGCAGCTCACGGTGACCAGCGCTGCGCTGGTCTCTGTCGCGGTCACGCCGCAAACGGCTTCGATTGCGCTTGGCACCTCGCAGCAGTTCATCGCAACCGGCACATATACCGACGGCAGCACCAAGGTGATCACAACGTCGGTATCGTGGACATCCTCTGCGCCCGCGGTAGCGACGATTGGCGGAAGCGGCGCAGCCGTGAGCACGGGGGTGGGCACGACGACAATTGCCGCCAATTCCGGCTCGATCTCGGGATCCGCTACGCTCTCGGTGACTCCGGCCACGCTGGTCGGCATTTTCGTCACACCGATGAACCTCGTTTTACCCAAGGGAGGGAGTCAGCAGTTCACCGCAACGGCGCTTTATACGGATGGCAGCACGCAAAACATTACTGCCTCGGTGCAATGGACATCGAGCGACCCCACGATTGCGAGTCTAAGCGTCAGTGGAATGGCACAAGCCATCGCTACCGGCACAGTACAGGTTGCTGCGAGTGCGGTGGGCACCGGGGTGTCGGGCCAGAGCACACTGACTGTAGGGCCTGCAGCGCTGGTAAGCATTGCGGTGACGCCGCCCAATGCATCGGTTGCGCTGGGCACCAAACAGCAGTTCGCGGCGACGGGAACCTATACCGATGGCAGCACGCAGGATCTGACGGGTTCCGTACTCTGGAGCTCCTCCAACACGGGAATCGCAACAATCAATAGTTCCGGCGAAGCGGTGGGCGACGGCGGCGGCTCCGCCACGATCACTGCGACATCCGGGTCCATCAGCGGTTCAACGGCGCTTACGGTTATCCCATCCGCGCTCGTCTCGATCGCCGTCACACCTGCTATCCCGTCGGTGCCGCTCGGGGAGACGCAACCGTTCACCGCAACGGGGACATTCGCCGACGGCAGTATCCAGGACCTGACGGCCAGCGTCAGTTGGAGCTCTTCGGATCCAACCGTCGCGACCATCGGTATGACCAGCCCGACGCGCGGCGTGGCGCAAACGCTGGTGACCGGAACAACCACCATCGCGGCAAGTTCCGCCGGAGTGAGCGGAACGACGGTCCTTACCGTGAGCCCTGCTGTGATTACGTCGATTGAGGTCACGCCTTTGCCGCTATCGCTGGCCAAGGGCACAACACAGCAGCTTGCAGCCATCGCGACCTACTCCGATGACACGACAAAAGACATTTCTGCAAGCGCTACCTGGAGTTCCTCCAATAGCTCAATCGCTACGGTGAGTGCGACGGGCGATGTTACAGCCGACAATGTTGGGTCGGCGACAGTCACGGCGGCAGATGGCGGGCTCACGGGATCAGAGAACGTGCAGGTGAACCCGGCGGTACTGGTCTCCATCGCCGTGTCTCCGGATTCCGCTTCCATTCCGCTCGGCACAACGCAACAGTTCACCGCGGTTGGCACATACAGCGACGCGAGTACGCAGGATGTGACGGCCTCGGTCCACTGGGCATCCTCCGATTCCACGGTGGCGACGATCAGCGTGACGCCGGCTTCAGCCGGACTCGCGACGTCGACCGGAACGGGGACGGCCACGATCTCCGCCACCTCAGGCTCGGTATCGACCACCGCCAACCTTACGGTGACACCGGCGGCGTTGGTATCCATCGCAATCACTCCCGCTGCGCCGTCGATCGCGCTTGGCCAATCGCAACGGTTCACCGCGACTGGCACCTATACAGACCGGAGCACGAAGGACATCACGACGAATGTTACGTGGAGCACATCCAATGCCCTGGTCGCCGTCGTGAGCAATGCCACGGGTTCGAATGGGCTCGCCACCAGCTCCGGCAAGGGGACCGCGACGATCGGGGCTGCCATGGGTTCGGTCGCGGCGTCGACCACTCTGACGGTCGGGGCGCTCCCCGCGCCGACTGGTTTGACGGCAACGGCAAGCAGCGGCCAGATCGCACTCAGTTGGAACTCCGTCGTGGGAGCAACCAGTTATCAGATATCTCGGGCTACGGTTTCCGGCGGCCCTTACTCGCCTCTGGCTGTCGTGAACACGAACGGTTACACCGATACGGGTCTTGCCGTCGCATCGACTTACTACTACGTTGTCAGCGCCATTAACTCAGCCACGCAAAGTTCCATTTCTGCCGAGGCAGGCGCGACCACCCCGCCGGCAATCACGTTGGTGTCGCTCAGCATCAGCCCGCTTAGCCCTTCGGTTGTGCAGGGAGGAACGGTGCAATTCGCTGCAACGGCTATCTACAGCGATTCCAGCACGACCGATGTAACCAGTGCCGCGACGTGGTCGTCATCGAATACCGCGGTTGCGACCATCGGTGTTTCCGGACTGGCTTCGACGCTGGGTCAGGGAAGCACTATCATCGGAGCGCTCTATAGCGGTCTCTCGGCCACCACCACGCTGGTCAGCCAGTCGCCGTGTTTGTCGTTCTTCCCCGTGGATGTCTTTCTCTCGATGAACGGTGCTGCGCCAGGGACGAAGGTGAGTCTCGCCAACCTGGCAGCAAGCACAGAGATCCCCGCGAACTATAGCGGATGGGGTGCTGCGTCAGCCGCTCAAACATTCGGAGCGAGCCGTGTCGCCTTGCCGGCAGCAATTTCCGTCAACGGAGGATCCACGCACAATTGCGGATTCGCGACGCAATCTCTGGTGCACAATACGGCAGCCAGCTTCAGCACATCCCAGATTGATTTTCCTGCAAAAGCCACGAATGTCACTACTTCAGGATGGGTGGTTGGAGTTCCGCCGAATCAGGGGAACAAGGGAGCCTACTATGACATGGTCTTGAACGTTGGATCGACTACGCCGTACACGGCGACTCTGCAGTTGGACAGCGGCACCAACGACCCTGCCTGCCCTGGTTACTGCCTGGAGATCGAAGGCTCCGGGGGGCCCACGATCCATTCGATGGGAAATACTGCTGTCACTCCGGGCAGTACTATCTTCTTTTCGATGAACACCAATTGGACGACTACCGGCTCATGCATGAATCAGACGATAACGAACGCGTCCTGGGCATCCAGCACCGCGACGGTTACGGTGGGCAACAATGTCATCAACACAGGAAGCACGGTTACGGTTGCAGGCATAACACCTGCCGGATACAACGGCACTTATAAAGTAAAATCCGCGACCAGCAACACAATCAGCTATGCATTAACGACAAATCCCGGCATATATGCATCCGGCGGCACAGCTATGCTGCCCGCACCATGCACGCAAGCCAACGTATATACAACCAGTGGGACGACGTTTACGCAGGTTGGGCCGACGATGGCGGTCTCGATGGGCGGTACGGACAAGCTGGGGACAGTGTACTTAGGGAACAACGAAAACGGCGCATATTCCGGCTCTTATTCGCTGCAGAACATCATGGTGGATTATACGAACCATGTCTGGCCGAATCTTCCCCACTAAGGTTGGGGACGAATAGAGATATGCATTGCTCGGAGTCAGGAACTCCCGGTCCAGCTAGCCCGGTGAGGATATCTCCGGTGCGTCTGGAGATAGCTAATAGTTTTGGCACTTTAAGTGGTGACCCTGGGAAGATTCGAACTTCCGACCTGCGGTTTAGGAAACCGTATTGATTCTCTTTGCATTGGAATGCATAGGTAAGCAAGACGCTGAATAAGTCTCTATATTGCAATAGATACAGGCGAGAATTCCACTGCACAGCTATGCACTTGAACGCATGTTTTTCCGGTACAAGGTGTCACCAAAAGTGTCACCAGATTCTGGGCTCACGATCTGAAGGCGCCGCAAGCCATGCGTAGCAAATTCTGAATTTCCGTGCATCGCAGTAAGTCTATGAAAATAAACCACATGAGAGCATAGTTGAGCGTGGCCCTAAGTGGTTGAGCGACCGTAGCTCAGCGAAATGGTCGTAATCGAGGAGAGCTGATGGAGTGTACCGCTATTGCACTCAAAAACCTGCCTTCAATCATGAGTGGCTCCTCGGTTCTCACGCCAATCCGGAGCCGATCAACGCGTTTGGCAAAGGCGGTGAGACAAGCGAGCGTTCCGAGGAGGTCTGTTTGCGGACCAAGTAACCGGTTGCCGGGAACGGGTGGGCTGCCCATTAAACTCCCGATGTACGTGCGACGGGAGAAAAACCTGGAGTTTATGCCACCGAATTCTCGAGCAGCCCAATCTGATCAATGCTGATCCGTATCACATCACCGTTGGATAGCGTAAAGTTGTCACCCGGAACAATGCCGGTGCCTGTCATGAGAAAGACACCGTGAGGAAATGTATTGTCACGGAACAGGTACTCGACCAGTTGTTTGGGGTCCCGTTTTAATTCGGCGAGTGTTGTAGTCGCGTGGAAAACAAGTTTCCCCGCCCGTGAAATGTCTAACTGAATTGCCGTGCTTTTCGCAAGTGGCTCGGAAGAGAGCAGAATGCCGGGACCAAGAGCACAACTGCCGTCATATACTTTTGCTTGCGGCAGGTAGAGCGGATTTTCGCCCTCAATGTCACGCGAGCTCATATCGTTGCCAATCGTATAACCCACAATTGCGCCAGCCGGATTGATCAGCAGAGTCAACTCGGGTTCGGGTACAGACCAATTGGCATCGGATCGAATGCGTACCGGACAATTCGGCCCTACGACACGCCGGCCAGTCGCTTTGAAGAAAAGCTCCGGCCGTTCGGCAGAGTAAACACGATCGTAGAAATTGCCACCTCCTGCATCTCTGGATTCTTCCATTCGCGCGTTGCGGCTACGGTAGTAGGTAACACCAGCAGCCCAGACTTCTTGATTTGCGGCAGGGGCGAGAATGGTAGCTGGATTGAATTCCCTAACCGGTTCCCGTTCTATCGCAGTACGTACATGTTTGTGCAGGTCAACGCTAGCGATGAGTTCATCCCACCCAATTGCGTTTACGGGGTAGAAGCTGTCCTTTTCTTCAACGAAGATGCCGTCCATAGTCCGATAGAGTTTCACTGATTGACCTTTCCATGAGTCGGTCGATTCAAGGCGTCAGAGGTGAGTTGAGCGACTATGCGATCCGTGTCATAGACACATCCTCCCCAGACTCCACCGCTTGCCTGGATGAGCGCCGCCCATAGGCGTGTGTCGTCAGGCAGGGCAGGATGGGGTGCCAAATCCGGACGTAATGGCCGGGCTGCCAGACGACGGCTGCCTTCTTCCAGGGAGAACCGTTCCTCGCCTTCGCCAACGAAGTTCACCGTCCCATGGAGAGCATTACGATCAATCACAATTTCAATGATGTCTCCTTCTCGTAAACGGCCGATGGGTCCGCCAGCTAGAGCTTCCGGGGAAATATGACCGAGCAGGCGCCGGTTGAAACTCCGCTGAAGCGTGCATCGGTAAGCACCGCAACGTGTTTGCAGGAAGGCAGGCTCTTCAAAGCAGAAGTGATCTGATAAATCTCCTGCATACCGGCCCCCAGGGGTCCGCTGCAAATGAGGACGATCACATCACCCTGCGAAACTTCCCTCCGTTTGATAGCTTGAATGGCCGCTGCTTCGGTGATGAACACCCGTGCCGGCCCGATATGGCGATAGACATTGTCCTGGTCCATCAGGGAAGGATCGATTGCAGTGCTCTTGATCACGCATCCATCGGGTGCAAGATTCCCGACGGGAAAACAGGCAGTAGCAGTCAGACCTCGCTCCTCGCGCGCGGTCAGGCGAGAGGATAACTTCATCGGCATCCACGCCATCCATAGCAAGAAGCTGCTCCTTGAGCTTTCTACGGCGTTCACTCTGTTCCCACCAGTTCAGATTTTCATTGAGCGTTTCTCCGCTGACGGTGCGTACATTGACCTCAAGCAGTCCGATGCGCCGCAAATGGAGCATGACCTCTGGCACCGCACCGGCAAGAAATACCTGGATCGTGGCGAAATTCCGTGGACCATTGGGCAGGGCATCGACCAGTCGTGGCACCTGGCGATTGATTGCCGTCCAGTCGGCAACTGAGGGACGTTTCAATCTGGCCGCGTGAGCGATTGCCGGAAGATGAAGCAACAAGTTGGTCGATCCTCCGAAAGCTGCGTGAAGAATCATCGCGTTGCGGACCGCAGCGTCGGTGAGTATGTCTTTTGTCCCGGTGCCAAGTTGATTCATTCTCACAATGGCGCGAGCGGAGCGTGCGGCTGCATCCAGCCAAATCGGCTGTCCGGAAGGAGCGAGCGCAGTATGCGGTAACGCGAGCCCTAATGCTTCCGCAACAACTTGTGAAGTAGCGGCGGTGCCAAGGAACTGGCAACCCCCTCCAGGGCTCGCACATGCGCGGCAGCCCACCTCCGCGGCGTAGTCCAACGTGATCTGGTTCTGCGCATAACGGGCGCCGATGGTTTGCACCTTGCCTGCATCCTCGCCATCCTCAGGGAGTAAAGTGACTCCGCCGGGCACGAGGATGCTGGGCCAAGGGCCCGAAGATGCCAACGCCATCATCATGGCAGGTAGCCCTTTGTCGCAGGTCGCGATGCCGATAACGCCCTTGCGCGTGGGCAGCGAACGCATCAGACGGCGTAGAACCATCGCCGCATCATTTCGATACGGCAGCGAATCCAACATGCCATCGGTGCCCTGAGTACGCCCATCGCATGGATCCGTGCAACTGCCGGCAAATGGCACGGCACACAGCGAATGCAGTTCGCGTGCAGCCTCCGCGACAAGAAGTCCAACCTCCCAGTGACCAGTGTGAAACCCAAGCGCAATGGGAGTGCCGTCCTGTGCGCGTACTCCTCCATGAGTACTGAGGATCAGAAATTCAGGATCAAGCAGTCGGCCTATTTCCCAACCCATGCCTGCGTCCTGGCTCAGCCCAAACAAGTTTCCAGAGGGTTGCTGAGTAAGCATCTCAGGCGTGATTGGCAGAGCACCTTGCGGCCCAGGCGCATGTGTCCTGACGTCTTGTAAAACGCTAGGTTCGCTTTCGAATATGTGGGCCGTTGTTATTCGATTCATAGGAATGACAGTATCTCATCGCGTTTGAGCATCGACTGGAGCTGCGCAAAGTTTCAAAATGAGCAACGCAGAGCACACAAGCGAAAGAGACATCAGCATGTAGCCGGCGCGCTCGTCGCCGGTCACAGCGTGGAGAAATCCTACCAAGTAGCTGCCAACAAAGGCGCCAAGTGCACCGAAGCTATTGATCAGCGCAAGCACCTCTGCAGTTACATTGCCGGGTACGCGCTCGGGCACAATCGCAAAGAATGGACCATAAGGCGCATACATACATGCTCCTGCAATGACCAAACAAACAAAGCCAAAAACAAAACTTTTGTTTACCAGGAAGAATGCTCCCAATAAAGCGACCGCTGCCATCAGCAAAAAAGGCCAAACTAGAGCCTCCCGCTTGAGACTTCTGTCGGAGATATGGGAGACACCGAGCATCAGAAATACTGCAGCAAGGTAAGGAATCGCCGAGAGTAGGCCAGTCACCTGGATAGACAAACCGCCGCCGTGCCGCACAATAGTAGGCAGCCAAAGCACGAACCCGTAGATCCCTATGCTCCAGCAAAAGTACTGCAACGAAAGCAACAGGACGTCGCGACGTAATAATGCTTTGCGCACATTTCCAACAGGAGCGATCGTGAGTTGTTCCAGCGCGAGCTGCTTTTCAAGCAATTCGGCGGCTTCAGAAGTGATCCATCCTGCCTTGGAAGGTCTGTCACGTGCAATGAGAATCCAGACCATGGCCCAACAAATAGCTGGAATGCCCTCGACGATGAATGTCTTCTGCCACCCAAGAATCTTGATCAGGTACCCGGTAATGGCAGACATCCAGAGCACTGTCAGCGGATTACCGAGAATAAGGACAGTATTGGCGCGTGAGCGCTCCGAGCGTGTAAACCATTGCGTCACCAGGAAAAGCATGGCTGGAAACACAATGCTTTCCGCTATACCAAGTAGAAAACGATCTGCGGCCAGCAACCAGAATTGATGAACAATCCCAGTGAGCGAAGCAAGCGCGCCCCAGATGATCAGTGAAACAAAGACGACCTGCGTAGGGCTGTGTTTTCTAGCGAAGGCTGCACCCGGCACTTGGAAGATGAAGTAGCCCAGAAAAAACAAAGCCGCGAGAAGCGAGTTTTGCTTGTCCGTGATGTGCAGGGAGCGCGCCAGTCCGGCGGCTGAGCCAAGGCCATAATTGGCTCGGTCGAGGTATGCAAGGCTATAGGTGACAAAGACTGCCGGCAGCAGATACCACCAGCGTCGTCGCAAAGCCTGATGTCTTCGTGAGTGGGCATCCGTTGCCCCAGGCGTAATAAGAGAGCGTGAGTTCATCTAGTCTTCTGCCTTGCACACGTGGATTCGCCGCATGGGGGCGTCAGAAGATCTCGCAGGCGAGCACTGAAGAGTAGGCTAAAGAGCTCGAGCCGCAAAGTATCAAATGTTCTGCTCCCCCGAATCAGATTGGCTGATCAAATCCGACAGCGCTTTGCAGCCGGCCGGGTTTGGATGGATAAATGGCCGAAGCCGAGGCAACGCGAAACATATAGTGATGGTCCGATCTCAGACTCACGCATCACTGCAGCAATATCCTCGTCGCGGTCCTCGGTATCCGCGGTCCAAAACAATGCATGTATAGCCAGTCGAAGGTTTCATCCTCTCTCGAACCAGGGAAGTCGCGAGCCATTCAAACTCATGAGGTTCGTCGGGTAGCTGATCGTGGTAAAAGCATACGCCGGCCGGTCAACATAGCGACAGTGACAGGTGATTTGCGGCGTATGTCTTCTAAGTTGATTCACGCTTTGGCGTTTTGTTTACTCGGGTAAGCCGATTTGGCCTTCGATTACAAATTTTCCTGTGACTACCGGCGCACCAGTATCCGGCTGCCCCCCACCGATGCTTACCGCGTATTCTCCGCCTGCAATGATCGGGTGACCGTCCGCGGTCACCATGCCCAGATCGCGATTCTTCAGCTCGAAATGCACTTTCTGACTAGCATCGGGATCAAGATGAATACGCTGAAAACCGCGAACTGCGATTTGCGGTGCCCCTGGGATCGGCGGGAAGTTAAGGTACAGCTGCACGACTTCGTCGCCTGCCACGTTGCCACTATTCGTCACCGTTACATCAGCACCAACCGGGTCGCCTGCATTAACCTGCGTTTGCGGAAGGGAGAGATTGCTGTAGCTAAATCTCGTATAGCTCAAGCCATAGCCGAAGGGATACAGCGGCTTCCCCTGAAAGTATCGGTAGGTGCGGCCCTCCATGGAATAATTCTCGAAATTGGGAAGCTGGCTAATATCTCTATAGAATGTCACCGGCAGGCGGCCGGCGGGGTTGTTGCGGCCGCTCAGTGTATCGGCAATGGCGGCGCCCCCCTCCTCGCCGGAATACCACGCTTCGACAATCGCGTTGGCGTGTTCATTAATCCAGTTGACCGCCAGTGCACTGCCGTTCATGAGGACGACGACCAGAGGTTTGCCCGTCGCAGCGACAGCTTCGACGAGAGCTTGTTCCGGTTCGGGCAGATCGATGCTCGTGCGATCTCCGCCTAAGAATCCGGGCTCGCTTACCGGCATTTCTTCTCCCTCCAGCTCGCTGGTGATACCAACAACAGCAATCACCACGTCGGCATTTCTCGCCGCTGCAACGGCTTCAGGGGACGGCGAATTGTTCACTCGCGCCCAGATGAGTTGCGCATGCGGCTCCTCTTCCCCCGTTGTTCCATAGTTGACGCTTAGCGAGACCTTTTGTCCTTTCCGGAGGTGTACGCGTCCTAGCTTGGCTTCCGCTCCATGGGTTCGAAACTCCTGCGCTACTGGTTTCCCATCAATCGCAAGCTTGGCGAAGCCGGACGCTCGTATACCAACGAGGTAGTCGCCGGAATCCGGCGGCGTCAGAAATCCCGACCATTGCACGCCAACGGACTTCTTGCCGGCGGCTTCCGAAGGGAGGCTGCTTTCGCTGAGATCGACGTTCGACTCCACGCGGCTGGTGAGCATAGCGGGCTTTGCTCCGGGGCCCAAGTCGAGCCCATGCCACTCGCTATACTCTGCCTCAAGGCCGGGCTTGCCGTCGGGAGTCGTCAGCAGGCTACTTGGTATCGGATTCCCGTCGTTGCGCAGGAACTGAGTCCCGGGCACGAATGTGATCTTCGCTTTCGGGAACTCGGCTTTGAGACCGTCGAGCACCGAGGTGATATGCGTCGGCGTTCCCGTGTAGTTCCCGAGCAGAACCTTCGTCTGATCGGCGAGCGGGCCAACCACTGCGATCCTCGCGGTCCCTGACTTTAGTGGAAGTGTCCCATCGTTTTTCAGCAATACCATCGACTCATCTGCGATTTTGCGCGCGAGGGCACGATGTTCGGAGCTGTCGAGTTCCTTCTCGTCAATCTTTGCGTAGGGAACCCTATCCGGAGGATCGAACATGCCCAGCCGAATGCGCGCTGTGAAGAGACGCACGAGCGCCGTATCCATCGCACTTTCACTCAGGTAGCCTTGCTGCACCGCATCGATATAGGGCTTGTAGTCGTGGTCGTCTGTCACTTTCGAAAAAAAGTCGGCGCATTCGTTGTCCATGCCGCGCTCAAGCGAAATTGCCGACGACTGAGCCTGCGACGGCCGGTAATGATGTCCGGTGAAGATGTCCAGGACGGCACCGCAATCGGAAACGACGTACCCCTGGAAGCCCCATTTCGTCCGCAATTGGTCCTGTAGCAAGAATTGGTTTGCACAGGCAGGCTGACCATTGATGGCGTTGTAAGCGCACATGACGGATCCGGCTTTCCCTTCGGTGATGGCGGCGCGGAAAGCAGGCTCATAGGTGTCGAGCTGATCGTGCTTGCTCACATCCACATCTGCAAAGTGCCGTGTCGGCTCCGGGCCGCTGTGCACGGCAAAGTGTTTAGGGGTGGCGATCACGCGGTAATACCGGGGATCGTCGCCCTGCATACCCGTGACAAAGGCTACTCCCATGCGGCCGGTAAGGAACGGATCCTCTCCATAGGTTTCCTGTCCGCGGCCCCACCGCGGATCACGGAATATGTTGAGATTTGGAGCCCAGAAATCGAGACCGTGAAATATCGTCGATCCGCCAGCACGCACAGCCTTGTCATGCACGACGCGTGCCTCGGTTCCGATGACGGCGGCCATCGTGTGAATCGCCGGCACGTCGAAGGTTGCGGCCAGCCCGATCGGTTCGGGAAACTCGGTTGTACCGTCGACGGCAACGCCATGGAGGGACTCACTCCACCAGTCGTACGCGGGTATTTTTAGCCGCGGGATCGCGCGCGCCTGATTGATCAGTTGCGACGCCTTCTCCTCGAGTGTCATGCGATGGACGAGATCGGTGGCACGCACTTCCGGCGATAACCCTGGGTTCTGGTAAGGCGGGGCGGAGATTTCCTGCGCCAGCACGGGTGGTACAGCCGGAACACTCACAAAGAGTCCCACACAGGTGGTCAGGGTGGCGATACGGCGCATCAGTCGCTGTTTCATGCTGTTCTCCAGGAGAACGAATAAACCTAAGGCCCACTGCGGGCGGTTGATCCGAAAGCGGCCAGCGCCTATTGAGGCGTAGGCTCAGCAATCGTTTTCTGCGCTAGGACTATGCACTCCCTTGGCCGACTATCCGGGCAGCGTGTTTTTGCCTAGGACGCATATTACAGATGAAAAGTGACGAAAGGATAGGGCCGAAGGAAAACATTTTCTTGCGTGCGTGTCCCTTGCTAATTAGGCTTTCCGTGATGATTAAGATCAGCTCTTTTCGGGCACTGGGGAAGTCTCGCTACTCGCCTGTTCGGCGGCATTGTGCTGTGGGACTTTTTCTGCTCTGCCTGTGCTTCACTACTTCAATTAGTTATTCGCAGAGTGACCTGGCGCAACAAGCTAAGGCGCTGATGGAGAAGGGCCAGTTTCATGAGGCAGAGGTGCTCTGGCGCGAGGTTGCAGAGAACCAGCCGCGAAACGCATCGGCGCATGCCAATCTTGGATTGACATTATCTCGGCAGGGTGAGCTGTTGGCCGCTGCGGTCGAGTATCGCAAGGCTTTGGCTTTGCAACCGAACCAGCCTGAAATTTCACTGGATCTGGGATTAGCGGAGTTCAAGCAGGGCCATTTTGCAGAGGCGATTCCACCCTTCAAATCCGCCAGCGCGGCCGATACAAAGGACAAACGGATTTCTGTTTTATTGGGAATGTCTTACTTTGGCCTGCACCAATATGGCAATGCCGTGCCATATCTAGAAAAGGCGAGCGGGGCCGATCCCGCGAACCTGGAACTCCACAGCGTTCTCGCCAAAAGCTGTTTATGGAGTAAGAAGTACGACTGTGCACTCGCGGAGTTCAAGAACATCCTGAGCGTAAACCCGGATGCCGTACAGGCTCATATGATGCTAGCCGAGGCGCTCGACGCAATGAATCGGAAAGCAGACGCGGTCAATGAATTGGAAAACGCGGAGCGCAGTTCGCCAGATGAACCTATGCTGCACTTTGAGCTAGGGTATCTACATTTCACTCAGCATGAATACGTGCCGGCAGCGCACGAGTTCGAACTGGAAATCAAAAATAATCCCAAATATGCTCTCGCCTACACATATCTGGGCGACATTGCGCTCCACAATAATGACGACGCGACCGCGGAGTCGTTCCTTCACAAGGCGACCCATTTGCAAGAGGACCTGCGGCTTGCCTACTTCGACCTGGGATGTGTATACGTCAATCAGAAACGCACCCAGGATGCTCTGGCAGCCTTTTTGCGCGCGGAGCATCTCGATCCTTCTGAGCCGGATGCGCACTATCGACTGGCACGCTTGTACCTATCGCTCGGCCAGAAACAAAAGGCGAACCAGGAGTTTGCCAAGACAAGGGCACTCCATGCCAAGACGGAGGAGTCGTTGATTCAGAAAGTCTCCGGGGGCGACAAGGCTGCGTCAAAGCCGTTCGAGTGATCTCGCCTGATCTTTGAGGCCAACTTATGAGACATCCGGATCCCTTCATCACACGGCGCGATTTCTTGTGGATGGCAGCAGTTTCGAGCGCAGGCTTTGCCCAAGGCGTAAGCCAGCGAAAAGTCAAACCGCTGCCTCGGGCGAAACCTTCCGGCATTCCTTTCCTTGCACGCTTCACGGACGTGGCCGCGGAAGCGGGGCTTAACACTCCGGTGATCTACGGTGGGGTCCGGCACAAGAACTATATCTACGAAACGGTGGGATGCGGTGTTGCATTTTTTGATTTCGACAACGACGGCTGGCTGGACATTTTTGTCCTGAGCGGGATGCGCGTGGACGAGCAGGTTGCAGGTGCTACCAATCGGCTGTACAAGAACAATCGGGACGGGACGTTCACGGATGTGACGGCGCAGGCCGGACTTATCCGCACAGGCTGGGCCTCGGGTGTCACCATCGGCGACTACAACAACGATGGGTTCGAAGATCTATTCATCACCTACTATGGCCAGAACGCTCTGTATCGCAATAACGGAGACGGCACATTCACTGATGTAACCAAACAGGCGGGCCTGCTGTATGAGGGCAGCATCCGATGGGGCTCAGGATGCACCTTTGTTGACTACAATCGCGACGGTCACCTCGATCTTTTTATCTCCAATTACGTGGACCTGGGAAAAGGGAAAATCCCCATGCCGGGGGAAAATCCCTACTGCACTTATAACGGTGTCCCGGTTAACTGCGGACCGCGCGGCCTTGCGATGCCGCACAATTACCTTTATGAGAACCGGGGCGACGGAACATTCCGCGAAGTTACAGCACAAAGCGGTATTACAAAAGCTGAAAAGACCTACGCAATGACGGCTGTCGCCGCGGATTTCAATAATGATGGCTGGACGGATATTTTTGTCGCCTCAGACTCCACGCCGAGTTTGCTGTTTCTCAATCGCCACAACGATACGTTTTCAGAAGAAGGCCTGGAACGAGGCGTCGCGCTGAGTGACGACGGTATGGAGCAGGCGGGGATGGGCATTGCCGTGGGCGATTATGACTTGGACGGCAATCTGGACATTTTTAAGACGCATTTTGCAAGCGATAACAATGGGCTGTTTCACAACGACGGCACCGCGAACTTCACCGACGTCACGAACGCCTCGGGGTTGGGCGTTGAAACACGATATACCTGCTGGGGAACAGGCTTTGCCGACTTTGACAATGATGGTTGGCCTGACGTCGCAGTTGTTACAGGCTCGGTCTATCCAGAGATAGAAGCAAGGTTTCCAGAATTTCCGCTGAAAACGCCACGGTTCATCTTTCGGAATTTAGGCAATGGCAAATTCGAGGAGCTAATGGAAGAAGCCGGTCCCGGTATCTCCGCTGCACATTGCGGTCGAGGCTGCGCCTTTGGAGATTTCGACAATGACGGCGATGTGGATATGGTAGTGATCAATTTGAACGAGCCGCCATCTTTGCTTCGGAACGATGTTAGCGGCGATCGTAAGTGGCTCAAGGTGCTTCTGACAGGCACAAAATCGAATGCGAGTGCCATTGGATCGCGTGTTCTTGTGAAGTATGGGGGCAAGGTGCAGGCTCAGGCCGTCATGAGCCAGTCGAGCTTTTATTCGGTGAATGACCGCCGCCTGCATTTCGGATTAGGAACGAACAATCACGCCGATCTTGAGATCCATTGGACGAATGGCCTTGTGGAGCATTTCAAGGACATCGCAGCCAATCAGCTGGTGACCATCAAGGAAGGCCAAGGCATGCACGCCTCGGCCATGCCCGTGATGGAGACGAAGGCCAAACCCGCCCCGCCGACCTCACGCTAAAAATGGGCGCTGGCCGAAGGTCGGCCGGCGCCCATTTCATTTATAGGTAAGAGAGGGGTACTAGAACTTTATCTTTGCTCCAAGCTGCAGAGTTCGAGCGTCATAGGATCCGGTTACTTGACCGAAATTTTGGTCTCCCGAGTTCGCATCGATTGCGTTGAACTGCGTGTGATTGAAAGTGTTAAAAGACTCAAATCGCAGCTCTAAGTTTGCTCGTTCACGCGGTGCGAGCGGGAATGTTTTGAACAAGGACAGGTTGGTGTTGAACAGGCCGGGTAGTACAACGGCGTCCTTGCCTGCATTCCCGAAGCCGTCGTTTCCGCCGCCGTTCCAAGGAGCGACAGGATCCGCGAACGAAGCCTTGTTGAACCAGACAAGTCCCTTTTTGACATAAGAAACCGGTGCCACCTGGTTCGGGCGATTCGTTGTGCCTCCGCCCAATCCGAGCGTGTCGGCACCGCTATAGCCTAGCGGTTGCGGCAGCCCGGACTGAGCGACGGTCACGCCCGATATGGACCACCCTCCAAGTGCTGTGCGTTCGAAAGCGTTACCGGTGCTGTTAAAGAATGGCAGCCCATAAATGTAATTTGCTTTGAAGATATGACGCCGGTCGAACGCTCCGGAGCCGCGGTCGTAGGCCGGATTAAATGGGTTGGAGAGGGAATTCAGGTCATTGCTCCCCACATCGATCTCATGGGAGTAGGTGTAGGACAGCTGCAGAGTCAGTCCGTACCGATTCTCCATGCGCAGCCCTGCCTGCAATGCGTGATAGCTGAAATTGGTCTGGTTTTCCTGTTGAGTCATGGTGCTGAAGCCCGGATAGATTCGATACAGATTGGCATTGAGCGTGCCGTTCGCTACACCCTGCCGGTGCGTTATATCGCTGAGTGGGAGAGTGTTGATTGAGCGATCGTCGTTCTGATCCCAGCCGACAGAGCCGACATATTGCAGCACTGAGACCACTGACGGAGCGAGCTGCCGCTGCATTCCGAGGCTGAACATCGCCGTCCCCGGAGGACGGTAATTGTATTGAATAGTCGTTAGTGTGGAAGGGAATGTTTGAGACGTTGTTAGCCCGGTTAGAGCGCTGGTGTTGGGATTGGAAAAATAAACGTTGGTGGCTTGCGGCTGGTACGCAAAGGGTGGATTTAACGCGGCGTTGTATACATCGTTTCCCTGGACGCGTTCAAAGAACATGCCAAAGCCGCCACGCAGAACTGTCTTTCCACTTTCATTGAGCGAATAGGCAAAGCCGACTCTGGGTTGCCAGGAATTGTAGTAATTTCTGACAGCTCCACGAGGAAAGCCATTGGCCCCAGCCTCGCGGATACCATTGAGATAGAACGGAGTGCCATTGAAATTGGTAAGGAAGGCAGGATTGAGCGTTCCATCTGCGTTGAGTGGATAACCCAGTGAGGTGTTGTATTGCGCTCGGGACGAAATTGGCGAACTCATCATAGCGTTCAAAGGCATGGGGCATTCCATCGAAACGAAGTCCCAGATTCAGCGTAAGCCGCGGAAGGACATGCCAGTTGTCAAGGACATAGAAGCCGTAGTTGTTATTCACCCAGTGCTTACCCGCCAGATACTGCAATTGCTGAAAGCTGGACGCATCGCCGAGCAGGAAGTTGATGTAGGAATCCCCGGAGAATGCACTTGAATTGAAGCTTGCGGTTCCCTGGGTATTGGCCTGCAGTTGCTGGTTCTTATAGTCATGCAGCCAACTGAATCCGAACTTGAACTGATGGAGGCCCTTTGTCCACGAGAGGTCATCGCGTGGCTCAAAGCCTTCGTAGCCGTTCTTCCATGGAAAGTAACTTGAGCTCCACTGCACATTAAGCGGGTTGCCCTGCAGATTAATCTGCGGCAGACGGTGAGATCATTGAGGGATGGCGGGAAGAAGCTGGTCGCCGTCCATCCGCTGGGCTGTACGAAGGAACCTCCGGCTCCGGCCACAGGATCCAGAGTGATCTTGTTACCGCTGTAAAGAAATGCAGTTTCATTGAGCAATGTTGGCGAAATCGTCTGTGTGAGTTTAATTACCGAAGAGAAGGATGGATTACCCATCGTCGTGCCGACCGTCGGATAAGTCGCGCCCTGCCACAATGGCGGGAAGAAAGAAGTACTAACCGCATCATGGAGGTAATGGCCCATCAGCTGAAGCTTGCTATTGATGCTGTGATCGATGCGTACCACGTCTTCACGTGCATCCGTGGGCTGGGGGATGGACGAGATGTATTGGCTGGTACCCAGGTTCGGCTTTGGAAAGGTCCCCGCGTTTACCTCGAGGACAGCGTTGGGATCCATCAGGTTTGCGGGGATCGTGTTGTTGGGGAAGGGCTTGCCCGGGCGACCAGGCCGTCAGCTGCGTAGAGCGCCAGCTTGGCCGGATCAGAGGTAACTGGGACGCATGGGGGCGCAGGGCAATCTTCGGGTACGGGCTAGCGCCTTCGTTTGAGACCGTGTATGCCAAAGGCTGCCCGGCTGTCGGGAAGTTGCTCGCCATGATAGTGTTCGCGATCGACGGCGCACTTCCCTGATTCAATTTGCGCCACTCCTCGTTTACGAAGAAGAATGTGCGTTTGCGGTCTGTATTGTAGAGATGCGGAATGAAAAGCGGGCCGCCGATATTGAATCCGGGTTCGTTGAGGCGGAACGTCGGCCGCCCCTGACCCGCGAGATTCGTAAAGTAGTTATTCGCGTCGTAGGCTTCGTTTCTGTTGAAATACCAAGCGCCTCCATGAAAATCTTTGGTCCCGGATTTAATGACCATCAGAATGGTTCCGCCGGAGCCAATGCCATAGTCCGGACTATAGTTGCTATCGAGTGTCTGGAATTCGGAGAGTGCGTCGATCGAAGGCAGTGAACTGAAGCAGCCTCCGCAGCCGCGATCGTTCAGTTCGCCGCCATCCAGTAGGTAGATGTTATGTGTGCTGCGCGTTCCGTTGAAGCTGATGCCATTTGCCGAAGTGAGGGCAAGGACTCCGCTGAACGACGGCAGGTTGTCGGAAACTCCCATGCCGAGAGTGGCAAGCGCGGTCACGTTGCGGCCGTTTGTCGCCAGTTGCGTGACCTGTGCGCCGGTAATCAGATTGCTGAGCTCGCTGGTTTCCGTTTGCACCTGCAGGGCGTTGGCCTGAACTGTGATCGTCTGTCCTTCGCTGCCCACCGAGAGCGCGACGTCCTCCTTCAGGGTCTGCGCGGTGTTCACAACAATGTCAGTTCTAGTGAATTTCTGGAATCCTGCGGCAGAAGCGCTGAGGGTGAAATGGCCAACGCCTACATTGCCGAAATAGTAAATTCCGTCGTTGTTCGACACCGCCTGCCTTACCTGTCCGGTTGCCTGGCTGGTGAGGCTGATTGCGACGTTGGGAACCGCTGCTCCGCTGGAGTCGGTGACTGTTCCCGTAATGGTTGCGTTCTCCTGACACAGCGCGGATGGGACAAGGAATATCGCCAGACCGAACACCATCAGCAATAGAAGCTTGCGTGGCATGTTGCCTCCCAAATGTCTTGCTTCGAGCTTTTGCACGTTCTCGTTTGCCTACGTCACCAAACTGAGAAACCGTTTTCTATAGGTGGCGCAGTTATTCTAAGAGCTAGCTCCTCTCGACGGTGCAGCCTTCGTCGAGAAGGTTATGGCGGCGAACAATAGATCGCCCTCGTCTGGATTGTCAAGAGGGCGGGGCCATTGCTCGGTCGATGGTGAAAAGCATTGCACTTTTCATCGGATCCGATTCCGCAATTTGCATGCAAACCTCCTCTAAAGTTCATCAGCGTGTCGTGCGTCTCTTCATCGATCATTGTTTCTGTTCCTAGGATGATGCGCCCTCGCCGACAATGGCTAAAGACACTGCCTCCTCCAATCTGTTCAGGAGGGGGACGCACCGTACCGTTGCTCGCCCGATTCCAACTCCAGGTAGTGAAATTAATTACGAGGCACGTTCTACTCGCCTGAAAGAACCACTGTCAATACACTAGTTTTAATTTTTTTGTGACCACAAAATATGTTTGCCTCGATGAGGCCGGAAAAGATCTCGCGGAGTTTGATGACGAACTAGTCATATCTTTGGTTACCTGACTGTCCTGGTCTTATGGGTTGACAGCTTTGGAGTCTGGGACATAATTTGCGCATGTAAAAAATATGGAAGATTTCGACGGTGTCACTTGGCACACATCCAGGAGCTTGAGCATCTAGGAACAGTACCCCTCGGGCAGACCTAATGCTCGGTCAATTGTTCTAAAGAGCGGAAGTCCAACAATGTAGTCAACGCTTATCTTTGAATCATGCGAGACGATTGGATTCAAAACAGGGTAGCGCTAAGAGGACGGGTAAAGGGCGGCAAATGAAGAATGACCCTGGAAGTCCGGGTCTCGCCTCGAGCAGCACGGCGCGGAACATCAATCGTGATCTTGTTTTGGAGCTAATTCGGACAACGCAGCCAATCGCGCGCGTCGAGCTGGCGAGAAAGTCCGGGTTGCAACCCAGCACGATCTCTCAAATCGTCGAGCAGTTGCTTGCTGAAGGCTGGATCGTGGAAGGTCCGGCAGTTCTGCGTCCGCGGGGTCGACGACCAACGATGCTCTCGCTCAACAGCGACATGCTCGTGCTCTCTGTGGATCTGCACCCTACACAGGCGTTAGTCGCTGCGTTCGATCTGCACAACCGTCAGCTCACGCAGGAACAGGTGCCGGTGCATTCCGATCCGGAGCGCTCGACCGAAGGCATCTTGGCCACTATCAAGAGCGTGCGCGCAAAACATCCTGGGAAACGATTTGAAGGCATCGGAGTGAGCGTGCCGGGCCGCGTGGATCCTGAGCGGCAAGAATTGATCCTCGCCCCGAACCTGACATGGTCGGGCTTTGACCTGCGCAGAGTACTGCAGCGACGCACTGGTCTGCAGGTGGAAATGGAGAATGAGGCGAACGTCTCACTGATCGACGAAATCTGGTCAGGCAGAATCGGGGACTATCAAAATATTGTGCTGGTCAGCATCTCAGAGGGCATTGGCGCAGCAATTCTGGTGAACGGTCAGATGGTCACGGGCAAATCGGGAATGGCCGGCGAATTCGGACACATCTCCTTAGACCCGAATGGTCCGGTCTGCGGCTGTGGACGGCGCGGTTGCTGGGAGATGTTCTCGTCGACCCGCGCTACTCTTCGCTACTACCGCCAAACCAGCCGCTCCCGAACTGCTATCAACATCGCGGATCTGGTTTCCATGGCCGAAGCCGACGATAAATCTGCCATCGCCGCCTTGCAACGTCAAGCAACTTACTTCGGAAAAGGCCTACAGATCGTCGTGACATCACTCGCTCCCGAGCTCATCATTGCCACCGGAGATGTAACGCTTTCCTGGCCCGGATTTGCCTCGACCGTTCAGAAGGAGCTTGCTTCACATCTCCTGGCTGGCAAGCCGCCCGAGCTGTCCATCATCGCACGCTCCGACCTTACCCGCCTTCGCGGAGCCGCCGCACTCATCCTTCAGCGCCATGCTGGCTACCACCGGTACACACATTCGCCAGTCAACAGACGTGTTTTGCCCAGAAGACAGCCGAAAAGCAATTAGCCGTCACCTTATCGGTGCTGAACATGCTCGTGTGCGACGATCTTAGCTCCGGACGGAAGAAGTAACGCCGCCACAATACTGGCGGCTTCTGCGCAATGCCATTCACGGCGTCAGACGGTTCGAACATGACGCAAGCCGTTCCCTAAGCCACGAGCCGCTGGAGACGCTCTGCTGCCGTTCTAAAAAGGCGCGGCGCAAAGTTGCGCCATCGAATTTCGACCAAATCCACTGACGGGATACCGCCACGGTAGCAGCAAAGGGCGCGGCGTCTTTTGCGCGCAGTCCAGCTCGCGCGAATGCAGCGAGAACGAACGCCGAGTGCAAGGAAAGTGTTCTTTCCATCTTCGCAACTGCTCCGTGCCTCCGCAAAGGAAGCTTAAAATGTGAATTGAAATGGGGCCAATCACCACATCGTTAACCGCCAAAGCAATTCTCGGAAGAGGTGTTATGACAGGGACGGCGAGCAATCTCAAGCCGCGGCGTGAATTTCTCAGGCTGGCCGCGTTTACAGGTGCGGCAGCGCTCACGGGAAGGGGAGTGGCAGCTGCAGGCGAACAAAATGCCGGTCCACAAGCAGCGGACAGTCATGGGGGGAATGACAAGATGGAGTTCCTTCGTGTCAGCGGCCGTCACATAGTCAATGCGAAAGGGAAACAGGTTCGACTAAGGGGAACCTGTCCGGGCGGCTGGATGAACATGGAGGATTTCATTAATGGGCACCCAGGCGCAGAGCATACTCTCCGAGCGCAGATGGCGGAGGTGCTAGGTCCGGCCAGAGCACAGTTCTTCTTCGAGCGCATGCTGGACTATTTCTTCAATGAAGACGATGTGATTTTTCTCAGGAAGGCCGGCGCCAGCGTCGTCAGGATACCCCTTAATTATCGACATTTCGAGGACGATGCCGCTCCTTTCAAATACACGGAGGCGGGTTTTGCCCGTCTCGATAAGGTGTTAAGCCACTGCGAAAGACATGGTCTTTACGTCATTCTGGACCTTCATTCGGCGCAGGGATGGCAGAATGTCCACTGGCATTCTGACAACGCAGCGCGCATCAGCTTTTTCTGGGAGGTTGCGTTCTATCAGGATCGCTTCGTTGCCCTTTGGCAGGAGTTTGCGCGGCGCTACAAGAACAGGGCTGTGATCGCCGGCTACGATGTGCTGAACGAGCCTTGTGTGAACAACGCCCTAGGCGACTATCCATGGAACGTGGCTTCCAACTACAGGCCCAATTTTGCCCGTATGAATGCCGTCTACCGACGCCTAGTTACAGAGATTCGCAAGATCGATTCGAGACACATTATCTTCCTTGAAGGTGATGACTACGCAAAGGACTTCTCGGGGCTGGAGAAACCCTTCGACGATAACCTCGCCTACAGTTCACATAACTACACTGTGCCGGGGTTTGGACCTGGCCGATACCCCGGCACCATCCATCCGCAATCGGCTGCGGCGGGCAGCGCTCTGGACTGGGATGTGGCAAAACAGGAGCGCAACTTCCTCGATGCCGAGGGGACGAAGTTCACCCAGCAGCATAACGTTCCGTTGTGGGTTGGCGAGTTTGGGTCTGTCTTTAACGGGCCTGCCAGTGAGAGTGGTGACCGGCTTCGCGCGTTAGATGATCAGATTGGCATCTTTGAAAGTCACGAGACGCACTGGACGACGTGGAATTACAAAGATGTTGGCGTGATGGGTATGCTGACTCTCAACCCTGAATCTCCCTACATGGAGCGCATCGCTGATCTTCTTCGCAAGAAGATTGCTCTTGGCACCGACGATTGGATGAAATGGCTACCACCAACGACGGTAAAGGACGCAACGGCTCAGCTTGCTGATCAGATCCGTCAAGTGGTTGGTGATCCGCAGTTGGATGCGCGACTCAATAGACGGTGCATGAGTCAGACCCTGTTGTGCTTCTATACGGGAACCCTGATGCAGCCCCTATACGCCAGCCTCTTCAAAGGCCTGTCCGAGAATCAGCTGGATCACATCCTATCTTCCTTTTCGGCAAAGCACTGCATGCCAAACCAAGGTCTGGTGGACGTCCTCAGTAAACACATGGCCACGCCAGCTCAGGTGCTGAGTACTCGTGGCCAATCCCCAGCCGCGCAATGCCGAGATCACGGTATTTAATCGTGAGTCGCGTAACTTTGCTGACATTGAGCAGAGTCGCAGTGATCAAGCCGTTACCTTGAATTGAAAAGCGCTTGGAACGTCCGCTCCATCACATACATGCCTTCGGTTTTTTGCCCTGTGGCGGATCGATTATCAGCTGCGCATTCCGTAATTAGGCGCAAACGATGCGACGTGCCCGGGAACATTAGTTCCTTTCGTATCCCCGTCTGGCACGGCGCGAAACGTGAAGCCAGCACGGTGAAGATCTTCAGGATCCTCAAAGATGACGAGAGGCGTCAGTTATAGAATTGGCTCGCTCGCCGGATTCTGGATTTCCTGGGTGCGGGGACGTGGAAGTCGAGTCAGCTTCGGAACACGAAGGATATGGCCGATGCCTAGAATTGCAAGGACCGCAACGTTACGCGAGCCGACGATATCACCGTGGATCAACCGCCGCGCGGTGGTTTCGTAGGATGGATTCGCAGGTAGGATCGTTGCGGCGAATTTAAATCGTGGGCGGCTCAATCGCTACATGATCGAGCCTGTCATTCGCCCACCTTGAGGTGGATGGTCATCGGTACTCCTTCCGGCCGATGCAGATCGCAGTTTGCGACGCCGCGCTAGAGCGACGGAGCTAGCACCCTCGTGGGCGCAGTGATGTCTTCGATGTCGTAGCTAGAGATCAGGGTGACATACTGCATTCGCACGCATAATCACTAATGCACCCAGTGAGTTCTTTCTGTTCTGGAACTGCGAAGTCAGTAGCATAGTCCCACAAAATCTTGTTGCACTCCTCAGCCGCCGTGAAGTGGGTGTGATTGCAGTGAATCCATGTCGATCACATCCATACGGTCGTCAGAACGGTCAACTGATATGCGTTCGTGCCAATTCCGTAGTCTCTCAATGATTTGTTCCGTGATATTGGTTCGGCGCGCCAGGAGTTGGAACATAATCGGAGACCTGCGTTCTACTGGCATGTGGCCGGGTTAACGGAGCAGTGAAGCTGATACCGCTGCCTGAAATCTGCACGCCAGCGGCGTGGCCACGAGCGAGGGGTGTGACGACCGTGATGGTGGCGGCGCCATGGACCCTAGTCGAGGAGACCACGGCCTTTTCAGAATTTTTTCCTTCGTCGATCGTGATTGTTTGGCCTTTACTAAAGCCAGTCACACTTGCCGCAAAGAGAATAGTTGCTCCTACGCTTGTGGAACTACGCAACGTCGTGGCGCCTGCAGTGCCAACGGTCGAGAGAATCGCGGTTTCCGCATTCGCACCAGAATCTATTCGAATTGTCTGACCAGGCCGGAAGCCTTCCGTGCTGGCGACCTTGATGTTGGTTGCACCTGAGTCCGAAGCAGCCGACAAAGAGGCAGCGGCCTGCGTTGAGAAGTCGGTACAGTTGCTGTCGGTATCGGCGCCGTCAGGCAACCGGCCTGTGCTCGTATTGATGGCAACTGGGGCCACAACTGTCGACCATGCGTTGAACACAGAACCGGGTGCTGGGGCGTAGCAGCCACTTATCTCAGTCCCTGAGACAGCTTGATCCCCTTCCGCGGCCCATGGATCGACGAGGCCTCCATAGTTAAGGCTGTCGGCAACTGCACCTGAAGGTTCACGGAGCGCGATGCTGCCTTCTTCAACGGTGAGAGTGCGGCCGAATTGCGGGGACTTTGTGGTTAATTCCGGTCCGCCAAACCACTGGCTGGGCGTTGGCATACCCTGGTATCCCGCTGTCTTGACTGCGGCATCGCGTACCGTCGCGTGGATCGAATGGTTGTTGGTCAGGGATTTGTCGAGCGTGATACCTGTCCCAAGCGCCTGGACTGGCTCATTGCTCGAATGAGCGAAGGCAGTCGGCGGCTCGAAGCTGATTCCTGTTCCCCGATCGCTGAAAGGAAGGTTGGCCGAATGATTGAATCGTAGGGGAGCTACCAGGTCCAGCCCTGTTCCCGGAGATACCACCCATTCACTGACTACATGAGATTTGGCGAGGGCAGGGGTGAAGTCAATGGAGGCACCATCCGAACCCTGATCGCCCACGGCGGTGACCCGAACGACTTCCTGGCTTGTGGGCCTGCCAACCGTGATCTTGTTTCCTACACCGAAACCCTCTGATCGGCGCACGCTGATCCGGGTTGCTCCGGCGTTCGCAGGAGCTGAGAGATTAGTCTGACTCGCTGCCGTGCCGACATGCGCCACCGTCACGGTTTCGATTCCATGACCAACGCTGTCGATATCCAACCTGATCTTGTCTCCGGCGGAGATATTTGCGAGGGATGTCACCTGGATGTTAGTGGCTCCCGTAGGCGCTTCCATCGCCAAATACGCTTGTGTGCCTGGTTTGCCGACTTCGGTCACGGTCGCGATCTCATACTGCTCCACTGTATTTGCGACGATCGGGTAGGTTGAGCCATAGCCGAGCGCAATCTTCTGTCCAACAACAAAGCCAGATGCATCCTCAACCGGCACATTGGTCGAGCCGGCAGGAACTGTAATCACCAGTTCTTCGGGAAGCGATTGCCACAACGTTGTGTGGTTGTTGGCAGCCGTCCCGAGGCTTGCGACCTTACGCGTTTCCATACTGGAGCCGGCGCCGATGTTGATCGTGTCGCCGACCGCCATTCCATCGGTGTTTCTGACATGGATGGTGCTGCTACCTGCCTGTGCGGGAATCGCCAGCCCCGAGTTGGACAGGCCAAGCAGGTAAAAGCCGCCGGGGGCAAGCTTCGTTCCAGCCGGGATCTTTATCGTGGAGAAGACTGTCTGGTGGGCGGGGTGCTCGGTCAATGTCCACTCGGAGAGATCGACGCTCTGAGAACCTGCGTTGTAAAGCTCGATGAATGAATCTGTCGGATTGCCGGGAGCGTCTGAGCTGACTCGAAATTCATTGATTTTGACTGGTCTGGCATTGCGAATCTTTTGAACAGTCGTTTCAAACTGCTTTCTGCCGCTGGTCGGGTTCGTCCACAATGCATGGCCGATGAGATCGCCGTTGAAGGCTATCGGCCCGGATGTGACTTTGAAGCTCGCGCTTGTGCTCGCACCCGGAGCGACCTGCTGCGCGAACATCTTCGACGTCTGGGCAGTACCCGAAGCGACTGCGGTCCACTGTTTGCTGGGTACGTCAATCGTCAACGAGACGTCCGCTGCAGGAGCCCCTGTTGTATTCGTGAATGTCACAGTGAAGTCTCTTGAAGATCCCGGAGTGAAGGTCTGTGGGCCCGCATGCATTCTTGTCGCCGCAGCCGGAGCCAGACTAAGTGGAGTTACGTCATATCTTGCAGCCACAATATTCGCTTGAACAAGCTGGTCGGTAGCGTTTAGCGGGAATCTGCCAGCTGCGGTCATCGCTCCTTCATAGAAGGTGCCTTGCGAACCGATACTATTGTCACCACCGTTGCCCAGAAGAATCGCCCCTTGCTTGCGCATCGGGTCATAGGTTGGGTTCACTCGGTGCCCGTCGAACATGACCGACAGGGCGCCCTTTTGCGCGTCACCACCCATGGATGTCCAATGGTGTGGTTCTCCTTTGCCGATTGCGGTTACAAAGCGCCAGGGAATGCTGGGCAAATTAGGACAGCCTTTTGTTCCATCTTCGTTGACGCACCCGACAAGGTTGTTTTCCTGATCGGTCATAATCCACGGCCCGTCACCGGCGCCGCTGTACCACGGCGTAGCGTTACCGAAGTAGAGGGTCTCCATGGTGCCGTTATCATCATCGCGACTGTCGATCTCAGCATTGCCATAGTCGAAACAGCAACCGGCATTGAAATGCTTTCCGCTGGCCACCCAGTATTGCCCCTCGGCCTGGTCGTCGACCGCAGTGCCTTTCACATTGTTCTGGCGGAGGCCCATGCCTGGTTCGATGAACACGCCGTAGACCTTGTGCCCCATGATCGTGATCGGGGCCATGTCCGCAATCGGGAGGGTGTTGAAACCTCCTAATGCCGGACCGCTGAATCCGCCACGAGGAGCCTGAACCAAGTCGTTGTGTTTGGGAGATTGGTCATAGATGATGCTGATCCAGCAATATGTGTTCACGCAGAACGCGTCCTGCGCGACCGCGTCGGCGTATCCGCCAGCATCCGGGGATGGCGACGTCGCGGGCCGGACTACGCTAATATCCATGGTCTTTCCGTCCGACTGACGCAGCACTTGGTAAAGCGGTCCATTGTAAGAGGCATACAGCGCGCGTGTGGTGCTGTGGGCGGCGACGCAGGGATCGCCAGCGGTCGCGTAAATGTCACACGGTCCTTGGGGCCGATGCAGAGCAACACTGGAGCCCGACTCGCTCGACTGCGCGGACGATGCCCAAGCGCCAATCGCAATGGGCGCCAAGATGAGCACAAGTGCAAAATTGATGGTTGTCTTCATAAGTATCCTATGCAGTAGCAATTCCGAGTGTCTCGCGACATTTTGCTCGGTCTCAAACCCCAGGGAACCCAAGTCGTCGGTGCTCATATCCAGCCACCTGGCCGGACTTCTCCACTGCCCAAACTTAGCGGAACGGCTCGCCGGGCGCTCTCCGGCAACAGCGTGCACTTCTAATCCAAACAAATCATGGCGGAGTGCGCTCACGGGCACTCGATCCGAAAGCAAAGATTCTTGCTTATCGAGAACCCCATGAAGCTTGGTCGTACCGTTTTGGAGCCCATCCGGATCGCCAACATCGATGTCGATCGCACGATAGTGCCGCAGATCGTCGATTTACTGATCGATGGAACGCTAGCGGCGCTGGATTCCACGATTCTTCTGCGATCTATGGACATTGTGGATCCTTCCAGAATCCAGGAACCGCGCGAGGATCACTTTGTCGCCGCTAAGAGTCCACCACGTCTTTCGATGGCAATTGTGGAATCTCACTTAGCTCTAGATTGCCCACGAGCTAAGTCCGCGTGTTCTCTTTTCAAACGCGCCACCCTGCTCCCACGCCGTTGCGTTGACCTGCGCACGACCAGCTTTGGTTGCAATATGACAGTCTCCAGTTTTGGTGCGACTTTCGAGTTCAATATCCCGAGCGCAATACGCGCAGCTTCCTGTCCAATTCGCCGGCTATGTTGGTCGATACTTGAAAGAGGCACGCTGAGCGCGTCGTCGTAGTGAAGATTTCCGCAACCGATGACTGCGAGATCTTCCGGGATGCGTACTCCAAGATCCAATGCGTAATTCATCGCACCCATTGCTATAGGATCGTTGAAGCAGAACACTCCGTCAGGCGGTCGCTTAAGGCTCAAGAGCTGGCGCATAGCTTCTGCGCCGCGCTGCCTAGCCTCTACATCTCCTTTAGGTTCGCAGATGATGTAATCATCGATGACTTTAAGACCGCCTTGAGTGAGCGCGCGTTTGTATCCTTCCACTCGACGAACACCCGGACTCGTTTCCGGCCCTCGAATATGCGCGATTCTCTTGCAACCCATTTCAATTAAATGCTTAGTGGCAAGGACCCCGACCGCGTCGTCGTCCACACCAACGAAATTTGCCGGAAGTCCAGGCAAGGCGCGATCTACTAAAACATAAGGCGTGTTCTGTTTTTCTATGCGAAAGAACAGGTCGACCGTAGTACGGCAGGAGGCGACGATCAACGTATCGAGCCGACGCGCCAGAAGTTGGTTGATCTCCTGTTCTTCAAGATCCGCGTCTTCGTCGGAGGAAGAAACAATTAAATAGTAGCCGCTTTCCCGCAAAACTTCAGAGAGAGCTTTGGCAATTTCCGCGAAGAAGGGGTGGAGCAGGTCTGGGACGACCAAGCCAATCAAATATGTTCGTCCGGTAGCGAGGCTCCGAGCTGCTAAGTTTGGGCGGTAATCAAGCTCTTTCACCCGGGCCAGAACTCGTTCTCGAGTCGCGTCTCCTACGTCGGGATGATTGCGGAGCACCTTGGAAATGGTGATCACCGATACTCCAAGGTCCCTGGCGATGTCCTTCATCCGTATGCTCATACGCTTTCACCGAGTATAGAACGTTGTAGCGAACGCATAGCGATCACTTATCGGAGCTTCATTCCCGATCTACTGCTGGCCGATTGCTGAGATACTTCCCTGATTTGGCTCTTCTCGATCCCCGTCGTCCCACTTCTGTGATGCCAAACAACGTCTCTCACCTCGCCGGTCCAGATCGTGATTGCAAGAGACTCTGGGCATTTTTGACCGATGAAAACTGAGGGGAACGTACCGTTGACACCGGTAACTGTACCGGTTATCGTCGTTGCGAGCAAAGGTCTTGGTTTCCATCCAATGTCTGCGCGAATCAGCTAGAGGGGATTGTGAGGAACGGGATGAAGGTTCCGAGCGCATCCGGGCTATTGACGAACGGCTGTGTTGATCTTGCACTTGTGCCCCATCGGGTTCTGTACAGCGGAGCCAAGATGCCGGCCATCGGTTTGGGAACATTTGGATCTGACCATGCTTCACCTGCCGAAGTTGCAGCGGCTGTGGAAGGGGCCGCCGCGGTCGGATACAGGCATTTCGATTGCGCATCAATTTATGGCAACGAGCATCAGATTGGGTATGCACTCCAACAAGTGTTGCGGGCAGGTATCAAGCGCGAGGAGCTATGGATCACATCGAAGCTTTGGAATGATAAGCACGGAGAAAATGATGTCATCCCATCCTGCAGGCAGTCTCTATTGGATCTGAGGCTGGATTACCTCGATCTCTACCTCGTGCACTGGCCTTTCCCCAATTTCCACCCTCCAGGCTGCGATGTGACCTCCCGCAGCAAAGATTCCAAGCCATACATCCACACGGAGTTCATCAAGACCTGGCGAAAGTTGGAGGAACTGGTGGAGTTGGGTTTGGTTCGGCACATTGGCACATCCAATATGACGATTCCCAAACTGAAGCTCCTGTTATCTGACGCCCGTATCAAGCCGGCTGCAAATGAGATGGAATCGCATCCGCACTTTCAGCAGCCGGAGCTATTTGACTTCGTGCGAGCTAACGCCATCGTCCCGGTAGGCTATTCTCCGATCGGTTCGCCAGGGCGTCCAGATCGAGATCGTACGACCGAAGATAGTGTGCCGACTCAGGATCCAGTGATTGTCAAAATCGCGAAACGGCTGGGGATTCACCCCGCAGTGGTGTGTGTGAAATGGGCTGTCCACCGTGGACTAGTGGCGATTCCTTTCTCAACCAATCGCAATCACTATCTCGCCAATCTGGAGGGTGTTGTAGGCGAGCAGCTCACGGATTCCGACATGCGCGAGATCAGCGCGATTGACCGCAACTGCCGACTTATCAAAGGCCAGGTGTTTCTGTGGAAGGAAGGACAGTCGTGGGAGGATCTTTGGGACGTGAATGGGGAGATCACAGCTCCATGACCTGGGATTCCACGACCGTGCGAAGCGTCGAGCATATGGCAATCACCCAGCAGAAGATGCAGGCTGCGTTCCTGCCCGGAAATGACAAAGTCGACCTTCGCACTTTGCCGATACCGCGCCCCGCCCACGGGGAAGTCTTACTTCGAGTGAAGGCATCCACCATTTGCGGCTCCGACATTCGCTGCATTTATCACGAGCATCTTGGCAAAGGTCCCGAAGGATATCAGGGAGTCGTTGCGGGACATGAGCCCAGTGGGCAAATCGTAGAAGTCGGGCCTGGCTGCCGTCGGTTTGCTGTAGGCAATCGCGTTATCGTGTATCACATTTCCGGTTGCGGCCTTTGCAACGACTGTCGGCGCGGATACATGATCTCCTGCACAAGCGAGAAGTATCGCCGCGCCTATGGCTGGCAGCGCGACGGCGGAATGGCCGACTACATGATCGCGGAAGAGAAGGATCTCATTGCGCTTCCGGACGAACTCTCCTACGCCGACGGTGCCCAGGTTGCGTGTGGTTTCGGAACAGTGTACGAAGCACTGGAAAAAATTGGAATCAGCGGGAATCACTCTGTTCTCATCACCGGAGTTGGACCGGTAGGCCTCGCTGCCGCAGCCTTATGCCGGAAGCTGGGTGCCCACATGATTATCGGAATTGACATCGTTCCCGAACGCCTGGAACTGGCACGATCGATGCGGTTGTGTGACTTCGTTCTCGCCTCCGGTCCCGACAACGTGAGTGAAGTCAGAGACCTGACCCGCGGCTCTGGAGTCGAGAGGGCAGTGGATTGCTCGGCTAACAGAGCGGCCCGCGCTACCGCAGTTCGAGCCGCGAGCAAGTGGGGAAAAATTGCGTTTGTCGGTGAGGGAGGGACAGTCGAGTTCAACCCGTCGCCCGATATCATTCACGATCAGAAGACGATCTACGGCTCGTGGGTGACAACGACCTGGCTAATGGATGAATTGATGGACCGCCTTGTCCGTTGGGATCTGCACCCGGCTGACATCATCACGCATCGCTTCGGCCTTCAGGATGCCGCTGAAGCATATTCGCTCATGGCTGCGGGCAAGTGCGGCAAGGTTGCTGTTTGTTTCGATGAGGAGTTAGCCCTTAAATGAGCTCAAGCTGGCAAGCTCTTCTGAAGGATCGGCTGCAGCTCTTTGGGCATCGCAATTGGCTGGTGATAGCGGACTCGGCCTATCCGGCGCAGTCGAGGCACGGTGTCGAAACGATTGTGGCGGACGAAGAGCAAATAACTGCACTCGCTAAGACGTTCGAGATTCTTCATGAATGCAAGCACATCAAACCAACAATCTACACCGACGCAGAGTTGGCGTTCGTCCTGGAGAAGGATGCACCAGGTATCACTTCCTACAAGAAACAAGTCAGCGATCTTCTGAGTGGATATGAAGTTCATGCCCTGTTGCACGAAGAGATCATCTCCAGACTTGATCGGGCGGGCGAAGTATTTCGAGTGCTCGTGATCAAGACGAAAATGCGACTTCCATATACCTCGGTGTTTGTCGAGCTAGATTGCGGATACTGGAATGCGCTGGCCGAAGACAGACTCCGCGCTGCAATGCGGGTAAAAAATCACGAGCTGGATGTCCCATGCCGGGCGGAAGGCCTTCTTCGCTGATTCCTAGATAACCCTCAAACATGAACGCTCTCATACTTCAAAGCCCCGGAATGGCCTCCATTGAAAACGTCTCCGAACCAGTGCTGGATGAAGGCGTATTGCTGAGAGTGCGGATGGTGGGGCTCTGTGGAAGCGATCTAAATTCGTTTCGCGGACTAAACCCACTCGTTTCTTTTCCAAGAATTCTTGGTCATGAGGTCTGTGCCACAGTTGTACAGGGAGCGACCGACCTGCCTGCTGGGACGGATGTGGCTCTTTCGCCCTATACAAGTTGCGGTCGGTGCGCATCGTGCCAACGGGGACGTCCGAATGCTTGCCAGTTCAACCAGACTCTTGGTGTGCAGAGGGATGGTGCCCTCACGCAGTTCATCGTCATGCCACGAGAGAAGTTGTTTCCGGCAAGGCTTACACCGAAGGAGCTGTGTTTCGTTGAGCCGCTCACTATCGGTTTTCACGCAGTCGCGCGCGGAAGGATTACCGCGAACGATACGGTCGCAGTCTTCGGTTGTGGAGGAGTTGGCCTTGGCGCCGTATCGGGGTCAAATTGTCGCGGTGCCAGGACGATCTGTGTCGATGTCGATGACGAAAAATTGGAAGTCGCGCATGCGGCGGGTGCTTCGCACACGATCAACAGCACCCGTGAAACCTTACACGATCGGTTACTGGACCTAACCGGCGGCCGAGGACCAGACGTTGTGATTGAGGCTGTAGGAAGGCCGGCGACGTTCCGCGCGGCGGTCGAAGAGGTTGCGTTTACTGGCAGGGTTGTGTACATCGGGTATGCCAAAGAACCGGTGAGTTATGAGACTAGGCTGTTTGTTCAAAAAGAATTGGACATCCTCGGCTCGAGAAATGCGCAACCGGAGGACTTTCACGCTGTAGTTCGTCTTCTCGAGAGTGCCAAATTTCCGGTTGATCAGGCAGTCAGCCTGGTGGTGCCGCTCGAGAAAGCTGCGCATGCCCTGCGCTCTTGGAGTGAGAACCCGTCGCGCTTCAAGAAGATCCTGGTTTCTGTGGGCTAGGCATGAATACCGACACGAGTGAACCAACGAGCGCAATCAATTCTCGCGTCAGTAAGGGCGGCTTGTTTCGGGCTGCCGATGGCACGAGTTTGGCCCTCACATTTGTCCTGATCACCTCGCTTTTTCTGCTGTGGGGTTTCTGCAATGGGATGATCGACATTCTCAACAAACACTTTCAAGACACGCTGCGGATCAACAAGGAGCAGTCGGGTCTAGTCCAGGCGGCAAATTATCTGGGCTATTTCCTGATGGCCATACCTGCAGGTTTGATTGCGAGGAGATTTGGCTATAAAGGCGGAATCCTGGCTGGTCTGTCGCTGATTGCGGCTGGTGCCTTCTGGTTCATTCCGGCAGTAAACATCGGTACGTATTGGGCGTTTCTGCTGGGATTGTTTGTCATCGCCGCGGGCATGACGTGCCTGGAGACGATTGCGAATCCGTATGCTACCGCTCTAGGTGCGCCCGAATCTGGGCCCATCCGCATCAACATCGCCCAGACCGTAAACGGTCTCGGCTGGATACTTGGCCCGATTGTCGGGGGCCACTTTGTCTTTTCCCGCGCCGATCGAGCGAATGCTAATGCAGGGCTTGCCACACCGTATATGGCCATAGGCATATTTGTGTTATTGCTGCTCATCATCTTCGCCATGTCGCGAATACCCGATTTGCATGTCGAGGATGAAGACCGAAGATTCGTCGAGATGCAGAACAGGGTTAGACCATCAGGAACTCAGCAGGCCGGCATCGCCGTAATTGTGGCTGCTGTCTGCGGGTTGCTGTATTTCTTTATTGCCCCGATTCTCACGCTGATGTGGCGCTTGCTCCACATCACGGAAGCCTTGCTTCAACCAGCAAAAGTTATCTTTCTGATCGCCGCCTATGTGGCCGCATTCCTTTTGGTCTCGAAGCACTGGGACATGTTCCGACGCAAGCATTTCACCTTCGGAATTGCCGCCCAGTTTCTTTATGTTGCGGCGCAAACCGGAATATTCAGCTTTTGCGTCAACTACATTCTTGAGAATGATCCGGGCGTGACGCGGTTGCAGGCGTCCAAGTGGCTGGGGGCGATCGGTTTCGGTTTGTTCATGATGGGCCGCCTGGGTGGCAGCGCAGTGATTAGTCAATTCAAACCGCACCGGGTACTTGCCACGTACGCGGCTATCAACGTGGTGCTAGTTGCGGTAACGATGGGCGGGGGCAAAGCGGGACTGTATGCGATGTTCGCAACGTTCTTTTTTATGTCAGTAGGTTTCCCCACGATCTTCGCGCTTAGCATACGCGGGTTGGGCGAACACACGAAACTGGGATCATCTCTCATCGTCATGTCTATTGTCGGCGGAGCAATTGCTCCGCCGTTCATGGGCCATATTGCAGATCGGCATTCGTTGCGCATTGGCTTTGCTGTACCGCTAGTGTGTTTCGTGTTTGTCGCTCTTTACGGCTTGATCTGGGCAAGACTCAGCAGCCAGGATTCGTCACGTGGCGTCGTAGGTTAGTTGATTTTCAAAGGTCCAGAACACTAAAAGTGGGCTCGCAGTCAGGGAAAGGACATCAGTGTTTTCACATCTTCGCATTCGCGAACTTGCCGTCATCGCACTGGGAGTATCCGCAATAGCCAACCTCCATGGCCAGAACGCCAACTCCCCAAGCGCGTCGCAAGGTCCGACGACCATTGACCAGTTGTGGCAGAAGGCTAGCAGTAAGTACGACCCTGAGCGTGCGGCACTCCTGAAACAAGTCGATGAGGTCAATCATCAGGGTCCATTCCGGCCTGATTGGGAATCGCTCGAGAAGTATGAAGCCCCAGATTGGTATAGGGACGCGAAGTTCGGTATTTTCATTCACTGGGGAGTCTACTCAGTCCCTGCGTTTGGCAACGAATGGTATCCACGGCTTATGTATGTGGAGGGATCTCCAGAATACAAGCACCACCTCGCCACATACGGGTCATTAGACAAGTTCGGCTACAAAGATTTCATCCCCATTTTCAAGACCGAGCACTACGACCCTGCCGCGTGGGCCCAGCTTTTCAAGAAGGCGGGTGCGAAATACGTCGTCCCTGTGGCAGAACATCATGATGGTTTCGCCATGTACGACAGCGGGCTGAGCGACTGGACCGTGGCAAAGATGGGACCGCATCGCGACACCACGGGAGAGCTCGCCAAAGCGGTGAGGGCGGAAGGTCTACATTTTGGCGTGTCATCGCATCGCGTGGAGCACAACTTCTTCCTGGGGCCGGGCCGCACGATTATTTCCGATGTGAACGATCCCAAATACGCCTCCTTTTACGGCCCGGCTCATGCATGGATGAAGGGCTCGTTGAGTAGCCCACTCGACAACGATTTCACCTACGTCTCATCCGCATGGGCAGATGACTGGCTCGCGCGATCGGCGGAACTTGTCGAGAAATATCACCCCGACCTGATTTTCTTCGACTGGTGGATCGGGCAGGCATCCATCCGGCCGAACCTCACACGCTTTGCGGCCTTCTATTACAACAGCGCTTTGCAGTATGGCGGTCACGTTGGTGTCATCAATTACAAGGACTACGCTATGCAGGAGCACTCCGCAGTGCTCGACTTAGAGCGTGGTCAACTCAGTGATATTCGGCCGATACCCTGGCAGACCGATACCTCCGTGAGCAATCAATCATGGGGTTATATCAAGAACGACACATTCAAGTCCCCAGAATTCATCGTGCACCAGCTCGTCGACGTCGTCAGCAAGAATGGCAATCTGCTGCTAAACATTGGTCCACGCTCCGACGGCACGATACCCGAAGAAGTCCAACAAGTGCTCCTAGACGTAGGGGCATGGATGACTGTCAATGGAGATGCCATTTATGGTACCCGGCCGTGGAGAATCTACGGTGAGGGCCCGACGAAGGCCGCTGCCGGATCCTTTCATGACACAGATACAACGAGCTACACGGCAGAGGACTTTCGTTTCACCTCTAAGGGGAATGTGCTCTATGCCATTGGACTCGCTTGGCCGGGAAGCGGGGAAGCGATGATCCACTCGCTCGCATCAACTGTGGGCAGTGCTTCCGTGCGGTCTGTCAACTTGTTGGGAAGTGACGCACAAATCCAATTTGAGCAGCGTCCCGAGGGACTTCACGTTCTGTTGCCTGTTCAACCTCCCGCGAAGTATGCTTACGCACTTCGCATAGAATTTGGCACCCGAGCACGCTGAGTACATCAAGTTTCAGAGTCTGAGCTTCCAGACCCGGGCAATGCGCGTTCCCGATAAGTGAAGACCAACGGTAAATCAGCGCGGTTCGTTGCGACAGCTTTGCAAGCGATTCATTGAGCCGTCGAAGGATAAAAAGCAAGCGAAAACGGCAGATTGTCGTAGTCAGCGGACTCCGCGCACGGCGTCGAATAAAGGTCCCCAGTGGCGGAACGTCCGTTTATCGATCTACCGTGAAGGCGGTATAGGTACCGGTAATTCGCTACGGCGATCCCTCCTAAAGAACGGCCTTGACATCAGTCTATTGATTGATATTAGAATGCTCCCCGGTACAGTTACCGGTAACCGCAGAAAGCCTTTTCCAGATCAGAATGGGCGAGGGTCAAAGAACAGATGTGCTGCTGGCAGTCCCTTTAGGAGGAATGATGCTGCAAAGAAGCAAGAGTGTCCTCGGGTACGTGCTGTTGGGAGTGTCAATCGTATGCATCTGTGGCTTGTCCCGCACTGTCTTAGCGCAAGTCATCCACGGATCCATCTACGGGCAAGTGACCGACGCCTCCGGTGCCGCCGTTCCTAATGCCACCCTCACGGTAACAGACGTGAGCAAGGGAACATCCGTCCAGGCGACTACCAATGAATCCGGTGAGTACACCGTCCAAAATCTTATTCCAGACGTTTACAATGTCAAGGCGTCCGCAGCCGGTTTCGGTACCGTCGAGCAACCTGGAATCCAAGTCTCTGCCGATACATCACCGAAAATCGATCTGAAGCTCACTGTCGGCAACGCCAGCGAAACGGTGACTGTTACCACCCAACCTCCGCAGCTTCAAACCGATAAAGCAGAAGTCGGGACCGTTTTTAACAGCAGAACCATTTCCGGCCTGCCCATCCCAAATCGCAACTTTGCCAGCCTTCAACTGTTGATTCCCGGCGCTCAGGCGATGGGATGGTCGCAGAACAACGCCGAGGACGCGCAGGGCAGCCCGACCGTTAACATCCAGGGGCAGTTCTTCGCCGGTGTTGGGTATCTGCTCGACGGTGCCTCTAATCAGGATCCGATTTTGGGTCAGATTGTCATCAACCCGCCGTTGGATGCCGTTGGAGAAGCCAAAATCCTGGTGCAAAGCTACGACGCGGAGTTCGGGCAGTCCGTGGCCGCCGTGGTGAGTGCGCAAACAAAGTCGGGGACCAATGACTTCCACGGAAACGCATTTCTGTACCGGCGAAGCGGAGCCCAGTTGGCACGAAATCCTTACAACCAGTTCGCGCCGTATTCCGCTACGTCAACTCGCTTGACTCCGCCGGCGCTCTACAACCAATTCGGAGGGTCGGTAGGTGGGCCGATTCGGAAGAACAAACTGTTCTTCTTCGGCGACTACCAGGGAGTCAGGCAACGGAACGGAGCTTCTGCTCAAGTGACCGTTCCAACGGCCCTCGCTCACAATTCATGTCTGTCAGGACATGGATGCGACCTGAGCGAATTTCTGACAGGCCGCGGGGCACTCCAGGGCCAGATCTACAATCCCCGTGTGATCAATCCCGGTACAGGCCCGGCACCTTTTGTGAACAACTTTATCCCGAGCCAATATATTTCTCCGCAAGCGCTTTACCTCTTAAAGCTCATTCCGCTGCCGAATGCGGCAGGCACCCAAGATGGCACCGCCAATAACTACAATGCAGGCGGCAACGGGGCGACGAACCAGAACCAGTTCGATGTGCGCGTCGACTACGAGCTTCGCGAGTCCATGCACGCCTTTGGCCGCTACAGCTATTTCGACAATGCCAACTCGGCAAACGTTATCTTTGGACCGGCGGGCGGCACGGGATTCTCGTCCATCACAAACAACTTTGGCGGTTCCGCCGCCGGGCGCAACCAGAGCGCGGTCGCAGGCATGGACATCGCCTTGAATCCTAAGTTCCTCACCGACTTCCGTTTGGGATATTTGCGCTATCACGTCTCCACCCAAAAGTATGATGGGGAAGAGAATCTGGCCACCATGGCAGGCATCCCGGGGCTCAACCTGGGAACGCCTTCACCTCCGGTGCCCCCGGCTTCTTCATAAATAATGCGAGCGGCGGAAGCGGTGACGGACTCTCAAGTTTCGGTTCGAGTCTGCAGGTAAACGCTTGCAACTGCCATCTGCTTGAGACGGAAGACCAGTATCAGATAGTGAATAACTGGACGAAGATTATTGGCAATCACAGCATCAGATTCGGCGCAGATCTACGCTATGCCCGGAACCTGCGTGTCCCAAGCGATAGCAATCGAGCTGGCGAGGTGACCTTCAGCGCCACCGATACGGAAAACACGACAGTTGCCACTCCGGGCGGCATCGGCCTCGCAACGTTTCTGTTGGGCGATGTCACAAATCTCGCACGTTACGTGAGTACTTCAACAAACGCAAAGGAAACGCAGAAGATTCTCTTCAGTTACGCGCAGGACACCTGGCGTCTCACTCCCAACTTGACTCTCAACCTGGGGGTTCGTTGGGAAATCTATTTTCCCGAGGCAGTCAACGGCAAAGGGCAGGGTGGATTCGCCGACCTCACAACCGGCGCAATTCGCGTTGCGGGTTATGGCCCATATAGCACAGCAATGAATGTGAAGAAGGACTTCCGCCAATTTGCTCCGCGTGTCGGCATCACCTACCAGCTCGACCCCAAAACGGTGATTCGTAGCGGCTATGGGAAAAGCTACGACATCGGAGTCTTCGGCACACTCTTCGGTCACGTGGTGACCCAGAATCTCCCGGTGTTGGCTAATCAAAACCTCACCAACTCGGGCGCGAATACCGCCGCCTTCAATCTCGCGGACGGTCCCGCCCCGTTTGTCTTTCCCGCTATTCCCTCCAACGGCCAAATTCCGATTCCAAATGGCCTGAGTGCCAAAGTCCGCGATAACCCCCAGCATTTACCCACAGTGGATGCATGGAACTTAAGCATCCAGCGGCAACTGAATCAATCGGTGTCCGCGACGCTCGCTTACGTCGGCAACAAGGGCACCCATACCTTTGCCGGCGACGGGCAGACCGTGAATCTCAATGGGCCTGCCGCCTGTATTCCGGCAAGCGAGAGTATTACTGGTCAAGGGCTCTGCTGGAATCCCGCGGCCCCCGCAGGTTCGCTAACCGAGACCAGCAACACAAACTACCTCCGAAAGTACTATTCCCAGTTCGGTTGGACCCAAGGCCTAACCTACTACCACGATGGATTCGACTCTCATTACAACGCACTGCAGGCGACCTTGGATAAGCGCTTCTCTGAAGGTTTGCAGTTCACCGCGAGATACACGTGGCAAGCGGCGTTCAACTACGGAAACAACGATTACGCCCTGATCGACAGGAAGGTCGTTTACGGAAGATATGACGACTTGCGGCAACAAGAGTTCCAGTTCTATGGGAACTACAATTTGCCTTTCGGAAATAACCAGAGATTTCTCAGTGGAGCTCCGAAGTGGGTGAATTACCTCATCGGCGGATACCAGCTAAACCCCTCTCTGAACTGGTCGAGCGGCCTCCCCTACACTCCGAGCTATGGCGAGTGCGGATCCGACATACCGAACGGTCCCTGCATGCCCAATAAAGCAGGTGGGCGTCTGCCAACACATCTCACCTCTTTCAGTACCGCTTCGCACAGCCGGACCTTCTTCACCCCTGTTGCTCCCATGCTCGCGAACGGATCGGTTTCCGGACCATTTTCCAGGCCTAACCTCGATCAATTCGGCGATGTAGGACGTAACAATTACTCTGGCCCAGCTTTCTTCAATACCGACCTGTCCGTATCGAAGAACACTCCGATCCATGAGAACGTCACAGCCCAGTTCCGTATGGATGCCTTCAATGTCTTCAATTACATCGGTCCGGGAAATCCAGGAAATACTTGCATCGATTGCAGCGGCGCCGGGGTCATCACCGGTATGGCTCTCGGACAAAGTCCGCGTCAACTGGAGTTCTCAGTGACACTTAGCTTTTGAGTTGCCCATGCGACTCGCGAGATCGGCGATCGGCCAATTGTTGATGAAGTCCGGATGTCTCTGCTCAACTGCAAGTCCGGCGATCGCCGTAAAGTGTAGGTCTCCCAGCCGCGCTTTGTTCAACATCGCGCGGCCTCTTTTTAGCCATCCTGAACTCGCTTTACAGAGACCGCAAGGGAAATACGTTCACTACGATTTTGGCAGCTAGGTGGGAAATGCAAATTGGGTGCTTGATGTACGGCCTGGGGCCGCGCGAGTGGTTTCGCTTGATGGGCAAGGTTTTTGCATACGGGATGAGCGCGACGCTCCTGATGGTATTGCCGGGCAGCGTGGCGATGGCCCAGGGTGGTCCGCTGGTGCTGGAGCGCGAGGGGCGAGTGATTTCGCTGGTGCCCTATGCTCCGAACATCGTGCGCGTAACCATGAGCATCGACAAGGCTGCGGCTAACGGCGGTCCGGGATACGGGTTTGTGGCGAAGCCGTCGGCAGAGGGATGGACGCACGAGCGCGACGCCGAGGGGTACGATGTGTACCGATCCGCCCGGATGGTAGTGCGTGTGGCTCCGGGAGATTTGCCGAACGACAAGCTGCCGCGGCCGATGCCGCTCGACGCGCTGAATCTGGAGCTGCGCCAACACTACTTTGGGGGCGGTGGTGGAGGAAACGGTCCAAACGACGGCGGCCGCGGTCCGCACAACGATGCCTTGCTGGTGACCACGACGGAAGGCGCGACCCTTCTGCATATGCGCACCTGGGAAATGAGGCCCGAGAGCGCGGAAGTGGCGGCTACAGACAAGGGCACAAAAGGTTACCGGGTTGCGGCCATGTTCGACTCACCGGCCGGCGAGCATTACTACGGATTAGGGCAGCAGCAGAAAGGCTGGATGGATCTGCGTGATCACCAGATTCGCTGCTGGCATGACTACACGGCGATTGGCGGCCAGGATGTCTGTGTGCCCTTCATGATATCGAGCCGTGGCTACGGACTGGTGTGGGATAACCCTTCAAAGACGACGGTGGACCTGGGATTCAACGGTCGGAACGTGTGGTCGTCGGAGGTTGGAGACCGCGTCTCGTATTTTGTGATTGCCGGAAACACCAGCGATGAAATTTACGAGGGTTATCGCCTGCTGACGGGCGTGACGCACATGCTGCCAAGGGCGACCTACGGATACATACAGAGTAAGGCGATCTACCCGACCCAGGAGCAGATCGTGGATGTGGCGAAGGAATATCGCGCAAGGAAGTTGCCATTGGACGTGATCGTGGTGGACTTCTTGAATATGACGAAGCAGGGTGAATTGGACCTGGACCCCAAGCGATGGCCGGATCCGGCGGCCATGAATCGTGAACTGCATGCGATGGATGTAGACACGCTCTTGAGTGTGTGGCCGCATTTTTCGCAGGGCACTCAGTTCTACGACATGCTGCTTAGCAAAGGCTGGCTAGTGCACACGCCCGACGGAAAGCCGGACTCGGGCACATTCAAAGATGCGATCGGGCCGAATCTCGACACTACGAATCCCGAGGCGGCCAGGTGGTTCTGGGAAAAAATTCGCGACCGCTACGTGAAACCTTACGGGTTCGATTACATTTGGCTGGATGAAACCGAGCCCGATATTGACCCCGCCAAGGACGTATTCTCGATCGGTTCGGGAACCCGTTTTTACAACGCATATCCACTCTTTCACACGGCTTCGGTGTACGAGGGCTTCCGGCGAGATTTTGGGGATAGTCGGCGGGTGATGATTCTGGCACGGGCGGCGTACCTGGGGGCGCAGCGAAACGGCACAGTGTTCTGGTCGAGCGATATTGTTTCAACCTGGGACATGCTCAGGCGCTCGATTCCGACAGGGCTGAACTTCACCGCGACGGGACTTCCGTACTGGGACACGGACATCGCAGGGTTCTTCTCCCCGTCCCTCGGGCCGGACTATCACGCAGCGCGCAAGCCGCTGATCGACGGATCGGATGTACGCGCCACAATCGGAAACTATGAGGATTATCCCGAGCTGTTTGTGCGTTGGTTTGAATGGGGCGCGTTCCAGCCGATCATGCGTGCGCACGGGGAGCGAAATCACAACGAGGTGTGGTCGTACGGCAAGCAGGGGGAGCCGATTCTGGCGAAGTATCTGAAGCTGCGCTACCAGCTTCTGCCATACACATACTCGGTTGCGTATCGCAGTTATCAAACGGGCGCTCCGTATATGCGAGCGCTGTTCATGGATTTCCCGGAAGATCCTAACGCCGCAAATATCCCGGATGAATATATGTACGGACCAGCTTTCCTGGTGGCGCCCGTAACGGAACAGGGCGCGACGCACCGCACCGTGTATTTGCCGGCAGGTTGTGACTGGTACAACTACTGGACCAATGAGCGGTTGCACGGCGGACAAACGGTTGTGGCGGATGCTCCGATCGATACTTTGCCGCTCTTTGTCCGGGCCGGGAGCATCGTGCCGCTAGGATCCGAAGTACAGAGCGCACAGCAGCCGCAGACGATCGCGTCGGTACGGGTGTACCCAGGAGCAAATGGGGAATTTACGCTTTTTCAGGACGACGGGAGAACCTATGCCTACGAGAAGAACGGGGGCTCCCTCACAAAGCTCACGTGGGATGAGACGGCGCATCAGCTGAAACATGAAGGAGCGCCAGCGTGGAGTGGATCGGATGACTCGATCGTAACGGTCGTGGGTAGGTAGACGGGGACACAGAGGATAGCTTGAGTTATTCCGGTCGACGAAACGCACTCCTGTTTCTATATCCGGCGGTCCTTGCGGTGGCTCTTGCCTGGTCGGCATCTGCCGATCCTGGCGCTCAGGGCGCATCGAGAGGAGCCATCAGGCAGACCGAATCTGGCGTCGAAATAAGCACGAAGACTTGCGTTCTTACCATACGACCCATCACTGCGAGTGCGATGCGGGTTCGCTGCGCGAAGGAACCAGTGGTACAGAGCCCGAGTCTTGTTCTGCTTCCGCAAGCCTCTGCGCCGGCCTTCCAGGTCTCTCAAGATGAGAACCGCGTTGTGATTGCGACAGCAAAGATGAGAGTCGTCTTCGATCGTCATGATGAAGCTCTCCACTTTACTGATAGCTCGGGAAGGACGTTCCTGTCCGAAGTTGCTGGCACGCGCCGGCTTGACCGGGGCACGATACGGGGCGAAGCGACCTTTGCAGCGGAACAGGCCTTTGACTCCCAGCCTGGCGAACATCTATTCGGAACTGGTGAGTTTCAGGATGGTTTCCTAGATATTCGAGATCTTTCCCGGCGCCTGACGCAGGTCAATAGCCAGATCGCCATTCCTTTCCTGCTGTCAAGCAGAGGATACGGAATTCTCTGGCATAACTATGGCTTGACTGACTTGAACCCGGCGGACGAACGTGTGCTGCTGACGCGAACGTCGACTGGCAGCGAAACAACGGCTAGCGTCACTACAGCCGAAGGCGCGAGGCGAGAAATCCGGCGCGAGGGAGAATTTGCCGGAAGCCTGGAGGTTCCCCGCGATGGACGATATGCCTTCATGCTGGATGTCGGGCAAAAGATGGCCCGCCGGTACCATGTTGAGATCGACGGAAAGGTCGTAATCGACTTTGCCAACTTCTGGCTTCCTCCCACGACTAGCTGGCTTGGAGACCTCTCTTCAGGCCGCCATAGCATCCGGGTTATCGCCGCTCAAGATGACCAGCCGGTAATCTTTTGGAGGGCCGCCGAAGACCGCACGGTATTGCGCTCTCCCGTAGCCGACGCAGTTGACTATGTTGTCTTCGCCGGGTCGACTTCCGATGAGGTGATATCCGCGTATCGGCGCGTGACAGGGCCAGCACCGTTGATGCCGATGTGGGCGTATGGCTACATCCACTGCCGGGAACGCTTCCACTCCAGCCACGAGATTCTGGATACAGCGGAGGAGTTCAGAAAGCGCCAATTGCCGCTCGATCTCATCGTGCAGGACTGGCAGTACTGGGGCAAATACGGCTGGAATGCAATGAAATGGGACGAACGGTACTATCCGGACCCTAGGGGTATGATCGAACGCCTCCATGCCATGAACGTAAAGTTGATGGTTTCGGTGTGGTCCAAAATTGATCCGGAGACCGAGGTAGGAAAGCAATTCACGGCGAAGGGGTATTACATACCCGGAACTCAGTGGGTTGACTTCTTTAATCCAGCGGCGGCGGCGCTTTATTGGAAGAATTTCAGTGAACGCATGTTATCGCTCGGCATCGATGCCTGGTGGCAAGACGCTACCGAACCGGAGAACGATGACCTGGCTGGGAGAAGCACTTTTGCCGGCCCGGGCGATAAGGTGCGTCTGCTCTTTCCCTTGCTTGTGAACAAGACCGTTTACGAGGGGCAACGAAAGGATGCGCCGACGAAGCGGGTTTTCATCTTGAGCCGCTCCGCCTTCTTAGGCCAACAGCGCTATGCCTCCGCGACATGGTCCGGCGACATCGGCAACAGTTGGGAGACACTTCGGACGGCAAATTACTGCCGGCCTGGGTTACACCGCGAGTGGGTTACCCTACTGGACTACGGATGCCGGGGGCTTTTTCCGTCCGGGTCCTGGTCAATATACCGATCCCGAGTATCACGAGCGGTTCCTGAGGTGGTTCCAGTTCTCAACCTTTTCACCTCTGCAACGTGTTCATGGCTTCCAAACGGATACGGAACCGTGGCGCTATGGCGACAAAGTTGAACGCGAAGTGCGCAGCTATCTCGAACTTCGTCAACAGCTTGCTGCCCTACATCTATTCTCAGGCTGCCGCAGTGACCTTTCAGGGATCGACGATGATGCGTCCCCTGGTCATGGATTTCGCGCATGACGATCGGGCAGTTACGCAGAAATATGAGTACATGTTCGGTCCCGCCTTCCTGGTCTCTCCGGTGTTGGAAGCCGGAGCCGTGCGCTGGCCTGTCTATGCACCCGTTACTCCGGGAGGTTGGTACAACTTCTGGACGGGCAACCCGGTGTCATCAGGGCTCGTCGACATCGCCGCTCCTCTTGAGCAGATACCATTGCTTGTCAGAGCCGGGAGCATCGTTCCAATCGGTCCTGTTGAGCAGTACGCCGGTGAGAAGCTGGCCACAGACCTGGAGATCCGCGTCTACCCCGGCGCGGACGGAGACTTCACTCTCTATGAAGATGAAGGCACGAATTACAACTACGAACAGGGAATGCGAAGCACGATCCACTTCCATTGGAACGACACCAAGAGAGAGCTCTCGATAGGGCGGCGCCACGGGCAGTTCTCCGGAATGCTGCAGTCCAGGCGATTCAATGTCAGAACCCTATCTTCTGGCGTCTCGCACCAGGTTTCATACAAAGGAGGAAAGATAATGTGCCGCCTACCCAGATGATCATTGCTATCGCCATAAGACAAGAAGACGCACGATCCCTCGGTCGAAGACATCGATTTAGAGGCGACTGCCGCTGCGCGAGGCGGTTCTGTCGGCTTGCGTTCCTGGCAATATTTGGAACGGTCGTACAGCTAGCTGTTCCGTCCGTGTATTCGCAAACCGCGAGACTTACGGAGACTGCGGAAGCGCAAAAGCTCCTCGACCATGGCCAGTTTGACGATGCGCTCAAGGTACTCTACGTACTAGCGACACAGCAGCCCGAGCCAGCAGGAACGGAACGCTTGCGTGGCATGGCTTTATACGACAAAGGCCAAATGCAGTCAGCGGAAGAGGCCTTTGCGAAAGCTGTCGCCCAGGATCCTACCGACCGCGAAGCCATGCAGATGGAAGGCGTTGCTCTGTTCCGCATGGGCAGATCGGCAGCCGCCACTCCTCTCCTCGAGAAGGCCAACCTCGCCATGCCCGGCAGCAATATCGACAACAACTATGTATTGGGTCTCTGCTATCTCGATACTCGGCGGTATGACGATGCTCGCCACGCCTTTGCCATCCAATATCATTTTCCGCCCGACTCCGCGTCAGCTTATCTGCTCGCCGCGAGGATGATGCTGCGACGGGACTATCTTCCCACAGCCGAGAGCGCCGCGGAAAAAGCACTTGCCCTCAGTCCAAATCTGCCGATGGCACATCTTCTGCTCGGGCAGATACGGTTGGCGCGGTCGCAATTCCCTGAAGCGCTAACGGAGTTCGAGGCGGAGCGTACTTTGAATCCTCTTTTCGGCGAAGTATACGACCGGCTCGGAGACACCTACATCCGTACTGGCGAATACCTGAAGGCGCAGGAAGCGCTCGATCAGGCTGTTCTGCTCGAACCAACTTCACCGGTTCCCTTCATCCTGCTCGGCAAGGTGCTGTTAAAACAACGGGACTTAGTGATGGCCCAGCAGTACCTCCAGAAGGCGCTCGCGATGGATCCACGAAGCTATATTGCGCATGCCTTGCTTGGGCAGACTTACCGCTCGCTCGGCCGAACCGAAGAGGCTTCGCACGAGTTTCAACTGGCAGAGGAAATCCAAGCAGCCGCCCAACCGAAGATCGAGCCCTTCAAGTAACTACCAGCAGTAGGCTGCGACCACGCGCGGTGGCCGGATGTGAACGCATCTACCTCTCGTAAAGTTGTGGCGAAACCCGTACGCGACGGTCGAAATGCATGAGCAGAATCCTTGCGACTATGCAATTGCGCTCAAGGTCACGTAGAAGCGGTAGGGAGCAAGTCTGCGCTTCAGCGGAATAAATTTTCCCGATCTGGAGATCAGTCGCATGGTTCTAAGTGCCGAATAATGGTCGTTGCTAACCCACTGTGTGAAATGTGGAACTAAAGGGAACTTTCAAATGAAGAGTAAGACGGACCGCTTGAACCGGAGACAATTCGTCACAGGCAGTGCGGGTCTGCTTGGCCTCTCAGGCATGGCCATCGATGAGCAGAGATCTTTCGGCGAGCATGACGCATACACCGATCCCAATTTCACCGGCAAGCCGATCGAGGGGCCATTTCGGCCGAATTGGGAGTTTCTGAAGGCATACCGATGCCCGGACTGGTTCCGGGACGCGAAGTTCGGGATCTGGGCTCACTGGAGTCCCCAGTGTGTTCCAGAGCAGGGAGATTGGTACGCCCGCGGAATGTACGTAGAGGGCAGTTCCCAATATGACTATCACGTCAAAACGTATGGGCATCCCTCCCGCTTCGGGTACAAGGACATTTGCAATATCTGGCGAGCAGAAAACTGGGACCCGGAAGAGCTGATTAGGCTGTATGCAAAGACCGGAGCCAAGTACTTCGTCGCGCTTGCCAATCATCATGGCAACTTTGATTGCTGGAATTCGAAATACCATCCATGGAACAGCGTTAACGTTGGTCCAAAAAAGGACATAGTTGGAACCTGGGAAAAGGCCGCTCGCTCACAAGGTCTTCGGTTCGGGATCACGTACCATGGCACGCCCGCGCGGGTGTGGAGAGAATTCATGCCGGTTCGGTATGGCAGTGATGAGACTGGTCCTCTAAAAGGAGTTCCGTATGACGGGACTCTGACTAAAGCGGACGGCAAAGGCAAGTGGTGGGAGGGTATGGACCCCCGGCAGTTCAATGGGTTCCCGCACGATAAAAACGATCCCTGTCCCGGCTTTGTCGAGAATTTTATGTTGCGAGTCCAGGACCTGATCGACCAATACAATCCAGACCTTCTGTATTTCGACGATAACTGCGACTGGTCTTTCGATGCCGGGGCCCCGGCTGGCAGAGAACTCAACGTATGGCTCGGCATGCCTGAGCTCACACCTCCGATCATGGCGTACTACTACAACGCAAATATCCGGAGGAATGGGGGCAAACTGGACGCAATATTTAACATCAAAACGGTACCTAAAGCGGTTTTGAGCACTTTGGTTCTCGATTTCGAGATGAGCCAGGCTGACTCTCTGCAGCCCAATCCATGGCAGACGGACGCCTGTATCGGAGGGTGGCATTACAACAGTGCCATTTTCGAACAACATCGGTACCGAACACCTGAGTCCATGGTTCATCTTCTTGTTGATGTAGTGAGTAAGAACGGTAATCTGCTGCTGAACATCCCTTTACCGGGCGGTGGCAGACCGGACAGCGACGAACTTGCCTTCCTGGACAGCTTTGGCCGTTGGATGGCGCTCAACGGCGAGGCGATTTACTCCACTCGTCCGTGGAAAATCCATGGGGAAGGTCCGACAACCGGTCCAGGTACATCTTTGTATAAGGGTGCGATTCCGACCTACGCCCCTGGCGATATCCGATTCACAACTAAGGGAGACGCCTTGTACGCGATAGCTCTGGTATGGCCTCATGAAGACAAGTTAGTGATTAAGTCGCTCGCTTCGAATTCCCCACATTACCGCAGCGAAATCGCCAGAGTAGGACTTCTGGGAGGGGAGTCCAATCTTCAATGGTCGCGTGACATCAATGGGCTTACAGTCAAGTTGCCGCCCAGGCCGCCAGGTGACTACGCGTTTGCATTCAGGATTAATGCTTCAGGAGACTGATCGTCGCCGGTTAGTCATGATGTTCATCACAAGACGGCTGATTGCTACCGCCTATCTGGAAGTCCCACTTTGCGTCGCTCGACAAGTTCGACAGCAGCTGCGGTTGGCAAAATTTTACGAAGCCGCTTGAACCTACGCACGTCGAAGAGCGGCCTGACGGCAGCTATGGCATGAGCCGAACAGAAGTCAGATCAAGTCACGGAGACAGCCATCTGGGCCACGTATTTGATGATGGTCCAAAAGACGCAGGCGGTCTGCGCTATTGCATCAACTCCGCTTCACTCCGTTTCATCCCGCTCGATGAACTCGATGGCGAAGGCTACGGGGACTATCTCCCGCTGTTTGAAGCGAAGGAGCAAAAGTAATCGAAGTAGCGAGCATCATTTTGGTTAGCGAGAATGGGCCCGGCTATCTACCGCTCCTCAAGACTGTGATCGACGGACCCGATCAATACGATTTCGTCTTTGTTGGCTTTCCAATCTGGTATATGAAGCTGCCGCTGCCCATGAAGAGCTTCCTGCGTCAGTACAGTTTCTAGGTAACGACAATCATCCCATTCAACTCCAATGGTGGATATGGCCCAGGGAGCACCTCTCAGACCGTGCGGGAACTGTGTCCGCGAATCGTTGTGCTGCAGGGCTTCTCCACTCAGGGGAAGGACCCAATTTTCAAATTAAGCGCCGAATTATTTGCAAACCATCAGAATGCGAAATCGCGGGCGTCGATCAAACGGTTTCGGTCATTCGCGTGGAGACACCCGACCAACACCTATTCCTGGCCTTTGAGTCGGGCGGAATGATGCTGTATGGTTAGCAGTGCTTCGGTCCGATAAGTGGTACAGCTGTTGTGAATTGCTCTCTCGTGCTGGGTCTGGAGCAGGCCCGAATTCCTGGGAGGTTCCGGATGAACGGAAACATGGCTTCTGGCGTGCGCGGTGCGGCGGCGGTGTTGGTTTGTGCATTAATTGCAACTTCTGCCGCGGCAGCGGCGCCGCAGTCTCAAATCCGCGATGGCCGTGTGCACGTGCAATTGCAGGACACTGAAGGAAAGAGCCTCACGCGGGTTCAGGCTGAGCCAGGTAAGTCGAACTCCGTCGCTTTGCTCGTCGAGAGGGCGTACAGGCCCGGTGACCGGATTATCTTCGGCGGGGTGCCCTGGATGGCCGTGCGAGTGGATGATGCCATGCCGGAATGCGTTGTCTTCGGGCCTCGCGCTGCGGCGGAGGACGCGTCCTATGAGATTCCCTGGGGACGCGAAGAGAAGGAGACGGCAAGCGCATATGATCCCAACAGTTTTGCCGGTACCTCGCATCGCATCACGGTTCGCGCGCTGAGCAAGCGAGAAATCTCGGTATATCACAACCTTGCGCTCAATCCATGCGATCTGATGCGCAAAGAAGATGTCTCGGTCCAGTTCTACCCGCATGCGAGTTCCAACAGTGTTTCGCGAAGCCTGTTCGACTTTGAGGCGCGCAACGCCATCGACGGCCGCAGTCTCAACGGGCATCATGGCGTCTGGCCATATCAGTCGTGGGGTCCGCAGTTGCGCACAGATATCTGGTGGAAGCTGGACTTCGGCAGGCCGGTGCGGCTGAACAAGATTCGTCTGATGGTGCGCGCTGATTTCCCGCATGACAGCTATTGGAAAAGAGCCGACTTGGAGTTCTCCGACGGAAGCCGGGTCGCGCTGCAGATTGGCTCTTCGCCCGAGTTTCAGGAGTTTTCATTTCCTTCTCGCCGTGTGGAGTGGATGCGCATTGCAAACGTGGTTCCTGCTGACCCAAGCAAGTGGTGCAGTCTGATCGAAGTGGAGGCCTGGGGCAAAGAGGCACCTTGATCTTCCGAATTCTGCAAACACATTGGCGAACGTGATGGCGAAACAGAAAGGTGCACATGAACCGAATTCTGGTAACAGGTGCGACTGGGAAGGTGGGCAGCAATTTCGTGCGCCGGATTCTGAACGAGCCGGCTCACGAGCACACCATAATTCGCGCGCTGTGTCACAATCGGCAGCCTGAGCCGCATGTGCGGAGTCGCTGAGTGGAATGGCGATTTGTCGTCAACTGGCGAGGAGGGGCCGATGAATGCTCGACAGGTCACTTGTCCGACAAGCCCGTTATTCGTCCATGTGGCTTTACTACCCGGAAGCCTTTTCTATTTCTTGTTCTTCTCTTGCTTGGGTGCAGAGTAACCGTAGCGTGCCTGTATCTGCATGCCTGCCCGATCCACTTTCACCTTAACGCGATGATAGGAACCGTCAGGCTTCACGCCGTCGAGTGAAAGTTCGAGCACGTAAACAACCTCCGGCCCATCCGTCAGACTCTTGAATCCGGCCTTCAGGTCATTGTTGTTGTGAAAGAAACTTCCACCGGTCCCGTCGGCAAGTTCTGACATCACGCCTTCGGCATGCGTCATAGCGGCGAGGCGGACTAGATCGATGATCTGCGTCACGCCTCTCTCACTGATATCCGTTACGCCCGTGTACAGCCCGCGTGCATCTAGCGCGTTGATAGTCACACTGGACTCAACTGCTAGGTCTATGATCTGTGACTCCCAGTTCAAGGCCTCCGGCGTAATGGACAGGAAGCCGGGCGACACCAGGATCAGGGTGCGTTCTCCTGGCATTTTGGCCATTCTGCGCACAAACTCTTTGATCGCAACAAGGGTTACCTGAACGTCCTCATCGCCAGTGAGCAGAACTCGCCTGGCGGTGGAGTGCACCATCGATTGAGCCGGGTAGAGATCCCGCTGCTTGTCCAGAGCTGGGTCACAAGCGAATACCTGCCCCAATGCATTTGCGAAAGCGGTGGGATCGCGCTTGTTCTCGATTAAGTCGGCTTGGTAGTAGTCGATCTTCGGACAGTCCCCCGCGCCTGATGTGTACTGACTTCTTGGTTCCAGGTTCGTGATCGCGTCGTGCAATTTTGCGCGATCACGCGTCAGACCGCTGTTGACCCTTCCAGAGGTGGAAACCACGGCGGCCATGTCGGAGTCGACCAATGCCCCGTCCAGCGCATTCGCATCGATCTTCTTGAGATAGGCCAGGTCTGCGGCGCTCAGATGCAAGTCATCAAAAAGGTATACGGTGATTCGCTTTGGCAGGACCGCCACCTGGGGTGGAGTATTCGGTGTACTCACCTGTGCGACGCTTCTCACAGCGTTTACCGGAGCGCTCTCAGTCACCTCGCGCTTCTCGACTGTGAATCCAGAGATAACTTGCGGCTTGCCACTGTCAAAGACCTGGAAATCTTCTTTTTTAAGATCGCCCACTGCGTGGCCTTTCTTATCGCGGACCACAACCGGCACAAACGCTCGATTCACATTGACTACGATCTTGGTAGGTGTGGCCTGAGGATTCTGCGCTAGCTGAGCGAGCTCGTGCACGGGAGGAAGTTCAGGCAACGGAGCAGGGAGATCGGGCACAGCCGCCGGCTTGGATTCATCCGGGATGTCCTCTTTTTGCTTCGACGCGACGGAGCTGTCGGCTGGAGAAGAGTCGGCTGGAGGAGAAACGTCCTGAAAACGATCCGGTCGCGCTTTTGGTTGCGGCGTCGCCGCATCCTTGACGATATTCGTCGTGGCGGCGAACCGATGATAGCCAGTGAACAGGCTCTCGTTCAGCCATTGGGTCGGCGCATCTACCGACATGCGCGCGACCGGGTCGAGATTGGCACCGACCGGCGCTATAGAGAGGGCCACGCTGCGCACTGGGCAAATGAACTCGCGCTCGCCGATTTGAACCGGACCATACTGCACCATGATCGCGGCCGTCTTGAACTGATTGCTCCCCTTCATGTTGGCGTCCATGGTGGTGCGCAGGATGGTCCCGGTGAGCGGATCCACCCAAAGCGAACCGTGATAGCCGGGCCTGGTGAGGATGGTCGAGGTGTGGGAGCCGACGGAGGTCGTTGCCGTGCCCGCAACCGACGCCTGCCGCGGAATCGAGTTGCTGACCTCGAAATGCGAGGCGGAGCTTGGAACCGAATATTGGAAGACTGCGACCTGCCCAGTCGCGGCCTGCTCCCAGTGGCTCCAGGCCACCTTGCCTTTAACCGCGTCGCTCAGAATCATACTCAGCGTAGACCCGAATTCTCCCCCGGAAACCAATCCGGACTGTTCCTGCCAGTGGCCAGAAGACACAAAACTGGACTGATCGGCCCTCTCGTCGAAGATGGAGCTCTCCCGGCGAGAAGTGCTCATCAGGTGTATCCCCGCGTGAACTGGCCAACTGCCTTTCTTGACCTCATAAGGGCTGTCATCGTAGTGGTTGGTGGTCCGGAGGGCAAAAAGGTCGGGTAGCTGCAGCAGGGTTTGCGCCACATAGTTTCGGGCCGCCACGATCATCCGCTGCTGAGCTGCGCTGTCGGGAGCCGCAGTGGACTGCAGCTCGTTCGCCGGCGGGTCCAGAAAAGACGACTGATCGGCGAGCAATTGCAAGGCCAGCGTCGCCTGGGAGCCCGCACCAAGATCCGTTGTAAGCCGCTTGAGCGTCGCCACGGTCAGCCGTTCGGAAAGCTCCAAGCCGCCAAGTTGCCGCGCAATATCTGGGTCGGATTTGTGCGCGGCATGGCCAGCAGTCAGTGCTTGCTCCATTTGCGCAACGGTGACGCGCTTGGCCGCTCCGGCAAAAGGAACTAACGATGCCAAAAGAACGACCAGAATCAATCGCCGCATCAGCATCCTCCCCGTTTCGTGCGCGGCTTGTCTTCCGTGTTCATGGAATACCGTGGGTGAACGGAAAGTACACATTCCAGGCAGGTGGTTGCAACCCTGAAGCTGGTTTACGCTGGTGAAACTCGATTAGTCACGAGCACGTTCTCGTCGCAACTTGGACGATAAGCCGGCTATTCGGACAAATGGCTTCAGCTGTCAACTGGCGATAACAGGCCGAGTCGCTCATTTAGGCGAGCGCAACGTTCCTGTAGCCATAATAGCCTGGAGGACAGGGGTAACTTCGTTGCTGAACCTCTCCTCGTGTACCTGCCGCGCTATCATCAGGTTTCAACGTGAGAGATTTTGGTCACATTTACCCAAATGGCAATGAAGCCATCGTCGTTACCGGCAGACTTGCTCCAAATCCCAAATCCGACCTGAGAACCTTTAGAAACGCGCAGGAAATGGCCGCCGCCAAACCTGCAACGCGTGTGCGAGAACTATCGGCCGTCTATGCTTCGATTGTTTATTTGGGAACGGCGACACGACCGGCGGTGATCAGCGCGCCGACAGATTCCTGTATAGCCGCAAGGCTCGTAAAACGCGGATTATACCCGAGGCGTTGACGGCTTTTTGCGATCGAAACGCAGGAGCTACGCATGATATGCCCCCACGAGGTATGAGCATCACTTTCCGTCAGGCCGAGTTTCCATTGATCGAAGGGCGCAAAGGACAGCCGGGACTCCTGCCCGAAATAGCGGTACATCGCTTCGGCATAACCGCGCAGCGTCAGAGCATGAGACGACACAGTATTGAACACTTCTCCAATCGACGCCGCTCGGTGTTCGATAGCGCAGATGATCCATTGCGCTACATCATCCGCGTGGACATGATGCACCATCTCCAGGCCAAGGTTCGGCAAGGCGAGTTCTCCGCCTCTTGCAATCTGCGAGAAAACATCGGGGTTTGTGTTCGCCTGAGGATTGATGGGCACCCAACCCTGGCCGACGATGTGACCTGGCCGGAAGCTCGTTGCAGGAAAGCCGTTCCTGCGCGCTTGCTGTGAAAGCCAGCGCTCGATCTTCTCCTTGTCGATTCCGTACTCGTCAATGCCGTTCGTGGGGTCGGTTTCCACTGAAGGAACCGTCGTCGCATGACCGTACACCCAAATAGAGCTGCAAAAGATGTAGTGCTCAATCTTGCCACGTAGCGCCTCGACCAGCTGCTGCGCTCCCTCAAGCTTGAACAAGATCATGTCCACCACAATGTCAGGATTCAGGTCCGCGATCCGCACGCCGAAACTGCCCTTCGCCTCTTCAGCCTTGCGGTCTATGGCAACTTGCTCGATGGCCTTCCATGCCGCGTGCTGACGGTACGGTGAAGCGGTGCCTCGGCTAACGTTTACAACCTCGTGCCCAAGCTGAATGAGAGCCGGCAAAAGGTATGTTCCAACATGTCCACTTCCGCCGATGACAACGATACGAGCCATAATTTGCGTTTGCCTTTTCCGACGCCCGTCCTGCTCATTCCAATAGCCTGGATGGCGAGTGTCAATGTCTGCGGTCACGGTGACGCGATCCGCGCGAACCCTGGCGCGTTCAGTCTGCGGATTTTAAGTCCGATTCTGACGAAACTGCAGGAGAATGCAGGTCGTTGCATTCTGCTCATAAACCAATGATTCCAGTCTTGATAGTAAAGAGTTACGATTCGCAGGCAATTGCAGGCTACCGCAGCAAATTCCAAAGCGAAGTATCACCAGAAGTATCACCAGAGATGTGGTAACACCGGACGGACAAAACGCTCGTGGGGCCTTTCTCTCGCTTTGTGACGGGCGTAGTTGTTGGTCGAACGTTAGCATCGTGGCAGCAGCAGTGGGATCGCCTTCAAAACTGTCCGCATTGATCTTTCAGAAAATGGGCATTTTTCAATCTAAGCTTTGAGCGAAATCCGAGCCTCGCGACCGGCTTATCGAACTGCTCGTGCAAGCTGTAACTCTTTCAATCTCGATCGTTTATTACCTACGACAATGTCCGTTATCGTTGTAAATATTTGTGCTAGGCTAAATTCGTGGAAAACAGCCTCCAGCTACCCTCCGGCTACCACGAACTCCTTCAGGAGCTGAAGGGCCGCATCCGGAATGCCCAGGTTCGTGCCGCGCTTCGCCGTCAATCGCGAGTTGGTGCTCCTCTATTGGTCGATTGGCCGGGACATCCTCGCCCGGCAAGGAACAGAAGGTTGGGGTTCCCGGGTTATCGATCGGCTTGCCCATGATCTGCAGAATGAGTTTCCGGGTATCGAGGGCTTCAGCCCCAGAAGCCTCAAGTACATGCGTGCCATGGCTGAGGCCTGGCCGGAGGAACCAATTGTGCAACAGCTTATTGCACAATTGCCCTGGGGGCACAATGTGCGTGTTCTGGACCGAATCAAGGACCGGCCCACGCGGGAGTGGTATCTCCGGGCAGCGCTGGAGCACGGCTGGAGTCAAAATGTCCTGGTTCATATGATCTCCGGACAGCTCCACGAAAGGGAAGGGAAGGCGCTCACCAACTTCAAGCGTAATCTGCCGCCGCCCGACTCGGATATGGCGCAGCAAATCCTGCGCGATCCGTACAACTTCGACTTTCTAACCTTGACTGACCCGTTTGCGGAGCGAGAGCTGGAGCGTGGACTTCTCATCCACCTACGCGATCTGCTGCTTGAGCTCGGCCGCGGCTTTGCCTTTGTTGGCAGCCAGGTACCTCTGGTCGTCGACGACCGCTCTTTCTATGTGGACCTGCTCTTTTACCACGTCCGTTTGCACTGCTATTTCGTCGATTGAGCTGAAAACTGGAGAGTTCCAGCCGGAGTATGCCGGCAAACTGGGCTTCTATCTCTCGGCGATCGACGGAACCATGCGGACGCCTATCGACGGTCCGACTATCGGACTCCTACTTTGCGAGAGCCGGAGCGGCCCCATTGTGGAGTACGCTCTGCAGAACCTCATCCAGCCGATCGGTGTCTCCACGTATCGGGTGACACGCGAGCTACCTGAGCCGGTCCGGGAGGAGCTACCCAGTGTTGAGGATCTCCAGGAAGTCGTCAACAAGCTTCGCTCGGAGATGGAGACGTTGCGGAAGGAGTTAGCCGATGAGGAATAGGGCGCATCCATACCTCCGGAAGACACGGATTCATCCCGTCCAATCAATTGTGCAATAGGCTATTGCACAATTGGGATTTGAACACTCATTCTTCCCGTAAACGCAGGTTATGAAGCAGATAGAGGAAGATGGCGTGTTCCTATGAGCTCGATCCCTGGCTCTCATCCCTTGGCGGGCGACTGCAGCTCCATCGCAATGCCGCATTTCAGGAGCTTGCGGGAGATGGTGCTGAACTCTGTCGCCTCCGAGCATTCCAAACGGAACTACGCCAAAGCGCTGGACGAGGTGTTTACCCTGTGCGCGAATCGCTCACAGGGGCTCTCTCGCGCTCTCCTCATGGAATATCGTGCCGCCATGCTGGAGAAGAAATTGAGCGCATCGACCGTGAACGTTCGCTTGTCCGCGGTGCGCAAGCTGGTCGGCGAGGCGCAGCGCAATGGAATCATCAACGCTGAAGAGGCCGCAAACCTCGCCGGCGTTCCCAACATTTCCCAGAAGGGAACCAGGCTGGGGAACTGGCTGACGCGGGAGCAAGCCAAGGAGCTGCTGACGGTCCCTGATCGCTCCAAGCTCAAAGGAAAGCGAGACTATGCGATCTTGGCCTTACTGTTGGGCTGCGCCCTGCGGCGGCAGGAGTTGGCCAGCCTGGACATTGAGAGCATCCAGATGCGGGAGGGCCGATGGGTCGTGGCCGATCTGCGCGGCAAAGGCGGCCGAGTGCGAACGGTGGCGATTCCGCTCTGGGTCAAGCAAGCAATCGACGCCTGGATGGTAGCGGCCAAAATTGAGAAAGGCCGTCTGCTGCGACCGCTCTCGAAGAGCGGGAAGTTGATCGGTGACGAGTTGGGCGACTGGGCCATTTGGTCTGTCGTCGAGCAATCTGCGAATGAGATTGGAATCGAGCACTTCGGGGCACACGATCTGCGCCGGACATGTGCGAAGCTATGTCGCAAGAATGGCGGCGATCTGGAGCAGATCAAGTTCTTACTTGGGCATAGCTCGATTCAAACGACGGAACGATATCTTGGTTCGGAGCAGGATTTGGCTGTTGCGGTTAACGATAATTTGGGGCTGTGAGGCAGCTACACTTGCCATCAATCTTTTCAGTCTTCGTAGCTTGCTTCTGCCCGTCGTAGGACCGCAGCACCTTGCCGCATCTCCAATTTCAGCTTGTTCATGTCAGGTTGGATCGAAAATGGGTGGGATTGATCATACCAATGCCACTGAAGCCAGAGCGAGAGGTCGCCTTCCGTCCTCTCCCAAACCTGGGTTGCGGAAGACTTATCATCCACTTGTTCTTTCAAGCCAAGGAGTTCAGCCACTCTTTCTGCTGGAATGACAGAGCGTTGCTGGGCGGCTGTCGCCAGCGTTTGTGCAATAGCTTCAAAGACAGTTTCAAACTCACATAGCAGCTCGGGCCGAGGCTCTTCACTAGTCATAGCGACCAATGCTATCAAAGCAACGTAGCTTTTCTGGTTAGTGCTCCGCTACACACGAGTGTGGGGTTCCCATAGAAATCCATGACCCGGTTTTCAGTGCCACTGTGCCTCCTGCACCCTGTTGTTGAAGGATTTCAGAGCCGATCAATCGATGCTGATGCCAGCACAGTAATTGTTATCCCACAATTGTGCCTGGTACAGTACGCTTTCAAAATGCCATTTGATTTCGATTCCACCCTCTCTGCTGCGCAGAACATCGAGAAGTTCCACAAGCATATGGAGTCGATAGACGCTGAGCTGGCGGTCATCCTAAAAGCACAGTTGTCGACTATTCTGCCGCTTCCCGACAATGTTTCACAGAGAACTGCCGCCCGGCAAAAGTTCACTGAAGCCGTTCTCAAGCAGCTCGATCGTCCGAAAGCGGTGCCGACGAAATGACACGCTACTTCCTCACCTGCGCCAAGATTGAAGGGTTCAGAGGCATAAATAACGAAGGCGACCCGCTCACGGTGAAATTTAGGACCGATGCCGTGAATTCGATCTTTGCAGCAAACGGGATGGGGAAAAGCTCGCTCTTCGAAGCTATTTCATACGCGATTACCGGGACACTACCAAAGCTTGATCGGATGGTCGCGGCCGAGTCTGCCAAGGAGTACTACTGCAATCAATTCCATACTAAGAAGAGAGCTGAGATCCTCCTCACATTCTCTCCGGACGATGGATCAGAAGATGTTGAAATCAAGGTTGTGCGGGACGCAAACGGGAGGAGGACCGTCTCCAGTCCAACAGGTTATGGAACTCCAGAATTGCTCCTATCCGCATTGGCGGATGAAACAGCGCTTCTCGACCATCAGACCTTTATAAAGTTTCTGCTTGATTCTCCTTTGGAGCGAGGCAAAGCATTCTCTTCGTTACTGGGTTTGTCGAAGCTGGCCGAAGTTCGGCAAGGTCTATCTGCTCTTGCAAACACGACAGCTTTCAACACAGACTCGAACATTAAAGTTCTGGAAGCTCAAGTAATACTCTCTGGCCCACAGCTCCTCCACACACAACTTGCCTTGAAGCAGGATTACCTTGGCTTGGTCGGGACGCCTTTGACGGAACCCATCGACGCCACTAATGCCGCCGCCCAAGCGGTGGCAGCTCTAGCCGGCGTGCCTCTGCTCCAGCCGCTTTGTACTAACCTCTCGCTCGATAAAGTAGATTTTGGGAAAATCAGCACCACCATAAAAGCTGCGGAGGGTGGCGAGGACCAAGAGCGGTTGAAAAAGGTCATTGGCGATATCGCAACTCTTGAGGGGCTCGCTCCCCTCCCAGCGGAAGTGGGTGAGCGCTCTGCCTTGCTGGATTTGTGTCGCGAGAAAGACGCAGCGCTGGCAATAACAAAGGGAGCCTCTCTGCGTGAACTCTATGCGGCAGTGAAACAGGTATTCGACGACGGGAGCTGGACGGATCGTTCAAAGTGCCCAGCCTGCGAGTCAAATCCAATTGAGCCACCATTCGAATTCGTGAGCAAGCAACTTCATCAATTTGAAACGGCCGACGAGGCTGCAAAGAAGTTTGCGCACGCCTGGAAATTTGCCCTATGTGCCAGCAGACTGCAAAGGCTAGAAACAAGACTCTCGACACCCATTACTGTGGCGGACAATATCCACAGCAAAATCACTCCATCTCTCTCAAGTGGTCAGGGAACAGAGAAAGATTTGAATAGCGTGGCGGTTCGATTAGCACAGTTAGATGCGGCGCGTGCAACGTTGATAACCGAATTACAGGCAGAGAAGTCGAAGATTGAAGCATCTCTTCCGCCTTCTCTGGTCACGCTCATAGAACAGGTGGAGCGGGCAAAGCGCATTAAGGGCGACCTTGAACAGACTGCGAAGTTGTCGTCATTGATTGCAGAAGCAAATCGAAAGCTGACGGAACGACGCCGCTGGAAGACGTTCATTGATAATGCTTGCGAAACCTTTGAGACGGCAGAGGCGCGACTGTCGGAGCGTCTCACCACGGCGATGACAAACCAATACAAAGCAATGTACGCAACGATCGCGAGTGGTACACACATTGTACCAAGCGTCGAGCAAAAGAAAAACTCGATTGACTTGAATATCAAATTGGAAAACTTCTTTGGCCTGAAGAACATCAGCGCTACACCTCTCCTTTCCGAGAGCTACCGCAACGCGATAGCCATTGCGATATTCCTGAGCGCAAGCCTACAGCGGAAACCTACGGCGAAGTTCATCATTCTTGACGACGTAACGTCGAGCTTCGATGCTGGTCACCAATATGCCTTGATGGAAGTGTTGCGCACTCAGGTGGGTTTACCACTGAACACAGCGGGATTGCAGGTGATCGTCCTGAGCCACGATGGGTTGCTCGAAAAGTATTTCGACAAACTCGGCAACAACGCAGGCTGGAATCATCAGCATCTACAGGGACTCCCTCCCGATGGGAACCTAATGTTGCAGGCGCAGGGGGCCGAGCGTCTTCGCACTACGGCAGAGACCTTTCTGAAGGCAGGGCAAAGTAAGCAAGCGGAGCCGTTGATTCGTCAGCATCTGGAATATCGTCTTCAACAGATCATCTCCAAAGCCAGTATTCCTGTTCCTTTGGATTTTGCAATCCGAGATGATCGGAAAATGGTCGCGAATGCTCTTGATGCGATTAAAGCAGCAGTTGAACTCCACGAAGCTGCAAACCGCCTCATCATGACTCCACAACAGCGCGCGGACCTCGAGAATTCACACGTACCGGCGTTGATAGGAAATTGGGTCTCGCACTATGTGACTGCGACTGCAGGCAGTCTCGATCCCCGCGTCCTTCTGAGCGTTCTGAAATCCTGCGATGACCTTGCAGAATGTTTTCAGTATGACTGTTCGTGTCGGCAGCCAGGCCAGGTCATCAGGCGGTACTACAAGAACCTCTCGGCTAAACAGTGTCGATGCTGAGCCCTAAGAAGTTGCATCCTCACCGGGATCGTCGCATGCGGTAGGTTCTCCGCAAGTATCGCCATCGAAGAGGTGAAAAATGTTGGGAGGACAAAGCTTCATAGCCTCATCCTCCCAAGCCGACGATTACTCGTCGTCGGCTCCGTCTGTTTGGTGTAGTGCCCCCTCATGAGGCAACGAGTGTCGTCAGTCTATGGTTGGCCATCGAGGAACTCCATGATCTCGCTATACGCGGCCGCGAGCCGCAGCTTGAGGGCATCACGTTCTCGTACTCGCAGATGTTTCGTTTGCCGGCCACCTTTGGTTTCGAAGGGATGACTGTCGGGTATGCAGTTCCGTCGATCATTCGTCGCGCGGAGTGGCGTAGCGATCTTTGGAAACTCTCTCGCGAACACAGCATTGGCATCAAGCAGTTGCCCGAATGTCCGGAGCTTATTCTTTGCATCGACCAGAGGCATTGCGCCGCGGAGGTTGTTATCCCCGAGGTACTTTTGGAAAGCGCGGAAAACGGCGTCATTGAACGAGTTTTGTGATGCAAGCCAGCCCGATTTATCAGAAAGGAATTTGCTGTCCGCGTTGAGTAGGAGATGGAGCGCATGCTGGAAGTGTCCCTCAAGAAGCGGCTTCCACCCACGCCAATAGCGCACTCCAAACCGTGTTCTTAGGACGTCCCCGATCTGGTCAAATCTTGCGTATCGGGCGCCACCTATCAGCCCGAGACCTCTGAAGACATTCCTCGTCTCAGCGGGCATTCGAGACGAGCGCAGCCCCAGCTTCCTCGTCGAGATATCGCGGTCCACCAGCTCCTCAGCCAGCACCATGCCTGCGGCCGAGGATTGCTGCTCGATCAGATCGACGACAATGCCACCGCGCGAGTAGTCCCCGTCTGCTAGGTATGGAATCAGGAGAGACTGAACATACGCAGTAGTGGAGCGTAGTCGGTTGACAACGCGAGCCTCTCGGATGAGGCCGGCGTTCCTGCACGTCAGGAGGAAAGCGAGAAGGGCCCGTTGCATAGGAAATGCCAGGTGCCTGGACTGGACCCGTCCTCTGGCGATCGTAAGGAGCACCCTGAGATCACTCGGACTACCCAGACGCGCCGCCAAAAGCCACAGTTCACCTTCGACATAGTCGTAGCGAATGCCTTGTATCAGCAGCGCAGTGACCTTGTTCATGATCGGGCGCGATTTTGAATAGTTCTGCAAATAGGCGGCGAAAGCATCGATGTGTTCAGGATGTGAGGGAAGAAGTTTTAGGGTCTGACTCAGTATCTTCCGAGATGCACCGGCGCGATAGAGGACGAAACGGAGCCGACTCTTATCTAAGACCCTCAGAGGCCGACCGCCGATCGCGTCATTGAGGACTTCGACGGCCATGTCTTCGTCCATTTGCGCCTCATCATCGGTCCGACCAGTGGATTCGGCGATGCTCGGTAGAGTGCCGAGGGCATCGGCCAGGTTCTCCGCATAGGTGACGCTGAATTTTGAGCTTTGGGGTATTAGGCTCCAACGACGGCACTCCAACTCCAGGATGATCGCGGCCCTGCGGACTTCTTCCTCGGTACGCGCGAGAACGCGTATGTCGTCGACATAGCGAATGTAAGGAATACCTGCTCTCACCATCGCCTCATCGAGCGGCAGAAGGAAGATTTCGGCGAGAAAATCCGACGCGACAGGTCCTTGCGGTATGCCATGGTCTACGGGAATCCCGCCGGCACCGGAGGTCCACGCACAGAGCCATTCCCGAATTAGCTTCCAGACGTCGCTTCCTCCGCCCGACGGCGCTACTATATTCTGCAGCGCGCGATGCGAAATGGTCTCGTAAAACGCCGCCAGATCGAAATGTGCGATCCAGTGATTACCCGCCGCGAGATGCCTGGCCAACCGAGTTGAAAACCCGCCATACGTTCGCCGCCAATCTTGAAGAAAGAAGATCGATTGTGAGTCGGTATTCAGACAATTGCTGAATACGACGTTCCGTTCGACGGCTGCGCGCCGCTGCGCCATCTGCTCTGCGATCTTATTGGCGATTGCCTGAAGCACGATCTGGTCATCCAGAGATAGAAGCGACAGGGGACGCAGAAGTGTGGAGGCTTTCGGCATGTAGAGGCGAATCGGACTCGTGGGCTTCCATGCACCCTCAAGCTTGTCATGCAGGAGCTTTAGGTTCGCACGCCGGCCCGGCTCATAGGCCTGATAGAGGTGGCGAAACATCCGCTTGTGCTGCATATTTCTCGCCGTCGTGATGCGCGACCAGGCAAGGTCGAGATTTCTCAACGAGATGAGCGAAGCCTTATTCATAGTTCATAGGTGTCGAATTGTAACTGTTGATCGTCACAAGCGCTAAAGACTTCGGAGGCCGAGGCCTTTCGACCGAAAATACCGGGACACGATCTTGTGTGTTGAGTGACCGGTCGCTGACGACAAGTCGACTTATGAGGATCTTTCGGCGTTCGGATAGCATCGATGCCATGTTGTGGCATGATGGGCGCTATGCAATTCCTCACGAAAGACTCGATCGGCCCTACGGTCATTGATGCGCTCTCACAAGCGACCAAGGTCAAGATCGCCAGTGCGTTTTTTTTGCCCTGGAAGCAAGACACTTGAACTGCTGAACACGATCCCCAATCTGACGCTCGTCATCTCTGAAGAGTTCACGATCAACGACCCTGCGAAGCTCGAAAAGCTCACGAAAGCAACGAAGCAATCAGTGCCGTCCGACAGCGAGCATGGCAAGCTTCACGCAAAGGTCATCATTGCCGAGATGCCGGATCGATCGACGTGGGTTTTTTTGGGATCGGCGAACCTGACCGAGCAGGGACTGTTCTACAACCAAGAAGCGTGTATTGAGCTCTCCACCACTCACCCGTCGGATCGGGGCGTTATCTCAGAAACGAAAACATGGTTCGACCGGCTGCTGAGGCAATCCCACCCTCTCGACATTGATCAGGCGAAAGCGATCTGGGCAGCGCAGAGTAAGCAGCGGCGCGCGATAGTCCAGAAGAACGAGGCCGCTCCAACGTATTGGGCAATCAAGACGACCGAAGGTGGCGGGGACCACTCGCCGGAACACTGGCCTATGTTTGAGCGAGAGAATGTTGTGGCAATCGGGTGGGAGAAAGTCTCAATCAATCCCGCCGACGTAGACGATGTTGACCTGCTTGCTGCGGTCAAAGCTGCTTACCCTGGGAAAAAGCCGGGCACCGACAGCTTCTCCGTGAGAACGATTCGTGACTTTGTGGACATTCCGAATGACTCAATCATCCTGGTTTGCAGAGGCTACACTCAGAATCAAAGGGACCATTTGCCAGTACACATCTACGCTTTCGCACGAGTGACCGGCGACGTGGCAGCTGTAAGGAAACCCGCTCGCGGATGATGGCGGGGATTCGTGGCAAGGACACAAAGCCAGAGCTGATCCTTCGGCGGAGCCTTCACGCAGCCGGCTTTCGCTATCGTATTCACGATCCGAAGCTTCCTGGAAAACCGGATCTTGTCTTTCCGATGTATCGGGCGGTAATTTTCGTCCACGGTTGTTTCTGGCATAGGCATCCTCAGTGCTGGTGGGCCACGAACCCGTCGTCCAACACTGGCTTCTGGGCAGGCAAATTAGAAAAGAATGTTGAGCGCGACGCTCGTACAATCTCTACTTTACGTGATATGGGCTGGCGCGTAGCTGTAGTGTGGGAGTGCAGCTTTCGAATGACATCACAGACCATATTTCAGCGGCGGTGGGAGCCTGGATAAAGGGCGAAGAAGTACGCCTCGACATTCCCCTCAACCCTCGCAGAAGACTCCTTGGCAGCTAGGCAGTAAGTGGAAGTAGGTTTGCTTCGGTGCTTGCCGCACCTATTCTGTCTGCTCTTGGGAACTGACGGCCAATAGACTCTTGGCGAAACTTTCTGCACTCGGCCAATCAGGCGATACAAAAAGACTTTCGGTGCGCCCCCCAACTATCTCATTCACAATAAAAAAAGATAGGGTATTGCCGTATTCGCGGGCAGCTTCCGGCAATTCGTCCCAAAGAAAGGCCTCGCCCTCGCCAGCCGGATCGTTGAGAGAAGGCAAACCAGCGGATCATATATCTCCTCTGGCTTTAGAGCATCCCACAGATGCCTTTGGGCTTGTTCATCCATGTTCTTGAACGCTTCGAGCGCATAACTCTGATCGTAGGATTTCAGCACCTCTACGCGACGATCACCGGTCTGCTGTTCGAAGAAGGTTTCTTGCTTTGGCATAAGAGACTCCCGCTTGTTTGCATTATGCCAGGTGCGCCTTCTCTCAGTCCACGTGGATCTGGCGTGGTGCTGGGTCGTGGGCAGCCCAACGAAGCAAATCGTGTTCTTGTGTGGCAATAGAGCCACCGTCGATATATGCTACACCAATGAGGAAGGTTCTAGAGCCTATTGCTACACTTGGCAATCGGAAGAGATTCAAAGGCCGGAAGGTCGGCTACGTGCGCGTAAGCACCTTGGATCAGCTCGCAGGTCGGCAGCTCCAAGGAATCAAGCTCGACCAGACGTTCTTGGATAAAGCCTCCTGTAAGAGCATGAAACGACCTCAGCTCGATGCGATGCTGGCCTTCGTGCGGCAAGGGGACTCGGTCATCTGCCATTCAATGGATCGGCTGGGGCGCAACATAGCTGATCTACGACGAATAGTTCTCGGGCTCATCGAGCGCGGAATACAGGTCCAGTTTGTAAAGGAAAATCTGATCTTCACATGCGAGGAGTCGCCGATGGCGACCCTTCTTCTCAGTGTCATAAGTCCGTTCGCTCACTTTGAGCGCGAGTTGATCCGCGAGCGTCAAAAAGAGGGAATCGAGTTAGCGAAACGAGCAGGTGCATATAAAGGGCGCAAGCGACTGCTCTCTCCAGAGAGTGTCGCGGAGTTGACTCGGCGCCTAGCCGCTGGCGAAGAGAAGGTCGCTTTAGCACGCGAGTTTGGGGTAGACCGCACGACGGTCTATCGATATCTGCGCAGGGAAGTGAAGCGACCAGCAGCACGCCGGAAGAAAGGTCGTGGAGCATGATTCATTCAGGATTGGAAGTTCTCAAGGGCCAATGGGACAAAGACGAGTACGCCGCTGGCTATCGGGCGCGTCTTACGGCCATCCCTGACTTCGACGGAGCGCATTACTGCTGGCGCGTCGGTTGGGAAGACGCTGACACGGAGATGCTGGAGCTGGCCCGCCACAGGAAGGCTCTGGCAGAGGGCAGGGAAGATGATTATCCGGAGACCTGGGGCCTCCTATTTGACGCTGGCAGCGATGCGCGAGTGAACGGCATCCCCTTTGATGAGGAGCGTACGGCACCTTGGAAAGAGGGTTGGATCGAAACAGACATCAACCTTGGAGTAGACGGAGTAGAAGCATAGTGAAGAAAGGATCACAGAGGGCGATGCTGTGCCCGTGCGGGAATCCCAAGATTCTCGCGCATGGTCTATGCGCGACCTGCTACACCCTCAAGCGACAGGATGAAGAGTATTTTGGCGGCCTGCGCGAAGCGGTATTGGAGCGCGATGGGTACCGCTGCCGTGTCTGTGATGCATCGGGTCGAGACAAGCGCTCGATCATTGTTCATCACCGGATACCAGGGAAGTCGGTACTTGGTTTGATGATCTCCCTCTGCCCTGGCTGTCACGCGAAGGTTCATCGGACGAAAGCTGTCATGTCCGAAATGTCCCCGCTGCTCTTGATCTTGTGGCGAGAGCAGCATCCAGAGGGCCACGAACAAAAAACACTGAACTTCAACCCTTTGAGGGCGGCTCCGCAAACTCACTTTATATATAACGATGAGGAAGGCCGCATTGTGACGCTGGAATAACGGTTCTAAATGAATCCGCAGCGGCTATACAGAAGACCTATTATCAGACCAGCTAATAATGAGAACGCATTAGCAATACAAATTGTGTGATAAGAGCGTTCCTCGACCCTCGTTGATGTCAATGGAATGTGAGGGCACCTTCAGTGATACGAAGCCCTGCTTAGTCCTCTACTCTATTGCGGCATTCGCAAATAATGGGTCACGCTTAACGCCGTGCGCTGCTTCAATGTTCTTGGGAAGAAATGCTTCTTGAAGTGCTGAGAAGAACGAACCTGTCCCGATAGAGGGTCCAGAAACCGACCGGTTTGGTGATCAGGAGACAGCCAAACGAATTGCGAGAGCTGTAATGCATGTGAGCGCTCCTAAGGGCTGATGGGAAGTTATGGTGACTACCGGTTTGCCG
>CAVXPT010000001.1:0-2287061 GCA_963763665.1 uncultured Acidobacteriaceae bacterium | reverse complement strand
TGAACAGCATATTGATGATGAACGCGACGAAGACCATCAAGCAAGGGATAAGATTCGCGATCCACATATCCATCGAATAGTTGCCGTTGAAGGTCTGCTGGAGGAAGCCGTTCATGAATCCGGCCCACACGTAAATGAAGGCCGCGGCGACAGCGCGAATCATTGCGAAACTGATAAGCACATCCAGGAAATGGAAGAACTTCGCCTTGAAGTTCTGCGTCATCAGAAGTGGAACGAAGACAGGCCCGAAGAGCGCCGTGACGCCGTAGAGGATGAACGCGCTGCAGTTGATGACGAACAAGATCGCAGAAGCCAGTCCGAGAATTAGCTGGACGAGCACGTAACAGAGGATCTGCACCGGCGCGGTAAAGGACGGCATCGCGGTGCCATCACCGGCCGTCTTGAGCAGCTGGAGCAGCTGGTCAAGGGAGTTCTGATCGAACGCTGCGACCATCGCCTGGGCGATGTAGGAGAAGAAGTGATTGATGCCAAAGCTCGCGCCGGGGAACGGATTGACCCAGTAGTTCATCGAGCAGGCAGCAGACGATCAGCTTGAGCAGGAAATTAGTCATTTCGCCGGCGCGAACGGGATGCGTGTGGAATCGAAGCGTCATCGCACTGGTGTTCCAGTTGACGACCATGCTGACAACTTCATGAAGAGCGAGATGCCGCTCAGCTCCGTCAGACCCAACTGGGTCAGCGCGCCACCGTTCTGTGTGGTCAGATTGGTCAGGTTGTTGGTGAACTGATAGAGCCAGTCCATACCCGAGCTTGCGGATGGTAGTGCTTGTGCGAGAACGGCGATGCTCATAACGGTCTCCCGTGAGGATCTAGGGAATGTAGCTCTTCCAGGTCTTGCCTTCGTTAGCCGGCGGCAGAGTTGTGCCGCTTCTTGTCCTGCTCTACCTTCTTGCGGAACGCCTCATCTTCCTTCTTCGTTCTTCGGCGTCGCGTTGCTGCTGCTCAAGGATCGCGGCGGCCTTGGCCGCTTCATGCCGTGGTAAATCGCGGCGCTGGCGATGGCGCTCAGCGCCGCAAGGATGGCAATCAACAGCTTCGTGTTGAGCAGCTTCAGCATGGTGTCTCCCGTTAGGGCAGATAGGTCTGCCAGGTGTTGCCTTCGTTGGCCGCACTCACGTTGTTCGTCGCACGTTGCGGCTGGACGAATGCGGCGGTGTTGAGGTCTGTCGCAGCGGCGTTCCGATGCTGCATGTTTGCGACCGCCATCTGCGAAGCGAGGCAGGCTTGTATGGCACCCTGCGTCTGCATCTCGGACATCTTCTGCGCTTCCGCCGCGTTGAGCAGGTTGAGCTGTTCGACTTCGCTGTTCGTGCGCTCGTGCCGTCGAGCTGCTGCGCGGCGAGCCTGTTGTTCGCGGCGACGTTCTGCGTCCTTGCGGCCCGATACTGCACCGACAGCCGTGATGCAGTCCGGAGAGATGGAATCCGACATCTCGATCATCGCGAGCTGTGACATCTGAGGGCTCCCGGAGTTTGCCCCTGGAAGTAGGTGGTGGCGTTGGAGCTGACCGGGATCGTTGCGGACTTCCAAGCGGTGGTGGACGCGGCTGCGCGAATTGCTGTTGAGAGCAATCGTCATCCCGTTCGTTTCGCCGAACATGTTGGCGACGTTGACGTTCTTAAGAGCAGTCAATGTGGTCTGCCACTGCTGCTTGATGGAAAAATGCTCGACGTTGTTCTTGAGCATGTTGTATTGCGACTCGATCGTCGTGAGCTGCGACACGAGGCTTGCGTAGCTGGTGGGATCGAAGACGATGTCGCCGACACCGAAGAGTGCGAAGCTGGGCGTGGCAGTCAAGAGGAGCAGACCTCCTTCGATGAGCCATTTGCGCCGTTTTGTGGGAATGACTCATACAGCGCTCCGTAGCGGTTTCAAAAACAATGGGGAGGTGTGCCGGTTCCAGCCTGTCCAAGGAGATGTTGTGGACAAATGGCTGATGAGGTTGCCGACAAATTCAATCGAGGAGTCATCGTTCCTCCTCTCATCACAGGGTGGGATCGACGCGATGTTCTGCGTAGGACGGGATGAGGATGTCCCGGCCAATGTATACGCGGGCGCGGGAACCTTCCTTGAGCGTGATGATCGGCAGGCGATTGAGGAAGTGGTTCAAGACCTGTTCGCCCTCTGCCGCGGACTGCTCGGAGATGCCGTTGCGGATCTGCGGTCGAAGGCGTGAATACACTGCCGTTGTTGCCGATCTGCGCCAGGCCACCCGAGACCGCCGATAGCGGCCGCAGCGCCGAAGGCCATCAGGTAGCCGTGGTCCACCTTGGTTGCAAGGCCGGTCGTGCCGATCGGGTCAAGGCCGATGTATTTGTCGAAATCGAGCGAAAAGCCATCGGGGCAAACGGCACGATGGAAGGTCACGAACATCTTCCGCTGCTGGGCATTGCCCGACGCTCTGCACGGTCCCGATCAAGCGGGTGCCTTGCGGCATGAGAAGCTGCTGATGGTCGTGCGAGTAGTAGTCGGTCGTCAGCATGACGAGGATCGGGCCGCTACAGACCACCGTCGATGTGATTGGTGACAACCCCTTCAAATACCGTTCCCTCGAAGACGCGATAGAGCTGGCCCTGATAGTTGTCGAAGTCGTATCCGGCCATCGGGTCAGCCTTGGTCGCTTTGCCTGCTCGCGGAGGCCTGCCATCACTGGCTGGTCGCTCTTGCCGTCGAGATGCACTCGCTCGGAATGCCGTCTGTGGCGTCTCTCAGCCCTGGCAGCTTGCTACGGCGGTACGGCGGCCTGGCGCTGCGCCCGCGTGCGCGAAGTCGATAGCGACCGTATCGCTGTTGATGGCGTCCTGCGCTGTTTCTCCTTCGCAAGCTGTTTTTGCTTGGCCTCAGCCTGCGCCTGCGAGATATTGGAGGTGTGCTGCGGGGCATTCGGGCTGTTGCCATAGATCGCATCGCGCTGCGCGGCCGTCATCGGCGGCGTGCCGGCGCCTCCGGGCCGGGCACGCCCTGCTCCGCCTGGAGCTGCTGCATCGCAGCGGCGAGTTCCTGCTGATGTTGCCGTTCCTCGGCATCTGGCTGCGCCTGCATCTGTTGCTGCGTCGGAAAACTCTTTACCTGCTGGGCATTCGGCGTGGCGGGGCGCATGGTCATTGCGCTCTGCCGGGGCTGCCTTCTTGTTGCCGCTCAACAGGCTCGACACATTGGCGATGCCGATCAGGGCAATGATGACCACGAGGGCAACCACTACGGGCATACCCTTCCGCAGTGGCGGCTTCGCTTCCGGCTGTTCGGGAACGGTTGCGGGCGTTTTCTGATTTGGTTCGGGCATGGCTAGTTCGCCCCTCCGGCGCGGTGAAACTCCACCTTCTGCTTGCCGATGGCGAGATAGCCGTTGTCCAACTGCTTCGGCACGGTGTAGAGGCCATTGCTGAAATCGAAGTTGATGAGCGAGCCCTTCTTGTCCTTCACCTCATACAGCGCGGGCGTCTCCTGGAACTGGCCGCGCAGATAGGTGAACTTGTCGTCGCGCCATATCTGCTGCAGACCGAGCTCCTTACCCTTCGTTTGGTCCCAGGTGTAGTCGAAGTGGAGGGAGCCGGGATACTGGCTGCGATACTGCTTCCGCCTTCGTCTCTTCGGCCTTCAGCTCCGCTGCCTGCGCTGCCTTGGCTGCCGCGGCCTCCTGCTTGGCCTTGTCCAGCTCAGCGGCAGGCACGAAGACAGGAAGCTGCGTCAGCCGCTCCTTTGCCGCCTTGTCGCCCGGAGCGATGAAGACCTTGGAATCGAAGTGGGCATCCGCCGTCGCTGGAGATTTCATGCAGCTGCAAGGTGTATTCGTTGCCGTGGTCGGAGACGATGTGGATGTCCGTCGATCCGTTCGCAACCTTCGGCTTGACGCTGATGAATCGGCTGGCAACATGGCCGCCATCAAACACCCAATCCACGGTGTCGCCGGCAAAGACATTGGCGACCTTCTCCTCGGCGGGAAGCACGATCAGCGTCGATTGCAGCAGGCCGGCGCGAATCACAGGAGGCGTGTCCGCCTCGGACACGGTGACGGTACGCGGCGCGTTCGGCTGCAGCGGATGGGTATCGGCGGCCAGATGGCAGAGGGCAGCGGCCAGCAGCGAGTCAGGCGGAGACGACGATGGGGATGAGTGGTTTCATGGCACTGGCCTTTCTGGTTGGGATTGGTTACACAGTCTCTCCCTGGGCAAAACGATCGATGCCCTCGGTGAGTCCGTACTTTTCGATCAGCTTCGACCGGCGCACCCGGTCCTTCGGCTTGGTGGAGAACGTGGCGTAGCTGCGCTTGTCGAGGTTCAACGTGACGACTTTGGTGATGCCGTCGCGCCGCATGTACAGCGCCTCGCGGTCCTGCAAGCTCTCGAACAGCGCGATCTGCTGTTCGTTCATCTTGAACAGCTCGGCATACCGCTTCCGATTGAAGGTCGCATCCTTCAGGAACAGGAACGATGTGCAGGAGTTCACGATGCTGTCAGCGTTCGCACCAAGGTCGTCGGCGGACTGGCCGATCATGGTGACGCCGCCGAGGTTCTTGCGAACGGTCTTGATGGAAGCGAGAGCGCCGTCAAGCAACTGCTTGTTCTTCATCGAAGAGAAGATCTCTTCGATGAGGATGTGCTTGGGAACGCCCAGATTGGCGGGGTTGTAGAGAACGTCGTTGATGCGCCGGAGCAGCCATACCATCAGCGGCTCGATCAGGTCGGCATACTGCTCGTTGTTCACGCCCTGGAAGTCGAAGCATTGCAGGCGCGAGAGCGAGAGGCTGTCTTCGACGTTGTCGAAGACGGCGTTGTAGATGCCTTTGCCAACCCACTTCGAGAGATAGCGGTCGAGCTTCTTGGGCAGGAAGAGATTCGACAGGCGCCGGTTCTCCGGGTCGAGCAGGTACATATCCTGCACGGCCTTGTGGATCACATCGTCGTCTTCCGGCTCCAGCTCCGCGCCGCCATTGGTGAGCAGGAGTTTGATGAAGCGAGTAGAGAAACTTGATGTTGCTCTCGGTCGGCTCCAGAGCGAACGGATTCACTCGCGGGCCGTCTTTGCCCACGCGATCAACCTTGCCGCCGTACAGCTCCACCACGCTCTCATAGCTGCCGCCGATGTCGAAGATGTAGGTAAAACCGCCGTATTTCTGCTCCAGCGCAACGGTGGCAGTTACCTGCACCGACTTTGCCGCTGCCCGTGGGACCGATGATGAGCATGACCCGCACGCCATCCACGTACACGTCCTGAAAGAACGGCGTCCGGGTGCGGGTCTCGAAGATATTCAGGTACTCGCTGTCCAGGTCTTCCGAGTGAGGATGACCGATGTGCGGAGCGAACACGGAGGACAGCCGCGCGTGATGATCCTCCGCGAGCCACAGCGGAAAGACATTGAACTTGTGATTGCCGGGGAACATCGCATAAAACGCGGACAGATTGCCAAGCGTCTCTTCCATCACCTGCGCGCGGGCATCGACGAAGATGCGATGCACAGCGGGGACGGTGTTGCGCAAGCTGCTCCTGGCTGCGAGCTGCCAGCAGCAGCCGCAGCGAGTATTCCCCCTGCGCCTTCTTATCGAGCGAGCGGATGACTTCGCTCAGGTCATCGACATTGTTGTTGGCGGCCTTCGCACCGGCGCCGGTCTCAAGCGAGGCGGTATCCCGCCCGCTCATCACCCGCGTCAGCACGCCGACTTTGAAAAACGAGATGAACTTCTCCTGCGCGTCGATCTCGCTGCGGGCGAGGCGGTGGACTTCACCCTCCATGTCGAGCACAGCACGCTATCGCAATCGAGCGTCAGCAGGCCGGAGAAGAGGCAGGGCCTCGATGCCTCCGGCGTCGTCTTCAGCGAAAACATCTGCACATGGCGCTTGCCGACCTGCGAGATGATCGCTGTGCCATGCAACCGGACTCTTCACGATCTGCCGGTCCACGCCGGTGTCGCTGCGGAGCTGGTCCTGCTCCGCCCATTCCTCAAGGTTGAACAGGTAGCTGAAGAACTGGAAGGTTTCGGCCTTGCCAAGAAGCCGCAACCCGATCGCGCTGCCGAGATGACTTTGAAGAATGGTCGCGGTCTTCTCAAGGTCCGCAAGCATCCGCGATGTGTCGAGCGGCATTCTCCTGCGGCTTGCGCTCAAACGCTTTCACCTTCGACGGCTCCAGCGTGAGGCACCAGTGCAGGTCGATACGGCGGAAGCCGGCGGTCTTCTCAAGGAATGTGAGACGGTCGTTCGACGAATACCTCCGTGGCGGGGTTCGCGTACTTGGCTTGACGCGGAAGATCGAAACCCGACATCACACGGGTGTACTGGTAAAGGCACGAGCCCTCCGGCAAGCCGCGCAACGCGCCTTCGATGGATCGCATTCGCGACTCAAGCTCCTGGTCGGTCAAGCCCTCTTCGTCGATGCCGGTGAGAGCGAACAGGCATCCGTAGCCGCCGCCCTTGAGTGCGAAGATGTTTGGCCCGACAAAGCGTGCAATCGGAACGATGCTGCACGCGGCTCCTGCCTTGGCGAACCACGGAGTATGTTTGAGCTGCTCAGTGTTTACGCGGGTCATAGTAGCTCTTCTGGCTGAGGCTCAGGCCCCACAGTTGGAACATCTTCGGGTGTTTGCGGACGATGAGCCATGCGCCGACCGCGAGCGTCGGGAAAGCCAGCATCGCCAGCAGGCGAAACCCAACGAGGAAAACCGTTACGCAGACGAATACGATCGCCATCCATGCTGTAAGATCGAGACCAAGCTTGGCTCTCGGTCGATTCAGCGCCTGATTGATTGGTAACGGTTCTCCCCGCTTGGTCATGTCGATGCACCTCCTACATCGACTGCCCGGTTAGGATGCCGATCCAACCGGCTCCCCATCCGAGAACTCCGGCGCCAAACAGCGCGCCGAAGAGTCCTGGAATGGCATCCTGAAACCGCCCACTCATCATGCGGATTCCGGCGAAAATGAGGCCGCCGAAACAGATGACGGCGCCCGCATAAATTGCAAAGGTCTTGAAGGTTCCCATGAGCGTTTGCGCTCCGGAGAAGTCCATCGTCCCTTGTGCGTGGGCAACAGTGGTGAATGAGAGCGCGAGCAGCGTTGGTGCCAGCACTCGCGCGGCGTGGAGTGAGACGTTGTTTGGAAAGACGGTCAGCCCACCGATCTGGCGAGCCGCGAATCGAACCGAAGTTTGATCTGCATTGGGCACCTCATTCAACCGGGAATCGGTTGCGATATGCGCCAACGTAGGAGTGTTCAGTTCAGCGTGTCCAATAAATGTCAGATGCTCTCTTATTCAGGGGGAATAAGAGACCATCTCGGACTATTCGAAACGCGGCGAACGGTTACCCTGAAGCTCGAAAGAAGAGAAGGACTCCGGCTCTGATGACTTTAAAGCAGTGTCAAACCAACGAAGAAGGATACCCATAAGCATCATGTCGAACGGTCTTCCCACCGTGAAACCTGTTCCCCAGTGGAGACGGGATTCCAGTGGCTTCTCTGAGAAACATGGCGAAAGGAGAGACGAAGCAATGCGCCAACCTCTTCCAGCGATGGTGCCTTATCACCAGAATTCAACCGATTGATGAACGCGCCCCACTGCTGTCGTTTGTGCGCGTCATTTGAGAAGTCTTCGGTCAAGGCAAACGGCAATCTTCGAGGAACAGCGATTCCTCGCTGCTGGAACGAGGCCTCAATCGCCTTATTCAGAGTCTCCAGCTCAAACTCCCACGTCGTTGCCATGAACCAAATGTCGTAAAAATCCTTCATCCGGCTGTTCCGAATGTCGAGTTCGACCATCGCGTGCAATTTCTCGGCGATAACGGACTCGCGTGGGTAGGCGCGAATGCGCGGCGCGGCCATAGAAAGCAGTACGGGGAAACTTGCGAATTCCGGGTCGGGATAGACTGCGTCTCCAAAGCCAATGTCGATTTGCATAGGAATGCGCGCTCCGGCAAGCTGACCGTTGAGCTTGATCCGCACGCCGTTGTACTCGTCGTCTTCTTTGATCCGCCATCCCTTCGACAGATGAGGCATCGAAGACAATGCCATCTTCTCCGCTCATTTCGCAGATGCTTTGCATCGTGGTCTTTACGTCTTCAATGGCTGAAGAGCCCCACCCTAGCAGATGAGGTCCCTCGTCGGCCTGTGCGCCTGCCCGGTCCAAAGCGTAAACAATGTCGCCCCTTTGAGAGCAAAGCGGTCTCGGTAGGGAGACTGACCGAGACGGTACAAGAACCGTTCGATGCCATAATCTACCGAGGACACGCTGGTAGTCTTCGCCAGTATCCTGAGCAAGGCGTAGCAGACGCGCACGTATCGAAGCCGCCAGGTTGCTCTTCGGATCCGGAGTCACAGGGACTCCATGTAGGGGAGGATGACCTTGCTCACGCGGGAGATTTTCGTAGTGATGATTTCGTCCACGCGTGCCTTCTTTTGGCGAACACAGTCCTTAAGGGCTTCCATCGCCACATCCAGGCCGATCTTGTTGCGGAACTTGAAGCAATCGGCCACAGTTTTTGCTGCTGAATAAACACGCACGGGAACCCCCTCGACTCGGTGCTGTTCAATGCCGTCGGTGAGCGACGGGCCGGACAGCCGAACCACTTTCAGAGAAGGTGAAGTAAGAGCTGGGTTTCTCGCCCCTCGACCGAAGAGCAATCCACACAGAAGCCGGATTTTGGGTCGTTAGGCCATGGAACACAAGGGCGGACAGTAGGCAAAGAACTCCTTCGGGAACTTGTTTTGCCACTTCCGCGTAGGAGTGCCGCTCAGTGATCGTCGCATCGGGAAGGGTGTACATCCCCCGTCCCGTCCGGTTTAGCTTCCCCTGTCGATGGAGCCGAAGAAGATACTCGCGCGGAATGCCAATCTTCTCAATGTCGCGGGGTCTTACGATGCCATGCTGACGGACGTATCGGATTGTTTTGTCGACGCTCTTCATCAACCGGCCACATGTCCTCAATACGTCATTACTTAATCACAAGTAATGACGTTTTGCAACATGTGCCCACTGTAGAACAGGGGTTTGAGGCCAGGGTTCAAAAGGGCGAATACACAGCGCCCAACCCCAAACCAACCCCATATAAGAATTCACCGTACCTACTTTCAACAACTTACGACTACTTAATACTACCGATCAGGCCTCGTAACTCGTTGAAAATACGTTAATTGCCCCGCTCATAACCCAAAGGTCGTAGGTTCAAATCCTACCCCCGCAACCATTTAGCCGAAAAGGCCAACCCCAGATAACCCAAAATAGCAGCGCCTCTCAAAACGCCGAGGGGTTTCTGGGCGCGTCTGCGGGACGATTTCAATGCCACGCTCGAGCGAGGTGATGCAGGGCAAGTAACTGCGCCTTTGCTTGATGAGCAAACCTGCCGCCTGTCCCGATGGAGTACTCCCTAATCTTGCCCACCCGTTCTGCATTGTTCGTCCTCTCCAGGGCCAAATCTTCTGTGCCCATGGGCTAACCTACCGCGAAAACTGAGCCGAAAAGTATTGGAAAATTTCGGCTGTTCCGCTCTTTGTTGCTTTTGTGAGAGCTTCTTTTTCTGTCTAGGAGAACAGTGCTCAGGGACCGTAGCCCTTCAGGTCCCAAGGGCCACGAAGGTCAGCTTCGGTCATAGTATGTATCTCCACCGGGGTGGCCAATTGCTGCATTAGATCGACGTCAAAGCATTTATAGAGGTCCAGGCAAAATGGGTCTGGGGCTGAACGAATGGGGACCGGCGTGCTCAAAAGCGATGAGAGACTCTTGATTGCATTCCGGCTCTCAATGCTTGAGAAGAGCGTCGGTTCCAGATGCGCTGCTGCAATAGCCACAACCTGACTTCTCATCCCATCTGTTTCCAATGTGAGGTATGACGGATGGCCCATGGAGCGAAGCCAGCGAACCACCGCGATGAGCTGAGCTACCTCCAGGCCGAGCGGGCGAGCACCGGCAGCATTCGCGAGCATGGCCCAATCGACAGTGCCTGGCGCCCCTGGCGCTTCAGGACCGTCGAAGAGGAGATTCAAACCCAGCACTTCCTCGGCGCGGTCAACGTGCGTAGAAACGGTGTTTGCAGCAGTCAGGTAATCCGTATCTTTCAGGACGATAACAGCCTGCCGAAGACGAGCAGCACTCGCTCCCTATGGATCTCTGCGGCGAGCTTTCTGGCAAGCTCGATGATCGTGAGATTATTAGCCGGCAATGGAACAGCAAGCTCCTCGGGTTCGAACCTGAACGTCGCTGAATATCTCCGAGACGGCGATCGGGAGGTGGACCTCTGTCGTGAAAAAACGGTAAGCCTCCTCCCGGTTATCACGTGATAGTTGTGCGTGCCTGGATCGAAGTTCTCGTGCCATTGCAGTGCGTCTGCAGCGTTGAAGAGCGCAAAGAACGGCTTCACATTGTCATAGATGTAAGGCTTAACGACAGGTGCCCGGAAACAGCAGCTATCGACGGCGCTATGAATGAGAAGAGTCGGACGCGGGGCGCGCATGGCGATGAAGTCCGGATAATCTTGCCCCTGCATGATGTCCGGAGCATTCTCTTCGACCTCATCGGTGTCATTGGGACGTGTGACAGTCGCAGGCATTGGGTCACGCGAATCCAATGGTGGCTATACGGTATCTGCTCAACAGAAAACGAGGAGAAATCATGTAAATGTCGATATCTTTTTCGCCTATGTTTCGTTCAGCGTAGAGCCCAGTCAAACCGAAACCGGAACATCGTCCTAAATGTGTTCAATAGGCTGGATCGTTATACGCTTCCTATCGCTGGACGTGAATGAGCCTGTGCTGGCTGCTCGCAGCTACGGACTGCGCGCGCCGGTGTGGCTTGTCTGGAATTTCTGATCTTCTATAGGCTCGCAGACATGTGAAAACCCAGGAGCCGGAATGTTATCCGTATTTATCTATACGCTCGCCAGTCTCATCTCCATCAAGGTTCGCACCGATGTCTTTCTGTGCCGATCGTCCCTCAACCTACGCCGGGCTAGGCTGCTCGTCGAAACGCTCGGAGCAGTCGGAGTGGTCGGAGTGGGGTGACTCATACTGTTCTGGATGATGAACAGGATAAAGCTTCGTGAAGGCGTAGGGTTACGAGGGAAAGCGTATCGACTGCGCGTCCGCGTCTCCGCAAGCATCCACACACCGTTCCACGTCCGCACTGCACCCAAGGTATGCAGATATCTGGGAAGCGGATTCTTTCACCGCTTTGGCGAGTTTCTTCACACGATCGTCGGAAATCTGCGAAGTTGTGCCCGCGACACTGATCGCGGCAATCACGCGGTTGGCAGAGTCATAGAGAGGAACGCCGATACAGCGGAATCCAATCTCGCCCTCTTCATTCTCATACGCATATCCGAGTTGACGAACCTTCATGAGTTCCCGGGAGAGGCGCTCCGGTGAGGTAATTGTGTTCTTGTTGTGCCTCGCCGGCGGCCGGGCAGCAAAGCGCTTGAGGTAACCTCCATCATCTGCAAAGGCCAGAAGCGCCTTGCCTACGCCCGAACTATTTGCGTCGAGGCGCCTTCCCACCCACGTCGCTAAACGCAGCATGCCCGGCGCTTCGATCTTCTCAATGATGACCGTCTCGGCTCCTTCCAGGATAGCGAGGTGAACGGTCAGCCCTGTCTGTTGCATCAGGTCCTGCAGGAACGGCCTCGCCTGCTCCCGGAGATCCAGATTTTCCATAGCCATATTGCTCAGGGTGACCAGCCTGAGGCCGAAGCAGTATTTGCCATTTACCTTGCTGTTCTTCAGATAACCTGTCAGCTCGAGTGTCTTGATCAGAACATGGGCCGAGCTCTTGGGGAGACCCAGCCTTCTACTTATGTCCGAAAGCGTGAGCCCGCGCTGCGATTGTGCGAGCAGTTCCAAAATCCTCATGGCGCGGCTTACAGAAGGGACCGAGTACGTATTGGGCATGGCGTGGCTCCAGTTCGCATCCGGGCTTGTGGACGATTGTTAGCAACCACATTCATTCAGTGACTGCGCATTGCATTGCCAACGCGAGACGGAATAAGAAGCGATGGCGCTGACAGCGACTCACCCCACTCTTTCCACGCTTGCTGACACGTGGTCAGCAATATCTGATCGTTGAGTCGAATCTTGTTGTAATAGGTCAGAACTCCAGTTTGACCGCGAGTTGAATATCTCGAGGCGAGCCACTCGAGGAGATTACCCCAGCCGTTGTAGTGCCAATGACAGAACCGGGAGCACCAAAATTCGTGTGATTGAAAGCATTGAAGAGCTCTGCTTTGAACTCGGCTGAGAACCGATCCTTGATCGGGGTTTTCTTGATGAAAGCGATATCCCAGTTCTGGAGCCCGGGCTGCAGCAGAATGTTACGACCGGAGACGCCAAACCGCGGCGTGCCATTGGCCAGAGCCTGCGCCAGCAGGTTCGTCGTAAAGCAGTTTGTGTTGAACCACTCGCTGACTCGTTTCGGCCCAGTGCCGTTGCAGACTCGATCTGGCCTGGGGGAGGAGGAGTTTGTGTTGGAGTAATCCTGGGCCGAAGTCACCGTGAATGGTAAGCCGCTATGCGCAGATACAATTGTGCTGATCTGCCAACCGCCCACAAAATTATTTGCGAAATTCCGATTCGCGAGGAACCTTTTTCCGGATCCGAATGGCAGCTCATACACAGCGCTGACGGCAAGCGTATGCTTTGCGTTGAAGTCGGAGAGCCCATACTCCGCATTGGGATCATTGTCATTCTGGGTCGCCGACTGGTTATCGATGTTGCCACCCTCGTTGTCCAGGCTCTTGGAGAAGGTGTAAGAGATGAGAGCGGCTAGTCCGTTCGACGCGCGCTTCTCCAACTTTCCGTAGACGGACTCGTACTTTGAGAACGCCTGGTAGTCATCGTAAAGAATCGTATTGAAGTCAGGCCACGGCCTGCGCGGCTGAAGATCTCCCGCCCCAGCGAGCGGCTGGTTGCCGAGATTGTGCATATAGTCCATGTGCAGGCCGCGATTGCCGACATACGCCACTTCCGCTCCCCATTCCTTCGCAAGCTGATACTGCAGACTCAGACTCCATTCATATGTCTCGGGTGTTTTGTAGAACGGGCTAGGCATGACCTGCGAGGTGATGCCCGAGAGCGACACCAGGGGAGCATTGACAAACGTCTGCTGCGTTTTGGTCGGAACTCCATTGGTAAGCGGTGGGGGCGCTCCGAAAGCAGTCACATAATTCGGGGTCTGCGTAAACACCGGATTGTTGTTCGCAAAGGATCCCATCCGGTTGGTATCCGGAAGATCCATGAAGATGCCGACGCCCGCGTGAACCACCAGCTTGTCGAAATTGGCAGGCTGCCACGAGATGCCGAAACGGGGAGCGAAGTATCCCGGACCGGGCCCGTAGCTTACCTGGCGTACCTTGTTCCCGGTGAGGCCCTTTGCTCTCCTCATGGCGGAGGTCATGATGAGGCACTGCCCGGAAGAGGATAGAAAATACGGGTTGGAGCAGAGCGCATCATTGGCGGCATCCGGCAGCGCCGTCAGCAGTAGCGCGTCGCCCGGTTGAAAGGTTTTGCCAAGTGGAAAGAATGCCGCCAGCTGATTCTTCGTGTCCATAGGCTGACGGCGATACTCCCAGCGCAGCCCTGCCTGTACGTTCAGGTGCGGATTGACCCGCACGTTGTCCTGGGCAAACAGACTGATCCATCGCCCGCCTACCAAATTCGTGATGATGGCGTTCTTGGTGAACTGACCTCCGGATGGATAGCCTAGTTCCATGTCCGCCAGGTCAGAAGCGCCGCTCACACCAGGAATCTCACCGGCAAGAGATGAGTACTGGCCATTGAAGTCGAAGCGACCATTTGCCTGCAACGGGTCGGTCACACCTTTTGTCTGCCACAGATCGACATTTGCGCCGAAGCTGAGCGTATGCCGGCCCGCCACTTTGCTGAAGGTATCCTCGTATTGCTCGATGGAATCGGGCGCGGTGACCGGGAAGTATCCCGGAAAACCATCTCCCCAGAGAGGAAAGTTATTCAGGATGATGTTCGGATATTCATTGAACTGTGGCAGTGGGTTTGTCAGGCCCGCGATTCCAAAGCTCGCCAGGGTTCCTGGTGGCCGCGGGCAGCCGGAGCACGCGTACGTCAGGTTATCCCGTTGATAGCCTATGCGCACGTCATTGATGGCGGAAGGACCGATGACACGGGTCCACCCGCCCACCAGGTTTTGTCCTTTGAAGTGCTGGAAGCCGTTGAAGGCGGGCAGTGCTCCCGGGAAGAGGATATTGGAGTTGCCCAACAGATAGCGCACAAAAACGGTGTTTACCTTGGATAAGGTTGCGTCTGCGCGCGCATCAAACTGATCATTTTGCTGCTGCTGGGGCGTCTCGTTCGTGTAGTTCACAACGCCCTGTCTATTCGGGTTCGGGAACAGCGCCAGCACCTTCTGCGCCACCGGATCGAGTGATGCGATCTTGTTCCCCGGTATGGGTGTTCCCGCCAGAACAGTGGTCGTACCTGCGGATGGATTCTGCGGATTGGCAGGACACGTCACATTTGTTTCCGTCGCCGGATCGAAGAGCTGGCCGGTATCGTAATTCAGATTCGCCGGAGCCGCTGCGCCACTGGACGCGCACAGGTTCGCGGTCGTTCCGGTCAGTAGGGAGCTGAAATCTCCGCTCTTCTCCGCGGTGGTGGGAACAACGCTTGGGCTCACAATTCCCTGTGTCAGGCGCAGGCCTTCATAACTGCCAAAATAAAAAACCTTGTCCTTGATAATCGGACCGCCAATCGATCCACCGAACTGGTTACGCGTCAGATCAGGGCGGGTCAGCGCAAAGTATCCAGTTGCGTCCATAGCGCCGTTTCGGACGTACTCCCATGCAGACCCGTGGATCACGTTTGTGCCGGAGTTGGTGATGAGGTTCATCACCGTGCCGGAAGCCAGACCAAAGGACGCGTCATAGACATTGTTTTGGATTTTGAATTCGTGCACCATTTCAGGCGGCGGGTCCAGAGCGAAACTGCTATTGTTCAGCGCCCTCGAAATCATCCCATCGATCAGCAGAATGTTCCCACCTGAGCCACCACCGGAACCGCTGTAACCGATATCGTTGAACCCGGAGCCATTTGCTGCGCCTGTCGCCAGCGATCTGCCGGTGGTGTTCACGGTACCGGGCACGAGAAGCGCCAGAGAGCCGACCTCGCGCAAATTCAGCGGCATGCTCAGAATTTGCGTTTTGCCGATGACCGTTCCAAGGCTGGCATTTGTTGTATCCACAAGAGTGGGCGTCGACTCTACGGTAACGCTCTGGCTTTCGGCTCCCACCCGAAGAGCTATGTCCTGTGTCAATTGCTGATAAAGCGTCATGGACACGTTGGAGAGAGTGGTCGCATTGAACCCCGGGTGCACAACAGATTCCGTATAAGTGCCGGCGGGTACTGACAGGAATTGATAGTGGCCTGATGCGTCCGATGTGGTCGTGCTGACCACACCTGTGCTCACATTCGTAATCGTAATCACTGCCTGCGGAAGTACAGCGTGCGTAGGATCAGTGACTGTGCCTTGAATGCTTCCAGTCGTTGCTTGGCCCCAGCCCGGCGCTGATGCCCCAAGCGCATACACGAACGCCAACACGATGGAACGGAGACAGCTTCGGTAAAACGCTGACCGCCGTTTCGTCTGGCATTCGCGTAACGTCTGCTCTACAGATTCGGCAACGTGTTTCGCATGCACATTCATCTCGACATCTCCCCTCATCGATTTCCGATACGGGCGCATGGCGATCGGCATGAGCAAAAGTTAGCTTAGTTTCGAGACCGCGTCGATGTGGCGATCGCAGTTTGCGCAAAAGGTGTCCAGCCTATTGAACAGCGCTTGCACCGACATTGAGGATCTGACGCGCTGATGGTGCGGCGCTGTCGTTCAGGTCGGCGCTTTAGGTGAGAAACACCATGCACATCGGTGTTCCGAGCGCTTGACAGCGTCCGGTGAATGACAGCTTGCCGGACTGTTTGTCGATGCGGAAGGAGGTGATCTGATCGCTGCGTTGATTGCAGACAAAGAAAGATCTTCCGCTCGGATCCATGGCGAACTGATTCGGGTAGTCGCCCTCGGTTGACGCTTCTCCGATACGCCTCAGCCGGCCGTCGCTCTGTATCGCGAAGATCGCGACGGAATTGTGGAGCCGGTTAGCTGCGTACAGAAATCGCCCGTCGGGAGATGTCATGATCTCGGATCCGAAGCTGGTCCCGGTAAAGCCGTCCGGCAGAGCGGAGATGGTCTGCAGCGGAGTGAGTGATCCTTCGCTCGCGTCATATCCAAAGCAGATGATGGTGGAAGCCTCTTCCTGGATGGAGTAAACCCAACGGCCTCCCGGGTGAAAAGCGAAGTGTCTGGGCCCATCTCCGGAAGGTACCGTGACATAGGGAACTGCGGCGGGAGTGACGAGGCCGCGTGTGCTGTCAAATCGGTAGACGTAAATTCTGTCCTGCCCTAAGTCGGTCTGCAGAATAAAGTGGTTTCCGGGGTCGGGCTGAATCATGTGAACGTGCGGCGCGTCATGTCCACTGATGGCGAAGCTGCCGGGAGGCGCATCCGTAGCGTGCAGACTGCCCAGGGAGCCACGATCGGTATGCACATAGCTCGCTTCTCCCAGTGCGCCGTTCGGCAGAACGGGAAACACGGCAAAGCTTCCGCCAAAGTAGTTCGCGACAAAGGCGTACTTTCCTGTGGCGTCAACACTCATGTGTGTCGGGCCTGCCCCACGTGAGTTCACAACGTTGAGAAGTCGCAGGTCACCATTCGCGCGATCGATGCTGAATGCCGAGACCGAGCCGCTATTGCCGTCGTAGTCCGATACCTCGTTTACTGCATACAGATAACGTCCGGACGGATGAAAGCTGAGCCAGGATGGGCTTGTTGTTTCCGCCGCCAGTTTGAGCAAGTGCAGTTCGTCCGTTTCCGGATGAAGCTCAAAAAGATAGATTCCCTTTCCATTTGCAGCACCATCCACCGGCTTTGTATCGGTCCCCACATAGGCCAGAACGCGGCGGCTCGAAGAGTCCATGCCCCATGCATGTTGCCAGCACCGTACCGAGAGGCCGATGGCGAGCCCGGTAGCAGCCTTTGCGAATGCACGGCGGGAGACACCTGCCTGCATATTTGAACCGTAACTGAAATGCATACTGCCTCCCTGGCCGAGTGGGGCATCTCCAAGCGATGAGACGAGATAAAGGCGCGATTCCAACAAGCATGAAACAAGGATGGTGAAGGGAGCCGCTGCACTTGGCTGCAGCTCCCCAATTGGAAGCTCAGTGGGCCGGAGCCCAGGAGGGATGAGGGCTTTCAAGCACCTCATTCAAGGGTGGCAGCGGATCTCCCTCATGCGTGCTCTCGTTGAAATGGCGCAATTTCTCGTGCACACCGCGCCAATACTGGTACTCAGCATCCCACCGGCCGAGCGCCGAGCCAAGACGGTAAGGCGTGTATTCCTGCAGCCACTCAGCGCGGTAGCTCGACTTCAGGTCGGTGATCCGGTCCATCAGATCGATGACATACGAGTGGTCGTAGTGGGTCACCTGTGACTCCCACTCGTTCCACCACCGGTTCGAGTCTGGACGTGTCCCCCCGAACTTATTCCAGATTTCGGTTAGATCGAGAGGCGTCTGAAATTTCTCGCCGGCATAGTCGAGCATCTCGCTCCCGATCAGCAAGCTATTCACCGTCTCCGGATCAGCACCCATGCCCTTTGCGCGAAGCAGCGCCGTCTCTGCCTCTTCCGCATGCATCCGGGTTTCGTGCAGATCGTTCCGGTGCTCCGGGAGTTTCTTGTAGTAGGTGGAGAAGAAAGGGTCTTCCCACAAGCCGAACATCGATTGCTCGCCCAACAGCTTCTTCACGTAGGTTTCAGCGATGGTCATATTCCTGAGTGCTGAAGCTATGTCGGGCGCGATGGCCGGCGGATACAGCAACTGCGCATAGTCAGAGAAGAAGTTCGCACGGTCCATCGGCACCGACTGCCACGGCGCTGCAGCTCCATACGCCATTCCTGGCAGCGACATACGGAAAAGCAGTTGCGCGTCGTCAGCCCAGACCGAATTCACCAGACCGAGTGCGCCCGAGCTCCGCCCGGCCGCGAGGAATGTGTCGATATTCTCGAATGTAGTATCGAAGTCGGGCACTATATCGTCATAGCTGGTCACCCCTGGCTGCACGATATGCGGAATCTTGTGAGCGATCAACGGGCCAAGCCACCGCTTGTAGGTCGGATCTTCTGATGTGTAATACCAGGCGACCGCAATCAGGCCCTGCGGCAGATTCGGGATCGTCTGTGGGTACTTAACGATGATGTCGTCGTACGCCATCACGTGCTTTCCATTCTTCTGGAAGCGTTCCGCCACAGTCTTCAGTTGCTTCACAAACAACTCCGCTGGTTTCGCGGCTGCGCCGGTGGCGTGCGTTGCTGCTTCTATCTGAAAGGTTTCATCGAAGCCGATGCTGACAAATGCGCTGGGGAACAGCTCTGAAAACTGATCCACCCAGTCCGTCAACAGTGGCGCGACCTTCGGATTCTGCGCATCGAACTCGGTCCCGTGCGGCTGGTCCGACAGGTCGGAATACTCTTCGATCCGGAAGAGGTCATGCTGATGGCCATACAGATCGAAATTCGGGATCACGTCTACGTGACGCTGACGGCCATATGCAACGATCTGACGCACATCCTCCTTCGACAGCCGCGCGTCTCCGGGATTCAGCAGCGGGTACCCGGTCAGCTCAATGCTGTCTTCGGTGTACAGGTAATACTGATTCGCCTTCCATCGAGCGAGGAAATCAATCTGCCGCTCGACTTCTTTGGCAGTCGGCAACGGACCGTGGCTTATATCCACCATCGTGCCCCGGTAGGCCATAGAAGGCCAATCTTTGACTTCTACAAAAGGAAGAGCCGCCTGGTCGCCCTTGCCTTCCAGCAACTGCCGAAGAGTTTGCATGCCATAGAAGATGCCGGCAGAGGATCGTGAATGGATCTTCACGCCACTGTTGGTCACGGCAAGGTCATACGCTTCGTGCGAGTTGGGACCGGGCTGGTCTCCCGGCATAGCCAAAGGCTCATCCGCGGCGCCTTCCCGGTCCAGTACAACGGAAATGGCCCCTGCACCGCTGCGCTCGCCTTCGCCAATCGACACCTCCGGTCCGTGCTCCGCCTTCATCCATGACCTGAGTTGGTCCGCCGCAAAACGGTCGTCCTCATTCGGGGCAGAGGCAAAAGACACGCGGAAACTGCGCACTGGCACACTCCCGGCACCGTATTGAACCTGCTGTGGTCGCGGCAGAAGCGGGTTGTGCGCCGCAAAAGCCGCCGGGCACAAAGTCACGCTGACGAGCAATACCATCCACTTCCTGTGAGTCATCAAGTCTCCTTGAACGCATGAACTCTGCTATCGCAGCTCGCTGCACTGATGAGGACAGATACGGAGTCCCTGATACAGATGGCTTCGAAGTTGAGCGACGAAGATAGTCTAGTGCTCACTCATCTGCGATCAAGGTCCGTGCACACCGCCGTTTCTTTTCCGTCCAGCATGCTGGACGGCAGTGAGACGTGGGGGATGGCTCGTGTCGGCTCCTATGTGACCATGCCCCGTCCGGATACCTTCCATTGATCGACAACGTGATCTCCAGATACGACATACACGCGCTCCTGCAGGTTGATGCACGGGCAGATGTGATTCGGGATCACTCTAAGCCGGTCACCCACCCGAAGCTGACTATGGTCGGGAACCTGAAGGTGTCCGTGCTCCTCCGAAAGGTCGTACAGAGTGATTTCTGGGTGGTCCCGGATGTATCCGTGGTGTTTTCGATCGCCCGAGAGCAGCACATCAGAGCTGAGCGTCTTGCTGCCCGCGTCGATGATGGCACGACCGGTGACGCTCGTGCTCACCACAGTGGCGAGCACCGTAGCAGCACACTCTTCGTAGCTCGCCGCCTCGGCCTCAACGGTGTTTCGGTCATTGAATACATAAGTTCCCGGACGTATCTCGGTGATCTTATGGAAGCGATGGCTCATGAATGCGGCAGGTGTATTGCCGCCGCTCACCACGGGATAAGGAATGCCAGCCGCATCGAAAAGAGCATAGAGGCGATCGAGTTGCTGGTTTTCAAGGACAAGATCGTGTTCCCGTGTTTCGCGGTTTCCCATGATGTGTCCGGGATAGACAGAGATGCCTTCCCAACGCAGATGGGAAAGCCCGCGAATTGTACGGGCAACTTCAATAGAATTGCTGTCTGCCGGCAGTCCGCATCGGCCAAATCCCGTGTCGAATTCGAGGCGGATCCCGATCTCAACCCCCGCCTTCCCCGCTGCTTTCGATATGCCCTGCGCTACAACGAGGGAATCCATAGCTACGGAGATTCGAACGCGTCGCGCTAACTCGGCGAGACGCTTCCATTTGCTTTCGCCCCACACCGGATACACGATCACGATGTCGTTGATGCCGGCATCGACCATCACCTCCGCTTCTGCGATTTTTGCGACGGTAATGCCAGGTGCACCATAGCCCACCTGCATGCGCGCTATTTCCGGTATCTTGTGCGTCTTGGTGTGTGGCCTCAAAGCCAGATGATGCGCGTTGCAGTAATCCGCGACTTTGCGGAGATTGTGTTGCAGCTTCTCCGCATCGACCAGGAGGGCCGGCGTTTCTATCTCATCTATCTTCATAGTGCCTGTAGCTCTTCAGATTCAGACCGCCGCCACGCCGGCATTCACGACCATCTGTCCGTTCCTGAACACCGACCGAATGCCTGAGGGAGCAACGTCTGGTCTTTCATAGGTAGCATCCGTTCGTATGGCAGCGGGATCGAACGCTGTGATGTCGGCCACCTGGCCTTCCGCAATACTGCCTCTTCCCTTCAGACGAAATGCCCGAGCCGGCTTTTGCGTCACCTTGTAGATCGCTTCTTCCAGCGTCAGCCATTTACGCTCACGCACAAGATCACCCAGCAACAGCGGAAAGGTCGCGTACAAGCGTGGGTGAGAGCGGCCACGCGTATACACCCCGTCGGTGATAATCGTGGCCAGCGGATGCGTCATGAGCGCATGAAGATTTTCGAGAGACTGGCAGTGCTCGACGATGTTCACGTTGGCCTCCTGCTCGAGCAGGATATCCATGACCACGCTATCCGGATCCGTCCCGCGTTCGTTCGCGATTTCCTGGATCGATCTGCCTACGAGAGCATCCTCGTTGTAAGCGGTGCTTGTGATCACGACGCCATCCCAGTGCGCTTCCGGCTTGATGTGCCCGCGTATTGTTTCGCGCTGAATGGGATCGCGGAGCCGTGAAAGCAGAGCAGGAATACCGCCGTCGAGCGCTGATTGCGGCAGCACTTGCGTAAGAACTGTCGATCCTGCCAGCCAGGGATACGCATCGAATGCGACATCGACTCCACGCGTTGCTGCTCGATCAATCAAGTCGATGGCTCGCTGCTGCAAAGGCCAGTACTCTTCGCCAGCAGCCTGCAAATGAGAGATCTGGAGACGGCAGCCGGAGGCTTCGGCGATCGATAGTTGTTCCTCCACGGCTTCTACCAGGTCGGCAGAATAACTACGCATGTGCGTCGCGTAAATGCCGCCTTTGCGGGCAACCACGCGGCAGAGCGCCGTGAGTTCTTCTGGTGATGCGCCGGATCCGGGAGCGTACATGAGACCCGATGACAATCCCACCGCACCCTGGTCCAGTGCCTCCTCAAGCAAGCCCGACATGGCATCAAGCTCTCGACTGCTAAGTTCCCTGCTGGTATTGCCGGCAATCCTGATCCTCAACGACCCGTGACCTGCGAGCGATGCAACTGTAGCTACCTTAGATTTGCTGGCGGCAGCAATATAGTCGCCTGCCGAGTCCCATCGCCAGCTATCGTCGCCACATAGAATCCCGTTCGCGAACTCCCGCAACGTCTTTGGATCGCTCGGCGTTGGATAGGGGGAGAAGCCGCAATTCCCAACAACTTCCGTCGTGACTCCCTGTAACAGCTTCTCAGTGCGGTTCTCGATGACCTTTAAGTCTGAGTGGCTATGTGCATCGATGAATCCTGGAGCAATGACGCACCCGCTGCAATCAATGACCTCGTATCCGGAAGGTGCGTTCGCCGGCTTTGGACCAGCCGATACGATCATATCCCCGCAAAGGACCACGTCGCCCAGCCTTGCGGCTGCGCCAGTACCGTCAATGATGGTTCCGCCCGAGAGGATCGTGCCACTTTCTGTAGTCATGCGTGTGCCTTTGAAGAGGGGGCAGTACGAACGCGATCAAGGCTGCTCGCCAGCTTGCGGATTTTCTGGTTCAGGAAGTTGATATGCGCGCGGTCTATATCATTGAGAGTGAGTGTTGCTTCACGTACGATTGGCTCGGAAAGAACTCCACGGGAAACCAGCAAAGCCTTCTCTGCATGCTGAAAGAATTCGAGACTTTGCAGGCTGTAACTGATTTGCGGTAGAACCCCCTGGAACAGGTCGTAAGCCGTGTCCTTGTCGCCCGCGCGAGCATACTCCCAAATGATCTGTAGAAGGTCTGACACTCCCAAACCCGGCATCACTCCGCAGATACCAGCCTCAATGAGTTCGAGCATATAGGTACCGCCCCAGCCATCGATGACCCCGACCCCGCCTTCGGTCCCCTCACGAATGGCTTGCACCTTGCTGCACATCAGCGGCTCTTCGAGCTTCAAGTACCGAAAGTGGCTATGCTGCGCGTGGAGAGACTTGATGAACTCCAGGCTGACGGAGCCACCGCCCGGGTTGAAATCCTGAATGACGAGCGGCACCGTAATCGCTCGGAGGATCCGGTCGAAATAGCGGAGAAGGTCGCGTTCGGGTAATGCGAACATGCGCGGGACTCCCACAGAGATCGCGGCGGCGCCAGAGGAAACCAGGCTCCGCGCAGTTTCCGCGACGTAGTCTGCGGACACGTGATTCACCTGCGCTATGACGGGAAGGCGACCATCCAGAAGCCGAATAGCTCGTTCGGCAAGATCGCGCCGCTCCAAATCCGTGAGCTTATATACCTCGCTCGCATAAGCGGGGAGACACACTGCGCATACGCCGCCCTCGACAGCGAAGTCGAGCAGTCTTGGCATGGACGCATGGTCTATGCAGCCGTTGCGGTCGAAAGGAGTTGGAATGATGGGGACGATACCGTCTATTTCGAATTTAGGCATTTTGACCGCACATGCGCCTGCGTTGGTTTTCTTCATACACGGTGACAAGGAAGCAGCTGATAAAGATCAATATTCCACCGATAATCAGATTCGGCGTGATTTTCTCCTGGAGAAGCATGGAGGAGAAGACCAGGCCGAAAACCGGCAGGAGATACACGGAAAGAGTCGCCCTCATCACCTCGACAGATTGGATGACCGCAAAGTACAGCAGCATCGATATGCTCAGGCTGAAGATCGCCACGAGGATAAGACTCCACCACACCGAGGGTTGCAGATGCGCGAGTTGCGCCCAGCCTTTGCGCTCGACAATGAATTCGATCAGGAATAACTCCAGGTCGGCGACTATGAACGTCCACACCAGCACCTGCCCGGCGCTCAGTCGCGAGAGCGCACGCCGGCTGTAGGAATTATTGAAGGCGCTCCCCGCGCAACTGCAGAAGACGAGCAGATTGCCTGACACATATTCAATCTTGAATAGATGGGCATGCCGGATATCATTTGCTGAAATAAGACCTACACCCAGGATCGCTACTACAAACGAGAGCCATCGTAGCTTAGTCATCCGCTCGCCAAGAAAGATGGATGCGCTGATCGCGGTAAGCACCGGTACAGTGAGCGAGAGAACGCTGGCATTCGAAGCCAGCGTTCGTTCCACTCCGAGGACCAGGCAGAGTTGGGCTGGTAACACACCCAGCGTTCCCAACAAGACCAGGTCAACAAGGATGGATCGGTTCTGTGGCTGAAATATTTGCAGATTGAGCCGGGCGAAGGGGCTCACCAGCGCGGTCGCAATGACGAGCGGCACCAATGTGACCAGGACTGCGCCGAGTTCTCTGGTAGCAATTCGCGCGCCAGCGAACTGGAAAGCCCACATCGCATTTACAGCGATCAGAGCGCCGAGCGCGAGCGCCGGGCTCTTGGAAAATAAGCCGACGGGAGGACCAGGATCGGTTATGCTGCCCGGGTTCTGAGGGACTGCGGTTTCCATCTGCAGTCGATGCTATGGTCGCATACCGACGTCGTCAATCTACAAACGGTCTCGGCTCCAAGCGGTGTCCAGCATACTGAACAGTCGCGCCAATGCGCCCCAACTTGCCTCTCGGAGAGCGGCCGCCGCCAGGGTTGTTTCATTTCCAGAGCCGAAGCATCACAACGCCGCCTTGGGGAATCGTGATTGTGTACGAGTCGTGTTGGATACCAAGGTCCTTGTGAGCCCATAAGTCGCGAATATGCACCGGGCCCTCCATGCCGACATCTTTGAAGTGCAGCGTGAGCGGTTCGGCCTCATCATCCGTGACATAGTTGAAGAGCGCCACGGCCTTCCCGCCATCGCTCAAAGGCTTCATCCATATCTGAGGCGGCCCGACACGATGCCCCTGAACGCCCAGCTTGTCCTGATCAACAGCAATGACTTCCTTGTTCAGCAAGATGCTCTTTGTGGTCTCGTCCATTCGGCTCAGATCGTTTCCTGCCAACAGGGGCGCGGCGAGTATGGACCACAGAGATATTTGCGTGCGGTACTGATCCGCATTCATACCGCCGTTACCGACTTCTAACATATCTGGATCATTCCAATGTCCAGGCCCCGCATACTTCTCGAGGCCTGCCTGCGAGAATCCGATCAGTGCCATGCTCCGATAGTTGTCACGGATATCGTCGGTTGTTCGCCACAAGTTCGCTCCCACCTCTGGCCCCCACTCCCAGACCGAACCGACGCCGTATTGGCACAGGCTGTACACGATGGGTCTGTGCGTGCTCAGGAGAGCTCGATGCATCTTTGCATAGGCGTCTTTCATGATGGCTACTGCCTTTTGTGGATCCTGGTGCGGATCATGCAGCCCCATATTCGACATAAAGCTGCACAGGTCGTATTTCAGATAGTCCACGCCCCACTTCGCAAAGGTTTCCGCGTCTTGCTGCTCGTGACCGTAACTGCCTTCGAATCCTCCGCATGTTTTCTCTCCGGGCGACGAGTAGATTCCGAGCTTCAGTCCCCTGGAGTGAACATAATCTGACAATGCCTTCATGTCAGGGAACCTCTCGTTGGTCTGAATCTCACCCTGCGCGTTGCGCTTCCCTTCCCAGCCGTCGTCGATGTTGATGTAGACGTAGCCAGCATCCCGCATCCCGGTCGAGACCAAAGCGTCCGCCGCCCCGCGCACATCTGCGTCGGTCACCTTGTCAGCAAAGTGATTCCAGCTATTCCAGCCCATGGGCGGCGTAACGGCCAGACCCGCAGGCTGGGCCTCGGCTGCTGAAGAACACATGCATACGAAAGCCATTGCCATTGACGCCCACACCACGCAGAACATCTGACGAACGTACATAAGGAACACCCCGTCTCGTCTCTGGGTTCAAGAACTACGCAACCATCATCACTGCGGGGGACACGACGTGGGCGCCGCGGGCCGACGACGCAACGCAACACGATGCAGAGCTGAGCGCCTATTCCTTTGCCGGGATGCGCGCGATCGCGTCGATCTCCACCTTCAGGCCGCCCCACAAGACAGCTTGAACAGTCGTCCGAGCTGGTGCGATGTTGGAAAAAAACTTTGAATACGCCGCGTCGAATTCATCAAAATCCTCGATCCGCGCCAAGTAGCATGTGCATTTCACGACGTCGTCGAGCGTACAGCCTGCTTCGCGCAACACCTTCTCGATCGATGCCAGGGTTCGGCTTGTCTCTTCGCCGCTACTGCCTCCTATCACCTCACCCGTCGCGAGATTCTGCGAAGCATGCCCGCTCACAAAGAGCCATCCATCGCACGCAAGCCCCGCGGAGTAGCTTCCCGTCTTGGCTGTCTTGTCCGGGTGTTTCACTGCCGTCCTGCTCATAATAGAGACGACCCTTTCGCTGTGTTGATTACGTTGACAGACGTCTCACTTGCGGAGACTCCTCATCGTTCTCCGATCGTACCGTCTCATCCGGCACGCAAGATGTCAACATACCCAAGCCGTCTCCGAAAATGTTCAGCGGGTTGGATGCGAACTCTTAGCGCCGCTTCGGCATGAATCTCAGTGTTCCACAAATTTCAATTTCGCTTGGTGGCTACAGCGCACAGTTCCAGTACTGCCAGCTCAGAAACCCGGGAGACTGGAAACGATACAATTGCTTCGATACGGCCAGCCGGGACTACAACCCACTTCCTGAGGCAGTTGCAGAATATCGACCCAAACAGCATGCCGCTCATCGAGCGTAGCCCGCGGTTGGGTCCATGCGTGGCGTGGGGAAAGTTCATCTGTGTTGGTCTGAATTACGCCGACCGCGCAACCGAGGCAGGTGCGGCGGTCCCCAGCGAACCGACTATCATTCCGTTCTCGCCATTGCGAGAACTCCACTCGAGATGACAAGGACTACTCGTTCATCCCGAGCCCTTCGGTTTCGTCCGGGTAAACTCCGCAAGGGATCCGCTGTATAAACGGAAAACCGATACAAGCGATTTTCAGTGGCCAGTAAACAACTAATTCCGATCGGATTCGGCGACCAGCCAGTCCATTTCGGAGCGGAGTTTGTATCCAAAATAGGTTGAAATGTCGAGGGCTGCGGCTTTCACCGCGGAAGCCAGTCTGCTGACTTTTTCTTTGGGAATCTGGGCAGTCGTTCCCGCCACACTGATCGCGGAGATCGCCCTGTTGCCCGCGTCGTAAATCGGAACGCCTATGCAGCGAAACCCGATCTCGCCCTCTTCATCTTCAAACGCATATCCAAGCTCCCGGATTTTCTTAAGCTCGCGCGCCAGCCGATCGGGAGATGCAATCGTATTTCGGTTATGCCTTGCCAAGGCGCGTCCAGTAAGCCGCTGATCGAGGTTGGCCTCGGGCGCGAAAGCGAGGAGGGCTTTGCCCACACCGGAACTATTGGCGTCCAGCCGCCGCCCCACCCACGTTGCAAGGCGCAATAGGCCAGGCGCTTCCACCTTTTCGATGATCACCGCCTCACCCTGCTCAAGAATCGCCATGTGCACAGTCAATCCGGTCGTCCGCATCAGGTCTTGCAGAAACGGCCTTGCCCGTTCACGTAGATCCAAGTTCTCAAGCGCACTATGGCTCAACGTGACCAGCTTCAGCCCAAAGTGATAGGTCCCATTCACCCGGTTGTTCTTCAGGTAACCCATCAGTTCCAGCGTCTTGACCAGTAGATGGACCGAGCTCTTTGGCAGCGCAAGCTTTCTGCTGATATCGGAGAGCGTGAGACCGCGTCTGGATTGTGCAAGCAGCTCTAAAATTCTAAGCGCGCGATTTACCGAGGGGACCGAGTAAGTCTTTGCCATAACAAATCGCCACCGCGCCCCGTCCAATATGCTGGACGGGAACATCGGAATACTACCAGATTGCCCTTGATCTCAGAAACAACGGGCGTGAAACTGTGTTGTGCCCGCGACACTTCGTGCGCAACACATGATTGACTGCCAAGCCATTCGGCGTTCGGGAGAACTGACATCTCAAGACTGAATTGTAGTTCCGGCATCGGCGAGCGGACCCGCCTTTTGCGCAATCGATGATAGGAGGCAGGATGCCGAGTTATACAGAATCAGCAAGACTCCTGAAAAACAACAAAAAATATATTCCCGGTGGCGTTGTGTCTGTCAATCGGGCGATTGAACCGGAAATCGCATTCGAAAGAGGCGATGGGTCCAGAATCTGGGATGTGGATGGCAATGAATACATCGATTATCATGCCGCCTTTGGCCCTCATTTCCTGGGACACAACGACCCTTATGTAACCGACGCCGTCACGCGGGTGTTACGGGAGGGGGCAAGCCTATTTGGGTCCGGCACGACCCAACTGGAGGGGCAGCTTGCGGAATTGATCTGCAAACATGTCCCCGCGGTCGAATCCTTGCAGATGTTGAACACTGGCAGCGAGGCGACGTATCAGGCCATCCGCCTGAGCCGGGCGGTGACCGGCAAAGACCACATTATCAAGATGCAGGGTGGCTACAACGGATGGCACAACGACGTCGCATGCAATCTGATGACGCCGTTGAGCGGACTGGGAAGCAGACGCTCTCCCGGCGAATATCCGTTTCAGGCGATCAGCGCGGGGATTCCGGTAGAACATCAACGGCTGGTGCACAGCATCAATTTCAACGATCTCGAATCCGTGCGATATGTTTGCGAGAGATATCCTGTGGCCGCGCTGATAGTGGAGCCGATTCTCCAGAATATTGGAATCGTAAAACCCGATCCTGGATATTTAAGCGGTCTGCGCGCCCTGGCGGATGAACTTGGGTTTGTGCTGATCTTCGATGAAGTGAAGACCGGATTTCGCCACGCGATCGGCGGCTACGCCAGCATCGCTAATGTCAGACCTGATTTGCTTGTCTTCGGAAAAGCCATCGCGAACGGCTATCCCATGGCTGTTCTGGGCGGCCGAAAAGATCTGATGGAAGTTTTTGTCGATCCCTCCCCCACGAAAAGAGTGCTTCTCGCGGGAACATACAACGCGCATCCTGTGCCCACCATCGCCGCGATTGCAACCATCGAGCGACTCCTGATGAACAACGGTGAAATTTACCGTCACGTCGAGACCTTGGGAGGGATGATGGAGGCCGGAATTGAGGCGATCGTCGGAGATATGCCGCTGGATGCGGTGGTCGTGCGGCAAGGCTCCGCGTTCTGCGTGTATTTCATGGATCACGCTCCGAGAGACTGGCATGACCTGGCATCCCACCATGATTTCGAACTGGACACGGCATTCCGCCGGGCGCTGGTCGATCGCGGGATATATGCGTTCCCACAAGCAACCAAGCAATACTCCCTTTCGGGCGCACATACCAAAGCCGACGTTGAGACCACGCTCCAACAGATCGAGGAAGCATTGAACTGGCTGATGGAAGGGGCTGGCGAGAGTCGCTCCATACCGATCCGAGAAGGGCGCTCACGGCATTTCTCATAAGGACCGTATTATCCGGAGAATGCAATGATTGATTCCAGAAGCAGGATATCAAGCGAGAAACAATCGGATCTACCGACGGCCAAACCGTCTTCTCGCCGTGCGCGCCCATGTCCGGCCGGCGTTGTTGGAATGGGCCTGATGGGTACAAGCATCTCTGCATGCCTGCTCGCTGCTGGACACTCTCTGCAGTGCATTGAATCGGAGCCGACAAAACTTCGAACAGCGCGTACGCGGCTTCTAAAGTTGCTGGTCGATGCACAGAAGCAAGGAGCGATCCGTGAAAGTCCCTCCACCTTGATCCAGCGGGTCAAGATTTCCGCCGACATGCTTGACCTGAAGGCGGCGGAAGTCGTGATCGAATCCACCGTGGAAAATCCTGTGGTAAAGCGTCAGGTCATCCGTCAAATTGAAGAAGCCGTTTCCGCGAAAACACTGATCGGCAGCAACACTTCCGCAATTCCCGTCACCGACCTGCAGAGCAATGCGAAACATCCTGGACGTATCCTAGGACTGCATTGGGCCGAACCTGCGCACATCACAAGATTTATGGAGGTCATCTGCGGACGCCACACCACAACGGGAAACGCCCGTTTGGCCATGCGGCTGGCCCGCGGTTGGGGAAAGGAGCCGTCGCTTCTTCGGAAGGACATTCGCGGATTTATTACCAACCGGATCATGTATGCCATGCTCCGCGAGGCCTTCCATCTGGTGGATTCAGGGTATGCGACCATCGCGGACATCGACCGCTCTCTGCGCAACGACATGGGGTATTGGATCACTTTCGCGGGCCCGTTTCGATTTATGGACCTGACCGGCATTCCGGCATATGCCGAGGTGATGAAGGACCTGTTGCCTGATCTTAGTTGTGCGAAAGACATGCCTGCCCTTATGCGGAAGGTTGCCCATTCGGGTGCACGCGGAGTATCGAACGCAAAGGGTTTCTACCGTTATACCCCGCGGCAGGCAAAGCGTTGGGAGGAGTTATTCCTCCAATTCAGCTATCAGATTCGCGAGCTAGCAGATAAATTTCCGGAAGATGTCGGAGATCGCGTCCGATTGCGCCGGAAAGCGTAGCGCAGGAGGAGTCCGTTCGAGCGAGATCGCTCACAAAGAAGCGAAATGGCCCGCTGTGTAATTCCCTTGCGGCGCGCGCGGGCAATGCTGAATCTTTTATCTGTCCCGATTAAAGGTCTGTGAGAGGTCCCTACTCCCCCGAATAGGGATAAGGCGTCCTCGTTCAACCGGTTGGACGACTATGAAGAAATGCCTTCTTTTTCTGTTGCTCCCCTTGCCGACGAACGTTAGAAAAACAGGAGAAAAGGGTAAGCGATGGAAACGCGTAATCCCGCGTGGCTGCACTTGTATCTTGCGGGCTTTTGGGGGAAGTCATGAAAAAGGTATATCGAGAGATCGTTCGAGCGAGTGAACCGCTATCCATCTACCTCGCCCTGGTCTTGTTTGTTGGGTTTGCGACTTCAGCGCTGGCGCAGTTCACCACTGCACGGCTGAATGGCATAGTCACCGATTCTTCCGGGGCAGTTCTAAGCGGAGCCGCGGTTAACGTGAAACAGGTGGGCACCGGATATACGCGCAGCACCACCTCCGGCAATTCCGGGGAATATCTATTCCCCGCGCTTCCAGTGGGCCAGTATCAGATTACCGTCACCCTGCAGGGCTTCAACACCTACACCCGTCAGGGAGTGACCCTGGCCACCAACGAGTCTGTCACCGTTCCCGTCCAGATGATTGTCGGATCGGTTTCCCAGAACGTGACCGTCCAGGCCAACGCAGCTATGGTGACGACCGATTCCCCGACGCTTGGCCAGCTTATCGGCCAGAAAGATATCGTCGGCCTGCCGCTCAACAACCGCTTCGTGCAGCAGTTGGTATTTCTGGTGCCCGGAGCGCAGAATGTCACCGCCAGCTATTGCGCCGCGAACTGCGAAGGAGGTGTCTTTCCCAGCGAGCAATACGCCAAGGTCAACGGCGCCGGGGCCAATGGCGTCAGCTATCAACTGGACGGAGCGGACTACAACGACACTTACATCAATACCAACCTGCCGTTTCCCAACCCGGACGCCATCCAGGAGTTCAATCTACTGACCAGCAATATGAGCGCTGTGTATGGAGGCGCGATCAGCGGCGTGGTCAACATCACGCTGAAGTCGGGGACGAATTCCATCCACGGAGGGTTGTTTGAGTTTTACCAGAACGACAGCTTCAACTCGAAAAACTGGTTCGCGCAATCCGTCAGTCCGCTGAACCAGAACCAGTTTGGCGGATACGTTGGCGGTCCGATCCTCAAGGACAAGCTATTTTATTTTGGAAGCTATCAGGGAACCCGGTTCAGCTCCACCAACAACGGGCTGGGCGCTACGGTGCCGGACGCCAAAGAGCGTACCGGAGATTTTTCCGAAATCGCGCCGGGCTCGCCGATTTGTGAACCGTTTGGCACCTGCATTCAGTTGGTTAACCCGGCCACCGGAGCGCCGTATCCGGGCAATCAAATCCCCGTCAGCCCGGTCGCGACCTACATCCTGAACAAAATTCCGCTGCCCAACGGCGCCAAACTCGGAATTCCGGGGCCTCCCGGACTTCCCAACGACAATCTCTACTACAACGGTTTGCCGATCATCCAAAACACGGATGAATACCTGGTAAAGGTGGATTACATCTTCCCGAAAAACAATCTGAGCGGCCACTATTTCCAGCAGAAATACACGCAGCCGCTGGTTCTGCCGCCGGCCACCAACATCCTTGAAACCGAAGGCAATGCCGAAACGCTGATCGATAAAAACGTCAGCGCCGTCGACCTGTACACCATCACGCCTAACTTTATCCTGGGAAGCTACTATGGCTTCACGAAGATCGACGGTACAAGCTTATCGGGCGCACCATTCTCCATGGTGGACGCGGGAGCCAATATCTCCTTGCCGCCCAGCCCGGGAGGCGGATACCGCCCCACCCTGGCATTTTCCACCAACGGCTTCGGTGTCGGGAGCAATAACTTTGGGAAGTTCAATCGGGGCGACCAATCCCTGCGGGAGATTGCGACCGTAACCAAGGGAAACAACGTAATTCAGTTCGGGGGCGAGCTGGTCCGCGTGACGCAGCCGATGTCCAACACCTTCCAGGAAAGCGGCAACTTCATCTTCGGCAACAGTTTCACCGGCTACAACCCGGCAGACTTCGTCAACGGCGCCATGAGCACCTTCATTCAGGGGGGTGGATTGTATCTCGATTTCACCGGCATCAACTGGAGCGCCTTTGTGCAGGACGACTGGAAGGCGACCCCGCGCCTCACAGTCAGCGCAGGGCTTCGATGGGATCCGTGGATTCCATCCAAAGACAGCCTGGGCCGGGTGGGATGTTTCGATGTGGGCGCTCCACAATCCGTACGCTACCCAAACGCCCCACCCGCCTTGATCTTTGGCGGGTCGAACCACGACCGCGGATGTCCGCAGGCCGGCATTTTCGCGAATTACGGTAACTATGGCCCGCGATTCGGATTCGCTTATCAGGCGACGGAAGACGGAAAAACCAGCTTGCGGGGCGGCGCCGGATACTATTATGAACCGCCGAATTCTCTGATTTATCAGCAGATCGTCGGCATTCCTCCCTTCGCTCCTGTGGTCAGTTTGCAGGGAGTCCTCAACGTCGCCGATCCATACGGCAGCGCCGGAGTCGCGAACCCTTTTCCGGCGGAGTTCGGCCCCCGCAATCCAGGGCCGGAAGCCGCGTTTCCAACGGGAGCCGGCGCAATCTCCTTTTCGCAACTCCAGGATTCGCATCTGCGCCTGCCGATGATTCTCTCCTACAACCTGACGCTAGAGCGCGGCATCGGGCAGGATTGGCTGTTTCGTTTCGCGTATCTGGGGAACGATGGCCACCGCCTTTATGGTACCGGCGACCAGGAGAGCGGCCTGCTGCAGGTGAATCCAACCGTCTATATCCCCGGCAACGCGCCAGATGGCACGCCCAACTCGACCGAGGATCCCGCCAACGTCCAGTCGCGCCGGTTCTTGAATCAGAAGTACGGGATCGACAACTACGCGTCGGTCCCCTTGATCAATTCAGGCGTGAACAGCAACTACAACGCCCTCCAGATCACGGTGGAAAAGCGCTTCACGCATGGGTACTCCTTTCTAAGCAGCTTCAGCTGGGCGAAAGCGATGGACGACTTCGCGCCAAGTAAAGATTCGCCGCAATTCACCAACAGTTGCGCGTGCGGCCGCTCCTTCGATTACGGCCCATCGGACGATGATTTGAACAAAGTCGTCAAATTCAATGCCAGTTACGCGACGCCCAGCGTCCACATCCAGAGCGTTGCAGATAGGTTCCTGAATGGTTGGCAGGTCACCGGGATCGTCAACTGGTACCCCACCGGCAATCCTTTCACGATCGTGAGCGGCGTCGACAATTCCTTCAGCGCGATCGGGGCGGACAGGGCCGATTTGATCCATGTGTCAAATATCAGCCAGACCAAGCTCGGCCACCGTCCGCATCCGGGCGTCATCGGCCAGTGGATCAATCCCGCCAACTTCGCGCCAAACGCTGTCGGCACGTATGGCAACATCGGCAAGAATGGTCTGCGCAGCCCTGGATTGTTCAACACCGACCTCTCCGCAATCAAAAACGTGAGCTTTAGGGAGGCTTCTCTCCAGCTTCGCGCGGACATTTTCAACGTCACCAACCATCCTAACTTTGGAGCGCCGAACAACAATGAGAGCAGCCCTGGGTTCGGTCAAATCGGGGGAACGCTGGGATCGAATGCCTACGGCGGCCCAACATCGTACGGCACTTCTCAACCTAGAGTCATGCAGTTTGGCGTGAAGATGACTTTTTGAGAAGTCGCGGATATTCATCCCGTCAACCGTTCATTACGAGGCGTGCGAAGAATGCGATGAAAGAATACGTGCGATTCAGCAATCGACGATTCAGAATCCGAGACACCAGCATATTCGTGTCCACCTGTGTTGTTCTGTTGGTTTGCCTTGGCAACGGCCACGCACAGGCCGTCCCCGCATTTTCCAACTGGCCGGTAGGGACGGCGCCGGCGGAAGTTGGCAGTCGTTTGGCGCAAAAATTTGCGGCCAGCCCTTACTTTTATCCGACGGGACCGATTGGCTATCCGGAAGTATGCATGTGGTACGGAGCCTTGTCTTTCGCCGATGTCACGGGGGACAACGCGCTAGCGACGAAGCTAGTCCGCCGGTTCGAGCCCATCATGACTCCCGCAGGGCATGACCGGATTCCGCCTGTAGTAACAGTGGATGAGGAAGACAACGAAGTTTTTGGAGTGACTCCGCTCGAAATTTACCGGCAAACGAAGCAAGCCGAGTATCTCAAATTTGGAAAAACTTTTGCCGACCGTCAGTGGGAGTCGCCGAGGAGCGACGGTTTATCGCGAGAGACGCGTTTCTGGATCGACGACATGTACATGATTACCATGCTGCAGGTCGAGGCATATCGCGCGACTGGCGACCACAAATATATTGATCGCGCGGCACTGGAAATGGCGGCCTATCTGGATAAATTGCAGCAGCCAAATGGGCTCTTCTATCACCGGGCGGACGCACCGTTTTTCTGGGGGCGGGGAAATGGCTGGATTGCGGCCGGAATGGCGGAACTGCTGAGATCCCTGCCAGCGGACAATCCACACCATGGGCGCATCCTTGCCGGTTACCGAACAATGATGAATGCGTTGCTGCAGTTTCAAGCGAAGGATGGGGCGTGGCGTGAGTTAGTCGACGATGACGCGGCGTGGGAGGAAACTTCAGCCACCGGAATGTTCACCTTTGCCATGATCACAGGCGTGAAAAACGGCTGGCTGGACAAAAACGTCTATGGTCCGGCGGCCCGCGGAGCATGGCTGGCGTTGGTTGGATTTATCGACCAGAACGACAACATGACGAGCGTCTGCGAAACGACAGACCCGGTCAACAGCAAGACTTTCTATCTGATGCGAAAGCGCAAAACAGGCGACCCGCACGGTGAAGCGCCTGTGTTGTGGGCGGCTGCTGCGCTGCTTCGATAGACATTCGCTGCATTCAGAATAGATGTTTTCACATCGAGTCCAGGGAGCGTATGAATTCATTTCGCAGGGAATTTTTGAAGCGCGCGGGATCTGGTATGGCAGGAGCAGCTGCCGCAACCGTCAGCGCAGGAAGTGCCCGTGCTGAATCGATCGTTCGGTCGCATGGCTCACCTCGTCAGGAATTTGACGTGAGGCTTTATGGCGCGAAAGGCGATGGCGCCACAATCGACACGCCCGTCATTAATAAAGCGATCGAAGACGCAAATGCCGCTGGTGGTGGCGTGGTGCGATTTCCGCCGGGTACCTACGCATGTTATTCGATTCATCTGAAGAGCAATGTGGCGCTTTACCTCGAACCCGGCGCAACCATCCTTGCCGCCAACGTGCCTGCGGGAGTCGCGACGGGTAGTTCCCATTACGATGCGGCTGAGCCCAACCAGCCCTGGGAGGACTACCAGGACTTTGGCCATAACCACTGGCACAACAGTCTCATCTGGGGCGAAAATATTCACGATTTCGCCATCCTCGGCACGGGCCTCATCTGGGGAAAGGGCCTGAGCCGCGGCGCGAGCGATCTGCCGCTCGCGGAAACTCCCGGGATAGGAAACAAGGCGATTGGCTTGAAAAATTGCCGGAACGTCGTGCTGCGCGATTTTTCGATCCTTCAGGGTGGACATTTCGCCATTCTCGCGACCGGCGTCGACAACCTGACGATGGACAATCTCCTCATCGACACCAACCGCGATGGGATCGACATCGATTGCTGCAAAAATGTCCGCGTCTCAAATTGCAGCGTTAATTCGCCGTGGGACGATGCGATCTGCCCGAAGAGCTCTTTTGCGCTGGGATATGCCCGCACAACCGAGAACGTAACCATCACCGGATGTTATGTCACCGGCGCGTATCAATTGGGAACCATGCTGGATGGTACCTGGAAGCGCTGGCCAACAGAAAAATCTGAACAGGCCAAGGTGAAGCCCTATTTCCCCCAGGAATTCAATGGAAGTATCAAGCTAGGGACGGAGTCGAATGGCGGCTTCAGGAACATCGCCATATCCGACTGCATTTTCGATGGCAGCAAAGGTTTCGCAGTAGAAAGCTCCGACGGCGCTGTGGTTGAGGGGATCACGTTTTCCGGCATCACAATGCGCGACTGCACCAATACCCCTATATTTTTGCGACTGGGCGCACGCATGAGGGGACCCGCCGGCGTTTCGGTCGGCAGGTTAAGAGGAATTATCTTGAGCGATGTTGTCAGTTACAACTCCGACGCGCGACTTGGAGGCGGAGGGATCATTAGCGGGATTCCAGGACATGCCATCGAGGACATCAAAATTCACGATGTATATCTGGAGCACCGCGGCGGAGGAACAGCCCGCATGGCGGCGCTGCAACCGCCCGAATCAGTGAAGGACGATCCCTGGCCGGACCCGGACATGTTCGGCGATATTCCAGCCAGCGGGTTCTTTCTTCGCCATATTGAAAATATTGAGTTCGCCAATGTCGAGGTCTCGTTTCAGCAGCCGGACGCGCGGCCCGTGTTCTGGATGGATCACGTGAATGACGCAGAATTTTTTCACGTGAAAATGCCCAAGGCGCTACACGGTCTAGCATTTGAGCTTCACGACATCCACGATTTTCGTACTTTGGCATGCCGCAATGTCAAGGACATGCACCTTGATACGGTTGCGGAAGAGAAGATTTGAAGCGAATTTATGGATGCTGGGCTTCGAAGCAAAGTTCGTCATTCTGAACGTAGTGAAGAATGCCTGCACTGGTTTTCTCCGGTAATGCCATGACCCTTCGCTTTCACAACCCCATCGAGCACAGATCGCTTGCCGGGCCCCCCAATTTTTCTCGGACAATGCTTTGATACCGTGCTGCATCGACTGTCAATTCGCCATAAGAAGCGGCAAAGGAGAGAGATGAGCGTCAAGAAGGCAGTTGGTCTGGGCGTTTTGCTTCTGGTGTGTCTTGCTGGGGTTGGGCGAATAAACAAAGCCCGCGGGCAGACGACTGCGCTTTCATCCGTGGAGGAGACTCTCTCGCATCCGGTGCAGTCATCGGCGGTGACAGATTTTCAATTGCAGCAGTATCTCTTGGCCCGTATTCCTAAATTGCCCACTCCGGCGACCGCTGCCCAGTGGACATCGGCAGAGCAGCGAATGCGCACTCATGTGCTCGGCGACATCGCCTTTCATGGATGGCCCCGCCAATGGATCGATGCTCCTCCGAAATTCGAACAGACTAGTGTGATTGAGACGCACGCCGGTTATCGCATTCGAAAATTCCGCTATGAAATTGTGCCGGGTTTCATGTCCACTGCGCTGTTATATGAGCCTGAAAAGATCAACGGCCGCGCTCCCGCAATCTTGAACGTGATCGGCCATGAGCCGGAAGGTATCACCGTTGAATATGAACAGAAGCGATGCATCAATTTCGCAAAACGCGGGATTGTGGCCTTAAATCTTGGGTGGATGCAATTCGGAGAACTTTCGCAGCCGGGCAACAATCACGATTACGCCGCCGATCTCGATCTCGTCGGTTCGAACGCTTTGGGGCTTTTCTATCTCGCGATGCGGCGCGGTCTCGATTACCTGGCAACCTTGCCGGAGGTTGATCCGGGGCGGCTGGGCGTCACCGGACTCTCCGGCGGCGGCTGGCAGACGGTCATGCTGGGCGCTATGGATAAACGAGTGGCGGTTTCAGTGGAAGTCGCGGGGGTGGGATCACGCGAATCGAATGTAATCCAGATCGAGGACTCGTATGAAGTAGAAGAGCTCCCACCGGATTTGCTGCAAGGGGAGAGCTACCCGGAGTTCATCGCCATGCGCGCGCCGCGCCCCACTCTGCTTGTACACAACGCGGTGGATAGCTGCTGTTTTCGTGCGCCGTTGGTCAAGCCAGGCGTTTACGATGCGATCCAGCCATTCTTCAAACTTTATGGCGAAGCAGACAACCTTGCCTGGCACGAAAACTTCAATCCCGGAGTCCACAACTATCAATTGGACAATCGGCAGCATGCCTATCGCTTTTTCACGGAACATTTCCATCTGCCGGTCGCCGAACAGGAAATTTTTAGCGACAACGACACTAAGACCGCCCAACAACTGGCCATCGGAGTGCCTGCGGACAACTTGACTATCCTCAGCCTGGCGCAACAATTCGCGAACCAAATCAAACGGGAGCCAGTCCCGGCGCCGGGTTCAGCCCGCGATGCGTGGGCCGCCTCGAAGAGGAAGACGCTGGAATCCGTCGTCCGCTACGCGCCTGTTTCCACTGAACGCGCCTTGAGGATGAACAACAGCCAGGGCTATAACTTTGGGAGCCTGTCGTACCGGTTCGATTTTTCGAATGGCCTGAGCGCCACCGGCATCTGGTTCCAGGAGAACGCCGCGCCCCCGAACCAGCCGGTCACGATTGTGCTTAACGACAACGGCCATAAAGCGGCGGCGGAAGCCGTGTATGAGCATCTCATCCGTGGAGAACAGGTGCTTGCACTCGATCCGCTCTTCATCGGAACGGCCGCGCCGGGACCGGACGTGAGTGCATGGGTGGTGCTGGTAGACAGCACCGGTGACCGCTCGCTCGGTTTAGAAGCGGCCCAGTTGGTCTCGACAGCAAACTGGCTGCGGTCGACGACGGGACAAAGCCAAATCCAGGTCGAGACTGTCGGAATCCGCAGCCAGGTGATTGCATTGGTCGCCGCCGCCATCGATCCTGGACTATTTTCCAATGTGGTCAGCGGAGATGGGATGAAAAGCTTGGCCTATCTGATCGATAAACCGGTTCCCTATCGCTCGGCTCCTGAGTTGTTCTGTCTGGACCTATATAAGGAATTCGATCTCGACGTACTCAGCGCCCTAGCGTCTCCTGCCAGAATCAGCCAAACGAATTTCGTCGCCCACTAGGCATAATTCCAAGGCGACCGCGATATCCATCACTTCCAAAGGCGCAACATAACCACGCCGCTTGCGGCACGGTGACCGTATAAGAATTGTGCAGAGATCTGCCTCGCATGGAACGAAATCGCCAAACGTGCAAGAACTGCCGTTAGCGACAGGTGGGCATCTCATCCAGCTAGAACATCAACTTGAAAGACAATTGAAGCACTCTCGGACCATGCACGGGCTGCACTCCTTGGATTATCCCAAAGCTTCCTGGTTGGAGAGTTCCACCTGGCGCCGCGAATTGGGTGTGATTAAAGACGTTCTGTGCTTGCACTTGGAATTGGGTGTTCAGAGCTTCAGTGATATGCGTCCGCTTCATCAGGCCCATATCCCAGTTGTTGATGCCGGGGTCCTCAAGGCTGTTCCGCCGAGCGTTCCCTTCGATATGGTTCCCATTTGCACAGGCCAAATAAGGGGTTGAGGTCCCTTCGCATCCCGGGAAGGCAAATGCATTGATATCGAAGTAGTTTTGATAGCTCCTGTGTTTAGGAATAGGATTCCCCACTCGATCCGGCAATGAAAAGCAGAATGGTCCGCAATTTATCCAGTCCACCGGCAGACTTGGCGTACTGTATTGCCCCGTCGAAAACGCGGCGATGCCGTTCCACTGCCAACCGCCAAGCACTTTATCGACTACTCCAGGAGCGTTGGCGAGGAACTGTTTTCCGCGGCCAACAGGCAATTCATAGACGTAGCTGAAAACGGCACGATGGCGTATGTCATAGTCTCCATTGCCCTTGTCGTAGCGTTTCATGTCGATGCCCGCCGTGGAAAAATCGTCCGTGGTGCCTAAGTCGATAGCATGGCTATACGTGTAAGAGGCAAGAAAATACCAGCCACTTGAAAGCCGCTTCTCGGCTCGCACCGCCATGCCGTTATAACTGGACCAGCCGCCGTTATATGCCAAGAGTATCCAACTGAATTGCGGATAAGGAACGCGCTGCGATATGGGGATCAAGCCCGTTGGATCGAAAGAAGGCGCGTCCAAGTTTCTGCGTTGCGGAAGCTTTTGACCTACGTTGCCGATATATCCCACATCAATCAGCCAATCCTTGGCAAAGGTGTGCTGAACATCCAGATTCCACCCGTTGACGTATGGCGTGCGACTGTGTTTGTCGAGAGTGAAGGGGTCCGAGGTCCCTCCGCTGGCTGAAGCGGTCGGGAAGAGTTTCGAGTAGGTAACTCCCGGTATTGCGGGATTGGGATCGGAGGTTAGGGTCTGTGTACTAGCGAAATCGGGCGCGTTCACCAGGAACTGCAATTCGTTCCAGTTGTCTGTGGCGTAGAAGGTGCCGGCACCTCCTCGAATCACAGTATCTTTGAGAAATGAAGGGCTCCAGGCAAAGCCGATTCGGGGAGCGACGTTGTTGTAGTCGGGACCAACGATGCCGTTGCGTATCGCTCCGCTCCGCGAGTAAACCACATTCTCAACTGATGGACTTGGATCGAAATACGCGGTTTTCGAACTGGTGTCGTAAGGAGTTTGTTGGAACTCGTACCGAAATCCGAGATTCAAGGTGAGGTTGCGGGCTATACGCCAGTCGTCCTGGAAAAATGCCCCGTAGTAGTTGCTACGCAAATCCTGGGAGGAGTCCCCTACCGACGCGGAGGCGCTCTGTATATCGCCCAGCAAATAGTCCGCGAAGCTTACGCCAGTGTATAGAGGGGTGAACGTTACACTTGGCACGCCGCCAAAGTCCGTTACCTGATAAAACTTTTCGTGTATGAAATCAATGCCAACCTTGAAGTTGTTTTTTCCTTTGGCCACACTGAGGTGATCGACCCATTGGAAGTTTTGGTCGAGCGCCCCAATCGACTCCGATGGTGAGCCCGGCGTATTGAAAATAGAATTACTTATGCCGAGATTTGGCACCCCGAAATCAAAGGAATTCGTGGAAGTGTTCGTGAACCCAAAGACGCTCTGGGCATAGTTTGTGCTGAGTGCACCTTCGCCGACCTTATAGGTGTAGCCGCGGTTGTATCCAAAGCGGGCCTCGTTAATCACGGTGGGCGAGAAGATATGGCTCTCAGTAACCGTCACCAGAGTGTCTTTAATCGGGAACGAACTACCTTGCAAGGGAAGGACGCCCGGCTGGACTGTGGGGCGGTTCTCATAGGTATAGCTGCCCCAAATCTGATCGTGGGGGGTCAACGCGTGATCGATCCTGGTGTTGTATTGATCCCAGTTCACGAGACCGGTTTTGGTGACCCTGTAATTAAATTGAGGCAAACCAGGCGTGTCCGAAGGAGGCCCTTGAAAGTTCGGCGCAGCCCAAAATTGTATCCATTTCTGCGAAATAGGGTTCAGCCGCGTAGAGGGGATGACGTTTCCGGGAAAGGGCTGACCGGTCGTGGGGTCAATGGCAGTTCCGCATTTCGCTGATGCCGTTCCCAAACTATTGGTCTGGCAGTACTGAGAACTGGTCGGGAAAATACCTGTACCGGCGGAATCGTCGGCGAGGTTTCCCGCAAGTTGAGCGGCGCTTGGGAGACGCGCGGTGAAATTTGATCCTGTCGGCTGGCGGAAACCTTCATAGTTGAAGAAGAAGAAGGTTTTGTTGGTTCCATTATAAAGATGAGGGAAGCGCACCGGACCGCCGAAACTCCCTCCAAAATTGTTGTAGCGAAGCTTGGCCCTCGGTTGCCCATTGAGGTTCGAGAAGAAGTCATTGGCATTCATGGCGTCGTTGCGAAAGTAGTCGAACACGTCACCGTGAAATGCATTCGCGCCGGAATTGAGCGTAATGAGGGTCACTCCACCCGATCGACCATACTCCGAGGAGAAATTGTTGGTCTTGACCTCCACCTCCTGGATGGCATCGAAAGAGGGGCGCAGGTTGGCGCTTCCGAATCGCGCATTGCGCGATTCGATACCGTTTACGAGAAAGCTTTCGTTGGATTCCCGCCCTCCGGCCACGCTCGCTGTGGTATCTCCACCGTTGGTTCCAGTCCAAGTAGCTGCCGGAGAGGTTCCCGCGCCGATCGGGGCGACTCCGGCAGTAATTGTCATGAGCTGCACAAAGTTTCGATCGAGAATCGGCAGATCTTGGACAACCTGCGACACAATCACCTGGCCCATTGACGATGTCTCAGTTTCGAGTTGCGGCGCTCCTCCGGCGCTTACCTCGACTCTCTGAGTGGCCTGGCCAACTTTCAGCGCAAATTCCACGCGCGGGCGCTGTCCAATCTGCAGATCGATGTTTGAGACAGCGGAAGTTTCAAATCCTTCCTTACGTACGGTGACGCTGTAGCGACCGGGCTTCAATTGGGCGAAAGCGTAATTACCCTCGCCGTCGCTTGTCGCTTCAGCACTGATTCCTGTATCGGGCGCCGTAAGGGTAACTTGGGCTCCCGGCACGACGGCGCCAGCCGAGTCGCGCACGGTTCCCAGGATGTCACCCGTGATTGATTGGCCGAAGAGAGCGGGAGCGACCGTCAGGAACAGCACGACGATCAAAGCTAGAGTTCTCCTCCCAGGTACAGCTAATGGTAACGATAGCAGTGGAAAGCACCTCAATGCCATGAATGGACCTCGCTTCTTCGAAAGTGTTCTGAAGACTTTTTTCCTGGAGAGATGTTCGTTTCACGGCCCAAGACCGAGAAATCCATCTCTCCCCCTGGGGGAATCTTGAAGTCGAAGGGATGCTAAGAGGCGGTTAATCTTTTTGTCAAGGAAATCATTATTTCATTCAATGAAAATTTATGGTTATCGATAATATTGCCGATAAAAAGAATCATTGCACTGTATAAAATGACGAGCGCTAAGAGTGAACTCTGTTCTGCTGGTAAACAGGAAGGATGCGACGCGACCCGCATTAGGAACCGATTGCCGCACGGAAGTGGGGCTCGAATTAGTCGACTGAAGGAGCGAAGGAAATATGCCAACTAGAAACAAGGGAGTACGGCCCAAAGAAAAGCAACCTTCGGCTGGAAAACCTTCGGAGACGAAGCGCGCTCAGTACCACGTCGATGTACTGGGGAAGGGACTCGATGTTCTCGATGCGCTGCGAGGTGTCCCCGTCGAGTTGCGATTAACGGACATTGCGGAAAAGACCGGCCTGGACATGAGCACTACTTTTCGCATGCTTCGCACCTTAGAAGCACATGGCTACGTTGTTCGAGATAAGGCGACGAAGAAATTCAGACATACCCTGGGTCACAGAAACTATCGCGTTGGCTATGCTCAACTCTCCAACGATCAGCCTTTTGTTCAGAAGGTGACTCAAGGACTGGTAGACGCCGCGGCGAAAGCTCAGGTGGAATTGCTGGTGGTTGACAACAACGAGAGCCCCGAACAAGCCCTAAAGAATGCCGAATGGCTGATTGCGCAGAAGGTGGACTTTGTTATTGAGTATGAATTCCATTCGGGAGTGGGACCTGCGCTCGCCGATATGTTCCGCAAAGCAGGCATACCCTTGCTTGCAATCGATATCCCTATGCCCAGTGCGATCTACTTTGGAGTAGACAACTACGAAGTAGGCAGGTTGGGTGGACAGGCGCTGGCACAGTTTGCCGTTGACCAGTGGAAGGGGCTCGTAAGCCGCGTCCTCTTGCTGGAATTGCCCGAAGCAGGTCCTATTCCTCAAGCGCGGGTTCTCGGCACGGTCGATGGAATACGGAGCGTATTGCCCGATTGGAATGACGGCAACGTGCTTCACAAAGACGGCAAAGGGACCGAAAAGGGCGGGTATGCAGTGACCCGTCAGGTTGTCCAGTCCTTAGGGCGAAAAGAGCATTTACTGATCGCGGCCTCCAACGACAATTGCACCCGAGGGGCTATTCGTGCGATCCGAGAGTTAGGTCGAGAAAAGTCTACCGCGATTATGTCGCAGGGATGGGGTCCAGACCAGGATCTTGAGGCCGAACTGCAAAGCACCGGCAGCCCTCTTATTGGCGCCATAGCCTACTTCCCAGAAAAGTACGGCGAAAAAATTCTGCCGATCGTCCTTCAGTGCTTGAAGAGGCAACCCGTTTCTCCGTCTTACTATTGCGAGCACAAGCTGATCCTGCCGGATGGACTCTTAACGCGTCAGAGGTTGCGAGGCGGCCTCGCGGATGAAGTGTTTGCGGGAACTACAGGAGCAAGAATTCCGGGATGATTGCTCCCCGAGAGGTACTGGCCAAGATTTACCGATGGAGAACGTATTCATTTCCACGTCGTTCGTTTCCTTGTCGAACTTTCCACTCTCCGCGATCGACCGGCCTCTGTCTGGGCAGAGACGCTGGACGCAGTGCAATTCCGCTTAACAACAAATTAGATGTAAAAGGAGCGTGCGCTATGCGCATAGGATCGGTGACCAAACATCTGCTTCAGCATCAGCATCACCGGGTAGTAGGGCAACTCGCCCGGCTATTTATCGCGAGCTTCGTCTGCATCATGGCGTCTACTTCGCTGCAGGGCCAGGAGCCGCTTCAATTGACCATCCACTGGGACAAGACATCGGTGGTCTCAAAGTCAACGCCGACGTTTCAAGTGGTGGTGAACCCACGTTTACGGCCAGGTGAAGCGCTGAGCACTGCATCCTACAAGGCCGTGAAGGAACTACATGCGGACTATGTGCGCTATGTGCCATGGCTCCCGTATCCCAAGCTGGCCGTGGCCGAGTTGGAGCCGCCGACGGCGACAAAGACGAACTGGGATTTTTCGCTCATCGATCCGATGACGAAGAATTTTCTGGAGGCGACGGCGGGATACCCAACCGTGATGAACTTCAGCACGAGTCCGGCTTGGCTGTACAAAACGGACAAGCCAGTAACGTATCCCCAAGATCCAAATATGGTGGACTGGCACTACACACAGGGCACGGAACTGCGCGACCCGACCGGCAAGGAATTAGGCGACTACTATGCACGACTGGTGAGCTGGTATACGAAAGGCGGATTTACCGATGAGGTGGGCGCTCGGCACGAGTCGGGATATCACTATTCATTTCCCGTCTGGGAGGTGCTGAACGAGGTAGAAGCAGAGCACTCGATGACGCCCGAGAACTACACACGGCGCTATGACATGATCGTGGAGGCGATTCATCGTGTTAGCCCCGAGACAAAGTTCATGGGTTTGGCGCTGGCGGCGCCAAGAGATCATCCCGAGTTTTTTGAATACTTTCTCAATCCGGCCAATCACAAGTCCGGCATTCCGATGGATTACATCTCCTACCACTTCTACGCGTCTCCGACTCGTTCGCAGACCATTGCAGACTGGCAATATACCTTCTTCGATCAAGCGGATGGGTTCCTCAGCACAGTGCGCTACGTCGAGAGCATTCGCAAGCGACTCTCGCCGAAAACAAAGACAGATCTGGACGAGTTGGGAGTGATTTTGCCGACGGACAACACCCCCGCGGACAAGGTACCCCCGCCAGCCGCCTACTACAACCTGGCCGGCTCGCTGTACGCGTATCTCTATGTCGAGCTTTCGCGCTTGCAAATCGACATCATCGGCGAATCGCAGCTCGTCGGTTACCCGACCCAGTATCCTAGCGTGAGCATGATGAACTGGATCAACAACAAGCCCAACCCTCGCTTCTGGGTCCTCAAGCTAATCAAGGACAATTTCCATCCCGGCGATACGCTGGTGGATACGAATCTGGAAGGCTCAGACGTGGAAGCGCAGGCGTTTCTCACCCCTGCCGGTCGCAAACTGCTGTTGGCCAACAAGCGGGATCATGATGTCGAGGTGAAGCTGCCAGATGCGCAGAAGGCGAGCGTGCTGACAGTGGATGAGTCGACCGGAGATGAACCGGCCCGCAGCGTGAAAACAAACGACGGCAAGATCAGACTGGAACCGTTTGCTGTCTCGGTGGTCAGTTGGTGACGATGAGTCCGGAAACAGATTGCGCAGAGGGCCAGCCATTGAAACGGTTCGCCTTCGTTCTTCGGCTGCGGGAGGGCGCAGCCGAAGCCTATGAACAAGCGCACCGTAATATATGGCCCGAGATGCACGATATGCTAAAAGACGGAGGCATCAGCGAGTATTCGATATTCCGACGTGATAATTTGTTGTTTCTCACCTTCAAGGCCGTGGACTTTGAGGCCACCTGGAGCCAGTTCGACAATCATCCTGTAAACCTGCGCTGGCAGAAAGCCATGGCGCCGCTTTTCGCACCCCATGAGGGCTTGCGCTCTGGAGAACGCTTCCCAATGATGGAAGAGGTTTTTTTTCTGCCCTGAGAGCTAGTGATTACGAGATTGCACGCTCAAGACAGGGCTTTAGAGGGAGGAAAGAAAGTGACGACGAGGAGCGGGCGATCGCTGCGAGTGGGCTTGTGTGGGATTGGCCTCGATACCTATTGGCCTCAGTTTGCGGGGCTACAGCAGCGGCTCGAGGGATACGTGGCACAAGTGGCGGCGCGGCTCCTTCGTACAGGTGTGGAAGTGGTTGATTTGGGTTTGGTGGATTCTCCAGACCGTTCGCGCGAGGCAGGTCATCAATGCCGCCGGGAAGACATTGACGTTCTGTTTCTTCATGTCACCACATATGCTCTTTCGAATACAGTTCTCCCGCTGGTGCAGCGAGCTGGTGTGCCAGTGGTGGTGCTGAATCTGCAGCCCGAAGCGGCTATCGATTACCAGACCTTTAACCGTTTGGAGGATCGCACAGTGATGACCGGCAACTGGCTAGCTTACTGTTCCGCGTGTCCGGTCTCCGAGATAGCCAATGTGATGGCACGCGCTCGTATTCCCTTTCATCAGGTGACAGGTGTACTCAATGACAAAGAGACCTGGCTGGAGATCGAAGAATGGCTGGCAGCAGCTCAGGTACGCGCCACGTTGGCCTCGGCACGGCTGGGCTTGATGGGCCACTACTATAGCGGAATGCTGGACATCATAACTGACGTGACGATGGTTTCGATCGTCTTTGGAACCCATGTCGAGATATTGGAAGTGGATGAGTTGAGTGGGCTGCGCGCCGAAGTCAGCGAGGCAACTTTAGAACAGCGGCTGAAGGACTTTTTTAGTTATTTCGATGTGCAGCCGGATTGCTCTCCCGAAGAGTTGCGGAGGGCCGCGCGCACGTCAGCGGCTCTCGATGAATTCGTCGCGCAACATAAGCTCGACGCTCTGGCCTACTACCACAAGGGTACCGGCAATGCAGCCAACGAAGACACCATGAGTTCGATCATCCTGGGAAGCTCGCTATTGACTGGCCGGCACATTCCGGTGGCGGGCGAGTATGAGGTGAAAAACGCCCTGGCGATGAAGATAATGGATGTCCTCGGTGCGGGCGGATCGTTCACCGAGTATTACGCCATCGACTTCAACGACGACCTAGTGTTGATGGGTCACGACGGGCCAGGGCACATCGCCATCTGCGAAGGCAAGACCAAGGTGAGACCGCTGAAGGTCTACCACGGCAAGGTGGGGCGTGGCCTTTCGGTGGAGATGAGCGTAAAGCACGGTCCTGTCACACTGCTCTCGGTTGTAGAGGATTCGGAATCGCGCTTTAAGCTGCTGGTCGCGGAGGGTGAGTGCGTGGAGGGGGAGATCCTCGAGATCGGCAATACCAACAGCCGATACCGTTTCCCGATTGGGGCGCGTGACTTTGTGAACGCATGGAATGCGCAGGGTCCGGCTCATCACTGCGCCGTAGGTGTAGGGCATGTGGTGGCCACATTGAAGAAGACGGCTGAGTTGATAGGCATCGGCTTCCGCCAGGTTTGCTGAAGAGTTGGCGCAATAGACAACTCAGAGAGGTACACACGCGGCCCAGCAGGGATTCGCAGACGGCATTCACGAAGACATAGAAATCTAATTAGATTATTAATCGTCGTAGGATCTGCACGCGAAAACAACGAACCGATGTGAGCAGCTTCGTCGTACCACTTGCGCGAACTGTTGTTAGTCCCATTTTATTCGATGCCATATCTACCAAGGACACGCTGATAATCTTCGCCAGTATCTTGAGCAAGGCGTAGCAGACGCGCACGTATCGAAGCCGCCAGGTTGCTCTTTGGATCCGAAGTCACAGGGACTCCATGAGGGGAGGGTGACCTTGCTCACGCGGCAGATTTTCGCGTAGTGATAGATCTCATCCACGCGTGCCTTCTTTTGGCGAATACAGTCCTAAGAGCTTCCATCGCCACATCTAGGCCGATCTTGTTTCGGAACTTGAAGCAATCGGAACAATCTGCTATTCGCTGGCCTCAGCGTGGAGAAAACCGTGCCCGCCAGCGGGCCGGCCGCGCTCACCCGCTCAGTTGTGGAAACGCTGTAATCCGTAGTTTCGCAGCAGCGTAAGGAACCAGAGTGATTCTCTCGTCCGGTTCTCCGCTATGCACCGGGCTTGGTGGAGGCTCTGCTGCAACTCCGTCCAGCGATCGCCAACCAATCAGCTTGCGGGCCTTCACCTGCAACTGGACGGGAGCACCTTTCAGGCTGAACGGAGATGGACCAACGGGCCGTTCATGAGGCTCGATATCTTCAGGATCGCCGCCGAGAGCATAGTTCCACTGCGAGCCCGGAAACACCTGCCAGTCCGCAGTCATTCCCCGGTCGCGCAGCTTCACCCAACTCTCCTTGATGGGATAGGAGAAGACCAAGGGACCTCGCTCGATCGAGATGGACTCGACAGTGCCTTTGACGACTCTGGGGACCAACGGGAACCGGAGTTCTACAACGTCACCGGTCTTCCAGGTTCGTTCCAGCTTCGCGAAAGAACCAGGCGCCGGAGCGGGTTGGAGCGATCCGTTCACGCGGATCGTCGTTCCTTCTGCCCAAGCAGGAATGCGAAGCCGGATAGGAAACCGGACTGGCTTCGATGGATCGATCGCGATGCGCACCGTGTCACGGAAGGGATATTCCGTCTCCTGCCTTAAATGGACTGCGGTCTCCCGGAAAGACGTGTGAACACTGCAAGGCGCATAGGCTGCAGCAACCAGACCGTCGTCCGCTGATGCCATCCACAAGCTCGCAGCGAACTTCGGCCAGCCCTGATGGAAGTTTGCCGTGCAGCATCCGAAATTCGGCTCAAGGCCGTAGAGATTTGACTCGGGACCGTCTGTGGTCCATGGCTTGGTGTGCAGACCGCATTCAACCTGGTTCGGCTCCTGGTTATATTGATGTGCCCACATGTCGTCGGTGAAGGTCCCGGGCAGTGCGTTGAACGCGATGCGCTCCAGCCGGTCTCCAAGATTTGGGTCGCCAAGAATCGCAAGCGACTGTTCAAGAGAAAACATCGTCTCTACGACCGTGCAAAGCTCGCTTCCCTGCGACGGATCGCGGCCGGCGAGATGCTCATCGCAGGAGAACATGCCATTCGGTAGGCCATGATAGGTGTCGAGCGCCGCTAACTGTTGCTGTACTGCGCGCCGGTCATCCTCCTCGCCCGACACAATCGACCAGATCGCCGAGGTTTTGATTGCCTGCCCATTGTTGACTCCGTGGGTGGCGAGGCCGATCTCGCCGAGTTCCTTGCCTTCCTCCAGCCGGATGGTCTCGCGCGTGATTCGCTGCGTGTACTGGAAATGAGCAAACTGCGCCTTCCAGTCGTATCCCTGCCGATGCAAGAGCCGCACAAGCTCAATCAACTTCGGATCGCCCGTGCGGTTATACAGCCACAGAGCGACAAGCGCATTGTCCTGCCAGCGGAATTTTCCCCAACTGCGCAGGGGCCTAGCGGGAAGGCTCCGGAGCTGGTATGCAAAGTAGCGTGAGAGCAGCGGAATGACACGCGGATCGCCGGTTGCTTCTTCATATTGCGCAAGCGCCTTGGCCATGACCATCCGAGGCCACCAGTCATCATTGCCTTTGGGACCGATCATTCCATCCGGCGATGGATGTGTGAGTGTCCAGTCAATGAATCTCTGCGCCTTGGCCTTGAGCCGCGCATCGTCCAGCAGATACCCCAGCGGAACCAGACCATCCAGAAAATAGGGTCCGCGCTCCCAGTTCTCTCCCGTGCCGCCGAGCCAACCGCTGTTGCTTCCGACGTCCGGCCATGTCTCATCGAGATGGCCGCTCAGACCATTGGCTTGGATCTTCATCTGCTCCAGGAGCCAACCGGTGGGGCGAACGGCGCCCAGCGGCAGCACATAGAAGGCATTTTGCGCAAGCGGGGCGCGGTTTTTCACGATTGCGGTTAACTCGCCGCCACCTGCATTCCGGGGCGATGCCTGCGCGAGGCCGGAGCCGCGAGTTGCCGACATCGAGGCCAATGCCGCGGCCCCGGCTTGTTTCAGAAAACGCCGCCGGCTGGCGACGGATGGATCCGTCTCGCTCATTGTTACTCCCTGGGCTTATTTCGCAAAGAAGAACCAGTGTTACCGGTCGTGCGCTTCCGGTCCATAGTTCACCTGGTCTATTTAAGACGCCTGGAGAGAAAGCAAATGCATGTGTAGCCAGGTGAGTGGCTTTGAAGCTCAATTATCCACGGTAATGATGCCGCGCTGGATAGCCGTCGTTGCCGCCTCTGTCCGGTCAGATACTTCCAGCTTCTCAATGATGCTGTTTACGTGATTGCGCACCGTGTTATCGCTGATGCCAAGTACCTTCGCAATCTCTTTGTTCGTGAGGCCCTTGGCTAGCAGCTTGAGAATTTCCAGCTCGCGTGCGGACAGATCGGTGCGCATCATGCGTTCGGCAAGACGCGTTGCAATATGGCCGGGGACATAACGCTTGCCCGTATGGACGGTCATGATCGCCTCGACCATTTTTGCCAGCGACGTATCCTTCAGCAGATATCCCTGCGCTCCCGCCTGGAACGCACGATAGATGTCTTCATCGGTTTCAAAGCTGGTAAGAACGATCGTACGAGCGCGGCTGCCTGTCCGCGCGATGGCGTGCAGCGTGTCGATGCCGCTCATGCCCGGCATTCTGAGATCGAGCAGGAGCACGTCCGGGTTCTTGGCGCGCGTCATCTCCACGGCTTCCTCGCCGCTGGACGAGGAGCCGATCACTTCCAGGTCTGACCGTGTGCCCAGCATGCTCGTCAGCCCGGCACGTACCACGGGGTGATCATCCACGATGAGGATCTTAATGCGGGAGTTCGGAGTGGTTGACATGGGGTCGATGCTCCTTGAGGTACTCGACGAAAATTCTGGGCCAGGATGTCCAGGTGATCGGGGGCGGAAGCGGCGCGGTGACCTGAATGCACGTTCCCTGGTTCGGTGCACTGGTCATCTCGAATCGCGCGGAGATCTTGGCAGCGCGGCTTCGCATTCCGGGCACGCCGAAGCCATGCAGCTCGCCGCCGGACACGAAGCCCATCCCGTCATCGACGATGCTCAACCTGACCGTGTTCTTCCCATAGTCCAACGACAGCGCAATCATGGAGGGGCGGGCATGTTGAATGGCATTCGCCACAGCCTCCTGCCCAATGCGGTAGAGCGTGGTAGCGATGCGGGCCGGCAAGCTGCGCACCTCGCCGTTGCATGCGGCATGCACCTGCACCGAGCCGCCCTCCACCATGCGATGCACGCACAAACTTAAGCAGGTGAGGAGATCTTCGGATTCGAGCGAGTCGGGCCGAAGGGTGGCGATGCTGCGCCGGGCTTCAATGTGGCTATGATGGACAAGGTCGCTCGCCAGATCCAGTTGCTGATGGATCGAGCCCATGTCTCCAGGGACTCCGCTGCGAATAGCCTCCAGTTGAAAACCAATTCCCGCGAAACTCTGGGCAAGCGTGTCATGGATCTCATGCGCCATCCGCTCGCGCTCATCGAGCACGGCGCGCAACCGCCAACGCTCCACGCGTCCGTAGACGAAGTTTGCGGCCAGCGCGAGCAGCAAAAGCACAAAGGCACCGGCAACGAGATACCGCGCGCTCCACCACGGCGGCCCGGCAAGGACGTCCACATCATCGGCCGAGCGCAGAAGCAGAACGAACGGCGTCAGGTTGTCCGTGTACGCAGGATCGATCGTGGCCACGCCACGCATCCGAAGCAGACTGTTGATCCTGAGTTTGCTGAACAGGTAGTCGGCCCGCCCTCGACTGAGGATCGCGCCAAAGGACTGCGGTCCCGCATCGAAGGTGAAGATCAGCGTATTGTCCGGGCCATATCTTTTGCTGCGCAGCCTTCCTTCCACCTCGACGAACGTTGTATCGAATGCGCCGGTCGCAGCCTGAGAAGCGGAAACCGTGATCGGAGGAACCGGTGTTCCCTCCCATAAGAGGCGCACGGTTGCGTCTTCCAGGCTCGAACTGAAGCCGCTCAGGTGGACTATGCCAGAGACCTCCACCTGGTCGCCGAGTTTGAGGGCAGGCGCAGCCGCCGGTCGTGTGACGGCCACTCCGCCAGTCGAATCCTGCACAACCAACGGCGCTGTAAGGACAACGCTGCCTCGGACGGTCGCCGTCGCAGGCTTGGCGAAGCTCGTAAGGCGCAAGCTGCTGATGGGTTGTGTATGGGAGCTGTTATGAAAGGCAAACACATTGGTGCGCGGCTTGGGAGCAGCGAATTGCTGGCTTTCGCCAGCCGGACTCCCCGATTGCGGTCTCGCGGCTGAGTCATTTGCGCTCCGCGCCGCGATGATAGCGGCCAGATCCTGCTGCGTCGCACGACGAATCACAACATTGCGCCAGGCTCCGCCTGAGACGTAGGAGCGCAATCCAACCCTGCCGGCAGGGATGCAATCGTTGTCGGCGACGACAGAGATTGTTGCATCTGTCGTTCCCGGGACGGTAGCCACCGCTGCTATCTGGCAACCGTACGCAAGCAGCTTGAGGTGATACCACTTGAGTGGAGTGATGCGGCCCTCTGTCGGGTTCAGCGGCGTCAACGCTTCCATCCACCCATACTGAGCACGGCCAAGCACGAGCCTGTTGTCATAGCTGCGTAGCCCCGCGTAGTAGCCGTTGTAAGCATCCACCCCTTGCTCTTCATTGCTGGATCGAACGATAAGGCCGGCATCCCCATCGGCTCCTAGCAGCATCACGTCAGCTTCAATCGAATAATTGCTCCAATAGCGCGATCCAGTCATCAACTTGGCGCCTCGCTCATCCGAGTCGTTGCGCACGCTGCCGCCGGTCACCTCCCAGGTTCCGCCCAATGCATCCCAGTCGTCGGCGTGCTTTTGAGAGAACGCGTCCCGGTCGGGCAAGCCCCTTGAAGGGCTCACGAGATATGCATGAAAGCCGAATCCGACCGCCATCAGCGCAGCACATACGAAAGAGGCGATGAGCGCATGACGACGGTTCATTGAAGGGAGGGTCACCTGCTGCCCCAGTCACGATGCGGGCCAGGCCTGAAGTCAGTTGAGGCCCACTGCCGCACCTGGGTGGAGTTCACATTCTCTCTTGTCACCAGCATCGGCTCCACTTCGATTCGCGACGGCACAGGCTTTCCCTCGCGTGCGGCATGGAGGAGGTCGATCGCACGCATTCCCATCTGCGGCATGTTCTCAAGGACCAACGAATCCAGATTCGCGGACGAAAGATCCACAGGATCTGGGTCGAATCCGATCACCTTGATCGCGTCATACTCCGGATTGCTACCGATGGTTGAGAGCACTCCCAGCGTGGTGGACGCGCTCAAGGCTATGACGGCGTCCAGATGCGGGTTTGCCTTCAGGGTTTCCTCCGCCACCTGCTGCTCATGGGGCTCATTGAAGGAGCCAATCCGCTTATCGACGACGTGGATGTCTGGATACATTCGCGCGAGAAGTTCTTCAAAGGCGCGCGCCCGTAGAAGCGTCCCCGCAATATCGGGATTGATGCCCAGGATCGCGATGCTTCCTTTGCCATGCAGTAACTTTGCAATGCGACGCGCGGCGATTCGGCCTCCCTCCTGGTCATCGTTGAGAACGTAAAAGAGTTTTCCCCCTGGCGAAGTCAGCAGGGGCGACCCGACAATCACGATGGGAATGCCTTTCGCCACGGCCCGCCGCACAGGTGTGATGAGCGCCAGAGACTGGTTAGGAGCGATCACCATCCCCTGATAGCCTCCTTGCGCCACCAGCCGATCGATCAGCGCGACCTGCCCGCTGACGTCGTCCTGTCGCGTCGTAGCATTCCAGTAAATGTCTATCCCAAAGGAATAGGCGGCCGCCGCTGCACCGGTATGCAGCGACTCCCAAGGTATTCTCCCGGTCGTACGTGGGATAACGGCAATGCGGTAGCTCGTCTGCTTACGACAACCGCCGCATGCGAAGAGGCATAGCCACGCCACCAGGACACCACCCGCGAGCGGGTGACGTCGACGAAAGCCTGCGCATCTTGGCCGATTCAGCATTCAATGGATGCGCCTGAGTCTACGGTGTGCGTTTCTTTCTTCACAAGCCCGCTGGCGCCATTAGTCCATTTGAACTACTCGGCGAGTAGTCGTACTGACTCATGCGTAAGTCGATCTGGGGCCGATACTCTCGCTTGGTCGTTCATACAGGGCTTTCCGTTGCAAGGCTCGTCCGATTGACTCGCATGCGGCGGCTGTTGCGAACCTCCCGGTTCCCTCCACAGCCGAACCGGCACCGAGCCAGACCTGGGTTAATTTTTGGGAGGCAAAATGAAATCGCTTTCAGCTTTCTTCGTCCGGCTGCTCGTGCTCCTGCTTTTGGCAAGCCCGGCCTATGCGCAATTCTCCGGCGGTGTGCAAGGCAGCGTGCAGGACACCTCCAACGCCTTCATTTCCAGTGCTACAGTCTCACTGACCAACACCGATACGAAGGTCGTGCAAGAGGCATCGACGGATGCGTCCGGCGTATTCCGCTTCGCCAGCCTTGCACCCGGGCCATACATCCTCTCCGCGACGGCGCCCGGTTTTTCTTCCTCGCAGGTGAGTTTTGTATTGACCACCGCAGAAACGCGGAACATACCGATCCAACTCACCGTAGGAAAAGGCGCGACGAACGTCACGGTAAGCTCCCAGGCGCCGCTTCTCGACACCTCCGACAGCCGCAATGAACAGACGCTCGATACGCAGGCATTGCAATCGCTGCCGCTGGCGGCGCGAAACCCCACGGCGCTGATTGGCCTGACTCCTGGAGTTACGGGGCTGGGCACCGGGTCATCGACGAACTTCAACCCGGAAAACTATATTGACGCGAGCGCTAACGGACGCGGCCAGAACGGGAACCAATACGTTGTGGACGGCCTGGACGTGACCAGCAGCATCCGTCCGGGGGTATTGAACCTTACCCCGAACGTGGATGCAGTGGCCGAGATCACCGTCCAGATAAACACGTATAACGTCGATTACGGCCGGGCCAGCTCCATCCAAACAGTGATGACGACGAAGTCCGGTACCGACCAATACCACGGCTTCGCCAGCGAGTATTACAACTACCAGGGTCTGAACGCACGCGGTGAATTCGGCATAGCGAAGCCGGACAAAGTCAATCCGTATCACACGAACAACTTGTCATTCGGGATTGGCGGCCCAGTGCTGCCTCACCGCCAGTTCTTCTTCTTTTTCTCCATCGAGCCGTACCTGTCGCTTACCTCGAACGGCGGCTCGGTCCAGACCTACGAAGATCCCGCGTTCCTTGCCTTCGCACAGTCAGTCCGGCCGAACTCGCCTGAGGTACAGCTCATGGCAAAGTACAAACCTACCGGCGCGACAACGACGGGCGTTTCGGCGACGGCGCTCGACGTTTTCGGTCCCCAGAACCTCCAGTCGAATACCGGATGCAACACTGCCAGCACCGATAACATTCCGTGCAGCACGCCGGTCTTCGACCATGGAAACTTCAACTCGTCGAGTTATAACAATGCGAAGCAATGGAACCTGCGCCTCGACAAGTATTTCAGCAAAGACAGAATCTACGGAAACTTCATCCGGAACACGGTCAACTCGGGGGGGCCGGCCGTGCGCCCGGCTTTTGCAACGACCAACTCCGACTATGGAGCTTCGATTCAGGTCAACGAAACGCACACCTTTTCACCCAGTCTGCTGAATGAAGCCTTTTTCGGATACAACCGGATCGAGGGATTCAACAACAAGACCGGCACCTTCACCGTTCCGATCGTGAGTGTGAGCCAGCTCGGCGTTGGCTTCGGCAACGGCTTTGCGCAGGGCGACTTCATCCAGCACAGCTATCACTGGCGCGATGTGCTGACCAAGATTCATGGCGGGCACAGCTTCAAATTCGGCTATGAAGGCTGGCATGGAGACGACCTGGCACTATTTGCCGGCGCTTACGGCATTCCCAATCTCAATTACAACAACATGATCGACCTGATTAACAACAAGCCCTACACGGAGAGCGGCCTGTCCTACAACATCGTCACCGGCAAGCCGCAGCCCGGCGAATATCGATTTGCAATGAGCACAGCCGGAGTCTTTGCCGAGGATACATGGAAAGCCACTCCGAAGCTGACCGTGAACTATGGCATTCGCTATGACAACTTTGGCAATGCGTATCCTATCGGCCAAACGCAACTGGCCAACTTTCATCTAGGGACGGGTACTTCCCTCCAGAGCCGAATCACAAATGGATTCATGCGAACCCAGGGCCATGTTTATAGCAACTCAATGAACTGGGTCTTCAGCCCGAGGGCCGGCGTAGCCTACGATCCGTTTGGCGACGGCAAGTGGGTCATTCGCGGAGGCATCGGTCTTTTCCACGATTTTGTGACGCTGGGAAACAGCGAGAACGGCCTGAAGGGCAATCCGCCGGGCTTCGTTATCCCGACATTCAAGAACGACGGCTCAACGGCTCTGCCGATCTTTGGCTACGGCACCCAGAATAAGTACCCGTATGGGTTTCCATATCCTGCATTCGTAGGAACACCGCTGGACTCCAAAGGTGGCGTCGTAGGCTCGAATATCAGTGTGGGTGGTGTGGATGTGAACATGTCTTCGCCTCGAACGCTCAACTGGTCAGCAACGGTTGAGCGCGAACTCACCAACACAATGGTGGTCAGTGCTGGATACATAGGTTCCCACTCCGGAAACCTGGTCATTGGCGGCGGCAACACCGGGGCGACTTCTTACGGCGTAGACGTCAACATTATCCCCGGCGACCTGATTCAGAACATCCAGTGTACGGAAGACCCGCAAACTAACTCATGCACCGGGGTACAGACGCGGCTGAACACCAGCTTCGGCTCGATCACCTACGCCACCAACGGAGCACGCGCCAACTATCAGGCGTTCGTGGCCGCCATCAAAGGCCGCTTTGCGCAACGCGGTCTGCTCACCGCCTCGTATACCCGTTCGTCCTCAGAGGACGATTGGCAGGCCTATCCCGGCGTCTACCCATATGACCATTACTATGGACCGTCGCCTTGGAATGCCCCCAACCGTTTCTCCCTCGGCTGGAGCTATGAGCTTCCCGGCATGAGTCACGGTCTGGGACTACTCGGCCGCGTCACCTCGGGCTGGAATCTCTCGGGCACGACGATCCTTCAATCGGGAAATCCGTTTACGGTGTACACCGGAGCGGCCTTCCATGCACAGTTGATCGACCCGGCGGCGCCTGCCACACCCTCCAATATTGTTCTGGCAGCCGACAGCGGCGACTTCAACGCGGACGGCAACAACTTCGATTACCCGAACGTCGCGAATTACAAGCAGCCGACAAACCGTACATCCTATAAGAACGGCATCTTCCCTCACTGCGCAGGCGGGAACCTGAATAATTGCGGCGCCTTCTCGCTGCCGGTGGCCGGATCGGAAGGCAATGAAAAGACAAACCAGTTCCAGAACCCCGGGTTCGCGCAGACTGACTTCGCCCTGAAGAAGACAACAAACATCACCGAGCGCCTCAGTCTGGAGCTGCGGGGAGATTTCATCAATGCGTTCAACCGGCCCAACCTGGACGGCGTTGACGCCAATGCTCAAGACGGCACGAACTTCGGTACATCGACTGCGACCCAGACGCCGCGCGTTGTGGTTCTGGGGGCAAAACTCGCCTTCTGAGCCGGCGTGTTTGTCGAGGCATTTTCCGGGACATTCGGATGCATAATTCCGTATGTCCCTGCCGTTTTCGATGACTGCTTTTAGATGAAATGTTTCCAAGGGATGTCTATGCGCCATGTAAACCGGGTCCTGTGGGCTCTGCTCTGCCTTCCATTCATTTTCCCGTTGATGGCGCATTCGGCCAATCTGTACCTGAAGAATGCCTCCACCGTGGCCGCGTTCAATGAAAACGGCCTCTCGTCGATCAAGGACATTGGATCGGACGTAAGCTCTGGCTTCTCCGCCGACCGGTGGTCGTTGACGCTGGACGGTACAACGCTCCGCAGCACGGACGCGGCGCCGCAGATTCAGAAGACCGGCGAAAACGAGATTACCTACAGCTATCGGATCTCCGGCTACAGGATGGAAGCCGTCTATCGGCTCATGCCGGAGTGGCATTTCGTGACCAAGCAATTGAGAGTCCTCGATGCTCCGGGAGGAACCTACACTGTGCACCGGGTCACGCCGATCGAGATGGAACTGACGGATGCGGTGCTCTCCTTGTACGTGCCCTCCAGTTACGAGCCGCAGATCGGCCAGACCATCGAGCAGACCAACAAGAGGCTTCCTGGCATGGACTACGGTGCATTCCTCCGCTTTCCGAAGGACCGCGGCCTCATGCTCGTGGTGCAGAACCCTTTTCTCAACGTAGAGCGCCAAGGGCAGCACGTCTCCGCTACCTATGCTCCGGAGATGGCGTGGCAGGCATCGTGGGGAGACTTCGCCAGTGACATCGCCTGCATTGGCTCCTACCAACTGAGTGGGCAGCGGCTGCCACGGGAGATGGTCCTTGAGTGGAAGCTGCCGCCTGCTTCAACGTCCAGCGATGGCATGGACCGCGCCGAGATCGCCGCCTTCACCAATTGCGTCCGCGCATTTCTGATCGACCCGTCGCCGGCGCCGATCAGTGTGGAAGTGGGATGGACGTTGAATGACTATCAGATCGATGTGGGCACGCCGGAAGGCGTGGCGGAATACAGGCGCATTATCGACACGGCGTCGGAGCTGGGCATCGAGACCCTGCTCTACGCCCCCGCAAACTCGAAGCTCTCCGAGCGCACCAAAAGTACCGATTCATGGAGCTGGGAATATGTGCTCTGGCTGGGGCTCGGCGAAAAGATCCGTAGCGGCGACTGGGACCCTCTCAGCAGCCCGATTCCCGCGGACATACGCGAAACGATCGCGTATGCAAAGCAGAAGCATGTGGATCTTCTCGCTTATGTGTATCCCTCCATACCGTATAGCCATGATGATTCCTGGCTAGTGAAGGGCCACGGGGACAGGTTCACCTATGCGTCGCTGGCGTCGCGCAAATTTCAGGACTATCTGATTCGCAACCTGGTTGCCTTTCAGCAGCGCACTGGCATTGCCGGATATTCGTTCGACTACACCTGGCTCAACCTTCCTCGCAGCAGCAGCTACGCGCAGTGGTTCGGCTGGAGGCGCGTCATGGAGTCGCTGCGACGGGAATTGCCGCATATCGTGATCGATGGACGCCAGTCCTATCAGATGTACGGCCCGTGGAGCTGGCTTGCAGGAAGCTATCCTCATCCAACCGGCACCGATGAGCAACCGGAGAGCTTTACGCCATATCCCGATCTGCACTTTGACCGCGTCTCCGCCGATCGCGCCCGCTTCGTCAATTATTGGTACCGGAACTACCAGTTCGCTCCCGCGGAGGTTGTCCCCGGCTACGCTACGCACCAGACGGAACGCTCGATGAATGTTCCGCCGGACGCGGAGACCGGCGGACATCCCGAGGAAACGAAGATGATGTACGAGCGCTTCCGTCCGCGGGATTGGGATTATCTGGGCTTCCGCTATTCCTTTCTATCTTCGATCGCGACGGGCGGATGGAACAACGTCGTAGATATGATTCCTGCGCGAGACTCGGAAGAGGCAAAACATTTCTCCGCCTCCGACAAAGCCTGGATTCGCGAATGGCTCGACTGGACCGTGCAGCACAAGGAATTTGTGAAGCACACGCGATCGATCCTTCAACAGCCCGCTATGGGCAACGTTGACGGGACCTCGATGATTTCCGGCGACCACGGATATCTCTTCCTCTTTAATCCAAACTATCGCTCGCTTCCCGCAGCATTTCGTCTCGATCCGACTATCGGCCTCGTGCACGGCTCACAATATCTGCTGCGGGAGCTGTATCCGCAAAAAGGGCGCATCTTTGAGAAACCTGGCTCAGGCGTCTGGAGCTACGGCGACGAGGTGCAGCTCACACTGGATGGCACCAGCGCAACTGTCCTCGAACTGGTGCCCGCGTCAGTTGCCACGGGGCCGATTGTCATGAATGCGGCATCGGCGACATCATTCAGCCCTGTTGCCAGGCTGACCCGGAACACTCTCACTCTCACGCATATAGCCGGCGAGCCCGGCACCCAGCAGGAGATCGGGGTCCTGCTGCCCACAGCAACTCAGATTCAGAAGATGAGCGTCAACGGAATGACCGTGCGGCCAAAACAGTCCGGGCGCTACGTGAGTGCGGATCTTCGCTTCTCCGGAACTCGCTTCAGGCAAGCGGAGCAAATCGCTCTGTCGGCCGACCCGGAGGGGGCGCTGGATGGAGAATTCGTTGTGCCTGAAGGTATCTTTGCGCAGCTTGCCGAGCGCAAAAAGGCGTGGCCGATTCCCTGGACGCAGGAAGATTACCAAACCACCTGGCTCGCGCCCGGGCGGCTTCTGCTCTTCCTACAGATCGCAGAGCCCAGCGACGCGATGAAGGTCACGGCCACGCTGGATGGTCAGGCGCTGCCGCTCACTCGCGCTTACAGCTCAACCCGCGTCCATCCGGCATCCTTTGTCGGCTTCTATGCCGACCTGTCGAAGGTCGCGCCGGACACCCGGCACACCTTCACTCTTCACCTGCCGCAGTTGAAGCCCGGGCAGTTTCAAGGAGTCTTCTTCGACAATGTGGAACCTCGGTTTACGGAGGCCCTGGTCCACTAGAGCGCTACATTGGTCTGATGACTACACGGGATATCTCGTGGGATGATCCGCGTAAGGCCATCCGGAGCCATGGCTGGATCGCGGAGCGGCAAATCCGCCTGGCCTGCGTTTGCGCAATTTCGCTTAGCTGTTTGATTGGCCGGCCGCTTCCCTGCCCAGCCCAGTCAACCGTTGCAGCCCATACGCAGGATGCAACGGCGGACATTATCGCCGCGCTGCGGAGCCGGAACTTCGACGAGGCGCTTCAGCGAAGCGGCGCAGCCATCAAAAGAGCTCCGGGCGACTATCGCCTTTGGGCGCTGCGTGGCATGGCTTTCGCGGGCAAAGGTTCGCCTCAACCTGCACTCGCGGCGTATCAACACGCTCTCAAGCTTGCTCCCACTTATCTTCCTGCGCTGGAAGGAGCAGCGCAGATCGAATATCAGGAAGGGAGCGACCATGCGAAACCGCTTCTGTTACGCGTGCTTGCGCAGTTGCCTGGCGACCCGACGACTCACGCCATGCTGGCCGCGCTCGACTACAAGGCACAACAGTGCGAGGAGGCAGTTCCTCACTTTCGGGAAGCGGGATCGCTGCTCGAGAGTCAGCCTCCCTTGCTGAACGAATTCGCATCCTGCCTGGGCACACTCGATCGCTATGAGGAAGCAATCCCGCTGCTGCAGCGTGTCCTGGCGCTTGACCCTGCGCGCCAGAACACGCGCTACAATCTCGCTCTTGCGCAATGGAGTGCGGGCCATACACAGGATGCCGTGGGAACCCTTGGTCCGCTTATCGAGGCCAACCCCCGCGATGAAGATGTGCTCACCCTGGCGGCCGACGTTTACGAAGCCAATAACGATACGCCTCGCGCCGTGCAGCTCTTACGGCAGGCAATCGTGGCCAATCCTCAAAAGGTAGCGGCTTATCTGCAATTTTCAACGCTTTCGTACAACCATGGCTCTCTTCAGGTCGGCATCGATATGCTGAACACCGGACTCTCGCAGTTGCCGGATGAGCCACGCCTCTACCTGGCACGCGCCGTTCTCCGGACAGAAAAGGGCGATTTCGCTGAGGCTACGAAAGATTTCGAGACGGTGAACCGCCTCGATCCAAACCTTTCCTTTGCCGGAGTCGCAGAAGGTCTTGCCCGCTCTGAGCAACACAGGTCGAAGGAAGCTCTCGCGACCTTCCGCGCGGCAGCCAAGGCGCACCCCAAGGATGCCTTCACTCAATATCTCTTCGCAGAGGCTCTCTCCGAGCAGGACGCTACACACCGCACGCCGGATGATGCCGAAGCGGTCGAAGCTGCCAAACGCGCAGTCGCTCTGGATCCCCGTATGTCGGACGCTCTCAATCTGCTCAGCGCGCTCTCGCTGCGCGATGGACATCCGGAGCAGGCGATCGACTACAGCCAGAAGGCCCTCTCCTTCAACCCGGATGATCAGCAGGCGCTGTACCATCTCATGCTTGCGCTCCGCAAGGCAGACCGCAAAGACGAAGTCCCGGCCGTGTTACAGCGCTTCACGGCAGCGCGCAAGGCTCAATCCTTAGTCCAGAAGAAACGCTATAAGCTCGACGAAGTTCCGCAGCAGCCGCTCGCCGTGCCCGAACCGTAGCGACATTTGGGGAGCTTAATCTCCAGCTCTGAGCCATCGCTTTTGCGCGCGAACAGCCTCCACACCTGCTTTGCGGTGCTTCTCTTCATCCCGGCAGAACCGGCCGGACCTGAGTTAGTGCCGCACCATCGGCGACGTCACCTCTTTGTATCCGGCCGGGATCTCGAAGCTGCTCAGATCCACCGGAGCGGTTGAGAAATTTCCGGTCTCGGTTTGGCTTTCCAATAGCACGCCGGCCGTTGCGGGATCTCCGCCATTGTTCGACGCGGGAGCAGCAGTATTCGGAGAGGTGGATGGCTTATGGCGCATCAGTGCGCCCATGCTGGAACCGCCAAGCGCGCGGCCAAACCCGCCAAGCTTGCTCAATTGATCGCTCGCTACTTGGGTACCCGTATCGGTTGCGATTTCGCCGGTCACTTTCCCAGCGCCAGAACCGCCGCTCTTGCTTTGCGCCATCGGAGCTACGGATGGAGCGGGCAGAGGCTGTCCGTCGGCTGACACACCAACCCGCGTGACCTGCAGGACGGGAAAACCGCTCATCTTCGCTGCTTCCTTTTTCAGGTCTGCTAAAGCCTGCGCTCCGCCGGGTTGCGCGGAGAGAAGCCCGGAGATCTGACTTGCGCTCGCATCCATTGCAAGCTCCTTCGCCATACGCTGATTGAAGGCGCGTAATTCTTCCTCGCCAGGCATATCGGGAACCATCCACATCTCGCTGGTCGCAGCCATGCCACCCTTCGCGTTTGAGCCATCCGTCGCATTCGCCATCATCGTCACAGTCAGCAGCGCCTCCTTTGCAGCACGTCCGTCGATGTTTCGCGTGGCTCCATTGGAGCTGACGTGTGCATTGAAGGACATCTGTGCATCGCTCGCATGATTGGAATCAGCCGAACCCTTGCTCTGCGCCTTGGCTTTGGCTGCTGCATCCGCCATCGCCTGCTGCATCTGCTGGAAGGTGACGACGGAATAGGTGTGCTTATCGTGGTCGATGGATGTCATGGTCTGTTGATCGAGATCGATGATTTCGGTGGTGTGCGGATTGGAGCGCACCATGCGATTGCCGTGAAGCGCGACGGTGGACGTCATCGGCGCATTCGCCTGCTTGGCCTGCGAGCTGAATGCGCCGGCAAGTTTGAGCATGCTCTGCAGCGAACCGCCTGTAATCTGTGTCGTCTCCTGATAACTCACATCTGCAAATGCGAGCGGCTGCATAAGCAGGCCGCCGATAACTATGGGTATCCATCTCATCTTCATGTGTTCTTTCTCCTCGGTAAGTGACATGAGTCACAGGGTTCAAAGTTGGCTTGCCAGTTTTGCGGCGAGCGGCTTGACGGCGTCGGCGCTGCAGGGACAGTAAGGGAACATGAAGCGCGCAACGACCTTGCCCTTGCGAACCATCAAGCCAGTCCCGCCCATCTCATAGGCATCGTCACCGATGCCGGTCAGATCTCCGGTTGCGACCTGGTCGGTCGATTTTCCTTCGGTCGAACCGCCCTGGCTTATATGGTTGAATGCCGCGCGGTTCATCTTCATCTCCAGGTCGGCGCTGCCGGAGCTGAAGCTGACGGTGAGAACCGGCACTTCGCCTGTGGCCGCCGCCGCCGATAGGTCTTTATCGGAGGCCTCCTGCTGCTTGAAGAAGGCGCCGGCGATCTGTTGCATCATCTGCTGTTGTTTCGCGTCTACCTGGTCGCCATTGGCTTTTGCCTGGCTGGTCGCCATGGCAGCCATGTGCCTGGAGGTCATGTCCGCGGGATCGCCATGCGCGATATAACTGCAGCCTGCGTCCTGAGCCTGCGCGCGGACGATCGTCACCCCAATCGCATGGGACACCTCTTCCCTGCTGAGGAAGCGGCAGGGATCTCCCTTGAACTCGTTTTCATCATCCGAGGCCGCGGCGCTTTTCAGCATCGACGCGAGACCGCCCGCGGCCGAAGGGCGGTCGCCTCCCATCACCTGACGCGTGACGGCGTGTGCTTTTTCACTCACTTTATGTGCGACATACACAGCGGCGGCCAGCGCAAGCACCCCGCCGACCACGATGATCGCAACCAGGGCAATGCCTACTTTCAGCAGGGTGTTTGATTTTCCGGGAACAGGCGATGCCAATGCGGCACTCTGGGGTGTCGTCTTCGATTGTGTCGCCGGCTGATTCGATACCTGCTTTTTCGCGCCGCAACTGCCACAGAATGTAGCCGACTCGGCGAGCAGCGCTCCACATTTGACGCAAAAAGTTGCCACGGTCTTCCTCCTGAGAGAGCCCACGTTTCGCCAGCCGCCCCAACGACAACTAGTCCATCCGTGGGAAAGGCGTCTTCCCAGCAATGGCGGCTCGGATCAGGGGGAGGATCAGGGGAATAGTGATTCGTGCGCGGCGAACGTGACACATATAGCGTCCGCCGGCGCAACAAAGTCAAATCAATTGCCTATTGAATTTGCCCTAACAGGTAAGCCGCACAGTTTGTGTGGGTTGCAGCAATGGGTGAACCGGCGCTACGGGGAAAAGCGCGGGTTCGTGTCGTTTGCCGCGCTGCTCAGCGCTGGAGGCGGAATTGTGCCGTGAGAGATGCCTGCGATGAGCCGCCCGCCCAGACCGTGAACTGGCCGGGCTCAATGACCCACTTCCCTTCCGCGTTCCAGACGGCAAGTTGGGATCGCGGGATCTCAAAAGTGACCGTTTTACTTTCCTGAGGCCGGAGATGAATGCGGGAAAAGCCGGCGAGGGAGCGGTCTGGAGTCTCGACACTGGTGACGTCTTCGCGAAGATAGAGCTGGGCTACCTCGTCTCCATCCCGATCGCCAGAGTTTGTTACGTCCACTGTTACCTCTACAGGCTTGTCACTGCCGGACGCCGGTGGCTGCACGGCAAGGTGGTCGTAGCGGAAGGTGGTGTAGCTGAGACCAAAGCCGAAAGGGAAAAGCGGCTTGCCATCGTCGTCGACATACTTATGGATACGCGACGGGTCGCTGTTGTAGAAGTCCGGAAGCTGGCCGACGCTGCGCGGAAAGGTGATGGTGAGACGACCTGCGGGATTGTTGTCGCCAAAGAGTGTTTCGGCGATAGCCTGGCCGCCGAACTCGCCCGGATACCAGGCCTCGAGGATGGCGGGAACATGCTGCTTGGCCCAGCCGATGGTCAACGGCCTGCCGTTTTCAAGGACGAGAACAACTGGCTTGCCGGTGGCAACCACGGCCTCAAGAAGCTGCTCCTGATTGCCGGGCAGATCGAGATTGGAGCGGTCGAAGCCTTCGCCGGAGATACCCTGCCACTCGCCGAGACCGAGGATGACCGTGTCTGCCTGCTTCGCAGCCGCAACGGCCGCCGAGATGTCTTTGCCAGGATCGAAGGTGACAGCCGCCTGCGGGACGATCGTGCGGATGCCATCGAGCAGGCTGATGCGCTTGCCATTCGATTCGCGCTCGTAGTCTCCATAGCGCGCCACATCGGCATTGGGACCGATGACCGCGATGCGGTGGATCGATTTCGCGAGCGGCAGCAGATGCCCGTCGTTCTTGAGCAGCGTCATGGACTCGCGCGCCGATTCGAGTGAAAGAGCGAGATGCGGTTGCGAACGGTGCACACGCGCATTGAGCGTGAGGTCAACCAAAGGATGATCGAAGAGGCCGAGAGAGAACTTGACGCGAAGGACCGAGCGCACGGCACGATCCAGATCCGCCTGCGGCAACGAGCCTTCGCGCACGCAATCGACCAGCGCCTTCTGAAAGACATCGTGGGGGAAGTCGTAGAACTGCATGTCGACGCCGGAATGGATGGCGAGGCACGAGGCGTCCTTGGGCGACGCCGCTACATGATGCACGGTGTAGAGGCGCTCGATGGCGCCCAAGTCGGAGAGAACGAAGCCTTGGAACCCCCATTCGTTGCGAAGAATTGTCTTGAGCAGGAAGGGGTCTGCCGTGACCGGGATGCCGTCGATCTCGTGATAGGCAGCCATGGTGGCCATCGCGTGGCCTTCACGAAAGGCGGGCTCGAAGGACTTCAACATGACGGTGCGCAGTTCGCGCTCCCCGATGTGCACGGGAGATGTATTGGTCCCGCCTTCAGGAGAACCGTGACCGGCGAAGTGCTTCGGCTCGGCCACAACGGTGTGGTCGGTGTTGAGGCTGTCGCCCTGTGCGCCACGCACGTACGCGAGGCCGAGTTGACCGGTAAGGTACGGATCCTCGCCGAAATCCTCTTCGACGCGCCCCCACCGGGGCTCGCGGGCTACATCAAGGACGGGTGCAAGAATCATATCCACACCGGTGGCGCGCGCCTCTGCCGCAATGGCAGCGCCAGTCTGCTGGGCGATCTGAGGATTCCAGGTGGCAGCAAGATTGAGGGGCGCAGGAAAGACGGTACCGGTGTCGAAGCCGTGCAAGCCCTCCTCGATGAAGAGCGCGGGAATGCCGAGACGATTGTGTGCGATCACCCAGCGCTGGATGGTGTTGGCCTGCTCCGGTGTGGGATTGAGATCGTGAATGGAGCCCACCCCCAAATCGCCCCAGAGACTCTGCGCCTTCTCCGGAAGGAAGACGGCGTCGAGCGCCGCGTGCGTGTCGTCTGTATGTTTATCGACAATCTCGCGAGCACTGGAGTACATATCCAGTTGCCGCGCCTTCTCCTCGAGAGTCATGCGACGCATCAGGTCGTCGATGCGGGCTGCCAGCGGCGCATCCGATTGCCTGTACAAGAGCGCCTGATTCGCGGATTTCGCGTGGATTGGAACAAGATAAGCCGGGAAGAAGAGGCACGCGGCGCAGCAGAGCACTGAGAACAACGCGGCCCGCTTTTCAGATAGCTGTGCCGCGCCGGTATTGCGATACTTGGTGTCGTGATTCATGTCGTTGGATGAACGCCATCGCCGCATATGCGAACGCTCTCACATTAGCCGATTGGCAGGTCCGTGACAACATGCACACCCGACGGCAAGCCGAGACAAATGGGAAGTCTCGCGCCTGCCGAGAAGAGCGCAAGCGAAGAAAGATAACAGCGACAATTACAAAATCAGCGTCGTGACGGAATTCGCGGGCAGGCTCACGTGCAGAGTCTTGTCTTGCAAGCCACACTCCACCTCGCGTTCCGCACCGCGATTGGTCAGCACCAGCACGCTGCTGCCGTCGGGGTTCTGCGCGGCGACATGATCGATCTCCGGAAGATCGCCGTGCGTGGCAAAAACACGCGCCCCGCGCTGCATGAACTTGGAGTAGTGAGCCAGCGCCCAGTACATACCGCTGCGCGAAAGCTGATGCGTCTGTGAATTCAGCGTCAGCACGCCGCCGCAGGAGAAGGGGCCGATGTTGGGCTTGCCGTGCTCATCCAGCACCAGATTCCAACTCACGATGCAGCGAGCCCAGTTGTTCAGGATGCCGGCAAAGGTGCCGGACCACTTTGCCCAATCGGTCATGTAATCCGGTGAAGTGAAATCCGATCCGCCTTCCGTCCAATACGCATTCTTCAACGGAAACATGTTGTGCACGCGCGTCATCGCAGCCGGCGATCCGTAATAACCGTGCCATGCGACACCATCGACGTATTGGGAGAGGCCGGCATCCTCGAACTCGTCTGCCACGCGGCCCCACAGGTTGTAGTTGTGATCGAGAATCCAGATCTTGGTGTCAAGGGAGTTTTTCCGGAGCGCCGGCCCCAGGAACTCCTTCACAAACTGGATCTCGTACTCCTGCCCCCACATGCACTGCGGCATGCGGCCATCCTGGTCTGTGTCGATCTCGTTCTGAACGGTAACGGCGCGGATGTGGACTCCGTCCGCAGCGTAACCTTGGAGAAACTTGACGAAGTATTCCGCGTAGGGCTCGAAGTAGCGGCTGCGCATGGAGCCGCCGAGCAGCGAATCACCCGCCTTCATCCACGCTGGAGGACTCCAGGGCGAGGAGAAGTAAAAAATCTCCGGATTGACCTGCTGCGTCTCACGGAGCACTGGCAGGATGTATTGGCGATCGTGCTCGATGCTGAACTGCTGGAGACCGGGATCGGGTTGAGCGGAGTCGTCGTAGGTGTAGGCATCGCGGGAATAGTCACTGGAGCCGATGGTGGTGCGTGCAATCGACATGCGCAGGCCGTCGGCACCGAAGCACTCCTGCAGAAGCGCTCCCCGAGCGGCGGCGGGCATCTGCTCCAGCAGATAGCAGGACGCATCCGTGAGCGCGGAGCCAAACCCGAGTACCTCCTGGTAACGCTGTCCCGGATCAAGTTGGATAACCCCTGATCCGGTTGGGGCTCCGCTACGCCATGCCGGCGCTTCCATTCGTTCGCAGCGAACCTTTTCTGAGGTGCGCCAGGCCCGCACCGGCAGGAAGGCTGGCCTCCCGGAGAGTGTGTCCGGCCTCATGCCCCAGGCGTTGAGGGAACCGAAGGGCGTGACAGAAGGGGCAGCCAAGGCTGCCAATTTCAGGAAGGTGCGCCGGCTGGTCATATCCATCTACTTTAACGATCTCTCCACGGAAATCTGTTTACTGATATGAAGACAAAGGATTGTCTTAGCATACGCAGCAAAGATTTCCCTTGACAATGATCTTCTCGAATTGTTTTCATCTGCAACGATCAGCGAGGACCACCTTTTCCCGATATGAGCAGGCAAACCGTTGTCTTGTCTCCGCACACCGGGAATGGGAAAGGAAGCACTTTGCCTTTCTGCAGGTGGTATCGAAGCTGATCAACAGGATGGGTTGAGACGATCTGCGGTCCTTCCATTCTGTCATCGGGGAGTCGTGAGCCCACTGCCGGATTGTCGGCAGGCGGCTCGATGAAACAAAGAAGATGCGCGAACTCACAGAGCATCGGGGTTCAGCGCAAGCAGATGGTACTTCTCCAGGAGGCAACATGAAGCAGTTGATTCGCGCCAGCCTTGGCTTCGCCCTATTGTGGCCAGCCCTTGCGGTGGTCGCACAGAACACCAACTCAGGCGACATTCGTGGAACCGTCACGGATTCCGCAGGCGCCGTCATTCCCGGCGCTACAGTGAAGGTCGACGACGTCGATAAGGGCATTACCCACACCTACACGACGGATGGAGCCGGCCTCTACGACACTGGCTCAATCGTTCCCGATCACTACCTGATCACCGTCACCGCGCCCGGCTTCCAGACCTATGTCCGCGGGCCGATCACGCTGCAGGTGGGGACCGTCACCGTCGACGCGCCGCTGGCCGTCGGTGCCGCGCAGCAACAGGTCGTCGTCCAAACGGACCTTCCGTTGTTGCAGACCGAAACCGGGGCACAGACTCAGACCTTGGACTCTAAGCAGCTTCTGCAACTGCCGCAGGTTGGTGCGGACTGGCAGAACTTCATCACGCTCCTTCCCGGTGCATCCAGCACGGATCTATAACAGTCGCGGCGGACAATCGGCTTCGATCAACGGCAATCTGCCGTACAACACCGTACTGGCGGACGGCGCGACGACGACCTTGCCGATGAGTCAGAACGCCGACGTGATGGTGCTGGAGACGGTCGCGGAAGTCAAAGTCGACGATTCGGCCTTCTCGGCGCAGTATGGTGTCGGCGGAGCGACCTTCAACCAGATCAGCAAGGGCGGTACCAATCGATTTCACGGCGCGGGATACGAGTTCTTCCAGAACAACGCACTGAATGCCGCGGACTATGCCTTTGGTGCAAGGCTCGGTTCCGCTGCTGCGCTATAACAACTTCGGCTTCGCGGTTGGCGGTCCAATCGTGAAGGATAAGCTGTTCTTCTTCTTCAACTACGACAAGATCGATTAACCCGGGCAGCAGCTCGAGCGGATTTCAAAACGTCCCGACCGCTGCGATGCGCACTGGCGACTTCACCGGCTTCCAGACTCTCTACGACCCGACGACGCAGACCGTGGACAGCACTGGCACTTTTCACCGCAAAACCTTCGCGGATGAGTACGGGAACGGCAATAAAATTCCTGCGGGCCAGATCGATCCGGTGGCCGCAGCGATTACCAAGTACTATCCGGCTCCAAATGTCGCGGGCGCAACGGGCTTCAGCAACAACTTCTTCTTCAACGTACCCAACTCCCAGCCATTCACGAAATATTTCGGGCGGCTGGATTACCAGCTCAACCAGAACAACCACATCATCGTCTCTGAAACGAATAGCGACAACCCGGCACAGTATCCACAATGAGGGAATCTGCCCGATCAACTGCCAGAGTGGCGACGTCAGCCGTGACAACGCGCAGGTCTCGTGGGTGTGGACGATCAGTCCACAAACCATCAACGAAGCCCGCATGGGTTTCACTGACCAGCTGAACTTCTTCGTGCCCTATTCGCTTGGCCTGGGCTTCCCCGCGAAATTGGGCATGAAATTCGCCAAGGCTGACCTGTTCCCAGACATCGAGGTAACGGGAAACGGCGGCGACATGTACCATTTGCAACCCAATACGAACGCCGTTTACAAAGAGTTTGTCTTCGACCCATCGGACGTGGTCACTCTGATTCGTGGGCGGCATGTACTGCACTTTGGCGGCGAGTTCCTGATCAATCGTGCCGACTCGACTGCATGGGGAAATCAGGTCGCTGGACACATGAAGTTCACCGGCGCCTATACAGCGGCAAGTACTGGAGATACGTCGACCGGCATGGCATTCGCCGACTTCCTGCTCGGCTATGCGAACCATTGGGACGCCAAGCAAGCACCTGAGTGGGGTGGACGTCTGAAGAGTCCGCAGTTCTTTGTACAGGACGATATCAAGCTTCGTCCCAACCTAACGATTAACCTCGGCCTGCGCTGGCAGGGCGTGACCGGATGGCACGAAGTGAAGGGGAATATGCTCTCCTTCGATCCTACCGTGACCAATCCAGCAGATGGCTCCAAGGGCGCTATGTGGTATGGCACCACGAAAGCCAACGGACGTGACAGCCTGCAAGCGCCGGACTGGAACACCTGGCTGCCTCGCGTTGGCTTTCCTTACGGACATGGACCAAAGACCGTCGTTCGGGGCGGCGTCGGGCTCTATGGCTATACCTGGAGTAATGACACCTATGCCCCCGGCATAGGCAACGCTCTTGCATTAAACGGCAGCATCTGGACGACCAACCAACGGCAGTCTCCTGTTCGTTCTTGCCGCTTCAGACGGAAACACCGACTATCAAGGCAGGTCTGAGCGCCAATGGAGGCCTTTATCAGACCCATTGGCCCCGCCGCTCTGAACGGCAGCAAGGCGTCTCCTACCAGCAGTACCACTCACCTGTGCCGAAGATTCTGGAATGGAACTTTGAGGTGCAGCAGGAGATCGGCACCAACATGGTCTTCACCGCCGCCTATGTGGCAAGCCATGGCTATAACCTGCTCTTCCCTGCTGATATCAACGCGGTTCCGGAGCAGTTCTTGTCACCGACCGATCAAAATAAACGGCCTTATCCGCTGTTCCAGGGTATTAACAGCGGAGACTGGAGCTGGCGGCACCAACAACGGTGTATCCAACTACAACTCGCTGCAAACAACAATCTCGCAACGTCTCTCACAGGGACTGCAATTCAATGCAAACTACGTGTGGTCGCACATGCTGGACAGCATCGACTCCTCCGGATGGGGCAGCAGCTCGGGGAACGACCTCTACCAGCAGGCCGTATGATGTCGCCGCCAACTATGGGGCAGTCGAACTTCGATATTCGCAACGCCTTCAAAACGGCGGCTATCTACGACCTGCCGGTGGGCAAGGGGCCGTCAGTTCCTGAACAGCAACTGGCTGGTCGATGAAGCCATTGGAGGATGGCAGGTTGTCGCCAACCATCGTGTGGACCTCTGGCAGTCCCGTATACGCGTGACCACGAGCTCCAATAACTCCTTCGATCTGAAAGGGAAACGGAACGCAGCATCCCCAATCAGATCGGAAACCCCAATTCGGCCCACAAGGACCTCGAATCACTGGTTCAATGCTGACCTGCCTTCAATCAACCGGATGCCGGCACCTTACGGCAACGCGCAGCGGAATAATCTGTATGGTCCAAGATACTTCCTCATGAATGCCGCGATTGGCAAGACATTCCATATTCCCGTGGGAAAACATCGGGCTGGAGATTCGCGCTTCTGCAAACAACGTCCTTAACCATCCCAGCTTTGCTGCTGCCGAATGCGACGATCAACGGTGGACCCGAATGCCGGCAGTCATCAACAGCCTCACTGTCTTCGGCCGCACGATGCAGATCTACGGACGCATCTCCTTCTAACCTCAACCTGCTTCAGAAAGAAGAGAACGGCGATTGCCGTTCTCTTCTTTTTTTCGCGCCTCACTATCGCCACTTTATGATTGAGTGAGTCATGACCTGCCGAGTTGTCCTCTGTGCCCTGCTGCTCCTGCCACTATCGCTGCAATCCCCGCCGCAGGCCAAGCCGCTGCGTTGAAGAAGCAGCAGGCGAGCCAGCACGCGCGCGCCGCACAACAATATCTGCAGCAGCAGCGGCCGGACCTGGCCATTCCAGAGCTGCAAAAGGTCGTCGCCCTCGAGCCGCAGAACGTGGATGCGCGCGGAAATCTGGGTGTGCTCCTGTTCTTTCGCGGCGACTATGCCGGCGCTGTTCCCGAGCTGCGGGTGGCCGTGAAACTGAAACCCGATCTATGGAAGCTTCAGGGACTTGCTCGGGCTGGCGGAGGCGCATACGGGAGAAGCTCAGGCGAGCCAGGCCGATCTTGAAGCGGCCCTTCCCCACCTGACCGAGCCGAAGTTCAAGACGGAAGTGGGCAATGCGCTGATGGACAGCTATACCAGCACGGGCGAGACGGAGAAGGCCGCGACGCTCGCGTCCGATCTGCTCGCCGATAATCCTACCAACACCGCGCTGCTCTACTCCTCGTACCGGCTGTACTCCGATCTGACGGACAAGGCGCTGCTCACCATGGCCCTTTCCGATCCCGATGGCGCGCTGATGCACGAGATGATGGCCCGCGAGCTGGCGCGGCACGGCGATGAAGCACAGGCAATCGTCAATCTGCGCGAAGCACTGAAGATCAATCCGCATCTGCCGGGCGCGCATTTCGACCTCGGCGAGCTTCTCTACAACTCGTCCAACGATGCGTTGAAGGCGCAGGCAGAGCCGGAGTTTCAGGCGGCCCTTGCCGATAATCCCGCCGACGAGAAGTCGCACCTGATGCTGGGTGAGATCGCGGCGAAGCGTGGAGACACGAAAACCGCCTTCAACGAATATTCGCGCGCGGTGGAATTGCAGCCGAACGATCCGGATGCGCTGGTGGAACTGGGCAAAGTCCTGATGACCATGAATGAAAACGACAAGGCGCAACAGGCATTCGAGCAAGCCGTGAAGATCGATCCCTCCAACACGGTGGCCCGCTACCGCTTGAGCATGCTCTACCGCCGTCAAGGCAAGACGGCCGAAGCCGAACAGCAGATGACCGAGTACAAGAAGTACAAGGACATGAGCAGCAAGCTGGAGAAGATCTTCCACGATATGCGTGTCGGCTCACTTCAAAAGAATGCAGACGATGCAGACACGCAGCGCTGATCGCCGGTGCCGCGCCAGTCGTCTGCGCGCGCAAATGCTTTCGCTGGTCTGTCTGTGCGTGCCGGCGATCGTTTCCGCTCAGCCGGCCAGGGAGACTCCAGCCAAAGCAGCCGTGTCCCAGCCGAGTACCGCAACGCAATTGCTGGATATCACGGCGAATACCGGCATTCACTTCAACCACCTGTCGACACCCGATGCTCGTTACATTGTTGAGTCGATGAGCGGCGGCGTCGCGCTGATCGACTACGACCAGGACGGCTACCCGGATATCTACTTCACGAATGCCGCGAGTGTGGAGATGGGGCTGGCCGGCAAGAAAGCAAAGAGCGCGCTCTATCACAACAATCACGATGGCACCTTCACTGACGTCACGGACAAGGCTGGCGTCGGATATCCGTGCTGGGCAATGGGCGTCGCATCTGGCGATTACAACAACGACGGGCGCCCTGATCTGCTGGTGACCTGTTTCGGCGGAGTCGTTCTCTATCGTAACAACGGCGATAGCACGTTCACGGATGTCACCAAGCAAGCTGGGCTGAGCGGCGACAATGGGTGGGCGACCGGCGCTTCCTTCGGGGATTATGACGGCGACGGATGGCCGGATCTCTTCGTCTCCCACTATGTGGACTTTCATCTCAACGATCTGCCGACCTTTGGGTCGAAGAAAACCTGCCAATACCACGACGTCCCGGTGCAATGCGGTCCGCGCGGATTAAAAGGAACGAGCGACAATCTGTATCGCAATCGTGGCGACGGCACATTCGAGGATGTCTCCAAGCAGGCGGGCGTGGACGATCCGCACGGCTTCTTCGGATTGACTGCGATATGGGCGCATTTCAATGGAGATGGGCCACCCAATCTCTTTGTAGCGAATGATGGCGAGCCGAATTTTCTCTATGTGAATGACGGGCATGGGCACTTCTCCGACGTCGCCTACCCGTCCGGCGTGGCAGTCAACCAGGACGGCACAGAACAGGCAAACATGGGCGTGGCGCTGGGCGATTACATGCACACCGGCCGCTTCTCCATTGCAATTTCACACTTCAGCGAAGAGTACGCGACGCTCTACCGTAACGACGGAGGCATGAATTTCACGGACGTCTCCTATCCATCCGGCATTGCGCGAGCCACCACTCCGTATGTCGGCTGGGGCGATGCCTTCATCGATCTCAACAACAGCGGTTGGCTCGATTTCATCCTGGTCAATGGCCATGTCTATCCGCAGGTGGGCGCATCCGGCACGGGTACGGTCTATCGCGAACCCAAGCTGGTCTATGCCAGCCAGCACGACGGAACGTTCCGCGACGTCAGCAAGATGAGCGGGTCTGCGGTGCAGATACCACAGGTGAGCCGCGGCCTCGCGGTGGGCGATCTATTCAACGATGGACATCTGGAGATCGTCATCGAGAACCTCGAGGGCAACCCGATGATCCTGCGTGCAGATGCGGATGCGCAGAACCACTGGATCAGTCTCGAACTCCATGGGGCAAAAGGGAATCTGCTGGCTCTCAACGCTCGCGTCAAGGTGACGGCGGGAGACCTGGTTCAGGCAGACGAAGTGCGCAGTGGCGGCAGCTACCTGTCGCAGAATGATCTGCGGCTGCACTTCGGCCTGGGAGCGCATCCACGCGCAGATAAAGTGGAGGTGACCTGGCCCTCCGGGACTAAAGAAATCCTCGCGAACCTGGCCGTCGATCGCTTTTACGTAGTGCAAGAGGGCAAGGGCATTGTATCCACGCATCCGGCGGCCGCGTCTCCCACGTTCACGCATTGAATCTCTCGCCCGCTGCGCACCGCAGCACGGCCGCGCGGGGTGCTTCTGTTGGCACCCGTGCTGCGCCAACCCGACAGCCTGCGCGATCGAGCGATTCAGGCGTCCGTCTCTTCGCCGGCTGGGTCCAACTGGCATTTACGGGCACGTTCCCGTAAACGACTTCGATTTCCCTCGCAATGGGCAGGCACTCTCTCCACAGACCGAAAGCCGGAGGCAGCCCTATTTTGAGACGGAACAAAGCTTGACAGTCGCCTGTTCAAGTGTAATTCTCGTGTACGTTACCGATTGGGTAGTATTCTCCCACCTTGAGTGCTTCCGGCTTTGCCTGTATCGACTCCGGGATCGCAAGAGCGTTGAGTGACGGCATGCCTGGAGAGTCCTCTTCACTTCCATTTCGCCTGGAGCTTCTCCCAGCGCCTCCTGAAGAGACGGGCGCCGTCAAGGCGTGGCGGCAGCCAGTCGTGCTGCGCAGCTACCTGCCACACGCTCCGGATCGCAATCCGATGTTCCTGGAGACGCGCGTGTATCAAGGTAGCAGCGGCCGCGTCTACCCCATTCCGTTTGTGGATCGCGTTACAGAGACGCCTGTTGAACAATCATGGCAGGCGGTACACATTGAGAATGCCTACCTGCGTCTGATGGTGTTGCCGCAGATTGGCGGCCGCATCCATGTCGGGCTGGACAAGACAAACGGTTACGACTTCTTCTATCGGCAGAACGTCATCAAGCCGGCACTCGTCGGCTTGGCAGGTCCATGGATCTCCGGCGGTGTCGAGTTTAACTGGCCGCAGCATCACCGGCCTGCAACCTTCATGCCGGTCGAGACCGAGATCGAGCGTCACCCCGATGGCTCCGTCACCGTGTGGTGCAGCGACCACGATCCGATGCAGCGCATGAAGGGAATGCACGGCATCTGCCTGCATCCGGATCGAGCCGTGGTCGAGTTGAAAGTGCGCCTCTACAACCGCACGCCGTATCAGCAGACATTTTTGTGGTGGGCCAATGTCGCTACCCGCGTGCATGAGCAGTATCAGTCCTTCTTCCCTCCCGATGTTCGCTATGTCGCCGATCATGCAAAGCGAGCCATCACTGCATTCCCACACAGCGACCGGCCCTACTACGGGGTGGACTATCCCGCCCGCGCTCGCAACGGAGTTCCGGAAGAAGAGCAGCCCCGCCAGTTTCGACCGGACGGATCCTATGCCGCCGACGATCTAAGCTGGTATGCAAACATTCCGGTGCCGACGAGCTACATGATCACCTCAACCAAAGAAGATTTCTTTGGTGGCTACGATCATCGCGCGCAGGCCGGCGTGCTGCACTTCGCGGACCACCACTTCGCCCCCGGCAAGAAGCAATGGACCTGGGGAAACCATGAGTTCGGCTATGCGTGGGACCGCAGTTTGACGGACAACGATGGCCCTTATATCGAGTTGATGGCCGGAGTCTATACCGACAACCAGCCGGACTTTTCCTTTCTCGCGCCGGGTGAAACCAAACTCTTTTCGCAATTCTGGTATCCGCTGCAGCGCATCGGACCACCGCAGGCAGCCAGCCTGCAATGCGCACTCAGTCTCACGGCCAGGAACGGTCGCGTCCGGATGGGCGTACAGGCGACGCGAGACTTGACCAACGTAACTGTGACGCTGACATGTCGCGGCGCCGTTGCAGCGACTTGGACGCAGGATATCCGGATTGGCAATCCGCTGATTCTTGAACACGCGCTTGTAACCGCGCGTACCGGAGACCGATCTCGCTGTGACAGTCGAGGCGCATGGAGCGTTGCTGCTCCGCTATGCACCCGGCGAAGTCATTCCCGCGCCTGTTCCTACTGTCGCGGAGGAGCCTCCAGCACCCTCCGCCATCCCCACCAACGAGGAGCTCTATCTCACCGGACTCCATCTCTCCCAGTACCGCCATGCCACGCGGCGGCCAGAGCTCTACTGGCAGGAGGCGCTGCGCCGCGATCCATTCGACGCGCGCGCGAACACCGCACTGGGCGAATGGCACATGCAACGCGGCGAATTTGCCACTGCGGAGGGCCTGCTGCGCAAAGCGATTCAGCGGCTCACCACGCTCAATCCAAATCCCGCCGACGGGCGTGTGTTCTATCTGCTCGGTCTGACCTTGCGCTTCATGGATCGGCCGTCCGAAAGCTACGATGCCTTTGCGAAGGCGGCCTGGAGCGCGGCATGGAAGTCGCCGGCACACTATGCCCTGGCGCAGGCGGATGCAGCGGCCGGTCGCTGGGAAGTGGCGCTCGAACATGCGCGACGGAGCCTGGCGCGCGATGCCGATAATCTGAACGCCCGCAATTTGATTGCGCTCGCTCTCCGCGCGCTCGGCCATCACGACGAAGCGCACACCATGCTGGCCGAGACACGCGCCATGGACCCGCTCGATCATTGGAGCCGCCACCTCGCGCTGGGTGACGTGCCCGCGGACAACCGCGCGCTTCTCGACCTGCTCTGGGACTATGTGGATTGCGGCCAAGACCAGACAGCCATCGCTCTGATCAAGTCTGGCAACGTGCAATCGATGGATGGCAGCGTTCCCCTTCTGCACTACACGCTCGGCTATCTGTTGCACCGCGCCGGACGCAAAGACGAAGGCGATCACGCATGGCAGCGTGCGGCGGCAGCGTCGCCGGACTACTGCTTTCCGCATCGGCTGGAAGAAATGATTGTTCTGCAGGCCGTCACGCGAACCGTCCCCGGCGATGCGCGCGCGCCATACTATCTCGGCAACCTGCTCTACGATCGGCGGCGCTACGATGAGGCGATCGACCTCTGGCAGCGTGCTGCAACGCTCGATGCGACCTTTCCGACCGTCCACCGCAACCTTGGCATCGCGCTCTTCAACGTGCGCGGCGATGCAGACGCTGCAATCGCGGCCTTCGATCGCGCACAAGCCGCTGACCCGCAAGACGGCCGCATTCTCTATGAACGCGACCAGCTCTGGAAGCGTACAGGCATCGCACCTGAGCGGCGTCTTGACGAATTGCTACGCCATGCTGACCTCGTGGCCACCCGCGATGATCTCTCCGTCGAACTGGCCACGCTCTACAACCAGACAGGCCATCCGGAGCAGGCGCTCTCCAGCTTGCTCTCGCGCAACTTCCAACCGTGGGAGGGCGGCGAAGGATTGGTCCTTGGACAGTTCGTTCGCGCTCGCCTGCTCCTGGCCCGGCGCGCCATTGCCACCGAAAAGCATACCGAAGCGATCGCGCACCTCGAAGCCGCGTTGCATCCTCCCCAATCGATCGGCGAGGCGCGGCACCTGCTCGCCAACAAAAGCGACATCGAATACACGCTGGGCGCGGCGCATGCGGCTGCCGGCATTCGCGCGAAAGCGGAACACTGGTGGCAGCGCGCCTCTCAGGAGGCAGGCGACTTCCAGCAGATGAGTGTGCTCCCCGTCTCCGACATGACTTACTGGAGAGGCGCCGCGCTCGAAAAATTGCAGCAACCGGAACAAGCCGATCAGGTCTTCCGCGCCATCTCAGCATTCGCGGATGAGTTGGAGGCGCAGGAGCCGAAGATCGACTACTTCGCCACGTCGCTGCCCGCGATGCTGCTCTTTCATGAAGACCTGGCTCATCGCAATCGCGTGCTCGCCGCCTTCCTGCGTGCGCAAGCCGCCTATGGTTGCAACGGCGCAGCCGCTGCCATCCCAATGTTGCGCGCGGTGCTAGCGCTCGACAGCAACCATGCCGGCGCAGCCGATCTGCTGCAACAGGCCGAACTGAGTGAACGTGAAGTAGCAGAGCAATCCGCTTCCGCGCACGCTTCGAAATCGCAAAACACCGCAGAGACGAGATAAGCGTGCACTCCGCAACGCCCATCCCATCGCCCACCGAACCTCATGCACAGCACTTTCGCCTTGGCTATCTGATCTGGATCGCCACCGTCGCCGCACTCGGCGGCTTCCTCTTCGGCTATGACTGGGTCGTCATCGGCGGCGCAAAACCCTTCTATGAATCGTACTTTCATCTGACGACCGATACGCTCATCGGATGGGCCAACAGTTGCGCCCTGGTGGGCTGCCTCGCAGGCTCGCTGCTCTCCGGCATGATCGGCGATCGCCTTGGCCGCAAGCGTTCTCTTCTGCTGGCCGGCGCGCTCTTTGCTGTCTCTTCCGTGCTCACTGGCTGGGCCTTCTCGTTCACTGCATTCATTGCATGGCGCATTGTCGGTGGCCTCGCCATCGGACTCGCGTCGAACATCTCTCCCATGTACATCGCCGAGATCAGCCCGGCGCAGTGGCGCGGACGCCTGGTCAGCCTCAATCAGCTCGCCATCGTGTGCGGCATCCTCGGCGCGCAGATCTTCGACTGGCAGATCGGCACGCGCGGCGCGCATCTCTTCAGCGGATCGCTTTCCGCCGCCGTGTGGAATGCACAATACGGATGGCGTTGGATGTTCACCGCAGTCGCTGTGCCGGCAGTGCTGTTGTTTGTTCTCGCAAGTGTCATTCCGGAGAGCCCGCGCTGGCTGATCTCCCGCCATCGCACGGCGGATGCGGAGACAATCCTTGCGCGCATGGGCGGCCGCGAGTACGCAGGCAGCATGGTGCATAGCATTGCGGAACACCTTCAGCACGATCGCACTCGGGAGACTGGCTGGCGGGAGCTCGCGTCACCAGGTGTGCGACGCCTGGCGCTCATCGGCATCGGGCTCGCGGTCTTGCAGCAGTGGAGCGGCATCAACATCCTCTTCAACTACGCGGAAGAGGTCTATCGCAGCGCTGGGTACGGCGTAAACGACATCCTGTTCAACATTGTGATCACCGGCGCTATCAACCTGGTCTTCACCCTGCTGGCAATGCTCTTCGTCGATCGCATCGGACGCCGCTTTCTCATGTTGCTGGGCTGTGCCAGCGTTGGCGTCGTCCACATCGCGTTGGCAATTGTCTATCACATGCACTTGCACGGCCTGCCCATTCTGCTGCTCACGCTCTTAGCGATCGGCTGCTATGCCATGACGCTCGCGCCGGTCACCTGGGTGTTGATCACGGAGATATTTCCCACTCGCATCCGCGCGCGCGGCGTCTCGCTTGCTGTCTCCGCGCTGTGGGCCTCGTCCTTCCTGCTCACGTTTTCTTTCCCAGCGCTCACCGGCGCCTTCGGCCAGGCAGGAGCCTTCGTGATCTATGGCGTCACCTGCCTGGTGGGCTGGGTCTGCGTGCGCGGCCTGGTGCCTGAAACAAAAGGCCGCAGCCTGGAGTCGATCGAAGATCAGATTGAAGGCGCTACCGCGCACTGACTCTGGATCGTCAGACGCTCCGTGCTTCCGCACCAACCCCGCTACGTACTTTGCTGCGAACGCGATCGGCGAAGAGAGGCAGATTGCTGCGGAAGACCGTGTGGGGCGCAAGTCGCGTCGCCGCCCGCTCCGGGCGCACACGTTCCACCAGGTAACGCAGCAGTATCTCGAAGGCTGTCTTTCCCTGCGCGAATGGCCGCTGATACAGCGTCGCCAGAATGCGGCCCCCTTCGAGAAGCGGTATCAGCTCCGGGAACAGGTCCGTGCACAGCACCTGCACCTTCCCCAGTAACTGCTGCTCTTCCAGAACGCGCAGCACCGGCAGGCTGTTCGCGGTGCTCACGTAAATGCCCGCCACCTCCGGATTGCGCTTCAGCAGGTTGCGCGTTTGTCGCAATGCTTCCTGCGCGCTCTCATGAGACTCCACCACCGGCAGCAAGGAGAGGTGCGGCGCCAGCAGTGCGAGGTTTGCGGCAAACCCGCGCAGTTTCTCTGCATGATCCAGGACGTGCAGCTCGCCTGTGATCATCGCGACCGCGCCGTTCTTTTGGATGGTTCGCCCCAGCAGCTCCGCAGCCAGCGCACCACTCACGTATGCGTCGATCGACACTGCAGCCGTGCGCTCGCTATGCGGTGCGTCACTGGCAACGCATACCATCGCGGTGCCGGCGCGGCTCAGTCGGTTGATTGCCGGCTCGGATTTCGCAGGGTCGCCCGGCGTGAAGATCACACCATCGAAGCGGCCATCGGGAATCGATTCCAGCAATGCGAGATCGCCCTCGCCCATACGCGGATAGGTCCGGTATTCCACATCGATCTCTACCCCGAAGACACTGTCTGCCGCCGATCGAACTCCTTCAAGCAGCGGCGTGAAGAACGAATGGATCTGCTCCGGCAGATAAACCGCGATGCTCAGACGGCGGTTCAGTTTCAGATTGCGCGCCGCAAGGTTCGGCCGATAGTTCAACTTCTGCGCCATCGCCAGCACACGTGCCCGCGTCTTTGGGTTCACCCCCGGGCGATCGTGAAAGGCGCGATCGACCGTGGCGATGGAGATTCCGAGAGCCCTGGCAACGTCCTTGATACCCGCCGGCTTCTTTCCTTTGTCCATGCAACCTGCATCCTAGCGCAGCCGCGCCGCTTTACACTCATCTTTCCCCGTAGCTTCGTGCACGTTACCGATAAAGTCGCCTGAAATCCCGCCTTTTTCTAAAACCGATGCCGCAGCCCGCCCTTCATTCCGCTATCTCATAAAAGTCTGCCGTGGCCATTTCAGCCCAATCTGCTTGACAGGACTTCGCTCCAGCACCTAATCTCGCATCGTTTTAGTAAATCTTCGGGAACGTACCCGAATCTGAACAAGAGGCCGATCGATGCAACTTAAGTGCACATGCAGTTTCCCGCCGGGCTCATGGTTCATCCGCATCACTATGCTCCTCGTGGTCTTCATCGGCTTACCCGCGATATTACTGGCTCAAATGGATCAAGGCACCGTCACTGGCGTGGTCCAGGACAAGTCCGGAGCAGTGGTGCCGGACGCGACGGTCGCCCTGACGAGTGTCGATACCGGCCTTGTTCTGAGCGCTACAACCGACGGCTCCGGCGTCTATACCTTCTCGCCGGTCAAAATTGGCAATTACAAGCTTTCGGCGCAGGCGGCCGGCTTTTCCACCGCCGTGCAGGACAATGTCCACCTCAGCATCCAGCAGCGGCTGGAGGTGAACCTCCAATTGCAACCCGGCGCAGCCAGCCAGACCGTCGAGGTGACCACCGCCCCGCCGCTGCTCCAGACGCAGAGTGGTTCCACCGGCCAGGTGGTCGACGCCGCCACCATCAACGCCACACCGCTGAACGGCCGCAACTGGGTCTTCATCGCGCAACTCACCTCAGGCGTCGCACCATCAAATGGCGCACGCGGCCAGGGCAAGGGCGACTTCAACGCCAACGGACAACGAGCCGAGCAGAATAACTTCATCCTCGACGGCGTCGACAACAACACCAACGCGGTCGACTTTTTGAATGGAGCCAGCTTCAGCGTGCGGCCGCCCCCAGATGCGCTCGCCGAGTTCAAGGTGCAGACCGGCAGCTACAGCGCGGAGTTCGGACACTCTGCCGGCGCAGTCGTCAATGCCTCCATCAAGTCCGGCTCCAACCAGATTCACGGCGACCTGTGGGAATACTGGCGCAACAATATCCTCGATGCACGCGACTACTTCGCCACCAGCGTGCCCAAGTATCGGCAGAACCAGTTCGGCGCCACGCTTGGCCTTCCTGTCCTCAAGGACAAGCTCTTCTTCTTCGGCGACGTCGAAGCCAACCGCATCCTCTTTGCCGCGCCCAGCGCCAGTACCACCGTACCCACACCGCTCATGCGTCAGGGCAATTTCTCCGAATTGCTGAACCCCGCTTTGACAGGCAATCCCGCAGTGCAGCTCTATCAACCCAATAGCGCCGACCTGGCGCAGCCGCTCAGTTGCAACGGCCAGAACAATGTACTGTGTCCCAACCAGATCAGCGCCACGGCACGGAATATCCTCAACCTCTACCCATTGCCCAATATCAATGGCGGGAAGACCTTCTCGAATTACGCCGTCCAACGGCAGATCACCGACAACACCTTTCAGTGGGACACGCGCATGGACTGGAACATCAGTCAGCACGATCAGGCCTTCGCGCGCTTCAGCTATCTCAATGAGCCCGCATTCCACCCCGCTCCACTCGGCCCCATCCTCGATGGCGGCGGCTATGGAGACGACGGCAACCTGAAGAACTTCGGCGAGAACTTCGCCGGCAGCGAGACCCACGAGTTCAACAGCAACCTGATCAACGAATTCCGCTTCGGCTACAACTACGGGCACTTCAGCGACACTCAGCAGACAGCGAATCAAAACACCGCGGCACAGGTCGGGCTCGGCGGCATACCCTTCGCGCCGCTCAACGGCGGCCTGCCGGCCACCTCCATCACCGGCATCACCTCCTTCGGCGCTCCCGAGTTCTATGCTGCAAACGAATACCAGAACATCTTCCAGATCCTCGACAACGTCACCAAGGTAGCCGGCAACCACACTTTAAAAGCGGGCGTGAACTTCCAGCGCAGTCGCTTCTATACGCTCGCACCAACTGCGCCGCGCGGCGCCTATAGCTTCAGCGGCAAATTCACCGGCGTCCCGGGAGTCGACCACACCGGCTACGGCGTCGCCGATTTTCTCGCAAACCAGATCGACACCGCATCGATCTCCAACCTCGCTGGCGTCGACCAATACCGCTGGACACGCGCCGCCTACTTCCAGGACGACTGGAAGGCGCTGCCTCGTCTCACCCTTAACCTGGGCCTGCGCTATGAGTTTGTGACGCCGCCCATCGAGCGTCACGACCGCCAGGCCGCTTTCGAAATCACCGGCCCCATCGGCCCCGGCACCGGCACCGGCGTCTTCCACCTGCCATCCAGCCAGCAGTCCACTCCGCTGCCGTCGTCCTTCCTCAATCTTCTCGCTAAGGACAATGTCACCGTCAACTACTCCAACAATCGCGCACTGGTCGATCCGCAGTACAGCAACATCGCTCCTCGCATCGGCATGGCGTACACGCTCAACGACCGGCTGGTCCTGCGCGGCGGTTACGGCATCTTCTTCGGTGGAGCGGAGAGCACGGGCGGCGCGCCCAACCTGGGCTTCAACTTTCCCTTCCAGTTCACCTCGTCCTTCAACAGTTCGGACTGCAAGACGAACGCCTGCCCCAGCAATGGCATTACGCTGGAGAACGGCTTCACGCAGCAGATCAACCAGGGATTGGTGAACGCCGTCAGTTCCCCTTCACTCGTCGGTTCGCAGCACAACGTCAAGACCACCTACAGCCAGCAGTTCAATCTCGCGTTGGAGTATGCGATCTCAAACAACCTCACCGCATCGGCCTCCTACGTCGGTTCTAATTCGCGGCATCTCTCCGTCTCGCCGGACGGGAATGCTTCCGCGGCCTTGATCGCCCCCACACTGGATGCGAACGCCGTCCGGCCCTTCCCCGACCTCGGCACTATCTACTACAACCTCTACGAAGGCACGGGAAACTACAACTCGCTGCAGACCAAGCTGGAGCGCCGCTACGCATCGCACCTCAGCTTCCTTGCAACGTACACGTACTCGCACTCGCTGGATGATGCAACCACGCCCCTCGGCAGCAATGGCGATGGCGGCTATCGCAACGTCAACCTCATCGGCCTCTTCGGCGACTACAGCAACTCCCCCTGGGATACGCGGCATCGCTTCACCCTGAACGCCAGCTACGAGCTGCCCTTCGGCAGCGGGCGCCGCTTCCTCAATCATGGCGGCGTCGTCAACCAGATCGTCGGCGGATGGTCGGACACCCTGGTCTTCCGCGCTCAGACGGGCCAGCCCTTCACCGTCTACAACAACAACTCTTCCGCCAAGGGAGCGGGCGCGCGTGCCATCCTGGTAGGCGATCCATTCAAAGCCGGTGGTACCCCGAACTCGACGAACAACACCATCGAATGCCCCACGAAAGTCCGCACGGTTGCCAACTGGTTTAACCCCTGCGCCTTCGCCAATCCGCCGGATGGCAGCGTCATCACGGGGAATGAACAGATCACAGGAGATCAGGCTCTCTCCCTTCTGGGCGGACGCCGCAACAACGTCTTCGGTCCAGGATACGAACGCATCGATATGTCGATCTTCAAGTCATTCCCGGTCTTTCGCGAGCAGTCGCTGCAGTTCCGCGCGGATGCCTTCAACCTGCTCAACACGCCCGCCTACGGAACACCGAACAACGGCATCGGCTCCAACGGCGGCCAGATCACCAGCGCGCGCAACTTCCAGCCCAACACTCCGGATGCACGCTTCTTCCAACTCGCTCTGAAGTACATCTTCTAGTCCGAAAGGGATATGCTGGGCGGCAGCCACCGCCCGGCACTCCAACTCAATCATGCAAAAGCAAATCCCTCTGGCCGTCCTGCTCTGCTCTCTCCTTGGCGCCAGCGCAGCTCTCGCGCAATCTGCTTCGGTCACCCTCGATCCCGCTAGCCCCGGGCCCGTCTTCGATGGCCTCGGCGCCGTCAGCGCCGGCGCGTCTTCGCGCCTGCTCTACGACTATCCGGAGCCCTACCGCTCCCAGGTGCTCGACTATCTCTTCCGGCCAAACTATGGCGCAGCCCTCCAGCACCTCAAGGTCGAAATCGGCGGCGACGTAAACTCCACCGATGGCTCCGAGCCCAGCCATATGCGCACCCCGCAGGATAAAAACTTCACCCGCGGTTACGAATGGTGGCTGATGCAGCAAGCGCATCGCCGCAACCCGAATATCATTCTCGACACCCTCGCCTGGGGCGCGCCCGGCTGGGTTGGCCCAGGCGGCACCGGAAAGCCCACGCTCTACACCCCCGCCATGGCCCACTACGCCGCCGTCTTCCTCAACGGCGCGCAATCGCAATACCACCTCAACATCCCTTACACCGGCATCTGGAATGAGACACCCTTTGATCCGCAATACGTGAAGACGCTTCGCGGCGTCCTGAACAAGCAGCGCCCCGGCACGAAAATCGTTTGCTGCGATGAGTACCCCCACGAAGGCCAGGGCCAGTGGAGCATCCTCGACGCCATGCGCAAGGATCCCGCGCTCGCCAACGCAGTCGATGTCGTCAGCGTCCACTACCCGCGCGAGAAGGGCAAGCTCACCACGCCAGCCGATGCCGTCAGCGCGGGCAAGCCACTCTGGTCCAGCGAAGATCAGCCCGAGTCCAGCGCCTCCACGATCCTTTCGCGAGACTGGGCCATAGGCGGCCGCAGCCTCGCGCACCTCTACAACGAAAACTATCTCGAAGGCCACTTCACCAAGACCGAAATCTGGAGCCCGGTCACCTCGTACTACGACATCCTCGCCGCGCCCAACTCCGGCCTCATGTACGCCAACACGCCGTGGTCCGGCCACTACGACGTCCAGGGAGCGATTTGGGCTACTGCCCACACCACGCAATTCGCGCAGCCCGGCTGGCGCTATCTCAAGGACGCCTCGGGCCAGCTCTCCCCCGGCAGCTATGTCACTCTCGCCGCCCCCAACGGCCGCGACTGGAGCATGGTGGTCGAGACCATCAACAGCAAGCAGCCCACCAAGATGACCATCGCCATCAAGAGTCCACTCGGCCACGGCGCGCTTCACGTGTGGGAGACCGACCAGAAGCGCACCTTCGAGCACGTTGGCGATATCACGCCGCATGACGGCAGCTTCACCTATACCTTCGATCCGGACTCGCTCTACACCATCACCACCACCACCGGCCAGCACAAGGGCACCGCCCAGCCGCCGCCCAGCAAGCCATTCCCGTTTCCCTATCGCGAGTCGTTTGAGAAGACGCCGCTATCGCGCGCACCCGCCTATCTCTCGGACCAGGACGGCGCCTACGAGGTTCACCCCTGCACCGGCAAGCCCGGCAAATGCCTGGAGCAGGTCATCACCCAGAAGCCGATTCCCTGGGGACCGCTGCCCGACCCGTGGACCTTGGCCGGCGATATCCACTGGACCGACTATCGCGAGCACACGGACTTCCGTCTCCCCGCCGATGGCGTCGCCACCCTGATCGGCCGCATCGACACAGCCGACGTCTTCCAGGACGGCAAGGCCCGCTATCCCAGCGGCTATGTCCTCCGCGTCGAGGCCGATGGCCACTGGGCGCTGCTCGCAACCGTCTACAAAAAGGCCGAGAAAAAGCTCGCCGCCGGCAGTGTCGCGCTCGATCAAGCGCGCTGGCACACCATGGAATTGAGCTTCCACGGCAGCACCATCCATGCCGCGATCGACGGCAAGACCATCGCCGACCTCCAGGATCAGAGCCACTCCCATGGCATGATCGGCATCGGCTCCGGCTGGGACCACACCTCGTTCGACAACCTAGCCGTCGACAAGATAGACAACGCCGAGTCATCCCAGTAAGTACGGGCTGTCCGCGAGCACCGGGGCAGCCAATCCCTGACGCCATGAATCACAGCGTCCATGGCGCGACCTATATGGCAAGGACAGATTCAGATATCCCTCGTCTCCTTTGGAGTTAGCATTGTGCCGGCAAGCACGTCGGCCCGGCAGGTGGCCTTCCACGAAGTCGATCGCAAGACCGGCGAGCGGATCCACCACCGCAAGACTGCGGACGACAAAGACGTGGAGGCAGAAGATGTCGCCAAGGGATACGAGTACGAGAAGGGCAAATACCTCGTCATCGAGCCGGAAGACCTCAAGCGCCTGCGCCTGCCCGGACAAAAGACCGTGACGCTCGAACACTTCGTTCCGCGCAACGAACTCGATCCGGCATTCTTTGAGCGTCCCTACTTCCTCATCCCCAAGGACGAAGCGCAGGCCCGCACCATGGCAACCATGAGCCGCGCCTTGCGCGAGAGCGAACGTGTTGGGCTGGCGGAGATCACCTTCAGCGGACGCGAACACTTCGTCGCCATCGCGCCTCCCACCGACACAGACTCTCCCTGGCTGAACATGTACCTGCTTCGCTACGAAGAAGAGCTGCGCGATGCGGCCATTTACTATAAGGATCTCAAGAAACCCACCGTCGAGAAGAAGCAGCTCACCATGGCGCAGGAGTTGATCAAGTCCTACAGCGAGGAGTTCGATCCCGCCGCATTCAAGGACGATTTCGAAGCGGCGCTTCGTGAATTCGTGAAGGCAAAGCTGGGCAATAAGCCGCTGCCGAAACGTCCTTCGGAGGCGAAGCCCGGCAAGGTGATCGATCTGATGGATGCTCTGAAGAAGAGCCTTGCAGAGCGCAAGTCCGGTCATGCTGAACATGCCGCCGGCGGCCACACCAAGACCCGCCGCCGCAAGGCCGCCTGACCATGCCCGCACGCACGAAGAAGGCCACGAAGCGAACCCAGAGCCCCGCCGCCGCGGTGGATGCGCAACTCAGCCGCTATCGCGAGATGCGCGACTTCGCCACCACGGCCGAGCCCCGCGGCGCTGCAAAGCACAAAAGCAGCAGCCGACGGTCTCCCTTTCGTGATCCAGAAGCACGCCGCCACGCGGCTGCACTACGACTTCCGCCTCGGCTGGAATGGCGTGCTCAAAAGCTGGGCCGTCGCCAAAGGGCCAAGCTACGTTGTCGCCGACAAGCGCCTCGCTGTTCAGGTCGAAGACCACCCCATGGAGTACGGCGGCTTTGAAGGCACCATCCCGAAGGGACAGTACGGCGGAGGCACCGTCATGCTGTGGGACACCGGAACCTGGGAGCCGGTCGGCGACGCCGACGAGGGCTTCCGCACCGGCCGCCTCAAATTCATCCTGCACGGACACAAACTCCAGGGCCATTGGACGCTGGTCCGCATGGGCGGCAAGGCCGCGCAGGAATCCAAGCCCAACTGGCTGCTCATCAAGGAGCACGATGAGTATGAGCGCAGCGCCGACGCGCCCGCCATCGTCGATGAAGCGCCCGACAGCGTCATCACGCATCGCGACCTCGATGCCATCGGCAGCGCCTCCGATCACGTGTGGGATTCGCGCACCGGCCTTGCCGCCGACGAGCGAGCCAAAGCCGCTGGCTCGGAAAAGCCGAAGAAGTCTGCGCCCAGACAGTCCGCACAGAAGCGCAGCCATCGCCATTCCGAAAGGCGCAAAGCCTGAATCGCTGCCCAAATTTATTCCCCCGCAGCTCGCCTCCGCGTCGGAGCGTCCTCCCACCGGCAAAGACTGGCTGCACGAGCTCAAGCTCGACGGTTATCGCATGCAGGCGCGCATCGAAAATGGCAAAGTCCAACTGTTCACCCGCAGCGGTCTCGACTGGACGCATCGCATGCGCCCGCTCGCCGCCTCGCTCGCTGAGCTATCCGCAAAGTCCGCGTTGCTCGATGGCGAAGTGATCGTCCTCGACGAGAATGGCATCAGCAGCTTCGCCGCTTTGCAGACCGCCTTCCAGGAGGGCGCGAAGCACGCGCTGCACTACTACGTCTTCGATCTCCTGCATCTCGACGGACATGGGCTGCGCACTCTCCCCCTCACCGAACGGAAGGATCTGCTCGCGCAACTCGTCGAAGCACTGGACGACGACGCCATCCGGGTCAGTGAGCATGTACGCGATGAGAAGGCAACGATCTTCGAGGAAGCCTGCCGTCACGGCGCGGAAGGCATCGTCTCCAAGCGCGCCGACAGCGTGTATCTCTCCGGCCGCAGCGCAAGCTGGGTGAAAGTGAAATGCGGCTTGCGGCAGGAGTTTGTCATCGGCGGCTTCACCTTGCCCACCAAGGGCGGCGATGGCCTCGGCGCGCTCCTGCTTGGCTACCACGAGGACGGAAAGCTCCTCTACGCAGGCCGGGCAGGCACCGGATTTACGCAAAAGTCTCAGGTACAGATTCGCGAGAAGCTGGAGTCCCTTCGTTCCAACACCAATCCGTTTCTCGCCGTCGGCACTGCAGAGCGCACGCGGCGCTCTCTGGGTAAAACCGCAGCTCGTCGCGGAGGTCGCCTTCAGCACCTGGACCGCCGACAATCTCGTGCGCCAGGCATCCTTCAAGGGTCTGCGCGAGGACAAGCCCGCCGGCGAAGTCGTTCGCGAAAAGGCCTCCGCCGGAATACCGAATGCGCGCAACGCCACTTCTTCCAGCAAGAGCCGCACTCACACTGCCTCTGCCAGCCCCGCTATCTCGCCCACGCTACCGCGCATCACCAATCCGGACAAGGTGATCGATCGCGAAAGCGGCCTCACCAAGCAACAGTTCGTCACCTACTACGCAGAGGTCGCAGACCACATCCTGCCGCACATCGCGGACCGTCCGCTCAGCATCGTGCGCTGCCCTTCCGGTACAGCGGCGAAGTGCTTCTTCCAGAAGCACGTCAAGCCCGGCCTGCCCAAGGGCATCGGCTCGGTTGAGATCGTCGATCGCAAAAGCGGCAAGCCGGAGCCATACATCACCCTCTCCGACGCCGCCGTCATCCCCGAGCTTGGCCAGCTCAATGTCATGGAGCTGCACCCCTGGGGCGCGCCGGCCAGCGACTTCGAGCATCCCGACCGCATCATCTTCGATCTCGATCCAGACGCAAGCATCGATTGGACAACACTCGCCGCCACCGCGTCGGAGGTTCGCGCGCGTCTGAAAAAACTCGGCCTCGAATCCTTCCTCAAGAGCACCGGCGGCAAAGGCCTCCACGTCGTCGCTCCCATTCAATGCGAGCATGACTGGCCCACCGTCAAGGAGTTTGCCCATCAGTTCGTACTCGCCATGGAGGCGGACAACCCGTCGCTCTACATCACCAAGATGAGCAAGGCGGCGCGCACCGGCCGCATCTATCTCGACTATCTCCGCAACGAACGCGGCGCTACCGCCGTGGCGCCCTACTCGCCGCGCAGCCGCAGCCGGCGTGCCCGTCTCCGTGCCGATGGCCTGGAGTGAGCTCAAAGCGGATGCCGCCCCGCGCTGCCTGGTCGCAAACTTCGCGCGAATGGCGCAAGCGTCTCGCGCACGATCCCTGGGCGGAGCTGCCCAAAACAAAACAGCGGCTCACGCAAAAAGCAATCGCCGCCGTCAGCGCAAAGTAACGGATCGCTCTGTCATCCTGAACGTAACCGAAGGTGGAGTGAAGGACCTGCTGTATCTCATCGAAACAAATCGGCGCGCAGCACCGCTCAACCAAATGCGCTGTCCGCGAACTTCTGACTCACCTGCTCAGCAGCGCACGATCTTCGGCGATTGGATCCCCCGCGTCGCGTTCCGTGTATCCACCACCAGCTGCGCGTCACGCACTATCCCTTTGATGTCATAGCTCGAGTGATCGGTCACGATCATCACGCAATCGTACTCGCCAATCTTGTCCAGCGGCACGCTGCGCATGTGCAGGTCGTAGTGCCGGCCGCGGCCCACCGTCGGGAAGAACGGGTCGTTATACTCCACCAGCGCGCCGCGCCGTTGCAATAACTCAATGATGGTCAGCGAAGGAGACTCGCGCAGGTCATCGATATCGCGCTTGTAGGCCATCCCCAGCACCAGCACGCGCGAGCCCTTCAGCGGCTTGCGATGCTCATTCAGCGCCGCCGCCGTTTCATCCACCACGTAGTACGGCATCCGCCCGTTGATCTCTCCCGCCAGCTCGATGAAGCGCGTCTGAAAGTCGAACTGCTTCGCCTTCCAAGAAAGATAGAACGGATCGATGGGAATGCAGTGGCCACCCAGCCCCGGGCCGGGATAGAACGGCTGGAATCCGAATGGCTTGGTCTTCGCCGCCTCAATCACCTCGAAAATATCGATGCCCATCCGCGCGCAGAGCTGCTTCAACTCATTCACCAGCGCAATATTCACCGAGCGGTAGATGTTTTCCAGCAGCTTGGTCATCTCTGCCACTGCCGGCTTGCTCACCGGCACCGTCCGGTTGAAGATGCTGCCATAGAGCGCGCAGCCAAGCTGCGTCGCCACTGCATCCACGCCGCCCACCACCTTCGGAATGTCCTGTCTCGCGACGGTCTCATTGCCCGGGTCTTCGCGCTCCGGCGAAAACGCCACGAACACATCGCCCTTTCCGTCATCGCCGCGTATGACACTCAGCCCCGTGCCATTGCCTTTTTCCAGGATCGGCACTACGACCTCTTCCGTCGTCCCGGGATAGGTCGTGCTCTCCAGCACGATCAGTTGTCCGCTGCGCAGCCGCGGCGCCAGCGCCTTCACGGTGTCGGTGATGTAGCTCAGATCCGGCTCGTGGTATTCGTTCAGCGGCGTCGGCACGCAGATCAGCACCACGTCCATCTCGCGCAGTCGATCGTAGTCGCTGGTCGCTTCAAAGCCGTTCGCCCGCGCGCGTGCAATCTCTGCGGGCGAAATGCGGACAATATAGGAGCCGCCGCCATTCAATGTCGTGACTTTGGCCTCATCGATATCGAAGCCGGTTACGCGAATGCCCTTCTCGCTGAAAAGCAATGCCAGTGGCAGCCCTACATATCCCAGCCCGATGATCCCCACACGCGCTGTACGCTTCTCGATGCGCTGCTTCAGTTCCTGCGCCTGATTTCCTGCCACTGCCATCTTTCATCTCCCTCAATGACCGCCGGATTCAACGCCCGCTCGACCCAAAACCACGCTCTCCGCGATGACTCTCTGTCAGCTCCTCGACTACGGCGATCGGCCATTGCGTAGAGGCGCACAGCGGTGTCATCTGCACGATCTTATCTCCCTTGCGCAGATGCACGGTTACATCGCTCTTTTGGAGACTCACGCCGCGCAACATGCCCGACGCGTCGCGGTCCTCCACCAGTGCGTAATTGGGTTGATTGACATTCACCAGGCACACCAGGATCTCGCCACGGTAGCCGGCATCGATGCGCCCGCCTGCGTAGGTCACGCCGCGAGCTGCCATGGAGGAGCGGTCGCCCAGCACAAATCCGTAGCCTTCCGGCCCCTCGATGGCAATGCCGGTGCGCACCCGTACCATCGCGCCAGGTTCCAGCACTACGTCTTCCAAAGCGTACAGGTCGAAGCCCAGGTCGCTGCCCGGATGGGCCACGGTGGGAGCTTTCGCGTCCGGGTCGAGCAGTTTGACGCGCAACACGGCGTCTGTCATCGATCTATTCACGGGTCAAGCGCACAAAAGGGCCGCAATGCAGTCTACTTGCCCTTCGCGTCCTCTTTCTTTTGCTTGGCCCAGCGGCGGCGCTGTGCCTCGATGATGCGTCTGCGGCCTTCCGGGCTGATATGCCGCCTCACGGCAGGCCTCGTATGGCCGTTTCTCGCGGTAATGTCGGCAGCCACATCGCGTGAATTGCGTATCAAAGTGCGAGCTGTTTCCAGCCGCTGAATCTCCTGGTCCAGCGCGACTATGATCTCGTGTCGTGTCATTTGGGGGCCTCAAGAATCCGTATTTGTAACTGCGGAGAGAGTGGAGCAATATCTCCCCAGAAGTATCTTAGCAACAGCTTTCTCTCGCATGCTTGAAGGAACGTGACGTTCTTTCGATTTCGGCCTCGCTGGAAACGTGCAGCACGCGCATCCAATGCAGAAGTACAGACATGTAAGGTAGGACGCAACTGCGAACGCAGTCGCTCTTTCAAATAACGGCTGCACGGAACCGATCTCTCCGGATCGCAATATCTGTGCTTTTGCGCGGATGCAGGGGAACATCATGCTCGTAGCTCCTCCTCATTGGAACTCCGGTGCCGCGTCTCTCCCTCAAGTCGGCCGCGGACCGTCGCTGCTGATGCTCGACTATGACGGCACGCTCGCTCCGTTTCGCGAGGACCGCATGCAGGCGCTGCCCTGGCCCGGTATTGCCTGACCGCCTGGATCGCCTCAGCACCATGCCCTCCGTCCATCTGGCTCTGGTTACCGGGCGTTCTGCCCGCGAACTCGCCTCACTCCTCCCCACGCGGCACTCCGTCGAGATATGGGGCTCGCACGGGCGCGAGCATCTCACTGCAGATGGCGTGTATACCTCTACCAACCTCGCACCGGCGCAGCAGACCGCTCTCAATCAATTAGAGAAGGCGCTTGCAGCAAGCCGGCTTCGCCGCGCAGGTCGAGCGAAAACCCGCCGGCCTCGCCGCGCATTGGCGCGGCCTGCCCGCCGACGCCGCGGAGAAAGTAGAGCAGGTCGCCCGGGACGCCTGGCGCTCCGCCGGCGAGCGTGCCGGATTGCAGCTTCTGTTCTTCGACGGAGGCATCGAAGTGCGCTCGGATTCCATCCATAAAGGTCATGCCGCCCTTCACATGCTGACGCGCTTTCCCACTGCCACCGCCGCATACCTCGGAGACGACACCACGGACGAGGATGCCTTCGCCGCCCTTCGCGGTCGAGGGCTCACGCTGCTCGTCCGCCCGGAGCCGCGCCCCAGTCAGGCCGCATACTGGCTCCGCCCGCCGCAGGATCTCCTCGCATTCCTCGATGCCTGGATTCGCGCCGCCGAAAGGGCAGTCCGTTGATGGTCGAACACAAAAAGCACCCTTCGGACGCGGCGCCGCGTCACCGCCTCCTCGTCGTCTCCAATCGGCTGCCCGTCTCCATCAAAAAAGACGAAAGTGGTCACATGACGGCCGTGCCCTCCAGCGGCGGTCTGGTCAGCGCCCTTACCCCCATCCTCTCGGAATATGGCGGCATCTGGGTGGGCAGCACCGGCCACGCCAGCAACGGCGAGGCGCACGATGCCGAAGTACGCAAAGTCCTCTCCTCCACAACCCGCGGCGCATCGGTGCGCTATCTTCCCGTTTTCCTCTCCGGCGAGGAGCAGACGAATTTTTATGAGGGCTTCTCCAACGAAATCCTCTGGCCGCTCTTCCACGACCTCCAGTCTCGCTGCAACTTTGCACCGCGTTACTGGGAGTTCTATCTGCGCGTCAATCGGCGCTTCGCCGCCGTCGCGCTCAAGGCCTCCCAATCCGGGGACGTCATCTGGATACAGGACTACCAGTTGATGGACGTCGCCCGGCAGATTCGCCTCAAGAGGCCGGAAGGCGTGCTCGCCTTCTTCATGCACATCCCCTTCCCAGCCCCGGACATCTTCGAAAAGCTCCCCTGGCGCCGCACCATCCTCGAGGGCCTGCTGGAGCACGACCTGCTGGGCGTGCAGACGCCGCGCGACGAGCGCAACCTGGTCGCCTGCATCCGCACCTTTCTTCCCGGAGCGGAGGTGGAGCGCCAGCACGACTATCGCATCGTCACCTATCGCTCCCGGCAATCGCGCATCCAGGCATTTCCCATCAGCATCGACTTCGAGCAGTTTGCTCAGGGCGCCGCGAGCCCGGAGGTGGGACGCCGCGCCTTCGAGATACGCCGCCAGCTCAATGGCGTCCGCATCGCCATCGGTATCGACCGGCTGGACTACACCAAGGGCATCCCGGAGCGGCTCCGCGCCTTCGCCCGTCTTTTGCGCGACTACCCGGCAACCCGCGGCCAGATCTCGCTCTATCAGGTCGTCGTGCCCAGCCGCGAGAACATCGTCAGCTACCGCCGCCTCATGCATGAGATCGAGCAGCTCGTCGCCCATATCAACGGCGAGTACAGCCAGCCCGGCTGGGTGCCCATCCACTACGTCCATCGCTCCCTGCCGCGAAAGGAACTCCTGGCTCTCTATCGCGCGGCAAGCCTCGCCCTCATCACCCCCTTGAAAGACGGTATGAACCTCGTCTCCAAGGAATTCTGCGCCGCGCGCACCGAGAACGATGGCGTGCTCGTCCTGAGCGAGTTTGCCGGCGCGGCTCCGGAGTTACACCGCGGCGCGTTGCTGGTGAATCCCTACGACGAGCTCGGCATCGCCGAGGCTATCAACCGCGCCCTGGCCATGGAGCCGACAGAACAGCGCCGCCGCATGATGCGCATGCGCGCCTGGGTACGCCGTCACGACATCCATGACTGGCGGGACAGCTTCTTCGCCGCGCTCGACGGCGAGCCCGCAATCGGTTCGCTCTGAGAGAGAGACTGTCATCCTGAACGTAACCGAAGGTGGAGTGAAGAGCCTGCCCTGAGCCTGTCGAAGGGACCTGCAGTATCCATCTCTTAATATCGGCGCAAAGCTCCGCTCAACCACAGACCGGGTGCCCCATCTTAAAGAAGTGAGGGTGGGAAAGTTCCCAACCATCCAGCCGACCCGAAGGGTCCGCCATCATTGAATCTTTGTCGAAGGAATGTCTGAAAGGTTGAGTTTGTCATCCTGAACGTAACCGAAGGTGGAGTGAGGGACCTGCAGTATCTATCTTTCAATATCGGCGCGAAGCGCCGCTCAGCCTAACACTCCGTCTCACGCCGACAGCCGCAACACGCCGCGCCGCGGCAGCGTCACGACGAACGCAGTTCCGTGGTCGTCCGCCTCCTGGCTGCTCACCACATCCAGCCGTCCCTGATGCTTCTCCACGATGCCCTTCGATACCCACAGCCCCAGGCCCGTCCCCGCGTCTTTCTTCGTGGTGAAGAACGGCTCGAAGATGTGGTCGAGCACCGGCTTGGCTATGCCGTGTCCAGTGTCCGAGACGGACATCCGTACCTCGTCCCGATGCGTCCGCACCTCGACCGCGAGCACACCGTACGGCTCCATCGCATCCAGCGCGTTGGACAGCAGGTTCGCCACCACCTGGCGCAGCTCCCCGGCAACGCCCTCCACCATCACGCTTTCCATGCTGCGTGTCACCCGGATCTGCCGTGCATCGAACTTGCGCTGATAGAGCGACAAAACGTCATTCGCCAGTGCGCACAGATCGAGGGACTGCGGGCCGCCGGCCTCGCGATAGAAGCCCAGCGTCTGGCTGACAATATTCCCCACCCGGCGCAACTCCTCATTCGCCAGCCCCAGATAGCGCTTGGAAACCGCCGGCAGTCCCTGCTCATGCAGCGCCAGGTACAGCAGGTTTCCCACCGCCTCCAGCGGATTGTTGATCTCGTGCGCCACCGACGCCGCCAGCCGCCCGGCTGCCGCCAGCTTTTCCGTCCGGCGCAACAAACTCTCGGCCACCTTGCGCTCATGGATGTCCATCGAACTGCCGAACCAGTGAGCCAACTTGCCCAGCGCATCGGTCAGCGGCTGCGCCCGCGTCAGCACCCAGCGATAGCTGCCGTCCGCGTGCCGCATCCGATACTCCAACTCGTATGAGCGCTCGGTGCGCAATGCATCGGCGAATATCTCGGCAGCCCGTTCGCGGTCCTCCTCATGAATCAGATCCAGCCCGCCAAACGGCTCCTCGGTGGGAACGGCACGGGTGAAAACACGCCAGCGTTCGTTCACATACTCCGGCTCGCCCGCGGGGCCAGTCACCCACACCATCTGCGGGATCGCCTCCATCAGCTGCAGTTGTTCCGCCCGAATCACCTGCAGCGCGTCTTCGCTCCTGTGCTGCGGGGTCACGTCTTCGATGACCGCGATCGCGGATTGCGGCTCTCCCTTTCCATCCCGCAGCAGAGAGACGCTGACATTCACCCACAGCACGGAGCCGTCCTTGCGCAGGTGGCGGGTCGGCAGCCGTAAATTGTCCTGCTCGCCGCGCAGCAGGCGAATGAGTTGTGGCCGCACCTCAGCCCGTTCTTCGGGATGCTCCAGCGATACGAATCGGCGGTTCAACAGCTTCGTCGCCGCATAACCGGACATCTCGCAATACGCGGTGTTCGCATACCGCACCCTGCCTTCGAGATCGAGCATGACCATGCCGATGGTCACCCTCTCGACAGCTTCATGAAACAGTGTGGCGGGCGAGACCCCTCCCGCAACCATTTCATCCAGTATCGTCGGCAGCTTTCGCAAACAACTCTCCCCTGGCCACCCCCTCCCAAGATGAACAGAGATGGGCAAGGGGGACACTATGTGTAGGAATGCAACAGCGCCAGCCTGAGATGGCTCGCAAATGGGATTAGATCGTCGAATGGCGTTTTATTCGTGGTTCTATCCCCGGGTACCGGCCGCTTCGAGATCGCGCATCACCGCCACGCTGCCCGCGGGAAGACGCAAATCGCTCCCCCGGCACGTCACCTCCGGCGTCGAGGCCAGCACCAACTCGTGGTTGTATTTCACTGCCAGCCTTACCTCGGATATGCCCGCGTTGAAGGCCACTTCAATCCGGCCATGTTTCATCCGCAGCCACTTCTCTCCCTCGTCGAACTCCACCGCCGCCTGCCGTAACTCACTGCGAGTCGGCGCGATCTCCTCGCGCCGAAACGCAATCAGCCGCCGATACCAATCCAGCATCTCCGCATGGACGCCCTCGCTTATCTCCTCCCACCGCAGCTTCGATCGCAAAAACGTCTCCTCCGCCTGCGGGTCCGGCACCTCTTCCGGCGCCCAGCCAAACGCCACAAACTCTCTCCGCCGCCCCTCCGATACCAGCCGCCCCAGCTCCTTGTCCTGAAAGTCCGTGAAGTACAGGAATGGCGTGGATGCCGCGAACTCCTCCCCGGCAAACAACATCGGCACAAATGGCGAGAGCAGCACCATCGCCGCCGCGATCTTCGCGCGTCCCATGTCCACAATCTGGCTCAGCCGCTCCCCCTGGGCGCGATTGCCCACCTGGTCGTGGTTCTGAATAAAGCCCAGAAAGCGATCCGCCGGCAGCGCGCCTATGGGCCGGCCGTGGTTCCGCTTGCGATGCGGCGAATACTGTCCCTGATAGACAAACGCCTCGCGAACGGCCTTCGAAAGTTCGGCCATGCTGCCGAAGTCCTGGTAATAACCCGTCCTTTCCCCCGTCAGCACAACCCACAGCGCGTGATGAAAATCATCGCTCCACTGTGCGTCCAGCCCGTAGCCGCCCGCTTCCCGCTCCGTCACCAGCCGCGGATCGTTCAGGTCGCTCTCCGCAATCACCGCATAGCGCCTGCCCGTGTGATTGCCCAGCGTGCGCACCTCTTCTTCAAGCTGCTCCAGAAAGTGAATCGCCGAACGGTCGATGAACGCGTGCACCGCATCGATGCGCAGACCGTCGAAGTGATAGTCGCCGAGCCACATCAACGCGTTGTCGATGAAAAACTCCCGCACCTCCGCCGAGCCCGCAGCTTCAAAATTCATCGCGCTGCCCCACGGCGTCGTATGCTGGTCCGTCAGATAGGGACCGAACCTCGCGGTGTAGTTCCCGCTCGGCCCAAAGTGGTTGTAGACCACATCGATCAGCACCGAAAGCCCGCGCTGGTGCGCCGCATCCACAAAGCGCTTCACCGCATCCGGGCCGCCATACGCCTCCAGCGGCGCGTAAAGCGCCACCCCGTCATACCCCCATCCACGCTCGCCCTCCGCCGCGGCCAGCGGCATCAGGCTGAGATGAGTGATGCCCAGCTCGCGCAGGTACTCCAGCCTGCCGATCGCCGCATCCAGCGTGCCTTCCTGCGTGAATGTGCCCACATGCAGCTCATAGATCACGCTGCTCCCAAGCGTCGGCGCGCGCCAGCCATCGTCGCTCCACGCAAAGGCCGCATGATCCACCACCTCGGAGAGGCCATGCACTCCGTCCGGCTGACGCATCGACCGCGGATCGGGAAGTGGGCTTTCGTCGTCATCTAGAAGGAACCCATATCGCGAACCTGCGTGCGCCGTCTCCACCGTCGCCGCCCACCACCCGCGCGGCTCCTGCTCCATCGCGTACCGCGCGCCATCCACCATCACGGAGACGCGCTTCGCCCGCGGCCCCCACACTCGAAACCTGTGCATGCCCAATAGCCCTCAGCAGAATCTGCTCAACAATCTGGTTGTTCCTGTCCCTGATGTGGGGAAGGTCTTGAATTCATTTGCAAACATCGTCATCCTGAACGTAACCGAAGGTGGAGTGAAGGACCTGCTGTATCTATCGTCCAATATCGGCGCAAAGCGCCGCTCAGCCAACTCCACAACCCTGTAGGATGCAGCATCGCGCACTGTTTCCGTGATCCACCCTGACCCTGCTAATACACCGCCTGCACGCCATCCAGCGCCGGCAGCAGTACCGGATGCACCTCCACCGCCAGCCGCCCGGCCCGCACCCCCGGATCGTTCTCGGCCAGCGCCGTCGCCGCTTCCAGCGTCTCGGCGGAGATCAGCAGCACCCCGGCAAAATCGCTTTCGCCCAGCACCGGCCCCGCCAGCCTGTACCGCCCCGCCTCCGACTGCTCCCGCAAATACGCCAGATGCCGCGGCAGCAGCTCCGCCGCCTCCGCGCCCTCCGTCTCATTCCAGCGCGGCCCGCGCCGCAGCAGCCCCAGAAAATACGGCTTCAGATTCCTCGGCACATCGCGCATGCCAACTTCCTTCGGATTCCGTTCCTCAGTCATCGCACCTCGCACAGCTCTCATCATGCCATCACGCACCCGTGAACTTCTGGTGACATCCACCATCACCCCTTGCGCTATCCTCACCGCAACCGAGCCATCATGCTCCGCACTTCGCTCCTGACCATCGCCGCGATCCTCGCCGCATGCAGCCTGCACGCGCAGCAACCGTCCTCGCACCCAAACTTCGTCGGCTCGACCGCCTGCAAGTCCTGCCATGAGGCGGCATACAACGGATGGCGGCAGACCCGCATGGCCAACGTCGTTCGCGATCCCAGGCTCCATCCGGACGCCGTGCTCGGCGACTTCGCGCACCCCGACCCGGCCCGCACCTTCACGCTCGACCAGGTCGCCTTCGTCTACGGCAGCCGCTGGAAGCAGCGCTACTTCGAAAAGCGCGGCCGCGATTACTTCCCGCTCCCCGCGCAATGGGACATCCAGCATCGCCAGTGGCTGCCCTACCATGTCGCCGATGGAACCGACTGGTGGACTCCCTACTACGGCAAGGCCAATACCGACCGTCCCACCGGCCCCACCTGCGACGGCTGCCACTCCGTCAACTACAACCTCGCCACCCGCGAGGTCACCGAATGGAATGTCGGCTGCGAGAAATGCCATGGCCCCGGCAGCGAGCACGTCGCCCACCCCACAAAGCAGAACATCGTCAACCCGGATCGCCTCGACTACGTTCGCGGCAATGACGTCTGCATGCAGTGCCACACCCAGGGCCGCCCCACGACGCTACCGGTAGCCGTCGCAGGCCGCACCGAGGCCGAGGGTGACGTTCATTCCCAGCGGGGTTTGTATAGGGGTGAGTATCCAGACTGGCCCGTCGGCTATCTGCCCGGCGATCGCCTCGCGAACGTATGGCATCTCGAAGAAGCGAAACTCGGCACCCAGGACTTCTACTTCTTTCCCGACGCCACCGCGCACAAGAACCGCATGCAGGGCAACGACTTCGTCCAGAGCACCATGTACCATCGCGGGCTGCGCTGCTTCGACTGTCACCAGGTCCACAGCAATCGCAATCCCTCCAACCTCATCGCCACCGGCAATCAGCTCTGCCTCGGCTGCCACACCAAAGACAATCCCGCCGGCCTGAAGGGCACCGTCTCCGAGCACACGCATCACCCCGAGAACAGCCCCGGCAGCCAGTGCATCGCCTGCCACATGCCGAACATCGCCCAAACCCTCGGCAACAAGCAGCACGGCGACATCTTCGTCGCCAGCCACACCTTCCGCTTTATCTCGCCCACGCTAACCGAGACCTCCGCGCATCCCCAACCCATGCACCAACTGTCACAAGGACAAATCCAACGCCTGGGCCACCGCGCAGCTCCGCTCCTGGACCAGCACCAGCCCATGGCGCGTCGCGAATTAAGACGAACGTCGGACCTTCCGAACGATGTCAATCCACGAATTCGCGGACTTCGTCCGCCTGACCCTCATCAATGCCGAAGAAATCGAGATATTCGTCATGACTGAAGAAAACGTTAGCGTAATTTGCCTCAGTCAAAACATGCCCACCCCAACCGTTGAGCATCGCGATTTCGATCATTGACGCGAGATCTTCAGACTCGTATTCCAGGAATAGGTGACCAGGTGCCTCCTGGAGGAGGCGGTGGTCGGCATAGCTCTCACGTACACGGTAATAAAGCTGCCAGTTTTCACTGCTTGGCCAAATTCCCCATTCCGATATCCACAACAAAACCGGCCGCCTATAAGCGAGATTGCTCGCAATCCAACGAGCAATCGAAAACACCATATGAGGCTTGGTTGGATAACTGATGCGTCGCACATCTGGAGCGGTTTTATCCGGCAAATGCCGTTTCCGATCTTGCAACCACTTCTCGCATTCTTCTTTGGTATAAAACCGCAAGCGTCAACCTCGTCGAAGCAAGTAAGTTCGTTCAATCCAGCCTATATCGTGTGAACTAATCCCCCTAGAATAGGGGGATGCCAGCCGAGCGCCTCTACTACGCCGACTCCGCACTCACCGACTTCACCGCGACGGTGACGGATATCCGCGAGCGCTCACGCACCGGCGGCGCATCGCTATGGCAGATCGCGCTCGATCGCAGCGCCTTCTACCCCACCAGCGGAGGCCAGCCCCACGACACCGGCACGCTCGCCGCCACCGCCCCCAGCGGCGCGCGCCTGGAGGCCCCCATCGTCGATGTGGAAGAAGACGACCACGGCGAGCTCTGGCACCTCACCCAAAAGCCGCTGCTCGCCGGCACCCGGATCGAAGGCCGCATCGACTGGGCGCGCCGCCTCGACCACATGCAGCAGCACTCCGGTCAGCATCTGCTCTCCGCGCTCTTCTATCAGGAGATCGGCGCCCTCACCGTCTCCTTCCACCTCGGCGACACCGTCTCCACCATCGACCTCGACACCGAGGCCATCGCACCATCCGCGCTCGCGAACGCCCTTGCTAACGTAGAGCAGCTCGCCAACGCCATCGTCGCCGAGGCCCGCCCTGTGGCTCACCGTTCTGTAACAGCCGCGGAAGCGGAGCGCCTGCTGGCCGAAGGGAAACTCCGCAAGCTGCCGGAGCGCGGAGGCGACATCCGGCTCATAGTCATTCCCGCCGATCAAAACGCTGCTTCCGCCCCAGATCTCGACCTGAACGCCTGCGGCGGCACCCACGTCACCTCCACCAGCCAGATCGGCGCAGTCCTCCTCCGCGGCACAGAGCGCATCCGCCAGTCCACCCGTGTCAGTTTTCTCTGCGGCAATCGCGCCATCGCCGCGGCCCGCGCGGACGACGCCCTGCTCACCCAACTCGGCCGCGAACTCTCCGTCGGCCGCGCCGACCTGCCCGCCGCCCTCGCCCGCATAAAAGTCGACATCCGCGCCGCCGGCAAGGAGCGCCAGGCCCTGCGCGAGGACCTCGCCAACTACCACGCATCCCGCCTGCTGGTCGAAGACCCGCCGCATGCACGACCTCGCGCATCGTCCGCCGCATCTTCCCCGATCGCGACCCCGACTACGTCAAGCTGCTGGCCAGCCGTCTCATCAGTGCCGCGCCACACACCGTAGCCCTGCTCGCGTCCACTCAGCAACCGACGCAGCAACCGATGCAGCAGCAGCCCCAGCAGCCGCCGTCGCCAGCCACCGTAGTCGTCGGTTGCAGCCTGGAGCTGGGACGGAATGCCGGAGAAGTGCTGCGCGCCGCCCTCGCAACCGCAGGAGGCCGCGGCGGCGGTTCAGCCACGCTGGCACAGGGCCTCGTGCCTGCAGAAAACCTCGCCGCCGCGCTCGACGCCCTGGAGACTCTGCTCCGCGCCAAACCAGTTCCCACAGCCAACTGACGTTCGCGCCATGGGCTGCATGCTGCTATATTTTGTGAGGTATCTCCCGCCATTTTCGTGGGGCTATAGCTCAGCTGGGAGAGCGCGTCGTTCGCAACGACGAGGTCGTCGGTTCGATCCCGACTAGCTCCACCAAATCTCAGAAAATAAAAGAGTTGTCATCCTGAGCGCAGGCGCGCGATCGAAGGATCGGCGGTTCGTTGGCGCGATGCCACGCATTCCACCTTGGCGACCATCGGGAGCCATTCCCAAAAAACGCACGGGAGTGCGTCTGCCTGGACGGCCAGTCCTATTTTTCGATTTCTACGCCGCGCCAGAAGGCCATGTGGTTCTTCACATGCTTCGCGGCAGGCTTCGGATCGGGGTAATACCAGGCAGCGTCCTGATTCTCCTGCCCATCCACCACCAGCGTGTAGTACCGCGCCTGCCCCTTCCAGGGACAGGTGGACGTGGTCGAGCTGGCACGCAGATACTCGCGGTTCACCGAGGCATCGGGAAAATACAGATTGCCCTCCACCGTCTCTACCTGATCGCTCTCCGCGATTACTTTTCCGTTCCAGATCGCCTTGGCCATCGTCGTGGGTCGCCTTCTCTGTGTCCCGTTAGGAGTCGCGCCCGCGCCGTATCAGCCACGAGCCACGCAGTACAGTAACAGATTCCGCGCGGCAAAGGCTTGCCCATCGCTCGCAAACAGCGAGAGAGGACGCCGCCATCGGATTCCGTCACAGGATTCCAGACGCGTCCTCTCCTCTTGTCAGCCGGCGCCCACAGGCAGCGGCAAGCGACTCGAGAGGCTTACTGCTTGTCGTCCATCATGCCGCTGGTGCCCTTCAGCCCCTTGGACAAGGTCACCTTATCGATGTGCACACTCTTGGCCGAGTCATCGGCCGTCGCCATCACCGTGACCGCCTTGCCGTAGTCCTCCGTCACCGCATCCGGGTTGTCGATCGTCCACACATTCTTCTTGGCATCGACCAGCACCGGCTTCTCCCCGCCGGAGATGCACTTCTTCACGCAGCCCGCATCGGGTGCGGCGCTGTTGTGCATCGCCCCGCACTTCGAATCGCTGATGTACCCCTTCATCTTCGCCGGCTTGCCCGTATCCGCCGCCAGGGCCGTCAAGCTGCTACACGCCAGCAGCGCCAGAATCAGCTTCTTGTTCATTCCATGCCTCCGGGGCTTCAGACCTTCGCCCGCAGCACCTTTCTAGTCCTGCGGCAACGCCGCTGGCAAGTTCGTGCAGTAGGGCTTCTTAACCGTGTCATCCTGAGCGAAGCGAAGGACCTGCAGTTCCTTCCGTTCCATATCGGCGCGAAGTGCTGGTCAGCCGACCAGCGCGCTCGGCATATCATTTTGCAATGCAGATCAAACGCAACGGCTCGCAACCTTCCGCCAAGGGCCCCGCAGACTGGTTCACCGGCACGGTGCGGATCGACCCGCTCTTCCAGGCGCCCGATCCCGCCCTCGTGCAGGGTGCCAGCGTCACCTTCGAGCCCGGCGCGCGCACCGCATGGCACACCCACCCGCTCGGCCAGACCCTCATCGTCACCGCCGGCTGCGGCTGGGCTCAGCGCGAAGGCGGCCCGGTAGAAGAAATCCGCCCCGGAGATGTGGTCTGGTTTTCACCCGGCGAAAAGCACTGGCACGGAGCCACCCCAACCACCGCCATGACCCACATCGCCATTCAGGAGAAGCGTGACGGAAAAGTCGTGGACTGGCTGGAGCAGGTAAGCGACGAGCAATACCGCGCACGCCAGTAGCCTCACCGCAAAACCGGGTGCCCCATCCTAAGAAGTTAGGGTGGGGAAGTTCCCCACCCATCCAGTCGACCCGAAGGCTCCACCATCGTTACCGCAGTCAGCGAGCCGCCCCCGCACTCTGCTTCCGCGCCGCCTGCCGCTGCAGTTGGTACTCCAGCTTCTGCCGTCCCCCCGCACTCCGCTCCAGCAGTCGTTCCATCTGCATCAGGAACATCGGCGACTGCGTGCGGATCTCCTGCAGGAACGGCCAGAACTTCGCCGCCAGGAAAAACGGCTCCGCGTTCGCATCCACAAACAACTCCTGCGCCAGGATGCCGTGATTCACCAGCGCCGCCGCCATCTCCCAGTAGAGGTCACCTGCCGGAACCAGCAGTTCTTCTCCGAGCCCATGTCGTTCAGGACCACGCGAACCTCGTCTGCCGATGAGGGCCAGAACTCCATCGTCATCCAGGTGCGCGCCTTGCGCATCACCGGCTCCTGGCGCAACTCGTAAAGCTTCAAAATCGTGACCGCGTCTTCACGCGCCGCCAAAGTCGTTTCCATGTGTACTCCTTGAATCGATGAAAGCACGTCGCCGTCTCTGCTGGATAGTGGGGCAAGCCGAATGCCTTCTTCCACTCAACTGCCCATGATCACCAATCGCCGATGAGCGCAGTGGCGATTTGGCACTCATCGAGATCGCACACGAGCTCAGGAGCAGTTGCTGGGCCAGTTGTCGTTGAATCGTTCGGAATTCGAAGTTAGCATGAGCCCCGACGACCTGGCTTCAGTTCAACCCAAGGAGACAGAAAGTGATCACGCGCATCGCGAAGCTGTTGCTCCTTGCAGGAGTCGCTTTTTTCTACTCGTTCGTCGTGTTCAACAATCTGACTGATTTCAACTCGAATTACCAGCTTGTCCGCCACGTCCTCATGATGGACACAACCTTTCCCGGGAACCAGGGAATGTGGCGGGCCCTCACATCATCTGCCGCCGACTATTCGTTTTACATCGCCATTATTGTGTGGGAGATCGCGACGGCAATTTTGCTGTGGTTAGGCTGCGTGGCGCTATTACGCGCCATCCGGCGTCCGGCCATGAACTTTGAAGCGGCCAAGCGAATACCTGTAATCGCGCTGACGCTATCGCTCCTCATGTGGCTGGTGGCGTTCATCACAGTTGGCGGGGAATGGTTCCTCATGTGGCAGTCGCACGCGTGGAACGGCGAAGAAACCGCCTTTCGCGATTTCACAATCGTTGGAATCGTGCTGCTTGTTTTCATGTTTCCGGAACGGGATGTGCAGCCGTAGAGGTCGACAAACGGATGCGAGCCGGATGCCGCCGGTCTTCTTAATCCCCTTAGAATGCTACCCGTAGTTTTAGAGGAGATCCTAACGCTGGCGGAAGTGGAGAAAAGTCCGTCGTCGTTATCGCAGTCCATGCAGCTCTGTCGAGCTTCACATCTCCTGACGGATGCTCTAGAACCATTGAAGTGGTTGCACCATCCGGCACGATTGTAAAGCTGATAATCGGTGGTTCAGCTCCCTCAGCGGGCTGGTGTCCTATCTTCTGAGCCGATGACAACCAATGTGTTTTTAGATTGGAGATGGCGGTCCTCATATACGGATTGAGGTCAACGCCTCTCGTGTCGCTGAGGATGTTCACTTCTAGGCGATTTACATGCGACGCCACTTGACCGCGAGCGAGACCCAGACCCAGTAGGGACGGAACGAGCAGCACGATTGGTAAAGCACGCCACGACGATTTCATGTGGCGAGCATACTCCTGGCGCTACAAGACCTCAAAGCAGATGGAAGGACTACGCGCTTCCGGGACTACGGCTGGTAGTGTGTCACTTGGACGAAAAATCGGCTTGTTACGCCACCGGCTGAGCCGCCTCTTCCTTGCTCTTCCTCGGCTTCGCCGCCGCAGGCGCCTCCGCCTCAGGAGCATCGCGCAGCCGCTTGGAGTAGTGGCAGACAACACCCGTCTCCTCCTCGTCGCCCTTCTTCTTGCGCTTGCTCGTCTTCTCATCGGACGCCGCAGGCTTCTTATTGTTCGGGCACGTCAGGTACACGCCCGACTTCAGCGTCTTCTCGATCAGGTAGCTCGATCCGCACTCCGGGCACTTCTTCGGCACTGGCTTGCCATTCGCCGTAAAGTCGCACTTCGGATAGCGCGTGCAGCCGTAGAACGTCGTGCCGAAGCGCGTCTTCCGCTCGGCGATATCGCCTTCGCCGCACTTCGGGCACTTCATCCCTTCCACCAGGTTCTGCTTGATGTACTTGCACTCCGGATAACCGGAGCAGGAGACGAACTCGCCGAAGCGGCCCGTGCGCCGCACCAGGTCCTTGCCGCACACCGGGCACGGCTCGCCGATCGGCACCGGGGGCTTCTGCTGCTCGCGGCTGCTCAGCCGGCGAACCGTCTTGCATGGCGGATCTTCGTTGTAGCCCGGACACGCCATGAACGGCCCGAACGGTCCGTTGCGCAGCACCATCACGCGCCCGCAGGCCTCGCAGTACTCGTCTTCCTTCTCGTCCGGATTCTCCAGCTGCGGCTTGGCCGCGAAGTTCTCCTTGGTAAAGGTGCAGCTCTCCTTGTCCTTCTTGTTGTAGGTGCTGCACGCAAAGAACGAGCCGAACTTCCCCCACTTCAGCACCAGCGGCGCGCCGCACCGGTCGCACTTCTCGTCGGTGGGCTGCTCCATCCGCTTCACGTTCTCCATGTGCTTCTCGGCGTGCTTCAGCTCTTTCTTGAAGTAGTCGTAGAAGGCCGTCAGCAGATCGGTCCACTTCTCCTTGCCGTCTTCAATGTCGTCCAGTTCCCCTTCGAGCTTCGCCGTGTACTCCGGATCGAAGATGTAGGGGAAGTTCGCCACCAGCAGATCGGTCACCACCAGGCCAATCTCCGTCGGGATGAATTTGCCCGAGCGCCCCTGGCCCACCTTCTGCACATACTCGCGCTCCTGGATCGTCGACAGGATCGTCGCGTAGGTCGATGGACGGCCGATGCCGCGCTCTTCCAGCGTCTTCACCAGCGATGCCTCGTTGTAGCGCGGCGGCGGCTCGGTGAACTTCTGCTCGTGCTTCAGCTCCTCAAGCGTCAGCGCCTGACCCGCATTCAGATCGGGCAGCTTGTTCTTCAGCGCGTCGTCATCGTCATCCTTCGCGTCCTTGGCCTCTTCGTACACCTTCAGGTAGCCGTCGAACTTCAGGATCGATCCGGTCACGCGGAAGTCATAGCGACGGTCTGCGCGCGCCTCTACATCGACAATCGTCTGATCGAAGACCGCCGGCACCATCTGCGACGCCACAAACCGCCGCCAGATGAGCTGGTAGAGCTTGAACTGCTCATCGCTCAGGAAGCGCTTGATCGACTCCGGCGTATGACGCACCTCCGTCGGTCGGATCGCTTCGTGCGCATCCTGCGCGTCCTTTTTGCTCTTGAACGCATTCGGCGCCTCCGGCAGATAGTTTTTGCCGAGTTCTTTGCCGATGTAGCCGCGCACCTCCTCGATCGCATCCGGCGAGACGCGTGTCGAATCGGTACGCATGTAGGTGATCAAACCCTCGGTGCCTTCCGAGCCAAGCTCCACGCCCTCATACAGCCGCTGCGCGACGCCCATCGTGCGCCTCACGGAAAAGCCAAGCTGCCGCGATGCGTCCTGCTGCAGGCGGCTGGTGGTGAACGGCGCCGTGGGATTCTTGCGGCGCTCCTTGCGCTCCACCTCGCGCACCGACCACTTTGCCTTCTCAATCGCGGCCAGCACTTCCTTGGTGATGCGCTCATCCGGCAGCGCATTGCCGCTCACCGTGTCCACCTTCGCGCTCTCGCCGTCGATGCCCACGAAGCGCGCGGTGAAGATGTTGTCGTCCTTCGCGCTCGCTTTCAAATCGGCGTCAATGGTCCAGTACTCGACCGGCTTGAATGCCTTGATCTCGCGCTCGCGCTCGACGATCAGCCGCAGCGCCACCGTCTGCACCCGGCCGGCTGAGAGTCCGCGGCGCACCTTGTCCCACAGCAGCGGCGAAATCTGGTAGCCCACAATGCGATCCAGCACGCGCCGCGTCTGCTGCGCATCCACCAGGTTGCGGTCCACCTTGCGCGGATGTTCGAAGGCCGCGCGCACCGCCTTGGGCGTGATCTCGTTGAAGGTCACGCGCTGGATCGAATTCTTCGGCGACACCTCGCGCAGCTCGTCTTCCAGGTGCGCGGCAATCGCCTCGCCTTCGCGGTCCGGGTCAGGCGCCAGGTAGACGTTCGTCATCTTGCCCGCAATCTTGCGCAGGCGATCCACGATCTTCACCTTGTCCGGCATCACGATCAGGTCCGGCTCAAAGGTGCCGTTCTCCAGCTCGACGCCGATCTTGTTTTTGGGCAGGTCCTTCACGTGGCCGATCGATGCTTCGACCACGAAGTCTTTGCCCAGATATTTTCCGATGGATTTCGCCTTGGCCGGCGACTCGACAATAACCAGTGATTTACTCATTGCTTCCCTTCACTTCCGCCTGCTCTCCGTTCCGGCCGCGGATCTGCCGGTGCGCCTCGTACCGACGACGCTACTGTTCCGGCGGCAATTTGTTGCACTGCTCGCCGGCAATCTCCGAACGCTATCACGCGCTCTTCAATGTGTCCAAACTGCTACCCAAATGCGACTCAGAAGGCGCCCAAAGGCGCTCCGAAAGGCCGCTTTCGAGACCAGAAATGAGACGCGGCTCCTCTCAGAAGGTCGCGGAATATTCCTGTGCCACATTAATCAGATGTACTAGTACGTCAACGGCGGCCAGCCTGTTCCCTTACATGCGCCGGACGTAGTTCTTGCCCGGCAACTGCCGGATGTGGTTATTCAACTCCAGCTCGAAAAGCGCCGTAAATATCTCAGCCGAAGTCACTTGCCCCTCCAGCCGTTCCAGCAGCTCTTCCAGGTGGAGCGCCTCGTCCATGCGCAGCACCCCGTATACCGCGGTCTCGGGAGGGCTCAGGGTTGGGCCGGGGGGCAATGCCGACTCACCTTGTCGTAGTAAGGATGCAGTTACCCCCTCGTCGGATTCAGCGCTAGAGGCGAAAAGTTCCACCTGTCCGCCCTCTAACTCCAATCGAATCTGCGTCGGAAGCTCTTCCCAGATATCCTCCCAGGTAGCCGTCAGCCTGGCCCCCTGCTTGATCAAAGTATTCGGCCCCCAACTCCCTTTGTTTGTTACGTTTCCAGGCACCGCATAGACATCGCGGTTCTGCTCCAGCGCACACCGGGCGGTCACGCGCGTGCCGCTCTGCTCCCCCGCCTCCACCACCAGCACACCCACACTTAAACCGCTGATAATACGGTTCCTTAGAGGAAAATTCTGCGGCGCGGGAAAGGTGCCCATCGGCTGCTCGGAGACAATGGCGCCGCCGGAGAGAATGATCTCTTCCGCCAGCCCCTTGTTCTCCTTCGGATACACCACGTCGATGCCCGTGCCCCACACGGCCACGGTGCAGCCGCCGGCCTTCAGGGCGCCCTTGTGGGCCGCCGTATCGACGCCACGGGCCATGCCGCTCAGAATCACCATGCGCCGCGCTGCCAGGTCGCGTGACAGCATCTCCGCCATGCCGGTGCCATACGGGCTCGGCGCCCGCGTGCCCACCACCGCAATGGCTGGCCGCGACAATAACGCGCGGTCGCCGCGTACCCACAACACCGGCGGCGGATCGAAGATCTCGCGCAGGCGCTCCGGGTAGTCAGGGTCAGCCAGCGTCATCACGCCGCAGCCGCTGTCACAGATGTGCTGCCACTCTTCCTCGGCCGCTTTACGCGCCTTGCCCTCCGCAATAAAGCGCGCGGAGGCGACGGGGATCTGCAAAGCTTCAAGCGCGGTCAACGGCAGGCGGAACAGCTCTGCCGGCTCGCGCATACCGCGCACGGCACGCTGGATGCGGCGCGGCCCAAGGCCCGGGGTCAGTGCCATGGCCAGCCATGCCAGGGTCGCTTCAGTGATGGGAGGAGGAATGCAGATGGTCTGTGGGCCCGGCATAGATATGAACCGAGGCTATGAGCATGAAAGGACACGGACAATCCGACGAATGGGGTACGCGACCGCAGCCAGTACACTATGCAGTGAGCCGTCTTCGCCTTGCAGCCATTCGCTTTCTGAACCCCGCGCCGCTCATGTGGGACTTCGACCACCCACCCCTCGCCGTCCCGCTTGCCGAACGCTACGACATCGAAAGCATGATGCCCGCGCAGTGCGCGGAACGTCTCGCCAACGGCACCGCCGATCTCGGCCTCGTCCCCATCACCGCCTTTGCGCACAGCAACAATCTCCGCATCGTTCCCGGATGCGCGATTGCGTCGAAGGGCGCTATCCGCTCGCTGCTGCTGATCGTGCGCGCGGCCAAACAGGGCTGACGGCATCCGCAGCATCGCATCCGACACCTCTTCCCGCGCGACGCACGCCTACGTGCAGGTCATGGCGCGGCGTTTCTGGAAGATTTCCGCCACCTTCACGCAGCACGCGCCCGACCTCGACGCGATGCTCGCCGCATGCGATGCCGCGCTCCTCATCGGCGATCCTGCGCTGCTCGCGCTGGAAGACCGTGCCGCGCGCCAGCAGCGGACCGGCGAAGAATTGCTCTATCTCGATCTCGGCGCGGAATGGCACAAGTTCACCGGCCTGCCCTGGATCTCCGCAGTGTGGGGAGTCCGCGAGAAATCCCTCGGTTCCGCCGCGCAGCGCGACCAGCTCGTTCGGGATTCTCTCATTCAGGATTTAGTCGGCTCACGCGACGCCGGGCTTGCCCATATCGACGATCTGGCCGATGAGTGGGCCATGCACATTGCTGTGCCCCGCGCCACCATTCACACCTATCTGAGCCGGAACATTCACTACATCCTCGACGATGAGTGCCTGGACGGCCTGCGGCGCTTCTATGAGCTTGCAGCCGCCTGCGATGTGCTGCCGCCGATCGCCGGCCTTCGCCTTCTTTAGCACTTCCGGCGCTATCTGCCGGAAAACAAAACGGCAATTGTCTCCAGCCATCGCGGAACTCATAGCCGCTTCCGAGCGTCCAAGAAGACGTGACTTTCGAACCAGCACCCAACCACCGGATCACAAAGAATGCGTTTCTGGCTGCCGCAACGCCTGTTCGCTCCCACGCGTCGAGCAATCATGCGACGATGCGCTGGCTGGTCGGCATGGGTTGGATCGGTCTCTTCGGCGTGGCGCTGCTCGACGCCTGCCCCATCCCTTTGCCCGTGCCGGGTACAACCGATCTCCTGCTCCTGGTCCTGGTGGTGCGGCATAAAAGCAGCCTGTGGCTGCTGCTGCCGTTGGCCGTTGCCGGCGCGATGGTGGGAGGCCTGCTCACCTGGTCCGCCGGTAAGAAAGGCGGTGAAAAGGCTCTCCGCCGTTATGTTCCGTCGCGCTATTACAAACCCATCACTCGCTGGGTGAAGGAACACGGCCCGCTCGCTGTCGCGATCGCGGCCATTCTGCCTCCACCAATTCCCCTGATGCCGTTTCTGGTGGCCGCGGGCGTACTGGGGGTTACCCGCCGCCGCTTCCTTGCGGCGCTGGGCACGGCTCGCGCCCTGCGCTACAGCCTTGTTGCCTGGCTGGGCGTGAGGTACGGACGGTCCATGGTTCATTGGTGGAACCGCTACATGGCGCGGTATGAAGGCGCTATCGGATGGGCGATCCTCGGCCTCTTTCTCGTGGCGCTGACGTGGGGCATCTGGCAGTGGAGGCGCAGCAATGCCCACTCCGCAGCGCAGCCGGCTACGACGTGACCCCTACTTCTTCGCGTCTGTCTTGTTTTCCAGCGGCCGGGAGATCACGCAGGCGTTGATGCCGCCGATACCGCTCGACAGCTTGCCGGCCAGGCCTTCCGCTGTCACGCAACTATCGGCAAAGATGTATTGCGTGTGCATATCGGCGATCGCAGGATTCAGCGATTTCTCGGTGAGCAGCGTCGGAAAGAGATGCCCGCTCGCGTAACCCAGGTACTGTGCCGTCAGCTCCCAGCCGCCGCCGGCGCTCATGCCGTGGCCGAAGGTGCCTTTGCGCGCCGTCACCATGACTGAGTCCGGCAGAATGGTGCGCAGCGTGCTCATCTCCGCGTAGTCACCCGGCGTGGCGGTGGCATGCAGGTCCCAGGTGGCGATCTGCTGGGGCGTCGCATGCGCCTCTTCCAGCGCCTGCCGGATGGCAGCCTGCGGGCCCGGGATCGATGGCGTGATGATGTGGTGCGCATCGGAACTGACGCCCACCGAGATCGGCTCCATGCCCAGCGGCGTCATGCCTTTGGATTCCAGGTACTCCATATCGCCCACGATCCAGACCACCGATCCGCCCGCAACATGGGTGCCCTGCAACTGGGTGAGTGGATTGGAGACCTGTCGGCTCGCCGAGAGCACACGCGCGCCGTAGAATGAGCCCACAATCAGCGGATGGGGCGGCGGATCTGTGGCGCCCACCACGACTACTTTGGCCTCGCCTCGCTCGATCGCGTGCATTGCCAGCCGCAGGGCGACGCCAAATGTCGAACACGCCGCGACCGGCGCAAAGGCGAGGCCCGTAATGTGTCCCAAAATGGAAATCTGGGATGCGGGCGTGTTGTGAATATTCCAAATCAGGTTGGCCGAGACCTTCCACGGCGGATCGGGTGCGCCCCATTTCTCCTGCAGGCGCGCATGCCGCTTGCCGCGCTCACGGATCACATGGAGCTTGCCCTGTTCCACCTGGCCTTCCATCACCAGTGAGTCGATCGCTGCGGCTTCGTCCAGATATTCGCGCAGCTCCGGAGAGCGCTCCATCCAGTAGGCTTCCCACGCAAGCGAGAGTTCGACCAGATCGCCCTCGGCGTCGGCCGGATTCAGCGGCACATCGTCCAGCCCCTTGAGCTGCCCGTCAAGGTAGGCGCTAAGCGCGCTGTTGTTCTCCCGGCTGCCCCAGAAGCGGTTCCAGCGCTGCTGCGCCATATGCAGCGTGATGCCGGACTGGTATACGGCCTCGATGGAACCCAGTCCTGTTCCGAGATATACGTGGGCCTGGCTGCCCAGCTCCTGCATGAGTTTTTCGAGTTCGGGGTTCTGTTCCAGCGCCTGGATGTACGCACCGATCGCATACAGCGACGGATAATCCATCTTTTCTCTCAGGTTCTGATAGTGGCGCGGCGCAAAGCGGGCATCGATCCAGGCTTTGTAGTCCTCGAAGCGAAACTCCGGCTGCCCGACCAGAAAATTGCTGGGTCCAAAGCCTTCAAAGGGCGTCAGCCAACTCTCCGATGTGGCCAGATTGCGCGCAAAAGCGGCGATATTGGGCGATTTTGGCGCCACAATGCCCCAACCAAAGACCCCGACGCGCGGCTGTTTCTCACCCCTGGCATGGTTGGCGGAAGGGGCTGCCTGTGCGGCAGCTTTTGTCGCAGATTCGGTGCTCGTAGGCAACTCAATGGGGCTCATAGAAACGGTCCGGCCCTTTGATTCTCGCCGACGAGACGCTCGTATGTCCACGAAGGCGGCAAGGAATCAGTGTGCTGTTGAGGTTCTGGCAAAACGTTCACGAGTGGAACGCCATTAGTGCACCGGGTGGCCTACTGCGCCCGGAGTGACCCGTTACCGTTGCTTCCTTCCGGACCTGGCGGGGTTGGCGGGATTCCGTCGCGTAGGACCCGGCACTGGAGAAGAATACCACTTGATATCGAGTCGCGGCTCCCAGCCGTTAATTGCCAGCGCGCTGATTTTTGCCGGCCAAATGTGCTCCCCACCGTCGCAACGTCCACGCCGTAAGGGCCGGCATGTAACGATACTGACTACGCAAGACCTGCAGCGGGTCTCTCATGCAGGCTTCCAAAGGAGAACGATCGTCGGATGCCACTGAATCGGGCTGTTGCTGTCTTTGGTGCATACGGTCACACTGGGCGCTTTGTTGTTTCCGAACTGCGGAGACGTGGGCTGCTGCCTATCCTCGCCGGCCGGGATGCAGCAAAGTTGCAGGCGGTTGGTGATTCGTATCCAGGTTCAGAGATGCGCGTGGCAACAGTGGGCGATCCCGCGTCACTCGATCGCGCCTTGTCCGGGGCTGCAGCGGTCATCAATTGCGCGGGGCCATTCGTCGACACAGCAGCGCCACTGGTCGAGGCCGCATTGCGTGCCCGCATTCCATACTTGGATGTGGCCGCTGAACAGACAAGCGTTCTCGCCGTCTTTGAACGCTTCTCGGACACTGCGCGGGATGCTGCTGTTGTGATTGCTCCCGCGATGGCTTTCTACGGCGGATTGGGAGACCTTTTAGCCACTGCGGCGATGGGAGACTGGATCTCTGCGGACGAAATCTCGGTCGCTGTCGCCCTCGATAGCTGGCAACCCACACGAGGAACACGTCTGACTGGCGAGCGTAATCATGGTCAGCGCTTCATTTTTTCCAATCATCGATTGGAGAAAGCGGACCCGCCGCCCGCGCGCATGTGGAATTTTCCAGCACCCTTCGGATCGCAAGAGGTCGTCGGCTTGCAACTGGCCGAAACCATCACCATCTCACGGCATATCAAGACGCCGGAGGTTCGTGCATATATCAATCTCGCGCCTCTGACGGACCTCCGCAACCCCGACACGCCGGGGCCCGTGGCTGCAGATGAGAGCGGGCGTTCATCGCAGATATTTCTGATGGACGCTATCGTGCGACGAGGAAACGAGCAGCGCCGCGTCACGGCACGTGGGCGCGACATCTATGCAATCACTGCACCGATTGTGGTGGAAGCAGCTGAGCGGATCACCAACGGAATGGCAAAGAGCACAGGTGTGATCTCTGCCGGGCAGGCCTTTGATGCGCGCGATTTTCTGGCTTCACTCAGCCCTGCGCACCTCGTCCTGGAAATGCAGTCATAAGTCATGATGGCAAGCCGAAACGTGAATAGAAATCCGTTAAAATAGCTAAGTGAACCCCACCGACATTCTGGAAGCACCTCCTGTCGCGCCCGAGGCGACTTCCGCGCGGCCGCGTGTCGGTTTTGTCAGCCTGGGCTGCCCGAAGAACCTCGTCGACAGCGAGGTGATGATGGGCCTGCTGGATCGCGCCGGCGCGGAGCTGACCTCCGACCCCGAGACGGCCGAGATTCTCGTCGTCAACACCTGCTCGTTTATCGACTCGGCGAAGCAGGAGTCGGTCGACACCATCCTCGAGATGGCGCAGCACAAGACCACGGGCCGCGCGCGCAAGCTGATCGTGGCGGGCTGCCTGGTGGAGCGCTACCGCGACGAGATTCGCAGGAACATCCCCGAGGTCGATGCAGTGGTCGGCACGGGTGAGCTGGAAGAAATTCTGCATGCCGCAGGACTCGCGCCAACGCTGCCTGCTGCGCCCGCTCCGCCTCAGTTATTCAACATTCTGACCGCAACTGCGACGCCGCGCCTTGCACCGGCAGATGCTGCAGCCTCCCGCGCCGAGGGCGATCTGCGCGAGCAGCAGGGCCGTTTTGCGCGCGATGCGTGGGACGGCGCGGCGCCTATGCTGCCGACTTACCTGTACGACGAAACGACGCCGCGTCTGCTGGCGACGGGCAAAACCTCGGCCTATCTCAAAATCGCCGAGGGCTGCGATCATCCCTGCACGTTCTGCATCATTCCCAACCTGCGCGGCAAGTTCCGCTCGCGCCGTTTCGAGTCGGTGATTGCGGAGGCGGAGCAACTGGTCGCGCGCGGCGTGCGCGAGATTACGCTCATCGGGCAGGACACGACCTGCTACGGCGAAGACTTCGGCTTGAAGGATGGGCTGGCCGCGCTGCTCGATCGCCTGGCGCAGATAGACGGGCTCACGTGGCTGCGTTTTCTCTACGCCTATCCGAATAAGATCACCGGGCGGCTGCTCGACACTATCGCGAAGCATGAGCGCATCGTGAAGTACATGGACGTCCCGCTGCAGCATGCCGCCGCGCCGGTGCTGAAGCGCATGCGCCGCGGCGCGCATGCCGACATCTTCCTGAAGACGCTGGAAAAGATCCGTGCCGCAGTTCCGAATATTGCGCTGCGCACCAGCTTTATCGTCGGCTTCCCGGGTGAGACCGCGGAAGACCACGCTGCGCTGATGGATTTCGTGCGCGATGCGAAGTTCGACTGGATGGGCGCCTTTGCTTATTCCGACGAAGAGGGCTCGCAGTCGATTGCTTTGGACAAATCGCTCAAAGTTCCGAAGCGCACCATCGAGGCGCGCCGCCGCTCGCTGATGAAGCTGCAGCAGTCCATCAGCCGCGAACGCAAGGAGCGGTGGGTCGGCCGGACCATGGAGATCCTGGTCGAAGGCGAGAGCGACGAAACGCCGCTGCTGTGGGAGGGCCGCTCCGAGTTCCACGCGCCGGAGATCGACGGCAAGGTCTATATCAACGATTTCGGGCCGCACGAGACGCTGGTGCCGGGCACGTTCTATCGTGCAGAGATCACCGAGGCGCACGACTACGATGTGGTTGCGCGCGTCATCGAATAACAGTCAGGAATAACTTTCAGGAGTCGTTATGTCTCAGGCGAAGCAGAAGATTCTTCGCTGCCCCATCTGCAGGACCATCGTGCCGCTCGATGATCCCAACGTTCCGTTCTGCAGCGACCGCTGCCGCGTGATCGACCTGGGCAAGTGGGCGAGCGGTGGATACCGCATCTCTTCCCCCATCCTCGATCCCGAGGTGCTTGAAGATATCGACGAGGCCACCCTGCGCCGTGCCCAGCAGGAGCAAGACAACGATACCGAGCGATGAACGCGCCGTGATCCGATGAACGCCTTTGGCCCCCTACGAACGCCTGTGGCTCTTATGAACGATAGACCCTCCTCCGCGCCCCTTACCGGCAAGAAGACGCTGTGGGCCTGGGCGGTCGGCACCTTCTTCGGTGCAGGTCTGCTGAAGCCCGGTCCAGGGACGTGGGGATCGGTGGCTGCGGTGCTGCTGTGGATGGTGCCGGCCTGCGGCGGGGAGCGACTCGCCTTCCTGGTGAACAGCCGCCAGTGGTTTCTTCCCAGTTATTGGCTGGATGGCCTGACGCTCTTCGCGGCATTTCTTGCTGCCGCTATCGGCATTCCCGCGGCAACTGTCGTTGCTGAGGAGAGCGGCCGCGAGGACCCTGGCCATGTGGTCATCGACGAAGTTGCCGGCCAGTGGCTCACGCTCGCCGTCTGCCGGCCGGACTGGCCACATGCCCTGGCTCGCCCTCGCGCTCTTCCGCCTCTTCGACATCACCAAACCATGGCCGATCCGCAAGCTGGAGGCGCTGCCCGGCGGCTGGGGCATCATGCTGGACGACCTGGCCGCCGGCGTCTTCGGCGCCATTGTGCTGCTCGTCATCCAGCACTGGTGGTATTAGGCCAGAGTCGGTAAAGAAACGCAGGTCCTTCGCTGCGCTCAGGATGACACCTTTCTATTCCCTGATCCCTGATCCGTGTTCTGGCGTCTAAACTGGGCAGTCGTAGACTGGGGTTACAGAGCTTATGATCCGTATCGCCAAATCCGATCATCCCGGTTCGCCCACGCCGCGCATCGATTCCATTACGCCGGAGGCAGCGCTGCCCGGCGGCGAGGTGGAGTTGGCGGGCAGCGCGCTTGGCCCCGTGGCGGAGCGCCGCCCGCTGGCGGTGCTCGATGGCTCGCTGGCTCCCATTCTGCTGAGCCGCCCCACCCGGATGAGCATCCGGATACCGGAGTCGGCGGAGGTGGGCCGCCTGGAGGTGCGCCAGAACGGAGCCACCAGCAACGCCGTCACGCTGAAGATCGGCCGCCTGCTGGCCGAAAATGTGAATCCCGTCGCGAGCCCGGTGGTCGATATGGAAGGCAACGTCTACACAACGCTTTCCGGTCAGCGCGGCGAGAAGATGCCCATCTCGGTCTACCGCATCTCGCCCGAGGGCGATATGGACGGCTTCGCCACCGATATCGTGAATCCGACAGGCCTCGCCTTTGATGCTGACGGCCTGCTCTATGTCTCATCGCGGCACGAGGGCACGATTCACCGCATTACGCCGGAGGGCGCTAGCTCCATCTTTGTGGAGAGCATGGGGGTGGCAACGGGGCTCGCCTTCGATCCGGAAGGCAATCTCTACTGCGGCGACCGCAGCGGCACCATCTTCAAGATCGCGCGCGACCGGCAGATATTTGTCTTCGCCACGCTCGAGCCGAGCGTCGCCGCCTACCATCTCTCCTTCGGCCTGGATGGCACGCTTTTCGTCTCCGGTCCCACCACCTCCAGCAACGATGTCGTGTACGCCATCGACCGAGATGGCTCGGCGCGCGTGTATTTCCGCGGCCTTGGCCGTCCGCAGGGCATGGCGGTGGATATTGCAGGCTCGCTGTATGTCGCAGCGTCGCATCGCGGGCGCCGCGGCGTGCTGCGCCTGCCCATCGATCGCGCACCCGAGGACGAGCCCGAGATCGTGATCAGCGGCAACGGCATTGTCGGCCTGGCGTTCAGCCCGTCGAGCAGCGCCATCGTGGCTACCCACACGGCCATTTATGATGTGGCGTTGGGCGTGGAAGGCTTGCGGTTCCTGTAACAGATTCGCTCTCGTGCCGTACTCCAGCCAAGCCCACAGGCTTTGTATCGCCGTATTTCGGAAGGTGACCCACCCGCATGCTCGCAGAAACTATCGCCGTCGGCTCGGAGATGCTGACGCCGTTTCGCCAGGACACCAACTCGCTTTTCGTCATCGAGCGCCTGAACCAGATCGGCGTGAAGGTCGCTTTCAAGACCACGGTCGGCGACCGCATGGAGCACCTTGTCGGCGCTGTGCGCACCGCCGCGCAGCGCGTGGACATCGTTGTCATCATGGGCGGCCTCGGTCCCACAGAGGACGATCTGACACGTCAGGCGGTGGCCGAGGCGATGGGGATTCACATCCGGCGCAATGCCGACATCGTTGCCGAACTCTACAAGCGCTTTGCCGCACGCCGCATGAGCATGTCGGAGAACAACGCCCAGCAGGCGGACGTGCTCGAAGGCGCACACGTGGTGCCCAACGCGAACGGCACCGCGCCCGCGCAGTGGCTGGACACGGTCTTCGGCGGCCATCGCAAGATTCTGATACTGCTGCCCGGGCCGCCGCTGGAGCTGAAGCCCATCTTCGAGAACGAGTGCCTGCCGCGCCTGCGTGAGGCGCTGCCGCAGCGCTTCATCGCCATGCGCACGCTGAAGGCCGCCATGATCGGCGAGTCGGCATGCGATGCGCGCATCGCTCCCATCTACAAGCACTATCCGGACATCGAGACCACCATCCTGGCGAGTGGCGGAGACATCCAGCTCAACCTGATCTGCGAAAAGCCCGCACTCGATATCGCTCAGGCGCGTGTGGATGAGCTGGCGGGCCGCATTGAAGAGGAACTGGACGACCTTATCTACTCGACCCAGGGTGAATCGCTGGAAGAGATTGTGCTGCTCTACCTGGGCATGAAGGGCGCAACGCTGGCAGTGGCGGAGAGCTGCACCGGCGGATTGGTGTCCGAGCGCATTACCAGCGTCCCCGGCAGCTCACGCGCTTTTCTGGGCGGCGCGGTGGTGTACTCGAACGAGTTGAAGACGCTTTACGCGGGCGTCGATGCAGCGCTGATTGCGCAGTACGGAGCCGTGAGCAGCCAGGTGGCGAAGGCCATGGCCGAAGGCATCCGCAAGAAGACGGGAGCCACCATCGGCCTCGCCGTGACTGGGATCGCGGGACCGGCCGGTGGCACCGAGGAGAAGCCCGTGGGGCTGGTCTACATCGCGGTTGCGCATGGCAAGGAGATTGAGGTGGTGGAGAAGAACTTCGCAGCGTTCTCCACGCAAAGCACGCGCGAGCGTGTACGCATGCTGGCGGCGCAGGCAGCACTCGATCTGGTGCGGCGGCGGTTGATGTAGCAAGCAGGTCAAGCATCCGGGATCAACAAAGGCAGCTTGTCATTCCCCACGGAGGGCCACGTAGTGGAGGGACGACGAGCGAATCCTTGTTCCTGACCACTGACGTTCCTGACCACTGACCCTCTTCCCTGCTATCGCGCTACACTCGAACCGTTCCCATGCTGCTCTACTGGATCGTCGGCGTCGTCGCTTATCTGCTGGGCTCGATTCCCTTCGGCCTCATCCTCGTGCGCATCTTCCGCAAGCAGGACATTCGCACCCAGGGCAGCGGCAATATCGGTGCGACCAATGTGATCCGCTCCGGTGGCAAGGGTTTGGGCGCGGTCACGTTTCTTCTCGATGCCGCGAAAGGGCTTGGTCGCCGTGTTGCTCGCGTGGCAGATTGCTCTGCATATGCATCAGTCGCAGCCGCAGGCGCAAAACCTCGCTGCAACCGCGGCGCTCTGCGCCATTCTCGGGCACATTTACCCCGTGTGGTTGCAATTCAAAGGCGGCAAGGGCGTCGCCACCGGCTTTGGCGTCTTTCTTGGCATCGCACCGTTATCCGCCCTGGTGGCGCTGATTGCATTCATCTTCGTCTTCGCAGTGAGCCGCTATGTATCGCTGGCATCGATTCTTGCAGCGGTAGTCTTCCCGCTTGCTGCCCTGCTGCGGCATCATGAACCGCTGACGCCGTTCATGATTGCGGTGGTGATTCTGCTGCCGCTGATCGTCATCGCCAAACATCACGCGAACATCCGCCGCCTGCTCGCCGGTACCGAGTATCGCTTCGGCAAGTCGAAGGCCGCCACCGCGTGAGCCGCATCGCGATCATCGGTAGCGGTGCCTGGGGCACGGCTCTTGCCATCTCGCTCGCACAGCTTGACCGCCACTCCATCGCGCTCTGGTCGCATACTGCGTCGATCGCGCAGACCATCGCACAGCATCGCGAAAACCGCACCTATCTTCCGGGCTACCTAGTGCCCGACGCTGTACAACCGACAGCAGATCTCGCGCAGGCACTCGCATCGGCTGAGATTGTCATCGGCGTGATGCCGTCGGCGCACGTGCATGAGATTTACACCAGCATGGCTCCGCATCTGGCTGCAGGACAGGTGATCGTGAGCGCGACCAAGGGCATCGTCACCAGCCGCATGGACGCAGTGCGCTATCAGCGGATCAGTGAAACGATCGGGGACGCGCTTGCCGCGCACGGCATCTCGCTGCCATGCGCCGTGCTCAGCGGGCCGTCGTTCGCGCAGGAGGTTGCTGCCGGGCAGCCCACCGCGATGACTATTGCGTGCACAGATATGGCGGTGGCTGTGCGTCTTCAGCAAGAACTCTCCGGCCCCGCATTGCGCTTGTACACGAATGACGACGTCCCCGGTGTGGAGCTTGGCGGCTCGCTCAAAAATGTCATCGCTATCGCAACCGGCATTGTGGATGGACTCGGGCTCGGACACAACAGCGCAGCCGCGCTCATCACCCGCGGCATCGCCGAAATCACGCGGCTGGCCGTGGCTTGCGGCGGGCGGCGCGAGACCATGGCGGGCCTCGCTGGACTCGGGCGATCTCGTTCTTACCTGCACCGGCGAGTTGTCACGCAATCGCCGCGTCGGCATCGAACTCGGGAAAGGTCGCCGTCTCGGTGACATTCTTGAGGGGATGGGCGGCAAGGTGGCCGAGGGCGTGCTGACCACACGCGCTGCGATGGGGCTGGCCAGTGTGCATGGCATCGAGATGCCCATTACGGCGCAGGTGGACGCCATCCTGCACCGCGGCAAGAGTCCTCGCGAGGCGGTCGCCGAACTGATGCGCCGACCGGGGCGGGACGAGCTGTAACCCGCAGCCCGGCAGTCCCGTTGCTACACTGAAAGAGACGAGCCTTCCATGATCCAGACCCTTTTCGGCAGCCTGAAAGAGGCTGAGGAACCCAAAAAACGCGGCCTGTTCGACCGCATGCGCGAGGCAGTAACGCGCACGCGCGAGAACCTCTCGCAGTCGCTCGAAGAGATCGTCGCCCTTACCGTCGAGATCGACGACCGGGCGCTCGACGAGCTGGAGATGAGCCTGATTGCCGCCGATCTCGGCGTGGTGACGGCGCAGGAGATCCTGGGCGCATTGCGCGAGCGCGCGCTGACCCACAAGATTCGCGATGGCGCGGAGTTGAAGCAGATGCTGCGCACCGAGATCAAAGCGATTCTCGATGCGTATGCCACGCCGCCGCGCGTGGTGGAACAGCCACCGGAGGTCATCCTGCTGGTGGGCGTCAACGGCACCGGCAAGACCACTACCAGCGGCAAGCTGGCGGCGTGGTACCGCCGCATGGGCAAGACCGTGCTGCTGTGCGCGGCAGATACCTTTCGCGCCGCGGCGATTGAGCAGCTCGAGATCTGGGGGCAGCGCACCGGCGTTGAGATCATCAAGACCAAACAGGGCGGCGATCCTTCGGCAGTACTATTCGACGCGCTGAACGCGGCAAAATCGCGCGCGACGGATGTGCTGCTGGTCGATACCGCCGGCCGCCTGCACACCAAGAGCGACCTGATGAAGGAGTTGGACAAGATGCGGCGCACGACGCAGCGCTTCATTCCGGATGCGCCGCATGAAGTGCTGCTGGTGATGGATGCGACCACCGGCCAGAACGGCATGCAGCAGGCGAAGCTCTTCACGGAGTCGGCGGGCGTCACCGGCATCGTGCTCACCAAGCTCGACGGCACGGCCAAGGGCGGCGTTGCCGTCGCCATCGCGCGCGAGTTGCAGCTTCCCGTGCGCTTCGTCGGAGTGGGCGAAAAAATCGATGACCTGCTGCCCTTCGACAGCGCCGCCTTCACCGATTCCCTGCTTGGCGCCTGATCGAAATGGATGAAACGCCGGCGAACGCGAGCGGTGTTCCGGCAGCGGGCGACCCGTCTGACGCGCAGCAGCAGGACCTGCGATGGATGCAGTGCGCGCTCGCGCTGGCGCGTCAGGGCGTCGGACTCGCTTCGCCAAATCCAACCGTAGGCTGCGTGATCGTGCGTGAGAATCGCATCGCCGGCCGCGGCTTTCACCAGTACGCGCACCGCTATCATGCGGAAGTGGTCGCACTGGCGGAAGCGGGCGGCGCTGCGCGCGGCGCAACGGCTTACGTCACGCTGGAACCATGCAGCCACTACGGCCGCACCGGCCCCTGCGCTCGCGCGCTGATCGAAGCCGGCGTGACGCGTGTGGTTGCGGCAACCAGCGATCCCAACCCACTGGTGCAGGGGCGTGGGTTGGCGATGTTGCGCGAGGCCGGCATCGATGTTTCGGTTGGCCTGCTGGCAAGCGAAGCGCGAGAGTTGAATGACGCCTTCGCACACTTCATCCGGCATCACACGCCGCTGGTCTCGTTGAAGATTGCGGCCACGCTGGATGGCGCCATCGCGCCGCCTGCCGGCACGCATCAGCAAGATCACACCAAACGCGTATCGTTTCCTATCACCGGCCCGGCAGCCCGGGCCGGCGTGCAGGAGTTGCGCCACGCGCACGATGCGCTTGTGACCGGCATCGGCACCGTGCTGGTCGACGATCCCCTGCTGACGGATCGCAGCGAGCGTCCACGCCGGCGTCCGCTGCTGCGTATCGTGCTCGATTCGCAACTGCGCCTGCCGCTGACATCGCGCATGTTGCAGGAGGTTCAGGATGATTTGCTGATCGTCACCCGCAGCGAAGACCATGCACGGCAGCAGGCGCTCCTCGATCGCGGCGCACGCATTTTGAAGATCGACGCACAGGCGGAGGGTGGCATTTCGCTGCGCGCTCTGCTCGAGCATCTCGGCCATGAGGACATTGCCAGCGTGATGATCGAAGCCGGCGCCCGGCTCAATCGCAGTGCGCTCGTGGCCGACGTGGTGGACAAGCTCTATCTCTTCCAGGCTCCACGCTTTCTTGGTCCCGACGCGATACCGATGCTGGCCGGCGCACACGCAACCAGCCTGCCGCGGCTGCTTCACTACCGCACCGGGCGTATCGAAGAGGACACGCTCACCGAAGGCTACTTCCACGATCCGTGGGAGCTATCCGCCCTATAGCTTCGACCCTGGTGGAATTACGGTTGTGTGTCTGACAACCTCAAGGGCTGGAAGCCAACAGCCGGACGCTGTAGTTTTGATCTATGTTCACCGGCCTCATTCAGGAAATCGGCTCCGTGCTTAGCGTGGAGCAGCGCGGCGGCGTACATCACATTACGATCCATGCGCCAACTCTTGCGTCGCAGCTCCATGTGGGTGACAGCATCGCGGTCAGCGGTGTCTGCCTCACCGCCCTTGCCCCTGCTCCTGCGGATCAGCCTGACCGCTTTGAAGCCGACCTCGCCGAGGAAACCGTCCGCCGCACTTCTCTCAGCCAGCTTGCGCTCGGCACAGTCGTGAACCTGGAACTGCCCACGCTGGCCGGAACGCCACTGGGGGGTCACGTGGTGCAGGGCCACGTGGATGGCGTGGGCCGTCTCCTCTCGCTCAAGCCGGTCGCTCCGGAAAGCGACACAACCGACTGGTGGCTGGAAATCGAGGTGCCGGAGGCCATCCGTCCCTATATCGTCGAAAAGGGATCGATTGCGATCGACGGCATCAGCCTGACGGTTGCGCGCTGGGACGGTGAGCGCGCCAGCGTCGCCATCATTCCGCACACCTACGCGCACACCAACCTGTGCAGCCACCGGGCTGGCGACCTGCTCAACCTGGAAGCAGACGTCCTGCTGCGCCACGCCGCCCAGATGCAGGAAACCCGGAAGCGAACCGAAAAATCATCGCCGCAGCTTACTTTGGCTTATTTGATTACAAACGGTTATTGAGCGAACGCATCTCACCCTGACATGACGGGGCGTAGCGTGGATCGTGGTGTGGCTTGCGGCATGGGTCGCGGGATAGATCGCAGCATGGACAAGCGGAAGGTATGCGTCTTCCTGATCCTCGTCGGGGTCGGGCTGCTGTGTCTGCTGCTGATGGCGTACATGCTTTTTTACGCGAGCCCGCGCGCGAACTCGCCGATTCAGGACGGTGCGCACAGCTCTCTTCGGCTGGAGACGCGCGCCTCTGTCCACGCGTGAACAGGGCAATTCCCTTTCCGGACAGCCGGTATCCCCGAGGCTGGTCCAGCTTATTGCTTATAAACCACTTAACAGCGACATCGATGGCCCGTGGCGTGCTTCTGACATAGATCTCACAAGCCTATGCGCCTGATCGCCGATATCCGCTTCGCCCTGCGCCAGTTTCGGAAAGCGCCTGTATTCACCGTCACCATCCTGGCCGTGCTCGCGCTTGGCGTGGGAGCGACCACCGCCATCTTCGGCCTCTTCGACCAGGCATTGCTGCGTTCGTTGCCGGTCAGTCATCCTGACGAGTTGGTGCGGCTGCAAGGCCACGGTGAGAGCTTCAGCGGCAGTATCAGCGCTCGTGGCGGCAATCTGGACGAATACACCTCCTTTCCTGCCTATCGCTATTTACGGGACAACACAGGAGCCATCTTCAGCGGCGTGATTGCCACCAATCCGGAGAACACGGTCGGCATCGCGTGGCACGACCGCAGCGACCTTGCCAGTGCAGAACTGGTAAGCGGCAACTACTTCCAGGTGCTGGGCGTGCCAGCGCTGGTGGGCCGCACGATTCTGCCGGCCGACGACGTGGTCAAGCTCGGCTCGCCGGTTGCGGTCTTGAGCTACGGCTACTGGCAGAGACGTTTTGGCGGCGATCCCCGGGTCGTGGGCCAGACGCTCCAGGTCAACGGACACGCTTTTACGATCGTGGGCGTCGCCCCGCAGCGATTTCATAGTGTGAATGCCGGGGAGCCTACCGACCTCTTCGTGCCCATGCTGATGAAGCCCGTGATCACGCCGGGACGCGACGACCTGGAGAGATACAACTCGGTATGGCTCAACACGGTCGCCCGTCTGAAGCCGGGAGTCACCCTGAAGCAGGCCACCGCGGCAATGCAGCCGATCTGGCATGCGGAGCGGATCATCGACTTCGCCTATCAGGCGAACCAGTCGCCGCACAATCGCACCAGGTACGTGGACCAAGCGCGCATGAAGCTGCTCAGCGGCGCCATCGGCTTCTCTCCGCTGCGCGACGGTCTGGAAACCCCGATGAAGGTGCTGATGGGCATGGGCGCGCTGGTGCTGCTGATGGCCTGCGCCAACGTCGCGAGCCTGCTTCTGGTGCGTGCGGCAGCCCGAGTGCGGGAGATGTCCGTACGCTACGCGCTGGGTGCGAAGCGGCATCGGATCGTGCAACAGCTCCTGGTGGAGGGTCTGCTTCTTGGACTCGCCGGCGGCGCTCTCGGCCTGCTGCTCGCCCAGCCGGTAGCAGAGCTACTCGTCCGCCGCATCCAGGGATTGAATATGGGGGATGCACCCTATTCGTCACAGATCGATCTGCGCCTGCTGCTGATGGCGCTGGCCATCACGCTGGCCACCAGCCTCGTCTTCAGCCTGGCGCCGGCTCTGCAGTTCTGGCGGCCCAACCTGATGCCGGCACTCAAGCAGCAGACCGTCACCAGCTCCGGAGGAGCGTTGCTGCTGCGCCGGCTCTCTGTCGGGGTGCAGGTCGCGCTCAGCGTACTGTTGCTGGCCGCGGCGGGATTATTTCTGCGCACCGTGAACAATCTCCGCGCGGAGGACCTCGGCTTCCGGCCAGACCATCTGGTGGAATTCACCGTCGATCCCCGTCTCGCCGGCTACGCCAAGGACCAGGTCACCGCAATCGATGAGCGCACCCTTGCCACCCTGCGCGCGCTTCCCGGCGTAAAGTCCGTGAGCGCAAGCGACGATCCGGAGATGGCCGGCAACGACGAGGTGACCACGGTGGAGGTTCCGGGCTACAAGTCGACTCAGAGCGACGATCGAAATGTGGAGTGGTCCGGCGTCATGCCCGGTTATCTTGAAGCCATCGGCGCGCCTCTGATCGTAGGACGCGGCATCACCGATGGTGACCGTAAGGGCGCAACGCCAGTCGTAGTGATCAGCGAGAAGGCCGCGAAGCGATACTTTGGGAGCGCACAAAACGCTCTTGGCCGCGCCATCACAACCGAGAAGGAGCCGCGTACCATCGTCGGCGTTTTCGCTGAGATACGACACGTCGATCTGCGGCAGACGGTGCGCGCGCGCGTCATGCATCCCTACATGCAGGACGATCCGCATCGGCTAACCTTCGTTCTGCGCACTGTGGCAGCGCCCGCACCCATGATGGAGACGGTCCGCGCTGCGATGCAGCGACTGGATCCCAACCTGGCGATCGATCCCCTCATCACCATGGATCTGGAGTTGGACGCGAACATGAACCAGGAGCGCACCCTGGCCATGCTGGCCTCTGCGTTTGGCATTCTGGCCGCGCTCATGTCCGCCGTCGGCCTCTACGGCGTGCTGGCCTATGACACGGTCCAGCGCACACGCGAGATCGGCGTGCGCATGGCGCTCGGCGCCAGCCGGAGCTCGGTGGCCCGGCTGCTGTTGCTGGAGACCGTCCGCCTGGCAGGCATCAGCATTCTGGTCGGACTGCCGATGGCCTGGGGATTCGCGCATCTGGCCAAGTCGCTGCTTTTCGGCGTCAAGAGCGCAGATCCGCTCACCTTTGCCGCCGTGGCGCTGCTGGTGGCGCTGGTAGCGGTGGTGGCTTCCGCTGTCCCGACATGGAGGGCCACGTCGATCGAGCCCATGCAGGCACTGCGCTACGAGTGAGGCACTCAGAAAACCGGCACGCACATTTCCCCGACGTTGATTTCTGCATCTACGCTCCAGACCGTTGCTGCTCAAGGCCAGCGGACCGGAGATCGCATGAAAATAGCTGGAATCGTACTGATTATTGCCGGCGTGGTCGCGCTCATTTATGGCGGCTTCAGCTACACCACAACGAAAAAAGCAGTGGACATGGGCCCTCTCCAGATCAACACGAAGCATGAACACTCCGTTCCCCTGCCCCCGGTGCTGGGCGTGCTTGCGATCGTCGGCGGCGGGGCTCTGCTCTATTTCGGCGCGAAAAAGCCCTGAAGCCGAAGACGCTATTCCTGTCTGTGGGCAGGACAGGCTAAGGTGTGAGGCATGCAGGCACGACCGGCTCCCCCATCCCGGCAACGCGGAGGCTTTCTGGCCAGTGAGCCTTTGCTGCTCGTGGGCCTTGATCATCCTTACGCTTTATTTCGCCCGGGATCTGCTGGCGCCCTATGGCCTTTGCGCTGGTGCTCAACTTCCTGCTCTCGCCGGCGGTCGAGCGTTTGGAGCGCTGGCGGCTCAGCCGCGCGCCCGCGGTGGTGCTGGTCATCCTGATCTTCTTCTCCGGATTGGGAATTACGGCCTGGGTGGTGGCACGGCAACTCGTGCATGTTGCCGAGCTGCTGCCGGATTACCGCGAAAATATCCAGACCAAGCTCGACAGCCTGCACACGCCGATCGGGGGCGCCGCGGGCAACGCCATCAGCACGCTGGAGGAGATGACGCAGCAGCTCTCCTCACACACCAACGCCACCATCGCTCCTCCAGCCGAACCGGAGACGGTCCCGCCTGCGTCCCGTCATCGGCGCCTCAGACAGGCCATGCCGGAGACGCCGCTCCCCGACAAGAATGCGACGCCGCAGCAGCCGACGCCGGTCCAGGTGGTGGAACCGCCAGTCTCGGTAGGGCGCTACCTGCAGGAGATGTTCTCGCCCATCCTCCGTCCGCTGGCCGCCTGCGGCATTGTCATGGTCTTTACCGTGTACATGCTGATGAATCGCGAAGACCTGCGCAACCGTCTGCTGCTGCTGGCGGGCATGGGCAGGCTGAGCCTGATGACACAGGCTCTGCGAGACGCAGCCGAGCGCATCAGCACCTATCTCGTCTGGCAGTTCGTGACCAACGTGCTGTTCGGCCTGCTCTTCGGCGTTGGGCTCAAGCTCATCGGCGTGCCCAACGCGACGCTGTGGGGGGCGCTGGCCGCCATCCTGCGCTATATCCCGTACGTGGGCGCGGCCATCGCCGGCCTGCTTCCGGTCATCTTCGCGGTAGCCATCTTCCCTAACTGGCGGCAGGTCTTTGAGATCGCCGGCCTCTATGCGGGCGCTCGAGTTTACGACCTCGAACTTCTTTGAGCCCTGGCTCTACGGCTGGCGCACGGGCATCTCCGCGCTGGCGCTGCTCGCTTCCGCCATCTTCTGGACGCTGCTGTGGGGCTGGCCGGGGCTGGTTCTGGCTACGCCGCTCACCGTTTGCCTGATCGTGCTGGGCCGCCACGTGCCGCAGCTACGCTTCCTCCACGTGCTGCTGGGCGAAGATGCCGAGCTGACGCCAGAGGCGAAGTTCTACGAGCGGATGCTCGCCATGGACCAGAACGAGGCGCACAGCATCGCGGACCGGTTCCTCAACAAGCGGCCGCTGATCGATTTCTATGACAGTGTCCTGCTGCCCGCGCTGGGCCTGGTGGAGCAGGACCGGCACCGGGGCTCCTTCGATGAGACGCGCGGCAACTATCTGCTGTTGAGCGCGACCGAGCTGGTTGCGGAGCTGAGCGAATACAAGGCCGAAGCCATCCTTGCCACGTCGGGAAACGGCACCGCTCCTGTTACGAACCCGGAGCCGGCCGAATTGCACCTGAAACGCGCTCCGGTGATCTGCATTCCGGCCGGCGATCAGGCGGACGAGCTGACCGCGATGGTTCTGGCACAACTGCTGGAGCAGAGCTGTCACAACACGCTGCTGTTGCCCACTGCGTCTGTCACTCCGGAGATCCTGGAGCGGCTGGGGCAGGACCCGGGAACCATTCTGTGCATCTCCGCGCTGCCGCCATTCGTCTTCACCCAGACGCGCACGCTCTGCCAGCGCATCCGGGAACAGCTTCCGGAGAACCGCATTCTGATTGGCCTGTGGCAGTCTCCTCAGAGCGCCGAGATGATGCGCGAGCGCTTCGGCAGCGCGCGGCCGGATCGCGTGGTGACCACGCTTGCGGACGCCCTGGCGCAGATCGAACAGTGGCAGCGAGGGCTGCGCGATGCCGGCGGCCGCGGCTATGGCCGAGCCTCTTACTGCGGAGTGATGATGCCGCCCACGCGCTGGCGTGGAGGCAGCGGCTTGCCCCGCCGGTCGAGCTCGATGAGCGGCTTTACCCCGGGCCGGCTTGCGGATTTCACGCCGGGCTTTGATGTTGGCCTTCGAATCAGAAGATTTGGTCACATGCGGTTGTGTCGGCTTCATCGGGTTACGCACCTGCAGACTACACTTCCCGCAGACTACACTTTTAGACATGCCGTCGAACGTTCGCCTGGTCGCTATCGATATCGATGGCACGCTCCTCCCCACCTCCAGCACTACCATCAGCCAGCGCAACCGCCGAGCCTTATGCGATGCGCAGGCTGCCGGCATCCATATCGCGATCGCAACCGGCCGCCGTCACCAGTACGCTGAGCCGGTGCTGGAGCAGGTGGGACTCTCGCCCCGCACCGTGATGATTTCGTCGAACGGCTCGGTCATTCGCCACTTCGATGGCGAGCTCATCCAGCAGAATCTGCTGTCGGTCGTCACGGCGCGAGCGTTGTGTGGTGCTCTGCGTCCCTTCGCCCAGACCATGGTGTTTACCTTCGACCGATACGACAGGCCGTCGCTCGTGGTCGAAAGCATGGCATCCTTGCAGCGCAAAATTGGCGTCTGGGTGGAGTCCAATCGCCCTGACATGCTGGAAATTGCGCCCCTGGAACGCGCCTTTGACCAGGGCGAAGCGCCCATTCAGGCGATGCTTTGCGGCGATATCGCGCAGATCCGCGCCGCCCAGCGGGCTCTCGAAACCATGGACCTCGCCGCCGGCATCGCCATGCACCGCACCGAGTATGCGGAGCGCGATCTCGGCATTCTGGACCTGCTGCCGCCGCATTGCTCCAAGGGCCACGCGCTGGAGGACTACGCCCGCTCCCTGGGGCTGGAAGCGGCGGAGGTGATGGCCATCGGGGACAACTTCAACGACCAGGCGATGCTGGAGTTTGCCGGTTCGGCCGTCGTGATGGCCAATGCCGGAGCCGAGATGCGAGCGTTGGCCGCCCGGCACGGCTGGGCCATCGGCCTGAGCAACGACGAGGATGGCGTAGCTGCGACGCTGGAGCCGCTGATTCGCTCAGAGAAAAGTGCTGAAAAGGTAACCAGTTTCGCCCCGGAAGTAGTACCGGCGGAGACCGGCATTCGAGATCGGTGAGCCGGGCTGCATGGTAGCCTAACCAGGAGTGTTCTCTCTCGAAAAAGCCGGAATTTCCTGCGCCGGAATGGCTGCGTCCGTACTGCTGTTGGCGGCCGCGGCGAGGCCCGTGCACGCGGCCGAACACATCACATTACGCAACGGCTTTGACCTCATCTGCGACCACCGGGAGATAGCCGGCGACCGGATCCGCTTGTACACGACCGCTACGGGATCGAATTTTACCGAGGTCTCGAGCGCCGATATTGTGAGCAGTGAGTTTGTCGCGCTGCCGGTGGTAGAGCAACCTCCACCTGCGGCAGCAGCAGTAGCCACTCAAGCGGCCAACCAGGCAGCCGACCCCACTCCCGCGGAGATTCGCGAGATGGCAGCCAAGGCCGGCGCCGCTCACGATCTGGATGTGGAACTGCTGGCCAGCGTCATCCGGGCGGAGAGCAACGGCAATGTACACGCCGTAAGCCGGGTGGGCGCCCGCGGCCTGATGCAGTTGATGCCCGGTACGGCCAGCAAGCTCGGTGTCGCGGACAGCTTCCGCGCCGACCAGAACATCAATGGGGGCACCGCCTACCTGAACGACCTGCTGGTGCGCTATCACGACAACCTGGCCCTGGCCCTGGCGGCCTACAACGCCGGCCCGGCCGCGGTCGATAAATATCATGGCATTCCACCCTACCGGGAAACGCGCCGCTACGTCGCCCGCATCATCCACGACTTCAATCGCCGCAAGGCGGAGAACGCTGCCCACGCTCCAACGATGGTCGCTTCCGCTGCACCATCCCCTGCTGGCAATTGACCATCCATACGACGGGGGCCACCACTCGCGTCCCGGCGAAACCTACCCCCTCTGGAGCGACCGCGCCTTGAAATCCAAGAAGCTCCTCCTTACTATCGCGGCCGCGCTGATCTTTGTGGCGCTTCTGGTCTACGGGAGCCACCGCACCCATTTCCGGTGGGACATCCTCGCCCAGCAAACCCGTTACGTGCGCTGGTCGAACATTCTCATGGGCGCGCTGCTGATCTACGGGGCGTATCTGGTGCGTGCCTTCCGCTGGGCTGTCTTCCTGCGCCCCACCAAGCGGCTGCCTCCGCTCTACCTGCTGGGCACGCAGGTGATCGGCTTCACCGCGGTGGCACTGCTGGGACGTGTTGCCGACCTCACCCGGCCTTACCTGGTCGCCCGCCGAACCCAGCTTCCCATCGCGCTTCAGGTCGCGATCTATACGGTCGAGCGCATGTTCGACGCATGCTCTATGGCGACCATCGTTGGCGTGGCGCTGCTGCTGGCGCCCAACAAGGCGACGATGCCTCACCGGGAGATGGCGATGGCCGGCGCCAAAAGCGCGCTGCTCGCCGCTGCTGCGCTGGTCCTCTTCGCCATCACGGTGCGGGTGGCAGGCGAAAAAGTGGCGCGGATATGCGAGTCCGGGCTGGGCCACAAATTGGGCGCGGCGGTCGCATCGAAGATCCGTGGCTTTCGCGATGGCCTGATCGCCATTTCGTCCGGCGGCGCGCTCTTCCAGGCGGCACTCCTCTCCTTGCTGATGTGGGCCATGATCTCGGCCGCCTACCTCTTTACCGTCCGAGCGTTTGTTGCATCGCCGGTGCTGGCCACAATGACACTGGGCCGAGCGGTCATTCTGATGGCGGCCAGTATGGTCGGCTCGGTTGTGCCCATCCCCATCGTCTCGTGGTTTGCGCAGATTCTGGTGCTGCAGCAGACATTGCAACGGTTTTACAACATACCGGCGGAGACGGCGCTGGCATGCGGCGCCGGCATCACCTTCGTGACCTTCCTGTGCATTGTCCCGGTTGGCCTGGTGTGGTCCCGCTTCGAGCACATCTCGCTCCGGCAGGTAACCGAGAAGTCGGAACACGATGCCGAGCAGCTTTCGACAGGCGCGCAGGCATAATCCTGCGGGGAAACTGCAGCGGGTCAAGCTGCTATCGTAGACATAACTATGAAGTGTCCGTACTGCGGCTTTGCGCAGGATCGCGTCGTGGATTCACGCGAGAGCAAGGAAGCCGATGCCATCCGAAGACGCCGCGAATGCGAGCGATGCGAGAAGCGCTTCACCACCTATGAGCGGATCGACGAGATTCCCTACATGGTGGTGAAGAAAGACGGCCGCCGCGAGCGTTTCGAGCGGCACAAGGTTTTGAGCGGCCTGCTGCTGGCCTGCCGCAAACGGCCCTTCACCCCGGACAATCTCGAAGCCATCGTTGATGAGGCAGAGACCTTCCTTATCGATTCGCCGGAGCGCGAGCGCACCACCAGCGAAATTGGCGAGCTGATCATGAACCGCCTCAAGGCTATCGACACGGTCGCCTACATCCGCTTTGCCAGTGTCTACCGCGATTTCACCGACGTTCGCGAATTCAAGGAAGAACTGGAGCGCCTGCTGGTCGCCAAGGACCAGACGGCGAAGCGGCGGACCACAGAGCCACACCGGGAGTCAGCACACCGGGAGCCAGCACAGCCGGTCGCGTCAACACGCAAACCCCAGCGCCGCCAGCCGTGACCACCTGATACAAGATCGACCGCCAGAGGAAGAACAGAGCATGCCGAAACAACACACGATTACGCTGATTCCCGGAGACGGCATCGGCCCCGAAGTGACGAACGCTGTCGTGCGCATCCTGGAAGGCGCTGCGGCGGCAACCGGCGCCAGCTTCCAGTGGGAGAGCTATGCCGTCGGTGCTGAGGCCTTCGAACGCTTCAAGGAGTACATTCCGCGCGAGCTCTACCACTCCATCGAACGCAATCGCGTCGCGCTGAAGGGGCCGGTCACCACGCCGATCGGCGGCGGCTTCGCCTCCATCAACGTCACGCTGCGCAAGCAGTTCGAGCTCTACGCCAACTTCCGCCCCATCCGCAACCTGCCGGGGACGCAGACCCGCTACCCCGGAGTGGATCTGGTGATCGTGCGCGAGAACACTGAGGATCTCTATGTCGGGCTCGAGCATGAAGTCGTTCCCGGTGTCGTCGAATCGCTGAAGATCGTGACCGAGAAGGCCTCCACGCGCATAGCAAAATTCGCCTTCGAGTACGCTCGCAAGCACGACCGCAAGAAGATCCACGCCATCCACAAGGCGAACATCATGAAGATGTCGGACGGCCTTTTCCTGCGCTCTGTGCGCGAAGTGGCCAAGGACTATCCGGAGATCACCTACGGCGAGCACATCGTGGACAACACCTGCATGCAACTGGTGATGAATCCTTACCAGTACGACATGCTGGTGCTGCCGAATCTCTATGGCGATATCGTGAGCGACCTGTGCGCGGCCTTCGTCGGCGGGCTGGGTCTGGTGCCGAGCGCCAATCTTGGCGAGAGTTGCGCGATCTTCGAGGCGGTGCACGGCTCCGCACCGGACATCGCAGGCCAGGACAAAGCCAATCCGACTGCACTGCTGCAATCCGCCATCCTCATGCTGCACTACATCGAAGAGTCCGCGGCGGCGAACAAGATTCAGGCGGCGCTCGACAAGGTGTATGCGGAGAAGACCACGCTGACGCGCGATGTAGGCGGCACCGCGGGCACGCAGGCGTTTGCCAACGCTATTCTCGCAGCGCTGTGATACTCACGATTCACCAGAAAGGATCTGCATGCCATTGCTGCTGACTCGGTCGCTTCCGCTGTTGCTTTGCGGTACTTTGCTCCTGAGCGGTGGATGCAAGCGCTCCGAGACGGGCGCAGGAACCGGTGCGAGTTCCAGTAGCTCTCCCCCCGCCCAGGGACCGGTCACGCAGATCGATCCGGCCACCGCAGGCAGCGTCGAGGGTACGGTACATCTCATCGGCAAAGCGCCCGAGCGTATCGAGATCGACATGGCGCAGGATCCCGCGTGCGCCATGAGCCCCTACGGGAAGAACATGACCGAAGGCATCGTCACCCAGGACAGCAAGAGCAAAGACGGCAAGCTTGCGAACGTATACGTCTACGTGAAGGACGGGCTCGGCAACAAGGTTTACGCTGCGCCCAGCGCGCCCGCCGTGCTCGACCAAAAGGGTTGCCGCTACGTGCCCCACGTGCTCGCCGCGATGGTGGGTCAGCCGATCGAGTTTCGCAACTCTGACCCCACGATGCATAACGTGCACATGCAGCCTACTGTCGCCGGCAACCAGCAGTTCGACATCTCGCAGCCGCCGAATGGAGGCACCGCGGGCCATACCTTCGCAAAGCCGGAGCTGATGTTGCCGGTGCGATGCAACAACCATCCCTGGATGCAGGCGTTTCTCAACATCGCGCCGAACCCCTTCTTCGCGGTCACCGGGGAGGATGGCCACTTCGCCATCCATGGCCTGCCGCCGGGGACCTACACGCTGGTCGCGGTCCAGGAACAGCTCGGCCAGCAGCAGTCGAGTGTGACCGTGACGACCCACGGCACCGCGACGGCGGATTTCAGCTTCACGGCGAAGTAAACTCGCTTCCGCTGCAACGAATGTGTGGTTCGCCACACGGGTCACCGGTATCGCTGCGATTCACGATAAAATTAGTGAATCTCACAAAACAGCGAAGAGGCCATGGCAGAGAGACTGAGGGTTGGCATACTCGGCGCTACCGGCACTGTCGGTCAGCGCTTCATCCAGTTGCTGGACGGGCACCCGTTCTTCGAGGTGGCGTGGCTCGCCGCGAGCGACCGCTCGACCGGGCGCCGCTATGAAGACGCGGTGCGCTGGAAGCTGGACACGCCGATTCCGGCGGCGGTGCGTTCCCTGCCGCTGTTGCCGGCCACACCGGATCAGCCACCATCGATTATTTTCGCCGCGCTGGACACAGACATCGCCCGCGAGATCGAGCCGCGGTTTGCCGCTGCCGGCTGCGCCGTCATCTCGAACTCCAGCGCCTTCCGCATGCAGGAAGATGTGCCGCTGGTGATCCCTGAGGTCAATGCCGCGCACCTGGCACTGATTGAGTCACAGAGCTGGCGCAAGCAGTCCGGCGGATATATCGTCACCAACCCGAACTGCTCCGCCATCGGGCTGGTGCTCGCGCTCAAGCCCCTTGCCGACCGCTTCGGCATCGAGAGCATCTTTGTCAGCACCATGCAGGCCATCAGCGGCGCCGGCTATCCGGGTGTGCCGTCGCTGGATATCCTCGGCAATGTCGTTCCCTTTATCAAGAACGAAGAAGAGAAGATGGAAGCCGAGACCATGAAGCTGCTGGGCACGCTGGAAGGCGCGGCTGTCCGGCCGTACGCCGCGCGCATGAGTGCGCACTGCAACCGCGTGGCTGTAGAAGATGGCCACACGGAGAGCGTCTCCATCAAGCTGCGCGCGCGCGCGACGCGCGAGCAGGTGCTGGCCGCCTGGAGCGAATTCCAGCCCCTCGCGCAGCATCACCTTCCCACTGCCCCCGGGCAGCCAGTGGAATTTCTTACCGCGGAAGATCGACCGCAGCCGCGCCTCGACCGCATGCGCGGGGCGGGGATGGCGACGACTGTCGGGCGCCTTCGTCCGTGCAGTCTGCTGGACTGGAAGTTCACTGTGCTGTCGCACAACACTATCCGCGGCGCGGCGGGCGCAGCCCTGCTGAACGCTGAGCTGCTGATGACGCTGGGCAAGCTGAACGCCACACGCACGTCTCCCAACTCCGTAGTGGCGGCGGTTGTCTCCGCATGAAACTCGTCGTCATGAAGTTTGGCGGCACCTCGGTGGAGGACGCGGTCGCCATCCGCCGTACCGCCGACATCGTTGCCGGGCGTGTCGCACGCGGACTGCAGCCGGTGGTCATCGTGAGCGCCATGGCGCGGGTGACCGATCAGTTGCTGAGCGCAGCCGCAGCGGCCGGCCGCGGCGACAAGTCCTCTGCCCTGGCGGCCAGCGTTGCGTTGCGCGCCCGCCACCACCAGACCGCCGGCGACTTGATCCCAGCGGCGGAAGTTGCGCCGATCACGGCATTCATCGACGAGCATTTCGATGCGCTCGATGAACTCCTACGCGGCCTGGCTGCAGTTGGTGAAGTGACGCCGCGTACCACCGACATCGTCGCCTCCTACGGAGAGCGGCTTTCCAGCCCCATCGTCGCCGCTGCTTTCGTCGCGCGTGGCGTCGCTGCCACGCATGTTGACGCGCGGGACGTCATCATCACCGATTCGCAATACATGAAGGCCATTCCTCAGGATGACCTGATCGCCGAACGCCTGCGCCAACATGTGCAGCCCCTGGTGGAGGCTGGCCGCGTGCCTATCCTGGGCGGATTCATCGGCTCCACACCGGAGGGAGTCACGACGACGCTCGGCCGTGGCGGATCGGATTTCAGCGCCGCGCTGGTCGGCGGCGGTTTGCATGCCGAGTCGATCGAGATCTGGACCGACGTCAACGGCATCATGACCACCGATCCGCGCATCTGTCCGGACGCGTTGCGCGTGCGCACCATCAGCTTCGACGAGGCCTCCGAGCTGGCCTACTTCGGCGCGAAAGTGCTGCATCCGGCCACCATTCTGCCCGCTGTGGAGAAGAACATCCCTGTTCTGGTGCTGAATTCGCGCGATGCCCAGAACGAAGGCACTCGCATCACCGCCCTGGCGCCGCACTGCCGCAGCCCTTTCAAATCGATCGCGGCAAAAAAACGGCTCACCATCATCGACATCGTCGCCAACCGCATGCTGATGTCGCACGGCTATCTGAAGGCCGTTTTTGAGGTCTTCGACCGCCACAAGTGCTCTGTCGATATGGTCTCCACCTCGGAGGTCAGCGTCTCGCTCACCGTGGACTCCAACGAGCGGCTTCCGGAGATTGCCGCTGACCTGCGCAAGTTCGCGGATGTAAAGTACGAGGGGCGGAAGGCGCTGATCTGCATGGTAGGCGAAAACATACGCGGCCAGAACGGCATCGCCGCGCAGGTCTTTGGTGCGCTCACGCACATCAACCTGCGCATGATCTCGCAGGGCGCATCTGAGATCAACATGAGCTTCATGATCGAGGAGGACGACGTCGAAGAGGCGATCCGCTCGCTGCACTCGGTCTTCTTCGCCGATCCCGACCCCTCCATCTTCGATCTCGAAGCACGCGCGTTAGCGCAAGCTGCAGGAGGCAAGCGATGATCTTCCTGATTCTTGGCCGTGGCAAGACGGGCTCCATCGTTGCCGACGTTGCGCATGAGCGCGGCCATGGCGTGCGCGTGATCGGCGAAGAAGAGAACCGGAACGCTTCTGCACTGACGCCTCCACTGCTGACGCAGGTAGACGCTGTCATCGACTTCACGACTGCGGAAGCAGTCATTCCCAACCTGCGCGCCTGCCTCTCCAGCGGCTCCAAGGTCGTGGTCGGCACCACCGGCTGGTACGACCGCCTGAAGGAGATGCGCACACTTTGCGAGCGGAGGAATGCCGCGCTGCTCTATGGCACCAACTTCTCCGTGGGCGTGCAGGTGATGCTGCGTCTGGTGCACGAGCTTGCAATCGGTACGCATGGCTACGAGCTCTCCATCTCCGAGATCCACCATGCCAGCAAGAAGGACGCGCCCTCCGGGACGGCACTCTCGCTGCAGCAGACAGTCCGGGAAGCAGCGCCGGAGCTCGATGCCGCCATCACCTCCCAGCGCGAGGGCGACGTCGCCGGCATCCACGAGCTGCAGGCCCGATCCGCGAACGACCTGATCACGATTCGCCACGAGGCTTTCTCACGCCGCGGCTTTGCCGAGGGTGCCGTACGCGCCGCCGAATGGCTCTCCACCCGGACCGGCTGCTACGACTTCACCGACATCTACGCGCAGTTGCAGTAAGCCGGACTGAAGGGCGGTCTGCGAAGAAGCGGCCTGCGATAAGCCGGCGGCGGACCAGATATCTCCCAAACGAAGAACGACGAGGCCAAGCGGGTGCGACCAAAGGGAGCGCCTCACAGCACGCGCCGCAGGCGCTTTGCCCCTACGGCCAGTAGTAGCTGGTATTCTCGGCTCGGTATGGAACTACGCGGCTGCGGCACGGCACTTGTCACCCCTTTCCGTCCCGACACGACGATCGATATCGAGGCGCTCGCCGCATTGGTGGAGTGGCAGATTGCGAGCGGCATCCAGTTTCTGGTCGCCTGCGGCACCACTGCGGAAACGCCCACTCTCACCGACCGTGAAGCACTCGATGTTGTCCGCCTGGTCGTCCGCGTCGCCGCGGGCCGCGTTCCGGTGGTCGCGGGATGCACCCACAACGCAACGCGCGAGGCAGTGGAGCGCGCCAAGGCCGTCGCGGCCATTCGCGGTGTCAGCGCGATCCTGACGGCCAATCCGTACTACAACAAGCCCACGCAGGAGGGCCAGTACCAGCACTTCCGCGCCATCGCCGAGTCGGTGCCGCGACCGGTGGTGATCTACAACATTCCGGGCCGCACGGCGTGCAACCTGGAACCGGCTACCGCGGCCAGACTGGCGCGTGACTGCCCCAACCTGTGCGCGGTGAAGGAGTCGAGCGGCAACTTGCAGCAGATCACCGAGCTGATTCATGCACTCGACGGCACCAGGACGGGAACCCCGGTGCGGGTGTTGGCGGGCGACGACAACATCGCGCTCGCGGCCATTGCGGTGGGCGCGGCGGGTCTCGTCTCCGTCGCCTCGAATGTGATCCCCGCGGAGATGCAACAGATGATCGCCGCTGCGCTGAGCAACGACTGGGCCGCCGCACGGGCCTTGCAGCATCGCTACTATCCGCTGCTGCTCGCCAACTTCTGGGAGACCAGCCCTGGACCGGTGAAGCACATCCTGGCGCGCATGGGCCGAATCGCGCCGGTGTGGCGACTGCCGATGGTGCCGCCTTCGTCGCCCGTGGCCGCGCGGCTGGACGCGCTGATCGCGTCATTACACTTGAACACCGCTTCGCCAAAGCTCAACGCCGCATCGCAGGGCTGAATTCCGCCCTTGCACTGGCCGGGAGAAAGCCACGCGGGGCACCGTACACTAGGCCAGAATATGTCCGCACAGCATCCGCTTCAGCCAGAGATCGAGCGCCACTTCGCCGCCGGCGCTGCCGCCGCAGGCGACCCCGCCGCGCTCCGCGCCTTCACCCAACTGCGCGATGAGCTCAACCATGGTCGCGTCCGTGCGGCAGAGCCCGATACCACCGCGCCGCTCGGCTGGCGTGTCAACTCCTGGGTGAAGCGCGGCATCCTGCTCGGCTTCCGTATCGGCCAGCTGACCGCATTTGGCAACCACGATCTCTCCTTCGTGGACAAAGGGACCTTCCCGGCGCGCAGCTTTGACCCGAGCGAAGGCATCCGCCTCGTCCCAGGCGGCTCTTCGGTGCGCGAGGGCGCGTATCTGGCCCGCGGCGTCGTCTGCATGCCGCCGATGTACGTCAATGTGGGTGCCTACATCGACGAGGGCACGATGGTCGACTCCCACGCGCTGGTCGGGAGTTGTGCGCAGATCGGCAGGCGCGTGCACCTTAGCGCGGCGGCGCAGATCGGCGGCGTGCTGGAGCCGGTGAACGCCAACCCGGTGATCATCGAAGACGACGTGCTGGTGGGCGGCAACTGCGGCGTGTACGAGGGCACCATTATCCGCGAGCGCGCCGTGCTTGCCGCTGGAACTATCCTGACGCGCGGCACCCCTGTCTACGACATCGTGAACGGCGTCATCCACAAGGCCGAAGCCGCCGGCTCCAACGCGGGTCCGGATGCGGAGGTGAAGCCCCTGGTCATACCGGCAGGCGCCGTGGTCGTCCCCGGCTCGCGGGCGATTGCGCGGGGCCGCGCAGCGGAGTGGGGGCTCAGCCTGTATGCGCCAGTGATCGTCAAATATCGCGACGACAAGACGGATCTGAGCGCGGCACTCGAAGACTTACTGCGCTAAGCTGGAAGTAGCTCTTCGAGCTTCTTTGCTCTTTCAGGAGAGCCCCCTGGTTTTGTCCGCATCCCACTACCTGCTAGCATTTTCTATTCATGTCTAAAGGCAAGCTGCAAATCATACCCATTGGCGGACTCGGCGAGTTCGGCATGAACTGCATGGCCATCCGCTGGGACGAAGATATCTTCGTCATCGATGCGGGCCTCATGTTTCCGGAGAGCGACCTGCTCGGCGTCGACATCGTCGTGCCGGACATCACCTATCTCATTGAGAATCGCTCCCGCGTGCGCGGCATCGTGCTCACCCACGGTCACGAAGACCACATCGGCGGCCTGCCCTGGCTGCTGCGCGAGCTCAATGTTCCCGTCTACGCCACCGAGTTCACGCTGGCCTACATCGAAGGCAAGCTCGAAGAGCACAAGCTGCTGGAGAATGCCGAGCTGATCGAGATCGAGCCGAAGCGCAAGTTTCAGCTCGGGCCGTTCACCATCGAGCCGCTGCGAGTGACGCATAGCCTGGTCGATTGCGTAGCGCTTGCCATTGAGACACCGGTCGGCATCGTCATCCATACCGGCGACTTCAAGGTGGATCTCTCGCCGCCGGACGGCCACGCCTTCGATCTGGCAAGCTTCGCCGAGTACGGCAAGCGTGGCGTGCTCGCCCTGCTGCAGGATTCGACCAACGTGGACCGCGCCGGCTACACGCCAAGCGAGTGGGCTGTCCGTCCGCGGCTGGACGAGGTCTTCTCGCGTACCCAGCGCCGGCTCTTCTTCTCCTGCTTCTCCTCTTCCATTTATCGCCTGCGCATCGCGCTGGAGCTGGCGCAGAGTCATGGCCGAAAGGTTGCCGTCGTCGGGCGATCGATGCTCGAATCGTCCGAGATTGCGCAGGACCTTGGATATCTCAATATTCCCGGTGACCTGCTCATCCATCCCGGCCAGATCAAGGACTACTCTCCAGAGGAAGTCTGCGTGCTGATCAGCGGCACGCAGGGCGAGCCCATGTCCGCACTCAGCCGTGCCGCCGTGGACAACCACAAACACGCGAAGATCGAGCGCGGGGACACCGTGGTGCTCAGCTCGCGCGTTATTCCCGGCAACGAGAAGAGCATCTACCGCGTCATCGATCACCTCTGCCGCCGCGAAGCAAATGTCATCTTCGACGACGGCCAGTCTGGACTCATCCACGTCAGCGGCCACGGCAGCCAGGAAGAGCTGCGGCTGATGATCAATCTCGTCCGGCCGAAGTTCTTCGTCCCGGTGCATGGCGACTTCCGCCATCTGCAGCGTCACGCGCGACTGGCGATGGATATCGGCATCTCCGAAAACGCGTACCTGCTCGAAGACGGCGACGTCCTCGAGCTCGATCAGAAGAGCGCGGTGAAGAATGGGAAAGTCGCCGCGGGCCGTGTGCTGCTCGATTCCGGAGCTTCCGGCAACGTGGTCGAGGACCTGATCATCCGCGACCGCCGTCACCTCAGCGAGGACGGACTGGTAATCGCGATTATCACCATCGACAAGCTGACCGGCCGCGTCGAAGGGGTGCCGGAGTTTGTGACGCGCGGTTTCGTTGCGGGCGATCTTGAACTGGGCGAGCAGGCCAAGGCCATTGTCGGTAAGACGCTGCAAGAATCAAACGCTGAGGAGCGCGCCGACCAGGTCCTGATCAAAGAAAAGATCCGCGTCGATCTGAAGCGCTACATCCAGAGGCAGACGTCAAGCCGGCCCTTCATCATGCCGATCATCCTGGAAATCTGATGACCGCAACCGTTGCCGATGCCGAGCTTGTCACCGCCGTGCAGTTCGCCGAGGCGCGCGAACGCCTTCGCGGTGCAGTCCTGCACACGCCGCTGGTCCGGCTCTCCTCTGTCACAGACGCGGCGGCGTATCTAAAGGCGGAGAGCCTGCAGCCCATCGGCAGCTTCAAGCTGCGCGGCGCTTTTAACGCTGTTGCTCAATTGAGTGAAGCGCAGCGGCGGCGCGGCGTCATCACCTACTCCAGTGGCAACCACGGACAAGGCGTAGCCTACGCGGCGCGGGCTTTCGGCATTCCTGCCGTCATCGTCATGCCTTCGAACGCGCCGGAGATCAAGCGCCAGGCGACAACGTCGCTCGGCGCGCAGATTGTCGATGTCGGGCCGGCGAGTTCGGAACGCCGGGAGCGTGCCGAAGCTTTGGCCGCCGAGCATGGCTACGCCATCATTCCGCCCTATGACGACCCGGCGATCATTGCCGGCCAGGGCACCTGCGGACTGGAGATACTCGCTGACTGCCCTGACGTCGATCTGGTGCTCGCGCCTGTCGGCGGCGGCGGACTGCTGAGCGGTGTGGCGGCGGCGATCCGCCAGCAGCGGCCGGGGTGCCACGTGATCGGCGTCGAGCCGGAGCTCGCCGGCGACGCGGCGGCCAGCCTGCGCCAAGGCAAAATCGTGCAGTACACCGCGGAGCAGACCACCCGCACACTCGCCGATGGCCTGCGCACCCAGAGCCTCGGCGACCTGAACTTCGCCCACCTCCAGCGCTATGTCGAGCGAGTCATCACCGTGACCGAGCAGGAGATCGTGCAGGCCATGCGCCGCATCGCGTGGGATGCGCGCCTTATCGCAGAGCCCAGCGGCGCCGTGGCGACCGCAGCACTGCTCTTCCACCGGCACGAGCTGCCGCCGCACCGCACCGCGGTCTCCATCATCAGCGGCGGCAATGCGGAGCCAGCCACCCTGCTGCGGGTGCTCGGCGCCACATAGACACGGCAATGGACACAGCGCAGCACGTTACGGCGATTCCGACCGGCGTATTCTGAGCACGTGAAACCATCTCAAGCTGCCAGCAATGTTTTCTTTTGCATCTGCCTGACGTGTGCGGCGCCTTCCTTGGCTGCGGACAAACCTCCCTCCGGTCCAATCGCCACCGTTCTGCGCGATACGTCGATATTTGTCCAGGCGGACACCAGCTCGCAGCGGCTGGATACGATCACGCCGGGACGAGAGATGGTGATTGTCGAGACGAATGGCCCCTGGCTGCGTGTCTTTGCCAATACCGATGTCCAGCAGAACCAGGCCGCCGATGCGCCCGTCTTTGGCGGTGATGCGGCCACGCCACCCATCTCCGGCTGGATCCAAAGCAAGGGCATTGTCTCCGTGTCCACACCGAACGCCGACAACATCCTCTACGGCGCCGCCGCCGGCCAGGAGGCCAGGGCCAGCGACGTCCACGGCTCACGTGGTGCGGCGCAGGCCGCACGGCTGCTCTACGCACGCGATGCCCAGCTCTTTCCGCAAGGGCCGCATGCCGGCGAGGCTGCGTGGCGCGCTGCGGATATTCGCTGGCAACTGGAAAAGGCGGATGTCTACTCGCGCCCGTCCGCGCACGAGAAAGAGGCTTACCTGCGCCAGCAGATCGATGACAGCGAGATGAAAAAGGTCATCAAGCGCTTCCCCGGCTCGAAGTACGCCGACCTGGCCGCGTACGACATGCTGGACAACAAGGTCTGCGGCGACTGGCAAGGCTCGACAAAGTGTCCGGAGAAGGAAGCGGAGCTCTTTCAGAAGTACGCCGACGAGCACCCCAGCTCGCCTAAGGCGCCGGAGGCGCTCTTCGAGTCGGTCTACCGGCTCGCGGCGGCGGGCGATATCTATGCCGGTGACAACAACGACAAGAAGGCGACGGAAGATCGCGAACACGCCAAGGTTGTCGCCACGCGCCTGCAGCAGAAATACTCGGCCAGCGACTTCTCGGCACGCGCAGCCACTCTGATATACCAAATGGAGCAGTCCATCCCTATCTACGGCGCGGAACGCGATTAGAGCATTTTCCTGTAGGTGTAGACCGGCCGGCGGAAGTTCATGTGGCTTTCATTAAAGAAGGGCCACGCCAAGATCCTCTCCGCCGGTTCACAGCAGCAGGAAAAATGCTCCGAAGCATCGCCCAAGGAAGTGCGTGAACGACTACATCATTTCGGTCCTGCTCGGCATCGTCGAGGGGCTAACGGAATTTCTGCCTGTCAGCTCGACCGCGCACCTGCGGATCGCGGAGGCCATGCTCCACATCAACCTCGCCGATCCGTACTGGAAGATGTACACCATCGTCATCCAGCTCGGCGCTATCCTCGCGCTGATCTTCCTTTTCCTCGGCCGCATCCTCGAATTCATTCGTACCTTCCCCAAAGGTGAAAGCGGCAATCGCACTGCGCTGAATCATCCCCTCTCCCTCACGCTCATCGCCTTCTTCTGCACCGCCATACCTGCGTTCCTGCTCACCAAGGTCATTGGCAAGCACTTGGAAAGCCTGCGGCTCATGGCTACCTCGCTGCTGGTTGGCGGCATCATCATGTGGGTGGTGGATGCGTGGAGCGTGCGCCAGGTACCAGTCACCGAGGACGTCGAGCATATGACACCCGGTCAGGCGATCTGGATCGGCCTCTGCCAGGTCACTTCCGCCGTCTTTCCCGGCACATCGCGTTCCATGTCCACCATCGCGGCAGGCCAGCTCGTGCGCATGACGCGCTCCGCTGCGCTCGAGTTCAGCTTCCTGGTCTCTATCCCCACCATGGTGGCCGCGACCGGCTATGACCTGCTCCGGACGCTACACCCCAGGCACACGGATGTGGCCGAGGCTGTCGCACCACTGGTCATGACCGGTCACGGCTGGCTGGTGCTTTTTGTAGGCTTCGCGGTTTCGTTCATCATTGCGCTGCTGGTGGTGGAGTGGTTCCTGATGTGGGTCCGCCGCCATGGCTTCGTCATCTTCGCTGCCTATCGCATCGCGTTGGCGATATTGCTCTTTACGTTTGCCAAACACTTCATTGGGACATAGAGCCGCTTCGCAGTCGGCCGCTGTGGAGTCTCCGGCTATGCTTTAGTGGACCACCGTAAAGGGTCCCGAGCTCGTCTGCGCGCCTGCATTTGCGAAGGCAGGAACCGGCGCATTCGTTGCGAAAGGCAAATCCCACGTCCGGCGACTGCAGCTCCGGCATGGCCTTGGCCTGAAACAGCTTGCGGCACTGCTTCGCCATCCATCGCGCGGTCGTCCTGGCCTTCTTTCGCCGCGCGCTGTCGGTGGAGATGCCGGTGCCTGCGTACATCTGCCGGTAGAGCTTTGACAGAAACACGAACGCTACCCGCGCTTTGAGCGTGGGTGTGCACGCGGAACGCTCCCAGATCGCGGGAAAGGTGTAGAACCTGTCCCACACCCGCTGCGTCCGTTCGCGGATCTCATCCGAACTCATCGAAGGGTGCGGGGTGAACATCTTGGGGCGCACTGCGATGGGAATCAGCCAGTAGCGCGTGATCGGTACGCCGTTCACCAGCGTGGGAGACTTCGCCTGCTCCTTCTCCCAGCGGTTGAAGTCCACGGTGCCGGGGAAGGGCGTCATCATCACGAACTGCGCAAAAGTGATGCCTGCCTTCAGCGCCATCTCGGCGGTCGCGTCGAAGGTCGCCGGCTTGTCCGTCGGCAGCCCGAAGATGAACGAGCCCAGCACATGCACGCCGTGCTGCTTGAAGGTCTGCAACTGCCTGGCCAGGCCTTCGCCGGAGTAGTTCCAGTCTTTGAACACTGCCTTCAGTCCCTCGGGCGTCACCGCTTCCACGCCCACCAGCGCGCCCTTGATATTGGCCTTGTGCATGGCGTCCAGATACTCACCATCCTCGCCCGCTTCCATGGTGATCTGGGTGAAGAACACCATGTCCTTGGGCAGCTTCGCCAATTCCGCCATCAACTGGAAGCGCTCCGCGCGGATGCGTGTCAACTCATCCAGCTTCGACTGATTGTTCTGCTCCCGCGCCAGCCGCAGGTCGGTAAGTGTGACGGGGTAGAAGTTGTCGTCCGCCAGGGCGATGAACCGGAAACCCAGCCTGCGCAGCGCGACGATCTCATCCACCACGCTCTGGAAGCGCCTTTGCCGCGGCTGCTGTCCATCGGTGCGCCACACACTGCAGAACGAGCAATGCTTGGGGCATCCGCGCAGCGTCTGCACCGACGCCCACATGTACTTGTCCTTGGGAATCAGGTCCCAGCGCGCGGCCAGAAACTCCTCGCCGCCAATTCGCCCGCCGTCGTAGATCCTTCTCCGGCGTCCCGCGCATGATATCCACCACGGCCTTGCCCCAGGCAAGATCGCCATCGCCCTTGACTACGCAGTGTGCTTCGCCCAGATCGAAGGGTTCCTCTGGAAACAGCGTGGCGTGGATGCCGCCATAGACCACCCAGGCTCCCCGCGCGCGCGCCATGCGCCCAACCTCATAGCCACGGAGCGCGTTGCCGGTGTGGACGCTGATGCCCACGATGTCTCCCGCCGCAATGCTCTCCGGCTCGATCTGCTCCAGGGACTCGTCCACCAGCACCGGATCGCCCACGACGTTCGGGGTAGCGGCCGCCAGCACAAAGAGCCATCGCGGCGTGATCACCGCCGTTCCAAAAGAGTTGTCGCTCGGATTCACTAGATGAACGCGCATATGTTTTCACTTTCTTTGATGCAGCCTGCTGCTTCGCGCTTGTTCCGGCGTGGACACTGCCGCGATGTGCGTCCTGCTCAACCACCGGGTGATCTCTGCCGACGCCGGCGTCCCCATCGCGATGCATGGCCAGATATGGGAATGAAGAGGGGCGCTCCTGTGCCACTGGCGCGCGTCGCTCCAGCGAGGCAGAGACGATCGAAGAGAAGGTGGGGAATCAGATCCGGAGCGGAGTGCCGGCGAGGGGCGAGAAAGCGGAAGCAGTTCCCTGTCTGACTCGCGCGTGGAAGAAGGACGAGGCCAGGGACAAATGGCGGAATATCGACAGACAACGCAACGGTAAGGCGATGAGTCGATAGGCAAGCAATACGAGAAACGGCGCAGTCACCGCCCGATATGCCGTCAGCAGGACAAGCCCGGCAAACAGCAATAGGCTGAGGATGCCGAATTCGACGTCGGGACCGCCCCTCAGGAACTTGTCCCACCGGAACAGATGCTCGGAGAGAGGCATCAGCAGGATGAGCACTTCGGTCAGGATCAGCACAGCGCGGCAGGCCAACATGCGCTTCTCACCCAGCCGTCGAGTCCGCTCCGCGTATTCGCTGCCTCGATCAAGACTGCTCAGAAATGCACCGCCCAACTTCCGCGAAAACCCGCGTGTGAAGAGCATGTCACGGATACGCAATGAATGTCGAATGATCTGTTCGCTAGCAGGCAGACATTTTTATGAAATATTACTTCAGGTTCGCTTAAGCTACAGACCGCGAACGATCGTAAGATACTTGACTTTGTCAAATATTTTGATGAAACTGTCGCTCATGGCGACCGGCACCACGGGAAGGCTTTCTGCCAGCGATGAAATCGCAGCATTCCGGCGGTTCAATCGCCATTACACGCGCTTCATCGGCACCTTACAGGAGGGCTTGCTCGATACCCCCTATTCCCTCAGCGAGGCGCGCGTGCTGTACGAGCTGGCCACGCGCCGACGGCCATTCGCCAAAGAGATCACGCAGGAATTAGGCATGGATGCCGGATACCTGAGCCGCATCCTGAGCAAATTTCAGGCAGCCGATCTGCTGAAACGGGCAGCCTCTCCTGAGGATGGCCGCCAGACGCATCTCACGCTGACCAAAGAGGGCCGCGCCGCCTTTCGCAATCTCAATAGCCGCTCCGACCAGCAGGCATGCAGCATTCTGGATGGCCTCGCGGCGCCATCGCGGTCGAATTTGATCCGGTCAATGCGAACTATCGAAGACGTTCTCAATACAACAGCCGAAGCAAAGGAGCAAACAGCCGCGACGCCCTTCACGCTGCGCCCCCATCGTCCCGGCGATATGGGTTGGGTGGTGCATCGTGAGGGAGCGCTCTACGCACAGGAGTACGGCTGGGACGAGAGGTTTGAGGCGCTGGCCGCGCGGGTCGTCGCCGACTTCATCGATCGTTTCGATCCGGCATGCGAGCGCTGCTGGATGGCGGAGCGAGACGGCGAAAGCCTCGGCCACATCTTCCTGGTAAAGCATCCGGAGCAGCCCGGCGTCGCTAAACTCCGTCTCCTCCTCGTTGAGCCGAGTGCCCGCGGCATGGGCGTGGGCCACGCGCTGGTGGCAGAGTGTGTGCGCTTCGCGCGCGAAACCGGCTACCGGAAGATCACCCTCTGGACCCAGAGCATTCTCACCGCGGCACATCGCATCTACCAGAAGGCGGGCTTTCGTCTGGTCCACGAAGAGCCGCATCACAGCTTCGGCAAGGACCTTATCGCGCAGACCTGGGAGCTGGATCTGCCACAGAATGGCTGAGCATGCGAGCAATTGGCGAGCTCGATTCCCGGCTTCGCTTTCCCTCGATTCCCACTCCCCGCTTTGCGACAATAAGAGTTGCTCTGGTGTAACGGCTCTCGGTCCATTGGCACGACTGTTTCACAAGGGTGTAGGTGTGTTAACGACTACCGACGCAGCTTTTCCCTCAAGAAAAGCTGCTCCGCGCAAATGCGGATGACCACCCGGTATTTGTGAATACGGTCTCAATGGGCGGTCGCTGTTTCGCGTCCTCTTCGTAGAAAGCCATGAAGCCACTCAAGGTAGCTCTCACGCCCACCGGCAATCGCAGACTCAATGAGCTGGTAGGCGTTTCGCTCATCGCGATGGCCGGCCTCCTTGTCCTCTCGCTCGTCTCCTACCAGCCTACCGACCCCTCGTTCAACACCGTGGGCAGAGCCATCGCCCACAACTGGGCCGGCATCTTCGGCGCCACGCTCAGCGATCTGCTCTTTCAGTTCGAGGGCTTTGCGGCCTTCTGCCTGCCGCTGATGCTCGCCCTGCTCGGCCTGAGTTGGATCCGCTCTCGCGCCATTGGCGCACCGAAATCGAAGGTCGCGGGATTCGTGCTTTTTCTCTTGGTCATCCCAGCGGTCTTCGGACTACTCCCCGGCCACATTCACTGGCTTGGCGCGATCCCGGTGGAGGGCGTGTGGGGGCGGCTCCTGGTCGACGGCATGACCGCCGTGCTCAACTACCCCGGCACCTGCGTGCTGGTGGCGACGCTGCTGCTCATCGCGGTACTGCTCTCGACGGCATTTTCCTTCGGCAATCTGCGCCAGTGGCTCGCAGTGCGCTTCGCCTTCGTCTATGCGTGGCGCGACCGCTGGCACAATTGGAACCTTCGCCGTGCCAAGAAGCGCGCTGCCCGTTCCGCCGACCGGACGATTCGCGCTCAGCAGAAGTTCACCGCTTCACGCACAGTGGCAGCGCGAGCGGTCCAGCAGAATGCTGCGCCAACTCGACCGCGCACGAGTTGGCTGAGCCGCGTGCTGCACCGTCCGCAACAGCAGGAAGAGGGCGAGATGCCCACGGCGCGACGTTCGGCTTTCGCGGAAACCGCCGCGCCCGCCTCACCGCAGGATGCGGCTTATCTCGAGGAGCCGGCGCCCGCACCTTCCCTCTGGCAGCAGATTCCGCGCGCCACTGTGCGCGATCCGGAGCCTGAACCTGAACCATCCGTGACCTCGCGGACCGGCGCAATTGGTCAACGCCAGTGGGAAGATCCCGCAGAACGGGAAGAAGAGCCGGACGACAGCATCTCCATTGGTGAGCGCGCCGATGCCGACGCGCATCCAGTGACGCTGACACCGCGCGCCGTCTCCGGATACCGCCTGCCGCCCAGCACCCTGCTGCACCGCTCCGACGATCAGCAGATCATCCGCGAGGACGAGCTGCGCGAGGAGGCGAAGGTACTGGTCGAAAAATGCGCCGAGTTCGATGTCACCGGCCAGGTCACCCAGATCAACCCCGGGCCGGTCGTCACCACCTTCGAGTTCCGCCCCGAGGCAGGCGTCAAATACTCGCGCGTCACCGGCCTGGCCGACGACCTCTGTCTCGCCATGGCTGCGGAGAGCATCCTCATCGAGCGCATGGCCGGCAAAAGCACTGTCGGCATCCAGGTGCCGAACTCCACTCGCGAGACCATCTGGCTGCGCGACGTGGTTGAGGACGCCACCTTTGCGCAGACGAAATTCAAGCTGCCGCTCGCCATGGGCAAGGACATCAACGGGCGCATCGTCGTCGCTGACCTCGCCACCATGCCGCACGTGCTCATCGCCGGCTCCACCGGCAGCGGCAAATCCGTCGCCATCAACGCCATGATCATGTCGGTGCTCTTCAAAACGACACCGGAACAGGTACGAATGATCCTGGTGGACCCGAAGCGCGTCGAACTCGGCATGTACGAGGGCATCCCGCACCTCTTCACCCCGATCATCACCGAGCCCAAGCTCGCTGCGAATGCGCTGCGCAACGCCGTGCGCGAGATGGAGCGCCGCCTCAAGCTGCTGGCCTCGCGCTCCGTGCGCAACATCGACCAATACAACAAGCTCTTCGACGCCAACACGCCCAGCATGTTCGAGGATGCGGAGGAGCAAACCCCGCTGCCCTACATCCTCATCATCATCGACGAGCTTGCCGACCTGATGATGCTCGACCGCGCCAACGTCGAAGAGGCCATCACGCGCCTGGCGCAGATGGCGCGCGCGGTCGGCATTCACCTGGTGCTGGCCACGCAGCGGCCATCGGTCGACGTCATCACCGGCCTCATCAAGGCCAACGTTCCTACGCGCATCTCCTTCCGTCTCGCCACCAAAGTAGATTCGCGCACCATCCTCGACAATAACGGCGCCGAGGCACTGCTTGGCCGCGGCGATATGCTCTTTCTGCCACCTGGAACGTCGCGCCTGCAGCGCGTCCATGCACCCTTCGTCACCGAGACGGAGATCTCCGCCGTCGTCGACTTCTGGAAGGCGCAAGGCGGCGCGGAGTACGTCGAGGCCTTCCTCGAATCGCCCCGCGATGAAAAGGGCCGCGAGTTGAACAGCGAAGATGGCAACGAGGACGACAACGATCCATTGTTCAACGATGCGGTGCGTCTCGTCTTCGAATTCGGCAAGGCGTCCACATCGCTTATCCAGCGGCGTCTGCGCGTAGGCTACGGGCGCGCCGCGCATCTGATCGACATGATGGAGCGTGACGGCCTGGTCGGCCCTGCCGATGGGTCGAAGCCACGCGAGATCCTGAAGAGCCCCGATTGGATCACCGAGATCGAATCGTCGATGCGGTAGTTTCAGGAAGTGTCACCCCGAGCAGAGTGAAGGATCTGCAGTAGCTCACGAACTCCGCGCGCTGCGCAAAGCCACGACACCGAGCGTGCCCACCACCAGGATCAACGCGATCCACAGCAGTACTGGATGACGCTCCGTAAAGGGACGCAGGCTGGCTGGTTCCGGAGCGAGCGCCTGTTCGCCGCCGAGCGTACTGACTGACGTATTCGCCGCGGCAGCCTCAATCGGCGATAGATCGTACTGAGGCGCGCCCAGCAGCGGATCGCCGTACCGCAGCGTGTACGACGTGTTCGGCTTGCGCAGAAAACAGACTCGCCGCTCCCGCATCTGGAGCGCGACTGCATGCAGCGCAAGCGGTACATCGTCGCCGTTCTGGATCGTCAACCTTACAGTGGACGCATAGGGCGCCGCACCCAGAGCAAGATGAATCGTGCCCTCGCCATTGGCTGCTGGGTGGCGCGACGCATCCGGCGCACGCATCAGCGCAATCCCCTCACTTTGCATCGGCATCTCACGCCGAGCCGTGTCTTCCGCCGCTGCCTGTGCGGTCTGGGACGAGCGGAATCGCTCCACATCGGCGGTCCGGGAAAACACCGCCTTTGGATCGTCGCTCGCGAAGCTCAGTCCGTCCAGCGGCAGATTTGCCGGCACCGCAAACTCATAGATCGTCTCGTGCGGCCTTTGTTGCGGCCCGGTCGCGGCTGCAACTTGCACGTATCGCGGCGGCTCTCCACTCTGCACCAGCACACCTACGCCGGCGATGTCCTGCGGGGTCACCGGTTCCAGCGCCAGCGTGCGTATCTCAAAGTGCAGGTAATGAAAGTTGCTCTCCGGCAACGAGATCAGCTTTGCCTGCGGCTCGTCCTCCGGCGTATCTGAACTATAAGCAATCTCCGGAAACGCCACTCCTGCTTCCCCTGGACGATCGATACCGGTGACGTGGACGAGAACGGAAAAATGCGAGCGCGCCATCTTCAGCAGCACGCGACTGTAGCGCGGCTCAGTCATCTCCACGTCGAAGCTGATGGCGCCGTTCCGCTCGCCCCGGTTCAGGATCTGCTCCGGCCGCGCCACCTCTTCACCCGCATCGCTCGACGTGCGCACCTGGTAAGCAACCTCGCGATCGCCAGCCATCACCCGCAGATCCTGCAGCCACGGCGCGGCGTGCGACAGCAGATCCAGCGGCAACACAATACATGTCTCGGGCGCTGTGGATTGCGCGAGCTGAACCGGCCGCTCGTAATGAAACACCGGCGCAGCCGCATGCAATGCCGGCATGACCACCACGAGCGCCAATGCCGCCAGGCCCGTGCGCGGTATCACTTCGTGTCTCCGGTGTTCGCCGCGCCAGCGGCACGAAGATGCAGCCAGTCGCGCTGATAGGCAAAGCTCACGCCCAGCAGCAAAGCCCCAAGCGCAAGAAAGCTGACAATGCGGTAACCCTGGCTGAGTGTGCTGGTATCTATCAGAAATACTTTGAAGATCGTAACCGCCAGCAGCACCAGTCCCTGCCATCGCAGCAACGCGGACTGACGCCGGAATCCCAGTGCCAGCAACGCTGCTCCGGCAAGCAGAAACCATGCCGAGTAGCTGAAGCGCTCGGCCATCTGCCGCCCGGCGACTTGCGAGGCGTACATCATCGAGCCGGGCGCAGCGACCAGGACGCGCGTCGACCAGAATGTCGAAATCTCAAAGCAGACCGCGGTCAATACAAGGAGCGTCACCAGCACGCTGGCTCCGATACGAAATTGCGAATCGCGACCCGATTCGCTGCTCGCCTGTCTTCCGGCCCACGCGACACAGGCGATGGCAACGGCGAAAGCAGCAAAGCGCAGGTTCCAGATGACCTGTTGCTGGCTGTAGAACATGCCGATGAAAAGAGTCAGGAGTCCAGCAGCAAACCAACAGGCGCCTTCAACTCGATGAACCTCGGTCCGTAGAACGATGGCTCCGCGCCGCCCAGCGGCCCAAACGATGGCTCCGCTTGCCACCATCAGCCAGATCGCGCTGCTCAGCAGCGAACCCGGAGCCCGCAGATCCGGCATGCCGGCCGCGGGTGCCACACTCGACCACCAATAGGTGTGGATCTCCAGCAGCACAGCAACCATCGCCAGCGCGCGCGTCGTCACTGCGCCGGCCAGTGCAAGCAGGCGCCATGGTCCGACGGAATCCGGCGCTCCTTCGCGACCAACCCCCTCGCGACCGCCTTCGCGTTTCGCCTCGCCTCGTATCAGCACGGTGGAGATCGCCATTGCACCGATCGACACGGCGAAGCTCAGCAGGCGTGTGTTCCACAGCACGCGCGTCTGGGCAATGCTGGCGTCCATCGCCAGCGAGATGAGACCCAGCGTGAGCGCTCCCGCGGCGAGGGCCCGCATCAGGGCGGTGCGCATGCGCGTCGCCACCCACACCAGCACGGTGCCTTCCGCCATCCAGCCCGCCGTCACCCAATGCCCATGCACCGCCAGCGGCACGGCCAGTGTCAGAAAGACGATCGCGATCGAAAGCTGAATGTCCGCGAGCGATGCCAGCCGCGTCCCCGCGACCGGCGTGCGTTCCATCAGTTTCCGCACGCCCAGGTAAAACGCGCCAAAGCCCACGGAGCACCACGCCAGCGCCGTATTCCGTGCACTTCCGTTCGACGACAGCATCGCGTAGTAACCCAGGAAGCCGAAAGCCGCGTTCGCCAGGCTGACCAGCACGCGCGCCGCATCATCCTGCTCCGCATGGACGCGCCTCTGCCGGGCCTGCATTCGCGGAGAAACGATCGTCGCCGCCGCAAACAGCAGCACAAACAACGCCAGGAAGAACGCCGTCTTCGCGAACGCCTCCGGCGCGTAGAACTGCCAGTACCAGCCCCAGTAAAACGCTACCGTGCCGAGAAACGAGAGCACCAGCAGCCGGTTCCAGCCCTTCAACACCAGCAGCGCCATGGTGGCTGCATTCATCATCAGCAGATAGCTGAAGAGGAAGACCTCTTCGTTGCGCCCGGTGGAGAGCAGCAGCGGAGTCGAGAACGCGCCGACAATCGCGTAGACCGCCAATAGCTCCGCGCTCTGCCGCCACGCAATGAATGCATTGAACGCGGTCACCAGCACCATACCGGCAAACGCCACGCCGGGCGGGATCAGGTGATACATCGAAAATGCGGCCCACAGCGACAGGTACAGCACGCCGCTGCCCACCGCCTTCAGCGAATAGGAAAAGGCCGCGTATCCCTTGCTGCGAAAGCGCTCCGACCAGGCAATCAGTGCCGCCCCGCTCACCAGTCCAATCAGCACCCGGCCCGCCGGTCCGACCCAATGGTTGTCGAAGGCGAACTTCAAAAACCACGCCACGCCGATCAGCATGGCGACGATGCCGATGCGGTTAAACCATTGCGAGCCCACCCGGCTTTCCAGCGAGCGCTGCTCGCGCAGCCTGGCTGGCGCGGCAGGCGCGGTTGTCGCAGCGGCGGTTTCAAAAACCGGCGAGGCCGCCGGCGGTTCCCACCGCGAAGCCGAGCGAACCGGCGTGGCTGGCTCGGCTACCTGGGCAACCGCGCCGGGCTCTGACGCGGCCCGAAGCGCGGCAACCTCCTGCTCCAGTTGGAAGACTCGCGCCGTCACCGCCGCCAGTTGTGCCTCCAGGCGCAATGTGCGCCCGTCCGCCGGCGATCTCTCGGGGCCTTCGCTCATGTCGTCTCACTCTACGCAACCCCATCGAGCGGAACAAACAGAGAAACAGCGGCCCGAGTCCCCGCGTCCCTAGTCGGTTTCACCGGCATGGCGCGGCTGGTTTCCCGGCGGCTGCGTCCTGCGCGAGAACCAAGTAAAATGAAGAAGGTAGAGGCCGGTTGCTTGTCCGGTACCGTTGCCCAACAATTGATGCAACTGAGAGGGCCTTCGCGTACTATGCCACTGTGGACGCGGACCCCCGGCCGGCGCCATCAGCTCCGAAAACATTCAGGTCCGAAAACACTGACCATGCAGACACAAATCGAGTCGACGGCGCCGCGCGTCCTGCTCGTCGACGACGACAGCATCGTGCTGGAACTGCTGTCACTGCTGCTGGCCGCCGAAAAGACTCATGTGCTCCGCGCGCCGGGGGGCCAGGAGGCGCTGGACACGCTCCAGTCGCTGTCGCCGTTGCCGGATATCGTCCTGGTGGACCACCAGATGCCCGGAGTCAGCGGCGTAGACGTCGGCCGCTATGTGAAGTCGCTGCCCGGAGCCTCGCCCCCGCGTCATCGCGATGAGCGCATCCCCGCTGCCGGAAGACGAATTGGCGATCTTTGACGATTTCCTGCACAAGCCGGTCGATCAGGACCTGCTGCGGGCGGCCATCGCCGGCTCATCGGCCCGGCCATCCGCGCTGCCGCGCGCCGAACTGCCGCCATCCCTCGACTCCACCACCGTCACCAAGCTGCAGGCCATCATGCCGCCCAGCGCCATTCGCGAGCTTTACACCGTCTACGTTGCAGACACCCGCCAACGCATCAGCGAGCTGGAACGCTACTCGGCCGACGGGGATGAAGACTCTCTCCGCCGCTGCGCGCATGCCTTGAAAGGGGCCGCGGCCATGGCAGGCGTCTCCGGCATCGCCTCCATCGCGGACGGACTCGAGGCGGGATTACTTCCCCGCCAGGACCACGGGAGACTCTTTCATCAATTGCGCAGTGCCTGCGATGATGTGGAGCAGACTATGATCAACAGCGCAGCTTCTGGGGAGGCCAGATGAGCCCAAACGCACCTGCATCCGTCGAGCATCGCAACAGCAGCATCCGTATCCTTCTCGCGGACGACCACCCGGTCGTGCGCATCGGCGTGCGCAACATGTTGCGCGCGGAAGGACACTTCGATGTCGTGGGCGAGGCCTCGGACGGCGACGAAGCCATCACCCAGACGCTCGAGCTGCTTCCCGACATCCTGCTGCTCGATCTCTCCATGCCGCGCATGCCCGGCCTGGAAGCAATGCGCGCCATCATGAGTGGCTCGCCGCGCGTCAAGATCCTGCTGCTCACGGCTACCATCTCGACCCAGCAGATCATCGAAGCGCTGCAGATCGGCGCCCGCGGCATCGTCACCAAAGACGCGCTGATCGATCAGCTCACCAACGCCATCGACGCAGTCATGCAGGGCGACTACTGGATCAACGGCCAGCGGGTCGTCAACCTGGTCGGCGCGCTGCACGAGCTCATGCAGAAGGCCGCAGTGCCGGAGCGCAAGACCTATGGCCTGACGCCGCGCGAGCTGGAAGTCGTCGGCTGCATCGTGGAAGGCTGTTCCAACCGCGACATCGCCAAGCAGTTCTCCATCAGCGAAGAGACCGTGAAGCGGCACCTGTCGAACATCTTCGACAAGACCGGCGTCTCCACCCGCCTCGAGCTTGCCCTGTTCGCGATTGCTCACCAGCTAGTCATGCCGCAGGCCTAGACCATTGACTGGTTGCAGATCCACAAGTGGCGGCGATCTCAGCCGCCACTGTCATTCCTCCCCTTCCGGCGGCATCCTCTGTATGCAACCATTCTTGCGTCGGATGCACCGTAACCCCGGTGCTGCACATGTTTGCGGCTGCAATGTGGCGATGTGGACCAATCTCTCCAAGCGCCAGTTTTTTGAAGGAGTAAAACGATGAAGACCGTCTTCGCGGCCTTAGCCCTCTCTAGTCTCTTTGTACTTCCGTCTTATGCGCAGGACACCAGCCCCGTGATGCAGCAGACGTCTCCTCCCACACAGGAGATGCGCAACGGCGAGCCGCTCTACCGCGTAGAGGTCATCGGCCGCAACATTCCCGCCATCAATTACTTCAATCGCACCGGCAGCACCAAGATCGGCTTTGAAGGCACCAGCCTTCTTCCCCGCGCCAAGGGCCGCGCCACCGTCGATAACGGCAAGGGCAATGCCACCATCGAGGCCCACTTTGAAGGTCTGCCGCCCGCCAATACCTTCGGGCAGGAGTACCTCACCTATGTCCTGTGGGCGATCACGCCCGACGGCCGGCCCAGCAGTCTGGGCGAAATTCTCCCGGACAAGAAAAAAGCCTACGTCCGGCTCACCACCAGCATGCAGGCCTTCGGACTCATCGTCACCGCGGAACCATACTTCGCCGTGACCATGCCCTCCGATGTCGTGGTAATGCAGAACGTCGTGCTGAACAACAAGACTGCCGGCATCATCACGCCGATCGATGCCCACTATAGCCTGCTGCCGCGCGGCATTTATACCAAGACCACGGGCGGCAAGGTCTACAACCCCATCACGCGCAACAACAAATCGCCTCTCGAACTCTATGAGGCCATCAATGCAGTCCAGATCGCGCAGGCCGCCGGCGCGGACCAGTACGCTCCCGACATCCTCGCCCGTGCCAAGCAACAACTCTCCAACGCGCAGGATCTGGACCAGCGCAAGCGCGACCGCAAGCAGGAAGTGACCTATGCGCGTGCCGCTGTCCAGACCGCGGAAGATGCGCGGCTGGTGACCCTGCGCAAGATTCAGACCGAACAGCGCGTCGCCCTGGCCGCTGAGCAGAAGGCAAAACAGGATGCCGCGAATGCAGCCGCAGAGAAATCGCGGCTGGAGGCGCAGCAGTCTCAGCTTGCCGAACAGCAGGCGCAATTGCAGGCCCAGCGCGAGGCCTCACAACGCGCCCAGGCGGAGGCCGATGCCGCACGCGCGCAGGCCGCACAGCAGTCTGCCGAGCAGCAGGCGGCCGCAGCGCGCGCCCGCGAGGCTCAATTGCGCGAGCAGCTTCGTCAGCAGCTCAACTCCATTCTGCAAACGAAGGAGACGCCGCGTGGCCTGGTCGTCAACCTCTCCGATGTCCTCTTCGCGACCGCCCGCTACGACCTGAAGCAGGATACCCAGCTCAAGCTGGCGCGCATTGCAGGCATCTTCATCGCCCACCCGGACCTGAAGGTGCAGGTGGAGGGCTACACGGACAACGTGGGCAGCGCCGCCTACAACCAGAAGCTCTCCGAGCAGCGCGCGAACACCGTGCAGAGCTTCCTCATCGCGCAGGGCCTCTCGCCGCAGAACGTCAGCGCTATCGGCTACGGCATGGCCAATCCCGTGGCCGACAACAGCACTGCCGACGGCCGCAAACAAAACCGCCGCGTGGAAATGGTTGTCTCCGGCCCGTCCATCGGCATCCCCAACCAGGCTGCCCCGGGACAGACGCCCGCGCCGGCCCCAAACGCAGCGTCGCCGGCACAGCCCGCACCTTATTCTCAGCCCGCACCTCCACCGCAGCCGGCGAATCCCAGCGGCGTCAGCAACCCGCCGGGTCCGCAAGGCTGACCCACGCTCCATGCACAAACAGGCTGCTCTCTTCGAGCAGCCTGTTTCCTTTCTCAGCTTTCATTCATCGAACAGACTGAAAGTCACATTTCGCGCCGGAGCTCCAGTGCCCTCTACTCAAAACCTCGCCTTCCTCGGCCTCGGCCAGATGGGTGCGCCCATCGCGCGGCTGCTGCTTACGCAGGGTCACAACGTAACTCTCTGGAACCGCGATCGCAGCAAGGCGGAAGCTCTCCAGAGTGGCAATGCCCGCATCGCCGCCTCACTGCAGGAGGCCGTCGCGAAGGCATCCGTCGTCTTCACCATGCTCGCCGACGACGCCGCGACAGAAGCAGTTCTCTTCGGCGATGCAAAAAACAGTGGCGTCGCCCCAGGATTTTTAGACGCACTCCCGCCGGGAGCCATTCACGTCACGCTTTCAACCATCAGCGTCACCCTCGCGCGCCGCATCACTGCCGCGCACCAGGAGCGTGGCCAGCATCACGTTGGGGCGCCCGTCTTCGGCCGGCCGGCCATCGCAGAGGCGGGCAAGCTCTGGATCGTCGCTTCCGGCGCGGACGAACCGCTCGCGCAAGTTCGCCCGCTACTTGAATCCGTCAGCCGCGGCCTCACCGTCGTCTCCCGCGAGCCCTGGCAGGCCCACGCGCTCAAGCTCGGCGGCAACCTGATGATCACGTCCATGAACCAGACGCTCTCGGAAGCCTTCGTCTACGCCGAATCGCAGGGCATCCCTCCCGCACTCTTTCATCAGGCCGTCAACAGCGCGCTCTTCCAGTCCCAGCTCTACGAGAATTACGGCAAGATCATCCTTAACCCGCCGGAGCGCCCCGGCGCCACCGTCATGCTCGCCATCAAGGACACCCGTCTCGCGCGCGAGGCTGCCGCCGAGGCCGGCGTCCACATGCGGCTTGCCGACTACTTCGCCGACGTGCTCCATCGCGCGAAGGAAGCCGGATTCGCCGACCAGGACTGGGCCGTAGGACAATACCGCATCGCTCAATCGGACGCCCCATTGCACGCAGAAAGGGAATAGTCGAACGCATGTCCCATAGCCTCTCGAACAAGATCGCCTTCATCACCGGCGCCAGTTCCGGCATCGGCCTCGCCACTGCACGCGCCTTCGCCGCCCAGGGCGCGCGCCTGCTGGTGGCCGCACGCCGCGAGGATCGTCTCCAGGCCGAGCGCGCCACGCTCGCCGGCGCAGCGGATGTCCACACGCTCCAGCTCGATGTAACGGACCATGCTGCCGTCGAGCGCGCCATCGCCGCGCTGCCGCAGGAATGGCAGGCCATCGACATCCTCGTCAACAACGCGGGCCTCAGCCGCGGCCTGGACAAGGTGTATGAAGGCAAGCGCCAGGACTGGGAGGAGATGATCGACACCAACGTCAAGGGCCTGCTCTACGTCACCCGCGCCGTCGTGCCCGGCATGGTCGAGCGCGGCCGCGGCCACATCGTCAATCTTGGCTCCACCGCGGGCCGCATGACCTATCCCAACGGCGCCGTCTACTGCGCCACCAAGGCCGCCGAACGTTCCATCACCGAAGGTCTTCGCGAAGACCTGCTCGGCACGCCGCTGCGCGTCACCACCATCGATCCCGGCATGGTCGAAACGGAGTTCAGCGAAGTGCGATTCCGCGGAGACAAGGCGCGTGCCGCCAAGGTCTACGAGAACATCACGCCGCTCACCCCGGAAGACGTGGCCGACGCCATCGTGTACGCGGTCACGCGGCCCCCGCACGTCAACATCTCGGAGGTCCTGCTCACCCCCGTAGCGCAGGCAAACTCGCTGCTCTTCCACCGAACGTCGAAGTAAGACAGAAAGAGCCTCACGGTTGGAATAACATGGTCGGTGCTAGAGCCGGCATGCGCGATGGCCATACATCCCGAAGGTCATTTCTGGGCGCATCCTGTGCGCTCGCCGGCGCCGCACTGATCGAGCCGTCCTCGTTCCTCGGCTCTGCCTTCTCATTGCGCGCACAGGCCGCCCCCGCGACCAGCGAGACGCCCGCCGACTACAGCCTCACCATCGCCACCACGCCCATCGAGCTCGCGCCCAATCGCATCATCTCCGTCACCAACTACAACGGTCAGTTCCCCGGCCCGCTGCTGCGCTTCAAAGAAGGCCAGCGCGTCACCATCGACATCCACAATCACACCGACAGGCCGGAGCAGGTCCATTGGCACGGCCAGTCCGTCCCTGCCGATGTCGATGGCGCCGCGGAAGAGGGCACGCCCTTCGTGCCGCCACACGGGAGCCGCCGCATCTCCTTCGTACCCGGACCATCCGGCCTGCGCTTCTATCACACGCACGTCCGAGCCGGCGCAGACCTCAGCGCCGGCCAGTACAGCGGACTCGTCGGCCCTGTCTACATCGAGCCGAAGCACAATCCTGGCGCGTACGACCGCGAAATCTTTCTCACGCTCAAGGAGTTTCAGCCCACACTCAGCCGTGGCGGCGACATGGCGATGGACTTTCTCTCGCCCGCCGCTACCGTCCCAGCGCTCAAAGATCAGGGTGAGAGCGCGATGCGCGCCTCGCTCGCCAAAGGCAACCAACACGGTTACGAAGTCGGCTACGACGCCTTCACCATCAACGGCAGGATGCTCGGCCATGGCGAGCCGGTCCGCGTAAAACAGGGAGAGCGCGTGCTCTTCCACGTGCTCAACGGAAGCGCGGGCGAGATTCGCAGCCTCGCGCTGCCCGGCCACACCTTCACCGTCGTCGCCCTGGACGGCAATCCACTTCCCGCACCCGTGCGTGTGCCCGGCCTGTGGCTGGGCACGGCAGAGCGCATCTCCGCCATCGTCGAGATGCACCACCCCGGCGTCTGGATCATGGGCGACCTCGCTGACGACGACCGCCGTCATGGCATGGGCATCGTCATCGAGTACGCCGGCGCGAAGGGTAAGCCGCAGTGGCTCGCGCCGAAGCCCTTCAAGTGGAACTACACGCACTTCGGCCACGCCGACCGCACCAGAAACGCCGCCGGACGATACCTTCGAGATGCTCTTCGAGAAACAGAACGCCGCGTCGGATGGCTTCAATCTATGGACGATCAATGGCGTCGCCTTCCCCGGCGCCAATCCTGCAGATCAGATGATGGCGCCTGCGTCCTTCCACCTGCGGCAGGGCCGTCGCTATCGTCTGCGCATGCGCAATGCCAGCGACGATATCCACCCCATTCATCTGCATCGCCACAGCTTCGAGCTCACCCGCATCGCCGGCCAGCCGGCATCGGGCGTGATGAAGGATGTTGTCATGGTCGGCGGCTACCAGGAGGTCGAGGTGGACTTCGTCGCGAGCAATCCGGGGCCAACCCTCTTCCATTGCCACCAGCAACTGCATATGGACTATGGTTTCATGAGCCTGTTCGACTACGTGTAGGCAAAGCCGCGAGATGATGATGACCTTACGCGATGACATTCCTGCCAGCCATGCCTGGGCAGCGCTGCTGCTGCGCATTCTCGTCGGCTGGGTATTTCTCACCGAGGGAATTCAGAAGTTCCTCTTCCCCGCCGCCCTCGGCGTCGGCCGCTTCACCAAGATCGGCATCCCCTGGCCCCACGTCACCGCGCCTTTTGTGGGTGTGGTGGAGATCGCCTGCGGCATGCTGCTCATGATCGGCCTCGTCACTCGCTTCGCCGCCATCCCTCTGCTCATCGACATAAGCGTTGCCATCGCCACTACCAAGATCCCCATGCTGCTCCATCAAGGATTCTGGCCGGCGATGCACGAAGGCCGCACCGACTTCTGCATGGCCCTCGGCCTCATCGCCATCCTCTGCATCGGTCCGGGCAGACTCTCCTGCGACACCCGGCGCTTCATGGATGGCGAATAAACAACAGCGATCCTCGCCCGGCGAGGTCTTCGTTGCATTCCTGCGCCTCGGCTGCATCTCCTTCGGCGGCCCCATCGCGCATCTGGGCTACTTTCGCGACGCGTTCGTGGAGCGCTGGCAGTGCTGCTTTGAACGCACGTATACTGCGTGCAACTCCCTCCACGTCATCCAGCACGCACCACGGCCGGCCTTATGCGCCGGCGTCCAGGCGCTGCATCAGAAAGAGTGACCATGTTCTGCCCGGTACTGTTCCGCCGCGTTTTTTGTATTGCAATCACGTTTGCTACATTATGTCTCGCTTCGTCACTGGCTTCCGCGCAGACCACGCCAGCCTGCCACGCCGGCATGCAGATGAAAGCACTTCCCGCCCCCGAGTCGTTGCCCGTTCCCGTGAAGATGACGGGCATCGGCAACAGCCGTCTCACTATCACCGCAACCCCCGAGGCGCAGGCCTGGTTCAATCAGGGCCTTAACCTGCTGCACGATTTCTGGGACTACGAATCCGCGCGCGCCTTTGAGCAGGGCATCCGCGTCGATCCCAAGTGCGCCATGTGCTACTGGGGCCTCTACCAGGCGCTGATGTTCCGCAACGGCGACCGCAATGCCTACACCGCACAGGCGCTCGCCAACGCCGTTCGGCTGAAGCCGCACGTCAGCAAGCATGAGCAGCTTTACATCGACGCCACCTCCGCGGCCGACGATGCAGTCAACGCAGCCAAGCCCGGCGAAGATCCCGACACCGCGAAGCAGATCGCCATCTGGCGCCAGATCGTGAAGAATTATCCCAACGACCTGCAAGCCAAGCTCTTCCTCGCCGGCGTACTGCGCGACGGCTACGACGACAGCGGCGAGCCCAGGAAAAAGCAGAAGGAGCAGATCGCGCTGATCCAGCAGGTACTCAAGGCTGCGCCCAATGATTCCGCCGCAAATCACTACTGGATTCACGCCGTGGAGGCGAGCCCGCATCCGGAGCAGGCGATACAGAGCGCGTCGCTCCTCGCGAGCCTCGCTCCTGCGTCGGGCCACATGGTGCACATGCCCGGCCACATCTACTATCGTGTCGGCGATTACGCGCAGGCCGAGCACTGGTTCGCCGCATCTACCGCCGTCGAAGAGCGCTACCAGCGCGAGCAGCACGTCGCCGTCGATAACGACTGGAACTACGTCCACAACCTGATGTACTCCATCGCAAACCTGATGGAAGAAGGCAAGATGCAGCAGGCGACAGCGCTCTCCGCAAAGCTGTCGCACGCACGCGGAGAGTTTGGTCCCACGCTCTACACCCAATCGCCGCGCGATGGCATGTCCCGCCTCGATCCCCTGCTTCCCGTCGCGCTTGCGCACCGGCGATTGGGAGACCGTCCTCCGCATGACGAAGGACAGCAAGCCGGACGCGAAACTGGAGAACCTCACCTTTCTCTCCGGCCAGTTGAAAGAGTTCGCCGCGGGCATGCACGCCGCTGAAGCAGGTGACCTGGAGGACGCCAGGGCTGCATCGCAGAATCTCGACGCGGAGCTGTGGCGAATCTCCCAGCGCGTACACGACGAGCCGGCCGAGAAGAAGCCTTCGCTCACCGCACCGGCGATGGCGGTCGTCATGCCGGATGCCAAGGCCGCTCCGCTGCTCAGCAATCTCTCCGTCATGTCGCTTGAGCTGCGAGCCACCATCCTCGCCGCGCAGAAGCGTCTCCCTGAAGCCAAAGCGCTCTTTGAACAGGCTGCGCATGAGGAAAAGAAGATCGGTTATCGCGAGCCGCCTGCCTATGTCCGCCCCGTGGGCGAGACTGAGGGCGCAGCATTGCTGCGCGCCGGTGACGCGGCGGGCGCACACGCCGCATACGCGGCCGCCCTGAAGGAGCGTCCCAACTCCGGCTTCAGCCTCTACGGAATGGCACAGGCCAGTGAAGCAGCAGGCAACACCGCCGCCGCGCGCGAGGAATATGCGAAGTTTCTGACCGCCTGGAAGAATAGCGACGCCAACCGGAGCGAGTTGACCCACGCTCGCGCCTACATCACTGCGCAGAAAGCCGTCGTCGCGGCGTCACATCCTGGCTAACCCGCGACGCCCGAAACTTTACGAAGTCCCGAATTTTACTGAGCATCGAGCGCCGCGATCTGTCCCTCCACCTGCTGGAGCGCCGCCTCCAGCGCAGCCCTGCGGTGCGGATTCGCCGTGCGCGCGGACAGGATCTGCTCGCGCTGCAGCTCCAACGCCTGCCGCGCCCGCGCCTTCGGCCCATCGATCTTCGACTTCACCTCAACCGGCGCGGCGCGTTCCGCCTGCTGCTCCTCTACGGATTTCGACTCCCAACCCTTCGACATATCTCCATGCTAGCTCTTCAAGATCGCCGGCTATCGTCAGGTGTCGTCCTGAATGAAGTGAAGGGCCTGCAGTTCCTGAATTCACGCGCGAAACCTAGCGCGAGCGACCGAAGGGAGCGAGTCCCACAATCAGCGCCGAAGGCGCAGTCGCCCGGGACGGCCAGTCCCTGCTCTAATCAATCCATGAAGGCATGGCGCATCCCCGCATTCGGCATCGACAAGCTCTCTCTCGACGAGGTTCCCGCACCGCAGCCCGGTCCGGGACAAGTCATCCTCGACGTTCACGCCGTCTCGCTCAACTACCGCGACCTGATGACGGTGAAGGGCACCTACAATCCGAAGCTCCAGCCCCACCGCATTCCCTGTTCGGATGGCGCGGGAATCATCGCCGCTATTGGCCAGGGAGTAACGCGAGTCGCGGTCGGCGATCGGGTCGCGGCCATCTTTTTTCAGAACTGGCTCGACGGCGATCCTGCCCCGGAAAAGTTCAAAGGCGCCCTCGGCGGCGACATCGACGGCACCCTCGCCCAGCAGATCCTCCTCCACGAGGACGGCGTGGTGACGATTCCGGACCACCTCAGCTTCGAAGAGGCGGCCACCCTGCCCTGCGCCGGCGTCACGGCCTGGAACGCCGTCGTCACCGCGGGCCGGGTCAAGTCGGGCGATACCGTCCTCATCCAGGGCACCGGGGGCGTTTCCTGCTTCGCCCTGCAGTTCGCTCGCGGACTGGGAGCCCGGGTCATCGGCACCTCTTCCAGTCCCGAAAAACTGCGGCGGGCGGCGGATCTCGGTCTGGACGCCGGCCACAATTACCGGGAAGACCCAGAATGGGCCAGATGGGCGGTGACCCAGACCGGCGGCCGCGGCGTGGATCTTACGGTCGAAGTGGGTGGCGCGGGCACTTTTCAACAGTCCCTGGCCGCTACCCGGACCGCCGGGGTCATCGCACAGATCGGCGTGCTCGGGGGCCGCGAGCAGAACCTCAGCATCACGCCTATCCTGCACAAAATGCTACAGATACGTGGCATTTATGTAGGCTCGCGCCAGCATTTCCTTGCGCTGAACCGGGCCATCGCGCAAATCGGCCTGAGGCCAGTGATCGACCGGGTTTTCTCCTTCGGGGAGGCCCGGGAAGCCTTCAGCACCATGGAAAACGCCTCACATTTCGGCAAAATCGTGATTTCCGTAAAGAATTCCTGAGCTCTGCCGATAACACCCAGACCGCCTCAGCCGTCTTCTGCGTGCGGGTGGGCATGACAAAAAAATGGCGGGCGCGCCATGCTTTGGTAACCAGTTTGGGGGATTCCGGAACCCGGAATCCGGTGTCACCGGTAAGACAGAAATCGACAAACCGCTTCGTCTTCCGGCGCGTCCTTGCTAACGTACAGCTCAGCAAACTTCGGGAGTCCGGGCCGCAACTCGAATCTGGGAAACAGAAATTTCTGCTCTTTCCAGAGTGACGGTTTCAGACTTCCAGCATCTAACGAATGCACTTGGGGCTCAGAACAAACGTCAATGGGCCCGGTCACCAGAGCCGCTCTCAACCATGAGGAGCTTCACAATGCGCTGGATTACGGAATTCTTTCAATCGGTCTTCGAGGCTATTTTCGGTTTCTGCCGCCACAACAATCAATCGCGTCCCTTCACGATTGAGGGCCAGACCTACAAGGTCTGCATGGACTGCAGTCAACAGATCTTCTACTCGCGCGACACCATGCTGCCGCTGAGCCGCCGCGAACTGCGTCATCTGCGCGCTGAGCAGACAACTGCTTCCGTCGCCGTGATGCCGGCTACCGCCGAGGCCCGCGAGGCTGTCGCCCGCCGCTCCCGCAAGACGGCTGCCGCTTAGATCAACACTTTTGCGCCGGCTCCTTCGGGAGCTGGCGCTCTCCCTTTCCGCGTTGTTCGCTATTGCTCTCGCACCGTGCCTCCCTCACCCGCGCACGGATCTCTGCTTCCCTGTCCCAAATGCAGCCAGAAAGGCATCCGCCACCTGCACTTCGAGGTCCTTGGGGCCCTTCTGTCCCAGCTTCTGGGTAAAGACGTGCCGATACATCATCGGCCCTAGAAGCAGGGCAATGCCCACCTCGGGATCGATGCCATGGCGCAGAACGCCCCGTTTCTTTCCCCGCTTCAGCATGTTCGCCAGTGCCATGCGTCTCGGCTCAATCACCCTCGACCGCCAGGCGACGCCTAACACCTGGTTGCGTGAGGCGTAAGCGATCATGTGCGGCGTCATCTTGTCCCTCAGCGCCTGTCGATCCGCGGCGGGCTGGTATTGAAGCTGGGCAATCAAATCGGCGCGGAAATCGCCGGAGTCGAAGACCGGCGGCTCCTCGTCCAGGCCATGCAGGTACCCCATGACTTCAAGGCAGAGGCGGTCCTTGTCCGGCCAGTGCTTGTAGATGGTGGCTTTGCTGACCCCCGAAGCTTCGGCGATGGCATCCATGCTGGTGGCATCGATGCCGCGCTCGGAAAATAACTGCACGGCCGCATCCACCACTTTTCTGTGTGCCTGCGCGCTGCGCGGTCTCGCCATCCCTACGCTTCGATTCTCGAAAACAGATACGCGCCGGCGCTTAGGAACGCCGCACCGATGGCCGCCAGCAGCGCCACGTCCACGGTCAAACTGAATTGCCAGTGGTTGATCAACGCTCCGCGCAGTCCATCGACGCCATACGACAGCGGGTCGAGCTTGGTGATGATGCTCATTGCCAACGGCAGATTGGCCAGAGGAAACAGCGCACCCGAGAGAAAGAAAATCGGCATCACCAGGAAGTTCATGACGAGTTGAAAGCCCTGCATGTCCTGAATGATCGAACCGATCGCAGTTCCAAGCGCAGCGAAGACGATGGCGATCATGACCACAAAGAGGCCGGCGATGGGAAGCGCCAGCCAGCTATGCGGACGAAAGCCGGCGATCAGGCAGATGATCAGGATCAATGTCCCCTGAATGATGGCAACCGTCGCGCCGCCCAGCGTGCGGCCAATCATGATCTGCATGCGCGAGACCGGAGCGACCAGCGTCTCCTTGAGAAAGCCGAACTGCCGGTCCCACAGCATGGCGATGCCGGAGAAGACGGAGCTGAACAGCACCGTCATGCCGACCACGCCGGGCGCCATGAACTGCAGATAGCTGCCATGGCCTGCCTGCCGGAAGACCGGGCCCAGCCCAAAGCCGAGCGCCAGCAGATAGAGGCACGGCTGCCCAAGCGACACCACGATCTGCACCCGCGAGCGTACGTAGCGTTTGAGTTCCCGCAACCACAGGATGTAAATCGCACCCATACCGAATCTCCTTCAACGTGTCCGGTCCGAACTCTTTCAACACAACCCTGTCATTCTGAGCGAAACGAAGGACAGTTTTCCGCTCGCCCCCAAATCCCAATCGTGAGCGACCAAGGCAAGCGAACTCAACAACCCGCGCCGCAGACGCATGTGCCCGTGCGGCCAGCACCGCCGCAGGCGCATGTGCGTGTGACGGCGAGTCACCGCCGCTGAAACATCTGCGCAACCTGGCGCAGCCGGTCCTTGGAATCCGCCGCCTCGTCTCGCAGCGAAGAGCCGGTCAGGGCCAGGAATGCATCTTCGAGCGAATCAGTCCTCGTCTGCTCTCTCAGCTCCGCTGACGTGCCCTGGGCCACGATACTTCCGTGATCCATGATGGCGATGCGATGGGCCACGCGGTCGGCCTCGTCCATGTAGTGCGTAGTCAGAAAGACCGTCGTCTTCTCCGTTTCGTTCAGGCGCTTTACGTGCGTCCAGAGCTGGTTGCGGCTCTGCGGGTCGAGACCCAGCGTCGGCTCATCCAGAAAGAGAATCTTCGGCGTGTGCAGGAAGCCCCGCGCAATCTCCAGCCGCCGCTTCATGCCGCCGGAAAAGGTCTTTACGTAGTCATCCTTGCGCTCCCACAGCTCGAAAATCTTCAGCAGCTCTTCCGTGCGCTCGGCGCGCAGCTTGCGCGGCACATGGTAGAGAACGCCGTGCAGGTCCATGTTCTCCCACGCGGTCTGCTCGCCGTCGAGGCTGGGATCCTGGAAGACAATGCCGAAGCGCTGCCGAGCCTGCTTCTGCTTCACCGTCGGATCCAGACCGTCGAGCTCGATCCGTCCGCTGGTGGGACGCAGCAGCGTGGTCAGCATCTTGATGGTGGTTGTTTTGCCCGCGCCGTTCGGGCCCAGAAAAGCAAATATCTCTCCCTGAGCGACATCGAACGTGATGTCCTTGACCGCGGTGAAATCGCCAAAGGTCTTAACCAGATTGCGAACGGAGATCATCCCGCTGGATTCCTCCCTGGGAACAGGTTCTGAAATAGAAATACTGAACGGTTTAGTTTAGGTAGTCAAGAGCCGGGAAGCATAGATCAATTGTCGTCCCCGGCTGGAAGCCGCAGCCGAGGGACCTCCGTGCTTTTGTTGGCCTGGCAGGACAAGCAGATCTGTCTGCTTCACTCCGGCCGAGATCTCGAGCCGACGACCCTTCCCGATCGGCTTCTGACTGACTCGCCGATCGCTATTCCTGATTCGCTGCAATCTTTCGCGCAACATCCTCGTCTATGTGGTGTTTCATTCCGGTACGCCGTTCTCTGCCGTACGACTTTCGTGATACGCACACACGCGCCTCACTAGGGCTGGCAGATGCGCCGGGCACGTACAATTACAGCGACCCCTGGATGGTAGTGATTATGACCCGGCTCTTTCGCCCGCTCTTTGCCTGCCTCGCTCCAATTGTGCTCGTCATCGCCGGTTGCGGCGGCGGCCCCAGCTCGAACCCGTCGAACGGCACCCTGACCATCTCGCCGGCGACCACGACCGTCGATACCAACGGCCAGGTCCAGTTCACCGCCACGCTTCCAGACGGTTCCCCCGCGACCGGTGTCAACTGGGTAGTCACCACGGGCACGAACGACCCCAATTTCGGCAGCAACGCTCAGGGCTCCATCGACTCCACCGGCCTTTACTTTCCGCCCAGCGCGCTCTCTAAGGATTCCGTCCAGATCCAGATCCAGGCCAACCTGACCTCCAACATCTACAAGAGTGTGACGTCTGTCGTCACCGTCACCCCCGGCTTTATCCAGTTTGTGACGCCGGAAAATGCGACTGTTTCGAACGGGGGAACGGTCCAGCTCAGCTCCATCCTGGCTGAGGTGGGCGGCGGATCGGTGAACTGGAGCCTCTCGACCAGCCCGTCCGGCGGCTCCAGTCCCGGCTCGGCCGGCGGCGCCATCAGCAGCACGAGTTGCCAGAAGAGCGGGAGCATCAACTCCTCGAATCCCTACTACACCTACTGCACCGCCACCTATACGGCACCGTCCTCCGTCCCGACGCAGGCCATCTACGCCTTCGCCGCGGTGGCAGCCAATTCGGCGACCACCAGCTATTCCAAACTGCTGCTGAATGGCGCCGGGCTCAATACGTCGCCGCTCGATAACCAGGCCGCGCAGACCGCGGCCGTGCAGATGGGCAGCTCCGGCGGCAATAACAACGACGTGGACGTAGATTCCAACAACAACATCACCGACTGCGCCAGCGGCACCCTCGGCGCATTGGTCCAAGACCAGTCCAGCAACCTCTACATCCTCAGCAACAACCATGTGCTGGCCTATTCCGACCAAGGCAAAGTCGGCGACAACATCACCCAGCCCGGCCTGGTGGACACTGGCTGCACTCAATTTCCCGGGAACATCACTACGCCTACAGGTGGCACCGGCGCCGCCATCCGCTCGATCGGCACGCTGCAATACTGGGTGCCGCTTAACCTCGCCGCCACCAACGTGGATGCCGCCCTTGCCACCACCACCGCCTCCTCGGTGGATGCCTCGGGCGCCATCCTTGCATTGGGCGCAGGCGGCGGGAGCGGCAATCCGATCAGCGCTGCGGCGCCCGTCGCGGGCACCGGCGAGGTGCTCACCGCGGCAAACGTCAACAACATTCATGTGGCCAAGAGCGGGCGCACCACCGGCCTGACCTGCAGCACCGTGGACGTGATCAATGCCTCGGTCCAGGTGCAGTACTATCTGGACGCCGCCGAGACGCAGCCTTACGGCAAGCCCAAGACCTACACCGGCCAGATCGGCATGCCCGGCAACTACTTCTCCGATGCGGGCGACTCCGGCTCGCTGGTCATCGACACCGCGAACGCGCAGCCGGTCGCTCTCTTCTTCGCCGGTTCGGCCGGAACGGCAAGCCAGCTAGGCGAAAGCTTTGCCCAGCCCATCGGGGACGTCCTCACCGAACTGGGGCAGTTCAGCCAGGCGCCCTCCGGCACCACCTTCACCATCGCGGGTGGCTCGCCCCATACCGTGAACTGCCTCAACTACGACGCCAACACCGCAACACCCAGTTCAGTGGTCTCGGCGTCACGCATGAGTGCTGCGAAAACCGCCGCCAGCCAGCAGGGTGCCGCCATCGTTGACGCTTCCAAAGGCATCCTCGGCGTTGCCGCGGGCAAGAGCCTCGACCAGCCTGGTCAGGCCGCGGTGCTGGTCTACATCGACCAGAGCCACCCCGGTCCGGTCGCAGTACCCCAGACCATCGGCGGGCTGCCGACACGCGTGATCGCCACCACGGCGAGCGCGGTCGCCGGCGGACTGGCCCCGAAATCCGCCGCCGTCCCCCCGGGCATTCACCTGCCCCAGGCAACGCTGGACGCGGCCAGGAGCGTTCAGAAGCAGCACGCCGCCCAGCTCATGGGCGATCCTGCCTTCTTCGGCGTGGGCGTCGCGCAGAGCCAGGACAACCCCTCCGAGGCTGCGCTGATGATCTTCATCGATCGGACGCGCACCCCGCGCTCGCAACCCGCAACGGTCGGCGGACTCCGCGTGCGCTACCGCAGCATGAACCCGATCAAGATCAACTACAGCACAGCAGCGCGGAAGTAGCCACAGCACGCGATCAAGCAGGGATGGGCGGCCATACTGGCCGCCTCTCTTCGTTTTCCTCGGCCAGTCAGGCCAACTGCTCTGAGATCACCGTAGCTGCGTTCGATTCGCCGGCATCCGCCACGGGCTGCCCGACGCCGTGATCGGGGAAGAACAGCATGAAAACCGTTCCCGAGGCGCCCTTCGGCGACTCGCACCGGCTGCGCGCCACAATGGTGCCCTGGTGTTTGCCCATGATGTCCTGCGTGACCCAAAGCCCCAACCCGGTTCCGGTGGCCAGCTTGGTGGTAAAGAACGGCTCAAAGATCCGCGCGCGCACCTCTGCAGGCATGCCCGATCCGGTGTCCGCCACCACCACCCGCACACCCGGCCGCCCATCCTTCCAGCCGTGGGAGCGCCCCGCGCGGATCAGCAATCGGCCGCCGCGGTTCAGCGCATCCAGCGCATTGGTGATCAGGTTGGCGAAGACCTGCCGCAGCGCGCCGGAAAGGCAATACAGTTCAATGTGGTTGCCATAACGTCGTGTCACCTCCACCCGCAGGGTATGAACCCGGCCGCTGTGCAGGGTCAGGATGGAGTCCAGAATCTCTCCCACATTCGCCACCGCAGGCGAGGTGGACGGCCGATAGAAACGCAGCGTCTGCTGGGTGATCTCGGAGACGCGCGCGACTTCGTGCTGCGCCATCTCGGTAAAGCGCAATGCTTCTCCATCGAGCGTGGACTGGGTCCGCAATAGAAACAGCAGATTGGTCACGGCCTCCAGCGGGTTGTTGATCTCATGCGCAATCGACGCCGCCAGTTGTCCCGCCGCGGCCAGCTTCTCCGTACGGCGCAGCGTGTCCTCGGAGCGGCGGCGCTCCGTGGTGTCGATCATCACCACGCCCACCCAGCGCACATCTTGCCCGCTCTTTACCGGATACAGGTTCACCAGCCAGTGCCGTGCGTCGCCCTTGGTGTCGGCCATCTCCAGCTCGAAGGTATCGACCGGCTGCGCTCCGGCAAAAATCGCCGCCAGCCGCGGTTCCAGCGTCGCCGCTTCCGAGCTGCTGAAGAGTTCGCCCGCCGTGTGGCCAAGGAAGCGCGTCAGCTCGATGCCCATGCTGGTGGCGAGGAAGTTGTTCACTCGAATAAATCGGCCCTGCCGGTCGAGAAAGGCGAAGCCGATCGGCGCATGCGCCAGCATGGAGTCTAGAAGGGCAAGCGTGTCGTTCAGCCCGGAACGCTGCTCCTCCATCGACAGCACCAGCAGATTGAAGGCCTGGGCGAGTTCCCCGGCTTCATTCGTTTCTGCCACTTCAATGGGAAATCCCTCCTTCGTCTCCGGGTCGCGAATGAGTCGCCGCGTCGCGTTCATCACAATGTGCAGTGGGCGGGTAATCGAGCGGGCCAGCAGCGCCGAGGCCAGCAAACAGCCGAGCACCCCCAGCACCCCGGCGAGTGCGGTGATGCGCACCAGCGCTTCCACTTCTTCCTTCTCCGGCGTCGGATTCTCGGCGACCCAGGCGTACCCCAGCAAAACATCGCCGTCGCGCACGCTCTGGACGGCCTCGCGATTCCCTTCCTCGTTCAGAAAGATGTCAGCGCGGTCCAGTGACCGTCCCGAGGGCGGCAGTTGCTTGCGCTCCGTCGCGCTCAACGGACTTGTCTCGATGTGGCCGGTGTTGGGCAGCAGCGGCGCACCGTGGGGATCGGTAAGCCGCACAAAATGTACCGACGTGCTCGCCTCCAGGGCCTGCGACATCGGCACCAGCCGGTGGGTCTCCTGATCGATCATGGCATCGGTCGCCATCGTCGCCAGCAGATTCACCTGCTGCTCGATGCGGCGCAGTGCCCGCCCGTGAATCTCCTGCACCTCGGTCTGCAGGATCAGCAGCGAAAAGCAGACGGTAAATGCCAGCTCCAGAACGATGAAGCCGATCGTCAATTGGCTGCGGATCGTGCGGTAACGGAACCAGGGCATCCATATCCCTTCCTTCCGGAGGGCGGAGTGGGCCACATCTGTCTCTCGGAGAGGACGAGTTACACACTCATATGACGCAAAAACATCTTCCCGAGGCGCCAGCGCGGACTTCGCATCGAAATCCGCTCCAGTCTACAGGCATCGTGATCGGTTGCGTTTCAGGGTACCAAGCCGTCCCGTGCGGTGAAAACCAACCCGGGGGTGGGATCTGCGCCGGAGCGGATGAGGGCGAAGAGCCTTACTCGTCCCGCATCGCAGGAACAGCAGCATCTTCCAGCTTCGCCGCGATATCCGCGGCGATCTGCCGCCCGTGAAAGCGCCCATTCTCGATGAAGATCTCATTGGTTCGCGACCCGGCAACGATGACGCCTGCCAGGTAAATTCCCGCGACATTGCTCTCCAGGCTCTCGGGATCGCACTCCGGGCAGCGATCCTTGTTGTCCGTCCGCACACCGAGCGATTCCAGCAGATCAAAATCCGGATGGTACCCCGTCAGCGCGAAGACGAAATCGTTGCGCAGCGTCTTCGCTCCCTTCGGCGTCTCCAGCTCCACGCTGTCCTCGCGGATCGCGGTCACGCGCGAGTCGAAATACGCCTCCACCTCGCCTGCCTTGATGCGGTTTTCAATGTCGGGAAGGATCCAGTACTTCACGTGATGGTGGATCTTCGGCCCGCGATGCACCAGCGTCACGCGCGCGCCGTGCCGCCACAGATCCAGCGCCGCAATCGCCGCGGAGTTCTTCCCGCCAATCACCACCACGTCGGTGTCGAAGTAAGGATGCGGCGCATCGTAGTAATGCATCACCTTGGGCAGCGCCTCGCCCGAAATCTTCAGATAATTCGGCAGATCGTAGTAGCCGGTCGCCACCACAATCTTCCGCGTCGCGTAATTCTGCTCGCGGCCAAAGCGATCCTGCACCCGCACGCGGAACTCGTCATCGCTTCCCTCGACGCGCAGCACCGTCTCGTACTGGCGCACGTCCAGCCGGTAATGCTCAGCCACCTTACGGTAGTACTCCAGCGCCTCGTCGCGTGTCGGCTTCTGGTTCGGGCTCGGGAACGGGATGTCGCCAATCTCCAGCAGCTCCGGCGTCGTAAAGAACGTCATGTTGGAGGGATAGTGAAAGAGCGAGTTGCACAGGCAGCCCTTGTCCACCAGCACCGTTCGCATGCCACGCCGCTCCGATTCAATAGCGCAGGCCAGCCCCGTCGGACCGGCACCAATCACCAGCACATCGAAACGCACCGCGCTGTGACGCCGTGCCGCGGCCTGCTCTTCCATCTCGATCTTCTTCGCGCACATAGCTCTAGCTTACGAGATGCGCCCGGAAAGCTTACCGGTGCAGTCTTTGGCTGCCACACGCCCTATCGGACTCCAGTTGCATCCGAACTACCATGGTCAAGGCTTTTTCCCTGGCGGTATGCCTGCTTCTACTAGCCGGCTGCTTCTCCTCGAACAATACCGATTCCCTTCGGGAGCACACCGCGGATGCCACCGCAGCCGCGAAGCGGGACGCCGGCGCGATTGCCCGTGGCGTTGCTGAAGGGCTCACGAGGAAGGGGCCGCTCGACATCAATCAGGCCTCGGTCAAGCAACTCGCGACTCTGCCCGGCGTAACATCCGAAATGGCAAATAGCATTGTCCGAAACAGACCCTATGCTTCGACCCGCGATCTGGTGCGCAAACACGTCTTGTCGAAGTCGGAGTTCAACCGTGTGAAGGCACAGATCCTTGTGAAATGACGACGGTCAAATAAAGACGATGAAATGAGCAACTTCCCGGATCGTCGCCCCGACCGCGTTACCAGGCGCAGGAATGCCTGCGACCGTCATGCCAACCGGCGGACAGCGGCACTACACTAGAAGGCGAGGGTTCGCGATCCTTCGCCGGCCTTCCGCGCATCGAAAACGCAGACGTGTCTACTTACACCATCCCGAGCCCGGCAACCGGTCCGCAGGCCTCCGCCCAGCGTCTGACCGACAGCCACGGCCGCGCCATCACCGATCTGCGCGTCTCCGTCACCGACCGCTGCAACTACCGCTGCATCTACTGCCGCACCGGCAATGACGGCGCTCAGTACAGCGAACTGCCGCTCGCCGACTACCTGCGCATCATCCGCGTCTTCGTCTCGCTCGGCATCGAGAAGGTGCGCCTCACCGGTGGCGAGCCGCTGCTGCGCCGCGATCTCACCACGCTCATTCGCGAAGTCGCGCAACTGCACACCGCTATGCGCGGATGGCCAACGCTGAATGGCGCCCGCGCGGTCTGGGCAATCTAGACATAGCGATCACCACCAATGGCCACCTGCTCGCCACGCAGGTTGAGTCCCTGCGCGATGCCGGCCTCACCCGCGTCACCGTCTCCATGGACGCGGTCGATCCCGACGTCTTCGCCCGCATCACCCGCGTCCCCGGCAGCTACGACCGTGTGCTCGCCGGCATCCGCGCCGCACAAGCCGCCGGCCTGGGCCCAGTGAAGGTCAACTGCGTGCTGCTGCGCGGCTTCAATGACGACCAGATCGTCCCCTTCGTGCACTTCGCCCGCGCGGAAGGCATCATCCTGCGCTTCATCGAGTTCATGCCGCTGGAGGAAGACCGCATCTGGTCCCCCGACACCGTCATCAGCTACGACGAGCTGAAGGCACGCATCAGCGCGGTGCGCCCGCTGGTTCCGTTGCCCGGCAACGCGCCCGGTGAAACCGCGCAGCGCTTCACCTTCGACGACGGCATCGGCGAGATCGGCATCATCGCACCCGTCTCTCGTGCCTTCTGCGGTGCCTGCAGCCGCGTCCGCCTCACCTCGGACGGCAAGATCCGCACCTGCCTCTTCTCCCAGACGGACCACGATCTCTATGGCGTGCTCCATCGCGGCGGCTCGGACGACGATCTCGCCGGCTACATACGCGGCGTCATCGCGCAGAAGGAAGCCCGCCACCACATCGGCGAGCCCGGCTTCCTCAAGCCCAGCCGCAGCATGGTCCACATCGGCGGCTGACGACAGCAAGTCGGCGAGTGGCACCGCAACTCCTTTTGCGCCCGGTGTCATCCTGAGCGCAGCGAAGGACCTGTAGTTCTCCACCGAATCGGCATTCGGGGTAAGCTTCAGCCCATGAGAGTCTCCATCCGGTTCGCCGCGATTCTTGCTGCTCTTTGGGCTCCGCTCGGTCTGTCCGGAACGCTTCACGCGCAAAGCACACCGGCCTCGTCCCTCCTCGTGCTCTCCAAGCAGGACCACACTCTCAGCGTCGTCGATCCGTCATCTTTGAAGGTCATCGCCAGGATGCCGGTCGGCAACGATCCGCATGAGGTCGTCGCCTCCACCGACGGCAGGACCGCCTACGTCTCCAACTACGGCTTCGGCGCCTACAACACGCTCGCCGTTGTCGATCTGGCCGCGCGCCGCGCGCTTCCTTCGATCGACCTGGGCCCGCTCCACGGCCCGCACGGACTCACCTTCGTCGGCGGCAAGACCTGGTTCACGGCAGAAGCCGCAAAGGCGATCGGCCGCTACGATCCCGCGACGCACAAGGTCGACTGGATCCTGGGCACCGGACAGAACCGCACCCACATGATCTATGTCTCCGCCGGCCAGCAACGCATCATCACCACCAACGTCAGCTCCGGCACCGTCAGCCTCATCGAGCAGGAAACCATCCACATGCCCGGCCCACCGCCAGTCGGGATACACCCCGGACCCCCACCCGGAGGACCCGGCGGCCCACCAAATGGTGACGCCAGGCCGCGTAAAGACTGGAACGAAACCGTCATCCGCGTCGGCAACGGCTCGGAGGGCTTCGATGTCTCGGCCAACAGCCGCGAGATATGGGTGGCAAATGCGCAGGACGGCACCCTCTCCGTGATCGACATCGCTGCCAAAAAGGTTGTGCAGACGATTGCCGCGAATGCCCATGGCGCGAACCGCCTCAAGTTCACGCCCGATGGCAAGCGCGTCCTCGTCTCGAGCGGCCCGGAACTCATCGTCCTCGACGCGGCGACCCGTCACGTGATCAAGCGCATTCCCATCGGCCACGGTTCCGGCGGGATCCTGGTACAGCCGGATGGCACACGCGCCTTCGTCGCCTGTTCGCCTGATAACTATGTCGCTGTCATCGACCTGCGCTCCCTGGCCGTGGTCGGCCACATCCAGGCCGGCACGGAGCCGGACGGCATGGCCTGGGCCGTACGGCGCTGATCTGACACAGGCGTCTGTCTCGATGTACCGCGCCATGGCACAATCGACAGCAGCCGATGGCCGACTCCGCCCCAAACTCCGCAGCCACGCTCGAACATCTCCGGCTCTTTCATGACGCCGCCAGGGCCCTCACCTCGTCATTGGATCTGCCCACCATCCTGCGCAGCATCCTGGAGCAGATGGAGCGCTTCTTCCATCCCGAAAGCTGGTCCCTGCTCATGGTCGATGAGCAGAAACGCGACCTCTACTACGCCCTTGCCCGCGGCGTCTCCGACGAAGCGCTGCAGAACATCCGCATCCCGCTCGGCACCGGCATGCCCGGATGGGTGGCGCTGCACGGCGAGCCGCTCATCGTCACCAATGACGGCGTCGCCGCCCGGCTCTCCAGCGGAGAGCAGCAGCACTCCGCCATCTGCCTGCCGCTGCGTTCGCGCGAGCGCACCCTCGGCATCCTGCAGGTCACGCATCCCACGCCGCAGACGCTCACTGACGACGCCATCACCTTCCTCTACATCGTCTGCGACTACGCCGCCATCGCCATCGAAAACGCGCGCGCTGTCGAACGCATCCAGGAACTCACCATCACCGACGACTGCACGCATCTCTTCAACGCGCGCCACCTCGCCGCCGTGCTGCCCAACGAAATTGAACGCGCCCGTCGTTTCGATCAGCCGGTCGGCATCATCTTTCTGGATCTGGACTACTTCAAGCAGGTGAACGACGTGCACGGTCACCCCGCGGGCAGCCGCGTGCTGGCCGAAGCCGCCGAGGTGATCACCCGCACCCTCCGCACGGTCGATCTCTCGTTCCGCTACGGCGGCGACGAATTTGTCGCCGTGCTCCCGCAAACGTCGGGTTCCTCCGCGGCCAAAGCCGCCAACCGCCTGCTTGTCGCCATGCGCGCCCATCGCTTCCTCAGTCTGGATGGGCTTTCCCTGCGGCTCACCGCCAGCCTGGGCGTCGCCAGTTATCCGGACGATGCCGACAACGCCGCCGCGCTCCTCGAACGCGCCGATCAGCGCATGTATGCAGTGAAAAATTCCACCCGCGACGGCGTCGCTACCGAAGGTTAGAGCCTTTTCCCTGTCAGATTCGTGTGACTCACAGGAGCGTATGTGGCCTTTCGTTAAGGAAAGCCACGCCGAGTGTATCTCTGCTCCCGAACAGCATCGCGGAAAATGCTCTAACGGTCTATCGGCAGGATCGCGTTCCGGTTATCTCCCGACTGCGGGTCAATCGCAAAGTCCCACACCGACAGGTTGGCCTCACGCGGCCCCAGCAATTCCATCAACGCGTACTGACCCACCGTCAGCTTCTGCTTCGGTACCACCTTCATCCAATGACCGCCAGGCAGCACCGTGGTCGTCGTCTCATTGACGTTCTCGCTCTGGTGTCCCAGCTGGCCCAGCGTCACGGTCGTGATCACGCGGTAGTTGCGCCGTGGGTCCACTTGCACGATGGCGTACCGGCTCTTCGGCGAACTCACGGCCCCGGGCACCTTCGCATCCGGCGCGCTCACCGTCATCGCATCCGGTCCGGCTGAATCGTCGCCGCCGGTCAGGCTCACGTAGAACACCGGCTGGTTTTCGTGCAGATGCACCCTCGATCCCTCGCCGTCCAGCCGTATTTCCGCTTTTTTGGGGGGCGGATTGATCTGCCCGCGCTGCACGTTGTGGCCCGTCGGCTGGTTCACGTCGCCGCTGTTCTGTTCCAGCGTCACCAGCTCCGGCTGGTTCTGGAAGTAGTCCAGCACCCACACGCCGTCGCGGTTCGGAAGATTCAGCCGTGGCGCCACCTGCGGCGTGCGCGAGGTGATCTCCGCCTTCTCGGCCGCTTCTTCGGCATCCACCGCCCGCGCATCATCGGAAGCGGCGGTTTCCTCGCGACCCGTTTCGGTGTGGGCATGCGCAAACTTCTCCGTCGCCGCCCAGTCCACCAGGCTGACCGGCAGCTCCTCCCACGCGCCATTGCGTTCCGCGGAGACAAAGCGCACGCGGTCGCCCTTGATCTCCCAGCGCCGCACCTGCTGATAGCTGCCATCGGTGAGAATGAGCCGATGAATCGCCGCGATGGCAGCGGGATTGCATCGGCGGCTTCGTCTGTGCGAACGACGCCACCGTCAGAACCGCGGCCGTCAACAGTCCGATTATTTTGCTTCGTGCCATTCTCTTTCCAGAGTCTAGACGTTCCACAGGCCAGAAAGTCTGCGGACTTAAATCCCCTCTTCCCTCTCTGCCCGCACTCTGCGATACTTGATCGTGCCCACCCGGTACGCCATCCAAACCCACAATTCAGAGGTGATGCAGTGTCAGCAAAGTACATCTTTGTGACCGGCGGTGTTGTGTCCAGCCTTGGCAAGGGCCTTGCCGCCGCCTCCATCGGTTGCCTGCTGGAAGCGCGCGGCCTCCGCATCAATCTGATGAAGTTCGACCCCTACCTCAACGTCGACCCGGGCACCATGTCGCCCTTCCAGCACGGCGAGGTCTTTGTCACCGACGACGGCGCCGAAACCGACCTTGACCTGGGCCACTACGAGCGCTTCACCCACGCCAAGCTCACCCGCGATAACAACCTGACCACCGGCCGCATCTACGAGCAGATCATCACCAAGGAGCGCCGCGGCGACTACCTCGGCAAGACCGTCCAGGTCATCCCCCACGTCACCAACGAGATCAAGAACGCCATGCGCAAGGTCGCGGCGGACTGCGACGTGGCCATTGTCGAGATCGGCGGCACGGTCGGCGATATCGAGTCGCTGCCCTTCCTCGAAGCCATCCGCCAGATGCGCCAGGAGCTCGGCCGCGAAAACACCGTCTTCGTCCACGTCACGCTCGTCCCCTGGATCGCCGCCGCGCAGGAGCTGAAGACCAAGCCCACGCAGCACTCCGTCAAGGAGATGCTTTCGATCGGCATCCAGCCCGACATCCTGCTCTGCCGCTCCGACCGCGCGCTCTCGAAAGAGCTGAAGGCCAAGATCGCCCTCTTCTGCAATCTCGAAGACCGGGCCGTCATCGCCGCGCGTGACGTCGCCAGCATCTATGAGGTTCCGCTCAACTTCGCGCAGGAAGGCGTCGACGCGCTCGCCCTCAAGTACCTGCACCTTGAAACGCCCAAGCCCGACCTCTCCCGCTGGCAGCAGGTTGTCGATCACGCCCACCACCCGAAAGACGAAGTCCACATCGGCATCGTCGGAAAGTACGTCGAGTACGAGGACAGTTACAAATCGGTGAAGGAAGCCCTCGTCCACGGCGCGCTCTCGCAGAACCTCAAGCTGCGCGTCACCTGGCTGGAAGCGGAAGGCCTCGAAGCGGAAGACTACGTCTCGCAGCTCAAGGACTTCGACGGCATCCTCGTCCCCGGCGGCTTCGGCAAGCGCGGCATCGAAGGCATGCTCAACGCCATCCGCTACGCACGCGAGTCCGGCACACCCTACTTCGGCATCTGCCTCGGCATGCAGACCGCCACCATCGAGTTCGCGCGCAATGTCGCCAGGCTGCACGGCGCCAATTCCAGCGAATTCGACCCCGCCACGCCGCACCGCGTCATCTACAAGCTGCGCGAGCTCACCGGCGTGGAAGAGATGGGCGGCACCATGCGATTGGGCGCATGGACCTGCCTGCTCGAGCCCGGATCTAAAGCCGCAGAAGCCTACGGGAAGACCGAAATCTCAGAACGCCATCGCCACCGTTACGAATTCAACCGCGAATACGAGCCGCTGCTCACCGGCGCCGGCCTGCGCATCACCGGCACCACGCCGGACTCGACCTACGTCGAGATCGTCGAGCTGCCCGAGCATCCCTTCTTCCTCGGCTGCCAGTTCCACCCCGAGTTCAAGTCCAAGCCGCTTGAGCCGCATCCGCTTTTCCGCGCCTTCGTCACCGCCAGCTACGCCAACCGCACCAGGCACCACATCGCAACGCGGAACGCGCCGGAACTCCAGACGACTGGTTCGTAGCTCCGGATGCGAACGCCGACCATCTCTCACGATGCCGCGTCACGGGACTGCGCGTCCAGCATTGGTGGGATCAATCCGTCCGCGGCATCGAGCGCCCCTTCGGCACTCGAATTAGCCGCTCTCCTGGCATTCGCGTTCGTCGTCTGGTTCCTCCGTGCACCGCGCGTTCTGCTGGAAGGACGAGTGCTGCTCGAAGAGGGCTGTACTTATCTGCGCTATGCCTGGGATGTTCCCGTCCTTCGCGCACTGGTCGCGCCGCATCAGGGCTACTATTCATTGCTGCCCAACCTGGTTTCCGTCGCCGCGGCGCGTCTGATTCCACTTCGCTACGCGGGCCTGCTCTTCGCCTGGGCTGGTGTCGTCGCACAGCTTGTGGTGGCCGCCATCGTCGTCACACTGGAAGTCTTCTCCACGTCGCGTATGAGGCTGCTTGCACTCGTCACGCTTCTGCTTGCAACACCGTCCATACAGCCGTTGTTCAGCAGCATCTGCGCGCAATTCTTTCTCGCCATCGGCGCCGCGGCGCTGCTTATTTCTGACCCGCGACGCTACCCTCGCGCGCGCGGCGCCTTCCTCATCTTCGCCGGTCTGAACGGCCTCACAAGTTGCTCACTTGCGCCGTTCTTCTGGGTGCGCGCTTGGCTCTTGCGAAGCCGCGCCGCCATTCTGCAGGCTGTGCTGCTCTCTCTTTGCGCGTTGCTGCAGGGCGTCATCGTGCTCTTCTCGCTGCGCCATGCCGCGCGCACTCTCCAGCCCCACGCATGGAAGATGCTCGGTCCAGTTCTCTTCCAACGCATGCTGCTTGAGCCCTGGCTCACCGGCCGCGTTGCCGGCATCTATGACCGTTACCTTTTACGCCATTTCAGCATGCCTTATCTGACCGCCGTCGCCCTTGCCGCATGTCTCGGGATCATCGGACTCCTGCTGCTTGCGCGCCGTGCAGGCTCCGCACCTCTCTGGCTCGCGGTCGCCGCCTTCTGGTGTTTCTTCTTTCACTGGTATGGCGCTCTCGGGTCGGACCTCAACAACCTCACCCCGGTTGGCGAGGACCGCTACTGGCTTACGGGAAACGCGTCTGCTCGCGCTCGCGCTCCTGCTCTGCGCGCGCAGCCTTACCATTCCCGCCGCTCTCCGGCGTCTCAGTGCAGTGCTGCTCATGCTGGGCTGGCTGGTCGGCCTCGTCGCCTACCACACCGGCTGGAGCTACCTGCACGATTACACCCCCTGGCAGCTTCAGGTCGAGGCGTGGCAGCGCGATCCTTCGCTTGAGCTGCGCGGCGCCCCCAGCGCATGGCCGCTTTACATTCGACTCACACCCCAGCACCTGAATCTGCCACTGCCCGCCGACACCTATGACTCCTCCAACCCACACCGCCATCCCTGAGCTCGGCGAATCCTCTGCTGGTGGATCGCAGCCCGCTGGTTACACTAAATGCAAGACTTGTCATCGATGTCCAAGTTTAAGAATCGATTTGCGGCAGCGCCGACCATCGGCAGCCTGAACCCGCCCTATACGCCACCTGGCGCGCGCGAACTTCTGCTCTATCTGCTCGGCGCTCTGCTCGTGCTCTTCGCGCGCGCGCCGCGCCTGCTGCTCGAGGGGCGCATCGTCGCTGAGGAGGGCACCACCTACCTCCTCTATGCCTGGAACTCCACGCCGCTCCGCGCCTTTCTTGCTCCACACCAGGGTTACTTTTCTCTGATGGACAATGGCGTCGCGTTCATCGCCGCACGCCTGCTGCCGCTCTCGGTCGCCGCGCTGCTGTTTGCCTGGTCCGCCGCCCTGGTCCAGCTTCTCCTGCTCTACCTCGTCGTCCAGTGCGAGTGGCTCCGAACGCCGCGCGAACGATGGACTGCATTGCTGGCCTTACTGTTGGTCACCCCCAGCTACGAGATCTGGCTCAATGTCGAGAACAGCCAGTCGCTGCTCCCTATCTGCGCGGCTGTCATTCTCATATCCTCGCTTGACCGTCTCTATGTGGTGAAAATATTCACCCTGATATTGGCGGGCTTTACCGGACCCACCACCATCCCCCTGACGCCTCTCTTCTGGCTGCGTGCCTGGAAGCGGCGATCGCGGCGCGCGCTGGTGCAGGCCATCGCCGTTACATTACCCTTCTGCGTCGAGTGTTATCTGATCTTCCGCTCCATTGTCACCGGAGACCGCATCGTCCAGCACGAATGGCATGCCTTGGTCGCCTACATATCATCGCGTGTCATCGTGCTTCCCTTCGCAACCGGCCGGGCGGCGCATTACTATGACATCTTCCTCGTTCATCACCCCGGTCCATCCTGGGAAGTGCTCATCAGCCTCTTTCTCCTGGCCGCCTTCTGCGCCGTGTTTGCGCTCTTCCTGGTCTCCTCCCGCGCCTCGCTGGTACTACTGATCGCCGCCCTCTTCTCCAGCGTCTTCTCCTGGTACGGCTGCGGTCCCTGCAACTTCCAACTGCTCTATCGCAGCAGCGGAGGGGAAGGACGCTACTTTTATGCCGCCAACGCGATGATCTTCCTCGCAGCGGTGATCGCCATGTATCGCGCGCCGCGGCGGTCGCTCGCGCGCCTGTCCTCTGCTGCTGTCGCCATCCTGTTTATCACCGGCATCGTCCATTACGTTCGCCTTGCCCCGAAATTGGAAACCTACCCCGCATGGCTTCCCCAGGTGCGCCGCTGGGAGGGTGACGAGCGTCAGCCCATCCTCCTTGCACCTGAGTTCTGGAGAATCCATCCCCTCCACCTGGATCACCAGCATCCCAACCGCGCCGATCTTCCCTTCAACGCATATGACTCCAACAATCCGGCTCCCATGCGGGAGTAAGCGAGTCATCCGATGAGCCACCCATCCGGGATTGGCAGCCGCCTGCATCTGAGGAATCATGCGGCAGGTGACAAGCCTTCCAGCCTCCGCGTGCGTCACATACTGAGAGACCAGATATGCCCTCCACCATCACCGAGAAGTCGTCCCCCGTCCAGAAGCGTTCCGCTGCGCTGCCCGCGCTCATCCTTGGCGTCGTGCTCGGCCTGCTCGTCGCGCTGCTCGCCGTGCCCGCCGTCGCGCGCCACGTCGGAACGTCCATGCGCAACCGCATCAGCCTCGCCTTCCTCGGCCGCCACGATGCCTTCGACATCTCGCAGCCCACCGTCATCGCCAGCATTCAGCGGCTCGCGCGCCTCGAATCCGTTGTCTACACCATGGACAAGGTCGTCGAAGGCGACCGCACCAGCCAGTACCTGCCCGATATCCTCACCGGCGACAAGCTCCTGATGGTGGTTCACGGACAGGTCGTAGCCGGCGTGGATCTGAGCCAGGTGCAGGGCGGCAACGTGCTCATCGACGGTCGCAGTGTGATCGTCACCGTGCCTCCCGCCGAGTTGCTCTCCGTCTCGCTCGACAACAGCAAGACGCGCGTCTACTCGCGCATCACCGGCCTGCTGGTGCCTGCCGATCCCAATCTCGAATCCGAAGTCCGCGAAAAAGCCGAAGCCGACCTGCGCCAGTCCGCGCTCGACAGCGGCATCCTGACCACCGCCGAAGGCAACGCCCGCGCCACCCTCACCACCCTGCTGCACTCCCTCGGCTTCCAGCAGATCATCTTCCGGTAAGCCCACAGCTTCCTGCCGTCGTCTTCGCAGGTCATGATCTAGATATTCCGCTGAAGGTTGGGACGCAGAGTGAGCGAGCCGTCCTCATTGAGTTGCTGGCTGCACGCCCAACGCACCGGATAGCGCATACCCTTCACCTCGATCTCCGCCTTCAGCTTCATTCCTTGCCATTTCGTTCCTTTGGGCAGCACAAACTGTGCCTGCCGGATCTTTCCCGGCACCGGATAGCCGGCATCCAGACAACCGCTTTTGAGTGGCTGTCCCTCCTGACTCTCTACCGTGACGCGCAATACACCGGGAACGCCGGCAATGCCATCGTTCGCGAAACCGACAATCAGCCCAACATAACCGTCATCCTCGTAGCTCCAGATGAAGGACGGTCTTACGCGATATCCAATGCGCCGATTGATCCGGTCGAACGATGCCCGGTAGGCCTGGTAGTAGCTCGCAAGTCTGCTGGCGCTGATCTCGTGAAAGTTCCAAAGTGACCAGTAATTCGCACCCACATCCATCACGTGGGCGATCATGTTCTCCGTATGCGAGATTCCTTCCTCGCCGCCGGTAGGCGCCGGAGCTTTGCCCGGGAGCCCCTGCTCTAACAATGCCGCAATCCATGGCGGGCGGTTGCTCAGCGCTTCGATCTGCTCGTTCTCAATGAAGATCGTGTCACTGCGAATCCAGTTGTTGCTGCGCACACTTCGGTCAAGGAGTTCTGAATTGCCTACGCGGCTAAAGTCCGGCTGCGTGTTAGTCAGCAAAGGAGTCTTCGTGAAATGCTCCAACTGCACCTCGAGCATCGCAATCCAGGTGCGCTCCGCCGTCTGGTAATCGGGAAACGGGGTGTTGCTGAATGGCCATGTATGGCCTTCACCCCAGAATCCATACATGAATGTATCGATGAACTCGATGACAGGATTTCCATTGAACTCCGCTGCCAGCAAGCCGACCAGCTCTCGAAATGATTGCTGGAAGAATGGATCGTCGAAGCGCGGTTGATAGCGGGAGTACGGATTCTTGAGAAAGCGCGCCGCCGCGGCCTGTTCCTTCTGATCCGCGAGGATCAGATCCACTTTGGGCACTCGCTCAAGAACAAAATCGGGCAGCGCCGGAGCGTCCCAGTAATCCGGCGCGCTCATCTGAATCCGCAGGCCGATCCGCTTGTTATTCTTCTTTGCTAAATCGAAGACAAGCTTCAGATAGTCCGGCATCTCCAGACGCCCGGGACGCGGCTGCACCTCCCGCCAGGTGGGCCGGATATACAGTTGCTGGCCCAGCGGAAATTGAACCAGCTCCTCGATCGCCTGAGAGAGATTGTCCCCCTTGATCTCATCTTTCCCCATATCGGCAGTGATATAGGTGATCAGCCCCTTGCCGTAATTCGGCACCACCTCTTCCGAGGGGGTTGTGGCCATGACCACTTCATCCTCCGGAATCGCCGCATCCGGCGGATACTGCGGAAAAGGTCCCTGATTGAGGCGATCGGGGACCGCCGGTCCGGAGCCGAAATCATACTTTCCCCAGTTGTGAGCCCGCACCATCGCCTGGGTCCTGTTGTTCCCGATGGTGAGGGCTCCGGCCATCGCCGCACTGCCTTTGAAAAAGTCTCTGCGCCGCATCGAGTCAGGTTTCTCCTTCTATTCCGTGGGGCGGATCTCCCCGCGGGGATTTGGGTTGGCACCAGCTTGGCTGCTAAGCGCCATGGCCTTTCTGCCTGAAAGACCGACCATCGTTTGATTTCTCTATACTTTGTTTCATTTCGTTTGTATATGGAAAAGGAATGATTCGATAGGAAGCAAAAAATGGCATCGCCCGCACGACCACTGCCGGGGAACAAGCAGGCACAGGCATTCCATCGGGCCAGATTGCCGCCCGCCATCCACATCCTTTCTTGACTGCCGTCCGGATCACACGCTACTCTCCCATAAATTGCTTATGGGAAGAGCCGACGGTAACGGAGAACTCATCCAGGGCACGCTGGAGATGCTGGTTCTGAAAGCCCTCGCGCGCGGTCCGCTGCACGGCTACGCCATCGCCGAGTGGATCCACCAAAGCTCGCAGCAGGTACTGCGCGTTGAAGAAGGCGCGCTCTACCCCGCGCTCCATCGCATGGAGCTACGCGGTATGCTCGATGCAAAATGGGGCGCTTCGGAGAGCAACCGCCGCGCCCGCTTCTACCAACTCACCGCCGAAGGCCGCAAGCGCCTGCAGTCCGAGTCCACACGCTGGGCGCGCCTCTCCGCCGCCGTCGCCTTCGTCATGCAGGCCACGTAGTCCGCACCAGGAGGACGCATGTCTCAACGGCTCCGCGCGTTCCGCCTCCGCCTCAACGCGCTCCTGCATCCCCGCCGTCAGCAGCGCGAGTATGCCGAAGAGCTCGCCTTCCATCAGCACCTGCTGCGTCAGCGGCTGGAGCGCGAAGGCATCGCCCCGGTCGAGCTCGATCCTGCCACCCGCCGCACCTTCGGCAACCCTTCGCGCCTGCGCGAACAACTCTCCGAGCTGCGCCAGTTCTCACGATTCGAAAACATCTTCCGCGATCTCAGCTACGCCACCCGAGTCCTGCGCAAGTCCCCCGGCTTCACCCTCACCGCCATCCTCACCATCGCATTAGGCATCGGCGCCAGCACCGCCATCTTCTCGCTCATCAATGGCTTACTGCTGCGCCCGCTGCCCGTGCCCGACGCACAGCAGCTCGTCGTCTTCGACTACCACGAAGACAATGACGCGCACGGAAGCTTTTGCGCACCGCTCTTCCGCCATCTCGAGCGCGATCACGCGGCCTTCACCGACATCTTCGCTATCTCCAATACTCAGCTCCAGATCGGCGCCCGCGGCGGCAGTGCCATGGTGGCCAGCGCTCTCGTCAGCGGCCAGTATTTTCGCGCGCTGCAAACGCCTCCCCTGCTCGGTCGCTATCTCATCCCGGCAGACGATCAGCCGGGAGCGCCATCCGGCCTTCCTGCTGTCGTCAGCGAGCGCTACTGGCGCAACACCCTCCACAGCGATCCCCATGTTCTGGGCCGCAAGCTCTTAGCCAATAAAGTTCCCTTCACCATCGTCGGGGTTATGCCTAAGCCGTTCACGGGAACCGATCCGGCGCAGCATCCGCAAATATTCATCCCGCTCGCCACGGAGCCTCTTATCGACGCTCCTTACAACAACACCGCGGGCGGCTACCACAGCTGGTGGCTCACCACCATGGGGCGAAGCAAGCCAGGCGTCACGCTGGAACAGGCCAACGCGTCGCTGGCTTCCGTGACTCGCAGCGTTCTCAGCGGGAAGGACGATGATGCCGAGGGAGCTGCCGACTGGGTCAAGAACGCGCGTGCGCAACACTTCCGCTACATCGCGGAATCCGGTTCCAGCGGATACACCTATCTGCGCCAGTTGTACCGTCAGCCCCTGCAGGCCGTTTTCGCATTGTGTTGCGGCATGCTGCTGCTTGCCTGCCTCAATCTCGCCAGCCTGCTTTTCGCGCGCGCCGCAACACGACAGCACGAACTAGCCACGCGGCTGGCCGTCGGCGCATCCCGGCGGCGCCTCATGCAGCAGTTGTTGATTGAAAGCCTGCTGCTCGCCATTGCCGGCTCCCTCGCCGGCCTCGCGGCCGCTCCCTTCATCGCGCGATCGCTGGCCGCCCTGTTGCTCGGGGGCAACGACCCGTCTTTCTATCTCGACACCTCGATCGACTGGCGCGTGCTCGCTGCAGCCGCCGGCGCATGTGTGCTCGCCACCTTCATCATCGGCATGGCCCCGGCATTGCACGCCACCGGACGCAGCCTCAATCTGCAGCTCAAGGTCTCCTCTGTCTCACGCGCAGATCTTCGCGCCGCTTTGCTGCCGCGCCTGCTCCTCGCTGCACAGATCGCGCTTGCGCTGGTCCTTGTCATCGGCGCCGGCCTCATCTCCACCAGCCTCGTCCGCATGTACCGCACCGGACCGGGCTTCGACCCGCACAACGTCAATCTCGTCAGCCTGCGTATGACCAAGCAGCCGCTCGAAGGCGAGCCCCTCATCCGTCTCTACCGCTCGCTGCAGGATCAGATCGCTGCATTGCCCGGAGTTCATGCAGCTAGCATCTTCTCGACTATCCCCTACTCCGGGTCAACCATGACCAATGAATACAGCATGCCGAGCGGACGTATCACGCCACAGCTCTACACCAACTGGATTGCGCCGCAATACTTTCAGACCACGCGCATCCCACTGCTCGCCGGCCGCGACTTCGCATGGAGCGACACACTCTCCACGGGCAGCAAGATCATCCTTAGCCGTTCCGCAGCCGCGGCCATCTTTCCGCATCAGAGTGCCGTCGGGCAGCACATCGGCACCGGCAAGGACAGCCTGGAAGTGATCGGCATCGTAGGCGACGTAAAATACGGCGACATTCGCAAGCCCGCGCCGCCTGAAGCCTACTTCCCCATTACACAGAACAAGGAAAAGAAGCCCTCCTATACCTTCGTCATCCGCTCCGATGGGCCCGCTGCTCCCTTCGCCGCGGCAGTCCGCGCCATCATCGCGCGAGACGCACCGGAGATTCCCGCGCCTGTCTTCAACACCCTCGGCGGTTTTCTCGACCAATCCCTCAGCGCCCAGCGCATGATGGCCATGCTCTCCGTCTTCTTCGCCGCATGCGCGCTGCTCGTCACCGCCATCGGCCTCTACGGCACGCTCGCCTATCGCACCGCGCGCCGCACCAGCGAGATCGGCATCCGCATGGCGCTCGGCGCGCAGCGCACCCAGGTGGTCTCGCTCGTCTTCCGCCAGAACGTCGCCGTCACCCTCATCGGCGCACTCGCCGGACTCGGCGTAGCCATGCTCGCCGCCCGCGCGCTCGCCAGCTTCCTCTACGGCACCTCCACGCATGACCCGCTGGTGCTCGCGATCTCCACACTTCTATTGGCCATCGTCGCCAGCGCCGCATCGCTCTTGCCCGCGATTCGCGCCGCCCGCATCAACCCGCTCGCCGCCATCCGCACCGAGTAATGCTCTATAGAGTTAGAGAGTCATCCTGAGCGGAGCGAAGGACCTGCAGTTCCCCAGGCGCGCAGCGCCGCTGCGAAAATCATCGATCACCAACGCAGCCGCACCAGCGTGACGCCCTGTCGCGCCAGCACCATCTGCAAGTGAGCCGTGCCGCCTTTCACCGCGACAGGATGCGCCGCCACGACGCGTTCCAGCTTGCCTGCCTTCACCAGCTCCTGCTGTTGCGTGGCAGTCGGCTTCTGCGGGCTTCCCATCTGTTTCCATACGGCGTAAGCGTTGCTGTGTGATGCATCCATCAGATACGCCTCTTCCGATATCGTGAGCCTGCGGCAGCCCACGCACCTCCAGTGCGATCTTCGCCGGCGCCGCTGGCACATCCGCGTCATGGTAGTTCCACAGCAGGACGTCCACTTCGTGCGGGCGTCGGGTTGCGATGGCATCGACGTCCGCCGTTTCTGTCACACTATTCAGTTATGATTTGCTGCACTGGCATCGCGCCCGTGCTCTCCGTCCGCACCCACTGGCCGCCCAGCATCGCCATCATGCGGAAGACGTTCAGCACTGCCTTGTCCACGCCATTGGTCGCCAATTCACGGAAGCCCGCAAAATAAGGCTGACCCTCAAACGTGAACGCCCACGTCACCGCGCCCTGCACGTGCACGCCGTGATTACGTGCCAACTCCCATGTGCGTGCGGTCGCCTCCGCCACACTCACTCCGTAGAGCGGGCCGTTGCGATAGCCGTTCTGCGCGCTCTGGCACGCCGCGCATCCCTCCGGATCGCTCTCGCCCAGCACGATCGGCGTGTCGCGCCACTCCGGATAACTCGCCACCACCTCCATACCACGCTCAACGGCGGCAAGCTGTCGTCCTACATTCATCACCACATGCCCGTTCACAAACTTCGGCGAGCCCTTCGGGTGATAGCTGATAAAGTCCAGCGGCGCTCCGATGCCGCCGGTCGCCGCATTCTTCCCATGCGCGCAGTGCTCCAGGAATTGCCGCAGAAACGCTTCGCTCGTGCTGACCCCGTTCTTTGCCGGCCCGTTCTTTGCCACCCCATTCTTTACTGGATAGACGCCTGTAGACTCCGGCCCGCCGATCTTTGCATGCGGCAGCACCTTGCGCACCGCCGCAGCCGAAACGTCATACAGCCGGTCATACTCCTCCGGCGTGCCATGCCAATAGGCAATGTCCGGTTCGTTCCATACCTCCCACAACCAGCCATCCACCGCCGTCCCATAGCGCGCCTTCAGGTGCGCCGCGTATGCCTGCACCAGCGCGCCCCACTTCGCGTAGTCCTTCGGCGGATAGCTCCAGCCAGTAAAGACATCGCCCTTGGGAAAATTATGCCGATACGGCGCCGGATGCGTTGACATAGCCTCCGGCATAAAGCCCAGTTCCACTATCGGGCGTACGCGAGCGTTGCGCAGCGTGTCGAAGATGCGGTCCGTAATCGTCCAGTCGTAGACAGCCGTCCCGTCAGCACGCTCTGTGTACGCATTCGTCGAACCCCACTTCAGCGAACCGCCGCCATCGCCGGTCGTGAGCAGGTTGTGTGCGCGAAAGTACACCGGAGCATTCGCCGTGCGGCCCAGCTCGCCCAACTCATCCATCAGCTTCCGTCCATGCGGACCATAAACGTAATTCGGCTCGTCCGCGCCAAAGTAGCTCCAGCTGGGCGTAACCGCGCCCATCGGCGCGTCTGCATGGACCGTCACGCGGATGGTCGCTGCACTCTGACAGTACGCGCCAGGGCGCAACGCGATCAGCAGCAGCGCCAGCAGAGCGGAGAGCCCGCGGTAAAGTGTTCGCCAGTGCATGCCGCCACTTTACTTGACCGGCAGAGCGCGGCGCAGCCCACTACTCCGTTCGCAACACCCGCATCGGTTCCGTAGAAGCCGCTCGATGTGCCGGAAGAAAGCACGCCACCAGCGCGGCAATCAGGAGCACGCATCCCACCACCGAAAACGCAGATAGATCCAGCGCGCTCACGCCGTAGAGCGTGCTCTGCATGGCGCGGCCAATGAAGTAAGCGCCCAGCAGCCCGAGCGCGAATCCGATCGCCGCCAGCGTCACACCTTCGCGCAGCACCAGCGCCACCACGCGGCCGCGCGTCGCTCCCAACGCCATGCGCAGCGCAATCTCGTGCGCGCGTTGCGCCACGGAAAATGTCATCACGCCATAGATCCCCAATGCCGCCAGCAGCAGCGCGATCGCCGCAAAGCATGCGAACAGCACCAGCGTGAAGCGATCATCCGACAGCACATCGTGATGCACCTGCTCCATGGTGCGCGGTGAAGCCAGCGCAACATCCGGATCCACCTGGTGCACCGCCGCAGCGATGCTCTTCGTCATCGCGCCCGGATCCTGGCCCGTGTGCACGCCGATCCCTGCGTTCGGCCAGGGAATCTGCCAGAACGGAATCAATATCTCCGGGTAGTCCTCACGCAGCCGGTCGCGCACATTGTGGAAGACGCCCACGATCTGCCACTCGACTGCCGGTCCCAGTTTGGTCACTCCGGGGATCAATTGCTCCACCAGGACACGTTGTTGCAGCGGATCCTTTCCCTTGAAAAACTTCCTGACAAACTCTTCGTTCACCATCGCGACCTTCACGCTCGTCGCCGTATCCTGGTCGGTGAACATGCGTCCATGGGTCAGCCGGATGCCAAAGGTCTTGAAGTAATCCGGCGTCACCATGCCAAAGCTCGATAACGGACGCTGCGATGGATCGGCAAACGCGGGCGTGCCCGCGATGGTAAACGGCATCCCGAAGCCGGCACCCTCCAGCGGCGTCCCGGTCTCGGCCGAGGCGGAGATAACACCCGGCACGGAATCGATGCTCGCCAGCAACTGCCGATAATGCGCTGCAATCAACACCGGGTCTTTCGAGCGCGTATCGGGAATGGGCAGGTAGAAAGTGAGGACATGATCCGTTCTCACTCCCAGGTCGACCCGCGTCAGGTTCAGGAAGCTGTGAATCGCCAGACCCGCGCCTGCCAGCAGTGACAGCGCCAGCGTGAACTCGCCGATCACCAGCGCCTGCCGCAACCGTTTTCGTCCCGCGCCTGTTCCCGATCGTCCGCCCTCTTTCAGCGTCTCCGCCGGGTCCACCCGCGACGCGTGCCACGCCGGCACGCAGCCGAAAAGCAATCCGGCCAGCGTCGTCGCCCCCAGCGTGAACAGCAGCACCGGGAAATTCAAGCTCAGGTCCGCTTCGCTCGGCAGCGTGCCTTCGGGCATGGAGGCCATGAAGGCGTGCAACATCGCATACCCGACGCCGATGCCCAGCGCGCCGCCGATCAACGCCAGCAGGATGCTCTCCGTCAACAACTGCGCGAAGATGGTCTTCGGCGTCGCCCCCAGTGAGGAGCGCACCGCCATCTCTTTCTGCCGCGCCATGCTGCGCGCCAGCAGCAGGTTCGCCACGTTCACGCATGCAATCAGCAGAACGAATGCCACCGCCCCCAGCAGCATCCATAACGTCCGGATGCGTTCCTTCGGCATGAAGTCGTTCTTCAGCGGCTCGACAAACGCGCCCCATCCCTTGTTGCTCTTGGGATATTGCTGCGCAATATGCGCGGTCACCGCATCCATATCGGCGCGCGCCTGCTGCATCGTCACGCCCGGCTTTAGCCGCCCTATTGCCAGTAGCCAGTGAAAGTCGTGATTAAGCTGCTCCGGCTTGAATGCAAGCGGCACCACAATATCGCCCTGCCCGCGGTCGTAAAGTCCGGGCGCCAGCACGCCCACCACCGTGTAGGGCTCCGCATTCACCTTCAGCGTCTGTCCGACAATCTTCGGATTCGCCCCCAGCCGCTTCCACAACTTGTGCGTCAGGATCACTTCATGATCGCGTCCCGTCTGGCCTTCTTCCGGCAGAAAATCACGCCCCAGGAAAAATGGCGTGCCCAGCATGCGGTAAAAACCCGGCGTCACCATGCGCCCATCGATCTGTTCCGGCTGATCCTTCGTCGACAGGTTGAATGCGCCGCCCGTCCACGCATTCATATCCTGAAAGGTCGTGTTCTCCCGCTTCCAGTCGGTGAAGTCACCCGCGGACATCCCATTGTGAAAGCCCTGGATCTTCGACCACACCACCATCAATTGATCCGGCTCGGGATAGGGAAGCGGCTGCAGCAAGGTCGCGTAATCAACCGTGAAGATCGCGGTATTCGCGCCCACGCCCAATGCCAGTGTCAGCAGAATCGTGAGCGTCAGCCCAGGATTCTTGAGCAGCATGCGGAAGCTGAAGCGAAGGTTGCGAAGCAGGTTCTGCATGAATGCACCTCACACGGATTCGTCAGACAGGCCGGGCCCAGAAAGCTCCTACGCAATGGAACGGCTTCCGTTCCAAATCGTCGTTTACGCCACCGCACAGCGTTACCTTTGCAGTGCTACAGACAGTAGCATTGTGGACAAGAGCAGATCAAGGGCGGAACGACAACCTTTTCGTCGCGCGTGGCCAACAGACGCAGCTCCCCTGACCCGTGTTCAAAAATATTTGTAAGAAGCGGGAACCGCCCTTCCCGCACACGCGTACCAGCACATGTGGTATTCCCACAGAAGTTTTGGCATACTCATGTGGCCAGTACACAGGAGACCCATGTCCGACCCCAAACTCGACCTGCTCCAGGGAACCCTCGACCTTATGGTCCTCAAAACGCTCGCCGCCATGGGTGAGCAGCACGGCTACGGCATCGCCCGCCGCATTGAGCAGATCTCGGGCGACACCATCCTGCTCAATCAGGGCACCATCTATGCCTCGCTCGTCCGCCTGCAGAACCGTGGCTGGATCTCCGCCGAGTGGGGCACCTCCGACAACAATCGCAAGGCCAAGTACTACGCCATCACGCGCAGCGGCCGAAAGCAGCTCGCGCGCGACGCGGAGGACTGGCGGCGTCTCTCAGACGTGATGGGCCGTGTTCTCGCGCAATCTCCGGAAGGTACCGAATGATCTCGTCTCTCCGCTCCGCTCTCGCCCGCCTGCGCGCCTTCGCCAACAAGCCGCCGCTCGATGCCGATCTCGATCAGGAGCTCGCGTCGCACCTGGACTTCGCCACCGAGGAAAATCTGCGCCGCGGTCTCTCGCCGCAGGAGGCGCGCCGTCAGGCACTCGTCCGCTTCGGCGGTGTTGAGCAATCGCGCGAGCAGCAGCGCGCCGCGCGCGGCCTGCCCGCACTCGATGTCCTCATGCAGGATCTCCGCTACACCCTCCGCACCTTGCGCCGCGATCGCGCCTTCACTATCGTCGCCATCCTCATCCTCGCGCTCGGCATCGGCACCAACATCGCGGTCTTCAGCGTGGTCAACACGCTCATGCTGCGTCCGCTCCCCTTCCATGACCCCGCACGCCTGATGTGGATTGGCCCGGAGATATTCAACGGCAACTGGTCCGCGGCCACCTACTCCACCGACGCCTGGCAGGAATTCCTGGAACGCAACAAATCCTTTGAAGATGTCGCCGGCTACTTCGCCTTCTCCTCCAGCGACAACGTAAAGCTCATGGGCCACGGCGATCCCAAACCCTTCACCGACATCGACGTCACCCAGAACTTCTTCCAGGTCCTCGGCGTCAAGCCCGCTGCTCGGCCGCCTCTTCCTTCCCAATGAAGCCCTGCACGGCGGCCCGGATGTCATGCTGCTCAGCTATCACTTCTGGCAGCGGGAAGCTCACGCCGATCCCGACATCGTCGGCAAGCCGCTCCAGTTCAACGGACACACCGCTACCGTCATCGGCGTGCTGCCCCAAAGCTTCGACTTCGGCGCTGTCTTCGCGCCCGGCACCAACGTCGATGTCTTCACCGCCATCATCCCTCAAGACATACGCGATGGAAGGCAACACCATCACGCTGCTCGGCCGCCTCAAACCCGGTGTCTCCGTCGCACAGGCCCGCGCGGAGGCCGCGCTGCTCTTTCCCAGGCTCGACTTCCGCCGCGATCTTCCTAAGATCAAGGAGGGCTACACCGCCTATCCCACTCCGCTGAAGGAGTACGTCAGCGGCAAGCTGCATCGCTCCCTCGTCGTCTTGTGGTCCGCTGTCGGGCTGGTACTGCTCATCGTCTGCGTCAATCTCTCCAACCTCCTGCTCGCCCGCGCCGCCGCGCGCAGCAAGGAGTTCGCGCTCCGCGGCGCGCTCGGCGCAAGCCGTCGCCGCATCGTCCGTCAGTTGCTCACGGAAAGCCTTCTGCTCTCCGGCGTCGGCGCAGCTCTCGGCCTCGGCCTTGCATATGCCATCACGCTGTGGCTGCAACATCAGACCTCGCTCGCTCTGCCGCTGCTCAACGACGTTCACATCGATGCCACCGCGCTCCTCTGGACGCTCGCCATCGCCATCGGCACTGCCGTACTCTTCGGCCTCGCGCCCGGTTTGCGCATGTCCAGCGAAAATCTGCAGGAGTCGCTCAAGGACAGCGGAGGTCACGGCGCCAGCGACAGCCGCCGGCACGATCGCCTTCGTTCCACACTCGTCATTTCAGAGGTCGCGCTCGCCTGCGTGCTGCTCGTCGGCGCCGGCCTGCTCATGCGCAGCTTCCTGCGCGTCCTCGATGTCAATCTCGGCTTCAAGCCCGTCGCCGCTGCGGCCATCAAGGTCGACTACGACGATGGCGGCAATGCCCACAAACGCAGCGCCATCCTGCAGAACGTGCTCACACGCATCGGTGCGATCCCCGGTGTCGAACACGCCGGCATCTCGGACAATCTGCCCTTCGAGCGCAATCGCTGCTGGGGAACTCCGCACCGCAAAGATGTCGATGACAAACAACTCGCGGCGGAAAATCTTCCGTGCGCTTTGGTCTACATCGTCACGCCCGGCTATCTCCCCGCCATGGGTGTGCCCATCACCGGACGCGATTTCAGTTGGGAAGACTTACCACTGCCTCCTCCACCGCCACCGAACCAGGCCGCCGCCAAGCCTCCCATCAAGCAGGTCGATAAAGGCGATCCCGTCGTCATCGTCAATGAAAGCGCCGCTCGTCAGATGTATCCCGACGGAGACGCCGTCGGCCACGTGATCAACGCGAACGGCGATGACGCGCGCATCGTCGGCACTATCCCGACGTGCATCAGACCAGCGTCGAAGGCCAGCCGGACTGGCAGGTCTACTACCCCACCACACAACAGGGCCCGGAAGGCGCCGAGCTCGTCGTCCGCAGCAAGCGTGCCGCCGGAGCAGCTCGCCTCCACCATCCTGCACACGCTGCGTGAGATCAATCCCGGGCAGGCCGCTGTCCCTCTCCGTCCCATCCAGTCGCTCGTCGACCACGCCGTCTCGCCGCGCCGCTTCTTCGTGCTGCTGGTCGGCACCTTCGCCGCGCTCGGCTTGTTTCTCGCCGCGCTCGGCATCTACGGCGTCATCTCCTACTCGGTCACGCGGCAGACGCTCGAGATCGGCATCCGCATGGCGCTCGGCGCCACCGCCGCGCGCGTGCAGTTCGGCGTCATCTTCCGCACCATGCGGCTCGCCCTCATCGGCATCGCAGTCGGCGCGGTGCTCTCGCTCGTCCTCGCCTCGCTCATCTCCGCCATGCTCTTCAACACCGCGCCCACCGACCCCGCCACCTTCGCCGGCATGATTGCGCTGCTCATCGTCGTCGCGCTGCTCGCCGGCTACATCCCCGCGCGCCGCGCCTCACGCGTCAACCCCTTGGTCGCTCTCCGCGGCAACTAAGCTCCACTCCTTCGGGTCACGGCGGAATGCCTCATCGCCGTGCCCCACTTTTGTGGGAATCCCGCTCCGCTGCTGTGCCATTCCTCGCCCTGCCGCCTCGTTGCTACCCTGCATGGGTGTTCCCCGGTGATAACCGATGAAGCATGCCTGCTCTATCCTTTTTCTCTCCATGCCCGTCATGCTCTCCGCTGCGGCGAATCCACCCGCCTATCAGGATGGCGTTCTCACCAAGGTCCGCACCACGGTCGTGGACAATGCCTGCTCCAATTCCACGCAATCGGATGCCGCCACCTACGGCAACACTGCCCGGCGCACCCTCGATGCCTCGGCCCGCTGCTCGGACATCCGCGGCGCCGTCTACACCGTGCAGGTCGGCGAGACCGCATACGAATTGACGCCGGACCACTCGCGCGTCGCCAGAGCGTCGTCGTACCTTCCCCTCAGCGCAACCCTCCTGAAGCAAAGCAGCCTGGCGAACCACATGCCCGGCACCGCAGTAAAGTTGCGCGCAGACGATGACGGATTCCTCGTGCTGGTAGGCAAGCGCGAGACGCACTACCGCAGCTTCGTCGCACACTAGCAATTCCTGGCCAGCACTACCGACGATGTCATCCTGAGCGAAGCGAAGAGCCTGCCCTGAGCTTGTCGAAGGGACCTGCAGTCCGCCTGCAGCACCGACACACCCGGGCACCCCATCCTGGCGAACGCAAGATGGGGGGCTCCCTTTACGCTAGCTGCCGCCCTTCCCTTTCAGCTCGACCAGAATGATCTCCACCTCGCCGGTTCCGATGTTTTCGGGAAGGTGAGTGGCGGCCGGCGTGAACTGCGCATCGCCTGCCTTCACCTCATACTCCTGCGTTTTGCCATCCGGGAGGGTCATCTTCACCTTCGCATTGGTGAGGTACACCGCAACCGAATCCGGGTGGCTGTGCATGACTGATTTCTCACCCGCCCCGTAGTGCACCTTCAGAATTCTCACCTGGTCGTTTTCGCTCACCACCGTGTAATGCGCAGGATCAACCTTGGTTGCATCCTGCGCTGGAAGACTCGGGACCAGATAAAGACACAGCGGGGCCCACAAAAGTACGAGACGTGCTCGCATAGTGTTCTCCTTGAATTGTGTGTGGGGAATGGCCCAAAGGCGCCTCAGCGTACTCTCCGTGTGTCGGGGTGTCAATCAGAGTGTCGGGGTGTCAATCAAAAGCCAGGGGAATCGGAGCGCGAGCGTGCGCATCGCCACCAAAGCGGCTACCCCACCCTGACGCCAGACCCTGGCCCGCCTAGTATCCTTTCCACTGTGAGCACACACGACTTCGAAATCGGCAGCGTCCCGGTCGGCCGCGGCCAACTCTTCCTCATTGCCGGCCCTTGCGTCATCGAGAGCGAGCAGCACGCCCGCACCATGGCCGACGCCATCCAGCGCATCGCCGGCGATCTCGGCGTGCCCTTCATCTTCAAGGCCTCCTACGACAAGGCCAACCGCACCTCGGTCGCGAGCTTCCGCGGCCCCGGCCTCGCCGAAGGCACGCGCATCCTCCGCCGCATCGCCGAAGAGACGCACCTCCCCGTCCTCACCGACGTGCATGAGCCCGCGCACTGCGCGCCGGTCGCCGAAGCCTGCGACGTCCTCCAGATCCCCGCGTTCCTCTGCCGTCAGACCGATCTGCTCGTCGCCGCCGGCAAGACCGGACGCGCCATCAACGTGAAGAAGGGACAGTTCGTCGCGCCGGAGGACATGCGCCACGCCGTCGAGAAGATCGCCTCCACCGGCAACACCCGCGTCTTCCTCACCGAGCGCGGCGCCAGCTTCGGCTACCACAATCTCGTCGTCGATATGCGGTCCTTGCCCATCATGCGCGCGCTCGCCCCTGTCGTCTTCGACGGCACCCACTCCGTCCAGACGCCCTCCGCCGCCAACGGCGTCTCCGGCGGTCAGCCCGAGTTCATCCCCGTGCTCGCGCGCGCTGCCGTCGCCGCCGGCATCGACGGCATCTTCCTCGAAGTCCACAACGATCCCGCCAACGCCAAATCCGACGGCGCCAACGCCCTCCACCTCGACCGCCTCAAGCCGCTGCTCCAGCAGCTGCTCGCCATCCACGCTGCGACACATTCGACACCATCCTGAGCGGCGCGAAGGACCTGTAGTTGGTTCAGGAATCGGCCCGGCACTTCGCGACGATCAACGTAATATCGTCGTGCTGCTCCTGCGAACTGAAGCGCTGCACCTCCGCGACCACCGACGCAACCATCAACGACGCAGTCTGCTCGTGATGCTGCTTCACAGCTTCAACCAGCCGTTGCTCTCCAAACTCCTCGCCTGCCTCGTTGAACGATTCGGTCACTCCATCGGTATAGAGCGCGAGCGTGTCGCCGGGGCACAGCTGGCACTCCACCGTCGGGCTCTCCCAGTCCTGAAAAAGTCCGAGCACGGTGCCGGTAGAGTGCAGCCATTCCACTCTCCCGTTCCGGCGCAGCAGCAGTGCGGACAGGTGCCCGCAGTTCGTGTAGCGCAGGCGTCGCGAGGCATCGTCATACTCGGCAAAGAAGACCGTGGCGTACGCGCTGTCCACCGTATTCTCGAAAAAGAGCCGGTTCACCGATTGCAAAAATCGCTGCGGCTGTTCGCGGGCCAGAGCAAACTGACTGCGCAGATTGGCCTGCAGATTCGCCATCAGCAGCGCGGCGGCAATCCCCTTGCCCGAAATGTCGCCAACAAACAATCCCAGCCTCTCCTCGCCCAGAGCGAAAAAGTCATAGTAGTCGCCGCCGACATGGCGAGCCTGGATGCAGGCGCCCGCATAATCCAAGGTCCTGAGACCAGGGAACGTCTGCGGAAACAATCTCGCCTGCACCTGTTTCGCGATCTCCAGTTCCTGCGCCACCCGGCGTTCGGCTTCCGCTCTCTCCGCTTGCGCGCGGCGTTGCCCCTCAATCTCCCGGCTCATCTCATCGGAGCCAAGCAGGTCGAACGCGTTCTCATCCCCATCGCAGAAGGTAGCAATCGTGCCGCCCCACAACTGCGGCTGCGGAGGCTGCAAAAAGCGCACCCCGCGGCCCCGCCACAGATCGTAGGTGGCATGAATGTCTTCGGCGATAAACGCAATCTGCGTGTGCCGGCCGATCAGTTTGTAGTTCTCCGAGCCACGCTTGGGAGCCACCACCGCCAGGATCGCGTTGCCGTCCGGCGGCGCAATCGCCACCCATCGCCCGAATTCGAAACGCGCTTCGGCAACCACGCTGAATCCAAGCTGATCGACATAAAATTTCAACGCCCGGTCGATATCCCGAACGAAAACATTGGACTTGAAGAGGCGCAGGTAGGTATTCGCAGGAGCAGCAGTCTGCATCGTAGCGTCGTCTCCCGCCCGCACTGCAAAAACGCTCTCTGTCTGAGACCTCTCCATCTGAGGAACGACTGGCTCCGGATTCAAGACAAGCTCCTCTCAGCAGCCCCGCACCATAGACATTCTGCCAGCCTCCGGGGGTGCCAGTCTCCAGATATGAGACTCACTTGAGTGTGTGTCGAGCACCCAGCCGCTTTGTTCCGTTTTTGTTCCATTGTCGTGTCGCCCTATACTGGGGCGCCCCCTCCAAAGCCTGTTGTAAGGACACTTGTCATGCGCTTCGCCGCCATAACCGCCGCCGCTATGCTCGCCGCCCTCGCCGCCGTGCCGCTCTCCGCCGAGGCCGCAGTCCAGACTGCCCCCATCCGGACCGTCCCCGTCCAGACCGCAAAACCCGCCCTCTCGAATGAGCCTGTCTCCAAGTGGCACGCGAAGGACAACCTCTACGTCGCGCACAACTTCCGCTTCGGCACTGGCGAAACTCTTCCCGCGCTCAACCTCCACTACCTCACGCTCGGTGCGCCGCACCGCAACGCCGCAGGTCATGTGGACAACGCCGTCCTCCTCCTGCATGGCACCGGCGGCGACCGCCGCACCCTCCTCAATCCTCTCTTCTCCGACGAACTCTTCGGCCCCGGCCAGCCGCTCGACATCACGCGCTACTTCCTCATCCTTCCCGACGACATCGGCCAGGGCGATTCATCCAAACCCTCCGATGGTCTGCGCATGAAGTTCCCCCGCTATGACTACGACGACATGGTTCGCTCGCAGCACCAGATGCTCGTCGAAGGCCTCGGCGTCAATCACCTCCGCCTCATCCTCGGCACCTCCATGGGCTGCATGCAGAGCTTCGTCTGGGGCGAGACCTGGCCCGGATTCGCCGACGCGCTCATGCCCCTCGCCTGCCTGCCCACGCAGATCGCCGGCCGCAATCGCATGATGCGTTACATGGCGATCGAGAACATCAAGAACGATCCCGCATGGCAGAACGGCAACTACACCGTCGAACCCGCCGTCGGCCTCCGTACCGCAAACGAGATGCTCCTCATCATGGGCTCCGCGCCGCTGGTCATGCAGAAGCGCGCTCCCACCCGCGAGGCAGCCGAAACATTCGTCGACAGCTACCTCGCAAGCACCGTCGCCCACACAGACGCCAACAATCTCATCTACTACGTCGACGCCTCGCGCAACTACGACCCCAGCGCGCATCTCGATCGCATCATCGTCCCCGTCATGTTCATCAACTCCGCCGACGACTTCATCAATCCTCCGGAGCTCGGCATCGCGGAAAAGCTGACGAAACAGATGCCCCACGCGCAGTTCATCCTCATCCCCATCTCCGATGCAACCAGAGGCCACGGCACCCACACCATGGCGGCCCTATGGAAGGACCACCTCGTCGAATTGCTCAAGCAGTCGGAGCCGAAACCCTAGCCCGAAGTTCGCCTGAAGCAGGTGCGCAGCGAACCGGATCTTGTGCAGAGATCAGGTAACGATTCCGTTAACAAAACTAAATCTTCCGGCGAAATCCACCGGTTACTCTCGATCCGGATTTCGGCGATCTATCGTTTTCGGGCCACGCACGCACGCATCCAAGCTCTCATTCAGGGACCCCAGGGCCCTGCTTGAAGGAGTTTCCAGTGATACGGAAGATGAAATTTGCCTGTTTGATCGCCTTTGCCAGCTTGACCGCCGTCCTCTGCGCACCGGCCGCCCTCGCCCAAGCGCCTGCGGCTCAAACAGCGCCTGCGGCCCAAACAGCGCCCGCGGCCCAAATTCAGATGGGCTCAGTCGCCATCCGCCCAAAGCTGATAAACCTCGTCCCCGGCGCGCCCGTTGCCTTCGTCTACGTATCCAGCAACCCGAACAACAGCAGCACCAATGAGATCAGCGCCTACGCAGCATCCGCCGACGGCCGGCTCGCCCCCGTTACCGGCTCGCCCTTCGCGGACGACGTCACCAGCATGGCCGTCAATGGAAAATACCTCTTCGGCTCCGCCCGTAACGGCATTTACGTCTCCACCTTCCGCATCGAGCCCAATGGCTCGCTCCAGTGGCGCGGGTGGACCGATATTGTTCAATTCAACCCCAACGATTGTGGCAATTCCGGCCCGCTGTTTCTCGATCGCACCCGCTCCAGCCTCTACGACACGGAGTTCCGCAGCGATTGCGCGAACAACTCCTATCAGTCCTTCGGCATCGACCAGACCGGCGCGCTGCACAATCGCGGCGCCACTGCAGGAGACACTTGGCTCTCCCTTCCAGCAACCTTCATTGGCAACAATGTCTATGCATACTCCGCCGTCTGTCTCTCCAACACATATTGGGAGATCAACGGCTACAAGCGCAGCAGCAGCACCGGAGCGTTGAGCTCGATCAACATCTCCGCACCCACGCCCACCGCGAAGGCGGGAGATTTCTGGTGTCCCTCCCTGACCGCCGCCGATCCTACCAACCACGTCGCCATCACGCTGCAGGCGGTGGATCAGAACTTCAATCCCGATGGTCCGGCCCGGCTCGCCACCTACACCGCCGATAGCTCCGGAAATCTCCGCACCGCCAGCACGCTTCAGAACATGCCCCAGACCGCGGTCGGCACCGTGACCGACATCCGGATGGCTCCCCTCGGCACGCTCCTCGCCGTCGCCGGAAGCTCGGGTCTGCAGGTCTTCCATTTCAACGGAAGCAATCCCATCACCCCCGAGACCGGCCTGCTCATCAACGCCCCCATCGACCACGCCTTCTGGGACAACGCCGGCCACCTCTACGCCATCAGCCAAAGCGCAGGCAAGCTCTACGTCTTCACTGTTACGCCAATCGGCACCGTCAAGGCCCCCGGCTCGCCATACACCATCAGCCATCCGCAAAACATTGCCGTGCAGCCGCGGACCCCGGCGCTCTGATTCATCGGATTGAGCACAGTCAATTATTTAATTCTTGCGCCCACAGGCGAGTGACAACCTATACTTCTCCCGCCTCACAGGAGAAGCCGTTATGAAACGAAGTACGAACTACGCTTGCCTGGTCGCAGCATTCTGCACGATCGCGGCCATCGCCCACGTCACCTTCGCTGAGACCAACCCGAATGTTCAGGCTGCCGTCAGCACCGCGCCGGTTGCATTTGTCTATGTCTCAAGCACACCCAGTGGAGCCAATAATGTGGTCAATGCGTTTACCGCTGCAGCGAACGGAAAGCTGACCGCTGTGTCCGGCTCACCCTTTCACGACAACGTGACCAGCATGGTAGTCAACGGACAATATCTCTTTGGCTCCAACCAGGCCGGTATCTTCGTTGCCGCATTCGCGATTCAGCCCAACGGCTCCCTTAAGTGGACCGTATCGACGGACGTCGATCGCGCCAGCGGATGTCCGGCTCCGGCTCCTCTCATACTCGACCACACCGGCGTCAACGTATACCGGGCGGCGTCCGCTGGAAGCCTTTGCGACCACACCGTCTATCAATCCTTCAGCATCCAGAAGCCAACCGGCAGGCTCACCTTCCTGGGAAACGGTACATCGACCTTCCTGTTCAACACACCGCTCAGCTTCATCGGGAACAATGCCTTCGCGTACGGCTCGGATTGCGTCAACTTTCAGGGCAACTTCACGGATACATTCACAACCCTGCATCGGCAGAGCAACGGACTATTGCTCAATGTGAATGCCAGTGCGCCAACCCCGGCGACGCAGAATCCCAATGACTTCTATTGCCGCTCCATTACTGCAGCCGATCCCACCAATCACCTGGCGGTCTCAATGCAGGCGATCGACCCGAGCACTTCCAGCCCTGTTGGGTCGCCACAACTGGCAACCTACACCGCCGACGGGTCGGGCAATCTCACCACGACCAGCACCTTCTCCAACATGCCTTCCACCGCGGTTCAATACGTTCTCGGCACGGCGATGTCTCCATCAGGCAAGCTGCTGGCCGTGAGCGGAACCGGCGGGTTGCAGATCTTCCACTTTAACGGCGCCAGCCCCATCACGCCTGACACCGGATTGCTCACCAGCAACCAGGTAGATCAAATGTTCTGGGACAATGCCAACCACCTGTACGCCATCAGTAGCACAGCGAACAAGTTGTATGTGTTCACGGTCACTTCAACCAGCGCCACCCAGGCCACCGGTTCGCCCTACACCATTAGCCATCCGAAAAACATCATCGTTCAGCCGAAATGAATCGATCTCATCGAAAAGGGAGAGCGGGAACTTCCACCCGCCTCCCTTTTCAAGTCCTTTAAGGAAAGACAGAGAAGAGATCCCTCAAGTCATTCGCGTAGGCTGCATGCCCCAGCAGAGGACCCACCCGGTAGATTTCTTCAAGCGTTCGCAGCAGCGAGCTGTGCGTGTAGCGAATCTCATTCTTGTATCCGTGCTTCACGCCGTGCCCAAGGGCCATGAACATAATCGGCCCATCCCCATTCGCCGCCTCATCCGTTGCGATGAAGATGACGACACGACCGGCCCGGTACTGCGAGGAGTTCATCAGGAGCGGCACAAAACCCTTCAGCCATCTGTCGATATGCGCGATCTCATTGCCGCCGCAACTGTCATGCCCGTCGTGGCAGATATTGGGCGTAATAAAGTTGTATCTTCCGATTGCGTTGTGCGCGATGTCGCTGCCCAGTTCACTCAGTGGCCTTACATGCTGGATGCAATAGGACGAGTGAGGATTTCCCCCATTCGTCACGTCAGTGAAGTACACAAATGGAAGATGCTTGGTCTGAAACAGTCCTCCACTTTCCGAGGTCAGTGGGCAGACATTTCCATAGGTGGATTCCGCATAGGCGCGCCAGGGAACTCCTGCATTCTGAAGAAGCGTGCTCAGATGAGCATGCGTGCTCTGATGGTGCTGGCTGGGCGGGCCATCGTCATGGATGCCGAAATTCTTGCCCGCTTCCATCCATAAATAGTTCGGCAGGCTGGGATGATTGCCGGAAGGATTGAAGTAGTTGTTGGCGACCGCCGCCATGGGGACCAGCGTCCTGTTGATATAAGGCGCTTCCCCGCTTCCGGAAATGCCGCCGCTGCCAACCCAGTTCTTATTCTCGAGAACGATCAGAAAAACAATCGGGGTATTGGATTGAGCCCGTGCCGATGACGCCTCAGTGGATGGCGCCTGCGCCAACGCGAGTGGGCACAGTGCGAGTAGAGCGGACAAGAGAACTCTTGTCAGCCGCCGTTGGGCAATGGACGGTGTCATGGATGTATCTCCTTTTCATCCTGTCCTCACAGTCCAACGATGGAACCCCGGCAGACGCGCAATGTTCGATCCCATGCGCGTCAACCCTATGCGCGCTGGATTAAGTGGTGCTGAACGGATCGGCTGCTTTTGCGCTTTTTTGGTTATATGAAAGTCGTTTGTCATCCGCCGAATGCTATTTAGCGGCACTGTCTCTCAGGAAGCGGATCAAATCCCGGCGCTCCTGCGGCCGCGCTACCCGGAACCCCATATTGTTATCGGGAACCAGCCCGTCCGGATCGGCGAGCCACCTCTCCAGCGTCGTGTCATCCCACACCATGTGCGCCTTTTTGAGTCCCGCGGAGTAAGCGAACCCACTCACCGTACCGGCGCTCCTTCCGAAAACTCCGCTGAGCCGCGGACCCTCCCGGTCTTGCTCCATGGCATGGCACCCAGTGCATCGTCTCTCAAATACCTCCCGCCCGCGGGTGGCATCGCCTTCCATCGCAGCTCGCTCCATGAAGTCTCCGTCCTGGGTCGAAGCCTGCTCCGCCCACTGAGTCAGCACCCGGATATCGCTATCGGTAATCTCCGCCTTCGGGTGGAAGACCTGGTACTGGATCAGCGGCATGTTGTGGATCTTCACCTGCAGCGCGATATTGGCACGGAACGCATCTTGTTCCGCGGCAGAATACGTATCCCATCGAGAGAGGTCCATCGCTGCTCGCGCCTGCACGATGTCGCGTTCCAGCCACCACGATATCGGCGCCAGCCGGCCATACATCGGAGTGCGCGTCTGCTCCGAATGGCAGTCCGCGCACTTTGCAGTCAGAATGGTCGCGCACATCGTCCGGTGTCGAGGAGTGCTCCATAAGGCGCGGAACACTGGCTGTGGACGGGGTGAGCAATTTAGACCTCTGCGTATACAAGCGCGCATCACCGAAGGGGTGAATACGCGCCAGAGCGAGAGAGACGATCAGCGCGCCCAGGGAAAAGACAAGCACAGATCGAATACCAGTCATGCTCTATCCGCCAGCGAAGAATCGACAATCGCCAGATGACTCTGCCGCGCGATGTATTTCACCTTCGTGATGCCCAGCACACTCTCGAGCTTCCCCGCAGGAACAACCATCGGCCCGGCATGGGCAGCGCTGCCCGGGGCAGGCTGCGGAAAAGCCGTCGAGGTCGCGGTGTGGAAGGCGATATTCCCTTCCACCTTCTGCACGGTCTGATGAATATGTCCATTCAGCACGGTGACAGAGCCGAACCGTTTCAGATACGAGAGCGCCTCCGCACCGTCCTGCGTCCCCCAACCCCACTCGGGATACACCATCCACAGCGGGATATGCGCGAAGACCACAATCGGCGTGGAAGAGGAAAGCGGCGCCAGATCGTTCTTCAGCCAGCGCAGTTGTTCCGCCCCCAGCTTGCCCATGGCATCGATCTGCAACACGTTGTTCAGCCCGATGAAGTGCACGCCCTTGTGTTGAAAGCTGTACCAGCCATTGCCAACCGTTCCTTTGCCGAATCGTTCACGGTAAAGAGCGCCATCGTCGCTTGCCGTGTCGTGCTCGCCCGGCACATAAAAAGTCTCGCCGGCCTTCGCGCTCCGAATCACCTGCTGCGCTGTATCGAACTCAGACGCCTTCGAGGACTGCGTGATATCGCCCGTGTGCAGCAGCAAATCCGGTCTCGCCGAAAGACCATTGATCTTGTCGATCGCCAGCTTCAGCGTTCCCGTCACATCCTGATTCGCCGCTTTGTTGAATCCGATATGGCTGTCGCTGATCTGCACAAAGCTGAAGGAGGAACCAGACTGACTGTGCGCGCCATGGCTACCGGCAGCGTCCGCCGTTGCGGCAAAGAGCTTCGAAGCCGGCACGCCGCCCACCATCGTCCACAGCAGCCCTGTGCCCGCCCAAGCCATGCAGCTCAAAAAATTCCGCCGGTCGATTCCGTCGTGAGCCGTCGGCTCGGTCCGCGGGGCTGCGTCCTCTCGAAGCCCCCGCTCCTCGAAACCATGCTCGTGTGAATGCTCCGGCGCATCGTTCGCCGCTTCCAGCCCCTCGTTCTTCCCATCTCGCAGATCTCGCACGGGTCATCCTCCACGGATGCAAACCGGCGAGCGACGTATTTATTCCGCAGCATTGCGAATAAAGTCGGAAAATATAAGTTCTCCTATATATAGATAAAGCCCGGAAGAGAGACCAGAAGAGAGAGGCCGGAAAGGCACATTCGAAGCAGATGACACTGCTGCCGTGGACGCGGAAGCCTGTAGTGCGTGAAAGTCGGCCCGGAGCCTCTGCCTTCGAGGATCTGGCGCTTCCGCTGCTTCCTGCGCTCTATAACGTCGCCTCCTGGCTCTCGCGAAATCCAACCGACGCGGAGGACCTGGTGCAGGAGACATTTCTAAAGGCGCTGCGCGGTTTTGATTCCTTCGAGCCGGGCTCCAACTTCAAAGCCTGGATATTCCGCATTCTCCGGAATACCTATCTCACCTCGCGCAGCGGCCTCGCGGCGCTGCGCACCGTCTCTCTCGACGAGGAATTGGCGGAACAAACTGAGTCAGGTCCCAGCCTCTATCCGGAAGGAGCCATCGATCGGCAGACTCCGGAGATCCATCTCATTCGCCTGACCGATCGCGCTGCGCTTCAAAGCGCCATGGAAAAACTTCCGCCGCTCCTGCTGGAGGTCGTCCTCCTGTGCGACGTCGAAGAGATGAAGTACAAGGAGATTGCCGCTGTCCTCGATATCCCCATCGGCACCGTGATGTCCCGCATCGCACGCGCGCGCGCATCTCTCCGCACACTGCTCGACACTGATCTCAGCCTGAAGAGAGGATCCCGCGCATGACTGAGCATCTCCCGCTCACCGTCTTGAACGCCCTGGTGGACGGCGAACTTCCCGCCGAGCAGGGCGTCGCGGCGCAAGAGCACCTCGACCACTGCCCCGTGTGCACTTCAGCCGCGCTCCATCAGGCGCTGCTCAAAACCGCAACGGCAAAGGCTGGTCACAGGTACGACGTGCCGTCGCAGTTAGAGCAACGGCTGCGTCGCGTCGCATCGTCGCAGGCGGCGGACTCACCAGGCATCCGCCGCAACGCTGATGCAACACCATGGTCGATGAAGCGATTCGTCTCCCCGGCCCTGGCCATTGCGGCAACTCTGCTGATCGTCGCCATGAGTTGGATTCCCATCCAGCGCCGCCTGCAGACGTCAGAGTTCGCTTCCGCGCAGCAGGCTGCACTGATCGCAGAGATCTGCGACCAGCACATCGCCACCCTCGCGGCGAACCAGCCGCCGGAGGTCCTCTCCTCGGACCGCCACACGGTCAAGCCGTGGTTTCAGGGCAAGCTGCCGTTCAGCTTCAACCTTCCGGAGAAGCTGCCCAGCGACACAAAACTCGATGGCGCAAATCTCACCTATCTGCACAACCGCCCGGTCGCCCAACTGCTCTACAGCATCGGCCAACATCATGTGTCTGTCTTCGTGCAGGAAAAATCGGGAGCTTCGGCACAATATCCGGTACAGGCAGAACACTCCGGATTCCACATCGCCGGTTTTCACACCAACGATCTGGAAGTCGTCGCTGTAAGCGACGTCGACCCCGCGCGCCTCACAAGTCTCGTTCGTACCATCGAACACTCCCAGACCGCACACTAGATCGCGCAACGTTCGCGGCAAATAAGTGCCAGCGCCAAATAAATGCCAGCACATGGATGAGACAAAAACACTCTTTGATGATCTGGTTTTGTTAAGGAATTAAATCGAGACATTGAGAGCTTAGCTACATTACTATGTGCTCCTTCCCCCACGAGTTATTTGAGGTGTGGGATGTCTAGGTCTGTCTCTGCATCACCTGCTGTTTCTTCATCTGCCTTAACACATAGCCAAAACGAACGCCAATCACAATCGTCACGTGGGGCACGCGGTTTCCTCGAGTGGGTGCTTCTACTCATGGCGCTCGCTGCAGGCGCAAGCTGCGCACATGCCCAGGACGTGACCACCTGGCACTACGACAACGCACGTACCGGCGTTCAGCAAAATGAGTCCGTACTTAAGCCGTCCAATGTAAATTTCGGGACATTCGGCAAACTATTCAGCCTTCCGGTAAACGGCGACGTCTACGCGCAGCCGCTCTACCTGAGTCAGTATCCGATGAGCGACGGACAAGCTCACAACGTTCTTATCGTGGCCACCGCAGAAGATTATGTGTATGCCTTCGACGCCGACGGGCATAACCCCGCGCAGGGATACCTCTGGCGCAACTTGCTCGTCGGCTCGGGCGAAACCTGGGTCACCTTCCTCGACGAAAATAGCGATTTCGATATCGATCCCAATATCGGCATCATCGGAACGCCCGCCATAGACCGCGCCGGGGGCACCATCTACGTCGTCTCCAGATCCAAAACCACCAGTGGCACAACCAAATTCTTTCAGCGCCTGCATGCTCTCAACATTGCTGACGGCTCAGAAAAACTGAATGGCCCTACCACCATCCAGGCCACCATCAAGGGCCTGGGAGATGGCGGCACATCCATCTCATTCAACTCCCAGATTCACAATCAGCGATCCGCCCTCCTGGTCGCTCCTACTCCGTCGGTAGGTAGCGGCAATTCCGTCTTTATCACCTGGGCATCGCATGGCGATCAGGGTAAATATCACGGCTGGGTCATGGCCTACGATGCGGCAAACATCGCGCAGCAAAATGCCGTCTGGATGACGACGCCGAACGGCATCGACGGTGGCGTCTGGATGAGCGGTGGCGGCATTTCGTCCGACAACGCGGGCAACATCTTCATGGCATCCGGCAACGGAACCTTCGATGTGAATACCGGTGGCTCGGACTACGGCGACAGCGCCTTCCGTCTCACCCTGGGAAGCTCCGGCATAACGCCGGCCGACTACTTCACCCCGGGAAATCAAAGCAGCCTCAATGGATCCGATCTCGACATGGGGACCGGTGCTGTCACCCTGCTGCCCACACAAGGCGGCGCCATCCCTCACCTCGCCGTCACCGTGGATAAGGCCGGCACCATCTATCTCATCAATCGCGACCACATGGGTGGCTTCACCACGCCCGGAAACAGCTCCGTGCAAAGTTTCACCGGAGGCACCGGCAGAATTCGCAGCAGCTTCGCCTACTTCAACAATCTCCTCTATGGCGGTTTAGGCAGCGCACCGCTCCAGGCCTGGTCCTTCAATCCACAAACAGATCGCTTCTCCACCACGCCTCAATCCAAATCGAGCAAAATCTTTAGCTGCAACTGCAACGTCGCCGGCACCACGCCCAGCGTCTCTGCGAACGGCACCGGCAACGGCATCGTCTGGACATTGGATGACACCGGCTTCTATCACACTGCCGCAATCCTCTATGCCTACGACGCGGCCAACTTAGCTACGAAGCTCTACGACAGCACCCAGGCAGCAAACAACCGCGACGCCGCCGCGGTAGCGGTCAAGTTCACCACCCCCACCATCGCCAACGGTCAGGTCTTCGTGGCTGGGCGCAATGCAATCACGATCTACGGGCTTCTCAATAACGGCGCGCCGCTCGCAGCGCCGCCAACGTTCTCTCCGGCAGCGGGAACCTACACCAGCACGCAAACCGTCACTCTCACCGATAGCACGCCCAACGCCTCGATCTACTACACCACCAATGGCACGCCCGCCAGCACTGGATCGACCCTCTACTCCGGCCCCATCACGGTAGCCACGTCGGAAACCATCGAAGCCGTGGCCATCGCCCCTGGTTTTTCTCAGAGCCCCGAATCGTTAGCGGCGTACACCATCAACACGTCGACCTCTGGGCAGACCGAAGTCTCCCTCGCGTCGGCAGCAAACACTTTTGGCATTTACACCGACGGCACGGCGTTCTCCACCGGAGGGATGGATGGCACCGGGGCAGCCTATTCCGGCAATCTGCTGGGCACATCGCTCGCCCGCGGCGGTGTCACCTTTGGCATCCTGCCGGCCAACCAGAAAGATGCAGTCAAAGGCATCGGTGCTCCGGTCATCACTCTGCCCGCCGGAAGTTTTTCAGCTCTCACCTTCCTGGGAACAGGACTCGCAGCCAACCAGCTCTCGCAGGTGTTCACCGTCACGTACACGGACGCCACGACGACAGCGTTCACCCAGAGTCTCAGCGACTGGTTTACTCCGCAGAACTACGCGGGTGAGGCTATCGCACTGGCCATGCCGTATCGCAATCTCAAGACCGGCGCCCGCGACAACCGTACCTTCAACCTCTACCAATACAGCTTCGCCCTCAACAGCGCGAAGACGGTGCAGAGCCTGAAGCTGCCGTCGAACGCCAACGTGGCGGTCGTCGCAATCACACTCGTCGGTAGTGGTGGGGGTGGTGGCGGCTGCAATGCCCCCGGTTCCCCTGGCGTCAATGTCTGCGCGCCAGCCAATGGATCGACGGTCAGTTCGCCCGTGACGGTACAGGCGAAAGCGACCATCGTCGGAACGCTCGCCCGCATGGAGGTCTGGGTCGATGGAGTGAAGAAGTTCACCGAAACCACCAGCACAACCTTGAATACGTCGATTGCGCTCGGAACCGGCAGTCATCGCTTCGACATCTACGCCGTGAATACCGCCGGAACGAAATACCTGAAAACCGTCACCGCAACCGTCCACTAAGCCGAACAGTCGTTCACCACATGAACCGGGGGCCAGATCGCCAGCCGGGTGCCCCATCCTAACGAAGTTAGGATGGGGGTGTTGCCAGCCATCCAGCCGACCGGCGGTCCGCCGTTTCAAACTCACGCCGCGAGGCTCTGCCTGCCCAGTAACCCACCCATTAACCAGAAAATAAGTAGATTTCGCGACCCAATCGCGCTCCAAACGCGTCCAAAGCGCTCCCAAACCGCCTTATTCGGAGCAAAAAAAGGGCCCCTCTTGGTAGAGGGGCCAATCTGCCTTGGTTCTCTCGTTGTGTGAGAGCTTGGTTGCGGCCAGCCTCTTACTGCTGAGGCTGCGCCATTGGCTGCGACGCAGCACCCTGGGGGGAGGGCTGCGAAGGTGACTGCTGCGTCGCACCAATGGGTGAGCTGCCATCCGGGGATGACCCGCCCAAAGCCGCTAAACTGTTATGCATCAACGTCACGTGGACAAGGCTGCCACGCGCCGCTTTGTCCGTGTCGGATGACACCGGGGCATTCCCCAGCGCGACACGGTAGATGCGGTAGACCGGAATGTTGTGCTCGACGACGAGGTAGCGCACCACCGCGTCCGCCATATGCTGCGAATTTGCGATGCCCGCCTGCCCGCGCGCCCGCGAATAGCCCTGCACCTCGACGATGTAACCCTTCTGCCCCTGCAGCTTGGTCGCAACGTCGTCCAGCGCCTCTTTGGCCTTTGCATTCAACACTGTCTGGCCATTGCGGAAGCGAATCTCGGTGTCTGCGATCGGTGCATACTGATCCAGATTTGAGACCGTCGTATTCAGATTGCTGGTCTGCGTCGAAGCCTGCTGCGCCAGTTGCGAGGCCTGTCCGGCCTGCGTGTTCGCAGTGGTGGCAAGCTGATTCGCGCCATCCGCCGTGCTCTGGGCCTTCTGGATGCCGGCCGTGCTGCGCGCGTCCAGGTCCTTGATATCGTTGGCGTTCTTCCCGGAAAGCTGATCCAGCTCGTTCAGCCGGTCCTTCACCGGACCCACCTGCCGGTTGACCCACTTCTTGCGGGCCAGCGGGTTCATATGGCCCCAGAAGCCTTCATTCGTCTTCGTCGGAAGAGGCTTGCCGGTGGCGTACGTGCTGTTGTCTTGCGGGCTCTGCGCCGTGGGGGATGGCTGCTGCTGCGTGTCTGTCGCCTGGGGGGAAGAGGTCTGCGCGGACAGGCTCAAAGTCGCCGCGAACATGAGGGCGGCCACCGTGCTCGATGCAAGTACTGTCGCGTTTCTGTTAGCCATAGCTGCCAAAGACTACTAGCAATACGCATGCCAAACCTTGTTCCATAGTGGTATGTAATTGCAAACCACTGCAAACAAATATATTTATCTCTTTTTCAACAAGCCATCGTCAGACCAAAGTAATAGGCAAACGATGAACCATGGCGGGCGAGCAATGAGCTTATGACAGTGAGTGCGAAAAAACTGCACCGCTAACTCTCTAGCGCATCTGGACATGGGTCGGCTGAACCGTCGGATATTGCTGATTCCACGCAGGCGAAACATGGTCGAAAATCAGGCGAAACGCATGACTGTCACCCGGCTTCAACGGCTCAGCAGAGACCGGCTCAATGTCCACATATGGCTCCCGGCTACGGATCAGGCTCAGCGGCATCGGCGTCTTTTGCGGGGGCTCGCCAATATCGTTATGGAACGTCACCACCACGTAGACCCCGGTTACCGTTTTATCGCCCTTGTTCGTGATCATGCCGTCGACGTACGTCACCTTGCTCCCGGTAAAGTTCGTCGCTTCGCTCATCTGCAGGTTGCCGATACTCAATTGGCCAGCATACGCATCCGGGGTCTGCGAGGCGTTTTCAGCTTCCTGGGTGGCCCGCTGTTTGTGACCGGAGAAGAGCAGCCAGCCCAGCACCACCAGAACCGCCACCCCGGCAATCACCCACGGAAGCCAGGATCGCCCCTCGGGCTGCGCCTTCTTCTCCGAAAGGAAGCCACCTGCGCCGCCGTCACCTGCACTGGACATGGCAGCGATTCTACGCTGCCTGCCATTGAAGGAGTCCACCGGCTGATGACGGCCGCGGAACTCTTCATCCATTCTTATTCGAATATTTAGCGACTCTTGGCACAATCAAGCGTCAGTAGAGGCAGCAATCAGTGGCAAGCATTTGACCTTTACAGGGGGGGCCAGTCCCATGCAGGCGACACGAGACGTAACCCAGAACGGCCGTCCGTCACTCGTTCTCGACCCAAAGGCCAGCAAGCTGCCGGAGTACGTCTATCGCGCAGCAATCCTGGTGGCCGTCATTCTCCTGCTCTGGACGATTGCTTAAGCAGGAATGCGCCGCAGGCGCCTTTGCCTGGACGGCCAGTCCCGCCTTTGCCTGGACGGCCGGTCCTAGCTGCTGCCGGGGAACCATTCCGCTTCTGACCACGCAAAACGCGCCGCTCCCGCTGTCTGACGAAAATCCTCTCCCTGCACCTCAAGACACACACACATCTCCACCAGACGCGAGCGCATGCGCTCGCCGATCCGGTCGCCCAGAGTATCTTCCTTGCCGCCTGTGGCGGGGGGACGATTGGAAAAGTTGGTCGTAATGATGGTCGTCCGCTTGTGGTTGTAGCGGCCATTCAGGACGTGCGCCACGGTATCCCACACCCAGGCGGTTGGCTTGGTCGAGCCCAGATCGTCCAGCACCAGCACCTCGGCTTCAAGTACCGGCCGCATCAGCTCATGTTCGCTGGTCTCGGCGCGGGAGTTGTAGGTGCTCTGGATCTGCTTCAGCAGATCGCCGTAGTCGGCAAAGAGTCCCTGGCAGCCCTTCTCCTCAATCAGCGCGCGCAGCACGCCCACCGCAAGGTGCGTCTTGCCCCGCCCTGCGAGCCCGACAAACATCAGCCCCCGCCCATCCGTATTGTGCGGGTAATCTTCGACAAACTTGTTCGCCTTGAAGTGCGCATGCAGCATCGATTCGCCGGCGCCGGTGATGATCGACTCGTAGTTCGCAAGAGTGGCGTGCTCGTGACGTCGCGGGATATTCGCCCGCTCCAATCGCCGGAGCGCCTGCCGCGCCATCCGGCAACTGCAGACAGCGGCTACGCGGTCGCCCTGCTGGTCGCGGGTGATCCGCATCCCCGTGCCCCCGCAGAGCGAGCAGTCCGCCGCCGCATCCGCCCTGTCCGCCGCCATGACCGCCTTCTCCGCAGCCTTTTCCATGGGTGTAGTATCGCACTCGCCTGCCGCCGTGGAGCGTCTTTCCGGCGCTCGCGGATGGCGTGAATGCGCGCGGGAAAGTGGAAATGTACGTTATCGTCTGGGAGTTCGTCGTCCGGCCTGAAAAGATCGAAGCATTCGCCGACGCCTACAACTCCGATGGCGCCTGGGGCAAGCTCTTCGCGCAGGCAGACGGCTACATCGGCACCGAGCTGCTGCGCTCGACCGGCAGCGGTGCCGCGACATTCGTCACCATCGATCGCTGGAAGACCGCCGGCGATTTCACGCGCTTTCAAGAACACTTCGGCAACGAGTACCGCTTGCTCGACACACAACTCGAAGGTCTGACACTGCGCGAGCGCAAACTGGGAACATTCCTCCGTGAAGACTGAGTTGTGTTCCCATGCCACAACAGATATGACACAACAGATTGGAGTCCAGCCTTGGATGAAGTCGAGTTTCTGAAACATGTTTACGACCGCTTCAACGCCCGCGACATGGAAACCACACTCTCCGCCATGCATGAGAACGTCATGTGGGCGAATGGGATGGAGGGTGGCCATGTACATGGCCGGGATGGGGTGCGCAGTTACTGGACTCGGCAATGGGCCATGATCGATCCCAGCGTCGAACCGGTCGGATTCTCGAAAGGCCCGCAAGAGGAAGTCATCGTCGAGGTCCATCAAGTGGTGCACGATCTCAAGGGTGGTCTCGTCATGGACCAGATGGTCGGCCACATCTTCACCATCGAAGACGGGCTGATCCGTCGCTTCGATATCCGCGATGCGTGAAGCTGCACCGTTCAATGGAAGTCGCGGGCTTCTGCGATGCAATGCTTTTCTCGCAGATGTTCCCGACCGGACCATCTTCATATCGTGAAGAGCATGGAGTGGTAGGAGAACGTATCCTACCCTGCACCCCATTGCCCCTGCGCCCATTGCGCTCAATGCTGAACGCTCAATGCCGGAAGCTGGAACTGGAAACCCGGCTCCGCATAGTATCCGGCGCTCGTGCGTGCCTTGAGCTGTCGCTGATCCATGTGGATAACAAATTCGTGATACTCGTCTACATGTTTCGCGTTTGCCGGATCGAAGCTCAGCGTGTAGTAAAACTTCGCCTCCGCGATGCAACTGGCAACCTCGTCACCCAGATCACCGGGGTTATCCAGCGCACGGCCTCCGCTGTGAATCGCGAGCACCGGCAGAGCAAGGTCGCCCGGCCGCACCTGATTCACAGATGGAACTCCTCTCAAAAAACTCCGGTAGTGCTGGATACCAGGCTCGTCAGTCACCGCCGGATCCGTGGGATAGATGCTGTACAACGTGACGCGTGACTCGCGAAGTTGGCCGGAGATCGTAACCACTCGGTCAAACTGCACCCCGTGCTCCCGATCTGTGAACAGATAGTGCGAATTTTCGAGCATTGGCCAGCCGTCTCCAATCCAGATCAGGATCGTTCGGCCTGCTCTCTTCTCTGCGGCTTCCGCAATTCGTTCCAGCGCGTTCAGCGATAGTGTCGTGCGATCCGGCTCAGTCTGTTCCGTGAGAAGCATCGAATGCATCGTCGCCTCGGCTTTGTTCAGCTCGCCGGCCAGCCGATTCCCATCTGTGGTCGGCTCTGGCAGGCCCTTCACGCCGCGGTCATCGAAGATCATCAATGACGTTGGCTGCGTCAATCGCCCACCATTTCGCTGCAGAAACTCCTCAATCTGGTTGCGCTCGTGGCCAACAACTCTGAGCGGGGTGTTGGTGACGTCCACTAGCAGGATCACCTCAACCGGCGGATCGCCCGGACCCGCTCCCACTGAACCATCGACCGGCCGAAACGAACGTATCGGCTGCGGTTTCTTATTGTCGAGCAGCGTGAAGTTCTCCTGCTGAAGGCCCGTCACCGGATGCCCGGACGCATCCGTCACCACCACATCGAGCTTCATTCTGCCTGGAGGCGCCTCCGGGTTCGGAGCAGGCCGGTGCGAGAGTTCAGGATGGTCGGGCTCAGGATGGTCGCGATGCTGCTGAGCCGTCGCTGCCCCATCCAGCCGCGTTACGCCAGCGCAGGCAAGCGACAGCATCAGGGCAGTGGCGCATCGCAGGAAAATCATGTGGCCCCATCGCGGCTCCAGGCCGCAGCGACATCATAGCCTTCCTTGAAGAGCCACTCTGCAGCGTGTTTCAATTTGAAACCGAGACGGAAACTTTCTCAGAAATCTGCCATTTCACCCCATCCGCTTCGCTACAATGGAAATAGAGATCAAACAAGAGCCTGCGGTCATCCGCGGGCTTTCCTTTTTGCGGCTAGCCATGCCCGCTGCCCGATAGAGCGATGGTGATCGCGAGAACCTGCAGTTTGCGCATACTAAGTTTTTTGGATGGACGAATTTAGCGGTAAGCACCCTGGAATGAATGACTTAGCATGCGGGAGATCGTTCTGCATCATGAAAGGTGCAAAATCCGAGGCGTAAGTCCTTTAGCAAGACGAATTTAGCGGCTAAGTCCTTCAGATGGACGAATTTGCCCGCCGGACGTCGTCTAAGTTGCTGCAACGGCAAGACTTCCAGACCACCGCCGGCAGCGGGAGGAGGGGGGTGGGGTAGGGCGGGCAGACGTAATTGACGCTCATCGGCCAGCCTGCCGCTGCACCCGGCGCCGGTTTGCGAAATCACCGGCTCAACCATAGAATTGAAAGATTGTAGGAAAGGGATTTTGCGAGAGATGCCAAAGGAAAAGATCCACCCCAATTACGACCAGATTCGTGTGCAGTGCGCCTGCGGCACGTCCTTTGAGACGCGCTCGACCCACAAGGGCGACATCCACGTGGAAATCTGCTCGGCTTGCCACCCGTTCTTCACCGGCAAGCAGAAGCTGATTGATACCGCCGGTCGCGTAGAGCGCTTCCGCCGGAAGTACGCCAAGGCCGAGGCAGCGAAGCCCGAAGCAGCCGCAGCCGCGAAGTAACACAGGCTGCCGGCAGACTCAAAGAGGCCTCCTGCGGGAGGCCTCTTCTAATTGAATACTCTGACATAGATTACGGACGTGAGCGACCAACGGAAGCGAAACCCGGCAACTCGCGCCGCAGGCGCCCTTGCCCGGACGGCAAGTCCATGAAGAAGCACTGGGACGACAATCCGCAGGAATCCGAGACCGCCGGCCGGCCGCCCGGCCGCGCCCGAGTGCCTGCGCGCTTCGCCATCGGAGCGGTTGAGGTGCGGCCCGCGACCGTCCTCGCCCCCATGGCCGGCGTGACCGACACCATCTTCCGCCGCTTCATCCGCAACGCCAGCCTTTTCACTCCCGCCGCCGACGCGAATGCCACCGTCGACAGCGAGATCTCCAACCAGCAGTCCGGCTGCGGGCTCATCATGACCGAGTTCACCTCGGCCGACGGCCTCTCCCGCATGCGCGAGACCAAGCGCAAGCGCTATCTCACCTACTACGACGACGAACATCCCATCGCCGCGCAGCTCTTCGGCTCGGACCCGCGCACTCTCAGCGAGGCGGCAAAGATTGTCCAGGACGCGGGCTTCGACATGGTCGATCTGAACCTCGGCTGCCCGGCCAAGCGCGTCGTCGCGTGCAATGGCGGCTCCGGGCTGCTGCGCGACCTCCCGCTGATCGCGCGCATCTTCGAAGCGGTGCGCGGCTCAGTGACCATTCCCTTCACCGTCAAGATCCGGCTTGGCTGGAACGACGACAACATCGTCTGTGTCCCGCTCGCACGGCTCGCCGAAGAGAGCGGCCTGAACGCGGTGGCGGTGCACGCCCGCACGCGCGAGCAGGGCTACTCCGGCGACGCCCGTTGGGAGCACATCGCCGCGGTGAAGGCCGCCGTCTCCATCCCGGTGATCGGCAATGGCGACGTCCGCACGCCCGAGGATGCTGCCGCGATGGTGGCCCGCACCGGCTGCGACGCGGTGATGATTGGCCGCGCCGCACCGGCGAATCCGTGGATCTTCCGCCAGATCGCGCAGTACACCGCGACCGGCCGCTACGACGTGCCCACCGAGTGGGACCGCTACCGCATGATCCGCACCTACTTCACCATGCTGCTCGAAGAAGGCCACTGGCACACCGCTGGCTCCGACGAGAAGAATCTCGAAGCCGCCAAGGCCTGCCGCGAGGGCGCCGGCAAGATGAAGCAGTTCGCCTCCTGGTTCACACACGGTGTCCCGGGTGGCGGCGCTCTGCGCAAGACGATCTACGAGGCGCGCACCGGGCCTGCGATCCTCGACGCCGTGGAGCAGTTCTTCGCCCGTCGCTTCAATGGCGAAGACGTTGCGCCGGGAGCAACTGCGGCGGGACCGAAAGACGAGCTTGCCGCGGCCTTCGCCCTTCAGGAAGGCTGACTGCCGCCCGCGCGCTTGCGCCAGATCACCTCGAGCGAACGCCGCCAGTCCTCGCTCACCGCAATCAGGCTCCATTCAATCTCGCGGCTCAGGTAGCCGAGCACCGTCTCGGTCGCCGGATGAATCCGCAACGCGGGAGCGATAAAGTACAGCAGCGGCGGCGTAGCCGCCAGTCGGATGCCGGGAAAATAGCCGGAACGCGTGAAGTCGTTGGTGCCATCCGCCGCCTGCGTCTGCGCGGCACGGTGCACCCGTATCCAGTAATCCAGCCCCTGCAGCACCATGTGCAGGTCCTCATCCGCCTTCAGCTCCACCACAGCCAGCCGGCCGTCACGATTCACCGCGAGCAGGTCCAGCATGCCGCGATCGCTCGCCGCGAAGGCCGGCACCTGCTGGTAAACCGGCGCCGCAAGCAGCGAGTGTTCCACATCCGGCAGCGCAGCCGATAGACGCGACTCAAGCCATCGCTCCGGCTGCATGCGATAGAGCGGATCGCGCGCACTGCCCGCAGTGTGCCGGCTCTCAAACAGGCGCGCCGTCAGGTCTCTGAGCATCGGTGCGGTGTCGTCGTTCAGGTCAGTCTCATTCGGTCCTGCTCCGAAGGTGATCTGGTCCAGCCGCTGGAATGAACCGGGTGCCAGCCCATGCTGCACACGCGCGAACTCGAGCCCATAAAGCGAGAGCCCCACCGTCGACGCGCTATGCACGCGCTGTTGTACGCGCTCCCGCGCGCCAGCCGGAACCAGCGCCATCACACGCGCGATTCCGGCTGCAAGTCGTTCCCGAGCAGCCGCGCTGTCAAAGTTCTGCAGCAGCCGCATTTCGAGATTGCCGTTGCGGCCAATCTCCAATACGCGCAGTTCATCGCCGCGGGCCTCGCATTCATATAGCTCCCACTTCGCTTGCGCAGTATCGAGCCAGCCCATGCGCGACTGCGTCACCGCGCCATGCCCCTCGGGCACGATCACACGCAGCCCTTCTATGTGTCTGGCCTTGCCGCTCTTGGATTTTTCTGCGCGCTCTCGGCAGCGGCTCAACCAGAGCAACCCCAGCGTCAGGATGCCGTCGATCGTCGCCGACGACTCCTCCGCATTCACCGCAATCAGCGCCCATGCGCTCTGCCCGCGTGTCAGCAGGCCGCGCGCATATGCCGGGCCAAAGCTGTGTTCGAGATCCATGGAGCCGCTCAGCGCTTCGATCTTCCAGTCCGCAAAGGCGCGCGGCAGCATGTGCTCCAATTGCTTGAGATAGCGCGAGCGAACCGCCGCACGCGTAGAAGGAGTCCGCTGGTCGCGGTCTGCCAGCAGATGCAGCATCTGCGGCCGCGTTTGTCCAAAACGCCGCACCTGCAGGCGCAGCGCATCTTTCCGCACATCAAGACCGGTCACGGTGCGGACAATGTTCCGCTCCTCGGACCACAACTGCAACACGCAACGGCCATGCTCCGCCGACAGCGCATAGCGCGCCTCCCGCATATCGAAGAGCACGCGGCCATCCTCCAGCACAGCGGCGCCGGGATGCCCTGCAAAGAAGGACTCAAGCTCGTGTGCGAGTGCATCCGCACTCAGATCTGTAACAATGGCCGGCATCTGTCGCTAATCAGTGTGCGACGAAACTCGGATGGCGCGAAATGCCCTCTCCGGGGGATAACCGTCTTGGCTTAGCGAGGCACTGCGCGGGCATGCTCCAGATGATGGCGGGAATGCCATTCGTAGCGAAGCAGCACCTGATCCAGCCGCTCCGGTCCATTCTCCGGATGGTGGAAGCCGCGGGCCCAGTCCGTGCCCTTCAACGAACGCAGTAGTATCACAAGCCGTGCGTGGACACCCTCGATGATGTCCAGCGAGGGGCCAACCTGCATGGTCGAAGCGTCAGTCAGGTCGGCCCACCGCGCCTCATCATACGGCTTGATAGTCGGCCAGTCTTCGGTCAGCGCCATGCGCAGCCGGCCGGACATCTGCGAGTGACTGTCCGCTACGTGATGCGTGAGCTGTCGCAGCGTCCAGCCATCGGGGCGATATGGCCGCTCCAGGCCAGCGTCGCCGCGCCGCTCCACTTCCTGCCGAAACAGCCGCGGAAACTCCTGCAGAAAGTCAATCGCCTGCTTGCGCTGCTCCGGCGTCACCTGCTGGGTAAGCTTGAATTGCCCTACGGGATACCGCTGCCGCTCGAGTTCGTCCACCTGTACGCTCATGCCGCCAATCTAGCACGGAGAATGCATGGAAAATCCATCCGTTTGACCTGTGCTGAAGCCTACAATCGAAGCAGATCATCCAATCAACAGACATGAGCCATCACCCTACAAACGTTCCATCTGGAACGCCACAGCATATTCCTTCCGGTCCAGAGCACCGGCGCTACTTTTTCGACACCTTCGGCATCACGGAGAGTCTGCTCGAACGCTGCCTCGGTGAGGCGCTCTCCGCTGGCGGCGACTACGCCGATCTCTACTTCGAGTCCATCGCCTCGACGTCCATTGGGCTCGACGAGTCGCTGGTGAAGTCCGCCAACCAGGGCATGAGCGCCGGCTGCGGTGTGCGCGTTGTCGCTGGCGAACGTACCGGCTACGCCTATACCGACGATCTCTCCGCCGACCGGCTTCTCCGCGCGGCGCGCACCGCCGCCCTCATCGCGAGCGGCCCTGCGAAGGAACCGGTCGTCGGCTTCCAAGAAAAGCTGCAGCAGGATCTCTATCCGGTCCTCTCGCCAGAAGGCGATGCCGATATCTCATCCAAGCTTGAGCTTTTGCTGCGCGCCGATCGCGCCGCGCGTGCGGCAGACCCACGCATCGTTCAGGTACGCGCCGGCTTTTCGGACGAAGTACGCCGCATCCTTGTCGCTGCATCGGACGGCACATTTGCCTCCGATACGCAGCCGCTCGCACGCTTTAACGTTTTCGTCATCGCCAAAGATGATGCAAACATCGCGCGTGGCAGCGCCGGCGGTGGCGGCCGCGTGGAACTCGACTACTTCCAGACCGAGAAGACGCCCGAGGGCTTCGCCAAGGAAGCCGTGCGGCAGGCGATCCTGCAACTGAACGCCGTGCCCGCGCCCGCAGGCGAGATGGAAGTTGTGCTCGGCCCGGGCTGGCCCGGCGTGCTGCTGCACGAGGCTGTCGGTCACGGGCTCGAGGCGGACTTCAACCGCAAGGGTACCTCTGCGTTTTCCGGTCTCATTGGCCAGTCCGTCGCCTCATCGAAGGTGACTGTCGTCGATAACGGCCGCATGCCCAACCGCCGCGGATCGCTCAATGTCGATGACGAAGGCTCGCCGACGCAGGAGACCGTCCTCATCGAAAACGGAATTCTGAAGGGCTATATGAGCGACAAGCTCTCCTCGCGCCTCATGGGCATTCCGGAGACCGGCAACTGTCGCCGCGAAAGCTACCAGGCCGTTCCCATGCCGCGCATGACCAACACCTACATGCTCGCCGGCGACGATGCGCCGGAAGACATCCTGCGATCGGTGAAGCGTGGCCTCTATGCCGTCAACTTTGGCGGCGGGCAGGTGGACATCACCAACGGCAAGTTCGTCTTCTCCGCCAGCGAGGCGTACCTCATCGAAGACGGCAAGATCACTGCACCCGTCAAAGACGCAACGCTCATCGGCAACGGCCCCGAGGCGCTGAAGTACGTCTCGATGGTAGGGCACGACTTGCGTCTCGACGAAGGCATCGGCACCTGCGGCAAAGAAGGCCAGAGCGTGCCCGTCGGCGTCGGCATGCCCACCATCAAGCTTGATCGCATGGTCGTAGGCGGGACCGGCCGTTCATGATCGAGACGCTCACTACACACCACGAACTTACCGCCGGCCTTGCAACGCAGCTTATCGATCAGGCACTCGCCGCCGGTGCAACTGACGCCGAAGTCATCCTTTACGAAGGCGATGAATTCGAAGCGCTTGTACGCAAGGGCGAAGTCGAGCGCCTGAAAGAGTCAGGCTCTCGCGCCGCAGGGCTGCGCGTCTTTCTCGGCGCGCGAGCCGCATCCACCTCCACCAGCGACCTGACGCCCGCTGGCCTGGAACGCCTCGTCCACGGCGCTATCAACCTCTCGCGCGTTACTTCAGAAGATCCATTCGCCGGCCTGCCCGACCCTGCCAGCTTCGGCAAAATCGAGGGCGATCTGCGCCTCTACTCTGACGACGTCGCCGATCTACCCGCAGCCGAACGCATCACGCTCGCACGCCGCGCCGATGCAGCCTGCTTCGCCGCCGATGCGCGCATCACCAACTCCCGCGGCGGCTCTTTCGACTCGGGTGCCGGCCACAAAATCCTCGCCAACTCGCGCGGCTTCGTCGGTGAATATCGCCGCTCCATCTGTTCCATCTCCGCCAGCCCCATCGCGCAATCGCCGGATGGACAGATGCAGCGCGACTACTGGTATTCGAGCGCACGTTCTGCTGCTGCACTGGAAACACCCGAATCCATAGGCGCCGAAGCGGCGCGCCGCACCCTGCGCCGGCTCGGCGCGCGCTCGGTGCCAACGCAGCAAGTTCCGGTCGTCTTCTCGCCGGAGATCGCGCGCTCCATCGTCGGCCACATCTTCGAAGCTGCCAACGGCTCGCTCATCTATCACCAGTCGTCATTCTTCGCCGGCAAACTTGGCGAGCAGGTTGCCAGCCCGGAGCTCACCATCATCGACGATGGCACCATGGTCGGGGGCTTCGGCACTGCGCCCTTCGACGGTGAAGGCCTGCCGACGCGTCGCACCGTCATCGTCGAACGCGGCGTGCTCAAGAGCTATCTGCTCAACACCTACACAGCGCGCAAACTCAACATGGAGTCCACCGGCAACGCCTCGCGCGGTATCACTGGGGCACCCGGCATCGGCGCGGGCAATCTCTTCCTCGAGTCCGCATCGCCGCTGCCGGCGTCATCCATCCTCGCCGGCATCAAGAGTGGCCTTTATGTCACGGAGTTGATCGGCCAGGGCGTCAACATGGTCACCGGCGATTACTCGCGCGGCGCCTCCGGCCTCTGGATTGAGAATGGCGAGCTAAGTTATCCGGTCGAAGGCATCACCATCGCGGGAAACCTGCGCGAGATGTTCCAGAACATCGCCGCGGTCGGCGACGACATGGTCTTCCGCAGCTCAGTTGCATCCCCCACCTTGCGTATCGACGGAATGACCATCGCGGGAGCGTAATCGCCCATCACCGGCAAAACTGAAGGCCGCCACGAGGGCGGCCCTCATTCGAGCGTTGTCCGGTGCTGACTTAGAAGCTCAACCGCGCTCCAAACTCGCCCAGGAACGACTTCGGAATGACAGTCCCCCCCGGCGTGATGAAGTCTTTCGGCTTCAAGAAGTTATCATCCTTTGAATCCGTCACCTGATTGTAGAGACTGCTTCCAAAGTTGGCGCGATCCGTCAGGTCGAAGCCCTGGAAGAACAGGTTTACGTTGTACCTGTCATGGATGGTGATGGTTTTTCCAATGCGGGCATCGAGTTCCACAAACGCCGGACCACGATAGTTGTCATAAGAGACTTCGGTGCAAGTCCGATTTTCCAGGCAGGAGATATAGTCTCCACCCGAAATCCCCGCGAACGCGAGATAGGATGCGGGCTTCGTCTGAGATGCACCTACCGGCACGATCGCATGCGGCAGACCGTTGCCGCTGCCGTAGCCCCACAGATTGCTGCTGGCCTGTTGGATGTCTACCGGTCTTCCGGTACCAATCTGGAAGATCGGCGAGACGGCAATCTTCCACGGCAGATTCCACGTCGCCGAGGCGGTGACGTGATGGCGCTCATCGGCCGGCGTTGGCCCAAAGTCCTGGCGGCGAAGCTGACCGAGGAAGGGGTTGGTTGCCGTGTTGCGGAACGATGCCGCACCACCCTCGAAGGCCATGGCTTTCGAGAATGTGTAGTTTAGTGTTCCAGTAAAGTGCTTCCACACTTGCTGGCGATAGCTGACGTTGAGTCCGTCGTAATACGAGCGACCGATCGACTGCTCATCCGCGATGCGGCCGAGTTGCGGCACACCTGCAGCGTTGAATGCAGCAGAGAAAGGCCGCGTACCCTTGCCATCGCCGAAGTATTGAACGGGATTGATGTTGACCGTCTTGTTGTCATGCAGACCGCGGGCCTGCACATAGTCCACTTCAATGACCGAGAAGTTGTTTGGGGCATACTGGAAACCGGCGTTGATCTGCTGTGTGTACGGATTGCGGTAGCTAGGATCCATAATGCGGCCGGTCGATCCTGGCGCCAGATCGTGGCTCGCCGGCGGAATCACTGGGGGCGGATCGACGCCATAACGGTAGTTCGTCAAGGTAAGGTTGGTGCCTGGCACGGTTTGGGCCGCCCCGCAATTCGGATCTTTCGGGCCATTGCAACTGATGCTGAAGGTATTCGCGAACACAGTGTTGTTCGCCTGCTGAATCATGAACAGCGGAATATTCTCGAATGACTGGCCGAAGTAAAGACCGTAACCGCCGTGCAAAATGAAGCGGCCATTGCCCAGCACGTCGAAAGAGAAGCCGACACGCGGGCTGATGTCCAGGTTGTCGTTGTTTGGAAGACCGGTAAACACACCGCCGATGTTGGTGAGATCCGGGGTATAGCCGGTCAGATACGTGTTCGGGTTGACGCTCGTCGGCACGGTCGGAATACCGGTAGCAGCAGCAGCGTTCAGTTCCTGGTGGGTGCGGCTGATCTTCTGCTTGTCAATGCCGTAGGTGTTGATATCGCGGTCATAGCGGAGACCCACATTGATAAGCAAGCGTTGTGTGGCCCGCCAGTCGTCTTCGATGTAGAGACCAAGCATCTTCGGCGACAACTGAAAACTCGGGTCGCCGGACGTGCCCGTCATGCCGATGACCGCCCCTGGGCTGGAGAAGCCTTGCGGATACTTGATTTTGTCGCTCAGAAGGACTTGCGGTGAATCTCCGAAGTCGAACTCCGGTGTCGAGTTGTTCTCGAAGTAGCCGCCCACCTGCGGTTCGTAAAGGAAGTCCACGCCGCCGCGCACCGTGTGCCTGCCATGCGAATAGGAGATATCGTCGCGGAACTGGAACTTGTGCTGGCTGGACTTCTGCGGCACGTTGACGTTCGTGCCAAACTGCGTGGTATCAGGGAAAGTAATCGTCGGTGCTACCACCGTTGCCGCGATCAGGTTATTCCAGTACTGGAAACCGGCCGTGAAGTTGTTCACCAGGCTCGGGCTGAGCACGGAATTCAGCGTGACGTTGGCCAGAATCAGGTCATTCAGCGTGACGTTGGTCTGGGTAAGGTCGACCAGAGAATTGTCCTGGTCGTTATTGCTCTTGTTGTCCTGCGCAATGTAACTGACGAACACCCTCTCGCGGTCGTTAAAGGTATGGTCGATGCGGCCGTTGTAGCGCTTCTCATCGAAAGGTGTGGGGATGGTGTGGGAGGGTTGCGGGGGCACCGCGAAGAGATTGGGTTGCTGTTTTGCGACCTGTGCCACCAGCGTCAGCTCATCGAAAGAACCCGGATTGACGGAAATGCTGGAACGCTCGCGCAGCCCCTCATAGGCAAAGAACCCGAAATCCTTGTCCTTGCGAATCGGACCTCCCAATGAACCGCCATACTGCTGGCGGCTGTAATCCGGCTTCGGCTGATTGCCCTGTTTGGCGAAGTAGTTGTTCGTCTGGAATGTTTGCGTGCGGAAAAAACCATAAGCGCTGCCATGAAACAGATTGGTTCCGGACTTGGTAACCACATTCAGCGCCGCGCCCTCGCTGCGTCCATTCGCTGCCGAAAACCGGTTCGGGCTGATGATGAATTCCTGTACCGCTTCCAGCGGCAACTGCATCACCGCGCCGCCCACCGTGTTGTCCTTGTTGTCGACACCGTTGACGGTGGTGTTCGTATTGCGTCCCGTCGAACCATTCACCGCGTAGACCGCATAGCGGTTCTTCGTCGGATCGTAGCTGTCCACCTGCTTTACGCCCGGGGCCAGGATCGCCAGGTTGGCAAAATCACGGCCGTTCAGTGGTAACTCCGCAATCTGCCGCGGCGTCACCGCGACAGACACATCGCTCTTCTCCGGATCGACAAGTTGATTGTTTGCCTGCACCTGCACCGTCTCGGCCGAGCTCCCCGGCTTCAGCGGCACGTTTGCGGCAGAGGTCGTTCCCACCAGCAGATCGATGTCTTTGATCTCGCCTGCTGCAAACCCTGGCGCTTCCACATGAATGCTGTAGTGGCCTACGGGCAGCAGGTCGAAGCGGTACTCGCCGGCCGCGCCGGTCTTTGCCACGCGCTGCGCATTCGTCTCAATGTTGGTTGCAGTCACCGTAGCGCCCACGATGGCCGCGCTCGATGAATCCGTGATGGTACCGGCGATTGCGCCGCTGGCCGTGGCCTGGGCATAGACAACAGCCGGTAGAGAAGAGATCAACAGAATGGCCAGCAGACCCACGGCCAACCGGATTTTGAAACAGGAATACCTGCGTGCAGCCATTTTGCGTTTACACCTCGGTAGGAATTGGAAATCGATACCGGTCTACGTGGATCCAGGTACCCGTTGCTGTGCCGCTAAGAGTTTGGGGGATCATAAGCGACACATTTTGATGTGTCTACAAAAAATTCATGCCGTTTAACAGATTTTGATGACGAATGCCGTTTGCGACTCAGCGTCTCGATCACGGCTCACCCAGGCACATCGTTAGAATTGGGGCGTGTTGGCGCATACCCTACTCTTCGTCCAGGCAAATGAAACAGAACCGGCAAATCCGCTGGCCGGTCTGCCGGACGCGCGCGCGGTCTTTTCGCTTGGCTTCGGCGAACGCCGCGAGCCATACATCGCCCGCACCAGCAATCTACGACGCCGTCTTCAACGCATGCTTGCCCCGGAAGGCGCCCTGTCGCGGCGTCTGCAGCTTCTTCCCTTCGTGCGCGAGATCGCCTGGTCACCCTACGGGTCGGAGTTCGAAGCCTCGCTGCTGCTCTATCGTGAAATCGTAACTGCTTTCACCGCAAAGGAGACCGGTACCGTACGCAAACGGCTACGTCTGCGCCCGCCCGCGTATCTGCGCATGGCGATGGAGAATGACTTCCCCCGCCTCTTCGCGACAAATCGCTATGTGCGCAGCGCGGCGGATCGCAGCTTTGGCCCATTCCCCACCCGCGCCGCCGCAGAGCGAGCCTGCGACGCCGTGCTCGATCTCTTCCAGTTGCGCCGCTGCGTAGAAGATCTCCATCCCTATCCCGAGCACCCCGCCTGCCCCTATTTCGAAATGAAGAAGTGCCTGGCGCCGTGCAATCAGACCTGCACGCCCGACCGTCACCGCGCCGAAGCGGACGCTGTCTTCGAGACGCTTCGCACTCACGGAGCGAGCCTGCTTGCATCGCTCGAACGCGAGCGTGCCACTGCCTCCGAAGCGCTCGAGTTCGAGGCAGCATCCGCCATCCATCAGCGGTATGAGAAAGCCGAAACCGCGCTGCGCGAACTCCCGGAGTCGGTGCGTCTCCTCTCCGAACTTTCAGCCGTCATCGTCCAGCCATCGGCAGAGCCCGGCGAAGTGGCACTCTTCCGCCTTACGCGCCAGGGACTCGGCGGCCCGGTCGCCTACGCCACCGTCGGCATGCGGCTGCACAATGAGCAGTCGGGCTCTTCATCGCTCTACTCGCATCCCATGGCGCTGGACCCCATCCCGCTCGAAGCCTCGCTGGCTACCGGTCCCGCCGCCGATACCCTGGAGGTACGACTTCAGACGGCGCTCCAAGCGCTCGAATCGATGTCGCCATCGCGGCCCTCAACTCCGCAGATCGAAGACCATCTCGCGCTCTTCACCCGCTGGTGTTTTCGTCCGCTCGCGAAGCGGACTGGTGAGGCAGTTTTCGCCGGCGCGGACGGCGCCATACCTCATAAGCCGCTGCTCCGCGCCATCTCGCGCGTGGCTCGCGGCGCCACGGCTGCTGCCCCCGCGCCGATTGCCTGAGCCGCCGCTGCCGCTGATACACTGGCCGCGTGGTTGAACTGTTGCCCTCTATATTGTCTGCGGATTTCGCCCGGCTGGCCGAAGGTGTCGCTGCGGCTGAGCGTGGCGGCGGCACCGTCATTCACGTGGACGTGATGGACGGCCATTTTGTCCCCAATATCACAATCGGTCCGCCGGTGGTAAAGTCCCTGCGCAAGGTCACCAAATTACCTCTCGATTGCCACCTGATGATCGAGAACGCCGACGATTTCATCCCCGCCTTCGCCGAGGCAGGAGCCAACTGGATCGGCGTCCACTACGAAGCCTGCGTCCATCTGCACCGCACCATCGAGCACATCCGCGATCACGGCATGGAGCCCGGCGTGGTCCTCAACCCGGCCACCCGCGTCGACCTGCTCTACGATGTGCTTCCCATGCTTCATCACGTCCTGATCATGAGCGTGAACCCCGGTTTTGGCGGCCAGAAATTTATTCCTTTTTCGCTGGACAAGATCCGCCGTCTCCGCGAATTACGCGCTGAGCGGAACCTGCGCTTCCGTATCGAAGTCGATGGTGGGGTGGCTCACGACACGGTTGCCGCGGTCGTCGAAGCAGGAGCGGAGCTCCTGGTTGCCGGCAGCGCCGTCTTCGATGGCGGACAACCCGAACGCAATGCACGTGAATTATTGGAGGCAGCCCGCTCGGCAGAGCTCGCCTCAGCCCGGTAGAGCAGTTTCTACAGTAGCGGTGCAGCAGAGAACAACTGTCCGGGTGGCTTTCCGTTAAGAAAAGCCACATTTGGGGAAACTCGGCTGGTACACACCAACCGTGAAAAAGCTCTAGAATGCTGGAAGTAACCCACAGGCTAAAAAACGAGCGCACGCTGCCGGTGGTCTTTGTCAAGTCTTGAGGGATGTTGATGTCTATGAACCGGAGTTTTTCCGCCCGCCTGCTCGCTCTTTCAGCCGCCGCCTGCCTGGCGGCCGCATTCACGGTCGGCGCACCAGCGCAAGTCTTTCATCATGCCAAGAAGTCGAAGAAAGCCAGTTCCACCGACCCCCTGGCCGGTGTCACCTCCAAACAGCCGGATAAGGAGCTCTTCGACAAGGCAATGAGCGCCCTCAGGAAGGGCAAGTTCGACGTGGCCCGCCTCGATCTGCAGGCGCTCCTCACCACGTATCCGGAGTCCGAATACCAGATGCGCGCCAAGCTCGCTGTCGGCGATAGCTGGTACAAGGAGGGCGGCGCCGCCGCGCTGCAGCAGGCGGAAGCAGAGTACAAGGACTTCATCACCTTCTTCCCCAACCAGCCCGAGGCTGCCGAAGCCCAGATGAAGGTGGGCGACATCTACTACCAGCAGATGGAGAAGCCGGATCGCGATCCCACCAACGCGGAGCGCGCAGAGCAGGAATATCGCCTGATGGTCCAGCAATACCCTGATTCCACCCTGGTTCCGCGCGCCAAACAGCGCCTGCGCGAGGTACAGGAGGTGCTGGCGCAGCGGCAGTTCACCGTGGGCAGCTTCTACGCAACCCACGAAAATTGGCCGGCCAGCATCGCCCGCCTGCAAACGGTCACCGATTCCTATCCGCTCTTCAGCAAGAGCGACCTGGCCCTGATGCAGCTCGGAGATAACTACGCCGCGGAGGCGAATATTGCCGCGAAGATGGGCTATATCAAACCCGCTGAGCGGGAACGTCTCATCGCCGCCTATGACGACCGCGCCGCCGACTGCTACTCCAAGGTAGTCACCCGCTACCCCATGGCGCCGCACGTTGAGGACGCGAGAGAGAAGCTGATTGCGCTCGGCCGTCCCGTTCCGGAGCCGACCCAGACCGCTCTCGCAGAGAGTGAAGCAGAGGAGCAGAGCCGCGCCAATATCAAGCTGAAAGACCGCGCGATATTGCTGGTGAAGCATGGCCCCTCCACCCTGGAGGCAGCCCGCGTCGGCGAGCCTTTGATGACACCGGCCAAGACCGTCACGGCGCCTGAAGTCAGCAAGGAAAACATCGCGATCTTCAACTCTGCCGCAGGTATCAAGGCGGAAGGCTCGGGCGCCACGCCGTCGCCGGCAATCGCCAATGGCACTGCCGCGCCACGCACCGGCGATGCAGCCGTGCCGAATCCAGAGGGTAACGGAGGGGGAACCGGCTTGGGCGTGGAGATTCTGAATCCGAACGGCAACGCCGTGGACAACAACAGCGGAGCGTCCAGCACCGGCGCGGCTCCGCCAGCCGCTGCACCCACTACTGACACTGCTACCCCCGCACCCGCGGCGGGCGACGCCAACTATGGATTGAAGGCAGTCGGTCCGGCCAACGCCGCGCCATTGCCGCCCGTCGAGAAGCCCGCGGAAGGCCAGTCGCAGGTGAACGACGTGAAGGGCGCCGCAGGCGGCAACGCCCAGGTGCAGACCGGAACTCCAGCACCCGGCAAGAAACCCAAGAAGAATCCCAAGGTCAAAACCGACCAGAGCGCCGAGTCCTCCAGCGCCAACAAGAAGAAGAAGGGCCTGGACAAACTGAACCCGTTCTAAAAGACAGCAACCGCCAAAAGCAGACAACGGCAGTAGGGCATCAAAACCCTTCTGCCGTTTCTGTTTGATCCGGTAGTTTGACTGTCTTTGTCTGCAGTTGTCTGTCGTCGTCTTCCCTCTTTGTTACCCTGAGACTTCCATGCCGCACGAATTGCCGAAAGCCTACGATCCAGCCGCAATTGAAGAGCATTGGGCCGAGTATTGGGTCCGTGAACAGCTATTTCACGTAGCCGCCGCCGACGCCCATTCTGCCCAACGCAACTTCACCATGCTGCTGCCGCCGCCGAACGTCACCGGCCGCCTGCACATGGGCCACATGCTCAACCAGACGGAAATGGATATCCTCGCCCGCTGGCATCGCATGCGCGGCGATCGCACCCTCTGGGTGCCCGGCACGGATCATGCAGGCATTGCCACCCAGATGATGGTGGAGCGCCAACTGGCCGCAGAGAAAACCTCGCGCCAGAAACTCGGACGCGAAGCCTTCCTCAAGCGCGTCTGGTGCTGGAAGGAGCAGTACGGCGGCGCCATCCTCGATCAGATGAAGCGCCTCGGCGCCTCCGTCGACTGGTCGCGCGAGTACTTCACCATGGACACCGGCCTTTCGCGCGCCGTGCGCGAAGCCTTTGTCCGTCTGCATGAACAGGGCCTCATCTATCGCGGCGCCTACATCGTCAACTGGTGCCCGGACTGCCAGACCGCCATCTCCGACCTCGAAGTGATTCACGAAGAGCAGCAGGGCAAGCTCTACACCATCCCTTACGGTATCGTCGGCTCGAACGATTCGCTCCTCGTTGCAACCACCCGGCCGGAGACGATGTTCGGTGACGTCGCCATCGCCGTCCACCCCATCGACGAGCGCTACCGGCACTTGCAAGGCGCAAGCGTGCGCGTGCCTTTCATCGGGCGCGAGATTCCCATCGTCGCCGATCCCTGGGTCAGCCCGGAGTTCGGCACCGGCGCGGTCAAGATCACGCCTGCGCACGATCCCAATGACTATGCCGTCGGCCAGCGCCACAAGCTCCAGTCCATCAACATCATGGATGAGACCGCGCACCTGAACGACGTGGCCGGCCGCTTCGCCGGCCTCGACCGCTACGAGGCACGCAAGCGCATCGTAGCCGAGCTCGAAGGCCAGCCCGGCTACTCGGTCAAGGACCACTCCCACGCCGTGGGCAAGTGCGACCGCAGCAAAACCGTGGTCGAGCCGCGTCTCTCCACGCAGTGGTTCATCAAGATTCAACCGCTGGCGGAAAAAGCCATCGCTGCGGTGGACGAAGGCCACATCCGCTTCACCCCCGAGCAATACCGCAAGACCTACGACGAGTGGATGCGCAACATCCACGACTGGTGCATTTCGCGCCAGCTCTGGTGGGGCCATCGCATTCCCGCATGGCACTGCGCCGCATGCGACAAGGTGACGGTCGCTCGCGAAACACCGGAAGCCTGCCAGCATTGCCAATCCAAGGCGATCTCGCAGGAGACCGATGTGCTCGACACCTGGTTCTCCTCCGGCCTTCTGCCTATGTCGGTCTTTGGCTGGCCAGACCAGACGCCCGATCTCGCCGCCTTCTATCCCACCGAGCTGCTCGTCACCGGCTCGGACATCCTCTTCTTCTGGGTAGCCCGCATGATCATGTTCGGCTGCCACTTCATGCTCGATCTCCCCATGCCGGACGGCTCCGCGCGCACGCTCAAGGACGCCGTGCCCTTCCGCGAGGTCTACATCCACGCACTGGTGCGCGACGCCGAGCGCCAGAAGATGTCCAAGACCAAAGGCAACGTCATCGATCCCATCGAGATCGTGAAACGCTACGGGACGGATGCTGTCCGCTTCACGCTAGCGACCATGGCCTCGCCCGGCACCGACATCGCCTTCTCCGAAGCGCGCACCGAGGGCTACCGCGCCTTCGCGAACAAGATCTGGAACGCCGCCCGCTTCCTTTTCATGCATCGCGAGCGCTTATTCGCCGGGGAAGGCGGAATACCCCTCGGGTCGATTGACCTCGCAACCGTGAGCCAGGACCAGGCGGTTCTGCTCGCAAATCCATCCGATCCCGACGCAACAAAACAGCCAGATGCGTCTGACGAGTCGCGCCTCGAAGATCGCTGGATCCTCTCGCGTCTCTACGCCACGGCGAATGCCGTCAATGCGGCACTCGAAATCTACCGCTTCGACGAAGCCGCCCACGCCATCTACCAGTTTTTCTGGGGCGACCTCTGCGATTGGTATCTGGAATTGGTGAAGCTGCGTATCGACTCCGCAGAAGACGAAGAGGATCGGATTCTGCCGTTCCTGCTCTTCAGCGGGGTTTTCGAGTCTTCCCTGCGCATGCTCTCGCCCTTCATGCCTTTCATCACCGAAGAGATCTGGCATGCCTTCTACGACGGGCAGCCGCCGGCGCGCTCCATCGCGCTCATGCCCTATCCCGTCTCTACTCAAAGGAATATCGACGAGGCAGCCGAGCGCGGCATGGCACAATTGCAGTCGCTCATCGTCGCCGTGCGCGCAGCGCGCAAGGACGCAGGTGTACCCGAGCGCGAATCCGTCCCCATCCTCCTGCGCACCAGCGATGCGGCTATCTTCCAGCAAAACCTTGCCACCATCCAGCGTCTCGCCCGCGTCACCACGCTCGAAGTCGTCCCGCAACTGCCGGATGGCCTGGCGCATCGCGCCACGCCGGCATTCGACGTTGCCGTCGTCTATGAGAAGCCGGTTGACACCAAGGCCGAGCGCGAGCGCCTCACCAAGGAACTCGCGAAGCTCCAGAAAGAAAAGGAAAACAGCGATCGCCAGCTCGGCAATGAATCCTTCCTGGCCAAGGCACCTGTGTCAGTCGTCGAAGGCATTCGCCGCCGCAACGCGGAGCTGACGACGCTCATCGAGCGCACCGGCGCCGCGCGGGATGGCCTGCCACCGGAATAATTGCTGCTCGCTCTCAGTGATTGAAGTTGTACGACAACTGCACACCCCGCCCGTTCGGCGTATCCACCATCGAGAATGAGTAGCTTTGGCTCGGCTCCCCGCGCTTGTGCACCACGTATCCGCCGATCAGATAGCCCAGCGTGCCGCCTACCAGCACATCGGACGGAAAATGGTCCCTCGCCATCACCCGCGACACACTCACTGTCGTCGCCAGCCCATAGACCGCCAGCCGTGTTTTCCATCCCGGATACCGTTCCGCCACCACATGCGCGAAGCTCCACGCAATGATGGAATGGTTGGACGGCATCGATTGTCCATCCGGCCACGTCTTCGTACCGTGTGGCCAGAAGCGCCCGGTTTCGTCCCCCTGACTGGGCGTCTGGCGGTTGATTGCGAACCTCAGACCCTCGTTCAGGATCAGCGAATCCACAATCGCCTCACCGGCGATCACCGAAGTCTGCTTCAGGTAATCATCGTGCCGCAGGGCGCCGGCCGCATAGCCCGCCACCACGCCCGCGATGGGCGTATACACACCGATATCCGACACGTGGCGAAAATTGGTCTCCCGCTGTGGGTCATGGCCAAGGCTGCGCAGCGCGTGCGCGTCATAGTCGATAGCCACTCCTGTCGCCAGCCCAAACGGGGCAATCCAAAGCAGGTCGCTGGGGCGCACCCGCGCCGGGCTGGTCACAATGTCGCGCTCATCCTGGAGGATATGCACCAGGCATACCTGAAACCGGTCCAGTTCGCATTCGTCCTGCTGCCGCGGCTGCGTCTGCGCCTGCAGCCCTATGGGCAAAAGCGCCGCCAGAAACAAAAATATCCCTCGAAAAAGCATCCCTCTATCCTATCGGTCCCTTCGTGAAGCGAAGCTCAAGGTTCGCAGCCGTCGCAGCGTATCATGAATGAGCGTATGGACTGGAAGAGCAAGCGAGTCGAAGCCATCCTGGAACATGCCCTGCTGGAAGATCAGGCGCTCAAAGACATTACAACGGCGTACACCATCGATCCCAAGCTGCGGGCCTCCGGCACCATCGTCGCGAAGGAAGAGTGCGTCGTCTCCGGCCTGGGCTGCATTCCCCGCTTTCTGGACATCTACTCCCGCCTTAGCCAGGTGTCCGGCCGGGCAAATCCCGTTCGCTACGAGGTCGTCCATCATCCGGAGATCTTCGATGGCGTACGCGTCAAGCGTGGCCAATCGATTGCGGTCGTCCGCTCTACCGCGCATGTTCTGCTCTCCTGCGAGCGTGTCATCCTCAATCTGATGCAGAGAATGAGCGGCATCGCCACCATAACGCGCCGATATGTGGACCAGGTGCACGGCACGAAAGCAAAAGTCCTCGACACGCGCAAGACCGTTCCCGGATTACGTCTGCTGGACAAGTACGCTGTCTCCTGCGGTGGCGGCGAGAACCATCGCCTCGACCTTTCCGACAGCATCCTTATCAAGAACAACCACATCGCACTGGGTGGCGGCATTCCCAAGGTACTCGCGGCTGCGTTTGCCGCGCGCAAGCCCGGTCAGCGCCTCCAGGTAGAGGTGCGTAACCGTAAGGAACTCGAACAGGCCATAGAAGGCGGCGCGGAAGCCATTCTGCTCGACAACATGACGCCCGCCGAGGTCGCCGCGTCCGTCAAGCTCATCCACGCACGCGGCCTCAAGGTGCCGATTGAGGCCTCCGGCGGCATCCAGTTGGACACCATCCGCAAATACGCCGAGGCCGGCGTCGACTTCATCTCCTCCGGCGCGCTGACCCACTCCGCCACCGCCGTAGACCTCAGCATGCGCATCGTGGCCGAAAGTTAACTCATGTCCCAGACCGCCCTTCCGACCGCACTTCCGACCGCCGACGCCTTCGAACTCGATGCCCTTCAACGCGAGCTCGCCGGTACCCCGTTTGCCGGTAAAGTCCGCCACTTCCCCACCATCGACTCCACAAATACGCTCGCCATGCGCGAGGCCGAGCAGGGACAGGAGAGCGGCACCGTCTATCTGGCTGACGAGCAGACCGTCGGTCGCGGCCGCGGCGCGCATGAGTGGCACTCTGCCGCCGGCTCCGGCCTCTATGTCAGCATTCTGCTGCGCCCCGCAATCGCACCCGCAGACATCCTCTGGCTCTCGCTGGCCACGGGACTCGCCGTCCAGGCTGCTGTGCGCGAGGTCACCTCGCTAGCGCCGGACATCCGCTGGCCCAACGACCTGTTGTTGTCGGGCCGCAAGATGGCCGGCATCCTCACCGAGCTCAATGCCGAAGTCACGCGCGTACGCCACGCCGTCGTCGGCATCGGCATCAACGTGCATCAGCCGGCGTTCCCACCGGAGCTGGCATCGCTCGCCACCTCGCTCAAGATCGAGACTGGGCAGGACTGGTCGCGCCAGGAACTGCTGATAGCCCTCCTGCGTTACCTCCACCAAGAGATCGAGCGCCTGACCGCGCCACAGCACCTCGAAGCGGCGACCACAGATATCCGCAACCGGTTGATCAGCAATTCCACATGGGTGCAGGGGAAACCCGTGACCGTCACCGAAGCAGATACATTCTCCGGCGTGACGGACGGTCTGGACAGCCGTGGCTTTCTGCGCGTCCGCACAGCGCAAGGCATCCGCACCGTGCTCTCCGGCGGCGTGCGGGAAGGGGGCCGCTAGCGATGTTGCTCGCGATTGACGTCGGCAATACCAACACCGTCCTCGGACTCTACGACCCCGAATCGCCAGAGCTGATTGCCGACTGGCGCATCACTACGCACAAGAACAAGACCTCCGATGAGTACGGCGTGCTCTTCATGAACCTCTTCGCGATGCGCCAGATCGACGTTTCGAAGATCAGCGCGATCGTCGTCTCTTCCGTTGTTCCGCCGCTCGACACTACCCTCCGGCGCCTCTGCGAGCGCTATTTTGGTCTCCGCCCCATCTTCGTCGAGCCCGGCATCAAGACGGGTATGCCGCTGCTCGTGGATAATCCCGCCGAGCTCGGCGCGGATCGTATCGTCAACGGCGTCGCTGCCTTCGCGCGCTATGGCGGTCCCATCATCGTCGTCGACTTCGGCACCGCCACTACCTTCGACGTCATCTCCGCGCGCGGCGAATATATCGGCGGCGTCATCGCTCCCGGTCTCGGCATCTCTGCGGACGCGCTCTTCTCGCGCGCAGCCAAGCTGGCTCGCGTGGACATCAAACGTCCTGCCCGCGTCATCGGCACCAATACCATCGCACACCTGCAGAGCGGCCTCTTCTACGGCTACATCGGTCTGGTCGACGGCATCCTCGAGCGCATGCTGGCAGAGGTGCACGACAGCCACCCGAACGATCCGGCGCCCAAGGTGATCGCCACCGGCGGCCTCGCCCACATGCTGCACGACGATTCAAAATTCATCACCGCCATCGACGACATGCTCACCCTCGATGGCCTCCGTCTGCTCTACGAGCGCAACCGCAATCCGCGTCGCCCCGCGCCCAGCGCTACGATCTAAGGTGCAAAACAACTACATCAACTACTTCACGGAGATTGAGGAGCACTTCCAGCGCCGCCGCGGCTCCATCCTGCTCCTCTCCACGCTGGACTGGGCGCTGATCGACACCTGGCGCGAGGCAGGCGTCCCTCTCGCTGCGGTCCTGCGCGGCATCGATGCCGCCTTCGATAAATACGAGGCACGCAAGACAAAAGCCCGCATGCGCAAGGTCAACGGCCTGGCATGGTGTGCTCAGGCCGTCATGGAAGCAGTCGAGGCCATGCAGGAAGCAGCCGTGGGCGGCACGCCGGTTCAAGGCGCAGCCGCTGGCCTTGAGCAGGAGCGCATCGCACAACATCTGCATACCGCAGCCGCTACCTTCACCCGCGCCGCCGCAGCGTTGCCTGCATTGCATGAGATCGGCAACCGGCTGGAACAGCTCGCGCCACAGAAGCTCACCAACGAAGCGCTCGAGCGACATCTGAGCGCGATCGAAGAGAAGCTCTTCGCCCTGCTGATCACCCAGACGCCCGCAGAAGAGCTGGAGCAGATGCGCGAGCAGGCTGCGCGCGAGCTCGCTCCCTATCGCAGCCGCATGCAGGCGCTGCAGATTCGCCAGATCGAACAGCAGTTCCTGCGCCGCCGCCTGCTGGAGCGTTACGATCTGCCGCGCATCAGCCTCTTCTACATGCAACAGGGCGAGTGACATGAAACTGCGCATGGAGAAGGCAATCTATGGCGGCGCCTCCCTGGCACGCGTCCCAGCGAACCCCCAAGCGGATGTTCCATCCGACCTCGCCGGCAAGGCGATCTTCGTGCCTCTCGCCCTGCCCGGTGAGCTGGTCGAGGCGACCATCGCCACCGACCGCCGCAGCTATATCACCGCCGCGCTCGACTCCGTGCTCGAGCCGGCGTCCAGCCGCATCGCTCCCGGATGCGAATACTACGAGCGCTGCGGCGGCTGCCACTACCAGCATGCGGACTATGCCGCGCAGCTCGCGATGAAACGCGCCATCCTCGTCGAAACGCTGGAGCGCGCCCACGTCACAGTCCCGTCAGAAATTCGCATTCGCTCTGCCGATCCCTGGGCCTATCGCAATCGCATCCGTCTGCACGTCAACCGGCCTCCACATGCCGCGCTCAGTTACCACGAAGCCGCCTCGCATCGCAATCTGCCCGTCACCCACTGCCCCGTCGCAGCGCCCATTCTGCAGCAGGCCATCGCCGCGTTCAACGAACTCCTCCAGCGGCAATCCACGCTCGCAACTACGTTCTCCGAAGTCGAGTTCTTCACCAACGCAGATGAGTCCGCGCTGCTCGTTTCCCTCTTCGCACAGCGAAAATCGTCCGACGGACTACCCCGATCGGTCGCAGATGCACTCCTGCCGGCACTGCCCGTGCTCCAAGGCGTGCACACGTTTGTGCTCGATCCCAAAACACGCCGTATCCAGCCGTCCTCCGCCTGGGGCCAGCCATGGCTGGATTACGCCCTCGGCCCGCATCGTTATCAGGTCAGCGCCGGCGCATTCTTTCAGGTGAATCGCTATCTCGTCCCTGAACTGCTCGAAGAGGTCGTCGCCGGGCGGCAAGGCGCGCTCGCCTGGGACCTCTACGCCGGCGTCGGACTCTTCGCCCAGGCGCTCGCGGAGCGATTCGAACGCGTCGTCGCCGTCGAATCCTCGCCCGCCGCCATGGCCGATCTCGCCCGAAACCTCCACGGCCAGGAGCACAAGCGTGTTACCCAGGACACTCTCCGTTTCCTTAAATCTCCCCTGGCGCAACATCCGGACCTCCTCGTCCCCGACCTCGTCATAGTCGACCCGCCGCGCGCCGGCCTCGGCGCGGAGGTCTGCCAGCGCCTCGCGGCGGTTCGGCCACGCCAGATCGTCTATGTCTCCTGCGATCCCTCCACCCTCGCCCGGGACCTGCGCACGCTGCAACCATCCGGGTATCGACCCGTCGCCCTCACCCTGATAGACCTGTTTCCACAGACATTCCATCTGGAGACCGTGGCGACGCTCGAACGCATTTGATCGGCGGGGGCCGCGGTTTCAAGGGCTCTCGGATCCATGGCCACCATCGTCGCTCCCCCGCAATCACAATCGCAGCGGCCGGCGCCCCGCCATGTCTCCAAAGGCCTTCCCGCCAAGCGCAACATCGGCGCTATCGAGCATGATCCGGTCCGCTTCACGCGCGCGCCGCTCCTCTTCGCAGCACTGGCCTTCGCCGCAGGCATTCTCATCACCAGCCGCTACTGGTTTACGCCCGCCTGGCTCGGCCTCGCGACGCTCTTGGAGGGCCTGCTCGCCGCGGCAGCCGCGCGCTGGAAACCCACGCATCGCCCTCTGGCCGCTCGCCGCAACCTGGTTGCTTCTCGGCGGCTTCGCAGCAGAGATGCAGCCACGCCCCACGCCGCAGACCGAACTCCGCCATCTCGCGCAGAACGAGCCTGTCACGCTCACCGGCATCATCGAGCGCGCGACTCCCATCCGCCGCGTCATCTCCTTCCGCCCCTTCTCCACCGAGCAGATCACGGAACAGATGCAGTCCATCGATCTGCATGTCCGGTCCGCCGCGGAGCCCGGCGATCCCCTGCAACTCGTCCAGGGCGGCCTGCGCCTCTCCCTCTATGCGCGCGAAGATGCTGTCATCCCGCCGCTCGGCTGCGGCGATCTCGTCACTGTAACAGCGACGATTAAGCCGCCCGAGCGCTACCGCGATCCCGGTGTCTGGGACAGTCCCGCCTGGATGCTCCGCCAGGGCATCGGCATCATCGGCTCCACCAAGGCGGAAAAGCTCCACGTCGAGGGACATGGAAACCAGCGCAGCTTCGCTTGCCTGCAACATACCCTGCAGACCGCCGCTAGCGACCGCCTGATGCAATTCGCGGACAGCCCCTTCCCGCACGCGCTACCCGCCTGGCTCACCCTCAGCCGCGACGATGCCGCCATGCTCTCCGCCATGGTCACCGGCGACCGCTCCTACCTCGGCACCGCGCTGCGCACACCATTCGAGCGCACCGGCTCCTTTCATCTGCTGGTCGTCTCCGGCCTGCACCTTGGCATCTTCGCCGCATTCGTCTTCGCCATCGGCCGCAGGCTCCGCATCGGCCGTCTTCCGCTCACCGCCCTCACGCTGGTCTCATCCTTCGGGTATGCTCTGCTCACCGGCTTCGGCCAGCCAGTACAACGCGCCTTCGCCATGTTGGCGCTCTATCTCATCGGCCGCCTGCTCTATCGGGATCGCGGCCGCCTCAACAGCCTTGGCTTCGCCGCGCTTTGCCTGCTCGCCTTCGATCCCCACGCGCTCTTCGACGCCGGCCTCCAGATGACGCTCCTCACCGTCGTCGCCGTCGCCGGCATCGCCATTCCCGTCATGGAGCGCACCAGTGCTCCCTTCCTTACCGCCTCGCGCTTCATCAACGTCGTCAGCATGGATACCGCATTCGAGCCGCGACTCGCCCAATTTCGAGTAACGCTGCGTCTGCTCGGTGAACACCTGGAGCCATTCATTAGCCGCCGCTGGCGCCGCACACGCTATGCGCAGAATGCGCTCGCCCGCGCCATTCACTGGAGCCTGCTGTTCTTCGACCTCTGCCTCGTCTCCGCCACCATCGAGCTGACCATGGCGCTGCCCATGGCTGTCTACTTTCATCGCGTCACCACATCGGGACTGCTCGTCAACATCCTCATCGTTCCGGCGCTCTCTCTCCTGCTCCCGGCCGCATTGCTCACCATGACCGCGCTGCTCGTATCGCCGCATATCGCGTGGCTGCCCGCGGCCGTCACCGCCGGAATGCTCCACGTGGTCCTCGCCATCGTTCGCTTCTGCAGCGCATGGCGCATGAGCGAGTGGCGTCTCCCCGAGCCAACGCTCGCCGCTGCCCTTGCGTGTCTGGCACTGCTCGCGCTCGCGGTGTGGATCGTGCGCATGCGCAACCGCTTCGCGCTCCCATTGGCCGCCGCCGCGCTCGTCGCAGCAATGGTCTGCGCGCTCGCACCCCACACCATCTCCCGCCGTTCGGGAGAGCTCGAGATCAGCGCCATCGACGTCGGCCAGGGCGACTCTATCTTCGTCGTCTCGCCCGACGGCCACACCATGCTGGTCGATGCCGGAGGCCCCACCGGCGGCTCGACACATCAAGGAAACTTCGACATCGGAGAGGACGTGGTCGCACCCTATCTCTGGAGCCGCCACGTGCATCGTCTCGATGTGGTCGCGCTCACCCACGCCCATAGCGATCACATGGGCGGCATGCCCGCCATACTGCGCAACTTCCGCCCGCGCGAGCTATGGGTCGGCCACAACCCGCCCATCCCCGCCTATCAGGCGTTGCTTAGCGAAGCAGCCTCGCTCGGCATCAGTGTCCGCTCCTTTTCCGCCGGAGACACAATGCCCTTCGGCTCTGCCACAGTGCGCGTCCTCTCCCCGGCGCCGCGCTATCAGCCCCGCGACTCCGCCACAAATGACGACTCGCTCGTTCTGCACCTCAGCTATGCCGGCCACTCCGCGCTGCTCGAAGGCGATGCCGAAGCACCCAGCGAGGCCGCCATGCTCTCACTGCCTCCCGCTGATCTCTCTTCCGACCTGCTCAAAGTCGGCCATCACGGCAGCAAGACATCCACCATCCCGCCCTTCCTCGCGCGGGTTTCGCCGCATCTGGCCGTTATCTCTGTCGGCCCTTTCAACAACTATCACCACCCACGGTGGGAGACGCTCGACAAGCTCGAAGGCGAGGGCGCCCGCACCTGGCGTACCGACATGCTCGGCATCTCCACCTTCTATATCGACGGTACTGGCGCGCATACCGCGCACTTACCTTGATACCTTCGGGGATCGTTTTTCTACTGCGCAGCATCCCTATCAGGTATAGAGTCTGCGAAACATCGCAGTCCGGAGGGGTCCTCGCATGGAGTCAGAAGAAACCAGGGACACGGGCCAAACACAGCCGGAGGAATCGCGTTCCGTGCTCGAGCAGCAGCAGGAAGAGAAAAACCTCCGCCGCCTCCAGCTCATGATGAACATGGTGATGTCCGTCATCGCGCAGGACACAACGCTCACCTACGATGCAGCCTCGGAGATGATCGCGGACAGCCGCCGCGCCGCGCTCGCCATGTTCCCGGACAAGGAGCTGGCCTACGACCTCATCTACCAGCCGCGACTGCGGCGCCTCATGCGCGACCGCTTCCGCCTGCAATAATCGCGCCGCCGCCTCTACTTCTGCTCCACGCTCGTCAGCCGCAGCGTAATGGTGCCCCAGAAGAGCCGAGCCCGCATCTGCACCGGCAGATGCCGGTTGTCATCCGTGTACCAGATCCAGATATTGCCGCGATTCTTCACCACGCCGGCATCAGCCGTCGGCTCCACCCGAATGGTCTGGAATGTGCCCGCGGGCGTCTTGATCTCTTCCCGTGCTTCCGGCTTGAATGTCACCGCAATCACCCGCATCGCATCGGCAATCGGCAAGGTGAAGTTCTGCCCCACCTCCAGCGGTTGAGCGCCGGCAATGAAGATCGACGACATCAAATCGCTCACGCACGCTGGAATCGGCGACTCCAGGTGGCGGCTCGTGCCCTTCACCAGGTTCTTCTCATCCAGCACCTGCTTGTGTGCGCCATACTGAAACTGCAGCGTGCTCACGATCTGCCGCCGTCCCTCCTGCAGTTGCTTGGCAAAGGTCTGCGCACAGCCGGTGCGCCGGTCAAACGACGACTGGAAGCGATCCACCACCTTGAACAGCAGGCTCACCGCACCGATGGAATCGCCATTCGCCTGCACCCGCTGCGTTGTTCCGTCACTCTCCAGGTGAAAGGTCGCAGTCCCTGCCGGAAAGACGCGCCAATCCACCCCATACGAAAGCGTCTGGTGCTGTGGCAGGTACTGCTGCTGCGGCGCTGGAAGCGATGGCATCTGCTGAGATTCGGCTGCGACGGTCAGCAGCAGGCCGCAAAAAAACAAAGGCAGTCGTCTCAAATACATCCCTCACGCGTAGTGTTTTTTCTCAGTCGCGAAAGCATCGTAAATCCTGCCGCGTATAACTCCGCCATCTCACGAAGTCAGGAACAATGCTCTATGCCAGACGAACAATTTCAGCAATAACACCGCATAGATAGTAAGAGTGCCTAAGGCTGCATTGTACTCGCGGTGCTTGCGATAGAGCGCGCCGGAGAAACCTCCGCCGGTTACCGAAGACGCCGGCGTTAGCCGCGGAAATAGCCGAGGTACGCGCCGGCAATAGTCCTCATAGTTATGGAACTGCCCGCGCAAAAACTCTTCCTCCGAATAAACCGTCGGAAGATAGATCAGTGTGAATAACACTGCCAGCGCCAGTGCGACCCACCAGCTATGCGCGGCCACGGCAAATCCAAAGGCAATCAGCATCGAGCCCAGGTACAACGGATTGCGCGTGTACGCATAAGGCCCCGTCATGGTCAGTTCGGTATTCTTCGTCACGTAGCCGGAGGCATACGCACGCAATGCCACGCCCGGCACAGTCCCCAGCAGGCTCCACAGCAGGGAATGCAGCGAAGGATGCGCGGTCAGCAAAAAGAACAGCGCAAACACAAACCCCATCGGCACCCGGATGCGCCGCGCAATGCGCGTCCAGCTCACGCTCAAGCCTGCACCGCCGGTCCTGCCGTTGTTCCCTTTGACCCCAGCAGTTCCTCGACCGCGGCCAGAACTTCCTCCGGCTCAATCGTCAGCAGCCCCGCCTCCGGCGCGCTGCGCCGCGCATGGTCGCGCCGGCTCTCCGGATGCCGCAGCACGCGGAACGGCACACCCCACGGCCCGTTCCGCGCGGGATCGGTTGGCCCGTATAGTCCCACCACCGGCTTGCCCAGCGCGCACGCCAGATGCGCCGGTCCCGTGTCGCCGCCAATCACCAATGCACATCGTCTCGTCATCGCGATCAATTCTGCCATGCTGGTCACGATCATGTCGGTCGCAATCGTCTGCGCCGCGCCGCCGCTGCCTCGCACCACATCCGCCGCCAGCGCCTCTTCGCCCGGCGCACAGTTCACCACCACGGCATAGCCCCGCGTCTTCAGCGCCGCTGCCAGCGCGCCATAGCGCTCCGCCGGCCAGCGCTTCGCACCCCAGCCCGCACCCGGATGCAGCACCACCAGCGCCCCGGCATCCGGCAGCATCGCAGCCACCCGTCTCTCTGCTGCGCAATCCATTGGCAACGGCGGCAGAATCGGCGCAAGCGTCAGACCCGTCGCTCCCGCCACCACCTCCGCTGCCTGCTCGATCACATGCACGCCCCGCGTCGCCACCTTACGCTGAAAGAACCATCGCGCCGGCGTCTCGCGCGGTTCCGCCTCACCCACCAGCTCAGCGCCCGAAGCTCTTCCGATCAACGCAGACCGCACCGCGCCCTGTAGATCGATCGCCAGGTCATAGCGCTGCGCATGCAGCTCACGCCGCAATCCCCGCATCGCGCGCCACGTCGAAGCTGCCAGCGGTTGCCGGGCCCATCCCCGCGCATTGGCCGTGTGCACCACGTCGACCAGCGGCATCGTGGCTGTACGCCGAACGGCTCCATCCGCCATCAGCAGCGGCGCCCAGCGCGGCTCGATCACCCATCCCACATGACACTCCGGCAGTTGCGCCCGCAGCGCCGCCACCGCAGGCATCGCGTGCAGCACATCCCCCATCGCGCCCAGCCGTACGATCAGAACGCGCAGCCGGTCTTTCTCCGCATTCTGTTTCTCCGCATTATGGTCAGATCGCAAAGGCTGATTCTCTCACGCGCCCCGCTGCTCCAGACGCTCTTCCAGCGCAGCCAGAACAGCCTCCGGCTCCAGCAGCCGCACCGTCAAGGCCGCCGCCAGCACCGGTCCGGTTTGTTCCAGGCGCGCGCGCTGCGTCTGCCTCAGCCGCACCACGTCCTTCTCCGTCGTCACGAAACACGACGCGTGATGTTGCGCAGCCAGCGCGCACAGCATCGTCACATCCCCATCCGTAAACCGATGATGGTCACGCCATGCATGTGACGCCGCAATCGAGACGCCCTTCCCCCGCAGCCCATTCACGAACTCCTCCGGATGCGCGATCGCGCTGAACACCACCGCCGCTCCCGGCAACGCCGGGATTTCCAACTCACGCCGTATCGTCCAGATCCGCGCATCCGTCCTCATCCAGCGCCGCGCCCGCTCGGCCACGTCCATGTCCTCCTCGCGCAACACTACAATGTCCGCGCGCTCCAGTGCCGCCAGCGGCTCCCGCAGCCTTCCCGCAGGCAACAGCGTTGTCCGAAAGTCCGACCGGTGCAGCAGCACGATCTCTGCATCGCGAGCCAGCCCACGGTGCTGCATCCCGTCATCCAGCAGATGGACGTGTCGCGTGCCCCTCGCGTCTACAATCGGCACCTCCGCCAGCTGCCCCGCCGCCACGCGCTTGCGCCCCACAAAGACCGGCACCTCCGCGCGCCGCGCAATCAGCCACGGCTCATCTCCATAGCGTGCGGCCGGATCGTCCACCCCTTGAGCCATAACCCGCTCCACTGCATCCGACGCCCGCCCATACCCGCGCGACAGCACATCGACTGACCATCCCCGCTCCGTCATCGCGCGCGCCAGCGCAATCACGAACGGCGTCTTACCCGCGCCACCCACCGACAGATTGCCCACACTCACCACTGGCCACCGCAGCCGCTCCGCGCGCCGCCACCCGCGAGCGTACGCAACCGAGTGCAGCGCTTGCACCACGCCATACAGCGGAACCAGCGGCAGCAGCGGCCATACCACGCGCCTCACGCGTTCCCCTCCGCAAGCAGCCCCACCACTGCCTGCACAGCACGCTCGGTCGCCCCGGCCTGTTCCTCGAAAGCCTTCTTACCCCGCGCGCCCATGGCAACCACGGCCTCTGAGTCGGCAAGCAGCGCCGCGATCGCCTCACTCACATTCTCCCGCTCCACCACGCGCAGAGCATCCACGCCGCGCAGCAGCTCGACCGCATCTCGAAAGTTCTCATAGTGCGGCCCCATCACCACCGGAACCGCCAACTGCGCGGGCTCCAGCGGATTGTGCCCCCCCGCCGGAACCAGGCTTCCGCCCACAAACGCCACGGTCGCCAAACCGTACACGCTGCCCAGCTCACCAATCGAATCCAGCAGGAACACGCTGCCTGCAGCCACCGCGCTTCCATCCCACGTAGAACGCTCGCACCAGCAGCGCCTTCTTCTCGCGCGCCAACGCAGCCACACGTGCAAAGCGCTCCGGATGCCGCGGCGCCAGCACCATCACCGCGTTCGGCGTCCGCTGCACAGATCGCCGGCCACGCCTCCAGCAGCACACGCTCCTCATCCTCCAGCGTTGACCCCGCCACCAGCACCTTCGCGCCGCTCGGTAACTGCGCTCGCAACCGATCCACTACCGTGGCCGATCGCGGTGGCCGCGCGTCGAACTTCAGATTGCCGCCTACACGCACTCGGCTCTCCGGCACACCGATCGCGATGAATCTCCGCGCGTCCTCCGCGCTCTGCGCCAGCACCAGCGTCAGCATCTCCAGAAATGGCCGCCACCATCTCCGCAGCCGTTGATATCTCGGCAGTGAGCGGTCGGAGATCCGCGCATTCACCACCACCACCGGCACCCGCTCGCCCGCGCACTCCGCCAGAACGTTGGGCCACAACTCACTCTCGGCCAGCACCAGCACGCGCGGCCGCAGCGCGTGAAACGCCCCGCGCACCACCCATGGCAGGTCGATCGGGAAATAAAAACAACGCCCCGCGCCGAAGCGCTCTCGAGCCAATTGTTGACCGGTTCTGGTCGTCGTCGAAACCGCCACAGAGCCCCGCCCCAGCCGCGCATCCAGCTCTTCCACCAGGCGGCTCACCGCCACCACCTCGCCCACAGAGACAGCGTGCACCCACACCTGCTGCCTGCCGGCCAGCGCATGACCCACCCGTGCCGCGCCCGCGCCCAGCCGTTCGCGTAGCCCCTCGCGCCAGCGCGCGCGCAGCAGCCACACCGGCGCGCCCACCACCAGCGCCAGCAACAATCCCACGTTGTAGACGAAAAGAATCACGACCCTGCCGCAGACTACCTTTAACCGGGGCAATGCGCCACGCGATCGCTCATTTCAGGGGAAAATCCGTACCCGTGCCAGGCGGGCAGGACAGCGCAATCTCGAAAGTGCTCTAATTCTGCGCATGCGTTCCCTGCTGTCTCTGCCCTTCGCTGCCGCACTGCTTACGCTTCCACTTCTCGCCCAGCACCCCGCGCCGCCGCCCGGTACAGCGGATCAATACCCCGCCTTCGAGCGCCACGCCGCCGACCACCTGTCCATCGCCGTCGATCCCTACGACACGCCACAAAGGAACTCTATCTTTCGTGTCGACTACACCTCCGCCAACATCATCCCCATCCGCATCGTCATCACGAATGAAGGCGACACCCCCATCTCTCTCAACGACGCGCGCATCGACTTCATCACCGCCGCCGGCGACAAGGTTCCTGCCGCCGAGCCGCGCGATGCCGAGCGCGCCCTCGACCGCCCTGCCGATCCTCGAGCGAAAATTCCCATCGGACCGATAAAAATCGGCGGCAAAGGTAAAAATCTGGATAAGAAGATCGAACAGGACTTTTCAGAATTCCAATACGGTGCCATCGCCGTAGAGCCGCACACCACGCGCGCCGGCTTCCTTTTCTACGATCTCCAGGACCTGGAGAATCCGCTCTCCGGCGCCCACCTCGAACTGCGCCGCATCCAGAGCTCCGACGGTCGCGAGCTCTTCGCCTTCGAAATCCCCTTCAACAAATACCTCGCCAGCAAGAAGTAGCAGCGACTACACGCCCTTCTTCTGCGGCTCCCAGATGAACTTGTGGATCTGCAGGCTCAGCCGCGCGGGCACGCCATCCTCGAGCATCCACTCCACCAGCACCCGCGGGTCCAGCGCGCAGTTGCTTGTCGATCGCTCCAGGCTCGGCGCCTTCTTGAAGGCCGGCGAAAACAGCACGCCGCCGGCTCGCTCCGCCAGCCCGTGTTCCAGCGTAAACTGACGCGCGAATTCGTAATCCGTACGATCGCTGATGACAAACTTCACTTCATCGCGCTTCGTCAGCGCGTCCAGGTTCTCCATTCGAAACGTGCCGCCCTCGCCCGATCCCGGGCACTTCACGTCAACGATCTTGTGCACGTCCTTCGGCACATTCCCCAGCGGCCGCTCGCCGCTGGTCTCGATCATCAGCGTGTAGCCCTGCGCCAGCAGCCGCTCCATCAGCGGAATCAGCTCGCGCTCCTGCAGCATTGGCTCGCCGCCAGTGAACTCCACCAGCCGCACCGGAGCCAGCGCCGCCACCGCCGCCTCTACCTCATCGAGCGACTGCTTGTATCCGCCCTTGAAGGTGTACTCGGAGTCGCACCACGAGCAGCGCAGATTGCACCCCGCCAGCCGCACAAAGATGCACGGCAACCCGGCAAAGCTCGACTCGCCCTGCACTGACTTATAGATTTCGATCAGATACATGAGAACTACTATTCGTAATACGTAGCCGTCGTGGTGTCGGTCTCGAAGATCGTGCAATCCTTCACCTGCACCCGGCCGCCGGTCATATCGCTCAACTGGCGATTCGTCTCGTCGAAGAAAAATTTGGACAGGTTCTCCGCCGACGGATTGATCACCGTAAACGGCTCCAGATCGTTGATCATCTGGTGGTCCAGCCGGTCGATCACCGGACGCATCACCTGCTTCAACTGCTTGAAGTCCAGCAGCAGCCCGGCAGCGTCCAGCTCTTTGCCGCGCAAGGTCACGCGCACCTTGTAGTTATGCCCGTGCGGGTTCTCGCACTTGCCGCGATAGTTGCGCAGATAGTGCCCGGAGGAAAACCCGGCCTCTACCGTTACCTCGTACATACGAATGTCTTCCTTTGCCAGAAAGGGCAATGCAGCCCATCTTCCATTCTACCGGTTCGCGCTCATCCGGGTGCCCCATGTCCCGTTGCTGGGCAGCAGTCAACGTCAGTCGTGAGTGACAACGGAGTGAACCCACGCCTCGCGCCAAGGCGCATCCGCCGCACGGCTAGTGCCGTCGGCCATGGCGGCGTTCTCGCTCCTCATTCCGCCGCTCCACCTGCTCAAACATTGCCAGCATCACACCTGCAAACGCCGAGACCACCGCGCCCAGAAACAGAAACAGCGACGTCGTCTTCCAAAGCGACCCATTGCCCGGCAGGTCGGGCTGCGTCGAGCTCACCGAAACCAGCATGCCGCAGGAGATCAGCGAAAACAGCAGCAGCGTAGCAGCCAGAATGTAGAGATTCCGCGACATCGTCCTATGTCAATGCTAGCAGTGAGCGCGACTAAGTCTTCTCCGCCGAGAAAAACCGCTCCACCTCAGCAATATCCTTCGTCAGCCGATAAGGCGGCAGGCTCTCCAGAAACACCCTCCCATACCGCTGCCGCTGCAGCCGCGGGTCCAGCAGCATCAGCACGCCGCGGTCTTCCAGCGACCGGATCAGCCGCCCAAATCCCTGCTTTAGCGTGATCACCGCCTGCGGCACCTGATATTCAAAGAACGCGCTTCGCCCATCCTCTTCGATCGCGCGCATCCGCGCCGCCACCACCGGATCGCTCGGCACCGCGAATGGCAGCTTATCCACAATCACGCAGCTCAGCGACTCGCCCTGCACATCCACGCCCTGCCAGAACGACGATGTGCCGAACAGCACCGCATTCGGCGTCGCGCGAAACTCCTCCAGCAGCGCCTTCTTCGGCGCTGTGCCCTGCAGCAGCAGCGGAAACTCCAGTTCCATCAGCAGCCGCTCGTACAAGTCGCGCATCTGCGCATAGCTCGTGAACAGGCAGAAGGCCCGCCCACGCGTGATCTCAAGCACCCGCCGTATCTGCTTCGCGGCCTCCGCGGCAAAGCTCGGCTCGCGCGGGTCCGGCATCTCCGGCGGCAAGTACAGCAGCGCCTGCTCCGGATAGCGGAAGTGCGACGGCACCATCAGTTCCTTCCCCTCCACCATCCCCAGCCGCTTGCGCATATGCCCAAAGCCGCCCGCCACCGTCAGCGTCGCCGACGTCAGCACCACCGACGAATAGCTCTCGAACAGAAGCTCCTGCATCAGGCCGGACACATCAATCGGCGTCGCCTGCAGATACGTATTCCGCACACCGCCGCGCAGCGGCCCGCTCGCCCGCCGCTCCAGCCAGAAGACGGTGTTCTTCGACTCCGCCTCCATCAGAAACTTCAAATGCTCGCGGATATCCGCCACACGCTTGCGCAGCCCAGGCGTCTCGTCCACGCCGCGCACCTGCTCCAGCTCGCCCTCCAGCCGGTGCAGCGCATTCATCAGCCCCAGGTAGATGTCCCCGAAGCTCTCCAGAAACTCCTCGCGTTGCGAGAAAACGGCACGTCCCTCGAAATCCTGCGGCAGTGCGCCAAAGAACATCCGCGCCCGCTCCCGCACCGTCTGCCCCGCGCTCAGCACGCTGGTCGCAATCGTGATCTTCGTCCGCAGCATCGTCTCCAGATCGCGCACCAGCTCTTCGAAGCGGATGTTGCTCAGGCTCACGCCGAAGTAATTCGACGCCACATCCTCCAGCTCATGCGCCTCGTCGAAGATCACCACCGCCGCCTCCGGCAGAATCCCCGCGTCCGGCGCCGTCCGCGCCTGCAGCTTGATGCCCAGGTCGGCAAAGAACAGGTGATGATTCACGATCACGATGTCGCTTTCGAGCGCCTTGCGCCGCATCTCCGTGATGAAGCAGCGCTCCCAGTCCGGACAGCTCTGGCCTAAACAATGCTCGGTGCGCGCATCCAGCTTCTGCCACAGCGGGCTCATCTCCGGCAGCCCCTCGATCTCGATGCGGTCGCCGGTCTCCGTCGTCTTCTCCCACTCTGCAATCTTGTGGAACTGGTCAATCTCCTCCAGCCCGCTCAAAATCGGCTGATCGCGCAGCGCATACAGCTTGTGCCGGCAAAGATAGTTCGCGCGCCCCTTCATGTAGCACACGCGTAAAGGGCCCAGCAGTGACTCCAGGAACGGCACATCCTTGAAGAAGAGCTGCTCCTGCAGATTCTTCGTGCCGGTCGAGATGATCACCCGCTGCCCCGTCCGCAGCGCCGGCAGCAGATACGCCAGCGTTTTGCCTGTGCCCGTCCCCGCCTCGACGATCAGGTGATGATGCTGGGTCAGCGCGCGCTCCACCGCCTGCGCCATCTCCAACTGCCCGCGGCGAAACTCGTACGGCAGGCTGGAGCGGGCCAGCACGCCGCCAGGCGCGAAAAAGTCGTAAACCTTTGGCAGGCTGGGCGCGAGTTGGCTGGTGGAGGACACGGCGGGATGCGGAGAGGGTCGCTCTCCCTATAATAGACAGGGCGTGCCGGTCATCATCCATCCGCCTCGCGCCACAGGAAAGAAGCCGCCTCCTTGCCATCGAAAAAGTCCCAGAAGCAGCAGGCCACGCGCGAACGCTCCGCGCACAACAAGAGCCGCCGCGACGCCAACGAAACGCGTCTCAAGGCGAAGCGCCAGCGCGCCTCCGAACTCGGCTCCCGCTCCCGCAAGGCTGTCGACGCCGAGACCAGGGCGAAGCAGGCCAAGAAGGCCACTCTCACGCCCAATCAGCGGCAGAAGGCACGAGCCGCCGCGCGCCGCATCGAGCCCTCCGCCGCCGACCTCGAAAAATCAACCAGCCGCGATCAGCTCAATCTTGACCAGAGAATCGATCAGCACCTCGAGTCCAGCCCCTCACGCGCCATCTTTGCCAATCAATCGCGCGTCGCAGCCAGCGATCTGCCCGTCTTCGCCATCTGCGGCCGCCCCAACGTCGGCAAGTCCACGCTCTTCAATCGCCTCACTGGCTCGCGGCGCTCCATCGTCGGCGACGAGCCCGGCATCACTCGCGATCGCATCTACGGCGAAGTGGAATGGGCCGGCCGCACCGCGCGCCTCGTCGATACCGGTGGTATCGTGCCGGACGATCCCGAGCTGATCCCCTCCGAAATCTTCCGCCAGGCGCGCACCGCCCTCGATGAAGCACAAGTTGTCATCATGGTCGTGGACGGCCGCACCGAGCTCGCCTCCTCCGACATAGAACTCGCACGGCTTCTCATTCGCTCCGGCAAGCCCGTCTTTCTCGCCGTCAATAAGGTCGATACCGACCAACTCGCTCCGCAGGCAGAGAACTTCCGTCGTCTCGGCGTGCAGAGGCTGTTCGCTATCTCCGCAGAGCACGGCTCGGGCATCGGCGATCTGCTCGACGCAGTCTTCGATACGCTGAAGTTCCCCGCTCCAGTGGAAGAAGAGGAATTCCCCGGCGCAGAAGAAGAAGAGCCGGCGACGGAATCACTCCTCCGCACCCACGGCGAGTACGCCCAGCGCGAGACCTCCATCGCCATCATCGGGCGCCCCAACGTCGGCAAGTCCACGCTGCTCAATGCGCTCACCAACACCTCGCGCGCCATCGTCTCGCCCATCGCCGGCACAACCCGCGATGCTGTTGACGAAGTCGTCGAGCACAACGGCGCCCAGTACCGCTTCGTCGACACCGCAGGCATTCGCCGCAAGGGCAAGACCCACATGATGGCCGAAAAGCTCTCCGTCATCATGGCCCGCCGCCACCTCGAAGCCGCCGACGTCGCCCTCCTCATCATCGACGCCACCGAGGGCGTCACCTCCACCGACGCCACCATCGGCGGCTACGCGCATGAGAGTGGGCGTTCCGTCATCATCATCGTCAACAAGTGGGATCTCATCACCACCGCGCGTACCGACGGCAAGCCGCCCGCGGATCGGAATATCTTTGAAGAGCAGGTGCGCCGCGTTCTCAAATACCTCGACTACGCGCCCATCGTCTTCCTCTCCGCTGCGCACCGCACCAACCTGCACCGTCTTTATGAGGCCATCACGCTCGTCGCCACGGAGCGCCGCAAGCGCATCTCCACCGGCCAGATGAATCGCTTCCTCGAGCGCGTCGACTTCCAGCGCGCCACCGTCCCCGCCGCGAAAAAAATCCGCATCTACTACATGACGCAGGCCGCCGTCGCGCCGCCCACCTTTGTCCTCTTCACCGACCGCCAGGTGAAATTACATTTCTCGTACGAACGCTTCCTCGAAAACCAGATTCGCGATGCCTTCGGCTTTGCCGGCTCGCCCATCTGGTTCAAGGTGCGCGCCCGCAACGCATCCAAATCCGATCGCCGCTGATGTAGCTGGTTTCTGGCGCACCGAACCTCACAAACATGAAGGGCAGCCCGTACATCGGCTGCCCTTCGTGTCTTGCTGTTCGTTGCGTTGTTACGGAAACAACCCGAAGATCGCCACGCCGCCGTTGGTCCCGACATACACGTACCCGTTTGCCACCGTGGGCACCGCAAATTTGCCGGTCGGGCCAATCGCATCGCTCGGCTTCGCGCTGCTGCTGTAGAGTTGCGTCGCCACGTTGGTTGCGTCATAGGCGTTCAGCACCGCTCCGCCGCTCGCCGTCGTATCCAGCGCCCACAGGATCGCCGTCTGCGTCCCGTTCGCGCTGATCACCGGTGTCGCTCCTGTGGCGCCCAGCGTATTTGCCGACTGACTCGCCAGGGTCGCTCCCGATTGAGTCAACGTGAACTGCCTGATTGCATCGCTCGAACCGCCATAGTAGAACGCCCCGTTGAAGTAAGCCGGTGAGGACGTTGCGCCATTCGGCAGCGCACCGGTTAACGTGTTGAAGTTGCTGTCGCTCGTGCCGTTATACTCACCCAGCACATTGCCGCTGCTCTTTAAGAGATAGATATTTCCATCCTTACCGGCTCCAATGGCAGCCGGGAATATCGCCTGCTGACCGTTCGCAATAGCGGGCGTCAGCATCACGCCGCCAGAACCCTGGTCCTGATAGTTGGCTGCACCCGGAACCCCATTCAGCGGCTCGAAGTAGTCAAATACGTTCAACACACCGTTCGGCGATTGGATCTTCAAGAATCCGTTGCCGTAGTCGCTGTTCGTCGGTGCTCCATTTCCATTCAGCGTGGTGTCGAATGTGCCCTCCGATGTGATCAGGAACACATTGCCGTTGGCATCCCCCGCCGGACCCGCACCGCTCATCCAGATGCCGCCGCCACTGCCATTCGGCGTCACGTCCAGCACCGACTGTTGTTGCAGCGTGCCTTCGTTGTACGCCATCTCCCAGCCGTCATAGTCGAACAATGTCTGGTGGCATGGTGCGCCCCACGAGAGGTACAACGTGCCTTCGCTCAGCAGCAGCGCCGATCTCTCCACAGAGATGCTCGGGTCGAACGTCTTCGTCGCCCCGCCATTCGCCGGATAGGTCGCCGCTATCTCCGTCGGACTGCCGCTCAGCTCAGCGCCGGTGATCAGGTCCAGCGCATGCAGTCTCTGGTGATAATTGCCGCCGCTGTCCAGCGTCTTGGCCACGAAGTAAATCGCTCCGTCCGTTCCAAAGTTGCGATCGACCACCGGCGTCGACGTAATTCCTACCTTCGAAGAAAGCTCGCTGCAGCCCTGGTTGTCTGCCGCTGTCTCGCCCGATTGCAGAGCCGATGCCTTCCATAGCTGGGCGCCGGTATTCGCATCCATGGCGTACAGCGTGCCGTTTTCCGTTGCGATATAAAGCACGTTGTGGACGACTGTGCCGATCTTCAGCAGCGACACAAACAACGGCTGTGCATCCACCGGGCCATCGGTCGGGAAGACCCCAAATTTCAGGAACTTGGCTGAGCTCACAGTCGTGGGCGTCAGATGCGTCTCGCTGGCATACAGTCCGGTCCGCGCCATGTCGTTGTGCCATGTCGTCACATCCAGCGGGTTATTTGCCGCGGCCGCGATCGTCAAATTCAGGTCCGCGGTTCCGCTGGCTGAGTTCACCTGCCCCAGGAAGGTCACCGTCGATGTCGACGGCTGTGCCGTAACCGCCGCAGCCAGTGTAAAGGTCTGCGGAACACCCGGCATCAGTGCCGCCGTGGCCGGGCTCATCGTGACGCCCTTTGGTAAATTTTCCACCGACACGTTGATCGTCCCCGTAAAGCCATCCGTTGCCGTAGCCGTCACGGAAACCGTGCCGATCGATCCCGCCTTGATCGTCAGATCCGTCGGCGAAAGAGCCAGCGCAACGAAATCCGGCGGCGGCGGAGCAGTCACCGTCAGGGCCACCGTCGCTGTATGCGTCAGCACTCCCGAAGTCCCCGTAATCGTCACCGTCGCGTTGCCGATGGGTGCATCCGCCGTCGCCTGAAACACCATCGGCTCAGTCCAGCCGCTTTGCAGGGTGCTGCTCGACGGGATCACCGTCACCCCGGTCGGCAGTCCGCTCACCGTGTACGTCACATCGCCGGAAAAGCCGTTGGTGCCCGTCACAGCAATCTGCACCTCGCCGCTCTGCAGGCCCTGCGCCACTGTCATCGTGTCCGGCGTCGCCGTAATGTTGAAGTCGGGACCCGTGGGGCCAACTACGGTGATCGTCAGTTGTATCGTAGCGGTGTGCGACAACTTCCCTGAGGTGCCAATGAAGCGCACCTGTACCGGTGTCGCCGTTGCGGGAGCGTCGCTCGCCGCCGTCAGCGTAACCACCAGCGGATTGTTCACTGTCACCGAAATGGTCGACGGAGACACCGTCACTCCGGTTGGCAGACCATCCACCGTTACGGCAATCGCGCCGCTGAAACCATCAATCGCCGTACTGCTCAGCGTCACCTGCCCGCTCGCACCCGGCGCCAGCGCCAGCGTGGTCGGAGTGGCCTTGAGTGTGAAGTCAGCGTTCGACGGCGGTCCCGTTGACCCCGCCGTCACCGTCAATGCGACCGGAATGCTCGTACTCAGGGTTCCGGATGCGCCATACACCTTGACCGTCGTCGTACCCACCACCGCATCCGCCGCAGCCGTCAGCGTGAACGTCGTGCTCGATCCCATGGCAACCGTCGCCGTAGCAGGCGATACCGTAACCCCGGTAGGGAGTCCGCTCACGGAAACCTGAATCGATCCAGTGAAATTGTTCGCGCTGCTCGGCGTCACCGTGAATGTCTGGGTCGATCCCTGCGCGATTGTCACCGCCGGCGATGCACCGAGAGTAAAGGTGCCGCCTGTAGAGCCGCCGCCACCCGAACCGCCGCTCACTGTAGAGCCGCAACCCGTGACCAGCGCGATCAGGCACAGACTCAGAAGGCAAAAAAGGGAAACTCTCACGTGACGCATGCGGCTCCTGATGCGGGCACGCTCTTTTTTTGGCGGCCCGTGGATCATCTTCCCCTGCTCATGTCACTCGCGAAGTTTCACTCAGCATGGCCGTCTTTTTAGAAAGGCCAGAAGGGCGGTCGCAGAACCCTGGTCACGTGCAGGAGGATGATCTTTGCGTCATCGTAGCAACCGAAGTTACCTGAATAATATGGCCCGTCGAGTACTGGACGTTGCCACTTTGGTGGGAGTTAACGGCTCACAGCACAACTGTGGCCGCCTGCTCCAACCACCATGCATCGAATGCCGCCAGTGCCCGCTCGCACTGCAGCTTGTGCCGCTCTCGCTTGTCGCGAATCTTCCGCCGCGTCTCTTCTTCCAGCGGCTCCAGCAGGTCGAAGGTGATATTCGCCGGCTGGAAATGCTTCAGGTCCGCGCGTGTGATGTAGTTCACCAGCGACCCCAGCGCGGTCCCGCGCGGCACCGGCGTCACCGGCAGCCCCTGCGCGCGTCGCGCCGCATACAGGCCCGCCAGCATCCCGGTCGCCATCGACTCGGTATATCCTTCGACCCCTGAGATCTGACCCGCGAATAGCAGTCGCGGATGCTCCCGCATCGCCAGCGTCGCATCCAGCAACCGCGGTGACTCTATATAGGTATTGCGGTGAATCTGCCCGTAGCGTAAAAAGCGCGCGCTTTCAAGCCCGGGAATCAGACGCAGCACCCGCGCCTGTTCGCCGAACTTCAGGTGATTCTGAAAGCCCACCAGGTTGTAGGAATCCGCGCGCAGATTCTCGCAGCGCAACTGCACCACCGCCCACGGCGTCTTCCCCGTCCGCGGATCGCGCAGCCCCACCGGCTTCATCGGCCCAAAGCGCGGTGTGTCCCGTCCGCGCCGCGCCAGCTCCTCGATCGGCAGGCAGCCCTCGAAGTACTGCAACTGCTCCCACTCCTTCGCCTCCACACCCTCCGCTGTCACCAGCGCATCGTAGAAGCGGTCGTATTCCTCCTTGTTCATCGGGCAGTTGATGTAGTCGGCCGTGCCCTTGTCCCACCGCGCCGCCATGTACACCCTCTCGCGGTCAATCGAGTCCGCTTCCACAATCGGCGAGATCGAGTCGTAAAACGCCAGGTGCTCCTTGCCCGCCAGCCGCGCAATCTCGCTCGAAAGCGCCGGTGACGTCAGCGGCCCGCTCGCGACGATCGTGAGACCATCGAAACCCTCGAGCGTCGTCACCTCTTCGCGCACCACCGTGATGCGCGGCTCCCGTGCAATCGCCTCGCCGATCCGTCGCGAAAACTCTGCGCGATCCACCGCCAGCGCGTGCCCCGCCGGCACTGCGCACTCGTCCGCCAGCCGCAGCAGCACCGATCCCGCACGCCGCATCTCCTGCTTCAGCAGCCACGGCGCCGTGTTCTCGCTCTCCGACTTCAGCGAGTTCGAGCACACCAGCTCCCCAAAATCCGCCGTCTGGTGCGCCGGCGTCTGTCGTACCGGCCGCATCTCGTACAGCAGCACCTCCGAGCCCAGCCCAGCCGCCATCAAAGCAGCCTCCGGGCCGGCCAATCCGCCACCAATCACTCGTATCCGCATCTCCTGTCGATTATAGGAAGTCGACCGGCCCTTATGTCGCTCTCTCACCGTCTGCCATTCTGAGCAAAGCGAAGAACCTGCAGTTTGCCCGCAGTAACTACCATCGCGGGCGCCCCATGTCCCAGTGTCGGGACATGGGAATCAGCCAACTCGCGCCCTCTACAGTGGACGTGAGCGGCCAAAGGAAGCGAACCCCGCAGCTCGCGCCAAAGGCGCGCCCGCCCGTGCGGCCAGCACCGTGGTAGGCTGCACTCCGTGTCTGCTCATACCTTCGATCTCTCCGCAGCGGCGTTCACCGAGATGGTGCGCCAGGGCTTTCACCCGGATTTCCCACCAGGAACGGATGACCAGGTAGCACACATCCGTTCTGCTCCGTCGCCCGCGCCCGCAGACAACGTGCGCGATCTGCGCAGCCTGTTCTGGTCGTCGATCGACAACGACACCTCGCGCGATCTCGATCAGATCGAATTCGCCGAACGCGTCGACAATGGCATCCGTGTCCGCGTGGGCGTAGCCGACGTCTCCGCATCGGTGGCAAAGGACAGCCCCATCGATCAGCACGCCTCGCAGCAGACAAAGACCGTCTACACCGCAACGCGCAACTTCCCCATGCTGCCCAACGAGCTCTCCACCGATCTGACCTCCCTCAATGAGGACCAGGACCGCGCGGCGATGGTCACCGAATTCGTAGTGGACGCTCAGGGCAATTTGCAGCAACAGAGCATCTATCGCGCCCTGGTCCACAACCGCGCGCAGTTGGCATACAGCAAGGTAGGCCCGTGGCTTGAGAGCACCGCCGGACCGGATCAGAAAGTAGCCGCCTCCCCGGAGTTGCAGGCACAGTTGCGTCTGCAGGATGAGGCCGCGCGCGCCATACGCGCGGGTCGCATCCAGCAGGGCGCACTCGAGTTCAACCGCATCGAGGCCGACCCGGTGGTTATCGATGGCCAGGTACACGAGATCAAAGCCGCGCAGCACAACCGCGCGACCGATCTGATTGAAGACTTCATGGTCGCCGCAAACGAGACCATGGCGGAGCTGCTGCATGCGGCCGGGCGGTCCTGCATTCGCCGCGTAGTGCGGTCGCCGGAGCGCTGGCCGCGCATCGTCGAACTGGCCGGTCGCTATGGAACGAAACTGCCCGCGGAAGCCGATTCCGCAGCCTTGAACGAGTTCCTTCGCAAGCAGCGCGAAGCCGACGCCGTGCACTATCCCGATATCGCCCTCGCCATCATCAAGCTGATGGGCGCAGGCGAGTATGTGGTGGCGAAAGGAACCGATACGGAGCCCCTGGGCCACTTCGCCCTCGCCGCACGGGACTACACCCACTCCACCGCGCCCAACCGGCGCTTTGCCGATCTCGTCAACCAGCGCATGGTCAAAGCGATGCTCGATAAGCAGCCCGCGCCCTACACAGATGAAGAGCTGACCGCGATTGCCATGCACTGCAATCTGCAGGAATCTGCCGGGCAGAAGGTGGAGCGCGCCATGCGCAAGCGTGCAGCGGCCGTGGCTCTGGCCGGCAGCGTCGGCAAGGTCTTTCGCGGCGTCGTCACCGGCTCAAGCGAGAAAGGCGTCTACGTCCGCGTCTTCAATCCGCCCGTCGAAGGCCGGGTAGTCAAGGGCGAGCAGGGGTTGGAAGTGGGAGACACCGTAGCGGTAACCCTCCTCCACACCGATCCGCAACACGCCTTCATCGACTTCGGAGTCGCATAAGCGACAAAGGTGTCCATATCCCTCTGCCGGGACATGGACTCAGCCTAGGTCTCCCGCAAACGCCTGCGCGAGTGACAAAAGGGAGCGAATCGAGCAATTTGCGCCAAAGGCGCGCCCACCCGTGCGGCCAGCACCCCGTTGCTTTTTGGGCTTTTCCTGCATCAGAGTGGGATGAGAATGACAGAAGCACCCTCGCCTCGCTCCAACGGCGTACGCTCTCGCGCCGTCGTCTGCCTCTCCGGCGGCATGGACTCGGCTGTCTGCGCCGCCATCGCCGCGCTGGAGCACGAGACCTACGCCCTCCACTTCAGCTATGGCCAGCGCACCGAGCAGCGCGAATTGGCCAGCGCCCGCTCCATCGCTACCGAACTGCAGCTCGCGCAATTCCTGCCGCTCTCCATCGACATCTTCCGCGTCATCGGCGGCTCCGCCCTCACCGACGCCAACATCGCCGTCCCCGACGCGCGTCCTGACGCCGACGCCATCGGCGCCGCCATTCCCGTCACCTATGTGCCCTTTCGCAACGCGCATTTTCTCTCCGCCGCCGTCAGTTGGGCCGAGGTTCTCGGCGCCCAGGCCATCTACATCGGAGCGGTCGAGCAGGACAGCTCCGGCTACCCTGACTGCCGTCCCGCCTACTACGAAGCCTTTCAGCAACTCATCCGTACCGGCACGCGCGACGGCTCCATCCGTGTCGAAACACCTCTTATCTCTATGCGCAAGCACGAGATAGTCCGCCGTGGCCTTGAACTCTCCGCGCCCTTCCATGTAACGTGGTCCTGCTATACAGGCAACCAGGCCGCCTGCGGCACATGCGAGAGTTGCATCCTGCGGCTTCGCGCCTTCGCCGAAGCAGGAGTCGACGACCCCATCCCGTACGCTACCGACTGGAAACAGACGGCCAATGCCCCAAAAGGAGAAAGAGTATGACGAAGAAGCTTTGGCTCGCCGCAGCCCTGATGGCCCCGCTTGCCCTCCACGCCCAGCAGCAGACCGGGTCCCTCCACGGCCACGCGCAGGATCCTGCCGGGGTCCCGCTGGCGAACGCCCAGATTCAGGTCTCCACCGACGGCAAGACCGCCTTGTACACCTTCACCGCGGATGCGAATGGCGACTACAAGGGCGACAACATAAAACCCGGCACCTATGTCGTCACCATGTTCATCAAGGGCCCGAATGACGCCAATATCAAGCCTGTCGACCGCTTTGAGAACGTCAAGATCGAAGCCGGAGCAAACGCCGCGCAGGACTTCGACCTCTCCCGCCCCGACTACATCAAAAAGCTTCCGCCGGACCAGCAAAAGGCCATCGCCGATGCCAAGACCAAGAACGCCGGCATCCAGAAAGAAAACGCTCAGGTCAAAAACCTGAACGCCGACCTCGCGACCGCCCGCTCGGATATCAAAGACAAGAAGTTCGATGACGCCGCATCCCTGATGCAGAGGGACACCACCGCCAAGCCCGACGCCGCCGTCCTCTGGGTCGAACTGGCTATCGCGCAGAACGGCCTGAAGAAGTACGACGACGCCATTACCTCCGCCAAGAAGGCGATCGATACCAACACCGCCTCAAAGAAGCCCAGCCCTGAGATCGAAGGCGCGGCCCAGAACACCCTCGGCGAGGCCTATGCCGGGAAGAACCAGATTCCCGACTCGACCGCCGCCTACGATGCCGCTGCCAAGGCGCAACCCGCCAACGCAGGCATGTTCTATTCGAATGAGGCCATCATCCTCGCCAAGTCCGGCGGCAATGCCGACGCCATCGTGGCTGCGGCCGACAAGGCGATCGCCGCGGATCCCAACAAACCCGTTCCCTACTATCTGAAAGGCCAGGCACTGCTCGCCAAGGGCACTCCATCCAAGAAGGATCCCAACAAGATCGAAGTGCCGCAGGAATGTCTTGACGCATACAAGAAGTACCTGTCGCTCGATCCCAACGGTCCCATGGCGCCGGACGTCAAAGCCGTCATGCCCAGCCTCGTGGCAGCCAAGTAGCACCGCGCCACGTAGTACCGTTTTGATCCGCCAGAAACCGGCGTCGCCTTCCGCGGCGCCGGTTTTCGTGCATCACCACCCAAACGGTGTTGGCGTCCACTTACGGGCCGGGCGCAAAATAAAACCGACGTGACCACCACCATCCTCACCTACGCCGACGCCGCTGCTCTCGTCCTGAAGCGAGCCCACCGCCTCGCCGCAACTCCCCGGCAAACTGAACAGCTCCCGCTCCTCGAATCTCTTCACCGCGTCCTAGCCACAGCCGTCCTCGCCGACCGCGACCTTCCGCCCTTCCACCGCTCCACCCGCGACGGCTACGCGGTCCAGGCCGCCGCACTCGCCACTGGCAATTGGCTTCCAGTCGCAGGCACGCTCCGCGCCGGTGGGCCGGCACCCGCCACGCCGCTCGGCCCCGCCACCGCACTCGAGATCATGACCGGCGCGCCTGTCCCCGAGGGCGCCGACGCCGTCGTCATGCTGGAGCACGTCGAAATTGTCGGTGGCATCACAGACAGCCGCGTCCGCCTCGGCGAAGGCCGCAAAATCCGTTCCGGTAGCCACATCGTTCCAGCCGGCAGCGAAGCCCGCTCCGGCGATCCGCTCATCCCCGCCGGCACGCGTCTCACCGCGGCGCACATCGCGGCGCTCGCCGCTGTCGGCGCTGCTCAGGTCGATGTCTTCGCGCGGCCACGCGTCGCCATCCTCGCCACCGGCGACGAATTGGTCGAGATCGCCGCCACCCCCGAGCCCCACCAGATCCGCAACTCCAACAGCTATAGCCTCGCCGCCCAGGTCGCCCTCGCCGGCGGCGAGCCCCTTCGCCTCGGCATCGCCCGCGACAATCTCGACGACCTCCGCGCCTTTCTCGACACCGCGCAGAAATCCTGCGACCTGCTGCTGCTCTCCGGCGGCGTCTCTGCCGGCAAATACGATCTGGTCGAGCAGGCACTCGCCGAGCGCGGCGCCACCTTTCACTTCACCGGCGTACGCATCCAGCCCGGCAAGCCCACCGTCTTCGGCGAACTTCCACCCAAAACATCCGCCGCCGTCCCGCTCCCCTTCTTCGGCCTGCCCGGCAACCCCGTCTCCACCATGGTCACTTTCCTGCTCTTCGCCGTGCCGCTCCTTCGCGCGCTTGCAGGCGAGGCCACCCTCACCCCACGCTTCGCCCAGGCCAGCATCACCGCAGCCGAGACCCCAGCCGACATCACCCGCTTCCTCCCCGCCCATCTCGACGCCAACTGGGACCACGCCACCGTCACGCGCATTCCCTGGCAAGGCTCCGGCGACCTCGCCGCCACCGCCCAATCCAACTGCTTCGTAGTGCTCCCCCCCGAGACCGCCGTCGAAGCCGGAGCCACCGTGCAAGTCCTCCTTCCCTGATAAATCGTCATCCTGAGCGAAGCGAAGGACCTGCAGTCTCTCTCCTCAATGCGTCCACATCGATGCGTCCACATCGCCGGGCGTGAGCGACCATAGGGAGCGAACTTCGCAAAACGCGCCGGAGGCGCAATTACCCGTGCGGCCAGCACTACACTCAACACATGGCGAAGAAATCAGCCAAGCTCTCCCACTACGACAAAGCCGGCCGCGCCCGCATGGTCGACGTCAGTGCCAAACCCGCCACCCGCCGCGAGGCCACCGCCTCCGCCTTCGTCGCTCTTTCGAAGGCAGTCCTCAAAGCCCTGCCCAAAAACTCCAAAGGCAATCCCCTCGAAGTCGCCCGCATCGCCGGCGTTCAGGCCGCCAAGAAAACATCGGAGCTGATCCCGATGTGCCACCCGCTCCCCCTCACCTTCATCGACGTAATCACCACGGTGACAAATAAGGGCGTGGCCATCACCGCCTCCGCCGCCACCACCTCCAACACCGGCGTCGAGATGGAAGCCCTCACCGCAGCGTCGGTCGCCGCCCTCACCATCTACGACATGACGAAAGCCCTCGACAAATCCATCACCATCGAGCGCATTCGGTTGGAAAAGAAGTCAGGCGGCAAAAGCGGCGACTATAGCGCGGTAATCCTAGTCGAAACAGCGGTCATTCAAACGTTCAAAGCCAATGGCGCACCATGCAGAATCACAGAAAGCCGGAGGCCGCTGCGATCATGATCCGCAAAGCGCATCCGCAGGATGCTGCGGCCATAGCCGCATGCCTCGCATCCGCCTTCGCGCCTTTTCGCTCTCAGTACAGCGCCGGCGCCTTCGCCGATACCGTCTTGAACGTCGAAGGCGTGCTCAGCCGCATGGCGCACATGAGTCTCTACGTCGCCATCACATCTGGCGGTGAGATCGTCGCCACGGTCGCTTGCGCTGTCGTCGATCAAGTCGGTCACCTCCGCGGTATGGCAGTCGACGGCCCGAATGGCAGGGACACGCGATTGCCGAACGACTTCCTCCGGGCAGCGGAAGACGACATGCGCAACACCCGATGCCGTCGCATCACCCTCGACACGACACTTCCCCTGCAGCGAGCCTATTCCGCTTCTATGAAGAAATGGTTACGTCCCCTCAGGCAAAATCTCCGACTTCTTCGGCATGCCTCTCCATGAATCGCGAGTCTCATAGCATACTTTCCGTCCGCTTCGCGGCGACAGCCCCACCATCCGGCCTTGCCGCGGATGCCGCGCCTCACTATCGTGTAAGCCGTTACAAAGCAGCCTCGAAAGTCGCCTTGTAAGAGGAGCCCCATGCGCAAGACCCTTCTAGCCCTCGCCCTGCTTGCCCTCCCCATCGCCGCCACCGCGCAGACCAAAATCGCCGCCACCCCCGCAATGGGCTGGAATAGCTGGAACCACTTCGCGAAGCGCGTCACCGACAAGGATGTCCGCACCGCCGCCGATGAGCTCGTCTCCACCGGCATGAAAGACGCCGGCTACATCTACGTCAACATCGACGACGCCTGGGAGGCCGACAAGCGCGACGCGCAAGGCAACATTCACTCCAACAGCAAGTTTCCGGACATGAAGGCGCTCGCGGACTACGTGCACTCCAAGGGCCTCAAGATCGGCATCTACTCCGGCCCCGGCCCCAGGACCTGCGGCGGCTATCTCGGCAGCTACCAGCACGAGGAGCAGGACGCGAAGACCTACGCCGCCTGGGGCATCGACTACCTCAAGTACGACCTCTGCAGCTACCACGAGATCATGCAGAAGGAAGCGCCCGGCGACCAGGCAAAGCAGTACCAGATGATGCGCGCCGCGTACGAGAAAATGCACAAGGCGCTGCAGGCCACCGGCCGCCCCATCTACTTCTCGCTCTGCCAGTACGGCTGGGACTCCGTATGGAAGTGGGGCCCCACCGTCGGCGGCAATAGCTGGCGCACCACCGACGACATCCAGGACAACTACATGAGCATGTCCAACATCGGCTTCTCCCAGGCTGGCCTCTCCAAGTACGCCGCCCCCGGCCACTGGAACGATCCCGACATGCTCGAAGTCGGCAACGGCAAGATGAATGGCAACGAGTACCGCACCCACATGAGCCTGTGGGCCATCCTCGCCGCGCCGCTGCTCGCCGGCAACGACCTCTCGCAGATGTCGGCGGAAACCAAATCCATCCTCATGAACAAGGACGTCATCGCCATCGATCAGGATCCGCTCGGCAAACAGGGCGACCGCGTCTCGGCCGAAGGCCCCTTCGAAGTCTGGTCCAAGCCGCTCAAGGACGGCTCCGTCGCCGTCGGCCTCTTCAACCGCGGCCACGACGCCGAACAGATGTCGCTGCCCCTGCAGAAGCTCGGCCTCTCCGCCGGCAGCAAGATCCACAACGTCTGGAATCCCACCGACAGCGGCCACGGCCCCTGGATGATCCCCGAACACGGCGTAGTCCTGTTGATCGTCAAGAAGTAACGGCTGGAGCGCAACCAACCCGGGTGCCCCATGTCCCTCTGTTGGGACATGGGCTTCAGCCAGGGTTCACCACCTATTTGTCATCCTGAGCGGAGCGAAGGACTGCAATTTGCCTGCGCAAGCCAATGACTCGGAGTGAGCGACCAAAGGGAGCGAACCCAGCGACACGCGCCGCAGGCGCTATTGCCCGGACGGCCAGTCCCGCAACTTAGGCCATGTTCGCGGGTTAGCATAGTCAAATGAAGCGCCTTCTTTCCCTCGCTCTTCTCGCCGTCCTCCCGCTCGCCCTCCACGCCAAGCCAAAGAACGAGCTATCCAAGCTAGCGGGCACCTACAAGGGCGAGACCCGCGCCAAGGATGAGACCCGCGCGCAGAGCCAGGATGGCACCTTCGCGATCCGCCACCACACCATGGCGCTCGACCTCGGCAAGGATGGCACCGCCACCCTCACGCAATCGCCCGACTCCATCACCGAAATCACCAGCTTCGCCCACTGGACCCTGCAGGGCGACGTAATCAAGCTCACCTTCGATCCCGTCGACAAGCAACCCACCCCCGAGCCCATCACCTTCCGCTACAACCACAAGACACTCACGCCCGCCGTCTACAACCACGACCTCTGGCGAACCCTCCCGCCGCCACCCCTCAAGCGCCAGTAGCAACCGAAGCCAGGGCGCCCCGTCCTACGCAATGCGCACGGTGGGTCTATTCCGAAGCGCCGCAGGCGCCTCCCGTTCAGTCTGGCGAACAAAAGACGAATCCCAGCGCTACAATAGCCGAATGCAGTCCGCTCCACCCACCACGCCAGCCGCAGCACTCGCATGGGCCCACCCCATCATTCAGGAGTGGTTTCTCTCCCGCTTCGGCTCCGCCACCGAGCCGCAAATCGAAGGCTGGCCGCCCATCCTCGCCGCCCGCCCCACGCTCATCTCCGCACCCACCGGCTCTGGCAAAACACTCGCCGCCTTCCTCATCTGCATCGACAAGCTCTTCCGCAAGGCGCTCGCCGGCGACCTCCAGCCGCACACGGAAGTCGTCTACATCTCGCCGCTCAAAGCGCTCTCCAACGACATCCGCAAAAACCTCGAAGAGCCACTACAGCAGATACAAAAACTCGCCCTCGAACGCGGCTACCTCTGCCCGCCCATCCGCACCGCCGTCCGTACCGGCGACACGCTCCCCGCCGAGCGCCGCGCCATGCTCAAGCAGCCGCCGCACATCCTCGTCACCACGCCGGAATCTTTTTTCATCCTGCTCACCGCGGAAAAATCCCGCGCCAATCTCGCGCGCGTCCGCACCGTCATCGTCGACGAGATCCACGCCATGGCCGACGACAAGCGCGGCACCCACCTGATGCTCTCGCTTGAGCGGCTCGACGCCCTCGTCTGCGGCGAAAATCACCTCTCGCCCGGTTCCTTCATCACCGGCTTTACGGCAGAGGACACCGAACAAGCCCGGGTGCCCCATCCTACGCAAAGCGTAGGGTGGGTCTGCGACGAAGCGCCGCAGGCGCCTTCGCCCGGACGGCGAGTCCCGCAACGTATCGGCCTCTCCGCCACGCAGAATCCCATCTCGCTCGTCGCCGACTTCCTCTGCGGCACGCGCCATCGCGACTGCGCCATCATCGAAGTCGGCCGCCGCCGTCACTTCGATCTCGCTGTCGAAGTCCCCAACGACGAGCTCAGCTCCGTCTCCACCAACGCCATCTGGGACGACGTCTACAACCGCCTCGCCGAGCTCGCGCTCGAGCACCGCTCGACCCTCGTCTTCGTGAACACCCGCTCCATGGCCGAGCGGCTCGCCTTCCAGCTTGGCGAGCGCCTCGGCAACGAAAACGTCGCCGCACACCACGGCTCGCTCTCCCGCAAGCTCCGCCTCGAGGCCGAGCGCAAACTCAAGGCCGGCGAGATCAAACTTCTCGTCGCCACCGCATCGCTCGAGCTCGGCATCGACATCGGCGCCATCGAACTCGTCTGCCAGATCAACACCCCACGCGCCCTCGCCCCCGCATTGCAGCGCGCCGGGCGCGCCGGCCACTGGCGCGGCGCCATACCCAAGGCGCGCTTCTTCGCTACCACGCGCGACGACCTCATGGAGCTTGCCGCCATCGTGCGCGGCCTCCGCGCCGGTGCGCTCGACCAGCTCGAAATCCCGCCGCAGCCGCTCGACGTCCTCATGCAGCAGATGATCGCCGCCTGTGCCGCCGAGCCCTGGCAGGAAGAAGACCTCTTCGCGCTGCTCACCCGCGCGCATCCCTATCGCGACCTGCCACGCGAGACCTTCGAAGAACTTCTCTGCCTGCTCTCGGAGGGCATCGAATCCTCCCGTGGCCGCTACGGCGCCTACATCCTCCGCGACCGCATCCACGGCCGCCTGCAAGGCCGCCGCGGTGCGCGCTCCATCACCGTCTCCAACGGCGGCACCATCCCGGACACCGCTGTCGTCTCCGTCATCCTGCAGCCCGACGGCCACCAGATCGCCACCCTCGATGAAGACTTCACCATCGACTCCGGCGTCGGCGACGTCATCCAGCTTGGCAACGCCTCATGGCGCATCTCCGCCATCGAAACCGCGGGCCGCATGTATGTCGAAGACGCCCACGGCCAACCGCCCACCGTACCCTTCTGGCGTGGCGAAGCGCCGCAGCGCACGCCGGAGCTCTCGCGCTGGGTCTGCGGTTTGCGCGAAGACATCGCCGCCCGCACCACCGGCCTGCTCCCCGGCTACATCAGCCAGTCCGATCCATCTGTCGCTGCGACGGTTACATGGATCAAGGAAGAATGCGGCGTCAACGACGCCGGCGCCGAGCAGCTCATCGCCTACATCGTCGCCGGCCGCGCCGTTCTCGGCACCGTCCCCACCCTCACCACCATCGTCGCCGAGCGCTTCTTCGACGAGGGCGGCGGCATGCAGCTCATCCTGCACGCGCCCTTCGGCGGCCGCATCAACAAGGCCTGGGGCCTCGCCCTGCGCAAGCGCTTCTGCCGCGGCTTCAACTTCGAGCTGCAGGCCGCCGCCACCGATAACGGCCTCAACATCTCGCTCGCCGAGCAGCACTCCTTTCCCCTCGCCGACGTCTTCCAATTCCTCACCACCCACACCGTCACCGAGCTGCTCGAGCAGGCATCGCTCGCCTCGCCCATCTTCAAAACCCGCTTCCGCTGGGACGCCACCCGCAGTCTGCAACTGCTGCGGTTTCAAAAGGGCAAGAAGGTCCCGCCGCAGATCCAGCGCACCCGCGGCGAAGACCTGCTCGCCAGCGTCTTCCCGCAGGCCGCCGCATGTTTTGAAAACATCGAAGGCGACATCGAAATCCCGAATCACCCGCTCGTTCGCGAAGTGATGAAAGACGTCCTCGGCGAAGCCATGGACCTCGCCGGCCTCATCGACGTCATCGCGAAAATTCAGTCCGGCGAAATCCGCTGCGTCGCCGTCGACTCCACCGTGCCCTCCGTCTTCTCCCACGGCCTGCTCAACGCCAACCCCTACGCCTTCCTCGACGACGCGCCTATCGAGGAGCGCCGCGCCCGCGCCGTCAACATGCGCGGCATGGTGCCCGACAAACTCCTCGGCGAAGCCGGCCGACTCGATCCCGACGCCATCCGCCAGGTCCGCGAAGAATCCTGGCCCGACATCCGCGACGAACACGAGCTCCACGACCTCCTCTACGGACTCGTCGTCGTCCCCGCGTCGATCCTCAATCACCCCCGCGCCATCGGCTGGCACATCCTGCTTGATCGTTTAACGTCACAGTCACGAGCACTTACATCGGCCACGCACGTCCTCGCCGCCGAGCGCATCGAAGATCACGCAAGCCTCCTCTCCAACGCAGTCGATCTGCCGCTGTTACAAAAAGCCCTCCACGCCTGGCTCAACATCCTCGGCCCACAAACCGCGGAGTCACTCGCCACATATCTCGGTCTTGCCCCACAATCGGTTTTCACCGCATTAGTAGCGATGGAATCCCAGGGCACCATCCTCCGCGGCGAATTCGAGCACGCTGTCATCCTGAGCGAAGCGAAGGACCTGCAGTCCCCTTTGGAGCCAGAGAACCGGGTGCCCCATCCTATACAAAGCGTAGGGTGGGTCTGTGACGACGCAGAGTCGCCCACAACACCAGACGAGAGTGACCAAAGGGAGCGAACCGCACAAAACGAGCCGCAGGCTCTTCTGCCTCAATGGCAAATTGTTCAGTGGTGTGAACGGCGTTTGTTACAGCGCATCCACAAGCGCACCATCCACACCCTCCGTAAACAAATAGAGCCCGTCGCGCCCGCGCAATACATGGACTGGCTCCTCCGCTGGCAGCACCTCGCCCCGCAAACCCAACTCACCGGCGAGGAGGGCGTACTCGACGCGCTCCGCAAACTCGAAGGCTTCGAAGCCCCTGCCATCGAGTGGGAGCGCACGCTCCTCCCGCAGCGCGTCGCCAACTACGATCCGCGCTCGCTCGACACCCTCTGCATGGCCGGCGTCGTCGGCTGGGGCCGCATCTCGCCGCACCCGGCCTTCCTCTCGCCGGAAGGCGGCGCGCCCCGTCGCGTCATCCCCACCAGCATGGCGCCCATCACCTTTTTCCTGCGTGAAGATGCCCACTGGATGGACGGCTGCCTCCGCACCCGAGAGTTGCCGGAAAGCGCGCTCTCTGCATGTTTGTCACCGCTGGCGTTACGTGTTCGCGCTTCGCTCGAGCACGCTGGCGCCGCTTTTGCGGCCGACCTCGCGCGTCAGATAAGCGTGCCGCTCGCCGAACTCCACAACGCACTGTGGGAGCTGGTCGCCGCCGGCCTCGTCACCGCCGATGGCTACGACAGCCTCCGCGCGCTCGTCGATCCACGCCGCAAATCCGCGAACGCGACACCCTTCCGCATGCGCGGCAGCAATCAACGAGCCCGCAACACCGCCGGCCGCTGGAGCCTTCTCGCCCCGCCCACCCCCCCTGTCATCCTGAGCGAAGCGAAGGACCTGCAGGCCACCGCCATCGCCGAAGCCACGCGACGCGAGCAGGAAATAGAATCCGCCGCCCTCGTCCTCCTCTGGCGCTATGGCATCGTCTTCCGCGATCTCGTGCAGGGCGAAACCACCATGCCCCGCTGGCGCGAGCTGCTCGGAATGCTTCGCCGTCTCGAAGCCCGCGGCATCGTGCGCGGCGGCCGCTTCGTCTCCGGCTTCCAGGGCGAGCAGTTCGCCCTCCCCCAGGCCGTCGAATCCTTACGCGACTCGCGCAAAGCCGCTGAGTCGCTGGGATCGGACTCGCGCAAACAGGAACACGCCACCGCTACTGTGACCATTGCTGCCGCCGATCCCGCCAACCTCGTCGGCATCATCGTCCCCGGCGACCGTCCCCCGGCCACCGTCGGCCGCACCGTGCGATTTGCCGCAGGGCACTACATCCCGGAAAGCGGCGTCGCGCCGGTCGAAGTCACACCCGCCATGCTGGCCACTGCACTTCCAAACAGCACACCCGCGCAGTTGGCGCTCGGCCATGACTGACCCCAGGCCTCAACTCGCGCCGCAGCCAGTCCCGCGGGAGGGCGAAGACTTCTATTGGGAAGGCCCCTACATGGTCTTCACCGCCGCCTGGCACCTCAAACGCGGCTATTGCTGCGGCTCCGCATGCCGCCACTGCCCTTTCGGACACGAGAACGTGCCGCCGAAAGCGGATTCCTCAAGCAAATAGCGGAACAGCCTCGCGCGTTCCGTTGAGTTATGTAACTAGCTCGCGAAAATACTTTGAGCGAATACGTAACTTTCGCGTCCTCCTGATGGACAAACTTACAGCGTCGATCGAAGGATGCAGCTCGGTGCTGGCCTCCGCGGAAGCGCGCGGCCATAGGCCGGGCAGACTCGGCGCCTCTGTGCATCGTTGTCGTATATGCAACTGGAACAGTTGCTGCCGCACCCGCATGGGCGAGGCGAATGGCACCCCATACCCTGAAGACAAACCACGCAGATGGCGACGTTTCAGAAATTCTTTGGACATACAACCATGAGAGGCGAAGAAAGAAATGAAGAACGATGAAGCTGAAAAACGTCACGCGAATCTTGCAAAGTTTTCCCTCGGGCTCACGCTGACTCTGGCGCTCTTGACGCAAATCGGTCATGCACAGCAGCCAGCCGACGCAAAGTCCAGCGCAGACTCCTACCAGACCCTGTACCTCACCAACCTCACCAGCCAGCACGACGCGAATGATATTCAGACCGACCTGCGTAACATGCTTCCCCAGGCCAAACTTTTCTACGTGCCATCGCAGAGTGCCATATCCATTCGTGGCAGTGCCGAAGATATCTCGCTCGCCCAGAAGATTGTTTCCGATCTGGACCGCAACAAGAAAATCTACCGCCTTACCTACACCATTACAGACATAGAGAGCGGCAAGCGCGCAGCGCCGCAGCACTTCTCCATCATCGTGGCATCGGGCACCAAGACTGACCTCAAGCAGGGCAGCAAAGTGCCGATTGTCATCGGAACTTACGCGGAAACTGGCCCAGCATCGCAAAACTCCCAGGTGCAATATCAGGACATAGGATTCGAGATCGAAGTATCCCTGAACACCTATCTCGACGGCGTAAGGCTGCTCACGAAGATGGGGGAATCGAGCGTTGCAGAGGAGAAGTCTGGCGTGGGCGCGCAGGACCCGATCTTCCGGCAGACGACTCTGGAAGGCACCTCCACTCTTGTGCTGGGAAAGCCGCTGGTTCTCGGTTCGCTGGATATCCCCGGCACCACGCGACGTCAGGAAGTCGAGGTCGTCGCGGAAGCAGTTCGTTAGGGACAGAGGGATGATCTCCTCAGTCTCTGGTCATCCCTCCGCAATACGCTCCCGATCGGCTAAACTCAGCTACTCCCCTGCACAAGCCCGCAAGTGAACCTGGGAGGCATAGAGCAATGCCAACGAGTCAAGCCATCAAAATCGGTCCGCTGAAGCAAAGCGAGCTCGAAGAAGCGGACCGCATCGTCCGGCTGGCCTTCGGCACGTTCCTGGGACTACCCAACCCCCTCGACTTCATGGGCGATCGCACATTGATGGCGCCGCGTTGGCGCTCGCCTCACGTCAAAGCGATCGCCGCGCGCGAGGGCGGCCGCCTCATCGGCTCGAACCTGGTCACGCGCTGGGGATCGTTCGGCTTCTTCGGACCCCTCACCGTTCTGCCGGAATACTGGGATCGCGGCGTAGCGAAGCAGCTCCTCGCCTCCACCATGACCATCTTCGACGGCTGGGGTCTGCGCCACACCGGCTTGTTCACCTTCGCGCAGAGCGCCAAACACGTGGGCCTGTATCAATCCTTCGGCTACTGGCCGCGCTACCTCACCGCCATCATGACCTTCACTCCAGAAGCGAACACCCCGGACGCGAAGGCGCAACGCACACCTGCGCCCATGCTGCTGTCGGCTCTCAAGAAAAGCCAGCGTGCGCAGGCCATCCAGGCATGCGCAAAACTCACGCACCGCATCGACAAAGGCCTCGATCTCACGGGCGAGATCCGCGCTCTGCTCGCGCAGCGTACCGGTGACGTCGTGTTGACATACACGCGTGCCACTCTCGATGCCTTTGCCGTCTGCCTCCACGGGCCTGGCTCCGAAGGCGGCGAGAAGACCTGCTACATCAAATTCGGCGCGGCTCGCGGCGGCGCACGCGCAGGCGAGCGATTCGATACATTGCTCGATGCCTGCGAAGCCTTCGCCGCCTCACGCGGTGTGTCTATAGAGGCCGGCGTGAACGCGGCTCGCGAAGACGCCTACCGCCGCATGCGCTCTCGCGGATATCAAGTGGCTATCCAGGGCGTAGCCATGCACCGTCCCCATGCGGACGGCTTCAATCGCGCCGACGCTTACATCATCGACGACTGGCGTTGAGCCCGGACAGCCAGTCCCTGCAATACTCTGTGCGTATGCCCAGCTATCGCGAATTTCTGGATGCACCGCCCAATGCAGTACCCGTTCGCGGCTACCTGCACTCTCCGGCAGAGTCCACCGGCGACTGCCTCATCCTCACCCACGGCGCAGGATCGAACTGCAACTCACCGCTTCTCGTCGTGCTCTCGGATGCCTTCTGCGCCTCCGGTCTCACCGTCCTCCGCTGCGATCTTCCCTTCCGCCAGTTGCATCCCCACGGTCCGCCGCCACGCGGCAGCGCGGAACGCGATCAGCAGGGTCTCCGCGCGGCCATCGCTTCGATGCGCCGGCACACTGCAGGCCGCATCTTTCTCGGTGGTCATTCCTATGGAGGAAGGCAGGCATCCATGCTCTGCGCGGCCGAACCCGGACTCGCAGACCGTCTTCTGCTCCTCTCCTATCCGCTCCATCCGCCGCGCCGGCACACGGAGTTGCGCACCGCGCATCTCCCCGATCTCCAAACTCCCGCGCTCTTCGTTCACGGCACGCACGACGGCTTCGGCTCCATCGACGAGCTGTCAGCCGCGTTAAAGCTCATCCCCGCACCAACCGAACTGCGTCCCGTCACGGGCGCGGGTCACGAGCTCATGACAAAGAAAAATCGCGATGAGCTATCGAAGACAGTGTAGTGGAAGCCTTCCGCCGATTCGCATACGACACGCTCGCTTGACCATCTCGAGCCGTGCCCATCCGTGATCTCAACGATCAGCCGTAACAGGGCTTTCCCGGTGAAGTAAGTGTCATCCTGAGCGAAGCGAAGAGGCCGCCCTGAGCCTGTCGAAGGGACCTGCAGTCTCTAAACTTTCTCGAACATCCGCGAACCAAGCAAGCCTCACCCAGCGGTCTTCACCTCAACCCCGTGCGCCATCTCCGTCCACTTCACATTGTCGGTCGAAAATTCCTGGCGAAACTCGATCCGGTTCGGCTTCACCCACACATTCACCACGCGGAACCACGTCGTCGTATCCCCATACTTCGTCTGCCACGGAAACGTCCAGACATTTCCCTTGATCTCCAGCTTCCCCTGGCCCGCGGCGCTGCCATCCAACGGGATCGGATAGCTCGTATAGCTCTCGGAGCCTGCATCGTAGGTAAACACCAGCAGCGCCTTCGAAACTCCATCCACATATTGGTTGCAGGCAAAGTACCCGCCACTCCGCCAGCAATCGTTGCGTAGCTGCGTATGCTCGTGCCCCACCTTGCTGTAAGGCGTAGCCACATGGTCGATGTCTGTCGTCCACGTGCCCGCGTACGCAGCAATCGTCTCGATCCCCTGCCCGGCAGCCGAAGCCGCCGCAACCATCAGGCAAAGCGCTATCGCGCCACTCATCATCAAGCTCGTTCATCGCCATCTCCTCGGGAAGCGCTACCAATGTACTCGCAAGCGGCTCCGGCAGTGCACCATGACGGCCGGAAGCGCCCACCCAGTGAAATGGTTCACTCCATGCATCGCAGGATCGTTGCGAAATCATTGATGCGAATCAAGGAAGGCTACGTTCGGGTAGAGGGTCAATCTGAACTGAATGGGTGAAGTTTCCGAAAAGCGGATTCTACGGGCAGTAAACTTTCAGAATGGCACCAACCCGATATAAAAGTGGATGGTTCTGGACGATCACGGTAGCGAACGCAACTGTGTGCGTTCTTCTACTCGTACTGGTTTACGGCGTGTTGATTGCGCTGGCGGCGTTCGCGGCGGGATTAGCAAGCTGGTCATTATTTCTGTTGGCTGGCCTTCCCGCATTAGGAGCGGTGTTATCCGTTGCCTCGTGGCCGCTAACACTAGCCGCTCCTAAACGGCTCAATCGGTGGTTAGGATACAGCGTGAATGGCGGAGCACTGCTGATTTATTTGACGTTGTTCACTGGAGCAGGGCTGATCTGGCTACAAACGACGCATAGAACGTTCCTGGTGCCAGCAGGTTTTCAAGGAGAGCTTTACGTCGTTCATGATTCCAGGCCGACGCAGAAGGCACGCTACAGTTTTCGTCGCACGACCTATCAGTTCCCGAGTGATGGCGTCCTCGAAACACCCGACCCAGCTCCTAGCGCTTTCTCAGACGAGTATCGCTATCTCTATCCAAACGGACACACGCAAAAGGTGAAAGACGCTGGTCCCGGGACCCTGCAGGACACTCCTGAGAACCGGGCAAACACGACCGAAACAGTCACCTACTTTGCCCGCATGAGTCCGCCAATTGGGCCGAATGATTGCTACTTGGAAGAAATATCGATTGGCACACGGGCATTCCTTTTGACGAAGCGCCCGACTCCTAAACCGCCCAACATCACTCATCCCGGTATTTGTCACTAGGGCTGTTGAAAAAGAGGTTTTCGGCAACTTCGTCGGTCCTCAGATTCAAACCGCCCCACCACCTACGTTTGTCCCAAAACCTTAGCGGCACGCGCCGCGCCCAGCAATGCTCCCCGCCGCCCCGGAGCATTCTTCAGTGCGGTCTGAAATTCCTTCCCCGCAGCCACTGCGTGATTCTGCTCCAGCAGCAGATCGCCCAGTTGTTCGCGGGCAGGAACAATCGGCCCCGGCGTCACCGGCAGCTTTTCAATCGCATCCTCTTCATCGGCGGCCGCGCGCATCAGTGTCGCGGCGTCCTCCGGTTTCCTCTCCGCTTCGGCTGACCACGCCATCACTTCGCGCCGCAGAATTCCCGCCTGCGTCGCCCAATATCGATTGCCGGACGCGCCAAGCTGCTCTTCGATCTGCTGCAGCCTCTCGATCTCCGCGTGCGCCTCCGCGGCGCGCCCGCTCCGCGCCAGCCCCACACCTCGAGACCACACCGCAATGGCGGCAACCTGCGGCGGCGCGGACGTCGGAGGAACAATGCTTGCCGCGTCCGCCCATCGGCTCCGCTCCACGGCATAGCGAATCGGCATCGCAGTGGAGGCATACGCGCTCGTGAAATCGCCTGGCTTTGGCGCCGGCATCTCTTTCAGTTGTTGAATGACCCGGCTCGCATCTCGGTTACGTCCGCTCTGAAGATATGCATAGACGAGATAGTCCATAGCGTGCAGCTCTTCTTTTGAGTCGCCCTGCTGGTGCGCGGCCTTTCTCGCGGCAAGGTTGGAAGCAATGGAGTCGTCCCACAGGCCCAGCCTGGTGAAGATATGCGATGGCATGTGCAATGCATGCGGCGCGGAGGGTGCAATCTGCGAGTACGCTCGTGCCGCCGGAAGCCCCTTCGCCGCAAGCTCCGCATTGTCGCAGGCATGGATCAGGTAGTGTGGGATTCCCGGATGCTCCGGGTAGCTGCGATCCAGCGGCTCAAGCAGATCGACCGCCTGTTTCTGCTTGGCATGGGTCTTGTCCTCAGGTGGTGCATTCGCCAGCAGTGCCAGCGCATAAAACACCTGCGCTTCCACGTCTTTGCTATTCGCCGCAGCCAGATCGCGCATCGCGCGCTCGTAGTTTGCTGCTCGCGCGCGATATGGAACAGTGGCAGCGTCCTGATACATAAGGCTTAGCGCATCGATGAACTGCCGCTCCCGCTCCGAGCCTGCCCGGAGCTGCTGCGCACGCCGGATTTCCTCTTGCCCAACCGAAACTGCTGGCAGCGGCGGCTCCCAAAGCTGGTGAAAGTGCGCCAGCGCCAGGCCCCACTGCGCCATCGCACACGTCGGGTCCGCATCGGCCACGCTCTGAAATGCATTTTCCGCAGCGGTGTAAGCGAAAGAATGAAGCAGCGCCACGCCTCGATTGAACGGTTCCTGAACGCCCGGTGCGCAGGAGATCGGAAACGATACCCTTCCCAGCTTTTCCGGCACGCCGTGATCGTGTGTCTCTTGCGCCGCAAGGTAGGAGACGGAGAAGGGAACGATGAGGAGCAGGCAGAACAATATTCGCCATCGATCCAGCATTCCCCGCCTCCGCGCATTCCCTCTTGCGCATTCCCTCAATCCAGCAGCGTAGGCCCTTATAGCCTGCAACTCGAAGCGGCGCCAGTCGCATTTCCCGATTTGGCCCGGCACCCAAAAAACCTGCCACTTTACCCCATCCATTTCGCTACACTTGAAATAGAGCTAAGAAAAGGGCGCCATCTACGTCCTCGATGCCCATAAGTCCTTATCCTGGGCGAATTTAGCCGTAACCCATGTGCCATCATGAATTTACGATCCGGACACCGGATAGCACCATTTACGGTGCAATCTCGCGCCCATAAGCCCTTTGTTTGGAGGATTTTAGCTGTAAACCCTTTTGAAGTGACGATTTTAGCCTCGGGGAGCTACCCTAAACCCATGCAGGCAAGGGAGTTACAAGCCAGCCTCCCGCAGCGGGAGGGGGAGGGGGTGCCCTCTACGGCCGCACCAGCACGCCGGTCCGCGGGAAGCTGAACGCACCCGCGCGGTCGTCGATCACATTCACCTGGCACGTGTACTGACCCGGCTTCAGATCCTTCAGCGGCACGTCGAACTGGAACGCGATCATCTTCCGCCCCGGGTCGGTCAGCTTGGTCGCCTCCACCAGCGGCGTCTCGAAGACCTTGGTCGAGCCCGACAGAAACTCGATCGAAGTCAGTAACCGCGGCGATTGCGATTTCGCCTCCGCCGTTTTGCTATCCGGCTGATAGACCTCGTACAGCAGATACAGATGTCCGTCCTGCCGGAAGACATGCGCCACATTCGGCACCCATAGCTGCCCATCCTGCACCAGCGGATTCACCTGCTTGCTCTTCGGCGCCGGCTGCCTCTGATTCGCAAGCAATACGGAAGACAGCTTCAGCGGCGCCTTCGTCATGTCCGGCACGTTGATGTCCGTCTCGAACGATCCCATGTGCCCGGTCACGTTTTCGCGCACCACAAACTTCACGTGATACTTGCCCGGCGGCAGCGTGAAGTTCGTCGTGTACTGCACATTCTTCCGCGACACCTGCTGCTGCTGATCGATCGCCAGCTTCACCGTCTGCCGCACCTCGCCCTCGGCACGGCCCGCCATGTCCTTCACCTCGCCGATGATGTCGATCGTCGCCTTGTCCCGGTCTCCGCCCTTCACAAACGGGATCTGCGACCCCGGCACGATCAGCGATACCGGAATGTAGTACCGATCCGGCGCAAGCTGGAAGTAGTACGCCGCCATGTACACCGGCACATCCGTCGCCGGCAGGTCGCTCGCCAGTTGCTCGGTCAACTGGCGCTCGCGGTCCTCGTGGTTGGAGTGCTGGTAGTCCGCCGGCGCATAATACCCCGGCCGGTACTCCAGCTTCACATCGGCGCGATTGAGCTTGATCTGCAATTTGCGATAGCGCCCATCGCGCGCCGGATTCGTCGAGCGGAAGCCGATCACGTAGTACTGCGCAGTGTCGTTCTCCATCGCCTGGAAGGCCGGCGCGAAGTCGTTCGAGTCGCCATAGAATTTGCCCCCGGTATCGGCGGCCAGCGTAGACAGCACCTCCTGCGAATTGAAATTCGCATCCAGATTGTTCTGGAACGCCTGCCCGTTGTACGCGCTCGCGCCGCGGATCGATCCCGTCGACGCATCGCCCAGCGGCGAGATCGCCTGCAGCCCGCGCATGTCCGCGCTGTAGATCGACAGGTTCGCCCTTACCGCCGCGTTGGTGGCCGAGCGCAGCGACGCCTCGTTCTCGATGCCGTCGCGCTGAATGCCGCCTGAGAAGTACAGCAGCGCCTTCTTCTGGTTGATGTATGCCAGCGACTTCGCAATCTGCGCAATTGCGTAAAGCTGGCGATCGGTATTGATGTCGTTGTACTCGCTCTCGTCCGGCGTAAAGCTGCTCGCGTCCTCGGTCTGGTTGGTCGTCGTGGTCGCACCCGGCTGGAAGCCCGCCTGCTGCGTGCTGTCATAGCTCGACACCGCCGCCAGCAGCGCCTGCTTGTTCGCGGTAAAGTCCTGATCCACGTTCAGCGACGCGTTAAGCGATACCGCAGCTACCAGATCCGCCGCCTGCATCTGCCGGTTGATGTAGTTCTTCGCCGCCTCTACGGAGCGCGTCAGGTCGTCCGGCTGCATCGACGTGAGATCGAAGAACAGGATCACCAGCCGGTGATTGCGCAGCGCATCGCCCGTCACCACTCCCGTCGGGTTCTTGCCCAACACAAGCCGGCCTTCTTTGCCGCTGATGATTGCTTCGTTCAGCGGCGCCGCCTGATCAATGCTCTGGAAGTCAAACGTCTGGATCGTCTGCGGCTTCCCATTCTCCAGAACCGTAAAGTCTTTCGCCGTCAGCCCGCGCACCACAGCGCCCGTACGCTTGTCGCGCACCACCACGTTGGTCAGCACCAGATCGCTCTGCACCTTCAACACGTAACTGGTGCTGTTCGGATTGGTGCCGTTCGCCGCAGGCTGCTGTTGGTCCTGCGCCCACAGGAATGGCGCATGCAGCAGCGGCAGCGTCAGGCAACAGCAGCGCGACTGTCAGTAAGGAGCGCATCAGTAACGGAACCTCGCCGTCAGCACGAAGGTGCGCATCTGCGCGGCTGACGTGATCTGACCGTATGTGTTCGACCCGAGGCTCGTGTCCACGCCCGCATACTGCACCGTGTTCAGCACATTGTCCGCGGTGCCGCGCAACTCCAGGTTGCGCATCTCGCCCAGCCGGATGGTCTTCGATAGCGACGCGTCAAAGGTCAGCGTTCCCGGTCCGGGAATGGAATAGCGCGAAGCCGTTCCATATACCTGCCCCGGCGCCAGGTCGCTGCTGAATGCGTCCGTGTTGAACCACCTGTCCAGTGTTCCGCCGCCGGCAGTCAGCGATACCCCCGGCACCCGGTTCGGCCGCAGCGACCCGGTACTCCCACGAGCCACATCCTGACTGTTCGCCACAAAGCGCGGCGTCAGCGGCTCGCCGGTGGCAAACGCAAACGTGCCTGAGAAGGATACGTTCGCCAGCCCATGCGAGAGCCAGTTGCCGCTGGTCAGGAAATGCGCATCGGGCCCGAAGGGAAATTCGTAGACGAAGTCCCCCTTCATGTTGTGGCGCACGTCGAAGGACGAGTTCGATTCCTCGGCAAGAATGTTCTGCCAGTTCTGCGCCACCACGGCAGTCGTGCCGCCGTTGCCCCCGATCGCGCTGGCATTGTCGATCGCATGCGAATAGGTATACGTAGCGCCCAGCGCGATGCCGCCCTGCATCCGTCGGCGCAGCCGCACCGTGCCGGCGTTGTAGTTCGAGAAGCCGATGGAATCCGAGTAGTTGTAGTACACGCCGCTCAGCGAGGAGTTAGCATTGCGCCCCGGCGCCGTCAACACATCCAGCCGTGTGCCCTTCGCACCGTTCCATCCCACATTCAGCACGATGCCGCCCGGCAGCGTGCGCTGGATGTCCAGGTTCCACACCTGCACATAGGGCAGCCGGTAGTTCTTGTTCACCGAGTAGTTGCCCGCCGCCTGTGGCGTGCCGAAGCCATTCGCCAGGCAGATCGGCCAGTACGACTTGCACGCCGGAACGCCGGGCGTGGCCTCCGTCGCCTGGTTGGTCTGCACGTCGGCGAATGGCGGCTGGAAAGCGAGGTTCTGGATGAAGCTGATGTACTGGCCGTTGGCGAAGTTCACGCCGTAGCCGCCACGCACCACGGTGTTGCGGAATGCCTTCCACGCGAAGCCCACTCGCGGAGACAGGTCATTGCGATCCGGATAGATCAGCGTCTTCGGATAACGTCCCGTATATGGACCTACACCGCCCGCCAATACAGGCGCCACCTGCGAGAAGTCAGCGCTGGGATCGATTGTCGCCAGCCGTCCGTCCTTCTCCGAGTAAGGCGAGAAATATTCATAACGCAGGCCGGCCAGCACCGTGAAGTTGGCGCGCACGCGCCAGTCGTCCTGCAGGAACACGTCGTAGATATTCGCGCGCAGATACGCCTTCTGATACGGCGCCTGAATGGTCGTCTGTTGCGGAAGCCCGAGCAGCAAATCGGCCAGAGAAGATCCGGTGCTGGCCTGACCATTGCCGCCATTCGTCCCCGAGCCGCTGCTGCCGGAAGATCCCGGCTGCTCTGTCGCAAGCCCGGTAAAGACAAACGTTCCGGTAGAGTTCGCCTGGCCGATCATGCTGAGATCGATGCGCTTGTAGTCGCCGCCAAACTTTACGTTGTGCCTGCCGTGCACCCACGAGCTCGACTCGGAGACGCCCAGTGTCTGATTGGTCTGGAAGTTTGGCTGCTCTTCGTTCAAGCCGGAGAACTGCACCAGCGTGATGTTCGGCAGCCCATAGTTCAGCGGACTGGCCGCAGCGCCGCTCAGCACGTTGATCCCCAGGTTCTTCGCCACGTCTTCTTTGTTCGTGAAAAAGTTGCTGAGCTGGGAGTTCGACCGGTTCAGGTTCGCCGTGATGTTATTCGTCAGCCGCCCCATGCCGATGGTGTAGCCAAGCTGCAGCGAATATTGATGCGTCTGCTGCTTGCCGCCAAGCTCGGGAAACAGATTCACCTCGTCCGCGCCGGTGTGGCTGTAGTTGAAGTTCGCGTTGATGCTCTGGTGCAGCCCCGGCGAACTCGCTCCGGTGAACTGGCGAATCATGCCCGATAACGCCGTGCCGCCGCCGAAGCTGCGCATATAGCGCGCGCCCACGGTAGTCGTGTTGGTGGTCGCCGTCGTCAGACGCTGATAGTTCTGCCGGTTCGTCGTCGTCAGATTGGGCAGCGGGATGTAGTTCAGCAATGCAGCGGCCTGCGGACTGAGCCGTTGCAGCGGAATCCTGTTGTTGGCAAACGGCTGCCCCGTCTGCGGGTCGTAGATCGTCGGCTGCCCGGAAAAGTCGCCTCCGCGAAGCGCCGCATCCGGCACCGTTCCGTAGTTGTCAAAGGGCGATGAGGAATGGTTCCCAATGAGTGACAGGAAGAAGAAATCCTTCGTGTCGTTTTCGAGTACATGCGGAATGTACGGGGCGCCCGCGAGGATCGCGCCAAAGCGATTCGAGTTGTACGCAGGCTGCGGCTCCTCCTGTCCGCGCAGGGCAAAGTCCTTCGCATCGAAAAGACTGTTGCCGCCGGTCCAGAAGAGCGCGCCATGCGGCTTGTTCGGATTCATCTTGCGAAAGTTGAAGCCACCTCGCGGCCGACCGCCGCCGCCGCCAAATCCGCCGCCACCGCGGCCTCCGCCACCGCCGCCTCCGCCGAAAGCCGCCGCCATCCCCGCCGCCCCCGAACCCACTGAAAGCGCCGCCCGCTCGCCCTTGCCCCGGAATCTGCGCCAGCGTCTGCTGCTGCTGCATGTTTTCCAGGCTGTCCCGCATCTGGTCCATATTGACGCCGGCGAACGGATTCGTCGTCCCGCTCTGGCCCATTCACCGTCACCGACTCCGTGCTGACGTCGCTGTTGCCTGCAGCGGACGGCAGCGCCGCCCCACCCGCATCGCCCCCCGCCGCGATCGCACCGAGTGCTCCGCCCAGCAGTCCCAGATTCTGCGCTCCCTGGCCGCCCAGGTACTGCCGCGGCCCCTGGCCCTGCCCTGTGGACCGGTCTGACGGCGCGCCTCCGCCTGCTCGATCTGCTGTTGACGCGATGCCAGCAGCAACGAAAAATCAGTCTGCGGCGCCGCGTTGCCGCCATGCAGCAATACCTCCTTGGTCGAGCCGGCGAAGGCTGCGAAATCGGCCCGCACCACGTAGCGGCCATCTTCATCGATATGGAGAGCGAACGCGCCACGGCTATCCGTCGCGGTTACATATTGCTTTCCTGTCAGCGTATTCTTCGCCGTCACAGCGACGCCCGGCAGCGGCGTCTGGCCAGACTTGATCACGCCCACCACTGTTCCGCCGGCTGCCGTCGCCACAGCACTCGCGGGGACAGCCGGCGGCTGCGGAATTTGCGGGGCCTCATTCGTCGCGGGCTGCTGTTGCTGCGCAGCAGGCGCAGACTGCGGCCAGCCCGCACAGCGGAGCAACCGCCAGCAGAACGGCAAAGCAGCAGACGCGCTTCACCGCGCCTCGGACCCGGCATCGAGCCATGGTTCATGTCCCTTCAAATCAAAAACCGTGAGAGTCGTCGCGGTGAAGATGCCGTTCATCACATGGCCCTCGGCGCGAAAGCCCTCGCCCGGCCGCAGGTCGGCCAGCGTCACGGAGTCATGTTTCTCACGGAATGAAGTATTCTCGTCCACCGCTATGCTCTGCTCCACGCCGTCCAGCCGATGCACCTGAATCCGGGTCCCGGCAATGGCTGTGATCTTCCCCGCTGCCCAGGTCTTGCCCAGACCCTCGCGTGCCTTGCGCACCTCTTCAGACGGAATATCGATCAGGATCGCTGCACCGATCGTCTTTTTCTTTGCATCCACGTTGCCCGCGGCAAAGATCATGTCGCCGGCCTGGATGTCGCTCGCGCGGATCGCGTCGCGGCCCTTCATCAACCGCGTATTTACCCCGTAGAGCACCTTCCATGGCTGGCCGGTGTCGGTCTTCACGGCCAGGCTGCCGTCGTCCTTTCCCGTAGGCGCTACTGAAACCACCGTAGCCCGCAGCGTATTGTCTCGGGAAAACTGCGCCCAGCCCTGATCGTCATCCTGCGCACGGGCCTGTGGAGTCGCGGACAACGCAAACGCCACCATCAGCGCACTGGCGCCAGCCAGAGCGAGGCCCCGCGCCCACCAACCTGTCTGTAAGCTACGCGGCATAAGGAATCAGAACAGGTCGCCTCCCCTTAGACGAGAATACGGGGCCAAAGGACGCGATGCACTCATGCCCGGCAGTCGATTCACGGGCCGGGATCCGTCGTTATGGAACAGCATGTGGGTGACCTTCCCTTCCAGAAAGGCCACAAGAGTCATCGCTGTGCTGCCCTACACCTGCAGGAAAGATGCTCTACACTCCCGCCATGGCCAGTCCTTCGGCAGCCCATCACCACGAGACCCATTTCCAATCCGGAGACACCGTTCGCGACATCGTCATCGGCATGTCGGACGGCCTAACGGTACCGTTCGCGCTCGCCGCCGGTCTCTCCGGCGCCGTCAATTCCCTGCACATCATCGTCCTCGCCGGTCTGGCGGAGATCGCCGCTGGGGCCATTGCCATGGGATTGGGGGGCTATCTGGCCGCGCGCGGCGATGCCGAGCACTACCGCAACGAGCACCTGCGGGAAGAACGCGAAGTGGTGGAGCGCCGCCGGGATGAAGAGGAGGAGATCTATCAGATCTTCCACGCCTATGGTGTCCAGCGTCACGAGGCCACGCCCGTGCTGTCCGCGCTCCAGCGCAATCCGGCCGCCTGGGTTGACTTCATGATGCGTTTTGAGCTCGGCCTCGAAGAGCCCCAGGCCGGCCGCGCGCTCAGGAGTGCAATAACCATCGCCGGATCCTACGTTCTCGGCGGCCTCGTGCCGCTGCTTCCCTACATGCTCGGCACCTCCCGCTCAGCGCTTCCCGTATCGGTTGGCATCACTTTACTGGCCCTGCTGCTCTTCGGTGCGATCAAGGGCCGCATCACGGGCGCTGGCGCAGCGCGCAGCGGATTGCAGACCGTCATCATCGGTGGCCTCGCCGCCGCAGCTGCCTTTGGCCTGGCACGCCTGCTCAGCGCACCGTGAACCTCTCCCTCTCGGGCTTCGTAACCTCTATGTACGGTAACGAACAGTTCACAGTTCCTTGGTTACCAATTCTTAGAGTCCCTGCCGCACCCCTTGCGCATCCATAGAGAGGCTGCGTAGTGTACCCAGGTTGTGATTTGCAGCGTCACATCATGCGGCCTTGTTGTTAGCAATTTTGTGACAACGAAATGCTAGGCTTTGCGAGCAACGGCAGAGCCGTTGTCGCGCTCCAATTGCGAAGGATACCCGTACCGCGAAGGACATCGACGATCCAATGTCAGCAGCAGTGGAACTCAGCGCGCCTGGACTCCTGACCGCTTTCATCGCGACGCGCCGTCAAAGCCTCGCTTTGTGTAGTCCGCTCACCCCGGAAGACATGATGGTGCAGAGCTGTCCGGAAGCGAGCCCCGCCAAGTGGCACCTGGCTCACACCACCTGGTTCTTCGAAACCTTCGTTCTGCGTGAATACCTCGCCGCCTACCGCCCCTTCCATCCTGATTTCCTCTGGCTCTTCAACAGTTATTACAACGACGTCTCCGATCAGCCGGAGAAAAAACTGCGCGCCTCCTTCTCGCGTCCCGGCATCGACGCCATACTCGCCTACCGCCAGCACGTGGAAGATGCCGTCGCGAGGCTCGACAAGGAAGGCTTGCCTCCCGAAGCAGCCGAGCGCATCGAGTTGGGAATTCATCACGAACAGCAGCACCAGGAACTGCTCTGTTACGACATCAAGCACGCACTGTGGACCAATCCCCTGCATCCGGCCTACGCGGAAGGCGGTAAGTTCCAATCAACCGTGCCACAGCTCCGCTGGCTCGACTTTGCCGGCGGACTCGCCGAGATCGGCCACGCCGGCAACGGCTTCGCCTACGACAACGAATCGCCGCGGCACACTGTTTTTCTCCAGCCGTTCGCACTTGCCTCCCATGCGGTCACCTCCGCGGAGTATCTCGCCTTCATGGAAGACGGCGGCTACACCCGCCCCGAGCTCTGGCTCTCCGAAGGCTGGGACAACGTGCAGGCGCAACGCTGGAACGCTCCGCTCTACTGGCGCCATGTCGATGAAAAAAAGACTGGCGGCGCGTGGATGATCTACACCATGCGCGGACTCCGGCCCTTGAGCGAGATGGAGGCCACGCCCGTCTGTCATGTGAGCTACTTCGAAGCCGATGCCTTTGCCCGCTGGGCCGGCAAGCGGTTGCCAACGGAAGCAGAGTGGGAGATCGCAGTCGATCAACACGTGCCGGCCATTCCTGCCAACGCCAATATGCTCGAGAGCGGCCAGTTGCATCCTGTGGCCGCGCCCGACTCTAACCTTGATCAAGTCTTCGGCGATGTGTGGGAGTGGACCCGCAGCGCTTACCTTGGCTATCCCGGCTACCGCGCGCCCGCGGGCGCGCTCGGCGAATACAACGGTAAATTCATGTCCAGCCAGATGGTGTTGCGCGGTGGTTCCGCGGTCACACCTCGTTCGCACATCCGATCCACCTATCGCAACTTTTTCTCGCCTGCCACGCGCTGGCAATTTGCCGGCTTCCGCCTGGCGCAGGATCAACAGCAAGACTCATCATCCCGGCTCACAAGCCATCCCGGTCCGGGGGAAAGCTTTTTCCTAATGAATGCAGTCACACTACCCCAGTTGCCCGAAGTCGCTTATACATCGCTCGGCTCCGAGGTGTATCGCGGCCTTACCAGCCGGCCGCGCACGCTTAGCCCCTGGCTCTTTTACGACCAGGAAGGTTCGCATCTTTTCGAACAGATCACCGAACTCGACGAATATTACGTAACACGCACGGAACGCGGCATCTTCCAGGCCAACGCCGACGCCATCATCGCCGCGGCCTCCGCACCAACCGCCCATGGTCTCGAGCGCGACCTTACCGTGCTTGAAATGGGCGCGGGCACCGCTACCAAGACTGGATTACTGCTCAGGGCAGCGGTCCGCCGTCAGAAAGCCGTGACCTACTGCGCCCTTGACGTCTCTGAATCGGCGCTCCGTGAAGCCCGCCACAATCTGACCTCTGCGATCCCCGGCGTGGTCTTCGAGGCGCGCGTCGCGGACTACACCAAGGGGCTGGGCGATATCCCTGCGGACGGCACGCGACGCCTGGTGCTTTACATCGGATCGAACCTCGGCAACTTCGAACCTGCTGAAGGCCGCGAACTGCTGCGCGATATCCGCAACCAGCTCGCGCCAGGCGACATGCTGCTGCTGGGTGTGGACATGGTCAAGGACATCCCCACTCTGATTGCCGCATACGACGATCCGCGCGGCGTCACCGCGGCCTTCAACCGCAATGTGCTGGCCCGCATCAATCGCGAGCTTGGCGCGGACTTCGATCTCTTGAAGTTCCGCCACAAGGTACGGTGGAACGGAGAGAGCTCCCGCATCGAGATGCACCTCGAAAGCCTGATGACGCACGAGGTATCCATCCCTTCGCTGGACCTCTCACTCACCTTCCGGCGCGGTGAGACCATCCACACCGAAAACAGCTATAAGTTCACCATCGACAGCGCGCAGCACCTGCTGGCGCAGACCGGGTTCACCGTAGTCGAGAACTGGACCGATCCACACCGCTGGTTCGGCGTCTTCCTCGCCCGCGTCCATTAGGCCCTTCAGGTGTCATCCGGACCACACCCGTGGCGTTTCTTGCCGCCACGGGTGTGGTCGAAGGATTTGCCCTGAGTCTGCTCGCACAAACCACGACACCTAAAGCGAGCGACCAAAGGGAGCGAGCCTCCCGGAACGCGCCGCAGGCGCTTTTGCCCGTGCGGCAAGCACCGCCTTTGCCGGGACGGCGAGTCCAGTCCCGTACACTCGATGGCGAGAAGATCCGCCATGCACATCCGCCTCGCTACCGAATCCGATGTTCCCGCCATCCTCACTTTGATCCACGCACTCGCGGTGTATGAACGCGAGCCCGACGCCGTCCAGATCGGTGAAGCCGAACTGCGCCGCGATGGCTTCGGGCCGCAGCCGCTCTTCGAGTGCCTCATCGCCGACGACCAGGGTGAAGCCGCGGGCTTTGCGCTCTACTTCCCCATCTACTCCACATGGCGCGGTCCAAGCATCCATCTGGAGGATCTTTTCGTGCAACCCGCGCATCGCGGCCGCGGCATCGGCAAGGCGCTTCTGGAGCGCGTCGCCGCCATCGCGATGGAGCGCGGCTGTGGCCGCCTGCAATGGGACGTCCTCGATTGGAACACCCCGGCGATCGACTTCTATCGCAGCCGCGGCGCCGTCATGCTGGAGTCTTGGCGCATCATGCGGGTCACTGGCGCCGCGCTCGCCCGTCTCGCAAAATCGTCTCCACCGGGTACGTAAACGATTACACTGTGAGACGTCCATCCTCCACAGGAGTACCTCCCGTGTCCCTTCGCGCCGCTGCCTCCGCCTCTATTCTCGCCGCCGCACTCTTCTCTATGCCTTCCGCGCATTCGCAGTCCATCGAATACCGCTCCAACGCCAAGCTCTGGATCATCCAGGCCGGCGGCTTCACCTATGCCATGGGGGTGGACGAGCGCAACTGGCTGCAGTCGCTCTATTGGGGCCCGCACATCGATCGCGCCCAGGACATCCCCGCCGCTCACAGCCTGCCGGAGCGCGCAGCGTTCGATCTCTCCACCACCACTACGCCGCAGGAGTACGCAGGCTGGGGCGCCGGCCTCTACACCGAGCCCGACCTGAAGGCCACCTTCGCCAGCGGCAATCGCGATCTCGTCCTCGAATACGTCGATCAGCATCAGACGCACGACGCCGGCAGTCAGACGCTCGAGATCACTATGCGCGACATCAAGCTACCGCTCGTCGTGCACCTCTTCTATCGCGTCTATAACGGGCAGAGCATCCTCGAGCGCTGGTCCACCATCGACAACCAGACAAAAGAAGATGTCGTCCTCGAAGACGCCGCCAGTGCCACCTGGAGCCTTCCCAATCTCGAGAATCGCAACTACCGCGCCCACTGGCTTACCGGTCGCTGGGCCGGCGAGTGGCAACTGCAATCCGCGTCGCTCGACGTTGGCAGCCAGGTCATCGAAAGCCGCCGCGGCTCGACCGGCAGCCAGGCCAATCCCTGGTTCGCCCTCGAAACTCCGGACTCCGCCGGCGATGAAGAACACGGAGGCGTCTACTTCGGCGAGCTCGGCTGGAGCGGAAGCTGGCGCATCACCATGGAGCAAAGCTCATTCCATCAGGTTCGTATCACCGGCGGTTACAATCCCTTCGACTTCGGCTATCGCCTCGCGCCCGGCGAGTCTCTGACGACTCCTCCGTTCTACGGCGGCTTCACCGATGGCGGCATGGGCGAGGCCTCGCGCATCCTGCATCGCTTCCAGCAGGGCGTCATCCTGCCCGGCGCGCCGCATCCCAAGCTCCGCCCCGTCCTCTATAACTCATGGGAAGCCACCGAGTTCAACGTCAGCGAATCCGGCCAGATCGCGCTTGCCGAAAAAGCCGCACAGCTCGGCGTCGAGCGCTTCGTCATCGACGACGGCTGGTTCGGTCAGCGCAAGGACGACCACGCCGGCCTCGGCGACTGGTACGTCAACAAAGAAAAATTCCCCAACGGCCTCAAGCCCATGATCGACCGCGTCCACCAGCTCGGCATGGACTTCGGCATCTGGGTCGAGCCCGAGATGGTCAACCCCGACAGCGACCTCTACCGCAAGCATCCCGAGTGGGCCATGAACTTCCCTGGCCGCCCGCGCACCGAAGGCCGCAATCAGTTGCTGCTCAACCTCGCCCGCCCCGACGTGACGGAGTACACCTTCCACTGGCTCGACGAGCTGGTCTCGAACAACGACATCGACTTCCTCAAGTGGGATTACAACCGCAACTGGGCCGAGCCCGGTTGGGATGCCGTCCCCGTTGCCGACCAGAAGAAGATCTACGTCGCCTACGTCCACAATCTCTACTCCATCCTCGATCGCCTGCGCGCCAAGCACCCCAAGCTTGAGATCGAGTCCTGCTCCGGTGGCGGCGGCCGCGTCGATCTCGGCATCCTGCGCCGCACTGAAGAGGTCTGGCCCTCCGACAACACCGACGCGCTGGACCGGCTCTCCCTCCAGGACGGCTTCACCCACGCCTACACACCCGGCGTGATGATGGCCTGGGTCACCGATGCGCCGAATCGCAAGACCCCCCTCAAGTTCCGTTTCCTGGTCGCCATGGAAGGCTCGCTCGGCATCGGCGCCAACCTCAACAACTTCACGCCGGAGGACATGGCCACCTCGAAGGATCTGGTCGCGTTCTACAAATCGATTCGGCCCACCGTGCAGCAGGGCCTGCAGTATCGCCTCATCGCGCCGTCACGCCCCGGCGCGCCCAGCGACCGCGCCGCCACCGAATACGTATCAGCGGACGGCACACAAGCGGTGATCTTCGCCTACCTGCACTCGCAGCACTTCGGCGATCCCTATCCGCTCGTGCGTCTGGAAGGCCTGGACCCAAAGGCCATCTACCGCTTGCACCCGCTCGATCCAAAACAACTTCGCTCCCAGCCGGAAGCGACCGGCAGCTACTGGATGAGCCACGGTCTCCAACTCGAATTACGCGACGATTACGACAGCACCGCCGTTGTCCTGGAGCGGTCCAGATAACTCGCCCTATTTCCATAAAATGCGATTTCGCAGCTTTGTAACTCGATAATGCCCAATCTCTCTGGACAAGCTGGTCCGGAGTTGAAATACATTCCTCCAAACGCTGCTTACGCAAGGTATTATGATGGACTCCGTTCCAAATCAATGCTGCATTCCTGAGGACCCACATGATCACACTACACGTCTGCGTTTTCGAGAGCAGGTCACTGACGACAGCATGTCGTGCACTACATCTGAATTGACGGAGAGCTATAGTGCTTGAAGCAGCGTCGCCGTCTTGCCCGCAGGATCGAACACGCTGGTATCTGCTTCTAATGTGCCTGGTGATTTACATATTCTCAGCGAAAGGCTATCTTCAGGTTTCGGACACGTCCTTCTCCCTACAGACAGCACAAGCAATCGTCGAGCGGGGGCAACTCGATATCCCCAACGTTGCGGGCGGAACGTTGACATGGCGGGACGGCCGAAGCTACTCAAAGTACGGAATTGGTCTTCCCTTGTACTATGTTCCGATTGTTGCCATAGCCAAACCCTTAGCCAGGGTGACCCGACTGCCTGCTGAGGAACTGACTGCGTTTCTCATTTCGTTCGCTAATATTCCGTTCGCCATATTGACATTGATTGTCTTTGCGAAGCTGCTTCGACTATTTGGCACTGCGGAAATATACGTTAATGTCTTGCTGGTGGGTCTTGGCCTCGGCAGCCTGACTTGGCCGTATGCCGTGTCCGATCTCAGCGAGGCTATGCAAATGGGCCTCTTGACCCTGGCTGTATACGGCGCGATACGGCAGAGTAATCGAGCTTTGGTCGCTGGAGGAATAGCGTTCGCTTGGTTGGTCCTGATTAAGCTTATTTACGTTGTATTTTTTCCGGTTTTCGCAATCTACTTGTGCACGCGGCCAGCGGAGTTGCGGCGCCGACTAAAAATCCTGGCTGCATTTAGTTTCCCCTTCCTGGCAGCCTGCTGCTTTCTGGCCTGGCTAAATGTCGTCCGATTCGGCAGCGCATTGGAGTCCGGGTACGGAAGCGAATCTGGGCAGTTCTTTCCCTTGCAGATGTGGCGTACCGTCCCAAAACTACTGGTTTCACTTGACAAAGGACTGTTCGTCTTTTGCCCAATACTCATTCTCGGTGTGTTGGGCTGGAAGGATTTCTTCAAGCGGCACCGTGCGGAGGCCGCCCTTTGCGTGGCGCTGATCGTCGCGAATCTGATCTGGTCCGCCTCATGGTGGTCATGGTTCGGGGGGTGGTCATGGGGACCTCGTTTACTTGTTCCCACCATTCCACTCTGGCTATTACCGAGCGCATTCCTCCTTCAGCGGGCGCAATCTAGACGACGCCTTGGCATCTTTGCCTTAGCCACGCTGATCGCGATCATCTTGCAGATACCAGGCGTCCTGGTCAAAGATCAGGAAATCCACCAGATCAAGGAAGGCTTGCTGACGCGCGCGGAGCAGACTGCCGCTCCCTCCGACTATGTGGCGGCCTATTTACTCCTTGAGCACAAACTCATTTCACATAACGAGCTATATGACATTTCTGAACTTGGTATCCCCGGTCATAGGGAACTGAATTTAACGCGGTACCGAACATTTCGCGGATTGGATCTCTGGACTGAACTTACCGCCCGACAGTTCAACAAGCCGGCAATACGGTGGTTTCCAATTCTAGGGCTGCTCATTGTCATCTATCTGGCAGTTCAGATTGGGAAGGCAGCGAAGGTAGACCTCATGCGGGACAGACTCCAGCCTGACCTCAATGATCTGTAACCGGCAACTTTCCTGTACTGAAGACCGGGGCCTCCATCGGGAATCGAATTGATAAACTCTTCAGCAAGCAGCGGCGGATAGGATCACGCTATGGCAAATGGTCCTGCAACGGCACCAGAAACGACAGATACTCCGGTGAAGCTGTCTGTTGTTATGCCCGTTTACAACGAGCGCGCAACGCTGCGGACGGTGATCGAGCGTGTTCTTTCGTTGCCCTTGGAGATCGAGCTGCTTTGCGTCGATGACGGATCAGGCGATGGTTCAGTTGAGATTCTGAGAGAGCTTGAGATCAAATACCCGCAGCTGCGCGTTTTCTTTCAGTCGCGCAACATGGGCAAGGGTGCCGCGCTGCGCCGGGGGATCTCAGAGGCAACTGGAAGTTTTGTTGTCATCCAGGACGCAGACCTTGAATACGATCCTGCGGATTTTCATCGACTCCTTGAGCCCCTTTGCGCGGGTCGAGCGGATGTTGTCTATGGTTCGCGCTTCCTGGGAGCCGGGCCGCACAGGGTCCTCTATTTTTGGCACTCGGTTGGCAACTGGCTGCTCACTCTCTTCTCTAATTGTTTGACGAACATAAACCTCACGGACATGGAGACATGCTACAAAATGTTCCGCCGCGAGGTCATCCAGTCAATTCCCATTGAAGAGGACCGGTTCGGCTTCGAGCCGGAAATCACGGTAAAAGTTGCACGCCGGAAATTGAGGATTTATGAGGTGGGAGTGAGTTACTGGGGCCGCACCTACGAAGAAGGCAAAAAGATCGGCTGGAAAGATGGATTCCGCGCGTTGTATTGCCTCATCAAATATTCGCTGAAGACTCAAGCGTAGGTCAGTACGGACTCCTCGGACTCTATGACCGATCCGTTCTCGAATTGACCGCCATTCATGGCGCTGTCCACACCATGAACAAGCGTGGCGCCTTTCACCCCGCATCACTTGTCGCGCCGTTTCGTTCGCATTGGCGGGCAGGAACAATATCTTCCATTGATACCTCTGGCCTTACCGAACAGCGAGTCGGGAGAGCCGCGGCTACAAATCAGGCCCGCAACGGGAACGTCGAATAGACCGCGGGATTCGCGCGCGCGAATCCGCTTGTCTCGCCCGCTCCCCTCTGCTTTACTTCCACTCAACATGGACCCGACGGAACGCTACCTGGCACGTTGGCAGAGCGCGGGCTTGCTCGACGAACCCACGGCAACCGCGATTCGCAGCTATGAGCGCGCGCAGCTCCGGCCCGGCGGCCGCCAGTGGCAGGTTCTGCTGGCGCTCATCCTCGGCGCCATCCTCCTCGGTGCGGGAGTGCTGCTCTTCGTGGCCGCACATTGGAGCACACTCTCTCCTCTCAGCCGCATGTGCCTGGTCCTCCTCATGCTGATCTTCTTCCATGGCCTCGGCATCCTGGCGCGGCAGAGATTCGCCGGCTTTGCCACCGCAATGCACGCCCTGGGAACCATCTCCGCCGGGGCCGCAATCGCGCTGGTCGGACAGATCTTTAATATGCAGGAGCACTGGCCGTCGGCTGTTCTTCTCTGGGCCTTGTGCGCGGCTGCAGGATGGTGGCTCCTGCGCGACCAGTTTCAGCAGACGCTCACCATTCTGCTCGTTCCTGCATGGATCTTCTCCGAATGGATGGATCGCGCCGGCGCATACGCCGGTGCAGAGACCTACTTTGCGCGCATGGCGGCAGTTGTCGCCGCGCTATATCTTGTAGCCTTTCTGCATTCGCGCCGGCGCGCCCTCGCCGGCATCCTGTTTGGCTTTGGCGCCGTTCTTCTTCCCATATCGATCGCCATCCTCGTGCAAGGATGGCAGAGCGCAAGCTACTCTCGCCAGCCATGGGGATTCATCCCGCTTTCCTATCGCCTGGCTGCGTTCGGCGTCATGCTAGCGGTGATCGTCGCGGGCGTCATCATGGAACGGCAAGGCTCCGTCCCCATGCTTGTTATCGCATGTGTCGCCACGATTCTGCCGTGGGCGCAAACCACCATTACCGAGGAAGTGACCGGCTACAGCTATAAGCACTCCGATCCCAGCCTCCTGGCGTATGCCATCGTCGCCGCCGCATCCGTGTTTCTCGTCTGGTGGGGTGTGCGCACCTCCGCCAAAAATCTTGTAAATTACGGCGTCATCGCCTTCGCGGCCACCGTAATGTGGTTTTACTTCTCAAGCGTGATGGATAAGCTCGGGCGCTCGCTCGGACTCATCATGCTCGGCGTTCTCTTTCTTGCTGGCGGCTGGGTCCTCGAACGCACGAGGCGCAGGTTGATCGGCAACCTCGCCGGAGCTGCCGCATGACTCGACTCCGCGCCGCCCTGCTTCTCCTGCTGGTGCAGCTCGTGGTGGTCTCGAGCGTGGCGGCAAAGTATCTCTACGAGCGCAGAACCTGTCCGCGCGTCTGGTCGCGTGCCACGCAATACGATCCCAACCTGCCCTTCAGGGGGCGTTACCTCGCCCTGCAGTTGCTCGTGGATGCCTGTCAGTTGCCGCGCGACCCTTCCCACTTCCAGCAATTCGGGCCGTACGGCGTAAACGCTGCCAGAAAAATGCCCGGCTACTGGAGGTGGAATGTGTCACTCAGCGTTGCAAACGGCCATCTCGTGCCCGTGATTCAGGATCACCCGAAGTCTCCATCCGACACCTTCCAGTTGATGCTCGCCGAAGACCGGCCATGCGATCGCGCGCCCTTGACGCCCTCATCGGAATTCTTCATTCCGGATCGCGCGCAGTCGCCCTTCCCGCTCAAGCAGGGACAGGAGTTGTGGGTCGAAGTCACCGTGCCGCCGAGCGGTCCTCCACGCCCGATCCAGATCGCCGTATCCACAAAATCGAGCTTTCAAACGCTCAGGTTCTGAGCGGTCTGAAGCATAACGCCGCCTGCTTCACGGCGGATCGATTGCACTTTCTCCGCCTCGCGGCACGTTGCAGACCTACAGAACCTTCACCACCACCACGGTCAGGTCATCCGCCTGCTCGCACGCGCCCGCGTAGGTGGAAACAGCTTCGGCAACCTCGGCGACCACGCCTCTCGCAGACTCCCCTTCGCTGTGGAGAACGACTTGCCTCAATCGATCCATGGAAAACTCCTCACCCAGCTCGTTCTCCTGCTCAGTCACGCCGTCCGTGAAGAGTGTCAGGATGTCGCCCTGCTCCAGCGGAACCACCGTATTCGCGAACTGCGCGTCGGGCAGAATCCCCACGATGGGGCCTGCCTCCTCCAGCAGCCAGCACGCGCCTGTCTTGCGACGCACGAATAGCGGCGGGTTATGCCCTCCACTCGTGTATTCCAGGGTTCGGCTGGCCGCATGCAAACGCGCATAGAAGATGGTGGCGAACGTCGCTGAATTGGTGATCTGCTTCAGCGCTTCGTCGAGATCTTTGACGATCGCGGCCGGTCCGCTCAGCTCCCGCGCGCGCGTGCGCAGCGCCAGCGCGAGCGAAGGCATCAGCAGAGCGGCCGCCGCCCCCTTGCCGGAAACATCGGCAATGACGACATCCACCACATCCTCGGATATCTGGAAAAAATCGTAGTAGTCGCCGCCCAGCAGGCGTGCCGGATGCATCGCCGCGGCGAACTCGAAACCGGCCAGCGTCGGCGGCTTTGGCAAAACGCGCCTCTGCACCTGCGCGGCCAGAATCAGATCATGCTCATAGGCATCGCGCTGTTGCCGCACCTGCGCCGCCAGGCGATCGCGCTGCCTCGCGATCAGCGTGACCAGAAAGGCCACGATCAGGAAGCCGGCAACTCCGATGACATTGTGGACAATCCGCAATGGAAGTGAATCCGCCGGCGGCCCGAAGATGTCCTGCAACACCATGCACACAACAGCCAGGGCGGCAGTAATGGGCAACGGGTTGATCAGCCCGCTCAGCGCGATCGGCAACACATAAAGATAGCCAAGCGAAACATTGGCGACGATACGCCAGTCTGTGTACCCGACAGCAGCCACGGCCAGCGCAACAATGATGTTGAGCAACCCAATCGTGCGATGTTCTTCCAATCGCTCATCCCGCTTGTGGCCTCGCCCGCCTCTTCCCCACGCAGCCATCAGGACACGCCCCCTCGCAAAGGTCGGCCTCTCGTCTCGGGAGGCGTAGCCATACTAACCTCACCGCGCCCGGCAAATTCGCCCGGCACGCAGCCGCACAGAACGATCGGACGCAGAGCCGCGCAGGGCCAACTCCGTAGAGGAATGGCGTTCAGAAAATATTGATACAATTCCGCGATTCTTTTCGAAGCAGCGCCCCTGCTTCGTGGTTTCAGGAGGAAGCTTCCATGAGACTTCTCTACACCCTGCGCTATGGTGCGGCTGCCGGCAACTGTAGCGGCGACCTTCGGCTCTTCTTCACCACGCAGAACTCTTCCGACTGGAAGCCCACGCCGGCCCCGGGAATGTGGCTTCTGCCGGCAAACACACCGGACAAACTCACCCTTCCATCCGGCGATTCGATCAACTTCGCTCTCTATCCAGTGAACAATGGCATCCCGGGAGAGCTGTACCTCTTTGGCGCCATCACCGTCGCGACCTCAGGCGGCCAGGTTCTCGCCCCCATGCCCATCGGGCAAGCCACGGTGCTAATCACGCCCCAACATCCGGTAGTCACCATCTGGAAAGGCCGCAGTCAGGGCAGCGCAAACGGAATCACTTGGGACATAGGCTTCGATCTCGCCGTTCCCTGGGATGGAACCTCCGCCGACTGCAGCGGGCAGTGGTGGGCCATCTGGCACTCGTAGAGCATCTTCGGAAAACCGACGCCTCCAGCGCCGTCCATACGCGCTGAGATCTCTACGCGGCTGCCGGCGCCTGCGAGTGAATCTCAAAGTAAAGACCCTGCCCCGAGTCCGCAGGCAAGACGTAGTGTCTGCCGTTGAGCACCACTTGCGATCGCCACTCGACCGAAAGACTGCGTTGCATCTTTGCCAACGCGTTGTTCCAGCGGGACACCTCGCGAACCTCGCATACAAAAGGCGTATCCGGGGGAAGTGCACGAATACCGAGTTGCTTCGCTGTCTTCACCGCGCCGCGCTCGTACTGCTCTCGATTCGCCATATACATGGGATGAGCGAATCCGGTGGCGCGTCTGAAATTTGCTCATTCCACGAACAAAGTAATCTCCACACGGGAAGCACCCTTGTCGTGCACGTAATGAAAATCGCGTTGCACCACGCGTTTCGACGCATTCTGATCGACATCGATGTAGTCCCCAACCATGGGCAGTACGAAGGACGCGGCGTTCTCGACTGTGAACTGATAGCTGAAATCATCGTCCATGGTGTCCGCTCGTCTCACAGTTACGGTCGCCTGCATTCACTCTCTCCACACACTCTTCGGACCCGCCGCCGCACCCAGTCCAATACCGATTTCGCCAGTCATGGGTGCCGCTGCACCCGAATGTCAAAAAAATGGCGAGTAATCGCCTTGAGGTCAGTTTATTAACTTTTTAGTCAAGGGACCCGATGGACGGCCCGGATAACGCTAACCCGATATTGCATAAACCGGTTGCCTGGTTGCCTGAATGATGGGCGCTACAGGATGCAAACCGATGACGTCCACCTCGTGAAGAGTGTATCACTCGGCACATCAATGACTTAGGAGCGCAATGAGTGTACGGTAGGGCACTCAGGAACGCACGGAATCGTTCGCGTGTCGCGATTGCGCTGTGACTCATCCGCCTCATCGATGCTGTGGACGAGAAGGCTAAATCGCACCGCGCCAGTTGTTCGCGTCCCAGTTGTTCGCGTCCCAGTTGTTCGCGTCAGTGTCGGACGTGGAGATCGCTGCGCACGGGGTTCGTCCCCGGTGCGAGCGATTTCGAGGTGGCGCTGCGGGTGGCAATAGCCCGGCCCAGTAAAAAATCAGGCGGGCGCCATCTCTCGCGCGCGATAGACCAGCACCCGCTGGCGCCGCGCGTAGGGTTCAAGGAAGTCGCAGTCGGACAGCACAGCGCCGAGTTCCTCGACCGTGCGCAGGTTCGTGTACACGACGTAGAGCGGGCGCGGCTCGGCCTTCCACGACGAGTGCAGCTTCTCCAGCACCTTCATCCACACTTCCGGGGAGAACGGGTTGAAGAAGAAGCAGACCAGCGGGCCGTCCGGTGGGCAGTATTCGATCGCATCGCCGCACACGGCGCTCATTTCGCTGCAGCGCTGGTCGGTGCTGCGGAAGTTGCTGAGGTTGGCGACGGCAGCCTGGTGCAGCACTGCCGAGAACTCGATGCCGATGACGCTGCGGAACGGTAGGTGGGAGGCCATCACCAGCACCTTGCCCTTGCCCGAGCCGTAATCGATGAAATGGAACTCGGAGGGGTCGATCTGGAGCAGCGACATCGCCTCCCAGAACAACTTCTCGTCTATCGGCCGGTACAACCCGTTCCCGCGCTCGACGTCCTGCTCGGCAATGCCGAGCTGTTCCAGCAGGATGTCGCCCCAGGTGTTCACGCCATAACGGCGATCGAATTCGCTGTCGACGCGATCCTTCGCGGCATACCCGCGCATCCGCCGGCGCCAATTGGGATCGAGCCGGCGCCGAACTGCGTCGGCCAGGTGCATGATCGCGCCGACCGCGTCATGCTCGTGGATGATCTCCTGAAGCTTGCGGATACGGCTGCGCATGGACCTCCGGACACTCTTTTGCTGATTCGAAAATACTTATGACGATATATCGGAAATTTCTGCGCCGGAAGTGCTCGCGAAGAGCTGTGGAATGTCGAAAGTAACCGCGAGCGCTATGCTGAATGCTCAAAAATCAAACCAGGAGTGTCTGAACTGTCCGGCTGTTCCTTCGGAAAACGAGCAGTCGCCGCTGGCGGACAACGTGCATCTGCCGCTTGCTGTGCCGTAGTTTTGCTGAGGACCTTGCCAGGCAGCTTGTAACTTCTTGATTCAATGGTGGGCGCTACAGGATTCGAACCTATGACTTCCACCGTGTGAAGGGTCCGGAATGAAGCAACCAAAGGACTTAATAGATACGTAAGGTCCAAATCAGTAAGTGCCGGGAACACTCAGTAATCGTTGTTGGACCTCAAATTGGACCCACCAGAAACGTAGCCCCATGCGGGCATGTTGGCCCTGGTGGAATCTTACCAAAACGGGACGCACACTCTGCGTTACAGCTTGCTCCAATCAATCTTCAGCAGGTTCTTCCTGTTCGGCATTAACCTGATGTGGCTGCTTCCCTGTCCCCAACTCCTCATGCTCTGCCGATGTTCTTGCATCTGGTCATCCGTCGCTCCCAGATAAACCAGAGCCCTGTCTAGCGTCTCCCCTGACGTGAACCTAGTCCACGGCCCAAGAACCGTCTTGCAATCGACGTGGAGGGCATGAGCAGCCGTTCCTGACTGCGTAAAGCAGACGATGATCTCGCTGGGCGTGGTGACTTCCTGAATCGACATCTTGCACAGATTTGCCAGCGGGTTTTGACTCCCACAGAGACTGCAGACTGCCCCGCCATCCTTCAGGGTGAAGTGATTCGGTCCCATCCTGCCGTGACAGGTCCAGCAGACTAGGCAATTGACTATCCTGTTCTCGCGTCTCTGTTTCAGCATTCCCAGAGGCTATATAACGTGAAGCTGTGGACGGGGAATAAAAAGCGAAGCCGTACGATAGCCGGTGTGACTAGGAAAGCAGATGAGAACGGACGTGCTTCGGCTCGTGGGTGATATGGATCTGCGTACCTTGGCACCTCACGAAGTCGCTTGATCGATGAAGCGGCGATTAGCTATGGGATTAGCGATGCGTCGGCAGAGAGATGCGAAATGCTGTTCCGCTCAAGCCGAGACGAACACTACTTCGAACGCAAATCTTCCCCCTGTGGCGTTCAACAATGGCCTTCGAAATAGCAAGGCCGAGCCCGGTTCCGCGTTCACTCTTGGTCGTAAAGAACGGTTCGAAGATGCTGTGTCGGATTGGCTCCGGAATGCCATGTCCGTCGTCGGCCACCATCAGGTGAACTTTGCCCTGCCGTTTCCGAACCCGGATGGTCAGGCGACCATTGGGCGGCAACGCATCTATCGAGTTCGACAGCAGATTCGAAAGAACCTGAAGGATCTCTCCGGCATGCCCGATGATCTTGGTATTTGGCGGTATGTCCTGCACCAGCCCAACGCGTTTGGCTGACAGCTTTGGTCCGTGAACCCGCAGGGCCGCTTCTGCCAGCTCCGCCACATCGATCGGTTCCATAACATCGGGAGGCCGATAGAAGGTCAGGGTGCGATGGGCAATTTGGATCACGTTCACAAGTTGATCTGCAATCTGACGCGAATACCTGCGGACCTTGGCTGGATCTTCAGCTTCAATCTCCACGAGATAGGTCAGGTTAGAGATCGACTCCAAAGGGTTGTTGATTTCATGCATGATCGCAGCCGCGTGCTGTCCTGCAGCCGCTACCGTCTGGCTCCTGCGGAGGGCTCCTTCGATCTCGCTCCATGTCGGGACGGGTGGGATGTGATCCGGCATGGGAACCCTCCATGAAATACCGAACTGGAGAGGACGCGCTACAAGGCGTCAGGAGCCTGGAGGAAGCACCTCCACAGGCCAGTTTTGCGTGCTGCGGCGGCTAAGCCTACCGACAACTGCTAAGTCGGCTACAACACATTATGATGCGGAAATTGCCTACTCTCGAAGAAATGTTTGCCATCAGGCAGACGGTTGCAGTTATCGATGATTTCGGAGGTCGTACGATACATGACAGAGCGTTTCGCTAGCGGTGATGTAAAGTTTCGCCCAAAGATTCCAGCCATCCTCATATGCAAAAAACGATCCTCTTGGTGTCACGAGATGAGAGTCTGCAGAACACCCGCGCCCTAATCCTCGAAGCGGTTGGATATCGAACGATAAAGACAGGCAGCCTAACGAGCGCGGTGCAGCTCTCTGGGCATTGCCAGATGTCGATTATCGGCCACACATTCAATTCCGCCGAACAAGATGATTTCATAGACCAAGTCCACGAAGGGGATTCCAGCGTTTTTGTGCTTTGTCTTCGCTTCGGATTGACGAATCCCCAGGCGCTGCTGACTGCCGTGAACGATTGCTTCGCAGCCCAGCCTGGCGGCTCCAGGGTGTGCATCGTAGAAGAGAGCAATGTAATCGGATGGCCAAAGAGGGCATCTTAGGACTTGAGGAGGACATTTGAGACTTGTCGTGTTGATGATTGAAGTTGAACAGCCGGAGGGGATTTCAACCCGAAAGTTAGTCCTGGAGACCGCGCGTCACAATGTAATCACCGCCTACACCAAAGATGCGGGTGCAGAGCTTTTGCGTCGATTCCCGAACGTTGATGTGGCCGTGGTCCATACCGAGCTTGACAACTCTTCTTTTTCAGAAACCGTTAGAGAACTGAAGGGCATTCTCGGCGATCTGCCTGTGATCGGGGTTTCGCCGCGAAGCGATGTGCACAAGGATGGAGCGGATTACCTCATCCCTAGCCATGACCCGCAAGCCCTTCTGACTCTCCTTGCGGAAAAATTCGAGGCATCGAAGGATGATGGTGACGGCGCATAACACCCTGCAATAGCTAGCAGATTAACTGGCGACAGTTTCAGGCAGAGCGTTTACTAGGCGTGAGCCTTCTTCTTTTAGTCGCTTTCTTGGGTGTTCTCTCAGGAAGCTTCATACCTTTGCTTGCTTGCTCCCATTCCTCAACGTCCACCCCCTGCCTCTCAAGCTTGCTCTTGTTGGCTTCGAAGTAGCGCCTCTGCGCCTCGCTCTTGAACGGCATAACTCCTCCCTACAAGTGAGATGCGACCCAAATTCCCTTCCCATTTCATTTCAAACGCGGAGGACTATTAGATATCTCCTTTGCAACCAGCGTGCCCGCACTGACATGCAATCTCGGTCGTACCTTTCGCAGCCTCGCACTGTGGGCTACAAAACTTCTCTTGAGTCGTGCAGCTACAAACTGGATTCGCGCATTTCTTTACGTCGGCCATATGTCTCTCCCTTTCCACACCTTTACAATCTGATGCGCAATTTTGGAACGTCGTTAGCCACAACAAAGGGACCATTGCCGATCTAATCAAGGAAGAGATCGGTCCCCGAGTAAGATGGGTTTGTGTGTGGCCGCTACGCAAGGCGCTCGGACAAGCAAAAGATCGCAGAGCACTTCGCCGTCCACGGCCCTGCCATGCCCGATTTCGGGGCGTCATGGAATGTCGCACCACAAACCTTCCAGCCTGTAATCCGTCTGAATCGCGACAGCGGCGAACGCGAGATCGTTTTGATGCGTTGGGGTCTGATTCCCTATTGGGCCAAAGATCCAAGCATCGGGCTTCGCACGATCAACGCTAAGGCAGAAACCATCACGGCCGCGCCAGCATTCCGGGAGGCAATCAAGTATCGCCGTTGTCTGGTGCCTGCCGATGCCTTTTACGAGTGGCAGAAACTCGACGCCAAGAACAAGCAGCCCTTCGCCATCGCCCTAAAGTCTCATGAGCCATATGCGTTGGCAGGACTTTGGGAAAGCTGGAAGGATCGCAAGGCAGGCGCGGAACTGTTGACATTTACGGTAATCACGACTGATCCCAATGAAGTCGTTCAGCCAATGCATGACCGTATGCCGGTCATCATTCCAGAGCGAGATTACGACCGCTGGCTTCAGCACGGTGATGCCGACCGCCCGCCTATTGATCTGCTACGGTCTTATGACGCTGACATGATGACTGCCTGGAAGGTCGGCAAAGAAGTCGGTAACGTCAAGAACGACACGCCAGAGTTGCTGCTTCCTGACAACGTGGTGGAGATGCAAAAGCCGCCATTCACTGACGAGGAGATATTCGAGTTGCTGGACATGGATGATGCGGGGAAGTTCGATGTGCTAATCGAACGCAAGCTGCGCAGACTAGAAAGTAAGCGAGAGAAGACCGAGCCGAAGCCGGAAGACCCCAATCTGAGCTTCGACTTTTAAGTCACTCGTCTCGTTTCGGCAGCTCGATGATCTCGGCTTCTGGTTTCTTATGGCACGAACAGGAACACGCCACAGTGCCAATCTCGCGGAGGCCGACACTGAGCACGTCCATCCCAGGACATTTGGCGTGATCGCCGAATGCAGCGCAGATATCGAGCTGGTAGACGAAGACTCCCGAAACGGGAAAGCGTTCCATGACCATCCTCAAGTCTCCCTCACCACTTTGCGCGGGTCTTTATCATCGCGCAGGCCGACGAACTTCGTATGTCTCAGATGATTTGCCCCTGTCCACTCCAGAAACTCAATCTGCGCGACTGCCTCCGGCTTGAGCCAGACGGCCTCCCTCATCTTTTCTGCGGTGAATCCCTGCCCCCACCGCCCCGCCTCTTTCTCGGGCAGATTAACAAACGGGCACTTCGCGGTTTTCAGGTGCTTGATGGCCTCGAATGTCTCCCGGCGTGTCAAGGGCACGAATCCTGCGCGGACACGAGCTGCGTAGTAAAGATCCTTACCTTTGTAGACGCCAATGACAATCGAGTCTAAGCCGAGATGACTTGGGATATAGCCACCGATCACAAACTCTTGGCCAAGATCGACGCGATGCTTGGACCATACCCCCGTGCGAAGACCGGGCTGGTAGATACTGTCGGCCCGCTTCGCAACGATGCCTTCTAGCCGATGTGATCTGACGAACCGCAGCATTTGAGCTGCCGTCTTATCTGACACTTGAGAAAGAGCGACGTGATCGCCAGCCTCTAGCACTTTTGCAAGGACCGCCCTACGTTCCGCCAACGTATGACCCATTAGGTCTCGTCCCTTGTGGATCAGAATGTCGAAGGCGTAGTAAATGATGTGAGCTTCTGACGATCGGAAGTTCTGCAGCAGGTTGAAATTGGGCCTTCCGTCGGAGCCTAACGCTACCAGCTCGCCGTCAATGACCGTCTCGTCAGGCAGTAAGTCCAACGCCTGAGCGACGTAGCCGAATTTTGCGTTTAGAACGTTCTTGCGACGGGAATAGAGAGTGACCTTTTTTGTCTTGGTCTTGACGGCCTGGAGCCTATATCCATCCAGCTTGATTTCATAGGTCCACTCTGGACCCTCAGGAACCTTGGTCACAGGCAAGCACTCCATAGCCTCGATGAAGCCAGCTTTACGGATTGTCGATGCCTTGGTGACCATTGAGAGATACTGTTTCACGAAATTGGCCTGAGTGTAGACTGCGCAAATGACTTCGCGGCAGATACGCGATGAAGCTGTCCGAGTGGTCAATGACGCCATCAATGCTGGCAAAGCGCTCACAATCGTCGAATATCTGAGTGAAGTTCTTTATCGTGAGGATCACCCGCACGGCGAATCGCTACGGAATCACAATGCGGTTGCCAGAGCCACGATGAGGGAAGCGATAAGGCGCGGAGTGAGCTTTCGCCGGAGGCTGGTTAGATAGAGCATATCGTCAAGAATCACCCGCAGGACCAGTGGCAACCCTCGTTGAAAAGACTGCGCACGTACGCGCCTTGGTGCTAGCCTGCCGCCATGTCTACCGGCAAAGAGTACATCGTGGAAGAGCGACCCAACGGTGAATGGGCAGTCACAGCCGTGGGTGGCGAGAGAGCCAGTGCTATTGAGAAAACAGAAGCCAAGGGAATCGCAACCGCTAAGGAGCTTAATCCTGAGAACAAGCCTCACATCCGCAGGGTTAGAGGCGAAAAGCACGGGCAATTCCGCAAGTAGGCTGCGCACCCTATGCGCGGTGGTAGCGGATTATTAGCTAGTTCCGTGATACGATCTGCGTCGTCATGACTCACAGGGACAAGCGACAGCCACCGCCGCCATCGATCCCATCATCCTCTTCGATCAAACGAGAGGTATACCTAGAGGCCGGTTCAAAAATCGACCTCTCGGATAGCGTTAAGGAAGCACGCAAGAATGAACGCATTGAAGATGCCAAGGTCGATAGACGTGATTTCAAGCTGGCGGCCATCACGACAGTTTTGCTCTTTTGCACGGCGGCCTTCAGCCTGTGGCAGAGCGTGTCTAGCAAAATGGCCGCGACCGCCGCAACGAGTGCGGCACGGATCGCTCAGCAGACACTAGAACAGAGCAACCGCTCGTGGCTTAAACCTAGCCTCACGAAGCCTGACACAAAACTGAAACCTGACGAGACCATCGTTTGGTGGGAGTCACATCACAACATCACCGCTCATTATGTTTTCGCAAACATCGGCAAAACGCCTATCACGGACACCGACCTACAGGTAGTCCTTGAGATACCCCGGACAAATGAAGGCCCGTCCATGATGTACGTCGAACCATACAGGCACGGAACGCAAAACGTCCTTTATCCAGGTGATTCCTTTGATATGGAAGCAGAGTTTAGTGGAGCGCCGGATGCCGCGCCCGGAACACAGCGTGCACTTACACCAGAACTGAAGCAGGACTTGCAGACCTTCCAGAGATACATAGTCGCCTTTGGCCAAGCTACCTATCACGATCCGCTCGGTGAGCATTGGGTGCGCTTCTGCTATTGGACGACGCTTGGTTCGCCACCAATCGAGCACGGGCTCTTTAAATCAGGGGCTTGTACTGCTTACAATGCGACGGGGGACGGGCCGTTGCCAGATTGACTCCGTGCCACCCCCGTGAAGACTTCAAAGAACCTGCGCAGACTATGCGCGCCCATTGCTAAACAGAGTCAGTGTGAACGCCTCCCCCTGCTCCTGAAACGGATAGAACTCGACCGTCCAAGGATGACCCTTGGCGGTCAGTTCATATTGGTCTGGCATCAACGATTTGACCGCTCTGCGGTGCAGACGCCTGTGGAAGCCGCGTTCGTGCTCTGGCAAATAGTCTGTTGTCGAGTCCTTCGGTGTAGCTTGCTTGGGGAACAGGTGGCGGCAGTTTGGGCCGGAATAAACGATGTCACCAAACTCGTCTTCGATGACCGCAATAATGCCGTCTTCGGCTACCTTCGCTAGCGTTGCCCCAATTCCAACGTGCATCTCAGACTGCGCCTCGGCTGCTGCAACTATTTCTTCCACGTCTGCGTTGTACCAATCGGAATACTGAATTAGTTCCATGATGTGATCCCTCCTAAGAGGAAAATAGCACGGAGCGCCGAAGCGTCAACCACTTTATTTTCAACACCTTAGCTATACAATCTACTTTTGAAGCTATCGTCCACGAAAGTATCAATGACTTAGCGCCAGCTATACAAACGCCTTTCGCTTGCATGTTCCGAAACGGTCCTCAGACATTCGCGATTACGCCGTCTCATTCAGTTTCACAGCGCATCTCTGCTGATTATTCTCCGATAGTTTCCTTGGGTGCCCGTCCGCCAAAGATTGGATGAATGGCCCGGTATAGCTCTGGGCAGCTCTCAAACGTTACGCCCATGTCTTCAGCGGTCATCGTGGGCTCCTGAAGGTACACCGTCTTGGCTATGGCGCGCGGTGCCTGCCGTCTCCCATGACCGTACATTCCCCTCGCGTGACCGAAAGCTAAGATCGATGCCAAGTTGCTTTTAAGTCTTCCGATATACATTCAAATCCTCCTGATTCTTATGATCTCTGCGCACAGTCTGCGCCAATGGTTTCAAACAAAAACACCCGAGCATTTCACCGATTCTCGACGCGCCTTGCATCGTTCCCGGCAATCTCTTCGTAGGCATCCTTCAAATGGCGGTCCGCTTTGGCCGTCCGAATGGCTGCGCAGATCACGCGCGAGTCGCTGGTGCGTATTCCTTGCCCTTGGAGCCAAGCGGCCAGCTCCCTCACTTTCGTCATCTCCGCATCGCCCATATACAGGTTGGTCGGCCTGCCCGTCCGCCTCTGCACCGCTTTCTTGACGGTCATGCTGCTGCCCCTTCGCGCAGAATCACGTTCCTCACGCTGCTGGGATACCATTTAGCACCACGGCGCGGCAGGACTCCTTCTGCATTCAGAGCCTCACTGATGGCCGCCAGCGTCCTTCCCTGAGCATGCAGAGCACAGATACGGCTTAGTACTGCATGCTCGTCTGTCAGTGCCCCATAGGGCTTTATACCTTCACAGCGCCCCGTCTTAGCCTTCGTTCGCTGGCGTGCTCCGCGCAACTTGGCAACGATCATGCTCTTTTCGTACTGCGCGAAGGCGCTCATCATCTGGCGCATAAGTATGCGTGTCGGCTCACTGCTGCACAGATCAGGTTCTGCAACCGAAATGACGGTGACGCCTTTCCGCTGAAGGTCGGCCAGAATCGACTCGCTAACCATTAGGTCGCGCGCCAGTCTATCCAGCTTTTCAATGATGACCGTTCCACCAGTCTCTTTGACAGCCTCCAGCAGTTCGAGCAACGCAGGACGGCTTTCCATAGCCTTTGTACCGCTCACGCCCTCTTCGCGGAACACGGACTCAACGGTGTAGCCGTGCGCGTCGCATACTGGCGAATCGCCTGCTCCTGCCGTACGAAGCCGTCACCCTCTACCTGCGCCTTACCACTCACCCTCAGATAGCCATATGCCTTCATATTGCTGTCCTCACAATTCTGGTACTATATGCGCATATCGCATTACATGTCTATACACAATTCTTTAGAATCATGTAAGTCATTGATTCTTGGTTAAAGTAGGGAGTTGCTAGCGGAAGGGATGGCGACGCGACGACAGGAAATTGTTTTACCGCTCTAAAGAGCTTGCTGTAACATCACCATACTCTGCGACGCATTGCACCTTGCTACTTCTCTACAGCGCTCTCTAGAGCTTGTGCAGCTCAAAGCATGGTGGGGTCAGTGTCCGGCTTGGGATTCGGTGCCCGTCTTCAGAAAGTATTTTGGCGTCAGAACCGAAACCCTTGACGCTCATGCGCCCTATCGGCACTTTGAAGCGAAGGGAATAAGGTGAGCAAATTTGAAATCCGCTGACCGATTTTAGGACGCAATAGGGTTCGTCTGCTCATGCATAGGCGAAGCACCAGGGTGCCTTCTTGAGGATGGTTTGGGCGTCCGCTTGAGGAGTTTAGAATCGGTCTCCTTCGGCTTTCGCAGTCCCTCACCCCATAGCGCAATCAGTCCGTCGCCATGCTTGCGTATCTCGTAGCAGCCGGGCCGGAATCGTTTTGTGCCCGCTGGATCATGATAGGTAAGGTGAGTCGAGCCGAACATTGACGCCTTCTGGTCCCGCGCCTTTTGGAGCACCTCGTTATCACCCCACGACCAACTGACTCGGCGTCCTCCATACAGACGCCGCATGATGAATTTCCCACTGCTCGTGGGATCCCAAATGGAGAGTTCCAGGTTCCACAACTTTAAATATCGAAGGCGTAAAAACATCGTCGATGCGCTGACGTCAAAAATGTGCGCAAGAGAATAGAGCGTATCCAGACAGACTGGAAGTTCTCTTGCATGCCGTGACAACCTACTAGCTGGGATGAGCAACGCGGCTGCGCCTAAATTGCACAACCTTTCCTCTCCCTCGTCTTCGCAGTGTGGCCTGAACTTAATCTCAGGCACCAATTCATAGAAAAATGTGTGACATGCCTCATGCGCAAGCGTGAACCTTTGGCGAGTGTGCGAACAGTTCTTGTTCAAACGCATCACAAATCCTTCAGCAAACGTTGTTCCAAGGGGTTCAAGTTGTCCTTCGCAGTCTAGATTCTGCGAAAGCTCTACGCTCGCCACCCTCCTGTCACGCAAAAAGTATTGGATCTCGGCCTCTATGCTGCATTTCTTTCGCCGATGCTTCTCTATCAAGCCCTCCATCGCGACATCTGGAGTTTCCGACGCAGCGTTTCCTGAACGCAACGTTAACAGCTTCAGCAAGGGTGACAGAGAATCAGAATTGGAGTGCATCTTCGCCATTGGAAGCTCCGGTCTTCAATTTCTCCCTGCGCTGAGCCCTATACTTAGCGTTCCAGTCTGCAACACTCATCTGCTTAGCGGATTCGCGCCTGTGGGATATCGTGGACATTGAACTCCGTTCACGCCGGCTCAATTGATATGCGCTTCGCCATTCATTCCGAAGCGATACCGCATCGGTCGCTGACACATCCGGGTTTTGCTCGATCCACACGTGCCAAGCTGCATTACTCTCACTCCAAACGGTGTCACTTTCCAGCGACTCACCGATCAGATACGACACGTTTACGTCTAACCTAATGGCCATCCGTTTCAGTAAACGGATGCTCGGATTGGATACTGCGAAAGATTCACCAATCAAGCTGTGCAGATAACTTGTGCTGATCCCTAGATCGTTTGCGAATTCCTCTCTGTTACCGTGCCGGGTATTGATGAGCATCTCAAGGCGACCTCCAAAACTATCGCCGTTCATGCCCCTATACAGACCCAGCCTCCGGAAATGCTCATGGCGGACGGCAATCAAGGCTGAACGGAGCTGCTCATTATCGAACCGAATTTCATCATCAAGAGAACCGGCAAAGCAAATGTCATGTGTCCTCAGGAATGATCCCTTCATCATGCGTGAAAGCTTTTCTGGAACTAACCTGATGGCAGGAACACCTCCTTGCGACGCAATCTCGTTTTCTTGTCCCACTCCATAGCTGGTGCAAGCGCACAACATAAGGATGAAGTCGTGAGTGGCTGCACGGGTACGATCCGTTATATAAACTTGGCCCGCCGTAACATCAGAATGCTTCGTAGGATGGGTGTGATCACCGGGCCAATACATTTCAAATGGACGATCGGAAAACTCTGGATCCGCTGTAATGTTGCGAATCTGCCGAATCGTAGACCTCAATACATCATCTTGCTTCGAACTTAGTCCAGTGAGCGGAGTCGCAAGGTACCCGAAGATAACATCTGCGATTCGGTCAGTCTCCGTGACGATGTCGCTGAGTTTGTGTCCGAGGGGACTGAATAGTTTGGCAAGAATTTCGTCCCCTGGCAAATACCTATCAGGTGAGCCAGGTTCGCGGTAACCCTTTTCGATTTTACAAATCGTGGGCTGAGTGACGCCTGATTGCGCCGCCAAATCCTGCTGCGTGATATCCCTGTGTTCGATAAGACGCACCAGACGTCCTACGGCGTATTCCCTTTGCTCTCTCGTTAACTTGTCCATTCTTCCTCCCAGCCACGAGAGAGATTAACCCGACTTCGTCATGATCTAAAGGAATACTCCCAGCATGTTATTGCTCGACTATTATTCCTCGGAAAAATCAGAAAACAAACGGGTTATTCGAACAATATTCCTTCCATTTGCGTGGACGCTATGGCACAAAAGTGTTCAGCAGGAGAATGACGTGATCAAGGTCAAAGCAGGCAAAGTGTTTGAGGTCGCCATCTCGAAGCCAAGCGTTTTGGAGATTGCCGCGCTCGTTGTCACTCTTCTCTTTCTGCTCTACATCACCTCGCGAGCAGGCCACTAACTCTTGTTCCGGAACGTCTACGCTCGCCCTGCCCAAAAATATAATGCGCTGGCAATCATCATAACTAGCAGATGTCGAATGACTTACGACAACGTCCCACCGGTGCTTTCGCCCTGTCAAGATAAAAATGCACTATGGGCTTGACAAATCTTTAAAATAGGTATTGACAATCGGACCATGTCGTGAGATTCTGTTTAACGTGAAGTGGCAGAAATGCCGCGCTCATGAACTACAACTCCACTTCAACCGATTTTGGAGAGCGGTCGTCATCCTCAGGCGGCGCGCGAACGGTCAGGTTTAAGTGCAGTCTTCGTAGTTGTCACAATTAGCAGACCACCGTTGCCTCGCGCAGGATGTGGTCGCGAACCCAATTCACAATCTCAAATTTGAAGGAGTTTCGTGACCATACTCACGTCTATGCAGTCCTGCGCGTCCACAACCGCGCGTGTCTCAACCTACAGCATTCGCAAACCGATGCGGCTGATTCGCGACAGCAACGGCAGAATGGAATGCCGTTTTTGCGGCAGCGCACACTATGCGTCACTCAAATCGGGTGGCGGCTTCCGCTATGGATGCTGGCAATGCTGTGATCGCAATTGCCCCAGTAAGGCTTTGCAGCAGAAACACGGGCTGCGCAAATGACCACAGCATTGGATAAGGCACCTATTGAGGCATGGTTTGATGGCGCTTGCGAGCCGCAAAATCCAGGCGGTCATGCAACTTGGGGCGTAACAGTAAAGCGCGGTGATCAGATCATTGCCGAAGAATCGGGGCATGTCGGCTACGGCCCCAAGATGTCGAACAATGTCGCTGAATATGCCGGATTACTGCGCGTTTTGGAAATCGTGTCTGGGACGACTGGCCCGGTCATCATACGCGGCGATAGCAAGTTGGTCGTTCAGCAGATGCAAGGTCGTTGGAAGATCAAAGGCGGCCTATACGCCCCTTATGCAACCCTGGCCAAGGATGCGCTGCGACATCCTCAACTGGCGGGGCGATGCAGCTTTGAATGGATACCGCGCGATCAGAACAATCGCTGCGATGTGCTGTCGAAGCGAGAGCTGCTCAGGATGGGTATTGAACTGCGCCTTCAGGCCGATTAGGTCAGGCATAGAGTGCGCGGTGTGGACGCTATACCGGGATGTTTCCTCACTCAGCAGATACTGGCATTCGCTTACGCGTGATTTTCTGCCCGTTGAATTGTTTCTATCCTGACCCATTACCTATGGATCAGGAACTTGAATATAGAAATAGTTACAGCTAGGGAGAGTAGATCTTATACATTTTATTATCAATAGCTTACAAGACTGCTGGATTCTATCCTCTTCTGTCTGATCGATAGGTAATGGGTCAGTAAAGAATTAGAACCGCTCAGTCAGGAAACATCGCCGTATGGAAGAGTCGGGATTCCCCCAAGAAACTACAGATCAGGATAGAGAACGTGAAATTTATCGGAATTGACAGCGCGTCTGAAGCGCGCAAGAGCACTCCCCAACGCATAGAGGTTGTGAAGGGGTTACTGCACGAGGGCGGCACCAGTGTCTGGTTGGCGGCACCAAAGACGGGTAAGAGCACAGTGGCCCGGCAGCTAGCCGTAGATGTCGTGACAGGCCAACCGTTCTTCGGCCGGGCGACGAGACAGGGCAAGGTACTACTCGCCGGACTAGAAGACGATGAGCGCAGTATGGTCGAACACCTCGATCGCATCCGAGATGGTCAGGGAAACGGTTCATTGTTCCTAGCCACGGGCCTTGAGGGTCATGGGGCACCGGTCGATGAACTTGCGAAAGCGCTGAAACATATCGGGCAGGTTCAACTTGTAATCCTGGATACACTGCAACGTTTTGCGTGCCTGCCCGACATGAATGATTATGCGCAGGTAGGGCCTTTCATGGCCCGCATGGCGGATCTAGCAAAGACGAGCAAAGCGCATATCGCGTTCGTTCATCACTCTCGCAAGCGGCAGGGAGCGAGCGCCACCGAAACAGCGCTGGGATCAACGGCAATCGTCGCAGGCGTGGATGTACCTATCGTCTTGAGTACAGAAGCCAATGGTCTGCGCGCAATAAGCAGCGATGGGGGACGATACACGCGCCCGCTCGAAAAGACTTACTTCCGCTACGACCCTGATTCTGGCCGGACAAGTCTGGCAGACAGCCAAAGCGAAGTGCGGGCAAAGGTGAAGCAGGCAGACATCGACACTGCCCGACAATCGATGCTCACTTTCATTGCGGTAAACCCGAACGCTGAGCAGAGGGAAGTCCTCGACTCCATCGCAGGACTAGGTGGCACTCAACGCCACGAACTTCTTCAGGCGCTGGTTGAGACTGGCGAAGTAGAGCGGACAGGAAACGGGCGGCGTGGCGATCCTTTTCGGTTTTCACTGAAGGCGGAGGAGGTTCTGGACGTAATTCAATAGCAGTGGGACCGCCCGCAACCCACCTGAAACCGAGCAGTGGCAGTTGAAAATGTGCCTAGACGTGGAAATATGCAGTGTTTGAGCGGGTTTGAGGATGTTTTAGGAGTATTCAGGAAAGTCTTCGACTAGATACAACCGAAATACGCAAAATCGCGTAACCCATGTTCCTGGTGCAGTTTGGAGGGGCCTTGGGTAATGGGCTTGAACTGCGCCAACAATCAGGTGCTATTGATAGCTCAACCCATCGAAATCCAGCATTTCAGGGTGCGGTAAGGGGTGTTTCACCAAGCTAGACGCACGTGCTGGTCGAGATTGTTCATCATGCAGGCGTCCTGCTTCAACGCAGTCACGCATAACCATAACCTTACAACTCACGAAACTTTATGACGAATATATATTTCATAGCTGCTCATTCGAGCAGTTCAAAACCAAAACTGAAGAACCTTGCAGATGAGGCGGCTCTATGAGCGCAGACACTCTACAGGAAGTCACCATCAACCTCGCCGCAATCATCGCTGAACAAAGCTCGGACGAGGCGTCCCGCACAAGCTCCTGTTACACAATCGAACTGAACGGGGAACTGCTGGGCAGCGAATTCTTCGCTTTTCAATCGACTCGCCACGCGCTCAAGGGGCTGCTGCACAGTCTGCGCTCATCCATCAGAACGATACCCCCTGGGACGGCGCGTGTGATCATCATTAGCCGCTACCAGCACTTGATTCACTTAGGCGGCGCGGGCCATCTGCCCACGAATCACCAGCGGCAGTGGCGCAGCATTCGTGAAGGGTTTCGTTCTCAATCGAAAGGGATAAGCTCTATCGCGCCGAAGACGATGCCAAACTCTTTTGCACCACCTAAGCAAACCTAACCTGCGTTTGGCTAATGCCAGCGCAACACTAAACAGAAAGCGAAGTAATGACCACAATCCGCAGCAACAGCATCCTGCCTTTCGTCCATGCGGAAGGTGACGACCCTAACGATAACTTCGACCGGATTCAGCGCGAGGTCGATCTCGAATTTCAATTGAAACGGACGCGCGAAGACTACGAAAAGACGCGTGCCGCCCTCGAAGCGCAGACTGCAGCAACGCAGCGGCTTCACCACGAGCGGCAGATTGAGCGCGTGCTGCTATCTCATCCCGGCCTCAGCCCAAAAGCAGTAATTGACGCGACTTCCTTGCTGCTTGCCGGGGAGGCCGCTGAACTTGAGACCACATCTGGAGGAGTACTTCGGGAGAAGTACGGAACGAGAGATCTCGGTGAAGTAGTTGCGGACTTTTTGAAGGAGAACCCAAACTTCACGAGTGATAGCAGCTCAGAGTCTGCGTCTGCCCTCGCGTCCGCACCGAAACTCTACAAGAGCGAGATGTCTGCAAAGCAGATTGCGGACTATGTCGATGCCCATGGGCGGGATGCTTTCCATGCATTGCCCCGCGAACGGCCATCGCCGAAGAAGTAAGCACCACGACTGCCCCGCAATCACGCCCTCAGTGACAGTCAGCGCATCGCGGGGCAGGCTCTCTTCATGTGGAGCACCAAGCCTCTAGTAGAGGCTCATCCTAGAGAAAGCAATCCAGATGAACACCGAATCCATTATTTCGCAGTCGGGCATCGTCGATTCCCTAATGGCGACCGCTGATCCGAGCCTTTTTGAACCACTTCTCTCTGTTGAGGAAGCTGCCGAAGCACTGGGCGGCATTCACGTCAAAACTCTCCAGAAGTGGGCACGCGCGCGCATCGTCCCTGGCTATCAAATCAGCAGGCAGTGGTTTTTCCGAGCCAGTGAGTTGAACACGTGGCTCTTAAACAACGCTAAGATAGCGCCAGCCAACATGCCCGCATGACAGGAGAAATCATGTTCATGCGAGCGAGCTTCCAAACCGGAAGCCTAACGAAGAGCAAACGCAAACGGGGGCCGGATGTATGGCAATTCCGTTGGCGGGAGCAAGACGCATCGGGCAAGACGAAAAGGCGCAAGCTGATCGTAGGCAACGTCGGAGAATTACCGACGAAGGCTCACGCAAAGAAGGCGTTGACCGATCTGGGCCTAGACATCAACCAAAAGCGCACCACACTCAAGCATCCAGCTCTGATGACCGTAGCTGATCTAGCAGAACATTACGATTCTGAGGAACTGGGAGCGAAGCGGCTCTCCAAGACTCAAGGAACCGTGGATGTTTATCGGGAATTTCTGAAGTACTGGATCGTTCCTCGCTGGAAAACAGCCCGATTGTCAGAAGTGAAGCCTGTAGAGGTTGAGCGCTGGCTACACTCGCTCTCGCTCGCAGACGGAACGAAGGCGAAAATTCGCAACATTGCATCGGCAATCTTCCAACACGCTTTGCGCCATCAGTTCATAGCGGTGAATCCGATCCGTGGACTGGTGCGGCAGAGTGCGCAGCGTCAAAGAGACCCTGACGTGCTGACTGCGGAGGAGGTTCGCTTGATTCTCAAGCGGCTCTCATTCGTCCACCAGACGATGGTTTTCTTGGCTGCCTCTACAGGTCTGCGGGTCTCTGAAATTCGCGGCTTGCAGTGGCAAGACTTGGACGCAGTCAAAGGGGTACTTCACCTCAAACGTGGAGTGGTTAAGAACAACGTCACGGACCTAAAAACCAAGGCTTCGCGGCGTCCCGTTCCGATTCATCCTGCCCTTGTAGATGCGCTCCAATTTGTCCGGCAGTCCAGCGCGTATGACAAACCCGGTGATTGGATCTTTGCCAGCCCGCAATCCAAAGGGAAAGTCCCCCTGTGGCCTTGTGGGGTGATGCAGAAGCACATCCAGCCAGCGGTGAAGGCAGCGGGTATTAAGAAGCGTGTCGGCTGGCATACCTTCCGGCACTCCTACGCCACACTTCTTAAGGGCAACGGTGAGGATGTGAAGACTGTGCAGGAGTCACTGCGTCATTCCACGTTCCAAATCACGATGGACCTATATACGCAGGCCATCCCTGCTTCCTTGCGATCGGCGCAGGCGAAAATCGTTCAACAAATCACTGACGGGAAGGCGAGTGATGAGCCCGGGGAACCTCAAGTGGACCCTTATCGGACCCTGGAGGAGTCCGCCGAGGCTGTAAGTTATTGATTCAGTGGTGGGCGCTGCAGGATTTGAACCTGCGACTTCCACCGTGTGAAGGTGGCACTCTACCGCTGAGTTAAGCGCCCCGCAAGGGATGGAACTCACCCACTGTACCATCGCATCGCCCTGCGGCCCAACCGCCCGTCATGCCGCCACCCGTCATGCCCCTCACCCGCGCTCGCAGCCGTTTTCCTTCCCCGCTATTTCCGCGCTGCCCACCCCTCAACTCCGGCATCTACAATGCGATAACGCATTTCTCCTGTATGTGCCAAACGACCAGCCGTAGCCTCTGTGGCCTTTCTTTCCAGAAAAGGCCACGCCAAAATGATATCCGCCGCCTCGCAACGGCAGGAACGATGCGATAGCCCTCTATGCCGTTCCGCCGGTCATCCCGCAAGCCGCACGCCGATGATGCCCTCCGCGAGCCGGGCGACGCCCTTCCCGGCCCCGGCGAGCAGGCTCTGGATGACCCCCTGAAAGATGACATCTTGGAGCAGGCGGAAACCGAAGAAAATGAAGCACTTCCGGACGGCGAAGACGACCTCTCCCTCGACCCCGCAGAAGAGGGCGAAGCTGTTCCCGAAGAAGACGCCGAAGCAGCGCAACGTTTTGCTGAAGACAGTGTTAAGGAAGATATGGCTACCGCTGCGGTCCATCCGCAATCGCAGGTCGGCGCGCATTCCGGAGAGCTCCGGGCGGGCGCGGGCGCCGCAGCGTTGGCTCCCGGAGAATGGAGCCAGTTATCGGATGCGGAGGTCATGCTCCGGGTCGCAGCCGGAGACGAAGCCGGATTTGGCCTGCTGGTAGAAAAATACCGGCGGCAGATGGTGCATTACATGTTTCGCATGGTCCACAATCAGGCCATCGCCGAAGAGCTCGCGCAGGAGGTCTTCCTTCGCGTCTATCGCGCCCGCGCCAGTTATCGCGCGGAGGCCAAGTTCAGCACCTGGCTCTATCGCATCGCGACCAACCTGGGTGTGAACCATGCACGGGATACGCGTCACGAACGGGGGGCGCAAGCCGTCTATCTGGATCAGCCCGATCCTGAAACCGGGATCAGCCCGGATGTGGCCGACTCCACCCCGTCGGTGGAGCAGAATATGTTGCGGGAAGCGCGGCTCGCCGCCATCCGCAAGCACGTCATGGCGCTGCCGGAGCGGCAGCGCACCGCGGTCCTGATGCACAAATACCAGGACCTGGATTACAAACAGATAGGCGCCGTTTTGAAGCTTAGCGAATCGGCTACCAAATCGCTGCTCTTCCGCGCCTATCAGACATTACGCGAGCGGCTCAAGGAGTTCGTCTGATGCTCAACTCCCGGCCAAAGCAGTATTTGTGAAACTGCTCAAAACTTCAGCATCGGAGCGAGGAAGTAGCACCATGTCGGTCATGAAGACAGATTCGAAAGCGACCAAAATGCATCTGGCTCAGGCACAGTTGGCGGACCTGCTGCTCGACCCGGCAGCCGCCTCGCCTGCTGCCCGCGAGCACGTCGCTGCCTGCGCGGATTGCAGCCGGGAGCTGCACGATCTGCAGGCCACCATGCAGGCGATGGACGCCTGGGACGCGCCGGAGCCGACATCGTACTTCGACACCCGGCTGGCAGCGCGCCTGCGCGAGGAAAAGGACAACCCGCCGGCCAGCCTCTGGGAACGGATGCGCGCCCGCCTGCTCTACGGATCGAACGTGCAGCTTCGTCCCATCGCTGCCGGCGCGTTGGCGCTCCTGCTCCTGATGGGCGGCGGCACCGCCGTCTGGGTGCAACATGGTGCACAGCCGACGACTCCGCGGGAGTCCGCGACCGTGCACGATCTGCAGTTGCTGGATGGCAACGCGCAGGTCTATCAGCAGTTGAGCTCGCTCGATACGGATCTCGATGACGACTCCGGCGGTCCATCGGCGAATTAGGAGCGAATGCTCTGAAGCGGGCGATTTCGCCGGCGGCCTGACTGGACAGAAACAGATGGGCAGGCACAATGGCTCTGCCCGCAATCTATGTAGGAAGCGGTGCCGCACGCCGCTCGATTGAGAAAGACGGACCTCCATGCCTCGGTGCGCAACACGACAGAGCACGATAACCGGACGCTCCGCGCCTGAGCGCGGCGGTGTCTCTGGTGGTCTCTCTCGTGACCTTTCTCGTGGACGTGTCTTCGCGCGCCGCACTGCCCTTCTCCTGTCAGCCTTTCTGCTCTCTCTGCCGTTCGCCGCTTTCCCCTTTGCCTACGCGCAGCATGGCGGACACGGCGGATCGCAGCCACCGGCCCCTCACAATGCAGCGCCGCATAACTCCGCACCGCAGATGTCGGCGCCCCATCCGTCTCAGCCTTCCCATCCCGCATACGGCGGACCGTCCTATGGACGCCAGCCGAATGGCGGCTCTCCGTATCGTGGCGTCCCACCGGGCTATGGAGCGCGTCCCATGCCCTACCCCGGCATCGCGCCCAACCGCTCACCCGTGCCCCGCCCCTTTGTTCCTCGTCCAACCTACGGTCCCGGCATCCCGTATGCCGGCGCCCCGCGAGGCCCATACACTGTCCCGCGAAGCCCATACACTCCGCCGCCGGGAAACGTAGGCGGCCCGCATCTGGGCACATGGCTTCAGAGCCATCAGGGCCAGCCGCTTTCCAGCCAGGAAAACTCGCTTCGCCGCGAGCGGGGATTCAACGCCCTGCCGCAACAGCAGCAGCAGCGCCTCATCGATCGGCTCCATCAGTTGGACGCTATGCCGCCGGAGCAGCGTCAGCGCTGGGTGGGCCGCAATGAAAACATGGAGCGGCTCAGCCCGGACCGGCGTCAGGCCGTGCGCGGCTCGGTGCAGGAGTTGAGCAACATGGATCCGGAGCGCAAGCAGCAGGTGCGTGGCGCCTTCCGCGTCCTCCGCGACATGCCGCCCCAGCAGCGCGAACATGTGCTCAACTCTCCGGCATATCGCTCCATGTACAGCGACCACGAGCGCCAGGTGCTCGACAACCTGCTCTCCGTCGAACCCTACACCCCCCGCTGACGCATTCGCCGCCAGAATGCCGAGGCCACCCCGGCGTATCGGGTCACTCGTTCGGAAGACACCACTCAGTCCGCTCTGCTATCTGCATGCATCGCGAAGATAGCCTTCGGGCTGCCGCTCTGCCTGTATCTCCTTTATATCTGCCACCACAACAATTTCTTGACTAAATCCCTTGGTCAAACTCCATCGCAGGTAACTTCCCCGGCATCCGTTTCCGGCACGGAGTAACCAGGCGGCGTAACCCACCTGCCGCTTTTACACAACCAAACTGAGCTTCCACCTCACTACACTGATTCCCGTAGTCTCCCGCGTCACGCAGGGAAATTGAGTTATCGTTCGTTTGGTAGCGAGATACAGAAGTCTTACGAATTCTTTTGTAGTTCTGGCGGCATTTTGCTTTGGTTCTTACTGGCATTCCCCCCAACTGCTAGCGCCCCGTTTCCCAACGGAAGAGCCACCGTCGAATGTGTCTCCACAAAAAAGATGAAATGCCTGAGAGGGTGCGTCGCTCCCAGGCAATGGTGAATTCTTTGCTGTCTTGGGGGCCCCAATGAGTGTTGGCGATTGTCGTGGTCGCAAGTCCTTTCGTAGTCTGATTCTTGGCCTTTCCCTCTCGCTGCTGGCAGCGGGTGTGGGATGCGGGGGATCGTCGTCCCTGGCGCCCGGCGGCTCCACCAAGGCACTGACCGCCCTTGCGGCGTCCCCGGGGACGGCCAGCATCGCTGTCGGTGCCACCGAGCAGTTCAACGCCATGGCCACCTACAGCGACGGCTCGACCGCGAACGTCACCGCGTCGGCGCACTGGACGGACGCAGACCCGAAGGTCGCCACCATCGGTCCATCCGGTGACGCAACAGCCGTCGCCGCGGGTTCGACCACGGTGACCGCGACTCTCGATGGCATGAGCGGCAACGCCACCCTCACCGTCGGCGCAGCGGCGAAAACGCTGACCGCCATCGCCGTCTCCCCGGCCACCGCCAGCATCGCGGCCGGCGCCACCCAGCAGTTCACCGCGAAAGCCACCTATAGCGATAGCTCCACAGCCGACGTCACCGCCACCGTAGCCTGGACCACCTCGAATGCGGCGGTCGCGAAGATCAATGCCGCCGGACTCCTAACCGCACAGTCGTCGGGCTCCGTCACCGTCACGGCCACGCTCGATAGCGTCAGCGGAAGCGCGACCGTCACCGTGCCCGTCGCGGTAAAGACCCTCACCTCCATCGCCCTCTCGCCCGGCACGGTAAGCATCGCGGCAAAAACCACCCAGCAGTTCACCGCGACGGGCAACTACAGCGATGGCTCGAAAGCGGACGTCACCGGCAGCGTTGTATGGACCACCGCCAACCCAGCGGTAGCCACGGTAAATCCGTCCGGCCTCGCCACCGCGGTCGCCGCAGGTTCCACCACCGTGACTGCATCGCTCAGCGGCATCACCGGAAGCGCAACGCTCACCGTCACGCCCGTGCTCTCCTCCATCGCCGTCTCGCCAAATCCTGCAAGCATCATGGTTGGAGCAACGCAGCAATTCACCGCGACCGCCACCTATAGCGATGGATCGAAACAAAATATCACCGCTGGCGCCACCTGGACCGCGGCCAATCCCGCAGTCGCCACCGTCAACGCGGCCGGCCTCGCCACCGCACTCGCTCCGGGCACCACCGCCATCACAGCGTCGCTCAGCGGAGTCAGCGGCAGCGCCACGCTGAATGTGCCCAGGCTGACCTCCATCGCCGTGTCGCCAGCGTCTCCGAGCATCGCCGTTGGGGCCACGCAGCCGTTCACCGCCACCGCCACCTACAGTGATGGCACCACACAAAACGTAACCGCAAAGGCGACGTGGACGGCAGCCAATCCAGCAGTCGCCACTGTCAATGCATCCGGCGTGGCCACCGCAATCGCTTCGGGCACGACCGGAATAACAGCGTCCTTGAACGGTATAAGCGGGACCGCCACGCTGAATGTGACCGGTCTGACGATCTCGGTCACGCCCAACCCTGCGACGGTCGTCGTGGGCGCGACCCAGCAGTTCACCGCAAAAGCGACATACCCCGATGGCTCGACCGGGGACGTCACCGCAACCGCCGCCTGGTCCGTCGACAACACCGCAGTCGCCACCGTCAATGCAACCACCGGCCTTGCTACGGGCGTGGCGGCGGGCTCCACCACCGTCAGGGCCTCGTTCAACGGAGCCTCTGGCAGTGCGTCTGTAACTGTCACCATAGCGGCGAACAGCGGCGTCAATATCCCTACCTGGCACGTCGACAACAACCGTAGTGGATTGAATCCGTACGAAACGTCGCTCACTCCAACCAACGTGGCGTCCCCGACCTTCGGCAAGCTCTTCTCCTTGCCGATCGATGGCTATGCCTATGCCGAGCCGCTGCTCATGTCGAACATCACCATCAGTGGCGTCAAGCACAACGTGCTCTACGTAGCCACCGAAAACGACAGCGTCTACGCCTTCGACGCCGACACCTACGGCGCTCCGCTGTGGCAGGTATCTCTGCTCAAGCCGGGGGAAGCGCCGATCGGTGGACCGATTAAGCCGTACGAAGGCGTCACCTCGACGCCGGTCATCGATACGGCAACCAACACCATCTATGTCGTGTCGGTAGAGAAACCTTCCGGAGGCCCCGCCGGCTTCCGTCTGAATGCTTTGGACATCACGACCGGAGCACAGAAGACTGGCAGTCCGGTCGCGGTTCAGGCCTCGGTGCAGGGAACGAATTCAGATGCGAATGCCAATGGCACGATCTCTCTGCCCACCTCGTGTATCCAGCGGGCAGCGCTGCTGCTGGCGAACGGCACCATCTACATGGGCTTCAGCAGCTGCCACAGCGGATGGCTCTTGTCCTACGATGCGAACACTCTCGCGCAGACCGGCGTCTTCAACGCCAGCCCCAACATCGACGGCGAAGGCACCTATGGCGGCGCCGGCGGCGTCTGGATGGGCAGCGGCGGCCCGGTCGCGGACAGCGCTGGGAATGTCTACATCTCCACCGGAAATGGCCCATGGAACACCACGAAAGCAGCGTATGGGGATTCGATTCTGAAGTTCAGCCCGACTCTCCAACTTCTCGACTACTTCACGCCTGAGGAGTACGGGTACATGAATTGTCAGGATTCGGACTTGGCCGCGGGCGGCTTGATGATGGTCCCGGGCTCCGGGCAGATCGTCGGCGGCGGCAAGATGGGCAAACTCTATCTGCTGAATACAACGAGTCTGGGCCACGAAAACGCGAACGACGCTGGAGCAATCCAGACGTTGTACGTCGAGCAGGGTATCGAGAGTTCGCAGCCCTATGCCACTTCCTGCACGGATAAAGATGCGCTTGGAAACCCTCTACCCAATGGGAAGACATGGTACGTGGGTGGCCCGAATGACTCCAATGGTGATACCAATGACGGGATCAATTCGTATGAGATATTCGGAACCTCCGCATACTTCAACGGATCGATGTATCTCGGTGTCACTCCGACTTCGGCCAGCGCTCCCGGCGTTGTGCGCCGCTTTACCTATGCTTCTCCCGGTGTCTTGACCGCGACGCAGGAATTCACCCCGCTCGGTGTTGCGCAACAGCAGCCGCTAAACACCCGCGGCACCACGCCCTTCATCTCCGCCAACGGCACCAACGACGGTATCCTCTGGACCATCGACCAGGGCCAGCCGATCCAGAGCCCCCAGGCCACAACCCACGCAACGCTATACGCCTACGATGCAACGAATCTGAGCACCGAGCTATACAGCAGCGACACCAATTCCGGAGACCAGGCTGGCATCGGCATCAAGTTCACCTCGCCCATCGTCGCCAACGGCAAGGTGTACATGTCCTCCGCGCATGATCCGCTGTCGGTAAACGGAGCGCCGGTGGCCAACCCACAGGGCGAAATCGATGTCTACGGCTTGAAGTAGAATCGCTCTCCAAAATTCGGCCTGCGTGCCGCCCCCCAAACGGGTGCCCTACTCTGGCGAAGCCAGGGTAGGGCAGTTTCCCCAGCCACCCAGTCGACCGAAGGGTCCGCCACTCATTTCTGATTCCGAATAGCGCCACGAGACGCAACGCGTCTATTGACACCGTTCTTTATTAGTACTACATTGTAGTAGTTAATCGGGTTTCAAAGTCATGATGGAACCGCTCTCCAATCCGCCCTTACCCAATCCAGACCGCCGAACCTTCCTGCGATCCTTGGCAACGGTCGGAGCAGGTGCCGGCATAGCGGCGAAAGCGCTGGCGTTCACCTCAGACAGGCAATCGGAAACCGTCTATCGCATCCGCACCCCGGAATGCGAGGTGCGCATGAGCGTTGAATATTACGGAAACTCCGAAGTCAGCACCCTTCGCTTTCGCGACTCTCTGACCCAGCGCGCGTTCTGCCTCTCGCCGAACGGAGAAGCAGACTCCAGTTGCGCGGCGCGCTTTTCCGGCTCCATGGCCATCGCCCATTACCACTTCCGCTCCCGCTCCCACGGGCAACCGCCTCTCCGTTTGCGGGAGCGCGTTCTCACCATCGATCACGACAGCCGCATCGATCCTCGCCCTCCCTTCGAACGCCTTCTGGCGGTGCAGCGAGAGACCGTCAGCGACATCCAGGCATTTGGCTACACACCGGACACTCCGCCGCCGTCCGCGCCGGGCGCAAAACCACTCGCCCTCTGGTCTCTCGTCCGTCAGGATCTCTTCCTGAATGAGCAGCCCGCGGCATTTCTCATCGTTCACTGGAAGCACACCTTCGATGCCATCCATCTTCTCGACGTGATTCCCGGTGACCGCAGCGAATTGGTCAATGTCTAGTTGTTCTGGTTGACATTGCTCAGCCATTAGTACCACAATGTGTCTCTAATCATGCTAGGCGAATTTGAATACCTGCTCATCACCACCGCCGCCCGCCTCGGCGACAACGCCTATGGCGCGGTCATTCGCGAAGGCATCGAGGAAATCGCACAGCGAAAATGCTCCATCGGCGCCCTCTACACCACCATCGAGCGGCTGGAAGCCAAAGGCCTGCTCACCACCTGGATGGGCGAGGCAACCGCCGAGCGTGGCGGACGCGCCAAACGTATGGTTCGCGTCACCGGCAAAGGCACTCGCGCCGCCAAGGAATTTTATGACGCGGTGATGCGCGTCAGCAGTGGCGCATCGTGGGCGGTCGGCCGCAGTGAGAGGCTCTCATGACATCCCCTCTGTGGTCTCTGGTGGAATTTGCCGCCCGCCCCCTCGATAGCGATGAGCGTGAAGCGGTTCTCGGGGATTCGCTCGAAGCCGGCGACAGCACGTGGCAGGCGCTCTTCGGCGTCCTCGGCTTTGTCTTTCGTCGTCAAATCCTGCTTTGGAAAAGCTGGCGGCCCTGGCTCGCCGTTTTTGTCTTCGGCCTGCCCAGCACCAATCTCCTCATGTACGTATCCGTCTCCGTTACATGCACCTTTGACCGGCTCATGGGCATCAACATTGGCCGCTGGGCGCCCACCGGGCATGAGGGCTTCGCGCTGCTGCTCTGCCACATCTTCCTGCTCATCGCATGGGCCTGGACCAGCGGCTTCACCCTCGGATCGCTCTCGCCAAAAACCCTGTGGCTGAATGCCGCCTTGTTTGTATACCTGGCTTTCCATTTCGAGGATCATTTCCGCATCGACTCAATTTCGAGTTTCGCCCCATTCCTCTTCCTGCTGCCCGCCATTTGGGGAGTCCGCCAGGGCATGCGCACCGTCCGCCTCAGATTTGCTCCTGCATTCCTTCTCGCCGCCACCATCACCGTGTTGATGATCGCGGCGTGGAACAGCAGTGCTCTCTGGATCTTCAACTGGCTGCTGATCTGCCCAGCCTGGTTTCTGGTGGCAATGGCGCGGCGGCCCGGCAGCGATTGGAACCGCTCCGCCGGCAGCAAGGCTGACTCGCCGGCTGCCCTACCCAAGCGAAGTTAGGGTAGGAAGTTCCCAACCATCCCGCCGACCCGAAGGTCCACAGTCAGCCCCGGCGATAAGCCGTGTCATCCTGAACGTAACCGAAGGGTGGAGTGCATACCCGAAGGTGGAGTACGAAGGGGATCCTGCTGCATCTTCCGTTCCGTATCGGCGCGAATGCGCCGCTCGGCCAATCCCGGCTCGCTCGCGCCCCTCAGCTCTTCAACATATTCTTCGCCAGGAAGATCACATTCGCCGGACGCTCCGCCAGCCGGCGCATGAAGTACGGATACCACTCCGTGCCGAATGGCACATACACCCGCACCCGGTAGCCCTCTCCCACCAGCGCCCGCTGCAGATCGCGGCGCACCCCGTAGAGCATCTGGAACTCGAACGCCGACGGCGGAATCCCCTGCTTCTTCACGAAGGCGCGCGTCGCCTCCACCATCTTTTCGTCGTGCGTCGCAATGCCGTGAAAGATTCCGCTGTCCACCAGAATCTCCGCCAGCCGGACGAAATTCTCGTCCACCTGCGCCTTCCCGGGAAACGCCTTCTCCGCCGGCTCCTGATACGCGCCCTTGCATAGCCGGATGCGGATGCCGTCCTTCAGCAACAGCCCAATGTCAGCCTGGCTCCGGTAAAGGTAGGCTTGGATCACGATCCCGACATGCCCCTCGTTCCCCGGCTCGGCGTGGATGCGCCGCACCATGTCGATCGTCGCCTGGGTGTACTCGGAGCCTTCCATGTCCACGCGCACAAAGCTTCCCGTCTCCCGCGCGTGCTCTGTCATCTCGCGGACAATGCGCTCCGCCAGCAGCGGGTCCAGGTCCATCCCCATCTGCGTCAGCTTCACGCTCACATTCGCGTCCAGGTGCTGCAGCCGGATCGCATCCAGCAGTTCGTGATAGATCGCCGCGGATCGAAACGCCTCATCGGGAGAGTGAACGTTTTCTCCCAGGCTATCCAGCGTCACCGCGATCCCCTGGCTATTCAGCGCCGCGGCGGCACGCAGAGCATCGTCCGTGTGCATGCCCGCGACGAAACGTGAAGACAGGCGGCGGCCCATCGCCGACCCCTCGGAGAAATGGCGAATGGACTTGTTTCTTGAAAGGGCAATGAATGTGCTTCGCAGGAAGGGCATAGTTGGATGACGCCGGAGCGGATTTCCTGCGGTCTCTGCTAAAACCCCACCAGCTCACGCTGCTTCTCCGCGAAGAAAAGCCGCTCTGCGATGAGGCGCGCTGCAATCACCGATTGGGAATCCGAGCCAACCCGTGATCCTCGCACAGGTCACGCTTCTACTGCAAAAGCATTGGCTCAAATTGCATTGCGCTTACAGTCATCGCTGAAGTGCCCAAGGTGTACGTTGACTACGATTTCTAGAGACAACTGTGCCTTTTTAGGAGCATCCTAATCATGTAGCGCACAAGGCTAAAAAGATATCGGGCGCGCAACTCTCCCGGCGCGCAATGCAGCTACAGTCCAGCAAGTAAACCGCGGAACACGGGAAAACCGTAGCTTCCGACGAAGGGTCCCCCCATGGTTAACCATTGCGCGAATCCTCAATGCTGCAAGCCTCTCCATTACCTCCGCGAGGGGCGGGTCTATGTATTCGACGTAACGCGGCCGGCATCCGCAAATGGCGAACGAACCGCGCGTCGCATGGAACACTTCTGGCTCTGTGGCGTCTGTAGCGAGGCCTACTTCCTGGAACAGGTGGAAGACCGCACCGTGCGCCTCAGCCCGCGCATCCAGCGCCCGGTCACCTCTGCCTCTGTTCTGCCTTACAGGACGCCGCACTCAATGGCATCCTGACGTTATCGGCGCAAGCGCCGCTCAACCGCCAGAGCCGATCCTGAACGCAACCGTTTGCATCTCATCCCGAACGTAACCGAAGGTGGAGCGAGTATCTGCTCCACCTTTCGTTGTTCTATATCGGCGTAAAGCGGCAACCAGCCAGACCAGAACAACCGGGTGCCCCCTCCTAACGAAGTTAGGGTGGGTTGTTCCCAACCATCCAGCCGACCCGAAGGGTCCACCGTCAATACGCCGATGCTGTTAGTACTCGTCATCCTGAACGTAACCGAAGGTGAAGTGAAGAGCCTGCCCTGAGCTCGTCGAAGGGATCTGCTGTATCTTCCGTTCAAACCGGCGCGAGAGCGCCGCTCAACCAAACAGAAGAGCGCAACTACTTCCGCTGAGCCACCGGCTGCACCGTCACCGCGGCTTCACGCATCATCTCAATCGGCTGGCGCCGGTAGCGGCCCCGCAGCGCGCTCCATCGCACGTAGACCAGCTCGATCAGCATCTGCATCCCGTCGCGCAGGTAACTGATACGGCTACGTTCATCGTGTCCCCAGGTGACCGGCACCTCGGTAATCCGCAGCCCGCGCTTGATCGCGATAAACAAAATCTCCGGATCGAATCCCCAGCGCTCAATCCGCTGCAGACCGAAGACCAGTTGCGCCGCCTCATGACGGAAGGCCTTGAAGCCGCACTGCGTATCCGCGAAGGGCAGCCGCATGATGGTCCGGGTCAGCGCGTTGAAACATCGCCCGAAGACCCGCCGGTAGAGCGGCTGTTTGTGCACGATGCGCCGCCCGGTCAGCCACCGCGACCCAATCGCAATATCCGCGCCCGCCTCAATGGCCGAAAAAAGCCGCTCCGCTTCTTCAATGGGAGACGATAGGTCCGCGTCGGTAAACATCACCACTTCGCCCGCCGCTCGCAGCATGCCGTTGCGCACGCTGTAACCCTTCCCCCGGTTGCGCCCGTTGCGGATCAGCCGCACCTCCGGGTGCCCTCGTCCCCACAATTCCACCAGGGCGGCGGTATCGTCGGTCGAGCCGTCGTCCACCACCAGCACTTCGGCATCCCACCCGCGCTCACCGGATGCAGCCGCTCACCGACGCCAGGGCACGCTCGATGCGCGCCGTCTCGTTATACGCGGGGATAACAATGCTGTACCGAGGGTGGTTCAAGCGGTACGCCTCCAGGGCGCCTTTTTTTCATAATATTCCAGAGAAGGCTTCCAGCCTCGTCCGTGTGGTGCGGAATCGTCAGGAATGTAGCAAGATATACCCATCACAAATCGCGATGGTTTGATTTTTCTGGTACGGAAGCTGCTATCCCGCATCTATCATTGGGGTTGCAGCATTTGTGTGAGCCCGTTTGGGGTGAAACTTGCCGGGTGCGAACTTTCTGGAGCCGCCGCAAAATGACCAAAGCCGATCTCGTTGAAGAAGTCACACAAATTGGAGATTTGACCCGCCGCGACGGCGAAGTGGTCGTCGACACCGTCTTTGACGCCGTAATTCAGGCACTACAGGCCGGCGACAAGATCGAGATCCGGGGCTTTGGCAGCTTCCGCATCCGCCAGCGCAAGCCCCGCACCGGGCGCAATCCCAAGACCGGCGACAAGGTCGAAGTCCCCGCCAAGCGCGTCCCCTACTTCAAGCCCAGCAAAGAGTTACGCGACCTGGTCAACCCCAGGGCCGCCAGCGAAAGCGCCGCGGCCAAAGGATAAGATTCGTAACCGGGTGCCCTACCCTAGCGTAGACAGGGTAGGGTAGTTTCCTCCCTGCCCCCCTGTCCCTAACCCGGACCGATCAGAGCCATCATCCGCCCGCAGAACCCATGCTCCGCCCGGTACGAAAAAAACGTCTCCGGCTCGCAGTGGGTGCAGCGGTACGCCGTCGCGATCGACCCCGCACGTAGCCCGGCATCCAGCAACTGACGCCGATTCGCCTCGATCAGATCCAGGTGCAGATTCGGGCCCATATTGCTGTGTCCCGGCGCCCGCGCGGTCATAAACAGCAGCGGATACTTCTCCTTCACCGGGTCCGAGTCGTACACCTCCGAAAACAGCTCCGCCGCATAGCTGAACTGCGACAGAAACTCGCTCCGCACCTCTTCGCCCACCGCATAACAACAGGCGCCGATCGCCGGGCCAATCGCCGCCTCCAGCTCCGCCGGCCGGCTCCCGAACTCCAGCCGCATCTTCCCGATGCCGCCCTCCACAATCCGCTTCAACGTCCCACGCCAGCCCGCATGGAACGCGGCCACCGCATGCGTCCGCCGGTCCCTCACCAGAACCGGCACGCAATCCGCCGTCTGGATGCCCAGCATCACCTCAGGATCGTCCGTCATCAGGCCGTCCGCGCGCATCACGCGCTCCGCATCCGCCCGCGTCACCCGCCGCGTCAAGTTGGAGTGGATCTGCTTCAGCGTCACCAGCGCACGCCCCTCGCCTCCGGCCGCGGCCAGCAGCAGCCGGCGATTTTCGAGCACGTTCGCTCGCTCGTCCGCCTCCGTGAGACCCAGATTCATCTCGCCGGCCGCACTCTCCTCGCGGCGATACGCGATGGAGACGCCACCCCGCCGCGTGCTGAAAGCGTGCGGTACATGCGTCTTCTGCCACCGCGGCACCGCCAGCACCTCCACGGCGCCATCCCGGTGAACCGCCAGCTCCGTCGCCGGCGTCTCCACCAGATCGTTCGGCTCCTGCCGTTGATAGCGAGGAGTATCGCGACGGATCAGCCGCCGCCCATGCTTGAGCCCAACCCCGGCCAGCAGGTCATCCACAGCGCCAACCGCCTCAGCCGAATCCGTCTTTCGCGCAATAGCCATGCATCCTGATTCTAAAGCGGCGCTGTGCGTCTCCGAAGAGTTCACTCTGCGGGAAGCGTGCGTCTTGCTCAGGCGGCCTTCCCGACCTGCAACTTCACCCGCATCCCCGCCATCGCAAGCATGTTGACCAGCGTATCGATGGCAAAAACGTCGATCCGCCCGCGTGTAAGATCGGAAATCCTCGGCTGGGTGACGCCAAACTTCCTGGCCGCCTGACTTTGGCTCAAACCCTGCTCCCGGATATGTTCCGTCAACGCCAGCATCAGGGCGGCACGCAGCTTCATATTCGCTGCCAGCGCTGGCGTCTTCTCGATGGCGTCCCACACGTTCTCAAAGCGCTTGCTCACGATCTGTGCTCCTTCTGAACTTTCCTGTATCTCCGTATTGCGATTTCAAGATCGGCGGAACTGGTCTTCTGCGTCTTCTTCTGAAAACAATGCAGAACGTAGACGGTCTCGCCAAACTTGGTGACATACATCACACGAAAGGCGCCGCGTTCCTCCCGAATGCGGATCTCGCGCACCCCAGGGCCCACGCTGTTCATGGGCTTCCAGTCATTCGGCTCCAGCCCATGCTGCACCCGGTCAAGCTGATATCCCGCTCTGCGTCGAGCCACCTCCGGAAACCGGCGAAGCGCGTCGAGCGAATCGCCAAGGAACTCAATGGGCCGGGACGGGTGCACGTCACTTTCTTATACAAAATTTTGTATGGACTGTCAACGCAAGAAAAGTCACCCGTGTCATCCTGAACAGAACCACAGGTGGAGTGCCTGCCCTGAGCCTGTCGAAGGACCGCTCAGCCACGCCAGAGCGCATGGACCCGCTTTCCGGCGGGCCCGCTCAAGAGGCTTTTTGGATGGATTGTCAGATTGAGAAGCTGGATGAGGGCAAGGCCCTCGACAACGAGGTTGGCATTACGAGGATGGACTTTGCTGCTGGAGTGTAGCCTCTGTTCTTGCCTGATAAGAGGCACGTCACCGGGGAAAAGGTTGCCGTTCGCAAAATAGATTTGTCCTGCCCGGCAATCGAGCACTAGAGGGCCGTCCCCAGCAGCGCCGCTCCCAGCAACTGCTTTAACGACGCGACGTATCGCTCCAGCGCCGCGCGTCCCGCTTCGGTCATGCGGTAGAGCGTCATCGGCTTCCTCGCAACAAACTTTTTCTCCACCGCCACATACCCCGCCTCCTCCAGCTTCAGCAGGTGCGCGCCCAGGTTGCCGTCGGTCGAGCCGGTCTGGGCCCGTAGCCATGTGAACTCAGCCTCGTCCACCCCGGACAACAGCGACAGAACCGCCAGCCGCATCTTCCCGTGAACCAAAGGGTCAAGATCCGGCAGCTCAGGCATGCTGCACCTCCGCCCCCCGCGCCTTGTCCCGGCTCTCCCGGACCATCAGGTAAATCCCAAAGCCGATCATGCACACAAACGTCGCAGCCAGAAAGACATAAGCGATGCCATTGCTGCTGACAAAGCAGCTCGCAATCGCCGCCGCCCACCACAGCCCGCCCACCACAATCTGCAGCGGCCACCGGAGAAAACTGCCCGAAGCCACATGCGCAATGCCCAGCATCACCTCGATCGCGGCAATGAACGACTGCGCCTGAAAGTGACCGCTCCATGCGACCGGAAAGGCAAAGACAAAGATGCCGAAGCCCACTCCCGTCCAGATCGCCTGCAGCGCGCGGCTCTTCTCCGTCCGCGGCTGGTTGCGTGTGCGCTTGCGCGCAATGCCAATCGTCAGCAGCACCGCAAAGATCATCGTGACCGGCCATGCCAGCCATCGCCCACCCGTATCGGGCAGGAAGCTCGACCACGCCACCGCCACCAGGTACGCAATGCCCCACAGCAGAAAGTTCCATCCCCAGTACTCGGTGGACTTCCGCCCCGCCCGCATCATCGATTCGATCAGCGCGATCCGCTCGCTGATGTCGCGTTCATTCATCGGACGACCGCTCATTGTGTTTCCCTCTGCATCCATCGCCAGCTCCTTCTCTCGTCTCTCACCAAACCGGGTGCCCTGCCCTACCGCCGGTAGGGCGGGGATGTTCCTTTGCAATCCACTCGACCCGAAGGGTCCACCGTTTCACTCCCCTCTTCCAACTCATTGCTGCAAACTCACTGTGCCAACGGTTTCGTCGCGCCTCTCGCACCCAGCCATGTCGTCAACGGCACCATCGCGGTGGCCACGATGCAGCCGTACATCAGCACCCGCGTATTTCCGGTGACCGCGAAGAAAACACAGGCGGCGGCATACGCCCACATGAACAGTTCCCCGCGGAATGCCTGTCCCCACTCCGGCGTCGCCCCGCTCGCAGGTATCCGTGGCCGAAGGCTGGGCAGCATGCGCGGCACCGTTGTGAGATAGCGGCGATAGCTCTCGCCCTGTGTGGCAAGCAGCGCTGCCTCTTCTCGGCGCGTCAGCCGGTATTGAAAGAAGGTGATCGCCACCGCGATCAGCACAAACCCGCTGCGGCTCGCTGCAAGTCCAATGCCCAGCGCCACCAGGATCATGCCCAGGTAGAGTGGATTGCGCAGATGGCGATAGGGGCCGTCCGCAACCAGGCGATGGTCTCGCACCTGTTCGTCATGCACCACGCTGCTGCTCATGTAGGCTGCGGCCCACGTGCGCAGCGCGGCAGCCGCTACCACCATGGCAGCGGCAATAGCATAGATCAGCGTCTGCATCGCTCGCGGATTGCCGCCCGCGCGTGTCAGCAGATCGGCCCACGCCGACGCCGCCGATACGTGGTCCCACGCATACAACTGAAATCCGCCAAAGAAAATGACGGCGATGATCCAGAAGCGGATGCGGAATTCGCCCTCGCTTGCCACCAGCCAGTTCTGTCTGTCGCTACCCATTCGTCTCTCCACAGACAACTTGTCATCCTGAGCGCAGCGAAGGACCTGCAGTCCGCTCGCGCCGTATCAAATCGGGGGCGCCCTTACCTACCGCAGGGAAGCTCGGAGTTCTCATCCGAGACGAAACGTCACACCCGGTCCCAGAAACCACACGTACGCCACCAAAAGCACAGCCGCTGTTACATACAAGAACGGCATTCTCGGCACCGCTCCGGCCGCCTTTCTCTCGAGCAATCCGCATGCCGCGCGCTCCGCAATGCTCGGAATCCACATCAGCCCCGAAGCACCGCCAAACGAGGACGCCGCAGCCGAGATCAGCACCAGCTTCCACCCCATGGGGTTCCACACCCCGGCCACGCAAGCGGTCAGACCGCCTGCGAAATAGACGATCCATGTCATGCGCCGCAGCCGCGCTTCGCCCAGGCCCACGATCGCCACCAGCTCACGCGCCAGCAGCCACGCAGAAGCGAAATAGCTGACCGCGCCGAGCAGCGCAAAACCCACGCGCCACCCCCACAGCGGCGACAACCCCTTCATCCACTCCGCCCAGTCGCCAATCCCGCCAATCCCGGAGAAGAGAAAATACCCCGTCCCCAGCAGCAGGTTGAACGCCGTGAGCGACCAGAGAAAGAGCCGCAGCGGCAAGCGCGACTCTTGGGTCCGGCGCATCCCGCGCAGCACCGCCAGGCCCAGCACGCCAAACAAGAGATTCACCAGCGTTCCCGCGGCCAGGATCCACCGTGTGTCGAAGCCTGCCTCCATATAAGTCGAGGTCACCGTGATCTGCCGCGCGCCCGAAAGCCACGCAACGCCGCCGTGCCCCAACCCCTCATGCAGCACGTTCGAAATCATGTACGCCAGCACGCCAAACGCAGCCAGCGTCCACCGATCATCCTTGCCCGCGGGCAACGCTGCGGTCTCTGCTGCTCCTCTCCTTGCGTGCGTCACCGTGGTGTCCATATTTCTATCTCGCTTCCTACAGCCCACCCAGCGGAGCGAGCGTCGACCGCGGAGCCATCCGAAACGCCGCGTAGAGAGCGGCCGCCGCGCTGATCCACAAAATCAGACCTGCGCTCAGGCACTCCACGGTGTCGCGCATGGAAACAGGCAGCACGATGGCCAGGGCTGCGACGGCCATCATGGCGATCCCCGTCGTCCGGTGTTGCGGCGCGTCAAAGATCCGCGCCAGCGGAAGGAAGTGCGCGCCGACGATCAGCACGATCGCGGGTACGATCCACCCATCGAGATGAAATTCGTGCAGCAGGTTGATGACCCCGAAGATCGCGAACCATTGAACGATGTTCACCACCGCGAAGATGCGCATCATCTGCTTCTTCTCAGGACTCTCCGGGCCGGAGAACTTCGGCAACCGGTGGCGCACCGTCGAGGCGAGGCAGACGATCAACGCAAACACCGGAAGTACGACCGCCAGCGCAATCTCAACCGGAGCGCCCGCGCTCGTCATCCCCATCGCCAGCCACGCCGCTCCGAACCCGCCCACGATGGTGGCCCCGATACTCGCCCCTTTGGCCCTCTCGCTGCGGAAGATCTCGGTCTGATTCATAACGTCTCCACGAAGAGCACTCTGCGTGCTAGAGCACCTATGCAGACCACTCTGCGCCGCAGAGGCGAGGATGTCAAGCGCTAAACCGCTGCGATCTTGCGCTTGCACTCCTAGCGGTGCAATCCGGCCGCCTCAAACACTACCCAATCATGCTCAAATCGCGTTTCAGAGGCCGTTTTCGCGCACAAAAACGCACCTCAAACGGCCGTCAAAGCCTCCCCAATCCACTCTTCAAAGGCCTCCATACTCTCGTCGCGGCCCAGAAAACCCTGCACCATCGCGCGCCCCGGAGCCGACCCGCCCCGATCCAGAACCTCGCTCCGGTAGCGCATCGTCGCCGGGTCATCCAGCAGCGCTAAACGGTTGAATTGATTGAAGAAGTCGATCGCGATCACTTTGTCGTAGAGATAGGTGTAGTAGTTCGACGAGTAGCCGCAAAGGTGCGTAAAGCTCGCATACATGCGGTTGCCATCGATCCAGCGGTAAGGCAGAAACCGTTCATAATCAGCACGTAACAGCACATCCAGGTCCAACTCGGCGCCCGGTGCATCGGGATCGCGGTCGTGCACGTCGAGCGCGTAATTGGTATAGAAAAGCTGCGTCCGCACCCAGTCCGCGCGCCCAAAAGCCCCCGCCTGGTTCATGGTCGCGACCAGCTCAGCGGGAATCGGCTCGCCCGTAACGTAATGACGCGCAAAGGTTTGCAGGAGCGTCGCGTCGCGGAAGAACTCTTCCAGCATCTGCGACGGCACCTCGACGAAGTCACCCTCCGTCGCAATGCCGCTGATCCCCGCCCACCGCTGCTGCCCGCCCAGAATCGCGTGCATCAGGTGGCCAAACTCGTGAAAGTAAGTGACCACATCGGAATGCTGCATCAGCCCCGGATCTCCATTGGAATCATCACTTTTGTCGTCACCGCCAGGAAAATTACAAATCAAAGCAGCTTCCGGAATCTGCCGTCCCACGATGCCCGGCACCAGCGGCGCCGCGCTGAACCACTTGTCCTTCCCTTCGCGCGGATGCATATCCAGATAGAACCGCCCCACAAGCTGCTCATTATCAAAGACATCCCACGCCGACACCGACGGATGCCACACTTCGGCGCCAACAGCCGGCCGGAACTCCACCTTGAATAACCGCGCCGCCGTAGCCAGCACGCCTGCCTCCACCTGCTTGTACGGGAAGTACGGCCGCACGGCCTGCGAGTCGAAGGCAAAGGCCTGCCGCCGGTACTGCTCCATCCAATAGCCGCGGCTGGCTGCGTCAATCGCTTCCAATCCCGGCTTTTGGCCGCGCGCGAAATCACGAACAATGCCGTACTCACGCAGTGCCCCGGCGCGTGTCGCGGCCTCCAGCCGCTCCAGAAAGCGCTTCATCGCCCCGGCAGAGCCGATCATCTGATCGGCGGTGGCGAAGTCCGCCCAGGTAGCGAAGTCCAGGAGGTTCGCGATCGCATGCCGGGTGCGGAAAAGATCCAGCAGCAGCTCGCGGTTCGCCGGAAAAGCGCGCGTGTTGTAGGCCAGGAACATGCGGCGGCGCAGCGCGTCGCTGGCGGCAAAGGTCATCACCGGCATGTAGTCCGGGTAGTCGGTGGTGAGCACGACTTTGCCCGATTCGTCCGGGAGATGGTTCTTGCGAAAGTCCTCCGGCAGCCCCTCGAGCTCGCTCAGGTCGGTGATCTCAACCTTGTTGGCGCCCTCCTGCACATTGCGCCCTATGGTCAGGCTCAGCAGGGTCGCCTTGTCCTGCAGTTCGCGCAGTTTGGCGCGTGTCGCATCATCCTTATCCACGCCCGCCAGGCGGTACTGCAGCAGGGTTCGCTCCACATAGTGCTGCGTCGCCGGGTCGGCCTTCGCGGCGTCCACGGACGCCAGTGCTTTATAGACGCCCTGGTTCAGGGAGAGCGCCGTCGCCGCCTCGGCCACGCGCTGGGCCAGTTGCTGGGCCTTGTCGCGCAGCGGCTTGCTGGGATGCACGCTGTCCAGCAGGCCGCACTCGGAACCGGCCTGGCTCAGCGCCGCGATGGCGTCGTCGTACGGCCGCCATACGGCCTCAAGCGTCTGCTCGCCGGCCAACAGCCGCTCCAGACTGGCCTGGTGGGCGTCCAGGCGGGCTGTAACCCAGATCTCCAGTCCCGCAGGCGTGAGCTCCGTGTTAGGCTCCGTGTTGATTCCTGGGGTGATTCCTGAAGTTACTTCGGTGGAATGGGTCAGGCTCCACGCGTGCCGGCTTGAAATTGCTGCATCTGTCGCATTCATTTTGGAATCGTTTCCTCTTCAGTGCAGGTTAAATGCAGAGAACGTCTTGCAACGAAGTGCAGACGCTGGTTACCATTTCGCAGTTCGGGCATGACTTTGGCATGACTTCCATCACTCCAGCGATCGCCGTCCACCAGCTTCGCGCACGCATGACCAAGATCTGCGTCTCCGTGACCGCCACGACCGCGAACGAAATGTTGAGCCGCGCGGAAGAGATTTCCAACAGCAATCCGTTCCTTGAATTGCGGCTGGACACACTGAACAAGCCGCAGGCGATTCTCCCCAAGCTGAAGTCCTTCCTCGCCACCAACCGGCATGTCACCGTGATTGCGACGTGCCGCCGCACCGAAGGCGGCGGCGACTTCGTGGGTGAGTTGTTCGAACAGGCGGAGATACTGGAAGGCGCCGCGAAGGCAGGCTGTCAGCTCATTGACGTGGAGATTGAGTCCGCAGAGACCATGCGTCCAGCGGACTGGAAGCGAATCCGTGCCAGCGGCGCCGCGCTCATCCTCAGCTATCACGACTTCTCCCACACCCGCAGCCTGCAGAAGGCCTTCGAGCGGATGCAGCGCTTCGATCCCGAGTTTTACAAGCTTGTTCCGACGGCGCGTTCCCTTGCTGACAATCTTGCGGTGCTCGATCTGCTGGCACAATACGGCGACAGCACCAACATGATCGCGATGGCGATGGGTCAGCCCGGCGTGGTGAGCCGCCTGCTGGGTGCGCGCGCCGGCAGCGCCTTCACCTTTGCATCGATGGCCGCAGGTGAAGAGACCGCATCCGGCCAGATGACCTTTGAAACCATGCGCTCGCTCTACCGCTTCGAAGAGATCGATGCGGCAACCCGCATCTATGGTGTGGCCGGCCATCCCATCGCGCACTCGCTTTCGCCGCTGATGCTGAACACGGCCTTCCGCCGCGAGCGCGTCAACGCTGTATTTGTTCCGCTTGAAACCGCGAAGATCGCCGATCTGCTGACGCTGGCGGAGCGTATTCCGCTGGCGGGGCTCGCCGTGACCATGCCGCTGAAGCAGGAGATATTGCCCTCGCTGGCGCGCATGGATGACCTCTCCACCCGCATTGGGGCCTGCAACACGATCGTGCGCGGGCCGAACGGCCGCCTCTTCGGATTCAACACCGATGTCAGCGCCATCATCGGACCGCTCGAGCGGCGGATCGCTCTGAAAGGTGCGCGTGTGCTGGTGCTCGGCGCGGGTGGCGCGGCGCGGGCCGCTGTCTTCGGCCTCAAGGAGAAGGGTGCGGAGGTCCACATCCTGAACCGCACGCCGGAGAGCGCAAAAGAGCTGGCCACGCAGGCGAAGGCGAAGGTCTTCAAACGCGAGCAATTGACGAAGACCGACTTCGACGTGGTGTTGAATGCGACGCCCGCCGGCATGCATGGCAGCAAGGTGGATTCACTTCTGGAGCCGGATGAACTGCGCGCGCGACTGGTCTTCGATATGGTGTACAACCCCATTGAGACGCCTCTGCTGCGCATGGCGCACGAGAAAGGGATCGCGATCATTCCCGGTCTCGAGATGTTTGTGCATCAGGGCGCGCGTCAGTTCGAGATATGGACCGGCAAGCCAGCGCCCGAAGCGGACATGCGCCGCGTCGTGATTCATGCGCTGCAGCAGCAGCATGCGACGCCAACGGTAACAGCCAAGACAGCCTGAGCAGGCTGCGCAAGCTGTCGCCTGCCTTCACAATCCTGCGCTATAAGAAACTTATGGAGAAGCGCTCACTCGGACGTTTGGGGCCTGCAGTATCGGCGATTGGTCTTGGCTGCATGAGCATGGGCATTGCGGACGTGTACACCAGCAGTGTGCGCGACGACGATGCGGCTGTTTCGCTGATTCGCCGGGCGCTCGATCTCGGCATCACCCTGCTCGATACCGCGGACATCTATGGCGTCTCAGAGCTGCAGGTAGGCAAGGCACTGCGTGGCCGACGCGCGGACGCGGTGTTGGCCACCAAATTCGGCTTCGTTGGCACCGCTCGCCCCGGAATGGAACGCATCCCGAATGGCAGCCCCGAGTATGTCCGCCGCGCCTGTGATCTCTCGCTGCAGCGTCTTGGTGTCGATTGCATTGACCTCTATTATTTGCACAGAGTGGATCCGACGGTGCCCATCGAAGAGACGGTGGGCGCGATGGCCGAGCTGGTGCGGTTGGGCAAGATCCGGCATCTGGGCCTGTCGGAGGTGTCGGCCGCGACCCTTCGCCGCGCCCATGCGATTCATCCCATCGCCGCCGTACAAACCGAATATTCTCTGTGGAGCCGCGAACCCGAGGACGAACTCCTCCCGGCGTTGCACGAACTCGGCATCGCATTGGTAGCGTACAGCCCGCTGGGCCGCGGCTTTCTGGCCGGGCGCATCCGCAAACTCGACGATCTGGCAGCGAACGACTGGCGCCGCAATAATCCACGCTTCCAGGGTGAAAATTTTGCGAAGAATGTCGCAGTTGCCGATCGCGTACAGGAATTGGCGAGCGAAAAGGGCTGCACACCCGCACAATTGGCGCTCGCCTGGCTGCTGAGCCGGCCCGCTGTAATTCCGATTCCAGGCACCAGCAGCGAGGCACGGCTGGTGGAGAACGTGCAGGCCGCGGAGATCCATCTCTCGAAAAGCGACGTTACCCGAATCGAGCAAGCCGTTCCTCGTGGGGCAGCGGCGGGTCAGCGGTACGATCCTGCCATGCAGGCGTTGGTCGATAGATAACGAGAGGCAGTCGCGATGCGCAATGCACGGTGATAGGCTGCACTTGCCGGCACGCTGCGGTGAAGGACCTTCGCCTTGCCAAATTTTCGCTCGCTGTCACAGCTTCGCGCGTTGCTGCCCTATGCAGCCAAATTATTGCCCGTCCTTACCGGCGTCGCCGTTGGGGAGACGGCGCTGCAGCAGCGGCCTGATCTCTCCGCGCTCAATCGGCACTTTGGAGAGATGCAAAGCGAGAGCCGCGGGCTGCGGTCGCGCGTGGAGGACCAGAGCGAGCAGATCGAACGCAACTTCAAGCGGATGGAAGATCGATTGGACCGCGTTGCCGGCAGCATAGAGACCGTCGGCCAGGAGCAGCAAGAGCTTGCCAGTTCATTTCGCAGCCTTGCGGGATTATTGAAAGGGCTTTTCTTCGCCATTCTTTTCCTATTGGTCGCAGTGACTGCCATGAGCGTGCTCATACTGCTTCGCCTGTCGCACCTATAAAATTCTTTTTTGTGACGAGCAGGATCGCCGCGCTGACATTGCATTGGTAACGTTTACAACGAGATAGCTATTCGTGATCGCATCACCTCGGGAAACGCGCATGACTATCGATTGCTTTGCCTGTTGCCAGTCGTATCATGCGAGGTCTAGGATGTGCCGTAAGTTCGGTGCAGCCATATTTGGCGCGCCAGGGCGAGCGCAGTCGCCTTAAGCATTTTTCAAAGCATCACGAAAAATGCGTTATTTGCTGCACGATATTTGTTAATCAAACTGGTGATTTCTGCCAGCGTCAATGGAGTGACCGTCTCTATGGCGTGGTACGCCTACTGCATCAGTGAAAAGCAAGCATTCCCTGAATTAGCCCGCCACCGCAAACCGGTACCAATGCAAGCTTTGACCGGCATCTCAGGGAATCAAATCTTCCTTTACCCAGCCAGTGATCTCGCAGTCATCGTCTCAGAACACAATCCACTCGAAAATCTCGATCAACAGGCCGCCAAAGATCACGCACGCGTGGTCGGTGACTGCTTCAAACTCTCCACTGTCCTTCCCTTCCGCTTCGGCACCGTCTTTGCCGATGATGAAGCGCTTCGCCGCTCCATCCGCTCCAATCAGCGCCAGTACACGACGCACGTGGAACGCCTGCGCGGCAAGGCAGAGATGCATCTGAAGGTCGCTGTCGACGACTGTTGCCTGCAGCAGCCGCTCCGCGCTGTCCCTCATAAAGACAGTGTGGGCAAGGAATATCTCTCCAATCTGCGCGAGACTGCTTCCCGGCAACGCGAGCGGCAGACCAAGGGTCGCGCGATCGCCATCCAGATGCAGCGCCTCTTCGCTCCACAGGATGAAGAGGTCACCTGCCGCACCATGGACAACGGCAAGATGCTGCTGGACATCTCCCATCTCATCGAAGCGAAGTGCGTGGAACGCTACCAGAACAAATTCGCCACCACGCGCGAATTGTTGAAGGATTGCCAGATGCAGCTTTCTGGCCCCTGGCCTCCATACCATTTCGTCCACCGGCTGACGCGGCCGCACACCGTCGCGCCAGGCATACCCGCCTAGTCCGACGCCACTACAGAATGCAAAAGACCCGCCATTGGCGGGTCTTTTGTTTGCTGCGTAACCAGAGCTAAGCGAACGGAGACTCATCGGCAGTTGGGCCGTAGACCGAGGGAACTGGAATATCGAGGAGCCGGAGATAGACCGAAAGCTGGCCGCGATGGTGATACCAGTGATTCAACATGAGCGACCGCCAGATCTTGAAGCGAGGCCTGGTTTGAAGCTCTTGATCTCCGCGCATCAGATGCCACTGTGCCCGCGCGGATTCGTCGGTCCCCTGCTTGAGTGCTTTTTCAACCTTCTGGATGCTCTCCTCCAGAGCAGTCTGAATCTCCGCGACCTCTTTCGGATGGGGCGGCGTGAAATTGCCCTTCAGCACGTCGAATGAATCATCAGTGGTGATGAAGACAATTCCACCCGGAACGGTTGCGATATGCATGGCCAACTGGCCGAGCGACATGGACTTTTCGTGCGGCTTCCACGCCAGCTTGTCAGCGGGAACGCGCTCGAGAATTCTTCTGGTGGCGATTAACTCCTCGTGAAATTCTGCCAATATCTCGTCGCAGATGCTCATCATTCTTTCTCCTGAGAGGGATTCGGCGGGGCCGCGCGTGCGGGCCGTTTCAGTTCACCGGCGCTGCATTCTTCTTGTCGCGCCGCAATACTACACTCGCCTTGCGGCGATCGGATGAGGAATGGTCAATCTGTTTCCAGAATGCCTGGAAATAGTCCACCGCGGAGACGATGGAGACGAGCACCATGAAATAGATCGCGGTATAAGCGGTCCAGCGGACGGGCAGGATGTACCAGCCCCACTGCCATTCAAACCAGCGATGCGCGAGGATTGTTGCAACCACTGCGACAATCTGCACAATCGTCTTCAATTTTCCCAGATTGCTGGCCTGGATGGTAAAGCCTTCAACGCTCGCAATGGAGCGCAATCCGCTCACGAGGAACTCGCGGCCGATCACCAGTATCGCGATCCACGGCTTCATGATGCTCGGAGTGAATTCCACCAGTGAGATGAATGCCGCCGAGATCATCAGCTTGTCGGCCAGTGGGTCGAGCAGCATGCCCATGGTCGTGATCTGGCCGCGCTTTCGCGCCAGGTAGCCATCCACGCCGTCGGTGATCGCCAGCAGGATAAAGATGACGGAAGCAATCAGCTCCTGCTCACCCCAGGCGTCGCGAAAGGGGAAACTCGCAGAGAGCATCCAGATCAGCAGGGGCACCCCGGCGATCCGGCTCATCGTGATGGAGTTGGGCAGGTTCATACGGATGCGCGGGGGGCAGGCTCCCGAAGTGCCCTTCCCAGCATTAAAGCATTTTTCCCGTATCTCCTGTCGGCATAGAGCGGCCAACCGGAGCTTATGCCGACTTTCGTTCATGAAACCACATGAACTTTGTTAACCGCTTTGTAATCCAGACGCAAAAGCACTGTCCGCTATTCGGAAAGGTAGTGCTCCAGAGGGTTGGGGACCAATTGGCGAATAGTTTCAACAGCGAGGCGGGATCGAAGTTGTCGAGGTAATGATCGGCCAGAACACAGTCTGAGCTACCGCGGCTTGAAGTAACGATCAACAGTACGTTGGAGCGAATGGCACGCAGCTCCTTGACCAGGGCGGAACAATCCATGCCGGTGACAGCCTCGTTCATCACGATGCCGGAGACATTCGGATACATCTTGAATGTCTCCATCGCTTCTGTGCCGCTGTATGCGGTGATGACGTTGTACTTGGCGGTTTCCAGCACCAGCTTTCGCGTGGAAATGCTATCCGGAAACTCGTGGTCGATAACAAGAAAACAGGGCCGATGCATCCACTCAGTATGCAAGCGCGCAGCAGCGAGTGGCAAGACGGCGTCTTACCACCATACATAGCTTAAGAAAAGATGAAGGCGGCCATCACCGCCTTCGTCTTTCTGACCCGCAACAGCGATCAGGCGTAGATGCCGCGCTGCTTGATGGTGAATGACACACGATCGATAGCCAGCATGTAGGCGGCGATGCGGTTGTTCACACCGTGGGCCTCGGAGTAGCGCACCACATCGTCGAAGCTCTCGGCGAGGATGCTCTCCAGTTGCTCGTTGACTACCGCCTCTTTCCAGAAGTAGCCCTGGCGATCCTGCACCCACTCGAAATAAGAGGCCGTCACGCCGCCCGCGTTCGCGAGGATGTCGGGAATAACGAAGACTTTTTTGTCCGCAAGAATCTCGTCCGCCACAGCCGTCGTGGGGCCGTTGGCGCCTTCGCAGACGATCTTCGCGCGCAGGCGATCGACATTGCGGCTGGTCAACACGTTTTCTGTCGCCGCTGGAATGAAGATTTCGCACTCTTCGAGAATCAGTTCCTGCGGGTCGGCGGCTTCCGCACCCTTGAACCCAAGCACGGTGCCGTTGCGCTGGCGATACTCGACGAGCTGGTGGATGTCGATGCCGTTGGTGTTGTAGAGGCCGCCGTCGTATTCGGCGATGCCGATGATCTTGTAGCCTTTTTCCATCATCAGCTTTGCGGCATTCGAGCCCACGTTGCCGAAACCCTGAATGATGACTCTGCAACCGTCGCGCTGCAGGTGGAGATACTTGAGCGCCTCATCGCATACGATGCCGATGCCGCGGCCGGTGGCCTCGCGCCGTCCCCGGGAGCCGCCGATATTCAACGGTTTCCCTGTAACCACGGCAGTGACAGTCTGGCGCATGTGCATGGAGTAGGTGTCCATGATCCACGCCATTACCTGCTCGTTGGTGTTCATGTCGGGCGCCGGAACGTCCTTCTCCGGACCGATGAACTCGATCAGCTCAGCGGTGTAGCGGCGCGTCATGCGCTCCAGCTCGCCGATTGACATCTTCTTGGGATCGCAAATCACTCCACCCTTGGCGCCCCCAAAAGGGATGTTGACGACCGCGCATTTCCAGGTCATCCAGCTTGCCAGGGCGCGCACTTCGTCCAGCGTGACGTCGGGGGAATAACGAATGCCACCCTTCGCCGGTCCGCGCGCGATGGAATGCTGAACGCGATATCCCGTAAAAACCTCGATAGACCCGTCGTCCATGCTGACGGGGAAGTGCACAATGAGTTCGCGGGCCGGATAGCGCAGGACCTTCCAGAGTCCGTCATCCAGATTCAGCTTTTGCGCCGCGAAATCGAACCGAGCAGCCTGGGCTTCCCAGGGATTGATCTCCTGCTCGAGGGTGAGTGTCTGCATTGCATGTCTCCAGTGTTCCAGTGAACGTTGCGCTGCCCTCTGCGAACACAACAGCATGAAACATGCAGAGAACCGCAGGAAATGCTACCAATGGGTGGTCTCGGTGCCCCGGGTGTCTCTCAAGACAACCTGGGGACGTCGAACGCCCGCATTTGGTCCGGCCAAACCCACGAGTATAGGCCCGTCCGAGATACCTCAACAACCAAGGGAAGTTAGCGATTCCGGCACCCTATAAGGGATGCTGGAATGGAGCGCCGCGAACGCTTGCCACGTCGCCGGAGCCGCAGCGGCACGCGCTCCGGCCCGCGGAGACGCCCATGTACCATGAACATGTCCCCAAAACTCGCATTGAAACTCGCATCCATGACCCGTATCTCCTCCGATCCCGAAGCGCTGTTTCCGGCGCTCCCTGAGTTTTTGACGCTGGCGCGCCGCCACACGCTGATTCCCGTCTGCCGCCGCCTGGTGGCGGATCTGGAGACGCCGGTCTCCGCCTTTCTGCGCCTGGCGGCCGACGAGCCGGAGTGTTTTCTTCTGGAATCGGTAGAGGGTGGTGAAAAGCTAGGCCGCTACACCTTCATGGGAGTCAAACCGGCAAGCAAGCTGGTGGCCCGGGGCAACCAGGTCACCACCTGGCGCGGGCAGCGGCAGACGACCGAAAAAGGCGATATCTTCGAGATCCTGAAGACCGCGCTGGCCAGTCATTCTCCGGCGCATGTTGCTGGATTGCCGCCGTTTACGGCTGGCGCCATCGGCTTCTTCGCCTATGACGTGGTGCGCCAGATCGAGCGGCTGCCCGTCCGCGCAAAGGACGATTTGGGCCTGCCTGATGCCTGTCTGGCCTTCTTTCACGAGGTGGTGGCATTCGACCATGTGAAGAAGGAGCTGCTGCTGATTGTGAATGCAGATGTACGCACGCAGGCGCCGAAGTCTGCCTATGCGGCAGCGGTCAGGCGTCTGGCGACCCTGCAGCGGCAGCTCGGCAAACCTCTGCCGGCACGGCGGCTCAGCCGAAGCGGCGCAGGCGGCAAGCTTGCCGTAAAAAAGTGCACCCGCAAAGCGGACTACCTGCGAGCCGTCGAGCGCACGCGGGAGTACATCGCCGCCGGAGACATCTTCCAGGCAGTGATCTCGCAGCGCTTCGAGGTCGATCCGGGGGACGATGCCTTCGCCGTCTACCGCGCCCTGCGCATCGTGAACCCGTCGCCCTACATGTACTTCCTGCGCCTGCATGTCGACGGCGACACGGGCGCAAAGAAGACGGGCGCGGCGAAAAAGTCGAAGCCCATCCACGTCGTCGGTTCGTCGCCGGAGCTGCTGGTCCGGGTAAAGCAACGCCAGGTGGAGTACCGGCCCATTGCCGGCACCCGTCCTCGCTCCCAGGACGAAGAAGAGGACGAACGCCGCGCCGCAGAACTGCTGGCCGACGCGAAGGAACTCTCTGAGCACGTGATGCTGGTGGACCTGGGGCGCAATGACGTCGGTCGGGTCAGCGACTACGGCACGGTGCGGGTACGCGATCTGATGATCGTGGAGCGCTACTCGCATGTGATGCACCTGGTCAGCTCGATCGAAGGCCGGCTTCGCCCCGAGCTTTCCGCGGTTGACGCGCTCCGCGCCTGCTTCCCTGCCGGCACGCTCTCCGGTGCTCCCAAAGTGCGCGCGATGGAGATCATCGAGGAGTTGGAGCCGACACGACGCGGCATCTACGGCGGCGGCGTCTGCTATGCGGACTACTCCGGCAATCTCGACTCCTGCATCGCCATTCGCTCCATGCTGGTGAAGAATGGGGTCGGCTACATCCAGGCCGGTGCTGGGATTGTCGCCGATTCCGTACCGGAACGTGAGTACGAGGAGTGCCTGAACAAGGCCCAGGCCGTCCTCCGCGCCGTCGAACGGGCACGCAGTATCTGAAATGCCCCGCAATTCGACTACTCCGAGGCAAGCTGGAAATCCTGCAAACGCGTCGCCTTCTTGTCAAAGGTCAGGGTTGTGACGCACCCCGCCTGCGTGCCCAGCGCGCCAATGAGAGCATCGGAGAAAGAGCCCGCTCCGGTCTTGAGTGCGGCCATCGCGGTAAACACCTCCTGCTCACTCTGGACAAGGAAGGTATCAATCTGCAGGATGCGTTCGATGGCCGCAGCGATCTCAACCGCTGACAGTTCATAGCTGCGATCGAGAACCCAGACGGTCTCGGCCATTGTGACCAGGCTGATGAAGCCGGGGTGCTCCTCGGTAAGTCGATCCTCAATGATCCGGGTAGCGATGGGGGACTGAATAGCGTCGTCCTGGGCGATATAGCGGACAAGTATGTTCGTGTCGAGCCCAATCATCGCTTTTTCGTCTGCTTGTGGCCGGTAGTCGCGCCTTCCGCGATCGCGCTATCCATCGTATCGAGAGAAACGTTCCGTCGCGCCCGAACCATTCCCTTCAAGCGGGATGCGGGGAGCTTGGGAAGGATCACAACGGTGCCGTCCGGGTGTAGGAAGAATTTGATCCGGTCGCCAGGACCAAGATGCAGATACTCCCGGACGGCTTTCGGGATCGTCGCCTGTCCCTTTACGCTAAGTGCGGACTCCATTGTTATTTCCTCCTTTACATTCTAGCAAAAGTACTACTAGAACCCATTCAAACTTCTGATTACCAGAGTTTCACGGCCCTTTGGCAGACCTTCTTGCAGGAAGTGGATTAGTGTGGAGGCGCACTGCCCAGGCCTTCCAGTCGGATGACCTGGCATCTAGAAACGTACGAGCGAGGATTACATTATGGGCTTACTCGACAGTCTGACATCCATGGTTGGTGGCGGTGGAGCATCTGCGGGCGATCACGCCTCGGTTGCAACCGAGCTGGTGAATGCCGTGCAGCAGCATCCCGGCGGCCTTTCCGGCATGCTCGAAAACTTCAAGCAGAACGGGATGGGGGATCACGTCAACTCGTGGACACAGCCCGATCAGGCGAATGCGCCGATCACGCCCGATCAGGCCCAGCAGGGTCTTGGCTCCGGCGTCATCGACACCATTGCACAACGCACAGGGCTCTCGCCGACCATGGTAAAGGGCGCCGCCGCGGTGATCCTGCCGATGATGGTGGCGCACTTTGCGCAGAATGGCGGCGTCAACCAGCCGAGCAGCGGGCTAGGCGGCCTCGCCTCCGGCTTCCTCAGCAAGCTGGTCTAGCTTAGGCGCGCACATCTGCCCTGTCGCGGCATCCCTATGGCAGGTGTGCGCCTCCAACCGGAAAACAGAAGGAGTCTTGCATGGCAGATCTCGATCAGCTCAAGCAGAAGTACGCCCCCGTTATTGACACCATCCAGAGTTTCAGCGCAGACGGAGCCAGCGTGGGAAATGTGGCCCTCGACGGCGATAAACTGCTTCTCCAGGCATCCGTGCCGTCACCCGTTGTCGCCGATCGCGTGTGGGATGCGATCAAGAAGGTCGACTCCAGCTTTTCCGATCTTCACCACGAGATCACCACCACCGGCACCACGCAGTCGTACACGATCCAGTCCGGCGATAGCCTTTCGAAGGTCAGCAAGCACTTCTACGGCGACGCCAACAAATATCAGAAGATCGCATCGGCCAACGGCATCGCGGACGCGAACAAGATCCAGGCAGGCCAGACCATCACCATCCCTCAGTAAGTTCGAAACGCATCGGGACCGGTACACTGGAAGGAGCGAGACTCTCTCGCTCCTTTGCATTTATGGTCTTCGTTCTCGACAATTACGATTCGTTTACCTACAACCTGGTGCAGTACATGGGCGAGCTGGGCGCGGAGATGACCGTGCGCCGCAACGATGAGCTCACACCGGAAGAGGTGGAGTCGCTCCACCCCGATCGCATTCTGCTGTCACCGGGCCCCTGCACGCCGCAGGAGGCGGGCATCAGCATCCCGCTGATACAGCACTTCGCCGGCAAGGTGCCGATACTGGGCGTGTGTCTGGGACACCAGGCCATTGGTGCGGCCTTTGGCGGCACCGTGGTGCGGGCGCCGAAGCTGATGCACGGGAAGACCAGCGAGGTCATCCACGATGGCCGCACTCTCTTCACCGGCATTTCGAGCCCCATGACATGCACCCGCTATCACTCGCTGATCGTTGCCGAAGAGGATCTACCGCGCGCATTGGAGATCACGGCGCGCACCGAGGACGGCATCATCATGGGGCTGCGCCATCGCAAGTATCCCGTCGAGGGCGTGCAGTTCCATCCCGAGAGCGTGCTGACGCATGATGGCAAGCGGCTGATTCAGAATTTCCTCGAACTGTAGCTACTCCATCACCGGCTTGCCGTAATCCGGGACCTCCCAGCCTTCATACGCAGACATCACCGTCGTCTTACCCTCGGCATTCCCGCTGGTCTTGCGCGCGAGCTCAGGAAACTGCTTCTTCAGATGCTCATCCTGCGCCCACACCGGCGCATCGACGATGCGGTAGTGATAGGTCACGTCGGATGCCTTGCGCTTCTCCTCAATGCGCAGCGGCGTGAAGCCGTCGACGGATGTCACATCGCGATGACCAAAGCAGAAGCGACCCGTTGCGCGCGTGCCCAGCGGCGTCAGTTCATAGCGCACCAGTTGAAATGCGCCGTCTTCGATTCGGGTCAGCAGACCGGCCTTGGCGAGCGCGTCCATGTCCTTCATGTCGGACTTCTCCGCTACCTTCACCTCATCGGGAAACTTGCGCGCCGTCGTGAACAGGCATTCGTCGCGATGGTTGTAGAAGTAGGTGTTGATGGCGCGCTGGAAGTTCTCGTTGCTGGCTTCGGTCTTCTTGCGGTTGCATCCGCCGATGGCAACCGGGAGCAGCGTGGCGACCGTGAGACACCCGATCCACTTCCCGTGCGCGCTGCTACGCCTGCCTGACTTCGTGATGTCGGACGTGTCGTTGCGGGGAGTGGTTGCGGCGGACTTCCCGGCGGCTTCGTTCATGCGCATCTCGCAAGAGATTCCGCTGCGTCGCGCGGTGTTGCCTGCAAATGGAAGATACAAATGATTGCCCGCCTTAGCCGGGCCGGCGGCACTCCATGCCGAGGCAATTTTCCCAGCGGCCGGCATCTTCCACATCGGCAAAGTGCGGGTCGGGGTTGTCGCCCATCTGCGCGCGGCGGATCGCGGTAAATCCTGCATCTGTCAGCTCGCGCGTCATATTCTTTTCATCCCACATCCAGAGATGAGCGCTGCGCCCGAAGAGCATCTTCAGCAGCCGTGACATGCCCTTGCCCTGCGAATCGATGCCCAGGTACGACTCACGCATAAACCGGCTTGCAGCCTCCGCGTCGGATGAGTTGGCATAGGCGCGCACCAGCGCCTCCAGATCCGGCAGGACGAATCGGAATGTCCCACCGGGCTGCAGATAGGTGAAGACATGCCGCAGCGTGGTGCGGAACTCATCGAGCGCCAGGTGCTCCAGCACATGCGAACAGTAAGCGGCGGCGACAGATCCGGGTGCGACGGGCAGCCCTTGGATGATGTTGCCGTACTCAATGTTCCGGGGATAGTCGGGAAAGCCGCGTTTGAGTAGCGCAGGTTTCAGGATGGGCAGGTTCCGCTCGATCCAGAAGGCGGGACCGGCGTCGAAATTGCGCCACGTCGCCGGGGCACACAGGCCACAACCGAACTGGATGTAACGGCCCGCACCAGGTTGGCTCCTGGTCTCGATGGGGACGAATTTGGCCGACTTCGCGGACCCCTTCTCCGCGCCAGAGCCGTTCTGCTCGCTGCTCAACTGTCTCTGCCTCCAGCAAATCCCGCGCGTCTCGCCCGCCTGCTGCGTCGCTACAATGGTAAGAGAAACACATCTGCTGACTAAGACCATGCCAAATTCGTGGCAGACGCGGCCCTTCTGGCTGTGCTCCGTGGCCGTGCTGACCTCGGCGCTGCCTCTCGCGGCACAGACTCCCGCCCCGTCCCCCTACATCGCGAGCACCCGCGCGCAGATGCTGCAGGCCGCCGGCGTGCAGATCTCCGGCGACGTGCATGTCGCGAACGGCGACCTGCAACTGGGCAGCGGCAGCACCATCACCGCCGGAAACGACACCGTGCCCATCACGCTCAATCGTGGCGGAGAGCTGAAGCTGTGCGCCACAACCAGCGTCCATCTGGCGCGCGACCGCTCGATTCAGGCGGCGGATAGCTCCGGCCTGATGCTTGGCCTGGACCGCGGCGCGATCGAAGCCCACTACGAAACCAGCAAGTACTCCGATGTCCTGATGACGCCGGATCTGCGCATCCTCATCTCCGGTCCGGGCGAGGCCGATCTCGCCATCCGGGTGAGCCGCCAGGGCGACACCTGTATCGATAATCGCGGTCCAAACGCGCCGTACATCACCGTCACCAGCCAGTTGGAGGGCGGTCTCTACCGGGTGCAGCCGGGCCAGCATGTCAGCTTCCTGCACGGCAGCCTGCGCGAGGTGGTGGACACGGAGCATGAGCCCTGCGGCTGCCCCGCGCCGATCTCCGTTGCGGACGCCGGAGCCTCCGCGCCCGTTGGGGCAGCGCCGGGTCGTCCGGTAGGCGGACCCTCCTCCACCCCGGCCGATACCGCCTTCCCGCTCGCCCTCAGCGAGGGCCTCGCTAAACCGCCGATGCCGTCCACCACGCCGGTCGCCGCGCCTGGCGAGGTGCATGCGCAGGTCGCGGTGCCCTTTCGCTATAACGGCACCCTCCCCTCGGTGAGCGACGCAGCAGGCACCGGCGGCGCCGCCGACGCGGACGTTGCCGCCATACCGCCTCCATCATCCTCTGCTCCCGCTCCGTCACCTTCCAACATGCCGGAGTCTCAGCCGCCTGCACCGCCTCCGGGTTCCACCCCGGCGCCTGCTGCGCGCCCGGTACAGACGGCCGTCGCACGCGCCCCGGAGCGGGCACCGGAGCAAAAGCCTCTGTCGCGCAACGTCTTCCGCCGCGTAGGCCGGTTTTTCTCACGGTTATTTGGGGCCGAACAGTAGGGCGGAGATTCGTCTAGCTCGTCGCGTTGGTCAGCGGGCCGTTGTCGCTCACCTTGACCTTGTCCGTACAGTCGATCATCACGATCTTCGCGGGAGCGGTCGCGTCATTCGCCGTGATCGTGCTCTGGTCGAGGTTGTGCAGCACAATGGCTCGCGCCTCCGCTCCGGCGGGCCGTCGTGTGTCGCAATTGTTGAAGCGGTTCGACTCCACATCCAGCCACGTCGCTCCGGCACAGTAGATTGCCGGGCCGCCCAGATCGCGGAAGATATTGCGCTGGATGGTGACGCCTTCATTGATGCGGGCAGTCGGCGTGGTCGCCTGGCGGGGCTCGGGTTGCGTGTCGATGGTGATTGCACCACGCTCATCCCCGGACGCGAGATTGCACCGCGTAAAGCTGGAGTCCGTGATGTGGACGTTCTCCACCACGGGACCGCGCATGTGTTCGAGATCGGGCGCCAGCAGGATCGCCGGGCCTGCATAGCTGCTAAAGCTGCTGTTTCCCACACGGACACGCGACTGCGCAACCAGCCCGGTGTACGGACCGCCGAGGAATTTGCAGTCATCCATCTTCAACTGTGCCTGATTGCTCGCGCTGAGGCAGAAGAGAGCGCCCTTCCCAACCGCAGGGGACAGCGTCTCATCGAAGGTCAGTTGCATGCCACCGGGGACCGCCTTGGCCCTGGTGACGGCGATCTCTCCCAGCAGCTTCAGGCTTCCGGCTTCGCTGAGTTGCATATACGTGCCCTGCGGTGGAAGAAGCCACTCGGGGACGGGTTTTCCGTCGGTGCTGGCAAGCACGGCGGCCTGCGGATCCGTTATCTGGCTTAGCCGCCAGTACGACTGCTGCACGCGCATGCCCGCGCCCGCGGTTCCGTGGATGAGTGCGTGCTGCACGGTCACGGTGCCGGTCGAATCCACGATCTCCACGCCTTCCCCGCAGCTCGAGAGCAGCCGGCCACTCCCGGGATGCGGGATCACCCGTATGGTGTCCATGGTGATGTCGCGGCAGCCGGAGAACACCACCGCTGCGCCTGGCGCCGTGTGGAAGACAACCGTCTCGAGAAGGATCTGCTCGCATCCGTCCAGGCGAAGTGCCGCGGCGGCGCTCGGCGGATGGAGCAGGACGATGGTGTCTCCGGCTTTGAAGAGTGCACGGCCTCGAAGCGCAATCTCCAGCGTCTGGCTGCCTCGCAGCTGCGTTCCTTCCGCGTCATACACATTGACCCCGGTTGCAACCGGGGTCTTTTCTTTACTGTCAAAGCCGAGCAACGCCTGCACATGTTCCGATCCATTGACCGGATAGGCGGGATCGACTGCAACCGTGACGCTGCGGTCGCCAACCGCGCGAACCACGCCCTGAGAAAATGGCGGGCGCACCCAGTCGACGATGATGTCGTGAACTTCCAGATCCTTGCAGCCGGTCAGGCGAAGCGGCTGTGTCGCGCCCGCGAAGGAGAGCTCCGCGCCGTTGCCGAATATCTCCAGTCCCTCGTATCCACGGAAGTCCATCAGGATCGAGTCCGATGCGGCAAAGGTGTATTTGCCTGCGGGAAAGACCAGCCGGGCATTGCGCTTTGCCAGCGACGCGATCGCCTTCTGGACAGCGGCCGTCGCATCTTTCTGACCGGTCGGGTCTGCTCCAAAATCCACTACCGAGGCGCGCCTTGCGGTTCCCGGAGGCGTGTCGGCAAGCGGCCAGGCGCTCCGGGCAGTCGCCATCGCGGCGCTCCCGGCGATGGCTGTGCGTGCCATGTGGCCCAGGAATGCGCGTCGCTGCATCATCGGCTGGTGCTCCTCGGGGTCGGAGATGGAGGCGTTCAAAAGTTTGCTTTGGCGGCTCGAACGCGCGGTGCCGCCACCATAGCAGCGAAGCTGCTACGCTACAATTCATCTTTAGGTGCGGGCCCGCCGCCTGCCGACCGCCCCCTTCTTTGCGGCATCTCAACCATTGACCAAGGAGCCTTATCCGTTATGGCGATTCCCGCCACCCAGATGCGTCCGGGCATGATCATCAAGCACAACAACGAGTTGCACGCGGTTTTCAGCGTGGAGCACCGCACCCCCGGCAACCTGCGCGCTTTCATCCAGGCCAAGCTGCGCAACCTGCGCACCGGCGCCATGTTCGAGCATCGCTTCCGCTCCCCCGACCCGATCGAGCGCGTCATCGTCGATGAGATCTCGATGGACTTCCTCTACTCCGACGGCGACGACTACTACTTCATGAACACGGAAAACTACGAGCAGACGCACCTGAAGCGCGACACGCTGGGCGACTCGGTGGAGTACCTCATCCCCAACCTGCAGATCCGGGTTTCGTTCTTCGACGGCGTAGCGGTGGGCATCGAGTTACCACAGACGGTAGAGATGACGGTAGTCCAGACCGAACCCGGATTGAAATCGGCAACCGCCTCCTCGGTGACCAAGCCGGCGACGCTCGAAACCGGTCTCGTCGTACAGGTGCCGCCCTTCATCAACGAAGGCGAGAAGATCCGTGTCGATACGGCCGAGGGCGCTTACCTCTCGAGGGCATAGCATTCGCACAGCTTTCATGGCGGAGCCCGGTCCGCCTTCGCTGTGCTTGCGCGCGAAGGCACGCTCTGCAACACTGACCTCTCACCGCGTATGGTCCGCTACTATCTCGTCAAAGGCCGCGTGCAGGGCGTGGGCTTTCGCTGGTTTGTGCACCGCGAGGCCGCAACGCTGGAGCTGCGCGGCTGGGTGCGCAACACGGAGAGCGGCTACGTGGAAGTGGTTGCAGCGGGCGAAGAGGCTGACCTGAAGCGCCTGCGTGCGCTGCTGGCCAAGGGCTCGCGCGGCAGCCGCGTCGATGCCATCGAACAACGGGACCTTGATCCCAGCGAGGGAGAGGCGCTAGGACCATTTCAGATTGAAGGAGCCTGGTAGCGAGCATGTCCACGAAACCCATAAACAGCAATCCGACCCACGGTATTCCGACCAACATGGAACCCATCAACTGCGAACCGCTCAAGCGCCTGGTGCGCACCGTGCCGGACTTCCCCAGACCGGGAATCCTCTTCTACGACATCACCACGCTGCTGAAGGATCGTCTCGGCTTTGCCACACTGATCGACGCGCTGGCGGCTCACTATCTCGAACGGGACATCGACCTGGTGCTGGGCATCGAGGCCCGCGGCTTCATCTTCGGGCCGGCGCTGGCCTACCGGTTGAACGCGGGTTTTGTGCCCGTACGCAAGCCGCGCAAGCTGCCTGCGCCCACCGCCAAGGTGACCTACGACCTGGAATACGGCAGCGACTCCCTCGAAATCCACATGGACGCGATCGAACCCGGCCAGAATGTCGTCATTGTCGACGACCTGCTGGCTACTGGCGGCACCATGGAGGCGACAGTGAAGCTGGTGCGCCAGCTCGGCGGCCGCATCGCGGGACTCGGCTTCGCCATCGAGCTCGACTTCCTGAAGGGCCGCGAACGCTTTGAACAATTCGACGTCTTCAGCCTGCTCCATTACGACGAATAGTTCATGAAACGGCGCGCAGGGCGGAGGCGGTCCCCTCCGCCCTGCGTTTGGCTGCTACGGAATCAGACCGCGGTACGACGCCCCGTGACGAAGTGAACGATGAACGCCACTACGGCAAGAATCAGCAGGATGTGAATGAGAAATCCTGCTACATGAAACGCAAAGAAGCCACCGGCCCATAGCAACAGCAAAAGAATTCCAACCCCTATCCACATTGAAGACGCTCCTTGCGGCCAGAACAGCACCGCCGCTTTCATAGACGGCTGGAACAATCCGCGAGTTGTTCGTGACCCTGCCGTATCGCGACAGGCGTATCTCTCAGTTACTGCGCGGTGGCCCTCCGTCGTCGCATCCAAGTGAATGCCCGCAGGCTTTCCTGGAACACAGCTGAACCTCGGGCCGTATACACTCTCGGCGAGAGCGTGCGTCCGCGTTTCCGAAGCCGTTTGACGCACGTATCCGTACTGCTGTATTAGTACAGTGATTCTACCGAGGTGAACGTATGTCCCTCGTCTCGTTCCGTGGCACTCTGCGCAGGCTCGCGCAATCTCCCGGCTTCGCGCTTGCCGTCATCCTCACCCTGGCGCTGAGCATCGGCGCAAATACGGCGGTCTTCAGCCTGGTCAACGCCCTGCTGCTGCGTCCGCTGCCCTATCCGCAGCCGGAGCGGCTGGCCGGCATTGAGATGGTCTCGAATCAGGACACCCCCGATCCCTCCACGTCGATCGATGGCGAGACCTGGGAGATGATCCGCGACCAGGTGCCGCAGGTCACTCCCGCCCTCTCCAGTTTCGGAGGAATCACCACGGCCACCAACATCCGCACACCCGCAGGCGTCCAGAGCGTTCCTTCGGGACGCGTTTCGGCAGGTTTCTTCACCGCGCTTGGCGAGTTGCCTGTGATGGGTCGCAGCTTTACGCCGGAGGAAGACCGTGACGGCGGACCGCATGCCGTGATCATCTCGCATCAGCTTTGGCGCAATGTGTTCCAGAGCGATACACATATCCTGGGCAAGGCGATCCTGGTCAAGGGCGAGCCCTACACGGTTGTGGGCGTGCTCGGGCCGCGCTTCTCGTTCCCCGGCGGCGCCGAGATTTACACGCCGATCCGCCCTTCGCGCACCGGCGAGGGCAGTGGGACCAATTACAACTTCACCGCGCGGTTAAAGCCCGGCTCAACCTGGCAGGAGGCGAACGCCGCGCTCGGACGTGTGCACCCGCAGATTCTCAACTGGCACGAGCACGATCTGCGGCCGGGTGAGATCCGCTCCTTACAATTCATTCCACTGGAAGAACACCTCAGCGCCGACGAGCACGGCCCGGCGCTGGTTCTGCTGCTGGCTACCGGCTTCATCGTGCTGATCGCCTGCGCCAATCTTGCCAGCCTGACGCTGGTGCGCCTGCGTCGCCGTTCCCACGAGTTAGCGACGAGGCTGGCTTTGGGCGCCGCGCGCTGGCAACTGATGCAGCAGCTATGGGGGGAGAGCGCGGTACTCGCGCTGATAGGCGGCACCGTAGGATTGGCGACCGCCGTAGGCCTGTTGCGTGCGCTGGTGGCCTTGCTGCCGCCGGACATCGTGCCGTTTGGCGGTGTCGCGCTGGATATGCGCGTCCTGCTGTTCACGCTGGTTATCTCGGTCGGCACCAGCCTGTTGTTCGGCATGCTGCCGGCGCTGGTGATCTTCCGCATGGACCCGGCTTCCGTGCTGGGGCAGCGCACCGTTGCGGGAGCGCGCGGCAGCCGTGCCCGTCAGGTATTGATTGCTTCCGAAGTGGCCTTGACCGTCATACTGCTTGCCGGCTCAGGATTGCTGATACGCTCGCTGGTCCATTTGGAAACGCTGCCGCCGGGCTTCGATGCCAGCGGCGTGCTGACGGCCCAGGCCTCGCTTGACCAGGCGGATTATCACGATCCGGCACGCTTTGCCACGCTCATGCGGGAGAGCGTTGCCGCTATGCAGCGCATCCCGGGCGTCACCAAGGCGGCGGTGGGGCTGAGCCTGCCGTATGAGCGCGGTTTGAACGACGGCATCACCGTGAAGGACGGCAAGCAGGCGGGTCAGCATTTCATGACCTCGGAGATTTACATCACGCCCGGCTACTTCGACGCCCTGGGCATGCGACTGCGCGACGGACGCGCCTTCACGGACGGCGACACCGCGGCGAGTGAGCCGGTCGCCATCGTGAACGAGAGCTTCGCGCAGCAGATCCTGCACGATCCGCATCCTGTCGGCCGTCTGGTGGGCAGCGGCAAGAAAGCGATGCGCATCGTGGGCGTCAGCAATGACGTGCAAACGAAGCCGGGCTTGGACAGCACAAGTCCCGTCGACACGGAACGCACCCTCTACGTGCCTGCTACGCAGGTCACAAGCGACTTCCTGACGCTCATTCACGTCTGGTTCCGGCCGAACTGGATCATCCGCTCTACGCATCTGGACGCGCAAACGCCGTCAGCAATGCAGCGGGCCCTCAGCTCGGTCGATCCCAACCTGCCCTTCTCCAGCTTCCACACCATGGAAGAACTGCTCTCCACGACCCTGGCAAAACAGCGCGTCAATGTAGCACTGCTTTCCTCGCTCGCCGTGCTGGCGCTGCTGTTGGCCGCGCTTGGCATCTTCGCCCTTGTATCCAGCGTGGTTACAGATCGGCAACGCGAGTTCGGTATCCGGCTCGCATTGGGCTCGCCGATCTCGGACTCGATGCTCGTGGCTGGACGCTCAGGGCTGATGCCCGCCGTGATCGGTCTCGTGAGCGGTCTTGCGCTGACACTGGTGGTGCTGCGCGTCATGCGCAGCGCGCTCTTCGGCGTCTCCTCGTACGACCCCTTGACTCTGATGGCAACCGGAGCGCTGTTGCTGGTTCTCGCGGCGCTTGCAAGCCTGCTGCCTGCATTGCGCATCACGCGCATTCAACCGGCGGAGGTATTGCGCGCCGAATAGAGCGGCGCAGAAACTGCAGGTGCTTCGCTCCGCTCGAACAAACGCATTGTTGTGTCATCCTGAACGAAGTGAAGGACCTGCAGGTGATCGTTGCTCCGAAGCGGCGGTTCTACTCGCGAATCCCAGGCGTTCGCTCTTCACGCACCACCAGGCGATCGCCTTCGTGGAGATACCCTTTCTTGCGGAACCACTCCGTCATCGCCTGCTCAAGGGCGTCCAGGGGCACGCGCAACCCGATCTCCATCCGCCCGTCGTCGATGGGCAGCGTGTCATCGAAGATTGCACTGTTAGTGAAGTTGCGCATGGCGAAGTTGTCGATCCATGCGAGCGGACAGAGCTGCGCCGTGCCGCTGACGCGCGCATACTCAATACGCAATGTGCGCACAAACATTGGCTAGAGAATCTCTCCCGCTGCTAGGTCCATCTAGCGGCGGCCTCGCGGCCCCGCTGCGCGTACTGCGGCTGGCGCATCGAAGCGCGCGAAGTTCGTATCAAAGCGCGCAGCCAGCGCAGCGGCCTGTCGATCGTAGGCGGCCTTGTCCGCCCACGCGTTGCGCGGATTCAGCAGCTCGGCTGGCACACCCGGACAACTGGTGGGAATGCTCAGGCCAAACGCCGGCTCCGTAACGAATTCAGCGTCGGCCAAACTGCCGTCGAGCGCCGCCGTCACCAGCGCACGCGTGTGGGGCAGGCTCATGCGCTTGCCCACACCGAAGACCCCGCCGGTCCAGCCGGTATTCACCAGCCAGCACTGCGCGCCGTATTGACGCAGGCGCTCGCCCAGCATCGCTGCGTAGACCTTCGGAGCCAGCGGAAGAAACGGCGACGCGAAGCAGGTGGAAAACTCCGGCACCGGCTCTGAGCCGAGACCGGCCTCGGTGCCGGCCAGCTTCGCCGTGTAGCCGGAGAGGAAGTGATACATCGCCTGATCCGGCGTCAGCTTCGCAATCGGCGGCAGGACACCGAAGGCGTCCGCCGCAAGAAACAGTACGTTCGCAGGCTGGCCGCCGATTCCGGGGACGACGGCGTTCTCGATGAACTCTACCGGATAGGCGGCACGGGTATTTTCCGTGTAGCGAATGTCTTCGTAGTCCGGCTCGCCGGTGCGTGCATCGATCACCACGTTTTCGAGCACCGCGCCGAAGCGAATCGCATGATAGATCTGCGGCTCTTTCTGCTCGCTCAGATCGACGCATTTGGCATAGCAGCCGCCCTCGAAGTTGAAGACGCCGCGCTCGCCCCAGCCATGCTCATCATCGCCAATCAAGCGGCGATGCGGATCGGCGGAGAGCGTCGTTTTGCCCGTTCCGGAGAGACCAAAAAACAGCGCTGTCTTGCCATCGGCACCGATGTTGGCTGAGCAGTGCATTGGGAAAACATCGCGCTCCGGCAGCAGATAGTTCATCACGCCGAAGATGCACTTCTTCATCTCGCCCGCATACTTGGTGCCGCCGATGAGGACGATCTTGCGCGTGAAGTCGGTGATGATGAAGGTCGAAGAGGTGGTGCCATCGCGTTCGGGCACTGCTTCAAACTCGGGCGCCGCAATCACAGTGAATTCAGCGGCGTGGGCGGCCAGTTCGGCTCCTCTGGGCGCACGAAGAGCTGCTTCACGAACAGCGCGTGCCACGCGTACTCCGCCACGATCGTGATGGGCAGCCGGTAATGCGGGTCGGCGCCCGCGTACAGATCGAGCACGTAACGATCGCGCTCCTGCATGTGGCGCTCCACGCGCTCCAGCAGGGCGGCAAAGCGATCCGGCGGAAAGGGCTGGTTCACCTTGCCCCAGTCGACGTGGCTTTCGGTGAGTGCATCTTTCACCAGAAACTTGTCCCGCGGTGACCTGCCGGTGCGCGTGCCGGTCAGCGCAACCACGGCGCCGTTGGAAGCGAGACGCGCTTCACCGCGCGCAATCGCGGCCTCCACCAGTTGCGGGGTGGAAAGGTTGCGGTGAACGTGCGGCCCATCCAACAAATTCTTTGAGACAGTGCTCGCGGTCGCGGCGCCCATATCCCTCCTGTTGCAGTTGAACGAACGGTACAAAACCGTCTATTGTGCCATCTGGCGGGCGTCTCTAGCCAGCCGCGATCCTGTCTGGAAACTGGATAGGCCTTACTGAAGAACGGAAAACCGTTGGTTGCGAGGCGGAAATGGAAGCCTATGGCCGAGATCGGACGATAAACCATAAAGCAATGGCATTGACGCCATCAAATTCCACATAAGCCCTGTGGAATGAGACCATTTCGCACGGCCAAAGCGGGGTGAGGAGATTTTCACAGTTCCCAACTGTTACTAATCTGCAATATAGTGGCGGCCATACTTTTGGAGGCTCCCCCATGGCACGAACTCCTTCTGGCGTACAAGTACGCCCAAATGTGATAGCGATACCAGAAAACGGACTCTTCACCCGTCTCGCTGTCACGCATTTCCTTTCACTGCTGTTTCTCACCTGCTCCATCCTTCTTCCGGGCACCTTGCTCCACGCTCAGGAGTATCGCGGCACCATCACCGGACAGGTCACCGATCCGAAGGGTGACGTGGTTCCAGATGCAAACATCACGGCAATGAGTCCGGAGCAAACCTACAACGGCAAAACGGACAGCCGAGGCAACTTCTACATCCCGTTTGTTCAGCCGGGAACTTACAGAATCAAGGCTGAAGCGCGCGGCTTCAAAACCGTGATTCATGAAGGCGTGACGATTGACGTTTCCGCGAAGGCAACGCAGACATTCGCTCTGCCTATCGGCGCGGTGAATGAGACCGTCGCGGTGAACGAAAATGCTCTGCAGCTCAGCACTGCCGACGCATCCGGCGGCACCGTGATGGATCCGGAGAAGGTGCAGAACCTGCCGCTCAATGGGCGCCAGGTCTACATGCTGCTTTCCCTCACACCGGGCGTACGATTCACGCAGACGCAGTTCGGCGCCGGTGGATACTCGGGAACACGCGGATGGGATACATCGAACGCCTACTCCATCACCGGCCAGCCCGGCTCCACCAACCAGTTTCTGCTGAACGGCGCGCCCGTCTCCGTTCAGGGCGGCGGACCGGCCGGCACCTGGAACATCTCGCCGAGCATCGACGCGGTGCAGGAGTTCAAGGTGATGACCATCACCTTCGATGCGCAGTACGGGCGCGTGGGAGGCGGCGCGGTGAACATCATCCTCAAGAACGGCTCGCCGCGCTTTCATGGCACGCTCTACGACTTCTGGCGTAACTCCATACTCGACGCCAATACCTTCCAACTGAATCAACAGGGCACACCGAAGCCGTTCCACAACGAGCACCAGTTCGGCGGCACGATCGGCGGCCCGTTTCTAAAGAAAAACGCGTTCTTCTTTTTCAGCTACGAGGGCTATCGGCAGGTGCTTCCCGCCGGTGTGGTCACCACGGTGCCTACGCCGGATATGTTCCCTGGCGCGAACGGCGTCAACCTGACCAACTTCCTCACCGCGAACGGTCTTCCAAACGGAATCTACGATCCGACGACCACCACCTGCGTGCAACAGGGATCAGGAGGCTGCTCGCAGTACAGCCGTCAGCAGTTCGCGAACAACATCATCCCGGCGGACCGGATCAGCCCCGTCGGACTGAACATCATGAAACTGTTTCCCGCGCCCAACCGGCCCGGCTACACGGATAACTTCGTCTTCAACGGGAAGGACCGTTACAGCTACAACATGCCGATTGCCCGGGTGGACTACAACTTCACCGACAGGACAAAGCTCTACGGCATCTTTGCCTGGTGGGCAGGGCACGAATATCGCAACGGGAATGGTCTGACCGGGCCGGCCGTCACGGGAAACATCAATAACTATCGCTCCAGCCTCACCCAGGTGCTGGATCTGACCCATACGTTCAGTCCGAAGGTCATCGGGGACATTCGCGTCTCCTTCAATCGCTACTACTACGTTGGTCCAGACGGTACGCTCTCCGCCGGAGTCAACAAGCTGACACCGGCGGACCTCGGCCTGACCATGCCGCAGATTCCAACAACGAAGAAGGACTATGCTCCGGAGATTCAACTCGGCGATAACGTGCCCAACGTCATTGGCAACACCGGCGATCCGAATCTCTTCGAGACCTACGACGTTGGCCCGTCGGTAACGCAGATCATCCGCAATCACAGCCTGCATTACGGCGCGGAGTTTTCGCTTTATCATGACATTCCCTCCGGCATCGGCCAACCGAATGGAGTGTTCGCCTTCGGAAACGATACTGGCAACCAGCACAGCTTCACGACACAGAACCCGTATCAGCAGAACAAGGACGGATCCGCGATTGCGAACCTGCTGCTCGGCTATCCCACCAGCGGCAGCGTGCAATACAACGACGCGCCATACGAGTCCTACAGGTATGTGGCCGGCTACATACAGGACGATTGGAAGGTGATGCCGAATTTCACCATCAATGCCGGCATCCGCTGGGACGAGGAGTTCTCGCCCATCGAACGCCACAACCGGCTACTGGCGGGCATGTGCTTCACCTGCACCAATCCAATTACCTCGATGATCCAGTACCCGTCCAACAACACGCTGCCTAATGGTGCGAAGATCACGAACCCAATGCTGGGTGGCGTGCTGTTCGCCGGCAGCAAGCAACCCGCCTATCCCAACAACACCGAGCTGTGGCAGCCGAAGATCGGTGCTTCGCTGGGCATTCACAATCACATGGTGCTGCACGGCGGATGGACGTTGAGCAAGGCCTTTGGCATCGAGTTGGGCGGCGCCTCGGCGTGGAGCCAGAACACAAACTACAATCCAACCCCGGACAGCGGTCTTCATCCGGCAGCGGACTTCAACCGCGGGAACCCATACCCCAATGGCTACATCACGCCGTCCGGCAGTTCGCAGGGACTGCTGACGCTGGTTGGTTCCGGCTTCGGCATCGACCTGCGCGACCGCAAGATCATCCAGGTGCAGCAGTACACTCTTGGGCTCCAGGGCACGCTTCCATTCCAGATGGTGGGAGAGCTGACCTTCCTTGGCGCGCATGGAACCAACCTGCGCGCCTCCAAGCAGATCAATGGGATCAGTGCAGCGGACTTCGCGAAAGGACACGCAGACCCGAACTATCTCGATCAGTCTGTTCCGAATCCGTTCTACGGCGTTTTGCCGAACACCACGGACCTCGGCAAGAATCCAACCATTCAGGCAAAGATGCTGATGGTTCCCTATCCCGCCTTCGATGGAAATATTTACGACTACACCTATCCCGGCGGCTACAGCAATTACAACGCGATGCTGGGCAAGCTGGAAAAGCGTATCTCCGGCGGCGGCGCGCTCACCAAAGGGCTAAGCTTCCTCGCGTCATTCACCTGGTCGCGCTTGAATGCAGCGACCGGCTATCTCAACAACAATGGGGCGAGTCTGACCGATCCCGCGCCTTACTACACGGTGGACGGCGGCGACCGCCCATGGGACCTGGCTTTCAGCGGGCTCTACGGCTTCCCGATAGGAAGGGGCGGCGCACTCTTGTCGAACGCGCACGGATTCGTCGGGCAGCTTGTCAACGACTGGCAGATGGAATGGATCTTCTCCAACGACGGCGGTCAGCCGGTGAACTACCCCAACAACTACAACTTCAACTGCGGGAAATACAACATCCTCTCGCCTCACAAAGGTTGGGGGAGTTATCTCAACAACACCCAATCCTCCTGCTTCTCGAGCTTCACCGAGTACACAGCAACCACGCAGATGCCGAGGACGACGATCATTCGTGCGCCCTGGTCACAACAGACCGCTCTCGGCTTCGAAAAGCGCTTCCAGATCCGCGAAGGCACGACGCTGCAGTTCAAGGCCGAGGCCTTCAACCTGACCAACACTCCCATCTTCGGACCGCCCAGCACCGGCGGAGCAGATACCCAGCCGCAAGCCGTCGAGAGCGTTGCCGATTCAAGCCAGCCCGGCGCCTTCAGCGGCTATGGCACCGTTGCCTCCACGCAGTACAACTTCCCCCGGCAGGTTCAGCTGTCGCTCAAACTCGCCTTCTGATGCTTTGAGCAGCACCTGCGGAAGAAAGCCCGGCCAATGGCTGGGCTTTCCTCTTACTAAAAACATCAAGGCTCGCTTAAGGTTCTCAATTTACGTGAAATTCATTGTCTGAAAACTATGGCATCGCACCTCGCTTGATATCACCCAGGTGGAGGTTACACATGAAATACCTTGCTCTGCTTCTGGCCGGAGCCGCCGCTTTGGCCGGCACCGCCATTCCCGGTCACGCTGAAGATGACGATTGGGGACGCGACAATCACATCAAGCGTGTACTGCTCATCAGCATCGACGGTATGCACGCCGTCGACTATTGGAACTGCGCACTTGGCGTCAGCGGCGTGAATGGTGGAGCACCGTATTGTCCAAACCTGGCAGCGCTCGGCCATACCGGCGTCAACTATGTCGCGGCCAGCACGTCGCGGCCTTCTGATTCATTCCCAGGCTTGACTGCGATCGTGTCCGGCGGCACTCCGCGTACCTTCGGCGTGTACTACGACGTCGCGTATGACCGCTCGCTGGACGCGCCGGCAAAGACCACGGGCAATGGAGTGGCTGCCGGCCCATGCACGCCGGGTGCAGCCCCCACGGGCACCCGCACCGAATACGAAGAGGGCATCGATCTGGATCAGAGCAAGCTGAATGGCGGCGCTCCGGGCGCCAGCCTGACCGACGGCGGCGTCGCTTCGATCGATCCGAAGCGCCTTCCCCGCGATCCCAGGGCCGGTTGCGCGCCGGTTTACCCGTGGAACTTTGTCCGCACCAACACCATCTTTGGCGTTGTGCATCGGGCGGGCGGTTACACCGCGTGGTCCGACAAGCATCCTGCCTATGCCTCAGTAGCAGGCCCGGGCGGCAACAGCATCGATGATTATTTTTCGCCGGAGATCAACTCTTTGGTCGTTCCAGTACCGGGCATCACCACACCAGCCGGTGTCTCCTGCGCTACAGTTCCTGACCCCTCTAACCTCAGTTCATGGACCAACAGCTTCGCGAACATCCAGTGCTATGACACCATCAAAGTCGACGCGATTCTGAACGAAATCGGCGGAAAGAACCATAACGGCAACGGACACACGCGCGTCCCCAATCTTTTCGGCATGAACTTCCAGGCCGTCAGCGTGGGCCAAAAGCTGATTGAACCAAACACCGGCAGTGGCGGTTATTTGGACGCAGCAGGCACGCCCAGCGATCTGCTGCTCGGCGAGATCGAGTTCGTCGATGCTTCCATCGGCAAAATGGTGGAGGAACTGAAGGAAACGGGCCACCTCGACTCCACGCTCATCGTCATCACCGCAAAGCACGGTCAAGGACCGATCGATCCCAAGCGATTCTTCCCCATTCCGGGACACAGCGGCGACAACGGCACCACGCCGGCGACTCTCCTTGCCAACCTGCTCCCTTTCTCTGAGTCTCCGCTGAATCCTAACGGCATCGGCCCAACCGAGGATGATATTTCGCTGCTGTGGCTGAAGGACTCGAGCCAGACTGCAACAGCGGTTGCGACGTTGGAAGAGAATGGCAGCAAGATCGGTCTCGGCACGATCTTTTACGGCCCATCGCTCGCGATCAACTACAACCCGCCGGGTCTGCCGCCGAATGGCGATCCGCGCACGCCGGACATCATCGTGACGCCCAACCCAGGCGTCATCTACACCGGCAGCAAGGCGAAGCAGGAAGAGCATGGCGGCTTCTCGCACGACGACACCAACGTGATGATGCTGCTGTCGAACCCGAGCTTCCGGCCTCGCATTGTCTCCTCGGACGTATCTACCGCGCAGGTAGCGCCGACGATTTTGCAGGCGCTCGGGCTCAATCCGCGCAGCCTACAGGCCGTGCAACTGGAAGGAACACCTGTGCTGCCAGATCTGCAATTCCAAGGAGCGGATCGGTAGCCAGCACCCCCGAGCAGGCGACAGATCGGCAGTCAATTCTCGGAAAGCAGAAGGCCCGGCCAATGTGGCTGGGCCTTCTTTTTAACGGAACACCAATGTCGGCTATCGAACAGTCCTGGCATCGGCGGAAGATCGCCTCATGACATTGCTTCGTGGATGACCGGCAGCATGGGCAGGTTGGCGGTGTGTTTCGCTTCGCCCATCACCAGGTCGAGGTGCTCCAGCACCTCTTCTATGCTCATGGCGTACATTTCACGGCCGTTGTCGTAGCCGTCTTCGATCGCCTGCTTCAGGTAATGTCCCGCAATCTGCGCTGCGAGCCGGTCTGTGATCACATTTCCCGACCGTTTTTTGTACTCCACCCAAGCCTGGGCCGGCATGGCGATCCACACCGGGCGCCCATTTACCTCAAAACGAACGTCGATGGCGTCGGCATGGCGGGTGGCAATGGCCACGATGTTGGCGCGCCAGAGGCAGTGCAGGGTATCCCCAGTCCAGCGGTCCGTGACGTCAAATTCCTCATACATAGTGCTTTCAAGCCTACCGGCAAGCTGCCGGGACCGCAATACACACCCGCCCCACCCCCGACAACAGAAATCTGCATAACTGAGGAAAAAAATAGCAAATCTTCGGCCCTTCTGTGCGTCCAATAGTCTGCATTTCGGATTACCGAGCTGACAGAGGAGTTATCAGACGTGCCCAAAGCCCCTAGCCCCCGCAGTATCTACGAGAAGAAGTTACGCCAGCAGCAGGAGCTGCTTGCGCGCTCCATGCAGTCGGCCGTTGAGCAGGGCCGGGACGCTGGGATGGACGATACCCAGGACGTCGCCGACCAGGCGGTTGCTTCCTATCAAAAAGAGCTGTTGTTCTCTCAGGGAACCAACGGCCACGCCCAGATGCAACTGGTGCGGCAAGCACTGGAGCGGCTGCGTGACGGCAGCTTCGGCGAATGCCAGAATTGCGGCGAAACCATCGGCGCCAAGCGGTTGGAAGCGCTTCCCTGGACCCCGTTCTGCATCGCCTGCCAGGAAAAGGTAGAGCGGGGCGAACTCGAGGCATCCGTCCGCGCTGCCTGAACCAGTCCGGAGAATGATGGCAAATGGGGCACTTCCGGTGCCCCATTTGGCTATTTCTGGCTGCAAAACACGCTTTTTTGACCCTAAAATCGCGCCACTGCTACACTTTTACTATCAACTCTTCTGAGAGCCGCGGGCTGCCATGCCCGCCAACGCGTTTTCGCGCTTAGCTCTTTCTGCAAGGACTTCAGTGGACGCACAGACCCGCAGCGCGCTTAAGAAAGACGATGTTTTCATTCACAGCACCCAGGTCGGCCTGGACTGGATCGCCGAAAATCGCGGCAAAGCTCTTCGCATCGCAATCGCCGTATTGGTTGTCATTGCGGTTGCGGTCGCGGCGTTGATTATCTACCAGCAGCGTTCCGCGGCAGCTGCAAATGCATTTGGCAATGCCGTGAGCTTGTACAGCACACCCATTGCCGACCCCGCGCAGCCGGCGCCTCCGGGCGTCAAGACCTTCGCCACCGCAGCGGACCGCGCAAAAGCGGCAAATCCGTTGTTTGAGGATGTGGCCAAGCGCTACAGCAGCACCACGGCCGGACACAATGCCTTATATTTTGCGGGCCTTACAGAGGGAGAGATGGGCAACACCGCCGGCGCGGAAGCCACTTTCCGCAAGGCAGGCGATCTGCATGATGCGAACATTGCCTCCCTGGCGCACCTGGCGCTCGCAAATTTGTTGACGCAGCATGGCCAGACCGGCGACGCGATCAAGCTCTACCAGGATCTGATCAATCATCCGACCGCCACGGTGCCTGCGGCAACCGCGCAACTGCAGCTGGCCCAGCTCTATGAGGCCAGCAACCAGCCGGCCGAGGCGAACAAGATTTATGCTCTGCTCAAGGCCAAGGACCCCACAACGGCCGCAGGCCAGATCGCCGCGCAGAAGCTGGCTGGCCAGCACTAAACTGACCACCATGCCGCTCCTCTCTCAGCGCTGGTTTCCAGGCCGGCGCTACGCCATGCGTGCTCCCAAAATATTTGGCCGGATAGGCGATTTGGGACGATTCTCATGAGCGAAACGACCCCGCCCAGCGTCAGTGAGAGCAAGCGCATGGGTAGCTATGAGGGAAATCTGACCGGGCTGCTTCCGATGCCGGAGACGACGACCGCCGCCGAGGCAACGCCGGACCGTGCCGCAGAGATGACTGCGCTGGTCCACGAGTATTCGGGCACGCTCTATCGCGTGGCCTTTTCCATCTCGCGCAATACCGCGGAGGCCGAGGACATGGTGCAGGAGACCTTCCTGCGCGTCTTGCGGCATCGCGATCGTTTGCCGGAGATACGGGATGCGCGCGTCTGGCTCATCCGCATCACATGGAACCTGGTACTGGACCGCAAGCGGCGGCAGAAAACCAGGCCGGAGAACGAAGACATCAGCGAACTGGCCCGCGTGCTTCCCGCCAAGGAGCTGCGTGCCGATCAGGCGGTCATCGCGGCGCAGCGGCACGCACGGGTGCTCGCCCTTATCGATGAACTGCCGGCGAAAGAGCGCCAGGCGCTTTTGCTCTCTGCACTCGAAGAGCTTTCGAATGCGGAGATCGCCTCGGTACTTGGCATCACGGAATCTTCGGTGCGCTCGCGGCTCTTTCGCGCCCGCCGCGACCTGGCAGAGAAGCTGCGCAAAGAAGGATTGAAGTCATGAACTCATCGGATCCCGCCGTCCGCCATGCAAGCGTCGACTACACACAGGAGATTGATGGAGCGCTTGCGTCGCTTGCGGCCGTCCGGCCGAGAGATGGTCTGGAGCAGCGGGTTCTCGCGCGCATCGCCTCTGCACCCGAACTGCCCTGGTACCGGCGTTTTGCGATTGCATCCATGGGGCACCACCGCTGGGCACTGGCCGCGGCCTCTGCCGTGATTGTGGCCGGCGGTGTCACCATGACGGCATACCGCCATCATCCCGTCGCTGCGCCAACGCCGGTTGCGGTGCATGCGCCGCGCCCTGCACGGCAGCCTGCCGCTGCGGCAGCAAGCATCGGCGTCAGCGACCATCCGATGCAGGAGAATAAAGCGAAGACGCTGCATCGCGGCGCCCATAAGTCGTATCGCGCCATGCATGACCGTGTGCCATTGCCACGCGGGACCGCTGCGCCCATGCGGCCCCACACGATTCCAGCGAATCAGTAAGCTCCGCTTGACCGCACGCGGGTTAGACTTCCGGGGATGCAAAATGATCAGCAGATCGTGCGCCATTTTCTTGCGGCGCTAGCCTATCGTGTGCACAAGGCTGTCGGAGATGCACCATCAGGCTTTCCCAACTATTCCGCAGGAGCCGGCGTGCGCACTCCCCATGCATTGCTGCGCCACGTGAACGGCGTCCTTCACTATGGGCTTGTTGTCCTGCGCACAGGTGATTCCAATTACAAAGGCAATCTGGAAACGCTTCCGTGGTCGGGAGAGGTCGAGCGATTTCATCGACAACTCTTAGAGTTCGATGAGGCGTTGACGTCCGAAACGCCGGTCGATCATGAGATACTTTCGCGCCTTCTACAAGGCCCGTTAGCCGACGCAATGACACATGCCGGCCAGCTTGCCCTTTTGCGGCGGTTGGCGGGCGCTCCCGTGGCAGCCGAAAACTTCTATCTCGCCAATATTCGCGCCGGCGCGGTGGGCCAGGATCAGGCGCCACCGACCAGCCCCGATACGGACTAACGATCAGCGCTTTTGCTCGGCCTTGGTACCCATACCGAGCAGCATGTGCACCAGGGCAAGAATCACCGCCCCGACAAAGGCAGAGCCGAAGGTGTCCACATGGAAGCCGGGCACCAGGCGCGATGCGAGCATCAGCACAAAGGCGTTGATGACCAGCAGGAATAGACCGAGCGTGAGAATGCTGAGCGGGAACGTGACGATCTTCAGCAGCAAACCAAGCGTCGCGTTCAACAAGCCGATGACCAGTACCGCGATGAGTGCAGAGACCCAGTCGCGGATGTGAAAGCCCGGAACGAAATAAGCGATCACAAAGAGCGTGATCGCACCGACGATCCAACGCAGCAGCAATCCCAGCATGCAACACCTCTCTCCCGCCTCGGGGGTGAAGCCTAAGTTAGCATGAACACAGTCTTGCTTTCCTTAGCAACCATCCTTCTGGCACTCTCCCTCGCGGCCTCTCCGCTCTCTCTTCGAGTGCTGCCTGCGGCAACGGCTCCGCTGCCCGACGTGGCAACGTTGCTGCGCAGCGTGGAGGCGAACCAGGCAGCGCTGGACCGGGCCCGTGAAGAGTACACCTTTCGCCAGCAGCAGCGGCTCACCTTCTACGACAAGCATGGCAAGGTGCGGCGCAGCGAAGAGCGCGTCAGCAATGTCTTCTTCGTACACGGTCACCCGATTGAAACGCTCACCGGCAAAAATGGCAAAGCTCTAAACCCTGGCGACCTGAAGAAAGAGCAGGACCGCGCCACCAAAGAAGCCGTGAAATATGCCGCACAGCCTTACGGCCAGCGCGACAAGGACGAGGTGAGCGTATCGCGTCTTCTGACCATCACGCGCTTTACGAGTCCGCGGCGCATCATGGAGGGCGGACGCTCGCTGATCGTGGTCGACTTCACCGGCGATCCCCATGCCAAGACGCATGGCCGGAATGAAGATGCTGTCAAAAAAGTGCGCGGGACGGTGTGGATCGATGAATCGGCACGCGAGGTGAAGCGCATGCATGCCACCTTCGACGAGCCCATGCGCATTGGCTTCGGTCTGTTTGCCACGGTGGATGCGGGGAGCAACTTTTCCTTCGAGCAGGCGCTCATCCACGACGAAGCGTGGCTACCGACCAGCGTTGACGCGCGATTCGATGGCAAGGCAGCGTTGTTTGTCGGCTTTCACGTCGAGCTATCGATCCGCTTCGATCAGTACCGAAAATTTGGCGCCAGCACGACGGAACATACCGAGATACCTCAGCGATAAACCATCACGGGAGAGGTATCCAACGACGCGTGCCGTCGCAGCCGGCCAGATCGATCCGGTTACCGGTCTCGCCGCGAGCAAAGACGGCTACGTGCGTGATCCCTTTTACGCCGGCAGCATTGCAGGCAAGACGGACCCACAACAAGACACAGTGGCTGAATCCTGCAGCCTTCAACCTGCCTCCGACGGCCAGCGTCATTGGCCAGCCGGACTATTCACCGCTCGGCGGCGGCCCGCAGCAGGCGCGTGGTCCGCACTTCAACAATCTGGACGCTTCGCTGTTCAAGAACTTCCACATTCACGAGAGCACCGCGCTCGAGTTCCGCCTGGAAGCATTCAACGCCACGAATACGCACACAGTTCGGACAGCCTGGCAATGTGACTGGCTATAACCAGTACAAGCCGGGAAATCCAAGCGGCTTTGCCGCGATTACCACCACGCGTAACGACCAGTGGCAGGTACAGGCAGCGTTGAAACTCAGCTTCTAAAACACTCAGAGCAACCCCAGAAAAAGAGGGCCGCGGAAATGCGGCCCTCTTCTCTTGTACAGAAACCTCCGCGCGGCTACTGAGGTGGTGCGGGTGGCTGACCTGCATCGGGCGGCGGTGCTCCTTCCGGTCCATTCATTCCGCCGTGCCGATGCTGGGCGCGCCGCTCCTGCATCTTCTGCTGATCGGCTTCGTACTTTTGCTTCTGCTCATCGGTCATCACCGCTTCGATCTTCTGCGTGCTTGCCTGATGCATGCTCTGCATCTTCGCGCGCTTGTCGTCGCGCGAGGTCGCCGTGTCGGAATGCATCGCCTCCATCTGCTGCTGTTCGTCCTGCAGGATGGGCTTGATCTGGCTCTGTTGATCAGCGGTGAGCTTATAGCGCTTGGTCATATGAGCGAGCCGCTGATCGGGATCCATCATGTGGCCACGATGGCCGCCCATGCCGCCGCCTTCGGCCTGCGGAGCGCTCTGTTCGGGTGCGGACCCCGGCTCCTGCGCCAGCATCACGCCGGTTGCCAGCAATCCAGTGAGTACGAGACTACATAATTGCCGTTTCATTGTTGTGTTTCCTCCGTGTTCCTTACCAACCATTTAGCGCCGGGCCCGGGTTCGGCTCCGGCAGGCGGCCGTCCATCCAGGCACGGCGCTTCTCGTCGACATCGAATTTGTGCTTTTGCTTCTTGGTCAAAACCGCCGCGATCTTCTGCTGGCTCGCGTCGTGCAGACCGACGGCCTCCTCGCGCTTGCTGCCATTCGACATAAACCTGGCCGCTGCCACGGTCTGGATGTCCTGCTGTTCCTTCAAGAGGATCGATCTGACCTGGGCTTGCTGTTCCGGCGTGAGCCTGTACCGCTTGCTCATCTGCGCGAGACGTGTCTCAGATTCTTTGGACAGAGGTACGGCAGAGAGATCGCTCATCTGAGGTGCGACCGGCAACGGAGAGCGCAGCTCCGGCGCGGAGGCCGGTTGCTGAGCGCAGAGAAGACCAGTCGCCAGCAATCCGATCAGTACGAAACCGCACAATTGCCATTTCATCGCCGCGCGTTCCTCACGCTCATACCAACCCCGCGCTCCTGTGTCAGTTGCGGAAAGGCCCGCAAGTGCACTTAGGGAAAGCGGAACGAGACGTCACCATCTCGCGGACGCTTCAAGAGCGTAACCGGCACCGTGCCCTCAACAAGGAGGGCCGCCAGTCCAATGGACGGGGGAAAGCGAGCAAAGAGTTTCTTAAGGAGTGACGAAAAACAAAAAGCCCGCTCAAGAGAGCGGGCTTTTTTGATGCTAATGCCGGCGATTACCTAATCTCCCACACACTTACGCGTGCAGTACCATCGGCCCGACGAGGCTTAACTTCCGTGTTCGGGATGGGAACGGGTGTGACTCTCGCGGTATGCTCACCGGCAAGCTTGGGTGCGGCGCTTGGCGGGAGTTTCCCCGCAGCCATCTCCCTTCACACACGGGCGGTTTCTCCCCGGAACGAGAATGGCAAACTGGCGCCACAAACTTGCATTTGAACGAATTGCATTGGGCGTGCTTTCACTGCACTCAAGGCTTGTTGTTGAGTATCCTCTGACAGCGGATTTGCTGCGCAGAATTAATTCTATGGACAAGCCGAACGGGCGATTAGTACTGGTAAGCTACGCGCATTACTGCGCTTCTACCTCCAGCCTATCAACCAGGTGGTCTTCCTGGGCCCTTCTTTTCCCTTTTGGGTTGGGAGATCTCATCTTGGGGCGTGCTTCCCGCTTATATGCATTCAGCGGTTATCACAACCGAACTTCGCTACCCAGCCGTGCCCTTGGCAGGACAACTGGAACACAAGAGGTTCGTCCATCCCGGTCCTCTCGTACTAAGGACAGCCCCCCGCAAATCTCCTACGCCCACAGCAGATAGGGACCGAACTGTCTCGCGACGTTCTGAACCCAGCTCACGTACCGCTTTAATAGGCGAACAGCCTAACCCTTGGAACCTTCTACAGCTCCAGGATGCGATGAGCCGACATCGAGGTGCCAAACCGGAGCGTCGATATGAACTCTTGGCTCCGATCAGCCTGTTATCCCCGGCGTACCTTTTATCCGTTGAGCGATGGCCCTTCCATACAGAACCACCGGATCACTAAGGCCTGCTTTCGCATCTGCTCGACTTGTAGGTCTCACAGTTAACCACTCTTATGCCTTTGCACTCGACGACTGATTTCCAAACAGTCTGAGAGTAGCTTCGCGCGCCTCCGTTACAATTTAGGAGGCGACCGCCCCAGTCAAACTACCCGCCTAACTATGTCCCTCTCCCGGATCACGGGAGCAGGTTAGAATCACAACACTCACAGGGTGGTATCTCACCGGTGGCTCCACCAAGCCCAAGAGCCTGGTATCAAAGCCTCCCACCTATCCTGCGCAGTAAGAGTCATAATTCATAGTTAAGGTGTAGTAAAGGTGCACGGGGTCTTTCCGTCTAGCTGCGGGTAACCGGCATCTTCACCGGTACTACAAGTTCGCCGAGCAACTCGTTAAGACAGTCGTACGATCGTTACGCCATTCGTGCAGGTCGGAACTTACCCGACAAGGAATTTCGCTACCTTAGGACCGTTATAGTTACGGCCGCCGTTCACCGGGGCTTCAATTCAAAGCTTCGCCTTGCGGCTAACCTCTCCTTTTAACCTTCCGGCACCGGGCAGGCGTCAGCCCCTATACGTCGTTTTCGACTTAGCAGAGACCTGTGTTTTTGTTAAACAGTCGCCGTACGCGTTTCACTGCGGCCCCCTCGCGCTTGCACGCTAACGGGGCGCTCCTTCTCCCGAAGTTACGGAGCTAATTTGCCGAGTTCCTTAACAAGCTTTCACTCGAGCGCCTTTGGATATTCTCCTCGTCTACCTGTGTCGGTTTGTGGTACGGTTCCCAGCCCTTCTCCTTAGAGGATTTTCTCGGCAGCGTGAACTCACCAGCTTTCAGCCATGCGGCTTACTGCTTTACGCCTCACTGTTAAGCCTCGACGGATTTGCCTATCGAAACCAGCTTGCGCGTATCGAACCCAATAGCCATATAGGGTCCTGGTTATCCTTCTGCGTCTCCCCATCGTCAAACGATGGTCTGGGAGGTCCGGAATATTAACCGGATGTCCATCAGCTACGCCTTTCGGCCTCGCCTTAGGGACCGCCTAACCCTGAGCGGATTAACCTTCCTCAGGAAACCTTAGACTTTCGGCGTGAAGGGTTCTCACCTTCATTATCGCTACTTATGCCGGCAGGGTCTCTTCGCAACGCTCCACCAGTCTTCTCAGTCTGGCTTCAATGCTGTTGAGAATGCTCTCCTACCACGCACACCAGAGGTGTGCATCCGCTGCTTCGGTGTACAGTTTTAGCCCCGTTGTATTGTCGGCACCGGACCGCTTGACCAGTGAGCTATTACGCTTTCTTTAAAGGATGGCTGCTTCTAAGCCAACCTCCTGGCTGTCTGGGCGTTCCGACTTCCTTTCCCACTTAACTGTAACTTGGGGACCTTAGCAGGCGGTCTGGGCTGTTTCCCTCTCGACTGTGAAGCTTAGCCCCCACAGTCTGACTGCCGGGCTGGTTGTCACTGGCATTCGAAGTTTGGTTGGATTCAGTAAGCCGGAAAGCCCCCTAGTCCATCCAGATCTCTACCACCAGTGCAAATCACCCGACGCTAGCCCTAAAGCTATTTCGGAGAGAACGAGCTATCACGGAATTTGATTAGCCTTTCACCCCTACCCTCAGCTCATCCGAGCTTTTTTCAACAAACACCGGTTCGGTCCTCCAGTGGGTGTTACCCCACCTTCAACCTGGCCAAGGGTAGATCATCCCGCTTCGCGTCTATTCCTGCCAACTGAACGCCCTATTCAGACTCGCTTTCGCTTCGGCTCGCTTACGCTTAACCTTGCTGACAAGAATAACTAGCCGGCTCATTATGCAATAGGCACGCGGTCAGGCATTCGCTTGCGCGCATAGCCCTCCCACTGCTTGTAGGCACACGGTTTCAGGTACTTTGTACTCCCCTCGCAGGGGTTCTTTTCACCTTTCCCTCACGGTACTGGTTCACTATCGGTCAGAAACGAGTATTTAGCCTTACGGGATGGTCCCCGTGGATTCAAGCAGGGTTTCACGTGCCCCGCCTTACTCAGGTATCCGCTTCGAGTCCAGATGATTTTCGTCTACACGCCTGTCACGCTCTATGGATCGGCTTTCCATCCGATTCGACTAACCACTGGATTGGTAACTCTACTGTTGCGGACCCTACAACCCCCGCTGCACCGAAATGCTACGGGTTTGGGCTATTCCGAGTTCGCTCGCCACTACTATCGGAATCGAGGTTTCTTTCTCTTCCTCCAGGTACTGAGATGGTTCACTTCCCTGGGTTCGCTCACTCCTGCCTATGTATTCAGCAGGGTGTTCTTGAGGTTTGCTCAAGTGGGTTTCCCCATTCGGAGATCTCCGGATATAACGCCTGTGTGCGGCTCCCCGGAGCTTATCGCAGCTTGCCACGTCCTTCATCGCCTGTTTCTGCCAAGGCATCCACCGTGCGCCCTTAGTAGCTTGACCATAGAATTAACTCCACGCAGGAAGCGTTCGTGCTGCCTCTTGCCGGATTCACTCCATGCATATTTCCGCCTGTGCGCCTCACGGGGTACGATCCCCGCTTACGCACTCTATCTAAAGACACTCAACTAACCAGCCTTACTCTCCCAAACTTGACAGGGATCAGTAAGCTGCTCAGCCTTGTATGCAATTTACCCAATGCAATTCGTTGTCAAATAACAGAACGCTGCAGATAGCAGCGCGCGCCATAGGGCGCTCTCGAACATGACTCGCCTTAGATCTAGGATCCAGGTCGGGCCTGCTCAAAGGTCAGTCTCATAAGCTTCACTTAGGAGATTCACCTTTGAGCATCCAGACGAAGAGGTTTGGTGGAGCTGATCGGGATCGAACCGATGACCCCCTGCTTGCAAAGCAGGTGCTCTCCCAGCTGAGCTACAGCCCCTGTTTCCAATAACGGAATCCGATAAGGGATGGTGGGCCTGGGTAGATTCGAACTACCGACCTCACCCTTATCAGGGGTGCGCTCTAACCAACTGAGCTACAGGCCCCAGTCCGGACCCACGCGCCCGAAGGCGCACAGCCGACTCGGTTAGTTTCTTGCTTGCCTCTTGCGTCCAAAAGTTTCGAGGACCAGGTTGAACATGCTGAGCAGCTACGCCGCTCGTGACCATCGATGTTGAGATCTGAAAAGTCCGAAGACTTGGAAAGCCCGAAGGCTTAGCAGGCAGAGAAGGCCTGATTCAAGCTCCTCCATAACTCAACCGAAATCGAGATACAGAGGGTAGTGATCACCCGCATGCGCCACCCGAAAGTGGTCTGCTATCGCAGATACATGCGTGCATCACAATGTTCTCTCTTAGAAAGGAGGTGATCCAGCCGCAGGTTCTCCTACGGCTACCTTGTTACGACTTCACCCCAATCATGAATTACACCTTGGACGGCTGCTTCCTTGCGGTTAGCTCACCGGCTTCTAGTGCAACCCACTTTCGTGATGTGACGGGCGGTGTGTACAAGGCCCGGGAACGTATTCACCGCGGCATTCTGATCCGCGATTACTAGCGATTCCAGCTTCATGGAGTCGAGTTGCAGACTCCAATCCGAACTGAGGCCGGCTTTTTCCGATTAGCTCCCCCTCACGGGTTTGCGACGGTTTGTACCGGCCATTGTAGCACGTGTGTAGCCCTGGACATAAAGGCCATGAGGACTTGACGTCATCCCCGCCTTCCTCCCCGTTATCCGAGGCGGTCTCACCAGAGTGCTCAACTAAATGGTAGCAACTGGTAACAAGGGTTGCGCTCGTTGCGGGACTTAACCCAACATCTCACGACACGAGCTGACGACAGCCATGCAGCACCTATATAGCGGCCCATTGCTGGGCGCCGATGTTTCCACCGGATTCCACTACATTTCGAGCCCAGGTAAGGTTCTTCGCGTTGCGTCGAATTAAACCACATGCTCCACCGCTTGTGCGGGCCCCCGTCAATTCCTTTGAGTTTCAGCCTTGCGACCGTACTCCCCAGGCGGATCGCTTAACGCGTTAGCTTCGGCACGGCGGGATTGGGTACCCGTCACACCAAGCGATCATCGTTTAGGGCTAGGACTACCAGGGTATCTAATCCTGTTTGCTCCCCTAGCTTTCGCGCCTCAGCGTCAGTTGTGGTCCAGTGAGCCGCTTTCGCCACAGGTGTTCCTCCTGATATCTACGCATTTCACCGCTACACCAGGAATTCCACTCACCTCTCCCACACTCAAGCCGAATAGTTTCTCGTGCAGACTTCGAGTTGAGCCCGAAGATTTCACACAAGACTTATACGACCGCCTACGCGCCCTTTACGCCCAATAATTCCGAACAACGCTCGCCCCCCTCGTATTACCGCGGCTGCTGGCACGAAGTTAGCCGGGGCTTCTTCTTCCGGTACCGTCATAATCGTCCCGATCGAAAGGAGTTTACGTCCCAAGGGACTTCATCCTCCACGCGGCGTTGCTGCGTCAGGGTTTCCCCCATTGCGCAAAATTCCCCACTGCTGCCTCCCGTAGGAGTCTGGACCGTGTTTCAGTTCCAGTGTGTCCGTGCGCCCTCTCAGGCCGGATACAGATCACCGTCTTGGTGGGCCATTACCCCGCCAACTAACTAATCTGCCGCGACCCCCTCCTTAAGCGAATTGCTCCTTTGACCCGTAGGTGTTATGCGGTATTAGCCTCGGTTTCCCGAAGTTATTCCCCACTCAAGGGTAGGTTAGTCACGTGTTACTCACCCGTGCGCCACTTTACTCATGGATTGCTCCACTTTCTCGTTCGACTTGCATGTGTTAGGCACGCCGCCAGCGTTGATTCTGAGCCAGGATCAAACTCTCGTTTGAAACTGATTCCGCGCTACCCCAGGACGGAGGTCCGGGATAGTCGCGTGCTCTCCAGAGCTCGAAAGTCCGGAGAGTCTTACCTTGTGAGAATGATCAAGCCTATTCCTGCTGATCTCTCACGACTGGCACGTTCAACCTGATTGTCAAAGATCCGGAACGGTATCCGCCTAAGCGGGCCGCTTTTGGATCGAGATCTACGGCATTCGCCGCAGGCCCTCGAACTTGCGTGCTGTCAGCTCCTCGCCGCACTCAGTGCAGTTCAGAACCGCTTTTTGCGCACTTGCCAACACTATCCTAGTGTTACTGTGTCGTCAATCCCATTCCTGGGATTTCTTGCTGACGACAGGCCAGCGCACAGCACAAACTTGAAAAGATCGTAGCTCCGTATCGCTCTCAAGCGGGGAGAGGCCGTAAGGCCGTCAGCGGGTCTCAAAAAACCCGTTGCCTACTGCAGGAGATGTTCCATGTGTTGGGCTATCGCCCGACTGAACATACGCTTCAGATTTCGATCTTGTCGGCCTCTTCACATCAAGGCCAATCCCGAAATCCAGCTTCCTTGCGACTGCTCATAAAGTGTACCAGAAAACCTGCTTCCGGCACAACCTCACGCCGTCGCATTCCGTTCACTCACTTGCAGCAATTCCGATACTATCTGGACCGCTCCACCGGCGCAACCGCGGCGCTGTTGAAAACAGCCCGCAAACTGTTGAAAATCCCCATGCTCCGACCGGTCAGGGAGTCAGCTTCAGCGTCCGCAACATGCGCTCAAATGTCGGCCGCAGGGCGCTGAAATCCGCCTCTGGCGCCACAAAAACCACGTAGCGCAGCGTCCCCGCCGTCTCCGGCAGAGCCACCAGCCAGTCGTGTTCCGTTCCCCCGCCGGCCGCGCCGCTATTTGTCATCTGCAGGGAGCGGCCGCGCACCTGGTTCACCGCCACATCCGCCGCTGCGCCCGGCTGCAGGTTCGGGTTCTGCTGCTTCAATTGCGTCACCAGTTGATCCGTTTCCGCGGATATTTCTCCCAGTTGCGGCGGTTGAAAACGCCCACTCAGCATGCCGTAACCCACCGCATCCTGCGCACCCACGCCTCCGGGCGGCGCAATCAGCGCCGACGGTCCGGAGGTCGCGCCCTTCCAGTTGCCGGGATACGAAATCGTGAAGCCGTCCCCCTGCAGCGTCTGCCAGTCTCCCTGCGGCGCCCATTGCGACTCGGTCAGCCGCCCCAGCGGTGCGGCGGCGGGCGCCTCCGCGTTGCCGCCCTGCTTCTTCCATGCACCGCTCGCTACCTGCTTGGCGGTATACGGATGCATGCCCGTGACCTGCTTCTTGATACGCGTAAACTCGGCGCTCGTCTTCACGTAGCTCGCGCGGCGCGGCAGGGTGTCGATCTCATCGTTCACGTAACCGACACGATTGCCTGGATTGGGATGGTCGCTCAGGAACTGCGCGCCGCCCTCACCGCTCTTGCCCTGGATCACCTCGAAAAACTGCGGCAGCGCCCGCGGATCATAGCCCGTGTCGTAGAGAATGTCAGTGCCCATCAGGTCGGCCTGCTTCTCACTGTCGCGCGACATGCGCAGAAACGACAGCCCTGCGGTCAATCCAATGCCCTGCTGGACGACGGCGCCTGCCGCCCCTCCCAGCGCAATGCCGGCCGCGATCTGGCCCAGGCCCGCCAGCAGGCTTGGCGTGCGCTGTTTGGTGAGATTGCAGGTGGAGTGCCGCTGCGCCACATGCGAGATCTCGTGCGCCATCACTCCGGCAAGCTGCGCCTCGGTTTCAGCCGCCTGAATCGTGCCCAGATTCACGAAGATCGCCCCGCCGGGCAGCGCGAACGCGTTGATGTCCTCCACATTCGCCACGTGGAAGTTGTACGGCCACTTGTAGCCGGGCGCATGCTCGACCAGCCGGGCGCCCAACTGCTGCACGTAGCGGCTCACCGGATCGCTGTCCGGAAGCACGGGCATCTGTTTGAAGACGTCCTGCGCCGCCTTCTGCCCTTCTGTAATCTCCTGCTGCTCGGTGAAGGCGTTCTTGCACGGGTGGGGAATATACCGGGCCCAGCCCGCGAGCGGCGTCGGCAGCAACAGGGCTGTCAGGAGTGCGCACTTCGTCCAATTCCTCATATCTCGAATGTTCGATCTCTCGATGTCTCTATCTTCGATGCGTTTCCGCTCCGGCCTACCTGGCAATCACGCCAGTATCTGTCAGCCGGTTGACCCCGGATCTGTCAGCCGGTTGATGAAAAACTGCACCGTCGGCGCGGCCCGAGGAGCCCCATATGCGCAACAAAACGCTGGCCCGATCGAGCTGCCGGCTCAAGGATGAGCCGTTGACCAGAGACTCTGCACGGCGTTGAGAGAGCCGCGGATTTGGTCAGTTTCTCCGGTCTGATGCCCTCTCCTTGACTTTGAAACCGCATCCCAATTGAATACCTTCATCACCCTTACATACCGCCCATAGTACTGTTCGAGCAAGCTCACCCCGCCCGCTCGTTCCGTCTGCTCACCCCGTCCATGACCTGACCACTTCCGCTCCATCCGAAACCGCGTAAAGGTAATCCGCTTGACCGTTCAACAGCCATCCCCCCAAGCTGAGCAAACTCCTCACCTCTTCGGAATTAAGAATTCCGCCCTATTTGTTTGCCTCCTGGTCTTCCTTGCACTTTGCGCCAGGCAGTTGCTCCTTCAATATCTGCAGCAGGGCCAGCCCTTTTTCGCCGATGACGCCTACTACTACCTGCTCATCGCCCGAAACTGGCTAACGAAGGGCCCGAGCACCTTCGACGGCGTTCGTCTGACAAATGGATATCACCCGCTGTGGATGGGCATACTCGTCCTGCAATTCAAGCTTTTCAGCCAATCCCTGCTGCTGACACGGTGCCTGGAGTACCTGTTTGGAGGAATCGCGCTCGCCGCCTCGCTGCTGGTGTTTCGCCTGCGAGGACTGCTGACCAATCTCCTGTTCACCGTCGGCTTCTTCGTGCTGCTCACCAGAATCGCCCTGGACGGCATGGAAACCTCGGTTTTTGCATGCTGCTTCTGTCTTCTCGCTTACTCTCTAACGCGATCCTCAGACAGACCCGTCTGGCAAGGCGCTCTCGACGGCATCTTTGTCGTGCTGACGATCGCCGCCCGCCTGGATGCAGCGGTGTTTGCCATCCCCTACGTGCTGCTCGCGGCACATGCGCGGGCTCGCAAGACGACTGCCTTGGCCATTGCGGCCGTACTCGGCCTCATGTACATGGCCGTCAACCATCACTATTTCGGTCTGACCATGCCCGTATCCGGCGAAGTCAAATCGCTCGGCGGCATGCAGTTGAATCGGCCCCTGCTGAAACTTCTCGAAAGCCCGCTGCATGTGCAGGCCGGGCTGCTGTACCTGATTATCCTGGCAGTTCCCCTCGGCATCGCACTTTGGCCTCGAACCGCCTCTACGATGCAACGAGCGTTGATCGGCGCTTACGTCATCGGCACGCTCTGCTTTACGATGCGGCTGGTCTTCTTCTCCTCCTGGATCATCTGGCCCTGGTATGGCTATCCACTTCTCATCGGCTATATGGCCTGTGTCCCGATCCTTCTGCAGGCCCTTGCACGTCGTTTTGAAGGGTTGCGTTTGAGCCCCTTCACCATCGCCACCGTCACCCTCCTTTTCGTGTGCGCATTTGGTCTTTCCCTCTGGCGGTCCACACGGCATCGCCATTCCGGAAAGCAGGACTACTTTGTGCTGAATGATGAAGCTTTGGCAGCCTATGGCGGCCGCCTGAACAACGGCCTGATCGCGATGGGCGACCGTGCCGGTAACTTTGCATTTGCCTACGGAGGCGGCGTGGAGCAGATCGAAGGCCTGGCCAACGATCGGGAATTTCTCACGCTTCTGCGTCAGCGGGCTGACATCAAACCATTGCTTTGCCAGAGAGGCGTTCAGTTCGTGGTGACGTACGCGCCGGATCTGGGAACCTATCAAACCTTTCATGTCGATGTGATTCGCCCCATGCTCAGCCAGTACACGGTGCCGCCGATTGAGGTAAGCCGGCGTGATGAGGTCGGCAACTTCTCCGATCTGTCTCGCTTCGATGACAAAGACGGCACGGGCAACAGCCATCTCTATATCTGGAAGCTCAACTGTTCGAAATAGCCGTGCCGCCTGCTGGCCGGGACACCGTTCCGCGAACTGCGGAACGGTGCGGCGTCCTCGCGTCAGATCTTCTGTGTCGCGTCGGATCTCTATCAAGCATGTGACGGGTGGGACTCAATGCCTCGCGATCACACCCAGATCCGTCAGCCCGTTGACAAAGAACTGCACCGCCAGCGCCACCAGCAGCAGGCCCATGATGCGGACCAGGATGCGGATGCCGGTGTCGCCCATGACTTTGCGGATACGGTCCGCCCCCACCAGCACGCCGTAGCTGGCCCAGGCCGTGATCGCAATGGAACCCAGAATGGCCGCCCACTCCCATAGCTTTGCGGCCTGCCCCACCAGCACCATCACGCTCGAGATGGCGCCCGGCCCGCTCAGCATCGGTATGCCCAGCGGCATGATGCCGGCATCGTCCTTCGCCGCTGCCTCTTCCGTCTCGCCGGAAGACTCCTGCGTCGGCGAGCGCTTCGCCTCCAGCATGTCGATGCCGATCAGCAGCAAAATCAGGCCGCCGGCGATCTCAAACGCCGGCAGCGTGATCCCGAACATCCGGAAGATCAGCTTGCCGATCAGCGCAAAGCTGGTGAGCACGATGAAGCAGGTGATGGCGCCGCGACGCGCGGTGCGGGATCGGCTCTTTTTGTCCTCGCCCGCGGTGATGGCCATGAAGGTGCCGATCGCCGCGAACGGGTCGACCAGGAAAAAGATGGACGAGAGCGCGAGCACAGAGAAGCGCACATAATCCGAATCCTTGATTTCATGCAGCGCCATGGTTGCGGGACCAAAGATCATGTCTGCTCCGTCTTCTACTGCTCCATGTTCTATTCAGACCGGCTCGGGCCATTGTCAAGCGACGTGTCAGGCGACATTGTCGCCGATATCCCGGTCCCGTCCACAAGGCTTTGTTTCGCCGCGTTGCCTGTTCACTTCCGGACACCGTCTGGCCGGGCGTGGACAGCGCGGTCTCCCCATCGCCCCCGTTCGCCCGTGGCTTTGCAGGCATCCCGGCGGCCTCTCGCGTGCAGTGATGAGAGTTTCCGTATGCTGTGTCTGGAATGCTTTCTCTGGAGGTAGGGATGTCCGTTCTTTGGCAGGATGTGCGTCGGGCGGGTCGCCAGCTTCGGATCTCCCCCGGCTTCGCCGCCCTGGCGATCATCACGCTGGCCCTGGCCATCGGCGCCAACACGGCGATGTTCACCGTGGCGGAAGACGTTCTGCTGCGGCCCCTTCCCTACGCCGATGCCGCCCGCCTGGTCCTCATCAATCCCGCCAGCGGCCTCCGGCCGTCCTCTACTTCGTGGCTCAACTACCGTGATATCCGCGACCAGACCACCCACACCCTGGCTCAGGTCGCTGCCTTTTCCGAAGATGTCGGCGTCGTCCAGGGCACGGCCGGAAGCCACGCCGGCTCCTCTTCGCAGCTCACCAGCGACGTGGCTCCTACCTCGGTCGTGTCACCGAATGTCACACCCAACCTCTTCGCCATGCTTGGCGTGCAGCCCCTGCTTGGTCGCACCTTCACCCTGCAGGAGGGCGAGGCGAACGGCCCCAGGGTGGTGCTACTTTCCGAGGGGTTGTGGCGCGAGGCATTTCATGCCGACCCCGCCATCGTGGGACAAACCATCCGGGTCAACAACCAGGCGCGCACGGTCGTGGGGGTTATGCCGGCTTCGTTCCGCTTTCCGGAATCGATGGGCTCGGAGATCCACAAAGGAATCTGGCTCCCCATGCAGCCCACTCCGCTGATGTTGCAGGATCGCGGATATTCCTTCCACTACATGCTCGGACAGTTGCGGCCCGGGATCACAGTCGCGCAGGCCCAGGCGGAGCTGGATCGCACGGCGCGAGCCATGATTGCGGCGAACAGCAAATCGCTGCGCTCCGGCTTTTCTCCGCATGCGGTCTCCTATCTGGAAACGGTCACCGGTCAGATCCGTCCAGTCTTTCTTGGCCTGGTCGCAGCGCTGGGTATGGTGCTGCTGATCGCGTGCGCCAACGTCGCCAACCTCATGATCGCGCGCTGTCTCGGCCGGCAGCAGGAGTTCGCTGTCCGCTCCGCGCTGGGTGCGCCGCGCGGCCGTCTGATTCGCGGCATGCTGGTCGAGGGCGGTCTGCTCTCGGCGCTCGGCTGCGGCTTCGGCATCGCGCTTGCATGGCTGGTACTGCTGGGTATCCATCGCTTGCCCCCGGACACCATTCCCCGCTCGGAAGCGATCACCCTGGACTGGACCGTCATCCTCGCTCTCGCCGCCATCGCTACGCTCACGACCGTGCTCTCCTCGATACTGCCGGCGGTGCTGGTGGCACGCACCCATCCGCAGCGCGCCCTGCAAACGGCATCGCGCGGCCTGGGCACCCGCACCATCAGCAGCCGGCTCACGCACACGCTCGTCATTGGAGAGGTCGCGCTCTCCACGCTGTTGCTGATCGCCACCGGCCTGCTCTTCCACACGCTCTGGAATCTGCAGCACACCGATCTCGGCTTCACCACGGAACGGATCACCGGCTTCACCGTGATGCCTGCCGATGCCGCCGGCTTCTCCAACATGGCGGTCTCGGCGGACACGGAGCACGCCCCGATCTCCGTTGCCGTCACCGCGTATGGGCCCGTGCTCGATCGGCTTCGCAATGCGCCGGGCGTCGAGGATGCCGCGCTTATCACCGCGCCGCCGCTCTCCGGCATTGACATGCATACCAGCCTGCGCATCCTCGGCGAGCCCAAGGATGAGGCGCACAACTACAGCGCGCGTATGTCCGCGGCCAGCCCGGATTACGCGCATCTGCTCGGCACACCCGTGCTGCGCGGACGCATGATCAGCGAGAGCGATACGGCCACGGCTCCGTACGTCATCGTCATCAACGAAGCGCTGGCGCGGAAAATCTTTGGCAGTCGCGATCCTCTCGGCAAACAGATCGATCTGGGCGGCAAGGACACTGGCATGATCAAGCCGTACACCATCGTCGGGGTGCTTGCGGACCAGAAGGACGCTGCCATCGGCAAAGCCGCGGCTCCGAATCTGCTGCTCCCCTATCAGCAGATTCCCACCACGTCGCTCTTTTATCCCGCGCTGCTCAAGACGGTGGTCAATTTCCTGGTCAAGACTCGCGGCCATGTGGCGGCCGCACCCATCGCGCGCTCCGTCTTCCACGAACAGGCGCCCGACTACGCGCTCGACAACTTCCAGACCCTGCAGGAGACGGTGAACCAGAACGACTTCACCAACCGGCTCGGCCTCTACATCACCGGCGCCTTCGCCGCGCTCGCAGCCCTGATGGTCATTACCGGCCTCTACGGCGTGCTCGCGCAACTGGTGGGCTACCGGCGGCGTGAGATCGGCATCCGGCTGGCACTCGGAGCTCCGCGTGCCTCCGTTCTGCAGATGGTGCTGCGTCAGGGAGCAGCGATGATCGCGATCGGTCTGGCCGTCGGGCTCGCTCTCTCCGCGCTGACCGGCCGCCTGCTCTCCGGCTTTCTCTATGACGTGAGAGTGTCCGATGTGTGGACCTATGCGGGCGTCCTGCTCAGCCTGTGCCTTATCGGCGCCGCTGCCTCTTACATTCCGGCGTGGCGCGCTTCTCTCATACCCCCGGTCGAGGCGCTGCGCGACGAGTAGCGCCGTTCAGGAGGGCCAGCCATCCCACAATCGCCGCTCTGCCGCGTTCGGATCGAGCGCCACCGTGCTCTTGCGATTGATCAGCATCACGGGACGTTCCGTAAGGTTGAATCGCGGCCACGTCGGAGCGTCCTTAAGGGCGGGCGCGCGTCCGTAAATGAAATCGACCCACGCGCAATGCACAGACTGCACCAACGCGCTGCGCCACACATCCTCAAGCGGCGCCTGGAGAAGCGATGGCTGATCCCAGACGAACTTCAACTCCGCCGAATGTGGCACCTCGCCCGCCAGCGGGCCTTTGAGCAGCGGACAATCGAACCGGTAGAAATACGCCTCCCCTCCGGTGCTCACATGCGCCTCGGCAACGCGCAGCGTAGGGATCCAGTACTCCTCCGCGGTGAGCAGGCGTATCTTCCGCTGGGCCGCGGTCAGGCCAGGAAAGTGTTCCTCGTAACGCGCTTCCATCGCCCGGATCTCTTCCATCGGCATGTTCTGCACCTCTCGCGGGCCAATCGGGACGATTCAGCGCAGCGCCGCGCACGAAGAAGCTGCTCTCGTCATGATTGCTGCCGGCAAGCAGGCGCACTCCGCGCCCCGACCCGGAGTGCAAAGATCCGGAACGCACAGACTCCAGCGGCGAACGATCGAGCACGACACCATCCACCGTGACGCGAAAGGGAAACTCTCCGATGCGTGTCAGCAGCGCATGTTGCGCGTTCAATAGCTGATCGACCGGCATGCTGCGCAAGCTGGCTGCATCGCCGGCATCCAGCCCGGCGCATTCCAGGAACTCCCGTGTCAGGACCCTGGAGCTCTCCCGCGTGTGAAAGGTCTGACCACTGCCGCTCTCCACAATTGCCTGCCGAAAAAGTCCCGCCGCCTGCTGGACACCCATTAACGCGCAGGTGTCCTTTGCACCCGCGCTCTCTCCACCGACGGTCACGCGATCAGGGTCGCCCCCAAACGCCGCGATATTCTCGCGTACCCAATGCAGCGCGCATATCTGGTCACGCAGTCCGTTGTTCCCGGAACCGGCATACGCGGCTCCCAGTTCGGTGGTGAGGTCGAGAAAGCCCAGCGCACCGACGCGATATGCAGGCGTCACGCAAACAATGCCGTTGCGCGCGAAGTGCGAGCCGTCCGCGATGCCGCCGGTTGCGCCGACAGTGTTACCGCCGCCATAGATCCAGACCAGCACGGGATGCGGCCCCGGAGTGACCGGCGTCCACACATTCAGATAGAGGCAGTCCTCACTGATAGCAGTACGACGCAATTGCACCGGCGCGGGCGCATACTTCAGGGCCGGCCGAGTGCCGTTCCACGGGCGAGCAGGACGAGGCGCCAGAAAACGCAGCGGGCCGACCGGCGGTTCTGCAAATGGCACGCCAAGGAAGGCAATCGTGTCGCCAGTGCGCTTCCCTCGCAACGCGCCCAGCGGTGTCTTGATGATCTCCGCGATCTCAGGCGCCGCTGCCAGTCCAAGCAGCCTGGGCCCTCCCGCCAGACCCAGCGCGGCAGCGCCCGCGCCTGCCAAAAACTCTCTCCGATCGAATCCCTGCAATACACACGCTCCCTCAGCAGCCTACAACGCCCGAGAACTGCAGCCTCTCCGGAGAGCCCCGGTACCCTCCCCTATAATCGGAGCAGAACAACATCGCGGCTCGACCAAGGAGTGTGCATGCCGATCCAGACCACGGCCAACATCTGGCACAACGGAAAATTGATCCCCTGGGAGAAGGCGCAGGTGCACGTGATGAGCCACGTGCTGCACTATGGCTCATCGGTCTTCGAGGGCCTTCGCTGTTACAAGCAGCCAGCCGGCGCGGCCATCTTCCGCCTGCCGGAGCACATGCAGCGCCTGCTGGATTCGGCGCGCATCTACCGCATGGACATTGGCTATACGCTCGAACAGCTCAACGCCGCCGTCATCGAACTGGTCGAAGCCAACGGCATCGCGCCCTGTTATGTGCGGCCCATCTCCTTCCGCGGCTACGGCGAGATCGGCGTCAACCCCAAGGGCTGCCCGGTCGAAACCTACATCGCGAACTTCCCCTGGGGCAAATACGTCCCCGGCGATGCCGGCGCGGATGTGTGCATCGCCTCCTGGAATCGCATGGCGCCCAACACCATGCCCTCGCTCGCCAAGGCTGGCGGCAACTATCTGAACTCGCAGCTCATCCGCATGGAGGCCGACCTCAACGGCTACAACGAGGGCATCGCGCTCGATGTGAACGGCAATCTCTCCGAGGGCTCGGGCGAGAACCTCTTCGTCGTACGCGGCTCCACCATCTACACCACGCCTCTGGCCAACTCCGTGCTCAGCGGCATCACGCGCGACTCGGTGCTCACGCTGGCCCGTCACCTCGGTATCCCGGTCGTCGAGCAGCCGCTCCCGCGCGAGATCCTCTACATCGCCGACGAAGTCTTTTTCACCGGCACGGCAGCCGAGGTCACGCCCATCCGCTCCGTCGATCGCATCCTGGTCAAGGACGGCAAGACCGGCCCCATTACTCATCAGCTTGCCGAAGAGTTCTTCGGCATCGTCAGCGGCGCACGTCCGGATCGCTACAACTGGCTCACGCCGGTGAACGTGCGGGCTCCAGAGCCGGTCGGCGCATAAATCATCCTGCATCCATGCAAAAGGGCAGCCTCCGCGGCTGCCCTTTTGCTGCACTATCGTTTGCTGACCGGCCTACTTCACCACGTTCCCTGACGCATCGCGAATTTCGATCGGCCCAAGGTTCAGCTCCTTCAACCCCGGCTCGATCTTCGCGCGATCCCCGACCGCAATAACAATCATCTGCTTGGGATGAATGTGGTCAGTCGCTGCCTGCGTCACCTGCTGCGGTTTCACCGCGGCGAGTTCGCCGGGAAGTGCCGCGTAGTAGTTATCCGGCAGTTTGTAAATGAAGAGCTGGCCGATGCGCGCCGATGTACCCTTCGCCGTCTCAAACTGTCCCGGCACCGAGCGTATCTGCGAGTCCTGCGCCAGCTTCAGCTCCGCCGCCGTTGGCGGATCGGTGGTGATGCGATCCAGCTCCGCGAACAACTCCTTGGCCGCCGGAGCCGTCACGTCGGTCCTCACCTGCGCCCCGGCAAACATCGGTCCGCCAAAGCGATTGAAGGTGAAGCGAGAGACGGCTCCGTAGGTATAGCCATGCGTCTCGCGCAGGTTCATGTTGAGCCGCGAAGAGAAGAGCCCGCCCAACACGTCGTTCATGATCTGGATGCTCGGGTAGTCCGGTGTGGACCGCGGCACGCCCAGGCCAAAGGCCAGCAGCACGGTCTGCGGCGAACCCGGCTTGTCGACGATGATCACCTTGCGCTCCGGCGTCGACGGTTCAGGTACAGAAGTCGTCGAGGAGGCAGCCGTGCTCTTCCACACGCCGAAGTACTTGTCCGCCTGGTCGCGCGCCTCCTTTTCCGTAATGTCGCCGGTCAGGATCAGGGCGGCGGTCTGCGGTCCATAGCGCGCATTCCAGAAGCCGGAGAGATCGTCGCGGGTGATGCTCTTCACGGATGCCGTCGTGCCTACGGCCGGATAGCCGTAGGGTGAATCTCCGTAGACCGCCTTCACTCCCACCCGCAGCGTCGCGGCAATCGGCTCGTCCGCCTCCTGCAGGATCGCCGTCAACTGCTGCTTGCGGACGCGATCCACTTCCTGCTCGGCAAACGCCGGATGCTCGATCACGTCGGAGAGCAGGTCGAGCGATGCGTCCGTCGTGTTGCTCAGCGCATCGATCGTTGTAGCCGCGTTGTCGACGAAGGCCTGCGATTTCAGCGCTGCGCCAAGATGATCCGCGGAGTCCGCAATTTCCGTTGCCGAGCGATCGCGTGTTCCTTCCGTCAGCATGCTCGCCGTAAAGCCGGCCAGGCCGGGCTTGTTCGCGGGATTGGAATCGCCGCCCGCCCACGTCATCACGCTCGCATTCAGCACCGGCAGCGAATGGTCCTCCACCAGGTAGACATGCAGTCCGTTGTCCAGCGTGAAGACCTTCGGCACCGGCAGATGCACTTCAGGCAGCGGCCCGGGAGTCGGCGCACTCTTGCGCCAGTCCTGCGCAGTTTCAAACGTCGCCGGATACGGATTCTCGACCTTCACCGTTGCATCGGTGTCCGCTGGGCTGCGCGGCACATCGTGCGTCACCTTCTCGCCCTGAACCGTGGTGACGACGACACTCTTCGTATCCACCAGCTCCGCCTGCGCGAGCTTGCGCACGGAAGCGACGGTGACATGCTCGAACCGCGCGACATCCTTGGGCAGGTAGCCCGGATCGCCGGTGTAGTAGTTGTAGTAGTCCATGCGGTCGGCCACGCCGCCAAAGCCGCCCAGTCGCTGCAATCCGCTGATCAGGCCCGTGAGATGCGTGTTGCGCGCGCCGTCCAACTCCGCCTGCGTCGGGCCCTGCTCTCGTATCGCCCGCAGCTCCACTTCGATCTCCCGCTGCAGATCCTCCGGCTTGATGCCCGGCCGCGCAATCACATCGCATTCCGCTACCGAGCCCAGCCGCAGCGAAGTCTGCGTGCAGTCCACGCTCTGCGCAATCTGCTTTTCGTACACCAGCTTGCGATAGAGCCGGCTCGCCTTGCCGCCGCCCAGGATGTTCATCAGCAGCTCGGCATCGGCATCGCCCGGCTGAAAGGCTGCAGGCATCAGCCACGCATAGCTCACCTGCGGCAGTTGCACTGTATCTGTCACCGTGGCAGTTTTCTGGCTGGTGATGGGCGGCGTCTTCACCGTGACCGGCGGCGGCTCCGGCCCTTTCGGGATGGGGCCGAAATACTTTTCGACCAGCTCCTTCAGCTTCGCCTTGTCAAAGTCACCCGCGATCGCGATATTCGCGTTGTTCGGCGTGTAGTAGCTGTGGAAGAAGTTGCGCACATCCAGCAGCCGCGCTGCTTCGATGTCGGCGTGCGAGCCGATCACGGATGCGTAATATGGATGGTCCTGCGGGAAGAGCAGGTGATAGACCGCTTCCTCGCTCAACTGGTAGGGCTGGTTCTCGCCCTGGCGGCGCTCGTTGCGCACCACGTCGCGCTGGTTGGTCAGCTTTTCGCGATCCAGCTTTTCCAGCAGGAAGCCCATGCGGTCGCTCTCAAGCCACAGCGCCAGTTCCAATTCATTGCTGGGCACGGTCTCGAAATAGTTGGTGCGGTCAAAGTCGGTGGTGCCGTTGATGTCGGTTGCGCCCGCGCCTTCCAGATAGCGGAAGTGCGCCTTCTCCCCCACATGCTCGGAGCCCTCGAACATCATGTGCTCGAAGAGGTGCGCGAAGCCGGTGCGGCCCTTCGCCTCGTTCACCGGCCCTACGTGATACCACAGGTCGACGGCCACCAGCGGCAGGCGATGATCCTCGTGCAGCAGCACGGTCAGTCCGTTGGGCAGCGTGTAGCGCTCATAGGGAAGCGCCGGGACCTTCAGCGGCTTGGTCGGTGCAAGCTTGGGCGCCGGCTGAGCCAGCGAAACAAGCGTAAGTGCGGAAGCGGCAGTGGCAACAAGGAGCAGGCGTGCGCCGCGAACAATGGCAGAGAGCATCGAATATTTCCCCCGGATGACGTGTCAGTGAGGTAGGGCACGATCATATCCGGAAAAGCGCACAATTCGAGCAGGCAAAGATGCGTCGTCGCGACCGCAGCAGCCTGACAGTCGGTCTACGCGGTCGCCTTCTGCGAGTCCTTCGTATCGCGATTCGGCAGTTGCGTGGCACCCGGCTGCGGGCTCAGGTCGTCGACCGGATCGAAGTGCGCGGGCGAGGCCAGATCCAGCGGTCCCCGCGGATCGGGCGTTCGTCCCGGAACCAGCGCATTCCATCCCGGCAGCCGCTGATTGCCCATAATCAGCCGCGCCCCGTGGCCCAGCGTTACGTAGGTCCACGCCCACTGCAGCATCACGAGGATGCGATTGCGAAAGCCAATGAGGAAAAAAATGTGTACGGACAGCCAGGTCGCCCAGGCGAGAAATCCGCTCCAGTGCGCCTTGAACGGCCACTTCACGTCGGCGATGGCCCGGTTGCGGCCAATCGTCGCCATATCACCCTTGTCGAAGTAGTGGAACGGCTTGCGTGGTCTGCCTTCCATATCGGCTTCGATCATGTGCGCCGCCTGCCTGCCCATCTGCATGGCGGGTTGAGCGACTCCGGGAATCGGTTTGCCGTTCTCGGTCACGTCCGCCAGATCGCCACAGATAAAGACATTTCGTAAGCCTGGCGGATTCAGATAGGAATCCACCGTTACAGAGCCCCGGCGATTTACCGGGACGCCCAGCATCTTGCCCAGAGGCGACGCCTGTACGCCTGCCGCCCACAACGTCACCAGCGAATCGAATCGCTCCGTGTTCGGCGCTTTGCCAACCACCACGTAGCCCGGCTGGATATCGGTCACGGTTTTGCCGGTCAGGATCTCGACTCCCAGTTCCTGCAACTGCTCGACCGCTTTCTTCTGCAGGTCCGGCGGATAAGAAGGCAGGATGTGCGGGCCGCCCTCCACCAGCAGCACGCGCGACTTCGTCGTGTCGATGTGCCGGTAATCCTCTCGCATGTACAGTGAGGCAATATCGCGGATAGCGCCCGCTAGCTCCACGCCCGTAGGACCGCCGCCAACGATTACAAAGTTCAACGGCGGATGCGATCCCGTCTCCACCGCCTCACGCTCGGCCAGTTCGTACGCAAGCATGATGCGGCGCCGCATCTCGCGGGCGTCTTCCAGCGTCTTCAGGCCAGGCGCGAGCTTCGCCCAGCCATCGTTGCCGAAATAACTATGGGTGGACCCAGTCCCGAGGATGAGGTAGTCGTACCCTACCGTTGCGCCGCTGCGCAGCAGCACACTCTGCTGCGCGGTATCGATGCTCATCACCTCATCCATCAGAACTTCGGTGTTCTTTTTATGCCGCAGAACGGTGCGGATGGGCTGCGAAATATCGGCCGGGGACAGCACGCCTACGGCAACCTGGTAGAGCAGCGGCTGAAAGGTGTGGTGATTGCGCCGGTCGATCAGCGTCACGTCCACCGCCATATCGCCCAGCGCCAGCGCCGCGTTCAATCCCGCGAAGCCGCCGCCCAGCACCACCACGCGCGGCCGGGTAGGCGTCTTCCCTGCGCTCTGTCCATTCGTGACCGTCATCTTCGTCCTCTATCTGAGAGATGCGCGCCGGCCCGTCTTCGCTTCGGCTCTTCGTTTCAAACTCTTCGTTTCGCCATTCAGTTCGCCGGCGCGGTTCCCGCTTGTGTCTTCGGCTGCTGACCCTCCGCTGCGCTCAGCACCGAGACATCCCGCACCAGCGCCAGAAATGGCACCGTTTTGTTGCGCAGCTCGGGCATTCTTCCTTCGCTGGATCCCGAAATCAATGTATCTCTGCCCTGCGCCGTATCGACATCGGTTACGGATGGCGTCTGCGCAGCATTGGCCTGTGGGAGCATGGTTGCCGACGTGATCGTCTTCTTTGTAACCAGCCCTTCCAGCCGGCTCAGATCGACCTCGTTCGAGGAGTCGACCGGCATCACGCCGAGATCCATCCCGGGAATATCGGCTTCGCCCTCCACCGGCCCCCCAAACCCGGCCGCATCCGCTGGCTTCAGAAAAGTGACCACGCGCTGATGCAGCGTGAACGCGGGCAGCCGCTGCCAGCTGGACGCGGGCATCCGCAGTACATAGTTGCTGCCGATCGAGGTGCCCCGGATACCCATATCGACGCGAAACTCTACCTCCACCGCATCCGGACGCGAACTTGGCAGACCTCCCTTGACGCCGGACGCACCATTCATCTCCGGAGGCACGCGAATGGCATACACCTGGCCCGCGAAGATCACAGCCGAGTGTCGGACCAGGGCCGCCAGCACATCCTCCGCCGTCGCCTGCGGCTGCACCCTGCCACTCCCGGCGTCCTGCGCACCGGCGGGAAGCATTCCCGTCGCCAGCACCAGCGATCCCATCGCGGCCGTCCAGTGCTTGCCCATTCAGAAGCCTTTCATTTCCACGCCACCCGCACCTCCGCACATCTCTGGCATGCTAGCCGCAGCACTCAAATCTCGGGATAAAAGTCGAAAAATGCGTCGATGCTCTGCTTCAACTGATTTTCTATCTGCTCCCGCGAGCCTTCGAGCACATGCATGGTCACCTGTGCCTCATTGCCATTGTTCAGCGCCACCGGAGCCGAACCTACCTGCTTGACTTCGTCCGCCGGGAGCAGCCGCATACCGTATACCAGGACCAGATCCGCCATTCCTTGCTCCTCTCCTTCCGCAGCCGAGCGCCGCGGAGTCGTTTTTCGTTAATTAGAATCAAAGATGCACTGATAACGATCATGACAGACAACATTCGCGACACAGTCATTCTGGGCTCGGGTTGCGCCGGGCTCACTGCCGCCATTTATACGGGACGCGCCAACCTGAAACCTCTGGTCCTTGAAGGACACGAGCCGGGGGGGCAGCTCTCCATCACCACCCTGGTGGAGAACTTTCCCGGCTGGCCCGATGGCATCCAGGGCCCCGAGCTCATTGAAAATATGAAGAAGCAGGCCGCGCGCTTCGGTGCGGAGTTCCGTATGGCCCACCTGGTCTCCGCCGACCTCTCCCAGCGCCCCTTCATTCTGAATCTGGGCTCGGAGACCATCCGCACCCGCACGCTGATCATTGCCAGCGGCGCCTCGGCACGTTGGCTGGGTCTACCGTCGGAGCAGGCTCTGATCGGCCATGGCGTCTCGTCCTGTGCCACCTGCGACGGATTCTTCTTCTCCGGCAAGGAGATTGCCGTGATCGGCGGCGGCGATTCGGCCATGGAAGAAGCCCTCTTCCTCACCCGGTTTGCCTCTAAGGTCCACCTGCTCCACCGGTCGAACAACTATCGCGCCTCGCACATCATGCTGGAGCGTGCCCGCGCCAACAAAAAGATCGAATTTGTCTCGAATGTTCTCGTCGAAGAGGTGCTCGGCGTTGAATCCAAAGAAGTTACCGGACTCCGCCTGAAACATGCCCAGACCGGGGCAAGCTCAACGCTCGCCGTCAGCGGGATGTTCCTCGGCATCGGGCACGAGCCGAATACCAAGCCTTTTGCCGGCCAGATCGAGCTGGACAGCGACGGTTACGTGATTACCCACGACGATGTGCACACCCGGGTCGAGGGCGTCTTTGCCTGCGGGGATGTGCAGGACCGGCGCTACCGCCAGGCGATCACGGCTGCCGGATCAGGCTGCGCGGCGGCTCTGGAAGCAGAAAAGTATCTGGAGGCAGCAGGGGCGATAGTGGGCTGATACCGCTCTTGGCAATCACGCCGATCCCAATTTGGCAAGAGAACGTTAGTTACCAATGTCCCCACGGTAATTCTACTATCCCAATTTGCTGCACTTTCGTTACGCTTTCTGGAGCGCATCTGCGCCGGGAGCCTTTATCATGTCACGCACTTTCCGTTCACTCGCACTTTCCGCAGCCCTCCTCGCAGCAACAACAGGTTCAGCCTTTGCTTCCTCCATACCAGGGGGTACGAACCCTCCGCCATCGCACGCGTACGTTTCGCTCTTTTTGTCGCTCTTCGGCCTGTAAGCCTGAGAGATACTGACCAGGACAGGAGCTATTTCCAATGCGGCTCCCTTTACTGGATACCGCACTTTGGGCGGCAGGTCCGTTCCTGAACGCCGCCCTTTTCGGTGTTATCTGCCTGCGACGCCGACTTCGCACCTTTCCGGTGCTTGCCTCGTGGTGTGTTTTCACCATTGTCAGCGCGATCGCCCTTTTCTTCATCTACCGTCAAACATCCCATGACACCTACGCGATTGCCTACTGGACCGTTGAAGGACTCGATGCCCTTCTTCAAATAGGCGTTGTCGTCGAAGTAGCGCGCATCGTTTTTTCCCCTCGGGATTCGCTCGGAAAGAATCGAATGTGGCTGACCTCCCTCATCACCGTGGGAATCATCGCGTTCGCCATCGTCTGGTGGATTCATCCAACGTCACCCACCCGCGCCGGCGTGTGGGAGATTCGCGGCGATCTGTTCACCAGTCTGATCGTCAGCGGGACATTCACGCTGGTGCTGCTGATGTCACAGCAGCAGGGATTCCACTGGCGCTCTCATGTGATGTCAATTGGCTATGGCCTCATGGTCTGGGCCATCCTCGGCTTGATCCTCGGAGTTTTGCACGGTTACTGGGGACGGCATAGCCACTATTTGGGGCTGGAGCATGCACGAATGCTCGTTTACTTGTGCATCCTCGTTTACTGGATCGTTGCACTCTGGCGAAACGAGCCCGAAAGGGAACAGCTTTCTCCGGAAATTCGCGATGCCATCTTGCATGTCACAGACAAAGTAAGTTACGATCTCGCAAAAGTTTTGGGTACCCGGGGGAAGGAGCTCCATTAAAGTGGTCGGCCTGGTTATAGTCGGTTCTCTCCTCCTGGCAGTCATCGGGATCCAGCTGCGGTTCTATCTGCGCCGCCGCTCTCAGCAAAACACCACCTGGAATACCCTGCTCGCCCGCATCGAGCCGCTGAACTTCGCGGATCTGGAGCGCATCGCCAAGGCCTACCTGGAGCCGCGCGGAAATCAACTGGAGTTGCAGCCGCAGGCGATGTGGCGTCTGCTTGGCGGCGCCGATGGCCTGCCCCGGCTGCGCCGCAACGCCGAGGTGATGCTGGACCTCGCTATATTCGTGCAGCGCTGGAACTTTGAAGACGCCACGGTCGTGGCCGAGATCATGCGCCGCGATGCCGCCCGCCTGCAGAAGGCGATCACGCAGATCGAAATGGCCATGCTGCTGCGCCGGCAGAGTCTGCGCATTCCCTTCTACATCCATGAAGCCTCCGCCGCGTACTACCTCATGCGGCAGCGGCTGCTGGCCCTCTACGAGACCAGCCACGCGGGACTGCTGCCGCGTCTTGCGCAGGCCCTCTAACCTCTACCTGACTTCTCTCTGACGACGCGGTACTCTAGATAACGGCGCTGCGATCCCTTTGTCCGATTTTTGCACAGGGGACGTGGACCCGAGCGTTTGACACCCCTTCGGCGTGCCTCGCCCGATTTCAGTCCGCGAGGTCTCCCGCATATGCCCTTGCCCGCGCATTCGTCTGTGAGCCCAGAGAACGACAACGAAGCGATCGACCCATCGCAACAATTCACCCTGGACCCGGCTACGCCCGAGGCATGGCAGAAACTGCGCGTGCTGGGTCATCGCATGCTGGACGATATCTTCGACGACCTGGCCACTCTTCGCGAACAACCCGCGTGGCGGCCGCTCCCGGAAGAATCCGCAGCCGCGCTCGCTCCGCCGCTGCCGGTCCACGGCCGTCCCGCTGAGGATGTCTATCGCACCCTGACGAAGCATCTGGTCCCTTACACCATCGGCAACCGCCATCCGCGAGCCTGGGGGTGGGTGCGTGGCACCGGCACACCACTGGCCATGCTGGCAGACATGCTCGCCTCGGGCCTGAACGCCCACGTAGCCGGTGGCCACCAGGCCCCGGTGGTGATGGAAGCGGCCTGCCTGCGCTGGCTGGCGGAGTTGATGGGCATGCCGCCAGAAAGCTCCGGCGTGCTGACCACAGGCGCGACCATGGCCAATCTCATCGGCCTCGCTGTGGGACGGCACGCCAAGGCCGGCTACGACCTTCGCGAGCAGGGGCTGCAGGGGTGCGTCCACCCGCAACTCCTCGTCTATGGTTCGACCGAGACCCACTCCTGGGCGCTGAAGGCGGTGGAGCTTTTGGGTCTGGGCCGTGACGCCTATCGCCGCATCCCGGTCACGGAAGCGCATCGGCTCGATTTGAAACAATTTGAGTTACAAATTGAACGGGACCGCGACGCTGGTCATCGGCCCGCGGTGGTGATCGCCAACTGCGGCACAGTAAACACGGGCGCGATCGACGATCTGCCGGCGATTGCCGGGCTTTGCCGCAAACACGACCTCTGGTTTCACGTCGATGGCGCCTTTGGCGCGCTGCTGCGGCTTACCAGGGAATATGCCGGCTTGGTGCGCGGTATCGAGGCGGCGGACTCGCTCGCCTTCGATCTGCACAAATGGGTCTATCTGCCATTCGAAATCGGCTGCGTGCTGGTGCGCGACCCCAAAATACACACCGCCACCTTCGCGACGCAGGCAAGCTACCTGGAAGAGGCGGAGGGCGGCATCATGGCCGGCGGCCTGCCATTCGCCGATCGCGGCGTGGAGCTGACCCGCGGCTTTCGCGCGCTCAAGCTTTGGATGTCGCTGCAGGTGCACGGCGTTGACACCTACGCGCATCTCATCGCGCAGAACATGGCCCAGGCCGCGCACCTCCAGGCGCTCATCGAGGCTTCGCCGCGGCTTGAGCTGTGTGCGCCGCGGCCCACCAACGTCGTTTGCTTCCGCTATCGGCGCCCGGATCTCGACGAGAGCGAGCTCGACGCGCTGAATCGCCGGCTGGTGATCGCACTGCAGGAGTCCGGCCGCTACATCGTCTCCAGCACCGTGCTGGACGGGCGATACGCACTGCGCGTCGCCATCACCAACCACCGCAGCCGGATGGAAGACTTCACCGCGCTGGCCGAGGACTGTGTCCGCTTCGGCGACCAGCTTGCAGCGGAAGCATGAACACTCGCGATGAGTTGAAGCGGAATCTCGCCCAGGTGGAAGAGACGGTTGACGCTGCGTGCCGGCGCTCCGGCCGTTCCCGCAGCGAGATCACGCTGATCGCCGTCACCAAGATGCACCCTGCGGCCGCCATCGCCGCGGCGGCGGAGCTTGGCATCACCCACATCGGAGAGAACAAGGTACAGGAGTTCGACGCCAAGCAGCCGGAATGGAATGCTCTCCGTGCTGCGCATCCACTGCACTCACACCTGATCGGGCATCTGCAATCGAACAAGGCCGCCCGCGCCGCCGCGCTCTTTGACACCATCGACTCCGTCGACTCGCTGCGCCTGGCCGAGCGTCTGGAGGCGGCGGCAGCCGCGAGTAGCCGCACTCTGCCAGTCCTGATCGAGATCAAAGCTGAGTGAGGAAGAGTCGAAGAGCGGCGCCGCACCCGGAAGCCCCGAGCTCGAGCAGTTCCTCGAACGGCTTCCCGAGCTGACGCATCTGCACCCGCGCGGCCTGATGACGGTGCCGCCCTATCTGCGCGACGCCGAGGCCGTGCGCCCCTACTTCCGGCGGTTGCGCGAGCTGCGCGACGAGTTCGCCCGGCGTTATCCAAAGCTGCGGCTGGAAGCGCTCTCCATGGGGATGACGCACGACTACGCCGTCGCCATCGAAGAGGGCGCGACGGAGATCCGGCTCGGCACCGCGCTCTTCGGCGCACGCGATTACGGCCAGGCTTAATGATCCCCGTTCATGTAGCATCGCTCCTGACCGAAAGGCGTTGCCACCGCACATGAATCATCTTTACGCCGGCGTTCTCATCGCCATCGTCCTTGGCCTGCTTACCGTCTCGATCTCGCGCCTGCGCAAGACGCACACCAAGGCCGACTATCTGGTGGCAGGCCGCTCGTTGCCTGCGGTCGTTCTGGTCTTCACGCTGCTATGCTCCTGGATCGGCTCCGGCTCGCTGCTGGGAGCTGCCGAGAATGCCTACAACCACGGCTTCGCCGCACTATGGCAGGCGGGGGGCGGCTGGGCCGGTCTCGTGTTTATCTACTTCATCGCGCCGCGCGCGCGTAAGTTCGCGCAATTCACCATTCCGGATCTGCTGGAGGTGCGCTACAACCAGGCAGCGCGCGTGTTGGGCGTGATCGCCGTGCTCTTCACCTACACCGCCATCACCAGCTACCAGCTCATCGGCGGCGGCGACATCCTGCACATGGTCTTTCCCGCAGCCATCTCGCCGGACGCGGGCAAGTATGTGATCGCTGCCTTCGTGATTGCGTTCACCGCCATTGCCGGCATGTCCTCCGTTGCCTACATGGACGTGCTGATCGGCATTCTCGCTTCTGTCACCCTCATCCTGGCGCTGCCCTTCCTGATGCACAGAGCCGGCGGGTGGCATACTGTGCATGCCGCACTGCCCGCAACACACTTTGAAGTGCTGGGCGACTTCAGTCTCATCCAGGCGCTGGAACTCTTTCTCCCCACCATGCTGCTGATGCTGGGCAATCAGTCGATGTATCAGAAGTTCTTCTCCGCCAAGTCGGAGAAGGCTGCGCGGCAGGCCGTGGTGGGCTGGGTCTTTGGCACCGTCATCCTCGAGACGGTCATCGTCGCGCTCGCCGTCATCGCCTCGGTCGTCTTTCCCACCGGAGAGGTGCATGAGCATCCCCGCGAGATCATTGCGTGGTCCGCATTGCATGGGCTGCCCGCATGGCTGGGCCCGCTGCTGATGGGCGCGGTCTTCGCCAAGATCATCTCCACCGCCAACAACTATCTCTTTTCGCCCGCAACCAATCTCGTCAACGACGTCTTCTCTCGTTACATCGCACCAAATGCCTCGAACCGCGTTGTGCTTCTCGTCTCCCGGCTCATGGTCGTCTTCCTCGGACTGTGGGCGTTGTACCAGGCGCTGCACACTCAGTCCGTCCTGCAGAAGACGCTCTACGCCTACACCATCTACTCCGCTGCGCTCACGCCTGTTGTGCTGGCCGCCTTCTACTCGCGGCGCGCCAATGCCGCGGGCGCCGTCTCTGCCATCGGCGTCGGCACCTTCGTCACCGTCTTCTGGGACACGGACTTCATCCACCACCATCTGCCGGCAGCGCTCGCCCGGCGCGATGCCATCTTCCCCGCGCTGATCGCATCGGTCTTCTGCCTGGTCGTGGTCAGCGCATGTACCAAGCCGCCGCGCCGCGAGCAGATTGCACCGTTCTTTCCAGCCGAAATAAAATGACTAAGTGGAAGACCGCAGGTCGCAAAAATGATCACGCGCGAACGAATCGCAAAGCTTAAGATTGTCGCCGGACTGATCTGGATAGATTTGGTGATATTGTTTACCGGGTCGTTTCTGGTACTGGAAGATAAGCGCAGGTGGCCTGTGCTGCTCGTCTTAGGGCCGCTGCTAATGATCATCAACTACTTCGGCTTACGAAACTGCTTCCGATTTCTACCACCCTCGACCGATGGCCATCGCCACCCTGACTGTTGAGATCTCGATCCCGCTCTCCCGCTCTCTGAAAGATCGCCGGCAGGTGGTGCGCAGCATGAAGGACCGGCTGCGCCAGGGCTTCAACATCTCGGTCGCCGAGCTGGATGAAGCCGTCACCTGGCAGAGCGCGACGCTCGGCATCGCGGCCATCTCCTCTTCGCGCGACTACCTTCGCGGATTGATGGCCGAGGTGGAGAGCGCAGCGACCCGCCTGGCCGCCGAACACGGCGCAGAAGTCACCGACGCATTCTGGGACTTTGTTGAGTCCTGATAGCTTCCGCGCTCTCCCTGAGTGCATTTCGAGTGCCGTCCCGCATCGCCTGTTCTGATATCCTTTTGGGTTTACCCAGGGAGGTTTCGCCATGCCAGAGCAACGCGCCCGCAAATACCACCAGGACCGTGTGGCTGAGACCCTGCGCGACGAGATCAGCATCATGATTCAAGGCGAGCTCTCGGACCCGCGCATCGGTTCGGCGCATGTCACAGAAGTGGTCTTGAACGCCGGCGGCAAGTCCGCCCGGGTCTACGTCGCGAACGACGGCCCCGCCGAAGATGAGGAGCCGATGCTGGCCGCTCTGGCCGCGGCGCGCGGCTTCATCCGGCATGAGCTGCTGGAGCGCATGGGCGTCCGTCACGTGCCGGAGCTGACCTTCCACCTCGATCGTACGGATCGCATGACCGCCCGCATCGATGAGCTGCTGGGCCGCAGGCGCCGCAGCAAGGGCAGCAGTTCCTCTCAGGCATCCGCAACCACTCCGGAGGCCAACAAAGGCGCATGAAGCAGTCTGCCTCCATGTCGCGGCAGCTTGACCCAGCATTGGTTGGCCCCCTCCCGGAGTCTCCGTTGGAGGACTCGGCTCGTATGCCGATGGCTGCATACAGCCAGCGGCGGCCCGCTGCGATCGCACCCATCCTCCATGCCATTCAGGACGCGCAGAGCATCCTGGTGACCGCGCATGCGCGTCCGGACGGCGATGCCGTCGGCTCCGTGCTGGCCTGCGGCATGATGCTGGAGCAGCTCGGCAAGCAGGTCACGATGGTCTTCAGCGATCGTGTGCCGCTCATCTATCGCTGGCTGCCATGTGCGCAGAGCATCCAGCACTTGCAGCGCGTGCAGGGCGACTTCGATCTCGCCATCCTGCTGGAATGCGATGGCATCGAGCGCAGCCGGCTCAAGGGTCTCGACGGACGCCGCCTGATCAACATCGATCACCACACCAGCGGGCGCAACTTCGCTCACCTCAACTGGATCGATACCGATGCCTGCGCCGTCGCGGAGCTCGTGTTTACGCTTGCCTGCGCGGCCGGAGTTCGCATCACGCCGGAGATGGCAACCTGCCTCTACATGGCCGTGCTCACGGACACCGGCTCCTTCTGCTATGAGGGCACGGACGCCCACACATTCTCACTGGCGCATGAGCTGGTGCGGCTCGGCGCGCGTCCGGCGCCCATCGCCCAGGACGTCTACTTTTCAAATCCGATGTCGAAGATGCTGCTGCTCGGCGCGGCGCTGGCCAATCTGCGGCGCGATGGACGCATCGCCTGGCTCTGGGTCACGACCTCCGATATGGAACGCTCCAACGCCGCCGAAGAGGATTGCGAAGGCATTGTGAACTACGCCATCGGGATCGCCGGCGTCGAAGTGGCGGTCTTCCTGCGCGAGTTGCCGGATCACCGTGTGCGGCTCAGCCTGCGCAGCAAGGGAGCGGTGAACGTCGCCACCGTGGCGGAAACCCTTGGCGGCGGAGGTCACGAAAACGCCAGCGGCTGCACGCTGACCGGGCCCCTGCCAACGGCCCTGGACGCGATACTCCTCCGGCTGCGGACGATTTTCTAGACCAGCCTTTCCCGCCTGTCATCCTGAACGCAACCGAAGGTGGAGTGAAGGACCTGCTGTATCTATCGTTCCATATCGGCGCGTAGCGCCGCTCAACAGGACGCCACTTGCGTGCGGGCGGCCCGGCATCAGAACATGGCGTGTTCGTCCGAGGTGCAATATGTCGGCAAAATCGAATTCGTGGCCGGAGCTTGAATGGTCCGCATGGGAACCCACCGCATCCACGCTGCACATGTGGACGCAGATCGTCGGCAAGGTACGGCTCGCGCTCAGTCCCATGCAGGCGCATTGGTGGAACGTGCCGCTGTACGTCAGCGCGCGCGGGCTTAGCACCTCCGCCATGCAGACCGATGACGAGATGCTGGACATCGAATTCGACTTCGTCAGCCACGAGCTGCACTTTCGCCTCAGCAACGGCGCATCGTTGTCCATTCCGCTGCGATCGCAGACCGTCGCGGATTTCTATCTGGAGTTTCAGCAGTGCCTCACGCTGCTGGGAGTCGATGCGCCCATCCATCCCATGCCCTGCGAAATCAAGGACCCCATCCGCTTCGATCTGGACACGGTTCACGCCACTTATGATCCGGAATATGCCCACCGTTTCTGGCGCGTATTGGTAAGTGCGGACCAAATCTTTCAGGAGTTCTCTTCCGGCTTTATCGGCAAAATCAGCCCCGTGCATTTCTTCTGGGGCAGCTTCGATCTCGCAGTAACCCGCTTTAACGGCAAGCGCGCTCCGGAGCGCGCCGGCGCCGACGCCATCACGCGCGAAGCGTACTCGCATGAAGTCATCAGCGCCGGCTTCTGGCCCGGCAATGGAGGCTCCGGCGAAGCGGCCTTCTACTGCTATGCAGCCCCGTCGCCCGCCGGACTTGCGGAGGCGAAGGTCGAACCGACCGCAGCATTCTTCGACGCCAAGATGGGCGAGTTTCTGCTGAAGTACGACGACGTGCGCAAACAGGCATCCCCGGAAAAGACAGTGCGCGCATTTCTGGACAGCACCTATGCCGCAGCCGCCGACAAGGCGGGATGGGACCGTGCCGCGCTGGAGCGCGACTACTCCAACAAGACACCGTAACGTGAAGAAAACGTCGAAGCCATCGCCCTCTTTCACTGAAGAGGTCTACGACCCCGGGGCAGGGCGTCCGCGTGGTGTGCTGCGGCCGCCTCCAGCGGAAGGACGCCTCCGGCACGCACGCAGAAAGCCGCCCGCCGACCTCGAACCCTGGATACAACATTTCTGGAGCGTGGTCTGGGACCTGCGCGGTTGCGAGCCGTTTCTGCAGGAGACGCTGCCCCATCCCAATGTCCACATCGTCTTCGATGGCAACGGCGCGCACGTCGCCGGCGTGCACACCGCGCGCTTTTCGACCACGCTGGCAGATGAGTCGCGCGTCTTCGGCATCAAATTTCGCGCCGGCGGCTTCCGGCCATTTCTAGGTTCGTCCGTCGGCGCTCTCGCCAATCGCACGGTGTCCCTCGAACAGGCGTTCGGAATCGACGCGCGGCAGTGGGAACGTACCATGCTGTCGCTGCAGGACGACGACGCGCTGATCTCGGCCGCAAGCGAGTTTCTGCGCGCACGGCTGCCTGCGCCGGACGCGAACGTCGCCCTGGCCACGTCGCTGGTCGAACAGATTCTGAAGGCGAGCGAGTATGAGAGCGAGATCCGCAGCGTGCAGGAGCTGGCACACCGCAGCGGCATGAGCCAGCGCTCGCTGCAACGGCTGTTTCAGGAGTACGTTGGCGCGAGTCCCAAATGGGTGATCCGCCGTTATCGCTTGCACGAATTAGTCGAACGCTTGAAGGCAGGAGATGTCGTGGACGGCGCGCAGGCGGCGCTTGATCTTGGCTACTTCGACCAGGCGCACCTCATCAACGACTTCCGTGCCATCGTCGGCTACTCGCCCACGCGCTACGGAAGCCTGTTGCGGCAGGCTGCCGCGCGTCCGCTGGCAGTATGATTTTCATCATGATGAAGGCCCCGTCGCGCTCTGCTTTGCTGTTGCTGGTTCCCACGCTTACCCTCTCCGCTCTCGCCGCAAAACACAAGCCAGCAGCGCATCAAGAAGCGGCCGCGCATCCGACCACGCCTATCGCTCTGCACGTCGATCTCACCGACGCGCCGCGCCACATCCTGCATGCGCACGAGACCATCCCCGTCTCCGCGGGAGCGCTCATGCTCGAATACCCGCAGTGGATTCCCGGCGACCATCGCCCCACCGGCCCCATTGACAACCTCACCGGCGTTTTCATCCGCGCCAACGGCAAGGACATCCCCTGGCGGCGCGATGAGGTCGACATGTACGGCATTCATCTCACCGTGCCGGAGGGCGTGACCTCGCTCGATGTTTCCTACGATTTCCTAGCCGTCCCCGGCGGGACCGGCTCCGATGAAGACGATGCCACCAGCGCGAATATGGCCGTGCTCGAATGGAACTCGGTCGTGCTCTATCCAGCACACATTCCGGTCGCCGACATTCCCATCACCGCCAGCATTACCGTGCCGGAGGGCTGGAACTCCGGCACCGCGCTCACGCCGGCATCGCACTCCGGCAATGAAACGAGTTTCGCGACTGTCCCCGTCTACACGCTGGTCGATTCGCCGCTCATCACCGGCCGCTACTTCCGCGAGATACCGCTGGCGCCGGAGATCACGCCGAAGCACTATCTCGACGTAGCGGGTGAGGCGCCGGAGGATGTCGAGATCAAGCCTGCCATCCTCGACTCGTTTTCGCGGCTGGTGCGCGAGGCCTCGTCGCTCTATCAATCGCATCACTACGAGACCTACCACTTCATCCTCTCGCTCAGCGATACCGTGCGCGGCGAAGGTCTGGAGCACCATCAATCCAGCGACAACGGACTGCCGGAGAAGGGTCTCTCCGATGAATCGCTGGCGATGCTCGATGCTGATCTATTGCCGCACGAATTCACGCATTCGTGGAATGGCAAATACCGGCGCCCGATCGGCCTCGCAACGCCCGACTACGCAACCCCCATGCGCGGCGATCTGCTATGGGTCTACGAGGGCATGACGCAGTATTGGGGTGAGGTGCTGGCGACACGCAGCGGGCTGTGGACGCCGGAGCAATTCAGGGAAACCCTGGCCCTGACCGCCGCGCATCTCGATCAGAAGCCCGGCCGCACCTGGCGCAACCTCGAAGACACCGCTATCGCCGCGCAGATATTGCGCGGCAACACGCAGAACTACAGCAACTGGCGCCGCAGCCAGGACTATTACCCGGAAGGCGAGCTGGTGTGGCTCGATGCCGACACCACCATCCGCCAGCTCACTCACGGGCAGAAATCGCTGAACGACTTCTGCGTGAAGTTTCTCGCCGTCGGCGGCAACACGCCGCCAAAAGTCGTTCCCTACACCTTCGATGACATCGTGAACGATCTCAACTCCGTGGTTGCCTACGACTGGCGTGGCTTCCTCACCGAGCGTCTCACGTCGCACGCGAACCACGCGCCGCTGGGTGGCATCGAGCATGGCGGATACAGGCTGGTGTACGAAGACCAGCCCACGAAGTTTGAGAAGGCCGAGCTCGGCCGCCGCGGCGGTGTAGACGCCTTCTATTCCGTCGGCCTGCACGTGCGCAAGGACGGCACCATCAGCGACGTGAAGATGTTCTCCGATGCCTACAAGGCCGGCTTCGCGCCGCAATGGAAGATCGTCGCCATCAACGACGTCGGCTACTCCGATGACGGCTTCAAAGATGCATTGAAACGCGCCAAGGGGACCAGCGAGCCGATTGAATTCATCGTCTCAAACGATAATCACTTCCGCACGCTGAAGATCGACTACCACGGTGGCGAGAAATATCCCCATCTGGAGCGGGACTCAAGCGCGCCCGATCTGCTGAATGACATCCTGAAACCACTTGTGCCGCCAGCGCCAGCCACGAAGTAGCAGGAGTTCTTTGCGCGTACAAAAGCCCGGCCATCAGCCGGGCTTCTGTATTTAGCCTTCTGTATTTATCTCAGTTACGTCTAGCGCGCAGTCAGCTCAGCCGCGACCTTCTCAGTAACGAAGGCCTCGATCTGGTCGCCCTGCTGCACCTCGCTGAAGCCCGCGAAGCCCATGCCGCACTCCATGCCGTTGGTGACCTCGCGCGCATCGTCCTTGAACCGCTTCAGCGATGCGAGCTTGCCCTTGAAGACCTGCTCGCCGCCACGCATCACGCGTACTTCCGCATCGCGACGAATAGACCCGTCGGTCACGCGGCAGCCGGCAATCGTCCCCACCTTGGGGATGCGGAAGACTTCCTGCACCAGTGCGCGGCCTTGGTAGCTCTCCTTGAAGACCGGATCGAGCAGTCCCAGCATCGCCTTGGTGATCTCGTCCTGCAGCTCATAGATGATCGAGTGCAGCCGGATCTCCACGCCTTCCTGCTCGGCCAGATCGGCGGCCTTGCGTTCTGGCCGCACGTTGAAGCCGATCACGATGGCGTTCGATGCCGATGCCAGCAGGATGTCGCTCTCCGTGATGGCGCCCACACCGGTGTGGAGGATCTTGATCCGCACCTTCTCGGTCGACATCTTGCTCAGCGAATCCGACAGCACCTGCACCGAGCCCTGCACATCGCCCTTGAGGATGAGCGGCAGGTCCTTGACGCCGGCCTGCTTGATCTGTTCCGCAAGCCCTTCGAGCGAGACACGCGAGCTCTTCGCAAGCTGCGACTCGCGCTCCTTCATCTTGCGGTACTGCGCAATGCCCTTGGCCTTGTCGCGATCCGCAACGACGAGGAAATTGTCGCCCGCATCCGGCATGCCTTCCAGACCAAGAATCTCGACCGGAGTCGATGGCCCTGCTTCGTCGATCGAGCGACCGCGATCGTCAAACATGGCGCGAACCTTGCCAAAGGTGTTGCCCACGATGAAGCTCTCACCGTTGCGCAGCGTTCCATTTTGTATCAACACGCTTGCTACAACACCCCGGCCGCGATCCAGCTTGGCTTCGAGCACCGTGCCCAGACCCGAGCGATCCGGCGTCGCCTTCAGGTCGCCAAGATCGGCGGTGAGGCAGATCATTTCGAGCAGCAGATCCAGGTTCTGACGCTTCTTCGCCGACACATCGACGAAGACCGTCGAACCGCCCCACGCCTCAGGCACCAGCCCGCGATCGCCCAGTTGCTGCTTCACGCGGTCCGGCTGCGCCTCCGGTTTGTCGATTTTGTTCACCGCCACGATCATCGGCACATTCGCCGCTTTCGCGTGGTCGATGGCTTCCAGCGTCTGCGGCATCACGCCGTCATCCGCCGCAACCACGATCACAACGATATCCGTCACCTTGGCGCCACGTGCACGCATGCGGGTGAACGCCTCGTGACCCGGCGTATCGAGAAAGACGATCTCACGGCCAAACGCGGGCGAATCCTGCTTGGCAATGCGGACTTTGTACGCGCCGATGTGCTGCGTGATGCCGCCCGCCTCGCCTGCGGCCACGTCCGTTTCGCGGATCGCGTCCAGCAGCGAGGTCTTGCCGTGATCGACATGGCCCATCACCGTAACCACCGGCGAACGAGTCACTTCGATCTCGCCAACATGTTCTGCTCCGAGGAGCGTTTCGAGCGCCTCGTTCGCCATCTCGTCTTCGAAGCTGATGATGGTCGTGTCGGCGCCAAACTGGCGCGCCACATCCTTCACCAGTTCGCCGTCGAGCGACTGATTTACCGTGACAAAGACGCCGCGCATCAGCAGCGTCGCAATCAGATCCTTGCCGCGGACTCCGAGCTTCTCCGCCAGGTCTTTCACGCTGATGCCCTCCGTCACCGTGATGGTGCGGGTGATGGGCAGCGGCTCCTGCGGAATCTGGGCTCCGCCGAAACGCGATGGCGGAGCAAAGCCCTTCATCGGGCCTTCCTTGGTCTTCGGGTACTGCTGGCGTCCACGGCCGCGTGGCGGACCACCCGGACGCTGAGGACGCGGTGCCTCGCCTGGAGGCAGAAGTCCGCCGCCGGCCCCAGGAGGACCGCCGGGACGAGGACCAAAGCCTGGACGCCCACCCGGACCACCGGGACGCTGGCCAAAGCCCGGACGTCCACCCGGAGCACCGGTAGGAGCCGAGCGGGTCGGATGCATCGGCCGGCGGCCTGCAGGGAAGCCGGCAGCGCCAGCCGGAGCGCCAGGACGCGGCGGATAACCGCCGGGGCCACCGGGACGCTGGAAGATCGGACGCCCGCGCTGGATGACGCCCGGACCTCCGGTCCGCCCGGACCTGCAGACGCGCCGGGACTCTGCGGTGCGACAGGACGCGGTGGCGGCGCGCTGTAGACGGGCCGTGGGCCGGTCTGCGGCATGATCACACGCTTGATGGGTGCTGCAACGGCGGCGGATGCCTCAGGGGTCTCCGGTGCGGTCGCAACCGGCGGGGGCACGGCAGGCGGAGCAGCGGCCACAGGCGCAACCGGAGGCGCGGCCGCAGCGGCGATGGTAGCGGTCGGCGGAGCGGCAACGGGTGGACGCGCGACCACCGGGTGTGCCGGGGGTGCAGAAGCAATCGCCGGACGCGGCGCGGCAGCGGAAGCAGCCGGCGGCGTGGAAACCGGAGGACGTGCCACCACGGGTCCGGCAGGCGGCTTCGCGGCAATGGCCGGAGCCGGCGGCGGAGGCGCGGTCACGATCGGCGGTGCCTGGCGTGGCTGCGGCACGACAATGCGGCGCGGAGCCGGGGCTTCCGCCTTGGGCGGAGCAACGGGCGCGGCTGCAGGCGCGGCAGAAGCCGCCGGAGCGCTCGCTACGGGCGCCGGCGCAGCAGACTGGGCCGCTGCCGCTGGAGGCACAGCCTGAGGACGCGGCGCGGGCCGCTCTGCCTCTTCCTTGCGCTGCTGGATGGCCTTCAGGACATCGCCGGGCTTGGATACCCGCGACCAGTCGATCTTCGGGGCTCCGCTCTCGTTCTTGGCTGCCGCCGAGCCGCCATTCCGGCTGCTTCCGCGCTGGAAATGCGCGCGCACGCGCTGCGCCTCGTCAGCCTCGAGCGAGCTGGAATGCGTCTTGGCGTCCGTGACTCCTACTTCGCGCAGTACGTCCAAAATCGCCTTGCTCTTGACTTCGAGCTCTCTTGCTAAATCGTTGATGCGAACTTTACTCATCCGTCCCTTTACGTGGCACTCTGCCTGCCGCCCCTCAGCTGTTCATAGCAACCTCTTGGTCTCGGGGTTTACATGCCGTTCCATTTGATTATCGCCTGAAAACCGGAAATCCGTGCTGCGCGTGTGTGAAGATGCGCAGCACGAAAATCGCGAATACAGCCCCTTTACCGTTACACACCGCCATCTTCCTCCTGGCGCTCGGCGTCGGGCAGAACGGTTTCTTCCTCGGCCTCCCCGCCAGGCAGGGGGCTTTTGCTCGGATTCTGGCGTCGCAGGCGGGCACTGGTGTCATCATTCCCCGCCTCCTGCGGCAGCACGCCAACCTCGCCCGCGTCGTAGTCACCGGACTCGGTAAGCTCCTCGATCCGTTCCCGGGCAATCTGATCCGCTATGTCGCCGGAACCGTCGGCGCTCGCGGGTTCCTCGCCGCCGTCCTCGGCGTCCACCTTCAGGGCATCCAGTTCCTCGCCCAGCTCGGCGTCCACCTTCGCGCGTTCCTCATCGAGTGACATATCTGCCTCCACTGCTGCCAGATCGGCCGCGTTCGGCGAGCGCTCCTCCCCCTCGGCTGTCGCCGCGGGAGCCGGAGCTTCCGGCCGCTCTTCGCCCTCTTCGTACTGACCGAAGTAGTGACGCACCGCCGTCGAGATCTTCTCCAGCGTCTTTTCGCCGATGCCGGGAATCTCCTCCAGTTGTTCCGGCGTCATGTCGGCCAGCGACTCGACCGTCGTGATGCCGGCAGCCACCAGCTTCTGGATGATCGTCTCGCCCAGCTCGGTGACCTGCTCGATCGGAGTCGAAGGGCCGCCGCTCAAGGCCTGCATCTGCTGCTCGACCTCCTGGCGCTTCTCTTCCTCGCTCTTGATGTCGATCTTCCAGCCCAGCAGCTTCGCCGCCAGCCGTACATTCTGTCCCTTCTTGCCGATGGCAAGCGAGAGCTGCGTGTCATCCACGATGACTTCGATCTGTTTCTCCGTCAGGTCGGTGATGCTGACGCGGCTGACCTTCGCCGGCTGCAGCGCCTTCTCCGCGAAGGTCGTCACTTCCTCCGAGAACTCGATGATGTCGATCTTCTCGCCGCGCAGCTCGCGGATGATGGACTGCACGCGCATGCCCTTCATGCCGACGCACGCACCCACCGGATCGACGTCCTTGTCGCGCGACTGCACCGCGATCTTGGTTCGCTCGCCGGCCTCGCGCGCAATGGCCCGCACGTTGACCGTGCCGTCGTAAATCTCCGGCACTTCGCTCTGGAAGAGGCTCTGCACCAGCTCCGGCGCGGCACGCGACACCACCACCTGCGGCCCCTTCGCAGCGCGATCCACGCGCAACAGGATGACCCGCACCCGTTCGCCCACGCTGAACTGCTCCAACCGGCTCTGCTCGCGGCGCGGCATGCGCGCTTCGGCCTTCCCCAGGTCGAAGATCACGTCCTGCAGCTCCAGCCGTTTCACCATCGCGGTCAGCACTTCGCCCGTGCGATGCGCATACTCGTTGAATACCGTGTCGCGCTCCGCCTCACGCACCTTCTGGAAGATGACCTGCTTGGCCATCTGCGCGGCGATGCGGCCCAGCACATCCGTGGGCTTGTAGTAGCGGATCTCGCCGCCCACTTCCACATCCGGCGCCAGCTCCTTCGCCTCTTCCAGCGCAATCTGGTTCAGGTCGTCTTCGATCTCGTCGTCGGTCGCGGTCACGGTCTTGTACACGTACGCGCGAATCTCGCCCGTCTCCTTGTCCAGTTCCGCGCGCATGTTCTCCTGCGTCTTGTAATACTTGCGCGTCGCCAGCGCGATCGCGTCCTCCACCGCGGACACCACGATCTGCGGGTCGATCCCCTTGTCGCGGCTCAATCCTTCAATCACCTGATATAGCTGACTCGCCATCTGTCTCTGTCCTTCTCCTGTTACAAATCTCGCGCCGCGGCATACCGTCACGCGGCCATTCGTCCTGCTTCGACTGCGGGTACTGCTATAGCTCGGGAACCAGTTGGGCCTTCTCGATGTTCGTCAGCTCGATCTCGACCAGCGCATCGCCGGATGCCGCCTTGTTGGCCTTCCCTTTCGACTTCCCTTTCGCTTGGATGGCAGAACGGTCCAGCGTGATCGCGCCATCTCCGACTGCCGTCAACCGGCCCTGCCAATGACGGTTGCCCGCCACCGGCTGAAAGGTCTGCAGCTTCACCAGGCTTCCGCGAAACCGTTCGTAGTCCGCCGCCCGGTTCAGCTTGCGATCCAGCCCCGGCGAGGAAACCTCCAGCGTGTACTCCGCGCCCGGCACTAAATCTTCCACATCGATCACGGTGCCGAAGTCATGACTGAACCGCTCGCAATCCTCGTGGGTCACGCCGGAGAGATGCTCCGTGCTCAGTTCACCCCGCAATACCGCCGCCGGAACGGCTCCCTCTTCGTCGGTTTCGCCACGCTCCGCGGCTGCCTTGGCCTCGGCGGCCAGCCGTGCCCGTCCCGCCGCATCCTTCTCGATCGAAACCCGCAGCACCCGGTGCTTGCCGCCGCCGACAAACTCGACATCGACAACCTCCAGCCCGTAGCTCCCGGCTACGCGGTCGGCGGTCGTGCGAATTTTCTCGATCTCCAATGGCATGGTCGATTGCACCACGTTCGCTGCAAGAAAAAGGTGGGCTTTCGCCCACCCATCTCCTCCGCCGGTACCTTCACGCACGGAGCAAACGCGTCTAGTCGTTATGATACGCCGCTCTCGGCGGCTTGCCAACGACCGGACGGGGTAGTGGGTCAGTTATTGCTTTTCTCATGGGGAGAAGACGGATAAATAGCTCTACGTTGCCCACTCGAGCGTGTCGCCTTGTTTGGTTACGGATAGTGCGGTGCATCGGATTGCTCGGTGCGTTAACAGGCCACGATTTGGGTGTCCGCTATCGCACGGCGTTCCGAGCAATAGAGCGTGCCCTATCAGACGGGCCGCATCTTCTATGCACGACGCCTTTGGCATTACTGCCAAGATATGCAGCAGACCTGGGCAGCGCTCGACGCCGCATGGAATATCAATTTGGTGTACTGCCTCAGGTGTGAACTTATGATTCAGATCCGTGCTTTGAACGCGATCCCAGCGGCAATCTTCGGCCCAATAGTGATTTGGCTGCCTGCATGACACGCACAGAAACGTACCATCGAGAGCGCCCCACGGAAACGCTATTTGGTGAGGAGTCGTGTCGCTACGAATGGGTAGCGGAAGCGAAATATGGGCGGGGCAAGTCTTACAGAGAAGATACGGAAGAAGAATCATATATTAGGTCAATCGTCGCTGTCCGAATCATCACAATGAGGGCAAAGGACGTGCTTGGCATTATCCTCCTGATGAAAGAAATGCAACGCGCCTCCGGCTGCCACCAGCATGACTACTATGCACATGATGAGTTCGACGGCGCGCTCAGGCCCAGTGCGCTCCTGCCGACTGATACCAAGAGATGCGCATGTGAGAGCGGCAAAAAACGTAATTACCGCCGCAAGCGCCATGACTTGATAAATTCCTGCACCTAGACGAACCTTGACCGGATCAGTCGTAACGAAGAAGGCCGTCAGCAATGCCGTTGAAATGGCTGGAAGGCTGATGAAAGATGGATGGCCTCCCCGCCGCCAAACTAATCTAATGGATTTCCCCAGCAATATAAGAGAAATGGCTAGCAAGGGGAAGATCACGGTAGTGTCAAGGTCAACGGCTATCTTGTGCATCGAAGGGCAGCCTTTGCTTTCCGACTGTCACGGTAGCATCATCCCATAGCGTTGCAGCATCACTCGTCTGGTTTCCCTAGCGGCGCTCTCTGAATGCTCGGATAATGAGGATTGAGAGGTTTAACCAAATGCCGAAATGTGAGCGAACATCCCGTCGAGTCGCAAGCGAAGCTGCGGAATTGATGAAAGACAACCGGAAAGCTGTGCGGAGTGTCTCCGCATCAGCTTTGCGAGCAAGGCAGGCTAAACGGCGGCCGCGTTCCCGTGGCCGGTAGTTCAAGTCGCTTTTAGCGGGATGGCTGGATATGCCGGGCGAAGGCGTGGGTGGCGCTTCGAAGAGCTAGACCGCAAGATCACCATTGCTCCGTCGATGAGCGCATTGGTGACGATGCGCACATTGATCCCATAAACTACCGCCTCCTCAGGCAGCGCGTACCCCTTTCGCGGCGCCGTTCCGGGCTTCGATGGCCGTGACGCTGTTTGCAAACGCCCTTTCCAAAACGCCCTTGCCGATGCTCCCGAGCACGAAGCCGAGCAGCCGTCCCTTGAGGTTCTTGCCGTCGCGAACGACAACCACGTCAATGTCGGTGGTGCCGTCGGGACGACGTGTGAAGGTGTAGGTGTGGCCGGAGGCGCCTCCCCACAGGTTGGAGTCGGTCGTTGTGAGGACCACGCGGTTGGGATCGGACCAGTCGTAGTGCAGTCGCTCCCAGATGCCGCCAGAGCCTTCGGTGACGTCGGCCTGCGACGCTGTCCCGCTGATGCACCTTTAGGTATTCATCGGCGCTGTTGCCAAACAGCTTCGAGCGGCCAGGCCCGAAGTCGGTGAGCCCGGCGATGTACTGGTCGGGCGTGAGGGTAGTTGTCTGGTGAAGATGAATCGTGGACATTTGCTTCTCCTTGTGCGAAACACCAACCTCATTCTGTCGGCATTAGTTCGATTTGGAGGCCTTTCGCGAGGCACTCCGATCCCAGTTGGTCTCTTGCCATGAGCTTGAATCGCTATCGACGGAACGTGTCTCCGAACATGGGTAGTTTGCTCTTCGACTCAGCTTGGCTCGCCTCGGGCTGAATCACGTCCCAATGCTCCTGAAAAACCCTGTCTTTGATCCTCATGATGTCCACAACGACAATCGCGGAACCGTCGGGATTCGTATACCGGCTATGAACCATCACATAGTCGCCCTCCGCCATCATGATGCCGTGCTCCCATTTGCTCCCAGCCGGCAGCGATTTCACAAGCGCGAACAAACCTTCTCTTCCGGGTTCGATGTGTGCGCTGTGCTGGATGTACTTCGGCGACCACAGCTTCTCGGCCTCAGCGAAGTTGCGCTGATTGAACAGAACCTCGAATCCATGGACCAGAAGCGCCTTATTTTTTTCCTGCAGAGTCTCGGACATTGTTTCCTCCCTCTACCTTTGGTGTTGAAGCCAATTTGCGGCGATCAGCGGGCTTGCTCGCCGGCCTTGCCTTCGATTCCTTCGTCAGCAGCCCATCGAAGACGTAGCGCATGAAGGTTTCGAGCGGAGCGTTGCTTTTTTCAGCTTGCGAACGCAATAGCGCCCCCTCCCAGCTGTTGAGCAGGAAGCCCGCCAGCGACTCGGGATCCGTGCCTGCAAGGAGCTCCTCTTGCTCAACTGCCTGCCGGATGACCGCGGCGATCGTGTGCTGCCAGTGGTCGAACGAAGCGCTGATCCGCTTCCTCAACTGCGGACTCTCCGCGGCGATTTCCAGACTGAAGCGGCCCATCATGCATCCGGGAATCGGTCCGCTCTGGCCAGCAACTTTTATGAGATCGCTGAAATAGCGCCGCAGGCGCTTCAACGGAGAGGTCCTCGTATCGTTCAGGAACGCTGCCGCATGCTCCCTCTCGCGCATTCCATACCGTTCCAACGCAGCCGCGGCAAACTCCTCTTTGCTACCAAAATGGTGATAAAAAGAGCCCTTGGGCACATCTGCTGCCTTCAAAATGTCGGTCAGCCCGGTGGCGTTGTACCCGTTTTGGTGCATCAGCCCAAGGCCCACGTCGATCAAATGCTCACGCGTCGATTTTGCGGACATAAGAGTCTCCTCGGGCTCTTCATGGATTGATTGGAAGGACCGGAGGGCCCTCGCTCCTCAATCTCCGAGGCCTTTTGCCTCGCACTCCGAGTAGAGTAGACCAGTCGGTCTAACGATTCAGATTTTTCTCTCCTTCTTGCGCATCGCCTGAAGCTACGCGCAATTCATTGATTTTGTTGATTCTCTGGGAGCTACTGTGAAAGCACGAGCCAAGTGTGCGGCGGAACCGAGTAGGGTCTTCCCTGCTGCGTCTCACGATCCGCTAGCCCAGCTTGTAGAAGCGAGCCGCGTTCGAATAAAAGATGTCCCGTTTCTCTCCGTGACTAAGGAATGAAGCAGAATTCACCCCATCCACGGCCATCGCGATTCCTTCCGGCCAGTACATCTGGTCGGTGCCGAACATCAGGCGCTTACCGAACCCAGCTCGCATGAGAGATTGCAGGTAGTGGTGAAACTCGGCTCGTGGAAGCAGCCAGTCGATCGCGCCCAGGTCGGCGTTGGTTTGCGGATAGTGGAAAAGAATAGAGAGCGTGTCGTCGAGATACGGCCAGCCGGCGTGCATGAGATTCAATCTCAGTTTCGGATAGCGGTTGAGCGCCTCTTCCACCAGTCCGGGGTTCCCAAGGCGCGCGCGAGCCGTACGGCAGCATGGATCGAACGACATTCCGGGCGGCATCGTTCCCGTGTGCAACGCGACCGGTATATCCAATTCTTCCGCAAGGGCCAGGTATGCAGCGTATTTCGGGTCGTCCAGGGTGAGGCCCGCATATTGCGTCGTGACTTCTCCCAGGACACGCATGCGTCCACTCGTGAAGTCGCTACGGAGCACACCTAGGTCAGGCAGTGGCGTATCTTCAGAGCCGCGTATGCCGGCCCCTGGGATGATCCTGCCCGGATCCGCGTCGTGCCAGGCCGTCGCGGCAGCGAGGCGATCTCCATCTCCTCCACTCACGACTGCTTTGACGATATTGAGGCGTTTCATTTCCGCGAAACAGGCTGCCCTGTGAGCGGCTCCATCCTTGAGGTGGACGGTCTTCCCGGTAGCGGGATTCTTTGCTGCGGGGATTGGCTGGTCGGAAGGATACGCGTGCAGATGCACGTCAATGATCGGCGGCCGCTGCGACGTCTCGGCGAAGGTTGAAGGAATCAGGGTGATTGCTGCCGAAGTGGAACCAAGTTCCAGGAATCGCCGCCGGTCAATGTTCATCTTCGTTTTCGTTCTCCCTGCGGAAGGGTACCGCATTTAGCGGAAGCGTCCGCAGTTGCCCCTGCGGGTAAATCACGCAAGCCTTGCCGCGGCAGCAGACAAACCTTGACACAAATGATCTGCTCATAGAAAACGCGCTTCTCGTCAGCTTACTCACGGTTTCTCAGGTATCCGAAGACTGACCCACAGCCCGGACCGCGCATACTTTCCAATTTGGAACTGTGACTGGAACATTCTGCAAAAAACCTGCCATTTTGCCCCATTCATTTCGCTACACTGGAAATAGAGATAGAGAATCGAGGCGCTCGCGACAGAACACTCGCGGGCGTTTCTATTTTTGCTGACCGCTTTCGCTACCAGGCTTCCGGCCGACCGCGGACCATGCGCTGTCTTTAAGTCCTTTCGCTGGACGAATTTATCCATAACGCTTTTAGAATGAATACATTAGCCGCCGGGCAGATCGCTTTGCATCGCATCCGGTGCAGAAACGAGGACGTAAGTCTTTTGATAAGACGAATTTAGCCTGTAAGTCCTTTAGATGGACGAATTTGGCCGCCGAAAGCACGCTAAGTTGCGGTGAGCAAAGCACTTCCGGGCCGCCGCCCGAAGCGGGAGGGTGGGGGGTGGGGGCGGGTAACGTCACGTTTCCAGACGGCCAATTCAGGGCTGCTTCGCTGCGGCCTGCTCGGCGTCGTTCACGGCCTTCCGGAAGATATCCACGGCTGGCACCGTATGCGGCTTCAGCGCGTTCTTCGCTTCATACCTCCACACTGGCGGCGCATCGAGCGGGGCGTCGATCTTTCCCCGATACACCAGGAAGCTGTCTTCCGAGGCGGCATTCCCGATCTCCGCCTGTGGGTGCGGCATGTCGTCGGTCATCGGTCGGTTCTGGGATGGAATAGGAGACCCCTGCGACGCATCGGGCGGGCCGCCTGCGTAGGGTGGCGGCTGGCCGTGCTCTGCTCCAACGTCGATTCCGGTGTCCATCGGATCTATCGTTACCGGACGCCGGCCCTGTCGCGGATCATGAACTGTCCCGCTCGCCATCTTCCCGGTTCCCCGGCGGACGACAATCACCAGATCTGCACTCTGGCCCGAAAGAACAGGTTGATACCGGCCCCAGTTCAGCAGCGCCGTCTCCACATCCCGCTGCGCCACCTCATTGGCCCGAGGATCATCGAGAGACACGCCCGCGCTTGGGTCGATGACCACGGCCACCGTCCGCGCCTGCAAGACGTACGTGGGCAGCGTGGACTTCCGCTTGTCCTTCGCCACAACTGACGTCGGCGCAGTAGGAGTCCGGCCGACATGACAGCGATGCGCGATCGCGGTATCCCATGAGATTCACTCCCGGCGTCATCGTACTCCGACGGGGAGTGGGCTTGCGCCGGCTTCTTAATCGCGTTGGCCCTCCGGATGGCGGGATACAGGATCAGGGCCTTGGGATGCAGAATGACTTTGGTCCAACCCTCGTCGCGGTTGTCAAAGTGCTTGTAGGCGTTAGGCGCCTCTTCAAGCGGCAGTTCGTGCGAAATGATCATCGATGGCTTTGCCTTGCCATGGTGGATCAGGTCGCGCAGACGCCGGTTGTACGCTTTGACGTTGCATTGTCCGGTGCCCATCCTCTGGCCCTTGAACCAGAATTTGCCGAAGTCGAATGCCATTTCGCCCTTCTTGGCCAGCCTATCTTCGGCGCCAGGATCCTGAGGGATGAAGACACCGACGACTCCAATAGTCCCAGTCGCTTTCACTGCATCGACCAGCGAATTCATGACAAGATTCGGGACCTCCTTGCCGGCAGAGTTATGACATTGATAGCCGATACACTCGGCTCCGCAATCTGCTCCGAGACCATTCGTGAGTTCGCGAATCTGGTCGCCCACGCCGCCATCCTTTGTGTCGATTGGAGTAGCACCGATCTTTTTCGCCAGGGCGAGGCGGTCCGGATGGTCGTCGACAACGAATGATCTGGCTGGCGCCCTGGATGCGCGCCGACATGGCGGCCATCAACCCGACGGGACCGGCGCCGAAGATCAGAATGGACTCGCCCGGCTTTAGTGCTGCCAGACGCGTAGAGTGCCATCCCGTGGGAAAGATGTCGGACAGCATGACGTAGTCGTTCTCCTTTTCATCCGCGTCCTCAGGCAGGTGGAGACAGTTGAAATCCGCATAAGGAACGCGGAGGAATTGCGCTTGTCCGCCTGCGTACGGGCCCATGCCGGCGAAACCGTATGCGGCACCAGCCATCCCCGGCATCACGGACGGGTCTGCGCAGGTAAGGCAGAAACCAGTGAGGCCTTGTTCGCAGTTGGCGCAGAAGCCGCAACCGATATTGAATGGCAGGACAACTTTGTCGCCCTTCTTGACGGTATCGACCGCCTTCCCGACCTCAACGAGCCGCTTTCCAGTCCACGCCTGGCCGCGCCACCGCATACATCTCCGACATGATCTGCCACATCAGCCCCATGCGATCGTCGCCGATCTTGTACAGATCGAAGTGTGTCCGGTCCGGGATGTAAGTGAAGTGCGGATCGGCGCCCAGCTTCTTCAGCCGCGCCTCAAACAGATGTGCCGGTCCGTCCAGATAGAATGTATCCGCCGTGCCGACGAATAGATGGATGCGGCCCTTCAGCACCGGTCCGTTCGCCGCCCAGTGCTCTTCCGTCAGGTGTGCGAGATCGTAGTGATCGCGCCAGTAAGCGACGACCTTCGGATCGACATCGCCGGTGGTGCGGTCGAACATTGGCTCCGGCGCGCCGCTCGGACCCTTGGGCGAGAAGACCCAGTCGAAGGAGGCTAGCTGGCCCCCGTACGGCCCGAGGACAATCTCGAGTTTGGCAAGCTGCTCGAGCGTCGCCTGCACCTGGCCCTTGTCCCGCATGATGGGCCAAGCGCTTCCGTCGGCCTTGCGGTACAGGTTCACGTGGGATGCATAGAGAGACGGGCCGGTGAAGTCATGGAAGTCGCTCGGGTCGGGCGACGTGGACCAGGTGCCGCCAAAGACTCGCGGGTAGTTCACCTGAAGCTGCAGCGTGGCCCATCCGCCGCTGGAGTGCCCATTCAGCAGGCGTCCGCTGGGCCGCGCATCCATGCGGTACTTCGACTCGAGCCACGGGATGAACTCCTTCGTGAGAGCGGCGCCCCATGGACCGTTGTTCACCGAATCGGCGAACTCGTGTGTGCCTTCAGGCAGCGATTCGTCGAGCATGACGCAGATCATCGGAGGCGCCTTGCGCTCCACCATCGCCTTGCGCATCCCGAGCCCGGTGATCAGCGAGTAGTCCATGTTGCCGCCGAAGCCATGCGTCCAATAGAGCGTCGGGTACGTCGCTTTCGCTTTCGCGCTGTATCCCGGCGGCAGTATGACCCAGGCGCGAATGTAAGTCGGCTTACCCCAGAACTTCGACAGCATGGGGCTCTCGAGCTCGGCCTTCTCAGCTTCGCCGGGCTTCACCTCGGCCATCGCCTTGGCGACCATCTCGGCACGGCGGCCAGCGTCGGGATGCTCGCTCAGCGTCAGGACGGGTTCGCTACCCACCCCCGGCTCCCATCCCTTCGCCGCGACGACCTCGCTCTGCCAGTCTTCCGGATCCCGGCCTCCGTAGTTGTAGTTGTGATCGCTGTCGACGACGGCCTGCAGTTCGTAGTCGGCTTCGGGCATGGTCGAGAACGCCGCCGGATATGCCGCCCGATCCAGATCGACTTCGACCGCGCCACCCGGCGCAACGTCGTGAATCTCGACCGCCGCCACCGATACATCCGTGGGATGGAATTCGCTGATGTCGACTTCTTTCTTCCCACCCGGCTGCTGCTGCTCGTCTTTGTTTGCGGAGCCGGCCTTCTGAGCAAAGACCAGCAGGCGTCCGCTTACCGGTCCGGGGAGGTCCTTACCCACCTCGACGCGAACGAAGGCGTGACGGTGTGGCGCAGCCTCTTGCGCGCGCATCGCCATACCGCAAAGCAGAAGAGAAGAAAGGACCGGCAACGTCACTGCCAGCTGGGCACGACAGACGCGTAATTTCATGTGCGGAGTGGTTCCTTGAATGTGTTTGGAAAAGGACGCTGCTCATCGTACAGCAGGAAACCGACCGGCGGGAAACAACCATCCACTCCGCGCCGGTCGAGTTGCCGATTTGTTATTCGCCGCCCGCCGTGCAGCTCACATCGCCAATGCCGGTGTGCAGTTTCAGACGGTAGCTGCCGGCGCGGAACTCCCGCTCCACGCTCTTGCCCAGGAAACCATGCGGGTCAAGGCCAAACGCGTCTGCATGCACATCGCCGATGTGGACGGACATGGCGACCGCGCGGTAGGCATGCGGATCGGGCACCGTCATTTTCAGGTCGCCAATGCCGAGTTCGGCATCGGTGTTACCGGTGATGCCTTCGATGGTGAGATCGCCCACTTCGAGATTGAGCCGGAGATCGCTGCGCTTCGGCACGTAGAGTGTCACGTCGAAGTTGTGCTCGCCATGCTTGGGCATTTCGAGCACGATCTTTGCCTGCGATCCGTTCGCGGCAAACTCGCGGACCCAGTGCGGCGCGGCCGTTGCGTCTTCCTGCTTGTGCGCTGTGATCACCAGGCGCAGCTTGCCTTCCTGATCCGTCGGCCTCACTCGCACATCGCCAACGTTCGCGTCGAGAATCACCACGCCGCCGGCCGCAAAGGAGGCTTCGCGCACCACTGGTGCGAAGTCCTCAGCAACCGCCTGCCCCAGGCCCAGAAGGAACAACGCGCACATCGCGACCCAACAGATACGGCAACAGACACGGACGGATTGGCTCATGACAGTCCGGCTCATATCGTCTCTCCCTTGGCAGGGTTGATCTCAATCGAACCCGCGCCCACATTCACTTCCACAGTGCCCTCACCCTTGCCCTGGTAGCTTCGGCTGATGATGAAGTGCGAGCTGCCGCCGCCGGGCCGGTGATCGTGAAAGCTTCCCATCCCCACGTTCGCTTCAAAGCTTGTGTAGTCGCGATCGCCCCACATCGTCAGGTTGGCGTCGCCCGCGCCCAGATTCACCTTGCGATCGCCCTTGACGCCGTCGGCGTCGAAGTAGATCTTGCCCGCCCCCAGGTTGAATTCGCTCGCCAGTGAGGTGGAAGAGGGCAATTCCAACACCGCTACCGGATGCAGTTTGTGCGGGAACTCGAGGCTGATGGTTACGTGATCGCCCGTTACGTCGAGCGTCTTCACATACGCGCGCATCTTCAACGAAGGAGTCGCGTCCGTCTCGATACGCAGCTTCAGCTTCTCGCCGTGGCCGCGCTCAATACGCAACTCACCGGAGCACATATTGAATTCCAGATGGCCCTGACCGGTAAAGGTCCGCTCCACCGCCATATGCCGCGCGTCCTCCGTGTCCCCGGACTGCGCTACATAATGACTCGGGTCCGGCGGCTCGCCGCAGTTGTTGTTCTCTGCCCGTGCCGCGATCTCCATGCCAAACAATATGGCGCCGCAAAGACCCACCCGCAGCGTCCACCGCATAACGCCTGCGCTCCGTCGTCCAGATCGCACCTCTGCCTCCGCTCACCCTGTGCTGCGATACGGCTGCCAATGCCCGGCGGTTCCCCAAAAATCCGCAGCGGCGTCCGCCGCGCTACAATGAAGCGAAGACATCCGCCGCTGTCTTCGTCCCTCCTAAACGCAGACCGTCTGGTGTCCCAAAGACACTTATGATTGAAAGCCCCGTTCCGGAAGCCCTGACCTTCGACGACGTCCTTCTTGTTCCTGCTTACAGTGAAGTCGTTCCCGCCCAGGTTTCGACCCAGACCCGCCTGACCCGGCGCATTTCCCTGAACACACCCCTGCTTTCCGCCGCCATGGATACCGTGACCGAGTCGCGTCTGGCCATCGCCATGGCGCAGCAGGGCGGTCTCGGCATTATCCACCGCAACCTGTCCGTCGAGCAGCAGGCCGGCGAGGTGGACAAGGTGAAGCGGTCGGAGAGCGGCATGATCGTCGATCCGGTGACCATCGGGCCTGAACATCTCATCTCGGACGCGCTGGATGTCATGCGCCGCTACAAGATCTCCGGCGTGCCGGTGACCCAGGGCAAACGGCTGGTCGGCATCCTGACCAACCGCGACCTGCGCTTTGAGACCCGTACAGATATCCCGGTCGGCGACGTGATGACCAAGGAGAATCTCATCACCGTTCCCGTCGGCACCACGCTGGAAGAGGCGGAAAAGATCCTGCACCAGCACCGGGTGGAAAAGCTGCTGGTGGTGAACGGGAACTACGAGCTCAAGGGCCTGATCACGGTCAAGGACATCCAGAAGAAGCTGAAATATCCCAACGCCGCCAAGGATGAGCAGGGCCGTCTGCGCGTAGGCGCCGCCATCGGAGCTACCGGCGACTTTATGGAGCGCGCCGCGGAGCTGATCAAGAGCCGCGTCGATGCCCTGTCTATCGATTCCGCACACGGCCACTCCTCGCGCGTGCTCGAGGCGGTCCGCATGGTGAAGCAGCGCTATCCGGAAACGGATCTGCTCGCCGGCAATGTGGCCACCTACGACGGCGCCATCGCCCTGATGGACGCGGGCGCGGATGCGGTAAAGGTCGGCATCGGTCCCGGCTCCATCTGCACCACCCGCATGGTCACCGGCGCTGGCATGCCGCAGATTACAGCCATCTCTGAGTGCTTCCGGGCCTCGCGCGAGCGCAAGATCCCGGTCATCGCAGATGGCGGGATCAAGTATTCCGGCGACGTCACCAAGGCCATTGCCGCCGGCGCCTCCGCAGTAATGATCGGCTCGCTCTTTGCCGGCGTGGACGAAAGTCCGGGCGAGACCATCCTGTACCAGGGCCGGTCGTTCAAGGCTTATCGGGGGATGGGCTCTCTCTCCGCCATGGCGCAGGGCTCCGGGGAACGCTACTTCCAAAGCTCGCGCGACCTGGAAGACGGCCCGCGTGAGACGGGCGACATCGTCCAGCGCGAGCGCGCGACGCAGAACCGCCTGGCCAAGTTCGTCCCGGAGGGCATCGAGGGCCGCGTACCCCACCGGGGACCGCTCGAATCCATGGTCTACCAGCTGGTGGGCGGCCTGCGTTCCGGCATGGGCTACCTGGGCTGCGGCAGCATCGAGGAACTACAGAAGAATGCGCGTTTTATCCGCATCTCGAACGCGGGTCTGCGAGAATCTCACGTTCACGACGTGATCATCACCCGCGAGGCGCCCAACTATCACGTTGAATAGGCACGTCGAGCAGGCAATATGCCCTGCTGGAGTAGCAGAAACAGGTTTCCTGCCCGCCTCGGGCGGCAGGAAATTGCGCCGGCGGGCAAAAACACGCAACTTCGCGGGATTTCCAGCGTTCTCATAAGGGCCATGGCTAGTCGCGCCTTTCTCGCCGCCCTCGTACTTTCCGCCGCCATCCCCGTGCTGGCGCAACAGCCGGTCTACCCCAGCTATCCGCCGCCACCGCCGGCTTCGGGCGATAACGCCCCCCACACCCAACCGCAGGATCAGACGGATCAGCAATATCCCGATCAGGCCCAGCCTGATCAGCAGGGATACCCGACCAACCAAACGCCACAGAAACCGTCGCCGTATCCGCCGGATGACACTCAGTCCGGCGCTCAAACGGGACAGACCCAACCCTACCCGCAGCAGAGCGCTCCACCCCAGCAGCCTTATCCACAAAGCCGCCCGGCCTATCCGGCTTCCGACGGCTACCTTGGCTGGGTTCCCCAGGGGATGGGGGCACTGGCCCGTACTGCGGCATTCCATACTGACTTCACCTTTGACCGCGCGATGCTGCAATTGGCCAGCGGTATCTGGGAAGGCCCCAGTGATCCTGCGCTGGCAGATGCGATGAGCCGGCTGGACGGCATCTCCGTGCACAGCTACCACTACGCCGCGCCTGGCATGTATAACCCGCGGCTATTGGACGCGGTACGGCGGCAATACACCGCCATGGGCTGGCAGCACCTGGTCACAGCCCACTCTCGCTCTACCGACGGCGCGACCGACCTCTGGATCAGCTTCCATAACATGCGGGCTACCGGCGCGGTTGTGCTCTTTCAGAGCCCGACCAACCTGAACCTGATCGCTTTCTCCGGCAATCTCAGCCCTCTGGACCTGCTGCATCTGCGGGGGCATTTCGGCATCCCGCGGTATCCGGGCGACCACTTCGTGCCTGCGCCTGGACCAGCCGCCCGCGTCGCGCCGCCTCCGCCACGCTACTAGGCGGGACGGGTCGAGTCGGAGCTTCGTTTCTGCCACCCGTTTCGTAAAAGTGACAAAAACGAGGAAAAACGATCATTTGCTTGACAACCGCCTGCGCGGTCGTGTGTGATCGTTCGCAATCTCCCACGTATCAGGCGAACGTTTGTCTAAAGCATTGCTCTGTCAATGGGCAGTGCTTGCCGTTGCGAATTGGCTCCATCCTCTTCACCGCGGATGTTCGAGTAGTTTCAAGGCACTGGCCTCCCTCAGTGCCGGGAGGCGATCCACAAGATTGCCTCCCTTCTTTGTGCCCGGAGCACGTGAAGCGGTCCGAGTCTCTATACTCGACGCAACCCCCATGAGATGCTCTCTCCTGCTGGCAGCGATCTCTGCAGCCCTGCCTCTGTGCGCGCAGCAATCCCCCGCTGTTGTCTCGCAACCAACCACAACCCAAACCGTCATCGTTACGGCCAGCTCGAACCCGCTTGCGCTTGCAGGCTCCGACCGGACGGTCGTTGTCCTCGACACGCAGTCGCAACCGCTGCTTTTTGACTCACTGCCCGACATCCTTCGCCTCGACCCCTCACTGAACCTGCAGGAGCGCGGAGCGGACGGCGTGCAGGCCGATCTGTCGATCCGCGGAGCCACGTTCGAGGAATCACTTATCCTGCTCAATGGCATGCGGGTTGACGATCCGCAGACGGGGCATTTCAACCTCGATGTCCCGGTGCCGCTGGACGCAGTGAATCGCGTTGAGGTATTGCACGGCGCCGGCTCCGCTTTCTACGGGTCGGACGCCATCGCGGGTGCCGTGGACCTGATCACTGCGGAGCCGGAGCATCCTGCCGGTGCTGGATCCAGCATTTCGCTGCGGGCGCGCGCCGGATATGGCAGCTTCCGGAGCACAGAACAGCGCGTGATGGGAAGCTACGCGGGTGCGCACTTCTCCGAGCAGTTGGCCGGCAGCCGCGATACATCCGCCGGATTCACCACGGATCGCAACTACCGCAGCGAGGCGCTCTCTTCGGAGAGCTGGCTGCACAGCAGGCTCGGAGCAACGGACGTGCTGCTTGCGGGAAGCGATCGGCCCTTCGGCGCAAATCAGTTCTACGGTCCGTACGAGTCTTTCGAGCACACCAAGGGATGGCTCGCCATGCTGCAGCAGCAGCTTGGAAAACGAGCCCAGGCTGGCGTCAGCTATCGCAGACACAGCGATGTTTACATTCTCGAGGTGAGCGATCCGGCCTTCTATGAAAACAACCACGTCGATGAGGCATGGCAAGGCGTGGTGCGCCATACCGACCTTCTTGGCAAGGGCGTTCAGCTCTCGACCGGTCTGGATGGTTCGGCAGATACCATTCGCAGTTCCAGCCTCGGGCGTCATGGCCGCAACCAGGGCGCAGGATACGCCAGCCTCGATCTGCGCAGATGGTCGCGCCTCACATTATCCGCAGCGGGACGCGAGGAGATCTTCAGTGGAGGATCGCAGGACTTTTCGCCAACCTTTGCCGCCGGTTATCGGCTGCGCGACAACCTGCGCCTGCGCGCATCTGCCGGTCACGCCTTCCGGCTGCCGACCTATACCGATCTCTACTACAGCGATCCGACGACGGTGGGGAATCCGCGACTCAAACCGGAAACCTCGTGGAGCTATGAAGGCGGCCTTACATGGAGGCCCGGCGCCCGCACATCTCTTGATCTGACCGGCTTCCAGAATCGATTGGGCAATAGTATCGATTACATTAAACCGTCGCCGACGGCCAAATACAAAGCGACCAACACGGGCGCGCTGGCCTTTACGGGAGCAGAAACGGCGCTTCACCTGCGCCTCAATGGCAGCCAACAGCTCGACCTCGCATACACCGGAGTCCACGCCAGCCGCGATCTGGCTCCGGGACTCATCTCCGCCTACGTCTTCAATTACGCGGCGCAGAGCGCGTTGTTCTCGTGGTCCGCTGTCATCCGCCACCAGATTGTCGCGCGCACGCAGGTGGCGATCGTTCAGCGTGCTGGCCACACGGCATATCCCTTGTGGAGCATCGCCATTGCACGCAGCAGCGGTCGCGTGCAGCCCTATCTCCGGATCGCGAACCTCAGCAACACCGGTTATCAGGAGTTGCCGGGCGTCCCTATGCCCGGACGCTGCATCACCGGTGGCTTGGCGTTCACATGGGCGCATAGCCGCTGAACCCGCAAAAAGGAAACGCACCCATTGTGGATGCGTTTCGCTGTTACGTTCGAGCGAATTGAAATAGGCTACTTCTCGGATTCGCCTTCGGCCGTGCTCTGTTCCGCCATAGCCTTCTCCATCTCCTCGCGGCGCTTCTGGCGTGCATCGGCGCGCTTGGAGCGCTTCTCGTCGAGAAGCTTCTCAGCGCCCAGCAGCTCGATGAATGCCTTTTCGGCGCCATCGCCCTTCTGGAAGCCGGTGCGGATGATGCGCAGATAGCCGCCCTGCCGGTCGCCGTAGCGCGGGGCCACGGTTTCGAAGAGGCGCTTTACGGCATCGTCGGTCATCAGGTAAGCGTGAGCCTGACGGCGGGCGTGCAGGTCACCCCGCTTGCCGAGGGTGATCAGCTTCTCTACGTGGGGACGCGCAGCCTTGGCCTTGGTGACGGTGGTGACGACGCGATCTTCCATCAGAATAGACGTCACCAGGTTACGCAGCAGGGCGCGGCGGTGGCTGGTGTTGCGTCCGAGTTTGTATCCAGCATTGCGATGGCGCATGGCAAATCTCTCTTACGTGCGGCGTTCGGCCGCCAGAATCAGTGCCGGAGAGAGTCGCCTCTCTCCGGCGAAAGTACAGCTAATGCTTAGAAGTTCTCCGGCTCGTTCTGCATCGGCTCGAGCACGTCGAGATCATCCTCTTCGTCCTCAAAACGATTGTTGTAGCTCTGCGCCAGCGCCTGCGAGGGCAGGATCGAAGTCGGTCCGGGGACAGCGTTGCCGTTCTCGTCGATCTTCATACCCAGCGACAGACCCATCTGCGCCAGGATTTCCTTGATCTCGTTCAGCGACTTGCGGCCGAAGTTCTTGGTCTTCAACATCTCGGGCTCGGTCTTCTGGACCAGCTCGCCGATGGTCTGAATGTTGGCGTTCTTCAGGCAGTTGTAGCTGCGCACGGACAGTTCAAGCTCTTCGACCGAGCGGTTGAGGTTTTCGTTCCGCAACTGCATGCGGCCCTCTTCCGACTGGTGCTCCGCTTCGATCTCTTCCTCGAAGTTAATGAAGATGCTCATGTGGTCCTTGATCAGCTTGGCCGCCAGGCCGATCGCATCGGCGGGAAGCACGGAGCCATTGGTCCACACCTCGAGCGTCAGCTTGTCATAGTCGGTGATCTGACCCAGACGAGCTGCGTCGACGGCGTAGTTGACCTTACGCACTGGAGAGTGGACCGAGTCCACAGGGATAAAGCCGATGCCGAGATCGCTGTCGAAGTTCTTGTCGGCCGCGATGTAGCCGCGTCCGCGCTTCAGGCGCATCTCCATGTCCAGCTTGCCGCCTTCGCTCACGGTCGCGATGTAGATCTCCTTGTCCAGGATCTCCACGTCGCCGTCCGCTTCGATCATGCCCGAGGTGACGACGCCGGGCTGATCCGCGCGCAGGTAAAGCGCTTTCGGGCCTTCACCGTTCAACTTGAAGGGAATCTGCTTCAGGTTGAGGATGATGTCCGTCGCGTCTTCCACCACGCCGGTGATCGACTGGAACTCGTGCAGCACTCCCTCGATCTTGACTGCGGTAACGGCCGCACCCTCGATGGACGAGAGCAGCACGCGACGCAGCGCATTGCCGACAGTGGTGCCGAAGCCCCGCTCAAAGGGCTGGGCGCTGAACTTTCCGTATTTCTCGGTGAGCGTCTCGGTATCGACTGCAAGACGCTTGGGCTTTTGAAATCCTCTCCAAAGCATGTCGTATCTCCTGCACAGCAAGCGCCGCGAAGCATTCTGCAACGGCTGTGCCTGTTTCTCCTGTTTCGTGGATGTGACCGCTTGCGCGGGTATTGCTCCCGGCAGCGATGTGCTGCCGGGCAAACTTGTTTACTTGCTGTAAAGCTCTACGATCAACTGCTCGTTCACCGGCAGGTTCACGTCCTCGCGCTTCGGCAGCGCCAGCACTTTGCCGGAAAGGTTTGCGTGATCGACCTGCAACCATTGCGGGGACTGCTGGTGGCTCGCGAACTCGGTCGAGCTCTCGAGTACCGTCATCTTCTTCGAGCCTTCGCGAATCTTGATCTCATCGCCCACCTGCACCTGATAGGAGGGGATGTTTACCTTGCGCCCGTTCACTTCAACGTGGCCGTGGCGCACGATCTGGCGCGACTGACGGCGGCTGGAAGCAAAACCGAGGCGGTAGGCCACGTTGTCCAGGCGACGCTCAAGCTGCTGCAGCAGGATCTCGCCGGTGACGCCCGCGGAGCGGTTGGCCTTCTCGTAGTACTCGCGGAACTGGCTCTCCAGCGTGAAGTAGATGCGCTTCGCCTTCTGCTTCTCACGTAGTTGCAGACCGTAACCGACGATCTTCACCTTGCGGTCGCGGCCATGCTGGCCGGGGGCGAAGTTGCGCTTGTCCACCGGACACTTCTCGGTGTGACACTTGGTGCCCTTCAGGAAAAGCTTCATGCCTTCGCGACGGCAAAGGCGACAGACTGCTCCGGTATAACGTGCCACTTCGATTCTCCTCAGCTTCAGGTGTCGACTGGTTTACAGGCGGATGCCCTTCCTCCCAGTCCCTATTTCAATTCCATTCGCTGCCTGCCAATACACAAACAGGCAGCAGTCCAATCAGACCCTGCGACGCTTGGGCGGACGGCAGCCGTTGTGCGGAATCGGAGTGACGTCGCGAATCGAACGCACCTCGATGCCGGCGGCAGCCAACGCACGCACCGCGGACTCACGGCCCGAACCTGGCCCGCTGACCCGCACATCCACCGAGCGCAGACCATGGTCACGCGCCTGGTTGGCGGCGTTGATCGCGGCCTGCTGCGCCGCGAACGGCGTGCCCTTGCGCGATCCCCTGAAGCCGAGCGAACCCGAGCTCTTCCAGGAGAGCGTGTTGCCCATGTTGTCGGTGATGGTGACGATCGTGTTGTTGAACGAAGCCTGAATGTGCACCAGACCGTAGGGCACGTTCTTGCGTTCGCGCTTCTTGAACTTCTTGTTCTTGCCGGCCTTGCCGGTAGCCGCCTGCTGTGCCTTTGCCATTTAGGTCTTCGTCGCTTTCTTCTTGCCCGCGATGGTGCCCTTGCGCGGGCCCTTGCGCGTGCGCGCGTTGGTGTGACTGCGCTGGCCGCGGACCGGCAGGTTGCGGCGGTGGCGGTTGCCACGGTAGCTCTGGATATCGATCAGGCGCTTGATGTTCATCGAGACGTCTTTGCGCGCGTCGCCTTCGACATCGCCTTCCTTCTCGATGACCTGGCGGATGCGATTGACCTCATCCTCGCCCAGGTCCTGAACCTTCTTGAACGGATCGACATTCGCGCTGGACAGAATGCTTGCCGCGCGCGGATTCCCGATCCCGTAGATGTAAGTAAGCGCGATCCGTGCCTGTTTGTTTCTGGGCAGATCGACGCCAGCAATACGTGCCATGCTCTTCCTTCACTTGCGCCAGCGCAGCTTCGCCGCCTGGAGCCTTTGGCCGGAGCGTTGAAAACTCCGGCAAGTTTCCGCGGAATTGAGGTTCATCGCAAGCCTTGACTTCGGCTAACTCGCCCCAGAACCGCTCTGAGTATGCCTTGGCTATTTAGCCCTGGCGCTGCTTATGCTTCTGGTTCTCGCAGATCACCCGCACCACACCGCGGCGATGGATGACCTTGCACTTGTCACAAATCTTCTTCACCGATGCACGTACCTTCATAACGACAACCCCTCAATCTTTCGACTCACAAGCTCAGCGCTCCAGCAGCGCACACCCATAACAACAGGCCTCCTAAGGAGGCTGGTTGCTTTCTGGCGGCAGACCGGCGCGCTACTTGTATCTGTAAACGATGCGGCCGCGGTTCAGATCGTACGGACTCAGCTCCACCGCAACACGATCTCCGGGGAGGATGCGGATGAAGTTCTTCCGCATGCGTCCGGATACGTGGGCCAGCACCTGATGCTTGTTCTCGAGTTCCACTTTGAACATCGCGTTTGGCAACGTCTCGAGAACCGTCGCCATCACTTCAATTGCGTCTTCCTTCGACAATCAGTCTTCCTGGTTCCGCCAGACTCGTCCCGCCAGAGGAGTTCTGGCAAAGCCTCCGGCCACTTATGTGCCAACCCCTATGATACCTGATTTACGCGACTTACAGCGTCAAAATCGCCGCGCCATCCTTGGTGACGGCTACCGTGTGCTCAAAATGCGCGCTCAGGCTGCCGTCCTCGGTCACCGCTGTCCATCCGTCCTTCAACACCCGTACCGCGTCGCCGCCGGCATTCACCATGGGCTCGATCGCCAGCACCATACCTTCGCGCAGCCGCACCCCCCGTCCGCGCTGGCCGAAGTTCGGGATCTGGGGGTCCTCGTGCATATGAGTGCCGATGCCGTGGCCCACAAACTCCTTCACGACGCTGAAACCCTCGGCCTCCACCATCTCCTGCACCGCGGCCCCGACATCCCCCAGCGTGGCGCCCGGCCGAACCGTCTCAATGGCCCGCTCCAGCGACCCCTGCGTGATATCGAGCAGCCGCTGCGTCCCCGCCGCCACCTTGCCCACCGGGATGGTGATGGCCGAATCGCCATAGTATCCATCGATGACCGCCCCGCAATCGACCGACAGAATGTCGCCTTCGCGCAACACCGTTTTCTGCGACGGAATGCCGTGCACCACCTGGTCGTTCAGCGAGGTGCAGAGCACGCAGGGGAAGCCGTGATACCCCTTGAACGCCGGTTTGGCGCCTGCATCTTCGATCAGCCTGGCCGCTACATTCTCCAACTCGAGGGTGGTTGCGCCCGGCTTCACCATGGCGCGCACCGCATGGAGCACCTCGCGCACAATCCCACCGGCGCGGCGCATCTTCTCCACTTCCTTCGCGGTTTTGATCACGATTGCCATGCTGTTGTCTCTGACGTTGTCTCGCTTCCCGCTACTCCCGCAGATGTTCCACAGCCGATAGAATGCTCTCCGTTACCGCTTCTACCGTTGCGTCGCCATCGACTTCAGCAAAACGGCCCAGGGCCCGATAGTGTTCGAGAACCGGCGCTGTCTGCTCAGCATAGGCGCGCATACGCTCGGCAAAAACCGCTTCCGTGTCATCGGCGCGCTGCTCGAGCACCGTCTGGTCAAAATCGCAGACCGTATCTGCCACCGGGGGCTTCAGGTGCACGTTATAGATGCGCTTGCAGGTCGGACAGCTTCGCCGGCCGGTAATGCGCAGCAGCAATTGCCGCTCATTCACCTGCAGGCTCACCGCCACCACAGGAAGGCTGTCGCGACTCGATGACAGGTACACATCCAGCCAGTCCGCCTGCACCAGCGTCCGCGGAAAGCCGTCCAGGATGTAGCCGCCGACGGTGTCGCGGCTCTTCCAGGCGGGCGGCCACCATGTCATTCACCAGCGCATCGGAGACCAGTTTGCCGGCCGCCATCCGGGCCAGGTCGTCCTCGTGCAGCTTGCCTTCGCGCAGAAGGCGATTGGCGATCACGCTGGGCCGCAGGTCGCGGTTCCGAATCTCGCGCAGAATGTCGCCCGTCGAGATCTGCGGGATACCCCAGGCAGCCATGATGGCCTTAGCCTGCGTCCCCTTGCCCACGCCCGGCGCTCCCAGGAGCAACACCGGTCCAGGAAGAAACGCTGTGCGCAACTCGCCTGGTGTCTCGTTGAGAGAGGCCAACTCCGGCTGTCCCGCTACCACGCGCGGCGTCCGCGCACCCGGCCGCTCCGCGGAGAGAAGCCTTCATAGTGACGCATGATGAGCTGAGACTCGATCTGATTCACCGTGTCCATGGCCACGCCAACCACAATCAGGAGTGACGTGCCGCCGAAGTAGAAGTTCAGACCCAGGCCATGCGTGACCCATGTCGGCATCTTCTCAAAGGCCGAACCGACCAGCCACAAGTTCTCCAGATGAATGCCGTTGATCATGATCTGCGGGATCAGCCAGACCAGGATCAGGTAAAGAGCGCCTACCAGGGTGATGCGCGTCAGGATGTCGTTGATGTAATCCGAGGTGCGGCGGCCGGGCCGAATACCGGGGATGAATCCGCCGTACTTGCGCATGTTGTCCGCGATGTCATCCGGCCGGAAGACGATCGAGATATAGAAGTAGGCGAAGAAGACGATCGCCACCATCGACAGCAACTCATACCAGGGCTCGCCGGCGCGAAGCGCATCGAAGATGTTGTTGAGCACCGGATGGCTGCGGACAAAATTCGAGGTGGCGAATAGCATCGGCGCCGAAAGAATGGAGCTGGCAAAGATGATCGGCATCACGCCGCCGGAGTTCACCTTCAGCGGCAGATGCGTGGATTGCCCGCCCATCAGCCGGCGTCCCACAATACGTTTGGCGTACTGCACCGGGATGCGACGTTCGGAGCGTTCGACGTAGACGATGAACGCGACCACCGCGATCATGCCCCCGATCAGAATCGCCAGGGCAGGAACGGTGAAGGCACCGAAAGCCTGCGTTCTGGCCTTCTCGTACAGGTCGGCGATACCGCGCGGCAGTCCATCGACGATGCCCGCGAAGATCAGCAAGCTCATGCCGTTGCCCACGCCGCGGTCGGTAATCTGCTCACCGAGCCACATAACGAAGGTGGTGCCCGCGGTCAGGGTGAGCACCGTCATGGCGACGAAACCGGCGCCCGGATTGAGCACATACGACTGACCGCCACCGGTGGTGTGCGAGAGCGTCAGCGCGATGGCGAATGATTGCACCACGCCGAGGACCACCGTCATGTAGCGGGTCCACTGCGTGATCTTGCGGCGGCCAATCTCGCCTTCCTTCTGCAGTTTGGCCAGCGGCTCGTAAACCACAGTCAGCAGTTGGAAGATGATCGACGCGGTGATGTAGGGCATGATGCCCAGCGCAAAGACCGTAAGCCGGCGCAGATTGCCGCCGCTGAAAAGATCCACCAGGCCCAGGGCGGATCCGCTCTGCGAGTCAAAGAACGATTCCAGCGCCTTGGTATCGACACCCGGTGTGGGGATATGGGCGCCAAGGCGATAAACCGCCAGCATTCCCAGCGTGAACAACAGCCGGTTGCGAAGGTCCGGGATACGAAAGATATTCGAAAACTTTTCCCACATATAAACGTCAGCCCTGCCCTTGCTGTCCGCTGATCAATCCTAGACCTGGCCTAGGCCTGAACGGGAGCGCCGCCCAGTACCACAACCTTGCCGCCCGCGCGCTCGATCTTTTCCTGCGCCGACTTCGAAAACTTGTGCGCGTGCACGGTGATGGCGTTCTTGATCTCGCCATTGCCGAGAATCTTCAGCAGGCCCTTCTTCTTGGTCAGACCGAGAGCGGCCAGTTTTTCGAGCGTCAACTCGGTCTCCTGAAGATTGGCCAGGCTGTCCAGATTGAGCACGTTGTACTCGGTGCGGAAGATGTTGGTGAATCCACGCTTGGGCAGGCGGCGATGCAGCGGCATCTGGCCGCCTTCAAAACCGCGCATCAGGCTCGAACCGGAACGGGAGCCCTGACCCTTGTGACCGCGGGTCGAGGTCTTGCCCATGCCGGAGCCCATACCACGGCCCACACGCTTGCGATTGGTGTTCGCCTTCTTCGGCGCACGCAGATTGGAGAGATTCGTTGCCATTTGTTCCTCGCTCAACGCCGGCTACATTTTAGGTGGCCGACTCGCATATTGGTTTGTGTTCGCACGACTCGCCCACAGCTACTCGACGATGCGCACCAGGTGCGGAATGGCTTTGACCATACCGCGGATCGACGGCGTATCCTCACGCTCCACGATCTGGTTCAACCGGGTGAAGCCCAGGCCCTTGACGACCTTTTTGTGCTTCTCCGGCGTCGCAATCTTCGAGCGGTAGTATTCGATCAGCAGCGTCTTCTTCGCCTCTGCCATGACTATAGCTCCTGTATCTGCTTACCGCGCAGCGCCGCGACATCCGCGCGATCGCGCAACTGGGTCAGCGCGTCGAACGTTGCCTTTACGACGTTATGCGGATTGGCTGTGCCCAGGCTCTTGGTCAGTACATTCTGCACGCCGGCCGAGGTCATGACCGCGCGCACTGCACCGCCTGCGATCACGCCCGTGCCTTCCGGAGCCGGCTTCAGCAGGACCTGACCCGAGCCATAGCGGCCCAGTACCTGATGTGGAATGGAGGTGTCGGTCAAGTGCACATGCACCAGGTTCTTCTTGGCGCTTTCGATGCCCTTGCGGATTGCCTGGGGCACCTCCTTCGCCTTACCGGAACCGTAGCCCACCACGCCCGCACCTGGATCGCCCACCACCACCAGCGCGGCGAACGACATGTTTTTGCCGCCCTTGACGACCTTCGTCACGCGGTTGATGGCCACGACCTGGTCCTTCAGGTTGTAGTGTCCGGCATCGAGCTTTTTCTTCAGCATTGCCATTCTGTCTGTTTCCTTCTGCGCGGTCCTCATCAGCCCGTCGCCATGCCCATGAACCTGTTAGAACTCGAGACCGGCTTCGCGCGCCGCATCGGCCAGCGCCTTAATGCGTCCGTGATAGAGATAGCCTCCGCGATCGAAGACGACCTTCTTGACGCCCTTCTCTTTCGCGCGCTCGGCCACCAGCTTGCCGACTTCCTTTGCCGCCGCCACGTTGCCGCCCGTCTTCAGCTTGGCTGCCTTAGTGGACGCCGAAACCAGGGTGACGCCGGAGGCGTCGTCGATCACCTGCGCGTAGATGTGATTCAGCGAACGGTAAACGTTCAAGCGCGGCCGCTCCGCCGTACCCTGCATCTTCCGGCGGATGCGCGAGTGCACGCGCTGCCGGATCTCATTTCTCTGTCTCTGCGGAATCATCGTCTCGTCTTCTTCCTAGTAGCGGAACCGCCCTGCGGCCCCGTTCGGTTATATGCGTCGCATCCGCGTCGGCTTACTTCGCGCCGGTCTACTTTGCTCCGGTTTTGCCGACCTTCTTCTTCAGCTTCTCGTCGGTGTAGCGCACACCTTTGTTCTTGTACGGATCGGGCTTGCGCAATGAGCGCATGTCCGCCGCCACCTGGCCCACCTTCTGCCGATCGATGCCGGTGATGGTGACCCTGGTCTGCTTCGGGTCGATCGCAGCTTCAATACCAGTGGGCAGCGGAAACTCGATGGGATGGGAGTAGCCGAGGGTAAACACCACCATGCCCTTACCCTTCATCTCCGCGCGGTAGCCGATGCCCACGATGTCGAGTTCTTTGGTCCAGCCCTTGGTGACGCCCTCGACCGCGTTGAAGAGCAATGCCCGCGTCAGCCCATGCAGCGGCGCGAGCGTGTCGTCCTTGCGCGCGGCAATCATGTGGCCGTCCTTTTCCTCGAGCGTGATGCCTTCCGGCAGCGGCGCCTTCAGCTTGCCTTTGGGACCTTCCACCAACACCTCTTTGCCCTGCACGGTGTACTTCACACCCTTGGGGAGAGCAATCGGCTGTTTTCCAATGCGTGACATCTTTAACCCTTCTTCGGCTTGCGAGTCCCGCTCAACAAATCGAGAGCGTTCCACTGCAGCCATGCACCACCAATACGTCGCCAGCCTTGCTACAGACCGGAGTTACCAGACCTCGCAGAGAATCTCCCCGCCCACACCTTCACGTCGCGCCTGGCGGCCCGTCATCACGCCGCGCGGCGTGGTGAGGATATTGATGCCCAGACCACCCTGCACGCGGCGAATCTCGTCGCGGCCGACGTACACGCGGCATCCGGGACGCGAGATGCGCTGCAGATCGCGGATCGCAGCCTCATTGTTCGCGCCATATTTCAGGTACACGCGCAACACCTGGCGGCCTTCTTCTTCAGTGGCCTTGTAGTTGGCGATGTAGCCCTCTTCCTTCAGAATGCGGGCGATCTCGGCCTTTAGTTTCGAGGCAGGAACGTCCAGCTTCTGGTGGCGCGAGCGGATCGCGTTGCGGATGCGGGTCAGAAAATCTGCGACTGGATCGGTAAAGCTCATGCTCTCTCCTTCATCCTCCGTTCGCTCTGGCCTGTGTATCGATCAAGCCCAGAGAACCAGCGAAGATGGTGTGGCTGGCCGTGCTCGGCACGTCCAGCGTGTTCAAATTACGTTGCGCGTCTCCCCTACCAGGACGACTTCACAACGCCCGGAATCTCGCCGCGCAAGGCAAGTCCGCGGAAGCACAGGCGGCATACGCCGAATTTGCGCAGAAACGCGCGGGGGCGGCCGCACAGCTTGCAGCGGTTGTGCTTGCGCGAGGAAAACTTCGGCTTCTTGGCGTCCTTAACACGCTTTGCAGTCGTCGACATCGTTCGCTAATCCTTCTCTCTCCGCAGCCTTAAGCAGCCGTGCGGAATGGCATGCCGAACTGCCGCAGCAGCGCGCGCGCCTGGTTGTCATCCTTCGCCGTGGTAACGATGGTGATATTCATGCCCTTCAGCTTTTCCACCCGGGCATAGTCGATCTCCGGGAAGATAAGCTGGTCGCGGACGCCGAGCGTGTAGTTGCCGCGTCCATCAAAGCTCTTCGTTGAGACGCCGCGAAAGTCGCGCACACGCGGCAATGCGATCGAGATCAGACGGTCCAGAAACTCGTACATCTTCTCACCGCGCAGCGTGACCATGGCGCCGATGGGCATCCCCTCGCGCACCTTGAAGGCCGCAATCGACTTCTTCGCCTTGGTGGCCACCGGCTTCTGACCGGCAATCGCCGTCAGATCCGCCACCAGTGGATCAAGCATCTTGGGATTCTGGGTCGCTTCACCCAGCCCCATGTTCAGCACGATCTTTTCCAGCCGCGGTACCGCCATCGAGTTCTCGAGGCCCAGCTCCTTCTGGAGCGCCGGCCGGATCTCTTTCTGATACTTCTCACGCAGTCGTGTTGCCATCGCTTAGTCTCTCTGCTCTCTGCCACGGTCCCGGGGTGGGCTCACTGGTCCGTATACCGTTGCGTGGCTTCGTATGATACTTCGTTTCTACTTCTTGCCCTTGGGCGTGATCGCCTCGCCGCACTTCTTGCAGACGCGAACTTTCTTATCACCCTCGAACTTGTAACCGACGCGGGTCGGGCCGCAACTGGAGCAGACCAGCATCACGTTCGAGATCTGGATCGCCGACTCCTGCTCCGCGATTCCACCCTTGATGTTGCGTTGCGGATTCGGCCGCACGTTCTTCTTCACCACGCGCACATGCTCGACCAGCAGCTTTCCCGCGTCCGGCATCACGTGCAGCACGCGGCCCTTCTTGCCCTTGTCCGTGCCCGTGATCACCATCACGGTATCGTTGCGTTGAATCTTCAATCCCGCCATCTTGTCTCTCCCACTTGCTGCCCGGTCGTTAAAGGACCTCAGGGGCCAGCGACACAATCTTCAGAAACTTCTTTTCACGCAGTTCACGAGCCACCGGTCCAAAGACGCGCGTGCCTACCGGCTCGCCCGCATCGTTGATCAGCACCGCAGCATTCTGGTCAAAGCGGATGTAAGTGCCATCCCGGCGGCGCGCTTCCTTGCGCAATCGCACCACGACGGCCCTGACCACTTTGCCCTTCTTGACCTGGCCATCCGGCGAAGCTTCCTTCACCGCAGCCGTGATCACGTCGCCCAGGCCAGCCTTCTTGCCGCTCGCGCCGCCCAGCGGCAGGATCATCTGCAGCTTACGGGCGCCGGAGTTATCGGCGACCTCGAGCATCGATCTCATCTGCACTGCCATCGTTCTTATCTCCGTTCCCTGCCCGCTACCCTGGCGAATCTCGTGAACAACTTCTAGGTGCGACTGATGCCGCTGAGAGAAGCTACGTCGTCAACTCGGGGCTGGCTGCTGCTTCGGCCGCCTGCACCTGCGCCAATGTTGAACGCCGCACAATCTCCTGCAGCTGCCACCGTTTCAGCTTGCTCATGGGACGCGTTTCGCGGATACGTACCATGTCGCCCACGCGCGCCGTGTTCTGCTCATCGTGCGCATAGAACTTCTTGGTCGATCGCACCGTCCGCTTGTACTTGGGGTGTGCCTTGCGCATCTCGACTTCGACCACGATGGTCTTCTGCATCTTGGTCGAGACCACGTGACCTACCTTTTCGTTGCGGCGCTCGGTCGCGGCCAACTGCTCGTTTGTCATTACCTGCTCACTCATCGCTTACCGAGCCTCCTTCTTCTTAGCGCTCTTCTTCGTCGCGACTTTCTTCTTCGCGACGCTCTTTTTAGCAACCTTCTTGGTCGCAACTTTCTTGGCTGCGGACTTCTTCTTCCGCTTCGGCGTGGTCTTCTTCTTCGTCTTGGCCGGTGCGTCCTCGGCCTGACCATGCAGCGCCGCATTCAACCCCAGCTCACGCTCGCGCGTGATGGTCTTGATGCGGGCCACGTCTTTCTTCAGGCCGCGCAGCTTCTTCACGCCTTCGGTCTGCCCCAGGCGCATCTGAAAGCGCAGGCGGAACAGTTGCTCGGAGGCCTGCTGCTCCTCGTGTTTCAACTCGTGCGGGCCCAGGTTGCGAATCTTGTCCAGTTCCATCTCATCTTCTCTTCCGGGCTGCTCTCATCGGGCATGCCCTTCATCATCTTGCCGATCTGTTTTGCCGAACTTACAAGATCGGCCTCATTCACAATCCGCTCCTGCTCTCATCGGAGCCGCGGAGTTCCTTCTTACTTCTTTACCGCCGCCGTCATCACCACGTCGTGACGCATCACGAAGCGGGTCCTCAACGGAAGCTTGTGTGCCGCCAACCGCATCGCTTCTTGCGCGACGTCCGGGGCAACGCCTTCCATCTCAAAGAGAATCTTGCCCGGCCGCACCACGGCCACCCAGTGATCCGGTGCGCCCTTGCCTTTGCCCATACGGGTTTCGGCCGGCTTCTTGGTCACCGGCTTGTCCGGGAACAGACGCAGCCAAATCTTCCCGCCACGCTTGATGAAGCGGGTCATGGCCACGCGGCTCGCCTCGATCTGACGGTCCGTGATGTAGCCGCACTCCAACACCTTCAATCCGTAAACCCCAAACGAAAGCTCCGAGCCGCGCCATGCCTTGCCCTTCATGCGGCCGCGCTGCTGCTTCCGGTACTTCACCTTCTTCGGCATCAACATAAGAAACTCCAGCCAACTAGCTGCTAAATCACAAACTCTCAACGACCCAACCGAACCTCAGCCAGCAGCGACAAACTGCCGGAAGCTGCCCCTAAAACACCGAGCCGCCGATCTCCTTCGGCTGACGACGCTTCTGCTCATACACATCGCCGCGATAGATCCATACCTTCACACCGATCACGCCATACGTCGTGAACGCCTCGGCAAAGCCGTAGTCGATATCCGCGCGCAGTGTGTGCAACGGCAGGCGACCCTGCAGGTACCACTCCGAACGCGCGATCTCGTTGCCGTTCAGCCGGCCCGACACGCGAACCTTGATGCCTTTGCAGCCGAAGCGCAGCGCCGAATCGACCGCCATGCGCATGACGCGGCGGAAGCCTGACCGCTTCTCCAGCTTCAGCGCGATGCTCTCCGCGACCAGTTGCGCGTCGAGCTCCGGCTTGTTGACCTCCACGATGTCGATGGTGACATCGCGTTTGGTGCGATCCTGGATCTCGGCCTTCAGCTTGTCGATCTCTGCGCCCTTGCGCCCGATCACGATCCCCGGCCGCGCAGTGCGAATGATAATCCGTAGCTTCTTGCCCGGCCGCTCGACTTCGACCGAGCTCACGCCTGCCAGCTTCAGCTTCTCTTTCAACTCACGCTTCAGCTGAACGTCTTCGATCAGCAACTTGTCGTAGTCGCGCACCACAAACCAGCGCGACCGCCACGGCTTGTTCACACCCAGCCGGAATCCATAAGGATGGACTTTCTGTCCCATACGCTTCCTTTACTTGCCCGCCTTCGCGGGCTTGGTTCCCTTGCGGGCAGATTTCTTTGCCGTTGCCTTGTTTTTCGCTGTCCTGTTTGCCGGAGCTTTCCTCGCAACCGGCTTCACGGACTTCTTCGTGGACTTCTTGCCCTTCGCGGCTGTCTCTGCGTCAGGCCCAGCCGTCGTGACCAGCCCGGCTGGCTTGCGCTCGGCCACCGCAATCACGATGTGCGACATGCGGCGCTGATAGCGGAATGCGCGGCCCTGCGGAGCCGGCCGGATGCGCTTCATGCGCGGGCCGTCATTCGCCAGCGCCTGCTTGACGTAGAGGTTGTCGACGTCCACATCCAGGCCCTGCTCCTGGCTCAGGTAGTTCGCGTTCTGCACCGCCGAACGCAGCACCTTCTCCACCAGCGGCGCGACACCCTTCTTGGTAAAGGCCACGGTCTGCAGCGCTTCGCCCACGCGACGTCCCTTGATCAGATCGAGCACCAGCCGCGCCTTCTGCGGCGATACACGCTGGTAGCGCGCCTCTGCTCGAAACTCCTGTGTCTGTTGCATACCCTTGCCTTCCCTGCCTTCGATCCTTGTGCTTAACGCGGCTTCGACGTCGTTTCGGCAGCCTTCGCCGAGTGGCCCTTGAAGGTCCGCGTCGCCGCGAACTCGCCCAGCTTGTGGCCCACCATGTTCTCCGTCACGTAGACCGGGATAAACTTGCGCCCGTTGTGCACCCCGATGGTGTGCCCCACCATGTCCGGGTGAATCGTCGAGCGGCGCGACCAGGTGCGCACCAGCTTCTTGTCATTCGCCTGGTTCATCGTGTCGATCTTCACCATCAGGTGGGTGTCGATGAACGGGCCCTTCTTGGTCGAACGTGCCATCTCTGTCTCCCTACTTGCTGCGACGACCGACGATGAACGCATCGGTACGCTTGTTGTTGCGTGTCTTGTAGCCACGCGTCGGCTGGCCCCACGGCGTCACCGGATGACGCCCGCCCGAGGTCTTGCCTTCGCCGCCGCCGTGCGGGTGATCGACCGGGTTCATCGACACGCCGCGGTTGGTCGGGCGAATGCCCTTCCAGCGGTTGCGTCCGGCTTTGCCGATGGCCACGTTCTCGTGATCGGTATTGCCCACCTGACCAACCGTCGCCATGCACTCCACCAGCACGCGACGCGTCTCGCCGGAAGGCAGCTTCAGCAGTGCGTAATCGCCTTCCTTCGCCACCAGTTGCGCCTGTCCGCCAGCCGAGCGCACCATCTGCGCGCCCTTGCCGGGCCGCAGCTCGACATTGTGCACCGTCGTGCCGGCGGGAATGCTCTTGAGCGGCAGCGCGTTGCCGACGAGGATGTCCGCATCCGGACCGCTCATCACCGTCTGGCCGACTTTGAGGCCGACCGGCTGGATGATGTAGCGCTTCTCGCCATCCGCATAGTGGATCAGCGCGATACGCGAGGAGCGGTTGGGATCGTATTCGATCGTCGCCACCTTGCCCGGCACGCCGAACTTCTCGCGCTTGAAATCGATCAGGCGCAGCTTCTGCTTGTGGCCGCCGCCGTGGTGCCGCATGGTCATGTCGCCGGAGTTGCGGCGCCCGCCGGTGCGCTGCTTCGATACCAGCAGCGGCTTGTGCGGCTTGTCGGTCGTGATGTCGTCGTTCACCAGCGTCGTCTGGAACCGCAGCGTCGGGGTGATCGGTCGAAATGTCTTAATCGGCATCGTTCGCTCTTTGCTTCCAGCGGCACATCCTTCGCCGCTTGCTGTCGCTCTCTACTTGACTTCCACTACGTTCTCGAACCCAATCGGCTACAGATTGTTCACGTAGTCCGGCATCTTTTCGCCGGCCTTCAGGCGTACATACGCCTTCTTCCAATCCGGCCGGAAGCCGGTAAACTTGCCCCGGCGGCGCTCTTTGCCGATGAAGTTCGCTGTCCGCACGCTGTTCACCTTCACTTTGAACAGCATTTCGACCGCCTGCTTCACCTCGGTCTTGGTCGCGGCTTCCGCCACTTCAAAGACCAGGGTTCCTTCGGTCTCTTTCACGCCCATGCCCTTTTCGGTAATCAGGGCGCGGCGAATCACGGTATAGGTCGTCGGCATTTAGGCCACCTCCGCTGTCGCGCGCTGCTTGCGCTTCGAAACAGTCTTCTTCAATGTCTCCTGCAGTTGCTCGAGGGCCGCGCGCGAGAAGATCGCGCGGTCGTAGCGCAGCAGGTCATAGGGGTGCACCTCGTTGTTGAGCAAGAGCTCCACGCCTTCGAGGTTGCGCACACCGAGGATCAGCGACGGGCTCAGCGACTGCGAGTTCTCGACGATCAGCGCCGTGCGCTTTGCGTCGAGCGTGTTCAGTGCTGCTCGATACGCCTTGGTCTTTGCCTGACCCAGTGCAAGGTTCTCGATCACTGTCAGCTTGCCGTCCGAAAGCTTCGCCGCGAGTGCCGCACGCAGGGCGCCGAGCAGCTTCTTCTTGGGGAAGGCGTAGTCGTAGGAGCGGGGCTGCGGTCCGTGTACCGTGCCGCCATGCCGCCACAGGGGCGAGCGCACCGAGCCCACGCGGGCGCGGCCCGTGCCCTTCTGCTTCCACAGCTTTTTGCCTGAACCCGAAACCAGCTTGCGGTTCTTGGTCGCTGCCGTGCCCTGGCGCAGTGCGGCGCGGTAGTGCTTCACCGCTTCCCACAGCAGGGCCTCGTTCACCTCGCCCGGAGCGAAGATCTCCTCGGCCAGCTCGAGTGAGCCAACCTTCTTGCCGCCGAGATCCAAAACGTCAATGTTTGCCATCGTCTTCTCTTCTTCTTCGAGGATTGCGCCTCGGCAACAGCTACTTCTTTTTGCTCGCCGACGCCTTCTTCGACGCCTTCAGCGGATCGACCGTGGTCGCACCGGCAAAACCACGACGCTCGCGCGGCGGAGCCTTTGCCTTCGAAATCAGCACATAACCATCGCGGGGGCCCGGCACGGCGCCTTCCACCATCAGCAGGTTCTCTTCCAGATCAATGCCGCGAATCCGCAGATTGCGCACCGTCACCTGATCCACGCCGTAGTGACCCGGCATGCGCTGTCCGGGAAACACCCGCGACGGAAACGACGACGCACCAATCGAGCCCTGCACCTGGAACATGTGGCCGTGCGCCTTCGGGCCGCCACCGAACTTGTGACGCCGCACGACACCCGCGAAGCCGCGACCCTTGCTCGTACCGATCACGTCGACGTACTTGTCGCTCGAAAAGATGTCGACCAGGACGCGATCGCCCGCCTTCAAGCCATTGCCATTCGCCACCTGCGCGTCGCCATCCGCTGCTTCTGCCTTCGCTGATGCGGCAGCCGCTTCCACGGCGACTTCGCGCATCAGCTTGACGGGCGGCACATTCGACTTGCCGAAGTGACCGGCCATCGGCTTGTTCACCTTCGAGCTCTTCACGAACTCGACCAGGCCGATCTGCGCCGCCTCGTAGCCATCCCTGGCCAGCGTCTTCAACTGCGTCACCACGCATGGGCCGGCCTGCAGCACGGTGATCGGGTGAACTTCACCCTTCTCATCGAACACCTGCGTCATGCCGATCTTCTTGCCCAGAATTCCTGTGACTGCCATCTCGTTCCCTCTCCCCATCATGCCCGCGGGCACTGTAGGCATTGCCTGCTACAAATCTCCGGCAGTTACTTCGCCGCCGCCTTCTCTTCGCGCACCTTGATCTCGACGTCCACGCCGGCCGGCAGATCGAGCTTCATCAGCGCATCCACCGTCTGCTGTGTCGGCTCGAGGATGTCGATCAGCCGCTTGTGCGTGCGGATCTCGAAGGCCTCGCGTGACTTCTTGTCCACGTGCGGCGAACGCAGCACGCAGTACTTGTTCTTCACCGTCGGCAACGGAATCGGTCCCGCTACCTGCGCGCCGGTACGTTTCGCCGTTTCCACGATCTCGCCCGTTGAGGTATCGAGCACGCGGTAGTCATATGCTTTCAGCCGGATGCGAATTCTCTGTCCAACCATTTTGCTTTTCGTCTTCCCGTGGATCGGCAGCTCGCACCGCCAATCCACTTGGTTCTGTTTCTGGCGCCCGAAGGACGCGTATGCCTGACGCTCTTACTTCAATGATTTCGGTGATGGTGCCGGCGCCGACGGTTCTGCCGCCTTCGCGGATGGCGAACCGTAAGCCCTTCTCCATCGCCACCGGCGTGTGCAGCTCGATCTCCAGCGCGATGTTGTCGCCCGGCATCACCATCTCCGTGCCCTCCGGAAGCTTTGCCGTGCCCGTCACATCCGTCGTCCGGAAGTAAAACTGCGGACGGTAGCCGTTGAAGAACGGCGTATGACGCCCACCCTCTTCCTTCGACAGCACGTAGATCTCGCCCTTGAACTTGGTGTGCGGCGTGATCGATCCCGGCTTCGCCAAGACCATTCCGCGCTCCACATCTTCCTTCGCGATGCCGCGCAGCAGAAGCCCCGCGTTGTCCCCCGCACGGCCCTCGTCCAGCTGCTTCTTGAACATCTCGACGCCCGTCACCACCGTCTTGCGCGTCTCCCGGAAGCCTACGATCTCGGACTCTTCGCCCACCTTCACCTGACCACGCTCGATACGGCCCGTAACCACCGTCCCGCGGCCCGAGATGGAGAAGATGTCTTCGATCGGCATCAGGAACGGCTGGTCGATCGCGCGCTCCGGCAGCGGCACGTTCTTATCCACCGCCTCCATCAGCTCGTCGATCTTCGCCTCCCACTTGCGCCTCGCCGTTCAACCCGCCCAGCGCCGAGCCGCGGATCACCGGCACATCGTCGCCCGGGAAGTTGTACTTCGACAGCAGCTCGCGTACTTCCATCTCCACCAGATCCGTCAGCTCCGGATCTTCCACCGCGTCGCACTTGTTCAGGAACACCACGATGTACGGCACACCCACCTGGCGCGCCAACAGCACGTGCTCCTTGGTCTGCGGCATCGGACCATCGGTCGCCGCCACCACCAGAATCGCGCCATCCATCTGCGCCGCGCCGGTGATCATGTTCTTGATGTAGTCCGCGTGACCCGGGCAGTCCACGTGCGCGTAGTGACGGTTCGCCGTCTCATACTCCACGTGCGCCGTCGCAATCGTGATCCCGCGCTCCCGCTCTTCCGGCGCGTTATCGATCGTGTCAAACGCTGCGAAACTTGTTGTTCGGATTGTGCTTCGACAATACCTTCGTGATCGCCGCCGTCAACGTCGTCTTCCCGTGATCAATGTGCCCTATCGTCCCCACATTCACATGCGGCTTCGATCGGTCAAACTTCTCCTTCGCCATCTCGCTTCTCCTGATCTTTCGGGCGCGGCGTCATACCGCGCGAACTCTTGTCGAACTACTTACCCTGGCTTACTTGCCCTGATTGCGGCCGATGATCTCTTCCGAGATCATGCGGGGCGCCTCTTCATATCGTGCGAACTGCATGCTGTAAGAGGCGCGGCCCTGCGTGGACGAACGAATGTCGTTCACGTAGCCGAACATCTCCTTCAGCGGAACCATCGCCTTGATCACCTGCGACCCACCCGAGTGCTCCATGCCCTCGATGCGGCCGCGGCGCGAGTTGATGTCGCCGATGATGGTGCCCATATGCTCTTCCGGCACCGTGACCTCTACCGCCATCACGGGCTCGAGCAGCACCGGGCTTGCCTTCCTCGCCGCTTCCTTGTAAGCCATGGAGCCGGCGATCTTGAAGGCCATTTCGTTCGAGTCGACATCGTGATAGCTGCCGTCGTAAAGCACAGCCTTGAAGTCCACCATCTCGTAGCCGGCGAGTATGCCGTTGTGAAGCGCCTCGCGAATGCCCTGCTCGGTCGGCTTGATGTATTCCTTCGGCACCACGCCACCGCGGATTTCATCGACGAACTCGAAGCCCTTGCCCGGCTCGTTCGGCTCCAGACGAATCTTCACGTGACCGTAGTTGCCCGAACCGCCGGTCTGCCGGATGTACTTGCCCTCAGCCTCGGCAATCTTGCGAATGGTCTCGCGGAAGGCCACCTTGGGCTCGCCCACATTGGCCTCGACCTTGTGCTCGCGCTTCATGCGATCGACAAGAATCTCGAGGTGCAGCTCACCCATGCCGCTGATGATGGTCTGCCCGGAATCGATATCCGTCCGCACCTTGAAGGTGGGGTCTTCGTCCGCCAGGCGCGATAACGCGACGCCCATCTTTTCCTGGTCGCTCTTCGTCTTCGGCTCGATCGCCACCGAAATCACTGGCTCAGGGAAGGTAATCGCGCTGAGCGCGATCGGTGCCGACGGAGAGCACAGCGTGTCGCCGGTCTTCAATTCCTTCAGACCCACGCAGGCGCAGATATCGCCGGCGTAGATCTCGGTGATGTCCTCACGCTTGTTGGCGTGCATCTTCACCAGGCGGCCCACACGCTCCGTCTTGCCGGTGCGCGGGTTTTCCACTGTATCGCCGGTCTTGAGCGAGCCCGAGTAGATACGGATAAAGCCCAGCTTGCCGTAGGGGTCGTTGATCAGCTTGAAGCCCAGCGCCGAAAACGGCTCGGCATCATCCGCCTTGCGAATCAGAACCTTCGAAGGATCAGAAGGATCGATGCCTTCGACGGCAGGCACATCGAGCGGACTCGGCAGGTAGTCCACCACCGCATCGAGCAGCGTCTGAATTCCCTTATTCTTGAATGCGGAGCCGCACATCACCGGGAAGACCTTCATCCCGATTGTCGCCTTGCGCAGCGAACTCTTCAGCTCCTCTGCCGTCGGCGTCTCACCTTCGAGGAACTTGTGCAGCATGTCGTCGTCGTACTCAGCCACCGTCTCGACCAACTGCATGCGGAAGGCTTCGGCCTTCTTTGTCAGGTTTGCAGGAATCGCTTCGACCGCATACTCGGAACCCATCGTCTCGTCGTTCCAGACGATCGCGCGCATCTCGATCAGATCGATGACGCCCTTGAAATTCGCCTCGGCGCCAATCGGAATCTGAATGGCCACCGGACGCGCGCCCAGCCGCTTGCGGATGGTCTCGATCACATGCTCGAAGTCCGCGCCGGCCTTGTCCATCTTGTTCACGAAGCAGATGCGCGGCACGTGGTATTTGTCGCCCTGGCGCCACACCGTCTCGCTCTGCGGCTGCACGCCGGAGACGGAATCAAACAACGCCACCGCGCCATCGAGCACGCGCAAGCGAACGCTCCACCTCGGCCGTGAAGTCCACGTGGCCAGGGGTATCGATGATGTTGATGCGGATATTCTTCCAGGTGCAGGTGGTCGCCGCGGAGGTGATGGTGATGCCACGCTCCTGCTCCTGCTCCATGTAATCCATGGTGGCCGTGCCCTCATGCACCTCGCCGATGCGATGGGTGATGCCCGTATAGAACAGGATGCGCTCGGTCGCCGTCGTCTTTCCGGCGTCGATGTGCGCCATGATCCCGATGTTCCGGCAACGATTTAGAGGTACTTGGCGAGCCACGGTCTCTTCTCTCTCAACTTCCCGCCAGCCTTGGGCCAGCGATAATTGCTACGGTTATCTGTTACCTGCCCCAGCTAACGACTTCTCTTGCCATTACCAGCGATAGTGCGCGAATGCCTTGTTGGCTTCGGCCATGCGATGGATGTCTTCCTTCTTCTTCATCGCGGCGCCACGGCCGTTCGCCGCATCCAGCAGCTCGTTGGTCAGCTTGTCAACCATGCCCTTTTCACCGCGAGCGCGGCCAAATGTCACCAGCCAGCGAATCGCGAGCGAGGTACGCCGATCCGGATTCACCTCGATCGGCACCTGGTAGTTCGCGCCGCCGACGCGGCGAGTCTTCACCTCAAGCAGCGGCTTGCAGTTCTCGACCGCCTTCTTGAACAGCTTCAGGGCCTCGTCGCCGCCCTTCTGCTCCAGGTTGGTCATCGCGGTATAGAAGATGGCCTGCGCGGTCGACTTCTTGCCGCCCCACATCATCGAGTTCACGAACTTGGTGACCAGCGAAGAGTTGTAGACCGGATCGGCCGCTACTTCGCGCTTGGCAATGTGTCCTTTTCTCGGCATCGCTTCCTAACCTTTTCCTGACTTACTTCGCTGCAGTTCTTACTTTGCAGCCGTTTTGGGGCGCTTCGCGCCATACTTCGAACGGCTCTGCTTACGGTTGGCCACGCCCACCGAATCGAGTGAGCCGCGTACTACGTGATACCGGACACCCGGCAGATCCTTCACACGGCCGCCGCGGATCAGCACGATGGAGTGCTCCTGCAGGTTGTGGCCGATGCCGGGGATGTATGTCGTCACCTCGATACCGTTGGTGAGCCGGACGCGGGCTACCTTGCGCAGTGCCGAGTTCGGCTTCTTGGGCGTCTGCGTGTAGACGCGGGTGCATACACCGCGCCGCTGCGGGGAGCCTTGCAACGCCGGGCTCGCGGTCTTGTAGCGCGGCGCCGTGCGACCCTGCTTTACCAGCTGATTGAATGTCGGCAATCCAGTACTCCTTACCCTTCGTCTCAATCCCACACAGCCCGCGAACGGCCCACTCGAGTGCCCGCACGCACAACGTGCTGAAGGCATGGCTCGCGCATGTCCGCTTCGCGTCTGCTTCGCTTCCTATCTCAGACAGGAACCAGGACGGTGGCCGCACGTGACCGGAACCCAGAAAAATCCTGGAATCCGGTGAAAGTTCAGCTCCGTTTCGAAGTTCCGGCCCGCATAGCCCTTCCAGGTGAAGGGTGTCGCAGGCACCGATGCGATCTTCGCCCTCTAGACTTCAGAGGAACCGCAGAAGAGGCCGAAAACCTGCAACCAGCCTGCATTCCGTGGGATTCCCGTCTGGCGCCCGTCCTATGCGTGCCACTACAGCGCATACGCAGGACGTGCCTCGGGGAACCTTTTAACAATAACAAGCGTTGCGGAAGTGGTCAATAAAAGGCGTTGAAATTGTGCGCGAAAAGGGCCTTCAGGGGTACATCGGGGGCGCTATCTGGCATCGAACGGTCCATTTCAGGGCACATTCTGACCCGCAGAATTCGTATGCGCTCTGCCGTTCACGCACGTCAGCCCATGGGCGGGGCTTGCGAGCCCGAATGCTGTTAGCATCCGTCGCATGAGTTTTCTGTGCCGCGCTTTGCCTGCTCTGCTCTGCTTTTCCATCCTCCCTTTCACAGCTTTGGCCGCAGATTCGCCCAACGCGCATCCGCCGGCCAATCCGAAGGTCCGCGCCATTCTGGCGGATCTGGGGAAGGTGCAGAACGTTGGGGAGACGTCGCTGTCGCCGGATGGCAAACGTCTGGCCTGGACGGAAGGCGGGCATGGGCATGGCAGCCCGAGCCGGATCATGGTGAGCGACGCGCGGGGAGAGGGCGCGCAGGAGATGGAGGCGGGCAAGGATTGCACGGCGAGCGACCCGCAGTGGTCGCCGGACTCGCGCGCGCTGCTTTTTGAGGGCGACTGCGGCAAAGACGGCCAGAACGACCTTTTTGTGACCACCTTGGACGGAAAGCCGCAACAGATCACCCACCTCAAGGGCTACGTGGAGCATGCCGCATGGTCGCCGAACTCGCAGCGCATTGGATTTCTGTATGTGCCGGGCGCCACCCGGCCGGCAGGCGCGCTCGCGGCCATGAAGCCGCCTTCCGGCGTCATCGGGGTGGAAGGCCTTGAAGTACAACGAGTTGCGGCGGTGGACGCGCGGGGCGGCGAGGTCGAACTGCTGACCCCGGAGAAGCTGCATGTGTACGAATTCGACTGGTCGCCGGATTCCAGCAAGCTGGCCTACGTGGCCGCACCGCCGCCGGGAGAGAACAACTGGTGGGTGGCGCAGCTTTACACCGCCGCCGCAACCGCCAACGCCCAGCCCACCAGCATCGTCGACCCGCAGAAGGATTCCGGAACGCTCCACGGCCTGCAGATCGCGGTGCCGCGCTGGTCGCCGGATGGCTCGCGCATCGCCTTTATCGGCGGGTTGATGAGCGACCAGGGCTCGACGGGCGGGCGACGTCTACCTGGTTTCCTCGACCGGCGGCAATGCGGTGGATGTGACGCCCCGCGCTGCAATCACTTCCGTCTGGCCGCACTGGATGAATGACCGCACGCTGCTCGTCTCCGAGGTCTCCGGCGGCATCAGCCGTATCTCGACGTACTCCCTGTCTGAATCGGGCTCTCCCGCGCTCACCGGGGGCCGGGTTCTGCTCGCTGCGCCCTCTGGCATCAGCGACGGGCGCGAATCCATGAGCCTTTCCATCGCCAAGGACGGCAGCTTTGCGGTCGCCAGCAGCTCCTTTGAGAAGCCGCCGGAGATCTACATCGGCAAGCTCGATCCGGGCGCCCAGCTCACCCAGGTGACGCACGTGAACGACGCCATCAAGCCTGCCTGGGGCAAATCCGAATCCGTCGAGTGGACCAACGAAGGCTTCCACATCCAGGGCTGGCTGATGCTGCCCGCGCACTACGACCCGGCGAAGAAGTATCCGTTGATCGTGATGGTGCATGGCGGCCCGTCGAGCGCTGTGCTGCCCCGCTGGCCAGGAGCGGGCTTTGGGGGTGCCCCCTTGAGCGCCATGGATTATTTCGTGCTTGAGCCGAATCCGCGCGGCAGCTATGGCCAGGGCGAGACCTTCACCATGGCCAACCGGAAGGACTTCGGCTACGGCGATCTGCGCGACATCCTGGCGGGTGTGGACGCTGTGGAGAAGAAGTATCCCAGCGTGGACGACGGCCGCCTGGGCCTGACCGGTTGGAGCTATGGCGGCTTCATGACCATGTTCGGCGTGACCCAGACCCAGCGCTTCCACGCGGCGGTGGCCGGTGCAGGCATCTCGAACTGGCAGAGCTACTACGGAGAGAACTCGATTGATCAGTGGATGCTGCCTTTCTTCGGCGCGAGCGTCTATGACGATCCGGCGGTCTACGCGAAGAGCTCGGCCATCGATTTCATCCGCAAGGTAAAGACGCCAACGCTGGTGGTGGTGGGCGATCGCGATGGTGAGTGCCCCGCTCCCCAGTCCTTTGAGTTCTGGCATGCGCTGAAAGACGTGGGTGTGCCGACGGAGCTGGTGGTGTATCCGAATGAAGGCCATGGCTTCCGCAATCCCGAGCACCGCATCGATGTGCTGGAGCGGACGTTGGGCTGGTTCGACCAGTATCTGGGAACGCAGCAGCAGGCTGGAGCCGCGCAGGGCGCGGCGGCAGGGCGTTGAGAACGCCCGCATCCAACGGGACGCTGGCTCGCGCCTCCTATCCTGCTTTACACTCGTGACACACGTTTTAGACCGTTTTCATAAATGACTGTGAGGAAGCGCGGGCTCGCGAAGTGCCGCTTTTCTTAACGGAAGAGCGGCAGCGGGTCTTCCCGATCGCGTTGCACTCTTTGTGAAAACGGCCTGGAGTGATCTTCTTTGCAGTGCACCGTGGCGGTTCGCGGATTTCGACAGGGAAATTCGCTTGGCCGTTACGGGGAGGTTTCATGCGGCGGTACCTGATTCTTGTTGTCCTCTTCCTCATTACGCTTCCCGTTCAGCTCTCTGTTCTCGGTTGCGGCTCGAATCCCAACAACTACTGCAACAGCAATGGACAGGGCTTTGCGACCAAGAAAGGGACACTGGTATCGTTCACCCTGGAACCGCAGGTGACCGGCATCTCCCTGTCATACGGGCAGATTGGAACGCTGACCGCGGGCGGCGGCAAGGATTGCACCGGCGCTTCGGTAAGTGTCGGAACCGTGCAGTACGGGATCGTCGGCCCGGCCTCCGACCCGACACACTCAAACGTGGATGTTTCGCCCTCAGGCCAGATTTGCGCGGGACACTGGAACCGCCTCACCAGCAGCGGCGTGGCTCCCTATACCACCTGCATTCCCACGAACGTCCAGCAAGTGGCAACAGCGACGGCCAGCGCCAACGGCGTGGCCTCCGGAATGCGGTGCAGGTGTACATCCATCCCGGTTGTCACCAGCGTGGCGCTGGATACCACCAGCAGCGGCGGTAGCCCCCTGACCAGCTGTATCTCGCAAAACCAGACCGCGCAACTGGACGCCACAGCCTTTATCGCAGGTCAGACGACGCCCTATTGCGCGCCGAATGTGAGTGGTGTTCCGAACTGCTCCGCGGTGCTCGGCCATCTTAGCTACGCGGCTCAGAGCACATCGTCGATCGCTGGTACCGGCTCGACGAACAGCATCGTCTCCATTGACCAGAACGGCCTGGCGACTGCGCAACACCCGGGGGCCGCGCTCATCTCGGCCAGCATCGCCGGCACCAGCTCCAGCGCGGGCGTCTTCCACACCTGCCCGCCCAAGTCGATCACACTCACTGCGAACGGCAACACCAAGGTGAACGTGACGCCGAATACGCCACTGCCCACAACGGCGACGGTGATCGACACCAACGGCAACACCATCACCGGTGTGCCGTTGAGCTACACCTCGACCGACCAGCGCACCATCGCGATAAGCGGCACGGGCTCCATCACCTCGACGTTTCCCGGATCGAGCTCGGTGTATGCGGTATGCGCGCCGCCGACCTGCAATCCGGCGCCTGTCAATCAGATTGGCATCGAGGGCAATGGAACACCGATTGCCAGCGATACCCTGAACGTGACCTCGCCGGGAAGCGCGAGCAGCTATCTCTGGATGGCCAGCCCGAAGTCGCAGTACTTCACGCCGCTCGATCTCAGCCTGGGCACCATCGGCACGCCGGTCCATCTGCCGTATGTGCCGAATTCCATGGTTCTGGACCAGACCGGGACCAGCCTCTACTTCGGCAGCTACCGCGAGCTGATGATCGTGGCGGCAGCCTCCAACGGGCTGACCAAGGAAGACACGACCGTGCCCGGCGTGGTGCTCGCTGTATCCCCCACCAACAACCAGGTGGTGATCAACGATCGCGATCGCCAGATTATTTACGTCTATCAGCCGGCCGTGGCGGGCTCAACGACGACCGGCGGCACGGGCAGCGCCGGCAGCACGGGAACACCGGCAAGCATCGTGACCCAGTACGGTGGGGTCGGGCAGCGCGCGGTCTTCTCGCCGGACGGCAGCACGCTCTACGTCCTCGGCACCAACAAACTCTACGTGTACAACAGCTTTACCGGATGGAGCACGGAGACGCTGGATGCCTCGAACGGCACTCCGGTAGCAGGATGCCCGGCCAACGGTGGTACCGGCGCAGACGCGAACACTGCCTATAACGTCTTCTGCTCGCCCGATCTCTCGCTGGCGGTGCCGCAGTTTGGCGCCTTCCTCTCCGGCCAGAACACCACAGCCCGCGGCTACTGCCCGGATACACGCCTGACGCCGATCGATAACTATCCCTCGGCGGTGCCCGGCGGCGCCGTCGGCTACAACTTTGCCGCGGACCACCTGGCCAGCACGACCGATGGCACGCACGTGATCAGCGCGACGGCGAGCCCGACTCCGCAGTTGATCGACTCGAACGTGGTGGTGCCGACGGAGGCGCCGCCTCCGGCTGGAGAGACTGTCGTTTCCGGCGCGTGCCCGACCGATCCGACGACCAAGGCGACGCTGCCGCTGACCATCACCAATCCTGTCAACTTTCCGCAGTCGCTGGCCGCCTACGCGCCGTCGGTCATCCACCAGGTGGTGACGTCGCCGAACTCATTGCTTGCTGTGGTGACCTATGAGTCGGCGAATGCCACTGCAGGCAGCGCGGCGCTGCCGGTGTACACGATCCCGCCGACTCCTGGTTCGGCCGGCACGCTGAGCAGCGTAAAGCTGACCGGGGCCCAGGCCACGACGCCGGTGGCGGCGATCTTCAGCCCGGACTATGCGGACATCTTCGTCTCGACTGCCGGTGACGGGAACATGCACATCGTATCCACCAGCACGCTGACGGATACGGAGCAGTTCAGCGCAAACCTGCCGGATGGCAGTGGAGGCGTGACGGCTGCACAGTTCCTGGCGGTGAAGCCGAGGGCGATTCCGTAGGGAAGACAAAGGCAGACAAACTGCAGGCAAACCCCAGAAGGCCAATCACCACTTCGGCACTCGGTTTGTCTGTCGTTGTCTGCGGTGGTCTGTCGTTGTTCCTTCGCTACTTTCTGCTCTTTGCGATCGCGTCGAGGATGCCGTTCAGGAAGCCGAGCGACTCCGGCGCGGTGTAACGCTTGGCAATCTCCAGCGATTCATTGATGACGATGGGCACGGGCGTTCCGGGAAAGCCCAGCAGCTCCGCGATGGCGAGACGCAGCAGGTTGCGATCGACCGCCGGCATGCGCGGGATGCGCCAGTGCGCCGAGTGCTGCTCCAGGAGCGCGTCGATCTCCTCTTCACGCGCGACGGCAACGCGGAAGAGGTCTTCCGCAAAGCCACGCGTGTCGTTGTCGATCGACTCTTCGCGCGCCTTCCAGAAGCTCTTCTGCACCTCATCCGGCAGTCTGCTTGCCTACATCCCGCTGAAAGAGCATCTGCATGGCAAGTTCGCGCGACTTGCGGCGCTTGCCTACGGGCTGGCTCATGCCGGCCGCCTGTCTGTAACCGGTTCAGTGGCAATCTTGCGATGCACATCCACCATCTCGATGGTGGCGACAGCCGCCTCAAAGCCCTTGTTCCCGGCCTTGATGCCGGCGCGGTTCAGTGCCTGCTCCAGCGTCTCGCAGGTCAGCACGCCGAAGCCGTGGGGCACGCCGGTCTCCTGCTGCGACTGGCCGATGCCGCGGCTCACCTCGTTGTAGATCGCCTCGTAGTGCGCGGTCTCGCCGCGCAGCAGGCAGCCAAGCACGATGACGCCATCGAAGCGCTTACTCGCCGCGAGCGCACGCGCTGCCGAGGGAATCTCCCACGCGCCGGGCACGCGCACGATCTCGATCTGCTCGCGCACCGCGCCGCTGCGCAGCAGACCATCGAGCGCGCCTTGCAGCAGGCGTTCGGTAATGACTGCATTCCAGCGGGCGACCACGATGGCGAAGCGCATGCCAGCAGCCGAGAGATCGCCCTCGATGGCAAGCGGCTTGCCGCGCAACGGATCTTCCCACTGCCAGAAGGCGAAGGAAACGCCCGGCACGGGTTCGATGGTGAACGCGAGCGACTTCCACGTCGTCGGCGCGACGTTGGTGATGCGCCTTATGGCCTCCTGCGGGCCTGCCGCCTGTTCCAGCCACTGCTTTGCGGCCTGGTGCACGTCGTCGATGGCGGTCACTTCGATCAGCACCTCGGCCGGCAGGTGGGCCATGCCATCCAGCAACTCAAAACTGCCCACATGGCGCGAGAAATGGCGCCCCGCGGCTTGCATCCGTCTCCCAGCTTCGGCCGGGCTCCAGACCAACCGCCGAGAAGAATCGATGCAGCGTGTCATAGACGGCGGGCGTGCTGGCCGCATGCACGAAGGTGATTCCTTTAATCATTGCTGCCAATCCCAATCATTCTTTCCAATCTACCATTCAGCGATGGCGCATCCCTGCACAGCAAGACCGCAGTGGAGGCTGCTACACTCAGCCGTTCTGCGCTCTTACACCGCCATTGAGGAGCTTCCTCTATGCCCTACGAGACCCTGCTGCTGGAACGAAGCGACGTCTACGCTGTTGTGACATTGAATCGTCCGAAGGTGATGAACGCACTCAACCGTGCGCTCTTCTCGGAGTTGGACGACGCCTTCACCTCTCTCGCAATGGACCCGGATGTGCGCGCCATCATCCTGACCGGTGCGGGCGAGAAAGCCTTCGCCGCGGGTGCGGACATCAACGAGATGGCGGCGCTCTCGGCCATCGATGGACAGCAGATGGCGCGGCGCGGCCAGGCTGTCTTCCGCAAGATCGAGACCTGCGGCAAACCGGTCATCGCTGCGATCCAGGGCTTTGCGCTTGGCGGAGGCTGCGAACTGGCGATGGCGTGCACCATCCGCATCGCGAGCGAAGCGGCGCGGCTTGGCCAGCCAGAGGTGAAGCTTGGACTCATGCCCGGCTATGGCGGCACGCAACGTCTGCCGCGGCTGGTAGGTAAGAGCGCCGCGCTCAAGCTGCTGCTTGACAGGCGATATGGTGAGCGCCGAAGAAGCGTTCCGCCTGGGTCTGGTGGACGAGGTGGTGCCGGCGGAGGCCCTGATGGCACGGGCGGAAACGCTGGCTCGCTCGATAGCGCAACAGGCGCCGCTGGCCGTGGCCGGTTGCCTGCGCTCCGTCGATGGCGGCTACGATCTGCCGATCGAGGCCGCATTGGAACTGGAAGCATCTCTCTTCGGATTGACGTGTGCGACCGAAGACAAGGCGGAGGGCACGCGCGCCTTCCTGGAAAAGCGCGCCCCATCGTGGCAGGGACGCTAACTAAACAATGGCTGGGAACCGTGGCAGACGGCGCGGATTGATATGCTAAGTCGGTGCAACACGCCTGTCCCGCCGATCCCTTCCAGCGCCTCATGTGGCTCCATAGAAGACGCGCCGCTTTCGCTCTCATCCTTCCGCTGCTGCTTTTCGCCGGATGCCGGCGCAGCGCCCAGTCCGGCACACAGCAGCCGACGCCGCGCCAATTGCAGCAGGAGCAGGCGCGCGCCCTGGCGAAGAATGAAGCGACCGCGCGCGGCCAACTTGAAAATATCCCGCCGCCTTCGAAACATCTCTACATCAACGTCCGCAGTACAGACGCGTGGCAGAATCCATTTCTGACCGTGCGTCGCGATACCTTGACGCTCCGCATCATCTACCCGCAGCAGACCAGCAGTGCGCTGGACGCCGGCACCCTGCTGCACCCCGCGGCCGCGCGCAGGCAGACGCTGGAGATTCGCATGTCCGATCTGCCCGAAGCGCTGTCAGCGATTCCCGACTTTTCCTGGCCGTACGGCCGCGTGGTGGCGATTGAGGAATCGCCCACCGCGTCGCGGCAGGACCGGGCACAGATTCGCCGCAATGTAGAAAAGGCAATCCGCATCGTGAACGATCTCGATGTTGTGGTGGATGAGTGGAGCGGGCCCGGCGGCAACGGCCTGCTGCACTAGATTCCAGGAGGCTGCGATGGCATTCGCAAAAACAATCGGCAGGCGGAGGAGAAGCGGGGCTCGCCATCCTGCGCATCGGCACCGGCGCCACGCTTTTCCTGCGCCATGGCTGGGAGAAGCAGCCGATGCACTGGGCGCAATTCATGGCGCATTTTCCCGATCCCATCCACATCGGCGCGCACGCGTCCTTCTTCATCGCATTCTTCTCGGACTTCGTCTGCTCGCTGCTGCTGGTGCTCGGCATCTGGACGCGCTGGGCAGCACTCTTCTGCTTCTGCAACATTCTGGTGGCGTGGGCGCTGATTCATCGCTTCGCCTTCTTCGGCAGAGGGCCCGGCTCCGAACACGGTGAGTTGATGGTGCTCTACCTCGTCGCATTGCTGACGCTGGTCATCCACCGGCTCCACCGCGTTCAGCATGGACCGCATGCGCGGCCGATAGCCCACGCCGGGACGCATCGTACAATCTCCCAGAATCCATCCTGATGCCATCGGCGATCCACACCACCGCGCTTGTTGTCTTCTGCCTCTGCTTCCTCATCGTGACGGCGGCGGGCTTTCTGGCGGCGCGCTGGCGGCGTGCCGATCTGCAGAGCCTGGAGGAGTGGGGGCTCGCCGGCCGCCGCTTCGGCACCCTCATCGTCTGGTTTCTAATCGGCGGTGATTTTTACACGGCCTATACGGTCATCGCCGTGCCCGCGGCGCTCTATGGCGCCGGCGCTGTGGGTTTCTTCGCCGTGCCCTACTGCATCCTCTCCTACCCGCTGATGATGCTGGTGCTGCCCAAGCTTTGGACCATATGTCACCGGGAACGTTACATTACTCTCTCCGACTATGTACGCGGCCGCTATCGCAGCCGCTGGCTCTCCGTCGCCTTCGCTGTTACCGGCATTCTGGCGACCATGCCCTACATCGCTCTGCAGCTTGTCGGTATCCGCGAAGTGATTGCCGCAATGGGGATTCAGGGTGAGTGGCCGCTCATCGTTGCCTTTGTGATACTGGCCGCCTACACCTATACCAGCGGCCTGCGTGCTCCCGCAGCGATCGCCATCGTCAAGGATGTGATGCTTTACATCATGGTGCTCGCGGCGGTCATCATCATTCCGGCAAAGCTGGGAGGCTACGGAGCTGTCTTCGCAAACGCCGCGCACGCGCTCTCGCAGCACACGCCGCCGGCCTCTATCCTGCTGCGGCCAGCGCAGTACTGGAGCTATTCCACGCTCGCCATCGGATCCGCGCTGGCGCTGCTCTTCTACCCGCACACCTTCACCGGCACGCTCAGCGCTTCAAGCGCGAATGTCATCCGGCGCAACGCCGCGCTTATGCCCGCATACAATATCCTGCTCGGCCTGATCGCGCTGCTCGGCCTGATGGCGCTGGCCGCGGGCATCCAATCGAAGGACACCTCGGCTGTAGTGCCGCTGCTCTTTCTCCGCATGTTCCCGGAGTGGTTCGCGGGATTCTGCCTGGCGGCCATCGGCATTGGCGCGCTGGTGCCGGCAGCCATCATGTCCATCGCCACGGCGAATCTGTTCACACGCAATCTGTGGGGCGAGTTCGTGCGCACGCCGCTGACGCCGCCCGCGGAAGCGCGCATGGCCAAGCTGGTTTCACTCGTCATCAAGTTCGGCGCGCTGGCCTTTATCCTCGCCAGCAGCGCGCAGTATGCCATCGAGCTGCAGCTCCTGGGCGGCATCTGGATCATGCAGATGGTGCCCGCGATCCTCTGCGGCCTGTTCACGCGCTGGTTCCAGCGGCACGGCGCTGCTTGCCGGCTGGGCCGCGGGCATGGCGGTCGGCACGGCGATGGTCGTCTCCATGGGCATGAAGACGTCGGTCTTCCCACTCCATCTTTCTGGACACACTTTCGCCGTCTATGCAGCGCTGCCTGCGGTCGTCGTCAATCTGGCGGTGACGGCATTGGTCTCGGTTGTCACCGGCCGAGACACAGAGACTGAGGCAGGACAGAATTCCACCGCTGCCGCCACCCACGTTGAACGAGGTCTGATGATGGACAGCGGCTCGCCCTTCCCAATTCTGAACTCTGCTGCCGGAGACGCATTTGCCGCATGAGGACTTCGCAGCGCACGCTGCGCTCGAAGCGCGGCTCCGCGCCACGGTTCGCGGTGAAGTCCGGTTCGACCCCGCATCGCGCGCGCTGTACGCCACCGATGCCTCCAACTATCGCCAGCTTCCCATCGGGGTCGTTCTTGCCGCTGCGACGCTGAGGACGTCGTCGCCACTGTGGCGGCCTGCCGGGAGTTCGGCGCTGCTGTGCTGTCACGCGGCGGCGGCACCAGCATCCCCGGCCAGTGCTGCAATGTTGCCGTCATCCTCGACTTCTCGAAGTACATGCGCCGCATCGTGTCCATGGACTACGAAGAGCCGCCGCGCCCGGGTCGAACCCGGCATCGTGCTCGACACGCTGCGCGCTGAGGCCGAGCGCGCCGAGCTGACCTTCGCGCCCGATCCCGCGACGCACAACCGCTGCACCATCGGCGGCATGATCGGCAACAACTCCTGCGGCGTGCACGCGCTGATGGGCGGCAAAACCGTCGACAATATCGAGTCGCTCGACGTGCTGCTCTACGACGGCACGCGCATGACGCTCGGTCCGATGAGCGAGGAGGCGCTGGAAGCGGCCATCGCCGAAGGCGGCCGTAGCGGTGCGATCTATGCCGGCCTGAAGCGCATTCGCGACACCTACGCGTCGCTGGTGCGCGAGCGTTTCCCGGACATCCCACGCCGCGTCTCCGGCTACAACCTTGACCAGTTGCTGCCGGAAAATGGCTTCCATGTCGCGCGCGCGTTGGTCGGGTCGGAGGCGACATGCGTCACGGTGCTGGAAGCGACCGTGCGGCTGGTGAAGAGTCCGCAGCATCGCCAGCTCGTAGTGCTCGGCTTTGCCGATGCATTCGTTGCTGCCGATGCAGTCCCGGAGATCCTGAACTACAAGCCAATCGGGCTCGAAGGCTTCGACAGCCTGCTGGTCGATTTTCTGCGCCGCAAGCAGATGGCGCTCGACGACATCGCGTTACTGCCGGAAGGCCGCGGATTTCTGCTGGTTGAATTCGGCGCTGACACGGATGACGACGCACGCAGAGCAGGCAGAGCGATTCGTGGCGGCAACCGCTGACTGGTCTATTCCGCCGCACGCCATGTGCGCGGAGGGAGAGCAGGCCGAGCGCGTGTGGCGTATTCGGGAATCTGCTCTCGGCGCGGTTACATATGTGCCCGGCGTGCCCGAGCTGTGGGAGGGATGGGAAGATTCGGCCGTTCCACCTGCGAAGCTGGGCGCCTATCTGCGAAGGCTTCAGGCACTGGTCGATGAGTTCGGCTACATCATGCCCATCTACGGGCACTTCGGACAGGGCTGCATCCACACGCGCATGAGCTACGACATGCGCTCGGTGGAAGGCGTGAAGGCGTACCGCGCATTCATCGAGCGTGCCGCCGATATCGTGATCGAGTTCGGCGGATCGCTCTCCGGCGAGCACGGCGACGGCCAGTCGCGCGGCGCGCTGCTGCCGAAGATGTTCGGCCCGGAGCTGATGCAGGCCTTTCGCGAATTCAAGGCGCTGTGGGACCCGGACAATCGCATGAACCCGGGCAAGATGATGGGGACGCCCGGACGATCCGCGCATCTATCAGCCGGAGGAAAGACTGCGCGTCGGCCCCGGTTACGAGCCCGCGCGCCCGCATACGCACTTTGCTTTTCCCGAGGATGATGGCGCATTCTCAAACGCCACAATGCGCTGCGTCGGTGTAGGCGCGTGCCGCAAGACGGACAGCGGCACCATGTGCCCCAGCTACATGGCCACGCGAGAGGAGCAGCACTCCACGCGCGGCCGCGCGCACCTGCTGTGGGAACTGATGCAGAGCGATGCACTGCCGGACAAGTGGCAGAACGAGCAGGTGCACGAGGCGCTGGATCTTTGCCTCTCCTGCAAGGCCTGCAAAAGCGAATGTCCCGTGAAGGTGGACATGGCCACGTACAAGGCCGAGTTCCTCGCGCAGCATTACAAAGGCAGAACGCATCCGCTGCCGCACTATCTCTTCGGCTTTATGGACCGCTGGGCGCGGCTCGCGTCATTCGCGCCAGCCATGGCAAACGCGGCGCTCGCACTGCCCGGCGTGGAGTCGCTTGGCAAAGCGCATCGCTGACATTGCGCCCCAGCGCACGATCCCGCGCTTCGCCCGGCGCAGCTTCTTGAGTGATCAGAACAAAATGGCGGCGAACGGGAACGGCCAGAAGACCGTCCTGCTCTGGCCGGATACCTGGAACAACTATCTGCAGCCGCAGGTGCTGGACGCCGCGGCCCGCGTGCTGCGCAGCGCCGGCTTCCGGGTAGTCTTTCCGCGGCGGCATATCTGCTGCGGGCGCCCGCTCTACGACTTCGGATTTCTCGACCACGCGCGAAGATATCTCGATGATGTGCTGAGCCGTCTTGCACCGCAGATCGATGCGGGCATGCCATTCATCGTGCTGGAGCCAAGCTGCGCCAGCGTCTTCCTGGAAGAACTGCGGAATTTCTATCCCAAAAATGATCGAGCGCAGCGCCTGGCGAAGCAGACATACCTGCTGGCAGACTTCCTGGCGGAGCATGCGCCTGGCTGGAAACCGCCATCGCTGGGTGGCCGCAAGATCGTGCTGCATGGCCACTGCCATCACAAGTCCATCTTTAACATGAAAGCCGAGCGCGCATTGCTGGAACAGACTGGCGCGCAGGTGACGATGCTCGACTCAGGCTGCTGCGGCATGGCCGGCCCTTTTGGCTTTGAGCGGGACAAATACGCCGTCTCGCAGACGCTAGGGGAACGTGTGCTGCTGCCGGCGGTGCGCGCTGCCGATCACGATACCGTGATTGTGACCGATGGCTTCAGTTGCCGGGAGCAGATCGCGCAAGGCACCAGCCGCAAGGCCGTTCACGTGGCCGAGGTGCTGGCGCCTCGACCGGATTAGTGCAGCGAAGCGGCGATGAACTGCGCCACATCGTCATGGAGCTTCTTCTGCGCGGATGGCTTCAGATACATCATGTGGCCGGCGTCGTAGAATCCCGTGGAGATGCGGCTGGTCTCCGACGGTTCCAGGCCCAGATGCGCCAGCGTGTATTCGGTGGCAAAGTAGGGCGTCGCCAGATCGAAGTATCCGGACGCAACATAGAGCCGCATGTAAGGATTGCCGGCGAATGCCTTCCGCAGCGACTCGCGTGACGTTTGGAAAGCCCTCCGCTGCAGAGCCCCAATCCCAGTCGCGCTCCTGCGAGAATCCGCCGCCGAGCAAGTAATAATCGTCGTCGGATTTGTAACCAAGTTCCGTACGAATGTACTGATGGAACGATGCGGAGAAGGGCGACGAGATGATGGACATCGTGGGATCCGTCTCGCTCTCGGCTTCCACCAGCGACGGCTCGAAGCCCGTATAGCGGCTGTCCAGCCGCCCCACATTCAGGCGCTGGTCGCGCAGCAGCTCCTTGGTAAAGTGCGGCTCGTCCACGCGCAGATTGCTCAGGTCGATGTAGTGGGCGCTCAGGCCGGTGAACTTCGCAAGACCGGCAATCACTGAGGTGCGATCGGCAGCGCTGATCCGGTCGCCCTTCGCCAGCGCATCCGCATACGGGCCATCCGCAAACGCTTCAGCCTGGCGCAGCGTCGATTGCAGATCGCCCTGCAGCGATGGGTCGAGCTTCTTGTGATACCACGCGGTGGCCGTGTAGGTCGGCAGAAAGAGCACGTACGGCAGATCGTTGCCGGTCGCGAACTCCAGCGTCTCGAAGTTCAACACCGTCGACATCAGCACGACACCGTTGAACGCGACGCCATACTTCTGCAACATGTATCCGGAGAGCGCCGAAGCGCGCGTCGTTCCATAACTCTCACCGACCAGGAAAAGCGGGCGAGTTCCACCGCTCATATCGATCCAGATACAGCCGGATAAATTTGCCGACGGCAGCGGTGTCGCCCGTCAGGCCCAGATACTGCTTCAACAATTCGGGCTTGGTCACGCGGCTGTAACCGGTGCCCACGGGGTCGATGAAGACAAGGTCGGTCTGGGTGAGCCACGTGTTCTCGTTGTCCTCGACCTGATAGGGCGGCGCGGGCATGGTGCCATCGGGCTGCTGCATGTGGACCGTGCGCGGACCGATAGCGCCGAGGTGCAGCCAGACCGAAGCCGATCCCGGCCCGCCATTGAAGGCAAACATCAACGGCCGCTTGCTGTCGCGCTTTCCCTCGGGCTGATCGAGCGTGTAGGCCATGAAGAAGATATTGGCTTCGGTCTCGCCCTTGTCGTTCTTCAGCGGCATCAGGCCGGCGGTCGCCGTGTAGTTCAGTGTCTGGCCGCCCACGTGCAGCGTGTGATGCGTCTGCACTGGCGGCACTTCCGCCTGCGGCTTGGTCTCGACAGCCTTCTGCGCCGCCGGTTTTTCTGGAGCAGGGTTGGCTGCGTCTTCGTGCTGGCCGAAAAGTGAAGTAGCAGATAGCAGGCAGCACACTGCAGCGCAAAGCAGGCGACGATTCAGACGATTCAATGGACGGGTCCTTCCGGCAATAGCGGATGACTCTTTGTACAGCATCCGAACCGGCGACGGAAGGAGCGTCGTCAGTAGCCGTCGTGAACGATATGGGCGAGCGGCTCACCGGCAAGATAACGGCGGCATTGATCGCCGATGAGACGCATCACGCGATCCATCATGCCGGGACTGGAGCCGCCAATGTGCGGCGTGATCAGCACGTTGGGCGCTGACCACAGCGGATGGCCAACCGGCAACGGCTCCGGATCGGTGACATCCACGACCGCGTGAATCCTGCCTGCATGCAGGGCTTCGACCAGCGCGCCTGTATCCACGACCGGCCCGCGAGCCGCATTCACCAGCAGCGCGCCGGGTTTCATCGCAGCCAGCCGCTCCGCGTTGATGAATCCGCGCGTCTGCCCGGTAAGCGGCACCAGCAGAATCACGATGTCGGCGTGGGGCAGCAGGTCATCGAGCCGGTCCTCGGGCTCCACCCCCTCACGCCGCCGGCGTCCGATCCGCAGAAAGTTCACTTCGAACGGCTTCAGCCGCTCTTCGGTAGCACGGCCGATCGAGCCATAGCCGACGATCAGCACCGTTTTGCCCGCCAGTTCGTCCTGGAGCGCCGGCGGCATCATTGGCTGCGCTTCCGGATGGGTCCCGAGGTAAAGCTTCTCTGCGTCAAAGCGCTGCTTCCACTCGCCCGTAGCCTGTAGGCGTACGTAGAACGGGATGTATTTGAGCGAAGCGAGAATTGCCGTGAGTACCCACTCCGCGACGGGAATATCGTGCACTCCCTGCGCATCGCAAAGCGTTGCTCCCGGCGGCACGAATGAGAGATAGGCGTCCACCCCGGCGTACTGCGACTGCACCACCTGCACGCTGCGGATGTGCGGTCGCGCCGCGGCAGCCTGTTTCGGGCTGAGCGGAAGCACCCACATGTCCAGGTGGAGGTCGCCACGGGTGTCTTCGCCGATACGGGTGATATCCACGCCTTCGGGAAGATAACGAAACAGAGATGGATCGATTTCCTCAGGAAGCCCGAGGTGCATGCGTGTTCGTCCTTTAGTCCTTTTGATGAAAGACGGCGTTGTTCACGTCCGGCCAGAACTCCTTCACGCTGAAGGTGACGCCGTCGATGATCACGTTCGTCAGCCAGCGCTGGCCGATCTTGGTCCAGGTCTGATACACCGAAGGATAATATGCGGCGGAGATCGACGAAGCCACGCCCGCGCCCACAACTTCAGAATAGTTTGGCGCACGGTTGCCATCGTCGGACCTGCGTGATCAGGACACGCGTGAAGGAATAAGCGCCGCGCTTAATGAAGCCGCCGTGGCCCAGCGTGTAATAGCGGCTGTCCTGGTGCAGCGCCACAGGAAAGATGCCCTGGACCCAGAGGTTTTCGTCGGTCTGATCGGCGAAGGTATGCCAGAAGTAGCGGCCGTAGCCGGCCGCGCCCTGATGAAACTCCGGATAGGAGTCCTGTGCCTGGGCCACGCCGCCTGCCCGGCGGCGAAGGTAACAGCCGAGTAGTCGAAGCTCTCCAGCGCCGCCGTTTTGAACTTTTCCTTTGCCGTCTCAGGCGGCAGCTTCTGGTTCGCGCTCACCGAGCGGAAGTTCGGAATAATTCCAAGAATGCGCTTGGTTTGTCTGCCCTCATCGCCGTTCGGCAACGGGGTCGCCTCGCTCTTCGCGGCGGTGGACGCGTCGGCCGGCGCCTGGGTCTGTGGCATCGGCGCATCGGGCAAGGCTGACGTGGACGGCGCTGATGTGGACGGCGCCGGAGGATCCGAGCCGGCCATGGCAATGGACGGCGTCAACGTGCAGGCGCACACGAAAAGCGCGGCCGTCAAAAGACGTGGATTGTGCATATGCTGCTTAAGATTCCATCCCAGCCCGCACGGCTGCAAAAGATTGCTTCCTTTCAGACGAGGACACCGAGCATTTCGTTTCACGACCGGTAGTTAGGTCAGGCTGCGCAGCGCCTCCAGGCCATGCTGAATCGCCGCCATTGAGGTGGAATAGCTGAAGCGTACATGCCCCTCACCCTGGCTGCCGAAGACCGCACCCGGAATGGTGGCGACATGCGCCTTATCCAGCAGCAAGGTTGCTGCCTTGCGGCTGTCAACGCCCAGCCTGGTGATCGATGGAAAGGCGTAGAAGGCGCCCGGCCGGCAACTCGCATGCGAAGCCGATCTCATTCAGTCCCTTCACCAGCACATCGCGCCGCTCGCGATACTCGGCCAGCCGCTTCTGCCGGAACTCCGGACTCAACTCGCAGCGCCTCCACGGCGGCCCACTGCACCATGGTTGGAACGCCGTTGGTGGAGTACAGCACCATCTTCCGCATCGCGGTCATGAACGGCTCCTGCGCCACCGCATAGCCGATGCGCCATCCCGTCATCGCGTAGCTCTTGGAGAAGGTGTAGGTAGAAATCGTCCGCTCGGCCATGCCCGGCAGTGACGCGATAGAAACATGCTCGCCTTCGTAGACAAGGTCCTCGTAGGCCTCATCGGCAATCACGATCAGGTCGTGGCGCTTTGCGAACTCCGCAACCTCTTCTGCCTCCGCGCGGGTGAAGACCACGCCGCTCGGGTTCTGCGGCGTGTTGTAGTAGATGGCGCGCGTCTCCAGCGTGGTGAGCTGTTCGAGCGTCGCCGTAATGCCGGAGCGCCGCGCTGCCGCGGTAGGCACAAACAGCGGTCGCGCCTGCGTGCCGCGGATCATGTCGGCGATGGGCGTCCAGTACGGCGAGAAAAGCAGGCAATCGCTGCCGGGGTCGAGCACCGCCTGGAAGGCGCAGTAGAGCCCGTGCGCTCCGCCGACGGTGATCAATACCTCGTCCGCTGTCGCCTCCATCCCATTGCGTGCGCGCAGCTTTTCCACCAGCGCCGTGCGCAACGGCGCGATGCCGGAGGACGGCGCGTACCGTGTCTTGTTCTCTTCCGTCGCTGAAAACAGCGCCTGCTTGATCACCTCGGGCGTCTCAAAGAAAGGCTCGCCGCCGTGGAACGCATGCACCGTCTGACCCGCGGCACGCAGCTCCATCACCTTGTTGCGGATGGTCACGATATCGGAGAAGCCGACATCGTCCAGCCGCTTCGCCACTCGGAATGCATGTCCCTTGGACGCTGTCGCCATCCGCTCACCCTGCCCTGTGTCTCTCGAAAGTATCTGATGCAAACCTCTAAGCATACAGTCATCTCGATGGCTGAGGGTAGGCGTTCCGGCGTGCCTTCGCGGGTGGTCCGGACGCTTCGTCCTATACTGGAGCCGATGCGACGCTACATGATCTGGTTCGTGCTGGCGGTCTTCTGGGGCGCGATCGCTCTTGCCGGTCTGCTGCGCCATCGCACCGGCAATGCCGCTCTGGAAGGCGCAGTCGCCATCTTGTTCATCGTCATTGGCGTCGCGGTGAAGCGGCGGGATGCAGCGGCGGCGGCGCGCTATACGGCCAATCGCCCCAGATAGACAGCCATCCCCGCCACGGCATCCACTCCCATCGCAGAGAGTGCGTCGATCTCTTCCTGCTCGCGAATGCCGCCGGCAACGATGAGCTGCCGCTTCGTCACGTCGCGCAATCTCCGCGCCACCTCCAATGGAAAGCCCTGCATGGTGCCCTCACGGTCGATGTGGGTGTAGAGGAACGCTGCGCAGTACGGCTCCAGCGCAGCCATCGCGGTCTCCGGCGTCAGGTCTACCTGCTGCTTCCAGCCCTTGATGGCGATGCGTCCCTCGCGCGTGTCCACGCTGAAGACAAGGTGCTCTGCACCAACAGTATTCGCGAGTTCCTGAGCGAAGTCGCGTCGCACCAGCTTCTGCGTTTCGCCAGCTTCGGTGGCACCCGCGGCATCGAAGAGCGCCGAACCGATGATGACGCGGCGCGCGCCGGCCGCCAGCATCTCCTTCGCACGTTCGATGGAGCCGATGCCGCCGCCCACCTGGCATGGCAGCCGCTGCGCAATCTGCTCAATCAGCGCGCGATTGCTGCCCTGACGCATCGCCGCATCCAGATCGATCAGCTGCACCATCGGATAACTCGAGAAGCGCTCGATCCAGTGGCTCGAAATCGTCGAAGGCCAGCTTCAGCTCCTTGCCCTGCACCAACTGCACGATGCGGCCGCCCATCAGGTCGATCGAAGGAATCAGCATGGCAGCCTCACCGGCACGCCCTGGTTCGCCAGCTCCTGCTTTAGCTCGCGCACATCGGCAATGCCGAAATGAAAGATGCTCGCGGCGAGCGCCGCATCCGCGCAGCCCGCGCCGAAGACATCCGCGAAATGCTGCGCATTGCCCGCGCCGCCCGATGCAATCACCGGAATGCGCAGCGCGCTGCTGACGAGCGGCGGTCAGCTCGCAGTCGAAACCGTTGCGCGTGCCGTCGGCATCCATCGACGTCAGCAGAATCTCGCCCGCGCCGCGATCCTCCGCCTCGCGCGCCCAGTCCAGCACCTTGCGGCCAGTCGGCTTGCGGCCGCCATTCACGTAAACCTCCGCCGTTTCGACAGCGCCCTCGCCACGTCGGGCATCGATGGCGACCACCACTGCCTGCGAACCGAAGCTGCGGCCGACCGCGCCGATCAACGATGGATCGGCAATCGCCGCTGAGTTCACGCTGATCTTGTCCGCACCCGCGTCGAAGAGCGCAGCCGCATCCTCCGCCGTCCGCACGCCGCCGCCCGACGGTGAACGGAACAAAAATCTCGCGCGCTGTGCGGGCCACCGTGTCGAGCAGCGTCTTGCGTCCCTCGTGCGTCGCCGTAATGTCCAGCAGGACAATCTCGTCCGCGCCGGCTGCCGCGTGCCGATGCGCCAGCTCCGCCGGATCGCCCGCATCCAGCAGATCGACGAAGCGAACTCCCTTCACCACACGGCCCGCCGTCACATCGAGACAGGCAATGATGCGCTTGGTCAGCATTCGCGGCACCGCCAGAAAGTTGCGCAGCACCTGCAGCCCCGCCTCGCCCGATTTCTCCGGATGGAACTGCACGCCGAAGAGATTCCCGCGCTCCACCGCGCCGCTGAAAGGGCCGGCATACTCCGTCACGCCAACTGTCTCGTCCACCACCGGCGCGCGATAGCTGTGCGTGTAATACACAAACGTCTGCGCCGGCAGACCGGCAAGCAGCCGCGATTGCGGCGCCGGTTCTAAGCGTGTTCCAGCCCACGTGCGGCACCTTATGTGTCTCAGAAAAACGCGTGCAAAAACCGCGCATCGCGCCCAGGCCCGGCACTCTATCTGCTTCCGTGCTGCCTTCGAAGAGCCACTGCAACCCCACGCAGATGCCCAGAAACGGAACGCCGCGAGTGATCACCTCGCGCACAGCAGTCTTCCATCCCGGTTTCGCGCAGACGCGCCGTTGCCGCAAAATGTCCCACCCCCGGCAACACCACGCGCTCTGCCGCGCGCACCACTGCGGGGTCCTCCGTGACCTGAGCCGCGGCCCCAAGCGCGGTGAGCGCTTTCATCACCGAGGTCAGATTGCCGGCCTTGTAGTCGATGACTGCGATCACAACAGCCCTTTGGTGCTCGGCAGCATCTCGCCCAGTTGCTTGTCGCGCGAACACGCCACGCGCAGCGCCCGCGCAAATGCCTTGAACAGCGCTTCCACCTTGTGATGGTTCGAGCGACCGTAGAGCGTCTTCAGGTGCACGTTGGCGCGTGCGCCGCGCGCAAATCCCTCGAAGAAGTCCTCGACCAGCTCGCTCTGCAGATCGCCCACCAGGCGCGTCTTCACCTTGGTCTTCACCACGCAGGCAACGCGTCCGCTCAGATCAATCGCGGCGACCGCAAGCGTTTCATCCATCGGCATCACGAAGTAGCCGGCACGCAGGATGCCCTTCTTGTCTCCAAGCGCCTTGTCGAAGGCCTCGCCCAGCGCGATGCCCACATCCTCCACCGTATGGTGCTGGTCGACATCGAGATCGCCCTTGCACTGGAGCTCGAGATCGAACGCGCCATGCCGCGTAAACAGCTCCAGCATGTGATCGAAGAAACGAATGCCGGTGCTGACCGTGTAGCGCCCCTGACCTTCGATGGTCAGTTTCAGCGTAATCTTCGTCTCCGTCGTCTTGCGCTCGAGCGTAGCCGTGCGCGTTGCCGCACCATCCGGCCGATTTGTCTTTTCTACGCGTGCCATCCAATCTCCTTCAGTGACGTTTCAATTGCCGCACGCGCCTGCTGCATCTGTTCGCGCGTCCCCACGGTGATGCGAACCAGGCCGTCACAACCCGGATCGGCGGAGCGGTCGCGCGTCAGAATGCCGCGCGCGCGCATCGCCTTCACAAACGCGCCATGCTGCGCACCAATGCGCGTCAGGATGAAGTTCGCCTGGCTCGGCCAGTGCTCAAGCCCGCAATGCAGTGAGCGCCTGCGCAAGTTCCGCGCGAGCAGCCTTTACCTCTGCGACATACCAATCGAGATATGCGTGATCGTCCAGCGCTGCCGGCAAACACGCAAGCGCAAGCTGATTCACGCTGTACGGCGAGATCACGCGCCGCAGCCACTGCATCGTCTCCTCTGCCGCAACGAGCGCGCCCAGCCGCAGCCCCGCAAGCCCATACGCCTTTGAGAATGTGCGCGCAACGACAAGGTTCGGAAGCTTGCCGACCAGATCCAACACCGTCTCGCCAAAGAAGTGATAGTAGGCTTCGTCCACCAGCACGACAGCATGCGGCGCCCGTTCGGCAATCGCAACGATCGCATCCCGCGCCACCGTTGCGCCCGTCGGGCTGTTCGGATTCGCAATCGCAATCAGCCGTGTGCGCGGATGAATCGCGGACAGCATCGCATCGAGTGGAAACCGGAAGCCATCTGTCGCAGGCACGGCATCGATTTGGGCCTCCGCCGCCGATCCGTACACTTCATACATGCTGTACGTCGGCACCGGCAGCAGCATGGCATCGCCGCGATCCAAAAACGCCTGGCACAATACGTGGATCGCCTCGTCCACCCCGTTGGTCAACAGGACCTGCGCTGCTTCCACATGCAGCGACGCAGCCACCACAGCCTCTACTGAACCGCGCTCCGGATAGCGCGTCAGATCGGCGGCGGAAATGTTTCTCAAGACCTCGATGACACGCGGAGAGCACGCCAGCGTGTTTTCGTTGAAGTCCAGCCGCAAACCATCACGCCCGGCGACCGGCGGATGGTACTCCTTCATGCGGCGAACGCCCTCTCGCGGCGCCGGCGCACGCACTGCAACACGCTCAGGCACGGGCCAATCTCCGTTCCACTGCGGCGGCGTGCCCGCTCAACCCTTCGGCATTGGCCAGCGCTACCGCTGCGGGTCCCAGCGCGCGCACGCCATCCGCGGTGTAGCTTTGCACCGTCACCAACTTGAGAAAATCCATCACACTCAGGCCGCCGCGAATGCGCGCAGCGCCGCCCGTCGGCAACGTGTGGTTCGGTCCGGAAACATAGTCGCCCAGCGGCTGCGACGACCAGTTGCCGATGAAAACCGAGCCGGCATGCTGGACCCACGCCAGATCCTCTTCGCTATCCACCGTCAGGTGCTCTGCCGCGAGCCGGTTCGCAATCTCGCGTGCATGCTCTGTTGTATCCGTGACAATCACGTAGCCGTGATTGCGCAAGGCCTGCCGCGCCACCGGATTGCTACGCGATTGTTCCTTCACCTCGCGTACTACCTGCTTTGCCAGCTCAGACTGCGAGGTCAGCAGCAGGCTGAGTGTCTCCGTATCGTGCTCCGCCTGCGCGACCAGGTCGGCGGCAATCGCCTCCGGATGTCCGCGCTCGCTGCACACGACAATCTCCGTCGGACCCGCCAGCATGTCGATGCCGCAGTCGAAAGCCACCATCCGCTTGGCCGCCGTGACATAGAGGTTGCCGGGGCCGACGATCTTGTCCACTCGCGGCAGTGACGGCGTCCCGTACGCGAGCGCCGCAATCGCCTGCGCGCCGCCCACCTGGTATACCTCGTCGATGTCCAGCAGCGCAGCGGCAGCAAGCGTCTCCCGCGCCGGCCGCGGCGACACAATCACGATGCGTTTTACTCCGGCTACCAGCGCCGGGATCGCCGTCATCAGCAACGACGACGGCAGCGGATGCCGTCCACTCGGCACATAGCAGCCCACCGCGGCCAGCGGCCGTATACGCTGTCCTGTCTTCACACCGGGCACGGGCTCCATGTCAAACTCCCGCGGCAACTGGCGCTTGGCGAACTCGGTGATATTGCGCGCCGCCAGTTTGAGCGCCGCGTGCAGCTCGGGACTCGTCTCCTGCCACGCGCGATGCAGATCGCCCGGCGCGATGCGCAGCGGCTCTTTCCGCGGCACACCATCGAAGTGTGCGCGGGCCGCGAGCAGTGCGCGATCGCCGCCCTCCCGCACGTCCTCCACGATGCGCCGCACCTGCCGCTCCACGCGATCCAGATTCACTGTGCCGCGCCGTTCCAGTGACTGGAGCAGCCGCTCCACCTTCCTGGCTCCGCTACCGCTGGTTGTCAGTACTTCCAAAGTGCTCCTCCTGAACCAACAACGCCTGCGTTAGATCACGACCTTATTCAGCGGATACTCCACGATCCCCGTCGCGCCCGCGGCCTTCAGACGCGGCAGCACATCGCGCACCACGCCCTCTTCCAGAATCGTGTTCACTGCTGTCCACTCCGCATCGCGCAGCGGAGAAACCGTCGGCGAATTCAGCGCCGGCAGCACCTGCAGCACTGCATCCAGATGCTGCCTGCGCACATTCAGCATCAGCCCAACCTGACCCTGCGCCGCGATCGCGCCGTTCAGCATCAACGCCAGGTTCTTCACCTTCTCGCACTTCCACACATCCTGCATCGCGCTGCGATTCGCAATCAGATGCGTCTCGCTCTCCATCACGGTATCGATGATGCGCAGCCGGTTCGCTCGCAGCGAGCTTCCCGTCTCCGTCACCTCAACAATCGCATCCGCCAGTGTTGGCGGCTTCACTTCGGTAGCGCCCCAACTGAACTCCACGCGCACCTTCACACCTTTGGCCGCAAAGTATCTCTTCGATACCTCCACCAACTCGGTGGCAATGGTCTTGCCTTCCAGATCCTCCGCGCGCTTGTACGGCGAGTCTTCCGGCACCGCGAGCACCCAGCGCACCTTGTTGCGGCTCTGCTTTGCATAGGTCAGGCTGGCCATGCTCTCCACATCCAGGCCGCTCTCCACCACCCAATCGACGCCGGTCAGGCCCGCATCGAGCACGCCCTTCTCCACGTAGCGTGCCATCTCCTGCGCGCGGATCAGCATGCATTCAATCTCTGCATCGTCGATCTGCGGAAAATAGGAGCGCCCATTCGCGTAAATGCGCCAGCCCGCCCGTTCGAACAGCGCAATCGTCGCATCCTGCAGGCTGCCTTTCGGAATGCCGAGCTTCAACTTCTTCGCCGATGCGGTCACGCGCGCACCTCGGCTGCAACCTCAATCGCGATGGGCCGCGTGAAGCAGCTCACCGTGCCTTCGTGGCAGACCAGCCCATCACCTTCCACCACCACCTCGAACAACAGCGTGTCCTGGTCGCAGTCCGTGAAGGCCTTCACGACGCGCAGCCGGTTGCCGCTCGTCTCGCCCTTCATCCACAGCTTCTGCCGGGTGCGGCTCCAGAAGGTGACAAAGCCGCTCTCGAGCGTACGCCGATAGCTCTCGTCATTGAAAAAGCCGACCATCAGCACCTCTTTGCTGGCGGCATCCTGCACGATGGCGGGTACTAGTCCGTCCATCTTTGCGAAGTCGATTGTTGCGTCGCTGCTCACGTGTCCTCTCCATATCGTTTGCCTGAAATGCAAAAAGCCCACCGTTGCTTGGCATCGGCGGGCTGCTGGACCTGATCTCGGGTTTGCTTATCTTCCGGAGGAGTCCGCCGACACGTTCGCCACATGGTGATGATGGGGATGGCGATGGTGGCGATGGGATGTCATGCGATGCATTCTCTCCGTTGCAATAACGCTATCGGCTCACCGGCGATGTGTCAACTGATGCGGCTGTGGCTGCGCCGGACTGCGGTGTCGCCTGCCCAGCCCATGCGGCGGGCCACCCCGCTCCGCACCCATGCCATCCGCTGTCGCAACCGGCCCCACGCTGTGCCGAAAAACCCTCGCGCGCTCATGTGCCCTTCCAGCGGCGCCGTCACCTGCACCCGTGTTCCCTTGCCGGTCTGGCTGGTAACCACAAGCTGCGCGCCGATACTGCGCGCGCGCTTTTCCATGCCGCGCAGGCCGAAGCCGCGCGTCTGCTGCTCCGCATCGAAACCGTCGCCCTCATCTTCCACCGTCAGAATGACGCGCTTCCCCTCGTACTCGATCGACAGCACGATCTGCCGCGGATCGGCATGGCGGACCGAGTTCACGATCGCTTCCCTGCCGATATGAAACAGCGCATCGGCCACACGCACCGGAATATGCGCGGGCACGCCGCGGCCGCTTCGCCCTTTTCGCACAATCCGCACATCGCCCCCGGCCACAATGCTCGCGGCGCACTCTTCGAGCGCCGCACCAAGTTCCTTGCCTGCCGGCCACTCCTCGCGCAGCATCGCGATGCTCAGGCTCGCCTCCTCATGGGTCTGCCGCACCACATCGCATGCCAGGTCGATCTGCTGGTTCACGCGTGCAATCCCCGCGGAATCCGCTTGTTCGAGTCCATTGCGAATGCCCTGCAGTTGGAAGGCGACGCCCGCGAAGCTCTGCGCGAGAGTATCGTGCAGCTCGTGCGCCAGCCGCTCGCGCTCCTGCACAATCGCCCGCCAGCGCCACTGCTTCGCGCGGCCATAGAGATACTGTCCGAGCAGGCACAGGAGCAGGATCGCCGACCCGATCTCCGCCAGCCGCAACGGTGTCCACCACGGAGGTCCTGCCAGACGGTCGATGTCTTCAGTCGAGCGGAGCAGCAACGCAAACGACGTCACGCCTTGCGTGTATCGCCGGTCCAGCGTGCACACGCCCCGCAGGTTCAGCAGACTGCGCGGTGTCAGGCGTCGGTAAAACTGCGTCGATTGGCTTGCCGGAACGAACGCGCGGAATGCCTGTGCCCCGTTTGCCAGCTCCAGCACCAGCATCTTGCTGTCTGCTTCTTCATGCATGCCTGTCAGCGTGCCCTGCAGCTCGACCAGCCGGGCATCGAAGTTGCCCGTGGCCGCCTGTCCTGCGGTAATGGACAAAGGCGCCGCCGGCGTGTGATCCCACAGCAGCCGCACGCGCGCGTGTAGCAGGAGCGCCGTTGCCCCAATCGGATCACCCGAGTCCGACGGTGTCCCCGTAGCCTCCACTTCATCGCCCAGATTCAGTGCAGGTGCAATCGGATCGGACAGCGTTATCCCGCCCGAGTCGTCCTGGACAAAAAGCGCCGGTGAGGTGAGCGATACTGTGCCACGAACGGTTACTAATTTCCCCTGCTTTCCACGCAGCGGGGGCGCCACTTGTGCGATCGGTGTGATTTCGGGCTCCGGCCCCCGGGCGCCGAAGAAGCGCCGCCTCAACGCCGCGTCATCGAAAGTAGGAAAGTTGTGGACTGCGTTGAATGCCGCTTCGCTCTTCGGGAAATCCGGATGAAGCACGCGCGGCGACAGTCCCGCCAGCAGAACCAGGTCGTCCTCCTTTGCGGGCTGCACCCGCACGTTGCGCCACGCGGCGCCCGTCGCCAGGGAGCGCAACCCGATGCGGCCGCTGCGCACGCAATCCGGCTCCTCAAAAAAAGCGCGCGTCACCTGCGCCGACCCCACTTCGCCGGCCGTGGCCGCTATGCTGCAACCCACCACCACGACGTCCAGGTGGTACCACACATGGCTGCGCAGGCTCGGCAGGGGCACGGGCGGTGCCTCCAGCCATCCATGGTCCGAGCGTCCGAGCAGCAGCGAGTTGTCGTACATCCGCACGCCGACGTAGTAGCCGTTGTATGCATCTACGCCCGGCTCCTCATCGTTCGACCGCACCACCACTCCGGCATCGCCGCCCTCACCCAGCAACTCCACATCGGACTGCAGGCGATAGTCGCGCCAGCGGTGCGAGCCCGCCAGCGTCTTGGCGCCGCGTTCGTCCGAATCGTTATGCATGGCACGTTCAGCCAGCCGCCATGCCCCACCCACGGCATGCCATTCATCGGCGCGGCCCTGCGCAAAATCATCGTGATAATAAGGACGCGCGGCCGCAAACCAACGCCACACCGCGATGGTGCCCGCAAGTACTGCGGCGGCAACCAGCGCGATGACCCACCATGTGCGCCTGCTGCCCCTCACTGGGTCGGTCTCCAGTCCATATTCAGCATCTGCTGGATCGCCGGCGTGTCCACGTTTTCGCGCGTCACCAGCCGCGGCGCAAAGCGCAATACCTGAGCGGTTTGCCGCTCCGTCGTTCCCGCGCGATGTTCCGTAATCAACCGGGTTGCGCGGTATCCCATGGCAAAGGTGTTTTCCGCCACCAGCGAATCGATCTCGCCCCGTCGCAGGTAATACACCAGATCGAGATCCTGATCGCATGCGACAAGGCGGACCTGCGGTATGCGCTGCTTCAACTTGAGCCCGCGATACACGCCCCGCGTCGCGCCGACTGTCAGGGTGAAGATGGCGTTGAGCTCCGGATGGCTCGCCAGCAGCTCCTCCGTGTCCTGCTCCGCCAGATTGGTACGAAACCTGCCTGGCAGCGGGTCCAGCACAGTGACCTCCGGATAGCGCGCCGACATCCTCTGGCGAAAGGCCTCGGCGCGTGCGACCGTGCCCATCAGCGCCGTCGTCTCACCCAGCACCGCCACCGTGCCGTGCCCATGCAGAATGGTGCCGATTCGGTCTGCCACCAGTTCGCCGGTCCGCTGCTCATCGTTCAGCAGATAGTCCACATGGAGTGAAGCCGGCAGGTTCAACGTCGCGTCAATCACCACCACCGGCATACCCTGCTCCGCGGCCATGCGGACCGCTGTCGTCAGCGCGACAGGATGGTCGGGCGCCAGGATCAGACCGCCATCCCGTTGCCGGATCGCCTGCTGCACCAGCGCGATCTGCCGGTCCACCTCGGTCTCGCTGCTGGGGCCGTTCCAGCGCTCCTTCCAACGCGTTCCAAGCAGAGCCTTGGCCACGCCGGCGTGCTCCGCCTCCCATATCTCCTGCGCCGTTGTCTGGGGCACCACGGCGATGGTATGCGAGTGGCCGCGAGAACAGCCCCCCAGCAGAGCCAGCAACGCGCTCCCGACGGCAACACCGTTCGCACTCCAGAATCGCCTCATCGCTGATGGAAGCCTAAAGCATTTCTCTTAGTGCATGTAGGCCGAAACAAGCATGGAGGCGCCCTCTCATCCCCACGATTCCCTTTCGCGAAGCGAAGGTTCTGCTACAGTCACACGCATGCTTCACCTCGTTTGGAGCCAGTTTGGGTTCGCCTTCAGCGCCCTGTTGCCGCTTGTGAATCCGCTGGGCTCGGCGCTGGTCTTCTACGGACTGGTTGGCGCGGCTCCTCCGGAGGTATACCGCCGCCTCGCGCGCAGGATCGCGATCAACACCGTCCTCTTTCTGCTCGTCATCGAGCTCATCGGAGCGGCCCTGCTCTCCTTTTTCGGCGTCTCCCTGCCCATCGTCGAGGTGGCCGGCGGTCTGGTGCTGGCGGCGATGGGATGGTCACTGCTCAATAAGCAGGGCGCCGCGGCCCATCAACAGGAAAAAGAAGACCAGGCCCAAACCTCAGATTTAGATAATGAAGAGCTCAACCGGAAGACGTTTTATCCGCTGACCTTCCCCATCACCGCCGGCCCCGGGTGCATCGTCATCATGCTGACCTTGACGGCGCACGCTTCCACACACCGGCTCGTCCCGGATCTGTTCGGCCATCTCGGTATTTTGATCGCCGTCGTTGTGCTCTGCGTATTCGTCTACTTCGCCTACGCCTATGCGCCACTGATTACGCAGAAGATTTCGCCGCAAACCGCCCACGGCATCGTGCGGGTGATCGCATTCCTGCTGCTCTGTATCGGCGTTCAAATCACCTGGAACGGGGTCAGTAGCCTGGTGCTCACGTTGATGCAACATCGTTAGCAGCTTCCCTGCTGTTGCCAGATTCCGCGACGTGTGGCTCTTCTTGACGAAGAGCCACGTCGATATGGCGCTCCTGTATGCACCGCTAGAAATGCTCCAGCCACGCTCTTACGACCGTCCGGAAAAGCATCCATGACTGTTCTATTTCCTAAGCAAACCCTTCAAAACAAAAGAGATTTGCAAGATGCACAGGGCCGCTCCCGCGACCGCCGAAATCCCTCTTGCCTAAGCTGCAGCAGCTGATCTAACAATAGAGTGTCTCGACAACCCCACGTTGAGGTGCTGTATGCATCATCTAGACGCAGTCGCCTGCTGGCGCCACCGGCAGGCCGAGATTGAATTTCACATCCTCCGCCACGAATGGTTCCTAGGGAAGTCAGCGGTCCTGAGCCCGGACGCTCTCCAGCACAAGATCGATGGCTATCGCACCGAGTGGAACAGTTACGAACGCAAGATCCAGAAAGCATGCGCGGTGCATCGGCACAGCGCAAGACCCGCGGCCTGAGCCGCTCCAACCTACGCCCGTTATTCCAACGCACGCGCCGCTGCGCCGTCCTTCAGCATCTGCGCAGCGGCGTCCAGGCTTAGCGATTTCGGTGTTGGACGATAGTGGCTGGTCACCTCATCCTGCTGTTCGTCGATGCTCTTGAAGATCAGGGCGTGACCCTGAATGTGAATGTGGGTCGCCGTGATATTCCAGACGCCGGGAGCGATCTGCTGCCGCTCGATCTCAAACGTTCCGCCTTTTTGCAGCTTACCCAGTAACCCATATCCAAAATTGACGTCCCGAGTGAGCATCCCCTTCAGCTCCTGAATGCGCTTCTGCCTGGTATTCACGACCATGACACCCGCCATCGCGGCAAAGACGCGTGCTTCGCGGGTAGGAGGACGGAAACGCGGGTCTGGCTCGAAGTGCAACGTCGTTTCGTCGCTGTCCTGTCTTGTAAACGTCCACAAAAAAGCGTCAGGAAGCAATTTCGTCAATGCGTTCGCCTTCTCCGCGTCTTGCTCATGCCTGCGCTTCTGCTTCTGGCGCAACTCCGCGTCTTGGACAAAAGCGTCCATCGTCTGCTCATCCTCTTTCTGCGCCTGCGGCGTCAAAGGATGGCCGTCTCTTTCCAGTGTCCTGGAAAGATCGCCCTGGGATGTTTCGATTACAAGCTTCACCGTATGCGTGCCGGGAACTTTGTTGTCATCCCGATACATCCACAGGCTGTGGTCGCTGGCATCTGCTGTTAACTCATTGGCGACGACGGCGCGCACGAACACACGCGCATCTTCAGGCTGGCTGGAAGGCGGAGCCAATGGTGAAGCGCCCACGACAAGCACGAAGAATGCAACCGCCCAGATTGCCAATACACGCAGAAGTCTTACAGGAGAAATCATCACGACACTGGCTTGGATGCCGTCACGCGACGTCGAGTTATTTCATCGAATTGGTGGGCGAGGCGGGGATCGAACCCACAACCCTCAGCTTAGAAGGCTGATGCTCTATCCAATTGAGCTACTCGCCCGCCGGCAGGTGGGTGCTTCACATTGTATCGTCCGGGTGCCTTCGTGTATCTGCGTCTTATAAGTAGTCACTGCTGATCCGGTGTCGAGTGTGTACCGTTCAGCGCTGCGGATCGCACAAACTCCTCTTTCGCGTGCCCCTCGTCGCCCGTGCGCCGATACGCCTGTCCCAGCAGGTAGTGGTAGCGCGGATTCTGCGGCGCAAGCCTCACCGCATCGGCAAACTCCTTCGCCGCCTCCGCCGCGCGATCCGTGTGCAGATAGACCTGGCCCAGGTTCTCGTGAATGCGCGGATCCTTCGGCGCAATCTTCGCAGCCTGCTCCAGCAGCTGCTGCGCTTCCGGCAATTGATTGCGATGCTGCAGCAGGATCGCCAGGTTCAGCAGCGGCTGCTCGCTCGGCGCAGGATCATCCTTCTGCCATGCGATCGCGGTGCGATAGGCGCCCACGGCTTCATCATTGCGATTCAACGCCTCGTACGCCAGCCCCAGGTTGTTCTCCGCCTTCACGCTGCGCGGATTCAACGCGAGCGCCTTTTCAAAGCAGGTCGGCGCGTCGCTATATCGGCCTTGTGTATAGCGCAGCCTGCCCATCGCGTACCAGGTCTCTGCATCGTTCGCATCCATCGCCAGCGCGCGGCTCATCCAGCGGTCCGCATCCGGCAGGTCCTTCAACAGCACATAATCGAGCGCAACGCTCCGCAACTCTGCAGCCGTAGGTGGGCGCAGCGCAGCCGCGCTCGTATACTCCTTCAACGATTCAGCCGGCTTATCCTCGCGCAATAATGTATAGGCCAGCAGATAGCGCGGCTCCGCCGCCTTCGGATCAGTCGCGATCAACGGACGCAGCATGGCATCTGCCTGCGCGAACTCTGCCGTCGCGCACCGACTGTTGCGCGGCCGCGAGCGAACTTGCCTGCGGCGGACCCGGTCTCACCGGCGCGATCTGCTGCGGCGCGCCCATCAGCGCAGCACAGGCGAATGCTGCCGCGCCCACCATCATGTGCCGCCCATTTCTTCGGGAGACAGCAACCATTGCCTCTGCCGTCGCGATCAGCACAGGTACTGTCTGCTCGATCGCGCGGCTCCATACTGCCTCGGCACCCCGCTCATCCGCATCACCGGCATAGCAGTACATCGTGAGCCCGTAGCCCCAGACATCGTCGATGCGCGCCGGCCGCACCACCAGTTCCACACGCGCGTTATCGATCGAGAGCGCGGCGCACCGGCGCGCCGCTGTGCGAGCCCACTCCTCGTGCAGCAGAAAATCGGAGGTCGGCACCGCATGCGCCATCAGCACATCCATGTACGAGCCAACGCCGCACGCAGCCACAGGCTCATCGAGTGCATCCGCAAGCTCCGCCCGCTCCTCGTCGCTCATCTGCCATCGATCGCACTTCGTCGTCATCAACAGACCGTGGGGCGCATTCAGCAGGCTCAGCGCCTTCGCCATGGCCGGCGATGTGGCCGCCTCCGGCAACGCGGCGATGCGACTTCGCTGTGTCTCCGCATCGACCCGTAAATCCACCCAAGCAAGTCCGCTCGACGCATCCGACCAGCGCGCTTCGATCACTGGATCGTCAGCGCCAGCGGCAACGCTCCAGTCCGTCTCCATCACCGCGTCTCGGCCTGCGCATGCAGAAAATCGAACAGAAGCCGTTCCGCCCAGTAGCCGTCGTACCCCAACGCCGGCGCAAGAAACGCGCAGTGGCCGCCATGCTCGGTCTCGATAAGATGCACATGCGGATTCGCGAGCAGCGTAGCGCGGGTCTCCGGCAACATCCGGATAAACGGATCGTCGAGCGCATGCAGCACCAGCGTCGGCACTGCGATGCGGTCCGCAACCCGCGCACTCGCCGCGCGATGATAGTAGTCGTCCGCGCCGCTGAAGCCACAGTAAGGCGACATCACCCGGTCGTCGAACTCGCGCAGCGATCGGACGCCGCGGCTCCGTTTCGGATCGAATATCTGCGGAAACAGCTCGCACTTGTACGCATAGCGCTGGATCAGCCCGCGCAGGAACTTCCATTCATAGATGCGATTCGCCGGGTCGTGCAGAGCATCCGCCGATGGCGCGAGATCGACCACCGGCGAGACCCCCGCCACCGCGCGCAACAGCGGCGCCGCATCCTGGCCCAGTTCACCTGCCAGCTTCAGCACAAGGTTGCCGCCCATCGAATAGCCCACCAGCGACCACCGCTGCGCATCGCGCGTGCGCTGGTAGTGCCGCACCACGGCCAGCACATCATCCGACAACCCGGAGTGATAGAGCGTCGGGCATTCGCGCTCCGTCCCGCCGCAGTTGCGCATATTCATGCGCACCACATTCCATCCCGCCGCGTAGAAGCGCGCCGCGTTGCCGCGCACGTACTGCGAATTCGACGAGCCTTCCAGCCCATGCACCAGCAGCACCGTATCACGTCCTGCCTCCGGCTGCCAGTGGCTCTGGCACAGCACGCGGCTGGGAGCCGTGCCATCGCGGGCAGGCTCTACCCCAACGCCCGCAGCTTCTACAGCGGGCGCAGCGTCTACTTCGATCAGCTCATTCTCAGGAATCGGCAGCACCGCCTTGCGCGGAAAGTAATTCCCCGCCAGCGTCTGCAGATGCCCGTTGCGCAAAAACCGGCGCGGCGCAAACGTGCTTTGCCAGGCTGCAACGGCCTTCGCCGCCGACTCGATCAGCGGCGTGGTCATCGCGCCAGCGCCTCAAGCACAGCGCGCGCCCGCAACGGACCATCCGGCGCATCCTCGTGCATGAAGTACGCATATACATCGCCCTGCTCGGCGTCCTTGGCAAAGCGCCGGGCTATCTCCTGCAGGTCCGCTTCACTGTAAGCAGCTGCGCCGCAGCCGGTAGCAGAGAAAGTCCGCGGTCCGGCGCTGCGGGGTCTGCAATTCGTCACTTTCCGCGATACATAAGGCGGCATTGCCCTGCTCCAGCGCCGCATAGGTCGCATCCTCAAACCAGGATTCATGCCGGAACTCAAACGCTGCACGCAACTTCAATCGCGCCACATCTTCCAGAAACGTCTTGAGCCGTTCCACATCCGCCCGAAAGTTTGGTGGCAATTGGAATAGCACGACTCCCAGTTTTCCCGCGCGTTCGGCCGGCAGCAGCGAGGCCTTCAGCGCCGCCAGCGCATCGCCGCACTCACGCAGCCGCTTCAGGTGCGTTATCGCCTGGGGCGCCTTGAAGGAGAAACGAAATCCCTCCGTCGCCGCCTCCAGCCATGTCGTCAATTGCTTTTCCGTGGGTAGCTGCCGGAAGGTAAAGTTCACCTCCACAGAGTTCAGTTGCGACGCGTAGTATGCCAGCATGCGGGCCGCAGGGGTCTTCGCCGGATAGAAGCCCGGCTTCCAGCTCGCGTAAGCCCAACCGGAGGTGCCGGCGTAGACGGTGTGCGGGTGGGCAGGCATGATAAGTATGTGAGGGGCTTGCTGGGGCGGCTAGTGGGGATCGAACCCACGACATCCTGAGCCACAGTCAGGCGTTCTGCCGCTGAACTATAGCCGCCGTAAAGCTTTCCATCGCGACCTTGTGATTGTAACATCATGACCCGATCACCAGCCGCTGCGGAGGGCGCACCAAGACTCCCGATGAGAGCCGCGATTATGGCTACGCAACGCGAACCCGAGATCCTTCCGCCCGCCGGACGCGTCGCCGCTGGAGATCGTATCTTCCGCGATGAAAATCTCGACCTGCTCAGCCGCGTCCTCGACTCCTGGTTCCGTATCCCAGGAACCTCCATCCGCTTCGGGCTCGACGGCATCATCGGCCTTGTGCCTGGCATCGGAGACATCCTCGCCGGCCTCGCCTCCTGCATCATCATTCTGGCGGCATGGGCGCGCGGCGCACCCTACGTCACCGTCGCGCGCATGCTGGTCAACCTCGCACTCGACGTCATCATCGGCACCGTGCCGCTCCTCGGCGACATCTTCGACATCGCATGGAAGGCCAACCGCCGCAACTACGCGCTGCTCACGCGCCACCTCGAGCAGCCACACCGCCGCCACTGGGGCGACTGGCTCTTCCTCGCAGGCGTGGCTCTTGCGATCGCCGCCATTCTGGCCGTGCCCGTTCTGCTCATCGCATGGCTTCTGCACGCCTTGCTCACTGTGCAGATGTAATGCTCGGATCGGGCGCAAACCTGCCCCCGGCATAGCCTTCGCCCCACATGCAACTTGATACAATCAGCTACTGTGTCGGGGCGTAGCGCAGCCTGGTAGCGCATCTGCTTTGGGAGCAGAGGGTCGGGGGTTCGAATCCCTCCGCCCCGACCAAGAGAATCAACCGCATACGCGCCTACCCCTACATCCCTTTCACAACAAGGATCAGCGATTTCTAAACGTCTCTGTAACATCAGCGAAACTTCCGTAACAGCATCGCAGACCTTCCGTTCAGAGTTTATGCGCTCTTAACACCTCAAATCGCGTCCTTGTGCAATCCTGAACCTGCGTACGGATGGGACCCCCCATTATGAAAATGATCCTGAAGTTAAAGCTCGCGAAGAGGAACACCGGCGTCGCCCTAAGCACGATCTTTGTCCGCTTGATCTGGCCATCGTTGCTTCCGCTTCAATCGATCTCACAGCAGTTCCAGCGGCGCTTCACCCAACACATCTCCTAGTTTCTGCGGGCCAGTCTTGCTGCGTGCTCACGGTCAATGCACGTGGGCAGCATCGTCGTTCATGGAGAACTGCTCCTTCAGGTTGTCCTCATACGGGAAGACGTGGATCATCCAACTGAAGATCACCGGCATGAAGGTGCCGCCCTCGGCCTTGCAGGCTTCCGCGGTGTGGATGGATCCGAACATGCCGAACTTTGGGTGCGCGCCGTGGTATTCCTTCACCTTATTGGCTGGCGCCGCGCAGAAGTTTGTATGCTCATGCCAGCGCGCGATGCTTAGCGGAACACGCTGGTTCAATTCATCTTCACTCGCGCTCGTGCTGTCGGTGTACATCACGCCTTCCAGCTTGAAGTGCTGCGTCGGCGTCTGGTAGTAGAGCAGCGCCGACGGCCTTGCCGGGTCGAACTGCGTATCGGCCAGCCGCGTATTTGCCGTATTGATGAAGTGATATTGCGGCTGCACAACCTCCGGGTTCGCCTGGATGTACCCATCGGCTATGGCCTTCTTGTAATCCTGGTACTTCTCGATGGCTGCCCTGACCTGGGCCACCAGCGCCTTGGCCCGCTCTTCATCGCCAGGCTGCTTTGCCCGTGTCGGAGTGATGCACATGTGGTTCGTCATCGCGCCCATGCTCGCACCCATCACGTTCATGCCGCCCATGCTGCTGCCCATATCGTCACACACGTGGCCGGAAGGGTCCGTCTTCGCCCCTGACATTCCGGGCATGCCACTCATCGACTGCTGCCATGCATCTCCGGGCAGGGCGGTCAGCAACACCGTTCCTAGAATAAGCACCAGCTTCGCGGTACGGGGAAGATCTGCTCCGGGCATCCTGGCCACTCCATGTCTTCGAGAGGATTTGCGGCATCGGTCCTATATAGGACGCCGGCGAACGCGCTATGGATCCAGTGGTCTTAATTGCTCAAGGAGAAGTGGTCCTATCCCCGCCCGCGTGCGCGCTCCAGGCGTGAGATTCGCCGTCACCAAGAGATTCCATGTGGTCTGCGGAATCAGATCAAATACCGCATCTGCCTGAACCACTATGATGAGAGCATGGCAAAACGTTCCAGCGCATTTACCCCCGTGATCTCGATGGACCGCCGCAGCACGCAACCGCTTCACGCCCAAGTCTATAGAGCGCTCAGGGCTGCGATTGCGCGCGGGGACCTGCGCGCAGGCCAGCGGTTGCCGTCGACGCGCGCCATGAGTGCCGAACTGAATGTTTCCCGCATCACCGTCCTCGGCGCTTACGCGCAACTGCTGGCGGAAGGCTACTTCGAAACCCGCAAGGGCGCGGGAACATTCGTCAGTCACTCGCTTCCCGAACATCTCACGCAAGTCAAACGCCCGGCCACCGGCCGAACGCAAAAAACTTCCGGCCCGCGTCCTGTCGCGCGCCGTGCACTGCTGTGCCCGATAGAGCCCCAATCGCCCTGGCATGCCGGGCTAGGCGCATTCGCAGTACATCAACCGGCATTTGAAGAGTTCCCTTTTGCCATCTGGTCGCGGCTGGTGACACATCACTCAAGGGATCCCAACGCGCGCGCCATCCACTGCATCGATCCGATGGGAACCCGGCGCTTTCGCGAAGCGATCTGTGACTATCTGCGCACAGCACGGGCAGTCCAAGCCGAGCCGGAACAGATCATGATTGTTTCCGGCTCCCAGCAGGCGCTGCAGATCGCCACCAGCGTCCTGCTCGATCCCGGCGCCTCCGTGTGGATGGAAGAGCCAGGCTACAGATTGGCGCGCAATGTTTTTGCCGCGGCCGGTTGCCGGCCAATCCCGGTGCCCGTGGATGATGAGGGGCTGAATGTCCGGGCCGGGATCAAGCGATGCGCCCAGGCGCGGGCTGCGTACGTTACGCCGTCCCATCAATATCCGCTGGGCAGTACCATGAGCGCGGGCCGCCGGCTCCAACTGTTGAACTGGGCACAACTTCACGGCGCGTGGATCATCGAGGATGACTATGACAGCGAATACCGATTCGAAAGCGCGCCCATATCGTCGTTGCAGGGCCTGGACACAAACTCCCGCGTGATCTACATCGGAACCTTCAGCAAAGTCCTGTTTGCATCGCTCCGGCTCGGTTACATGGTCATCCCTGCGGATTTAGTGGAGCGCTTCGCGGCGGCACGCTACACGATGGATATCTTTCCGCCCTACCTCTACCAGGAGGTCATTACGGATTTCATGCGGGAAGGCCATTTTGCGCGGCACATCCGCCGCATGCGCCTGCTTTATAGCGACCGGCGCAAGGCGCTGGTCGACCAGCTCGGCAAGACGTTAGGGAAGGCTCTCGAGATACATGGCGCAGAAGCAGGCATGCATCTCACGGCAGCGTTTCGCTCCGACCGCGACGATGTAGCCATCGCGCACAAAGGGGCGGCAGCGGGTCTGTGGCTCTGGCCGCTATCGCGGAGCTATATGACCAAAAACGTTCGCAAGGGCTTCGTGCTTGGCTATGGGAACGTCGCAGCCCAAAGGATGCCTGCGGCGGTGGAGAAGCTGCGCCATATACTCGCGCACTCTTGAGGCAATGCGATGGCGATCATCACCGGCCGCCGCCAGGCGCCGCTTGCTGAGTCATGCCCGCGATCATGTGATCCAGCGGTGCCGGCTTTTTCGTCTTCGGGTCGAACATCGCAAATCCTCCGCTGTTTGAGATGTAGATGCGCGCGAAGATATTGGTTGGCAGCAAGCCTCCGATGTCCTTCCCCGCGGCCCTGGAGGCAAGCACATTGGTTGCCACCTCCCTGGAGTTGCCGTCAATCACCACTTGAATATCGTGGACGCTCGACAACAGTTGCCGGCCTGCCGTATCGGCCACAAAGCCTCGCGGACGGTCCATCCAGTCGTTCTCCGCCCCGCCAAACAGCACCATCGACGCAGCTCCGGAATCCAGCAGAAAATCTATCGTGCGCGCGCCATTGTCATTCACATTTCCATGCACCGCGAGGTTGGCATACTGCGGATTGCCCTCGACCAGTTCCCGGCGTAGCGGAACATGATGTCCCTTGAGCGAGCGCGCAAGTTCGCCGTCCGTGTCGAACTCCATCCATTTATGCCGATAGTCCAGCAGGAAGTCGGCATGGTTCAGCGCGTTCTGCCCCAGCACGCCTCGCGCTGTAGGAACCATGTGGCGAAGGCCGCTGAGGTCGCGAACCATCACCTCCACGTTTTGCTCTGTTATCGGTCCAAACGCCACGCGGCGTGCGATGGCCAACGATGCAGGAGCACGCTCCGCCAGCGTCATCACCATGCCTTGTCCCCGCGGCTGAAGCGCCAGTTCCTGTCCCAGTTCACGATCCACCGATGTGATCGTCGAGCCTGTATCCAGCATGAAGTCGTAGGGCCCGCTCCCGTTCACCGTCACCGGCACCATCACAGCGAATCCGCGGACGAAGTGAAACGGCACCACTGCCGGATTCAAAGTCTCCGCGAACGACATTGGCGCCGCACACAGCAGTCCCGCGATGACGAGCAAACAGGGTAGAGGGCCAAAGCAGCAAAGATGCGCGCCGGACCAACTGGATATGCGGTCCGCGGAAAGTGTGAAGTGAGAGTTGCGTCGCATGGCACCCTCCTCAGCGACTTGGTGGGCTCACCTTAAGTCGGAGAGAAGAGCTGAGTCAGCAGCAGAGTGATGAAACAGCGCGGCGATGCGATGACCCGTGCCCACGCCGCGCCAAACCGTTTTGCCGCGCGCGCGCTACAGACATTTGAGTGATAACTATGGGTGCGTTGTTTCGGCGTAGAACTTGTTCATATCCTCACGGAACTCCTTCAGCGCCTCGACATTCAGATAGATCATGTGGCCCGCCGGGTAATAGCCGAACTCCACATTGCCGCGCAGCGCCGGCTCTAGATACATGTGGTCCAGATCGTATTCGGTCGAGAAAAACGGCGTCGCCAGATCGAAATATCCATTCGCCGAAAAAACCTTCAGCTTCGGGTTCTTACGCATCGCGTCCGCCAGGTCGCCCCCTACATAGGGCAGCTGCATCGGGCGCCCGCGGCCCGGACCCTTGTGCTTCCAGTCCCACGACTCGTTCACCTTCGGCCCGGACACATAATACGTATCCGCTGTCGTGTCGTTCAGATCGTGCGACAGGTAGTCGTGAAACGCGGCAATGAACGCGCCGGAGATCCCGGTATCCGATGGATCGTAATCCGGCGTCTCGCCCGCGGCATCCACGTCGGTGCCTTCGAAGCGCGCGTCGTACCTGCCCATGATCTCGCGGTCGCCCCGCAGGAGTTGCTTGCGAAAACGGGATGGGTTGATCTGCAGATTCGTCTGCTTCAGGTATTCGACACTCAACCCCGTATAGCCACTCAGCTTCTGCGCCACCGCGTCCTTCTCCGCCTCCGGTAACGCATCCCCCTGTGCCAGCGCCTCTGCATACGGCCCACGTGCGTAGCGCCGCACCTCTTCCAGGAACGATTTCAAATCCGCCGGCTTCTGTGCCAGCTTGTTATGAAACCACGCAATCGCCGCGTACGACGGTAAATAGACAATCGGCTCCGTGTCGTATCCGGGCACCCGAACGCCATAGTTCAAGATCGACGAAATCAGCACCACGCCATTCAGCTCGATGCCCTTCTCCTGCAGCGCATCGGCCAGCGCTGCCGAGCGCGTCGTGCCGTAGCTCTCGCCCATCAGGTATTTCGGCGAATTCCATCGCTTGTTCACCGTGATGTACCGCTCGATGAAGCGCTCGAACGCCTTCACATCCTGGTCGGTGCCGGCAAAATCCTTCTCCGTCCCCTTGCCCACCGGCTTCGAGAAGCCCGTCCCCACCGCATCGATGAACACCAGGTCCGTCTTTCCCAGCAGGCTGTACTCGTTCGGCACCAGCTTGTACGGCGCCGCACCCGTCGCATCCGGGCTCGCCGTCACCACGCGCACCGGCCCTACCGAGCCCATGTGCAGCCAGATCGTCGCCGCTCCCGGACCGCCGTTGTACAAAAACGTAATCGGTCGCGTGCCCTGGTTGGCCACACCATCCTGCGTGTACGCCACATAAAAGACGCTGCCGTACGGCTTGTCGTCGTCATCGTGAATCACCAGATTGCCCGCCGTCGCCGTGTACGCCACCGGCGTGCCCGCGGCCTTCCATTCGTGGTGTGTCACGGCAGCCGATTCCGCCGGCACCGGTACTTGTTTCTCATCCTTGTGCTCGGCCTTGGCGTCGTCTTTCTTTTCATCCTGCGCATGCAGCGCGGCGTGGCCAAGCGCAATAGTGAACGACAGGCAGACTGCAGCAAGGGAGTGGGAAAATGCAGCCAATCAGGGGCCTCCGGAAAACAGCGTCAAAATCTGTGTCAGCAGAATAAACCCAGCCAGACAATCGGGCGCATCGCTTCCCGCCCTCCCGCCATCCTAAGGTCAGGAAACCGACAGGAGACACGCGTGGCAAGCCATCCCGATACGATAGAAGAGAAAGAATCGAAGGTCCTGCTCATTGCGCAACTGCGCGCCTTCCTGGTCAGCGGCGAATCCTTCGACTTGCTGCCCATCAAGCATGAGCAGGATGTAAAAAGCGAAGTCGAATCGCTCGTCGAAAGCTGGGCCGAGTCCGGCTTTCTCGTCCATGGCCGCTTCATCTATCCGTGGCATCAGGTGAAGCACGTCGAAGTCACCCAGGTGGAAGAGATGCCGTTGCAACTCGCGCACCAGCGCTTTGACGAGCTCTACGCCGCGCAGCGGGCACGCATGCAGGAAGACTTCTGGCGCACGCGCCGCACGATGGAAAAGCCGGCGGAGGAAACACAGGACCCGGGCGGTGCTGCCCACTAAAAGCAAAGGCTGGCGCGAACGATGCTCACGCCAGCCGAAAACACGTATCGCTCGTTGCTTACATCTGTCCTGCGGCGCTCGAACTCAGCCACTGCTCCAGGTTCGCGCTCTGCTCGGCGCGCAAGTCCGCGCAGTCGTTGATCGAGTTCTGCGCCCGCGTCAACGCCGATGCCGAGGCCGCCACCTTGTGCGTGGTGAAGAACCCCTTCACCTGGTCGCGCTTCTCCGTGGTGCAGAAGGCGCCGGTCGAACTTACCAGCGACCCTCCCCCCCAGGTAGTGAACTGCGCCTTCACCTTGGGCCAGTTCTGCTCGATATACTGCCACGCGTTGTCCTGCGTATTCGGGCTCTGCAGCGCAACGGCGAACAGGTGAACCGCATCTTGATTGCGCACCTTGCCGGAGGCTGCGTACTCCAGTGCGCGGCGCATCAAGGCCGGATCCTTGAAGCGCGCCAGCTCGTAAAGCGCCTCGCTGGCCAGGGTCGGATCCTTCGAAGTCTCCGCCGTCTTCTGCAGCAGATCGAAAAGCGGCGCATCGCCGTGGACCGCCGCTACGCCCAGCGCCTCCCGCCCCAGCGTTGCATTCACCTTGCCCGGTTCGGTCAGATATGCCTCCGCAAGTTGCCGGCTTGCGGCAATGACCTTCGCATCCTGGCCTACGCCGCCTACCAGCCCGAACAACTCGGCTCGAAGCTGCTGCTGCTCCGGCGTCTCGCCGTCTTTCGGTTCACCCAGGCTCGCCAGCCGCGGCCCGTACGTGGAAACCACCCACGCGGAGAGCTGCTTGCGCTCCGCTTCATTCGCAGCCACGCGAGCCCACAGCGTGTTGATGCCGCCAATCACGTTCTCCGTTACTGCAGCGCTGTCGTCGTCCTTCAGGTTCGCCGCCAGCGACAGGAAATCTCCCGCCTTGCTCTTGCCCGCGCGCATCAGCGCCAGCTCATCGCCCACCACGTTGATGCGCTCCACCGGAGTCAGCGTGGTCACATGCGACAGCAGCGCTGCATAATCTTCCGCCGTGTACGCCGAGCGGTAGTAGCCTGCACCGCCGCCATCCGCGTAGAAGATCGGCGCGTTCGGCACCTTCAGCGTGCCCTCTTTGCTGGTCAGCAGCTCGCAATCGCGCTTCGTGCCCTCGGTCTTGAAGCACACCGGAATCGTCCACACCTGGTCGCTTGCGGTCGCCGGCGCGTTCTTCGGATTCAGAAAGAAGCGGCTCTGCGTCACAGGCACTTCACCATTCGCTGCTTTGCCAAAGGTCAGCAGCGGCACGCCCGGCTCGCTGATGAAGCTCGCCATGATCTTATCGACGGGCTTGTGACTGTTCGCCGTCTGCGCATTCCAGAAGTCCTCTGCCGTCGCGTTCGCATACATGTGCGCCTTCAGATAGTTGTGCACGCCCTGCCGGAAGGTCTCCTCGCCCAGGTAACTCTCCACCATGTGCAGGATCGAGCCGCCCTTCGCATACGTGATTCCATCGAACATCTCGTTGATCTCATCCCGCGTCGTCGCCTCGGCGCGGATCGCGCGCGTCACACGCTGCGCGTCCAGGTTCATCGCGCCGTTCAGCTCGCTGGCCACGTCCTGGTCGATGTGCCACTCCGGCTTCCACGCCTCCAGCGGCTTGTTCGACATCCAGGTGGCAAATCCCTCGTTCAGCCAGATGTTGTTCCACCAGTTCATCGTCACCATGTCGCCGAACCACTGGTGCGCCATCTCGTGCGCCACCACGGACGCAACCTCCGCCTTCGCCTCCACCGGGGCGTTCTTCTCATCCACCAGCATGTCCGATTCGCGATAGGTGATGGCGCCAAAGTTCTCCATCGCCCCCGCCTCAAAGTCAGGAATGCCGATCATGTCCAGCTTGGGCATCGGATACTTAATTCCGAAATAGTCGTTGTAGTAATGCAGAATGTATTCCGCCGACGTCAGCGCGAAATTCGCGTACTTCACCCGCTCCGGTGTCGCGCACGCGCGGATCGGCACGCCATCGCTCGATCCATCCACGCACTTGAAGTCGCCCACCAGGAACGCCACCAGATAGGTGGACATCTTCGGCGTGCGCGCAAACCGCACCGTGTGTTCGCCGATCGCCGGGCCTGCCGTATCCGAGATCACATTGGTGTTTGATATCACCATGTCGTCCTTCGGCGCGACCATGCTGATCTCGAATGTCGCCTTGTACGCCGGCTCGTCGAATGACGGAAACGCGCGCCGCGCATCGGTCGGCTCGAACTGCGTCACCGCATAACGGCGGCCCTCCGCCTTCGAGAGATAGAAGCCGCGCAGCTCGTTGTTCAGAATGCCCGTGTACGCAATCTTCAGCTTTACCGGCCCCGCATGCAGCGTGCCCGGAAAGGTGAAGGTCGCCTGCTCCTTCCCGGCATCCAGCGACACGTCCGCCTTCATCTCCCGTTTGCCAGTATTCGCCACTACCGACCGGAACTGAAGCTCCGCCGCGTTCAACGTAATCGACTCGGCCGGCTGCGCCAGCGTCACATCGATCGTCTCATCGCCGCTGAAGGTGGCCTTATCGATGTCCGGAGTCAAATGCAGTGTGTAGTGCTCCGGCCGCACATTCGTGGGCAACCGCTGCGCCACCAGCACCGGGGCGGCAAACAGCAAAAGGGCAGCAGCAGCGCCGGCCAGCCGGAACGCCGAACGGCGGAGGGGGAGGAGGGACGACAAAGGCATAAGGAGACCTCTACAGAAGATTAGGATGCACCAGACGCAACCTACTAATCTAACTCAGGAAATGCAGTCGCAGCGCAGGTTTGGGATAACTTGCTGTGAGGACACAGGCGCGGGATAGTTCCCAATGCAAAGAAACAGGAGTCAGCGATGATCGCATCCGTCTTTGTCGGCACCAGTCTTGACGGCTTCATTGCGCGCCCGAACGGCAGTTTCGACTTTTTGCCGGCAGATGGCGGCGAACCGCACGGCTACGAGGAATTTATAGCCGGCGTCGATGCCATCGTAATGGGCCGCCACACCTTCGAGACGGTTTTGACGCTTGGGGCCTGGCCATATGGTGACAAGCGCGTAGTGGTCCTGAGTAGTCGACCTGTCGATCTGTCCGCAGCCAGTGGAGGCGTCGTCGAACAGATGGCCGGACCCCCAGCTCAGATCGTTTCGCAACTCGCTGCCAGTGGCGCGCGCCATCTCTACATCGACGGTGGAATCACGATTCAACAATTCCTGCGCGCGGGACTCATTCAGCGCCTCATCATCACGCGTGTCCCCGTGCTTATCGGAGAAGGCATTCCTCTCTTCGGCAGTCTGCCGCACGACATTCGGCTCCGACACATAATGACGCGCCACTATCCCAGCGGCCTGGTCAGCAGCGAATACCACGTTGTCGCGTAGAGTGAATTTCTGTAGGTGTGCGTCGTACGCCATGCGACCAAATTGGGTGCCCCATGGGAGATGGGGTTCAGTCAGGTCGCCCACAACGGTGAACGTGAGCGACCAAAGGAAGTGAACTCAACAGCCCGCGCCACCGGCGCCTCTGCCTGGATGGCAGATCCTACATCTCGCGATAATCCAGCAGCACCATCCCTACCAGTATCAGCGCCACCGGCCACACATATCCCGCGAACCGCTGCTCGCCCTCGTCCTTGGGCAGCCGCAGTTCCAGCCAGCGCGCCCATCCCGCCGTCACGCCAAACAGCGCCAGCGCCGCGTGGCTCATCAGCGCCAGCACCTCGTCCTTGCCGTCGGCCAGCGAGTGATTGTGCGTCAGCAGCAGCGCCGCGCCTGCCGCACACATCAGCGGAAACGCATACTGCGTCCACGCTGCGCGCAGTTTCCCCGCCTGCACTGCGCACTCAAACGCGGCGAAGGCCAGAATCAGCGCCGCCGCCGCGCGATGCTGCAGCACGTCCGGCTCAAAAAAACTGCTCCAGAAGGGACGCGGCCCCAGCGGCCAGTTCTCCGGATCGGCACGCAGCAGGATAAACACCGCCAACCCTGCGAAACTGGCCGGCCAGAAGCGCGCCCATCGCATTCGCTTGAAGCGGCTCGCCAGCGCCAGCGCTCCCGCCAGCAGCACCACCAGCCCGGCCCAGTGGTGGTTGTACTCCGACCATGCCATGTCATTCGCATCGCTCGCGGCTGGCGGCTGATACTGCGCCGTCTTCACCGCCACATCGATCGGCGTTGCCGGAGCCAACGCCGCATAGGGCGGACTCTTCAGCCGCGGCGTCTCCCATCGCATGCGCGCGGCAATCTCCGGCGTCGTCAGCCGATCCATCGGCATATCCACCGCCGGAGGCTGCGATGTCAACGCTGCAGCAGCAAGGATCGCAGTGAACCCCAGCGCGACCTCGACCTCCGCGAATCGCCGCAGCCGCGTCAACAGCCGCACCGGCGCGCGCTCCACCTCGCGCGCCACATACCAGTTCGCCGCACCCAGCATCAGAATCAGCAGCAGCAGGCAAGCCTTCACCATCACCAGCACGCCATACGTTGTGCCGTACAAACCCGATGGCGACGCGACATAGAACCACGCCAGCCCAATGCCCGCACCAATCAGCAATGCCACCGACGCCATCGCCATCCGCGAGAAGCGCCCTACCACGCGTCGCGCCACCGCAATGTCATCTGTGCGCTTCAACGCGATCAGCAGAAACGGCATCGCGCCAATCCACGCCGCAGAACCCAGATGATGCAGCGCGGTAAATGCTGTGAGCACGACGCGATGATCCATCCGCGACACAGCATGACTCAGCGAAACGGCAGACCCCAGCAATCCAATCGCAGCCGCCAGCATCGCCGCCTGCACCCAGCCACGCAACCTGTCTTGAGAGAATCGCGCCAGCATCAGCAGCACAAGCGCGCAGAATGCGGAGCACCCGTGCGCCAGCAGCGGACCGCCGCTCAGCGCCTGCGCCACTGTCATGCCTGAGTTGCCGACCACCAGCGCACTCTCCACCGCGACGGACGCGACCTCCGCCAGGATCATCGCCAGCGCGGCCCACTCCATGCCGCGCCGGCATGCGCGCAGCGCGCGCTCATCGGCGCCCCCAGGCAACCCCGCAGCAAGCAGAAAAAGCACGCCGCCCACCAGCAGCGCCTCCAGCGAGAGCGTCGCCGCGTGCAGCAGCACAGAGATCAGATCGAAATCGTTGAGCAGCCAGATCAAGCCGCGCGCCAGCCTGAAGCGATCCGCTCTCGCCGTCTCATCGGCGTATCGTCAGGCAACACGAAAAGCAACCACACCGCGCGAGATGTGCCCATCGCTCGCCTGCACCTGCCACTCCAGCTTGTAAGCGCCGGCCGGCAGCGCAGCCGCCTTCGCTACAAGCAGATTGGGCGCGCCATGCGCATCCACTGCCAGCGTCTGTGCCTTGCCATCCGGACCGATCAGGTGCAGCGAAGAGTGCAGCGCATCGATGCGCGAGTTGTAGGTGAGCGTGATATCGACATCCCCCGCCTTCACCGTCGCACCCTGCGCCGGCGACGACTTCACCAGCACAGCGTGCGCAAACGCCGCATGCGGAAGCAGCAAGAGGAGCGCAATGGCGAGCGCCACAACACTCGCCTTCTGACGAAATCTGCCGGCGTCACGTCCAACTAATGTCTTTGTCATAACAATCGATCTCCTGCGCTTCCTTCCGTTAGCCAGATTCAAACAGAAGCCGCCCGCTCCGAGTGCCCACTCAGCTCCGTAGCGCGAGCCTCGGCATACGCCGCCGCGCCCATCAGCGCAGCACGGCTCTCCAGGATCACGCGCACCGGCGTCTGCACCAGCAGATCGCTCAGCCGCCCCTTGTCCGCAAACGCCTTCATGAACGCGCCATCCTGCAACTTCGTCAGGATCTTCGGCGCAATGCCGCCGCCCACATACACGCCGCCGGTGGCCAGCACCTTCAGCGCCAGGTTTCCTGCCTCCGCGCCATACGCACCCACCACCATGTCCAGCGTCTTCGCGCAGATTTCGCTCTTGCCGCTCTCGCCCAGCTCGCCAATCACCGCGTTCGGATCTTCCGCCGCCATCCGCTCCTTCAGCCACGCGGGCTCGTCCATCTTTCGCTCATCGCGCAAAAAGTCGTAGACGCTCTTGATTCCCACGCCGGCAATCACCCGCTCGTAGCTCACGCGGCCGCCCAGCTTCTTCTTCAGATGGCGGAAGAGATCGATGTCATCGTCGGTGCGCGGCGCAAAGTCACAGTGTCCTCCCTCGGACGCCATCGGAATATGCCGCTTGCCGTTCCACACCAGGAACGCCTCGCCCAACCCCGTGCCCGCCGAGATCAGCGCGCGATTCCCCGCCGCGCTTGCATCGCCCGCACTCAGCGTAAAGATCTGATCCGCCTTCAGCTCTGGGATTCCATAGCCGTTCGCCTCGAGATCGTTGATGAGGAACACGTGGTCGATTCCCAGATCGAGTGAGAGCTTGCGGCTGTCCAGTGTCCACGGAAGGTTCGTCAGCCGCAGCACGCCGTGACGCACCGGCCCCGGCACCCCGAAGCACGCAGCAGAGACCTTTCCTTCCTGCTCGTGCTCGCCCAGAAACTCCTTCACAATCGCTTCCAGGCCGGGATAATCCTTCGCCGCATAACGCTGCTCCGTCGAGTGATGCAGCGCGCCGCCCTGAAAATCAAATAGCGCCAGCGCGACCTTCGTGCCGCCAACATCGCCAGCGAGAATCAACGGGAAACCTCCAGCACGCCCACGCCGTCCGCATTCGGCTTGGGCAGCAGCGCCGCCGCATCGCGGTCCAGCAGCAGCGTCAGCCTGCCCGACGCCGGTCGGATCAGCTGCGAGGGCAGCGTCTCGGGATCGTATCCGCCCAGAAACACGCGGCGCAAGGTCTCCGCTTTGGCCGCGCCCTTCAACAGGAACGAAACGTCCTGTCCTTCATTGATCACCGGCCAGGTCAGCGTTAGCCGCCAGGTGTCTTTCTGCGGCACCTGGTTGGCCACGGCAATGCGGCCCAGCTCGTGCAGCGCCTCGGTGTGCGGAAACAACGACGCCGTGTGCCCGTCGTCTCCCATCCCGAGTGAAATAAGCTGGAACTGCGGCATCTCCGCGCCTTCCAGGCGAAACGCCCCGCGGATCGCCGACTCATACTTCGCCGCCGCTTCCTCCGGATTCAGTTCGCCCTGGATGCGGAATACCTGCGACGGCTCGATCGGCACTTTGTCTAAGAGCGCGGCCTTCGCCATCCCGTAGTTGCTCTCCTTGTCGTCGGGCGGCACACTGCGTTCGTCCACAAAAAAGAAGGCCAGCCGCTCCCATGGCACCAGCGCGCGGTACGGCTTCGAGTCATCCGCCAGCAGATCGAAGATGGCTTTCGGCGTCGTGCCGCCGGAAAACGCTACATTCACATTCTTGGCGATATCGATGCTCTTGCCGAACTCCGCCATCGTGTTGGCATAATAGGCAGCCGCCCCTTCGGCAAAGGGGTCGCCGTTCTCGAAGACTCGATACGTAACCGTGACTGGTCTCGGCAATTTCTCTACTCCTTGCGCCACACGCGGCCATCGCGCCGCAGCAATTCGTCCGCCGCCTTCGGTCCCCAGGTCCCGGCCGCGTAATTCGGAAAGCCGGTCGGCTTCCAGTCCGACCATTGCTGCAGCAGCGGCGTCAGCAATGACCACGTCGCCTCCACCCCTTCGCGGTGCGCAAACAGCGTACCGTCGCCAATCATGGCATCCAGCAGCAGCCGCTCATAGCCGTTCGCCGAATTTGTGCCGAAGGCCTCCGCGTAGTTGAAGTTCATAATCACCGGACACACCTCCATATTCGGGCTCGGCACCTTCGCGCCAAAACGCAGCGAGATACCCTCATCCGGCTGGATGCGCATGCTGATGATGTTCGGCTGAATGTCGCTGCAATTGCCGCTCAGGTCCTTAAAGAGCAACTGCGGCGGTTGCTTGAATTGGATCGCGATCTCGGTCGAACGCTTGGCCAGCCGCTTGCCCGCCCGTATGTAGAACGGAACCCCCGCCCAGCGCCAGTTTTCGATCGTCAGGCGCAACGCCGCATACGTCTCCGTGCTCGACTTCGGATCGACGCGATCTTCCTGCCGGTAGCCCTTCACCTCGACGCCCTTTACTATGCCCGGACCGTACTGTCCGCGCACCGTGTCTTCCACGTTGATGGGCTGGATCGCCTTCCATACCTTGATCTTTTCCCGGCGCAGCGCATCCGCGCCAAAGGAAATCGGCGGCTCCATCGCCACAAACGACAGCAGCTCCATCACGTGGTTCTGGATCACATCGCGCAGCGCGCCGGCACTCTCGTAGAACGGCCCGCGGCCCTCGATCCCAATCTCCTCCGCCGCCGTGATCTGCACGTGATCGATGTAGTTACGATTCCACACCGGCTCGAAGATCCCATTTGCGAAACGGAACACCAGAATGTTCTGCACCGTCTCCTTGCCCAGGTAGTGATCGATGCGGAAGACCTGCTCCTCGCGAAAGACTGCGTTCACGTCGTCGTTCAGCTTGCGCGCCGACTCCAGGTCATGCCCGAAAGGCTTCTCGATGATGCAGTGCACCGTGCCCTGCTCCGGTTGCGCCATCTTGTGATTGCCCAACTGCTCCATGATGTCGGCAAAGTATTCCGGCGCCACCGCCAGATAGAACAGCCGGTTGCCCTTGGTGCCATGCTCTTTGTCGATCTTGTCCAACAGCTCATTCAACGCCGTATAACCTGCGTGGTCGTCGAAGTCCATCTGGTGGTAACTCACCTTGCGCATGAACTCGTCCAACTTCGCGTCGCCGTCTTTCACTCCGCCGAATTCCGTGATCCCCTCGCGCATGTCTTTCGCAAAGCTGTCGCCCAGCGGTCGCCGCGCCACGCCCACCACGGCAAACTGCTGCGGCAACAGGCCACCCTGCTCCAGATGGAACAGCGCGGGCAGCAGCTTGCGCTTCGTCAGGTCACCCGACGCGCCAAAGATCACCACCACCGTTGGCTCCGGCGTGCGCTCCTTCGGCCGGCGCGCGTTTAGACTCGCCAGATCCACCTGTGCCTGCGTCACTGCTGCTGCCATCGCGTCCTCCTTGTTGCTCTACGTCCCCTGTTCCTGCTCGTCAGCTCTTCTTCACCGCATGCCCGCCAAACGCATTGCGCATGATCGCCAGCATGCGATCGCTGAAGTTGTTCTCCTCGCGCGAACGAATGCGCCGGATCAGCGACTCGGTGATCACCGGCGCCGACACGTTCAGGTCGATCGCCTCGAACACCGTCCACCGTCCCTCGCCGGAATCCACCACGTACGCTTCCAGTCCGTCCAGGTTTGGATTCTTGTGCAGCGCATCGGTTGTTAAATCCAGCAGCCAGGAGCGGATCACCGATCCCACCCGCCAGATCTCGCCAATCGCCGGAAGGTCCAGGTGGAACTCCTCCTTGTGTTTCAGAATCGAGAAGCCCTCCGCGTAGGACTGCATCATCCCGTACTCGATCGCGTTGTGCACCATCTTCACGAAGTGCCCCGATCCCGCCGGGCCTACGTGGCCCCACCCCTGATCCGGTGCCGGCGCCAGCGTCTCGAAGATCGGCCGCACGTAGTTCACGGCCTCATCCGGGCCGCCCACCATCATGCTGTAACCCTCCTGCAGTCCCCACACCCCGCCCGATGTGCCGCAGTCGATGAAGTGAAATCCCTTCGCCTCCTCCGCCTTCGCGCGCCGCTGCGAATCCTTGTAGTTCGAGTTCCCGCCGTCGATAAAGATGTCGCCCTTCTCCATGAAGGGCTCCAGCTTGGCAATCGTCTCGTCCACCGGATCGCCCGACGGCACCATCAGCCAGATCGCGCGCGGCGCCTTCAGGCTCTTCACCAGAGCCTCCAGCGAGTTCACGCCCTTCGATCCATCACTCGTCAGCTTGTTCACCACATCGGCGTTGAAGTCGAAACCCACCACCGTGTGTCCGCCCTGGCGCAGCCGTGTCGCCATGTTGAAACCCATCTTTCCCAGACCGATCAATCCCAGTTCCATCGCGTCTCCTCCCAAGCTTTCTCGTCGCTAAAATGCAAACCCCGCCTCAACCCAGCCGCACGCCCAGCGCGTCCAGCGCCTTCGTCAACTGCTCTTCGCCCTTGTACTGAATCGCGTGCATGCCCACGCCCGCCGCCGCCGCACAGTTGTTCTCTCGATCATCCACAAATGCGCACTCCTCCGGCGTGACGTGCAGCATCTCCGCCCCCGCGCGGAAGATCCGCGGGTCCGGCTTGCGCATGCCCAGGTATGCCGAGCAGAAAAATCCGTCGAAGTACTGCGCCAGCCCGAAGGTCTCGATACGAAAATCGTTCAACGGACCGGACTCGTTGTTCAGCATCGCCATCTTCAGGCTGTTTTTTTGACGAAGCGTCGCGATGACGTTCTTCGCCCCGCCCGGCAGCCACTTCGACTGCGCACGCACCGCCTGGATGAACTCCGCAGGCGTAAAGCTGCGCTCTTTGAAGAAGACTGTCTGCTTCAGGAATGCCTCATCGCTGAGCTCGCCCTTCTCCCAGCGGTCATTGGCTTCTTCGTGGCGGGATTCATACTCGTCCCGCGGAATCGAGAACTGCGCCAGCACGCGCGCGCGCTCCTCGTGATCCCATCCATTGGTCAGCAGCACGCCGCCAATGTCCCAGTAGATTGCGCGGATTTCCGGCCTTGCGGATGGCATAACGATCGCGGTCGCTCGCTTGTGCTGCCGTTTTTGTCTCGGAGATGAACAGGAGTGCCGCCGGAGGAGCAGCCCTCCCGTCCTTCAGGAAATTAGCGCGTCCCCACCGGCTCCGGCGTGCCCTTCTTCGAGGACGCCGTCGTCTCTTTCTCGTACTTCTCCAGCAGCTTCTTCGCCCGCGCATACACGCCGTCCGCGCTGAAGCCCAGCTTCTCCAGCACCGTCGCACCGGGCGCGGATGCGCCAAAGCGCTCCAGACCGATCACGTCGCCGTGCCGTCCCACCCACTTCCACCAGCCCAGCGGGGCACCCGCTTCCACCGCCAGCTTCGGCAGATGATCGGGAAAGATCGACGCCTTGTACGCTTCGCTCTGTTGCTCAAACAGCCGCCAGCTTGGCATCGAGATCACACGCGTCGGCGTGCCTTCGCCGTTCAGCCGCTTCGCCGCCTCCAGCGCCGGCCAAACCTCAGCGCCCGTCCCCACAATCAGCAGCTTCGGCGCATCGCCGCCCTTCTCCACGATGTATGCGCCCTTCTCAACCCCCGCCATCACATTCAGCTTGGCTGCATCCAGCACCGGCAAGTCCTGCCGCGACAACGCCATGAACGACGGAGCCTTGGTCTCCAGTGCAACTTTCCACACCGCCGCTGTTTCGTTCGCATCCGCCGGCCGCAGGTCGATCAGGTTGGGAACCGCGCGCAGCATCATCAACTGTTCGATCGGCTGGTGTGTCGGTCCATCCTCGCCCAGCGCGATCGAGTCGTGCGTAAACACGAAGATCGAGTGCGACTTCATGATCGCCGCAATGCGCACCGCCGGCTTCGCGTAGTCCACGAAGTTGAAGAAGGTCGATCCATACGGAATGACGCCGCCATGCACCGCCATGCCGTTCACCATGGCGCACATGCCGAACTCGCGCACGCCGAAGAACACGTTGCGTCCCGCCGGGTCTACGTGGAAGTTGCCGCTGTCCTTGAAGATCGTCTTGGTGGAAGATGTCAGATCGGCCGCGCCGCCAAATATCTCCGGCACCACCTTCTCAAACGCATTCATCACCTGCTGTCCCGCGTTGCGCGTGGCCACGCCTTTGCCGCCTGCCTCAAACACCGGCAGCGACTTCTCCCAGCCCTCCGCCAGCTTCTGCTCGTAGTGGGTGCGCTTGAACTGCGCCGCCAGCTCTGGATTCGCCTGCTCGTACTTCGCGAAGAGGTCGTTCCATTCCGCTTCCTCATCGGCGCCCTTCTCCACCGCCTCCAGCCAGTGCTTCGCGGCATCCTCCGGCACGTAGAAGCTCTTGTCCGCCGGCCAGTTCAGGTTCTCCTTGGTCTTCTTCGTATCCTCCGGCCCCATCGCCTCGCCATGTACCTTGTTCGTACCCGCCCTCGGGCTGCCGTAGCCGATGATGGTGCGCACCGCGATGAATGACGGCTTGTCCTTGATCGCTTTCGCCGCCTCGATCGCCTCGCTGATCGCGTTCAGGTCATTGCCGTCTTCCACGATCTGCGTGTGCCAGTGGTAGGCGTCGAAGCGCTCCAGCACGTTCTCGGTAAACGAAAGCTCAGTCGGCCCATCGAGCGAGATCAGGTTGTCGTCATAAAGAACGATCGCCTTGCCTAACTGCAGCGTTCCCGCCAGCGATGCCGCCTCGTGCGAGATGCCTTCCATCAGGTCGCCATCGCCGCACAGAATGTACGTGTAGTGGTCCACCACATCGAAGTCCGGCTTGTTATACACCGCCGCCAGATGCCGCTCCGCCGCCGCCATCCCAATGCCCATCGCAAAACCCTGGCCCAGCGGACCCGTCGTCACTTCGACGCCGTCCGTGTCGCCGTACTCCGGATGTCCCGGCGTCCGCGAGCCCCACTGACGGAAGCCCTTCAGGTCATCGATCGTCACGTCGTAGCCGGTCAGGTGCAGCACGCCATACAGCATCGCCGAGGCATGCCCGTTCGACAGCACGAAGCGGTCGCGGTTGGCCCACTTCGAGTTCTTCGGGTTGTGCCGCATGTACTTGTGGAAGAGCAGGTAGGCAATCGGGGCATCGCCCAGCGGGGCGCCGGGGTGGCCGCTCTTGGCCTTCTCCACGGCATCGACCGCCAGGAAGCGCAGTGCGTTGATCGCTGTTTGCTGAATGTCGCTCATGTGCTTGGTTTGCCTCTCTTTCGCGATGGGTTGCGCCGCCGCACCACTCGGTTGGCTACGCGGATCGGAATCTCTTGTCTGTCACTCCGTACGGCTTGATACGGGCTGGCGCCATTTCGGCGCGTCCCTTCCACTCTACATGCTCGTCTTTGGCCCCGTGTGAACACTGTCATCCTGAGCGGAGCGAAGAGCCTGTCCTGAGCTTGTCGAAGGAACCTGCAGTATCTACTTCTGATGCCGGCGCGAAGCGCCGCTCCCTCCTCACCGCTCCACAATCACGGAGTAGTTCCGCCCCTCCCATTGCCCGCGCAACGGCCAGTACAGCGTGAACTCCAGCCGGTCTCCAGCACCCTGGCCGTTCGGATTCGGTATAGCGTCGGCATAAAAGCCGCAGGAGTCCACCGCCGTTGCCTGCGTCCTCTGCGTTGTCTGCCAGCCATCCGCGCTCCACAGCAGCTCGAAGGCCTCCTCCGCCTCCACCCGCAGCCGGCGCCTGGCATCCATCCGGGCTACCTGCCGGTCCAGCCGCCACACCTCGATCGTCGCCCGCGCCCGCGGCGTGGCATACCGCTCCGCCACGGCGTCAATGCGATCGAAAACCCGCTTGTCCGTCGCCGAGCGAAGCAGCTTCACATACTCTGCATGCGCCCATACCAGCGGCATGGCCGAACCCGTCGGCCGCCCCTTCCGCATCCCGCAATCCGGCTGGTCTTCCTTGTCCCACACCTGCTCCGGCAGCATGCCACCCGGCGAACAGAAGCCCTCGATGGTCTTGATCAGCGCCGCAACATCCCGCCCCGCCGCCAGCTCATAGTGCGCGCGCTCGCCAGTCAGCAGCGGCCAGCAGGAGCCCTGCCCCCAGCCGTCAAACGGCGCCCCATCCGGATGGTTCCCATAGCCGTCGTGGTTATACCGCCGGTAGCCCGGTCCCTGCGGCAGATCGCGCTTCAGGATCGCGTCCGTCACCTTCACCGTCGCCACCACCATCGGATCGTCCGGCTTGCGCAGGCCATGGCGCACCAGCTCCAGGAAGCCGCCATCCACAATCTCCCGCGCCTCGAATTCCGCCTTCTCGCCCGGCCCGCGGTTGTTGATATGCAATGTCTCTGTCCCCGGCCCCATATGCACATACGGCTCCGCGCCCTCGACCTCCGCCGGACGGATGCGCATGTAGTGCTGTTGGATCCCCGGCACCAGCACGCCGTCATTCGTCGCCGTCCAGTCCTCCAGGTGCGACTCCAGCCAGTCCGCCTGCTCCTCCAGAAACACCGCCAGCTCCGGCTCGTGCCGCGCCCGCACCATCTCCGCCGCGGCAATCAGCGCCGCGATCACCACCGCCAGCGTCGACGGTGAATAGCCCGCGCACTCCTCCCACCGCTCCTGCTGCGTCACCGGTGCATGCCGCACCAGGAAGCCTGCCGCCCGCTCAATGAACGGCAGCGGATCGAAATCACCCAGCGCGTTCAGCTTCCACAGCCGGTAGGCCAGCAGGATCGGGAATGCCGTCTCATCCAGTTGCACGCCGGACCAGTAGGCCGCCCCATTCACCCAGAAGTTCTGCGGAAACCCGCCGTCCGTCTTCTGTGTGCACGCCAGGTAGATGAGCGCGCGCATCGCGCTGTTCGTGCGCCCCGCCGCCAGCAGCGCCGTCGTCGTCTGCACCATGTCCCGGGTCCACACCAGGTGATAGCCGCCCAGGTCGGCATCGCCCTTCGACTGCCCCCACGGAATCGACGCCGACGCGATGAACGCGCCCGCGTAGGTCTTGTCCTCATGCGTCAGCAGCACTCCGTAGCTGGCCTTCAGCAGCTTGCCTCCATCCTCTGCCACGCCCGCCAGGTCCACCCGCGCCTGCACCCGCTCCCACTGCTCGATAAAACGCGCCATCTGCAGATCGAACGGCGTGTTCAGCGCACCCGCAGTCCGCGTCAGCGCCGAGTGCGCCGCCGACCCGAACCCCACCGCCAGCACGAACTCCGGATGCTCCGCGATGTTGATCTCGCCCGTCAGCGCGATATTGCCATCCATCGCCGACCCGTAGTTCCACTCCATCCCGAAGTGCCGCGTCACATCCTGGTATCCATCACTCGTGCCCACGAAGCCGCAGCTCGCATTCGCGAAGCCGCAATCGACCGACATCGCCAGTGCCGAGGAGTTCCTCCACGCCAGCATCACCCGCCGCCCTGCCACATCCAGCACTCGGCCGTTGTTGTGCGCGCCGCCGCCGTCCAGGTGCGGCGCCAGCAGTGCATAGGCCTTCATCTTCCGCAGCAGCTCCGCGTCGCCTGCGAACTTCACCCGCATCAGCAGCACCGGCGCATGCGGATCGCTGATGATCTCCTTCGTGATGGTGTAGCGCCCGGCCGGATCACGGTTCACGATCCCCACCGCTGGCGCGTGTTTCGACAGATAGCTGAAGGTGTGTATCAGATCGCGCTTTTCTTCATGCGCGAAGCTCTCGCCATCCGTCACCAGCAGCTCCAGGTCGCGCACCTGCGGCTTGTCGATGGTGGGGTTGTAGATCTCGTTCACCGTCCCATGCGAGGTCGTCCACCAGATCTTGCTGGAGGTGGAATAGGCCGTCCCTACCACCGACTTTTGGCTCGAAGTCCATCGCGGCTCCAGCCCCGGTGCACCCGGCGCTTCGCCCAGCCCGTCCATCCACCGGTACATCCCATGGTCTTCGCTCACCAGCTCCCCCAAACCCAGAACATCCTCAGGCCTCGCGGCCCCGCCTCACAACTGCCAGCCAGAAAATTCACCGCGCGTTTAAGACGCCCGTCACCCCGCCTCGGATACAAAACCGGGCGCAGCATCGCATGACTTCTCACCCTCAGCAGAGCGAAGAGCCGCCCTGAGCTTGTCGAAGGGACCGGCAGTTTGCCCGCATCACCGCCAAAACGGGTGCCCCGCAGCTCGCGTTTGAGATGTGGGATGAGCGGCTCCAAGCCTGAGCGGCCGAAGGAAGCGAGCCGCAAAGTCCGCGCCGAAGGCGCCATTGCCCGGACGGCCAGTCCTTAGAGCACCTGCGCATTCGCATCCGGATCAGCGCGGAAGCCGCAATCCCGCATCGCGCGCGTGATCTCCCGGTTCTTCATGAACGACTCCCACACCGACCCCGTCCGCAGGTTTTCCGCCATCAACAGCCCAATCCCTACATTGATCCCGATCACATCCTCGGCAAACCACCCCGCCGTCGGCTGAAACGCATCCACGAACCCGTACCGCTTGTACGCCCTGTCTTTGTAGCGCTCCCGCATCGTCAGCAGCACATGTGCGCACTCCGCCGGCAGAAAGACCACTGACCCCGCGCACGCGCACGGCACCACCGTCCCGTCCGGCTGGCCCATCGTCGGCGGGCCGCCCCACACCCGGTAGCCCTGCCGCGAGTCCGACGCCGAAATCCCCCACAGATCCTGGTCGATCCAGTTAAACTTCTGCCCCAGCACCAGGCACCACAACTGGTGCGCCCGGGTCGCGGCAATCGAGTTGGCGAAGTAGTTCGCGTGCTTGTCGCGCACCCCGCGGTAATCGCACCACGCCTGCGGATACTGGTGGATGAACAGCGGCGCCACCCCGGTGATGTAATCAATGCCGCCGTATGGCACAATCGGCCGCTGCAGGACCTCCCAGCTCTTGGTCGAGATGGGATGCGTCGGCGATCCGATCGCCATCAGGTACATCGTCGTCAGCTCGGCGTAGATATCCCAGCGATGCTTCAGGAACCCCTGCTCCGGCAGCCATCCCATCGACAGCGTGTCGGCACTGTTCAGCATCCATTGCCAGTCCACCCGCCGGTAAAGCGTCGTCGCCAGGTTCTCGATGCGCTTGTTGCCCTCGAAGTACGTCCGGCAGTGCAGGATGCCGCACAGCAGCAGCGATGTGTCGATCGACGAAAGCTCGGAGTTGAACATCCGCTTGCCGCTCTCGATGTCGATGAAGTGGTAGAGGAAGCCGTGCTCGTGCGGACACTCGTTCAGCAGGTAGGCCAGCGTCTTCTCCACCCGCTGTTCGCAATCCAGCGGCCGCAGATAGTGGCGCTTGTGCGCAATGCACATCGCGCTCAGCCCAAAGCCGGTCGACGCAATCGATGCCGCGCGGCTCAGCGACCGCCCATTCGAGGGCGCCCGGTCCCGCACCAGCCCCGTCTTCGGATGCGCCTCGTTATAAAAGAAGTCGCAGTTCCGCCCCTCCATGTCGTCCAGCAGGTCTTCGGCTGCCTTCGGCACCTGGGTCAGCGGGCGGTTGATGAACTGGCCCGGCTGATGCCGGTACTGCTCCGCCGTCTGCTCCTGGGTCTTCGGCGCCTGGTTGCCCGCCGGCGCCGTCGGCTGGTTCTGCATGGCGTCCGCGATCGTCGCTGGGGCGCCTAGGGCGAGCATGCCGGCTGCGCCAGCCTCGCGCAGCAATTGGCGTCGGGTTATGCGTGGTCTGGCCAAACGGAAACGTTCTTACTCCCCATTAGACTCGCACATCCTTTGCAGCGGTTCTGATTCCCCGCACCACGGCGCCAGGCGCGCCTCAAAACTCTCGCACCGAAGCTCACATCCTTGCAGCCCACCGGCCCCGTGGAACCCAGCGGCCCTCCGCTGCATCCATACTTGTGTATACAGAATCTGCACCCCCGTTCGTCTCCCCATCCCCTGCTGTTCCGTCGACCCGGAGCCGGACGTGGCAATGACGAGTCGTATCCCCGGCCGCAATTCCGGCCCAACCACCTGGTTTCTTCAAACCCGGTCCTAACTGAGGAGGACACACTTTGGCTTACGAAGTTCCACCACTGCCCTACGACTACGCCGCACTCGAGCCCCACATCGACGAAGCCACCATGAAGCTGCATCACGACAAGCACCATGCCGCTTACGTCGCGAAACTCAACGGCGCGGTCGAGAAACATCCCGAGCTCGGCAAGCAGAGCCCAGATGAACTCATCAAAAACCTATCCAAGGTCCCCGAAGACGTTCGCGGCGTCGTCCGCAACAACGGCGGCGGCCACCTCAACCACTCCATGTTCTGGGAGATCATGAAGCCCAAGGGCGGCGGCGACCCCACCGGGCCCATCGCCGACCAGATCAAGAAGGACTTCGGCAGCTTCAACGATTTCAAAACCCAGTTCGAAGAAAAAACCGCGGCGCAATTCGGCTCCGGTTGGGGCTGGCTCGTATGGAGCGGAGGCAAGCTCTCTATCGTCACCACCCCCAACCAGGACAACCCCATCACCGATGGCAAGTACCCCATCCTCGGCAACGACGTCTGGGAGCACGCCTACTACCTCAAGTACCAGAACAAGCGCCCCGACTACCTCAAAGCCTGGTGGAACACCGTCAACTGGGACAAGGTCAACGAGCGCTTCGCCAAAGCCCAGAAGAGCTAGTGAGCAGCGCCACAAAAACGGGTGCCCCATCCTAACGAAGTTAGGGTGGGGTATTTTGTTTGGTGACCACAAATTCAACCACGTCGTCATCCTGAGCGCAGCGAAGGACCTGCAGTTGGATGCGGTGCCACGCCGTGTAAATCAGGTGCCCCATCCTGCGTGGAGCCAAGGGTGGCATGATCGAAGCGATGGAACACAACCTGCAGCAAACCATATCCCTTCTCACCCGCACCCCTGCCGCCCTCAACGCCCTCCTGCGCGATCTTCCCGAAACATGGACGCATCGCAACGAAGGCGAAAACTACCTGGAGCGTCTTCGATATCGTCGGCCATCTCATCCACGGCGAACGCACCGACTGGATGCCTCGAGTGAAAACCATCCTGCAATTCGGCGAGAGCAAGCCATTCGAGCCCTTCGACCGCGAGGGCTTCGCCCATGAAAGTCAAAACCAGTCACTCGGCCAACGGCTCGATGAGTTCGCCCGTCTGCGCTCAGAAAATCTCGACCAGTTGCGCGCATTGAATCTGCAGCCCAAAGACCTCGAACGCCGCGGACAACACCCAGCTCTAGGAGCCGTCACCCTCTCACAACTATTGGCAACCTGGGCCGCCCACGACCTGACCCACTTACACCAGATCTCAAGAGTGATGGCCCACCAATATCGAGACGAAGTCGGCCCCTGGAGCAAATTCCTGGGCGTCCTGCACTGCAACGGCCACAGCGCCTAGGCAATTTTCCCACTCGTCATCTCGATCAGAGCCGTCTCGTGCAAAGCGAAACCGGCGGAGTGGGGGTTCTGCTGTCTCCCCTCTCGCCGCAACAGAAAAGCCCGCATCACTTCATAACGATGGAAAGTTTGCGAACCTCTTTCAGTTCGATGATTCGTTTTGGGACTTCTCGCGGTCTCCACACGAATTTACCAACAAGCGTTCCTGTAATTTTCTTATCCAACGTTCCCGGATGACCGGTCTCAAGTGCTTTAATAAACTCCGCTTCGCCTTTGAAATGGGCAGGCGCTGAAATGACAATGCCTAAATTCAGGCAACCGCTGTCAGTGAGTACTGTGCGCTCAATTCCATCGCTCTCGATTTGACCAAAGACGGAGACGATCTTGCCATCAAAGCGCCCGGGGGTTGCTGCAATTGAGCAGACCGTAGGTTCGGGCGCCGCCTTTGTATCCTGTGCATTTATGAAGGAGCTTGTTAAAGATAACCCGCATATCCCAACCAGCGGAAAACACTTCATCCGATGCATTCGCAATTTCCTTTCGTTCCCAATAACGATTGGTATCCCCTCACGCCAACCCATTCCGCCGAATAACTTCCCTGTAAAACGCCGAGCTCAACTTAGCCGTCCGCTTCTGCGTCTCAAAATCCACATAAGTTATCCCAAACCGCTTCGAATATCCATCCGCCCACTCGAAGTTATCCAGCAGGCTCCACAGAAAGTATCCCTTCACCGGCACGCCCTCGCTCACCGCGCGATGCAACTGCGTCATGTAATTCCGCAGATACATGATGCGGTCCGAGTCGTACACGTGCCCGTCCGGCGTCAGCACATCCGCCGACGAGCAACCATTCTCCGTGATGTACAGCTCTTTCGCTCCCTGCTCCGCCGTCCATAATTCCGACACCAGCTTCGGCACCCAGTAGAGCGCCTCCGGCCCCACCGTCAGCCAGTCGCTGTAGGTGTGCGGATACGACGCCGGATTCTCCACCATCGCGTAGCCCAGCTCCGACGAGGCATCCGCGCGCACAAACGCCGCCGTATAAATATTCAGTCCCGTGAAATCCAGCGGACTGCCGATCGCCTTCATCTCCTCCGCCGTAAACTTCGGCGCATCCGCTCCCAGCCGCTTCAGATACGCATCCGTGTACTTGCCCTCGCGGATCACCGTGCCGAACATCGCATTCTCTTCGCGAATCGCCTTCTTCGCCGCTTCGATATGCTCCGGCGTCTCGATCACCGGCGTCGCCGGCGTCAGATTATCGGCAAACCCCACCTTCGTCCCCGGCTTCCCATGCGCGCGAATCGCCTGCACCGCCAGCCCATGCCCCAGCACCGCATAGTGCGCCACCTGCGCCACATCTTTCCGGCCCAGCTTCAGCCCCGGCGCGTGCACGCCGCTCTCGTAGCCAAGGTTCACGTAGGTGCTCAGCTCGTTCACCGTCATGAAGTGCTTCACGCGGTCCGACAAATGCTCCGCCACCACCGCCGCGTACTCGGCAAAGGCCTTCGCCGTATCGCGGTTCTGCCAGCCGCCTTTGTCCTGCAGCGCCTGCGGCAGGTCCCAGTGGTACAGCGTGCAGTAGGGCGCGATCTTCGCCCCCAGCAGCGTATCCAGCATGCGATCGTAAAAATCGAAGCCCTTCGGATTCCGCGCGCCCGTCCCCTCGGGAAAGATCCGCGGCCACGCAATCGAAAAGCGGTAGGTCGTCAGGCCAAGCCCGGTCATGAGCCCGATGTCTTCCTTGTAGTGGTGGTAGTGGTCGTCCGCCACGTCGCCCGTATCGCCGTTGTGCGTCTTACCCGGCGTGTGCGAAAAGCTGTCCCAGATCGACGGCCCGCGCCCATCCGCATGCACCGCACCCTCCACCTGATACGAGGCCGTTGCCGACCCCCACAGAAATCCCTCAGGAAACTTGCTCAGCGCGCCACTGTGCATCGCCTCGTCGCCACGCGCGGCCTCGTTACCGCTCTGGGCTCGTGCCGCGGCCGCTCCGCCCGGCAACGCCGCCGCCCCCGCCGCCGCTCCCAGCCATTGCCCAAACTTCCGCCTCGATATCCGCTCGCTCATCGTGCTGGTCTCCTCCGTCCCGCTGCGTTCATCAAGGTATCATCGCCCTTTCCAGAGCACGAATCGTTATTCTTCCGATTCCTTCAGTGCACGTAGCGCCACTCGTCGCGCAAACCGCACCCGACTCTCGCATAGGCTCTCCGAGTCTTATTGAAAGCGACCGCTCCGCTTTTCTCCGCGCCAACCACCACCCCGTGCGTGAGCGACCAAAGGGAGCGAATCCCACAACACGCGCCGCAGGCGCAATTGCCCGGACGGCCAGTCCCCTGCGATCCTTAACTCTATGGCTATCCGCACCCTCTCCACCCGCGAGGTCTATCGCAACCACTGGCTGAGCGTCCGCGAAGATGCGATCGAGCGCACCGACGGCACCCGCGGCATCTACGGCGTCGTCGACAAGCACGACTGCGCCGCCATCCTCCCCATCGACGGCGATCACATCTGGCTCGTCGAGCAGTTCCGATACACCATCGGCCAGCGCGCACTCGAGCTGCCCCAGGGCGGCTGGGAATCGGCGATCGACAACCCGGAAGAGCTCGCGCGCGGCGAGTTGCGCGAAGAAACCGGCCTCGTCGCCGGCCGCATGACCGCCCTCCCCTGGATGTGGATCGCCTACGGCTTCGCCCACCAACGCCAGCACATCTACATTGCGGAAGACCTCAAGCCTGGCCCGCACCAACGCGACTACGAAGAAGCCGACATGCAAGTCGTCCGCCTCCCCATCGTCACCTTCGAAGAAAAACTACGCACCGGCCAGATCCGCGACGTCTGCACCATAGCCGCCTGGGGCAGCTACCAGCTCTGGTTGCGCAAAAAGCGCTAACAGAGTTCAGTTTGTATACTGTTCGCCATGCCCATCCCAGCATGGCGCAGCGTCGCTCGCTGGATACTGGTTCTTCCCATCACCGCTGCGAGTTTCATGGCCGCATACATCGCCATGGAGTTGCTATTCGCGGTCACAGCCCGCGGGGTCTCCGCGCTGGACGCATCCGGGTTCAGCCTGCCTGTCTCTGCTCTGCTATCCGCGCAGGGAATTCTGGCCATTTATGTCGCGTTAGCCATCTGGCTCGTGCCCACTACCTGGGCGATTGGATTTGCGTCAAGGATTCGCTCGAAAACAAGCTTTATCTTCGGATTTGCTATCGCGCTGCTTCCATCTGGCGCGTATGCCTGGGCCAATCGCGGGCCTGCAGACAACATCCTGGCCCGCGCTGCTGTTTTCGCCAGTGCGGTAATCCTCATCTTGGCCCTTCTGCTCTTCTGGCGTAGTCCTGCGCGCCGCAAACTTTATGCGTTAGCCGTTCCTTTCGCGCTCTCGCTGCTCTTCATACCGACCCTGGCCATAATTGCAAACGCACCGACGCGTCCACCTACGCCCCGAAAGCTGTGGTCAGCGACGCTACAGAATGGCACTCGGAACGATATGAATACCGGTTCGGAGTTCTCCGCTACGCGACAAATGGTGATCGCCGGGAATCGGCTGATCGCCGTTTACGATGCGGGATTCGCACCCTATCAGGGCAAACAGCCGATGTCGAACTACCGGCTCGTCTCACTTGACCTTCAGACCGGCCAGTTGCGAAACGAAAATGCTTTCGTTGGGAAGTGGGGAGCAATACCGGAACTCTATGCCACGCTCGACGACAAGGTCATTGTTGCCAGCGGCTCACTCCGCGAGCTCAACCCGGATCTCACGGAAACCGGCAGACACTTCGAAATCGATCACGGCCGTATTGACCAAATCTCTCCTGACGGAAGCACGATGGCATGGGAAACCTCCCCGGGCGTCAAGCTAATCGACACCTCGACTCTTGCCATCTTGCCGACACACATCGATGCATCCATTGCCGGGTCCGTCAGTCACAACTCAATCCTGACCGCCAATATTTACTGGGTGAAAAAATACCCAACCGACCATGGCTTCGTAACTAAAATTGACAGTCAGGGCGAGCATCTCATCTTCCACGACAAGTGCAGTGGCGGCGCGGAATTCCTCAGCGAGCAGAGAATCTTTCTTGCAGGGTCTGGAAAGATACGTATCCTTGACCCAAACGGAACGATCCTCCATGAAAGCGCATTGACGGGCAATCTAAGGTTCGCGGGAGTCTCGCGGAATGGGAGACGCTTTGCTGTCGTTGTGAGCGACTCACAGGGAGATCCCCCTGTCGTGCTCTACGAGCATTTCTTCATTTTCGACACCGAGACCGGTCAGACTATCGGGATGATTCGGTCTCAGTCTCTACCTGCGCACCAATCCTGGTCAGCATTCTCCGCGGACGGCAATCTCTTCGCGGCCGGTGCGCCTGGGGAGATCACCCTGTACCGGCTATCAGCCGCACCTCCTTCATAAGGCTATAAAAGGTAGTGGTCATTGGACAACTCACCCGGTAGCGCATAATTTCCAGAGCAATGACCTTGATTCCCGCCTCGCGCAAATCCACGACGATGCGCCGATGCCTCCTGAGCATCCTAATTGCTCTCGTCACAGTTACAATTGCCCGCGCCGAAGAACCCGTCCAGGCATCCATCTGCCAGCTAAAGAAAGATCCGCCCGCCTGGAACCACAAACTCGTCGAGGTCACCGGCTTCGTCACCCACGCCTCGCACAACTTCACCATCTTCGATCCCACATGCCCGGCATTCCCAGCCATCTGGCTGGAATACGGCGGCACCGTCACCTCCGGCACCGTAAACTGCTGCAAGACCATGAACGACCGCCATCGTTCCCAGCAACTGGTCATCGATGACATCCCCATCCCTCTCACGGTCAACCAGACCTTCCAGGACTTCGACAAAGCCATCCAGCCGCCGCTCCGCCCCGGACAATCCGGCGCGGTCGAGCACGCCACCCTGATCGGCAGATTCTTCGGCGGCCAGCAAATGGACGATCCTGACAACGGACACTACTGGGGCGGCTACGGATACATGGGCTGCTGCAGCATGCTCGCCATCCAGGAAGTCAAAAACCCCGACACCGAGTGGCACGCCGACCTCGACTACGGCGAGTCGAACGAGAAGCTGGATTTCCTCCAGCCCGGCTGTAGCTTGCGCCCGCTCCTTCCCGCCGAGCAGGACGCCGCGCTCCTGCAGTTCCAGCGCGACGCGGAGAGCGGAACGCGTGATTGGGCCTTCACCGATCCCATCCGCGTTGCCGCCGACGCTCTCTCGCGCACCGCTAAAGTCAGCCGCGATCTCCTGGCCGGCATCAAGCTCACCCACGACTCGCCCGCGCGCAAAACCTACGCATGGAAATCCGCCGGAAACACGAAGTCCTATATGGCCGTCGTCAGCCGCCCTTACTGGCTCTCCTTCTACGCCCACGATGCAAAGCGCGTCGCCTGGGTCGCCGTCATCGCCTATGAAGCCACCTGCGGCGGCGGCGATACAGACTGAACTGCGGCACCAACCCCGCTGTGCCACGATCAATTCAATAACGATCAATAACGGGTGCCCTACCCTACGAGGTAGGGTGGGTAGTTCCCTAACCATTTAGTCGCCCAAAGGGGCGCCGTTCACAGTCCTGGGTGCCACATCTAGCTTTTGAGATATGGGTTCATGATCTCTCCACAAACAACTTCAGCCGTCCTAAAGCCGCATCCCACTCGGCCGATATCGAATCCAGATAACTCCGCATCTCCTCCACCGGGCGCGGATCGAACGCGAACCGGCTCTCGCGTCCTTCGTGCCGGCAACGCACCATCCCCGCTCGCTCCAGCACCCGTAGATGCTTTGTGATCGCCTGCCGCGTCAGCTTCGATCCCGCCGTCAGCTCCGCAATGGAACGCGGCTCCCCGCTCGCAAGCGTCATCACCAGCCGCAGCCGCGTCGCATCGCCCAGGGTCGCAAATAGTCCAGCAAACGCCGCCCCACGCCCGCGCCATCCCGCCACTGCGCGCTTACGGCTTTTCGGCAACATAGCGCTCGATATTCTTCATCTGCTGCGCCCAACCGCCCTCGTTCCTCATGAAAGCCTCGGCCCGCCGCGCCGCAGGAATCTTGTCGAAGCCCGATTCCGTCACCGTCAGCAGTGTTCCCGCGGCCGTCTTCTCCAGCTGGAACTCCACCAGCGTCTGCGGCTCCTGTGAATAATCCATCTTCGGATCGTGGGCATACGGATGCCACGTGAACGAGAACAGCCGCTCCGGCTCGATCGCCTTCACCACCGCCTCCCACGGCAAATGCTCGTATCCCGGATACGTAATCTGCCCGCGCGACACCTCTCCCGCCACAAACGGTCCATCGATCTTCACCCGGAACCATTCGCCAAACTCCCGGTAATCCGTCAGAGCCCGCCACACCCGCGCCACCGGCGCCTTCAGCTCAATCCGCTTCTCGATCCTATCCGTCACAGGCAACCTCCAGGTTGCATATTAGCGCCGGACAGACCATGACGCAACCAGATGGTTGCGCTTCCTGCCCGGTCGATAACCGCGCCGCCCATTTTCCCGCGAATGGTTCTCGCTAAAGCGGCTTCGGCCCTGGACCCGCAGTTTCTGGCCCCAGATCACCACCCTCGCCGCTCTTGTCGTCATCGTTGGAAGAGATCTGGTTCGACGGTAGATCCCGCCTCCAGTCATAGCTGGGTTGCCGCGCCGCCACATCGTCGCCGCCGGAAGTGTCGGGCGTTCTCTCCGGTGTGTCCGCCTTGCGCAACATCTCGTCCAGGCTCTTCACCTCCTGGCCATATCCGCTCCCTGGATCGCTCACATTCACTGCCATATCACCCTCCTTGCAGCAGGCCCAAAATCAATCCCCGCAACCCGGTGGCCGCCGGCCTTTGCTCTACCGTCACTACCGGGTCTGGTGACGCCACGATATTGCTTGCGCGCCACACGATCTGCTTTGCCGGCCACCATCGCCACCAGCCCTTCTGCGACTTCACGCGAATAATCAACTGCAGCGCAACATACGTTTCTGGCGGAGGCACAGAAAGGACCACCGCATCCGTCACCGGCTCTCCGGATTCAATCCACTTGTGGCTGCGAAAGAGCTCGAAACGCTTCCACTTCTCGCGCCCCGCCGGCTTCATCAGTTGCACCTCGCCCCACGTCCCGGGCCAGTCGATCCCGCATTTGGAAAGTCCCAGATTTTTCAGCGTGAAGGCCATCTTCAAATACGGCTTGCCTTGCGCAGTAAAGAGCTCTCCGCTTACCCCCGGCTCCAGCCGCCGTTTGAAGGTGCGGCCGCGCAGGTAGTGCATCAATGTCCAGGCGCCCCCAAGCAACACCGCCAGCACCTTCAGAACCTTGTCGGCGACATCCAGCCAGAAGCTGATATGCGGGTGCGCATTCTCCACCACCAGGCGAACGTACGGTTGTGGGTTTTCGACGAGCATGCGCGCGCCCCTGCGCCGCAATGCTGGCACATTCCGCATACCCACGACAACAAAATCCCGTCAGAAAGGCCCGACGAATACTACGCGCCTTCGAAACGTACAGCCCGCACCGCCGCAGGCGCATCCGCCTAAATGGCAATTCCCTATACCGAAGCCCGCGTCCGCCACGCCAGCCCACACCACAGCGCAATCCCCGCAAGCTGTGCCAGCGCGATCCACTCCGCCAGCCGCCACCCCGCGTCACCGTTGGAAGCCGCCGTCGCCACCAGCAGACAGCACAGCACCGCCGCGCCCACCAGCATCGCATTCCGCCCATAGTGCGTCCGCCGCACAAACAACCCCGGCACCCGTGCAACCTTCCGCTCCGGCAACTGCGCCATCACCCGCGCCATAAAATCCGCCGGCACCGCCACCGCGGGAGCCTGCTCCAGCGCGCGCGTGATGCGATCTTCCTCATGCCTGTCTTCCGTCATAGCGCAGCCTCCCTTCGTCCCGTCCCTTTCGATCCCGTCGTATTCCCAATCAACTCCCGCAGCCGCGCACGCCCGCGATGCAAATGCGTCCGCACCGTGCCCACCGGCATCCCCAGCACCACCGCAATCTGCTCATATGTCCGCTCTTCCTGATGGTAGAGCACCAGCACCGTCCGCTGGATCGCGCTCAACTCCCCCAGTGCCCGCTCCACGCCCGCGGCAAACTCACGTTCCAGCAGTAGTTCTTCCGCGTTGCGCGATGGATGCCGCAGCCGCTCGCCCCAGTCCTCCGCCTCGTCTGCCAGCGAGGTCATCGGCCGCTCCTCGCGATGCCGCCGCCGCAGCTCATCCTGCGCCACGTTCACCACAATGCGGTACAGATACGTCGATACCAGCGCCTCGCCTCGAAATGCCGGCAGCGCGCGGTACAACCGCAAAAAGCAATCCTGCGCCAGATCGTCCAATCCTTCGCGCGTGCCCAGCAGCCGCAACAATGTGCGGAAGACCATCGGTGCATGCTCCTCCATCAGCGCCGCAAAGCGCATATCGCCGCCGACGGCCGCAACGGGAGGAGCAGGTTCTTCCACGGAAGTGAGCACCTGAGAGAGCACGTGGCAGAGTAAGACCGGACGGCTTCGGAAAAGTTTCACGCCCGAAATTTATTTCGACCGGTGAAACTCCACCACACCGCGCCAGTCTAACGCCGCCAGTAAGAGCATTCCCTCCCAATCACTCACGGGGTGCTCGAAGGAGTTTTTCCATGCATACGTTTTTCGACTCGGCTTATATCGTCCCCGTCGCCGGCTGCCTCATGATCCTCGGCCTCGGCTGCTTCGGAATCTATTCCGAAATGGATCAAAAGCGCATCCGCTCGCAGGAGCGCATGAACCTGCTCGCCCGCGGTATGTCCATCGAGGATATCGAGCGCCTCCAGCGTCAGGTGCAGAACGAGGATGTTACCGACCCCGTCCGCAGCATGAACAACATCCGCCGCACCGCCATGATCCTCTTCGGCTGTGGCGCCGGCATCGCCATCTTCGGTCTGCTGCTCGCCGCCATCCTCCAGATGCGTGTGCTGCTCATCGTCGCCGCCGCTGGTCTTCTCCCCATCGCTATCGGTGTCGGTTTCTGGATCGACTACAAAATGCAGGCGCGCGATCTCGCGCGCTTCGGCCTCGAAGTCGACTCCCAAAGCCCCGCCCGCAAATAACGTCGGCCCACCCCAGGCATTCCGTGCCTCGAACCCTGATGCATACGCACCCACTGCCTCGCCCGCCTCGCGACGACCCGCCTGCTGCGCAACACCCGTGAAAACCCTCTAGTATGAAGGGCGCACTGCGACCCACATCTTCATATCGAGAGGAAGCACCGCATGGCAAATCCGTTTGTCCACCTCGAACTCAATACCCCCGATCTCTCCAAAGCAAAAGCATTCTACGGCGCACTCTTCGGCTGGGAATTTCAGGACAACGACATGGGCCCCATGGGCGTCTACAGCACCTTCAAAGCCGGCGACGGTCCCGGCGGCGGCATGATGTCCATGCCCATGGGAAACCAGGGCTGGCTCGCCTATGTCGGTGTCAAGGACGTTAACGACTCCACCGACAAGGCACGTTCCCTCGGAGCTACCGTCCTCCTGGGCCCGCAGGAAATTCCCAACATCGGATGGATGACCATATTTCAGGACCCGACCGGCTGCACCATCGCCATCTTCCAGCCAAAGTAAAAGGTAACAGTGGCAAAATTTTTATCGACCCACTGACAGAAAAGCGCGCTTCTGGCGCGCTTTTTCTTGCCTGATCGAGTCACGAATGTCACTCACGCCGCGTTACGCAATGAGTTGCAGGCAATATCTTGGAATATCTCTGAAATAAGTTGATCTATTCCCACTTCCAACCCATTTGCCAAAAAAAACATTACCAATTTCTGATCGCGCGCACCAATTTATCCGATAGACTCCTTGGATTCGGGCCATTCCCACAGGAGTTCCTTCCCATGTCGCGCCGCTCTGCGAAGGCCGCTCGCATCTTCGGTCTCATCATGATTCTCATGGTGAGCGCATGGGATATGGATGCCATGCGTCCGCATATCGCCGCGCACTCCTGGTACACCCTCGCCTTCGTGGCGATCTTCCTCATCGTTCACCTGTCGGACTACTTCACCGTAGGCCAACTCGTAACTCGCCTTGACTCACTCTCCCTCGCACATGCCAATGGAACGGCTTCCGCGGCAGACGCCGCCAGACTGGAAGACGAGTTAATCCGCCTGCCTGGGCTCGTCTCGAAGAAGCAAGCCGCTCCATATGGTTGGCGGAGGTTCTTCCCGTTCCGTCGGGCCCAGCCATCGCGCCACCTTGGCCAGCCAACCGCAAAGCTCTACACCTTCACCGCCGTCACCACCACCGCGGCGCAGGCGTCGGGCGCGCCCTATCCCATCACGCAACAGCACTATGTGGTGGAACCCGAGTAGCGCAAACCAGCGGCTCATACAATAGAGGAACCCAAACCTGGGTTCCTTTTTTTCTTACCGGCTCACCCGGTCCGCCCCCGTCCGCCGCTGCCCAATCGAGATCTGGCCCCATGCCCAACCTGAAGCGACGCATCGGTAAAAGACAGCTTCAGGACGCGCTCCTCTGGCTGCTCGCCGCCGCGTTATTGCTATGGCTCGGCGACTGGGCCGTCTGGCGCATTCGCGTCTGGCACGGCGGCGGTTACGATACGGTAGAGGTCAGCCAGTTTCTGCTGACCCCGCTCAAAAACCACCGCGTCAAGGCCGACGAGCAAAGCACCGCCAACCAGCCCTGCACGCGATCCATCTTTCCCCACGCCGGCGACGACCCATGCTGGTGGCTCCGCCGTCACGCCACCGACTTTCAGGACGCATCCCTTCTCGATCCTCAGTAGCGGGTCCCCACATCGCCCGTTTGAGAAATGGAATATCCTCACCCCAGCCAACCGGAGAGGCCGCTCATGAGCTCGTCGGAGGATCCCGCCCCGCCCACCAGGCAACTCGCATCTTTCATCGACAAATTCGCGCCCGAGATAGCCGCGCTTGCCCGAGCCGTCCTAGCAACCATGCGCAAGCGCTATCCCACGGCCCTCGAGCTCGTCTACGACAACTACAACGCCCTCGCCATCGGCTTCGGCCCCACCGAGCGCGCCTCGGAAGCCATCTTTTCCATCGCCGTCTTTCCCAAATGGATCAGCCTCTTCTTCCTGCAAGCGCAGAAAGGCAGCACCCCACTCCCCGACCCCGAAAAGAGACTGCAAGGCACCGGCAACGTCGTCAAACACATCCGCCTCGCCTCCGCAAAGACATTGGACGAGCCCGCCATCCACGCCCTCATGCAGGAAGCCGAAGCCAGAGCAGCAGTCCCCCTCAGCCCAAAAGGCAAACACCGCCTCATCATCAAATCAGTGTCAGCGAAACAACGCCCACGCCGTCCTGCTGAGTTTCGCGTAACAACATAGAAATCCGGACTTCGCCCTAACGGGAATAAATAATCAGTCGCGCCGCTGGAAGCCGGGTATTTTTCCGACGAGCGTCGAACAGCTTGACTGTTCCGGCGGCGATACGTCGCTCGGTGTTGACACGTATCCGCAAAAAACATTGCATAACCGATTCACCAACACTTCATCACAAATCGGAATATTCCGATGTATATATTGGCAAGAAATTTCCTATTACCCCCGACTTAGGAAAGGGCCATCGAATGGTCTCGAAATTCTTGCTATTTTCATGTTTATTTCTAACCGGATTTGCCAGCGCACAAAATATTCCTCGATCGACTCACGTTTGGATGATCACCGAAGAAAATCACAGCTATGAGGATGTCGTCGGGAATCCTCAAATGCCCTACTACAATCAACTACTTGATCGATATGGAGTGGCCACGCAGTTCTATTCCAATCAACATAGTTCTCTTCCTGCATTGATGTGGCTTGTCGCCGGAGCACCGGTTGAAACTGATAACGACACGGTGTCATGCAATCACGGCAATGACAATATCGTCCGCGAATTGTTAAAGCACGGCTACACCTGGCGGTCCTACCAGGAAAACATGCCCTATGCCGGTTTTCAGGGTCTCTACGGGGGCACAAACAACGACTACTATCGGCGGCACAATCCGCTCATCGATTTCTCGGATGTCTGCCCCGGAACAGGCCATGACAAGAACAGCGTTCCCTATTCACAGATGGCAACGGACTTTGCTCAAGGCAAGACGGTCAACTACGCCTACATCACTCCGGATGCAACGGAAGATGCTCACAATGGGAGTCTTCAGGCCGCGGATCAATGGCTTCAGGCGAATGTCCCGGCTATCCTTGCCCGGCCCGAATTCAGCGCCGGAGGCGACGGCATTCTATTTATCGTTTGGGATGAAGGCACTCTTTCTACAGATAGCCGCTGTTCTGCCACCGTTGCCAAAGGATGCGGCGGCCGTACCGCCACTCTCGTGATTGGTCCGCGGGTGAAATCTGGCTATAAGTCGACCATCACCTACCACAACCAGAATGTATTGAAGACTGCATGTGTAGCTATGGGTTTGTCCACTTGTCCCGGCGCCGCGCAGAAGGCGGCACCCATGGCTGACTTTTTTAACACTGGCACTGCGTCCGCGAGTCCGGCAAACAATGTCACCATCTCCACTCCGGGAAATGGAGCTACTGTAGTTGGAGCGGTGCACCTTATCGCTTCTGCATCGGAGAGCCAAACTGTCAGCCAGACACAAGTTTGGGACAATCATGTAAAGCTCGGCGTCTATGGGGCCCGGGTCGATGCCACCTATAATTTGTCACCTGGCAATCACACAACCACCGTACTCGACTTAGATGCGGCCTACAAAGTCATTCATCAGTCCTCCGTGAACTACAACGTCCAGGCGCTGGTAAATGGTTTGCAAATCATTTCACCCACGCCGAATGAAACCATCAGCATGTCAACGGTTCACGTGGTAGCTCACGCAAGTGAATCGGCGGCCGTAAGACAGATGCAGGTTTGGGATAACGGCGTCAAGCTTGGCTGGTATTCAGGGGCAGACGTGAACCAATACTTCACCCTTGGGCCTGGCTCTCATACGGTGACGGTTCTCGATCTTGGATGGCAGCTACAACGTCATTCATCAAGCGAGCGTTTCCTATTCCGTGCAATAAACGGACCGGGGACAGGGTCGCGTTATTGCTCTGAGGAAGGCAGCGGAAACATCTCCCGCACCAGCGCAATCCCTTCCTCCGTCGTCGTGATCGTCCCTTCGAGCTGCGCATCCTCCGCCGCATCGAGCATCTCCCGGAACCCCGGCCCCGGCCGGTACCCCGCTGCGATCAGCTTCGACCCCGTCACCAGCAGCCGCGGCCGCACCTCCTCCATCGGCGCCGCCTCGTAGCGAGCCTTCGCAAAATCGTAAAGCTCCAACCGGTTGTGGCTCGACGTCACGTCCAGCCGGTGCAGTTCCAGATGCTCGTCGAAGTGCGGCAGCCGGAAGAACCGCTTCAGTGTGGACTCCTTCATCTTCCCCACATCGCCGAAGCGCATGTGGTTCGCCACCAGCGACAGGATCTGCTCCGTCTCCTCGTTGGAGAAGCGCAGCCGCCGGCAGATCGCCGCCGCCATCCGCGTCCCCACCTCCGCATGACCGTTGAAGCGGATGCGGTCGCTCACCATATACGTCGGCGGCTTGCCCACATCGTGCAGCAGCGCGCCCCACGCGAGCGTCACCGAGCATCCCGCTTCGAGCTTCTCCAGCAGCAGCAGCGTGTGCACCCACACATCCCCTTCCGGGTGCCACTCCGGCGGCTGCGCCACCCCGCGCATCGACGCCACCTCCGGAAGCACCTGCTGCAATAGCCCGGTGGCCTCCAGCATTTTGAACGCATCCGCCGCCCGCCCTTCGGTCAGCATGCGGTTCAGCTCATCCCGCATCCGCTCGCGGCTCACCTGCCCAATCTCGCCCGCCAGCACCCGGATCGCCGCGAACGTCTCGCGCTCGATGGTGAACCCGAATCGCGCCGCAAACCGCACTGCGCGCAGCATTCGCAGCTTGTCCTCGCTGAAGCGCCGCATCGGCTTCCCGATCGCGCGCACCACGCCCGCCTTCAGGTCATCGCGCCCGCCCACGTAATCCAGCACCGCCGCAGCCGCGTCGCCGCTCGCCAGGTACTGGTCCACATCCAGCAGCATCCCGTTGATGGTGAAGTCGCGTCGCAGCACATCCTGCTGCGGATCATCCGTGTACGCCACCTCGTCCGGCCGCCGCCCATCGCTGTACACGCCGTCGGACCGGAACGTCGCCACCTCGGTGACGATCTCCTGCCCTTCCACCCGCAGCGGCACCAGCACCACGCCGAAATGCGCCCCCACGCCGAACGACCGCGGAAACAGCGCCATCACCGCATCCGGACGCGCATCCGTCGCCACGTCGTAGTCCTTCGGCGCATGACCCATCAGCAGATCGCGCACGCACCCGCCGACGAGATACGCGCGATACCCCGCGCCCGCCAGGCTGTGCACCACGGCCGCGGCCGCCTCCAACCCGCTGCTCAACTCGACATGGCTCACACCGCTCACTCCTCTAGTATGGATGCTGGTGGACAACACTTCCTACAGCGGATCGGGCCTCGTCCCCGCCGAAAACGGCGGCCTCATCTTAGGCATCGAGAGCTCCTGCGACGAGACCGCCGCCGCCGTCGTCCAGCGCGGCTCACGCCAGCTCTCGAACGTGGTCGCCTCGCAGATCGCCATCCACTCCCCCTACGGAGGCGTCGTCCCCGAGCTCGCCTCGCGCGAACACCTCCGCGCCATCGTCCCCGTCGTCGATGCCGCCCTCCGCGAAGCCGGTATCACCATGTCGCAACTCGACGCCATCGCCGTCACCGAAGGCCCCGGCCTCGCCGGCGCGCTGCTCGTCGGCATCGGTTACGCCAAGGCTCTCGCCTACGCACTCGGCAAGCCGCTCATCGCCGTCAACCACCTCGAGGGCCACATCCACGCCGTCCTGCTTGAACACGGCGCCAGCCTGCCAACCGGACCACTGCTCGCGCTAGTCGTCTCCGGCGGACACACCCACCTCTATCTAGCCGACCGCCGCAATGCCACCTGGCACTACCGCAACGTCGGCCACACCGTCGACGACGCCGCCGGCGAAGCCTTCGACAAGGTCGCCAAGCTCCTCGGCCTCGGCTACCCCGGCGGCCCCTGGATCGACCACCTCGCCCCCCACGGCAACCCCAACGCCGTAAAGTTCACCTTCGCCCAGATCAAACCCAAAGTGCATCGCCCTAAAGCACTCAATACGGTCCAGCGACCCTCCGGCGCGCCATTCCTATTCAGCTTCAGCGGCATCAAGACCGCCGTGCTCCGCTACGTCGAAACCCACGCCATGGCCGCCTCCATCGCTGCGCGCCGCGCTCAAATGGACGCGCGCCGCCACTTCTCGCCGAACGCCACGCCCGCCGACGCCCTCACCATCCTCGACTCTCAGACTTTAGACCAGCAGACCCTCGACCTCCTCGCCTCCTTCCAGCGCTCCGTCGTCGATGACCTCAAGCGCAAGACCTTCGCCGCCGCCGAGCACTACGGCGCACACGCCCTCCTCATCTCCGGCGGTGTCGCCGCGAACCGCGAACTCCGCGCCCGCTTCACCGCCGCGGCAGCGGAACGAGGCCTGCCCATCGCCTTTCCCGCGCTCTCGCTCTCCACAGACAACGCCGCGATGATCGCCGCCGCCGCCTGGCCCAAGCTGGTTGCGCGGAGACGTCGCGCCAGCCTCTCTCTCCGCGCGCGCCAGCCTCCCGCTCGGCGCAGAATCGCCACTCCCGTAAAATCGCTGCAGACCCTGCTGCAAACCTTTACGACACGCAAACCCGAACGCATGACACTTCAGCTCTTCAACACTCTCAGCACACAGATCGAACCTCTCGTCCCGGCCGACGGCAAAGCCCTCACGCTCTACGCCTGCGGACCCACCGTCTACGACTACGGCCACATCGGCAACTTCCGCACCTTCCTGCATGTCGATCTGCTGCGCCGCTTTCTCGAGCAACAAGGCGTCGCCGTCAAGCACGTCATGAACATCACCGACGTGGACGACAAGATCATCCGCAACGCCGCCGCGCAGGGCGTCTCCATCGCCGACTACACGCCCCGCTATGAGCGAGCCTTTCTCGAAGACCTGCGCGCGCTCGGCTGCCTCGATCCCGTCATCATGCCGCACGCCACGGAGAACATCCCGGAGATGGTCGCGCTCATCCAGAAGCTCGAGCAGCGCGGCCTCGCCTATCGCACCGAGGACGGCTCCTGGTACTTCCGCATCAACGGCGATCCCGACTACGGCAAGCTCTCCAAGAAAGACCTCAGCGGCAACACCGCCGGCGCGCGCGTCGACGTCGACGAGTACGAGAAGGACTCTGCCTCGCGACTTCGCCATGTGGAAGGCCGCCAAACCCGGCGAGCACGCATGGGACACCGTGCTCGGCCACGGCCGCCCCGGCTGGCACATCGAGTGCTCCGCCATGGCGATGAAGTTCCTCGGCGAAACCCTCGACCTGCACGCCGGCGGCGAAGATCTGATGTTCCCGCATCACGAGAACGAGATCGCGCAGTCGGAATCCGCCACCGGAAAAACCTTCGCCCGCCACTGGATGCATGTGCGCTTCCTGCTCGTCGAAGGCCGCAAGATGTCCAAGTCCGAAGGGAACTTCTTTACCCTGCGCGACCTTCTGCTGCGCGGCTACCGCGCTTCGGCTATCCGCTTCCTGCTGCTCTCCGTTCCCTATCGCCATCAGCTCAACTTCACCTTCGACGGCCTCGCCGAATCCGCCTCCGCCGTCGAGCGCCTGCGCACCTTCCGCCAGCGCGTCCAGCACGGACCATGGCCCGCAGGAGAAGATGCGGAGTTGCTCGCGCAGTCGCACGAAGCCGCGCGTGCCTTCACCGCCGCGCTCGCCAACGACCTGAACACCGCCGAAGCCCGCGCCGCCATCTTCGATCTCGTGCGCCACGCCAACACCGCCGCCGACCACGGCAAGCTCGCGCAGGGCAATGTCCAGCCCATCCTCGATGCTCTCCAGCAGTTCGATCAGGTCTTCAACGTCATCGAAGACCGCGACGCAGAGATCGCACGCGGCGCGCTCGCCTGGGCAGAGCAGGAAGGCAAACTGGAAGAAGCAGCGCCGGAACTGCAGGCCAGCATGGGCCTCACCGACGCAGATATCGAAAAGCTCATCGCCGAGCGCACCAACGCCAAGAAGACCCGCAACTTCGCCCGCGCAGACGCCATCCGCAACGACTTAGCTGCAAAGGGCATCCTGCTCGAAGATTCGAAGGATGGTGTGCGGTGGAAGCGGAAGTAAGACGTGAAATAACCATTTCTGAAAGGGCCGTGTAAATGTCCCAGAACTAGTTCAGCTGCAACTTCGATAAAGCCTGTCTTGTTTGGACCCATGTGACTGCATGCCAAGAGACTCGAAGTATATTGATTGAATCTTCATGCTTGAAAGTAGCGGCCCTAGTTCATCCCGTGCTAAGTATCCTCTCCATAGTATTTCAATTGTTTTCCCTAAAGCGCCCCATTGCCTCAGATCCCTTACAGATTTTCTTGCCGGCTCATATAAGGAAGCACTGGAAAACCAGTTTGGATCTTGAAAGGATATGTAGGACAGGGTGAAGCAAGCCGACCACCCGCGATTCTCTCGGGTTGGATAGTAATCAAGAGGATTGCAGAAATGCTCTCACGTGCAGGGAAATATCATCGGGTCTTCAAATTGCTAGTTATCCGATGTTCCAGTAGACCCGGCGACAAAAGACTGCATGGCGAAGATCGACACTTCTGTATGACCGGTTTGCCTGTTCAGTGGGACATTAATCGAGGGCAGCAGACGTCATTCAAATATTCAGCAGCCAGTTGATCCAACAATAGACCCGCGAAATCATAGTCGGAAGTGGATAGCTAGAACTCCGCGCGCAGGGCATGGTTCTGCCAACTGCGCGGTCTTGTTCTTCGCTCACAGCAAGCAGCTTTTCAGTAATCGAGTACCGTAAGAGATCACCGCCACCTGTCTGCCCCTTTCGATCCATTTTGAGTCGGTTCCAACGGTGATCCTCCGATCATGCCTCTTTGAGACTGATCCGAATCGCGTGAAGCCGACATCTTTAAAGAGAAACGGCTCGCCACGCGAGAAGTAAGTCGCCATTGTGCACCGTTTCGGGCTTACCGGTATGTACCAAGGGTTCCATGCTCCATTGGTCATGAAGGGAGTGGGTCACAGCGGAAGTCCGGACATATGGTTCCATCGGCAAAGCGCTTGGGGATCGGAGAATCTTCTCCGGTGCCGGGGTGATCAAAGATTGAAGGGTTGCAACTTCTCAGCACGTAAGAGTTTGAAATAAACTTGACAGTTGACATTCTTCTTCGGCTGCCTTGTCTGTGTTGGACTTATACCGTTTCTTGAACTGTTCGAAATTGCACGGCGCGGTCTGGATTACGGGACAGGAAGCGCCAATATAATTCGAGGATTTCGTCAACCAATACGCCCGCCGCGTTTTTCGCTTGCATGCTGTGCTCCTGCTCTATTGTGCAGCCGGGTGCCCTGCTCTAGCGAAGCCAGGGGCCCCAACCATCTACTCGACCCCCGAATGGTCATCCTCAATCTGGAACTATCAACACTCACTCCCCCGGGAGCCCCATCCTAACGAACTTAGGGTGGGAGTTTCAGCCGACCGAAGGGTCCATCTCTTCAGAAGTCCCCTATCCGGATCACTCACTCCAATCCCTCACTCCGCCTCTTCACCACAAGCTTCCCAAGACTTCCCCGAATATGTCACTTATATATCAGAAACATAGCTAAAAAACAGCTCCTCGATAGGTCCTCAAACCGTCAGCCGCTCCGCTCCAAAACCCGCCAGCAAAACAGTCCCCGCGAATAACAAGGTATCGCCCACGTAGTTGATCCCTTCCACCGCAAGCGGAGTATGGATCTCCATCACGAAAATCGGAAGGTAGAAGAACACCGTGAGCAGGAGAAGCATGGTCCCGGCACCGGCGGCTGCCACCTGGATCGTGGGGCGAAGCAGTAACCCAATACCGCCGAGCAGCAGGATGACTCCGACCAGATACGCCAGCAGCGTCGGCGCAGGCACCCACGCCGGCGTCAGCTTCTCCAGCGGCACTCCCGGCACAAAGCGTGGAAACAGAAAGTGCTGGATTGCATAAAAGATCATCGTCGCTGCGACGATGCCGCGGCCGATCCGCACCAGCGCAATGCCAGCCGAACTTCCGCGCGGCCACATGCTGCCCGCCAGCACCATCGCTCCCGCGGCGAAGGCTGTTTCGCGTACCGTGAGCGTCCAGAAGAGCCGTTCATGGATGTGGGTTGGCAGGTTGGGCAGGTCGATGGTAGCGACAATGATCAGGAACAGCAGCGCAAGCAGCGCCGCCGACCAGCGCACATGCCGCCACGCGATGAAGCTGATGGCCGCGGCCAGCAGCGCCGCCCCCACGAAATAGGTCCAGAACAGAGGCGCCGGCAGCCAGCGCGGCACGATCTGCATGAGATCGCGCGCTGCGAAGAAGTGCTCCGCGGCAAAGATCGCGAGCGCAGTGGCTTCAAAGACCGGCCCCAGCACCACAACCTTGCCGGCTCCGGAAGCCGTCCGGAATCGCACTCGGACAAGAACGAGTCCCGCAACCAGCGCGGCAACGCCCGCACCAACCATCCCTCCAACCTCTAGAGTCATGTCCATCTCCTGCTGGGGTGGGTCTTTATCTCAATGACTCACTCCGCCGCCTCACTTTCAGCTCATCCACAGTAATCTTCCCAAACTCAACTCCTCGATCCGCCCGGTCCCCATTCCCAGGTTAAGCATGCCGTCGATCGTTTCGCCCCGCGCAGACAAGTCCGCCCAAAATGAAACTACCTGCAAAACACTTTGCAAAAACCTGCCAAATCACCCCATTCAAATTGCTACACTGGAAATAGAGATCAAACCTCCAGCAAGAGGACAGGAACCAAAAAGCCACCATGCCGGTGGCTTTTGCATTTTGGGCTGACTCGCTGCCCGCTAAGTCCAACCGCTGGACGAATTTAGCGATAAGCCTTTTGGATGGACGAATTTAGCCCTCGGGAGGCACCCTAAACCGCTGGGAACAGAAGACTTACAAGCCGCCCTCCCGCACCGGGAGGGGGGAGGGGGTGGAGTCACGTTACCGGACCACCGTGCCCGATATACTGCCCGCATGTACACGCCCCAGGCTGGCATCTTCGCTCTTGGAACGTCCTCTCATGCGTACCTGGAGTTCGACATTCTGGACGCGAAGAAATGCAGGGAGTTCGCCTCTACAATCTCCTCTATCCGTGAACCACGGACCACCACAGGAGGAGTGAACTTCGTCATCGGCTTTCGGCCTGAGCTCTGGCGCGATATTGTTCCCGGCGACGCACCTCCGGGCGTGCAGGGCTTTAATAAAGAGATCCAGGGCACAGAAGGATTCGTTATGCCAGGCACGCAACACGATGCGCTGGTGTGGCTCTCCGGCAGTGCGTATGACGTGATCTTCGATATGGCCCGCTCGGTCATCCATGACCTCGCAGGCCAGGCCTCGCTGGGCGAAGAAACCTCAAGCTGGTCTTATCGGCACGATCGCGATCTTACCGGCTTCATCGACGGCTCGGAGAATCCGACGCTGCTCGACGCTCCGGCTGACGCACTCATAGCGGAGGGCCTTCCCGGTGCTGCCGGCTCAGTCCTGTTGCTGCAAAAGTGGAAGCACAAGACAGCTGCGTGGGAAGCTCTGCCTGTCGAACAGCAGGAGCGCATCATGGGACGCACCAAGCTCGACAGCATCGAACTCGAAAACAAGCCACCGGACTCGCATGTCGCTCGCACGGATCAGGACGAGTTCGGGAACATCTTTCGTCGCAACATGCCCTACGGAAAGGTCGACGACCATGGCACCATGTTCGTCGGGTTCAGCGCAGACCAGAAACGGCTTTCCAGAATGCTCGATAGCATGGCGGGCCTCATCACCGGCACGCGCGATGCGCTCACTCGCTTTACCCAGCCGTTGACCGGCTCCTATTATTTCGTGCCCTCCGTCGAGAGTCTGCGGCGCTTACGGTAAAGACTGTCCTGCAACACCACCCCGGCCCGAAAGGGGACCACCACCCGCTCAGAAACCCCGCCACTTCCACCCGTTGTGCTATTCTTTGCGCTAGAAAGCAAAGCACATGCTGCAGATCTCGCCCCATTTCGCGTCGATCCGCCCGCGCTTCCCGCGCGTGGCCGCGCTGGTGCTGCCCTCTGCGACGCGACCTCGCCTCTTCGCGGGCGACTAACCCTCGCTCTCGCCAGCTTTCTGATCCCGGCTTCTAGACGCCGCAACGCGACCCGGGACACCTTCCTTCGCCACAATCCGTAACACCTCTCGCAAAGAGGAGGAGCCTTCTACCATGTCGAACCATGGCATCGCTCAGGACACGCAGACTTCCACCTTCGCCCCCCGCATCTCCGGACCATTGCCCGGACCCAAAGCCCGCGCCATCGTGGAAGCGGATGATCGCTGGATATCCCCGTCCTACACGCGCAGCTATCCGCTGGTAGCCAAGCGCGGTCGAGGCACCCGGATCGAAGACGTGGACGGCAATGAGTTCCTCGACTTTGCCGCCGGCATCGCCGTCACCTCCACCGGTCATTGCCATCCGGAGGTAGTCAAGGCCATTCAGCAGCAGGCGGCCGAGCTGATCCACATGTCCGGCACCGACTTCTACTACGAGGGCATGGTCGCGCTGGCGGAACGGCTCTCCGCCGTGGCACCCATGCCGGGGCCGCATCGCTTCTACTACGGTAACTCCGGAGCAGAAGCCGTCGAGTGCGCCCTGAAGCTGGCCCGCTACCACACCGGCCGCCAGAACATCATCGCCTTCCTCGGCGCCTTCCACGGCCGCACCATGGGAGCGCTCTCGCTCACCGCATCGAAGCCGCAGCAGAAGCGGCGCTTCGCACCCCTGGTGCCGGGGGTGACGCACATTCAGTATCCGTATGCCTATCGCGGATGTCCCAATGGCACCGCGCAGGAGCAGGAAGCCTTCGCGCTGGGGTGTGCCCGGTATATCGAGGAAAGGCTGTTCAAGACCATGCTGCCACCGGAGGAGGTGGCCGCCATCTTCGTGGAGCCGATTCAGGGCGAGGGTGGATATGTGGTGGCACCCACGGTGTTCATGCGGGAGCTGCGCCGGATCTGTGACCGTCACGGGATCCTGTTGGTGGCGGATGAGGTGCAGTCGGGTGCGGGGCGCACGGGCAAGTGGTGGGCTATCCAGCACACCGGGGTCGAGCCGGACATGGTCTGCATGGCGAAGGGCATCGCGTCGGGGATGCCGCTGGGCATCTGCATGACACGCGCCGAGATCATGGACTGGAAGCCGGGATCGCATGCATCGACCTTCGGGGGAAACCCGGTGGCGATTGCCGCGGCTCTGGCGACGATGGATGTGCTCGAACGCGAGGGCATCGCGAACGCCGCGAAGGTGGGCGAAGCGACGCTTGAGCGGCTGCGCGGATGGGTGAAGTCTCACCCGATTGTGGGCGATGTGCGCGGGCGCGGATTGATGATCGGGATCGAGATCGTGAAGGACCAGAAGACGCGCGAATCGGCGCCCGCGTTGCGCGACCGCATCGTGGATCTGGCGTTCGAGCGCGGCCTGCTGATTCTTGGCTGCGGCGAGACCTCTGTCCGGCTGGCGCCGCCGCTGGTGGTGAAGCAGGGCGAGGTCGACGTAGCGCTCGACATTCTCGAAGAGTGCATCGAGGTTGCCCAGAAGGAGCGCAACGTGACGGAGACGAAGCATCAAGTCGAGGTACACGCTTCGCAGTCTTAGCCGTCGTGGTTGCAAGGTTGGCGGCTTTCCTCCAGGGGAGCCGCCTTTTCGTTTACTCCTTGAAGAGGTGCGATGCGTGCGTGATGGCGGCACCGGCGCGCATGGCGGCGGCGACGGCGGCGGTTTCGGCGAGCATGGCGTCGGTGGCGCCGGCCTTGCGCGCGGCGCGCAGATGAAGCTCGATGCAATAGGGACATTGCGTGGTGAGCGCGACGGCGACGGCCATCAACTGCTTCTGCAATGCGTCGAGGGAGCCGGGGGTGAAGGCTGCCTTGTCGAAGGCCCAGAAGGCTTTCATCTGGTCGGGTGCGTTCTCGTCCAGCTTCTTGAGCTGGGTGAGGTTCTTCATATCGAACATGCGCGTCTCCTGTGAGGTGGGATCGGTCTTTTCCGGCTTCTGCTGGTTAGAGTACCGGACGGAGACAGAGTTACAGGGCGCGCTTACAGAACCGGCGTGGTTTCGCGGACGTCCGCGGGGAGGTGGCGCTTCGCGGGTTCGGCCTGGTGGCGCTGGTGCGAGGATTGCGGCGCGCTGGTGCGGGACTGGAAGTGGACGGACTTCTGCAGCAGACCGGCGATGCGCTCCATCTCGAGCTGGATGGCGTCGGTGGTGATGCGCCAGTGGTCTCTGCTGCTCATGCCGCTAATGTAGCTAGGTTGAGCGAGGCGGGCCATGCCACGTGGGACGCATTACTGACTGGGTTCCCGCATGGCCACTTTGTACCGTTACTGTGAGTGGGATTCTTATTCGTCGTCTTCGTCTTCTTCATCGTCGTAGTCTTCGACGTCGTAGCCGTAGTCCTGCGGGGCGAGCGGTGTGCCTTCTTCGGTGTAGGTGACGCTGCGGACGGCGCCGATGGAGAGGTGCATCTTCGCGGCGTTGGCCGAGGCGACCTGGAGGCCGTAGAGGAGGAGGCCGGCGCGTTTGGTATCGAGCTGATTGGCGGCGAGTGCCTGGAGGACATCGATGAGTGCGAGCTGGATGGACTCGGTGTCCTCGACGGGCGGGAGGTCGAGCGGTGCGTTCTCCCACGTGACTGAGTGAGTGCCGGCGGCGCCGACGGGATAGGGACCATAGTCGATGGTGTCCGTAATGGCGTTGTTGCTGGGGCTGCTTCCTTCCGGTGCAGGGAGCGCAGCGAAGCGACCGTCCGGGCGACGGAGGGAGTGAGGGGCGGCCTGGCGCTGGCCCTGGCGATAATGCAGGCGGGTATGGAAGTAACACCACTGGCTTTTCGCGAGTGCAGGCGAATTACATGTGTCGCCAGATGCGAGAACATGTCGACATTCCGGATACATTGGAGTTCCTTTCGGAGTTGGGCGCGAACGGCTGCGCGGTCGTAGTGATCGGTGGCGATGTCGCGGGGGACCCTCCCCCCTCCCGGTGCGGGAGGGCGCGGTATAAAGCGTGCTGCATGAACAGGTTGTGGGCTCTTCCGAACATCAAATTCGTCTTTCTAAAGGGGTTACGGCTAAATTCGTCTTGTTAAAGGAGTTATGGGCAGCAAAAAGCCGGCACGCTTGTTCCATCCCATGTCCCGACACGGGAGATGAGGCACCCACAGACGCAAAAAAGCCACCGTGACGGTGGCTTTTGGGGATATTGGGTGTGGCTGTTTTGTTTCTCTATTTCTAGAGTAGCAAATTGAGTGGGGTGATTTGGCAGAAATCTGATGTGCGAGGTGACTGCGTATTCCATTTAGGGAAATCAGGGAACGGGTTCGTTCTGCGGCACGGAGCCAAGCCTGAGCCAAGCCTGAACGGAATCCGAAGGGGCAGCGATGCTGACGCAGAGCTGGGTGAACGGGATAGCGGTCGTGGTGGTGGCGGCGAGTCTGGTGAAGGCGTGGCGGGCAACGCATCCCGGCAAAGAGAGGCCCGCGAAGCCAAAAGCCAATGCTGAGAAGACGCAGCCGGGATCGCACCAGAGGATGCGGAGCCACGAGCCTTGGGGGCTGGTGCGCAACGAAGAAGAGATCGCACGCCGCCGCGCGGCCACGTCTGGGAGATCCACGCATGAGACGCACGAAGGATGCGGCGCGGACCAGTGGGCACGCTAAAGATTTGCCGCGACGGCACGCACGGCGCTGCGCAGGCTGATGTTGGCGGCCCTGAGTTCATGCCGGGCGAGGCCGGGGTGGACGGTTCCCGATTTGGATGCGACAGAGAGAAGGGCTGCAAGCCGCAGCATCTCGGCTTCAATGGCGGTCTTGGAGATACGCCAGTCTTGACGCGAAGTAAGAGGGCTCATAGTGCTGGAGGAACGGGGTACGGCTGGTGATGGATGTGCGGCTGAGGTGGCATGCCTGCCGCTGGTAACGGCTGCTTTAGTACCGTTACCGCTGGTAGACTCGCCGCGTGCGGATGTGGGGGCCAGCGGCGGCGTGTTTTCTGTTTGTGTGGATGCCGATGCGCGCGCAGGAGGGGCGGGTGCAGATTCCCTGCCCGGTGATGCTGGTGAGCGGGCATGTGCGCGGCGCGAGCATTGAGCTTTCCTTTCGCAATGAGGGCAAGATGCCGATCCAGCAGGTGAGCCTGGGCTGCTCGCCGCCGATGAAGGGGCAGGCGCGGGACGCTATTTGTCACACAGAGAGTGGCTTATTTTATCCCAGAACGCCGTACACGATGGAGTTCGGGTACACGGGTGCGCGGCGGGGTGCGGTGACGCTTTCGGTGAAGGGTGCGCGGCTGGGGACGGGGGAGTTGTGGATGGCGCGGAGTGCCCGGGCTTGCCGGAGTTTGGTGGTTTCGCGGCGGTAGTCGGTTCGAAAGATGATGAGAGTTACCTTGCTGTGCCGACGCACCCGGCCGCCTAACCGTTTTCGACGCGCGACTTCATATCCCAGAATGCCGTATCGATGAGTTTGCTTAGCGCTGCGGCATTTGTGCGGGTTCCCGGTTTCAGCTTCACATGGCGCATGAATTTTCCGGTGCCTTCGAGCAAGCGCGCCGGATCCGGCAGCGCCGCACCCTGAAAGAAGCCGACGTTTACGTGTGAGGTAAATACATTGACGTAGCCGAAGGGCGTGTCTCCCAGACATGCCACCGGACAGCCGTCATGCAATAGCTCTCGAACTTCGTCCCCGCATTTTCGCATCACGTTGAACCAATGATGCGCGATGGCTCCCAATTCGCCTTCATGCGATTTCATCCACGCGTCGATGGCGGGACTCCGCTCCACAGCGCCGTTGAATCGCAGCAATTCCGCTTTCATCGTCACTCTCCATTCCTGGAGGTTGGCTTCTTCTTCGGGAGTGAGCCGGTGAAGTTGAGGGCAGCGTCGATGAGCTTTTGACGGAGGGCGTCGTTGGCGTAGGCCTCGGGGGTGGCGCGGACCCAGCCGGACATGCGGCGGCCGCCCATGATGGCGGTGGCGACGCCGGGGATCTGGTTGGCCCAGGCTTCGTTGTCCTTGCCGACGCGCAGGAGCAGGCTGCCGCGGCGCGCTCCGATGAGCAGATTGCCGTGGAGCAGATATGCCCATCCGCCGAACATGGCTTTTTCGGAGAGGCCTCGGGTGTTGCCGAGGGTGGATTTTACGAGTTCTTCTAGGCCTGGGTCTCGGGGCATGAGGATTCCCTTAGGACTGCCGGTAGTACGCCCATAGTTCGGGTATAGCAGCCTTGCGCGGACTCTTCGATTTCGTGCAATGTCGGATCACAACTTTTGCTCGAGAGGTGATCCTATGACCAAAGTCTACTTAAACTACCCGAATCCTCACATGACTATTCATGGAGACTCAGCCTGTCTACAAATAGGGAAGATGGACAAGCTAGATCAACGCACTGTGACGATCACACCAGACTCGTTTGCCGATGCCATATGTCAACTCGACAACAAGACCTTCCAGTTTGGGTCAAGTGCGCCTGTGAATGACGCATGGCTCTCTGTGGACTTTGATGATCAGTTGTTTGAAGCAGCAGTAGCAGACTATGTTCTTCGTCTGCTCGGCAAGCGTTATGTTCCGCTTCAGGGAGTGCGGATTCGGAAACATTGCTAACTGACCACGATTGCGCTCAGATTCCGATATTGGATGCCCGATTTTCAGAGGCTTGGATCATACGCCGTCGGCTTGATCCCAAGCGCTAGAACCGGGCAGCCGCCTGAAGCCCTGTTCTGAAGTTTCGGAATGAGCTTTCCCATGTGCGTGGTTGAATTTCCAAACGATTTCCCGCGACCAAGATCATCAAAGATCGCCTGAAGGGAGCTCGCTCGCGTTACGATCACGCCAACGCTAAGAACATTTAGCTCAAAGAGTAGACGAAACGTTGTCAGATCCCGATCATAAAATGGGTCTTTGTTGTTCCACTCCGTTTCGACTGCAACGCGATTTCGAAAGTAGTCGACATGATGTGTGGGTGCCAGACTAGTTTCACCGTCAACCTTGACCTCGATCTGGAAGTTCTTTTCCTTCCAGCCTCGGCCGTAAAAGAATCCGTTGATTGACTTCGCGATCGGAGATTTTCTGCCGCCTGGTTCGAGAACTTGAGATTTCTTTAATCTGAAGGACTCAAGCATGGCAATGAGGTCTAACCATTCAGACTCAAAATCATGCCGCAATATAGACGTTGCGTGATTTCTTTCGTCAATCTCGAACTTTTGAGTAACACTGGCCGGTATCAAGTCAAGAGACAACGCTAATCTCCCATGAGGCTTAGCTGTGCTCGTGCCGAGTTATGTGCGTAGGTGGTCCAACTGGGACGGTAAGTCGAATCTGCCTGATTGCCCCAACTGGTCCAATTCGGTCTGAGTCCGCGAGCGAATAGCTCAAGGTAGGGACCGCTGCTGCATGATTCAATTAAGGGGTATTGCTCGTCGGGCTTGCGGGAGTGTTCACGTTTGCGTGTCGCGATGAAATTAACTTGGGTTCGTCCCGCCTTTTCCGTTCTGGCATTCTTACCTCGCGTCCCGAACAGAATCAGTTCAGTAACGTTCCGAAAGTAAAAACCAACTCCCCGTCCGTCTGGCCCTCCATCTTTGCGGATCTTGTGCCATACAAGATTTGCCTTGTATTTGAAGCCCCACGCTCGCATTACCTCCAAGCCGTCAGGCAAGAGGGCATTTGGCACCCAAAGATATAGATGTGACGTCGGCGCAGCCGCTTCGACCACGGGCAGAGTACAAATCTCGGAAAGGCTCATCGTGCCATAACGCGATAGTCGCTTGTGCTCCGGAGCTACTTTGCCGGTCCTGTTCACGAATTGCCATGGGGGATCAGCAAGAATGGTGGAGAACTTACGACCCTTCGCGAAAGCTCTGAACTCTTCGGCGTGTGTCGATTCCGGGCTGCTCATAATATCCAATCTATCGCGTAGTATGCCGTCGACAGAGCACGAGGTTGTCACTAAAAAATTCTTTGACCCGTTTTCGAACTTGTCTCCCGCTCAAACCCCGATCTGAAACGCATTCCCCTCCGTCTGGACGGCGAGTCCCGCTCGCGGCGCAGGCGGATTTTGTTTCTAGCTGCAACCACTCGTGCTCCGCAGCTCATGCATCTGTAGCAGCTTCCGTTTCTTACCATGATGGCGCCGCAGGTGTGGCAGCTGGGGGCGTCGCCCATGTCGTAGAGGTCTTTCATGGCGTCGGCTACGTGGACGGGTGCGGTTTTGGGCGCGGCGGCTTCGGCTGGGGGCTGGACGAGGAATGGGGCACCGAGGGCGCTCGAGGCAGTGAGGTCGCCGATGACTCCTTCTATGGGGACACTGACGGGGCCGCTGCCGGGGAGGGCTGAGGTGGCGGCGGCGGGGGGGCCGGGGCGATGAGGTTGGCGAAGAGCGGGAGCTGGTGTCCGGAGAGGAAGCGGAGCTGGAGCCAGCGGAAGATGTAGTCCATGATGCTCTTGGCGTAGCCGATCTGCTCGTTGCCGGTCCAGCCGGAGGGTTCGAAGCGGGTGTGGGCGAATTTTTCGACGAGCACTTTGAGGGGGACGCCGTGCTGGAGGGCGAGGGAGACGGCGGTGGCGAAGGAGTCCATGAGTCCGGAGACGGTGGAGCCTTCCTTGGCCATGCGGATGAAGATTTCTCCGGGCTCGCCGGAGGGGTAGAGGCCGACGGTGATGTAGCCCTCGTGGCCGGCGAGGGAGAATTTGTGGGTGAGGGAGCGGCGCTCCTCGGGGAGACGGTGGCGGATGGCCTTGGGCGGGCGCTGCTGGTCGTCGAGATCGGGGACGACAGCGGGATGCAGGTGGCGCTTCGCCGCCGACATTGATCCGCACAGGCGCTGGTGGCAGCGCTGTTGCTGCGGGGCGCGGCTGCGGCTTTGGTGATGGCGGCTTCGAAGGCCTGCGCGGCGGCGGCGATGGACTTGGCGGAGACTTCGAGGCGGTCGGAGACCTTGTGGGTGAGGGAGGCTTCGAGGGTCTTGAGGTCGGCGGCGAACTCGGGCGAGCGGGTGTCGATGCCGGCGGCGAGCGAGGTGAGGACGCGGTCGGCGGCGGCGGTGAGTGCTGCGTCTACATTGCCCACACCGCCGCTGGCGCCCGCGGTCTTCGATTTTTTCTCGTCGTTGGAGGTGTTGAGGACCTGGACGCCCTTGGATCCGTCGCGATAGATGGCGACGGCCTTGAGGCCGAGACGCCAGGCTTCGACGTAGGTCTCGGCGATGTCGTCGACGGTGCACTCGTGGGGGAGGTTGACGGTTTTGGAGATGGCGCCGGAGAGGAAGGGCTGGGTGGCGGCCATCATCTTGAGGTGGCCGAGGTAGTGGATGGAGCGGGTGCCCTTGGCGGGCTTGAAGGAGCAGTCGAAGACGGCGAGGTGCTCGGGGCGGACGTGGGGCGCGCCTTCGATGGTGCCGGTGGCGTCGATGTAGGAGACGATGGCCTGGACGTCGGCGTCGGAGTAGCCGAGCTTGAAGAGCGCGCCGGGGACGGTGTTGTTGACGATCTTGATCATGCCGCCGCCGACGAGCTTCTTGTACTTGACGAGGGCGAGGTCGGGCTCGATGCCGGTGGTGTCGCAGTCCATCATGAAGCCGATGGTGCCGGTGGGCGCGAGGACGGTGACCTGCGAGTTGCGGTAGCCGTGCTTCTCGCCGTGGGCGAGGGCGGAGTCCCAGCAATCTTTGCTGGCTTCGATGAGGGCTTCGAGCTGCGGAGTGATGAAGGGCTCGGCTGAGGCTTTGGCGCGCGCGATCTTGTTGACTTCGGCGCGATGCATGCGGATGACGTCGAGGAAGGGCTCGCGGTTGGAGTAGAAGCCGGGGCAGGCGCCGCCCTTGTCCTCGCTGCCCTGATTGAGCGGGGTGGCGGCGGCGAGAGGCTTGGCGGATTCGGCGATGCGGGCGGACTGGAGATACGCCTGGCCGCAGAGGATAGCGGTGAGGGTAGCGGCGAAGTCGCGGCCGGCGTCGCTATCGTAGGGCAGGCCGAAGTTCATGAGCAGCGCGCCAAGATTGGCGTAGCCGAGGCCGAGCGGGCGGTAGTCGTGCGAGTTGCGGGAGATCTTCTCCGTGGGGTAGCCGGAGTTGTCGACGAGGATCTCCATCGCGGTGAGCACGATGTCGATGGCATCGCGATAGGCCTGGATGTCAAAGGTGCCTGTGGGGGTGACGAATTTCATCAGGTTGAAGCTGGCGAGGTTGCAGGCGGAGTTATCGAGGAACATGTACTCCGAGCAGGGATTGGACGCGTTGATGCGGCCGGTGTTCTTGGAGGTGTGCCAGCGGTTGATGGTGGTGTCGTACTGCATGCCGGGATCGCCGCACTGCCAGGTGGCTTCGGAGATCTTATGCATGAGATCGCGGGCCTTGTAAGTCCTCGACGGCGCGCCGTCCTTGACGGTGCGGGTGGTGAACTCGGCGTCCTGCTCCCAGGCGTGCATGAACTCGTCGTTGACGCGAACGGAGTTATTGGCGTTCTGGAAGAAGATGGAGGAGAAGGCCTCGGAGTCGGGGCCGGAGCCATCGTAGCCGGCGGCGATGAGGGTGTGGGCCTTGGCTTCTTCCTTGGCTTTGCACTCGATGAAGTCGACGATGTCGGGATGGTCGACGTTGAGGATGACCATCTTGGCGGCGCGGCGGGTCTTGCCGCCGGACTTGATGACGCCGGCGAAGGCGTCGAAGCCGCGCATGAAGCTCAAGGGGCCGGAGGCGGTGCCGCCGCCGGAGAGAAGTTCGGAAGAGCCGCGGATGGGCGAGAGATTGGTGCCGGTGCCGGAGCCCCACTTGAAGAGCATGCCTTCGGTCTTGGCGAGGGTGAGGATGGAGTCGAGCGAGTCATCGACGGAGTTGATGAAGCAGGCAGAGCACTGCGGATTGCGATAGCCGGTGGTGGAGAAGGTGACTTCGCGAGTCTTCGGGTCCCAGTGCCAGTTCTGCGCATCGGAGTTGGGCTCGAGCTTGTCGCAGCCGACGTTGAACCAGACGGGCGAGTTGAAGGCGACCTTCTGCTGGACGAGGAGGTGGGTGAGGTCGTCGTGGAAGGCCTGGGCGTCCTCATCGGAGGCGAAGTAGCCGCCCTTCTTACCCCACGCGGCGATGGTGTCGGCGACGCGGCCGACGAGGGCGCGGACGCCGCTTTCACGCTCGGGCGTGTTCATCTGGCCGTGGAGATATTTCGACGCGACGATGTTGGTCGCGGTCATGGACCAGTCGACGGGGACCTCGACATCCTTCTGCTCGAAGATGATTTTGCCGCTCATGTCGTTGATGGCGGCGGTGCGGCGCTCCCACTGGACTTCGTCATAGGGCGAGACGCCGGCTTTGGAGAACTTGCGGGTGAAGCGTAAGCCCGTCGCTGCATTCGCCGGGGCGGAGGTGGCCTTGGCGGCAGTGGATGCGTTGGCGGTGTTTGCCTTGGGGGAAGTTTGAGTCTCGGCCATGAGGGCGCCTCCTGAGAGTTCGATAAGGAAGATTTCGGCGACCGTTGCCTGTCCGGCCCCGTCTGCACGGGGGAGCCTGGGCGGGGCGTGGAGCAAGCGGCGGAGGTTGCGAGTTTTGCTTCGAGTTTTTGGGTGCGGAACGGGCCGGCCGGAGGGGCTATTTGCCACGGGCCAGTTCATGAGCCGCAGATGGCAAAGTAGCGCTGCTTATCGCCTCAAGTCAAGCGAGAACCACAACATCTAGTGTATTCGATACAGATACCGGGTTGGGGGCCTCAATCCCTTTATTTGTGCTGAGGAAAACGTTGGAGGGGGCATCTGGCGCGGGTTTTCGGGTGGCTCCCGCGGGGGATGGGGGAGTGATTTGAGGGTATGCCTGCGGGGGGCTGGTGCCAATGTGGGAAAGCGGGGACGGATGGTGGAAGGTGTGGAGGATTGGGCGTGGGGGTGGGGGCGCCTGTGATGGGCTTTATGGTGGGGTCCGCTTCCTTTGGTCGCCCCACCGCGAGTTGGTGCTGCGGACGTACTAATTCTTATCCTCGCGCTGCTAGGATGGGGCACCCGCCACGGTGTTGTTTGGACTTGGGAGCTATCGAACGATGAAGGTATGGCGGGTTTGGCGGGAGGCTGCGAAACTCTTCTGGCGACGGCCGGTGCTGTCTTTACCGGTGCTGGTCGCGGCTATCGTTCCATTTGTCATCGAGGGAGTGGATTCCTTATGGAAGCGGCTATTGCTACCTCCGCCGATTCTTGCCTATGGCGTGCATCCGCCGTTCTCCCAAGTGCTGACGCAGTCGGCGAAGGAGAATTGGAACGCATACTGGCCGCTCTTTTTGGCTGACATTTTCATTCAAGCCGCTATTTGTTCGATTGCGCTATTTGTAACCGCCGGCGCGATCAGGCGACTGACTTCAGAAGAGCCGACCGCATTGCTGCGATACGGAATGATGTTCGCGCGATCACGGTGGCGCGATGTGATATGGCTGAGCCTGGCGGGATCGGCATTGTTAATTTTTTATGATGCAGCGCATTTCATTGTCTATTACTTCTGGGTAACGCATTTGGACAATCAGGCTATGAAAGGCGACCCTGCCGGGCATCTTGAGGTGCTGATGTGGCTGCGCGACTTCGCGGTGCCAGCGCTCTATGCATGCCTATTTTGCATCACAGCCTGGATCCTAACTGGCATGGCGATGCGTGGTATCAGACCGGACGACCTGCAGCATATTACGCGCGACCGTATATGGCGTGGGAGGCGACTTGCCATTGTGGCCATGCTGCTTTCGGCTGCTATAGGGTTTACGTTGAATTTCGCCCGAGGAATAGCGATTCCAGCAGGTGGGCTGGACGGAACGGTCGCGGAGTGGGAGTTGAACGTCCTCCATTCGCTGATCACGGCACTTCCATATGTGTTGCTGTTTATCGCGCTGACTCGGATTGTCGATCAAGATGACAACGTCATGACGTAGCGCAAAGCGGATACGGGATATCCAATGCGGCCCCGAAATGGAGTGCTTCGCGACTGGATTGATGGGCCCACATCTCAAGCGCGAGATGTGGGCACCCACGCTGCATTCGTCACCGCGAATTTCAAAAAAAAGAGGGTCGCCTGAGGGCGACCCTCACTCTTTATTGTAACTGTGACGGTTATTTTCCGGTGAGGGAGTAGGAGGTTTTCTGAACGCTTCCGTCGTAGGCGCCGGAGAAGAGGCTTACCTTATGGGTGCCGGCGGACAGGCTTAGCGAGGGATTGGCGAAGGCCTGTTGTCCGACGGAGTTGTATGACTCGCTGCGCTTGGTGCCATCGATCCATACCTCCATCTTGCGAATGGGGTTGAGAGCGCTGGCGCTGAAGTTGAATTTGACCGGTGAGGCCACGCTTGTGCCGCTGGGCGAGCAGACATTTGTCGAACCAAGCCGTGGTCTTCGCCAACGGTGCTCGTCCCGGCAGGGATAGATCGATCTGGTCCGTGCGGATAGATTCGGTGGGCATCGGGGCGGGTTGTCCTGCAGGTGATTTTCTTTTCGCGGGATTCCCGGCGCTACCAGCGATAGATGGTGAGTTTGTGGATGTAGGAGGTTACCGATCCACTGCCTTTGCTGGAGCCTTCGATCTGGTATTGGACGTCGATGACCCCTGGCGCCCAGCCGAGGAAGTGTGCGGATAGCTGTGTGCGTCCCCAGGCGTAGTGGGCGCCGTCGAGATTCACCCAGTCATGGGTGACGACGCCCTTGGCATCGCGGTGCATGCCTATCTGTACGTGGTGCCACACGTTCGCGGACCACTTTCTGGGATCGCACTTGATGCTGGAGGACCACCAGTGATCGTACTTCCCTGAGGTGAAGGCGGATTCCCAGGTTCCGGTGACACCGGAGCATTGCGTCCCGATGATCACCGTTTCGCCATTCGCCATCACCTGGTTGATATCCAATTCCAGGTTCAGGACCTCGGATGGGTTGGGGAAGAAGACATAGGTATCCAGAACAAAGTGCGTTGCCTTCGCATCCTTGCCGACGAAGAGGTTCCACCGTTCGCCGCCACGATCGGAGTAGGTCATGTAGAACTTGCGGGCGTCGTCGTACAAGGGGGTAGTTGCCGGATAGACCGACGATCCTCTGGATGCGCCGGGTGTGCCGCCATCATGAATCTGTCCCCAGGGTCCGTTGTCGTCCAGGTCGCCGGAGGAGACGGCATTTGCGGCGATGCCGTAGGAAGACGAAGGAGATGGCGGTGGCGGGGCCGATCCGGCGCCTACGATGAACTGGGTGCTGACGACAGGGCATGCGCCGCGAGCGGTCCACGATTTGAAATGGATGGTATGCGTGCCGGCGGAAATCGCCAGCTTTGCGACATCGATGTCGTAGGCGGTTTCACCGCGAACGACGGCGCTGGCATTGTCGATGGAGTAGCCGAAGGCTGAGGGCGGAACGCTCTCGCATCCGATGTTGTGCGCGCGAATCCAGACCGGGGACGAGACATGAGAGCCGTTCAGTGGACTGGCGACGGTGACATCCGACGCCAGCGCTGGACTGCATAGCACGGCGAAGAGAAAGAGAGCCAGACCGCGCGTTGCATGAAGGCGCAGGTTCCGATGATTTCCGTCGGTGAACAGCATGGATGCTCCGCGGGGGACGCGCAAAAATTGTGCGGGGGATGAAAGCAAAGTATATCCCGGGACTGGCCGTCCGGGCGGACGCGCCGGTGGCGCGGATTGTGGAGTTCGCTTCCTTTGGTCGCTGATGTTGGTTATGTGAGCGACCTAGCTATATCCAACATCTCAAAAAGCGCGATATGGGACACCCGGCCCGCCGGCCAAATTTACTTCACCAACCTTAAAAGATATTGCCTATGGTCCGTAGAGTTCTTCTTCGCTGACGACGGGCTTTACGTCGTGCGGTTTGGCGGCGCGATGGGCGGCGCCGAACATGGGGCCGCGGGCGGGTGTGACAGGGGCGAAGCGCATGAATCCGACGGGCTTGGGCAGGTCGTCGTAGATGGCTTCCATGCCGCCCTGCATGAAGTAGGTCTCGTGCCAGAAGCCGGTGCCGCCGGAGTCGCGCAGGAAACTCTTCCACCATTCGCGATGAGGCTCGGAGCGGGACCAGGCGAGGAGCGAATCCATGTCGCGCCAGTATTGGCGCATGCCTGCGTGCACGGGAAAGAGCGAGAAGAGGAAGTTTTCATGCAGCAGAAGCCCGTCGGGCGCGGCGGTGACGGAGTTGGAGATGCGGGGGCCGAAGCCAGCGAGTGTCTTCAGGCCAGTCAGGCGATTGACGCGCATGCCGAGATAGATGACGACGAGGTTGGGGTACTGCGAGAGATCGACGGTCTGGCGATTGACCTTCATGGACATAGGATTCCTCGGCGATTGATTCTGCTCCTCTTTATTCTGTTACTCCGGGGTAGCCTTCGGCGACTCTGGCTGAGCGGTGGGGACGAGCGAACTCCCACATCTCTTCGACATGTGGAGCACCCGATTTGTTGGCGCTGCGGCACACTGCAGGTCCTTCGCTGCGCTCAGGATGACACAGTGGTTTGGTGTGGCGGTTTGGTGTGCCATCCAGAAGGTGGGCCTCTCGGGCCGTCTGGATGGTTGGGAACATCTCCACCCTGCCTGCCGTGCCGGGGCCTTCCCTATGTCATTCGAGTGGAGTATAGTGCTTTCCCATAGACAGTCGAGTGGGGAGCACGGGATGGGAAACGGTAAGAAGGCACCTGCCGCGGGAGAGATGCTGCAGGGCACCTTGGACATGCTGATTCTGCGGACGCTGGTGATGGGGCCGTCGCATGGGCACACGATCGCGCAGGTGATTGAGCACACGTCGGAGAATGCGCTGGAGGTGGAGCAGGGTTCGCTGTATCCGGCGCTGCACCGGCTGGAGGATCGCGGCCTGGTGTCTGCGAAGTGGGGCGTGAGCGAGAACAACCGGCGGGCGAAGTTTTATCAGTTGACCGCGGCGGGGAAACGGAAGCTGGCGACGGAGACCAGCCGGTGGCGACAGATGACTCGGGCGATTGGGTTGATTCTGGGTGATGCAAATGAATAGCCGGTTTTGGTGGCACCCCGGACAAACTGCAGGTCCTTCGCTTCGCTCAGGATGACAACTGTGACAAGGGACGCATGAAGCATGACCAAAGTCGGCAGAATTGTTGGTAACAGTTGAGGTGGCTTATGAACTGGCGGCGGTTTGTGGGGCGGAAGGCGAAGGACTCGGAGCTGGCCGAGGAGATTCAATCGCATCTGGCGCATGACGAGGATCTGCGGACGGCGCGGGGGGTGGATGCGGAGGAGGCGCGGCGGCAGGCGCGGGTGAAGTTCGGCGCGCAGAACACGGTGCACGAAGAAGAGTGGCGCTACCGTTCCCTGCCCTGGGTGGAGGCAGTGTGGCGCGATCTGAAGTTTGTGGTGCGGTCGCTGAGGAAGACGCCGGGATTCACGGTGATTGCGATCCTTGTGATTGCGGTGGGGATTGGGGTGAACACGGCGGTGTTCTCGGTGATCAACACCGTGTTGCTGAAGCCGCTGATATTCCCGGACCAGGACTCGCTGGTGGACCTGATGCTTACGTCGCCGCGAGGCTCTGCCGCGATGGCGAATGTGCCGAAGTTCAAAATATGGCGCGAGCAGACGAGCATTTTCTCGAAAGTGGCGGGATTTGACTTTGGCGGCGCGGGACTGAACCTGACCGGCGGCGATAAGCCGCAGCAGGTGCAAGGCGTACACGTGACGCAGCAATACTTTTCCATGCTGGGTGCGCCGGTGATCCAGGGGCGTACGTTCACCGAGGCAGAAGACACGCCGAACGGCGGGCGCGTTGTGGTGTTGAGTTACGCACTGTGGAAGAGCCGGTTCGGCGGGAACTCGCAGATTGTGGGCTCGACGATCCAGTTGAATGGGCAGCCTTACCTGGTGGTGGGGGTGATCGGCAAAAGCTTTGTGACGGATACGCCGACCGATCTGTACCTGCCGTTCCAGTTCGATATGAATTCGCAGGACCAGGCGCACTACTTTACGGTGGCGGCGCGACTGAAGCCGGGAATCACGTACGCGCAGGCGAATGCGCAACTGAAGCTGGCGGCGGACGAGTACCGGCGCACCTATGGGCCACGGTCGATGGGGCCGCAGGATGGGTTCGGTGTGGAGTCTCTGGCAGCGAACTGGTATGGGGGATACGCGCCAATCCCTGTGGGTGCTGATGGGCGCGGTGGGATTTGTGTTGCTGATTGCGTGCGCCAATGTGGCGAACCTGTTGCTGGTGCGGGCCTCGGGGCGGAAACGCGAGTTGGCGACACGCGCGGCGCTGGGCGCGGGACGTGGACATGATTGTGCGGCAGTTGCTGACGGAGAGCCTGGCGCTGGCACTGACCGGCGGAATGTTGGGATTGGTGCTGGGCGTGGTGGGCGTGCGGCTGCTGCTAGCGATGGCGCCGACTTACATTCCGCATGTCGGCGAAAATGGAGCAGCGGTAGTTCCAGATATGCATGTGCTGCTGTTCACTCTGGGGGTTTCGGTGGTGACGGGAATTTTGTTCGGGCTGGCACCGGCGATTGCCGCGGCGCGGCCGAATCTGGTGGCCGCGCTGAACGAGAGCAGCAGCCGCAGCGGCGTTGGATTTCGCAGCGGGAAGCTACGCTCGGCGCTGGTGATCAGCGAGATGGCGCTGGCGTTGATCCTGGTGATTGGCGCGGCTCTTTTGATCCGCACCTTCATGAAGCTGCAGGCGGTGGACCCGGGATACGACACGCGCAATGTGCTGACGATGGCGATGTCGATCAGCGGGGATCATTTCCAGAAGACCGCACCAGTGGCGCAGCTTGTGCATGACGGTACAAACCGGCTTACGGCGCTTCCGGGAGTGGAGAACGCGGCGGCGGCCTGCTGCCTGCCACTCGACCGCGGCTTCGGCCTGCCCTTCAATATTGTGGGGCGGCCGAATGGTGACGCGCCATTCACTGGTGGCGGCGGATATGTGAACGTCTCGTGGAACTACTTCAACACCTTCAAGATTCCGCTGCTGCGCGGCCGTATGTTTACCGAGCAGGACAACGGTGCGGGGCCGGGCGTGGTGATCATCAACGAAGCGCTGGCGAAGCAGTATTGGCCGAAAGGCGATCCGCTGAAGGACCGTTTGCTGATTGCGCCCGGTGCAGGACCGGCTTTTGCCGAACCGGCGCGACAGATCATCGGGATTGTTGGCGACACGCGGGTTGAGGCTCTGGATCGTAAGCCTGATCCGATGATGTACACGCCGATTGCGCAGATGCCGGATGGGATGACGGCGCTGAATTCGCGCGTTGTGCCGCTCTACTGGGTGGTGCGCAGCAAGGTGGAGCCGCACTCGCTGGCGAACCCGATGGCGGAGGCGCTGCGCGTGGCGAGCGGCGGACTGCCGGTGGCGCATATCCGCACGATGGAAGAGATCGTCGTGCTGAACACATCGCGGCAGCGCTTCAACATGCTGCTGCTGACGATCTTTGGCGCGTCGGCGCTGCTGATGGCGGCGATTGGGATCTATGGGCTGATGGCCTACTCGGTGCAGCAGCGGACGCAGGAGATGGGCATCCGGATGGCGCTGGGCGCGCAGGCTTCGCACATTCGCAACATGGTGATCCGGCAAGGCATGGTGCTGGCGCTGATCGGCGTGGTGATTGGGATTGCGGGCGCGTTTGGGCTAACGCGGTTTCTGGCGTCGTTCCTGTTCGATGTGAAGGCCTGGGATCCGCTGGCGTTCGTTGTGACGCCGCTGTTGTTGACTGCGGTGGCGCTGCTGGCGGTGTGGGTTCCGGCGCAGCGGGCGGTGCGGGTGGATCCGATGCAGGCTTTGCGCTTCGAGTGACTCGCCGTCACGGGCGGACGCGCCTTTGGCTCAGGTAGTAGGGTTCGCTTCCTCTGGTCGCTCACGTTGGTTGTTGTGGGCGATCTGACACGGCTTCCGTAGCTCACTGATCGCCGGCGGTAGACGATCTCCATTCTTAGGGAGTAGATTGCCTACTGCTATGACCAACCGCGACTGGTGGAAGAATCGGGCCGAGCCGCTGCTGCGGATGTTGCGACGGCTGCGTTTTGCCAAGCAGAAGGATGAACTGAACGAGGAACTACGCACGCATACGCGCATGGCGACGGCGGATCGCATGGAGCGCGGCGAATCGGAGGAAGAGGCGCGGCGCAATGCGATGCGCGAGCTGGGAAATGTTCCGCTGATCGAAGATGTGACACGCGCGATGTGGGGCGGCGTGCGGCTGGAGCGCGTAATGCAGGATGTGCGGTATGGGCTGCGGCAGTTGCGGCGCGCGCCGGGGTTCGCGGTGACGGTGGTGGTGACGCTGGCGCTGGGGCTGGGAGCGGCGGTGGCGATGTACACGGTGGTCGACCGGGTGCTGCTGCGGCCGCTGCCGTATCGGGATGCCGGCTCGCTGGTGAATCTCCAAGAGATGAGCACGACGGGCGAGCCGGGATGGGGTACGGTGTTTCTCGACATTGCGGAGTGGCAGGCGCGCAGCCGCACGCTGGCGAGCATCGCGTTCTACGACGTAGAAGGAGGCCCTGCGCATCTCGGCTTCCTCGAAGGGAAGGACGGATCGATCGGAGTAGCGGAGACGACGGCCAGCGCGAATCTCTTTTCGACCCTTGGCGTGCATGCGGAGATGGGGCGCACTTTTCTGGAAGGCGGGAGCGGCGCGGCACGACAGGAGGATGCCCACACGATTCTGCTGAGCGATGCCCTGTGGCGGGGCGCGTTCGGGTCAGACCGGCAGATCCTGGGCCGCACGGTGAAGGTGAGCGGCGAGACGTACACGGTGATTGGGGTGATGCCGCGCAGCTTCGTCTTTCCCTTTGGACTGGAGCACCCGATGGTGTGGGTGCCGATGATTCCGAGTAGTGGGGACAAGGCGCGCACGAAGCATGAGTCGCCGCACTACGAGGCAATCGCGCGACTGGCGACTGGCGCGAGCGTGGCTGCCGCGGCGCATGAGATGAATGAGATCCAGCGAGGCGTGGCAGCGCAGTACACGGACCCGGAGACTCGCGACCACGTCAGCTCGATCCATCTCGCGCGGTATGAGGACTCGCTTGTAGACGATAGCGTGAGGAAATCTTTGCTGGCGCTGGGCGGCGCGTCTGCCCTGTTGTGGCTGATTGCCTGCGTGAACGTGACCAGCCTGCTGTTGGCGCGGGCGACGACGCGGCAGCGCGAGATTGCGGTGCGCGGCGCGCTGGGCGCGAGCCGCGGACGGCTGGTGCAGCAATTGCTGATCGAGGGACTGATGTTGAGCAGCGCGGCGTCACTGCTGGGAGTTGCACTGGCGATGCTGACGCTGCGCGGGTTCGAGCATGGATTGCAGAGGCAATTCAGCATTTACACGACCCTGACACCCAACCTCCGCGTGCTGGGCGTGCTGCTGCTGCTGACGGTGATCAGCGCTGTGGCTTCGTCGGTGTGGCCGGCGATCGCAGTGGCCCGAGCGCCGATTGAGCCGGCGCTGCGGCAGGGCGCGGTGCAAAGCGGAATGGGACGTACGCAACACAGGGTGCGCGCGGTGCTGGTGGTGGCGGAGATTGCGATGTCTCTGACCTTGCTGGTGGCCTGCGGGCTGCTGCTGCGGACGATCTACACGCTGCGTCATGTGCCGCTCGGCTTTCGCACCGACCACATCATGGTGGCGAGCATGTCCATTCCCAATTACAAATATGTAGACCGCGATCTTTACAAGGATCTCTATGCGCCGCTGCTGGAGCGGGTGCAGCACCTTCCCGGCGTCGAAAGCGCATCGCTGATGACGGAGGTGCCGCTGGGCAAGACCTTCCGGATGATCTTTTCGTTTGGCAAGGATGGGACGAGCGCGGCCGATATTCGGCGCAGCAAGATACGGGCGCAGGCGCGGGCGGTGACGCCGGAAATCCAAAAGGTATTCCAGTTCCGCATGCTGAAGGGGCGGTTCTTCAACGAGGGAGACACGGCCACTTCTCTGCCGGTGGCGGTTGTGAATCGCGAGTTTATTCGCGAGTACCAAGGCGAGGACACCGATCCGGGAAAGTTCCTGGGCACGCCGCTGATGAACTTGAGGGGTGGCAAGCAGGCGGTGGTGGTGGGTGTGCTGAATGAAGAGCGACAGGACGGCATCATGGAGCCTTCGCTGCCTGAACTCGAAGTGTGCATGCCGCAGATCACGCCGGGCAGCGCGTTCTATGCGCCGACCGCGATGGCCATGGACATTGCCGTGCGCACGGAGCGGAATCCCGCGAGCGTGACGCCGGAGCTGCGTGACCTGATGCGCAAGGCGAGTCCGGAGCTGGCGAACAGCAGCTTCACGACCATGGAACAGGTGGTGGAGGATTCCTATGGAAGCCAGCAACTGGCTGCGCGACTGCTGGAGATCTTTGGCGGAACGGCGCTGGTGCTGTGCATCGCCGGCATCTATGGATTGCTGGCGTACCTGGTGACGCAGCGGACGCGTGAACTCGGCATCCGGATCGCGCTGGGAGCGCAACGCGCGCGCTTGATGGCGATGGTGCTGCGACAGGCGGCCTTGATGCTGCTGGCCGGCCTTGCCGTTGGGCTGCTGCTCGCGTACGTGACGAGCCGTGTCGTCGGCACCCTTCTTTATGGAGTGAAGGCGCACGATCCGTGGACGATGGCGGCTGTCACGCTGATTCTGCTGGCGGGCGGGCTGGCCGCTGCGTGCATTCCGGCGCGGCGGGCAGCAGCCGTAGACCCGATGGTGGCGCTGCGCAGCGAGTGAGGATTTGCCATCCAGGCAGACGCGCCTGCGGCGCATATTGCTGGGTTCGCTTCCTTTGGTCGCTCACGCTGGGTGTTGTGGGCGACCTGACTCTTACATCTCAGACGGGAGATGGGGCACCTAGTTTGCAGTTCGCGTCAGGGCTGGCGCTATTTCTGTACGAAGAACTCTCCCATGGAGGGCGCCTCGTCGGCAGCTCCCAGGTTATTGGAGAGCTGCAGTGCCTGCAGGATGGTACGCAACATACTTTGGTGCCGATAGCGCGTTGTGGATGTCTGGGTGTAACCGGTTTTCACGTTCGGGCCCCAAAAGACGGGCGCGATATGGCCTCCTCCATGGGTGCGATCCGACTCCGCACTTTCGTCAAAGAGGACGATCAGTATGCCATCTCCGCCGGTCTGGAAGGCGGGATTGCTGGTGAGCGGGACGATGACATTGGTTTGGAGCCAGGCATCCGCCTTCTGGGCCGGGCCGCTGTGGGCATCATCTCTTAAGTTAGGGAGAACATAAGAGAAGTCGGGCAGAGCGTTGGCATTCAGGTCGTTCTCAAACTGCGTAAACGGCCAGATACATTGGTTTGCCACCTCGGGATTGCCGGCCACGTCCGAGAGCATGACGAATGGGTCGAGGATGCTGGAGTACGCTCCGATTTTGCGGCCGAGATAGCCACGCGGGATATCTTGTGCATAGACTTTGAAAGTGTCACCGGCTGCGAGCATGCGCCGGGCCAGATTGTCGACATTCCATATCTTGATAGAAGCATCCTTGGTGGTCAGAACCTGCCCGGTGACGAGCATGAAGTAATTGCCGATCGAAGGATGGACGTTCGCGTAGTAGTTTGTGGGCAGCGCCCCTTGACTGATTAGACGGTTCAGATGGGGCCAATTGCTGCTGCCAACCACGGAGTTGTAACTTTGATTTTCTTCCATCACCAAAACGACGTGGCTGCTGTGCGGGACTTGGAACTGTGATCCGGATGGAGTACTGGTTGTTCCGCATGCAATGAGGTCGAAAGAGAAGATGGTAACCGCCACCGCTACAACAAGACTGCCCGGCCATGCGGGGAATCCCAGCTTTCCAGCGGCGTGACTCCTGCAAATGGTGCGCCTGGGGGGAGGGATCATGCGGAGGCTCCAGCGGCTCCAAGCCTGATCATCAGGCTTTTATTTGCTAATCCGGAGAACGAGTGTGATGGAAATCGCTTACCGCAGGCAACAACAAAATGAGAGCCACGGCATGGTGTTCCAACCATGCGCTGCCGATTTCACTCTTCATCAATTGGTGTAGACGCGGACGTAATCGACGAGCATTTCTGCGGGGAATTTTGTGGTGGCATCGGGGGCTTTGGGCCAGTCGCCGCCGATCGCCAGATTGAGCAGGAGATAGACGCTGTTTCCGTTGTCGAAGGGCCAGACGGCGCCGGGACGTGGAGAAGTCGGCGGGTGTGTTGGTGGCGTAGACGTTGAAGGGCGAGTCGACGTAGAAGCTGATTTTGCCTTTGGTCCAGATGATGCCGTAGGTGTGCCAGTCGGCGGCGGAGAATGCGCGCTGGGGCGAGTCGGTGTAGTGCGCCGTGGTGTCGCCGTTGGTGCCGTGGAGCGAGCCGGCGATCCAGTCTGGCGTGGGTGCATTGATGTGCTCCATGATGTCCTGCTCGCCGCATGCGGGCCACTTGTCGGTGGCGATGTTGTTGCCGAGGGTCCAGAAGGCGGGCCAGGTTCCCTGCCCTTCGGGAAGCTTCATGTGGGCTTCGATGCGGAGGCTGCTGGTTCCATAGGCGACGCTGAAGAGGCCTTCGCTCTTGAGGCGCGCGGAGGTGTAGACGCCGGGCGTGGGCTGGAGGGCGACGATGTGGAGGTAGCCGTCGGAGCCGACGAAGGCATTTGGGTGCGCGGGATCGCACGGATCTGAGGCGTCGCCCCAGGCACAGTAGTGCTCGAACTCGCGATTGCCGAAGCCGGAGTGGCCGGTGTCGTAGGTCCAGATCTGCGGGATTGGGCCGGGCGCCGAGATCGGCGGCGTCGTTGAACTCGTCGCTCCATACCAGGGTGCCGGGAGGAATGGCGGGGGAGAATTTTTCTGTACTCACCGTGCCGGGATTGCCGTCGGCGATGGCGGCGGCCTTGACGGTGAGGTCGGAAGCGACGAGGAAGGGCGCGAGGTAGCGGGTGGACTGCGCGGTGGGCGTGGCGCCATCCGTGGTGTAGTAGAGGGTTGCGCCGGGCGTGCCGCCGGAGATGGAGACGATGACGGCGTGGTTGAGCGCCGCGGTGGTGGTGATGGAAGGCCCGGCGGGAGCGGTGGGTGCTACGGCCTGTGCAACGGCTGCCGCTGCATATGCCACAGCGAGTGTTACGAACAAAATCGCTCTCATGGTGCTGGTCCCCCTCCGGCGCGCAGGCTTCCGCGTAATAGTACCGTTTCCAGTGGGCGGACGGCGCTACCTCTTTCGCAGGACGGCGCGAGCTCGATCGCGCGCCTGCGTGGCGGCGGGCGAGAGCGGCGTCTGGGTAGGCATGCGGGCGAGCAGGGCTTCGAGCAGATAGGTGTGGTTTTCAAAGAGCGCGAGCTGGACGGGATCGGGCGGGGACTTCTGCCACACGGCGCCGTCCTGCTGCAGGGATTCGAGCCAACTCTGGAAAGCGGCTGGTTGGAAGTCGTCGCGCGTGATGACGCAAAGGAGCGCGACGGCGAGGCGATCCTGTTCGCCGAAGGTGTAGATGTGGCCGGCGGAGGCGAGGCGCTGCTCGACAGCGGCGAAGAGCGCCTGCTGATCGGCTGGAGTGAAGAGCGGATTGCGGGCGAGGGCGGCGAGCAGGTCCGCGGTGTGGGCGGTGGAGTGGATCCAGCCTTTGGCGGGATCGAAGCCGCGGGTGTCGCGCTCGTCGTGCAGGTAGGCGAGGGCGCCGGCGAGCAAGGCGCGGTATTGGGCGGGTGAGAGGAATGGCTGCTGGAGATCGCGCTCGGCGAAGGACGCGAGTGTGAGCGCGGAGAAGGAGCGCTTGAAGACGGAGTCCGTGCCGGATTCGCCGATGCCGCTGGTGAGGTTTTGCTGGAGCTGCGGGAGCAGGGTGAGGAGCTGCGGGCCGGTGAGCTGGCCGTGCCTGGTCCAGACATCGAGGATGGTGTAAGCGAGATCGTCGCGGAGCGTGGGATCGGGCGAGGCGAGCCAGGGAGTGAGTTGCTGGGCGAGCGCGAAGGCAGATGCGCCGGCGGGAACAGCGAATTGATGTGCGGCGATGTCGCGGAAGTATTGGCGATCTGGCGCGCGATTGGGAGCGGGCGCGGTGTTGACGGCTGGGGCTGGGTTTTGCGCTTCGACCATGGAGCCGGCGGCCAGCACACATGATACCAACGCGGTTACGAAACGGCTGGACATGTCTGTTTCCTCGATTGCGTGAGGGGAGTCTGCACGCACTACAGTATCGCGAGGAAGGTGCCAGCCGGGGATTGCTGGGCCCACGTCTCGGCTGCGAGACGTGGGATGCCTGATTTTCGGTTTAGCGGTAGCCGCCGGAGACGAGCAGGGTTTCGCCGGTGAGCCAGCCGGAGTCGTCGGAGGCGAGGAAGACGGCGACGGGTGCGATGTCGTTGGGCTGGCCGATGCGGCCGAGCGGCGTGTTGGCGACGATGCGCTTTTCGAAATCGCCGCCGATAACGCCGGCCGTGTGAGCGCCTTCGGTCTCGACGCCGCCGGGATTGAGGCCGTTGACGCGGATCTTACGCGGCGCGAGTTCTTTGGAGAGCACGTGGGTGATGGAGTCGACCGCACCCTTGGTGGCGGTGTAGATGACGCTGCCCGGAGGCGTGGCGCGCACGATCGTGGAGCCGATATTGATGACGCTGCCGCCCGCGGGATTGAAGTACTTGAGAGCTTCCTTGGTGGTCTGGATGAGGCCGAGGACGTTGGTATTGAACTGGCGGTGGAATTCATCCTGCGTGAATTCTTCGATGGGCGCGAACTTGAAGATGCCGGCGTTGTTGACGAGGATGTCGACCTGCCCGAAGGCCTTTTTGGTTTCGGTGAAGAGGCGTTCGACGTCCGCGACGAGGGCGACGTTGCCCTGCACGGCGACGGCTTTGCCGCCTTTGGAGGTGATGTCGGCAACGACCTTCTCCGCGCCTTCGCGGCTGGACGCGTAGTTGACCACGACGGAGGCGCCTGCGGCGGCGAGTGTGCGGGCGATCTCCGCACCAATGCCCTTCGATGCTCCGGTGACGACGGCGACTTTCCCCTGAAGCTTGCTCATCTCTGTACTCCTATTTTGACGCTTTGATGCGCGTCGAACTGAAGAAAAGATGTTGGGGCTGGGGAAAGGATTCTGGATTTGGTGCTGGCCGCACGGGCGGACGCGCCTTCGGCGCGGGTTATGGGGTTCGCTTCCTTTGGTCGCTCACGTTCGGTGTAGGGGACGAGCTCACTTCTATATCTCTTCGTGTGGGGCACCCGATTGTGAGTCTACGGCTCCTTCGCTGCGCTCAGGATGACATGTCTTTGTGGGGATGCCTAAAGGCTGGCGAGGCGGTCGAGATAGGCGCGGAGGACGTCGCGCTGGAGTGTGAGGTTGGCGAATTTGCCCTGGCGCTCGATGCGGATGAGGCCGGCGGTTTCCAGCTCCTTCATATGGTGGGAGAGGGTGGCGGCGCTGATGGGCTGCGTTTCGCTGAGGCAGGTACAGGGCGTGGCGCACTGGCGGCGGCCGATCTCGGCGAGGATTTCATAACGGCGCGGCGCGGCGAGGGCACGGGAGATGAGGGCGAACTGACCATCGGTGATTGCGGACTGCTTCGCGGCGGAGCCGGCTTTCTTTGTGGCGCGAGGGGCCTTCGTTGCCATCGGCTTTACCTTACTCCGGGAGACTGGATCCTGGGCGAAAAAATTAACATTGCGTTGATTGACATACATCGCACTGTTACTTAGTGTCACGATATGTCGAGTTCTATCCGAATGACCGCGCAATGTTGTTGCCGCCTGCTGCGCCGGGTTCGGATAGAGCACGATATGTGTCGATAGCTCACTGATCGATACATAACAAGCTCTGAAGTCCGAACGCCCTGCCGCAGCCATCTCCGCGGCGGGGCTTTTCATTTCTCTCCCCAACTCGACGCGGAACTGGCTCACCTTCAAACGCACGAAGCGGAAGGAAGATGCCATGAGTCACGAGATAGGAAACTCCGAGACGATCGAGAGCGGCGGGACGGCGCACGCACCACAGCGGCGGCTCTCGCTCGATAGCTGGGCGGTTCTGCTGGCGCTGGCGCTGGCGGCGCTGGTAAAGCTGCACATCCTGAACACGGTGAAGTGGTGAGGAGGCGGCGATGAGCACATCTTCCATCACTCCGTGGACTACGGATGCGGGCATTGCATCTTCCCTTCCCTCCCGCGCGAAGGCGCTCGAACCGCTGCCGCTTCGCCTGCTGCGGCTGGTGCCCGGGTTGCTGCTGCTGGCGGCAGTCGGTTTTGCGGGCAAGGTGATCGAGCAGTCGATCGCTCGCTATGGCAAGGCACATCACCTGACGCTTCCGAATATTGAGTATGTGCTGTGGGCCATTCTGATCGGGCTGGTGCTGGCGAATACGGTGGGCTTGCCGAAGATATTTGTCGCAGGCGTGGCGACGTATGACTTTTGGCTGAAGGTGGGAATTGTATTGCTGGGCTCACGATTTTTGCTTGGCGATGTGCTGCGGCTGGGCGGGATCAGCCTGGGACTGGTGGCGATCGAGATCACGCTCGCGCTGGCATTGATGCATGGACTCGGCCGCGCGTTTGGGTTGAAGCCGAAGCTGACATCGCTGCTGGCGGTGGGGTCGGCGGTGTGCGGTGTGTCGGCAATCATTGCGACGCAGGGCGCGATCGATGCGGATGAGGAGGAATCCTCAACGGCGATTGCGGCAATCCTGGCGCTGGGGGCGCTGTCGCTATTTACCTTTCCGCTGATCGCGCACAGCCTGCACCTGAGCGACCACGCGTATGGATTGTGGGCGGGGCTGGCGGTGGACAATACGGCGGAGGCGACGGCGGCGGGCGCGCTGTATTCGGATGTGGCGGGACGGTTTGCCGTGCTGGTGAAGACGACGCGCAATGCGATGATCGGCTTCGTGGTGCTGGGTTATGCGCTGTACTGGTCGTCGCGCGGAGAGGCGCAGCGGGTGGGCAACAAGGCGCGTTTCCTGTGGCAGAAGTTTCCGCGCTTCGTGCTGGGCTTTCTGCTGATCTCGCTGCTGGCGAGCGTGGCGGTGTTCACGAAGCCGCAGTTGACCGCATTGGGGAACCTGTCGCGGTGGGCGTTCCTGTTGACGTTTGCAGGTGTGGGGCTGCGCACGAATATTCGCGAGCTGGGCAAGCAGGGATGGCGGCCGCTGGCGATTGGGGCGGTGGGTGAGGTTGCGATTGCCGCGATCACGCTCGCGCTGGTGTTCGGGGCAGACCGGTTGTTCCACATCTGAGGATTTGCCATCCAGGCAGGCGCGGGACTGGCCGTCCGGGCGATTGCGCCTTTGGCGCGGGCGGTTTGGTTCGCTTCCTTTGGTCGCTCACCCTGGGTGTTGCGGGCGACCTGGCTTATCCCATGTCCCAACTGAGGACATGGGACACCCCTCTTCCTCCTGACTGACTCGCCCACATCTCAAACGCCCACGACTCTCTATCAAAACGCGCGAATTTCCTTAAGCAGAGGTGAAGGCGTTCAAGCTGTATGACAGGTTGCAGTGCCGAATGGGAATCGTGAGAGCGTTGCGAAATTCTGTGCGGCTCTTCGGCGAAGTCGTGCGTCTATGCAGCCAGCCGAGCAATGCGGCTGTGAGAGCGGGCGGCTGGAGAACGGTGATGCGATTCTGGTCCGTGGTGTGGGCGGGAGCAGCGTTGGCGGGTCTTTTTGGCGCGTGCAGTGCGTGGGCGCAAAATGCCGGTGCGATGGCGGCGCAACAAGCAGCACAACGCGAACAGGCGGCGCAAGCAAATCAACAAGCAATGGACCAGGCGATACAGGCAAGCCAGCAGGCGACGCAACAGGCGCAGCAGGCGAACCAGCGGGCGATGGACGACATGCAGCGGGCGAGCCAGCAGGCACAGAATGCGGCAACGGCTCCGACTGTAGAGAGGATGCCGGGAGCCCCGCAGTTCTCAGTCAAGGCTGGCCGGTATCCCGGAGCGATCACGGTGCGGCTGAAGACGAAGGCGCGCTCGGCGGCGATCTTCTACACCACCGATGGCTGGACGCCGACGACAGAGTCGATGCGCTATGTGGGGCCGATCCGCATTACGGAGACAACGCACCTGCAGGCGATTGCCGTGAGTCCGAACCTGATACGCACGTTCGTTTCGAGCGCGGTGTATACGCTGCCGCCCACAGCGGACGCGGGACTGGACGCGGCGATTGCCGCTCTGCCCAATGAGAGCGAGCTGACGGGGACTGTCTCGCTGGAGGAGGGTACGCCGGTAGCTTTGACGTTTGCGGCGCCGGTCAGCTCGAAGACCGCGCAGATCGGCGATCACGTCTCGCTGATGCTGGCGCGCGATCTATTGGTGAATGGAGTCGTGGTGGCGCGGAGGGGCGCGCGGGCGATCGGCACGGTGATGCTGGCGGATCATGCGACGTATCAGGGTGAGCCGGGTGTGCTGCAATTTTCCGTGGACACGCTGCAGTTGCCGCAGGGCATGCTGCGGCTGCGGGGCTTTGAGGAACTGGACGGCGCGAACCATCAGATAAAGGCCGGCATGTGGGACATCCTTCCCGCGGGCGGCGCCTTCGTTCGCGGCCAGGAGGCGGAGATTCCGATGGGCATGACGGTGACGGCGTACGTCGCCGAAGGAACGGCGATCGACACGGCAAAGCTGCAGTAGGGATCTGCCATCCAGGCGGACGCGCCGGTGGTGCGGGTGGTGGGTTCGCCTCCTTTGGTCGCTCACTTCTGATGTTGTGGGCGACCTGACTCCCATATCTCGAACGCGAGATGTGTGTGCACGCGGCAACTCAAACCGACTGCAGGTCCTTCGCTTCGCCCAGGATGACAAATCTCTTCCCAACCCAGGCACTCGTTTGCGGTAGCGCGATGGTGTCTATTCGTAGCGGAGAGCTTCGGCTGGCGGAACAGCCGTAGCGCGGCTTGCCGGCAGAAAACAGGCGGCCAGTGCGCTGATGATGAGCAGCGCGGCGGCGGAGATCAGCCCGGTTGCGGCGAAGACGCTCTGCATCCAGCGGGCAAGGATGACGCCCAGGAAGCTGTCGAGTGCGAGACCGACTGCGACGCCGATGGCGGTGCTGATGAGCGCGACGCGGGCAGCAACCCACAACACGTGGGTGCGCGGTGCACCGAGCGCAAGGCGAACGCCGAACTCCGTGGTGCGCTGCGCGACGCTGTAGGCGACGACGCTGAAGATGCCCACCAGCGCAAGGATAAGCGCCATGGCGGAGAAGACGCCGAAGAGGATGGAGAAGAGGCGCTGGCGGCTCCATTGCGCGTCGCGCTCGATGGCTTCGTCGAGGGTGAAGACGCCGTTGGCGATCTGCTGATCGGGCGCGATGGAGGCGATGGAGGCGCGGATGGAGTGGAGATAGGTGAGCGGGTCGCCCTGAGTGCGGATGAGGAATTGGGCGATTGGGCGGATCAGCGTGGTATAGGGGAGATAGATGGCGGGACGGACGGGTCGATCGACGCCATCGTTCCGTGCATCTCCGACGACACCGACGATCGTTGCGCCAGCCGTTGCTCTGTGCGGAGAGTGCGTAAGTGGGCCGACGGGGTGCAGACCGGTGACGCGAAGCTGGTGGCCGATGCGGATCGGACTGCGGCCAGTAGCGGCGGCGAAGCTCTCATTGACGACGGCGACGAAATCGCCGCGTGTGTTTTCAGTGGCATCCCAGATGCGGCCGCGGCGCAACGGAATCTGCAGAGCGTGGCGAAGTACTCGGCCGCTGACGAAATGGATGCGCGCCTCCTGGATCTCTCGATCTTTGCCGCCGGAGATATCGATGGCCATCTGCTCGGGCCGCTGTAGGGCGGCGGCGTGGTCCGACAGACACGCTGCGAACGCCGGGCACAGCGGCGATCTTCTGCGGATCTGATCGATGAATGCAGCGCGCGCCTCGCGCGACTGAATGCGCGTCCCAGCGCGAGCATCTCTGAAGTGCATCACGATGCCGGCATGCATGACGTGATTGGGCATCATAGCCGAGCGGGAACTGGGTGAGATGGAGGAAGCTGCGGATGGCGGTGTCCGGCGGTGGCCATAAGCAGGAGAGTGAGCGCGACCTGCGCGGCGATGAGCGCGCTCCAGCGATGCTTTGCGGGCGCGGCGGTGAGACCGTGCATGCGCGTGGGCAAGGCGCGGGCGAGATCAGGGCGCGAGAGACGCAGCGCGGGGACGAGGCCGAAGAGCAGACCTGATATAAGCGCCAACCCGACGGAGAACGTGAGGATGGGGAGGTTGATGCGGATGACCGATTCCGGCGGGAAGGAATGCAGGCGACAACTGCATGGGCAGCTTTGCGAGCCACCAGGAAGCAGCGACGCCGAGGATGGCCCCGGTGCAGGAGATGACGACGGCTTCGACGAGCAATTGGCGGACGATGCGCCAGCGGCTGGCGCCGATGGCCGAGCGCACGGCGAGCTCATGCTGGCGGGCGCGGCCGCGCGCGAGCAGAAGGATGGAGCAGTTGGCGCAACCGATGATGAGGAGCAGCAGTACGCCGGCGAGCAGAAGCACGAGAGTGCGGCCGGTGTTCTGCTGATAAGGCACGATGATGGGCTGGAGCTGCAGATGCCACTTCTCGGGAAAGTGGTTGGGATTCTCCTTTGCGAACTGGCGGACGATGGCGTTGAGTTCCGCATCCGCGGCAGTCGGAGCTTATATGCGGTTTGAGCTTGATCCATGGGATGTAGGGCGAGGTCACCGGCGGATTCACGCTGTCGTGCAGCAGGCTGCGCGGCAGGTAGATATCGCCGACGCCGGTGGTGTCATTGAAGGCGAAGCTGCGGGGCATGACGCCGACGATGGTGTATGGGGTGTGGTCGAGTTCAAGCGTGCGGCCGATGACATGCGGATCGCCGCCGTAGTGGCGCTGCCAGAACTTGTAATTCAGCACAGCAATGTGCTGGCCGGAGCCTTGATCGTCGGAGGGCTCGATGCCGCGTCCCAGCAAAGCGTGCACACCGAAGAAGCTTCCCGCATTGCCGGTGAGGTAGGCGCCGATGACATCTTCAGGGAGCGCGCCACCGGTGATCTCCATATTTCGCGCCAGCAAAGCCGAGCAGACTTTCGATCGATTTGGCGCGTGTTGCAGTGTTTCAAACTGCGGTTTCATCGTCGCGAACCAGCGCGGCTCATCCGGGTGCTGTTCGTTGATGACGACAGGGTTCATGATGCGATCTGCGTCGGCGTAGGGGAAGGGATGGAGCAGCACGGCGTAGATGAGCGAGAACATCGCCGTGGTGGCGCCGATGCCGAGGGCGAGCGAGAGCACGGCGACGGCGGCGAAGCCGGGATTGCGGCGCAGTGCGCGGAGGCCGTAACGGATGTCGCCGCCGAGCTCGTCGAAGATGCGCAGACCGACTGCGGCGCGATATGTTTCGTTCTGCGTGTCGGGTTGGCCGAGATCGATGCGTGCTTTGCGCTGCGCCTCTTCGGCGGTGAGGCCCTGGCGGATGAGGTCTTCCGGTAGGCCTGCTGGTGCGAGCGGAGCTCTTCTTCGATGTCACTGCTGCTGCGCGGTGCGATAGAGCGCCAGAGATTGCGGAGGGAGCGAGGAGGCTCATAGCTCGTCCGCCTTTTTGTCGAGGATGCCGGCGACGACGGCGGCCATGTCGGCCCACCTGGCGGCTTCGGCTTTGAGCTGACGCGTGCCGGAGCGCGTGAGCGCATAGAAGCGGGCGCGGCGGTTGTTCTCCGACTCGCCCCACTCTCCCTTGATCCAGCCGCGGTGCTCCAGGCGATAGATGGCGGTATAGAAAGAGCCCTGCAGAATTTCGAGGCGCTGATTGGAGATCTGCTGGATGCGCAGCAGGATGCCGTAGCCATGCAGCGGGCCGAGAGAGACGGCCTTGAGGATGAGCATCTCGAGTGTGCCCTGAGGCAGTTCGACCTGCTGTGGGACTGGCCGTCCCGGCAATGGCGCCTGCGGCGCGTTTTGCTCGGTTCGCTTCCTTTGGCCGCTCACGCCAAGCATTCTCCTATTCGGGATAGGAGAGTACGCCGCGCTCTCCTATCCCGTCAAGGGGAGAACTGGCCGTCCAGGCACAAGCGCCTGCGCGGCGCGCCTCGCTGGGTTCGCTCCGTTGTCGCTCACGCCTCGATTTGTAGCCTGACTCCTCATCTCCACATCGAGATGTGGCGCAGGCTGTCATGCTTTACGCGGGCTGCTGGCTGCGGCGGCTAATGCGCTGCCGGCCATGGCGAGGGCGATGAGCATGCTGGTCCACTCGTTGCCGTTATGACTGGCGGCGGCGACGCGCGGCGCGTGCAGGATGGCAACCCAGAGAAGGAACATGGCGGCGAGCATATATCCGGCGAGCCGCGCGCGGATTCCGGTGGCAATGGCGACGGCTGCGCAGAGAAAGCAGAGGCCGACGAAGTTAGCGAAGAAGAAGCGCTCGGGGATCCAGCGGGGGATGAGGTTGGAGATGAAGAAGGCGTATTTGAAATGCAGGACGCTGAAGATGACGAGAGGGAGGGCAAAGATGTAGCGGCCGGCGCCGAGCACAATGCGGCCGGCGGCGAGCGTGCGAGTAAGCGCAGTACGGCCGGCTGGAACGGGGGCGGGGAGGACAGCGGCGAGCATCCATGCAGCGCCGGCGAGGGCGAGCACTTCCCCGAAGACGGTCCAGATGTTGGGATCGCCCAGGTGGGTGAAGAGTTGCGGCAGATGAAAGATGAGCACGCGCAGGAGCAGGCCGGCGCCCAGCAGCGATGCCGCGAGATGTGCAGTAGTGCGGATGAGCAGGCCCACGGCGGCGGCGAGCAGGAGGATGCCGGCGGCGATGGAGAGCGGGTGGCCGACGGGGTACCAGGGCGGTCCGACGAGGGGGAGGATGCGCAGGTATTGCAGGCCAAAGCCGGCGAAGGCGAGGGCGAGGATGACGCGGGCGCTGGTGAGGGTGCGATTCATAGGTAAGGATGCGCTGGAGACTTTTGGGCGTTGGGCGGCATGATACGGGAATCGAGTGCGGGGTGGGCGGAAGATGTGACGAGGCTCCACGGGCAGGCAGGCGCCATCCTGAGTACGCGAGCGGATGGCCTGTGGTCGCGGAAATGTCCCGGAGGTGGCATGGGAGGGGCTTGTGCGCCATGGGATGATCTAGCATGCGCACGTTCGAGGGCGGCGCAGGAAGAAGATCTCTCCACTGCGCCGGTCCCGCTTTCGCAAGACGGCTCCGGTCGAGATGACGACAGGAATGATTCAGACTTTTCCTAAACGAGTTGTGTGGCTGATAGCCGTGATGCTGTCGGCGCCGCTGGCGTGCGCGGCGCAGCCCTGCGAGGCGGGCGCGGCAGATGTGCGTGGAACGGTCATGGACGGATCGGGCGCTCCTATCTCCGGCGCGGCGTTGACGGTCGGGGCCACGGTGGCGAAGAGTGGTCCGGATGGCGACTTTGTGCTTCCCTGCGTTGCGAACGATGCAGTGATCCGGATAGAGGCAGCGTCGTTTGCGTCTGCAGACGTGAAGGCGAGCGAGGTGAAGACCGCGGTGGCGCAGCGGGTAGTGCTGCAGCCACTGGCGGCGCACGAAGAGGTTTCCGTGACCGCTTACCGGACGCCACTGTCGGAAAGTGCGAGCCCGTCGAGCGTGCGGCTGGTGACGGGCGAGGAGCTGCGCACGGCTGCGCCGGTGACGCTGGATGACCGGCTGCGGCGAGTGCCGGGGTTCGAGCTGTTCCGGCGATCGAGTTCGCTGGTGGCGAATCCCACGTCGCAGGGATTGTCGCTGCGCGGGCTGGGATCGACGGCGGCGAGCCGCACGCTGGTGCTGGTGAATGAGATTCCGCTGAACGACGCCTTTGGCGGATGGCTGTACTGGGACGAGATGCCGGAGTTGAGCATTCGCGATGTGACGGTGGTGCGCGGCGGCGCGAGCGACCTGTACGGCTCGAGCGCGATTGGCGGCGTGATTGAGATGGCGCCGGTGACGGCCGAGCGCAACCATGCGGAGCTGCTGGCAAGCGGCGGGTCGTTTCACACATTTGATGAGGCGGCGCTGGTGAGCGGGACGCGAGCGGGCTGGTCGGGGTTGGCGACGGGCGGCGTTGTGCTCACCGACGGTTACATACTGGTGGCTCCGGAGCAGCGCGGGCCGGTGGACGTCAGGTCGAACGTGCATGCGCAGAACGGGCGCGTGGTGGGCGAGCGCGACTGGAGCGATGGCCGGGCGTTTCTCCTGGGGAATGTGCTGAACGAGGCTCGCAGCAACGGGACACGGCTGACCTCCAACGGAACGCGGCTGTGGCGCTACGAGACGGGAGTGGACTGGTCGCCGGCAGCGGCACAGGGTGGGTCGCTGCTGGTGCGCGCGTACGGCAGCGCTGAGCACTTTCGGCAGAGCTTCTCTTCCGTGAATGCGACGCGAACGCACGAGACGCTGACGCGATTTGCGAGGACGCCGAGCAATCAACTGGGCGGCAGCGCGCGCTGGACGCAGCCGCTGGGGGCACGGCTGGTGGTGCTGGGCGGCGCGGGCACGCGCGATGTGCGCGGTGAGGACAACGAGATCGCAACGATTACCGGGGTGCGAACGCTGCTCTCCGCGCGACAGCGGCAGACGGGTGTCTACGGCGAAGCGGTGTGGACACCGCGGCAGTGGACGCTGAGCGCGGGCGGGCGCATCGATCATTTTCAGAACTTCGACGCGCAGCAGACGCTGCCGAAGCCGGCGCCACTGCCACAGATCACCGAGACGGTGGCAAATCCGCGATTGGGCGTGGTGCGGCGTATCAATAGCTCGCTGGCAGTGACGGCGATGGGCTTTCGCGCGTACCGGTCGCCGACAGAGAATGAACTGTATCGCAATGGGCAGGTGGGCCAGGAGCTGACGCTGAAGAACCCGAATCTGCGCTCTGAACGCGCGACGGGATGGGAGACGGGCGTGGTACTGACGCCGGCGCGATGGAATGCGACCCTGCGCGCGAGCTACTTCTGGACCATTGTGAACCGGCCGATCACGGCACTGACCATCAGCACTTCGCCGACCTCGATCACCAAGCAGCGCGCGAACCTGGGGCAGATTGCGAGTCGTGGCGTGGGACTGGACGGCGAGTGGCAGCCGCTGCGGTGGATGAGCGTCGTAGGAGGCTACCAGTATGCCAATGCGACGGTGACGCGCTTTGATCAGAACCCGTCGCTGATCGGGAGCTGGATTCCGCAGGTGCCGCACCAGACGGGCACGATGCAGGTGCGCGCGCAGGACCAGCGGTGGGGCATGCTGGGGCTGGAGGGCCGGATGAGCGGCCAGCAGTATGACGATGACGCGAACACGTTTCGGCTGGCGGGATTTTTTACCATGAACGCATTCGCGGCGCACACCTTTCGCGGGCGCTACGAAGCCTTCGTCGCAGCCGAGAACCTGCTGAACCGGCGGATCGAAGTCGGGCGCACACCGACGCTGACGCTGGGCCAGCCGCAGTCGGTGCGGGGCGGTGTGCGCATTGTGCTGGGATCGCGGTAGGAGGTCCTTCCGTAGTGATCCTCTCGTAGTATGAAGGTCGCAATTCACTTACACGATTGAGGGAATGAAATGAAGAATGATCGAGTGACGAAACTCGTGCTCGCCGTCATCGCGATTGCACTGGTCGCGATTGCGATTCGGCCTTACGTGGCTCCTGGTCCTGCGCATGCACAGAGCGGCGCCGCATATCCGGTCTACATCGAGCCGGGCGTGCAGATGCTGAAGAGCTCGGATGGCAAAAAGCAGGTCTATGGGCGAGTGGTAGTGGACTTGCGCACGGGAAAGATCTGGGGCTTTCCGACGATCACGACCGATCCCTATCCGTTCGATGCGTTGAACTCCAAGCCGCAAACCTCGCGCCCGTTCGAACTGGGCCGCTTCGCATTCGAGGACATGGATAAGTAGGACGCTTCCGCTGCAGATACTTTTTATTTGTGGATGGCGGAGCCTACATTGCAGACAAGGAGGCGGCCTCGCATTAAAAAAGAACGCCGGCCTTGGGAGGCTGTGGTTGGCCGGCGCGTGTAGAAGGCCTTGCGGCGCTACTCGTAGCGCAGGGCGGCGACGGGATCGAGCTTCATCGCTCCGCGTGCAGGAACGAGCGTGGCGGCGAGCGCAACGACGGCGAGCAACGCCGCGACAGCCAGAAAGCTGAAGGGATCGTACGGGCCGATCGAGAAGAGCATGCTGCGCAGCAGATGCGCGGTGGCAAGCGCAGCGGCGAGGCCGAGTACGCCACCGAGCAGGATGAGGCGGGCGCCTTCCCAGGCGATGATGCGGAGAATGTTCGCGCGCGAAGCGCCTAGCGCCATGCGGATGCCGATCTCCTGCGTGCGCTGCGTGGCAGCGTAGGCAGTGACTCCGTAGAGGCCGATGACGGCCATGAGCAGGCCGGTGAGCGCGAAGAAGCCGAGCAGCGCTGTTTCGAAGCGCGGACGATCGGCGAGTTTGCTGACCTCGGCAGCGAGCGTTTCGAGATCGACGGGCGTCGTGGGATCGATGGCGGCGATCTGCTGCCGCACCCAGGGCGCAATGGTGGCAGGCGGGAGCGCGCTCTGGATGATGAGGGTCTCCTGGCCATTTCCATTCCAGTCTTCCGCGTTGTTGCGCAGGAGACGGTAGTACTCGGGCAGATTCTCGCCGGTGAGGCTGCCATTGCGCACGTTGGCCGCGATGCCGACGACGAGATAGTAGGGGCCGTCCTGGTCGGGGCGGATGCGCTGGCCGATGGGGTCCTGGTTGGGAAACATGCGGGCGGCGAGCTGGCTGCTAAGGATGAGGAAGTGATCTTTTGAAGCGGCGTCCGCTTCGGTGAAGGGGCGGCCGCGCAGGATGGGAATGTCGAGCGCGCGAAAGTAGCCGGAGGTGACGGAGCGCGTGTAGACAATGTCGCCACCTGCGGGGATGGGTGGCTTGCCGGCGATGGCCATGACGGAATACCAGTGCCTGCCGCGCTCTGCCAATGGCAGCGAGTCTACGACTGCAACCGCGGCGACACCGGGCAGGCGACCGAGGGCAGCGGCGCCCTGGGTGAAGAAATCCATCTGCTTTTGTTCGGTGCTGTAGCGGCTGAGGGAGAGGGAGATGTTGGCGGTGAGCACGCCGCCGGTCTGCATGCCGAGATTCTGCTCCTGCACATTGCGGAAGCTGCGCAGCAGCAGCGCGGCGCCGGAGAGCAGGAGGACGCTGCAGGCGATTTGCGCGACGACGAGCACGCGGCGCAGGGCGGCCTGCGCGCCGGTGCCGGTGGTGCGTGCGGCGAGTGCAACGACGCGCGGCCGCTGGAAGGCGGGGAGGATGCCGCAGACGATGCCGCAGAGGAGCGAGAGGGCGAACGCGACGAGCAGGATGCGGAGATCGAGTGTGGCCTTCTGCAGAAAGGGCATGCCCGCAGGCGCGATGGCGATGAAGACACGGAGCAGCGCTTCCGCAAGAGCGCAGCCGACGATGCCGCCGGCGAGCGAAAGCAGCAGGGTTTCCGTAAGCGACTGACGCAGGAGACGCGCGCGGCTGGCGCCGAGAGCGGCGCGGACGGCGAGTTCCCGCTCCCGCGCGGCATTGCGGGTGAGAAAGAGGCTGGCGACATTCGCGCAGACGATGAGCAGCACAGCAAGCACGGCGGCGAGCAGGACGCGTGCTATGGGAAGGGCGTCGTGCATCTGACGATCGCGTAGCCCGCGAAGTTCGAGATGGATGTCTTTGCGAAGGCGCGGGGGCGCGAAACCCAGGCTGTTGTTGAAGAGCGGTTCGATGGCGGCGCGGGCCTGCGCGATGGTGACGCCGGGCTTGAGGCGGGCGAAGGCGCGCATGGTCTCGCCCTCCTTTCCACTGCGCACCGCAGCCACATCGACCTGCCTGGGCAACAGGACGTCGGCCGGCTGAAGAGCGGGCATTTCAAAATTCTGCGGCAGGATGCCGATGACACGCGCGGGCGCGCCGTCGATCTGGATGAGCTGGTCGAGGATCGCGGGATTGCGGTTGTAGCGGCTCTGCCAGAGACCATAGGAGAGGAGCGCGGTGCGGGGCGCGTTGGGCAGCATGTCTCCGGGCAGAAAGTTGTGGCCAAGGATGGGGCTGACGCCGAGGGTGGGGAGAAGGTCGCCGTGCACGGCGTTGCAGTCGAGCCGCACTGGATTGCGCTCGGTGAGATCGCAGGGCCACGGCATGGCGCCCTGCGCGGTGAGGTTGGTGAAGACTGTTTGCTGGTCGCGCCAGTCGTAGAAGAAGCTGCCCATCATGAATTCGTAGGGCTCGGCGGCGTGCTTCATGCCGAGCGAGACGAGGCGGTCCGGATGCGCGTAGGGCAGCGGACGGAAGAGGATGCGATCGACCACGCTGAAGACCGCGGTGGATGCGCCGATGCCGAGTGCGAGCGTGGCGATGACGGTGAGGGCGAAGAGCGGGTTGCGGCGGAAGCCGCGCACGGCGTAGCGGACGTCCTGCGCGATGGTGGCGAGCAGCCAGCGGGGATGCTGGCGCGCTGATTCTTCGCGCGCGTGCTCGATGCCGCCGAAAGCGATGCGGGCGCGGCGGCGTGCTTCCTCCGGCGACATGCCGGCGGCGAGGTTGGCTTGCGATGGCGTGGTCGATGTGGAAGCGGAGTTCGTCGTCGAGATCGCCGGGCAGACGTCGTGTGAGGAGGAAGCGGAGACGGGTGAGGAAGGAGGCGAGACTCATGATGCCTCCTCTGGATTGCGGCGAAGCACGAGCGCGACGGCGGTGGAGAGACGGTCCCAGCTGGCGAGCTCGGCGTCGAGCTGCTTTCTGCCGGCGCGGGTGAGCGAGTAGTAGCGGGCGCGGCGATTGTTGTCGGAGGTGCCCCAGTCGGCGCGGATCCAGCCTTTGTATTCGAGGCGATGGAGCGCGGGGTAGAGCGAGCCCTGGCCGACCTGCAGCACTTCGCGCGAGAGCTGTTGAATGCGCAACGCGATGCCCCAGCCGTGCATGGGCTCGAGTGCGAGCGTGCGCAGGATGAGGAGATCGAGCGTGCCCTGCAGCAGATCGGTGGATGGCGGAGACATGAGTTTCGATGCTCCTCTCGACATTCGACAACAGGGTGAACCCGACTCCTGTCGAATGTCAAGGAGGACTGGCCCTCCGGGCAACCGCGGGACTGGCCGTCCGGGCGGACGCGCCTTCGGCGCATTTCGCTGGGTTCGCTTCCTTTGGTCGCTCACTTCTGGTTTTCGTGGTCTTACACCGAGAGATGATCGGCTCGACCATTTGTGATCGTGGGAAGATGGAGGCGCGGAGGTGCGGCGATGGCAGAGATTGCGAATGGACTGGTAACGCTCGCGAGTGCGCATTCGGTGGAGGAGACGGTTGCGAAGATACGCGCGCTGCTGGAGGCGAAGGGTATTCGGGAGTTTGCGCTGATCGATCACAGCGGCGAGGCGGCGAAGGTTGGCCTGGCGATGCCGAAGACGCAGGTGGTGATCTTCGGCAATCCGAAGGGTGGGACGCCGCTGATGCTGGCGGCGCCGAGTGTCGCGATCGATCTGCCGCTGAAGCTGCTGGTGCGGGAGGATGCTGCGGGACAGGTGTGGGTGAGCTACTGGTCTGCGCAGGCGCTGCTGTCGCGGCATGGGCTGGCGGAGAGCTTTGCGGCGAATGTGGCGGTGATCGAACTGATTGCGCGACAGGCTGCGGAGTGAGAAGCGTTGGAGTACGCGCTTGCAGTTCTGTCTTCTCATCGCATTTGCGTGCGCGGCTGGCACGCCACTTACGGGACGGGATGTGGCCTATACTTCGTGCGTGCTTGGAATTTGCTCCTTAGAGCAAAGACAGATGGAGCGCGCTCCATGCTTTCCTCCTTTGGTTTCTTTTATCGGTCAGTTCTCTGCCGATATCGACGGATAGCCAGGATCGCTGCTGCGCTCATTTGCTCCGCCTTCCCTGTCTTCGGTCTGGCTACAACGTGTCCGTCCATTCCCGCGCGCGCCGCCCTGGAGGCAGACAAGGCGTACAGCGAAGAGCGCTATGCGGACGCGGAAAGCCTCTATGGGGAGGCATTGGCGGAACGGCCGAAGGACATTGCATTGATCGCCGCACTCGTGCGGACTTTGCTGCATGAAGGGAAGATTTCTCAGGCTTCCGCTCAGGTGAACGGTCTCTTCCCGGATCATTCGCATTCGGCGATCGCGCTGACGGCGTTGGCCGAGGTTCAACTGCGACAGGGGCTGCCCTGGCTTGCGATGGATTCACTTAATGAAGCCCTGGCCGTCAACCCATGCGATGCGCGCAGCCATCTGGTTCGGAGCCGCGTGCTGCGTATCGATTCCATGTACGCCTCGGAGCGTGCGGAGATTCAGCGCGCATTTGAAATTGACCCGGCGGATTCCGATATCCAGGGCGCATGGCGGGACGTTGTATCGTCTGCGCGTGAAATTGAGGAGATCGATCGGTCGCTCGCTACCACGAAAGATCTCGATGTAAAGGCGGCGCGAGCGACGGAGACGTCAACTCTCTCACTGATGTTGCGGCTCTCGGAAAACTCACAGAGCTGTCAGGTTTTGCCCGCCGTTGGCTCTGCGACATTGCCGCTTGTGGCTTCCATAGAGGACAAAGGGCAGCATATCTATCGCTATCAGCTTGAAGTGCAATTGCCGCAAAGCAACGCCAAATTACTGGTGGATACAGCGGCTTCCGGCCTCTACATAAGCAGGGCGCTGGCCGAACAGAATCACTTGCATCCAGATACCGATGCACCAGAAGGCACAGTACACGTCGATCGCGTACGCATTGGCCCGCTGGAATTTCGCGACTGTACTGTAGGAGTGAGCGATGCACCGTTCCCGGACAAGTCGGACGGAGTCATCGGTATGGACTTCCTCGCTTCCTATCTGATTACGCTCGATTTTCAGTTGAAGCGACTTACGCTGGCGCCGCTGCCACCGCAGCGCGGTGTACTGCCGGGAGACCGTACTGTGGCGCCTGAGCTCAAGGGTTTTGTTCCGGTCTATCATCGGCGGCAATATCTGCTCGTACCTGTTACGTTTGACGACAAGTCGCGTAAATTATTTGTGCTGGGCTCCGGCATGCCCTACACCGCCATGACTTCCGAGGCAGCGCATTCCGTCTCCAATCTGAAAACGAATTTTACAAACTCGGAACGAACCGCTTCTGGTGCTAAAGAGGAGTTCTATCGCGACAAGTTCGATTTGCAGTTAGCGAATCTGCCGCTGATCCAGCATCGCCGCATCGTAGAATTCGATCTTTCCGCAATAGATCAGAATGCCGGATTTCAAGTTGCGGGGGTGTTGGGACTCGATATCCTGCATTCGCTGGTTTTGCATCTGGACTACCGCGATGGACTGGTAAAGTTCGACCTCGCGGACAAAGAGCTTGTGCCAGTCAAGACGAATGGAACTTCATTTACCTTTCCGATCACGTAGGCGGCTGAGTGTCGTGACGGAGCTAGGAGGACGCCCCTATCTTGTTGGCGACGCGATTCGGAGATTTGGGACGCAACCATTGCGCTGTGTCCCACAGGAATTTTGCGATGGCGATGATCAGCACCAGGAGCAGCCCGGTATGGATGCTGGCGTTGACGGTGGCGACGGTTTGGGACGACATGGGCGTGCCGCCGAAGGTGGCCTGGCCGACGTAGTCGTGCCCGCGCAGCAGAAAGGCGATGATGCCGATGCCGAGCAGGTGCATCACGGTTTCGATGGAGTGGTAGTAGCGCCGGGCGGGACGGAAGAGCAGCGCAATCCGGGCGGTGAGCTGGATGCAGTTGAAGGCGACGATGAGCCAGTAGAACTGGTGCCAGATGACGGGGAGATCCATGTTGAGCAGGTGCCAGGAGACGTAGGGCCCGAACATGAGCACAGGAAAACGCGGAAAGGCGAGTAGCCAGGCGAGGAAGACGGCGCTGGCGATGGCATCCGCGTAGGGATGATGTGGGCCATTCTGGTCCGCAACGGGATCGGCTTTGGGCAGTTTGCGCGGATCCCAGTGCGGGTGCGTGAACTCGTGGCTGAGGTGGCCCTTGAAGAATTCCAGGAGCGCGAAGCCCAGGGTGATCCAGGCGAGAAACTGAAAGACCGCGCCGAAGAGTCCGTTGAAGATCCGGCCTCCGTCGAAGCGCTGGGCGATCGATGCGCCCTGTGCGCCGAAGATGATGGTGACCGCCGTCACGAGCAGCCATATGCCGACGACCCATGGCAGAACGCGCTTGATGGTGAACCAGTAGAAGGGAAAGACCTCCGGGCCGATGAGCGAGCGCTGCGGCTGATACCGCGCTGCAACCAGAATGGGATGACCGTGGCGGCGCACGATTTCGACCTGCTCGTCTTCGTTGAGCGGACGGCCGAGTTGAGCCTGCTTGTCGTCCATCTGCGCGCGGAGGTTGGCAGAAAGCTCGGCGACCAGATCGTCCTGGTGATATGCGGGGAGATAGCGGCGCACCGCGTAGAGGTAGCGGTCGAGAAGATCATTGGCTGCCATGACGGTCAGGCCTCCTTGACGATGTTGACGATCTTGCCGGACAACACCTGGTGGATGGAACTGTTGATGGACTCCCACTCTACGAGCAATTGTTCGAGCGTGGCGGCGCCCGCGGGCGAGAGGCGATAGAAGCGTTTGTTGCGCTTTTCGTGCTCGCGCCATTCGCTGAGCAGCAGGCCCTGAGTTTCCAGGCGGCGCAGAAGCGGGTAGAGGGTGCTCTCTTCGATCTCGATGCCGTGATCGGCGAGGGTTTTGCGCAGGGTGTAGCCGTAGTGCTCTTCGCGAAGCTGTGCCAGGACGGCAAGGATGAGGCAGCCGCGGCGCAGTTCGAGGCTGGAGGTTCTCAAAGACGGCCTGGATGGCTTCGCTCATACTGTGCTTTACACACTGTATGACATACAGTGTACGGCGTCAAGTAGATTTTGGGAATTCGTGGAGCGTCCTTTGTCCCGGATTCCGGAATTTCTGGCCGACTCCCGGGCGGACTATGTCATTTGCCAGGCGACCGTTGCTGCGGAACAGCGATACCGACCATTGTCGAGATGGCCAGAGCGTTGCTTTGTTCGGCGCGTCCTGGCTTGATGCGGTAGTCGAAATCCAGCGGGTGTTCCGCGCTTCTGCTTGCCATGTGCACGCTGACGCCGCGAAGCGTCGTGATTTCGATGCTGTCGAGAAGTGACTGATCGTGGGTGGAGATGGCGCCGACGGCTCCTCCTTCGAGCAAACTGCGGAGAAGTGCTTCGGCGATGATCCTGCGATCCGCGGCGTTGGTACCGCTGAGAATCTCGTCTATGAGGAAGAGGACCGGGCGATCCTGTTGCGTGGAGCGAACGGTTTGCTGGAGGCGTGCGATCTCTGCGAGAAACTTCGATTTGCCATCGGAGAGAGAGTCGCCCACGCCGATGGACGGGCAGACGGTAAAGAGCGAGAAGCGCGCGCGGAAGGCTACACCCTCACCGCTGGTGGCGACATATCGCTCTCAGTTGCCGGCCGGGTCTAAGGCCAAAGTGCTGCTGCCTGAGGCACAGATGGACGATTAGGGCGAGGGTTGCGCGGGTTTTATCGGCGATAACGAGATCTGAGGAGGCCAGCAACGATAAGACTTATTAAAGCAGGATCGAGTTCATGGATAGATAGTCACCCGATCTAATTCCAGCTATCGGATTCAACGCGATAGAGACGAAGACTTTAGCGAAGTCTTTCGGATTATCCGTCCGCCATCGCGACGCTGCGATCCAGAAAAACGTCAGTAGCAAGACCTGACTAGAGACTAATAAGATCAGAAGCGACGGCCATAGATAGTCGAGTAATCCACTCCCGATTAAGAGCGGCGCTAAGACGAGAAGGATGATCGCCTGTGCTGTGGCGGCCCAGGTCAGATGTTTGATGTCTGTTTGGTCCTGCACAGCATGTGAATTGGATGTTTGACGACGCTGTCTCGCGCGTCTCAACTCCGGAGTGCAAGGAAATTTGCGAATGCTGGGACTTAGTAGGAATGGATTAACAAAAAATGGTTTCCTGCCCAGCAAGGTGTAGCTGAATTGGCTGTTTTTGATGCGACGCCATTGCCGTGCGGTCTTCCGTACACATGCTCTCTCGTCTTGCTTCAGCCAGTGCAAGCACTCGTAGCAGTACAGTCCATAGATGACCGTTACTAAATCGGACGCTGTCGATTGCACAATCTTTCGTGGCGCCTTATGTTATCGGGAGATTCGCATCTCGCTCTTGTTTTTTCTTCCCAGTCATCGATGACCATACTTTTCTAAGTGCACTGGCCACGGCGGCAAGAAGAACCAAAATAAACTTCCACACTGCTGCAAGCATTCCGATTAATAGCGTCCACAGTTTGGAAATGAGCCCAGTCTTCACCGCTACCGCGCCCGCGCCCCCTGCGATAAGGGCAGTAAGACCATAGCCCGCTACCTTATCCCCTTTCATGAAGTCCGCATACTTGTTTCCAGACAAATACGAGAAGCTATGAAGTAGGTCTCCAAATCTTGGCAAAACAGTCGTAGTTTGCGATGGGTCCATCACCAAGTCAACACTCATAGCACCACGTCGACCGAGAATTCTGATCGAATAGTTAACTGCATCGCTACTCGGCCCTTCGTCACCTCGTCCATTGATTGCCCAGGTTAGGTTGTGACTTTGGCTATCGTAAAATGGTTGGAGAGCCCATCCGGTAACGTGAAACGCTGGCCATCCTTTTGATCGCCTGACTTCATTTGCACGGTCGGTGCCTTTCTTAATTGACTCCAGAATCCTATCGGCATCGAGATCATCGTGATCGGTGATGTATCCCGTTTCGTCGAACTCGAACAACATGAACCAGCCATCGCTTGCCGGATCCCCTTTCCGGGGGATCGGAAGAATGATGCCCAATTCTTGGCCCGAGGTTGGGTTGTGAGCCAGTTCGAGAAAGCGTCGTGCCCCGGAAGAGTCGGCGAACGCATACCCTTCAGGTATTTGTATGGTGGCTATCTCCCCTAGCTTGGCTTGGACAGGCCCCCGCTGCCAATTGATTCCCGACGGTTGATCTTGACCCGCAGGGGTCTGAGACAGAAGACGGGATTGGAAGCCCCCGATTAAACAGACGACAAGGCTTGCGACAAGACGAAAATGGGACTTCGTTTTCATGAATGAGCCGCCATTAGAGAATGGTCAATCCGCCATCTGGGCGACGTGCGTCAGGCTCAGATTGCTGGCCTTCCTATACCTATCTATTTGTCACACGATTGCGCATAGTTGACGCAAGAGTGTAGGACGAGCATATGGACAAGATCTCAAGCGCCGCTACTGCACGAAGCGGGCATAAGTAGCAGCACAAGTGGTAGTTCCTCACTAAGGCTATTGAGCTAGAGACAGCGCTCCGATCGAAGTTCCTCGCGGAAGCCGCGCCTGCAGCCACCTGTCTGGTCCACACAGCAGCATCAAGAGAGAGGCACCGTGTCTCGCAGAAACGGCAAGACCCGGGCTCTGTGATTCCCGGGTCTTGCGGAAGGGTGGGCGCTGACTGCACGCCGGTCCCTTTGCAACGTCGACGAATTCTCTGGTTAGAACAGCGTTGGTTGCTGGGTTGACGGTTTGTGGAGGGACGATCGAGAGCCCTTCGTCCGCGTTAGCCCTTAGTCTTCGTTGCGGACCCAGCCTTCGTCGGTGAGGACGAGGGTGGCCTGGTCGACTGGCTGATCGGCGACGACTTTGGCCACGGCCGGAAAGGCGGTCTGGATGGCCTGGACCTTAGCCCAGTCGGGGCGGCCCTGCTCGACGAAGTGGTAATCGACCTTGGTGAAGCGATTGCCGTGGAACTCGGTCGGGGTGGAGTAGTTGTCGATGCTGGTGACCTGGCGCTTGCCGTAGCAGAAGCGGCCATTGCCGGGGACCTGCTGACCGGTGAGGGTCAGTTCATAGCGCAGGTTGCCGTCGTGGGAGGTCCGGGTGAGCAGGCCGGCAGCGGTCAGCGCGTCCAGCTTGGTACGCGACATCGGCGAGGAGCTTGTCACTGGCCTGCATCTCGAAAGGATAGGGCAGCGACTTGGTGAAGAGGCAGTCGGCATTGGCCGCAGTAGTCCTCATTGAGCACGTGGACGAAGTTCGTCTTGCTCATCTCCCGCTTGTCGCCGCATCCGGATCCCAGAAGAACCAAAGCACCCGCAATCGCTGTCAGACCTGCAAGACTTTTAAGCTGCCGTGTCATTTCTACCCTCTCGCTGTGAAAATCTTTCGCAACTGTACGGCAGAAACTTTAGCGCGAAAACCTTACGGACGGGGTATTTGGGGTGTAAACGGAACCCACATTTGGGGGATAGGCCGATTCTGGGTGAGGAAAAAGTGCTCGAATGCACTGAGGCTGGGGCAGTATATGCATGAAACGTGGCTCACTTGGGTCACCCGAGACAACGTGGCTGCGCCCTCTCATCCCACAAAGGTGGTAGAAAATCCGCCTGTTTCTGGGGACTACTGCCTCATCCGGCAGGGGCAGCCTACTTCAGATAGGCACGGACAAGGTCGATGAGGTCCTCGGCGACCTCATGCGAGGGGAGCGAGGGCTGGCCGGGCTGCATCATGTGTTCCCGGATGTGATCTTCGAGGACCTCGCCCATTAGGCTGTTGATGCCGCCGCGCACGTTGGCGAGGAGCATGAGGACATCGGCGCAGTCGGTGTCGCCGGCGAGGGAGCGCTCGATGGCGTCTACCTGTCCGCGGATGCGCTTGATGCGGGCGAGGAGTTTTTTATCCTGATGGTGGCTCATGGCTGTCTTCTCGTTGTATATCCTAGGGGGGTATGGTACACAAGTAGAAATCGCCTTGCGGACACGGTCAATTTACCAAGCAGCGGTGACGACAGGACAGCGGGACGTGATACGACGGATCTCCATCGGCTCGGCTCTAAAGATTTTGGCGATTCCAAGTACTACATTCTGCCGTTCGCCCTCCTCCGGTGGGCAAGGACCAATAGAGGAGACGCCGGGAACGTGCGCTGCCGGGAAACAATCTGGATTTGGATGCTGGTGGCACTGAGTTGGACTGCGGCACTGCGCATCTGCGCGGCTCAGAGCGACCCGGGCGTGACTCCGCCGAGTTCCGCCGAAGGAAAAGCGGGCGGATCCAAAGCGGCCGCTGTAAGAGGTACGACGGACCAGAGCGACACGCTGACGATGTTCCCGCATTCGCAGACGGCGCCGTGGTTTGTGGCCGGGCAGGCGAACATCATCTTTCAGGCGCATCCCGGCTTTCATTCGCCGTACCAAGGCACGAACAGCCTGCACGGTGCGGGTGAGTACAAGACTTCCCTGTTAGGCACGCTGTTTCTGGGATACCAGCTCGGGCGCGGCATACGCGGCAAGACGCCAACCTGGGGCGAGCGCTACAACACCGACTTCATCGCGGACTTTGAGTCGTCCGGCGGTCGCGGGTTGAGCCAGGCGCTGGGTCTGGCAGGTTTCACGAACCTGGATGTGGTGCGCAATCCGAACCTGGGGTCGAAGCCGTATGTCGCGCGCGTGCAGTTTCATCAGACGATCGGTTTTACCAACGAGATGACCGAGGTGCAGCGCGGACCGATCTCGCTGGCGACCGAGGCACCGGTGCGGCGGCTGGAACTGCGGCTGGGCAAGATGACGCTTCCCGATCTGCTGGACATGAACGAAGTGCTGAGCGACAGCCACATGCAGTTCACCAACTGGACGGTAGACAACAACGGTGCGTGGGACTACGCGGCGGACACGCGCGGTTATACATACGCCGGCGTCATTGAATATCAGGACCGCAACTGGGCGGCGCGTTACGTGCTGGCGGCGATGCCGGTGGTGGCGAACGGCATTGACCTGGACTGGGCGCTGAGCCGGGCGCGGGGACAGAACTGGGAGTTCGAGCTGCGGCACGGTTTGCTGCCGAAGCGAAAGGGCACGCAGCGTGTGCTGGCCTATGTGAACAACGCGCACATGGGGAAGTATCGCGAGGCGGTCACGGCGTATGTGGATGGCGTGGATGCGACACCGGATATCCGCAAGCATGAGCATTTCGGCGCGATGAAGTATGGATTCACCTACAACGTGGAGCAGCAGGTGACCGATCATTTGCGGGCCGCGGGACGCTTTGGCTGGAACGAGGGACAGCATGAGTCGTTTGCGTACACCGAGGTGGACCAGACGGTGCTCGCTGGGCGCGGACTACGACGGCGCGCAGTGGGGACGCAGGAACGACAAGGTAGGGCTGGCGTTTGTGTCGAATGCGATCAAGAAGGACCACCAGAATTACCTGGCCGATGGCGGCCTGGGATTTCTGCTGGGCGATGGGCGGCTGCACTACGGCCGCGAGACGATCGAAGAGGCTTACTACAACACGCACGCGTAGCGCGGGCTGTTCTTCGCGCTGGGGCTTTCGCATATCGACAATCCGGGATATAACCGCGATCGCGGGCCGGTGTGGGTGCCTTCGGTGCGGTGCCACGTGGAGTTTTGATTCCGGGAGATACCTCGATAGGAAATCGAGTTAGCGGTAGTATGCGTAGTTGTCTGCGCTGATCTCTTATGACAAGACTGAGTAATTGCGTGGCGGTGATGATCGCTGTGTTTCTGAGTGCGGTTTCGCTTGCTGGACAGCAGTCGTCTCCCGCTGTCACCACTGTGGATGCGCCGACTATTGCAGGGCGGCCGGTGACTTTGGACGGCAGCGGCAAGCTGCTGCCGTGGCCGATGCCGGATGACACCGGATATTCTTACTCCGCGTATTTTCTCTCGCAATGGACCGTCGTGTGGGATCAGTACAACCGGCAGCGGCTGCCCTACTACTACTGCTGCTTCGATTTCGATCGAACGACGTTTGAGCTGACGCCGGATCCGCACTGGGTGAATTCAACGGGCTATCTGCGAGCGATGATGCAGGGGTTTGTAGAGCGGCTGTATCCATACACGGGTGACGGGCGCACGCTGGAGTTTCTGGAGAACTTTGTCGATTACGAACTGGAAAATGGCACGACGCCGAAGGGCTATGCGTGGTCCGAGGTGCCGTATCCATCGGCGAACCCGGGCGCGACGAAGTACACGGGATGGAGCCGGCATGGTGAGGATTTTGTGGAGCCGCATGTCGTCGGAGAGGACGGATACGGATATCTGCGGCTCTACGAGATGACGGGGAATACGAAGTATCTGATAGCGGCGATTCGCTGCGCCGATGCGCTGGCAAAGAACTTTACGCCCGGAGACGCAGAACATTCGCCGTGGCCGTACCGGTGCCATGCGAAGGATGGCAGCTTGAAAGATGGGAAAGGAATGTTTCCCTACTCGGCAAATGTAGTTGAGCCGATCATGCTGCTGGACGAGTTGATTCGACTGAACCAGGGAGATACGGCTGCCTATAAGACGACGCGCGCGGGCGCGTGGGCGTGGCTGATGAAGTATCCCATGCAGAACAACGTGTGGGTTGGGTATTTCGAAGATGTGCAGGGCAGCATGGAGAACATGAACCAGGTGATCCCGCTGGAGTTTGCGCGGTATCTCCTGCTGCATCCGGAGATAGATCCTGAGTGGCGCGAGCATGCGCGCCAGTTGATGGAATGGGTGAAGACCACGCCGAAGTGGCCGAAGTACGTGGTGCACGGCGCGCTGATCACGACGGAACAAGGCAGCGGGCCGAAGGATTTCTGCTGCAATCTGCCGAACCAGTGCTGCGACAGCCATAGCGCGCGGCTAGCCGCCGTGGAAGTCGCTGTACTACGCGCGGACCGGAGATATCGCCTACAAGGACGCGGCCTACCGAACCTATAACTGGGTGACGTATTTCCAGGGGCTGCCGGCGGGAGCGCATGCGCCCTTCAGCACGCAGTGGTGGTTTACCGATGAGTTCGCCGACGGGCCGCGGCGGATGATGGATGCCTTCTGGGCGGTGCCGGAGTGGGCGCCGGCGGATGAGTCGCACCTGCTGGGCTCGCTCTCCGCGGTGACGAAGATTGCTTATGGCGCGGGGAGAGTTACGTACTCGACCTTCGATGCGGACTCGACCGATGTGCTGCGGCTGAACTTCGCTCTTGACTCGATCCGCGTTGGAGGAAGGCCGATCGGGCTTCGCAAGGATCTGAATCAGGAGGGATACACGTTTGATACGGAGACGCGTGTGCTCCGGATTCGCCACACGAGCTCGCGGGATGTGGATGTTGCAGGGACGAGCGACAAGGCGCCGCCTTCGTGGATCACCTTTGACGATCCGCATCTTCCGGCAAAGACCGCGCTGGTGGGGCAGTACCCTTCTGGCGTGATCGATTGGGGGCGCGGGGAGTGGCAGATCGGCACGCCATTTGGAAAATTTGGAACATTCACGCTGGCGTTGTCCAATCCGAAGGCGGCGCAGGCCGAGTTCCGCTTCTATGCGCCGCGCATCTTCGCCGGTGTGGATGTGTACAACGATGCTGACGCGAATGCGACCGTGACCGTTCGCTCGCCGGAGACTGGCGAGGTTTCGTACACCATCAAGCCGAAGGAGCTTCGGCGATTGCGGACGGGATGGCTTGCGGCCAGCTCCAAAGTGAGTTTTGCATTCACGAATGGGCCCGGATTGCGGTTCGACAATCTGGCCTATGTGCATCCTTGATTTGAATCGCAGGATTATTTGTTCCAGTCGGTGGGCCCGCTGATGAAGCGATGATGCAGCATTGCAAGGAGCTGCGCGTTGCCCACGGCGAGATACTCGTATGCTTTGTTCCACTCGTCGCCCTCCTGCCAGCCGGTTTGCGTGAGGCGCACCAGCGTGGAGTTGCCGCGCGCCTCGAAGCTGAACTTTGCGTTGGTGCGGCGGGCACGCACGTTGGGAAATTTGTCGGGTGCGAGTGCGGAGATGACAAGCTCCTGCTGCGGGACAAAGCTCACGATGGTGCCACCGCCGGTGCTGCCGCCGGGGAAGTGGCAGATCCAGTCGCCGCCGGGGCGCAGATTGACGGTGGCGCTTGGCGTGAGCCATGTCATCAAGCCATCGCTGGTGGAGAAGGCCTTCCAAACCTCGGGAAGTGGCGCCGGAATGGTGAGCTCGAGCATCAATACCTTTCCGGTTGCAGCGCCGGCAACTTTATTGGACACGGCGTGTATTGCGGGCCTGGCTCCCGTCTGGGCGAGAAGACTGGAAGCGGCGAGGGTGAGGGCGAGGCAGACGAATTTCATGATGGCTCCGTTGACCTTGTTTATTTAGTTGATCATTCAAGTAAATCCAGCGCACTATAGATGTCAACAGATTTTTTATGCCGAAGATCCTTCATACCCGCGAGCGCCTTATCGAGTCGGCGCGCTACCTGTTCTGGGAGCGCGGCTTTGCCGGCACCAGCATGACCGACTTATTGGGGCATGCTGGCGTGAATTCGGGCAGCTTCTATCACTTTTTCGAGAGCAAAGAGGCGCTCCTGCGGGCCGTTCTGGAGGAATACCTGCAGGCACTTCGGCCCATGGTGGTCGATCCTGCATTTGCGCAGACCGACGATCCGGTGGAGCGTATCTTTGCAATTCTTGCGGGGTACCGTGGACGCATTTTGCAGACGGATTGCAGATATGGATGCCCGCTGGGCAGGCTGGCACTGGAGATCGATCCTGAGAACCGACCTGCGCACAAGCTCATCGCGGAGAATTTTCAAGGCTGGATTGGCGCGGTGCGCGAGTGTGTGGAACAGATGAAGAGCCGGCTGCCCAAGGGCACGGATCGTGATGCGCTGGCGACGTATGTGCTGGCGGTGATGGAGGGCGGCGTGATGCTGTCGCGGTCGTATGGGTCGGTTGAGCCATTCGATCGCGCAGTGAAACAGCTGCGCCAGCATTTTGCTCTGCTGCTGGGAATGGCAGGGACGAGGGTGACAAAGAGGAAGCGGCGAGTGGCGGCGCGGGCGAGATAGTTCCCGCTATCCGGGGTCTTGATTCCCTTCTTCAGGATGGCGAATCATCTGTTTGTGTGGCCGCCTGTCGACAGAATGTTGTTGGGAGGCGAAATTATCAATGGCGGAATTGCTTGTTTCGCTATTCGTAGCGAATCGCCTTGACTGGATCCAGTGCCGCTGCTCTGCGAGCAGGCAGCCAGCACGCGAACAGGCCGACGGCGGCCAACAGTGTCGCGATCACCAGAAAAACCGCAGGATCCGAAGGCGAGACACCAATAGGCAGGCTGGCCATCAGGCGCGCCACTGGATAGGCTGCGCCGAGCCCAAGGGCTAGACCTGCGCCAATTTGCCACAGCCCACGCTTCATCACCAGCATCATGATATTGCTCGTGTTGGCTCCCAACGCCATGCGCACGCCGATCTCCTGCGTGCGGCTGCCGGTGGCGTGCGCGATGACTGCATATAAGCCGACGGAAGCCATCAGCAGTGCGATCAGCGCGAAACCTAAGAACAGCCTGCTAAAGAGGTGGAGAAACCACTCCTGGTGGTCTACGGCCTCGGTGAGCATGGAGACGTCGCGGAGAGGCAGGTCCTGATCGAGATTCTGCACGGCTGCACGCACGGCGGTTGTGGGATCGATGGTGAATTGAACCAGGAGAGCCATGCCGTTCGAGCCTTCCTGGCGGAAAGGTACAAAGAGCAGGGGCTTGGGGTCTTTCTCATTGAGGTCCTGAACCAGGTTCGCAGCGACCCCGACGACCGTGATCCAGTCGCCCGGCTTGTCTTTGTCGTCGTAGAAGCGGAAGCGTTTGCCGATAGCGTTCTGGTTGGGCCAGAAGTGTTGGGCGCACTCGCGCGTGAGAACGGCGGATTTGTGGTTGGCTGTGCCGTCCCTGTCGCTGAAGTCGCGGCCAAGCAGCAGCGGTAAACGAATGGCGTCGAAGTAGCCCGGCGATTGCACCACGTACGACACCTGGGGCCGGTTCGCTTTGGTGCTGATGGTGGAACGCTCGATCTCGATCTCGCGTTGCCCGGACCCCAGCCCGGGCAGATTCGAAGTGATTGCGGCATGTACGACGCCGGGGAGCGCCTGGAGCCGGGGCAACAGCTGATCATAGAAGCGCTGACGGGAGTCGGTATCTTTGTAGCGGTCTTCAGGAAAGTCGATGCGCGCGGTCATCAACTGATTCGCGGGCACGGATCGGTTGGCGGCAAGACTCAAAAGCAGGCTGTGGACGAAGATTCCGGCTCCTGTGAGCAGCACGAGGGTGAGAGCAAATTGCAGCACCACCAGCACAGCAGAGAACCTGCTGCCGCGATGTTTGCCCACACTGCGACCTTCGTTCATCACTTCGTTCGGCTCCACGCACGATGAACGCAGAGCCGGAGCGATGCCAAACAACAAACCGCTGGCGATGCAGAGTGCGGCGAAGTAGCCAAAGACGGAGTAGTCCATCGTGAACTGTATCCAGTACGGTCTCACGATTCGCGTAGCGAGATCGAACCAGTGCACGCCGAGCAACGCCAGGCCAAGTCCAAGAATGCCGCCAAGCGTGCTGAGCAGGACACTCTCGATAAGCAACTGGCGAACGACGCGCCATCGCGAGGCGCCGAGCGCGGTGCGGATCGACATCTCGCGCTGGCGGCCAAGAGCGCGGCTCAACATCATATTCGCGACGTCTGCGCAGGCAATCAGCAGCACAAATCCAACGGCGGCAAGCATAAGCAGGAAAATGATGCGAATGCCGCCGCCGTTATAGCGCTGATGGAATGTTTCGACGACGACGCTGAGGTCCTTGTCCGTAGTTGGATACTGGGCGGCAAGCCGGCCGGCGATCGCATTCATCTCCACGTTGGCCCGCGCGATGCTGATACCCGGCTTGAGCATTCCAAAGACCTGAAGTGGGCGATTGTCGCGCTTTTCCAGCTCGGGCGTGGGCAGCAGCGGCATCCACATATCTGTGCCGCCGGGAAATTTGAAGCCTTCCGGCATGACGCCGATAATCGTGGCCGGCTTTTCATTGACGCGCACGGCACGGCCGATCACGCTCGGGGAGCTACCGTAACGCTCCTTCCAGACGCCATACCCGAGCAGCAGAACGGGCGCGGCTCCCGGCTTATCGTCATTGGGCAGAAATTCGCGGCCCAAGACGGGATGCATATGCAGCATTGCAAAAACGCCGGACGAGGCCCGCTCCAAGTGGTAAACGTTCGGAGGATTGCCCCGCTCGCTCAACACCCCCTCTTCATCGCTGGCGCCCTCCAACGATTCCATGGAAGACGCCTGCGCCCGATAGTCGCGAAGCTCAGGCAGTGAGAGGCGCATCGCCTGGTCGCTGTGCGCAGGATTGCGATGCGTGATCGCTACCAGCCGCTCTCCGCCCGGAACCCCCACGGGTTTGAGCAGCACGGCATTCACCAGCGTGAACACCATGGTATTGAGGCCAATTCCCATTGCCAGGGTCGCCACGACGGCGGCCGAGAACCAGCGATGGGTGAGAATCATACGCAGAGCGAAGCGCAGATCATGTGCCATGACATTGGTTTACGGAACAGGATTCCCAGGTGTTCCCAAGATTCATGCAAAATCGCAAGTATCAAATCGAGCCATTTCACCTGGAAACGTGGTTCGACCTATTATCGCCAAATAAATCAGGCATGACGAAATCCATTTGTATTCAGAGTAGACAGAGGTTCAATGAAGTGGTGCAAAACGGCAGTCCGGGTTTCATTCGGGAAGGTAGATGATCATGAAACCGAGAGGGCGCCTGGAGGCAGTCCATGCAAGACGAACAAATACGTGAAGCCCTCAATAAGCACTGGCAGGCATCGGCAGGCGGCGATGCAAACGCGGAACACGATATTTACGATGACGATGCCATCTGTGACTATCCCCAGTCAGGCGAGCGAATCCACGGGCGAAGCAATTTGCAGGCGTTGCGGAGTCATCATCCCGGCAAGCCGTCGGGTTTCATCGTCAAGCGAATTCTCGGAAACGGTGATCTCTGGGTCACGGAGTACACAATCACTTACCAGGGGCGACCGGCATACACAGTGAGCATTATGGAGTTCCGCAACGGTAAGGTCGTGCACGAGACACAGTACTTCGCCGATCCATTCGAAGCGCCGGCCTGGCGGAGCCAATGGGTGCAGCGGATCGCGTGACGCCGCATTGAGGCGAGGAACCCGATGACACGACGATTGCTCAATCAAAGCCTTTTGGGCGTTCCGAAGCCACGTTGAAGGCTCGCTCTAACGCTACGCCGACGCGGCCGAGCGTGCCTTCGTCGAAGAGTTTACCGATCAAGGTGATGCCGTGGGGGACGCGGCGGGGCGGGTTGAATTTGGGCAATGGATGTTTGGGGTCGGGGGCCCAGTCGCTGCGGGCTTCGCTGACCTTGATAAAGCCGGCGCGCAAGGTGAGCGAGGGGTGGCCGGTGAAGTTGGTGAGGGTGAGCATCTCGTCGCGCAGGGAGGGGACGAGGAGCATGTCGACCTTTTTGAAGATCTCCATCATCTGTTCGGCGACTTTGCGGCGAAAGCGGTCGGCCTGCACGAAATCGACCGCGGAGAGGAAGCGGGCCTGGCGGAAGCTATTGGGCCAGCCGTCGGGCACCTGCATTTTGAGCTGATCGAGATTGAATGACGAGCTGCGCGAGAGGGTGAGTTCCTCGAAGGCGGCGGCAGCTTCGGCAAAGAGGATGAGGTCGAGCGAGTCGTAGGGCCAGTCGGGCAAGGAGATGGGGACGGGCTCCATGCCGAGCTTCTTCACCTGATCGAGTGCCGCGCGATCGACATCGGTGGCGGGCGGCTCGGCGAGCCATGCCGGTATGTAACCGATGCGGATACCTTTCACGGGAAGGGCGCCGTTGTAGTCGAGGTGGCTGGGAACGCACGCGAGGTCGCCTCCGCCGGGCGCGTCGTGATCGGGTCCGCTGATGGCGCGGAGGACGAACATGGTGTCCTCGACGGAGCGGGCCATGGGGCCGAGCTTGTCGAGCGACCAGCAGAGCGTCATGGCGCCGGTGCGCGGCACGCGGCCGTAGGTGGGGCGGAGTCCGGTGACGCCGCAACGCATGGACGGGCCAACGATGGAGCCGCCGGTTTCGCTGCCGATGGCGAAGCCGACGAGCCCTGCGGCTGTCGCCGCACCGGGACCGGCGCTGGAGCCGGAAGAGCCTTCTTCCAGCAGCCAGGGATTCATGGTCTGGCCGCCGAACCAGACGTCGTTGAGCGCGAGCGCGCCGAGCGAGAGCTTGGCAACCAAGACGGCACCCGCAGCGTTGAGGCGCTGAACGACTGCAGCGTCGGTCTTCGGAACGCGGTTGCGAAAGGGCTCTGCGCCGTAGGTGGTGGGAATGTTGGCGGTGTCGAGGAGATCCTTTGCGCCCCACGGGATGCCATGGAGCGGACCGCGGTAGTGGCCGGATGCGATCTCGCGATCCGCCTGCTTCGCCTGCGCGAGCGCGAGATCCTTGGTGAGCGTGATGACGCAGTGCAGTGTGGGATTGAAACGCTGGAGGCGGTCGAGATAGATGCCGGTGAGCCGCTCGGAGGTGAGCTGGCGGGCGTGAATCCAGCGGCTGAGTTGGGAGACGCCGGCGAAGGCGATGTCGTCATCGTTTTTGGGGAGAGGCGCGGAGGCGGCGGGCGCGGGGACGAAGTGGTCGTGCTGTGGCGGCAACGGCATGCCGGGCAGCATGGGATTCCACTGCGTGGCGGGGGCGAGGGTTGGCTCCAGCGGGACTTTGCGCGGACCGGTGCGGCGCTCATAGAGCGGGGCCATGGCCTGACGCCAATTCTGCGCGGCCTGCCTTTCTTCGGGCGTGGTCAGCGAGACGCGAACGAGCTTTTCGGCCTCGGCGAAGGTGACAGCGGAAACCTCCGGACCGGCGGGCGGCGCGGTGCCGAAGGCGGGCGGCGTGCCGGGCGGAGGCGCTCCTTCCGCGGTGACGGGTGCCGCGGCGGACTGCTGACCGGGCTCGGGCGCAGTATGGCAGCCAACAGCGGCGGCGGCCAGTCCGATTGAACCGTGTTTGAGAAAGGCGCGGCGGGAGTTGAGCTGATCTTTGAGCGACATAGGGTTGACAGGGATTGTACGAGCCGGGAGGCAAGCGGCGACTTTTGCGAAATTCCATGTTTTCAGTCGGTTATCCGATAGTCAGCGGTATAGCAAACGATTTTTGTTGACGAAATGTATTGTTCAGTCGCAGAATTTTGATCACTTCGGGCCATTACTTTCACGTTGACTTTAGCGCAATTGAAGAAACCGCTTTCTGGGCGGTGCACGGCCCGCGCTTCGACATAACGCAGTGCTTTCAAGGGAGGTTGTCCCCCATGCATCGGCTAGCCGCAAAGCTTCGTTCCATGAGGTGTGGTATCGCTCTCATCATCGTCGGCGCGTTCCTGCCGGCGGCAACTCCCCTGCGGGCGCAGGTGGACCAGGGCTCTGTAACCGGCACGGTGACGGATACCAGCGGCGCGGTAATTCCAAACGCAACCGTCACGCTGACCGACAACGGCACGGGCCTGACGCTGACACGGATGACGGGTGGGAGCGGTATTTATATTTTCACGCCCGTAAAGGTGGGCAACTACACGCTGAAGGTTACGGCCAACGGCTTTGCTTCGGTAGAGCGGCCCAACCTGCGAGTGGATGTGAGTCAGAGGCTGGGCGCAAATGTGGCGTTGAAGCCAGGGGCGACCAGCGAAGTAGTGACGGTGACGGCCGCGCCGCAACTGCAGACAGAAGATGCTTCGACGGGACAGGTCTTTGATACCAAGACGATCAATGATACTCCGCTGAACGGGCGCAACTATGTATTCATCGCGCAACTGACGACCGGTGTGGCGCCTCCGAACCAGGGCTTTGGTCAGGTGGCTGGGAGCGGCGATTTCACATCGAACGGCAGCCGCGTATCGCAGAACAACTTCGTGCTGGACGGGGTCGACAACAACTCCAACATGCAGGACTTTCTGAATGGCGCGACCTACGCGGTGCGTCCGCCGCCGGATGCGCTGGAAGAGTTCAAGGTGCAGAGCAGCGATTACAGCGCGGAGCAGGGCCGGGGCACCGGCGCGGCCATCAATGCGTCAATCAAGAGCGGCACGAACAGCTTCCACGGCAGCCTGTGGGAGTACTTCAGCAGCGACAAGCTGGATGCCGCGGATTACTTCGACCGTACGGGTAAGACGGCTTACCACCGCAACCAGTTCGGAGCGACGATTGGCGGCCCGATCTGGAAGAACAAGCTGTTCTTCTTTGCCGATTCGCAGGCGACGCTGATCTCGTCCTATGTGACGGCTAGCCCGAGCAACACTGTACCAACCGAGGCGATGCGGAACGGCGACTTCAACGAGATGCTGGACGCGAACAACACGAATGGCAATGGCGTGATTCCGCTCTACCTGACGGGCGGCAATCCGACGCCCACGGCTGGCGGAACGGAGGATCCGTACGGGCCGCAGCGTTACCTGACCTGCAACGGAGTTCGGAATGTGATCTGTCCGGGGCAGATCAATCCGATCGCGCAGCGCATTCTGAAGCTGTTCCCCGCGCCCAACCAGGGTGGGGCGCACCAGGTGTTCCAGAATTACACCATTCCACCGACTGCTGCGACGAACAACACGACGCAGTATGACCTGCGGCTGGACTTCAATCCCACGTCGAAGGACCAGGCCTTTGGACGCTATAGCTACTCGAACAATCCATCGGACTCGAAACCACCGTTTGGCATTCTGGACGGCGGCGGATTTGGCAGCGGCGGTCCGGTTGCGAATTACGGCAAGAGCGGCGTCTTCAGCGAGACGCACTTCTTCTCGCCGACACTCTCGAATGAGTTCCGCGTGGGCTACAACTGGCTGTTTGCTGCGTATCAGCAGACTAATAGTGAAAGAAACGTGGCCGCGGAGCTGGGGCTTGGTGGCATTCCCTTTGCACCGCATCTGGGCGGCATGCCGGACATCGGCTTTGGCGGCTATATCAACGGCGTGGGTGTGGCGGGCTATGTCCCATCGGACGAGCTGCAAAACGTGCTGCAGATCATCGACAACGTCTCCAAGGTGTGGGGGCGGCACAGCCTGAAGTTCGGGGTGAACTTCCAGCATGCCCGGTTCTACGGCCTGCAGCCACCCAACGGCCTGGGCAGCGAAAACTTCTCTGGGACGTACACCGGCGATCCCGGCAACCCCAGCATCATCTCCGGATCGGGCGTCGCGGATTTTCTGCTGAACCAGATGAACAGTTCGTCGATCACAAGTTCCACACCGTTCACCGATGTGCGGTGGTACGAGTCGGCGTTTGCAGAGGACGATTGGAAGGTGACGCCGCGGCTGACGCTTAACCTTGGCTTGCGCTGGGAATATACGCAGCCCATTCGCGAGGTGCACGATCAACAGGCAAACTTTATCGGCAACTTCGCCGGGATGAACCAGGGCAGCGGCACGTACCTGATTCCCTCCTCACAGCGGAGCTTCCCCATCAACTCGACTCTGCGCGGACTCTTTGCAAAAGACAACATCGCGGTGCAGTACACCTCCAACCAATCGCTGGTGGATCCGAAGTATCTGAACTTTGCACCACGTGTGGGTGTTGCTTACATGTTGAATGACCGCACGGTGCTGCGCGCAGGCGCCGGCCTGTTCTACGGCGGCTTGGAGAATATCGGGCTCGGACTGAACCTGGGCTACAACGCACCGTTCTTTGTGAGCGCAAACTTTAACCCGGTGCCCAATGTCTGCCAGAACGTGAATGGCACGATCTCCTGTCCTACGAACGGGCAGACGTTGGAGACGGGATTCAGCGCGGCGATCAACGCGCCGAACGGAGGGCTGCAGAACTTCGCGAACCTGCCCACGATCTATGCCCAGTCGCAGAACGGCAAGAGTGCATATACGACGGCCTACAACCTGAACTTCCAACAATCACTGACCAACACGGTGACGTATACCATCGGCTACCAGGGCAATGTGAGCCGGCGGCTGCGCTCCAGTTACGGCGCAAACACCTTTCCCGGTATTGTGCCGCGTGGCGCGGATAGCCAGACCTACCAACCATTTTTCGACTTCGGCAACATCGTGCAGGTAGCGAACGAGGGCGTGGGAAGATACGACTCTCTGCAGGCGAAGCTGGACAAGCGCTACTCAAACGGCCTGTATTTTCTGGCCGGGTACACGTGGTCTCATTGTCTGGACGATGCTTTCGGGCCGATCGGGCAATCGGCCTACGGCGGCTATCGCAATCCGAATTTCCTGGGCTTTCGCTATGACTACGGCGCCTGCACGCAGGACACCCGCAACCGCTTCACCTTCTCACCGCAGTATGAGTTGCCGTTCGGCGCAGGCAAGCGCTTCCTGAACCACGGCGGCCTGGTGAACCAGGTGGCCGGCGGCTGGAAGACCAGCTTCATCTTCCAGGCGCAGAGCGGCGCGCCGGTCTTCGTGACCTCATCCAACCAGGGCGGAAGCTATCCGGTCCGGATCTCCGATCCGCTGAAGGCTGGCGGCACGGCGGACTTCGCAACGCAGCCGGAATTTGTCTGCGCGACCAAGACCAAGACGATCGAGTCCTGGTTCAACCCGTGCGCCTTCAAGAACCCGCCGCAGGCGACGTTGGGTCCTGACGACGCTTCCGGGAACCTGATCAACATTTCGCATGCCGGGCTGCTTCCCTTCGGACCGCCGGGACGCCAGTCCATCTCCGGGCCAGGCTTCAACCGGCTGGATATGTCTGTGTTCAAGACATTCCCCATCCCGGTGCATGAGTCGTCATTGCAGGTGCGGGTGGATGCATTCAACGTGTTCAACCATCCAGCCTTCGGCAATCCGAGTACCGGATTGCAGGGCGGCAATACCGGCGCGATCAACAATTCGCGCTTCAGCGGTCTAATTCCCAGCGCGCGGCAACTGCAGTTTTCCGCACGCTACGCCTTTTAACAGGGAAGCTTGTCTCCTTTCCAACACCCTGGCATCGACGCCAGGGTGCTTTTTTTTGATGGTCGGAGTCGGAAGAGGCCTTTTGAATCTTTCCTTGATATCAAGCATCTTTATATCGAGACAATATTATGACCGGCAAAATCGACAAGACAGACGACCTGAGCGGAATCCACGTGTGGCTGGTGTTGTGGAAGGCCAGCCGGGCGGTGGAGGCACAGGCGCGGCGCAGCATCGCGCGCTTCGGCATGGTGCAAAGCGACTTCGGGGTACTGGAGGCGTTGCTGCACCGGGGGCCGTTAAGCGCAAAGCAACTGGGCGCGAAGGTGCTGCTGACCAGCGGGTCGATGACGGCGGCAGTGGATCGGCTGGCCGATCGCGGGCTGGTGCGGCGGGAGGATGACGCTCAGGATCGGCGGGCCTGCATTGTGCAGTTGACGGCGGCAGGGCGGCGGCTGATCGAGCGTGCGTTTGCGCAGCATCGCGCGGAGATGGAAGGGGCGCTTGCAGGCTTCTCCATCGACGAGCGACGGGATCTGCTGCCGCTTCTGCGGCGGCTGGGCCAGGACGGCAGAGGCTTCGACAGAAATGGTGAAGGGGGCGCAACGGAATTCCAGACCGGGCGCCGAGAAGGAAGAGCAAATGACGACACAGAAGAAGGTACTGGGGACGTATGGCGCGGGATCGAACCACTGGGTGGGCGATGGATTTCCGGTGAGGAATCTCTTTCCTTCGAACGGAATTGAGAACGAGGTGAGCCCGTTCCTGATGCTGGATTACGCGGGACCGAGCAAATTCGAGCCGGCGAAAAGCCGCGCGGCGTGGGTGAGCATCCGCATCGCGGATTTGAAACCGTGACGATTGCCTATCAGGGCTCGGTGGGGCATCGCGATTCCGCCGGGAACAGCGGCGTGATCTATCCGGGCGATGTGCAGTGGATGACCGCGGCCTCCGGCGTGGTGCACGAGGAACTGCACGAGGCGGAGTTCACGAAGAATGGCGGCATCTTTGAGATGGTGCAGCTTTGGGTGAACCTGCCCAAGGCGCAGAAGATGTCGAAGCCGCGCTACCAGGGGATCACGAAGGATCGGATCCCGGTGATCGAGTTGAAAGGCGGCGGACATGCGCGAGTGATTGCGGGTGAGCTGCTGGGACGGATCGGGCCGGCGAAGACGTTTACGCCGGTGAACCTGTTCGATGTGATCCTGAAGGCGGGCGAGCGATTCGAACTGCCGCTGCCGGAGGGGCACAATGCGGCGGTGGTGCTACGCAAAGGCGACGTGGTGCTGAACGGGACCGAGTCGCTGCGCGGCGAGGCCCAGATCGCTCCGCTCAGCGAGGAGGGAGATGCGGTGACGATTGAAGCCAAGGCGGATAGCCAACTGCTGATCCTGAGCGGCGAACCGATCCATGAACCAGTAGCGAGCTACGGACCATTCGTGATGAATACGCGCGAAGAACTGGCACAGGCGGTGGAGGACTATCGCGCGGGACGGATGGGGCACCTGAGCTGACGCGGACTGGCCGTCCGAGGCAAAGGCGCCTTCGGCGCATTCTTTGGGGTTCGCTTCCTTTGGTCGCTCACGCGTGACGTATAGGCCCATCTCCCAACACAGGGACATGGACATCCAGGGGCAGCGGAAGACTCAAATAGCGGTGGCGTGAGGAATATCCTCGCGCCACTTTTTTTGCGCGCCGATACAGCAATCAGAAGAGCAGCTTCAATCCGAATTGCAGTTGGCGGCTGGTGGCTGCCGCTGTCACGACTCCTGCGGTGGGGCTGAGCACAGGGGCTTGCGTGAGCGTCGCCGCGTTGCTGCTTTGCTGCGGACCGGAGCTGAAGATGACCGGGTTCGGCGTCATCAGGTTGGTGTGGTTGAGCACGTTGAAGAACTCCGCGCGAAACTGTGCGCGGACGCGCTCGTGGATGGTGGTGGATTTGGCGAATGAGAGATCGAGGTTCGCGAACCCGGGGCCGGTGAGAGTGTCGCGGCGCAGGTTGCCGACCGCTCCGGCTGCAGGCGCGAGGAAGGCTGCGGGATTGAAGAATTGATTCGCGCGCGCGGCAGTGGATCCGCCGGCATAGAGCGAGCCATGGAAGTCCGGATTGACGTCTGGGCGTACCGGGTTGCGGGTGTCACCGGAACCGGTCGGGTTGTAACCGAGTTGCGGGGTGAAAGGGAAGCCGGATTGCAGGTTGGAGATCGCAGAAAGCGTCCAGCCGGAGATAGCAGTGTTGGCGGCGGGGCCGAAATCGGCGCCGATGCGATGGCCGCGGCCGAAGGGCAGATCGTAGGAGCCGTTGAATGAGGCGATGTGACGGACGTCGGTCGCGGCTGGACCCCAGTCGAGACTCGACAACTGCGGCACGCTGACAAAGGCAGGCGTGTTGGCAGAGACGCTGGTGTTCCACGCGGAGCCATTGTCGAGATTTTTTGACCAGGTGTAGTTGGCGCGGAACTGCAGGCCGTTTGCATAGGAGCGGCGCACGTCTACTTCGAGCGCGTTGTAGCTGGCGTTCCCATTCGAGAACCATGAAGTCGTGTTGGTGACGGCAGGATTGGCCTTCACCGTTGTCGGATAGTAGATGGTGCCGGCGGCGATCGACGTGGGGCAGGCCGTGTTCGGGCAGATTACGAAGGCTGGCTCGTTCGCATCCTGCGAGAGGATCTGGTGATAGCTGTGCGAGCCGATGTAGGCGACGGTGAGCGAGGTTTGTGGCGCGATCTGCTGTTCGACTTTGAGCGTCCAGGCAAGCGTGCTGGGTGTTGCGATGTTGGTCTGCACGCTGGATGGCGAGATGGTGCCCTTGCCCTTGATGGGATCGGAGACCTTGGTGCCCGAGTAGCTGAGGGTCGCGTTGTAGGGCGCGGATTGATCGAGCCGGTAGTTCAAGTTATCGAGCAGGCTTTGCTCAACACCAAATGATGCACGCACCGCGGTGGTGCCGTTGCCGAAGGGATCCCATGCGAGACCGATGCGTGGCTGCGGCAGGAACTTCGCGCGATTATCGGTGAGGGCGGAAGAGCCGACGGTGGGGTTGGTGTTGATGACGCCGTTGGTGAATTGATAGTTTGCGGCGCGGCCGTTTGCTTCATTCCAGCCATTGCTGCTTTCGACGCGAAGGCCGGCGCGCACTTCGAGACGCGGGGTTGCCTTCCAGACATCTTCGACATAGCCGGCGCCGAACCAGGAGCGCCAGTTGAGCGGCGTCGGCGACGGGACGATGGTGAAAGTCTTGATGGTGCCCTGCAGAAATGTCTGCAAGGTGGCGAACGACGCCTGCCCATCCTGATTCTGCGCGAGGTTGTCGTTGCTCTGGAGGCGCTGCAGCCATCCACCGACTTCGAGCTGATGGCGGCCTGCGGTCCAGTAGATGTGATCGTCGAGGGTAAAGAGGTTGCGCGCGACGGCATTGTTGCTGCCAACGTTGCCGCCGGCGCCGGTGATCTGCGATGCGCCGTTGGAAGCTGTGGAACCGGAGATGACGATGGCGCCGACGGGCCGGCCGCTGACGAAGCCGGGAACATCGACGGTGGCAGAGCCGAGGAAGTAGAACGATGCGCGGGAGAAGCCGAAGCGAGCCGTGTTGAGCAACTGTGAGGAGAAGACGTGCTGCTCCTCGACGCTGGCTACCTGTTCGCGCAGAGTCTCATCGATGACGGCAAAAGGGTTGGCGGTGGGCGTCTGGGCGGTGGAGTCGTCGATGGTGTAGACGCCGAAGAGCAGGTCCTTGGCGCCAAGGTTGTAGTCGGCGCGTGCTGTGCCGAAGTCTTCGCGAATGGTCTGCTTTGGATTGCTGAATGCGCGGGCAATGCCGGTTGGCTTGCCGGTCGACGGATTGGTCAGTTCGGCGCCGTTGGGCGTGGGCCAAAGCTTGAGAAGATCTGAGACACCGGGCGCGAGGCCGACGTTGACGAGTGAACCGCCCGGTCCGACGGGAAGAAATCCCTGGCGCGCGTTCGCGTCGGGGACGAGCGCGACATTGCTGAGGCCGAGGTTTTGCCGGTAGCCCTCGTAGTTGCCGAAGAGGAAGACCTTGTCGCGGCGGATGGGGCCGCCGAGCGATCCGCCGAAGTTGTTGCGCTGGAACTCCGGAATCTGCTGCTGGTCGAAGTAGTTGCGCGCATCGAGCGCGCTGTTGCGGAGAAACTCGTACGCGGCACCGTGCAGTTGATTCGAACCGCTGGCGGTGACGATGCTGATCTGCGCGCCCTGGCGCTTGCCGAAGGCAGCGGAGTAGGTGTCGCTGGATACGTTGAACTCGCGCACCGCATCGACGCCGAGCAACTGACCGCTGGTTCCCCCGGGCGTGACGTTGATGAGTGATGCGCCGGTGTACTCGATACCGTTGAGGAGGTAGAGATTGTCCTGCGGGCGGCGGCCGGAGACGGAGAACATGTTGCCGACGGAGGAGTTCGAGGTCCCGATGCTGCCGGAGCGCTGCGCCGTGTAATTTACGGTGGCGGGATTGAGGGTGAGGAGCTGATCGTAAGAGCGGCCATTGAGCGGGAGATTCTTTACCTGGCGCTCATCGACGAGGCCGCTGGTCTGCTGCGTGGTGAGATCGACGGGGGCAGGCTTGTCCGTGACTTCGACGTGTTGGCTGACAGCGCTTGCGGAGAGTGCGACGTTGACGCGAACCGACTGACCGACGGTGACGACAATGCCATCGCGCTGCTGCGTGGCGAAGGCATCTCTGGCAGCAGAGACAGAGTAGCGGCCGACGGGAACGGAGGGCGCGCTGTACAAGCCCTCACCGTTGGTGATGAGCTGGCGCTCGCTGCCGGTCTCCTGGTTGCGGATGACGACCTTGGCGCCGGGTATGGCGGCGCCGGACGGGTCGGTGACCGTGCCACCGATCGATCCGCCGACGATCTGCGCGTGCAACGGCGCGACGATGAAAAGAACTGCTGCCAAGATGGCGGCGATGGCTGGCCGGGTGATGAAGCGCATGTGCTGATCTCCAGATCACGTGAAGCATTGGTGAGGAGGAGCGGCGCGTTCCACGACCTAGATGTGGCGGCGCTCCCAGTGCACCCTGCGAGGACAACAACAGGCGCAACAACACGCGGGGCAACAACACAGAGTTCGTGACAGAGCTCTTGGAGCGCGTGATTGGATCACGGTTCGGAGCCGAAATCGAGAGGAGAGATACACGCGTTTCTTATAGTTTTGCCGCATGGATAGCGGCTGGTATTGGTTCGATGGAGAGGAGAAATCTATCTGCAGAGGAGGGCAGACGGTATCTCAGCCGGAGAGCGGCGCACGCTTATCGACAACAACAACAGGCAGCGGGCTGGGCGAGATACAGCATTCGAAAAAGAATATCACGGTAGGCTATACGGCCCAAATAGTAGTGACGGGCGCACAGAAATATCGGCCAGGGTACGTATCTCGATGGGCATATGCCCGGAGATCACCTTGCTGAGGTAGTTGACGCAGACGCGAAGTGGTAGATTGCTGGTGCCATGAAATATCGTTTTCTTGCACTCTCTACTTCGCTCGTATTGTTCGCGTTACCGCCTATGGCCCGTGCGCAGGATGCCGGTGCGCCGCATCTGGCGAAAGCGCGGTGAGGCGACGCAGCTCATCGTGGATGGCAAGCCGTATCTGATGCTGGGAGCGGAGATTCATAACTCCAGCTCGTCGAGCCTGGACTACATGGAGCCGGAGTGGCCGCGCCTGGCGGCGATGGGAGTGAACACCGTCTTCACGCCGGTGAGCTGGGAGTTGATCGAGCCGTCGGAAGGCAAATTCGACTTCACGCTGGTGGATGGACTGCTTGCCGGTGCGCGCAAGCAGCATCTGCACCTTGTCTTTCTCTGGCTGGCCTCGTGGAAGAACGGCATGTCGAGCTACCAGCCGGTATGGGTGAAGGAAGATACGAAGCGCTTTCCGCGCGTGGCGGAGAATGGCCGCGAGATCAATATCCTGAGCACCTTCGGTGAGCAAACCCGGGCTGCAGACGGACGCGCCTTTGCGGCGCTGATGCAGCATCTTCGGGAGGTGGACGCTCACGACCACACCGTGCTGATGATGCAGGTGGAGAACGAGGTGGGCGTGCTGGGCAACACGCGCGACCACTCCGATGTTGCCAATCGCGCATTTGCCGGTGCTGTGCCGCCCGAACTGCTGCAATATCTCGACCAGCACCGGACTGCGTTGAATGCAGACCTGCGCGCGCTGTGGGAGCAGAACGGCGCAAAGACCTCCGGCACGTGGACCGAGGTCTTTGGCGATTCGCCGCGCGCGGATGAGATCTTCATGGCGTGGCACTATGCGAAATATGTGCAGGCTGTGACGGCTAAAGGCAAAGCGGCATACAACCTGCCGATGTATGTGAATACGTGGCTGGGCGGCGAGGATGCGATCCCCGGCGACTATCCGAGCGGCGGACCGCAGCCGCGGGTGATCGATGTGTGGAAGGCGGCAGGAACGGCGATCGATATTTATGCGCCGGATCTGTACTCGCCGGATGTCTATGGATGGGCGCGACGCTATCATCGGCCGGACAATCCGCTGCTGCTGCCGGAGACGCGCGACGGTGAAGCGGGTGCGGCGAATGTGTTCTACATTCTGGGCGAGCATGCGGCCCTCGGATTTTCGCCATTTGGCATCGACAACTGGGCGACGCCGGCTACCGGTGAGAGCGGCGGAGAAGGAGAAGAGCGGCGAGGATGCTCTGCGGACGAGTTACAACGCTATCGCTTCCGTCGCGCCAATGCTGCTGGATGCGCAGAGCAAGGGCACGGTGCATGGGTTTGTGCTGGACAAGTCCCGATCCGAGGTGCTGTTCGTAATGCAGGGTTATGAGGTGGACGTGAGCCTGGATGAGATCTTCGGCAATCATGCGGAGGACGGCTACGGCCTGATTCTGTCCACGGGACCGGATTCGTTTCTGGGTGTGGGCAAGGGCTTTCGGGTGAAGTTTACGCCGCGTGATCCCAGTGCGAAGCGCGTGGGCATTGGCGCCATCGACGAAGGCCGCTATGAAAATGGCAAGTGGATCGCGGGGCGGCGGCTGAACGGCGACGAGAACGACCAGGGCGAGTTCTGGCGCTTCGATCCGCGTGCATTGCATACGGAGAAGGTGACGCTGTATCGGTTCGAATAAGATTCCGAACGTACTGTTACGTATCCAGATGAATACTCAGAGTCCCATCCGTTTGCGGCGCTGGCAGTGACCTGCTCGAGCGAGGCGACGAACCAGTCGGCGCCGGTGAGTTCGGCTTGGGTGTGGGACGAGAGCAGGGCCAGCACGCGGCAGCCTGCGGCTTTGCCTGACGCGACGCCCGCGGGTGAATCTTCGATGACCAGGCAATCGGCCGGGGCGAAGCCGAGAAGTTTTGCGCCGGTGAGGTAGGGCTCAGGATGCGGCTTGCCGTTGGCGACTTTTTCTGCGGGCACGAGCACTGCCGGTATGGGGAGTCCGGCATAGCCGAGACGGCCTTCGAGCAGGCGCGTGGTCGCCGAGGTGACGATGGTCCAGCGATCCGGCGGCAGCGATGCGAGCAGTCGTCTCGACGCCGGGAAGAATGATGAGACCGCTGTGGTCTTCCGCGTCGTAGTCTTCGAGGCGGCGCAGCTCGATGACGGGATCGAGGTCCGGACGAAGAGCGCGCAGCGTGTCGATGCCGCGGCGGCCATGCGTGGATTGCAGCGAGAAGGCGCCTTCCATCTGGTGATGCTTTGCCCATTGCAGCCAGCAGCGCTCATCGGCGCCGGTGGAGCTGATGAGGACGCCATCCATGTCGAAGAGAATGCCGCGGACGGAGATGGTGAGAGATAGGCATCTCATTGATGATGGCACGACTTCGGATGATGGCAAGACTTCGGACCTCTGCCGGGAGCCATCTGCAGCAAATCCGAATCGGCGTTAAGCTGTCCGTATGTTCCCTTGAGGAGGACCCCACCCATGGAACGTCGTGATTTTCTGAAGCAGAGCGCCTTCACCGCAGCCGCCGCCGCGAGTGCGCGGCTTGCCTCCGCCAGCCCGACGCAACCGATCGCGACGCAGGCCGCTCGGCAAGACAGGCGAGCACCTGTCGATCATCGGCTTTGGCGGGATTGTGGTGATGGATGAGGACCCAACGCACTCGAAGAACATCGTGGCCGAGGCGGTGGACCGCGGCATCAACTACTTCGACATCGCGCCGAGTTATGGCAATGCGCAGGAGCGGCTGGGTCCGGCGCTGGCTCCATATCGCAAGAATTGCTTTCTTGCGTGCAAGACGGAAGGGCGCACGAAGGATGATTCGCGCAAGCAGCTTGAGGAGTCGCTGCGGCTTGTTGAAGACGGACCATGTGGACCTGTACCAGTTCCATGCGCTGACCAAGATGTCCGACCTGGACAAGGTGCTGGGACCGGGCGGGGCGATGGAGACGATGGAGGCGGCGAAGAAGGAAGGCAAGATCCGCTACATCGGCTTCTCCGTGCATTCGCAGGAGACGGCAGTGGCGGCGATGGATCGCTACCACTTCGACACGGTGCTGTTTCCGGTGAACTTTGTGTTGTTTTCGCAGGCGAAGTTCGGGCCGCAGATTCTGCAGAAGGCGCAGGAGAAGAAGATGGGCATCCTGGCGCTGAAGGCGATGGCGAAGACGACGTGGACCGCGGCCGAGAAGAAGAATCATCCAGAGCCGAAGTGCTGGTATCAGCCGGCGGCGTATCCAAACGAAGCAGCGCTGGGGCTGCGATGGACGCTGGGACATCCGATTACAGCGGCGCTGCCACCGGGGGACGAGAAGTACTTCCGGCTGGCGATGGATGTGGCGCAGAACTACAAGCCGCTGGAGCCGCACGAGGAGACCGCACTGCTTGCGGGCGCGGTCGGCGCGGAGCCGATCTTCCATTTGGGAAACGACGTTTAGAGCTTTTGCGCTTCTAGTGAGTACAGGGGCGAATCGCGAAGTGTGTGCTTCTCTTCACGGAAACGCCACGATGAGTTTGGTTCTTCTGCATGCACTGAAGCAAGAATACTCCAGGTCGTGAAACGTGCCTGCTTCCGGCGGCGGGAAGCAGGCATCTGCTCAGCACGAGAAGTTCTGGGTAATCTTCGGGCCTGGAATACTCTTCGATTGCATATAGGACAGAGTGGCATCGTCCTTTTGCTGTAGCACCTGCGGCATTTCGAGCGAAAGATGTTTACCACTCGTCGACACCGCTACGCATGACTTCCCTTCCAGCCAGAAGAGGATCGCGTCGGCTATTTCATGAGCCTGTTTCGCGACTTCGCCGAGGCTCCGAATCACGGCTCGTTCGAAGTCACCTTGCGCACCGGCCCAGCGATCGATGTGGGGATGTAAAGCAATGGAGGTGAGTTCACGAAGCCGCATGGCCTCCTGACGGCGAAGCACGGCCTTCGCGTAAGCAGCGTTCTGTTCAGAGAACGCGACGATGCACAGTCGTATGGACCCATTTACGAGCTGTCCCATCCTCTCCAGTGCCGCGCACCCGTGTATGCCGCCGCTTTCAAGCAGGCGCAGGCTATCTTGTGCGATCTCAACGGCCGCGAAGTAGGTGACGTGAAGAGCAGTGTTGATGCCCGCGGCGGCGAATGCGAAGCGGGAATCCGAGGGCTTGCCGATGCCGCCGTTCATGAACTCGCGGGATAGATCCTTGATGCGGCGGTGATGTTCTTCAAGTTCACCGTTCGCCGCAGGAACCTGCCGGGCGAAATCGAGATTGCGCAGCGCGTAACCCTTGATGGCATAGTCGAGAGCACGTTGCGACACTCTTGACATGGCGAGCAGCTGCACTCGCAGGTTATGAATGTGCTGTTGCGAATTCATTTTCGTTACATCCTTCACTCATTGATTGGAGTCCGTAGTTTCCGGGACACTTTCAAAAAGTTCATCTTGTGAATAGTGCGGGACGCTTTGACAGCGTTTCAGGAAATGAGTTCAGGAGAACGGAAAATGATGCTGGTAAACCGTCCGGCTAGCAATGCGCTGCAGTTGTCGGATCGATGGTCTTGCTGATTTCCGTAACGGTCGTGGCGGGAAAGCCGCTGACTTTTGCGTGGCGATGGATGAGCGCCTCGTCTTCGGCCAGATAGACGCAGAACATCTTGTCGTTGGCGACAAATGATTCCACCCACTGGATATCCGTGCCGAGTTGACGCAACACGTAGTTGGATTTGGCGGCCGCCTCGCGTAACTGTTCGCGCTCAAGCGTTCCGACCTTCGGTATTTCCCGCTCAATTAAATACTTCTTCATATTTTCTCCTCCATCATGATTCGGTAAATAGGTCGCCGTTCTATCTCCCAACTAGGCACAGAGGTTGGTCACCGTCTCATGCATCCAGCTATTTGGGAATTTTAGGAAAGTTATCAACTGCAAATGTCACGGTCTTGTTTCTGGAATGACATTTTTCTCTACTCACGTGGTGCTCTCTTCGTATCGGAATGCCGAGGCATGGAGACGTCTCTCCATGAACATCAGCAAGCGCCACCTATCGAACAGCGGCCACTGTCCGCTCGGTGTTGCGGAGTCTGGCCTGTCGGATTTGAGCCAACTTCTCCAGCTTCGAAGAAGGGAGCGCGGAGTTAATCGCCGGGGAGTCGCAGAGAACCTCGCGCAGGAAGTACTGGTTGCCATATTTGTTGAACACCAGCCTGGCATCGCTTCCTGGTCCGTTATGGTCAAGGTGAGTCGTGGTCGTCTCGATAACCGGTTTCTCTCGGGTCCCAATCTGGACTAGATTGGTTCCGACGGAACTAATCCGGTAAGTGCCGGCCGGGAGCACCTGGTTCCTCACAATAAAGGCGAACGGGATCTTCGCTTCTACCGTCCGAGCCTCCGCCAAGGCGCTGGCGAGATTGATGAAAGTTGCTGTAGAAATGAGCGCGATTGCCGTGATCCGTTTCATGATGCATATCTCCTTTTAAGACATCCTCCAGCGTCTCCTTTTGCAATTTCTCTGCAATCAAGTTGCTTTCGGTTCTTTCAGGTTATGCAGTAAATAGGCTTGTCTCAAGATGGCAGATATGACATCCTTCATAGGCTATTCAGCCAATTGTGGAGTTATCCGGAGTTATCCAATGACAAATGTCACGATCTTGTTTCTCGATCAGACTTTTTCTTCCACTGCCATTGGTCCAATGGAGGTCTTCCGTCATACCGGAACCCTGTGGAACAGCTTCACCGGGCACAAGCCGGTATGTCACTTCTGCGTGACCACTGCATCGGTGGACGGACGCGCGGTGCATTGTGACGGACCGATCGATATTCAACCGGCCGTGGCGCTGAAAGATGTTCGCAAGACAGACCTGATCTTTATCCCATCGACCGGTCTGGGTATCGACGATGTGGTCGAGCGCAATGCGCCGGTGGTGCCGTGGCTGAAGCGCTGGCACAAGCGGGGCGCGGCGATCGCGAGTGTGTGTTCCGGCGTGGGGCTGGTGGCGGCTACTGGATTGCTGGACGGCAAGCGCGCCACGACGCATTGGAGTCTGGGCGACCGATTTCGCGAGAAATATCCCAAGGTGCGCTGGATGCCGGAGTTGATGGTGACGGAGGACGGCGGCTTCTTATTGCGGCGGCGGCGTGAACGCGGCGCTCGATCTGCACTGTATCTGGTCGCGCGATTCTGCGGACATGAGGTGGCCATGCAGAGCGCGAAAGCGCTACTGATCGAGATGCCGCGCGCATGGCAGGCGGGCTTCGCCATCGTGCCCTTAAAGACGGAGCACTCGGACGAAAGCATCTCCGCCGCTCAGGAATGGCTGCACCAGAATTTCCATCAGAGCTTTCCGCTGGAAGCGCCGGCGGAGCGTGTGGGCATGAGCCCGCGCAATTTCGTTCGCCGCTTCAAACAGGCAACCGGCGACAGCCCACTGATCTATCTGCAAAAGCTAAGGGTCGCCGCTGCTAAGCGTCTGCTGGAAAACGACCATCGCAGCATGCAGGAGATCAGTGACGCGGTCGGCTATCAAGACCCAGTCTTCTTCCGAAAGATATTCCAACGGCACACGGGAGTTTCGCCGAGCGGATACCGGCAGAAATTCGGGATGTAGGTGCGTGCTGCAGGTAGACTCAGCGTATGGGAAACAAAAATACTGGAAAACGCGAGACGAAGAAGGCTCCCAAGCCCAAGCCGAAGGTCGAGCCTGGACGCAAACGCGAGGACTACAGCCCGGCTCCTGGGGGAGCTGCGAAGAGCTGATGAAGACGAACAAGGTAGTCTGACTGCAGGCGTGATAGGGCGTCCGCTTCGGCAATCTGACAGGTATCTGTTTCACCGGCACCGTTTCCGGCGCAGCTTGCGCTTACTGGAGCCCGCGCGCACGAATTCGAGGAAGGACAGCCGCGGCCGCTTATGGCGCGGCTTCGCTTTTCTGCGCGCTCTTCTATAGCCACAAACGATTCGCCGGCTGCTAACGTGCGCGATGCGGCGAGCGTCTCTAACAGTGTAGGAGCCCGCAGGAACTCTCATGGCCCGTCGCAACTCCGCCTCTTTCCGGCTTTCACTCGTTGCAGTCGTCTTCGGACTGTATGCGCTGTGCATGACGAACGGGGCGCGAGCGAGCGAAGTGGAGCGGGGCGTCGTAGTCACGCACGCGGACCCAGTGGTATTGGGCGCGAATCCGTTGGCGTCTGCGCATCTGCGGCATGTCTCACACCAACGCATCATCCGGGCGCTTCCGCGTGCGTCTGCCCCTACGTCTCTGTTCAAAACAGCTTGCGTCGTCCCACCGGATTTCGCTGAGACGATTCTTGTAGCAGAGAACGTGCTGGCCCTGGGAGGCGCCCCTCGCGCTCCTGGCCCAAGCCGCGCACCGCCCACTGCATAAAAAACCCAAAGCAACATACAAGGACGATGGCGCCGGAACGCTCTGCTGAAGAGCGTCGTGTGTATTCAGATATCTGTATTCAGATATCCGGCCGCGCCGGGAATGGCATGCACCGCCGCCTCCCGAACTGCCATTCTCCTTTGCCTTCAAGGTGCTTTTCTGGTGCGCCCACATTCAGGCGCATCCGAGGAGGTTTTTATGCAGCAACTGCTCGCAGGTTATGCCACGTTCCGGTCGAAGTTTTTCGCACAACAGTCCCGACAGTTTTCCGAGCTGGCGCATTGCCAGGAGCCGCAGGCGCTTTTTATCACCTGCTCCGATTCGCGTGTCATGCCGGAGATGATCACGCAATCCGCACCCGGCCAGATGCTCTGCTGCCGCAATGCGGGAAACCTCGTGCCGCCTCCTGAAGAAACGGCAAGCGGAGTTGCGGCCACCGTCGAGTATGCCGTGCGCGTGCTGCGGGTGCCGGACATCATCGTCTGCGGCCATTCCGACTGCGACGCGATGCGCGCTTTGCTCGACGATGGCCAATTGCAGGACCTGCCCTTTCTCCGTTCCTGGCTGGGATACGCCGGGCCGATGTCTCGTGCATTCCGGGGCGTGATGCAGGACCCGCGAGTATGGCCGGTGGACGAGCGCCTGCGCGTGCTCACGGAACTCAACGTGGTCGCACAGCTCAACAGCCTGCGCGCGCATCCCGCCGTGGCCAGAAGCCTAAGGCGGGGCAGCCTGCGCATCCATGGGTGGGTCTATGACATAGGAAGCGGAGAGATTCACTGCCTCGATCCGTCGACCGGCAGTTTTCGCTCGCTGCTTCCGGCACCCTCGGAGATGGAGACTGCGCGCGAGGAGGCGCTGGTCGCCTGAGAGGGCAATGCAACAGAGCAATCGGGATCACTGAACAGGAAGGGCAGCGCCGATTGGATGGAGCAACGGTCATTTCGGGCCAGACCTGGATGGAGGCAGATCAGTGATGGCGAAAATGCTCTAAGATGGCGCTGCCCTTCTTTTTGCGCCAGATGACCCGATGATCGTCCGCTCCAAAACCAATTGGTGGACCATGCTGTTTTTGTGGCGTGGCTCCATGATGAAACAGATGCTGCCGCAATTGTCGATTGTGGCGGTGCTGAGTGTCATTGCGGTTCGGACCGAAGGCACGCTCTTCAAGCACAAGGTGCCGCTGAATGCGACGCCGTTCACGCTGGTGGGCGTGGCGCTGGCGCTGTTTCTGGGGTTTCGCAACAGCTCCGCGTATGACCGCTGGTGGGAGGGCCGCAAGCTGTGGGGCGCGCTGGTGAACACCATGCGGACGCTGACGCGGCAGGTGCTGACCATGACCTCAGATAGCGATGCCCATGCGCGCGACAAGCGCGCATTCCTCGACATGCTGGTCGCCTTCACCTACGCGATGCGCGACCAGTTGCGCGGCGATACCTTCGCGCGCTCGGCGGAGCTTCTGCCTCCGGCGCTTGCTGAAGAGGTGGACCGCGCGCGCTACAAGCCGTTCATCATTCTGCGCGCGATGGGCGAGTGGGTCGCGGCACGGCAGCATGAGGGCGCATTCGGTGAGATCACGATGACGGCGATCGATCGCAATCTGGTGGAATTGTCGAACATTCTCGGCGGCTGCGAGCGCATCGCCTCCACGCCGGTTCCGCTTGGATATTCGGTGATGATCCACCGCGTCGTCTATTTCTATTGCGCGCTGCTGCCGTTTGGCCTGGTGGACGCGATTGAGTGGATGACTCCGGCGGTGGTGATTGTGATGGCCTACTCGTTCATTGCGCTGGACTCGCTGGCGTCGGAGCTGGAGATGCCTTTCGGCCGCGACGAGAACGGTCTGGCGCTGGATGCGATCTCGCTGAATATCGAGCTGAGCATTCGGGAGATGAGCGGAGAGCCGATGGAGAAGCAGCCGCTGCAGCCAGTGAGGTATGTGCTGCACTAGGTGCTGGCCGCGGGCTCACTTCCTTCGGTCGCTCACGTTTGCGGTTCTGGCGAAGTGAATCGAATCCCCTGTCCCGACACAGGGACATGGGGCACCCGTTTCTGTGTGGCGCTGTGAGCGAACTGCAGGTCCTTCGCTTCGCTCAGGATGACGGGGTCGATTGAGACGACATTTGGGTATAGACAGCAAAAGGGACGGCCGAGGCCGTCCCTTTTGCGATGTTGCTGGGGTGATTTACAGAGGCTGAACGTTCTCTGCCTGCCAGCCCTTGGGGCCCTTCACCACGTTAAACTGAACTGCCTGACCCTCCTGGAGGGTGCGGAAGCCCTGTGCCTGAATGGCGGTGTGGTGGACGAAGACATCTTCCCCGCTCTGGCGGCTGATGAATCCGAAACCCTTGGCGTCGTTAAACCACTTCACTGTTCCCTGTTCCATATTGCTTAAGTCCTTTACTGCTGAGTTGTGACGCTGAATTCAAGATCGGTCTCGGCAAGTAGAGAACTGCAGATACAGAACTAGCAAAACCTGTCCAATTCGAACGCTCCCTGAGTATACAACGGATGGGTCAAACTTCTCGGTTACTTTTGTAATAGATTTTCATGTTTCGAAAGGGTGCCCACATTGGGGTGCTGAAGCTGTCTCGGAATCAGTCTTCTGGGGCCACGGCGTAGTAGCCCTTACGGGATTGGACCTTGAGGGCTTCCTCGCGCTGGCGGCACTGGATCTCGACCTTGCGATAGGTGCCGTCGGTCTTGTCATTGGTGGGTGTGTAGCTGGCGACGTACTGGGTGCGCAGCTCGTCCTCGATCTGCTGGAAGGCGGCCTCCAGCTTTTTGCCGTTGTTGCCCACGTCGATGAGGCGGCCGCCCGTCTGATCCGCGAGCTGATGCATGACGTAGTCGCCGGAGTAGCCGATGCGAGTAAAAGCTGCTGAAGTTGTTGCGGTCCGCAACGAGCAGGACGTAGACCATCGAGTTGGCCTTCTGCGCGGCTTCAATAGCGTCCTTCAGCTTGGCCTGGGACCCCTGATCCTCACCATCGGTGAGCACGATCATGGCCTTGCGGCCGGTTTCGCCGGCAAGCTTGTCCTTCGCCGCTTCGACGACGGCGTCGTAGAGCAGGGTGCCGCGCGGGGTGCCGGTGGGCAGAGGACCCGTCGTGATGCCGCCGGTTCCGACGTTGATCTGGGCCTTCTGGATGTCGCGGGCCAGCACGCCGGCGTTCGAGGTGAAGTCGGAGAGCAGGTCGATATCGACATCGAAGGAAACGAGGAAGGCCTGGTCTTTCTCCCTGAGAACGCGCTTCAGGAACTCCGCGCCGGTCTGCTGCTCCAGCGGCAAGACGTACTCCTGCGAGCCTGAGGTGTCGAGCAGGATGCCGAGCGTGAGCGGCTGATCGACTTCCGCGGTGAAGTTCTTGAGCTTCTGCGGCTGCTTGTCCTCAAAGACCTGGCAGTCATCGCGGGTGAGGTGCGGGATCAGCAGGTTCTTTTTGTCGCGGACATCGAAGTAGAGCGAGACGAGATTGACGTTCTGGCGGAAGGTGGCGACGGATTGCGAGGTATCGTCGTTGCCGTTGGGATCGCCGGGCAGGCCCTGTGGCGCGGCATCGGGCGAGGGAGCGGCCTGGGCGTGAAGGCGCGCTGCCGGCAGGGCAAATGCGGCACAGAGGAGCAGGAGCGAGAGGACACGGGGCATGATGTTCTTCTATTAGACGATAGTGCGGGCCGTAGGTTCGCGGCGACCGATGGTTTTGCCCACGGAATCGGGGATTTTGCCCGCTCGACTCGGGCTCGACTCTGGGTTCTCGACTCTGGGTTGACGGCGATGATGGAGTGGCGTCTCTCTGGTAGGCTGACAGTGGAGTTTTAGGCTGCGGGCGTCGCGTCACTGCATCTATCCCGATACGCAACTGCGTAGGCGATGAGACGGGATAGCCCCGGAGATGGTGTGGAGGAGCTTTGGGCGGAAAGCAGTGGGCGTGGAGTCTGGTGGTGGCGGTTCCCATGGTGGGACTGACGGTTGGCGCAGCGCAGCAGAACGGCAGCGGTGCGCTGCCTGAGAGCCCGAGCGCGCAGCAGAATGCGTCGGGTCAGGAAGCGTCTGTACCGCAAACGAACGGCTCCCAGGCAAGTGGATCTGTGGAGAGCACTTCAGGGAATAGCGGCCCGCAGCAGAGTGTGCCGGATGCGCCGGGCGCGTCATCGAACCAGGGCGCTGATAATCTGCGCAACCTGACCCGGCAGGTGGCACCCGGCAAGGCCTCGACTCCGGAAGGAGATCAGGGCCCGGTGCAGGCCCCGCCGGCGCCGCAGACCAATGCGCCGAATCCGGACGGTCCGCCCCAGCAGGAGGCGCCCTACACTCCGAAGACACCGGAAGAGGCGAAACAGTTTCACCTCGTGATGCAACACCACGCAAGTCATGGTACCAACCACGGTTTTGGACAAGAACCACCATCAGGTTGCTGCGCTGACCTATCGCGACTTTCGGGTGTATGAGAACGGCCAGAGGCAGCACATCAACTACTTCAGCGTATCTGCAGTGCCCCTGTCGGTTGCTTTCGTGATCGATCAGAGCATGCCGAAGGACACGATGAGGAAGGTGAATGAGAGCCTTTCCGCAATTCAGGGCGCTTTCACGCCGCAAGACGAAGCGTCGGTGTTTACCTACGGCAACGGCGTGACGGAGCAGACGACATTTACCTCGACGCAGGGCGACCGCCTGCCGGCGGTGCTGGAGCGCTCCAAACGGGCGGGCACGGATATGGGCTCACCAGGCGGCGGCGGTTTGTCGATCAATGGACCCACGATCAACGGCAAGCCCGTGGATCCGAATGTGAATCAGGGCGTGCTGAACGGGCTGGAGATGAACATTCCGCGCGAGGCACACACGCTCTCAGACGCAATTCTGGCCGCGGCGAAAGAACTTCAGAACCGGCCCAAGGAGCGGCGCCGCGATCATCTACGTCATCAGCGATGGCAAGGACGTGCGCTCCAAGGCAAGCGTGCGCGAGGTGATCACCTTTCTTCAACACAATAATGAATTTGTATACGGCACCATGGTGGGCGACGCCGCTACCTGGGGCATAGGCTACCTGGATCGGGTGCATCTGCCGCTGATTCCAGCCGAGAATGTGCTGCCACGATATGCAGATGCCACGGGTGGCCTCCTCGAGGCGCAGCTCTCTGCAGACGGCATGGAGCGCAGCTTCGCCACGATTGCCAAGGAAGCGCGCACGCAGTATACGCTCGGTTTCCTGAGCCATCTGCCGACGATCGACGGACGCCAGCGCACGCTGGATGTGCATGTGGAGCGGCCAAACCTGGAGGTCAAAGCGCCTCTTCGCTACTACCCGTCGGCCACGATGCAGTGATGATGGCGGCGCACGGCGAGGCCGCAGCCACGGTTGGGCTGAGCCTGGCATCGGCAGCAATCTGGGGTACCAGCGACTTTGTGGGCGGCATTGCGGCGCGGCGGCTGCCTTCGCCGGCAGTCGTGACACTGTCGCACTCATTGAGCCTGGCGGTGCTGGTGTCGCTGGCGTTGATCCACAGGTCGGCATGGCCGGATACGCCCTCGGCTATCTACGGCGCGCTGGCTGGACTGGCCTGCGGCACCGGGGTGATGGTGCTGTACAAGGCGCTGGCCCTGGGAGGCATGGGGCTGACGGCTGCGGTGAGCGGCGTGCTGGCAGCGGTGCTGCCGGTGCTGTGGGCTTTTGCCACCGAAGGGCTGCCACGCGTGCCGCAGATTGCAGGGATTGTGCTGGCGGCGGTGGCGATCTGGATGATTGCGCGCGCGCCGGGCTCGCCATCGTCAAAGCAGGCGATTTTGCTGGGTGCGGCGGCCGGCGGAAGCTTTGGCTGCCTGTTCATTCTGCTGAAGCTCGCGGGACACGGCGGCGTGTTGTGGCCGCTGGCGTGGTCGCGCGTGGCGAGCATGACGCTGGCCATGATCGTGACGTGGATCGCTGCACGACGCTCCGGTGGAGCAAGAGTTGGCCCGAAACCTGCGGAAGGTCGCGGCCTTGCGTGGCCGGGATGGCCGGTGCTGGGCTTGATCGCGATTGCGGGCATCTTCGATGCGAGCGGCAACACCTTCTACACCATCGCAACCCGGTTGGGCCGCCTGGATGTTGCGGCGGTGCTGAGTTCGCTCTATCCGGCTTCAACGATTCTGCTGGCGGCAGTGCTGCTGAAGGAACGAACGACGCGGAGCCAGACGGCAGGCATAGCGCTGGCGCTGGTGGCGGTGGTGCTTATTTCCGATATAGCCCGAAGACGCATGACAGAAACAACACAATCCGGGACCATACGACCGGGCCGCATAGAGGTGATTACGGGCCCGATGTTTTCCGGCAAGAGCGAAGAACTGATTCGCCGGCTGAAGCGAGCGCAGATTGCGCGGCTGCGCGTCGCGAGCTTTAAGCCCGAAATCGACCTGCGCTACCAGCCGGATGCGATTGCTTCACACAGCGCGCAGTCCATCGACGCATTTGCCGTGCGCGATGTGGAGCGGCTGCGCGCGGCGCTCCTCCCTGCACTGGAGACAGTCGACGTGGTGGGCGTGGACGAAGCACAGTTCTTCGACGATGCGCTCATTGGGCTGGCGATGGAGCTGGTGCATGCCGGGAAGCGTGTGGTGCTCGCGGGGCTGGACACGACCTTTGCGGGCGAGCCGTTTGCGCCGCTGCCCGCGCTGATGGCGATTGCCGATGAGGTGGTGAAGCTTTCGGCAGTGTGCACGGTGTGCGGCGCGCCGGCGATCCACACGCAGCGGCTGGGAACGAGCCAGCAGCTGGTGGTGGTAGGCGCTGCGGGCGTGTACGAGGCGCGATGCCGCGCCTGTTTCCGGCCGGAGGGCGATGTGCCGGCGGCAGAGCAACTCAAGTTACCCGGCTGATTCAGTGAGGATCGTGCGCGAGCTCGCCGCGGAGCGTCGTGACTGCCTGACCGCGCAGTTTGACGCGATCTCCAGCGAGGCGCAGCCGCAGCCAGCCGCCGCGGGCGGAGGCTTGATAGGCAACGATCTCCTGCTTGCCGAGGCGCGGAATCCAATACGGCGCAAGCGCGCAATGTGCCGAGCCGGTGACGGGGTCTTCGTCGATATGGAAGCGCGGGAAGAAGCAGCGCGAGACGATGTCAGGCACCGCTCTCTGTAGCTGCGGCTGTCACGATGATGCCGCGGACGTTTTCTGCATGGGACAGATCCGCGATTTGCTTCAGGTCAGGACGAAGCGAGCGGACGGTGGTTTCGTCCTTTAACTCGACTAGATAATCGAGGCGATTGCGGCCGACGAAGACCGGCTCCGCGCCCAGCATGACGGCGAGGCCCTCAGGCGTTGCCGTTGCCGAGACGGGCTCGGCGGGAAAGTCGAGCTCGATCCATGCAGTGCCATCGATCGGGAGCCGGTCCGCTGTCAGCAAACCACTGCGCGTGTGGAAGCGCGCCTGCTCGTCCGGCCGGAGTGTTGCCGTCTCCCACAGATAGTGCGCGCTGGCGAGCGTAGCGTGGCCGCAGAGGTCCACTTCGCCGCCGGGCGTGAACCAGCGGAGATCGTAGCCGCCTTGATTGCTTGCTCCACGCCTGATTAAGAACGCCGTCTCGGCATGGTTCATCTCAACGGCGACGGACTGCATCCATTCGTCCGAGGCAGCGGCAGGCAGAACGCAGATGCCGGCGGGATTGCCGCGCCAGGGCTCTGCGGTGAATGCATCGACGACGGCGATGGGCTGGGGCATGGGTTCAAGGGTAAACCAGCACGTCAGCCCTAATCGGAATAAGGAAGTTCGCTTCGCTCCGACGGGATACGCCCCCTACGCTGCGCCTAGGATGGGGCACCACGTTTGCTAATTGCCTTAGAGCGTGCTGCTTAGTATGGCCGGTCGCGTCTCTGCCAAGTGCAGGATGAGCTCGCCGAAGAGGGTGTTGGCCCAGGCGAACCAGGCGCGGGTGAAGTCCTCGGCGTTGTCCTTGTGAAAGGATTCGTGCAGGAAGTGCGTGCCCGCCGTGGTGTCGCGCAGTGTGCGGAGGCAGGTGCGAATCTCCTGATCGTCGGTGCTGGTGAAGGCGCGAAAGAGAATGGACATAGGCCAGATGAAGTTGAGGCCCTGATGCGGGCCGCCGATTCCCTCGCCCGCCTTGCCGCGAAAGAAGTACGGATTGTCCGGGCTCAGCACCCAGGCGCGCGTGCGCTGATAGACGGGATCGTCGATGGCACAGCAGCCTAGGTATGGAAGCGAGAGCAGGCCGGGGGCGTTGGCGTCGTCCATCAGAAGCGTGTTGCCGTAGCCGTCGACCTCATATGCCCACAATACGTCGCCGTTGCTGTTGCGCGCGTGACCATACTGTGTGAGCGCTGCTTCAACTTCGTGCGCGAGCGTGTTTGCCTCGTTGGCGAGCTGCGGCGTCATGGAGAACTTTGGCGAGCTCGGCTAACTGCCGCAGGCTGACCACCGCGAAGTGATTCGCGGGGATGAAGAGCGGATAGATGCAGGAGTCGTCCGACGGACGAAACATGGAGTAGATGAGGCCGACGGGACGCGCGGGATTGCCGTAGCCGCTGAGCGGCACGGTGTCGGTGGGGATGGGCGAGCTGCGCTGGAAGTGATACGGGCCGCGATCGTGCTTACGCTGCTGCTGGCGGAAGGTATCGACGATGCGGTGGGCCGAAGTACGCCACTGGTAATCGAATGGAGCGATGCTGCCGGTGGCCTTCCAGTAGCCGTGGCGAGAGCCGAATGGTGTAGCAGAGCGAATCGATCTCCCACTTGCGCTCGCCGACGCCGGGGAACATGTCGGTGTCGTCATGGACGGCCCAGGAGAGCGGCTTGTCCGCAGTTGAGCGCAGGAAGGCGTTGGCGTATGGGTCGATGAGGATGCAGCGGCTCTGGCGGCGGATGACGCCTTCGATGAGCGAGGCGAGCTGCTTGTCTTCGCGAGCGAAGCGGAGATAGGGCCAGACCTGCGCGGAGGAATCGCGCAGCCACATCGCATCGATGTCTCCGGTGATGACGAAGGTATCGGGATGGCCTTCGTCGGTGCCGGGAAAGACGGTGGTGTCGAGCGTGTTGGGCAGACAGTTGCCGAAGATCAGGCGCAGCTCGGGATCGGCGATGCGTGCGCCAATGCGGGTGATGGCTGCCTCGACGGCGGGGCTGGTGAAGCGGCGCTCGCTCGGCGCGGGGCGCTGGTGGAGGTCTGTCGGCTTGATCTGCGCGAAGATGTGGCGCGGCGTGACGGCCGCAGCCGCAACAGAGGCGGCGCCGCCCAGAAAGGCGCGGCGCGTGGTGCTGGGGTTCATCTTCATGCCGTCCATCATTACGCGGTCAGCGACGGGGGCGCGACCTTCTGATCGGCACCGAGCTGATGGTTGGGCTGGTCGCCCATGGTGAAGGTGAGGGTGGCGCCCCCATCCAACCCACTATTGACGAGCTCCGCGTGGCGCACCCAGAGGCGATCGAGCTTTTTCCCGTTGAGCGCGACCGACTGCACATACTTCTGCGAGGGGCTGGTGCGTTTGGTTTCGACGGTGAGTGTCTTGCCGCCGGCCAGGTTGACCTTTGCACTCTCGAAGAGCGGCGTGCCGAGAACGTAGGTGGCGCTGACCGGATCGACTGCATAGAGACCGAGCGCGCTCATGACGTACCAGGCAGACATCTGGCCGCAGTCTTCATTGCCGGCGAGGCCATCAGGGTCGTTGTGGTAGAGCGTGTCGAGGATCTGACGGATACGCTCCTGGGTCTTATATGGCACGCCGGCGTAGACGTACATGTACGCGATGTGGTGATAGGGCTCGTTGCCGTGCGCGTACTGGCCGATGAGGCCGGCGATATCCGGCGGCGCGTCGGCGGGCAACTCGGAGCTCTGATTGAAGAGAGAATCCAGCTTGGTGAGGAACGGCTCGCGGCCACCGAACTGGTCGATGAGGCCCTTGATGTCGTGCTGGACGCCGAAGGTGGTCTGCCAGGCGTTGGACTCGGTGTAGTCGCGCCATCTCTTGGAGTGGCCCATCTCCTTGGGATCGAAGGGCGTGGCCCACTCGCCATTCGCGAGCTTGGCGCGAACGAAGAGCGTCTTCTTGTCGAAGAGATTCTTGTAGTTCTGCGAGCGCTTCAACTGGAGAGCGACATCGTCGTTGCGACCCAGCTTTTTCGCGACGTGCGAGCAGGACCAATCGCCGTAATCGTATTCGAGCGTCTTCGAGACGGACTCTTCTTCGAGATCGGCGGGGATATATCCGTCCTTGCGATAGAGCGCGAGGCCGCGATAGTCGTCGTCCATGTTGCGCTTGCGCATCACTTTGTAGGCGCGATCCCAATCGATGTCCGGGAAGTTTTTTACGCAGGCCTCCGCCATCACGCTGGCTGAGTGGTAGCCGGTCATGGTGCCGGTTTCTTCGCCCTGCAGCGGCCATACGGGCATGCCGGCGGGGCTCTGCTCGGCCATGGCGACAAGGCAGTTCACCATCGACGGCACGCGCTCCGGCTGGAAGAGCGTAAACGCCGGGTGCAGTGCGCGGAAGGTATCCCAAAGCGAGTAGCTGGAGTAGTTGTGCTGGCCCCGATCGAGCGTGTGCACCTGACTGTCCATGCCCGCGGTATTCGCCGTTGACGTCGTCCATCATGGTAGGGGCGCACATCATGTGGTAGAGCGAGGTGTAGAAGATGGCCTGCTGGTCGGGCGTCGCGCCATCGATGCGGATGCGGCTGAGCTCGCGCTGCCATGCTGCCTTGGCCCGCGCGCGGGTGGCGGCGAAGTCCCAGTCGGTCTGTTCGGCGCGAAGATTTTTGAGCGCGTTGGCGGCGCTAACCGCGGAGATGCCGCAGCGCACCTGCACCGGCTTGTCTGCGGACGGATCGAAGTGCAGCGCGGCCTGCAGGACTTTGCCGTTGATGGCATTGCCATCGACCGGGTTGCGATCGGAGTAGAGTTGCGCCTTCGTGAACGGGGCGGAGAACTCCATGGCGAAGTAGATCTGACGGCCCGGCGCCCAGGAGTGCACGGTGCGGCCCCCGGTCACCAGGCGGTTCTCGGGATCGATGGTGAGTGCGGCGGCTGTTACGGGGTTCTTCGGGCTTTGATAGGAGTGGTACAGATCGACGATGAAGTGCGCGTTCTCCGCCTGCGCCGGGAAGGTGTACTGGTGCAGGCCGGTGCGCTCGGTGGCTGTGAGTTCCGCGTGGATGCCTGTGTCCTTGAGCAAAACGGAGTAGTAGCCGGGCTCGGCAGTTTCATCGTCGTGCGAAAAACGCGAGCGATAGCCGGTCTCCGGATTTTCCCGCGTGCCGGGCACCAGCTTGACCTCGCCGGTGCGCGGCATGACGAGAACGTCGAGCAGGTCGCCGCAGCCGGTTCCGCTGAGGTGGGTGTGGGTAAAACCCATGATGGAAGTGTCGCTGCGGTGGTAACCGGCGCACCAGTCCCAACCGTCGTCATAGGTGTCCGGGCTGAGCTGGACTGCGCCGAACGGGACAGTGGCGCCCGGAAAGCAATGGCCGTGGCCACCGGTGCCGATGATGATGTTCACGTGGCCGGTCACGTCGTCGCCATCCTGTGCTGCAGCGTGCAGCATGCGCTGCGAGAAACCGCGCGGAAGCGCGAGGTTGGAACAGGCGGCGAGTGAGAGCGTTCCCAGAAATGTACGGCGTGTGACCATGGAGCAGACCTCGTTTCAGGATGCTTGCGTAGATTGGGCGATAGTGCGGCCCAGGGCTTCTTCATCGTGGGTAAACGGCAGCAGGCAGGCGCCTAGGATGCCTGCATCGGAGCCCAGTTCCGCGCGGCGGACAAAGCTTTTGCCGGGAGTGTCGAGCGGCTCGCCGGGCGCGGCAGCGGTGGGCCGGTAGACGTAGCTGCGCAGGCGCATCTCCGCGAACATGGCGGGAGCGAAAAGGTCCCATGCGTTCGAGACGCCTCCCGCAACCACGTAAAGGGGCAGGTTGAGCATGTTGGCCACCCCCGCAAACGCGATGCCGACGGCGCGCCCGACGCGCTCAAAGATCGCGATGGCGGTGGCATTCCCTGCAATCGCAGCATCGGCGACCGCGTGAGATGTCCACCGGGCGGGGTCCGCGGGGAGTGCGGCAGTCAATATGGGATCGTTCACTTCCCGAGCCATGCGAACGACGCCTGTGGCCGAGGCATACAACTCCACGCAGCCACGGCCGCCGCAAGGGCAGGCCATGCCGTCGGGTTCGACCATCAGGTGACCAGCTTCCCCGGCCATGCCGTTGTTGCCATGCCAGATGCGGTCGTTGAGGATGATGCCATTGCCGACGCCGGTGCCGAGGGTCAGCATGCAGAGCGAGTGAATGCCGGCGGCGCTGGCGGACCCTAGCTCAAATTCGGCAAGGGCTGCTGCGTTGGCATCGCTATCCAGGTAAATAGGCTCAGCGATGGCCTCCTCGATGGCCGCGCGGAGTTGGAAGCCGTCCCAGCCTGGGAGGTTTGGTGGATTGCGAATGACGCCCGAGGGCAGTTCCAGAGGGCCGGGGCTGCCGACGCCGATGCCGGCCGACTCCCCGTGCTGCCGGAACCTGGAACGCAGGGCAACCACCGCGTCTTTCAGATCGCGTATGACGCGCTCCCGGCCCTGCGTGAGCCGGGTGGGCAGCGAAATAAGCTCGGCTACCTGTTTTCCCGACCGATAGGCGGCCACGCGGAGGTTGGTCCCCCCGAGATCGACGCCGAGCGAAAATTGACCCTCAACCGATTTGCTGGACACTTCTCTGATCATTTTGCCTCAAATCAGCAAAAATTGGCCCCGCATCTGCAGTTTGGTGTTGTAGGCTTGGCCCATCACTTCTGACAATGCGCGCGCATCCTTCCTCATTCTGGCAAATGACGGCGGATCGCGGGCCAGAAGCCTCCACTCTACACCGGACGTGCCATGCAAACGCCGATTGCTGACTGGATTGTGATCTCGCGCATCCGCGCTTCAGTCTGAGATTCGGTTTCTATTATGACCGGGGAGTGCGTGGAGGCAGGGGCAATATTTTCGTCATCGGCCGCAATTTGCTGTGGCGGCTGAACGGGAGATGGCTGAGCAACGTATCGATACGAATCGGGCGCGAGTCGCAAGATGCAGTCGCACTTCAGGTGAGAACGGCTACTGGTATGTCGGTAAAGACAGACGATCGCGAAGAGAAAATCATGCGGCTCCTTTTGCAGAGGGGCTCGGCCACCATAGAAGAATTGCTGGCTACGGCAGAGACATCGGCGCCGAGCATCCGGCGCGATCTGAATCGTCTGGAGCGGCGGGGGCTGGTGCGTCGCACTCATGGAGGCGCGACGCTGGTGGAGCCGCTGCTCTATGAGCCGTTCCGCTACGACACCTCGTTCCAGGCGCGCGAGCAGCGCGCGGCGGAGGAGAAGCGCCGCATTGCGCTGGCGGCGGCAGACCTGATCCGGGAGAACGAGACGATCGGGTTGACGGCCGGCACCACCACCACGCAAATCGGGCGCGCGATTCGCCATCGCACCAACATCAAGGTGGTGACGAACGCGATCAACATCGGGATGGAGCTGTGCAATCACGTGGGCATCCGCACCTCCATCACAGGCGGGGTGCTGCCGTGGGCATGGTCGTTTTCGCTCAGCGGCCCGGCGGCGGTGCACTTCATCAACCAGGTGTATCTGGACAAAGTGTTTCTGAACGTAGTGGGACTGGACATAGAGCGCGGCGCAACGACGCTGGAAGCAGACGAGGCTGTCATCTTCCGCGCGATGCAGCGGCAGGCACGTGAGGTGATCGCGGTGGCCGACCACACCAAGATCGGCCAGGTGAGTCCAGCGCTGATCTGCCCGGTGCAGGAGATCCATATGCTGGTGACCGACACGGGCGCGACGGATGAGATGATTGCGCCGTTTGAAGAGCGCGGCATCAAAGTGCTGCGCGTGTGAAGACGAGATGCCAACAGGAGGCAAGTGGAATGGGGAATTGGAGCTGGTGCGGTGTCGCGAAAAGAATGTGCGGATTGGCAGCAGGCGCGGTGCTGACAGCTACCTTGCTGAGCGGTAGCGGTATGCAGGCCCAGCAAACGGCGATTGCAGGGGCGGCAGAGCTGGGACTGATGCCGCTTCCCTCGCACTTCGAAGCAGGCACCGGCAACTATGCGCTGCGGCCCGGGACCCATGTGGCATATGCCCACTTCCACAATGCTCGCCTGGAAGCCGGGACAGTGCGGATGATGGCGCGGCTGCAGTTTGAAAGCGGCGTGCCGCTCCCGCACGTTCCAAGCATGGTGGCAGGCGATCTTTCCAGCGCCGGCATCGTGATCGATGTTGCGGGCGCGGGGGGCGCTGTGCAGTCGGCGAATGAGGACGAGTCTTATTCGCTGACCGTGACGCCGCAATTGATCACGCTGAAGGCCGCGACGGTGGTCGGCGCGTTTCACGGTATGGAGACGCTGCTGCAACTGGTGCAGTTGAAAGACAACGCGGCGACGATTCCCGCGGTAAGTATTGAGGACACGCCGCGCTTCCAGTGGCGCGGACTGATGATCGATGTGAGCCGCCACTTCGAGCCGGTGCGGCAGATTGAGCGCACGCTGGACGGCATGGCGATGGTGAAGCTGAATGTCTTCCACTGGCACTTGAGCGACGACCAGGGCTTCCGCGCGGAAAGCAAGATCTATCCCAAGCTGACCGGAGTCGGCTCGAACGACCAGTTCTACACCCAGGAGCAGATGCGCGAGGTGGTGGCGTATGCGCGCGCGCGCGGCATTCGCGTGGTGCCGGAGTTCGATATTCCCGGCCACACCGTGAGCTGGATGGTGGCCTATGCGCAGCTCGGCAGCTCCAAGGGGCCGTTCCACCTGCCGGATGTTGCCGGAATTCACGACGAGGCGCTAGACCCGACGCGCGAGGGCACCTATGTGTTCCTCAACCGCTTCATCGGCGAAATGGCAAAGATCTTCCCCGATGCGTACTTCCACATCGGCGGCGATGAGGTGAACGGCGAGGTGTGGACCTCGAATCCGCGAATTGCACGCTTCATGAAGCGAAAGGGCTTTGAGAAACCAGCGCAGTTACAGACCTACTTCAGCCAGCGCGTCGTGCGCATTGTGAAGCAGCACGGGAAAAGACCGATTGGCTGGGATGAGGTGCTGGTACCCGGCCTGCCCAAGGATGTGATGGTGCAGTCGTGGCGCGGCGTGGATTCGCTGGCTGCCGGCGCGCGCCAGGGATATACCGGCATTCTGTCCGCGCCTTACTACCTGGACGGCATGAAGACGAACGAGGCGCATTATCTGGCCGATCCCATTCCTAGCGACACCACGCTGACTGCGGACCAGCAGAAGCTGATCTTGGGCGGCGAGGTATGCATGTGGGCGGAGCAGCTCAACGAGCGCACGATCGACTCGCGCATCTGGCCGCGCACGGCGGTGATGGCGGAACGCTTCTGGTCACCGCAAAGCGATCGCGATGTGGTCTCGATGTATCGGCGGCTGCCACGCATCTCCATTGAACTGGAGCAGGCGGGGCTGAAGCACATGACCGGGCCGGCAATGATGCGGCGCAGCATCAGCGGAGAGGTGAATCCGACAGCACTGACGACGCTCGCTGGCGTGCTCGAGCCGGTGAGCTTCGGCGAGCGCTCTGAGACCCAGCACACGGATAGCCACACGCCGCTCGACCGGCTGGTGGATACAGTGGTGCCCGATCCGCCGTCTCGGTTCGAGATTGCGCAGGATGTGGATGCGGTGCTGAATAAGACTGCTGACGGCACTGAAGCTAAAGCCCGGTTGACGGCACGTTTCGAGGAGTGGCAGCAGATTGCAGCGCCGCTTGCTGCGCAGATGCAGCAGAACCCGCGGATGAGCGATGCCGCGATTCGAGCCCTGCAGCTTGGAGAGCTTGGGAAAATCGGATTGACGGCGCTTAGCGGCAATTCCACCTCGGGGCCGCTGAACGGAGCAACTGATACCAAGCCGGCACAACTGTCGAGAATCGCGGACGCTGCACAGCCGGCGGCACTCGTTCGCTTTACCTTCTTGGATTCGCTAAAGAAGCTGGTAAACGCAGAATTCCTTGGCGCCAGCGGCGAAGCCAAAACGATAAGCCAGCCCGGCACAACAGCGGAGTAGGAGGCAGCAACTACTCCGCAAGCACAGCCTTAGTCAGGTTGCGCGGGCTATCGACATCGATGCCGCGTTGGATGGCGGAGAAGTAGGCGAAGAGTTGCAGCGGGATCACCTCGGTGATCGGCAGCAGGTGCTCGCGCGTGGGCACCACGGGCACGAAGTGCGTCGCGGCGCCGGCGACTTCATCGTCGCCGGCGTTGCCGAGCGCGACGACGGTGGCGCCCTGCTTCTTCATATCCTGCAGCAGTTGCAGGCTCTTCTCGTAGCGAATGACGGAGCCGGGCTCGCTGCGATCGACGGTAGCGATGGCGACGATAGCCGCCGTTGAACCTACTAACGCATTCGGACCGTGCTTCAACTCGCCAGATGGATAACCCTCTGCCTGCAGGTATGCCGACTCCTTGAGCTTGAGCGCGCCTTCACGCGCGATGGCATAGTGAATGCCGCGGCCGAGATAGAGATAGGTCTCCACATTGTGGAGCGCCTTGGCGATCTGCTCCATCTGTCGCTCCCAGCCCTCGAGCTGGCCGGCAATCAGCGCCGGCAAGGCTGCGAGTTCCCTGAAATGCGCCGCCAGTGTGTCGTCAGAGAGCGTCTGCAGGGCCACGCCAGAGCTGAGCGCGATAAGGTTGAGCACCAATAGCTGCGCGGTAAAGCTCTTGGTGGCGGGGACGGCGAGCTCGCGGCCAGCCCAGGTGGGCAGACTGATCTCGGCCTCGCGCGCCATAGTCGAGTTCTCGACATTCGTAACTGCGATGGTGCCGTGCCGGCGGCGAGTCGCTTCGCGCAGAGCGGCAAGCGTATCGGCCGTCTCACCGGATTGCGAAACGACGATGATGCCGGGATTGGTGAGCGTATTGATCTCGCGGTAGACATACTCGCTCGCGTACTCGACATCGACCGGCATGCCGCTGACATCTTCAATCATGATCTCGCCTGCGAGCGAGGCATGGCGGCTGGAGCCGGAAGCAGAAAAGACGATCTGGTGGTGGTCGCGGAACCATTGGTAGACGGGGCCGAACGACGCTTCGTCGAGCGCGCTGCCGCGAACGTAATGGTCGAGTGCCGCGGTCAACGATGCTGGCTGCTCGTGAATCTCGCGCAGCATGTGGTGCGGGTATTGGCGTTGCGGAGTGCTGGTGGGCATAGTGGTCTCTCTTCCTCGAAGGTGCTTCAGTAGGGGACGCCGCCGTTGTACACCTGAAATTCGCGGATTTGCGCCGGCCCATTGGTGTCGAGCAGCGTCAGGCGTACGGCGCTTGCGGTGACGGCGGGAAAGATGTCGATTTTCTTGTGGCCGATAGCCTCCGCGTGTGCGACCTCGCGCCACTGGCCCTGCTCTTCCACTTCGATGCGATAGGCGCTGATGTGCTGGCCATCGTTGAGCCGCTCCATGGTGACGGTGCGATCGAACGTTGCCGGTTGTGCAAAATGAACGGTGAGTATCGGTGGGGCGTTATTGATGCCAGGCGTGGGCGCCTGCCACCAGGTATTGGGATCGCCGTCGCGGGCCGCGGGAGCTTCCTCGGAAGAGAGGTTGCGCGACAGTGCGAGATTGTTGCCGTACATCTGCTGGATGCGCTCGCCGAATTCCTTGAGCCGTGCGACGTCGGCGGCGGGCAGACGCCCGGTGTTATCCGGCGCCAGCCCCAGCATCAGTTGCGCGCCGCGGCCGACGGTCTGGTCATACTCCTTGACCAGTTCGTCGACGGACTTGAGCGTCGATTCATCGTTGGGATGCCAGAACCAGTGATCGGTGTGCAGCGGCGTGTCCGCCTCTACCGGACGCCAGCGCAGATAGCCGGCGCGATCGACGACATTCCAATTTTCGAAGTCGACCTTGCCGCTCTCCGTGCCGACCCAGCGCAAGTCCGCATATTTGAAGAGGCCGACATCGGCGAAGACGAGCGCGTTGGGCTGATAGGTGCGGAGGTTATCGATGATGGTGTCGAAGTCGTATGTGCGGCCCGTGCTGCCTGCGCCATCGAGCCAGAACTCGGTGAGTTCGCCGTAGTGTGAGGCGAGTTCCTCAAGCATCGACAGGTAATACTTGTCATAGGCCGCCGGATCCTTGTAGCGCGGATCGTGCCGATCCCACGGCGAGAGGTAGACACCGAAGCGCAGCCCATGCGATCGGGCGCTGTCGGAGACCATGCGCACCAGGTCGCCTTTGCCGCCGAGCCACGGGCTGGATTTGACGCTGTAGTCGGTCTGTGCGGTGGGATACAGCGCAAAGCCGTCGTGGTGTTTGGCACGAGCACGACGTAGCGGATGCCCGCGGATTTCGCGGCCTCGACCCACTGATCGGTATCGACGTGTTGCGGATTGAAGACGCTGGGCGGAGCGGTGCCGTCACCCCATTCACGATTGAGGAAGGTGTTGGTGCCGAAGTGGATGAGGGCGCCCATCTCCATGTCCTGCCAGGCAACCTGCTGCGGCGTTGGCTTCATATCGACTGCGTTCTGAGCGAGCGCCGCTGGCGTTGCGAGTGCGAGGAAGGCGTAGAGAATATATGTGCGCATGATGGTTGCTTGTCCTCTGCCTTTCTCTCCTACCGCGATTATTAGCGCCAGCTGATGCGATAGGCGTATGCGTACTGTCCGATGGGCTCCGCCGGAACGTGGATGTGGAGACCGTCCGGCTGTTGCTGGAATGTAAGTGGAGTTGCGGAACCTAGCAACGCGACCGAAGCGACTTCGCGAGTACCGACGCCGGACTTGAGTGCGTGGATGACAGCGTCTCGACCCTTCGGCCAGCCGAGCTCGATGGCATAGAGCACGCCGTCCTTCGTCGTGAAGCGATAGTCCTCTGCTGTGTAGGGTTTTGAATGCGGTGTCGTGGAAGGAGCCGGCTTCGAATTTTGTAGGACCTTCGCCAAACTGCCGCCACGGTCGCGTGCCATAGATGGCGTCGCCGTTCACTTTCAGCCATCCGCCGACGGCGAGCAGCGTCTTCGCCGCGCCTTCGGGAATAGTGCCATCCGGCTTCGGGCCAACGTTCATCAGCAGGTTGCCATTTTTACTGACTACATCGGCAAGCTGATGTATGACCGCCTCAGGCGTCTTGTAGGTGTCGCCCTCGACATAGCCCCAGGACTTGTCCGAGAGCGAGGTGTCTGTCTGCCATGGCTGGGGGCGAATATCGCCCAGGCCGCCGCGTTCGAGGTCGAGCGTCGCCGAGCCATCCGCCATGTCGTTGAGTTTGTAGAAGAGCGCGACCGGCTGATGCCGCGCGGCGGAGTGGTTGTAGTAGTAGGTGGCGAAGCGCTCCAGGTGGCTGCGGAAGTCCGGCTGGCCGACCCACCAGTCGAAGTAAACGAGGTCGGGATGATAGCGCTCAACGATCTCGGCGGTGCGAGCGAGCCAGTCGTCCATGTAGGCCTGCGATACATAAGTGAAGTCATGCGTGAGATCGCCGACATCGCCATTGTCCCCACCGTTCAACTGCGCCGGCCCGTAAAAGGCGGCGTACTTCGGATCGTTCACATCGGAGGCGAAGTGACGGCCACCGTCGAAGAACCAGTCATGCTCCGCGCGATGCGATGAGGCGCCGAGATGCATGCCTTCCGCACGAACCGCCGTCGCGAGCTCGCCAAGCACATCGCGCTTCGGCCCCATCTTGCCCGCGCACCAGTCGGTGAGGTTCGAAGCGTACATGGGAAAGCCGTCATGGTGCTCAGCCACGGGGACGACATAGCGCGCGCCGGCATCGTGAAAGAGCTTTGCCCACGCATTGGGGTCGAAGTGCTCGGCCGTGAATTTCGGAATCAGGTCCTTGTAGCCGGCTGTCGTCTGCGGGCCGTAGGTGGCGACGTGATGCGCGAAATCCGGTGAGCCCTGCTGGTACATGTTGCGCGAGTACCACTCGCTGCCGAAGCCGGCGACGGAATACACTCCCCAGTGGATGAAGATGCCGAACTTCGCATCGCGAAACCATTCCGGCGCCTGATACGCGCGGAGGCTTTGCCAGTCATCGCGAAACGGGCCTGCGGCTACGGCTTTGTCGACATCGGCGAGGATGCGCTTGCGCTCGCCGTCGTATTTGCTGTTGGCAGCAATCCACTCGGCGTCGATCTGCTCCGGCGTCAGGGTGGCTGCGGTCGGAGCGTTAGGATCGGCGCTGGTGGGTGACTGCGGGGTGGCGGACAGAGCGGCGATGCAGATGAATACAGATACAGATAAGCGTGCGTTCCTCATCGTGCCCTCTCTGTAGCCCCGGAGTATTCTCAATGCGGTAAAGTAAACGACCGGCGTCCGCTCCCTGACTGCGGAAATGTCCATATTAAGCTTGATCGATCATTTTATCTCTCTGATCCGACGATTTCCGTCAGAGATTACAGGACGGGGTCACGGTCTCTACTGAGTTCAATGGAAGGCAAAGGAGAACGGATGCAGCGCTTGGCGGCGATCGGGGTTCTTGTCACTTCACTATTCGGCACCCTGTTTGCGGCGCCTTCGTACGGGGAAAGCACAGCGCCCACAGGAGTCGTCGTCAGTGGCTGGCAATTTCGTCTTGCCGCCTCGACGCCGGATGCTGCCGCCCATGCCGATGCGCAGCAGTGGCACGCAGCGGCGGTTCCCTCCACCGTGCAGACGGACCTGTTGCGTAACGGATTGATCGTCGATCCGTTTACCGGCGCGCATGAGGCGCAACTGCAGTGGATCGGCCTGGCCGATTGGGAGTATCGGACCACGCTGAACGTGGATGCGGCGACGTTGACGCACCAGCATGTCGATCTCGTGTTCGATGGACTGGACACGTACGCGACGGTACGGCTGAACGGGCAGCAGATTCTCGAGGCGAACAACATGTTCCGCCGCTGGCGCGTGCCGGTGAAGGGCCTGCTGCATAGCGGCGCAAACGAACTCACCGTGACCTTCGCATCGCCGATCCGTCGCCTGCTGCCGGGCACGCTGAAGCGCGCATACCAGTTGCCGGGAGAGTTCGACTCTGCCTTTGGCGATGAGCCGAAAGGCATACAGACGGCCAACTTCATCCGCAAAGCCGCGTACCAGTATGGGTGGGACTGGGGTCCGCGCTATGTGACCGAGGGGATATGGCAGCCGGTGCGGCTGGAGACGTGGGACGCCGCGCGATTGGATATCCTGCATGTGATGCAGAATTCCGTGACCGCCGATGCGGCTGCGCTGGATGCGCAGGTACGGGTGGAATCGTCGGCGAGCTGCGAAAGCAACCGTCATCAGTGACGTACACGACACCGAAGGGCGAGCCACGTCTCTCTCCCGGAGCTTACCGCGCAGCTCGTGCCCGGTAGCAATACTGTGCATGTGCCGATTGTCATAGAGCATCCGGAGCGGTGGTGGCCGGTTGGATACGGCGCGCAAAACCTCTACCAGATTTCGGCGAAAATGCGGATTGGCCGCGAGACTCTGACGGCAGAGCGCACTACCGGCCTGCGCACCGTGCGGCTGCTGCGCGAGAAGGACCAGTGGGGCAAGAGCTTTGGCTTCGAGGTGAATGGCATACCTATCTTCGCCAAGGGCGCGGATGTGATCCCGTTCGACAGCTTTCCAGATCGCGTGACGCCGGAGAAACATCGCGACATTCTCGAATCGGCACGCGACGCAAACATGAACATGGTGCGGCTGTGGGGCGGCGGCTACTACGAGAGCGATGATTTCTACGACGAATGCGACCGGCTGGGGCTGATGGTGTGGCAGGACTTCATGTTCGGAGGCGCGATCCCGCCGGACGATCCGGAGTTTCGCGCGAACGTGGAGCAGGAAGCGGTGGAGCAGGTGGACCGCCTGCGCGATCATCCCAGCCTGACCCTGTGGTGCGGCAACAACGAAGTGGAGACCGGCTGGGACGCATGGCCCGACCGGATGCTGCTGAAAGAAAATATCTCGCCTGCCGAGCGCGCGAAGATCGAGAGCGGCATGATGCTGTTGTTCGATGACATCCTGAAGCGTACGGTTGCGGTCCACGATCCCGAGGTTCCCTACTGGCCCAGCACGCCGAGCGCGAACCACGAGACGCAGGCGAACAGCAACGACAACGGCGATGTGCACTCATGGAACGTGTGGTCCGGCTCCGCGCCCATCGAAGATTATTTGAAGGACACACCGCGATTCGTCTCCGAGTACGGTTTCGAGGCGCTGCCGGATATGCGCACCGTTCGCGCCTTCGCGACGCCGGAGGAACAGACGCTGGATTCGCCCGTGATGCGCGCGCACCAGAAGTTCGCGAATGGCAACGGCAATGACCGGCTGCTCGTCTACCTTCGCCGCTACTATGGCGAGCCAAAAGACTTCCCTGCGTTTGTCTACCTGAGCCAGGTGATGCAGGCGCAGGCCATCGAGCTCGAAGCGGAACATCTGCGCGCAAGCCGGCCGCGTTCGATGGGCTCGCTGTACTGGCAGCTCAACGACTGCTGGCCGGCAGCATCGTGGGCCAGCATCGACTCCTTTGGCAGATGGAAGGCGCTGCAGTTCCACGCGCGCCGCTTCTACAACGATCTGCTGATTGCGCCGATCCGGCAGGACGGCACCACGAGCCTCTACGCGGTCAACGATCGCACGACGCCGGTGCAGGCGAACGTGCATATGCAGGTGATGACCTTCGACGGCCGCGTGCTCTCGGAATCGACGACGCCCGTGACCATGCCGCCGCTATCGAGCACGCGCATGAGCTCGCTTACCGATGATGCGCTGCTGAAGGGCGCCGATCCAGCGAAGACGCTGGTCGTCTTCACGATGGAAGTGGACGGCAAAGCGGTCTCGCGCCACATTCTTTACTTCCGTGCAGCGCGCGACCTGAGCCTGCCGCAGGCGAAGGTCACCGCACATGTCACAGCAGGTACGCATGGCCTGGAGCTGACGCTGCACGCCGATACGCTGGCGCGGGATATGTGGATCTCCTTCGGCGATCAGGATGTGACGCTCGCTGATAATGCATTCACACTGCTGCCGGGCGAATCACGCACGATCTCGCTCAAGAGCAGCGCGGATGCGGCAGCATTGGAGAGCGCATTGCACATTCAGACGCTGGACACAGCAACCCTGCCAGGCATGGCAGGCGCAGGAGAGCTGACGATGTCGATGCGCTTGGCGATTCGCTTTTTCTGTCGGTGCTTTTCCTCGCCGCCTGCTCCGCTGCTGCGCACGCTCAGCCAGCGGCTCCGCGCACGACGAAGTGGGCGATTGCCATCCATGGCGGTGGCGGTGAGGAGGAGTGGCAGCACATGGATGCAGCGACAGCGGCCGCGTACCACGCATCGCTGGCGCGCGCGCTGGATGCGGGTGCGGCGGTGCTCAGCAAGGGCGGACGATCCATTGACGCGGTGGAGACAGCCATCAAGGTGCTGGAGGACGATCCGCTGTTCAACGCCGGACGAGGCGCCGCCTTCGATTCGCTGGGCAGGAACGAGATGGATGCGGCGATCATGGACGGCGCGACACTTGAGGCCGGCTCGGTGGCGGACGTGAGCGCGACGAAGAATCCGATTGCGCTGGCACGTGCGGTGATGGAGCATTCGCCCTACGTGATGATGGTAGGGCCGGGCGCGGATGCCTTTGCGATAAGCCAGCATCTGCCGCAGATGCCGCCCTCCTACTTTTTCACCGAGATGCGCTGGCAGGAATTGCTAGGCGTATTGCGCGCCCAGAGGCAAGCCGACTCCCGCTGCGGCCGGCCGGCGTGCCGGCTGCGCCGCACGCCATGGCGGTATCGCATGGTGTGGCGCCCTTCGCGCATCGCTTCGGAACCGTTGGGCGCGGTAGCGCGCGATGTGCATGGCAACTTGAGCGCGGGCACTTCTACGGGAGGGATGCAGGGCAAGCTGCCCGGGCGCGTGGGCGATTCGCCAATCATTGGCGCGGGCACCTACGCGGCGAACGATGCATGCGCGGTCTCCGCTACCGGGGTGGGCGAATACTTCATCCGGCTGGACGTGGCGAAAGAGATTTGCGGGCTGGTGAAATGGAAGCGCATGACCACCGGCGCTGCGGCTGAGCATGTGATTCGCGATGAAGTCGCGAAGCTGAAGGGCGGCGAGGGCGGTGTGATCGTGCTCGACCAGAAGACCGATCCGGTATGGGCCTACAACACGCTCGGGATGTTCCGCGCGCGGCAGGTGGAGGGCGGCAAGCCGGAAGTGCTGGTCAAGTAGCTAAGCATATTTCGCGAGCGCGGCAGAGAGATCGAGCGGCGCGTCGTCGACATTGTCCGGCGGGTGCGCGCGGCGAGATGAGCACTGCGTGTCCATGATTCTCTCGCCAGGCCAGAAACGTGATGTGCGCCGGATCGGCGATGCGCAGCAGATCGAGCAGGATGTAGTAGGCGGCGATGTCGGCATCGCGCAGTGAGCCTTCGGGGTCCGGCACTTCGACGTTAGTGGCGGCATCGAAGAGCTGATTCAACGTACGTTGGCGCTGGCGCGGGGCAAAGCGCACCAGCAACTGCTCCGGTTGCGCGCGGCGCAGCGTCTCACGTGCTGCCCATTGCACAAACGATGTGCTGTAGATCTGCGTCCCCGACCCTTCCACGAACAACATGGTCATAAAGTGCTGCATGAGCGGATCATGCGTGACGGCATCCGCCCCGGATTGCGCGGGAGTGAGTTGCTCCAACATGCTGCGCATGCCTTCGGCACCCCCCGGTCCGGATTGCGTAAAGTGATTCATCCGCTCCAGCACGTTTTCGCGCACAGGACGAAGCTGCGCATAGGACAGCAGATCGACCGCTGCGCTATCGTGCGGCCATGGCTCGCCTCCATCGATATACCAGCGGGTGTATGGGACTGGCTCCGATCCGCCATGCTGCTGCAGAGCGGCATGGAGTTGTCGCGGCGTCTCCGGCGTCCATTGAAGGTTGTGCAGGGTGACGCCATGCGACGTGAGCTTGCGAAAGAGTTGAGGGTTGGGCGCCGTCGCGTCCTTGCCGGCAACGACGATGACCAGGCGATCTTTCTGCGGCGTTTCATCCAGAGGCACCGCAAGCAGGGCCTGCGCCGCGTGGCGATACGCATCGATCTGGCTGCTGGACCAGAGATAGGCGGTCAGTTCTTCGAGGAACGGCTGCGGAGAAGCTACCCAGTCCTTCGCCGCCAGAGTGGCCGGAACACTGATCTGCAGAAAAGGCGCGAGCAGGCGTGCGCGCTGCTCCGGGGTCAAGCGATTCCAGCCACACACATTGCCGCTCGAAGGTGTGGCGCTCGGCGGGAAAGCGCCAGTCGAAGACGATGATCTCCCGCAGGAAGGCCGGCGCTACAGCGATCGGCAGTTGTTGCAGCAGCGCGAGATGCGCGACTGCAAACTGGCGCGCCTGCGGCGGATAACTGGAGAAGCTGGCGGCAGTGAGCTGATCGGGTGTCATCGGCGCAGCCTCACACCAGCTCCGCAATCGGAGCGCCCTTCACGAATGGCGTTTCGAAGCCGTGGCGCTTGCCGATGGTGGGCACCAGGTCAATGGGCTGAATGGCGCGATCGACGGTGACATTCTGCCGAATGCCCGGTCCCATGGCCAGCAGCCACGTAGTGCGCGCCATCGCGCCGCCGGTGCGGTGATGCTGGAAGCCATTGCCGCCCGGGTCACCGTCGGCATCGCGGCCGAAGTCCGGCATGATGAAGAGCCCGGTGCGGTCTTTGTACTCAGGCATCGACTGGATGGTTGTCCAGAGCTCGCCGCAGATGCGGTCGGCGCGCTGGATCGCATCGACGTAGAGCGAGAAGGCGCCGGCGTGCGCGACATCCATATCGTGCAGCGTGATAAGTAACAGCGATGGCGACACTTGCGCCATCAGACGGCGAGCGATGGAAAGCGAAAGCGCATCGGCGCTGTCGAGTGCGCGAGCGTCGCGGGTGAAGTCCTCCACCGAGAGGCGCAGCGTGGAAGCGAGTTGCTCCAGATGTAGCTCGCCATCATTTTGGGAGAGCGACGGCCGGTAGACCGGCATCTCGTAGTTGTCCTGCAGAAGATGCTCATAATCGACGAGCGATTGCGGATGTTGTTTGCTGACCGCCGCGGCGAGTAGCTGCTTGGGCAGGATGACGCCAGCTCCCTGCCCCTCGTAGCCGCCGTGGCGGCTGAAGCCGATCTGCTGGAAACCGTTGCTGGGCGCGATGACCCACGCATCGTCCATGGGCCGCGCCAGGCCGCGACGAAAATATTCAAAGACGGTAGGGTTCCCGGTGGGTTGAGCGATGAAGTTGTCGAATGTCTCGTAGCAACCCGTGACGATGCCGGCCGTGGCGACGTAGTGGCCGAGAATGCCACGATTCACCACCTGGGTGAAGAATGTCCCCTGCGGGATGAGTTCCGTCAGCAGGTGCGGGATGTTCTGCTGGCCTTCGAGGGCGAAGGTCTCCTCATCGCGCGCGCCACCACCGAAGGTCACGATAACGCTGCGTGGGCGCGGCTGAATGCCGGCTGCGAAGGCCGAGGGCACCAGCGTGGAGACGGCTGTGGCCGCGACCGTGCCGGCGGCAAGGCGCAGAAATTCGCGGCGAGTTTGACTTCGTAGCAAAGAAGCGAACGCGTCTGAAGAAGACGACATCGTGAAGACATCCTCGGTCGCGCTGACCAGGCAGGGGTGTGGCTCCGACTTTACACATCGCGACCCGCCACTCACAAGTGCGAGTCAGACATGCAGCCTCTTTCATCACTGCGCAGAGTTGGCTTTTTCCTCCCGTATCGGCTCGTCTATCAGCGCGTGATCAATGCCCATAAGCGGCGGCACGGAACCGCCATCGAGATCGAGCAGCACCACTTCGTTGCGGCCGGGGTGCAGCCATGCTCCGGGCAGGTACAGGCCGCCCTGTGGGCCGATGCGCCAGTAGCGGCCGAGCGCGTGGCCGTTCACCCAGAGCTGCCCCTTGCCGTAAGCGCGCATGTCGAGAAAGGTGTCGGTGGGCTTGCCGATGGTGAAGGTGCCGCGATAGAGCGTTGGGCCGGCTGCCGCTGCCCCCTGCATGAAATGCGCCGAACCGGGCTGTGTGAAAGGCAACGAGTAGTTCTGCCACCCGGTGACGGGTTTGCCGGCAAAGGTGACGCCGTGCGTGATGCCGGCCTGCTCCGTGCGCAGCACGGCGGTGAAATTCACGCGGCCGGAGTTTTCCACCAGGATGTCGAGTCGCTGCTGTTTGCCGGTGACGCTGAGCGGCATGGACATCTTGCCCAAACGGCGATCCAGCACGCCGGCGAGTTTGCCATCGAGATAGACGCGGGCGTACGAGTGGAGCTGATCGAGCACCAGATCGCCCGACGCCGGACCATGCAGCGTGGTGCGGTAGAGCACGTAGCCGAAGTCCTGATGCAGGTCTTCCATGGTGAGCGGCTGCTCGGATGGCATCGGGGCGGGCAGCGCGTCCCACAGAGACACGCTCTCGTTGAGTGGAATCGGCGGCAGCGAGCCCAGAATTGGCGGCGGCGGCACCGGCGGCGGGGTCACGCCGGTGATCTCCTGGATTGCTTTGCGTATCTCGAAGAACTTCGGCCGCGGCTGTCCGGCCTCGTCGATGGGCGCGTCGTAGTCGTAGCTGGTGACGTCGGGCTGATAGTTGTGGCCGTTTGAATTTGCGCCGCTGAACCAGCCGAAGCTGGTGCCGCCGAAGATCATGTACATGCTGACGGAGTAGCCCTGCTTCAGCATCCAGCGAATCTCCGCCACCTGCTTCGCTGCGTCTGTGTGTTCGTGCTTCGCGCCCCAGTGATCGAACCAGCCGGCCCAATATTCGGCGCAGAAGTACGGGCCCTCCGGGTAGAGCTTTCGATAGAGCGCAAAGGAATGTTCCGCATCGCCGGTGCCAAAGTCCACTGCAGCGGGCAGTCCCGGCAACGAACCGCGCGTCAGCTCTTCGGCGCCGTCCGCCGTGTAGAGCAGCGCGCTGGTGAAGCCGGCGTGCAGCACCGTCTGACGCGCGCGCTCCATGTAGGCATGGTCGTTCTCCTTTGCGTCCTGGAAGGAGCCGTATTCGTTCTCAACCTGCACGGCCAGGATGGGGCCGCCGCGATCGAGCTGCAAGGGGGCCAGTTCTTTTCCGAGACGATCCATCCAGCGGCCGGCGGCCTGCTGGTATGCCGGGTCCAGGCTGCGCAATTTCAGGTTGCGATCGCGCAGGAGCCAGGCAGGATACCCGCCCAGGTCCCATTCGCCGCAACTGTACGGGCCGGGACGCAGGATGACGTAAAGGCCCTCCTGCTGCGCCTCGCGGATGAACTCGGCGACGTCGCGCTGGCCCGTGAAGTCATATTGACCGGGCTGCGCTTCGTGGAAGTTCCAGAAGACATATGTCATCACGGTGTTAATCCCGATGGCATGGGCCATGCGAAGACGGTCGCGCCAGTAGGCACGCGGTGTGCGCACGTAGTCCATGTCGCCGGAGATGATCTGGAAGGGCTTGCCATCCAGCTCAAACCGGCCATGGGCGACCACGAAACGGTGCGTCGCGTGCGCTGGCTGGGCCAGCGCGGCAGTTGCAGCCAGCAGCAGGCAGAGCGCGGCGAAGATGCGACGAAAGGTACAAGCCATGAATGCTGTCCCCGGGAGAACGAAAGCCAGAGTATCGCAAGCTGCAATGGGCCGGGTACTTTCGAAAGCAGCGCGGCCTGCGATCTTTGAGGTATGGTGGAATCGCATGCTCGCCCACGCGTCGACAGCCATTGCACCCGGACCCAGCGTGCTTTCCCCAAAGCTCGAGATCTGCGTTGAAACCCTGGACAACGCACAGATCGCAGACCGCGGCGGAGCCCACCGCATCGAACTCTGCGGTGAGCTCGCCGGTGGCGGCGTTACGCCCAGCCTGGGTCTGCTGGAGCAGGTCGTTTCCAGTATCGCGATCCCGGTCCATTGCATGATTCGCCCTCGCGGCGGCGACTTCCTTTACAACGCCGGTGAATTTCGCGCGATGGAACGCGACATTGAACTGGCCAGAAATGCCGGTGCCGCCGGAGTGGTTCTGGGCATCTTGACTGCGAGGGGCGAGGTGGACGTCGCCGCTACCCGGCGTCTCATCGAGGCTGCTCGCCCCATGCGTGTGACTTTCCATCGCGCTTTCGACGTGACACGCGACTTGGACGCGGCACTGGAAGCTGTGATTGCGGCCGGCGCGGACATCCTGCTGACATCCGGTGGTGCGGAACGGCTGAGTGAAGGCGTCGGTGCCGTGGCGCGGCTGGTGGAGCGGGCGGGAGACCGGATCGAGATCATGGGAGGCTCCGGCGTGCGCCTGCAGAATGCCGTAGCACTCTACGAGGCCTCCGGCGTCGCGGCGATCCATTCATCCATGCGTCGTCCTTTGTCAATAGAGGACTCCACGGCAATCCACGTGCTGCCGGATGCGCTGCCTCCCTATGAGGTCCGCGAAGAGGATGTGCGCGCACTGACCGCAGCGCTTCGAACGTCTGCCGGGAAGACTGAAAATCGCCCTCGGAGTTAGAGCCGATGCAGGAACGTATCATCTAACGCATCGAGCGCATATGGACGCGATACGCAGTCTGCTCTTCCATAGACGGATTCCGGCGCGCGACATCTTCGTTGCGTGCCTGCTCTTCTGTTGGATCACAGGCGAAGGAGTTGCGGCAAGCCGCGCACAGCAGACCACCAGCACACCGGTCCAAGGGGTACAGGCAATTCCGCTGGATCAGCCGACGGCTGCGCGCCTGGAGGCACGGAAGAAGAGCTACACCGTGAAGGTGGCTGGGAGCGACGACTGGGTGGACACCGGACTCGTTGCCGCGCCCGGCGACTCGATCACCGTTACGGCGACGGGCACCGTCTCACTGAGCGATGGCCGCGAAGTGACGGCCGACGGCAGCACGCGTGGCTGGAAGGACCTGCTGCGGCAGTTCCCCGATAACAGCTCGCCTGTGGGCGCACTGGTGGCGCGCATTGGGAGCAATGCAGCGACGGTTCCATTCGGCGTCGGCGCAAATAAGACATTACAGATCACGTCGGCCGGCGAACTCTTTCTGCGCATCAACGTGAGCTCCGATCTGACCGCCACCGGCAGTTATGCGGCGACCATGAAGTTATCGCGTCCGCCCGCGCAGGCGAAGACGCAGGCAGCTACCGAAGCCGGGATGGCCGCCGAGGTATCGCCGGCGCTCTTCGCTGCGATTCCGCGACGCGTACAGGACCAGCAAGGCAATCTCGGAGACATGGTGAATTTTGCCATGGTCGGCAGCGAAGAACAGGTAGCACAGGCCTTTCAGGGTGCCGGCTGGGTAAAGGTGGACAGCACCAAGCAGGACGCCGTGGTGCACGGACTCATCGAGACCCTGCAGCACAAGGCGTACCTGGAGGTGCCGATGAGCACGCTCTATCTCTTCGGGCGCCCGCAGGATCTTTCTTACGCGCGTGCGGATCCCATCATGGTCGCCGCGGAACGGCATCACCTGCGAGTCTGGAAATCATCCGAGACGGTGAACGGCAAGCCGCTGTGGGTTGGGTCGTCGACGCATGACATCGGCTTTGAAAAAGATCAACGCGATAACGGTGTCACGCACAAGATCGACCCAGAGATCGACAAAGAACGCGATTTCCTGGAGCAGAGCTTCGCGGCGGCAGGAAATCTGCAGACTGCGGCCTATGTCACCCCATCCGATCCGCTGACTACGGCGAAGACCGCTACCGGAGGAAGCTTCCAATCGGATGGGCGCATCGTGGTGCTGATTCTGAAGTAGTCGCCTGACGGCGAGGCACGCGATGCCTGGATTCGCAGCGAGATGCGTTAGACCGCCGCGCTAGACTGCCGCACCGGGAGCATGCACGACACGCTCTGCTACTGTCACGCCAACGGAAGCAACCGGGATGCGGACTCGCTCGCCCAACAGGCGCGTGATTGCGGCGGCGGGAAGCGGATGCGAGAAGTAATAGCCCTGCACGCGGTCGCAGTCGAGCTGCCACAGGAGGGTGAGCTGATCCTCGCGCTCAACGCCTTCCGCCACCACGACCAGCCCCAGGCTGTGCGCAAGAAAGACAATGGCCTGGACGATCGCGTAGGTACCGTTCGGCTCATTGATGCGCTCGACGAAGGAGCGATCGATCTTCAGCGTCTGTACCGGCAACTGATGCAGATGTGCAAGCGAGGAGTAGCCGGTGCCGAAATCGTCCACCGAGAAGTGGATGCCCAGGCGCGCCAGTGTGTCGATCTGCCTCGCAACCTGCCCGATATTGCGCATCACGGTGGACTCGGTGACCTCCATCTCCAATGCCGAGGGCGAGAGCTTGTAGTGGCGGAGGCGCTCGATCACGTAGCTGGAGAAGTCGAACCGGGTGAGCTGCAGCGGCGAGACGTTAAAAGCGATGCGCACGGGGTGAAAGCCGCGGTCCTGCCATTCGCGGCTCTGGCGGCAGCACTCGTCGAGCACCCAGTTGCCGAGCGGCACGATGAGGCCACTCTCCTCCGCGATCGGGATGAAGCGGTCCGGATAGATCAGCCCCAGGATGGGATGATGCAGACGGACCAGAGCTTCCAAGCCGCAGAGTTGTCCATCCCGGGTGTAGAGCGGCTGGTAGTGCAGCTCAAGTCCGCCGTCTTTCAAGGCGCGGCGAAGATGTTTTTCAAGCTCAGTGGCTTCGAGCGTGGCTGCTGAAATCTCCTGCGAGACATACATGTACTGGTTGCCGCCGGATTTTTTCGCGCGATACATTGCCGTGTCCGCGTCGCGCCACAGGACGGCTGGATCCGTGCCGTGGTCCGGATAGATGGCGATGCCCAGGCTTGCCGTCAGGTCTATATCGATCCCGTTGTGCCGGTAGGGCTCGTTCAGCCCTCGGAGTATGTCGGCCGCGACGCGCTCGGCATCTTCCGACTCGGCGATCTGTTGCAGGAGTACGGTGAATTCTTCGCCGCCCGTGCGGGCCACCGTATCCACGGCGCGCACGCGCGAGCCCAGGCGGCGGGCAATCTCCTGCAGGCACACGTCGCCGATGGCATGCCCATACGTGTCATTGATCTGTTTGAAGCGATCGAGATCCAGGCAAAGCAAGGCTGCCTTATGGCCATAACGGCTGGCATGGGCGAGGGTCTGCGCCATGCGGTCTTCGAGCAAGGCGCGGTTGGGCAGCCCGGTGAGGATGTCGTGATTTGCCTGATGCACCAACTGCTCGTGCAGGCGGTCGCGCTCGGTCACATCCTGCATCAGGGCAAAAGTGACTTTACGTCCGTCGTGCTCGAGCTGGTGCGAGGCGATATCCACCAGCATGAAGCTGCCGTCTTTGCGCTGATGGCGCCAGGGCCCGTTGAGCGGGTTTTTGCAAATGCCCTTCAACTCGGCAACCAGCCTGGAGAACTCCTCGCCTGGACGGATGTCCGCCATGGTCATCTGCGCGAACTCGTCGTGCGAGTAGCCGTACTGCTGCGCGGCGGCATCGTTCACGTGCAGAAAGGCAAGCGTCTCGGTGTCGTACATCCACATGGGGTGCGGATTCGACTCAAACAGCACGCGGTAATGCGCACCGGCATCCTCGGCACTCACGATCTCCTCTTCGAGCAGAGTGAGGATCATGCCGACGGCGACGAGGTACTTGGGCAGATTCCAAAGCTGCTCGGGAACATGCACCGCCGGCCACAACGCTTCGGTCGCGGCCGCCGAGATCCAGACCGCGGCCCACGCATACAGACTGAGAACCACCGTGCGGACCCCGGCGGTGAAGCGCGTGACTTCAAAGCTATAGATCAGGGCGAGAAGCAGATATACCTGCGTCAACATGACGTCGAGCGCCGTACCGTCATGATGGTGCAGGATGCCGTAGCTAAGCCACGCAGTGCATCCCGTGATCGAGAGTCCCAGGGTTACGAAGAGCAGGGGCCGGCGCTGGGAGATGCGCCAGGCGACCATGAATGTCGCCGCTTCGCCGGCGATCGCGCTCAGCGACAGCAGACGGCTTCCCTCAGGCAGGAAACATGCCGCAGCAACGGTGGCCAGCCAGGGCACGCCAAGCGTGACCAGCACAGCCAGCCAGCGGCCGGAGACATACCGCACGATTGCGGTGGAGATGATAAAGAAGACGCCGCCCAGTACCAGCGAGCCCAATACCAGGAAGTCCTGCGCAGCCCGGCCTGATTCTGTCGCGGGACGCAGCAGCAGTCCCGCAAAATGGACCAGAATCAAACACCAGCCAATCAGCCAATAGCGGACACGGAGGGTTGGCCGCTTCCTGTAGATGGAAGTGAACAGGAGCACCAGCGAGCCCAGCGATAGAAGATCCAGAAGTCCGCTCATCCTCAACCTGCTACCGGATCAAACTTTGCGGACCAAGGATGGCCAGCAACCGGGGATGATTAGACAGTAACGTTCCCGCATCGCTCGCCTCAATATCACGAAAGTTTACTTATTGCACATTCTAAGCACTTTCGGGCACTTTAGAGGGTACTTTTTGCGTACTGGCAATCAACTGAGGGCTAAAGCCGCTGCCGCATCGGCCGACAGCCGGCTTGACGCTTGATTTCTGGGTCAGTTTTTGGGCGGATGTGAGACGCCCTGGCCTACCGGACCCTTCTGGGGCGCGCGCACATGCTGGCGGGCGTATTGCTGGCCATGGATCTTGATCTTGGTTTCGTCGATACGGCCTTCGGTCGGCTGATCGAAGATGGCGCCCGGAGCCAGCAGGAAGGTCTGAACCTGACGGCCGGACGTCGTGCTGGTGCGGACGTCGACCCGGGCCGGGTCGATACCCTTCTCGTTGGCGAGGTACGCACGGGTGTTCATGGCGCGTTCTGCGGCCGTCAACTGGCCGTCGACCTCGCTGTCGGAGTGCTCACCCACCAGAACAAGGCGTGCATCCGGCTGGTGCTCCATGGTGAGGGCGATGTCGTCCAGGCAGGCGCGACCTTCGTTATCCACGCGGGCGGGACGGCGCATGTCGCGGTTGAAGTAGACCGTGCACAACGGCTGGGCCTTCGGCGCCGGAGGCAGCGAGGGCGGAGCGATGGTGACCTCCGTCGTGGCAACCGCTGTCTGGCCCAGGTCGTCCACCACGTGGCAGGTGACGGTGGCTACGCCGGGCGGCAGACCATCGGTGTGCAACTGCGCGGTGCTGTCCTTGCCGCCGATCTGACCCTCGGAGGTGGTGTAGCTGTAGGTGAGCTGCCGCTGCGCGATGCTGGCGGCATAGGCGGTGATGATGGAGACCTCGCCCGGGGTCACGGTAGAAGGATCGGCCGAGCACTTCAACGTTGGAGCGGGCGATGCCTTGACGATGAAATTGGCGGAGCATTGCGCGAACTGCTTGCCCTTCTCCTTGAGCGGAGATGTGGGCCGTCGCGTGATAGGTGCCCTCACCCAGACCGGTGGTATCGACGAAGATGACCGGGCCAAAGCCTTGCTGCTTGCCGGCGCTCAGCTCCCAGCGGAAGAAGAACGGATTCTTGGTCTTGTCGCGGTAGTTGCGCAGGGTAGCGGCCAGCGTGACCCGCTCGCCCGCATAGACCTCGGAGGGGCTGGCGTCGCAGGCCAGGCTCTTCGACTGCACCGGGTTCATCTCGCCCAGGCGGAAGACCAGTCCTGCGGAGAGCCGCAGCGCGCTCACGCTCTGCGTTCCACCGGCCAGATCGTACTGCTGCAGTGCACCCTGATCGGCGTGCATGTAACCGTAGTCGGCCTGAACCAGGCGGAAGGCAACGTGCTCACCCGTATGCGGCAGCAGCACATCCAGGCCACCGCCACCCGCGAAGCCATAGCCCCACTTCAGCGGCTGGAACTTCGGTCCGGCTACATTTGCGGCGCCGGCGGTGAAATGCACGAACGGAATGAAGTGCTGGCCGAGGAAGAAGCGATACACCGGGCCGGCTTCCGCGGTGTAGAACGAGTCGGTGACGCCGCCGAGCTGCACGAAGGGCGGCGCGGGCGATGAACCGGTGGTGCCGAGCGGGTATTCGCTGTGCTGGAACTCCGCCTGCACACCGAAGTGGTGATTGAAATAGTAGGTCGCCGCTGGCGATATAGCCGCGGGTGTTGTTGCTGGGGAAGCTCCAGGTTCCGACGCTGCCGCTGGGCCGCAGATAGGTGTATCCGCCGAAGATGTCGAAACGCGAGGCGGGCGGCGGCTCCGGCTGATTCACCTGAGGCGCGGGCAAAGAGGGATTCACAGCAGTGTTATCCGCAGGGGCCGGTGCCTGCGGCGCCGCGGGTGTCTGGTCCTGCGACGCAGATGCGGGTGCGGCGGCATCCGGGGAGTGGCGCAGCGGCGGACGGTGTGCCTGGAGCGGCCGCGTTGTCGGGGCTCACCGGCGGTGCTGCGGGAGCGCTCTGCGGCGGCGCGGAAGAATCTGCCGGAGGTGTCGAGGGCGCAGGCTGCTGCGGAGCATTTGCATCTGGCGTAGACGCAGGCGGTGGCGGTGGCGGCACCGGCGTCGGCGCTGGTGACGGGGCAGGTGTCTGCGCCGGGGGCGTTGCATTGTCCGGTGTCGCTGGAGCGCTCTGCTGCGGTGCCGCCGAAGAATCCGCTGGTGCCGGAGGGGTTGAGGGCGCAGTCTGCTGCGGAGCACTCGTATCCGGAGCCGTTGCAGGTGGCTGCGCGGTGGAGGTGCTCCGTCGTCGCCTGAGACGGCGCGGGCGTTGTTGCGTTGCCCTGTGTGGCCGGTGTGGTCTGCGCAGCTGTGGACGGTGCCGCAGGTTGCTGCGGTGGGGCGACGGTCGCGTCCGACGGCGTGGACGCCGACGGCGCTGGATCAGGGGGTGTCGGCTTGTCGCTATCCAGTTCGGGGGTGATCGGCCGTGACGGCTGATCCGGGGAAAAGCGCTTCCCCGTTGCGCCTTCCTGCAGCACCGAGCCGTCGCCGGTTTCCGCGGCAGGAATCGGGTCGCTGTTATCTATGTAGGTCGGTGCCGGCGTGGCGTTCGCCGCAGGCTGCGCGGCGCTCTGGCCCTCACTCGCGGCGTTCGATGAAGTATCCGGCGTTACAGGATCCGGGTTGGCGACCCCGGTGCTGCTGTCATCGCTCGAAGCATCGTGCGTCTCGTCTGCGTCTTGATCTGAGGCGGCATCGCTGACGGGCGCCGCGTCTTTGGCCGTCGCTGTCGGAGCGTGCGTGGCCGCTGCCGCTCCGGCGGGCGCTGGGGGTGCTGCGGGTTGCTGAGCGGCTGCAACCAGCGTGCACAGGCCAACGGCCAGCAGACCTTGAACGATCGGACCCAGCGTAGCTATCGAGCGATGACGCATGAACAGTGTTCCTCAGCAGCAGCGGGGTGCGCCGGTCAGCGCACATGCGGTCCGCCCGCAATTCGCACGTTGCGGCTCGGGGATGAAGTGGGACAGCAAGCCAGGATCGAGCATCACCGGGCCAGGACAAAATCGACAGTAGAAGACTTCGTGATGGTTACGCCGCCGCTGGTAGCACTCCCGGCGACGGTGACGGTGTAGATCTTGTAGTTGTTTGGCCCTGCACAGCCTGACATGCCAACAGCGGCTGCCAGCAATGCGATCGGCGCCAGCAGCAGCAGGAGCCGGCGACGGCGACGCGCACCCAGCAGCCATCCGCCGGTGGAACCAAACAGGCCCAGCGGCAGCATGGTCCAGGCCAGCAGCGGTGAGTTGCTTCCGGTTGGCGTGGGCGGCGCATTGCGAATCTTCCCGAAGACCTTCGGGACGTTGGTGGTGTCGGCCGTGGCCGTGATGGTCATGGTCGATGTGCCGGTGGCGCCGGTGGCTAACGTGACGCTGGCTGGTGCAAACGCACACGAGGCGCCTTCCGGCAATCCGGAGCAGGCCAGCGTGACCGGACCGGTAAAGCCGCTCGTCGATGTGAGGGTAACGACGTAGTTCAACGTGCCCTTGCGGTCGATCTCCTGTTCCGGCGGCGTCGCCGTCAGCGTGAAGCTGCCGGTAGGCGGAGGAGGAACTACATTCGTCACGGTCAAGGTTCCGTTCACCACGGTGATGGCGTAGTTCGAGGCCTTGGTGCCCGGGCCGATGGTGTATGCCGGAGTGATGGGGTAGGTGCCCGCCGGGCTGGCGATGGTAGCGGTGGTGCTGTAGGTGGCGGTAATGGACTGTCCCGGCACCACGTTGACGACTGTGCCGGTAAGCGGCGGGTTCGCCGTGTTCACCAGACGCGTCTTGTTGTCTGCCGTGATGGTGACCGGCCGCGGTATCACCTTCAGAACGATGGTCGAGGTCAGCGCCGGATAAGTGGTATCGCCGGAATACGCAACGCTGACCGAGTAGGTCCCCACATCCTCAAGCGTGGGCGAAGGCGAGCAAGCCACGGCTCCATTCGCGGGCAGCGCCTGGGCCGCGCACAACGTCGCACTGCCGATGGAGAAGGTGGCGGTCCCGGTGGGTGCGGCTGCCTGGTTGCCGGTGATGGTGGCGGCAAGCGTGTAGGCATCGCCGTAGACCACGGTGACTGGTGGCGCGGTGATGGTAGGCCTGGGCGGAGGCGGCGCGTTGCCGATCAACGTGATGATCTGCGTTTGCACGACCGAGCTGTCATTCAGCGTGGAGTGGCCGACGAATGATCCGGCAGACTGCGGCGTGAAGAAGAAGCTGAGATCGCAGGTGGCGCCCGTCGGCGTGCTGTTGCCGCAGTTGCTGCCACCGGTATCGACGGCGAAGTTCACTTGATCGTCCAGGAACATCGTGGACAGCGGCTGCAGGACGTCGTTGCCTGCGTTCCACAGTGTCGTCTTGAGCGGGCCGCCGGTCTGACCGATCTTGACCGTGCCGAAGTCGAGCGTCGGGTCCTTGTAGGTGATCTCACGCAGAGCGCTGTTGCCGGTGTCGGCAATGTAGACATCCGCGGCGCCATCGACGGCAACCGCCATGGGGCTATTCAGCTCTGCCTTGTCGGCCGGCCCGTTGTCACCGGTATAGCCCGCTGTGCCGTCGCCGGTGAGGACTGCCATGGAAGGATTCTGGGCCAGGCCGCTGAAAGCGACAAAGATGCGATGGGTAGCCGCATCGGCGATGTAGAGGTCGCCGGCCGCATCCGCGCTGATGCCGGAAACACCCCCGAGCCCTGTCCCCAGACGTGTGCCGGGAGCTGAATCGGTGGTGGTTCCATTGCCGGCGAAGCGGTGAATGATCCCGGAGGTATCGATGCGGTAGACGCGGTACGCGCCACGATCCGCCACATAGAACGTGCCGTCCGGACTGAGATACAGCGCCGACGGATGTACGAAGTTTGCGCTGGTCGCGGGCACGCCATTCGGGGCGGAGTTTGCGCCCCCGCCGGCAAAGACTGCCTGCTGGCCTCCAGCGTAAATCTCGAGGATATTGACAGCGGTCGCCCCATCTTCTGCAACGAAGAGGTTCCCGAGCTGATCGGTTACGAGGGCGACCGGGTTATCCAGACTGCTGACAAATGTGCTCAGGTTGCCGTTTGCGTCATAGCGCAGGATGGAGTTTGTGGTCGAGTCGGCGATATACAGATTGCCGGCCGCATCGAGCGCGAGCGCCGTCGGCGTGGCCACGCCGGCGCCAGGCGCGATGAGCTGCACTGGCGACGAGGAGCCGGCGGGCAGTACGGAGATGGAACCGTTGCTCGATCCGCCGCCGCTTTCCGCGTAGTAAACATCGCCCGCGCTGTCGATCGCGATGGCGGAAGGCGTGGCGAGCGATCCGGCAAGGGTCTTGATGGTCCCCGGAACGAAGATCGCCTCCCCGCTCTGGCCAACACCGCTCAATCCGAAGCGATAGGCCGCCGCAGGGGAAGCCGCCTTGTCCGTGATGGCCAGAGGTCCGGTGCGCAGGCCGGGCAGCGTTGGGGCAAAGCGAAGGCTGAGCTGGCAGGTCTTGATCTGGCCTGCCGTGGGCGCGGAGATGGGCCCGTTGCACAGGTTCGTTCCGAAGTTCTGGAAATCACCGCCAGGGCCGGAGGTGAGGTTTACGGCCGCAGTGATCATGAACCACAGGTTTTGCGATGTGCTTTTATTGCCTACGACTGTCTCAGGAAAGCGCAGACCCTGGCTCAGGATGCGGACGATGTTGTTGTTCGTATCGGCTACATAGACGTTGCCGGCCTTGTCCGCGGCCAGCCCGTGCGGGTTGAGCAGCGCAGCGGAGACGGCGGCTTTGCCTTCCTGGGTTGAGTTGTAGGCACCGCTTCCGCCATTGCCGGCGACCAGGGCGAGTTGGCTCGCGAGCAGCTCGTAGACCTTCCCGGCGCCATTGTCATCGATATAGAGATGACCGACCGCGTCGGAGGTGACGCTGACCGGCGTCTGCAGTGCGGTAGCGCTGGAACCGGTGCCGTCATTGGTGCACTTGCCGACTGCGGTAGAGGGGAGGACGCCGCTGATCTGGCGGATGCAGGCGTTCCCGGAATCGGCGATGTAGAGGTTGCCAACCGGATCGATGGTGAGGCCCTGGGGGGCGTTCAACACGACTGCGGGCGGCAAAAGGCCGGGGCAGGGCGTAGAGACTGCTGCGGATGGAGCGCCGCTCAGCAGACAGACAGTCCCATAGCTCGAAGGGCTGCTGCGGAGCACCTGATAGATACCGTCGGCGGCATCGTTGATCGCGATATAGAGATTCCCGGCGGCATCGAGCGCGAGACCTGCCGGGGCGGGCGCAACTGAAGTGGTGGAAGGATCCGCGCAGGTGCCAACCAGTGGCAGCAGCGAGGCAATGCCGGATCCGCCGCTGCTCAATCGGCGCACACAATTGTGACCGGTATCTGCTACGAAGAGGTCTCCTGCCGCATTGAGTGCGACGCCGGAAGGACGCAGTACGCCGGTGGCAAATGCGGCGGTGACGCTCGCGGCGTCCTGGCAGGTGTCGCTGCCCCCGGTGGGTTGGCCCGCTGCCACAAACATGTTGCGGCTGGTGTCTATGCGGCGGATGCAGTTGTTACCAGTATCGGCGACATAGATATTCCCGGAGATGTCCGAGGCGACGTAGGTCGGGGCGGTCAGCGGGATGGTTGTGGCAAGACCAGGGCCATCGCTGGTGGGGTTGCTGCTGCCGTCTCCGGCAAAACGGGACGTGCTCGGCACAAGCCGCACCGACTGGGCTGCGGTTGCGTGAGCCGCCAGGCCAACAGCGGCCAGCAAGACGGCCATACGCAGCCACACGAGTGCACCAATGCCAAATCCGCCCTGCAACCGTTTCATCATCCGCTCCGCTTGTGCTGCCGGAGGGCTGCGAGGGACTCTGAACGGTGCCTCTGCGCCCGACCGGGAGACAGCCTGCCCAGGATCAAGCGGGCTGTCCGAACTCACTTCCCTTCGTAATCAGAGCCGGAAGTTACGTTTGTCCCGAAATGGGCAGACGTCTTCCGAGAAGGGGAAGTTCGCCCTATTCAAGCACACGAGGGGTTACGAGAGTATGCAACTAACGCGCTAGCGGTGGGTACTGAATCTGTATCGTAACTGGTTCCGATTACAGAGCAGTTACGCCGCCGCGGGCGGTTGGGAGCGGATAACGGAGGCCGCGCCAAGTCCGGCGGACTCCAGCCGGTAACCCTGAATCGCGGCGGGAACCACCACGGCCCGGCCGGGCATCAGGTCCACCGGGTCACTGCCTTCGGCGTAGAGAACCGCTGCACCCTCGACTGCCACCAGCGAATGGGGAACACCGCCCGGCGATTTCGATTGAAACGGAGCATTGTTGTCGAGATCGATACGGTCCACGGAGAAGTACTTCTGCTCAATCAGCCGGACACGTGCACCCTCGGCCTTCGGCGCTACTTTTCCGGCTGCGGTGTGCAGACGGGTTGCGGCGAGGCCCCGGTCGATGTGCAGCTCGCGCGGACGGCCGTAATCGTAGAGACGATAGGTGATGTCGGAGGTCTGCTGCGTTTCCAGCAGGACCACCCCGGGCCCGATCGCGTGAACCGTCCCTGCATCCACGAAGATCATGTCGCCTTTGACCACCGGCACCTGCTCCAGCATGGCCTCGAGAGTGTGATCGCCGATGGCCTTGTGCATGCCTTCGACGGTACTGCCCGTCTTGAGCCCCAGTGCGACCGCCGCGCCGGGCTGCGCTTCCAGCACATACCAGCATTCGGTCTTGCCGCGCGGCTGGCCGACCTGCTGCGCGAGCGCTGTCGTCCGGATGCACCTGCACGGAAAGCTTGTCGTGGGGAAAGAGGATTTTGACCAGCAGCGGATAGTCACCCACCTCATTGCGATGAGGACCGAGCAGCGCCTCCGGATACGCCGCGGCGAGCTCGCTGAGCGTCCTGCCCTGCTGATCACCGGTCTCGATAAGGCATTGCGGGCCAGTGAGCCAGGCTTCGCCGATCGGCTCCGTGGGTTGAAAGTCGTACCAGGGCGACAGGTCCCGTGTACCCCAGGGGCGCGGGCTGAAGAAGGGAGCGATGCGGAAGGGAGCGAGTGACGGAGCTTGCATATCGTTCACAGGATCGCTTGAAGGGAGTGTATGCGGCAAGCATGACGCCGCTCAGCCGATGGATAGCATCGCCCGCATGCTATCGATTCAGCCATTCCAATCGGCGCGGCCGGAAGCTGAGCGCCGCCCTTGCCTTCTTGTTGGAGGCGCCGCGAAGCCTGGTGTGATAGTAGATCGCGTCCTCGCCTGCTACCTGGCGAGCCTGTTCTTCCGAGATATGCGGCGGAGCCGGCGCTCCGACGAACCGTGCGAATGCCAGCAGCCAGACGCTGACCGGCGATGGATCATCGTCCACGACGTGATAGATGCCGGCCGGGGCGTTCAAAGCGGCGACCGTGGCGAGCGCGGCATCTTCAATGTGGATCCACGACCACACGCCCGCGCCGCTGCCAATGATAGGACTCTCCTGTTTCCGCACCTGATCCGCGGAGGCGCCATCCGGATTGAACCACGTATTCGGGCCGTAGAAGAAGCCATAGCGCAACGCAATGCCTTCGATCTTGGGGTCGCTGAAGAGGCGCGATTCAAGCTCGGTATAGGTTTGGGCAGCCGTGGCGACTCGCGGAGTCGCATCGACGGCCAGGGATTCGGTCTCATCGGCCAGGCCGCTGCCTGCTTTGAGAAAGAAACCCGTCGATTGCTGGATGTAACGTCGTACTCCCATGGCTCGGGCCGCACGGAGGAGATTTCCGCCCCCTTCGAGTCGTAACTTGCGATCGCCCGCGGCTGCCGCGGCCATCTCCGAGGGATGCTTCGGCAGCGCGGTCAACTCGTCGATGACAATCTCCGCGGACGAGCGCCGCAGCTCCTCTTCGAGCGCGGCTCCATCGAATGCGCTGACGCTGCGCGACCGTCGCGCCTGCCTTCCGGAGCCGCTCTGCCCCGGCATCCGAATGCGTCATGCCGGTGACCGCATGCCCCTGGCGAATGAGCTCCGCGACCAGCGGCTGGCCGATCGCTCCACTCGCTCCTGCGACGAATATCTCCATAGCTATCCTTTCGAGTCCTTCCAGGCATCCACTTCCTCAGTTTCACAGATGCGTCCGCATCTCGCGAGTTCCGGAATCCGGCGGAGGCGGAGAACAGTTCCGCCGTTTCAGGCATCCCCCACGGCGCTTCGGTATCGAATGGAGAGGGAGGCGCCACTGCAATGAAAGACGGCATGAAGAAACGCAAGCTGGGGAGATGGGGGCTGGAGGTCAGCGAACTGGGGCTGGGCTGCATGGGGATGTCAGAGTTCTATGGGCCGGGCGACCAGCGCGAATCCGAGGCGACGATCGACCGCGCGCTCGATCTGGGCGTGAACTTCTTTGACACCTCCGACATCTACGGACCGTTCACGAATGAAGAGCTGGTGGGCCGCGCGCTGCTGCCGCACCGAAGGAAAGTCCAGATCGCGACGAAGTTCGGAATCGTGCGCAAGAAAGAAGATCCGACCTTCCGCGCCGTGGACGGCACCCCTGCATATGTACGCAGCGCATGCGAGGCGAGCCTCCGCCGGCTGGGCGTGGAGACGATCGACCTTTATTACCAGCATCGCGTTGATCCGAAGACACCGATTGAGGAGACAGTGGGGGCGATGGCGCGGCTGGTGGAAGAGGGCAAGGTCCGCTATCTGGGACTGTCTGAGGCTGGACCGGAGACGATCCGCCGCGCATACGCCACGCATCCGATTTCTGCGCTGCAAACTGAATATTCCCTCTGGTCACGCGAGGCGGAAGACGAAATCCTGCCCGTTGTGCGCGAGCTGGGTATCGGCTTCGTTGCATACTCGCCGCTGGGCCGCGGCTTCCTCACGGGACAGATCAAACGCTTCGACGATCTCGCGCCGGATGATTTCCGCCGCAATTCACCGCGCTTCCAGGGTGATAATTTCGATCGCAATCTGGCGCTGGTCAAGAAGGTGGAAGAGATGGCCGCCCGCAAGCACGTAAAGGCTTCGCAGCTTGCACTGGCCTGGGTGCTGGCGCAGGGCGAGGACATCGTACCGATTCCCGGCACGAAGCGCGTTAAGTATCTCGAAGAGAATGTCCACGCCACCCAGGTGAAGCTGAGCAAGGACGATCTGGCGGCGCTGGACGCACTGGCTCCGCACGGCGCCGCGGCGGGAGAGCGTTATGACGCGCGCGGGATGGCGGCGGTGGGCAGATAAACGGAAGCCAGATCCACCGCTGCCGGATTCGCGTCAGATCGAAAAACGAGGATCGCCTTCGACTTTCTGTAGTTGGCTGGCCTGCTGCGCCGCTCGGTGACAAGCGAAGTCACCTTTCTCAAGCCGTGTCGCGTTTTTCCAATCGCCGCCGAAGGAGCGACGATACTCTGGCGTCATTGGATTCCCGAGCGGATACCGGAGGATGACGATGGTACGGACGATCCTAGCTCTCTCGCTGCTGGCACTCGGTCCGCTTGGCGGATGGACGGTCCAGGCACAAGACGGAGCCGCAATGACAAACACGAAAGCAGGAGTGACTATGCACGCTACAGGAACATTCGTCGTGAAGATAACTCCCGCCGAGACCTCGGCGATTGGCCAGCAGGCAGGAATTGGCCGCATGACGATCGATAAGACATTTTCCGGGGCGCTGGAAGGAACGAGCAAGGGAGAGATGCTGACCGGTGGCGCGGAATCGACCGGCGCCATGGCGTATGTCGCCCTGGAGCGCGTGACAGGAAAAGTGAACGGCCGCAGTGGAAACTTCGTGCTGATGCACAACGCCACGATGCTGAAGAGCGATCCCGGCAGCGGCGTGATGCAGATCACGGTGGTGCCGCAGTCGGGTACCGGAGAGCTGGCCGGCCTGACCGGAAAAATGCTCATCACGATTGAGGGCGGCAAACATAGCTTTGACTTCGAATATCAATTGCCGTAGGCCAATGTCGCCGGAGCGCCGGGAAGACAATCCTCACTGTTGGGCGCTTCGTCACAATTGGGGCGATGAAAATGCGAAGGTGTTGAGTTAGTGGATAGGTCAATTTCGCGGCCTCATCTATACTGCCCTCCGGAGTGTGCGTTTATGGCATCGACCGTTTGGAAGGGATATATCTCCTTCGGCCTCGTTTCCGTTCCCGTTCGCCTGTTTGCGGCTGCTCGCGAAGAGCACGTGAGCTTCAACCAGATCCACAGCGAGTGCGGTGGTCGGATCAAACAACAGATCTTTTGCCCGCAATGCGATCGCGTGGTGGAACGGAACGAGCTGCAGAAGGGCTACGAAGTGGAGAAGGGCGTCTACGTGACGGTCAACTCCGACGAGCTCAAGACGCTGGAAGCCGAGTCCTCCGACGTGATGGAGATCCAGCAGTTTGTGTCGCTGGACGAAGTAGACCCTATCTATTTTCAGACTTCGTACTACTCTGCCGCGGAAGATTCCGGCAAGCGCGCTTACAATCTGCTGTTTCGCGGCATGACCCGCGAGAAGCTCGCCGCCATTGCTCGCGTCACGCTCAGTGGGCGTGAGCAGGTCGTTCTCATCCGGCCTTATGACCAAGGCCTGCTGCTGCACACGCTGTACTATCCGGCCGAGGTGAGAGAGGTTGGCGAGTATGGGCATGACACTGCATCGGAGGTTCCGGAGCAAGAGGTCGCCCTCGCCGAGAAATTCATGGAGTCGCTGCGTTCGCCATTCGAGCCGGAGCAGTTTCAGGACAACTATAAGGAGAAGGTGCTCGCGCTCATCGAAACCAAGCGAGCTGGCGCAACGCCGCAACCTGGTGCAGAGAAGCGGCGGCTGGCCCCGGTCGTCGACCTGATGACGGCCCTGAAACAGAGCCTTGCCGAAAAAGAACGCGGCCGACCCACGCTGGTGCCGGCAAAGGCTGCTGCAGTAAAGAAAGCGTCCCAGCGAGAAGGCAAAGAAGGTGCGGCAAGACCGCGTAAGCAGAAAGCAGTCTAGGCAGTCGCCATGATCGGGAACGCGCGGGACCCCGGGATCGTTCTTTCTCCGCTGCTATCGGTACGCGATGGCATTCGCGCCGTTGAGTTCTACAAGCAGGCGTTTGGCGCTGTCGAGTTATCCCGCATAGACGATGGGCAAGGATCGATTGTCGCCAGGCTGTCGATCGACAAGTCGGAGTTTTGGCTGGCTGATGAGGCGCCGGAGTACGCAAACTTCAGTCCCGAGTCGCTCGGCGGTAGCACGGTGAGAATGATTCTGACCGTGGACGATCCCGATGCCCTGTTTGCGCGCGCAGTTCAGGCGGGCGCGACCGTCGTCGATGCTGTCAGCGACAAAGACTATGGGTGGCGGGTTGGCCGGATCGCCGATCCATTCGGACATCATTGGGAGATCGGCAAGCCGCTGCATGCTATCTCGTGAGATAGGCGCGTCTATTTCACTTTCGATTCACCTAACCACAGGATCGCGTTTCTGAAAAGCTGATTCTGCGTTTCGCTGGTGAAGACCTTGTCGCCGTGCCCCATGTTGCAGTAGAGCATCTTGTATTTCGTGTTTGTCCAGACGACGGGCAGGTCGCCGCCGGTCAGGGTATCTTTCATGCCGAGCGGGTAGTTCGACGGACTTAGGCTCAGCAACACATGGATATCCTTGTTCGCGCGCGGATCCGGTTTCCAGATGTACCACTCGTTGGCCGGCGAGATAAACGTCTTCGGAAGGCCGCGCGTCACGGGACTATCTCGATCTTCAACGACGAGCGTTGCCGGCAACGGAGGCCAGCTATTTGTGAGGAAGACTGCGCTAAGAAAATCGCCGGTGAACCAGGGCCAGTGCGTGCTTTCGTCGTTGTAGCCGGCGAAATGGAAGCCTATCCAGGCGCCGCCGTGCTCCATATATTGCTGGAAGACTTGGCGCTGTGCGGGCTGCTGCGGAGAATCGTTCAGCCACACCACCAACTGATAGTGCTGCAGGTTTTCCGCGTTCAGGTCGTTCCAGTTCGTGGTGACATGCCAGTCGAAATTGTCGTGCTTGGCCTCAGCCTCAAAAAACGTTACGGCCTGACGCGCAAAGTCCACGTGGTCGGCCTCCGTCTTCTCCGTATAGAAGGCGAGCACGTGGAACTTCGGCTGCGGTGTCTGCGGCAGAGCGGAGCACGCGAGTGCCAGAACAAAGAGAAGTACCGCTGACTTTCGGATCATGAGTGGGCCGCCCACAGGATGGAATTATGAAAGAGCGTGGTGAATGACTTGTTCTGGAATAACTCTGGATGATGACCCATGAAGATATAGATATTCCGCGCCTTCTTGTGTTCGTTGGTCCACACCACCGGATGATCGCCGCCCATTTTGATTTTTGTTGACGGCGTATAGCTGTTCTCATCCACGGTAGCCAACACATGCACATTGGGCCGCGGGTCTTTGTCCCAGGTGTACCATTCTTCGTTTTCGATCTGGAACGAGCTGCCGAGACCCTTCATCGCGGGATGGTGCGGGTCCTCCACGTGAACCGTGCCGGTGGCGAAAGTGGCGATGTAGTCCTTGAACTGGATGCCTCCCATGAATTCGGAAAACCATGGCCACAGGCCAAAGCCATCGAAGTGCCCCAGCAGCGTAGCGTGGTGGAAGCCGATCCAGCCGCCGCGTCCTTCATCGATGTAACGCTGAAAGGCGGCCACCGCTGCCTGCGTCCAGTTATACGGCGGATAGTTCAGTTGAATGAAGAGCTGGTAGCGGGAGAGGAAGGCGTCGTTGATGGGGTCAGTGTTCTCGATGTAGTCGATGGTGAAGTGGTCGCGGGCCGCCTCCTGCGCAAGCCACACCTTTGCGCCGTCCACGAATGGCTTGTGAATGCCGCCCTTTTCGGCAAGCGCGATCACATGAAACCGGGGAGCCTGGGACTGCGCCTTCAACCCGCCCTCATGCCCGATTACCAGAAGCAGCACGCAGACGGCTCTCAGGAGTGATACAAAGACCTTCATCTAGGTTTTACCCCCAGCTACGCTGAAGTACGGAACACAAACGTTATACCTTGTCACAGGGCGGTCTGCCGACGGCTATTATTCTCCGGAGAGAAGAAGAGGGAATCACCGATGAGGCGCTACGAAATTCTGCGGCGGTTCGCTGTGCTGGTCTTTGCGGCAAGCGTCACGATGTTTGGGAGTTTGCGCATTCTGCGGGCGCAGGCCGCCGCGGAGCCCCATGGCAGGACGATCCATCCCCGCGCCCTCGCCTTCAATCCCACGACCCACCGTCTCTATGCAGTAGATCAAGACGGGAACCGAGTCATCGTGCTGGATCGCAAAGGAACGCGTTCGTCGATTGCCGTGGGCCGCGCGCCGAATTGCATTGTTGTGGACGCCGCTGCAAATCGGATTTATGTCGTAAACGCCGGCAGCGGCAACGTCAGCGTGATCGATGGCGCCACGGATCGCGTGGTCAAGACCCTACCCGGGGAAGAGCACCCTTATGCAATTGGGTTCGATGCAGCGCTGCATCGCGCGTACGTGACGAACACCTATAGCAACAAGATCACGATGATCGACACGGCTACCAACAGCGTTCAGCCGTTGCCGGTGGGGTCCAAGGACTATGTCGAGACCGACGCCCACCGCCGGCGCGCGTTCTTCATTAGCTATGAAGACCCGGCGCTCACCATGCTGGATGCTGCGAATGCGACTCATCACGAAGACCTCGGTCTCTCGCACCCGTGGGGGCTTGCGGTCGATCAACAGCGCGGGATTGTCTACGTGACGGAGATCGGCAAAGACACATTGATCGCGTATCACGAAGAGGACGGCAGGGCGGACAAGGTGCCCACCGGCGCGATGCCCGACGCGGTGGCGGTCGACGAGACAGCAAATAAGATCTACGTCGCCAACTACGTGGGCGATTCGGTGACTATCATCGACGGCGCCACGATGCAGCCCGTTGCAACCGTGGCAGCCGGTCATCATCCACAAGCGCTTGCGGTCGATGGCAGGCGGCATCGCATTTTCGTCGCCAACACACACAGCAACAACGCCACTGTGATTGATGGCACGACCAATCGAGCGCTGGCCACCATTCCTGCTGGAACGAATCCGTACGCAGTCGCGGTTGATCCCGACGGCGGCGACGCCTACGTGGCGAACTATGGCTCGCAGCCGGTTACAAAGCTGGATCTATCGTCGCTTCCTCATTGAACACGCGGTGCTCATAGCTGCATCCGCAGACGCGCCCTGGTCAGGCCTCTCGCAATCAATAAGATTGCGATGGTGAAGCAGACTGCGCGGATAATGCCTGGCCAGCCGGCGTTCCAGTGCCCGAGCAGAGACTCAAAACCCATCAGCCCGGCAAGAAAGTAGTAGACGTCAGGGACAAGATAGGTCAGCAGTGTATTGGAACCGGCGGGCCGCACCAGCCATGCCCAGCCGCTCTGCTTGCGCACGTCGCATATCCAATAGAGCGCGGAGAACAGGACGCAACTCGCTGCGATGGTCCATAGAGCCCACGTCGGCGTGGCGCGAATCTTTGAGATGCCCAGCGGCGCGAGCAGCCAGCCCGCGACGAAGCACACGACACCCATCAGAAGGGCGAGTTGGATCTTCTGCCACGAAGTCTTCCAGCGATGCTCTCCCAGGAAGATGAATGAGGTTACTATGCCTGCCATGACAAGGCTGGGCAGTGCCCCGTTGCCGAAGGGCCAGATGTACATCGAGACGTGGCCGAGCGGCAGCCATCTGGTGACGCAAGCCGCATTGAAGGCGACAAGCGCGATGAACCATACGACCGGTGCGAGACGCCAGCGGCGCGTTGGTATGTAGAGCAGACAGACGGCAAAGTAAGTCAGCCCAATGAGGCCGAGTATCTCCGGGTAGGCGAACTTGATCCATGCTTCGCCGTGCGGAGTCGATCGGCGAAAGATGGCGAACATGGCGACGATCAGCGCCGCACCACTGCCTCGCAAGAACAAGACCGTTCTGCTGCTGAGGCCGCTATAGACATTCCACAGCAGGATGCCGCCGGCCAGGCCGAGGAGCGCCCACGCATTCGGGCTGATGTGCATTCGCGCGGGATCGCCTTGCTCGGCGTTCGCGAGAATGAGGCCGAGGACGAGCAACGCAATGGATCGCAGCACCACGTGCATCCAGAGCGATGCGACCGAAGCATTGCGCTTCAGGCGCTGCTTCACCGCAATCGGCAACGCCATGCCGACGATGAAGAGAAACGCCGGAAAGACCATGTCGACGTAGGTCATGGCGTCCACGTTCGCCGGCATGTGATACGTCCACTTGGAGAGGCCATGAACGCTGTCCAGATCGTTGACAAAGATCATGACCGCCATGGTGATGCCGCGGAAGATGTCGATGGAAACGACGCGGGTAGAGACGGCCTGCCCGGCAATTCCAATAGCGGGCGCGGAAACGGTAGCGTTCATCGGCGACTCCCAGCATCCGCACCGTTGCCGTAGAAGGCGGTGTTGATGGTGTTCAGCAGCGCTCCCGATGGGTCGCCGGTGTAATCCCAGAACATGATCCCGGCCAGCCCCTTTGCGGCGTATATAGGCGCACTTCAAGGCCAGCGACTCAGTGTCCTCATAGGAGACAAACTCGCGCTTCTGTTCGCTGTAGAGGTAGGGGACCGACGCAGCGGCATCCCAGTAGCGGGTGAATCCCTGATTCAGCATGCTGGTCACGATGTTTCCGTAATTCGCGAATGCGTTGGGCACCGCCACTCCCGGTTGGAAGAGTCCATGATCCGTCGGTGGAACATCGCCCCAGACGTGTCCATAGAAGGGTACGCCGAGCACGATCTTCCGCGGCGGCACACCGGCGCGTTCGAACTCCTGGACAGACTGGTCGGCGGAAGCCCGCTTTGGATCGGCGGGATCGGTGTAGAGCGGAGCGTGATTGCCTGAGATCTTGTCGCTGCCTGGCTCGTAGTAGTCGTAGGCCATCAGGTTCACGGTATCGACATAGCGCTGGACCCGTCCAAGTTCGGTGTGTGCGATGAACTCGCTCGATGAACCCGCTGCGAATGAGAGCAGCAATGGATGCCCAAGCTTGCGCTGCTCCACGTTGAACCGCGCCCGGAGTTCCTTCGAGAACCAGAGTGAAGTTGCGCTTGTCCTCGGGGCGGAAGCGATTGCCGTTCCCCGTCATCCCCGGATACTCCCAGTCAATGTCGAGGCCGTCCAGCTTGTATCGGTCTACGAACTCGACCACGCTGTCGATGAATCGGCTTCGGCTCTGCCTGGTAAGCACCATGTCGGAGAAGTTTCCCGACCATGTCCAGCCGCCAACGGAGATAAGCACCTGCAGCGACGGGTTCTGCTGCTTGAGCCCGACAAGAGTCGCGAAGTTGGCTTCGTCCACCGGGCTGCCGGTCACGATGCGGCCATCCTGAATATTGGCAAAGGCGTAATTGATGCGAGTCAGCTTCCCAGCCGCTACGTCACCGGGCTGGAGGGCGCGGTCACGCGGGAAGATGTAGGCGATGATTTGCGGAAGCCGAGGTGGACGGACGACGTGCTTTGCCGGGAAAGCAGTCAGGGGTACGGTGAATGCGAAAACGGCCATCAGCGGCCATGCGATGCGCCGCAGTTGTTTCGCAGCCGGACGCTCAAGCCGGCGTGGATGCCTGGAACGAGAATCGTGACCTAGATCGTGGCCGGGAATCATTTCGCAGTTTCGTGGCACTGCGTCCTCCGCAAACCGATGAAGTTCGAACCAGCATTGCACATATTGAGCACATACAGCCGAGAATCTGCACATAACTCTGCGGTATAGTCGCTTGCAGCGCCAGGAGGGCGTCGCCATCCGATTCTTTCGACACTGTCTTGTCCTTGTTTCGTGTGTAGTGTCGTGTGCATCGGTGGCTTCGCTGGCGTCCGCGCAGGCGGGTGGCGAGACGCGCGTCCTGGTGGATCAGGTCGGCTATGAGACGGCCGCACCCAAGGTGGCGCTGATCTCGGGCGCAGAAGGAAGCGATCCAACGCAATTCACGTTGGTCGACGACACCACGGGCAAAGTCGTCTTCAGCGGTACGCCGACGCCAGCCGGCAAAGTAGATCATTGGGGCAACCGTATGTATTGGAAGGCGGAGTTCTCAGCGTTCCGCACACCAGGGCATTACGTGTTGCGCGCCGTGGCCGGTAACAACACAGTCAGCTCCTGCAGCTTTCAAATCGAGGACGACCTGCTGGAGCGGACGACCCTGTCCAATGTCCTCTTCTACTTCAAGGGTCAACGCGCCAGCGGCGACATGGATCGAGCTGATCAGCCATCTGCCCTTGCCTGTCGGCCATGGCACCGTGGACGTGCATGGTGGCTGGTACGACGCTACCGGCGACTACGGCATTCATCTCTCACACCAGAACCTTACCTCGTATTTCAATCCGCAACAGGTGCCGCTGGTCGCGTGGTCGCTGCTGGCCAGCTACAACACGCTGAAGGCGCGGCATGATGACAATTTCAGCGAGTATGAACGCCGCCTTCTGGATGAGGGCCTTTTCGGCGCGGACTTTCTGGTGAGGCTCAAGCGGCCTGGCGGCTCTTTCCTCCAGAGCATCGACGCGCCGGGACCGGCGAAGCTGGCCAAAGACCGCAAGATCGGCAATCCAAACTGGCGGACGCAGATCAAGACCAGCGCCACCGAGTCCACGCAGAGCGCCCCTCCTGTCGCCGAAGGACCGTATGTGTACCAAGCCGGATATCGTGCTGGAGCCGGCATGTCGATCGCCGCGCTCGCATTGGCCAGCACCATGCCGCAGGATGGCGACTTCACGCGCGCGAAGTATCTGCAGACGGCTGAGGAGGCGTTCGCTTTTCTCGAAGCGCACAATCGCGAGCTGCTGAACGACCACACGGAAAACATCCTGGACGATTACTGCGCGTTGATGGCCGCCACGGAGCTGTATCGGGCCAGCCACAAGGAGATCTATCGGCAGGCAGCGGACAAGCGTGCCGCGCACCTGATGGCGCGACTGACCACCCAGGGTACGTTCCACGACTACTGGCGCGCGGATGATGGCACACGGCCATTCTTCCATCCTTCCGACGCGGGGCTCCCTGCGATCAGCCTGCTGCGCTATGCGGAGACCGCATCTGCAGCGAATCGGCAACGGGCGCTGGAAGCTGTCAAACGCTCGCTGCAGTTTGAGCTGGCAACCACACGCGATGTGAATAATCCATTCGACTACGCGCGCCAGCTTGTACGCATGGGCAACGGCCAGGTGCGAACGGCGTTCTTCTTTCCGCACGATACAGAGGCCGCGCCATGGTGGCAGGGGGAAGATGCGCGTCTCGCCTCACTGGCGGCCGCCGCGCGCATGGCAGCACCGCTCTTCGCCGACGATCCGCAATTCCAGTCCGCGCTCGAAGTTTACGCAGACGATCAACTACATTGGATCCTGGGGCGCAATCCCTTCGACAGCAGCATGCTGATGGGCAGCGGGCACGGCAACGCTCCGTATATGTACTTCCGCTCGTACAAATACACCAGCGCTCCGGGCGCGATCCTCAACGGCGTTACGGCCGCGAGCAACGACGAGGACGGCATCGCCTTCAACGAGGGCTTCGCTGTTACGGGCAAGGATGAAGACTGGCGCTGGACGGAAGAGTGGCTGCCACATGCAGCCTGGTATCTATACGCCGTCAGCCTGCCGCACCGCTAGTCGCTGTTCAGTTTTCGGATACGATGGAGCGCCACCAGTCGGTTTTGGTGTCCCCAGGGAATGGATGTCGTCCCATGCATCAGGAAATCGACCTGCCACCCCGACCTATGAAAGACGTGATCCCAGGAGCGCAAAAACTTCCGGACAAGACGCGCTTTCTGACATGGTGGCTTCTACAGTGAGCAAAAACAGCTTCTCGCGTGCCAGTATGGAAATAGTAGAAGCCTTTATTTCCGCATAGCCTCAACTCAGGTACTTCACAGGACAATTCAGCGCATCCTAGGGTGCATGTACAGCCGCGCGGCCTGATAAATGCAGGCAGCGTGAGATTGATATCAGGAGGCCCTGGATGACAGTCCTGATCGCTTGGGGATCACTCTCCATTGGCATCGTGATCGGCGCAATGTGGAGATCACTCTGCGAAAAGCAATCGCGGAGAGTTACAAATCTTTACGACGGCAGCGCGAACTGGCATCGACTGGACCTGAACTCCCAGGAATGGCAGGCCGAGCATGGCCCGGTGGCGGGAACACAAAAGCGCAGTGCCTGAACCCGTCTGAAGACCGCATGAGCCGGACCTTCCGGAAGCTGAGCGTGGTTTATCTGTTTGTTTGTTAGTTAATCGTCCCCTTATTGCTGCCATCGCTCGCGCTGAAGGAAGAGAAGCCGAAATCCTTCCAATTGCTGTCCGGATTGTCGTAGAAGCCAATACCCGGATTTCCCGAAGTCCACGGTCCATAGGCTCCAAATCCTCCTCCGGCAGATCCGCTATCCGAAGCCTGCAAAATCTGCACGCCGTTCCTATAGAGCGTGATGACAGTCGGATTCGTGCCGGTTGCGGTAGCTTCGATAACGTCGCCATCGTTGAGATAGATCGCGCTCTTTCCCGTCTCGAAGTTCCAATAGCTTCCATTCGGGCCATTCCAGCGGGCGATATGGCAATACCGGTTGTTGGGCATCACGCTGCAATAGGCTTCATATCCCGTGATGCTGTGGGGAGAAATAGTTGTCCTCAGCCGCAATTCCACTTCATGGCAGCATCTGCCAGCCGGTATTTTGTTGATCTTGACCCTCGCTGTGACTATCTGTCCCGGCCCCCACTTACCGGTAAGGATGGCGGTCGGATCGCCAAAATCCGTAGGCTCGCTGACGCCATAAGCCAGGCCGGAGACGGTTTGCACATTCCCCCAGAGACGTCCTCCTCTCCAGATTCTGCCTCTCGCCCAGAGACTCGCGAACGTCGTTCCCCCGCTGCTTCCGCCTATCCAGTTTCCGCTCTCGCTGATCGGATTCTCCGTAAGTGGAAAAGTGGTGCTGTAGGGGTGGCGCACGCTCGCCGCGTCTGTCGCGCCCGTGCCGCTGTCCCGGCATCCGGTGAGCGGAATCGCAATCGCGATCATGAGACTGACTTTGAGGCGGGGGGCGGAGCGCTCTTGTCTAGCCATAGCGCTAAGCTAAATCACAGAAGAGATTGGAGGCGCGGGTGAGAATCGAACTCACGCGTAAAGGTTTTGCAGACCTCTCCCTTACCACTTGGGTACCGCGCCGTCTTGCGGAGAGGATGTGGTGCGGTGTGTCAGGTCGTCACGCCGGCACGACAGCGGAATCGCCGCTATCTGGAGCGGGAGACGGGACTTGAACCCGCGACCCTCGCCTTGGCAAGGCGATGCTCTACCACTGAGCTACTCCCGCTGAATTACTTGCTGAGTATATCGGCGGGCGGGGGACGGGTCAATTCGACCCGCAGGATGGAGAGGGCAGGATAGCTTGGTGTCTTTGGCCCGTTCGCTCTGTCAATGGGCGCTCGGCGAGGCAAGACGCGTCCTGCTCCAGCAGGTGGCCATCCCGGATATGCAGAATGCGGTCGCCGACCGCGGCTGCCTCCGGATTGTGCGTGATCATGAGCACGGTCTGCTGGAACTCCTGGTTGGAGCGCCTCAGCATGGAGAGCACGATGTCCGAATTGGCGGTATCCAGATTGCCGGTCGGTTCGTCCGCGAGCACCAATGCAGGACGGGTGATGAGCGCCCGCGCGATCGCGACACGCTGCTGCTCGCCGCCGGAGAGCTCCGACGGGCGGTGATCCAGGCGGCCGTCAATACCCAGCAGCTCCGCAAGTTGCGAGAGAAACTTCTGATCCAGCGGCGGTTGCGTTCCTCCGCTCTGCCGGCCGCTGATCTCGTAGGCGATCTCGATGTTGTCGCGAGCCGTCAGCGTGGGCAGCAGGTTGAACTTCTGGAAGACGAAGCCGATCTTGCGGCCGCGGACGGCGGTACGTTCCGCATCGGGCAGCTTCGCGAAATCCACGCCGTCAATGAGGACGCTGCCGGTGGTCGCGCGAGTAAGCCCGCCCAGGAGATAGAAGAGCGTCGATTTGCCGCTGCCCGAGGGGCCCACGATCGAAACGAACTCGCCGCGCTCCACCGCAAAGGAGACCTCTTTGAGCGCGGGTACCGCGATGCGTCCCGAACGATAGGTTTTGCTCAGGTCTCGAGCAACGATGATGGGCGGCACTTCCATGGACGGCACTTCGATGGATGACACTTGGCGATTGTACCGTCCCTGCCGCCCCCGAACGTTAGCTGGCGGCGGTGACCGCATCGTGCGTCATCGGTGAGAGCACCACAGGGTCATGCTCGCGGTGCAGCGCCTTGCGCGGGCCTCGCTTGCGCGCAATCATCACGCGGATGCGCTCCAGCACCTCGAGCGGCGTGCAGGCGCCCTTGGGCAGAAACGCGTCGGCGCTGCTGGCCCGCTCGAAGTTCTTTACGCTGCCGCTCAGGATGATGGCCGGCACCTCGGGAGCCATGGTTTTCATTCGGCGCACCAGCTCGTTGCCGTCCATTTGCGGCATGATCAGGTCGCTCAATACCAGGTCTACATTCCCTGCGGCGAATATTTCGAGAGCGTCGGCAGCCGTGTGGGCACTCAACACGCGATACCCACGCGTCTCCAGCATGAATTTGCGAACGGAAAGCGCCTGCTCGTTGTCATCGACGCAAAGGATGGTCTTGCGTGGCCGCATGAAACTTCCCTTCTACCCCGCGATACGGGGTCGTGCTGCTCCGGAATGCTCGAAAATCGCGCACAACATGCGCGGTCTCACCGGAGACGTGGGCCGTTGCCGCAGACAGGCCCCGGGCTATGGAAAACAAAGCGGCCTCGTCCGCGTGCGGAGGGGCTGCGAGAAAGCAACTCCCATCCGCAAATCGCGGTGCCGCTGTCATCCGGGCGCACAGGGCCCAGTTGCGGAGAGCAGAGGACGGAACAGGCATGGTTGCCAGCGCCCCTCGTGTGGACATGGGTCCGGGCCTACCGGCAACTGCATGCCGGAAATGCCGGACTGCGACCAGCCACGACGAGCTTTCCCGCTCGCTCTGTTTTGTGTCACCGTGGGTAGTGCTTGATGCAGCGTTCTCGTCAGGAGGCTGCGTCCACTTCCGTTTTTCGGTCTACACGTGCAGGAGCAATAGGGTTTGCGCACATGCCGAAGCGCGCCCTGCTCTAACTCAAGTTGTCAGTAAAAAGGCGAAAGCTGCATTGTCGATTGCTCGACAACGCTTCCCGAGACTAAGCAGAGGCAGACAACTGCGCAACGGGGAAGATGCGGCGAATCTGCACACGCTTTTCCCGTTGCGTTTGGCAACAAACTGCGCAGACCACGCTCTGCATGATCTTCCGCAACAGAGCGATTGTTGAAAGCATGTGAATCGCAATTGAAAAAGCCGTCCGCTTGCACGATGCGCGGTGCGCCACGATTGTTTTTTCGGGCAGGTGCTGCGGGTTGCATTTGCGGAATGGAGATTTTGTGATGCGGAGGGGGAGGTGGGGGAGGGGCCCGGTGCTGCAGATGTTGCGTGAAGGGTTGGCGGGGGAGTGAGGCAGCGCGATGAACGGTCTTAGACGGATGGCCGCTTGAGGCACGCTACGATTCCGATGGGCGAGAGTAGCAGAACGGTGACGGCGAGGGACACCAGGATGTTATGCATTTCCGCCTCTCCTTGCGAGGCCATCCCAGCTTGCGACCGCGGGACGGATGCTTCCATGCCACGAGAGTGGCGGCGCCTACAACAAACGGGTTACCAGGGCCGTTTCTGTCCCGTTTTAGTCCTCCGCGGGCGGCGTTGCCGCATCTGTTGCACTGCCCAGTGGCTTGCGGGCGAAGTAGTAAAGCGAAAAGGCCAGCAGGGCGAACATCAGCACGGAGACCCAGTCGTGATGCAGCGAGTTGGTGACGGGAAATTGCAGGATGTCGCTCTTGTCCGTAGCCGCCTCATACAGCTTGAGGGCCACGCCCATCAGGCCCACGATGCCGCCGGCGGCGATCAGTCCCGAGGCATAGAGCGAGCCCGGGACTGACCTCACTCTCGGTCTCGGCGGTGCGTCCGCTGCTTCGGGCCACGGCACGATCGACCATCCAGCGCACCACGCCGCCGCAGAAGATCGCCAGCGTCGTAGCGATGGAGAGATACGCGCCCACTGCGAAGGAGAGCGAGCGGATGCCCAGCAGCTCCACTGCGATCACCAGGAAGACGCCGAGCAGCACCAGTCCCCAGGGCAGCTTGCGGCTGAGAATGCCGCTGATGACGGTCGCCATCAGCCGTGCCTGCGGAGCAGCAGCCTTCTCACTGCCGATTCCCTGGATCCACTGCACCTCAATGGTGTGCGTGTTCGGGTTGTAGAGATATTTGCCGTCGGCCAGTTCGTGAGATCCAAGCGCGTTCAGCAGCGTGTAGTGGCCGGCATCGCGCTCGTCGGATGCCGGGCCGGCGGCAGTGCCGGCGGTTTTGTCTGTGTGAATGACGTGAATGCGCGAATGCTGGAAGTGCTGCTGCTGCACCTGCACACCATCGTGCGGCACGGAGATATCCCAGGCTCGCGAAGTATCGCGGAACTCCTCCAGCCCCTTGTTCATCACGTTCAGGGTTGCGCCGATGATGAAGGTGGAGACGATCACGCCGACCATGAGGGCGAGCTGCTGCTTCCACGGCGTTGCGCCGATCAGGAAGCCGGTCTTCAGGTCCTGCGAAGTGTCTCCGGCATTCGACGCGGCGACGCAGACAACGCCGCCGATGGTGATGGCCAGCGCGCCAAAGGCGGGCGCCGTCCAGCCCTTCACCAGAAAGATGGCGGTGGTGGCCATCAGCGTTGCGATGGTCATACCCGAGACCGGACTGGCCGAGCTTCCGATCAATCCCACGATGCGCGATGCAACCGTGACAAAGAGAAATCCAAAGATGACCACCAGAATGGAGGCGGCGAAGTTGGACAAAAGTGAGGTCTGGGCTCCGGGTACAGGATGAAAGGTGAGGAAGAAGAACATCAGCAGCACCAGCGCGGCGGAGCCGAAGATCACGACGCTCATGGGAAGGTCGCGGTCGGTGCGCAGCGCAGCGGTCTTGTCCGCGCCCTTGCCGAACTCCTTCGCTCCGGAACGCAGCGCGCCCACGATGGTCGGCATGGTTTTGAGCAGGGTGATCAGGCCGGATGCAGCGACGGCGCCCGCGCCCATCGGCCGGATGTAACTCGCCCACAGGTCGGACGGCGACATCATGGCGACCGGCTTGGTGCCGGGATAGATCGCGTCGGGTATGTGCGCGCCGAAGAAGTGAATCAGCGGCATGACCACGAGCCAGGAAAAGACGCCGCCGGCGAAGATGACTCCGGCAACCCGCGGCCCGATGATGTAGCCCACCCCGAGATATTCCGGCGTGACATCGGCACGGATGGCCGCGCCCTTGAGCCAATTCGGCTGATAGTCAGGCGTGCCCGGCCATGCGCCAAAGAGATTGTCGTTCTGGAAGAGCGTGTAGATTCCGCCGAGCCCCAGCCCGAAAAAGACGCGGCTGGCAAAGGAGCCGCCCCGCTCTCCCGCGAGCAGCACATCGGCGCACGCCGTGCCTTCCGGATAGGTGAGCGTGCCGTGTTCCTGGACGATAAGCTGACGGCGCAGCGGGATCATGAAGAGCACGCCGAGCCAGCCGCCGATCAGCGCGAGAAAAAAGATGCGCGAGTATTCGAGGTCGAAGCCGAGAAAGACCAGCGCCGGTAGCGTGAAGATGACGCCGGAAGCAATGGACTGCCCGGCATTGCCGGTGGTCTGAACGATGTTGTTCTCAAGAATCGAGGCACGGCCAAGCGCGCGCAGCACGCTGATGGAGAGCACCGATATCGGAATGGATGCCGCGACCGTCAGACCCGCGCGCAAGCCGACATAGACCGTGACTGCGCCGAAGAGAATTCCGAAGAGTGAACCCAGCAGCAACGCCCGGAAGGTCAGCTCCGGTCGCGACTCCGTGGGCGGAACAAATGGCTGAAACTGCTGCGTGGTCTCCGGCACGGCTGATTTACCCTCGGTGACTTTCATCGCGTTTGGGGAACAGCGAGTGTAACAGCGCGGCATCGCAATTCGCAGGCTGGAATCGCAATTTGGGAAGTCTGGACCAGCCCTCTCAAGTCCAGCGCGGGAACATCGCACGAGGCTGAGATCGCGTGGTGGGCTGCACTATCCTTTCGCTATGGCGATGTCGCGGAAGACCATTCGACTGCTGGCGTATGGGGCGATCTATGTCTTCTGGGGCGGCTCGTTCCTGGCCATCCGCGATATGGTCGCGGTCACGCCGCCGTTTTTCTCCGCGGCTATCCGCTTTCTGCTGGCCGGTGTCGCGCTCTACGTCTTCAGCCGATGGCGGGGTAGCGTCACCGTAAGCCGGCGTGCGCTCTTGCACTCCCTCATGCTGGGCCTGCTGCTGTTTGCGGGCAGCTATGGCTGCCTCTTCTGGGCGGAGACGCGCATCGCCTCCGGAACCGCCGCGGTCATCGCTGCCATGATCCCCATCTGGATCCTGCTGGGCGAGGTGCTGGTCTTCCGGACACAGCGGCTCGATATTTCTGTGGCCGGCGCCGCGCTGCTGGGAATCGTTGGTGTCTGCCTGGTGACGCGCTCCATTGGCCTCGAACACTCGATGGTCAGCGGCGTGCTGGTGGAGTTGGCCGGAACAATCGTCTTTTCATTTGCAACCCTGTGGAGCCGCTCGCTGACCCTACCCGAAGACCAGGCAATGCGTGCTGGGCTCCAGATGGCGCTCGGCGGTGTAGGGCTGCTCGTTATCTCCGCGATCGCCGGAGAACTGCCGCAGATTCCCGCAGCACTGGCATCCTGGCACTGGCATACCGTGGCGTCGTTCGTCTATCTGGTGACGTGCGCGTCCATCCTGGCCTTCACTTCCTATACCTGGCTCATTCATCACGAGCCGGCGACGCGGGTGGCCAGCTATGCGTATGTCAATCCGCTGATCGCGCTCATCATCGGCGTGGCGCTGGGCGGCGAGCATGTCTCGGCGCTGCAGGCCGCGGGCGCGGCAATGATCATCCTCGGAGTCGTAGCGACGATGTTGTCGAAAGGGAGAGCCCGGGCTGCCGCGCCATCGAGCCCAAGCGTCGCGACTCGCTGAGAGTCAGCGTCTTTCCTGGTGACGCGCACGCGGCCCCTGCTCTATACTCAGTGCATCGGTGCCTGGCGCCGGGGCAGCATGGTGCTCCCAAGGCGGCAACTGGTTGAAAGAGGGTGGGTCTTCCGCAGTCAGACAGCTCTGACATCGGACGTTCCGGCAGCAGTGACCCTGTCATGGCGGGCGGCTGCACGCTTCCTGCGAAGTCCCCTGCAACCGATCTTCGATGCATTGAGCGCCGCTCTCTACCCTGCCTCCTGCGCGCTCTGCAAGCAATCCCTCCTGCGCTTCTCTTCCCTTCCCATCTGTGAGTCCTGCTGGTCGGCCGTAACGCCGCAAACGGGTGTGCTGTGTTCGCATTGCGGTGAGGACCTGGGGCTGCCCCAGTCGTCACTGGCGCATTTCGCGGCAGACGAGCCCCGGCTCTGCGACGTTTGCCAGGAGCAGCCGGAAGCGTTCTCCCAGGCCATTGCCTACGGCAGATACGAGAACGAACTGCGCGGCCTGATCCACCTGCTGAAGTACGGCGGCATGAAGCCGATTGCGAACCGGCTTGGCCAGCGGCTCGCCTCCGCGGTTACCGGATTGCCGATCAACGCGGGCACGGAGGTGCTGGTTGTCCCGGTTCCGCTCTATCGAGTCAAGCGCCGGCAACGCGGCTTTAATCACGCGGAGCGGATTGCGAGCGCGCTGGTCCGCGAACTCCAGTCGAGAGACAAGGCACATCGCTGGACCATGGCGCGAGGCGGGTTGCAGCGCCAGCGCGCCACCGACAGCCAGTCGCGGCTCAGCCCGCAGGGACGCCGGCGCAATCTCCGCGGCGCCTTCGCCGTTCGCGACGCGGCGCGCATCCGCGACCGGGAGGTGCTGCTGGTGGACGACATCTACACCACGGGCGCCACGGCCGCTGCCTGCAGCCGGGTGCTGCTGCGTGCCGGCGCAAAGGCTGTTTGGGTAGCGACAGTGGCGAGAACGCAGCGCGAAGGCGTCGCGCTGTGGGATGCCGCCGCGCTGACCTCGGCAGGCGAAAGAGTGGGGTCCGAAAGAGTGGGGCTATAAAGGCGCAGTCGTATTGCGGTACGGAAATGTTTTTGGGCGGGGCCGTACAAGCGAGAGGGAGATGTCGCCAGTGAAGGCAATCGCGCACACACGCAAGACCAAGCTGACGCACACGCCGCCGGTGGAGATCCGGGTGGCGCAACCGATCACCATGCAGCGGCCGGTGCTGGTGCTGAACGCCTCCTATGAGCCGATCAACATCTGCGGCGCGCGCCGGGCGCTGGTGCTGGTGCTGAAGGGCGTGGCGCGCACGGAAGAGGAGCAGGGCGCGATCCTGCATGCGGCGCGGGTGCGCGTGCCCATGCCATCGGTGATCCGCCTGCTCGAATACCGGCGCATCCCGCACCAGACGCGCGCTCTCTCGCGCAAGAACATCCTGCTGCGCGACCGCAACACCTGCCAGTACTGCGGCATCGTGCTGAACTCCGGCGAGCTGACGCTGGACCACGTGCAGCCGCGCTCGCGCGGCGGCCTCTCCACCTGGGAGAACCTGGTCGCCTGCTGCCATAGCTGCAACCGGCGCAAGGGCAATCACCTGCTGCACGAGCTGACAGAGATGAAGCTGCTGCGCGAGCCGCGGCCCTTCTCGCTGCACACCAGCCGGCACATCATGCGCATGATCGGCCACTCCGATCCGAAGTGGCGGCGGTATCTGTACTACGAGTCGTAGAAAACAGCGGGCGACCCGGCTGGAATGTTTCGTTCCGAATCGTACCTTCGCTCCAGTGTCACGCCCATATTGGCGAGGTGAAGTAGCGCACAGCGGCGCACTTCGTCCGCGCTCTGATGGCCGAGTAGTTCGTGATCGAGATCGCAGGCTCCCGTGCCGTCCGGATCTACAGCAACCTCGAAACCTCGAACCAGGGCTTCCCGTGCCGAGGTCGACAGGCACATGTGGGTATAGAAGCCGACGAGCAGCAGACTGTCGGCTCCGATGTGCCGAAGCCATGCCTCCAGGCCTGTTCCCGTGAACGCTCCGTAGACATCCTTCTCAAACGACTTTTCTGAATGGAGGCCTGGAAGCGGCCCCAAGCCACTGGAAAGCTGTGCTCCCCACGTTCCCGGAACAAAGGCTCGCGACTCGTTCGGCTTGTTGTAATGCTGAACCCAGGCAATAGGACGGCCTTCCTGACGGGCCTCTCGAACCCGGTCGGAGATACACTCCATGGCTTCCGCGTGATTCGGAACTGCCCGCAATCCATCCGCGGAAAATTCGTTTTGTGCATCCACAACGACGAGTGCCTGCATTTGAATTCCTCCTGCCGTATTAGATTAGGAAGACTTGACAAATGATCTATCAATAAATCGTAGTGTGATATGTTGCTGCCGAATTTTATTCGAATCTAACTACATTTGAGGCCCCATGACGGATCTGGACCGAAAAGATTTCGCCCTGCTTGATGCGCTGCAGCAAAATGCCTCTCAGCGCTTGGAGGATCTTGCCCGGCTGGTGAAACTGGCGCCTTCTTCCGTGCATGAGCGTCTGCGGCGGCTTGAACGGGAGCGAGTCATCCAGAGATGGACGGTCGACGTAGATGCGGCGGCCCTGGGTTTGGGCGTCGTTGCATTTGTTGGAATCCGCGCCACGCGGCCTTGCTCAGAACTCCTGGAGTCGATGAAGAAGATTCCGTCCATCGAAGAGTGCCATTCCGTAGCGGGCGATCTCAGCATGATACTCAAGGTCCGCGTCAGGGATACGGCCGCATTGCTCAGCCTGTCGGAGCACTTGCGCCAGATTTCCGGCATCGATCAGACAGAGACCACGATCGTACTGAAGACACAAATCGACCGGCCGATCGCGCTCCAACCGCCGATGATCAGCCAGGCCAGGTCACCGGCGATCGATGGGAAGCATGCTGATTGAGTGCTCCCGAACTTCTCTACAGTTCTCCGCACACCTTCGACACATCAAACGCCGGCTGCGGATATTTCAAGTCCATCCCTTCCAAAGCATCGACGATGATGCGCGAGATGGCCAGATTGCGATACCACTTGTGGTCTGAAGGAATGACGAACCAGGGTGCATGCTTCCGGCTGGTATGGTCGATGGCATCCTCGTAGGCCTTTGGTACTTCTTCCAGTAGACGCGCTCGTGGAAGTCGCTTTCGCTGATCTTGTACTGTTTCTCCTTGTCGTCGCAGCGGGCTTTCAGCCGGGCAGTCTGCTCCTTGTGACTGATGTGCAGAAAGAACTTGAGGATGGTGACGCCGTTGTCATGCAGCATCTCCTCAAATTGATTGATCTCGCGGAAGCGCCGCTTCGCCACCTTGTCGGTGATCGTCTTATGCACGCGGGTCACCAGCACATCCTCGTAGTGCGAGCGGTTGAAGATCCCGATGGTCCCCAGCCGGGGCACGGCGGCATGGGCGCGCCATAGATAGTCATGCGCCGCCTCCAGAGGTGTCGGCACCTTGAACGGCGTCACATCCACGCCCTGCGGATTGACCCCGGTGAAGATGTGCCGGATGGTCCCATCTTTCCCGCCGGTATCCATCGCCTGCAGCACGATCAGCAGTGCGTGTTTTCCATCGGCAAAGAGCACATCCTGCAGGTTGCCGAGGGTCTGGCAGTGCTTCTTCGAGATCGTCCTGGGCGTCGGACTCGTGTTTGAAATCGCCGGTGTCGTCGGTTGGCCAATCTTTCAGGCGAAATTTCGCGCCGGGTTTCACCAGGTAAGGGCTCTTCGATCGTCATGCAGGCAAATCTACAACGCGGCAGACCTTGCAGTGTCGCGGCATTTGTGCAAACTCAGGCAAAAGCACCCAAAAGTGGCATTCAGGCGTGCCTAAATTTAATTTAAGGCTTGCCTAAATCTGCCCTATACTCTGACTATGGCAAGCGCCGCGACAGCCCAGCCCGCTCATCTCCCGGCCACCGGGCAGCGCAAGTTCTGGTACTACTTCGGGCCGGCCTTCGTCGCGAGCATCGCCTATATCGATCCGGGCAACTTCGCCGCCAATTTCGAGGGCGGCGCTCGCTTCGGTTACCAATTGCTGTGGGTGCTGCTGTGGTCGAATGCCATGGCCATCCTGATCCAATACCTATCGGCAAAGCTGGGCATCGCCACCGGCCACACCTTGCCGGAGAACTGCCGCATTCACTTCTCCCGCGGTATGACAATCTTTCTCTGGGTGGCGGCGGAGGTCTCGGCTCTGGCGACCGATCTGGCCGAGTTCCTGGGCGCTGCGCTCGGCTTCTACCTGTTGCTGGGACCGCGGCTGCTGGCCGCCGGAATGACGCGCACGCACGTTCTGCTGCTGGCTGCGGTCGCAACGGCGATCTGCGTCTTCCTCATCCTTGCACTGCAGCAATGGGGCTTTCGCCAGCTGGAGCTGGTCATCATGCTCTTCGTCGTCGTCATCGGCGGATGCTATGCCGCGGAGATGTTTTTCATTCACCCGCACTGGGGATCGATCGCCTATCACACAGTCGTTCCAATGCTGGATAGCAAGAGCGTCTATCTCGCGGTGACGATGCTGGGCGCCACGGTGATGCCCCATGTGGTCTATCTGCATTCCGGGCCTGGTGCAACCACGGCTACAGGCAGAACGGGAACGCACGACCGGAGCTCGACCTTCCTGACACGCGCCCGCCTACTGCGCATGGAACTGCTCGATGTCATCCTGGCGATGAACGGTGCGTGGCTGGTGAACTCTGCGATGATCGTCGTTGCAGCGACAGCCTTTGCCGGCAGGGGGATGGGCAGCATGTCCATCGAAACCGGCGCATGCCACCCTTGGACCACTGGTCGGGCCCGCCTCGGCCACGCTCTTCGCCGTGGCCCTGCTCTGCTCCGGGCTTTCGTCCTCCACGGTCGGCACCATGGCCGGCCAGATGATCCTCGAAGGCTTCCTGCAAGTGCGCTTCTCCATCTTCCTGCGCCGCCTGCTCACCTTGTTGCCGGCGGTGGTGGTGATCGCGATCGGCCTCGATCCGCTGCGCATCCTGCTGCTCTCGCAGGCCGCGCTCAGCTTTACGCTGCCCTTCGCGCTGGTGCCGCTGCTGATCCTGACCCAGCGCGCGAAGGTGATGCATCGCTTCGTGAACGGCCGCGTGGTTCAGTCGCTCGGCTGGCTGAGCACGACTGTCATCCTGTCGCTGAATGGCGTGCTGGTCTGGCAGTTGCTGGGCGGAAGCTAACCCAACAGAAACGATTGCAGGATGCGCGCGAATTCCTCCGGGCGCTCCACCATGGGGGCGTGGCCGCAGCGTTCCATCAGGATGCCCTGGGCGCCGGGGATGGCCGCCACCAGTTGCTCGCCGTGCTTCCTGGTGAAGACACGATCGCAGCCGCTGTAGACGACGAGCGTGGGCGTCTGGATGCTCGCCGAGCTGCGCGAGCGTGTCGTTGGCCAGCGAGGCTTCCACGTTGCGGATGAATGCCGATCCGCGCTGCGGCGCGGTCTTCGCCATCCACTTCTCCGCGGCCTCGCTGAGCGGAATCTCCGCCAGCGCGTCCGGACCCATGGCGCAGAGACAGATCATCTGGGCAAAGACCAGGTCGTCGGCGATCTCCTCACGCAGGCTGATCCAGAGCTCCATCAGCGAGCGCGACTGCACATCGTGCTGCGCGGAGGAGCAGACCAGCACCAGCTTGTCGACGCGCGCCGGCGCCAGCAGCGCTACCTGCTGGGCGACCTTGCCGCCGAGCGAGTGGCCGACGATGCTGGCGCGCTCGAGATTCAAATGGCCCATCAGCGCGAGCACATCGCCGGCCATGTCGCTGACGGAGTAATCATGCCGGGCAACGCTGCTGTTGCCGATGTCGCGATTGTCCGGCGTGATGGAGCGCAGCCCGCTGCAGTGCGGGAGGACGAGATCCCAGGTGGTGTGGTCGCTCATGGTCCCGGCGATGAAGATGACCGGGGGGCCGGAGCCGCGCTCTTCGTACCAGAGAGTCAGCCCGTCATGGACGTAAGTTGGCATGCGGACAAGGATGCACTGTTCGGCGGCTTCTTGTGAGCAATCTTCGTGAATACGCGGGTTCCGTTTTGGTTTACGCATCCGGCACCCCCTCCCCCCGCCCGGTGCGGGAGAGCGGGGCGCAACTCCTTCCGAATCATCCGCTTAGGGCGTGTCCCGAGAGGTAAATTCGTCCAAATAAATGACTTATCTGCAAATTCGTCTATCCAAATGACTTACTGCGCTGCTAGCGGGCAGGTCGGCAAGCGCCCAAAAGCAAAAAGCCCTCTCCTTGGGGAGTGGGCTGATTCGATGCTGATCCCATTGGATCGCCGGCTGAGCCAGCGGAAATGGTCTCCTATTTCCAGTGTAGCGAATGGAAGGAAGTGAAATGGCAACATAATGCCAAGATTCGGTTGCGCCTCCCGAAGTGGGACGCTGTGTGTCATCCCCGGCGCAAACGCGAGATGCGGCGAGCACCTGATGACCGAACGCTCGCCGGATGCAGTGCACTCTCCAACCGGAGTTACACTGGAGAGCGGACATGAACTACCAGCATCTGTCGCCCTCCGATGCCCCTCGTATGCAGCGCTTTCGACCCCAGCGCTTCCGCCGCGGCCGCCACGATCGCGGACGCATCTCTCCTTTCCTGAAGACTGCCTGCCGCCGGACTCCGCCGCTTCCTCTCTCGGCGGCCTGCGTGTGTCCGCCAGGCGCACATTGAACTACCTCGCCCGCGGGACAAGCATCCCGATACAGGAGATCCGATTCCGATGAACAGCTTTGGCAGCAAATCCACCCTCAGCAGCAATGGCAAATCCTACGAGGTCTATCGTCTCAGCGCGCTTGAGAAGAAGGGCTTCGCGCTCAAGAAGCTTCCCTACTCGCTGCGCATACTGCTGGAAAACCTGCTGCGCCAGGAAGACGGCAAGTCCGTGACGGCGGCGGATATCGAGTTCCTCGCCAAATGGAATCCGAAGGCGGAGGCGGACCGCGAGATCGCCTTTATGCCGGCGCGCGTGCTGATGCAGGACTTTACCGGCGTGCCCGCCATTGTGGACCTGGCGGCGATGCGCGACGCGATGAAGAAGCTGGGCGGCAAGCCGGAAAAGATCAACCCGCTGCAGCCGGCCGAGCTGGTGATTGACCACTCGGTGCAGGTGGATGAGTTCGGCACGGCGCGCTCCTACGACATCAACGCAGCGATGGAGTTCAACCGTAACCGTGAGCGTTACGCATTCCTGAAGTGGGGACAGTCGGCCTTCCGCAACTTCTCCGCGGTGCCGCCGGGCATGGGCATCTGCCACCAGGTGAACCTGGAGTACCTGGCGCGGGTGGTCTTTACGACGGAAGTGAACGGCACGCTGCTCGCCTATCCGGACACGCTGGTGGGCACCGACTCGCACACCACGATGATCAACGGGCTGGGCGTGCTGGGCTGGGGCGTGGGCGGCATTGAGGCCGAGGCGGCGATGCTGGGCCAGCCGGTCTCCATGCTGGTGCCGCAGGTGGTGGGGTTCAGGCTGACCGGCAAGCTGCGCGAGGGCGCGACGGCGACGGACCTGGTCCTGACCGTGACGGAGATGCTGCGCAAGCTTGGCGTAGTGGGCAAGTTCGTGGAGTTTTACGGCGAGGGCATTGCGGAGCTTCCGCTGGCCGACCGCGCCACCATCGGCAACATGGCGCCGGAGTATGGCGCGACCTGCGGCATCTTCCCAGTGGACGCGGAGACGCTGCGCTACCTGCGGCTGACCGGACGCAGCGACGAGCAGGTGGCACTGGTGGAGGCGTACTACAAGGAGCAGGGCCTCTTCCACGCGCCGGGCGCGCCGGAAGCAGAGTACTCAGCCACGATTGAGCTGGACCTGGGCACGGTGCAGCCGTCGGTGGCTGGCCCGAAGCGGCCGCAGGATCGCGTGCTGCTGAAGGATGCGGGCGAGAACTTCAAGAAGCTGCTGCCGACACTGCTGGGCCCGAACGGCAACCAGGCAACTGCAGCGCCAGGTCACCCGCTGGGAGGGCGAGGGCGGCACGCCAGCGGGCGTAGCGGAAGACGCAGACAGCCGACCAGTGTGAAGCAGCGCTTCGGCGTCGATCCGGACAAGTATCTGGACCACGGCTCAATCGTGATCGCGGCGATTACGAGTTGCACCAATACATCGAATCCATCGGTGATGGTGGCGGCGGGACTGCTGGCGAAGAAGGCCGTGGAGAAGGGCCTTTGCGTGCCGCCGTGGGTGAAGACGTCGCTGGCGCCGGGCTCGCGCGTGGTGACTGACTACTATCAGAAGTCCGGCCTGCTGCCCTATCTGGACAAGCTGCGCTTCAACGTGGTGGGCTACGGCTGCACCACGTGCATTGGCAACTCCGGGCCGCTGCCGACGGATGTGTCGAAGTCGATTGACGATCACGGACTGGTCGCGGTGTCGGTGCTGAGCGGCAATCGTAACTTCGAGGGGCGCATCAACTCCGATGTGCGCGCGAACTACCTGATGTCGCCGCCGCTGGTGGTGGCATACGCGCTGGTTGGCCGCATCGATCATGACTTCGACAAGGAGCCGCTGGGACAGGACAAGGAGAAAAAGCCGGTCTTCCTGCGCGATATCTGGCCGACGCAGCAGGAAGTTTCCGAGACGATTGCGAAGTCGATCAGCTCCGAGAGCTTCCGCAAGGAATACGCGACGGTGACCGATGGCGACGAGAACTGGCAGCACCTGAAGTTCCCGACCGGAGAGGTTTATCAGTGGGAGCCGGACTCGACCTACATCCGGCAGGCGCCGTACTTCGACAACATGCCGAAGGTGCCCGCTGCGGTTACAGATATTCGCGATGCGCGGGTGCTGGCGGTGCTGGGCGATTCGGTGACGACCGACCACATCTCGCCTGCGGGTTCGATCAAGGCGAATGGCCCTGCGGGCAAGTATCTGAGCGAGCATGGCGTGAAGCCGGCGGACTTCAACTCCTACGGCTCGCGGCGCGGCAACCATGAGGTGATGGTGCGCGGCACGTTTGCCAACGTGCGGCTGCGCAACCGGCTGGCGCCGGGCACGGAGGGCGGCGTGACGCGCCTGCTGCCCGAGGGCGAGCCGATGAGCATCTTCGACGCATCGGTGAAGTATGCCGAGCGCGGCACACCGCTGGTGATCCTGGCGGGCAAGGAGTACGGCTCGGGTTCATCGCGCGACTGGGCGGCGAAGGGCCCGCTGCTGCTGGGGGTGCGCGTGGTGATCGCCGAAAGCTATGAGCGCATTCACCGCTCGAACCTGGTGGGCATGGGTATTCTGCCGCTGCAGTTTGAGAATGAGGATACGGTCGAGTCTCTGTCGCTGACCGGGGAAGAGACTTACAGCTTCCCGGGGCTGAAGGCGCTGCTGGATGCCAAGTTTGCCAACGGCCGCGAACTGACGGTGGAAGTGACGGACGCTATGAAGCAGACGCGGAGCTTCAAGGCGAAGGTGCGCATCGATACGCCGCAGGAGATTCTTTACTACCAGAACGGCGGGATTTTGCAGTATGTGCTGCGGCAGTTGGCGGCGAATTAGTCGCTTGGCGTCCTCTGGCCTCCGAATCTAAACTGAGATTCGGGGGCCGGCGATGAAGATATTCCCGAGCGTGACGATACAAAACTGCCCGAAGGCGATAGCACCTCAAAGACGCTGAAAGAATTATTGCTATCGGACGAGAACCGCTTCGAAATTGATCTGCCGCCACGCGGTCAGTTGAAATTTCGCCCCATCATTCGCTTCGAAGACGATTAGGGCCGCACTTCCAGCATTACCAGTGAATTGACCGGCAGGTCCACATCGATCTTGCCGTCGCGCAGCTTGGTCTTCTCCGGCGGCGCCGAGCTTCGAGGCTTCGTTCAATTCGCGCACCTGTGCCTCGGTGGGATAACGCGGGCTGTCCATCTTGCGATATGCGGCGAGGGTGTTGCCGTGCGTCGGATCGAGGCGCGTGATGCTCACCGCAGCGTTGCCGGGCAGGTGCTCGAAGCTGAGCTGCATCTGCTTTTCGACGCCAGGACCGCCGGGCTGATGCGCGGCGGGCGGGTCGGTCATGTTCCACACCGCGACGACGAGGGTGCCATCGGGGCGGCGGGTGACGAGCGCGTTTTTCGAATCGTTCGCGAGACGCTCGCTGCCGAGATGATGGAGCATGGCGAAGGCGTTGAAGCTGGGCTTGCGGATGCTCCAAGGGGCGATGAGGCCGAAGCCGCCGTCGAAGGGCTCGCGCTTGGGGCCGTCCTCTTCGAAGACATCGTCGAAGGTCCAGAAAGACATCATGTCGGGCAGGCCGTCGCACTCGCGGATAGTGTTTGCCACCGCGGGGCCGACGAAGGTGGTGTCGCGCGCGGCGTCGATGCCGATGACGTTCCACTCGGTGACGAACCAGGGGATGTGCGGCATGGGTGAGGCGGCGATCTGCTGCTTCACGTGCGCCATCGCGGCGCAGAGGCGGTCGTCCATGGGCGGCAGGTCGCTCGCGGTGAAGGTGTGTTCGTACTTTTCGTCGGCATAGCCGTGGGTGGAGAGGAAGTCCACGGGCACATCGTTGTCGTGCATGTACTTCAGGAACTCGGGCACCCACTCTTCGGCGGCCGAGGCTGGACCACCGACGCGCAGCCGCGGGCTGACGGATTTCAGCGCGCGTGCGGTGTGGCTGTAGAGCTCGAAGTAGGTGGCTTGCTTGGGCTCACCGACCCAGAAGTCGATGTTCGGCTCATTCCAGACCTCGAAGTACCACTGCGCGACCTCATCGATGCCGTAGCGCGCGACCAGGTTCTGGCCGAGGGCGCGAATCAGCGCGTCCCACTGCGCGTAGTCTTTGGGCGGAGCGACGTTGGGCTTGTACCAGAAGGCATGCGGCGCGGGATGCGCTGCGAGCAGTTTCGGCATGAAGCTGATTTCGACCACGGGACGCACGCCGCGCGCGAGCAGACCATCGTAGATCTCATCGACGTAGGTGAAGTTGTACTGCGGCTGGCCGTGTTCGTCTTCGGTATAGACGCCGTTCTCGTCGTCCAGAATGCCGTGGAAGCGGACGTACTTCATATCCGTCACGCCCTTCACCGCGGCCAGGTCGTTGCGCCAGGCCTCGCGCATGGCGAGGTTGGCATGGCCGGAGCCGAACATCTGCTCCCAGAAGTGTGGCAGCGGCGTCGCTTTTGCATGCGCGTCGACTGTCAGGGCTTCCCGGGTAGCCGTCTCTTGCGCGTGTGCGTTCCAGGCGACGGCCAGCAGCAGGCAGGCGATCGCTGCGCGATTCCATTTCTTTGTAAGCATTCCGACCCCCGAAGCGTTTCTGAGACAGTCTAGTATGAGCGCAATCGTTTGCGCATTTCGGACTAATAAAAGGGGAGGAGCTATGCTCCATCCCCTTTTCACGACGTCGATGAGCTTGAGTACGGTCGCAGCGTGCTCGCTAGACACCCACCGCGTAGGAGTCCAGCGGCTCCTGACCGCCGGCGTGCTTGTAGTAGTCGTACGGCGTGCGATGCTTGAACTTGTAGCGCACCCGGAGTTCGTGGCCGATAAGTAGGCCGAGGGCCGCCACGCTCACTGCAACGCCAGCCCAGGTGACGGTGCGCAGCAGATAGTTTGGCTTTTTCTGGAACGGCAGAATATTGCTCATGATCCTTCCCGTTGGGGTGCAACGATCGTCCGCACCGCTCTATCTATCTTCATGATAACGCAGCCACCCCGGTTAAGAGATGCATCGCGGCGGTGCTGCATTTGTCATTTTTTCGTCACTGCAGTCGTCACTGCGGATGCGCGACTGCTTCGATGGCGTGCAGGAGCGCAACCTTCCGGTCCGGCGGCAGAAAGCTTGCTTCTATAGAGTTCGCCGCAAGTTCGCGCAGTTGCTCCGGAGTGAATTGAAATTCCTGCTCTGCCAACTGGTATTCGCCCAGCAGATCGCTGCCGAAGAGGGTGGGATCGTCCGAATTCAGGCTGATCATCAGGCCAGAATCGAAATAGCGGCGTACCGGGTGCTCGGCAAGCGAGGGGCAGGATCCAGTTCTGACATTGGACGTCATACAAATCTCAACCGGTATCTGCCGCTGCGCCAGAACCTCCATCAGCTCGGCATCGTACTGGGCGGACAGTCCATGGCCGATGCGTTCCGCGCCGATATTCAGCGCGCCCCAGATGCCTTCCGGTCCCACGGTCTCGCCCGCGTGCGCGGTAAGGCGCAGTCCGGCCTCGCGTGCCTGGGCATAGAGCTCGCGGAAGGGCTCGGCGCCGGTGCGGCGTTCGTCACCGCCAATGCCGATGCCGATGATTGAGGCATGTTCGATGCGCATCTCGGCAGCTTTGTGGAAGACGCGCGCGGCCTCTTCCACACCGAAGTGCCGCACCGCGTCGAAGATCCAGAGGATGCTGATGCCAAATTCGCGCTCGGCACGCAGGCGGGCGCGTTCCATGCCGGCGAAGAGCGGCTCGAATTCGATGTGACGCCAGTAGTAGACGACGCCGACGGAGACGTAGACCTCGGCATGCATCACGCCCTGCGCCACAAGCGCCTGCGCCATGCGCCAGGTGATGAGCTCGTAATCGTCCGGCGCCAGCAGCCGCTCGGTAATGGCCTTGAAGGCCATCAGGAAGCCGGTGAAGTCGACATAGCGATAGAGTGCGCGCGCCTGCTCCAGCGTGAGCCGGCCGGCGGGATGGCGCTGGCTCAACTCCACCAGCGTCTCGGGTGTGACGGCGCCTTCAAGATGCAGATGCAACTCCGCTTTGGGGAGGCGGCGCAGGAAGTCGCTGGTGGATTCACTCACCCGTCAAGGATAAACAAGGGAACGTATATCCGGAGCCTGGTACACCTCCCTGCAATTGCGCTAGCTAGCGAATTCGCTGCGTTTGCGGGAGTAGAAGACGTAGATCACCATGCCGATGACCAGCCAGGCGAAGAAGCGCAGCCAGGTCATGATGGGCAGGCCGGCCATGAGCAATGCGCAGAAGGCGATGCTGAGGATGGGGGTTGCATATCCGCCGGGAGCGCGAAAGCTGCGGCGGCGCTCCGGCTCGCGCACGCGCAGGATGATGACGCCGATCGATACCAGGACAAAGGCGAAGAGCGTGCCGATGTTGGAGAGGTCGGAGAGGGTGCCGATGTCAAGCAGCCCGGCTGGTATGCCAACCAGGAAGCCCGCGATCCAGGTGGCCACCGCCGGCGTGCGAAAACGCGGGTGCACCTTGCCGAACCAGGCGGGAAAGAGGCGATCGCGCGACATGGCGAACCACACGCGCGCCTGGCCAAGCTGGAAGACGAGGATGGAGGAGATCATGCCCACCATCGCGCCCAGCAGCACGATGAGGCGGATCCACTGCAGGCTGTGGTGACCCGGCAGGATGGAGAGTTTCTTGAGTGAGTTGACGACCGGGGCTGCGTCGTCAATCAGCGTGTTCCACGGGACGAGTCCGGTGAGCACGACCGCCACCGAGATATAGAGCACCGTGCACACCACCAGCGTGCCGATGATGCCGATGGGGACATCGCGCTGCGGGCGATGGCATTCCTCCGCGGCGGTGGAGACGGAATCGAAGCCGATGTAAGTGAAGAAGATGATCGACCCGCCGGTGAGCACGCCGGACCAGCCGTTGGGATAGTAGGGGTGCCAGTTGCCGGGCTTGATGAAGTGCGCCGCGCCAAAGATGAAGATGAGGATGGCGGCGATCTTGAGCAGCACCATGATGTTGTTGGTGCGCGCCGATTCGCGGATGCCGCGCACCAGCACCACGGTGAGGATCATGACGATGAGGAAGGCGGGAACGTTGAAGCCGAAGTGCCATCCTGGCGCATAGAGCTGCTTGCCGGTGAAGTCGGCAAAGCCGGACGGAAGATAGGCCGGCGAAATCCAGGCCACCGATGGATGCACGCCGAACCAGTCGAGAAAGTCGACCATGTGGGCGGCAAAGCCCACGCAGACGGCCATATTCGAGACTGCATATTCAAGGATGAGGTCCCAGCCGATGATCCAGGCCACCAGCTCGCCCATGGTGGCGTAGGTGTAGGTGTAGGCGGAGCCGGCGATGGGAATCATCGAGGCGAGCTCGGCATAGCAGAGGCCGGTAAACCCGCAGACGATAGCGACCAGAACGAGCGACACAGCCAGCGCCGGGCCAGCGCCGGGACGCCCGATGAGCGCCTGATGGCGGATGAGGTAATCCAGCAGCGGCGTGTTGAGGATGGACGAGGTATCGAACTTTTCGCCGGCGATGGCGGTGCCGATCACGGTGAAGATGCCGGAGCCGATGACCGCGCCGATGCCCAGGGCGGTGAGCGAAACGGGCCCGAGCGACTTCTTTAACGCGTGTTCCGCGCACTCGGAGTCGCTGATCAGCTTGTCGATGGACTTGCGAGCAAAGAGTTGCGACAGAGGTGGCGGCTCCGGCAGAAGGTTCCGGCCAGCGCGAGCACGCCGGCCGGGTGACACTACCTTAAGCTATCTTCCCCTTCGGTGTAGACAGGAAAGTGGCTGGCCGTCCGGGCGGAGGCGCCTGCGGCGCGCGTCCGGGCGGCACTCCCGTTGGTCGCGCCGCTGGGTTTTCGATGATCGCGGCGAATGCGTCGGAGCGAACTTACCGCTTGTTCTGGCCGCGCACCAATTTCTTGATCTTTTTCTTCTTGGCGCCGCGAGGCTCGGTGCGCTTGGCCTTGGGAGCCGCTTTCTTGCGTGCGGCGCGCTTCACCTTCTTGCGCTCCTGGGTATCTTCGATCTTCGTCGTATTTGCCATGTGTATCTCGATTCCTGAAATGTCGTTCGGCCGATGTGGAGCAAGCTAGACCCGCTCAAGCTGGGCAAACTTCTCGACCAGCTTTTTCACGCCGAACTTCGTGAATTGTACTGTAATCTTCGCGTCGTCGCCGTCACCCTCGCGGCGGAAGACCACGCCGTCGCCGTACTTTGGATGGCGGACACGTTGTCCGCTCTTGAAGCCGACCACGCCCTTCGTCTCCGGGACAGACAGCCTGGGCCGTTTCGCGGTCGCGCCGCCGCGGCTCGAGAAGAAGCTGGCGATGTTGTCGATGGACCCGGCATCGCGGCTCGGCTTCCCGGCTGCGTTACCGTAACTTTGGTTGTTACGATAACCGGCTGCGGGTGCGCTCTGGTCCTCATCCTCGTAGCTGTAGTGCCGAATATTGCCGCGCTCGTCGTCCTCGTTGAAGCGTCCACCACTGCGGCTGGATGAGCCACTGCCATAGCTGGCCGCGTAGCCGCCCCACGTGGTGGCGCGCTCGCGTGCCGCCGCTCAGGTCTTCGAGCAGTTGCTGCGGCACCTCTTCCAGAAAGCGCGAGGGCAACGCTGCATCCGGCATGTCGTTGCCATAACGGCGCCGATAGCGCGCGCGGCTCAGGATCAGGGTGTCCATGGCGCGTGTCATGCCGACGTAGCAGAGGCGGCGCTCTTCTTCGAGGCCGGAGGGATCGGTGAGCGTGCGCGAGTGCGGGAACAGCCCCTCCTCCATGCCGCACAGCAGCACCAGCGGAAACTCGAGGCCCTTGGCTGAGTGCAGCGTCATCAAGGTGACGCGGCTGTCCGGCTTGTAGTGATCGGTGTCGCTGACCAGCGCTGCGTGGTCGAGAAATTCTGCCAGCGTCTCGCCGCGCTCTTCCGCATCCTGCGCGGCGTTGGCGAGCTCCTTCAGATTTTCAATGCGCGAGAAGGCTTCCGGCGTGCCTTCGTCTTCGAGCGCGCGGATGTAGCCGCTGCGATCGTTGATGAAGCGGATCAGCTCCGGCAAGGTAGCCTTGCCGCCGGGAGTACGGAATGCTGGACGCTCTTCTTCTAACGGCTCGGCGGAGGCTGTCGCTTCCGTTTGCTTTCCGGATTGCTTCGCCGCCGTGGCGTCGAAGGGATTGAAGCTGACATCCGCTTCCTCGTCCGGCGCCGCTTCGGCGAAGGAATCCGGCGAAAACGACTCGTCGGCCGGCCCATCATGCGTGAGATCGAGCATGCCCTGCGCGCCAAAGGCGAAGCCGGTGTCCTCGTCGAAAGCCCCTGTCTCGTCGGCCCCTTCATCCTCGGCATTCGGGCCCTGAGTGTAGCCGCCTTCGGGCAGCATTTCGGCGGAAGCGTCGAGGTCTGCTGCAAGCTTCTCCGCAAAGCCTGGCTCGAGCAGCGCGCGCGCATCGTGAATGATGCGTTGAAAGCTCTCAAGCGCGGTCAGCGCGCGTTGCGGCAGCAGGCGCTGGCGAATCGCATGGCCGATTGCATCCCAGGTGCTGGTGCCGGTTTCGAGCGCGAGCCGCTCCAGTGTGTCGAGCGTGCCACGGCCAATGCCGCGCACCGGAGTGTTGATGACGCGCTGCAGTGCGATCGAATCATTCGGATTCTGCACCAGCTTGAGATAGCTCAGCAGATCCTTGATTTCGGCGCGCTCGTAGAAGGAGAAGCCGCCCACCATCGTGTACTGGATCGAGTAGCGGCGCAGCGCCTCTTCCACCAGGCGCGACTGCGAGTTGGTGCGGTAGAGCACGGCGACACGCGGCGGCACATCGCTTTCGCCAGCCTTGCGCAGATATTTCTGGATGTAGTCGGCGATGAAGAGCGCTTCGTTCTCGCCGTCAGGCGCCTCGTAGTAGCCGATGCGCGAGCCGCCTTCCCGCTCCGTCCACAGGTTCTTGCCCTTGCGCTGCGCGTTGCGCGCGACCACGGCGGACGCCGCTTCAAGGATGACCTGCGTGGAGCGGTAGTTCTGCTCCAGGCGAATGGTCTTCGTCTCGGGAAAGTCTTTCTCGAACTCCAGGATGTTGCGGATGTCGGCGCCGCGCCAGCTATAGATGCTCTGGTCCTCATCGCCCACCACGCAGATGTTGTGATGATCGCCGGCGAGCAGCTTCATCATCTCGTACTGCGGACGGTTGGTGTCCTGGTACTCGTCGATCATGATGTAGCGGAAGCGGCGGTTGTATCGCTCGCGCGTCTCGCCGCTGGCCTTCAGCAGCCGCACCGTCTCAAGCAGCAGATCGTCGAAGTCGAGCGCGTTGTTCTTCAGCAGTTCCTTGCGATAGACCTCGTAGAGCTGCGCGACGCGCTCGCTGATGGGATCGCTCGATCCGAGGTAGTACTCCTGCGGGTCGATCATGTGATTCTTGGCCCAACTGATCTTCCCGAGCACTGTGCGCGGCGTCAGCGTCTTGTCGTCGAGCGACATGCGCCGCATCGCCTGCTTCACGATGGCCTGCTGGTCGCTCTCGTCGTAGATGGCGAAGCTGCGGGTGCGTCCCTGACCGCCGATGCGCAGCGCTTCGATATCGCGGCGCAGCACGCGTACGCAGAAGGAGTGGAAGGTGGAGAGCTGCGGCTTGGCAAGGGTCGAGCCGGCCAGCAGCTTTTCCACGCGCTCGCCCATCTCGGCCGAGGCCTTGTTGGTGAAGGTGACGGCGAGGATGGAATCCGGCGCGACACCCTTCGCTTCGATCAGATACGCGATGCGGTGGGTGATGACGCGCGTCTTGCCCGAGCCTGCGCCGGCCAGAATGAGCACGGGACCGTCCGTGGCCTCCACGGCGGCGCGCTGTTGCGGATTCATCTTTTCGAGCAGGGGATTCACGGGCTGGCGTCTCGGTGGGGAACTTCTCTTCCTTAGTGTATCGCCGCCGGCGATGCTCATCGAGGTGCGCGAGACGCTGTGCATTTCGCTAGTCTTGAGGAGATTCGCAAAGAGATTTCAGCGAGGGCCCGGATCTCCGACAATGAACCCATCTCCATCCAACGAAATTCCTGCACGACGCAGCGTCTGCGTCTTCTGCGCGTCCAGCGATGGCGCTCAGACCCGATCTTTCTCGAAGCGGCCAGAGCGCTGGGGCAGACCATCGCCGAGCGTGGCTGGCAACTGGTGTATGGAGGCGCCCACGTTGGCCTGATGGGCGCGATGGCGGATGCCGCGCTGGCCGCTGGCGGCTCCGTGACGGGTGTGATTCCGCGTGCGCTGGTCGAGCGGGAGATTGCGTTCCGCGGATTGACGGAGCTCATCGAAACGGGCAGCATGCATGAGCGCAAAGCCGAGATGGCGCGGCGCGCCGATGCGTTTCTGGTGCTGCCGGGCGGGCTGGGCACGCTGGATGAGATGTGCGAGATGCTGACCTGGTCGGTGCTCGGCATTCACCAGAAGCCGATCGTGCTCGTCAACATAGCCGGCTATTGGGATCCGTTCCTCGGCATGCTGGATGCTGCCGTCGCCGCGGGCTTTCTGCGCTCGACGCATCGCGCGCTATCGCTGGTGGCGCCGGACGCGAACACGGCCTGCGACATGGTGGCGCGGCTCTGGCTTCGATAAGCAAAGAAACTCTGTCTGCCTGCTCTCCGTCTATGTCAGACAGAAAAGCCCTTTATTCTGTTTCTCCCCTTTCGCGTGCGAGGTTGAGGTGTGTCGTCATCTAAGCTGACAGGACGCATGCCGCAACACGCCGCCCTTTCTAAAGTCCACCACCTTCTGTTGACTGCTGTTTTGGCCGGCGTCATTCCTGCCGGGATCGCACGCGCGCAGACGAACGTAGCCAGTGTGAGTCTTCCGGAAGCGCCGGTCCCCCAGCAGAGCACGATAGCGGCGAGCATCCCCACACTGCCCAGCACCGCGAGGCCGGCGAATGCGCAGGCTGAGCCGATCAAGCCGCAGCCAAGCTCCGACGAGGTGCTGCGGCAAGAGGAAAAACAGCGCGCCTTCGGCGTCATGCCGATGTTCCAAACCGTGTCGCTGGCCAACTCGAAAAACATTCCCCCTCTGCGGCCCAAACAAAAGTTTCAACTCATGCTGAAGAGTTCGACCGATCCCTTTGTCTTCGCACAGGATGCCGTCCTCTCCGGCATCGGGCAGGCGCGCGACACCAACTCCGGCACCAAGACCGTGATCGATCCCGTCACCGGTAATCCGACCCGGGTTCGTTGGGGCTTCGGCCAAGGCGCTGAAGGTTATTTCAAGCGCTTCGGCTCCTCCTATGCCGACACGGCGGACGGCAACTTCTGGGGAAATGCCGTGCTGCCGGTCCTGCTCAAGGAGGACCCGCGCTATTACCGGATGGGTTCGGGGTCGTTCGTACGGCGTTTTGCCTACTCCGCCGAAACCGCTTTATGGTGCCGCCGCGACAATGGCACATGGGGACCGAATTATGCCAACGTGGCCGGCAACTTTATCTCCGGAGGCATCTCGAACCTCTACTATCCCGACGAAGACAGCGGCGTGGAGAAGACCGTCATCGGCGCCATGACTGTGACAGCGGAGGGAGTCATCGGCTCGGAGCTGATTGAGTTCCTGCCAGATATCGAGCACCACTTTCTCAAGAATCGCCACCCAAGACCGTAGCGCTCAGCCCGCGACACTGCATTAAGAACGGCTTTGGCGGCATTCCTCGCACTGACAGTTGCGGCGGAGGAAATCCCACGAATAGATTCCGCTGGAGTGGCCGTCGTTCCACTTGAAGACGACTGCATAGCGGCCTGCGGGCTCCACGCTGTTGGGGCGGGGCGGCGCTTCATACATGGGAAGCAGCGATGCGGCAGCGGCCTTGCGTTCGCCCGGCTCCAGACCCGCTGCCTCGCGCGCTTCATGACAGGTGGCGCAGGGACAGGCATCGCGGAGCCAGCGGAAGGTCCACGCGCTCTGGTGGCCATCTCGCCAGTCGATCTCCATGCCGGTGCCTTCGCTCTTGTGGATGCGCACCTTGGCCGGATCCACGGCCTCGCGCGGAAGCTTGTGAGGTGCGATGCGGCGCGCTTCTCGCTCGTCGACGATGCGGATTCCCTCGTGACTCATGACTCTTTCAGAATACGCGCAGGCAGAATACGCGCAGGCTACCCGGCGCTAAGGGGCACGCAGGAAGAAGTACGCAGCCATTCCGAGGCCGATGACCACCACGAAGACGCGCATGATCCGGGCGCTCAGCCGGCGCGAATAGCGTGCGCCGACGTATCCGCCCACCGCGGCCGTCAGCATCATGAGCAGGCAGAGGTGCCAGATGACCTGTCGTTCCACCATAAAGGTGAGGACCGCGATGCCGTTGGCGATGGTTGTCGCCACCACCTTGAGTGCATTCACCTCGCGGATGCTTTGAATGCCGAAGATGGCCAGCATGGCCATGATGAGGAAGCCGGCGCCCGCCCCGAAGTAGCCAATGTAAAAGCAGACCAGCAGCAACGCCGAGCACAGCGGTACATAGCGGGGCCGGGCGTCGACGGCAGTTTCCACGCGACGATGCGCAATCCATCGTGCGATCGGCGCACTGGCCGCAAACAACAGCGACGCGCCCAGCAGCAGCCAGGGAACGAGTCGCAGGAAGGTTCCCTGCCCGGTCCGCAACAGCACGACGGCCCCGGCGAGTCCACCCAGCAAGGCAGAGAGCGAGACCGGGAGGAGCAGCCGCAGATTCACCCCCAGGTCCTCCCGATAGGCGGCGATGGAGGTGAGCTGACCGGGCCACAATGCCACCGTATTGGTCGCATTGGCGGCGATGGGAAGCACGCCGACGCCGAGCAGTGCCGGGAAAGAAAGAAACGAGCCGCCGCCGGCTACGGCGTTCAACATCCCGGCCACGAAGGACGCGGTGGCAAGCCACGCGCTCTGATGGAAGAACGAGACTGGCATCCGTCAGTCGGCCGCGCAGATCAGGCACTTCAGATATTCCGTCTCCGGGATGGTGAGGATGACGGGGTGGTCCGGCGCGGCGCCGCGGCGTTCCAACAGACGCACGCGGCGTCCGGCGTCACTTGCCGCAGCCGCCACAGTCGCGGTGAAGTCCGCGGCGGAGATGTGGTGCGAACAGGAGCAGGTGACGAGCACGCCGCCCGGGCGAAGCATCTTGAGCGCACGCAGATTCAGCTCCTTGTAGCCGCGCAGAGCGCCCTCGACGGCGCGCTTGCTCTTCGCGAACGCCGGCGGGTCGAGGACGATGGTGTCGTATTGGGTGCCGGCGTCGCTCCATGCGCGCAGAAGCTCAAAGGCATCGGCCTCCATCCAGTCCACTTCGGCGGCGAGCCGGCTGCGGTTTGTCTCCAGATTGCGCTCCGCGACTTCGAGCGCGCTGCGCGATGTATCCACGCCGGTCACGCGTGAACACCGCTGCGCCATGTGTAAGGCAAAGCCGCCCTGGTAGGTGCAGACGTCCAGCGCCTCGCCGTGCGCATACTCGGCTGCTGCCGCGTAGTTGAGCCGCTGATCCAGGAACGCTCCGGTCTTCTGCCCGGAAGCCGCGTCGTAGGCGAAGCGCAGGCCGTTCAGCAGGAAGGTTGTTTCGAGCGCGGGCCTGGTCTTGTTCTTTGCGTACAGGGTGGCCAGCGCGGGCGTTTCCAGCCCTTCGAGTGCCGCGATGCGGGCGTCTCCGCGCTCGACGATGGTCTCCGGTGCGAGTTCTTCGACGAGGATGCGCGTGACCAGCTCACGCACTTCGGGCCGGTCGAGCCCGCGGGCGAGCACCTGGAGCAGCAAGAGCGAGCCGTAGCGGTCGACAATCAGGCCGGGGAGTTCATCTGCTTCGCTGAAGACGAGGCGGCAGGCCTCCGTCTGCATGGTGGAGCGCAGCGCAATTGCGCGACGCAGCCGGGTCTCGATCAGAGCCAGCCATTCCGCTTCGGTGGCGAGCAGGCTCCGGCTGACCAGCCGCAGGGCTATCTGCGACGACGGGCTGTGGAGCGCTGTGCCCAGGGGAATGCCACGCTGGTCCGATACCGGAATCAGCCCAGTTAAGGCTGGACTAGTTTCTTCGCCGGTGATTTCAACGACATCCGAAGCGTAAACCCAGGGATGCCCGGCGCGCAGACGGTCGGCCGCTCGTCTGGTTACGATGGCGGCGCGGACGGCACTCACGGATGGGGTGGCTTTGCTCGCGCGTGGCGGCGGAGCGGTAACTTTCGCTTTTGGCCGGCGAGACGGGGCCTGTGAGGACTTGGTCATTGGCTAGGGGTGCTCTCCGGGACGGCTTTCCTGAAGATGAAAAGCCATCAGCCTATAATCAGGCATGGCGACCGCGCGTACAACGCCGCCGGAGTCTAACGCATCGCGAGATGCCGGGCCTGATCCCCGTGCGCTGATTGACGCGCGCTTCCGCGCGCTTCTGGACACGGTACGCGCCCATCGGCCCAGCGACGACGTGGAGATTATCCGCCGCGCCTGGGAGTTTTCCCTCGAACATCATCAAGGTCAGGTACGCGCCTCGGGCGAGCCGTATGTGTTGCATCCGCTTGAAGTTGCGCATGTGCTAGCGGAGATGAAGCTGGACTCGACCGCCATCGCCGCGGGCCTGCTGCATGACGCCGTCGAGGACACTTCGGTGACGGCGGACGACATCACGCGGCTCTTTGGCGAGCAGGTGGCGCACATCGTCGAAGGCGTCACCAAGATCGACAAAATTCAGTTCGCAAACAGCGAAGACCGCCAGGCCGAGAATGTGCGCAAAATGCTGCTCGCCATGGTGAGCGATGTGCGCGTGGTGCTGATCAAGCTGGCCGATCGGCTGCACAACATGCGCACGCTGCAGCACCTGCGCGTGGAGCGGCAGCAGGCCATTGCGCAGGAGACGCTGGATATCTATGCCCCGCTGGCGCATCGCCTGGGCATGGGCAAGGTGCGCGGTGAACTGGAAGACCTGTCCTTCCGCTATGTCGACGCGGTGAGTTTTGAGAAGGTGCAGACGGCGATCGAGGAGCGCCGGCAGGAGGGTGAAGACTTCCTGGAAGAGGTGGAGCGGACGCTGCAGGACAAGCTAAAGGAGCACGGCATTGAAGCGCGCGTGGAGTGGCGCATCAAGCGTCTTTACAGCATCTATCAGAAGCTGCAGAAGCAGCGTTCCAGCGTGGACCAGGTGTATGACCTGCTGGCGGTGCGCGTCATCACTAAGAGCGTGCAGGACTGCTACGCCATCTTCGGGCTGATCCACTCGATCTGGCGGCCGGTGCCGGGGCGCATCAAGGACTTTATCGCCATGCCGCGGCCGAATCTGTATCAGTCGCTGCATACGACGGTCATGGGTGGCGGCGGCCACCAGTTCGAGGTGCAGATCCGTACCGAAGAGATGCACCGCATCGCCGAGGAAGGCATTGCGGCGCACTGGAAGTACAAGGCGAACGGCGGCCCCGTCAGCAGCAAGGATGAGCAGCGGCTGGCCTGGGTGCGATCGCTGGTGGAGTGGCAGCGGGAGATGTCGGACCCGAACGAGTTCCTCTCCACACTCAAGATCGACCTGTACCCGGAAGAGGTCTACACCTTTACGCCGAAGGGCAAGGTGGTGGTGCTGCCCAAGGATGCGAGTCCGGTGGACTTTGCCTACTCCGTCCACACCGAGGTGGGCCAGACCTGCACAGGCGCGCGGGTGAACGGCCGCATGGTGCCGCTGCGCACACGGTTGCGCAATGGCGACATCGTCGAGATCGTGACGCAGAACGGCCATACGCCCAGCCGCGACTGGCTCACCTTCGTCAAGAGCTCGCGTGCGCGCAACAAGATCAAGCACTGGCTGAACGAGCACCAGCGTGAGCGCGCCATCGACATTGGCGGCAAATTGCTGGACCGCGAGGCACGCAAGTACAAGGTGGCGCTCTCGCGCTTCAACGACGCGGACTACACCCGCGTGGCCAATGAATACGGCATTGGCGGCGAAAAAGACCTGCTGGCGGGCATCGGATTCGGCAAATACTCGTCGCGCCAGGTGCTCAATAAGCTGGAGCCGGGGCTGATCGCGCCGCTTGCGCCCGAGACCGACACCGATGGCAAGGCGACCGCCGATGCGGTCAAGAAGTTGCACCTGAATCCGCGCACCGAAGCGCTGGAGGTGGAAGGGCAGAACGATCTGCTGGTCTACCGCGCGCGATGTTGCAATCCGATTCGCGGCGAAGAGATTATCGGCTACGTCACGCGCGGCCGGGGCGTTGCCGTTCACGCGCGGCGATGTTCGAACGTGCAGAACCTGCTCTACGAAGCCGATCGGCGCATCTCGGTGGAGTGGTCGAAGAACACGGCTGACGACCGCGGCCGGCAGCAAACCTACCCAGTCAGGGTGGTTGTTTATTGCGACGATCGCGCCGGGATGCTCAAGAACCTGACCGCCATCATCAGCGACGACGGCACCAACATCCGCAGTGTGGACTCCCGCGCCGGCAAGGATGGCGAGGCAATCGTGGAATTTATTGTCGAGGCTGAGGACGTTACCCACCTGGATCGAATTGTCACCGGATTGCGCACACTCCCCGGCGTGCGCGATGTGGAGCGCGCCACCAAGGTATGATTGCCGTATTCGTTCATGGGCAACCATAGTTATGCGGCTGGCAATGCATGTTCCGTGCTGGCGACTGTCGTCATCTACAAAAGGTCGATAGAAAACAGCGAAGCGATACAGGCGCTGCTGAGATCTCTCGCGGAAGATCCCGCCCTTGCCGGCGGATATCGCGTTCTTCTTTACGACAACTCTCCTGAAGCGCAGGCGCTGCCGCAGTTCTCCAGCGTCGAAGTGTCTTATCACCATGACGAGTTGAATGGCGGCCTTGCGGTTGCCTATAACCATGCACTCGGGCTCGCGGTGGAGGCCGGTATTCCCTGGCTTATGCTGCTGGATCAGGACACGCGGGTCACGGCGGAGTATTTGCACGAGGTGCTGGCGCTGCAGCCGGCCGCGGCACGCGATCCGCAGATCGTTGCCTTTGCTCCCAAGCTCACCGGCGTCACCGGACTCCGCTCGCCCGCCATGGACTTCCTGGATTCTTTGCACCGCCAAGTCATTCTGCCGCACTGGCGCCGGCCTTTGATCGTCCCAGAGGACACGTACGGGCCGCAGCATCAACGCACCGTCGCATTCAATTCCGGCGCGGTCTTGCGCACGCAGGCGGTTCAGGCGATCGGTGGATTCCCCACCGCATATTGGCTCGACTTTCTGGATATGGCGGTCTTTCATGAGTTATATCGGCATGGAGGCCATCTCTTCGTCATGCACTCCACGCTGGAGCATTCCCTGTCGGTCGAAGAGGATGGTTTTCTGGAGAGGTCGACCAGTCTGTCCAGGCACCGCAACATCCTCTCTGCGATGACCCAATACGTGAAGACGAATGGAAACGCATGGGAACGGTTGCTGCATCGAGGCTGGTTGACGCGGAATTTTTTCTCATTGCTGGTTCAGCGCGGGGGGCGCCGCTTTGCCATCGCCAGCCTGAGCCAGGCCGTTACCTACTCCGCCCGGCCGCGCGCCGCGGTGCCTGCCCGGTCCACGTCGCCAACGACGGCGACGATAACTGACGGCGAACGATGATGGAGACGTCCCGCCGCAAAAAAGTGCTTCAAGGATCAGTGTCGAACCTGCTTCGGCTCCTGCTCTCGCTGGCGTTTTCACTCTATCTGCCGCATTTTCTGGTACACCACATGGGCCCGGCGGAGTACAGCGCGTGGGTATTGATCCTGCAACTCGCCGCGTACATCAGCTATCTCGAATTTGGCATACAGACGGCGGTGAGCAAGTTCGTCGCGGAATACGACACTCGCGGCAATCGCGACGAATTGCGCCGTACGGTGAGTTCTGCTTTTCTGTTGCTGACGGTGGGCGGCGGCTTTGGACTGGCGACGGTCGGCATCCTCAGTTGGAAGGTGCCATTGCTCTTCCACGCAATGCCGGTGTTCCTGTGGCCGCAGGTGCGGATCGGCCTCATCGCCATTGGCTGCTCTACCGCCTTGACGCTGCCTTTCTCCACCTTTACCGCGATCTTCATCGGTCTGCAGCGATACACCTATCCCACCGTGGTGGCGGCGCTCAGCCGTGGCCTGTCCATGGCCGCTCTCATTGCGACGTTGCTGGTCACCGGCAGCCTGGTAAAGATGGCGCTTGTCCTGGCCGGCTTCAATATCGTTACTGCGCTGGCGACTTTCATCGGCTGGCACAAGCTGGCATCGCTTCGTGCTCCGTTCCGCCTCGCTGCCGCATCGCGTATCCATGTCGCGCGCCTGTTCCGGTATTGCGGCGTGCTCAGTATCTGGACACTCGGGGGCCTGTTCATCAGCGGCGTGGACACGCTCATTGTGGGCCACTTCGACTTTCGCAACACGGGATACTACGCAGTGGCGGCCAGCGCTACCAACTTCGCCGTGATGCTGCTTGGCTCCCTAGTGAGCCCGCTGATGCCGGCGACCGCGTCGTTCGGAGTGGTCAGCACACCGGAACGCATGGGCGCCCTACTGCTGCGGGCCTCGCGCTACAGCACTCTCCTGCTGTTCCTGATCGCTTTGCCGTTATTCATGAGCGGATACTTTCTGCTTCGCCTGTGGGTGGGAGCGGACTATGCAGAGCATGCCGTGGTTTTCCTGCGCATTCTGGTGGCAGCGAATGCCCTTCGCTACCTGGTGTACGTGTACACCGTGATGGTGGTCGCCGGTGCGAAGCAGCGCTACGCTACCCTGTCGCCGGCAACCGAAGCGGTGGTGAACTTCGTCCTCAGTCTCGTGCTGGCAAGGCATTATGGTGCGGTGGGGGTGGCCTGGGGTACTTTTGCAGGCGCCATTCTGGGCGTCATCCTTCACTTCTGGCAAAGCATGCCGCGCACCCAGGATCTGTTGCGCTTCGATCGTGAGCGGCTGGCGGCGATCAGCATTCTGCGGCCCGCTTTCGTGCTGTTGCCTTCAGCGGCGCTGCTCGCGGTCAATCATGCCGCACCCGGGCTGGCTTCCCTGCAGCCGGTTCTGGCGATACTCTGCACAGTGCTGACGATAGTGATTGCCTGGCGATGGGTCCTCAATGCAGAGGAGCGCCAGGGCGCGTTGCACTTTGCTTCGGTTCGGCTGAGGAGGCTCGCCGCGTGAGCGGACACCAGACCGGCACCGAACGCATATCCGTCGCTCTTTGCACCTACAATGGAGCCCGCTTCCTTCCAGCGCAATTGGAGAGCATCCTGGCGCAGACGCGGCTGCCGGATGAGGTCCAAGTCTTCGACGACTGTTCGACCGACAGCAGCGTGGAATTGCTGGTGCGCTTCGCCGCGCAGGCCGCGTTCCCCGTGCACATCCATCGGAATGCCGAGCGCAAGGGTTCCATCCTCAACTTCGAACAAGCCATTCGTGCCTGCAGCGGTACTTTGATTGCGCTGAGCGATCAGGACGATATCTGGCATCCGGAACGGCTCCAGCGCAGTGAGCAAGCCTTGCAGCAGCAGCCCGGGGCGGGAGCTGTCTTCAGCGATGGCCTTCTCATCGACGAAGCGGGAGAGCCGACAGGGATGCGGCTGTGGGAGCGCTTCATTTTTACCCCCGAGGATCAGCGACGCCTGCGCGCGGGAGACTATATTCCACTGGCCCGGCAGCGCTTCATCACCGGCGCCACGATGATGTTTCGCGCGCGGTATCTGCCCTGGATCTCTCCGGCAAGAGACGGCTGGCACCACGATGGATGGACTTCCTCCATCGTTGCCTCGTTTTCTGGCCTGTGTTGGCTGACCGAGCCGCTGGTCCGCTACCGCGTGCACGCCGGCCAGCAACTCGGCATCGAGGGTCACCTGGTGCCCGACCGCGATGCAGCTTCCTTCGCCGCCCGCTCGCGCAATCACTGGATCTCCTTTTTCTTTCCGCTGCAGCAGCTCGATTGGCTTTGCCCCACTCTCGATGAGCTTCCCCTGCCGGCAGAGAAGAGAGCCAGCGGTGCGGCGGAAGCCTTTTATACCGAGCGCGCCTTCCTGGCGATGCGCCTGGGACTTCCGGCCTCGCGATGGCGACGGATTGCACCCATGCTGCGGGCGCAGCGCAGCTATCGGCGATGCGCCATGGGCTGGCTCAGCATCCTGAGAGATCTCTGGATGGCGAAGGACGGTGGCGAGCTCGAACGGGCACGGCAGATGCCTGCGTAAAAACGAAGAAGATACTATCCGTAGAACGCAACAGCACTCGAACTGTGGAGAGATCATGTCCCCTGAAATGCGGTTGAATGAAAAACAGCAGGTGAGCACCAAGGCCGCACCGGCGGCCATCGGGCCTTATTCGCAGGCGGTCCGCATTGGCGGCTTCCTCTACACCTCCGGCCAGGTGGCGCTCGATCCCGCGAGCGGCGCCCTGGTGACGGGCGGCGTGCAAGAGCAGACGGTGCGGGTGATCGAAAATCTGAAGGCGGTGCTGGCAGCGGGCGGAGCAAGTCTCGCCCAGGTGGTAAAGACTACGGTCTTCCTCAAGAACATCGGCGACTTTGCCGCCATGAATGAGGTGTATGGCCGCTACTTTGCGGCTGCGGACGTCATTGCGCCGGCACGCTCCACTGTGGAGGTAGCCCGGTTGCCCAAGGACGCGCTGGTTGAAATTGAGGTCATCGCGCACCTCTAACGGCTCGTCATCCATCTAACAGCCAGGAGAGCGAGGATCGCATGGCGGAGACAAAAGTAGAGGCGAATGCGGCGAAGGTAGAGAAGACAGACGCCGAATGGCGCGCGCAACTGACGCCGGAGCAGTATCACATCACACGGGAGAAGGGCACGGAACGGCCCTTCACCGGCGCGCTCTATCACAACCATGCAGACGGCATGTATCACTGCGTCGCCTGCGATGCGGCGTTGTTCAAGAGCGATACGAAGTTTGAATCCGGCTCCGGCTGGCCAAGCTTCTATCTTCCGGCGGACTCGTCGGCAGTGGAGACCCACACCGACACCAGCCATGGCATGGAGCGGGTAGAGGCGACCTGTGCCCGCTGCGGCGCGCATCTGGGGCACGTGTTCCCGGATGGTCCGAAACCGACAGGGCTGCGCTACTGCATCAATTCGGCGGCGCTGAACTTTGCGCCGGAAGAGAAGGAGCCGGAGAAGAAGTAACAGCTCCTCTTTGCAAACACGAAAAAGCCCCGCTTGCGGGGCTTTTTCTTTGGATCTTCGGAAGGTGAGGGCTAGGCCTTGGTGACCTTGCCGGCCTTGATGCAGCTGGTGCAAACGCGAATGCGCTTGTTGCCTCCGCCCACCTTCGCCTTCACCGGGCGCAGGTTGACGTTCCAGCGGCGCCGGCTGATGTTGTGCGCGTGGGAGATGTTGTTGCCGAACTGCGGCCCTTTGCCGCAAACCTCACATACCTGTGCCATGACCAACTCCAGAACTCGATTGGAAACCTGTACGCGGCGGACAAGTCATGCGGGAGACCGCAGAGAAACCCCCGAAAGGCGCCTATATGCCCGCCGGGACCGCTTCGCGAGCCTTTAGTGTATCCCGAGAAGCCGTTTTCAGACAATTGGATGAACCGGTTTCCGGGCCTCGGTTAGGCCGGCTTCCCCAGCCACCCGCATACTGTTAGCGAACCTCCATGAGACGAATTCCACACGGAGACGCCCGTAAGGGCTCGGATCGAAGCGTCTTTTACCGGACGAAGGACTGGACGAAGCTTGCCTTCTGGGCGGCCTTCCTGGTGCGTCTGGCGTACCTGACGATCGCTCATACCTATCGAATCCGCCCCTTTCCCGATCACTTCGAGTACGGATGGGAGATGGGCCGCATTGCCCGCGCGCTGGCGACCGGCCACGGCTATGCCGACCCCTTTGCCGGTCACACCGGTCCTACGGCCTGGGTCGCTCCGCTCTACCCGCTGCTGATGGCCTTCGTGTTCAAGCTGACTGGGGTCTACACGCTGACCTCGGCCTGGATTCTGCTGACCCTGAACTCGCTCTTCAGCGCGCTTACCGTCTTCCCGATCGCGGCGATTGGCCGGCGATGCTTTGCAGCCTCCGGGACGGCTCGCGCCGCCAGCATCAGCCGCTGGGCGGTCTGGCTGTGGGCGCTGTATCCGGCGGCGATGCAGTATGCGGTTCGCTGGGTGTGGGAGACCAGCCTGAGCACCCTGTTGTTCACCTGCGCCTTTGCGCTGGCGCTGCGGATGCATCAACGCTCTCCGGACAGGCCGGGGCGCTTCGCGATGCGCGATTGGGTGCTTTTTGGGCTCATCTGGGGCGCAATTGCGCTGGCAAACCCGTCTTTGGTGCTTTTTTTGCCGTTTGCGGGCGTCTGGATTCTGACCGGGGCGGGGAGCGCGCTGATACGCGGCGTGGCCGGGGCCAGCCTGAGCGCGGTGATCTTCCTGGCGATTCTGGCACCCTGGATGGTGCGCAATACGCGGGTCTTCCACCACTTTGTGCCGCTGCGCGCGAATTTTGGCGCGGAGCTCTATCTGGGCAACGGCCCGGGTGCGAACGGCCTGCTGATGGAGTATGACCACCCTGCGAAAGGATCCGCGACAGCTTCGCCTGTATAGCGCGATGGGCGAGTATCGCTATGCGCAGATGCGGGGTGAGCTGGCGAAGCAGACGATCCGGGCCGATCGCTGGCTGTTTGTCCGAAACACGCTGAAGCGGCTGGATTTCTTCTGGTTCGGAGTGCCGTCGGCGAGCGGGAACGCGGCCGGACGATTCTTTCGCAGCCTGAACTTTGGCTTCCTGAGCACGGCCGGGCTGCTGGGACTGCTGCTGGCGCTCCGGAGGCGGGTCTATGGGGCCTGGCTCTTCGCATTTGCCTTTCTGACGCTGCCGGCCGTCTACTATTTCGTGACCGTACATGCCCGCTTCCGGCATCCGCTGGAGCCGTTGATCGCGCTGCTGGGGGTGTTCCTGTTCCAGAGTGCGGAATCGCGCCGTCCGGCGATTGACCCTGCCGCGATCTCCCGATAGACTGAATAGGTTCCGGCGATCCTGCCTGTGCCTCTTTGTGTCTTGAAACCAGACGAGAGGCCCTACCGTAGCCCTGATTCGTTGCCCGTTTTTTTCGGGAGATTGAGCAGTGCGCGAGTGAGCGAAGCATGTATCCGCCCAACTGACTTTGAATTCCGGCTTCCGCCTGTGGAGCTGTGGAGGGTTTATGTACGCGGTGATCCGCACTGGTGGGAAGCAGTATCGCGTGGCGCCTGGCGATGTGCTGCGCATTGAAAAGACCGGAGTCGAGGCCAACGAGACGATCGAGTTCAGCGAAGTGCTGGCGGCTTCGACCTCGGAGGGCGCTCTGGACAAGCCGCAGAACGCCAAGGTGACGGCGACGGTGCTGGGCGATGGCCGCGGCGACAAGATCCTGGTCTTCCACTACAAGCGGAAGAAGCAGTACAAGAAGCTGCAGGGGCACCGGCAGGCGTTTACGCAGGTACGCATCAACGAGATCGAAGTAGACGGCACGACCTATCGGGCCGAGAAGTAAGGTCTGAGAAGTAAAAACCCGCCGGGAAGTGAAACCGCGAGGGCTAACGGTTATTCGGCCTTACGGCATTCGAAAGCAGCCGGAGCTACCGGCATAGGACTAGAGAGATGGCACACAAAAAAGGTTTAGGCAGTTCGAAGAATGGCCGCGACTCCAATGCACAGCGGCTGGGCGTGAAGCGGTTTGCCGGCGAGGTGGTGCCGGGTGGCTCCATTATCGTGCGGCAGCGCGGCACGCGGATCAAGCCCGGCCTGAATGTCGGCCGCGGCAGCGACGACACGCTCTTCGCCAAGATCACGGGCAAGATCAAGTTCCAGGACAAGGGCAAGGGCGGCCGCTTCGTATCTGTGGAAGCAGCAGAATTGCCGACCGCGTAAGCGCTCCACCACATCTCCAGAACAGGAAGGCCAGAGCATCTCCGCTCTGGCCTTTGTTGTTTCGTACTCGCTGGCTCTAGATCAGTTCAGCGCACGCCGGGCGGATCGACCTCGTTGCGGCTGAGCACACGATCGACGACAGCCTCAACGTCCTGCAGGAAGAAGGGCGAGGGTTCCGGCTGTCCGAGAGCGATGTGCGGGACGGGCTTGCCCAGTGCGAGTGCGATCTCGTTCCACTTCTGCAACTGCGAGCTGTTCTTCAACTGGACGCCCGCGCGCTTTGGCTCGGGCATCAGCAGGTAGCCCAGCCAGAGGCACGCGGCGACCACGCCGCCGGTCTCCCGCACTACGAGCCAGGGCAGCAGGTGCGAGAGCGAGCGCAACAGGAACATGAAGCAGACCGTATCCACCACGGCCAGCACGCCGAAGCCGAGCGTGATGCCGACGATCCGGCTGCGCCAGGAGATGCCGAGCGCCTGCGCGGAGAGCAGGACGAAGGCGAGCAGGCAAAACTCCAACACGCTGACGCAGCGCATCGCCTGCAGCGCCGTGATCTGCCAGGACTGCGCGCGGAAGAACAGCGGCACGATGGCCGGCACCGCGGAGAGTGCCACCGAAACCACTGCGACCCAGCGGAAGGCAACCAATGCGAGCCGGCGCAGGCCGGGCAGCGGCTCAAGGGCGTCATGGAAGATTTGCTGCGCAGTAAGAAACGTGAGCACACCGGAGGCGCCGTAGGCTGCCCAGAAGAGCACGCAATAGACGACGGCCTCACTGGCGATGCGACCCGGCAATCCGAGCAGCGTGCACACCAGAATGCCGCCGACGGCATTCACCAGCAGGTAGGCGCGCATTGCGGGATAGATGCGGTCCTTCTTGCGCAGCACGCAGGCATAGGCGGCCAGCAGCAGCACGGTTTCCAGGACGGTGACACATCTGAGCCAGAACACTGCGGATTGGGGAAGGGAAAAAAGCATGCGCCTGATCGAAGATAGACCGCCGCAAGCACAGCTCTCAACGTCACTTCTCGGGTTTGGAGTAACGATGGAGCGTTACTGGAGGATCCAATGGGTCATTTTTCGCCTTTTGTTCGCGCACCGGGAACGGCCGGCTAGAGGGCCGGAAAATCCGCCGAAAGTGCTGATTCTGCACCGCATGAAGCACCCCCCGAAAGCCCCAAAAAAGCGCCCTGAGCATGATAGAATACAGATACACGCGGGGTTATCTCAAGTCGTTTGAATACAGCCACTTAGTTGGCTGATCCGGCTTCGCGCGACCCCCTCGAGCACTGATGGAGTTTCATGTCCACTAAAGAGATCGCCGCAGCACTCCTTCCGCCTGAAGAAGAGAACGCGAAACCTACCAAGAATGGCAGTTATACCGGGAGCAACATCAAGGTGCTCGAAGGTCTGGAGGCGGTGCGTCTGCGACCTGCGATGTACATCGGCTCCACGGGCGAGATGGGATTGCACCACCTGGTCTACGAGGTGGTGGACAACTCCGTCGATGAAGCGCTTGCAGGACACGCGACGCGCGTGGACACCATCATTCATTTCGACAACTCGATCACGGTGATCGATGACGGCCGCGGCATTCCTGTCGATGACATGACGCTGCCGGGCGGCGAAGTAATGCCGGCGGTACAGGTGGTGTTGACCAAACTGCACGCAGGTGGAAAGTTCGATTCGTCGAACTACAAAGTCTCCGGCGGTTTGCACGGCGTTGGTGTCTCCTGCGTGAATGCGCTGAGCCAGGCATTCGAGGTTGAGATCTGGCGCGAGCACACCTACGAGCAGGAGTACTCGAAGGGCCAGCCGATTTCGAAGCTGACGCAGACCGGCAACACCAAGCGGCGGGGCACGAAGATCCACTTCCTGCCGGACAAGTCGATCTTCACCGTCACGGAATTTAATTACGACACGCTGGCGCAGCGACTGCGCGAGCTCGCCTTCCTGAACAAGGGATTGTTGATCACGCTTACCGATGAGCGCGTGACCGATCCAAAGACGGGCGAGTCCAAGCGCGCCGAGTTCCGCTATGCCGGCGGCATCGCGGAGTTCGTCAAACACATCAACAAGGGCAAGCAGGTGCTACACGACAAGCCGATCCACATGGAGGCGGCGCGCGATGCTGTCGAGATCGATATTGCGCTGCAGTACAACGACAGCTACTCCGAGACCGTGTTCTCCTTCGCCAACAACATCAACACGGTGGATGGCGGCACGCATCTCTCTGGCTTCCGGACCGCGCTGACCCGCACCATCAACGTCGCGGGGCAGTCGCTTGGCCTGTTCAAGGATGTAAAGGAGAATCTCTCCGGCGACGACGTGCGCGAAGGCCTGGTGGCTGTGATCAGCGTGAAGTTGTCACAACCGCAGTTCGAAGGACAGACCAAGGGCAAGCTCAACTCGGACATCGCGGGCACGGTGCAGGCGTTTGTGAACGAGAAGCTCGGCATGTTTCTCGAACAGAATCCGCCGATCGCCAAGCGCATCATCAACAAGGCCATTGAAGCGTCACGCGCACGCGAGGCTGCACGCAAGGCACGCGACCTGACGCGGCGCAAGGGTGCACTGGACGGCGGCGGCCTGCCGGGCAAGCTCTCCGACTGTTCTGAGCGCGACCCGGACCGCTGCGAGCTGTATCTTGTCGAGGGCGAGTCGGCCGGTGGGACATCCCGGCAGGGGCGCGATCGCAAGTTCCAGGCCATTCTTCCGCTGAAGGGCAAGATCCTGAACGTGGAGAAGGCGCGCTACGACAAGATGCTGGGCCATGAGGAAATCCGCGCCATGATTACGGCGCTGGGCTGCGGCATTGGCAAGGACGACTTCGATCCGACCAAGCTGCGGTACGGCAAGGTCATTCTAATGACGGACGCCGACGTGGACGGATCGCATATCCGTACGCTGCTGCTGACTTTCTTCTTCCGCCACATGCAGGACCTGATCAAGCGCGGCCACGTGTACATTGCGCAACCGCCGCTGTATCGCATCAAGAAGGGGAAGTTTGAACAGTACATCAAGGACGACCGCGAGTTCGTGAAGGTGATGGTGAAGCGCGCGTCGGATGGCATGGTGATCCGCTATGGCGCAGACGCGGCCAACCGCAAGCAGCTTGAGGGCGGCGCGCTGACGAAATTCATGGGCCATCTCAACGACTACCTCGGCTTTTTCGAGAAGGTCGACAAGCGCATTCGCAATGAAGAGGTCAGCTCGCTGCTGGCAAAGCTCGAGCTGGTGCGCCGCAGTGATTTTGAATCACCGGACGGCAAAGCGCCCGCCAAGCTGGCGCAACTGCACAAGGCGCTCAGCGGGATGAAGAAGAACTACCAGTTTAAAGATGTCACCGAGCCTGTGCTCGATGAGGAACATCGGACCTGGTCGGTTTCCTTCACCGATGCGCAGGGCGCATTGCGCAGGATTGACTGGGCACTGGCCTCGACGCCGGAGTATCGCCAGATGATGGCGAAGCACGCGCAGATCAAGGACGAGCTGGAGCCGCCGTTTTTCATCGAATATGCGGCAAAAGGAAAGGCCGCTGCGGAAGAGACAGTCGAAGAGGCGGTGGCGCAGGACGGCTCCGATACCGAGACCGGCGAAGCGCTTACGGCGAAGGCGGCACGCAAGGCGCCGCGCAATCCGCAGGAGCCTGTCGAGAAGAAGTCGGCACGCGATTTGTTTGAATACGTGATCGAGCAGGGGCGGCGCGACTACCAGGTGCAGCGCTACAAGGGACTGGGGGAGATGACGGCTCCGCAACTGTGGGAGACGACGATGGATCCGGACCGCCGCACGCTGCTTTCGGTGAGGCTTGAGGATCTGGCGGCCACGGAGGAGATCTTTACCACGCTGATGGGCGAAGACGTGGATGCGCGCCGCAAGTTCATCGAAGAGAATGCGTTGGACGTGAAGAACCTGGATATCTAAACGCGGATATCGAGACCTGTATCACCGTTCCTTTTGCAGAGGGCTGCCGCAAGATTCAGGGCAGCCCTTCTCATTTGAGTTCGAAAAAGACGTGATTTCGAAAAAGACGTGAGTTCGAGAAGACGCTTGCCAAACGAGAGCCTTTGAGCGCATTCTCCTGCTGGTATCCGTGCACGTCCGTGGTCTCTTTCCCCTTCCTGGACCCGCGAACGTACGACGCAATTCTCCCCCTGTAGCTTCCTCGAAATGAATCGCTGGTCAGGAGAAAACTCGATGCGTATTCGTTATTCGTTTGTAGTCGCGATCGCCATGCTGGCTGCTGCCGGCACTGCGCTTGCTGAAAGCCCCTTTGCGGGCAAGTGGAAACTCGATCCCGCCCAGAGCAAACTCACGGGAGACACGATCCGGTTTGTCTCTGCAGGCGGCGAGTTGACCTACACGGCCGGTGGTCACTCTACGAAGGTCAAGATGGACGGGAGTCCCACCACCACATGGACGGGCGGTGAAGAGTCCTGGAAGAAGGTCGATGACAACACCTACGAGAGCCATGCGACACAGAACGGTGTCGATCTCGGATCGACTACATGGACGATTGCACCAGACGGTAAGAGTCTGAAGGTAGAAAGCAAAGGCACCCGGCCGGACGGCACCAGTTTCGACGACGTCTCGGACTACACACGAATCAGCGGTATGCATGGTCTTGCCGGAAAATGGAAGAGCACAAAGGCGGACCTGAACGAGGAGCAGACGTACGAGATCGCCGAGAATGGCGCAGACGGATTGACCTGGAATATCCCCGCGATCAAGGGGGTACTCGATGCGAAGTTTGACGGCAAGGACTACGCTCCGGTAGGACCGACAGTGCCCAAAGGACTCACCATTGCACTGGTGAAAGCATCGCCGCGGACGCTGAAGATGACAGAGAAGATCAATGGAGAGGTCACGCTGCACAGCACCATGACGGTCTCCGCGGACGGCAAGAAGATGACCGAAGTAGGTTCGGCCGCAAAGACGAACGAGCCCTTCACGGAAGTCTGGGTCAAGCAGTAGAAGAATTACCTGTGTCGCGGGCGGCAGCTTTGCCGTCCGCGATGCGTTTACAGCCCGGCTTCCGCCTTAAGCCAGCTTCGGATGAAGCTTCTGGAAGCCTGTTGACTGCTGATAGGCGCGCGCGAAGGCACATAACTTCGCATCCTGATACAAGCCGCCCAGAAACGTGAGGCTGACCGGCGTGCCGGGACCGCCGATCGAATCGTCCTCGCCATCGTCGACTTTGGGCGGCACGGGCGCGTCGTTGCCGCGAATGCCGTTCGGCACGATGACTGCGGGATGGCCAGTCAGATTCGTTGCGACCAACTGGTCGCCGCCACTCGGCGTAACGATCACATCAACCTGTTGAAAGAGCGCTGCCATTTGCTGGATCGCGAGCGTGCGTGCGCGATTCGCCTGGATGTACTCGACCGCGGGATAGAAGCGTGAGACGCGAAAAAGGTTCGGCCAGTCATCGGCGCTTTGCTCGGTCAGCAGCTTGTCGCGGCCGCTCATCGTGAGATCGTCGAAGGCCGCGGCGGCTTCGGCGGTCAGTAGCGGTGACATATCTCCGTAGGGCAGATTGGGCAATGCGACAGGCTTGAGATCGACGTCCATCGCGCGCAGCTTGTCGAGCGCAGCCTGATCGTAGCGGCGGTCGTATTCGCGGCGCGCGCGTGCGGCTGCACGCTCGCGGTCGGCGGCCAGGCGCTTCTTCTTTTCGACTTCGGTTTCAGAAGCAGGCGGCTTTGTCGGCTCTTCGGCGTGGCTCGACTCGAATGCATCTTTCAGATAGCCGACGCGCAACGTGCGCCAGTCAACGTCCGCGTCCCAAGAGAAGCTGGCATCGCGCGTCGCCAGGTCTTTGCCGTCGGGGCCGTGGATCGCATCGAGCACGATGGCGCAATCCTCGACCGCGCGGCAGAGCGGGCCTAGCTTGTCCATCGTCCAACTCAGTGCCATGGCGCCGGTACGCGGGACGAAGCCGAAGGTAGGCCGCAGGCCGGTGGCGCCGCAACGCGTGGAGGGCGACGAGATGGAGCCCAGCGTCTCCGAGCCAATCGCAAATGCGACGCAGCCCGCCGCGACCGATGAGGCCGAACCGGCCGAGGAACCGCTTGAGCCCTGCTGCGGATTCCACGGGTTGCGCGTGCGTCCGCCGAACCACTTGTCGCCCATGGCCAGTGCGCCCAGTGTTGTCTTCGCGACCAGCACAGCGCCTGCAGCGTCGAGCCGCTTCACGACGGTCGCATCCTCATCGAAGCTCTGGTGCTCAAAGCCACCGGCGCCCCATGTCGTCGGATAGCCCTTCACCGCCAGCAGATCCTTCGCGCCCCAGGGCAGCCCGTGGAGAGGGCCGCGATACTTGCCGGCTGCGATCTCGCGATCGGCTTCGCGCGCATGCGTCATCGCGCGCTCCTCGGTCAACGTGACGACGAAGTGCAGCATGGGGTCGTAGCGTTTCAGCCGCGTGAGATACATCTCCGTCAGTGCGATGGACGAGACCTTCTTCGTTCGCACGTATTCGGAAAGCTCCCGCACGGAAAGGAATGCGAGGTCCTCAAGATTCGAGGGCGCATGGGCGATGGCGGGCGCTTTGCTGATGCGCATGGGGCGGCGCCCGGTGTCTACTGCGACACCGGGTGGAAGCGGATCGAAGATGTATGCGGGGGCAACGCTGTTGGGAATGTGCAGCGCGCGGATTGCGTCGTACGATTTGCGCTGCTGGTTCAGGCCGTCGAGCATCATCGCGCGTTGCTCTGCGGTGAGGGGCACACCGGCGAGAATGGCTGCGGCTTCGAGCATTTGGTCGGTGATGGATTTTGGGGGGACGGGCTGCGGAGATTTGGCGGACTCGCTTCCCTGCTGCTCCGCTTGCGCGGCCAGTGTGTAGAGCGCGCCGGGCAGCAGCGTGCCGGCGAGGCCTGCGGCGGAACAGACAGCGAGGAAATGGCGGCGATCGAGTGGCATTGGGTTCTCCGAGGCGATGGATGCGGATGTGCCGGATGGTAGCATTCGCGCATGGCGCTGCTTGAGGTCGAGGCCATCTCGAAGAGCTATCCGTCCTCGTCAGGGGCGGCGTTGGTGGTGGACGACGTGTCGTTCACGATTGCACGCGGAGAGACGCTGGGCGTGGTGGGCGAGTCGGGATCGGGCAAGAGCACGGTGGCGCGCATCGTACTGGGGCTGATCGAGCCTACGGCGGGCGTGGTGCGATTTGATGGCGAAGTGGTCGCCAAAGCGCGCGGCGCGCGGCTGCGCTGGATGCGGCGGCGGATGCAGCCTGTCTTTCAGGATCCCTATGCCGCGCTCAATCCGCGCATGCGGGTGGAGCAGATCGTCTCCGAGCCATTTCGCATTCATTCCGCGCTGGCCGGCAGCGAGGCGCACCTGCCGCGCGGACGCGCAGCGCAGCGCGAGCGCGTTGGCGAATTGCTGAAGAGCGTGGGGCTGGATGACTCCGCGCTTCCGCGGTATCCGCATGAGTTTTCCGGCGGACAGCGGCAGCGCATCAACATTGCGCGGGCGCTCGCTCTGCGACCCGAGTTGCTGGTGCTGGACGAGCCGGTGTCAGCGCTGGATGTGAGTGTGGGCGCGCAGATCGTGAACCTGCTGCGCATGCTGCAGCGCGAACATGGCATGGCCTATTTGTTCATCACGCATTCCATGCCGCTGGTTCGCTACCTGGCGGATCGTATCGTGGTGATGCAGCGAGGCAAAGTAGTGGAAGAGGGCGAGGCGGACGCGCTGTGCCGCGCGCCGCGCCAGCCATACACACAGGCACTGATCGCGGCGACTCCGCAGCTGCCTGCGTAGCGCTGCGAGACGGCGCACTTTCTGCACCGCATGCAAACTGCAGGTCCCTTCGACAGGCTCAGGGCAGGCTCTTCGCTCCGCTCAGGATGACAGCAGTTTTTTCTTAGGCGAGCGCCAGCGGAATCGCCGTCTCCCAGCGTCCCTGCGCCTTCAGGATCAGCTCGACGGCTTCGCGCGCGGCACCCTCGCCACCACGCCGCTCCGTGACGTACTGGCTGATCGCCTTTAGTTCCGGTGCTGCATTGGCCACGGCGATGGCCAGGCCGGCGCGGCGGCTGAGCGGCATGTCGGGAAGATCGTCGCCGAGATAGGCTGTCTCTTCGTCGGTGACGCCGGCCTTCTGCAGGCACTCTTCATACGCCTGCGTCTTCTTCGCCTGGCCGAGATACACGTAGTCCACTTCACATTCGCGCGCGCGCTGCGCCACCGCGGGCGATTTGCGACCGGTGATGAAGCCGGTGCGGATTCCCATGGTGTGCGCCAGCTTGAGCGCGAGACCGTCGTGCGGATCGAAGACTTTCATCTCGGCAACGCCGCCGTCATTCGGCAACGCAATGAGGCAGACGCCGCCCGAGAGCGTGCCGTCGATATCCATGAGCAATAGCCGGATGCGTTTGGCGCGGGTCAGGACGTCGGGTGTCAGTTCAGGCATGACGCGATTGTAGATGCTGGCTGGCGGAACAACTGCAGGTCCTTCGCTCCGCTCAGGATGACAGCTTTTGTTTTAGTGCTGATGGCCGACGTGGCTGTGGTCGTGCGCCTCTTCCACTGCTTCCACGCAGCCATGCGCCTCGCCGCAGGGGGCGTGCTCGAACTGCACGGTGGTGTGATAGATGCCGTAGCGGCTCAGCAGGTGTTCGCGGATGTCGCCGAGGATGCGGTTGCTCTCCGAGGGCGGAATGTCGTCGATGGTGACATGCGTGGCCAGCGCGCGGGTCTGCGAGCCGAGGCTCCATACATGCAGATCGTGAATGTCGAGGACGCCGTTGATAGTGGCGAGGGAGTTGCGTATCTCTGGAACGGAGAGCCCGCGCGGCGTGCCCTCGAGCAGGATATTCATCGATTCGCGCACGATGGAGATGGAACTCCACAGAATCAGTGCGGCGATGAGCAGCGAGAGCACGGGGTCGATCCAGTTGAGGTGCGTGAATAGGATTGCGGCGCCGCCGACGATGACGGCTGCTGTCGACAGCGTGTCGCCGAGCATGTGAATGAAGGTGGAGCGGATGTTGATGTCGCGGCTGCCGCTGAAAAGGAATGCGGCGATGACGCCGTTCATCACCACGCCCGCCGCGGCAACGATCATCATGAGCCGTGGCTGGACTTCGACCGGGCTGCTGAGCCGATGGATGGCCTCGACCGCGATACCGCCGGCGATGACGATGAGGGTCAGCGCATTGAGGAATGCCGCCAGCACGCCGGCGCGCTGGTAGCCGAAGGTCTTGGAGTCGGATGCGGGACGTCCCTGAAAGTACACCGCCACGAAGGAAAGCAGCAGGGCCAGCGCGTCGGAGACGTTGTGGCCGGCCTCCGAGATAAGGGCCAGTGAGTGCGCACGCAGCCCGGCAATGAAGGTGACCAGCACATAGACGAGCGTGGCCGCCAGCGACAACGCAGGATGCGCTGCGTGCGAGGGCTCTGGGCTCCATGAACGTGCATACGACTATTGTAATTTGCGGGGTTCGAGAAAGCTCCATCATGAGCGCGACCTACCTGCGTGATCATGAAATTGACCTTGTCCTGTAGCTCACACTGCTCATAGCGCAGGCCTGCGGAATCGTGTCTTATGGCGGAATGGACCGCAGAGAGTTTTTGCGTAACGCTGCCTTCGGAGCCTGCGCCGCCGGTTCTCCGGTGTGGCTCGCGGGTGAGTCTGCGGCCCGAAGGGCCACGCGGCAGATCGACCTGGCGATCGACGGCAATCAACGCCTTGGGCCCATTCCGGCGGATTTCATGGGGCTGGGCTATGAGATTTCGTCCGTTGCGACGCCCGGGCTTTTGAGCGCATCGAATCGCGTTTATGTCGAACTGGTGAGGAGCCTGGGCGCAAAGGGCATCATCCGCATTGGTGGAAACACCTCGGACTACTCTTCCTTCGCGGCGCACGCGACCGCTGTTTCCACACCGAAGGGCACGAAGATCAATGAAGCTGGGCTGCGTGATCTGGCGGGATTCCTGGACGCGACCCGCTGGTCTCTGATCTGGGGTCTGAACCTGGGCAATGGAAGTGTGGACGATGCTGTGGCCGAAGCGCGCGCGGTTGCCCGTGCTGCGGGTGATCGACTGCTGGCCTTTGAGATCGGCAACGAGCCTGACCTGTATGTGCACGAAGGACACCGGCCGCGCTACTCATACGAGCAATACCTGGCAGAGTATCGGCGCTACAAATCCGCCGTGCGTGCCGCGCTGCCACGCGTTGGCTTCGCCGGTCCCGATGCGGCAGGCGCAACCGGCTGGGTCGAGCGCTTCGCGGCGGACGAAGGGCACGATCTGCGGCTGCTGACGCATCACTACTATCGCGAAGGACAGAACCCGGCCAGCACCGCCGACAAGCTGTTGCGCCCAGATGCGAAGCTCGCTGCCATGCTCGACAGGATGCGCGCGGCGAGCAAGTCTTCCGGTGTTCCCTATCGCATCTGCGAGACCAATTCCTTCTCCGGCGGTGGACGCCCGGGGGTCAGCGACACCTTCGCTGCGGCGCTGTGGGCGCTCGACTATCTCTGCGTGCTCGCCTGGCATGGAGCGAGCGGCGTCAACATGGAGACTGGCATCAATCAGCTCGACTTCATCAGCAGCTACTCGCCCATTGGTGACGACCAGCACGGACACTACCACGCAGCGCCCGAGTACTACGGGATGCTGGCCTTTGCCGAAGCGTGCCACGGCGAGCGTATCGCGGTCTCGTATGACGCGGGCGCGGCGAACCTGACCGCATATGCCACGCTGAACGCGAATGGCACTGCGACGCTGGTGATCGTCAATAAGGATGAAGGCACGGACGCGGATGTGCGAATCGCGGCGAAATCAGTCGCAACGCACGCGCGTGTGCAGCGGCTGGCAGCGCCGTCACTCGACGGCAAGACCGACGTCACGCTGGGCGGAGCGGCCGTAGGACAGGATGGTCAATGGCGCGGCAGCTTTGAGAAGGCCCGCGTGATCCGTGGAATCTGCCGGGTGCACGTTCCAGCAGCCAGCGCCGCGATCGTAAAGCTGGAAGTCTAAATCGATGAAGTTAGACGACTGCCTGGCGCGGATTGGCGCGGCGCAGTGGATGGAGCGGGATGGAGTTCGCCGTGTCGCGCAGGCCGCTCCAGCTTTCGGCCACGATGAGGCTGTTGCCGGGGTTGTGGGGATCGTAGCGAACCGACGCGGGAAAGCTGAGCCGGATCTTGTGGATGTCCACTACATGCTGCAGCAGGGTGACGTCCTGCGAGCACTCGTAGGTCACGCCGGCGACATCGTATTGGTACAGGATGAGCTGCATGCCCAAGGGCCTGTCCGATTCCTCGGGTGACAGCTCATTGATGTCGAGCACCGTGGCATCGATGATGCGGCCCTTCTGCACCAGCACATCGCGGCGATCGCGCTCCAGCTCATCGGGGCTGGGGCGCTTCCGTGACATCCAATACAGGGTGACCGCAGCAGCTATGGCCGCCGCTGCCGTCACGCCACTTACCAACTGGGTCTCTCGCAGGGTGATGCCAAACATCGGTGCTCCGGGGATGGGAGAGCCACAGCGGGAACTCTCCATTGCTGCTGCAAGGATAGCGCAGCCATGGCGGGAGTCGAGTTACGAATCGGTGTCGGGAGGATGGCGCAAAAGGGGGATACAAAAGCACATTCGCCATCGCTGTGTACCAGCCAGGTTCCGTGAGGGGCGGCGTTTCGTGGCAGAGAAGGCCTGCGGCCGGCAGCGCTCCTGTACGCGGCCGCGATGAAGATGATCCGAGCCATAAAGCGTATAGTGAAGAGAGCATGAGCGAGCCAGTCCTAACGCCGCCAGCGGGACCTCCGCGGCGGTTTTCCACATATGCAGCAGGCGTTTCCGGGCAGGGTGATCTGTCTCTTTCCGGGGGGCGCCGCATCCGTTCCACCACCGTCATCTGTGTCCGCCGGGGCAGCAGCGTCGTCATGGCCGCGGATGGCCAGGTCACGCTGGGCGACAGCGTGATCAAGCACACCGCCAAGAAGATACGGCGCCTCTACCAGGACAAGATTCTGGCCGGGTTTGCCGGTTCGACGGCGGATGCCTTCTCTCTCTTCAGCCGTTTTGAGGGCAAGCTGGAGCAGTATGCCGGCAACCTGGGGCGCTCCGCCGTGGAGTTGGCCAAGGACTGGCGCACGGACAAGATGCTGCGGTCGCTGGAGGCGCTGCTGGTGGTGGCGGACCCGCACCAGACGTTCCTTATCAGCGGATCGGGCGACGTGATCGAGCCGGACGAGGGCATTGCGACGATCGGGTCCGGCGGCTCCTTCGCGCTGGCCGCGGCCCGTGCGCTGATACAGAACACCGAACTGAGTGCGCGCGACATCGCGGAGAAGAGCCTGCGGATTGCGGGACAGATCTGCATTTACACCAACGACCAGATCACGATCGAAGAGCTGACCGCCTGAGCAGGCGCGACAGGCCCGGAAGGAGAATCAGGGCAGATGGCTATCTATTTACCAGGGGCAGCGGAAGACCAGGAGCTGTCGCTGGATGAGCTGACGCCGCGGCAGATTGTCGCGGAGCTGGACAAGTACGTGGTGGGGCAGAGCGCCGCGAAGCGGGCGGTGGCGATTGCGCTGCGCAACCGCATGCGGCGGCAGAAGCTGCCACCCGATCTCGCCGAAGAGATCATGCCGAAGAACATCATCATGATCGGGCCGACGGGCGTGGGCAAGACGGAGATTGCGCGGCGGCTGGCAAAGCTGACCGGCTCGCCGTTCCTGAAGGTGGAGGCGTCGAAGTTCACCGAGGTGGGCTACGTGGGCCGCGACGTGGAGTCGATGATCCGCGACCTGGTGGAGATCGCGATCGACATGGTGCGGGAAGAGCGGCTGGAAGAGGTGGAGGACAAGGCCGAGCTGAACGCCGAAGAGCGGCTGCTGGATCTGCTGCTGCCAGCGCCCGCGGCTGCGGTGAAGCAGCCGGAGGCGAAGACGGACTCCAAGGTGATCGACATCCTGAGCGCGCAGGAGACGGCGCCCACGATTGAGGCACCGAACCCAGCGAGCGACAGCCACAACCGCACGCGGGAGAAGCTGCGGCAGCAGTTCCGCGAGGGCAAGCTGGACGAGCGCACGGTGGAGATCGATGTGCGCGAGCGGAATACGCCGAGCTTCGAGATCATCACCAATCAGGGCCAGGAAGAGATGGATGTCAACCTGAAGGACATTCTTCCCGGGCTTGTTCGGGCAGCGCACCAAGAAGCGGAAGATGAAGGTGAGCGAGGCCTTCGAGTACCTGGTGCAGGAAGAGGAGCAGCGGCTGATCGATATGGATCAGGTGAATCGCGTCGCGGTCGATCGCGTGGAAAATTCCGGGATCATTTTTCTGGATGAGATCGACAAGGTTGCGGGGCGTGAGGGTGGCCACGGGCCGGACATCTCACGCGAAGGCGTGCAGCGCGACATTCTGCCGATCGTCGAAGGGACGACGGTGAATACGCGCTACGGCATGGTGTCGACGGACCACATCCTGTTCATCGCGGCGGGCGCGTTCCATGTATCGAAGCCGAGCGACCTGATTCCGGAGCTGCAGGGACGCTTCCCGATCCGCGTGGAGCTGCAATCGCTCACGGTCGAGGACTTCATCCGCATTCTTACGGAGCCGAAGTCGTCGCTGACCAAGCAGTACGCGGCGCTGCTCGAGACCGAGGGGCTGAAGCTCGAGTTCACGCGCGAGGCGCTGGAAGAGATGGCGCAGTTCGCGTTCCGCGTGAACGAGACGACGGAGAACATCGGCGCGCGGCGGCTGCACACGATCATGGAGCGGGTGCTGGACGAGATCAGCTTCCTGGCGCCCGATCTGCAAAAAGGGCAGAAGACGGCCGAGGGCGTGCTTGACCTGGCGGCGGCTTCCGCCGACGGGCTGGGCGCTACGGTTCCACTGCCGGTGGTCGAACGCGTGACCGAGCACGGGGTCGAGAAGGTCGTGGTCGTCGATCCGGCGTACGTGCAGGCGATGGTCGCGTCGATCGTGAAGAACCAGGACCTGTCGCGGTACATCCTGTAATCGCCGGCTGGGAGGGGGCCCCTCCCCCCTCCCGTCACGGGGGAGTGACTTGTAAGTCTCATCGCATCATGCGTTTATGGCGTCTCCCGAAGGCTAAAATCGTCCATACAAAGGACTTACCGGTAAATTCGTCTTTCCATTGGGGTTAGCTGCAAGAATTTGCCTCGTTTCTGATGCGCCGGGTGGTCCCGGCGGTAAATCATTGTTTTCAAGCTGCTTACGGCTAAAATCGTCTTAACAAGGGACTTACAACGACGAAAGCCACGGATAGGTTCCGTGGCTTTGGTGTCTGAGGTAGGGCCTATTTTTAGGCTAGCAAATTGGATGGGGTGATTTGGCAGGTTTCTGCGTGAAATGTGGAGGAGTGTACCAGTTTGGGAATTTGATCATTAGGCCGATGTTGTCAGGAGCACATCTCTTGAGGGGTCAAGGTTGGCCGTCCCCAGCCTGGCCAGGAGGTCATTGGGGTGCACGGGCTTTAACAGTAGCTCGAAATCGTGACCGCGACTCCGCGCGCCTTCCAGAAGGTCGAAACTGGCAGCGTGGCCCGAGAAGAGAAGGATTGTGCATTCGGGGAACCGTTCTTTGATTTGCACGGCCAAATCGACTCCGTTCATTCCGGGCATTCCGACATCACTGATGATGCATTCCGGCTTGGCGATTTCGCAGGCTGATAGGGCAGTCTCAGCATCGTAGAACGCGCTCGCATCAAATCCGCTTTTGTTGAGAATGGCGCGAAGCGAGTCGGCAATGTTTTTTTCATTGTCGACGACAAAGATTCTCCTGGCCATTACTTGCTCCCCCTCTTTGACACGCCAAAAGGAGCGTCTTCGATCAAATCGCCCTTTGGGGGTGGAGGCGCCGCGAAATGACCTTTTGCGGGTTCGATTTCTTCGACGGGACGGACCTTTTGCAGTATGTCTGCCAGGGGAACGACTTCGAATTCTGTTTTCTTTTCCAATGTCTCACCTGGATCGAGACTAGGTCTGACCCGGCGATACGGGGAGATTTTCTTTGTCTGCGTTCAAGATCGGTTTTTGCACAAAAGTACTTCTAGTCTTGACAAGTTGCCTGTCCGAGGATATTACTTAGCAATACTTTAGCGTTTCGTTACCGTTTGTTTAGGACGGTTTAGCGGTACGAAGGAAGCTTTGCACATGCAAGAAAGAGACCGGAATTTCAAAACCACGGAGCAGGCAAACGTTCCCACAGGGCGTCACGGGAAGCACAGAGATATCACGACCCGAATCCTAGATGACCTTGACGGATTGGAGAGTGGCATGTCTTTGAAGATTCCGTTATCCGAGCTGCCGGACACCAAAGTCAATGTTCGCTCGGCGCTGAATCGTGCGAGCCGCAAGGTCGGTAAGTCTCTGGGTACGGCCGCGGACGACGATTATCTCTATGTCTGGAACATAGAATCTGACAATCAGCAGGTCGGATAGCTCTCTCAGAGAATCGACTCGCTGTAACCGGGACCCGGAACTGTTCCATCCGGACGTAGAGTTGGATCGCCCAGGAAAAGTCGGCTTGCGGTGAGTCATCGGTGATGCCTGCACGCCGATGGGTGGAGGTATGGGTTAAGAACCTTTCTCAATTCTCCCGCGCCTGCTCACTCGAAAATCGAAGCTGGATCTGCATCGACTGCAAGCAAAATCTCCTTGACTTCCGCGGAGCGGGCGAGCAGAATCTGCCGACAATCGTCTCTTCCAATTGACATTTCCCACCGGTGGGCAGGAAAAACGCGGGCTTCTGTAACAGAGGGTTCGAAGATTTCCCTATAAGATCGACGATTCCGTGTCGTCCGAGCGACGGCGCATTCAGGCAATCCTTCCGTTCGACGGGCGATGCGTTTGGCCTAGAAGAAATTCCCAGGGATCCGCGGTTCGTTTTCTGTGCGATAGCTTCGAGGTGCTCGAATGGCTGTCACGATTACGGCGGTGACTTTGGTCGGGGGGACCCCGCCGACTCAGGTACGGATTACAGGCAGCTACAGCAACTGCGAAAAACTCGACATCTGGGTTAGCTGCAATCAGACGAATCCCGGCAGACAAGCGAGCTTCTACAGCGGCGCAAGCCCTTTCACCATCGACATCAACCTTCCGAAGAGCTGCGGCTGCGGGGACACCATCTGGGTCTGGGTGGATTGTCACCAGGGCCTGGGAGCACCGAGTTCCGCGGCAGCAAACCACAGCCTTGCGTTCGATTGCGATTGCTGCCCGCTGGTAAGCATTGCCGCGCCTACCGTGAACTATCCGGGCGGTGTTCCGACAGCCAGCTTTGCGCTTGCGATGCCCGTGTCCTGGGTTCCGGCGGGGTGCACGCCACCGGTCAACATCACCGGCTATCTGTGGACGGTCACGCAGGGTACGGCCGAGTATCGACTGACAACTGCGACCGCGCAGGCCAGCACAGACACCGGCAATTGGACCATCGGCACTTCCGGCACCGCCGCGACGGTTCCACTGCCACTCGCGGCGGGAAGCTGGGATGTGAAGGTGCGACCCGTGTTTTCGGCGGGTGTCTTATCGTCCGCCTGCGACACGTCCGACAGTACGACATTCATGGTGGGGGGCACTCCACCGCAGTGTTGCCCGTTTGACGCGAAATCCGCGCCGCATGGCGTATCTGTAACAGTAGTGGTTACCGGAACGCCGCCCAACGCCAAGGCTACCTTTACCGCTGCCGTCCACTGGCCGAAGAAATGCACGGCTGTGACACCGAGCCAATACGTCTGGGAGGTCACCGATCCATCGGGCAACAAATACAGCCGGGAGACGCCGGCCAACATTACCTATTCGAATGATGCGGGAGCGAACTGGAAGTTAAACGGCGTGCCGGTTGGCGCTTTACCGCTGAACAGCGGCGGCACATATGTTGTGGTGTGCACGGTCGTCTTCCCCGCCAATACGACCGCGACGGGATGCCCAACCTTTGGCAGCGCGCCGTTCCCGGTGGCGGGCATGCCGCCACCGCCTCCGCCAAGCTGCTGCCCAACGGTGAATCTTAACGCCACCATCACGGGCACGACAGCCAATTTTTCCGTAACGAGCGCGTGGCCCGCCGGATGCACGAACATCGCACCGACCAGCTTTGCCTGGACGGTCACCGATAAGTCCACGAATACCACCTTCGTGAAGACGACGACGACGGCGACGACAGACCAGACCGGCTTCTCTCCGGCACTGACGCTGACACCAGGCGACAACTACGATGTAAGCGTGACGCCCACCTTTCCCGGGGTCACCCTGCCGCAAGGCTGCAATTCCACGGGCATGTCGACGTTTCAGGCGCCGGGCGGCACCACCCCACCTCCACCGCCGGGGTCCTCCTCAGGGTTCTCCATCTGCGCGTTGCTGCTGGTCCTTTCCATTGTGTTGCTGCTCCTCGGCGGAATTGTCTTCGTCATTGGCTGGTGTATCGCCGTTATCTGGGTCTGGATCGTCGGTGCCGCCATTGCCTTCGTGGGCCTGGTGCTGTTCCTTGTGTGGGCTTTTCTGTGCGCGAAACAAACGCCCTGCACTTTGATGTGGACGATGGAATGCATCCTGGACTGGATCGTGAGAACCGCCTGGATTATTGCCGTCATCGCCTTCATCTTCGGAGGTAGTCTGCCATGCGGCCTCGCCGCCATTTCGGCATGGGGCGGATGGGCAGTCCTCGACAATGTCTTGCGTACAGTTATGTTCCGCGCCGGCTGCCCGCCCATTGACTGCACAAAGCCGCGCCCGTGATGATCCACGGCTACGCAAGGTCGATTACCCTTTACGTCCTGCAGGCAGGGATCGGGCTGATCTGGATCACTGCAGCAGTGGGAAAGGCTCGCACACCGGCGGCGATGCTCGCGGACAGTGTGCGCAGACTCGTCGGAGGGCCAGCATGGGCGGTGTCGGGCATTTCGAGAGCCCTTCCGATCGGAGAGTTCGTCATCGGTCTGCTGTTGATTGCGGGTTGGCGTACTCCGATCGTCTCAGCGGTCAGCGCTGCGCTGTTCTTCCTTTTTGCCTTCCTGATCGGACGCGCGACGGTTCGCGATTCCCTGAGCGAGGAGGGCTGCGCCTGCTTCGGTGCGCGAAGACTGCCGCAACGGGTTCCTCACATGGTTGGGCCAAAGCTGGTCGCGCGTAATTTTTTGCTGGCGTACCTGGCGCTCGTTGTTGCGTTGGCGGGTCGCTGTGCCTGCTCGCGATAGCATCGTCGATTGCGGCGATGTGCGAGAATCGCTCGATCCTTCTCCCGCCCATTTATTGAGTCTCGACGAGGTGACGCCCGATGTCTGACAATGCAGCTCCGCTCACGCTGGAGTTTGAACGTACCGGCAGCACGGTCATTGTGCGATGCCATGGCAGACTGGTGGCGGATACGGACGATCTTCTCTATCGCAAGGTCAAGCTACTGCTGCCGGATTCCAAGCGAATCGTGCTGGACCTGACCGACCTGACGCGCATGGACAGCATGGGGCTGGGCACGCTGGTTCGGCTGTATGTGTCTGCGCGCTCCGCGGGCTGCAGCCTGGAGTTGATGAATCTTGGCAAACAGGTTCGGATGCTTCTGGGGACGGCGCATCTTTTGTCGGCATTTACGATTGTCGGCGAACACGGCATCAAGATGAATTGATCGTCTCTTGCGTTTTCGCGATCCGCGCGGCGGGACAGCAGATCCCTCCACTTCGCCGATCTCGCTGACGCGAGATAGCTCCGGTCGGGATGACGAGGTTTGAGTTGGCTCGCGGAGTTAGAGAGTCGCCGATTCTTCCGACGATTTTTCCGAACGATCGGCGGGCAAGTGATCGAGATACTTGATCAGCAGCACCTCGTTCCCGATTTCGTTGAAGATGAGCTCGTCCACCGTGCCGCTCGCCAGCAGCAGACCGTATCCGCCGGCGCGCATTCCGTCTTCTTCGCGCTGCGCGATGTGGGCGAGAGGATCGTCCGATGGGTTTGCGCTGACCGCGTGGCTGAGCGATTCGCGGCGAAAGCCCGCGCCGGGATCGCGCACGTAGAAGACCAGCGACCTTCGTGTACGAACGCCGGTGACTTCGACGATCTGTTCCGGATTGAAGGCCGCGCCATGTTCCATGGCGTTCAACAAAATCTCACGCAGGGCGAGCAGAATTTCCTGCCGCGTATCCTCCGGCAACTGCGCGTTCAACTCTTTGGCGAAGGTCATGAGGCGCTCGGCGGTGGCGAGGCGGCAGTTGACGCGGACGGAGACCCAACCGGGTTTTGCCGAGAGGACCTGGATGTCGTCGCGCCACTGGCTTTCAGACGCGGCGCTGCGGGCCAGGTTGGCGATCTCGGTCAGATCGAAGGGCGGAGTGAAGCAGGCGAAGACGCGCGCGCGCAGTGCGGCGATGACCTCATCCGGAGTGCTGTGCGCCGCCAGCACGATGCACTTGACGCCGGGGCGGATGGCGCGCATCTCTTCGAGCAGGGCGAGGTCTTCATCGACCGCACTGTCGGGGCTGGTGATGACCACGCCGAAGGAGCGCGTGCGCAGGCGCTGCAGCGCGTCGGCGTACCCGGCGGCATACTCCATGGGAAAGTCCGCCGCAGTGAGAGCGTCGCCGAGCTGACGGCTCACCTGGGTGTGGCTTCCGATAATGAGAACCCTGCTCATGTTGGCTCCGCGACGACGACCTGCTGGGATTCTAGATGACGACAACACCGTGCTCTGATTCATCAGGGTGTTGGACACGACGTGGCAAGGCTGACGCGGTAGCTACGCTTCCACTGCGGACGACCAAATCCGACAAGAATGATCGGCGACGAGAATGATCGGCGACAAGAATGATCGGCGAAACGCCGGTGCACACTGGAAGTGTGATCCGCGTCCGAGAGGACCTCGGGACATCCAATCTGAAGAAGCATGATGAGTAAAGCCAGGAATCCCGTCCTCATACTGTTGAGCGTCAGTGCGCTGTGCTGTCTGTGCGCGTTGCTGCTGCGCGCGCAGACGATCCACTATACGAGGCCCCCCGATGTGAGCAAGGGAGAGAAGGTTTACAAGGGCGGGTGCATTGCGTGCCACGGAAGCGAGGGCAGAGGCGCGCCGCAGACGAGCACGGTCTTTACGCGGCCGGATACTTGGCCGGACTTTACCCGATGCGATCAGACGACGCCCGAGGCGAATTCGGCGTGGAAGGCAGTGATCATCCATGGAGGACCGAGCCGCGGCTTTTCGCAGATCATGCCGTCGTTTGGAGACCTGCTGACGAACGAGCAGATCGATGACGTGATTGCGTACATGCGGGGGTTCTGCAAGAACATCCACCACTATCCGCCGGGAGAGCTGAACCTGCCGCGTGCACTGGTGACGGAGAAGGCGTTTCCGGAGGACGAGCTGGTTGTTTCGACGGCGATGAATGCGACGGGGGCGCCGAGCTTTACCACCGATGTGATCCACGAGCAGACATTCCAGGGCAGGAACCAGATTGAAGTGGATGTTCCGGTGAACTACGCCGACCAGAATCATGACTGGACCAGCGGCGTGGGGGACATCACGTTGGCTTTGAAGCGGGAGATGTTTTCGAGCATGCGGACGGGCTCGATCTTCAGCCTTCAGGGAGGCGTGCTGCTGCCGACCGGCGACACGGACCGCGGATTCGGCAGCGGAACGACGACGTTTGAGCCCTTCGCGGCGTTCGACCAGTTGTTCAAAGAAAACACGTTCCTGCAATTTCAGGCGGGGCGGACGTGACGGTGGATTCGACGAAGACGCCGCGGAGTGTCTTCTGGCGGACGGCAGCGGGACAGGCGCTTGCTCCGGATCATGGGCTGGGGCGGTTGTTTTCGCCGATGGTGGAGGTGCTGGGCACGCGGAGTTTCCAGAATGGCGCGAAGGCGGACTGGGATGTGCTGCCGCAGATGCAGGTGACGATCAGCCGTAGACAACATATACGGGCAGATGTCGGCGTACGACAGCCATTCACCGATACCAGCGGGCGGTCGACGCAGGTGGTGTTTTATGTCCTGTGGGATTGGGCCGACGGCAAGTTCTGGGAGGGCTGGTGATGAAGATCGTCACGGGCGTTGTGATGCTTCTCGGGGCTGTGTTGGGATCGTCGCAGACTCTGTTGAGCTATCAGTCTCAATCAAAGAAGACAGGCAAGGTTGTGAGCTCGGCTACGGGGGCGGTGCATCCGCCGGAGTTCCGGACTTCAGACCGGTGCGTGGCGTGTCACAACGGACTGAAGACGCGCGAAGGCGAGGATGTGTCGATCGGCTTTGAGTGGCGAGCGAGCGTGATGGCGAACTCTTCGCGCGATCCGTACTGGCAGGGGAGTGTGCGGCGGGAGTCGATGGATCATCCGGAGTCGCAGGCGGCGATTGAGGATGAGTGCTCCACCTGCCACATGCCGGCGGTGCACTTTGCGGATCGGGATCGTGGCCGGAAGACGCAGGTGTTTGCGCAGCTTCCGCTGCTGAAGGCGCCCCGGGGAAATCGAGCGGCGGCGGATGGAGTTTCCTGCTCGGTGTGCCACCAGATCGAGAAGGATCGACTGGGGACGCCGGAGAGCTTCAACGGCAACGTTGCGTTTGCGAAGGTGGCGCGGGAGGAGTTGCGGCCGGAGTATGGTCCGTTCGACATCGATCACGGACACGAGACGGTGATGCACTCGTCGACTGGCGGATATCTGCCCAAGAAGGGTGACTCAGATTCGCGATGCGGCACTGTGCGGAAGCTGCCACACGCTGTACACGAAAGCGCTGGGGCCGGGTGGACAGGTGGTGGGCACATTTCCCGAGCAGATGCCATTTCTGGAATGGCAGCATAGCGATTACGCCGTCGAAGAAGACATGCCAGTCGTGCCATATGCCGGAGGTGCAGGAGCCGGTTGCGGTGACGGCGCTGTATGGCCAGCTTCGCGAGGGAATGCGCCGCCATGTATTCGTGGGCGGTAATTTCGTTCTGGAAGATATTCTGCAGAATCACCGGGACGAGCTTGCCGTGGAGGCGCTGCCGCAGGAGTTGGATGCCGCGATGCAGCGGACGACGGAGTTTCTGCGAACGCAGTCGGCACGGGTGACGATTCGCGATGTGGATGCCGCTGCGGGAAAGCTGACGGCGGATGTGCTGGTTGAGAATCTTGGAGGGCACAAGCTGCCGACCGCGTATCCATCGCGCCGGGTATGGCTGCACGTTGTGGTGAAGGACAGGACGGGGCGGGTGGTCTTTGAGTCCGGAGCATTGAATGCCGATGGATCGATTACGGGCAATGACAACGATGAGGATCCATTGAAGTTCGAACCGCACTATCGGGAGATCACGAGCGCGGAGCAGGTGGAGATCTATGAGCCGATCCTGAAGGATGCGCAGGGGCGCGTGACGACCGGCCTGCTGCACGCGGTGGGATATCTCAAAGACAATCGGCTGCTGCCGACGGGCTTCGACAAGGCGACGGCGGTTAAGGATATTGCGGTGATGGGCGGCGCGGCGGAGGATCCGGCATTTACGGATAAGGGCAGCGCGGTGCGCTATGTGGTGTCCACCGGAAGCGCGCCGGGACCATTCACGATCGAGGCGGAGCTGTGGTATCAACCGATTGGCTTCCGGTGGGCGCACAACCTGGCGCCGTATCACGCGGAGGAGCCGCAACGCATGGTTCGGTACTACGATGAGATGGCGCGGCGGTCCGCCGTAGTCCTGGCTACGGCGCAGGCGACGCGATAGCCGCAGACGATGGACGCAGCTCTCCTAAGCAGCCGATCGAGCAGCAGCGGATCGACCGCGTTGATTGCTCCTGGAAAGGGTGAAGCCCATGGCTACAGACATTGAGGCTGCGGTTGCCGCGAACTGGTGGAAGCGGAAGCAGGTCGGCAATCGCGCGATCGGCGCGTTCAAGACGAGCCTGGCCGCGGTGCTTTGCCTGTGGCTGGGAAATCTCTTCGGGCTGTCGCACAGTTACTGGGCGGCGATTTCGGCGATTGTGGTGATGGCTTCCGACAACACCGTGACGCTGGTCTCCTGCCGCGACCGATTGATCGGCACGGGCATTGGCGCGTTGCTGGGGTGGGGCACCTCCTATGTGTGGCATGGCCACTATCTTCTATACGGGCTCGCAGTGCTGATCTGCCTGCTGGTTTGCAGCACGCTGGAATTCGAGAAGGCGGGACGTCTTGCCGGCGTGGCGCTGACCATCATCGTGCTGATCAAGGTGGACGGAGGTCCGGGAGGCGCGGCGCTGGCGAGATTTCTGGAGGTGGGGCTGGGGATCGTCGTCGCGCTGGCGGTGACGCTGCTGGTGTTTCCGCAGCGTTCCGCGGAGGACGCAGAGAGTGCTGCGCGCTAGACAGCAGTTCACTGCAGGTCCTTCGACTACGCCTGTGGCGGTAAAGACCGCCACAAGGCTCCGCTCAGGATGACAAAAAAACATCCCTCTCTGACAAGTACTATCGCCGCAGCGCGATAGAAGGCTGGATGCGCTAGGCGCGCAAGCCAGAAGTGCGTCGCTTACCTTTGCTGATTTGCCGGGCCACCCTGGGCGGTCTCGTGGCGAGCCTCGGGTGCGTCTTCCATATCGCGGGAGAGCTGTGCCAGTTTCGCGTCTACTTGATGCTTTGTGCTGGCCGAGTTTTTGTACATGCGAAGTTCGCGATAGAGCAGGTACAGATCCAACTCGACCAGATTCTCGTAGGCAGCGGCTTCGTTCTTCGTCACGCTGGCCGGCGGATTCTGTTGGTAGCGCTGGATGCGCTTCTGGTTGGCCTTTGCGATGGCTTCGATGTCTCGAATGTAGTGTTGATGCTTTGAAGCATGAGCACTTCCACCAAGAGCAAATGAGATCAGCGCTACAGCAATGATTTTCATTGCTATCCCCCTTGAGTGAACCAGGCAATTTATTTAAACCAACTTCAGTTACGACATGAAAAGCGTTGGGGGACCATTTAGAGTACATATCCGCACTCCCGCAGAGCAATTCACATCGCATCGATTTACTCCATGCAATCTGCGGGTTATTCCCACTTCGGTGCAACGATGCGTGCTACAAATTGCCACGAGGCAATACATTGAACGTATTGCGAGGAGTCTTCATGCTCCGTTTTTTCATAGTTGCGATCCTGACCGGCCTGGTGGCTCCTGCAGTTCCGGCCGTGTCTCAAACGGCGCGGCCGACGCCGCCCACCCGCGATCCGCATACCCCTGGCTATGTTGCGGCCAAGGAATTGCCCGATGGCGCGAATGCGCCTGTGAAGAAGGACGGGAATTTTATCCTGGGCCCGACGCACAGGCGTGCACCGGATATGGTGATAAAGAGCGGCATGCCGCGGGGAACGGTATACGAGTTCATCATGAGCTCCGCGGACAGCAAGTTGTTTCCGGGCATCGCGAGGGAGCCGCATACGTTTGGCACGGTTGATCCTGACCATCCTGCCCGGCTGGTGGTGACGACCAGCCACGCTGCCGCTTACACACGCCGCGTTATGGTGTATGTGCCGCAGCAATATGTAACCGGCACGGTGGCTCCATTCATTGTGGGGGCGGATGGGCCGGATGAGGAGTTGTTTACGGCTCTCGATAGCCTGATCGCCCAGCACCGGCTGCCGGCGATGATTGCGATTTCGATCGGCAATGGCGGGGGCGATGCGCAGGGCAGCGAGCGCGGCCTGGAGTATGACACCATGTCGGGCCGGTATGCGGAGTTCGTGGAGACGGAAGTGTTGCCGATGGTGGAAGCGAAGGCGCATGTGCGATTGACCAAAGACCCGGATGGCCGTGCGGCGATGGGCGGGAGCTCCGGCGGCGCGTGTGCGCTGATCATGGCGTGGTATCACCCGGAGCTGTATCACCGAGTAGTTACGTATTCAGGGACGTATGTGAACCAGCAGTGGCCGTATGATGCGCAGATGCCGCACGGCGCATGGGAGTTCCACGAGCACCTGATTCCGGAGAGTGCGGCGAAGCCGTTGCGCATCTGGATGGAGGTGGGTGATCGCGATCTTCTGAATCCGAATGTGATGCGCGACGGCATGCACGACTGGGTGCTGGCCAATGAGCGGATGGCCGGGGTGCTGGCGGCGAAGGGCTATCACTACCAGTTTGTGTTTGCGCGCAATGCCGGGCATGTCGACCACGCCGTGAAAGAGCAGACGCTGCCGGAGGCGCTGGAATATGTGTGGCGGGGCTATCCGGCCACGGCGGCGAAGCATTGAATCAATGTTCCATGGCTGGCGGCTGCTGCGACTTCCTGAAAGAGGCGCTCGTCAAACTAGAATGGCTGCGGTGGGGTCGCCCATAAAACTTGCACTGGTCGGGGCACTGTTGATTGAGGCGCTCAACCTCACCTTCTTTGCGTTCCCGATCGATGTTGGGCTTCCGGCGAGCATACCCTGGTATACGAGGCTGCTGGCAGACCAGTGGTTGTTGCTGCATCTGCCGGGCGTGGTTTCGCTGGGTTGGCTGGATCGGTTGGGCATGGCACGATACGATTCTTTCGTGTTGTTCGTGAGCGGCTACCTGGAGACGGTGTTGCTGCTGATCGCCGGCATCGTGTTTTGGGAGTGGATTCGGGATCTATCGATTCCGGATTCCGCAAGACCCAATGCATCCGCCGTTTTCCGCGACTGAGCCGAGCTTTATAGCGCGACAATTTCCATACATTGAGGTGCGAATACGATGTGCCGCAATATCAAGATGCTCTTCAACTTCGATCCTCCGGTGACGGATGAGGAGGTTCGTGCTGCGTCGCTGCAGTATGTGAGGAAGATCAGCGGATTCAGCAAGCCATCCAAGGCGAACGAGGCGGCATTCGACTCGGCCATCGAGGAGGTAGCCAGCGCATCGATTCGCCTGCTGCGTTCGCTCGAAACGAATGCGCCGCCGCGGAATCGGGAAGAAGAGGCGGCAAAGGCGAAAGCTCGCGGTGCCGCCCGGTTTGGTGTGTGAGTGGAGGTGAGGAGGCCGGACCGGAGACCGCGTTTATGCTGCGCTCTTCCAGTGGCGGAGATGGTCTTCCGCTTCCCGGTTCCAATGGAGTACGTCGAGTTCCTTCACGGTGGTTGGTGCAGGACCTGCTGACGGTTGCGAGACGTCAGCAGGAGCCAGACGGAAACTCTGCGTCCGCGTGGTGAGCGGAAAATACAGCAACGCTGTAGCAGGACCGCATATCAGCAGGAACACCCAGAGTCCCATGGACGACTGCCTCCCAGTAGTGATTCTGTTGTATGACACGGACTGGAGGGCTGGCCAGATGCCCGCTAATTGAAAAATGAGGTTACGGTCACCACCGGGGTGATTACGGTAGCGGTAGATAGCGCGGTTTTGGTTCGTTTCCGGGAGGATTCGACCAAAACGGGCCGCGGCAACGTGCCGATTTGGAAGGAATCGAGAGGCGTGGCGAACCGACATTTCTGGATGGGAGGCTGGTTGGCCTCTATTCATCCCATCTATCTGGTAAGTGAAGGCCGGCAAGCGTGGGGCGATTTCCCGGCTGCGGCGGAATCCGCCGATGACAATCCGGTCGTATAGAGAGCATGCGACTCCGTCATACCATTGCCGTCGTAGTGGGGCTTTTGCTCTGCGGTCATGCATCCGCCCAGGCGCGACCCGAGACGCTCCATTGGCAGCCATGGTCGGACGCAGCGTTTGCCCAGGCACGCGCGCAACATAAATTCGTGCTGCTGGACCTGGAAGCGGTGTGGTGCCACTGGTGCCATGTGATGGACGAGATCACCTATCGCGATCCCGTTGTGATCCGGCTGCTCAACCAGCGCTACATCCTGGTGAAGGTGGATCAGGATGCTCGACCGGATATCTCCAACCGGTATGAGGATTACGGCTGGCCGGCTACGGTGGTGTTCGCGGCCGATGGCTCGGAGATCGTCAAGCGGCAGGGATACATTCCGCCGCGGCCCATGTCTTCCATGCTGCAGGCCATCATCGACGATCCTTCGCCCGGCCCCAGCGTGGAACGGGAGGCGGCCTTTCACCCAGCGACGGACTCGGCGATAGCGCCGGCTTTGCTCAAACGCATCCAGTCGCAGTACGAGAAGCAATATGACACCGCGGTCGCGGGCTGGGGCTTTGGACACAAATATCTGGACAGCGATTCGGTGGAGTATGCGCTGCGTCTGGCGGCGCGCGGCGACACTGAAGCCGCCAGGCGTGCCGCCGACACTCTGCACAATGCAACTGCACTGCTGGACCCGGTGTGGGGCGGGATGTATCAGTATTCGGTGGGTGGTCACTGGTCCGAGCCCCACTACGAGAAGCTGATCTCGATTCAGGCCGCTGCGCTGCGCGAGTATGCGCTGGCCTACGCGCAGACGCAGAAGCGGGAAGACCTGAGCGCGGTCGAATCTGTGCATCGATATGTTACAAATTTTCTTCGCTCGCCTTCCACCGGCGCCTTCTTTGTCTCGCAGGATGCCGATCTGCATGATGGACAGGAGAATGCATCGTACTTCAAACTGGCAGACCGCGGCCGCCGCGCACAAGGCATGCCACGCATTGATACGCACGTCTATGCTCGCGAAAATGGCTGGATGATTGCCGCGCTGTGCGCCGACTACGCCGCAACCGGGGACGCTTCCGCGCTGGCCCAGGCGCGGCGCGCCACGGATTGGATCGCCACGCATCGCAGCCTGCCCGGGGGCGGTTTCCGGCATGGCGATGCCGACGCGGGTGGGCCGTATCTGGGTGGGCCGTATCTGGGCGATACGCTCGCCATGGGGCAGGGCTTTCTCGCGCTCTACAACGTGACCGGCGACCGCAAGGACCTGAAGGCTGCCGCGGCGGCAGCGCGGTTTATCGCGGCGCATTTCGCGCCGGTCTCGTCCGGCACGGGCTTTGTCACGTCGCAAACACCGACCGATGCCGCTTACCGTCCTCATCCGGATCGCGACGAAAACATCGCGCTGGTGCGATTCACATCGATGCTCGCGCTGGCTACCGGCGACGAGCGGTTTCACGCAACCGCAGTCGAAGCGATGCGCTATCTGGCGGCCGACTCGGTGGCGCTCGCACCGCTTTCGGCCGGCGTATTGCTGGCCAACCAGGACATGACGGAAGGTCCAATTCATGTCACCGTTGTCGGCGGGCACTCGAGCCCTGAAGCGGTCGCACTGCACACCGCTGCGCTGCGTTCCATCGCATCGCACGAGCTGATCGAGATACGCGATCCGGCCGACCGGCCGCCGCTACCGACGAGCGTCACTTACCCTCGTCTCGATCGCGCCGCGCTTTTCCTGTGCACGGCGCGCGCCTGCTCCTCGCCCGTATTCAAGCCGGAAGAGGTTCGTGGAAGGATTCAGCGCGCGGAGCTTCAGTCCGTTCGATAAGGCCGAACGTTGCTTGGGGCAAGCGTACAGGCGATGCAGTGCAGCCAGCCTGCGCGATGCGAGGTTATAATTCGACGCGCCACTCTTTCCCCTTTAACATCAGCCTCATCCTGATCGCTCCCCCTTCAGGACAACTGCGTCAGGACACCTGTTATCAGGAGCCGATCCTTATGTGCGGAATTGTCGCCGCCTTTTCGCGGCGTGATCCCATTTCTGCAGCGTCGCTCGAGCGGGCGACGCATAGCCTGTATCACCGTGGGCCGGATGGCCAGCGACAGTGGATCTCTGCCGACCAGCGGGTTGGACTGGGACACGCGCGGCTGAGCATCATCGACCTTGCGACCGGGGATCAGCCGATTGCGAGCGAAGACGGCCGCACCCATATCGTGGTCAACGGCGAGTTCTACGGATACGAAGCCATCCAGCGGGAGCTGGAAGGACGCGGGCATCGGCTGCGCACGCGGTCGGACAGTGAAATTGCGCTGCATCTCTACGAAGACTTCGGCGCGGAGTGCGTGCATTCGCTGCGCGGCGAATTCGCTTTTGTGATCTGGGACCAGAGGCATCGAACGATGTTCGCGGTGCGCGACCGGTTCGGGATCAAGCCGCTGTTTTATGCGTTCTACCGCGACACGCTTTATTTTGCCTCGGAAGTAAAAGCGTTGTTTGCCGCGGGCGTGCCGGCGCGCTGGGATGCGGAGTCGGTATTTCAGGCAGTCGAATTCGGCGGGCACCCGATGCGCACGCTGTTCGATGGAGTCTTCCAGGTTCCACCGGGCCACTGCGTGATCGCGACCGACAAGCACATCCAGGTGAAGCAATACTGGGATTTCAACTATCCGAAGGCGGAGCGGGCGACGGCACTCTCCGATGCCGATTACAGCGCCGAGCTTCGCTACACGCTGGAGGAGGCGGTTCGCCTGCGGCTTCGCGCGGATGTGCCGGTTGGCTGCTATCTCAGCGGTGGGCTGGATTCCTGCGCCATGCTGGGACTGGCGACGACGACATCATCCCGATCCTATCCGCGCCTTCACGTTGACCTTCGATCGCGGGGACTACGACGAAGAGAAAGAAGCGCGGGAGATGGCGGCCAAGGTGGGCGCTGATTTTTTCCCGATCCCTATCCGGCAGGACGATCTTGCGGATCACTTTGCCGACGCCATTCTGCAGTCGGAGATGTTCTGCATCAACGCGCATGGAGTGGCGAAGTACCTGTTGAGCCGGGCCGTGCGCGACTCGGGCTATAAGGTCGTGATCACCGGCGAGGGATCGGATGAGATTCTGGGGGGCTATGCGCACTTCCGGCGCGACATGCTTCTCTACAATCGCGAGGGCCAGGACCCGAGCGAGGTGGCGAGACTGCTCGACGAACTGGAGACGATGAATCCGGTGTCGCGGGGATTGCTGCTGCCGCATGGGAAGGCCAGACCGCTCGAAAATGTGCAGCGGCTGCTGGGGTTTGTTCCATCGTGGATCGAGACTTTCTCCGCACGCTCCGCCACGATGCAGGGTTTGCTGAGCCAGGAGTTCGCGGAGACGTTTGGGCGGTGCGCGAGCTATCAGGCGCTGCTGGGCGACCTGGACGTTCGCGGACAGCTTACGGGCAGAGATCCGGTGCATCAATCGCTTTATCTTTGGTCGAAGACATTGCTGCCGGGCTACATCCTGACCATGCTGGGCGACCGCATGGAGATGGCGCACTCGGTCGAAGGGCGCGTGCCGTTTCTGGATCACCACGTGGTGGAAGTGATCCGCTCGCAGCCGGTGCATCAGAAGATCCATGGCATGACGGAGAAGTATGTTCTGCGAGAGGCGGTGCGGGACGTGATCACGGATACCGTCTACCGCAGGCAGAAGCATCCATTTCTGAGCCCGCCAGCCACGTTGAATCCAACCGAGAAGCTAAGCACGCTGGTACAGGACACGCTGCGCGGACCGGTGATGGCTTCCCTTCCCTTCTTCGATCAGAAGAAGATTCGATGCCTGCTGGACAGGCTGCCGGATATGGACGAGGGCTCGCGCGTGGCGATCGATCCTACGCTGATGATCCTGGTGAGCGCCTGCGTTTTGCAGGAGGGATTTCACCTGGCGACTTGAGATTGGAAGGCAGGCGACCGCGGGATACTATCGGGGATGCTTCATCCGGGCGATGGCTTCCCGATAGCCGGCATCGTTCCGCAGAGCGTTCCAACCTTGCTCCTGCGCGATCTCCTCTGTATCGGAGTAGCCATGGTCGATGGCGTGATGAAGATTGGTTAAGGCGTTGGCGCGCTTTCCCTGCGCCGCCGCCACGGTCGCCAGGTTGTACCAGGCATACGCGATTTCCGGGTGGTGCTCTCCGAGCACTTTGATTTCACCTTGCAGGGCCTGAAGATACAGGCTTTCGGCCTCCGGGTAGCGTTTTTGCGCGAGCAGGATATTGGCGAGATTCGCGATTGCGAATTGCGTCTCCTGATGATCCGGCCCGAGCACCCGGAGGCGGCCCTCAAGCGCCTCGCGCTGTAATGTCTCTGCTTCGCTGAGCTTGCCTTCGCTCAGCAGGGTATTCGCCAGATTGCCCTGGGCTAGCAGGACTCCGGGATGATCGTCGCCCTGGACGCGCCGGGCGGTGTCAAGGCCTCGCCGTTGCAGTGCTTCCGCTTCCGCATACTTACCTTGGCGGTAGTACGCGTAGGCGAGGTTTTGCATGGAGCTGATGGTCTCGGGATGATCAGGCCCCAGCTTTCGGAGCCGTCTTCGATACAACTCCTTATTCAGCGCTTCTTCTTTCTGGTAATTTCTCGAACCGTCCGATGCGACGGCCAGATTTTGGAGCGCCGACAAGGATTCAGGACTATCCGGACCGGAAACGCGATCAAGCGTCGTCACAACCTCTGTGAGAAGTTTTTCGGAATCGGCGTAGTGGCCTTCTTCGTTGAGGAGGCCAGCGAGACCGTTTCGTGTACGCAGGGCGTCGATGTCTTCCGATCCGAAGATGCGTTCCTGGCGCTCCAGTGTGTCGCGGTAGAGCTTTTCCGATTCCGGGAAGTGAGCCTGGTATTCCAGAAGCCGGGCCAGCAGACTCTGTGAAGCGAGTGTCTCTCGATTGTCGGGTCCAAGCACACGCTGCTGCAGAGCGACTGCCTTCCGGGCCAGTTGTCTTGCCGGATCGTACAGCCCCAGCCCCTCGTACACCCGGCTCATGGTCACCATCAGCCGTGCCTGAAGATGCGGTTGGCCCGCCAGATCGGTGTCAATCTGTCGAGCGCCGCGATCGAGAACTTCGCGTGCAGTGATGTTGGTGCCGCGCGCTTGATCGGGATCCGACACCTTGAAGGTGCCGACGAGAAAATCGGAGACGCGTTCGGCGGCGAGCGCTTCGCGATTGGCGCGATCGCGCTCCCGAGCGATGCGAATCGAAGAGATGACCAGGGACGCGATCAGCGCGCATGCGGCCACAGCGACTGCGACGGAAGCCGTAACGATGATGCGGTGCCGGCGAACAAATTTTCGGGCGCGATAGGTGAAGGAAGGCGGAACGGCGAGGACGGGTTGGTTGTGGAGGTATCGTTCGATGTCGTGCGCGAGTTCGGAGGGTGACTCATAACGCCGGGAACGGTCCTTTTCGAGTGCCTTGAGAGCAATCGAATCCAAGTCGCCCTTCAATTGTTTCGACAAGGCATCCGGTTCCGTCTGACGATCACAGGCGGCGCGTGGAGCGTGTTCGGCCGAGGTCCGGATCCTGGTGCTTGGCCGCGGAGGGTCTTCTTCGCGTATCCGGCGGAAGATCTCATGGAAGGCCACGTTCCCATCCGCAGGCGGAGCCAGCGGCAGAGCGCCTGTGAGCAGCTCATACAAAACGACACCCAGAGAATAGACATCCGAGCGGGTGTCGACGTCTTCTCCTCCGAATGTGGCCTGTTCGGGGCTCATGTATTGGGGGGTGCCGATGGGTGCGCCCACGAGCGTGAGCATGGTTTCATCCGTGAGGTGCTGGGTCGTCGCCTTGGCGATGCCGAAATCGATGATTTTGGGAGCCGGCTTGCCGTCGACCTGCGTGATCAGGATGTTGGATGGCTTCAGATCGCGATGGATCATCGCTCTCTGATGAGCGTGCTGCACACCACTGCAGACCTGCACGAACAACTTCAAACGGTCGTGCACGGAGAGGCAGTGGGTGTCGCAATATTGTGTGACCGGCGACCCGGCAACATACTCCATCGCGAAGTACGGCAAGCCTTCCGGAGTAGCGCCGGCGTCGAAGACTTTGGCGATTGCCGGATGATCCATGAGGGCGAGCGCCTGTCGCTCAGACTCGAAGCGCGCCACGATTTCGCGGGTATTCATGCCTGCCCGGATGAGCTTCAGCGCGACGCGGCGGCGTACCGGTGTCTCCTGCTCCGCGAGCCACACGTCTCCCATGCCGCCCTGGCCAATGCGTTCCAGCAGATGATAGACGCCGATCACCGGCGTGGCGGGCCGCGCAGCATTCTGCCCGGTGCCAAGGTGATCGACTGTCGGCGGTAAAGGCTCTTCGGGCAACGCGCACATCCGTTCAGGGAGTGAATTGTAACTCCGCTGCGGAGGAGGCGCGACAGATGCATCTGTGCGGCGCCTACTCCGCGCGCAGGGCCTGTACGGGATCGATGTGCGTGGCGCGGATGGCCGGCAGCAGGCTGGCAAGGGCGCCGGTGAGGAGCAGGATGGCGGCGGCACCGGCAGCGATGCCGATATTGAATTGACCGACACCGAAGAGCAGTCCGCTGATGGCACGGGCGGCGAGTGCGGCGAGCGCGATGCCGGCGAAGGTGCCGAGGAGCACGGGCGTGACGCCGTCTTCAAAGATGAGGCGATAGATCTGCGCGGGCTGCGCGCCGAGCGCGATGCGGATGCCGAGCTCCCGCGTGCGCTGCAATGCGGAGTAGGCGACGACGCCATAGATGCCGAGCGCGGCGAGCACGAGGGCGCAGGCGGCGAAGGCCAGCAGCAGATGGAGCTGGAAGTTGCGCGCGGCGAGTGAGCCGTCGACGATGGTCTCCATGGTGCGGACTTCAGGAACGGCGACCTGTGCGTCGACGCTCCATATGGCTTTGCGAATGGGATCGGCCATGGCGGCAGGATCGTTTGCGGTGCGGAGAACGAAGGCGCCGCTTTCATTGGAGCGATAGGTGAGCGGCACATACACCATGGAGACGGGCGGCTCGCTCAAGTCGAGTGCGCGAACATCGCCGACGACGCCGATGACCTGGAAGGGCGGTTCGTCGGGGTTTCCGCGATGGAAATATTGTCCGACGGGATTTCGATCTCCCCACGCAGCCTTCGCTCCGCGCGCGGAGACGATGGCGACGCGCTTGCCCAGATCGTTCTGGGTGAAAAAGCGGCCGGCGATAAGCGGGATCTGCATGGTTTCGAAATAGCCGGGGCTGAGCCAGCGGTATTTCGCATTCGGCTGAGCGAAGAGCGGACGCGTGTCGGAGGGGATGGAGATCATGTCGCCCCAGCGGTCGCCATCGAGCGGCAGAACGCTGATGACGCCGGCGGAACGGACTCCGGGCAACTGGCGGAGGCGCTCGAGCGAGCGCTGATAGAAGGCCTCTCGCGTGGCGGGTGTGTTGTATTGCTTGTCCGGCATGACGATGCTGGCGCTGATGACGTGTTCGGCGGCGAAGCCGCGATCGACGCGCAGCAGATGGTAGAGGCTGAGCAGAAACATGCCGGCGAGCACCACGAGCGTGACGCTGGCTGCGACTTCCGCGATGACGAGGCCGCGGCGGAGCTGCTTGCCACCAGCGGATTCCGAGGCGGTGCGGCCTTCGGAGCGAAGGGCCTGCTGCGGATGGCTGCGGATGAAGCGGATGGCGGGCAACAGGCCGCAGAACAATGCCGCGACGAGCGAAGCGGCGATGGCGAAGAGAACGAGCGGCGCATCCATGCGCAGGGGATGCAGCAAGGGGAGTTCCGAGGGGAGGGCGTGAGCTATTGAGGGAAGGACGAGTGTTGCGGCGACGAGGCCGAGCAGACATCCGGCGGCGCAGAGCAGGAGCGGCTCGGCGACGGCGCTGCGCACGAGCTGCGCAGTGCTGGCGCCCACTGCGGAACGGACGGCGGCTTCATGCTCGCGGCTGGCGGCGCGGGCGAGCAACAGGTTGGTGATGTTGACGCAGCCGATGAGAAGGACGGTGACGACGGCGGCGAGCAGCATGAGCAGCGAGCTGCGGCTGTCGCCGGTAAGGTACTGCTGCAGGCCGATGACGGTGGCGGTGAAATCGGTATGGTCCGGCGTCTGCCGGCCGATGGCGTGCTGCAGGGTGTTCATCTCGGCCGTGGCCTGCGCGATGGAGACGCCGGGTTTGAGGCGGGCGACGCCGAAGTAGTTGTGGTCGCCCTGGATTTCGGCGAGCTGACCTGCGCTCCAGCCGAAGGGGACGAAGGCTTCAATGTCATGGCCACCGCTACCGTGCAGAGTGTTCATGAGCCCGGGCGCGGGGAGTACGAAGCTGGCCGGCAGGACGCCGACGACTGTGTAGGGCCGGCCGTCGAGCGGGATGGCGCGGCCGACGATATTGGGATCGGCGGCAAAGCGGCGACGCCAGAGGCCCTCTGTGAGAACGACCACGTCGTGGCCGGGCTGCTCTTCCGCAGCTAACAGCGTACGGCCGAGGATGGGCTGCACGCCGAGCAGTGAAAAGAGATTTGCGGTGTGCTGGGCGATGCCGATGATCTCCGGATGGCCGCCCCCGAGCGGCATGGAGCCGAAGCCGAGCGCGGCAAAGCCCTGAAAGGACTGCGCGTGCTGCCGCCAGTAGAGGAGGTGGTTGGCGTTGACGGGCAGACCGACGTCGGCCGCATCGCCGCCGACGATGTTCTCGCGGAGAACCGTGAGTTGCTGGGGCTGGGCGTAGTCCGGCGTGCGCAGAAGCACATTGCGCACGATGGAGAACATGACGATGTTGGCGCCGATGCAGAGGGCGAGGGTAAAAATAGCGGCCGCGCTAAAGGCCGGACTCCGGCGCAACTGACGAAGTGTGAAACGCAGTTCGCTGAGAAGTTCGTGCATCCTAGAGCCTCCCTGCGGCCTGCGGCGTTGCTGCCGGACCGTACCTCGTTTCAGGAGGGAAGCTCGAGCGCGGCCGCTTTCTCCTTAGGAATAGGGGAGGTAAGTGCACGTTGGTTGCCGAAGAACGCCATCGTGGCTGAGCGCTAATTTTCAAGGACTTCCGGCTACTCTGGCAATCGGACACTGCCTGAAATCTGTCCACAGATGCGCCAGCGTGACCGAATCCGGACACTCTGTTATGCGGAGGGCCGGCCGCACCCGCCTTGCTCGCGATAGCACAACCCGGCGCCGCGGAAAGACATCCATCGATATCGGATAACTGTTGCTTCCCTATCGACTCGCTGCTGCGCTGCCGCACTGGGTTATCCCCGCTCCTCCCCCCAACGTGGAGCACACATCCTGGGCTCCTTTCATCCACCGCTTCAGAACCAGAGGATGTGCTCCCATGTCATTTCCATCGCATCAACGTTTTATGCAGCTTGCAGCGTTCGTGATCGGCTGCGCGCTATTACCGGCCAGTGCCCTTCCCCAGGCTTCTTTCCAGTCCCACCAGATAACGCAAAGCCCTAGCGTAATGGACATAGCAGGCCACGGCGATTTCAACAACGATGGCCGTGAAGATTTGATGGTCACACGCTACACGTCAGCGCCCGGGCTGCTCTATCTCTCCAGCGGTGACGGCACGTATCAGGCCCCGATGAACCTCCCGCAGGGGGTCTCCCCCAATTTTGCGGCCATCGGCGATTTCAATGGCGACGGCAAGCTCGACTTCGCGTCCGCGGGAGCTTCCGGTTCACAGATGCGCATCTATCTGGGCAATGGGAACGGCACGTTCCAGGCGGCCAAAACCGTAGCCGACAGCACCTCATCCGGGGAGCGTATCGAGGCAATCGTTGCCGCGGATGTGAATCACGATGGCAAGACCGATCTGGTAGAACTCGTCGCACCGACGATTGGCGGCAACCATATCCTGCAAGTCTGGATTAGTAACGGCAACGGATCTTTTACCGCGGGACAAAGAATCGCGAACGTCGTAGGCGGCGATTTCGGCGCCTATGCGGGAGATTTTGACGGCGACGGAAAACCGGACATCGCGATGGTCTACGCCGATAAGGGGCCGGCCACGGTGCAGGTCTACTATGGCGACGGCGCGGGACATTTCGGTTCTCCGTTCGAGATCACGGATCCCAACAATTATGACGATTCGAATCTCCGCCTGGTGGACATCAACAACGATGGGCGCAGCGACCTGGTGAGCAGCGCCTTCATCTATGGCGTGAGCGGCACCAGCCAGTTCCTGCCTAAGCTTGCGGTCTTCTCGGGGAATTCGAATCGCACCCTGAGTTATTCGAATATCACGACAAGCCAATGTCCGGGAAGCGTGGCGGTTGCCGACTTCAATGGCGATGGCATCAATGACCTTGCGTACAGCGAGGGTTCCTGCACGGCGGCCAGCACGAGCAACTTTGTAATCCGGCCCGGCACGGGGAGCGGCGGCTTCGGCGCGGAGCAGACCGTGTACCAGAACGCCTTCAACATCTATCAGCCCTACACAGTCCGAACCACCATAGGGACAGAGCCCGATCTGATCTTCACCGAAGACCTGGGCCCACACAACGACCCGAGCACGAATCCTCCTGAGGCGCTGCTTCTGCTCTCGAACAACAGCCGGGGAGCTTTCCCAAACTGCGGCATCATCGTCACGGAGGGGATCAACATATGCCAGCCGCAGCCCAAGTCCGGATCCCCGGTGATCTTCTCCCTGGCGACGGCAGGCCCAACGCCCATGCGGACCGCCGCCGTGTGGGTTGACGGCAAGAAGGTAGACGAGCAGCTTGCCCATGCTTTCTCCAACTACTCGTTCCTCGATGCATCCCTCCCCATGACCCTTGGCACGCACAAGATCACCATCTTCGGGACGGGCTGGGACAACACACTGCAGCAGAAGACCTTCTCGGTCGATGTGAACTCCAACAACGGTTGTGGAGCGCCCACCTCACCCGGCGTCTTCCTTTGCCAGCCCGCTGAAGCTACAACGGTCAGCTCACCGGTGACGATTCGCGCCACGGCGACGGTGACCGGGACATTTGCCCGAATGGAAGTTTGGATCGACGGGGTAAAGAAATATACACAGACCTCAAACCCGGTGTTGCTCACCACCATCCCGGTGAGCGCCGGCAAGCACCGCTTCGGCGTCTTCGCCGTCAACACGGCGGGGACGAAGTGGGAAGCGGTCGCCAACGCGACGGTGAAGTAGGTGGTGGGATAGCGATTGCCAATAAGGACGGCCACTCCTTTACGGAGTGGCCGTCCTTATTGGTGTGCAGGATGCGAATATGACCGATCGTCTATTTCACAAAGACGTAGGCGACCTCGTGGGCCTTGATAGCGGCGGCGTCTATGGCGTAGTAGCCGAAACGATGCCAGCCGGGTGTGAGATTGAGCGTTGCGCGCAGCTCGCTGGTGCTGCCGTAGCCGACTCGCTTCACTCCATCCACCCAGAGCTCCATGAAGACGGATGGGTTGTCGCTCCTTCCGGCTGCCAGCACGTTCACCGTCGGTCCGGATATCCATAAGGGACTGCATATATGAATGCCGGGATTGACGGGCACGACGCATGCTCCGTCAGGATAGGCGCTGGTGTTGGTGAAGATAGAGAAGACCGGCCCATTGCCGGACCCTGTCGAGAGCATAGCCAGGTCAGTCTTGCCGTCGCGGTTGTAGTCGCCGAAGGCCAACTGTTCCGGCACGCCGTTTGCATCCGGCAGAGGCTGGGTGCTGATGCCGGCGAAAGACTGCGTCGCATCTCCCTGAAGGATCTTGATTTCGGCACCGGAGGCGGAGGTCGAGATGTAGGCAACGTCAGGAAAGCCGTCACCGTTCATATCGGCCACTGCGATGGGGCCGGTCAGGGATGGATCATCAATCAGCTTCAGGTTGAAAGTGCGGTCTTTCTGTCCATACCCAATCGCAAGCGTGGGACCATTTGCGCCTGAGCCAAACGCGTCTACGGTACCGACGATGTCGCTCACTCCATCGCGATCCAGATCAGCGGTTTGTATGTTGTCGATCTGACCGAGAATGTTGTAGGGGGTGGTGACGGCGAAATTGCCGTGGCAATCGCCATAAGCCACTTTAAGCTGCGTTAGATTTCCGGGTTCCGTTTCGAGCCACGCGATATCCGGACATTCATTCGCGTCGTAGTCGCCAGCAATCAGGTTATAGAATCCTCCCGTCCGGCTCGCGGCCGAACCCACCAGGGTCGCGATAGTGACTGGTCCCGTGAATCCACCATGGCCATCGCCGGTGAATAGCTCGAGAGTATTTCCATCGAGGATGACGGTGTCGAGAATCTTGTCGCCGGTGAAATCCGCTGTGATGGCGGCCAGGGCTGCGTTGCTGGAAATGGGAAACTTTTTATGGAGATGGAAATTGCCGGAATGCCCATCGCTGAAATAGTCCGCAAAGGTGCCGCCGGTAGCGCCTGAGCAGCCTGGGTCTGCGGAGGTGCTCACCAGCAGATCGGCTTTTCCGTTGCGCTTAAAGTCGCCGAATGCCAGCGGGTTGGAGGGGCAATATGCCGTCGGTATTGTCCAGTCGACATAGTTGCCGATGCCATCGGATTTGAATGCGTAAATGTCGAGCGCTGGTGAGACTCCGAGAAAATCGGGAATGCCATCGTGATTGATATCGCCCTGTATGAATGAGTGTGCTGGATACGGCAAGGCCCGGTCTTTCTGGCTAAATGTGATGTCTTGCGCAAGCACTGACACGGTAACTAAGGCAAAGCTTGCCGCGATGGGCAGTACATGTTTCATGGGCACGTTAGGCTCTCCTGCAGACAGCTATTGGTTTCCGTTGTCACCGCGTGCTGCATAGAACAGCAAACGCGAGGAGTTACATATCTACGTCGGAGTGTTCTCAACTTCTAGAAGCTGGCAGGTAACCTTGGGAAGTAGCAGCGATAGCATCGGAGAGTCGGTTAACTCATGCTCAAATAGCACAAAGATGGAGTGATAACTACATCGAGAGCATAGAGATACACCGATTTGGGAAAGTGTGCGAAAGTGGGAATTCGCTTACGGCGATGACACAAAAGGACCAATTACCTAAGTATCTTTTACTCATCAGCGATGGTGGATGAGCGAAGGAGTACACGGAAGCAGACATCTCGATACGTCTTGCGGACACTCATCGCTTCGGCATCGTTGCGGTGAACACGGCGGGGACGAAGTGGAACGGGTCGTCGACGCGACGCTGAAGCAGGGTGCAACGTTGAACGTCGCAAATGGCCAAAGGCCGCTCCGGGAAAGAGCGGCCTTGGTGTGTGTGGCGTTTGCAGCGATTGCAGTCTCGTTCCGCGTGGAGAGCTACTTGATTGTCAGGGTCGAATTGCTGTACGTGCTGGTGGAGACTTCCACGATCAGATCGCCGACCTTGTGATGATCCGTTGCCGTGTTTGTGGTGATGCGCGTGCCAACCGGCAGCTTGAAGGGCACGACCTGACCGGCCTGAAGCGTCATGACCTGGTCGCCAACCTTCAACTCAAGCGGGGCGCCGGTCTGGTTGCTGAGGCTGAATTTGATCTTCTTGTCACCATGGAAATAGGCATGCGTGGGTGCATGAATGCTGCTGACCGCAGCATAGCTCGCGGGAACCGCAGCAACGAAAATGGCGGCAAGAAGGGTGGCACAAGCAATACGAATTTTCATCATGTATCTCCTCGGTAATCGTCGAACCGGGATGGGCAGCGTGATAACGTAACCGCCGCCATTTCCGGTACTGTTCTGCATGTCCATACGGAATCTGACACGCACGTGTTCCAGCATCTGTCGCCTCTTCGATCCAATCTGCATAGCGCGTGGGACGAAACGACAAGACAGAGGGACTGGCTGCGACAAAACTGATTCCGGCGAAACGCGAAGTGCAGAAAAAGCCGGACGGTGTCATCTTCGTAGCCACGTTCTCCTCGCCTTGATGAATGGCACGTCTGTTGCCTAACGCGCCATGTGCGGCGTCGCGCCGCGTTTTCAGCTACTTGCGCGTGAGATGGCGGCGGCTGCGAGAAGCAGAGGTGTCCGCTCCTGTGCATCCGTGCCCGGAAGCGGACACTTCCTTCACGCGCACACATGCAAAGGCCGCTCTGCTTAGAGAGCGGCCTTTCGTGTCCGACACAGTTACTTGACACAGTTACTTAATAGCGATAGTGCTCCGACTTGTAGGGGCCTTCGACGGGAACCCGGTATCAGGACTTCTTATGCGCCAAGATCGGCCCGGTCTTAGTGTCGTAGATGAGGGCATCCTCGAGCGACCTGTTCGGCGGGGCTAGAACTGCCTGGTCGTCTAGCCAGAAGGATTCTGATGGCCGAACCATGTGGAAGCGGACGATTGGATTGTCGTACTGGGTGTAATAAACCCGAAAGCGCTCGTTCGGGAAGTCTGCCTTGAGCTTGATCGACCATAGCCTTGCGATCATCCGGCCGAGTTTTGAAGCACGAACGAAATCTGGGTGCGAGTCATCGTATGTGTAATCGAGCACTGCCAAATTGTCAGTTTCTTCCTCAATGGCAGTTGCGGTCGCTTCATTGCTGAACACATCGAAAATATGTGTGTGGTTGACGAACGCCTCCCATCCTGTGGCCGTGTCATTCACGGGAGGTGGATTTGAGCCGGCATCTCTGGCAAGAAAGACACACCCATGTTCGCGGACAAAAGTCGGCCAAAGCAATTCAGCCACTTCGAGAGCAGATGCTAGGGATGGCAACTTATGGCCAGCTTCTTCGATATTCACGCAATCGTTGTAGCAGACTGCTTCGGTCATTTGCCAGCTCAAGACCAATGCCGAAACAAAAGGCCACTCTATCGAGAGGGGCCTTTCGTGTCCGAAACAGTTACTTAATAGCGATAGTGCTCCGACTTGTAGGGGCCTTCGACGGGAACGCCGAGGTAGTCGGCCTGCTTCCTGGAAAGGGTCGTGAGCTTGACGCCGATCTTTTCCAGGTGCAGGCGAGCGACTTCCTCGTCCAGCGCCTTCGACAGCGTGTAGACGCCGACCTTGTAGGTGTCCTTGTTCTTCCAGAGATCGAGCTGCGCGAGCGTCTGGTTGGAGAAGCTGTTGGACATGACGAAGCTGGGGTGGCCGGTAGCGCAACCGAGGTTGACGAGGCGGCCTTCGGCGAGAATGAAGATGGCGTTGCCGCCGCCGAAGGTGTACTTGTCCACCTGCGGCTTGATGTTGAGCTTCTTGACGCTCTTGGCGGCGTTCAGCTTGTCCATCTGGATCTCGTTGTCGAAGTGCCCGATGTTGCAGACGATGGCCTGATCCTTCATCTGCTCCATGTGCTCGTAGGTGATGACGTCGAGGTTGCCGGTGCAGGTGACGTAGATGTCGCCGCGGCCGAGCGTGTCCTCGAGCGTGGTGACCTCGAAGCCTTCCATCGCGGCCTGCAGGGCGTTGATGGGGTCGATCTCGGTGACGATGACGCGCGCGCCCATGCCGCGCAGCGAGTGCGCGGAGCCCTTGCCCACATCGCCGTAGCCGCAGATGACGGCGACCTTGCCGGCGACCATGACGTCGGTGGCGCGCTTGATGCCGTCGGCGAGCGACTCGCGGCAGCCGTAGAGGTTGTCGAACTTCGATTTCGTCACCGAGTCGTTTACGTTGATGGCGGGGACGAGCAGCTTGCCCTGCTCCATCATCTTGTAGAGGCGATGGACGCCGGTGGTGGTCTCCTCAGAGACGCCGCGCCACTCCTTCGCGACGTTGGTCCAGCGCCTGGGATCGTTCTTCAGTGTTTCGTTCAGCAGGTTCTTGATCACCTGCTCCTCTTCGCTCTCGGCGGGAGCATCGACCCAGGAGCGGTCGCCCTTCTCGAGCTCGACGCCCTTGTGGATGAGGAGCGTGGCGTCGCCGCCGTCGTCGACGATGAGCTGCGGGCCGAGGCCACCTTTGTGCGCGAGCGCCTGGGCGGTACACCACCAATACTCTTCGAGCGATTCGCCCTTCCAGGCGAAGACTGGAACACCGGCAGCGGCGATGGCGGCGGCGGCGTGGTCCTGGGTGGAGAAGATGTTGCACGAGGCCCAGCGCACGGAGGCGCCGAGATCGACCAGCGTCTCAATCAGGACGGCGGTCTGGATGGTCATGTGCAGCGAGCCGGTGACGCGCACGCCGGCCAGCGGCTTCGCCGGGGCGTACTTGGCGCGGATGGCCATGAGGCCGGGCATTTCCTGCTCGGCGATGGTGATTTCTTTGCGGCCCCAGTCGGCGAGTTTGATGTCGGCGACTTTGTAGTCGGTGGCTCCGGATGTGGGTGCGGCGGTCTGCGGAAGAGTTGTGGCCACGGGGGCTCCTTAGCGGCTTGAAAATATTGTGTTATCTAAGGATATCGTGGATGGCGGGTGCCTTGAAACAGCTCTCGCTGAGAGGGGTTATCAGAGGGGTGACTGGAGTTGGAGGGGGCTGAGCGGCGCCTGGAACCACTACCTCAGGCTGCCCCTGGCAAGACGCGACAACGTGAAAAAGGGCGGCAGACCCAACGCACACGGTCTGCCGCTTGGAGAGCTTACCAGCGATCGTGCCCGTGATCGTCATCCACTCCAGTGCCGGGAGCGAAGGCGACGCCGCGCAGCACCTCGGCAAAACCGGCCTGGCGGACGGTGGAGAATTGCTCCTTTGCCGCGACGGTCGCATCGGTGTTGGTGAGGCGATCGCTGATGGCGACGAGCCGGTTGGGATCCGCGCCCACGTCACCGTTACCGCTGACGGTAGCGGTGATGGCCCAGATGGTCGCGGTGCCGTCACGATTGACGCGGCCTTCGATGTTGCGCAGACCGGCGGTCGCCGGCGCCCAGGGAAGATTCGTCGCAGTGTTGGTGCCAGTTGGGTATCCATGCACGGTGTAGGGCACACCGAGCTGGAGACCGTTGGTCAGCGTGTAGGCGAGGCTCCAGGTGCTGGTGGTGGTATTGAAGACCCACTTCTGCAGGCCGGCGGTGGTTTGCGCGGCGGCGTGCGTGTAGAGGTCTGTGCCGCCGGTGTATCCGTCGCCCTCATCGGCTACGTAGAGGGTCGTGGCATTTGCGAACCAGAGCGCGAAGGGGAAGGCCGGCGGGTTTGCCTTCTTGGCCAGCTCCGTGGGAAAGCCGGCGAGGATGCACATGTTCGATGGCAGGCCGGTGGTCTGGAGCGCGGCTGGATCGTAGGTGAGCGGCGTGCTGGGAAGCTTCGCGTTGGCTGCAGGCAGGCCAACACCGCTGGGGCATGCCTTGCCTGTGGTGTCCACGAAGTAGACAGTGTTTACGCCGTTGCCGCCGCTGCCCTTGGTGTAATAGAGGACGTTGTTGAAAACGGTCATGCCACGGAAGTTGTCATCCTTGCCGATCTTGTCCGCCTTGACGCCGAGTTCTGTGACCGAGAAGCTTGCGACCGGCGTGGGCGTGGCGGGGTCCTGCTGCGCCTCGTGCTGGCGGGTGAAATCGACGAACTGCGCGCCGGCGCCGAGGATAATGCCATCCGGCTGCGGGTTGGCGCCGTTGCCGGCATTGCCCGCGGTGTAGAAGAACGGGTCGCCATCCGTGTTATTAAGGATCGCGGCCCGGCCGTTGTTGCCGCTGTAGGCGTTGGTCTCGGTAAAGCTGAAGTGCCCGTTGCGGCCGACCGCTGCGACGCCGCGAAAAAATTCCTGACCCACGGGATTCGTTGGATCGATGGCGAGGGGCGTGTTGGAGTTCGAGACATCGAGCGTATTCACCGGCGCGACGTAGCCCATGAAGGTGAGATAGCGACGATCGGTCGAGAGGTGAAGAGCAATCTCCGACTTGGAGCTGAAGCTGGTGACGAGCTGATCGCGTTTGCTGTTGATACCCCGGTCTGATTTGCCTGGAACAGACAGACTGTTGGGAACCTCTAGCGAATCGATGAGATGGCCGCCGGGCGTGAGCTGGTCAAGGAAGATGCGCGAGGTGATGCCGAAGGAGGCGTCGTAGAGGTCATTGTTGAAGACATAGGGATAGGCGCCGTTGGCAATGGCGCCGGTGGAAGCGGCGCATCCGCCCTGGGTGCCGGCGCAGTTCGGCGGCAGGATGGTGCCCAGCTTCACGTTCGCGGGGTTGTTGTCATAGACGCTGCGGCTGACGACGAGATTGCCGGGCCAGAAATGAGCGTCGTCCTCGTGGTCGCGGTGCTGCTGGGCTCCGGCAGCGAGTGCGGCCAACGCGATTCCGAGAACGGCGGTGGCCTGTGCCAGGACGTGGATGGTGCGGCGGGTGTTGCTGCGTTGTTGCATGGACGACTATCTCCCCTTCGCGATGCGCGCAAGAAAGCGAGCTGTCTGCTCGCCGCCAGCGAGGCTAGCAGCGGCAGATGAGCGAGGAGTTACGGGCGTGTGACGGGAATGTTGCAATGGGTCGGAGTGCGTAAGTGCGTTCCCCTGCTGGGGTGTCGTATGCTCGACTGCACACAGGAGTGGAGGGCAGGATATGGTGCGACGGTATTTGGGTTACGTGGTGATGGCGGTAGTGCTGCTGTCGGCGTTCGCGGGCGCAACGGCGCGGGCACAGAACCGGATCAACGATAGAGATCTGGCGCGGCTGATGCAGAACGTGAAAGACGATGCGCAGCCCTTCCGGAAGAGCTTTGCCAGCGCGCTGAAGAAGAGCACGATCCGCGGGACGAGTCAGGAAAAAGATGCGCGGGGTCTGGCCGATACCTTTGCCAAGCAGTCCAAGCAGGCGCTGGAGAGCTTCCAGCACAAGCGGAAGGCCGAGGACCAGGTGGCCGCGATGGTGGATACGGCGGGGCAGATCGACAGGCTGGTGAATCAACTGAATCTGAACCCGGCGGTTGGGACGCAATGGGAGAAGCTGCGCACGGAGCTGCACCAGGTGGCGGAGGCCTTCAACGTGCCGGAGTCCTACCAGTCACGGCCCGGGGCGGCTTAAACGCCCGGCATAAACAAGGAAGGGGCGCGCTCTACGTTTCCGCGGCGCGCCCACTTCGATCCGGACTACATCAGATACTGCTGTTGCTTGCCGGGCGTCAGGGCGCGGCGGCGGTCCAGCTCCTTGCGCACCAGGTTGAGGCCGTAGATGCAGCTCTCAAACTGTGTGGAGAGGCGCTCGAAGAGCGGCGCTTCGCGCGCGTACTCGAAGAGGTTGAAGGCCGCGACGATGGAATACGAGTCGCGCCCCGCCTCCACCAGGCGCTCGAAGCTGATGGGCCGCGAAGAGACGCCGATCGCTTCCGGATACATGCCGGCAAAGAAGAGCGCGTAGTCGCCGATCTGCTTGCGCGCGGATCGCTCCGCGTCGAACGATGCAGCGGTGCCGTTGACCGGATCCGCTGCGACGAGCATGGCATCCAGATCGCGCAGCGGACGGCCGATCTCGTCGCGCAGGGAGTAGATGCGTTCGTTTTCAGTGAAATCGGTGAGCAGGTCAGCCACGTACGTGGAGATTTCGGCGTCATCGACGCCGGCTCCCTGGCTGTAGCAATCTCCCACGAGTTCGTGGAAGAGCGAACGGAGCATGTGTTCCTGGGGAACCATGGCACAGTCCTTTCAGCGACCAAATACTGCAAGCTGGTCCGTGGACCGCGTCCGGTATCCGTTATTTATTGCCACCCCACTCTGGCTTACCTCACCGTCGCGAGTGCGAACAGGTGGGGACTATATGAACGCGAATGTAGCGTGACAGTTGCGTGAATCCAATAGCACGCATGGGTCTGGGTAATAGTTCTTTAGCAGTCACTCCGGGGGAGTGCGAGAACGCTTTCTCCGGACGGGCAACCAGCAAGTTTTTGCTGCGTGTCGGCGAGCTGCCGCCGAGGGCTTCAAAGGGATTAGTCTTCACCATGACGGCCCCATGGAAAGGCAATATTCATGACTTTGCAAACCGCGAGAGAGCGGCCTTGCAGTTGGGCCAGCCTCACCAATCGCGTAACCAGGCCGTGGCTGATCCCGTTCGTCGCCTTTGAATGGATATGGGATTGGGCGGCCTACCTCCTGAGCCGGTGGAGCTTTCTGGAGGTGCTTGATTACCTGGGGCGCTTTTCCATTCTGATAGCGGTCGTCTTCTACTTCAGCGAGTCCGGGAATCGGATCAAGCAGAGACACTACCAGGCCTGGCAGGTCATCAATACCGCGCAGGGCAAGGGCGGCAGCGGCGGTCGCATTGAAGCGCTTCAGGAACTGAATGCGGATGGAGTCCCGCTGGTGGGTGTCGATGTATCGTCGGCGTTCCTGCAGGGGCTGAAACTGGAGCGCGCGAATCTCTTAAGGGCTGACTTCAGCGCAGCCGATCTGCGACGCAGCGACCTGCAGTCCGCCGATTTCACCAACGCGAACCTGCATTCTGCGAATTTCCGCGAGAGCAATTTGGAAAACACCTCATTTCAATCCGCGGATATGACAGACGTGGATCTATGGGGAAGCAACCTTGCCGGAGCGAAGCTCGACGATGCGGATATCAGCGGCGCGGATCTGCGATCTGCCGATCTGCGCAATGTGGCATGGAAGCAAATCAAGAAGATCACCGCTGCGAACATCGCCGGAGTGAAGAATGCACCGGAGGGGTTCGTCGAGTGGGCGCTCAGCAATGGCGCGATACAGACCCCTTGAGCGCGGATGCAGGCTACAAAAACAACAGGGCAGCCCGTGAGGCTACCCTGTTCGATGCAATAGCGGTTGCTTACTTCGTGGCCAGTTCTTTCTGTTCGAGCTGCGCGAGGCGATTGGCGAGCAGCTTCTCCAGGTCTTCGAGGGATTTGCTGAAGCCTTCGATGCCTTCCTTCAGCTTGTCGTGGGCCATGCGGTCGGCGGCGTGCATTTTTTCGAAGGTCGCTTTGTCCATGGGGATCTTGTCGATCTTCATGTCCTTGGCCTTCGCCGGATCAAGCTTGCGCGGCAGCTCGGCGGTGTCGGCCTCGAGCTCGCCCAGCAGCTTGGGAGCGATGGTCAGCAGGTCGCAGCCGGCCAGTTCCTTGATCTCACCCGTGTTGCGGAAGCTCGCACCCATGACCACTGTCTTGTAGCCGAACTTCTTGTAGTAGTTGTAGATCGTCGTGACGGACTGCACGCCGGGATCGTCCGCGCCCTGGTAGTCCTTGCCGGTGTCCTTCTTGTACCAGTCGAGGATGCGGCCGACGAAGGGCGAGATCAGCGTGACCTTCGCTTCGGCGGAGGCGATGGCCTGGTGCAGACCGAAGAGCAACGTCATGTTGCAGTGGATGCCTTCCTTCTCCAGTTGCTCGGCGGCCTGAATGCCTTCCCAGGTGGAGGCGAGCTTGATCAGGACGCGCTCGCGGCTGATGCCCGCGCTCTCGTAGGCGGCGATGATCTCGCGCGCGACATCGATGGATTTCTGGGTGTCATAGGAGAGGCGCGCGTCGACTTCAGTCGAGACACGGCCGGGCACAATCTTCAGGATGCGCTTGCCGAACTCGATGGCCAGTTGCTTGAAGGCGAGATTGGCGACCTTCTTCTCGTCGGCGCTCTCGCCGAGCTTCTGGCGGGCCGCTTTGAGCGTGTCGTCCACGATGTCCGAGTACTCGGGCATCTGCGCCGCCGTTGCGATGAGCGAGGGATTTGTGGTCGCGTCCTGCGGCTTGAACTTTTCGATGGCTTTGAAATCACCGGTATCCGACACCACCGTGGTCATGCTGCGAAGCTGCTCTAGCACTGTCTTTGCCATGAATAAACTCCTGTCCACTTCCATTCTATAACTTGCCGCGGCTCTCTCGCTGTTAAGATGCGCACGGCCCGGCGGCAGCCTTGCATCCCTCGCGCGGGGCCCGACGGCACGGAATGTTGGGCACTTTCCGGGTTCGGGGCGGCCGGATGCCGCCGGCAGCTCAGGCAACCGGATTGGAGAGGATGCCGAGGCCTTCAATGCCCACCTCGATCGTGTCGCCGGCCACCATGGGGCCGACGCCGGCGGGAGTGCCGGTGGGGATGAGGTCGCCCGGCTCAAGCGTCATGCAGGCGGTGATGTAGACCAGCAGATGCGGGATGGGGAAGATGAAGTCGCGCGTGGTGCCGTACTGCCTGCGCTCGCCGTTGAGGCGCGTTTCGACGATGGCGCCGGCAGACGGGATGAGTTCGCTGGAGACGATCGGGCCGCAGGGGCAGAAGGTGTCAAAGCCCTTGGCGCGCGTCCACTGGCCGTCGGACTTCTGCAGATCGCGCGCGGTGACGTCATTCACGATGGTGTAGCCGCGGATGTAGGGCCGCAGATCGGTATCGGCCCGGAGTGCGCGGGCCTGGCGGCCGATGACGACGGCGAGCTCGCCTTCGAAGTCCACGCGCGACGACTGCGCGGGCAGACGGATAGGCGCGCCGGGAGCGAGCAGCGAGGATGGCGGCTTGAAGAAGAGCAGCGGCGCGGAGGGAACTTCGTTGCCAAGTTCGGCGGCGTGATCGCGATAGTTGCGGCCGACGCAGACAATCTTCGAGGGCTCGACGGGCGGCAGCAATGTGGCCTCGGCGAGCGCGATGGGAGCGAACTCCTCCGCGACGTCATAGGCGACCCGCGACTCCGGCGGAGGAGGGATCAACGCGGTTGCCCACGGTGCGCCGTCGCGGTCTTCGATCGAAGCGTAGCGCGGTCCATTCGGGGTTTGCAGGCGGCAATAAAGCATGACGGTGTCTCCTGAAGTTCAACGATGAGTCAACGATGCGGATTTGATTGCGGAGTGGTGGGTGAAACGGGGCCGGAATTGGGCTGCGCGGCGGGAGTGTTCCATCCGTCTTCAACCTCGGCGGAGCGCTGGCTCTCGTTGCCGGAGACGTCGATGGCGCTGACGGAGTAAGCGTAGCGCTGACCGGGAACGGCGGTGGTGTCGGTCCATTCGGAGATGGTGACCGGTTTGCCGGCGGGCGAGATGCGCTGCGGTGTCTCATCGGTGCCGACAGTGCGGCGGTAGACGATGTAGCCGGCGAGGCCGCCATCGACATTGGGCGTCCAGTTGAGGTCGATGGCTTTGGCCGTTGTATCTGCCGCAGAGACCAACCCAACCGGCACGGGCGGTGCAAAGACATCGCGATATGCGGTCGTCGCCGGAGTGCTCGGCTCGCTTGCGACTTCCATGGTGTGGCCGGAGACAGTGATTTGCTGAATGCGTTGCGCGATGTAGCGGTAGCTGTTGCCGGTATGGGCGGTGACGTCCAGCGCGAACGGCGGATGCTCGGTGGATGTCTCCGGCACGCGGAAGACCTGCTCGGCCGGCTCTTCTGCTGTCTTGCGGCCGGACAACGGGTTGTGGTCGTGGTTTTCCGGGATGCCCGGCTGCGGCGACGGCCCGGAGATGCGGGTGCGATCGAACTGGATCCAACCGGTGGCGCCGGACGAGAGATCGCTTCCATGCCACGAGAGGACGATTCCCTTTCGCCGGGGCATGGCAGAGAAGCCGGCGACAGGCGGAGGCGCGGCGCCGGCAACCGTGTAAGCCGGACCGGACTCGCCATAGGATTTTTCCCCGTGGTTCAGCATCGAGAGCTTGTAGGTGAGGAGGCGAGGCGCGCCCTGCGTGAGCGCAGGCGGCAGGGTATCGTCCATCGCGGAGGACTTCTGCTGCGCGGGAATCGAGAGTGTGCCGGCCGGCTGGCAGGGGCCGGCGTTCTCGCTGCGGCAGAGCGCTGCGGTCATTGGCCCGCGGACAGGCAGCTTGTCGGTGGTCTTTTGCGGGACAGAAAATGTCACGTGAACTGTGTCGCCGGCTCGCGTGGCAGCCAGATCGCGCACCGGCTGCGGCAGATTGAGAGTGGGGGGCAGGGGCGCGGCGGGTGCTCCGCAGCCGGTCACAAGAGCGGTCCAGATACCGCCCGAGACAAGCACGGCAGACAGAATTGCGGAAGAGAAGGCAATCCTAATGCGATGTTTTCCGCTGCGGTCGCCCTGCATCATTGGGCTCCAGCGTAAAGCATTTTTCCCGATGCCGTAAGGGAACGGGAAGCATCGCGGCGTGGCGGCTGAGAGCTTTTCACCGCGTGGTGAGTCAGAATCGCATTTGGTTGAGCGGCGCGTTGCGCCGATATGGAACGAAGGTTACTGCAGATCCCTCACTCCACCTTCGGTTACGTTCAGGATGACAAACCTCTGTCTGAGACCGATCAGACCATCTCGCTGACGGTCTGCTCCAGGCGCTCATCGCTGAAGAGGAAGCCGGCGGCAGTCAGCCGCTCGGGCACGGCGCGCGTGCTTGCCAGCAGAGCATCCTGCGCCATCTCGCCGAGGGCCGCGCGCAGCACAAGCGATGGTACCCGGAAAAGCGTGGGCCGGTGCAGAATGCGGCCGAGGGTGTAGGTGAACTCGGCGTTGGTGACAGGGTGCGGGGCGGTGGTGTTGAAGGCGCCGCTCAACTGCGGCTCTGCGATGGCAAACCGGATGGCCGCGACAGCATCCTCCAGGGAGACCCAGCTCATCCACTGGTGCCCGTTGCCCAGCCGGCCACCCAGACCGAGGCGGAAGAGACCCAGAAGCCGAGGCAAAGCTCCGCCGCGCGCGGTGAGGACGACGCCGAATCGCAGTTGCACAACCCGCGGGGCGAGCGGGGAGGTGGCTGCCTCCCATGCCTGGCAGACCTCGGGTAGAAAACCCTTGCCGGGGCGCGAAGCCTCGGTGAGGAGCTCGTTGCCGCGGTCGCCATAGTAGCCGGTTGCCGACGCGGCGACGAGCACCGGAGGCGGAGCCGTGAGGGCGGTAAAGATGCGGCCCAGCGCATGCGAGGTGTCGACGCGGCTGTTGAGGATAAGGCGCTTGTAAGCGGGCGTCCAGCGATGGGACGCGAGGTTGGCGCCGGCCAGATGCACTGCGGCGTAACAGCCTTCGAGCGGCGAAGGGTCAGGGACGGGCTGGGGGCGCTCCGGATGCCACTCTATTTCGACGATTTTCGAATCGGCAAGCCGGCGTGGCGTCCGCCGGACAAGCAGGATGACCTGCTCTCCATCATGGGCCAGACCCTGGGTGAGTGCCTTGCCTACCAGGCCGGTTCCGCCGCACAACAGTAGTTTCCCGGTGATCACAGTGGCTGCAAACCGTCGTTCGCCGTATCAGGCCTGCCAAAGGCGTTGGATGCGCGGGCTGGATGCCGGGATGAGGTGAAGTGGGGCTGCCATTTCGATCATTTCCTGCATTCGGGCCCTCTTCCTTAGGGGCGCGCTGCATCTCTATTGCTAGTAGACCAGAGAGCGCCACGGGCCCCGGAGATGTGATGCCAGGAGACGCGCACCGATGCAAGCTGTAACCATACAACCTAAAGAAGCGGTCGCGAAGCAGATGCCGACGCAGACCAGAACCCCCATCCTCACCATGAGCAGCGGCCAGGTCGATGGCGCCACTGCAGAAGCCTTCATCGCGGAAAAGCACATTGGCGAGCGCATCAAGCGGCTGCGGCTGAAGAAGTCGATGGGGCTGGTGGAACTGGGCAAACACACCGGACTCTCCGCCAGCTTTCTTTCGCAGTTGGAGACGGGCCGCGTGGTGCCGACACTGCGTAACCTGGCGCGGATCGCCATGGTCTTCCACAAGGACCTCTCATTCTTCTTTGAATCCGAGCCGATGTCGCTGTTTCGCGTTCACCGCAAGCATGATCGCGTGCGGGTGCCGCAAACCGGCGTGGACGATCCGACGTACTTCTTCGAGAGCATGGGTTACATGGTGCCGGACCGGCAACTGGATCCTTACTATGCGGAGTTCGTGCCGGTGAAAAAGACGCAGGAGATCCGGCCGCATGTGCATCCGGGCTTCGAGTTCCTGTACGTGCTGGAGGGCGAACTGGAAGTGCGGCACGGGGATACCAAGCAGGTGCTGACCCGGGGCGATGGCGTGTACTTCGACGCGAGCACGCCGCACAGCTATCGCTGCGAAGGCAAGACGTCCGCGACCGCCATCATCGTGACTATGCATCCGGCATCCGCAGCGCAACCGGCCTACCATCTGCGGCCGCTCGGTGCGCCCATGGGTCTACGCAATGCGGAGAAGCCGAGTGCGGTTCAGCCGCCTGCCGTGCGGACGATTGTGAACGGCGGCGCGCCGATACAGAAGGCCTGACGACTGGTTGGTTCTAGCGAGGAAAGAAGAGGTCTTCGACCTCCAGCCAGTTATTCACGCGCCACTTGGCCGCGACCTTGGCGTTATGCGCCGCGGTAAAGAGAATCCCCTGGCCGGCGAAGCGCTCGAAGTGGCGCGGCATGTCGTCGATGAGATAGTCCGCATGCAGGATGCTTTTGTCTCCGCAGAAGACGAAATGCGTTGGCGAGAGAAATGGAAAGTGCCGCCGGAGCCAGCGGAATTTCGGGCCGAAGGATTTGGGAAACTCCATGGCCGCGGTGGCGATAAAGATCTCGTAGTGGCGGGAGAGCAGTTCGACAACGCGCTGGCTCTCCGGCATCACGTTGAGGTCTTCGAAGAAGTCGTCTTCCTGCAGGTAGGCCATCAGCCGGTCCTGCCGGCCGGCGGGGAGCACATTCACCATCCAGTCGCCCCACATATCCTGGACGGTAAGGTTTTCATGGAACTCCGCGTTATAGCGGCGGATGAGCTCGCCCAGGGCATCGGCGAGCACCTCGTCCATGTCTATGGCGATGCGTTTCATGGAGCGATACGCTTCATGCGGTGTGCGCGCTGGGTGTGCCGCTGGCCCCGCCCATGCGGCCGGTCTCAATTTGCGGCTCGCGGCGGTTGTCCACGTAGAGGATGCGTCCGCAGCTCTCGCACTTCATGGACTGGCCGTCGCGAAGCTGATTCCACAGTTGCGGGCGAAGACCCATCTGGCAGCCAGTGCAGCGCTGGTCGCGCGCGCGGGCCAGTGCAGTGCCTTTGGCGGTGGCGATGCGGTCGTATTCTTCGAGGCGGTCTTCGTCAATCTGGGGACGAAGCGCGGTTCGCTCGGCCTGCCACTTGCTGAGGTCTGCCTGCTCCAGCGAATTGCTGCGCGCAGCGGCTGCCCTTTCGGTTTCGAGATAGGCCGCGTGACTGGCGTGCTGCTGGCGGGCTGCCAGCAATTCCCGGTCAATGATGTCCGAGCGTTCCATGCTTTCCAGCTCGCCATCTTCGATGCGGCGAATCTCCTGCTCCGCGAAGGCGATCTGGTGTTCGAGCGCCGTGGCCTGCGCCTGGTTCTGCACGATGTTGAGCTGCTGGCGGGATTTCGTGATCTTTGCCTGCTGGTCATTCAGATCGCTTTCATCGCGGCGGCGGCGGACCTCTTCATCGCGCTGCCGCTGCTCGAGGCTGCTGATGGTTTTGGCGTGGGCCGCGAGTTCCGTCTCGATGCCGCGGATGCGGCGAGGCGTCGACTCAAGCGAAGAACGAAGCTGGCGGATCTCTCCGTCGAGCTGCTGCAGGCGAATCAGGTTCTCGAGGGTTTGGTCCATCACGATGCGTGCAATCCAGTTCATTTTAGACGCTGCCATGCTGCGGAGCCCAGCGGGGCCGGAACGGGGCTCTCCTGTACACTGATTCGTCGTTTCCTGCCGCAGAAACTCATTCCGGCTGTGGAGTTGTCCTTCGTGCCCTCCTGCTTCCGTTTGCGCACCTTCGCCCTTTGCCTCCTCCTCTTCTCCATCGCTCCGGCAGCTCTGCACGCACAGACGAAGCCGCTGACCGTCCCGGCCATCTTTACCGATCCCGGCTTCACCGCGGACGCGCCACAGGGAATGGAGTGGTCTCCCGATGGTTTGCGCATGACCTACCTGAACGCCAATGACGACCTGATGGCGGTGGATGGGCAATCGGGCAAGACCAGCGTGCTGGTGGCGAAGGAAAAGATCGGCAGCATGCATTCCGCCAGCGTCAGCGAGCAGGACCAGGACCACCGCACCCGTTACGGCCAGGCCAGCTACCTGTGGGCACCGGATTCGAAACATCTGCTGTTCGACGCTAACGGAGCGCTCTTTCTGTACACACTCCAGACCGGCCTCGGGGTGTCGGTGGCGGAGACCGGCACCGCCAGCGGCGACGATCCGAAGTTCGCCCCCGATGGCAGCGCCTTGACCTACATCCACAACCACGATCTGTATCTGCGGCGGCTACCTTCTACCCAGACCGCGATGCGGCTCACCATGTCGCGCGATCCCGCGGTGCTGAACGGCGAGGTGGACTGGCTGTACCTGGAAGAGCTGGATGTGCGCAGCAATTACTTCTGGTCGCCGGACTCGAAGGCGATCGCTTTTCTGCAGGCGAACGAGGCGGCGGTGCCGCAGTATCCGATCACCGACTGGATCCCGACGCACGCGACAGTGGCGATGCAGCGCTATCCGCAGCCGGGCGATCCCAACCCGGCGGTGCGCGTGGGCGTGGTGAATGTAAGCTCCGCCCACATCAACTGGATGAAGGTGCCGCTCGCTTCCGGCGACGATTACATTCCGCGCTTCGGCTGGCTGAACGCGCACACGCTGTGGATCGAGACACTCACGCGCGACCATAAGCATCGCCGGCTGTACTTCGCCGACGCGTCCAATGGCCGCACGCAGCTGGCTCTGGAGGAGACGGACGCAAAGTTCTTCGACGAAAACTACGACGTGACGGTCAGCGGGCCGAACATACTGTGGACGAGCTGGCGCGATGGGCACACGCAGATCTATCTCTACAGCTTCAATGAATCCGACCCGATGTCGGGTGAGGCGAAGCTGGTGCGGCAGCTCACGAATGGCGACGGCGAGGTGTCGTCGATCAAGGCGGTGGATGCGGCAACGCGAATGGTTTATTACATCTCGAACGAAGGCGATCCGCGCGAACAGCAGTTGTGGTCGATCAAACTCGACGGTACCGGCAAGAAGCAGTTGACCCAGGATCACGGCGTGCATAAGCCCGAGTTCTCGCCGAATGCGCGGCTTTACGCGGACAACTTCTCCAATATCGAGACGCCGCCCACGGTGGCGATGTGCAGCGTCACCGGCACCACGTGCAGTACCTTCTGGCAGCCTGCGCTGAACCCGGAATACAAGTTGATGAGCGCCGCGCGAGCTGATGCTGAAGGCGAGCGATGGAACAACGCTCTACGCCAGCCTGATGCTGCCGCCGGGAGAGCACGCGCATGGCACCGTGCCGCTGATCAACAATCCTTACGGGGGCCCGCATGCGCAGACGGTGCAGAATGCCTGGACGGGACGCGCACAACTCTTCGACCAGGTGCTGGCAGAGCACGGCTTCGCGGTGCTGCACGTGGACAACCGCGGCATGGGAGGCCGTGGGCGCGATTTTGCGCAGGCGGCGTATCACAACTTCGGACCCATGCAGCTTGCGGACCAGCTTGGCGCGATGGACCAGGTGCTGACGCAGTTTCCGGAGCTGGATGCGAAGCGCCAAGGCTGGTGGGGATGGAGCTGGGGCGGCACGTTTACGCTGTACGCGATGACGCACTCGGACCGCTTCAAGGCCGGAGTCTCGGTGGCGCCGGTGACGGACTGGCGGAACTATGACTCGACCTATACCGAGCGCTACATGAGCAAGCCGTCAGAGAATGCCGATCAGTACCGCGACTTCTCCGTGGTGACGAATGCGGACAAGCTGCAAGGGCGGCTGCTGCTGGTGCAGGGCACCGGCGACGACAACGTGCACATGGAGAACACGATCCAGTTCATCCAGAAGCTGATCGACGCGCAACTGCCCTATGACCTGCAACTCTATCCGCGCAAGACGCATTCGATTGCCGGAGCGGATGCGCGGACGCATCTGTACACGCGCATTCTGGCGCAGTTCCAGGCGTATCTGGGTGCGCCGAACGAATAAGGGATTTTTGCCGATGACGCATCCTGCTGAAAATGCCGCGACACGCAATCTGGTGCGCGCGCGCACCACGCTGGGCGACTTTGAGCTGACCATCCTGACAGACGGCACTTACTACCTGGACGGCGGCGCGATGTTCGGCGTGGTGCCGAAGCCGCTGTGGGAGAAGCGCGCGCCGGCTGACGAACAGAACCGCATCCTGCTGGGCACCAACACGGTGGTGGTGCGGACGGGACGGCAGACGGTGGCGATCGAGACCGGCATCGGCAACAAGCTGCCGGAAAAGCTGCGCGCGATCTACGACGCGAAGGCGCGGCTGCCGGAGAGCTTCAACGCGGCGGGCATCCGGCTGGAAGAGGTGGACGTCGTGATCAACTCACACCTGCACTTTGACCACTGCGGATGGAATACCACACGTCTGCGCGATGGCCGCGTGGTGCCGACGTTCCCCAATGCACGCTACTTTGCACATCGCGGCGAGGTGGAGCATGGCCACCTGCAACTGGAGCGCGATGCGGTGAGCTACATCGGCGCGAACTACGATCCGCTGGTGGAGAGCGGGCAGATGTCTCTGCTGGACCTTAAGGCGGGCCAGAGGCACGAGCTCCTGCGCGGGATCTCAGTCGAGACCTTCCCCGGCCACACTCACCAGTTGATGGCGGTGCACATCGAGTCCGGCGGGGAGCATGCCTGCTACATCAGCGACCTGTTGCCTACAAGTGCACACCTGGATGTGACCTGGGTGATGGGCTACGACCTTGACCCGTTGCGCTGCATCGAGGAACGCAAGCGCTTTTACGCGCGGGCGATTCCGGAGCAGTGGCTGGTGCTGTTCACACATGACCACCACACGCCGATGGGTTATGTGAGTTTGAGCGACAAAGGCAGGCCGGTCCTTCGACCCCAGAGGCAGCCGCAGGAAGACTAGAATGCCCCGAACTAAGGGCAACGGCTTACCGAAGTACGCCGCGGCGGCATGTTTTTGCGGGGACTTACCGCCCGATGGCCATTACACTGATACGGCTATTCCAGCCAGACTCCACATCAGGATGCAGGTCTCTCGATCGAGTGTGTGTGTGTGTTGATTGCAGTGCATAGGGGCCCCCAACGTCGTTTCAGTGAATGACGGCCGCCGATGACTTCGCCACCCCTGACAGACCAGACGCCACGCGAAGATCCGACGGAAGGGCTGCGTGTGCTGGTCGCCGACCTGCTGGCTCTGACTGGCCGGCTGGAGTTGAAGGAGCGCATCCCTGATCTGCAGGCAACGCTGAAGGCGGCACAGGAAAGAGTATGCGGCCCGCGCGCCCTGGTGATGCTGCTGAGCGAACACGCGGAGCTCAAGCGCCGGTTTTTGGAGCGGCTGCTGGGGCCGGAGCTGGCGCTGCTTCCGAACCCGACAACCGAGTGCACACGGCTGGAGTACGGCGCCGAACCGGAGCAGACAGTCACTGTGCTGCAAGGGCAGCCCGCGGCGTCGCCGCTGGATCCACTGGAAAGCTTTCTGACGGGCCGCAGCTTAAACGACGCCACGAATACTATCCCGGGCACGATTTCAGAGAACATTTCGGAAAACATTCCAGACAACATCCCCGGCTCGCCGAGTCGGGTGATCGAGACGATCCGGCTGCCCAACCCTACGCTGAAGGGCGGACTGGCCATGATCGACACGCCGGCGGTGGAAGGCGGCGAGCCGTCCGCGAGCGTGCTGGCATGCGTCGAGCAGGCGGATGCCTGGATCTTTGTGCTGGATGTGGACCACGCGCTGAGCGAGGCCAGCCAGGCGCTGCTGCGCCGTTTGCCGGAACGCGGGGCGCGGCTGGAGATGGTGGTTGAAAACGCGGAGGCGCTGAGCGGCGAAGAACGCATGGCGGCGCGGGACCGGCTGATGCAGACGCTGCGCGAGCACTGCAACATCGAATCGCCGCGGCTGACCCTGGTGGCTTCCGCCGCTACAGAGGGCGACGAGAGCAGCTTCTGGCATGGCCGCTTTGCAACCTTCCACTCGGTGATGATGCTGCGCGGGCGTGAGCGCTGGCTGGAAGGCACGTTGGCGATCGTGCTGGACGCTCTGTCGAAGGTGGGTGCGGAGATCGACCTTGAGTTGAGGAGCATCGCGCTCGGGGTGCGCCATGCACGGCTGCGGCTGGGCATGAAGGATCTGGATGGGCTTCGCGCGCGCTTCTACGAGTTGAGCGGAGCGAAGTTGAGTGGAGCGGAGCTGAGTGGAGGAGGGCCGGAAAGCGAGCCCGCACCTGAGGTGAAGCCAGTGAGTCCGCAGCCGGCAGATGCGGTCCCGCAGCAGAGCCGGCTGGATTGGTCCGGTGGGAGCGATCCGGCGACTCCGTCGGAAGCGGCAGCCAGTCCATCGCCTCTGGAGCTGCTTGCCCAGGCGATTGCCGCGATTTCGCCGGAGAACGCGAACACGGAGGTTGCGAGGCCGAGGGCGGCGGATCTCCATGGGACGCAGGAAAGCGCGGCAGCGAAAAGCCCGGAGAGATGGACAGGCGAGGCGCAAAGCGTCGTCAGCAAAAATCCCGCCGCGACATCTGGCAAACGCGTCGTAGTGGAGCCAGTGACGGAGCCTTTGGTTCCACCAGCCTCCATGACAGAGGCCGCCTTCGCTCGCTTGAAGGAAAAACAGCCAAGGCGGGGGGTGTCGGTACACCTCACCGGCAGTCTGAGACAACTGGTGCCGCACGGCAGGACAGCCGAGGGCAAGTTCATACTGCTGAAGCGAATCGCATGGGTGGCTCTGGTGATTGCCTTCGTCTGCCTCATCCTGTGGGCGCTGGCGCCGCGGGGCTTCCTGTTCGGTCATGAACCGCCGGCGGAATGGGATTTTCAGCAGCCGACACCGGCTCTCGCCAGCCACGCTGCGCCGACGGCGCCCACTAACAACGCCGCTGCACCGCCACTGCCCGGCAATACCGGCGGGCTGCCGGAGACCACGGACGCGGCAACTCCAAACATTCCGGAGGCGCCGCTCACGAAGCACCATGGCGCAGTGCGTATGCCGCTCGTACATCCGATTCCCAGCGATGCGACCGCCGGTGTGCCCGTGAAACGGCATCACCGGCATCTCCTGGGCCTGGGGAAGCTGTGGCACTGGGTCCGGCATCCCCACCACAGCAGAAATGATCAGGCCGCCCGGTAAGGTCTAGGCTCCGCAAGGTCTAGGCTCCGCAAGGTCTAGGCTCCGCTATTTGTCACCATGGTTGCGATCTTTTGTCCGTCCGGCGAGCCGAGGCCGGTGCATGGATCCCAGCCTGCGGCGGCCTTGTAACTGCCGTTGGTGCCGGAGGTGATGTCAAAGAAATTGGCTTCGCCGCCGGAGTAGAGCGCGGGATTGAGGAAACCGGCATTGCGGCCGGTCTGCTGATTTACCAGCGCGACCAATGCGGCCCATAGCGGAGCAACGGCGCTGGTGCCTCCGACCACGGCGGATTGCCCGTCGACGAGAATCTGGTAGCCGGTTGCCGGCGCGGCATCCCCGGAAACATCCGGCACGCCGCGGCCGCCGTTGCCGTTGGCGGGCGGAGGCACCTTTGCGCCCGCCTGCCAGGAGGGCAGCGCGAAGTAGCTGGAGACGCCGCCGCCGGTAGCTCCGCCGCCTTGCGACTGATCGTTCCACACCGTCTCGGTGGAGCGTGTCCCATTCGAAAGGGTGAGTGCCGTGCCGCCGCAGGCGAGCACATGCGGGCTGGAGGCGGGAAAGTCGACGTGGTTTGCACCGTCGCCGACGCCGTCGCTCGAACCGGAGTCGCCGGAAGCGGCCGTGATGGTGACGCCGAGCGCGGCTGCCGTCTGCAGCGTGTTGTCGAAGCTGGCTAGCGAAGCCGCGTCCCACGACGACTCCGGTCCACCCCAGGAGATGGAAATAGCGGAGGGCTTGTTTGTCGTGTCATGGATGGCGGCGGAGATAGCGTCCTGAAATCCCTGATTGGTGTTGGGCGCGAAGTAGACGGCGATGCGCGCGCCGGGCGCGATCGAGCCGGCGACCTGGATATCGAGGGCGACCTCGCCGTCGGCGCCGTTGGGATCGCCGGGGGAGTTGGTGCCGCCGTCGACCGGCACGGCAACGACAGTCGGCGGCGTGATGCCAAGCTGACCGAAGTAGGTCTGGACGTCCGAGTCGTTGTAGCCGCCGCCCAGTTCGATGAGCGCGATGCACTGGCCCTGGCCTGTGGCGCCGGGATAGTCGTACGCCTTGGCCACCTGGGGCGGAGTAAAGCTGGCCTGCGCGGCATTGGGATTCGCAAAGACAATCTGGCTCAGCCAGCGGATGTGCGGCCGCGCGATGGGACGCGTGTCGAGGCCGAGCACGGTTTCGATGACGGCGAACTCCGGCTCCGGCACGGACAGATTGCCGGTGAAGGCGTGGAAGTAGCGGCCCGCGGGCGGCGGCGCGGTGTGCTCATAGTCGTTGAGCTGCACGCCGAAGGTCTGCTCCAGTTGCTGCGCGGTGCCGCGCAGCCAGACGCGGCGCGCGGCGCGGTCTTCATGCACCAGGGTGAGGCCGTGGCGCGCGGCAAGCGTGCGCACCTGGTCTATCGCCGCCTGGGTGGCGCCGTGCGCGTTCAGGTACTCCTCGCGGCTGAGCTGGCGGCCCTTCAGGCCGGCGAGATCGAGCGGCTGCGCGCGTTTGAGTATCACCGTCACGGTGATCTGCTGCGTTGCGGAGGTCTTGCCGACGTGCCGGCAGTTGAGCGGCGCGCGGTGATCGCTATCGGGAAGAGGGACGAGACGCACCTGACGTTCGGGGGACATGAGGGGCTCCTTTGGCCTGAGGGATGTCACTCAATAGATGCGCGATCCGGGTTCGGGAGCTACCAGGCTTCGCAGCCCCATTGGGGTGACGGGCCGGGCGCGACAGAAATTCATCCGTTTCAGAGACTTCCGGCAGGCGTGAGTATCGTTTGAGGAGCGCTGCGGGCGCAGGACCGACGCGTCCCTCGAGGAGCCAGTCGAGAGGCGTGCGTACATCTTCATCGTGGGCTTCGCCCATCACGGATGCGAGATCAGGTTCAATGGATTGGCCTCAATCTCACAATGGAAGACTGCAATTTTTCTTTTACTGGTCAGGGCTGAGTCTTTTAGTAGGTGCGTTTCTCAGTTACAGACCGTGGGCGGGGAGGGCATGAGCACTCACTGTACCGGCGCGCCCTCATGAAAATCGTGGTTCAAACGATGGGATTTTCATTCATCCATTTGTTCGAGATGCATGGCCGCCCGCGCAAATGGAATTGCGCTTGCTACTGTGCCATATTTCAGGCGCGGGTTTGCGGCACAGCGACTCGATCGCCATGACTGGGCGGCTGGGAGATGACGAGGAAACGTGCGTCCTCACTGCCATGATTGACGACCTGATGCGGCGTCTGCGCGGGCACGCTAAGGCCGGTGAAGGGTGCGAGGCGGTGTTCTTCGCCATTGAGTTCGATGGTGAGCTCGCCGGCGAGCACATAAAAGAATTGAGTGGTCCGCTGATGCATGTGGCGCTGCTCCGCGGTGCCGGGCGGCATGCGCTCTTCGATGACGCTGAGCGCGTCAGAGCGATGGAGGTGCCAGCTATCGCATTGCGTTGCGTCGATCGCGCTGGGCCGGATCTCGCTGGGCCACGTGTAGTGCTCGGCATTGTTGGTGCTGATAACTTTCATTGCGGCGGCCTCCTGACGTTAAATAACGAGCGCGAGACGATAGGGTATCCAGAAACTCCGTCATCTGCACGGCAGCCGTTTGCTTCCCGCGTGCCGCAACGTTGCAAACCCGCACAATTTCACTATCTTTATCTGTGGCGAGGCGGCATGGCTTTCGGCCGTCTCTGCCGATGCTGACAAATTTTTCTTTCGAAGGAGTAGGGATATGCGGCGGCGGGAGTTTGTGAAGGCGATGCTTGCAGCGTCTGTAAGCGCGCGAACGATGATGGGACAGAATGCGCCGGCGTCGGTAACGCCATCGGCGCCCCCGCCGATTCCTCCGCAGGCCGCACCGGTGCCTGCGCCGGGACCGCTGCCCTGGATGCGCGGACTGTTGGAGGCGAAGGCGCTGCCCATGACTCCGCTGGTGCCGGACGCTGTCGCGCATACGAAGGCCCAATTCTTCAGCCGGCAGCAGCTTGCAACGCTGCGGCAGCTCTGCGAGGTGATGATGCCTCCGCTGAAGACCGCGCCGGGAGCCATTGACGCAGGCGTACCGGAATTTCTGGATTTTCTGATCTCGGTATCGCCCGCGGACCGAAAGAAGATGTATGTCGATGGGCTGGACCGGCTGGACGCCGAGGCAAGAAAGCAGTTCGGCGTTCCCTTTGCCGGTCTGAGTCCTCAACAGGCCGACACATTGATCCGCCCCTGGCTGCGGACGTGGATGACCGACCACCCGCCAAACGACCCCTACGAGCAATTCATGAATTTGGCGCATAGCGACATTCGCACGGCAACGATCAACTCCAAACCGTGGACGGACGCGCTGCCGGCGGATGACGACCGCCGCATGGAAGAGGGGCTGTACTGGTATCCGGTCGATCCGGATCTGAATCGCAGCTCGCCGCAGAAGTGCTGAGAGGTTCCATCGCAGATCGCAACGGTACTGGCAGAAAAAAGTAGAGAGGCTCAACGGGGATGTTGGACGAAGTCGATGTGCTGATTATTGGCTCCGGTCATTCCGGCGGAATGGCTGCGAAGGTGCTCACGGAAAAAGGGATCTCCTGCGTGATGTTGAATGCAGGTCCGGTGGCCGACATACGCAAAGATACGGAGTTGCGGCAGGCTTTCACACTTCCCTATCGCGGATTCAAGCAGCCGGGGCGGCTGCCGCACGTCTTCCAGGCCAACGAATTCAACGCGCATACATGGGTGGATGAGAAGGAAGTCCCCTACACATGCGCGCCGGCGAGCCCATACAACTGGGTGCGCGTGCGCCTGTTCGGCGGTCGGTCGCTCTTCTGGTCGCGGCAATCCTTCCGGCTGAGCGACTATGAGTTCAAGGCGAAGTCGCGCGATGGCTTCGGCGACGACTGGCCGATCAGCCTGGCCGATCTGGCGCCGTACTACTCGCGGGTGGAAGAGATCTTCCGCGTGGAGGGCACGCCCTATGGGCTGCCGCAGTTCCCGGACGGCAACTTTGTACCCATGGAGAGCCCCTGGTGCGTCGCGATGGAGCGCTTCCTCAAGGCGGGCGAACAGCGAGGCGTGCCGGTGTGCAGACAGCGCGCGTCGCTCGGCGTCAACGGCCTGGCGAGCTCCATCAACCTGCTGCTGCCGGATGCCTTCGAGACCGGAAAGCTTGAGGCTATTCCGAACGTCGTCGTGCGCGAGCTGCGTGTGAATCCAGCGACAGGACTGGTCCGCGAGGTGCATTTTGTGGACCGCATCTCGCGCCGCGAGATGTCGATCAAGGCGCGGGTCGTGGTGCTGGCGGCGGGAACGCTGGAGAGCACGCGGCTGCTGCTGAACTCGAAGATCGCAAACTCCAGCGGCGTGATGGGCCACTACCTGATCGACCAGATTTACGGGGCGGGCATCGCCTGCTCTGTGCCCGAGGCGCGCGACGGCAAAAGCACGCGCGAACTGATGGAAGGCTCGGCGATCGTTCCCCGCTTCCGCAACATCCAGACCAAGGCGAAGGATTTTCTGCGCGGCTATGCGCTCAACGTATCGAGCAGCATTCATCCCATGGACCCGAAGAACTTTGCCGCCTATGGCAGAGAGCTCGAAGAAAAGCTGGAGAGCTACAGCGGCAGCGGCTTTTATGTGGGCATCATGGGCGAGGTGCTGGCGCACAAGGACCATTGCGTCAGCATCGACAAGCATACCGTCGATGCGTGGGGCATCCCGGCGCTGCACATCGACACGCGCTACACCGACAACGAGTTCAACATGGCGCGCGACGCAGTGGACACCAGTCTGGAGCTGGCCCACCTGGCGGGCTTCGAGGTGCTGGCGAAGAACTATGACCCGAATCCGCCGGGCTACAGCATTCACGAGCTAGGCACCTGCCGCATGGGCGACGACCCGAAGACGAGCGTGCTGAACAAATGGTGCCAGAGCCACGACATCAAGAATCTCTTCGTGGTGGACGGCAGCAGCTTCGTGAGTTCGGGATGGCAAAACCCGACTATGACTATCCTGGCGCTGGCGATGCGGTCGTCGGAGTATCTGGCGGAGCAGATGCGGCAACGCAATGTGTAATTGCCGCAGTTACAACGGAATATTCCCGTGCTTCCGCGGCGGATTGGTGTCGCGCTTTCCATCGAGCATCTCTAATGCGCGAATGAGGCGGCGGCGCGTCTCTCGCGGGCGGATCACCGCATCGACGTAGCCACGCTCGGCGGCGATGTATGGGTTCGCGAAGCGCGCGCGGAATTCGGCGACGCGTTCCTTGCGCGCTTCGGCCAGCACAGCGGCTTTGCGCTCCTCGCTGAGTTGGCCTTCCTTCCCTTCGGCGGCACGCAAGGCTAAGGCGAGCTCGCGGCCGTAGACGATGTTCACCGCGCCTTCTGCGCCCATCACGGCAATCTCCGCCGTGGGCCACGCGAAGTTCGCGTCGGTGCGGATGTGCTTCGAGCTCATCACGCAGTAGGCACCGCCGTAGGCTTTGCGCGTGATGACCAGCAGCTTGGGGACGGTGGCTTCGGCAAAGGCGTAGAGCAGCTTGGCGCCGTGGCGGATGATGCCGCCGTGCTCCTGCTCGGTGCCAGGCAGAAAGCCGGGGACGTCCTCAAGCGTGACCAGCGGGATGTTGAAGGCGTCGCAAAAGCGAACAAAGCGCGCGGCTTTGGTCGAGGCGTTGATGTCCAGTACGCCGGCGAGAAACGCAGGCTGGTTGGCGACCACCCCGACGGAGCGGCCATTCAGCCGCGCAAAGCCGATGACAATGTTGCGCGCGAAGTGCTCCTGCACCTCGAAGAAGTAGCCGTCGTCCACGATGCGTGCGATGACATCCTTGATGTCGTAAGGCTGCGATGGATCGGCGGGCACGATGGTGTCGAGCGACGTGTCTTCGCGATCGATGGGATCGTCCGTGGCGCGGCGCGGCGGCGGATTGAGATTGTTTGCAGGCAGGAAGCTGAAGAGCTCGCGCAGCATGGCGAGGCACTCCTGGTCGTCATGCGCGAGAAAGTGCGCGACACCCGAAACCTCGTTGTGCGTGGCCGCGCCGCCGAGCTCTTCCTTGGAGACCTCTTCGTGCGTCACGGTACGGATGACGTCCGGGCCGGTAACGAACATGTGGGCGGTCTTGTCGACCATGAGGATGAAGTCGGTGATGGCGGGCGAGTAGACAGCCCCGCCCGCGCACGGGCCCATGATGGCGGAGAGCTGCGGCACCACGCCCGACGCCAGCGTGTTGCGGAGGAAGATGTCCGCATAGCCGGCGAGTGAGACGACGCCCTCCTGAATGCGCGCGCCGCCGGAGTCGTTCAGCCCGATGATGGGCGCGCCCACCCGCATGGCGGCGTCCATGATCTTGACGATTTTGGCGGCATTGCTCTCCGAGAGCGAGCCGCCGAAGACGGTAAAGTCCTGCGCATAGACGAAGACGGTGCGGCCATCGATGGTGCCGTAGCCGGTGATGAAGCCGTCGCCGGGGATGCGCTGCTTGTCCATGTCGAAGTCGGTAGCACGGTGGGTGACGAACTTGTCCGTCTCCTCAAACGAGCCGGGATCGAGCAGCAGCTCCACGCGCTCGCGGGCGGAGAGCTTGCCGGCGCGGTGCTGGCGCTCGCGGCGCTCGGCGCCACCGGCCTCTTCGGCCAGGGCGTGCCGGCGTTCCAGTTCAGCAAGGGAAGCTGCGTGGGGATGGGAGGAATGGGAATCTTTCATGCGAAACGAATTATAGGGCTCGTCGTACATCCGGACGGGACTGCAACACGAGTCGCTCGCTCCAGGCGACGTCAAAGGGCAAGTTAGACGATCCAGAAGGGGTGAGTAATGCAGAGGGGGTGAGTTAGGAAATCACTTAGGTCGTTACCAGCCGACATTCATTCTGTACCGAATCGTGGATAGTCGTTTCAAGATTTCATATTGCTTTTATGCTCGTTCGTCATTCGTTCTGAAATGCCGGATGGCCGTCACGAAATGATGTTTGTTCACAGCTGCCCTTCACTGGCCTCGATCTTGCTTATATCTGCATAAAGAGCAAAGAGACCTGCGAGGTGCGGCGGCGACATTCCTCTGCTGCGCGGGTGTGGAGGGCATGTCATGCAAATTTGCATCAGAACAATCTGCCGGAAGGCAGCCTTTGCGGCCGCTTTGGGTGTGACAGCGGCGGGTCTCATCTCGCTGCCAACAGCGGTCGCCCAAACCTCGACCACTGGATCGATCAACGGAACGGTCACCGACTCGAGCAGAGCTGCAGTTCCAGGAGCGGTTGTCCTTATAAAGGACACCGCAACAGGCACAGTGATCAACCTGACCACGAATGCGGAAGGGCGATTCACGGCGCCATTCCTAAAGCCCGACCTGTTTAACGTGTCGGCTACGGCCGCCGGATTTCAGTCGAATACAACCAGCGTGCAGATCCTGACCGGGCAGCAGTCAGCGGTCAATATCGTCGTGTCACCGAGTGCGAACACGCAAACGGTTCAGGTAAACGCGAACGATGCTCAGTTGATGGACACACAGACGGCAAATCTGACGACGACATTTACTACGCAGCAATTCCAAAACCTGCCGGCTCCTGGTGGCGACATTACGACGATTGCTTATACAGTGCCGGGGGTAGTGGTTGGCGCGGGCACGAGCGGCTTCGGCGGGTTTACTTCTGACGGACTGCCTGGACTGTCGAACCTGGTGGTTATCAATGGCGCCGACTATAACATCGGCCTTTATGGCGGCCAGGCCTTCTCCGGATCTTCCAATCTGACCATTGGGCAGCAGGAAATCGCCCAGGCGGCAGTGGTGCAGAACGGTTACAGCGTGCAGTATGGACGGCAAGCCGGCGTTATTGAGACCTATGCGACCAAGGCCGGCGGGAACCGCGTGCATGGGCTGGCGCAGTGGCAGTACAACAGCTCCGGACTGAACGCGAATGATTTCTTCAATAAGCAGCAAGGCGGTTCCCGCCCCAAGGCGGTTTCCAACCAATACGCCGCCCAGATCGGCGGCCCGATCAAGCGCGACAAGCTGTTCTTTTTTGTAGATACAGAGGGGATTCGCTTTGTTGAGCCGAGCGTCGGCTTTGTGAATCTGCCTTCGCAGGCGCTCATGAGCAGCATTCTGGCCAACCCTGCCCTGACGCCGGGAAGTAAAAACCTGTACGGCACGATGTTCAAAGCAACCGCGGCCGGTGGGGCCTACGCAAAGACCATTCCGGTCACCAACGGACCGGGGCCTCTCCAAGACAAGACTGGCAGTTTTGGCTGCGGCACGCTTGCCGGCACAAAGGACTACGCGACGGGCGGGACACTGGGTTCGAGTGCTGCAGAAGGCTGCGCCGATTCCGGATTCCTCACGACTACGGCCCTCAACCGGGAGTGGCTGGCGGCAGGCCGGCTTGATTGGAACATCAACGACAGGCATCAAATCTTCTTCCGGGTTACCGACGACCAGGGCTTTCAGCCTTCCTATACAAGCCTGATCAACCCAAATTGGAGCATGGTCAGCAATCAGCCCGGTTGGACGGGACAACTCAACGATACCTACACCATTACTCCCAACCTGACCAACCAGTTTCTTGCGGCCGCGGTTTATTACAGCGGAATCTTTCAACCGGCGAACCTGCAGGCCGGCCTTGCGGCATCTCCCACAGAATTCGATCAGGGACTCGACGGGGGAACCAACGCCGCTGGCGGTCTTGGTCAGGCCACCTTTTTCACTGCAAGTACAACGCTTGGCGCACCCTGGATTGATTTTCCGGGCGGCGTGAACGCCACGCAGTACCAGGCAGTCGACAACGTTTCCTGGGTCAAGGGAAATCACAGCCTCAAGTTCGGCTTCGATTTCAAGCGCTTCCTGCTTAGCGATGTCAGCCTGCGGACAGCCGCTTACGGCGGCGACTACGCATTCGCCACCATGGCCGACGAGGCTGGCGGTTCGCTGCCTGGAGCAAGCGGCGGTTCCACGTTTTCGCAGAGCTTTCCCGCGTTCGGCAATATCCACAATGCTCTCTATAACTACGGCATCTATGCCCAGGATGAATGGAAGGTACTGCCGAACCTGGTGCTTGACTTCGGCCTTCGCGTCGACCGGAATGGGAATCCCTCCTGCAGCGAACACTGCTATTCGCGTTATCTGGGAGGTTTTCCTGACACCTCAGCCACTCTGGATACTCCCTATAATGCGACCATCTCCACGGGACACAGCGGTCTTGTGCCTAAGACGGAATGGGCAGTCGTGCAGCCGCGCTTCGGGTTCAATCTGGACGTTCAGGGCGATGGGAAAACCGTTGTACGCGGCGGCATAGGATTGTTCGCCGACAACTTCCCCGCCCTGATCACCGAGCAGACCTTCCTGTCCTTCCCGAACCGGTATTTTGCGTCGGCGCTGAGCGGTACCGTAGCACAAGATGCAGGAAGCGCTTTTGCTTTTGCGCAAGGGTCGGCTCAGGCTGTGCTGGGCGGCTTTGCTCATGGGGCCAGCTTCAACCAGATCTCAGCGCAACTGGCTGCGCAAGGGATACCATTCGCGCCGCCGAACTACGCCATAACTCCGAGCGAATTCCACAGCCCCCGTTATCTTGAGTTCAGCATGCAGGTGCAGAGACAGATCACTCCGACCGATGCCGTGATCGTTACCTATGCCGGCAATCATGGTTATGACTTGTTTATGCCAACCAATCACTTGAACCAGAATGTCGGGCCGGTTTACGGTGCTTTTGGAAACGGTACATTTGGTGGCCTGCCCGCGGCATCGCCTGACCCACGTTTTGCTGCGGTGTCGAACTTTTTCAACAGCAGCGCCCTCTCGAACTACAACGGCGTTTCCGTGCAGTACAAGCACATCGACCACAGCGGACTAACCACTGACATCGCCTATACCTATTCCCATTCTCTGGATGACATTTCCAACGGAGGCAACGCACAGCTTCCATACGCCAGCAGCGGCTCCATATCTAACCAAATTACTGCGGGACTGCCATCCGCACTGATGTATTCGAGCTCCGACTATGACATCCGGCACAACTTTGTGATGGACCTGGTCTATGCGGAGCCGCACCGCTTCAGCAATCGTATTGTGAACTCCGTGGCGGCGGGATGGACCGTCGGCACAAAGGCGTTCTGGCGCTCCGGAGAGCCGTTCAGCGTGTTCAACACGAATGCCGGCTCAGCGTTGGCGGCGAGTGGAACCGGCGGCTCGGTTGTGCTCGCAGAGGTGCTGAACAACAATTTCAACCACTCCTGCACTTCGTACCACAAGCCTTGCTTCCAAAACTTCGGCGCATTCAATGGAACGGGACCTACCGCCTCTCCAACAAATCCAAACACTGGGCTTCCTCTTAGCCAACCTGTGCAAATCACCTTCGGCAACGTTCCGCGAAATTCGTTCCGCGGGCCGCGCTTCTCCGATGTCGACGCCACGCTGTTCAAAGACGTCTACAAGAAGGAATCTCTTGCGTTCCAGGTCGGGGCGCAGGCCTATAACCTCTTTAACCATGTCAACTTCGGACAGCCGGGTAATTTTGCATCCAATCTCTCGACCTTGGGCGTGATAAGCACGGACATCAATGCGCCAACCAGCCCCTACGGATCCAGCCAGCAGCCGACTGTTACCGGGCGCGTGGTCGTGGTGCAAGGACGGCTTGTCTTTTGACCGTGCTTGTTGCTGAAACAAGAAGAACGGCCTGCGCATGCAGGCCGTTCTTGTTTTGTCGCTTACCGAAATCCGCTCTAAAGCGCTGAAATTTGAATTCCCGGTCTACAGCGCGTGCCGGTGGAAGATATCGTCCTTTTCACGGCAAGGGGAGCAGAGGGCGCTGACCCCGCAGCCAAAGAGCAGTGCCGCGCCGATGGTGACCAGGATGGCGGGCAGGTACGACTCGAGTCCGGACAGCCAATGCGCGACGATGGAAAAATCGGTGGATAGCATCGAAATCACTCCCGCGTCGTTGATATAGAACCCAAAATCCGTTATTTGGTTTCCTGAATAGGCCCAGAATAACCCGGTTTGCTATTGACAGCGTCTCCCCAAAGGGGGCAAATACCGTCACTCAATACGCGCAGATGAGAGTAACCCCCGGGGTGGCGACTTGTGAAGCCCTTCTCGCTGACAGGATTTAGGGGAGATTCCCAGTAGGGGAAATAGCTCGGTTTTCCACCGTTTGCCGGTTTTGATGGAGCGGAAGCAGAATCGAAGGTGCGTGGCAACCCCTGCCGACAATCCGAACCGGGCTGGCGACGGCGAGCCTCGGTTGCGCTGGCTTTTCCTGGACCTGAACTCGTATTTCGCCTCGGTGGAGCAGGAGCTGGTGCCCAGCCTGCGCGGGCGGCCGGTGGCGGTGGTGCCGGTGGTGGCGGACACCACATGCTGCATCGCCGCCAGCTATGAGGCAAAGGCACTTCGGCGTGAAGACGGGCACGCAGGTGAGCGAGGCCAGGCGGCTGTGTCCGGGCATTGCGCTGGTCGAGGCGCGCCACGAGCTCTATGTCGAGTATCACAACCGCATCGTCGAAGCAGTGGAGTCGGTGGTGCCGGTGTCGTCGGTGATGTCGATCGACGAGATGGCCTGCCGGCTGATGGGCCGCGAGCAGCCGTTGCTGGCGGCGCTCGATCTGGCGCGAGCGGGTGAAGGCGAAGATCCGCGATACGGTGGGCTCGACCTTGCGCTGCTCCGTGGGCCTGGCGCCGAACCGGTATCTGTCCAAGGTCGCGAGCGATATGGAAAAGCCGGATGGGCTGGTGGCGCTGACGCCGGACATTCTGGAAGCGGCGCTGCTGACCCTGACGCCCCGCGACCTGCCGGGTATCGGGCCGCGCATGGAGAAGCGGCTGCACGCGGCCGGCATCCGCACCATGAAGCAGTTGTGGGCGCTCGACCGCGAGCAGATGAACGATCTGTGGGGCGGCATGGGCGGCGACAAGCTGTGGCACTGGCTGCGCGGCGAGGACTTCCACGATGAGGAGTTGGAGCATGCGAAGTCCATCAGCCACAGCCATGTGATGGCGCCGGAGCTGCGTACCCGCGACGGCGCGTATGCCGTGCTGAGCAAGCTGCTGCACAAGGCGGCGATGCGGCTGCGCACGGCGAATCTGTGGGCGACAAACCTGCGGCTGAGCGTGAAGTTCGCCGTGCCGAAGGATCTTTCCTCGCGACAGCACAACTCGGGGATTCCGCAGCTTGGCTGGTCCGCCGAGCACGCCGCTGGTGGAGTGCCAGGACAACCAGACGCTGAGCGAAGGGCTGCGCAAGCTGTGGGCCGGGATGCCGACGGGCCGGAATTATGTGAAGCCGTTCTACGTGGGGGTGGCGCTGAGCAACCTGGTGCCCGATCACCTGCACACGCTGGACCTGTTCGCCGGGCTGGACCGAGAGGTGCGGCGAACGAACCTGTCGGCGACGATGGACAGCATCAACAAGAAGCACGGGACGACGATGCTGTTCTACGCAAGCATGCTGCCTGCAGGCACGGCGGCGCCGACGCGGATTGCGTTCACCAGCATTCCGGATTTGTTCTGACTTGCCGCGCGAGGATAGAGTTGCCGGCATGGTAGTTTCACGAACTTGCGAAGACCGGACCAATCTCTGAATCGAGGAGACACATTTTGAGCGACGAATTTGAACATGCTCACGAAAATCTGGAGCATGCGGCTCATGGTCACAGCCACGGCGAGAGCAAAGTGAAGCCCACCGCCATCCTCATCGGTGTGATGGCGGCGGCCCTGGCCATCACCGAGTTTGCAGCAAAAGACGCACAGACAAGCTACCTATCCAACCACATCGCAGCGAGCGATACGTGGGCACAGTATCAGGCCAAGTCCGTACGGCGAGCGGTCCTTAGCTCCGAGGCAGATGTATTGGAGAGCCAGCCCGGCTCCTCTTCCAACTCCGCGCTACAGAAGCAGATCGCCGGCGTCCGGGCGACCGCCGATCGCATGCGTTCGGAGCCGGGCGCAGACGGCATGGAGCAGCTATCGGAACGAGCACATGAGCAGGAGCACTTGCGTGATCACGCGGAACACCGCTCCCATGTGTTGGAGATTGCCAGCGGCGGTCTGCAGATCGCGATCGTTCTGGCCTCTATCTCGGTCGTCGTAAATTTGCCTGTCTTCGTGATCGTCAGCGTCGTCCTGGGACTGGCTTCCGCCGTATACGGATTGCTGGGAGCAACATCTTTGCTCTAGCCATCTCTCAGGCGAAGACCGCACAGTCACAAAGTTGAACGTGACAGAGCGGCAACTCGGGGCATCCCGACCATTCGGCGATTATGCTGACGGGTGGAGTCTTGCAATGGCGAAGACACTGGCCAACACGGTTGATTGCGAGGAAATCCGACGGCGGATTGCTGTGCTGACCCCAGAGTCGCGGCGCGTTTGGGGTGTGATGTCGGTTGGCGGCATGTTGTGCCACCTGGATGACAGCTATCAGCTCGCGCTGGGCGAACGGACGGGCGAGCTCGTGCGGATGCCGGTGCCCCGCGGCATGGTGAAATATCTGGCGCTCCGGCTTCCCATCGAATGGAAGCGCAACATAGGGACGATGCCGGCAGTGAAGCAAGGCGCCGGGGGCACGGTGCCGGGTGCGTTTGCCGACGACCGGGCGCGGCTGCTCGCGACGATCGCGCGCTTCTGCACATGCCCTACGCTGGCTGCGACGCGGCACCCCTTCTTCGACCGCATGTCAACGGACGACTGGCTGCGCTGGGGCTGGCTGCACGCCGACCATCATCTGCGCCAATTCAGCGCATGAGCACATATCGGGGGCGGCTGGCGCCTTCGCCCACCGGGCTATTGCATCTGGGCCATGCGCGCACTTTCTGGACGGCGTTTGAGCGGGCGCGCGCACATCAAAGTGCCGGAGGCGGCATTCTGGTCTTGCGCGACGAGGATTTGGATACGCAGCGGGCGCGCGCCGATTACGCTGCGGCCATGCTCGAAGACCTGCGGTGGCTGGGAATCGATTGGCAGGAAGGCCCCGGCCTGGATGGTGTTCCGGGGGGCGGAGCTTTTGCGCCGTATCGCCAGAGCGAGCGGTATGCGCTCTATCGCGCGGCGTGGGAGCAGCTCCGCTCGGGCGGATGGATTTATCCGTGCACCTGCTCGCGGCGCGAGCTGGCCGCGGCGGTCAGTGCTCCGCATGAGGATGAAGGCGCCCGCGGCGGCGTTCAGGACGAGAGCGCCCGCGACGGGGTTCAGGATGACGACGAGCCGATATATCCGGGCCGCTGCCGGCCTGCTGCCGGTGTTGTGGCCCAGGCGAACGAGCCAGCGGGCGTGAACTGGCGATTTCGTATTCCAGACGGCGAGACGATCACGTTTGAGGACACCGGAGTGGGCGCTCGAAGCTACGTTGCGGGCCGCGACTTTGGCGATTTCGTGGTCTGGCGGCGCGACGATGTGCCCGCCTACCAGCTTGCCTGCGTGGTGGACGATGCGGCGATGCGGATCACCGAGGTGGTGCGCGGCGCGGATCTGCTGAAGTCGACGGCGCGGCAGATCCTGCTCTATCGCGCGCTTGGACTCACGCCGCCCCTCTGGCACCATTGCCCGTTGCTGCGCGACGCCGCCGGGCAGCGGCTGGCCAAGCGGACGGATGCATTGAGCCTGCGGGCGCTGCGCGAGCGCGGACTGACACCCGCGGAGGTGCGGGCGATGTGGCAGACCGCCGGCTCCGACCTGCACGATTGAGGATTTTGCGCGATGATGGCGTGTGTCGCACCAAGCCCGATCCTGAGTGCGCCCAAGGTTGGCCCAACCCTATGCAACCATCCCGGTTTCGTAACTCCCTGCTCTCGCTGGCGATATTCGCGTGCGCTGCCACTTTCGCTTCGATCGCACACGCCCAGGAACGTCCAAAGGTCACCGGCATCTCCCACATGGCCGTCTACACCAGCAATCCGGCGGCGGCCGAGAAGTTTTACGGCAACGAGTTGGGAGCGGTGAAGGAGCCGGACCCGGAAGACCCGCGCGGCGCGGTCTATCGCCTCAACGGGCAGTTCATTGAGGTGCTGCCGCTGCCGGCCGAGCATTCGATGACGCGGCTGGATCACGTGGCCTTTGCGACGACGGATGTCTCGGCGCTGCACGACTACCTCGCCGCACATCATTACCGCAACATCGATGCGGTGAAGACGGGCTCCAATGGCAGCCAGTGGTTCTTCACCCGCGACCCGGAAGGCAACCGCGTGGAGTTTTATCAGGCCGGACCGCTCGCTCCCTCTCACATGGCGAACGAGGCGGTCAGCACGCGCATCATCCATGTTGGATTTCTGGTGAAGGATCGCGCGAAGGAGGACAGCTTTTACCGCGATCTCCTCGGCTTCCGGCCGTACTGGTATGGCTCAATGCATCCGGGCAAGCTGGACTGGGTGGCGCAGCAGGTTCCGGACGGGCACGACTGGCTGGAGTACATGATGACCGGCGCGGGATCGGACTCAGGCCCGGCCGACAAGATCGACGCGCGCCAGCTTGGCGTGATGAATCACTTCTCACTCGGTGTGCCCAACATGGAAACGGCGGTGACCAAGCTCTATGCCGATGACGCGATCCGCTTCAGCCCGCGGCACGATGGCCCAACGATGGGCAAGGACGGTAAGTGGCAGGCGAACCTCTACGATCCGGACGGCACGCGCGTGGAGCTGATGGAGTTTCAGCCGGTGATCAAGCCGTGCTGCTCGGAGTTCACGGCGGAGAGCCCGGCGGACTGATTGATTTGATTAATTCTGAGCAACCGGCGCGCGGCCGGAGGCTGGCAGCGGCACTTCCAACTGCTTCGGCCCCGCCCAGGTGAAGTGCTGGCCCTCGTAGAGTTCGGTCCGCACCGAGTAGCCGATGCCGGAGAGCATGCGGGTGATGGGCACCCAGGTATATTCGCGGTTGATTCGATGCTCCGTCTCGATAGCGAAGTGGATCTTGTTTTCTTTTAGAACGGGCAGAGCACCGGCGACGACGGGCACCTCCGCACCTTCGATATCCATTTTGACAAGAGCAGGGGCCTTGAACTCGCGGCAGGCGTCCTCAAAAGAAATGGTTTCTACTTCGCGAATCTGTCGCTTGTCGGCGGTATCGGTGAAGTTGGTGAGACCGGCCCCAAGAGATCCGTCCATGCTGAACAACGCCGTTCCGGTCTCTCCGGCGAGCGCCTTCTTCACCGGAATCACATTTTCAAGTTTGTGCAGTGCGATGTTGCGCAGTAGATAGTCATAGGTGTGATCGTCGGGCTCGAACGCATAGACCCTGCCGGTGGGGCCAACCATCCTGGAAAAGTAGTAGGTGGTGAATCCGCCGTGGGCGCCGACATCCCAAATCACCTCTCCCGGCTCGGGCTGATATGCGGCCGTGTAAGCCTGCATGGAGTCTTCTTCGATCATCCCGGGGGACCAGAACGTCAATCCGCTCTGGGTGTATCGGTGCAGACCAGGCTTCGAAAAATCCAGAATGGCGTTCGTGCCCTCCATCTCCGGAGTCACGGTGTCGAACAATTGGTCCCACATGTGCACCGCATAGGGAACCATGAGGTACTGACCTGATGGAAGCAACATGCGGCGGTTGCCTTTGGAAAGCATCAGTTGTTCCGCAGATGCGGCGACTTTGAATCCGCTGGCCCGTGCCTGAAGCCGGATCGCGGAGCGCAGTACGGGATGCCCGGGTCCGAGTTTGAGCAGGGACTCACGCGCGGATTCATAGAGGCTCATACCAGACAAATCCGATCGGCGGTCAGGCTGGGAATGCGGCTTTTAAGCCATGCTTTACCGGCTGGGCATAGCCGCAGGCGGGGCAGAAATCCTGACGCGAAGACATGGTCACACCACAGTGTATACACGGGGCGGTCAGCGATTGGTTGATCGCGGTCACCTTGGACGCGGCGGGCGAGGTGAACTCGCGGAGAGCGGGCCTGGAAGGGGTCAAAGGTGACGCGGCTGTCGATGCAGACGGCGATGAGAGCCCCAACATGGACGGGTAGGCGATATCCGGCGCCGCAGCGTCCTCGGTCTTGCGTCGCGAGCGGAAGAGCGCACGGAGCAGCGGGATACAGACGAGCAACGCCGCCGCGACCGCGATGTAGGCGATGAGGTGATGGGGCGAATTGAGAAGCGAATCGAAAAGAGAGTGCAGTGAATGGATGACAGAATGCATGGTGAATTTCTCCGGTTCCATTGCGGCTGCTGTCATCGCAGGATGCGCGGCGGTGAAGGGGAAGAAGCAGTAAAAGCAATTCCGACGAACTTCGCGGGCCCGAAATCTTGCCGATCCGATGGCGGGCGCATCCCCGCCCGAGCCCTTTCGGGCTCCGTTGTGTCTTAGAGCCGAAAATCGCGGCCGGGTTTGTCCGGGAAAGCGGTTTTGTCATCTGGACATGGGCCGGACGGCCCAAATAAGGATTCTCGTCGGCAATTTGTTGCATAAACCCCTCAAGAGGAAGGGCCTAAAGCCAGGTTTGCCGGCGATACCGCCGGTATTCGTCCCCGAAGGTGGCTTCGAGAACGGCCGCCTCCCGGCGCGCGCGGACGATCTGCATGGGGATGACGGCGATCAGGAGCAGCAAAAGCCACCAGGTGGGGATGAACATGGCAAGCCCGAGAAAGAAAAAGCAGCCGGAGATGTAGATAGGGTTGCGGACGCGGGCGTAGAGGCCGGCGGTGACCAGGCGGGTGGCCTTGGCGCGAACGGAGAAGGCGCGTCCCAACTGGATGCGCGCGGCGGCTATGAGCGAAAGGGATGCAAGGGCGATGATGGCGCCGGCGATGCGGAGCGGCGGCCAGGGCTCGTGCAAATAGCGCGGCGCCAGGACGCAAAGCGCCGCCACAACGACGGCCATGGAGAGGATGTTCGCCTTCATGGGATCACGCGAATCCCCGGTTCGGGAGCGATCTGGAGCATCGCTGGTGATGCTACATGTTGAAACCGGCTCACCCGATTCGCTACTTCGGAGTGAGCACGATATCCATCTGGTAGAAGCGGAAGAAATTCTCTTCTCCGGGCGCCTGGGCGGCTACGTGCTGGTAGCGATCGAGAACGTCGGTGATAAATGCGGGACGCTCGGCCTCCGGCACATGCTGGCTCCACTCGATCATGGTGACCTTGCTGAATGCCAGAAAGTTGGCGCGGGATTGAAAGTCCCAGGCCTTATCGGCTGTCCGGCAACTCACAACGTGCAATCCGTTCTGCTCTGCCAATGCTGCGTATTGCTGCGGGGTGAGGTGGAGATAGGGGTCGTGGAAACCTTCAAAGTGCGCGGCCCAACGGGAGGAGAGGCTGGTTTCTTCGATCACGTCTTCGAGGCTTTTCCGTTCGCCCTTCGACACAAGGCGCAGCCGGACCATGCCGCCCGGACTGATGGCGGAACGGATGGATTGGAGCGGGAGCGCCTGATCGGGAATCCAATGCAGCGCGTTAAAGGAGACGATGAGATCGAATGCGTGATCGAACGGCAGCTTCCGGGCATCCGCGACCGCGAATTGCAGATTGGGATGGGCAGAGGTCCAGCGGTCCTTGGCAAAGGCGATCATCTCGGCCGAGGCATCGACCCCGGTGACGGAGCCCTGGGGAACCCGCGCGGCAATTTCAGCGGTGGTTTTCCCATTGCCGCAGCCGATGTCGAGAATGCGTTCGCTCCCCTGAAGCGTGAGCAGCGAGAGCACCTCTTCAGCCATGGCGGCCTGGAGGGCGGAGAGGCGGTCGTATTCAGAGGCATTCCATTCCGTCACAGGTCAGACACTCCGGCGTAAGTCTACTCTAGGCATGCGCTGTGGCTGGTGCCGATGCTCGGACTCTGGTGTTTTTTGCCACTCATTCAGTTGTGTAAGTGGCTATCCCACTTTCTTGCACATTGACCGTGGGCCGCGACAGGCGAAAATGGAGCAACTCTTCCCATGTCGGATTTTGCCCAGAGCGTAAAGCAGCAGGCGGACATTGTCCGCGTCATCGGCGAGTACATCACGCTGAAGAAGAGCGGCGCGCAGAATTACCAGGGGCTGTGCCCCTTCCATGGCGAGAAGACACCGTCTTTTTCCGTGCACGTGACGCGGCAGTTCTATCACTGCTTTGGCTGCGGGGTGTCCGGGGATGTCTTCAAGTTTGTGCAGGAGATCGACAAGGTCAGCTTTCCGGAGGCGGTGAAGATCGTCGCCCAGAAGTGCGGGATCGCGCTGCCCAAGCGGGAGTTCTCATCGCCAGAGGAAGCGGCGGAAAGCCGGCTGCGCGGGCGGCTGCTGGAGCTCTACGAGCAGGCTACGCTGTGGTTTGAAGAGCAATTGAAGTCGCCGGAGGGAGCGCGGGCGCGCGAGTACCTGACCGGTCGCGGGGTGAAGCCGGAGACGATTGCGAAGTTCCGCATCGGCTATGCGCCGGATGGCTTTGGCGGGCTGCGCGAGAGGCTGGGTGGAGCGGCGCCTCCGGATGTCCTGCGGATCTCAGGGCTGTTCCGCTTCAAGGAGCAGGAGGACGAGACTGGCAACAAGAACGCCGGACGCATCTACGACTACTTCCGCAAGCGGATCACCTTCCCCATCGCAAACGAGGGCGGCCGAGTGATTGCGTTTACCGCGCGGGCGCTCGATTCCGACGAGCCGCGGAAGTACATGAACTCGCCGGAGACGCCGCTGTATTCCAAGGGGCAGGTGCTGTTCAACCTGGACAAGGCGCGGCAGGCGATCCGGCAGCAGAATATGGCTTTGCTGGTGGAGGGGCAGATGGATTGCATCTCCGTGTTTGCCGCCGGGGTGACGCCGGTGCTGGCGACCAGCGGGACGGCCTTTACCGAGCAGCAGGCGCGCCTGTTGCGGCGCTACACCACGCGGCTGGTGGTGAACTTTGACCCGGATACAGCGGGCGCGAATGCGGCGGAGAAGTCGATTGCGCTGCTGACGGAAGAGGGCTTTGAGGTGCGGGTGGTGACGCTCGAAGGCGGCCTCGATCCGGACCGATTTGTGCGCGAAAGAGGCATTCAGGCGTACGCCGAGGCGCTGAAAGGGGCGGTTCGGCACTCGGATTACCTGATCGAACGGGCGCGCAAGCTTTTCCCGGTGCGCACGGCGCAAGGCAAGGTGGAGGCGGTGAACTTCCTGCTGCCGCACATCCGGCGGATGCCGCACGCAATTGTCCGGGACGAGTTTGCGCAGGACGCGGCGCAGAAGCTCGCCATCGACTCTGCCCTGCTGCGGCAGGAGCTGAAGCAGGCGGCGGCGAAGCGGCAGGGGCAGATTTCAGCGATAAAGATGTCGAATTTGTCCGAATGCGAACGGGTGCTGGTGCGGGCGCTGGCGGGAGCTCCGGGAGGCGAGACGTTTCGCAGAGCGGCGGATGCAATGACGTCGCAAGCCGAGCATTTTGAAGGACTTGGCATCTTCGCCACGCTGCAGGAGCTGGCCGGACGGGGAGACGCCGATCCGCTGGAGGCGTTACGGGAGCCGGGGGCGCGGATGCTGGTGGCGCAACTGCTGATGCGGGAGGGCGAGCCGGTGACTGTGCATGAGCTGGAATCGGCGCTTTTGACGCTGGAGCAGCACACTGTGGAGCATCGGCAGCGGCGGGTACGCAGTGCGATTGGCGAGGCTGAACGCAAGGGGGACCTGGCGGGCGTGACGGCACTGATGACGGAGCGCATGGAACTGGACCGGCGGCTGCGCGAACTGCATCGGCGGCTGGGAGACCTGCTGGCCCAGTAGGCCGCAGGGCCTTCTACCGGACAAACGAGGCGGGCTTGCGGGAGGCCGTCAGAATCGCGTTTCCGGGATGAAACGAAACCGCGCGAAGTACATCTAACAATTGAGGATAAAGGCGGGCGCTGTGCGGAATTGGGCGAACGGCATGATATCCTGACCGTCTCTGTCTTGAAGTGTGCGTCAACCAGCCCGCACGATGCCTTGCCAGGCCGCGGGATTTTGCCACCCTAGGATGGCTCTTATCGCACATCTTCACTCATAGATAGGAATGGGGTTTGTCCACAAACCAGTGCAGCACAATGGCTGCGCCAGCGGCGATATGGCGATATAACGCGGGGAGACGAGACGCGCTTTGGCAATAGAAGACAAGTTCGAAGACGACATCCAGAAATTGATGGATCAGGGCAAGGAGAAGGGCTACCTCACCTATGGTGAGGTAAACGACCTGCTGCCGGACAATATGCATTCGGCGGACGACCTTGACGATCTCATCACGACCATCAACACCCAGGGCATTGACCTGCTCGAAGGCGAGCCCAAGTTTGCCGGGGCGGAGAAGTTCGACGCGGAACACGCCGAAGAGGGCGATGACGTCGAGCTGGACCTGACACCGGGAACACTTGAAAAGACGAACGACCCCGTCCGCATGTATCTGCGCGAGATGGGCACAGTGCCGCTGCTGACGCGCGAGGGCGAAGTTGAAATCGCCAAGCGCATCGAGCGCGGCCAGCTTCGCGTGCTGAAGGCGATCTCGCGATCGCCGATTGTCATCCGCGAAGTGATTGCGCTGGGCGAGGACCTGAAGCGCGGCGTGCGCAACATCAAGGAAGTGGTGATCTTCGACGAAGAGGAGATCACGGAAGAGATCCTGCAGACGCGGGTGAGGGCCACTGTAGCCCGCGTGGACGCGCTGCTGAAGCACCAGAAGAAGGCGCAGACGCTGCTGGAAAAGCTGGAGACGATCAATCCCAAGTCGAAGGCGAGGGAGCACCGCAAGACGCGCTGGCTGATGGGACGGGAGCGGGTGCAGGTCTCGCGGATTGTGCGCGAGCTGAAGTACACCAACGCCGAGCGCAAGCGGCTGCTGGACAAGGTGAACAAGACAGTCGATTCGATGCGCACGCTGGAGCGGCAGATCAAGTCGCTGGAGCAGAAGCACGACTCGTCGAAGAGCGAGGAGCTGCGCAAGGAATACCGGCGCCAGCAGCGCAACTGCAAAACCGACTTGGATCGACTGGAGACGGAGATCGGTGTTTCGATCGCCGATCTGAAGCGCACGCAGCGCGAGATGATCCAGGGCGACATGGACGCCGAGCGCGCGAAGCGCGAGCTGATTGAAGCGAACCTTCGACTGGTCGTCTCCATCGCGAAGAAGTACACCAACCGCGGCCTGCAGTTCCTGGACCTGATCCAGGAGGGCAACATCGGCCTGATGAAGGCGGTGGACAAGTTCGAGTACCGCCGCGGTTACAAGTTCTCGACCTATGCGACGTGGTGGATCCGGCAGGCGATCACGCGTGCGATTGCCGACCAGGCGCGCACCATCCGCATCCCGGTGCACATGATCGAGACCATCAACAAGCTGATCCGCACCTCGCGCCAACTGGTGCAGGAGCTGGGCCGCGAGCCTACCTCGGAAGAGATCGCCAAGCGCATGGACATCCCGGTGGCGAAGGTGCGCAAGGTGCTGAAGATCGCGCAGGAGCCGATCTCGCTCGAAACGCCGATTGGCGAAGAGGAAGATTCGCACCTGGGCGACTTCATCGAAGACCGGCAGGCGGTGTCGCCGTCCGAAGCGGTGATCAGCGTGAACCTGAAGGAGTACACCTCGCAGGTGCTGCGCACCCTGACCCCGCGCGAGGAGCGCGTGATCAAGATGCGCTTTGGCCTGGAGGACGGCTCCGAACACACGCTCGAAGAGGTCGGGCAGAGCTTCCAGGTGACGCGCGAGCGCATCCGGCAGATCGAAGCCAAGGCGTTGCGCAAGCTGCGGCATCCTTCACGGTCGCGACGGTTGAAGGCGTTTGTGGATGGGGTGAAGGAGATTTAGGGATCAGGGATCAGCGAAAAGAGGGAGCCTTCGGGCTCCCTCTTTTTTTGTCCGACCGCGTATCGCGTCTATCAATGGCTCTCTGGGTCGTTGAAACAGACGGTGCCCTCGTAGCGGAGCACCACTTCATTCTTTGTCGTGTCGATTGCACCCCACGCGAACACTTTACCCTTCGCGTGTTCGAACCTGCCGGTTCCGCCATTGATAGTGACTCCATCGACGTAGGTAGCGGCGTAGAGTCCGGGCTGGCCGCTGGGGTAGGCAGTTGCGTCGGCGGGTGGCGCTTTGATGGTGTCGCCTTGCGTGGTGACCCAGTGGTGCTGGTTATGAAGCGTAAGGATTCCGCCGGGGCCGGGTGTGAGACTAAGCACGGTTACGCCGATTCCGCCGCCCAGGTCGCCCGTGGCTGAACCAAATGTCGTTGTGGCGTTGAGGAAGTTGGTCACGATGCCCCCGCCAACGTGCTGACAGACGGGGTCGGCCCATGCGGCCACACTCGAAAACGCGAGAAGCAAGACTAAACCTTTGCGCATACATCTCTCCTTGAACTTCGGTTAACAGCGCGAGAAGAGCCCTTCCCGTCATATACGTGACAGGAGTTGTCGCCGACCCTGCACTGGCCTAGACTTGGCCAGCGAGCCACTTCGTTGGCTCGTAAAGAAGATGGATCGGTCCCCGCCCGGAAGTCCTTGGGAAGTTCCAAGGTTTTTCCATGTTCTTCGGAAGAAGCGTAGAGGGGGAGCGTTGAGCGAGCAATCGGGCCGCCAGTACAACTTCGGTCCCTTTCACCTTGATGCCGACCAGCATCTGCTGACTGGCAATGGTCAGGCTATCGGTCTGCCGCCCAAGTGTTTCGACCTGCTCTGCCTTCTGGTGAACTCACCGGGACGGCTGTTGGAAAAAGATGAACTCATTCGCACTCTCTGGCCGGGAACGTTCGTCGAAGAGGCCAATCTCTCGAATCTGATTGCGCTTCTGCGAAAAGCGCTTGGCGATTCGCCTGCTGCGGCGCAGTACATCCGAACCGTGCCCAAGCTTGGATACCGCTTCGTCGGGGTAGTGAACAACCTGTGCGTACCGACGAACGAACCGAAGAGGGGAAAACGGGAGCCCAGCCAACGACCCATTCGCATTCTCGTTTTCCCGTTTCGTCGGGGCCGGGGAATTTCCGATGTCGAACATCTCGCTTACAGCCTGCCGGAAGCCATATCGACGACGCTTGCCGAAATGAACATGTTCACCGTCAGGTCTGTGCAACTCGCTATGCGCTTCGATCCGGTGCACTGGGACCCGGAGCAGGTGGGCAAAGAGGCTGAGGTCGACGTGATTCTCAGCGGCACGCTGGACGGTTGCGGAGATGGCGGGATCCACGTTGTCACGAACCTCATCGATGCGCCGAAGGGCACGCTCCTGTGGTCGAAGTCATGGGACGTCGATCAGAACGATCTGTTCCGATTTCATCAGGCAGTTGTTCATCTGCTGGTTCGCAGTCTTGTCCGGGGTGCACGTGACGACAAGGCCATCGATGCAATGATCGACGCACCTTCCAATCCGGAAAGTTACGATCTCTACCTGCGGGCCAACCGGATTGCGATTGCTCTGGATCGCACGGTCGAAAACATTGCCCTGGCGCGAGATATGTATGCCGAGTGCATTCGCCAGGATCCCGGCTATGCTCCCGCATGGGCGCGATTGGGCCGTTGCTACCGGCTCCTGCAGAAGATCCAGCCAAGGTCCTCAATGGATGGAACCGCGGCCCTCCAGGCAGTGGAGCGCGCCTTCGCACTCAACCCAGACCTGGGCATTGCCCATAATCTATGCACACTCATTCAGACGGATGCGGGCCAGGCGAAAGCTGCAATGGTTCGCCTGCTGCGCCGTGCGGAATCGCACGACAGCGATCCGGAACTCTTCTGCGGACTGGTACAGGCCTGCAGATACTGCGGTCAGCTCGAAGCCTCGCTCGCGGCTCATCGAAGGGCAATGGAACTTGATTCGAACATGGCCACCAGCGTCGCTCACACATATTTCGCTCTGGCCGATTATGAGCAGGCTCTGTATTGGTACGGAACGGGCCGTCCAGGTCTGTACATGGACGCAGTCGCACTGGCAACGATGGGTCGAGATCAAGAGGCTTCCGCATTGCTGTGGACACGGAGAGACATGTTCCACACGATGCCTGCGGCGATGAACGCGCTCGACGCTTACCTGCTGAACGAGCCCACGCGAGCGATCGCCGCCCTGGAGGCTGGCAAAGGTCTGAAGCACCATGATCCCGAGTTACTTTTCTACCAAGCTCGACAAGCGGCAAAACTCGGCGCTGTCGAATTGGGGAACGATCTTCTCCAGCAATCCGTAGCAGGAGGTTATTGGAGCACCAGAAGCATGATGTGCGACCCATGGCTTGAGTCACTGCGAGATACAGCTGCATTTCGCCGCACTTACGAAGTGGTGGAGCAACAAGAGGCGCAGTCTCGATCTGAATTCGTGAGCGCCGGTGGCGAACGCATACTGCCGGTTTCGTTTGGTGGCTGAAAAACGAGTTGCAGTTACGGAATGCTAGAGTTTTCAGCAACGGAGGTCAGACGATGACACGTGGGTGCGCAGTCCTGGTATTCCTTGTCTCCACGTCGCTTACTTTTGCTCAGAACCAGAAGACGTGGGACGGCTTCATTACCGACACACATTGCGGCACGAACTGCCAGCGCACTTCCGACATGAAGCCGGACAAGGCGTGCGTGCGACTTTGTGTACGCAAAGGCTCGAAGTATGGGCTTTGGTATGGCAATCACGTCTACCCGCTGGAGCCGCAGGCAAAGCTTGCGCAGTTTGCGGCGGAAGATGTGCGGGTGACGGGCGAGATGGTGAACGGCACGATCCAGATTCAGTCGATTGCGTTGAAGGGCAAATAGGCGCTTGCCGCTGCGCTCAAGGTGAAGAGGTATTCCCTAAGGTCGAAAGCGGCACTTTTCTTTCGCACGGCTGACACTAACAAATAGATCAGGCGCCGTCGAACCTCCGATTCGCTACTGGACCGGGTGTGCCTTGCCGTCTTTCATGGCGCGGTCGATGAGCGATTGCATCTTGCTGTCGGCCTCGCGGCTGGCGTCCCGCTGCTGCATGCCGAGCAATCCCTGCTGACGTCCCAGTTCGCCCTGCAGGCGGCCGAGGTCGCCCTGTTTCGATCCGAGGGCGCGCATTTTCTCGACCAGCGGCTCCATCTGTTTGCGAATCTGTTCTGCCTGATCGCGTATCTGTTTTTCCATGGCTTCGCGCTGCGGCTCCTGCTCCTTCCAGGCGGCGAGGGCCTTGTCCAGATTGGCGCGAGCTTCTTTCTGCTCCGCTTCCAGGCGGGCGCGGTCGGCGTCGCTCAGCTTCTGTTCCAGTGCAAGCCGGGTCGTTGAATCGGTGAAGCTCTGGACCTCCTGGTCGAAGTTCGGGGGCATCTCGAAGTGGAAGTTGGGGGCGTCGAAATGCCCCTGCATCGCGCCCAACTGTCCCTGCATCGCGCCGAGCTCACCTTGAAGCGCGCCGAGTTCTCCCTGTTTGGCGCCAAGCTCGCCCTGCTTCGCGCCGAGGTCACCCTGCTGCTTTCCCAGCTCTTCCACGCGCGCGAAGGCGTCCTGCGCCTGCTTCACGAGCGCGGGGTCGTCGATGACGTAGGTCTTGCCGTCGCGCTCGAAGAGGACGGCGGCGCCCTGGTGATCCTTGAGGCTGTAGCCGTTCAGCTCGCAATCGTGGACGGTGCCGTGGCTGCCCGGGCCGCAAATGGCGTAGTTGCGGCCTTCGAGCATCATCACGTCGTTATCGCCGGACTGGAAAGCCAGGACGTGCGGCATGGTCATGATCTTCACGCGGGTGCCAACCTTGACGCGTGGCTGAATCATCGCCATAGGACCGGCCATAGGACCGACGACGCCCATCGGACCGACAGCGATGACTGGCGGCGCAAGATCGACATTCGGAGCGGTGAGGACCTGGGTGTGGACATCCGTCGACAGATTGTCGTTGAGATACACCTGGGGCTGGACGTGGACGACTGTGTCCTGCGATTGGCTGAGTCCCACACCTTCGCCGATGCCGATGCCTACGCCCGGCGCGGGCGCGACGTCAGGAGCCGGCATGGGCGGGAGCGCAGGAGCAGCATCAGGAGCGGCAAGCGGCGCGGCCTGCGGGTCGGGAAGAGCTGGAGGCGGAGCGGGGGCCTGCGGTGCAGCGAGCACGATGGTAGCCGGCTGGACGAAATGAACGGTGGCTGCGGTGACGACGGCGGCAGCGGCGAACAGCGTTGCGGCAACGATGGCCTGACCGCGGCGGTGGCGGAAGGCGCCGGTGAGTTGCGGGTCGGCGATGAGGCGTTCGACACGCTCACGCAGGCCGGCGGACTGCGCCATGGCGAGCATGCCGGCGGGCGTCTGCTCCGCGGTGGCAAAGCGGACGAGCAGTTCCGCATAGCTGAGGCCGTCGCCGTTGACAATGGCGGCGCGGTCGCAGATGGTCTCGCTCAGGCGCGAGAGCTGCGGGCGCAGCCACCATGCATGCGGGCTGATCCAGAAGAAGCAGTGGTGCACGGTGGCGGCGAGTTGGAGATAGAAGTCGCCTTCACGGATGTGCTTCGCTTCGTGCGCGAGCGTGGCGCTCAGCGCGGCGTCATCCCAACCGATGGCTTCGAGCGGCAGCAGGATGCCGTGGCCGACGGTGGCGGGAGAGCGCAGATCTACAGACAGGCGGACGGAGAGACGCCCGGGAAGATCCGTCTCCGAAATGGCGAACGGCTGCGCGCGGCGCCAGAGCCGCGCAGCGAGAGTGAGGCCGAGAATGACACGAAGCAGCAGCAGCGCAGTGATGGTGAGGTAGGCGGCAAAGCCGATCTGCCACCAGGCGATGTGACGAGCCGGCGCGGGTGCGCCTTGGGTGGGCCTTGGGGTGGGCCTTGTAGTCCGGCGGGAACGGGCACGCTGAGTGTGAGCGCGGGCGCGAGATATTCGGGCTGGGCGGAGGGCTGGGCGGGAGCCTGCGGGATCGCGGTGAAGTTCTTGGCCGGGTCGAGTGAGATCACGTTTGCGGCGGACGGAGGTGTGGCGGTTACGACGAAGGTGCGCGGCGTGGACCACAGCGCCGTGAACGAGAACGACGGAATGTGCAGAGCTACCAGCGCGGGCATGGCGAGCGAGAGGATGAGCACGGCGGTCCAGGCGCGTTTGGCCAGTTGCGCGTGCTGGACGCGCAGCACACGCAGCACGATGGCAACGGCGAGAGCCAGGGCGAGGGAACGAACCGCCGACTCTCCGAGAACATTGATGATGCTCATGTCTTTGTCTCCTCATGCGGCCTCGCCGGCCGCGATCTCCTACACTGCGAGATCCGTCATTGCGATACCTGGCGTTGCGCTATCTGAACCGCGGTACTCATTCGGACACTTGCCTTACTTTGACTTCCCTGGCCTGGTTTTCGCGCGGGCGATCTTCGACGCCAGGCGCTGCAATTCGTTTTCGTTGAGCACGTCTGCGTTGACCATGCCAACCAGCAGCGCCTCGACCGAGCCGCCGCAGAAGCGGTCGACGATGCCCTGCACGGCGCGGCCGGCGACGGAGCGGCCATCCTCCGCGGCACGGTAGAGATAGGTGCGCTGCTCGACGGTATGGGCAAGATAGCCCTTCTCCTCCAGGCGGCGCAGGACGGTGCGAACGGTGGACTCCTTGAGGACGCGGCCGGCGGCGTGGAGCTGCTCGCGCACCTGCTCTGCGGTGGCCTGGCGCTGCTGCCAGACCATACGCAGGATGGCCTGCTCGAGTTCGCCGAGGCCGGCGGGATCGTGATTCTGAGTGTGTGGTTCCGGATTCGGGTGGGGCTGAGTGCTACTGCTCATAATGCTACAGACTGTAGCACTATGGCGGATGTGAGCGCAAGGGGGCGAAAAAAGTATCTGCCAGTCGGAAAAACTGCAGGTCCTTCGCGGCGCTCAGGATGACAAATGAAAGGAGGGAGCCTCGACTCCCTCCTTTCGTGGTGCTGGAAACGTCGGCTGGGTTCTCTTACTTCTTCTTTGCGTCGGCTTCGATGGTCTTCCACTCGTTGGGGTCGAGCTTGAGCGAGGCGGCGGCTATGTTCTCCTCCAGATGCTTCACCGAGGATGTTCCGGGGATCGGCAATATCACCGGCGAGCGGTGCAACAGCCATGCGAGCGAAAGCTGCGCCGTGGTGGCGCCATACTTCTTGGCCGCGGCGTCGAGCGGCCCGCCTGGGCGCGCGAGTTTGCCGGCGGCAACCGGGAACCACGGGATGAAAGCCAGATTGTGATGGGTGCAGTAGTCGACGACGTCTTCGTGCTGGCGGTCGCCGAGGTTGTACTGGTTCTGCACGCTGACGATCTCGATGACCTTGCGCGCCTGATCGATCTCGTGCGGCTTTACTTCGGAGAGGCCGACGTGGAGGATCTTGCCTTGCTCCTGCAGCTTTTTGATGGGCGCAAGCGATTCCTCGACCGGCACTTTGGGATCGATGCGGTGAAGCTGCCAGAGGTCGATGCGCTCGACTTTGAGGCGGCGAAGGCTCATCTCCACTTCCTGCTGCAGATATTCGGGACGGCCAACCGGCAGCCATCCGTTGGGGCCGGTGCGGACGAGGCCGCCTTTGGTCGCGATGACGAGGCCCTTCGCGTAGGGATGGAGTGCTTCCGCGATGATCTCTTCGCTGACATAAGGCCCGTAGGAGTCGGCGGTATCGATGAAGTCGACGCCGAGCTCGACCGCTCGCTGGAGGACGCGCTTCGCTTCCGCGCGATCTTTGGGTTCGCCCCAGATGCCTTCACCGGTGAGGCGCATGGCGCCAAATCCGAGGCGGTGGACGGGAGTCTTGCCGCCGAGGGAGAAGGTGCCGCTGGATTGTGCGGAGAGAGTTGCTGTTGTGCTCATTCTGGCTTCCTCATACTGATTTCGATGCGGCCGGGTACGCAGAAGGTGCAGAGGGAGTTCACGCGTTACGGAACTGTGAATCGGGGCAATGCGTAGTCTGGATGTGCCCCTGAAATGCGAGGATGCACAGGATGAGGAGCAATGCCCATGACTACCCCGGTGATGTTGCCGCAGATGACAGCAGAGCAACAAGCGACCTTTAACGTCTATTACCCGAGCACGCAGCGGGACCCGCTACTGGGCGTGTTGCTGGCGGTATTGCTGGGTAGTTTTGGCGCACACCATTTCTATCTGCGGCGCAACGGGTTGGGGGTGTTGTACCTGGTGCTGTTCTGGACGGGGATTCCCGCCATTCTGGGGATCATCGAGGCATTCTTCATGCCGGAGCGCGTGAGGCGCTTCAACGCCGAGCAGGCGGCGCTGCTTGCCTACTCCGTGGTGCAGGGGGTGACGCTGCCTCCGCCGCCTCCACCGATGATGGGCTGCCCGGCCTGCGGGATGGTGCAAAGGGCGGGCGTGAGCTATTGCGTGCAGTGTGGGCGGGCGATGGTTTGAGAACTGCAGGTGCTTCGCTGCGCTCCGCGTGACAACGATGATGGCGTGACTTCGATGGAGTGATTTGGGACTTGCGTGGTTCCGGCCAGCTAGCGCCCGTGGACCAGGCTGAAGACGAGGATCGCCAGCACGATGAAGCTGATGACGGTATAGAGCATGTCGCGCTCGCGCGCGAACCCGATGATGGCAAAGACCACCCGGGCGATCGGCGTGGCGATGAGGACGAGCAGCCCGAGGGCGATGATGCTGGCGCCGCTGCCGTCGCGCAAGTGATAGAAGATGGCGCCAATGGAGTAGATGGCTGCGTGTGGAGCAGCAACGGCGGTTGCAACCTCTCCGGATGCATGGAAGGCGGGTGCATGGAAGACCCTGAAGCTGGGCACTCTCGATTCGGGATGACGCAGCGTCATGATGCCGCCGATGGCCACCAGGACGGCGGCGATCATGACGCCGATGCGCAGCAGCATGGCGATGGCTACTTCCAGGCGCTGATCTTCCTCATGGGTCGGCCCCCGGCCGACTCCCGCGGTGGAAGCGTGTTTCTGCATCGGGCCGGGCACCATCAGAGCCTCCCCGTCAGGCTGGAATAGATCATCTCGACGCCCAGCGCGACGATGACGACGGCGAAGAGCACTCGCAGCGTGGAGACGCGGGCGCGGATGAGGATGCGCGAGCCGATGAGCGAGCCTCCCAGCACGCCGAGCATGACCGGCATGGCGAGCGACGGCACAATGTAACCGCGACTGATATAGATGCCGGCGCTGGCGGCGGCGGTGACGCCGATCATGAAGTTGCTGGTGGTGGTGGAGACCTTGAAGGGCAGGCGCATGGCTTGATCCATAGCCAATACTTTCACCGCGCCAGAGCCGATGCCGAGCAGCCCCGAAAGACCTCCCGCAAGGAACATGATGCTGAAGCCTGCAGGCACGCGCTGGGCTACATAGGATTTGAGGCCATCCGCGGCGGGATATTCGCCTTCGAGCCGCAGCCGGTCGGCGAGTCCGCCGGTGTGTTGTGGCGCAGCGTCTTCGTGATTGCCGCGAAAGCCGGCGATGGCCGAATAGAGCAGCACGATGCCGAAGACGATGCCGATGGCTTTTGTAGACACCATCGCCGTGAGGTAAGCGCCGACCAGCGCGCCGAGGGTGGTAGCGATCTCCAGGAACATGCCGATGCGGATGTTCGAGAAGCCCTCGCGCACATAGGCCGAGGCGGCGCCTGATGACGTTGCGATCACCGAGACCAGCGACGCGCCGATGGCGTAGCGGATGTCAACGTGGAAGAGTAACGCGAGTACCGGCACGACAACCACACCGCCGCCCAGACCAGTGAGCGCGCCCAGCAAACCGGCGACGATCGAGGTGCCGAAGATGGCGAGGGTGAAGGTCAGGATGGTCATGGAGTTACAACAACGCTTTTGGATGCAGGTTGCGCTTGCGCTGCTTAGTCCACTATATTAGCTAAGCATGCAATATACGGTACATCAGGCGAAGACCCAGCTCTCCAGGCTGCTTCGGGAGGTCGAGGAGGGCAAGGAGGTCATCATCGCACGCGGCTCGAAGCCGGTGGCGCGGCTGGTACCGGAAAAGCCCGCAGGGAAACCGAAGCGGGTCCCCGGCAGGTTTGAAGGACAGGGATGGGCGGCACCGGACGCCTTCGATCCCGTGACCGATGAAGAACTGAAAGAGTGGGGACTGTTCTGAGGCTTCTGCTCGATACAAATGTCTTCTACTGGTGGGCGTACGAGCGAGCGCAGATTTCTTCGCGAGCGATGACTGCTATCAAGTCTAGCGAGGAGGTTCTAGTCTCACTCGTCACCTACTGGGAGATTGCGATCAAACATCGCACGGGGAAGATGAAGGCGTCAGAAGTGCTGATTGAAGGCCCGGGTGGCCTAGCCTCGATGGGCTTTAATCTGCTCCGCATTGAATATCGCCACATCACAGGAACACTGCAACTACCGCTCCACCATCGCGACCCCTTTGACCGTTTGCTCCTTTCACAGGCGAGAGTGGAAAGAGTGTCGCTGGTATCGACGGATACGATGTTTGACGATTACGGTATCAAACGACTCTGGTAAGTCATGCTGCGGCCCGCCGCCATCCGCTATTTTTCCTCGTGATAGTCCTGCTCGGTATTGATCTCCCATAGCGCGCTCTTGTCTGTGATGCCGGCCAGGATGTTGTCCACGGCCGTCATGGCGGTGAGCATGGAGTGGTCCTGGTTGTTGTACTTATGCATGCCGTTGCGGCCGACGAGAAAGAGATTTTCAAACGGATCGAGCCATGCGCGGATTTCGTCGAAGCGATCGTAGGTGCCGAAGTAGGCGGGATAGGTCTTGGGCACGCGGACGACGTGGCCGTCGCGCACCTCGGCAGCGCGAGCCAGACCGATCTTCTCGATCTCCGCTATGGCGAAACGCTGAATTTCTTCATCCGGCATGCGCCACAGATCGTCGGTCTGGTAACAGAAGTATTCGAGGCCGATCCATATCTTCGATGGATCGGCGACCATGTGCGGGCTCCAGTTGTTGAATATCTGTAACCGTCCCAGGAGCACATCTGGCTCCTGCACGTAGATCCACGTGTCTTTGAGCGGCGAGCCGTCCGGTTCGTTGACGAGCAGGCGATCGACGAGCAAACCCACGGTGATGAAGTCGCGATACATGAGCCCGTCGACGACCTCGTGAACGTTAGCGGGCGCTGTCTGGTCGAGTGAGCTGACCAGCTCGGTGACCGGCATGGTGGAGAAGCAGTAGTCGGCGGCGAAGCGGCGGCGCTCGCCACTCGCATTCCTCGCCTCGACGGCGACGATGCGATGCGCACCGTCCGTCTCTGCTTTTTCGGTGAAGATGCGATCGACGCGCCAGCCGGTGAGAACTTCCCCGCCCTGCTGATGGATGAGGTCGGCGACGTGCTCCCATAGCTGGCCGGGGCCATGCATGGGATAGAGGAACTGCTCGATGAGCGAGGTTTCGGTGTGTTTCTGCGCCAGGTCGGCGCCTTGAGGCCGCGTGAAGGCGCGTTTCAGGAAGTGCATGACGGCGCTGGTGAGCGAGAGCCCCTTGATGCGCTGTGCGCCCCATTCCGCGCTGATCTGGTCGCAGCGCACGCCCCACACCTTTTCCGTGTAGGACTTGAAGAAGGTGAGGTAGAGCTGGCGGCCGAAGCGGTTGATGAGGAAGTCTTCGAGGCTCTTCTCCGGGCGGCGCTGGTGAAGGCGCGCCTTGACGTAGCTAAGGCCGACCTGCGCCGTGCGGACGAGACCGAGCTTGCCCAGCGTGTCAGCAGTGAGCGTGATGGGGTAGTCGAAGAAGCGGCGCAGGAAGTAGATGCGGCTGCGGCGCGGGCGCACCAGCATCACGAGCTCGGGGTCGGCATCGGGCTGCGTGTGAGCATGGAGCGTCTTGAGCGAGCGATGGCGGTTCTGGTAGGAGATGACGGCGTGACCGGCGCCTTCATCCGCAATCGGCATCAGGTCGAGCCACCATTGCATGACGCGGTCCGACTTGGAGAAGAAGCGGTGGCCGCCAATGTCCATGCGGTTGCCCTTGTAGCGAACCGTGCGCGAGATGCCGCCGATGGAGTCATCGGCTTCGAGCACGATGGGGCGAATGGCGGGTTCGCCAGTCGATGTCTTTCCGGAGCGGCGCAGCAGCTCCAGCGCAGCAGTGAGACCGGCAGGACCGGCGCCGATGATGACGGCGGTGCGCTGGCTCATTGCGTGCGCGCGAAGCGGCCCGCGATGCAGGTGGCGACGAGCTGACCTTCCGGCGAGAACGCGACGACGTCCGCGCGGCGGCCCGCGGCGATCGCTCCGTGGCTCTGCGCGAAGCCGGCGAGCGCGGCAGGGTTTGTGGCGGCAAGGCGCGTGACGGTGGCGAGCGGCGCGCCGGTGAATGCGACGAAGTTATGCACGGCGCGGTCCATGGTGAGGACGCTGCCGGCCAGCACGCCCGGACTGCCCGCGGCGGTCGCACGGCCGTCGGCGACGTCGACATCGAAGGTGCCGAGGCGATAGCGGCCGTTCGGCATACCGGTGGCGCTCATACCGTCAGTGATGAGGATGGCGCGCGATGGGCCTTTGCTGTGCCAGTAGATGCGCACGGTGATGGGCTGCACATGGATGCCGTCGGCGATGATCTCGGCATACAGCGAGTCGTCGTCCAGCACGGCGCCGAGCATGCCGGGTTCGCGATGATCGAGGCCGCGCATGGCGTTGTAGGTGTGGGTGGCGGAAACGCCTCCGGCGGCGACGCCCGCATTTGTTTCCGCCGCCGTGGCGTCGCTGTGCCCGAGGCTGATGCGGACGCCGAGCGCAGTAGCGTGCCGGATGAGATCGAGAGCATGGGGCAGCTCCGGCGCGACGGTCATGAGCCGGATGGTGCCGCGGGATGCCTGCCAGAAGCGGTCAAAGAGCTCGATCGACGGTGGTTGCAGCAGCGCCGGCGGGTGAACGCCGCGCTTGGCGTGCGAGAGGAATGGGCCTTCAAGGTGAACACCGAGCGGCGTGGCACCTTCAACAGAACCTGGCTGCTCGATCAGGGTCGCGAGACCATCGAGCGCGCGCAGGATATCGTCCAGTGGTGCGGTGACGGTGGTGGGGAGAAAAGCGCCCACACCGCGACCGGCGAGAAAGCGGCTGACGTGGGAGACGCCTTCGGCCGTTCCCTCCATCACGTCATGATTTGCGGCGCCGTGCACGTGAATGTCGAGCATGGCGGGTGCAAGCAGCGCGTCCGGCAGCTCGTGGTGCTCACTGTGCTGCGGCAGGCCGTCGCCGCGGGTGCCAAAGCTGTGGACAGTGCCGTCTTCGATGAGCAGCCAGGCGTCGTTCACTACAGACTCGGGCAAGACCAGCGCGCTGGCGGTTAGCAAAGTACGCATGCAGATTCCTTTTGATCATTATCGCCGCTCGTGGACATACTTAGTCGCCATCGATGACGGGAACGCCAATCTCTTCCGCCCTGGGGAGCTTATGCGTCGTCGAAAGCTGCGCACGCAGGGTGTCGAACTGGCGGCCGCGTGCGATCCATAGCTGGATGCCCATGTCGTACTGGGCGAGGACATTCTGCAGCCAGTAGGGGCGATTGTCGCGCAGCCACGCCTGTGAAAAGAGTTCGCGAGTGAGCGTGTAGCCATCGCGCAGGTCTTGACAGCGGCCGTTGGCATTGCTGATCTCGACCAGGTCGCTGGAGGCGCGGGAGTGCGAGGTTACGGCCTGCTGGCTCCAGGCGTCGGCGTAAGCGTGGGCGATCTCGTCGGCGAACTGGAACTTCATGCCGATGAAGTCGATGCGGCGCGCGCCCAATGCGAGGGCGTCAAGCGCCTCCTGCTCGCGTAGCGGATGGTCGGCGCGGGCCTGGTCGATGTGGGTGATGGCATTTTCTGCGTAGATGCGCACGTCTTTGAGAATGGGCAGGAGCCTGGCGGAATCCTGTTGGCCGGCGGGGCTCCAGGGGTCCTCCCAGAAGAGCGCGTTCGATGCGCCGAAGCGAAAGCCATTGTCCGCGAGCAGCTTTTGCGCGGCCATGATCTGGGCCTGCGCCTGGTCGATCTTGCCGCTCGGGTCGCCGTGGAAGGCCGCGCCGAAGCTGGCCTGGAATTGCGGGATGGAGCTTTCACCCGGCTGCCACGAAGCGGCCGCGCCGAAGAGGATGCCGTACCAGTCCTGGTCAAAGATGCCTTCGCCATCGTCATTCCAGACGGTATTCAGCATGCCCTTCGCGCCGAGACGCTGGCCATCGCGGACGAAGTGCTGGATGTTGACCAGGGCGATGTTGCTATCCGGATAGACGCGGCGCCAGTTGTTGACGCCGGGCGCGACCCACACCTCCATGCCGGCGCGGTTGAAGGGCTCAATGTATTTGTCGAAGCTGGGCTTCGCGTCATAGACCCAGGGGACACCGATCATGTCCTTGGGCAGCGCGGCGACGAGGTCGGGGTTGTGCCAGGCGAGGTCGCCCCAGAAGAGGATGCGCTTGCCGGTGGGCTGGATGACGCGGTGGATCTGGCGCAGGAAATCGACGTAGACCTGATCGAGGCCGCGCTGGGCCACGAGGTCGCGGGTCTGGCCCTTGCCGAGCTCGTTGGTCTCATCCGCGCCGATGTGCACCCAAGGCGAGGGGAACTGCTGCGCGATCTGGGTGAACCACTGCTGAATGAGCGCGAGCGAGCCGGGCTGCACCGGCGAGAGCACCTGGCCGTGCGGCGTTTCGCCGAGTGACGCAAACTGCTCGTACTTGAGCACGTGATGGAGATGGCCGAAGGCCTCCTGCTCCGGGACTACGGTGACGTGATATTGCGCGGCATAGCGGACGAGCTCGGCAACATCGGCGGCTGACATAGCGCCGCCAGGCGGCGCGATCAGCGGCGAACCCGCGTAGGCGAGGGTGTGCTCGAAATAGGGCGAGTAAATATTGAGCTTGTAGGCGGCGAGAGTGCGGACCTGGCGCTTCTGGAATGCGAGTGTGGGGACGGGCCCGCGCGAGAGATCGTCGTCCAGGCCGCGATGCGGAAGCGCGGGCCAGTCCTTGATTGTGGCCATCTGGATGTGTGGCCGTCTGGATGGTAGCAGTCTGAAGCCGGGCGTCCTTGCCATCGTCGCCACGTTCGCCATCGATGACAAGTTGCTTGATCGTCTGCGCGCCGTAGAAGAGCCCGGTGCTGGTGGCGGCGATGACGGCGATTCCGCGAGCTCGCGGCAGGATAATGTAGCCCTCGTCGTGCATGGCGGGATCGAAGGTGACGTGCGCGGCGGCGAGCAGCGTGCGCGCGGATGCGGTGTTGGTGCGCAGTAGATCGATGACGGCGCCAGTGGCGCGGCTTGGGATACCGCGCTCTTTCAATGAGGCCCGCAGGTCCTCCGCGGTAAAGCGGTCTTCCGCATCGCGTGAGCTGACCCGGACCAGGATGCCGCGGTCCAGCGAAAGGAGCTTTCCGGCGTGGACCTCGCGCGGCATGGGGATGAGTTTGACGGCGGGTGCGGGCTGCGCGTGCAGCGGCGCGAGGGGAGCAAAGAAGAGGACTGCTGCGAAAGAGAACCGGGCTGCGCCGCGGGGGGCTCGGTGCGTGATGTTTGCCATTCCGTCCTTGGATTTGCCACGCGCTGCGGGGCGGTTTTGACGACGCTCTCAATGTAACGCGGCTTGGCGCGTGCATTTCACCTCAGTTGATCGATGGGTGCACGATGATGCGTGTGCTGATCGACGATGGCGACCCTGTCCAGTCGCCGACGTAACCGCGGCTATCCACCCAATCCCCTTCCATTCCACTCCCAAAGGCAAACACGAAGGCATGCGGGCCAAAGCTCGCATGCACACCAGCCATAGCGGAATGGATGACAGCAACGAAGCGCTTGAGTAAAGATGCGCGCAGGACCTTCGCATCGAAGTGGACCTGGCCATTGACTTCAGTGATCCCAGTTTCTTCGTGCCCGGTAAGCTCCGCAGAGTAATTCTGGTATGACTCGCGGACTGATATCCCGCTAACCGGATTGCCCGACTTGTCGACCACCTCAACATCCCACTTGGGCGCTTGCAAGCTGCGAACTGGAATCAAAGCTGCGAATAAGCACAACAAAATGCAGGCCACATAATATTGAGAAGCCTATATTCATTTCTCATTACTTGGGGTTCCTCAGCATTCGATCCAGGCTCTATAGAAATACCACCCATTGCCGCGCTTAGGACCAAGAGACCCCAGTTCTCCCTGCGAGAAAGCAACGTGTATACGCGGACATCGGCGTAGGCTTTCGTGTTATAAACGGCTGTTTCAGAGGAGTGTGCCATGGCGGAGCTGCACTATCAGTCCGGGTTTCTGAATGAATTTGCTACCGAGGCCGAGCCGGGCGCGCTGCCCATTGGGCAGAACACGCCGCAAAAGCATCCGCTGGGGCTCTATGCGGAGCAGTTCAGCGGCACCGCCTTTACCGCACCGCGGCGTCAGAATCGGCGGTCGTGGCTCTATCGCATTCGCCCCTCCACGGTGCACAAGCCTTACACGCCGGTGCGGGTGCAGCGGCTGATCCGCGGCTGGCCGTGCGCGGACGCGACCACCTCGCCCAACCAGTTGCGCTGGAACCCGGAGCCGATCCCGCCCGGCGCGGTCGACTTCGTGGACGGCATCATGACCCTGGGCGGCAACGGCGATGCGTCGCTCCAGACCGGCGCGGCGATCCATATCTATGTCGCGACGCGCTCCATGCACAAACGCTTCTTCTGGAATGCGGACGGCGAATTCCTGGTGGTGCCGCAGGAGGGCAGGCTGCTGATCTTCACCGAGATGGGCAAGATGGAAGTGGCGCCGGGCGAAATCTGCGTGCTGCCGCGCGGGCTGAAGTATCGCGTGGAGTTGCTGGAAAAGTCCGCGCGCGGCTACATCTGCGAGAACTACGGACAGCAGTTCCGGCTGCCGGATCTGGGGCCGATTGGCGCGAATGGGCTGGCAAACCCACGCGACTTTCTGACGCCGGTGGCCGCATACGAAGATCTGCAGGAGCACGTCGAGGTGATCTCCAAGTACAACGGTGCGCTATGGTGCAGCGGGATGGAACACTCGCCGCTGAACGTGGTGGGCTGGCACGGCAACTATGCGCCCTACAAGTACGACCTGGCGCGCTTCAACACCATCAACACGGTGAGCTTCGATCATCCCGACCCTTCGATCTTTACCGTGCTGACGGCTCCGAGCGAGATCCACGGAACGCCGAACATCGATTTTGTGATCTTTCCGCCGCGCTGGATGGTGGCGGAGCATACCTTCCGTCCGCCCTGGTCGCACCGCAACGTGATGAATGAGTTCATGGGGCTGATCTTCGGCCAGTACGATGCCAAGGCGGAGGGCTTTCTGCCCGGCGGGTGCAGCCTGCACAACTGCATGAGCGGCCACGGGCCGGATGCGGAGACCTATGAGCGCGCGATAAACGCGGAGCTGAAGCCGGTGCATCTCGAAAATACGCTGGCCTTTATGTTTGAGACGCGCTTCATCGTGCAGACAACCAAGCACGCGCTGGAAAGCAATACGCTGCAGCGCAATTATTTCGAATGCTGGCAGGGTCTGAACCGCCGCTTCACGCCGCCCGGCCGGCAATGACCTCGCCGGCACTCCAGAGCCTGCTGACCGGGCTCATCGACTATGCCGGACTGTTCCCGCCCGCCGGGCTGGGAATGGATGCGGCTGTACGCAACTACAGCAGTTACGTAGATAGCGAAGACGCGTGGATGCTGGGACGGTTTATCGCGCCGGCTGCGCGGCTGGAGGAGTACAGCGAGGCGGTGCGGAATGCCGGGATCGACGCGAGCGCGTGGAGTCTGAGCGTGCTGGCGACAGCGGCCGATGCGGACGTTATCGCGCGATTCAAGACGGGGGCTGAGGATTCGGGCTCGGGCGGCATGGGGAGTGGCGCGTTTGGGAGTATTGGTTCGCTGGAGATCAAGGCGGCCAGCGCGCGGGAGATTCAGGACGCCGCGCAGACCTTTGGCGGGAACTATCAGCTTTACTTCGAGACGCCGCCGGAGAAGTGGCCCTCGCTGCTGCAGACGACGGCAGTTGCGAAGGCGAGAGCGAAGATCCGGACCGGGGGCGAAGTGGCGACGGCGATTCCGGAGGAGTCGCGGGTGCTCGAATTCCTGCGCATTGCGAGCGAGCGGCGGCTGGCCTTCAAGGCGACGGCCGGGCTGCATCATCCGCTGCGTGCGATGCAGCGGCTCACTTACAAACCAGACAGTCCGACAGGCGTGATGCATGGCTTTCTGAATGTGTTCTGCGCGGCGGCGCTGCTGTGGCATGAGCCGGGGCAGCGGCAGGAGGCTGCGTGGATGTTGAGCGAGCGCGACGCCGATGCCATTACGATGGACGAAGCGATGACCTGGCACAACAGTGGCGTGACGCTGACCGCAGAACAGATTCACGAGGCGCGCGAGCGGTTCTGCATCGGCTTCGGATCGTGCTCGTTCACCGAACCCATTGAGGACCTGAGGAAGCTGGGGTGGCTATAAACAGATGGCTGTAAACACCTGCGATCCCGGCCTGCATAGCTGGGTGAAATCGGCCGAGGCGGCGGGAACGGACTTTCCCATCCAGAATCTGCCCTATGGCGTGGCGCGCATTGCGGGCGAGGCGGCGCCGCGTGTTGTGGTGGCCATCGGCGATCGCGCACTGAATCTGCACGCACTGGCGGAAGCAGGACTACTGGCAGGATTGGCGGATGAGATTGTCGCCGCGTGCCGCCAGACCACGCTGAACGCGCTGATGGCGCTTCCCCGCTCGGTATTGCGCATGCTGCGGGAGAGGCTGAGCGCGTTGCTGGAAGAAGCCCGCGTCGAGACGATGCGGCACCGCGCCGCGGTGGAGTCGGCGCTGAAGCCGCAGAGTGCAGTCGAGATGCTGGTGCCGGCGGCGATTGGCGACTACACGGATTTTTATGCGTCGATCTTCCACGCGACGAATGTGGGCAAGCTCTTCCGCCCGGACAATCCACTGCTGCCGAACTACAAGTACGTGCCGATTGGATATCACGGGCGCGCCTCGTCGATCATTCCGTCCGGCCAAGCGGTGCGACGCCCGCGCGGGCAGATGGCGGGCGCGGCGGGAGAAGCACCGACATTCGGTCCGACCCGGCTGCTGGACTACGAACTGGAGGTCGGCGCGTTTGTGGCGCGAGGGAACCCGCTGGGCGAGCCGGTGGCGATCGACGAAGCGCGCGAGCATCTCTTCGGGCTGTGCCTGGTGAATGACTGGTCGGCGCGCGACATCCAGAGCTGGGAGTATCAGCCGCTGGGGCCGTTCCTGGCCAAGAACTTTGCCACCACCGTGTCCCCGTGGATAGTCACGCTCGATGCGCTGGAGCCGTTTCGCGCGCCCGCATTTGCGCGGCCTGCGGAAGATCCCGCGCCGCTGGCGTATCTCAGCGGCGGCGACGATCAGCGGCGTGGCGGCTTCGACCTGCAGCTCGAGGTGTATCTGGAGACGCCGCGCATGCACCAGGCAGGCGAGGCGCCGTTTCTGCTGAGCCGCAGCAATCTGCGTGAGCTTTACTGGACGCTGGGCCAGATGGTGGCGCACCACACCAGCAGCGGCTGCAATCTGCAGACGGGCGATCTGCTGGCGACGGGGACGGTATCGGGCGCGGCGACCACGGCGCGCGGATGCCTGCTGGAGATTACGGCGCGCGGCGCGCAGCCGGTGGTGCTGCGCAATGGCGAGACGCGGAAGTTTCTGGAGGACGGCGACACCGTGATCCTGCGCGGGTATTGCGAGCGCGATGGCGCGGTGCGGATCGGTTTTGGGGAATGCCGCGGAACGGTTTTGCCGGCGCGGTAGAGAAATTGCAGGTTCTTCGCTGCGCTCAGAATGACATCATGGCTGTTGTTCCCGGTCTCTACTGAAAATCCGGCTTCCACAGCGGCAGCGGGCGCGCCCAGTAGACGATCTCGCCAGGGCCTGCCTGCGCCGTGCGGCCGTTGCACTCATTGTGTGCGACAAATCCTGCGCGGAGAGCCTGCTGGACCGGAACGGCGAGCGTGGGGCCGCTGCAACTGAAATAGGCGAGGCGGTTGGGGTCGCCGTAGTCCTTGGTCGCGGGCCTCATGGTGAGGTTGGCGCTCCCGGGAATAAGGTGCATCGTGCCGCGTCCCTGGCCGCCGACGTAGACCAGGGACTCCTCGGCATCGGCGTCCCATTCCACCTGCACGTTCTGGTGACTCATCGGCTCGCCCGTTTCTGCGTTGATGAGCCGGATGACCAGGCGATCCGGGTGCCCAGCCGTCAGACCCGGCTCTGAGCTGGCACCTGCCATGCGCGCTACAAGGGCTGCGGGCAGAGCAAGAAGCATCACCGCAAAAAGAGTCGTCTTCGTCCTAGTCTTTGTTCCGGTTGGATTGTGGGCCATGATGTTCGTCTCACAGCGCGCCAAGTGTGTCTTTCGAGCGTGCGGGGCGCGTCACCATCATGATCCGATGGGAAGAGAGATTCTCCGCTCACACGGAAGTCGAAGGGGCATGACCCGCTCGTGGTTCTGCGGTTCACTTTTGGGAACAAACATGACGAAGGTCAGGACGGAATTAGAACTGCGCGATGAGCATGCGCTCTTCCGTCATCGATTCGATCGCGGAGCGGAGACCCTCGCGGCCGGTGCCACTCTCCTTGGTGCCGCCGTAGGGCATGTGCTCAGCGCGCCAGGATGTGGCTTCGTTGATGAGCACGGCGCCGGCTTCGATCTCGCGGAAGGCCTGTGTGATGCGGCCCCAATCCTTGGTAAAGACCGCGGCCTGTAGACCGTAGCGCGAGTCGTTGACGGCGGCGATGGCCTCGTCGAAGGTGTCGTATGGATTGAGGAAGACGACGGGCGCGAAGGCTTCTTCTTTGAAAAGCGCGGTGGTGCGCGGCACCTTGGCCAGCAGCGCAGGCGAGAGCTGCGCACCGCGCCGTTCGCCGCCGGTGATGAGGCGCGCTCCAGCATCGACGGCTTTTTCAATCCAGGCGGCAGCACGTTCCGCGGCGGCGAGCGAGATCATGGGGCCAATCTGCGTCATTTCATCGAGTGGATCGCCGGCAACCATCTGCTCGATGCCTTCGGTGAGTCGCTGCGCGAGGGTCTGCCAGCGCGTTTTGTGTACGAAGACACGCTGGACAGAGATGCAGCTCTGCCCGGAGTAGCTGAAGCCGCCGGTGAGGATCGACTTCGCCGCGAGCTCGACGTCTGCATCTTCATGAACGATCATCGCGGCGTTGCCGCCGAGCTCCAGCGTGCAGCGCAGGCGCGGGGCCATTGCCTTCAGCTTCCAGCCCACCTCGGCGCTGCCGGTGAAGGTCAGCATGCGGAGGCGCGAGTCGGCGAGCATGCCGGCGGTCACTTCATTCGAGCATGGCAGCACGCTGATGGCGCCGCGCGGCCAGCCGGCATCGACGGCCATCTCTCCCAGGCGAAGTGCGGTGAGCGGCGTCTGCGGGCGCCGGCTTAATGATGATGGGATTGCCGGAGGCGATGGCGGGCGCAAGCTTGTGGGCTACCAGATTGAGCGGAAAGTTGAACGGCGTGATGCCGAGGATAGGGCCGAGGGGAAAGCGGCGGATAAGGCCGGCGCGATGATCGTTGCCGGAAGTCCAGTCGAGCGGCAACAGTTCACCGGCGATGCGTTTGGCTTCTTCCGCGGCGACGCGGAAGGTCTGAACGGCGCGCGCAACTTCGGTGCGCGATGCGGAGAGCGGCTTGCCGGCTTCGAGCGCGATGCCGCGGGCGAGATCGAGAGCGTCGCGCTCAATGCGGTGGGCGATGTGCTCGAGAATGGCGGCGCGGCGCCATGCAGGCAGCGTCTTCGTCTCGGCAAAAGCATTCTCGGCGGCACGGAGGGCCTCGTCGGCATCGCCACCGGTGGCCTGGCAAACGGTGGCGATGACATGGTTGTCATAGGGGCTGCGCACCTCGGCAGTGGCTTCGCTGTTGCGGAGATTGCCGGCGATGATGAGAGGAGTAGCGGCGGGCGCTCCCTGAGTAGCGGCTCGCTTCGCTTTTGAGATTGGCATCGCCCCTATGGTAGCGGCAGGACGGCAGCAAACGGGTCATTTGAAGCAACCGGAAAGTAAACAACCGGCAAACTTTCGTCATGGCGAAGTTCCGGCGAAGGAGGCCGGTTTCATTCGGGGAATAGGATCCTGGTTCGTCGAGATTTTTATGTGAAGAAAAGGCGAAGACCGGCTATGGTGTGATTCAGGCAAGATTTTGAACTGCTGACCTAACTACTGCTTCCTGAGGTGATTGCTGCCATGACCGGTGCCCTTCCACGACCCTACATTCCTGTGACACAACTTCTGACGGCCGTGATGCAGATTGCGGCGGAACATCATCGCGCGGGCCGCACGGCGGCTGCCAGAGCGATGTACCACGAAGTGCTGGCCCTGGACCCCCGCCACGCCGATGCGCTTTTTCTGCTGGGCGTGCTGGACCGCCAGGCCGGCCGGCTGGAAGAGGCTCGACGCCGGCTGAGTGAGGCGGCACGCTGGGCGGCGGATCGCGCACCGATGGATGCCGAGCTGCGCTATGTAGAGCAGCTTTTGGCGCGAAGGAACCGCAAACCGGTGCAGACCTGGCGTACTGCCGCCCCGTACTACGCGGATTGCTCTGCGCTGGCGACCACGGCACGTGCCTGAGGGGTCGCCAACCCTGCATCGCCGGTACAATAAAGCGAGGCAGGCAGCAGCGGGACGATCGCCCGGCGCCGCCGTATTTCCAGACACAGGTACGGAATGACACTCGCGTCCACGTTGCAGCAGACCACAGAACAAGCCGCACAGCAGGCCGGTCTTACGGTTTTGGCCACCACCGAGGGCTCGGATTTTCACGGAAAACCAACCTCGATCTTCCGCCTCGGGCTGGCAGCCGATAGCCCGGCAGAGCGCACCCTGACCCTGGAGCTGAGCGAGGACTTTACCGCCGCGGAAGCTGCGCAGAAAGACGGGCTTGCCGCCTACCTGCAGCAAGCAGCGAAGAGGCTGCGGAACCCGAACCCGAACGCGATGGTCTCGCTGGCCGGGTTGCCGCTGGTCTTCCGCGAGTTCAAATGGCCGTTCCACCTTTCGACTTCGGGCGCGGACACCTATCTGGTACACGGCGTTGTCGGCCTCGAGGACGGCAACGGCTCCCCGCTGCACACGAAGGTCGCAGCGAGCATGACAGTCACCTTCGCCGAGGTGGTGCCGGCGCCGGAGCAGCCTTACGCGGAGGCGTTCATCTACAACGCGGTGCGCAAGACGCTGGACCAGGGCCAGTTGGAGATGCTGAAGTCCGGTAACCGCCAGCCGGTGCCGGTGACCACGCGCTACTACAGCCGCTGGCAGAAGCGGTTTGTCTTCTCCGACACCACGCAGACAGCGCGGCATGAGTTCCTGGCGTTGAAGGTGTACTGGCTCTCCGCCGTGCTCGGAGGGAATCAACCGGTATGGATCGCCGATCCGTACGACGCGCAGTATCTGAACACGACACCGGAAGAGTTACAGAAGGATGCGGCGTATCTGGTGACAGAGGGCCTGCTCACTCTTGATGGTGACTTTGCGACGCCGACCCCCAAACTCGCCGAGCAGGGCGAGCGCTATCGCGCGCTGCTGGCGCATGCACTTTCGCTCACCAAACCGGAGTTCAACGAAGAGATGCGGCACGGCCACACCAATATGTAACGAGCCAAAGGGCCTGCACGCCGATGGTGCGGCCGCATTCGTAAGGGAGCCCCGGTGAAGCGATCCGCTCGCGCATGGATGATGGTGGCTGCACCGCTGCTTTTCCTTCTGCCTGCAATTGCGGAGGATGGCGCGCAGCAGTTCGCGGATCTGGGACACTGCACGCTGGACAGCGGCCAGACCATCCACCATTGCCGCGTGGGATACCGCACCTTCGGCGTGCTGAGCGCAGCGGGCGACAATGCTGTGCTGATGCCGACGTGGCTGAATGGCCGCACGGAAGACCTGCTCTCGCTAGTGGGCTCCGCGCCGAGCAAGACGCGATTGATCGACACCACAAAGTTCTATGTGGTGCTGCTGGATTCTCTCGGCGATGGCGTGTCCTCTTCTCCCTCGAACAGCGACGACGACCAGAAGGGCACGGAGTTCCCCGCGATCACGGAACGCGACATGGTGCGCGCGGAGTATCGCGCGGTCACCGAGGTGCTGCATCTGAAACATGCGCATGCAGTTATAGGCATCTCCATGGGAGGCGAGCAGACCTTCGAGTGGGCGGTGACCTATCCGGAGTTCTTCGATCTGGCAGTGCCGATCAGTGGCTCGCCGCAACCGACGAGCTACGATCTGCTGTCGCATACCATCGCCGAAGATGCAATGCGGGCCGATCCGGATTACAAGGGCGGCAAGTACGGCGAGAAGCAGCCGGCGCTGAAGCTGGCCAATGAATTGTTGCAGATGCAGCTGACCACGCCGCAGTTCCGCGTGGAGCACACGGAGCGGAAGGACTTTCCGGCGTTGCTGGAAGAGGCGCGGAAGCCGGAGCGCCAGGACGCAAATGACCGCATGTGGCAGCTCAAAGCGGTGCTGGCGCACGATGTTTTGCGCGGAAAAGCGCTCTCAGAAGTCGCAAAAATGACCCGCGCGAAGTGGCTGGTGATCGTTTCGGCGCATGATCACATCGTGTATCCGGAGCCGGCGCTGGCGTGGGCAAAGGCTGCAAATGCAGAGACTTACGTCTCCGACACACCGTGCGGCCACCTGATTATGGAGTGCGATGCGGAGCAGGTTTCGCAACGTGTGGAGCGCTTTCTGGCGCAGTAAAAGAGCGCAAAAATGCCTAATTTCGGTGCAAAATCCAGAATCTTCTGCCGTTATATATGACATTTCGTGTCACGATTGGGCCGTAATTGCCTCGCGGATTTTGGCGTGGGGCGCGGATGAGGAGAACTCAATGTCTGTCCCGTTCTGGCGAATGCCTAGCTGCTGCCAGAGTTTTTGGAGATCGACGGGCGACGGCGCGGTGCTCCAGGCACGGTACTGCTCTGTCAGTACGTGTGTGCCGGTGGCGGTGTCGCCGATCTCGAGTGCGCGGGGGAGCGGCCATTCGCGATCGATGGTGCCGCCGGCGGCGACGATGGCGCGGAGAGCGTCCTGCAGTCCTTTGCGATTGCCGGTGGCGACACGGATGTGCACATCGGCCACCAGGCAGAAGAGCGCTCCACCCCAGTAGGTGCGGCCCCAGGTGTGCGTGCGGTCGAGGCCATGGTCGTCCGGCGCCGGTTCGCCCTTGGGCATGCCGTCGAGCATGTCGTGCCAGATTTGCTTTGCGGGCAGCTCGCCGGTCTGCACGCGCGCGATGGGTTCGATGTAGGTGGCGAGACCTTCTTCCATCCAGTGCTGGTCATCGGGCAGGGTGGGAAAGGCCGAGTGGACGAGCTCGTGGGTGATGGTCCAGTCGGCGGAGAGCTCCTGTTGCGTGGTGCGCTGACCGAGGCGGATGCGTGTGAAGGCGGGCCAGCCGCCGACATCGCCCCAGGTGGTGCCCTGAACGACGCCGCTGCGATCGGCAACCGGAACGATGAAGACGCGGGCGCGCTCCACCGGGAACTTACCGTAATAGGTGGTGACCGCATGGGCCGCCATCTCAATGCGTTTCAGGATGACGTCGTCCGAGAGATCGAGGGCGCCGGCTGCAAAATCCACCTGCAAGGCGGCTCCGCCAATCGCGAGACGGCGGGTCGCGCGCGGTGGTCCATAGCGCCGCGCCGGGTCCCATGGTCCTTGCGCATGGGAGAGGGCCCGGGAGGCTGCGAGCGATCCCAGCATCAGGAGTGCGGAGCGGCGGGTTAGATAGGCGGTCATGCTTGCTGGAGCATTTTCGCTTCTGGTGAGTACAGCGGTGTATCGCGAAGTTGGCTTTTCCTAACCCAAAAGCCGCGATGAGTTTCGTTGTTCTGTGTGCACTGGAAGCGAAGATGCTACTACGGGTAAGACAGCGAAATCGCGAAGAGGTAACAGCCCGCGCACATCGGGATACGCACTTCGGGGAGGGCACATCGGGGAGGCATAGACGATTTCGCATCAACTGACCTGACGACCAGGCCCAACAGGATGTGAACCAGACTCACCTTGACATTCTACCCGAGTGGTGTCTACGATCCCCTAGAATGTCTACCCGTGAACAACAAGAACGGATCGAGCTGCTTCAGGGCACCCTCGACCTTCTGATTCTCCGCACTCTTCAGCTTGGCCCTATGCACGGCCAGGCAATCGCCAAGGCAATTGAATTCCGATCGGACGACGTGCTGCAGGTCGAGCAGGGATCGCTCTATCCTGCGCTGCACCGGCTGATCAAACGGCGATGGATCTCGGCCGATGAGGGAACCTCGGAAAACAATCGACGGGCAAAGTTCTATGCGCTGACCGCGAAAGGAAAGCGGCAGTTGTCGGTCGAAACAAGCAAATGGGAGAGGCTCGCCGGAGCCATCGCCCAAATCCTCAGGCCGGCACCGGGGGAGGAGCGATGATGCGGCGGAAACGCATGCTGGAGCAACTCGACGAGGATATTCGCGAACATCTCGACAGGGAAACGCAAGACTACATCGATCGCGGAATGTCTCCAGAGGATGCGCATTACGCAGCACTGCGCAAATTCGGTAATGTGGCGCGGGTCAAGGAGGAGACGCGCGAGGTATGGAGCATCGCCTGGCTCGAACAGTTGTTGCAGGATGTACGATTCGGCGCCAGGACTTTGTGGCGCAGCCCAGGGCTAACTATGGCCGCGATATTGGCGATTGCTCTGGGGGTCGGAACCAACGTCGGCATCTTTTCTGTCCTGAACGGCCTAGCGCTCCGCCTGCTCCCGGTTCCGCGCGCGGGAGAGATCGTCAGCATCAACCAGATCCTTCGTTTTCAGGGTCAGGCAAATCGCTTCATCCACAACAACTCTGGTTATTTCTCCTTCTCCGAATATCGCGAGTACCGCGATCACAACGACGTTTTCTCTGGTTTGGCCGCATACGACCCTTACATCGAAGCAACACTCGCGGGCGGCTATGTTCGCCAGATACTGGGCACCGGGGTGTCCTGCAATTATTTCGATGTTCTGACAGAACACCCCGCGCAGGGCCGGGGCTTTGTCGCCTCCGACTGCGCCAGTCCCGGCGGAAGCGCGGTTGTGGTCGTCAGCGACGAACTATGGCGGGGGCAGTTTGGTGCGGATACTTCGCTAGTCGGCAAGAAGATTGTTCTCAACCGAACTCCTTTTACGGTCATCGGCATTGCGCGCCCCGCATTCACCGGCACAGAGCCGATTCCCACCGCGTTCTGGGTGCCTGTGACCATGCAAAGAGTTTTGGAACCTGGCGAAGACCGGTTAGCGAATGACAATATGAGCTGGCTCGCGATGCTGGGGCGCATGCGGCCGGGCGTATCCATCGACGAAGTACGCGCCAATCTCGGTGTCATCGCGGCGCGCATCGATCAGCGCTATCCCGGGCGCACCACCTCGCTCGCAATCCACACGGGCACATTCTTTTCGAGTCCCGAAGAACGTCAATTCCTGATCCCGGTTGCTTCAGTTGTCCTCGCCGCTTTCGCTCTGGTGCTGCTGATTGCCTGTGCCAACGTCGCGAATCTTCTTCTGGCCAGGGCTTCGGTCCGGCAGAGGGAGATCTCACTCCGGCTTTCGCTCGGCGCGGGACGTTGGCGCTTGGTGCGGCAATTGCTGACCGAAAGCCTTCTTTTGTCCCTCGCTGGCGGAGCGCTGGGATCGCTGATTGCATTCTGGTCTTTCATCCGCATCACGCGTTTCGTGACCACCCATCTGCCTCACGATTTTCCTCCGATTGCGGTGAATGTTGCGCCCAACATGCATGTGCTTGTCTATGCGCTCCTGCTTACCCTCGTCACCGGCATAGCATTTGGATTGGTGCCGGCATTGCAGAGCGCGCGGCTCGATTTGAACAGCAGCATGAAGGGAGATGGCACGGTTTCCGCTTCGGGCAAAAGAAGCGGACGATTCTTGCTGAACATGTTGGTGGGCTCTCAGGTGGCTGTTTGCATGGTCCTGCTACTGGCAGCCGGACTCCTGCTGCGCGGGCTCTATTACGCACAGACCGTCGATCCGGGATTTGAGATCAAGGGCGTAGCGACGACGTTCCTCGATCTGGGCAGGCAGGGCTACAACCCGCTGCACGCCACAACATTTATGAGACGCTTTCGAGATCAGCTGAGCGGCCTTCCCGGAGTCATGGAAGTAGCGCAGGCAGAGTCTGCGCCACTGAGCCACGACTTCAGTGGCGGACACTTTACAGTCGCCGGTCACGCAGAGAAGGTTGCTGTCGAATACAACCATGTTTCACCAAACTTTTTTTCGCTTGTCGGAATTCCCATTGTGCGCGGCCGAAGCTTCACACCTGAAGAAAAGCGAGACGCACGTGGAATCATCGTCACAGAATCGACCGCCCGCAGTCTCTGGCCAGGCCAGGATCCGCTCGGGAAAACAATGGTCGAACCCTCAGGACGGCAACATGTAGTCATCGGCGTGGCGAAAGACGCGCAGATCTCTCACCTCGGTCAAGAAAATACGAGCTATCTCTATTTTCCTATCGGATCGGAAGATGACTCACGAAGCTACATCCTGGTTCGTTATGCGACGAGCTTCAGCGATGTGGCCAAGGGCATTCGCAATGCAGCGCAATCCATCGACCCGAATGTCTCGATCGATGTGAGCAGGCTGGAAGACTTTCTTGAGGTCTGGCGCGCGCCGTCGCGTATTGTCGTTGGCCTCTCAGGCGCGCTGGGCACATTGGCGCTGCTGCTCTGCTCGATAGGCGTGTATGGGATGGTGTCCTATAGCGTTAGCCGTTCCGTGCGCGAGATTGGTATCCGTATGGCTCTTGGCGCGAACAAGGCCAAGGTCCTCAGACATGTGCTGTGGGAAGCCATCCGCCCGGTGTTCATCGGTGGGATCATCGGCATCGTCTTGTGTTACGCGGTCTCGGGCGTGCTCTCAAGCATGATGTTCGGGGTCGGTACACACGACTTCATCGCATTCGTTTCCGTACCATTCTTTCTGTTTGCTGTGGCGGCCGTTGCGACTCTCGTCCCTGCCCGGCGCGCCACGCAAGTGGATCCAATTGTGGCGCTGAGATGTGAATAACGATTGCAGTTAGCTGTTGAAATTGAAGGCCTGCTGGCGATAACAGGGCAAAGCACGTTTTCTGCGTGACGATTGGAGAACAGAACTTTGGAGGCGCGGGTTACAGCGGTCCTTCGGAGATTTCTTCGTTCTCAGGCACAAGCCCTGTCTGTGCTCGATGTAGATGTCGTTCGACGCGTGATGTATCGAAGGAATTTCGTCTGGGTCAATCTCTTGCTTCTGATTCCGCGGTTTCGCATGGATGAAGACTTTCAAACTGACGAATCGGCATTTTGTTGCCAATCGGTATGGTCAGCTACCAATTCGGGAAACTGGCAGAGATAGAATGCCGGCGGAAAAGAGAATCTGCCCTTTCTGTTTGGCGGAACTCGTATCGAACGCTTACTATCGTCGGCATCCCCTCTGACAATTGCAGCGCGTGTGAACGCAACGTTCACCGAAGAATCCTCGCGTTAAAGGCAGGACCGATGAAAAATATCTATCGCGCTGTAGCGCTCAGCCTGGCGGTACTCTTCGTTGTATCGGCTACCCCATGCAGGGCGGCTGAAACCGTGATCTATCGATTCACCGGCGGCACCGACGGCGAATTTCCTCTGTCTCGCCTGCTCGAATACAAGGGCGCACTCTATGGCACGACGTATGAGGGTGGCACCGACAACTACGGAACGGCGTTCAAGCTGACGCCGCCCGCGAAGGGCAAGACGGCATGGACGAAGACGGTGCTCTATAGCTTCACCGGCTACACGGCTGGCTACGACGGCGAATATCCCATGGCGGGCCTGATCCTTGGCCCGGGTGGCGCGTTCTACGGCACGACGAATGGTGGCGGCCTTTACGGGTACGGGACGGCGTTCAAGCTGGTGCCGCCCCCCGATGGCGAGAGTACCTGGTCGGAAGATGTGATCTATGACTTTTGCAAGCTGTCCGAATGCTCCGACGGCACCTATCCGCAGGATTCCCTGCTTGCCGGGCGGGACGGGTCACTCTACGGCACGACCTCCGAGGGCGGCCGCTTCATCAACAAAGGGACCGTGTTCAAGCTCACCCCACCCCCGGGCGATGAAACCAAGTGGACCGAGACCGTGCTCTACGACTTTTGTTCCGTGGGAGCCGCCTGCTCCGATGGCTCTTACCCTGTGGCGGAGCTGATTAGCGACGATGCGGGCGCGCTCTACGGCACGACGGTATACGGGGGAAGCGAGGATTCCGGAACAGTATTCAAACTGACGCCGCCGGGAAAGGGCCAGACCGCCTGGACAGAATCCGTACTCAATAGTTTTTGCGTGACGACTGTGTGTTTAGACGGCAAGTACCCCGAGTCTGGCCTGGTCTTCGGCCCGCAGGGCGAGCTCTACGGAACGACTGTGAATGGTGGGTTCAATGGGAACGGTTATGGGTACAGCGGAGGAGTGGTCTTTAAGCTGACGCCGCCCGGGAACGGCCAGAGCGGCTGGACCGAGACCGCGCCCTATAGTTTTAAGAATCACCTTTACGGCGCTCACCCGGTCGGCACTTTAATCATCGATAGTCAAGGTGTGCTCTATGGCACCACGCTGGGAGGCGGCCCCGGGAGTAAATTCGGCTTCGCCTCTGGCGTCGTATTCAAGCTGACACCGCCTCCGCCAAGCGGGTTCAAGTGGACACAGACGGTGCTGACTAGTTTCAGCCAAGGCTCGAACACTCCCAGCGGCCCCCGTGCGGGAGTGATCTCCTACCAGGGCGCGCTTTACGGAACGACGGTATATGGCGGACAAGACGAAGGCAGCTGCTACCGGTTTGGGGTATCCCAGCTTGCCTGTGGCACAGTCTTCAAGGTGCCGATAGGAACTCAATCGAAGAAGCCCTGAGACGGCAGTGGCCATAGCGGTGTTTGCTTTGGCGTTGCCCTGCTGCTGGTGTGCCCGGATAAACGCCCGGAGACAGGAAAGATCAAGCCCATGTATCGCACTGTGGCACTGATGCTTGCAGTCGTGAGCTTTGCATGGGTTACCCCATTGCAGGGCGCGACCAATGCGCCCGAAAGTACTCCTCCACCTCGCACCGACGCGGATGCGATCCGAAAGATCGTTCAGGACGTGGCGCATAAGGACGGCACGAAGGCGGTCGAGTTCGGCATGTGGCAGGGTGACCGCGAGCTATTGACGACCGCGCTTGGCCGCTCGATGACGGAGGTCCCGGCGGCCACGAATATGCACTATCGCATCGGCGGGATTGCGGAGACGTTCATGTCCACGCTGCTGCTGATGCTGGAGGAGCAAGGGCGGATCGACCTGGACCAGAAGATCTCGCGCTGGTTCCCGCACCTGCTGGGCGCCGATAAGGTGACGCCGCGGATGCTCGTGGCCGACACCGCCGGATACATCGACTACGTGACCGTCCCCGACTTCAGCAATCTGCAGGAGGCCCAGCCGTTTCGAACGTTTACCGATGACGAGCTGATTCACTACTCGGTGCGCGACGGCAAGATGCAGTTTGCGCCCGGAACAAGCCAGAAATATTCCCACACCGACAACGTCATTCTGGGCCAGGTGATCGAGCGCGCCACCCATGAGTCCATCGCGGAGTTATACGAGAAGAATATTTTCAAGCCGATGGGCATGAGAGACACCTCCTTCCCGACCAATGAAGAAATCCCGGGGCCGGTGCTGCACGCATTTACCAAGGAGCGCAAACTCTACGAGGATTGCACCTACTGGAATCCGTCGTGGGGCTCGACGCCGGGATTGCCTATCTCCAACCTTCGCGATATCGGCAAATGGGGTCCAATCCTTGGAACTGGCCGTTTGATTTCCCGCAAGCACTTCAAGGAGCAGATCGCTCCGTGGAAAGGCAACAAGCGGCCCGACGTATATTTTGCCTATGGATTCGTCGTGGCGAACGGCTGGATCGTGCAAAACCCCTCCATCAATGGCTACAGCGGCGCCTTCGCCTATAACATGGCCAACGGTGTAACCATCACGGTCGCGGCTACGAAGAGCGAAAACGCCACCACCGACTTCGCCGCCTTCGACATTCTTCGCCAGGTGGTGAAGTACGTGACGCCGAACTCGCCGATTAACTTTTGAGCGCCGCAGGAACGCGGTGAAGTGGACGGAACGCGGAAGCGTTTCGTGGAATGCGGTCCCCCGCTCGCCATCATCGTGGAAATTTTGACAACGGATGACTCGCGAAAGGCGAAACTGCGATGAGGTAACAGCAGGCGCACATCGGGATACGCACATGAAAGAGTGCATCGGCGATGATGCACACATTGAGAACCGAGATGCGCGAAGCCGCATCACGGCCTAAGAATGTCTTTCGCCCATCAAAACCGATCTCGAACCGCAAGACGCCAGCAGGCAATTACAGCGATAGCCAGGCCTCCGCACATGCCCCAAACAAGCGCCAACAGCGGCTCACGCGGGGAAGCGGCAGCTGCCGCCGCGGTCCAGGGATATAGGCTGAGAAACCGCATCGGGGCGGAGATCAGGATGATACCGGACATGATTCCGGCAATTCCGACCCCGAGCGCAACAAGAAAGCTGCGCCATCGTAGGCTCAGCCAGCATTGCAGCGAGATGAGTAGCAAAGATGCGCCGCAACTCCGGCTGACTCCGCTCAGTAACAGCCGCCATGGCAGCGCAGCGCCTTTCCATTCGACGCGCACTTGCTTGAGTATCTCGACCGCAGCAATCGCGAAGAGCGGCAGGCAAATCGAACTGAACACCACCAGTCCGAAAACTATGATCCACTTGGCGGCATAGACAGGCCAACGGCGCATGGGTAACGCGAACAGCTGATCCCAATGGTTGCCGCTGCGATCCAGCGATGCACAGAGTGAAGCTGCAAGAGTTGCCCAAAAGGGCAGGAACACGAGGGTCCACAATGTCACGATTCCGCGTGCAAATCCGGCGACAGGATTAGTGGCGGCTCGCTCCACATCTTCACCGCGTGCCAGGTAGACACCAAGCTGCAGCAGGACGATAAACAGCGGTGCGATTACAGCAAGATTGAGAGCGAGCGTGCGCTTCAGCTTTAAAGACTCGGCCCATACTGCCCGCGTCAGCTCAGTCATGTTCCTCCAATCGTCCAGTGGCCCTCAGGAAAAGCGTTTCAAGCGATGCTTGCTCTTGAGCCAGGTGATGAACAGCGACGCCATTTTTCCCAAGGAGCGCGTTGACGGCAGCTGCATCGGAGGCACTAGCGACAGGCATGGAAAGCGCACCGTCCGGACGTTCATCAACGTCCCATCCGTGTTGTCGGAGCACTAGAACAGCATTCTCGGGTCTGTCTACGCGCAGGATAAGGAACCCGCTGCGTTGCGCCTGGCATTCGCTGAGTGTTCCCTGGAACAAGAGATGGCCTCGGTGGAGGATGGCAACGCGATCGGCGATCTGCTCGACTTCAGCCAGCAGGTGGCTTGAAAGGAATACCGTCGCCCCGCATTGGCGCACAAGAGTACGTAGCAAGTCGCGCAAGTCGTGAACTCCCGCCGGGTCTAGCCCGTTTGCAGGTTCATCGAGCACAAGCAGCTTCGGATTGCCGAGCAAAGCAACGGCCAGGCCGAGACGCTGCCGCATTCCGAGCGAATACGTACGCACCAGTCGGTCAGAATCCTCGGTGAGCTGCACCAGATGCAAGACCTCCGAGACATTTACCGGAGCAATATCGAGCAACCTCCGGATTACTTCCAGATTCTCGCGGCCTGTCAGATTCGGATACAGCGATGGGCTTTCAATCAATGCCCCGATCCGATTTCGCAATTCGGGATGCGCGCGCGAAATGAATTGGCCATCAATCAAGATTGTTCCGCTGCTTGGGTTGAGCAAGCCAAGGAGCAGCCGAATGGTGGTGGTCTTGCCGGCGCCATTCGGGCCGAGGAATCCGCAGATGGATCCTGTCGGCACCTGAAGATTCAAAGCCTCAACTGCGGTGAGCGAACCGAAACGGTAGGTTAGGTTACGAGTCTCGATGGCAAGAGATGCTGGCATGGTAGTGAAAGCGAGTTAGCAAAATGGCGAGTTAACGATCAGCGGTAAGCGCCCGGCGGCGCCATGCTGTCCGCGAAGGCGGATCGGAGAAGTGCTCCGCTCTACTTTGCATATTACGTCGCGCGTACTACGCATGACGTAATAGTGACGCAAGAAGCAACTGCTGTCAATATGCTTTGCGAAGTCCACCCCGGAAGAGAGGGGTGCGACATAGAATTTCGTAACCGTCTTGTGCGTTGGCCGAGGTGAATGCGGTGACGCCGAGCCGACGCTCGAGATCACCCACATCAGGAAACGCAGATTACGGCGTGGTGATGCCGAGTGTGTGCAGCCAGGTGGCGGCGAGGTCCGGCCAGTGAGTGACGGGAAGTTTTGTTGGGCGGAGACCGTACCCGTGGCCGCCGTTCGCGAAGAGATGCATCTCGGCGGGAATCTTGGCCTGCTTGAGCGCCTCGTAGTAGACCCACGCGCATTCGACCTTCACGGGATCGTCCTCCGCCTGGACGAGGAAGGTGGGCGGCGTGAGCGCGACGGGCTTCACCTCAGGCCGGAGGGTGTGGGTGTCGTCCAACTCCAGATAGGCGGGGTAGATGAGCAGGGTGAAGTCGGGGCGCGCGTCCAACTTGTCGGCCGCGTCGATGAGCGGATAGAAGGGATCGGACGCATGCGCCCCTAGCACGGCGAGAAGATGACCGCTGGCGGAGAAGCCGAGCACGCCGACGCGGTGCGGATCGATCTGCCACTCTGTCGCGTGCTGGCGCACGATGCGGACGGCGCGCTGCGCATCGGCCAGGTCCTGCGTGTACTTCGGGAACGGTCCGGCGTTGGGCACACGGTACTTGACCAGCGCGCAGTTGACGCCGATGCCGTTGAGCCAGTCGCAGACCTCGGTGCCTTCGAGATCGTAGGCGAGAATCTGGTATGCGCCGCCGGGGAAGACGACGACCGCGGCCCCGGTGTTCTTGTCGGCGGGCGCCGGGTAGAAGGCGAGCGTGGGCTTCGCGACGAATCCGATGCGTGCGACACGCTTGCCGGCGATCATGTTGTCGGTTGGCTTGGTGGTGTCCTGCTCTCGCTGCCCGGCCGCGACGTTGGGCGCGCCGGGTGGCGTGCCCGGCCATAACGGCAGCGTGGTCTGCGAAAAGGCCGGCGCGGCGATGGCGAGAGTGAGAGTGAGAAGGAGTCGAGATGGGCGCACGCGCAAAAGTGTACGCCCGAGTGCTGCCGAGCGAACGAACCCACCCTAGCTTCGCCAGGTTGGGGCACCCGGTGGTGCTGGCCGCACGGGCACACGCGCCTGCGGCGCCAAGACCAATCTGGACCCACATCCGGGGAAAACGACACAGCGGTTCCGTTTCACACGTCATCCAAGTCAGTGAAGCAACAATCACCAGACATTCACATAGACATTCAGCCCCATTTAAGGACGCAGAAATAGAGTGAGTGACTGGGACTGTGTTTGTCGGGAAAGGAATAGACATGCGGAAGCAGGCAAAGTGGTGTCTGGCAGGAGTGATTGGGGTAGCGGCTCTGATCTTGACACATAGCAGCGAAGCGCGCGCCGAGGGCCCCTACAAGGTGCAGAACACATGGAAGATCGGCGGAGACGGCGGCTGGGACTATCTCACAGTGGATGCGGCGACGCACAGGCTCTTTGTCCCCCGCTCCACCCACACCATGGTTATCGATGCCGATTCGGGCAAGGTTCTCGGTGACATCCCCGGCCAGACCACCGCGCACGGAGTGGCCATCGTTCCCAGTGCGGGTCGAGGTTTCATCACAGACGGCGGTGGTAAAGGAGCGATCGTCGTTTTCGATTTGAAAACTTATGCAGTGCTGGGCAGCATCCCGACGATGCCGGACTCCGACGGTATTATCTACGACGAGAAGTTGAACGAGATACTTGCTGTCTCCGGTGACGGCGGAGCGCTGATGACTTTCAAGCCTGACATCGATCCCAAGTCCGGCAAGATAGATCCCCCGATAGAGCTTGGCGGAGCGCCCGAGTTCCTTGCCTCCGACGGCGCGGGTAAGGTCTACATCAACCTGGAAGATAAGAGTGTCGTCGCCGTTGTCGATCTACATTCTCGAAAAGTAACGGCGCGCTGGCCTGTTGCTCCTGGCGGGCAGCCCGTTGGCATGGCGTTGGACGAGAAAACGCATCGCCTCTTTGTCGGCTGCCGAAAGCCGCAAAAATTGGTGGTGATGAACGCTGAGGACGGCAAAGTAGAAGCATCGTTGCCGATCGGAGCCGGCGTCGACGCCACAAAAGTCATGGATGACAAAGCATTCGCAAGTTGCCGCGACGGATCCCTCACTGTAGCTTCCGAGAAAGCCGGCAAGTTCGATGTAGAACAGGTTGTGAAAACGCCGGAGGGTGCACGAACCATGGGCGCCGACGAAGCCTCGCATCTCATCTACCTGCCGACCGCCGACCTTGAGCCGGCAACAACGGGACGCCCCAAACCGAAACCGGGGACATTCAAGGTAGTCGTCGTCGGCCGGCAATAGAGCAGATTTCCTATTGCTATGCTCCACTGAGTTGCACGCGAATGCGGCTTTTCTTGACGGAAAAGCCGCATTCGTCTTCGCCACTTCGGCATAGATCTATGGGAAATCCGCTCCAGCACTCACGAAGACATCCAGATTGTTTGCACTGCAGGCGAACTGCAGGTCCTTCGCTCCGCTCAGGATGACAACGTATCTGTATCGGCAGATCGTCAGTATTCCAGATAGGCGGCGCGGCGCTGCGTGAACGCGTCGAGCGCTACGCGCCAGTCGCCGGCGATGCGTTGTGGATCTTCACCGGAGCGCAGCGCGTCGAGGACTGATTTGTTTACGAGCAGGTGGTCGATCTGGTCGAGCTTGTAATTGTTGGGGTAGAGCTTCCAGAGGGCGGATGCGATCTCGAGGCCGAGCTCGGGGCCGTCGAGCGCATTGCGGTCCATCACCAGCAGCGAGACGCCATGGCAGAGCTGGCCTGCGTAGGGATAGGGCGCGGTAGGCGTGAAGCTGACAGGCACAAAGCGGATACCGGGCAGGAGACGCGCGTTGAGAGTGCGGGCGACGGTGCGGGCATCGGCCCAGGGCGCACCGAGCAGCTCAAACGGTGTGTCGGTGCCGCGACCGACGGAGATATTGCTGGTCTCGATGAGGCCGAGACCGGTGTAGAGCTCGGCGGCGCGCTGGCTGCGGAGATTGGGCGAGGGGTTGATCCAGGCGAGGCCGGTGGAGTCGAACCAGTCGCCACGCTGCCAGCCCTTCATCTTGACGACGGTGAGCGCGGCGTTGATGTGGCCTTCGCCGTTGTAATAGCGCGCAAGCTCGCCGATGGTCATGCCGTGGCGCACGGGGACAGGCATGTAGTTGGTGTAGCTGTCGCGCCCGATGTCAGAGATGGGTCCCTGCACGAACGACCCTGTCACCGGGTTGGGGCGATCGAGCACGATGACATCTATTCCCGTCTTCGCGGCGGCTTCGAGGAAGTAGCCCATCGCCGCGTCATAGGTCCAGTAGCGCACGCCGACATCCTGCAGATCGATCGCCACTGCATCCAGGTGTCGCAGTGTATCGAGCGAGGGGCGGCGCTTCTCCTTTGATCCGGAGAGACCTGATCCGAAGAGACTGATCACGGGCAGGCCGGTGGCCTTGTCCGTGGTGTTGGAGATATTTTCTGTGTCCTGATTTCCCTGCAGGCCGTGCTCCGGGCTGAAGAGCGTGGTGAGCGTGAGGCTGGGGTCGGCGGCATGCGCGTCGTGTGCGAGCACATCGATGGTGCGGCGGCCATCGCGATCCATGCCAACCGCGCTGGTGAGCAGGCCCATGCGCAGATGGCCGCCATGCTTCTTCGCGAGCGCCTGCAGGACGAGGAATTTTTCAGATTCGAGGACGTCGATGCCGGTCATCACGTCGCCGTTGCGCGCGGCCCAGCGACGCGCACCGGTGAGCGACTCGTTGTAGCCGGTGAGCTGTGTGAGTTGGCCGCTCTCCTGCGTCTTGATGCCGATGGCCTGCGCTGTTGCATCCGCGATTTGCGAACGCAGCGCGACGGTATGGCCGTTGCCGTCGGGATGCACGGCGTTGCTGAGGATGATGAGATAGGTGTCGCTTTGCGGATCCATCCACAACGAGGTGCCGGTAAAGCCGGTGTGGCCGAAGGAGCCGACGGGAAAGAGCGTGCCGCGATTGCTGGAGAAGGCGGAGTCGATGTCCCAGCCAAAGCCGCGCAGGGCGGTGCCGGTAGCGGGCTGCTCGGGCTCGGTCATCTTGGCCAGGGTGAGCTGGTTGAGCGGGAATTTGCTGGGGCGGCCGGCGAGGCGATCTAACAAGGCTTGCGCGAAGAGGGAGACGTCCGCCGCGGTCGAGAAGAATCCAGCGTGGCCGGCGACGCCCTCCATGCGGCGCGCGGTGGGGTCGTGCACGACGCCGCGCAGCATGGTGCCGGCGTTGGATAATGTGCCATCCGGTGTGACGTATTGCGTGGGCGCGATGCGATTGCGTTTCTCCGTGGGCGGCAGATAGCCGGAGTCCGCCATGCCCAGCGGCGCGGCGATGTTGCGCTGCGCGTAGACCTCCAGCGGCAGGCCGGAGACGCGCTCCACCAATGCGCCGAGCGCGATGAAGTTTTCATCGCTGTAGCGGAAGACGACTCCCGGCGGCGCGACGGGGGCGGATTCGAAGAGGCGGCGCAGGCCTTCCTCGCGGCCGTGCCAGGGGCCGGTGAGATCGAGATCGGGCGCGAGACCGGAGTAGTGGGTGAGGCAGTGGCGGATGGTGATGTCCTGCTTGCCGTTGGCGCCGAACTCGGGGAGGTAGTGCGCGACGGGATCGTCGATACGGATCTTGCCCTGCTCGTAGAGCTGCATCACCGCGGTGGCGGTGACGAGGTCCTTGGTGAGCGAGGCCATGTCGAAGATGGTGTCCTCGGTCATCGCTTCCTGCGTGGGTACAAGCGAGCGCATGCCGTAGGCGCGATGGAAGATGATGTGGCCATCATGTCCGATGACGACAACCGCGCCGGGAATCTCATGGTGTGCGACGGCGTCGTTGACCATGGTGTCTATGGGTGCGAAGGCTGCGGGCGCGATGGCTGTGGGCGCTGGGGACGCGGCAGTCATTTGGGCGAAAGCGGGCGTGGTGAGCGCGACGGCAACGATAGCGACAAGGTTTCGCCAGGAGCGGATCATGCTGCGGTGGCCCTTTCTTGTTGAGGCAACAGGAGGCTTGCCATGTAGCCCACGGTGGTTGTGACCATCGCGCCGATCAGCACGTACCAGATGAACGCGATCTTCGGCAGGGCCCAGGCGTGTCCGGCGGCGAAGGGGCCGGGCTGCTGCCAGAGAATCAGATTGACGATGACGCCGATGATCATACCGACGATGGTGCCGTTCTGCGTGGCGCGGCGCGTCAGCGTGCCGAGGAGGAACGCGCCGAGCATTTCGCCCCAGGTGACGGAAGCGATGGAGAGACCGATTTCGACCACGTGGCCGCCGGTGCGCGAAAGGATGGCGAGCAACAGCAGCACCACGGCCCACACGGCGGTCAGGATGCGCGACAGGCGCGTGCGTGCGCGCTCCTCCATCTCCGGATGACGCGGCAGGTAGAAGTCGACCATGGTGGTGGAGGAGAGCGAGTTGAGCGCGGCGCTCATGTTGGACATGGCGGCGGCGAGGATGGCGGCGATGACCAGACCGGAGATGCCGTGGGGCATGACCTGGACGATGAAGAGCGGGAAGAGACGGTCCGCCGTACCGACCTGCGCGAGGGTGCCTGCGGGATAAAAGACGTAGAGTCCAGCGCCGATGAGCAGGAAGAGCGCGAACTGCACGAAGACGATGACGCCGCTGGCGAGCAGCGCGATCTGGGATTGCACGAGATTCTTTGCGGCGAGCAGGCGCTGCACGACGAGTTGATCCGTGCCGTGACTGGCCATGGTGAGGAAGCAGCCGCCGATGAGGCCGCCCCAGAAGGTATAGGTCTGGGTGAGCGAAAAGGCGAAATGGAAGACGGTGAACTTATGCGCCGCGGCGGCGGTATGGTGGATCGCGGCCCAGCCGCCCGGCGTTTTTAGGGCGAGCGTCCAGAGCGCCAGCACGGTGCCGACGAAGTAGATGAACATCTGGACGACATCCGTCCAGATGACCGCAGCGAAGCCGCCCTCGAAGGTGTAGATGAGGGTGAGGACCGTGAGAATGATGATGGAGGGAATGGTGCCGGTGCCGAAGGCCACCGTGATGACGATGGAGACGGCGAAGATGCGGACGCCTTCTGCTGCCGCGCGGGTGACGAGAAAGAGGCCTGCGGTGAAGCGATGCAGCCCCTTGCCGAAGCGTGCGCCGATGAGCTGATAGGCCGTCATGAGCTGGCCTTCGAAGTAGCGCGGCAGAAACAGGAGACAGATGACGATGCGGCCGAGCAGGTAGCCGAGGGCTATCTGCAGAAATCCGAAGTCGCCGCTAAAGGCGAGGCCGGGGATGCTGATGATGGTGAGGGTGCTGGTCTCCGCGGCGACGATGGAGAGCGCGATGGCCCACCAGGGTATGTTGCGGTCGGCAAGAAAGTAGGAGCGCAGCGAGCGCTCGCCGTTGCGAAAGCGAAGGCCGAACCAGGTGATGCCCAGCAGATAGAGGACGATCGCGGCAACGTCGATGACGTGAAGCTGCACTGGATGGAACTCCTTGAACGCGGGTGTCTCCCTGGTTTGCCCTAATGCGGGAAGTCAGAAATTCGCGGCATCATAGGTTGAGCGGCGCTTTGCGCCGAATTCGTAATGAAAGATACTGCAGGTCCTTCACTCCACTTTCGGTTACGTTCAGGATGACTACGACTCAATACATTACGGCGTTGCCGTCAGTGTTTTGAGTAAGTCGTAGTAGAAATCGATGCCGCGATCGAAAGACTCCACGGGGAGGCGCTCATCTTTGCCGTGGGCGCGCACGTCGTCGCTCTCGAGCGCGATGCCGGAGACGCCGTACGTGGGCATGCCCGCCGCGTTGGTGTAGATGCCGTCGGATGCGCCATCCGCCATGGTGGAGACGACCGGCACGCCGGGCCACATCTTCCCTGCGACCAGCTTCAGCGCTTGCGCGACTTCAGGCTTGATGGCCGCAGGCGGCAGTGCTTTCTTGTCCGGCGCCTTGTCGAAGATCTGACCCTGGCCTTCGCCGCCATCGCCGACATATTGCACGGTAATTTTGGGATTGTTGAGGACGCGGATGAGCTCCTGGCGGACTTCTTCCTTGGAGTGGCCGGGGAGGATGCGGCAGTTGACGATGGCCTGGGCGCGCTGCGGGAGCGCGTTGTTGGCGTGGCCGGCGTCGAGCCGCGTGGCGACACAGGTGGTGCGGAGGGTCGAGTTGTACTCCGGCGTCTCGTCGAGCCGCTTGATGGCTGCCGGGTCGGGCGGCGTTTTGAGAATGGCGCGCATATCGGCGGCGGTCTGGCCGGAGATGATCTTCGATTCGGTTTCGAAGTAATCGCGCGTCACGCCGTTGAGCTCGAAGGGAAAGCGGTAATGCGCGATGCGCTCGAGGCCGTCAGCGAGCTCGTAGATGGCGTTGTCCGGCCGGGGCAGCGAGCTGTGGCCGCCGGGATTGGTGACGGTGAGCTGGTAGTCGGCGTAGAGCTTCTCGCTCGCGTCGACGGAAAAGATCGTGGCCTTGCCCTGGTGCAGCTCCACGCCGCCACCGTCGGGGTTGAGCACATATTCGGCATCGATGAGGTCGCGATGGTTCTCGATCAGCCAGTTGACGCCATTCGATTTGCCGCCTTCCTCATCCGCGGTGAGCGCGAGGATGATGTCGCGGTCGGGGCGGAAGCCCTCGCGATGCAGGCGGAGGAGCGTTTCCACCAGGATGGCGTCGGCATTCTTCATGTCCTGAGTGCCGCGTCCGTAGTAGTAGCCGTCTTTGGTTACGAATTGGAAGGGGTCGGTGGTCCAGTCCTCGCGGCGTGCTTCGACCACATCGAGGTGGCCGATGAGCAGAATGGGCTTTTTGCCGCTGGCGCCGTGGTAGCGGACGACAAGATTTTGTTTGCGGTCGTTGGGGCCGAGCAGTTGCATGTCCGAGGCCGGGAAGCCTGCCTCCAGGAATCGCTGCTGCATGGCTTTGGCCGCGGCGGTGACGCTGCCGACCGAGTCGGTGGTGTTGATCTCGATGAGCTGGCGGAAGATGTCGACCGCCTCTTTGTGGGTGGCGTCGGTGGCCTGGGCATGGGCGAGCGGTGCCAGGGGCGAGCCGGTGAGGAGCAGAAAAACTGTGCAAAAAACTGAACAGAAGAGGCAGAAAGCGCGTCGAGTCATCAGGATACCGAGGGTACCAGATCGGCGGGGACGGGACTGCTTTACTGGTAACCAGCATCGATGTCACGGCGGGCACGTGCCCTCCGGCAGATTGTGACCGGGCTTTCATCGATGCCGGGTTAGACTGACGAGTCGAATGCAACTCAAATGAATCCAAGAGACTCTTAGGCTAGTTACGCATTCAACCCAGGAAGTCAGGTCTATGCCCAACGAAACGACTCGCTACTCGCTCCAGATGCGCCCTGTCGAACTGTCGAACCCGTCCGAGCACGGCGTACTGGAGATGGAGATTGTCGCCGAGCCGGATGGACCGGGCGAGACGATCCGCACGCGCTCACACCATTGGCTGCCGATTTTTGAGCGCATCTGCACTTTGCTGAGCAGTTCACCCTTCCACCGCAAGGCGATGCACCGGACGCTGACTGCGGGCGTGCCTATGCACGTGCTGGATCGCACGAACGGCGCCAAGCAGATGTTCTCCGAGGAGGAGATTGCGGCGCTGACTCTGGATAAGCCGAACGCGGCATAGACGCGTCATCCATGGAGAGTGAAGGGCCGCCTCAGTGAGGCGGCCCTTATTGCGTTTGCGGACAATTTAGCTATGCGGTGGCGACCAGGTCCATGCTGGCGCCGGTGGGGCGGGAACCGATGAAGCCGTAATAGATGATGAACATGTAACAGATGAGGGGCAGGATGAAGCAGTGGTGGATGCCGATCTTGTCCGCGATGGCGCCCTGCGCGACGGGAATGATGGCCCCGCCGACGATGGCCTGAATGAGCAGGCCGGAAGCCTTGCCGGTGAGCGGTCCCATGTGCGCGGTTCCCAGGGTAAAGATGCTGGGGAACATGATGGAGTTGAAGAGGCCGACCAGAAGGATGGTGGCGACGGCGGTGTGGCCGTTGGTGAGCATGGAAGTGCTCACCAGCAGTCCCGCGATAATGGCGAAATAACCGACGAGCGGGCCGGTGCGTACACGCTGGAGCAACGCCGAGCCGATGAATCGGCCGACCATGGCGCCACCCCAGTAGAGCGCCACCAGTTTGCTGGCGGTGGCCGCGGGAATGGAGCCGAGATCGTGACTGCCCATGTAATTGACGGCGAAGCTGCCGATGGATACTTCCGCGCCGACATACACGAAGATGGCAATCGCGCCCAGCCAGACGTGATGATGCTCCCAGATGGAGCCGAGGGGATTCTCAGCGTTTCCGGTGGGGCGGAATTCCTGCGTGGTCTGGATGCGCGGAAGATGAACAAGCGCAATCGCAATGGCGAGGATCACGAGGGCGATCCCAATGCCCGCATAGGGCGCCTTCACCGAAGCTGCCTGCTGCTGCCGCGACATAGTGGCAAGCCCGGCGGCTCCGGCAAGGATGAGCACACTGCCGAAGTAGGGGGCGATGGTGGTGCCGAGCGAGTTGAAGGCCTGGGTCAGATTCAGGCGGCTGGACGCGGTGCGCGCCGGGCCGAGCACGGTGACATAGGGGTTTGCCGCTACCTGCAGCGCGGTGACGCCGGCAGCGAGGATGATCTGGGCTGCGAGAAAGAAGGTGTAGGAAGGCACGCTGGCGGCGGGCAGAAAGAGAAAGACGCCACACGCCATGACGGCCAGACCGACAATCATGGTGCGCTTGTAGCCGATGGCCTCAATCAGCTTGGCGGCAGGCTGCGCGAAGATGAAGTAACTGCCGAAAAAGGCGAGGTTGATGAGCTGAGACCTGGTGTAGTCCAGATCGAAGATCTGCTTCAGGTGAGGGATCAGCGTGTCATTCAGCGCGGTGAGAAAGCCCCACATGAAGAAGAGCGTGGTGACGACGGAAAGCGCCCGGCCGTAGCTCGCGCTGCCGCTCTCTGATACGGAAACCGTTTGTCCTGAAGCGCTTCCTAGAGCCATTCAGCCTCTCTCTCGAACCTCGTGAGGACACTAACATAAAGAGGCCCGCGAGGGCTGCTGTGCGCGGGCTTCAACGATTACTGTTCGTGATAGTTCCGGATCAGGCCGCCGTCGACGAAGTAGGTCGATCCGGTGATGTAAGCGGCCTCGTCGGAGGCCAGAAAGGCGGCGAGAGCGGCTACATCATCGATCGTCCCCATGCGGCCGAGCGGGATGTTTTTGAGCAACGCGTCGAGCTCCGTCTTGTTGTTGAGCAGGCTCGCGTTCATCGGGGTGCTGATCGCTCCGGGCGCGATGTTGTTGACGGTAATGTTCCTGGAGCCGAGCTCGACAGCAAGATCGCGCATGAGCATGCGGATGCCTCCCTTGCTGGCGCAGTAGGTGGAGAAGTGCGGGAAGACCATATCCTCGTGCACGGAGGAAATATTGATGACGCGGCCGGGCTTGTTGGCGGCAAGCAGCTTCTGCACGAAGTACTGGGTCAGGAAGAAGGGACCCTTCAGGTTCACGGCGAGCACCTTGTCATAGTCGGCCTCGGTGACCTCCCAGAAGTCGGCCTCCTTTTCCATGCCTGCGTTGTTCACCAGGATGTCGCACCCACCATAGGCCTGCCACGCAGCGTCGATGAGCTTGCGGATATCGCTCATGCTGGTGACGTCGGCCTGGCAGATGATGGCCTGGCCGCCGGCCTTCTGGATCGCGGCGAGGGTCTGATCCGCGCCATCGGGATGGCCTACGTAGTCGACCACGACGCGAGCGCCTTCCTGCGCAAAACGCACTGCGATTCCCTGCCCGATGCCGGAGCTTGATCCGGTCACCACTGCGATACGGTCTTTCAGGCGCGTCATGCACCCTCCCCTTGGATGTCTGATGTCGTCGCGTCCACGCCGCGACAGAGGTCCATTCACTACGATGCATCGATCGCGTTACAGACGCTACAAGCTTGGCAGGACAGTGGGGCCGCGTGGGGGGAGCGGGCGCTCTGCCGGGGGATGAAAGACGGTGCGGAAGATATCTGTGCCGCCCCCGGGCCAGCGCATCATGACCAGCATGAGGCCCAGCGCCATGAGGGGTACCAGCAATCCGGTGTGGAGCGATCCGGTCCGCGCCGCGAGCTGCCCGGTGGCCCAGGGCAGGGTGGCGCTGCCCAGGCCGGCGATCGCGAACATCCAACGGGTTTGGGCGGGATTGCGGGCGATGGACATGAAGATGGAGACGCAGACGGGGAAGATGGGGGCCATGCTGAAGCCGGCCACGGCCGCAGACAACATGACGGCGGGCAGGGAGTGCAGGGTGAGCAACGCGGCCACGCCGACAAACGCGCTGACGAGCGCGACCGCGAGAAGCGCCTCTTCGCGAACGCGCAGCAGCACAGCCGGAGCGACGCCACGGCCGACCAGCAGCGAGAGCCAGAAGCAGGATGCCGCCAGCGGCGGCGCCGCGGAAAGTTGAAAGTCGAGCCGGTGCACGTACGTGAGCACCCAGCCACCCAGTGCGGCTTCGGTTCCGCAATAGAGGAGTCCGAAGATGGCGAAGAAGGCGACGACACGTTTGGAGCTCCGGACGTTTGCCGTCGCGGCTTGCTGGGAATCTTCTTGTGCGGCGGCGTCGCCTGTCTCTCAGGCAGAGCGCCAGGAGCGCGCTCAAAGCTCCCGCGGCGGCCATCGACCAGAAGAGTCCCCTGACGCCGGCACGGTGGATTGCGAATTGCACGGCGAATGGAGAGACGGCGGCGCCCGCGCTCCAGGAAAAATTCAGGAGGGTGAGCATGGCGGCTCGCCGCTGGGGATAGCGGTCGCCGGTGAGCACGCTGTTGGCCGTCATGGCCAGGCCCAGCCCGGTGCCGAAGAGCAAGAAGAGAAGAAACAGAGCGTGGCCGCCGCTGAGAGCGAGGCCAGCCATGCTGACGGCGATCATCGCCATGCCGGCGGCGAGATTGCGATGAAAGGGCGGTCGCACCAGCATGGCACCGATGGCGGAGCCGGCGAAGACCGCCAGCAATAAGCGGCCGGAGCTGGCGTCGTTCAGCTGCCAGAGAGCCGCCAATGCCGGAAGGCCGCTGCCCAAGAGCGTGAGGCCGATCCCGGTGATGAGCTCCATCGCCTGTATCCCGAGAATGGGACCGAGGGAGTAGCGCGGGGAATAGCGCGAAGCGGATTGGGTTGGCTTCAGGCTGGCGTCCACGATGGTTCCCGTGTGGATTCGCGCGCCATGAGCGCCGGCTCCACGGCCACCTGGTCACCGTACTCCTGCTGATTCCTGATCCGGCTGAGCACGATGCGGGCGGCGATGCGGCCCATATCTTCCAGCGGCTGGCGGATCGTGGTCAGGCTCGGGGTTGTAAAGGCAGCAGCGCGGATGTCATCGAAGCCCATGACGGAAACATCCTCCGGCACGCGCAATTTGGCGTCGCGCAGCGCACGGATGGCGCCGATGGCTGCCACATCGTTGAAGGAGAAGAGCGCACTGAAGCGTTTGCCGCCGGCCAACAACTGCTGAATGACGGGGTAGCCGAGCTCCGGTGAGGTGAGATCGCGGTCGAGCTGCACCACCAGCGATGGATCGATGCACAGACCAAACTTTTTGGCGGCAGACTCAATGCTGCGCCAGCGGTCTTCTGAATCGGAACTGATGGGGTGGCCGCGCATGAACGCGATGGAGCGGTGGCCAAGTTTATACAGATGACCGAGCGCTAATTCGGCGGCCTTGGTCTGGTCGAGGATCACATTGGTGACGCCCTCGATGTGGCGATGAGCGGCGACGGCGACGGCGGGCACCGGAAAGTTGTGGTGGAAGGCGGTGTCCACGAGGATGAGTCCTTCGGCGCCGCGGCCCACCAGCAGGCGCGCATACTGCTCCACCAGTTCCGGCTTGTGGCGATGATGCGCAGTGAAGTAGAAGTAGCCTTCCTGCACCAGCTGATCGCCGACACCGCTGAGCACCTGGGTGTGATAGCCCTCGCCGAGTTCCGGCACCAGGATGCCGATGGTGTGGGTGCGCCGGTTGCGCAGGGAACGCGCCAGCAGGCTGGGCTGATAGTTGAGCTTTTTCGCAGCGGCCTTGATGCGATCGCGCGTGGCCTGCGGGATGGACCGGCCCGGCACGTCATTCAGCACTACGGAGATGGTGGCTGGACTTAACCCGAGGTGCTCAGCCAGCGTCTTCAGGCTTGCCGGCTTTTCTCCATGCATCTTCTGTTGCTTCTTGCGCGCCATTGGTCTCCGCGATGGTATAGGGGCGTGAAGGTGATAGTAGCCCTGCGGAGCATTTTGCGCACCCGGAAACTGCGCTTTTTGAGTCCGCATCCCCGGCCGGATGCGTGAATCGTACTCGATCGTCCTAAAGACTATCGTTTGTTTTAGAATGACGCGGCAGCCGGTACGAGGCCGGTGATGCGTCCGGAGGAATCATGATGCGCTCTCTGCTGCTTTGCCTACTCGCTCTATGGACGGCCGCACCTTCGATTTCGCTCCATGCCCAGGCTGCAGGCGGCGGATTTGTGCACGCGCAGGGAAGCGAGCTGGTGGATGGCGACGGTCACCCGCTGATGCTGCGCGGCACCAACCTGGGCAACTGGCTGGAGCCCGAGGGCTATATGTTCCTCTTCGAAAAGGGGCCCACCTCGTCCCGGGAGATTGAAGAGTATTTCGACGAGTTGATTGGGCCGGAACAGGCAGAGGCCTTCTGGCATCAGTATCGCGATGTGTACATCACGAAGGCGGATATCGATCTGCTGAAGTCCACGGGCATGAACTCGGTGCGGGTGCCGATCCATTACAAGTTCTTTACCAAAGGCAACGAGGAGGGTTTCCGGCTGCTGGACCGCGTCGTGAGTTGGGCCAAGGCCGATGGCTTGTATGTGGTGATTGACATGCACCAGGCTCCCGGCGGCCAGACCGGCACCAACATCGATGACAGCTACGGCTATCCATGGCTCTACGACTCACCCGGCAATCAGGCGGAACTGATCGACATCTGGAAGCGCATCGCGGATCACTACAAGGACGACTCGACCGTGCTGGGGTACGACCTGCTGAACGAGCCGATCCCGCACTTTCCGCAACTGCAGAAATACAACAGCCAGCTTGAGCCGCTGTACAAACGCATTTCCGCCGCGATTCGCGAAGTGGACACGCACCATGTTCTGATCCTGGGCGGAGCGCAGTGGGATACGAACTTCAGCGTCTTCGGGCCGCCCTTCGACAAGAACGTGCTGTACCAGCTTCATCTGTACGAGTTCGGCACCCCCTGGAACCCGACCACTGCGGCCAATACGGAGAAGTCGCTTGCGAAGTATGTGGCGTTCCGCGACAAGTACCATGTGCCGATCTGGCTGGGAGAGTCGGGCGAGAACGATGACAACTGGGTACGCGGCTTTCGCGAGCTGCTGGAAAAGGACAAGATCGGGTGGTGCTTCTGGCCATACAAGAAGATGGAAAAGAGCTCGGCGATCGTTTCTATCCAGCCGCCGGAGCACTGGAGTGAGATCGTGAAATATGCGGGCGAGCGGAGCGGCGTGGGCGATGCGGAGAAGCAGCTTGGGATGCGTCCTTCGCCGGAGATCGCGGCGGCTGCACTGAAGCAGCTCCTGGAGAATGTGCGGCTGGAGAAGTGCCGCGTGAATACGGGATATATCGAGGCGCTTGGACTGAAGGTCCCGGCGGGCGGCGTGCCAGTGAGCAGAGCAGAGTAGGCGACTACTTGTAGATGAGATGGATGTCAGTCGTAGTCGAGGGGCAGGTCACCGGTATGGTGGCTTTTTCGATCGGGGGTGCGACCAGCAGCACATGAGGATTGTTGGCGAAGCCGAATCCTTCCTTGGGGACCAGGAAGATATTGCGGTCCAGCTTCTGGTTTTCGTTCTCGTCGTGCAGGACGACGACCCCGTACCTGCCTGCAGGAAGGTGATCGAAGCGCGCTGTCGCGTGGTTGCCTTCAATGGGGAAGTGGTCGTGACGGAAGGATTTGCCGACATCCTCCGGCCAGCCCGCGGAAGAGGTGAAGAGCTCCGCGCCGAGCAGGCCTTTCGTATTGCGAAAGCCGGTGACATGGATGATGAGGGAGCACTTCCCTTCGCTTGCAGCAGGCGATGCCCAAACGGGCGCGGAGAGCAGGAACAGCGCAGAGAATGCCAGCAGCGCCCGGCGCGGGCAGTTTGTCATCCGGAATGAGTCTCCTAAGGATTCGATTGCGAGGGGCCCGACGATGATGGCACAGACGGTGTGTCCCTCGGTAGGACGCTCTTTGTCGCGCGAATGTTACCTCCGAAGTGGAAAGTCGGGCCAATCGACCAGCGGAAGTCCCATCTTCCGTCCTTGAGCAGGTCATTGAAGACGTGGAAGTAGACCATATCGGTCTGCATGCGGATGGCGATGTGCTTCGTCGCGTTCAGGTCGTAGCCGCCGCCGAAGCCGTAGAAGCCTGTCCAATCAGTCTTTTTGCCAGTGGGGACAAGCTCCTGCGCGATGGCCGCCGTCACCATATCGTGCGGATGCGGCGTCGCCGTTTCGCGTACCGCGCCGAGCGAGGGGCGGAGGAAGAAGGTGACGCAGCGAAACTTGCGATAGTTGAAGTTCGGACCGGCGGCGAAGGTTTGCGTGTTTGAGTCCACGGGCACAAAGACCTGGTAGGTGGGTGGGATGACGCCGGCCTGGATGAGGGCGAGGATCTGCTGTGCGAGCTGTTGCTGCAATGCGGCCGGGAGCAGGTTGGGCGTGAGAGAGGTGTGGCCGGTGGTGACGGAGTAGTCAAAGCCCAAAGCGAGCCACGTTTTCTGATTCCGGCCGGCCTGGAAGTGATAGCCGCGGGTGGTCAGGTCTACATTCGGTGCAACGAGCGCGGCGAAGCCGTTGTAGATGTCATAACGGCCAACGTAGTCCTGCTGAGCGCGGGCGTGAACCGCGGCAGATACGAGTAAGAAGGATGCGGACATCAGACGGATGAAGTGAGTTGTCTTGAGCGTGCGGGGGATGGGGAGCATGCCGAAGGACCTCCTTGGATTTTTCACACGCAGCCGGCGATCGGAGCTACGCGAGAAACCTCGAAGAGTATCCATCCGGAAGGACAGTTGGCAATCGATGTTTTCCTGCTGATCAGAAAAAATCAGCGGGTGGCGGATGGCTCTGCCGGAAGCTGGCTGAGAAAATCCCGGATCAACTCCAGCACGAGCTCCGGCTGCTCGCGATGGGGAGTATGCCCAATTTCCGGAAGACGCACGAAGCGCATCTGCGGCGCCAGCGGCCGCAGCGCGTCGGTCTGCAGGCTGGTTGCGTATTCGTCGTGTTCGCCTTGCAGGACCAGCACAGGGCAACGTACTGGCGGCAGGTGCGTTTCCAGCGGCAGGGAGAGCAGGGTGTCGGAGTCGCGGATGCTGAGCCAGGCGGCGAAGACGGCGTCGGGATCGCGGTGGTGACGGGCGAGCCGCTCGCGGAAGTCGGTCTCGCGCCAGGCACGCTCCGCCATGGCCATGCCTGCTGCTGAAGCTGGTTCTGCGCCGAGAATCGGCGATTCCAGCACCAGAGCGCGCGCATTTTCCGGATGACGTGCCGCATAGATAAGCGCGATGGCCGCGCCTTCGCTGTGCCCGAACAGGACGGGCCGCTCGATTGCGAATGCGGCGAGCAGTGCGGGCAACACTTCCAAAGACTGCTGCTCAAAATAGCGGCGGCTGCGCTTGGCCGGTGGACCTTCCGACCGGCCGTGGCCGAGACGCGAGTAGAGGAGCACATTCATCTCGCAATGCTCGGCAAGACGATCCGGAAAATTACGCCAGTGGGAGACGGAGCCGAGAGCTTCGTGCAGCAGGACGATCGTGCCCCGAGAATGCGGAATGGTGATGTGCCGGGTTTCGAGCTGCGTCCCAGCAATGCTGAGAAGCGCGGGCACGCTCATAGCCCGCGGGCCCAAATGACCGGCTTATGCGCGGTGATCCAGCCATCGACTCGCGACGCGTAACGCTGCTCAAGCGCATTCCGTTTGAGCTTCAGCGTCGGCGTGATCAGGCCGTTGGCAACGTCCCAGGGGCCGTCCACGAGCGCGAGAAACTGGAGCCGCTCATGCGGGTCGAGCTCTGCATTGATCTGGGTGAGCAGGCTTTCGAGCGAATGGCCCAGATCGCCATTCAGTCCGTTGGCTTCGCACTGCTTGCGCGCTTCTGCAGAGAGCAGCGAGAGCGCGAAGGGGTGGGGCCTGCCGTCACCCATGACGCAGGTGGCCTCAAGCGCGGGATGGATGCTGAATCGTTTTTCAATCGGCACCGGGGAAACGTACTTGCCTTTGCTGGTCTTGAACTGCTCTTTGATGCGACCGACGATTTTCAGTTGACCATCCGGCGCCAGCTCTCCCTTGTCTCCGGTGCGGAAGAAGCCGTCGGGAGTGAAGCAGGCGCGTGTGCCTTCGTCGTTGCGGTAGTAGCCCATCATGTTCATGGGACTGCGCATCTGCACCTCATCCTCCGATGCGATGCGCACTTCGACGCCGGGCAGCGCAGGCCCGACGTAGCCCATGCGGAAATCTTCGGGTCTGGGTGCGTGCGTGATGGCGGTTTCCGTGAGGCCGTAGCCTTCGACGAGTCCCAGGCCGAGCCCGCGATACCAGGCGAGGACTTCCGCGGGTAGCGGCGCGGCGCCCGACGCGGCGAAGCGCACGGAGTCCAGACCAAGCTGGCGCAGGATCTTCCTCTTCACGATCCCGCGAAGGATGGGGATGCGCAGCAGACGATCGAGCTTGGACTGCGGCACCTTCTCCAGCACGCCCTGGCGAAAGCGCAGATAAAGACGCGGGACAGAAAAGAAGAGCGTGGGCCTGGCCCGCTTCAGATCGGCGAGGAAGCTTTCCTGTCCGGCGGTGAAGTAGACGGTGCAGCCGATGTGCAGGCTGGTCGCCTCAATCACGCCGCGCTCCGCAATATGTGCCAGTGGAAGATACGAGATAAAGCGCTCGTTGCTGTCCATATTGACCAGCTTTGCGATGCTGTCGCCCATGTGCGGGAAGACGGAGAAGCGGTGCATCACGCCTTTGGGCTCGCCGGTGGTGCCGGAGGTGTAGATGATGGTGGCGAGTTCATCTCCGCCGCGCGTGGGTGAGTCGGAGATCGGCGGACACTCCGCGATGATGTCGTCCCAGCGGCGATCGCAGCCGTGCAGAACATCGGGCGCGGCGTTGGGCATGGCGATCCGCAGGATGCCAACAGGAATGCCCTGCTGCATGGCCTCTCGATCGTCCATGGCGCCGACAAAGCAGGCACGCACCTCAGCGTGCTGCAGCAGGGCACGGATGGAGTCCGCGCGGAGCGAAGGGTAGAGCGGCACCGTGACCAGGCCGGCCATCCATGCGCCGAGTTCGGCGATCATCCACCATGCGCTGTTGCGGGCGAGCGTGGCGATACGGTCCCCGGGTTCCCATCCGCGTGCACGCAGGAAAGCGGCCATGCGGCGCGCCTCATCCATGGCCTGCTGCCACGTCCAGGAGCGGACGGTGCCGTCGCTCATCGGCTGGACGAGAAATGTTTCGTGGGCGCGAATGCTCTCCCAGTGATAGGCCCGGCCAAGGGGGAGAAACTCGTTGCTCCACTGCGCCATCGAGATTGCCTCCGGGTCAGATATCACCGATTCACTGGAAGCAGCGTACTACGACCCTTTGGCTTTCTTCACAGCCTCTGTAAGCGCGGGCACGACCTCGAAGAGATCGCCCACGATGCCGTAGTCGGCCACTTCGAAGATGGGCGCATTCTCGTCCTTGTTGATGGCGACGACGGTCTTCGATCCTTTCATGCCGACCAGGTGCTGGATGGCGCCGGAGATGCCGACCGCGAGATAGAGCTTGGGCGAGACCGTCTGGCCGGAGCTGCCGACCTGGCGCTCCATGGGCAGCCAGCCGTTGTCGCAGATGGGCCGTGACGCGGCGAGTTCGCCGCCGAGCGCTGCAGCGAGTTCTTCCACCATGGGCAGGTTGTCCTGCTCCTTGATGCCACGGCCTACGGAGACGATGATGGGGGCGGCGCTGAGATCGACCGTCTGCGCTGCCTCGCGGAATGGCTCCTCGGGCTTATTGCGAATGGCGCCTGCTTCGATCTGCGGCGCGAAGGCTTCGACGGCGGTGCTGCCGGCTTCGAGCGATTCCGCGCGGAAGGCGCCGGCCTGCACCGAGAGGAAGCAGGGACCGGAACCGGGGTGGCGATAGTCCGCATTGAGCTTGCCCTGAAAGAGCTGCCGCACGAAGACGAAGGTGTCGCCATCCTTGCGCAGGCCAACGAGGTCCGCCAGCAGCACCTGGCCGAAACGCGTGGCGAGACGCGGAGCGAAGTCGCGCACCTGGTAGGTGTGGGGGAAGACGACGAAGGCTGGCTCGAGTTTTTTGATGAGCTGCTCGAGCGCCGATACGTAACCGTCCGCAGTGTAATTTTTCAGCAGCGCGTGCTCCACGCGATAGCCCTTGTCGAGCTTCTTCGCGGCAAGCTCACTGCTCAGCGTTTCGAGATCGCTGCCGACGATGGCAGCCGAGAGCGGCTGGCCGGATGCCGTGGCGATCTGCTGCCCTGCAGCAAGCGCCTCCCACGACATGCGGTTGTAGGCACCGCCACGATGTTCCAGTACGACCAGGACTCCGCTCATATCACCCGCACCTCGAACTTGAGTTTTTCGACCAGCTTCGCGGCGGCCTCTTTCGGCGAGCCTTCGATCAACTGCGTCTCTTTCTTCTTCTCCGGCAGGTACACACGCTCGAGCGTAACGGTAGCCGCGGCAGCCTGGGGCAGGTCGCCGGCGGAGACGCGGCGCACTTCCTTGGTCTTCGCCTTCTTGATGCCCATCAGGGTGGCGTAGCGCAGCTTGCTGATGCCGGATTGAATGGTGAGCAGGGCGGGCAGCGGCATTTCGACGTTCTGAAACCATCCGTCTTCGAGCTCGCGCTTTACCTTGATCGCTCCGCCCTCTACTTCCACCTGCATGATGATGGTGGCGTGCGGGATGCCGAGCAGCTCGGCGAGCACGACGCCGGTCTGGCCGAGGCCGAGATCATCCGATTGCAGGCCGGTGAGGATGAGGTCCGGCTTTTCGTCCTTGATGGCAGCGGCGAGACGACTGGCGATGCCGAGTGTATCGAGCGAGGCGAGGTCGTCACACTCGATGTGGATGGCGCGATCGGCGCCCTTGGCCAGCGCTTCGCGAATGGTCTGCGAACCGCGCTCGGGACCGGCCAGCAGCGCGACGACCTCGCCGCCATGCTTCTCCTTCAACTGCAGCGCCTCTTCCAGCGCGTAGGCATCGGGCTCGTTGATCTCGTAGCTGAGATCGTCCTCATCGATCCAGTGACCGCTGGAATCGATGTGCAGGCTCGAGTCTCGAACAGGCACCTGCTTGATGGCGACAATGATCTTCATGTGTTCTGTGCTCCATTCGGCGGTGTAGCCGTTACGTTGGCGATGGACTGGGCCGCGATCGTTTGAGCAGTGATCTGGGCGATGTCCAGCAGTTGCGGCGGCTTGTCGCTGATGGCAGTCAGCGCATCGCGAAACATGGTGTTGCAGAAGGGGCAGGCAGCGCCGACGATGCTGGCGCCGGTGTCGACAAGCTCCTTGGCCCGCACGTGGCTGACGCGCTCGCCGGATTCTTCGCCGAGGAAGGCCAGGCCACCGCCTGCGCCGCAGCAGAAGGAGCGTTCGCGCGCACGCGGCGGATCGATGACCTTGCCGGAGCGAGCGAGCACCTCGCGCGGCTGATCGTAGGAGCCGCGATAGCGTCCGAGATAGCAGGGGTCGTGGTAGACGATATCGGGACCATTCGTTTTGGGCAGCTTGTCCTGATAGCGGGCCATGAACTCACTGTGATGCTCGATCTCGGGGGAGGCGCCATAGTCCTGCCAGTCCTTGGCGATGGTGCGGACACAGTGCGGGCATATCGTCACAATTTTTGTGACTTTCTGCTGCTTCATGATCTCGAGGTTCTGCTCCGCAAGCTGCTGGAAGACGAGATCGTTGCCGAGACGCCGCACCGGATCGCCGGTGCACTTTTCTTTCTTGAGAACCCCGAAGCTGGTGCCCAGGTACTGCATCACCTTTGCGAAGGAGGCGATGATCTCGCGGCCCTGCGGATCGTAGGCGCCCATGCAGCCGAGCCACAGGCAGTACTCCTGCGAGCCGTCGAAGATGGGCAGCTCCTGCTTCTTGATGAACTTGTCGCGTTCGGCGGCGCTCATGCCCAATGCATTGCCGCTGCGTTCGAGCGCGAGGAAGAGCTTGGTGCCATGGTCGTCCTCCCAGGCTCCGGTGTTCACCGCGCCGCGCCGCAGCCCGATGATGACGGGCAGATGCTCGATGCCGACGGGGCATTGGAACTCGCAGGCGCCGCAGGTGGTGCATTGGAAGGCCGCCTCCTGCGAGTTGTATTTGCCGAGCAGCGGTTCCTCGGAGTGGGGGCCGAGGTCGTTGAGGTAATTACGCACGCCGAGGATGATTTCTTTCGGGTTCAGCACCTTGCCGGTGTTCGCGGCGGGGCAGTGTTCGGTGCAGCGGCCGCACTCGACGCAGGAGTACGCCTGCAGCGCGACGAGCTGCGTGACATCTTTGCCGGCGACCAGCCCGAAGTCCTCATCGCCGGCGAGCGGCGGAATATGGCTGAACTCGCCGCGCGAAAGGAAGATGGTGATGGGGCTTAATACCAGGTGCAGATGCTTGGTATGCGGAATCAGCGGTAGAAACGCCAGGATGCACAGAGCATGGGCCCACCACAGGCCGCGCGCTGTGGCAGAGGCGGGCGATACGAGGAAGCCGGCGAGATAGGTGACCATCAGCGCGAAGATGAGGAACGCGATGACGCCGGATTCGTAGGACACCTTGCGTCCCAGCCAGATGGGCCGCACAAAGAATCGGCGGACGAAGAGGCCTGCGATGGAGACGGCCACCAGCAGCGCGAAGACGGCAGCAAACCAGAAGTAGAAGCCGCCGAGCCAGCTATTGGCTTCGAGAAAACCGAGCCGGAAGCCGGACGCGAAGTGGTTGAGCGAGACGAGGGCAAAGGCGAGGAAGCCCCAGAAGACGAAGGCGTGCGCGAGGCCGGGAAGGGGGCGCTCGCGGATGACTTTGGCCTGGCAGAGCACCTCCCAGAAGAAGTCCCATACCCGCTTGCCGATGGGAGCGATGTGAAAGTCAGCGTCTTTGCGGGCGGTGACGATGTTGCGCAGGACGCGATCGAAGCGCCAGAAGAAACCGATGAGCGACAGCACGATAAGCACAGCGAGCAGCACCATCTCCGCTGTCGAAAACGACGGCGGCTCCGCGTAATGGAGCGTCGAGGCGAGCACGTGCATGGGTGTCGCTGGCTTCATACGGCTGTAACCTGAATTGTTTTCACAAATATTGGGTTTTCTCCACATCCGCGAGGAGCAGCCATTACAACCCCTATACCTTTTGTGAAAACAATCTGGACGGCGCTCTTACTTTGGTAAGGGGCGCTTGAAAATTTACTTGCGCAATCGACGGGCATGCGCGTAAAACGGTCAATGCATATCCTACCGATGAGTAAGATATCAACCGGTAAGGGTAGTGTCAATTGCTGACGGAGTGGAACGATGGCCCGACAGTCCGCGCCCAGGCAGTCCGCTGCTCTGCAACCGCATCGCCGGCTCTTCGCCGATCGCAGACGCAACCCGGATGGCAAGCGCGGGGCGGTGCTCCATACGGCGGTTCGCATGTTTCTTGAGCGCTCCTACGGACGCACATCGATGAACGATGTCGCCCTGCAGTTGAACATCACCAAGCCGGCACTCTACCACTACTTCCGCAACAAGGAAGAGATCCTGGTGGAGATCTACCGGCTGGGGACAGACCTGATCGACGAGATGCTGGACTCGATCGAAGCCGAGGAAAAGCCCGGACTGGACAAGGTAGCAGACTTTATCGCGGGCTACATCCGGATCATCACGGGCGATTTTGGCCGTGCGATTATCCGGCTGGACGATGGCGAGCTATCGAAGGCCGGCCGCAGGGTGGTGCGCGAGCGCAAACGCGGCATCGATCATCGGCTGCGGGCGATCATCGACGAGGGCATCAAGGACGGATCGATTGCGCCCTGCGACGCAAAGATCGCATCCTTCCTTGTGGCGGGGTCGATTCACGGGATGGCGAGCTGGTATGTGCCAACCGGGCCAATGGAGTTGACGGCAATCGTCGAACAGTATTTGCGGATGCTGACGGCGGGCCTTGCCACAGGAAGCGTGCCCGGCCTGACGGAGCAGGACTCGTTTGCATTCAGGAACAACACTCACGTCCACGAATAAGGAATTCAACGAGGGAAAGCATGGAAGCAGTTGCCGAGCGAGAAGGCGCCACAACCACAACCGAGCCGTCTCTGTTGCTGCGGAAGGCCGCAGTGTTGGGGGCGGGCACGATGGGCTCGCGGATTGCCGCGCATCTGGCAAATGCCGGCGTGAGCGTGCTGTTGCTGGATCTGGCCAGCAGCGATGGCGCCCGCAACGCTGTTGCGGACAAGGCGCTCGACGCGCTGAAGAAGAGCAAGCCTGCCGCCTTCTACACGCCGTCGGCTGCCGCGCGCATTCGCACCGGCAACTTCGAAGATGATCTGGCGCAGCTCGCCGAGTGCGATTGGATCGTTGAGGCGGTGACGGAAAACCTTGAGATCAAGCAGCAACTGCTGGCGCGGGTGGCGCCGCATGTGCAGCCGCATGCATTCCTGACGACGAATACCAGCGGCATTCCCGTCGGCTCGATTGCCAGCGTGCTGCCTGCAGAGTTGCGACGCCGCTGGTTTGGCACGCACTTCTTCAATCCGCCGCGCTATATGCGGCTGGTGGAGGTGATTCCCGGGCCGGATACAGATCCCGCAGCGATGGCAGCGCTTTCCGCCTTTCTCGATCAGAACCTGGGCAAGGAAGTCGTCCGCGCGCGCGACACGCCGAACTTTATCGCCAATCGCATCGGAACCTTCTTCATTCTGGAAACCCTGCGCGTGATGGAAGAGGAGAACCTGAATGTCGAGGAGGTGGATGCGCTGACCGGCACGGTGATCGGCCTGCCGCGCACGGGCACTTTCCGGCTGGCGGACATGGTGGGGCTGGATATCCTCTCGCATGTGGCGCGGAACTTTGCGAAGGCGCGTCAGGATGCCGGCGGCCAGGCTTCGCTGCCACCGTTTCTTGAAACGATGCTGGAGCGGAAATGGCTGGGCGACAAGACGGGTGGCGGCTTTTACAAAAAAGAGCGCGGCGCGGACGGCAAAGATGTTCGCCTGGTGCTGGACCTGAAGACACTCGAGTATCAGCCGTCAGCAAAGCCGAAGCTACCGGCGCTGGAGATGGCGAAGAATGTCGATTCCCTACCAGAACGGCTGCGCATGCTGCTGAGCGGGGATCAAAAGAAAGACAAGGCCGCGCGCTTCCATTGGAAGCTGCTGACGCGGCTGTGGAACTACTCGGCGGATTGCCTGCCGGAGATTGCCGACTCTGCCGCGAGCATCGATGCGGCCATGCGCGCCGGATATAACTGGCAGCTTGGACCGTTCGAGATGTGGGACGCAGTGGGCGTTGCCGACACTGTGAAGCGGATGCAGGCAGCCGGCGAGCGGGTAAGTCCGGTGGTTGAGGCGATGCTGGCCAGCGGCGCGGCCACATGGTATGGAGACAACGGCGCTGCAAGCTACGATCCGGCAACGCAGCGCTATCAGCCGGTGACGCGGGCGGCGGGCATCGCGCGCATTGCCACGTTCCGCGCCAGTCAACGGTATAGTGCGTGGCAACCCTGGCGCTTCGCTCATCGACCTGGGCGACGGGGTGGCCTGCGTCGAGCTGCACTCGAAGAAGAGCGCGATCGGCGATGACATCATGCGGCTGATCACCAAGACGCTTGAGCCTGCATCCGATTCCGTTCGCGACTTCCGAGCTTTCGTTATTTCGAGCGATGCAGATAATTTTTCCGTTGGCGCAAACCTGATGCAGTTGCTGCTGGCTGCACAGGAGGGCGAGTGGGAGGATGTGGACCTGACTATCCGCGCCTTCCAACGCATGACGCAGTCGATCAAATTCTGCCCGCGGCCGGTCGTCGTCGCGCCATATGCACTCTGTCTCGGCGGCGGCACGGAAATTTCGCTTCACGGGGCGCGGCGGCAGGCGCATGCGGAACTTTACATGGGCCTGGTGGAGACCGGCGTTGGCCTCATCCCCGGCGGCGGCGGCACCAAGGAGTTCGCGCTGAAGGCGACCGACGAGGCGATTCGCACCTTCGGCGATGCGGCACGCGTGGGCATTTCGACGGAGCTGGTCGACACCATGAAGCAGGCGTTCGAGACGATTGCGATGGCGAAGGTCTCGACCTCCGCTGCCGAGGCGCGGACACTGAACTTGCTGACCGTGGAAGACGGCATCACTCTGAACCGCGAACGGCTGCTGCTGGACGCGAAGGCGGCCGCAGAAGCGCTTGCCGATGGCGGCTACTTGCCACCCGCGATGCGCATGGACATTCCGGCCGCGGGCGAGAGCGTGCGGGCCACTTTGAAATTGGGCGCCTACATCATGCAGCAGTCCGGCTACGCGAGCGAGCATGACGTGAAGGTAGCCGGGCACGTTGCGCATATCCTGTGCGGCGGCCGCGTGGCGCCCGGCACGCCAGTCAGCGAGCAGTACTACCTGGATCTCGAGCGCGAGGCGTTCCTCTCGCTCTGCGGCGAGCGCAAGACGCAGGAGCGCATCGCCTACACGCTTAGCAACGGCAAGCCGCTCAGAAACTGAGAACAGAGGGAACTAATCATCATGCAGGAAGCAGTGATCGTAAGCACCGTCCGCACTCCGGTCGGCAAAGCGGGACGAGGAAGCCTGGTGAATGCGCGTCCGGACGATCTGGCCGCCACCGCTATCGAAGGCGCGCTCGCGCGTGTGCCTCAGCTCGACCGGCGCGAGGTCGAGGATGTGATTCTGGGCTGTGCGATGCCGGAGGCCGAGCAGGGCATGAACGTGGCACGCATCGCTGCTTTGCGGGCCGGCCTGCCGGTTGAAGTCTCCGCCATGACGGTGAACCGCTTCTGCGCCTCCGGGCTGCAGGCCATTGCACAGGCGGCAGATCGTATCCGTGGCGGTGGCGCATCGGTGGTGGTGGCCGGGGGCACTGAATCGATGAGTATGGTCCCGATGGGCGGCCACAAGATCAGCGCAAACCCCTGGCTGGTGGACAATATGCCTGCCGCTTATCTTTCGATGGGCCTGACCGCCGAGCGTGTGGGCGAGCGTTTCCATGTCTCGCGCGAGGACGCCGATAACTTCGCCCTCGCCAGTCACCAGAAGGCACTGAAGGCGATCGCCGAGGGGCGATTTACCGACGAAATTGTGCCTGTGGAATGGACCGAACGCATGCCCAAAGCAGGCTCAGCAAAACCGATGGAGCAGAAGCGCAGCTTTCAGATGGACGAAGGGCCGCGCGCCGATACCTCTGCGGCAGCACTGGCGAAGCTGAAGCCGGCGTTCCAGGCGAAGGGCACGGTGACAGCAGGCAACTCCTCGCAAACCTCTGACGGGGCGGCTGCCACGATCGTCACCAGCGCGGAGCGTGCTGCGGCGCTGGGCATGAAGCCGATCGCTCGCTTTGTCGCCTTTGCCACGGCCGGATGCGCGCCGGAGATCATGGGCATCGGTCCGGTGCATGCGGTGCCGAAAGCGCTGAAGATCGCCGGGCTGAAGCTCGAAGATATCGGCCTGGTGGAGTTGAACGAGGCTTTCGCCGCGCAGTCGCTCGCAGTGATTCGCGAACTCGGCCTGGATCCGGCGATCGTCAATGTGAACGGCGGGGCGATTGCGCTGGGCCATCCGCTGGGCTGCACCGGCGCCAAGCTCACCGCGACCCTGCTGCACGAGATGCAGCGTCGCAAGGTGCGCTATGGACTGGTGACGATGTGCGTGGGTGGCGGCATGGGCGCGGCAGGCATCTTTGAAAATCTCAATTGATTTGTAGGACGGAGCGGACATATGGCGACGCCGGCAACACAGCAAACCACTACCGTGAAAGCGGCAGCAGGCGGCAGCTTTCTGCTGGAAGAACGCACACCCCAGGAAGTCTTCACGCCGGAAGACTTCAACGATGAGCAGCGGCAGATCGCCGAGACCGCCTCGAACTTCGCGCAGAAAGAGATTCTGCCGGCGGCCGACGCGATCGAAGCAAAAGACTACAAGGTGACGCGCGCGCTGCTGGTGAAGGCAGGCGAGCTTGGCCTGATGGCCACCGACACGCCGGAGGAGTACGGCGGCCTGGCGATGGACAAGGTGACATCGGCCATCGTTGGTGAAAGGCTCGCAGTCCTGGGCAGCTTCGCCACCACTTTCAGCGCGCATGTCGGCATCGGCATGCTGCCCATCATCTGGTACGGCACGCCGGAGCAGAAGAAAAAGTATCTGCCGAAGCTGGTGACTGGCGAGTGGATCGGCGCGTATGCGCTTTCTGAGGCTTCGTCCGGCTCCGATGCGATGAGTCTGCGCACACGCGCTGTTCTGTCGCCCGACGGGCAGCACTACATCTTGAACGGCGAAAAGATGTGGATCACCAATGCGGGCTTCGCCGATCTGTATACGGTCTTCGCCAAGGTGGATGGCGAGAAGTTCACCGCGTTTCTTATCGAGCGTGACACGCCCGGCTTTGCCGTTGGCGCAGAGGAGCACAAGCTGGGCATCCGCGGCTCATCCACCTGCCCGCTCATCCTTACGGATTGCAAAGTTCCTGCCGGCAACCTGCTGGGCGAGTTGGGCAAAGGGCATCACATCGCCTTCAACATTCTGAACATCGGCCGCTTCAAGCTGGGCGCGAGCGCTATTGGCGGCGCGAAAAACTCGCTGGCGAACGCAGTCCGCTATGCAAAGGAGCGCAAGGCCTTCGGCAAGACCATCAGTGAATTCGGCCTGATCCAGCAGAAGATCGCGGAGAGTGCGACCGGCATCTTTGTTGGCGAGAGCATGGCGTATCGCACCATCGGGATGATCGACGCGGCACTGGCTTCGCTCGGAGGCGCCACTGCTTCCGATGCGCGCGAGATTCAGAAGAAGATCGAGGAGTACGCGGTCGAATGCTCCATCCTCAAAGTATGGGGCTCCGAGATGCTGGATATGGTGGTTGACCACAGTCTGCAGATTTATGGCGGCTATGGTTACGTGGAAGAGTATCCGGCGGAGCGCGCCTATCGCGACTCTCGCATCAATCGTATCTTCGAAGGCACGAACGAGATCAATCGGTTGATCATCACCGGCTGGTTGATGAAGCGCGCCGCCAGCGGACAATTGCCTTTGCTGGGTGCGATCAAGAAGCTGATGGCGGAGGTGATGGAGCCGCCGTCGTTCGACGGCGATGACGAGACGGATGATCCGCTGGCAGCGGAGGCTGCCCTGCTGGCAAATCTGAAGAAGGCGGCGCTCTTCTGTTCCGGCTCCGCGACGCAGAAGTACATGCAGGCGCTGCAGGACCAGCAGGAGATCATGGGCGATCTGGCGGACATGACGATGCAGGTCTTCGCGCTTGAGTCGGCGCTGCTGCGCGCTCGCAAGCTGGGCTCGCAAGCACAAAAGTCGCAGGTGCAAACCGCGCAAGCCATGGTGAAGCTATTTGCCGCAGATGCTCTTTCGGTCGTCGAGAGGGCCGCGAGGCGCGTCCTTGCAGCGGTTGCCGAAGGGGACATGCTGCGGACCCAACTCGCCATCCTGCGCCGGCTCTTGAAACACACACCGCAAGACACGATTGCGCTGAGCCGATCGGTGGCGAAGCGGCAGCTCGACGCAGGCGGCTACAAACTGTAGTTGTTTTCGCAGCATTGGATTTTGGTTGAGCGGCGCCTTGCGCCGAGATTGAACGGAAGGTACAGCAAATCCCTCACTCTACCTTCGGTTACGTTCAGGATGACAAACTAGCGCAACCTGCCCAGCGAACGCACCCCGTAGGCGACCTCTTCGAGGAAGGTCTCGGGATGCATGGTTGTTGGTGGCGGAAGATTCATGCGCGCCGCGGTTGACGCAGCCAGGCGCGTGGCCAGGGATTGCCGCACCTCGAGCGTCATGTCGAGGCGCCGTTCCAGGAAGGTCTCGATTGCCTGCAAGTCCGCCGCGCCCAGCCGGCCCAGCGCGTCTGCAGGAATATTGGTGACACGCGGAATGGCTGCTGCTTGCGGCGCAACCTGCGTGAACAAGCGAGTATTGCCCATCGATGCGTGATCGCGCGTTTGCCCTTCGTGGACCACGAGCGTGCCTGCGACCAGATCGCCGAGCCGCTGATGGCGCTGCGTCACAAAGATGCTGACGCTGCCCACGACGTAAAAGGTCGGCAGGAAATCGATAGCGCGTACGAGGTTGCGCGAGAGCGACTCGAACAGGGTGATGGCGCGGCCGCTCTGCTGGATGACGCGAATCTTCGCGACGCGCTTGCCCGGCGTCTGGCCATGCCACAACGCCTCAAACAGCGTGAAGTAGCCCCAATGCAAAAGAAATGGAATCAGGATCAGGATGGCGATCGCCCATTTTGCGCTCGTGGATTCAAACTTTTGCATGCTGGGAAGAAAGAGCATCATGCACAGGACCAGCATGATAAAAGCGGCAAACTGCAGCCCGTAGTCGATGAGGATAGCGATGAAGCGGCTGCCTATCCCGGCGAGCGGAAATTCAAGCGCCACGAGTTCGGGCGTGTCGATGCTAAGCTGATCACCGAATTTCATGATTTCCAACCAGTGGATTGAGAAACGGCGACCGTATTGGGAACGGCTGGCCACACTTGCGGCTGAGTGCCAGGGCATTGGTGTACGCCGCCTGGGACGTAATGAGCTGCGCGAGCTGGCGTTGCTGTACCGACAGGTGGCGAATGATCTCTCCGTGGTGCGGCAGGATGGGACGGCGCGGTCCACGGCCCACATGCTGAACCAGTTGCTGGGCCGAACACACAATATCATTTACTCCAGCCGCAAACGGAGCTTTCCCGGCGTTCTTACATTCCTTCGTAAGGACTACCCGCGCCACTTTCGCCGGCTGCTTCCCTACACACTGACAGCGGTCGCGCTATTTGCAGGCGGCGCCCTGCTCGGCACGTTGCTTACATTGGCGCGACACGGTTTCATGGAGAGTGTCCTTGGCCCGTCCATGGTGGCAACAATCCATCGTCACGAGATGTGGACGCACTCCATCGTCGGCATGAAGCCGCAGGAAAGCAGCCGGATCATGACCAACAATCTGAGCGTGACCTTCCTCACGTTCGCGGCAGGCATCACTGCTGGCCTGGGCACGATCTGGCTCATCTTCTTCAACGGATTCCTGATGGGGATTATCGCCACGGCATGCCAGCAGGCACACATGTCACGCGATTTGTGGAGCTTCGTCTGCCCTCATGGCTCGCTTGAGCTGCCGGCAATCTTCATCGCCGGCGGTGCGGGGCTGCGGTTGGCCAGCGGGATGCTCTTCCCGGGCTTCTATAGCCGTCGCGACTCGCTCGCACGTGCGGGTCGCGAGGCGGCGGAGCTGGTAGCGGGCATCATTCCTATGCTCGTGATCGCGGGTACGATCGAGGGATTCTTCTCGCCTTCCGGCGCGCCTGCTGGTCTGAAGTTCGCAGTAGGCGCGGCGCTTTTCACGCTGCTGCTGCTCTGGCTGTTCTCATCCCGCACTCTCTCGAACGATGACGCGGCACTCGATGGCACGGCACTCGCGGCTGAATCGGAGCAGCATGTAACGGCGATGAGCCCGACCGTCCGTTAGTTACAGAATCCCCTGCTCTTTCACTTCGAGATAGTGATTCAACACCGAGGTGGCAAGCAACTCGGGTTGCGTTTCGAGCGTCATCGCGCCGCGCTCCTGCAGGCGGCGCAGCAGGCGCTCGCGACGATCCAGCAACTCCTGCGCAGCGGCGGTCTCGAACATCGCGTCCACCGTCTTCGGCATTGCGTCGGCCTGTCTCTGTACATCGAGCTGCGAGATGGCGATGAATAGCAGCAGATGCCGTCGCACCAGTTGCGCGGCGGCGTCCAGCACCTCGGGCTGCATCGCGGTCTCGGCAAAGTCGGTCATCCACAGGATCAGGCTGCGGCGCGACTGGCGATGCATCAGCGTCGCAGTTGCGCGTAGATGGTCTGCTTCCAGCGGCTCGGCATACACTTGCGCCAACGCATCGAGCAGCAACCGCAGATGCGCCGCTCCACGGCCGGGCAGCACGAGCTGCTGCGTCTCGCGCCCGTACGCGAGCAGGCCAACGCGATCCCCGGAGGCCAGCGCGATCTGCGCCAGCGCGAGTGCGGCGGCCGTGGCCTGATCGAGCTTGGTATAGCGTCCCACGCGCGCACCCTGGAGGCGGCCTGCGTCGAGAACAAGCCACACCGCCTGGCTCTTCTCCATCTCATAGAGGCGCGTGACGAGTGTTCCGCGACGCGCGGAGGCGGTCCAGCAGATGTCGCGAATCTCATCGCCTTCGAGATAGTCGCGCAGGCTCTCGAAGTCGCGGCCCATGCCACGCTGCCTGCGCAGGCGCATCTGGAGTTCGATCCGGCGATGGCGCGCGAGATAGAGGCGATTCTCCTCCGGCGTACGCAGCGTGGGATAGATGCGCACCGTCTGGGCGAGATTCGCCATGGCCCAGCGCTCTGCAAGCCCAACGCTTGAGCGATAGCGCAGGTAGAGTTTGCCGGCCGCGTGATCGCCACGTTGCGCGGGTGTGAAGCGATAGCGCAGCGCGGCGCGCGCCTCAGGATACGCATCGAGCTTCCAACTCACGGGCTCTTCGAGAAACGGCGATGGCAGATCGTCGAGCAACGTGCAGTGAATCAGGCTGCGGCCATGCTGCGTGATCGCTAGTTCCACTTCCACGTCACGTCCAAGCGAAGGCGCGCTCAGCCATTCGCGTTGAGCCTCGATGTGTCGCGGTGCCGGCAGCCTCGCTCCGTCAATAACAGCAAGAAGTAGGACGCAGAGATCCCACGCCAACATGGCCCATGCGTAGCGCGCGCGAAAGAACGCCGGAACCAGGAAGAGGCAGCCTGCGAGCAGCAGATAGAGAGCGAGCGGAGTCAGCGCGAACGCCATGCGGCCGCGCGGCTGTGCAGGCGCGTGTGCTGGTTCCGGCCGTACAGTGAATTGGTTCATCGCGCCGGTTCTGACTGCCGAGGCACGGGGACTGCGGCGATGACATCCGCCAGGACACGATCTGCGTCCAGTCCCTCCAGTTCCGCCTCTGGCCGCAATATCACACGATGCCGCAGCACCGGCAATGCGGCCTGCTTCACGTCATCGGGAATCACGAAGTCGCGGCCGTCGAGCGCCGCATAGGACTGCGCTACGCGCATCAGGCTGATGGCAGCGCGTGGGCTCGCGCCCAGCGTCAGCGACGGCCACTCGCGTGTGCGCCGCGTGATGCCGAGCAGATAGTCGTAGAGCTCCGGCTCGATACGCACCAGCCGCTGCTCTGCCTGCGCAGCGGCTAACAGTCCCGCAGGTGCCGGTGTCAGCTCGGTGTGGCCAGCGGGATCGAAGCCGGCGTGGTGCCGCTCGAGGATGAGTCGTTCCTGCTCAGCGGTGGGGTAGCCGACGCGGATCTTCATCAGGAAGCGATCGAGCTGCGCCTCCGGCAATGGGTATGTTCCCTCGAAGTCGATGGGGTTCTGGGTCGCGAAGACGGTGAAGACGTCGGGCAGTGGGCGACGCTCGGTGTCCGATGTCACCTGGCGCTCTTCCATGCACTCCAGCAGAGCAGATTGCGTGCGCGGCGGCATGCGGTTGATCTCGTCCACCAGCAGGAAATCGGTGAATACAGGGCCCGGGGCGAAAGATCATCTGCGCGCCCGCGGCCTGCAGGATGCTGGTGCCGAGGATATCGGCCGGCATCAGATCCGGTGTTGCCTGAACACGGCTGAACTGCAGGCCGAGCACGCGGCCAAGCAATTTAACCAGCAGCGTCTTTGCAATGCCAGGCACGCCCTCCACCAGCGCGTGGCCGTGGCTGAGCACGGTGATGAGCGCCTGGTCGATCAGCTCGGTCTGCCCGGCGATGACCTTGCCAATCTCCGTGCGGCCATGCTGCAGCAATTGCACGGTGGCGGCAATGTTCGGCGGCGCGGTTGATGCCAACGGCTCAGGCGGTGTGGCGCTGGGCGGGATTGCGCTGGGCGGCGTTTCTTCGGGAGTCGGTGTGTTCGTGCTCGGGTCCAATGGTTCCTCGATCTTTCGCGAGAGATGGAAGTGTCTTTGTGCTCGAATCTGCTTGTTGTGCTATGCGTTCGATGTAGCCAGCAAGCGCCTTGACCAGCGTCAGCGCCTGCCGTGGTTTCAAATTCGTAAGCCGGCCGGCGTTTTCGCAGGCTTCCAGATCGCGCAGCAGCGAAGGCGAGATGATGCCGAAGCGCTTCGTGAGTGTCGCGGCCAGTGTAGCCGCATCCGCGGTCTGTGCAGCGGCAACACCATAGTGCTGCGCCAGCCGGCTACGAAAGCGTTCGTAGGCGATGGTGACCGGCACATCGTTGGCGCCGGATGAGCGATACAGACCGCCCAGCGAGCGCACGAATTCCATAGGAGAGCTGCGAGCCGGCGCCGGCAGCGGACGCAAGGGGCCACTGCGGCGTCCACGGGCGAGCACCAGCAGCAGCCCGATCATCAGCAGCTGCGCGATCAGAGAGAGGATGACGCGATCACGCAAAGGATCCCATACAGCCGTCGGCTCCGCGTGCAGCGATTCATCCCACACGACGCGATCGCCTTGCTGGAGTTGCAGGCTGTTCAGCAGAAGATCGAGACTGCCTCGCGCTGCGATGTCCTGATTTTCAAGCGGCGATGCGCTGGCCCACCACACCACGGTCCCTTTATCGACGGGGTAGGTCACAACGACTCCCTCGCCTGCGCACAGGAAGGCAGCGCGCTGCGATGGCCGGTCCAGCTTCCACACGCTGCGCACTCCGCGCATGACAACCTTGCCGCCAGAGGCAAGTGTCGAGAAGCCCACCGGCTGCGCTTCGCAGATGCCGCCGACCAGTTGCGGCGGCGACTGGTTGTCGAGGTTCTCATCCGGCAGAGCGGCGGCGGAAAGAAATCCCGCCGCCAGTACCCGGCCACCGCGCGCCAGCACACGCCGCACCGCGGCGGCTTCCTGTTGGCTCGGTGCGCGTGCCGGCTCCGCCAGAATGAGAACGGTGTGTGCGTCCGCAGTATTGGCAAGCGAGTCGAGCGGCCCGTCGGAGCGCTCCACGCGATACCCCAGGCGCGCGAGCAAAAGATACGCGGCCTTTGCCCCGTGCGGAGCAGTGGAGTACGTGGACGGGATGTAGCTGTCCGACTGCTCCTCCGGATGCACGAGCACCAGCAGCACCGTGGTGCACAGCACGAGCATGGTGGTGATCAGCAGCAGACGGCGATCGCGGTGGTCGAGCGAGGCCAGCACCTTCATCGAGCCACCAGCCGTTCAAAGAGCAGACGCGCCGTATCGCAATCCAACTGTGTCGCCGTGTCCGATCCATACCAGCACGCCTCAAAACGACGCGTCAACAGGCGCAAGTCGTCGTGCTTGGGATGGCCGGACAGGACGAGCCGAAGATATTCACGCGGAGTGCGTGCCTGGTCTGCAGGCCACTGGCCGCGCGATTCAAAGCGCGCGATCGTGGCCCAGTAGTAGCTGCGCACCGCATCCCGCCAGCGCTGCTGTTGGGCAGCTTGCTCTGCCTCGTGACGCAGGCGTTCCCAGTTGCGCATGGCAGGTGCGTTTTCCGCATGTGACACTCTGTCCGCCTGCAAGCCACGTGCGCGCCGCGTCTGCCGCAGAAACCAATACGCCAGCGCCAGGCAAGCGAGCGCTGCCAAGCCCCACTCCAGCAGGAGGCCCAGCCAGCGGCGGTGCGAGCTGTACTCTGCGAGTCCTGCAAGCCGCCCATTGATCCAGATGGCCACCGCTTCCAGCACACGCTGTGTCAGAGAGCGATCAGCATTGCGGAACTCTGCACGATCCAGAATCGCGGCGAGCGCAGTACGCTCCGCGGCGCGGCGGGCAGCCGCTGATTTCGCAGATAATCCGGGCGCTTCGGATTGTTCCAGTTGAATGCGTTGTGCAGCCGCCTGTAACAGAGGCGCCGCATCTTCAGGACTGATCTTGTGGCTTCCGACAAGTTCGAGCGGCCCGCGCAACCAGTCATACGATATGCGCCGTGGGCCTGCCTGTTCCGTGGCAGTGACAATGTCGTCCGGACCAACCGCGTCCGCACTGCAGTGGGATGCGTCGATGTGCTGCCGGCATTGCTCGATGAGGGTTGCGAGCGAGTTGAGATGATCGCGGTATTCTGCCTGGCTTCGCGGCTGCGGGGTGTTGGAGGCTGCCTGGGCTGATCCAAGACTCGCAGACCCCGCAAGAAGGCACAGGGCAACGGCCGCCACTGGCCGTTGAAGAAAAGACCGCATCATGCTGCTGAGTCCTGCCAGCGCATCTAGATCGCCGGTCCGGGTGGCTCGGTCTGTGGTGTAAGCGATGCTGGCGTCAGCGATCCGGATGTGAGCGATCCGGATGTGAGCGATCCGGGCACAACGGTATCGGAAGAAGCTACTGCAGAAGATGTAACGCCTGGAACCACTGCCGCCTGTTCCATCAGCCACTCCACGTCATAGCCCTCCTTACGGATGCGCTGGTCGTAATAAAACAGCGTGAGCGCGATGGACCAGATAGGAATGACAAAGGAACTGCTAAGAAAGATTCCGAAGGATGACACCATCTGCGTCGCGAAGGTGAGTTGCCCCTTGTGCAGGAAGAACAGGAATAACATTGGAATCTGGACGGCATAGGAGATCACCGTCACCACGGCAAGCACCAACAGCACCATCACGAAGATGCGGCCTCGGGCTCCCTTCGTGAGCATGGCACTTCGCTTCAAGGAGCGGTGCACTTTCAGGTCTTCCAGCAATGAGGCCGGAATGGCAAGCGCCCAGCGTAGCATCCACCAGAATGCGGCGACCATAGCCATAAGAATCAGGACCATCAACACGCCCACGACCAGATTACGGCTGAAGCTCGCGCTGACCGCGGCTGAAACAGCGCCTATTGCGACTACAGCGACAAAGACAGGTGCGAATGCATAGCAATACGTTGCAAGCAAAATCAGTATGTATCTATACCAGCGCCGACGGATACTGGAATATGCCTGTCTGATTGTCGTGATCTGACCAAGATAGTTTGTTGCTACCGCATGCGCGATAGCTGCCATGCTCAAGGCCATCGGGAGCAACGAGATTAAACTCATGAGGCCGCTGATCATCATGCTGATTCCGGCAAACTGAGTAGCATTGCCGTGTGTATAAAAAGACAGAAGCAAATATCCGATCAGTCTGGGGATAAGCACTGTCGACGCTGCTATCGCGGCAATGCCGAAATAGACCAGGAAGTGGCTACGGTACATTTGCGCCGTTCGGTCGAGAATCTCACCGAGACTGGAAGGACGAAGTTCTGCACGCATTGGCCCACCCTGATCCTGCAAGCGTCTCTTTATCAGTCTCGCAGGTTCGCTGCTTCGCAGGCGGATCGTACCACAGCGCTGGAAAGGTCCGCGATCCTAAAGACGCCGTGCCGGTTACGCGCGGCAGCTAGGTGATGGCGCGGGTCTTCAGGTTGAGGGTAAAGGCGTCGTCCGGGGTCTTGGTCGTGCCGCCGTCCTCGGCTGGATGGAATTCCATGCGCAGAGTGGTCGCGGTTACGATCACTCGCATATAGCCGTAGTGGGTGTCGTCGTAACTTGCCAGGGTGAGGCCGCTGTCTACCGTCATCGGGGTTCGGATCGCGTTGCCGCTGGCCGTTGTCCGCATCGCAGTCAATCCGTGCCCACCCATGCCGGCCACGATGTAAGGAATTGTCAGCCCGGCGACCGTGCGTGTGTAGCGCTGATAGTTGTGCGAGTGCGCGGAGAGCACGACATGTGGCCAGAAGCCCGCTTTGGTTGCCGCGTTGTCCATGTCCTGCAGCATCCGCGGGCTGCCGCCGTGATTCACGCCGCCCGTAAACGGCGGATGATGCACGGCTACGAGAACGGCTCCGCTAAAGTTGTCGCTCTTGCAGCGCGCGAGTGCGGTTTGCAGATAGGTGAGCTGGCTATCGTTCAGAGCGGTACGCGCACCGCCTTCGGTCGAGATCACACCTGGATCCTCCAGCGTGTTGCTGTATAGCCCAAGCAGGCGGACAAACGGCGCTTCCAGCGTGTAATACACACCCGGCTGGATCATCGCCGTGCGTGACAGATTGCCGGCCTCATCCGTATGCACCGGCGTTGCGGAGCACAGGTTGCGGAGATAGGCATCCAGCGTAGGAACAGCTTCCTTCGGATAAGTCACGCCGTCATGATTGCCCGGGATGCTCAGGATCGGCGCGGGATAGTTACGATACGGCTCGTAGAACTGGTCGTAGTAGTACGCCGCTTCGCCAAAGTTATAGACCACATCGCCGAGGTGATAGAAGAAGGAAGGCACATCGGCAGCGTTGTTCTCCGCGAAGTCGGTCACCATCTTGTCCGCAACCAGCGACTGCGTCGAAGGCCCCTTGGTGCTGCCGGTGTCGCCCACGGCGTGGAAGACAATCTGCCCCGCCTTCTGAATCGCCGCGACGCGCGCAGGGCCCTTGCGAGCCCAGCGTGTCTGCAAACTGCAGCACCGGCTCGGCCGCACCACCGCGCGGCGCGGGAAATGCTTCGACGGTTCCGATCTCCTTCAGCTTCTGATCGGTAACCGGATCGCGGAAGCTGGTTGGGTCGGGGGTCGGCGTTGGCTGCGCAAAGACCGGATCGTTGCCGGCGCGCGGTTGCGTGGTGATCTTCTTGCCCTGAGTCACTTTCGGGGTGTTCGGTCGAGCGGTCTTCTTTGCCATGGGGGAGGCTCCTTCGAAATGCCACCCCACAATTGTGCTACCGCCGCATGAAGATTGGGCAAATCGGAAACTTTAGAAGCTCAGTCGTGCACCAGCAGCACATCCAGGAAGCGCGGTCCATGGACGCCCTTGATGCGAATCATCTCGATATCCGCCGTGGCCGACGGCCCGGAGAAGAACGTGACCGGACGGGCTGGGTCGAGGCGCGCGAAGGCCTCGGGCAGCGTCTCCACCACCTGACTCGCTTCGACGACGCAGAGGTGATAGTCGGGCAGCAGCGTAAGGACGCGGCGTCCCTCCGCCGGCCCATGCTGCAGCACGATGCTTCCCGAGACAGCCACTGCGACCGTCGACGCCGTCATCACGCCGTCGACGGCATTCAGCACGTCGAACGAAAGCTCATGGTCCCCGGTTTCATCGATGACCCATTCGATGCCAGCGGCCTGCCACGCGACAGGCAGCCCTGACGGCATCGCGATACGCCGCCGATGGCCCGCGCTCAGGATTTCTATCGCCTTAGCTGCGATCTCCTCGCGAAGAACAGGAAAGACGCGCGCATCGTAGTCGCGCAGCCGTTCCTCAAAGAGTGCGAGTGTCTTGTCCGCCGTCTGTGAACTGGTGCGGTCGTAGTCGCGTGGAATCGATTGCTGCGGAGCGGCCGCCCTCAGGTTTGCCTTTTTGATTCGCTCCAGCACGCGATCACGGCTGGACTGCGCCGCGCCGCTCACGACTGTCCTCGCTGCCGCCACCATTCGCGAAACGTCTGCTGCGGCAACGGCGCCAGGTCGCGCGTCTCCGTCCATCGTCCTGCCATGCCCGGCAGCCAGTGGTACCACGCGTCTCCATGATGCACCGCACTCTGCGCGGTGCGCGCCAGCCGCTGCGCGGCCTCATACCGGCGGCGGTTCGCAAAGATCGCAGCCATCATCATCATGCCGGTGCGCTCCTGATCGAAGAGCGAAGCCAGCTTGCGGCGGCCACGGTCCACGACGCGCGAACGCAGATGCACCAGCACCTCCGGAATATTGATCTTCACCGGGCAAACTTCGTAGCACGCTCCGCACAACGAAGACGCAAACGGCAGAGACTGCGCGTAACGCATGTCCTCAAGCTGTGGCGTCAGGATCGCACCGATCGGTCCCGCGTAGACCGAGCCGTAGGCATGCCCGCCGCTCTGCCGATAGACCGGACACGCATTCTGACATGCGCCGCAACGGATGCACTGCAGCGTCTGTCGGCCGATCGCATCGCGCAGGACGCGGGTGCGGCCATTGTCGAGCAGCACCACGTGCATGTTCTTTGGTCCATCACCGGGAACCGCGCCTGACCAGATGGAGTTGTACGGGTTCATGCGCTCGCCCGTCGCCGAACGTGGCAGCGTTTGCAGCAGCACTTCGAGATCCGCAAAACGCGGGATCACCTTCTCGATACCGACGACGGCGATGAGGGTTTCGGGCAGCGTCAGGCACATGCGGCCGTTGCCTTCGGACTCGACGATGGTGATGGCTCCCGTCTCCGCGATGAGAAAGTTCGCGCCGCAGACGGCAGTCTTCACCCGCAGAAACTTCTCGCGCAGGTAGTGCCGCGCCGCTGCGGTCAGGGCTTCCGGATCGTCGCTCAGGCCGGGCAGCCCCATCGTCCGTGCGAAGATTTCGCGCACCTGCTGCCGGTTCTTGTGCAACGCCGGCACCACAATATGCGAAGGCTGATCGTGGCCAAGCTGCAGGATGATTTCAGCAAGGTCGGTCTCGTAAGCGGCAACGCCATGCTGCTCCAAAAACTCGTTCAGCCCGATCTCTGCCGTGGTCATCGACTTGATCTTTATGACCTCGCGCGCGTCTCTCTCCCGCAGGATGCCGAGAACGATCCCGTTTGCCTCCGCGGCATTGGCAGCCCAGTGCACTGTGCCACCGGCTGCCTGAAAGCGCTCTTCGAACTGGAGCAGATAGTGGTCGAGGTTCGCCAGGGCCTCATGCCGAATCGCCGCTCCTGCGTCGCGCAGCGCCTGCCAGTCCGTCTTCTCCGCCACCAGCGCGCCGCGTTTGCGCTGGATCGTGTCCGTCGCGCGCGCCACATTGCGGCGCAGTTGCGTGTCGCGAAGATCGGCCTTTGCAGCTTCCGGAAACGGCGGAGCAGTCTTTGGGTTGAGCTGCACCGAGCTTCATGCGGGAGCGTCCTCGCTGCCTGCCAGTACTTCTGCAATGTGCAGCGTGCGTACGCCGGCGAATTCCCGGTGCAGCATGCCCTGCATGTGCATCAGGCAGGAGTTGTCGCACGCGGTACAAACTTCGGCGCGCGTGTTCAACACCGCGCGAATCTTCTCCGTAAGCATTGCGGCGGAGACATCGGCGTTCTTTACCGCGAAGGTGCCCCCAAAGCCGCAGCACTGCTCCACGTTCTCAAGCGGCACCAGCTCCAGCCCGCGCACCGCGCGCAGCAACTGCAGCGGCTTGTCACCCAGGTGCAGACTGCGCAAGCCGTGGCAGCTCGCGTGATACGTAACGCGATGGGGAAAGTACGCACCGACATCTGTCACCCCGAGCCGGTCCACAAGCAGCTCGCTGAACTCGAAGACGCGCGGCAGCAGCCGTTCGACGCCCGCCGCCATCTCGGCGTCGTTGTTCTCATGCGCCAGCGCAGCGTAGTACTCGCGGATCATTGCAACGCACGACGAGGACGGAATACACACGGCTTCCGCGTGAGAGAAGATCTCCACGAAGCGCTTCGCCATCGGATACGCCTCGCGCCGGTAGCCGGTGTTGAAGTGCATCTGTCCGCAGCAGGTCTGCTCCAGCGGGAACTCCACCGTGTGGCCCAGCCGCTCCAGCACGCGCACCACCGACTGCCCGGTGCGCGGAAACAAGGTGTCGTTGTAGCAAGTGATGAAAAGGGCGATGCGCACGCTGTGCTGGAACACCTCTCCTGTTGTGAGGAGACGCGCAGCTAGTTAAGCGTCGTCTCCTGTTTCAGCGGAAGATCCTGGGACGATCCGCCGACAAGGAAAGTGTACTGCCCCGGAAGCAGCTTCCAGCCCTGCTGCTCGTCCCCGTGGTCGTTATAGACGGAGAGATACTTGGGATCGACAGCCACTGTGACCTCGCGGCTCTCACCCGGCTTCAGCGCCACCCGCGCCCAGCCCACCAGCCGCTTCGGCGGCTCCTGAGCCGCTGCGGGTAACCCCGCGTAGACTTCGGCGATCTCCGTGCCGGCACGCTCACCTGTATTCGTCACCGTAAAGGTGACATTATTTCCCTGATCGCCCACCTTCAGGCCGGAGTAGCGATAGCTGGTATACGAAAGCCCGTAGCCAAAGGGAAAGAGCACCGGCTTGTGCTCGGCGTCGTACCACTTGTAGCCCACCTTGACTCCCTCGTCGTAGTGCACGCTGAAAGTCGGCTTGGCCACGCCCGTCTTCTGCACGGCTTCCTTGCCCGTCGCGCCAGGCGGCGGCGTTACCAGGTGGGGATGCGGCAAGTCTGCCACACTGCGCGGGAAGGTCATTGGCAGCTTCGCGCTCGGGTTCACCTCGCCGAACAAAACATTGGCGACTGCCTTGGCGCCGCTGCTGCCGGCAAACCAAGCCTCCACCACGCCATCGACTTTGTCCAGCCATGGCATGGTCACGGCAGTTCCCGTCTCCAGCACGACGATGGTATGCGGATTCGCCGCGGCCACCTGCTCGATGAGCGCATCCTGGTTGTCCGGCAACGAAAGATCCGGCAGGTCCATGCCTTCACTCTCCCACTGGTACGCGAAGACGATCGCGACATCCGCGCCTTTCGCTGCCTCGGCGGCTGCCGCAGGCTCGCTGCCGCCGTAGCGCACCGTCACGCCGGGCGCCTTTGCGGCGATGGCCTTCAGGGGCGACGTGGGAAACCACACATGGCTCTGCCACGGAGCCGACGGACGGCCCGGAGGGTCCACCTGCGCCGAGCCGCCGCCCGAGATCATCCCGGTATCGGCATTCATGCCCAGGATCGCGATGGAATGCACCTTCGCCGGATCGAGCGGCAGAATGTTGTGCTCATTCTTCAGCAGCACGATGCTGTTCTCCTCAATGCGTTGCGCCGTCTCCAGGCCACCCAGCACATCCACCACGCTCTTCTGGGTTGGGTGATCCACCAGGCCCGCTGCGAATTCGGCACGCAGCACGCGACGCGCATGATCGTCGATCTCGGACATCGGCACCTTGCCGCTCTGCACCGCTTCTTTCAGCGTCGCGCCGTAGAACAGGTCTTCCGGCTCCTCGTTGTCGAGTCCCGCGGCAGATGCCTTCACCGTGCTGTGGGTGCCGCCCCAGTCGGAGACCACGAAGCCTTTGAAGTCCCAATCCTTCTTCAGCACATCCGTCAGCAGGTATTTGTTCTCGCACGCATAGTCGCCGTTCACCGCGTTGTAGCTGCACATCACCGCTTGCGGATCGCCGACCTTCAACCCGATCTCGAAGGCCAGCAGGTCGCTCTCGCGCATCGCGCGCTTGCCGATGATCGAATCCACCTCGTTGCGGCCGCTTTCCTGGTCGTTCAACGCGTAGTGCTTGATGTCGCCGATGACGTGCTGCGCCTGCTCGCACTTGATACGATTGCCCACCAGCGTGCCGGCCAGCACTGGGTCCTCGCCCATGTACTCAAAGGTGCGGCCGTTGCGCGGCTCCCGCGTCAGGTTTGTGCCGCCGCCCAGCGTCATGTTGTAGCCCTGCGCGCGCAGCTCACGGCCGATCAGCGCGCCATAGTCGCATGCTGCCTGCGGATCCCAGCTTGCGGCCGATCCCAGGTTCGACGGCAGCGCCGTGGAGTAGCGGCCATTCTCCGCGCTGCTGCGTACGCCATACGCGGCATCGCTCATTTGAATCATGGGAATGCCCAATCGCGGAATGCCGAGCGTGAAGCCGGCGCCGCCGTTGCCCAGGTAGGCTTTAGGTTGCGGCTTGCCGCCCCAGCCCGGCATCCCATTGCCGTGCAGCAGGTCGATCTTCTCGTCCAGCGTGAGCTGCTTCAGCACCATAGCGGCGCGCTCATCCGGAGAGAGGCCTGGCTGCATCCATGGTTGGCTCTGCTGGTGAGCTTCGGCCTCGTTGTGATGACGATGCTGCGCGCTCAACGAGGTACCGCCAGCGACTGCCAGGGCTACAGTCAGAAACAGCGAAAGGGATTTACTCATCGATGGGGCCACTCCAAATCGTTTTTGTGCCCACCATCATAACTACACAGAAGTGCCGTTGTGCATTTTTTGTACTCGCACAATCGATTGACTAAAGGGAAATCGAGGTGCTCTCGCGGTTGCGCAGCAGGTCGTGGAGGGGCTTCGAGTAGGTGCGGCTCACACGTAGATGCGTGCCATCCTGGAGCGTCAACCGGCAATCGCGGTTCGCCAGCGGCTCAATCCGGGTGATCCGGTCCAACTTCACAATAGTGGAGCGGTGGATGCGCAGGAATTCGGCGCGGTCCAGCCGGCACTCCAGCAGGTGCAGCGGCTCGCGCAGCAAGTGCATCTTCTTGCCGACGTGCAGCCCCGCATAGTCGCCCACTGCCTCAATCCAGTCGATCTCCGACGACTGCACAAACGCCACCTGGTTTCCATTTCGGATGGCAAAGCGCTTCGACGGTCCTCCGTCATTCCGCTCGGCGTGGAGTTCCAGCAGCTTCTGGAAACGGCTGTGCAGTACATCCTGCTGCTGCAGGGCCAGGATGCGCCGCGCCCGCTCCAGCGCAATGAGGAATCGCACGTTGTCGATCGGCTTCAACAGATAATCGAGCGCCTGCACCTCAAAGGCAGCCAGCGCGTACTCGTCATAAGCGGTCAGAAAGATGATGCAGGGAATGGACCCCTGGGGCAGCAACCGCAGCACGTCTATGCCGCACATCCCGGGCATCTGGATATCGAGAAATACCAGGTCGGGCTTGAGCGTAAGGACAGCCCGGATCGCGTCTTCGCCATTGGCGCACTCCCCGATGACCGATATGTCGGGGTGCTCCGCAAGGCGAAGACTCACCCCGCGCCGTGCCAATGGTTCGTCGTCCACGATCAACACTCTGACGTTCATTGCACCTCCAGCATCTGCAACTCGGCCAGGGCCTCCACGGTGCTGAACGGCATGGAGATCCGGACCTCGTAGGTGCCGTTCGCAGTCCCATGGGTTTCCAGCGTTGCCTCATGCCCATACATCTGTTCCAGGCGAGCGCGTGTGTTGGTCAACCCAACGCCGCGGTGTGGCGTTGCCGTGTTGCGGCGCAGTACCGGTTCGTCATCTTCGACTCCATCATTTCCGATCCTCACCCGCAACCGGCCGCCAACATTCTCCGAGTGAAGAACCAGTGTGCCCCCGTCCGGCCGTTTGGCAATGCCGTGCCGGATCGCATTCTCCACCAGGGGTTGCAGCAGAAAGCGCGGCACCAGCGCATCCTGCGTCTCCGGGTCGATTTCGAAGGTGACCATAAGGCGTGGGCCGAAACGTACCTTTTCGAGCGCCAGATACTCCTTGGTGACTGCAATCTCTTCCTTCAGGGAGACCTGGTGCACATCCGGAGCCTCGAGTGTCCGGCGCAGCAGGTCCGCCAGGCGCGCGATCATCTGGGTGGCAATGCGCGGCTGATTGTCCAGCACCAGCGTGGAGATCGCATTCAATGTGTTGAAGAGGAAGTGTGGTTGAAGCTGATAGCGAAGGGCGCGCATCTGGGCGTCGCGCGCCATTACTTCCAGAGCCTGCAGCCTCCCTCTCTCTTCTTCCAGCGCATGGTAGTGCTTGATGCCGAAGTAAAGGAAGCCCCACGCCACCAGCACAAAGCAACTGCCCGTGGCATAGGCAAAGAGATACGTCCAATGGAAGTCGGACGCTGACCCCTCACCGAACCTTATTTCCGACCAGATCGCGGCGGCGGAGACCGGGATGCCCAGTCCATATGCAACTACGGTGCATGTGAGCAACGATCGAATGAGGGGCGCCCGGGCGCGCCACAGCGCGTGACACACTCCATACATCACGAAGCTGCAGGCAAAACCCGCCAGCAGCCCACCGCCGTGATAGGCCACGCTGGCTCGCATGCTGCGGAGCGGGAACATCGATGCCGCGACGATTGTGGCGTAGAGCAGCCAACCACCCAACTGGAATGGCCAGAAGGAGCGAAAGCGCGATCTGGAGGCCAATTGCGCCACGATACTCATTCTATGGGCTTTTCCCGCGATTCGCTGCACCGTTCTGGCGCATGAAATGCACGGCTCGTCGCAAACCGGGAGCGGCTGGTCGATATCCGCTGTAACTCCGTCCCCAGGCACTTTATTTTGTTGCGCATGCGACAGTCATTGCGAGCCTCTCTCAGTCTCCTGGCAATGAGCCTGACTGTTCCCCTGGGTCATGGACTCCGCCAGCCGGTTTCCCTGGACCCACCTGCCGGATTCAGCTTTGCAGGGTACTGGCAATGCTCCGGCAGCTTTGCCGCAAGTGGCCGCGAACATCGCTCGGTTTACCACGGCGAATCCAGTGCCGACGGAAAATGGGTCGACCTGACCGAAACCGACATCGAGCCGAAAGGCTACGTCGGCCGCTACGAGCTGGGGACGAGCCCGAGCCGTGACAAGCTGGTCTTCATCGACATGAACTCCGCAGGCTATGGGATCTTCGACAGTCCCGGCTGGGACGGCCTTACCCTGACCGTGACCAGTACGGACGTGCTGCGCTATTCGTCAGAGGCTCCGAAGAACCGATTCCTCTACACGGTTCACGATCCGCAACACTTTGACGTCGAATGGCAGATTCAGAAGTCGGGTGCGTGGGCCCCGGGCGACCTGCAGCACTGCGCAGCGCAGACGCCACGGCTGGCCGTGAATTTTGCCCCCAGCTATGCTCCCCATGCGCGCCCCGGTATGTTCTCTGCCGTGGTGCGAGCGTTCGCCGAATCCAAACCGACGCTCTAATTCCGCGCTGTTCCGCGACGCGGAGTATCCTCTCCGAGGGATGGCACTCGCGAACGAATCTCTCCTCTCTCGGCTACGGACGTATCGTCTTCCGCTGTTTAGCCTGCTGCTTCTTGCCGCGCCATCTCTTTCCGCATCAGGGGCACACGCCGCAGATAGGTCTTCCGAGATCTTCCACCTGGGGCAATTTGACAGCTCTTCCCAGGAGTTTCACTCCGACCTGCCCGAGCATGCTGTGCGTGTCTCCGCGAACGATCCCGCCGCGGTGCACAACTGGTATGCGTTCCAGCCGGAACAGCCGGCGGACACTGCGACGCAACCCATCGCTGCGGAACCTCGCACCATCGCTTTCCAGATCGCTGGCGCCCCGGCCGCCGACTATAAGCTCCACATCGCATTGCTGATTGAGCATCCCGGCGTTCCGGTGCTGCGTGTGGCTGTCAATGGCCATACCGGCAGCTTCTTCCTCCATCCCAAACTGATGGAAACCGAGAACGACGAGGCGGTCTTCTTTCCCTCGTTTTCACGTGCCGAGCTGTCTATCGACATTCCCGGAAGCTATCTGCATCCGGGTGACAACGAGATCAGCTTCGCCGCGGTCCCGGAGACCAACGATCCGCAGGCTCCCGAAGTCGGCTTCCACTACGACGCGATCGCGATGGAAGCGGCCGAACGGACACCCGCGCCGCAGGTCCGTATCGAATCCACAATTTTCTTTCGAACCACAGATGGCACGCTGCAGGAGGCTCTCGACGTCATCGTCCGCTCCAACGGAAGTCCGGCAGAGGCGGCTGACGTCACAGTGAACGGCAAACAGGCCAGCCTCAAGCTGGACCCGGCCAATACCTGGGGCGAACAGAAGCAGCGCATCTACGTTCCGGCTTTTGACCAACCGGCACAAGCCACGATCCAACTGACGGCCGCAGGCAAAACCGAACGAAGCACGCAGACGATGCAGCCCGCCAAGCGCTGGACGCTCTACATCGTGCCCCACATCCATCTGGACATCGGCTACACCGACTACCAGGCCAAGGTGGCGGCGCTGCACAGCCGAGCCATCGACGAGTCCCTCGACATGTTTGCCGCACATCCGGACTTCCGTTTCAGCCTTGACGGCATGTGGCCTCTGGAACAGTTCATGACCACGCGCAGCCCGCACGACCAGGAGCGCGCCATCGCTGCGCTCAAGGCGGGCCAGCTCTTCGTTCCCGCTGAATACTGCAACCTGCTTACCGGCTTCGCCTCCAGCGAAGTGCTGATCCGCTCGCTCTATCCCAGCGCTGCATTTGACCAGCAGCATGGGCTGCCGCTGAACTACGCAAACATCACCGACGTCCCATCCTTCTCCTGGTCCTACGCCTCGGTGCTGGCTGCCGCCGGCATTCCCGAGTTGCTCGCGGGCAGCAACAACGGACGGGGAGCGCCGCTGCTGCAGGGGCATCTGGACCATAACTCACCGTACTGGTGGGAAGGCCCGGATGGCGGGCGAGTGCTGATGTGGTACTCGCATCACTACCACCAGATGTGGACCACCTTTGGCCTGCCGCCGCGCATGCGCGCTGCGGAAGAGACGCTGCCGCTGTTTTTCCAGAACTATGGAGGCAGCCACTACAAGTCGAACTCGACCATCATGTACGGGACGCAGGTCGAAAACTCTGACCTCTTTCCCGAGCAGGCCACCTTCGCCGGCGAATGGAATAGCCGCTATAGCTATCCGCATCTGGAATACTCCGGCTTCCATCAGGCACTTTCGTCCATTGCGGCTGATTTCAAAAATGACCTCCCCGTGATACGCGGAGATGGCGGGCCTTACTGGGAGGACGGCATCGCCGCGGACGCGTTCTATGGCGCAATCGAGCGCGCGAACGAGGCACGCGCACCCTCAGCAGAAAAGCTGGCGACGATTGCCACCTTGGTGAATCCCAGCGTCGCCGTCGACAAGGGCCGTCTCGACGAGATGTGGAAGAAGATGCTGCTCATGGATGAGCACACCTGGCTCTCTGCCGACAGTTACACCGATTCGCAGAACGACCAGGCCACCGTGCAGCTTCGCGTGAAGGACTCATACGCAACCGAAGCCAGTGGACTTGCGGACTGGCTGCTGCGCAACAACATGGCCAACCTCGCGGACTCCATCGACACTCCAGCGCACAGTCTGGTTGTCTTCAATGCATTGAACTGGGCGCGCAGTGGGCAGGTCTCCGCCGACATTCGCAAGGGGCAGGAGATCGTCGACGCCACCACCGGACAGGCGCTTCCCATATCGGTGACCGATCGCGGCGAACACACCTGGCGGGCTACCTTCCGCGCGGAAGATGTGCCGCCGGTCGGATACAAGACCTATCTGCTGCGGAACGCCTCAGCCACTCCGCCAGCACCATCGAAGACATCCGTGCTCGAAAATGAGACGTATCGCGTGGAACTCGATCCCGCCTCCGGGGCGATCCGAAGCATCTACGACAAGTCGCTCCGCCGCGATCTTGTGGATGCGACCAGCCTGTATCGCCTCGGCCAGTATCTATACGTCACCACCGAGCATCACGCGGGTCAGCCGGACAAGTACGTCGTACACCCTGCGGAGAACGGCCGGCTGCTCTCCATCGAGAAGAACGCAGACGGAATCACCGCGCACCTTGAGAGCACAGATGTGAACACGCCTTCCATCCACACGTCGATCACGCTTCCAGTCGCATGGAAAGACCATCCTCATCGACGCGGAATTGGATAAGAAGGCCACCCTGGACGATGAGGCAGTCTATTTCGCCTTCCCCTTCGCCATGACGCATCCGCAGTTTGAGTATGAGATTCAGAATGGCGTGGTCGATCCTGCGCACGATATGTATCCGGGCGCGGGCCACGACTGGTTCTCTGTGCAGCACTGGGCGGCCGTGCAACAGGATGGCGCAGCAGCGGCGGTGCTGCCAATCGACGCGCCGCTGATGACCTTCGGAGATATCACTCGCGTCACCTGGCCGAAAGAGTTCGGCACGCGCAAGGGCTCGATCTTCTCTTATGCGATGAACAACTACTGGCACACGAACTACCGTGCCGCGCAGGGCGGCCACTTCCATTTTCGCTACATCGTTACCAGTGCGCCATCGATCGACCCGGTAGCCCTGAGCCGTCTCGGCTGGGAGGAATCGACGCCGCTCGAAATCTCCGAGGTGACTTCGTCGGATAAGGCCGTGGAATGGAAGCGGCCACTCGACGGAAAGTCCGGCAGCTTCCTCGAACTCGACGATCCCGCACTCGTGCTCGAAGCGTGGAAGCCGGCGGAAGACGGGCGCGGGACCATCCTTCGCATTCTCGACCTTGGCGGAACAGCACGCACGGCTCACCTGCGACTCCCGTTGGCTGCAGTCGAGCACGCATGGGCGGACAATGCTTTGGAGCGCGATCAGTCAGAGCTTCCCGTCGGCGCGGATCACTCCGTGGAGTTCAGCGTGAAGCCGCACGCCATCCTTACCCTGCGCATTCTGCCCCATGCGCAGGCAAAGCCTCCGTGCGGCCCTTACTGTAGATAGCCTCTCGTTGATCGTGACAACACGCCCCTCGTCGATATGTAGAATCAACGCGGAAACGTAATCTTTCTCCGGAGTTTTCTCATGACGACGACTCCAGTTCGGCCTCGCCCCGCTGAAACGATCGAGGTGAAGAAAAATACGGTGAGCATTCCGGGCGCCGTCGCCTGGTCCAGCTTCCTCTTTGCTCTGCTGCAAAGCGTCTGCACATTCTTTGCCGCGGCAAACGGTCTGCGCTTCGCCGTCGGCCTCGGCTCACTTGTGCTCAGTGCCGGCGCAGGCGCGATGGTGGACCGCTTCCACGCGGGCGCTCTCCGCATCCCTATGGTCGGCCTCGCCGTGGCCGGCTCCCTGCTGAATCTCGCGATCCTTGCCCAGGTTCGCCGGCTGCGCCGTCGTTCTTCCTCCCAATGGCGTCAGCCGCCGCCGAGCGCGCGCAGGCTCCGCATGGAACGCCTGCAGATCGTCCTCTCCGTCGCCACCCTGGTGCTCGTCGCCGTGGAAGAAATCCTCCACCATCACTACAACGGCCACTTTTAGAAGCTCACGATTTGCGGCTCGGCATAGCAGATATCTCTACGCGGCTTCTCTCCTCGCGCGCATGCCGGGTCATGCTCTCGAGTTCATCCAGTGTGCGCGGCCAATCTTTTCCCAGCAGGCGCGACAAGCTGCGGTCCGCCAGTACGCGGCCTTCCGTCTGACAGCGCGCACAGTAATTGGTCTCGTTGTCCGCGTAGCGGATGCGTTGAATCGTCTCGCCGCATCGCGGGCAGGGCTGTCCATAGCGTCCATGCACCGCCATGTCTTTGCGGAAGGCTGTCACCTTTTCCGGAAAGCTGCCTTCCGCTTCCGTCTTCAGCCGATCGATCCAGAGCTGCAGCGTCTCGCGGGTCGCCGTCCACAGACGCTTCCACTCTTCCGGATCGAGCTTGTGCGTCAACTTGATCGGCGATAGCTGCGCCGCGTGGAGTATCTCGTCGGAGTATGCATTGCCGATGCCGCTCACAATGCGCGGATCGGTCAGCGCGCGCTTCAGCGTGCGGTTCTCTGCCGTCAATGCGTCGCGAAATGACTCCAGATCGCAGGTAAATATCTCGATGCCGCCAGGGTCGATCGAATGCAGGCCCGCTTCGCCATTCAGAACGTGCAGCGATGCCCGCCGCTTGGTGCCGGCCTCGGTCAGCACCAGTGATCCATTTGCGAAGTCGAAGGCCGCCAGACTGTTCCGCCCCGCCAGCTTCGCACCTGGAGGCCGCCAGTGCAGACGGCCGGCAATCATCAGGTGGAGCACCAGCCACAGGTCGCCTTCCATCCCGATCGCGATGCGCTTGCCGATGCGCCGCAGTTCGCGCACCGTGCGGCCCTCCGCGCTGCTAATCGGCGGCTGCGCCGTGCGCAGCAGAAACGCGCTCGCAACGCGCACCTGCTCCAGCTTCTGTCCCATGATGCGCGGTCCGAGCGCGCTGATATAGGCGGCGATATCCGGCAGTTCCGGCATGACCATCAGCTTGCACGGCATCGCCGGGGGCTGGCAACCTGGACTTTGGAATCAATTCGCCGCGGAGTCACGCTCCGGCTTCGGCGGTCGGCGGCCGAGGGCTTGCTCGCGAGCCCGCGCCGTCAGGGCTTCTTCTGCTGTCCGCCGGTGGTTCCGGTAAAACTGCCGGTGCTGTGCTGCCCGGGATTCTGGCCCGCTGGCGGTTTCGTATCGCCTTTGTCCGCACTCTGCTTCAGAGCTTCCTTCTGGTCCTGATGCTGCCCGCCGGAGGCATAGTGGTCCTCGGGTGCAATGTGCTCCACGGAGGTCGCGGCGCCAGGAGTCGTCGTCGGCTCCTCCGGCTTCACCTCGGTTTTGTTCTGCATAGCCATCCTCCTCATGTCCTGCGTCAGGAGAATGAGATGCTCGCGAATGCTTCACGCAGGCGCCGCCAAGTGTATTCCAGCATCTCCGGCAGCACGCGGGTATCGCTGGTCACGGTCATAAAGTTGGTATCGCCCAGCCAGCGCGGCAGCACGTGCATGTGCAGATGCCCCGCCACCCCGGCCCCCGCCGCCGTGCCCACGTTCAGCCCCATGTTGAAGCCGTCGGGCGAGTAGACATGTTGTTGCGCCCGTATGCTGCGCTGCGACAACGTCATCATCTCCTGCGCGGCCTCCGCCGCCAGCGCGGCCAGCGATCCCTCGTGCACGTAGGGCACGATCATCACGTGGCCGGAGGAGTACGGGTACGCATTCAGGCAGATGTAGCAGGTCGTCCCCCGCAGCACGATATTCGCCGCGCGATCGGCCTCTTCGGCAGCCATACCGTGCTCGATGGCGTAGTCCGCCGCGGCAATCAGGTTGCAAAAGACGCAATGATGGTCGCCCGGCCACGCTGCAAGCTGGGCCGGCACCCCGGCTCGCGCCTCTCGTCCGCCAGGATTCTGATCCTTGGGCTGGGTGACGTACGCGTACCGCCATGGTGTCCACAAATGATCCATAAGCCTTTTTGTGTAACGAGCCTTTTCTCTAATTCCAGTCCGTCATTCAGGGAGAGCAGCGATAGTCGGAAGCGAAAATGCTCCAGGGGCGAGTATAAGGTCCAGTTCCGCGCCGCAGCGGTTCGCGAAGAAACTCGCGCTTTCACGGCTTTTTCACAACTCCTGCCCGCGTGAATCCTTTGTTTGACTGGCCTATGGCCGGTTGCTACACTCGTAATTGAAGCCTTGTCTGCTGGATTCGCAGATGCGGCTTCCACTGCGATCCCTGCCCATTCCGAAGCCAAGGCCACTCCATTACTGGAGACCTGCAGCGCGTCCGTTGCGTTTCTCGCGGATACCCAGCGGGCCCAGCGGAATCGCCTCCGGTAAAGATAGGCAGCAGCAGCGAGTGCCCTGGGTTCGCCACCGTCAGGAAGCCGAAGCGGAGCAAGGCGCGCCGGTCTCTCCGGAACCGCTTTGTACCGTCCCTCGAAGAGGACCTGACTTCCCCCGTTTGGCGCACCTGGCCGGCGACTGTCCGATATGCCCCATGCGGGGCCTGTTGCCAGCACGCCGAGGCGGCAGATGGCGCCGTCACGAATCCGGAGCTGGTAGCTATGGCAGACGCCCAACATTCTGAACAAACCGAGAGCAAACCTCTGAACACCCAACTGGAAACCCCAACGCTTGATGCCGCGACGGAACACGAAGAGCCGTCGACCGAACCCACCTACAACCACCAGAGCGCCGAACATCAGAATGCCGAACGTCATCACGGCGACGCTGGCCAAGCCTCCGCGTCTGAATCGGATGGCGCATCGGTCGCAACTGCCGAAGCGGCAGACGAAGACATGAGCATGGAGGATTTTGCCGCGGCACTGGAGTCCTTTGACCGCGAGCAGGCCGCCGAGGCCGCCATTGCACAGGGTGATGAGAACAACATCATCCAGGGCACAGTGGTGAAGCTGACGGACAAGCATGTGGTGGTGGATGTCGGCCTCAAGAGCGAGGGCTTGATTCCCCTGGAGCAGGTGACCGATCACACCGGCCAGTCCAAGCTGCATCCGGGCGACGTCATCGACGTGGTGGTAGAGCGCGAGGAGGCCGAGGGCGGCTACCTGCTGAGCTATGAGAAGGCGCAGCGCCATCGCGTATGGGATTCCATCGAGAAGGCTTACAACGACAAGGTGCCGATTACCGGTACCGTGCTCGGCCGCGTCAAGGGCGGTGTCACCGTCGATATCGGCATCAAGGCATTCCTGCCCGGCTCGCAGCTCGAGATCCGTCCGGTGCGCAACCTGGACGCCTATATCGGTCAGCCCATCGACGTGCGCGTCATCAAGCTGAACAAGAAGCGCGGCAACGTCGTCGTCTCCCGCAAGGAGATCCTCGAAGAAGAGCAGAACAGCAAGCGCACCCTGACCCTGGAGCACCTGGAAGAGGGCGCGATCCTGAACGGCACGGTAAAGAACCTGACCGACTACGGCGCCTTCGTCGACCTGGGCGGCATCGATGGCCTGCTGCACATCACCGATATGTCCTGGGGACGCCTCACCCATCCCCGCGACCTGGTCAACGTCAATGACGAGATCCAGGTGAAGGTGCTGAAGTTCGACAAGGACAAGCAGCGCGTCTCGCTCGGCTTCAAGCAGCTCACGCCGGATCCGTGGCTTGACGCGGTAGAGCGCTATCCCATTGGCGCGCGCGTCCGTGGCCGCATCCTCAGCGTTACCGACTACGGCGCTTTCGTCGAGCTGGAACAGGGCATCGAAGGTCTGGTGCACGTCTCCGAGATGACCTGGTCCAAGCGGATGAAGCATCCGTCGAAGATGGTCAAGCCCGGCGACGAGGTTGAGACAGTCGTGCTCTCCGTGAACCCGAATGACCGCCGCATCTCGCTCGGTATGAAGCAGTTGCTTGAGAATCCGTGGGAGCATCTCTCGGAGCGCTACCCGGCCGGTGCCATCGTCGAAGGCCGCGTGCGCAACCTCACAGATTTCGGCGCCTTTATCGAGATCGAAGACGGCATCGATGGCCTCGTACACGTCTCCAACCTGAGCTGGACCAAGCGTGTGAAGCATCCTTCCGAGGTGCTGAAGAAGGGTGAGAAGGTGCGGGCTGTCGTGCTCGGCGTGGAGGCGGAGAACCGCCGCCTGTCGCTCGGCATCAAGCAGCTCCAGCCCGATGTCTGGGAGACCTTCTTCGATCAGCACCGCGTCGGTGACGTATTGAAGGGCAAGGTGCTGCGCTCGGCGCAGTTCGGCTCCTTCATTGAGATCGCCGAGGGCATCGAAGGCCTCTGCCACGTCTCCGAGGCAGCCGATGCGCTGGGTCAGCCGGTGAAGCTTGAAGCCGGGCAGGAATACGACTTCAAGATCATCAAGATGAACCCGGAGGAGAAGAAGGTTGGCCTCAGCCTGCGCGCCGTGGGTGAAGAGGGCAGCCGCGCCGATGTGGAGGCCTACAAGGCCCCTGCAGCTTCCGGCTCCACCACCACGCTGGGCGATCTGATGAACTGGAAGCGCGGCGAGTAACCGGGCGCATTCTCAACGTGCGAAGGGCCGCCTCACCGAGGCGGCCCTTCTTGTTTGAGCGAACTCCTCTTCGCCTCGGGTCGCATTTTGCCTCGCGCTAGGGCATACTCCTCGAGATCTGACGTGCCAGCCCATGGGCCTGGACCGCCGCCTGCGTGCATGCAGGGTTAGCCCTTCTCAGATCCAGCCGTTTTTCATTGACTCATTTCCATGAGCGGGGCCATACTCCGCAGGGTTCTCAGTTCCCCGCATAAGGCGACCTTCTGTGACGCTCACAGTGGTGTCGCCCTCCCTCCACGCGAGAACCTAAGTCTTCACGGACAATTCAGGCCAGTTCACGGGCCCGCACCCCAGGAAACAAACACCGCCACCCCTCGGTCTGTTCCAGACGCAGAGGCGGAAGGCTCAGCACAGCCCGGAGGCACCATGATGAATTCCGTTGGTTCGATTCGACTCGCCCACGTACTGCTGGCAGCGCTCACCGTAGCGGTACTCAGCACTTCTCAGACCACGCAGGCCCAGCAGAACTGGCAGGCAACGGTAGGCGCTCAAAGCAACGACAAGGCGCGTCAGGCGCAGGCCTTCCTTCCCAATGAACTCTGGATTCACGCCGGCGACACCATCACCTGGACGGCCAAGGCGGACAATATCCATACCGTAACGTTTCTGACGGCGACGCAGACCATCCCGTCCTTCCAGGCCGGTTGCCCGGGCTATTCGCCGAACGACTCTTCGTTCGATGGGTCAGCCTGCATCAGCGCTCCACCCCTGGCGAAAGGCCAGACCTATGCCGTGCTCTTTCCCAAAGTGGGCAACTACAAAGTGGAGTGTCTGGTCCACAACGCAATGACCGGAACCATCCACGTTCTTGACCCCTCAGCACCTCTTCCGCATGACCAGGATTTCTATAATGAGCAGGCCGAGACGCAGGCGAAGCTTCTCGTCTCCGAGGGTGAGCAAGAGATGCGCATGTCTCACGACGACCGGGATTCGGTTCGTGTTTACTCCGGCAACAAACAAGTCATCGCTGGAGGTGGGGAACTGTTGGCCACCCCGGGTGGTACGCAACTCGCATCCCTGATGCGTTTTCTGCATGGAACCATTCAGATTCATGAAGGAGACACCGTGGAGTGGAGCAATTTTGACCCGCAGGAGCCGCATACGATCACTTTTGGGACGGAGCCCGCGAATACATTCCTGCCCTCTCCGAACGTGACTGTAGATGCAGACGGAGCCCGCCATGCCACCCTCAGTTTCATTGGAGACAGTGTGCACTCGGGATTCATCGAAGCCACGCCGCAGGACGTTTCCGGATTGGCGCCCGAGAATCCTCTTCGTGTCACACGCTTCCGCGTTACTTTCAAAGCAGCGGGAACCTATCCCTACATATGCGCGCTGCACGATAACCTGGGGATGGTCGGTAAGGTAATCGTTCTTCCGTAGTTCAGAGATGCAGCAAGCTGGTTACTCACAGCACCTTGAGCATTGTCTCGTGGTGCGAAGGGCCGCCTCATCGAGGCGGCCCTTCGCTTTTTGCCATCAGCAGGCTGTCAGCCGCCGATCTTCAACGGAATGTTGAACACCTTTTTCGTGTCGAAGGAACTCACCGTCCGCTCCTTGGACTTCTTGCCCTGGTACTCCGCCCACACCGTGTAGTCGGCATCCGCATTGAGCTGCCCAAAGCGATAGCTGCCGTCGGCGGTGCTGATGTAAGTGCGCACCTCAAGCGTCTTCCCGTTTTTGATGTAGACGATGGCGCCCTTCGCCATGCCGCCGCTGGAAAGCTCCACCTTCCCCTGCACGACGCGCTGCGCTGTCTGCGCGATCGCAGCGGTGGGGAGAGCGGCAAACATACCGGGCGCCAGAAGCAGGCCGCCAAGTACAACAGGCACGCCAAGACATCGTCCGATGCGGCGTGCGTAGCAAATCGGCATCCTTACTCCTCTTCCTCTTCTCGGGGATCCTCGTCTTCATCATCATAACCATCTTCCACCTGCGAGAGCTGCAGTGGCTCGGTGGCAACGATCTCGAATTCGGCTCCGCACTCGTCGCACGCGACCACGTCGCCTTCTTCCACATCGTCGGCGTCAATATCGAGTGCGCTTTCACATTCCGGACATGCTGGCATTTCCTGCCCTCCAGGCTAGGACGTTTTCACTGTAGAACACTTACCGATTGATGATGGCGGGAGTGGCGTCGAGGCTGCCAGCTCCGCCGAATTTCCTTGTCGATCCGGTTTCATCGCAAAGCCCGCGTCATTGGATCGCCGGGTGCTCCGACAAAAACCGATACCTGTCCGGCGAACCCTCTCATGCATCCGCCTTACGGCTAGTTTTAGAGGCAAGCCTGCGGGCCGTCAAGGTGGCTTATGGGTTATGAATGTCGGGTATGAGACCATGCGCGTGTGAACCGCACCCAGAGATTGCATCGCTTTTGTGGCTGCAGAGCACGCCGCAGGGCTGAAGGAGCTTCGCAACCAGCGGCCGTGGTACTGCTCTGCGCCATGGTTTTCGGTGGGCTGGCAGCAGGCGCCGGCCGGGCAGCGCCTGCAGGATCGACGCGCTCCGCGCGGCCCATCGCTACCGCGCCCGCCGATCCGGCCATCGCGCGCGCATTTGCCGATGTCTCCGCCGCGCACATCCGCCAGACCGTCACCGCGCTGGTCGGCTTCCATACGCGCAACACGCTCTCCAGCATGGATACGGACCTGCCGCCAAACACCGGCGTCACCGCAGCGGCGAAATGGATCGAGCAGCAGTTCACGGCCATCTCCGATGCGTGCCACGGCTGCCTGGAGGTGAAGACCGACACCTTCACCGAACCGGGCGACGCCGCTCCGCGCAGCCGGGTAAAGGTGCCGACAACAATTACAAATGTCTACGCGATCCTGCGTGGCAACGATCCCGCGCAGGCCGGCCGCATGTATCTGGTCACCGGCCACTACGATTCCCGCCGCACTGACGTGATGGACTCCCACGGCTTCTCCCCTGGTGCGAATGACGATGCAAGTGGCACCGCCGTGAGCATCGAATGTGCGCGCGTTTTGAGCCGCCACCGCTGGCCCTCCACCCTCGTCTTCGTGGCCGTTGCCGGCGAGGAGCAGGGCCTGCTTGGGAGCGCCCACCTGGCAAAGCTGGCAAAAGACCAGGGCTGGCCGCTCGCAGGCGTGCTGAACAATGACATCGTGGGCGGCGACACCACGCCTGGCGACACGCTGCAGGACAAGACTCGCATCCGGGTCTTCTCCCAGGGCATCCCGGCCACTGCGACACCGGAGGAGATCAAGCACACGCTCGCTCTCGGGCTGGAGAGCGATGGCCCTTCGCGCGAGTTGGCCCGCGCCGTCACCGGTGTCGGACGGACGTACTTTCACACCGGCGTCTTCCGTCCGGTGCCCGAGTTCCGGCTCGACCGCTTTCTTCGCGGCGGCGACCACTTGTCCTTCAATCAACAAGGCTTCGCCGCCGTCCGCTTCACAGAGTGGCGCGAGAACTTCGACCACCAGCATCAGGATGTCCGCCTCCAAAACGGCGCACAGGGGAAGGGCAAGCAGTACGGCGACTTGCTCCAGTTCGTCGATTTCAACTACGTGGCGAACGTGGCACGGCTTAACGCCGCCACCCTGGCCACGCTCGCCTCCGCGCCGGCTGCACCGGAAGAGGTGCGCATTGTGACCAGCGACCTCGACAACAGCAGCACGTTGCGCTGGCAGCCCGGTCCCGGTATGCCGGCCGATGCGCATATCGACATCGTGTGGCGCGACACCTCCGCGCCCGACTGGCAATACCACCAGCCGGTTGCCGCGGCCGATGCCGCGAAGAATTCCATCACGCTGCCCATCTCGAAGGACAACGTCATCTTCGGCGTCCGTGCCTGCAATACCGCCGGCCAATGCAGTCCGGCGGTAGCGCCTCAGCCGGAACGGTAAGGGCAAGTTGTTAAGAAAAGAGAATCCCGGCCAAACAGAGTAGTCCCAGTCCTGAGAAATCCGGTCTAATAGCAATATGCCCGGTTCCCGACCGTTAACGCTGTCCTTCCCGCCCTTTGCGGGCATGACGAAGAACCTGATCTTCATTAACCTCGGTGTCTATACAGCGTGGCTGCTCGGGCGTTTCCTGCATCCGCTCACGCTGATCCCCAGATTCCTTGCCCTCACTCCGCTGGCTGTGGTCCATGGATTCGTTTGGCAGCCCATTACTTTCGGCTTCGTGCCGGACATGGGACTGCTTAGCATCCTCTTCACCATGCTCTCGCTGTGGTTCATGGGCTTCTACCTGGAAGACGTCAAGGGCAGCCGGTGGCTGCTGGAGACCTATCTTGTCTCCACGCTTGCCGGCGGCATCCTGGCGACGGCGCTCTCCTTCACCGGCATCCTGGGCATGGCGCCCGGCGGCACCATACCGGGCACCGACGTGGCGCTCTTCGGCCTGCTGACCTGCTTCGCCGTGCTCTTTGGCGACCAGCAGTTCTTCATGTTCCCGCTGCCCTTCGGCATCAAGGCCAAGTACCTCGCCATCATCTTCATGCTGATTGCCGTCGTCATGCTGCTGGGTGGCGGCAACCCGGTGGAATACGTCGCTTACCTCGGCGGAGGCCTGGGGGGTTATCTCTACGCCAAGATCGCGCCGCGCCGCGGCTATGGCTACGCCGCCAGCGAAGGCTTCTACGGCATGCGCAACAGCTACTACCGCTGGAAGCGTGCCCGCGCCGCGCGCAAGTTCCAGGTCTACATGGGCAAGCAGGGCCGCGAGGTCCACTTCGACAAGGAAGGCCGCTACGTCGATCCGGATGACCGCCGCCGCATGCACTGAGTGAGCCTTGCTGTAACCGGACGCCGGTTTTCGCGTCGCACGAGCAGATGATCATGCAGTCCGCCGAAAAATTTACCGAGCCGGCGCCCGTGCTCGACCGCATTGCCGGTTCGCGTTACCTGGGGATTTCCGCGTTCCTCTTCGCGCTGCTACAGGCGCTCTGTCCCGCCGTCATCGCCATCAGCGCAGTGCGCGTCTTCATCGGCCTTGGCGCGCTGGCAGCAGCAGCCGGCACCGATGCAGCGCCGCGCGCGTGGCATGCGGACGCGATCCGCATCCCCATGATGCTGATCGCCGCCCTCGGCGCGGCACTGAATCTCTTTGTCATCTGGCATGTGCGGCGGCTGCGTGCAAGGCCGTCGGCGCAATGGCGCATCGCCCCGCTATCCGCGAACAAGCGTCGCAGCGAGCGTTGGCAGATTGCGCTCGCCGTCCTCACCTTCGTCTGCCTCGCAGCGGAGTGGATCACCCACCCGATGATGCATCATCTTCACCACTAGTTCTGCTACGAGCCATCATCCGGCGCGGCCCTCGTCAGCTCCTCGCCAATCCGCCCGTGCAGCCGCTCGCTGTAGCCCAGCGGCAGCCGGAAGATGCGGTCATCCGCCGTCAGCACCAGGATGTTGTGCACCGAGTCCAGAATTGCCGAACACACCTCGCATGTCTCCAGGTGCTGCTCGATGGCGCGGCGCTCCTCCGGCGTCACCGTGTCGTCGATGTAGTCGGAGATGTAGGGCCACACGTGCTTGCAATCGAGTTTCATGCCCTGCCTCCTAACCAGGAGAACCAGCGCCGCCGCTGCGGCAGTTCCCGCCGCAGATACGGAGCAAGTTGCTTCTGCAGCATCATGCGCGCGCGGAAGAGCCGCACCTTCACCAGGTTCGCCTTCACTCCCAGCGCTTGCGCGATCTCCTCAATCGACATCTCCTCTTTGTCGCGCAGCAGGAAGACCTCGCGATAGCTCGGCGGCAGTCCGTCGATCGCGCGCTCGATGTGCTTCGCCAGCTCTTCGCGCTCCAGCGTCTCGCTGGGTATCTCACGCCAGTCGGCCACCAGGAACGGCGTGTAGTCCTCCTGCTGGTCGGTGCTGTCGAGCGATTCCACCTTCACCCTCGACGACTTGCGCAGCCGGCTGCGCGCCTCGTTCAGCGTGATCGACGTCAGCCACGTGCTGAACTTCGCATCGCCGCGAAAGCTGCCCAGCCCGCGGTAGGCCTTGATCATCGCCTCCTGCGCCGCATCCTCCGCCTCTGCGGTGTCGCGCAGGATCGACACCGCCGTCATATAGACCACGCGTTCGTATGGCCGGATCAGCTCATGGAAGAGGTCGCGCTCCCCTTGCAGGATGCGTGCGATCCAATTCATCTCCTGCGCCAACGCCTGCACCATACGGCCTTAGTGTCTCTCCTGCGCGGTCGCCGGTTGCTGCAATGCGGTGTCGAGCACGCGGCTCAGCACTTCTTCCGTCTGCTCGCCCGCATGGTTGTAGACGGGTTTGCCGTTGCTGTCCAAGCAGGACCAGATCCGGAATCGAGCCTCCGTAGTAGGTCTGCACCAGCTTGAGCTGCGCCGCAGACTGCGGCTTATCCAGATCGATGATGACGAAGTTCACCTTGTCTCCATACCGCTCCGACAGTGCCACGGTGCGCCGCGCCTGCCGCTTCGAGTTGAAGCAGCCTTCGCCATAGATCATCACGTAGTTTGGCTTGCCCACGACCAGGCCCGTCTGTGTGTCATTGCCGGTGATCAGCGGCCCATCCACGCTGTCGCTGTCGTAATCCAGATGTGGGTTGAGCCGCAGTTGTGGATTCTGCGCCAGCAGCGCAGCAACGAGCACGAGCGCGCCCGCAAACAGAATACAAATCCTGATTCCTGTCCTGAAACAGCGCATTCCATCCTCCCGGCACGGCATAGGACGCAATGGAGGATGCAGAGTTACAGGGCGCAAGCAGCAGAATTATTTGGCACCCACCACTTCGATCACTCCTGCGTCCGAGCCCTCCCACGCCGCCGCGCCCGTATGGGTCAGCTTCCGCGCCGCATTATCCCAATGCAGATGCGTGATCTGGCTTTCGCCCTTCTCATAGGCGTAGCTCTTGCCGTCGTCGCTGTAGAGCGTGAACTCTGCATCCGCGCCGGGGTAGATGCGCAGCGTTTCAAGCCGCTGCGTTTGCGATGTATTCTCCACCGGCGCCCCCAGCGGCAGGATCGACCCCGCTCGCACAAACAGCGGAATGGTGTCGATCGGCGCGCTGGCCTCCATCCACTGGCCGCCATGCAGCCGCTCGTTGGTCCAGTAGTTGTACCAGTCGGCGCCCGCCGGCAGATAGACGCGCTTCGTCGTCGCGCCCTGCTCGGTCACCGGAGCGACCAGCAGGTCTGGACCGAACATATACTCATCGCCCAGATCGGCGACGTTTGGATCGTTCGGGAAATCCATGAACAGCGCCCGCATATACGGCGCGCCGGTCTCATGCGTCATGTAGCCAAGCGAATAGATGTATGGCATCAGCCGGTAGCGCAGCCGCAGATACTTCTCCAGAATCGGCTCCGCCTCCTTGCCGTACGACCACACCTCGTTGTGGTTGCGGCTGCCATGGGTGCGAAAGTTCGGCTGGAAGACGCCGTACTCGAACCACCGCGTGTACAGTTCCGGATAGTCGTCGTAGTAGCCGACATTGGCGCGCGCATCCGAAGGATCAAGCAGCGGCCTATGCAGCGGCACATGGCGATAGGGCAGGTACTGCCAGCCGCCGATATCGTTGCCCCAGTACGCAATGCCCGACGCCGTCACGTCGAGGCCCGTCGGAATCTGCCGCTTCAGCGTGTCCCACGTCGGGGAGATATCCGAGGACCAGAACATTGTCCCGTTGCGCTGTGCGCCGAGGTACGCATCGCGCGACAGCACCAGCGCGCGCGTCTTCAGGTCGCGGCGGAATCCGTCGTAGATCGATGCCGTGTGAAACAGCGGGTAGACGTTGAAGTAGCGCGTGCCCGGTCCGATCGAGAAGTAGCTGCCATTCGGCGGCAGATCGGGCTCCGTCTCGTCAGCCCAGAAGGAGTCGAAGCCCTTTGACACCAGGTTGTCGCGGATGATGCCCCAGTACCACCGCGCCGCTTCCGGATTTGTCGTGTCGATATCCGAGCCCGCCTTGTCATACGGCAGCCCATTGGTCGGCGTGCCATCGGCCAGATGCTCAAACCAACCCTTCTTCAGCAGAAGATCGTAGTAGCGCGAGCCCTCGGTGAAGCGCGGCCACACGCTGATCATCGTCTGGATTCCTTGCGCGTGCAGCTCCTTGTTCATCGCGGCGGGGTCAGGCCACTTCACCGGGTCCATGTCGAACTGGCCCATCCTGGTGTAGTAGAACCAGTCCACCACCAGCACATCGAGCGGCAGATGCCGTTCGCGATAGCCCTTCGCCACCGCCAGCAGCTCGTCCTGCGTCATATAGCGCTGCTTGCACTGGATGAACCCATACGCCGCCTTGGGCAGCATCGGCGTCGCGCCCGTCAGCTTGCGGTAGCCCTCGTAGATTTCATCCGTCGTCCGCCCCGCGATCACGAAGAACGACACGCGGTTTCCTACCTCAGACCACCAATTCGTCTGCTCGTTGAAGCCCGGCTCGATGGTCGTCTTCGACGGATTGTCCCAGACGATCCCGTAGCCCTTATTCGTAACTGCAAATGGCACACAAAAACTGGCGCCGCCGGTCGCGTTGTAGTTGTTCCAGCACTCCACCGTGTGGCCGCGATGATCCAGGAAGCCATGCTGGTCCTGGCCCAGCCCGTAGTAGTGCTCATCCGGCGGTGAAACGAATGTCGCGCCAACCTGAAAGAACGGCTCATCTGTGGGCCGCTTGTCGTACAGGATGCCCGCATTCCCGTCCTTGTGGTTGGGCACCGACTGCTGCCATCCCACCATGTCCACCAGGGTCGCGCCCTCCGGCGTCGTGACGCGGATGTGCGCCCCCGGCGTGGAGCCCGTGAAAAACTTGGCGATATCCGCCTGGGTCAGGCTCGGCTTGCCGCCGAGGTGGCTCGCGTCCAGCGTGACCACCAGCCGCGACGAACGATACGTGTCGCCGTGTTCATCCGCCGTGTGCGTCCAGCCATCGCTCTCCGGCTTGGCGACAAAGCCATAGCCCGGCGCGGCCACTGCCGGGTCGTGCTGCATGCTCAGCGTCACCCGGATGATGTTGGGCGCGTACGGTTCGAAGATCACCGTGCTGCCATCGTGCTGCATCACCACCGGGCCCGCTACCGGGCCCACATTTGAGTCCTGCTGCGCCTGAGAAAGAAGCGCCAGCGACATAGCCGCCAGCGCAGCGGCGGCCCATGCCGTCCCCCGGCTTCGAACCAACGTACGTAGAGACATCAAGATCGGCCTCCTGAGCATGCAGCGCCGGGATCACTCCGCCCGCCAAAACGGTAGAAACGACGGGTAGAAAAGACAGCTAGAAGGGTAAAGGTGAAACCGTTTTCGCGAAAGCCGAAGACTCCACCCAGACCAGTCGCGTTCCACCGGATTTGCCGATCTTCCAATCCGGCATGACCTGTCCCTAATCGACAATCATGACCGGCAGCCATTTGCCGCCCGGCGCGGATACAATACCTCTACACCCCGTTTCGGTAGTGCTTGCTCTCCGTCTCGGCTCACGAGGGATTTGGATTTGCAGTCAGCTTCGCGCAGTATCCTGTCGTCTTCGCGCCGGTCCTTCCGCGCGCTTCCGGTTGCCGCTGCCGTTCTCGCACTCGCGTCTGCCGCCTTCGGCCAGTCTCACGCCGTCGCCACCACCACCGCGCTGACCGCCGCCCCGGCAAACGACGCCTCCGGCAAAACCGTCTTCACCGTCCATGTCTCCCCTGTACCTCAATCGGTAGAGGATCGTGGCAAGCGTCTCCCTGGAGGAGACCGGCAGCGACGGCCTTCGGCATTCGCTTGGCTCGGCCTTTGTCAGCGCGGATGGCAGCGCCACCCTCACGGTTGCAGGCCTGCCGGCAGGCGACCATGCCGTGCGCGCCGTCTACAGCGGCAGCGAAAGTTCCGCAGCCTCTACCTCCGCCGCTGCGGACGTCACCGCCCAGGTCGCCGCACCCGACTTCTCGCTCACCGCCACGCCGGCCACGCTCAATCTCGATGCAGGACTGCAGGGCACGGTCACCGTCTCCATTGCACCCACTCCGGGCTTCAACAACTATGTAGCTCTCTCCTGCGCCGGCCTGCCGCTCTACACCACCTGCAGCTTCCTTCCCTCCAATGTGAATGTGACGGGGCCGAGCCTCAGTACCATGACCCTGGACACGACTGCGCCCTCCGGCAAGACCTCGCTGCTGCGGCGCGATAGTGGCTTCGTCTACGCCTTCCTGCTGCCCGGCGCGCTCGGTCTTCTGGGACTCTGCTTTGGCCGCAATCGCAGCCTTCGCATGCTGGCCATGCTTTGCGTCGTGGGCAGCCTTATCGGCGGCGCCAGCTCCTGCGCGCAGCGCTACCGCTATCTCAACTACGGTCCCACACCGAATCCCGGAACGCCCGCCGGCAAAAGCATCATCCGCATCTACGGCACCGCCGTAAAGGGCGCGCTCTCCACCAGCAAGTGCTTCCAGGTCACCCTGAACATGACCTCCACCAACACCTCGGGCACTTCAGGCAACAACCTCACGCCCTGCAGCTAACCTGACGAGAGCGAACTGGCGACCGCCTCCATCGCCAACTGCTGGATCGCCGCGTCATCGCCGAAGCCCGCCAGCCAGCGCACCTCCGGCTCCCGCCGGAACCAGGTGACCTGCCGCTTCGCATAGTTGCGATGGCCGCGCTGCGCCGCGTCGATCGCCTGCGCTTCGCTCAACTCGCCAGCCAGAAGCTGCCGCGCCTGCCGGTAGCCCAGGGCATCGAAAATGCGGCGTGCGCCTCCATACTGCGCCATCAGCCGCGCCGTCTCCGCGACCAGTCCGCGCTCGAACATTGCCGCCGCTCGGGCATCGATCCGGGCGTAGAGCCCGGCGCGCTCCGGCGCAAGCCCGAGCCGCAGGATGCGATAGCCCGCCAGCGGTGCGGCGCCCGCTGTCCATGCTTCGGTAATCGGCCGCCGTGCTTCGAGCGATACCTCGATCGCGCGAATCAGCTTGGGCGTATCGTTCGCGTGAATCCGCTCCGCCGCTGCTCGATCCAGGCGCCCGAGCACGCGCGCCAGCCAGCCAGCGCCATGCCGCGCCGCGGACCTTCGCAGCCGCGCCCGCAGCGGCTCGGAGCGCTGCGGCCCGTCAAACAATCCCTCGAGCAGCGCGCGCAGATAGAGGCCCGTCCCGCCGGTCACGATGGGCAGCCGCTCTCGCGCAGCGATCGCCGCTATCGCCGCGCGCCCATCCCGCTGGTAGTCACCCGCGCTGTAGTCGCGCTCCGGCGAAACAATGTCGATGCAGTGATGCGGCACGCGAGCACGCTCCTCCGCTGTCGGCTTCGCCGTGCCGATCTCGAAGTCGCGATACACCGCCACCGAATCGCAACTGACGATTTCACCGTTGAATTTTTCCGCAAGCGCAAGCGACAGTGCCGTCTTGCCGCTCGCCGTCGGCCCCAGCAGAACCACCAGCAGCGGCAGCGCAGCCGGCGTGACTGTGGATGGATCGCTTACCACCGCCACCAGCCGCGCGGAAACAGATCGCCATGGTGCGAACGGGCAAGCGCGACGATCAGTACCGCCAGCGCCAGCAGCAGCAGCCCCGCGATCTGCCGCTTCCGCAGTTGCACATCACGCGATTCCGGTGGGCGCGAGTCATCCATTCTGGCTGCGTTCCATCATGCACTCTAACGCTTACTTGCCTTCGGGAATGTTGTAGTAGAAGGCAAAACGCAGCGCCAGGTATGGTCCCTTGAACTCCTTGGGTAGCGGCGGATACGGAGACGCGCCGGTGATGCCGCCCCACGACGCGCGGTCCAGCGCCACATCGCCAGAGGGAAACTTCAGTACCATCTGCTTCACGCTGCCATCCTTGGCGATGATGAACTCGATGCCGACCTTGCCTGACTTGCTCAGCGGCGGCCGTGTCGACTCCGGAATCAGCGGGATCCACGAGCGGTAGGTCGCCGCGATCACGCGCTGCATGTAGGGGCCAAAGTCCACCCCCATGGTGTCGCTCAGGATTTCAGCGCTGCCGTTGAGTCCGGCATGCTGCGGCGGAAGGTTCGCGCCATAGTCGCCGCTGGGCGCCTGCGGCTGCGCGGCTCCGCGCGCTGCCTGGCGAATCTGCTCGCCCGCCGACATTCCGGTGTTGAAATCCGGCTTCGTCGCGGGTGGCTTCGGCGCGGGCGGCGGAGCTGGAGTCGTTCCCTGTGGCTGTGGCTGCAGCGGTTGCACAGGCGGCAGCTTGGGTGGTGCCGGTTGCGACTGCTGCGGCTGCGGTGCAGTCTGCTCGGGTGTTGGCGCCGGCTGCTGAGGCACTGGCGCCGGCGGCCCTGCACGCCGCATCGCCTGCAACTGCTCCAGCGTCTTCTTGTCCAGCGTCGGATGCCGCGACTCGGCCACGCGGTTCTTGTCCGAAAGCGCCTGCGGGTTCTTCGGCTGGATGTGCTTCAGCGCATCCGGCGGCAGGCTCATGTACGTCAATTCTTTTTTCTGCCTGTCCGACAGTACCTCGAACGGGCTGATGACCTTCGGCCGATGCAGGATGTAGCGCGGTCCGAAGAGTATCCAGAGAAAGATAAGCACGTGCGCCAGCAGCGAGATGTAAATGCCCTCGCGCACGCGCGCCCGCGACCGCTCGTCTTCGAGGTTGTCGATGAGATGCAGCAGCTCATCGGCTTCCATACCCTCATAGCGAGTGGAGGATTTTCGGCGAAATTTGGGACCGACTGGCGGCTCGGGCGGCGCGCTCTGCGGTGGTGGAACTTCTGTAATCGCCATGCTCTCTGTGGAGGCCGGACGCGGTCTCTCACCTGGACGGCCCGCCAGGAACCCGCATTGCCGTTCGAATATTGTCTCATTCTTCGACCCCCTGGGTCCTGGCATCCTTTCGCGGCGTCATACACAACAGGGTTTCCTTGCAATGCATTTCCCGCATTAGGACCCAATCGGGATTGAATCCGAATTGCCTGCCACGACGGCCCCGCGCCGGGCGTATGCTGTGCCACGGGCTCGCATGAAATTGAAATCAGAGGGACACTGAAAGCCAACCATGCCCAGCACCCTCGGCACCACGCCCGGATCGACAACCCGGCGCAAGACGCGCACCATGCCGCACAGTCCGCGCCCCAGCGTCCACAAGGGCAGCGAGTCGGTCGACGATTACCTGAAAGCCATCTTCGCCCTGGGTGGTGGCGAGGGTCGCCGCGTCGGCTCGACCGCGCTGGCGGAGCGTCTGCAGGTAGCACCCGCCTCCATAACCAACATGCTGCAGAAGCTCGCCGCCGCGCAGAACCCGCTGGTCGAGTACGAGCGCCATCGCGGGGTCCGTCTCTCCGCCACTGGACGCCGCCGCGCGCTGGAGATCGTCCGCCACCACCGCCTGATCGAGACCTTCCTGCATCGCATGCTCGACTACAAAGTCGACGAGCTGCACGACGAAGCCGAGCGGCTGGAACACTTCATCTCCGAGCGCTTCGAAGCCCGCATCGCCGCCAAGCTCGGCCACCCCGACCGCGATCCCCACGGCGCCTGCATCCCCGCCCTGGACGGCACCATGCCCCCCGGTCATCGCGTGAACTGCAAGTGTCCAGAATGACCTAACAGCCCGGCCCGGTGGCGCTGCGCTTTTGACCGGATCCCAGGGAACACGCATTCAGGTACGCGCAAGCCAGGACAATGAGCTCCCGGCGGAAGGTTTCTACTTCCTTTTCCGGAGAGCGGGACTCCAGCAGCCGCCTGCTGACTCCGGCCATCGTTCCCTGAAGCATGGAAGCGATGAGTCGTGGATCCTCCGTGAGTTGTTCATGGGTGGTTTCCAGCATTTCGGCTACCGCTTTGCTGGTGCGGATTCCCACTTGCCGCACGATCTTCTCGGCGCCCACATCGCCGCCCACGGAGTAAAGCGCGAGACTGGTGTTCACATCCCTCATCTTGGCTTCGAGAAATGCCGTGACCAGAGCGGTCGCCATCTGCGATAGCGAATTCCCTCTCTGTTCGTGGCAAACGGCTTCGACCGCATCGGTTATCTCGCTGAAGTGACGCTTCAGGACCGCCTGCAACAACGCGCTCTTGTTGGGGAAGTACTGGTACAGGGTGCCGACGGAGACGCCGGCCCGCGCGGCCACCCGTGTCGTGGTGAGCCGGTCCTTTCCCACGTCGAGCAAAACCTGAATAGTCGCTTCCAGAATCGCGCTCACGCTCTCTGCCGAGCGGGCTTGAACCGGTGTTTTACGCGGCTCTAATAGCGCTCGTGCATGCTGCGTCAAATGCGAACTCCTAACCTGAAGCTTTCTTCATCTAAACATATGGAATCAGATCCACCGGCAATCTTTGAATAATGAGGGAAACCAGCAGAATGGCAAATCAACCGAACCTTGGCGGCAGCTTCACGCTCCCCGGCACCTCCATCACTTTGAGCCGAATGGGCTATGGCGCGATGCAGCTTGCCGGCCCACACGTGTGGGGACCGCCGCGTGATATGGACGCTGCGATCTCGGTATTGCGGGAAGCTGTTGCGCTCGGCGTCGATCACATCGACACCAGCGACTTCTATGGTCCGCATGTCACCAATCAAATCATCAAACGGGCGCTTCATCCCTATCCGGAAGGGCTCGTCATCGTCACCAAGGTGGGCGCACGCCGGGGTGAAGACAAGTCCTGGCTCCCCGCTCTTTCGCGCCCGGAACTCATCGACGGCGTTCACGACAACCTCCGCAATCTCGGCCTCGACAGGCTGGACGTCGTCAATCTTCGGGTTGGAGGTGTCATGGGGCCATCGGAGGCCTCCATCAAGGAGCCGCTCGACCGTGCTGGCCGAACTCCAGCGTCAGGGCTTGATCCGTCATCTCGGTCTGAGCAACGTCACTGCCGGGCAATTGGCAGAGGCTCAGACGATTGCGGAGATCGTCTGCGTGCAGAACCTCTACAACGTGGCACAACGGAACGACGATAGCTTTATCGACGACCTTGGCCGGCAGGGCATCGCATACGTGCCGTTCTTTCCGCTTGGGGGATTCACGCCGTTGCAATCGTCAGCACTGGACGCAGTGGCTGCCTCGTTGAAGGCGACGCCCATGCAGGTCGCGCTCGCCTGGCTCCTTCAGCATTCGCCCAACATCCTGCTCATTCCCGGCACATCTTCCGTGGAACATCTGCGGGAAAACCTCAATGCCGCAGCGCTGCAACTTCCTCCGGAGACGATCGTCGAACTCGACGCGATCGCCGGAGCTCTCCGCTGAGAATCCCTGGCATCTCGAGTGGTGGCTTGTCAGCGAACCGTCGCGCCAGCAAGCCACCGCTCGACCGGGATAGCCGTAAGTAGCATCGAGCCCGGATGCTCATTCTGGATGCTTATGCACCCTTCAGAGACGCCATGTCGATCGAGAAGCGGTACTTCACATCCGCCTTCAACAGCCGTTCGTACGCCTCGTTGACCTTCTGGATGGGGATGACTTCGACGTCAGCGGTGATGTTGTGCTTGCCGCAGAAGTCGAGCATCTCCTGCGTCTCCGCGATGCCCCCGATGAGCGATCCCGAAAGGCTCCTGCGCGCGAAAATCAGATTGAATGCGGACACGGGGAACGGCTTTTCCGGCGCGCCCACCAGCGTAAGGTTGCCATCGCGGCGGAGAAGGCCGAGTAAGGCGTTGATGTCGTGGTCGGCGGAAACGGCGTCGAGGATGAAGTCGAAGCTGCCGGCGTGCTTCGCCATCTCGTCCGCGTTCTTCGAGATGACCACCTCGTCGGCGCCAAGGCGAAGCGCGTCATCCTTCTTGCCGGGTGATGTGGTGAAGAGGACCACGTGCGCGCCCAGAGCGTGCGCGAATTTGACCCCCATATGGCCAAGGCCGCCGAGACCGACAATGCCAACCTTCTTGCCCTTGCCCACTCCCCAGTGGTGGAGCGGCGAAAAGGTGGTGATGCCGGCGCAGAGCAGAGGAGCGGTTCCGGCCAGGTCCAGGTTGGAGGGCACCTTCAGGACAAAGCGCTGATCGACGACCACGCTGTCCGAGTAGCCGCCATACGTGACGCCGCCGGTGTGCTTGTCGGGGAAGTTATAGGTAAGGGTGAAATTGGGGCAGAACTGCTCCAGGCCCTCTTTGCACGCGGGACAGGTGCCATCGGAGTCCACCATGCAGCCGACGGCGGCGATGTCTCCGACCTTGAATTTCTTCACGCCAGAGCCGACCTTGGTGACGCGGCCGACAATTTCGTGGCCCGGAACGCACGGGTACACGGTGGGCATGACGCCGCTCCACTCGTTGCGTACCTGGTGCAAATCGGAGTGGCAGATGCCGCAGAACAATATCTCAATCTGCACATCGGTATCGGTTGGATCGCGCCGCGCGATCTGAGTGGAAGCAAGCGGCGAAGTGGCACTGGCAGCGGAGAATGCTTTTGCGTTGTACATACGAGTACCTAGAATGCCTCAGACTCAGAATGTTATTCAAAAGCTGGCGGCGTATCTATGAAAAATGCGTCATCCGAAGTCACCGGGCAGTGGCCGACACTTCCCGCTCCACGGCGCCCGCGCCCATCAGGATAAGCGACCGTTGCGCGAACGGGGAGTAGACCAGAAGCGTCATGCACGCCAGTGCCAACCCGGAGTTGATGTGATGCAGCAGCAAAAAGGGGGAAAGCGCCCACAGAATATCGAGCGGCAGGAGCAGCCGCCAAAGCTTGAGGAACTTCTCGCGCAGCCTGGGAGCGCGGAAGAGCACGGCACACAGCAGGAAGGTACGCACCGGGATCAGAACCGCGGCAGTCGCAATCAAGACCGTGAATATCTGCGCGGCGTGCGGCAGCGCCGCAATGAGCTCTCTGATTTCGCCCAGGTTACTCAGCGCTCCTACATAGAAGCCCAGGTACATGAGCTGCAGGAGGACGAAAAGCGTCTGGACAACGAAGTGAGAGCTCTTCGGCAGATCCTCCGGGCCAGATAAGACCTGATCGAGAAACCCCGATTTGCCAACGGGCGGAACTGCCGCCGGCGCTTCTGATATCTCCGCCCGAGGCTCAGTGGCGGAGTCTTCCGGCAGGGTGAACCGTTCTACCGGCGCCACGAAGCGGTAGCCGCGGCGAGCCAGCGTCTCGATAAATCTGGGATGGCTCGCCTTGTCGCCAAGGGCTTCGCGGATACGATTCATGGCTGAGTTCACGCCGTGTTCGTAGTCGACGAAGGTTCCGTCCGGCCACAACTCCCGCGAGATCTCTTCCCGCGTCAGTAGCTCGCCGGGCCGCTCCAGCAGCAGGAACAGAAGCTGCAAAGGCTGCGAGTGCAGCTTGATGCGCAAACCCTGCCGGCGAAGCTCTCCGGTCCTCGCGTCTGCTTCAAAGGCGCCGAAGCGATAGAGCATTTTCGGTAATCCTGTGGGCGCGGAGAAGCTCCGTCATGCTGGCGTTCAGTGTATCCGAACCAGGCCGCGCTCAACCTCTCTCGCGCGAGCGAGAACTCCTCAGAAGTCGCATCTCTGCAATGGCTTGCGCCGTGAGGAACAATCTCCCCACGCTTGAGGCCCCATGCATTGCCTGGCACGGCGAGACAGTGCACCTTCGAATGCATGAAGCGACACGCCTTCACGCATCTTTCCTTCACTCAGCTTCAAGGATTCGCATTGGCCTGCGCTGTGCTTCTGCCTGTCGCGGCGCGCCCTCTGATAGCCCAGCCCACGCCCGCGGCAGTCGCGGCTTTCAACGCTTATACCGGGAGGGTGGAGTCGCGTCTGGCCGGGCAGCACCGGTCAGCCGGCACATTCCTTGCAACCACGCCTTTTGATTCCGCCGCGATGCGGCTGCGGAAGGGAGAGCCCATTATCGAACAGCTGACTCCGTTAACCGGCGCCGAATTCTCCGGATCGCTCCTGCATCACTGGCGCGGCACAGCCTTTGTTCCGGGCGCCAAAGCTGTCGACTTCGAGCGGCTGATGCAGGACTTCAACGACTATCCGCGACACTTCTCTCCGCAGGTGCTGCAGGCCAGAGTGATCGCGCAAAGCGGCGATCGGCTGCAGGTATCGATGCGCGTGCGACAGCAGCACGTCGTCCCGGTGGTGCTGGACACAACCTACGACATCACCTATGGGCGGCTGGACACGCAGCATGGCTACAGCATCTCGCGCAGCACGCGGATCGCCGAGATCTATGGCGCCGGCACCAACGCCGAGCGGGCCCTGAACGCCGATGAGGAGCACGGCTTTCTATGGCGTCTGGACACCTACTGGAGTTACGAGGAGCGGGATGGCGGCCTGTATCTGCAGATCGAGGCCGTCTCGCTCACGCGGTCCATTCCTCACGGCCTGGGCTGGGCGATCCGGCCTTACATCGAGAGCATCCCGCGCGACTCTCTGGAGTTTACGCTGCGCTCAACATGCAACGCGCTGCGCAGGAAGACAGCTTAAGCCGCAGGAAAGGCGAGAGGCATGAGCAATCAGACAGTCACAATAAAAAATCCGGTGAACTTCAAACCAGCCCTCCGAGTGAACCAGGCTTTGACTGCGTCGCTCGAAAAGCGCGCTCTGCAGTGGATGGCGCAGCGCGCACCGCGCTGGCTCACCTCTGACCAGCTCACTTCGCTGGGGCTGATCGCGCAGATTGGAGCAGGAGCGGCCTATGCCCTCTCGCACTACAACCGCTACGCTCTCCTGCTGGTGAATCTCTGCCTGGTGCTGAACTGGTTTGGAGACAGCATGGATGGAACGCTGGCCCGCATCCGCTCGCAGCAGCGTCCGCGCTTTGGCTTCTATGTCGATCACATGGTCGACGTCCTCGGGGCCACGGCGCTGATGTGCGGGCTCGCCCTCTCCGGTCTCGCGCATTGGCCGGTCGCAGTCGCCATGCTCATCGGATTTCTGCTCCTATCGGCTGAAAGCTACCTCGCCACCTATACCTTGTCCCGCTTTCAACTCTCGCAGGGCATCTTCGGCCCAACCGAGATCCGCATTCTGCTGATCATCGGAAACCTGGCGCTGCTGCACAGTCCTTACGCGACCGTCTTCGGCCACACCATGCTGCTCTTCGATCTGGGCGGCGTCATCGCGGCGGTCTGCATGTTCGTGATGGTGATCGCCCTCACGGCTCGGCACACCGCGCTGCTCTACCGCGAGGAGCCTCTGCCATAGCACAAGAAGGCTCTAGTGGGGCAGGTTAGGCCACACATGGCTCGTATAGTCCACCATGATGTTCTGGAGATAGTAGGTGCCTGCAAACTTACCGTTTTCGTTGTTTCCCAGATACACGCTGCCCAGTGCATCGGCACCATCCATAGATACCGCCATCGTAGGTCCAAGCTGTGCAAACGCTTTTCCGTTTGTCGCATACACTCTGGCCCTGGTACACGGCGCAGGCAGCGCAGCCGTACCTCCGGAAGAATAGCTTCCTGGATTTGCCGTCAATGCGTAACTCATCGTGGTGCCGGTGGCGGATGCGACTCTATACGTGCCGTTGTATCCGGAAGGCGCCATCCCCGAAACGGTCACCGTGCTGCCCGTGTTGATAATGTTTGAGCTCACCGTGATTGTCGCGAAGCCGGATGCCCATGTTGCTTTCGTTACCGGCTGGCTCGCGCACGAGCCGCTGGATGTCCAGTTGGTATTCATCGAAAAGAAGATCTTCCCGCCCGGCGTGATTGCGGTATTGCCCATCGAGTGGATGGTGGCGCCCCCCGACGATTCAATCTCCAGGCAGTAGGCAGGACATGCAGGATCATTGACTCCGCTATCTAACTGGAGCGTTGCCGTGTACGGAACATGCGTGCCGACGTTCAGGACCATGTCATAGTAGCCGCCGCGGGATACCTGATTTGGTGGCAGATTCACCACCCACCCCGATGTCGTAACATTCTGCGCCGTACCCGGAAAATCCATGCGGACCGTGCTGAAGCTGGCTGCGCCATTCTGCGCAAGAGATTGCGTGGCGAATCCGCAGCCGTGAGATGTTCCTCTGTTCACCGAGATCCCCGCGGGCAGCGCGACTTTGCTCGCTGCAAATGTCTCAGCGGGGCTCGCATTGCTCCAGCCGAGATAGTTCGCGGCGATCTCGGTGCCCGCTGCGAGTCTGGATGCTGTCGCCGCGGTTCCCGGAGATGTGCCGTTCATGGTCAGGAGCACATCGACAGGAAAGAATGTCGGACATGATCCTGCGGGTGACACAGTGAGTATCGTGGAGGCAGATTTGCTTTCATACGTCGCACCGATCGTGATGCTCCCTTGCGCCACTGCGGAAGCCAATCCTGTACCGCTGATCGTCGCAACAGCGTTGTTCGAGGACGACCATCCCGCGGCACTGGTCACATCGTTCGTGCTCGAATCGCTGTAGAGAGCAGTGGCGTTGAATTGCTGCATCCCTCCTGCCACAAGAGAAGGAGTAAGCGGGCTGATGCTGATCGACACCAGGGCCGGCGCTGTGGAAGGAGTGGTTGCGCTCGCCTCCGCAGAGAGAGGACTTTGCGTGGCTGAGTTGACCGACCGGACAACGTAGTAGTAAGTCGAGTCGCCTGGAAGACCTGTATCGGTGTAGCTGTTGGTCTTCGCCGTAGCCAATGCCGAGTAAGGCCCACCTGAACCGGTACTGCGAGATACCTGATAGCTTGTTGCCCCCGCAACGGAATTCCAGGTGAGTGTTATCTGACCGGAACTCGCGGTTGCTGTGAGTCCAGTCGGCGCCGCGAGCGCCGTGACCGTCAGAGTCGTGGAAGCAGCAATCGCTTTCATCGTGGCCGCGATCGTTGTCGCTCCCTGGCCGGAGCTGATCGCAAGACCATTCGAGCCGGCCTTGTTGCTGATAATCGCTGCCGACGCATTTGACGTGCTCCAGGTGACGTTCGTTGTGATGTCTTTGGCGCTCTGGTCCATGTAAGTTCCGGTCGCTGTGAATTGCACCGATTGGCCGAGCACGATCGAGGGCCGAGCCGGTGTTACCGCAATCGACACCAGGCCCGCGGATGTCACCGTGAGGTTCGCGCTGTCGGACACTGCGCCCAATGTCGCGGCGATCTTCGCTGTTCCCGCGCCCACAGCCGAAGCCAGTCCGGCGGAAGCCGAAGCCATGCTCACGGTCGCAACCGCCGCGTTCGATGAGCTCCATTGAACGGAGCCCGTAAGGTCTTGAGTGCTCGCGTCGTTGAATGTGCCGATTGCCTTGAACTGCTGCATCGTGCCGAGCGGAATGGAGGCTGAGGCCGGCGATACGGCGATGGAAACCAGCGCCGCCGCAGTGACCTGGACATTTGTTGACCCTGTCACACCCGCGCTCGTCGCCGTGATCATCGCCGACCCGGCCTGCACCCCCGTTGCGGCGCCGGTCGCATTCACGGTAGCGATTGCGGTGTCGGAAGAGGTCCAGCTCGCGGTGGCGGAGACATCTTTCGTTGAGTCGTCAGAATAGGTTGCGATCGCTGAAAGCTGCCCACTGGTTCCTTTGGCCAGAATGAGGGGCGAAGGTGTGACTTCGATGGACGTAATCACGGCGGAACTCACCGTGAGGACCGTACTTCCGCTCACACCAGCCGAGGTTGCCGTGATCGTGGTTGTTCCGGCGGTAAGTGTTTGAGCCAGCCCGCCGGTTGCGCCGGTCGTTGCGATCGTCGCCACTGCTGTATTCGAGCAGCTCCAGCTGACCGTCTTGGTCAGATCCTGAGTGCTGCCATCCGCAAATGTCCCAGTTGCGGTGAACTGCTGCGTCTCCCCAGGGGAAACCGACGGGAGAGCAGGCGTCACAGCAAGAGAGACGAGTGCGGCCGGCGTGACGGTGAGCATAGCCGATCCAGAAATCGATCCGGATTCCGCGGTAATCGTCGTAGTGCCCGCGCCCACGCTGACAGCCCCGCCGCTTCCGTCAATCGTCGCGACTCCCGGCGCCGAGGATGTCCACGAGGCGGACGCTGTAAGCACCTTGGTGCTGCCGTCTGTGTAAGTGCCCGTTGCAACGAATTGTTGCGAGGTGCCCGGGGCAATCGATGCGGATTGCGGCGTGACGGCAATGGACACCAGGCTCGCGGCGCCCGCCGGTGGTGGTGCCGATTGCTCGGAGGAAGAGCATCCGGCCACTGCGAACAGTGCCGCGACAGCAAGGATGATCCCAAGAATGTCTGCGAAGCAGACGCCTGACTCTCTGAAGCGACGCATCGGTTGAACCCAAAGAGCTCAGGCGCCGCGCAACCGGGGAAACGAAAACGTGTCTGCCACCCGGAAACACAACCATTGAGCTTCACGCTCTTGTTTAGGGCTCCAGCCCTCTCTGGGGGACAGATGAACGAATTCTACGCCGACGCAATCGGCTTGCGAGGGAAGAATCAACGATTCGCGCTGTGTTCATGCTGTCCAGCGTGCTGAAATGGAACGCAGCTTAGTTATAAGTGCGGCTTGAAATTCACGACTATTTCATCTGGAAGCTTCACGGCAGAGGCTCCTCACGGTAGAGCAACGCCATATGACGCGCGATCGGAACGCATCGCATCTCTTCGCCCGAAAGCCGGTATCCCTACAGTGCCTGACGAGAACGCCACGGTATCTCGCCCGTACAATCAAACTATGCCCGCGACCCCGCCACAGCCCCCACGCGCTGTGGTTCTCACCATCAGCGACTCCCGCACCCGCGGCGAGCGTCCGGACACCTCCGGGCCGGCGGTCGTTCGATCTCTTCAGGCAGCCGGTTTCCTGGTGGAAGGCCCACACCTCGTCGCGGACGAGCAGCCTGAAATTGAGACCGCGCTGCGCAAATACGCCGCACACGCCGCGCTCCTCGTCACCACCGGCGGCACCGGCATCGCGCCGCGCGATGTCACGCCTGAGGCCACTCGCGCCGTCTGCACCCGCATTCTCGATGGATTTGCCGAGCGCATGCGCGCCGCCGGAGCACGCCGCACTCCGCTGGCCGCGCTCAGCCGCGCCGTCTCCGGAACCTGCGGCCGCGCATTGATCGTCAATCTGCCGGGCTCGCCCGAGGGCGCCGTCACCTCGCTCGAAGCCGTGCTTGACCTCATCCCGCACGCTCTGGTTCTGTTGAGCGGCGCCGACGCGCACAGCGAATCCCGGCGCCATGAAACCCACGGAGCAGAAACCCCGGGAGCACCACGCACGTGAGCCATTTCATCGCGAAGTGGCTGGCTCGCTACAAGGGATTCGTCCTCGGCGTCCTCGGCCCGCTCGGCATCTGGGGCGCGGCGCTGGCCGGCATCGTCGACTCCGGCACCATCCCCATTCCGATGGACCCGCTCATCGCCACCTGGGCCTGGAACGATCACCGGCACGCCTGGCTCTACGTCGTCATGGCAGCCGCGGGCTCGGCCATCGGCGGCCTTATCCCGTTTCTGCTCGGCCGCGCCGGCGGCGAGCTCTTCCTGCTGCGCCGCATCGATCGCGCCCGCTACGAGGCGATGATGGCCCGCTTCGAAAAGCAGGAGTTCCTCGCCATGGCTATCCCCTCCGCCATGCCTCCGCCCACTCCATGGAAGGCTTTCGTCTTTGGCGCCGGCGTCTTCGAAATGAAGATCTGGCACTTCCTGCTCGCGGTCTTCACCGGCCGTGCCGTCCGCTTCGGTGTGGAGGCCGCGCTCACCATCAAGTACGGCCCGCAGATCGTCAACGTCGTGGGCGACCTCTTCAAGCACCACCTGACCCTGACCCTGGTCACCGTGGCGCTGCTGCTGGGACTGCTGCTCTTCTGGGTGATCCGCAAGCGTTACACCAGATCCGGTGCAGAAGCGCACTCAGAAGCGCACGATGTGGACGAAAACGGCGAACCGCGCCGCCGCAAACGCTCCTGGCTATAAGAACGACGCGGCTCGCAGAGCGCGCGCGATCAAGCCCTGAACACCTGCTCCAGTCGTTCCGCAAAGGCGTCCGGGTGGCTGCTATAGCCGCCATGGTCTCCCGGAAAGATCACGGCGGGCGCCCCCAGCCGCTCAGCCAGGGCGACCGCTGCACGGTTTGCGGTCTGTCCTGTAGTTGTCTCGCCTGCTCCGATGACGACCCGTGGCGCTCCAACCTTCAGCGTGGCAACATCCGGCACGTAGTCCACGATCGCCTTCCTCCCATGTCCGAAGAAGAAGTCCAGATTGCCCATCAAGCGCCCAAATGCCGCCTGCATCTCGGGCGGCGGCGGTGTCGCATCCTTCGGCGGCGCATTGAGTCCAGCCAAAGCCATAAACTTCTGCATCGCCGCTTGAGCCCCATGCGCCTTGTAGATCGCGTCGAGCTCCCTTCCGGATGCGCGCTGCTCCTCGACATCCGGCAGCAGCTCCAGGCATGGCGGCTCGTGCGCCACCAGCGTGCGGACGCCTCCCGGATAGCGCGCCGCCAGGTTCAGTCCAATCTGCGCTCCGCCGCTGCTGCCCAGCACATACGCCGGTTCGTTGCCGAGCGCCGCCAGCAACTGCGCCGCATCGTCGCCGAAAAGATCCAGATGCAGATCCGTCACCGGCCCATCCAGCACACTGCGCGAGTTGCCGCGCGGATCGTAGGGCACACACGTGTAGCGGTCGGCAAGGGATCGTGCAAGCGCGGTGAAGACTCCTGCATCGGCAGGGCCGCCGGGGATCATCAATAGGATCGGCCCCGATCCATATGTCTCATAATAGATCTGGGCGCCTGGAACCTTGAGAGTGTGCGACTGGACGGTCACGGGAACTTCCTCCTGATAACTCGTCGTTCGAAGGCCCGGGATTTCGACACACGGCCGCAAACTTTCTTATTTTTCAAAAGATTGGCTCAATGCAGGCACAAACAGAGAGGCCCGGCGAGCGCCGGGCCTTCCTTATTCTTCTTCGACTCCCGCTAGACAGTCGCCGGCTTGGCGGCGGCTTCCTTCGCCGTCTTCACCAGCGCGCTGAACGCGGCGGCGTCGTTGGTCGCCAGGTCGGCCAGGATCTTGCGATCCAGCTCGATCCCCGCCACCTTCAGCCCATGGATGAGCTGCGAGTAGCTGGTCCCGTTCTGCTTCGCCGCGGCGTTGATGCGCACGATCCATAGCGAGCGGAACTGGCGCTTCTTCTGCCGGCGGCCGCTGTAGGCAAACTTCAGGCCGCGCTCTACGGCCTCCTGCGCTGCCTGGTAGAGCTTCGATTTGGTAAGGAAATAGCCGCTTGCCCTCTTCAGAATCTTTTTGCGGCGGGCAAGCCGTTTGGTTCCACGTTTTACGCGGGGCATCTCGTAGGTCCTCCTTTGCGTACATCGTTATGCGGCTGGAGGCAGGAGGCAGCACCCGGGAGGGTATTGCTTTTGAACCTCTTCACTCGCTCATCGCTCTGACTTCGGCATGATGGGCTCACAGGGAACGCGTTACCCCGGCCCGTCCGAAGATCAGGCGTACGGAATCATGCGCAGCACCTTTGGCCTGTCGGCTTCTGAGACCAGCACCGTACCACCCAACTTGCGCTTGGTCTTATTCGCCTTCGAGGTCAAAATGTGACGCATCTTGGTCTGGCCACGGAGCACTTTGCCCGTACCAGTCTTCTTGAAGCGCTTGGCCGCGCCTTTGTGTGTCTTTAGCTTAGGCATGAGTATCCTGAAAATCGCCGGTATGGCGACATCAGTCAGTATAACTGAGATTCCGGGAGCCGGCCAGCCATGTCGACGAGCGAAATTAAGGTGGAAACTGCCCAATCAGCCTTCGATTGGATCAGAAAGGGGCGGCACAAGACAGAGCCCCATTCGATTGAACCTAGTTGGCCGGGTGTACCCGTGGCTGCTCTAATCCCGGAAGTATTTGAGGTCTACGCAAAGATATTCCATCCCATCGAAGGCCGTTACGAGAACATCGATCACCCTCTAGACCTCGACGAGAGGAAAATCCTCGGGCTGCCCGAGTGTCATGTCCTGCGCGATTTCGTCCAGCGGATGCGAACCGAGCCGGAAGCCCCGACCCTTCATTGGAAGAAGGTGGCTGAGGCATTGGGCGTGCCCTTTCAGCGTCACCTCAGTAATGAATGGTTTCGATCCGTGCTGGAACCGGGATGTTGGCCGAGGTATGTCAGTGGACCAGACGAAGGCATCCTCGAAGAGCGTGAGGCCACCGCTCTTATATCGATTTTGAGTGCATCCTCTGCATCTTCAAGCTGCTACTTCCGCTTTGCCGAAATGGCCTATATAGGGACGGATAAGCCTCTTCTTTATTCAGGACAATTGGAACAACTTCAGCGATTTTTGAAGGAAACAGACCGTCAGTTCACACCTGAATATTGGTGGCCAGAAGATCGTTCGTGGTGCGTATGCTCGGACTATGACCTCCCTTTCACGGTTGTTGGAGGTACAACCGGGCTGATTGATAGTGTCCTTGCAAATACCGATCTTGAATCTATCCGAGTGACACCAGATACACGGGTGGACTATCGCGCACCCATCGAGTGAGTCATCAGGCGTAAACAATGCGAACCTGCTGTCTTAAGCGATACCTCTGGCGTTTCCGTTTCACCGCGAATACTTTGCTGTTAACCCCAACACGCAAGCCCTCCCAACCTCCAGGCCCACATTCAGCAAGAGGAGAAGCCGCATGGCACGCACCAACCGGCATTTGATGTGGCATGGCATGTTCCTGTTTCTACTGGGGCTGCTCACGGGTTTCGCGGAGCACAGCTTCGCCAACGTCCGCATGGGACTGGCAGCGCACCTGGAAGGCGTCATGAACGGAACCTTCCTGCTCGCCCTCGGCGCGGTGTGGATCTACGTGAACCTGCCGCCGGGGGTCAAGACGGCCACCTACTGGATCGTCCTTTACGCGACGTACGCCAACTGGCTCATGACCACGCTCGCTGCCGTCTTCGGCACGGGAGCGCTCTCCCCAATCACCGCGCCGGGCTACAAGGGACAGCCCTGGCAGGAAAGCTTCGTCACCATCGGCTTCATGACCGTCGGCCTCGCGTACGTCGCATCCTCGCTGATCATCCTGTGGGGCCTTCGCGCTCGAACTCCGGCACAGACGACGTAACCACGCTCATCGCCGCTCAGCCCTTATCGGCGAAGTGGCCCCGCACCGTCTCCACAAAAGCCACCGCTGTAGCACCAGCCCCAGCCACCCGTGTCCCGATATCGACCGAAGTCCACCGCTTCGACCGGATCGGCCGGAAGATCGCGCCCGGAAACGCAACCGTGGCCACGCACGCCGGCACCAGCGAGATTCCCAGCCCGGCAGAGACCAGCCGGATCAGCGTGGGAAACTGGGGCGCCTCCTGCACAATCGTCGGTTGGAAGCCGGCATCCAGGCAGCAGCGCATCGTCCGATCGAAGGCCAGATTGCCCATGCGCCGCGCGAACAACACGAACGGTTCGCCCTCAAAGTCCTTCGGGTCCACCGTGCGCCGGCGTTTCAGCCTATGCTCCACCGGCAGCGCCACATGGAAGGGTTCCCGGAGCAGCGGCATGATCTCCAGATCGGGCCGCCGCTCACCGTCCCGCAGAAAGCCCACATCGATGGACCCGTCTGTCAGCGCGGCCAACTGATCCGAGGTCCACATCTCGCGCAGCCGCACCTCCACCCGCGGATAGGCACGCCGGTAGGCCTGGATCGCCATCGGCAGCTCGGTGAACATCACCGACCCGGAGAACCCCACGGTCAGCCGGCCCTCCTCGCCGCGCGCCACGCGGCGCGTCTGCTCCAGATCGTCGGCCAGCCGCGCCATGCTGGAAAGGGCGCGCTCGCGCAGCACCGCGCCCGCCGGCGTCAACCTGACGCCTCGTGTCGTCCGCTCGAACAGCGGCGCGCCCAGCAGCTCTTCCAGCCTGCGAATCTGCTGGCTCAGCGGCGGCTGCGCCATCCCCAGCTTCTTCGCCGCGCGGCCAAAGTGCAGCGTCTCCGCAACCGTCAGGAAGTAGCGCAGATGGCGTAGTTCGATCTCGTCTTTCATATCTAGATCGTCTGAATCAAGATCATTCAAATATTGGACATATCGCTCGACTGATCCTACTCTTGAACCATCAACCGCGAAAGACCCGCGCGACCCGGATAGCCCCGTTGCTACAGGAGGATCGAGCTTATGTCCGATGTCATCGTCAGAGAGTTTCAACCCGCCGATGCAGACGCCTTCTTCGAACTCAATCGCGAGTGGATCCAGCGCTACTTCTGGCTGGAACCTGCCGACCTGGAAGTGTTGTGGCATCCGCAGACGGCGATCCTCGACCCCGGCGGCCACATCTTCATGGCCGTGCATAACGGCACCTGCGTCGGCTGCTGCGCGCTCGTCGCCATGGGTCCCGGAGAGTACGAACTGGCCAAGATGGCGGTAACCCCCACCGAGCGCCGCCACGGCATCGGCCGCCGGCTCATCGCTGCGGCCATCGCAAAGGCCGAACGCCTCGGCGCGACACGCCTCTATCTCGAAACCAACCGGACTCTGACCGGCGCGATCCTGCTCTACGAATCGATGGGTTTCCGCCACCTGCCGCCGACACGCGTCAAGCCTTCGCACTACGCCCGCGCCAACGTCTTTATGGAGCGGATGATGTGTCCGCCGATGCCTTTGCTTCCTGGGGATGGCCGCGCACAGCTATCGGGCTGCTAGAAAGCCTCAATCTCCCGCGGTGTGATGGAAATTCATCTCCAGCGTGACCCGCGTCGCCACTGGTTTGCCATCCAGCCTCGCGGCCACAAATCGGAACTTCCTCACGCACGCCACGGCACTGCTGTCCATCTCCGCGGCCACATCGCGATGGGAAGTGAACACCGTCTCGGCAATCGACTGCGCTGTCGACACCTTGCGCGGCACGCCATGGGTGTCGATGACCAGGCTCACCACCGAGACGCCTTCCAGCTTCAGGCGCCGCGCCGCCAGCGGATAGGCCGGCGTCTCCGAGTGGATGACTCGCGGCGGCGTCACACCCTCCACGCGGTGGCAATTCTCGAATGCCGGCGGGTCGCAGACGATCAGCGACGCTACCGTGGGCGCCGCGGATTCAGTCGTCAATTGCATCGGTTTCGCAAATGCAGCACACGGCAGCAGCAGAGTCACCGACGCCGCATGCAGTAAAAACCGGCCGAGCCTCTTCAGCGAAAGATCCTCCCTACCGCGGAAATTGCTTTTTGAACGCATCGATGCAGCCTTTGCCCGTCGCTTTCTGTGTCATGCCGCCGCAGCCATCCTGCCAGAAGGGCAGCGAGCCCGGCCCCGGGCCATGCCCCTTCAGATACGCGCGCGCCGTCGCGCCGGGCGAAAAGCTGGCGCCATAACTCGTGTCGCAGCAGGTGCCGTCCTTCTTGTTCTCGCTCTTCTCCGTGTTCTGGACGCCGTTCTTCGAGAACACGAGAATGATGTCCGCGCTCGCCTCATCGTCGGCCAGCGTGAACCGCCCCCACTTCGACAGCTCCTCGTCCGCGGCATTCTCCAGTTGTGCGCCACCGGCGTTGTTACGAATGAAAACGGTCTTCGCCCGAAACGCCTCAGCCGGAACCTGCGCCGAGAGGGACGAAGCAAGAGGACAAGCAGCAGCCAGAAGCAGTGCAGACCAGAGGAAACGCGATGCAGACATGATGGCCCCCAAAGCGGAAGTGCCCACCACTCTAAAGCATTTCGGGTGCAGTTTAGGCGAACTTTGCTTTGATAAAATTCGCGTCCCGACGGCGCTAGTCCACAGCCGGGACGGAATGATGTTCATGGGTTATGATCCATCGCCCATCGATTTTGCGCAGGCCGATCGTCAAGCGGAAATCCAGGCTCTTCTGCTCACCGTTAGGGCCAGGTTCAGCGCAACGCATCGTCGCTACGACAAACGCGACATCCCTGCCGGCCGTGATACTCATTTCCGTGAAATCAAAAGGGACCGGCTCGCTCGACCAGGAAAAGAACAGGTCCCATGTCTTCCTGTAGGCATCGATTCCCTTGGATTGAATTGGCGGCGGAACATCGAACATTACGATGTCGGAAGAATGGTTCTTGAGTATCCCGTCGAAATCTCTACGGCGCACGGCGGCGGTCCAGGATTCAACCACATTGCGAATTGCCGCTTCGTCCTCTGAGCGACTCGCCCTGTCATCCATCCGAAGTCCTCCAGGTTGATCGCGATGGGAACGTGCCTAATGCTTCTTCACCGCCACCTTCGCCTGTTTGCGCTCGGCAATCTCCTTCGCGCGAAACCGGGCGATCCGCTCAATCAGCTTCACCGGCACCGGCACGGAAAGCGGGAAGCGCAGCGTGCCCTTGCTGGCCCGGTACGGGTCCAGCTCTCCCTTGAACGCCGCAACCATTCCATCGCTGGCCGGATAAATCGAAAAGTGATGCTTCCATCCGGCGAAGTACAGCAGAACGCTGCCATGCAGTGTGTAGGCAGGAATTTTGTACGAGATTCCTTCCTCCGCCCCCCATGCGGCTGCACGGATGGCGCACCGTACGCGTCCCAGCGCCACCTGCGCGACCGCCGGCTGTGCCGCGATGTACTCGTCTATAGATCGAAATTCAGGAGATCGAGAGTCCGGCCCCGCCATCGTTGTTCCCGTCTTGCAAAATTTGAAGTACAGGCATGGTATTCCTCACGGTCGCGGCGGCACCAATACCTTCTCCATCCGCACCACTGGCAGCCGTTCGCCACCCGGAAGGTCCACCAGAATCTCCGCCACCCGCCGGTATCCATGCCGTTCGTAAAGCGGCACACCGCTCAGCGTCGCGCCCATCTCGCAGCGGCGAAAGCCCGCATCCCACGCCGCCTGCTCGCATGCCTCCAGCAGCCGCGTGCCCAGCCCACGCCGCGACCACTGCGGATGTACGAAGAACGCGCGGATCTTCGCCGCGTCCATTGCCGGATCGAGCCGCCCGGCGTCACGCGAGGCATGGTGATGATCGCCGCCATATAGAGTCTTGCGCCAGCTCCAGCCGCCGCATGCGGCAAGCGTGCCGCCGGACGCTTCCAGGCGAGAGCCCTCAGCGGTTTCGAGAAGGTAGTACGTTTGGTCTGCAATCAACTGCGTGTCCGGCGTAAACACAGAGGCCAGCGCCTGTTCGCGCTGGCCTTCGCTGTATTCGTGCTGCAGCCCTCGGACGGATGCGGCGATCAAACTCCGGATCGCCTCCAGGTCGGCAGCCGTCGCCGTGCGCAACGTGAATTCGTGCAGCCTCGGTTCGTGCAACATGGGTTCGTGCGGCCTGGGTCCGCGCAATGCCGGTTCGCGCAGTGGGTCCACGCCGCCGTTTCGCCTAGGACTGCGCAGTGACCTGCGTATTCACCGGTGCCTGTTGCGCCGCAGGGGGCTTCGGCGTTGCGGCTGGCGCTGGCTTCGGCACGCGCTGGGACTCGGACTTCTTGCCCGGCGCCAGAATGGCGTGCAGCGTGGTGCCTTCCATGCGCGGCATGAACTCCACAATGCCGGTCTCGCCCATGTCCTGAATCAGGCGGTTGATGATGGCATAACCCAGCTCGCGGTGCGCCATCTGGCGTCCCTTGAAGCGCAGCGAAGCCTTCACCTTGTCGCCATCATTCAGGAAGCGGACGGCCTTGTTCTTCTTGGTCTGGTAGTCATGCTCATCCACGGTGACGGAGAACTTGACCTCCTTCACCACGATGACTTTCTGTTTCTTGCGCGCAGCCCGCTCGCTCTTGTCCTTCTCGTAAAGGAACTTGCCGTAGTCCTGGATGCGGCACACCGGCGGCACGGCGTTTGGGGAGACTTCTACCAGATCCAGTCCGCGCTCACGGGCGATCTTCAGGGCCTCAAACGGCACCATGATGCCGAGCTGTTCGCCCTGATCGTCAATCACGCGAATCTCTTTCGCGCGGATACGCTCGTTGGTACGGATAAAGGACTTGGCTGAACGTTTATCGAGTGCTATGGGAATCCTCCAAAGTTGTGCAAGGGTACACCCTCGCGGGACGATTATAGCAGCGGCCTAAAGTGAAACCTCATCCATTGGGATGATCCGCCATGCGGCCGTACTATCCTCGCTCTTTGTTAGATGAGATACGGCTGTCCACAGCATCTGGTTCGCGGGAAATAAACCGTCGATTTCGATAGCAAGAAAGTTATCGCTTAACGCCGGCGTCACGCCTCCGCGCACGATCCGCAGCGCCAGCCTTCAGCGTGATCACCGGCAACCTGCCCTCGCCTGCGCTCCGCCGAAACGCCGCCTGCTTCTCCTCCATCAGCGCGCGCAGCCGCGCCATGCGCTCGCGCACCGCCTCGCCCCGCACCGGCTTTTCCTGCGCCAGGCCCCAGGCCACCGTCCCTGGCCGCGCACTGAACGGAAAGAGGTGCAGATACGTAAACGGCTGTTCGGCGATGAACCGGTAGTTCTCCTCGAACAGCGCATCCGTCTCGCCCGGGAACCCGACCATCACGTCCGCCCCAATCGCCGCCTCGGGCATCGCCTCGCGGATGGCCGCCAGCTTCTCCGCGTAGTGCCATGGCCGATAGCGCCGGTGCATCGCGCGCAGGATGGCATCCGCGCCGGACTGCAGCGGCAGATGGGCATGCCGCGCCAGCCGCGGCCCGGTCACTGCCGCATCCAGGCGCCCGTACCGGCGATAGAGCGCCAGCAGCTCCACGCTCCAGTCCATCGGCTCGACCGAGCTGATGCGCAGCCGGGGCAGCGCCGTCCGCTCCAGAATGGCAGCAACCAGGTCCTCCAGCCTCGTAGGCTGCTCAAGATCACGTCCCCATCGGCCAAGGTTGATGCCGGAGAGCACCAGTTCCTTCCCGCCCGCCTCCACGAAGAGACCGACGCGCCTGAGCACGTCATTCAGTGACAATGACCGGCTGCCTCCCCGGGTCTTCGGGATGATGCAGAAGCTGCAACGGTTCCCGCAGCCATCCTGGACCTTCAGGTTGGGCCGTGTATCGCCGGAGGAGGCCAAATCCTCCGCCGCCAGGTTGGCATGGGCAAAGCGGTCATCCACCAGCACCGGAATCCCGCGCGCGCCCGTCACATCGCCCAGGGACACGAAGCCCGCTCCGAACTCCGGACCAACAAATCCCGCTGTATCGGGAAGGCCGGCATCGCCTGCCTGCCGCATCCGCGCAACCACCGGTGCCAGCAACCCCTTGTGGCTGTTGCCGATCACGGCATCCACGCCTGCCAGCCGCGCCACTTCCTCGGGGGCGCGCTGCGCGTAGCAGCCGGTCACCACCACCCGTGCCCTCGGATTCTCCCGCTTCACCCGCCGCAGATACGCGCGCGCCGTCCGTTCGGCTTCGGCGGTCACGGCGCAGGTGTTCAGCACCACCACCACCGCCTCTGCTGCGGAGACGGCGCTTCCGCCGTCGCGGGCGAGCTCCGCCGCCACCGCATCGCCGTCGGCCTGGCTGGCTCGACAACCGAAGTTTTCTACGTGGTATCCTTCCACGTTCCCCAGTCTAGTTGGTCCCCGAGGTGGGGTCCGGAGAGCTCGCCGAAAGGCTTCCACCGGGTCCGTGCTGGTATGGTGTTGTGAGGGAAGTTACCCATGAAACGACGCATTCTGCTGGTAGATGATGAGCTCGCGATCCTGCTTACGCTGAAGGCTGTTCTTGAGCATCATGGCTTCGACGTGGAGACCGCCGCCTCCGCGCGTGAGGCGAAGTCCAAGCTGCGCTCGCACGCCTACCACATGGTCATCACCGACATGCGCATGGAAAATGAGCGCGCCGGCATTGAAGTCGTACGCGCCGCCCGCGAAGCAGAATACGACCCCGCCGTCGCCATGCTCACTGCATTCCCGATCCCCGGCGAAGAGTGGGAGAACGCTGGTGCGGACCAGATGCTGGTGAAGCCGATGAACACCAACGACCTGGTTCTGCAGATCGAAGCCTTGCTGGTGACCCACGAAGACAAGAAGCAGAAGGCGAAGCAGGGAGTCCAGCCGGACTACGCCGCCGCTGCCGTTGCCAAAAAGGGCAATGGCGCGCGCCGCAAGGCTGTGGCAGAGCGCTAGTTCCGCTGTCAGAGTTCTCGCTGCCCAGAGTCTTCCATGTTCCAGAAATCCGGCGGTCCTCCAGAAGCGCGGGGACGATGCCTGCAAGCACCGCCTTCCGTCAACCGCTCCACCTCGCAAGCCGGACATGGAGTTCAGAGGATCCCTCCGGCTCATGAAGCAGCGCGATCACGGATCAACGGGATCACCACGAACAATTTGCTTTTGGGCGCATTTAGGCCCTTCGGGACCGGATGTAAGTCGACACGGTCCCGGAAAGGCGCCACTCCTCGGTCAGCCGGCGGATTTCACCGCGGCTGGGGAGCCATCCACCGGTGCTCCGGCCTCGGTCTGCGCCATCGCTGCAACGACGGACTGCGTTCCCGCTGACCCGACCACCGGTTGCGTCCCTGCTGTGCGCCGATTCTGCTCGAAACAGGATCGGCACAGTACCGGCCGTCCCTGCGTCGGACGGAATGGCACCGTCGTCTCCTGCCCGCATACCGAGCAGTGCGTCCGGGTCTCCGCCCGCACGCTGGAGCCGCCGCCCCGCTTCAGCTTGCACGCCTTACAGCGCTTGGGATCGTTGTGAAACTGCTTATCGTGAAAAAACAGTTGCTCGCCGGCGGTGAAGACAAAATCCTTCCCGCAATCCACGCATTTGAGTACCTTGTCCTGGAATTCCATGACCCGGTTGTTGCCGCCGCATTGCCTGGCCGGCAATTCCCGCCCTCCTCGAAAATCGCACCGAACTTGCATTGGGGCCCGGCCACCGAAGCGGCTCACTGCAATTGCAACTGCAACGACCTTGGGGGGAGGGACGAATGGAGAGGGGAACGGAATCTTGTAGTGCCATCAGTCGAGCCGGAGACACCGAGGGCCCGCGATTGTCTTATGAAATCTGCGGGCCCGGGGGAACTGCCGTTTGAAGCACCTTTGCTGCTATTGCAGCGAAAGTGCTGTTAGTCCTGCTCTTTACGCGCCTTCTTCCGGTTACGCTTCCGCGCTAGTGCTTCCTTGACGCGCTTCCGCTCACCGGGCTTCAGGTAGAAGGAGTGACGCTTGACTTCCTTGATGATGTCCTCCTGCTGCACCTTCCGCTTAAAACGACGCAATGCATTCTCGAGCGGCTCGCCTTCCTGCACACGAACCTCTGCCAATGAACTACACCTCCAAACTTCCCAATGGGGTCATTTCTTAGAATACGGCAAGCTCATCCGCACCAGTCAAGGAATTCCTGCGACGCGGGACGGTATGGACCGGCTCCGAGGCAAAATAAAGGGCTTTGGCCCCCGAATCGGGGGAAATTGGCGCCGCGGAGCTCCCGCATTCCCATGCGAGAGTCATCCTACGCGGTACTTAAGTACCCGCTTCGATACTTAGTAATAAAGTAGTCAATCAATAACGCAGAGCGGTTACCGGGTCCACCCGCGAGGCCCGCCGCGCCGGCACGGCACAGGCCACCGCCGCCACCAGGCTCAGCAACAGCGCCGCCGCCACCACCACCAGCGGATCGTGCGAACTGCCCTCCGCCCAATGCGCCAGCAGGCGCTGGAGCGAGAGCGTCAGCACCAGCCCCGCCGCCATCCCGCAGCCCACGCTCAGCACTGTCGATTCAAAGACGATCCGCAGCACATGCACGCGCGGCGCGCCCAGCGCCATCCTGATGCCAAATTCGCTCGTCCGCTGCGCCACCGTGTACGAGACCACGCTGTACAGCCCCACCGCCGCCAGTACCAGCCCCAGTGCTGCAAACAGCCCGAAGAGCCACGCCACCAGGTGCTCCTGCTGTATCTCCTGCTGGCTGGTGATCCAGTGTTCCAGATCCTTTACCTGCCCGTAGATCTGCTGATCTGCGTCTACGGAGTTGACCTGCGCGCTCACCGCATGCAGCAGGGTCAGCGGCGACGCCTCCGAGCGCACCAGAATCTGCGTGTACATCCCCATCGATATCGTGTACGGCAGGAAGACCTCGGGCTTGATCGGTTTTCGCAGGCCGTCGTCGAGCTTGTCTGGGACAATGCCGACAATCTGCATCCACCCTGCCCCATCCTGGGCGGTCAGGTTATACGGCGGCATGTCCTGCAGTTCTGGCGCCTTCAGGGAATGGCCGATCGCGTCGCCGCCCGGGAAGTATCGCCGCGCCATGGTCTGGTTGATCACGGCCAGATGCGCTCCATTCCGATTCTCCGTCTCGTCCCAGATGCGCCCCTGGGCCAGCGGAATGCGTAACACCGGGAAGTACGCCGGGCTCACCAAATTCACCCGCACCTTCTGTTCGTCCTGAGCCGTCTTGCCCAGGAAATCGACGTGCGTTTCAAATCCGTTGTTGGGCGGGGTGGCATTGCTGGAGATGGCCGTCATCATCACTCCCGGCGTCGTTGCTACCTTCTTCTGCAACTGATCGAAGTACGCGGCGCGCTCGCCCCATGTCTTGTAGGTCCCGTCATGGATCGGAATGCCTACCGACATCACGTTGTGCGGGTCATAGCCCAGCGGCCTGTGCATGGTCCGCAAAAAGCCCTGGATCGCCGCGCCGGCCCCGGCCAGCATCAACAGGGTCAGAGCGATCTGCCCCGCGATCAATATGTTGTTTGTCGCGCGGCCGCCCAGCCGCCCGGCGACCCTGCGCGAACCGGATTGCATCACCTGCCCGACATCCGGGCGCGAGAGGCGCAGCGCCGGCCATAGCCCGAAGAGCACCCCGGTAAACAGCGCTACCCCCACGCTGAAGAGCAGCACCGGCAGGTTCACCCGGATCGCCGCCTCATGCGGGAATGAGTAGTCGGGCAGCAGAGCTACGATCATCGCGACCGTCCTGTAGGCCAGAAGCACGCCGAGCGCCGCGCCGGTGAAGGAGAGCAGCAATGCCTCCGTCAGCAACTGCCGGACGATACGCCTGGGGCTCGCCCCGATCGCCGAGCGAAGCGCCAGCTCCTGCTGCCGCGCCGCGCCCCGGGCCAGCAGCAGGATCGACACATTCCCGCATCCGATGGCCAGCAACAGCGCCACCGCGCCGAAGAGCAACGCGAGCGTGCCGCCCAGTTGCTTGACGAAGTCCTCGTTCAGACCCACCACCGTGAACGTATAGGCGTTGTCTCGCGGAAAGTGCTTCGGCGTCTGCTTCGCGAACTGGTGAATCAGCGGCGTCAGCGCGGCATTCGCAGCGGTGTGGCTCACACCCGGCTTCAGCCGCAGTCCGACGTAGTAAGCGCGCACCGGGTCCTGCGTGATCTTCAGCGGCAGATACACGTCACCGTCATCCCAGGTGAAGCGCGGCGCGGCGATGCCCACGATGGTGTAGTCCTTGCGCACCAGTTGCAGGGTCTTGCCGATCACATCGGGATTGCCGCTGAAGTGCCGCTGCCAGAACTTGTACCCCAGCACCACCACTGGCTGCGGGTCTTGCCCATCGATTGCGTCCGACGGCAATATCCCGCGCCCCAGGATCGGCGGGACACCCATGAACTGGAACATGTTCGACGTCACGTAGTCGCCCTGCACATCTTCCGGCAGGTCGTGGCCGGTCACCGTCAGGTTCTGCTGATCGGAGATGAAAGCATCTTCGACTGCGGGCGACTTTCGGATCACCTGCCACTGCTGCCCGGTCAGGTTGGCGCCGCGCTCCTGCCCATCCTTATCCCGCAGCCGCATATGCACCATACGATCCGGCGCCGCATAGGGGTACGGATTCATCAACACCGCCCACACCACGCTGAAGACGGCCGCCGTGGCGCCGATCCCCAGCGCGAGCGAAACCACCGCGGCCAGCGCGAAGCCGGGGCTATGAATGAGTTGGCGCAGGGCGTAGCGAAGATCCTGAAGCAGCGTGTGCATGGTCGCTCCGGTCGAAGGCAGATGGGCCCTCGTTCAAAAGGGCACGCCAGTTGCCAACCGGCGATTCCGCTAACTCACTGATTTTTCACTCGGCTGGCGCGCACAGGCGTCAGAGGCGCGTCCATTTTCGCGACGCCGGTGTTCGCTAATGATGCAATGCGGCGCCTTTGCCCGGGCGTGTAAGCTGTGCAAATGGACGGCATACACGTTCAGCGCCGGCGCAGGAGAATGCAATACTTCCTCGTGGGCTGCGCGCTCGCGCTCATCTTTGGCCTGGATTATTTCCTTCTCATGAGTGCAGTTCAGCCCTGATTGCGCACATGCCGAGGATGCTCAAAAAACACCTGTATCTTCGATCGGGTGCCATATTCACGCCCGTTTAAGCCGCTCGGCCGCAATCTACCTGCATGAGCCACACACGGACTGCCACGCTGCTTGCCACCCTGATCGCCGCCACCGCGCACGTTGCCGCGCTGGCGGAGACGCACGTCCCCTGCAATACGCTTCCCGCCGCTGTTCTCCACCAGGCGAAGATCGAGGCAGGAGACGCAACCATCCGCGGCTGCGTCAAAGACAAAGAGAACGGCAAGCTCACCTATGAGGTGGAGACCCTGAAAGACGGCAAGAGCAGAGACATACTGTTGGACGATTCGGGATCGGTTCTCGAGTTGGAACAGCAGGTCGAGACCGGTAGCCTGCCTCCGGCGGTCTCCGATGCCATCGCCAAAGCGGCACATGGCGGCAAGGTCGGCAAGGTCGAATCGGTGACGCGTGGAGGGGTAATCGCGAGCTATGAAACCACCATCACAACAAAAGGCCGGCGGCGGGAGATCGCCTTCAGCCCCCAGGGCGACCCGGTAAAGGCCGATTGATTTCACAGCAACTCATCGCTTCGCGTTCGGCAGGGGTTCGGCAGGCTTTCCAGCGCCGCCGGCCTGCCGGATGTCTTATTCAGCGGTCCGTCTCCCCGGCAATGCGGTTCCCGGCGATGTGCGTCTCGCTGCTGCTGCTGACGACGTTCCACTCGCTCCTGCTTGCACAGCCTAAGCCGGCGCCCGCGCAACAAGAGACGCCCCTGCAGGTAGTGAAGGCAATGGTCGAGAACGAAGGACAGGCGCGGCAGCATCGCACATTCTTCCGCTACACCTCTGCCGAGCGCTCTGCCCGCACCGGCGGCCATCTGTGGACGGAGAACGTCGTGGAGACTCCGGACGGACTGCTGCGCCGGCTGGTTGCGGAGGATGGCAAACCGCTCCCGGCCGATCGTGCCGCCGCCGAAGATCGCCGCATCGCTGCCCTGGTCGCCGATCCCTCCGCACTGCAGGCCGAAAACGCCGATCGCCGTGCGGACGAGGCGCGCATGCTGCGGCTGCTCAAGATCGCGCCGCAGGCCTTCCTCTTCACCGCAGATGGAATGCAGGACGACTGTATGCGCATCGCCTTTCGTCCCAACCCGGCGTTCACGCCTTCCACCTACGACGAGCGCATCGTTCACGGGCTGGCAGGCATCCTGCTCGTGCGCATGCCGGCCGAGCGGCTGTGCGGCGTTCAAGGGCATCTGGTGGATCGCGTCAGCTTTGGCTACGGGTTGCTGGGCCACATCGATCAGGGCAGTCACTTCGGCGTCACACGCATTCCTGTGACAGCGACAGATTGGAAGAGCTCAAAGATCGCCGTGCATGTCGACGGAAGAATTCTCCTGCTCAAAAGCATTTCGCGCGACGAGGACGCCACCCACTCCAGCGCCGAACCGCTTGTCCCGGATCTTTCGCTGGCACAGGCCGCGGCCCTCACCCGGCCTGGGGGCCTATGAAGTCTCGAATGCAGAAGTCTCGCATGCACCGCTGCGCCATACCCGCCGTACTCCTCGCCGCATGTGTCTCCGCCGGCGCGCAGGCGCAGGTGCAACCGCCTCCTCAGCCGGACCCCCCCGCGTCCCTGGCAGTGCCGGCCGAGGTGCCCCTGCGCATCGAAGTCACCCGCACACTCACCCTCAAGACCGGCATGCCCTTCCGCGGCCGGCTCATCGAGCCGGTCTACGGGCCCAACCGCCTGCTGCTGCCCACCGGCACCACGGCGGAGGGCGTTGTCTCCTCCACTCCCGCCGCGGATCGCAGTACCCGCGTCAACGCGAAACTGGACGGCGACTTCACCCCGCTGCGCGTCCCCGTCATCCGTGTCACCGAACTCACGCTGCCCTCGGGCCGCGTGCTGCCGGCGGATGCCGTGGGCGGCATGCGCAATGCCGCCATCATCTCCTTTGCGCGCCATCCGCAGAAGAACTCGATCGTGGCCCGCGTGAAAGGCATGATCCACGAGAAGATCCAGCAGGCGCATGACACCGCGCACGACCAGCACAAGGGCGACCGCGTAAAGCAGTTGCTTTTCAGCCAGTTGCCGTATCACCCGCAGCGCATCTGGGCCGGGTCGCAGTTCGATGCCATTCTTCGCGAGCCGCTGCGCCTGCCCGTCGCCGAAGCGTCCGCGCCGATGCCCGCGGCTTCCTCTGTGGACCTGACCAGCGGCACCATGCAGGCACGACTCACCAGCGGCATCAGCTCCGAGTCGGCAAAGCAGGGCGATCCCGTCACCGCGGTGCTGGTCAGGCCATTCTGCGACGCGAAGGGACAGCTGATGCTGCCGGAGGGAACGCCGCTGCGCGGCCTCGTGCTGCAGGCGCGGCACGCGCGCTCCTTCGCCCGCACCGGTCGTCTCCGCTTCGTCTTCCGTTCCATCGACACGCCTGCTGCGCAGAATGCGGCGGCCCAGCATATTGAAGGCAGACTCTCGTCCATCCAGGGGCAGAAGAGCCAGAACATCGCGCTCGATGAAGAAGGCGGCACGCGCGCGCAGCCGGACAACGGCCGCTTCCTGGCGCCGCTGGTGCTCGCCGCGATGGCCGCCGGCTCGCAGGATGAGGATGGCGGTATCGCGCGCCAGGGTGTCACCAGCAACGGCTTCGGCCTGGTCGCCCGTGTCGTCACCATGGCCGCGGCCAGCCGCAACGCCTCTACCGGCTTTGCCGCCTTCGCGACTGCGAAGTCCATCTATCGCCGCTACATCGCGCGCGGCCACGAGGTCAGCTTCCCCGCCAACACCGAGATGGCCATCGACCTGAGCAAACGCTGACGCACAGCCCTTCCGCGCCGCCGCAATACACTGGAAGCATGATCCGCACCTATCTCGGCCACGCGCCGGTCATCCCCGCATCCTGCTATGTCGATGTCTCCGCCCAGATCCTCGGCGATGTCACGCTCGGCGAGCAGGCAAGCGTCTGGATGAACGCCGTGCTGCGCGGCGATGTGCACTCCATCCGGCTGGGCTCGAACTCTAACGTGCAGGACTGCGCGGTGCTCCACGGCATGCGCTACAAATGGCCGGTCATCGTGGGCGACTGGGTCACCATCGGCCACAACGCCACGGTGCACGGCTGCGTTATCGAGGACGCCTGCCTCATCGGCATGGGCGCCGTCATTCTCAACGGCGCGCGCATCGGGGAGGGCTCCATTATCGCCGCCGGCGCGCTCATCCCGGAGGGCGTCATCGTGCCGCCGCGCACCCTGTGGGCCGGCCTTCCGGCAAAGCAGCGCCGCGAACTCGGCGACAAGGACCGCGAGCAGATCATGATGTACGCCCGCAACTATCTCGACTACACTGCCACCTATCTTGAAGAGCAGAAGCAGTGGAAGGACGCGGCGGAGTAAGCTTCGGTCTGCGCGCGATAGCGGCAAGCATGGAGGAAGTGGATGAAACGCTGCAGTCATCTCAGCGAGATCAAGCGGGTGGTCCCGCACACCACCGGCTGTGAAGAGTGCATGAAGACCGGCGACACCTGGGTGCACCTGCGCCTCTGCATGGAGTGCGGCCACGTCGGCTGCTGCGATTCGTCAAAGAACCGCCACGCCACCAAGCACTTCCACGCGACCAAACACCCCATCATGCGCTCCATCGAGCCCGGCGAAACCTGGGGCTGGTGCTACATCGACCAGTTGCAGCTCAACTTCGAGTGATGGACATCGCTCTCAGCGGTTCGGCGACGGCGTGGCTTCCGGCGCACCCTTGCCTGCATTCCTATCGATGACCTGCTCCACGAAGCCGCGCGCATCGAAGGCGTTTTGAGACACCGTGCCGAGAAAGCGGATCCGGCCGGTGTCATCCGTGATCACGAGAAAAGGAAAGCTCACCGCGCCGAAGCTCTCGAGCGTTGCCGACGGCGTGGTCAATATCGGAGTTTGCAGCAGGTCCTTGAAGCTTTCGTCCCTGAAGGGGTTCGTCGCTGTTTCATCCGCATCCAGCGCCAGCAGACCATACGTATGAATGTCATAGGCACTGTTGCGGATGAGAAAGCTGCTGAGCGGCTGCATCATCTTCCTGCATTGCGCGCACCACTCCGGAAACATGAGGAGAACGGTGGCGCTTCCGTAGTCGGGATTGATATGTGGATGGGGGTTGCCAGGCGCAGCATAGCGGAGGATCTGGATGCGCGGCAGCTTCTCTCCCAGCAGCGCATACTGTGCCTTTGCGCGAGCAATCTCTGACTGGTTATCGATCTTTCCTGGGGGCAGTCCTGCCACTGCCGCATCGAGCGCCGCCACGGCCTGCCGCGCCTCATTCTGCCTGCCCGCGTACTGTTCGAGATAAGCCAGCGCGAGCCCCTCATCGTAGAGGGCAGCAGTGCCGATGGCTCCGTCGCCCGGTTGCTCCTTGATAGGAGTGCCGCTCGCGAGGGCAGCCAGCAGAAAGGGCTGCCGCTCCCGCGCAAGCGGCAACGCACCATCGTCCAGACTCATCGCGAGGTAGTGGATGAGGTACGCCATCGACTGGTCAACCGTTGCGTCATACGGAACGGAGCGCAGCATGCTTCTCGCGACCTCCACGGCCATCGTCGTGTCTTTCAGGTTGAGCAACGCATTGATGCGGATCGCATAGGCATGCGCCTGATACGGCTGGCTCGCGCTCTTGATGTAAGCGGAGGCTGCGGCATCGGCATCGTTCCACCGCTGCCCCACCGAGCAAACGCGCGCAAGCTGGTAGAGATCGTCACCGCCAACGCTCACCGGCGCGACCTGCCCGCAATATTCCTGTGCGCGCTTGATGCCGGCGGCAAGCGCTGCCAGCTCCGCGGGCGACCAGTTGTCCAGCGAGCTGCGCACCTGATCGAGCGGCCGCATCAACTCCTTGTAGACATTCCCCGGGCTCTCCCTGGGTTGCACGGGCATGGGTTGCGCCGCCGAAGTCTGCTCCGTAGACGGCGCGGTTTGCGCCTGCAAAGCGGCGGCGCAGAACGCCAGAAGAGACATGAAAACAAAACCGGGCACGGCAGAGAACATTCTGTCGGCCCGGTCGCGGTCCATCATTGGCATCTCCTAAGCACTTAGGAGATTAGGCCGCCGCCCGCTCGCTGTCAATGACGGAGCTACGTCTTTCTCTGCGTGGCCCGCAACATCTGGAAGAACGTGTCGCCGCGCACCACCTGGAACTGCGAGCCTAGCGAGTCCACCAGGCTCTTCGCATCCGTTGGCGTCATGTTCCATGATTCCAGCCCCGCCGCCACAAACAGCGGAGCGGTGCCGCTCCACGCCGCCGCGACTTGCGCCAGCTCCGTCTGCCCGCTCCCAAGGTCGTTCACCCCCAGCAATGTCGCCAGCGGCATGCCGTCGATGAAGCTCACCTGGCTCGAAGACTCGTAGTTGTAGACGATGCCCAGCAGCCCGGGAACATTCCGCTCGTAGCGGTCGATGATCGAAGCAGTAAACGGCAGATCGTTCGAGCCGTTGCGGTTGTAGGCAAAGAGCGTATCCATTCCGCTGGCCTGCATGTACGCGCCGCTGCGCTGCGTGTAGCCTTCGAGCGCCGCGGCCGGCCACACCGCTGGATAGGTATAGCCCGCGCCGGACGGCCCCGCCATCAGCAGATCGTTCGCCGTCGCCGTGCGTTGGTAGTAGCCCAGAATGGCGGGCCCCAGATCGTACAGCAGCACGCTGATGCTCCAGTTCAACGGCACCGCGCCGCGCCCGGCATCGTCCCACATGTCGCGCATGCGGTGCTGGTTGTACTGCGCGTTGTCACCCTCCACCATGGTCAGCGTCAGGTAAATCTTGTTCTCGACCTTCGGTACCGGCGGATGCGTGATGCGCGAGCTGATTTTTGCGGGCGCGCCACCGGCGAAGACGGACCCGTTGATATAAAAATCTGCAGCCACCACCGGCGAAGCATGCTGCCCGCACAGCGTCACTCCGGTCATCTCGTGCCCTTGCGGGAACCAGCCCAGGTAGGGCGTGTCCGGCTTCGCGCGCTGCAGGATCGACGTAAATAACGCCGCCTGCGTCGCGTCTTCGGGATCGAGCCAGAAGACCGGCGCCTGCGCGGCCACGATGTAGTCGCGAAAATTCGGATTGCCCTGCTGCACGCTGGGCGCGGTGCCCGTGGCAGACACCAGATACTCATTCCACATCTCGCACGAAAGTGTCAGCTTTTTCGTGCCTGCCGGAGGCACGAATTTGTAGATGAAGTATTCCGTGCCATCCGCGAAACGCCACCCGCTGGCCGTCTGCGAGCTGTCCGCGTCAAACAGGTACGGCGCCTCGCCCGCGCTCGCCGGCTGGAAGGACGCGATCACAGTGCCATCGGCCGTCACCGTCACCTGATCGACCGACGGACCCCAGCCATCGTTTGTGTAGGCGTCCTGCCAGCGCACATACACCGCGCCTCTGCCCGGTCAGAAACGGCGTCAGGTCCGCGGTATACACCGCCTTGTTTGACCCATCCGTCACCGGCTGGGTCACCTGCAGCAGCGTCGTCCACTGCACGTTCGCCACCTGCACGGAGTTGGTCGGACTGATCGCCGTCAGGATGCGGTTCGGCATCTGCGGCCACACATTGTCGAAGGCCCAATGATACGCGGCCATGCCGTTCGCAAACCTTCCCGTCAGATCCTCGATCACATTCAACTGGTGCGCCTTCGCCAGCGCTGCCGTCGCAATCACGCCGCCGCGCATGCTCGCAATCGCCGTCGCCACATTCACCGTGTCCGGCACGTTGACGTCATACACCACCGCGCCGCGAATCTCCGACCGGTACTTCGCCAGAAACTCCCATGGATCCGTGCTGATGCAATGCGGCACCTTGATCGTATTCAGCCACCTCTGGTTCGTCGTGTCCGTGCCCCAATAGAAATAGAGGCGCGGCTGCTTTCGGTTGACCTGACCCTCCAGGCTCACCAGCAGACACTGTTCGTCGCCGGTCAGCGCCGAAAGATCCGCAGCATCGAGAAACTTTGCCGGCGGAAATGTGGGAAGCGCATCGGTGGATTTCTGCGTGGATGTGGTTGCGGCGAAGCCTGGTAAAGCGCAGGTGCCGGCGGCAGCGCTCGTCAGAGCGCCGCTCAGGGCCAGGAAGGTGCGGCGGGACAACGTACTCAGGGGTGCGGACATGCTCTCTCCTCAGGGGGGTTTGGAGGTTGCAGATAGCGGAATTTCGCGGCTCTAAGATAGCGTTATCAGAGAGCAGCCGAACAATAGAAAAATAAGTGCGTGGCTGTCAAATCATTCACCATTTTTTTTTGGACGCCCTGAACTACAAATGCGACGCCGGCAAAACCTCGTACGGCCGCATCATCTCGTTATCCTCGTGCTCCAGGATGTGGCAGTGCCACACATACCGCCCCGCGTAGCCCTCAAACGGAACGATGATGCGCGTCACCATCCCCGGATCGGCGCGTACCGTATCTTTCCAACCCGCTTCGTGCGCTTCCGGCGGCTGCGCCGGCCCGGTAAAGCGCAGCGTACCCTTTGCCTGAAACTCGAATGGGTCGAAGCGCCGCCGGTCCAATATCTGTAATCGCACCAGGTGCAGATGGATCGGGTGCGAGTCGTCGGTCAGGTTCACCAGCTCCCATATCTCTGTCGTGCCCAGCGTCGGCTTCTCGGTAATCGGCGCATGCCACGGCGTGTTGTTCAGCACCATCCCCATCGACCGCTGAATATCGTCCATTCGCTCATCCAGCGTCAGCCGCCGCGTGCGAGTCGCCCTCGCCGCGTCCAGCCGCAGCGAGGAACGCAGTGTTCCTGGTAGCACGCTGGTGTCGCCAGCCCCCTTGGCCGCCACGCGAAATTGCATGATGTCGAACGAATCGCTCACCAGCTTCACATGCGTGCCCGCCATCGCTGCAAAGTCGACAATGATATCTACGCGCTCCGCCGGCGCCAGCGGCACGCGCTTCACCGCAACTGGCGCGCTCAGCAGTCCCTGATCGTTGCCGATCACGTGCATCTCGTTTTTATCGGACAACGACAACCGATAGAAGCGCCCATTCGAACCATTCATGATGCGCAGGCGGTAGCGTCTCGGCTCCACATCGAGATACGGCAGCAGCTTCCCATTCACCAGGATCACGTTGCCGAAGACCTCCGGCACCCACGGCCGGTCCGGATGCTCCGACACCGGATAGACCAGCTGCCCATCCTTACCGAGCAGCCGATCGGCGATCAGCAGCGGCACCTCGTACTTGCCCGAAGGCAGACGCAACGCAGCCTCCTGCGCATCGCGCACGATGAACAGCCCCTGCATCCCGGCATAGATGTTCAGCCGGTTTATGCCCATCGTGTGATCGTGGTAAAAAAGCAGCGCAGCATCCTGCTTCGCTCAGATAGAAACACGTCTGCGACTTGCCCGGCACTACCCACTCTTCCGGATAGCCATCGCTCGCCGCGGGCGTCCTGCCGCCATGCAGATGCACCACCGATCGCACCTCCGGCAGCGACCGCTCGGCGCCATGCAGCGTGTGATCGATTGGCAGAAAGTGCCGCGCGGGCAGCTCGTTAGCCCACTCGACGGTCATCGCCTTGCCGCTTTCCGTTTCGATCGTCGGCCCGGGAAAGCTGTCCTCGAAGCTCCACATGCGCGTCGGCGCCAAGTCGCGATGCACCTTCTGCCGCACCTCGCGCATGGCCATACGGTAGTAGGGGATCTGCAATCCTGCCTGCTCCGGATGCGCGCGCGTGTCCGTCGCCTTCATCACGCGCGGCAGTGTCAGCGCATCGACAAACGGCGCCAACGTCGAGGGATCGAGAGCATCGGCTGTGACATCCATCGCATGGGGAAGCGCGATGCCCGCACCGGCAAATGCAAGTGCGCCGCTCTTCATAAACTCGCGGCGCGTCGAATGGGGAAAGTCAGTCATCGAGATTTTGCGGTCCAAAAGGAAGAGGATACCCGGCGGCGCGGTCCGGGTATCCTCGCAGCGGTTCAATCAGCGAAGCAGCAGCAGCTCTAATTCCTTCCGTGGCCGGAGATGGGCTCGCCCGAGTACTCGTCCAGGAACAGCCGGCGGTCGTTGTCGCGATGGCGCGAGAAGTCGAACATGCCGTTCACCGTGCCCGCGAGCGCGTCGAACGATCCGTTGCCGATCCGCTGCCCCTCCAGCCAGTTGTCCTCGATGAACCGAAGGATGGAAGTCTGATCGGTCATCGTGTGGTCTACATAATTCTGTTTCGCGTAGGGAGAGATCAGCAGCAGCGGCAGCCGTGGACCGTAGCCGCAGCGTCCCTGCGCATGTTGCGCCGAAGCCCCAGGCAGCGCCGAATCCGTGCCGTTGCCGCAGGCGCCCGGCCCCGTCAGTGCATCCGCCGCCGTCGTCGACTGGTTCACGATCTGGCCAAGCTGGTGGTCATACCAGCCGTCCGAGTCGTCGTAGTTGATGAACACCGCCGTCGAATCCCAGTCCCGGCTCTGCTGCAGGAAGTTGATCGTCTTCACCACGAACGTCTGTTCATCCAGCGGATCGGAGTAGCCAGCGTGCGCATCCTGGTAGCCCGGCGCCTTCAGGAAGCTGACCGCCGGAAAATTCCCCGCCTGGACCGCGCTGAAAAAATCGTCGCTGTCGTATTGGTGATTGGCCTGGTCCTGCTGGCCGATCGACCATTTGGACGACGGACGCAGGTGCTTGGGATTGGCGGTCGATGCGTAGTACTGGAACGGCTGGTGATGCGGAATGTAGTCTGCCTTTTTCGTATTCGTCACGCCGGAGGTGTGCGAACGCGAGCAGCCCGTCGTGCTGTTAGGATTCTTCCTGTTCAGATCGAAGCCGCCTTCAAAGAAGCCCCAGGTGATGCCCCGCGCATTCAGCAGATCGCCGATGTTCTGCCCCGACATCTGCACCAGGCCGCCGGTCGTGGTCGAGCACACGTCGCCGATCGGGTCCGCATCGCTGATCAGCGTGTAGCCGCCATCGCCGTCTTCCACTACATCGCCGCTCGCGTTCGACTGATCCGCGATGCCATTCGTCTGGCCGGAGATCAGGTTGATCGCGCCCGGCGTCGACGGCCCGAAGGTCGTGTTGTACGAGTTGTCGTTCAGCGCGAAGCGCTGCGCATAATTCCACAACGCCGTCACCGTGTTGCCGTCGTAGTAGCCCATCACCAGGGCCTTCGTCCCCTGTCCGTTCGGGGGCGGTCCCGGCGTTCCTGTGAACTCGGGAAAGGCATCCATCAGCCCGCCATGGAAGGCCTGCTGCTCCGGCCCGTAATCGTGATCCTGATCCGCGGTCGCGGACTGCGAGCGATCCAGCCGGAACGGGTTGCTCGCGCCGCCGGCGTTGCCCGCCTTGTTCAACAGGTTTGGGTTGTTGTAGAGAAGCCCGGCGGTATAGCCGTTGACAGAAGGAGTGCCCGGCGCCGCGACAAACCTCGGCTCGTTGCGCGGATTCGCCGCGTAGGGGTAGGTGCCGAAATAGTGGTCGAAGGAGATGTTCTCCCCGAAGATGATCACAACATGCTTGATGGGAGTAGCGGTGGAATTGCGCTGCGCCTGAACTGCGGCGGGCGCCAATACCTGAGTGGCAAGCATGAGCGCTGCCACGGACATCGAAAGTATCTTTTGCATCACTGTCCTCTGTGTTCGGCTTCTTTCGTTGGGACGATTCCCGCCGACCACTTGAGAAATAGGCCCCGTCGCCACATCGGCGCGTCACGAGGACGTTACAGTTCGAAGAAAAATGGCGGGGTGCCGAGCAAATCATCTCCGGTCTGCGTTGCAATCCCCGCCCGCGGGGCGGAACTCCACATTGCGGCACCGGCCCCCGATGAGTTGCAAGACCACCGCCGCCGTTGGTAACGTTCCGCATGCCAACGACAGGCCCCGTCACCTGCTGGAAACGGGATCGTGTTGCAGCCACATTCGGTTTGCAAGTCAGATCGGCGCAGGAGATTCAAGAGACATGAGCAAAGTACGCGTACTCGTCGGCACCCACAAAGGTGCTTTCGTTCTCACCTCAGACGGCAAGCGCCAGCAGTGGGAGGTCAGCGGCCCTCACTTCGCCGGATGGGAGGTCTACCACCTCAAGGGCTCGCCCGCCGATCCCAACCGCATCTACTGCGCGCCCTCCACCGGCTGGCATGGTCAGGTCATCCAGCGCTCCGACGATGGGGGCAAAACCTGGGATCCGGTCGGCAACAAGTTTGCCTACGAAGGCACGCCCGGCACCCATCAGTGGTACGACGGCACGCCGCACCCGTATGAGTTCAAGCGCGTCTGGCACGTCGAGCCCTCGCTCACCGATCCGGATCAGGTCTACGCCGGGGTGGAGGACGCAGCCATCTTCCAATCCACCGATGGCGGCAAAAACTGGGCCGAACTTCCCAGTCTCCGCGAGCACGACACTGCCAAAGGCTGGCAGCCGGGCGCGGGCGGCCTGTGCCTGCACACCATCGTGCTCGATCCCGGCAATCCAAAGCGCATCTTCATCGCCATCTCCGCCGCCGGCGCATTTCGTACCGACGACGGTGGCATATCCTGGAAGCCCATCAATCGCGGACTCCACTCGCAGTACATCCCCGATCCCACCGCCGAGGTCGGCCACTGCGTGCACCACATCGCCATGTCCTCGCAGCGCCCCGGCGTGCTTTTCATGCAGAAGCACTGGGACGTGATGCGCTCCGACGATGCGGGCGACAACTGGCGCGAGGTCAGCGGCAACCTGCCCACCGACTTCGGCTTCGCCATCGACGTCCATGCCCACGAACCGGAGACCATCTACGTCGTCCCCATCAAGAGCGACTCCGAGCACTATCCCCTAGACGGCCAACTGCGCGTCTATCGCAGCCGCACCGGCGGCAACGAGTGGGAGCCGCTCACCAAGGGCCTGCCGCAAAGCAACTGCTTCGTGAACGTGCTGCGCGACGCCATGGCCGTCGACACCATGGACGACTGCGGCATCTACTTCGGCACCACCGGCGGCCAGGTCTATGCCTCCGCCAATGCCGGCGACACCTGGGCCCCCATCGTGCGCGATCTGCCCGCCGTCCTGTCAGTCGAAGTGCAAACCATCGGGTAATCCGGACATCGTAATTCAGACCTCGTGATCGATACTGTGACAATCCGTATCATGCTGCCCGCTCACCTGCGCACGCTCGCGCGCGTGGGCGCGGAGGTCGCGCTCGACGTTCCCGTCCCTGCCACCATCGCCTCCACCCTCGATGCGCTGGAAGCGCGCTACCCCGTGCTCTGCGGCACCATTCGCGATCACGACACCCTACGGCGGCGCGCTTTTATCCGCTACTTCGCCTGCGAGGAAGATATCTCGCACCAGCCCACCGACATGCCGCTCCCGGAGGCCATCGTCACCGCGCGCGAGCCGCTCATCGTCCTCGGCGCCATCGCCGGCGGCTGATCGCTCGCGGTGACACGTCATCTAAGGTAGTCCAGACGACCAACGACCAACGATGCCACCTGCCTGCAACCCCGAAAACACTGCACGAACTTCCGGTAAGTCGTGACAATTTTCCGTTCCGTGCGGTCATTTCTTCCTGCAGTTATTTTATAGAGGCGCGGCGCATGCCTCATTTCCTCTCCTCCGACACCACCCCTTGCTTCTCTTCGCATCAAATGCGCTAGAGGGCCCAAAGCGATGGACACCAGGATTTTGATTCCCCTAGTCGTGATTGTCGGCATTTTTGTCTCCGTCATGGTTGCTTTCACGATGCGTCGTCGCAGAAGCGAACAACTCAGGCAGCGTTTTGGTTCGGAATACGATCGCGCGATCATCCAGCAGCATGGCGATGCCGGCCGCGCCGAGGCCACGCTGGCGGAGCGCGAAAAACGCGTGGAGGCATTCCCCCTGCGCATGCTCTCGCCCATCGATCGCGAAGCCTACGCCATGGAGTGGGCCACGGTGCAGCGCCGTTTCGTCGATGACCCGTCAGCGGCAGTGGGATCGGCAGATCGGCTGGTCGGCCGCGCGATGATCGACCGCGGTTATCCGATGACCGACTTCGAGCAGCGCGCCGAGGACATCTCCGTCAGTTATCCCACCGTGGTCGAGAACTATCGCGCAGGCCACAGCATCGTGATGCGCCACGCCGATGGCCAGGCCACCACGGAAGAGTTACGCCAGGCCATGATTCACTACCGCACTCTCTTCGATGAGTTGCTACAGCCAGCCGCCGTTGAAAGCGCCAAGATCCAGCCCATCCATCAAAAAGGCAGGGGAGTTGCGCATGAGCGCGCCTCCTGAGCAGGAATGAGAAACCTGCTCTCGTTCTCCAGCGCCGCCTTCAGATTTTTTTCGACGTGATCCGCACTCGTTTCTGCGGCGAGCTGTGGCCGTGGATCACCTCTACGTTTCGCTTCGGCACGCCCAGGTATTCCGCAAGCAGGACGCAGATCTCTTCATTTGCCCTGCCCTTCTCCGGCGCCGCCGTCACCCTCACCCTAAGAACGCCGTTCGCCATCACGTCGGAAACCTCTGCCGTGCGCGACCGCGGAACGGCTTTGATATCCAGCACCAGGCCGCGCTCGCGCGCCAGTCTGCGGCGCAGTTCCACCGCATGCTCCGCAAGATTTCCCGGTGAATCGCTCATGGACTCCTGGTGGACTACTTGTACAGAAAAACCCCGGCAACGAGTCCGGTATGAACTACGCCGCATCGGCTACTTCCATCGGCTACTTCCATCAGCTACTTCATAGAGTCGCGCAGCGAGAGCAGCGTCCGGTCCAGTTCGCGCAGCCGGATCAATCCCCGCCGTGGATATTCGACGTCCAGGATCGTATAGACCGTCAGCGTCACCGCCAGCGCCAGCGCGATTGAGTAAACCCAGTCGCGCGGACCGGGCTTCATGCTGTATCCCGCCATCAGCGCCGCGCCTCCGCTGAACACAAACAGCAACCAGAACACCACGTCGGGCGGATGCATATTGAAAGCGTTCTGCCGTGTGGACGTGATGTCGATCATGTCGTTGATCGCCGGCAGCAGCAGCTTCGCGGCATCCGGGCTCGCCCCTTGCGCGCTTGAGGCCGTCGTGGCCCGCTGCCATATTTCGCGCTGCAGCCGCGCCGTCTCCGGAGAAATCTCGGCTCCCACCTCGTCGTACAAATGGAGGCGCGACGTGGTGTAGTCGCGGAAAAGCTGCCGCAGCTCCGGTTGCGCCTGCGATGGCACAAGATCCAGCCGCAGATACGCGGTACCGATGTCGTTCGCTTCCTGCGTCAGCAGTTGACGATGCGTATCAAAGCGGGAGATCGCTCCCGAAAAGGTGAACGCCAGCAGCAGCCCGAAGAGGCCGAAGATGGCTCCTTCAATCGCGCTGCTGATGGTCGCTTCGGCGTGCTGCCGGCGCAGGCGCCGCCCCGCCTCCAGCAGCAGAACCATCGCAGGCAGCAGCAGGAAGGCACTATTGGGATGGAAATTCATCGCATATCGTCACTGCAGCGGATACACTTTGATGTCGCGGAAGTACACCTCCGCCCCCTCGGACTGGAACAGTATCTTCCCTTCCCTGGGAAACGGATCGGTGCCCTCGTTCACCAGCTTGCCGTTCACATACTGCCGCACCGTCCGTGCCGATCCCCCGTTGCCCTCGGTCACCAGCTCCAGCACATTCCACTTGCCGTGCGGCCGCTCCACTTCGCCCGTGGGTGAGCGGAAGCCGGTCACGTTCTCGGCCGGCGCCTTGTCGAAGCGCGGAATCATCAGCGCACTTCCCGGCGGACCCGTCACGCGCTTGCCATCGCGTCCGGTCAGCGCCGCGCCATCCGTCAGCCAGAAGTCGCCCGTGCCGCCTTCGCAGATCTGGAATTCGATCGACCGCGGCCACACCTTCTGCTCGCCCTGGACGTTGTAGAGGATGCCGCTGTCCCGCGCCTTGCCCGCACGCTCGCCATAGGTCCCTTCGCCCCACTTGAACTCCGCGCGCAGATAGAAATCACGGAACGGCTGCTTCGTGATCAGGTAGCCCATCTCCTTGCCCGAGATATGAATCACGCCGTGCTCCACCGCAAAGACATGTTCCGGATCGGAGTTCAGCCCCTTCGTCTTGAGGAAGGTGTCGAACGCATTCAGATCGTGCCCATCGAAGAGCACCTCCGCCGGCCCGTGCGGCGGAATCGGCGGCTTGTCGCCGGCCCTCGCCGTTGCAACCGCCATGCACCCCACCGCCAGCGCTGCCAGCATTGCGCCCTTGCCGTGTCCCATTCCGTGCCTCTCCTGAGCTTCTTCCATTGCTATAGATCGTGACGATTGCCGTGCCGGCCATTCTACGGATAACTCGCTCGAGCCCCGCACAAAACGCCTCTACAGCGCCGCAGAGTCCCCCCGAATCCGGGGCTAACCCATCAGGTTCGAGCCTACAAGAAAGTGACCAGCACCTACGGTTTTCTGGATTAGCGTTTGATTTATGGAAATCACCTGGGCCATGCCGCCGGATATTCAGGTCGAAATCACAATTGGGGAGTGAGAGACTTTGGGCATCTACATGCAACATATTGTCGTTCCATAACATCGTCGTGCGACATTTTGGGCCGTCGTGGACCAATGCTTTCGTTTCAAGGAGCCTTATGCGTATCCGGACTTCATTTCTAAGTCTTGCTGTTCTCGTCCTTCTCTGCCTCCCATCTCTCCTGCAGGCCCAGAACAAGGCCTCCCTTGCCGGTGTGATAACAGATTCGGGTGGCGCTGTTGTTCCGGGGGTCAACATCACCCTCATCAATACAGCGACTAGTGTGAGCTTCCAGGCTACGTCCAATTCGGTAGGAGCCTACTCTTTCGAAAACGTCCCGCCCGGCCCCGGCTACCAGGCCACCTATGCGCTCACCGGCTTCGATTCATTCGTCGTCACGGGAATGTATCTGAATGTCAGCACTACACGAACTCAGAACGTGATTTTGAAGGTCGGTAATGTTGCACAGTCGGTCCAGGTCTCGGCAGTGGGCCAGGGTGTCACACTGGACACTACGGACGCCACCATCGGCAACAACTTTGAAGTCCAGATGGTGAATCAGCTTCCCGTGCAGATCCGCGACACACCCGCTGCCCTCTTCAGCATTCAGCCAGGCGTGACTACGGACTCTACCGGCGAGAATTCAGTGACCGGTGCTCGTACCGATCAAAGCCATGTGACGCTCGACGGCCTGGATGTCGATGATCGGGCGACAGGACAGTTTGGCATAGTCACCGCGAATGCTCCCGTCGATTCCGTACAGGAATTCCGCGGCGTCACCGCGGGCGCGACGGCAAATTTCGACTCCGGCGGCGGCGGCCAGTTCCAGCTTGTTACCAAGAGCGGCACCAATCACTTTCACGGCTCACTCTTCGAATACCACCGCGATACCTCGACGGAAGCGAACGACTGGTTCAATAACAATGCCGGTGTTCGTCGCCCCCCGCTTATCCGTAACCAGTTCGGTGGCAACGTCGGTGGCCCGATCCTCAAGGACAAGCTCTTCTTCTTCTTCGAATACAACGGTCGCCGCGACAATCAGGGTGTCTCGGTAGATCAAGCCGTTCCCACCGCCTCCTATCTGGCCGGCAATATTTCCTACATTAACAACGGTAACGGCTGCACATCAGCCAGCACCATCCTTACCGCGCCGCAATGCATCAGCACCTACAGTGCGGCCCAGGCAAGGGCTCTCGATCCTCTGGGCATCGGTCAGAACGCCGCTCTGAAGCAGTTCGTCAGTGGGCGCTATCCTGCGGGCAATGACGTCACGGGAGGCGATGGCATCAATACAACGGGCTTCCGCTTCAACGCGCCTGTGATTCTGAAAGAGAACAACTACGTCTTCCGCTTCGACTACAACCTGACCCAAAGCCAGAAGTTGTTCGGGCGTTTCAGCCTGCTCAGCCAGCGCCAGGGCGATGCTTTCAACTACCCCGCGCCCATCCAGTTCCCGGGCGATCCCACGACACGTTCCATCGATGACGCAAGCTGGGCCTGGGTCGTCGGCCACAACTGGGCGATCGGCGCCACCAAGACCAACCAGATCATTTATGGCCAAACGCGCTCCAGGCTGGGCTTTCCCTCCCTCTACAATCCCACCGGCGCCATTTATTACGCTACTGGCAACGGTCCCGGGAATGCTCCAAGTGCTTTTGGTCCTCTGGCTGGGCCTTATCTTGGAAACTACAACGCGCAGGACCGCGTCATTCCCGTCCCCATGCTGCGCGATGATTTCACATGGCAGAAGGGTACCCACACCCTTCAGTTCGGTGGCACCTTCAAATACATCAAGCCCACCGGCCACAATTTTCTCAATGACTTCACGCCAACACTAGGTATTGGCGGCGCACTCAGCCAATTGGATCCCACCCTCCGTCCCGCCAATATTCTCAACGACGGCAGCACGGCGACCAACAATTGGGACAACGCCTTTACCTTCGACCTGGGCCGCTTCGCCCAGTTGGGTGCTACATACAATTACAATACGGATGGCAGCACGGTCCCGGCAGGCACCGGCTCGATTCGTACCTATCGTTACTACGAAACGGAGTTGTACTTCGGCGATACCTGGAAGCTGACGCCATCCTTCACCGTCTCCTATGGCCTCCGCTATCAGCTCTACACCGTACCGTATGAAGTCAACGGCCTCGAAGCGATTCAGGTAGACCCGACCACGGGCAAGCCATTCGCTTTCGATAAATATTTCCAGGCGCGTCTTCAGCAGAGCGCGGCGGGGATCTCCGGCAATACAGCCGTTCCATTCCTCCAGTACGTTCTGGGCGGCAAGGCGAACCACGGCTCACCCGCAGGCTATTACCAGCCCAGCTATAAGGACTTTGCACCCAGGCTTGCCTTTAGCTGGAATCCCAGTTTCGATCGCAAGTCCGTCTTCAACGGAGGCGCCGGCATCGTTTACGATCACACCATCGTCAGCGCCGTACAAAACTTCCAGGATCACAGCTCCTATCTTTTCCAGGCAGACAGCAACAATCTCTACGGCGACTCGGCCAATCCCGCCGGATCTCTGGCCACCGGTCCTCGCTTCACATCCATCAGTGCCATTCCTACGCCGCCCGTGAATCCCGGCTTCTCTTCCAAGACCATCCCCTTTGTCGACAGCAACGGGGTTCCTTTCGGCCTGCCGGGTAATGCATTCAGCACGGCGATCGATCCAGGCCTTAGAACGCCCTACTCCATCGCAATGAATTTGGGATTTCAACATGAGTTCGGAGCAGGATTCATCTTGAAAACCTCCTATGCCGGACGTCTGGGCCGCCGCCTCCTTGCGCAGGTCGATGCCAGCCAGATCGTGGACTTTCCTTCCGGAGGTCAGCGCTATTCCACGGCTTTCGCGAATGTGACCAAGGAGATCCGCGCCGGAGCTGACCCGACAACCGTGCCTGCCGAACCCTGGTTCGAAACCGCGGTGATCCCCGGCCTCGGTCAGGCGAACGGTTACGCCAACAACACCCAGCTTCTTGCGAACAATCTCACCAACTTCATCTTCAACGGTGATTTTGCTGACTTCACGCAGGCACTCACCACCCTCGGCGGCGGCGTCATCCAACCCAACGTTGGCATGGCTTCGCAGTTTGCCAGCAACGACTACTACACCAACAAGGGTTTCTCCGGGTACAACGGACTCCTGGTCACGCTACACAAAAATTACAGCCACGGCCTGCAGTTCGATCTGAACTATACCTGGTCGCACTCCATCGACAACTTTTCGCTTGTCGGCAACGGCCAATCCAATTTCACCGGCGAATTCATCTGCGACGCGACCCGCCCAAGGGAATGCCGCGGTAGTTCCGATTTCGACGAGACAAATGTTTTCAATGGTGACTTCATTTACGACCTGCCCGTTGGTCAAGGAAAGTCTCTGGCCGGAAATGCGCCCAGGTGGCTGGACGAAGCCATCGGGGGCTGGCAGGTAAGCGGTCTGCCGAACTTCCAAACCGGCACCCCGTACCATGCGAATTCCACCGCCTATCTTGCGAGTTATGCCAACCTGGCCCCGGCCATCCTGGTAGGACAAAGAACACTTCTCGACAGCCATGTTCACAAGGATCAGTCGACGGGAAATGTCTATGGGTATAGCAACGTCGACGCCGCTAAGAATGCCTTTACCGGCCCGCTTGGACTGGATTTGGGTTCGCGTAACAACCTGCGCGGACCGCATTTCACGAATATCGATCTCGGCCTAGGCAAAACATTCCGCATCGTGGAGGACACCCGCCTGGTCTTCCGGGCCGATGCTTTCAATGCCTTCAATCATCCTAGTTTCAATGTTCCGCATGCCACCATCGTCTCGGGAAGTTTCGGACGCGTCACCAGCACTGCTTCCACTGCGCGAGTCCTGCAGCTAGCGCTTCGTTTCGAGTTCTAGCACCGGGAAACAGCTCAACCTCACCTGCAACAAGCAGGCGGCCGTCGCAGAAACCTACTGCGACGGCCGTTATTTTTTGCGGCCGCCGCCACCCACCCGGGCCACCTATTGCGTGAAAAGTAAACGGGACAGGTAACTGAAACCCGTCACTGTCCTTGACAGTCCCTCTTATTGCGACGAAGATGAGGCCCCCTGACAAACCTCCTCCCAACCGGGCCAAAATCTCTTCTTCAAAGGCAAATCACAATGAAACGGTACGGCATCAGCCTCTGCGCTCTCGCGTCGTGTATGGCCCTCACTCTTCCCTGCATCGCGCAGGACAGCCCCAATCCCTGGAACGGGTCGTGGAATATCGATCGCTCCTCCCTCAAATACAACGGGCCCACCATGTCCGTCGTCACCGACGCTGACGGCTACACCGTGACCCGCGACGGCAAAGCGCGTCCCAAGGTAGTCTGCGACGGCAAGCCGAACGCGCCCGTCGAAGGCACGACCACCACCTGCAACAAAGTGGGCACCGGCTATGAGTTGGAGAACAGCCGCGACGGCAAGACCGTCAGCAAGGTGAAGATCGAGTACTCTCCCGATGGCAAGACGGCCACCCGAGCGGCAACAATCACCCCGCCGGAAGGCGATCCCTACACCATCACCACAACGGCGAAAAGAGTTTCCGGCGGCAAGACCGGACCCGTCGTCTGGAAGGAAACCGCCTTCACCGAGTCGCAGGACACAGGAGTGCTCAGCATCCAGGTCAACGGCGACAGCATCGACTTCAAGGAGACGGATAACGACAAGCCCATCACCGTCAAGCTGGACGGCACGCCGACCAAGTTCGGAAGGGGCACCATCTCCGTGAAGCAGGACGGCCCACGCACCCTGAAGGTGACCTACGCCGACAGCGAAGGGAAAGTCGGCCGGGAAAACACCTTCGTCCTCAGCCCCAACGGCAAGATGGTCACGGAGACGGATGTCACGCCGGCGCCCGCCGCATCGACCATGACAGTGAAGTTCCACAAGGCAGCCTAAGCAGCAGCGAAGCGGGAGCATCACCAAACCGGGTGCCCCATTCTAGCGAAGCTAGGGTGGGGTAGTTCCCAACAGTCCCATCGCCCCGAAGGGGCATCTTCACAGAGCCTCCAAACCCGGTGCCCCACATCTCGCCTTTGAGACTGCCGCGGGTATGGACGCGCAGCGTCCCAATGTCAGTCCCAGCGGCACGCTTCACGAACCGAGCCCGGACCGGTCGCGCTGCTGTGCTACCCTCGCCACAAATCGTGACCCCCGAAAAAAGCAATCCAGAAAAGAACAAGCTCTACTACGGCGACAATTACGAAGTCCTGCAGCAGCACATCCGGGATGAGTCGGTCGACCTCATCTATCTCGATCCGCCCTTCAACTCCCGTCAGGACTACAACGTCCTCTTCGCAGAAAAGGATGGCGGTGGGCGCTCGGCCTCGTAGGCGCTCGGCCCGCAGAGGAAAAGAAAGGTGCGGACCGCGGTATCGACGGCCGCCTCTACTTCCACGACGACGCCAGCGGCAACTCGAAGCAGATACTCTTCTCCGTCAAGGCCGACGGCGTCAGCGTCACCCAGATTCGCGATCTGCGCGGCACCCTCGAACGCGAGAAGGCCGAGATCGGCGTCTTCCTCTGCTTCGAGGAGCCCACCAAGCCCATGCTGCGCGAAGCCGCCGAGGCCGGCTTCTACCAATCCAGCGACGGCTCCCGCTATCCGCGCATCCAGATCTTTACCATCGAAGAGCTGCTCGGCGGCAAGCACGTCGAATACCCCGCGCACCGCCGCGAGTCAACCTTCAAGCGCGCCCCCCGCCACCGCGAAGCCCCCGCCCAAAACCTGCAACTCCCTCTCAACGAATCATGACCGGGTGCCCCACTTCTCGCGTCTGAATTGTCGGAGGGGTGCCGCGAGACGGGTGCCCCATTCTAGCGAAGCTAGGGTGGGGTAGTTCACACAACCCACTCTCCCACCAAAGTCATCTTCACTCACCACCCAGAGAGCCCTACTATCCAACCATGCCGTGGGGCCTGCGTCGTTATCAGCAGACGGGTGATCTGCACTTCGTCACCTTCAGTTGCTATCGCCGCCAGCCCAAACTCGGCAATCCATCAACACGTACGCGCTTTGAACGGTCGCTCGAAGAGACGCGAGCGCGCTATCTCTTCCACATCCTCGGCTACGTCGTCATGCCCGAACACGCGCATCTCCTCCTTACCGAACCGAAAGAGGTACAACTGGCGACGGCGATCCAAGCATGCAAGCAGTCGGTATCCCGGCACCTGGGCACAGGCGAACCCTTTTGGCAGAGCCGCTACTACGACTTCAACGTCTACACCGAAGCGAAACGGGTAGAAAAGCTTCGCTATATGCACCGCAATCCAGTGAATCGCCGCCTGGTGATGTCTCCCGAGCAATGGCCATGGAGCAGCTTTCGTCAGTACGCAATGGGCATCGACGGAATCGTAACCGTGTCCGTGCCATGGCATACCGAATCTCCGTTGGATGAAATAGTCACGTCCCCACCCTAGCTTCGCTAGAATGGGGCACCCGTTTTGCTGGGCGACGCGGCCAAAGGAAGCGAGCCCGCCAACCGCGCCACCGGCGCATCCGCCAGGGACGGCCAGTCCTATTTCAGGAACGCATTTCGAGAAGTCACGCAGAATTCTGCCAAATCACTCCCCCCAACTTGCTAGACTGGAAATAGAGCAATATCAGACACAAAAGCCACGGCCCACGCCGTGGCTTTTTCGTGCCCGTAACTCCTTTAGAAAGACGAATTAAGCGATAAGTCCTATGGAATGACGAATTTGACCCTCGGGAGAGGCTCTAAACCCCACATTCCAGGAAGCTTACGGCAGGCCCTCCGGTGACGGGAGGGGGAGGGGGTGCCTGGGAATTGAGCGAGATCAGTCGAAGACAATCAGTCGAAGAGCTGAGGACCTCGGGACGCCTTCGTGTCACGCCGTGCGGCGGTTGCCGTGGGCTGCGCCCGCTTGGTAGCCAGCCTGTTTGCACCGGCCCTGTTCGCAGCCGGAGCGGTAGACAGCATGCCCAGGATCTCTTTCAGCTCCGAGCGCAGCTTGCCCAGCTTGGCGGTGGATTTCCCGCCCGCCTCCGCCAGCCGTAGCTGACCGCTCTCTGCCGGCTTGCGCGCCTCCGCCTGGAAATGTTGCCGCGCCCCTGGAATGGTGTAGCCCTCTTCATAGAGCAGATGACGAATCCGCCGCGCCAGATCCACCTCCCGCCGGCGGTACAGCCGCTGCCCCGCGCCGCTCTTGTTCGGCTTCAGTTGCGGAAATTCTGTCTCCCAGAAGCGCAGCACGTAGGTCTCGACCGCGCACAGCCGCGCTACTTCGCCGATGCGGTAGTAGAGCTTGTCCGGTATCTCCGGCAGCGTCTGCTTCTTGTTGCGCGCCTGCCCATGCCGCTCGGCAGCCTTCTTCGCCGCCGCTTTGCCGGAGATGGTGCGGGCCGCCGCTGTTGAGGATTTGCTCGCCATAAAGTCTGCACGCGCCGGCCCAGGCCGGGACACGTTTCCCCGGCAGTATAGGCGCTGAATGCGATGGATAGCACTTTTTTCGCGGCTTTGCGTGTCATCCGGCCGCAAGAATTTTGGGAACGCGATGTTCTCGCGAGGCGTATCTTGCTGGCGGAGGGTTTTTCGTCATGCCCGCAACTCCGCACCGCGCGCTCGTTTCGCTCCTGTGTTTCGCTCTCCCGCTGGTGACGGTCGGCTGCTCCATCAACGTGGACAAGGGCGCCAACGGCAAGGAGAAGAGGGTCAAGATCGATACGCCGCTGGGCAACATCCACGTCAACGCGGACAAGCCCTCCGGCAGCATCGGGATCGCGATGTACCCCGGCGCACAAGCCAATCCCGATCACGATGGCGACAAGGACGCGGATGTGCAGCTCGGCTTTGGCGAATGGAAGATGCGGGTGCAGGTCGCGCACTTCAACACCAGCGACGATCGAGACAAGGTGCTCGCGTTCTATCGCAAGTCGCTGAGCCGTTACGGCGACGTGCTCGAGTGCCGGGATAACCAGCCGGTCGGTTCTCCGGCAAAGACCTCCGAAGGGCTCACCTGCTCGGAGAACGACAAGGACAAGCACGTCAAGATGAATACCGGTGACCACGGCTTGACCCTGCGCGCCGGTTCGAAACGCCACCAGCACATCGTCGCCTTCGACAAGGAGGACGCGGACTCCGCCGCCGGGCCGACGAAGTTTACGCTGATCGCCCTCGACCTTCCTGCCGAAACCTGGAAAAAGGACCGCCAGACCGACTAGAGACGAAATTGCTCGCGGCTGCCCCTTCCTGTAGCTTCAACAGTGAATGGTTGCCCACTGCCACCGCTGTTCCGGCGTGCTCGAAGATGACGCGAGCTTCTGCCCCCACTGCGCCGCGCCCCAGCTACGGGTCGCTCCGCTGGAGGAGACAGCCGAGGCTGCCGCCGGGCCCATCCACACCTTCGTCCGCGACCGGCGCTCCATCGACTGGCGGAAGGTGATCCAGCTCGCACTCTGGATCGCGATCCCGGTGGGGTTCGTCGCACCGTTCTTCTTCCCCCTGGTTATCGCGGGTCCCATCATCCTGATCTCGCTCTATCAGCGACGCCGGCCGGGAACTGCGCCGCTCGATGGAAAGACGGGGTTCCGCATCGGAGCACTGCTGGGTGTGCTCGCGGCCTACGTCTCCGCGTTCGGACTGGCCGGGTGGCAGATCTTTGAGCGCTATTCGCTCCACCAGGGATCGACGCTGGATACGCAGTTTGCGATGCAGGTGCAACAGTCCGCGGAGGCCACCCAGCGGATGGCGCAGGCCAACACGATGAACGCCCAGCAGGCCCGTGCCATGCTGGACTTCTTCCTCTCCCCGGATGGGCGTGTCACCTACACCTTCTTCTACACCGCGGTGCTCGCCTTTGGCATCGTGCTGCTGGCGGGCCTGGGCGGCATGCTGGGTGCACGCCTCGCGCGCCGGTCTGTACCGCAATAAAAAGCACGCGCTGGGCTCGCCGGTTGCTCGCGTCTGCACCACCTCGTATCATCGTCAAGAATCACAGTCAGGAACCCACACCCATGACCGCAACCGCACCGCAACTGCGCGAAAAAGGCCGCATCATGTCGGCCTCGGAAATCGATCGCACGCTTGTCCGGCTGGCCCATGAAATTGTCGAAAAGAACTCCGGGGCGGATGGTCTGGGCCTGGTCGGAATCAAGCGCCGCGGCGTGCCGCTGGCAGAGCGCCTTACCCGGATGATCGCGAACATCGAGAAGCATCCGGTCGACAGCGGCATGCTGGATATCCGTTTCTATCGCGACGACCTCTCCACGCATGACATCCGGCCGGTGGTGCAGCCGGGCGCCATCGGATTCGATGTGAATGCGCGCGACATCATTCTGGTCGACGATGTGCTCTACACCGGGCGCACGATACGAGCCGCACTCGATGCGCTCTTCGATCATGGCCGCCCCCGTCGGGTGCAGCTGCTCGCCCTCATTGATCGCGGCCATCGCGAGCTGCCGATTGAAGCCACTTTCGTGGGCCGCAAAATACAGACCACCTCGCGCGAGATCGTCGAGGTAAAGCTCCACGAGGTAGACGGAGACGAGCAGGTGCTGCTGGTGGAGCGGATTGATTAGTAGCGGCTCAATTCCCTCGCGGCGCCGGTCGCTGCTCTCTACCGGCGATCTCTCTGTTCCCGATATTGCTGTGCTGCTGCAAGCCGCTTCCTTTCTGGAGAAGGAAGAGCCGCTGCGACGCGCCCTTCGCCTGGCCAGGCGCCGGGTGGCGCTCCTCTTTTACGAGTCGAGCACCCGCACGCGCACCTCGTTCGAGCTGGCAGCGAAAGGCCTGGGCGCAGACACCACACTTGTCAGCGCGCTCTCTTCCAGCATCGAGAAGGGCGAAAGCCTGAAGGATACCGGCCTCACGCTTCGCGCGCTCGGTGCGGAGTGCATCATCCTGCGCCATCCCAACTCCGGTGCGCCCTACCTGCTGGAGCGCGTCACGGAGTTGCCGGTGTTGAATGCCGGCGACGGCATGCACGCGCATCCCTCGCAGGCGCTGTTGGATCTGCGCACCATTCTGCATCGGCTGAAGCCGAAGCACGCCAACGCAGCGATCGAGGAGAGCACGCTCGCCGGCATCACGGTGCTGATCACCGGCGACATACTGCACAGCCGCGTGGCGCGATCGAATGCGGCGCTGCTGCCCCGGCTGGGAGCGCGTGTCATCCTTTGCGGACCGGAGGCGCTGCTGCCAGCGTGGGCCGCGGAGATGGGGCCAGGCATCGCTGTGGAGCGGAACTTCGCACATGCGATGCGCAGCGCGCAGGTGGTGATGATGCTGCGCATCCAAAAGGAACGGCTGGCCGGACTCGAGCTCGACCTAGACGAGTACATCGCCAGCTACCAGTTGAACGCCGCGCGGCTGGCGAAGAACGCACCGCGCGCCCTGGTGATGCATCCCGGGCCGATGATTCGCGGCCTGGAGATCACAAGCGACGTGGCGGACGGGCCACAGTCTGCCGTGGAGGAACAGGTGAGGCATGGCGTTGCCATACGCACCGCGTTGATTGCGCGGGCGCTTGACGCGTTGCCGGAAGGAGTGCCCGCATGAGTCCGAAGGCGAGCGGAACTCCAGTCAGGATTCCGAGCAGGCTTCTGATACACGGCGGCCACCTCATCGATCCCGCAAACAGAATCGATGCCCCGCGCGATCTCCTGATCGAAAACGGCCGAGTCGCGGCGGTGGGTGAGCGACTCGACGTCAATTCCGAGGCCACAGAATTGATCGACGCGAGCGGACTTATCGTGGCCCCGGGCCTCGTCGACATTCATGTCCATCTGCGCGAACCCGGGCAGAGCTACAAGGAAACCATTGCGAGCGGCACAGCGGCAGCGGCAGCCGGCGGCTTCACCAGCGTCGCCGCCATGCCCAACACCGTGCCCGTAAACGACTCCGCAGACATCACGCAATGGATGCAGGCAGCGGAGCGCGGAGCGCAGGCACGCGTCTATCCCATTGGCGCGGCGACGATCGGCAGCATGGGCGAGGCTCTGACGAACTATGAGGCCCTGCGCGATGCAGGCGCTGTCGCGGTGAGCGACGACGGCAAGCCGATCCTGGGTGATGAGACGATGCGCGCCGTGCTGCGTGCCGCAGCGGCCGCCGGGCTGTCCGTCATCCAGCACGCGGAAGACACGCGCATGACCGGCGGCTGTTCCATGAATGCCGGCCCGCTTGCCTTTCGGCTGGGCCTGCGCGGCATGCCCGTGGAAGCGGAAGCCGGCATCGTGAAGCGCGATATCGCGCTACTGCGCGAGTTGAAGAGCGATCGCGCGCATCTGCATGTAGCCCATCTGTCCACGAAGAAGGCATTGGACCACGTGCGCGCTGCGCGCAAGAGCGGCCTGCACGTCACCTGCGAGGTGACACCACACCATTTCGTCCTGACCGAAGAAGCGGTGGGCGAATACGACACCCACGCGAAGATGAATCCTCCGCTGCGCACAGCCGCGGACCGCGATGCCATGATCGAAGGCCTGCTGGATGGCACCATCGACTGCATCGCCACCGACCATGCGCCGCACGCCGCGCATGAAAAGGAGCAGGAGTTCGAACGCGCACCGAACGGCATCACCGGCCTGGAGACATCTCTCGGACTCAGCCTTTCCGTGCTGCATCGGCAGCATGGCGTGCCGCTCACGCAGGTACTTGCGCTGCTCAATGCGCGGCCCGCGGGCGTTCTTGGGCTTGCTGCCGGCACACTTTCGGTCGGCGCCAGCGCGGACATAGTGCTGCTCGCGCCCGAGACGGAGTGGCGCTTCCGCGCGAGTGAATCGCGCTCCCGGTCGCGCAATACGCCGTTCGACGGCTGGTCGTTGCCGGGCAAGGTATATCTCACTATGCAAGCGGGGCAGGTTGTTTATCGGGAACCATCCGCTCGGCAAGGATAAGCTCCGCAAAGTAAGATCAAGGAACGCAGTCTTGCATTCGAGGTGTTCCCCTGAGTCGTCTGCCTGTTCTTGCGGCACTGACCGCCGCGCTGTTCTTCAACATCTCCTCCCTTGCACAGCAGTCTGCGCCTCTTATCGATCTCACGCCGACGGAAGACCACATTTCCGGTTCGGTGTATGTCTCGATGGACAGCTGGATCTATCCGGCCATGGAGCGGCTCTACTCCCTGGGTTATATCGATACAGCGTTTCTCGGCCTGCGCCCCTGGACGCGCCTCAGTTGCCTCCACATGCTCGAACAGTCGCAGTCCAAAATTTTCGGTGATTCTGCGGATTCATCCGGCAACCGCGAGGCACGGAAAATCTTCAACGCGCTCGCGCAGGAGCTTTCCGACGACCGCGATGCGCTCGATCCCGATCGCTCGAACGCGCACGCGGAGGTCGATCGTGTGTATGCGCGAGCGATGTACATCGGCGGCCGCCCCCTCAATGACTCATCGCACTTTGGGTCTACTCTGATCAATGATTTTGGCCGTGCCTACGAAGGCGGCTTCAACGGACTGGCGGGCTTCAGTGCGCGCGCGGAGGATGTTCGTCTCTCATTGAACGTGCGGGGCGAGTTCCAGCATGCGCCGGGGCGTGCGGCATATCCACTCGGCGTTCGGCAGACCATCGCCAATATGGATCAGGTTGCTCTGCTGCCCGCAACGCCGGTCGATACGACCAATGAATTTCGATTGATCGATGCGAACCTCTCCTACCACATCCTGAATCACGAGATTTCTGTCGGCAAAAGCGAAGACTGGTGGGGCCCCGGCGAGAGCGGCGCGATGGCCTGGAGCACCAATGCGGAGCCGATGTATGGGTTGCGCATCAACCGGATCGAGCCGCTGGAGATTCCGCTGCTCTCGAAGCTGCTGGGGCCTTTTCGCTACGAGGGCATCTTTGGAGACCTGAAGGGCCATCGCTATCCCAACTCGCCGTGGGTACATGCGGAGAAGATCAATTTCAAGCCGACGCCGAATCTTGAGTTCGGCTTTTCGCGTGTCGTCATGTTTGCCGGCGAAGGACACGTACCGCTCACCTTCGGATCGTTCTGGCGCAGCTTCACCAGTTTCCAAAACGTCACGGCTGCGGAGAAGTTGTCGCGGAAAGATCCCGGCGCGCGCCACGCCAGCTTCGACTTCAACTACAGGCTACCGTTCCTGCGCAATTGGGTTACGTTGTATTCCGATTCCATCATTCACGACGATGTATCGCCAGTCGCCGCGCCGCGCCACGCTGCCATCAATCCGGGAATCTACATCTCGCATTTTCCGGGTGCGCCCAAGCTGGACTTCCGCGCCGAAGCAGTGTCCACTGATCCGCCTACGTCTCGCAGTGTAGGTGGCACCTATATCTACTGGGAGAGTGTCTACAAGGACGTCTACACCAACAAAGGCTACTTGCTGGGCAATTGGGTCGGCCGCGAGGGAAAAGGCGGTCAGGCGTGGCTTACCTGGTGGCTTTCACCGCAGGAGCGTATTCAGGTCAGCTATCGGAATGCGAAATCCGCGAAGGATTTCGTGCCCGGTGGAACGACGCAAAACCTGATCGCGGCAAATGCCATCCTGCGCGTAAAAAAGGATGTGGAAGTAAACGCGCTGGCGCAGTACGAGCGCTGGACCGTGCCCGTGCTCGCGCCGGGCCAGAAGAGCGACTTCACCGCTTCTGTGCAGATGACCTGGTACCCGCACGTGCGCGTCGGCCACTAACCCTTCAATACTGGACGGATATGCAACTCGCGCAGTTGCGTATCTGAAACCGGGGTTGGCGCGTCCACCATCAGATCGATCGCCTTGGCTGTCTTGGGGAAGGCAATCACTTCGCGCAAACTCGGCGCACCGGTCAGGATCATCGCGATGCGGTCGAGCCCCAGCGCGATGCCGCCATGCGGGGGCGTGCCGTAGGTGAGCGCTTCGAGGAAGAATCCGAAGCGCTCCTTTGCCTCTGCATCCGTCATGCCGAGCGCGCGGAAGATCTCCGATTGCACTGACTGCTGGTGGATGCGGATGGAGCCGGAGCCGAGTTCCGTGCCATTCAGCACGATGTCATACGCCAAGGCCCGCACCGCGCCGGGATCGCTGGTGAGCCGCCCTGTTTTCAGATCGTCTTCATCCGGCGAAGTAAAGGGATGATGTGCCGCCAACCAGCTCTTTGTCTCCTCATCCCACTCGAACATCGGGAAATCCGTCACCCAGAGAAACCGGTAGTCGTCCGCCGTGCCTTTCTTCTCGAATGCTCCATGACGTGAGGCGAACTGCTGGGCGAGCGCCAGCCTTACCAGTCCTGCCGCCTCAAAAATCTGACGGTCGCGCGCAGGCAGCCGCTTGCCGATCGTCTTCTGCTCCGGCACGTCTTCGCCATCCGCAACGACCAGCACTACCAGATCACCCTCTGCGGCGCCGGCAGCGGCACGTACCTTCGCCATGTCTTCCGGGAAAGACTTCTCCAGTCGCTTGAAGTCGTCCAGCACTTTGATCTTTTGCGTCTGCAGTTTCGGCGGATACAGAAGACGCAGCTCATCACGCTCCTTGCGCGAGAGTTCGCCGACCTTCGGGATGCGCACCGCGATCACCGGCAATGCAGCGGTCGTCTTCAGCGTTGCGGCGGTCTGCGCGCTCATGGCGCTGCGCACATCGGCCATGGCCGGCAGCCGCATGTCCGGCTTGTCGATGCCGTAGAGCCGGATCGCTTCATCGAAGGTCATGCGCGGGAATCCACCCGTGAGTTCGACGCCGGCTTCATGAAACGCTGCCTTCAGGAAGCCTTCGACCACCGCGAAGATCGTCTCCTGCTGCGGGAAGGTCATCTCCAGATCAATCTGGGTAAACTCCGGTTGGCGATCGGCGCGCAGGTCCTCATCGCGGAAGCAGCGCACGATCTGGAAGTAGCGGTCGAATCCGGAGATCATCAGGATCTGCTTGAACAACTGCGGCGACTGCGGCAGCGCGTAGAAGTGTGCCGGATGTACGCGGCTCGGCACCAGATAGTCGCGCGCTCCCTCCGGCGTGGAGCGCGTCATGAAAGGCGTCTCGATCTCGAGGAATCCCTGTGCTGCAAGGTAATTGCGAATCGCAAGCGCGACGCGATGACGCAATGCGAAGTTCGCCTGCATCTCCGGCCGCCGCAGGTCAAGATAGCGGTACTGCAGACGAAGCTCCTCGTTCGCAATGCCTTCCTCCGCCGGAGAAAACGGCGGCACGCGCGAGTCATTGAGCACCAGCAGCTCATCGGCCACCAGCTCGACTTCGCCGGTAGGCATCTTCGGATTGATGGCGCCAGCGTCGCGCCGGCGCAGCGTGCCCTTGGCCGCAACCACATACTCGGGCCGCACGTGTTCCGCCTTCGCGTGGCCTTCGGGCGAGAGGTCCTTGTCCAGCACCACCTGCGTCACGCCGGTGCGGTCGCGCAGATCGAGAAAGATGAGGTTGCCGTGATCGCGGCGGCGGTTGACCCAGCCCATCAGCACCACCTGCCGGCCTGCATCAGCGGCGCGAAGCTCCCCACAGGTGTTGGTGCGCTCTAATGTTCCAAGAAAGTCGAGCAATTGCGTTCCCTTACGTTTCTGGTTTGTTTTCTGTTGTGCTTCTTATGACTGCAGATGCGCCTTGAGGTCGGCTCTGGGCACCTTTGTCTGCTCGCCGGTGGCGAAATCTTTCACCGTCAGGATACCGGAGGCGGCCTCGTCCTCACCCAGGATCACGATCTTGCGCGCCAGCTTGTCTGCTGTTTCAAACGACTTCTTCAGCCGGAAGCTTCCATCGCCCAACTCCACGCGTAGCCCGTCTGCACGCAGTTCTCTCGCCAGCGCGAGCGCTGGTGCATTGCGCTCCTCGCCCATCGGCGCGATGTAGACATCTGCGCGCTCTGCTTCCTGCTTCTCGACCTGCGCCTGCAGCGTGAGCACCAGGCGGTCTTCGCCGATCGCGAAGCCGATGCCCGGGGCACGGGGGCCACCGATGGCCTCGGAGAGCCCGTCGTAGCGCCCACCGCCGAGCAGCGCGTTCTGCGCACCCAGGCCGCCGTGCTGGAACTCGAAGGTGGTGCGGGTGTAGTAGTCCAAGCCGCGTACCAGCCGGTGGTCGTGCTCGTAGGGCACGCCGCACGCATCCAGCGCTTCGCACACCTGTTGGAAGTGCGCGCGCGACGCCTCGTCAAGCGAGTCCCAGATGCGCGGCAGGGTCGCGATGATCGGCTGATCCTCCGGATGCTTGCAGTCCAGCACGCGCAGCGGATTGGTCTCCGCGCGCCGCTGGCAGTCCACGCACATCTGCCCCACGACCGGCTGCAGCGCGGTGCGCAGCGTCTCGATGTAGCGCGGCCGGTCGGCTGGGGTGCCGACGGAGTTGATGAGCAGGTGCCACCCGGTGATGCCGAGTTCGTTGAGCAGCGTGGCCAGCATCTCCAGCACCTCGGCATCGCGCAGCGGCGACTCCGAGCCTGCGCTGGGAGGCCCGATGACTTCTGCGCCTATCTGGAAGAACTGGCGGTAGCGGCCCTTCTGCGGACGCTCGCGCCGGAACTGCGGCCCGATGTAATAGAGCTTCTGCAGCAGGCCTGACTCGCCGAGCTTGTGCTCGATGTAGGCGCGAACGACGCCGGCGGTATTTTCCGGCCGCAGGGTCAGCGACTGCGCCTTCTCTGACTGCGCACGGGCCTTGTCTTCCCACGTGTACATCTCCTTGGAGACGATGTCGGTCTCCTCGCCCACGCCGCGGGCAAAGAGCGCTGTGTCCTCGAAGATGGGGGTGCGGATCTCGCCGAAGTTATAGCGCGCGAAGACACGGCGCGCGGTGGCGTCGATGTGGTTCCATAGCTCGGTCTCCGGCGGCAGCAGGTCGCGGGTGCCGCGTACAGCCTTCAGGGGCTGGATACTTTTGGCAGTTTGGCTCATAGCGGATGCTGTCGCTAGTGTATCCGGCTGGTGAAAGGCATCCAGTTGCGGCCGGCCCACTAGAATCGGCAGCATGCTGCGTTCTCTCCAGTTCGTCCTTGCGGCTGCCTTGCTCGTGGCCAACGCGCATGCGGTTTCGGTGCGTCTTACTGCGGCGGACGGGGCACGGGTACAGGTGGCGCTGCATCCGGGGGATGTGTTGCGTATTGAGTTGCCCTCCCAGCCGGCGGCGGGGCAGCAATGGGGCGTCTCCGGGCATGCGCCGCCGCAGCTTACCGAGTTAGGTGCGGCGCAGCGCGTCTTTGGCGGACGCATGAGCGAGCAGGGCAGCAGCAGCTTTGCCTGGCGCGCCATCGCGGAGGGGGAAGGGGAACTGACCCTTGCGTATGGCACGGCGGCCTCGCGTGCGGCGAAGCCGGAGAAGACATACACGGTGCAGGTCTCCGTCGCGGGTGAGCCGTTGGGACCGGAGGAGGCGCATCCGCAGCCTGTATCGCCGATGGAGCAGGTGGCCACGTACGAACGCACGGAGCCTTGCGGCGATTGCAGTGGGCTCAGCGAACGGCTCACGCTCTATCATGCTCCGGGTGAGACGCCTTATGTGCTGCGACGTGTGTACAAGGACGCGCCGGGCGGGACGCTGACCAGTGTGATGACGGGATCGTGGACGATGAGCATGGGGACGGCTGATCCGTCCGCGACCATCTACACGCTGGTCGCGAGCAACGAGGCTTCGATCTTCCGCCTGGACGGCGACCGCTTGATCCCACTCGATGCGCAGCAGATTCCGGTGCCTGCTGCGACCGCTTTCCACAAGGTCGCTGCACCGTAGCTGCATCCTCCTGAGCGTTTGGCCTCATCATGGTTCGTATGGAATATCGACTGCTTGGCCGTTCCGGATTGAAGGTCCCTGTGCTGTGCTTTGGCGTCGCTACGTTTGGCGGCGGTACCGAGTTCTTCCGCGCGTGGGGCGCCACCGATGTGGAGGAGGCGAAGCGCCTCATCGGCTTGTGCCTCGATGCGGGAGTGAACTTCTTCGATACCGCGGATGTGTATTCGAAGGGCTTGTCGGAGCAGATCCTGGGCAAGGCGATCGAGGGCAAGCGGCACGATCTGCTGATCTCGACCAAGGCCACCTTTCCGATGGGCGATGGACCGAACGACAAGGGCTCATCGCGCTATCACCTGATCAACGCGGTGGAGGCCAGCCTGAAGCGCCTGGGAACGGACTACATCGACATCTACCATCTGCACGGCTTCGACGCCCTGACTCCGATTGAGGAGACGCTGGACACACTGAATACGCTGGTGCGTTCGGGCAAGGTGCGGTACATCGCGTGCTCGAATTTTTCCGGTTGGCATTTGATGAAGTCGCTGGCGGTGTCGGATCGGTATGGGTGGGCCCGGTATGTTGCGTACCAGGGGTACTACTCGCTGGTCGGCCGCGACTACGAGTGGGAGTTGATGCCGCTCGCGCTCGACCAGGGCGTGGGGACGCTGGTGTGGAGTCCGCTGGGGTGGGGCCGGCTGACGGGCAAGATCCGCCGCGGTGCGCCGCTGCCGGAGACGAGCCGCCTGCACACGACCTCCGAGCAGGGACCGCAGGTAGAGGACGAATACCTCTACACCGTGGTCGATGCCCTTGACGCGGTGGCGAAGGAGACGGGCCGCAGCGTGCCGCAGGTGGCGCTGAACTGGCTGCTGCAGCGGCCGACTGTTTCGAGCGTGATCATCGGGGCGCGCAACGAGGAGCAGTTGAAGCAGAACCTGGCCGCGGCCGATTTCAAACTGACCGAGACGCAGGTGGCGGCGCTGGACAAGGCGAGCGACCGGGCGCCGGTCTATCCGTACTGGCACCAGCGGCAGTTTACGGAGCGGAACCCTCCGCCGGTTCCATTCGAGAAGTAGCTGGCTGAGGAGAGGGGACCCTCCCCCCTCCCGTCACCGGAGGTTGGCCTGTAAGCTGTCTGGAATGCGCGACTTAGACGCTCTCCCGGGAGTCAAATTCGTCATTCCAGAAGGTTTAACCCCTAAAATCGTCTTGCAAAAGGAGTTACGGGCACGAAAAAGCCACGGCGTGGGCCGTGGCTTGGTGCCGGATATTGCTCCTATTTCCAGTCTAGCAAGTTGGGGGTCTTGATATGGCAGGTTTTTGCGGTTGGCGTTGTTTCGGTTCTCGATTTGGGAAAACGTCCCACTCTGGCTTCGCCAGAGGTGGCGATACGTGCCGAGCCTAAAGTCTGCTCGGGATGGCGTCTTCTTCGGGCTCCGGTTCCGGGGTTGCGGTTCTTGGCGTCATGAAGCGCTCGAGCGCCTGCATGGCACAGCCTTTGCCGCAGAGGTGCCGCATCTCCGGGTTGCGGCTCTGGTCGGCGCTCCAGGGCATGACGGAAAAACGCTGCGGTACCTGATCGTCTTCGTCGCATGCGCAATCGGCGTGGGAGAGCATCCACCAGTGATTGGCTTCGCCCTTCGTCTTGCCACAGACGTCGCAGGTGAAAGAGACATCCCAGACCATGAAGACCTCCGCTCAACCGGCATTCGGCGCCCCAAAATGGGTCCGGCGAACATGGTAGCGTGAATGTATGGTGATTTCCCATCTTCCGGAGGGACCTCTCGATACGTCGGTAACCGGAACTTTCATCATGTTGCAGGAGCTGAACCGTGACTTGCGTTGAGTGTTCCTCGTCCAGCTTTCGATTGTCGCGTTTCCGGTGGAGTGATTTGGAGCGGCTGGCGTTGTTGCAGTACCCGGTGCGGTGCCGAAACTGCCGCCGCCGGACCTTTGCCGGCTTTCCGCTGGCGCTGGCGCTATACCAGGCTCGGAAGGCGAAGCGGCGCGTCAACAGCACCACCTGAGACGGAGGCGCAACCTTCGCGCCTTACACTCGGGCTTTCGCGGCGGCCGGATTCCACCACAGGTATCCAATGCCCGCCCAGCCCTGCTCCGGATTTTCGATGAATTCTCCCGATTCGTATTGAGACTTGACCTGCGACCAGAAGCGGTGAACTTCGCATCCGGTTGCTGGAGGATGAACCGCAACGTCGTGGAAGGCGATCAGGCCGCCGGGCCTAACGAGTCCGCTGTACATTTCAAAGTCCTGCTTCACGTCGCTGTAGGTATGACCCGCATCAATGAACAGGAAGTCGACCTGCATTCCATTCAGAAGCTCTCTGGTCTGCGCCAAGGTCGATGCGCTGTGAGAATCGCCCCGCAGAAGTTCAATGCGTTGGTGGCCCATAGCCAATGAGCGGTAGACCGGCCCGCGCCATGTTACGTATCCATCGCCAAAGTTACCTGCCGGGAGGTCGATACTGATCAGGTGAGCATCCTCCGGAATGGACCTGGTCCAGAAGAGTAGCGTGCCACCCCGTGCGGTTCCGATTTCGAGGACCGTCCGAGGTTGCAGTTCGCGCACGATCTTCAGCAACGACAGAATTTCCCACCGCACCTGATAAGGACGAAATAGCCCGTGGTACGCAGTGTTTCCAAAATCCACGAGATTCTCAGCATTTTCAAAGGCCGGTTTCTTGCGAAGGCCACGGTAGGCAGATACAGCTCCAAGCACTTCGCTTCTTCCGCGCTGGAGGAGAGCGCCAAAGCCCCAGTTCTTCAGGGTTCGGCGAGCTTTGTGCAGGGTCAGAAACATGACGTTCTCCGGATCAACAGGCCACTGGAAAGTCTTCCGTTTGTTCAAAGATGATTTGGGCAGGATCTCAGGCCGCGCGTTTCAATGAGCGTTTCAGCCGCATCGGATGGCCAGCGTCTTAGAGCCACCAGCCGGGGGCGATGCGGCGCATGCCGGCGCGGAATGTGTTGGTGACGCGCTGCACCGGGTGCGAGTAGGAGCGGCTGCGATGCGCGGGCTGCCCTACGGGATCGACGTTGCAGGGAAAGCGGAGCAGCCGGGAATGATCGCTGCTTTGCGGCGGCTGCGCGAGCTTGCGATAGACGAATGTCTCCAGGAGCGGCCGCTGCTGACCGCGGCGGTAGGTTCCGGCCATCTCGTCGTATTGCGTCTGCAGATGGCTCGAGTAGAAGTCGTGCGAGAAGAGGATCAACTGCGTGGCGACGAAGGGGACGCGATGCTTCTTCCACGGTGTTCTCCAGATGCGGGCATCCGCAACGAAGTCGAAATTATCCGGAACCCGGTCGAGGAGACGGCTGAGCGACGGGAAGATCAGGCGGCCGCTCACTTTGATCATGTGCGTTGTCTCGCGCCGCAAATGGCTCTGGTTGAGCCCCAGATCCAGCATGTGCATTTCGGCGTAGCCGTAGTGGCTGGTCCGGGGATACCAGTTGCAGTGGAGGCTGACGAATTCTGTCTGCTTGCCGAGAGGGTTTTCCGACGCCGCGATGGTTTTCAGGGTGTCGAGCGAGTGGCCGGAGTTTTCGATGAAGAGGATGCGATGCACGCGCGGATCGGGATAGGAGAGCCAGAAGCGCAGGGCACGCTGGTAGTCCAACAGCCGGACGGCGGGATCGGCGCGATCGATGGGATAGTGACCGGCGCTGGGATCGATGCATGCCGTCATCACCAGCAGGTACTCATTGGAAGGCATACGCGCTCATGGTAAATGAGGGGTTTTCAATGTTCGCCGCACTTTCCCTGGAACCAAGGGCGCCGGAAGCGCGTATTCCTATTGCAAACCCATAGGGGATATGGCACCATTCCTATGGGAAACGCATAGGAGATGGGCATGGGCGATCGCACAGACGTGTGGCAGGGGACGCTGGCGCTGATGGTGCTGAAGACGATTGAGGCGATGGGACCGATTCACGGCTACGGCATTGCGCGGCGCATCGAGCAGACCAGCGGCGACATGCTCTCACTGAACTACGGCACGCTCTACCCCGCGCTGCTGAAGCTGGAGCAGGAGGGCGCGATCGCCTCCGATTGGGGAGCTTCGGAGAACAACCGCAAGGCGAAGTTTTACAAGCTGACGCGCGCCGGCCGGAAGCGGCTGGAGCAGGAGGCGCGGCAGTGGGAGCAGGCGACGGCGATTGTGGCGCGATTCCTGAAGCCTGGGGAGGAACCGGCATGAAACAGCTAAGAGCGTGGTGGCAGCGGGTGCGGGGGCTTTCGCGGGATGCGCGGCGCGATCAGGAGCAGGCTGACGAGATCGAGAGCCACATCCAGATGCAGACGGAAGAGAACGAGCGGGCGGGGATGTCTCCGTCGGAAGCGAGGCGGAGGGCGATTTTGAAGATGGGCGGCGTGGAGCGGACACGGCAGGCGTATCGCGAGCGCGACACGCTGCCGCTAATCGAGAACCTGCTGCAGGATTTGCGCTTTGCGTTGCGGCAACTGGTCAAGAATCCCGGCTTCGCGGTGACGGCGATTTTAATCCTGACGCTGGGCATCGCGGCGAGCGTGGCGCTGTTTGCGTTTGTGGATGCGGCGCTGCTGAAGCCGCTGCCCTATGCGCAGCCCAATCGGCTGGCAGCGGTGTATGAGAGCGGCGCGGCCTTTGCGCATTCGAACTTGTCCTATCCGGATTATCTGGACTGGAAGCGGATGAACAAATCGTTTCAGTCGCTCGATGGCTGGTCTGGCACCGGCTATGCGTTACGCACAGCGGGCGGTGTGGAACCGGTGGGAGCGATACGAGTGACGGACGGATTTTTCCGCACACTCGGTGTTGCACCGGCGTTGGGCCGGGATTTCTACGTGGGCGAGGACCTGCCGAGCGGACCGCGCACGGTCATGCTTAGCTACACGACCTGGCAGCATCGCTTCGGTGGACGGGCGAACGTGATCGGGCAAGCCGTCTCATTGAGCGATGTGCCTTACACCGTTGTGGGGGTGTTGCCGAAGGGGTTCAGCTTCGCTCCGCGAGGCACACCGGAGTTCTGGACGCCGTTTCATGCAGAGACCGAATGCGACCTGCGGAGAAGCTGCCACGGCATGTATGGAGTGGGGCGCCTGAAAGACGGCGTTTCTCTGGCGCAGGCTCAGCAGGACCTGCAAGGTATCGCGACACAACTCGCGAAGGTATATCCGGGCTCCAATCTAGGTCAGGGCGCGGCGATCCTGCCGTTGAGCGAAGCGATTGTCGGGACGGTGCGGCCGATCCTGCTGGTGCTGCTGGCGGGAGCGGGACTGCTGCTGCTGATTGCGTGCGTGAATGTGTCGAGCCTGCTGCTGGTGCGGGCGGAGAGCCGTCGGCGCGAGATGGCGGTGCGCGGCGCGCTGGGCGCCTCGCCGCTGCGGCTGGCGCGGCAGTTCCTGACGGAAGGGCTGGCGCTGGTGGCGATTGGCAGCGTGCTGGGATTAGGCACTGCGCTGGGTGTGATGCAGGTGCTGCTGCGATTGATTCCCAAGCAGATGGCGGAACAAATGCCATTCCTTGAAGGAATGGGGTTGAATCCGCATATCGTGCTCTTCACGGTGACGCTTGCTGCGATGGCGACGGTGCTGTTTGCGCTGACGCCGCTGGTGCGGCTGCCCACACGCGAATTGCACGACGGCCTGAGCGAGGGCGGACGCGGCGCGGCGGGCACGCTGTGGCGAAAGCTGGGATCGAACATGGTGGTGGCGGAGCTGGCAATCGCTGTGGTGCTGCTGGCCGGCGCGGGCCTGCTGGGCAAGAGCCTCTATCGGCTATTGCATGTGGATCTGAGATTTGCGCCGGACCACCTGGCGACGATCGACGTTTCAGGGTCGCGCGCGGTCTATCGCAAGGACGAGGATACCCGCCGGCTGGATCGCGAGCTTGTTGATCGATTGAATGGAGTGCCAGGCGTGGAATCTGCTGCACTGACCTCTGACGAGCCCGTAGGCTACAACGGGGATACCGACTGGCTGCGCTTCGAGGGACATCCGTACAACGGCGAGCACAACGAGTCGCTGGAGCGCGATGTTTCGCCGAGTTATTTCAAGACGATTCAGGCGAAGCTGCTGCGCGGGCGCGTCTTCACTCCGGATGACGATGCGACGCACCCGAAGGTGGCGATTATTAACCAGGAGCTGGCGCGAAAATATTTTCCCGGCGAGGACCCGATTGGAAAGCGAGTGGGCAACTTAGATCTAAAGCCGGATTCGATGAAGACCATCGTGGGCGTGGTCGATAACTTTCGCGAAGGGCCGCTCGATGAAGAGATCTGGCCAGCGATCTACTATCCGATGTATCAGAGCCCGGATTACTTCGTTTCTGCGATCGCGCGCACGAAGGGGTCCGAAGCTGCAATGCTGCCGGCGATGGTGGCTGCGGTACGTGCTGTCGATCACAATCTAGGCGTAACCAATGAAACGACCATGACGCTGCGCATCGAGGAGTCGGCGTCTGCGTATATGCGTCGCTCGGCGACATGGATGGTGGGCAGCTTTGCCGCGCTGGCCGCGTTGCTGGGCGTGGTGGGGTTGTACGGAGTCGTCGCGTACTCGGTGAGTCAGCGGACGCGGGAGATTGGCGTTCGGATGGCGCTGGGAGCGCAGCGCGGCACGATCTATGGGCTGGTGCTGAAGGAGGCCGCGCGGCTGACGGTGCTGGGGGTGGCGGCGGGCCTGGTGTGTTCCGTGGCGGTGCTGTCGCTGATGGGCAAGCTGCTCTTTCAGGTGAAGGCGTGGGATGTGCCGACGCTGGTGGGCGTCTCGCTGCTGCTGGGTGGGGCGGCGCTGGTGGCGAGCTATCTGCCGGCGCATCGTGCGGCTTCGGTAAATCCGGTGGAGGCGCTGCGCGCGGAGTGAGTGCTGGCCGCACGGGCGGACGCGCCTGCGGCGGGACTGGCCGTCCGGGCACAAGCGCCTGCGGCGCGGATTGCTGGGCTCGCTTCCTTTGGTCGCTCACGTTTGGATTTGTGGGCGGACACAAGAGAACTGCAGGTCCTTCGCTTCGCTGCGCCCAGGGATCAGGATGATATTGGTTTTGGTTGTCGCTACTCGCGGGTGAGGCGCTGGATGACTGCGCGATGCTGCGGGTATTGCGCGGCCAGCATATCGCGCTTTGCCATTTCGAAGTCGGCGAAGTCGAAGCCGGGGGCGACGGTGCAGCCGACGAGTGCGTAGGTATTCGGGTGTCGGAGTGATGAGCCGAACCAGCAGCCTGCGGGAACTACGGCCTGAAACTCTTCGCCGGATGTGGCGTCGCTGCCGAGAAGAAGCTCGCTGTAGTGCCCGCCGGGCTCGATGACATGCACAACGAGGCCGGAGCCGGCGTAGAAGTGCCAGACTTCGTCGCTCGCGCAGGCGATGGAAGGCGGAGAACTGATCGCCCTCTAACAGGAAGTAGATCGCGGTGGAGGCGGCGCGGTCGCCGCCGTGGCCGGGGAGCGCGGAGTGCGTCAGCATGAGGGGGGCGCGGTAGGTCTGGCGGTACCATCCGCCTTCGGGATGGGGCTGGAGGTTGAGGCGGTCGATCCATTGCTGTGCGGCTTCCATGTCGCCTTCCTTCCAGCGCCTTCTTATCAGCAGGATAATGCGCGGCCTCTGGACAGATCGCAACGTCTGCGTGTGTGATGACGCCATGCGTCCGAGGCATGCGTGGCTTTCGATGGTGGTGATCGGCCTGATCGTGGCGTTCTGGCTGTCGAGCCATCATCCATCTTCAGATTCCATCGCCGCCGCCTGTTCCGTCTGGCGCGGCTGGTGCGCCTGCTTCGGCGGTCTCGCGCAGTGGCCGCGATGTGGCGGTGCCACAGAACTGCACGCCTGACGTGAACCAGAAGCTGGCGGGACTGCTGGCGCAGCAGACGACTGAGTACGTGGACAACGTGATGGTGTGCGGGGTGACCATCAGCCCGTCGCGCACGCAGCGCGGCGGCCGGCATGGCAGCCACGAGATCCTGCCGCTCGTGGTAAATCTGCCGGGCGCGGGATCGAAGCTGGTGGAAGTGGTGATCAACGATGACCTGGACGGCGTAGTAACGGCGCCCAAGGGCGCGCAGGTCTATGCGTACGGACAGGCCTTCTTCGACCAGGGCTCGCGATTTGTAGCGGGCATCCATGACGTGCACTGCGCGACGCATCGCACGGCCGACAATGGGTGGGTAGTGGTGGATGGGCAGAAGTCTCCGGCTACCTGTCCGATAGGCGGTCGCTAACGTGGTTCGCCTTGAAGATATTCGCGCATGCTGGAGCGGTTTGGGTGAATGCGGAAGCTGCCATACAGGAGCAGGCGGAGGATGGCGTCCGGACGCAGGTGCCAGCTTGCCCAGCTTAGGGGCGAGTCGCCGTGTGCGTCTTTCGCATCGACCTTTGCTCCGGCATCGAGCAGCATCTTGATGGCTTCTTCATCGCCGAAGGCCGCGGCGCGATGCAGCGGGGTTTCACCGCAGGTGCGAACGTCGCGCATGAAGCCGCCGGTTTCCGCTCCGTCTTTTGCGGCATGGTTTGGGTCTGCACCGTGGGCGAGCAGCACGCGCATGACACGGTTGTGCGCGATACGCTCGGTGGTGCAGAGGGCGGCGTGCAGTGGCGTCTCGCCGGTGCCAGGGTCGGTGTAGTTGGCGTCGGCGCCCTGCTCGATGAGGAATTGAACGAGACGCCAGTGGCCGTGGAAAGCGGCTCCGTTGAGGCCGCGGTCGTCGCCGAGTGTGCTGACCGATGCGCCGTTTGCGAGCAGATGCCGGATAGCGCTGACGTCGCCGTAGTAGGCGCAGTGCTGCATGAGCGAGACACCGTGCGCGTCGGCGGCGGTGGCAGGGTTGCCGGCGGCGAGGTAGTCGTAGACGAGGTCAGTGCGGCCACTGGCAATGCGTTCGAGCAGAGGCGTTTCGGCTGGCATGGGTCACCTCCGGAACTTTTGCTGGCGAGTCGGCGTTATCGTCTCATAGACGCTTGAAGATGCGGGGAAAGCGTAAGATGTGGGCCACCACCGGAGGTCTGTCATGCACTTTACGCCGAGCGAGATTGCGGCGCTGGTGATTGCAGCGAGTTTTGCCGCGGGCCTCAATGTCTATGCCACTGTGTTGACCCTGGGGGTGCTGGCGCGGCTGCACTGGGCAGTGCTGCCGGGCGGCCTGGAGATGCTGGGCGACTGGTGGGTAATTGGCGCGAGCGGCGCGCTGTTTGCAGCGGAGTTTGTCGCGGACAAGATTCCCGGGCTGGACCTGGTGTGGAATGCGCTGCACACCTTTGTGCGCATACCCGTGGCCGCGCTGCTGGCTTATGGGGCGACGACACATCTGTCACCGCAGATGCAGTTGCTGGCGGTAGCGGTGGGCTCGGGGATCGCGCTGGCGGCGCATGGGTCGAAGACGGCAGTGCGCGCGGCGGTGACGCCGAGTCCGGAGCCGGTGTCGAATATCGCGCTGAGCACGACCGAAGATGTGGCAGCGGTGGGGCTGAGCTGGCTGGTGACGATTCACCCGTGGGTGAGTGCGTCAATCGCGCTGGCCGCCGTGGTGGTGGCGATCTTTGCGGTGCGGTGGGTGGTGAAGGCGTTCCGGCGGATGTTTGGGCGCGCGGGCGGTGACTTGACCGTCAGGCCGCAGACGAAAAGTGCTTGATTTGTGAGGAATTGGTCGGGACGGGCAGATTCGAACTGCCGACCCCTCGCACCCCAAGCGAGTGCTCTACCAGGCTGAGCCACGTCCCGACGACGGTGAGGCAAGGGTCTTGCCTCAGTGAGTGTAACAAAAAAGATGAGCTGCACCGCGGTTTAGCCGGCCGGGGGGATGTAGTCCTGGGGCAGGGCGGTGCCTTCACCGAAGAAGAACTGCTCCATCTGCTCGACCAGGAACTCCTGTGCTTCGCGGGTCCAGGGCTGGAGGCGGTATTCGTTCAGGAGCATCTTCTGGCGCTCGCTCCACTCCTGCCAGCTTTGTTTGGAGACGTTGTGGTAGACCTTGTTGCCGAAATCGGAGTCGAAAGGCGGCTCATCCAGGCCTTCCATCTCTTTCTTGTAGCGGGAATCCTGGACCATGTGGGCCATGCTTACTCTCCTCGTGCAGTGTCCTTCTTATTGTAAGCAATGCGGGTGGTCACGCGGGCTGCGATAGCATCGAGTCGAGATGGCTGATACACAACTTCAGACAAAACCACGCGTGCGTTTTGCGCCCTCGCCCACCGGGATGCTGCATGTGGGCAATGCGCGGACGGCGCTCTATAACTGGCTGTTTGCGAAGCACAATGGCGGCGCGGCGATCCTGCGCATTGAGGATACGGATGTGGAGCGGTCCGAGGCGCGATATGAATCGATGCTGATCGAGGACCTGCACTGGCTGGGGCTGACGTGGGAGGAAGGCCCGCAAATGGGGGGTGCGCATGGGCCCTACCGGCAGAGTGAGCGGCTGCCGATTTACGCCGAGCACACGGAAAAGTTGCTGGCGGAGGGGAAGGCGTACCGCTGCTTCTGCACGCCGGAGCAACTGGAGGCGGAGCGCGCCGCGGCTACCGCGGCGCATCAGCCGCAGGTGTACAGCGGGCGATGCCGAGCGGTGTCGATGGAGGACTCGCGGAAACGCGCGGCGGCGGGGGAATTGTTCGCGGTGCGGTTACGAATCCCGGAGCATCCGATCCGCTTTCACGACCTGGTGCGGGGCGAGGTGGAGTTTCCGGCGGAGGCGGTGAGCGATCCGGTGCTGGTGCGCTCGAACGGGATGCCGGTCTACAACTACGTGGTGGCAGTGGACGATGCGCTGATGGAGATCACGCACGTGATCCGCGGCGACGATCATGTGTCGAACACGCCGAAGCAGGTGGCGATCTACGAGGCCTTCGGCTGGAAGGTGCCGGAGTTTGCGCACCTTTCGACCATTCTGGGCAGCGACCGCGAGCGGCTGTCGAAGCGGCATGGGGCGACGTCGATTGCAAGCTTTCGCGAGATGGGCTATCTGCCGGAGGCGCTGATGAACTATCTCGCGCTGCTGGGCTGGGGTGCGGAGGGCGGGACGCGCGAGACATTCACGCCGGAGGAGCTGGTTCGAGAGTTCAAGCTGGAGCGGGTGACGGCGTCGCCGGCGGTCTTCGATACGGGCAAGCTGGACTGGCTGAATCGGCATTATCTGAAGCTGCGCCCGGTTGCCGAGGTGGCAGCGCTGGCGTGGCCGTACTTCGAACGGGCGGGCTACCTGGGGGCGCGCGAAAAAGTAACTACGGAGATTGCCGATTGGTTTGAGCGGCTGGTGGCGGTGCTGCTGCCGGGAGTTGATCATCTGGACCAGTTGCCGGCGAAGGCCGCGTTCCTGTTTGCGCTGGATTCGGCGAAGACCAGGGCCGACGCGGAAAACGCAGCGCTGTTGTCGAGTGACGTGGGGCAGCGTGTGGTGGGCGCATTCACTGCGCGCGCGATGGCGGAGCCGGGACCGATGACCGCGGAGCGCTTCAAGGCGCTGATGAATGAGGTGAAGGCGGAGACAGGCGCGAAGGGTAAGGAGCTGTTTCACCCGGTGCGCATTGTGCTGACGGGGGCGCACTCGGGGCCGGAGTTCGACAAGATCGTTCCGCTGATGGAAGAGGGCTCGGCGCTGGGGCTGGGTGTGAAGAGTGTCGCGGAGCGCGCGGCTGCTGCGTTCTAACGGGCTTGCCGTCCGAGGTGACGGCGCCTTTGGCGCGGGTTCTTCACGATTGTTCTCGTGGGCTACCTGACTGTAGCCCATGTCCCAACCTAGAGACATGGGGCACCCGCTTGGAATACTGCAGGTCCTTCGCTTTGCTCAGGATGACACATTGCCAAGAACTGTGACGGAAGGGACGAGTGAAGCGCCGGCGCGAAGCTGGTCGCGGCTGGATGGCGTGGATCTGTTGCGCGGGTTGGCGATCTTCTTCGTGCTGATGAACCACGTCAACATGCAACTGCTGTTTGCGCATGTTCCTTATACGCTCGGCCTTCCCAAACAACTGGTCTCATCGCTGGTGTGGAACGGGCAGCAGGGGGTGCAGATATTTTTCGCCGTCTCCGGCTTCCTGATCACTGCAACTTCGCTGCGGCGCTGGGGCAGCTTGTCGCGCGTCTCCGTTGCGGATTTTTATCGACTGCGCTTTGCGCGTATCGCGCCGTTGCTGCTGGGACTGCTGGCAATCCTGAGCTTGCTGCACCTGATGCATGTGCGGCACTTCGTGGTTTCGGCGGAGACCGGTGGGCTGGGACGCGCGCTGGTTGCGGCGCTCACCTTTCACGTGAATTGGCTGGAGGCGAGCCGCGGCTATCTGCCGGGGAACTGGGACATTTTGTGGTCGCTCTCGGTGGAGGAGACCTTCTACTTCGCGTTCCCGTGGGTGTGCCGGCTGCTGGGACGGGGCAAGTGGCTGATCGCGCTGCTGCTGGCATTCGTGGTGCTGGGGCCGTTCGGCCGCTCGGTGCTGACGCATGGCAACCCGGTGTGGCGGGAGTATTCGTATCTGGGCGGCATGGATGCGATTGCGATGGGATGCCTGACGGCGATCGCGCTCCACGGACGCAGGCTTTCGCGTGGGCGGCTGTGGCTGCTGGGCGGCCTGGGTGGAGCGCTGCTCGCGTTCTGCCTGGCCTTTTCGCGCACGGCATACGCGTGGATCCCGGAGCGCACAGGGTTGTACATGAGCGTTGTCGGCGTTGGGGCAAGCTTGCTGATCGCGGTTGCCGCGCAGACCGGATGGCAGAGTCCACGCTTTCTTTCACCGCTACTTCTGGCGGGACAACGCAGCTATGAGATCTATCTGACGCATATGTTTGTGGTGATCGCGCTGGCTGGAGTGTTTGTGGCGACGGGCAACGCGATGTGGGCGGTACCGGTGTTCTTTATTGGGGTTCTGGCCATCGCCAGTCTGCTGGGTGAGGTGGTGGCGCGCTTCTACTCCGAGCCGATGAACCGCTGGTTGCGCGGGCGCTGGAATGATGGCGCTGCGAGGATGGGATCTGTGCTGGAGGAGCCGGCTCCGGCGAGTGAGGCGATGCTGCGGTAGATATCTGGTGTGGCGCCACATCTCAAAACGAGAGATGCAGGGCACCCGGCGCTCAGGCCGGTGCCAGACGCGGTGCGTGTTCGAGCTTCATCAGCAGCAGGGTCATGTCGTCGTGCTGGGGCGCGGTGGCGGCGAAGCGGTCGGCTTCGGTGACGATGTGGCGGAGGATGGTGCTGGCGCTCTCCGGCAGGTGGGCGCGGGCGGCGGCGACCATGCGGTCCTCGCCCCATTCCTGGTCCTGCAGATTGAGCGCCTCGCTGATGCCGTCGGTGTAGGCCAGCATCAGGTCGCCGGGCTGGAGGATCAGGTGGCATTCCTCGTAGATGGCGTCCGGCAGCAGGCCGATGACGGGACCGCCGCCGTCGAGCGAGTGAATCTCGCTGCCGCGCAGGACGTACGGCGGGTTATGGCCGGCGTTGACGTAGCGCAGCAGACGGTTGACCGGCTGATAGATACCGAAGAAGAAGGTGGCGTAGCGATTGTCCGCGGAAGACTCGTAGACCAGCCGGTTGACGCGGGAGATGAGCCGCGCCAGGTCGGCAGGGCCGTCCATGGTCATGCCGCGAAGCGAGGCGCGCAGGCTAGCCATGAGCAGCGCGGCGGAGATGCCTTTGCCGGAGACATCGCCGATGGCGAGGCCGAGCGAGCCGTCATCGAGCATGAGCACGTCGTAGTAGTCGCCGCCAACGCCCTGCGCGGGACGGCACGCGCCGTGGATGGTGTGGCCGGGCAGGGTGGGAAGCTGCTGGGGGAAGAGGCGCTCCTGCACCTCGCGGGCGATCTCGATTTCGCGGTCGATGCGTTCGCGGCGCGCAGCCTCGCTGGCGAGGGAGTGGACGAGCGCGCTGATTTCGAGCGCGAGGCCGGCTTGGGTGCTGACGGATTGGAGTAGACGCAGATCGGAGGGGGTGTAGGGCTCCTCCGATCGCTTCGAGCCGAGACTGATGAAGCCGAGTAGACGTTCGCGGCCGGCCAGAGGCAGCAACAACTCGGCACCGAGGGTATCGAGCGCCTCGCGCTCGCGGTCGTCGGCGAGGAGAAACCACCCGTCGGGATTTTCGCGGTAGAGGGTGGCCGGCTGGTTGGAGCGCGCGAGATTGCGGACGACGGAGGAGCTCTCTTCGAAGCGCTTGGGCACGTCGTCCGAGATGCCGATGCAGTGCTGGATGCCAAAGCTGCGGCCATGGCGCAGATAGACGGCGATGCGCGAGACGTGGAGCACCTCCGAGATACGGCGGCTTATGGTATCGACGAGCGGACCGGCCTCGGTGAAGCGGCGCGCCTGGTCGGAGAGCTCGCTGAGCACCAGCTCGGCGTCGTAGGCCTCGCGAAAGAACTTGCGATCGAGCCAGCGCTGGATGCGATGGCTGATGGAGTCGTGCGAGGCGAAGAGCTTGATGAGGCCGGCGGCCAGGAGAATGAGGACCGGGATGGCGACGGGCAGATTTTCCTTGTGCCGGACCAGGGGCAGGACAAAGCGGAGGATGACGAAGGCGACAACGGCGAACTCCGCAACCAGCAGCGTATAGCGGGCGAGCGCATATTTGGTGCCCATGCGGACGAGCAGGCGGACGTCCAGCGCGCGCTGGACGACGACGACATAGGCGAAGGAGAAGGGCGCGGCGAAGAAGAGCAGGAAGCCCGGCAGCGCGACCAAGGGATGCTTGTCGACAGCGAACCCAAAATGCGGCAGCAGGATGAAAACGACGAGCAGGGAGCCCAGACCAAGGACGGAGCCGGTAGCCAGCACCTGCATGCGTCGGCGCGCGTCTGCGGTAGTGGCGGAGCGTAGCTTGTCGAAAACCGCGACCACATACAGGACCACGCAGGCGAGGTTGAGAGGATTGACGATCCGGTCAAGCCAGATGCTGGCGTTTGCGCTCCAGCCGCCCATCTCCGGCGCGGTGTAGTTCCGGATGGCGAACATGGCGCAGAGCACGAGGAGACCAGCGGACAACGGGGCGAGGACGAGCCACTTGGCCCATGGCGCGCGGCGATCGGCCCGCCAGCGCTCCGGAAAGTAGATGCCGAAGAGGAGCAGAGCGGGCGCCATGAGGTATTGCAGCAGGTTGTACCAGGCGTCCAGCCATACCACCCATGCGCCGGGCCACCAGCCGGGCGGGTCGGCGATGACGGAGGGCGCGGCGAAGAGGAAGAGCAGAAGCCAGGCGTTGGGATCGCGGATGCGCGCCGCGGCTACCCAATAGCCGATGAGGAGACAGATGAGCGGCGGAGTGGCGAGCAGTAGCCGGATGATCCATTCCGGATTGGAATGCGGGGGCGAGGGGCCCCGGGCAACGGCATGAATCGTGGCGGGATGGGTGGTACCGTCAGCGCGGCGGACGACGAGCTGCAGGGTTTCGCCGGGATGCAGGAATGCTTTGCCGCCGCCCTGCAGGGCAATCATCTGCTGGTGGCCGCGATAAGGTTGGCCGCGCAGTTCGAGGAGGCGGTCGCCGTGCTTGAGCCCGGCAGCGATGGCTTCACCCTGAAGATCCTTGAGAGTGAGCAGATCCTCGTCGACCTGGAAGGGCATGCGGGCGTGCTCGCCGCGGTGCGTCAGTTCCTGGAAGGTAGCGGTGGTATGCATGACATAAAAGGTCATGCTCGCAACGATGAAGAGACCGAAGGCGAGGTAAAGCAGACGGGTTGCGGTCTTGCTGGTCATTGAAATCGAAATCGGCAGATTCTGGCGTGGCGGAGTCGGCCCACGGTCATCCGGAGCGTCTTCATCATAGTGCGGAACCAGGGTAAGTGTGACCGGTCCGGATTTTGCGACGCGGGCACCTTCTCGCCGGATAATCCTGACGACAGTGGGGTTCTTCCCTGGCATCCACCCTGATTCCGCTCGCGGCCGGACGATCGATCCGAATGGCGGGCATGGAGAGTGGTACGCGCCCGCCAATGGGGTGGTTCCCGCAGGAGAACGTTGTCTCGCAGATACGCCCCTGCCGTATGCCTTATTGGCCGCCGCGCGCGGTGAGTTTCACCAGGATGTTGCCTCGGGTGGCGTTGGAGTAGGGGCAGGTGCGGTGCGCGTCGGCGACGAGCCTTTCTGCCGCGGCCTGATGGAGACCGGCGACATGGACGTCGAGCGCGACGGCGAGGGTGAAGCCGTTGTCGCCCTCGGCGGGGCCGATGGAGACCCTGGCGTCGATGGTGATCTCGCCCGGCTTGAGCTTCTGCTGCATGGCCTGGTATTGCATGGCACCGATGAAGCAGGCGCTATAACCGGCGGCGAAGAGCTGCTCTGGATTGGCGCCCGGCTTGCCGGTGCCGCCGAGCGCGGGCGGGGCAGAGAGGTCGAGATCGACACTGCCGTCGGAGCTGCGGACATGGCCGTTGCGGCCGTTCTTTGCGATGACTTCCGCGGTGTAGAGCGTCTGGACGAGGGCGAGCATGGGTGGCCTCCTGGGCGATTGCTGGGGCTGTCCGCCAGCGGACGGCGTACTTGTTAGATTCGGACTTAGATTCTCACAAGGGGGAGATGAGGCGGATGGCCGTCAGGATGGACCGTAGCTTTCGGGCGGAGTGGGTGGCGGAGGCGCTGGCGGCGCGGCCGATGATCCTGCCGCGGCGGCATTTTGTCTATCCGGTAGAGGTGGAAGAGGTAGAGCGCGGCGCGCTGGAACTGATGGTGCAGCCAGTAGAGGGAGAGGCTTTCCTGGCTACCTGTGCGCTGGGGTTCGCGAGCCCGTCCGTGCCGACCGGCGTGTGGAGCTGTCCCGATCCGGCGATGGTGTGTGCGGTGGCGGGGGGATATGGATACATGATCGACAGCCGCGCGCCGGAGCGCTGGCAGCAGATCGGGTATCGGCCGGTGACGGAGGTGCGGCCGATCCCAGAGGCGGGGTTGCTGGTTTTCGTGAGCTTTCACTCGGTGGAGGCGTGGGGCGCGGCGGGGCGGCTGTGGCAGACCGGGCGGCTGACCTGGGAGGGAGTCCGGCTGGGCGAGGCTTCCGCGACGGAATTACGCGGCTGGGGATGGGAGATGCGGACGGACACGGAGATGGAGTTCGTGGTCGATCTGGCGACGGGGAAGCATACGGGCGGGCCGGGGTTCTAGCCCAGCGTCACCCGGTAGAAGCTGAGCGCGGCGTCGCCCTGCTCCAGCAGGCGGTAGCGATGGAGCGCTCCATAGGTGTCCGCCAGGGCGGCTGATCCGCGGCGGGCGTGTTCGGCGATGATGATTGCTTCTGGAGCGAGCAGCGCGGCGGCCGATCCGGCCAGCAGGTGGAGCGACTGCGTGTAGGCCGCTGCCTCCTCCCATGGCGGATCGAGATAGACGAGGGTGAAGTGCGGATCGCGCCGGGCGAGATTGCTCACGGCCGTGTTGCGCACGGCCAGATTACGAAGCACTATCGGGACGCTTCGCTCTTCGAGTTGAAAGCCGCTGCGAATTCCGAGCGCATTGAGGTTTGCGCGCAGGGTGGCGAGAGCGCCGGCGGCATTTTCGACAAAGGTAATGTGCGCGGCACCACGGCTCAGCGCCTCAATGCCAACGGCGCCGGTGCCGGCATAGAGATCGGCGAAGTGGGCTCCTTCGATCTGCGGCGCGAGGACGTTGAAGAGCGTTTCGCGCAGGCGATCGCTGGTAGGGCGCGTCGCCGTGCCGCGCGGTGCGGTGAGCGGGCGGCTGCGATAGGTGCCGGCGATGACACGCATGGAGACAGGAGAACACGGACTGGACGTCCGGGGCGATTGCGGACTCGCCGTCCGGCGATTGCGCCTTTGGCGCGCTTACTGGGTTCGCTCCCTCCGGTCGCTCACGCTTCAAAGCGTTTTTCCATACGCGTTGAGCCAGACTGCGGCGATCTCTGCTCCATTCCAGCGTCAGAAAAGACGTTTATGGCGCTCGCATACAATGAATGCGGGGCAGGACCGCGAACTGCCGCCGTGAGCGCGATGTGTCCTGCATGTTTGGACAGAATCGCTGGGCTCGTGACATCGACGCGGCAATTTATCCGAAACGAGCAAGGAACGACGATGCGTGGCTGGTCATTTCCGCTGGGGCGCTGGTGGGGAATGGATATCCGTATCCATACCTTCTTCCTGTTGCTGCTGGGCGTGTGCATGGGCTACGCGAGCATGATGCAACTGCCGCAGTGGCACGGCTTTATGCTCTGGGTGCTGCTGTTTTTCGCGGTGCTGGCGCGGGAGATCGGACGGGCCATCGCTGCGGCGTATTACGGGCTGCAGATTCGCAGCATACTGTTGCTGCCGATCGGCGGGCTGATGTCGTTTGCGAATGCGGAGAGCGTCGAGCGCTCGAACGAGCTTTCGATGCAGATCAAGATGGCGCTGGTAGGGCCGCTGGTGAGCCTTTCGATGGCGGTGCTGTGCGTGCTCACTATTGTGGGCGCCACACCGTCGCTGAACCTGCTGGCGCGGCCGCTGGTCACCCCGGCACATCTGATCCGGTCCATGGTGTGGCTGAACGCATTTCTCGGAGCGCTGCATCTGCTGCCCGCCTATCCGCTGGACGCCGGACGCGTTCTGCGCAGCCAGTTCTCACGGGTACAGGGACGGGTGCAGGCGGCGCGGGCCGCCGCGGGACTGGGGCTGATGATCGGGGTCATCGCCATCCTGCTCGGCATTCTGCTGCCCAACATGTGGCTGGCGACAGCGGGTTTCTTCGTCTTCATCGGCGCGCAGCTGGAGGACCAGGGAGCGGTCTTCCAGAGCGTGGTGGACACGGTTTCCATGCGCGACATCATGCTGACCGACTTCTCGCTGCTGTCGCCGTCGGACACGCTGGAGGATGCGCTGGCGAAGGCCATCCACTCGCTGCAGGATGATTTTCCAGTGGTGCGCGGACGCAATGTGGTGGGCGTGGTAAGCCGGCAGGTGATCGCGGATGCGCTGCGCGCCGAGGGCAACGGCTACGTGCAGGGCATCATGCAGCGCAGCTTCCATGTGGCCAAGCCGGAGGACTCGCTGGGCACGACGATCAGCCGCTTCAGCGGACGCGGCATGTCGCTGGTGCCGGTGACGGATGGCGAGCGCGTGGTGGGCATCGTGACCCTGCAGAATCTGATGCACTCCATGACCCAGTTCGCGGAGAAGCGCAAGCGCCACGCGCAGGCGGAGTAGCCGGTGGCTTCGGAAGCATCTTGCGCCCGGCCTGTACCTGGTCGGCACCCCTATTGGAAATCTGGAAGACATGACGCTGCGGGCACTGCGGGTGCTGCGCGGCGTGGACCGCGTGCTGTGCGAGGACACGCGCGAAACGGCGCATCTGCTTGCGCATTACGAGATCCACGTGCCGATGCAGAGCTGCGATGAGCACAAGGAACACGCGTGCGCGGCAGATGCAGTCGCACGCATACGGGCGGGCGAGCGGCTGGCGCTGGTGACCGATGCCGGGCTGCCGGGTATCTCCGACCCCGGAGCGCGGGTGGCGGCGGCGGTTGCGGCGGCGGGACTGCCGGTGGTGCCGGTGCCGGGGGCGAATGCGGCTCTGACGGCGCTGGTGGGGTCGGGGCTGACGGCGGAGCGATTCCTGTTCTGCGGCTTTCTGCCGTCGAAGGGAGGCGCGCGCCGGACGGAGCTGGAGCGGCTGCAGGCGATGGTGGCGGTGGGCGGAGAGCCGCTGGTGCTGGTGTTCTATGAGGCGCCGCATCGGATTCTGGAGATGCTGGAGGATGTCGCGGGTGTCTGGGGTGAGACGTGCCCGGTGGTGCTGGCGCGCGAACTGACCAAGCTGCATGAGGAGTTCCTGCGCGGCGATGCGGGCCGAGGTGCGGGCGCAACTGGCGGAGCGCGAACGGGTGCGCGGGGAGATGGTGGTGCTGGTGGAGGCTCGGCCGGGGCCGTCGCTGGAGCGACAGAGGAGTCGATCGTCGCGCTGGTGGAGCGGCTGATGAAGGACGAGGGGCTGAGCGAGAAGGATGCGCTGAAGCGCGCGGCGCGGGAGCGCGGGTTGGGGAAGAGTGAGGTCTATCGGGAGTGGCAGCGGGCTCGGTGAGCGCCGGCCTGGCGCGTGAGGCGGGGTTCGCTTCCTCTGGTCGCTCACGGTGCGGTATTACGGTTTGCCCGGACGGACTGCAGCTCCTTCGCTTCGCTCAGGATGACAGCTTAGTGGCTGGAGGCGGCGTCGCTGGCGGGCGGGGCTTCGCGGCCTTTGAGGCGGTCGTACATGTAGCTGTTGCTGACCGTGCCGAGGGACTCGTTGTAGAGGCTGGGCTCGCCGATGGCTTCGCGCAGCTCTTCGCTGAAGCGGTGGATGGATTTGAGCGCGTCGGCGGTGGCGGCGACGCGGGCGGTTGGGGTTTCGAAGAGCTTCTGGTTGCCGTGATCGACCAAGCGGGCGATTTGGCCGCGGAGGAGCCAGCCGGGAGGGGTGATCCAGATGACGGGGTGCTGTTCGCCGTCGGCCGCGGTTTTTGCCGAGTATCTGGGGTTGGGGGCCAGGACGGCAGCGGCACCATATTTGCCGACGGCGATGTGCCCGGCGGTCTGGTTTGCGACCCCGGGCAGCCCACGGACATCGAATTGGTTATCGCGAAGAATCTGGAGCACTTGGTCGAAGCTGCGGACGACGATTTTGGTGCGCATGGCGGGGTGGAGTTCCTTGTCATACCTGCCGGGCAAGCGGAGCGCTTACACTATTAGGAAGTAGGCGCCGAGCGGTCCCGACCGGGTGCTTTCAGTGTCGCATATGGATATGCCGTTTTCACAACAACGATGTAGGTGTTGTCAGACCTGCTGACGCAGCTTTTCCGCTTCAGATGCGGAACGACATCACTGCATTTGTGAAAACGATAGAGGGTCGGACGAGATGGCTACTTCTACAGAAACACGGCAGATTCTGGGCACGACATTGGCTGACCGCATCGGCAACACGCCGCTGGTGCGGCTGGATAAGCTGACCGCGGATCTGCCCGGCGTGACGATGCTGGGCAAAGCGGAGTGGATGAATCCGGGCGGATCGGTGAAGGACCGGGCGGCCTCGGGGATCGTGGGAGCGGCGCTGGAGCGCGGTCTGCTGGAAAGGGCGGACGGCACCTGCTGGACGCGACCAGTGGGAATACCGGCATTGCCTACGCGATGCTTGGCGCGGCATGGGACTTTCCCGGTGACGCTGTGCGTGCCGTCGAATGTGTCGCCGGAGCGGAAGAGCATCCTGAGTGCCTACGGCGCGAATGTGGTGTGGACCGATCCGGCGGATGGGTCGGATGGGGCGATCCGCAAGGCGCGCGAGATGGCGAAGGACACCGCGAAGTACTACTACGCCGACCAGTACGGAAACGATGAGAACTGGAAGGCGCACTATCGCGGGACGGCAAACAATCCTGGAACGGCAAACGAAATCTGGAAGCAGACAGACGGACAGGTGACGCACTTTGTCGCTGGGCTGGGGACGAGCGGGACGTTTGTAGGCACGACGCGGCGGTTAAAGGAGCTGAATCCGCGCATCCAGTGCGTCAGCATGCAGCCGGATTCACCCTTCAACGGGTTTGAAGGCCTGAAGCACATGGCGACCGCGATTGTGCCGCCGATCTACGACGCCGGGCTGGCCGATCGCGATATCGCGATGGAGACCGAGGCAGCCTACACGATGGCGAAGCGGCTGGGACGCGTGGAAGGGCTGCTGGTGGGCGTTTCCGCGGCAGGAGCCACGGCGGCCGGGCTGCGCATTGCAGAGGAAGAGCATGCGCACGGGCGCGAGGCGGTGATTGTGGTCATCCTGTGCGATGGGGCAGACAAGTATCTGAGCGAGAGATTCTGGAATGAGTGAAGACGGAAGAGTGAGCGAGCGAGTCAAGACGGAAGCGACGACGGAAGCGACAACCGAAGCGATCCTGACCATTCCGGAGGGGCTGTACGAGACGATCCGGCGGCATGGCGAGCGTACGTATCCGCACGAATGCTGTGGCGTGCTGCTGGGCACCAGCAGCGAGGACGGCAATACGGTGGAGGCCGCAGTGGAAGCGGGAAACACGCGCACCGATTCGGCGCACAATCGCTACAACATTGCGCCGCAGGAGCTGATCCGGATTCAGCGGCAGGGACGCGAGCGCGGGCTGGACATTGTGGGCTTTTACCATTCGCACCCCGACCATCCGCCGCAGTGGTCGAAGACGGACTTTGAAGAGGCGCACTGGATCGGCTGCTCGTACGTGATCACGAGCGTGGAAAAAGGCACGGCGCAGATTACGAATTCGTTCCTGCTGGCCGGCACGAGCGAAGAGGACAAGCGCTTTGCAGATCAGCGCGTGGTGGTTGCGAGCGCAGCCCCGAGCGGTGTTTCGGATACAGCTGTGAATGAGACTCGATGTTGACGCGGTAAGAGGCGCGGGCCGCTCGGCCTGCACACCCGCGAACAACTTTACCCTAAGGAAGAACACATGAAGATCTTTATCCCGACGCCGCTGCGGGCGTACACAGGCAAGCAGAACACGGTTGAAGTGGGCGGTGCGACGATTCAGGAAGCGCTGGGCGGGCTGACGACGCAATATCCCGACCTGCGCAAGCATCTGTTCACGGACGACGGAAAGCTGCGCTCGTTTGTGAACGTCTATCTGAATGACGAAGACATCCGCTACCTGGACGCGAAGGAGCAGACGGCGGTGAGCGATAAGGATTCGCTCTCGATTATCCCCTCCATCGCCGGCGGGTACTAGCCATACGGGGTACTGGCCGGACGCGCTGCGGCGCGTTCTAGGTTCGCTTCCTTTGGTCGCTCACTTCGGGTGAGTTCTCTGCGGAGAAACTGCAGGTCCTTCGCTCCGCTCAGGATGACGAGGATGTGAGCTATGGATGATTGACGGACGGCGGGTGGCCGTCCAGAGGAGATATGGTCATGGCAACAGTGGCAGAAGCAACAGCGGCAGTATCGTTGCCGGCGCTGACGCATGAAGAGATCGCGCGCTATTCGCGGCACCTGATCCTGCCGGAAGTGGGGATGGAGGGCCAGCAGAGGCTGAAGGCGGCGAAGGTGCTGTGCGTGGGCACGGGCGGCCTGGGTGCGCCGCTGCTGTTTTACCTGGCGGCGGCGGGCGTGGGCACGCTGGGGCTGGTGGACTTCGATGTGGTGGATGCGAGCAACCTGCACCGGCAGGTGATTCACAGCACGCCGGATATCGGCCGGCCGAAGCTCGACTCCGCGGCGGAGAAGCTGGAAGCGCTGAATCCGGATGTGAAGATCGTGAAGCACAACACGATGCTGACTTCGGCGAACGCGATGGAGATCCTTGCCGGACTACGACATCGTGGCGGACGGCACGGACAACTTCCAGACGCGCTACCTGGTGAACGACGCGAGCGTGTTGAGCGGCAAGCCGAACGTGTACGCATCGATCTATCGCTTCGAAGGACAGGCCAGCGTCTTTGGGGCGCCCGGACGGTCCGTGCTATCGCTGCCTGTATCCGGAGCCGCCGCCGCCGGGGCTGGTGCCCTCGTGCGCCGAGGGTGGCGTGCTTGGCATTCTGCCGGGACTGCTGGGCGATCATTCAGGCGACCGAAGTGGTGAAGCTGATCCTGATGTAAAAGAACGGGCAAAGGCGAGCCGCTGATCGGCCGGCTGCTGCTGGTGGATGCGCTGGGCGATGCGCTTCCGCGAGTTGAAGCTGCAGGAAGAATCCCGAGTGCCCGGTGTGCGGTACGAACCGCGACGGTGACCAAGCTGATTGACTACGATCAGTTCTGCGGCATCACGCCGCCGGCAAAGGAGACGACGCAGGTGGCAAATGTACAGAACGGTATTCCGCAGATTGGGCCGGAAGAACTGAAGCGCAGGCAGACGGCAGGCGAGGATGTGTTCGTGCTGGATGTGCGCGAGCCGCACGAGTACCAGATCGCGAATATTGGCGGCCACCTGATTCCGCTGAACGATCTGCCGAAGCGTGTGGGCGAACTGGATCGCGCTCAGAACATCGTGGTGCATTGCAAGTCGGGCGGCCGCAGCCAGAAGGCTTCGGAGTTTCTGCAGCAGCAGGGGTTCCAGCACGTGGAGAACCTGGCCGGCGGGATTACGGCATGGTCGGACAAGGTGGACCCGTCGATACCGAAATACTAGCCGTACGGGCAGAAGCGGCCTGCTTTCGTAGTATCCGCTCGGATTGTTTGCACTGACGGTGAACTGCAGGTTCTTCGCTTCGCTCAGAATGACAGGGTGGATGAGGCGGGAGGATGATTCCTCCCGCTCTCAGGCTGGCCCGGAGCGTCAGGCTGGCCGGGCGATGTAGAAATGCGCCGGAAAGTGCAGGTCGAGTGCGCCGGCTTTGGTGAAGTTGTCGAGCTGCCGCTCGCATGCATCGCCGAGGGCGGCGCGCTGTTCCGGAGGAAGCGCGGAAAGTCTGGCTGCGAGCGGAGTCGCGGCCAGCAGTCTACGCCCGTCGGCGGCGTGCCATGTCCCATCTGGCACGAGATCGACGACCTCCTGATGCTCGACGACGAAGCCGCCCTGGCGAAGGACGCCGTTGACCAGCGCGGGATTGTGCAGGCGATGAACCTTGGTGAGGAACGAGGTGAACTCGTGGAGGCCGCATTCCAGAAGCGCGCGCTGCATGGCGACGGTTAGAGTGTGCTCTTCCTCCGATCCCCAGAGCGCGACGTGAAGACGGCCCTCCGGCGCGAGCGCCTTACGGATGCTGGCGAGGGCGCGGCTGGGATCTTCAAAGAACTGCAATGCCTGCTGGCAGAAGGCGGCGTGAAATGCGCCGGCGGTCAGCGGAGCGTCTTCGATAGTTGACTGAACATAGTCGATAGGCGCGGCGCCGGGTGCCGCTGGTTGGCTGCGCGCGATGGCGAGCATGCTCTCTGTCGAATCGAGTGCGGTGACACGGCCGGCGCTGCCGACCGCCTGTGCGGCTGTGCGGGCGACGATGCCTGTGCCGGTAGCAACATCCAGCACGCGTGCACCGGCAGGGAGTTCTGCGCTCGCGACCAGTTGCCGTGCGGAGGGCGCGAACATGAGCGGCACCAGGGTCTCCTGGTAGCGGCGGGCCCCTTCTTCGGTAGTAAACATGGTCGCGGTCTCCGGAAACGGATGCGGGGAGTGAGACGAGTCTATTTTGCTCTATTGTGTCGCGTCAGGAATACGCAGGAGGTATTTGGCTGAGCGGCGCTTCACGCCGATATCGAACGATAGATACAGCAGATCCCTCACTCTACCTTCGGTTACGTTCAGGATGACAAGCTCAAACTGACATTCACCGCATGACCGGCTCCGGTCGGGATGACGAATCGTGCATCAGTCTATCCCGGTGGCGCTGCTCTTCGTCTGCGGAGCAGCTTCGGCTGCGCTGCTGCCCGATGGAGCTACCTCGCGGATTTGCGGCGGGGCGTGGAGGATGGCGAGCAGGCGCTGGTTGAGCCGGGAGCGCATCTCGAAGCGATCCTGCGCGCGCGTGATATAGCGGACGACGACTTCAAGGCCGCCGGAGGGACGCAGCTCCACCGTGGGTTCCGCAGAGAGGGTGCTGAGGCTGCCGTGCAACTGACTGAGCCGGTGCCATTCGCGGGCGGCAACTTCGTTGTCCTCGCGCGTGATCTCTTCCACGGCAGCGCGGATTGCGTCACGCAACGCATATGGGTCTTTGTCGGAGGGCAATGCCACGTGCAGCTCTTCCCAAAGCCATTGGCCGGTAGTGGAGAAGTTGAAGTAGTGGTCCTCGATGGCGTAGCTGTTCATGAAGGCGACACGGCGCCCGGTGGGACGGCCGCTCTCCGCCCAGTTCCCTGTTTCGAGCAGCGTGGTGCGGAGCAGGCCAACCTCGACCACCTCGCCGCCGACTCCATTGATCTCCACCCAGTCGCCGACGCGCACCCCGTTCTTCCCCATGAGAATGAACCAGCCGAAGAAGGCAACGATGAAGTCCTTGAGCACGACGGTGAGACCGGCGGTGGTGAGGCCGATGACGGTGGGCGTCTGGCGCGGCGTGCCGAAGATGACGATGAGGATGAGCAGCGCGCCGACGAGCTGGACGGCAAAGGAGAGGACGAACTGGAGCGTCTGCTGGCGGCGGCGGTCGAGCAGCGTTCGGCGGGCGAGCAGGCGGTGGAGCAGCCGGCCAATCAGAATGGTGACGATGACGATGAGGACGATGAAGGCGAAGACACGAAGGATGCGGCGCGTGACTGTGCGTTCCTGCGCCCGGACCAGCGCGTCCCATTTGCTGTAGGTGTCGGCCAGGCTTTCCAGGTCGTGGATGCGGTGTTCGTATTGCGCGATGGCCTCGCGGTTGGCGGCGAGGGCGCGGAGGCGGGCGGTGGCGGTCGTGGCGTCGCTGGCGGCCGACGCGTTTGCAGCGACGCATTCGCAGTCTCGGTGTCGGCGGAGAGGGCGTTGCGCTGCTGGAGGAGTTGGGCGGCCAACGATTGCGTCGCACTATGCGCCGCGATGAGCTGCTGGTGCCGGCCGCGCAGGGAGCTGAGCGCCCGGAACTTGCCGATGAGGGAGATGAGCGCCTCGGGTGTTTCCAGAGCTTCGGTCTGCGAGGCTGCGGTGCCGGTCTCCTCCTTGTGCACCGCTTCGTGTTCATCGAGCGCCTGCTGGATGAGGGCATGGCGGTCGCCGCCGAGCCGAATGAGGGTCTGGTGCAGCTCATCGGCCTCGTCGGTGTCGAGCGCAAGCTGCGCCTGCGCCAACTGGAGTTGCGGGTCGTCGTCTGCGGTCCCAGGGCCGTGCTGGCGGGCGGTCACTACGGCCTGTTCAGCCTTGATGCGGTCGTTCAGCGCGTTCAGCCGCTGGGAGACCTTCAATGCCTGGCCGGTAAGGGGCGGAGCATGCTGGGTGGCACTGCGCAGGGCGCTGGCGAACGCCTGATCGACCTCGCTATCCGCCAGACGCAACGCATCTTGTGCATATTGGCGCTCCTGGGGCACGGCTGCCTGCGAGGCCAGTTGGCGGGCCACGCGCAGCGGCGACTGGTCTACCAGCCCGCTGGAGGGCGGCAGAGCGGAGGGAGCATTGAATTCCAGGGATGGATCCCCGCCAACTGCCAGATGCTGGCCGATGAGCAGCGCTATGAAGAGCAGCGCCAGGATGCCGAGCAGGCCAAAGCGGCGAAGGTAACCAAACTTGGAGGACGCGAGGATGGGGGAGCGGGGTCATGTCTGGTCAGGGCAGCCGGCAGGGCCAGGGTCCCATGGGATGGGCCTTTCTGGATTGTGCCTTCCTGGATTGTAATGAAGGCGACGGAATCGGCCGCCCAATCAAAGCCGCATTGACTCTGCGCATTGACTCTTGTGGAGACGTAAGTACAATCTCCTGCATACCGGCCCAACTTGGCAGCAGCGGTTCGCGCCGGCAGACCATCCACAACCCCCAAATTGATCATGCAACCAGTCTGCAAGCATCCCAAGGTGCGCGTGGTAGCGCGCGAAGACGACGTGGAGTACGTCGAGTGCGAAGAGTGCGGCGAGGTTTTTGACGCCGATGAGTATCAGGAGATGTCGCTGGACGGCAGCGTCGAGGAGATACATGCCGAGGATGACGACGCCTGAGCCTGCCGCGCATGGCGCCGGGCGCTCATACAGAGTTGCGCGATTCCTCTGAGCCGAGCCGCCGGGTTTCCCGCCAGGTGTAGTGAAACCACGAGATCAGCGTGAGCGCAAAGGTCGCGATGAGCGACAGCCTGCGCACGAGCACCAGCAATGGCAGAGCGTAGAAGGCGGCCCACAGCGTACTGGCGATAGCGATGATCTGCGCGACAGTGTTGGCCTTGCCCCACAGGCTGGGGCGGAAGTCGCGTGCGCCGGTGGTGGCGAACAGAAGCGCGCCCACGACCACAAGGCCTACGTCGCGGCTGAAGACAAGAATGGTGACCCGGCGCGGGATGAGGCCCTGATGCATGAGCACGAGGAAGAGCGTGCTGAGCAGGAGCTTGTCCGCGATGGGGTCCAGATACTCGCCCAGGCGGGTACGCTGCTGCAGGATGCGCGCGAGCAGGCCGTCGAGGCCATCGCTGATGCCGGCCAGAATGAACAGCGCGAATGCGGCACGGTAGCGGCCGTCCAGCACGGCGATCACCAGGAAAGGAATGATGCAGAGCCGCAGGAATGTCAGCTGGTTTGGCGCGGCGCGAAGATCTTTCAGCACTGGCTGTCGGTCACGTCTGTCAAAGTGAGGAGCGGGACGCCCTTCTGGAAACCCATCGTACCGTAGCACGACTGGAGCTTCCAGCACCGGGAGAAGTGCGCCGGGATGGTTCGCCGGAATTGATATACTGAGTGGGCTGCCCACCATACGCAGGCGCGTAGCTCAGTTGGTTAGAGCGCTACCTTGACACGGTAGAGGTCAGGAGTTCGAGTCTCCTCGTGCCTACCATTCCTTCAATGGCATACGCAGGCACCTCTTCACTTAAGTGGGTGTTTGTGTCGTGGTTTGTGTCGTAACCCTCTGCATACTGCTCTCCCAAAGCCGGTAGAGGCTGCACCTTGCCGATTGAATCGAGGCCGACTGAATCGAGTGCGGCCCTCTTCGCCTGCTGTCGGTTATGCGAGTAGCGTTCCATCATCTGGTGGCTTACCTCCGGCTTCATAGCCCATCCGATTGTCTTCGGTTCGACGTGGCTGCGTGCTCAAGAACGACCCCGCGACGATGGACATTCAAATCATCATCCTATCCATCCTCGAAGATAAGGAGCGCGGTTTCCGGCTCGGCGTAGATCGCTCACTCACCAAGCCCATCGATACGGCGTCGCTCTTCCATGAGGTAGATACGCTGCTCGATCAGGGGAAGTCGCGCAAGAAGGTCATGGTGGTCGACGGGGATGCCTCCACCATTTGCACCTTAACCGGTCGGCGCTGCCGCCGCGCGCGCCGCGCCGACGCTTCGTAAAGGGCTTGTCCGCCCACAGCGGAACAAACTTAAGGAAAGTATTCCTTCCTTCCCACTTCTAGACTACAGCGGCCCAGGGGGCTTGCGGCAAGACCCGGGTCATGCCGCAATATCGTCGGCTGAAGCAAAGAATCTACTGAAATGGGAGGCACGATGACCGAACATGCGGTGGTGATTGCCGGGGGCGGTCCGACAGGGCTGATGTTGGCGGGCGAGTTGGCGTTGGCAGGCGTCGACGTCGCCATCGTCGAGCGGCGTGCCAGCCAAGGGCTCGTTGGCTCGCGCGCAGGCGGCCTCCTCTCGCGCACCCTCGAGGTCTTCGATCAGCGCGGCATTACCGATCGATTCCTCGCCGAGGGGCAAAAGGTGCAGGCCACAGCGTTTGCCGGGGTCAGGTTGGACATCAGCGACTTTCCTACTCGCCATAATTACAGTCTCGGGCTGCGGCAGAAGCACATCGAGCGTATCCTCGCCGGCTGGATCGACGAGCTCAAGGTGCCGATCTATCGCGGCAATGAAGTAACTGGTTTCGCGCAAGACGACACCGGCGTGGATGTCGAACTGAGCGACGCCCGCTCGCTGCGGGCGCAATATCTCGTCGGGTGCGACGGCGGACGCAGCCTGGTCCGCAAGGCCGCCGGCATCGCGTTCCCGGGATCGGATCCCACTACCAGCAACCTGATCGCCGAGGCCGAGCTCGCCGAGACGCCGCCGGAATGGGGCATCCGCCGCGACGCCCTCGGCACCCATGCCCTCGGCCGGGTGGAGTACGAGATCCGCAACGGCGAGATCGTCTACGCGGATCACGGACCGGTCGGCGTCCTCGTGACCGAACAGCACGTCGGAGAGACCACCGAACCCACCCTCAGCGATCTCAGCGCGGCGCTCATCGCCGTCTACGGGACCGACTACGGGATCCACTCTCCCACCTCGATCTCCCGGTTCACCGATGCTGCGCGGCAGGCGGCTTCCTACCGCAAGGGACGCGTGCTGATCGCGGGCGACGCCGCGCATGTGCATCCCCCCGACGGTGGCCAGGGTCTCCAGACCGGCGTGCAGGATGCGGTGAACCTGGGATGGAAGCTGGCGCAGGTGGTCAAAGGCGCGTCGCCGGAAAGCCTCCTCGACACCTACCACGCCGAGCGCCACCCGATCGGCGCACGCGTGTTGCGCAACACCATGGCGTCGATCGTTCTTCGCCGCGAAGACGAACGGACGAAGGCACTGCGCGACACGATTGCCGAGCTCCTCGGCATGGACGAGCCGCGCCGACGATTCGCCGCGATGATGTCCGGTCTGGACATTCATTACGACTTGGGCGAGGGGCATCCGCTGCTCGGACGCCGCATGCCCGATCTCGACCTGGTGACCGCCAATGGCCCGCTGCGAGTCTTCACCCTGCTGCACAAAGCCCGGCCGGTGCTCCTCAACCTCGGAGAGCCCGGCGGCTTTGAGATCACTCCATGGGTGGATCGGCTTCCGTTGATCGACGCCACATACGAGGGTACGTGGGAGCTTCCCGCACTCGGAGTGGTCGCTTCTCCCACCGCGGTGTTGATCCGGCCCGACGGATATGTGGCGTGGGTGGGAGACCTGACCCAGGTGGGCCTCGCTGACGCGCTCACCACCTGGTTCGGACCGCCTACTGCGGCGTAGAGCATTTTCGCTAATGCTGTGAAGCGTGGAAATCCACTCGGCGTGGCTCCTTCTTCAAGAAAAGCCAGAGGAATTTTGGCCAGACCCTCTACACCTACACTGAAAATGCTCTAGCGCACCGGCGTCCAAGATCATTCAGTCCCGCGAAATGCTACACGGCTCGGGCGCACTCTACTGAACTGTGAGGCTGACAGTCGCTGAACTGGTCACCTGGTGGGTTATAGTGGGCGGCGCTTGCACGCTCTGATCTTCGTCAATTTTTTCTGCCACGAGCCCAGGCATCACGCAGGATGGATAGTAACCGTCTCACCGGGAGAAAGTCCGCATGGAGTGATGCGGCGGCTCCGAAATGACACCAAGGAATGAAGCCAACGGATGTCTTCTGCGAAATCTCCGATGGCAAAACCTTGCGCGACTTGTAACGCATCGCGCTCCGCCGGATTTTTCGTTGAGACAACCAGCAAGCTACCAGCGGATTTTTATACCTAACTGAATGTGTCGTGATCCTCCGGAGCCTACGACCGGGTTGGAGGCCTCAATGTCGGGGGTGTATCTCGCTTGAGCAACCGTGGAATAGCCTGGGAGTGCCTCTCCGGCAGACGGCGAGTCCTCGTAAAACCAGTTATAAAGATCTCCACTTGTTCCGGCAAAATTTGGGTGATTGAGGATATTGAAAAATTCGCCGCGGAGCTCCATGTTCAGACGCTCCCGCAACGTAAATGTCTTGATCACTGAAAAATCAAGATTGACGAAGTCGGGTCCGCGAACGACATTGCGGCCCATGGTACCGAACTGGCCAGGCTCGGGCGGTGTGATGACCCAGCCCGGCCCGGCATAGCAGCCAAAGTTGGAGAGCTGATCGGAAGACGCAAACTGCTCGCAAGCGGTGTTAATAGTACCGGGATAGTTAGGATTGAACTCATACCATGGCAGCCCTTTGTTCCGTGACCAGTGAATATTTTTGGGATTGCCGTGAAGGTTCCAGCGGTCGTTAAACTCGCCGGTTCCACTGATGTCGTCGCCATCGTCGAAGAAGTTGATAGGGGCGCCACTCTGCGCGGTGAATATGGAGTTGAATCTCCACTTGGAGAGGAGCTGAGCGTATCCCGGCTTGCTCTTCGGCTCATATGTGGCGGCGAAGGTAAAGCGATTGCGCACATCGAAATTGGAATCGCCGCGCTCCCCAGCTACGTCGTAGCTATTCTGGACGCTGGCACTGCGATTGGAGCTGCCATTGTCGATCGAGTGTGCCCAGGTATAACCGGCTACAAAGAACAGCCCATTGGTGGTCTGCTGTTTTAACGTCACCTGGAGGCTGTGATAGATGGAAAAGTCGTAATTTTCTAACATATCGATGTAACTCAGATATGGGAATTTGGTTATATATGGACGCCCGGAAAGCTCGTCGCCTGCTGTGTCGTTGTTATAGACATTCTGGTTGATATCGCGAACGCTGTAGAGCCGATTGCCCCTGTTCCCGACATAGGCCGCTGTGAGGGCCGCATTTTTCCATAATGACTGCTCCATGTTGGCGTTCCAGTTGTAGACATAAGGAACGGAAAGATGTTTTGTAACGCCAAGGATGGGGCAGGGCCGGTCGTAGGAACAACTGAGTGCACTGGGATCCAGATTTCCAAAGACGGGGCCGCCGGACTGCCAGCCCTGCGTGACTGTATCTCCGCTCAATTCAAGAAAGCTGGCATTGATAGTGCCGCCGCCCGGTGTTACCCCGGCGGCTCCCGTCGGGACCACTCCAAGCCCTTCTGCTGCCGCGCCATTCTGCCCAATGAAGACCGAGAGATGGGGAACTTCGTAGATCATGCCGCCGCCAGCGCGGAAGACCGTCTTTCCGGAACCGGCGGGGTCGTAGGTGAAGGAAAGCCGCGGAGATAGATTGTTCCAATCGGTGTTGTAAGGCTGGCTAAGCTGCTTTCCTACCTGGACAAGACCAAGTGACGGATCAAAATTGCCGAGCTGGTTGTGCTTTTCCTTGATGGGGAAGGTCACGTCGTAGCGAAGTCCATAGCTGACGATGAGATTCCGGGTCGTGCGCCAGTTGTCCTGGAAAAAGAGGCCGAATGTCTGCTGCGAGACGAGCCGGCGGCTGTCTCCAATCCAGGCATAGCCACGCCTGGCATTTCCGGCGACGAAATTTTCGGTGCTACTGAACTGCGCCTCGCCCGGACCGTAATCATCGCGAGTGTAGTCGCTGCTGCCGGTACGGAACTCTCCACCAAAACGAAGATTGTGGGTACCGAAGAGATAGGACGCATTGTCGCTCATGATCCATGTCTGATTGGGAGTCGTGAGCAGCGGGAAGTCGAGGTTGCCGCCAAGGACATGGCTCGTGTAGCCCGAGATGCGAATCTCCGGCATTCCGAAATCGAGCGGGTTGGTCACGCCGGTGTTGATGCCATAGGTCGTCGGATTTACATTGTGGTCCCCTTGAAAGAGTTCCTGCGACAGGCGGTTATACCCAACATGCAGTTGGTTGGTGAGCTTGTCGTTCGCGACAAAGAGCCAGGAGCCGCCAATAAGCTGTCCGCGCGTCTTGGCGGTAGTTAGCCAATAGGGCTGGGTGTAGACGAGATCTTCCTCAATCTGGTTGCTATCACCGGCAAAGTAGGTTGCGTTGAAGCTATTTCGATCCGTGAGGTGATAGTCCACCTTCAGAATGCCGTTGTCTTCACGGTTTTGATTGTTGTAATCGGTGAAGATCAGTGTTGGATCCGTGCTGCTGGCGGTGTAGCCCGGGTTCGTCAGGAAGTACTTGGACAGGTTTTGGCTGATTTGGCTGCAGGCCCCACCACACTGCTGGAAGGCAACCGCCAGGTTATCGTCTGGATTCTGATCTGCTGAGTTCAGAGTGGTGATCGGCGTATTCAGCGTTAGCGGGTTTCCGACAACATCGCGAACGCCTTCGTAATTCGCAAAGATGAATAGCTTATCTTTCACGATGGGGCCGCCGGCCGATCCGCCAAATTGATGCAACCTGAGTGCGGAAAGCGGCTGGCCAACCGGATTGAAATAGTTGCGGGCATCGAGCGCATTGTTGCGGTGAAAGTAGTAAGCCGAACCATGGAATTGATTGGTTCCGGACTTGATACCGAGATTGATGATGGCGCCTGGTTTTGCGCCGTAGTCCGCTTCCGGACTGGACTGCACATTGAATTCCTGTATGGCGTCGATGGGGAGATGTGTAGCCGGCGTTCCGGATACGCCGGGTTCGTTCAGAACGGTTTCGCCATAGAAGGCGTCGTTGTCGTCAATGCCGTCTACGAGGAAGTTGTTATCGGTAGCGCGATTGCCATTGGCGGTGATGGTAAGGAGTCCGCCTCCCGGGGTGCGCTGAATGCCGGGCTGGAGCGTGACCAGGTTCTGAAAGTCGCGTCCCTGCAGCGGCAACTCGTTAACAGCGTCATTGGAAAAGGTACTTCCCAGCACGTCGTTGGTTGTATTGAGTACCGGAGCCTCGCCGGTAACGGTGACGGTGCTGGTCAAAGAGCCGGGTTGAAGCTTGGCATCGACGCGGATGTCGCGTGCCACTTCCAGTTGAAGACCTGTCCGCACAAATTTGGAGAAGCCTCTTGCCTCTGCGGTGACCATATAAGGTCCCGGCTCGAGACCGGGGGCGACATATTCGCCGGCGCCGCCGGTCGTCAGAGTCCGGCTGGTGTTGGTCGCGGTATTGGTGATGATGACTTGGGCGCCCGGAACCACTGCGCCATTTTGATCGCTGACGACACCCAGAATCCTACCCTGATAGGTCTGCGCATGAAGTCCGACAACCAGAAACATGAGGATGATTGCGACACCGATGACAGTTTTTCTCACGGAGAGACTCCTCAAACGATGGAAGACAACGCAGCACAAACAGAAATTACAGCGGGGGATGTCTTGGAATCGCCGGGGTCCGCTTCTTCGAGCGCAATTGCGGCAATTCGATCGCGCGTGACGCCTGTCAAGCATTCGCGGGAACCTTGGACCCAGAGTTTTGGGAAACCGATATCCGCGAGAGTGTAGTCGTTTAAAAAGAATTCAACAACAAATTTTCGACGGAGAAAGGAACCTTCGCTGTTGATCGGATGCTCATTCTGTGAGGCCAACCCTTCCTTCAATAAACAGAGCGGTTGGGCTGCGTCGAGTGGATGGTGCCGGCGACCACGTCGAAGGTGTAATGCGTCGCTATTCCCTTCCAAGAGCGCATGTCGAAGCTGCCTCCGGGCGCAACTTTCTGCACAGAGATGCCGTTGATGGAGAGCGGAGTGCCGGCTTTGAGCACCGGCGCCGGTGTCGCAGCGTAGAGGAAATATGCGGCACCGTTCCCGACGACGGACGATCGGCCATCTGGTTCAAGGAGCACGGCAGTCTGCTCATCAATTCCGATTCCTTTAATTTGCTTCACGTCCCCAGATGCCAATATCCGCGCCATGAAAACGAGCAAGCGGCCCATGCGGTCGCGCGTCACGAAGTGGGTGTCTGTAATGGTGTCCGCGAGTGCCGGATTCTCAAGAAAACCATGCGCAATGACCACCTGAAACTGAAAGGGATCGGCAAGAGCGAGTGTAGATCGGAGGTCCGGTCCAGCCGGTGGGTCTTTCTGCGCGGAATAGATGTATTCGCCCTGCACTGCCAGGCCCGCGCTGGTTCCACCAATGGGTACTCCGCGGCGGATTGCGGCATTCAACTCCTTTTGTACGGGAGTGCCCTTCCAGAAATTGATGTAGTTTGCCTGGTCTCCGCCGGAGATGAAGATGGCTTCCGCATGGGCGATCGTTTGCGCAATGAAGGGATCGTTGGCGGCGCGCTTGTCCGGAATTACTAAGGTTGAAACAGAATTTTGATGGCACAGCGATTGGACATAGGGATTGTAAGCATCGGTTCCGGTGGCGCTCAGGATGAGGAAGTCTCCCCCACCGGAGCGATGACACATCCACTGAAAGGCGGGATCGAGGTCTTTGCCGCCTCCAATGAGTGCAAACCCAGGCTCGGTGCGGGTTTTCACGTCAGCGGCACTACCGATCCGGAAATACTGATAGGGCTTCGCCTGAGCAAGGACGGCCAGCTGAGCGCTGATGACGAGAAGCAGGACCAGAATTTGTGCCGCGCAAAATCGAAGACGTAGCATATGGGTCCAAAGAGCGACATTGAAAACGATACGAAGCAAGCAGCAAAACGTTTATATTACAGATTCCAATTTGCCAATGACTTTGTTGAACCTGTTCTGAGGATCTCCGCTCCCATAAGGACATTGAGTACAAGCTTCACCATGGTTTTCCGTTGCTTTATTTTCAGGACGGCGCGGGAAAATGGGACAACATTTCGCTGGTATTTCACGGCATTGCCAATCCGCAGCTACGCAGCTTTCGATGGCGCCGCGATATCGAATGCAGCAAGAGAGGGCTATGAGCAGAGTACGGTGTGTTGTGAATGTTGCCGTTTTGCTGAGCGTGTGCGTTGTATGCGGGTTCGCGCAGCAGCAGCAGAAATTGCCGGCTGACGATTTAAATCCGAACTTCAAACCCCCGACTCAACCGACGGATTTCGATAAGCGCGTCGCGATGGTTCCGATGCGCGACGGGACCAAACTGTACACGGTGATCGTGGTGGCGAAGGGCGCGCACGATGCGCCTATGCTGCTGACTCGGACTTGCTATAACGCAGCCGGGCGGGCGGAGCGCTCCACGAGCGGGCGCATGATCGAGGCGCTGCCTCTGAGCGATGAGGGGTTCGTAAAGGCCGGCTACATCCGGGTCTATCAGGATGTGCGAGGTAAGTATGGCTCGGAGGGCGCGTACCTGATGACGCCGCCGCCGGCCGCCTCCGGATATAACCCGACCGGCGCAGACGATACGACCGATGCGTACGACACGATCGAGTGGCTAGTGAAAAACGTGCCGGAGTCGAATGGTCGCGTCGGCATGATCGGATCGAGCTATGAAGGGTTCACCGTGGTGATGGCGCTATTGCACCCACACCCCGCGTTGAAGGTAGCAGCGCCGGAGAGCCCGATGGTGGATGGCTGGATGGGCGACGACTGGTTTCACTACGGCGCGTTTCGTCAGCCGAACATCGATTATGTACTGGGTCAAACCTCCAATCGCGGGAAGGGAGTGCACAGTCCGCGGGAGGGCCGTGATGACTATACGAACTTCCTGCGAGGCGGGTTCCGCAGATGCCTTCGCCAAGGCCGAGGGCATGGAGCAGTTGCCATTCTGGCGCGTCATGGTGGAGCACCCGGCGTATGACGGTTATTGGCAGAGTCAGGCTCTGGACAAGTTGATTGTGCAGCAGCCATTGACGGTGCCAACGATGTGGGAGCAGGGCCTGTGGGACCAGGAGGATATGTGGGGCGCCATCCATAGCTATCGGGCATTGAAGGCGAAGGGCACTCCGGATTCGATGAACCACCTGGTGATGGGACCGTGGTTCCATAGCCAGGTCAATCGCGAGGGCCGCACACTGGGGCCGCTGGTCTGGGCAACCGACACAACGGCGCAGTGGCGTCAGGATGTATTGCTGCCCTTCTTCAACCAATATCTCAAACCAGGCTCGCCGAACGCCGACACGCCGCCGGTCCTGATCTACAACCCAGGTGAAGACCGTTGGGAGCGGCCGCCGGTCTTCCCGCAGAGCTGCGAGAAGGGGTGCCCGGTGGAATCCAAGCCGCTGTACCTGAGGGCGGATGGAAAGTTGTCGTTCGAAGCCCCCGCGGCCGGCAATGGAGCGAAGTTCGATGAGTACGTTTCTGATCCGGCAAAGCCGGTGCCCTACCGCCCGAGGCCTGTGGTGGCGTCGGACAACGCGGCTTGGAGAACATGGCTGGTGACCGATCAGCGCTTTGTGGATGGACGGCCCGACGTACTGACGTACGAGACAGAGCCGCTGAAGACGGCAATGAAGCTTTCGGGTGAGCCGATGGTGCACCTCGTCGCTTCAACCAGTGGGACGGATTCGGACTGGGTGGTAAAGCTGATCGATGTGCAGCCGGACCGGACAGCGCCGCCGGTGGAGATGGGCGGCTATGAGTTGCCGCTTGCGACGGATATCTTCCGCGGACGCTATCGGACGAACTTCGAGCATCCGGAAGCGATCAAGTCGAACGAGCCGCTGCCATACGTATTCGGGTTGCCGATGGTGAACTACACCTTTCTTCCCGGGCACAGGATTATGGTGCAGGTGCAGTCCACGCTGTTTCCGCTCTACGACCGGAATCCGCAGCGGTACGTTCCGAATATCTTCGAAGCGAAGCCGCAGGACTATGAGAAGGCGACCGAGCGAATATGGCATGCGCCGGGTGAGGCGAGTTTCATCAGCCTGCCTTTGGTGCCGGCGACGAATCCGTAGTGTGCCTTAAGCGGGTTTTGGCGGCATGCAGCTTCGATGAATTGCATGCCGCATCCCTGTATCTAATCTCTCTGCGATTATTCCCGCACCAGCTCCACGCGACGGTTGCGCGCTCGGCCTTCCAGTGTGTCGTTCGTCTCGACCGGACGGGACGCGCCGAAGCCACCAGTCAGCAGGCGGTCTGGAGCGATGTTGTACTGCGCTACGAGCGCTTGTTTCACAGATGCCGCGCGTCGCTTTGAGAGCTCCAGATTGTACGGATCGCCGCCGATGTTGTCGGTGTGACCCTCCACCGTCAGCTTCCAGTCCGGATGGCTGGTCATCGCCTCTGCAATCTCCTTCAGCACCGGCTCCGACTCCGGCTTTAGCGTGTCCTTGTTGAAGTCGAAGTAGATGCCATAGGTGACGGCGCGCTTGTCCTCTACCAATTGCTTTTCCAGTACATTTTGCGGCTTTGCCACCGGGAAGTTTATCTTGACGACCTCCACCCGAAAGTTGCCGTTGTGAAACAGCGGGTCCTTCAATCTCCAATTCAAAACCAATGGATCGGCTGGGTCGTCCAGGACAAAGAGTTCGCCGGCGCTCTTCGTCGGGCGTTGACCTACAGGCCGCGGATCTTTGCCGGCAGGGATCATATCTCCCTTGAGATGGATGACCGGCAGTTCGACGCGCTGGTCGTTCACAATCATCGGATATTTCACATCTTGCGGTTCCACACGCGTCAGCGTTCCTCCTTCATTGGTCAGTTTTACGCCGCCACCAGCACGAAAAATATCGACGTAGGTGAACTTCGTCTGGCCCGACGACTTGATCTCCTGAAATGTTTTATCCGAGAGCCGGAAACGTGTCAGGTCGTGCATTAGCTGTGGCATTTGTCTGGAGTTCACTGTCATGTAGCTGCCGGCAGACTGATAGTCCGTGTTGCAGTTCTTATTGGTAATCGTCATTGCTCTGGACATCGTGCCGTTGTCATCCTTGTATTCCTGGGTGGCGTTGGTGGTCGTCACGGTGGAGTCATCGACGGAGTCGATGGAGTTTCGTGCTTCCACATCGCCATACTTAATGCCCCATGCCGTGGTAACCACGGTACCGGCCTTAAAGGGCACCTGCGCCTTGTCCTGCGCTGCGAAAGGCGATGCGCTGCACGGGGTGACCGGATCAGTCGGGGAGAGAACCGGAATGCCGTCGGCACTCGCGGCCTTACCACTCAACGCGCCTAGCAATCCCTGCAGAGCTCCCTTCGCGTCCGGAGAGCCATCCTTCAAATTCTGGTCATGGGCGAGGCGGGAGACGTTCTCGCTCACAGCTCGCGCCTTTTGCCGCACCTTGTATCCCACGTAGATCACGCCGCCGACCACTGCTGCGCCAACGAGCAGGATAAGAACCAGCGCGATGCCAATCAACTTCGGCAACACGGAGCGGCGCGGCGGCTGGCCAGAGGCACCTGCCGGCATCGGCGGAGGAAGCGGACTTGGCGCAGGCTGCGACCACTGCTGATTCGCGGCCGGTGGGGGCGTGGGCTGCGACCATCCCTGATTCGGGGTGGAGGCAGAGGGCGCCGTCGAAAAAGAGACTGGCGAGAATGATCCTTGCTGTCCCGGAGTGTGCTGTCCCGGAGTGGCCGCGTCTGTGGTTCCGTTCGATGCGGGCGGGTTCACTGGCGCGACGGTGCTCCAGCCCTGGCCCGGCGATGGGCTGCTTGTCGGCGGCTGCGTCTCCGGTAGGTCCACAGGTGCGAACTGTGAGGATTGCGGCGGTTGCGAGGTCTCAGGAGCGGCCGGAGCCGTGACGGTGGTCCACTGGTCGTCCGACGCAGCAGAGACGATGGGCTCGTGCGATGCGGGAGCAGTCACGGGAGTGAATGGCGTTGTCTGCTGAGAAGCTGTCGCGGGCGTAGCAGATAGATCCGGTGGTTGCGTCACTGGACTCGCGATCGCGCCTCCGCAAGAGGGGCAGAAACGTGCACCTGCCAACAGTGGCTTTCCGCAACGTGTACAGAACTGGCTCATAGCTTCACCCCATAAACCGCTGCGAGTTATCGCAACGAGTTATCCATTTACTGGCGGGGGAGTAACTCCATCTAGCCCGTGCATATCTTCGCATTTGGCGTGGGCTGGTCGATATCTTTCTTAAAGATGGTGATTGTCTTGAGCAATTCCTTTGGTACCCCCAGCACAGTTGCGTCGGCGCTTACCTGCCCTTCGACGTGCAGCGTGAAGCGCTGGCAGGGAACCAGGCTTAGCATGCCGGAGTGAGACGCGGTGCTCGAGAGAACGACCTGGAAGGTGCCGGCGGCTTCGGTCTTCAGGGCCTCTCGCGCTTTTTTTACAAAGTGCCCGATGGTCGTCTTTTCCAGTAAGGCTGCGGCACGATCGGCCAGCGCGTCCGGCATGGGTGGAAGAAACTCCTCGGCGCCTGTCTTGAGCTCAAAGCGTGGCATGGCGACGGCAACTACTACGCCGAATGCCGCCATCGGAGAAAACGCAGTTGAGGTTTGGATCGAGCTATCCGAGGTGGCCTCGCTGGTATCCTGCGTGCCGCCTTTCGTAACGCTGAGGCCGGTCACGCCGTTGTAGTCCACGTGAAAGGCGCCCTTGGCGATCTCCTGTTTTGCGCTGAACGCGGGATGAAAGAGCAGAGCTTCGCCTAACTCCAGCGTGAAGGGCAAAGCGCCGAGATACAAGGGCACAGACATGAGCGCGGGGAGCTTCAGCCTCTCCTCGCCCAACTCGGGCGGCTTGCCGGAGGCGCCGATCGTCCAGTTGAAATCGACAATGCCGTTGACGTTCTGGTTGCTGAAGTCGAACTGGCTCACCTGACTGTTATTCACTGTAAGCGCCAGGGATGACTCGAAGTTCTTGACGTAACCCTTGCCGATAATGGTCGCGTCCAAGTCGCCGCTTCGCGTCAGGTCCACCTGAAAGACGACCTTATCGGGACTGAAGTCGGCGTCGGATTTGATGTGCCAGCCCTCTTCCTCTTCTTCCCTGGCCTCTGCTGCACTTACAGGCGGGGGCGAGAGCCACGGCAGCGAGAAGCGATGGACATGGGCACGCCGGGACGATGCCTCCACCCGCCGGTTGTGTATCTCGAGGAAATTGATCGGGGTGTGCCAGCGGATATCCGCATCTTTGAAGAGGCGCGTGAGCGGCGCTTCTTCGACGCCGACGATCAGATGTGAGCCGTCAGTTGCAATGGCTTGTATCTTCTTGAAGCTGGCTCCTTCGAAAAGGACGACGCTGCCGGGAGCTAGCTTGCTTCGCAGTTCCGGTGAGTCAGAGAAGATGTAGATGTCGTGATCGCGGTTCACGCCGATCAAGCTCCGTTTCACGGTTGCTGCGCTGATGCGGATGACATCGCTCGCGTACGTCACCTGATAGCGCGAGCCGGGCTGCTTCGACAGATCGATCCCGGACGAGATATCGGCGATGCTTGCTGGAGTGGTTGCCGAGTCGCTCGGTGAGGACGGCGGCTGCTGCTGGAGTCATCGCCCTTGCGGCAGGAGATCAACGATAGACAGGTACAGAGCAGGAGCAAGGCAACGCTGCGCAGCGTGAAGGGCGTGGTAGGCCGTCGCTGATCCATGAAGCTCCTCATGCCGGACCGCTTACTTAGTGCATTTCGTCGAGGGATCGTTTCAGACTTCGTGCATAGAGCACGAGATGCATCCGAGGCAGGCGAGTCGGAGCGCGCCGGTAGCATGGCTTCCTCCTGACCACGAAGAAGATAGGCAAGTATGGAGATAGCAGCCCGGTTAAAAAATGTCGCGATTTTAGCACGCCGCCGCGCTCCGATGCTTCTATACCTCGGAGGTTAGCGTTGACTTGGCAGGAGATATAGATACCCCAGGACAATGAGCGGGAGCTACGCCTGCAGCACGTCGCCACGCGGGCGACCATTTCTATAGGACGGGATCCAGGAAAAGGTTTGGCCAGATTGGTCCAACTGTCCATTTGTAGCCGTTGGGCAGGAGTATTGCGATTTTGGGAAGATTTCTGGAACCTGGCCGTGACTGGCGACGTATTCGGGGCCAGGAGAAATCCCATGTCCGCCCTATCCATCCTGTCCGCCCGTCCGGCTGGCTGCCTTGTTGCCGCAGCCGCACTCTCTCTTGCATCATTCCCTGCCTTCGCCCAGGCGACTGGGCATGACTGGCAGAAGACGTATTCGGTCGGCGGCAGTCCGTCGCTGACCGTCGAAACCGGCGATAGCAGTCTGGATATCCAGTCCTGCGGCGATTGCAGGGAGATCCGGGTGCAGGTGCACTCCGGGCGCGACCTGAATGACTACCGCCTGGAAGAGCGTCAGGACGGCGACCACGTTTCTTTCTCCCTGAAGGAGAAGCCATTTATCGGATTTCACATGGGCTGGAAAGGCGAAGGCACCAAGGTCGTTGTGGAGACCCCGTCACACCTGGAACTCGACGCAAAGACCTCGGACGGCAACTTCTCCGCACGAGAGCTTACGGGCAATCTTCAGGTGCGCTCCGGAGACGGCTCCGTGACGCTCGACGATGTCCATGGCTCACTGCGGCTTACGTCTTCGGATGGCAATGTTGTGATCCGGCGCGCGACCGGCACGCTGGAGGCACGCGGCTCGGATGGTCATATGCAGGTGGATGGGCAGTTCACCGCGGTCCAGATGCACACGAGTGACGGCAACCTGGACCTGACCCTCTCGCCAGGCTCGCAGCTCAATGCGGCATCGCGCATTGAAAGCTCGGATGGGCAAGTCATCGTTCACGTACCAGCGACGCTAGCTGCAGACCTGGACGTCACCACGAGCGACGGGCGCCTCGACTGCAGCCTTCCGCTGACGATGGATCATTACGACAGCAATGAGTCTTCCGGCCACTCCGTGCACGGACGCCTGAACGGCGGGGGTACGCCGTTGCGGATTCACACGTCGGATGGAAACGTCAGGATTGCGGCGCTCTGAGGGATAAAAGCAGATCTCCCCACTGCGCTTCGCTTCGGTCAAGGTGACGAGGGTACAAATCCGGTCTCGCTCATACCAGACGGCTTCCTGTCGAGATGACAACGCCCTGGCTTTTCAGCCGGTGCGGCGTTCGTTGGTGAGAACCGAATCCAGCAGCCCGTTCAGGTTGCTGGCACGGGTGCGCAGCGCACTTTCCGTCTGGTTCGCATTGCGATGGCGCGCCTGCAGTGTCATCAACTCGTCGGCGATGTTGATGGCTGCCAGCACCGCCACGCGCAGCGAGTCCACGGTCGTACCTTGTGCAGCAACGGCGCGCATCTTCGTATCGACAAGGTTGGCCAGCCGCTCGATGTACGCGGGATCCTGTCCGCGCAGGTGATAAGGCTGGTCGTAGATCTCAACAGTGATGCCTTGGCTGGTATCCTTCATCGCGGGCTCTGTCATCTCCTCTGGCTGCGCGCAGGCTCTCGACTACGCGGTGAATTCGTCCAGATGCTTCAGTAGCCGCTCGACGCGGCCGCGTACGTGGTCCCGCTCCTGCTGTAACTGGCCGATTTCGCCTTCCAGCCGTGTGGACTGCTCTGCGCGGCTCGCCAGTTGGCGCTCCAGCTCGGCGCTGTGCCGCTGAAGCTCTTCGACCTTCGCTGTGGCGGCAGCGTGGGCCTCACGCTCTGCCTTCAGCAGCTCTACCGCGCGTAGAACGCGCTCTTCCAGAGCCTGAAAATCGGCTGCTGCCAGGGTCTCTGCTCCCTGATCGGTGATGTCCATTGCTACCGCTGCCATACATCCTCACTACATGGGGGAAATGATGCTTACCTAAGCCGCAGTATATCGCCAATGCAAACGCGCGAAGGCAAATCCGATTCGGCTCCTGTGCATATGTGTGCCGTAATTGACAACCTCTTGCCAGCGGCATTGTGCTACGCGCGCAGCTTGCCGCCAAGCGATTCAAGCGTGCTGACGATGCTGTTCGACCAGGCGTGCAACTCCTCGTCGCGGAGGGTTCGCTCCGGTGACTGGAAGGTGGTGGCGACGAGCATGGAGTAGTGGCCCGCGGGAACGGCCTTGCCTTTCGCATCGCGGAAGATCTCCGCCGGACGATATTCCTGCAGCTCGGCGATCTCGAGGCCGGCGAGCGCGGAGCCGACCGTGTCCCAGTGGACTGTGTCCGGGAAGACGAGCGAGAAGTCGCGGCGCACTGGCTGGTAGCGCGAAAGCTCACGCACGGCGGGCTGGCGCAGCGATTGACGGAAAAGCCGGTCGAGGTAGATTTCGCCGATGAGCACGGGCTGTCGTAGCTTGCGCTTTGCGCTCTCATCCGGGTGCAACTCGCCGAAATAGGCGATGGTGCTGCCATCCACCACGCAACGCGCTGCACGCGCCGGGTTGAGCCAGTGGGGCAGCAGGCCGCTCTCCGGCGGGAAGGCGTCGTAGTAGACCAAACGCGACGCGAAACGGCCAGTGATGGCTTCGACCAGCCCCTTGAGATCGTAGAAATCGATAGCGCGCGAGGAGTGCAGACCGTCGCGAAGCTGGCCAGTAGCGCCAAAGGCCAGCCATTGCGCCTCGTCCACATGGTCTGGAGAACCGGTGAAGACGGTGCCGATCTCGAAGAGCCGCACATCGTCCACATTGCGGTTCAGGTTGTGGGCCAGCATGGTAAGCATGCCAGGAACGAGCGATGGCCGCAGCATGCCGGCCTCTTCGCTGAGCGGGTTGTCCATGGCGACGGCGACCCCGGGCTGCGCGGAGAACGTCGCCGCATCGGTGGCAGAGCAGAAGGTGGAGGAGATGGCTTCGTGATAGCCGGCGGAAAGAAGCAGCTCGCGCACTGTTGCCTGCTTCGACGCATGCGGCAGCTCCAGCACCGTGCCCGAGAATGCGGGCAGCGTGTTGGCGAAACGGTTGTAGCCGTAGACGCGCGCGACCTCTTCCACCAGATCGATCTCGCGTTCCAGATCGAGTCGCCAGCTTGGCAGCGTGACGGCGTAGCGGCCGGGTTCCGGTGGCGTGGCCAACGGGTTCAAGTTACAGCCGAGTGCGCGCAGCACACCGGTGGCGACCTCGTCGGTGATGCCGGGGCCATCGCTGGTGCGGCCCAGCAGTTGTGCGCAGCGCGCGACGGAAAAGGCAATGGGACGCCGGGCCGCGACACGCGCCAGAACTTGCGGGATCACGACATCGACAAGCTCGCCTTCGATGTGGCCGCCGCTTTGAAGAATCAACTGCGAGACCAGCGTCGACGCAACCGGCGGCGCATGGAAGTCCGCGCCGCGCTCGAAGCGGTGCGATGCGTCGGAGTGGATGCCGTGACGGCGGCTCATGCGGCGCACGACCGCCGGGTCGAACCACGCGGCTTCGACGAGGATGTTCTTCGTCTCCGGAGTGATCATGGTGTCCCATCCACCCATGACGCCGGCGAGTCCGAGAGCTTTCTTTTCGTCGGCAACGACAACATCGTCTGCATCGAGGACGCGATCCACGCCGTCAAGGGTTTTCAGCTTCTCTCCCGCTCGTGCACGACGAACGAGGATGGCGCCTTCGATCTTGTCGAGGTCGAAGGCGTGCGTCGGGTGCCCCATGCCGATCAGCACGTAGTTGCTGGCATCAACCGCGTTGAGGATCAGCTTCTGGCCGAGGGCGGCGAAGCGCTCCGCGACGATGCCCTGCGAGGGGCCGATCTTGACTCCGCGCAGTATTCGCGCGGTGAAACGACCGCAGGCCTCGGGCGCCTCGATGCGGACAGGCGTGGCCCGCGCCCGGCTTGCGCTGCAGGCAGCGTTGTATCGAGCGGGGGAAGCGTGAGGCCGTAGATGGCCGCGGCTTCGCGCGCGATGCCGTAATGGTTCATGGCGTCGACGCGGTTGGTGGTGATGTCTGTCTCGTAGAGTGATCCGCCAACAGGCGGAGCGACATCGAAGACGCCTTCTACGGCGATGCCGCGCAGGGTTAGATCATCGGCGAGTTGGCGGTCGCTCGCGGTGAGTGTCGGCAAGTAGGCTCGGAGCCAGGCGCTGAGTATGTTCATGCGAACTGCTCCAGAAACCGCACGTCTCCCGAGTAGAGCAGGCCGATGTCGGTGACGCCGTACTTCATCATCGCGATGCGGTCCAGACCCATGCCGAAGGCGAAGCCGGAGATCTTCTCCGGGTCGTAGGCGGGCTGTTTTTCGCGCACGAAGCCGAAGACCGCCGGGTCCACCATGCCGCAGCCCAGCAGCTCGATCCAGCCGCAGTGCTTGCACTTGCGGCAGCCCTTGCCGCCGCAGAAGATGCAGGAGATCTGCACGTCCGCGCTCGGCTCCGTGAACGGGAAAGAACGACGGAAAGAAGCGCGTCTTCACGCTGGAGCCGAAGAAGGCCTTCATCGCGTAATCGAGCGTGCCCTTGAGATCGGCGAAGGTGATGCCTTGGTCCACGCAGAGCCCTTCGACCTGGTGAAAGATGGGCGAGTGCGTCGCGTCCGCCGCGTCGTTGCGATGCACCTTGCCGGGAATCACGAGGCGGATCGGCGGCGGCTGCTGCTCCATGGTGCGGATCTGCACTGGCGAGGTGTGGGTGCGCATCAGCAGGCGATCGCGCAGCGGCTTGCGCTCCTGTCCCACGACAACGAGCGTGTCCTGCGTGTCGCGTGCGGGATGGTTGGGCGGGAAGTTCAGCGACTCGAAGTTGTAGTAGTCAGTCTCGACCTCAGGCCCGGTGGCGACGGAGTAGCCCAGGGCAGCGAAGATGCGGACAGCCTCATGCCAGGTGCGCAGGATGGGGTGCTCCGCGCCGAGTTGCGGACGCGTGCCGGGCAGTGTGACATCGATGGCCGCACCGGCCGCGTGGTGGCGCTTGCCTGCAGCGGCTTCCGTCAGCAGCGTTTCGATCCGCTCCTTGAGCCCGTTGAAACGTTGGCCGAGGGCGCGACGCGCCTCCGTGGGAGCGGTCTTCAGCCAGGCATCGCTTACGGTTTTGAGCCGGCCCTGCTTGCGGCCCAGCCATTCCAGGCGGAAGTGCTCCACGGCATCGGCGCCGTCGAGCGAGGCGGCGGAACGCTCCAGATCGGCGGTCAGCGAGGCAAACGCCTGGTCCAGTGAGGCGTCATCATAGCCGCCCAGTTGTGGGATCGAATCGTCGGGCATGGTCAAACGTCAGGATAAATCAGCGTCCGGTTGCTTCGGCCCACGGCGGTTGTGGCGTGCAATGCAGGGCGCGTATGCTGGCGCCTGCGCTGGGTGCGCGTACTCCCGGCCAATCCCGACAAGCCAAGTTTCGAGGAGACTCACTATGAGCCAAACGTTGACCCCATATCTGACCGTGAGCAACGCTGCCGCGGCCATCGATTTCTACAAGAAGGCCTTCGGCGCGGAAGAGCTCGCCCGTCATTCCGCACCAGATGGCAAGCGGCTGATGCACGCGCACCTGAAGGTGCTGGGCATGGACCTGATGCTCTCCGATGATTTTCCCGAGCATATGGGCCGCAGCCGCACGCCGGAAGCCTTTGGCGGCTCGCCCGTGACCCTGCACCTGCAGACGGACGACGTGAATACGCTGTGGGACAGGGCAGTGGCGGCCGGCGCGAAGGTGACCATGCCGCTGCAGGATCAGTTCTGGGGTGATCGCTACGGCCAGTTCACCGATCCGTTTGGACACTCCTGGTCAGCGGGGCAGACGATCAAGAAGGTGAGCCCGGAAGAGCTGGTGGCGGGGGCGAAGGCGGCCTTCTAGACGGCCTAAAGACACGAAGGGCGCAGCCTGTGGCCGCGCCCTTTCCATTTTGGCTGCGAGTCCGGCTAGGCGGCGATTTGGCCGTGGCTGGCCGCGTTCGCTTCGCGCGAGCGGCGCACCAGCGCCTCGACGCCAAAGGCGACGCCTGTCACCAGCAGGGTGGAGATGAGGTCGTTGCGGTAAAACGGCAGCGCGGACGCGTAGCAGGCGGTCAATCCACCAAGCGAGTGCGGGTACATGCCGGAGCCGACCCAGACTGCGTAATTGCTAACGGCGAAGAAGGATGTCGATGCGAGCACGGAGCCCGAGACGACGCGGGTCACGTTTGTCCGCTGCTTCAGAAGCAGGGAGCCCAGCACCAGCACGGCCGCATACCAGACCCAGGTGATGAGGTAGTCCTGCGCGTGGAAGGCCATGCGGTAGACGCGGGTGGTGAGGTAAACGTCCATGGCCACGAACGGCACGATGGCCCAGGCAGCCTGGCGCAGCGGACGGCGGGCGCCAAAGTAGAGCAGTGAGCCGCCGACGGCGGTGAAATTGAACCAGCCGGAGAGAGCGGCGATGCGGCTGGCAAGGGCGGCCAGGATAAGCACGAACGCGGACATGGGTGACCTCGGACTTCGATTTTATCGCGAACCAGGCCGGACCGTCGCAGAACTTCCCACGCCGCCGCTCAGCAATACCTCGATCAGTCCTGCGGCCTGCCGTCCATGTAGGTCGCCTCGATCTGGCCATCCGGCGCCACAAAGACCGAGCCTGAGAGCGGTTTCCGGTTCTGGTGGGTGCCAAACCAGTCCGTGTAACCGAAGCGCATGTCGTGGAAGTTGACCTGCTCCAGGTGCTGGTTGGCGTCCTGCGGCATGTCCAGCGGGCTGCCGGGGCCGATGTCCTCCACCAGTGGGAACTGCGACCAATCGAGATAGACGCGGCCGAACCAGGAGCGCTTCGCCGCCACGACGAAGGGTGTTACCGGCGGCTTGTAGATTGCGCCGGCGGAATTATCGATATCGACGTTGTCGCTGCGGGTTTGTACATCCGCAAAATGATAGGCATTGTCCGTCTCCACGATGCCCTGCCAGCGAAACGGATTGATGGGATAGGGTTCAGCCGCCACCCGCAGCACGGGCCGGTCGAAGGAGGTCTCCTGCAGCAGGTGGATGGCGCGGGCGTGCTCGGTGCTGCGGAGCGTGTAGAGAGCCGCCACACCGACCAACGCGGCGATGGCCCAGCCACGGCCGCGAAATACAGTCTTGCGACTCGAAATCTCGCGATCCACGAGTCCGAAGAGGGCTGGGATCACCAGGCCACCCAGCAGCAGAACGAACATCACCGGCTCGAAGATGAAGACGATATCCCAGGAGTACCAGCGGGGATGAAACGGGGCAAAAGGCCGCAAACCATAGTTGTTGGTGTAGTCGAGCAGGAGATGGCTGAGGTCGGCGATCAGCGCGAAGAGCCAGACCAGGACCCATCGCGGCGGGATGGGCGGCTTTTTTCGTCGCAGACGGTGAAATCCCCAGCAGAAGAGGGTGACCACCAGCGCGATTAGCGGCGCGGCCAGAAATGTATGGGTAAAACCGCGATGATGCTGAAACGCGACCAGCGGCCCGCGAAAGCCCCAAAGGATATCGAGATCGGGTGTTTCCGCGGCCAGCGTCATGGCCAGCGTGGCATATGCGGTCTTCCGGTTGAAGCCGGAGCGGCCCAGGCATGCGCCGGTGAGGAAGTGGGTGACTGGTTCCATCGGTTGGTGACAGAGGTTTGGCGTTCGAGGGAAGCATACAGCCACGGCGTCTGCATCTCTATAATCCGTGACGATGGCCGATCGATCCAAACAGTCACCCACACAGGCGAAAACCGAGGCGCTGCGCGAGAAGATCCGCCACCACGAAAACCTCTACTACGTGCTGGATGCGCCGGAGCTGGACGACGCGGACTTCGACGCGCTGATGCGCGAGTTGAAGGAGATCGAGGCGAAGCATCCGGAGTGGGTCACGCCGGATTCGCCCACGCAGCGCGTCGGCGGCAAGCCCAAAGATGGCTTTGCGAAGGTGGCGCATTCGCGGCCGATGCTCTCGCTGGACAATGTGAATACGCCGGAGGATCTGGCGGACTGGGACCGCCGCGTGCGCTCGCTGGCTGGCGATGCGGAGATTGCGTACGTAACCGAGCTGAAGCTGGATGGACTGTCGCTGGCGCTGCATTACGTTGCGAATACCAGCGGGGGCGCGGTATTGGCGCGGGCGATCACGCGCGGCAATGGCACCATCGGCGAAGACGTGACCAGCAACGTGCGGACGATCCGGTCGGTGCCGCTTTCGATCTCGGCGGAAAAGATTCGCAAGAGCAAGCTGCCGGTTCCCTTCGAGGTGCGCGGCGAAGTGGTGATGCCGATGGCCGTCTTCCTGAAGATGAACCAGGAGCGCGAGGCGCTGGGGCAGTCGCCCGCAGCCAATCCGCGCAACTTCGCGGCGGGCACCATCCGCACCATCGAGCCGAATATCGTCGCGCAGCGGCGGCTGGATTTCTATGGCTACTTCGCGCTGCAACTGGCGGAAGGCGCGGAGGGCGAGAATGCCTTTTCCACGCAGGTGGAGACGCTGGATGCGCTGACCACGGCGGGCTTCCGCGTGAACCCGCATCGTGAGGCGCTCAAGACGCTCGATCAGTTGCAGGCGTTCGTGGCGCGCGCCGAGGAGCAGCGCGTGTCGCTGGGCTATGAGATCGATGGCGTGGTCATCAAGGTGAACAGCACAGCGCTGCAGAAGCGGCTCGGCTTTACCGGCAAGGCGCCGCGCTGGGCGGTCGCTTACAAGTTCACCGCGCGGGGCGGGGTGACGCGGCTGGAAGACATCACGGTGCAGGTAGGACGGACCGGCAAGCTGACGCCCGTGGCCGTGCTGAGCGCGGTGGCCATCGGCGGCATCACGGTGACGCGCGCAACACTGCACAACGCGGATGAGATCGAGCGGCTGGGAGTGAAGATCGGCGACTTCGTCCGCGTCGAGCGCGGCGGCGATGTGATCCCGAAGATTGTCGAGGTGGTCGAGGACAAGGACCATCCCCGCGGACACAAGCGTTTTCATTTCCCGGCGAAGTGCCCGGTGTGCGGCAGCGAAATCGTGCGCACGGAGGGCGAGGCCGACTACCGGTGCGTGAACGTGGACTGCCCGGCACGGCTGCGCGAGAGCCTGCTGCACTTCGCCTCACGCGGCGTGATGAATATCGACGGTATGGGCGAGGCAGTGGTGACGCAGTTGATGGAGCAGGGATTGGTGCATTCCGTCGCCGACCTGTATTCACTCACCAGCGAGAAGCTGCTGACGCTGGAGCGCATCGGCCAGAAAACGGCGGATTCGCTGATCGCGGAGATCGAGCAATCGAAAAAAGCACCGCTGGATCGCGTGCTCTTCGGACTGGGCATCCGGTTCGTGGGCGAGCGCACCGCGCAGTTGCTGGCGGACGCTTTCGGTTCCATGGATGCATTGCTCACCGCAGCCCCGGAAGAACTGGAGCGCGTACAGGAAGTGGGTCCGCGGGTGGCCGCCGCCGTGCACGAGTTTTTTGCCGAGCCGCGCAATCGTGAGCTCATCGAGCGCCTGCGTAAAGCCGGGCTCACCTTCACGGCTGAAAAGCGCAAACGCACAGCAAAGCTGGAGGGTCTCAGCTTCGTGCTTACCGGAACGCTGCCCGCCCTGACGCGCGACGAGGCAAAAGATCGCATCGAAGCAGCGGGGGGGCGGGTTTCCGGCTCCGTGAGCAAGAAAACAAGCTACGTTGTCGCAGGCGAGGAAGCAGGGTCGAAATTGGACAAAGCCCGCGACCTGAAAGTGCCGGTGATTGGCGAAGCAGAATTACTGGAGATGCTTGGATGAAGAACGCACTGTGGATGACATTCGGCGCCGCTGCCTTGATGGCGATGGCGCCCGCGGCGCTTGCCCAGAACCTGCCTGCCGGCGTGGGCGGCTACTGGAAGATCACCAAGATGCACCCGAAGAAGCCCAAGGCCACGGCGGACTGCACCGCCAATCCGGCATTCTTCAGCAAGATGGCGCGGGGCAGCCGCGTCCTGATGAGCGATCGAAACATTGTGTGGGGTGCGGTGTCAGCGACCGACCCGGGGGCGCGGGTGACCATGGTAGATCCGGCAGATTTCAGCGCACATCATTCGCAAGCCGGCGTGACCATGCGCGAGCTCGAGCTCGATCGCGGCTCGAAGGTCGAAGTGCTTCACCTTGCTTCGCCGGGCACATTGCCCTTTGACACCGTTGTGATTCTGGACCCGAGCACTGTGTACTTTGAGCGCTGCGGCATCTTCATGGAAGCGGTGCACGACAGCGGCTTTGTCGCTCCACCGCTGCCAAATCGGTAACAACAGCGGCTACTTGGGTGCGAAGTAGCCCGTGCGGGCGTGTACGACGTAGCCCCCGCGCAAAGAGGTGAGATAGATGCTGCGGAAGGACCCATCGGGACGGAAGTCCGCCGGCTTGTAGGCAAGCGAGTACTGCGAGCGCAGTTCTTCTTCCACGCGGTGAAACTCGTTCGAGATGTCCTCCAGCCGCTGCGGATAGAAGGCGGTGCCGCCGGTCGCCTGCGCCATCTTTTTCAGCACATCGTCGCCGCGCTCCCGTGTGGGACTGGTGTTGGTGCTGATGGTAAAGACGGTCGTCTCGGCGCGCTGGCACATCTTGATCGCGTCATCGAGGTAAGCGCGGCTCTGGTTGTCATCGCCGTCGGAGACCAGGATGAGCGCCTTGCGTACTTCCGCATTCTCCGGAACGCCTCTGAGCATCTGGTCGCGGCAGGCCCGGTACACCGCGTCGTACATCGCAGTGCCGCCGCCCGGTTTTAGCCGGTTCAGTCCCGTCTCCAGCAGATCCGGATTGTTGGTGAAGCCCTGCGTGACGTAAGACGTGACGTCGAACCCCATGATGAAGGCGCGGTCGGTGCGCGGGCGCAGGATGCTGAGAAGAAATTCGGTGGCTGCCTGCTGCTCGAACTTGAAGCGCGCTCGGATGGAGGTGCTGGCGTCGATGACGAGGCCCACGCGCAAGGGCTGATTGGTCTGCTGGGTAAAGCTGTAGACCTGCGCCGGAGCGCGCTGATCGTCCAGAAGCGCGAAGTCCTGCTGCTGCAGGTTGTTGATGAAGTGCCCGTGATGGTCCGTGACCGTGAAGGTCAGGTTGACCTCGTTCACATTCTGCCGGAAGGTGTAGGTGCTTTCCTCGTCGCCCGGTGCGGCCTGCTCCGGTTGCTGACCGGCCGGGGAGGCCTGTGCGGGCTTGGAAGGCTGCGCGGCAGGAGCTGCCGCCGGCTGCGGCGACGGGGTTCGCCGGCTGGGATGGCCTGGGCGCGGGCGTTGTCTGTCCCGGAGCATTGGGCAGCGTGCTGGGTGCGGTCTGCGGAGCCGTTGTCTGGGGTACCGATGCGGCAGGCACCGCCGGCTGCGCGGTGGTCTGGGCGCCAAGGGGTGGACACGAAACAATCAGGCCTGTCAGCAACGCGCCAGAGACACAGCGACAGAAGCCGAAGCGGCGCAAGCCCGAACGGCCCAGGGCAAAGGGGAAACGAGGACTCATGGAGGCTGCTTTCATTGTATGCGTTTCCTGCCCGTGGAAGCCGCTGCCGGTGCGGGAGGGCGCTGAATGGTCAACTCGGTAGCTAATTGTTGGAGAAACAGCTCAAGCTCCGCTGGCAGCGGTGCTTGAAAGGCGAGCGGAGTCCCCGTGACTGGATGCGACAGGGCAAGTTCGGCTGCATGCAGGAAGTTGCGCTCGAGTTGCAGCGTCGGCTCGGGCTGAGCATCGGCTGCAGGCGCACGACGGCGCGGTGTATGGGAACGGCCGGTTTCGGGTGCCAGGCGAACCAGGGCCGGTGCGCCATAAAGCGTATCGCCGACGACGGGATGTCCCAGGGAAGCCATGTGGACGCGAATCTGGTGCGTGCGGCCGGTCTCGATACGCACCGAGACAAGGGTGAAGCGGCCAAAGGGCGACTCCATGCGGCGCAGCACGCGATAGTGGCTGATGGCGGTGCGGCCGTCGTCGCGGCGCGTCGTCATACGCGTGCGCCGGATGGCATCGCGGCTGATGGCGGCGTTCACCGTGCCGCTCTCCGCCGCAACGGCGCCATGCACCAGCGCGATATAGGTCTTACGCACCTGGCGGCGGGCGAACATGTCGGCCAGCTTCGCATGGGCCTTGTCATGTTTCGCCACCAGCAGCAGGCCGCTGGTCTGCTTATCCAGCCGATGCACGATGCCGGGGCGCAGCGCGCCGCCGTGCGAGGAGAGCTCTTGAAAATGATGCAGCAGCGCATTCACCAGCGTGCCGCGGTTGCGCGCGTCGTCGGTGGAGCCGGCGCCGGCGTGCACCATCATGCCGGCCGGCTTGTTCACGACCGCAATGTCGTCGTCCTCGTAAACAATGTCGAGGGTGATGGCCTCGGGAACAGCACGAAGCGGGCGCGGCTCGGTTTCGCCGGTAACAGAGACTTCCTCGCCGCCGCGCAGCTTCAGACTTGCCTTGGGCGACTTGCCTTCGAGCAACACCTTCGCCTCAGACAACAGCCACTGCACGCGCGCGCGGCTGACCGCGAGAGCTTCGACCAGATACTGATCGAGCCGGCGGCCCGCGGCCTCGGCCGGAACTACGAGAATGCGCGCTGTGGGTGCGGTATCAGGCATGGTGCACCGCCGGCTGCGATCGCCGGCCGGACCAGGGCGGAGTGAGCCAGCAGACCCCGCCGAGCAACACCAGCAGCATGGCGACGGCCTGCGCCGGCGTGACGATGTGAAAGAGCACGGAGGCGTCTGCATAGTCGCCCGATAACGGCGCGAGCAGAAAACGCAGCACGCCGTCCGCGAAGAGAGCGATGCCGAGAACCTCAGCTGACCGGCCCTCTCTCCTCACCACAATGCGGCGCAGCATCATGACCAGCACTGCGGCAAGTACGAAGTGCCCGATCGCCGCATAGAGCTGCACCGGATGCAGCGGAATGCCCAGCGGCACACCCGCAGTGCGCGCGGCAAAGCGGCTGCTATAGATGACGCCCCAGGGCACAGCCGTGGGCGCGCCGTAGTGCGAGCCAGCGGCGAAGTTTCCGATGTCGAGGATGGCCAGCGCGAGCACGACCGCGGGCGATACCGCGTCCAGGGCACGGAGGACCGGCACGCGGGCAAGCAGCAGGTAGGCGATGGCCACAATCGTGGCCAGCAAGACACCAAAGACGACCGCGCTGCCTGTGCTCAATGTGCCGGCGCTAAGGATGAGCAGCGGCGCTTGAAGGAAGCCCTGCCAGTTCTCGACCACCACGGCAAGCCGCGCACCCATGACGACACAAAGCACGGCGAGGAGGCCGGCGGTCTGGATCTTTGCCGAGTCCAGGCTGGTGCGGCGCGCGAGGCTGGTCCAGAGTGCGATGCCGCAGAGCGCTGCGACGACCGCGAGCACCCCATAGGTGGAGATCACGAACGCGCCGAACTGAAGGAAGCGAGGATACATCGTGAAGAGAGAGACCTCGCAGCACAGTGCAAGAGATTCGGCGGGAAAGAGAAGAACAAAACCGACCCACGGGGCCGTGCGTTGCGCGCTGGTGAACCCGTCCTAAGACGGTGGGACTCTCCGCAGCTCTTTAGGCATTCCGGACTGGCGGACACTGCACACCGAGCCAATTAATCGAGTCGAGTCCCTGTTCATGAAGTATAGGTTCTACCAGCGTTAGCTCCACACCTGCTTTGCAGGCCGGTTTCTGATCGGATGCTACCGAGGGGCGCGGCGGTTTGCAAGCTACCCATTTGGGGGATGGCGAGAACGCCCTTTTCGGGAGCTTAGACGCACGCGACGCAGTTACGTCTCGTGGCATTCGTCCTCATTCAGTTGCGCGGGGTTGATTTCCTCAAACATGCCCACATCGTCTGCCTGCTGTGTCAACTGGCGCGGCAGCCGCTTGGTGGGCTGCACGCCGAGCGAACGCAGCATCTCCACCTGGCGCACCAGATTGCCCCGCCCGCGCGTGAGCTTGTCGAAGGCCGCATCGTAGGCGTTGCGCGTCTGTTCGATACGAGCGCCAAGCCTGCTCAGGTCATCGACAAATCCGGCGAACTTGTCGTAAAGCTCCGCGCCGCGTTCGGCGATCTGCTGCACATTGCGCACCTGCTCCTCCTGCTTCCACAGGTGCGCGACGGTGCGCACAACAAAGAGAAGCGTGCTGGGCGAGACCAGCAGGATGTTCTTCTCCCACGCATCGACCCACAGGGTGCTATCGGTTTCCAGTGCAAGCAGGAATGCCGGCTCGATGGGCACAAAGAGGATGACGAAGTCCAGCGTTTCGAGCCCGGGCAGGCGATGGTAGTTGCGCGCCGCAAGGTCGCGGATATGTTCGCGCAAGGAAGCGCAGTGGCGCGCCGCGGCATGCTTGCGCAGCGCTTCATCCGTGGTGGAGCAGAACGTCCCGTAGTCCAGGAGCGAGACTTTGGCGTCGACCACCAGCTTGCGATTGCCCGGCAGATGCAGGATGACATCGGGCCGCGCACGGGTGGCGTCCTCGCGAGCGATGGTCTCCTGCATCGTGTACTCGTGATCGCGGCGAAGGCCCGCAGCTTCCAGGATGCGCTCCAGCACCACCTCACCCCAGTCGCCCTGTGTCTTCGAGGAGCCCTTCAGCGCCTGCGTCAGGTCCTTTGCCTCGGCGGCGAGCCGCTGGTTCATCTCCAGCAGAGAGGTCACCTGCTGGGCCAGCGCACTGCGGTCCTTGCTCTCCTGCACATAGACCTGATCGACCTTCGACTGGAACTCCTGCAGGCGCGTCTTCAGCGGATCGAGCAGTTGCCCCAGGTTGGCCTGGTTCTGCTCCGTAAAGCGGCGCGACTTCTCCTCCAGGACTTCATTAGCCAGGACGCGGAACTGGTCAGCCATAAGATCGCGCCCGTCGTCCAAACGTGACTGCGCGGCGCGCTCCGCGGCCAGCGTGGCATCCAGCGCCGCGACCTGGCTGCGCAGTTGTGCCGCCTGCTCGGCCATGGCTGCTCGCCGGTTGAGCGCGAAGAGGTATCCCGCAAGCCCGCCGATGACGAGGGAGGCCAGCACAGCAAAGAGATCGACCATGACATTCATAACCCGGCTGCCCATTCGCACTTTACCGGCTTGAGCAGGCCATTGTGACCGTCCACGCGGCCAGGGCGCCCGCCTTTACACCCCCGGAACCCCTCAGTAGACTTGAGAGTTCGGGACCAGCACCCAACGACCGGGGTGCGGGCGTGCCTTGATGCGTCCACACGTCGAGTACCTGATAGTCTCAAAGGGATTCAGTTCATCCGATTCGGTGATCGAGGAGATACGCATGGCAGCAGTCGACGAGAAAGTAAAGCAGATCATTGTAGAGCAGCTCCAGGTAGATGAGGCCGAAGTCACGCCCAGCGCCTCCTTCCAGGAAGACCTGGGTGCGGATTCGCTTGATGTGGTCGAGCTGGTAATGCAGTTTGAAGAGGCCTTCGACATGGAGATTCCGGACGAAGACGCCGAGAAGATCAAGACGGTGAAGGACGCAACGGAATACATCGAGAAGCACGCGAAAGGCGGCAAGTAACCTGTGCGGTGTGATCGACGAGTGGTGGTGACAGGGCTGGGATTGATCGCAGGCCCCGGCAATACCGCTCCAGACCTTTGGAAGAACCTGTTGGCCGGCAAGAGCGGCATGGCGCCGATTACCGGATTCGATGCCACCGCATTTCCTGTCACTTTCGCATCCGAAGTGAAGAACTTCGACCCTCTGCAGTTCATTGAGAAGAAGGAAGCGCGCAAGATGGCGCGCTTCATCCACCTCGCGATTGCTGCCACCGACGAAGCTTTCCGCCACAGTGGGCTCAAGGTCACACCGCAGAATGCCGAGCACGTGGGCGTCCACATCGGCTCCGGCATCGGCGGGTTCGACATCATCGAGCGGGAGCACAGCAACATGCTCCACGGCGGTCCGCGCAAGATTTCGCCATTCTTCATTCCCGCGGCCATCGTGAACCTGGCGGCCGGCCAGGTGAGCATTCGATATGGCGCCAAGGGACCGAATCAGGCGACGGCGACCGCCTGCACCACCAGCGCGCATTCCATCGGCGATGCCTACCGTGTCATTGAGCGCGGCGATGCCGACGTGATGATCGCGGGGGGTTCAGAGGCCGCCATCACCCCGATGGGCATCGGCGGATTCGCGGCGATGAAGGCCCTTTCCACGCGCAACAGCGACCCTGAGCACGCCTGTCGCCCCTTCGACAAGGACCGCGACGGCTTCGTCGTTGGCGAAGGAGCGGGCATCCTGATCCTCGAAGAGTTGGAGCACGCGAAGGCACGCGGCGCGAAGATTCTGGCCGAGATCGTGGGCTATGGCATGAGCTCGGACGCCTACCACATGACCGGCATGGCGCCAGAGGGTGAAGGCTGCTTCCGCGCCATGGGCAATGCGCTGAGATCGGCAAACCTTTCGCCCGACAAGATCGGTTATGTCAATGCGCACGCGACATCCACCCCGCTGGGTGACGCGCTGGAGTCGGCCGCGATGAAGAAGCTCTTTGGCGCGCGCGCGCTGAGCGGTGAGATGCCGGTGAGCTCCACTAAGTCGATGACCGGTCACCTGCTGGGCGGCGCTGGCGGACTCGAAGCGGGCATCACGGTCATGGCGCTCATTCACCAGACTGCTCCGCCAACGACGAACCTCGTCAACCAAGACCCGGTGTGTGAGCTGCACTATGTGCCGAACAAGCCGGAGGCGATCAAGGCGGAATATGCGCTGTCGAATTCTTTCGGCTTCGGCGGCACGAACGGGTCGCTGATCTTCAAACGCTGGCACGAATAGCCGGTCATTGCATTTACAAAAAGCGCCACGAAATCATCCGGCGGCGCTTTTGCTTTCGGCGACCTAGTTCGACGCAGGCATTCAATGTGCTTCGAGAATCGAGACATCCAGTTCCGGCACCGGGATATTCCGCGCTAGCATAAAGCCTGCTTCTTCCAATAAGTGCCGCCACTCATGCTCGCTACGCTCCCGGCCACCCGTCACCGCCATCATGTTCAGGTCGCTCATGAAGCGGAAGACAAGCTCTGGTGCTGGCTTGGAAACCACATCCGGCAGGACGAATTCGATTACCAGCAGGCTTCCGGTCGGAGGGACTACCGCGCGGCAGTGACGCAGAATCGCGACTGCCTTGTCGTCGGTGTATCCGTGCAGAACGTGCTTCAGCATGTAGACGTCTGCGCCGGACGGCACGCCTTCCGCGAGATCGGCGGCGATCAACTGGCAGCGCTCTGCTGTCGCTGATTCTTTGAAGTGAGCCGCAGCCGCTTCGATAGATGTCTCTCGATCTACCAGCATGCCGCGCAGATTCGGGTGCCGCTCCAGCACCGCGCGGATAAGCGAGCCGCCACCCCCGCCCAGGTCGGCGACCACGCCACTTGGCGGAAAGGGCCACGCGGCAGCGATAGGCGCATAGCCCTCCGTTGGAGCAGTGCCCATCACGGCGCGGAAGATCGCACCTGCTTCCGGATCCTGAGACCAGCGTGACGGCCTGCCCGTCTGTGCCATCACCTGCGCGGCGTTTTGTCCGGTGCGGACACATTCCCCAAGCTGCGACCAGAAGTCCGCCAGCAGATCGGCCCAGAAGACGACCGACGCCCACGCCGACTCCGGCACGTCCTTGCGTAATGGTTGCCCCATCGGGGTGAGGCGGAAGTGCTGCGGCTTCGTCTCTTCGAGCAGGCCGAGAGCCGCCATGGCGCGCAGCAGCCGATACATGGATGAGGGATCGGCTTTGCACGCGATCGCAATCTCCCGCGCGCTCCGCTCCGCATCGCCCAGAGCATCCGCGACGCCGAGCCGTGCCCCGGCACTCAAGACGCAGCTTCGCGAATATGCCATCGCCATCTCAAGCAGGTCAGTGGCTGCCGTCACATTTCCAATTCCGCACTTTGCAGGCATGCTGCGTCCTCCATCTACAGAAAAGATGCGCTTCCAATGCCATCGATATTGGCAGCGTCATCCGCAATGTGGATTGTAAGGAATGAAGCGACGATGCGTCAGCGCACGCCGGAGGCCATCAACGCCGATGATCTGGGCGTGGAGGCGAAATCCGCATGTGGCGCCACGTATGACTTGTAGACCGAGATGTGGAAGCAGGACTGCTGAAACTCCTCCGCCACGTCGATCTTGCCCGCCGTCTGCAGCGGCAGCAGGTAGGCGCGCATCCAGGCAACTTCGGAAGGGGTAAGCCCCTTCTTCGCGATGTCCACAGCTTCACCTGTCAGATGCGGAGAGGCGACATCGCCCTCTGCCGGCGCGGCATTTCCGTTGATGTGCAGAAGATGGCGCTGGTATGCAACGGTCCGTACCGCCGAGTTGATTTGCAGCGGCTTGTGGAAGCGCTCGTAGTGAACGCGTGCGAGATCGCTGAGGAAGCGCCCCGTCCACGTGCGGCAGTAGCGCCGGTTCGCGGGAAGCCGGCTGTCCACGTGCATGGATGCAAGTTCCGGCAGCGCGACCAGTCTGCCCTGGCGACGCAACGTGACGAGGTCATCGTTGTCCTTCACCCGCAGCAAGCCATCCTGCTCCGCGCGCTCATTCTGGCGCACCAGCGATTCGTGGCTGCCGCGCAACGGCGGCAGGTTCATCGCGGCAAGCGGCTCTTCCGGCAGATTGAGCGATGCGGACTCGCTGTCCGTGTCTTCACCGCGAGCGACGCGCTCTGTTTCATGACTAGCCGCCGCACGCATCGCTTCCGTGCCGTGCCTGCGCGCACGTCTCAACGCACGCGCGGTGTGCGGCCGCACGTGATGCTCGCGCTTGCGATGGGCATGCACCACCCGCGCACTTGTCCTCCGGGCGCTATGCGCCGAGGGGTGGACAATGGGTGCCACGCCGTGTGTCGATCGGCGGTGCGTGCTAGTGATTTTTTGCGCGCGCGACGAGGCATGCCGCTGCGAATGCCGCGCCGCCAGTGCCGCGCACGGCATCCACAAAAGTCCAAGGCAGAGAAGCGCGGCTAGGGCGCAAGGTCGATAACAAGGGTGAAGACAGCGCATGCCCGGGAGCAGGTACGCGAAGAATGCCAGAGGTCTTCATGGTAGCGCCGCACGCCGTTCCGGCGAAGTGCCCAGTCGTATACGTGCGGCTCCCGAAGCCCGTCAAAGCTCCCAGTTTTCCCAGGTAATCCAGACATTCGTAGTCGCGACGGCTACGAACCAAATGCTGCGGCACCGGCCTCCGCGACCGCGTGATCCTGATCGCCGGATCCGCCGCTGACTCCGATGGCGCCAACCACTTTGCCGCCCTTCTTCAGCGGAATGCCGCCGGCGAAGATCATTACTTTGCCGCCATTCGACGCGTGGATCCCGAAGAACTGATTGCCGGACTGCGAATTTTCGCCCAGGTCCTTGGTGGAAATATCGAACGCCCGCGATGTCCACGCTTTGTTGATCGATATATTCACCGAGCCCATCCACGCGCCGTCCATGCGCACGTGCGCCACCAGGTTGCCGCCTTCGTCAGCCACCGCGATGTTCATCGGCTGGCCGATCTCCTTCGCCTTCTTCTCCGCCGCCGCGATCACGCGGCGCGCTGCGTCCAGCGTCACTTCACTTGCCATAGTGTTCTGCCTTTCTGCTTTAAGGAATTGGGAGAATTCTACGCGGCCCTTGCCAGTGCCTGCCTCTCTCACTACGATGCGTTGCGGCGGGGCCAGAGCGAATCTCCCATAAGGATGCGGCTACCCGAGCCGCCCTTCGCGGAATGGAGCGACGCAGGATTGAAAACCCCCTCTAGTTCTGGCCGCCGGTAAAGTAGACGGCGCAATCCTCTCTGCTTGAGCCAATGCGGTCGGCCAGCCGGTCGCTCGCATCCATCTCCACCGTCGCGCACCATACCTGCTTCAGATACGGTGCGCGATCCAGAGCTTCACGCAGCTCGTGGTTGATGTAGATCACAGCCGCGGCTCTCGGCTCCTCCGCGAGGGAGCGGCCAAGATTCCGCAGCACCTTGTCCAGCACCGGACGGCAGAATGGGTGATAGAGATACACCACCAGCGGCCCACTGGGAAAACGGTAGCGTGCCGCATCCTCCAGCACGACATTCATCGGGGCCGGGTCAGGCTGCGCCTCTTTCTTCCGTGCGGCTGTGTAGCGCGTGACGTTCTCCACCGCGACGCGATGCAGCTGTGGCGCGATCTCCACCCCGACGACCTGGGCGAATGGATACTGCGAAGCGAGCAGAACGGCGCGGCCCTTGCCGCACCCCAGGTCGATGAAAGTGGCAGCCGCCTGCAGCGTCTCCGGCACCTGGGACATGACCCGGTGAAACACCGACGGCCCGATGCCGTAGTACGCGGTGTTCCACGCATCGCTCCGGCTGCCTGTCTTTAAATCGAGGCCCCAGACCAGCCCGCTGGTGTCCACTCCATAGCGGCGGTCGAACTCATGCTCAGCGGTCGGCAGCCAGGTGATAACCTCCGCGGTTGCCGGAGGCAAGCGACGCAGTTTCTTCCGCAGACGATCGCGCGCGTCCCGTGCCGCGGCCGCCCAGCCATGATTTGCCACCATTTGCCGCACGTCGCGCGCGGTACGCCTCACATACATAGCTGCTTCCATATTGCACAGAGCGCGCACAAAGGGAAGAGCAGACCTTTGAGGGTGACATCTCCACTCGGGAAAAGCCAATTCGGTAACCGGGTAATGGCTACGTTGTCTAGACAATAAATAGTGATCAGTAAGGTGCTTTATTTGTGAAGCTTATGACGCTTGGCAAGAAATTTCATGGAGAAATTACAGTACACAAGTACTATTTCCATCAGCCGGGCCACCCCGGAAAGTGTAGTCCCCCGTAAGGGGTTAACCATACCGCCTGCAGTGGTTTCGCTTTGAGGTTTCCCCCTTGCGTGGGATTCTCCAGTCACGCGCAGTAGCAGATAGCAGCATTTGCAGTATTCGGAGGCACCACATGAAGACTTTGTTCGTTTCGCTGGCAATCGCCACCGCTTCGGCAACCTGCCTTGCCCAATGCCAGAGCAATCGGATTTCGTTGAACCAGGAGCTGAAAGACGCCGGCACCACCATGGTCGGGACAGTGGAAGCGGCCCAGCCGGTTCCGGACTCCTCATTTCATCTGGACGGTATCGACTACGTTGTGCACGTGGATCGCGTCATCAAGGGACGCATGATCAGCACCGATGTGGTGCACATCTTCAGCGAGAACAGTCCAACCAAGTTCCCCATGCAGGCTGGCAAACAGTATCTGCTCTTCGTTCACCGCAACTTCAATGACTATGAGGTGGACAACTGCGGGAATTCCGGCCTGCTGCAGGCATCGAACATCGACAGTGTTTCGAAGCTCAAGGAATACGCGAAGAAGGATTGACGCGAGCCTGCTGGCTGCGGTCGTTTGCAACACTGCTGTCCTTTGGTTTTCCTAGGCTAGTCGTTTTGATCGAGCTGACAAGAGCGCTCTAACCGGGGCGCTCTTGTCGTGTCTGCTGCACCATCAATGGACGCGTTCGTGCCGGTAGCCCGCTGCGGTCAGAGCATCGGCAATCGCTGCGATGTGTGCAGCGCCACGCGTCTCGAGCGTGATCTCGATGACGGTGTCGCCCAGGTTCACGCCGTAATACGAGCGATTGTGGCTGGTCTGCACGATGTTCGCTTCGCACTCGGTGAGGATCCGCGTCAGCTGATGCAGTGAGCCCGGACGATCGAGGAGGTAGACGCGGATGCGCAGAAGACGACCGTCCTTCGCCAATCCACGCTCAATAATGCGCGATAGCAGCGTGACATCGATGTTGCCGCCGCACACCAGCGCCACGGTCTTCTCCGCGCGCAGATGCGTCTTGCCCTGCAGCAGCGCGGCGAGCGCGGCCGCGCCGGCGCCTTCCGCCAGCGTCTTCTCTTTCTCCAGCAACACCAGGATGGCGCTCGAGATCTCTTCCTCATCCACGGTGACGATCTCATCCACGTAACGCTGCACCAGGGGGAAGGTGCGCTCGCCGGCGCGACGCACGGCGATGCCGTCTGCAATGGTCGCCTGCGCAGGCAATGTCACCGGACTCCCGTGTTCTACGGCGCGCAGCATGGAGGCAAGCCGCTCCGTCTGCACGCCGATAATCCGCACACCGGGTCGGGCCTCCTTCACGGCGCACGCGACCCCGCCGATCAGGCCGCCGCCCCCGATCGGCACCACAATGGCTTCGACATCGGGAAGCTGTTCCAGCACCTCTAGCCCGATCGTGCCCTGCCCGGCGATGACCTCATCGTCATCGAAGGGATGGATGAAAGTGAGCTGTTGTTCCCGCTGCAGGCGGGTCGCCTCGTCGCAAGCCTCGTCGTAATTCGCGCCATGCAGGATGACCTCGGCGCCAAAGCCGCGCGTGGCCGAGACCTTCACCAGCGGCGTCGGCTGCGGCATGACGATGCGCGCCCGAATGCCCAGTCGCGCTGCGTGAAAGGCCACACCCTGCGCATGATTGCCCGCGCTTGCCGCGATCACGCCGTGCGCGCGCTCTTCCGGCGTAAGCTGCAGCAGCCGGTTCAGCGCGCCGCGCTCCTTGAAAGCGCCGGTGCGCTGCAGGTTCTCCAGCTTGAGATAGATCGGGTGGCCGGCCAGCTCGGAGAGATCGTGCGATACCTGGCACGGCGAATAGTAGAGGACATCGCGGATGCGCTCGCGAGCGGCCGCGATACGTTCAGATGTCAGCATGAACTCTTGATTATAGTGGGTTGCCAGGCGTCCAGGATGTCTCCGCTGGAAAGCGAGAGCAACTTTGCATTTGGAGATCGTCTCGACTTCGGGCGGCGGTCTGAATCAAGTGCAGGAGAAACGACCGCGAGAAAGCTAAAAAAAGCAATGAGGCCTCCCGCGTGGGAGGCCTCAGTGTGTAACCCACAACGATGCTATTGCAGCAGCGCCCGCGGCGGGGTTACTGCAATAACGTTCCGTTTTCCGGCTCGATCTTTGCTTCCTCCGGCGGAATAACGACTGCCGCAGCAACCTTGTCATCCTCCTCCAGGTTCAGCAGCTTCACGCCTTGCGTCGAGCGGCCCGCCGCACGGATTGTCTTGGTGTCGATGCGGATGATCTTGCCGTACTGACTGATCACCATCAACTCAGACGACTCGTCGACCAACTGGATCGCGTTCACCTTGCCGTTGCGCGCCGTGGTCTTCAGGTTGATGACACCCTTACCGCCGCGGGTCTGCAGGCGATACTCGTCCACATCCGTGCGCTTGCCGAAGCCCTGCGTGGTGACAGAGAGGATGAGGCACGCGCAGTCGCCGCCGTTCCCATTCTTCTTGCGCTCCTTCGGAGTGACCGCGAGCCCGACCACGTAGTCGCTCTTGCCCAGGTCGATGCCGCGAACGCCGTATGCGGGCCGGCCCATGGAGCGCACATCCGTCTCGTGGAAGCGGATGGCCATGCCGTCATGCGTTGCCAGGAAGACGACCTCGTCTCCAGAGGTGATTCGTGCGCCAATCAGCTCGTCATCCGTGTCGATGCCGATGGCGATGATGCCGCGCGCCATCACGTTGGAGAAGTCCTTGAGCGGTGTGCGTTTGACCGTTCCCTTCTGCGTCGCAAAGAAGACAAACTTGCCTTCCTCTTCGAGATTGCGCTGCGCCAGGATGGTGCGGACCGTCTCGCCCGGCTGCAGGTTCAGCAGGCTGGCCATGGATTTGCCCTTACCCGCTGCGCCGACGTCGGGAATCTCGTAGACCTTCAGCCAGTACACGCGGCCGGTGTTGGTAAAGCAGAGCAGGTAGGCATGCGTCGAGTCGACGATAAGCTGCGAGACAAAGTCTTCCTCGCGTGTCTTCATGCCCAGGCGGCCCGTACCGCCGCGCCGCTGCTGCCGGTAGGTGGAGATGGGCGTCCGCTTCAGATAGCCGGAATGCGATACCGTGACTGCGACCTGTTCATCGGCGATAAGGTCTTCCAGTTGCAGTTCGGCGGTCTCGTCCAGGATCTGGGTGCGGCGCTCGTCGCCAAAGTCCTTGCGGATCTGCTCCAGCTCCTTCACGATGACCGCGCGCAGCTTCTTTTCCGATGCCAGGATCGATTCATACTCGGCAATGTTGTCGCGCACCTGTCCCAGTTCGTTCTGAAGCTCGTCGATGGACAATTGCGTCAGGCGATAGAGCTGCAGTTCCAGGATGGCGTCGATCTGGCGGTAGCTCAGGATCAGAGTCGCCGTGGTCTGCGTCGCCATGTCGATTCCGTACTTTGCTGCATCGAGCGAGACGCCCTTCAATTCAGCGCCACGCAACTGGATCTTGGTGCCGGAGAAGAAGCGGAAGAGGTTCTCGCGGGCATCCGCGCGCGAGGACGAACCGCGGATGATCTTGATCACGCTGTCCAGGTGATCGAGCGCAATCTGGTAGCCGAGCAGGATGTGTTCGCGCTCGCGCGCCTTGCGCAGCAGGTAGGCAGTGCGGCGCCGCACGACATCGACACGGTGATCGATGAAGTGACGGATCGCGTCCGGGAGCGGCAATTCCCGCGGCTGGCCGTTCACCACCGCGAGGAAGATCATCGAAAAGCTCTCCTGCATCTGCGTGTGCTTGTAGAGCTGATTCAGCACGATCTGCGCCTCGGAGCCTCGCTTCAGCCCGATCACGATGCGCATGCCGTCGCGATCGCTCTCGTCGCGGAACTCGTCGCGCGCGATGTCCGTGATCACGCCATCATTCACCAGGTCGGCGATGCGCTCGATCAGCTTCATCTTGTTGACCTGGTAGGGAATCTCGGTGACCACGATCGCCTGACGGCCGCCGGAGATGTTCTCAATGGCGCACTTGGCGCGCATCAGGAAGCGACCACGGCCGGTGCGATAGGCCTCCGGAATGCCGCTGCGCCCGTAGATGAAACCGCCGGTCGGGAAATCCGGACCCTGCACGTGCTTCAGCACCTCCGCCAGTCCCGCGTGAGGATTGTTCACCAGCTCGATGGTGGCGTTGACGATCTCGGTCAGGTTGTGGGGCGGAATATTGGTGGCCATGCCGACCGCGATGCCGTTGGACCCGTTCACGATGAGGTTCGGCACGCGCGCGGGAAGCACCGCCGGCTCCATCGTGCTCTCGTCGTAGTTTGGCACCATATCGACGGTGTCCTGATCGATGTCGGCGAGCATCTCGCCCGCGATGCGCATCATGCGCGCTTCGGTGTAGCGCATGGCCGCCGGTGGATCGCCGTCCACCGAGCCAAAATTGCCCTGGCCGTCGATCATGGGATAGCGCAGGCTGAAGGGCTGCGCCAGCCGAACCATGGTGTCGTAGATGGCCGAGTCACCGTGCGGATGGTACTGGCCCATGGCCTGTCCCACCACCTTGGCGCACTTGGTGTACTTCTTGTTGTGCTGCAGACCCATCTCGTGCATCGTGTACAGGATGCGGCGATGCACCGGCTTGAAGCCGTCGCGCACATCGGGCAGCGCACGGCCGATGATGACCGACATCGAATAGTCGAGATACGACCGGCGCATCTCCTCTTCAATGTTGATGGGGATCATGTTGGCGGCGCCTGGACCGGTGGGCGGCGTCGAGCCGTCTCCGCCATTTCCGTTTGGACCGCCGAGGGGAAGCTGTGGATTCTGATCGTCTGCCATAGATAGGGTGAGCCGGTCGCAGCGCCGAAAATACGAGCCATACAGGCACGTTCAGGGCTTGCAGGGAACTATGAGCTCTGTATCTATTTTAGCAAGGAATGGCGCATATTTCCGGGTCCTGGCATGGTTCAGAAAGGCTTATTTTCAAGGACTTCCGAAGCCACTCCCCGCTCACCGCGGACGGCATTCCTGCGCAATGGCTTTGCTAAGATGACCTCTCATGCGTCAAGGGATCATCTCCAGGCGGGCAACTGCGATTGTTGTCATCTGCTGTATCACGGCTCTCTTGTCGTTTGCGGTTCGCCATTTTGAGCTGGATGACTCCCTCATCTACGCCCGCTACGTCCGAAATGCCCTCAACGGTCAGGGGCTGGTTTACAACGTCGGCGAGCACATCAACTCTCTGACCTCGCCTCTCCTGGCCGTTTTGCTCCTCGTCGCATCCTGGGTGATGCATGGCCATATCCTGCTGACGGAGTTGATTCTCAGCGCAATTTTTCTCGTCGGCGCGTGCATTCTGGCAGAAGAGATCGCGCCTTGGTCGGGCGTACTCATCGCATCTACCGGCTACTTCTATCTGTGTTTCGGGATGGAGACGACGCTCTTTCTCTTCCTGATCATGCTCACATACACCCTGTACCGCAAAGAGCGGCTGGACCTGGTGCCGAGCGCCGCATTGCTCACCTTTCTGACGCGTTTCGAAGGTGGCCTGCTCGGCGCAGTCATTGCCTACGACCTCTGGCGCAATCGCCGCGCTCTTCCGCGACGTGCCTTTCTACTGCCCGTCGTCCTCATCGTTGCTTATCTCGTATTCAACTACCACTTCTACGGAAGCCTGCTGCCGGCATCGGCTGCCGCTAAGTTCGACCAGGGTTTTTCCGGTCTTTGGGGCAGATGGCCCCGAGCGTTTTTGCACGCTAGACCAATCTTCCAGATCTTTCACACCACGATCTATGTGCTTCCCCTTGCCTTCGTCGCCGCTTTTTTTGGAATCCGTTCGCAGCGCAACACGCAGATGAATCGCATCCTGCTACCGTTTCTCGGCGGCCTGCTCGCCTTCTATGTGCTACTCAATATCCCGAACTACCACTGGTATGACGCGCCGTTCCTCTTCTTTCTGCTCCTCTATGCTGTCCTTGGAGTGCCGCAGAAGCCCTTCGCCCGCGTCCTTCTTGCGGGAGTCATCGTGCATTGCACGGTGGCCGGGGCAATCCTGCTTCGCCAGCAAGGCGCTAATCCAAACTATGTTGCACTCGCCCGGTGGGTAGATGCGCATTCTTCTCCGGGAACCAAGATCGCGGCCGTCGAAATCGGAACGATCGGCTGGTATTCCAACCGGGACGTGGATGACATTCTCGGCCTTACCAATCCCAAGAATGCCGGCCAGCTCAGGAGGCACGACTTCCATAGCTGGCTGGAGCAGGACAAACCGGACTTCGTCGTCGTTCATACTCCAGTCGCGTTTGGCGAGGTAGCTGCGACTACCAGCCCGCTCTATGCTTATGAGCCCATCCACTTCGGTCCGGTCTCTCTGATGTACCGCAAGCAGCCGGCGACGCAGCAGTCGAAAATAGAGCCTCGCTGAAGGTTCACATATGCGCGGGCAGTGCAATCGTCAGTACAGCCTGCAGCGCAATCATTGCGAGTACGGCCCAGCGGAAGGTCCGCCCATGGCGCGTTTCAAGCGCGTCGGCGAAGACCCCACCGATAAAGGCCATCAGAAACGGGACCGCCCACAGCCACGGCTGTCCAAACACGCCCATCGTGACCAGGGGCAGAAAGCAAAGTGCAATGAGTAGCGGCGCGGTGTTGCCGAAATAGCGAGACCGGCGCGTTGCCACGTATAGCGCCAGAGCGGCCGCCAGAGCGATCGCAATCCCCGCATCGCCGAAGGAGAACAGGTGCGCGCGAGCAGGCGCCGTACTCAAGCTCATACGGGCCGCACCGGAACGGAAGTAGTAGGTCAGCGCGTCCGGATGAAAAGCGTAGCAGGCGAAAAGAAGAACGAACGCGCCCAGCGTGCCCTCCATCATGACCATCGGCACAGCGGTGCGGCTGCGTTCCGCAAGATAGACCATGAAAATGAGGGCGAGAGGCAGCGTCAGCAACAGGGCTGCCGAGTGGGACGCGGCCACCAGCGCGAGTCCGGCAGCGAGCAGCACAATGCGCGGCCGCCATTTGCGCCGCGGCCCCTGCATCGCATGAGCAACGCCGACCGCCGTGTAGATGGTCGCAAAGATGCCGAGCGCTGTCGTGATCTCGGCGTTTGGCCGTGAGCCGGCAGCCACGATCGCCGGTGAAACGCAATAGAACGCCAGCGCAACGAAGCCGCCGGCATTGCCGAAGAGCCGCCGCGTGACCCACCACAACGCGCCGCCCAGCAGCAGCGCCGCCAGCGCAAAGGGAAAGCGCAGCAGCAGCCGCACGTAGCTCAGTTCATGCCGCATCTCCCAGGTGCTGGTGTCGGGGCCCTGCCCGGCGATCAGCCGCTGGAGGGTGAGCGGCAGCCCGGCCATGCGATAGGCCAGTACGCCGTCGTGGATGTTGCCGCAACTGGTGAAATAGCCGGCGATCGGCGAAGGCCGCTCCCACATCTCCCGGCCGCAGCGCGCGTATTGATAATCGTTTTCGGTCAGCGGTGTGCGCGCAATCTGACGCAGGCACTGTGCCAGCAGCAAAAGAAGAAGAAGTGCTGCGATCTTCTGCGGGCGATCGAAGCGAAAGCGCCGCAAATGATGGCCGCTGCGCGCCTTTGCGCCGGAAACCTCACTTCGAGAAGTGGGCATCACGGCTGTAGGAATGGTGTCTTGGGACATGAGGACGCGTCCCGTTCAGTGTACCGGACGACCCGCGTCCGGAATGACGCGGGATCGAGGAAGCAGGTAACCGGCGCAGGAGCAGCGATGCCTCCTATGCCGCGCCTCCCGCGCCCTCGCCCCTGTTTTCAGCCGCCTCCATGGCGTGCCGCAGATGCCCATGCGCGCCGCGCAGCAGCGCTTCCGCCTGCTCGCGGCTCAACCCATGCGCGTGCATCAGCACGGCGGCTTTGATCGATCCCGCCTCAGCCAGCAGAGCCGCTGCCCGCTCCCGCGGCAGGCCGGTGATTTCCAGGACGATGCGCTCCGCGCGGTCGGCGAGCTTCACGTTGGTGGGCTGCACATTCACCATCAGGTTGCTGTAGACCATGCCCAGCCGGATCATCGCGCCGGTCGACAGCATATTCAACACCAGCTTGGTGGCGGTGCCCGCGCGCAAACGCGTTGACCCCGTGATCACCTCCGGGCCTACCGCCGGTGCGATCGCAATCTGCGCCGCGCGCGAAACCGCGGATTCCGGCACGCAGCTCAGTCCAATCGTGACCGCCCCAAGCGATCGAGCATACTCCATGGCGCCCAGCACGTAAGGCGTGCGGCCGCTGGCCGCGATGCCCACCAGCACGTCTTTTGCGGTGAAGCCATGCGCCCGCAGATCGGTTACCCCCAGCTCAGGCGAGTCCTCCGCGCCCTCGATGGAGTGGCGCAGTGCATAGTCACCCCCGGCGATGAAGCCCTGCACCAGCTCCGCCGGCACGTTGAACGTCGGCGGACACTCCGATGCATCGAGCACACCGAGCCGCCCCGAAGTTCCGGCTCCGACGTAGAACAGGCGCCCGCCGCGTTCCGGGACAAGCGCCGCGGCGATCGCATCCACCGCACGGGCGATTGCAGGAATCTCGCGAGCCACGGCATCGGCAACTTCGCGATCCGCGGCGTTCATCACCTGCATCATCTCGGTTGTTGAGAGTTCGTCGATATGCTCGCTCGGCGTATAGCGAGCTTCAGTCAGCAGTGTTGCGAGCGCGGGGGCAGCTTTTGTTGAAGAATTCGAATCGGGCATGTGCACGGTGATGGTACAGGAATCAGAATGTGTACTGGGATTCGGCGTTCTGCCCTTGACCCAAATGCGTCTTACAGAGTGTTCTGAATATGCCAAGGAAACACTGCACGAGAGGACTGCTACACATGAGCACTGCACCCACGACCCCGGAAAAGTATTTGGTCGCCTTTGTCATTCAGGGCGACACGATGTTCAAGATCACGGCCGACGCAATTATCCAGGCCACGGGCGGTGCTGCGGGTCTGGCATCCTTTGATGGCGTGGCCAAGCTGAAGGCCGCTGCCGCACTGGTGGAATTGACCAATACCCACAACGAGCGCCCCGAAGAGCTGCGCCAGATGGCCCGCGAGATGGCTGGCGAAGGTATGCGCCTGCTGGCGCGCGCTGGCGCGGGCGGTCGCGTGGTGGCTGGCGGCTCTGCAGCCCCGGCTGCCAATTCGCCCATCATTGGACCCGTGCCAGTCGAAGTCAATCTCGCCTGAGCCGCTAAAGAGTAGACTCTCCAAAGAACAAGAGCAGTGCAGCCGGGCACGGGCCATGCGTGTGCCCGGCATTTGCTGCGCGTAAACTTTGGCTGCGCCGGCGCAACCTCTGCTGCGGGGTGGCGTGGTGCGCCGTATCTTCCTTCTGCCCGGACACTTTACCTACGGGGATGAATGCACATGCCGCTTTGGAACGAGATCGAAGGACAAACACTCGACGGCTTCACTTTGCGCAAGCTGCTGCGCAGCGAGGGACGCACCGCATGGTTCTCCACGGAAGACCCGGGCGGAGCGCCGGTAGTGATCAGTGTTTTCGAGGCGCTGAACGACGAGGATGCCGTCCAGGCACGTCTGCAGACGGCCGCTCGCTTCGAACACCCAGGACTGCTCGCGATTCGCAGGACCGGCGCGGGACGCCTGGAGGACGAGTCACTCGTATACGCGGTGCTGGAGCCGTTCGACCAGACGCTCGCCGATGTACTGCGCGATCGCACCCTCGCTCCGGAAGAAACGCGCGAGGTCGCCGAAACTCTGCTAAGCACGCTTGAAGCCGTTGAGGGTGCCGGCCTCTATCACGGCCATGTCGACGCCTCGGGAGTGCTGGGCGTCGGCGACAACATCAAATTGCGCAGCGATTGCCTGACCGCCCGCCATGGGGACAGCGACGCTCCGGCGTTGGCTGCCCTGCTCTACAACGCGCTCACCGGCCGCCGCTTTTCGAGCGAGCGCGATGCCCTGCAACTTCCTGCTCCCTTTGCCACGGTGGTGCGCGCGGGTGTCGGCAGCAATGGATCACTGGCCGCGATGCGGCGCGCATTGAGCGGTCCGGCTGTAACCAACGGCGGAACTGCAGCCGCTACCCCCTCCGCAGCCGCCGCGGCTCCAGGCGCGACTTCCCCCGCCAAATCCGTCGAGACGTCCCCGGCGGCGCGAACTGTCGCACAAGCCGCTGCCAGTCCCCGCATCTCACGCAAGACAGACGAATTGGAATCACCGCCGCGCAAACGACGAGGCGTCACCGTCGCCGCCCTTGTCATCATGGCGATCGTGCTCGTTGCCTTCTGGTATGCCTTCAAACGTCCCGCGGGCCACACGCCGATCAGCGGCGAAGCTCCTTCCACGGCAAGCCAGCCGAAACCCGCGCCGGCCGCTGCCGTTCCCCCCGCAGCAAGTCCAGTGGGAGATGCGGCCGGCACCATGGGAGCGCCGGAAACCGTAAAACCGGCAGCCCGACCTGCAGCCAAGCCGGCACCCTCGAAGGTGGATAGCGGAACCAGTGCCCCGGCCGGCGTCGAGCGTAGCGTCTGGCACGTCGTCGCCTACACCTACACCCGCCAGGAGACTGCACAACACATGGCCACCGACCTGGCCGCGAAGTATCCGCAGCTTGAGCCGCAGGTATTCTCGCCAAATGGGCATGCCCCGTTTCTCGTCACGCTTGGCGGCGGCATGAATCGCCAGGAGGCCTTTGCACGGCGCGAGGCGGCACGCGCTGCCGGCATGCCTTCCGACACCTACGCGCAGAACTTCCGCAGGTAGTCCTGCACGCGATTGCCAATGCATAGATTGATACACTCCGGATTGTGAAGCACGGCGACAACGATCCGGAGCGGCTGGTCTCGGCAACACGGGGCGAGGAGGATAGCTCCTTCGAGCTGAAGCTGCGGCCCCGGCGCCTGGCAGAGTTCATCGGCCAGACCAAGGCGAAGGAGCAACTGGCCATTGCGTTGGAAGCGGCTAAGAGCCGCGGCGAGGCGCTGGACCATGTGCTGCTCTTCGGACCGCCGGGCCTGGGCAAGACCACGCTCGCCTCCATCATCGCGAACGAGCTCGATGTCGGCTTCCAGCAAACCTCTGGCCCCGCGCTGCAGATTCAGGGCGACCTTACCGCCATCCTTACCAACCTGCGCGAGCGCCAGGTGCTCTTCCTCGACGAGGTGCACCGGCTGCAGCCGGTGCTCGAGGAGAAGCTCTACACCGCGCTCGAGGACTACAAGCTCGACATCATCATCGGCCAGGGCCCGGCGGCGCGAACGCATGTCATGGAGATTCGCCCCTTCACCTTTGTGGCCGCAACCACCCGGCCGGGACTGCTTTCGTCACCCCTGCGGTCGCGTTTCGGCATCCTGCTGCGGCTGGAGTTCTACACCGAGGAGGAGCTCCGCTTCGTCGTCGAGCGCTCGGCGGAGGTCCTGCAGGTGCCCATCGACGCCGACGGCGCATCGGAGATCGCGCTCCGCTCCCGTGGCACGCCGCGCATCGCCAACCGGCTGCTGCGGCGCGTGCGCGACTACGCGCAGGTACGCGGCACCGGCGCCATTGACCGCGCAACCGCACAGGCAGCACTCAAGCTGCTTGAAGTCGATGCGCATGGCTTCGATGAGCTCGATCGCCGCCTGCTGCTGACCATCATTGAAAAATACGACGGCGGCCCGGTCGGCCTGAACACGCTCGCCGCCACGCTCGCTGAGGAAGAAGATGCGCTCGAAGAGGTCTACGAGCCCTTTCTCATCCAGATCGGCTTTCTCGATCGCACGCCACGCGGGCGCGTCGCCACGCGGCTCGCTTACGAGCACTTCAACCTGCCGATGCCGCGCAAAGCCAACTTGCTCTTCTAGGTTTTCTCGTTTGCCGGGTTGGCCTCAGAACCCATCTTCCGATGGATGCGCAGCACAGCCCCTCGCCCTAAGCTGTGAGGCAATCATTTCAAAATCAGCTTCATTGATTGCTCTTTCGGGAGACCGCACACTTGCACCACTTGTCGATCCGCCCTTCTCGGCGCTGCGCCCTCTTTGCCGGCAGCCTGCTTTCCCTTCTTCTCTCTTCTACCGCCGCTCGGGCGCAAGACAACTTCATCGCCCGCTGGCAGGCCCGCGCCACGGCCACGCTGGCGCAGCAACCCAAGTGGGCTCCCCCCGTCGTCTCACCCTATCCGCAGCTCATTCAGGTCGTGCGCGCGGACTTCTACCGCACCATCTCTCCTACCCACGTCACCACCTGGAACTATGGCGATGGCCGCGGCATCAATCTCATCCCGCTGAAGAACACCGAAATCGATATCTTCTATCCGCCATACATTCAACACAGCAAGGGTGCCGTGGACGGCTTCAGCGATCTTGGCTTCTCCGGAAAATACCGGTTCCTGTCCCGCCCCGAAAAGAAGGGCAACTATGTCGTGAGCGCCTTCATCAACGCGACATTGCCCACGGGCGATCATAAGAACGGCGCGGCACACCCAACCGTTACGCCAAGTCTCGGAGCCGGTAAGGGCTTTGGTAAATTCAATGTCACCTCCTGCTTCGGCGCCTCCATTCCAACCGAACAGGCGGACAAACTGGGCCGTTCCATAGCATGGAATACGAATGCCCAATACCACCTGGCCAAGCAAGCGTGGGTCGAGATTGAAGACAATGCGACCTGGTTCAACGGCGGCCCGAACGATGGTAAGAAGCAGAACTTCGTCACGCCCGGGGTGCTTGCGGGACCATTCAAGTTCTATCCAAAAGACCCAAAGAGGCGCGAGGCCTTTATGTTCGGTGCAGCCATGCAGATCGCGACCTCCTCGTTTCACGCCAACAATCACAACGTCAATTTCACTGCGCGCTATACCTTTTAGGGACAGACCGTTGCGCGTTTGCCGAGCGGCGAGCGCCATCGGTTGCGGCGTTTCACCCTTGTTGCTACCGTGAAGAAAGCCGCGAACCCTGTACTCGCGGCGCCCTTTGCTGCGTCACAGGAGTGCCATGCCGCCTTCCTCCGCTTTGCCGATTGCCATCTATTACGAGCAGCCGAACTGGTTCAAACCGCTCTTTGCAGAGCTTGACCGCCGCGGCACCAGCTACGTGAAACTGCACGCGCCGGAGCATTCCTTCGCCCCGGAGCAGCACCCGGAGCAGGAGTACGCACTGGTCTTCAACCGCATGAGTCCGTCCGCATGGAATCGCGACCATGGCGACCAGATCTTCTACACACTCGGTTTCCTCGATCACCTGGAGCGGCGCGGCGTGCGTGTCATCAATGGCCTCAAGGCCTTCCGCACCGAGCTTTCCAAGGCGGCGCAGCTCTCACTCCTCGAAGAGCTTGGACTGCCGTATCCGAAAGCGCGCGTGATCCATCGCGCCGCTCAAGCCACGTCTGTTACCGAAGGCCTCCGCTGGCCCCTCGTTGTGAAACCGAACATCGGCGGCAGCGGCGCCGGGGTCAAGCGTTTCGATCATCCAACACAGCTTGCTGCCGCGGCTGCGCAGCCCGCCGGCACGCCGGAGGGCCTCGCACTCGGCATGGATTCCACGGCGCTAGTGCAGGAATTCATTCCCGCGCGCGACGCACACATCGTGCGTGTCGAGGTGCTGAACGGCCGATTCCTCTACGCCATCAAAGTCCACATCACCGGCGAAACCTTCGACCTGTGTCCCGCGGATATCTGCCGCACCACCAGCGGCGTTGAGCTGAACCGCGCCGCATGCGCCGTCGATGCTCCAAAGAGCGGGTTACGCGTGGAAGGGTTTCAGCCGCCGCGCGAAATCATCGCCGATGTCGAGCGCATCATGCAGCACGCCGGCATTGAGATCGGCGGTGTGGAATACATCACCGACGACCGCGATGGCCAGCGCCTCTACTACGACATCAACGCGCTCTCCAACTTTGTCGCCGACGGCGTGAACGTCATCGGCTTCGATCCCTTTGCGAAGCTGGCTGACTGGCTCGAAGCGGAAGCCGCCAAAGCAGTGCGCGTGCCCGAGTTGACGCATGGCTGAGCGCCCGATGCGTTACGGTTTCTGGATGCCCGTCTTCGGTGGCTGGCTGCGCAACGTCGAAGACGAAAACATGGCCGCCACCTGGGAGTACGTGCGTGACTTGACCGTCCGCGCCGAAGCGCTTGGCTACGATCTCTCGCTCATCGCCGAGTTGAACCTCAATGACATCAAGGGCGTCGAAGCACCCTCGCTCGATGCCTGGTCCACCGCAGCCGCCCTGGCTGCCGTCACCAGCAAGATGGAGCTGATGGTTGCCGTGCGGCCTACCTTCCACAACCCGGCGCTGCTGGCCAAACAGGCCGCGAACATCGACCGCATCGCCAATGGCCGGCTCACCCTCAACGTCGTCTCCAGTTGGTGGGCGGACGAGGCCACCAAGTACGGCGTGCACTTCGACACGCATGACGATCGCTATGCGCGCACCTCGGAATGGCTAGACGTGATCGACGGTTGCTGGCAGCAGCAGCACTTCAGCTACAGCGGCCGCTACTATTCCGTAGCCGACAACGTACTCGCGCCCAAGCCCATGCGCCGGCCGCGGCCCACGATCTATGCCGGCGGCGAGAGCGAGACGGCGAAAAACCTGATCGCAAGCAAGTGTGATGCCTACCTGATGCATGGCGATCCGCCGGAGATCGTCGGCCGCAAGATCGCCGACATGCGCGAACGCCGCGAGCGCCTTGGTCTCCCGCCGATGACATACGGCGTCGCTGGTTATGCGATCGTGCGTGACAGCGAAGCAGAGGCGCAACGCGAGGTCGAACGCATCACGGACGTGCAGCAGTCCGCGCGCGGATACCAGAATTATCAGCAGTGGGTGACCGGATCGAAGCTGGAGCAGAAAGATTTCCCTGGAGGACTACTCCGTCTCCAATCGCGGCCTGCGCAGCGGACTGGTCGGCACGGCGCAGCAGGTGAAAGAGCGTGTCGCTGCGTTTCACGAAGTCGGAGTGGATCTGCTGCTGTTGCAGTCAAGCCCGCAGCGCGAGGAGATGGCGCGCTTCGCGGCTGAGGTGATGAGAGCCTAAAGCCCTTCAGCCAGCCGGGTCGCGAGCCTCTCCGGCAGCCCCGCTGCGATGATCTTCTTTTGCGCGCGGTCCAGATCGTATGGCACGCGGTAGAAGCGCACTACCGACACAACATCGTCGTACAACGCGAAAGCCGCACGCCAGTCGCCATCGCGCGGCTGCCCCACCGAACCCGGGTTCAGCAGATAGCGAACGCCGCGCCGCATCGGCAGATCAAAGAACTCTTCGTTGTGCTTCGTGGTGTACTCCGGCTTGAAGACATACCAGCCATCATCGCTGCGCACAAAACCGCCCTGCACATGTGTGTGGCCGTAAAACTCTACCCACGCGCCCGGAACCGCCTGCAGGGCGTCGATTGCTTCGCCTAGTGTCTGAACGTAAATGTCCTCGTCCGCAGCTGATCCGTGCACACACACCAGCCCTTCTCCGACCGTGACCGGCCCCTGCGGCAGCTCACATAGCCATTTGCGGCGTGTCCGCGACAGTTGCGCATGTGTCCACTCGGCAGCCTGCCGGGCAATTGGATTGAAATCATCCAGCGATGTCAGCCCGCAGCAGGCGCGGTCGTGGTTGCCGCGCACATAAATGCTGTTCAACTCTTTCAGGCAAACAATCGTCTCGTTCGGCGATGCGCCGTAGCCGACAACGTCACCCAGGTTCCACACAATGTCGTGTTCCGGCGCAACCGCCAGCACGGCGGCCAATGCCTGCATGTTTGCGTGGATGTCCGAAAGGATGAGAGCGCGCATGAACGAAGCTCGGGGGAAGGTCTTCTATCGAATGCAAAATACTGCGACTTATTATTTACAGCCGTCCGTCATGAAATCACTTCTAGGATGTCACGAATGGCCATGCCTGCCGCTAAGAAAGCTCGCGTACCTGGTGACCAACGTCGTACTCCATCCATGACCCAGGCGTGGCATATGCCTCTGGCGGCAAAGTCGCAAGCGGCTGTGCGCGGTCCGTAGCCAGCGTGGGAACAGCTCCCAGCAGGCTGCGCGTGTAAGGATGTCGCGGAGTGTGAAAAATTTGCTCGCGGCTGCCTTGCTCCAGTAACCATCCATGCCGCATCACGGCCACACGGTCCGCGACTTCGGCAACCACCGCGAGATCGTGCGAGATGAACAGCATTGCCAGCCCGAACTGTTGCTGCAGATCGCGCAGCAGCCGCAGCACCTGAGCCTGCACCGTGACGTCCAGCGCCGTGGTGGGCTCATCCGCAATCAAGAGCTGTGGCCGGTTTGCCAGTGCCATCGCGATTAAGATGCGTTGCCGTTGGCCGCCGGAAAACTGATGCGGATAATCCGCGTAGCGTTTCTCAGGCTCGGGCAACGCGACAGCCTCCAGGTTTGCAATCACCGCTTGGCGCACTTCGCGTCGCGTCAGCGTAGGCTGGTGCGTCTCAATTGCCTCCGCAATCTGCCGCCCCACCGGCATCACCGGATTCAGCGCCGTCATCGGCTCCTGAAAGATCATCGCGATGCGCCGGCCGCGATAGCGCCGTATCGCCTCCGGTTGCAGCGTCAGCAGTTCTTCATCATCGAAGCGGATGCTCCCCCGCACTTCTGCGGCACTCTCCAGCAGGCCAAGGATCGCAAGCGAGGTGACCGACTTGCCTGAGCCCGACTCGCCCACCAAACCCATTACCTGGCCCGGCTCAATTACCAGACTCAGTTCACGCACCACAGGCTTTCCGCGAAATGCGATGGTCAATTGGTCGATGGCCAGCAGCGGGCGGCTCGATGTGAGCCTCGATGGAGACATGGTCGGCACACGCTGAGCGTACTACGTTCCGCACCTCCTGCAGCGTTGCCGATCTGGGTTTAGACTTCTGCTCCATGAGTGATATTGCAAAATCTGCCGCCCTCTGTGCCGGCCTGCTGGTCTCGGCCCTCCCCTTCGCTTCAGCGCAAACCGCCACGCCGCCGGCCGCCAGCGACTTCGCAATTCACGACGGCGACCGTGTCGTGACCTATGGCGACAGCATCACCGACCAGCGCCTCTATTCCACATTCATGGAAGAGTATGTGCTGACGCGCTTTCCCACATGGAAGGTTCAGTGGACACAGTCCGGCGTGGGTGGCGACAAGGTCTCCGGCGGCGCGGAAGGACCAATCGATCTGCGCATCCAGCGCGACATCCTGCCCTTCAAGCCCAACGTCGTGACCATCATGCTTGGCATGAACGATGGCTATTATCGTCCACCGAATCCGGCTGTGCAGAAAACCTATGAGGACGGTTACAAATCCATGGTGGCCTCAATCATTCAGGGCGCCCCCGGCGTAAAGCTGACGCTCATCGGCCCGTCTCCGTACGACGACGTCACGCAGCCCACCATGCACTACAACGAGGTGATGCAGCAATACAGCGAGTTCGATCGCAATGAGGCAGACCGCACTCGTCAGGGCTTCGTTGACTTCAATGCGCCCGTCGTCGATGTGCTCCAAAAGGTAAAGACTGCTCATCCGGATCTGGCGTCCCGCCTTATTCCGGATCGCGTCCATCCCGGCGAGGGCGTGCACTGGGTGATGGCCGCAGCCATCCTGAAGGCGTGGCATGCACCTTCGCTCGTCAGCAGCGTCACCGTGGATGCGCACAGCGCAAAAGCAACCGATGTCCAGAACGCTAGCGTCACTGACGTGAAACGCGAGAAGAAGACCGACATACTTCAGTGGACAGAGATTGAGAATGCCCTGCCCTTGCCGCTGCCTCTCGGCGCCACCGATCCTGTGACCGACGCCGCGCTGGAAGCAGGTGGCATCGAGGCCGCGCTCGACCAGGAGACGCTGACGGTCACCGGACTTTCTGCCGGTTCCTATGCGCTCACCATCGACGATCAGCCCGTCTCCAACTTCACGGCAGACGCGCTGTCGCATGGCGTCAACCTGGCGCGCATGGCCACGCCAATGCTTCGCCAGTCGCAGACGCTCGCATGGGAGACGGACCACCGCAACGCGCTCGAACGCCAGCTCTTTACACTCGAAGCCGGCACTCATGAGAAGCCTGAAGCAGCCCCTGAAGCGGAGCAGCAGGCCATGCAGCAGGCGGTTGCTTCCTCCATCGCGCAGCAGCAGAAGGACGCACAGCCGGCGACGCATCACTTCGCGCTGAAGCCGGTAAAGTCCGCAGCATCTACGATGTGAGCAGAGTTCGGGTCATTTCTATTTCCACTTGATGTTGCAACCCAGACTTGGCACTTGCGGGTCGAGCGGCGGCTTGCCTGCCAGCAGCGCTTCGACTGCGCGGCGCAGGTCGCTGCCCGTCACCGGCGTGCTCAAACTCGGGCGGCTCGCATCGAACTGCCCGCGATACACCAGCCGCAACTCGCGGTCGTAGAGAAAAAAGTCCGGCGTGCACGCGGCGTCGTAAGCGCGCGCCACTTGTTGCGATTCGTCGTAGAGGTATGGAAAGGTAAAGCCCAGCCGTTTCGCCTGCGCACGCATGCCTTCCGGCGCATCATCGGGATGGGCCACGGCGTCATTGCTGCTGATGCCCACAATGCCCAGGCCCTGCCCCGCATAATCGCCCGCAAAGCGCGCAATGCCCTGCTCCACATATTTCACGAACGGGCAGTGCACGCATAGGAACATCACCAGCAATCCGCCCGCGCCTTTCGCTCCATCGCGAGTCACCGTTTTGCCGGAGACGACGTCCGGGAGCGAGAAATCAGGGGCAATCGTCCCCAGGGCCTGCATCGTAGATTCGGTCCGCGCCATGCAATCAGTCTACGGCAGTCGCCCGTCACCACTCTCACTCAGAAAAGCCGGCCGAAGGTGAAGAAGAACTTGCGCCGCCCCGCATCGCCAATGGAACCACCCAGTGTGATGGTGCCCAGGGGCGTCGCCCCCAGCAGACCCAGCACGCCATCCTGCCGCAAAAAGGCCCGTCGCTCCGGCGACCACACTTCGCCGGCTTCATAGGCGCCGGTAAGGTAGAGCCCGTCGCCCAGTTGCGTAGGCAACGACGCAATGCGCCGGTAATAGGCCGCACGCGCCAGCATATCGTCGGTGCCGCGATACTCATCGATCGACGAAGCGGAAAGCCGCTGCGGACCGCCAAGTGTAAAGCGAAGCGGGTCGGCCACACTACGGCGGAAATAGGTATCGCCGGACACGTCGAATCCGACAATGTTCTTGTCGAAGAAGTCTCTCGAATACCGGGCGGAAAACTGCGCAAGGGGCGCATTCTGGCTGCCCACCGAGTGGTACAGGCCACCCCCGGAAATATCCAGCAGCACACCACGCGTGGCGAGCTGTCCCGCATTCAGGCTGTTGTAGGTATAGTGCAGCACCCCGGTCTGCACAGTTCCCGAGAGATCGCGGCGGAAGTCGTCTCCGCTCTGCGTGTGCCAGCGCACCACTTCATAGCGCCACTCCCCGGCCAGTTGCGAACGCGAGTGATAGGTACGTCCGAAGTCCACGCCGCCGCCGGCGTTCTGCTGCAGCCTCTCTGCTACGCGCCGCTGGTTGATGAAGATGTAAACCGGCTGTCGCAGCAGGCCGATATGCGGCTGCACAAACAATCCGTTGGTTCGAAGGAGCCGGTAATACTCCGTCGAAGCTTGCGTCAGAAAGCCGACCCGCAGATCGGAGCGCAGCTCCGACCGGTAGCCCCCGAGATCATTGTTGATGAGCCGCAGAGTCGAGAGTGCCGCGCGTGACGTTATCCGTCATGGCCGTAATGTCAGCACCCACCAGCAGAAATGGCGGGCCATTGCGGACAGGCTCCAGCGTGACCAGAACGCCCGTATCCGGGCTGGATGCGCGTGTATCCCCCGGCTGCTGAGGTCCCGTCGTTACATACTCGGCCTCATATGTCTGGTTTTTCTGCACGTGACTCAGCGCCTGGGTCATCGTTCCGGGCTCAATGGGCTTCCCTTCAAACGGCTTCATGTACTCGCGCACCGTGTCCTGCGCGCCGGCGGAGCCGCCCTCCACCTTCACCGTCTCGAGCAGGCCAGGACGCGCGCGTTGCCGGGCCTGCTTGTCTGCCTGATACTCCTTCCATGCCTCCGGCGTGAGCTGATATTTCAGCAGATTTTCGCGCTGCGCCTTCGCGGCCTCATAGCCGGCCGCGATCAGCTCTGTCGCTTTGCTATAGTCCCCGACGCCATACTTGCCGGTGTCCGGCATCAGCAGAACATTCGCCAGCTTCATCGACTCGCGTTCATTGCGCGCTGTTCCAGCCGAGAAAGCCCGCGCGAAGACACCCACCACCGAGGCCACATCGCTGTCGGTGAATTCCGTCGACGGCAGCAAAACCGCGATCACCACATCCGAGCGCAGATCCTTCCTGGCCACCTCCGTGGGCAGATTTTCCATAATCGCGCCGTCCACCAGATAGTGCCCCCGGTACTTCACCGGCGCGAAGATTCCGGGAATCGCGATCGACGCGCGCACCGCCAACGGAATCGAGCCGCCGTAGAAGATCACCGGACGCAGCGTGTTCAGGTCTGTGGAGACGCAGCGGAAGGGAATCGGCAGCTCGTCAAAACGGACGCGATCGCCGTCGTATCTCTGGAATTCATCATGCAGAAATGAATTCAGCCCGCGGTCGGTGAGCAGTGCATTGCGCAGGCTGATGCCACCCTTCAAGCCCAGTTGAAATGCACCTGGCAGCTCCCGACGATCCTCCCGCCGTCGATAGTTGAGCTGGTCGTAGTCCACCGACAGATGAAAAATATTTGGCAGCTCCGCGCCGGTCGCAACCTCCTCAATCTCTTCTGCAGACCGGCCAGTCGCATACAGCCCGCCGATCAGCGCGCCCATGCTGGTTCCGGTGATGCGATCCACCGGAATCCTGTTTTCTTCAAACCACTTCAGGACACCGATGTGCGCCAGTCCCAATGCCCCCCCGCCATCCAGCACGAGCCCGATGCTCGGCCGGTCCGCAGGCACCACCGGCGGCAACGCGCCAGCCGGTGCGCTGTCTGTCTTCACCATCGCATTGTCGATCGATGAGGTCATCCCCGCATGGCCGTTGGGCAGCCGTACGGAGGGCATGGGCGATTCCACTGGTGGAGGACTCGGCGCTTGCGGAGAACCCGGCTGCTGTGCACCGGTGGCAACCGCAAGCAGGAGAGCAGAAAAGAGACAAACAAAAACACGGGCAATGGCCACAAGAGCACCTCGCAGGAGCCGGAGCTCAGGCTATAGCGGAAATAGGGTGGACCTACGATTGCGTCTCAACTGCCGACAGGCCTTTCCCGTCGAGAAAAGCCTACGTAACTAACTCTCCGCTGACACACATGCCCTGTTTCCGCCTGTCTCTTTCATCATGCCCGCATCGGGGACATCAGAGAACAGAATGTGCGATCAAGGTGACGTTGGAGTTAAGTCCGGCAGGGAATGGATGGATAGCGGTCGCTTCACGGAGCAACTCTTCAATTGCGAGGCTGACCTGCGAGCAATTCTCCGTCCATGCGGCGGCGGAGCCCCATACCAGTCATAGTGATTGGAGACGATGAGGGGATGCGGAGATCGTATCTGGCGTGTTTCGTATCAAATGGATTTGGAAACGCTCCAGTAACCATAGGCGGATCGGAGTTTCGAAATAGTGGAAGCTCAACAAACTCAACCCGGCGCAGAGTGCCAGGTATACCGGATAAAACGCATGGGTCACCCATTGAAAGTGCCGAAACAAGGCGAGCATTGGCGTATGAATCAGATACAGCGCATAACTGGAATTCCCCAGGGCCACCAGCCATCGCCCGCACAAGCTAACGCGACAGTGGCGTGGAGACCGCCGATAGCGCCCAGATGACGCCCGCGAAAACCGGTGCCAGGAGCCCATTGTTGTAGGGTGCAGCCACACGAAACAAGGGGACCAGGGACGCACTCAAAGCAACTCCACCGACTGCCAGTCCAAGCACGGCGCTCGCCTGCCAAACGCGTATCCGTCCTTTGCGCTTTTGTCCCTGTTGCAGCGTCTGCCAACGGGCCAACAGGATTCCCAGCGCAAAAGTGGAAAGATGGAATGGCGGCAAGACCATTGCCATCTCAAAACTCAGCTGTGTTCGCATTCCCCAAACCAAAGCTTGACCTCCGACGTACAAGGTCAACGCGGTCATCCATAGGCGGGCTCCACGCAGTTTCCACAGCAAAGCGCCGAGCAGGGGGAAGCATATATAAAAGAAAACTTCCCCGCACAGCGACCAGCTTGGGGGGTTGATACGAAGCAGCCGGCGCGGGTACCAGACTTGAGTCATCGCTACATTTGCCGCAAAAATCTCTACCGTCTTGATCATTCCGGTTTTCATGCCGTACCGCTGCACTTCCCACGTCAGAAGCTCCGGCGTGGCGAGTACCAACGTGACAAAGTACAGCGGATACAGCCGCGCAAACCGTGCAGCGAAAAATCGGCTCTTGTTGAAAGGCCGCCCATCGCGCAAATACACAAGGCTCAGCACGTAGCCTGAGAGCAGATAGAAAAAACTGACCGAAACGGGGAAGGCAAACGAGACGATGCCTAAAAAATCTTCCGGTACCCCATGGGCACCTCTGGCGGCGAAAACCGGAAAGAAAGTTCGCACTGAATGATGAAACAGCACGAACGATGCAAGAAGGAAACGCACCGAGGTCAGCGGAGATATCTTCTGGGGCATCTGCAGCTCGCTGACTCTGTTAACTGAATCGCGGCCGATTTATTCCAGGTTCTCCGAGAAAATCCCTTCTTGATGGCGGGCGAGGTGCAAGAGGAAGGGCACGCGGCGCAAGGCTGCGTGCCCTTCTCGAGCGGTCGACGAAGACTTAGGCTTCTTCGCTCTCCGCGCTCACCGTGACCTTGATGTGCGCGCTCACCTCGCGGTGCAGCTTCACCGGAATGTGGAACTCGCCCAGTTGCTTCAGCGGCTCATCGAGCTGCACCTTGCGGCGGTCGATCGGATAGCCCTTCTGTTCCAGTGCGTGTGCGATGTCCGACGACGTGACCGAGCCGAAGAGGTGCTCGTTCTCGCCTACCTTGCGCGCAAAGAGCAATTCCACCTGCTCCATCTGTGCCACCAGTTGCTGCGCACTCTCCTTCTCCTTCGCGGAGCGCCGTAGAGCCGACTGCTTCATCTGCTCGATGACGTTCCGGTTGGCTGCCGTCGCTTCAATCGCAAGCTTCTTCGGCAGCAAAAAGTTGCGTCCGTAGCCGTCGGCCACCTTCACCACGTCCCCGCGGTGACCCAGTGTGTCGACGTCTTCCTTCAGAATGACTTCCATAACTCTCCTCAGTGTTGTGGGCGCAGCACTCGGCACAAGCCGGAACGCGCCATCCCTGCCTTGGGCAATTTAGTACCGCGCTGCAAACGGCAGCAAGGCAATGTTGCGTGCCTGTTTAATAGCGCGCGTGAGTCTCCGCTGGTGCGTGGTACACACACCAGTCAGGCGGCGGGGAACAATCTTGCCCCGTTCGGCCACGAACTGCTGCAGCAGGCGCACATCGCGGTAGTGGATGGAGTCGATCTTCTCCACGCAGAACTTGCAAACCTTCTTGCGCCGGAAGAACTTGCGTCCGCCCGGACCCGATCCGCCCGGACCACCTGGTCCACGTCCGCCGGGGCCGCGGCCACCGGGACGATCTCCTGCGGGGCGATCCGGACGATCTCCCGCTGGACGATCTGGACGATCTCCTGCGGGGCGCTCTGGGCGGTCCCCCGCGGGACGATCGCCGGCTGGACGCTCGGTTGCGGCGCCCTCAGACGCGCGCGGTGTTGCTGCTACTGTGCTGGTCTCATCAGCCATGGTTTCCTTCTTCTTTCTTCCCGCCCGGCCTTTTCGTATCGGTCGGCGGAATAGGCCCTGCTCGGTGTTTCTTTGCACAAACAGGACCGGCTGCGTTGATGTGCCGGCGCGTGGCCGGCGCTACTTCAAAGAGCGGACGAACGCGCCTAAGCGCTCGCCGCGGCTTCCGTGGTGACCGGCGCTTCGACTTCAGGAGCAGGAGCTGCCGCAGCCGGCTGCGCACTCAGCTTTTTGCGCGTGGCGCGGATCGCCTTGATCTTGTCCGCGCGCTTCTCTTCCTCGTCCGTGCGCACGGTGATGAACTTGATCACCGGCTCCGTCACTCGGAGACGGCGCTCCACCTCGGCGATCAGGCCGCCTTCCGCCTGAATCACCAGCAGGACGTAATTGCCGTCATTGAACTTGCGCACCACATAGGACAGCTTGCGCCGGCCCAGCTTCTCGGTGGACTTGAGAATGCCGCCACCGTGGTTGATGGTCTGCTCCAGTCCTGCGATCAGCTTGTCGACATCCGCCTCTTCCATATCCGGGCGCACGATGAACATCACTTCATAGCTACGTTGCATGCGTTTCTCTCTTCCCTGAAACCTGAACTTCAAAATCTGCATTACAGATACTGACTTCGTTTGCTCTTCATCACTCGGCCTTCGGGGAACCATTCCCCCCAACGCCATTCCCTGAGGTCCCGTTCCACTTGTTCATCGCCGCGCCAACTCCGCTCACGATGACCGTCTCCACCGCCTCGGCGACGCGATCCAGCACCTCGTCGAGTACCGCCAGTTCCTTCTTCCGCATCGGCGTCAGCAGGTAATCCTTCCCTCGCCGCGATGCCGTCTCCAACCCATCCGGCCCGACACCGATCCGGATTCGTGCCCACTCCTCCGTACCCAGCGCGCCGTTGATCGACCCGGCGCCATTGTGGCCGCCTGATGATCCCCCTGCCCGCACCCGCAGCGTGCCCAGTGGCAGCGCCAGCTCGTCGTACAAAACCAGCAGGCTCTGCCGATCTGCACCGAACTCCTCCACCAGCGCCCGAACGGACAGCCCGCTCAGGTTCATGAAGGTCTCCGGCTTCGCCAGCACCACGTCACGGCCAGCAATGCGCGTGGTGGCAGTGAGAGCGCGGCAGCGGCGATTGCTCACCACTGCCCCGGCGCGCTGAGCCAGCCGGTCGATCGCCAGGAACCCCGCGTTGTGCGGCGTCCACTGGTACTCGATACCGGGATTGCCGAGCCCGACGACCAGAAACGGCCCACTGTACGGCCTCCGGTCTGAATCCCGATCCTCGGCATCCCGCACTGCTGCACTCTCCGGCTCCATCGCCCCGGGTTCCATCGCTCCGGGCAGCACTGCTTACTTCTTGCCGCCGGCCTTGGCAGCATCGCCGCCTGCCTCCTCCGTCTCCTGCTTGCCCTTCTTCACCACTTCCGGCTCAGCCGGCGCTGCAGCCGCAACCGCATCCGGTTCCGGTGCTACCTCTTCCTTGATCACCGTCACGTGGGCTACGGTCGCATCCTCGTCGGTGATGAACTTGAACTTGCCCTCGTGCGGCAGATCGGAGACGCGGACAACGTCGTGAATCTTCAGCCCGGAAACATCGAGCGTGATGTGTGCCGGGATGTCTCCCGGGAGGCACTCGATCTCCACCTCGCGCAACACCTGTTCCAGCAGGCCGCCCTCGTTCTTCACACCGAACGGGATGCCCTCAAGCTGGATCGGCACTTCCACCACCATCGCCTTGTCCATCGCGATGCGCTTCAGGTCGATGTGCAGCAGGCTGCCCTTGATGGGCTCGTACTGCCAGTCCACGATCATCGCCTTCACCCGCGCGCTGCCCTTCACGTCCACGTCAAAGATCGTGTTGTGGCCGGAGTCGGAGTGCAAAATGCGCAGGATCTGCTTGGGATCGAGCTCGATGGCGATCGACGGCTCCTTGGCGCCATAAATGACCGCGGGAATCTTGCCCGCTACGCGTACACGACGTGCCGCATTCTTGTTGAACTTGCCCTCGCGGGTCACTGCCGTTACCAGTTCTGTGCTTGCCATTGCTTTCGTTTTCCTTTCGGTCATGGAGAGCGGGGTGAGCCGCTCTCTACTCCCTTTCCAGTTCTTAGTTAAAGAGCGAGCTCACGCTCGTCTCCATGTGAATGCTCTCGATGGCCGCGCCCAGCAGGCCGGCAATCGACAGCACCTTGATCTTGTCCACCGCCTTCGCCTCTTCGCACAGCGGAATGGAATTGGTCACCACCAGCTCCTTGATGCGCGAGGTGGCAATACGCTCAACCGCCGGCCCCGACAGCACCGGGTGCGATGCGCAGGCATAAACCTCGACGGCGCCTTCGTCGAGCAGCGCATGCGCGGTCTTCACCAGCGTTCCAGCCGTGTCCACGATGTCGTCGATGATCAGGCAGGTCCGCCCACGCACATCGCCGATCACGTTCATCACCTCGGTCACGTTGATGTCGGTGCGACGCTTGTCCACGATCGCCAGCGGTGCGCCCATCTTTGTCGCGAAGAATCGTGCCCGCTCCACGCCGCCCGCATCCGGCGAAACGACCGTCAGGTTCGGCAGATTCTTCTTGCTGAAGTAGCCCACCATCACCGGGCTGGCAAACAGGTGATCGACCGGAATATTGAAGAAGCCCTGGATCTGCGCTGCGTGCAGGTCCATGAAGAGCGCGCGGTTGGTGCCCGCCGTGGTCAGCAGGTCGGCCACCAGCTTGGACGAGATCGCGACGCGCGGCCGGTCCTTGCGGTCCTGCCGGGCGTAGCCGTAATACGGCACCACGGTGGTGATACGGCCGGCGGAAGCGCGCTTCAGGGCATCGATCATGATCAGCAACTCCACCAGGTTCGAGTCCACCGGATTGCACGTGGGCTGCACCACGAAGACGTCCACGCCACGCACATTCTCCAGAAGCTGGAAGTAGATCTCGCCATCCGCAAAGCGTTGGATCTTGGTCTCACCCAGCGGAACGCCAATCTGCTTGCATATCTCTTCGGCAAGCTGCCGGTTCGCCGACCCGGCGAAGATCTTGAAGCGCTTGTCCTCGCTCAGGCCGCGGTTGCGCTTGCGCTCCGGGGCAGGCTGAAAGTTGTTGGAGGTCGCCGTCTCCGGCTCGAGCGTCGTCGTTGCCACTGCCGTCTCTTGCTTCATCACGTGTCTCCCAAGCTGGTTTGCGTTGGTGAACTGCCGCTAGTCAACAAAATTGACGCTCGAACCGCGGCTTGACTGACATCCGCGGCAGACGTTCCGGAGCACGATGCACCGGAACAGAGTGGCTGGGCGACTAGGATTCGAACCTAGACAAAGTGCTCCAAAGGCACTTGACCTACCATTAGTCGATCGCCCAACAGGCTGCTGGCGGAGAGGAGAGTGACGTGCCGCCAGCAGTTTCGCCGGAAGCTACTTATTCCACCCACATCGTGCGCCAATACTGCTCGCGAGGCAAGGTTTCGGTGCGCAGCGCCACAATGCCGCGATCCCGAATGCGCCTTGCCGCCCGGTCTGCCGCTTCGCCGCTCGCATACAGCCCAAACAGGGCCGAACCCGAGCCCGAAAGTGCAGCATAGATAGCCGCGTCCTCTGGCTGACCCGAGGACACAAGCACACGCACAATGTCTGCAAGAGAGGGATACTGCGCAAAGACGACCTCTTCAAAGTCGTTTGCGATCCCGGTGCGGACAAGCGCGAGAAGCGGAGTCTCGGCCAGGTCTCCCTTGTGAGCCAAACCTTCCTCGGAAATCCTTTCCGAAGAGGCCGCCCTGGAGACACCGGAGGAGTGCGGCTGACCCCATGCTGCGGAGACAGACCGACTCAACCCTTCAAGTCTATCGGCTGAGGCGGCGGGGGTCAATGCGGAATGCCGTGCATCCCATTCCCGAAAAGCCGCAGGCGTCGAGACTCCCACCTCCGGAACCGCCACCACGCACGCCATCGGCGGCAGGTCCGGCAACGGAGAGACCACCTCACCCCGCCCCAGCCCCAGTACCGCGCCGCCCACAAGGAACAGCGGCACGTCCGAACCCACCTCCGCCGCTATCTGGAACCGGTCGTCGTCTGCCAGCTGGCAGCCCAGCTCCCGCTCCAGCCCCAGCAAGGCCGCCGCCGCGTTCGCCGAACCCGCTCCCAGGCCGCCCTGCACCGGCAGCCGCTTCTCGATATGGATCGCTACCTCAGCCGACACATCCAGCACCGCCAGCGCCCGCTCCACCATCTTCCACGCGGTATTGCGCCCATCGGCGGGAACCCGCTCGTCGTTCGAGGTAAGGACGATGCTGGTCGCCGCCGCACGCCGGGCCGTTACCGTCACCAGATCGTGCAGGCCAATCGTCTGGTAGACCGTCGTCAGCGAATGGAAGCCATCGGGGCGCGCCACCCCAATCGCCAAACCAATGTTGATCTTCGCAAACGAACGCAGCGTGACAGACATGCCTTCGCCATTCTAAGCAGCCGCCGACGGATCCCAATCCCGACTCTCGGATAAACTTCCTCCCATGCCGAGCACATCCCGGGCCCTCGCCTCGCTCCTGCTTTCCCTCTCCATCGCAGCAATCCCCGCCCTCGCACAGGATGAAACACCGGCCACCGCCGATCACGCCATGGTCGTCAGCGTGCACCACGCCGCCAGCGACGCCGGCGTCGCCATCCTGAAGCAGGGCGGCAACGCCGTTGATGCCGCCGTCGCCACCGGCTTTGCGCTCGCCGTCGTGCATCCCGTCGCCGGCAACCTGGGTGGCGGCGGCTTCATGCTGGTGCACCTCGCAAAGCCGCACGATGGAAAAAGCGACCTCTTCATCGACTTTCGCGAGGAGGCGCCCGGCGCCGCCTCGCGCGATATGTACCTCGACGCGCAGCACCACGTCATTCCGGACGCCAGCACTCTCGGCTATCGGTCCATCGGCGTTCCCGGCTCGGTCGCGGGACTCGCCTATGCCGAGCGGAAGTACGGCAAACTCGGCCTGAAGGCTGTCATCGCGCCCGCGATCAAGCTCGCCGACGATGGCTTCGTCCTCAGCGGCGAGGAAGCCGCCGAGCTGCACGATCCCGACCTGGCCAAGTTCCCCGAGTCGCACAGAATCTTCCAGACCGACGCCAAGCGGGGTTCGTATTACCAATCCGGTGACACCTTCCGTCAGCCCGAGCTAGCCGCCACCCTCAAGCGCATCGCCGCCGATCCCGCCGACTTCTACCACGGCGAGATCGCGAAGAAGCTTGCGGCGGATATGAAGGCCCACGGCGGCCTCATCACCGAAGCCGACCTCGCCCACTATCAAGTCAAGGAGCGCGTTCCGATAAAAGGCTGCCTACCACGGTTACGAGATTTTCAGCGCGCCGCCACCCTCCGCCGGCGGCATCGACCTGATCGAGATGCTCAATATCCTGCGCCCCTACGACCTCGCCAAGCTCGGCGATCGCAGCGCATCCGAAGTCCAGCTCATCACCGAGGCCATGCGCCGCGCCTACATGGACCGCACCGACTATCTCGGCGATCCCGACTTCGCCAAGCTGCCCGTGGCCGCCCTGCTCAATCCCGCCTACGCCGACGCGTGGCGGAAGAGCATCGTGCCGGATAAGGCCACGCCGTCAAAGGACCTCAAGCGGCCCGCCGGCTTCCTGCCGCCTCCGCCAACCGCCACCGTGCCCGAGTCGAAGTCCACCGACACCACGCACTACTCCGTGCTCGACGCCGATGGCAACGCCGTCGCCGTCACCACCACGCTCAACGACGGCTTCGGCTCGCACGTCACCGCCACCGGCCTGGGCTTCCTGCTCAACGATGAGATGGACGACTTCGCCTCCGCGCCCGGCGTGCCCAATAAATACGGCCTCATCCAGGGCCCGAACAACGCCATCGCGCCCGGCCACCGCCCGCTCTCCGCCATGACGCCGACCATCGTGCTCAAGGATGGCAAGGTCCGGATGGTGCTCGGCTCGCCCGGCGGCCCGCGCATCACCACCACGGTGCTCAACATCTTTCTCAGCGTGGCCGAGGGCGGCCTCAACATCCAGCAGGCCGTCGACGCGCCGCGCTTCCACCACCAGTACTTGCCCGACACGCTCTACGTCGAAGCCGGCTTCCCCGCAGCGACCGCCGCAAAACTAGCCGCCGAAGGCTACACGCTCAAACAGGGCCGCCACTGGAGCGACGGCGAATGCATCGCGGTCGATCCAGAAAACCGGCAAACTGGAAGGCGGCCAGGACCATCGCCAGCACTACGGGAAGGTCGCCGGGTACTGATGCGCTGGGCCACACCTGCCCGCTTTCATCCGCAATGAGAAGATAGAGAGCGGAAACCCCACCCCATGCTTCGAGCCCTCTCCACCCACGTCTTCCTCCGCCAGCGCCTCCACCCCGGCCTGCTCGATACGCTCGCCCGCGGCGGCGCCCAGGCCATTGAAGTCTTTGCCGCACGCCAGCACTTCGACTACACCAGCCGCCAGCACATCAAGGAGATCGCCGACTGGTTCCTGTCGAGTGAGGTCAAGCCGCACTCGCTGCACGCGCCGATCTATGCCGATTCGGACATGGGTCGCGGCGGCATGCCCGCCATCAACGTTGTCCACAATGACAAGTCACGCCGCATCGACGGCATGGACGAAGTGAAGCGCGCTCTCGAAGCAGCGGAGATTCTGCACTACCAGTTCCTCGTCCTGCACATCGGCGACCGCGACTCGGAATGGGATGAGCGGGCGCTCGAGCATGCGCTCACCGCCATCGAGCACCTGAAGGCCTTCGGCGGCCCGCTCGGCGTCAAGCTGCTGCTCGAAAACATCCAGAACGATGTGACCACGCCCGCCAATCTCGTCGAGATCATCCGCGTCGGCCACTTCGCCAACGTCGGCGTCTGCTTCGATATCGGCCACGCCCATCTGATGGAGGGCGTCGATCCCTCGCTCGAAACCTTACTGCCGCTCATCGGCTCCACGCACCTGCACGACAATCATCACGACCGCGACGCACATCTGTGGCCCGGCGACGGCACCATCGGATGGGAACCACCGATCGCCGCGCTCAAGACAGCTCCGCGCTCACCCGCTGCGCTGCTTGAAATTCACTACGAGCTCGGCGAAACACCCGACATCGTAGCCCAGCGCGCCGCCGCAACCTTCGAAAAATTTGGTATCTGAAGCACATATGACGGACACATCTGTAACCCCATCCAGCACACAGACAAGCGCCAACTCCACAGCCGTCCCCGCCACCATCGCCAGCCTCAAGCAGCATGAAGGCCAGACCGTCGTGCTGCACGGCTGGCTCTACAACATGCGCGCCTCCGGCAAGCTGCTCTTCCCCATCTTTCGCGATGGCTCGGGCACCGTGCAGGGCATCATGCCCAAGGCCGCCGTCACACCCGAAGTCTGGGAGACGACAAAGCACCTCACCCAGGAGTCCAGCGTCATCGTCACCGGCCGCGTCCGCGCCGACCAGCGCGCCCCCGGCGGCTACGAGCTCGACGTCGAGAATGTTGAAGTGGTGCAGCGCGTGCCCGAGGAACAGCCCTACCCCATCACGCCCAAGGAGCACGGCGTCGACTTCCTGATGGAGCATCGCCACCTCTGGCTCCGCTCGCCGCGCCAGTCCGCCATCCTGCGCATCCGCGCGGAGATCATCAAGGCCGCCCGCGACTACCTCGACGACAACGGCTTCACCCTCACCGATTCACCCGTCCTCACGCCCGCTGCGTGCGAAGGCACCTCGACACTCTTTCCCGTCGAATACTTCGGCGACGAAGCCTTCCTCACCCAGAGCGGCCAGCTCTACATCGAGAGCACCGCACTCGCCCTCGGCAAGGTCTACAGCTTCGGCCCCACCTTCCGCGCGGAAAAATCCAAGACGCGCCGCCACCTCACCGAGTTCTGGATGGTCGAGCCCGAGCTGGCCTACGCCGGCCTCGACGACCTGATGGTGCTCGCGGAAAACTTCCTCAGCTTCATCGTCGGCCGCGTGCTGGAGCGCCGCCTGCCCGACCTGAAGGTCATCGAGCGCGACACCGCGAAACTGCAGGCGATCCAGGCGCCCTTCCCGCGCCTGCGCTACGACGAGGCCGCCGCCATGCTGAACGACGCGCACGCCAAGGGCCTGCTGGAGCACCCCTTCGAGTACGGCAACGACTTCGGCTCACCCGACGAGACCTACATCTCCTCGCAGTTCGACCGGCCCGTCATGGTCCATCGCTATCCCGCCGCCGTAAAAGCCTTCTACATGGAGCCCGATCCCGACGACCCGAAGTACGCGCTCTGCGTCGACGTCCTCGCGCCCGAAGGCTACGGCGAGATCATCGGCGGCTCGCAGCGCATCGCCTCCTACGAGCTGCTGAAGCAGCGCATCGAAGACCATCATCTGCCGATCGACGCCTTCCAGTGGTACCTCGACCTGCGCCGCTACGGCTCCGTCCCGCACTCCGGCTTCGGCATGGGCATCGAGCGCGCCGTCGCCTGGATCTGCGGCCTCGAGCACGTCCGCGAAACCATCCCATTTGCCCGAACGCTGAACCGTATCTATCCTTAGGGGTTTGCTCTTCTCATTCCGAGCGCCCTTATGACTAAGCACGACGACACGATCCACGCAGAAACCACTCGCGGCCACCAACCCATCTACACCGGCGTGCAGGCGCTGCCACCGCGCCACATCCACGTCATCGGCGTACCCCTCGATCTGGGGCAGTCGCGCCGCGGTGTGGACATGGGCCCCTCCGCTGTCCGCGTCGCCGGTCTCGAAGCACACCTTGAAGCGCTCGGCCACGTCGTCACCGACGGCGGCAACATCAGCGTCGCGATTGCCGAAACCAAGAAGCCCGGCCAGCAGAACGCGAAATACCTGAAAGAGATCCGGGATACCTGCGTCAAAGCTGCCGATCTCGTGGTCAAGACGCTCGAAGAGGGCTCCACGCCTGTCATCCTCGGTGGCGACCATTCTGTCGCAGCCGGTTCCGTCTCCGGCGTCGCCGAGTTCTATCGCCGCAAAGGGCAGAAGATCGGCCTTCTGTGGATCGATGCCCACTCCGACATCAACACGCCCGAAACCTCGCCCTCCGGCAATGTCCACGGCATGCCCATGGCTGCGCTGCTCGGCCTCGGACCGAAAGAGCTCTCCAACATCTACGACTTCTCGCCGAAGGTCGCGCCCGACAATGTGGTGCTCATCGGCGTGCGCGACATCGACGCCACCGAGAAGGAGAACATCAAGCGCGCCGGCATCACCGAGGTCTACACCATGCGCGACATCGACGAGCGCGGCATGCGCACCGTAATGGAAGAAGCTCTGCGCGCGGCCGGCCGCGGCACCGCCGGCTACCACGTCTCGCTGGACATGGACTGGATCGACCCCGAAGACGCACCCGGCGTCGGCACACCGGTCCGCGGCGGCGCCACCTACCGCGAAGCCCACCTCGCCATGGAGATCCTCGCCGACCACGGCCGCATGCTCAGCTTCGAAATCGTCGAAGTAAACCCGGTCATCGACGAACACAACCGCACGGCGCACCTGGCCGTTGAGCTGATCTCCTCCGCGTTTGGGAAGAAGATCCTCTAGGCGCGCTACGCGATCGGGTGACCGGCCGCGATATAGATCTGCTCGATAGCTTCCAGATCCTTCAAACCCTCCTCGCCGGGCGTCCTCGATTCCTTGTTCTGCAGGATGCACTCGGCGAAATCCTCGGCCTCGATCTGAAACTGGAACGGCATCTTGCCGGTCGAGTCTTCATGAATGTCAGTGCCGGATTTTCCATCTGGATCGTCCAGGTGAGCATCCAGATGCACCCCCTCGTAGCTGTAGGCAGTCGTTACCTGCAAATTGCCGCGGCTGCCGATCACCTTGATGTATCCCGGGAGGTGTGTGGTGTAGCTGGTCGCGCAATTGGCGAGAACACCGGACGACATCTCCATCGTCCACGAAAGTGACTCCTCGATCTCCTTAAAGCGGCCGCTCTGACGATCCACCGTGCTGGTGAGAGCTGCAAAGCGGACAGGCTCGACCCCGGTATAAAGCCGGATTGTGTTCAGCGGATAGATCCCCATATCCATCAGCGGTCCGCCGCCCCCCATGGCACGCGTCAGCCGCCATTGGTTTGCCTGAAAATAGCTGCCAAAATTGCCCTCGCAATACTGAATCTCGCCGATCCGTCCCTGCTTGATGAGATCGACCGCCTTCAGATGGGTCGGGTCGTAGTGAATGCGGTAGGCGATCATCAGCTTCACATTCGCCTTGCGGCACGCGGCGATCATCTCGCGGCACTCCGCGGAAGAAATGGCCATGGGCTTCTCGCACAGCACATGCTTTCCCGCCTGCGCGGAGCGAACAGTGAACTCCTTGTGCATAGAGTTCGGCAGCCCGATGTAGGTCGCGTCGATATCCTTGTTCTCGCGAATCCGATCGAAGTCTTCGTAGTTATAGATCGACGAGCGCGGCACCCCATACATTTCCGCAAAGCGCGCTGCCTTCTCCGGATGCCCGCTCACCAGGCCGGTGATCTTCGTCGTGGACGAATTGGCAACCGCGCGCATGAAAATGCTGGAAATCTGGCCCAGTCCCACCGGCGCGTAACCAATCTTGCGCTGCGGCTGCGAAGAGGCGGCTGCTGGGAGCTGCGTTGCAGCCAGCGACAAAGCAGAAATACGGGCGAATTCGCGACGGTTCACCTTGGCTCCATACAACGGGATTCGTGCGGCCTGAAGGAAAGAGTATCGCGCCGGAAACAGGGTCGCTCGTCGGTCTGCCGCTAAACTTGACGCAACGAGCGATGGATTGGACGAGAATGGACCATGTGATGCCCCTCCCACTGTCATGCCACCGAGTTACGGTCTTCTCCCTCGCACTGATCTCCCTCGTGCTGATCGCCGCCAGCCTTCCCCTGATTGCGCAGCCCGCCCCCACCCTCGGCACTCCCGCCGACAGCGACGCCATGGCCGCCCGTGTCCGCGCCGAATACCTCCACGCCTGGGAGGGCTACCACACCTATGCCTGGGGCCACGATGCCCTCATGCCACTCTCGAAGAAGCCGCACGACTGGTATGGCGTCTCGCTGCATATGAGCGAGATCGACGGACTCGACACCATGCTGCTCATGGGTCTGGATAAGCAGGCTGCCGAAGCGCAGCAGGATATCGACAAGCACCTCTCCTTCGACCAGGACATCTACGTCAAGAACTTCGAGATCACTATCCGCTGCCTCGGCGGATTGCTCAGCGAGTACGAAGCCACCAACGATCCGCAGCTCCTCAAGCTCGCCACGGACCTCGGCCGCCGTCTGTTGCCCGCCTTCCACTCACCCACCGGCATGCCCTACGAGTTCGTCAACCTGCGCACCGGCAAGGTGCGCGGCGACGTCACCAACCCAGCCGAGGTCGCGCTGCTGCCCGAGTTCGGCACCCTCTCCAAACTCACCGGCGATCCCGTCTACTACGACGCCGCCAAGCGCGCCATGACCGAGCTGTGGAAACGCCGGTCGTCCCTCGACCTGGTGGGTCTCGGCATCAACGTCAAGACCGGCGACTGGACCGATTCCACCTCCACCATCAGCGGCGGCATCGACTCCTTCGACGAATACCTGCTCAAGAGCTGGCTGCTCTTCGGCGACCGCGATTGCCTCGAGATGTGGCAGAAGAGCATCGTCGCCATCAACAAATATCTGGCGGAAGACACGCGTCTCGGCCTCTGGTACGGCCAGGCCGACATGCGCACCGGCGCGCGGACTTCCCACGAATACGGCGCGCTGGACGCATTCTTCCCCGCGGTGCTTGCGCTCGGCGGCGACCTGCCCCGCGCCGAGGCCCTGCAGCGCTCCAGCTTCCAGATGTGGACGCTCTACGGCATCGAGCCCGACACGCTCGACTACATCCGGCTCGCCACTCCCGATGCCGGTTACCCGCTGCGCCCGGAGATCATCGAGTCCACCTACTACCTCCACCACCTCACCGGCGACCCCATCTACCTGCACATGGGCCAGGACTACTTCGACTCGCTCGTCCGCTGGTGCCGCACGCCGGACGCCTACGCCGCGCTCACCGACGTGCGCACCAAACAGCAGAAGGACGAGATGGAGAGCTTCTTCTTCGCCGAGACGCTCAAATACCTCTACCTGCTCTACGCCCCGCGTGACACCGTCAACTGGAGCCGCTTCGTCTTCAACACCGAAGCCCATCCGCTGAAGCGCTTCACCACCGCCACGCCGGTTTCCAACTAAATCCATCGTGTCGACATTCAGCCGGCTTGACGCGCCCTTATTGCCGCGCCGTATACCTCACCATTTCGCGTCACTGACGCTCTGCGCAACCACAGCGTTAGACTGACACCCTATGCCCCGGAAACTCCGCGTCGGGATCGTCTTTGGTGGCCGCTCGGGCGAGCACGAAGTCTCGCTGCGCTCCGCCGCCTCCGTGCTTGCCGCTATCGACAAGAAGAAATACGACGTCGTCCCCATCGGCATTGCCAAGACCGGCCGCTGGTTTCTCGGCGAGGAAGCAAAGGAGATGCTCGCCGGCGGCACTGCGGCGACCGCAGCCATCAAAGGACGCGCCACCAGTCAGCACGCACTGGTGCCCTCGGCGCACGCCACCGGCTCGCTCCTCGTTCCCGGGAGCGCGGGCAAGGACCGAACTCAAGCCGAAGCACTCGGCGTCGATGTGCTCTTTCCCGTGCTGCACGGCACCTTCGGCGAAGACGGCACCATTCAAGGTCTCTTCGAGCTCGCCGGCAAAGCCTACGTCGGCTCCGGCGTCCTCGGCTCCTCCGCCGGCATGGACAAAGACGTGATGAAGCGCCTCTTCGCCGCCGCCGGGCTTCCCATCGTCGAGCACATCACACTGCTGCGCGGCGCCTGGCAAAAAGCGCCGCGCAAAGCCATCGCGGAGATCGAAGCCAACCTTCGCTATCCGCTCTTCGTCAAGCCCGCCAACCTCGGTTCGTCCGTCGGCATCTCGAAGGTCCACGACCGCTCCGAGCTCGCCCCCGCCATCGTGCTCGCCGCCAGCTACGACCGCAAGATCGTCATCGAGCAGGGCGTCGGCGGCAAAGCCGCTAAGAACAAGCCGGCCGACCGCGCCCGAGAGCTCGAAGTCGCCGTCCTCGGCAATGACGAACCCAAAGCCTCGGTCGTCGGCGAGATCGTGCCGGCAAAAGAGTTCTACGACTACGAAGCCAAGTACGAGAGCGACGGCTCCATCCCCATCATCCCCGCGCGGCTCAGCAAGGCGCAGGCGAAAGAGGTGCGCGAGATGGCCATCGCCGCCTTCCACGCCTGCGACTGCTCCGGCCTCGCGCGCGTCGACTTTCTGCTCGAGCCGGAAAGCCGCACCGGCAAGCCCGGCCGCATTTATCTCAACGAGATCAACACCATGCCCGGCTTCACCTCCATCAGCATGTACCCCAAGCTATGGGAGGCCTCCGGCCTGAAGTACTCCGATCTCATCGACCGCCTCCTGGAGCTGGCGCTCGAACGGCGCGCCGAGCGCGACGACACGCAATACAGCCGCTAAGGCATTTTCACAAAATGGTCAGGTGCTGACCGAAAGAGCAGCAGTTCCCCATTCGCGTGTTGCGTACGTGAACAATTCTTCGCGGGTCATCCTCGGCCACGGAAGTGATCACGATTCCGACGGGACCGCCGGTGAGAGTAGCCAGCGATATAGCAACATTGCGCCTGCTCCGATGCCCGCGCCAAAGCCAGACCACCCGTTCAACATGGACGAGTCTAGTTTGAATTGGATTGCACCAAGAGCGATCATCCAGCCGGTTGGAAGGAGCATGATGAAGAAACCGGCGATAGCTCCAGACACGCAGAGAACTACGCGCGAAAGCTTCAGGATCCGAATGCCCATCGCAATCACGGGGATTCCAAGCAAGATCCAACCCACAGCAAAGAACGGCACACTCCAGACGAAAAACAGAAAGCAGGCCCTGGCATCCCAGAAGCGTATGCCGAACGCAACCCCCGACAGGAACCATGCAATAGCCAACGCAAAAAAAGATGTTTCAATACGGGTTGTCAGGTCTATATCTGCCATCAGCATCCCTGCGCGACCTATCGCCCTAAAGCGAATCGGGCTGTTTGCGCACCTCTTTGGCCTCAGTGGGGTCTGATCCAATCCGGTCTAGCTGTGACGAGAATTGTGCCCCGGTCGCTAAATTCACGCGCGGCGGCAGCATGGACCCTGATCCGTCGTTAGCTCCGAACAATATCCGCCCTGCTGAATAGTACATATTGGATGAAGGCATCAGCGCGGACAGCAATCGAATGACCGTGGCTTGACAAGCTGGTGACAAACGCCCGGCGCGTCGTGGCCACAATGAGGCGTGACCGTACGTCAGGATCACCCCATCGTCGTCTGGGTCGAGCGCGGCGCGCTGTTCCTGCTGGTTGCCTATCTGTGCCTGCACACCATGCCGCGCGCATGGGGCAAGCTGAATACCGACTTCCCAAACTACTACCTGTCCGCGCGTCTCGCCCACGAGAGCTATGACACCTCTCGCGAGTATGAGTGGGTGTGGTTCGAACGTGAGAAGGACCATCGCGCCGTCGATGTCAACGTCATTGGCCTCGTGCCCATCACACCCTTCTCCACGCTGGTCATGTGGCCGCTCACCAGTCTGCCGCCGCTCACCGCGAAACACCTATGGATACTGACGAACCTCGCCCTCCTGATTCCGCTTTGCCGGATGCTGCACGCGATGACCGGATTGTCCTACCGGCATATCGCGCTGATCTTCGCGCTCAGCTTTCCGCTGCATCGCAACCTCCTCTACGGCCAGTTCTACGTGTTCCTGCTCTTCCTGATCGTCGCAGCCTGCTGGGCATATCTGCGCGGACGCCATGGACTCGCCGGCGCACTTGTGGCCATCGCTGCGGCGTGCAAGGTCTTCCCCATCCTGCTCTTTGTCTTTTTCCTGCAGCGCAGAAGCTGGCGCGCGCTTCTCTGGGGCGCGGCTACGGGCGTGGCCGCCCTAGCCGTGTCGATTGCGGTCTTCGGCTGGAACCTGCATCGCACCTATCTAGTTCAGGTTCTGCCGTGGTCGCTGCATGGCGAAGGCCTGCCTCCATACGCCACCGCCAGTGCTTCGATCTCCAGCGTGCTGCACTATCTGTTTCTCGCCGAGCCGCAGTGGAACCCGCATCCATGGCACAACTCTCCGCTGTGCTACGCCCTGCTGCAACCCACCCTGCAGATGCTCGTCTTCGCCCCGGCCGTTCTGCTCATCCGCAAAGCCGACCGCACACCACGCAGGATCATGCTGGAGTGGTCGGCTCTCATCACCGCTTCGCTTGCTATCTCCACCAGCCCCGCATCGTATAACTTCGTTCTCATGGTGCTGCCCGTTTGTGTCCTCGCAGCATCGCTGCTGGAGCGCAAGTGGTATGGCTGGCTTGCCGCTCTGCTGATCGTCTACATCGGAATCGGCTTTCCCATGCCCAGCCCAGGCAAAATGATGGGGCCGGCGATTCTGCTCTACGTGCCTCGCCTCCCGCTCATGCTTGCCCTCCTCGCGGGCATCTATCTCTTGCTGTGGCGAGACCCTCCGCTGGAAACTTCCACGTGGGAATGGCCGCAGTACGCGACAGACTTTTCGCACCATCCGCGGGACTGGACGAACTATGCGTGGGCAGCCGCCATGGCCCTCGCCGCAATTCTCGGTGTGCGTTCCACCCTGCATCTGCAGCGCGCCGTTCGTCAGGAGTTCGCCTATCGGCTGCCGCTGCAGGCAGAAGCCTTTCTCCATGCCAGCCCTGCTTCTACCGGCACGCAACTTCGTTACGTCGCCTCCACCATGAACGGCTACCACCTGGTGTCAGGAGACGTGTCAGCGGATGGGGACACCGCGCCGGGCGATCCCTCTCCCGGTGACGACCTTTCGTTCACCGGCAACTCGGATCAAGCTCTGGTTGAGAAAGCGCTCAGCCCCGACTCAAAGATCGTCGATCTGCAGCATCCCGCGCGCATCGTTCTTGACGACGCGCGTGAGCCGATGCTCTCCCTTGACGGGCAAACCCTGGCATTCCTGCGCGACGACCATGGCCGAGGCCGGCTGATGGCGCGCCGCGCCTTTCCATCGGGTACCGCCATCGAAGACGCGCTCACGTCGTCCCAATTCAACGTCTACGAAGCGTCTTTTCTCTCTGAAGAGCACTACGCCTTCTCCGCTGTCGAGGATGGCCGTCCTCCGCGGATCTATCTGACCGATCCGTCGCATGCCAATGAGCCGCTGGCCCTCGGCGAATCCCGCTACCCGGCGCTCTCCCCGGATGGCGCCTGGATGGCCTATAGCCATCTGGATCGCGGTATGTGGAACCTGTGGGTTCGCGATCAGCGCACCGGCGCTACCCGGCGTATCGCCGACGTGCCATGCAACCAGGTCCAGCCGGCCTGGGAGGCAGACTCCAGAACGCTCCTCTACGGCACGGATTGTGGCCGCAGCCTGTGGTTCACAGCCGTGGCACGCCGCCGTGTGATTCCCTGACAGCGAACCGCCCGTAACTCATTTTCTGTCGTCGAAGGAACAACCGGCGCACTCGCGGTGTCTGCAATACCAGCCGTGAATTTCGCCTGCCTGAAGGAAAGGGCTGCGCGTAAAATTCTCCCGAGACGACGCCCATGACCCTGCTCGATGCCCCTTCTTTCAACGCCGCACGCGCCCGCAAACGCCGCAACATTATCTTGTCCAGCATCGGCGTACTTATCATTCTCGGCATCTTCGTGTGGATCTTCTGGAACTGGCCGGCCGAGCATCGTGTCAACCGCTTCTTCGCCACGCTCGAGCAGCAGCAGTTCGAAAAGGCATACGGCATCTGGAATAACGACGCCGACTGGCAGCAGCACGCGGACAAATACAAAACCTCCGGCTACCCCTACAACAAGTTCCTCGACGACTGGAATGTCAATGGGGAGTACGGCAAGATCACCAGCCACAAGATCCTCTACGCCACATCGAGCCTGGGCAACAGCACCCTGATGGCGGTTCAGGTGAACGACCGCAAGTCGCTGCTGACCCTCGGCGTCTCACACGGCGCCATTGGCTACACGCCCTTCTCGCTCACTCCGCAGAAGGGCCAGTTCGGGCTCACCTACTGGCAGATCAGCTACCAGTAAGGGACACCGCACAGAGCAGGAATCCTGAAGGTTTGTTTGTCATCCTGTCCGAAGCGAAGGACCTGCAGTCTGTAAGCAGGCCCACCAACGCGGGTGCCCTACATCTTGAAGAGATGTGGCTAAGAGCCAGGTCACCCACGACCACCCGCGTGAGCGATCAAAGGGAGCGAACCCACAACCTGCGCCGCAGACGCGCCCGCCCGTGACGGCAAGTCACCCGGTCAGCGCCTTCTCCAGGCTCGCGGAATCCTCTACGTTCACAACCTTCTGCGTGCGATCAATCTGCCGCAGCAGTCCGGTCAGCACCTTGCCTGGCCCCACTTCGACGAAGAAGCTCGCGCCCGCATCGATCATGCAGCGCATCGATTCCATCCAGCGCACCGGCGCCGTCACCTGCTCCACCAGCAGCTCGCGTTCCCGTTCGCCTCGCTTCGTCACATCGGCGGTGACATTGGAAACAATCGGAAAGCGCGGATCATGCACCTCAATATTCTTCAACACCTCCGCCAGCCGGTCCCGCGCCGGCTGCATCAGTGCGCAATGGAAGGGTGCGGACACCTGCAGCGGCACCACCTTCATCGCGCCTTTCTCCGTAGCCAGTGCGCTGGCCCGTGCCACACCGGCCGCACTGCCGGAGATCACGATCTGCTGGGGCGAGTTCAGATTCGCGGGCGACACTACCTCGTTGGTCTCCTTTGCGGCCGCTTCGCACACACCGCGCACCGCATCCGCATCCAGCCCCAGCACCGCAGCCATCGCACCCTGGCCCACCGGAACGGCTTCCTGCATGAACTGTCCGCGTGACCGCAACGTCCGGATTGCATCGGCAAAGCTCATCACGCCCGCCGCCGCGCATGCCGCGTACTCGCCCAGCGAATGCCCCGCCGCAATCTGCGGCTCAACGCCGCGCGAGGCCAGAACGCGATACGCCGCCATCGACACCGCAAAGATCGCCGGCTGCGTAAACTCGGTCTGCTTCAACTGCTCCGCCGGCCCCTCGAAGCACAGCTTCGAAAGCGAGTAGCCCAGCGCCGCGTCGGCCTCGGCAAAGGTATCGCGCGCCACGGTGAACTTCTCTACAAGGTCGCGGCCCATCCCCACCGCCTGCGACCCCTGCCCGGGAAATAGAAATGCAATCTTCTGTTCGCTCATAGTTCGTCACTCACAACAAAGCGCAATTCTCGCACGCCGGCGAGTTCGCTCGCTTTACTGTCATCCTGAGCGCAGCGAAGGACCTGCAGTTCGCCGGAAGTACCGCGAATCGGGGAGGGAAAGATGCTAGGTCGGACTGATTGCGCCCGGAGCGGCTAGGAAACCGTAGGCGCGCTGAACTCGCCTTCGATCCGGTCAGTCACGCCCGAGGAGGCAAACTCCGCCGCCACCCGGATGCTGTTGAGGATGGCGCGGTCGTCCGCCGACCCATGCGTGATAATGCACGGTCCGCGCACGCCCAGCAGCGGCGCGCCGCCATACTCGGACTGGTCGAATCGCTTCTTGAATTCCTTGAAACCGCGCCGCGCCAGCAGCGCTCCCGCGCGTCCGCTCACCGTCGACATCAGCGACTCGCGCAGCATCTCGCGCACCATGCGCCCCAGCCCCTCGGAGGTCTTCAGCGCCACGTTGCCGACAAAGCCGTCGCACACAATCACGTCCGCGTGGCCGTTATACAGGTCGCGCCCCTCGACGTTTCCAATGAACCGGATCGGCAACTGCTTCAGCACCTGCAGCGCCTCGCGCGTCAGCTCGTTGCCCTTGGTCTCTTCTTCGCCGATCGAAAGCAATCCCACACGCGGCTTTTCAATCCCCAACACGGAGCGCGCATAGAGCTCGCCCATGATGGCGAACTGCGCCAGGTTGCGCACGTTGCAGTCCACGTTCGCGCCCACATCCAGCAGCACGCATGGCGAGCCGCTCGTCGTCGGCAGAGGCATCGCCAGCGCCGGGCGCTCCACGCCGGGCAACGCGCCCAGCACCATCTTGGCAGAGGCCATGGCCGCGCCGGTATTGCCGGCAGTCACAAATCCGGCAGCCCTGCGCTCCTTCACCATCTTCAGCCCCAGCCGCATCGTGCTGTTGCGCTTCTCGCGAACCGCCTTCGCCGCCTTGTCGTCCATCGTGATCCACTCATCGGTGTGGACGATCTCAATGGCCACACGATGGCCCAGCCGGCCGAGGCCGGCGCGCAGCTTTGCCTCAGGACCAATCAGATGAACGCGAACAGGGAAGGCGCGGCACGCCAGCAGGGCTCCACGAATCTCCGGCTCGGGAGAGTGGTCCGAGCCCATGGCATCGACCGCAATGTCCGTCAGCGGCACTCGTGGCACTCGTGAAGCCTGCAGACGAAGTTCCGAGCAATATCAACCATAGCGCTTCTGCCGAGACAGCCTTCCACCAGGAAAAGCCGCTCATCTCCCCTGCCGATTCCGGCGAGCATCGAATCGCTCTTAAGCTTCCTTTGCCTCGAGAACTTCGCGGCCCTTGTAATGGCCGCACTTGGCGCAGGCATGGTGGGGCAGCTTGCGCTCGTGGCAGTTCGGACACTCGGAGAGCCCGGTTGGAGTCAGCGCATCGTGCGCGCGGCGCTTGGAGGTGCGGGCCTTGGAATGGCGCCGCTTCGGATTCGGCATGACAGATTCCTTTCGATCCGGCCGCTCATCAGCCGCCGTCTTCCGCGCGGCGCCTGGTTCGGCCTCGTACTTCCCTTAAGACTTGATCTTGCTGCGCAGGTCTGAGAGGGCACTCCAGCGCGTGTCGGCTTCCGTCGACTCGCAGGAACATTGCTCTGTATTCAGGTTCCGGCCACAGCCTGGGCAAAGCCCTTTGCAGTCCGCGCGACAAAGGGTCTTCTCCGGCAGGGACAACAACACCTGCTCGCGCAAGACATCTTCCAGCACTAGACCGTCTCCGTTATAGTATCCGATCTCGGTCTCCGAGGTCGAGATGGCACGCTCCGCCCCGTTGGCATCCACGCCAATCGGCCGGTACAGCAGGTCAAACGACCGCTCCAGGTCATGCTCCACCGGCTCCACGCACCGTGCACAGGGCACCTGGAACCGCCCCGAGTAGTCGGCCCGCACCCGGATATCCGGGACCAGTTGCTTCGGCCCCCGATGCTCCACAATCAGGTCCGCCCGGCCCTGGGCATCGAGGACACCCACCTGCTGGATATCGGGGCCATACTCAATCGTCTCGGGAGGAAAGTGCTGGTCGAACTCAACGGGATCGACCTGAAGGTCTGCAACAGTAATCAACATCGCAATCCCATTTTACGACCTCGTGACTCTCCGTGATCGCGTCGCTGTCCCTGGTCAGCAAGGCCACCGAAAAGTGCCCCTTGACATTTCCATGTGGAAGCGCACTCTTCTATAGATATCTAGGGGAGATTGGCCCGCCATGGTCGACAACGAAAAATGACAATCTGCAGGGAACCCTCGCGCTCCTCGTCCTCAAAAGCCTTGAGCAGGAACCCATGCACGGCTGGGGAATCACCCTCCACATCCAGCGCATCTCCAACGAGGTCCTCCGCGTGGAGGAAGGCTCCCTCTATCCCGCGCTCCATCGCATGGAGCAGGAGGGCTGGATCGCCTCCGAGTGGGGCCTCAGCGAAAACAATCGTCGCGCGCGCTTCTATCGCCTCACCGCCGTCGGCCGCAGGCAGCTCAAGGCCGAGCGCGAAAACTGGCAGAAGATCACCCAGGCCGTAGCGCTGGTATTGGATTTCGGGCCCTCACCGGCCTAGGAGCTCTCCATGGCATGGATCTCGCGTCTCCGCGCACTCTTTCGCCGGGACAAGCTCACGCGTGACCTCGACGAAGAGCTCGCCTTCCACCTCTCCATGCGCGAGCAATGGAATGTCGAACAGGGCATGCCGCCCGCGGAAGCCCATCGCGACGCCCGGCGACGCTTCGGCAATCCCTCCGTGTGGCGAGAGCGCATGAGCGAGATCGATCTCATGATCCTGCCTCAGACCATCCTGCAGGACCTGCGCTACGGAGCCCGCATGCTGTACCGCAACGCCGGGTTCACCGCCATCGCCGTTCTTGCCCTGGCGATCGGCATCGGCGTCAACACCACGGCCTTCTCCTTTTACAAAGCGGTGTTCGGCCGCCCCCTCGATGCCTGGAACCCTCGCACCATGGTCAACCTTGCGTTGATCCGCCAATCGGGAAGCACCGATTCATGGTTCAGCTATCCCGACTACGAAGCGTATCGGGACCATCTCCACTCCTTCAATGGCCTCATTGCCGTAAGCATTGACCGCCTCGCCCTCTCGCGCGCCGGCGGAGTTCTTAGCCAGCGCAATGCTGCGGCCGGTTCGCTGGTGGGAAGATTGGGTCTGCTCCCCGCACAGCTCGGCGATGCCGAGTTCGCCACCACCTTCGAAGTCTCCGAAAACTACTTTTCCACTCTCGGCGTCTCGGCCATACGCGGTCGCACTTTCAACGCTGGAGACGTGGCAATGCTCGCCGCAGCGCCCTCTGTCCTCATCAGCGAGAACTACTGGCAAGGGCGCTTCGCCGGAGATCCCTCCATACTCGGCAAGGTCGTCCGGCTCAATGCCGTCCCCTTCACCATCATCGGTGTCACTCCGCACGACTTCGTTGGCACCGGCGTAGCAACGCCGGATTTCTGGCTACCGCTCAGCCTGGTGCCTCTGGTTCACCCTGACGGCAACTGGCTGCGCGACCGCGAAAACTCCTGCTGCCGGATATTTGCCCGTCTCGCTCCCGGTGCCAGCATGAGTCAGGCACAGGCAGAGATGACCGCTCCTCGCCAATCACCTCCGCACTCTGCACGATCCTCACTCCGAGTTAAGTAGGCCCGTGACCGCGGTCGTCTGGCCGGGCTCCCCGTTCCCCGGCAACGCGTTCAACCAGTTGAGATTCGCCATCCTGCTCATCATGACCGCCGTGGGCATGGTGCTGGTCATCGCCTGCGCCAATGTCGCCAGCCTGCAACTCGCGCGTGCCGCCGCCCGCCAGGGCGAACTGCGTGTACGCCTGTCGCTCGGCGCCAGCCGTCGGCGTCTCGTCCGGCAGTTGCTCACGGAAAGCGCCCTGCTGGGTGTGCTCTCCGGCGTTATCGCGCTGCTGTTCACCTGGGCATTGCTGAAGGTATCGATCGCGATTTTCGCCGCCGATATCCCCGCCGAATACGGCTCGCTGGTGGTGCATGTGACCCCGGATCTTGCGATCTTTGCCTACGTCTTCGCCATCTCTCTGGTTGCCAGTGTTCTCTTCGGGCTCGCCCCGGCTCTTGAGAGCTCGCGATCCGCGCTCCCTTCGGCACTCAAGGCCAACGCGGCAACGTCGCCCGTTCGCAGCCGCCGCCTCCGCGACTTCCTCATCGCCGCCCAGGTTGCCGTCTCCCTGGTGCTCATGATCGCCGGAAGCATGTTGATCCGCAGCTCCATTCACCTGCTCAAGCACCGACCCCGGCTACGAAAACAAACACGTCGTCGATCTCGAGCTTCAGTTCCCTGAAGGTCCGAAGTACAACGTCGACCGTCGGCTCGCTCTTGTCCGTGAGCTTCGGAATCGGCTTGCCGGCGTGCCCGGTGTCGCTGCAATCAGCAGTGGTTGTTCCCCCGCCGGCGGCTGTGTGCGAACCGCCGCCGTCTCGCTCAACGGTCAAAAGCCCTCGCCTCACAACACGCAGGCCGTCCTCTACTACACCTTCGTGCAGCCCAACTACTTTCAGACCCTGAGCATCCCTTTACTCTCCGGTCGCGGGTTTGTGTCGCAAGCCGGCCAGCCTGAGCCTTCTGTCATCCTTAGCCAGTCCGCGGCGAATCAGCTCTGGCCCAACCAGAACCCAGTCGGACGCAGTCTCCGCTTAGGCACAGACGGTCAGTTCCACTTCAAAAACCAGGCTCTTCCTGATGGTCCGGCTTACCAGGTCATCGGCGTCGCCCGCGACACCCTCGGCGTGCAACTGGATGGCAGCGATTCTCAGCTGATCTATCTGCCGCTGCCTGAAGGAGACTCGCAGGACTTTCCCATCCTCATCCGAACGAAGTCCGATCCAACGCAGTTCATCGATGCGATGGGTTCGATCCTCTTGTCCCTCGATCCCGACCTCTTGGCCACCTCGGCCACACTGGAACAGATACTTCACACGACCGAACGCTTCTTCACCTCCGCCCTTGCCGCTGCTATCGCTTCCATTGTCGGCATCCTCGGTCTCCTGCTCGCATCCATGGGCATCTTCGGCACCGTCAGCTATATCGTCGTCCTCCGCACCCGCGAGGTCGGCATCCGCATCGCTCTCGGCGCAAAAAAGCGCGACATCCTCGGGCTCATGCTGCGCGAAAGCACACGGCCCGTGCTCGCCGGATTGCTCGTCGGCGTCACCCTCTCCATCGGAGCGTCCTATCTGCTGCGTGGCATCCTCTACGGGGTCAACATCGTCGACGGCGTCTCCTTCGTCGGCGTCTCGCTCCTGTTCCTCGCCATCGCGCTGCTCGCCACCTACCTGCCGTCCCGGCGCGCCATGCGCGTCGATCCCGTGGTAGCGCTCCGCTACGAATAGGCCGCCCCACCGCATGGGGGTCTAAACATCCCCGATGGTGTTATCGGAATCTTGCGCACAAACCTGTATCGTGTATCGACTCCTGCATGCATGGCGGGCCCGGCCCCAACAATCGCACGGGACAAAATTTCCGCAATGATCTTCCATCTCGAGGTCGGGTGAATGCAGCGCAAGCACTGGATCGTTGGAGCGATGTGGCTCCTCTTGTTGGTGCTGATCGCCGAGGTCGGCCTGTCGACCAGGCGCGAATCCGCAAGCTGGGATGAGGGCGACCACATCTATTCCGGCTACATGAACTGGAAGCACGGCGAATACAGCCTGAATCCGGAACACCCCCCTCTGGTCAAGCTGGTCGCAACCCTGCCCTTGTTGCCTCTCCATCTCAAGATCGCCCCGCGCGAAGGCCGGTACTTCAAATCCGAGGCCTACTTCGGCGGCCGCGAGCTGCTCTTCCGCAACGACCCAAAGTACGGCGGCCAATACAGCGCCGACACGCTGCTCTTCCGCATTCACATGACGGTCCTGGTCTTCGCCGCCGCGCTCGCTGTACTGCTCTTCCTGGCGGGAAGCGAGATGTTCGGCAACGCCGCCGGTCTTATCGCGATGACGCTCTTCGTCTTCGATCCGACCATTCTCACCAATGCGCCGTTTGTCACCACGGACATGGGCGCAGCCTTCGGCTTCTTCGCCTCCGTGTACACCTTCTACCGCTTCGTGAAGATGATGGTCTGGCAGCGCGCCCTGCTGTGCGGGCTGGCGGTTGGACTCGCTCTCGCCGCAAAGCATTCATCCGTGCTGCTTCTACCCATCCTGCTGCTGCTCGCCGCAGGCGACATCGCCGGACGATGGAAGACCGAGCGGAGATGGCCGGGCCGCTACGCCCGGCGCATGCTCACCGGCATGGCGGCTATCGCGGCATGCGCACTCTTTCTCCTCTGGGGCATCTATAGCTTTCGCTTCGCCATGCATCCCGTCGGCGTGGAGATGCCGCCACTCACCGGGCAGATGGGGCCGCTCTCCACCCCGATGCGCACCGCCATCTCCTTTTGCGACCACTTTCATCTGCTGCCGGAAAGCTATCTCTACGGCTTTATCGACGTGCAGCGCGTCGGCATCTGGATGCCGGCGTACGTCTTCGGCAAACTCTACGCGCACGGGCAATGGTTCTACTTTCCCGCCATCCTGTCACTCAAGTGGAGCATCGGCGTCCTCGGCCTGCTGGCGCTCGCCATCTATGCGTTCGCCACCGGCAAAGTACATCGCCCGCGCGAGGTCTTCTTTCTCGCGCTTCCCGCCCTCTTCTATCTCATGATGGCCATGGCCGGCCCGCTCAACATCGGCGTGCGCCACGTGCTTCCCATCTTCCCCTTCGCCTTCGCTCTGGCCGGCGGCGGCGCAGCATGGTTAGTGCGCCAGCGGCGCGCCTGGATCTATCCAGTTGCCGCGCTGTTGCTGTGGCACGCAGTCGACTCCGTACGGATGTTTCCCAACTACATGCCGTATGCCAACGCGCTGTGGGGCGGCCCCGCAAAGACGCACCTCTACTTCTCGGATTCCGCCACGGAGTGGGGCCAGGAGTTGAAGTGGGTCAAGCAGTGGACAGACGCGCACAACGTAAAGCAATGCTGGTTCGCCTACTTTCCCGCGCCCTTCCTTCTGCCCAGCGACTACGGCATCCCCTGCAAGTTGCTGCCCACCCTCGACACCATGTATGAACAGGACATCCAGGTGCCGCCGGTGGTCCACGGTCCCGTCTTGATCAGCTTTGCGGATTTGAACGGCTTTGAGTTTGGCAGCAAACTGCGGAATCCCTATCAGACGCTCTTCGAACGCCGCCCGGACGACGTGATCGCCAACGGTGTTGCCGTCTTTGAAGGTGACTTCACGCTGCCGGAAGCCGCGGCTCTCGAATACGAGCAGCGCTCGCGCGCTCTGCTGGCGAGCAACCCTCAGGCTGCCCTGCGTGCGGCACGCCAGGCAGTGGCGCTGGTACCCGATGGCTTCGACGCCAATATGGTGTTGGGCGATGCAGCGACGGCCACCGGCGACCTCGCCACTGCACGCGCTGCATACGGCACGGGGCTGCGGCGCGTGCCGGAGATGGAGCCCTCCGTACAAAAAGAGGTCAGGCCGATGATCGAGGCCAAGCTCGCAGCTCTGCGATAACTTGCCCTACTTCGGGCCCCCTACTTGAGACCCCCTACTTCAAACCCCCTACCTCAAACCATAGACATCCAGCTCTCCTTGCGGATTCGTTACCGTCACGGGATCGTGTCCGGTCGAGATATACACCTTCCCGTTGGCAACGACCGGCGAGCTGAACTTGATTCCAAAGCCCGGCACATCCGCGGAGTTATCCGAGCTGTTGTAGAGCTCCGTGCCCAGGTCGTTGGCATCGTAGGCGCGCAAGGTCGAGCTGGTCGGTGTGCTGCTCTGCTGCAGCGGCTGTCCCGTGTCGATCATCCACAGAATCCCGTTCGCATTCCCATCGGACGAGACGAAAGGTGTCGTTCCCCGGGTGTTTTCAAGAATGCTTGGCTTCGTCTCGGCTCCGTAGGACAAGTTTCCGGAATAGAAGAACTCTCGTATCCCGGCCGGCGCCGTCGGCGTTGTCGGACTCACCCCCAGGTAGATGGCACCGTTGTAGTACGCAGCCGTCCCGAAAATCTCATACGAACTCGATTGCGTCGTATGCGTTCCCGATGCGTCGGTGCAGCTCCCCGAATAGGGCGCGCTCAGGTCGGACTCGAAAAATATCGTCTGAACCGCTCCCGCATCGTTCGCCTGCTCATGCCCAAGATTAGCGGTGTTCACCAGATACAGCTTGCCGCCCTTTCCGCCTCCAACCAGATTCGAGCTTCCCGGAATCATCAGCAATCCGCCCGACGCCAGATCTCCATCGTGGCAATTCAAATACGCATAGTCGTTGGGCGTAAAGTAGTCCTCCAATGTCAGCGTTGGACTGAACTTCAGAATCGAATCCCCATAGGCTGTCTTCCCGTCCCACGGCCCATTCCCGGTTGACACATAGATATTTCCGGCGCCATCGGCAATCGGGCCGCCGCTCCCCATCCACACGCCGCCCGCGCCCCCATAGGTGCCCTCGCCATCCAGGTTGGGGCTCGCGTTGAACACGCCGTTCTGTGCCAGCGTCTTCGCGTCGTAGGAGAGCAGCCATCCGCTATGACAGTTTCCAAAGCCGAGATACACGTTGCCGTTCGCCAGCAACAGCGCCGCCCGCTGAACGCACGATCCCGGCAATGAGACGACACCATTGACAGCCGTCGAATTGGTCCCCGGAACCGAGGCGTGAAGGGTCACCGGTCCGCCGAACTTCTGCGCTCCGGTCGTGATATCCAGCGCATTCAGCCGGTAGGTAGAACCGCTCGCCGAAGACCTCTGCGCCGACACCACGTAGATAGTCTTCGCAGCCGGATCGATCACCGGCGTCGAGGTGATCCCCTGGTTGGGCACGATCTGGGCGCCCGTGAGCGGCGTCTCACCCGATTTCAGCAGCGAGACCTGCCACAGCGGCGTGCCGCCCCCATAGCTGTCCGCGTCGAACGCATACACGCTGTCTCGCTCCGTCGCGACATATACAACGTTGTGCACAGCGCCATTGATGGTCACATTCGACATCAGCAGCGGCTCCGCATACGCGTAGCCATCCACCAGATACGAGAACAGCTTCCCGAAGCTCTTCGCGCTTACATTGCCCGGCGACAGGGCTGTTTCCTTGTTATTCAACCCGCTGCGTCCGTTGTCGACATGCCACGTCACCACATTGACTCCGCCGCGCTCGCCGCCGCAGTCACGTTGAAAGGATCGCTCCCCGTTATGCCGCTGAGCGAAGCCGTGACCTGCGTGGAACCCACAGCCTCCCCCGTCGCCAGTCCGCCGGAGGTGATCGCTGCCACACCCGTATTCGCAACCGCCCAGGTCGCCGTCGAGGTGACATTTGCCGTCGAGCTGTCACTGTAGGTCGCGGTTGCCGTGAACTGCTCGGTGCCGCCAACCGTAACGCTCGGATCGCTCGGCGTCACCGCGATCGCCGTCACCTGCTTTGGCGGCGGCGGAGAAGAAGAGACCGTGAGATTGACAGTCGTGTATGCCGCTCCGCCGCACTTATCCCACTCTTCCACCACCGTATGCTCGGCGCCGTTCGCCAGGCTCAGGCTCTTGTTCAGGCTCGCCGCACTCACCACATAGACCAGCTTGTTGTTGACATAGATCCCCATCGAAGCCACGCCCTTGGCGCAACTCGTGGTCGCTGTCGCCACATAGCTCACCGGCGAGGTAACGGTGCTGTTCGCAGCCGGCGAGCTCACCGTTACTCCGGGCTTCCCGCCGCCTCCACCGCCACCACCCCCGCTGCTCGAAACCGTGATCGGAATCTTCGTGTAGGAAGCACCTCCGCAATGATCCCACTCCTCCACCACCGTGCTGTACGTACCGGGTGCGAGCGAAAGCGTAGTGCTCAGCTTGGCCCCGTTCACCACATACGTCAGCTTGTTGTTGACATAGATGCCCATCGAGCCGACGCCCTTGGAGCAGGTAGTCGTCGCCGTCGCCGCGTAAGAAACAGGTGACATCGTGGTCGCCCCGCTCGTGGGACTGGTAACCGTGACGGTGGCAAAAGCCGGGGCTGCCAATGACAAACCCATACAAACGAGAGAGTGGACGATCCTCATAGCTCCGCCTTCTGTGTTTCCTTTTGGCGTGCACATCAAACAAAGGCCGGCCGGGGCGGACAGCCCTCTACTGGGGTAGATCAAAGAGGGGGATGGTTCGAGGGAGGGTGTACGGCGAACGCAGTCTAGCGTGTCACCCAGCGTGGTTTCAATGCCGCGCATGATACGGACTGAAAGAATGTTGATGCGGTGAATTGGGGCGCATCCCTTTGTCCGCTCTGCAGCGCCGCCGTGCAGAAAACCTGACAAGAAAATGTCGCTTCCCGTCAGATGGATCAGTCAGGTCACCCAGCACCCACCAAACGTGAGCGACCAGAGGAAGCGAACCCCACTACATGCGCCGCAGGCGCGCCCGCCCGTGCGGCCAGCACCCTAATGCGCGAGCGCCTGTGTATCCGCCTTTCGCGGATGATTGCTCCTCAGCAGAAATGACAGAAAGAACATGATCGCCGTCGTCACGCCCAGCAGCCAGAACGTATCTATATAGGAGAGCGTCGAAGCCTGGCTCAGCATCCCTCGATACATCCTGCCATACGCCATTGCCTTCGCGTGGTTGCCACCGCCTGCATCCCGAAGTTGCCCGGCAAGGACGCCCGTCGAGCTCTGAAACATCCGGTTGCCCAGCCCCGTATGATTCGCCAGCATCACCTGGTGCACCTGCGCGCGCCGCGCCAGCACCGTCGTCACGGCGGAAGTCCCCGCGCTCGCCCCAATGTTGCGCACAAAGTTGATCAGCCCGGCCACCGCGTTGCTCTTCTCCTGCGGCAGACCCAGATACGCCACCATCGTCGCCGGAATGAAGATGAATCCCATCGGCAGATACTGCGCAATGCGCAGCCACGTCGCAGACTCAAAGCTCATCTGCAGATCGAGCCGGTGCGTCGAATAAAACATCGCAATGGTCAGCGTGGCCCAGCCAAAGGCGATCAGGTACCGCGCCTGAATCCTCGCCGTCAACTGACCGACCATCGGCAGCTCGATCAGCAGCAGCACCGCCGCCACTGAGAGCACCATCCCGGCACTCTCCGCCGTATATCCCATCAGGTTCTGCAGATACTGCGGCATCAGCACCGTCGTCGAAAACGATGCCGCCCCCACCATCAGCATCATCACGCTCGCCGTGGCAAAGTTCACGTTCTTGAACAATCGAATATCGAGAATTGGATGCTTAACGTGTAACTCCCAGATCACAAGCGTCACCAAAGCAATCACGGCGATGATCGACAGCGTCAGAATGAAATTCGATCCGAACCAGTCGTCTTCCTGCCCCTTGTCCAGCACAATCTGCAAGAATCCGACACCCACCGCCAGCAGTCCAAAGCCAAAGTAGTCGATCTTGCTCTCATGCAGCGTCGTCCGCTTCAGGAACGGCGGATCGTCGACATAGCGCAGCACCAGGAATATCGCCATGATCCCAACCGGCAGGTTCATCAGAAAGATCCAGCGCCAGCTATAGCTATCCGTCACCCACCCGCCAAGCGTCGGCCCGATCGCAGGCGCCACCACCGCGGTCACTCCATACACCGAGAAGGCGAGCCCCCGCTTCTTCGGTGGAAAGGTGTCCGCCAGAATCGCCTGCGCCATCGGCTGCAATCCGCCGCCGCCAATACCCTGAATCACGCGCGCCAGCAGCAGAAAACCGAGCGTCGGCGCAATGCCGCAAAACAGCGAGCTCACCGTGAACAGCGAGATGCAGATGATGAAAAACCGCTTCCGCCCCACCAGCGACACCAGCCATCCCGTGATGGGCAGAACGATCGCGTTCGAAACCAGGTACGAGGTCAGGACCCACGTGCTCTCGTCACTGCTCGCGCCCAGGTTGCCGGCAATGTGCGGCAGCGCCACGTTCGCAATGCTGGTGTCCAGCACCTCCATGAACGCCGCCAGCGACACCACAAACGCAATCAGCCACGGATTCACCCGCGGCGTCCATACCGGTTCCGGATTGGCAAGGCTCGCGGCTGCGCTCACGGCTTTCCTGAAAACATCTCTTGTAAATGTAATTACGAAACGATATTTTTCGTTTTATTGTAACGTGGTCCCCGGCAGATGGAGCCTCGTCCATTTGTCGGTCTTGTTCGTCGGTCTTGTTCGCCCGTCCATACGTCGATCTTGTTTGTCGGTCTTGTTCTGTGGGTTCTTCGGATAGGAGGCATACACGTTGAAGGCGAACACAGCTCGCGCATCTGCATCGCCGAAACGGACAACCAGGCCCGCAACCGGCCGCCCCCGCAGCGAGAAGACGCGCAAGGCCATCCTGAAGGCCGCCTTCCATCTGCTCAAGCGCGAGGGATTCGACGGCGTCTCCACCCAGCAGATCGCCATCGAGGCCGGCGTCAGCACCGCAACGCTCTACCGCTGGTGGGACAACAAGCAGGCCATCCTTCTCGACGCCTATCTTGAAACCACGCGCGACCTCCTGCCCTCGAGAAAAACCGGCAGCCCGCTGGCACGATTGCGTACCTACACTCTCCGCATCGCCCAGTTTCTCCAGAACGAAAACGGCCGCGTCTTTCTCCGCCTGCTCTTAGCCATCCAGGATGATCCCGCGTTGCGCAAAGGCTTCTATCAGGATGTCTTTCTGCCTCGCCGAGCGGAAGGCTGCACCGTGGTTCAGAAAGCGATCGACGCAGGCGAACTGCCGGAAACCGTGGCTCCCGATTTCATCATCAATCTCTTGATCGGACCGCAGGTGCTGCGTGCGTTGCTGGGACAGGACATCAGCGCAAGGTACGCGCAACGGATCTTCGACTCCGTCATTAAAGCCGCCAGGCATTGATCCCTTGCCGACGCCTGCCTTATAGCTGGTAACAAGAGCGGTGTCATCGTGAGCGAAAGCGAAGGACCCGCAGTTTTTGGCAATGTAGGTGTCAACTCAGCTGCCCACTTACGGCAAGGACTTCGAGTGCAGGCGGCTAACTATCCTTGCGGTACAGCAGATCGCGCATCGCGTGCCGGCGCGCCTCGTTCAGCCCCTTATCGGCAGTGTTCGCGCTGACCACCCCGCGCTTCGCCGCCACCTCGGCTTCATCCATCGCGCTGCACTCCGGGCAGCGGTTAGCAAAGCCCGGCTTGTCGGGCTTCAGTTCAAACTCTTCTGAGCAGATCGTGCAGACTTTGATCGGAAAAGGCATAACGCCTCCATGATAACCAACCCCGGCGGAACCTTCCAGCCACCCCGCCCGCATGGAAGCTGACACGCATCGTCAGCTTCGACCATCACGCCCTCGCTAAATAGGACAGACCCAAGATAGGACAGAAGCAGATCGGCAGAGTCAGATCACGAGAGTCGCGATCTCGATTGCAGCCCCAGCGACAGAACGAACTCCGCGTCTATCGCTCAGAAGCCCCGCTCAATACCCAGCGTCCGGACAAAAACGTTCGTATCCCCGCCACGCCCGCCGCGCCCGCCTCGATGCACGAAGCGGCATTCGCCGCATTCACGCCGCCCAGCGCAAACACCGGTATCTTTCCCGCCGTCTGGCTCGCCGCCTGCAGCGCATCCAGCCCCAGCGGACGAGCCTCCGGGTGACTCTCCGTCGGAAATACCGGCGACAGCAGTGCCATGTCCGCGCCCGCCGCGCGCGCCACTGCCACCTCGCCCACCGAATGGCACCCCACCGACACGGTTCCCACAATCCGCGCCATCCCCACCTGTTCCGCCTGCCACCTGCCCGGCAAGTGGATCCCCGCCGCACACACGGTCCGCACTGCCTCTGCCGCGCCCGCCGCACCCGCATTGATCAGCAGTTGCGGACGACCCGCCCCGGCATCGCGCATCGCCGCCATCATCGCCCGCGCCAGCTCCGTCAACTCCTGCGCTCCCAGATCCTTTTCACGTAACTGGACAAACTCCGCGCCCAGCTCGGCCCACTCCCCCGCCAGCTTCACCAGCCCATCCCGTTCCGCGGCGCTCAGGCGGCCGGATGTATGGGTGCCCGGCAACAGCCGCCGGTCGGTGATGGCATAAAGGCGCATTCCGAAAGTCTACTGGCATCCGCACCCAAAGAATGAAAATCCCGCGAACCCCCGCCGCTCTTATGCGGCAAACTGCAACATGGAAGGAGTAGGGTATGGAGCGGATTGCCTGCCTGCGAATCCGCCCTGCGTGTGCGTTCCCCCGCAATCTTCGGTACCCTTGAGTCCTGAGCATGCCTAACTACGACCTCATCATCATCGGATCAGGCCCGGCTGGACAGCGTGGCGCTATCTACGCAACCAAGCAGGGAAAGAAGGTGGCGGTGGTCGAGCGCATGCGCTCGGTTGGCGGCGTCTGCATCAACACCGGCACCATCCCCTCCAAAACCATGCGCGAGGCGGTCCTTCACCTCTCCGGCTATAACTACCGCTCCATCTATGGCATGAACTATCGCGTCAAGGAGCGGATCACCATGGCCGATCTCGCCTTCCGCGTCCAGCATGTCATCAAGACCGAAGTCGATGTCACTGAGGCCCAGCTCTCGCGCAACGGCGTCGACGTGCTCTATGGCGTTGGCAGCTTCGACGACCCCACCCACATCCGCGTCACCGGCGAAGGCAGTTCCACGGTCTACGAAACGAAGAGCGCCGTCATCGCCGTCGGCACCAAGCCCGCCTTCTCGCCCAAGGTGCCCATCAACGGACGCAACATCGTCAACAGCGACCAGGTGCTGAACATCCCGGCCTTGCCCAAGACGCTCATCGTCGTCGGCGGCGGCGTCATCGGCGTCGAATACACCTCCATGTTTGCCGCGCTCGGCATCCGCGTCACCCTCATCGAGAAGCGGAACCGTCTGCTCGAGTTCGCCGATCAGGAGATCATCGAATCGCTCAGCTATCACCTGCGCGACAGCCGCGTCACCATGCGGCTCGGTGAAGAAGTGGATAGCGTCGAAGAGCTGCCCGAGGGCGGCGTCGTCGCGCATCTGGAAAGCAAGAAGCGCATCCAGGGCGATGCGCTGCTCTACGCCGTCGGCCGTTCCGGCAACGTCGAGGCGCTCAACCTCGCCAACGTCGGCATTGAAGCCGACGAGCGCGGCCGCATCCCCGTCGATAAGGACTACCGCACCAAGACCCCCAACATCTTCGCCGTCGGCGACGTCATCGGCTTTCCCTCGCTCGCGTCCGTCTCCATGGAGCAGGGCCGCATCGCCGTCGCGCGCGCCTTCAACGACAATGCCGTGCAATCCAACCCCAGCTTCTATCCCTACGGCATCTACACCATCCCCGAGATCTCCTTCATCGGCAAGACGGAAGAGCAGCTCACCGATGAAGACGTTCCCTACGAGGTCGGCGTCGCCTACTACCGCGAGATCGCGCGCGGCCAGATTCGCGGCGACACGACCGGCCGGCTCAAAATCGTCTTTCATCGCGACACGCGCCACCTGCTCGGCGTCCACATCATCGGCGAAGGCGCCAGCGAGCTCCTGCACATCGGCCAGGCCGTCATGGCGCTCGGCGGCACACTCGATTACTTCATCGATACGGTCTTCAACTATCCCACGCTCGCCGAGGCTTACAAGACGGCGGCGTATAACGGCATCAACCGTCTCGGCCGCTCCGGCCCGGACGACAAGTAAGCGCAGGCCAGAGCAATAGAGGAAGTGAACTATGGGCAGAAGCATCGGCGTGGTCATGACCAACGACATCACCGCCGGCCTCATCGAGGATCATCGGCTCATCGGCAAGCTCCACCGCTATCCCGAAGACCCGGATGAGTTGCACGGCCTCGTCGATCTGCCCACCGATCCGCTGGTCGACGTGATCTGCGACCTCATCACCGCCCTCAAGCCTCAAGCCGAGGCTGACAAGCTGGACGCCATCGGCATCGCCCTGCCGGGCATCGTCCGCGCCGGCGTTGTCGAAGACTCACCCAACCTCGGCCAGCTCAAAGGCGCGAAAGTAAGCCAGAAAGTCGAAGCCACGCTGCACGCGCGCGGCATCAAGGCGCCCATCTCACTCTTCAACGATGCCGACGCCTCCGCAGCCGGCCTCGCCGCCACCCGCAATCAGCTCGATAAAGTCGTCCGCGTCTGGACGCTCGGCAACGGCATCGGCTTCGGCCGCTATCCCGATGCGCCCGGCCCCTTCGAAGGCGGACATACCGTCGTCTCGCTCGACCCCAAGGAAAAGTTCTGCGGCTGCGGAGGCGTCGGACACCTCGAAGGCTTCATGGGCCATCGCGCCATGCGCCTCCGCTTCATGGACATGGAGCCGGACGAAATCTTCGCCAACGCAAAAAAAGGTGACCAGCGCTGCGCCGACTTCGTCAAGCGCTGGCACCGCGCGCTCGCTGCCGGCACCGCCACCTCGATCCATCTCGAAGGCCCCGGCCGCTTCTACATCACCGGCCTCAACATCGGCTTCCTCGACCTCGCGCTGCTCAAGCAGTACCTGTGGGACATGGTGAAGATGAGCCCGCTGCAAAGCTACTCAGTCGAAAGCATCCCCGAAACCCCCGAGCTAGCCGTCATAGGAGCCGGCACCGCCGCCGAACTCGACCAGAAGCGGTAAGAACTCCGTCCTTATTTTGGTAGCCAGTGAACGTGCAATGCATAGACCCGCCGGTGTCACTGTATCTGCCATACTTCTCGATTTGTTATTCGCTTGTATAGGTTCATTTTGAGCACGATCGTTCTCACTGCAGATCATCGCGCGGTCGGCACGTGTCATGGAGTTCAGCAGAAATAATCATTGCCGCGGCCATCATCGTGTCCTCTTTGCAATTGGCAACCATCTATATCGCATGTATGCGCTACTGGGCTCTTTCGCGGTCAAGAACTGGGCACGCCTCGGCAGCATCCTATTCGGCATATTGGTATCTCTGGTTGCAGTATGGCTTCTGCGCACTATCTCCTCTATCAATTGTCATCCTGTTTCTGGCCGCACGCAGCCACGTTCATCCCGCCAAAGCTTCGCCCGGTATTCACACCGGTCTGACGTGATCCTTGGCATTTGGCTGCGCTAGTAGCTGCAGCAATCGCCATCTGGCTAGTCGTATACCTCAGCTCAGCTTCGGTAAAGCACGCGTTGGTTAGGGGCTACGCTTACGGACGAGAAGGCCTTCACCCAGGGATACGCCGGAGTTCCTTTGCAGTCTCCTAGCCGCTTGCAGCGAAATCACTGTGTCGCGGGTTCTGGTGAAGGTGTATGCCATTTTATGTGTAGCGTGGTCATTCATTCGCGCTGCGGTTGGCGCGCGTCCGGAAGGCCATACTTTGACCTTGGGATCGGACTTCGCGGCCACCTCGCAATGGCTGCATTCTTTTTTTGGGTTGTTGTTGATTGCGCAATCGCAGCAGGGCTGTTCCGCATCAACATCCTTGCCTATCGAGCGGCATTAGTCGTGCATAGCGTGGAGCGCAATTTCCTTGACGCTCTGGTCATTTCCTTCATATCGTGCTCGCGCTCATCAAGCTTTAGCCACCGTTTCATCACAGACTCGTCGGGCACTTTCGCCACACGCGATGGTCTACTCGGATACCTTCCGGATTGCGTTCTCCGTGTTCTATGCGGGCTTACTCGTCGTCTTTGCGTGGGCACTGTGGTCGGACTTCATGGATATCCGGCAGTCCAAACAACAAGTCAAACTCGATTCATCGTCAATCCTCGAAAGCCAGCCGCCGCTCTAACCGCCGCCACGGATCAGCATTCCGGGCACACCCTTGCACGATACGCATCTTGCGTATGCATCGACGCAAGATGCGTAAAGCGTCGACCCATCACCGCACGCCGCCCGCCCGCGCAACAGTCTCGCCATGCGCCTCGCCATCAACCGACAACCGCGCATACACCGCCGCCAGCCACGGATCAAACTCCTTCTCCCTCACCCGCACCGAACCCCGCACCTCATTCCGTTCAACCGACACGCCCTCAATATGCGTCTGCACTCCGTCCGCAATCGAGAGCAGATGCGGATGTCCATCCAGCGAAGCCGCCAGAGCCGCGCCGCTTCCGGGCTACCTGTGCCGAAAGCGAAATCCACGCGTTCTTTCGATCCATAGTGGACCCCGACAGTACACCGCTGACGCCGCGCAGCAGCGTGATACCCGCGTCATCCAGCACGCCCGCGCGCAAATGACCTGCCAGCACCGCGCCCGGCATCGTGAGCACGCTCCAGCAATTCACATCCGGCTTCAATGCCTGCAACCGCTTCGACAATGGACCGTCCACTGCTGAGGACGAAAGGTAGCGGTCCAAAGCGCGCATGACTGGAATGGGCGTGCCGAAGATAGCCGTGTTGTCATCCAGAACCGTCAGCCAGCGCGTGTCCCGCATCTCCCGTTGCTCGCGCGGGAAGGGCTTCATGTTCACAATCCTCACGCCCTTGTATTCAGTCCGGACGCCGCCGTTCCTTTCCGCGTCCTCAAGAATGCGCCGGCCATCGAATGAGCCGCGCGCCAACAGCAGATGCTCGCTCAAATCTCCGCGCGGCGAGGACATCGCCACCTCGACCAGCTTGTCCACTTCCTGCCGGTCGTCCACCCCAACCAGCCCGATCCAGTCGTTCAGATCCACGTTGTTGCTATGCGTCACAATCAGCAGCCGCCCGCTTTGGTCCCCGTGGTGGGGATCCTCGATCCCGGCAACAATCTCCGCATTCGCCGGCACCAGCCGCAACAATCGATCCTCCCCTGGGCTGCTGCCGAACGCACGCACCCAGCTCAAAGACACCGCAATCGTCGCGATGACCAGATATCGTAACCATTGTGAGAACATAATGGCTCACCTCGTGAACTATTTGAGCGCCATGTTCCCGCCTACGCGATAAAGATTGGTTAAGTTCCGTAAAGATTGGTAAATGCGGGATGGAATAGATGTAGCAGTCTATCTGCTCGCTCCAGCATCATGGCGCCGTATGCGCCAAACGCTGCGTAGAACGCCACCGCAAACAGCAGGCCGGCCATCGGCACGCCGAAGAGAACTCCACGCATGGCCAGTAGGGACACCAGCACAAGCCGGCATGGCCACCTCGCAAATTCCTGTGACCGTCATACGCCAATCACGAACAGCAGCAAACACCGGCAGACCGCACACACGCGTTAGACTGAGGCCGGCAATCCATTCCCATGATCCACACCCTCGCGATCTCGGGCTATCGTTCCCTCCGCGACCTCGTGCTGCCCCTCGATCGCCTCACCCTCGTCACCGGCGCCAACGGCACTGGCAAATCCAGCCTCTATCGCGCGCTGCGTCTGCTCGCCGACGCCTCACTCAACTCCGTCGTCGCCTCGCTCGCGCGCGAGGGCGGCCTCCCTTCCACGCTGTGGGCCGGTCCGCAGATCATTGGCCGTGCCGTCAAACGCGGCGACCATCCCGTCGAGCCCACCGCGAAGAAGAAGCCCGCCAGTCTCAAGCTCGGCTTCGCCGCCGATCCCTACAGCTACTCCATCGACCTCGGATATCCTCCGCCGCCGCCGCCAACCACACTCTTCAATCTCGATCCCGAGATCAAGCGCGAATGTATCTGGCACGGTGACGTGTATCGGCGACCCTCGACGCTCGTCGATCGCCACAACAACCTCGTCACCTTGCCCGGCGAAAACCCCGACGACTACGTCGTCCTCACCAAAGGCCTCAGCCCGGCCGACAGCATGCTCGCCACCATCGCCGATCCCGAGCGTGCTCCGGAAATGCTCGCGGTCCGCGAATTCATCCGCGGCTGGCGCTTCTACGACGGCTTTCGCACCGACATCGCCTCGCCCATCCGCATCCCGCAGATCGGCACCCGCACGCCCGTGCTCAACAATGACGGCACCGACCTGCCCGCCGCGCTCGAAACCATCCTCGAAATTGGCGAAGATGACGCCCTGCATCGCGCCATCGACGACGCCTTCCCCGGCAGCCGTCTCAGCATTGAAGTGCAGGCCGGCCGCTTCGACCTCAAGCTCCAGCAGCACGGCCTGCTCCGCCCGCTCTCCACCGCGGAGCTCTCCGACGGCACGCTGCGCTTTCTGCTCTGGACCGCGGCCCTGCTCACTCCGCGTCCGCCCGGCCTCATGGTCCTCAACGAGCCGGAGACCAGCCTTCACCCCGACCTGCTGCCGCCGCTCGCCCGTCTCATCGCCGCCGCCAGCGAATGCGAGCAGGTCATCGTCGTCTCCCACGCACCGCCGCTCATCGAAACTCTCGAGCGCGTCGCCGGATGCAAGCACCTCCGCCTGGAAAAATCCTTCGGCGAAACTATCCTCTCCGACGGCTCGCTTGAAGACCCCCGCCTTCGCCGCATCCGCTGGCAATGGCCTTCCCGTTAAACGGCATCACCATCGATGCAGGATCAAGAAGTTCTCATTCCACCCGCAGCGCCCGCATCGGATCGATCGTCGCCGCGCGCCGCGCCGGAATCAAGCCCCGCCACGCACGCCGCCAGCGCCAGCGTCACAATCGCAAACACCATCACATTCACATCCACGCTGGTGATCTCATACAGCTGCGCCTTCACAAACCGAACGCACGCCAGCGCCACTGGAATCCCGATCGCGAGCCCGGCCAGCGTCTGCGTCATCGCGCCGCGCATCACCATCGCCACCACACTCCGCCGCTCTGCCCCCAGTGCCATGCGGATGCCGATCTCGCTCGTCCGCAGCGCCACCGTGTACGCCGTCACGCCGTACAAGCCCACCGCCGCCAGCAGCAGCGCCAGCGCGCCAAACAATTCTGTTAGCCGCGCAATCATCCGGTCATCATTGAATCGGTCCGCAATCTGCTGATCGAAGGTCTGGAACTTCACCACCGTCAGGTTCGGATTGATTCCCGTCAGCGTCCGCCGTGCCAGTGACTCCATCTCGCTCATCGGCCGCGCTGTCTCCACCACAATCGCGCCCGAATACAGCGACATATCCTTGTCAATCGGAGCCTTGTCGCTCGCCGCGCGCTGCATCAATGGCAGAAAATACATTCGGTGGTCCTTCCAGCGCACGTCGTTGTATGCCGTATCCTCCACCACTCCGACGATCTCATGGTCGCCGGCCGACTCCGGTCCGTTGCCAAAGTGCTGCCCGATCGGGTTCGCGCCATGGAAAAACGTCTTCACAAATGTCTTGTTCACCACCGCGACCGAAGGCGCTGTCGACGTATCCTGCACGTGGATGCCACGCCCCATCACGACACGCGTTCCCACCGCATCGAAGTACTCCGCATTCACGCGCACCACGGACGCCGACGCATCATGCCCGATATTCGGTTGGCCCTGCACCTGCACGCCTGTGCCCCAGTTATTGGCCTCCATCGGGGTATATGAGCTGATGCCCACCTTGACCACGCCAGACAATGCACGGAAGCGCTCCTCCATCGTCCTGTACAACCCCTCCAGTTTTGCCTGACCATAGCCCGCCGCCTGCGCATTGATGTGTACGATATACCGGTTCTTCGTCACCACCCGCATATCCGAATGCTCGAGCTTGTTCAGGCTCTGCGCAAACAATCCCGCGCCCACCAGCAGCACCAGCGACAATGCCGCCTGCGTCACCACCAGCCCACGCTGCAGCAGCGAAGCGCGCGTCGTCGTCGTGCGCGATCCGCTGCGCAAGGCATCGGCAGGCTCCGTTCGCGCCGCAATCCACGCCGGCGCAACGCCAAACAAAATTCCAGTCACCAGTGACAGCCCAAACGCAAATCCCAGCACCGGCAGCGACGGAGTCGCATCGATCGGCAGCGCCTCGGCGCCGGGGAAGGCTAACAGCAGCAACGCCCGCGCGCCGCCATATGCCACCAGCAGGCCCGTGGCGCCGCTCAGCACCGACAGCAGAACGCTCTCGGTCAGCAGTTGCTGAATCACCCTTCTGCGCGTCGCGCCCAATGCGGTGCGAAGCGACATCTCCGCCTTCCGTCCCATCCCGCGCACCAGCAGCAGGTTCGCTATGTTCGCGCACGCAATCAGCAGCACCAGGCCCGAGATCGCCATCAGCAGATATAGATTGGAGTCATATTCCTCCTGCATCGCCTGGATCCCGCCCCCCGCCGGCGACAGCACCACATGCGCCTTCGCCAGTTGCTTCTTCCCGTCGCCTTCAGAAAACGTCTTGGTGTGCTCAAACGACTGCCGCAGCAGCGCGCTCAGATGTTGCTGCAAGGGCGGCAGGCTCACCCCCGCTTTCACTCGTCCAACGATGTACAGCCATTGCACATCCGGATCGTGCACATACGGAGCATTCGCGATCACCGGCATCGACTCAATCGGCAGATAGAAATCCGGCGGCGTGCTCGACAGCCGGTCTCCATAAAATCCCTTCGGCGCAATCCCCGTAATCGTCACCGCCTTCGTGTTCACCCAGAACGTGCTGCCCACCACCGCCGGATCGCCGTTGTAATTTCGCTGCCACGCCGCATAGCTCATCACCGCGGTCATCGGCGCCCCGGCCACATCGTCCGTGTCCGTCATCAACCGTCCCGCCGCCGGCCGCAGCCCGAATGTCCGGAAATAGTTCCCGGAAACAAACTCTCCCATCGAGGACCGCGCCGCTGCCGGATCACCATCGCGCCGCACCGTGACTGGGTTATACGGGAACCCCGCCTGCATCGCCGCCAGTTCCTCGAACTCCGGCACGTTCTTCTTCATCAGCCGCCAGGTCTCGGTCGGGAAGAGCGTGTAATCGCCGTTGTCGCTGGTGCCTGAATTCACGCAGCAGTTGTTATCGTCGCCAATCCGTATTAGCGTCGCCGGATCGGCCACCGGCAAATTCCTCAACAGCACCGCATGCACCAGCGTGAAAATCGCGGCATTCGCCCCAATCCCCAGCGCCAGCGTCAGCACCGCCGTCAGCGTAAAGCCCGGCGTCTTGCGCAACTGCCGCACCGCATAGCGAACATCCTGAATCAGCGTCATCCTGCTCTCCTGACTTCTTTACTCAGTTCTCAGCGCCTGCATCGGATCAATGGAAGCCGCGCGCCGCGCCGGAATCAATCCCGCTACACACGCCGCCACGGCCAGCGTCAGAATTGCGCCCGCCATCACATTCGCATCTGCGCTGGTGATCTCATACAGCTGCGCCTTCACAAACCGCACGCACACCAGCGCCACCGGAATTCCGATCGCCAACCCCAGCAGCGTCTGCATGACCGCGCCGCGCATCACCAGCGCCACCACGCTGCCACGCTCCGCGCCCAGCGCCATGCGGATACCGATCTCCGAGGTCCGCCGCGCCACCGTGTAGGCCGTCACGCCATACAATCCGATCGCCGCCAACACCAGCGCCAGCATTCCAAACAGCATCGTCAGCCGCGCAATCATCCGATCGTTCGCAAACTGGTCAGCAATCTGCTGCTCAAAGGGCTGAAACATCTGCATCGCCAGGTTTGGATTGATGCTCGCCAGTGTCGTTCGCGCCAGCGATTCCATATTGTTCATAGGTGCGGCGGTCTGCAGCACAATCGCGCCGGCATACAGCGAATCGTCCTGCTCAATCGGTCCTGTGTCGCTGCGTGGACGCTGCATCAACGGCGTGAAATACATCACGTGGTCTTTCCATCGCGCGTCGGTGTAAGCCGTATCCTCCACCACGCCCACAATCTCAAAGTCCCCGGTCGACTTCGGCCCTCCGCCGAAATGCTGCCCAATCGGGTTCTCGCCCGGCTTGAACAGCTTCTTTACAAATGACTGGTTCACCACCGCCACCGTCGGAGAAGTCGGCGTATCCCGCACCCCGATGCCGCGCCCCATCACCACGCGCGTTCCCACCGAATCGAAATACTCCGGATTCACCCGCACGATGGAAGCGCTCGCATGCGGATCCGGCTGGCCCTGCACCTGCACGCTCCAGCCATTGTTGTCGTCCTCCATCGGCGTATACGACGAGATCCCCACCTTCACCACGCCCGGCAGCGCATGGAACCGTTCCTCCATCGTCCGGTAGAGCGCCTCCAGTTGCGTCTGCTTGTATCCAGCCGCGGCCGGATTGATGTGCACGATATACCGGTTCCTCGCATCCAGCTTCAGGTCGATGTGCTGGACTTTGTTCAGGCTCTGGGCAAACAATCCTGCGCCCACCAGCAGTACCAGCGACAACGCAGCCTGCGCCACCACCAGCCCGCGCTGCAGCAGTGACGCGCTGCCCGTCGTTGTCCGCGTTCCGCTGCGCAGCGCATCCGCCGGTTCCGCCTTCGCCGCAATCCACGCCGGCGCCACGCCGAACAGCACGCCCGTCACCAGGGAAAGCCCGCATGCAAATCCCATCACCGCCATCGATGGCGCCGCATCGATCGGCACATTCTGCGCCGCGCTGGAAAACGCCAGCAGCAGCAGCATCCGCGTTCCTGCATAGGCCACCGCCAGTCCTGCAAGACCGCCCAACACCGCCAGCAGCACACTCTCCGTCAGCAGTTGCTGAATCACCCTTCCGCGCGTCGCGCCCAGCGCGGTCCGTACACTCATCTCTGCCTTCCGGCCCATCCCGCGCACCAGCAACAGGTTGGCAATGTTCGCGCACGCAATCAGCAACACCGCTCCGGAGATCCACATCAGCAGGTTCAAGTTCGACCCATACTGATCCTGCATCTCTTGGATCCCGCTGCCGCCCGGCGTCAGCACCACATGCACCTTGGGCAGCAGTGGCTTATTTTCCGCATCGGCAAATGCTCTCGTATCCGCAAGCGATTGCCGCACCAGCGCGCTCACCTTCTCCTGCAGCGCGGGCAGCGAAACACCCGGCTTCACGCGGCCCACCATGTCTAGCCAGAGCTGGCTCCGATCGTGGACATACGGCACATTCGCCAGCACCGGCATCGTCTCTATCGGCAGATAAAAATTCGGTGGCGTGCTCGACAGCCGGTCGCCAAAATAACCCGCCGGCGCAATGCCCGCAATCGTCACTGCCTTGGTATTGATCCAGAACGTGCTGCCCACCACCGAGGCGTCGCCCGCATAGTCACGCTTCCACGTCTCGTAGCTCATCACCGCAACCATCGGAGCGCCGGCAACGTCGTCCGCGTCGGTAAAGAGCCTGCCCGCCTGCGGCCGCAGACCAAACGTACGAAAGTAGTTGCCGGAAACAAACTCGCCCACCATCGACCGTGCCGCGTCCTGCGATCCGCCGCGCCGCGCAGTGATCGGCCGCGGTTCAAACCCCGCCTGGATGGCCGCCAGCTCTTCGAACTCCGGCGTGTTTTTCTTCACGTACTGCCACGTCGCCGTAGCGAAAATCGAGTAGTCCTCGTTCTCGCGCACCCCGACACCCACGCAGCAATCATTCTTGTCGCCCAGCCGCACCAGCGTCGCCGGATCGGCCACCGGCAAATTCCTCAACAGCACCGCATGCACCAGCGTGAAAATCGCGGCATTCGCCCCAATCCCCAGCGCCAGCGTCAGCACCGCCGTCAGCGTAAAGCCCGGCGTCTTGCGCAACTGCCGCACCGCATAGCGAACATCCTGAATCAGCGTCATCCTGCTCTCCATGGCAACCCCGCCGAGCCGGCGTCATTGGAGTTGCGGGCAATCTTCATCTGCGGAAGTGCACGCCGCTGGCCAAATATCGAATACCCGTTCTCTCGATCCATCCGCTACATACAGAATCGGGGCGGCGTGCTCACTGTCCATTCACCCTTCCCACTGCCCATCAGCGGACACCTCGCGCATGGGGCACGATGCACCCTCGGCATCCCCGCCCATCTCCACCGCGAAACCGGCCCTTCGTCAGGACGGAGAACCGCTCATCACAAAAGAAACCCGTCACGCGTGGCCGCCATGGATACTGCACCCATGAAACACACCGGCAAGTTTTATTGGCTATGTCAGATCTGCGGCTGGGGAGCCTACACGGCGGTCGGCGTTTCGAGTTCGGTGCTCGAACATGGCTGGACGCGCGACGTCCTCGGCTATGCCTTCTTCTTCGTCTACAACATCCTCCTCACCCATCTGCTGCGCACGATCATCCTTCGCCGCAAATGGACCAGCCTTCCCCTGCCCCGCGTCCTCGCTCGTCTCGCCGTGGCAAGCCTTGTCATCGGCGCCATTCAAACAGCGCTCGTCGTCGGCGTCTACACCGCCCTCATGGGCTCGCTCGGCGTGTGGAGCGATAAAAGCTCCATCGGCTTCCTCTTCATGGGCGTCACCATCGCGACCACCATCTGGACCATCCTCTATCTCGCCATCACCACCATGCGGCACTCCCGCGAAGTCCGTCGCCAGCAAGAGCAGCTGAATCTGGCGCTCGGCAATGCCGAGTTACGCGCCCTCGAAGCTCAGATCAATCCGCATTTCCTCTTCAACTGCCTCAATTCCATCCGCGGCATGATCGCTGAAGACCCACCGCAGGCCCAGGACATGGTCACCAGGCTCGCCAACATCCTTCGCTACAGCCTGCAGCGGAATCGCAACCATACCGTTCCCCTTGAGACGGAGCTGGATGCCGTCTCCGATTACCTGGCGCTGGAATCGATTCGCTTCGAAGATCGACTGCGCATCCACCTGGAACTGCCGCAGCAGGTTCGCAAAATCGAAATACCTGCCATGCTGTTACAGACGCTCGTGGAAAATGCCATCAAGCACGGAGTCGAACAGGTTTCCGAGAGCGGTGTCCTCTCTATACGCGCAGCGTTGGAAGGAGATCTGCTGCGCATCGAAGTCGAAAACAGCGGCACCTTGCAAACGCCGCCGCCGCATTCGACGCAGATCGGTCTGAACAATGCCCGGGAACGTCTCCGCATCCTTTACGCCGAACGTGCCAGCCTCAATCTGCTCGCTTCTGGACCAGGGCGAGTCACAGCAACGCTTCTCATTCCAACCATTCCGTGAAAGCACTCATCGTTGACGACGAACGCATCGCCCGCCAGGAGTTGAAGCGGCTGCTCGTCGTGCATCCCGAAATTGAAGTCGCTGGCGAGGCTCGCACCGGCGAGGAAGCGTTAGCACTCATCGGTCGTCATCTGCCGGACGTGCTCTTCCTCGACATACACATGCCGGGAATGAGCGCCTTCGACCTTCTTCAAAAGCTCGATGACATCCCGCAGGTGATCTTCACCACGGCCTACGACACCTATGCGCTCAAGGCCTTCGACGCCGGAGCGCTCGACTACCTCGTCAAGCCAGTCGCGCCGGAACGGCTCGCCGCCGCGCTGGCAAAGTTGCGGCCGGTCGCAACCCTGTCCCGCTTGAACCAGGTCTTCGTCAAGGACAGCGAGCGCTGCTGGCTGGTCCAGGTAACAGATATCTTTCTTCTGGAATCGGAGGGCAACTACACACGGCTCTACTTCGGCAAAGAGCGGCCCCTCGTTCCACGTTCGCTCTCGGCGCTGCAGAAACGGCTCGATCCCGCAACCTTCTTCCGCGCCGGCCGCAAGCACATCGTGAACCTCAAGTGGGTCGAGCGGGTCGAAGCCAGCATCTGTGGTGGCCTCGTCGTGGCGCTCAGGGGCGGCATCAAGGTAGAAATGTCCCGTCGCCAATCCACTCTCTTCCGCGAAGCCCTCAGCCTCTAACCCGCCAATCGCATCCCAAGCACTCAGCCTCTAATCAGGCTGAGAAACTGGTAAAGAGGTACGCAGCAGATGCAGAGATACATATTGACACGCCCGCAATATGTTCGGCCGCCGAATCTCAGCAAGGGTGAGGCGGAAGTGGTGTACATGTGTCTGGAGTCCGACGGGATGAAGCCGAAGACGTTAAACGAGCTGATAGTGGAGGCAAAGCAGCGGAAGCTTCACGCCCATTTCAAGAGACATGATTCCACTACGCTTGAAGAATCTCTTAAGTATTGGCTTGCGCTGTTCAGGAAGGAAGGATGGGTGCGTGTCATCAACGACTAAAGTGGTCGGATAGACATCCTATCTCCGATGGGAATTTTTTTTGCTTGGTAGTACCACTAAGCTATTCATTTACTTCGCCGTAGTTCGCAGCGGACCGATAGGGTTGCTATGAATTGCATCCACGGCGTATTGGATGCTTGGCGCTAGGATGAAGCCCGAATTAACGTTGACGTGCTCTTTTGGTTTTTGGTCTAAAGGCACTAACGTTGGCGATGACGATGTAGTTGAATCGCTAGGGATGACCTCCGCAGGTTCTGTATGGTACCCAGAGATTACGCCGATTATCTGTTGCTGAGTTCCCGTGCCGTAGAGAACCGGCCCGCCGGAAAACCCCTCATTGTTAATCCCATCAAGAATCCAAACTCGTAATGCGCCGTTCGGAAGTGCTGAAACTGTGCATCGCTTCACGTATGGCATCCATCCTGACCCGGTGTTGAATGTCGCTCTCCAGCCTCCCCCATAGGGAAAACCCAAGAATTCGCAATCGCCTCCCATCGTTACTCCCTTTCCTTCCAGCGATGGACTTTGAATTGGGTTAGTGAGGAGCGGTTTAGACGATGCGAGCACTACGATGTCAATGTCTTTTCCGGGATCAATCACATTGAATGTCTCAGTCAGCCATTGTTCGCCCTCTACACCAGGATTCAAGATCTGAAGTGTGACGGATTGATCGGAAAATGTACCGACTGGCAGCTGCTTTCCGTTTAGTACGTGCTTAGCTGTTATCCAATACTCGCGATTGTCAAGGTCCACCGAAAATATGGTGGCCCGTCCATATTTTGATTGAACCATTGAAACACGCGTCAAGACATTGACCGTTGGCATGGATTCCGCCGATAGGACGACATGGCAGGCAGCCACGGAAATGACGATTAGGCACTTCAGCAAAAGTTTCATTGTAATGTTGGCTGTTACTTATGCACTCCGGATCGACAAAACTTGGCTTGTTGGACGGATGCTAGCAGCCACATATGACAGTGAGAAGTGTGTGTAAAATTTTTCCGCAATCCGTATCCCAGAATGGCATAGCCGATTTGCAATGAACGAATCGCAGTTACAATTCATCGCCGGGTGCCGGCTGCCCCATCCCGGCGAAGCCAGGGTGGGTGATCCGCACATTACGCTAGATCCCAAAACCGGACAGCCACGAAACGAATCTGCAAAAATCTGCCAAATCACCCCCTTCAATTTGCTAGCCTGGAAATAGGGTGATTCACGGCGGCCGGCACCAGCCGCGCCTGACTCACCGACTCGCCGTAAGTCCTTTCGCTGGACGAATTTAGCGGCAACCAATTTATTATCAGCAATTTACAAACCGAAGCTCCCGCTTGCCACGGGAACAGTGCAATCTTGCGTCCGTAAGCGCATTAGAAAGACGAATTTAGCCATAACCTCAATGACTGGACGAATTTAGCTCTCGGGAGGCCTCCTAAACCGCAGAAACGAAGCAGGTTCGAAGCCAGTCTCCCGGCACCGGAGGGGGGAGGGTCCCCCCGGCCTTCCGGAGGTTTGCTGCCCCCGTTACCCAACTCGATTCCCATCCGTTGTCCCCGCGCCAGCTCGTCCTTATAACCAGAAGGCATGAGCACCCGCCGCACCATGCCCGGAGGTTGGGCCTCCCCCCGCACCCTCCCGCGCGGAACCGGTGGCCGCTGCCTCTGCCGCTGGTGCTCGACGGAAGTCCCGAAAGGTCGCCGGACGTTCTGTTCGGAGGTGTGCGTGCACCAGTGGCGTGTGCGCTCGGACCCCGGCTACCTCCGCGACCAGGTCCTCAAACGCGACCGCGGCGTTTGCAAAAGTTGCCGTGTGGATACAATCGTCGCCGCGGGCATCCTGAAGCGCTCGCGCGGCCCAACCCGCCAGCGCCTGCTCAACTACTGGGACCTCGCCGAGCTACACCGGCCGCTCCCTCTGGGAGGCCGACCACATCGTCCCCGTCGTCGAAGGCGGCGGCGAATGCGACCTTTCCAACCTGCGCACGCTCTGCCTGCGCTGCCACCGGATGGCCACCCTCGGCCTGCGCCTCCGCCGCGCCGAAGCCCGCCAGCTCGCGCGCCTCGCCGAGCGCCCGGCACAACCGCAGCTTGCCGCCGTCTCCGCACCGGCCCTATCCTGATCCGGCCTTCAGGAGAGTCCCGGCGCAAGACCGCCGGGCAGGAGAGAAGTCCGAATGCGCGCAGCGCTCTTCACCAAGGAATATCCGCCCCACATCTACGGCGGCGCCGGCGTCCACGTCGACTACCTGAGCCGCGAGCTCGCCAAGAAGATCGACGTCGAAGTCCACTGCTGGGGCAAGCAGCACGCGGACCTCGGCCGCCTCCACGTGCGCGGGCAGGAGCCCTGGGCCGAGATCACCCACGGCGCCACCGGCAAGTTCAAGGGCGCGCTTGAAGCCCTCAGCCTCAACCTCACCCAGGTCAAGGCGCTGGAAGGTATCGACGTCTGCCACACCCACACCTGGTACGTCGCGATGGCCGGCTTCCTCGCCAAAAAACTCTACGGCACCCCATTCGTCCTCACCACGCACTCGCTCGAACCGCTTCGCGCCTGGAAGTCCGAGCAGCTCGGCTCCGGCTACGCCATGAGCTCATGGATGGAGCGCACCGCCATCCTCGAAGCGGACGCCATCATCGCCGTCTCGAACGGCACCAAGGCCGATGTGCTCCGCGCCTACGATGTCCCCGCCGATCGCGTCCACGTCATCTACAACGGCATCGACCTGAACGAGTACCAGCAGACCGCCGATACCGCCGCGCTCCGGCAGTACGGCGTCGATCCCGCCATCCCCTACGTCCTCTTCGTCGGCCGCATCACCCGCCAGAAGGGCGTCACCCACCTGGTCGACGCCATCCGCTACCTCCCGCCGGAGACCCAGATCGTCCTCTGCGCCGGCGCCCCCGACACCCCGGAGATCGCCGCAGAGATGCGCGCCAAAGTGGACGAAGCCCGCCACCACAACCCCCGCATCGTCTGGATCGAGAAGATGGTCACCCGCGCCGAGACCATCCAGCTCTACTCCCATGCCCGGGTCTTCTGCTGCCCCTCGGTCTACGAGCCCTTCGGCATCATCAACCTCGAAGCCATGGCCTGCCGCGCCCCCGTGGTCGCCAGCGCTACCGGGGGCATCCTCGAAGTCGTGGTCGACGGCGAGACCGGCTATCTGGTCCCCTTCGAGCAGGACCCCACGACCAGCTTCCCCGTCGATCCCGATCAGTTCGCGCGCGACCTGGGAACCCGGCTCACCACGCTGCTCAAAGACCCCGCCGCCTGCAAGCGCATGGGCGACGCCGGCCGCAAACGCGTCGAGCAGCACTTTGCCTGGACCAGCATCGCCGACCAGACCATCGCCCTCTACCAGGAGCTGGTCGCGCACAGAAAAAGCTCTCCAAATGAGCGATAGACCCGATTCCTATCGCTCATAAAACAGGGTATTCTTGAGCGATAGAATTATTTCTATCGCTCACAAAACAGCGTATTCTTGAGCGATAGAACTCCCCCTATCGCTCATGTTCTGGAACTGGGAAAAACCCGATTGGCCTGACTTCACCTGGAAACAGGCCCGTTTCACCGCGGCCGAGGAGCGTTTTCGCACCGGTGGCGGCGTCTTTCTGGGGTCCATCCGCCACATCGTCGGCCAGGAGCGCCGCCTTCTGCTGGTCGAGGCCATGAGCACCGAATCCGCCACCACCTCGGCCATCGAGGGCGAGGTCCTGGATCGGGCCAGCGTCCAGTCCTCCATCCAGCGCCAGCTCGGGCTGAAGGCCGACCCCAAACGCATCCGTCCTTCCGAAGAGGGCGTCGCCGAAATGATGGTCGATCTCTACCGCACCTCCCAAAAGCCGCTCTCCGACGAGATGCTCTTCGGCTGGCATCGCAAGTTGATGAAGGGCCGCGGCCTGCACGACCTTGGCCGTTATCGCGCCGGTGGCGATCCCATGCAGATCATCTCCGGCGCCATCGGCAAGCCGCGCATTCACTTTGAGGCGCCCCCGGCCCGGCGTGTTCCGGCGGAGATGAAGCGCTTCGTCGCCTGGTTTAACCGAACTTCGCCCGGCGGCGCGAAGCCGTTGCCCGCCCTCGCTCGCGCTGGAGCCGCCCACCTCTATTTCGAGTGCATCCACCCCTTCGAGGACGGCAATGGACGCCTGGGACGCGCCATCGCCGAGAAGGCGCTGGCGCAGGCCGCACATGAAATCTCGGACGAGCCGGTGCTCCTCTCCTTGTCCGCGACCATCCTTGCGCACCGCGGCGACTATTACCGTGCGCTCGAGCGCGCCAACAAGAGCAACGAGATCACCGCGTGGCTGGCCTGGTTCGCGGGTATCGCGCTTGAAGCGCAGCAGCGCACCATCGCGTCGGTCGATTTCCTGATTGAGAAGACTCGCCTGATCGACAGGCTCCGCGAGGAGATCAACGACCGTCAGCACAAAGCCATCCTGCGCATGCTCCGCGAGGGACCGGAGGGCTTCAAAGGCGGGCTCAGCGCGAGCAACTATGCAAAGATCACCGGCGCCTCCCCCGCCACCACCACGCGCGATCTTGCCGATCTGGTCGCCCGCGATGCGCTCCTCCGCACCGGCGAATTGCGCCACGCCCGCTATCATCTGAATCTGAAACTCCAGCCGCCCCGCAGCATCACTATCAACCAGCGCGGCGAGGTCCTCGAAAGCTAGCGGCTGCTGGCGCCGGCAGCCGGACAAGCCGCACAATACAACCGTGCACCCACTCGGCTTCATCCTCGGACTCATCGCCATCGGCACGGTGCTGCTCGATGCCTTCGAGACCATCATCCTCCCGCGTCGGGCCAGCGGAAAGATCCGGCTCACCCGGCTCTTCTATGTGCTCACCTGGCGTCCGTGGGCGGCGGTCGTGAGCCGCTACAGCAATCGCCGCTTGCGCGAGACCGGCTTCAGCTTCTACGGCCCGCTTTCGCTGCTCTTCCTCATGGCGTTGTGGGCGGTGGGCCTGGTCCTGGGTTTCGGCTTCATGTTCTGGGGCCTCGGCGCGCCGCTGCACGATCCCCTGGGACTGCACCCCCTCCATACCGCGATCTATATCAGCGGCACCACGCTCTTCACGCTCGGTCTCGGCGATATCATTCCGCTGAACCACTGGGCGCGCGACCTGGTCATCATCGAGGCGGGCACCGGACTCGGCTTCGTCGCCATGGTCATCGGCTATCTGCCGGTGCTCTATCAGGCCTTCTCCCGCCGCGAAGGCTCAATCGCGCTGCTCGATGGCCGCGCCGGCTCACCGCCCACCGCCGGCGAGTTGCTGCGCCGCCACGCCAGCGACGGCGGCAACGACGCGCTGGTGAACTTACTGGCCGAGTGGGAACGCTGGTCCGCGGAGATGCTGGAGAGTCACATCTCGTATCCGCTGCTGTGCTATTTTCGCTCCCAGCACGACAACCAGAGCTGGCTCAGCGCCGTCACCGCCATCCTCGATACCTGCGCCGTCTTGCTTAGCATCGTGGAGTGCTCAGCCTGCCGCCAGGCGCGGCTCACCTTCGCCATGGCGCGCCACACGGTGGTGGACTTGCTGCTCGTCTTCAACATGCAGCCCGTCGCCATGCCGAAACCGGCGGCTCCAGGGTCAGCGCCCGAAAATAAGCCAGACAGCAAGAGGAATGGGAAGGAAGCCGCAACGCGCCTGTCCGAGCCCGAGTTGGTGAGGCTCACTGAGGTCTTATGCAGAGCCGGCTATCGCCTGCGCCTCGAACCGGAGCGTCTGGCCCTGCTGCGCAAACTGCGATGGATGTACGAAGGTCAGGTCCTCGCGCTGTCGCGCTACCTCAACATGCCGCTGCCGCCCTTCGTCACCGAGACGCCGGGGCGCGATACATGGATGCTGGTAAACAACCTGCTCGAACTCTACTCGGCGCAACCACAGGCAACCGACGAGGACACGCACGCCGCAACTCTGATGGCCCGCACCCGCGAAATCTTCGCCGATGAGCCGCACGCCTTCTAACGTTTTGTCAGCCTGAGCGCAACCGAAGGTGGAGCGAAGGATCTGCTTTATCTTCCGTTCGATATCGGGGCGAAAGCGCCGCTCAGCCTCGTAGTCCGATTACGAATAAACCAGCGCTCCACTCGCCGGCGGCAGTTGCAGCCGCGCGCCCGCAATCTCATGCGAATTCGCATGCCAGCCGCCGTCGGCTCCAATCGCTGCATCGCCCAGCGTCTCGCCCGTCTTCGCAGCAGCATTGGGGGCTCTCAGCCGGATCAGCGACTTTCCCGTCAGCCTCTGGTCCAGCGCCAGTTCAATCGGATGCTCCAGGCTCAGGTTGAGCGCCGTCAACGTCACGTGGCCACCCGGCTTCTGCACCGCATACACACGCAATCCATCCGGCGCTGTGCTCAAGCTGGCATCGAGAAGCTCCCCGGCAGCCGCCAGGCGAAACAGTCGCATGCCGTAATAGAGTGGCCGCGCCCGGAATCCCTTCGCGCGCGTCCCCGCGATCGGCGTGTACCAGCCGTAGCCGCCTCCGTGAAAGTTCACCCCGATGCCTCCCGCCTGCGCGATGCGGAACATGTAGTCCGCTCCCCATAGCGCGGATGCGAAGGTATCGCTCACGCCCTCCTTTCCGCCGCCGTAGCAGGAGTTGGTCTCCGCCAGCCGGAAGGGCAGCCCTGTCTCCCTGGTCACCTGCTCGAGTCCCGCGAACTCGCGATCGAGCTTCGGGTCCGAACGCAGCAGCCGCGGAATATCCATCGCCGGATCGGCCGGCGGCCCCTCGGCGTAGTAGTGCGACGAGACGAACTTCACATCGTTGCGGAAGGCCTTGGCGAAGGGCACCAGCCAGTCATTGTTGAAAGCAGTGTCTGGCCCGGCAAAGGGCGCATCGGGCACGCGCTTCCGCACCGCTTCAAAGAACCGCCGCCACTCCGCGATGAACTGATCCGCGTTGTAGCTGGAGGGCCGCAGTCCGTTCTTGTAGAAGAGGTCAGGCTCGTTCGCCATCTGGAAGGCCAGCAGCTTCGATCCCATCGCGCGAGAGACGAACGCGGCTTCCTCCGCAGCCATCTCCGGCGTCCCCAGCCCGAGATTCAAGCCATAGATCAGCGACCATCCCGGCAATCGGTCCAGGAACGCGCGCAGGTTGTGGATCGCCTGCTCCGTGATCACGCGGCGCGGCGGCGCCTGGTTGCCTTTGTCCGGACCGAGCGCATCCTGAATCGGATTCTCTGAAATTGCCGTCGCCGACCCGTGCGCCTTCGGATCCGCTTTCCAGAAGCAGTACTCGCTGGTGTTGCCGCCAATGCGCAGGACACCATGCTCGCCGAGCCCACCCATCAAGTCGATGAGCTGCCGGTTATCGCCCGCAAAGAAATTCGGATCGCTGAGCTGCGCCGACTCGTAACTCAGCCCGGTGAAATCCTCCGCGATGTGGCGGCCCGTCGGTTTGCCGAGCGTGAGCGTGACGGTCAGAGGCGGGGCTTGCCCGAGGAGGCGTGAAACTGGATGCAGGGCAGCGGTGCCAAACGCAGACAGGGAGAGAAAACGGCGACGATTCATCGCCACAATTCGATCACAAGCCGGAACGGACAAGCAAAGCAGTGTCCGCCCCGGCAAAAGTAGATTTTACTTATACGACCGCTGATAGGTTCCGCTGATGCGGTCGTGCCACCCCAGATGGTCTTCGTCGAAGACCGCCCACAGCAGCCCCAATCCCAGCGGCAGGGCAGAGAGCAGCAGCGCGCCCACCCGCCGCTGCATCGCCGGTCGCGTGGGGTTGTCATCGTTCAGCGTGCACAGCGCAATGCCCGCGTACATCATGCCCGGCGTGCTCTCGCCAAAGCGGAAGAAGAGCCACTGGTAGGCAACGAAGCTGCCCAGGAACGCCAGGAAGCCTGCCACCAGGGCCGTTCTGCCGGACGGCGGATGCGCCGTACAGGAGCTGAAGACAAAGACAAAGATCAGAAATCCGGCAAAGCTGAGCGCGCCATCCACCAGCGCAGCCATGATGCGGTCTTCGAGCGCAGCCGGCCGGATGGGAGCCTCTTCGGCGGCCGCACGGGCGGCAGCCGCGCGCGCCACATGTTCTGGCGTCGGCGCATCCAGCCGGATCGACGACCAGTCCAGCCCCACTGCCGCGGCACTCATTCCCGGCCGGTGATCGATGGCTTCCTGTTCCACTTCAAAGATGCGCAACTGGCCGGGCTGCGGCTCCGCATCCCGCAGCGGTCCTTCCGCCAGCCTTGGACGCGCCTTGCGCGTCGCTACCAGTTCGCGCGGAAACTCAATCAGGTTCGCCGCCAGCGGAACGGCCGGGGCTACTGTCTCCTCTTCCAGAGGATCGGAAAACTCCCGCATCTGCGGTGGCGCCGCCGGATGCGGAGTCGACGGCTGCGGCAGCCGCACGGATCGCCGCGCCTCGTAGGCCTGCATCTGCCGCTGCGTACGCTCATCCATTTCGTACCGCACTTCAATCCGTTCGCGCTCCACCAGCGCCTGCTCGGCCTCTAACAACTCCTCCGCCTCGCGGGCCTCGGCGGCGGCGGCTTCCGCGGCGCGGGCATCCTCCATGCTGCGGCGCACTGCTTCCTGCGCCTCCTGCGCCGCAATCAGCGCTTTCTCGGCGGCCAGCGCGGCCTCTTCGGCTTCCCGCTCCAGCACCTCGCGATAGCTCGGCCTCGCCGCATAGCGAGCGGCGACCGCCGCGGCCACATTGGCACGGCCCGACTCTCCTGCAGCATCTGCGGATTGGCGCTCCAGCGGCAGACGAGGCTGGCTCACAGCCCGGCCGGATCGCCGTGCACGGCTGGCAGCCAGTTTCTCGGTCAGCTCCGTCTTCCACGCCGGCACATCATCCGGCACGAACTTTGCCATTGCTCTTGTCCCTGCTTCCGGCGTCTCTAACAACTGCGCCCGTGCGCGTCCCGCGCTCTCCTGCGCTCCCCCAACGGCAGCATCGCCGTCCATGCAAGGCAGCGTCACCGCCTGAAGACGAGGCGGCACGCCAGGGAACGAGACCGCGCCGAATCATCGCAAGGAGCGGCAAAGAGGCGCCACGGGTAGCGTCGTCCGAGCCACAGTTGCGCGGGTTTCACGGCCAAAGAAAGCACCGCCATTCCAGATCGTTTTCACGCGGCAGAGAGGAGCGAAACTTCACGCGGAGTAGCCCGTCTTTCACTACGATCGCCTGAGCCGCTGCTCCCCACCGGGAAAATGCTCTATTCTGGCCTTGCCCGTGCCGAAGAACCTACGCAGTTTTTTATGTATCACGGTGGTGTGGCTGTGTCATCCGCAGCTTGCACTTTGGGCGTGGCAGAGCGGGCACCCGGAATCAAGCGCGGTACCGGCACAGCAGACGCAACCATCTTCTGCGCCTGCATCCGCATCCAGCTCGCTGCCCGACGTTCCAGACGCGGACGAGCTGCCCCGCCTCGCGCCCGTCCCCGGTCCCGGCAAGACCTTGATCCCCGTTCACATCGCAGCGAACACCCAGCGAAAGGACGGCTCTGTCTACACGCTCCTGGGCGACGTCGAGATTCTCTACAAGGGCTATGTGCTGCACGCCGACAAGATGAATTACAACGAAGACACCGGCGAAGCGCGCGCGGAAGGCCACGTGGAACTGGACGGCGGCTCGGCCGACGAGCACATCCTCGCCGACCACGCCACCCTGAACTTCGATCTCGATACCGGCCGCTTCTACAACGTCACCGGCAGCGTCGGCGTGCTCCAGAACCTAAGCCGCAAGAAGGTTATCTACACCACCACCAATCCGTTTCTCTTCACCGGCCGCGTCGTCATCAAGAACGGTCCGGAGGAGTTCCGGGTGATCGACGGAACCATGACCTCCTGCCGCCTGCCTCATCCGGACTGGGTGATTGCCGCGGGACGCATCGACATGGCCGATGGGCAGGCAAGCGCCCGCAATGCGCTCTTCCGCGTGCTCAACATCCCCATCGTCTATCTGCCCTATTTCACCCATCCGGTCATGTCCAACGACCGGCAGTCCGGGTTCCTGATCCCCGTCTACTCGCAGTCCAACACCAAGGGCAGCGTCTTTGGCGAACAGTACTATCTGGCGCTGAATCGCAGCATGGATCTGACTCTGGGCACCGATTACTTCTCCAAGCGTGGCTGGGCCCCCAGCGGCGAGTTCCGTTATCGCGGACGCGACGACGACTTCGCGGACATCCGCTTCACCGCGCTCTTCGACCGCGGCATTGTGCTGGGAACTCCACCAAAGCTCACCGATCAGGGCGGACAGGACCTCTTGATCAATGGCCGGCATGGCCTCGGCCCTCACACCCGGCTGGTCAGCAATGCCGAATACCTGAGCTCGATCATCTATCGCGAAGCCTTCGCCGAGAGCTTCTCCCAGGCCACGGCCACGCAGGTGAATTCGAGTGTCTACCTGACCCATAACAACAATGGCGTCTCAGAGACCGGCAGCTTCAATCGCTACATCAACTACGCGCAGGTGAACCCGGTCAAGGATGTGGTGATCGCGCACCTGCCCTCGGTCGATGCCGTGGCCGTGGAGCGCCCGCTCGGCGGCACGCCGCTGGTCTGGAGTGCGGACGGCAGCGTCGCCGGGCTCAACCGTCACGAGCCCGGCTTCGAGACCGCTCACGAAGTGGGCCGTTTCGATCTCCGTCCCGATCTATCCGCGCCCTTCCACTTCGGCGGTTTCGACATCCGTCCCTCGGTAGCAGTGCGCGAAACGTTCTATACCAAGAGCCAGGCTCCCACCTTCATTCTCGACCCGGTGTCGGGCTCTTTCGTGCCCGTGTACCGTTCGGCCAGCCTGGACCGCAAGGCGATGGAGGCCGCGCTTGAGCTGCGTGCTCCGGTGATGGAGCGCGACTTTGCGCCCGCCTGGCTCGTGCATCATGGCCGCATGCTGCGCCACGCCATCGAGCCCGAAGCGCACTATCAGTTCGTCTCCGGCATCGACAACTTCCGCAACATCCTGCGCTTCGATCCCACCGACCTGGCCAGCGACACCAACGAGATCGAGTACTCCGTCACCCAGCAGTTCTACCTCAAGAAGCTGCACCCGCAACCCTGCACCAACCCGCCGCTGCCCCGTGAAGGCTACGGCCGCGTCTATCTGCCCATCGAGTATCACGACTGTTCCAGCACCGATACCAGCGAATCCCTCACCTGGACGCTGGCGCAGAAGCATTACTTCGATCCGAACTTCGGCGGCGCCGTCTTCGATAGCCGGCGCAATGTGCTCGCGACCACGCTCAACCTGACCGGCATCGCGTTCCTGGCCGGCCCGCGCGATTACTCCCCTCTGATCTCCCGCATGGCCCTGCGCACCAACCAGACCCTCAGCTTTGGCTGGGACGTGGACTACGATGCCCACGCCGGCCGCATCAATGGCAGCAATATCTACGCGGACGTGCGTCACGCCGGCTTCTTCGGCACCATCAGCCATGCCCGCCTGGACTCCCTCAAGCCGAGCACGCTCCCCACGCCGGTCACCAACTACGAGCAGCTCCGCGCAACCTTTGGCTATGGCGCCGGCACCAAGCCCGGCTTCAGCGGCGGCATCAATCTTGGCTACGATCTCAATCAATCGCAGTTCCAGTACGGAGGCGTGCAGACCAGCTACAACTGGAACTGCTGCGGCCTCACCGTGGAATACCGCCGTCTCGCGCTGGGCACGGAACGCAACGAAAATTACGAGAGCTTCAACTTCACCCTCGCCGGCATCGGCACCGCCGGCAATATCAACCGGTCGCAGTTGATCTATTAGGGCGAAGGGCGGACTGAGCCGGCAACCCCCTGAAATGCCCGGTTAGCATGCCCTCCCCTCGCCCTGCGATAATGGGAAAAGCTCGTTGTCCCGCAGTGAAAGGCGGCTTTTTTGTTCCGTTCCCGATTTGTCCTCTTCTGCTCCTTTGCAGCCATCGCCATCCTGGGCTGCCGGGCACAGACCCCTCCTCCCAACGCATCGGTGGAGCGCCGCATCGAGGTGCTGGTGCGCTCGCAGTTCAATGTTCCCTCGAACTACGACGTCTCCCTCGGCGGCAAGACCAAGAGCGACATCCCGGGCTATGACAATCTCCCCGTCACCTTCTCGCACAGCGGCAAGCAGACCACCGTCACCTTCCTGATCTCCAAGGACGGCAACACCCTGGCGCGGCTCGAGAAGTTCGACATCAGCAAGGACCCGCAGTCCGTCTACTCGCTCGACCATCGCCCGATCCGCGGCAATGCCGATGCCAAGGTCACCGTCGTCAACTACGACGACCTCGAGTGCCCCTACTGCGCCCGCATGCACGAGGAGCTGTTTCCCGCCACGCTCGACCACTACAAGGGCATGGTGCGCTTCGTCTACAAGGACTTTCCCCTGGTCGAAATCCATCCCTGGGCAATGCACGCCGCGGTAAACGCCAACTGCCTCGCGGACCAGAACAACGACGCCTATTGGACCTTCATCGACTACGCGCACAGCCACGGCCACGAGATCGACGGCAACCGCGACGACCCCAAGCAGGCCTTCGCCACCCTGGACGAACAGGCCCGCGTCATCGGCAAAAAGGCCGATGTGAACCAGGCCAGGCTGGATGCCTGTATCGCGAAGCAGGATGAATCCGCCATCCGCGCCTCCATGCGTGAGGGAGAGAAGCTTGGCATCGACGGCACGCCGCAGGTTTTCGTGGATGGCGAACGCATCGCCGCAGGCGCCCAGCCCACCTCGGCCGTGTGGGATTCCATCGATCGCGCGCTGAAGGCCGACGGCATCACGCCTCCGGAACGGGCTGTAACCGCACCCGCCGCGGCGGCACCCCAAACCACGCCTGCCCCGTCACGGTAAGGCTGTTCGCTTTCCGTTCCGGAGGGCGCGCAGCTTCCCGCAATAGGGAAACGCGATGGGAAAATACGATAAGCTTTGTGAGCCGGCGCCGGTGCATCCCCCCGAGCCGGTGAGACCTGTTCCGTACCGGGGCATCTCTCGAAGGAGACAGAGTGCCAGAAGTTCCGCTGACTGCATCCAGCCCTGCCACGCAGCTGAAGAGCACGTCCTCCCCATTCCGCCGTTCCACCTTCTGGCTCACCCTCGGCCTTCTTCCCCTCATAGCCGGGCTCGGTTGCAGCCGCCCCCACCAGCCTGACGTGGTGGCCACCGTCAACGGCCATCCCATTGACCAGGCCACGCTGGAACGCTTCTACCGCAGCAATATCGGAAACGGCCCGCAGCAGCCCTCGCTCGTACAATCCGAGATCGCGCACCTGGAGATACTCCGCCACCTCATCGACGATGAGATCCAGCAGCAGCGCGCCGCCAAGCTCAACCTCGCCGCAACCGACGAGGAGGTCGACGCCAAGCTCGCCGAGATCAAAGCCCCCTTCACCCAGGAGGAGTTCAACCGTCAGCTCAAGGCGAAGAACATGACGCTCGATGACCTGAAGCGGCAAATCCGCCGCGGCCTTACCAGCGAAAAGCTGATCAACAGGGAAATCAACTCCAAGATCAACATCACCGACGCCGATATCCAGGAGTACTACAACACCAACAAGTCCCTCTTTAACCTGGTGGAGCCGGAGTTCCATGTAGCGGAGATCGTCGTCTCCGCTGTTCCGCCGCCGCAGCCCGGCAACATGCAAAGCGCCAGAGGCAACACCGACGCGGAAGCGAAGAAGAAGATCGAAGCGCTGCATACCCGGTTGGAAAGCGGCGATGACTTCGGCGCCCTGGCGTCGCAATACAGCCAGGACACATCCAACGCCAGCAGCGGGGGCGACATGGGGCGGCTCACCGAGTCGCAACTGCGGTCCAACAACGCCGTCTATGCCGCGATCACCGCGCTCCGGCCCGGCCAGATCACCGGTGTCATCCCGCTCTACGACCAGAACCACAAAGCGAATGGCTACGCGATCTACAAGCTGCTCGACAGGGAAGCCGCCGGCCAATATGAGCTGAACGACCCCCGCGTCCAGCAGACCATCCGCGCACAGTTGCGAGAGAGCCGCGCGCAGCTCCTGCGCAATGCCTACGACGAGATGCTGCGCGACCAGGCGCACGTGGAGAACTACTATGCCGAGGAGATCTTCAAGAAAGGCGCGCAATAAAACATTTTTCCTGACGCTGTGAGCCAGGCGATCTCATCCTCTCTGAACACTTGCTACACTGGGACACCTTTTGCGGAGGCTGTACGTGTCCCATCGCCCGTCGTGGCTGTTGTCGCTCTGTGTCCTTACCCTCCCCGCCATCTGCTTCACGCAAACTCCCCCGCCCGCCACGCGCACGCTGGTGCGCGCCGCGCATCTGGTGGATGTCCACGCCGGCCGGCTGCTGGACGCGCAGACGCTGGTTGTCTCCGGCGATCGCATCGTCACGGTTGAGCCCACCGCACAGGTGCAGCCGCAGCCCGGCGATACCGTCATCGACCTCGGGGACGCCACGCTGCTCCCTGGCTTGATCGACGTACACACCCACCTCACCAACGACCCGAACTTCGATCCCTACCACGAGCTCTCCACCACGGTCGCAAAAAGCGCGCTGATCGGCGCTCGCAATGCAAAGGTAACGCTCGAAGCGGGCATCACCAGCGTGCGCAATGTGGGAGCCGACGGCTTCGCCGATGTGGATCTGCGAGACGCGATCAATGAAGGGCTCATCGAGGGACCGCACATGCAGGTCAGTGGGCCGGCACTCGGCATCACCGGCGGCCATATGGACGAGAACCTGCTGCCCGAGTCCTATCACCTCACTGGCGGCGGCGTGGCGGACGGCATTCCCGCTGTGCAGCACAAGGTGCGCGAGAACATCAAGTACGGCGCGGACCTGATCAAGATCGGCGCTACCGGCGGCGTGCTCTCCAAGGGCGACGACCCGCAGGCCAGCCAGTACACGCTGGAGGAGATGCAGGCCATCGTGGCTGATGCGCATCGCCTGGGTCGCAAAGTCGCCGCACACGCGCACGGAGCGCAGGGCATCCTTTGGGCCAGCGAGGCGGGCGTCGACTCCATCGAGCACGGCACTTACATCAATGACGAAGACATCAAGGTGATGAAGGCCCACGGCACCTACTTCGTGCCCACCGCGTACCTCGTCGACTGGATGCGCGAGAACGGTCACCTCCCGGCCTTCTATCAGCAGAAGATGCTGACCGTAAGCGCCGTCGAGAAGGGCAATGCGAAACATGCCATCGCCGCCGGTGTAAAGGTCGCGATGGGAACCGACGCGGCCGTCTACCCTCACGGGCTCAACGCGCACGAATTCGAAGTCTACGTGCGCGACTTCGGCATGACGCCGCTGGATGCGCTGCGCACCGGCACCGTGAACGCCGCCGAACTCATGGGCTGGAGCGACCGCGTCGGGTTCACTCGATCCCGGCAAGTGGGCAGATGCCGTGGCCGTCAAGGGCGATCCACTGAAAGACATCACCGTGCTGCAGCATCCTGTGTTCGTGATGAAGAGCGGCGTGGTCTATCGCAATGACCTTAGTTCTCACTGAAGGTTCTCTCGCTTAGCATGAACAGTATGGTCCGCTACGGCATCCTCGGCTTCGGCCATCACGGAGAGCGTCGTCTCGCACCCGCCTTTGAGCAGGCGCAGAATTCGCGGCTCACCGGTATCTGGCGCCGCAACCAGGATCGCGCACGCGAGAATGCGCAGCACTTCCATATTGAGCAGGTCTTCGCCTCACCGGAGGATTTGTGCGCGTCACCCGCCATTGACGCGGTATTCGTCGCCAGCCCGGATGCGCTGCATTGCGAGCACACGCTGCTGGCACTCCGCTATGGCAAAGCGGTCTTATGCGAGAAACCGCTGGCCATGAACGCAGGTGAGGCGATCCGCATGGCCACTGCCGCGCGCGCTGCCGGCCGGCCCTTCGGCGTGGCCCAGAACTTTCGCTACAACACATCTTTCGTGCGCATGCGGGCACTCCTCGCGGAGGGCGCCATCGGCGCGCCGGTCTTCGCCTCCGCGCACTTCAGCTTTGAGAGCCGCAACAGCCCGCGCATGTGGATCAACGATTCCAGCATGGCCTGCGGCGGTCCCATCGGCGACGTCGGCATCCACGCCATCGATGCGCTGCGCTTCCTCCTCGAGCAGGAGGTCGTCGCCGTCAGCACGCTGGCTCGCGCCGACACATCGGCGCCCGCAATGCCGGATCGTGAGCTGGAAGAAAGCGCGGCCATCGCTCTGGAATTCAGCGGCGGAGTGCTGGCCAACGTGCAGGTCAGCTTTCGCGCCGTCTATCGCACACGCGTGGAGGTTGTGGGCCAGGGCGGCGTCCTCGCCGCGGAATGCGGCTTCAACGTCGACCGGCCCGTCACCATCGTCCAGCATGTCGCGTGCAAGACCGTAGCCCAGGAAGAAGTCTCGAATAGTGACGCGTACAGCCGCATGCTCGATGCCTTCTCCGCCGTAGTGGAAGGCACAGGCACCTTCGCCAGCACCGGCGAGGACGGCGTGCAGAACCAGCGCATTCTCGATGCCGCCTTCCGCAGTTGGCACAGCGGCTGCCGCGAGCGCATCCGCTGACGTGGTGAGTCATTCCATGAACCTGTCATCCTGAACCTAGCCGAAGGCGGAGTGAGGAGCCTGCCCTGAGCTTGTCGAAGGGACCTGCTTTATCTATCGTTCGATGTCGGCGCGTAGCTCCGCTCAACCAGGGCCAGAACGCTTGTCACTCCAGCACGGCCAGCACCTGGCCGGAAGTGACCTTGTCGCCTGCCGCGACGCGCACTTCCGCCACGCGGCCGTCACGCGCGGCCTTCAGCTCGTTCTGCATCTTCATCGCCTCAATGACTACCACTCCCTGGTGCGCCACCACGGCATCGCCCGCCGCCACCAGCACGCGCGCCACGCGCCCCGGCATGGAGGCCTTGATCTGCAGCGTGCCATTGCCCGCTCCAGGCCGCCTGCGCTGACTCCGCAGTGAGCGCGGATCGCTCACGGCAACCCGATGCTGCCGCCCTCCCACCGCAATCGTCTCCTCATCCGCGAACACCGTGCGCACGCAACGATACGAGCGGCCGCCGATCAGCAGACGACATCACGCCCGGCGCCGGCTCGCAGAGATCCACCGGGATCGCCCGGCCATCCATGTGGACCACGCATCCTTCGTCGCCGCGCTCCACCACCAGCCGCCGCAAAACGCCGTCCACTTCCACCTCGAGCGTCAAAGCATTCATCGGCGCAACCCCTGCCGCAGTGCGTCGCGCTGCCATGGCGTCTGTGCTTGTGTCGCGGTGGTCGGAGCTGCGGGAGCGTCAAACAGAACAGCCGCGATGGCCGCTGCCTCCGCGGTATCTGCGGCTGCTGCTTCTTCCGTCGCAGGCTTCGCGAGCAGCCGGTCGAGATAGCCGGTGTCGATCCGCGCCGCCTGAAAGTCCGCGTCATCCAGAATGCGGCGCAGCAGCTTCAGGTTGGTCCGGATGCCCCCGATCACATACTCGTCAATCGCACAGCCCAGCCGCGCAATCGCCGTCGCGCGATCCGGCGCGAACGCGATCAGCTTGGAGAGCATGGGGTCGTACTCGGTCGGCACCTCCCAGCCCTCGTACACGCCTTCATCCTCGCGAATCCCCGGCCCACCCGGCCGCAGCAGCCGCGTAATGCGCCCCGGCGATGGAAGAAAGCCGGTCTCCGGGTCCTCCGCATACACGCGCACTTCCAACGCGTGCCCGCGCAGGACTGATCTCCTCCTGGGTGAACGGCAGCGGCTTGCCCTCGGCAATCGCGATCTGCAGATGCACCAGGTCGAGCCCGGTGACCAGCTCCGTGACGGCATGCTCCACCTGCAGGCGCGTGTTCACTTCCAGGAAATAAAAGTTCTGCGCCTCATCCACCAGGAACTCCACCGTGCCCGCATTCACGTAGCCCGCTTCGAGTGCGAGCCGGCACGCCGCTTCGCCCATGCGCCTGCGCAGCTCCGGACCCACCACCGCGGATGGCGCCTCTTCAATCACCTTCTGGTGGCGGCGCTGCACGGAGCACTCGCGCTCGCCAAGATAAACCGCATGGCCATGTTGGTCGGCAAGCAGTTGTATCTCGATGTGGCGCGGCCGCTCGATCAGCTTTTCGAGATACACCTCGCCGGATCCAAAGGCGCGCGCAGCCTCGTCGCTGGCCGATAGAAACGCAGACGCCATCTCCTCCGCTCGATGGATGGCGCGCATGCCCTTGCCGCCGCCGCCCGCCGCCGCCTTCAGCATCACGGGATAGCCAATCTCCTCTGCCAGCGTTACAGCTTCTTCCGCGGAGGCCAGGCCTTGCACCGAGCCTGGTGTGCGCGGCATCCGCGCGCGATCGGCCGCCGCGCGCGCGCGTGTCTTCGACCCCAGTTCGCGCATCGCGGATGCCGGCGGCCCGATGAACGTAATCCCAGCCGCCGCGCACGCTTCAGCGAAGTCGGCGTTCTCGGAAAGAAATCCGTAGCCCGGATGAATCGCATCCGCTCCGCACCTGCGCGCGATTTCGAGAATGCGGTCTCCCCGAAGGTAGGAGTCCACCGAGGGAGCCGGACCCAGCCGGTATGCCTCGTCGGCATGTTGCACATGCAGCGCGCTGCGGTCTGCGTCGGAGTAGACGGCTACCGGCGAGATGCCCAGCTCGCGGCACGCTCGAATCAGGCGGAGTGCGATCTCGCCGCGGTTGGCGATCAGGATCTTGCGAAGGGAAGCCACCAGTGACGGATTCTAAATTGAATTGCGCGTGCCTGTAAGCGCAACGCGCTCCATCCGTTCGAATACCGAGGAATGGCTGTGGCGCGCAGCATCCCGCGCGCAATATCCCGCGTCCGCGAGTTGGAAAGGGAGAAAGCCCGCACCACCACCAAGTCGGGTGCCCAACATCCAGCAAAGCCAGGAGCCTGCCGTGAGCCTGCCGAAGGGCGGGGTAGTTCCCGGCACTCCAGCCGCCCCGAAGGGCACCGGCTCCCGTCCACTCCGCAAATGCGAAAGGAGCCCGTTACCGGACTCCTTCGCGTGGTGTCTTCTGCCGACGGCTACTTGTTGGTGTCGACGCCCGGCTTGGTCGACTGGTTTGCCTTCAACACATTCGCCTTGCGGGCGCCCAGGGCCTTCTGGATCCAGTCCTGTGCCTGCTGTATATCGGCCTTGCGCGCATCGTCGTTGCCGCACTCGATCTCCGCCTTGCGGCGATAGGCCAGGTTGATGTACGCCATCGCATCTTCATAGGAGGGCCGCAGATCGACCGCCTTATGCAGAGAATCCAGCGCCTCGTCGACCAACGGACCATTCATCTCCGCCAGCTTGGGACAGATTTTCTTGGGTACGCCGGCATCGGCCGCTTGCTTTTCCGTCAGACCATTGGCCGCAAGAAAATCCAGCGAGTTCTTGCGCGCCTTATTCCAGTCGATGACGCCGATGGTGTAATACGCTTCCGGATCCTTTGGATCGACTGCCAGCACCTTCTGCTGCCACGCCTTCGCATCATCCGCCTTGGCCTGGCCGAAATAAATGGAGGCGATCCCCTTGATGGCATTTACGTTGTTGGGATCGATCTGCAGCGCGTCCTTGTATGCCGCAATCGCCTGGTCCGCAAGCTTCTTGTTCGCGGGTGTATCCGAGTTGGGTACAACCTGCTGCGCATACGCGGTGGCCAGGTACATATGCGTCATGGTGAGCGACGGATCCAGGTTCACCGCGGTCTGGAAGTGATCGATCGCCTCTTCATATCTGGCGTTCTTGTAGGCCTGGACTCCCTTGTTGAGCTGATCGCGCGCCTTTAGCTTGCTGCACCCGGTGGTGGCGAGGAGCATCGACAGGCTGGCAACTGCCGGCATCCACACTTTTGCGATACGCATCATTCTGCTTCATTTCTCCTTGAATAGGTGCCAGACCGCGGCGCGTTGAGGGGTCCGTTTACTGGGCAGGGAACAGAAACTTCTCTGCGCGTTGATTGTAACTGTTTTCTTCGGGCCCGCAAGTCCCGCAGAGACCGTTTTCGCAATGGACATGGCCCTCAATAAAGAGCATCGGCGCAGCTTTCGTCAAGCAAGGCTGCTTTTGCCCAGTTGCTGGCTCGACCACAATACTCGTGAAACGGTATAACAACAACCGCGGCCGGGGCCGGCCGCGGGCTGAGTGACATGGGACGGTTACTGACCCGCCGCAATCTTGGGTGTGATCAGTCCAACGTGATCGACCCCCGCGCCTTTGGCGATATCAATAGCATTGGCGATAGGAGCAAAGTCGAGATCCTTGTCTCCCTTGATGAACATCACCTTGGTCGCGCGCGTGGAGAAGATCGTCTGCAGCCTTCCCGCCAGATCGGACTTCTGCACATCGGCCTCGTTGATCTTGTAGGCCGGTTGACCGCCAGCGCCATGCAGGATCGACACCACGATGGCCGTATCGTTCTCCTTCAGCGGCGTATTGTTCTTCGGAGGTTGCGGCACCAGCGCCTCCAGACCCTTGGGCGATACCGGCGTGATGGCCATGAAGACGATCAACAACACCAGAAGGATGTCGATCATCGGAGTTACGTTGATATCGGAGGAAAGCCCTCCGCCGCTGCCTGTTGAGAATGACATGAGAAAACCCTCTATCGTTTCAGCCCTGCTGCCGGCAGGGCAGGCTGTTCTAACTGCCGCCCATCACCGTGTTGTTCGGCTGCTCCGTCAGCACGCCAATTGTATCGACGCCTGCGGTTCGAATGTTGTCGATCGCATCCATTACGATTCCGTAGTTGGACCGCGCATCGGCACGCAGATAAACCTCTTTATTGGTCTTGTTCTGCAGCATGTCGGTGATCCTCGGGCCCAGATCGCCGGAAGAAATCTGGTTCGCGCCCAGATACACATGGCCGTCGCGGGTCACCGCAACCACCGCGGAATCTTCGTGTTCGGCGTCCGGCATGGGCGTCGCATCGACGCTCTTTGTCAGATCGACGTTGACCTTGTTCTGCACCATAGGCGTGATGACCATGAAGACGATCAGCAGCACCAGCATCACGTCCACCATCGGGGTGACGTTGATATTGGAGTTAACCTTGGCGCCTTCATTGCGAACTGCAAGTGCCATATATGCTCCCTGCGTTGCTCCCTGGGATGTGCTCCCAGTCGAGCGGGGTCGTACCAGCAATGCAGCCGTCCGCTACTACTGCATAGATGCGGGAAGGAGGGTGGCGGGGGTTTCGTTCCCCGCCACGATTCGATTCACGCTCGGACGGCACCGCAGTAACTGCTCTAGCGGCGCTGCGACTGCTTGATGAAGTAATCCACCAGCTCGCTTGAGGAGTTGTCCATCTCGACGTCGAAGGCCTCAACCTTGTTGGTGAAGTAGTTAAACAGCATCACAGCCGGGATCGCGACCAGCAGCCCGAATGCGGTGGTCACCAGTGCCTCCGAGATACCGCCTGCGATGGCGCCGATACCGGCCGACTTCTGCGTGGCGATCTGCTGGAAGGCGTTCAGAATACCGACCACCGTGCCGAACAGGCCGATGAAGGGCGCGGTCGAACCGATGGTCGCCAGACCACCCAGGCCGCGCTTCAGCTTGGCATGGACGATGGCTTCGGCGCGCTCCAGTGCACGCTTGCTGGACTCAATCTGGTCTTCGGTGATGGCGCCGCCATTGCCGTAGCTGCGGAACTCCTGCAGACCGGCGGTGACCACCTCGGCCAGGTGCGACTTCTTGTTGCGATCCGCTACCTTCACGGCTTCGTCCAGCTTGCCCTCGCGCAGAGCGCCGGCAACCTTGGGAGCGAATTCACGCGACTGCTTGCGGGCAGCGTTGAAATAGATGGCGCGGTCGATAATCACAGCCAGCGACCAGATCGACATGATGAAGAGAATGATCACCACGGCCTTCGCCGGAATGCCCATTCTTCCCCACATCTCGGGCAGGCTGAAGCCGACGGTGCCACCCTGGTCCTGAAGCCACAGACCAAGATTTGAAATGTGAGGGATAACGTGAGTGAGCTGAGCGTGAATCACTGAATCTTTCCTCCTGGGGTAGTACAGAAGCTATGAACGAAAGCTGCTTTGGGATCGCGGTGTGTCAAAACACCCCGATGCTATCACCGGCCTCTTCGCACCCCGTATGACACGAAGAGGCCAGTTGGTGGATGGTCATCCCCTCACCGGAACCAGCCGTTCCGGAGAGAGGCACCGGCGATCAGCCGCCCAGGTTGAACACCACGTTTACCGTGGTCTCCACCTCAACCGGCTCGCCGTTCAACTGGTAGGGCTTGTATCTCCAGGTCCGCACTGCTTCCATGGCCGACTGCGTGAGCATCGGAGGTCCGCTGATGACGCGCAGGTTTTGAATGGTGCCCGACTTCGAAATCGTCGCCTGGAGCACTACCGTACCAGAGATACGTGCCGCGCGCGCGATCGGCGGGTAGGTCGGGTTCACGCCGCCTGTCTTGAGACCTGTCATCACACCGGATGAGATGGCGATCTTCTTCGGTGCGGCTGCCTTTACCACCGGGGCCGGGGCATTGCCCATACCGCCCAGGATGCCGCCGATCGCTCCACCCGATCCCATGCCTTCCATGCCGGCCACGCCCTGGTTGGTCGGCGGTGGGGGCTCTTCCTTCACCGTCTTGATCTCATGCGGAATCTTGCTCGGCGCCTGGAACGGGTCCACCGTCTGCACATGGACCTTCACCGGCGCTGCCGGCGGCGGCGGCGGCGGCGGCGCCGGCGGAGGAGGAGGCGCTACCAGCAAGGTGGCCATCATGTTCTTCGGCAGGGACTCAAGATGCATCAGCGGCCACAGCACCAGCCCGATCACAACTGCGACATTGACGATGAGAGCAACGATGGACCACCACTTGCTCTTCGTCTTGATTCTGTGCCCGGATTCCATCAGGGAGTCTTCGAACATGGCTTACCTCGACAAACAGACGTGCTAGACACCAAATTCCCCGCTCCTTCAGGCAATCCGCCACCGCTCCGGCTCGGAGCAGTCGCGGCGTCAACGAAGGGAAGCGGAGACTGGGCCTGCGACTTCTTGGCTATAGACACCTGATGGGGGGATGTTTGTTCCCGCAAATCTCCAAATAATTTGGCCTGCACCGAAATCAGTGCAGGCCTTTTTATCAATTTCGTCATCCTGAGCGTAACCGAAGGTGGAGTGAGGGACCTGCTGTACCTATCGTTCAACCGGCGCGGAGCGCCGCTCAACCAAAAGCGACTCACAGACACCCGGGTGCCCCATCCTGCCGAAGGTGGGGTGGGGGTGTTCCGGAACAATCCCGTCGGAGCGAAGCGGCCTTCCGAATCCCCAGTCCCGACCAGCTAGACGCGCGCCCGCTTCGCCGCCGGCAGCGCCGCCGCGCGTCCATGCCCGGCGCGCCACTGCTGCCACGCCACCAGCATGGGCGCCGCCACGGCAATCGACGAGTAGGTCCCGATCAAAATGCCGATCACCAGCGCGAACGAGAAGCCGTGCAGCACCTCGCCGCCGAACAGGAAGAGGGAGAGCACGGTAAGGAAAGTCAGCCCGGAGGTCAGCACCGTCCGGCTCAGCGTCTGGTTGATGCTGCGGTTCACCAGATCCGGCAGCGGCTCGCGCCGGGTCATCCGCAGGTTCTCGCGGATGCGGTCGAAGACCACGATGGTGTCGTTCATCGAATAGCCCACCAGCGTCAGGATGGCCGCGATCACCGTCAGCGTCAGTTCCTTGTTGGTCAGCGAAAAGGCGCCGATGGTGATCAGCGTGTCGTGGAAGACCGCAACCACCGCAGCGACGCCGTAGATCAGCTCAAAGCGCCACCAGAGGTAGATCAACATGCCCAGCAGCGAGTAGAGCGTCGCCCGGATGGCCTGCCCGCGCAGTTGCGCTCCCACCTGCGGACCCACGATCTCGGTATTGAAGATATGGAAACCCGAGATATAGGTGTGCTGCTGAAGCGTCGACACCACCGCCGGATCGACAATGCTCTTCAACGCATCGAAGCTCGGGATCAGACCGTCATTCTGCCGGTCGCGGAAGTTCAGGATGGCGTTTGCCTGCTGCGTGTATTTGGTGCGCCCCGCATCCGGCCCCAGATGCTCCGGGTCCTGCTGCATCAGGAAGTCGGCCAGCGATCCCGACCCTACGTTGTCCAGGTCGAGCTTGCCCGAATTGGCGGCGCCCGTAGCCGAATAGTAGCTGCCCAGCGCCTTCACAATCGTGTCGCTGCCCGCCTCGGCATTCGTCTCCTGCATCGCCTTCTCCGGCAGCGAGATGATCACCTCGTTCGAGGGGCTCTGCCCGATCCGCTGACCGAAGGGCTGGATGCGGCTGTCGCGAATGCCGGCCTTGTCCACTGCCTGCGCGGATGCGGTCCGCCGACGGCGCCGCGTCAAACTTCACGTAGACCAGCGTCCCGCCCCGGAAGTCGATGCCCAGCGGAATGCTCATGCCAGAAGAAGATGGACAGCAGGCCGGCCACACTGAAGATGAGAGAGAAGCCGAGGAAATACCACTTCTTCCCCAGCCAGTCGATGTTTACGTCGTGAAACAGTTCCACTTGAACTCCGTTATCTTGTCATCCTGAAGCGAAGGACTTGCATTTTTCCGCGCTTCACCACATACCTTGTCATCCCGATCCGGTGCCCCATCCTACGCAAAGCGTAGGGTGGGATATCACTTCCGGCCCAACAACCGTCCTGAGACGCCGCGCACCAGCGTCCGCTCCGCGGCGACCGTTGCCACCACCAGCAGCGCGCCGGTCACCAGGCCAATCCCGAGAAGCCCCGCCGCCGTCGCGGCACCCACAATAACCAGTCGCGTCATATGGAAAGCGCCTCTCCACGCTGCTTGCGGTTCAGAATGGCGTCAAAGATCGTCCGCGACACAAACACCGCGGTAAACAGGTTCGCGCCCAGACCGAAGACCAGCGTTATGGCGAAACCCTTCACCGGGCCGGTGCCGAAGAGGAAGAGAATCGCCGCCGAGACCATCGTCGTCACGTGCGTGTCGAGGATCGTCGTCCATGCGTGCGCGAAGCCCTGGTCCACCGCTGCCGCCGGCGCCTTGCCGGCTCGAAGCTCTTCCCGGATACGCTCGAAGATCAGCACATTTGAGTCCACGCCCATGCCGACGGTCAGGATCACGCCCGCGATGCCCGGCAGCGTCAGCACTTGACTGGAGAAATGCATGAAACCGAGCAGGATCACCAGGTTCAGGAAGAGTGCGAGATCCGCATTGATGCCGGCGCCTTTGTAATACACCAGCATGAAGATCATCACGGCCAGCATGCCGATGATCGCCGCCGTCACGCCTTTGCGGATCGAGTCCGCGCCCAGCGATGGCCCAACCGTGCGCTCTTCGAGATAGTGAATCGAGGCCGGCAGCGCGCCCGTGCGCAGCATCAGCGACAGGTCCTTGGCCTTCTGCTCGCCCAGCCCCGAGATCTGGCCCTGATCGCGGATCGCTGACTGGATGTTCGCGACTTCCTGCACCTTGTTATCCAGCACCACCGCCATCGGCTTGTTGATGTTCTTGCTGGTGTAGTCGTAGAAGCGGTCGCCCGCCGAGCGGGTCAGGATAAAGGTCGCATCCGGACGGCCATTCTCGTCCCGGCCCGGCTGCGCATCGCGAAAGTCCGAGCCCGAGACCACGGCGATCCGCTGCAACAGGTAGTACTGTCCCTGCTCGCCCGCATCGGTCCCGCCGTAGGCCATCAGCTCCTGATCCGGCGGAACCGCGCCGTTGGTCGACTGCGTCGCCGCCGCCTGGGTGGGAAAAGGACCGCCCGTCACGGCATGGATCTCCAGCCGCGCCGTCGACTGAATAATGTCGCGTACCCGCCCGGGATCGTCCACGCCCGGCAGCTCCACCAGGATCTGGTTCTTGCCCAGCCCGTACTCCTGGATGACCGGCTCGCTCACGCCCAGCGTATCGATACGGGTTCGAATGGTTTCGATCGAATTCTGCATGGCCTTTTTTTCAAGGCTTTGCTGCTCACTCGGCTTCAAGGTCAGGGTGTAGCCGTCCTGCGTGGAGCTGACGGTGTACTGCTGCCCGTACTTCGTGTCGAGCATGCTGCGCACGTCGCCCGACTTGTCCGCCGGCACGCCGTTGATCTGGAGGATCAGCGGGTTCGAGGGGTTGGGCTTCAGGATGGAACCCACGGAGACGCCCGCGGCCTGAAGATCCGTCTGCAGCCGGCCCAGCGCATTGTCCGTCTCCGCGCCTACCGCCTCTTCGACCATCACCTGCAACACCAGGTGCGTGCCGCCCTTCAGGTCCAGGCCCAGGCTGATGCGATTCGCGACCGCGTCCCGCAATGCCTGCCCGCTGATGCCGTGGGGAATGCCGAAAATCCCGTAAACAAAGACCAGCAGGATGGCGACAATCAGAATTGCCTTATTGGTTAGATTCTTGTGCATGATGGATCGGGTCGCCTCTTCGCGGCGTTACTTGGTTTCCTCGGGGGTATTGGTGGTGACAGCCGCAATGGCCGATTTCACAACTTCGACCTTCACACCATCCGGCGGCAGCTTCAACTGGATCGCGTCATCGCGCAGCGCCACAATGGTGCCGCGCAATCCACCGGTGGTGGTGATCTTATCGCCGATCTTCAGGTTGCTCAGCATCTCCTGCCACACCTTTTGCTTCTTCTGGTTGGGCCGGAAGAGCAGCAGGTAGAAGACGCCCACCATCAGAACGGCAGGCAGAAAGGTTATGTAGTTGGCGGGCAGCCCGCCTGCGAAAAGTGCCATGTCAACGAACAAGTCAGTCCTTCTTCCATCCAGCTGCTATCCAGGTGCTCCACGCCCGCCGCGCCGGTTCTGGAGGCTGGCCCGGAGACGCATACGCGCCGGCTGCAGCTTTCAGGTGCGGGAGCACGGGAGAGGAACGGTGTGGCCAGGCAAACCCAAGCAGCGCTGGTGGCGCCACTCATCCCACCCATGCAAACTCCCCGAACATCCCGAATACCAGGACGCAGGACACACAGATTGGCAGGATACCTTAGCAATAAGCATCATGGACTCTGTGGCTTGTGTCAAGAGAGACCCCGGCTTGGTAGCGTCTCAGTTTGAGTTCCTGGGAATTGTCGTTGTCAGCCTACATCCTGTCTCGTGGATACGATGTAAGCGGTCGTACTTCTATTGGCTTATGTGGAGGAGATGATGCCGAAATATGTGACTATCGGATACGGCGATCAGGCAGGTTATGAGCGCACCGCACCGGAAATTCGCGCCACTGCCCATGCCCATGATGATGAACTTAAGAGGCGTGGGGCCTTAATCGGAGTTGCGGGTCCACCCGTCCAAGTTCGAAATCCAGACGCTGCTGGTGTGCAGACAGTGGATTCCGCCTTTATGTCGGCACCTCTACCCATTGCCGGCTTTGCCGTGATTGAAGCTGCCGACTTAGACGAGGCTGTAAGACTGGTCTCGCAATCTCCCTGCGCGGTCGCACATGGGATTGTCGAGGTTTGGCCCCTGAAGGGGTCATAGGTTAACTCCGTCCCTCAGCATCCTCAGTTTTGTGGCGGATTGTCACCGAACCACCAGAACCGAAAGTCAGATTGAGACACTACCCCCGGCTTGGATCTCGGCCCCGGCAGCCTCCTTCACCCTCCGGCCTTCCAGGGATTCAGGATCTTCAGGTCCGGAATATCCCGGATGTCCTTTTCGTTTCGCGTCACCAGCGTCAGCTCGTGCGTGATAGCAGTCGCGGCGAAAAGCGTGTCCACCACAGGCCGCGGGCGCTGTGCGGAAAGCTCTCCCCACACCCGTGCTGTTGCCCCATCGATGCCGATCGTGCGATCGGCAAAGCTCTGCTCCAGCCCCTCCGCCCAGGCAGCGATCCTGGTCGCCGCCTCGCGGTCGACCGCCATCTTCAGCAGGAGCTCTTTCCGCAACTCCCCCAGGGCGAGAACGCTCAGGAACAATGTCGACGGCTCAGCGTCCCTGAGAAATGCGAGAACCCCCGCATGCGGCTGCCGTCTCCGCGTCTCCGACAGAATGTTCGTGTCGAGCAGATATCTCAATCCGCTCACAGCCGGACCTTGCGGCCCGTATCGCGCTCGCGCGGTACGGAAAAATCATCCATCCGGGGACCGCTCAACAGATAGTCGCGCAAATTCGGCCGGTGCGCAGTCAGCGCGCGGTAATCCTTGATGGAAAGAATGACCGCACGTTCCGCGCCATGCCGCGTGATGATCTGCGGACCTTCATGCTCGGCCTCTTCCAGCAAGTGGCTGAGCCGGGTCTTTGCTTCCTGTAACTGCCAGATACCCACTTTCCCCTCCTTCGTCCAGTTCAACCAGAATTATAGTCGATCTGGTTGAAATATCAGAAGGGACACGTGGCCGACAGATTCCCCGATAAGCCTTCCTGCTCTACCGCGAAGGTCATCGCCGGAGCAGCACCTGCCGCACGGCGAATGTGGAAGACGTACAGCGTCTCGTAATCGTCGCTCGGCCACGCGGGCACCTGTGCCCGGTCCAGCCCATACGCGCGCAGCATCTGCCGGGCAAAGTCGTACGCATATTTGTGCTCCCACGCAATAAAGATGGTGCTGTTCGCGTAGGCCGGCGCGGTCACCGCCCTCTGCAGACCGGCGATATCCGGGAAGGCAAGCTGCGTGTCCACCGGCAGCCCAAGCTGGATCGCCGTCGGCTCGATGGTGGCCAGCGGCCGCACATACGAATATCGCTTTTGCGTCAACGGCCCCTCCCGCATCTGGCCTGCCGGGCTCGGAGAAAAAATCGCATCCGCCCGGCCAAAACGGCCGATCAACACCTTCGGCAGCGCAAGAGACCGGTTCAGCCCCATGCAGCTCAACTGGCCCAGCCCACCGGCAGCTTTCTCGCCATGCCGCAGGACGACAATCGTCTCGTTGGTCGTCTCGTTGCTGCTGCTCGCTGACGACAAGGCCGGCTTTCCGGAGTTCCTGCAGCCGCTACCCGCCAGGCCAGAGCGCCAGCAACAGGACCGTAGCGCACGTGGATTCTGAACATTGTCGACATCGGCGGCATGTCCTTCGCGACCCGGCAGGGGGTCTTGATCCGTCTGACGAGTCTCATACAAACTCGGCCTCTACAGATATAACGTAGTGAAATCCCGAAGCAGGGAGGCGGCCCCATGAGCGGAACCGGATGTCTCAGCGCGCTGCGGCAGGATCTTGGCTTTGCCGCCAGAATGATCGCCAAACGTCCCGGCTTCTCCGAGGTCAAAACGCTCTCCGCCGTCTTCGACGCCTCCGAAAGCCAGCGTCGGATGATGTTCTCGCTGCTCGGCGCGTTCTCCGTGGTCGCCACGCTGCTCGCCGTGCTCGGCCTCTACAGCGTCATCTCTTACTCCGTCGTCGAGCGCACGCGGGAGATCGCGATCCGGCAGGCGCTGGGCGCACGGCGCGGCAGCATACTCGCGCTGGTGCTGCGCCAGGGGTTCGGCCTTGCGCTGGGCGGCATTGTCCTCGGTATTGCCGGAGCGGCTGCTCTCACCCGTCTGCTGACTTCCATGCTCTTCGGCGTAAAAGCCATCGACCCGGTTACATTTACGCTGGCAGCGATGCTCTTCCTCATAGTGGCGCTCGCCGCCAGCTACATCCCCGCGCGCCGCGCCGCCGCCGTCGAGCCGATGGCGGTATTGCGCGACAGTTGAAACGGCTATGTCGAGTTTTGTAACCCTCGTCGGACCGAGGTATGAAGACCTGCGACTATCGTCCCGGCGAAGAAAAACGATCGCCGGGCCAGACATCCGCCGCAAGCGCTTCCGGACGCCCAGTCCTACTCGCTGCGCGCGCCCGCACTCACCACCGTCGGCGACAGCGGCGGTATCCCGCGCCCCATGCTCTCGCGCATGCGCGCCATCGTATCCAGATAGAACGCCAGGTTGTGCAGCGTGTTCAGCACCGCCGACAGCGGCTCGGCCGCGATGGTCAGGTGCCGCAGATACGCCCGTGTGTAGCGCGCGCACACCAGGCATCGGCAGTATGGGTCCGGCGGGTTCTGGTCCTCCGCGAACTGCCGGTTCTTGATGTTCAGCCGTCCCTCGGTGGTGAACAGCAGCCCGTGCCGCGCCGCGCGTGTGGGCAGCACGCAGTCCATCATGTCCACGCCCATCTTCGCGTACTCCACAATCTCATCCGGATAGCCCACGCCCATCAGGTAGCGCGGCTTGTCCTTGGGCAGCAGCGAAAGTGTCGCCGCGACGATCTCGCGCGTCAGCTCCCGCGGCTCGCCCACGCTCAGGCCGCCAATGGCGTAGCCGGGGAAGTCCATCTCCACCAGCCGCTCCGCCGATTCACGTCGCAGTTCCGGATACATTCCCCCCTGCACGATGCCGAACAGCGACTGCGTGCGGCCGCCGAACTCCGCATGACGGTTATCCTGAAACCACGGCACCTCATGCTTGTGCGCCTCGAAGTATTCTTTGCTGCGCCGCGCCCATTCCAGCGTCAGGTCCAGCGAGCGCCGCGCCCGCTCGCGATCCGCCGGGTACTCCATGCACTCGTCGAAGACCATCAGGATGTCCGCGCCCAGCGCAATCTGAATCTCGATCGAGCGCTCCGGCGAGAACTGATGCGTCGAGCCATCCAGATGCGAGCGGAACTCCACCCCGTCCGCCGATACCTTGCGCAGCTCGTTCAGGCTGAAGACCTGGAAGCCGCCGGAGTCGGTCAGCAAGCCGCGCGGCCAGCTCATGAAGCGGTGCAGGCCGCCCATCTTCCGCACCACGTCGTGCCCCGGCCGCAGATAGAGGTGGTACGTGTTGCCGAGAATGATCTGCGCGCCCAGCGCCTCCAGCAGATGCTGCGGCACCGCCTTCACGGAGCCCACAGTACCAACCGGCATAAAGACCGGCGTCTGCACCTGCCGGTGCGGCAGGTCCATCACCGCGCGGCGGCCGGCGCCGGCTGTTGCCATGATTTCAAAGGGAAGGCTCACTCGCTGATTCTAGCCACAGAATTGTCTTCCTGCGGCAAACCCGCCAACAACTCCGCAATGGAGCGCCCGAGCACCGGATGCCGCCACTCCGGCGCAATCTCCGCCAGAGGCGCCAGCACGAACCGCCGCTGGTGCATCGCCGGATGTGGCAAGGTCAGCCCCGGCTCATCCAGCACCAGGTCGCCCATCACGGAATCGCCGTACAGCAGCAGATCGAGGTCCAGGGTGCGCGGCCCTTTCGGCGGACCCGCCGCGCGATCGCGGCCAAAGCTGCGCTCGATCCCCAGCAGCGCATCCAGCAGCGGCAGCGGTTGAAGCTTCGTCTCCAGCAGCACCGCGGCATTCACAAATGCCGGCTGATCGACATAGCCCACCGGCGCCGTCCGGTACAGCGCCGAGCGTGCCGTGACCCGCCCGTAAGCTCCCAGCCGCTCGATCGCCGCGGCAATGGTCTCCGCGGGCGCCCCCGCCGCCGAGGCAGGTTGGCGCCGACTCCGATGGCAGCAATGGGCACATCTTCATTATGCGGCTGGTGATCTCTCAGTCGGACTATGGATCTATCGCAACCGAGAATCGGGTTCCCCATATCTCTGTGTTGTGACGAGGAACTCAGCCAGCTCGCCTACAACACGAGACATGAGCGTCCAAAGGAAGCGAACCCAGGAATCGCGCCAAAGGCGCATATGCCCGGACGGCCAGTCCCTCGGTTAGCATCAGACGATGCGCATCGCCCTCTTCGGCGGCAGCTTTGACCCGCCGCACTCGGGACACATCGGCATCGCCCTCGCCGCGGTGGAGCGCCTGCATCTCGATCGCGTCCTGGTGGCCCCGGTCGGCCGCCAGCCCTTGAAGCGCGATCAAACCCAATCGCCGTATGAGGACCGGATGGTGATGGTGCAGCTTGCCTGCGCCGGCCATCCGCCGCTGGCCGCCAGCGCCATCGACGCGCCGCGCATCGATGGCCGCTACAACTACACCTATGACACGCTCCAGCAACTGCGCGACACCTTACCCGCGGATGACGAGCTCTTCTGCCTGGTGGGCGCGGATTCGTTGCAAACCCTGCATCACTGGCATCGCGCCGCCGACGCCCTCATGCTCGCCCAGTGGATTGTAGCCGCGCGGCCCGGCTTCACCCTGGATGCATTGGAAGCCCTGCTGCCGGACGGGCTACATGCCGGAGCACCGATCTCCGGCAAGCAAGAGCGCGGCGAAGGCTGGCTCCGTGTACCGTTAACCAGGGAAGCGCCACCCGATCCGCAGCACGGAACCCTCTGGCTGCTGCCCGATCTGCACTACGAAATCTCCGCTACCGCGTTACGCGCCGCGCTCGCCGATCACTTGGCCGGCATCCCACAACGGGTAATCGATCCTCGCGTCGCCGAATACGCACGCGACCACCAGCTCTACACCCGCGCCTGAAGCGGCGAAGCACCGCCGGCAGTTACGATCAGTAGTCTGAACACACTTCGAGGAGAAGAGATGGCACCTAGCAACAAGAAGTCCAGCGCCAAAAAGGCCGTGAAGCATACCAGCCGAACCAAAGCAGCAGGCACGAAGGCAGCGGGCACAAAAACAACCGCAGCCCGGCGCAGCGCAAAGACCGCAGCGAAGGCGGCAGGGAAGGCCCGTCCGGCAAAAAAGGCCGTCAGCGCACCCGCGCCCGCCGCCGAGCGGGTCATCGCCGAAAGCTCCCGCCAGATGGTGGCCGCAGCGGCAGCGGCCTGCGATGAGAAGAAGGCCGAAGACCTCCGCATCCTCGAGCTGGATGCCGTCGATGCCGGCTTCACCGACTTCTTCCTCATCGCGAGCGGCACCAACGAGCGGCAGACGCAGAGCATCGCCGATGAAGTCGAGCTGCGCCTCAAACGCGACTTCGGCACCTATCCCAACTCGGTGGAAGGCAAGCGCCAGGGTGAATGGATACTGCTCGACTACGTTGATTTCGTCGTCCACATCTTCCTCGCGGAAAAGCGCGCCTTCTACGACATCGAGCGTCTGCGCAAGTCGGCCCGGCATGTCGATGCGCTGGAGTTACAGAAAGCGCTCCGGAAGAAGACGGCTTCGACCAGGAAGCGCGTTGCGGCAAAGGAAGCCTCGCACATGACTTCCAATTAGTGAGTGCGGCGCGCCCGCTCCATCTACAAAGGCGCAGCAGCTTGTCTCGACGAATACAGGCGCATCGCGTATCGTGGCTGCGGATGTTCAACCTCTCGTAGCGGAGTAGCGCGATGCCGGATACCGTCAGTGCCCTCGCCAATGACCAGGATGCGCCGCCTCTCTCGCAGTTCGAGCGGGTCGTCGATACCTTCATCGAGCCCTCCAAAACCTTCCACGACATCAAGCGAAGCCGCTCCTGGTGGCTGCCCTTCGTCATCATCGCGGTGCTGGGCTATGTCTTTTCCTGTGCCGCGGTGCAACACGTCGGATGGGATGCGCTCGCCACTAATGTCCTCAAGAGCCAGCCGAAGAATGCGGAGAGGCTGGAGAAAGGCACTCCCGCCGAACAGGCTCAACTACTCGGCGTCACCAAGGGCTTCATAGAAGGCTTCATGGCAGGCGGGCCCGTGGTGATTCTGGTCATCAACGCTCTCTTCGCGCTGATCCTCTGGGGATGCTTCGCGTTCCTGTTGGGAGGCACCACCACTACGGGGAGATGTTCGCCGTCTCCATCTTCGCGTCCTTACCCGCCGCGCTCGCTACCCTGATCGCTATCGCCACCGTCCTCGCCAGCGATCCGCAGACTTATAACCTCAACCTGCCGTCGCCCGCCGCACTGGCTTATTTCCTTGACCCGACCGCGCCGGCATGGCTCCTGTCCATCGGCAAGTCTCTCGACATCTTTTCCCTGTGGTCGCTCGCGCTCTCCGGCTTCGGCGGCGCCATCGTGGCCAAGGTAAAGCCGATGCGGGGGGTGCTGGTCGTCTTTGGCCTCTGGCTGCTCTTTGTCATCGTCAAGACCGGCCTCGCTGCCGCCTTCAGTTAGAGCATCTTCGGTAAGGCACCGCTCTGGAAATGCGCCTCACCCTCTCTGCCGTCACATCCCGCAAAAAAACGCGTCTGCTGGAAGACGCGCTCGCGGAGTTCACCTCGCGCCTCGGTCACTACGCACCCACCGGTCAGGAAACCTTCGCGAGCGAAGCCGCGCTCCTCGCATCGCTGCAGAAGCCCGGCCGCGTGCCCGCAAAACTTATTTTGCTGGACGCGCGCGGCCGCACCCTGTCCTCTGAAGAGCTCGCTGCCTGGATCGGACGGGAGCGCGACACCGGCACCCAGCACCTGCACTTCGCCATCGGACCGGCGGATGGATGGCGGAAGGAGTCGCGCGAGCGCGCCGACCTGCTGCTCTCCTTCGGACCCATGACCTTCCCCCACGAGCTGGCCCGCGTCATGCTGGCCGAGCAGCTCTACCGCGCATTTACAATCCTTGCTGGCCACCCCTATCACGGCGGCCACTGATTCCACCTCGCTTCGCCGCCAAATCATGCCCAACGAATCCAGACGCGGACTGATCCTCATCAACACCGGCCCCGGCAAAGGCAAGACCACCGCCGCCATGGGCACAGCGCTGCGCGCGGTCGGCAACGGTATGCGCGTCCTCATGCTGCAGTTCCTCAAAGGCTCCTGGCACTACGGCGAGCTCGACGCCGTGAAATCCTTCGGCGACAACTTCGTGATGAAGCAGCTTGGCCGCGGCTTCGTGAAGGTCGGCGGCGCCGAGACCGATCCGGAGGACATCCGCATGGTCGAAGCGGCCTGGGACGAGGCGCGCCAGGCCATCCTCTCCGGCGACTGGGATATGGTCGTGCTCGACGAGATCAACTACGCCATCGGCTACGGCATGCTCGACCCGGCCAAGGTAGTCGAGACGCTCCAGCAGCGCCCGGAGATGGTCCACGTCATCCTGACCGGCCGCAACGCCCACCCGGACCTGGTCGCCATCGCCGACACCGTCACCGAGATGCGCCAGGTCAAGCACGCCTACGAAAACGGCATCCTTGCGCAACGGGGTATCGAATATTAGGACCAGCGGGGTATCGAGTACTAAGCCCAGCGCGGTATCGCGTATTAGGGGAGCTGCGGCAAAGCCTGCAATGCAGGGAGTTCCTTTTCTCTCCAACGTATCTGGCGGCCCGCGGAGTTGCGGGCGGCTCTCCGCGGCACGAGCCTCGTCTGCTGCGCGGATCGATTCCAGCAATTCGCTCGCCGGCATGGGCCGCCCCAAAAGAAATCCTTGAAGCGACGTGCAGCCGATTCCGGTCAGAAACTCCTGTTGGGCACGTGTCTCGATTCCTTCCGCGACGATGCTCAGGTTCAGCGTTCGGCCCAGCGCGACGATGGCGGAAACGATCGCTGCATCCTCGGTATCCGGCGCCAGGTCGCGCACAAATCCTCGATCGATCTTCAGTTCCGTGGCCGGGAGCCGCTTGAGATAAAGCAGGCTGGAATATCCGGTGCCGAAATCGTCAATGGAGATCTTCACGCCCATATCGTTCAGTTTCTGCAGAATGACCAGGCTCGCCGTGGGATCCTGCATCGCGGTGGACTCAGTCACTTCAAGCGTCAGATATCGCGGCTCGATCGAATAGCGCGTCAGGACTTCGCGCACGAGCTGGACGAGACCCGTATGAGCGAACTGTAGTGGTGACAAGTTGACCGCCACGCTCCATCCAGATTGCCCTTGGGCGCGCCACTCTGCCATCTGACGGCATGCCTCGTCCAGCACCCACTCGCCAAGCGAAACGATCAGGCCGGACTTCTCCGCAACCGGAATGAACTGGTCAGGCGACAGCAGGCCGCGGACGGGATGCTGCCAGCGCACTAATGCCTCAACACCCACCAGCGACGATGTAATGGCATCGAACTTCGGCTGGTAGTGCAGGACCAGTTCCTGCCGCTCTACCGCAGAGCGCAGCTCCTGCAGCAACTGCAGATATTCGTGCGCATGCGCATTCATGGACGTTTCGAAGAAGCAGTAGCCGCGCCGCCCCAGGGACTTGGCATGGTACATCGCGGCATCTGCATTCCTGAGCAGCTCATGTGTTTCCTGGGTGAAGTTGTCGTAGATCGCGATCCCGATGCTGACCGAGATGCGTATCTCATGCTCCGCGATTCGGTACTGTCGGCTGACCGTGCGAACCAGCTTGTCGGCGAGGTTGGCCGCGGACGTTGGCTCGCCAAAATCTGCGAGCAGGACGAACTCGTCGCCGCCGATACGGGCCAGCGTATCGCTGGCGCGTATCACACCGCGGATACGTCCCGCGACCTCGGCCAGCAGTAGATCCCCAACGTGATGTCCGAATGCATCGTTTACGGTCTTGAATCCATCCAGGTCCAGGAACAGCAGTGAGAAGGCAGTATGCGTGCGCTGGGCTCCCTGGATCGCCTGGTTCAATCTGTCTTCGAAAAGGAGGCGGTTCGGCAGCTTCGTCAGGTTGTCATGGAGGGCCAGGTATGTCAGCTCCTGGTTTGCGCTGGCCAGCGAAGCAGCCAACGTCGCCGTGCGCGACTCCAGGCGCATGTCAATCACTGAAGTGATCAGGACGACCGCCAATCCTCCGAGGGTCGAGAGGATGACGAGCGACGACAGCCACAAGGAATCGATGCCGGAATGAGAGGCTAGGCAGATGCTGTTTGCCGGCATCTGTGCCGCTGCCATTCCCGTGTAGTGCATGCCCGTGATCGCAAATCCCATGATCACCGCCGCGCCGGCGCGAAGCAGCTTCACCCGGGAGGAGTGCTGGCGCAGACGGAAGGCCAGCCAGAGCGCCGCTCCGGAGGCAACGACTGCGATGACCACCGACAATGCGACCAGCCCGTGGTTGTATTGGATTGCCGGGGACATCCGCATCGCCACCATCCCGGTGTAGTGCATGACGCAGACCCCGGCGCCCAGCAGTAACGCACCCATGATCAGCCGCCGGTTATCCAGCCGTTCCTGGCAGACCAGATTCAGGGCAAACGCCGAGGAGAGGATGGCGATCAACCAGGAGGCGCCGGTGATCCACGGATCGTAGCCCATCGAAATTGGCAGGTGGTATGCCAGCATGCCAATGAAGTGCATGGACCAGATACCGCTCCCCATGGCCAGCGATCCGCCAACCAGCCACCAGCGGGCAGACCGCCCATTGGTAGCCGTGATGCGGCCGGCCATATCCAGAGCGGTATAGGACGCCAGCATGGCGACCAGCATCGAGATCAGAACAAGCCAGACATTGTATGTATTGGTGAGCATCGATCCCCTGGGTCTGTGGTGCCCCTGGTGCACCTGCGTCCCCTGGTGCAGCCGTAGGGGCCTTTGGCGTGAGTCTTCTTGAATATCTTCCGGTCTTGGCTCAGGCTTTATCGACCCCTCAAACGGGGGACGTGAGGTTACGAAGGTTAGGGAGAGTGCAGTTAAGGGATAATAGCTAGATGGCGTGGTTCAAGCGGCAGGACAACGAGATCGAAAACAGCACGCAGGAGAAGCGCGTCCGCACCGAGGGCCTCTGGGTCAAGTGCGAGGGCTGCGGCCAGCTCATCTTCAAGGCCGAGATGGAGGCCAACCAGCAGGTCTGTCCCAAATGCGGCCGCCACCACAAGATCGACGCGCGCGCCCGCGTCGCCTCGCTGCTCGAGCCCGGCTACGAGCTGGTCGATCTGGAGCTGAAATCCACCGACCCGCTGAACTTCTACGACGTCAAGTCTTACAAGAGCCGCCTGGCCAAGGCGCAGGAAGCCACCGGGCTCAACGACGCCATCGTCAACGCCATCGGCCGCCTCGGCTCGCATGACGTCGTCCTCAGCGTGATGGAATACGCCTTCATCGGCGGCAGCATGGGCGCGGTAGTCGGCGAAACCATCGCCCGCGCCGTCGACCGCTCGCTCGAGTCGCGCCGCCCGCTCATCATCGTCTCCGCCTCCGGCGGCGCGCGCATGATGGAAGGCATCGTCAGCCTGATGCAACTCGCCAAAATCTCCAGCGGCCTCGGCGCACTGGACGACGCCGGCGTCCCCTACATCTCCGTCCTCACCGACCCCACCACCGGCGGCGTCACCGCCAGCTTCGCCATGCTGGGCGACCTCAACATCGCCGAGCCCGGCGCGCTCATCGGCTTCGCCGGCCCCCGCGTCATCGAGCAAACCATCCGCCAGAAACTCCCCGACGGCTTCCAGCGCAGCGAATTCCTGCTCGAACACGGCATGCTCGACGCCGTAGTCCCGCGCCAGGAGCTGAAAGACTACATCGACCGCGCGCTATCCTTCATGACCGCCGCCACCTGAACGAATTCAGGCAAGTTCGTCCACGCCGAAGCTTTCGAGCTCGCTGAAATGCAGCATCCGGAGTTATCCATTCCGGTCCAGGTTCAATGCGAAGACTTCGGGCGGAGGATTGTCCTCAAATTCCAATCGGGCTTGCGCAGTGGCCTTCACCTTTGTGCGCCATCGAGCACTCACCAGCGCAATGCCGAGGATAACGATCAGGAAAATTCCACCGGCTACATGGTTCAGCAAGTAATATTCGAGCCGAGCGGCCAGATTCGCGAGCGGGATCAGCAACAGAACCGCAACCCAGAACGCGATATGAGCATTCGCCTTGCCCGGCAGGTACGAGCAGGTGAACGGTACCTTCACAAAGCCGGCAAGACTCAACTCCACCAGGCAGCCGCCAAACAACGCCAGAACCAGCAGATGTTCAGACGCCACGCGCAGAGGCCACAGCCACAACAGCGCGATTGCGATCAAGATCCATGCTGGTGCAACGCCCAGCAGAAAGAGCGTACGGCGAACGGCCGCGACATACTCCGCCACCTCCAGCCTTTCTGTCATGCGGAAAATCCAATTCGCGCGGAGCGCGATCGGCATGGAAATGACACTGCGGATGGCCGCCACAGCAACGCACATCAGCAGGATCGTAGTACTCAGAACAATCTTGCGGTTCTGCGTCGCTTCCACTGCCTGGATAACGCTTCCGCCTGCCGCCTCGATTCGCATATAGGCCAGCACGGCGGCACATCCCACTCCGAGATAGAAGCTGACGATAAGACGATGCTGGCGGCTGCGAAAGAGTGTGCGGACAGCAAAAAGCACGATCGCATTCTTCGCGGGCTCGCCGCCACGAGGCCACCAGGTGACGCGACGTGGCGAAGGCAAAAGGTCCGGCTGCTCGATCAACTTCGGCAGTGTCCGGAAGTAGGACGCAAACAGAAGACCGGTGGCCGCCAGGATCACCAGCATCAGAGCCATCCAGGCGCGGTGAGCCAGCCACGTGAAGCCCGGAGACATCGACCCATTGAGCTGCTGAAACAGCCCCAGAAACCAATATCCGGGAAGCCAGCTCAGCATCCTGTGGTTCGTCGGCGAGACGAGTGCCTCGCGCCTCTCGAGCGAGGGCTCCAGAAAATACAGCCCGACGAACAAGCAGAAGCCCGCAACCTGCAGAACAGAGGAGATCCGCAGGTAGAGCTGCCGCGAGAGGAGTTGCACAGCGATTCCCTGAATGCCCAGAACCATGCAAAAAGTGAAGACTCCGGCCAGCACCACCGCCGCCCAGTAAGCAGCCAGCGATCGAATCGTGTGGATCACTCCGCCGGACGCAGCAAAAAACAGCGGCCATCCCATGCCGGAAAACACATTGAGCGACAGGATGACGAGTCCAATCGTGGCGGTCACCGCCGCAAGCTTGGCGGCGAAAAGCGTTGTGGTGCGAATCGGCAGCGGCGCGAGCACGAATATGTCGCGACGATCCGGAATCAGAGAATCCCAGCTCAATACAGAGACCAGCCCCACGCCGGTGATGGTGGTCGCGATCAGCAGATGTTCGACGGTCCAGAGATCAGGCTCGGGGAGATTTCCGCCAAGAATGAAGAGAGGTAAAGCGAACAGAAAGCTTATGCCCGCAAAAATCGCCGCGAACTGGCCCAGCAGCTTCGCCGTGTCGCCGTCCGCGGAAAGCACCTCCAGATCGATGACCCGAAGCAGAAAGACCCGGCACAGCACGCGAAACTGTACTTTGTTCATTGCGGTCCTCAGGCCCGAATCAAATCCGCGATGTCTTTCGCGACAGCATCGCTGTCCTGCTCCACGGCAAGTTGCGCAAAGATGCCTTCCAGATTCGGCAGGTCCATCATGGCCCGCAACCTCGCAATAGAATCGTCTGCGACGATGCTGCCGCGGTGCAGGATCACAACGTGCGAGCATAGGCGTTCCACCGTCTCAAGCTCATGGGAACTGAGCAGCACCACTTTGCCGCGGCGCGCCAGCTCTTCAATCAGGCTGCGCAGAATCAGTGAGGAGCCAACATCCAACCCCGAGAACGGCTCGTCCAGCAGAACCAGGTCGGGATTGTGTAGCAGCGCCGCCGCAAGCAGCACCTTCTGCCGCATGCCTTTCGAATACGAAGACATGGCCACATGGCGATCGTCATAAAGTCCCAGCAAGCGAATCATCTCTTCGATCGAATTCGCTGCCTGCTTTTGCGGCAGGCCGCGCAGTTGGGCGACCATCGTCAAATATTCGCTGCCGCTCAAATGGGTATAAAGCTGAGGCTCCTCCGGCACGTAACCGATCCGGCTCTTGTACGCGATCCAGTCGCGATGGATGGGACGGCCCTCGAACAGGATCTCGCCAGAGTTCGATTCGATCAGCCCCGTGACCATCTTCATGGTCGTGGACTTGCCCGATCCGTTTGCTCCGAGGTAGCCCGTTACCTCTCCCGCACGCGCGACAAAACTCACATCCCGAACCGCAGGAATACTCGAGTAGCTCTTGCGAACGTTGCGAAGCTCCAGCATGACCTCAACCCCTGCCGACCAACCTAACACTCGCTCCGGCTACTTGAGCGAAGTTCATAGACCCTGAAGCGGAGCGTACTACCTGAGCGAGCGTCGATCCGTCAGGCGGAGAGTCGCTGTCGCTCCGTACGTTCCTTGACCTTTACCGTCGTCTCGATCCCAAGACGATCCGCATACCGCAGCAGCTTTTCTAAACTGAACTTGGTGATCTTCCCATTCAGCAGGTCGCTCACGTTCGGCTGATGATCGTTCAGAAGCACGGTAAGCTGCTTTTGCGTCAACCGATGCCGGCGCACCACCCGCAGAATCGCGTCCAGTATCTCTGCCCGCATCTTCAGTTCAGAAGCCTCCGCTTTGCTCAGCCCAAGACTGTCGAAGATGTCACCTTTAATCTTCGCCATGCACCCTCCCCTTTCGAGTCTTTGCCCGGTTTTTGACGATCTCCGCCCTGACCTCGCTCAATCGTTTCGCAGCGGTTTCTAAGTCGCGCCGATCAGTCTTCGCGGAATTCTTTTCGAAGCAGTGCAGCACGTAAAGGACGCCTTCTACCTGCGTCAGATACATAAGCCGGTACCAGCTGCGTGCATCTTGCTCTTTGAGTTCAACGACGCCCCTTCCCAGCGAAGGCATGGCCCGCCACTTGCACAACAGGTCCTCGCCATTTTGTAACCGGCGCAGGTTGTAGCCAAACGTTGCCTTCACTGGAATCGGAAATGAGGAGAGCACCTCAAGGCTGTCTCCTCTGAAGTCAATCTCGGCCCTGGGCTGCTTCACTCTGTTATACTAAATTTAGTATAACAGCCGCGCAACCTGAATTTTACGAATTCCGGTCCAGCTTCAATGCGAAGACTTCGGGCGCAGGATTGTCCTCAAACTCCAATCGGGCTGCAGCAGTGGCTTTCACCCTTGTGCGCCATCGAGCACTCACCAGCGCAATGCAGAGGAGAACGATCAGGAAAATCACATCGCCGAGCCCGGCGCGCTCATCGGCTTCGCCGGCCCCCGCGTCATCGAGCAAACCATCCGCCAGAAACTCCCCGACGGCTTCCAGCGCAGCGAGTTCCTGCTCGAACACGGCATGCTCGACGCCGTAGTCCCGCGGCAGGAGCTGAAAGACTACATCGACCGCGCGCTATCGTTTATGGCTGCTGCTGCATAAGCAGGTCACCCGCAGTGTGACGAGGAAAGAGGCAGCGGAGCGTGGGGCGTTTGCAAGCAACTGATACACTCGCGCCGAGGTAAAACCAGCATGCACTCAGCAATACACTCTGAACATCCTTTGCTTGAGCAATCTGCAATAGACCAGCAGGCAGTACGCGCGATTCTCGAAACATGGGCAGAAACCACGCGCAGCGGCCAGCTCGATCGCGTACTCGAAAATCACGCGGAGGATGTTCTCATCTTCGACGTTCTGCCTCCCATGAAATACAACGGCGCCCACGCCTACCGGCAAAGCTGGGACGAATGGCAGCCTGAGACGCCCAGCGAAGGCGAGTTCGCGCTGAAAGATCTCGTGATTACCACTACAGACGGTCTCGCCTTCGCCCACAGCTTCATCCAGTGCGGCGGCGTCCTTCCCAATGGGAAGCGGTTCGCGGACACAGTACGCGCCACCTTCTGCCTGCAAAAGCAGAACGGCAGTTGGAAGATCGTCCACCAGCACATCTCAAAGCCCTTTGAACCCGTGAGTGCGTAGCCTCTTCGGATGTGGCGGGAGCGAGTCGTCCATGGTGGCCACGGTCTTCAGAAGCTACTGGGGGTGAGCCGCCGGCTCACGAAACTCTCGTAAACTGAAAACATGCTCTACACCGAGGCAGTCGACCGCCTGCAGGCCCTGGGCGCGGAGCTGCACACCACCCCCGGTCAGCCCCGGCGCAAGTTCGAGCTGGCCCAGATGCGCACCCTCATGGCCGCGCTCGGCGATCCCCAGCAAGCAATTCCGCTCCCCTCTTAACCCAAACTGCTAAACTGGCAGTAGGAATAATTCCTACCGGACCTTTTATGCCATCTGTCGAAAAAATCTCCATCGCCCTTCCGCCCGAGATGGTCGCGCAAGTGCGCAAAGCTGTCGCAACCGGCGAATACGCGTCCTCAAGTGAAGTGATTCGCGATGCTCTTCGCGATTGGGCACGCAAGCGGGCTCCGCACGCAAACAGTATCGAAGACTTGCGTGCGCTCTGGCGGGAGGCGGTAAAAGACAAACGCCCGGGCGTCGCTATGGAGGTAGTGATGGACCGGTTGGAACGCAAGTACCAGGCAAAGATCGAGCGGAAGCGTTGATCAATCGTGAGAATCACGTTTTCGGGCCACGTTGAACACGACCTTGATGGAATCGCCGACTGGATCGCACACGATAACCCGGAAAGATCGGCCAGTTTCCTACGTGAACTTCGCAACGCTTTTCGACGGATCGGCAGAAACCCATTGCTCTACAGGCCCCGACCGGAAATAGGAAGAGACACGCGAATTGCCGTGGTCCACCCTTATGTCATTCTCTTCCGCGTACGGAAACGGCTCACCGGTGAGTTCGTCCAGATAGAGCGGGTCGTCCATGGTGGTCGAGATCTTCAAAGGCTGCTGTAGTGAGCCGGCGGCTTCACACTCTCGTAAACTGAAAACATGCTCTACACCGAGGCAGTCGACCGCCTGCAGGCCCTGGGCGCGGAGCTGCACACCGCCCCCGGTCAGCCCCGGCGCAAGTTCGAGCTGGCCCAGATGCGCACCCTCATGGCCGCGCTGGGCGATCCCCAACAGCAATTTCGCTCCGTGCTCATCGCCGGCACCAACGGCAAGGGCTCGACCGCCTCCACGCTTGCCAGCATCCTCGCCGCCTCCGGATTGCGCACCGGCCTCTACACCTCGCCGCACCTGGTCCGCGTCAACGAGCGCATTCAGGTGCTCACTCACGCACCCGAAACAGCCCATCAGGTCACCGACACCCTCATCCCCGACGACGACTTCAGCCGCCACCTCGAAGCCGTCATCCACGCAGCGGAAAAACTCGTCTCCGAAGGCCGTCTGCCCGGGCCGCCCAGCTTCTTTGAGACCGTCACCGCCATGGCCTTCCTGTATTTCGCAGCGGCCCAGGTCGACATCGCCGTGCTCGAAGTCGGCCTTGGCGGACGCCTGGATGCCACCAACATCGTCGAGCCGGTCCTCTCCATCATCACCGACATCTCGCTCGACCACACCGAGTGGCTGGGCCACACCATCACCGAGATTGCGCGCGAAAAGGCCGGCATCCTGCGCCAGGATGGCGTGCTGGTTACGCTGTCGCAGCACCCGGAAGCCAACCAGGTCATCGGCGAAGCCGCCATAGCGCTCCACGTGCGCGCCATCAACGCCGCCGCGGCTCTGCCATATGTAACTAAACACGGTTACAGATACGCACAACCATTATTTCGTCGACATTCCTGTAGAGGACAATCCCGGAAAGGACAATCAAGACCGCCTGCACATCGAAGTCGATTCGCCCCTCGCCGGCCGGCACCAGCAGCGCAACATCGCGCTCGCCATCGCCGCCGCGCTCGAACTACGAAATATACTGGGTCCCGTTATTCGTAACAATGTTAGTTACAATATCGACGCGGCGTCCATCAGCGCCGGCATCCGCCAGACCCGCTGGCCGGCGCGCCTGGAAAAGCTCGCCCGCAACCGCCGCTCCATCCTGCTCGATGTCGGCCACAACCCCGCTGGCGCCTGGACCCTCCGCGCCGCGCTCGCCGCCGAATCCGCACCGCCGCACAACCTGCACTTCCGCAACCTGATCTTCGGCTGTCTGGAAGACAAGCCGGTCGAAGAGCTGGCCCAGATCCTCTTTCCGCTCTTCGATCAGGTGCTGCTGGTCGCCGTGCCCTCGCCCCGCGCCGCATCGGGCGCCCGCCTGCTGGCCGCTGCGCAATCCGTCGGCGCGCCTGCCAGGCTCGAACCCAACCTCGCCAGCGCCCTCGCCGCACTGGCCGATCAGGACGCTGTCATTACCGGCTCGGTCTATCTGGTGGGCGAGGCACGCTCCATCCTGATGGCCGAAGGCTGGAAACCGGTAGAATCGACCTCCGATGCCGGCTGATACCGAAACCGCGCTCACCACGCCGCCTCGCCATGTCGGCGCAAAAGAAACGCTGATGTCGAACTGCGTCCAGGCGCCGGTCTTCTTCGCCGCCACCGCCGCCTTCGGCACCGTTTCGCTGCTCGCCTCGCTCACCGAAAAGGATGGCCGCCGCCAGCACCGCATCGCCCGCGCCTGGGCAAAGTTCTCACTCGCCGTCGCGCGTTCGCCTATCCACGTCACCGGCCTCGACGTTCTCCACAACCACCCCGTCGCCGTCTACGCCTGCAACCACCTCTCTTACATGGACACGCCGGCCATCTTCGCCGCGCTGCCATTCCAGTTCCGCATCCTGGCGCGCAGCGATCTATGGAAGATGCCCTTCATCGGCTGGCATCTGAACCGCTCCGGCCAGATTCCGGTGGCGGTCACCAATCCTCGCGCCTCCATCACCAGCCTCACCAATGGCGTCCGCGCACTGAAGGCCGGTATGCCGCTCTTCGTTTTTCCGGAGGGCGGCCGCTCCCTCGACGGCCAGCTCGGCCCGTTTATGAGCGGCCCCGCCTACATGGCCATCCGCGCGGGCGTCCCCATCATCCCCATGGCGCTGGTCGGCACCTACGAGCTGCTGCCCATCCACACCCGCCACTTCAGCCCACGGCCACTGGAGCTGCGCATCGGCGCTCCCATTCCCACCACTGGCCTCACCGCTCGCCAGTCGGAGCCATTGACCGCGCAACTGCGGCAGGCTATTGAAGAGTTACGTCTCGCGCCTCCGTCCAGCCACTGAAGGATTTGACAATGGAAAAACCCCGCATCCTCATCCCCGAGCCCACCTCCAATGACCCCGAGTACAACCAGCGCGGCTGGCGCCAGTACGCCGACGCGGTGGAGCAGGCTGGCGGCGTCCCGGTAGCTGTGCCGCTCCACGCCAGCCAGGAGGAGCAGGCCCAGCTCATCGCCGGCGCCCAGGGTGTCCTGCTGCCCGGCAGCCATGCCGATGTGAACCCCGAGAAATGGAATGAGCCGCTCGACCCCCGGTCCACCCCGGCCGATCCGCTTCGCGAGGCGGCGGACGAACTTCTGCTGCAGGATGCCTTCAACCTGCAGAAGCCGATCTTCGGCATCTGCTACGGCATGCAGTCCATGAATGTCTGGCGCGGCGGTTCGCTGGTCCAGCATCTGCAGACCCCGGTCAACCACACTCCCGGCCGCCACATCGCCGAGGCTCACGCCATCGTCGTCACCCCGGGCAGCTTCCTGGCGGAACGGGTGGAGACGGCTCAATCGGCAATGGACCCGGTATTGGTGAACTCCAGCCATCACCAGGCCGTGGCGCGCGTGGGCGACCAGTTACAGCCCGTCGCGATCAGCCCGCTCGACGGCACCGTCGAAGCCCTTGAAGGTTCCAGTGGCCCCAAAGGCGCGCCCTTCGTGCTCGGCGTGCAGTGGCACCCGGAGCGAACCTGCGACTCCAGCCCTCTCTCCCGCGAGCTCTTCCGGGCATTCGTCAAGGCCGCCGCCTCCTGGCAGCCCCAGTCCAACGGCTCCCAATCCAACGGCATTTAGGACCATGGCCATCACGCCGGAGCAGGTGCGAGAGGCTGCAGAACGCTGGGGCCTGGCCGCGATGGCCAGTCCCGCCGCCGATCGCCTGGCCACTTACGGCAACCTGCTGCTCCACTGGAATGCCCGGCTCTCCCTGACCGCCATCCGGGATGAAGCCGAACTCGTCGAACGGCACCTGATGGAGGGCGTCTTCGCCGCCGCCCATCATCCCGAAGCCTCCACCGCGCTCGATTTCGGCTCCGGAACGGGTATCCCGGGGATCCCCATCGCGCTCTGCAGAGCGTCCATCCACGTCACTCTCGCCGAATCGCAGCGCAAGAAGGCTGCATTCCTGCAGGAAGCCCTCCGCAGGCTCAATCTGCAAGCCTCGGTCCACGCAGCACGGGCGGAGACCCTCCCACCGGCCAGCTTCGACGCTGTCTGGATGCGCGCGGTAGAGAAGAGTGCCGCCATGCTCCCGGTCGCGGCCAGTCTGGTCGCTGCAGGAGGCGCACTCTGTCTCTTCGGCACCTCGGAACCGCCGGAGCCGTCTCCTGGCAATTGGCGGTGGAAAAGCATCCCGTTTCCCGGCGCAAACAGCCGTGTTTTGCACATTGGCCGGCGAATTTGATGTTCCACGTGGAACACGTAACTCCATGGAACCTCTAACGTTCCACGTGGAACATTCCTGACCGTCCCAGCGTTCCACAGCGTCTTCCACAACTCTCACATGCGCAGCGTTTGCATCCCCCGCCGCTTCGCCGTAGCTTTGTCTGCAATGTCTGAAGCAATCTGCCTGGCCATCGCCAACCAAAAAGGTGGCGTTGGCAAGACCACAACCGCGATCAACCTCAGCGCCGCCCTTGCCCTTGAAGGCCTCCAGTGTGTCCTTATCGACTGCGACCCTCAGGCCAACAGCTCCAGCGGCCTCGGCGTCGCTCGCGACGAAGACCACGGCTCCGTCTACGACCTGCTTACCAACGGCGCCTCCGTAGATACGCTTCTTCTTCCTACGGCGATCGAAACCCTCAAGATCATCCCGGGAAGCCGCAACCTGATCGGCGCCAATCTTGAGCTGGTGGACACCAAGAATCGCGAAACCCGCCTCCGCGACTCGCTCAAAGAGCTCCGGATTGCCTACGACTTCATCATCCTGGACTGCCCGCCGGCTCTCGACCTGTTGACCCTGAACGCCCTCGTCGCCGCCGATCGCCTCCTCGTCCCCATGCAGGCGGAGTACTTTGCCCTCGAAGGCGTCAGCGAGCTCCTTGGTACGATCGGCCGCGTCCAGCAGGCCTTTAACCCCAAACTCGAGCTCGAAGGCGTCGTCCTCACCATGTACGACGAGCGAACCAACCTTGCCCAGCAGGTGACCGAAAATCTCAAGGGCTTTTTTGGCGACAAGCTCTACAAGACGGCCATTCCGCGCAATATACGGTTGGCGGAAGCTCCCAGCCATGGCAAGCCGGTCCAGCTTTACGACGTGCGCTCCCGCGGCTCCGAGGCGTATCGCGATCTGGCCGACGAGCTGCTGGGCAACCACAAGATCGTCAGCCCCGCCGCCAAACAGCGTGAAGTGAGCGCTAAAGCACGTAAAAACAGTAAGTTACGGTTCTGGCCATACGTTTGATCTGGCCATTCCAAGGATCGAGAGATGCAACCATGAGCACACCCGACAAGCGACGCGCCCTGGGCAAAGGACTCGAAGCCCTCCTGCCGCACCGTGCGGCCCCGCAACCCGTCCAGATCGACGCAGCCGCCGAAACAGCCTCTAAGCAATCGAATGGCGCGCCGCTGGAGCTGGCGGTCGAGCTGATCGACCGCAATCCGTACCAGACGCGCAGCCAGTTCGACGAGGCGGCGCTGCAGGATCTGGCGCGCCTCGATTGCCGCCAGCGGCGTGGTGCAGCCGATCATAGTCCGCCCGATTGACGGCGGCAGATACCAACTCATTGCCGGCGAGCGGCGGCTGCTGGCCTCGCAGAAGGCCGGCAAGGCCACCATCCCCGCCATCGTCCGCCAGGTCTCCAACGCCCAGGCGATGGAGATGACCATCGTCGAAAATCTGCAGCGTGCCGATCTGAATCCGATGGAGCAGGCGCGCGCCTTTGACCGGCTAGGCATCGAATGCCTGTTAACCCAGGAACAGATCGCGCAGCGCACCGGCAAGGACCGCGCCACGATCTCGAACTTCCTCCGCCTGCTGCGCCTGCCGACGGAGATTCAGCGCAAGGTGGAGGCGGGCCAGCTTTCCTTCGGCCACGCCCGCACCCTGTTAGCGCTCGATTCGCCGGAGTCGATGCTGAAGGCGGCGCAAAAGGTGCTGGCGCTCTCCATGTCGGTGCGCCAGACCGAGAGCTTCGTGCAGAACATGCTCAACCCGGAGAAAATCGCCAAGCAGCCTAAGTCGAAAGAGCCGCTCGATCCCAACGTGCGCGAAGCACGCGATCAGATGCAGCGCGCGCTCGGCCTCAAGGTCGCGATCGAAGACAAGGGCGGCAAGGGTAAGGTCATCATCGAGTACAGCAACCTTGAAGCCTTCGACTCGCTGATGGAGCGAATCACCTCGGAACGGATGACTTCAACGCGCACGAGCGAGGCATGACGCGTAACCAACGTCTGCTTGCCGTCTTCGACCTTGCCATCGTTCTGATCTTCGCGCTGTTTCTGTGGGCTCCGTGGGACAGGACAGCCAGCGCGATCAGCTCCTCCACGACCATGGCGTGGCTGTCACTGCCGGTCACGCTGGCGCGTCATGGCGCGCATCTCGAATTTGCAACTATGACAGTTACAATTAGCGCACTGACAGCCGCGGCGCTGGGCGCGCTGCTCTCCATTGCTGCGCGTATACGCGGCAGCGCTGCACTGTGGGCGGCAGGCGCGTGGCTCTTCGGCTGTTCGGTAGCAATCCTGATGCCGCTATGGACCGCGGTCGGCTTTCTCGGTGCGCTGCTGCTGATCGTCGCGCTGCGTGCGCGCTTCGTTGCCATGCGCCCCGACACCGCGCTGGTGGCGTTCCTCAGCGAGCTATGGCCGCTCGGCTATGCCGCCGCCTTCGCCGCGCTGGCGTGGCGCTACAATCCGCAGTTGCTGCTGAAGGCGCTGGTCATCGCGCTGGGCGTGTCGCTGGTGGCGCGGGCGCTGGTGCCTTCGCAAAGGACAGCCGCAATCGAAAATCTTTCGTGAGTGGGCGGCCGATATGGAACATAGTCATCCGAATCAAATAAAAAGAACGACGCTGCCAACCTGGCAACTGCTTTCACTCTTGGCAGTTGCACTTCTGCTCAATCTTGCCAGGGCTCCTAAAGAAATTGTTCACGGGCAGGTTTATGCGGAAGAGGGTACGACTTACCTCAAATATGCATGGAATGCTGATCCATTTGTCGCCCTGTCCGCGCCCCACATGGGCTACTACTCACTCTTCAACAATGTCATTACTCTAGTCGCCGCCAGGATGTTGCCTCTTTCCATGGCGGCGTACTTGTTCGTTTGGTGCGCGTTGGCGGTCAGAATATTAGCCGCTTACCTCATCATTACGAGTGAGTACATTCAGGATTTTCGGGGACGGCTATTGACCATGCTGGCCTTCCTTTTGGCTACTGGGAGTCTTGAAGGCTGGCTGAGTCTGGAATATAGCCAATTCTGTTTTCCTATTTGTGTCGCTCTCATCCTGGTTTCGAGCGAGCAACGATGGAAATCTTTTCAGTCTCGTTTTTTTAAATTAGCAATACTGGTGATCGCGGGTCTCACGGGAGTAACAAGCTGCGTCCTCCTCCCGCTCTTTTGGGTAAAGGTCTTTTTGACAAAGACCCGCCAAGCACTCTTCGAGGCTAGCATCCTCAGTTTAATGACGGGAATCCAGGCAGCCTTTGTCATCGAGTCGATTCGCATTGGGGACAAGCATGGTTTTGATTCACATTTTCGATATGCTGGACCTATTTTGCTGCAGCGCGCTCTGCTTCTTCCCTTCTTCACAAGTCGCATAGTTCTCTATTCAAACCATCTTTTCGCTGCACATCCGAGCATCTTCATCCCTCTTGCATGGCTACTCTTAATCTTGGGTTTCTTTTCGTTGATGAGTCTGCCAAGGCAAGGGGCAAAGGTAGCTATGTACCTTCTTGCCGCTGCTGCTCTGTCGGCTATCGTGAATTGGGTGGGCTGTGCGGACTGCGGTGGTTTATTGTTTACAGTCACTCCGGTATTTGCGAGCCGTTATTTTTACACTGCAGACGCACTCATCTGCCTCTCAGTCAGCTTTATGTTTTTGCAATCTACCGCTGGACTCAATCGTTACCTAACTGGCGGCTTATTGGGACTAGTCCTCCTCAGCGGGGGAATTCAATATGTTCGACAAGTTGGCCGGTTCGACAGGGGGCGGGCTGATTGGAGCCCGCAAGTAGCAGCATGGCAGAAAGATGCCACCAGCCCTATCTACATTCCCCCCGGCTATTGGCCCATCGCGTTACGCCTGCCGCACGAGCATACCAACTATCAGTTACCGGTTTGGATCTACGACTCAACTCGCCTAAAGGAAAGGGCAGAGATTTGGGAGGATTGTCGACGCCTGTACGGAGTGGACGCTCAGGGCATTTTGCATTCTGCACACGGTGATGTGAATTGTCACTATGTCAGCGGCTGGGGCGCACAATGACTGGATTTAGCGTGGAAGGTAGGCTCTTCACTACCAGTGCAGTCACCACGAAAAAGATTGCTGTGTTTGAGCCATGAGCCAAGAGCCAGACAAAATCACGAGGAGCCGATTTGAAATCGAAGAGGGTGGGCAAGTCGCGTACCTCGAGTTCGAAACAGATAGCCAGGGCTGGATGACGATCTGGCATACGGAAGTGCCACCGGCCATGCGAGGTCGCGGTGTTGCCTCGGAGCTCGCCCAGACCGCGTTCGAATATGCGAAGCAACACCATTTTCGCGTCGATGTTATCTGTCCGCTGGCCGCAGATTTTCTCCGCAAGCATCCCGAGTACAACTCCACAGTTGGGAAAAAAGCGAGCCGATAGGGCGGTGTGCGCAAAAAAATGGCGTGACCTTTCGGCCACGCCATACTCTGACAATCAACACCGGATCCGGCGCCAACGACTACCTCGCCCGGAATCTTGAATGCCGTTGTTACTTCTTCGGCGGCGCGATGGTGTCCTTCGCGGACTTGGCCACGCGGAACTTCACGACGGTCTTCGCCTTGATCTTGATTGCCTCACCCGTCTGCGGGTTGCGGCCCATGCGCGCCTTGCGCTCCGCCTTTACCAGGCGACCGAGTCCGGGGATGACGAATACGCCGTTCCGCTTGGTCTCCTTCACTGCCGTCTCGGTCAGTAGATCGAAGAATGCGCTTACCTGCTTGTTGGTCAGTTCGAGCTTTTCGGCCATGTGCCGAACCAGCTGTGTCTTGGTCAATCCTGCTGCCATCGAAATTCCTCCTCTTGTCTCTTTGGGTAGCGGCCTTCCCGGCAGATTGCCTGGAAGAACGCCTCAGGGGGAAGCTCCGCACCCGCGCGCCGGCGATCCCTGAGGTGACAATCGCCAGTGTTTATGCGGGTTCCCGCAACTCCTACCGAGGATCACCATGCGGCCTTTCGCCGCCGCTTGTCAACGGCAAATCGGGCATTTCCACAGTTTTCTTCGTGTTTTTTTGGGTTTTAGGGGGTTTTCAGCGGTTTTCTACAACTTTTGCGGCAATTTTCGCGGTTTCCGGCGGGCGGATGCGGTTCAAAAGAGCGGCTTCCGCGGCCTCTCTGCCTTCACCAGCAACGGCCGATTCAACAACCCTACCAGCGGAGCGGCTGCGCGAAAATAGTTCGCCACCAACTTCGCGAATTCCGGCTGCGTCGCCATCTCCGGCGCGAGCGATGCGCCGAAGCCCCACCGCTTCTGCCGATAGAGCTCCGCCGCGGGATGCTCCGCGGGAAATCCCTTTGGCGACCGGCTTAATCGTTCGTGACCTTCGTCCTCAGTAAAGAGACGCCGCAAGCCGCGCGCCTGCGCGAGCTTTCGATACTCCTGGTGATGCTCCATGAGAAAACGGCGGATCGCCAGCAATTGCTCGGTCTCCGGCATAAAGGCACCGGCGGCAATCTCCACCTGCTTGCCGGATACGTGCAGGTAGAAGCCGGCGCCGGAGGTCTTCCTGAGCCCATCATGCACCCACCACGCCGCCACGTGCGTCTTGTAGGGCAGTTTATTTGCGGAGAAGCGCGTGTCGCGATAGATCCGCATCATGATCGACTCCGGCGCCCGCACATGCCCCGGTGCAAAATCCATCATCGCTCCGGTGACGGCTTCGATCACCGCCAGCATCGGCCGCTTGATCTGGGCTTCGTAGACCGGCTTGCGATCGTTGAACCAGTCGCGGTTGTTGTTGCGCGCGAGGCCACGCAGAAAACGTAACCCCTCCGGCGCGAAATAGGCGCGCGACTGCTGGATCTCCTTCGCCGGCAGCTTCTTCCTGGCAGATGCTGACTGTGCCACTCCCATTCCAGCTCGCTTTTTCAAATCCATTGCGACTTTCCCTTCCGAAGATGCGTCTTCAAGTGTTGCCTGCCGCGGGATGCGCTGCTATCGTGCATCACCCGCCATTTAGCAACGATTGGAGGCACCATGCGTCTCCTGCACGTTCTTTTTCTGCCGCTCACAGCTCTCCCGCTTTTCGCGCAAAGCGCGACACCGCAACCGGAACCGACACCAGCGGCGGCCTCTTCCGCATCTTCGCAGCAATCCTCATCTGCCGGCTACGTTTTCAACGCCACCACGCGCAACGTGATCCTGGACGCGGTGGTTACGGACAGGAAGGGCAATGTCGTCACCGGGCTGACGCGCAACGACTTCGTGATCCGCGAAGACAACGCGCCGCAGGCGATCCAATCCTTCGATGCGGTCGCCGGCGGCAGATCCGCCGAAGATGCCACGCCGCACACCATCCTGCTGGTGGACGAGCTGAACACGCACTTTGAGGACATGGCTTACACGCGCTACTCCGTCAACCGCCTGCTGCACCATGACGGCGTCAAGCTCCAGCAGCCCACGGCTTTGTACATCCTGAGCAACGATGGGCTGCATGTGCTCCAAAACTACACGCGCAATCCCGCCGCCATTGACGCGGCGCTGCGCTCTCACAAGGCGATCCTGCCCTGGCGCCTGCAGCACAATTTCTACTTCGGGATGGAGCGCATCAACATTTCGATGACGGCGCTGCAGCAGATTGCCATCGCCAACATCGGCACGCCGGGACACAAGAACATTGTATGGATCAGTCCCGGGCTGCCCATTTTTTCCATGTTGGAGATGAGCGCGGATGGGGAGAAGGAGTTGTTCGACGCGATCCGCCACCTCTCCGATCAGTTGCTCAAGGCGCGCGTCAGCATCTACAGCGTCGATCCGCGCGGCGTGCAGGCGGGGTCCATGCCCGCCAATATCGCCAGTAACAACTTCGCGTACGCGGCGTATCTCAACGGTCTTACCCAGGCGAACGACGCAGCCTTCGGCAACCTGGCGATCCAGACGCTGGCCACGCAGACCGGCGGGCATGCGTTTTTCGGCCGCAACGATGTGGACCAGGAGATCGCCACCAGCCTGACCGATGGCAACACCTACTACACGCTGGCCTATTCACCGTCCAACAAGGACTTCCACGGCGAATTTCGCAAGCTCAAGATCACGGTGATCCAGCGGCCGGACCTGAAGGTGCAGACGCGTGACGGCTACTACGCATTGCCCGACAGCCCGAGCGGCACGGCCAAACGCGAGTTACAGGAGCTGGCAGGCTCGCTGATCACGGCCATTCCGTACAACGGCGTTCCCATCCCCATCAGCTATACCCAATTGCTCAAATCGCCGGCGCCGCACTTTAAGATTCGCTTCGTGCTGCCCAGCACATCGCTCAGCTGGACCCCCAACGCAAAGGGCGGCTTCAGCACGCAGGTCACCATCGCCGCGGCGGACAAGGACAAACACGGGGTGTGGAAGCCCCGCATCCTGCGCGCTTTCGTCGTCTCTCTGCCGGGCGGCATCGCGCCGTCGGCAAAGACGCCCGCCAGCATCACGTTTGAGATGCCCTATCGCAATTCCGGCCACCTCCGTTTCGTCGTGCGCGACGACGCGAGCGGCCGCGTGGGCTCGTCGGAGATCAGGGTCGATCCGGCAGGAATCAGTTGATCCGTTGTGCTAAAAGCTGTGGCGCTAAAAACTGTTGGACGCTAAGGCTGCGGCGCTGTTTGCCCTGCCACCAGCATCAGCGGGTCCGGCGTGACGCGGCACTCGGCTCCCGGCCGTGCATGCCACGTCGAGCCGTCGGCATAGCGCAGCTCGATTACAGAGACCCACGCCACCGAGGTCAAGTCCTTCACGGAGACCGTGCGCACGCGTGTCTGGTCCGCCGGAACCGAGCTTGCCAGGTGGACACTCCGCACCGCATCCGCCATCGGCTGGTCCGCTACGGCGTCGGTGCGCACCACGCGGCTCTTATTCGCAGTGCCGTGAACCTCCAGCTCCGCGGCGACGATACGCTGCAGCCGGGTGTTCTTCATGGAGAGATCGATCGACTGCGCCGCGTTGTTCGAATCCAGTACGGACGGTGGCGGCCCCGGTTTGCCGACAGGTACCAGAGTCCCGCCGTTGCGCTGCGCAGCGGAAAGCTCGACGGGGCACGCCGAGGGATTCGGCACGGTTGCCGGCGCCGCGAAGCACGCAGGCGCGGCAAAAGCAGCCAGAGATACGACAAAAGTTGAGAGCGAGAGAGGATGGCGCATACACACACCTCCTGGCGGGAGTGCCTCCACGCGGTGCCCACTCTACGCCGAGCCCGAAACCATGCGCAAGGGCCGGAACCGTCGCCGCAAGCCACTGAATCCAAATCGGTACTTCCGGCGCTTTTCTGTGCCTTGGAGCGCCTAGCGGATGGTCATCAGCGCGGCGCGGAAGAGTGCGTCGAAGTGCTCGCCCACGCTCTTGTCCTTGGCCACCGCCGCCTCAATCGCCTTCTGCGCGGAGGGCCGCTGGTAGCCCAGGTTCACCAGCGCGGAGAGCACATCCTCCGCCGCCGGACCGGCCGCTGCCACCGCCGGAGCCGCCACCGCCATGTCCTCCAGCTTGTCTTTGAGTTCCACCACCAGCCGCTCGGACAGCTTCTTGCCCACGCCCGGAATGCGGGTCAGGGTCGCGTGATCCTGCGCGCGCAGCGCCGCCACCAGCCGGTCCGTCGGCAGCCCGCTCTGGATGGTGATCGCGAGCTTCGGCCCCACGCCGCTCACCGTGATCAACCGCTCGAAGATGCGCTTGTCGTTGCGGTCGAGAAAGCCGTAGAGGGCGAGGGTGTCCTCGCGCACCTGGGTGTGGATGTGCAGCGCCACCTCCGCGCCCTCCGCCGGCAGCGAGGTATATGTGGAGACGCTGATGGCAACGTCATAGCCGACACCGGCGGCCTCCACGATCACTTGCTGCGGCTGCTTGCTCAGGAGGCGTCCACGAAGGTGCGCGATCATGCGGCTATCTTAACTGTCCAATGAAATGTCATCCTGAGCGGAGTCGAAGACACCGTGCTGGTTTGCGTCGCATTGGCTTATCGATCGCGTAGTCGAAATGGCTACACTCAGGAGAAGAGGTGAATATGCGTGCAGAAGTCGTCAGCTTCCGTCGATCTGTCCGGTCACTCGGCAGTCGAGAGCCTTCGGCGTGCTGAAGGCAGAAACGCAGGCCTACGTCATGAACCGGCAGTCTGGCAGCATGGCTTCTGGAGTGATGCCTGAGTGACTAGGAAATTGACCGGCGAGATCGATCAGGTCCGAACCATCCGATCTACGCAACAAGGCGAAATCAAGCCTATCGTGAGGTACTTTCACCGGCGGATTATCTGCATCATCAGGGGATGAATAGCAGTGACCGAATGAGCATTAACCGAGAGATCGATAGGTAGTGCCATCCTGAGCGCAGAAGGCGAAGACTCGTGCAGCTTTCTCGGCACGATTCCGACGTTGGCGCAAACGCTGGCTCAGTCTTCGAGACCCTGTTCCAGACCGGTCGAAGCGCTGTAGCGTAAGTACTGCGTCCAGCGCTTGTAGTCAGCCAGTCGCAAGGATCGTGGAGCGAGTACTTTCACCTGCGGATGGTTTCACGGCACGACGAAGCTATTCGGCGGCAATTGAGTCTCCTCCTGCCAATGAAAGAATTCTTTGGCGAGATGTGTCCGTAACGCGAGGAACCGAGCAGCGAGATCTGCGCACTCCTCACGTAGCATTCGCTCGCATGGTTCGAAGATAGACGACCGCTCGACCCGAAAGAGATTACGTATCTTCGCCCTCGCGCATATAGTCCGTGAGCCTGGCTCGTTACCGGTAAATTTCGAGCATTGTCTATGAGGCTGGCAGGAACGACTGCCGACATGGATACGTCTCTTCACGCGGCGGAGGTCACAAATCTCCGGAATCGCATCCTGACGACGAAAACGAGATGATAGCAGCCGGCTATCAGAGCCCGCTATGCCTCCGCCTCGCGCGGACCGCGGGGCAGCAGGTTTTCTTCGATCTTCGGCAGCAGTCCCGTCAGCAATCCGAGCGCCGGCAGATAGGAGCACACGTGATAGACCAGGTTCAGACTCGTCATATCCGCCAGCTTGCCGAGCAGCGCCGCGCCTAGTCCGCCCATGCCGAAGGCCAGCCCGAAGAAGAGGCCGGAGATCATGCCCACGCGGCCGGGCACCAGTTCCTGCGCGTAGACGAGGATGGCCGAGAAGGCCGAGGACAGCACCAGCCCGATGATGAAGCTGAGGATCGCGGTCCACTCCAGATTGGCGTAGGGCAGCGCCAGCGTGAACGGCAGAACGCCCACGATGGAGACCCAGATGACGAGCCGGCGTCCGTAGCGGTCGCCAATCGGGCCGCCAAGAATCGTGCCCAAGGCCACCGCGCCGAGAAAGATGAAGAGATACATCTCCGAGGCGTGCAGCGTCACGTGGAAGCGCTGCATGAGATAGAAGGTGAAATAACTCGTGATGCTGGAGAGATAGAAATACTTCGAGAAGACCAGCGTCATCAGCACCACCATGGCCTGCGTCAGCTTGCCGCGCGACAACTGCGTATGCGGATGTTCTTCGACCTGCTTCTTTCCCGAGGCGCCCTCATGCACGCGCGCCTTGTACCAGCCGCCGATGGCAATCAGCATGGCAATCGCCACCAGTGCTGCGACGGAAAACCAGACGATGCGATGCTGGCCTGCGCGGGCGCTGCGCGCGGAAAGCACCAGCCACAACACCAGCAGCGGCCCCAGCGCGGAGCCCATATTGCCGCCCAACTGAAACAGCGACTGCGCAAGCCCATGCTGCCCGCCGGAAGCCAGCCGCGCCACGCGCGACGACTCCGGATGAAATACTGACGAGCCCAGCCCCACCAGCGAGCCGGCCACCAGCAGCCATCCATAGGTCGGCGCGTACGCCATGAGCACCAGTCCGCCGAGCGAAAAGCTCATCCCCAGCGCCAGCGAATACGGCATCGGCTTCTTGTCCGTCGCCATGCCGACGAAGGGCTGGAAGAGCGATGCGGTCAATTGATAGGTGAAGGTAATCATCCCGATCTGTCCCAGCGACAGACCGAAGATGCGCTGGAAGAGCGGATAGAGCGAGGGGATCGTCGCCTGGATCAGGTCGTTCAGCAGATGACAGGCACTGATGGCCGCGAGGATGGTGAAGACCGTCTGGCCGCCGCGCCGCGCCAGAGAAGAGCTGTGTCTCCGGCAACACCTCCGCTATCGTCTCGCGAGACGCCAAAACTCCTCCTGTCAGATTCGATTCGCCATACCACTGCGAGATTCAGCGACGCCAGCCCTGCAATGAATGCGATCGACGGCCAGTCCCTAACGTCTGGACGACGAGTCCCGGCGGTAGAGCACCTGGAACTGGTATCCCGCATTCGGCGGAAACACTGCCGCCACCGCACGCAGCCGGTCCGCCAGCGCCGGCGGAGCGAGCAGCGGATACTCGCGCTCGCGCAGATCGGCGAAGTCGAAGTCCAGGGTCAGCGACAACATATAGATCGCCAGCGCATCCGCGAATGCCGCATGGATATAGGTCGTCTTCGCCTTCTCGTCAATTCGCTGCGGGGGCATTTCGTAGGCGGTCATGCGCTCACCGCGTCCGCCACGGCTGCGCTGCTCCGGCAGCTCGACGCGAGGCTCGCCGTAGGCGCGCGCCCGGCTCTCCCATGCATCGTGGCTGGTCTCGCCGCGCACCTGCGCCATGGCCTGCCGGTCCACCAGTTCGCCAAAGCCGGCCGGCACCCCGGCGGCATCCACAAAGTGGTGCCCGATATTGATGAACAGCTCAAAGGCCAGCGCAAACTTGTCCTGCATCAGCCGCGTGGAGATGAAGATGTAATCCGCGCCGGCAAAGTGCACGTTGCGATGGCAGATGGCGCGGTCGCTCAGCTCGGTCGTGTACTGCGGCGCAATCAGCGTCTCGCCACTGGAGTGCGCATCTTCCGGAATCGTGTCGCCGTCCTGCTCGTGAATCGTGAGCGGCACAAAATAGTAGGCGCGATGCTTGAGCGCAGCGGCCACGTCGCGCGGCACTGCCCCGATGACCTGCTCCAACTCGCCCGGCGGCAGCTTGTGATCGCCGAAGGTGGCGTAGCAGATGCCGTTCTCCGCCTGCTGTACCGGTGTCTGGCGAGCCACCTGCGCGGCGGGAAGCAGCTCTGTCTGTGCGGTGTGCCCCATCACGAGTATTCTAGCTGAGAGCGCTCTTCCGAATATGTCTGCAATCTCCGCCAGCAAATCCGGCCCTCTTCCCAATCCAGGCGACGCCCGCGGCACAATCCGGGTCTGCGGCATTCCCATCGACAACTTCGGTTTCTTTTCGAGTACGCTCATCGCCGTCGCGCTCGGCTTCATCACCTTCTTCGGCGTCACGTTTCTCAGCATCTTCGGCCTGATGATTTACAACCGCGCCGGCGGCCACCACGTGACCCTCGACACCGCCTACAAATTTATCGCGCTGCCCGCCGGCATCTTCATGCTGATCGTCAGCCTGGCCGTGCTGCTGGGCATCTGGCTGCATCGCAAACTCACCGCACACTGACGCTCATCCATGTCACTCGTCACCATCACTGCGACAGAAGCCGCGTCACCAGCCAAAGGCAATGAAGCCCGGCATCGCGAATGGTGCGAGCGCCTGGAAGCCGGCTCGATCCTCTTCTTTCCGCAGAGCCCTATCGCCCTCAGCGATTCGGATCTCCAGTTTCTTCGCGGCCAGCAGCAGACCGACAGCTCGCTGCACAAGAACATCGCCTACAAGCCGAAGTCCAACGAGCTCACCGGCGTCGACTCCAAAACGGCGAACCCCGCTGCTGTCGATCGTCTGCGCGCGCATCATGCGCAACTACTCGCAGTCCGTCACCGCATTTCTGACCGGCTTCCTTTCGCCGTACAACGGCCAGTGGCAGCTTGACTACGCCAGCTTTCGCCCGCAGGAGGAAGAGGGCCGCGACCTGCCGCTGCGCCGCCGCAACGACCTGCTGCACACCGACGCCTTCCCTACGCGGCCCACGCACGGCGCGCGCATTCTGCGCTTCTTCAACAACATTCATCCCACGCGCACCCGCGACTGGGTGGTCAGCGATCCGTTTCGCGCCGTTGCCACACAATACGCGCCGGCCGAGATCGCCCTGCCGCAGCCGGACTCCGGCATGGGCCGCGCCTTCAAATCCTTCGCCACCGGCATTGGCCTCGGCGCCGCCGCGCCGGCACTTAAGCGCTCACCCTATGACGAGTTCATGATGCGCTTCCACAACTTCCTCAAAGAGAACCGCGACTTCCAAAGCTCCTGCGCCAAGTACGACTACCAGTTCCCCGCGGGCTCAAGCTGGATGGTCTACACCGACATGGTGCCGCACGCCGTGCTGAGTGGCCAATACGCGCTGGAGCAGACCTACCTGGTCGCCGCCGAAGCGATGGTCGCCCCCGAGCATGCGCCGCTCACGGTGCTTCAAGAACTCACCGGCGCGCGGCTGGTCTAGGTATTTCGTTTCGGCCGCAAGTCATTCTTTCCAAAGCCCTCTACAAAAATCCTGTTTAAGCGCTCAAATCTATTTCTTGTTCAGCATTGTCACGGCTCGTTTGCGCGGTATAGAGTGTTTCGCGCATGAACAATCTGTTTTATTTCTGAAACCGATTACACGACGAGGTAAGCCCCCATGCCGACGACACTCCCCCCGGGAACGCAGACAGTCCACACCAACCGCAACGGCTTCCCAGCCTTCTACCGATGCAGCCGCGGGCTCCGCAGCATAGCCGCTGCGATCGCCGCCGCACTTCTCTCGCTCGCTCCCGCAGCGCTCGCGCAGGTCAATGGCGTGGGCGCCCGCCCCTACCAGGGCTGGAGCACTTACAGCCAGCAGACGATCGTTCCCTCCAGCACGGTGATGAACGAGCAAAACATTCTCGCGCAATCCGATGCCATGCGCGCCTCCGGCCTGGGAGCGCACGGCTTCCAGTACATCAACCTCGACGCGGGCTGGAATGGCGACGACGACCAGTACGGACGCGCCCTCTGGAACACGACCGAGTTCCCGCACTTCCTGCAGATGATTCAGCACATCCATGCCAACGGCCAGAAGGTCGGCATCTATCTGCTCCCGGGAATCGGCTCCCAGCTCGTCTCCGCGAATATCCCGATCTACGGCACGTCGTATCACGCGCAGGACATCGTGGCCCAGCCGCTCACCGTCGGCAATGGATTCGGCTATGGCTACAAGATCGATTTCACCAAGCCCGGCGCGCAGGAATACATCAACTCCATCGTCAACCTCTATGCCTCGTGGGGCATCGATTACATCAAGCTCGATTCGGTCACTCCTGGCTCCTACAACGACAATCTCAACATCGACAATCGTTCCGATGTCATGGCCTACTCCAAGGCCATCGCGCAGAGCCAGCGTCCCATCTGGCTCACCATTTCCTGGGCGCTGGATCAGGACTACATCAGCGACTGGCAGCAAAGCTCCAACGCGCGCCGCATCGAAGGCGATGTGGAGTGCGAAGGCGACTGCCCGCTGCTCACCAACTGGCCGCGCATCGAGGTGCGCTTCCTCGATCTGCCCAGTTGGGAGCACACCTCCGGCCCCACGCTTGGCTGGAACGATCTCGACTCGCTGGAGATCGGCAACGGCGCCACCGACGGCATCACCGACACCGAGCAGCAGACCGCGATGACGCTCTGGGCGATGGCGAATGCGCCGCTGACGGTTGGCGGCGATCTCACGCAACTCACCTCGTTCGGGAAACAAGCCCTGACCAACGACGAGGTCCTCGCCGTCGATCGCTCCGGTCATCCCGCGACGCAGATCAACGCGGGCTTCACTCCCGTCTGGGCCTCCAGCCTGGGCCACGGCGCGTACTACGTCGCGCTCTTCAACCTCAACGCGCTGCCCTCCAGCGTCACCTTCGACTGGAAGGATCTCGGCTTCCAGACCGCCGTCAGCGTGCGCGATCTGTGGAGTCACAACGACTTAGGACCTCACGCAAAATCTATCTCGGCCGTGCTGCCCGGTCATGGCGCGCGCCTCTTCCTGGTGCGTGGCGTCGGCCACGCTCCCGCTTCGCCCTCGCAGGTCTACGACGGCGCATCCGCCGTTCTCCATGGCGCGGCCAACGTTCAGCCGTGCCCGCTCTGCGCCTCCGGCTCCAAGATCACCTATCTTGGCATCGGCCCGGATAACTACGCCACCTTCGCGGATGTCGAGGTAAAGAAGGCCGGCGTCTACCGCATGGAGGTCGACTCCGCCACGCTCGGCACTCGCTCCTACATCATCAACGTGAACGGCGGCCCCAACATCACGCTCAACTCCAGCGGCGGCAGCGGGAATGTTCCCTCCAGCCTGACCATCCCGGTGCGCCTCAATGCGGGCATCAACAGCATCGAGTTCGGCAATCCCGTCAGCTATCCGCCGGACCTCGATCGCATCGTCATCAGCGGCGATGGCAACGAGCCCTATCCCACCGCCACCACCTATGAAGGCGAATACGCCACGCTGACCGGAAGCGGCAGCGGAGGCTTCTGCGGCTATTGCTCCGGGCTGGCCAAGGCGGGCAACCTGGGCGGGGGCGCCACCGCCACCTTCACCAACGTACACGTGCCTGCTGCAGGCACATACAACATGGAGATCGACTACCTCACCAATGGGCCGCGGTCGTTCTTCCTGAGCGTGAACGACGGCACCGCGCAGGAACTCGATCTCAACGGCACCAGCTTCAACTCACCCGCCAGCACCGTCATCCCGGTGCAATTCAACGCCGGCGACAACACCATCGCCTTCAGCAACCCAACCAACTACGCGCCGGACCTGGACTCCATCACCATTTCGCCGGTCTACAAATAGTTCCCTCAACTAGTTCCCTCAACGCGGACCGCACAACCTTCGCGGTCCGCGCCTTCTTTCCGCTCGCGCATTTGCGCATACGCTTCCCGGTCCGGTATCTAATAGACCGATATGGACGAGCGAACCCTTGGTGACATTCAGGACGCAATTCAGAAGAGCTACGACCGCGTCGCGGATGAGTACGCGCGCCACATCTTCTCCGAGCTGGAACACAAACCGCTCGATCGCCAGTTGCTGACCCGCTTCGCCTCTGAAGTCAAAGGCCACGGTGAGGTTTGTGACATGGGCTGCGGGCCTGGGCACATTGCCCGCTACCTGCGCGATGCTGGCGCGAAAGTGTTCGGTCTGGATCTCTCCCTCGGCATGCTCGAAGAGGCGCGGCGTCTCAATCCGGATATCCCGTTCCGCCAGGGAAACATGCTCGCGCTCGATCTTCCCGACGCATCGCTGGCCGGCATCACCGCGTTCTACGCGGTCGTCAACCTGCCCAGAGAATCATTGCCGCAGGTCTTTCGAGAGATGGCGCGAGTGCTCCAACCGGGAGGCCTCTTGTTGCTCGGCTTTCACATCGGCGACGAAACACTGCACAGAGACGACTGGTGGGAGCGCCCGATCAACATGGACTTCCACTTCCTCAATCCGCAAAACGTCCAGCGCGATCTGGAAGCCGCCGGTCTTGCGGTGGAAGAGGTCGTCGAGCGGGAACCATATGCACCGGGTGTGGAACACCAGTGCCGGCGGGCTTATATCTTTGCCCGCAAGCCTTAACAGGTAGCGATGAGATTCACTTAGCCGCCGTTCCCGCATCGTCCGCCACCGCCAATGGCCGCACATCCGTCATCAGATGGTAGAAGGTGCGCCCCGGCTCCTCCATCATCACCATGTGGCTGGAGTTGGGAAACCACACCAGCTTTTTTGATGGCGCCTGCAGCGTGGCAAACCAGCGCGCCACCAGCTGCGTCTGACACATTCAGGTCGTGGCTTCCCTCCAGGAACACGACGGGGCAGCGAAAGACATTCCGTTTCCGGAAGTTGATCTCGCTCATCTCCGCCCACATGACACGCGGCGATCGATCGTCGCCCAGCTCATATCCCTTCACGTCCGCGTCGGTGTAGTCCGGGCTCAGTCGCAACAGGTCCCCGTAGTGGTCGTTCGTGTTGCGCCACGTGTAGCCGCCGTAGTGCACCAGCCACTTGCGCTCCTTCATGGTCTTGTCGAACGGGATTGGCCCCGACGTGCCCGGATAGGGCGCCAGCGCCTCCAGGTCTTTCACTGCTTCAACGTTGTGCGTCGCACGCGCCTGCTTCAGGATCTCCTCGTAGCCCATGCGCTCACTCTCGCGCATATTCACAACCTGTCCGGTGCCGACATAGACGGAGAACCACTCCGGATGCCGTTGTGCCAGCTCCGTGGCAATCACCGTGCCCCATGAGTGGCCCAGCAGCACGATCTTGCGTTTGTGATATTTCGCGCGCAGATACTGGACTAACTCCTCTGCGTCATCGACGAAGCGCTCGACCTTCAGCGTGGGCTTCACTGCGTCCCAGTCGTTGCTCGCATAGGTCTTTCCCGAGCCGCGCTGATCCCACTGCACAACCGTGAAGTAGTCCTCCCACGGCCGCTGGAAGGTCCAGCTCGCGCCCATCATCGCGTCCCCCGGACCACCATGTACATACAGCAGCAGCGGATTGTTCCGGTCTTTGCCGCGCACCGTGATCCACTGCGGAATGCCGCCAATCTTCACCGCCTGGCGCACCTCAATGCCATTCGCGGTGTGGATCGACTGGCTCTCCGCGACGATGGTGCGTGCATCCGGCTGTTGCGCTGGCGCACGCGACGACATTGCACTCATGCCGGCCAGAACCGACAGCAACACAACTCGAAACCTCATGTGGACCATTCTCGAATTCCGCATCGTTCCGTTCTCGCCATAACATCAGATGCGGGAGCCAGCACGCCCACAAACCAAAATGCGGGCGACCCAAAGGGAGCCGCACCAACAGAATGCGCCGCAGGCGCGATTGCGGGCACGGCCAGTCCTGATATCCTTCGTGCCGACTGCAATTCTTTCTGGAGGCCCCACCCTATGCACACCGCTCGCGCGGCCGCGCTCCTGGCGCTGGCCGGCGCCATCCTCACCTTCCCCATCGCACCACTCTCCGCCGCATCCAAACCAGACAAGAAAGCCCGCGCCGCCGCGACCGCTCCTGAAGTCGCACCGTGGGACGTGGCACAGCCCGCCGTTGAGAAGCTCGACCTCAACGCCTATGCCCGCATCCGGGAAGAGGGCCTTGCGCATTCGCATGTGATGGAGCTCGCTTCCGCGCTCGATGACGACATCGGTGGCCGCCTTACCGGCTCGCCCAACATGCAGAAGGCCAACGACTGGACGCGCGATGAGCTGACGCGCCTTGGCCTGGTCAACGCGCACCTGGAAGACTGGGGTGAGTTCGGCATGGGCTGGCAGCAGCTCAACACCTGGGTGCGCATGACCGCGCCCGACACCGCGCCCTTCATCGCGCAGGCCACCCCGTGGTCGCCCGCAACGAGCGGTGCGGTCTCCGGCGATGCCGTCAACGTCGTCATCGAAGACGAAAAGGACTTCGACAAATACAAGGGCAAGCTCGCCGGCAAGATCGTCCTGCTCGGCGAAATGCGCGACGTGCCGCCGGTCGATAAACCGCTCTTCGTGCGTTACGACGACAAGGATCTCCAAGAGATCGCGCAGTACGAACCAGCCGCCAATCGTGACATGCAGCGGCGGATTGAGGCATATCTCAAGCGCATGGCGCTGCGCGACAAGCTCGCCACCTTCCTGGCGGACGAGAAGGTTGCCGGAGTGATCCTGCCCAGCCGCGACGGCAAAAACAGCGGCGGCTCCGGCGGTACGTTCTTCGACGACAACGGCGCCGCGCTCGGCACGCAACCTTATAAAGCGGACAAGGCGGTCAAGGTTCCGGTCGTCGTCACCGCCATTGAGAACTACGGCCGCGTCTATCGTCTGCTCAAAGCGCACGTGCCGGTCACCATGGAGATGAACGTCGAGACCAAATTCACCGGCGACCATCAGCACGGCTTCGACACCGTCGCGGAAATTCCCGGCAGCGATCCCACACTCAAGGACCAGATCGTCATGGTCGGCGGCCACCTTGATTCATGGGCCTCCGGCACCGGCGCCACGGATAACGGCGCCGGCTCGGTCGTCGCCATGGAAGCCGTCCGCATCCTCAAGGCGCTCGACATCCACCCGCGCCGCACCATCCGCATCGCGCTGTGGAGCGGCGAAGAAGAAGGTCTCTTCGGCTCGAAGGGCTACGTGAAGGACCACTTCGGCTCCTATCCGCTGGCCACCGACGCGGAATCGATGAAGATGCCCGAGTTCCTCCGCAAAGCCGCCGGCCCTATCGAGACCAAGCCGGAGTGGAAGACGCTGGATGTCTACTTCAACGTCGACAACGGCACCGGAAAGATTCGCGGCGTCTATCTGCAGGGCAACGCCGCTGAGGAGCCGATCTTCCGTCAGTGGATCAGGCCGCTCCGGGACCTCGGCGTCAGCACCATCACCATGCGCAACACCGGCGGCACCGATCATCTTTCTTTCGACGCCGTTGGCCTGCCCGGCTTCCAGTTCATCCAGGACCCGATGGACTATGAAAGCCGCACCCACCACTCCAACATGGATACCTACGAGCGCCTGCAGCCCGGCGACCTGGCGCAGATCGCGACCGTCGAGGCCATCTTCCTCTACAACGCCGCCATGCGCGACGAGATGATGCCGCGCAAAGCGATGCCTCACCCCGAGCTGCGCGAGCAGCAAACCGCACCGTTGAAGGATGTCTTTCTGGGAGCGGTGCCGGAGGCGAAATAATCAGCTTCGGAACAGCATCAGTGACGAAAAGGCCCGCGATGAGCGGGCCCTTTTTCGTATTCAGCATGTATTCAAATGTATGAGCCGCTCACTCCGCCCGCAAAGCAATCATCGGATCCGCCTCCGTCGCCTTCCGCGCCGGTATGTAGCAGGCAAGGATGGCGATCGCGATCACGCTGAATCCGATCGCGGTGAAGGTCAACGGATCCGCAGGGCTGACATCGTAGATCAGGCTCTTGAGTGCGCGCGCCAGTATCAGGGCGAGCAGGATTCCGATTGCCGTGCCGGACAGAATCAGTTTTGCCGCCTGTATCAGCACCAGTCGCAAAACGTCGAACTGCCGCGCGCCCAGCGCCATGCGCAGGCCGAACTCCGGCGTCCGCCGGCTCACCGAGTAGGCGATCACCCCGTACGTCCCGATCGCCGCAAGAAGAATCGCCAGTCCACCGAAGAGGCCCACCAGAACGAAGGCGAAGCGCGGCGTCGCAACCGACGCGGTGACGATCTGGTCCATCGACTGGATATCCGCGACCGCCAGCGCCGGATCGAGCCGCGCGACCTGCCGCCGTATCGCACCCACCAGCAGTTGCGGATCGGCGTTCGACCGAACCGCCAGCAACAGGTTCGGAGAGCCGAAACCGGCTTGGAGGAAGGGCCACCAGAACGCCGGCTCCGCCCCCGGACTGTTCGGCTGGTCCTTCACGTCGCCGACGATGCCGACGATCGTGATCCAGTCTTTGTCTTTGGGGTGGTCTTCGAAGGTGAGCCGCTTGCCTACGACATCTTCACCCGGCCAGTATCGCTCCGCCATCGCGTGGTTGATGATCAGCACCAGCGGCGCGTCTGGCTTGTCTGCATCGGTAAAGAACCGCCCGCGCAGCAGGGGAATTCCCAGCGCGCTGAAATAACCCGGAGTCGCCATGTGATAGCGCGCATGGAATTCCTGGTGCGGGGGAGGCGCCTTGCCCTCAATCGTGAATCCTCCGATGTTGTCGTCGTAGCCCGTCCAGGGAATGTCGCTGCCCATCCCCGCACTCTCCACGCCTGGCAATGACTGCAGGTTGCGAGGCAGCTCGCCGTAAAAATGCAATAAGCTCTGTGGCGTCTTGTAGCGCTCATGCGGCAGCGAGAGCTTCGCCGTCAGCACGTGCTCGGTCCGAAAGCCCGGATCGAGACGCATCAGGTTCAGCAGACTGCGCAGCATCAGGCCCGCGCCAATCAGCAGCACGCAGGCAAGGCTCACCTCCGAAATCACCAGCGCATTGCGCAGCCTGCTCTGCCGTCCGCCACCGGTCGTTGCACGGCCGCCTTTGTGCAGGCCCTCGCGGGGATCGGTGCGCGAGGCCTGCAGCGCCGGCGCCAGTCCGAAGAGAACACCGGTAGCAACGCTGACCACCAGCGTGAACAGGAACACCGGCGCGCTCACATGAATGTCTTGCGCGCGCGGAAAATTCGCCGGCAAGAGCGAGACCAGCAGCTTGACCCCAACCAGCGCCATCGCCAGCCCCAGCGCGCCTCCCACGCAGGCGATCAGCAGACTCTCGGTGAGCAACTGGCGCACCACGCGTGAACGAGGCGCGCCCAGCGCCACGCGCACCGCGATCTCCCGCTGCCGTGCCGCCGCGCGCGTCAGCATCAGGTTGGCTGCATTCGCGCACGCAATCAGCAGCACCATGCCCACCGCGCCCAGCAGCACCAGCAGCAGCGGCCGGCTTGCACCCACGATTTCGTCGTTCAGCGGAATGACGAGCACCCTCCAGCTCGCCGTAGCCTTCGTGCTCGCTGCCCGATCTGCGTCAAGATCGTGTTCATCTCCGCGCTGGCCTGTTCGACGCTCACGCCCTTCTTCAGCCGCCCAATGCCTTCCATGTAATGCGAGCCGCGCTGCGCCGGATTGCCCTCGAAGGTGAACGGCCACCACGCATCCACATCCTGGCCATAAGCCAGCGGCTGATATGTCGTTGCCCGGATGCGCGGTACCCGGCGGCATCACGCCGACCACGGTGAACGGCTGCTCGTTGAGCGTGATCTTGCGCCCGATGATGTCCGCGCGCCGCGCCGAAACTTCGTGCGCCACACGCGGTCGCTCAAGATCACCTGCAGCCCATTGCCGGGTATCTCTGCCTTCGGAGTCGAACTCGCGTCCCAAGCTCCGGAGTCAGGCCAAGCACGCGGAAATATCCCGAGGTGATGCCAATGCCATTCAGCCGCACCGGCTCGCCGGAGCCGGAGAGCTGCAGATCGCCGCGCGTGAACGCGGCCATACCGTCGAAGGACTTGCTGCGCGCGCGGAAATCGCGAAAATCAAAGGGATTCAGCGGAAACTTCGGATAAGTCGCACTTGAGAGGAAGATGCGCACCAGCCGGTCCGGCTGACGATAGGGCAGCGACTTGATGCAGCACGCTGTCGATCACGCTGAAGATCGCGCTGTTGGCCCCGATGCTCAACGCCAGCGTAAGCAGGATCACAATCGCAAAGGTTGGATTGCCTCGCAACTGCCGCACAGCATAGCGAAGATCCTGCCGCGCGTTTTCGACAAAGCTGGTGCCCCGTGCATCGCGGCATTCTGCCTTCACCTGCTCATGGCCGCCAAACGCAAGACGCGCGCGGCGACGCGCCTCGGCATCCGTCACGCCGGAGAGCTTGTACTTCTCCACCTGGCGCTCGAAGTGGAAGCGAAGCTCCTCATTCAGCTCGGCCTCCTCGGCATGGCGGCGAAACAGGGCACGCAGGCGAAACCGCAGATCACTCCACATAGAAGAAACCTCAGATACTCTCCAGAACCTGTGCGACCGCGGCCGCCAGCTTTCGCCAGCTCTCGGTCTCTGCTTCAAGCTGCTTCCGCCCCATGCGCGTCAGCTCGTAGTACTTGGCGCGGCGGTTGTTTTCCGATGTGCCCCATTTGGCCTTGATCCATCCGCGCCGCTCCAGCCGGTGGAGCGCCGGATACAACGATCCCTGCTGGATGCGCAGAACATCGCTCGACACCTGCTGCACGCGCTCCGAGATGGCCCAGCCGTGCTGCGGTTCCAGCGAAAGCGTCCGCAAAATAAGCAGGTCCAGCGTGCCCTGCGGAAGATCGATATGTTCCATTGTCAATGGCCTGCCCTTTCACTTCTACAGGAGTATGACCGCACCTCCTGTAGAAGTGCAAGAGGAAAGCCGAACGAGCAGGCGAAGGCGTATGCGTTCCTCCCCAGCGCTCATTCGCCAGGCAAAAGCTTTCCCGAACCAATCTGCGGTGACTCTTCTTGACGCCCCTTCTGCTGAGGGCTAGTGTTCCGCTGGGCCAAATGCTCCGAGGAGAACGAGAATGAAAAACGTGATTCCGGCCTATTGCACGCTGTTCCTGCTCGCCACGAGCGTCGCCTTTTCACAAACCGCGCCCAACAGCACACCCCAGAACACGGGAAGCACCGCAGCAGCGCCGGCCATGGCCGGCATGAATGGCGACCCCGCGACCGAGGCCAGTTTCCAGAAGATGGAAACTGAGCTTTCTCAGGCGAACGCTGCTCATGACACTGCGCCGTTCACAAAATACCTCGACGACAACATCGTCGCGCTCGGCCCCGGATGGAAGGATACGGGGAAGGCGGAAGTGCTGAAAGACATCCAGTCCAATCCATGCACCATCGCGAATCCCGTCCTTTCTGGTTTCTCTTATAAATGGATCTCACCGGATGTGGTTCTTGTCTCGTATATGTCGAGTCAGACAGCAACCTGCAAGGGAAAGACCATGCCCACGGCAGACCACTGCAACTCTCTTTGGCAGAAGAAGGATGGAACGTGGATGGCGGTCTTCCATCAGGAAACAGCAGACATCCCCACCGCTGGCGGGAACTAATCGCAACTGTGGCTGCGGTCAGCGGCGCTTTCGCCGCTCCCTCCCCCGCTGCCACCTGTCAACGCAACCACCTCTCTTCAACGCAACCACCTCTCTCAGGATGAAATCGCTTCAGCCGACTGGCGCTCCCTGGAGCGCCAGCCTCGACGCACTCCCGCGACTCCCCTATCCTTATGACTGACCATGTCCGACAACCAGATTCAGGTTCACCTTCCCGACGGCTCCATCAAGCAGCTCGCCACCGGCTCCACAGCGCACGATGTCGCCATGTCCATCTCACCGCGGCTGGCGGCCGCCGCTATCGTCGCGCGTATTAAGCCCGTCCAGGCTGCTGCCACCCCTGCCGCTCCAACCCCCGGTGACGAAAAATCCGAGCCCGGCGAGCAGGCCATGTACGCTGCGCCTGACGCCGCGGCCGAGCGCCTGGTCGACCTCCGTGCGCCGCTCACCGAGGACGTCCACCTCCAGCTCCTCACCGAAAAGGACCCCGACGCGCTCCAGGTGGTGCGTCACTCCGCCGCGCACGTCATGGCTACGGCCGTGCTCGAGCTCTTTCCGGAGACCAGGCTCGGCCACGGCCCCGCCACCGACGCCGGCTTCTTCTACGACTTCCATCGCCCCACGCCCTTCACCACAGACGATCTCTCCGCCATTGAGCTCAAGATGGCTGAAGTCGTCCGGCGCGACGAGCCCTTCGTGCGCGAATACGAGCCGCGCGAGCAGGGCCTCGCCGCGTACCACGCCCAGGGCGACTTCATGAAGGTCCACTTCATCGAGCGCTTCACCCGACCCGGCGACGAGATCTCGCTTTATCGCAACGGCAGCTTCGTCGATTTCTGCCGCGGCCCGCACGTGCCTTCCACCGGCCGCGTCAAAGCCTTCAAGGTGCTCTCGCTCGCCGGCGCCTATTGGCTGGGCGACGAGAAGAACCCACAGCTCCAGCGCATCTACGGCACCGCCTTCTTCTCCAAGAAGGAGATGGACGAGCACTTCGCGCGCCTCGAAGAAGCAGCGCGCCGCGACCATCGCGTCCTCGGCAAGCAGCTCGACCTCTTCTCCATCCAGGAGCTCGCCGGCCCCGGCCTCGTCTTCTTCCATCCCAAGGGCGGCCTCGTCCGCAAGATCATGGAAGACTGGATGCGCGAAGAGTGCATCCGCCGCGGTTACGATATGGTCTACACCCCGCACGTCGCCCGCGTGAACCTGTGGCAGACCAGCGGGCACGAAGGCTACTACGCGCAGAACATGTTCACCCCCATGGAGCTTGACGATGCGGACTACCGCATGAAGCCCATGAACTGCCCCTTCCACATCCTGATCTACAAGAACTCGCCCAAGAGCTATCGCGACCTGCCGGTACGCCTCGCCGAGCTGGGCTCGGTCTACCGCTACGAGCGCTCCGGCACCATGCATGGCCTGCTGCGCGTGCGCGGCTTCACCCAGGATGACGCCCACATCTTCTGTACACCGCAGCAGATCGAAGACGAAGTGGTCGCCTGCATGGACTTCGCGCAGGCCGTGCTCACCACCTTCGGCTTCCACGAGTTCAAGGTGGAGCTCTCCGTTTGGGACCCCAGCAGGCCGCAGGACTACCCCGGCTCGCCGGAAGACTGGCAGCACGCCATCGATTCGCTCAAGCGCGCGCTTGCCCGCAAGAACATCCCTTACACCGAAATTCCCGGCGAAGGCGCCTTCTACGGCCCCAAGATCGACATCAAGCTGGTCGACGCCATCGGCCGTCTCTGGCAGCTCTCCACCGTGCAGTTCGACTTCAATCTGCCCGCGCGCTTCGAGCTGGAATACGTCGGCGAAGATGGCGAGCGCCACCAGCCCGTCATGGTGCACCGCGCGCTCTTCGGCTCAGTGGAGCGCTTCTTCGGCGTGCTCATCGAGCACTACGCCGGCGCCTTCCCGCTGTGGCTCGCGCCGGTGCAGGTCGGCCTCGTCCCCATCGCGGAACGTCACAACGACTATGGCAAGAAAGTCATGGAGCAGTTGAAAGCCGCCGGCCTCCGCGTCGAGCTCGACAGCCGCAACGAAAAGATGAACGCAAAGATCCGCGACCTCACCATGCAGAAGATCCCCTACCTGCTCGTCTTCGGCGACAAGGAGCAGGAAGCAGGAGCGGTCAGCGTACGGGTAAGAGGCAAGGGCGACCAGGGCTCGATGCCGCTGGCGGATTTCATCGCGAAGGCCCAAGCGGTGGTTGCCAGCAAGTCGGTTGACTTGTAGAACGCACTTCGGAGCATGAGTCAGGCATGTGGCGTAGGCTCATCCGTGAGTAGTTCTTCGAGGAGATGAAGGCGATGGCGCTCACCCGCAAGACATTGGGAAGCATCGCCATCGAACTCCTCGTCAACTTCCTCCTCCCGTATGTGATCTACGTCAAGGCTGAGGGCCGTATCGGCCAGGTACACGCCCTGTTGGCTGCATCCTTGCCTCCCATTGTCTGGGGCGTGATTGAGTTCGCCCGCAAGCGGCGCGTGGATGCCGTGTCCATCCTTGTGCTCGCTGGTATTATCCTCTCCCTGCTTGCTTTCCTCGGCGGCGGTTCGGCGCGGTTTCTGCAATTGCGCGAAAATCTCGTCACCGGCCTGATCGGCCTTGTCTTTCTTGGCTCGGCTGCCATCGGACATCCGTTGATCTATCAACTCGCCCGTGCCGGCAAATTGCGACAGTCCCGGGCGGAAGCCGAACGATTCGAAGCTCTCCGCGATAAGCAGCACTTTCGCTATGGCATGACCGTCATGACCCTGGTGTGGGGCTTTGGGCTGCTCGTCCAAACGATGGCCGCCTGCCTGCTCGTCTTTCGGATGTCTATTTCACACTACCTGCTCGTGAGCCCGATCCTCGGTTATGGAACGATGGGTGGTTTGGCGCTCTGGACCTTCTGGTATGTGAAGCGAATGAAACGTCGTGGCGCGGCGGCTGCTGCCAATTCCACAAGCTAGTTTCGATTCCATGCGTAATTTCGGCAGGCTGCCTCGTATACCCCTCGTATGCTTGAATGCGACGAGACATTGGCGGAGGCTGTGACTACCGATACACAGCGGATCGCACGCGGTCTTCGCCAGATGGACGTGGCCCTGCTGCACGATCTGGTCGAGCAATATCAGTTTCGTCTCGTCCGCTACTTTATCTACTTACTTGGGCGCCGCGATTCCGTCGATGACCTGGTGCAGGAAACGTGGTTGCGCGTCCTTGAGCACGGCCGCTCCTACAACGGACGATCTCGCTTCGAGCCCTGGCTCTTTACCATCGCGCGCAACCTGACCATGGACCACCTGCGCAAGCGCCGCATCTTCAGTCTGGATTCGAGCAATCAAGACTCGGGCAATCATGGCGCCAGCGACGATCCTGAGCGGGAGCGCGAACCTGCACCGCTCGCCTCCAACGCGCCATCGCCATTCGAGCTGGCGGCCCGCACCGAGGATGCGCAGCGCCTCGCACACACGCTCGAAACATTGGAGCCTATCTATCGCGAGGCGCTTGTCCTTCGCTTTCAGGAAGACCTGTCGCTGCAGGAGATGTCCACCGTCATGGGCGTGCCTCTCAGCACCGTTTCATCACGCATCTACCGAGGCCTCGCCACCTTGCGAACGCACATGGAAGGAGAACCGCATGCAGGCTGATCTTCACCACGCAATGCGCCGCATCATCGACAAGTCTCTCGCCGGCGAGGCTTCCGCTCAGGAGCAGCAGTCACTCCGCGAACACCTCCACGCCTGTGCGCCGTGCGAGAGATATGCAGACGATGGCCGCCGCGCCATCGCCGGCCTCAGCGGCTTTTCCTTCGCTGCGGACCCGGGCCTTCAGGCAAAGGTCCACGCTGCCCTGGACCTGCGCGCACAGCAATTGCACGCCACGCGGCCCAGCTACCGGAGCATCGTGCAGGTCAGCATCGCCGCCTTTCTGCTTACCATCGTGGGCTCTTTCGCCGCACTGCACATGGGCACTCCACTCGCTGCGGTCCTGCATCTTCCGCCCGCTCAAGCCCAGGCTGGATTGTTCACCTTCTGGATCGCGCCCTCCTGGTGCTTCGCTCTCGTATTGCCCGTACTACTTCTCGTTTCGGCCCGCTCGGCGAACAGGAAAGGACAGATCGTATGAAACGTCGTGAATTTTTGGATGTCGTGCCTCAGCCACTTTGGATCGCCGCCTGCGCGATCGTCTGCATTGCAGTTCTCGTTGGGCTGATCGCTGGAGCGGTCCATGGCCGAGTCGCCGGACAGACCGAAGTATCGCCGGTGCTGCAATCGCTCGCCGGTATCGGCATGGGTCTGCTCGCCGGCTTTTTCATCGCGATCTGGATCCTCTGCCTCGGTTACGTCTATGCAGACGCGCGACGCCGTGCCATGCCACCCGTTCTCTGGACGCTCATCGCGGTGCTGATTCCGAATCTGCTTGGATTTCTTCTCTACTTCGCATTGCGCCGGCCACTCGTGGCACTGTGCGCCCAGTGCGGGAAGCCAGGAGAGGCCGGACGATTCTGCTCCTCGTGCGGCTTGGACAAGCTCGCATCGCCTGCCGGCGGCGCGGATCAGGCAGGACTAAGGTCAAATCTCGCGTAGGCCGATTGGGCGGGGCGATCGCGAACCTACAGCCACGGCGTTCTTGACTGTGCCGCATGGGCAGGAGTACAGGTGTACGGCAGCGATAGGGCCAGGGGCATGCCGAATGCGGCATGAGGAGGCTGTTATGCGCACCCAGAATCTTCGCTCACTCTTGTGTACAGGGCTGCGATTTGCCCTGCTCTCTTCCTCACTCTTCCTTCTCTTCTCACAAAGCACCGATCAAGCTTCCGCCGCCGCTGCGGCACTTCCGGCTTACGGCGGTTGTCAGGCGCCTGCAAGCGAGGGCGTCAACATATGCGTCCCATCCATCAATAACGGCACCATCAGTGCTCCCTTCCAGGTGATCGCCTCAGCGACCAGCGGCAGAGGCCAGGTGGTAACGATGGAGCTATGGGCTGACGGGAAAAAAGTGACCCAGACGAGCAGCTCGCCGTTTGACGAGCCGATCACGTTGCCGGAAGGAACGCATACGCTCACCGTCATCGAGGTCAGTACGACCGGCGCTTTTTTGAAGTCGGCGCCGCTCACGGTAACGGTACAAAATCAGGGTGACCAGAGCTGCTCCCTGCCCGGCGGACCCGGCGTGAATGTCTGCCAGCCCGTGCAGGGCGCCTGTCATACCGCGCCGTGGGTCCAGGTGCTGGCCGCAGCGAAAGGACAAAGTGGAACGGTCAGCAGGATGGAGTTGTGGGTCAATGGGGGCAAGATAGCCAACTTCCCCGGAAACCACATCAGCACCAACCTCATCATCCAAGATTTCGACACGGTTACGATTTACGAAGTGGATAGCAAGGGCGGCTACATCAAGGCGCCTTTGATCGTTGTTCAGTCCTGCTAAGCGGCCCGGCGCCCATTCTGGTGCGAGAAGCTGAAGACTAGGTTGCGGTAGTGCGGCACGAAGTCTGGATACCCCCACCAGAGCGCACAGGCAGAACATCGCGCTCTGGTGGGACGCCAAAGGCGAGTGGAATCGCGCCCACGAAATCGAAAAGGCGCAATCTCACATTGCCAGCAAGCCCGTCAATTTGTAATCATCTGTCCGACAAACAGCGCACGGACCATGAGCCAATTCACGAAGCAGCTCCAGCCACCCATGTATCGGAGCATTGTGCTACCGCTCTTTGCATTTGGAGTCCTCTGCTTTGCCCATTTCGCAGCAGCTCAGGGACTGCGAGAGGTGAAGCCTGAAGAGGCGGTGCAGCACATGCAGCATAAGGTTGGGCCAATCTACCCCACGATGGCCGCGATGGCGCACGTGCAGGGAACGGTTCTTCTCAAGGTCGATATTGGGACGGACGGACGCGTAATCAACGTAGAACCTCTCAGCGGACCGCCGATGCTTGTAACTGCCGCATCGGATGCAGCCCGGGAATGGACCTACACACCCTTTCTTCTAAACGGCACTCCTACCGCTGTCACGACGGTGGTCACCCTACGATTCAATATTGGCAACATGAAAGAAGACGAGACGGTGACTCGATTCGAACACCATCTCGCAGAATGCAGTAGAGCTCTGAGAGAAAATACAAAGTCCCAGGACGCAATTGCGGAGTGCCGAAATGCAGTCTCCGCCAGCGACAATGTCGCAGGCCCAATTTACTCGGATCGCCGTATGGCCTACATCTACTATGCGACAGCACTCCTGAGGGGCCAGCAAGCGAAGGAAGCCGCCGCAGTCGCAGATAAGGCTGTCATGCTTGCGCGGCAATACCACGACAATAGCTCTGTCGCCTATGCTATCGCTGGCCAAGCCAAGGCCGTAAGTGGCGATTTCACTGGGGCGAACACCGATTTGGAACGAGCAGAGAAATCAGAACAGAAAGCGCTGGAAACCCCTCTAGGTCAAAGCCAGCGGTCGACCTATGTAGCTACTCTCAAATCCCTTCTCCAATTACACGCTCAGGTCCTCACCGCGCTCGGCAGACCAGCCGATGCGCAAAAGAAGCTTGGCGAGGCCAGCAAACTCTAGCGCAATACAGGCGCGGCTCACACACATGACCCTCGACCAGTTCCGCGACGTCCTTAAACCAACCCAGCGCGCCGGCAGCACTCCGCCCTCTGCTCGCCGCGCTCTGGTGGGACGCCAAAGGCAACTGGACCCAGTCGCACGAGATCGCGCAGGCAGAAAACGGCGCGGATGCCGCCTGGATTCACGCCTACCTCCATCGCAAGGAAGGCGATGACGGGAACGCCGGCTACTGGTACGGACAGCGCGCATCAGCCGCGCTGCAAGTTGTCCCTCGAAGCAGAATGGGAGCAGATCGTCTCCGCGCTTCTGACCAGGTAGTCGTCACGGGCTGACAGTCTCGTCGTGCACCCATCCCTCGCTCATTCACTCTCGCTCATCACATCGCCGGCCCAGGTCGAGCCATCCTTCAGCAGGATTTCGTACTGCCGCCAATACGCGCCGTTTGGGGCGTTGCCTTCTTTCTTTATCCGAGCCTTGTAATCGCCAAGCGGCAACAGCGCATCCTGTCTTTTGCCTGCCGGACGGGCACTTAGCACCAGGTGATGGCCATCGGTCGTCACATCCAGCCGCTGTGCCACATCGTTCAATGGCCTGTTGGGAATGACCTCCAGATAACTCTTCGAAACATGCATGTTGACGGTAAACTGCGCAGGATCCGGCGACGCCCACACCGCCGCGCCGCCAGATGAAATCATGAGAACCAATACCACCACCAGCAGAAGCCGTTTCATATCTCTCTCCGCAAAGTGCAAAATCGGGAATGGGTAACTCCATGCCCAGCAGAAATCTGCCAAATCACCCCACGCAATTCGCTACCATGGAAATAGCTCGCTCTTTCAAACACCTTTGAGCGCGGGAAGTCGCAGACAATAAGTCTCTAAGTCCTTGTGCAAGACGAATTTAGCGATAAGTCGTTTGCTTGGACGAATTTAGCTTCCGGGAGCGCCTGTAAACGACTGTAGCCGTAAGAGTTACATGCAAACCTCCCGGTGCGGGAGGGGGGAGGGGGTCAGGTAACAGTACCAGGCACCTTTCCGTTGTCGCTGAGAAGTCTTTGAGAATTAGAGCAGGCCGCACTCGCCGGAATTCTGCACCCGCACTGGCTCATCGACGGTATCGCCACGAAGCTCACGGCCATGGATGCTGCCATCGCGATCGCGGAGTGCGCCCCCGGCCCGTTTGGCAAAGCTGGCCTGGATCTCGCTCAGGATCGAAAGCGCGATCTGCTCCGGCGTCTCCGCGCCGATGTCCAGTCCGGCAGGCGCATGCAGAGCGGGCGGCATGGCATCGCGCCCCAGCCGCGCCAACAGGTCGAGCGTCCGCCGCCGCGACCCCAGCACCCCCAGGTAGCCGAGCGGCTGCCGCAGCAGCGATTCCAGAAAAAATGTGTCCTGCGCGAAGCTGTGGCTCATCACGATCGCGGCTGTCCGCCCATCGAGCCGCAGACCGTCCAACGCAGCAGCATCCTTCGCCACGATCACACGTTCCGCGTCAGGGAATCGCGGCTCCCGCGCAAAGTCGGCACGCTGATCCAGCACCACCACGCTCCAGCCCAGCGCCGCGGCCTGCGCCACCACCGGCTGCGCATCGGTTCCCGCCCCGCACACCACCAGCTGCACCGGCGGCGTCAGCGACTCGAAGAAGACGCGGCAACCCGCGAGCACGCCCTCACGTAACTCCGCGGTGAACGAATAGCCAATCTCGATACAGCTCCGCAACAGCCCAGCCAGCTCTGGATACTGCGGCACACCGTCCAGCGCAAACCGCTCACCCACGCGAAGGCCGGAGGCTGCTGTCGGCTCCAGCACCACGGCCAGCGCCGCAGCCGCGCGGCTCTCGGTCACACATTGCTGCGCCAGCAGCGGATGCGTCGCCCCAGCTTCTGGCGCAACACGCTCCAGCAGCAGATCGATCCCGCCGCCGCAGCCGAGTCCGAAGCCCTCATTGTCCTCTTGCGTCGATGTATCGAAGGTCTTGAGCACGGCAGGCGACTCGGAGGTCCACCAGTGTGCGCGCCGGCACAGCTCGCCTTCCAGGCAACCGCCGCTCACCGCGCCAATCCGCGAGCCATCCGGCAGGATCAGCATCCGCGCACCCGGCGAGCGGTACGACGATCCGCGCGTGCCCACCACCGTCACCAGCACGCACACGCCGCCCGAAGCCTGTACGGCCGAGAAGGCGGCCATCATGCGGGCATGCTCCTGCATGCCTCTAGTCTACTCACTTCGGCATGGGCGATGCACGGCCTGCTATGTTGGCGATATGAGGCGTGCATGCATATCAGCCGACATGAGCGGCGTCGCCGGCATCCTGTTGGCCGCCGGCGGCAGCCAGCGCTTCGGTACGGACAAGCAGTCCACGCTCATCGGCCAGGTTCCGCTGCTCACCCGGGCGGCATGCGTGCTGCTCGACGCCGGCTTTGACATGCCCATCGTGGTGCTCGGGCCGCGCGCGGCGGAGCATCGCCCGCTGCTCCACGGTCTGCCGTTGCGCGTGGTCGAGAACCGGGGCGCCGCATCGGGCATGGCCAGCTCACTGGTCACCGGCCTGGATGCAGCGGGCGACTGCGACGCTGTCACCGTCACCGTCTGCGACCAGCCGGCCGTGACGGAGGCTCACCTCCGCGCCCTTGTCCTGGCATGGCGCAAGACACGCCGAAGCATCGTTGCTTCCAGCTATGCCGGCACCCTGGGCGTTCCCGCCCTCTTCGCCGCCACCCACTTCGCCGAGCTGCGCGAGCTGAGTGGCGACCGCGGCGCCGGACCTATCCTGGCCCGGCATGCCAAATCGGCCTACGCCATCCCCCTGCCGGGGGGCGAGCTGGACATCGACACCCCAGCCGACCTTAGCCGCCTGGGAGCGCTGAAGGTTGCAGAGGGCGAAAAATTCATCCCTTCGTAATCCATCGCTCCATACACTCAACGCCATGCGCGATGCACCGCTTGCCGTAACTGCCAGGAGCGGCCTGCACGAGGGCACCACCATCCTCGTGCTCCAAGGACCCCTGACCCTGCAGAACAGCTTCGACTTTCAACGAGACCTGGCCGAGCACAAGCCGCCAGTGCTGATCCTGGACCTGACCGAGTCGCCCTACATGGACTCTGCAGGGCTCGGGCTGCTGATGAACTGCTACGTCTCGGCAGAGAAGAACGGCCGCAAGCTGCTGCTTGCCGGCGCGAATCAGCGCATCCACGCACTGCTCGAAATGACGAGGGTGCACCTCATCCTGAAGAACTACGCCACGGCAGCGGACGCCGAAGCGAGCATCCGCCCCTGAACGGCTGACCCTGACCAGCTGACTTAGACCTGCTCTGCCTCGGCCTGCTTCAGCGTGAAGGTCACTTCCTTCGTGCCGTGCCGCGGATGCTTCGCTCGCAGGGTCAGCGTACCGGGCTGCTCCCCGGCACGAACCCACACCGCTACGGCCCCGCCGATGAGCGTCGCCGGGTTGTCCCCTATCAGTATGCCCGGCCCCTCCAGCTCCAGCACAATGCCATCGCTGGCAAACGGACGGATGGCGCCGTAGCGGTCATTCATCCGCAGCAGAACGCGCGTGGTGTCGGCGCCGTCGGCTACCAGCTCGGTATCGTCCGCCTGCACCACGAACTGATGATCCGCGCCATCACCGGAGTAGCGCTTCGACACCACTTGCTTGCCGCCGATGAAGCCGTCGATGCGCAGGTCGCCCCAGTTCTCGCGGATCTTGTCTCCAAAGTCCACATCGAACGGCGCGTACTTCAGATGAGGGAACTGGGTACGATCCGGGTCGGCCTCGGCCAGAAGATGCTCGCCAGAGTCCGTTATGGTGTAGATCTTCACGTGATCGCAGTTCGAACAGATGAGTCCCTTGGTGAAACCAATCGACTCATCGTTGCGCGCCCAATGAAATGCGGGCTCCAGCACGATCTCCTCCGCCGGATCGCACTGCGACTTGTAGAAGAACGCCGCAGGCTTCGGCTCGCGGAAGATATCCGCCACACCGTGGTAGCAGATGCGATCGCCGGAACCGAAGTTCGCGTGCGTGTTGTAGTCGAACGCGCACCAGCCGATGCCGCCCGCGTACTGCGGATCGGAGGCCAGCGTGTCGTGCACACGCGCGTGGCGGATGGTGTGCTCGCGCAGGCGCTCCATGCTGTCAAAGGTTTTGCAGGGATAGGTGTGCCCCACGAACTCCGTGTTCAGATAGCGCGGATGGTTCGGCTTCTTCAACGGCCAGCCGAAATCGTTCATGGTGAACACGTCCTCCAGAAACTCCGACTCCTGGAAGTAGCGGATGCCGCCGGTCTGCCGCGTCGTATCGAGCTGATGCGCCAGCGCATTGGTGCGCGTGTAGAAGTCGTGGTTGTCGCGCGACTCATTGATGCGCACGCCCCACAGGATGATGGAGGGGTGATTCCAGTCGCGGCGAATCATGCGGCCTACATTGTCCACCGCGATGTCCTGCCACGGCTTGTCGCCAATGTGCTGCCACCCCGGAATCTCTTCCAGCACCAGCAGTCCAATCTCATCGCAGCGATCGAGGAAGTGCCGCGACTGCGGATAATGCGATGTGCGCACGATGTTGCAGCGGAAGTTGGTGCGCAGAATGTCCGCATCGCGGCGCTGCACACGGCCCGGCATCGCCTGGCCGACGTAGGGAAAGGTCTGGTGACGATCGAGCCCGCGCAGCTTCACGATCTTTCCATTGAGCGAGAATCCGTGATCTGTGAACGTAGCTTCGCGAAAGCCGATGCGCCGCGTCTGCTCATCCACCATCTGGCTGCCGCGCATCAGCCGCACGCGGACGTGATACAACTGCGGGCGATTCAGATCCCACAGCTCAATCTTGTCGAGCCTGGGAATCTCGACTGTGTGCTCCAGTTTGCCGTGCGCCAGGCTTGCAGCGGGAATCTCCTTCGTCGCTTTGCCCAACACGCGGTCGCCATCCAGCACCTCAGCCGTCAGCGAGTAATGCTCATGACTCGCGTTCGCCGGATGCTCCAGATAGCACTTCACATCGACGGCGGGCTGCGTCATCACATTCTTCGGCGCGGCAAAGACATTTTCAAGAAAGGTCTCCGGCACAACGCGCAGCGCGACTTCGCGATAGATTCCACCGAAGGTGAGATAGTCCACTTCGTTTCCAAATGGCGGAATATCCGGTCGCTCTGTGGAATCCACTTCCACTGCCAGCACGTTGTCGCCACTCGCATCCAGATGCGGCGTCAGCTCAAACGAGAAGGGCGTGTAACCGCCCTTGTACTCGCCCAGCCGCTGCCCATTCAGCCACACGGTCGAGGCCGTCATCACACCTTCAAAATCGACAAAGACGCGGCGCCCGGCAACGGATTGCGGCAGCTTGAAGTGCCTGCGGTAGGTGGAAACGAATGTGTAGTCGTGCTCGTTGAAGCTATGCCACGGCAGCTTGATGTTTGTATGCGGCACCACCACGCGCTCAAAGTGCGCGTCGCTGAAGTCGCGCGAGGTCGCTCCATCTTCTGCGGTGCGGCTGTAGAGCCAGCCTCGATTCATCGGCAGCGTCATGCGTCCGCCCGCTTCCGTCTCCGGCGATGCATCAGCATCCGCCGCGAGTGCTCCGGGCGCAAATGTTGCACCGGCAATCAACGTGCCGGTGGTCTTGATGAAGCCTCTGCGGTCCATAAACAATCCCCTTTTTGCCGCTTCAGAGGGAGCTACGGCAATCGGCACCAGCATACATGCAAGCGCTTTCCTGGAGTCGGATAAGCTTGGAGACACCCGAGTAGAATCCGCATGGTAGTGAGGTCGGTCCAGTCGTGAATGGTTGGCGCAAGTCGCAGTCTTGGCATGGCGCCAGAGCTCGCTGCTTTCTTTGGGACAAGCTCGCCGCAATCGCGATCCTGATCGGCATTTCGACCATGACAGGCGTCGCGCAACAGGCTTCCCCCTCGCGCTCGGAAGACGCTGCGATTCACACTGCTGTCCTCAGCGGCACTGTCCGCAGCGCCGCCGGCAAACCGGTGAGCGATGCATCGGTAAAGGCGGAAGCAGCGAGCGCTCGAAATCCGCTCGAGACGAAGACCGACGCAGCAGGCGCATTCATGTTTTCCGATCTGCCAGCGGGCAGTTATACGCTCACCGCGGAGAAGGCTGGCCTTCGTGCTCGAAGGACGATCCCGATTGCAGATTTCCGAAGGCGATCGAAAGCATATCGACTTGGTACTTGAATCGTCCGGGGAATCGTCTAAAGATGCATCGCCTTCCTCCTCTCCAGTTCCTGCAATGAGCTTTTCCGATCAGCCGAATTTCACCGTCGCAGGAGTGACGGATTGGACGGCTGTGGGTGGTCACGGATCGGACTCTATCCTGCGAACGAGCGAGGATCTCGCGAAAGAGACACTCGCGCTCAAAGCACAAAGCGCTGGACACACCGCATCAGGCGGCGCATATAAGAACGACGCATCGGAAAGCAGACTGCGCGCAGCGCTTGCCGCCACTCCAGGAAGTTTTGCGGCCAACCATCAGCTGGGGGAGTTCTATCTTCGGGCCGAGAGATATCGTGAATCGCTGCCGCTGCTGCAGGCGGCATATCAGATTGATCCAACGAATGATGGCAATGAACGCGACCTGGCTTTGGCTTACGAACAAATTGGCGACCTTGAGCAGGCCCGCGTGCACATTCAGAATCTATTGAAGCGCGGGAACGATGCGGATCTCGATCGCATGGCCGGTGAGCTCGACGAAAAGCTTGGCAACCCTCTCGCCGCAGTGAAGGAATATCAACAGGCTGTGAGCCTGGAACCGAGCGAGCAAAACTATTTCGCGTGGGGGTCGGAGCTGCTGTTGCATCGCGCTGTATGGCAAGCGGCAGAGGTTTTTAGAAACGGCGTCAAAGCACATCCCCAATCTGCGAGACTACGGACGGCCCTGGGCACAGCTCTCTTTGCCGGCGCGGCTTACGACGAGGCAGCGCGCAGCCTCTGCGATGCTTCGGACCTGGATCCGGCGAATCCGGAACCCTACATCTTCATGGGCAAAGTCGAGATGGCAGCGCCCACGCCGTTGCCCTGCATTGAGGCGAAGCTGGCGCGATTTGCGCAGGAGAAGCCTGATAACTCTCTCGCAAATTATCTCTACGCCATGGCTATCGCAAGACGGCAAGCATTGTCAGCGAACAAGTCCGCCACGCAACAAGTAGAGGGCTTGCTCTCGAAAGCAGTTTCGCTCGACCCAAAATGTTTCGACGGGTATCTTCAGCTAGGCATTCTGGCCGCGTCCCAGCATGATTATGAAAAAGCGATTCAGCTTTACACAAAGGCGCTGGAGATCGATCCGCAATTGGGCGAGGCTCATTACCGGCTGGGTGTTGCCTATGACCGGCTCGGCCAGCGCGAGAAAGCCCGGCAGGAATTTCAATTTCATGACGAAATTGAAAAGCGCCAGGCTGCGGCGGTTGAGCGCGAGCGGCGGGAGATCAAGCAGTTCGTTGTGGTTCAGGGACAGCCGGCAACTTCAGTAGCCCAGTGACGATGGCTCGACAGACCGACTTCTTCTGGTCTTCGAATCGGCTCTACTTCGACTTTGGCTTGGATGATGCGACGATGCCAGCGCCTTCGCGAATGGTGAGTATCTGATTCGCTTTGACCCGTGTGAACCGTTCGACCTTCTGCGTGGTCGGCCACTTCACTTCAATAGCATCCACAGTCTCGAGCTTCCCCAGACCGAAGTGCAGTCGCAAATCACTCTGCGACATCACGCTGGTGCCGCTGTGCACTTCGTCCATCTGGATATGCTTTCCGGTAAACACCCGCACGCGCGCGCCAATAGCGGTGCGATTGCATTTGGTTCCCACCAGCTTGAGCTTGATCCAGTTCTGCCTGTTGCCCCCGTCGTTGCGAAGAAGCGAGGGCAGATCATTCATGTTCAGGATCAGCGCATCCATGTCACCGTCGTTGTCGTAGTCGCCAAACGCGGCGCCCCTGCTGGAGAAATGCTCACTGATGCCGGGTCCCATCTGTGAAGAGACATCCTTGAAACGGCCATCGCCAAGGTTCTTATAAACCAGCCGCGGGTTCTTGAATTTTTGATCGAAATTGTATGTGTCTATCTCCGGGTACACATGCCCGTTGACCTGAAGAATGTCGGGCCAGCCATCGTTGTCGTAGTCGATGAAGCCGCAGCCCCAGGCCACATAGCCGCTGTTCACTCCAATGCCCGCAGCAAACGTCACGTCGCTGAATGTCCCGTCGCCATTGTTGTGGTAGAGGTTGCAGGTGTCGTCCGCGAAATTGGTTTTGAAGATATCGAACCAGCCATCGCAGTCATAGTCCGCTACGGCGATGCCCATTCCGGCCTGTTCGTGACCGCTGTCGCTGTACGCGCAATTCGCCAGCACGGCGACATCGGTGAAGGTGCCGTCATGATTGTTCTGAAACAGAATGCTGGGCTGGGAGTCTACGGCAACATAAATATCCGGCCAGCCATCGTTGTTGAAGTCATAGGAGACCGCGGTGATGGAGTAGCGTGGGCCAGTCTTGAGAATTCCCGCCTTCTCCGAAACGTCGGTAAAAGTCCCGTCTCCGTTGTTGTGATAGAGGATGTTCGTATCGGCGGGAAGACCGCGCGGGCCGCACATGATCGGGACACCCTTCCACTGGCAGTAATGCGTCGCGTCGGCCGATGGAATCTTGTCCGGATCCAGCTTGATGTAGTTGCAGACAAAAAGATCGAGAAAGCCGTCGCGGTCGTAGTCGAGAAAGGTACAACCCGCGCCCCAGCGGACATCTTTCTGGGAAAGGCCAGCCTTCCGGGTAACGTCGGTAAAGGTGCCGTCTCCATTGTTGTGGAAGAGGATGTTATGGCCCCAGAAGCAGCAAAACAGATCATCCTTTCCATCATTGTCGTAGTCGCCCACGCAGACGCCGGTCTGCCAACCGGTCCGCGCCAGCCCTGATTTCTCCGTTACGTCAGTAAACGTGCCGTCGCGATTGTTCTTGTACAGGCGAGACGTGGGCGCCTTTCCCGGCGGCCAATGTGCATCCAGCCGATCGCCATTCGTAAGATAGATGTCCAGCCAGCCGTCATTGTCGTAGTCGAAGAAGGCTAATCCACTTCCCTTGGCCTCGATGATCGAGCGTTTGTGATCGACGCCTCCCCAGACGTTGGGATCATGCAGCCCCGCCTGCTGGCCCACGTCCACAAACTGAACTGGAGACACGGCGGGATTCGACAGCGCGGCCTGCATCAGCGCTGAATCTCTCCATCTCCAAAGCGGCGTGGCGAGCGCCTCCGTCAGCGCGCCGCTGAGCATGACGAGAGAAGATCCGAGGAAACGCCGCCGAGGCACATTCATAGAGAGTGATTGCGATTATAAAGATCGAAGCTGGGGTTCGTCGGCGCTTGCGTGGCGCATCAGGGCAATGAGTCCAGTGCATCCATGGCTTGTTTGGCATTCGCGTTTTCAGGCTGCAGCCGCAGCAAGTCCTGCAGTATCTCTTTCGCTTTAGCCTTGTCGTTCTGCATGATGTAGAGGCGCGCGAGATTGAGATACGACTGATCGAAGGCGGGATGAACGCGAATGCAGCTTTTGAATTGCTCCGCGGCTTTCGCATAATCCTGCTCGCGGACAAAGAGAACACCCAGGTTGTTCAAGGCTTCTGGATAGTCTGGTCGCAGCGCAATGGCCTTCTGCAGAAAGCCGGCTGCATCCTGCAACTGATTCTGCTGGGCGTAGAACATTCCCAGGCTGTAGTTAGTTTCCGGATCATCGGGCTGAATTTCGAGAGCATGTTTCAAACATTCCTGCGCCTTCTCGAAGTCTCCCTGCCGGCGATAGACGTTGCCCAGGTTCAACAGCGCGGTGGCATAGCCGGGCCGCAACAACAATGACTGCCGAAAGTTCTGTACTGCTTCGTCGGCGTGTCCCTGCTGAGCGGCCATCATGCCAAGGTTGTTCCACGCTTCCGGATAGTTCGGCCGCAGTTTCAACGCCTGTTCAAGATAGCTGCGTGCCTGCGCGTATTCATGTCTTTGCAGGCTGAGCGTTCCCAGGTTGTAGTAGCCCTCGGGATTGTTCGGCTTGGCAGCGACGACCTGTTGAAAGGACGCGGCCGCCTCATCCAGGTAGCCGTGCTGGAACATCGCCACACCGTACGTGAAATCATTGCGCAGAAATGCGCCTTGATAGAGTGTGCCGGCAAATGGAAGCGCTTTTCGCATGCGCTCGGCTGCCGTAGCCGGAACAGATCTCACATCCTCGAGAACGCGCTCAGGATCGATCGGCCCTTGATAGACCCTCACGATCATTCCTTCTCGATCCACCAGGAAGGAGGTCGGAATGCCAAGGTCTCTGCGCCGGTCGAAGAGATAGCGATAGATGATGTTGTAGATACCCGCCACATCCTCCGTTGCAAAGAGCACCGGGAAAGAAAGCGCTTCTCGAGTCGCGAACGATCGCGCTTGACTCGCAGCACCCGCGTCATCCACGTTTATCGCGAGGACCGTCACATGGCCGGCCGCAAGCTTCGACTGGTGGCGATGGAGGAGTTTCAACTGCTCGCTTGAAAGCGGTGCGGTCGTCATCCAGAAGTTGAGCAGCACGAAGTCATTGCGGAACTCCCGAAGCTCCCTTGGTTTGCCGGCGAGATCCGGCAGGGAAAACTCCGGCGCCCGCAACGGTTCGATCAGCCATGTGGCCACTTGAGTGGGCAACTGTTCTGACGGGGGCTGTGGTCCTGCCTGCACATATGCGAGAGGAGGCGCATTGAAGGGCTTGGCCACAAATGCGGCGGAGCCTTCCTCGACTTCGATGCGATGGTTCGCGGGGAGCGCCGTCAATTCCTGAGAGAGCCCGCTCGGCCAGCGAATCGTGGCCCGAATTGTTCCTTCCAACTTGCCCAGCCCAAAGAATATTTCCTTGGAATGTTGGGCGAGAAATCCAGATCCAGCCTGCAGATATTTGGTCTGATGCATCGTGCCCGACTCGATCGTGATCGCTGCTCCAATGGCATCGCGATTGCTCTTTTTCCCTCGCAGGCGAAAGGAAATCGATTGGCCAATGTCCTGCATCGCATTGCGCAAAATCCGCAGTTGCGGCGCATTCCGATTCTTCAGCACGACCTCCAGCCGTCCGTCGTGGTCGAGATCGGCGAGAACGAAGGAGCGTCCGTCTTCTGGAAAATCCATCCCCACGACGCCCGAGACCTCGGCGAATGTTCCGTCGCGGTTGTTCGCGTACATCACGTTTCGCTCGTAGCCACTCCACGAGCTATCCGCGCGAATCAACTCGTTCAGGGCCTGCCATCCGCGCTCGTAGGCCAGGGCGGGCGTGGCGTCGTCGGGAGATTTCCCTACTACCTGCCGCCAGAAGAAGCTGGCGAGATCGCTCCGGTCCAGCGCGGAGATATAGCCATTGGCGATGTAGAGATCGGGGTAGCCGTCGTGATCGAAGTCCCAGAAGTCCGAACACCAGGACCAACGGCCCATCTCTACTCCGGCCTGCCGGCTGATGTTTTCGAAGCGCTCCTTTCCATTGTTGCGATAGAGCGAATTGCCTCGCGCGTGCCGCCGGTAGAGCGCTTGAATGTCCTTCGAAGATGTTTCGTGAAATATTTTCTGCGTGGAGACCCGCTGACCCGCCGCCGACCACATATTCGCGGCATAGATATCCTGTTTGCCGTCGTCATCGAAATCGGACCAGCATGCGCTCATGCCGGCGCCGGCATCCTCCACGTGGGCTTCGCCGGAGATCGCGCGAAAGGTGCCGTCACCGTTATTGCGATACAGGTTGCTGCGCCCGAAATCATTGGCGACGTAAAGGTCAGGCGACCCGCTCGCGTCCGACTCGCCCCACGCACAAGCGAAGCTGTAGCGGTCATTCTCTGCGTTCAACCCCGCTGCTTCGGTCCGGTCTACGAACGTCGCATTGCCTTCGTTATGCAGCAGAAAATTTGCCGGACCATTCCGCGCATCGAAGTACGGAACGGGATAGTGATACTGGTCGAGGCCCAGATAGTAGCTGTAGAGACAGAAGTAGATATCAAGGCGCCCGTCGCGATCGTAGTCTGCGATGGCTGCATGCGTGAATGTTCCCTCCGGGGCGCGTGAAAACTGAAATGCATCGCGCTTGATCGCGAAGCTCCCGTTGCCTTGATTCAGAAACAGCAGAGGTCCACCGCCGCAAACCACCAGAAGGTCCTGAAGCCCTCTGTTTTGAAAATCGGCGAAGAGAGCGCATGCGGTGTTATCCAGCACGCCGACTCCGGCTCTTTCCGTCACGTCTTCAAACGTGCCGTCGCCACGGTTGCGATACAGCCGGTTGGGCAATCCTGCCGGCTGGCAAACATACAGATCATCGAAGCCGTCGTTGTCGAAATCGCCCGCCGCAACACCGTTGTTGCCGTACACGTCGATGCCGCATGCGCCATCCAGCACCGTCCGCCAATCATCGGCGCCGCGCAGCATCTGGTTTTTATACGATTCCGCTCCGCCCAGGGCCTGCTGCGTAACGTCGATAAAGACAGGCCCGCTGGTGCGGCTCAGCGTTTCCTCGCCAGCCTCCCATCTGCTGGCCTTCCATCTCCCTGCGCCATTTCGCACCCACACTGTGTGCCAGGTGCCAATGTGCTCCTCCCGCCGCTTGTCGATCCGGTCGCCAGCGATGTCGTATCGAATCTGTACCCGGACCGAAAGCGGGCTGTTTGCGGTCTCTTCGATCGCCGTGATTTCAAATTCCGCGACATCGATTCGCGAGTATGGAGCCAGCCAGGTCTGGATTTCCCGGAGGAATCTTTCCATCCCGGGAACGATGCCGGCGCCAAATTCTCTTCTCACCACGGTGATTCCATATTCGTCACGCAGGGTGGTTTCCCTGGCGGGAATCAGCGGAGTGGCTTCGATCGCCTCATCCAGCGAGGTCGCCAAGGCTGAATGGTCGTGGGCCGATTTCCGGAGTGCAGCGCTCCACCGATCAAGAACGGACTCAATCTCAAAGGCGTATTTCTCACTGACGTATTCGTCCGAACCCGGCGCCACTAGCCGGAGCACACTCTCCAAAGGAGATCTCGCGGGATAGTGCGGAGTCAGGCGGATATCAGAAAAATGGAATGGCGAATCCGGGCCGGCAAGGGCGCCCGACGGCCCAAACAGGAGCGAATATCCATGGAGAGGCGATGGACGAAGCAGCAGGGGCGCCACCCCGAGGCCTTTCAGGAGCGTGCGTCGGGAAAGGCTGTGATTGTCTCTTGTGTGACGCGGCATCCTCACGGGTCCCGTGCAGACGGAATGCTATCACCAATGCCAGAGCGGTCCAGGGGGAAGGAATGGGGTTCACTTCGGGTAAACATGCCATTGCCCTGTTAATGCTCTGGTTCCGTCGGACTAATCCCTCCTCCACCTTTTGATTGACAAGCCTTGGGGGATTGGAATATGTTCCTGCCCACTGGGATGTAACCGGTTACTTCGCTATGATTGTGTCCGCTGTGATGTAACCGGTTACCTAAACCGGGCTAAAGACAGAGGGTAGTTGCTCCAAGTGCAGGAATGGGCCTTACGAGGGAGAGAGTGAGGTATTTTTATGGCCACTGATCGCAACGTTTTCTCATGGTTTCGACGCATTGCCTACATAGCCTTTGCATGCCTGTTTCTACTGGCACAACCGCAACACCTGTTCGGCCAGGTAGACGCAGGCGTCATCAACGGCACGGTTCAGGACTCATCCGGCGCATCCGTGCCCAACGCGCACGTGACCCTATTGAACACGGATCAGGGGTTAACACTCGAGTCCACCACGGGCAGCGCCGGCGAATATGTCTTCTCGCCAGTAAGAATTGGCCATTACACCCTCACCGTGGCGGCTCCCGGTTTCTCCACCACGACTCAGGAGAACTTGACGGTGACCGTCGGGCAGCATCTGCTCGTCAACGTTAAGCTGAGCCTTGGCGCCGCCTCACAAACGATTCAGGTAACGGCTGCACCGCCGCAACTCCAGACGGACGAAGCTTCGGTCGGGCAAGTCATCAACCAGCGCGCCGTGAACAGCCTGCCATTGAACGGCCGCAACTTTACATTCCTTGCGCAGCTTGCAGCCGGGGTCAACACACCGCAGGCAGACACCCGCGGCAACGCAGCGTCCGGCGCCTTCTCTGCGAACGGCCTGCGTCCCGCGCAAAACAACTACCTGCTGGACGGCATCGACAATAACTCCAACGCTGTCGACTTCCTGAACGGGACGAACTTCGTCATCCTTCCCCCCCTGGACGCGATCCAGGAGTTCAAGGTGCAGACGGCGGACTTCAGCGCCGAGCTCGGCCGTTCCGCGGGCGCGGTTCTGAATGCCACCATCAAGTCCGGTACCAACAGCATCCATGGCGCGGTCTGGGAGTTCTTCCGCAACGACAAGCTCGACGCCGCCGACTGGTTCGAGGACAACGCCGGCATCAAGAAGGGCAAGCTGCGCCAGAACCAGTTCGGAGCCTCCATCGGCGGCCCGATCATCAAGGACAAGCTCTTCTACTTTGGTGACTATGAAGGCTTCCGCCGCGTACAGGGAACTGTTCTTACCGGCAGCGTGCCGACGCTCACAGAAAGAAACAGCGGGTTTACCAACCTGTCTGACCTCATCACCGGTCAGAATGGTGCACCGCGAACCGATGCCGTGGGCCGGTCCATTCCTTATGGCACCGTTCTTGATCCGGCGACGACGCGCGCAGTAACCAAAAACCAGAGTCGATCCTGTCTCTGGCCGCGTCGCGACAAAAGACGGACTTTGTTCGCGATCCGTTCGGAACCTGCGGAGCGAGCACGCCGCTGTCTACACGCTCGCCGGCTGCGGCCTGAACCAACTTCCTGCCGGGCGCCTGGATGCGAACGCCGTCAAACTGTTGAATCTGTATCCCGCGCCCACAAACGGCGGCTTTACCAACAACTTCACCAACAGCCCCGCTCTCTACGAACATAAGAACGCTTTCGACGTTCGCGTCGATTTCAACCCGTCCGCCAAGGATCAGGTATTCGGGCGCTTCAGCTATGCAGACGACCCGCAATTCATTCCGGGCATCTTTGGCGGCGTCGCGGATGGCGGAGGCTTCCAGCAGGGCATTCAGACCTATAAATCCGACCAGGCGGTCCTGGGATACACCCACGTCTTTACGCCGAGCACCATCAACGTGGCGCGCGTCGGATTCAATCATCTCCATACGACGCGCTTCGGACCCGAGGGCAACACGAACGGTATTCCCGCGCAATTCGGTATTCAGGGAGTCCCCCAGGGCAACGAGAATGGCGGCCTGCCGGCCATCGTCATCGCGGGCCTCAGTGAATTGGGAAGCAACGACTTTCTCCCCTCCGACGAAATCAGCCAGACCCTCCAGGTCACGGATGACTTCACCAAGATCTATGGGAAGAACACCTTCAAGATGGGCATGGAGTATCAGAGCGTAAACTTCAACACCCTGCAACCTGCGTTCTCACGCGGTCAATTCAACTTCGACGGCAACTACGCCGGCGTCCCGGGCCAGGGCGGCGACCAGACCGGTCGAGCCGCAATGCTGCTGGTTCCAACCAATGCAACCGTTCCGGGCGGGGTCAATGGCATTGGCGGTGCGAACCAGGTACAGGCGTCCAACATCAGCAAAACCTACGACCAACGGTCCTACCTGGCGGTGTACTTCCAGGACGACATCAAAATCAGCCCTGTATTCACCCTCAACCTGGGTCTGCGCTGGGATTATTTCAGCCCCATCTCCGAGACGAATGGTGGTCAGGCCAACTTTGTCCAGGACGGCCCTCCAACCGGCGGCCCGATCTTCCTGATTCCGGCATCAGGGAAATCTGACCGGCATCTGTCTTCCACCGCCAATAATCCTTCGCTGAATGGTCAGGGCTTCCTCGACCTGCTGGCCAAGGACGGGATTGCGCTCGGCTCCACCAACAAATATGGAAACGCGCTGGTCCAGACGCAACAAACCAACTTCGCTCCACGCGCCGGTTTCGCCTATCAAGCCACGCCAAAACTTGTAGCGCGCGGCGGAATCGGTCTCTTCTTCAACTCGTTTGAAAATCAGGGATATGGCCCGAACATTGGCGAAAACTACCCCTTCGTTTACAACTTCAACTTCCAGACAAATGGCACTGACACCTCGCCCTTCGGCGCCGGCGCCAACCCGTATAGCACCTGCGGTACAGCGGGAGTTGGCGGCAGCGCTCCGATCGGAACCGGTCTCAGTTGCGCGGCATTTACGCCTCTGGCGGTAAACGCTGCCGGCCTGGGTCTGCAAGGCCTTCAATTCAACTACCAGACTCCGCGCACGTTGAGTACGAACCTGACTCTTCAATATGCGTTGACTAATACCCTGTCCGCGCAGGCGGCTTATGTCTTTACGGATGGCAGCGATCTTCAGCAGGGCATTGGAAACAATCAGGTATCTGAACTGATTGCCGCGAATACGAACCTTAAGCCCTCAGATAATCCCAAACGGTATCTGCCGTTCCCCGATTTCAGCCGGAACGCCAGTTACCAGCGAACGATCGGCAGCAGTATCTATAACGGCTTGCAAACTAAGATCGAACAACAGTTCTCAAGCGGATTGAGCTATCTGTTCACTTACACCTTTTCCAAAACCCTCTCTGATGCGGGCGACCTGCTCAACGGTGGAAGCACCAGCGGCTTGCGTGCGCCATGGGTACCGGGTTTGGGTCCCCGCTTTGATTGGGGGCTGGCCAACTTCGATATCCGCAATGTATTCCACATCAGCGGCACCTATGAGCTTCCGGTTGGCGCAAACAAAAAGTACCTGGCTAACACTGGGAAGTTCGCCAATCAAGTCATCGGCGGCTGGAGTGTCAACTGGATCGCAACCCTCCAGGGCGGTCAACCCATTACGCTCGGTTGCCCGACTGGTGATTCCAGCGGAAACAATGCGACCACATCGGGGACACGCTGCAACGACATACAAGTTCCCGGTCAGAGCCAGAAGCTTGGCCTGCATACCGACTCGAATGGAGTCTTGAACTGGTTTGGAAATCCGAAGGCCTTCAACCAGCCGTGCCAGCTCGGCGCGGATGGGAATCCAGTCCCAGAGTCACCGGCCGGATGCGCCCTTCTGCTGGGTTCGTCGGTTCTGGGTGCAGGCCCATCGACGACCACTGGACCGGGCTTCCATCGGCTGGACTTCTCAGCCTTCAAGGGTTTCCAGATCAGCGATCGATTCTCGATGCAGTTCCGGGCTGAGTTCTTCAACATCCTCAACCATCCGAACTTCAACGCTCCGAACTTCGGCGGCAACGGTGTCACCGCGATCGGAAACTCGGGCAACTTCACCAGCTCCACCTTCGGTGAAATCGGATCCACACGCGATGCTCCCTATGATCCACGACAGATCCAATTTGCTCTGAAGCTTTACTACTGACGCTGTACTTGCAGGCAAGACCGACACCCCGGAACTATCTCCGGGGTGTCTCTTTTTGCGTAGCGATTGCTCATGCGACCATTGCAGAGGTGTTTCGTGAGCAAGGGATTTCCATTCCGACTCTTCATCCTTTGGTTTCTGCTCCCGTGTGCATCCTTCGCAGCGGCCCAGAACGACCAGGCCGCCACTCTCAATCGCGAATTTCAATCGGCAGTCTCGCAGTACAAAGCAGGAAATCTTCCCGAGGCTGCAGCGCAACTGGAGAAGCTGCTGCCTCGCGTACCGGAGAGCTTCGAAGCGCATGAGCTTCTCGGCCTCATCTACGCCGCGCAGTCGAAGAACCAGCAGTCCATAGAACAACTGCAAATCGCCGTGCGCCTGAAACCAGACTCGGCAGCCGCCAGAACAAATCTGGCAACAGCGCTTCTCCATTCAGGAAAGTCCGACCTGGCGGAAGAGCAGTTCCGCAAAGCGCTGACGCTGGAGCCGAATGATTTCCAGGCGAACCACAACCTGGCTGAGTTCTATCTCCAGTCCGGAAAGATCGCGCAGGCACTTCCTCTTCTCGAAAAAGCACGGCAAATCGATCCTTCTTCCTACGACAACAGCTACAACCTGGCGCTGGCCTACTTCCTCACCGGGCGCCTGAACGACGCGAGGCAGCTCGCCCACGGCACTGCGCAGCAGAAAGACACCGGCGAGCTTCACAATCTGCTGGGCAAGATCGACGAGAAGGATGGAAAGTTCATCGAGGCGGCGAACGAACTTGAGACTGCCGCCCGCATGGACCCCAGCGAGGACAACCTCTTCGTCTGGGGAAGCGAGCTTCTTCTTCACCGGACCTACGAGCCCGCCATTCAGGTCTTTCAGCAGGCAACGCAGCGCTTCCCGAATTCGCCGCGCTTGTGGATCGGGCTGGGCATGGCGCTTTACTCGCGCGGCAGGTACGAGGAGTCGATCAAGGCGCTGCTCACGGCAGCCGATCTCAATCCCACCGACCCGCGCTGCTATCTATTTCTCTCGAAGGCCTACCTTAGCTCGCCGAATCAGGCAGACGAGGTCATTCAAAGATTCCGGCGATATTCGGAACTCGAACCACGGAACGCGCTGGCACAGTATTACTATGCCGTCAGTTTGTGGAAGGGAAAGCGATCGGAAGCCAACAGCATCAACTATGGGCTGGTGGAGTCTTTGCTGCAAAAAGCGATCACGCTGGATAAGACCCTGGCGGAAGCTCACCTGCAGTTGGGCATTCTCTATGCTGACCAGCACCAGTATGCGAAGTCATTGCCGGAGTACACGCGTGCGTTGGAATTAAATCCCAACCTTCCGGACGCGCATTACCGGCTTGGCCAATACTATGTCCACGCCGGGCAGAAGGATCGTGCGCAGCAGGAATTCCAGACCTTTCAGCAACTCCAGGCGCATCACCAGGCCGAGGTTGATAAGGAGCGCGCCGAGGTTCGGCAATTCGTGTATTCATCCGCCGCCGGCACCGCGAAGCCCTGAGATTACGGAGCGGTCCAACGACATGCCGGATGAGTTCGATATCCTGCAAACGTAGACAGTGCGGCGTGCTGCCGCGGAGATCCCACGCCATGCTCTCTTCGCTGTCCTCTGTCCAACGCCCGTCGAAACGGCGCAGGCGTTTGCTCATCGCAGCGTCATTCCTCGCGCTATTCATCGCTTCGGCAAAAACCGCATTGGCGCAAATGACTCCGGCGGACACAGCGAAGCTTCAACAGGCGCTCGCTGCGTATGACCAGGGGCGCTCGCAGGAAGCACAGCCCATCCTTCAGGAGCTGCTGACCCACCATCCCGCTAACTTTGATGTCAACGAGACGCTGGGCCTCATCCACGCGGAAGCAGGCGACTTCTCCGCGGCACTGCCGCTGCTGGAACACGCCGCCCGTCTGCAGCCTCGCGCAGCCGTCGCGCGCGCCAATCTCGGCATTGCCTACCTCAAGCTCAACCAGCCCCAGAAGGCGCTCCCGGAACTGGAGGCTGCCGCGCATCTGCAGCCGCGCGATCAGCAGACCCAGACCAATCTTGCCCACGCCTACATGGAGACCGGCGCGCCCGCCAGGGCTGCCCAGGCCTTCGCTGCCGCAGCCGCGCTTGGGTCACTCGATGCCGACACCACGCACGACCGCGCGCTCGCTCTGCTGCAAAGCAACGATGCAGCCGGCGCCAGGGATGTGCTCGACGCCATCCCGCAGGGCAGCCGCAACGATGCCACCGAAGAGCTCGCCGGCGAGACGGAGGAGCGCCTTGGCAACTACAAGCAGGCCGAAGAGCATTTCTCCCAGGCCGCGCACCTGAATCCAACCGAGCCCAACATCTATGCCTGGGTCGTCGAGCTGCTGCGCCACTTCTCCTGGCAGCCTGCCGTCAAGGTTGCCGACTACGGCATCCAGCAATTTCCCGCGAGCACCCGGCTCAAGGCCGCACGCGGCATCGCCTTCTACGCCGACAACAGATATAAGGAGGCCGCCAGCGTCTTCTCCGATCTGCTCACCGCCGACCCCGGCAACGCCACGTGGGCCAGCCTGCTCGGCCGCAATTGCGCTCTCATCGCGGACGCCAGCGCCAGCGGATGCGACAGCCTGCAACGCTTCGCCGAGCAGCATCCCGAGAACGCGGAAGCAGCTACCTATGCGGCCACCGCGCTGCTGCATCAGCCTGCGGAAAAGCGCGACAACACCAAAGCCCGTGCGCTGCTCCAGCAGGCTATCTCTGTCGATCCCAAACTCCCCGATGCCTACTACCAGCTCGGCGTGCTCGACCAGGAAGAGAGCCACTGGCAGGAGAGCACCACGCCGCTGGAGAAGGCTCTCGTCCTCCAGCCCACTCTGGCCGAGGCCCACTACCGCCTCGCGCGCGCATACTCCCACCTCGGCCGACGGGACGACGCCGCGAAGCAGATCGAGCTGCAACAGCGCTACGCTAAGGAGCAGAAGGACAGCCTCGACGCGCGGCTGAAAGAGGTCACCACCTTCCTGACCGCGACGCCGAAGTAGACACCGCCTTTCATCGGAGATTTGCCAGCATGCCGTCGGCGCCATCCAACTTCGTCCGATACCTCTTCGGCTCCAGTCCGGATGCAAAGCAGGGCGCGTCAAATCGCCTGATCGCTCGCTGGCTCTTTCTGCGTGCCCTCGGCCTCATCTATTTCTCCGCGTTCTTCTCACTCCTCTTCCAGATTCGCGGCCTCATCGGTCCGCAGGGCATTCTGCCGGCGGGCGAATACCTCGAGCATGTCCGGCATGGTCTGGGCCCGATGCGCCTCTGGTACGCGCCCACCGTCCTGTGGCTCTCCGCCGGCAACCACATGCTCATCGCGCTTTCCGTCGTGGGCATGCTCGCCTCGCTGCTGCTCGTTGCAAACATCTGGCCGCGCGCCATGCTGCTCCTCTGCTTCGTCGGCTTCCTCTCCTTTGTCGGCGCGGCGCAGGACTTCGCAAATTACCAGTCCGACGGCATGCTGCTGGAAGCAGGTTTCATCAGCCTCTTCCTCGCGCCCTGCGGGCTGCTACCCGGCTGGGGAGCGACGTCGCCGCCGCCGCGCGCCAGCGTTCTGCTGCTGCTGTGGGAGTGGTTCCGCATCTACTTCGAGTCGGGCGCCGTCAAGCTGCTCAGCGGCGACCCCACCTGGCGCAACTTCACCGCCATGGACGAGTACTACCAGAACGGCCCGCTCCCCACCTGGATCGGCTGGTACATCCAGCACCTGCCGGAGTGGTTCCACAAGGCCACCGCCTTCACCACCCTGCTGATGGAACTTGGCCTCGTCTTCATGGCCTTTCTGCCGCGGCGCTGGCGCATCGCCTGCTTCTGCATCGTCACCCTGTGGCAGGCTGGCGTCATCCTCACCGCCAACTACACCTTCCTCAACTATCTGGTGCTCGCGCTCGGCGTGCTGCTGCTCGATGACCGCCTGCTTCGCCGTTTTCTTCCCGCGCGCTTCCGTAACAGCTTCCCGCAATTACCGGAGCCCGCATCGCTGCAGGACGAGATCACTCGTGATGACGAAGAGTCGACGGAAGCCCCCACTGGCAAGCCGCGCACCGCCATCGGCCGCCATCTCGGAGCGATCCGCGTCGCGGTCACTGCCGTCATGCTCACCTGGGTCTTCTACAACACGTCGCTCTTGCTGATCCACATGTTGTGGCGTGCGGAGCCGTTGCCTGGCGAACCCATCGTCGCCCTCGAGCCATTTCGCATCGCCAACCAATACGGCCTCTTCGCCGTCATGACCCCGCATCGCTACGAGATCGAATTTCAGGGCTCCAATGACGGCGCCAACTGGACCGCCTATCCCTTCCGCTATAAACCGCAGGACCTCTCGACAGCTCCTGGACTGTACGCGCCCTATCAGCCACGCTTCGACTGGAACCTCTGGTTCGCCTCGCTCGGCGCGTGGCCGGAATACCCTATCGTGCCCCGCACCGAAGAGCTGCTGCTGACCAACGAGCCGCGACGTTCTCCAGCTCTTCGCCGGAAATCCGTTTGCTGAAACCCCGCCACGGTATGTTCGTGCCGTCCTCTGGCAGTATTGGTTCACCTCCATGGCGGAAAAGCGGGCCACCGGCCTTTGGTGGCGGCGCCAGCTCCTCGGTACCTATGCGCCCACCATCGAGCGCACCCCCGACGGCCACTTCGTCATCCTGCGGGACGCCTCGCTTTCCGGCACGCAATAAGCCGTAAAGTAATACCCGCCTCTCATGCATACTTCGCGCCAACGGGCGTATCCTGTCCGGCATAGGAGAGTGTCTATGCTGCGCAGAGACTTCCTTCGCCGCTCCGCCTCCGGGCTGGCAGCCACCTGGGTTGCAAGCAAGACGGCCCGTGCCGCGACCCTCGCTTTACCACCGGCCTCCGGCAAATACCGCGCGCACGATGATGTCGTGCTCGGCCGCACCGGCATCCGCACCAGCCGTCTCGCCATGGGCACCGGCACCATCGGCGGCGGTGGCGAGTCCAATCAGACACGCCTCGGCACCAGCCCGTTCGTCACTCTGCTGCTCGACGGCTACCACGACAACGGCCTCCGCTTCTTCGATACCGCCGACTCCTACGGAAGCCATCCCTATGTGGCATCAGCCATCAAGCAACTGCCGCGCGATAAGGTGACGGTGCTGACCAAGACCGACCATCGCGATCCCAAGGACGTGCGCGCGGATCTCGATCGCTTCCGCCGCGAGCTCGGCACCGACTACATCGACATCGTGCTGATCCACTGCGTCACGGAAGACGACTGGACCACGCGCTATCGCGGCGTCATGGACGTGCTCTCCGAAGCCAAGCAGAAGGGCATCATCCGGGCCCACGGCGTCTCCTGCCATTCGATCGAGGCACTCCGCGCCGCTGCGGCGGCATCGGACTGGGTCGATATCGATCTCGTGCGCCTGAATCCGGTCGGCGCCCACATGGATGCCGATGCGGACACAGTAATCGGTGTCGTCAAGCAGATGCGCAAGGCCGGCACTGGCATCGTCGGGATGAAGATCCTCGGCCAGGGCGCTATGCGCGACCGTCCTTCAGAGGCGGTGCGCTTCGCGCTGGGCAGCGGTGTCCTCGACGCCTTCACCATCGGCGCCGAATCGCGCCGCGAACAGGACGACCTGACACACCGCATCGCTGCTGCGTAACCCGCCTGCCCTGGACACCTGCCGGCTCTGCACGCGGTCTCCGCGGAGCTATGCCATTCTCGCGGTGCATATAATGAGCCGTTGGCTGGCCTTTATCTTTCCCCGAGCGTGGTGTCGCACGAGTGAAATTATCGGATTACGTATTCAGCAGGCTGAAAGAGTGGGGCGCGCGTCACGTTTTCCTGGTCACCGGTGGCGGCGCCATGCACCTCAACGACTCCATCGGCACCTCCGGCCTCCACTACATCTGCACCCATCATGAGCAGGCGGCCGCCATGGCGGCTGAAGGCTATGCGCGTATTGCGAACGCTCCCGGCGTGCTGAATGTCACCACTGGACCTGGCGGCATCAATTCGCTGAACGGCGTCTTCGGCGCGTGGACCGACTCCATCCCGATGTTGATCCTGTCGGGGCAGGTAAAACGCGAGACCTGCATGGCGACCTACGGCCTGACCGACCTGCGCCAGCTCGGCGATCAGGAAGTCGACATCATCCGCATGGTGAAGGGCATCACCAAATACGCCGTCTTCGTCAGCGACCCGGACTCGATCGCCTATCACCTGGAACGCGCCTGGTATCTCGCGCAAAACGGCAGACCCGGCCCCTGCTGGCTGGATATCCCGGTCGATGTTCAATCGGCACAGGTCGACCCGGAGACACTGCGCCACTACGATCCGCGCGAGGACGAGCTGCAGTTCGACCGAGCCACCGTTTCCGCGCAGGTCAAAGATGTTCTCGAACGGATGGCAAACGCGGAGCGGCCCGTCCTCTTTGCGGGAAGCGGCGTGCGCCTGGGCAACGCGCTTCCTGAATTCGAGCGCGTCATTCGCCTGCTGCGCGTTCCGGTCGTCACCGCGTGGACGCACGATCTCCTCGCATCGGATGATGAGCTCTTCTGCGGGCGGCCCGGCACCATCGGCGAACGCGCCGGAAACTTCACGGTGCAGAACTCCGACGTTCTGCTCGTGCTGGGTTCGCGGCTGAACATCCGCCAGACCAGCTACAACTGGGCTTCCTTCGCAAGCTTCGCAACCAAAATTCAGGTAGACGTCGACGCAGCCGAATTGCGCAAGCCATTGCACCAACCGGATATACCGATCCACTGCGATGTAAAGCTGTTCCTGGCAGAGATGGCGCGGCAACTCACGGACTATCAACCGCGACACCAGAAGTGGCTCGCTTTTGCAAAACAGTGGAAGGCGAAATATCCAGTGGTGCAGGAGAAGCAGCGGGTCCCTGGCCCACCGCTGAACTCATACGACTTTATCGATAAGCTCTTCGCCATGCTCACTGGTGACGATGCCGTGGTCTGCGGCAATGCGACGGCGTGCATTGTGCCGTATCAGGCAGCGAAACTGAAAAAAGGCGCGCGGCTCATCTCGAACTCGGGCTCCGCTTCCATGGGTTACGACCTCCCGGCCGCGATGGGTGTCGCGGTTGCCCGCGGCAAGCGAACCATCTGCCTCGCAGGCGACGGTTCCATCCAGATGAATGTGCAGGAACTGTCGACAGTGGTCGGGAATCAACTGCCCATCAAAATATTCGTCCTGAATAACAACGGTTACCTTTCCATTCGTCAGACGCAGACCGGGTTTTTCCAGGGCCGCAAGATCGGCGAAAGCAAAGACACTGGCGTCGCCATCCCCTGCATGTTGAAAGTAGGCCAGGCCTACGGGCTGCCTTCGTTCAGCATCGCCACGGTGGCGGACCTCGAGATCGTTCGCCGGGAACTGGACACTCCCGGTCCAACATTGTTCGATGTTCAGCTCGACCCCGCCCAGGAGTTTGAGCCGCGTCTTCGCTCGAAGATCGCGCCCGATGGCAAAATTACGACGCCGAATCTGGAAGATATGTACCCCTTCCTCTCGCCGGAAGAATTGGCGGAAAACATGCTCGCGAAGGAAGAAGAGTGAGTGTCAGACTGCCGCGATGCCTGCTCTTCGATATGGATGGCACTCTGCTCGACTCGCTGCCCGGCATCGCTTACTCCGTGCGGGCTGCCTTTGCTGCCGCCGGATTGCCCGAGCACTCTTTCAATCTCCGCCAACTGATCGGGCCCCCGATTCGCACCATATTGTCGCGCGCGGCAGAAACCGACAATCCGGCTCTTCTGGATACGCTGGAACGGCATTTTCGGACAAGCTATGACAACGAAGGCTGGCGGCAGTCGGTATGTTTCCCTGACGCTTTAGAGGTATTGCAGGCGATGAAAAAGAGCGGGCATCGTCTTTTTATCGTTACCAACAAGCCTCGTCACAGCTCGACCATGGCTATCGAAGCAGAAGGCATCGCCCCACTTTTCGAGAGGATCTACACGCGCGATTCCATAGAGCCTCCCTATAGCTACCAAGGCGGATATGCTGCATGCACTGTTGACCGATCAGCATCTTTCCCCGCAGGAGTGCGTGATGGTCGGCGATACAATGGAAGACGCCAGTGCGGCCGCGATGCATACGATCAACTTCATATTTATGGAACATGGATATGGTGAGGTTTCTTCTGCACATCCGGTCATGCTCAGGCTCGGCAAGTTTTCTGAATTCCTGCCATACCTGGCAATGGAGAACGTTCAGTGATCGATAAAGATATCTTTGAGGACCTGTTTGTTCTCGAGTTAGCTAACAATCACCTCGGCAGTGTCGATCGCGGTCTCAGAATTATCCAGGAGTTTGCCCAGGTCGTACGCTTCAATAACGTGCGCGCGACGATCAAGCTGCAGTTCCGCGATGTGAGCACCTTCGTCCACAAGGACTACCGGAACTCCAGCGAACGCTACATCGCCAAGACGCTGCGCAGCGCTTTGACCGACGATGAATATGCAACGCTGGTCAAGGCAATCCGCCAGGCTGGATGTATTCCCACGGCGACGCCTTTCGATGAACGCTCCGTGGATCTATGCGTCGAGCTTGGCTTGCCCATCATCAAGGTCGCCAGCTCCGATTTGAACGATTGGATCCTGCTCGAAAAGATCGCCAAGACCAAGAAGCCCGTCGTGATCTCTACCGGCGGCTCCTCGCTCAAGGATCTGGACGATGTTGTCACCTTCTTCGCAAACCGCAACATTCCTCTCGGAGTGAACCACTGCGTATCGATCTATCCGTCGGAAGATTCCGAGCTCGAGCTCAACCAGATCGACTTTCTGCGCAATCGCTATCCCAACAACACCATCGGCTTCTCCACACACGAGTGTTCCGACTGGAAAGACTCGATGCTGATTGCGTATGCCAAGGGTGCGCGCACCTTCGAGCGGCATATCGACACCGATAGCGACGGCACCAAGGTTTCGCCGTACTGCAGCCTGCCGCACCAGGTCGATGAATGGTTCAAGGCGCTGCATAAGGCAAAGGCGATGTGCGGCGCTCCTGGATCGCAAAAGCGCATTCCGCCCAAAAAAGAGATTGAATATCTGGATGCTCTGGTCCGCGGCGTCTATGCAAAGGAAGACCTGCCGGAGGGGCACCAGTTAACCGATCAGGATGTCTACCTGGCCATTCCCCTGCACAAAGGGCAGCTTTCCTGCCGCGAGCTGATGAATGGTGAGTTGCTGCTCCATTCCGTCAAAGCTCATCAGGCCATCCGTATCGACGATATCGAGAGCCCCTACTCCCAGATTCCCTCGCTGCGAAAGACCATCTATGCCCGCGGTATGGCCGAACCGGTCGAGTCCCCTGCGGCCGGGACCGACAAGGTGCGCCTTATGCCTTCCGGCACCGAGGAATCCTCGCGGAAGTAGTCTCGGGTGGCTGCAACTGCCCTCTTCTTGCACCTCTCGTGCCAACCGGCGCCGGAACAGCCTGCGCTACCACCGCGTGGGCTGTGCTCTGTTGTATCGCTGCCTCATGCGCGACGACGCGCTGCGCCGCCACGATCGCCAGTGGGATGCTGACGTATAAAGCCAGGATGCCGAATGCTGCCTTCATGATCGTTCTCCGCAGCGGAATGCCGCAAAACGATCCTCCCATTGGCGGAGTCCAGCCATCCCTCCCACCTTCGGCGCACCGCAGTGACAACCGTACTCATTTCCCAAAATGACCCGCGATCAATGCCGCCATCGCTTCCTCCGGGCGCTACCTCGACGCTACCTTCGGGTGATCGCCATCTGCGACTTCGGGTTCCGCAAAGTGTTACCTAGCGCCCAAAAGACAGCCATATAGAACCGCCTTTACGCAACGGTCCTGTTCGTAGCATCCCTTTTCTGTTTCACCTCTTCTCACTCTCAGCAGCCATGTCGAAAAAGCAAAAGCGCTCACTAGCCGATCCAACCTCTCTGGACCCACGCAGCGATGCAACTTTCCAGGTCATCATCGAGACGCCGAAAGGCTTCCGGAACAAATACAGCTACGATCCTGAGCAGGGAATCTTTGTACTTCGCAAAGTGCTTCCGGAAGGCATGGTCTTCCCGCATGATTTCGGCTTTCTTCCCCGCACTTTGGCCGCAGATGGCGACCCCATCGACGTTCTTCTGCTCATGGATGTGCCGGCGTTTCCCGGCTGCCTCGTGCCCTCACGCCTGATCGGCGTCATGGAAGGCGAACAGCTCGACGGCAAGAAGAAGGTCCGCAACGATCGCTTGATCGCTGTCGCAGAATTGAGTCATGCCTACAAGGACTGGAAGAAGCTGCGCGACCTGCCCAATCAATTCATTGCCGAGCTTGAGGCCTTCTTCGTGAACTACCACAACCTCGAAGGCAAGAAGTACAAGCTGCTGGGTTGCAAGGAAGCTAAAACCGCGCTGGATCTAATCAAAAAAGCCCAAAAAGCTGCCTCCCGCACCAAATGAAATGACAATGCGCAAACAATTCTTCCGCGCCAGCCACAGCGTCGCGGGACTACACTAGACTCGCCTTCGCAGGGCAAGTCCCGGAAGCACGCGCCGGGCACTCCCTGCAGGGAGAGACGGGGCAGTATCCATGACGAACTCTCTCTTCACACCCGCGGCTGCATTGCTGGCCGTCGCGCTTTGCGCCGCACCCCTCCTGGCGCAGGATGCCACCCAGGCCGAACCGCCCAGCACCCGGCGGAGACGGTCGCAGCTCCGCAGCCGGATGCAGCCGCCACCGCCGCTACGGCCACCGCGACTCCGGACGCCGCCCCCAATCCGGGAGTTCGGATCGTGCGGCTGAGCCAGGTAAATGGCGAGGTGCAACTGGACCGCCAGACCGGCCGCGGCTTTGAAGCTGCCTTCCCCAATCTGCCCATCATCCAGGGCGGAAGATTGCGTACCGGCGACGGCGTCGCCGAGGTGGAGTTCGAGGACAACAGCAGCCTGCGCCTGACCCCGAACACCCTGGTGGAATTTCCCGTCCTTGCCGCCCGCCCCGACGGCACCCGCGCCTCGACGATCCATGTAGCAGCGGGCGCCATCTACGTCAGCTTGACCAAGAGCAAAGACAGCAACGTCAACGTGACCTTCGGCAAGGAAACGCTGACCCTTAGCCCCTCCGCCCACATCGAGCTTGCCGTGAACGGCACGCAGCCGCGGCTGGATGTGCTGGACGGCACGGTGCAGGCGGTGAATGGCGCGACCACCACGACCGTGGGCAAGAAAAAGGCGCTGCTTTTCGACCCGGCAAACTCCACCGCTCCCACGCTGCTCAGTAAGAATGAAAAGGGGCCGTACGACGACTGGGACAAACACGCCGTCGAATACCACAATCATCTGGCGCCGAGCAACGGCAACTACGGGGCCACTCCGTATGCCTATGGCCTGGCCGACATGAACTACTACGGGAGCTTCGCGTCGATGGGCGGCTGCGGCATGATGTGGCGCCCCTACCTGGTCAGCGCCAACTGGAGCCCTTACTCGAACGGCCTTTGGGCCTGGTATCCCAGTGCGGGTTACTCCTGGGTCTCGCCCTACCCGTGGGGATGGACTGCCTTCCATTCGGGAAGCTGGAACCTGTGCAACGGTAGCTGGGGATGGCAGCCAAATGGTGGATGGAACGGCCTGCAAAATACCGCGGCTGTAAACGGGCACGGCTGGCCGAAACACCTGCGGCCGCCGGTCCATACCCACCCGCTCAGCCCCACCATCGTGGCTGTCAATGAGAAGCCGCTTGTCGTCTCCAGGCTGGATAAGGACTCGTTCGTCTTCCGCAAGGATTCCGCGGGACTCGGCGTGCCGCGCGGCACATTCGGCAAGCTTGGCCATATCTCCAATAACGTCGCCCAGCACGGCTCCATGGAAAGAGCGGTATATATTCCGTCTTCAGCCGGCGGCGGGCAAAACGAGCATGTGGCGTCGACCGCCCTGGGACACGGCGCCACTGCCAGCCACACCACGCCCACCACAGGCAGCCACTCCGACGGCTATCAACTCGCATTCGTCTGCTCCTTCCGGCGGCGGGCGAGTGGGCGGCGGCGGACAGGCCACGTCCACTGGTTCATTTGGAGGATCCCATGCGTCGGGCGGCTCCGTTGGGGGCGGCTCCATGGGGGGTGCTTCCATGAGCGGCTCAGCGGGAGCTTCAGCCGGTGGCGGGAGCCACGGATCGGCCGGAGGGCACCACTAGAACCGATCTCTATCGGTGATCCGGGCAGCGGAGTATTCGACATGTCATCTGGGGTCGGCGCGCCGGTGAGCTGATCGAGCTCTTCCGGCCCACATATAAATCCAGCAGCGGCATCGTGCGGCAAACCCGCTCGGTCGAGACCCATTCGACCTATGCATGCGCATACCTCAGGACCCGTCTTCAGGACGTCTTAAGGGAATACGCTATATGCCTTCAGGCGGGAGCTTTACATGCCTGCCTTACGTATCCGCAAGGTCCAGCTCTCGAGATGGTGGACGGTTCCCCCGGTTGTGATCGTTCTGGCCTTCAATCTTCTTCTGGAAGAGATGTGGCCTACGATTTCAGGGCGAATCCAATTCCTGATCTTGATAGTGGCCAGTGTCATCTCGTTCGGACTCGTGTTCGGCATTGCGTGGCTGATCGCCTGCTTGCGCGCTCCCTGGGAGGATTCCTAATTGTGAACCCAAGGCCGGATTCTGGCTCAACCGTCCGTCTCTGGACCGAATACGTCTCCCGGTAAGGTCATTTACTTTCCGATGCAGAAGCTGGAAAAGATCCGGTTCAGGATGTCATCCGCGGTCGTCGCGCCGGTGAGCTGATCGAGTTGTTGCAGCGCCGCATATAAATCCAGCAGCAGCATCTCGTGCGGTACCCGCTCGGCCAGCGCAGCTCGCGCTCGCGTCAGCCCCTGCGTGCATCCCTGCATTGCTTCATAGTGCCGCAGGCTGGTCAGCATGCCGCCTTCGGCTTCGTTTCCTTCCCCCCGCACCCGCTCCAGTAAGCGCGCGCGCAGCTCCGGCACACCCTCGCCGGTGAGCGCCGAAACCTCCGCCATCTCACTCATCTTGTTCTGCATGTTTGCCAACTGCACGCCATCGAGCCGCGTTGGCCGCGCGAGGTCGATCTTGTTGAGCACCACGAGCGGCGAGCGCCCTTCCAGGGACGCAAGCAGCCGTGCATCTTCCTCCGGCAGCCGCAGCACGCCGCCGGCATCCACAGCCGCTGTCGCATCCAGCAACAGCAGCACCAGGTCCGCATCCGCCATTGCGCCTTCGGTCCGCGCAATGCCGTGGGACTCGGCCTCATCCTCGGTCTCGCGCAGGCCCGCCGTGTCCACCAGCTCCACCGGAATACCGCCCAGGGAGATGCGCTCGGTCACCAGGTCGCGTGTGGTGCCCGGCGTCGCGGTCACAATCGCGCGCTCGCGCTCCACCAGTTGATTGAACAGCGAGGACTTGCCCGCGTTCGGCCGGCCGACAATCGCCATGGTCAGGCCGTTGTGCACCAGCCGCCCCTCGCGAAAGGTTGCCGCAATCGGCGCCAGCGCGGCGTCGAGCGCATCCAGCCGCCGCGCAATCTCCGCATCCGGCGTTACGTCGATGTCGTCTTCCGCGAAGTCGATGCCGGCTTCGAGCAGGGTCACCAACGCGACCAGTTGCTCCTTTACCGGAGCCACCCGCCGGCTCAATGCGCCGCCAAGCTGCTCCGCGGCCACCCGCACCTGGTAGAGCGTCTCTGCTTCAATCAGGTCGCGCACCGCCTCGGCCTGCGTCAGATCGATGCGGCCATGCAGAAAGGCGCGCTGGGTAAACTCACCCGGCCGCGCCAGCCGTGCGCCTGCTTCGAGCGCCCGCCGTACCAGCAGGTCCAGGATGACCGGGGAGCCATGCGCTGCAACCTCCAGCACATCCTCACCGGTATAGGAATTGGGCGCCGCAAACCAGGTCACGACGCCTTCGTCGAGCCGTGCGCCGCCGTCCATGATGGCGCAGTAGCGCGCGCGTCCCGGCAGCAGGGACGATCGTAACTCCAGGTGTGACGACAGCAAGCGGCGCGCATCCGGCCCGGAGAGCCGCACAATGCCGATGCCGCCGCGTCCCGGCGGAGTGGCAATGGCAACGATCGTGTCTTCTGTAAGGTTCGTGGTCACTTCTTCATCGCCGATAACCGCTGCGGTGATCTCGAACAACGCGAAAAGAAAGACCTCCGATATTTCGCGGAGATTCGCTGCCGAGCGAAGAAACTACAGGTCCTTCACTTCGTTCAGGATGACACCAGAAGATTGAATTAGCGGCGGGGCCCGCGCGGACCACGACGATCGCCACCGCGTCCGCCGCCGCCGCGCCGGTCATCCCCGCGACCCCCGTGACCAGGACCCCGCCCGCCGCCACGCGAATCCCGCCCGCCGCGGCCACCGCGCTGGAAGGATGGCGCTGCCGCTACCGGCGGCACATGCTTGTCGCCCTTGCGATAGACCACCACGAAGCGCCGCAGCCCTTCGCCGCTCGACTCTGTTTCCAGGTCATCGAATTGCCGGAACGCCAGGTGCAACATCCGCCGCTCGCGCGAGCTCATCGGCTGAAAGCTGTAGGGTGCGCCGCTGCGCCGCACGCGTTCCGCGGCCGCATCGGCTGCCATCTTCATCTCCCGCGCGCGCATCGCCTTGAAGTTGCCGCTGTCGAAGGAGATACGATCATGCTCCTCCGGCTCCAGCCGCACCATCTTGGCCGCGATGTGCTCCAGCGCGCGCAGCAACTCGCCGTTGCGCTGCGTCACCATCGGCGCGTCCGGACCCGCAATCTCCACGTAGATTTCGCGCGCTTCCAGTCCATCCGGATCGGCGGCGCCCTCGCCCGCGGTGATGCGGTATTTCAGCCGCAGGCCGCCAGTGGTGGAAAGCGCCTTCAGGAAATCAGAAATCGTAGTGGCCGCAGCGCGGTAGTCTTCGATCGGCATAGCTCCCTATCCTATATCGCTTGCTTGTGCCCCTTGCTTGTGGCCTTCGTCCCGGCGACCTTGATTTTCGACGCCATCGTTACCGGCCCGTTTCTACGCGGTGCGGCGTGCCTTGCCGCCGGGGCCAGGCCCTATCTTTTTTTTTTCGCAGCGCGCTTGGCGGCAATCTCCTTCATCTGCTTGCCCATGCCGGTCCGGTTCATGATGATCTGCATGCCCGTCGTGATCAGGTTGCTGGCCGCCCAGTAGAGCGCCACGCCCGAGCCGATGTTCAACATGATGAAGCCGAACATCAGCGGCATCATGAAGGCCATCATCTTCTGCTGCGCGGGATCGACGCCTGGCGACGGCGACAGATAGGAGGTCGTAAACATGGTGAGAATGACGAAGATCGGCAGGATGTGCAATGCATCCGGCGCAGCCAGATCGTGCAGCCAGAACCAGTGCGCATGCCGCAGTTCGATCACGTTCTCCAGCATCTCGTAGAAGCCGTACAGCAGCGGGTACTGGATGAGCATGGGCAGGCAGCCGCCAAACATGTTGACGCCCTCGCGCCGCTGCAGCTCCATGATCTCCTTGTTCATGTCCTGGCGGCGCGGATCCGTGGCTTTGTACTTCTTGTACTTCTCCTTGATCTGCTGCATCTCCGGCTGAATCCTCTGCATCTTCAGCGCGGACTTCATCATGGTGATGCGCGTGGGCAGCATCAACAGGTTCAGCACCAGGGTCAGGATCAGGATCGCCCAGCCCCAGTTCGGCACCACATGGTCGTAGGTAAAGCGCAGCACCACGAACAGCGGCTTGGCAATCCAGCCGAACCAGCCGAAGTTCAGGATCGGCTCAAGGTTCGGGCCGGTCTCGGCGCCATTGGCCGATGCAGACTTCACACTGGTCAACACGGAGATGACCTTCGGGCCGGCAAAAACGCGCAAGGATACCGGCGTGCTCATCGAGCCCACCGCCGCACCCAGCACCGGCACGGATTCGCTTGCGCCCTTGGGCTGCTTCGGGTCCTTCGGAATGTTCCATCCGTTGTTCAGCGAAATGACCGATGTCTGGTCCGGCTGATCCGGCAGGAAGATTGCGCCGAAGTACAGATCGCTGATGCCCGCATAGTCGAACGGGCCGTTCAGGGTCGCGCCGCCGCTCACCTTTTTCGGCGCTGTCTTCTCGAACTTGCCGTTCTGCGAGCTATCGAACTGCGCCTTGGAGTAAGCGGCCAAAGTATTCTGGTCGCCAATGCCCGCCGGCCAGGTGATGAGCGTAGGCAACGCGCTGCCATCGTTCGTGACCGACGCAGTGACGTGAATCACGTAGCTTTCGTCGAAACGGAAGGTCTTCTTTACCACCAGGCCGCCGCTCGTGTAATCGAAGGTCAGTTCACCCGGAGCAGTAAGATTCCCCGTCGCCGAAGGCACAAAGAGCGCCGTCGCCAGCCGCTGCCGTAACCCTGCGTCGTAGCTGTAAAGCGACAGCGGATAGCCGAACTTTGCCGCTGTCTCCGGATTCACCAGGTCCAGCGGTTTGCCATTGTCATCCTCATACCGCTTCAGTACCCAGCTCTTCACCTCTGCGCCGCGATTGGTGAAGACGATGCGGTAGTTCTCGTTCTCGACCGTGGTGGTCTGCTCGGCCGCAGCGGCAACCGAGGCCGGTGCTGCCACCTCCGCGGCTCTCTTCTTTCCCTTCGCGCCTGGAATGGGAGGAGTGGCAGTCGTGTCGGCGCCCGGCGAAGCGGGGGCAGAGACGGGAGCAGGAGCGCTCGCGCTTTGCTGCTGCTTCTGCGGCGCGGGCTGCGGCTCCGGCTTTTTCGGCCGAAAGTACTGCAGCGCCAGCAACATCACCACAAACACCAGCGCAAAGATGAGGAAGGAGCGGGAGTCCTGTTGCTTGCCACCGCCCTGTTGGTTGGGATTGCGTATCTCTGCCAAGGAAACTGTGCTCGCTCTTTCTCTTATGGATCGCTCTTATGGATCGGAAAAATCAATCGAAGGCGCGGGGACGAAGGCCCTGCTTGCTGGCGGCGCTGCCTCTCACATCATGGTAAATGCATCAGGTCACGGGGCCGTGTTTCACAGGACCCTGGTTCGTTCGTCCCGCCCCTGCGCCGTCGTAACCGGTGCCGGGAACCGGGTCGAACCCGCCCCGGCACAGCGGATGACACCGCAGCACGCGCCGGACCGCCAGCCACGCACCGCGTACCGGCCCGTAGGTGGCAACCGCCAAAGCGGCATACTCCGAACAGGTCGGCTGGAAGCGGCATGCACCGGTCACTCCCGCTGCTGCGTGGAGCACCGGCGATATAGCGTGCTTATAAAGCCACAGCAGCCATCGCATCATTCTTTCCGCTCCGACCGGGCGTGTCCATGGGTCTCTTCAATCTTTACGAAGATGCGCCGCACTTCGTTCCGCAGGGCGGCCCATTCGGCGGTCAGCACTATCCGCTTCGGATGCAGCACCACATCGACGCCGCAGTGGAACACATCCAGATTGCCTACGATGGCCGCGCGCATGCGCCGCTTGATGCGATTGCGCTCCACGGCCTTGCCCAGGACCTTGCCGGCTGTAATACCGACACGCGGCCCTGTGCCGGCGCTCGCCACCGGCTGCGCCGCAACAAAATAGGTCATCGAGGTCGAGAACTGCTTCCGGCTGGCCTGGTACACGCGCTGGTAGTCGGCATGTTTGTGCAGCCGCCAGTCACGCTCATGCGGAATGGACGAGCCTCGTCCCGGCGCCGGATGTGACGCGACCGAGGAACTCGTTGACAGCGGAGCGGCAGTGGAAAGAGGCACTGCGGTAGGGGTTCTGCGTCGTTCGCGTCCTGCCGGCCTGGAGCCAGCGGACGCGATCCTTTTTGGGTTAGTCGCGGAAGCCCGGCGATACGGAGACACGGTGCCGCCCCTTGGCGCGACGGCGCGACAGCACAGCAGCGCCGGCCTTGGTCTTCATGCGCGCGCGGAAGCCATGCACCTTGGAGCGGTGGCGGCGGTTGGGTTGAAAGGTACGCTTGGGCATCGAACTGTCCTGATAAGAGAATCACTGCCTTACGGGCAAGTTTTGAGTATAGCTGATTCTGTGCAAATCAGGCAAAGCCCTCCATTTCGCGGCCGGGCCACTCCGTCTCGGCATTGCGCTCGGCATTGCGCTTGCCCATTCGGGCATTTCGATCGCTTCGATCACTACGTACGATACATGCCTCGCAAACTGCCCCTCGTGAACTGCTTCGTGCGGCGAATCTTCAGCTTCGCTCATCTCACCTCTTCATATGCATTCCATTTCTGTCGTCAAGTCGCGATAAAACTTGAGCGTCTCCAAAGTCACTTCGCGCGTCTTCACAAGCAGTGGTGCAACATAATTTTTTGGTGACAATGGCGCTCACTCGATGCTTCCGTCTGTGCTAGTATCGGCTCCGTTCACAACTGAATTTTCTGGCGTCACGCCCAGCCCTGGATCGAACAAGCGTCTGCGAACAGATTCCCCGTCGCCGGACGCGATTCTGGTAGAGGAGCCAAAGAAGCTAACCGCTGCACCCACCGCGTCTCCTGTTGCAGGGAGGCGCGCTGTTGCTTCTTTTTTCTCACCTCCCGCGATCCACACGGGCGCCACACGTCAGTTGAAGGAAGCGTATGTCTTTTGTTCCAACCAGCACGACCATCATCGACCCATGGACACGCATCCTCGGAGCGCTGGAAAAAAAGGTCAATCGCCAATCTTTCAATACCTTCCTCAAGCCCACGCGCATGAGCCACGTCAATGGCCGGGTCCTCTTCGTGCGCATTCCGTCTGCTGACTTCCAGCACGTCGGCGATCGTTACGGCGATCTGATTCAGGAGGCCATCGACAAGCTCGAACTCGAGCTCGACGACGTGCAGTTCGTCACCCTTGAGAACGATCCCTCCGTTCCGCAGCGTCCCCGCGAAGCGCGCGAGGATGGCGGCTTTCCCCCCTCGTCCGCGCATGCTCCCGGCGCACCGCGACAGCCCGGACAGCGCCCCGCGTCGCCTATAGGTAACGGTCAGCAGACACGTTTTGACTGGAACACCGCGTCGCAACTCAACCCGCGCTACAACTTCGACGGCTTCGTCTCCGGCGCCGGCAACCAGTTTGCACGCGCTGCCGCGGAAGCGGTTGCCGAGCGCCCATCGAAGGCCTACAACCCGCTCTTCCTCTACGGCGGCGTCGGTCTCGGCAAGACGCACCTCATGCACGCCATCGGCCACGAGGTGAAGCGCCGCCAGCCGCAGTCCGCTATCTGCTACGTCTCCAGTGAGAAGTTCACCAACGAGATGATCTCCTACGTGCGCAATGAGAAGATGTCCAGCTTTCGCGATAAGTACCGCGGCGTCGATGTGCTGCTCATCGATGACATCCAGTTCCTTGCCTCCAAGGAGCGCACGCAGGACGAGTTCTTCCACACCTTCAACGCGCTGCACGAGAACGACAAGCAGATCGTCATCGCCTCGGATCGGCCGCCCAAGGACCTCGCCGGCCTCGAGGAGCGCCTGCGCTCGCGCTTCGAGTGGGGCCTCATCGCCGACATCCAGCCACCCGATCTCGAAACCAAGGTCGCGATCCTGCAGCAGAAGGCGGAGAGCGAGCAATGCGCGCTCCCCATGGACGTCGCGCTCTACATGGCGACCAACATCCGCACCAACATCCGCGAGCTCGAAGGCGCCTTCACCCGCCTGCTCGCGTGGAGCAGCCTGAACGGCGTCGAGATTACCCTCTCCACCGCGCAGCAGGCGCTCAAGCAGTTCATCGACACCCAGGTGCGGAAGATCACCATAGAAGCCATCCAGCGGACGGTCTCCGAGCACTTCGGCATGAAGGTCTCCGAGCTGAAGCAGAAGAACAACTCGCGCTCCGTCGTGGTCCCGCGCCAGATCGCCATGTATCTCGCCAAGCAGATGACCGAAGCGTCGCTGCCCGAGATCGGCCGCCAGTTCGGCGGCAAGCACCACACCACGGTGATGCACTCCATCGGCAAGATCGACGAAGAGAAGCGCACCGATAAGGACCTGAACCGGACGCTGAACAAGCTGATGGAGACGCTGAACAACTAGAGCGCCGGGGCCAGGTTTACATCCGGCCTGCGAGTTGAGACGAAGCTTTACGATCTGATTTCGTTCTTGTCTGATACGATCCGCTTACGCTGCACGCCAGCGGCAACAGCAGAACCAGGTCAACATGGCTTTGTCCTTCATTCCCTTCACAAAACATGCTCCGATTGTTCTCCTGCTTGTGTGCATTCCGGCCATGGGACAGAGGGCCGAGGATCAATTAACGCCGGTCACCGTCGCTCCGCTGACCGCCAGTGCACAGGCATTTCCCGGCACCGACGGCATGTATCACGTCGATTACGAACTGGTTGTGACGAACACCAAGCCCACGACAGCCACGCTCGAAAAGATCGAAGTGTTGAACGCCGCGAAACCCTCAGCCGCGCTCGTTACCTACGAGGGCGAGACGCTGCTGCCGCGGCTGCGGACACTGGTGAGCACCCCAGCCAAAAGTGCGGAGATTGAGTTCAATGGGACGCGTCTGTTCCTCGTCGATCTGACCTTTAGCACGCCCGGCGAGATCCCGAATCAGATGAAACATCGTGTCTCCGTGATGGGGGCAGCTACGCCTGCTCCAGCGCCAGCCACGCCTGTCGCCCTGAGCTACACCGTGGCGCCAATCGATGTTTTTCAGAAGGTGATCACGATCGGACCGCCGCTCGCGGGCAAGGGATGGATAGCCTTCAATGGCTGTTGTGGATTGGACGGTGCGCACCGCGTCAGCGGCCAGGCTCTGAACGGCCGGATTTACTTTGCTCAGCGCTTCGCGATTGACTGGATGCGCCTCGATGACACTGGGCGCCTCGTGCACGGCGATTCCGCCGATGTACGCGACTATTCCTGCTATGACGCGGACGTGCTCTCGGTTGCAGATGGCACAGTGGTCTCCGTCCTCAATAACCTGGAGGATCAGCCGCCCGGGCAGCTGCCCGATGTGAGCACAGTTAACCTTGCCACTGTCACCGGCAATCACGTAATTCTCGATCTCGGCAGCGGCGTGTACGCCGTTTATGCCCACATGCAGAAGAACTCGATCGTAGTTGAGGTTGGCCAGCGAGTGAAACGCGGGCAGCTTCTGGGCAAGCTCGGCAATAGCGGAAATACCAGCGCGCCGCATCTGCATTTCCATCTGGTAGATAGCCCATCGGTGCTGGGGTCCAATGGGATTCCATACGTGATTGACGGCTTCGCTTTCACCGGAAGGATTCCGGCCGACAACGACGAGGCGGGGTCAAACGACCTGCAAAAAAGCTGGAGCAGTGCTCTGTTTCCCGACGCGAGCCAGCGCCATCAGGAATCGCCGCTGGGTCTGGATATTGTCGATTTCCCGGAAGCTCCCGGGCACGAAGCAGCGAAATAGCAGCGAAGCTAGGCCGGCTCGTGCCAGGAAAGCTCATGGTCCGCCAGCGGCCGCGATATCCTTCTCTAATGCGCCGTTGCCGCCATCTGGCCAGCGTCCTGCTCGCCGCACTGCTTGCTGCCATGCCCATCATGGCGCGAGCCGCCATGCCGCACGCACAGGCCATCAACCATCCCTCGGATCACGCGGCGGGCAACGCTACCGTCCGCCCGGCCGATCATCCGGTCATTGACCCCAAACACGAGCCGCCCCACCCCGCCGCCGTGCGCCCGCAGGACACCGGCTTCCTCAACCGCGTCGTCATCCTGAACGGCGTCAGCTACCGCTACGTCGTCTACCTGCCGATCGAGTACGACGCGCGCCGCTCCTGGCCCATCATCCTCTTCCTGCACGGTTCGGGCGAGCGCGGCTCCGACGGCATGGACGAGACCCAGGTGGGCCTGCCCAACGCCATCCGCGCCCATCCGGAGCGCTGGCCCTTCATCGTCGTCATGCCGCAGGTTCCCTACACCCATCACCACTGGACCGACCCCGACATGATGCAGATGGCGCTGGCCACGCTGGACGCCGAGATGAAGGAGTTCCATGGCGACCCCGACCGCGTCTACCTCACCGGCCTCTCGCTGGGCGGCTACGGCGTATGGGAGATCGCCAAGAACTACCCCGGCCGCTTCGCCGCCATCGTGCCCGTCTCCGGCGGCATCTTCTGGTCCTATGCGCCGCAGCGCTGGAAGCAATCCAGCATCCTGCCGGAGGCTTACGTGCGCGCCGTCGGCAAGACGCCGGTCTGGATGTTCCACGGAACCCTGGACCCAGTGGTTCCGGCCAAGGAGTCGCAGATCATGTACCAGGCGCTCTCCGGCGCCGGCGGCGATGTGCGCCTGTGGCTCTATGAGGGCTGGCACCACAACTCCTGGGACAAGGCCTACGCGGACCGCTCGCTGCCGCAGTGGCTGCTCGCGCATCGCCTCTCGGATATCCCCAACGCGCACGCCGAAGCGCAGTTGCTCAGCGTCCCGCTGCATCCGGTGCCCGCCAAGGTCGACCCCGACATCTATGACGACTACGTAGGCGACTACTACGACGGCGAAGTCCGCCAGGTCACCATCCTGGTCGAAGGCGACAAGCTCTTCTCCCGCAACCGCACCAACGATCTGAATGAACTACTGCCGGAGAACCCGACAACCTTCTTCTATCCCAGCGGCAGCCCGACAAGGATCATCTTCCAGAAAGATTCGAGCGGCCGGGTGACGGGCATTCTCTTTCATGATGACCGGCATGAGGAGCACTGGGAGCGGCGGTGACGACGAAATCTTAGAGCAGCCTGGATATAAACGTCAGCCGATCACAACCTCGGCAGTCCGTAGACTGCTCGCACTTCTGTCAGCATGCGGCATGCGCTGCCGCTTCGATCCTGCTGATTCCGAATAAGAAGACGATCGAAGCCATGAAGGAGGCCCGCGCCGGCAGGCTCCGTTCGTTCCGTTCAGCGGAAGCTCTCATGGCGGACCTCAATGCGGACGCTTGAGCGGACGACTCAGTTCAAGAAGGACTACAAGCGCGAAGCGAAGGGCCAGCACCGTAGCACGTTGGCAAAGACTTCCTCAACATCGTCACTGCTCTCGCCGAGGATAAGCCGTTATCCGAGCGATGCCGCGATCACGCTCTGACCGGCGAGTGGAAAGATCATCGCGACTGCCACATCAGGCCCGACCTCGTCCTGATCTATCGCAAGCCAGACGCCGAGCGGTTGCAACTCGTCCGCCTTGGCTCACACGCGGAGTTGAGCTTATGACAACACGCTGGCCTTGGCATCTTATCGGCACGGCATCGGCGACCGTCTTCGCTTTGATATGCCTCCCGTTGTTTTTTCATCATCTTCCGGTTCCCAACATATCGACTTTGTGGGTTATTGGCTGCTTCCTGATTGCAGCGTTCCTCTCGATCGTCGCTGCTATAAAGCGTCCAAGTGGTGGTTCCTGGTCACGGCATGCTTTGGCGTGACAGTAGTTCTAGTTTGGATTGGTGAGGCTATCTGGAATATGGCGCCTCGCCACATTGAGGGATCCACGAGTTACCATAGCCACGCCGGAGGACCCACCGCTCTTGCCCCAACCCACCTCACCCACCGCGCAAAAACTAGGCGAACTCGGCCTGCCCGCGCCCATCCGCGAACTCGCCGCCAAATCGTGGGACGCCATCATCGTCGGCGCCGGCCACAACGGCCTCGCCTGCGCCGCCTATCTCGCGCGCGCCGGCAAGCGTGTTCTCGTCCTCGAAGCGCGGCTTCGCATCGGCGGCGCCTGCACCATTGAAGAGCCCTTTCCCGGCGTCAGGATGTCGCCCTGCGCCTACCTCGCGGGCCTGCTGCATCCGCTGGTCGTCGAAGAACTCTCGCTCCCCGCGCGCGGCTTCCGCTGGACCCCCGCCGTCAACGGCCTCTTCGTCCCGTTCCTCGACGGCACCAGCATCCAGCTCTGGGACGATGACGACAAGTGCGAGGCCGAGGTCCGCCGCTTCGCCCCCGGCGATGTCGAAGGCTGGAAGGCCATGAACGATGTCATATTTCGGCTGCGGAACGCATTGCGTCCCGCGAGCTATTTAGTCGACGCGTCGGGCGGCGCGCGAGGCAATGCGCGGGATAACGCGCGAGACTTCTGGATCGGCGACGCCCCACGCCCGACGAGATCGACAACCGCCTCGGCGACGACCAGGAAGCCCGCCACCTGCTCTACGACTGGTCCATGGCCGAGTTTGTCGAGCACTACCTCCGCGACCCGCGCCTGCAATCCGCGTACCTCGGCCAGGGCGTCATCGGCACCAACGCCAGCCCCTTCGACCCCGGCACCGCTTCGATCCGCTTCCACCATGCCTCGGGACGCCTTGGCGGCATGCCCGGCATGTGGGGCTATGTGGCCGGTGGCATGGGCATGGTCTCCTTCTACATCGCGGACGCTGCGCAGGAGGCCGGCGCCGTCATCGCCAGCGGCGTCCCGGTCGCGCAGATTCTCCCCGGCGAAGGCGTCCTGCTCGAATCCGGCGAGCGCATTGCCGCGCCCGTCGTCATCTCGAACGCCGACCCCATCCGCACCCTCGCCATGCTCGGCCAAGGCGCCGACTACCGCATGGCGCACAGCGCATCGAATCGGTTCCCATCCAGGGCTGTACCGTCAAGCTCAACGTCCTGCTGTCGGAGCTGCCCGACTTCCTCGCGCGCCCCGGCCAGAACAAGCCGCACCACTACGGGCAGATCAACGCCCCGCTCACCCACGCCGAGTGGCAATCCGCATTCGACGCAGCAAAGCGCGGCTACCTGCCGCAGCATCTCTGGTGCGAGCTCTACTTCCAAAGCGCCCACGACGACACCGTCGCGCCCGCCGGCCGACACACCATGTCAGTCTTCGCGCAGTACGTGCCCTACACCTTCAAGGACGGTACATGGGACTCGCGCCGCGACGAGGTCCGGGCCCTCGCGCTGCGTTCCGTCGGCCGCTTTTGCTCCAACATCGACGGCGCCCACTCCGCCGTCATCGACGCCCAGGTCCTCGGGCCGCCGGATATCGAGCAGAAGGTCGGCCTCACCGGCGGCCACATCTTCCAGGGCGAGTGCCTGCCGCCCTACATGTGGTCCAACCGCCTCAGCGCGCGCACACCCATGCCCGGCTTCTACATGTGCGGCGCCTGCACCCATCCCGGCGGCAGCGTGATCGCCATCAACGGCCGCAACGCCGCCATGGCCGTTCTCGCTGACACGAAAGCACAAGCAACGCACCACGCCTCCCCCGATCGCACCTTGCGAACGGCGGACTCGCTTGGCTGATCTGGCCGCGCACCGGCCACGCCGCCGGGCGGCCCCACCCTCAAACGCTCGCTGCGCTTCCGTGACCTCACTCTCTTCTACGTCGTCACCATTCTGAGCGTGCGCTGGGTCGCCACAGCAGCAGCAGCAGGTCCGGGCACGCTGCTCGTCTGGGTGCTCGCACTGGTTGGCTTCTTCCTGCCGCTCGCGGCCAGCGTTCTGGTGCTCGCCGCTCGCTATCCCGACGAAGGCGGTCTCTACGTCTGGACGCGCGAGGCATTCGGCGACGGCACCGCCTTCCTCGCCGCCTGGACCTACTGGATGTCCAACCTGCCCTACTTTCCGGCCATCCTCTACTTCGGTGCCGGCTCCATGCTGGTCGCCTTCGGCCGCCACGGGCGCGCCCTCGCCGCCAGCCCGGCGTATTACATGGGATTCGCCGTCCTCTGGCTGGTCATCATCATGGCGCTCAACGTCCGCGGTATCGAGTCCGGCAAGTGGCTCAACAACATCTGCTCGATCGGCGGCTGGCTGCCCATCTCCATTCTCATCGTGCTCGCCATCGTCGTCGCATCGCGCTTCGGCTCCGCCACTCACTTCACCGCGGCCTCCATGACACCGCATATCTCGCTACGCAACGCCATCTTCTGGTCCACCATCTTCTTCGCCTTCGCTGGGTGCGAGGCCGCATCCTTCATGGGCGAGGAGATCGACAACGCACACCGCATCCTGCCCCGGGCGCTGCTCACCGCCGGCAGCATCATCGCGGTCGCCTACATTGCCGGCACGACGGCGATGCTCATCGCGCTGCCCAGCAATGCCGTCTCGGGTGTGGATGGGTTCATGCGCGGCATGGAACAGCTTGCCACCCATCTCGGCATTCCCTGGCTGATCCCGGTTATGGCGGTGCTGGTGACGCTCAGCGCGATCGGCGGCGCGGCTGGATTTCTCTCATCGACGTCGCGGCTGCCCTTCGTCGCCGGCATTGACCGCTACCTGCCGGCCGCCTTCGGCAGCATCCACCCGCGCTACCGTACCCCCTGGATCGCGCTCATTGTGTACGGGTCGGCCGGCATCGTCACCGCGATCCTGGGGCAGGCGGGCACCACCGTACGCGGCGCTTACGATGTGCTGGTCAGCATGGCCGTTATCACCCTCTTCATTCCCTACCTGCTGCTCTTTGCCGCGGTGATCCGTCTCGCGCGTCGCGGCAGGCTCACACATTACCCGCTGCCCGGCGGGCCGCCCGGCGCCATCGTGCTCGCTTGCATCGGTTTTCTCTCGACTGCGCTGACTATCGTCCTCTCCACTATCCCCTCGCCCGATGACGCCAACCCGCCGCTCGCCGTCGCCAAAGTTCTGCTTTCCACCCTGGCCGTTATCCTCACCGGCATCGTCGTCTTCGCCATTGGCCGCCGCCGCAAGATTCTTGCCCGCTGACCTGCCGCCTTCCCGCCTTGATGTACCTCTTCCTCCACAACCTGCTTTTCTCTGTGGATTCCCTGCAAACCCGGTCCCTTACCCCGCACCCGTGGAAATCCGAACCACTGTATCGCCGCTTCAGGCGCAATCAGCGCCCAGATTTCCACCCATCCACCAAAGCGGCATTGCGCATCGTGCGTCCTCGCCTGTGGACGCCGTTGGAGATCTGGACTGCTCCCATGGCCGTATCCACCGGTTCTCCGCAAACCCCACATCTGAGTCGTCCGGATTTGGAAATCATGTACCGCCCTCGCGGCCCATACCCACGCGGTTTTGCCGCGCATTCCCACTTCCCCACAGCAAACGACGACTACGGCTATAAAGACATATATAGAAATACTTCGTAGTAGCCGTCGTTTCCCGAAGGCATTTTCGTCCCACACGAAATCTGGGTCTGATCGCCCCACAAAGCCGGAAGGAAGCGGCCAAGGGAAGCGAATCCCGCAGGGCGCGCCAAGCAGGCCGCCGCCCGTACAGCCAGTACCGGGATTTCCCGCGAAACGGCTACCTTTCCACTCCGCCTCCGCCGCTAGAATGGGACGGTTCGGATTCCTGCACTCCTGCCACGGCTCTGGTGTAGAGTGTGGGCAATCCATTCCAGCAAGTACCGCATTCCAGGGAGTCGCACATGCCCGGCGTAGGACTCGAAGCAGACAAGCAAACCGTTCAGGGATTCGCTATGGAAATCTCCGTCAGCAAGCAGGAATTGCTCCGCGAGCTTACCGCCACCCAGTCCGTCGTCGAGCGCAAAACCACCATCCCCATCCTGTCGAATTTCCTTCTCGAAGCCGACGAAGCAGAAGGCCGTCTCACCATCACGGCCACCGATCTCGACCAGTCGATCAAGACCTCCTGCAGCGCCAAGGTGAAGAAGCCCGGCTCCTGCACCATTCCGGCGCGTAAGCTCTACGACTACATCAAGTTGCTTCCGGACGGCGATATCTCGATCAAGCTCCAGGACAACCACTGGGTGCAGATCCGCTCCGGCCGCTCCAACACCAAGATGGTCGGCATGGCCCGTGCCAACTTCCCCCAGGTGCCGGAGTTCCCCTCCGTCTCGTCGGTCTCGCTGCCTGTTAGCACCTTCCGCAGCCTCATCGCGAAAACCATCTTCGCCATCTCGAACGAGGAATCTCGCTATACCCTGAATGGCGCGCTGCTGATCCTCAAGCCCGAATCGCTCGCCATGGTAGCGACCGATGGCCACCGCCTCGCCCACATCGAGAAGCAGGGCGAGAACCTGGGCTCCATCCCAGGCGGCGAGAAGAAGACCCTTATCCCGCGCAAGGCCCTCGCCGAGCTGCAGTCGCTGCTGGCCGATGTGGACCCGAAGGACAAAGAGCAGACCCTGGTTGAGTTCGCGGACGATGAGAACCAGCTCTTCTTCCGTATCGGCAAGCGCGTCCTCACCTCACGCAAACTCACCGGCCAATTCCCCAACTACGAGGCCGTGCTGCCGCGCGACAACAACAAGTTCATCATCATCCGCTCAGAAGATCTCTCGGGCTCAATCCAGCGCGTCGCACAGTTCGCGGACGAGCGCTCCGGCGCCATCAAGCTGCGTCTGGAGCAAAACGAGCTGCGCATCTCCAGCTCGTCCACGGAATCCGGAGAGTCGGAGGACACCATCGAGTCGCCTTATCAGTTTGACGCGCTGGTGGTCGGCTTCAACTCTGCCTACATGCTTGATTTCCTCAAAGCCATCGGCAACACGGGCGAAGTCCGCCTCGAGTTCAAAGACGCTCAATCCGCCGGCCAGATGCGCCCCGAAACCCCCAGCGATGACGGTTACAAATACCGCTACATCATCATGCCCATGCGCATCTGAGCGGTGTCCGCACAGCGAACGCACCGCCTCTTGCGCCAGGAAAATCAAAAAGCCACCGTTATGGTGGCTTTTTGCTGTGATCGATTATCGGACAGACGGCCGCAGATGAGTGAGTTGCCTAGTGCGCTGCGCCCGCCAGCTGCGGCTCCCGCAGCCAGTCGTAGAGCGGGAAGCTGTCGGCCAGCTCGCGCACCTGGCCGCGGATGCGCGCAAGTGCCGCTTCGTCGTTGCGCTGATCGAGCGCTTCGGTGATCCAGCGGGCGATGGTGCGCATCTCCTGGTTGCCCATGCCGCGTGTGGTGAGCGCGGGCGTGCCGATGCGAACGCCGCTGGGCTTCATGGGCGGGTTGGTATCGAAGGGGATGGCATTCTTGTTCACGGTGATGCCGGCCGAGTGCAGCGCGGTCTCGGCTTCACTGCCGAACATCCCTTTGGCGAAGACATCGATGAGCATCAGGTGCGTGTCGGTGCCGCCGGAGATGACGCGGAAGCCATGGCCCGCGAGTTCGTCGGCGAGCACCTTGGCGTTGCTGACGATCTGCGCGGCGTAGTCGCGGAAGCTGGGTTCGAGCGCCTCGCCGAAGGCGACAGCCTTGGCGGCGATGATGTGGACCAGCGGACCGCCCTGCTGGCCGGGGAAGACGGACCGGTCGACTCCGGCGGCGTAGGGCTGCTGGCAGAGGATCATGCCGGCGCGCGGCCCGCGCAGTGTTTTGTGCGTCGTGGTGGTCACGAATTGCGCGTGCGGCACGGGAGAGGGGTGCACCCCGCCGGCGACCAGGCCGGCGAAGTGGGCCATGTCGACAAGCAGCAGCGCGCCCGACTTCATCGGCGATAGCGCGCATGCGCGGGAAGTCGAAGGTGCGTGGGTAGGCGCTGCCGCCGCCGATGATGAGCTTCGGTTTCTCGCGGCGCGCGATCTCGGCCAGCTCGTCGTAATCGATGACCTCGGTGTCCTTGCGCACACCATAGGAGGCGACCCGATAGAGCTTTCCTGAGAAGTTGAGCTTGTGCCCGTGAGTCAGGTGGCCGCCGTGGGCGAGGTCGAGCCCGAGAATGGTGTCGCCCGGCTGCAGGACGGACATATAAGCCGCAGCGTTGGCCTGCGAGCCGGAGTGGGGCTGCACGTTGGCGTGCTCGGCGCCGAAGATCTGTTTGGCGCGCTCGCGCGCCAGGTTCTCGACCACATCGGCGAATTCGCAACCGCCGTAGTAGCGTTTGCCCGGATAGCCCTCCGCGTACTTGTTGGTAAAGACCGAGCTCGCGGCCTCCAGCACAGCGCGGCTCACGAAGTTCTCCGAGGCGATCATCTCGAGGCCCTCGTGCTGGCGGGCAACTTCGTTGGCGATGGCCTGGGCAACGGTGGGATCGGCCTGTGCGAGTGCGCGGTTCTGGACGGACGAGGTCTGGCTGGGCATAACGCTCATTTTACCGCGCTATGAGTTCGCCTTGCGGCAATGTGGCAGGCCGCTTTCCAGACGCGGCCAGGTCCTTGAAAGCACGATAGACAAAGGAGCCAAGAAACCAGCCGTCCATGAATTTGTAAGGCGTTTCGCCCGTCGTGTAGTGGCCGCAGGGGAGCACGCGCGATTCGAAATCGACGCCGTAACGGCGAAAGTTCTCCAAAACGTCGAGCGAATAGCGCTTGAGAAACGTCAGGTCATACGTCGCGTGCACGACCAGCGCCTTGCGCGGCGGAGCAGCGAACAGTTCCATAAACGAAATCGGGCTGATGCAGGCCCAGACTCCGTTGAGCTGTTCCTGCGTCATGATAGGTTCGAACGCCGCGCGGATATGGCGGCTGCTCTGTCCGGTCCACACCACGTCGCCGAAGGTCATGGAAGCGTGGTTGAAGGCGCAGACCTGGAGGCGCGGATCCATGGCGGCGGCGATGAAGGCGTAGCAGGAGCCAAGGCTGGTGCCGAGGATGCCGAACTGCTCGTAGCCCTGCTGCTCGAGCCAGTCCAGGCATGCGCGAATGTCCACGACGGCCTGGCGGCAGGCGGCGATGGTGCGGCCAAGGTTGGAACTGACCGCGTAGTCGGCACGCTCAAGTTCCGCGGGGCGGCGGATATCGTGATACGGCTTGGAGAGCCGCAGCGCAGAGATACCGAAGCGATTGAAGAGCGCACACAGTGCGTTGTGACTGAAGGCGTCGGCATTCCACTGCGGCATCACAATGATGGCCTGCTTCGGCTTGCCTGCCTGTTTGTCCGGCGGCGCGGGATACCAGCGCGCGTTGACCAGATCGTTCTCCGGATAGGGTGTGCGAACGGGCGAGGTGAAGCGTAAAAACTGCGCCGTCTTCGCGCGGCCATTCGCCGCCGCCGCGCGGAGCTGCGCCTCGCGACGCAGCGTCTCGGGACGGACATTGGTGGGAAATAGCAGTGGATGGCGCTCTTCCAGACGGAAATCGCTGGGGCGGGCATAGCCGTAGAACGATGCGCGATCCCCGAGGATCGCTCGATTGATGGCGAGCAGCGCATCTTGATGCGAACGGACAGCGGTTTCAGTAGTGTTACCGATCGCGGGATCAGGCATGAGGCCGCGCGGGCGCGCAAAGTCCTCAAGCCAATCGAAACCCCATTCGACCGGGCGCACAATGCGGTTGGTGTCGCGCGTGGTCAGCGCGGTCTCCCATGCGACCATCCACCGCGCGTAGAGCTTACTTAGCATTACACTTATCGTAGCCGATTCAGAATCGACGGATGCGGCCGTCGAGCCGATATCGTTCCCATGCTGCGCAAACGATGATCTAGCGGCTTTTTCGTCCTTATGCGTTCAACTTTTCACCCACTTGCGTCGTCTGTGTGTGCAAGCACGTTCCAGCGTCTGCCTGTAGTGTCCATATTTTCTTAAGGGTAAGTTCAGGAATCGGATGACTCGTCTGTCCCATTTGTTTTGCACTCTTATTGCATGTCTGGTGATTTTTGCCGCGCCTCTGTTGCACGCACAAACCAAAGGGTCACTGCATGGGCAGGTGACCGATCCGAGCGGCGCCATCGTGCCCGGTGCAAGCGTGCAGTTGTCCGGCGGCGGCCAGAATTTTTCCGCCACATCGGGCGGCGATGGCAGCTATTCCTTTGGAACTCTACCTGCAGGCAGCTACACGCTGGACGTGACTGTTCCGGGGTTCACTCCGTTTTCTGAATCGGCCGTGTCGGTTGTAAGCGGCACCTCCCGCACGCTGAATATCCCGCTCACCATCGCCACCCAGGAGCAGCAGGTGGAAGTGACCGCGGACACGCGGCAACTGGATACGGAGCCCGCGGACAACGCCAACGCCGTGGTACTCAGCGGCAAAGATCTCGACGCGCTCTCCGATGATCCGGACGAGATGCAGAACGAACTGACCGCGCTGGCGGGCCCGGCGGCGGGAAACGGCGGCGCCCAGATTTATATCGACGGCTTCACCGGTGGCGACCTGCCGCCCAAAGCCTCGATCCGCGAGATTCGCATCAATCAGAACCCATTTTCGGCGGAGTTCGACAAGCTGGGCTATGGCCGCATCGAGATCCTGACCAAGCCGGGTACCGAAAAGCTGCACGGAAATATTCAGGTCAGCGGCAACGACTCGGCATGGAACACCAGCCATTTCGTCACCAGCACGCCCCCGTATCACCAGTTCTTCCTCAACGGCTCGGTCGGCGGTCCCATTTCCAAGAAGGCGTCGTACTCCTTCTCTATATTCGCGCGCAACACGCAAAACATCCTGATCGTGAATGCCCCCGGAACGCCCACGGATCCGAACTACCTGGCCACGCACGGTTTTAACTTCGTGCAGAATCTGGACAATCCGCAGACCCGCATACACCTGACGCCGCGCATTGACTACCAGTTGACGCCCAGCAACACGCTGACCATCCGCTACCAGTACAACCGGGGTGTGGATACAGGGGATGGCCCGGGACAGCTTGCGCTTGCCTCGCAGGCCAGCAACACGCACAGCACTGAGAACACAATCCAGATCGGCGATTCGCAGGTATTCAACGCGCACCTGGTGATGGACACGCGATTTGAATATGAGCGCGATCGCGACCAGCAGCTTCCGCAGGACACCTCTCCGACGCTGACCGTGCAGGGCGCCTTCACCGGCGGGGGCAGCAACGATGGCACCTCCCGCACCAGCGGGGACAACTACGAGCTGCAAAACTATTGGACCGCCAGCTTCAAGAGCCACACTCTCCGCTTCGGCACGCGCCTGCGCGCATTCCGCGAGTCGGATTATTCCAACGCAGGGACGAATGGCAACTATAACTTTGACAACACAACGAAGTTCGTCCAGGGCTCGCCTTCGCAGGGAAGCGTGACCAGGATCACGAATTTCAATGCGCAGGCAACGCTGTTTGACGCGGCACTGTTCTACCAGGATGACTGGAAGGTGAACCGGAAGCTCACCTTCGACTATGGGCTGCGTTTCGAGGGACAGAACCGCATTCACGATCACGCCGACTGGGGCCCGCGCATTGGCGTCGCCTACGCGCTGGATGGCGGCAATAAACGGCCGCCGAAGACGGTGATCCGCGCGGGATACGGCTGGTTCTTCAATCGCTTCAGCAACGCCAGCGTGATCCAGGCGATCCACCAGAACGGCATCAACCAGCAACAGGTTGTCTATTCGAATCCGACATATGTTCCTGGAAAGCCGCCTTCCGGGAACGGCACCGTGAGCCCCCGCTCGGCAACGTACAGCATCAGCCCGAATGTAAAGGCGGCACTGGATATGCAGGGCGCCGTCGGCGTCGACCGCACCATCACCAAGGCCCTCACGGCGAATGTGACCTACCTTTACAGCCGCGGCATTCACCAGTATCTGTCGGACAACATCAACGCGCCGCTCTACGATTACGCGACCGATACCCCCATTCTGGATCCAGACGGGAAACCGGTCTTCCCCTTCCCGGGAAAAGGCAATCTCTATCAGTTCCAGTCCAACGGCATCTACCGGCAGCACCAGCTCATCACGTCTGTCAATGCACGGGCGCGCAACTATACCATCGCGGCCTTCTATGTGCTGGGCTCGATGAAAAGCGATACCACCGGCCCGAATTACTTTCCCTCCCGCCCAACCGACTTCGCCTTTGACTACGGACGCTCCAGCCATGACGTGCGCAACCGATTTTTCCTGCTCGCGACCACCAATCTGCCGTACGGCGTACAAGGGTCCATCTTTACCATCGCCAATGGCGGTGCGCCCTATAACGTCACCACCGGACAGGATCTGAATGGTGACAATCAATACAACGAGCGGCCATCGGTAGTGGACGCCAGCCTCTGCACCCCCGACTCGAATCGGTATTTCGCCACACGCTATGGATGCCTGAATATCACTCCCAAGCCGGGCGAGAAAATCCTTCCTTATGGCAGCGGGAAAGGGCCGGCGAACTTCAGTGCCAATGTGCGGCTGAGCAAGAACTTCGGTATAGGGCCGAAGCTGGCCGGGCATGGCGGTGGCGGCGGCGATGGCGGTCCGCATGGTGGCGGTGGCCCGCACGGAGGCGGCGGTCCTCGTGGCGGCCTTGGTCCTGGCGGGCTGAGCGGCAGTGGCGGCGGCGGTTTCTTCGGCGGCCCGAACTCGCACGAGGTGCGGCGCAAATACAACCTGAATTTCACCGTCTCCGCGAACAACGTCTTCAACGTGGTGAACCTGGCGCAGCCAAACAACGTCGTCAGTAGTAGAGGATCATTCGACAAGTCCCTCGCAGTGGCGGGCGGCTTCTTCAATCGCAACCAGACGTCGGTGCGCACCATTGACCTGCAGATGAGTTTCAGCTTCTAGGATTTGCCGTCCAGGCAAACGCGCCGGCTTTTCATCTCCGGCAGAGGCGCTCCCCGCCAGCTATTTACCGTACGTTGATCGGTCCCTGCGAGACTGGACTGGATATCCCGTGGGTCTACCTCGAAGCCGGTTTGTTTGGCGCGGCTTTTCCGTCAAGAAAAGCCGCACTTCGATGAACTCGGTGAGGTATGGCAAATGGGGTATTCGTTCTAGAGTGGATACGTCGAGCAAAGGCCCCAAGAGCGGTCCGGCTCGACGTTAGCTTCTGACGCTGATCCTGCCTTCGGTCCCCCATGTCCGGGCAGGATTCCCCGCACCTTCGTCCTGGATACGCGTCTCTCCAAGCGAATCCCGTTTGGCGACCGCTACTCCTTCGAGCTGCTGGGTGAGCTCTTCAACGCGCTCAACCACCAGAACGTCACCGGTGTGGCAACAAACGGCTACGCCATCAGCCAGCCCGCCGGTGCAACCACGCCTCTGCTCACCTACCAGCCCAACTTCGGCTCGGTGCAGACGACGAACTCGAACTACATCTACAGTCCGCGTCAGGTGCAGATCGGAGCACGCTTCAACTTCTGACTCTGCCTCTCTTCCATCGGCGGGGTGGCTTCGGCCGCCCCGCTTTTTCCGTTCAGTAAAATAGAAGCACTCGTGCCTTTCACCGAACAATACGATGTGGTCGTCGTCGGAGCCGGCCATGCCGGTTGCGAGGCCGCCATGGCCGCGGCGCGCATGGGACTGCGCACGGCGCTCTATACGTTCAATCTCGATCTGATTGCGCAGATGTCCTGCAACCCCGCCATCGGCGGCATCGCCAAGGGCCACCTGGTGCGCGAAGTCGATGCGCTGGGCGGCATCATGGGCGAAGTCGCGGACGCGGTCGGCATCCAGTTCCGCCTGCTCAATACCTCGCGCGGCCCGGCGGTGTGGTCGCCGCGCGCGCAGTGCGACAAGCAGCAGTACCGCGTCAAGATGCGCGAGGTGCTGGAGGCGCAGCCCGGCCTCTTCATCAAGCAGGCCGAAGTCATCGACCTTCTGATCGATACCGCGCCCGACGGCACGCGGCGCGCGCATGGCCTGAAGCTGCGCGATGGCCGCACCGTCGAGGCCGGCGCAGTCGTCATCACCACAGGCACGTTTCTGAATGGCCTGATCCACTGCGGCGAGGAGCAGTATCCCGCCGGCCGCAGCGGCGAGCCGCCCAGCGTCCTGCTTGGCGAAAGCCTGAAGCGGCTCGGCCTGCGCGGCTGCCGCCTCAAGACCGGGACGCCGCCGCGGCTCGATGGCCGCACCATCGACTGGTCGCGCTTTGCCGAGCAGCCCGGCGACGCCGATCCCACGCCCTTCAGCTTTCGCACCACCACGCTGCCGCAGCGCCAGGTCTCCTGCCACATCGCCTACACCACGCCCGAGACCCTGCGCATCATCCGCGAAAACGTCTCGCGCTCGCCCATGTACTCCGGCCAGATCCAGGCCATCGGCCCGCGCTACTGCCCGTCCATCGAAGACAAGATCGTCCGCTTCCCGGACAAGGAGCAGCACCAGTTCTTCCTCGAGCCCGAAGGCCTGGACACCCACGAGGTCTACGTCAACGGCATGTCCACCTCGCTGCCCATGGATGTGCAGTGGCAGGTGGTGCACTCGATCCCCGGCCTTGAAAACGCCGAGATGCTGCGCCCCGGCTACGCCATCGAGTACGACGCCATCGATCCCACGGAGCTGGACCGCAGCCTGCGCGTCAAGTCCATCGCCGGCCTCTATCTCGCCGGCCAGATCAACGGCACATCTGGCTATGAAGAGGCCGCCTGCCAGGGCCTGATGGCCGGCATCAACGCGGCCCTTGCAGTGCGCAATGAGCCAGCGTTCACCCTCGACCGCACCGAGGCCTACACCGGCATCCTGATCGACGACCTCATCAGCAAGGGCACCAACGAGCCCTACCGCATGTTCACCTCGCGCGCGGAGTTCCGCCTGCACCTGCGCATCGACAACGCCGACCGCCGCCTGACGCCTTATGGCCGTCGCCTCGGCCTCATCGACGACCAAGCCTGGGCGGACTACGAAGCACGCCAGCAGCGCGCAGTCGCGCTCGAAAAGCTGCTCGCCACCACCCGCATCGATGCGGACCGCGTCGCCGATACGTTTCCCGACCTCGAGATCGACCGGAAAGCATCGCCGGCCAGACCTACGCGCAACTGCTCAAGCGGCCCGAGATCACCATCGATCGCCTGCGTCCGCTTCTACAGGCCGTCGCACTTTCGGAGGAGACGCGAGCGCTGCTTGCACCCATCCTGTCCGATCCGGCGCTCACCGCACGCGCACGCAACGAGCTTCGCGCCGTCGAGACCGAAATCAAGTACGCCGGGTATCTCGACCAGCAGCGCAAGTCGATCGAAAAGCTGAAGCGCGCGGAGAGCCTCACCATCCCCGCATGGTTCGACTACCAGGCAGTCAGCGGCCTCTCGCGGGAGATGCAGGAAAAGCTGATGCGGGTGCGCCCGCAAACCGTGGGGCAGGCAAGCCGCATCCCCGGTGTCACACCGGCGGCACTCTCGCTCATCCATGTCTATATCGAGATCCAGGGCCGCAAACGCGCCGAATCCACCGCCGCGACGCAGAACGCAATCGCCGGCTCCTGACTCCTTTCGTCTCTCGACTCTCTGATCATCCTGAGCGAAGCGAAAGACCTTTGCTAAGCTACGACGACGATGCACACATTGAAAGAGCTGTTAGCAAACGGCTATCGTGCACGATCCGAGGGTGATCCGGCAGAGTCGCGCGCCGCATTTTTTGAAGCGGTACGCAAAGCATCGCTTGAGGCCGATCGGCCTTCTTTAGCAGAGGCGCTTTGCGGTCTGGCCCAGGCCGAACGCGACATTGGCGCCCTCGGTCCCGCGAGTCACCAGTATGCGAATGCGACACTCCTGTACCGTGAGATAGGGCCGCCGGCGAGGCTGGCATATGCGCTTCGTCACCAGGCAGACGTGCTTCGGGAAATGTGCCGGCCTGCCGACGCTGAGCCGCTCTATCTCGAGGCCGAAACAATCTACCGCCAACTTGGCGGGCAGGCCGTCCTCGACTTAGCGAACACGCTCAGAGGGTTAGCTTTAGTGAAGGAATCAACAGGCAACATGGACCAATCCAAGAAGCTCTGGAACGAGGCTCGCAAGCTCTATAGCGACTGCAACGTCGCTGCGGGCGTTTCCGAGTGCGATAAGAAGCTCTCTCCATTGACGAAATAAGGATTGCTGCCCGTTGCTTCGCCAGGATGCCTTGGCCTACTGCTGCGGCTGATCCGTCCCGGGTTTCGGGGCAGGCTGCGTGCTCTGCGGCCCTTTGTAGATCAGGGGAATGTGCAGCGGCAGCGCTGCATTGCTCTTGCTGCTATGCGTCGCAGCCCTCTTTTTGCGCTCATCTTCCGTGGACACCACGGTGCGCTGCGAGTTGATGCACTGCCAGTTCCCCGCGCTGTTTTTGCGGAAGATGTGCGTGAACACACCCTTCTCCGCCACCTTTTGCTGATCGCTCGCACCCTGCCACTCCATCACATACGTGCCGTTCACCACCGCCACATCGCCGATCACACGGGCGCCGATGACCTTCTGCGTCAGCGACACCGGCTCCGAGCCGGCAACGAACAGGTGGGAAATCTGCTGGTTGCGCGTGGTGACATCGCCCTCCGCGCTGATGCCTACGTAATCGCGCGCGAGCAGATTTTCGAGGGCAAACTGATCGTGCTTGGTGACGGCTGCGTCCCAGGAATCCTCAACGGCTTGCATCTGGTTGCGACCGCCGGCGACGGATCGGCAGACTGGGCAACGAGACGGCCAAACGGGAGGACCAAAAGAGCGGCGGCAAGGGTGCAGCGGGCGCGAAACCACAGCATGAACGGCATTCTCCAGCGCACATGATACAGGGCCTGTGTAAACACGAGATTCACACAGAAATCTTCTGTTTCGAACAAGCCCGGATAGAGCAACATAGACTCCATGGCTGCCTTTCCTGACATCTCTCTCGAGCGCGGCATGCCCGCCAGCCCGGACGCCGAGCGCTCCATTCTCGGTGCGATCCTGCTCGAAAACGCGCACTTCCACGAAGCCGCCGAGAAGAAGCTCAGCGCCGATGATTTCTCGCTCGATTCCCACCGCCGCATCTTCGCGCGCATGGACGATCTCATCAGCGGCGGGCGCGCCGTCGATCTGGTCACGCTGGTCGAAGAGCTGGCGCGCCGTAAGGAAGTCGAATCGGTCGGTGGCGTCGCCTATATCGCATCGCTGACCGAGGGCCTGCCGCGACGCGTGTCGATCGAAGAGTATGTTCGCATCGTCAAGGACAAGTCGCTCCTTCGGCAGCTCATCCATGTCTGCAACAAGGCCATCACGCAGGCTGCCGATCAGTCCGAAGATGCGCTGGAAGTGCTGAACTCCGCCGAGTCGGCAATGCTCGAAGTCTCCGAGCGCGGCATCACGCGCGACTTCTTGAACATTCCCACCATCGTCAAGGAGCACTTCGGCACCATCGATTCCATCTGGAAGCTGAAGCGCGAAGTCACCGGGCTGGCCACGCACTTCAAGGACTTCGATCGCATGACCAGCGGACTCCAGCCGTCGGAGCTCATCATCATCGCGGCGCGCCCATCCATGGGCAAGACGGCGTGGGCCATCAACATCGCGCAGCAGGCCGCGCTCAAGGACGGCCGCGTCGTCGGCATCTTCTCGCTGGAAATGTCGAGCGAATCGCTGCTCCGCCGCATGCTCGCATCCGAGGCCTTCGTAAACATGCGCAAGATCCAGTCCGGCTTCATCAGCCGCGACGATCAGGACGCGCTCATCAATGCCGCGGCCAAGCTCACCGAGTCGCACATCTACATCGACGACACCCCGGGCATCTCGCTCGCCGAGATGCGCGCGAAGGCACGGCGCCTGAAGCAGCAGCGCGGCCTCGACCTCATCGTCGTCGATTATCTGCAGCTCATGTCCGCCTCGTTGCCGGGCATAGCGGGCAGCAAACGCCACGAGAACCGTACACAAGAGGTCTCTGCCATCTCACGCGGCCTGAAGGCGCTCGCGAAAGAGCTCCACATCCCGGTCATCGCGCTCTCCCAGCTCAGCCGAGCCTCGGAGCAGCGCGGCGGCGACAAGAAGCCGATGCTCTCCGACCTCCGCGAGTCCGGCTCCATCGAGCAGGATGCCGACGTGGTCGCCTTCATCCATCGCGATAGCTACTACAACAAGGACGAGAACGGCGAGGAGGATCCCGACTCGAAGGGCAAGGCCGAGATCATCATCGCCAAGCAGCGTAATGGCCCCACCGGCTCCGTCCATCTGGCCTACCTCAGCGAGTTCACGCGCTTCGAGAACATGGCGCATAATGATGGTGACAGTGGCAGTTACGAATGACGCTGCCCGCATCCACCCGGCCCACGTGGGCAGAAGTCTCGCGTAGCGCGCTGCTCAGCAACTACCGCATCCTACGTGAGCAGGCCACGCGCGTTGATGCGGATGTCGTCGCGGTCATCAAAGCCAATGCCTACGGCCACGGCTCCACGGAGGCACTCGCCGCCCTCGCTGCTGAAGGCTGCGACTGGTTCGCCGTCACATCCCTGGACGAAGCCCGCGTGCTTGCCCCCCAGCTCGCGGATCATCGCATGCTGGTGCTCTCCGGTCTTTTCACCGGAGAAGCTGCAGAAATTGTTGAGACCGGTTTCACCCCAGTGCTTGGTTCGCTGCAGCAGCTTGCCTGGCTCTCTGCTACAACGCCGCAGTCGCGTGATAAGAAACCAGTGCTGCTTCATCTGGAAATTGACACCGGCATGTCCCGGCAGGGTATTCCGTGGGACGACTCTCATGCTCTTGCCGCCTTCGCCGCGCGCCTGGCTGAGCATCCGCAGCTTCGGCTCGAAGGTGTCATGACCCACTTTGCTTCACCCGAGGACCCGCACTCCCCGCAGACCGGCCAACAGCTCAACCGCTTCCGCGCCGCACTCGCAGCCCTCCAACAGCATGGCTGCGTACCGCCTCTGATTCACGCGGGCAACTCAGCCAGCCTCTTTGAAGCCGACCAGCTAGCAGCGCTCTGCAACATCGCGCAACAAAGCGGCAGCCGTCTGCTGCTGCGGCCCGGCATCTCGCTCTATGGCTACGGACCGCACCCGACCGAGCGGGGCTTGCAACCCGTGCTGAGTTGGAAGACCCGCATCGCCGCGCTGCGCACCATCGCGGAGGGCGAAGGCGTCAGCTATAACGCTACCTTCCGCGCCTCACGATCGACGCGCATCGCGCTGCTGCCGGTCGGCTATGCCGACGGTTACAACCGCCTGCTCTCAAATCGCGGAGAGGTGTTGGTGCGCGGCCAGCGCGCTCCCATCGCCGGCCGCGTCACCATGGACCAGACGATGATCGACGTCACCGACATCCCGGATGCTGCCATCGGGGATGAGGTCGTGCTGGTTGGCACACAGCAGGATCAGCGCATCACTGCGGACGACCTCGCCCTCCGCGCCGGCACCATCGCCTACGAGGTGCTTTGTGCGGTGGGCGCGCGTGTGCCGCGCATTTGGGTATGAGAGACGATTTAGAGCCCGTTACCAAACCCAGCGATCCGCGCCAGGCTTCGACTGTGAGCGACGGAATCTCTGACTTGGCTAGAAGCGGAGCCGGAGCACCACTTCAAGCTGGCGCTCGCGGTAAAGATTGGTGCTGTTGCTGTTGGTCACGGTGCTGAATGTCGGCTGCCAGGTGAGTGTCGGATTCGCGCTGGCGCTGGAGGCTCCGCTGATCTGGTAACCGAGCGTGCTGATGCCTGTTACGTTCTGATGGTTCAGCAGATTAAAGCCCTGCACCATCAGTTCGAGCCGCACCTTTTCGCTGACCGGAACCGTGCGCGATGCACGGAGATCGACGGTGTAGGTGCCGGGATAGCGGTAGGTGTTGCGGCCGACCGCGGGGATCCAGGTGGCGCCGCCGGAGCCGTTGATGCTGCCGGCGAGCCCCGTGAGTTTTTCGGTTTGTCCAAACTGATTGATGTAGCGCAAATACGGAATCGATCCGCCCGTATGCATGGAATACGGCAACCCGGTCTGCGCGGTGGCAGTGGGCGCTAGCGCATAGCCGTTGACCAGCGCTCCGCGCCATCCGTGCAGTTTCCATGGTGCGCGCAGAACCATGCCGGCGGTGGCGCGCTGGCGGACATCGAAGTTCGAATCCGCATATTCAAGGCTCAGGTCAGTAGGATCGAGCACATCGTTGGCGTCGCTGAAGGTGGTCTCGTTCTGGTTGTCGTCCTGCGCATGCGCATAGGTATAGCTGGCGCGCAGATGCAGCCAGCGTCCGCCGTTGTGCGCGGCCTTAACGACGATCGCCTGATAGTGCGAGCCGACCATGCTGTTGATGTCGGTGATGGAGCCGTAGGCCGGGTTAAGGCGCTGCGTGAACAGGTGCGTCGAATAGGTCGCCTGCTTGAGCGGCCCCTGGTGTTGCGGGTCCTTCACGGTGTAGGTGATGGGGACGGCAGTCGCGAGGTCGATATTCGTATCCATGAAGTTGGGCAGATCCTGCCCGGTGCTGCGCAGGTAGCTGACGGTCACTTCGGTGTCACGGGAGATGCGCTGGGCAAGCGAGACTTCGGTCTGGGTGATGCGCGGGTTCTGGAAGTTGGGATCGAAGTAATCGGCGGTGGGCTTCACCGCCACAACAGCGCGCCCGCTGAAGATATATGGAAACGAAGGCGCACCCACGTCGCCGGGGCGGAAGTAGTAGCCGAGCTGGCCGGCGGGAGAGCCGGTCTCGGTGTAGGCGGCGAAGATCGTGGAGTTGATGATGCGGCCGAAATAAATGCCGTAGCCACCGCGCAGCACGGTGTTGCCATGCCCGGTGAGGTCATACGCGGCGCCGACGCGCGGCCCATAGTTGTTACGGTCGCGGGGAACGAATCCAGTCTGCGGCAGCGCGGGGTTGGGCAGCAGCTTGTTTTGTGGCGGAAGCTGCTCGTACTCGTAGCGCAGGCCGTAGGAGAGCGTGAGGCGGCGCTTCACCTTCCACTCGTCGCTGAGAAATACGGCGTAATCATTGGTATCGAAGCTGAAGGCCTGCGGCCCGAGCTGCTGCGTGTAGTAGCTGTAGCAGGGCGACGTGCCGACGCCGCTGCCATTGGCGTCGCAGCGGCTGGGCGCAAGCGCGTCGGAGGCGAAGTCGAGCAGGCTGGAGTAGTGATAGCTTCCGTTGCCGTTGTAGATGCTGTCGATGCCATCGAGCACGTGGTTGAAGTCGTAGCCGAGCTTGAGGGTGTGGTTGCCGCGCACGTAGGTGAAGGTGCTGGCCACCTGCGTGCGGTGCTCGTCCGGCAGCGCGGCGCGATCGAGTGTGGGCGGCTTGCCGATGCGCAGGCCACTGCCGGAGCCGATCAGCGTGATCTGCGGCGAGCGGCCGAACGCATTGTGGCTGAAAGGCTGCTCGAAGGCCGAGGGCGGAGCGCTGAACTCCGATTCAAAGTCGCGGCCATACTGCACACGCAGTTCGTGCATCAGGTTGGCGGTCAGGAAGGTATTCCAGCGGCCGATGAGCACATCGTCGGTGACGTGATCGTCGCCGAAGCTCGAAACGCCGTAGCTGGCCGCGGTCTGGGTAAGCGCGCCATGCGGCGAGTTCCAGCGCAGATAGTTGTACTGGACCGAGATGTGATTGCGGTCGTTGAGCTGCCAGTCGAGTTTGGGAAACAGGATGATCTGGCTGGCAGTGCGCGGCACCAGGCCGGTTTCGCCCATCAGGCCGGAGACGAACTGCTGATATTGCTCCAGCGCGTAGATCGGCAGCGGCACGCCGAGCCGCTCGCGCAGCGTTTCAAGGTTGGACGAGGTGAGCGAGCGATCGAAGAAAGTCGTGATGTTGCCGGGGCGCGAGATGGCGGGAAAGTTGCGGTGAAACTGATCGTAGGTGAAGAACCAGAAGATGCTGTCGGTACGGACGGGACCGCCGGCAGCGATTCCCCACTGCTGGCGATTGTCGGTGGGCGCGACCGGCACGGCGGCCACCGTGCCGTCCGGTTGTAACTGCGCCAGTTGCGTGAAGGGATTGCGCGCTCCCCAGGCGTTGTCGCGGTCGAAGAGGAAGGCATTGCCATGCAGATGATTCGTGCCGCTCCGGGTGACTGTATTCACCACTCCGCCGGCCGCGCGGCCATATTCGGACGAGTAGTTCGAGGTGTTCACCTGAAACTCGCGCACCGACGCCTGGCTGGCAAAGTACGCGGTGCGGGTGCGGCCGCGCTCCTCGGAGAAGAAGGCCTGATTGTTGTCCGCGCCATCCAGCGTGTTGTTGTTCAGCAGCACGCTGATGCCGCGAAAGCTGAGCTGGCCGTATCCCTGCTGATCCGGCGCGACGGCGGGCGTGAGCAGCGCGAAGTAACTCCAGCGCCGGCTGTTGCTGGGGAGCTCGTCAATGGAGGTCTCGTCGATGTTGGTGGAAAGCGCCGGCGAGCTCAGATCGATGACGGCGCCGGGCTCGCGGACCTCGATGGTCTCCTCGGCGCGTGCAATGGTCAGGTGCGCGGCGAGCGGGGTAAAGCGGCCCACCTCCACGGCCACATGGGCGACGTGCAGTCGTGCGAAGCCGGTCTGGGTGATCCAGGCCTCGTAGTTGCCGGGCGACAGGCCGGGGAACCGGAAATTGCCCTGGGCATCGGTGCGGGATTGGTAGATGTGACCGGTGTCGGAGCTGGTGAGATCGACTTCCGCATCGGCGAGCGCGACGCCGCCAGGACCGGAGACCATGCCCCCAACCACGCCCTGGGTGGTGGACTGGGCCAAAAGCGATGACACCGAAAGAAATGAAACGACGAGAGATGAAAGGAAAAGCGTGGTCACGGTGCCACAGAGCGCGCATCTGCTGCGGATTGTTCCCCAACGCGCGCCGCGCTCCGGCATGGCCCATGCTCCTGATGTGCCGGTCCGGACAGCGGTCTGGAATGCGGCTGAAGCCGGCCTGCTTCGATGATGCTTGAGACGCGCCGCCGGCTCCATGACCCATAAGTGGTGCGGGGTGGTACGTCCGATAGACTGAACAGACGAACCATGTTTATTGACGAAGCAAGAATCCGGGTGAAGGCAGGCGACGGCGGCAACGGCTGCATGGCCTTCCGGCGGGAGAAATTCGTGCCGCGTGGCGGACCCTCCGGCGGCGACGGCGGGCACGGCGGCGACGTCGTGATGGAGTCCAGCGAGCGGCACAACACGCTGGTGCACTTCCGTTTCAACCCCGAGCACAAGGCCGAACGCGGGCGCCACGGCGAAGGCTCCAACTGCACCGGGCGCGACGGCGAGCACATGATCCTGAAGGTGCCGGTGGGGACCGCGCTTTACGACGAGGAAACCGGCGAGCTGGTGCACGATTTTGCGCATCCCGATGAGCGGATCGTCGTGGCGCGCGGCGGACGCGGCGGACGCGGCAACCAGCACTTCGCGACGTCAACCCACCAGGCGCCGCGCGAGCATGAAGCCGGCCGTCCGGGCGAAGAGCGCAGCTACCGGCTGGAGTTAAAACTGCTGGCCGATGTAGGGCTGGTGGGCTATCCGAACGTGGGCAAAAGCACGCTGATCTCGCGGCTCTCCGCCGCGCGGCCCAAGATTGCCGATTATCCCTTCACCACGCTCGAACCGAACCTCGGCGTCGTAACAGTGGGCGAAGCGCCGCACGAGCAGAGCTTCGTGGTTGCGGATATACCGGGGCTGATCGAAGGCGCGAGCCAGGGCGCCGGGCTTGGGGTGCAGTTCCTGCGCCATATCGAGCGCACACGCGTGCTGGTGCACCTGGTGGATGTGTCCGATGGCAGCGGACGCGAGTCGCCCGTGGATGACTTCAAGGTGATCCAGGCGGAGCTCAAGACTTTCGGCCATGGGCTGGACGAGAAGCCAATGCTGATCGTGGCGTCGAAGGCGGATGTAGCCAACCCGGAGAAGCTGAAGAAGCTGCAGGCGATGGCGAAGCGGCGCAAGCTGCCGTTCTATGCGATTTCCGCCGTGAGCGGACAGGGCGTGGATGCGCTGAAGTATGCGATGGCCGCAGTGGTGGAGCGAGCGCGAGAGGCGGAGCGTAGCGCGACGCCGCAGCCGGTTTCCACCTACTAGTGCTTCAACCTAAACCTGCACCGGCGCGAAACGAGCGGCGCGCGCCGGCCGCCGGACAACTTCCAGCTGCGGCAGCGTGATGAGTTCCCACGCGCTGCGGTCGGCCAGCAGGCGCGAGACCAGCGCGGTGTGCATGGCGTGGCCGGCGCGCTCGGCGACCACGCGGCCCAGGATGCGGTGTCCGGCGAGCGCGAGATCGCCGATGAGGTCCAGCACCTTGTGGCGCACAAACTCATCGTCAAAGCGCAGGCTGCCGTTCTGCACGCCGGTGCGGGTCAGGATGATGGCGTTCGCTTCCGAGGCGCCGCGGATCAGCCCCATATTGCGCAGCATGCGCTCGTCTTCGCGGAAGCCGAAGGTGCGGGCACCGGCGATCTCTGCGCCGTAGGCGTCCGCCGCCAGGTCGACCGTGTACTCCTGGCGATGGATAGGCGCCGGGAAATCGATCTCGTAGGTGATGCTGTAGCCGTCGCCGGGATAGACGCCGATAAACTTATCGTTCTCACGCACTTCCACCTTGCGGAGGATGCGGATGTATTCGCGGCGGCGCCGCTGGATTTTGATGCCAACGCTCTGGAAGGCTTCGACATAGGGAAGCGCGCTGCCGTCCAGGATGGGAAGTTCGAGATTGTCCAGCTCGACGATCACGTTGTCGATGCCGGTGCCGATGCAGGCGGAGAGAAGATGCTCCGTGGTGGAGATCAGGACGCCCTGGCGCATCAGGCTGGTAGCGTAGGAGACCTTGGCGACGTTGCGGCCGATCGCCTGGATTTCGAAGTTGTCGAGGTCGGTGCGGCGAAACACGATGCCGGTTCCGGCGGGGGCAGGAAGGAGTCGCAACTGGACGGGAGCGCCGCTGTGAAGACCGATTCCGGAAAATGCGATGCTGCCAGCGATAGTCTGTTCGAGTTGAGCCTGCATGTAAAGCCTGGGCACCCCTGCCGTGTCACTATGGCGAATAGACTACGCATGCCAGCGGAAGTTTCACTGTGGTAAAGATACGACATAAAGGCTGCAAAAATGACGGAGATGCAACACAACCAACTTGCGCCGGTAGAGCCGCAACGGACTGCAAGGAAAGAAGTTATTTTGGGCTGCGGCTGGATTGCCCGGTTGAACAGCGAACTCGGCGAAATACTGGAACGGGTATCCGCTCTGGTTCGCCAGGAAAGTCCGTCGAGTCATTCTGACGCAGTGAATGCGGCGCAGGGGACGGTAGCGGCGTGGGCCAAGGAGCTGGGTGGTGGGGTGAAACGGCATGCCCGCAGCGGCAGCGGAGGGGTGCTGGAGGCCCGATTCGGGAACCCGGACGACCCGCGGCGCCCGGTGCTGCTGCTGGGACATTTGGACACAGTTTGGCCGGTGGGGACGCTGGCGCGGATGCCGTGGCGGGTGGAGGAGGGCTGGGCATACGGCCCGGGTGTGCTGGATATGAAGGCCGGTGTGGTGATGGCGCTGGCAGCGATGAAGCTGGTACGCGAGGTCGATGCGGATTGCCCGGCGGTGCTGCTGTTAAGCGGCGATGAAGAGACGGGGAGCCGCCACTCACGGGAGCTGATTGAAGAAATCGCGAAGGGCTGCCGTGCCGCGTTTGTGCTGGAGCCGGCGCAGGGTCCGGACGGCGCGTACAAGACGGCGAGGAAGGGCGTGGGACAGTTTCGGCTGGAGATCAGCGGGGTGCCTTCGCATAGCGGGGTCGACTTCGGCGCGGGACACAGCGCGGTGCGCGAGCTGGCATGGCAGATCGAGCAGATCAGCGCGCTGACGGACCTGGATCGCGGGACGACGCTGAACGTGGGCGTGGTGGGCGGCGGCACGCAGTCGAACGTGGTGGCGGCTTCGGCCTGGGCGGATATCGACCTGCGGGTGACGACCGTGGCCGATGCGGAGGCGGTCACGCGGCGGCTGCAGGCGCTGAAAGCGCGCGATCCGCAGTGCGCGTTGCGGCTGACCGGCGGACTGAACCGGCCACCGATGGAGCGGACTCCCGGAACAGTGGCGCTGTTTGAGCAGGCGAGGGGGCTGGCCGCTGGTCTGGGATTTGTGCTCGAAGAAGCAGCGACCGGCGGCGGCTCGGACGGGAACTTCACCTCGGCGCTGGGAGTACCCACGCTGGACGGCATGGGTGCGATCGGTCGGGGGGCGCATGCGGAGAATGAATCGATTCGGATCGATTCGCTGGCGCCGCGCATCGCGCTGTTGGCGGCGATGATTGCTGCAACTCCGTAGCGTTTCAATTTGGAACTGAGATAGTATCTTTTTTCAAAAACCTGCCATTTCACCCTGTCGATTTCGCTACACTGGAAATAGAGAGAAAAAGAAATGCCCGCGGATATCGCGGGCATTCGCATTTTGCAGCCAAGGACCGGATATTCGCCGATACAAAGTCCGTAAACCGTTTGCAAAGACGAATTTAGAGATAACCCCTTTAGATAGACGAATTTGAGCACCGGAACACCCGCTAACCCTCGTCCGGCCAATGACTTACGAGGGGACCTCCCGGGACGGGAGGGGGGAGGGGGTCCCCTCCTGCATGGCCTCGATCATGCTGCTGACCAGCGCCAGCGGCAGGCCCACCACGTTGAAGTAACAGCCGTGGATGCGCGGCACCCAGCGGCCGGCACGGCCCTGGATGGCGTAGGCCCCGGCCTTGTCCAGCGGCTCGCCGGTCGCTACGTAGGCTTCGATCTCCTCATCGGAGAGCGTGGTGAAGCGGACAAACGTAACTTCCGCTGCACGTTGGCGCTCCCGGCCTTTGGCGAGGCAGACGCCGGTGATGACCTGGTGGGTGCGGCCGGAGAGCAGGCGCAGCATGCGGGCGGCGTCGGCTGCATCCTGCGGCTTGCCCAGGACTTCTTCGTCGACCACGACGATGGTGTCCGCGCCGAGGACGATGGCATCAGGCGGCACGGCTTCACGCGAGAGGACGGCTTCGGCCTTCTCGCGCGCGAGGCGGGTGACGAAGCGAATCGGATCTTCGCCGGGCTTGCGGATTTCCGGCACGTCGGCTGGAGCAACCTCGAAGGTAAAGCCGGCCTGCGCGAGCAGTTCGCGACGGCGCGGCGATGCAGAGGCCAGGATCAACGGAGCGCTCTTCCGGGTGCCGTTCTGGGCGCTGGTCTGGGTGTCGTTCGAGGGAGCGAGTTCGGTCACGCTTTGATCCCCACCTGCATGCCACGCTGATTGCAGACGCCCCACGCCATGCGCGGCGTGTTGTGCGCCAGGCCATAGCGGCCGTCCGGGCCGAGCAGGATGATGCCGCCGTGGCCGCCCAGGCGGCGGAAGAGATAGGCGATGGCGGCTTCGGCAGCGACGTCGGGAGCATCGCCGGCCAGAACACGGTCCACCGCCCACTTGCCGAGCACCAGCTTCATGATCGGTTCGCCCCAGCCGGTGAGCGAGACGGCGGCGCTGAGATTGTCCGCATAGCAGCCGCAGCCGATGAGCGACGAGTCGCCCACGCGTCCGGGCGCCTTGTTGAGAGTGCCGCCGGTGGAGGTGCCAGCGGCAAGGTTGCCGCCGGCGTCGAGTGCGACCGCGCCGACCGTGTCGTGCGACGACGCGTCATAGGACGTAATACCGGGAGCTTCCTTGTCGGTCTCTTGAGCACCTGAAAAAGTCTGATCGGGCAGGCCGGCGCTCTCCTTGTGCTGCGCGTCGGCCAGACGCGCACGTTCACGATCGAGGACCAGCTCGGAGTTATCGATCAGCGGCATGCCCTGCTCAGCGGCGAAGTTCTCCGCGTCGCGGCCCACGAAGTAGACATGCGGGCTCTTTTCCAGGACAAGCCGCGCAGCATGGATGGGATTGCGCAGCCGTTCGACGCATGCCACGCCGCCGGCCCGCATGGTGCCGGTGACGCCGCCGTCCATCAGCAGCGCATCGAGCTGGACCTTGCCATCGCGGGTGAGAAAGGAGCCCCGGCCGGCATCGAAGGCCTCGTCGTCTTCAAGCACGGCAACGGCGGCCTCGACTGCATCGACGGCGTGGCGCCGCGCTCCAGCAGCGCATAGCCGGCGAGCAGCGCGCTGCGAACACCGAAGGTGTGGGCTTCGACGGCGTCATCGGGGATGGCCCACGCGCCGCCATGAACGAGAAGGATGGGTTGATCGGGCATGCGAACAGTTCATCCTACATGGACCCTGTTTGGTAAGCGGTGCCGAAAGCTGCAGGTTTCTTCGACAGGCTCAGGGCAGGTGCTTCGCTGCGCAGGATGACAAGGACGCGAAAGAAGCCTAGGCGCGGGGAGCGTTGGGGGCGGAGAGGAGTTCGTGCTCGGCTCCGCTGCTTACGGATGCGGTGCTTGAGACGGGGCCTGGGCTGGCTGGGGGCCGAATCGGAACGGCCCGGGTCTGACTTGCGCGCTCGTCGAGCGCGAGGCCCTTGGCCATGGTGTAGGTGTAGGAGATGCGATGGATGACGGTGATGGTGGAGAGCACCGCCAGCACCCAGAGTGCGGGCGCCATGGCGCCCCAGCGTTCGAAGAGCGCGCCGAGGATGATGAGCACCACGCGCTCCGGCCGCTCCATGAAACCGACCTTGCAGGAGCCGATGAGGGCCTCGGAGCGGGCGCGGGTGTAGCTGACCATCAGCGACGTGATCATGACAAAGCCCGCGAGCACGACGTAGAAGAAGCGATTGCCGCGGGCGTAGAAGACGAGCAGCCCGAAGAAGAGGACGACGTCGGAGTAGCGGTCGATGACGGAATCGAAGAAGGCGCCGAAGACGGTGACCTGATCGGTCTGGCGGGCGACGCGGCCGTCGACCATGTCGAAGATACCGGCGCCGATGATGACCAGGCCGGCATAGAGGAAGAAGCGAATGTAGTTATGGCTGCTTGCGAAGCCGAAGAAGATGGCGGCGACGGTGTTGATGAGCAGGCCGATGAAGGTGAGGACGTTGGGCGAGATGCGGGTGAGGGCGAGCCCGTTGACGATGGCCTGCAGGATGACGCCGGCGCCGCGGCCGAAGGCGCTAGTCCAAGTCATAGGCTTCGCCTCCAGGGGTCATTCGCTTTGCCTCCGGAGGTCACAGGCTCTCCCCTCCGCTCGTCACAGGCCTTCACCTTCATCACTACGATGCGCCTCCACAGGCCATCAAAACGTCGTTCTTCGCCATCACTTCGCTTCGCTCTTGGCGGCTTCGTCATGGATGGTGGTGAGCTTCAGCACTTCGAGTTCGCGCTTGCCGTTTGGCGTCACCACCGTGCAGGTGTCGCCCACCTGCTTGCCGATCAGCGAACGGCCGATGGGTGAGGTGGTGGAGATGAGTCCCTTGTTCACGTCGGACTCTTCCGAGGTGACGAGCTTGTACTCCAACTCTTCGTCCTTGGTGGTGTCGAAGACGCGGACGGTGGAACCGAAGGCAATCCGGTCATGAGGGATGTTGGAGAGGTTGACCAGCGAGAGCTCCGCCATGCGCTTCTTGAGCTGACCGAGGCGCGCGTTCACGAACTCCTGGCGCTGCTTGGCCATGTGGTATTCCGCGTTCTCGCTCAGGTCGCCAAGCGCAGCGGCCTTCTTGATCTCCTGCGGCAGCTCATGCTGGAGCTCGTGCTCCATCTGCCGGATCTCTTCTTCTAGCTTTTTCTTGATGTGTTCGGGCATGGAAATATCCGTGACGGCCTGGGAGAAACACAAGCCGCAAGGAACGGCAGGGATTCGGTATCCGCCAAAGCCCCATTATACGACGGGGGCGGTCGCCTATGGACCGGGCGGAAGCAGGGTCACGGAGCCGCTTTGGGCATCGAGCCAGCCCTGCAGGATGAGGGCGGCGGCAAGCTTGTCGACAACCTGGCGGCGGATCTGGCGATCGGCCGGATGGTGGCCTGTCGCTTCGAGCACGGCGTGGGCCTCGGCGGTGGAAAGGCGCTCGTCCCAGAGGTGAACGGCCAGGCTGGGATGGTTCCGATCGGAGACGTTTTCGTTTGTCTCGGGTGACGTCTCGGCGATGAGCGCCTTCAACTCATCCACAAAGCGATGGACCCGCTCGGTCTGGGGGCTGCGGTCTCCGGAGAGGTGGAGCGGATTGCCGACGATGATGCCGGCGCAGCCGTGGCGGCGTGCGAGGCGGAGGATGGAGCGCTGGTCGCGGCGGGGCTGGGTGCGCTCGATGGTGAGCAGGGGCTGCGCGAGGCCGAGCGCGTTGGAGAGCGCGACACCGATGCGCCGCGTGCCGACATCGAGGCCCAGCCAGGGCTGCGCGAGGCCCTGCCGGATCGGCGATTGACGCGAAAGTGGCACTCCCGGCACGCTTTGATGATAGCCAGAGGAGCCCGGAGTGGAGACTACAATCGACGGAGTGCTTCGATTGACCCGCGAAGGGACCTGAATCCGCTTGCGTCGCTTTCTGCTGCTGTTCCTCCTCCTGCTGGCGCTGGGTGCAGGCGCCTGGTTCCTGTTTGCCCCTGCGGGGCCGCATCTGGAAACCTTTGTGGAGATTGCGCCCGGCACTTCCTCAAAGGGCATGGCGCTACTGCTGGAAGAACGCGGAATTATCCGCAGCCGCTATGCCTTCGATGTGGTGCGGATGGTGAAGCACGGCACCCTGAAGGCGGGCGAGTACCGCTTCGATCGTCCGGCAAGCGTCTTCGCGGTGTACGACCGGTTACGGCGCGGCGATGTGTACTACCGCGTGGTGACGGTGCCGGAGGGTTACAACCTCTTCGATATTGCAAATGCGGTGGAAGCGGCCCAACTCGCGACGCACGATGGCTTTCTGGCCGCGGCACACAAGGATACGGCGCTGGTTGCCGATCTGGACCCGGCGGCAATGAGCCTGGAGGGATACCTGTATCCGGATACTTACCGCTTCCAGCGCAGCGACACGCCCACGACGATGCTGCGCGCGATGGTGAAGCGATTCCGGCAGGAAGCGACGCAGATCGGGCTGGCGGGCAACGTCCACCGCACGGTGACATTGGCGTCGCTGGTGGAGAAGGAGACGCCGGTCGCATCGGACCGACCGCTGGTGGCGAGCGTGATGGAGAACCGGCTGCGCGACAAGATGCCCCTGATGACCGATCCCACGGTGATCTACGCGGCGATGCTGGAAAACCGCTACCGGGGAACGATTTACGAATCGGATTTGCAGCGCGATTCGGCTTATAACACCTATCGTCATGCCGGGCTTCCGCCGGGGCCGATCTGCAGTCCGGGCGCTGCATCTTTGAAGGCCGCATTGCATCCGGCGGCGACGGATTACCTCTATTTTGTTGCGGATCCCAGGGCGAGCGGCCACTCGCGGTTTGCGAAGACCCTGGAAGAGCACCAGCGCAATGTGGCGGCGTACCGGCAGGCGCAGCGGGCAGGCGGAGCCACCCCTTAGACCATCGTTTCCTGCTTTCGTAGGGCGGAGATACGCTTTCGGCGGCCCTTTTCTTGAAAGGAAGTTCAGAGGCGCGGCCGCTGGCCGACTAGCGTGTGGCAGGTATCATGCTCGGCCTTTAGCTATACTTAAGGTTTGCTGCCCTGATTGGAGCATTTCTTCCGAGGACGTGACCTGGTGAGAGATATGCTCGGCGTGGCCTTTCCTGAATGAAGGGTCACCAGAATCTTCGTTCAGTCCTCGATTCCTGCAGGAGAAATGCCCTAGACCCGTGATGCAACGACGATGGTGGAGTGTGGGATTTTTGGCAGTGCTGCCGTGGTTGAGCGGCTGCCTTTACCACACCCACAAAGTGGAGAAGACCACGCTTGAGGGTCCGCCGATGGACGCGACCGTTGCGCAGTTGGTAAACGGCGTGAACGATCGTTATGGGGCGATCAGCAGCCTGACCGCGACGGTGGACTTCCAGGCAACCACGGGCGGGGCGCGGCAGGGCAAGCAAACGGATATTACGCCGTTTCACGGTTACATCCTTCTGCGCAAACCTGCGATGCTGCGTGTGCTGGCTCTGCTGCCGGTGGTGCGCACCCATGCCTTCGATCTGGCGAGCGATGGAAAGACATTCAAGCTGGTGATTCCGCCCAAGAGCCGGGCCGTCGTGGGCAGCAATACCGTGACCAGGCCGTCCACGAATGGGCTCGAAAACCTGCGACCGGATATCTTTCTGGATTCGGTGCTGGTGAAGTCGATCACGCCGGAGAGGCTGGTGTACCTGACCAGCACGTCAGAGACTCGCCGGGACGGCAAGAAACTGGTCGAGACACCGGAGTATCAGTTGCTCATTGGCGAAGACGTTCAGGAAGATCCTCACCTGCAGGTGCGCGTGATCAAGCCGACGCGCGTGATCCGGTTCAGCCGCTTGACGCTGCTGCCGATTGGCCAGGATATCTATGGCGAGGATGGCGGCGTGGAGACCCACGTCGAGTATGGTCCGTACCGGCAGTTCGGAACCGAACATATGCCGAGCTCGATCGTGATCCAGAGGCCACGCGAGTCGTATCAGATCACGATCAGCGTGCAGAAAGTGCTGGTCAATCAGCCACTGCCCGACAAACAGTTTGAGCTGGAGATTCCACCCGACTACAAAGTCCAGACATTGCAATAGGTGCTGGACGCACGGGCGGACGCGACTGCGGCGCGAGTCGCTGGGTTCGCTCCTTTGGTCGCGCACGTCTGGCGGTGTAGTTGGCGCGAGCAGAGTTCTTCGCTTCGCCCAGAATGACAATGTTGCCAGGTTGCTAGACGAAGCGGTCGAGGTGGGCGCGGGTGGCGTGCTCGGCTATTCCGGCGTTGATGTCGAGTGCGAGCGCGAGCACGGCGCGGCCTTCCTGGCCGGTGACTCGTGGCTGCTGGCGGGTCCGCACGCTTTCCAGGAACGATTCGATTTCGAGGCGCAACGGCTCGCCGGGTGTGACGGAGGGCTTGGAGACGGCGAGGCCGCTGAGCATGCTGCCGGGATCGGGAGCGCCATGACTGCGGTTTCACGTCGATGAAGAGCAGGTCCTGCCGCGCGTAGTCGATGGAGACGTACTGATGCGGCTGGAAGAAGCGGAGCTTGCGAACGCGCTCGGTGCTGACGCGGCTGGCGGTGAAGTTGGCGACGCAGCCGGAGGCAAATTCGATCCGCACGTTCGCGATATCGACTTTGCGTGAGAGCACGGGAAGGCCGACGGCCTGCAGTGATTGAACCGGCGACTGTACGAGGCTGAGAACGATGTCGAGGTCGTGCACCATGAGGTCGAGGATGACGTCGACATCGAGGGAGCGCGGCGTGAAGATGCTGAGCCGGTGCGCCTCAAAGAACATGGGCATGTGGATGTAGGGGTTCACGGCGAGGACGGCGGGGTTGAAGCGCTCCAGGTGGCCGACCTGCAGGATGCGCTGGTATTGTGCGGCCAGAGCGATGAGCGCGTCGGCCTCGGCCAGCGAGGCCGCGATCGGCTTTTCTACCAGGACATCGATGCCGGATCGGAGCAGCGCGCCGGCAACCGGGGCATGGGCGCTGGTGGGCACGCATACAGAGGCGGCGTGCAGCTCGATCTGGCCGGCGGCGCGCGCGGCGAGGCAGGCGCCTACGTCGTGGAATATATGGGCCTGGGGAAAATCCGATTGCAGCGCCTGCCGGCGCGCAGCATCGCTTTCGACGATGGCCGCAAGCCGGACGGAGTCGCCGGAAGCTGCGCTCAATTCGTGAATCACGCGGAGATGATTGCGGCCGAAGGCGCCTGCGCCAATGACGGCGAACCCGATGGATTGCGGAGAGGCGGGTGCCACTGGAGCTATTGGGCGCCGCTTTTGCCCTGAACGACCTCGAGGCAGCGCGTGTAGAGCTCGAGCAGGTGGGTGACCTGATCGTCGGCCTTGGCGCTGTGTGGGGCGGTGAAGCCGGTCGAAGGGGCGCCAGGGCGGCCTGCGTTGGTCGTGGTCGCGATGAATTTAAGGAGATCGAGAGCGATGTCTTCGTTGCGGCGAGCGGCGCTGGACAGTGTGGCGGGTTGCTCCATATGCGTCCTCCGATGCCGATGCTACCAGATCGGACTGGCCGTCCGGGGCATAAGCGCCTGCGGCGCGTTTTGTGAAGTTCGCTCCCTTTGGCCGCTCACATTCTGTGTTGGCCCTGCGTGGAGTGGAAGAGCCGATTCCTCCACTGCGCTTCGCTTCGGCCTGAATGACGACACTTAGATATTCGTTCCGGTTGGATGGTGGCACTTATTCGCGCTGAAATGCGTATTCGGCATTTCCTATCGTTCAGGGGAGAGGCGCGAGGATGAGGCAGACGCGGCCGACGATGAGATCCGATGGCATTTCGTGGGGTCCGAGGGCGAGCAGTTGCACGGGGTGATCAAGCTCGAACGGGCGCAGGACGAGGCGGTTGTTTTCGAATTCCACGAGCCGGATTTGCAGAGCGTTGCCGACACGCACGGCGAAGACCGAGGGCTGTGGCGGCTGATAGGCGACGGGAGCGTTGTAGTGACGGTCGATGATCGCGAGAGTGTCCGGCGGCAATACGGGCTGCATGCCGGCGGACTGCTGCCGCGTGACACGGACGGAGACGAAGCGAGACCATCCGCGGCGCGATGTGGCGCGGCGCGAGCGCATCTGCTCAAGAATGCCGAGCGGTAACTGCAATACATCGAGGATGGCCGAATTAGGTGGCACTGGATCATGGATGGCGACGCTCGGTCCCACAACGGGAACAGCAGTGTGGGTGATGCTGGTTGCCGCTTCACGCGGAGCGGAGGGCATGTCATCCAACGCAAGCAAGTCGCCGACGGTGAGCATCTGTGCGGCGAGCAGACGATCGAGACCATTAAGGCTGAGGGTCCGCCGGCGGCGCAGAAAATTGGAGATATGCGAGGGTTGAAAACCAGTCTGGCGCGCGAGAACAGCTCCATTCACACTGCCTCGATCGATCCGCCGGAGAAGTTCCACGCGGAGACGCTCCTGCAGTTGGGTGAAGTTCATTGTGGAAAGTTAGCCAGTAGATAAAGATGCCATAGTGAAGGATTGCCTGTGCGAAACGTAACTATGACCGGTTCCTGTGGTAATTGGCTTTCGGGAATGGACTGGCAAACTGCACTCTCCTGTTATCGCCGACAGTGTTGACGCTATCGCTACCTGTCTTTAGAGTCGCATTGCTTGTATCTGCAATAGCGGATGGCGGCACGATGTCCAAGTAACAACTGCTGCGAGTGACCGAAAGGTGGTGCAGCGGGGGGAATTGTGCGGCGTTCTCGGCAATAAATTGCGGAATTAAAGCCCGAAATCGATCTGTGCATATTGGAAGCCCGGCGCCGCCATGCTGCAACACGTTGGCATGACGCGACAGGCAATCCACAAGAAGCTGCCGACCGTCCCGAGCGGACGCGAGAGAGCAGCGAACTTTACAACGAGCCTGCCGCGACACCTGGATTGAGATATCCGGATAAGAGATCCGGATGAGAGATCTGGGCGCGACGGCGGCCTTGAAGCAGGCCTTGGAGAAACGATGGAGTATTTGCGCGTTCAATTGAAAGTATGTGAGGGGTGCGGAGGTCTTTGGTTCCGCACACAAAGTGAAGAGGATGTTTATGGACGCTGCTGCGCGGGCAAGCTGGCACAGCATGCAAAGGCGAGTCTGGAGCGTCGCGTCGCGCGTCGCGCGATACAGCGCCCGATGGCATTGAGCCAGGCGGTACTGGCGGGAGGCGCAGAATGAGCGCCGCGCTGGTAGTGCGATGCGTGCAAGCGAAGCGGGCAGCGGAAGAACCGCAGCAGACAGAAAAAACCGCCACGACGGAACAGCCGGTAGAGCTTGCTTTCTATCGCAAATACACGGAGGGGATGCTGCGGCGCTATATGTATCGCTCGATGGAGATCGGAAAGGTGCCGTCCTTGTTGGGAGATTTCTCATTCCGTGGGAAGTCGAGCAACCAGAAGGGATATACCTTCGAGGACTCGGTGATCTTCGTGTACGACGTGGAGCGATGCCTGACGCGGTTGAATGCCGTGGAGCGCGAGCTGGTGGGCAGGATCGCGCTGCAGGAGTACACACTGGCGGAGACTGCTGCGTTGACGGGCATGACGATCCGGACGGTGGTGCGTCGTTACGCGGATGCACTGGACCGGCTGACTCGTGTGTTTTTGCGGCTGGAACTGCTTCAAGTGCCAGGCGCGCGTTAACTTGTCAAGCCCCCGTCCACTGAGAGGTGCGGGTTAAATGCAGATAAACGTGCGAGTTACGTGATTGCAAAAACTTGCCAAATCACCCTGCGCCACTTGGTATTCTAGATTTAAGAGTTGAGACAAAGAGATGAAGGGTGGGGCGCCAGAGCAAAAGGCGCTTCACCCTTTTTTGTTTTTGTCTGGTTTGGGCGTGAATTGGAACGTGGCGAAGAAGAAGGCAGTGCAGAAGAGTGAAGCGCCGGATGAGGCGCAGGGCAACGAAACGGTAGAGCAGGCAGCAGAAGCGACGTCGGTTGCGATGCCGACAGAATCGGAATCGGAAAAGCCGAAGAAGAAGAGAAAGAAGAAGCGTCCTGTGCGATGCATTCAGCGGCACACGGATGTGGAGTTTCGGCGTGAGTTCCCGAGGTGTTTGCAAGACGCTGATTAGGAAGGCGAAGGCGGGAGGCACTGCGGAGACCCGATTGCTGTTGCAGATTGGCAAGTCCGGGGATGCGAAGGCAGCAAAGCGCCGTGGGGCAAAGAGCCTGAGCGAAATGCTGCTGGATGAGCTGAAGCGACGGCAGGACGAACGGGAAGCGGCGGCAGAGAGCACGAAGGCTAAAGAGCAGGCGAACGAAGCAGGCAGCGAGGGAGCGACGAGTGACAGCGATGCTGAAAATGGATAAGTGCCGGCGGTGGCGCGGATTGCTGGCGGGCCTATTGTTGCTGGTTCCGATGCACGGTCTTGCAATACAGACCACCAACGTTCAGGGCATTGTGTACCGGGCGGATGGTTCACGCGCCCAGGGAACGATGCTGGTGAGCTGGCCGGCATTTACGGCGGCGGACGGGAGCACGGTTGCCGCAGGCACTACATCGGCGACGATCGCGCCGGACGGAAGCGTGAGTATGGCGCTGACGCCGAACGTGGGGGCGAATCCTGGGGGGACGTATTACACGGTCGTGTTCCACATGAACGACGGCACGGTGGAGAAGGAGTACTGGGTGGTGCCGCAGGCTGCGACGGCGACGATTTCCCAGATGCGGGCGCGAGTGGTGCCAGCCGCGGTGGCACAGCAGTCGGTGAGTCAACAGTATGTCGATACGTCGATCGGCGCGCTGCAGGGGAGCTATCTGCAGTTGAAGGGCGGCACGATGAGCGGCTCGTTGAATCTATCGACCGATCCGACCGATGCGATGCAGGCAGCCACGAAGGCATATGTGGATGCACACTCCGGGGCGCAGTTGCCGCAATCGCAGAACGTAATCGCGGGACGGGGCGACGGTGGCGCCGTCTCGATGATGGAAAAAGGTGTGACGATCACCGGTACAAATGGAAAGGTAGCCTGGGAGGACGATTTGAACGCGGGTGTCTACGACCCGCGCGATCCGCGCTTTGCGGGGGGCATCTATGGTCCAACCCCGGCTGCGGCGGCACAAGCGATGTCGAATCAGATGGCTTGCGACCTGGCTATGGGTACGGTGTCGCATGCCAGGGCTAAGTGGCCTCAGGGGACATTTTCAGTAGACCACCTGCAGATTGCCCCCGGTTCTTCATGGGAAGGTGTAGCCACAGCACAAGGTGGTACCCGCTTGCGGTCGCTATACAACAATCATCAACTCGTGCAGGCTCCGAACAGTATGACGGTGACCTGCTCGGACGGTCAGAGTCACACCGACAATCTGGGCCAGACTCACTTCGCCCGCTTTACCCTGTTGGGATGCGCTACAGGAGGCTGCACCAATGCTCCCGGCGACACCGGGAGCTATGGAGTAGGCGGTCCTTCTAACACAGGACTTGAGATGTCTTCGATCGGCGGTGTGATCGAGTGGACCTATGCGCAGGCATTTGGTGGATATGGTATTCGCGTGGATGGCCAGGATGCGAAGGCGTTCCACGATACCGTCTACGGCAACGATGCCTGGTATTACTACGGCGGCTACAAGGGCGTAGGAGAGTCCGCCAGCAGCCGTGAAGTCAGTGCTACCACCACGGGCACGACGGGGTCGGTGGCGCTGAGCTGGACGGCGGTGCCAAGCGCCACGGGCTACGCTGTCTATCGCGGCACATCTGCGGGTGGCGAATCGGTCTTTTATATCACCGGCGCCAACTCGTTCACCGACACGGGAGCAGCTGCTTCTTCGGGAACGGTGACGAATGTTGTCACTACCACGGTGGCAACGCCGGGAACAGCAACAGCGGCTCCATCGACGACGGGCGGCGCGCTCGCGGCCGGGACGTACTACTACAAAGTAACTGCATTGGGTGCAGATTCGCTCAGCCTGGGCTCGGGATGGCATGGCAGCATGGAGTTTTCCGGTGCCGATGTGATGGTGGATTGGATTGAAGCGTATGGGCTGCAAGACGCACCAACGATCTACACCTACCACCACATTGCAGATATTTTGGCTGGCGGCGGCTACTCGCATTTCGATCATCTATGGCCGCAGGCTGGATTAGTCGGAATCGTAGAGCCTTATACCTATAGCATAGGTGACATTTTCGAGAATATCCGTATCGACTTCGCCCGACTGGAAGGCTTTTGGAATGGCGGTGGCCGAATACGCGTGATGGGCGGCAACATCATCTCCAGTTGTATCGCGCCCAATGCGGTGACGCTCAATACCGGCCAGGATGGGCTCACCCCGGCTGGCATCTGCAATCAATTCTTCAGTCTCACCAACGCCACGAGTATCAGCGATGTGACGTTTAACTATGTCGCCGGATTCGGACCAACGCAGGAAACGGCGGATGTTTATCTGGGAGGGGCGAACAGCACCTATCACAACCTGCTTGGTGGATCACCGCTCTTTCAATATGTTTCCGGGCGCGGCATCCTCTCAGGCTCGAATTGGGAGCCGCAGACTCCGGGGTCCGTATATATTACCGGCCCGGTCGTGGACATGACCGGACTCTATAGGGTGTGGCCGAACGACAGTTCTACGACCACCTATACCGGGTTCAAAAACCTGCAGGCGGTTCAGGATTTTTACGTCTACGGCGGCAACGCCAACGTCACGATTCAGAACAACGGCAACAATCACACCTGCTCTGGCAAGGATATCGCCCTCGGCGGCATTACCGGCTATCTCCATTTCACCGTGACCAGTCCCAACGTGAGCGGAGGGCCTTCCGGGGTGACGGAGGACTGCGACCCGCAGCCCACGCCAACCATCGTCGCCAGTTCCGAGACGGTGACGTTTTCAGCGACTCCAACGTTTTCTATAGCCAGGCGAGCGAGCATCATCACGCTGACCGGCAACGTAACCAGCTTCACGCTGGCAGCCGGTGCGGACGGACAGGAGAAGACACTGACCTTCTGCCAAGACGCGACCGGCTCACGGACTGTGGTGGCCCCGGCGAACGTGCATGGCTTCTTTACCGTGGGTACGACAGCGAATAAGTGCTCTTCCCAGCACTTCACGTATTCGGGCGCGCAGGGGGCGTGGCTTGCGGATTCACCGGGCGTTGCGAATGAGTGACGCCGGCGGGCCAGGCTTTTCGCCTTGAGGTGAGGAAGGCGACCAACGACAGATAGCGGGTGGTGGCGGTCGTCGAACCGATGACGGTTTGAAGAACGTATCCGGTTTGGAAAGCAAAGAAGCAGAACAACAGGAATGCAGGGAGGCCTCGCGATATCGCGGGGCCTTTGCTTTTGGGGGATGGATGTTGAGTTGGAAGGTATGGGCGAAGGGCATTGCAGCGGCGCTGATCGGCGGTGGCGCGAGTGCGGTGGCCGCAGCGGTGACGGCGCCGGGCATTGTAAACGGAACGCGCGGTAGCTGGATGGTGCTGCTGCGGATGAGCGCAGTAGCGGCGGTGTTGAATGCAGCGGCTTATTTGAAGAAGTCTCCGCTGCCGGTGGATGAAAAAGAGGAGAAGGGGGAAGTACATGAGTAATGTTTTTGTGGAGATCGGTCACGGTGTAGAAACCGCGGTGAAGGACGTCGTCAAAGGGGCTGAGGAAGTGCTGAGCGTAGGCGGCAAGGTGCTCAAGGTGATTGCCGATGTGAGTGCAGTGTCGCCTGAGTTCAAGTCGAACCTGGCAACACTGGTTGACGATGCGAAGGCGATTGCGATTCCGCTGGCACCGGTGATAGCAAGCGGCGGTGAAAATGTCGCTGCGGACCTGGTGGCGCTGTCGCCGGTGGTGAAGGATGTCATGAAACTCGTCAAGGATTTCCTTACATTTCTGCCCAGTGTCGAGGCTGCTCTGAAGACGGTATACGCAGACATAGAGAAGTAACGCGTTCCGACTTGCTGGTGACACGGACATCGGTCTCGCTGATTCGCTCAGCGCGGACGAGAGGATGAGCTGGAATGGATGGAGATCTGGGAGAGCTGCTGGCGCTGGGGCAGTTGCTGGACGTAGCGGCGGCGAGCCTGGGCGGGGAGACTGCGGGAGTCTTCCTGGCGGGGGCGCTGTTGAAGGTGCGGACGCGTGCGGGGGCGTTCGCACCCCTTCATCCGAATCGTGCGCAGCGAGAGTTCGAGCGGCGGCGCGGCCGGGCAAACATTGTGCTGAAGGCGCGGCAGATGGGCATGACCACGTGGGTGGCGGGGCGTTTTTTTCTAAAAACAGTGACGCAGCCGGGCACGTTGAGTGTGCAGGTGGCGCACACGCAGGAGGCGGCGGAGGAGATCTTCCGTGTCGTGCGGAGATTCCACAACGAGCTGCCGGAGGAGTTGCGCGAGGGAGTACTGCGGACATCGAGGGCGAGTGCGCAGTCGCTGGTGTTTCCGGAGCTGGACAGCGAGTATCGCGTGGAGACGGCGGGCGATCCGAACGCGGGACGCGGGTTGACGGTGCAGAACCTGCACTGTTCCGAGGTGGCACGGTGGCCGGGCGACGCGCGAGCGACGCTGGCGGGACTGCTGGCGACGATGCCGACGAATGGCGGCGAGGTGGTGCTGGAGTCGACAGCGCAGGGTGCGCATGGATGTTTCTACGAAGAGTGGATGCGCGCGGAGACGAATGGCTGGGTGCGGCACTTCTTTCCATGGTGGTGGGAGGAGAGCTACCGGCTGGATGTGGGCGAGGATGCGGAGTCGGAAGAGGAATGCGCACTGACGAGCGCACATGGATTGTCGCGAGAGCAGATCGCATTCCGGCGAAGGCTGCAGCGGCAGTTTGGTGTGCTGGCTCGCCAGGAGTATCCGGAGAGTGCGGACGATTGCTTCCTGGCGAGCGGCAGCTGCGTGTTCGATACAGAGGCGATCGACGAGCGGCTGCGTGAGGCGCCGGCACCGGTGGAGCGGCGCTGGGCGGGTGCGCTGGAGGTGTGGCTGAAGCCGATGACGGGACGCGAGTATCTGGTGGCGGTGGATCCGGCGGGCGGTGGAAGCGAAGGCGACTATGCGGCAATGCAGGTGCTGGACGCGGCTACCGGATTGCAATGTGCGGAGTTTCAAGGACGATGTGGTCTGCTGGAACTGGCAGAGCGGGCAGCAGCGCTGGGGCGCGAATACAACGGCGCGATGTTGATCGTGGAGCGAAACAATCACGGCGCGGGCGTGCTGGCATATCTGACAGGTACCGTGAAATACGCGCGCATCTTCGAGCAGGAGGGGCAGGCGGGATGGCTGACGACGGCGTTGTCGCGGCCGCGCGTACTGGAACAAGTAGAGCGATTGCTGGGCGAGGGCGCGGGGAGCGTGATGAGTGCGCGATTGTTGCGGGAGATGAAGACGTTCGTGCGCGATGCTCGCGGACGAACCGGCGCGGCGCAGGGGCAGCATGACGATCTGGTAATGGCGATGGGGATCGGACTTGCCGCCCGGGCACTTGCGCCCACGGCGCGGGTAGGTGGATTCGCTTCCTTTGGTCGCTCACATATATAGGTGTGGTCGAGTGGAGCGACTGGAGGTACGCTTTCGCTGCGCTCAGGATGACAACATCTGTGCGGGGTGTGGCCCGTTAGAATCGCTGACAAGGAGTAAGACGCGTGGCGGTGCTTGCGGTACAGCAGATTCGAGCGATGCGCGGCGGAGCTCAGAGCCAGTTGATGCTGGGCTCGGATGAGAACCTGTGGGTGGTGAAGTTTCAGAACAACCCGCAGCACCCGCGCGTGCTGGCGAACGAGTATCTGGCGACGCGCCTGGCGGCGAGTATTGGATTGACAGTGCCGGCGTGCGACGTGGTCGAGGTGACCGAGTGGCTGATTGCGAATACGCCCGAGCTGCTGATCCAGGTGCCGAATGGGCGCGAGCGTTGCCGGGCCGGATTGCATTTCGGATCCCGATTTGTGGGCGGCCTGATGCCAGGGCAGGTGGTGGACACGCTGCCCGAAGCACAGCTTGCGGAGGTGAAGAACCTGCGTGAGTTCGCCGGCATGCTGGTGATGGATAAATGGACGTCGAACGTGAACGGCCGGCAGGCGGTCTTTGGGAAGCGGCCGCGGGAACGCCGGTACACAGCGACGTTTATCGACCAGGGATACTGCTTCAATGCAGGTGAGTGGAAGCTGATCGATACACCGTTGCGGGGTGTGTTTGCGAGCAACCTGGTGTACGAAAGCATTGTAGGTTGGGAGAGCTTTGAGCCCTGGCTGGGGCGGGTGGAGCGGATGGACGCGCAGGCGATATGGTCGGCGGCGGAATCGATTCCACCGCAGTGGTACGGCGGGGATACGGCAGAGCTCGAACAACTGGTGGAGGCGCTCATCGCACGGTGTGCGCGACTGCGTGAGCTGATCGACGGATTTCGTGAGTCGCACCGGATGCCCTTCCCGCATTGGGGGAGACCGGCTGCCGAGGTGCTGCCGGCCATCTTTGCGGAGCCATTCCCAAAGAGGGAGTGGGGTGCGAAAACGGGCGCGGGGAAGCTGGTGATGTAAGGCGCGAGGGTGGAAGATTGCTGGTGAGTGTCAAGATGTAGTGAGGTTTTGGGGATGAGGAGTCACGAAGCAGGGTTCGGCATTGACAGTCAAAGCGGGGTTCTGCGTTGACCACCCGGCAACGGTGTGAGTTCTCACTGATCCGGTATGTCCCGGATCCGGTGAAGAACGAGTTCGTGAACATCGGCGTGCTGCTGCGAAGCGAAGACGCGCGGGCGGCGGTGCGCTTTACGCGTGACTGGAGCCGGGTGCGCTGCGTCGACCCCGATGCCGATACGACGATGCTGGAGGCGCTGGAGGCGGAAATTGGGCGGCGGCTGGCTGCGGATGCACGGGCGGGTTTGGCGTCGCTCGAAGATGCGCTGTCGAATGCGGTGCAGTTGACTGAAGCGAAGGCGTGCCTGGCGGAGTCGTTTGCGACGGAACTCGAGAGTCTGATGGCTCTGTATGTGCTGACCGCGAAGCGAAGGCGTGAGAGCCGGCGGACTGGCCGCGGCGCGTTGCAGGCGCGAATGCGGACCGAGTTTGAGCGTGCGGGTGTGTGGGATCTGATGCAGCGGCGTATCAGTGCGGCGCGATACACGAGGCCGGGTGATCCGCTGCGCATCGATTGCGGGTATCGGCCGAATGGAGTGGTGCGGATGTTCCAGGCAGTGTCGTTGGCAGGAGACGTGGAGGGCGCGAAGGTGCTGGCGTTTTCTGTCGCGGACCTGACACAGGGAATCGCGCGGGTGGAGAACGCCACGCTGGAGCTGACGGCGATTGTGGAGCCGATACGCGATGTGGTTGCGGAGGAAGAGGAGCAGGCTTCCTATCGGTTTGGCGTGGAGACGATGGAGCGGGAGCGCATCCGGGTGCTGACAACGTCGGACCTGGGGCGTGTGGCGGAGACAGCACGGCGGGAGTTGCGGGTGTAGTCGCCGGGGACGGCTACAGGCAACGAGGAGAACAGCAGACGACTGCAGGTTGAACGTCGATCTGGGGCAATGAGGGTGAAGCGATGAGCTTCACCCTTTTTCTTTGCGGCGAAGCGAATAGACCAAAGGAGCGAGACGGATGAGTGTGAGAGCGAATGTGCGTGAGCTTTGGCGCAAGGTGAGTTCGATTCATGCAGGTAGTGGCGAAGCAGCGGTGCTCCCACGGCAGACGCAGGCTTTGCCGTTGGTGCTGAATCCATATCACGCGGGACAGGCGCTTTTGCCGAAGCCGACACCGGAGAATCTGCGGCGTTTTGCCGAGACACCGGTGGTGCGGCGGGCGATCAACCTGATCAAGGACCGCGTGGCGGCCATGCAGTGGCAGGTGCGGGTCCGCGCGCATTGCGCGGTTCCAGACGATGCAGCCGAGCGGATGTTGGCGCTGCGCTGGTCGCTGGAAGAGCCGAACGAGTCCGACTCGCTGCGCACGCTGCTGGAGCAGGTGCTGGAAGACATGCTGGTCGGCGGCTTCGGCGCGGTGGAGATGGAGCTGACGGGAGTTGCCGAGCGGCCGGTTGCGCTGTGGCCGGTGGATGGCGCGACGATCCGGATCAATCCGAAGTGGAATGGCGGCAATGACGTTCCACGCTACGCGCAGGCGAATCTGTTGCAGAGCCCGGATAAGGCGGTGCCGCTCGATGACGACCAGCTGATGTACATCCGGATGAATCCGCGCACGCATACGCCATTCGGCCTGGGTCCCCTGGAGGTTGCGTTTGAAACAGTGAACAGCCTGCTGAGCGCGCAACGCTTTGCGGGCAAGCTGGCGAGCAATGCGGTGGTGCAGTACGCGCTGTGGCTGAACGAGGCGACGCCGGCCGAACATGAACGGCTGATTCGCTGGTGGCAGGACGAGGTCGAGGGCACGGGGCGAGTGCCGGTGCTGAGCAGCGAGCAGAAGCCGGAAGTACTGCGCTTCGGCAGCGGTACCGACGCCGATCTGCGAATGGAGTGGCAGACCTTCCTGATCCGCATGGTGGCGAATGCATTCAGTTTGCCGCCGATGCTGCTGGGTCTGGAGAACGACGTGAACCGCGCGAGTTCTTCGGAGTTCGGCGATGAGGCATTTCGCGGAGCTATTGTGCCGGTGGCGCGGCTGCTGGAGCAGCATATTTCGCGCGATGTCTTCGGCAAGCGGCTGGGATGGCGCGAGTTCGAGTTTCGGTTCACGGAGCTCGAATCACGCGATGAGGCGACGGAGTTGCAGATCCAGATGGAGTTGTTGAAAGCGGGGGTGTTGTCAGTGACTGAGGTACGAGCGTTGCGCGGATTGGGGGCCGTGCAGCCGGACGTAGCGGTGAATCAGGAGATCGGGGAGAACGAATGAAGCTGGATGCGATGGCGGTGACGATGCCGCTGGTACGGGACCATCCCAACCGGGTGCCGTTCGAGGGAGTGTTGACGTATGTGGACGTGCCGAGCGATCGCGCGCCTTCGGGATCGCGCGGCAGGCGCGTGATTCTGACGCGCGGGGCAGCGGATGCGGCCCTTCCGTCGCTCCTGGGCATGGCGGTGGACTTTTGCCCGGGCTGGGATGGCCACGATGCGCGGCGCAAATGCGGAATTATCACGGATGCGGAGATCGTGAACTCGCGCGGTGGAACGGGCGAGATCCGCGTGGCGGGATATCTGTTTGGCCGGGATTATCCCGAGGTGGAGCGGCATCTGCGCGCGACACCAGCCGAGCTGATGGGCATGAGCTACGAACTGGCGGATGCCCATGTGGAAGATATGCGGGCTTCCGTGTGGCGGTTGACGAAGGTGACTTTCACAGGAGCAGCGATTCTGCTGCGCGAGAAAGCTGCGTACGGAAGAACGTCCTTCCGCTTGTGCGCAGGGAAAAACAAAAGTGGAGCAAAGCAAGCTCTGGCGGCACGCGGAGCCTGAAGCAGCAGTAGCAGTGCGGCAAAAGGAAAGCGTGACAAGGAAGCGCAAACAAGAAAAGCGAGGGGACGATGGACGAACTCAATGCAGGTGGAATGGCGGTAGAAACCACAGAGCGTCTGCAGGCAGCGGCCGAGCGACTGGAGAAAACGGTGGCGTGGCTGGAAGAGCGGCAGGCGGCGATGACCGGCGATGTGGCCAGGATTGTGGCCACGGTGGATGCGACTGCCGATGCGCGGCAGCGTGAACTGGAACGCAAACTGGAAGAGGCGGAGCAGAAGATCGCAGAGCTGAAGGCGCAGGCCGCGGCGCCGTCGACCGGACGCAAGACGCTTCCGGTGGCAACCATGCAACTCCTGGCCAAGCAGGGTATCGGCAGCGTGGACGGTCTGGAGGCCGGCTCGCTGGATACCGCGTTGGCCGGACTGAGCCTGGAGCAGCGGGTTGCGGTGAAGGCGCAGTTGATCCGCACCGGCGCTCTGGCCTAAACGCTCGAGCAACGGAAGCGCAGGCGTGGAAAGAACAACAGATCTCTCCACTACGCTGCGTTTCGGTCGAGATGACCAGAGTTGAGAGGGCGCTGCCACGAAAAATGTGGTCAGCGCCCATCGTCATTTTGAAACAGTGTTTTGAAACAGTGACTGCTCTCTTTAGAGCGAAAGGAAGAACTCATGAACGCACAGTTTCTCGATATCCATTCGGCGGCAGACTACATCGGGCCCGGCGCGGTTGAGGTCCCGTTCTACCAGACCGAGATCACCGACCTGGTTCGCCGCCGCGGCATGTTTGGCCAGCGCATCAAGCAGGTGCCGGCGACCGGCCACCCGTCCCGCTACTTCGAGGAAACAGCGATCCCGAATCCAGGGACCGCCGGCTTCGTCGATCCACGCAACATCACTCCTTCGCTTGTGACTCCGACCCGCGTGGAGCGCAGCGTTCCGCTGAAAGGCCTGGTTGCACAACTGAACTACAACCTGTTCGACATGGAACTGGGAGCCCAGCAGAAGCAGTTTGCGTATCTGCAGGCGAAGGACCTGATCGACACGGTGGACGGCGTGCTGCACACCCATGATGTTGCGCTTTGGAACGGCAACGATACCTCGCTGAGTGCGCCGAACACGCTGCAGTACTTTGGCGCGGCAGGTCAGATTGCGGGCGGCGGCAACGCCACCACGATCACTGCAACCGAGAGCATCGTGGACGGAATCAAGTCGCAGATAGCACAGATGGTGGCCAACAGCAACTTCGCAGTGCGTCCGACGGCGATCTATGCCAACCCGGTTCTGCTGGATCTTATCGACCGCGAGATGAAGACCGAGTTCAATGTGGTGCTGAACTCGCGTGAGATCACCGGCGGCTTTACGGTCAAAACGCTGTCGACGCAGGCGGGCGAACTGCCGCTGATTCCCGAGTGGGCGCTGAGCTACACCGGCACCCCGGGTTCGGGCAGCGCATCGTTGCCGGCGTACATCGTGACGGAGGATCTGATCGAGTACCACTGGCTGAGCGACTCGGCTCCGCGCATCTTCCAACTCGGTCTTCCCAACTCGCTGGCTTCGCAGTACGTGGTGGTGAAGTTTGGCGGCGTGGTTGTGAAGGGCGCCAACTACGCGCATGCGCAGGTGACTGTGCAGCGGTAGCTCATGGCGCACTGCCCGAACCTGAGCGGTGCACGTGATGGCATAAGGGGGCGGCGATGTGGCCGCCCTTTTTGCGGCGAATCATGGCAGAGATATGAGAACCACTATGCGAACCACGCGGTGCAGCGCAAGACCGCGGATGAGGAGAAGTGCGGATGGCCTACTTAGAGACGACAGAGTACGAGAGCTATGGTCTGGCACCCGACACAACCGATGACTGGATTGCGGTCGCTTCCGGGATGATCGATGCATACTGCCGGCGCGCCAGCGTGCTGGCCACGCAGTATATGGAGCGTCTGCGGGTAGTGGAGGGCAGCCAGACAGTGCGGTTGAGCTATCTGCCGCTGCTTGCAACACCGCCTGCCACGATACCGCTGGTGATGGTGCGCGGCAGATATACGCGGCCGCGGCGCGGCGAACTGTCGCCGGTTGGATTGGATGCGGTGGTGTATGCGTTCTCGCTGCCCGGCGCATGGACGCAGTTGGACCCGAATTCGATCGACTTCATGAGCGACACCGGCGAGCTGACGTTGCCCTACAACATATTGGGTCTGCCTTACAGCGAGATCGAAGTGACCTACACCGCAGGATGCGCTACCGTGCCGCAGGCAGTGAAGATCGCCTGCGCACAACTGGTGAAGAACGCGCAGGCCACGCCGGGGCTGAATGTGAAGTCCAGCAAGATGGACACGATGTGGATGCAGTACTTCTCCAATTCGCTGATGGATGCACAGGTGCAGCAGTTGTTGCGGCCCTATGTGGCGACGAGGCTGGGATAAGCCGTTTTTCACAAATACTGTGAGGTCGTCGGCCGCCGCGAGGAGCAGCTTTTCTTAACGGAAAAGCTGCGTCAGCAGTTCCTATTTCCACTACACCTTTTGTGAAAACGGATAAACGATGAGCGATTTGAGCGTGAGATCGAAACAGGGAGGATGGCAACGAATGACAGACGCACTGCTGCGCTCGCTGGGTGGATCGGTAGCCATGCTGCGCATGCCGGTGGCGGCTACCACGGCAATTGGGGAGCAGTTGGGAGCACCAACAGCCGGCTTTGCCGATCTTCCACTGTCGCCTGCGGCCTTTCGCAAGGTACGCGTGCCGATTACGGATGGCAACCAGGCGAAGTATGAGCTGTTGATCTCCGCTTCGGCGGTGGAGGCGCAGGTGAGTCAGCTTGGACTCTCCTCCGCCGAGGTTCTGTTTGCCATGGGATTGGGAATTACGGTCGGCAAGGAGTTCTTCGTGATCGAAGGGGTCTCCTTTACCAGCGCGGCGGGACTCGCCTGCATGTATCGCGTGTTGCTGCGCGAAGCAGCGACGCAGAGCTATTGAGAGGGTGGAATGAAGAAGGCACGTGATTCTTTCTATGTGGCGCTGCGGGACCGGCTGCAGGTACTCAATCCGGCACGGCAAGTCATGATCCGCGGCGTCTGGCGCCCCGGCGTGCTGGTGGAGGAGAACGAGAGCTTTGCGGCAATCATGCCGGACAACGTGTTCGTGCTGCGCTGGACGAAAACGCTGGCGGATGACCAGCACGCGCTGGTGCGCACCGAACAGACCTGTGAGATCCAGTATCAGACGGCAGGGACAACGTCCGCCGGCGGATTGGACCGCGGCAGTCTGTTGACGGAGATGGATGCGGAGCTGCTGTCTATATTGCAACCGCAGCAGGTACAGAAAACCGATTACAGCGTAACCCCGCCGGCAGCAATGGGTACGCGCGTGTCCTGGACCGGGGCGGTGTTTGCGCCCGTAGTGCGGGAGCGCGATCGTGTGATGCGCACGGCCGAGATCACCGTGGTGAGCTATGAGGAGGCAGGAGAGCTATGAGTACGCCAGCATTGGTGATGCAACCGGGCCTGCCGCCGGCAGTACGCCGGGTCCGCGGTTACTTTGCACCGGTCGATCGGCCCAGTGCCGCGCCGACTCCGTTCGACGCGACGACGGTGGCGTCCTTCGATGCCGACACGCCGCCCGCTCCGTGGACGGACCTGGGATGGATTGACGACTTTACACGCGCCTCTGAGACGAAGCTGCAGGTAGTGGAGAGCGGTGCACCCGGAACCGTTCTGCTGCAAGGTCGGCAGAGCGTAGGCGCAACGGTGAGCATGACCTTCGAGCGCTGGTCAAAGTTGACGATGGCGCTGAGCTGCGGTGCGCAGCAGACGAATGTGTTGAAGGCTGGTGCAAGCCCGGTTGCCATCACAGCGCCCAGCTCGACGGCGACATTTTTGAGCACTCCGAACGGAGCGGGCACGATCCAGGCTGGGGACATGATCGCCGTGGATGCGGACTACAACGGCCAGACGGGCTATCTCGGCGCGGGAGCTTCCGCCGCGTACCTGGCAACGGCGATCGGCAGCGATCCGGATTGGATTCGCCGCATGACGTTGAACGTCGGACGCGTGACGGCGGTGACGGCGACCGGGCTGCAACTTGCTGAGCCATTGCTGGCCGGAGTGCCGGCGCAGGGGATGCAGGCCCAGTCGATCGTTGCGTTGCAGGATCGAGAAGGCGGCACCTTCTTCCAGGAATGGTCGGGACTCTTTTCCATGCAGGGAGAGCAGGGCGATGCGCTGTTCTTCTATTACCCGCGGCTGCAGACGATGAGCGGGCCTGCGGAGAAAGTCGTTTCTTTGACGGCACCGCTCTCGCACGTTCTGCTGAGTGGGCAGTTTGTCGCGCTTCCCATCGTCGATCCCGTAGATGGCTCGCAGGTGTGCTGCTACCGCACCTATCTGCCGAGCGCGAACGCACAGATGTGATGCGGCCCTTCCTGAATATCTTGTTAGCCGGCCGCGGTAACCGACATTTCCTCAGCAGCTACATTGCCGAGCGCGAAGAAAGAAGGAGTGCGTGAAGATCACGATCGACAATCTTGATGGGAACGGCGCGCTGGACTACACCGGCTCGCTGAGCGGCGCCGCGCCTTTGACGATCGAACGGAAGCTGAACCAGCCAAGCAGTTGCGTCGTCCACATAGCACAAGGAAGCCTTGCCATTCCTGCGAGCGGGGCACGAGTTGTGGTGACCGCCGATAACGGAGTGGTCCTTTTCACTGGCTATGCGATCGCCGCGCCGTCGCGATTGTACGCAGGGATGGGAACGACCGGACCTGCATATGTGCTCGAAGTCTCATGTTTGAGCGACGAAATTCTGCTCGATGCCAGAGTGAGTGAGAAGACGATCGAATGCGTCGCCACTTCGGCGGGCGATCTGCTGACGAAGATTACCGGACGCGCCACCACGCAAGCGGTACCGGTAAGCGGCGATGCCACACTCACGCGCATCGGCGGGTTTCAACCGCTGGCGGGCAAGAGTTGGTCGAAGAATGTCGGCGCGCTGGGAAACGCAGCCCGCGCATGCTATCGCGTGGTGAACAACAATCTGCTGTTCGCAAATATCGGCGATCAGGTACATACCCTGGCAGAGAGTGATGGGAGTCTCGACCGCAGCGCATTCAAAGGCGGGCGCACGCGTCTTGCCGTGAACGATGTGACCGTATGCGGCAAGGAAGAGCCTCAGGCCTATGTGACGGAGATCTTCGAGGGCGATGGTGTGACCTCCGCATTTCAGTTGGGCGAAGCACCTCTGATGGAAAAGGCGACGCTGCTCTTCGATACGTTCGGCGGCAGCTCCGTCGATCCGCAGCGCTGGGTAGCAGTCGACGGCGGCGGGCACATCTCGTTGACCTCTCGGGGGCTGACACTGGGCGCAGGACAGGGCACCGGCGGCGCGGGCAGTGTGGCAGCGGTGGACGCGGTGGAGCTGGGTGGCGTGCTGCTGATCGAACTCGGCGGTCTGGAAGTGGACGGCATGGGCGAAGGCTACTTCGCCGGCCTGGCTTCCGGATCTGTGAGTCCCACGAACCTGGTAGCCGGCTTTCATGTGCGGCCAAATGGCACGAGCACCGTTGTCGCGCCGATTGTGCTGGGCGTGGAAGCCGGCGCGACGACGACGCTGCAGACGGGCCACACTTACACGCTCCGTCTGCGCTTCCACTGCAAGGACCGGCAGCGGGTGCTCCAGAGTTACAACGCGGGCAGCGCGTCGGGTCCGGTTCAGCTGGGCGGCGACGTGCTGGCTGCAGGAGCGGACCTGGTGATGGAGGTCCAGGAGACTACCGGCGGGGCGCAATTCCCTGTCGTCATGCTGTATGACGGCCTGGTGACGCAGGCTCCCGCGAGTTGCACTCCAGTGGTGGTGGACAGCGTGAGCTTCCTCGGCAGCGTCGCGAGCTTTGAGCTGACGCGGCCGGGAGAGATTTGGGTGAGCTGTACGGCGACCGCTTCGGCAGCCGCAACCCAGCGGCTCGGAGCCAGCGCGCAGACGTCGCAGGCCAAGATCACGAGCACCGGCCGGCTGAGTTTTTATCCTGGCTATGTGCCTGCATCGGGCACGGTGATCCGGACGAGCTATCGCGTTGGCGGCCGTGCGGTGGCACGCTTGACGGTGCCAGCCTCGTCTCCCGTCAGCAGCATGATCCTCACTGCCGAGCATCCGGTGACGCGGACCTCTGCCGACTGTGAGAACGCCGCATTGGCGCTTCTCTCCACCTCAACATGGTCCGACGGAGCATGGAAGGGGACATACGCATGCTGGAATCCGCACCAGAGCGCAGATATGTGGCCCGGCGATCTGCTCCAGGTGGAGGCGCCTTCGGCAGACATGTCGAGCACGTTGCTGATCCGCAGCGTGGCGATTCGCGCGACATCATGCAGCCCCGAGCTGCTCAACTACACGGTTGCTTTTGCCAACGAGTGGGCGGAGCCTCTTTCGCTGAAGATGAATGAAGGCGCGCCTCTCAACGCCTGGCTACCCCCCACTGCGTTAACCGCTTCGACGGCTCTGGTCTCTGCGCGCGATCTCGCGGTAAGCAGCGTGAGTACGACGCAGATTCAGGTGCAGGCCGGGTTGATGCCTCCCACCGGCGGCGGCTTTGAAATACGACGCAGCGACTGGAAATTTGGCGCGGGCGATGGGGCGGACCTGGTGCTGCGCAGTCCGGTGCCCAACTTCACCATCGTTCGCGAGGCGCCCGTGGAGCGCTACTACGTTCGTATGTATGACGGCGCCACGCCGCCGAACTACTCCCGCTTTTCCAGCGCGATATTTGTGAATGCAGCGACATAAATGATGAGACGAGATATGGAGATGATGAGTACTTTTGAAGCCCAGGTGCTGGCCGACCTGAGCGTTGTGAAGAGCCAGATGGCATCGCTGCTGGGAGATGGCCAGCCCGGGCGGCTCAGCCTGCTGGAAGAGCGGGTGGAACGCCACGAACTCAGCGTGCAGCGCGTAAAAGGGTTTGCCGGCGCCTTCGGGCTGCTGTTCACGCTGTTGCAGTTGGTCGTGGAGTGGCTGCGGCCGCGTTGAAGATAGCCATCGTTGAGCGCGCCGTCTAGATCATTTTTCCTGCAAATGTGGACCGGTCGAGAGAGTCTCCGCTGTGCACAGCTACAGGAAAAATGCTCTAATGCGACGATGGCGCGCTCAACTCTGGTGGGTGTTGTGATGGGCAGCAGAAGCGACTACGCGACGATGGAGCCGTGCGTCGAGCTGCTGCGCGAATTTGAGATACCGGCGGAAACGAAGATCGTCTCCGCGCACCGCACTCCGGATCTGCTCTTTCAATATGCGAGTGAGGCGGAGAGCCGCGGGCTGAAGGTCATCATCGCAGCTGCCGGCGGCGCCGCGCATCTGCCCGGCATGCTCGCCGCGAAAACACTGGTGCCGGTCCTTGGCGTTCCCGTGCCGGCGACTTCCATGCAGGGACTGGATGCACTGCTGTCGATCGTGCAGATGCCGAAGGGTGTCCCCGTGGGCACGCTTGCCATCGGACGCCCGGGCGCTGCAAATGCTGCGCTGCTGGCGGCAGAAATTCTCGCCAACGAAGACCCGGCATTGCGCCAGCGGCTGAAGACGTGGCGTGAGAGCCGCATGCGCGAGGTGCTCGCAGAAGAGCTGCCGCAGTGAGCGCCATCCTTCCCGGCGCCACCATCGGCATCCTTGGCGGCGGCCAACTTGGCCGCATGACCGCCATGGCCGCGCGCTCGCTTGGCTACCGCATCCAGGTAATGGACCCCGATCCTTCCTGCCCTGCGCGGTTCGTCGTCGACGCCTGCTTCGAAGGTTCCTGGGACGATGCAAAAGCCGCGGCCGATCTGGCTCGTGGCTGCGACGTTGTCACCCTGGAGATCGAACAGCTTTCGCTCGATGCACTTCGCGCGGCGCAGCGCTATGCGCCTGTGCGGCCGGGAGAGGCCCTGCTCGGCATCATTCAGGATCGCATTGCGCAGAAGGAATGGCTCGCCGCGCATCAATTTCCCGTAGGCCCATTCCGTTCCGTCCGATCGCTCGACAACATGCGGGCCGCGCTCGATGCTTTCGGCCACGATTGCTTCGTCAAAAGTGCGCGCGGCGGCTACGACGGACGCAGCCAGCTCCGCATCACTCCGCGTGGCGGCGAAAGCGCCGAACTGGCCTGGCGCGCGCTGGGCCAGCGCCCGTGCATCGCGGAGCAGGCCATCGCATTGGAGCGGGAGATCTCCGTGCTGGTGGCGCGCACGCCCTCCGGCGCACTCAAGTCGTTTCCCTCTGCAACCAATCATCACGAAAACCAGATCCTTGCCTGGAGTGTCATTCCCTCCTCCATCCCCGCAGCGATGGAGTTGGAGGCGCAACGTATCGCCTGTTCCCTCGCCGAAAAGCTGGTGCTGGAAGGAATCCTCGCGGTCGAGATGTTCGTCACCCAGGATGGAGCCCTGCTCATCAACGAGCTTGCGCCGCGCCCGCACAACAGCTATCACGCCAGCGAGCGCGCCTGCGTTGTCAGCCAGTTCGAGCAACATGTGCGCGCAGTCTGCGACCTTCCGCTGGGCAGCACCGACGTTCTTCGCCCCGCGGCGATCGCGAATCTGCTGGGCGACGCGTGGGCCGACGGCGCACCGCGCTTCAACCGCGCGCTGGAGGTCGACAGCGTCCGCCTGCACCTGTATGAAAAGCACACAGCCCGCCCCGGCCGCAAGATGGGCCATCTCTCCGCCGTCGGCGACACGCCGGAAGAAGCCGTGAAACGCGTCCTCGAAGCCAAAAGCCGCTTGTAAAACAGAACGGCGGACCCGAAGGTCCGCCGTCCATTCCGATTCGCCGAAGATCAGCCGATCTCTTCCGACCAGTTCTCCAGATACTTCTTCAGCTCCGCCATGAACTTGCCGGCATCGGCGCCGTCGATGATGCGGTGATCGAAGCCCAGCGTCAGCCGGATGATGCTGCGGATCGCGATCGAGTCGTTGCCATCCTTGTCTGTAAGCACGGTTGGCTCCTTGAACAGGCCGCCCACGCCCAGGATCGCCGACTCCGGCTGGTTGATGATCGGCGTGCCAAACTGTTCGCCGAAGATGCCCGGATTCGTAATCGTGATAGTGCCAGATCCGACCTCGTCCGGCTTCAGCTTCTTCGAGCGCGCGCGTTCCGCCAGGTCGGCGATGGCGCGCGCGATGCCCAGGAAGCTCTTGTCCTCCGCCTGCTTGATCACCGGCACGATCAGGCCCCAATCGAGTGCCACCGCAATGCCCACATTCACGTTCTGGTGGTAGCGGATGGCGTCTCCTTCCAGAGACGCGTTGACGATCGGTATCTTGCGTAGCGTGGCGACAACAGCGCGCGTGATGAACGGCATGTAGGTCAGCTTCACGCCGTTGCGCTGCTCATACTTCGCCTTCTCCTTCTCGCGAATCTTCACGATGCGCGTCAGGTCGATCTTGAAAACGGTGTGCACGTGCGCGCTGGTCCGCTTCGAATCCACCATGCGCTGCGCGATGATCGAGCGCATGCGGGTCAGCGGCACCAACTCGCCCGGCTGAGGACCAGCCGCGGGAGCAGGCGTGCCAGCCGGCTTGGCCGCGGCAACCGGTTGCGTCGCTGAAACAGCAGGAGCAGCGGCCGGAGCCTTCGCCGCGCCACCTTTGTCGATGTACTGCAGCACATCGTCCTTCGTGATGCGGCCACTCGATCCGGTGCCCGGAACCTGCCGCAAGTCGAGCTGATGCTCCTTCGCAATCTTGCGCACCAGTGGCGAGGAACGCAGCCGTTCGCCATGTGATGCCGCAGCGGCTGGCTCTGCTGCCGGTGCGGAGGAAGCAGGAGCAGCAGGCGCAGATGTCGCTGCTGCAGGGGCAGGTGCCGCGGCCGCCGGGGCACTCGCCTTCGCCGCACCGCCGCCAATCACGGCCACGACAGTATTGATCTGCACCGTGCTGCCGGCTTCGACTTTGATCTCGGAAAGCGTCCCGCTCGCAGGCGCCGGAATCTCCGCGTCCACCTTGTCCGTAGAAATCTCGAACAGCGGTTCGTCCCGCTGAACGCTGTCGCCCACCTTCTTCAGCCACTTGGTGATGGTGCCTTCAAAGATCGACTCGCCCATCTGCGGCATCACGACGTCTGTACCGCCGCCACTCGGGGCCGCCGCAGCCGCTGGTGCCGCCGGAGCAGGAGCTGCAGCCTTCGGCGCTTCCGCCTTCTTCTCTTCCGTCTTCTTCTCTTCTTTGGGGGGCTCCTGTTTCGGCGCAGCGGGCGCAGCCGCAGCAGGGGCGCTTGCCGCCGCACCACCGGCTTCGCCAATCACCGCCACGACGGTGTTGATCTGTACCGTGTTGCCGGCTTCGACTTTGATCTCGGAAAGCGTGCCCGCCGCCGGCGAGGGAATCTCCGCGTCCACCTTGTCGGTCGAAATCTCGAACAGCGGTTCATCCCGCTGTACGCTGTCCCCGGGCTTCTTCAGCCACTTCGTGATCGTCCCCTCGAAGATCGACTCGCCCATCTGGGGCATGATGACGTCTGTCGGCATGTTCTCTCTCGCCTTCCCATTCACGCGGCGCGCTGCGCCACTAAGCACTGCATCTCGATCATAAGGGCTCGCGGGCCTTCGCCGAGGCGAGCTGCCTCAATACGCCACATCTAGTACGCGACAAGCCGCCGCGCCTCGCGCACCACGTCTTCCACCTTCGGCAGGAAGGCCTTCTCCAGCGGCGGCGAGAACGGCACCGGCGAATCCAGCGAGGTGATGCGCACAATCGGCGCGTCCAGCGCGTCAAAAGCCTCCTCGTTGATGATGGCCGCAATCTCGCCCGCGATGCCCCCGGTCTTTGTGTCTTCGTGCAGAATGATCACGCGATTCGTCTTCTCCACCGTCGCCGCAATCGCGGCGTTGTCCAGCGGCAGCAGCGTGCGCAGGTCCAGAATCTCCAGCTCGATGCCTTCCTTGGCCAGGATCTGCGCCGCCTCTTCGGCCACGTAGACCATCGCCGCGTACGTGATCACGGAAACATGCTTCCCTTCGCGATGGATGCGCGCCTTGCCGATCTCGACCGTGTAGTCTTCCGTCGGCAGCTCTTCCTTCACCCGCCGGTACAGATACTTGTGCTCGAAGAAGAGCACCGGGTTGTTGTCGCGGATGGCCGACTTGATCAGCCCCTTCGCATCGCGCGCGCGTCGCCGGGCAGATCACCTTCAGCCCCGGCGTGTGCACGTAGAACATCTCCGGATTCTGCGAGTGGAACGGTCCGCCGCTCACGCCGCCGCCCGAAGGCCCACGCAGCACCAGCGGCGCCGGCGCGCCCCAGCGATAGTTGCTCTTGGCCAGAATCTGCACGATCTGCGAGTGCGCCGAGCTGATGAAGTCCATGAACTGGAACTCGCCCACCGGCCGCAGCCCGGTCAGTGACGCGCCATAGGCAGCGCTCGCGATCGCCATCTCGGAGATCGGCGTATCCACCACGCGCTCCGTGCCGAAGCGCTGCAGGAAGCCTTCCGTCACCTTGAATGCGCCGCCATACACGCCCACGTCTTCGCCAATCACGAAGACGCGCGGGTCGCGCTCCATCTCTTCCCACAGACCCTGGCGGATCGCCTCTAAATACGTAACTGCTGCCATTGCTCGATCAGTCCTCGTGTTCTTTCTTGGGCGTTCGCGCTCTTACTTGTAATGCGTGGTCGCGCTGGACTCGGCCAGCTTCGCGCTCGCATTCGCGTTCTGCACCCGCACCTCGCCGTACTTCAGCGGGATGCCCGCCGCATTGTCGAAGTACACATCGGTCCCCGCAATCGCCGGGTCGGGCATCGGGGAGGCCTCGGCAAAGGCGCGCTCTTCTTCCATCAGCCTGTCCACATCGGCCTGGATCTTCTTCGCCTCTTCCGCCGTCAGCCAGCCGCGCTCAATCAGATACTTCTCCATGCGCAGGATGGGATCGCGCCGCTTCCAGTACTCCTTCACCTCCGGCGGCACGTAGACGGCGGCATCGTGCATGGCGTGGCCCTTCATGCGCATCAGCTTCGCCTCAATCATCGAAGCACCTTCGCCGCGATAGGCCCGCTCGACCGCCTCATGCGTCGCGTCATACACCTGGTTTGCATCCGTGCCATCCACAATCACGCCCGGCACGCCGTAGCCCAGCGAGCGATCCGCCAGGTCCTTGCAGGCAAACTGCAGCTCCACCGGCGTCGAATAGGCCCACAGATTGTGCTCCACGATCAGCACCAGGCCCAGCCGCTGCACCGCCGCGAAGTTAAAGCCCTCATACGTCGGCCCGGTCGACTGCCCGCCGTCTCCGATGTACGCCAGGCACGCGATGTTCTTGCCCTGGATGCGCGCGCCCAGCGCCACGCCGGCGCACACGCTGATCGAATCCCCAAGGTGCGAGATCGGCGCAATCACATTCAGCTTCTTGTAATCGCCATAGTGCGATCCGCTCTCGCGTCCCCGCGTCGGCGAGCCGCCCTTGGCCATGTACTGCATCATCGTGTCGCGCGGGCGAAAGCCCTTCACGATCATCGAACCCTGGTTGCGGATCATCGGCCCCAGCCAGTCATCCTCGCCCAGCGCATAAGCCGACGCGACCGAGGTCGCCTCCTGCCCCTGGCTCAGGTACAGGCCGCCAATCACCTTGCTCTGCTTGTACATCCGCTCCAGCGAATCTTCCATCTTCCGGTTCGTGATCATCAGCCGGTAGATATCGATCGACTGCTCGCGCGTCAGGTATTTCGACGGACGCAGCGGTGGCGCAGGCGCGGTCGTGTCGCCCACCACCTTGTAGTGGTAGTTGCCGCCCTTCCACTCGCCTTCAATGTGGAATGGCAGTTGCTCCAGCCGGTAATCCGGGATGCCGTTGGGATTCTTCGTTGGAGGCTGCTGCTTGGGGGGTGTGTTGCTACCGTTGGAGGACTTCGGTTTCCCGTTCGCCGAGGCAGACGACGCCTCAGCGCTCTTCACTTCTGTTTTTCTACTCGCCATCGACAGCGATCCTGGTCGGTCAGTACCGAACTGGTCATTTTATGCCAAAACCGACATTGAGGCACCCGCGCCAAGCCTTTCGCTATCTACAACTCTTGTTCGCAGCGCGATTTACGCCTCCGTGCGCGTGCCCGTTTCTACCGGCGCCAGCGCGTCCAGCGACTCCAGCCACAGCACCTGCGCCTCAAAGACCTGACCAAACTGCCGTGCCACCCGCTCCGCCGCCGTCTCGAGCGTAAGGTCCGCAGCCGGATCGGAGGTGGAGCTCTCCAACTCCAGGCTCGTCACCCCCCGGTCGTCGATCCCGCAGGGCACAATCCAGTCGAAATCCCTCAGATCCGTGGTCACATTCAGCGCAAATCCGTGGGACGTCACCCCGGCCGACACGTGGATCCCGATCGCCGCAATCTTCTTCTCCGCAATCGACCCGTTCGGCTGCGTCCAGACCCCGGTGCGTCCCGGCACCCGCATCGCCGCCACCCCGTAATCGGCCATGGTGCGAATCAGCGCCTCTTCCATCTGCCGCACGAAGTCAACCGGCCCCAGCCGCTTGCCGGCGGCTCGCAGCGGACCTCTTAGATCAAAGATCGGATACCCCACCAACTGCCCCGGCCCGTGGTAGGTCACGTCGCCACCCCGGTTGGTCTCCACTACCTCCACGCCGCGTGCCCGCAGCGCCTCCTCGTCCAGCAGTACGTTCTCCCGGCCCCCGTCCTTGCGCCCCATGGCCCGCCCCAGGGTCAGCACCGGCGGATGCTCCAGCATCACCAGCACATCGCCGATCGTCCCCGCCTTGCGCAGCCCTACCAGCCGCGCCTGCAGCTCCAGCCCCGCGCGATACGGCACCCTTCCGAGATAGACCACCGACAGCACCATGCCAGCCAAGCCCTTCAGGAACCTTTCGCCGCTCTTGCCGTCCGGGACACGGCTCGGAGATCGGCTCCCGAACTCGGACGGATCACAATTTTTATGAAATGGGACTAACCGATTCCACCCGTCCCTACATCCATTCTGTCACCGGTGGCGCTGCCCCTCGGGCGGCGAGGCCGGGGCAGTCGAGCATGCATTGACATTTTTTGAAGAGAGGCTCCCCTATGACTTCGCCGCGGATTCGATTTTTCTGCCATCTTCGTACGCTCTCCGTTTTGCTCTTCGCCACCTTCGCCATCACCATCGCCGCCCATGCCCAGACCGGCATTTACGTCGAGTTTGGCGGCTCCAAGATCGACGCACCCAGCAATCAGTGGATCTACGGCCCCACCTTCGGCCTGTATCACGACTTCTACTCGGTGCCGTTTGTCCATCTCGGCGCCGACCTGCGCGGCTCCGTCCTCGGCATATCTCAGACCACCACGCTCTACAACGGCCTCGTCGGCCCCCGCGTCTCCCTGCATCCGCATGTGCTGCCCCTCATGCCCTATCTGGAAGGTCTCGGCGGCGTCGGCCACTATGACTTTGGCGCCGGCCAGGGCGCCAACACAAAATTCGAATACCAGCTCCTCGCCGGCATCGACCTCACCGTCATCCCGCGCCTCGACTGGCGTGTCGTCGAGTTCTCCTACGGCGGCCTCAGCGCCTTCAACGGCGATCTCCACCCCAAGACCATCAGCACCGGCCTCGTCCTGCGCCTGCCCTGAACCTGCCTTCAGTGTCGGACCCTACCCCCGAAATCCCTTAATGCCTGACGTGGCTCGGAATGCGTTTCTGGCTGGCAACTAGAAACGGCGCTGCAATCCGGGAAAGGGGCGGGTTGCGAAAGTCGTCACTGTTCTGGAGCCAAGCAATCACTACCCCCTGATCCGGATAGAGAATCAGTAGTGAGCTGCTTCCCGTGGCGCCTCCACTGTGCTCAAAGCGCCGCACCTCACCTTGTCGCTTGGGGTAGATCTCCCAGCCAAGCCCGTACTTTGTCTCAACTCCGGCGGTCGTCTTTTGAGAGGTGAAGATCTGGGTCAAGGTATCTTGCTTCAGAAAGCCCGGCCGCAGCATGGCGGAGCCAAACCGGGCGAGGTCTGCGGCCGTCGACAAGAAGCCTCCGCCCGCCCATTTATAACTGAGATCTGCGTAAGGGCTGTTTCGATACGTGCCATCGGCCCGCACGTTATACCAGCGCGCCCGGTTCGGTATGACCGCGCTATTTTCATCGGCAACGGTGTCACGCATTCGCAGCGGGAGAAAGACCCTGTCGCGCATAAACGAGAGGAAGTCCTGTCCCGACGCACCCTCGATCGCCGCACTGACAAGCGTGTAGCCATAGGTGGAATAAAGCCATTTAGTTCCTGGAGGAGCGGCCAACGGATCATTCTTGAATCTCTCCAGCGATTGCGTCACGGAGTCGTAGTATTTCGTGTTCTCGATGTCACCGTCGGCGCTTGTATAACCGCGGATGCCTCCCATGTGCCCAAGTAACTCCCGCGTGGTGATGACGTACCCTTTCTCTGGAAAGCTCGGAACATACCGCTGGATGGGAGCGTCCAGATCCAGGCGACCTTCCTCATGTAGGAGCATCGCGCCTGTCGATGTGATCGGTTTCGAGGTACTTCCAATGCGAAACTTTGTCCTCGGTGTGACAGGGACACACTGTTCCAGGTCCGCCATCCCAAAACCTTCGGTCCAAACGATCCGGCCTTCCACAGCAACGGCAATTGACACACCTGGCGGACGGCCTAACTTGTTGTCGATGGCGGAATCAGAGTTCCCCAAGAGTCCGTGATCGTAGACCTTGCGAGCTGCCGTTCGTGCCGCCTCCGCTTCCGCGTCCCAGCCCGGCGCAACTACGGCCCCGTGCCGTGGCGATCGGACTGCAATGTTCGCCTCGCACTGGGCGATTGCCGGCACAAAGGACAGGGTGCAGGAAGTGAGACAGACAAACGCGAGAGCAGCGTCGTTCATAGTTCTTGTCTCCCGGACGGGCCTTTTAATTGGGCGAAGTGGTGTGCCGAAGCGAAAGACTCGCGAGGAGCGCCTCTCAAGTTTCAGCCTTGTGACCACAGCGCCGAGTGTCCGGCTTGCATAAATAGACGGTGAGTCTCAGAAGCCCGCTCACGATCCCAGTAAATCCAGCTGCCGCAAGACAGTTGGATCAGGTCCTACGCCTGCCCCTGAGCGTCGTCGACACCCAGAATAAGCGCGCGAAGTACAATCGGGACTGACCATCACTGCCAGCAAGCGGTCACGCTACCCCTTTTGAGTAGAGGCTTTTTCCTGCATGAATCGATTTGCCGCCCGTCGTCCCCGCCTGCACTGCGCTCTTTTCGCCCTGCTCCTCGTCGCGCTCTCCATCCCCCCAGCCCGGGCACAAACCGCCCTCTATGGCCAGTTCGGCGCCACGCGCTTCTATAGCGTCCCCAAGGCCAATAGTTCCGCCAATATCAATGACTGGGGCTACGGCGGCGGCTTTGGTCTCTACTCCGACTTCCAGAAAATCCCCTTCGGCAAAGTCGGAGCCGACATCCGCTTCCAGTTCGTGCGCCCGGCGAGCAATACCACACTCTTCAGCACCCTCGTCGGCCCGCGCATCGCCCTGCATCCCAAGATCGTCCCGTTGAACCCGTATGCCGAATTCCTCTTCGGAGCCGGCCACTTCAGCTACGGCAACAATTCGCCCTCGACCACCCAGTTCGACTGGCGCGTCCTCGGCGGCCTGGACAAAACCGTCCTGCCCCACCTCGACTGGCGCGTCATCGAAGTCTCCTACGGCCAGATCAACACCTACTCCGGCCGCCTGCGCCCGGTCACCTTCAGCACCGGCATCGTCCTGCGCCTGCACTGAGGAGAAGCGCTCCAGGCACACGGACGACAGAGCAGCGCAGGATCGCGACTCCGGCATGGCGTAACCTTCCATCCATGCGCGGAGACCGCACCCCCTTCTCCCACATCCTCCCCGTCATCGACCTCGCCCTGCTGGTCGTGCTCGTCTTCGTCCCCATCACGATGACGGCCCTCCATCTCTACCAGGCGTCGAATGGTTCCGACCCGGTCCATATCCACGCCGGTCAATTCGAGATGACTCTCTCGCGCAGCCAGATCGTCCCCTGGGCTATCCGCATGGAGACCACGGCGAAAGCCCACTTGATGATGGCCGTCAACCTTCCCGGTATCCTCCTCCAGGCGCTCATCTCCCTTCCATCGATCAAAACGGGAGCCCAGGGCTGGCATCCCCAGGCGCTGACGCTCCAGACCTGGCAGGCCCTCGTCTTCCCGTTCTTTGCTCTCCCCTTCTGGTGGCTCGTTGGCTGCGGCTTGGATGGTCTACTCGGAAACGAGCGCCTCCACTGGTCGCTACTGCTCACCGGAACATTGCTCTCGGGAACATGCCTGACGCTCACCCTCACCTTCCGCCTCGGCATGTCCGTCTCCGAACGCATCGGCTCTGACTGGTTCATCCGCGGCTTCGCCGGCTGGACCATCGCCTTCGCCGTCCTGCCCATCGCCTGGCTCGCGCAATCAATCCGGCCGCGCTCCAAAGACTGAACGCTTCGCCGCAACACGCAGTCGCCACATTGGACATTCCCACCCCAAGATGCAATAAAGAACGGGTCCCGACTCACTCACCGGAGAACCAAATGCGCCGACGCGATTTCCTCTCCTCCGCCGCAGCCGCGGCCGCACTGCTGCCCACCGCCGCCCTCGCAAACACCTTCGCGCCCTCTGCCGAAGCTCCGACTCCCGCAACCGGCGCGCACGCCATGCCGCTCGGCCTCGTCATCTCACCCGCCGAAGGCCCGGAAGAAACCATCCGCCGCGTTCACGAGCTCGGCCTTCCCACCTGCTTCTTCTCGCTCGACGCCTACATCGGCAAGTTCACTCCCGCGCTCGCCGCGCAGTTCAAAGGCCTGCTCGCGAAATACAACGTCACCTGCACCACCGTCGAAGTCGTCGGCCCGCCGCCGCTGGTGTGGGACTTCATGCAGGGCCCCACCACCATCGGCCTCGTCCCGCGTGCCACACGCGCCGCGCGCATCAACGCGCTCAAGCAGGCATCGGACTTCGCCAAGCTCCTCGGCGTGCGCCAGGTGCAGACGCACTGCGGCTTCATCCCGGAAAATCCCTCCGACGCTCTCTATAAGGAGACCGTCGCCGCCATCAAAGAGGTCGCGCAGCACTGCGCCAAAAACGATCAGCGCTTCCTCATGGAGACCGGCCAGGAGACCCCCACCACCATGTCGCGCGCCCTCCGCGACGTCGCCGAGCCCAACCTCGGCGTCGGCCTCGACACCGCCAACCTCATCCTCTATGGCAAGGCCAATCCCGTCGACGCCGTCGCCATCCTCGGCCCGCACGTCCACGCCATCCACGCCAAGGATGGCCGCTGGCCCACCAATCCCGACAAGCTCGGCGAAGAAGTCCTCATCGGCACCGGCCTGGTCGACTTCCACAAGGTCTTCGCCGGCCTGCGCAAAGCCGGCTACACCGGCGCCATCACCATCGAGCGCGAAACCAACGGCCCGCAGCAGATCGAAGATGTCCGCAAAGAAAAGCAGTACCTCGAAAAGGTACTCGCACAAGTTACATAATCGGGTCGTGCCACAAAACGGGTGCCCCATCCTACCGAAGGTAGGGTGGGTTTCTGAAAATAGAGTGCATTCCGGAGGAATGACAGCCATCATGAACAGACGCGACTTCATCACCACCACCACCGCAGCCTCCGGCCTCCTCTTCGTCAAGCCCTCCACCGCATTTGGCTATCAGGCCAACTCCGCCGTGCGTCTCGGCCTGCTCGGCTGCGGCAACCGCGGCACCTCCGTCGCCACCTCCTTCGTCAAGAACACCCCCGCGCATCTCGTCGCGCTCGCCGACATCTTCCCCGACAAGCTCGCCCTCGGCAAGCAGCACTTCGACGAGCTCAACGCCTCCGTCAACAAGCCCGCCATCGACCCGCGCCTCACCTTCCACGGCTACCGCGCCTTCGAAGAGCTCGCCGCCTCGAAAGACATCGACGCCATCCAGATCTCCACCCCGCCCTTCTTCCACGTCCAGCACCTGGAAGCCGTCGTCGCCGGCGGCAAGCATGCCTACTGCGAAAAGCCCATGGGCGTCGACGTCCCGCAGACCCGCAAAGCGCTCGAAATCGCGAAGCGCGCGCAGGGCAAGGTCAGCGTCGATGTCGGCTTCCAGATCCGCAGCGCGCCGCCCGTTCGTCGAGATCGTGCGCCGCATCCACGGCGGCGCGCTCGGCAAACTCGCCAGCATCACCGCCTACTACAACGCGCCCGCCTCCGTGGCAGCCGCAAAACCCGGCATGTCCCCGGATGAAACCCGCCTGCGCAACTGGCTCTGGGACCGCACCCTCTCCGGCGACATCCTGCTCGAACAGAACATCCACGTCATCGACATCTGCAACTGGGTCCTCGGCACGCATCCCGTCAAAGCCTTTGCCACCGGCGGCCGCAACGTACTCACCCACGCCGGCAACATCTGGGACAACTACCAGGTCGACTTCACCTATCCCGACAACGCGCACGTCAGCTTCTCGTCCACGCAGTTCGGCGACTTCGGCTTCGACGTCTCCGAGCGCGTCTACGGCGCCGACGGCCTCGCCGAGATGCCCTACTCCGGTCCCCTCCGCATCCTCGGCAAAAATGCCTGGACCTGGTCCGATCCCGAGCAGACCAAACCTGCCGAGCCGGCAAAATTCGCCGCCAACGGCGCATTCCTGGACAACCTCGAATTCGCCGATCGCGAGAAGGACCGCGGCTTCATCGAGAGCATCTCGAGCGGCCAGTTCCACAACCAGATCGCCGCCGGCGTCGAAAGCGCGCTCGCCTGCATGCTCGGCCGCAAAGCCGCCTACACCGGCCGCGAAACCACCTGGGATGAGTTGCAGAAGGACCAGGAAGCCTGGGAGCTGGGCATCGACCTCAAGCAGTTCAGTTGAGCGCGGGACGGTTCACAAGAGCGCCATGCGAACCCAATATCACTTTCGAAGCTCTCCCCAGGGCCTCTGCGCATGGAACGTTCACCGTCTCGTCGAGCAATCCCGTTCACTCACTCGCGAGCATGTACCACTGTCAGCGATTCGTGAGCTCGACGAACCGTACTGGAACAACGAAGGCGCCCGAATGTACCTGCCGCGAGGTCGTCGATCATGCGCGGTTGATGCTCGACTGCGATCTAGCCTTCCCCGTCATTCTTTCGAGCGACGGCCGCGTCATGGACGGAATGCATCGCGTCTGCAAGGCTCTCTTCGAAAACCGCACGGAGATCGAAGCAGTCCGTTTCGTGCACGACCCTGAACCGGACTACATCGGAGTCCACCCCGACGATTTGCCCTATGACGAATAATTGCGCATCGAGCTTTTCCGCAACCGTCCTCCGGCTGCATCATCAGAACACCAACTCCCGCATTTCCTCCCCGCCGGTCAGTCCCACTGCAACAACACAGGAGAATCCAATGCCCCTGCCCACCGACGAAAAACTCCTCGCCCTCGCCGACAATCTGCTCAAGCAAATCGATACTCTCTTCGGACTCCACCCCGGCTTCCGTCCCGTGCACGCCAAGGGCATCCTGCTCAGCGGCAGCTTCACGCCGGCGGCCTCCGCGAAGGACCTATCCCGCGCCGCCCACATCACGCGTCCCTCCACGCCCGTCCTCGTCCGCTTCTCCAACTCCACCGGCATCCCGCTCATCCCGGACACCGATCCCAATGCCAACCCGCGCGGCCTCGCCATCCGCTTTGAGCTTGCACCGCATGTCCACACCGACATCGTTAGCCATTCCACCGACGGCTTTCCCACCCACACCCCCGACGAATTCCTCGAGTTCCTGCGCGCCCTCGCCGCCAGCGACCCCGCCAACCTGAAGGGCTCGCCGCTCGAAGCCTTCCTCGGCTCGCACCCGGCTGCGCTCGCCTTTGTACAGGCGCCCAAACCCAACCCTTCCAGCTTCGCGCGCGAGAGCTACTTCGGCGTTACCGCCATGCGCTTCACCAGCCAGCAGGGGAAAAGCCGCTACGGCCGTTACAGAATTCTGCCCGCCGCCGGTAACGATTTCCTCGACGACGCTGCCGCCAAGGCCAAATCACCCAATTACCTCTTCGACGAGCTGCCCCAGCGCCTCGCCGCCGGCCCCATCAGCTTCCGCATCGTGGTCCAGCTCGCCGAGGACGGCGACATCGTAGACAACGCGACCATCCACTGGCCGGAATCGCGCACGCTCGCGGACTTCGGCACCTTCACCCTCAACGCCGTCGTGCCCGACAACGCCGCCCAGCAGAAGCAGATCATCTTCGACCCCATCCCCCGCCTCGATGGCATCGAACCCTCCGACGATCCGCTGCTCGAACTGCGCGCCGCCATCTACCTGATCAGCGGCCGCCGTCGCCGCTCCGCATAGATCGGCAGCGGTACCAACACAACGGGTGCCCCACATCATGCTTTTGAGATGTGGGCCGCCACAATAGTGGGCATCAGAAAGGGCCTGTCATCCTGAGCGCAGCGAAAGACCTGCAGTTTGCCCACATCACCACCAAGTCATTGATGTGGGATCGCGCTCCGGCCAGCACACCGGCCATTGTCTGCAGTCGCTTATCCTGGGCAGCACATCCCCCGCCGCCAAAACCTCATCTCTCCCCCTGTAGCCTTGGTTTTGATAGGGGTCCATTCAGGAGCCAACATGTTCCGCAAGTCGAACGACGCCCGCCGCAAACCTTCCGAAAAGAAGCCGAAAAAAGGGCCCCCAGTCAAGCTCTTCAGCGGCCTGGCTGCGGGCTTCATCGGTGGCATCGTCGCCACCTGGGTGCTCGATAAATATCAGCAGGGCGCTCTGGAAGTGACTCGCCGTGCCGAAGGCGCTGTGGGCGCAGGCCCCGTGCTCAGCCGCTATCAGGAAAGCCAGTTGCGCGGCCAGCAGCAGGCACACGCGGAGACCGCGGACCGCCTTGCCAGGTCCGCCCGCGGCAAAGGCCTCAGCCGCAGGCAGAGGCGAGACGCGGTTCCCATCGTCCACTACGCGGTGGGCGCGCTTGCCGGCGGCGCCTACGGCCTCGCCGCAGAGCTCATCCCCGCCGTGCGCGCCGGCTACGGCACCGGTTATGCCAGCCTTCTCTTCATGGGCGGCTCGCAGTCGCTGCTTCCCGGCTTCGGCTTCGGCGCTCTCAACAGCCGCGCCGCTACGCAGGGCGACGGCCTCTCCGGACACATCATCTACGGCGCCACGCTCGAAGCCACCCGCCGCGTCCTGCGCCGGTTGCTCTAGGCCCGAATCCCTTCCGCTCACGTTCAGAGTTTGCGTACCGCGCAAAGATGGGCCGGGCTCCTTGGCCGCGTCATGTGCTAACGTTTCAGCTCACAAGGGGCCATTCCATGCGCAAAGGGTGTTGGTTCGTCGCCGTCGTGCTGCTTTTCGTCTCTTCAATGGCGGTTGCCGCCGCTGCGGGGCCATTCGATCCTTCGCGAAACGCTTCGAATGACCTGGCCGCCGCGGAACAGCAAGCCGCCTCTCAGCATAAAAATGTCCTGCTGGACGTAGGCGGCAACTGGTGCTCCTGGTGCATTCTGTTCGATCGCTTCTTGCATGACAACGCGGATCTCGCCAGCCTGCTGGAGGATCACTACGTCGTGGTCCACGTAAACATGAGCCGCGAGAATCCGAATACCGCTTTCCTCGCGAGCTATCCGAAGATTGAGGGGTATCCCTCCCTCATCGTTCTGTCGCCGCAGGGCAAACTCCTCCACACGCAGGACACGGATCCACTGCAGAATAGTGAAAACCTGCAGGACGGTTACAGTCGGAAGCGCGTCCAGGCTTTTCTGACGAAGTGGTCCCCCCGCACTTAGTGCTTGCTCTCACCACAACAGGTCAGCCATGGGCTGGCCTTTTTGCGTAGTCTCCTTACTGCGGCTGCTGCGCCGCCTGGTTCGCCTTGTCCGCTTCCTTCGCGGACTTCTCCTGCTCCCTGGTCGCCTTGTCCTGATGCTCCGCAGCCTTGCTCGCGGCCTTGTCCGATTTCTGGTTGTGCTTCAGTTCCTTCTTCTCCCGCTTCTTCTCCTGCTTGTACTCCTTCTTCGTATGCGGCTGCGGATTCGTCACCTGCCCGTTCTCATCCGTCGGTTGCGCCGTCTGTTGTCCAAAGAGCGCGGGCGTTCCAACTGTCGCCATCCCGAACCCCATGACTCAGACAAAGTGTCGCCACCGCCATCCGTCTCTTGTGTGTCATCGCGATCCTCCGACTTTCCTGAAGTGGGATGCAGGCGAATCGCAACAGCAAAAAGTTGCCAAATACCCCTGCCGGATTTCTTACAATAGAAATAGGGGACAAAAACGGCTCCCACGGCAGCCGGCGTACGCTTGCTGACGGGCTAAGTCGTTTGATTGGACGAATTTACCGATAACCCCAATGGGATGACGAATTTAGCCCTCGGGAGAGGGTCTAAACCGATGAAAGGAAGCAGTTTACGAGGAGCTCCTCCCGCACCGGGAGGGGGGTGGGGGTAGCGTAACGGTACCAGCCGCAAGTGGTCGCCCACAGAATCATCCGTGAGCGACCAAAGGAAGCGAGCCCAAGGATTGGCGCCGCAGGCGCGATCGCCCGGACGGCCAGTCCTCAGGCGTTGATCGCCATGCCCTCCACCGCTCCGAAGCCGTCCAGCATCGCCTCGGCCAGCGTCGGATGTGCGTGGATGGTGAACATCAGCTCGTCGATCGTCGCCTCCAGCTCCATCGCCGTCACCGATTCGGCAATCAGCTCCGTCGCCTGCGGCCCGATGATGTGCACGCCCAGCACCTCGCCATACTTCGCGTCGGCGACAACCTTCACGAAGCCTTCGTGCTGGCCCACGATCGAGGCCTTCGAGTTGCCGGCAAACGGAAACTTGCCGACCTTCACCTGCAGCCCCTTCTCCTTGGCCTGCGCCTCGGTTAGCCCCACGCTGCCGATCTGCGGCTCGCAGTAGGTGCACGCCGGAATACGCTCGCGCTTCACCGGCCGCGCCGGCTTCCCGGCGATCTTCGTCACCGCCACGATGCCGCACATCGCGCCCACGTGCGCCAGTTGTGGCAGCCCGGCCACGATGTCGCCGATGGCATACACTCCCGGCTCCGCCGTCTCCATCCACTCATTCACATGCACAAAGCCGCGCTCGAGCTTCGCCTTTGTTTTGTCGAGACCGACACTCTCGGTACGCGGCGCGCGGCCCACCGCAACCAGAACCTTCTCGGCCTCCTTCACCTGCGGCTTGCCGTCCGCTGAGGTGAAGCTGACCTTCACGCCGTCCTTGGTCCGCTCCACCTTGTCCACCTTGGCGCCCACATGCGACTCGATGCCCCGCTTGCGGAAGACCCGCGCCAGCTCCTTGCTCACGTCCTCGTCCTCGTTCGGCACCATCCGCGGCAGGTACTCGACGATCGTCACGTCCGAACCGAAGCTCTTGAAGATGGACCCGAACTCCACGCCCACCGCGCCGGCGCCGATCACTACCAGCGACTTCGGGATGCGGTCCATGCTCAGGATCTCGATGTTGGTCAGGATCCGGTCATCCGGCTTCAGCCCCGGCAGCATCCTGGCATCGGAGCCGGTCGCCACCAGCACGGCCTTGGCCTGCACCTGCGTCGCCTTGCCATCCGCGCCCTTTACGGACACGGTATGGACGCCACCCTTGGCCCCGCCGGCCAGACTCCCCGTGCCGGGTATCACGGTGACCTTGTTCTTCTTCATCAGGAAGTCCAGACCCTTCACATGCTTGGTGATGATCTGGTTCTTGCGCTCCAGAATCGCCTTCCAGTTCAGCGTCACCTCGCCCACGCCCTCGATGCCGTACTCCTTGGCGTGCTTCAGGTGGTCGTACACCTCGGCGTTGAACAGGATGGACTTGGTCGGGATGCAGCCCCAATGCAGGCAGGTGCCGCCCAGCTTCGACTCCCGCTCGATCAGCGCCACCTTCAATCCCAACTGCCCCGCGCGGATGGACGCCGTATACCCCGCCGGCCCTCCTCCAATCACCGCCACATCGTAAGTAATCTCTGCCAAAATTTTCGCTCCCCTTCGTCCAAACAACTTCGCTGCTTCGAGCCAAACACATCATTCTACGCGCATATGACACACTAACCCTGTGCGCCCGCAACTGGCCCGTCCGCATCTGGCCACGCTCCTCGATGACTTCCGCCGCCACGGCCGGGATCGTGCGGTCGTCAGCCATACCGGCAATCGCGGCCAGCCCTCAACCTACGCCGAATTGGCCGAGCTCAGCGCCCGCTTCGCTGCCGAGTTCGCGCGCCGCGGCATCGCGTCCGGCGATCGCATCCTGCTATGGGGCCAGAACTCCGCGGCCTGGATCGCGGCCTTCTATGGCTGCGTGCTTCGCGGCATCCTCGTCGTGCCGCTCGATGCCGCAGGCGATCCGCGCTTCGCCCAGCGCGTCATCGCCGAGACCTCTCCACGGTTGCTGGTCGGCGATCCGTCACTGTTGCAGAAGCTCCTGTCATCTGATGTCCCAGCCCTCGCACTGGATGCAACCGGCCTGCCTGCGCCCGACTATGCGCCCGTTCCCGGCCTCAACCGCGCCACGCCGCTCCAGATCATCTTCACCTCCGGCACCACGGCGGAGCCCAAGGGAATCGTCCACACCCACGGCAACGTGCTCGCCTCGCTCGACCCTATCGAGCGCGAGATCGCCCGTTACCGCCGGTACGCGCGCCCCTTCCATCCGCTCCGCTTCCTCCACACCCTTCCGCTCTCCCACGTCTTCGGGCAGTTCATGGGCCTCTGGGTTCCGCCCCTGCTCGCCGCCGAGGTCCACTTCGAATCCCGCCTCGACGCGCCTCGTCTCATCCAGCTCATCCACGCGCAGCGCATCTCCGTGCTGGCCGCTGTGCCGCGCGTGCTGGAACTGCTGCGCAGCCATCTTGTCCGTACTGATAGCGCGCTTAGCGCGCGGCTCGAGGCCACGCAGCATCTTTCCGCGCTCGGCCGCTGGTGGCGCTTCCGTCGACAGCATCGCCTCTTCGGCTGGAAGTTCTGGGCCTTCGTCTGCGGCGGCGCGACGTTGCCGGACGACTTGGAGCAGTTCTGGACTCGCCTCGGCTTCGCGCTGATCCAGGGCTACGGCATGACGGAGACTACGGCGCTGGTCACGCTGAACCATCCCTTCCACACCGCGCGCGGCAGCATCGGCAAGCCGCTCGCCGGCCGCGAAGTAAAGGTGGCCGACGATGGAGAAATCCTTGTGCGCGGCGAATCCATTGCCGACGCCGAGTGGCGCGCCGGGCAAGCACAGGCACGCAACGGCGAGGAAGGCTGGCTCCACACCGGCGACCTCGCCGCCCGCAATGACCAGGGTGAACTGGTCTTCGCCGGACGCAAGAGCGATCTCATCGTGACAGCGGCAGGCCTGAACGTGCATCCGCAGGATCTCGAATCCGCGCTCACACATCAGCCGGGGGTGCGCGATGCATGCGCCTTCGCGTTCGATGGTGGCGGCGGTCCGCAGCCCGCAGCCGCGCTCCTGATGAGCGATGCATTGATGGCCGATGCCGCCGTGACCGCCGCAAATGCAACCCTCGCGGACTATCAGCAGATACGCCGCTGGCTGCTTTGGCCCGATCCGGACTTTCCACGGACTTCCACGGGCAAAGTGAAACGCCGCGAGGTAGCGGCACGCGCGCAGCTCGCATTCGCCTCGAAAGGTGAGGTGAGCACCGGCGATGACGCACTGCTTCAGGCGTTGCGCGCGATGCCCGGCGCGCGTATGGAGAAGGTCTCCGATGCGAGCCGCCTCAGCGAGGAGATCGGCATCGACAGCCTTGGCCTGGTCGAGTTGCAGAGCACCCTCGAACAGCAATTCGCAGTGGAGATTCCCGATGACGCATGGCAACAGGTGCGTACCATCGGCGACCTGCGCCGCTTGATCGCGCCTCACGCAAGAATGGCGGAAGCCGCCGCCACAAGCCCCGCGGATGCTTCGGCCGCCCAGCCTCCAATACGCAGCCAAACGCCCACCAATCACACGATTGACACGATGGATACGATCTATCCGCGCTGGCCCTGGAGCGCGCCCATCCGCTGGCTGCGCGTTGCGTTCCTGGAGTGTGTCTCCATTCCGCTGACCCGCCTGCTGCTTGCTCCGCGTATCGTTCGGACGCAGACCATCGCGCCACGCAAGCCGCTCCTCATCGTGGCGAATCACGTCACGGCCTACGACGTTCCGCTGGTGCTCGCCGCATTGCCCGCGCGCATCCGGCGGCACACCGCGGTCGCGATGGCCGGCGGTCTGCTGACAGGCTGGCGCCATGCGCGCGCCGAGCGTCACCCATGGTTTCGGCCACTCACGCCGCTGGCGTACTGGCTGGTCACCGCGCTCTTCAACGTCTTTCCGCTGCCGCAGGGTGCAGGCTTTCGCCGCAGCTTCGCGCACGCCGGCGCGGCAATGGACCACGGCATGTCGGTGATCCTGTTTCCGGAAGGCCACCGCTCTGCCGATGCGACGCTCGCGCCATTCCAGTCGGGCATCGGTCTGCTGGCGCGCGAATCTGCTGCGCCCGTGCTACCCGTGGCCATGGTCGGTCTCGGCGAGATCAAGCAGCGCAAGCAACGCTGGTTCCGGCCGGGCACGGTGACGATTCGCGTTGGGGATTCCATGACGATGGAAGCTGGCGAGACGCCGCAGGAGTTCACCGCGCGTCTCGAAGCGAAATTCCGTGAGATGCTGGCGCAGTCGTAGCTACAGCAGCTTCGCTGCTTCCTTGGCGAAGTAAGTCACGATGAAGTCCGCGCCCGCGCGGCGAATGGAGATCAGCGACTCCAGCATCGCGCGCTCGCGTTCCAGCCAGCCACGCTCGAAGGCCGCTTGCATCATCGAGTACTCGCCCGAAACCTGGTACGCGCCCATCGGCACATCGAAGCGCCCGCGCGCTGCATGGATCACATCGAGGTACGGCATCGCCGGCTTCATCAGGATCATGTCCGCGCCTTCGCCCAGGTCCTGCTCAATCTCGCGCATCGCCTCGCGCAGATTCGCGCCGTCCATCTGATACGTGCGCCGGTCGCCGAACTGCGGCGCGGAGTCCGCTGCTTCGCGAAAGGGTCCGTAGAACGCAGAGGCGAACTTCGACGCATAGGAGAGCACCGGCACCTGCTCGAAGCCATCCTCGTCCAGTTCATCGCGAATGGCGGCCACGCGGCCGTCCATCATGTCCGATGGCGCAACAATATCCGCGCCGGCTTCGGCCAGCGATGCCGCCGTCTTCGCCAGCAGGTCCAGCGTCGCATCGTTGTCCACATGGAACTCGTCGCCCTCGCGCCGCACCACGCCGCAGTGGCCGTGGGAGGTGTACTCGCACAGGCAGACGTCCGCGATCAGCACCAGCTTCTTCGCCGCGCCGCTCTGCTTCAGCGCGCGCAGCCCCTGCTGCGTGATGCCCGCGGCATCGTACGCGCCGCTCCCTTGTTCGTCCTTCGTTTCCGGCAGCCCAAACAGCAGCAGCCCGCCCAGGCCCAGCGAAGCAGCCTGCTCCGCTTCCTTCACTGCCTCGTCCACCGAGACGTTGTACACGCCCGGCATCGACTTCACCTCGCGGCGCACGCCCTCGCCGGGACACAGAAAGAGCGGGTAGATCAGCGCCCCGGGGTGCAGGTGCGTCTCTCGCACCAGGGAGCGCATGGGCGCCGTGGTGCGCAGGCGGCGAAGTCGGGTCTGCGGGAATTCCATAGGTGCATTCTATCCAGCCCCGACACGGTAGAGTGAGAGCGTGGGTCTGCTGCCGTCCATTCCGGAGCCTGTTGCCGACTTCAGCCCTGCCACGCTGGAGTGGGAAGGGTTGCTCACGCTGCTGTCGCAATACGCCACCGCCGCGGTGACGAGGGAGTGGCTGATGGCGCTTGCACCGTCGACCTCCAGCGCGTGGGCAGCCGAGCAGCACGCATCGGTGGCCGAGATGCGCATCTGCCTTGCCGCGGGTGTGCGGCCGGCGCTGGCCGCGCTATTTGATCCTGCATCGTCGACGGCGAAAGCGCGGATTCCGGGCACTGCGCTCGACGTAGAGGAGCTGCTGCCACTGCTGGCGCTCGGTGACGATGTCGTGGCCTGGTACATCGCCATGCAGGAGCCGCGGGAGGATTTAGCGCCGCGCATTTCCTCGTTGCGTGCGATGACGGAGCCGCTGCGCGGCAATCAGCTTGCGCCGCTGCTGCGCTCGCTGCGTTCGCGCGTCAACCCGGACGGCACGCTCAATGACGACGCCTCGCCTGACCTGAAGCGCATTCGCCGCGAGATCGAGCGGCAGCAGCGCGCCATCGAGAGCAGCCTGCGGCAGGCGCTTCGCCGCTTCGCCGGCGAAGGCTCCACTCAGGAAGACCTCATCACCATTCGCGGCGAACGCTTCGTCATCCCGGTAAAGGCGGAGTGGAAGCGCCGCATCCCCGGCGTGGTGCACGGCGCCAGCAGCAGCGGCCAGTCGGTCTACATCGAGCCGCTCGAAACTATCGAGCAGAACAACGAGCTCATCCGCCTGCTCGACGAAGAGCAAGCCGAGGTGCATCGCATCTTCGTCCAGATGACCAGCGAGATCGCGCGCGAGGCATCGACGCTCTCGACCGGCGCGTCGATCCTTGCGCAGGTGGACGCATTGCAGGCGCGCGCGCGCTTTGCCGAAGAGTACGAGTGCACCGCACCCGTCTTTGTTACGAAAATGCGGCCACCGACGAATCGCCCGAATTTCTGATGCAGAAAGGCCGCCATCCGCTGCTGGAGCGTCGTCTCCGTCGCAGCAGCGGCACCTCCCCCAGCAGTGGCACGCCCAGCAGTGGCACGATTGTGCCGCTCACGCTGGGCCTTGAATCCGCAGCGCGGCAGCTCATCATCAGCGGCCCCAACACCGGCGGCAAGACCGTCGCCCTCAAGACGGCGGGTCTGCTTGCGATGATGGCGCAGGCCGGCATTCCCGTTCCCGCGGAGCGGCTCGTGCTTCCCGTCTTCCGCTCCTTCCTCGCGGATATCGGCGACGCGCAGTCCATCGAGCAGAATCTCTCCACCTTCTCCGCGCACATCGTCAATCTCGACCGCATCGCCGCCCAGGCCGACGAGCACTCGCTGGTGCTGCTCGATGAGCTGGGCTCGGCCACCGATCCGGAAGAGGGCGCCGCCCTCGCCGTCGCCATTGCCGGGCACTTCCTCGCGGCGCGCACGTGGTCCATCATCTCCACGCACCATACGTCTTTGAAGATCTATGCTGCTCAACACATGGGCGTGCTCAACGCGGCAGTCGGATTCGACGAGCAAACCCTGGCGCCCACTTACACCCTGCGACTTGGCGTTCCGGGCGCCTCCGCGGGCATCAACATCGCACAGCGCATCGGGCTCGATCCCGCAATCATCACCGCCGCGCGAAAGCAGCTCTCCCATCAGACCGAAGACATCGCGCACTTCCTCGACCGGCTGCACGCGGACCTCGCCGCCGTGGATCGCGAGCGTGCTTCGCTCCGGCAGCGTGAGAGCGAAGTCGAGCGCGAGCGGCAACGCCTGGAGACTGAAGGCCTGAAGGAGTGGAAGGCGAAGGTGCGCGAGTTGGAACAGCAACTCGCCGCGCTGCTCAAGGACTTCGAGTTCCGCATGCGCGAGGCCGTCAAGGCCATCGACGACCGGATGCAGCAGCAGAAGCTCTCGAAGGAAGCAGAGCGCCGCATCGCGCGGCTGCGCCGCGAGTTCGCGGAGCAGTTCAACGCCACCGCCGTCGCGCAGCACACCGGTGCGGACAAGGGCGATCCGCAGGCGCAGCCGCACGTGGTGCGCCACGTCGCCGCGGGCGACACGGTGCGGCTCAAGTCGCTGGGCCGCGTTGCCGTGGTGGAGCGGCAGATCGACGACAGCAATTTTGAAGTGGCGATGGGCCCGATGAAGATGAGGGTGCCCCGGGCAGACATTGCCGAGGTAGTCTCCCGGCGCGCAGCCATGGAGCTGAACCCCATCGAGGCGGCACGGCGGCGCGGGGTCTCCGTCACCATGGCCTCCTCCAGCGACGACATGCGGGCGGAGCTCAACGTCATCGGCCAGACGGTGGCCGAGGCCTCGGCCGAAGTGGAAACCTTCCTGGACCGGGCATTCCTGGCAGGACTTGAGCGAGTTCGCATCATCCATGGCACTGGCATGGGCGTGCTGCGGCGTGCGCTGCGGACGATGCTGACCAACCATCCGCACGTCGCCACGGTGACGGAGGCGACCCAGGCAGAGGGCGGCGCCGGCGCCACCATCGTCGATCTCCGGCAGTAGGCGACCTGATCCCGTAACCGACTCCGGGCCAGTAACCAATCTCCACCCGCGTCGTCTCAGTAGTCAGCGTGACGAGCGGGTGGTAAGCTCCCCTCGAATCCTGTCGGCGGTGACGCCGACGCGCAAGGCAGAGCAGCATGGTACGGATCATCACAGTGGAGCGCGAGTACGGCAGCCGGGGTGGCGAGTTCGCTCACAATCTGGCCGACTATCTGGGCTGGCGCCTCATCGACAACTGCATCGTGGACGAGATCGCCACCAAGCTCGGGCTGGACAAAGCCGCGGTGGCCAACTGCGACGAGCGCCTCGATCCCTGGTATTACCGGCTGGGCAAGACCTTCTGGCATGCCAGCGTGGAACGGATGCCGGCCATCATGTCTTCCTCCGAGGTCTTCGACAGCGAGCGCATGACCTCGCTGGTCCGCGACTACCTGAAGGACCGGGTGGCCGAAGGGCGCTGCGTCGTGGTGGGGCGCGGCGCTGCGTCGGCGCTGGTCAATGTGCCGGGCACCTTCCACGTCTTCGTCTATGCCTCCACGGCACGCAAGCTGGCGTGGTTCCGCGACCAGTTCCCGAGCCGCGCGGACGATGCGCAGCAGGAGCTGGAGGCGACCGATCGCCGCCGCGCCAACTACATCCGCCGCTTCTACAACCAGGACTGGAGCGACCACCGGCTCTACCAGCTCATGCTGAACTCCTGCATGGGCTTTCCGGCAATGATTGGTGCGACGATGGAAGCGGCAGGATTGGCGCACAGCGTCAACGAGGTTCCCGCGACTCACCCGTAGGCAGATTCCCGCAACAAAATTGCCGCAAAAAAAGAGGGGCGGACCCGAATGGTCCGCCCTCTTCCTTTCTGCTTCTGTTCGGATTACCGTCCGTGGCCGCCGTGTCCGCCACCCTCATGTCCGCCGCCATTGCTGCGCGCGGGCTCCGGGTGAAACTGCTGTGGCGCCTGCCGCATTTCCTGTGGCTGCGGGCGATACGCCTGCGGCTGGCTGTGCTGGCTCATCTGCGGGCTTGCCTGCGGACGATACATCTGTTGCGGCTGTGACTGCGGCCGATACGCCTGCGGCTGCGCGTGCTGATTCATCTGCATGTTCGGCTGCGGACGATAACTCTGGGGCTGCGCAGGCGCCTGACGCATCGGTTGCGGCTGCATGTGCTGGTTCATCTGCGTGTTCGGCGCACGATACGCCGGGGTCTGCGGATGGGAGTAGTTGTTGTTGCTGCCCTGGAGCTGGTTCGGGTTCTGGTTGTACGCCTGCCGCTGCGCGTTGTTGTAGGGCGCGGGGCGGTTGGCGCTGGTCACGGGCGCGGTGTGCGTGGGGCTCGCGGTCAACCCGTTGTTGGCCGGCCGGTTGTTCATCGGCATGTTGTTCACGGGCATGTTCCGGTTGTAGGCGACCGGCTCCGTACGGGCCAGGTTTGCCGGACGGCCGTGGTTCACGTTTGCGAACTGCTGACGATTCTGGCTGGCGCGCATCTCGTTCTGGTGCTGCGCTGGCAGGATCGCCGTGTGCTGCTCGCGGCCCCAGTTTTGCTCCTGCGATGTGGGACGCATCTGCACGCCGCCACGGCCGCCGTTGAAGCTGACGCGCGTGGTGTTGTAGTTGTTGACGACACGCTCGTTGTAGACGTTATGTACGTTGACGATATTCACGTTGGTCACGGAACGGTTGTACTCGAAGCGCTCGTGATCCCAGCGGCCGCCCTCATAGCCGCGTCCGAAGTAGCCGAAGCCATAGTTCACGCCGCCGTAGAAGCCGACGTGGCGGCCCCAGTAGCCAACGTGCCACAGGTAGCCGCTATCGCCCCAGCCCCAGTAGCCGGGAGTCCAAAGCGCGCCCTCGTAAGGAGCCAGGACCCACGCGCCGGGCACCCAGTAGTAGCCGGAATAGTCGTCATAAGCCCAGTAGCCAGGGGTCCAGATATAGCCCGCGGCCGGGCAGACAGGCTGCACATACACCGGCAGGACGGGCGGTGCGCCGAAGCTCACGGAGACGAAGACGCCTGCGAACGATGCCGCCGGAATAGCACTGACTGCTGCGGCCAGAATCAAAGAGCGGATTGCCGTTGCGATACGCATACCCTTCACCTTGCCGGCGGCTCGTCGCTGATCTCCCGTTTGAAGCGTCCTGCCCGGGAGTGCGCTGTCCGTCCGGTCTCATGTCTGCCTTAGCTTTGCCTTGCAGACAGAGATGTGAACCGCGATTTCGGCAAAATGTTGCGGAGGGTAACGTGACCCGGGCACCCCTCCCCCCTCCCGGTCACCGGGGGCGGCTCGCAAGTCGCCTGCTTTCATGGGCTTAGGGTGGCTCCCGAGAGCTAAAATCGTCATTCTATTGGGGTTATTGGTTAAATTTGTCCAATGAAAGGACTTAGCGGGCGCCCGTAGGCAGCCTTTCGAGCCACGGGAAGATGCCCCTATTTCCAGTGTAGCGATTTGGGTGGGGTGAAGTGGCAAGTTTTTGCGGAGATTGCGCGGAGCATTTCCTAAATGGAACGGCACACGTGAAGTGGTTGAATGGCGACGGCGATCTTGGAGGCGGAATGCACTGCAGACGGTGAAAAAACTGCGAAACGACCTACTTGAGACGTATCGGCAATCGAGATAGGTTCCATCGATATCAACTTTGAAGATGTACTTTCCCGCAGCGACAAATTCCGGCATTCGTGGTTCGCGAGTGAGGACGAGAAACACATCGGTGTCTTTCAGGAAGATCTGTCAGATACATGGGTATGGTATCCGCCAGCGAGCCTTCGCTTCCAGCAGGTATCGGACGCTGGCTCGATAATGCTCTTGTGCAACGGACGTTTTTCGATGAGCTGACCCGCTTGATGCAAAGTCGTAGCGAGCGATCAGCTCCGAGAGGAATATATGTTTGCCTTGAGCTGCGCGGGATAGAGGTAGACGTATGCGCCGCCCGCGCCATCCGGAAGCGCTGCAACGTTGTAAGGACGATCTGCTCCGTGGAAATTCTCCAATGCTGCATCGATGGCCTTTGCTCCTGTGAGATTCCATCCTGTGTCGTTCGCGCAGCGGATCGAGCGTTTGACCGTGAATGGTACGGACGGCTCGGTTGTGATGCGCGCCTAAGACACGAGGAATTTGTCCTTCGCTTCATTGATCGGCGGCGAAATCATCGATCCAACTTCTGATCGCGATTTCGCTTGCGATGTAGCGATTGACTGAACCCTCTGGTGGATGCGTTGGCCTGGACGCGCATCTGTGGCATGATACGCAGCCTGGTCATATGCCGCGATAAGGCGTCCGTCGACGCCGTGATTGCGGCCATTTGCATCCTCGGATGGCTTGATTGCAGCATGGGCTGCTGAGAGAAATAAATAGCAACGAGACTAAGCGCAAGGGACGAAAGCAAAGCGATTACGAAACGATGTGATGGGCGTACACGTGGCAATATGATCCTTCATGGATCATTGGGAAGCGTGTGGATTGCAGGCTACATTCTGCACGACAGCTCTGGCATTTTGGTTGTAAAGTGCGGCTCTGTCGTTACTAAAATGATGGGCTCAGTCGAACGAGTTAATGCTGTCAAGGTGCTTTCACGAAGTCGACCAAATTGTCAGATAGCGAGATGAAGCGCCGCACGCGCGCTTCGATCTCATCGCGGACCTTCCGGAAGACGAGCATGCGCTCCTCGTGACAGCCTTCGGCGGTGGCGGGATCTTCGATCGGCCAGTGTTCCCGGATCGAGGGTCCGGGAAAGATGGGACAGTTCTGTTGGGCGCGGTCGCAGACGGTGATGATGTGGCTGAAGTGCCGGCCGAGGAGCGAGGCGACATCTTTCGAGCGCTGGCCGGAGATATCGACGCCTGCCTCGCGCATCGCTTCGATGGCAAGCGGATGCACGATGCCGGGCTGAAGACCGGCGCTGAACGCATGAAAGCGATCGCCGGCAAGATGCCGCAGCCAGCCTTCGGCCATCTGGCTGCGGCAGGAGTTGCCGGTGCAGAGAAAGAGCACGTCAGGCATGACTCTCCACTTTGGCCGGCGGGCAGCATTCAGGGCCGCAGCATGCCTTCGTCTCCGGTTTCAGCGCATAGACCTTCACGCTGGCTGCGGCGGCGTTCACGTCGTATTTGGCAAGCAGCGCGGCGAGCTCGTTGTGCAGCGTCTCCGCCGGTGTGCAGCAGTTGCCGTCATCCGCCGGCGAGCAGCAGCCGGACTGGCCTTCGACTTTCGCGTAGGCGTTGAGGTCGGCGCCGCTGTCGACGATCTCCACAAATTCGAAGCCAGCCTTGCGGAGTTCGGTGCGGTAGTCGTCGATGCGGATGGCGCCGGCGATGCAGCCAACGTAGGCGGCGAGACTTTTTGCGATGGATTCCGGCAGCTCGCCCTTGAGCGCAATGTCGCTGACGGCGAGGCGTCCGCCCGGCTTGAGTACGCGGAAGATTTCGCGGAAGACGGCAGGCTTGTCCGGCGCGAGGTTGAGGACGCAGTTGCTGATGACGCAGTCGGCGGAGGCGTCGTCCAGCGGCAGCCGGTCGATGTTGGCCAGATGAAACTCGACGTTGGTGTACCCGGCGGATACGGCGTTGGCGCGGGCGCGCTCAATCATGGCGGGTGTCATGTCGATGCCGATGGCGCGGCCAGTGGGACCGACCTTCTGCGCGGCAAGAAAGACGTCGAGGCCGCCGCCCGAGCCGAGATCGACGACCACCTCGCCCGGCTTGAGGTGCGCGGTGGCGGTGGGATTGCCGCAGGAGAGACCCATGTTGGCCGCGGCGGGGATGGAAGTAAGTTCGTCGGCGGTGTAGCCGAAGGCCTCTGCGACGGCTTTCACGCCAGCATGATCGCTGGAGAGCGTGCTTGCGGCAACGGCGCCGTACTTTGCCTTGACTGAATCCGACAGTGAATCCACTTGGGAATCGACTTGGGGCTGGGCCATGATTTCCTCCGGGACATATCTCTTAAGGCGAATATATTTGTTCATCACATATTCGTCAACCCATATATAATCCGGAGATGGCGGCGAGATCTGCTTTCGATATGGAACGCTTCTTCCAGGCGCTGGGCGACCGGACGCGGCTGCGGCTGCTGAACCTGATGGGCGAGCAGGAGATTTGCGTCTGCTACTTCGTGGAGGTGCTGGATCAGCCACAGCCGAAGATTTCGCGGCACCTGGCGTATCTGCGCAGCGCTGGACTGGTGGCGGCGCGGCGCGAGGGCCGGTGGATGCACTACCGCCTGGTGACGCCACCGCATGAAGGAGCCGCGCACATCTTTCGGCAGACGCTGACGTGGCTGAAGGCGGACAAGGCGATGCAGGCGGACCGCGCCCGGCTGGCAAAAGCCTGCTGTACGCCGGCGAAGTTTACCGCGCTGGAGGGCGCTCCGCTGCCGGCGAACTTCGAGGGCGTCACCTGCGAGGCGTGCTGACGCGCCTGCCGCAGCGTTTCGCGTCCGGCAGCCGAAACGCTTCTTCGATCCAGCGAGCAAGCAGGATATAGTCTTGGGCACGATGCCGCTTCACTCCGCGCTTGAACGGCCACAACGATCCGGTGGAAACGTCAGCGGCGTCGCTGGAGAACAATCTGCATGCTGAATTTCACCGAAGACTTCCTGCTGGTGATTCTCACCGTGGCTGCGTCGCTGCTGCTGATCCTGGGGCTGAATCGCCTGTGGCCCGCCCAGACGCGGCGTGCCCACAACGAGCTCATTGGCTGGCAGCTTACCGTTCTGGGCACGACCTATGCGGTGATCGTGGGGTTCATGCTGTATACGGTGTGGACCAACTTTGGGCTGGCGGACGCGAACGCCAGCGCGGAAGCAAACTCGCTGGTCAACGTGTACCACCTGGCGGCGGGCTTGCCGGCAGCGCAACGCACCGATCTCCGCAACGCGGCCACCACATATGCCGACGTCGTGCTGCATTCGGAATGGCCGGCGATGGAGCGGAACGAGGGCAGGTTTGCAGCCACCGTGCAAAAGGAGGAGATGTGGCGCATCCTCATGACGGTAAAAACGGCATCGCCTACGGAATCGACAGCGGAGGATCACGCAATTTCAGAGTTGAGCGCGATGAGCGAACACCGGCGCATGCGGCAACTGGCGAGCAACTCTCACTTGCCGGGCATTTTGTGGTGCGTTCTGCTGGTCGGCGGCTTTCTGACCGTGTTCTCCGCCTGCATGTTTGGCGCGGAGAACACGACGCTGCACACCCTGCAGGTTGCCTTCTTCTCGCTGCTGATCGCACTGATTCTCATTGCCATCGCCGACATCGATCAGCCGTTTCGGGGCTCGGTCCACGTGAGCGACGCGGCATTTCGCCGTGCGCAGCAGGCGATGCAACAGTGAATACGCGCAGCGGGCCGGCCGTCTGCTTACAGCAGCTTGGTCTGGATCAGCGCTTCGATCTTGTCCCACACACGCGGGTCGTTTTCGATCTCGATATGCGGCTTCATGAATGCCCGTGCGAACCAGGGATAGCCGGCGCAGGATACCGGATCGTCCTTGTAGGCTGACTCGAAGTTGCCCAGGATGGTCGTCCGCTGCGGGTCCACGGCCTCGATGCGCGGGCGGCCATGCAGAAGGCCCTCCGATTGATAGAAGTTGACGGCCTCGCGGACGTTGGGCGGAATCCGAGCGTCATTCTGACTCAACTTCTGAACGCTATCCACTTGAATCGTGAGCAGCACGGGGATGTTGAGGTGGTTCAGCCGCCGGGCGAGCGCGATGGTCTCCGAGGCGCCCCAGCTATGGCCGTAGATCACGATGCGGGCAACGCTTTTCTCCCGTGCGCTCAGGCAGCCGTTCTCGTCCTGGTCCAGGAGCTGCAGCACGGATGCGAGGGCCGCATCGCCGTCGTGATTGGCAAAGACGGCAGCGTGCAGCGCGAGCGGATAGCGTTGCCTGAGATCCTTCGCCATGCTCGCTTCGCGGTGCACGAAGTCGTTTGCCCGGACATTGCCACCCATAAAGCCGACGACGATTAGTTTCTGCAGGGTTGCGGAGGCATCGTTGCTTCCCGCAGCAGGGCTGTGTGTGGAAGCCGCGTGGCTGGCGGCTGTGTCCACATACGACGACAAGGCTGCGCGCGCGACTGCCGGTGAGCCAAGGGGGCGGGTTTGCGGGCATGCGGGCAGCAGCATCGGCGCGGCTTGCGCGGCGGGGCACAGCGCGGCAGCCATCAGCAATGCCGGCGAGACGGCGCAGAGGATGTTGCGCAAAAGGACGCGGAGGATTCCCCGGAGACCTCGGGTTGTCCGTGGCGCGGAGGTGCCGGAGGCATCTCTTTCGGACCGGGCCGGGAGGTCGCTGCTGATTTGCATCGGGTCTCTCTGTGGGACGAATCCAAACGGCTTCCGTCATACCGGGCCTCCATCATTGCACCGGCAGCCAGTGTTTGTCGGGGGATTTTTGCGGAATTTCCGGCAGGATAGCCGCGTCGCCAATCATTTTGGGAACCCGCGGCGGCCTCGATCCTCGCTCTGTCCTCATCTCAGTGCGCAGGGGTCAGGCTGCGGCGCGGCCGCAGAGCCGAATGCGGAAGAAGGAGCACTGGCGGACGGATGCGGAGCGCATTGCGGCGCACCGGGCATTCTTCGCGCGTTTGATGGCCGCGCGGGCCGGGGTTTCTGCAGATAGCGAGCTCGCTGCGGCCTTTCAATCGACGCCGCGTGAGCAGTTTGTCGGCGGCCCTCCGTGGCGGATTCTGACCCGCGATGGTTTCGTTGAGGCGCCCGGGGACGATCCCGCGTTTCTCTATCAGGATGTCGTGGTGTCGCTGGGGGCCGATGGGCTGAACAACGGGGAGCCTGGTATGCATGCGGTGTGCATCGCCACGCTGCGGCCGCAGAAGGGCGACCGGATTGTGCACGTGGGGGCGGGCACCGGCTACTACACGACGATCCTCGCCAAGCTCGTGGGTGAGCAGGGCCGGGTGGATGCGTATGAGATTGAGCCGGGACTGGTGCGGCGCGCGGCGGAGAACCTGGCTGCGTTGCCGCAGGTGCGGCTGCATGCGCGGAGCGGAGCCGTGGGGCCACTGCCCGCGTGCGATGTGCTGTACGTGAATGCCGGCGCAACCGAGCCGCCGGCGGTGTGGCTGGATGCGCTGGAGCCGGGAGGCCGGCTGCTGTTTCCGCTGACGCCGGATGACGGTGCCGGCGCGCTGCTGCTGATCACGCGCACCGATGGAGAGGCATGGGCGGCGCGCTTTCTCTTTCAGGCACAGTTCGTCGGCTGCTCCGGAGCGCGGGACCTGGCCGGGGAGCGGCGGCTGGCAGAGGCATTTCGTAACCGTAACTGGAGCAGAGTGAAATCGCTCTATCGCAACGACGCGCCGGATGAGAGCTGCTGGCTGGCGGGAGCGGGCTGGTGGCTTTCGACGAAGGCGCCATGACGCCTGTCGCGACCCGTCGAGATATTTAGAGGCGCACAAAGGGGACGAGGCGGGAGACCGACCGGCGGTAGGCCGTGAACTGTTCGCCGAAGCGGCCGGCGAGGAGTTTTTCTTCCGCGCGAATGCGGATGGTGGTGCCGACAAGGAAGACGGCGAGCGCGATGAGGAAGAGCCAGAGCGGCGTGATGAGCAGCGCGGTGGCGAGGTGCACGCAGAGCATCGAACTGTAGATGGGGTTGCGAACAAAGCGGTACGGGCCGGAGCGGATGAGCTCATGCTCGGTGTCGAGCGCGGCGTCCACGCGGAGATAGCGGCCGAGCGCAATGCTGGCCGTCCAGGACGTCACCGCAGCGATGACGAATAGGGCAACGGAAAGAATCAGTTGCCAGAGCGCGGGTGTGTGCTGCCAAAAGCAGCGTTGCCACAGCAGCGAGTAGGCAACGCACTCCAGCAGGATGCCCCAGCGGGCCGCGTAGTCCTTGGTGAGTGTTCCCTTGGCGCCGCGGGTGTAATAGAACGGAAACGGCGCAAACCAGGCGATGGTGCCGGCGGCGAGGATGATATAGCGAAGGGTGTTCATGCTCTAGCCATTAGAGTATGGCGCGCGCGCAGGAGCTATGACCTAAGTCTCACGGTCGCGTGTGCATCTTGCCGGGTTGGCGACTTCTCGCTTGCTGCCGGGCCGCAATCGTCCTACCATGCACCATCCCTCAGAACAAACTTATCCGGGCCCGTTGGAGCGAGCATGGTTACCGCACCGATACAGCCCAGGAGTGTTGTCTCCCATCTGCCTGGCCGCCGCTACGATCATTGGTTCTTTACCGGCATGTCCGTTCTCATGCTCGCGACTGTCTTTGCAGGCTTTGCGCCGACCTATTTTCTAGCGGGCATGACGCGGGCGCATCTGGCGAGCCCGATCCTTCACGTCCACGGCGCGGCATTCACGGCGTGGGTAGTGCTGCTGATTGTGCAGTCGGTGCTGGTGGCGGCGCACCGCATCAAGATCCATCAATGGCTGGGCTTCGGCACGTTCGCGCTGGGCGCTTTCATGGTGGTGCTGGGGGTGGTGGCGGCGACGGACTCCATGGTTCGTCATCTGGCTGAGAACCGCGTGGCGAGCGAAGAGTTCTACATCGTATCGCTCTCCGAGATGATGGTCTTCGCAGTGCTCCTCGTCTTCGCGTACCGCGCGCGCCGCCGCGCTGCCGAGCACAAGCGGCTGATCTACATAGCGACAACCACGCTGATGGGCGCGGCGATCTTCCGCCTTCCGATGACTTGGGTCCATGCGCGGCTGCATGTGGTGTGCCTGCTGATGTATTGCTTTCTCGCGATCCTGATGGCGTATGACTACTGGTCCACGCGCCGAGTGAACCGCGCGACCTTGTGGGCGAGCGTGTTTCTGATCGTGGTGGAAGAAACGCGAATGCCGCTGGCGACGACAGCGGCGTGGCACGCCTTTGCAGCGTGGGCCGCACGCTTGTGGGGGTAGAGCCTGCTTACGAATTGTCGTCGGTCGAGAGCGAGGCGATGAGTTTGTCGGCCTCCTGCATCGAGCCGTCGATTGACTGCACAAGGTCGGTGACGTCGTTGCCGATCGAAACGGATGTCCCCTTGAGCGACCCGATCGCGCGCGCGTTCAGGTTGTGCTTCAGAAAAAGCACCTGATCGTGAAAGGCGCCGAGAACCGGCGTCAGGCGATCTTCCGTCTGGCGCATGGAGCGCATGTAGGCGGCCTGGCGCACGCGCGCATTGCGAAGCATGGTAGTGCTCTGCGCCTTGAGCTTCGCGTTGCTCATGGAATTGATTTCGCCCTGCCACTCTTTGAAGAGATCGCCGGAAACCTGATCGATGGACTGGATGCGATTGTGCAGCTTGTTGGCCTGGTCGGCCGCCTTCTCATACTCCGCATTCAGCCGCTTGTAGGACTTCTCCAGCGATCCGCCCTGGAATCCAGTGAGCGCTTGAAAGGACTCCATCGTGGTCTGGATCTGCTCTTTGGTGTCCCGCTGGTCCTTCTTCGCATCCTTCACGCGGGAGACGAGAATGTCGCGCTTCTCCTTGCCCAGCTTGCGCATCGCCGTGTAATACGTGCTCTTGCAACCGGTGGTCGAAGCGAGTGGCAGCAAAGCGAACGCGAACAGCAAGACGAAAGCAACGGAAGCACGCGCCGCGGCGATGCGGCGGGTGAGCAGATAGATCAGGGCCATCGGCGGAGGTCCTCTGCGGGGAGTGTATCGCCTGAGCGAGTGGGAGGAAGAAGGATCTCTTGCACGATGGCAGCAAACGCGGTTAGAGCATTTTCGGTAATACTGTGTTCTGCGGAGATGCACTCGGTGTGGCTTTTCCTTTAAGAAAAGCCACGAGAGCGATCGTTGGACGGTCTACACCTATACCGAAAATGCTCTAGTCCGCAGACGGCTGCGAGGCGCGCAGGGCGGAGAGGAAGGTGTCGACGGCGAGGTTGGCCCAGGCCTTTCGCTGCGCCGGCGTTTTTGTGAATGTGGGCGGCAGGCCGAGCCAGGCGCGCAGGGTGGCTCCGCTGACCAGCAGGCCCAGCAGGACTTCGACCGCCTGTTCGGGATCACCACATTGGATGTTGCCGAGTTTCTGTTGCGCGCGAAGATAGTTGGCGAGTATCGCGCGTGTTCTGCCCGGCCCGCGCTCCCAGAAGATCTCGCCCAGCTCGGGAAATTCCATGCACTCGGCGACGACCAGGCGATGGACCCCGCGGGCATCGTCCGACATGATGAGTTCAAGCAGCTCCGAGCCGCAGTGGACCAGCGTATCGCGCAGGCTGCGGCCTTCGCCAAGCGGTCCGATAGCTGCAAAGAGACGCCCGGCTTTGCGCTCCACCAGCGCGGCGAAGAGCGCGGCCTTGCTGGGATAGCGCGCGTAGAGCGTCTGCTTGGAGGCGCCGGCGCGGCGGGCAATCTCGCTCATGCTGGCGCCCTTGAAGCCTTGTTCCAGAAAGACCTCTGTCGCGACGTCGAGCAGGCGCTCGGCGCGGGCGGCGACTTCTTCTGTGGGCGGCCGGCCGCGGACCGATTTCCGCCTTTTCAACGCCGTCTTGCGGGTGGCCTGGCGCGGCAATTTCACCTTCATGGAATCCAGCATAGCGAAAGTGACGAACTGCGGGCTCACGGTCTTGATTTAATGTACCGCATGGTACTATTTTGTACCTATGGCAGGAACAGCGATCAAGCCTTCCGAATCCGCGACCAGGCAAGCGGCGGAACACTCCATATGGAAGCCGCGCCACAATCCGTGGGCCATCGCGCTGACGGTGACGCTGGCGACATTCATGGAGGTGCTGGACACCTCCATCGCCAACGTGTCGTTACCGCACATCGCCGGATCGCTGGCCGCAAGCCAGAGCGAGGCCACGTGGGTCATCAGCTCGTACCTGGTGGCGAATGCGGTGATCCTGCCTATCAGCGGCTATCTGGCGACGCTGATCGGGCGCAAGCGTTTCTACATGACCTGCGTGGCCATGTTCGGCATCAGCTCGCTGCTGTGCGGCCTCGCGCCATCGCTCGGCACGCTGCTCTTCTTCCGTGTGCTGCAGGGGCTGGGTGGCGGCGGCCTCGCGACATCGGAGCAGGCGATCCTCGCCGACACCTTCGAGCCGAAAAAACGCGGGCAAGCCTTCGCGCTCTATGGCCTCGCGGTGGTGACGGCTCCGGCAATCGGCCCGCTGGTCGGCGGATGGATCACGGACAACTACCAGTGGCGCTGGATCTTTTTCATCAACGTGCCGGTGGCACTGATCTCCATGTACCTGACCAACCGCGTGGTGGAAGACCCGCCACACCTGATCGAAGCGGTGAAGAGGGCGCGTGCCGGCCTGATCAAAATCGACTACACGGGCTTTGCTTTGACGGCCATCGGTTTTGGCTGTCTGGAGACGGTGCTGGACAAGGGGCAGGAAGATGACTGGTTCGGCTCGCACTTCATCGTCGCCTTCACCATCATCTGCATCGTCAGCATCGCCGCGCTGATCCTCTGGGAGCTATGGCAGATCCGCAAGGGCCACAAGCCGGTCATCGAGCTGCGGCTCTTCCGCAGCCGCACCTTTGCGCTGTCGTTCCTGATGATGTTCATTCTCGGCATCGCGCTCTATGGGACCACCATCCTGATTCCGCAGATGCTGCAGACCATCATGGGCTACACGGCGACGAATGCGGGCAAGACGCTGTCGCTGGGCGGCATCGCAACGCTCATCTGCATGCCCATCGTCGGCATTCTGATTGCGAAAGTCGATGCGCGGTATCTGCTGGCCTTCGGCTTCGCCATCACGTCGGTGGCGCTCTTTCACATGACGACGATTCACCTGTCGATGAGCCTGGGTTATGCCGCGTGGCTGCGCTTCTTCCAGGCGACGGGGCTAGGCTTCATGTTCATCCCCATCCAGACGCTTTCGTATGTCGGCGTGCCCATGGAGGCGAACAACGACGTCTCCGGCCTCACGAATCTCGCGCGCAACATGGGCGGATCGGTAGGGACGGCGCTGGTAGCCACGCTGCTGGCGCGGCAGGCGCAGCGTCATCAGTCCTATCTGGGCGCGCATATGACCGGGGGAAGCTCGTCCTATCTGCACGCGATGACGCAGATGAGCCATCACCTGGTGACCGGCGGCCTGTCGGCGACCGGCGCGAACAGCGCTGCCATGTTGCGCCTCTATCAGCAATTGCAGCAGCAGGCAGCCATGCTTTCTTACATCGACATCATTCGCTTCTTCGCCTTCGCCGCGCTGTGCATGGTTCCGCTTCCGTTCATCATGCGGAAGTCAAGCGGCGGAGCAGCGATGCACTAGGATTTGCCATCCCGGCAGACGCGCCGGTCGGCGCGGGTTGTCGGGATCGCTCCCGGTGGTCGCTCATGTTTGGTGCGTGGACGTGCGGGGAAATAGCAGATGCTTCACTCACGTTCGGTGATGCTGTTGCGTTCAGGATGACAAAGCTTATGCAGGAACTTACGCGCGTGACTGACGAACAACTTGTAGATGCGGCGCGGGGCGGCGACGAGAACGCCTTCTCGGAATTATTCACGCGGCACCAGGGCCGCCTGCTCATGATGGCGCGGCAATACCGGCTGACGGCACAGGATGCCGAAGACGCCGTGCAGCAGACGATGATGAAGGCCTGGCAGGGACTCGGCGGCTTTCGCGGAGAGTCGCGATTTGCCACCTGGATCACACGTGTGCTGATGAACGAGGTCTTCCAGTCGCAGCGAAAGCGCGCGCGCATGCGGCTGGAGGAGATGGAGAGCGCGAGCCTGACGGCGGTGCTGGAGGCGGGGAGTAGGTTGACGCGCCGGCAGATGTCGCAGGAGCAGCGGCTGCTGATGATGGAGCGGAACCGGCTGCTGCATGCGGCGCTGCGCTCGCTGCCGGAGTCGCTGCGCTCGGTGCTGCTGCTGCAGTTCTTCGACGAGCGCTCGCTGGAGGAGATTGCCGCGCAGATGGAGCGGCCCGTGGCGACCGTAAAGTCGCGGCGGCACCGCGCGCGGCTGGAGCTGCGCAAACGCTTCGCCAAACGGCTGCGGACAGCCGATCTAACAATGGCCCTGTCATGAAATGGCGATGGCATTGTCATGAACTGATGATGACTTTGCCATAAGGTGAACAGCCAGCCCGCGGCCCTCCCGTTGCGTCCCAGGAGTACATTGACGGAACGGACCACTCCGGAGGAACGGCGGGGATGATGCAGCTTTTGGGACAGAATCGAATCACGCAGGCTGCGTGCCTGCTGGGCATCTTTGCGGCAGGCACGGCCTGGGGACAGACAGCGGCAACAACGCCGGCAGCGACCACCGCCGCCACGGCGGTTTCGCATAATTCGAGTTACATCGAGCCCAACGGGACAGCGCATGTGGGCCGGATCGTGCCCGTGCCGCAGTCGCTCAGCCCGCAGGCGCAGGCGTCGCTGCGGCACGCGGGCACGGATGCAGACGTTCCCGAGCCACTGGAAAAGCGGCGCGCCATGACGGATGCGTATACCGCGCGCGCGGAGAAGCAGTGGCGGAAGATCTGTCCGGTGACGGTTGCCAACGACTCGATGGCGGGCGTACCGGTGCGGCGGGTTACGCCGCTGCACGTGCCCGCGGCAAATGCAGGCAAGGTGCTGCTGGACCTGCATGGCGGCGGCTTCGATTCCGACTCGGGCAGCTACACGGAGTCGATTCCGATTGCATATTATGCGCGAGTTCCCGTCGTCGCTGCGCTCTACCGGCTGGCGCCCGAACATCCGTTCCCGGCATCGGTAGAGGATGCGGTGGCGGTCTATCGCGAGCTGCTGAAGACGCACAAGCCGGAGCAGATCGCGATCTACGGGACGTCGGCAGGAGCCATCCTGACCGGCGAAGTGGCCGTGCGGCTGAAGCAGTTGTCCCTGCCCGAGCCGGCAGCGCTGGGGATATTCAGCGGCTTTGGCGACTTCGCGCGTACTGGGGATTCTGTGGCGCTTTATGGCCTGCGCGGTTTCACCGGATATCTGCCCACGCCGAACGCAACCGTGCCGGAGAAGCAGATTCTCTCATCCTATGTGAAGGACACAGACCCGAAGGACCCGGTGCTCTCGCCCATCTATGCCGACCTGAAGGGGATGCCGCCGGCGCTGTTTGTGACCAGCGGACGCGACCTGCTGCTGAGCGGAACAATCGACCTGCATCGCGCCTTTCTTCGGGCGGGCGACGATGCACGCCTGATGGTCTTCGACGGGTTGCCGCATGCATTCTGGTACGATCCGGCACTGCCGGAATCGATGGAGGCAAACCGGGCGATGGCCAAATTCCTGGCGGGGCATCTCAAGTGATATTCCGAGGCGCGCGAGAAAGGCTGCATACTCTTGTGTCGCCCGTGCGTATAGCAGAGTGAAGGTCGCAATTCAGCTCCGGCGCGGTCGCCGGGTATCAGGTGGCCACCTGCAGAGATCGCTCGAAAGCTTTCGTCTGCTCATGCGCGAGCACCAGTCGATGGTGTTCAGCATTGCGCGGCGTATCGTCCACGACCCATCGCTCGCCGAGGAGGTAGCGCAGGATGTGTTCTTCGAGCTGTACGGCCAATTGCCGTCGCTTGCATCTGAAGAACATGTGGTCCATTGGCTGCGGCGGGTCACCGTCCATCGCTCCATTGACCAGGCGCGGCGCAGATTGCGGCGGCCTCAGGATCACGCGGCGGTCAGCTTCGCAGCGCCCGGCGTTGCCGAGCCCGCGGCAGCACGGCAGGAAACGGATCCATGGCTGGCAGATCGGTTGCGGCAGATGATTGCATCGTTGCCCATCGTGCCGCGTACGGTCGTCGTGCTGCGTTACCAGGAAGACCTGATGCCGGAGGAGATTGCCGCGCTGCTGGCGATGCCGGTAGCCACGGTGAAGAGTCATTTGCAGCGGGCCCTGAAGGTGCTACGCGCGAAGGCCCAGCGCCTGCGCAACTGAGAGGTTGAAGCTATCGTATGTCGCGAATACCACCCAATCCGAATCAAGTGGAAGAGAATGAAGTAGAAAAGCTGGAGGGTCAGCTTCGTCATGCGCTCCAGCGCGAGGCTGCGCCGGCATCGCTCGCTCCGGCAGTGGAGGCGCGCATGAACGGGGCTGACCGGCCGCACACCGCTCCAGGCGATACTCCGCACACCGCTTCGCCCAGCACAGCGCAGACTGCGCCAGTGCCCGGGCCATACGAGCCGCATTTGTGGAATCCGGTGGTGGATGAGCCGGTGTGGCGGACGTGGCTGGAGAACGTGCGTGGCCTGTTCCATCGGGAGACGTTGCCGCCGCTGGTGCTGACGTCGCACCCGATAGCGGTGCCGGATCCGTTCCGGAGCAAGCGCAGCCCGCTGTCTTCCGCACTGTCGGTGGGGGCGCACGTGGTGATCATCGGGCTGATCATCTTCATCATCATCCAGATGCGGATGCATCCCAAGCCGGTGCCGCCCAAGCCGCAGTTGGCGGCGATCGATATCACGCCCTTCCGTCCGATCGCGCCCAAGGGTCCGGCGATGGGCGGTGGCGGCGGCGGCGGCGCGCATGAGCTGGTGCAGGCGCCCAAGGGCAAGCTGCCCAAGTTTTCCGAGACGCCGGTGACGCCGCCGATGCTGGCGGTGAACCCGCATCCCAAGCTGGCGGTCGAGCCGACCATCAAGATGCCGTCGAACATCGCGCTGCCGAATAACAATCTGCCCAACCTGGGCGATCCGCGGACCAACATCACCGGGCCGTTGTCGAACGGGACGGGGACGGGCGCGGGCCTGGGCTCGGGCGATGGCGGCGGCATTGGTTCCGGCTCCGGCGCAGGCTACGGGCCGGGCGAGGGCGGCGGCTACGGCGGCGGGTTGTATCACGTGGGCGGCGGCGTCTCGCCACCGGTGCTGATCTACTCCGTCGACGCAGAGTTCTCCGACGAAGCGCGGCGCGCCAAGTACCAGGGCGTCTCGGTGGTGTCGCTGATCGTGGACGCGCACGGCATGCCGCAGCGCATCCGCGTGGTGCGCAAGCTGGGCATGGGGCTGGACGAAAAGGCAGTCGAAGCCGTCCGCCAGTACAAGTTCAAGCCCTCCATGTACCAGGGAAAACCGGTCCCCGTAGAAATCACCATCGAAGTCAACTTCCATATCTACTGAGCGCGATTCGTATGTTGTGAAACAGACCGCGAAGGCGGAGCGCCTGAATCGGCGGAGTGCGGCGCGTCAGCTCTTCAGCAACGCCTGGATCTGCTCCCGGTATTGACGGCCGGTTGAGATGCGCGTGCCCCCGCTCAGTTCGATCTCGTAGGTGCCGCTGAATAAGGGGTGCACTGCCGTGATGCGCGACAGGTTGACGATCCGGCCGCGATGAACGCGGACAAACTTATGCGGGTTGAGCCTTTCCGCAAGGCTGGTCAGCGTCTCCCCCAGCAGGAAGTGCTTCGCGCCGCAGTGCAGTTGAACGTAATTATTGGCGGACTCGATCCAGTCGATCGCGCTTACCGGCACGAGATCGAAGTGCTCGTCCGTCCGCACCACCAGCCGATCAGGCCATCGCTCTGCCTTCGACTCCAGCAGCGAGCGCAACTGGCTGGAGAGATCTCCGGCACGCGCTGTCAGAATCTGCTTCTTCGCGCGATCGATGCTTCGGTTCAGCCTCTCATCGTCGAACGGCTTCAGCAGATAATCCACCGCGCTCAGCTCAAACGCCTTCACGGCATAGTCGTCATATGCGGTGACGAAGACGACTGCGGGCATGTGCTCCGGCCCTATCTGCTCCACCACGTCGAGCCCGGTGCCGTCATGCATCTGCACGTCGAGAAGCACAAGATCTGGGCGCCGGTCACGTATCGCGGCGATCGCCTGAGCGCCCGACTCGCACTCACCCGCGATCTCGATATCGTCGCGCATCGCCAGGCCGCGGCACAGGCTCTGCCGGATCAGCGCCTCATCGTCCACGACAAGCACCCGCAGACGGCTCTCTGTCGCATTACGCATGACGGACAGGCATGCGGCCAGATACGTTTCCAGACACGTGTCCAGATACGTGTTCCGACACGTGCTCTTCGACCGCTGTTGTCGGGGCCGCAGCGCGCGCGGAAGAATGAGCGGGCAACATGATGCGGACTTCTGTTCCACCCTCCGGCAGCGGATGGATCTCGAGCGACTGCCGGTCATACATGCGCATCAATCGTTCTTTGGTGGCGCCCAGCCCCACTCCCAGCCGCATCTCGGCCGCGTTGCTCACCGGCAGCCCCGCACCGTTGTCACGGATGGTGATCACAACCTCATCGCGCTGACGATTTGCTTCACCCCGCACCCAGATCACCCCTGCCTGGTCGCGGCCTCCGATGCCATGCTTGATCGCGTTCTCCACCAGTGGTTGCAACAGCAGGTTGGGCACCAGCAACCGCTCCGTTTCGGGCGCGATATCGAAGAGCACGGACAGCCGATTGCCATGACGAACCTGTTCGATGGCGATGTATGCCTTGGTAAGCGCCACCTCTTCACTCAGCGGAATCTCGTCTTTGTAGTCGCTGCGCAATGCGACCCGCAGCAGGTCGCCAAGCCGGGCCAGCATCTGGGTCGCGGCTTTCGCATCCTGTCCGGCGAGCGCGGAGATGTTCTGCAGGCAGTTGAAGAGGAAATGCGGATTCAGACGCATGCGCAGCGTCTCCAGCTCTGCCAGGCGAAGCGCGCTCTCCAGTTTCGACTTCTCCAGCGCCAGCACTGCCGCTTGCCGCTCTTTCTGCTGCGCGTCGATGAGGTAGCGAATGAACGCGCTGGCCACGACAGTCACTGCGTACACGAAGAACTGCAGAGCGATCTCGCTGGCCGGCATGCGCCACGTAAAGGCCTCCGAGCCGCTTCGGTGCCAGAACACAAAGTGAATCGTGCGGTCGAAGACGAAGGCGAGCTGGAAAGCGACGTAGCAGAAGGGGAACCCAAACGCCGCCAGGATCGCGGCATTCTTCGCGGAGATCGGCCAGGCGATGCGAAACCTCCGCTCCAGGCGGAAGACGACGGGTGTGAGCGGAATCCAGGCGTAATAGCAGCCCAGCCAGCCAAACAGCCCAAACAGCAGACTTTCCGGCCGAGCGCCGGGCAGAAGCCGAGAGTGGACGTACGACAAAGTGCCGAGCAGTGTCCAGGCAGCGAGGAGTATTCCATAGCCGGGATAGCGGATCATCTTCCCATCGTGGCCCGGCGATAGTGCGGCGCTGTTCCTTCGCACTTGGACCTCCATCTGCACCCTCACATCATGCTCGCCGCCGCAGCGAAAAGCCAATGGGTGGGGGGCCAACGCCTCGCTAGAGAGGGCCAACGTACCGCCTGGTCTGGTGAACGTTCAGACAGCAGCAGGCCGCACTTTGCCGATCCCCTTTTTGCCGGGCAAATTTTCGCGAGAGCCCACCCGCGGAACGGAGCCGTCCTTCGCATGATTTCGCCATCGTGCCCTCCGGCGCTCGCCAGACGCATCGTGCTGTTCGCCAGAAGTCGATGGTGATGGTTGAGGATTCGCCGCACGATGCAATGCATGCAAGACCAAGGAGGAAGGTCATGAAGCTCATGCGAATGCTAGCTGTTACTGCGCTGCTCGCGTCGTCTCACCTGGTATATGGTCAGGCCGAAACCCCGGTGATGTCCGTCAACATTCCTTTTGCCTTCACCGCGGCCGGGGTGTCCATGCCCGCGGGCCATTATGCGATTTCGCGCTCTCTTGAGGGCCAGCTCTGGGAGCTCCGCAGCTTTAACCACGCACACATCTATCTGACGGCCAAACCGCGGGAGCTTCGGCCGGCGCCTGCCAGATCATTGCTCGTCTTCGATCATGATGCGACGGGCTACACGCTTCGCCAGATCCAGGAGAGAGCGCAGACCGATATCGCGCAGGTCGTGGAGCCGAGCCGCGCCAAGTCGCACAAGTCAACCGGTCAGGAAGTCGCTTCCGTGAGAGTGCTGGGCCGATAAACCCAGCACTCTCAAAGCCCGCGAAGCGCAGGAACGTGCCACCGGCGATTGCGCCCCCGCGCTACTTGCTGCCTTTGTAATCCACGAATAAATCGGGGAACTGTTCCTTCAGCGCTGCAATCTTCGGCCGGTCGCAAACCATGATGTACGGATTGCCCGGATTGTGCAGCGCGTAGTCCTGGTGGTAATCCTCGGCGCGGTAGAAGCCTTTGAGCGGAACCACCTGGGTGACGATGGGGTGCGGGAAGATGTGCGCCTGGTCGAGCTGCTGGATGTAGGCGGTCGCCAGGCGCTTCTGCTCATCGTTGGCGTAGAAGATCGCGGAGCGATACGAGGTGCCCACATCCGGGCCCTGGCGGTTGAGCTCGGTAGGATCGTGCGCCACAGAAAAGAAGACGCGCAGCAACTGGCCGTAGGTGATCTTCGATGGATCGAAGACGACCTGCACCGACTCGGCGTGACCGGTGGTTTCCGTGGTGACCTGGTCGTAGGTCGCGGATGCGGCGGAGCCGCCGGAGTAGCCGGTGGTCGTTTTCAGCACGCCCTTCACGCGCTCAAAGACAGCCTGCGTGCCCCAGAAGCAGCCGCCGGCAAAGACCGCGGTCTGCTGGCCGCTCTTTGGGGCGAGAGCCGCGTCGCTGGTGGCGGCCGGGATCGGCGTGCGCGATGCGGCGCTGACGGTGCAGCCAGTCAGCGAGGCAGCAAGAGTAAGGACGAGCAGCGAACGAAAATGCGAAACGAAATACGCATGGAGAACCTCAGATGGAGAACGCGGCGGACGGCGCGGCAGATGACACAACAGATGGCGGCGGCCACCCGCGTCCCCACCCAATAAGACGGCGACCCGCTGCCGGAGTTACACGAAACCTGCGCGATGCTGCAGAATCTATTAGATATGAGCGACGTGCAAGCGAGTGAGACGATCCGGGTGGCGACGGATGCCGACATCGAGGCGATCCGACGGCTGGTGAATCAGGCATTCGAGGTAGAGCGCTTCCTGAAGAAGGGCGGCGGCGATCGCCTGCAGGGCGATGGCGAGCTGGAAAGCCTGTGGCAGCGCGGCACCTTCCTGGTGAAGGAGGAGGATGGCGCGCCGGTGGGCTGCGTATACGTGGAGCCGCGCGGCGACCGCGCCTACCTGGGGCTGCTGTCCATTGTGCCGGCCCGTCAGGGCGCAGGGCTGGGCAAGCAGTTGAACGCCGCGGCGGAAAACTTTGCGCGCGAGCAGGGCTGCAAGTGGATGGATCTCCGCGTGGTGAGCCCGCGAGCGGAGCAGTTGTTGCCGGTCTATCGCAGGCTGGGCTATGTGGAGACGGGAACCGAGGAGTATCTCCCGGTGCTGGAGGAGAAGATGACGATCCCCGGACACTTCATCCTGATGGCGAAGCCGTTGTGAGGGATGAAAAATACGGCCCGGAAAATAAAGCTGCCGGGCCGCAGGAGTGAGAACTTGCGCTGCTACTTGAGCGTGTAGACGCGCACATAGTCGAAGTTGATGGTGAAGCCCGGAGTGTTCTCGGCAGAGATGCCGATCTGCGCGCCCGCGCCGAGCGAGTGCTGCCAGGTGCCGCCGCGGATCCAGTGCTCACCGTCGGTGGAGGTGTAGGCGGTGTAGAGCTCGCCGCCGCCGGATGCGTTGGAAGGAAGATTGCTGTGTTTCGCAATGCGCAGCCAGGTAGTCGCCGCGGCCTGACCGACAAATTGGTGGTCGTAGATGGGATAGTGCGCGGGCACCGGACCGACTTGCTTGCCGAACTCGGTGGCGCGCACGTCGAAGTTGGGGAAGATGTCCAGCTTGATGGAGTTCTGGTCGTTGCCGTAGATGAACAGCGCGCCCTGCGCAAAGTTGTAACAGCAACTGTTATCGAAGGGAACGCTGGTGGTCATCTTGGTTTCGACCATCCAGTCGCCGGGCGGCGTCGGCTCGCCCAGGATTGAGACCTGCTGCGGCGTCGCGTTCTCGTCCGGTCCGTGCGTCTCCACCTGGTAGCTGGAGCCGGTCAGGACGTAGGTGTTGTCCGCATTCGGATGAATGAAGTGCCACTGCGACGAGAGCGTTGCCGCGTTGAACTCGTCCGAGAGCGACGCGATGAGTTTGCCGGGCGATCCGGTTGTAGGACGCGCGTGCGGTACGCGTTGTATTGCCAGGGCTGCGCGGCGGGTGCGGGCTGCGCGGTGTTCGATGGGCCATAGCCGCCGCGCACAACCGGCCAGTCATTCACCCAGTCGATGGGATCGATCAGCGCTGGCCGGATGGTGACGCCGGGAAAGCCGGCAAGGTACGGCGTCACCGTGCTGACCGCGTGATAGAGCATGTAGTCCTGGCCGCTGTCGTCGGTGAAGACGACGTTGCCGCCGGGACCGGCAAACTGATTGCCGTTGGCGGCGATGGAGAAGGTGCCGCCGGGCGCGAAGCTGGCGAGGTCGATGCCGTTCTTATCAAGGAACGGGCCCATTGGTGTGCGCGCGCGTCCCACCATCACGGTGTAGCCGGTCAGCGGTCCATCGCAGCAGTTCGAGGTGGAGAAGAAGAAGTAGAACCAGCCATCGTGCTTCCAGAAGCTGCCGCCCTCGCCGAAGTTGTCGATGCCGATCAGTTTTTCCGACGATGCGTCGGAGGTAAGGCCGTCGGCGGAGAGCTTGCGCACGCTGATGCCGCCAAAGAAGCTGCCGTAGGAGATGTAGAGCTGGCCGCTATCGTCGGCGATGACGTCGGGATCGATGACCGCGCGCTGCGAACCGGCGCAGCAGAAGGCCGGCTCATTCGGAACCGCCGGTGCGCCTGCGTCGGTCCACGGACCGGCAGGTGACGATGCAGTGGCAACACCAATGGCCGCGCCACCCGCGAGCGTGTTGGGCGCGACGTAGTACATGTAGTACTTGCCGTTAAGCAGCTTTACCGCGGGCGCCCAGAACTGATTCGTCGCGTTGCCCACCCACGCGGGCGTCTGCGTGAAGGCATCGCCGATATAGCTCCAGTGAATCAGGTCCCACGACCGGAACTGCGTGATGAGGTGCGCGCGCGGGTTGCCGTTCGCATCCAGGTCCTGCGCGTTCAGTGGATCGCCGGTGCAGTAGAGGTACCAGGTATCGCCGCTGCGTGCGCGCTGATGATAGACGGCGGGGTCGGGACAACTGACGGCGGGTTGTCCGTTGCCGAGCTGGAGGGTGAGCGGATTGGTGTAGGTGTGCGGGAAGTGGTAGTTAGTGGGGGTGACTGTGGTTTGCGTTTGCGCGAAAGCGAGCGCCGGGACAACGCACATCAGGGCAAGAACGCATCGCCTGAAACTGTAGGGGAGAGACATGGGGCTCCGGGGAAGGCGGAAGTGTCCAGCCGGAGAGCGAGTGTAAGCGCTTTACAAAACAGTCGACAATGGTTCATTCCAACTATGCCGGGCCGGATCCTCGGAGCGTAGTGATTCGGTGCGACGTTCGCACCACTCAGGCGTTGGGAAGGAAGTTATCGGCGAACATGTTGCGCCGGAGTCTTCTGGATCGCGACCATGGCCCGCAGCATCTCTGCCTGGCGTCGATAGTCCTGTGCCTGCTCGGGATGGTCGACGGCCGCGAGTCGTGCCTCGCGCTCCAGGCGATCTGCAAGAAGCTCGGACGGTGACGATTCACGAATTCTGAGGAGGGTTTCCATGGCTCCGAGGGTACGAGCCCCGTCGCGAGTTTCGAATACGACTTTCGTCGCCGCGACGCACCCTGCCGTGGTGCACCCTAACGTCCGATTCACTCCCGCAGCAGAGCGGTCATGGGATCGACAGAAAGCGCTCTGCGCGCGGGCACCAGGCATGCCATGATCCCATAACGATTGCCCGGCCATTTCGTTCGTTATTTCGACATTTCGATGGGGAAGGCGAACCGATGAACTTGGTACAATTCGCCTCTGTTTGCGCCGGGGACATCGGCACCTTTCAATTTCCCTCCGAGGTCAAAAGCACATCATGAGCAAACCAACATCCCCCAATCGTCTCGTCACAGACAGAAGAGCTTTTCTCAAGACCTCCACCGTTCTCAGTGCCGGCCTCTGCGGTTTTTTTGCAGAGGCGCTGCCCACGACGGCATCGGCTGAAGCGAAAGACGCGGCAGGCCTCGACATCCTCGGGCCCAAGCCCGGCTACTCTCCGCAAGTCGGCACACTCGTCTCCATGCTCACGTGGATGCGCGAAGCCAACGGCGTCATCAGCGCGACCAAAGGCCTCACCGAGGCCGATCTCGATCATCTCTTCGACGCCAACGCCAACTCCATCGGCGCACTCATGCTCCATCTCGCCGCGACGGAAACCTACTACCAGATGAATACCTTCGACGGGATGAAGTGGGACAGCTGGTCCAAGTCGATTAAGGAGAAGTGGGACCCAGCGATGAACCTCGGCGACGCCGGCCGCAAGACCATCAAAGGGCACGACCGCGACTACTACCTGAACATTCTTCAGGAAGTGCGGGCAAAGTCGCTGGCCGAATTCAAAAAGCGCGATGACGCATGGCTCATGAGCGTCGACAAAGACTTCCCCTTCCCCTGGGGTCCGCCCAACAACTACTGCAAGTGGTTCCACGTCACCGAGCACGAGGCCCACCACACCGGCCAGATCGCCTTGCTGCGGAAGCGCCTGCCGGGCGCCAAGCCGTCAGCAGAGTAGTGGGGTCAGTGTAGTTCTGTCACATCGCTGAACGGCCAACACACCACCATGCGTGGGAGTCGTCCTATCATCGACGCAGCAACCTCCGGAGGCCGCCATGGCTGATTCTGTTGCTCCGTATTCCTACGAAACGCGCCTCAACATCCTGCACCAGCCGCTGGAGCTGATCGACGTAAAGGCTTTGGCCGACGCCTGCGAATACAAGTGGTTCAACCAGACGCTGTGCAAGGTCAACGAGTCAGTCGTGCGCGTAGGGGTGGTCGAAGGCGAATACCACTGGCACAAGCACGATGACGATGACGAATTCTTCTATGTCGTCGAAGGAACGTTGCTCATCGACCTGGAGGACCGCATCGTCGAACTCGCGCCCGGGCAGGGCTTCGTCGTGCCCAAAGGCATCGTGCATCGCACGCGCGCTCCGCAAAGAACCGTCATCCTGATGGTGGAGAACGCCGGGATTATCCCCACCGGCAATTGATACCGATACAGCTTGGGACCGTTGCGCTTCATGACTGGCCCATAGACCGCGCAGGAAAATCATTGCAGTAGAAACCTACTGCATTTGCAGTAAGAATCTACTGCATACAGCAATCTCATCACTGCCCACCAACTCGCGTAAACTAACCAAGCAGGCGGGCTGGACGGCCGCTGCCGGGCACTCGTTGCCCGGGGGAGGAAAGTCCGAACTCCGCAGGGCAGTGTGCCGGATAACGTCCGGGACCGGCGCGTCAAGGCGCCGGGACGGCTAGTGCCACAGAGAAGATACCGCCACCGCGCGCAAGCACGAGGGTAAGGGTGAAAAGGTGCGGTAAGAGCGCACCGCTCCCGCTGTAAAGCGTGGAGGCAGGGTAAACCCCACACGGAGCAAGACCAAATAGGGAGGGAGACCGCAGGCTGGCCCTATTGCCTGCAGTCGCGTGCCGGCCCGGCGCGCCCACGTGGGCCCTGCGGTAGCGCAAGCCGCCGTAGCGGAAACCTCCGGGTAGGTCGCTGATGAACGTCGGCAGCAATGCCGCGTCTAGAGGAATGGCCGTCCTCGACAGAATTCGGCTTACAGGCCCGCCTGCAAATTTCTTCGCCCGCTCAGGATGACTGGAGCCTGGGTGCGACCATCGCATCCACTTCAGGCGGCGGTGCATTGAAAAATCCGTTCCCTTATCTACTTATCTACCGAAACCTTCGAAGCGGGCTTACCATGCTTACCGGCGTATCGTACCGCCGCAAAGGATCGGAGTTTTCGCGATGAAGATGAAGTGGTCCGCTTTGATCCTGCTGCTTCTTTCGGTCGGTTCGCTTGGCGCGCAGCCGGCGGCCGTGCCGGAGATCCACTACCGCTCTGTCCCCGACTTTCTGCAGCTTCCAGCGGACGTGTATCTCGGAGAAGTTGCAGGCGTGGCGGTGAATTCCAAAGGTCACGTCTTTGTGTTTTCTCGCGGCAACACAACCGGTCCCGCCTACGGAGCGAGTGCCGCCCAGCTGCTGGAGTTCGGCGCCGACGGGAAGTTTCTGCGTGAGATCGGACACAACCTCTATGCCTGGTCTTACGCACACTCGGTCAAGATTGATCCTCAGGACAATATCTGGGTTGCGGACAAAGGCTCTGACGTTATCGTCAAGTTCAATCCGCAAGGTCGAGTCCTGATGGTCTTCGGCCGCAAGCAGGAAGCCTCCGACGAGGGCACCGGTCCACTGAAACATGTCAAGCCTCCGCTGCCTGCGGAAGATGGCTTGTTCCGGCAGGTAACAGATGTGGCCTGGGACACTGCCGGAAACACATACATCAGCGATGGCTACATCAATTCGAGAATTGCAAAAGTCAGCAAGGACGGCGATTGGTTACAGTCGTGGGGCGAGCCCGGCAGCAAACCGGGACAGTTCGATACTCCGCACAGCCTCGCAGTGGATGCGCAGAACAATATTTACGTGGCAGACCGCGGAAATCACCGCATTCAAGTGTTCGATGTGGACGGCAAGTTTCTTCGCCAGATCACGATTGACGTTCCGGTGGACCCGAATTCCCGGCCTGCGATTGGCAACAAAATCGAGCATCCATCCGGGGCGCGCATGCCCGGTTCTCCATGGGCCATCTGCATCACTCCACCGCCGCACCAGGTGCTGTACAGCGCAGACGCGTTTCCAGGACGTATCTACAAGCTGAGCCTTGATGGGAAGGTGCTAGGGATGTTCGGGAAATCAGGCAAGCAACTTGGGCAATTCGGGTGGATTCATGAGATGGCTTGCCCTTCCGAGAATGAGTTGTATGTAGCTGAGCTTCTGAACTGGCGTGTCCAGAAGTTGATTCTCGAGCCCAACCCATGACGGTTTCCGCCTTCTTCCATGTCAAGGATGGAGGTGTGCAAGGATCACCGAGACAATTCGGCTTACAGGGGCGCCGGCAAATTTCTTCTCACAGCAGCACGTCCGCGCAATGGAACGGGCTTACCATGCTCGTACCGTAAATCCGCCCGGCTTACTACGCCGGCACACCATTGGGGAGGGAATATGTTCCATCTGCTGTGGGAGGCGATCATCGGGCTCATCGTCGGCGCTCTGGCAAAGTTCATCATGCCGGGCAAGGATCCAGGCGGCATCATCGTCACCATGCTCCTCGGCATCGCGGGCGCACTCCTGGCCGGATGGCTCGGAGGAGTGCTGGGCTGGTACAAGGAAGGCCAAAGCGCAGGCTTCATCGCGTCGTTGATCGGCGCGCTGATCCTGCTCTTCATCTACCGCCTTATCAAAGGCAGACCCGCCACCACCTAAGAGAAGGCGGTAGTTTCGCGAGCGATGGCAACAAAAACTGGTGCCCACATCTCGCTTTTGAGATGTGGGATACCACGCAAGGCCCACACCTTCACCAGTTCCTGTCATCCTGAGCGAAGCGAAAGACCTGCAGTTTGTCCGCATGACCACAAACCGGGTGTCCTACCCTCAAGCCGCCTTCTTCCCTTTAATCAACCCATTCGGGTTCAGCACAAACTTCTTCGCCGCCCCCTTGTCGAAGTCCTCGTAGCCCTTGGGCGCCTGGTCCAGCGGGATCACCGTCGCATTCACGATCTTCGCAATCGGCAGCCGGTCGTGCAGGATGGCCTGCATCAACTGCCGGTTGTACTGCAGCACCGGCGCCTGCCCGGTGTGGAAGTGCAGCGACTTCGACCACCCTTTGCCGATCCGCAGCTTCAGCATCCCTTTCTTGGCGTCTTCATTTACCCCGCCGGGATCTTCGACGACATACAGGCCGGGAATCCCCATGCCGCCCGCCACAAAGACAATCTCCATCAGGTCATTCAGCACCGCTGCCGGCGCGGCTTCTCCCTTGCTTCCATGCCCGCTCGCTTCAAAGCCCACCGCATCCACCGCCGCATCCACCACCGGCTCGCCCAGGATCTCCGCAATCTGCTCGCCCAGCTTGTCGTGCTTCGAGATGTCCACTGTCTCAAAGCCCACCTTTTTCGCGTGCGCCAGCCGCTCGGCCTGGCGATCCCCAATGATGACCACCGCCGCGCCCAGAATCTGCGCGCTCGCCGCTGCCGCCAGCCCCACCGGCCCCGCACCGGCAATGTAGACGGTCGAGCCAACCCCCACGCCCGCCGTCACCGCGCCGTGAAAGCCGGTCGGCAGAATGTCGGACAGCATCGTCAGATCGGTGATCTTCTCCATCGCCCGCGCCTTGTCCGGAAACTTCAGCAGGTTGAAGTCGGCATAGGGCACCAGCACGTACTCCGCCTGGCCGCCCACCCAGCCGCCCATATCCACGTAGCCGTAAGCCCCGCCCGGCTGCTGCGGGTTCACATTCAGGCACACGCCGGTATTGCGTTCGCGGCAGGCCCGGCATCGCCCGCACGCCACGTTGAACGGCACCGACACCAGGTCGCCGATGTTCAGATACTCCACATCCTTGCCCTTCTCGATGATCTCGCCGGTAATCTCGTGCCCCAGCACGATGCCCGCGGGCGCCGTGGTGCGTCCCCGCACCATGTGCTGATCGGAGCCGCAGATGTTGGTGGAAACAATGCGCAGAATCACGCCATGCTCGATCGCTTTGCCCTGCGGATTCTGCATCTTGGGGTAATCGATCGTCTGCACCTCAACTTTGTTCGGGCCCAGGTAAACAACGCCATGATTCGAAGCCATGGGGTACTGCTCCTTTCGAGTGAAGAGGCGGGGCGCTGCGCGAGGCGTTCCGTAGCGTCGAAGGCGAAATCTCCCGGCAAGCGGGCCGGAAATCTCAGGAAATATTGTGGGAAGGCCGTCACGCCGGACTGGTCATTCGGACGCGCCACTCGCCCATCTCTCCCATTGGAGCGGTAAAGGGCACCGGAACGTTGCCCATTCGGCCGCGAGGGGAACCATTGCGCTGCTAAACTCGTTTCTACTCTTAGCCGTTTCGCCACCCTTATGGCATTCCGAGAAGCCATCCGCATCGCGCTGCAGTCGCTCTGGGCGAACAAGCTGCGCTCCATCCTCACGCTCATCGGTATGGTCATCGGTGTGGCCTCGGTCATCATGGTCATCACCCTGGCGGCCGGCGCCAACAAGTTTGTCGCCACCAAGGTCTACGGCTACGGGGCAGACGTCTTCACCGCCTCCAAGCAGCCCGCCGTGGTCTTCAGCGACGCCGAATACACCAAGTACCAGAAGCGCAAGGACCTGAAGTACGAAGCCTACGAGGCCATCGCCGAGCGCTGCGACGCCTGCTCCAGCACCGGCGCCATGGCCGAGGCCACCGGCTCCGTCGTCTACGGCACTCATTCCGCCACCGATATCAGCATCCGCGGCTGGACCGCCGAGATGCCCTCCATCTACGACATCAATATCGAGCGCGGCCGCGCCTTCACTCCCGGCGAAGAGAAGCGCCGCATACACATCGCGCTCATCGGACCCGACATCGTCGATAACCAGATGGGCGGCGAGGATCCCCTGGGCAAGGAGATTCGCGTCGACGGCGAACACTACACCGTCATCGGCGTAGGCGAGCGCAAGGGCAAGACCCTCGGCCAGAGCCAGGACAACTGGGTCGCCGTCCCGCTCACCACCTTCCTCGACACCCACGGCGCCAACCGCAGCCTCACCCTCTATGCCCGCGCCCGCGGCGTCGGCGATCCGCTGGAGGTGGCGTCCGATCAGGTGCGCGTCATCCTGCGTTCCATCCGGCACGATCCGCCGGGCGGCGAAGACAGCTTCTCCGTCGATACCAATCAGACCTTCGTCGGCATCTGGCAGAGCATCAGCTCCAGCTTCTTTGCCGTCTTTGTCTCGCTCGCTGCCATCTCCCTGGTCGTCGGCGGCATCGTCATCATGAACATCATGCTGGTCAGCGTGACCGAGCGCACCCGCGAGATCGGGGTGCGCAAGGCCCTTGGCGCGCGCCGCAGCGACCTCATGTCGCAGTTCCTCATCGAGGCAGCCACCATGTCCTTCGTCGGCGGCATCGGCGGCGTTCTGTGCGGCATCGCTTTCGCCAAGCTCATCACGCTGATCATTGGCTTCCCCTCGGATATCCAGATCTGGTCTGTGGCGCTGGGCCTCGGCGTCGCCACATCGGTGGGCATCTTCTTCGGTGTCTACCCCGCGCGCAAGGCGGCGACACTGGACCCCATCGTCGCCCTGCGTGCAGAGTTGTAACGTCAAGTTGTAGCGTTTTCTTGAGGAGCAATCGATGCGGTTGACTGACGCAAAAGAGGCGGTGAGGATGGCGGCGGACACGCTGCGCTCGAACAAGCTGCGCTCCGGCCTCACCATCCTCGGCATCATGATCGGCGTCACCACCGTCATCCTCATCTCGTCGGTCATCAACGGCCTCACCTACAACGTCAACGACCTCATCAAGTCGCTCGGCACCAACGTCTACTGGATCTTTCGTTTCCCGGTCTTCGGCAATCGGCCTACGCAGGAGATGCTGGCCCGCAAGCAGCTCACCTATGAGGATGCGGTGGCTCTGCGCGACCTGCCCCACGTGCTCGCCGTCGATCCCTCGCAGCAGTACCGCTCGCCCACCGGCCGCCTCGGCAGCTTCTCGCTCAAGTACAAGAATCGCAAGGTCACCAACACCATCCTCGAAGGCGATTCCGACCAGCAGGCTCTCGTCTATGACATCGATATGGACCAGGGCCGCTTCTTCACCGACCAGGAGGAGCAGCGCCGTGCCAATGTCGTCGTTCTCGGCCATGACGCCGCGGAAGAGCTCTTCGCTCAGGAGTCCGCTCTCGGCAAAGAGGTTGAGATCGAAGGCGATGTCTTCACCGTCGTCGGCGTGCTCGCCAAGCAGAAGCAGGTCTTCGGCGGCGGTAAGAATCCGGACGACAACTCCGCCCATTTCCCGCTCTTCACCTTCCGCAAACTGCACCCGGAGATCCTCGACTACTGGATCGGCTTGAAGTACGACGACGCCAAGAACAAAGTCGCAGTCGAAGATGAGATTCGCGAGATGCTGCGCCGCCGCCGCAAGGTGCACACGGATCAGCCGGACAACTTCGCCATCTTCACCTCCGACGGTCTGCTCGAGCTGTGGAACTCGCTCACCGGCGGCCTCTTCATCTTCCTCGTCGGCGTCTCCAGCGTCGGCCTCATGGTGGGCGGCGTCGGCGTCATGAACATCATGCTGGTCTCGGTCACCGAACGAACGCGGGAGATCGGCGTGCGCAAAGCCCTCGGCGCCACCCGGCGCACCATCATGCTCCAGTTCACGCTGGAAGCCATGACGCTCTGCGCCTTCGGCGGCATCATCGGCATCCTCATCGGCGCGCTGCTCACGCTGCTGCTCAAGCTGATCCTCGGCTCCGTGCTGCCCGCGCAGATGTCCATCATCTGGGCCCTGACGGCGTTTACCGTCTCCTGCGTCATCGGCCTGGTCTTCGGCATCTACCCTGCCTGGAAAGCCGCGACCCTAGATCCCATCGAAGCCCTCCGCTACGAATAGCGAGGCGCAAAAAACATCTGTCATCCTGACCCTGAGCGAAGCCGAAGCGGCAGGACCTGCAGTTTGTCCAGAGTGCCGCCAACCAGGGTGCCCCACGTCTCGCGTTTGAGATGTGGGATAAAGTCAGGTAGCCCACAACCCCCCACGTGAGCGACCATAGGGGGCGAACCCCACAACACGCACGAGAGTGCGTCCGCCCGGATGGCCAGTCCCGAATCCTTGAACGCCCTGCTCACAGCCACGATCGTCGCCGGCATCACCACCGTCCTCGCCTGGGCGGGCATCGGCTACTACCTCCTCGCCCTGTGGAGCGCACGCTCCTTCGTCCACAGCCTGCGCCATCCGCGGCCCGCTTACGCTCCCGGCGTCAGCATCCTCAAGCCGGTCCACGGCCTCGATCACGAGATGTACTCCGCCTTTGCCAGCCACTGCCGCCAGGAATACGCAGGCGACTACGAAATCCTCTTCGGCGTCAGCGCGCCGGACGATCCAGCCGTCGCCGCTGTCCGCCGGCTTCAGGAAGAGTTCCCCAGCCACGCCATCCGCATCGTCGAATGTCCCGAGTCCCTGGGCGCCAACGGCAAGGTCTCGAACCTCGTCCAGATGCTGCCGCACGCACGCCATCCCTACATCGTCATCAATGACAGCGACATCGTCGTATCCCCTCACTACCTCGCGACCGTCATGGCTGGATTCGCACCGTCGCCCGCTGCGCGATCGCTCGGTCGGCATGGTCACCGCACCCTATCGCGGCCGCGCTCACGGCCTGCCGCGCCAGGAGCCGACCCTCGGCTCGCGTATGGAAGCTCTCGGCATCTCCACCGACTTCATCCCCGGCGTCCTCACCGCGCGCCATATCGAAGGCGGCATCCACTTCGGCCTCGGCTCCACGCTCGCCGTCTCGCGCCAGGCGTTGGAGCGCATCGGCGGCCTCGCGCCGCTGGTCGACTACCTCGCAGACGACTACGAGCTCGGCGCGCGCATCGCCGCCGCCGGCTACGCCGTCGAGCTGTCCCCGGAGGTCGTCGAAACCTGGGTGCCCCCCTACAACGCCGCCGGATTTTTTGAGCATCAACTGCGCTGGTCGCGCTCCACCCGCGACTCGCGCCGCTGGGGTTATGCGGGGCTGGTCTTCACCTTCGGCCTGCCCTGGGCCTTCCTGAACCTCATCGCCGCCGGCCTCAGCATGGAAAGCATTGCGCTCTTCGTTCTCGCGCTGCTGGTGCGCGTGGCGCTCGCGCTGGTGGTCGGCGTCGGCATCCTTCGCGACACGCAGGTGCTGCGCGATCTCCTGCTGCTGCTGCCCCGCGACCTCATCGCACTCTTCCTCTGGGTCTGGAGCTTCGCCGGCGACACCATCACCTGGCGTGGCGAACGCTTCCTGCTGAAGCGCGGAAAGCTGACGCGGGTTCCGCCGAAATCCGCCGCTTCCTGAACAGTGGCTCAATCTGGTTGCGTGAGATCGGGCACCAGAGGCTCGTCGAAGAGCGCCATCTCCCCAACGGTCGGCGCTTGAAATATCTCGGCCCATTGGGCGAGTGCATCCCGCTCGATGGGCGGACTCTCCCTGCCCCTGTGTTGCAGCCGCTCAAACAGAACATCGACCGGCGCAGCCAGGTAGTGCAATTCAACAGCAACGCCGAGCTCGCGCGCTCTCAGCCGCAACGTGTCCCGCTCAGACCGTGCCCAGGTGCCCCATTCGATGATGACGGTGGCGCCCACGGCGAGCAGATCCTGGGCCAGCTTCCATTGCAGCGCCTCCATCCTCCCGCGAACATCTTCGCGATGGAGATTGATGGAAAGATCATCCAGCCAATCGTCAGGAGAAAAGCGAATCGCCCTACGCTTGCTCTCTAGTAGCCTGCTTTCCAGCGCCCGCGCAAGTGTGGTCTTCCCCGAACCGGGCAAGCCGCACACCACGATCAATCTGCCAGGTCCTTGCACAAACGGAATTATCCTTGAGCGAGTCCGGAGCGAGTGAATCCGGAGCGAGTCCGGCCAACCCGAGCTTCACCGTCCCAAAACGGACTACGCATCCACTTTCTCCTCAAAAACCTGCCAAATCATCCCATCCAATTTGCTAGCCTTGAAATAGGGGAAATACTTTCGGCGAACCGCTATCCGTGGACCTGCCGTAAGTCCTTTCGCAAGACGAATTTACCCGTAACTATTTTTGGAATGAAGTAGTTACGAACCGGAAGCTGGTCTGCCCTATGGATAGGGCAGTTGAATGGCCGTAAGTCGTTTGATTGGACGACTTTAGCGGTAAGTCATTTGGAATGACGATTTTGGCTTCCGGAGCGGTGTCTAAGCCGCAGCAACTAAATGGCTTACACGCAAGCCTCCCGCACCGGGAGGGGGAGGGTAGGGCAGTGCTGTTACCCCTCGCGGTCAGGCGAAACGGGTGCCTCGGGGCCCGGGCTCAAGGCCGGTTGGAGAGCACAGCCTTCCCACCCGACTCGGCGAGCATGTACACCGCCCCCGGTCGATCCGATAGCCGCGGTGGCTTCGCGGCGTCGGTCACGAGGAAGACCCGCCTCGGGCCGCTCCATAGCCGCCCCATCGAAGCATCGTCGTCAAAGATCGCGGGCGCGTCGGAAAAGAACGATCCGTACCAGAGATTCGAGCTCCGGCCGTTGAGAATCCGCACCTGCCGGTGCAGGTAGAAGCCCAGGGTCGAGCCGCTCTCGTACTCGCCGTTCAGCACGATCACATCCTCGGGTTGGAGGCGCGGACGGATCGCATCCGCCAGCGCCGCCGACGACAGCACCGGCGAAAACGTGACCAGCGCCATGTGCGCCGCGACGAGGAAGAGCACGCCGCCGCCGGCCAGCATCCCGATCGCCGCATGCCAGCGGCCCGCGCGCCGCAGCAGCAGATGGCCGCCCGTGCCCCCGAGCAACGCAATCGCAGTCAGCAGCAGCGGCGCGCGGAAGAACGCCATCGCCCGCGTGCTCAGGTCGAGGAAGTGTCCGAAGGAGAGCGCATAGTCGCCGGGGTTCGTGCTCAATGCCGCCGCCAGATCACCGCGTGGAGAACCGGAATGCAGGGCGAAGAACAGCGCCGCAATAGCACCGCACGCGCCCGCGGCAAACAGAAGCCACGCTATCCGCATACGCGGCCGCGCGGTGTGAGCGGCGTCGTCGGCCAGCCAGCCGCCGAGCAGCAGTGCGAGCGCCGGCATCGCGGGCAGCACGTAGTACTCCTGCCGGGTGGAGAAGCTGAAGAAGACCATCGGCACCGCCGCCCACACGAAGCACAGCAGCCGCGCCGGCTCCGCGCCGTTGAGCGGAGCATTGCGCCACCAGCGGCGCAGCGGCACGCGGCACAACGCCGAAGGCAGGAACGCGCTCCACGGCAGCAGCCACACCAGCAGCAGCCCCCAGAAGAGCGCGAGCGGAACCGTGTCGTAGTCGCGCGGCACCCGCCGGTTGAGATACCGCAGCAGGTGCTCGTTGACGAAGTAGAACCAGTACCACCCATGCACATTGCCCGGCGTCGGCAGCGCCCCCGGGTGCCCTTCGGTCGGGTTCGCCAGCCCCGCCGCCACATGCCACGGCGCGGCAATCGCGAAAAAGATCAGCGCACCCAGCAGCGGATGCCAGCGCCGCAGATGTCCGAGATTCCGCGTCATCGCCAGATACACCGCGACGATCAGCAGCGGAAAGATCAGCCCGATCAACCCCTTGGTCAGGACGCCGAGTGCGCACGCAACCGCGAATCCAGCGGCAGTCGCGCGTGTCGGCCGCGTGAGCGAGCGCCAGAAGCACAGCATTGCGAGCGTGAGCCACAGGCACACCATCGCGTCCGGAATCAGAATGCGGGTAAAGATGAACAGCCCGAAGCTGGTCAGCAACACCAGTGCCGCGTAAAACCCGGCGAGCGCACTCGCAAAGCATCGCCCGCCGAGCGCGAAGACGACGAGCAGCAGCGCCAGCGTATAGAGCGCGAGCGGCAATCGTGCTGACCAGGTCTGCGCACCGAAGCAGCGGAAGCTCGCCGCCATGCTCCAGTAAAGCAGCGGCGCCTTCTCCAGATAGCGGATGCCGTTGGCGTAGAGCGTCGTCCAATCGTGGCGCGCCACCATCTCGCGCGCCACCTCGGCATGCACGGAATCGGCATCGTCCAGCAGCGGCGGGCGTAGCAACGTGAAGCTGCCATAGAGCAGCAGCCACAGCGCGATCACTATCCATAGCAGCCGACGCGGCGCGACGCGGCTCTCGCTCGGCGGATGCTCCATCGAGAGCGATTGTCGCATCCCGGCTCTAACGGAATGCTCTAGAGTAGACGCAGTTCATGGCGAATGACCTCTTCCAGATCGCGTCCGGCTCGCAGCGGCAGCGCCCGCGACGACTCTGATCTATGACGACTGGTATCCCGCGCTGCGCAGCGACCGCCTGCGCGGCAAGCGCCTCACCACCGCAATGCTGCTGGGCATTCCGCTGGTGCTGGGACGGCGCAGCGACGGCGCCATCTTCGCCATGCGCGACAGTTGCCCGCATCGCGGCATTCCGCTCTCCTGCGGCTGGTTCGACGGCGCCACGGTGACCTGCAAGTACCACGGCTGGGCCTTCGAGCCCGGCTCCGGCCAGTGCCGCGAGATCCCGTCGCTCACCGGCGAGGATGCGCTCGACCCCACACGCATCTACGCCACCACCTATCCCTGCGTGGAGCGCGACGGCTACGCCTGGGTCTACATCCCGGATGCCGGCCGCAGCCGCCTCCGCACCGAAGACTTACCGCCTCCACCTTTGTTACCGCGCTTCAGTGAGAAGCACCGCTCGGCCCATCTCTCCGCCGACCTGCCCTGCAATGTGGACCACGGCATCATCGGCCTGATGGACCCGGCGCACGGTCCGTTTGTCCACCAGGCATGGTGGTGGCGCTCCCGCGCCAGCATCCACGAGAAGCACAAGAACTTCGAGCCCATCCCGCAGGGCTTTCGCATGTCCGCGCACGCCCCTTCAGGCAACAGCGCGCCTTACAAACTGCTCGGCGTCTATGGTGAGCCGATCACGACCACCATCGACTTCGTGCTGCCCAACCGCCGCTGGGAGACGATTCGCTGCGGCAAGAAGTGGTTCTCCAGCCTCACCACGGTCACGCCGGTCACGCCGTCCACCTGCCGCATCGATGTGATGGCCGCGTGGAATGTCTTCTATTACGTTCCATTTGTCACAACGATTGCGCGCTTCTTCGGCGCGCGCTTCGTACGCCAGGACCAGCAGACCATGATCGAGCAGGCGGAGGGCCTGCGCCACAATCCGACGCTCATGCTGATTGACGACGCGGACCGGCCGGCGAAGTGGTACTTCGCGTTGAAGCAGGCCCGGCTGAACGGAGAGCAGAAACACCCAATGGATGGTCCTGTCACGCTGCACTGGCGCAGCTAGAAACAGCGGCTCGGGGTTACTAGTTCCGCGTCTCTGTGGAAGGACGGCTCAGATCGCTGGCCGTGGTGGTCGGCAGATCCATCAGGCTCTTGCGGCAGCTTTCCTTCTTGGCTGCAAGCGCAGGCTGATGAACGCGGTTTAAGGCGGCCAGCGCCTCACGCTTATGCTGCAGCATGTATGTCTCTGTCTGACGCACAAACGGATAGCCGCATGCCTCATCGAAGTGCTCTTCGGTGCCGATCAGCTTCAGCACGCCGGTTGGATTGACCACCAGAGCGTCTGCAACGGCGACGCGGATGCCCTGGCTGAAGGTCGCGTCCGTATATGGAGCAATCTGGGCGACCGCATGCAGCCAGCCATTGCTTCCTTCGGCTACATGTTCCAGCACGATGTCGTAGTTTGGCTCTTCGGGGCTGTGCGGATCGATGTCCTTGATCAGGCGCCGCACAAACTGCTGCGCTCCCTCCTCATCGATATGCCTCTGGAACTCAGATGCAGTCATGTTGCGTACTTCGCTGGAACTCATGTTCTGCGCGAGGCACACGGGAACACACGCCACAACCAGCGTCAGCAGAGCACCGGGCACGAGATACCGAAGGAGCCGTCATAGGCAAATCATCGCACTGCTGCATCCACTCACGCGAAGGAAGCATTCACCAGACGCAAGTCGACGGTAATGGAACTGCTGTGACTACAAAGGGCTTCCGGATACACCTCGGAATTCCCGATTCGGCCTGGAAGAGCCTTCCTGTTGAAAATGAGATGGTCGCAGGTAACCGTCCGCGCCACCTTTCCTGTAAAGATGTTTCCAGCCCGGTCTGGGGTGCGCCGAATCTGGTTTACGACGCAGCTTTAACCGGCCGGTCCACCCGGATATTCAATGCGGCGCCAAGAGCGAGGAAATCGTCCCGGAGCGCCTTTCCTTCTCCGGCAACGCGCGGAGACAGCTCATACCAGATATTCTGCGCCTGCCACAGGTCCAGCGAAAACGGAAGGGCGCGCAAGGCGGTTGCCAGGCTGAGGGCATGGCGCACTGCCTCGGGATCGGCGGGAGTCCGCTGCAGCCGTTCCATGGCCGCATGCATGCGCTCGTCGGCCAGATATCCCAGGGTCGGGTAGTCGACCACCACGGCCTCTTCGCGCGCCTGTTCCAGCAGCCGCTCCACCGCCACCCGGTCGATGGGGTCCGCTTCCATCGCGTGGCGCAATTGGGCGTGGATGGCGAACTGGGCCGCCACCCGCAAAGCAGCGGGTCGCGGAAGACCACTGCGTCCGAGAAAGTGCAATAGCGATGCATGGCTGGAGAACAGATCGGTAAGTGCCGTCTCCAGCGATTGCATCGTTGGATCGAGGATGCTCTTCACAATGCGGCGCTGTTCGTCGGCAAAGAGCGAGGTGAGCGAGAAGCGGCTCTCTCCAAAGTAGTCGTCCATCAGGCGGACGACCTCGGTGAGATTGCTGGCATCCACCGCATCTTCAATCTCCTTTGCCAGCGCGGACAAGGCTTCCTGCTCTTCTGCATCGACGCGCTTCACCGCCGCGGAGACATTCTGGTCGCCAAAATGGAGCAGGCCATACGCGGCCTCCTCGCACTCCTCGGTGAGGATCGAACAGATGCGCACACGGCCCAGCCGCAGCTGGCCCAGACCGTAAGGCAGCGTGGTCTCCCAAACGTGCGCGATGGTGTAGCAAAAGAGTCGATCGCGCTCGGTACTGACCTCTCCGGCGCGCGGAAAGACGCAACTGATGGCGTAATGCGCGACGACCTGCTCCAGATCGACGATCATGGGGCGAATCGCTTCGTCGTAGATATAGCGCCCGTCGCGCCAATGCGGATCGTTGCTCTCCGCCTTCGCCAGGCGATCGGTGAAGCTCTTCTCGAGCACGCCGCGGGTCTCCGGGAAGAGCATGGCAGCCAGTTCCAGCGCACGCGCCGCATAGGTAATGATCTGCACCGTCTCGATGCCGGAGATGTCGTCAAAAAACCAGCCGCAGCTGGTGTACATCAGCATGGCGTTGCGCTCCAGCTCCATCAGATCCAGGGCGCGGACGCGCTCCTCGGGAGTGAGCGTGCGGATGCTGTGGCGGGCGAAGAATGCGTCGATCGACGCCTGCGAGCGATCGAGAATTACCGAAATGTAGTCGTTCCGGGCCGCATCGGCGTCGGTCAGCAACTCGGAGCACGCAGCCCGCACCGGCGGCGCCAGAGTGTCGCGCAGCCAATCCAGCGCGTCGCGCAGCGGGGCACGCCACTTCTGGTTCCAGCCGGCTTTGCCGCCGTTGCAACCGCAATCGGAGCGCCAGCGCTCCACGCCGTGAAAGCAGCTCCAGGAGCTGTTCTCGACGATCTCGGCTTCCTCTGTCGGCGGGAACTTCGAGAGGAACTGGCCGTAGTTGGTCAGCTTTACATCGCCCTCTTCGATCAACTGCAGGGCGTAGGCCAGCGCCATCTCGCCGTGGCGGTGGTGATGTCCATAGCTTTCGCCGTCGGTGGCCACGTGCACCAATTGCGCGCCCTCCCGGGCGTTGAAGCCTCCTGAGAGGCGTTCCGCAAAGGTCTCGCCGCTGTTCAGCAGGCCGTCAAAGGCGATCGCACGCGACACCGGGCCGTTGTAGAAGAAGACTGCGATCGAGTGACCAGGGCTGGTGTGGACGAGGTAGGGCTGGGTCGTATCGACGCTCGCGTCGGGGGTGTCTGTCCATTGCGTCCCCTGGGCACATTCCGCATCCTTGCCCGTGGTTTGCGGTGTAGCCGGCGCGGGGGCGGACTACGGGCGCGATAGGCCGCACGCGGGCACACTGGTGGGGCGCCAGGATAGTGAAGCGGATTCCATGGCGCGCCAGCAGATCGAGCGATTCCAGATCGACTGCTGTCTCGGCCAGCCACATCCCTTCCGGTTTGCGGCCATAGCGGTGCTCGAAATCGGCAATGCCCCACACGATCTGCGTTTCGCGGTCGCGGGTGGAGGCCAGCGGCATGATGACGTGGTTGTAGACCTGGGCCATTGCGGAGCCATGTCCGCCGAAGTGCTTCTGGCTCAGCCGGTCGGCGTCCCGCACCATGGCATAGGTCCGCGGAGCCCTTTCCGCCATCCAGGAGAGCAAGGTGGGCCCCAGGTTGAAGCTCATCCGAGCGTAGTTGTTGGTGATGCGCAGGATGCGGTTCTTGCTATCCACGATGCGGGCGGCGCCGTTCGGCGCATAGCACTCGGCGGTAACACGCTCATTCCAATCGTGATACGGAGCGGCGGAGTCCTGGGTTTCAACGGCCTCGAGCCAGGGGTTCTCGCGGGGCGGCTGATAGAAGTGTCCGTGAACGCAGACAAAACGGTGAGCGGGAGAGACGGACATGCCCGTACAGTCTAGCTGGCCAGGTGCGTGGTCTGCATGAGATGAAGGTCCGTGCGCGCTTTTGCGGCTTGCCGAGTGCGTCAGATCTTTGCGCTCATCGGTTCGAGTGGAGCGGTTTCTTCTTCGGCGAGCCCGGTGGGCAGCCCATCGATGCTGCGCGCGTTCTTCTGGCGCCAATATTCCTGAAGTCCCGTCTCGCCCTTCTGCTCCGCCCAGCGGCGCAGGGTGTCCCGCTCACCCACGTATTCGAAGAGCGGCACACCGTATCCGCAGGAGGTCTGCACCAGATCGATATCGATGCGGACGATCTGGCGTGCGCCCAGCGGCTCCTGATTGCCGTACGCGGAAGCCAGCAGCGCGGCGTAGTCTCCACCGCCGCGAGGCAGGCTGATGCCGCGGCCGTAGAGCCGCAGGATGTTCGGCGGTTCGTCCAGGGCACAGAACATCAGGGTGATGCGGCCATCGGCGCGCAAATGGGCAGCCGTCTCGCTGCCGCTGCCGGTCAGGTCGAGAAAGGCAACGGTACGCTCGTCGAGAACGCGCAGTGCGTCCGTGGGACGCGGCGAGACGTTCACGCGGCTGGTGGCCGTCGCCGAGGCGGCGAAGAAGATATGCTGCCGCGCGATGAAGTTGCGATGCGCAGGCGTCATGCTGGCGAATTGCTTGCCCATACCGTCAGCTTAACGCGAGGAGGGTGCTATTCCGGCGGCGGCGACGCACTGCCGTGCAGGTCACATGCCCGCCACAGATACCAGCTTGCGACCGAACGCCAGGGCTGCCATTTCTTCGCGCGGCGCAGCATCACGTCCGGTTTGGGCAATACCGCCGGCGTGATGGGCTTGGATTTCGGCGGACGCCCGAAGGTCAGGAGAAAGCCCTTGCGTACGCCGTAGTCGCTTACGGGAAATACATCCGGGCGGCCCAACCGGAAGATGAGCAGCATCTCCACCGTCCATTGACCGACGCCGCGCACCTGCGTCAGCCGCTCGACGATTTCTGCATCGGTCATGCGGCGAATGCGCGAGAGCGTAGGGACGGTGCCATCGAGCGTCTTTGCGGCGAGATCGCGCAGAGCCTTCAGCTTGTTTGCAGAGAGGCCGCAGGCGCGGAGCATCTCCTCCGGCGCGGCCAGGATGTGGTCCGGCTGGGGATGGATGTCGCCGAAGGCGTGCAACAGGCGGCTGAGGATGGCAAATGCAGCTTTGCCGTGAATCTGCTGGTAGATGATCGACTCCACCAGCGCCTCGAACGGCGAGTGCTGGCTCTTCAGCCGCATGGTGAACGGGCCGGCCTTGCGAATCAGTTCGCCCAGCTTCGGATCGGCGTCCGTCAGCGCGGCGATCGCCTCTTCCGGATCGTAATGAACACTGCGGCGGCCATCACTCATAGTGAAGTTGAGTGTATCGAAAGGGAAAACGGCCGGCGCGACATGCAGGGCAGCGCCCGCTCCGCGAGAGATTGTGGAAGGGTATCGAAAAAATCAATTTCGTTATCGAAAACCTTGCTGCGCCTTGCTTTGAAGGGTCTGCGCAGTGCGCAGAAATAGTGCAGCATCCGGCCATCGGGCAGGACGGCATTATTACTCAGACAAGAAATGCTGATATAGTCCTGCTTTGCCCCCTCAATGGTCTTTTCTATATACGACTAGAGCGGTCGCAAAATGCTGATTGCAGTGGACCTTTAACTCCTCTCTTAGACGTGAGGGAAGCAGGAACGGATCGATGCCGCAGATTTTTGACCGCAGCTCAAACGCGTTGGCGCGTATGAGCCTGATCCTGACGGGACTGATAGTGATTGCGTTGGGAGTAACGCTGGACCAACTGCAGCGCTCCCCATGGGTAACCCGGCAAGGGCAGCGTGCGGATCAACCAGTACCTTTCAGCCATAAGCACCATGTCACGGGCCTCGGCATCCAGTGTCAGTACTGCCACACCACTGTGGAGCGTTCGAGCTACGCGGGCATTCCTCCCACCAAGACCTGCATAAACTGCCATGCCCAGATCTGGACCAATGCCCAGTTGCTGGAACCGGTACGGCAGAGCTGGGCGACGGGCGAATCGATCCGCTGGATTCGCGTGCACGATCTGCCCGATTACGTGTACTTCAACCACTCCATCCACGTGAACAAGGGCATCGGCTGCTCCAGTTGTCATGGCCGCGTCGATCTGATGCCGATCATGTATCAGGAAAACTCTCTGCAGATGGAGTGGTGCCTGAACTGTCATCGCAATCCAGCCAAGAATCTGCGGCCGGCGAACCAGGTCTACAACATGGCCTGGAATGGCCCCACCCGGTCCAAGCCGGTGTGGTGCGGAACGACCGGCGACAAGAATGGGACGCCCACGGCGCAGACGGTGAACTGCACCACGGTGAATCCGGAAGAAGTGGGAGCGCGCACCGCCTCGCTGGACATGCTGCCGCCGACCGATCAGCCGGAGACCCACATGCTGGATGTGGCGGCGCATCCGAATGGCGCCGCGGGACCGACCGGGGCAGACAATGTGAGCTACACCAAGTTCACCAACCAGGAGGCTCTGGGCCTGTTTCTGGTGAAGCAATACCACATACGCGATCCGCATGAGCTGAGCTCGTGCGAGACCTGCCACCGCTAAGCGATACGCCGCCGGCGGGGATGACGATAGGGAACTGAGAGCAAAGCCGAAACGATGGACACACAGGACGGAATCGTGGCGAAGGATACAGGGCTTACGGTGCTGGAATCGATACAATCCGGCGCAGGCTCAAAAGCGGGGCAGGGCATGACAGTGTCGAGCGCCCGCGCCGAGCTTGATGGCCCGCAGTCGGGGAGTTCGAAGACGGCCTGGCAAGGGCTGGATCAGGCGGCGGAGCATCCCGGCTTTGACCGGCGCGTGGAGCAGGAGTTCCCCGCGCACGCCGGTGAATGGGTCGATCCGGTCTCGCGCCGCGGCTTCATGAAGCTGATGGGCGCCTCCATGGCCATGGCTGGCCTGGCCGGTTGTACCAAACAGCCCGACGAGCCGATTTACCCCTATGTCAAAGCGCCGGAAGACCTGATCCTGGGCAAGCCGAACTACTTCGCAACCGCTTTCCCGTTCTCCACTGGCGCGCTCCCTTTGCTGGTCAAAAGCGACGCGTACCGTCCGATCAAGGTGGATGGTAACCCCGAGCACCCGATGAGCATGGGCGGATCGGACCCGCTCAGCCAGGGCTCGTTGCTTGGCCTGTACGATCCAGACCGCTCGCAGCATGTGCTCTATCGCCTGGAGACGAATTCGTTTGCGAACTTCCAGTCGGGTCTGCTTCACAATCTGGCAAACATGCCGGGCGGCCAGGGCCTTTACATCCTGAGCTCGACGATTACCTCGCCGACGCTTGCTGCGCAGTGGAAAGACGCGCAGAAGCGTTTCCCGCAGGCGAAACTCATCCAGTACGACCCGGTGAATCGCGACTCCGCCCGCCAGGCTTCGAAGGCAGCGTTCGGCGATTTCTACGATGCGCAGTACATGCTGGACAAGGCAGACGTCATTCTGTCGCTCGACGCTGACTTCCTCTCCGGCATCACCCATCCCGGCTTCGTCAAGCTGGTGCACGACTACGCACACCGCCGCAAGCTGATGGACCCATCCATCGAGATGAACCGGCTCTACGCGGTCGAGAGCATGCCGACCACCACCGGCTTCAAGGCCGATCATCGCCTGAAGGTGAAGGCGAGCCATGTCGAGGCGGTTGCGGTTGCCATCAGCGGAGGGCAGATGCCCCCGGGCGCACCGGCGCCCAACTGGACCGCCGAGCAGCAGGCATTCATCGCGGCTGTAGCAGCCGATCTGAAGGCGCACGCGGGCAAGTGCGTGGTGATTCCCGGGGAGCAGCAATCCGCCAATGTGCATCTGGCAGCGATCGCGCTGAACCAGGCGCTGGGCAATGTGGGCAAGACGGTGGTCTACACCGAGACCGTCCAGCCGTTGCCTTCCATCCAGCTCGACGATCTGAAGTCGCTGGTTGCCGACATGAATGCCGGCAAGGTGCAATGGCTGCTGATCCTGGATGCGAATCCGGTATACGCCGCGCCCGCCGATCTGAATTTTGCCGAGGCGCTCGGCAAGGTGCCGAAGAGCGCCCATCTGGGCAGCCATGTGGACGAAACCGCGCAGATCGCGACCTGGCACATCAACAGCACCCATTACCTCGAGTCCTGGTCGGATGCGCGCGCCTACGACGGCACTCTCTCGGTCATTCAGCCGATGATTGAGCCGCTCTACGGCGGTAAGTCTGCGCACGATGTGATCCAGACGCTGCTCGACGACCCCCAGCGCTCCGCCTACGACGCCGTGCAGGCGAACTGGCGGCCACTGCTCGCGGGCAAAGGCGATTTTGAGTCGGCGTGGCGCAAGGTGCTGCACGATGGCTTTTTGCCCGGCACCGCGTTTGCGCCGAAGTCGCTCTCGGCCGGCGCTACGGCGCGCATCGGTCAGCCAGTCGACCTCCGAGGATGCGATCGAGGTGGTCTTCCGCGCCGATCCGTCGATCTACGACGGCCGCTTCTCGAATATTGGCTGGCTGCAGGAGCTGCCCAAGCCGATCGTGAATAACTGCTGGGACAACGCCGTGATGATGAGCGGTCCCACCAAGATGAAACTCGACCTGGAAGAGGGCGATGTCATCGAGGTCGAGCTGAATGGACGCAAGGTGCGCGGCCCGGTGCTCTCGATTCCCGGCCACCCGGACAACGCCTTCACATTGCACCTCGGCTATGGCCGCGAGAACGCCGGCCGCGTGGGTTCGGGCATGGGTTTCAACGCCTACCTGCTTCGCACTTCGGACGCGCCGTTATTCACCTCGGGAGCGAAGATTCACAAGACCGGCGACTCCTGGGAGATCGCGGTCACCAAGAGCCACTACAGCGATGATCGCGGCGCTCGTGCGCTGGCCGGCTCGGCCCAGGTCGGCAACATGAGTTCGCACTCTCTCGAAGGCGACGAGGCCATCACACGCGGCATCGTCCGCTCGGCCACGCTGGAGGAGTTCCGCCAGGAGCCGGACTTCGCACACGAGAAGGGTGTCTTCCCCGAGGATCCGTCCCGCAACACCACTCTCTTTCCGAATTTCCCATACAACAAGAACGCCTGGGGCCTGGCGGTCGACCAGAACTCCTGCGTGGGCTGCAATGCCTGCGTCATCAGTTGCTATGCGGAGAACAACATCCCGGTCGTGGGCAAGCACAACACCAAAACCGGCCGCGACATGCAGTGGATCCGTATCGACACCTACTTCGAGGGCGATCTGCAGTCGCCGCGGGCGCACTTCCAGCCCATGATGTGCCAGCAGTGCGAAAACGCGCCCTGCGAGCAGGTCTGCCCGGTGGGCGCGACCGTTCACTCGCCCGAAGGCCTGAACGTGATGGTGTACAACCGCTGCGTCGGCACCCGCTACTGCTCGAACAACTGCCCGTACAAGGTGCGCCGCTTCAACTTCCTGCTCTTCTCCGATTACGAGACAGAGAGCCTGAAGCTGATGCGCAATCCCGACGTCACGGTCCGCAGCCGCGGCGTGATGGAGAAGTGCACCTACTGCGTGCAGCGCATCGCGGCTGCGAAGATCGAAGCGGACAAAGAGAATCGCGAGATCCGCGATGGGGAGATCGTCACCGCCTGCCAGCAGGCCTGCCCCACGAATGCGATCACCTTTGGCAACATCAACGACAAAAACAGCCGCGTGTCCAAGATCAAGGCGCAGTCGCGCAACTATGGCGTGATTGCCGATCTGAACACGCGTCCGCGGACCACTTACATCGCAGAAGTGACCAACCCGAACCAGGCATTGGCTGGCGCGCCGGCGGAACACGCGCCCGAGCACAGCTAGCGAGACACGGAAGACATGGCGACCAGAGATCTATCGACAAACGACCCGATGCTGGACCCGATCACCGGCGAGGTGGTGGTCATTGCACCCGGTCACTCCTTCAAGTCGGTCACGGAGAAGATTTCCCGGATCGTCCTGACCGCGCACACGCCGGTGGGCTGGTTCTTCGGCTTCCTGGTGGCTGGCGGTATCGTCATGCTGCTGTTGACCTGCCTCACCTGGCTCTTCCTGAAGGGCGTGGGCATCTGGGGTCTCGACATTCCGGTGGGTTGGGGCTTCGCCATCGTCAACTTTGTGTGGTGGATCGGTATCGGCCATGCCGGGACGCTGATCTCCGCCATCCTGCTGCTCTTCAAGCAGACCTGGCGCAACTCGATCAACCGCTTCGCCGAGGCAATGACCATCTTCGCCGTGGTCTGCGCCGGCATGTTCCCGCTGATCCACGTGGGCCGTCCCTGGCTGGGGTACTGGCTCTTCCCTTATCCCAACTCGATGAGCATATGGCCGCAGTTCCGGTCGCCGCTGCTATGGGACGTCTTCGCGGTCTCGACCTACGCCACCATCTCGGTCGTCTTCTGGTATATCGGGATGATTCCCGACCTGGGTACCCTGCGCGATCGTGCGAAGTCGCCGGTGGGCCAGTACTTCTTCGGTCTGCTGGCGCTCGGCTGGCGCGGTTCGGTGCGGCACTGGATGCGTTATGAGACGGCCTCGCTGCTGCTGGCCGGTTTGGCGACACCGCTGGTGCTCTCCGTGCACACGGTCATCAGTTACGACTTCGCTGTGGCCATCCTTCCCGGCTGGCACACCACCATCTTCCCGCCTTACTTTGTGGCGGGCGCGGTGTACTCCGGCTTCGCCATGGTGATCACGCTGGCGATTCCGATCCGCAAGTTCTACCACCTGGAAGATCTGATCACCATCCGGCACCTGGACAACATGGGCAAGGTGATGCTCACCACGGGCCTGATCGTGGCCTACGGCTACGGGATGGAGCTGTTCATGAGCTGGTACTCGGCCAACCACTGGGAGTACTTCGCATTCTGGAATCGGATGTTCGGGCCCATGGGCTGGAGTTACTGGGTGCTGATCACCTGCAATATCGCACTGCCGCAGTTTCTGTGGCTGCGCTACGTGCGGACGAATGTGGGCTTGATGTTCCTGATGTCGATCGTGGTGAACACCGGCATGTGGTTCGAGCGCTTCGTTATCGTTGTGACCAGCCTCTATCGCGACTATCTGCCGTCCTCCTGGGGCACCTACAAGGCCACCCGGTGGGACTACGGCACCTTCATCGGCACGCTGGGGCTGTTCACGTTTCTATTCTTCCTGTTCATTCGCTTCCTGCCCATGATTCCCATGTCGGAGCTGCGCATTCTGCTGCCCCAGGCAAAGGTGAAACATCTGCCGGAAGCCGCGCATGAGGCTGGTGACTGATGCCATTTCCTGAGGGTATCTACGGCCTGCTGGCCGAATTCGATTCTGTTACGTCTTTAACAGCGGCCGCTGCAGCCGCTTACAAGGACGGTTGGCGCCGCCTGGACTGCTACACGCCCTATCCCTGCGAAGAGGCGGCGGAAGCCATCGGGTTCCATCGCAATTTCGTTCCGCTGATCACTCTGGTCGGTGGATTGATGGGCTGCGTCGCGATGTTCCTGATGGAGACCTGGATCAACGTCTGGGCGTATCCACTGAATATTGCCGGCCGCCCCTACTACTCATGGCCGGCCTTCGTGGTGCCGGCTTACGAGTGGACGATCCTCTGGGCCGGCCTGACGGCGGCTTTCGGCATGCTCGCCATGTGCGGACTGCCGGCGCCGTACCATCCGCTCTTCAATGCGCCGAACTTTCGTACCGGCGCATCGTCGGACAAGCTTTTCCTTTGCCTTGAGGCGCGCGATCCCAAATTTTCTATAGCGGAGTCGCGGGCTTATCTTGAGGCCATGCATCCGGTTTCGATCGTGGAGGTGGAGTATTAAGCCGAGGAACCCAGCTTCGCATCCAGATCGCGTACGAAATGCGCGCGCGTGTCTGCGGCAAGGCCTTGGCCTGTGCGCGGTAGCCGCCCTTGTCCTGATTGCCGGCTGCCGTCAGGATATGCAGGACGAGCCGAAATTCGTTCCCCAGCGCGGAACGGCTTTCTACCCGGATGGCCGTTCGGTCCGTCCGCAGGTAATTCACACCGTAGCTCGCAGCCAGGAGAACCTAGCCGACTTCTTCCATACCGGGCTGCAGGACGGCAAAGAAGTCGATGCCCTGCCCTTCCCCGCGACGCTGACCGTGCTCGAACGGGGGCAGGAGGAGTTCAACACCTACTGCACGCCGTGCCATTCCCGTGTGGGCAATGGAGCCGGCATGATCGTTGAGCGCGGCTACAGGCCGGCGAGCAATTTCCACGATGCCAAGCGGAGGGCCGAGCCGCTGAGCCACTATTTCTATGTCATCTCCCACGGCTACGGTGCCATGCCCGACTATGCTGCCCAGGTGCCTGTCGCCGATCGCTGGGCGATCACTGCGTACATTCGCGCGCTGCAGTTGAGCCAGGACGCAAAGCAGAGCGATGTACCCGCCGGTGTGGGGATACAGCAGTTGGGTGAAGTGGCACAGCAGCAGGGCCTGCCTGCCAGCTTCGCGCAGCCGTGGAAGATGCCGGACACCGCGGTCTATCCGACGCCTCCGGGCCCCGAGACCCCGGGAATGGCTCCGGCTGAGAACATTACCACGCCCGTCACCAGCCGACATCCGCAGTACGAGCTTGAGAACGGGGACAGCCCCAATGTCGCCAACCCGGAGACCGCCCCTACGGTGAACAAGTACGGGTACGGCCAGCCAACCGCCGCTGTCCCGGCCCGGAAAGGTGGAGCGAAGTGAGGATAGGAACACGGTGACGAACGGATACAGTTTCGCAACACGAGCCCTGACCGGCGACCTGGCCGCCCCTCCCGCTCTCATGGCGAGATGGCGCCGCCGTGCGCTCACCTTCGGGGCGGTCTTCAGCATCCTGGCGGTGATACTGGTAGTACTGGCCGAACTGAAGGAGCACGACAAGTTCGTGCACCTGCTGACCTCCTGGCTGATGGGCGCCATGCTGTGCTGGGGCTTTGCGCTCGGCGGCCTGGCACTCCTGATGGTGCAGTACTGCTCTGGCGGCAAATGGGGCCTGCTCGTCCGCCGCCCGCTTGAGGCCATGAGCCGCACCTTATGGGTCTCGGCGCTGATGTTCCTGCCCGTTCTGATCTTCATGAAGAAGATCTATCTCTGGGCGCGCTACAGCAATCCCTCCGAGGTTGCCCAGGCCCTGAGTCAGAACCTCATTACGCGGGAGCAGGCGCACGCTCTCAATTGGAAGCACCCCATGCTCAGTCCGGCCAGCGTCTGGGTGCAGATCGTTATCTGCTTTGCCATCTGGCTGGGATACATGTTCCTGATGAACCGCTGGTCATTGCAGCGGGATGCCGATCCCCAGCCCAATGTGCCGTTCTGGCAGAAGCGCTTTGAGAACATCAGCGGCTTCGGCATCGTGGTGTATTCGCTGACGCTGACCGCGCTGGTCATCGACCTGGTTATGTCCACCAACATCACCTGGTTTTCGACCATGTACGGGCTCAATTATCTGGTCGGTCAAGGTTATGCGGTTCTGGCCCTCTCAGTCATCACGGTTGTCAGCCTCTCCAAGGCCGAGCCGATGAAGACCATCCTGCGAACGACCGAGCAGCACGATCTGGGAAAACTGATGTTCGCATTCGTGATGCTGAACATCTATCTCAACTTTTCGCAGTTCCTGATCATCTGGTCCGGCAACTCGCCGGAGGAGATCTCCTGGTACCTCGACCGCATCCGTGGTCACTGGGGTGTGTTCTTTACCTTCGATTTCATCTTCCACTGGCTCATCCCGTTCTGCCTGCTTCTGTCGCGCGACATCAAGCGCAACAAGCGGCGCATCGTGATGGTGGGCATGTGGATGGTCTGGGCGCGCTGCTTCGACATGTTCATGCTCATCGAGCCGAACTTCTCGCCGCGCCATCTGCACTTCTCGATCGGTATTCTGGAGTACATCGCTGTTCCCGGCGCGATGCTCTCGTTCTGGGTGGTCGCTTACCTGCAGCAACTCGGCAAACGGCCGCTGGTGCAGACGAATGATCCGCATCTGGCGGAGATTCTGGAGCATGAACATGCACACGCCTAACACTCCGGAACATGATCCACAGAAACAGCACGGCATCTCGCCGACCGGCTACAGCGTGCCGACCCCGGGCTACGAGACGTCGGACGTCAAGGTCGGGGGCATCGCTGTCTTCCTGATCTCGCTGTTCGTGTTTGTACTCATCTTCTTCGTCTTCTGCTTCGGCATGGGCAAGGTGATCAACACGAAGCTGGCGGAACACGATGGACCACCGAACAAGTGGAACCAACTGAGCTATTCGCCAACGGACAGGGGCAAGAATCTTGAATCGAATGCGGTACTGGAGCAGCAGCAGCTTCACGCGATGACGGCGCGCTTCCCGACGCCGCAACTCCAGATGGATGACGGCGACCAGGATGTGGTGGATCTGCACGACCGCGAAGATCTGCTGCTGGATCACTACACCTGGGTGAATCAACAGCAGGGCGTCGTGCGCATCCCAATCGGCCAGGCGATGCAGATCGTTGCACAGCGCGGACTGCCGGTAGTCTCGGGCGGCCCGACTGAGCCGCTGATGACCGCCGACGCGCAGCCGCGAGTGACAGCGCCGTTGACCAATGGTTTCGCGCGCACGGGATATGAGCAGGAGTTGCAAGTGGAGCAGTCGCGGCAGCAGGAGCAGCGCAAGGAAGCAAAGCCAGGCGAGCAGGCGCGGTTAGCGCCGATGCACAAGTAGCGCAGGAGAAATCGGCAGCAGCATGAGGCAGAAGACACCATTGACGCAGCACGAGAGCGCGGGCCGGAACGCATTCCTGCCGGGACGTCGGCCTGCTCTGGGGGGCGGGCGCCTGCTCGCGGCCGCGTGCGTGCTGCTCTTCTCGTGCCTGGCTGGTGCGCATGCGCAGGTCTCTCCGACCGGCGAAAAGCAGATGGGCCAGCCGGCAGAGGATAAGCTGCCGTCGGTCCTGCACGGCGTCGATATCGAGCAGCGCCTGAACCAGCAGCTTCCGCTGGATACAGAATTTGTCGACGAAACCGGCAAGGCGGTGAAGCTGGGCCAGTATTTCGATGGCAAGCATCCGGTGCTGCTGACGCTGGTGTATTACAAGTGCCCCATCCTTTGTTCGGAGGAGCTCAAAGGTCTGACCGGCGCGCTCGAGATGGTGAGCTATCAGCCGGGCAAAGACTTCCAGATCGTCGCAATCTCGATCGATCCGACCGAAACCCCGGCGATTGCCGCGTCGAAGAAACGTGAGTACGTCAAGTATTACGGGCACCCCGAGAGCGCGGACGGCTGGCACTTTCTCACTGGCCAGCAGCCGGCGATTCAGGCGGTGGCCAAGGCGACCGGCTTCGGCTACGTCCCGATGGCCGGCCCGGATGGCAAGATGAACCAGTTTGCTCATGCCAGCTCGCTCGAGATCGCGACGCCGGAGGGCAAGCTCGCGCAGTACTACCTGGGGGTCGAGTACTCGCCGCAGGATCTGCGGCTGGGCCTGATCGAAGCCTCCCATCACAAGATCGGTACGCCGGTGGACAACATTCTGACGTACTGCTACCGCTACGATCCGACACTCAACCGGCATAGTTTGCTGATCGCGCGCATCGTGCAGGCGGCGTGTCTTCTCACAGTTTTGATTTTGGGCAGTTACATGCTCGTGATGTTCCGCCGGGATATCAGGAGCAGCCGGGCAATCCGAAGCCAGCAACATTCAGCGAAGGCATAAGGGACCAAGCCAAGCAGGCTACAGCAGGTTCAGGAAAAGGAACGCAGGTAAAGGGAACGATGCATTTTTTCAGTCCAGTCCTTTGGCAATTCTTAGTCAAGTGGCTCACCGAGTTCGCGCTGTTTCCGCCGGAGGCTTCGGCGATTGCGCCCTACATGGACGCCTTTTACTTCTTCCTGCTGCTGATTTCGCTGGTGGGTCTGGTACTGGTCGGGCTCATGGTGGGCACCTTCTCCATCATGTTCCGCAAGGAGAAGAACCCGCAGGCGACGCACATCGAAGGCTCCACGCTGCTGGAGGCCACATGGACCATCATTCCGCTGGCTCTGTTCATGGTCTGCTTCGTCTGGGGCGCGCTGCTTTACTTCCGCATCTATAACCCGCCCACCAACGCGATGAACATCTACATCGTCGGCAAGCAGTGGATGTGGAAGGCCGAGCATCCGGGCGGCCAGCACGAGATCAACGCGCTGCACATCCCGGTCGATCGCGACGTGCAGCTCACCATGATCTCGCAGGACGTCTTCCACAGCTTCTCGATCCCGGCGTTTCGTGTGAAGCGCGAGGTCATCCCCGGCCGTTATTCGACGGTCTGGTTCCGCGCGACACAGGTGGGCACCTATCACCTGTTTTGCACCCAGTACTGCGGCACGCTGCACTCGTCGATGATTGGCGACATCGTCGTCATGTCGCCGGATGACTTCCGGAAGTGGACGGCCGGATCGACCAGCGGCCAGTCTCTGGCGCAGAACGGAGAGCGGCTCTTCGCCAGCATGGGGTGCGTCTCCTGCCACAGCGCCACTGCCGGAGCGCGCGGGCCGAATCTGGCGGGGATCTATGGAGCGAAGGAGATGCTGAGCGACGGCAAGACGGTGACGGTTGACGATGCCTTCCTGCGCGGCTGCATCCTGAACCCATCCACGCACGTCGTGATGGGCTACGTGCCCATCATGCCGACCTTCCAGGGGCAGATCAGCGAAGAGGGCCTGATCGATCTGGTGGAATACATCAAGAGTCTTGACACGAACGATCGCATTCGTCAGACACTGAACGATAGCAGCTACTCGCCAAATCAGGTGGCGCCTACCGGCGCGGCGCCGAACTACCGTTCGGGACAGCTTACCGGCGCCAAGCAGATGCCTGATGCGAAACCGGATACGTCGACTTCGAAGGGGATGGGGCCTTCGCCACAATGAGTACAATCGTCCGTCTTCCTAATCAGCAAGACGCAACACTGCCGAAGCGCAGCTATCTGAACAGCGAGTACGGCCTGAAGAGCTGGCTGCTGACCGGGGACCATAAGCGGATCGCGATCCTGTATCTGATCTCGATCACGTTCTTCTTCTTTCTCGGCGGCGCGTTTGCAGGTCTGATCCGGCTCGAGTTGCTGACGCCGCTCCCGGATCTGGTCTCTTCGGACACCTACAACAAGCTGTTCACCATGCATGGCATCATCATGGTCTTCCTGTTCCTGGTGCCGTCGGTGCCGGCGACCATCGGGAACTTTGTGCTGCCCATCATGCTGGGCGCGCGCGATCTGGCTTTCCCCAAGATCAATCTGCTGAGTTGGTACCTCTATATAGTGGCCGGCATCTTCACCGTCTCGGCTCTGGTTCTTGGTGGCGTCGATACGGGCTGGACCTTTACCACGCCGCTCAGCACTCATTACCTGAACACGCACGTGATCACCGCGGCGATGGGCGTCTTTATCGCGGGATTCAGTTCCATCTTTACCGGGCTGAACTTCATCGTCACGACCCACCGTATGCGCGCGCCGGGCATGACCTGGTTCCGCATACCGCTCTTCGTGTGGTCGCACTACGCGGCCTCGCTCCTCATGGTGCTCGGCACGCCGGTGCTGGCTATTACGCTGACGCTGGTTGCTCTTGAGCGCGTCTTCGGCATCGGCGTCTTCGACCCGACCAAGGGCGGCGATCCGATCCTTTTCCAGCATCTCTTCTGGTTCTACTCACACCCTGCCGTTTACATCATGATCCTTCCCGGAATGGGTGTGATCTCGGAGGTCATCAGCACCTTCTCGCGCAAGCGCGTCTTCGGATATACCGCTGTGGCGTTCTCGTCGGTGGCCATCGCCGTCTTCGGCTTCTTTGTCTGGGCCCACCACATGTTCATCATGGGCGTCTCCAATTACTCGGCGCTGGTCTTTTCGCTGCTCACTATGCTGGTGGCGGTGCCCTCGGCCATCAAGATCTTCAACTGGGCTGCCACGCTCTACAAGGGATCGATCACCTTCGAAACCCCGATGCTCTATGCCTTCGGTTTCATGGGGCTGTTCACCATCGGCGGCCTGACCGGCGTTTTCCTGGGATCGCTGGGCATGGACATCCATCTCACCGAAACCTATTTCATCGTCGCCCACTTCCACTTCGTCATGGTGGGGGGCATGTTGATGGCCTACCTCTCGGGCATTCACTTCTGGTGGCCCAAGATGACCGGGCGCATGTATCCGGAGGGGCTCTCCAAGCTGGCCGCCGTCGTTACCTTCATCGGCTTCATCCTTACTTTCTTCCCGCAGTTCATTCTGGGCTACCTGGGCATGCCGCGCCGCTACCATGCCTATCCGCCGGAGTTCCAGGTGCTCAATGTGCTCTCCACCGCGGGCGCTACGGTGCTGGGCATCGGCTATCTGCTGCCGATGATCTATATGACCTGGTCGCTGAAGTACGGCGCGATAGCGGGCTCCAATCCCTGGCAGGCTACCGGCCTGGAGTGGCAGATTCAGTCGCCACCGCCAACCGAGAACTTCCTTGAGATTCCGGTTGTGGACTACGAGGCGTACGACTACGAGTGGCTGGCGAACAAGACTCAGCATGAGGTAACGACCGTTGGATAGCCAAACGATTGCAGTCCGCCAGAAAGAGGAGATCGCGCATCACGAAGGCGCGCATCCGGCCTATCTGCGCCATCATTTTGAGACGGTGGAGCAGCAGAAGGAAGCAGTCTCCTTCGGCATGTGGCTTTTTCTGCTGACGGAGATCATGTTCTTCGGTGGGCTGTTCATGGCCTACCTGCTCTATCGCAACTGGTACTACGACGCTTTCGTGTCGGCATCGAACACGCTGGGCATCGGGCTGGGCACTACGAATACTGCGGTGCTGATCGTTTCGAGCTTCACCATGGCGATGGGCGTTTATTGCGCGGAGATGCGCAACAAGCGCGGCCTCATGCTTTCGCTCACTCTCACCATCGTGCTCGGGCTGGCTTTCCTTGGTATCAAGTCAATCGAGTATCACGAAAAGTACGTCGAGCATCACATTCCGGGCGCCAGCTTCTCTATCGAAGACTTTGTGCACCCAGCGGATAAGCGCGACATGGCGCTGGCACCGGACATGGCGCAACACGCGCAGATCTTCTTCTTCCTATACTTCGCCATGACCGGCATGCACGCGCTGCACATGATCATTGGCGTTTCCATCCTGTTCGCGCTGCTCTACAGGGCGTCGAAGGGCGCTTATACCAACGGACATACGTCTACCATCGACAACTTTGGCCTGTACTGGCACTTCGTCGATATTGTGTGGATATTTCTGTTTCCACTGCTGTATTTGATCAGCCGTCATCCATTGCACTGAGACTCTGAACACCGACTCTGAACACCGTCAACCGAGGAGAAAGAAACGTGTCGTCGCATCCAACGCTGGAAGACATCCACGTCACACACCACATCGTGGGACCGAAGATCTATGGAACGATCCTGCTGGCGCTTTTGTGCCTGACCGCACTTACGACGGGGATCGCCTTCGTAAACCTGGGCGTCTTCAGTCCGATCGTGGCGATCGGCATCGCCGTCATCAAGGCGGTTTTGGTCATCCTGTTCTTCATGCACGTCAAGTACAGCTCGCGGCTGGTCAAGCTGACGGTTGCGTCGGGGTTTTTCACTTTCCTGGTGCTCATTACCATGACGCTCAGCGACTACATCAGCCGGGCATGGGGACTCTGGTAGCACGGCTGTAGCAGCTTTCCTTTCACGGGCGGCCTTTGGCCGCCCGTTCTGCTTACGGCGTATGTCGTGCATCCTATGACCGATGACAGAGACTCAAAATCCACTGGCCGGCCTGCCCGAGCCGCTCCGTCTGATCGCTGACGATCCCCGAGTGCGCGTCCGCCGAAGCGGAGTTCCCGCCTCAGACGCGACGTGCGTCGTCTACTGGATGCAACGGGCGCAGCGCGGCGTGGACAACCCGGCACTGGATTGCGCGATCGAGGTAGCCAACGAGTTGGGGCTGCCGGTGGTGGCGTTCTTCTCCGCCATCTCCAACTTCCCGCGAGCCAACCTGCGTCACTACGCCTTCCTGAACCAGGGGCTGCATGACGTGGAGGAGGACATGGCGGCGCGGGGTGTGCCGCTGATCGTGCGGCGGCCGCCGGAGAACAAGCTGGAGCCTTTCCTGCACGATGTCGGAGCAGGCATCGTCATCGGCGACGAGAACCCGCTGCGCGAGCCGGAGCGCTGGCGCCGGGTGCTCGCGGGACGTTTGCGGATTCCCTTCTGGACGGTCGATGCCGACGTCATCGTGCCATCGCGCCTGTTCACCAAAGGCTTCTACGCGCAGCACCTGTTCCGCAAGCGGCTCGATCCACTGCTCTCCGAATACCTTGTAGACCCGATCGCGCCTACGCTTGCGAAACAGTGGTCGCATACGAAGATTGAGCGATGGGTGCTCGATGGCGACATCACCCGGGGCTGGCGGCACTTCAACCGCGGCGTGAAGCCGGTGGATACGTTTCGCGGCGGCACGCATGCTGCGATGAAGCGGTTGACGTACTTCGTGAAGCACGAGCTTGCCGACTACGAACAAGCGCGCCGGAAGCCGCAGATCAATGGGACGAGCCAGCTCTCGCCGTATCTGCACTTCGGGCACATCAGTCCGCTGCGCATTGCGATTGAGGCGAAGCGGGCGGCCGATGCGGGCAAAGCGCCGCAGTCCGCGTACGACGCGTACATTAACGAACTGGTGGGATGGCGCGAGCTGGCGGTGAACTTCGTCACTTATGCGCGCGATACATACGACACGATCGAGTGCGCGGAGCCGTGGGCGCAGAAGACGTTGCGCGAACATCTGCGCGATAGGCGGGCGTATGACTACACGTACGAGCAGCTTGAACGCGGAGAGACACACGATCCGCTGTGGAATGCGGCACAGTTACAAATGGTGCGCTACGGGTGGATGCACAACATTCTGCGCATGTACTGGGGGAAGAAAATTCTTGAGTGGTCGCCGAACCCGGCCCGGGCATATGAGTGGGCGGTGCTGCTGAACGACACCTTCGAGCTGGACGGGCGCGACCCGAACTCCTATGCCGGGATCGCGTGGGCGATCGCAGGCAAGTTCGACCGGCCATGGTTCGAGCGCGAGATATTTGGCACGATCCGCTACATGTCCGGCGCGTCGACGGGGAAGAAGTTCGATGCGCGACTCTACATGGCGCTGGTGGCGAACCCGGAGATGGCGAAGGAGCAGTTGTTCGCGGCGGCGACGCGAGTCTGACTGCTCAAGGGGTACCCCCCTCCCCCCACCCATGGCTGGATCGCTGTAAACGATTCAATCCATGACGTTTATGGAGTGTCCCGTGGCCAACCCCGGACTTCTAAAGGACTTACGGCTAAAATATTCTTATCAAAGGGCTTAGCAGCCATTTTTCGCTGCTGTTGGGAAGCTTCGATGGAAGTTGTTATCGTTCGCGGCAACGGATTGGCACCGGACTCGGAGGCGGTCTGACCGAGCGACCACGGTGCGTGAGCGGAAAGGATGAGGCATGGGCATGGATGAGGCGCGATGTTCGTTTTGCAACAAACCTGCCAGCGCTGTAGAGGCCCTGATCCAACCTCCCTCCAGCTTGCAGGGGAGTGGCGAGGTTTACATTTGCACGGAATGTATTCGCGCCTGTGCAGCCATTCTTGATGGCGACGGTGTCAAGACGCTGGGGATCACCAAGGGCACGGTGCAGTAGTTTCGGAGAGTCCGACGGGATATCGATGGCCTGGCGATGCAGGCTGCAGAGCCTATGATTTGAGCATGTCCCAAGTGATTCAGCCCGGTGCGGTGTGCGGGGATGCGCAGGCTCCGGCGCGATCATCGAAGGCGATTCTGTGGCTGCAGGGGATCACGCTGGCGTGGATGCTGGTGGAGTGCGGCGTTTCGATCTATGCAGCGAGGGCGGCGCACAGTGCGGCGCTGCTGGCTTTTGGCTCGGATAGTTTCGTGGAGTTGCTGTCGGCTTCGGTGGTGCTGGCGCAGTTTATTCCCGGTGTTGCGATCGCGGAACGGCGCATTCGTCGGCTGGCGGCGGGTCTGCTGTTTCTGCTGGCGCTGATCGTTGCGGCGACGGCGCTCACGTCCCTGGCGCTGCGGGTAAAGCCGGAGGCGAGCGGGCTAGGGATGGCGATTACGATTGCGGCGCTGGTGGCGATGCCCGGCCTGGCGTGGCTGAAGCGGCGCGAGGCGCGGCGGAGCGGCAACGTCGCGCTGGCGGCGGATGCGGCGCAGTCGGCGACCTGCGCTTACCTGGCGCTGGTCACACTGGCGGGGCTGGCGGTGAATGCCGTGTTTCACATTGTGTGGATGGATTCCGTGGCCGCGCTGGTTGCTGTGCCGATCCTGATCAAGGAAGGACGCTCGGCGTGGCGAGGACAGAATTGCGGCTGCTGCTAAGTCAGCGCGATAACAAGCGCAGAAGGGGCCACCAGTTCGAGGTGGCCCTTTTGCAGTAAAGCGGATTTTTTAGTGATCGTCATGCCCGCCACCGTGATCCCCGCCAGGTCGGCCATCACCGCCATGATTGCCGCCTGGTCGTCCACGGCCAGGACGTGGCCCGGCATGGGCACCGATGTTGATGGAGACTTGTGCACTGGCCTTGGACGCTGACGCGGCAACCAGGGCAGCAACGGTGAGACATACCGCTGTGCAGAGGAGTGTCTTCCATCCACGCGGAAGGAGTCTGATCCGAGCTTGCCGGCCTTGGCCATTTTTTTATGATCGGAGGTGGCGCAGGATGGGCGAGCGATTTTCACTTAGGGGCATTCTACCGGCAAGCGGGAAGGAATCCAGTTCACGGGCTGGCTATGCGTTACGCAGGATGCGCGGGCGCTCACTCTATTATTGTCGGCAAAGATGGATTGGCGGCAGAGATGGCAGAGCAGGCGATTGTCGGATTTCATCTGGATGAGCTGGGCGACTGGGTGGCTGAGCTTGAGTGCGGGCATGGGCAGCATGTGCGGCATCGGCCGCCGTGGGAGATGCGGCCGTGGGTGGCGACCGAGGAAGGGCGGCGGGCGCATCTGGGGAAGATGTTGCGGTGCGTGCGCTGCGATGAAGACGTCGTCATGCGGACGCCGGAAGAGGGGTGAGTGATGGCACTGGATTTGCGTGGAGTGACGACGCTGCTGCAGGTGTATGACATGCCGACGTCGGTGCGGTTTTATCGCGACCTGCTGGGATTTGGGATGGTGAATCACTCGCCGCATCGGGGTGGAGACCCTGATCGCTTTCATTGGTGCTGGCTTCGGCTGGGGGAGGCCGAGGTGATGCTGAACACGGCGTATGAGTTTGACGAGGAGCGGCCGTTGCCTCCTGATCCGGTGCGCGTGGTGGCACACGGGGACACCGTGCTGTATTTCGGATGCCCGGATGTGGATGCGGCGTATGAAGAACTGCGCGCAAAGGGCCTGAAGGTGACGAAGCCGAACGTGGCGCCGTATGGGATGAAGCAGATGTCGCTGCGCGATCCGGATGGGTATGGAATCTGCTTCCAGTGGGAGGCGAAGGCTGACGCGGCGAAATGAAATTTCGCTGCTGCCTCTGCTAGAGTAAGGACCATTTCCTTCTCTGGATCACTCATGAAGCGACGCGGTTTCACCGGCACTTTGACCGGTACGATGCTGGCGGTGTTCTGGGCCCTGGTGTTGGCTGCGCCTGTATTCGCAGCGCCACGCGATACGACGTCGAAGCCGAAGGTGGATCTTCGCCAGCATCCGACCGACGGCAAGACGCCGGTGGATGTTGCGGTTGGACTGTACGTTACGAACTTTGTCGGCATCGACGAAACGCGCGAGAGCTTTGAGGTGGGCGGCTATCTTACCGCCAAATGGCTGGATCCGCGGCTGGCATTGCCCGTGGATGCGGCGTCCGATACGCCGGCGACCCGAACCTTTCGACTGGACAAGCTGTGGACTCCGTCGATTGAATCGGCGAACTCCATCTCCCACAAGACCGGTCAGTCTCTTCTGACGGCCGACAGAAATGGGCTGGTGACCTATGTCGAACGCTTCGATGCGAATCTATCGAACGATTTCGACTTGAGGAAGTTTCCTTTCGATACGCAGGATCTGCGGTTCCAATTTCATCCGTTCATCTCGGCCGCTTCCGAGATTCGCTTTGCGCCGCAGCCTCTGCCCTCCACGGGGATCAGCCCGGAGCAGCATACGGAGCTTGCCGCCTGGCATATCGAGGGCATTCGATACAGAACGGAAAAGGTGGACGAAGATCCGGACATCCTGCCAACCAGCGGGGCGGAGTTCCAGATTGCCGTCACGCGGCGGTCGGGTTTTTATGTCTGGAAGATCTTCGTGCCGCTGCTGATGCTGACGATGATTCCCATGGTCGCTTTCTGGATCGACGTATCGCAGTTCGACTGGGTGCTGAAGATTCCCATGACCATGCTGCTGTCGATGGTGGCGTTCGAATTCGCGATTGCGCGCGATCTTCCACGGGTTGGCTATCTCACGTTTCTCGACGTGGTCTTTCTCGCCAGTTTCGCCTTCTGCTTCCTCTGCATCTTTGAGATTGCGGCAGTCTTTCTGCTGCAGCAACACGGACGGAGACCGCTGGCGGTGGCATTGCACACCAAGGGAAAGTGGGTTTACCCGCTGGCATATTTCGCGCTGATCTTTGTTTTGGCGATTGGCTTTCTGGCCTAATCGCGGAAGGTAAGTCTACGGAGGCTCTAAGTTGTGACGGTTAAGCAACTGCGCTCGCTGTCCGCCTACAATCGCTGGGCGAACACTCGCCTCCTGCAAGCGGCAGCGGCCCTCAGTAGCGAGGAGCGCGAACGCGAGCTTCGCGCAAGTTTCGGCTCACTTCAGGGCACGCTGATCCACATTCTCTGGGGCGAGCGGGGGTGGCTTCACTTCTGGCAGACTGGCGACTTTGTCCCCAGGCCGACCCCCGGCGACTATCCCGATTTCGCGAGCCTCCGGAACGCCTGGGCTCGCCACGAGGACGCCTATGCGGCGTACCTGCTCGGCCTGACACAGACGGAGCTGGATGCACCACGAGTCCTGGATGCCGATAGCTACACTCTGGGCGAACTCGTTCAGCACACGTTCAATCACTCTACATTTCATCGCGGGCAGGTCACGCTGCTCTTGCGGCAGCTTGGCCACCAGCCGCCGTCGACTGACTACCATGACTTTTTGGCGGAGTGGCGTGCAGGAACTGCCTGACCCCGTCCGCGCTAAATCAGAGCGCAACATTTACAGCGCTTCCGCGTAGCGGAAGGGGCGGGCGCCATGGCTCTTCCAGAAGTACGCGAGGATAATGACGCTGGCGATCGCGGCGTAGGCGCACCATACCGAGGTGAAGGCGTAGCTCTTGACGAACATCACGACGAGCAGGATGACCACGTTGGCGATGCCGAAGATCACCATGTCCTTGATTTTGGAGAACAGGAGCGAGCCGCAGGTCGCGATGATATAGAGGATGGCGACGGCGGTGTTGTTGGTGGCGGCGTTGAGATAGACGATGCTGTGATCGTGGACGAAGACCTGGGTTGGATACGCGGCGAGAGCCCAGAGAGTGTAGAGAGTCGTCCCGGTGCCGAGAAGCAGGAAGGGCCGCATGCGCATACGGGAGCTTTTGTCCGGCTCGAAGAGCAATACGCTGAGCGGCACGAGAAAGGGAAGCAGGCCCTGCGCGTAGAGCATGAAGGCGGCGCCCATATTGTGCGTGACCGTGGGCGAGAGGATTCCATCGAGGCCGAGCCAGACGAACCCTTCGATGAACTGATGCACGGCAAAGAGTGTGGGGAGCGCGGCGAAGAGGAGTTCGCGGCGGTGCTTCACGCGGGTGAGGGTGACGACGCCGATGGCGGCCAGGGCGCCGCTGCCCACGAAGTTTGCTGTCGCTGAAAAGCACATGGCGTATCGCTCCTGGCCGGCTGGCGTTCGAGCGTGATGATACACGGGGCGATTCTCTCGCGAGTCGTATCATCGTTGAGGCGAAGTAGGGGCGAGGGAGTGCGATGGCGAAATATCTGATCACCGGTGTGGCGGGATTTATCGGGTCCGCTCTGGCGGAGGCGTTGCTGGATCGCGGCGAGGATGTGCGCGGGATCGATAATTTTGTCACCGGACGACGCACGAATATCGAGCCGTTTTTGACCAGGATGGATTTCCGCGAGGCCGATCTGCGGGATGCGGCGGCGATGCGGGATGCGTGCGAGGGCGTGGAGATCATCTTTCACGAGGGAGCGCTGCCTTCGGTGCCGCGCTCGGTGAAGGATCCGGCGACGAGCCACGATGCCAACATCAACGGGACATTCAATCTGCTGGAAGCGGCGCGAGCGACGCGGGTGCGGCGGATCATCTATGCCGCGTCGTCGTCGGCGTATGGGAACCAGCCGGGGATGCCGCGGCGCGAGTCGATGACACCGGCGCCGATTGCGCCGTATCCGGTGCAGAAGCTGGCGGGCGAGCTGTACATGAAGAGCTACTGGCAGGTGTACGGGATAGAGACGGCGTGCCTGCGCTACTTCAACATCTTTGGACCGCGGCAGGCGCCGGATTCGCCGTACAGCGGGGTGATGGCGAAGTTCATCCTGCAGATGATGCGCGGGGAGACGCCGACGATCTTCGGGACCGGCGAGCAGGGGCGCGACTTCACCTACGTGGCGAATGCGGTGTCGGCGAATCTGCTGGCGGCGGAGGCGCCGAAGGAGAAGATCGGCGGAAGGACTTTCAACGTGGCGTGCGGTGGGCGGCACACGCTGAACGAGACGTATGGAATTCTGGCCGGGCTGCTCCACTTTCCGCATGCGCCGGAGTATGGGCCGCCGCGGCTGGGCGACATCACGGATTCGGAGGCAGATATCTCGGCGGCGCGGGAGGCGTTCGGCTACGAGGTTGTGGTGGGCTTTGAAGAGGGGCTGAAGCGGACGGTGGATTGGTATCGCGAGGCATTTGCGCGGCAATTGAAAGAGGGCGCACCGGTTTCGTAGCGCCCCTATCGGGAAAGACTTGCCCGACAAGTGGGACACCTTGTCCCCGTTTGGTAACGTGACTGTTCCGGTTACAGGCGTAATTCCTTTCCTTTGTAACGGATAATCGACCGAGGACCCTTGGGCGCTGCGTGATGCGCCGTGGGGAAAGGGCCGACTCCTCCGGATCATGCAACAGCACGGGACCAGACAGAAGCGCGGGCGACAGCGGACGAGCCGGCCTCGCCGTGGGACGACGCCGCGACGGGTCCACCGCCATTTTGCGGGACTTGCCCCCCGGGGACTGGTGCTGCTGCTCGGGCTGTTGTTGCTGGGCGTGACTGCCGTGCCGACGATGGCGCAGACGGCGGCGCTGAACGTTCCGTGGGCGCCGCTGGCGCCACAGAGCCTGACCGCTGCAGCCACGGGAGCAGCAGGCGGACGGGTGCTGAGCGTCGCGGTCGATCCGGCGGACGTGAGCGGCAACACCGTATATATCGGCACAACTGGCGGAGTCTTTAAGTCGACGAATGCAGCCGCGTCGAGCGGGGCGGCGTTTGTGCCGGTGACGGAGCTGGTGCCGGCGGTGGACGTGGCGCACACGCACATCAACCTGGTGGCCGTGGGAGCGGTGAGCGTCCAGCCGGGCGGCACGAATGTGGTGCTGGCGGGCACGGGCGATCCAACCAACGAGCCGGATTCGCTGTACGGCACGGGGATTTTGCGTTCGGTGGATGGCGGCAACTCGTGGACCACGATCACGGGTTCGCGCGATCTGACGACCGGCCTGGAACAGAACAGTTTCTTCGGCGAGGCGTTCTCCGGGTTCGCGTGGAGCACGACCATGCCGAACCTGGTGGTGGCGGCGGTGACGACGGCGCCGGGAGCGTCGCGGGTGAATGCGGGTCACACCGGCACCGGCGATAGCAGCGCGACCGGACTGTACTTCTCGGAGGACGCGGGGAAGACCTGGCAACTGGCGACGATCGAGGATGGGCCGTTACAGGTGCTGCAGGCACCGGGACGGCAGACGGGCGCGGTGGCGCTGGCGGTGGTGTGGAATCCGATGCGGCGGATCTTTGTGGCGGCGCTGCGCAATCACGGATTTTATTCGTCGCAGGACGGCGCGGCGTGGACGCGTATCCAGAACCAGCCGGGAACGGCGCTGACCACGACGGCGTGTCCTTCTTCGCCAGGCGGGTCGGCGAACTGCCCGATCTACAGCGCGGCTCTGGCGGTGCAGCCGGGCAGCGGCGACATGTTCGCGATGGCGGTGAGCCAGGCGAACGCGGACAGCGGACTGTGGGAGGACGTGTGCGGCGCCGTGGGCGGAACGTGCTCGACGCCGCTGCCGGTATTCGGCAAACGGATTGGGAACGCGGCGCTCGAGACCAGCACGGGCGTGATTGCCGGAGCAAGTCACGCGCTGTGGCTCGACGCAATTGCTTCAGGAAACGACACGCTGTTGTTTGCCGGGACGCAGGATTTGTTTCGCTGCAGCCTGGCGGCGGGCTGCGTCTGGCGCAACGCGACGAATGTGAACGGGTGCGCGGCGGCAAAGGTGGGGCCGAATCAGCATGGCGTCGCGTGCGGTGGCCAATTCGGCGACGCTCTACTTTGCGAACGATCGCGGGCTGTGGCGCACCGACGATGCGATTGGCCAGCAGCCAGCGGCGTGCTCCGCCGATGATGCAGCGCACTTCGACAACCTGAATGCGACCCTGGGCGGGCTGGCGGAGGTCACGTCGCTGGCGCAGGATCCGGCGGACTCAAGCCGGTTGCTGGCGGGGATGGGCGCAGCGGGCACGGCCAGCGGCAGCGATGGCGCATGGCAGTTGCTGCTGAATGGACCGGGCGGATTTACGGCTACGGGTTGGGGCGCGAATGCGGGCACCTGGTTTGCAACTTCGGGCGCGGGAGTTTCGATCAGCAACTGCACGGCGGGTGCGTCGTGCGGACCGTCGAGCTTTGGCAGCCCGCCGGCGATCGGCAGCGGGCAGGTAAGCGGCGATGGATCGGCCCTGAGCGCACCGGCGGTGTGGACGCTGGACCCGGAGGATCCGACCCGCATGCTGGTGGCGACGTGCCGGGTGTGGCGCGGCGCGGCGGATGGAACGGGCTGGACCGCGGCGAACACGCTGAGCAGGATGCTGGACGGGAACAATGCGCCGGTGTGCCAGTCGAGCAACACGCAGGTGCGCGCGCTGGCGGCGTCGGGCGCGATCTCCGGACGCGGCGACCAGGCGGAGCGGATCTATGTGGGGCTGGCGGGGGTTCCGGAGGGGTCGCTGGCAAAAGCGGGCCATGTGTGGACGGCGCTGGTGACGCCGTCGTCGGTGGCCACGTCGACGACGTGGAGCGACCTGACCGGCCAGCACGGTGACGAACGATCCAACGGATTCCGGAGTCTTCAACCGGGCGGGGGTGGGCGTCTCGGCGATCGCGGTGGATGCATCGGATACGACGGGGAGGACGGTGTACGTGGGAATTGCCGGCTTCGGCGGCCAGGGATTTGCGCCGCTGCCGTGGCCGAACGTGCCGGTGTTCTACGGCAGCACCGATGCGGGAGTCCATTGGCAGAACCTGACGAACCACCTGCCGAATGCGCCGGTGAATGCGGTGCTGGTGGATCCCGAGGATCCGGCAATTGTGTATGTGGGGACCGATGTCGGAGTGTATGTCACGACGTCGATTTCACAATGCGCCGACGTGAGCCAGGACTGCTGGAGCGCCTACGGCGCCGGGTTGCCGGCGGTGCGGGTAACGACGCTGAGCGCGGTCGATGCGAGTGGAGAGAAGTGGCTGCGTGCGGGGACGAAAGGACGCGGCGTGTGGCAGGCCGAACTGGCCAGCCAGGCGCTGAAGAACACCACGGCAACCGCGACGATTGGCCCGGCGACGCTGAACTTTGCCTCACAGGCGGTGGGCACCGCGAGCGGCGCGGAGAGTCTGACGATTCAAAACACGGGTGCGGTGGCCCTGACGCTGGCTGCTCCCACGGTGACGAGCAGCGATTTCGTCCTGAGCAACCAGTGCCCGGCGAGCCTGGCGGCGGGGGCCTCATGCGCGATCTCGATTGTGTTTGCGCCGACGGCGACGGGGCAACGCAGCGCGGTGGTGACGGTGCCGGCGAATGTGCAGGGCGGCGTGCTGACGGCCAATGTGCAGGGCGTGGGCACGCAGCAGAGCACCATCGTGCTGACCCCGCTGCGGCTGGATTTTGGATCGGTGCGCATCGGGCAGACGAGCCCGGTGCAATACGTAACGGTCGCGAATACAGGCAAGGCTGGTCGCGGGACTGAAGCCGTTGAGCATCAGCGGGCCGTTTGCCATCTCGGCGAATACATGCGGCTCGACGCTGGCGGTGAATACGAGCTGTACGGTGGGTGTGGTCTTTTCGCCGAAGGTGTCGGGCGCGGCGTCGGGCAGCCTGGTGGCCACGGACGATGCCGGCACGCAGACCGCCTTGCTGAGCGGGAACGGGCAGACTGGCCCGACCGATGCGCTGAGCGCCACGGCGCTGAGCTTTGCCGCGCAGGCCATCGGGACGACCAGCGCAGCGCAGCAGGTGACGGTGACGAACACCGGCGACAGCGCGCTGACCAATATCAAGGTGCAGGTGACGGGCGACTTCGCGGTGACGAACCTGTGCGGGATCTCCTTGCCGGGTCATAGCACCTGCGCGCTCGAGGTGGTGTATTCGCCCAAAGCGGTGGGAGCGGAGCGCGGCCAGATGACGATTCAGGATGCGCTGGGCGCACAAGCGGTGGCACTGAGCGGGACGGGCACGCCGCCGGCGACGGGCAGCGGCATGACGGCGACGCTCTCGCCCTTGACCATCGATTTCGGCATCCAGGGCGTGAACTCGATCTCGCCGCCGCAACTGCTGACGGTGATCAACACGGGCACGAATGCGTTGAGCGGCATTTCGGTTGCGGCGAGCCAGGGCTTCGCCATCGCCAACAACGCCTGCACGGTCACGGTGGCGCCGGGGGCGAGTTGCACGGTGGGGGTCACGTTCGCTCCGCAGGCGACGGGGACGCAGGAGGGCACGGTGCAGGTGACGGCCAGCGGAGTGACCGCGCCGCTCAACGTGCCGGTGACGGGCGCGGGCGCCGACTTCCAACTGAGCGTGCAGGGCGCATCGAGCAGTACCGTGACCGGCGGGAGCAGCGCGACCTATCAATTGCTGCTGACGCCGCTGGGCGCGTCGGCGGGGCAGATCACGTTCACCTGCACGGGCGCGCCGGCGGGAAGCACCTGCGCGACCAACCCGCCGAACGTGACGATGACAGGAACGGGCGCGACGGCGACCATCCAGGTGACGGTTGCGACGGCGGCGGCGAGCGCGCACTCGGGCCCGCCGGCGCCCCCGACGGCGCCCTGGAGCAGCAAGTCAGCGGCCGGCGCGGTGCTGGCCTGCTGCCTGGTGCTGTGGCGCAGACGGGGATGGGCAGCATCGCTGGAGCGGTGGCGTGTGCTGCTGGTGCTGGGCGCGTTGTGCCTGGGGCTGACGGGATGCGGGCTTTCCATCAACGGCGGGGCCTCGACGGGATCGGGGGGCGGCGGCACTGGCAGCCAGGGCGCGTACACGATCACGGTAGCGGCGGCTGCGCCGGGTGTGTCGCACGCGGTCACGTTGAACCTCACCGTGGAGTGATTGCGGGGAATGGCTCCATGGCGTCATCGCGAATGAGGCGCGGTCATTTGACGGCTTTTACCACCATGCTCTTCCACAAATAAGGAAGTCTGCCAGCGCCGGCGAACGTCTCGACCCGAAAACCGGTCTTGGTGAGCGCTTCAGTGAGGGTCTTTCTCGACCAAAACTTGATGTGCCCATGGTCCCACAGCACGGTGAAATGCCGGTCCATTTTTCCAGCGAGGGCGAGCATTAGATTTTTCAGATAGCCATGATATGGAGTTGTCACGATGAATATGCCCCCTGGCTTGAGCAGCTTATAGGCGTTCCCGAAGAAGGAGCGCGGATCATAGAGGTGTTCGATGACCTCGGTGGAAATTACCGCGTCCACCGGGCCAACCTTCCGCGTGAGGTCCGTTTGTGCATCCGCCAAGAAGAACTCGATTTCAGGGTGGCTATGGCGCGCGATTTCGATGCCTGTGGGCGAGAAATCGGTGCCAATCAAACACCATTCCATATGCTTTAGGCCCGCGAGGAATGAACCGTTCCCGCAACCCATATCCAGGACGGTTGAACCGGCGGGAAGCGGTCGCAGCATCGCCTGGATGAGCGGCATGAGATAGCTATGGCTGTCCTCCTGGGTCGCTTCTCTATATTCATAACCAATTCCTTCCATTTGAGCCTCATTTCAGGATTCATATAGTGAAAGAAGGGGACTGAGCAGCATCGTTCACACCACCATCTGGTGCGATCACCTTACAGAATGGCACTTATTGTTTCTCCTGTGTGGCCTCCTGGCCCTCTGCCCAAGGCGCCGAGTATCTCGCGGAGCGTCACTCTGAATTTGACTGTGATGTGCGGGAGCGGAAGGCGCGAGCGGGGCTAGATGGAGCGTCCGAAAACGTGAAACGGCTCGGCCTCGGCAACGCGGCGCTGCACTTTTTCGATATCGCGAAGGTAAAGAGTGTTGTCGGACCGCTTGCGCTTCACGGCAATGTTCCGCTGCCAGGGATCGTAGGTGACGGCGGTGAAGCCGTGCCGGGTCATAAAGGAGGAGACGCTCTGGATACCGTCTCCATACTTGACGCCGTCGTCGTTATCTTCCGTAATGATTGCGACCAGCTCCGGGCAGGCCGCGGTTTCGATTGCGCCCGCGAGGACTTCCGCTTCATAGCCTTCGACATCGATCTTCATGATCGACGGATGCAGATGGTAGGAGTCGATGGTGCGCATTTCGATCGGGGCGGAAGATCCCTCGGCGCCGATGTGATGCATGGCGGACGGACCGCCGGTGGAGATGGACGCACTGCCGGGGGCGCGTCCGATGGCGTACGGTTCGATGTTGACGCGGTCGGCGATGCGGTTGAGCTCGATGTTGCCGCGAAGCGAGTGGATGGCAGAAGGACTGGGCTCAAAGGCATAGGTTCGTGCGCGGGCGGCAGCGGAGGCGAGTACCGTGTAGGCGCCGACATTGGCTCCTACATCGAGAAAGAGGTCGCCCTCTCTCAGGTAATGGAGGAGGAAGCTCATATCCTCAAAGTCGTTGAGCCCGCAATAGACATTCTGCGTGGCGCCATACATGCCGCGGGATACCAGGAGCCGGGCACGGTCGGTAAAGGGAACGGCTACCGCAGCTTCGGGAAGCAGGCGAGTGGCGATCTGCCAGCGAACGAACCGGCCAATGCCGGAGAGCGGCGCGCCGGCATTGAGGGGATGACGCCAGACATGGCGCAGAGCGTTCAGCATGATCGAACGATACAGAATGTGGATCAGGGAAGGCGACGTAATAAACTGTCGAGACTGAATTCGAGAAGCATCGCGACGCAAGTAGCGAACGGCAGCTAAGCAGTCAAGAGGGTGAACAGATGGCGATGGCGCGACGCATGGAGTGGGCCGCACCGTCCGGTGCCGGCTTCGCCACGTCATCCACCGGGCAGGTAAGCCTCGCCTGGATTGTCCGGACGATCCTGAGCCTCTGTTTTCTGACCGCGTTTCTGGAGTACGAGGTTTCCAGCGCCATTGCGCTCTATGTGCCATTGGCGTTCTTCTCCTTGTGCGGCATGCTGGTGCTGTGCGGGCGGCAACGCGCCGACCGGGTGCAACACATTCTGAGTGGCGGCGGCCTGTGGTTTGCGGCGGTGCTGTTTGGCGAAGTCGTGTCTTATACTTCGCGGGATTCCTATTCCGTGGCTTATGGACTTTTGTTTGCCGTGGTCTTTCTTTGCGCGCGGCTGATTGTGCAGGAGATTGGCGTGCCGAACGTGGTGCGCGCCTATTCGCAAGCGGGAATTGTTACGGTCTGCGCGATTCTGCTCTCCGGCAGACACACGCTGTTTGACACCACATCGGGGCGATTCAACGGGGGTACCCGTGCGCATCCCAACCTCCTCTCGTTTATTTTGGCGGGCTATTTCCCAGTCCTCGTATGGCGCGCGATGGAGGAGGAGATACGGTGGAGGAAGTGGGCGCTGGCTGGGCTGTCCATTGCCTGCTTTGGCCTGATTTTCATCACCGGATCGCGCGGCAGTCTATCAGCCGTGCTCGCCGCCGCCGGGGCCATGCTTCTTCGCGGCGTGGCCAGTGGATGGGTGCAAAAACTTCGGCTACGGCATCTGCATATCGTCGTCGTTCTGCTTGCGATTCCATTCGTAGTGTTTTTCATGCTGCAGCACGATCGCATTGGGCGCCTGGGGAGTTTTCTGAATGACTTTCTGTCGTTGTCGACCAGCCAGCGTGGCCTGAAGTCGGGCCTGTCTGGACGCACCAGCATCTGGGATGTAGCGTTCCGTCTTCTGCGCACGCACAACCGATGGCTGTTCGGCTTCGGCTACCGGGCGGGGGACCGCATGGTGGGGACCATCGACAACGGTTACGTTCAGTTGTTGTTTGAGAGCGGCCTCATTGCGGGCTCGCTGATATTCGGCAGCATGCTGCGCGTCTTCTATTTGCTGTGGCATGCCTCGCGCCCGCGCGAAAACAACGCCTGGACGCGTTACTACATGATGCTGTGGTGCCTGATGATCGTGTATTTCCTGAATAACGTCTCAACCCGCTACCTGTTCAGCTTCGGTAGCCCGTTTTCGCTGTGCATACTTTGCCTGATGGCGGCATCGCGGCAGGAACTGGTCGGTGGGGGTGTGCGTACGCGCGTGATGCAGGAGGTAAAGGCGCCCCCGCGCGCGCCGGACGAGACGCTGCTCTGGAACCGCTCCGCGCGCTGATCCGTGGCGGGTGCTGCGGCAATCGGCTTGGGCGATCGAGGAAAGTTCTTTCGCATTTGCCGGGGCAGAATGGAAACAGGCATGCGCAGAAGCCACATAGGCTCTACACTAGGAAGGGCCCGGGGCAGCGTGGCCTTGCCAAGGATCGGTCCAAGGATTGTTCAAGGAGTGAAACGAGCGTCGCGTGCCGATCATCACCGAATCGGCGTGCTGCAACCCCCCAAATATGAGTCAACGTTTAACGCGCTTTTCCTGGAGGTTGACACGGACCGATGCCAGTTCTTGTGACCTTTCTTTGCGGCAAGACCACGTCAAGTGGATTTCCGCCGTTCAACGCAGCAGGAAAAATGCATTAACGGTCTTTCTGGCGAGCGCTCTGTCCCTGGCGATTCTGCAACCGCTGGCGGCACAGGGCCAGAGCGGATGCGATCCGAGCACGTCTTTCTGCGGCGGCACCGGATCCGGTGCACAGATCCAACTGCCCAATCTGCAGCAGCAGAGCACAGTGCCGGGGGCTACGCCGACGCAGCAGAATCCTTACGGGACCGGTGGCTCCGCGGGCAACAGCAACATCTATACCGGCCCGGTACAGTCGATGGACCTGCAGCCCGTACCGAACTATGTCGACAACCTGAATGGCCTGGGCGGCCGTTCAGAAAGCACCAACGCGCGTTCGTACCCGCTCTACTACCAGCGTTTCTTCGCGCCGGACCAGCCGACCGACTTCCAGCGGATGGTCTACGCCTCGGTGGGCCAGATGCTGCCGCTGTATGGCGCGAAGCTCTTCCTGCAGAGCCCCAGCACCTTCGCGCCGGTGGACCAGGTGCCGGTCACGTCGAATTACGTGGTGGGGCCGGGCGATCAGCTGCTGATCCGCGTGTGGGGCCAGATGAACTTCAACGCCGAGGTGACGGTAGACCGGGAAGGCATGGTGTATGTGCCGCACGTGGGCGCGATTCACGTGGGCGGGGTTCCCTATGGCGATCTGGAGAAGCAGGTGCGCGCCGGGGTTGGCCGCATCTATAAGAACTTCGACGTCTCTGTAAATCTTGGACAATTGCATCCGATCCGCATCTTTGTTACCGGACAGGCGCGTTATCCGGGCAGCTACACGGTGAGCTCGCTGAGCACGCTGGTCAGCGCGATCTTTGCCACCGGCGGCCCTGCGCCGCAGGGGTCGTTGCGCCATATTCTGCTGCGGCGCAACGGCACCACGATCGCGGACTTCGACATGTACGACCTACTGGTGAACGGAGACAAGTCGCACGATGTGGGCTTGTTGCCTGGGGACGTTGTCTACTTCCCTCCGGTGGGACCGCAGGTAGCGGTGTACGGCAGTGTGCGATCGCCGGCAATTTACGAGCTGAAGGATGCAAAAGAGACCTCCACGCTTGGAGATGTGCTGATGGACGCGGGTGGCCTGACGAGCACGGCCTCGCTGTCGCGCGCATCGCTGGAGCGTATCGATCAGGAGCAGCACCAGCGCGCGGAGGATGTGGTGCTGAATGCCGCGGGCAAAAGCACACCGATGCGCGATGGGGATGTCGTGCGCGTGTTGCCGATTTCGCCGAGCTTCGACAAAACGGTGACGGTGCGTGGCAACGTGGCGGACCCGGGGCGCTTTGGGTGGCATCCGGGGATGAAGCTGAGTGAGCTGTTGCCCAACAGCGAATCGCTGGTGACGCGCGACTACTGGCAGAAGCGGAATCAGTTGGGATTGCCCACTCCGGTCTTCCAGCCGGACTACGCGCAACGCTTCACTGCGTATCGCCAGACGCAAGCGGAGAGCCAGCGGCAGTATTTCCTTTATCTGCAGCGCGACCAGGAAAAGCGGCTCTACGATCAGCAGCAGGGCGCGCAGCAGGGTCAGGGTACGGCAGGAGCAGCCGGAACCGGATCGGCGGCGAGCGCTCCGGCGCCATCTTCGGACGTGAACGCCCAGACGGCGACGTCGAACAATAATGCATACGGCAGCTCCGGCAGCGATGAGCCGCTTCCGGAAGAACAGCTACCGGGGACGGTCCCGAATCAGCCGCCGCAGGCGAACCAGAACACGATTCCGCGCAACAATACGATCGGCGGCGGATCGCTGGCCGACGAGCAGCGCATGGCGCGCACGGAAAACACTTCGGCCGCGCGTTACCTGAACGATGTGTCACTGATGGCACCGGAGATCGACTGGTCGTACGCGGTGATTGAGCGCATGGATCCGGTGACGCTCAAGACCAGCCTGATCCCGTTCGATCTGGGCAAACTGGTGCGGGATCATGACCCCAGCCAGGATCTGGCGGTAGAACCGCACGACGTCATCACCATCTTCTCGCAGGCGGACATCCTGGTGCCGGAGAGCCAGCAGACCAAGCTGATCCGGATCGAGGGCGAGGTGGAGCATGCGGGCATCTACAGCGCGGAGCCCGGTGAGACGCTGCGTCATCTGATTGATCGTGCCGGCGGTCTGACGCCGAACGCATATCTCTTTGGAGCGGAGCTGACCCGGGAATCGACGCGCATCGTACAGCAGCAGCGGCTGGACGATTACGTCACGCAACTGGAGCTGTCTACCGACCGTGCGGGCGCGGCGAGCGCCGCGGGCGCGATCTCGCCGACGGACCAGACGGCTAATGCGGCGTCGCTGGCGGCTACGCAACTGCTGATCACGCGGCTGCGGCAACTGCGCGCGAGCGGGCGCGTGGTGCTGGCACTGGCGCCGGACGCGGATAGCGTAGACAATCTGCCGAATCTGCCGCTGCAGGATGGCGACCGGTTCATCGTTCCGCCGAAGCCCTCCAGCGTGAACGTGGTGGGCGCGGTCTACGAGCAGAGCTCGTTCCTGTTCGATCCGCAGCGCCGCGTCTTTGGCTATATGAAGCAGGCAGGCGGCGCGAACCGCGACGCGGACAATAAGCATGCGTTTGTCATCCGCGCGGATGGCTCGGTGATGAGCCGCGATTCGGCGAAGACCTTCTGGGGCAATGAATTCGACCAGGCTCGCATCCATCCGGGCGACACGATCGTGGTGCCGGAGAAGACGTACCGGGGCAATGGCATCCGAACCCTGCTCAACTTCTCGCAGCTCTTCTCCTCCATCGCCCTGGGAGCCGGGGCGCTCGCGGTGATCACAAATTGAACCGGACTGTTGAAGCAACGCAGGGTGCAACCGAGCAGGGAAATGTCCGCAGGCTGGATCTGCTGGATGTGCTGCTGGTCTTTGCGCAGCGCAAGTGGCTGATCCTGGGGTGGGCTCTGGCGGGCGTGGTGATCGCGATCATTGCGATTCTTCGCTCGACGACGCTATACAAGGCGCAGGCGACGATCATGCCGCCGGAGCAACAGCAGTCCAGCGCCGCGCTGCTGAGCCAGCTTGGCGCGTTGACGGCATTTGCCGGCGTGGGCAGCAATCTGGGATTGAAAAATCCCGCGGACCTGTACATCGCGATTCTGCAAACGAACCTGGTCGCGGACAACATGGCCAACCACTTCCACCTGATGGATGTGTACAAGATCTCAGACCTGGATGCGGCGGCCGGCCTGCTGCGAAAGCGCTCGAAATTTGTCGCCAACAAAGATGGCTTGATCCAGATCTCGGTGGAGGACCCGGATCCGAAATTCGCGGCTACATTGGTCAATGGCTACGCCGATGAGCTGTTTCAGCAGAACAACCGGCTTGCCATCGGCGCAGCGTCCCAGCGGCGTCAATTTTTCCAGCAGCAACTTGCCGAGGAAAAGGATCATCTGGCGGATGCCGAGATCGCGATGAAGCAGACGCAGCAATCCACGGGCCTGCTGCAGGTGAGCGGGCAGGCGGGAAACATTATTGCCCAGGAGGCCAGTATCCATGCCAATATCACAAGCCACGAGGTGCAGCTTGGCGCGCTGCTCGCCTCCTCCACCGAGGAGAATCCGGACGTGGTGCGCCTGCGTGATGAGCTGAAAGGCTTGCGCGAGCAACTGCTGATACTGCAGAAGGGCAGCAACGGCCTGATGCTGTCGCAACGGGAGTTTACCGGGGCCGGGCTCGAGTACATCCGCAAGGAGCGCGATCTGCAGTACCACCAGACGCTCTACGATCTGCTGTTGCGGCAACTGGAGGCGGCCCGCATCGATGAGGCCAAGGCGTCGCCGACGGTGCAGGTGGTGGATCCGGCGCAAATCCCGAAGGGGAAGTCGTGGCCGAAGCCGTTCATCTTCATCCTGGCCGGGCTGGTGATCGGCACCATGTTCGGCTGCATCCGGGTCGTCGTGATCTATGTGTACGACTATGCGGAAACAGACCCCCGCCTGCGTGAGCGCTACGCGCAGGTGAAGCAGGCGATGCACCTTCGGGGCTAGAGTGCCGCGCGAGAGCTCAATCCATCGCGCACGGATCTTTGCCGTGATTGTGCTGTACAAGCAACGCCCATCTGCATCGCTGACGGTGGCGACTCTGGCGCGTGCGTTGCGCGAGAATCACTCCGCCGACTGTTACGTACAGATTTGGGACAACAGCCCTTCCGGCGAGATTTCGCTGGGCGAGCTGCCCGAAGGTTTCCGGTATCACGCGGCACCGGTCAATCGTGGCCTCTACGCTGCCTATGAAGACGCCCGTCTCGCGGCGCGCGCGCCAGGCATTCCAGGGTCGCCGGAAGGCTACGACTGGCTTCTGACACTCGATCAGGACACGGCACTGCCCGAAGATTTCTTTTCTGCGATCGAGCCGGGACTGCGTGCTGCGGAGGACGATCCGCGGATTGGCGCGATTGTGCCGCATCTTGCAGAGGGCGAGAGGCTGCTGTCGCCCGCGTATGTCGGCCTATGCCGCACCCGGGCGATGCCGGCATCGTTTGCCGGAGTGCCGGCGCGCGAGGCGCGTGCGTTCAACTCCGCAGCGCTGCTGCGGGTGGAGGCGCTGGAGGCGATCGGCGGATTCGATCCATGCTTCTGGCTGGACCATCTCGATTGCTGGCTGCATCATCAGCTCTACGTGCACGGCTGGCGCATGTACGTGCTGGATTCGCTGCATCTGGAGCATCAGCTCTCGCTGCTGAATTACAAAGAGCGTCTTTCCATCGACCGCCTGCGAGATTTTCTGGCAGCGGAGTCGGCGTACTTTGACCTTTACGGCTCACCGGGCGCGGGCGCCGTGTACAGCCTGCAGCTTGCAGGGCGGCTGGTGAAACAGATGCTTCGGGGGGAGACGCGGCAGGTGCGGAGAGCGACCTGGAGAGCGCTATGCCAGCGGCTGACGGTGGCGAAGAGCAGGCGGGTGGTTGCGTGGCGAGAGTCAATGGGCGGCTGGCCGGGCGCGAAGCCGGCAGGGAATTGCTGATGCCGCAACCGCATGCGCCGCAGCAGGTGGCCGCTGCGCCGGTGCATGCGCTGGCAGTTGTCGTGCTGTATCGCAGAGCGCTCGATGCGTCACTCGATGTATCCAAAACGCTGACCGGCCTGGTACGGGCGTTTGCGGAGGATGCGTCGCTGGCGAGACAACTGGACGTGCTGCTGTGGGACAACAGCCCGGAGCGTCTTCCTGAGCAGGTTACGGAGCGTTCGCTGTCATTTGCGTTTACTTACCAGCATGCGGCTCAAAACGAGGGCGTGAGCGGCGCCTACAATGCGGCGGCGGTGCTGGCGGAGCAGCGCGGTTGTGGGTGGCTGCTGCTGCTGGACGACGATACCTCCGTGACCGCGGAATTTCTGCGCGGGATGCTTGGCCATGCCGCACAGATAGCGGAGGATGAACGCGTTGCCGCAGTTGCGCCGTTTCTGTATGCGGGATTGTTTTGCATGTCACCGCGGCTGTGGCGTTTTGCCCGGCATGTGCCCCTGCCGCGTCCGGCACATCCGTATACGGAGACGCGGTCGATATTTGCGGCCAACAGCGGGACGCTGATGCGGGTACGAGCGCTGGAGGCGATTGGGGGATACAACTCACGATTCTGGCTGGACTTCTCGGATATCGAGGTCTTTCATCGGCTGCACGGGCACGGATTTTCCGTGCGCATCGCCGGCGATCTCCGGCTGGAACATGAGATGGCGATGCTGGACTACGATCGCCGAATGACGCCGGAGCGCTTCGCCACGTTTCTTGCGGCGGAGAGCGACTTTATGGATCTGTATCGCGGGCCGCTGGAGCGCGGGATGCACCTGCTGCGGCTGGCGGCACGCGTGATTCACCAGAGGAGCTATGCGGACCCGGCGTTTGCGCGGTTGAGTTGGCAGGCACTGCGGGAGCGATTGACGACGCGGCGGGCGGCGCGGCTGGCCCGGCATGAACGAGCACGGCACGAATGGATGAGGAGCGCAGGTGCGGATCGCAGTTGACCACCAGGTGACATCGCTCCAGGATGCGGGCGGCATGTCGCGCTACCACTATGAGCTGGCGCGTCAGCTTCGCGGACGCGAAGGTGTTGCGATGGATCTGCTGCTCGGCGGAGAGAGTTCGGTGCTGCCGTTCGCGGAGTTGGAAGGCGACGGCGTGCGCGTGGAGAGCTGGAAGAGCCGACTGGGGCCCGGCTATCCGCGCTATGCGATGAATGCGATGTGGACTGCGGCGATTGCGCCGCTGCGCGGGCGATACGACGTCTATCACGCGAGCTATCAGCGATGGGAGCCGGCGATTCGGCATCGCGCGCTGGTGGCGACGCACCACGATGCGACGCAGGAGAGATTTCCCGAGTTGTTTCGAAATGCCGCGGCCATCCGCGCGCGCAAGGGCAGGCTCTACCGGCGAGCCGATCTGGTGATCTGCGTCTCGGAGTCGGCACGGCGGGATTTGATGGAGATCTACGGCGTGGAAGAGGCGAGGACGCGCCTGGTGCACCATGGGGTGACGCCGGTAGCCGAGACGGTGGGCGCATTCCACGACGGCGACGCCCGGCCGTATGTGCTCTATGTGGGATCGCGGAGTGCGTATAAGAACTTCTTTGCGCTGCTGCAGGCATTTGTGGCGACCGATAGCGCACGCCCGATGCGGCTGGTGGTGGCGGGTGGCGACGCCTGGACCGACGCAGAGCGTGCCGCGATCGCCGAACTTGGGCTGGATGCTCGCGTGACGCTGCTGCCGCGGGTCGATGAGGCGCGGCTGGGCGCGCTCTATCGCGGTGCTGCGCTGTTCGTCTATCCGAGCTTGTATGAGGGCTTCGGGCTGCCGCCGCTGGAGGCGATGAGCGCGGGCTGTCCGGTGCTGGTGAGCCGCACGTCATCGCTGCCGGAGATGTGCGGCGATGCCGCGCACTACTTTGACCCGGAGACGAAGGGAGCGCTGGAGCAGGAACTGCAGCGGCTGCTGGGTGATGCCGCGCTACGCGTCGCGAAGGTCGATGCCGGGCGCGCCCGGGTGGGGCGATACACTTGGGAATCGGCTGCCACGGGGACGCTCGCGGTCTACCGCGAGGCTCTGGATCGGGCTGATGAACGAGCCCGGAGTGCAGCCTCTTACGGCTGAAAGCATCGCCCGCGGCCTGCCATTTTGCTCATGCGAATTCTGCTCCTGAACCAGGCCTTCTATCCCGACGTCGTCGCGACAGCGCAGTACCTGACCAGCCTGGCGGAGGCATTGGCCGGGCGCGGGCACGAGGTACGGGTGCTGGCGTCCCGTCGCGCCTATGACGATCCGGCGCGGCGTTTTGCCAAGCGCGAGCGATATGCCGGCATCGAGATCGAGCGCGTAGGCGGCACGGGATTTGGGAAAGATGCGAAGTGGCGGCGCGCGCTGGATTTTGGCAGCTTTCTGCTGCGGGCGGCGTTGCGCGTTCTGACGACACGACGCGTCGATTGCGTGGTGGCGCTCACGTCGCCCCCGCTGGTGGCGGCACTGGCGGCATTGCGCTGCCGTCTGAGCGGTGAACGGTTCGTGTACTGGGTGATGGACATGAATCCGGACGAGGCGCTGGCGGCCGGCTGGCTGCGGCCGGGGGCCGTGGCGTGGCTGCTGGAGCGGATTTCGCGCTTCACGCTGCATGCGGCGGACGCGGTGGTGGTGCTGGACCGATATATGGAGGAGCGCGTGTTGGCCAAAAGAGTGGCGGCGAAGCGGGTGTGGGTGGTGCCGCCGTGGTCCATGGATCGGTATGCGTACTTCGACCCCGAGGGGCGGGCGGCCTTCCGGGAGCAGCACGGGCTCAAGGGGAAGTATGTGGTGATGTACTCCGGAAACCACAGCCCGGTGCATCCGCTGGATACGCTGCTGGAGGCGGCGATCCGGCTGCAGGCCGACCCGCGCTTCTGCTTTGTTTTTGTGGGGGGCGGGAGCGAGTTTGGACGGCTGCGTGGGGTGGCCCAGGCGCAGGGGCTGGCCAACGTCAAGTTTCTGCCCTATCAGCCGATAAAATCGCTTGCCGGATCGCTTTCCGCCGCGGATCTGCAGGCTGTGGTGCTGGGAAGCGCAATGGTGGGGACCATCCATCCTTCCAAGCTGTACAACATCCTGGCGGTGGGCAGCCCGGTGCTGTACGTGGGTCCGGAGCGGAGCCACATCAGCGATACCATGGAGCAGAACCACGGCTCAGGCAACTACATACGTGTGGATTTCGGGGACGCGGCAGGCCTGGCAGCCTGGCTGGCGGCGGATTGGGTGAACTGGAACGAGGGGGGGCGGACGATGGTGAGCCCGGGTGCGCGCAACTATTCGCAGGAGCTGCTGTTACCACAGCTTGTTCAGATAATTGAAGGATAAGGTGGAAATCAGGTGATTTGGTGTATCGTCTATTGTTGTCAAAGCGTAAATGTATGAAAAGTAGTGGGCTACTGCCCATGGTGTACTTTTTACTACGTGGTAAAGATAGCAATCTATTCGGTACGCAAGAGTAAACTCGTTCCGCGGAGATTTCCGATTCAGACTGTGCAGTCGATACGGCATTTCAGAGCAGCAGTAGCGGTACTTTTACGATAATTTCATGAGTACGTACCTTATCTGCGTATGAGATAGGGCTGGCTGTGAGCGGGAATGACTTCCCTTGACGCGGGTGGCTTCAGTTTGGCGCGACACACTCAATCGGCGGTATTTGAACTTGGATAACCCGATGTTCGATTCCCCCGCTGCATCTGAACAAGCAGGATGCGGCCTAGACCTTAACACGCCAGAGCGGGGAGAGAAATCCCTGCGGTGCGCCGAACAGACGGGCAAAAAGTGTATCCAAGGATACTGAATGAGTTCATTTGAAACCTCACGTAGTCTCTCCGTTCAACCTTTATGGAATGACTACTCGCGAAAGAGCGCCGGTCCCCTTCGGGAGGATCGGCAGCGTGGAGGCGGGGCCTCAGCGGTTGCGTACGATGAAGTTGAGGTAGAGGTCGAGTCCGGGTTCGTTCCAAACGGGAGCGAATGGTCACTTTCCACTCTGCGCCGTGGGATGGATTTCGTCCTGGCGTTTTTTGGCCTGCTTCTGTTCTCTCCTGTCTTTGGGATCCTCGCGATCGCGGTGCGGCTTAGTTCCGCCGGCCCGATCATCTTTCGCCAGCAGCGGGTAGGCCGGCTGGGGCAATTGTTCACCATCTACAAGTTCCGCACCATGGAGGCTCAGCCGCAGCCGAAGGGCCTCTCTGTCACGCGGCATGGTGACCGCCGGGTGACGCAGGTGGGGCGCCTTCTTCGCCGCTACAAGCTGGACGAGCTGCCGCAGCTGGTCAATGTACTCTTCGGAGACATGAGCCTGGTGGGGCCACGGCCCAAGCTTCCCGACCACCAGCATCGCCAGGCGCAGTCTATGCCGTTCCGGCCCGGAATCACGGGTGCGGCCACGCTGGTTTTCCGTTGCGAAGAGGAGATGTTGCGGCAGATTCCCGAAGAACAGATCGAGGCGTTCTGCAAGTACAAGCTGACTCCGTACAAGACGAACCTGGACTTCGCGTATGCGGAGCGCGCCAGCTTCCGGAGTGATATGGCGCTGATGCTGCGAACGGCACAGGTGTGCGTGATTCGCAGCAAGGCGAGGCCGCCGCAGCCGAGCGCGATTGTCTAAGACGAAATACGCTCTATACTCGAAAACAGATGTGACGATGAGGCCCAGCCGGGCCTCATGTTGCGTGCGCGGGAATCATGACAGAGCGAGCGAACGAGAAATCCATCCAGACAGTCTCTGACGAGCAGGTGCGGCAAGTTGCGGCGCTTGCGAATCTTGAGCTCACGCCGGAGGAGCTTCCGGCGATGGGGCGCGACCTGAACGCCATCCTGGGCTACATCGCGCAGTTGAATGAGCTGGATGTGGCGAATGTTGCGCCGATGGCGCAGGTATCTGAAATCGTCCGGGGAACTATTCCGGACGCGGCGGGCGCGGAAGCCGGAATGCCGCTGCGGGAAGACACGCCCGTGCCGTGCCTGGAGCGTGCGCCTGTGATGCAGGCGGCGCCGGAGACCGATGGCGCATTCTTCAAAGTTCCGCAGGTGATTGGGCGATGAGCGTAGAGGCGAGTGCTGTGGCCGCGATGACCCTGCGCGAGGTGGGGCAGGGTGTGATCTCCGGCAAGGTGAAGGCCGCGGAGCTGGTGGGCGGCTACCTGGAGCGCATTGCGGCGCGCAATCCGGAGATCAACGCGTATCTTCTGGTCGCGCATGAGAGCGCGCAGCGTACCGCTGAGGATCTGGACGCGGCGGCGCGGCGCGGCGATCCGCTGGGGCCGCTGGCCGGTGTGCCGATGGGCATCAAGGACGTGATCGCCATGGAAGGCATGGCGGCGACCGCGGGCTCGCGGATTCTTGAGGGCTACACGCCGCCCTACACCGCGACGGCGGTGCGCCGGCTGAAGGCAGCGGGCGCGGTGATGCTGGGCAAGATGAACTGCGATGAGTTTGCGATGGGCTCGTCGAACGAGAACTCGGCCTATGGCGTGGTGCGGAATCCGGCGGCGCTCGATCGCGTGCCGGGCGGCTCGAGTGGCGGCTCGGCTGCCGCGGTGGCGGCGGAGATGGCTGCGGCGACGCTGGGTACGGACACGGGCGGATCGATCCGGCAGCCGGCATCGTTCTGCGGCGTGGTGGGCGTGCTGCCGACTTACGGACGCGTGTCGCGTTACGGACTGATCGCGTTTGCGTCGTCGCTCGATCGCATTGGGCCGTTCGCGCGCACGGTGGAAGACGCGGCGACGGTGCTGGGCGTGATCGCGGGACACGATCCGCTGGATGCAACCTCGTCCGAGCGGCCGGTGCCGGATTACGTGGCGGAGTGCAAGAAGCCGGTGGAGGGTCTGCGCGTGGGTGTGCCGGCGGAGTACTTCGCCGAAGGACTGGACGCCGAGGTGAAGCTCGCGGTGGAGAAGGCGATCGAATCGCTGCGCGCGCAGGGCTGCGTGATCACGCCGGTGTCCTTGCCGCACACGCGCTACGCGGTGCCGACCTACTATGTGCTGGCGACGGCGGAGGCGAGCGCGAACCTGGAGCGCTTCGATGGCGTGCGCTATGGGTATCGCGCGCCGGGCGTGAAGACGCTCTCCGAGATGTACCGCGAGACGCGCGAGGGTGGTTTCGGACGCGAGGTGAAGCGGCGCATCCTGCTGGGCACGTATGTACTGAGCGCGGGCTACTACGATGCGTACTACCGCAAGGCGCAGCAGGTACGGCGCATGCTGGCGGAGGATTTTCTGAAGGCGTTCACGAAGGTGGATGTGATTGTGACGCCGACCGCGCCTACGCCGGCCTTCCGCATTGGGGAGAAGACGGACGATCCGGTCTCGATGTATCTCGCAGACATCTACACGGTGACGGCGAGTCTGGCCGGGATCTGCGGCGTGTCCGTGCCGTGCGGCGTGTCGAGCGAGGGTCTGCCGATCGGCGCGCAGGTGCTTGGTCCGCACTTCGGCGAGGGCATGGTCTTCCGTGCGGCGCGCGCCATCGAAGGACTCGCCGTCCGGGCATAGGCGCTGACGCGCGCGTTGCGAAGCTGCTTCCGATGGTCGCCGCGGATGGGGCCCCTGGCTTTTTGGCTCTACTTCACGCCCTTGCTGGCATCCCACACGCCCTGCTCTTTGCGCACCATGACGATCTCGCCGATGTGATAGGCGTTGTGGGTGGCGATGTTCGCGATGGTGGGCGCCCATTCGGCGAGCTGTGCGTCGGTTGCTGACTCGACTGCCTTTTCGATGCCGGTCATCACCTCATCGAGTTGATGGACGGTGTCGCTCCACTGTTTGGCGTCGAATTTATCGAAGGTCTCCGTGTTTTCGCCCTTGAAGTTTGGGCGGGGGTGGCCCTGGAATGTGGCGAGCGACCGCGAATTCCAGAAGACAAGGTGATAGGTAAGCTGTCCGACGGAGTGGTTGCCTTTGCCGTCCGTCCAGTTGGCCTGCTCCGGCGTGAGGTTGGCGACGGCGACATTCGAGCAGACGAACCAGTCGCTCTTGTCATGGGTGCTGTGCAATTGGTCGAGCAGGATGGAGCGGAGGGTGGGGGCGGGTTTCTTCTGCTGTGTCTGTGCTCCGGCGTTCAGTGTGAAGGCCAGCGCCAGCGCGAGGATGAGTGATTTCATGCGGTTTCCCCGGAAACGATTTTGGATTCAGTCGTGTCGGCGGACAGTCTAGTGTGTGCAGGGGCGGTTGCGCTTGGGTTTGTGACGAATGCCCGGATTGGCGTGGGGAACCGCGGGTAGCTGCGGCTGCTATAGGCGACGATAGAGGTGATCTACTGGACGACGATGGAATATCGCGAAGTTGTGAAAAGGGACCGCGCTGAGATCGAGCTGCTGCTGCGCAGTAGAGATACTACGAATATGTCGGATGCCTTACTTAGTGCCGCTTATTACGAGCCAGATTGGAGATGGGCTCAAAATTTGTGCCTCGATTTCCTGAGTCATGATGACCGAGCGCTGCGCGGACTGGCGGCAACATGCTTAGGGCACGTCGGCCGAATTCATAGACAGCTGGACGTCGATGTTGTTCTTTCGAGATTAGCTATGCTCAAAACCGATCCTTTCATCGGTGGCAGCGTCCAAGATGCGCTAGACGACATTAGGTTCTACCTCAAGTTTCAGTGACAATACGTCAGCGATGCAGCCATGCTTTGTGCGGTGCTTACCTGTTGTTGCCGCTAGGCTAGCGGCTGGTAGTAGCGGTCTTCGGGGTTGGCGCAACCGTAACAAAGGCGCTCCCCGTTCCGTTCCACGAAGCGGTCGTAGTTGATGCCTTCACCGCACACGGCGCAGGCGAGGCGGTCGCCTTTGTAGCCGGGGAATTCCTTTGGCGGCAGGGTGACGCGGACCCATTCCTCGGTGAAGAGGTCGGCATCGGAGATCTCGCGATAGGCGAGCATCTGCTGCTGGTTTTTGTTGTCGATCTCGGGGTGCAGCGCGCGGGCCAGCTCCTTTGACGATTCGCGGGCGGCGATGCGGATGGCGCGGTGCTGGGTCAAATCGCTCTGGGTCGGGTTCTGGGTTGTCGGGTCCTGGGCGGCGAGATCGATGAAGGTGGCGGCCATCTTGCCCCAGTCGCGGAATTTGAGCGCGCGCTTGCCCAGGCGGCAGCCGGTGACGACGCCGATGGCGTCGGTGGCGCAGCGGTCGATTTCGACGAAAGTGACGAGGCGTTTGCGATCGCGGCCGCGGGGCTCGTCGATGCTCAAGCGCCGGCAGCCGAGGAGGGCCATGCGCACGCCGAGAATCTGGCCGGCGCAGAGGTGGCCGTGTGCGGCTTCGGCCATGGCGAGGAGGTCGTCGAAGGATTCCACTGCTATGGATGCTACGCCCGCGACCAGATTTGCTGCTTGTACATGCCGGCAGCAACTGCGCCGTGGCTGATCTTCCCGTTCAACAACGGTGACCGCTAGGCCGAATGTCGTGGGCTGAGCCGTAAGTGCTGTTTGCGAGCTGATCGTTCATGATCGGCACCGGGGACGGCAGCAATGCTTCGCTCACGCGAAACGGCACGGACGCGACCATGTTTCGAAAAATAAGGGGTAATCAACAATGAGGGCGATCCCGCTTGCTGGGTATCTCTTCACATGACGACCAAAGTTTTTCGATCTCTATCACGTGGTCTTTTGGATCCTAATTACCGGAACTGCCAAACATATGATCTGTGTCACTTGCTGCCTGTACATGTGGACAGTTGCAAGTCGCCTTACGTGGATATCCGCTCGCGGCATCGAGATACGACTCGGAGCCGACAGTCGTTAGTTGCTGGCCGGCCCTGCGCTTCCGCTACCGCCCTCCTCGGTGTCGCCGTCTTCTACCAGCACCGCGGAGAGGCCGACCAGGTTGAAGTTCATGGGCTCGGCTGCGCCGGTGGGGGTGAAGCTGACGCGAAGCGGATCGCGCTGCCAGGCGGCCTTGGCGCAGGCGGTCACCGCGGGGACGCCGGGGGTGGGAGGAGTGGGTGTCCAGGGGCCGATCTTCTTGGCCAGAATGGGGCGGCGGGCGCCGACCTGCGCGACCACGGCGTACAGCTGATGTCCGCCGGAATTGAGCCCACAGTAGGCGGCGTTGTCGCGAAACCAGACGACCTGTGAGACGGCGGGATCGTAGTCGGGGAGCTTCATGGCGGTAACGTGGCCGTTGGTGCGGTCGATCATGATCCACGGGCCGCGCTGCCAGATCCAATGTTCGGTCTTGTCGCCGGGCAGGGAGTCATTGAGGCGCAAGGCACGCCGGACGACGAAGCTGCGGTCGGTGATGTCATGGACTTCGCCGGTGGTCCAGTCCTTTACCTTGTCATCGACGATGAGAGGACGGACGTGGAGGGTCTTTTCGTCAGCGCTCGCGCCGGAGGGATCGGAGACGATGCTGTAGGGAACGCGCTTGCCTGCGCCAATGCCGACAGTGTGGGGCTTGGCGCGGCCACCCGCGAAGAGTGGAAAGGGCAGGAACAGAAGAGCAACAGAGAGGGCCTGGATGCGGAGCCGGGTACACATGATCTCCGAGGGTAGCGGGCGCGAGGACGACAGGGTACTCCCCGAGGGTGGGAGGCGCGCTACTGCAACGCGGTACTGCAACACATGGAGGCTTTAGTGGCGGGTCTTGTGGTCGGGCTGGGGTGGCCCAAAGCCGAAGTCGTAGGTGTCGGGCCGCTTGGGGCGCCCTGCCATCTCGTTGCGCAGCAGGATCCAGGTGAAATAGATCCCGATGACCAGGGCCACGCCAAAGAAGATCATGATGAAGATGTTCGTCATGGGGTGCCCCTTTCTGCAGATGTGATGCGGTCAAGTGAGCCGACTGTAGGCCGCATGGACGGGCCTCGTCAAGCGGATTGCAGTCACATCCAGTAACCTTCCGGGAGCGGCGAATGTTGCGGGAATGCCGGACTTTCCAGCGTTAGCGTTGACTGACGGAGAGGGAAACTGCAGGCCGCCTGGCCGGCCCGTTTCGGGCACTGCTCCCATCACCTAAGAGTGCCATTGAGCCTGAAGTTGTATTTCTGCATAGTTGTGGAACTATGGCACTTTTCGGAAACGATCGCCCCATCATGCCGACCTTCAAGACGGCTCCCGAGGCAGACAACTCGGCTCGGAGCCCTTATGACGACCTCAATCGCGTGGAGCGAAATGGGGACAAGGCCGGCGACAAGAATGGCGATCGCACTCCGGAGCGCAATGGTGAGCGGAGTTTGGCCCGCCAACTCGATCATGTTGACGAGCGGAATCCCGCGGATCTTCGGGCGCAGGACCGGCTGGAGCGGGTGCTGGAGCGGAACGGCAAGGACCTGGAACGGGAGCTTGATCGCAACACAGACCGCCATCTGGACCGTGAGCCGGAGCGTGCGGTTGCCCCGCTGAAGGCTGTGCAGCAGGCTTCACGGAAGGTGGCTGAGGGTACACATCCGCTGATCGAAGGATTGTTTTCAAAGCTGCCGGAGCCGGAGGCCGAGTGGCCTCTGCCCGCGCGGCAGAAGTGGTTGCAGACGGCGGCAAGCATCTTCGACCTGATGTATGCGCCGACCACGACCGATGCCGGCGAACTCGCTGTCCGGGTAGAGCGGACTCCCGCCCGCTAGGGGGCTTGCCGCGCAAAGGCGCCTTTGGCGCATTCCGATGGGTTCGCTTCCTTTGGTCGCTCACTTCGAGTGTCCGGATTCTTGTGGGCAACTGCAGATCCCTTGCTTCGCTCAGGATCATATCTCCCAAAAAATGTTCAGGGGACACTCTGACGGCTTTCTTCATTCCATGCGGAGGGCCTGCATGGGCTCGGTGGAGGCGGCGCGGCGGGCCGGCCACCATGCCGCGAAGAGGCCGGTGAGCAGCAGCACGCCGCAGGTCGCGGCGAGCGTGAACGGGTCGCGCGGCGCTATGCCGAAGAGCAGGCTGCGCAGCAACTGCGCGCCGGCGAGCGATGCGGCCAGACCGACGACCAGGCCGAGACCCACCAGCAGACCTGCTTCGCGCAATATCATGCGCAGGATGTCGGTGCGCTGGGCACCGATGGCCATGCGCACTCCGATCTCTTTTGTGCGGCGGGCTACGGTATAGGACATGACACCGTAGAGTCCGGCGCCGCCCAGCAACAGCGACATGAGACCGAAGCAGCCGAGCAGCATCATGGTGAAGCGTTGCTGCGCCATGGAGGCGCTGATGACGCTCTGCATGGTTTCCACGCTGAGCAACGGGGTGCGTGCGTTATCCATGAAGATGCGCTGCGCAGCCGGTGCCACATCGACCTGACCCGATCTGGTGCGGACGACCCAGCTCATACCGAGCAGGCCATTGTCCATTTTCGTCAGGTTGTCGGGAATCTGTGCGGCCGGCAGATAGGTAATGCCAGGCGCCGGAGCGTCCAGTCCGGAGTGTTTGGTGTCTCCTACAACTCCGACGATCTCGCGGATGCTGTCTTCAAAGCCCGGACCCATCCCTCCGCCAATGCGAATGTGCCGGCCGACGGGATTTTGATCCTTGAAGAACTCGCGCGCGACCTGCTGGTTGATGATGACCACCGGTTGGGCGCCATGCGTATCGGAGAGGCGGAAGCTGCGTCCCGCGATGACTGGGATCCGTAAAGCGTCGAAATAATGGGCCGTGACCGGCATGTATTTCTCGTTGCCGCTGGCGTCGGGGTTCCCTGCCTTGCGTCCGAGGATTTCGAAGGGCAGGTCTGGCGTCAGTTGGGTGGGCAGACTGTTGACGGCCGCGGCTGCGGCAACACCGGGCTGCGCCTCCAGGCGGGCAACGAGCTCATCCATGCGCTGTCCGAGCGCGGCGCTGCTGGCCGCCTGCTGATCGGTGAAGCTGGTTTTGAAGGTGAGGACGTTCCCCGCGTCGAAGCCGGGGGAGACACGCATCAGCTTCCAGAAGCTGGTGAGCAGCAGTCCGGCGGCCACCAGCAGCACGAGGGAGACAGCCACTTCGCCAACCACCAGTGATTTTTGTGCCAGGTTGCGGCCGATCGCGATCTGGGTGGCGTTGACACGCAGCGACTCGTTGAGCTGGAGGCGCCTGCTTTCGACCGCGGGAACGAGACTGAAAAGCACGGCGCAGGCGAGCACGAGCGCCGCAGCGAAGAGGAGCGCCGAGCCACCCACGTGCAGGCTGGCGAATTGCGGCAGGGGCAGCGGGCTCAGGTGCATGAGCATGGGCGTCGCGAACCCGGCCAGAAGGGCGCCCAGGATGCCGCCGAGACAGCAGAGCATGGCATTTTCCACCAGAAGCTGCCGCAGGATGCGCCAGCCGGAGGCGCCGAGCGCAGCGCGCAGACCCATCTCCCGGCGGCGCGCGATGGAGCGCGTGAGCAGCAGGCTGAGGATATTCGCGGAGACGATCACCAGCACCAGGCCGACGGCGCCCATCAGCATGGTGAGGGCGGGGGCGATGTCGCCGACGAAGGATTCGTGGAGATCCTGCACACGCACGGACTCCTGCTGATCCCACAGGTCAGGGTAGGTGCTCTTCAACTGCAGCAGGGTGCGCCGCAGGTCGTCCTCGGCCTGCATACGCGTCACGCCGGGCTTGAGCCGTCCGATGAAGTTGTATTCGTTGCTGTGATCTTCCGCGCTTTCAGTGATCGGGAGGGGCGTCCATACGTCGGTCCTGGCGTCAAGGCGGAAGGCGGGATTCGCGACACCGATGACGGTGTACTGCTTATTTCCGAGGGTGACGGAGCGGCCAAGGATGTTGGGGTCGGCGGCAAACTGCTGCCGCCATGCCGCATCGCTGACGACGGCCACGCCAGCAGCGTTCGGCACCATATCGGCTGCGGAAAAGCCGCGCCCGATATGCGGCTCCATTTGAAAGACGCGGAAGAAGTCCGAGGTGACGCGCAGCGCGTTCAGAGGAACCACCTGGTTGCCCCGAAGCAGGTTCACGTGGCTGGGAACGTAATCGTAGGCCGCAGCCGATTCCAGTGTGCGGCTGGCGCGGTGCATGAAGAGAGCTTTGGTCCCGGCGTAGGCCGGTGACAGGTGGTTGCCAACATAGAGGCGATTGATACGCACCAACTGTTGCGGATGCGGGAACGGCAGCGGGCGGAGCAGCACGCCATAGAGGATGAGAAAGACAGTGAGATTTGCGCCGATGCCGAGCGCGAGGGTGAGCACGGCGGCAAGGGTAAAGGCGGGACTCTTGCGCAACTGCCGCGCGGCATAGATCAGGTCCTGCGTGAGGAAATGCATCGGCTGCAGCCTCCGGACAAGGAGGACTACGCGAACGGATAGCGCAATGTTCCTGCTATAGAGTGGCTGGAAAACTATCGCCCGTGATGCGCGGCGGCGCGGGTTGGCGCGCTGCCTTTGGTCTCCTCCAGCGCGGTGTCGATCATGGAGTAGAGCTTGGTGCGGTCCACCACCTCAACGAAGGGTGCGCCCTTGGTCTGGTTGGTGGCGACCCAGATGGTGGGAGTGTGCTGGAGGCCGACGCTCTGGCCGAGGGCATAGTCCGCTTTCACCAGTGCGGCGAGCTTCCCCTGCGGATCGATCACGAAGGGCAGCGCGAGCTTGTGGTCGGCGGCGAACTTCTCGGTGAAGGCATGCAGGTTGGGGAGCCCTTTGCTGCCGTCGTAGGTGCCATTGGTGATGACGGTGATCTCGTCCTGGTGGGCGAAGACAGCGTCGCGATAGTCATCGCCGAGCTTCTTGCTGTGGGTGTCGAACCAGCGCGCGTTGACGGCGGCTTGAAAGCTCCAGTCGTGCTGGGGCAGCGGGAAGTCATGGCGCACCCAGGGAATCTTGTACTGCTCGGCGGCCTGCTTCAGCAGCGGGTTGGCGCGGGCGCAGTCCGGGCACTCCAGGTCTTCAAACTCGATGATGGCGACGCGCGCACCGGCCGGTGGATGCAGCGGCGCGGTGTTGCGCACCTGGGTCGTTTCCTGGGCCGCCGCAGGGACGGAGAGTGCGGGCAGGGCAAACAGGGCGGTGGCGGCGAGGGCGGCGGAGACAAGCAGAGAGGCTGGGCGCATGGGCATTCTATTGGACGCGAAACTGCCTCCATTGTATCGGGGGACTGGCCGTCCCAGGCAGCGGCGGGACTAGCCCTCCGGGCGACCTGGCTAAGTCCCACATCTCAAAATCGAGAAAGCGGGGAACCCCGCCTTGGTGATAACACGAACAGACGCAGATCCCTCCACTTCGGTCGGGATGACGATTCATTGGCTAACTTTGCTATTTCTTCTTCAGGACCGCGCTGGTGGCTTCGTCATAGGCGATGCGCTCAGAGAATTTGCGCAGGTCGTCGTAGCGGGAGGCGTCGAGCTGGAGTTGCTTTACGGTGTATTCGCGGGTGTAGTGCAGTGTGGTGGCATCCGCAGTGACGGCGCTATGGTACGAGGCGAAGTCAGTGTCCAGCGAGACCGCTTCGGGGAGTTCGTCGACGACATAGCCGGGCGGCAGGGCGAGGTCGATGTGATCGCTGCGGCTCTGGACAGCGCTGAGGTCGATGGGCCACGCGCGCGGTTCGCGCGGCAGTGACCAGGCATCGGAGCCAAAGATACGCGGACGGACGAGCAGCAGATCTCCCGCGCTACGCGCGTAGTTCGCAACGTGGAAGCTGTAATCGAGCTCGAACGGGTGGCTGAGCTCGGTGGAGCGTGCCGCTGCGAGTTTCTCGATGGAGACGCTGGTGAGATCGCGGCGGAGGCGTTGTTCGAGATAGTCGCGCTGCTGCTGCTGGCTGCCCTCGGTGAAGGTGACGCGCGGCCTTTCGGCGGCGTAGCCGAAGCGTTGCTCGACGACTGTCGCCTCGAGCGAGCCATCGGCAGCGAGCTGCGCGTGGATGGTGTGGTCGATGCGGTCAGAAGCCGGAGTCATGACCGGGAGTGCAATGAGCTGGCTCTGCCCACCTTCACTGAGGATGCCGTAACCACCCTGCTCATAGGGCGGAATCTGGCCGAGGGGTATCCATTCGTTGGTGGGATCGAAGATGAGGTACCGCTTGCCGCTCATCGTGGTGACGACGGACTGCAGGAGTGGGCTGGTGTAACCGGCGGGAATTTCGATGGCGGCGATTGCGTGGTTGCCGTCGATGGAGGGGATGGCGGGATCGACGAAGCCGCGGCGGGTGTCGACCAGCACCCAGGTGGAATGGATGCCGACGCTTTCGAGCATCGCGCGCAGCAGCGTTGCCTTGTCCTTGCAGTCTCCGTAGCGATTGCGGAAGACATCATCCGCCGAGTGGGGCTGCAAGCCGCCGATGCCGATCTCGATGCCGACGTAGCGGATGTTGCGCTGCATGTAGCTGGCGATGCTCTGGATTTTGGCGGTGAAGTCGGTCTGGCCGGCGACGAGATCTTTGGCCTTGGCGCTGAGGTCGGGTGTGGCCTGGGCGCTGGGCGTGGCCAGGGTGGTGTACCAGTCGCCGATGGCGGTCCAGCGGGCGTCGCCGGTGGGCTGGGGATCGCGCGAATAGCGGACTACGAGGCGGCCTGCCATGGCTCCAAACTCCGGGGTCATGGGAACGTCCTCGATGTCAATGCCGGGAATACGGTCGAGCTGCCAGCGGTAGTGACCGGGCGCGGGCTGGCTGGTAGCGACACCAGCGTCCTTGCGGGCAGCGACGGAGTAGTGCCAGTCCGGCGGAAGGACAAGCTCGAAGACGGAGTGAAGAGTGGGGATACTGTCCTGAAAATCCCAGGAGTACTCCTGCACATAGGGCCGCATGGTGCGCTCGTACTCGTACGCGACGACAGCGCCGGGATCGGCGGCGGGGGCGCGGGCCACCCTCGCGTGGAGATCGACGTAAAGCATTCCGTACTGCTGATCGCCGATTTCGGTGATCTCGTTGTCGCGCAGGGTGTAGGGATGGCCGTCAGCTGCAATGCTCCATACGTGAAACGAGCGGAGTTTGCGGTCGCGGTCGATGGGGACGAAGACGGTGGCGAAGCCGCGGCCCTGGGGGCGAAGGATCTTGATGACGCGCCGCTTCAGGAGGGTGGCCTTGCCATCCGGTTGAACGGTGAGGGTCTCTTCGTCGTCCAGCGCCACCGCCAGGGTGGTTTTGGGGTAATCCGGCGTGGAGGCGTGCGCCGCGGTGAGTACCCAGTCCGGCGGCTGGGGAGTGCCCGCGAACGCGGGGAGCGCCGAGGCGACGGCCACAGCCGCAGTCAGGAGCCAGAATGCGCGATCTTTCCAGTGGTGCATCACTGACCCGGATGCGCCGCTGCAGCAGTGTGCAGGACGGCCTGCGCGCGGTCCTTGTTGCTGACGTCGTCGAGGAAGCCCTTGAGCCTGTCGTACTCCGCGGCGGTGTAGAGGACGTTCGCCATGATGTAGTTGCGGCTGTACCGGATGGTCTGGCCGTCAGCCTTGGCGCGGGAAAAGTAGACCGCATTTTGCGGCAGATCGACCTGTGCATCGCCGGGAACGCTCTCTACCTGAAATCCGGCAGGAAGGTGGAGGGTGATTTCGTCCTTCTCCATATAGGGGTAACGAAGATCGATGGGCTCCTCGCGATGCGAGCTGGCAAAGGGATCGCTACCGCCGGCGGAAAAGATGGAGAGCGGCAGGAAGATGCGTTTGCCGGTGGCGGTGCCGAGCGATCCGCTGACATTCATGCGGACCATGAGATTGGTGCCCTCGGTATCGAGGCCGAGGAAGTGGTCCGTCTTGAGAATGACGCCGGGAGGCAGGTCGGGCTGGAGCTGGTCGTCGAAATCCTTTTTGAGCGCGACCTGGTCACCTTCCAGAGCCTTTTCGCGCCAGTGCAGGGCGCGCTCACCGGTGCAGATGATGGTGGCCGAGCCGGTGAGCGTGCCGTCGGGAGCAAGCGTGAGATCGGCAATGCGTTGGACAATGGTGTCCTTGTAGCCGCCGCCGGGCGATTCGGCGATGGCGATGTGACCGTCCTGCTCGCGGAGACCGCCGGCCAGGGAATGCGTCCAGTGCAGCGTTCCGTAGGTGGTGTAGCGCTCCCCGGGATCGAAGGCGCGCTCCTTGCCATCGACGGTGACCAACACGATCAGATCGTCGAGCTGGTTGGGGTCGAGATAGTTCATCTGGAAGAGATCGCGGTCGCGGTTGACGACGATCATGGCGTCCGCGTGAAAGCCGGCGGCGCGAGCGAGCGAGAGAAAGAGCAGAGCGAGGTCGTCGCCGGAGCCGCGCTTCAGGTTCCAGACATCGGTTGCGGACTTAATCTGCTTGACGCCCTCCGCGCGATTTTCGTCTTTCGAGTGCTCCCGGGTGAAGCGGGTGTTTTCCAGCTTCATGACGGCGTCGTAGAGCTTGTTCAGCTTCTGATCCCCGGTGCCGCCTCCAGAGGTGAGCTCCTGTGCGGCCTGGGCAATGGCCGGCGACGGAGCGGCGAACTTGTCGATATTCTTTGCCCACTTTTTGCCGTAGGAATTCCAGAACTCCCGCGCGCTGCGGAGGCCGGTGTAGTAAAAGCGCACGCGATACGCGAAGGCCTGCATGGGCGGCTCGAACTGTTCCTTCGGGATGCCGGGGACGTCTTTGACGTCCAGATCGTAGACGCCGCGTGTTTCTACCATCTTGTCACCGCTGGGCAGGAGCTGGCTGTAAGCGAGCCGGCTGGTGACATTGCCGTTGTCGGTGTGGGAGATGACCTCCCTCTCTGTCGGCACGAAGTGGTAGTGGGCCTTGCGAACGTAGATCGGCTGCTGGATTGTCCAACTGGGAGAGATAACCGAATTGTCGTCATACCGCAGCTTGTAGCGGTATTCGAGGATGCTGCCGGTCTCCACGTCCGGCAGGGAGAAAACCTTGGCGCGATATTTCATCGTGGCGGTCTTGAAGAGCAGCTTTTCGTAAGGTTTGCTGGTAAAGGGGATCACCGTTCCGTCGCTGTGGATGGTGCGCCCCTGAATATCGGTGATGCCGTCGTAGTTGCTGCTGCCAATGATTTCGACGTCGCCGTATTTCTTGCCTTCGTCGCGCAGGATCTTGATCCGGACGTAGACGCTCTCAAAGTGGAGTTTGTCGTCGGTGGTCTCTTCCCGGTAGAGGTAGATGGCGTCGGCATTGGGGGCGGCCGGCTCGGAGGTCATCTTCAGCTCATCCGGGGTAGGCTGCTGCCAGTCGGCGGCGAAGGCGGTGCATGGCGTGATGGACAGGGGCAGGAAAAGGATGGAAACAAGCAGGGACCGGCGTCGCACAGGGACCTCGAACAATGGCAGAATCAGGGAACAAAGACTGAGCAGGAATTTGAGAGAAAAGGATTTGCTGGCGACGTTATACCGCTCGCCATTCGGCGTCGACAAGGATTATTTAGGCCCGGATCGGTAACGCTTCCTGAGTCATTCCTGAATTGGCACGCGCTCGACCGGCAGCGACAAGGCGGGGATCTTCCGTCTAAAGTGTCCGTATGAGGAGCGAGTCAGCATGAAAAGGTCGGGAACGCTTACGTTCGGATTGTTCGTGATCGTGGTGCTGGCGGCGATCTTCTGGCTGATGCACGGTCGTGGCCAGACGCAGTGGGGGCTGGTGGCGGTGCTGGTGGGCGTTCTCGTACTTCGGGTTGCCCTGTTCGCCATCAACCTGCGCCAGCAGCGGCATAATGCCGAGCGGGGCAGGGGTTCGGTGAAGATCGAGACGCGGCTGGGGCTGGATGATGAGGGAGATGGTACCGAGCCGCCTAAGGAGCCGCCCGCTCCGTCGACGGGCGCGTCTTAGCCTTGACCTACAGGCAGGGGTGGCCATGACCTACAAGCAGGGGTGCAAGTATGCTGCGCTGCTGGGAATCCCCTGCCTGATCTTCGACGTGATCGCACGCATGCCGCCCTTCTACCATGTGCGGGGTCTGCACAGACTGGCGCAGATCATTCTGTTTCCGGGATGGCAAGTGGTGCACTGGATGACCGGCGGCGTGATTTCGCGCACCTTTGAGTACAAGCTGCTGATGCCGCTGCTGATCATTGCGTTGAACGTGCTGGCGTGGGGCGCGGTGGTTTGGTCGGTGGGGAATGTGATTGAATCCAGCCGGCGTCCAGTCTGAATGGACGACTTGCTATCTGCGCTTGGCCTTTCCTTTTGACTGCCGCTTGCCGCGCGGTTTTGCACCCTTCGCCGGCCGTGAGGAGTTGGCGGGCTCCGGCTTCGCGGCGGCCTTCTGCATCTTCTTGTCAGTGCGTTGTGACTTCGTTTGCGGCGCATCCAGAATGGAGAACTGCAGGCGGCGCTCCACTTCGTCGACGCGATCGAGGATGACGCGGAGGCGGTCGCCGATGGAGAAGCGGCGGCCTCCATGGTTGCCGATGATCTGCCGGGTGTTTTCGCGATAGGTATAGATGTCGTCGAGCAGGCTGTTGAGCGGGACCAGCCCTTCGATGAAGAGGTCGGTGAGCTCGACGAAGAGGCCGTATTTGGTGGCGTTCATCACCATGGCATCGAAGTCTTCGCCGATGCGGTGCTGCATGAACTTGACCTTCTTCCACTCCATCAGCTCGCGTTCGGCTTCGGCGGCGCGGCGCTCGTTGTCGCTGCATTCTTTGGCGATGGCGTTGAGGTCGTCTTCAGAGAGCGCGTTGGAAAACGGCAGCTCCTTCGCTTCGCTCAGGATGACAGCTTGATGGGGCGTTTGAGTCGAGCGCGAGGGCGCTTCGCAGGTAACGTGGCCAGAGACATCCGCATCGAGGAGCGCTTTGGAGATGCGGTGCACGATCAGGTCGGGGTAGCGGCGGATGGGCGAGGTGAAGTGGGTGTAGTGCGACGTAGCGAGGGCGAAGTGGCCTTCGTTCTTCTCCGAGTAGCGGGCCTGTTTGAGCGAGCGCAGCATGAGATGGGCGAGGATGCGCTCTTCCGGCTTGCCGGCAATCTTCTGTGCCAGTCGCTGATACATTTGGGGCGTGACCGGGATCTCCTGCGGAATCTCGTGCTCGCGCGGGGATGAGCGTTGACTGCGGTGGTTGCGCGCGTTGTGAGCGCGGAACTCGCGGCGCTCGCTCTTGAACCGCACGGTCTTGACCGGCAGCGCGCCGAGCCCGAGCGAGTAGCCGAAGTGCGCCGCCGTTTCTTCAAAATCAATCACCCGCTTGGCATCGGGCTTCTCGTGGATGCGATAGATGCTCGGCACGCCGAGGCGCTGGTGCCAGTCGGCGACGCACTCGTTGGCCGAGAGCATGAACTCTTCGATCAGGCGGTTGGCCCAGGTGCGGTCCGAGCGGAGGATGCCCTGCATTTCGCCTTCGTCGTTGAAGTCGATGATGGGCTCGGGGAGGTCGAAGTCGATGGAGCCGCGCTGCTCACGTTTGCGGTTGAGGATTTTGGCGAGGGTGAGCATACGCTCGAACTCGGGAACGAGCGGGGCAAACTCGGCGCGGGTTGCTTCGTCGCCGGAGAGGATGGCGTGGACCTGTGTGTAGGTCATGCGGCGCGCGGAGCGGATGACGCCTTCGCAAACTTCGTAGCTGAGGATAGCGCCGTGGCGGTCTAGCTGCATGATGCAGGAGAGGACGAGGCGATCTTCGTCCGGACGCAGGCTGCATATATCCGAGGAAAGTTCCTGCGGCAGCATGGGAACGGCGCGATCGGGGAAGTAGACGGAGGTGCCGCGCAGGCGCGCTTCGAGGTCGAGCGGGGAGCCGGGGACGACGTACTGCGCTACGTCCGCGATGTGGACCTGTAATTCGTAACCGTGCGAGGTATCTTTCACAAGAACGGCGTCGTCGAAGTCCTTCGCGGTCTCGCCGTCGATGGTGACGATGGGGAGGGTGCGGAAGTCGCGCCGCTGGGCGATCTCCTGCTGGTCGAGGTGCGCGACCTGCTTTGCGTTCTCGAGCACCGCATCGGGAAAGAGGTGCGGGATGTGGTGCTTGCGGATCATGATCTCGACATCGACGCCGAAGTCGTCGGGATCGCCCAGGATTTCGAGCACGCGGCCGCGGGCCTGGCGATGGAGGGTGGGCCAGTCGGTGATCTCGACGTCGACGACGAGACCTTCCAAGTCGTCGGGAGTGAGGTGTGGTTCGCCGTGATGCGCATCCTTGCCAAGCACACGATGCGGGGTGGCTTCCGACCCTGAATCGTCATCCTGATACAGAGGCACCTCGTCGCCGAAGGGGATAAGGATGGGCTGTGTCATGCGCTCGTCGAAGGGGTGGACGTAGTTGCCGGGGGCGCGGTCACTTGTGGCGTAGCGGAAGCGGCCGACGACGGTGGGGTTGCGGCGGTGCGCGATCTGCACGATGCGACCGGCGCGCTTGCCGGCATTGGGACCCTGGGTGCGGGGCGGAAGGAGTTCGACGAGGACGAGATCGCCCTGCATGGCGCCGTTGAGCTCGGCGGGCGGAATAAAAATGTCCGGATTGTCAACATCGCCGCGGGCGCTAACTTTTTCGCCGCCCATGCCGATATTGCTTGTGGGGCGAACGAATCCGAATCCGTCGCGGTGCAGGTCAAGCCGGCCCGCGATGAGGTTGGTGCGCGCTGCTGCAGCCTGGGGGAGGCTCCAGTGGTCGCGATCGGCCTTGACGAGCGATCCGCGGGCGGTGAGGCGTGCGAGCTGCTCGAGCAGCAGACGGCGCTCACGGCCGCCGCCGAGGCCTAGTTCGCGGACGAGTTGTTTGTAGCCGGCACGGCCGCCGGAGGAGCGGGCGATGCGTGCGAGCAGATCGCGGTCGGAGACCATAGTCGCTTTGATGGTATCCCGCGAGGGTCACGGGCCAGCGCAAGCGGCTGTGGGGATACCACTTAGGTGCAAGTTTGGGGGAAAAGATTGTTGACGAGGGATGCAATTTTAAGGGAGAGGTGAGTAATATGCAGACAACGGACAGGTTTGACGCGGGTGCGACGCGTATGGCGCGCCCATCCCGGTCACCCTCTGTCCCTGCTGAAGGATGGACCAGTGCAGGGGGCGGGCGAGTGATTCCCGCGGGACCGTCGGCAGGCAAAAGCATATTTCGCAGTATCTGAAAGGAAACACCCAAGCAATGTGGAAACCGAATCAGCCCGGCAGTACTCCTCAATCCCCCAACAACGAGCCGAACCGTCCGGCGACCCCTGCTTCCGGCGGGTTCGAGCCAGCTGGTTCGCGCACCAGCGCGCCGACAGCGCAGTCCGCTGCCGCAGACCAGGCGACCATCGGTAAGAGCCTGGTCGTCAAGGGCGAAGTCACCGGTTCTGAGTCGCTGTACATCGACGGTAAGGTCGAAGGCGCGATCAACCTGCCGGGCAATCGTGTGACCGTCGGCCGCAATGGCCAGGTGGCGGCGAATATCTCTGCCCGCGAGGTTGTGGTGCTGGGCAAGGTACGCGGCAACATCAATGCGAGCGACCGGGTTGATATTCGCAGCGAAGGCTCGCTGACCGGCGATGTGATCGCGCAGCGCATCTCGATCGAAGATGGCGCCTTCTTCAAGGGCGGTATCGACATCCGCAAGCCGGGCAGCCCGGACAACAAGCCGAGCGAGGCGTCGAAGCCAGTTTCGGTCTAGACCTCGTACAGACGGCGCGAAGCAATTCGCAACACCGAAAGGCCCCGGAGGGTTGCAGTCTCCCGCTCCGGGGCTTTTGTGCGTCTGGGGCTGTCCGATGGCGGACAGCGGTGTCCGGAGCGGGACACCGCATACTCCTCCAATAGCTAAAAGACCGGGGCTGCGAGTGGTTTGCCGGTTGCATGTAGTTCCGTGGGTTTTGCGGAGGCGCCGATGCGTGGATTCTTGCAGGACTTGCGGTATGCAGTTCGGCAGTTGCGGCGGGCGCCGGGCTTTACGCTGACGGCGTTGCTGACGCTGGCGCTCGGCATCGGCTCGGTGGTGGCAGTGTTCAGCGTGGTCTATTCGGTGCTGCTGCGGCCCTATGGATTTGAACAACAGGGCAAGCTGGTGGTGTGGCACGAGGTGGTCGAGGAGTGGAGGAGCTTCCTGCCGCTCGGTTCCCAGCCAACTACAAGCACTACGTCATGTTCAAGACCCGCGCGCAGAGCGTGGCGGATGCGGCCATCATGCAGCCCCGGCGTTTCCTTGTGAGCCCGGAGGGGGCAGGTGCCGAGGTGCACCCGATCGTGCTGCACGGGCTGGCGACCTCTTCCGAGCTGTTCCCGGTGCTGGGTGTGCGCCCGCGCTGGGCCGAAACTTCCTGCCGCAAGAGTCAGAGCCGGGCACGATGGTGTGGTGATACTGGGATGGGCGACGTGGCAGCGCATGTTCCATGGCGACGCAGGCGCGCTGGGCAAGTCGATCCTGGATCGACGGCAGCCTCCATACCGTCATTGGCGTGTCTGCCGCGAACATTTCCGCTTTCCGCCGATGGACCTGATGAGTGGACTCGCCGCGCCCTACGGGTCGACCGAGGTGTATCAGGTCTTCGTGCCGTTGGTGGTCGGGGAGGGCATCAAGAAAGAGGACAGCGGCGACTACAACTACCTGGCGGTGGGCCGGCTGCGTCCGGGTGTCTCTGTGGCAGCCGCGCAGGCGGAGATGAATGGCCTCGAGGCAGCGAACGGCATTGCGAATCATCTGCCCATTCATGTGAGCGCGGTGGTGTCCACACTGGCGGCGGAGGCGAACGGTTCGATCAGCACGGCGCTGTGGCTGCTGCTGGCGGCGACCGGCGGTGTGCTGCTGATCGCGTGTGTGAACCTGGCCAATCTGCAACTGGCGCGAGGCGTGGCGCGGGAGCGCGATGTGGCGATGCGCGCGGCGCTGGGAGCGGGACGCGCACGGCTGATGCAGTCGGCGCTGGCAGAGAGCGTTCGTGCTAGCGATTGGCGGCGGCGCGTTGGGCGTCGCGCTGGCCTTTGCCGCGGTGCGGCTGACAGTTGTGCTTGCGCCGCAGAGCCTACCACGCATCAATGAGATTGCCGTGAGCTGGCCGGTGTCTGCTGGCGGCGGTGGGTGTGGCGTGTTCGACGGCGCTGCTGTTCGGGATTCTGCCCGCGCTGGCCAGCCTGCGGGTCGATCCGCAGCGAAGCCTGCAGGCGGCATCCGGAACTTTTGCCGGAGCCAGCGGGCGCGACGTGACGCGGGGATCGCTGGTGGCTGCGAGATCGCGCTGAGCGTGGCGCTGCTGGCGGTTGCCGGGCTTGCCGCGCGGAGTTTCAGCGCATGTGATGACCGACAACTGGCACTTCTCCGCGGACCATGTCCTGATGGCGGAGGTAAATCTGGTGACGCCCGCAGTATGGCAACGCCTGGGACCCTACTGAGCCGGGCGCCGCAACGGCCTTTGCACGGCGCAAGCCTTTCTGCGAGCAGGCGCTGTCGCCGGCTGCGCGCGCTGCCGGGAGTGACCGACGGTCGGCGTAACGAGCGACGATGCCGCTGACCGGCCGAGATAGCGGGTCAGGTCCTGGAGCGGCCAGACCGTCCTGTCGCGCCCGGCATTACGGCCGATGGCAAACCAGCGGCTGATCTCGCCCGGCTACCTGACGGCGATGCAGATTCCGCTGGTGGCCGGCCGCAACTTTGACGAGCGTGACATGGCGCACCCGAGACCGCGATCCTCTCCGAGAAGGCTGCGAAGGCAGCATGGCCGGACGTCAACCCGCTGGGGCACAAGCTGATTCGCTGGGGCAAGCAATTCACCATCATCGGCATTGCAGCGGATGCGCGCATCAACGACCTGAAGCGGGATGTACGCGGTCCTCTACCTGCCGATCAATCGCAGATCCGCCACGAAGAACGCGATCTTTGTGATCCGCAGCAACGCGCCGCCGGAGGTGCTGACGCCCATGGTGCGGCAGGCGGTGTGGTCGATCGATCCGGAGGCGGCGATCCCGAACATCGCGCCCCTGGCCGAGCAGGTGAGCGGATCGGTGGCGGCGGACCGGCTTCAGGCCATGCTGTTTACCGGATTTGGCGCAGCCGCGCTGTTGCTGGCGGCGCTGGGTGTGTATGGCGTGCTCGCGTATACCGTTTCGCTGCGCAGGCGCGAGTTCGGGGTGCGGCTGGCGCTGGGCTCGCAGCGTGCGGCACTGGTGCAGGCTGGTGTTGCTGGAGGCGTCGCGGCCTCTGGCTATTGGGCTGGCGGCAGGATTGGGGCTGGCCTTCCTGGCTGGGCGATGGCTGAGCAGCCTGCTGTATGAAACTGCGGGCAATGATCCCGTGGTGCTGGGTGGCAGCGTGATCCTGCTGGTGACGGCCGCGGTTGTGGCCGCGCTGCTGCCGGCGCGTCGCGCCGCCGATACGGATCCGATGACGGTGTTGCGCGAGTGTTGAAGACCAAGGCTTTTCATGCTCGATGCGCAGCCGTTTCCAGTTACAGAACTTGTCGCAATGTCGGGCGAGGTAATCGCCCGCCGTGCTTCTTTGTTAACCCCTACCGAAAATTGATTTTGTGAATTTTTCGTTTCTTCTCGCAAGACAGGCGTATGCTCGCGCGTGGTTCTCGAGCCACATCCACAATCACATCTCCGGAAGGTGACATGAATGAAAGCCCTGTCCCGATTCATCGGTATCTCTGCCGGCCTTGGCGCGATCCTTTGTATATCTCCAAGCCTCTCAGCGCAGAATGAAACAAGCAGTAATCCGACCACGCCCGGTTACGCAAGGATGGCGCCGGTTCCTCTGAAATCCATTCGCACGCTCACTTCTTCGCCGGTCCTGACCTATCCTGCCGGCGCCAGGACATCGCGAGGAAAAGCTTCGTCCGATGAGAACGGCGGGAGCGTGTCCCGCGAGAGAGCAAGCACGAACGCCGCGGCGGGCGCCAACTCCGCGGTGATCGGCAATGGGACGCTTTTTGGATTGGACACTGTCCCGACCTTCGAAGGCGCATTCGCAGCGACCGGAGGACCGAACAAGGGGACGGTGTATCCCTACATCATGATCGGCAACGATCCGCTGGTCGGGGGCACCACGACGATTCCGGCCAAGATCACGACGGTTGCGCTGCAATTGCTGAATCCGGACGGTAGCGTCAACAAGGTCGTCTCCTACAACCCATTTGAGAACACGACCCTGGATTCGCCGGTATTTCAGAACGTGCTTTACGGCGACGGACGCGCCCAGTTTGCAGACGCCATCCAACGCGCGGAGTTCTTCAACACGATGAAGCAGAACTGGCACACGCGCCTGGATCCGAGCGTCGTCAATCGCATCACGGTTACCGTTCCCCGCTTTGTGAGTGTGCGTTTGCCGGACGGCACGACCAAGCAGGTCCAGAACTATTATCTGGGCACTGCTCCGAACGGCGATCACTTTGTCGAATTGCTGGACCTGTTTTTTAATAGCGTCTTCGACAATGGCGTCATCAATGACATCAATGACGGGAACGACACCACGGACGCCTTCAACATGCAGCTCTATCCCAACACGCTTCTGTTTTCGATCAACAGCCAGGGGCAATTTTCGGACTGTTGCGTTCTCGGTTTCCATACCTACTTCCTGGACTCCAGCACTGTCCCGCAGCCGCGCTGGATCGTTGCCTTCGCAAGCTGGATCTCTCCGGGGGTGATCGGACCGGGATTCCAGGATGTGACCGGACTCTCGCACGAGGTTACGGAGGCCTACGACGACCCCTTCGTGAACACCGTGGTTCCGACATGGCAGTTCCCGGGCGAGCCTGCGGGTTCAACCGTCTGCCAGGGGAACCTCGAAACGGGCGACCCTGTCGAAGTGCTGCCCGATGACACGGTTGCAATTCCGCTGAGAGAGAACGGGAAGATATTCACCTTCCACCCCCAGACGGAGGCATTGCTGCAGTGGTTCAACCAGGGGCCGGCGTCGAATGCGATCGACGGCGCGTTCAGCTATCCAAACGAGAACGCGTTGCCTAGTTCCGCCGTGCCTTGTCCACAGTAGAAAGATCGCAGCGAGAATTGAGACCGGGCGCTGGAGTTTCCGGCGCCTATTTCTTTCTGCCTAGAATGACCGAGATGATTTCGCCGATAGCTTCAGCCGCGCTTGAAGCGGCGCAGTAGGCTGCCAGGGATGGGGACCTTCATCAGCACAGTGAATGCCACGTAGAGCGCGCCGTAGGGAATGAGGACGGCGATGGCAGTGAGGATGGCCGCGCGCGCACCGCTGGCGTGGATGGGCAGATGGCTGATGCAGCACGAAGCAGAGCACGGCGGCCACGATGGCGGCTAACCACAGGCGGAGGACACGGGTGGCGGGGTAGTCGACCACGCCGATGCGTTGGTGCATGGCGCGGCGGAGGAGTGAGTACTCGAGCCAGGCGGCGATGCCCGCGGAGAGAGTGAGGCCGGCGACGCCCCAGCGCGGGTCGATGCCGAGCAGGTGCGGCAGGGGCTTTGAGAAGAAGTAGCCGAGCGCCAGTGTGAGCGCGACGCGGATGACTGCGAAGTTGAGCGGCGTGCGGGTGTTACGCAGTGCGTAAAAGGCAGATGAGTAGAGTCGGCCGGAGGTGCCGGCGAGCAGGCCGACGCCGGAGCCGGCAAGCGCGCTCCAGACGTAGGTGACGTCGCGCGCGTTGAAGTGGCCGGTGCGATAGATAGCAGCGACTACCACATCGCCGAGCACGACGAAGGCGACGGCGGAGGGGACGACGAACCAGGCGATCTGCTGCAGGCCCGCGGCGAGGCGCGCGCGGAGCTTGGCGGCGATCTGCTCCGGCGTGCCGAGGGCGGCGGACATGGCGGGCAGCTCCGCGGCGGAGACGGCCATGCCGAAGAGCGAGACGGGAAGCTGGTTGATGATCTGCGCGTAGCTAAGCGCGGCGACTGCGCCGGTGGGCAGCGGGCTGGCGAGCATCTGGTCAACGAACGCGCTTAACTGCACGACGCCGCGGCTGATGAAGACTGGGAAGAAGTTGTGGACGATGGTGCGCACGTGCTCCGAGCGGAAGGTGGCCTTCCACTTGCAGCGGGCTGAGCAGGCGGAGCACTGACGGTATCTGAACGAAGAACTGCAGCGCGGAGCCGATGACCGAGCCGATGGCCAGGGCGACGGCGAGGCGCGGCTCGGCAACCGAGGCGGTGGTGATGCCGTGCGCGAAGAGTCTGCGTCCCTGCCAGATGAGGGTCGCGATCATGGCTACGTTCCAGACCACGGGGGCGGTGTAGGAGAGGAAGAATCGGCGGTGGCTGTTGAGGATGCCGAGGCACCAGGCCGAGAGCACGAGCAGGGCCGCGCCAGGGAAAGAGGATGCGGACGAGCTGGATGGTGAGCAGGCGCGTCTCGCCTTTGAAGCCGTAGGCGATGATGTCGACGAGCGCGGGAGCGAAGAGCACGCCCAGCAGCACCAGTGCTGACGCGACGAAGACCAGGATGGCGAAGATGGCGGCGGCGGTGCGGGTGGCCTCTTCGTGGCGCTCCTCGGCATTGAGCCGCGCGTAGACGGGGATGAAGGATGCAGAGAGAACGCCTTCGCCGAAGAGGTTCTGCAGCATGTTGGGGATGCGGAAGGCGGCCTTGAATGCGTCCGCGGCCATGGAGTTGCCGAAGTAGTGGGCGAAGATGCGCTCGCGGATGAGGCCGATGAGCTTGGAGAGCAGGATGCCGGTGGCGACGGCGAGCGCGGCGGCGCGGCCGTGGGGCTGCTTCGTCTTGGGCAGGTCAGGCAAGTCGGCTGGGGGTGCGGTTTCGGGCATGCGTGCTCGCTCTAGCTTATAAGTGAGGCCGTGATGGCGGGAGTGTGCAGATGGGCGCTCGTGCTGGAGGAACTTTTCAGAGGAGGCTTCGCGACTGGACTCGCCACGAGTCTGCGTAGGATGGGGCACCCGATGCATGGGGCGGCAACCCGTGCACGGCGGTTGCGCTTCCACGCGTGCTATGGGACGCGATGGAGAGAGGCTGACGCGCTTCTTTGCCGGCGGCGAGGACGATCAGGGCCGGACGTTCGACGAGATTCTAGGCTGGGACGATGCGCGGCTGGAGATGGTGCACGACTACATCCAGTGGATCTTTCCGCTGCCGGAGCGGAGCGGGGCGAATCCGTGGGCGCCGGTGCTGGACGCGGCGGCGATTGCGGCGATTCGCGGCAGTGCAGAGATGCAGGGACGGCTGCGCGCGGCGTTTCTGCGGATGCTGGCGTTTTATGGCTTTGCGCTTCGAGGGCGATCGGGTGGTGGAGGGCCCGCGGTTCGCGACGGCATCGCGGAACTGGCTGCATGCGGGAAACCATAACCATCTGCGGCTGACGCGGATGCTGCGCTCGCTGCGGGTGCTGGGGTTGGAGCACGAGGCGGGGGTGCTGTGGGAGGCGCTGCGCTCGTTGTATGAGCGCGAGGGTGCGGCGGGACGGCGGACGATCACGGCGGAGACGTTTGCCTTCTGGAGGCGGGCGGCTACTTCGCCCTGAAAGATTTTCTCGCGCACCGTACAAAACTGCAGGTCCTTCGCTTCGCTCAGGATGACGCGGTGAGTCCGATTTGAGAGTGCTGAACTCCCTGTCACGCTTCGAACATGTCGTTGATCTTTTTGTAGGGGACGAGATCGTTGGCGAAAGTGAAGGTGCCGTGCTGCTGCATCTCCTGGGCGGCGTGGAGGAATGCCGTCAGCGCCACGCGGGAGAGCGAGCTGCCGACGCTGATGCGCTTGACGCCCATGGATGAGAGCGTGGCGAGGTCGAGTTGGACACCGGACAGGCCCATCACTACGTTGACCGGGCGATCGACCGAACTGAGGACGGCGGCGATGTCTTCTTTGGATTTGAGTCCGGGCGCGTAGAGGACGTCGGCGCCAGCCTCCTGATATGCCTGGAGACGGCGGATGGTGTCAGCGAGATCGGGATTGCCAGCGATGAAATTTTCTGCGCGGGCGGTGAGGATGAACGGCGCAGGCAGGGCGTGGGCGGCTTCCACGGCGGCGCGGACGCGCTCGACGGCGTGCTCGAAGGCGTAGATGGTGGCTGCGGGCCGCGGTGTAACGTCTTCGATGGAGCCGCCGGCGAGGCCGGTTGCGGCGGCGAGCCGGATAGTCTCGGCGCACATCTCCGGGGAATCGCCGAAGCCGTTTTCGAGGTCGGCACTGACGGGCAGATCGGTGGCGGCGACGATGTCGGCAACGTGTTTGAGCATCGCGTCGCGGCCCACGGCGCCATCCTGCAGGCCGGCGGAAAAGGCATAGCCGGCGGAGGTGGTGGCCAGCGCCTCAAAGCCCATGCGGGCCAGCAGGCGCGCGGTGCCGGCGTCCCATGGATTCGGGATGATGAATGCGCGGTCGCGCTGGTGCAGTGAGCGGAAGCGGGAACCTTTTTCCTGTCTGCGTCGGCACGGTTGCATGCTCCTCCTTTCCAGTGTCTCGGCGACGGGCCATTCTACGCAACCGGCGACGTGCCAGCCGTACAGCGAAACGGCTGCAGCATACGGCTTATGGACCTCAGCGGGGCGCCGGCACGTGAGCGAAAGCGGCGGAAGTGTTGCGCGTGGAAACTCTTCAGGCGATTTATGCGGCTGGTTGGGTTTATAACCATGTGTCGGTGCGGTGCCGGGGTATCGGTACAGGGGAGGCTGCCATGGGGCTACGTGTTGCGGTGTGGGCGGGGGTTCTGGGTTGTTCATTCGCGGGGGTCGCAGGCATGGCGCAGTCGCAGCAACAAGGACAGCAAGCGTCTTCGCACCTGGGGCAGGTGGCGAAGCGGCATGGCGGCGAGGAGGCGAATGCGGCCAACGGCACCAGTACCAACAATGTTCTGACGGTGCAGCGCACGCCCTCGCCGGCCGCGGGCCAGGTGCGCGGCGGCAATGGAGTGACGCTGCCCGATTCGCCGGACACGGCCAAGCATCCCGTCACCGACACACTGCATGGCGACACGATTACGGATGAATATCGCTGGCTGGAAAAGCAGCATGATCCCGAGACACGGTCATGGATCGATGAGCAGAACGCCTACACCGACAGCTACCTGGAGCAGGTGACGATCCGGCCGCAGATCAAGGCGGAGCTGACGAAGCTGGAGAGGGTGGATACCTACTCGATACCGATGAAGCGGGGCGACGCGTACTTCTTCAAGAAGCGGCTGGCCGATGAAAACCAGGGATCGATTTATCATACGTGCATGAAGCCGCGGGCGCTCCGCGAAATGGGGTTGGCGGCGCGGATGAGCGGCTGGTGGATGCAAGCAAGCTGAGCGCGGACCAGAATGCGTCGGTCGGCATCCTGGATGTGACGAACGATGGATCGCTGCTGGCGTACGGAATCCGCCAGGGTGGTGCGGATGAGCAGGAGGTGCACCTGATCGATGTGGCGACGCGGAAGGAGCTGCCCGACCGGTTATCGAGCCAGCGCTACCTCGGCATGCAGATCAGCCCGGACAAGAAGGGGCTGTATTACGCGGTGTTTCACCACTCGGGCACGCTCGTATACTGGCATGCGTTTGGGACAGACCAAGCCGCGGACAAGATGATCTTCGGCAAGGAATACAAGGGTGAACCGCTGGGCGAGTTGGGCCTGATCGGCGTGAGCACTTCGGATAACGGGCACTGGCTGATTCTCACCATCGATCGCGGCGTGCCTGCGACACGACAGGACATTCTGCTGAAAGACCTTCGGCAGCCTGATGCGCCGGACTTCCAGTTTATTCCGCTGATTTATGGAATCGACAACCGGTTCAACCTGATTGACACCGGGACGGATACGTTTCTGGTGGAGACGGACATGGGTGCGCCCAATCGCCGCATCCTGCGCGCGGATCCGAAGACGCCACCACAGCAGTGGGAGACGGTGGTGCCGGAAGCGAAGGATGTGATCGAGGCATCGACGGTGCTGGGCGGGAAGCTCTTCATCGAGCGGCTGGTGGACGTGAAGAATGAGATTTCGATCTACACGCTTGATGGCAAGCCAGCGGGAACGATGAAGCTGCCGGGTATCGGGAGCGCCACTGTGCCATATGGACGGCCGTTGGCGAAGGAGGGCTTCTACAGCTTCAATTCGTTCAACGTGCCGCCGACCATCTTTCGTTACGAGGTAGGGAGCTCCGAGGCGGAGGCAGGGACGACCAGCATCTTCGCGCAGCCGAAGGTGCCATTCCATCCCGAGCGCTACGAGGTGCGGCAGGTCTTCTTCCATTCGAAGGATGGCGCGCGCGTGCCAATGTTCATTGCGGGCAAAAAGGGTCTGCCACAGAATGGCAAGACGCCGCTGCTGATGACCGGTTACGGTGGCTTCCTCGTCAGCATGACACCGGCGTGGAACCCGATGTATGCATGGTGGCTGGAGCAGGGCGGATGGTTCGCCGTGCCGAATCTGCGCGGCGGAGGCGAGTATGGCGAGGACTGGCACAAGGCCGGTATGTTCGAGAAGAAGCAGAACGTCTTCGACGACTTCTTTGCAGCGACACGCTACCTGATCGATGAGAAGTACACCGATGCGGCGAACCTGGCGATCTGGGGGCGCTCGAATGGCGGACTATTGATGGGCGCGGCGATGACGCAACATCCGGAGCTTTATGGCGCGATCGTGTGCGGGTATCCGCTGCTGGATATGCTGCGCTATCAGAACTTCGAGTTCGGCCGGTTGTGGACGACGGAGTATGGTTCAGCGGACAACGCCGCGGACTATAAGTACATCCGCGCGTATTCGCCATATCAGAACGTGAAGCAGGGAACGAAGTATCCGGCGATCATGTTCTTCTCCGGCGACAACGACACGAGGGTCGATCCCTTGCACGCGCGCAAGATGACAGCAGAGGTGCAGGCAGCGACCAGCGGAGACCGGCCGATTTTGCTGCACTACAGCCTGAAGGGTGGCCACAGCTCGGGCGTGTCCGTGACGCAGCAGATTCAGGATGAGACGGATATCCTCTCGTTTTTGTGGAACGAGGTGGACACCAGATAGTGAGGCCACACCAGACGGCTGCAGCTCGAGCCAGGGCGCAACCTTCGCGAGCCCGTGCGTCTTCGTCCTTTTGCTGACTCTGTCGACAGTTAGCGTGCCGTCGTCTGCTAGTTGTCTCTCGATGCGCTTCGAGCAGGCGGGCAGCGCTGTGCTCGATGTCGAAGTGTTGCTGGAAGCATTGGCGCGCGTTCTGTCGCATGGCTCTGCGCTCTGACTGCGGAAGCTGCTGCCAGCGGGTGAGCAGGCTGATCGTTCCTGCGAGGGTGTCCGGAGCGACGAAGCCTGCATTAGCTGATTCGATCTCGCGCCAGATGTTGACCTCGCGTGAGATGAGGACGGGAACGCCGCAGGCGAGCGATTCCGCGACCGCGATGCCGAAGTTTTCCTGGTGCGAGGGAAGCGCAAAGACCTCCGCGGCGGCAAGCGCGCTCCACTTCATGGAATCGCGCAGCATGCCGGTCCAGACGATGCGGTCGGCGATGCCTAACGTTTGCGGCGCGCGCGACGAGCGTCTTCTGCCAGTTGAAAGCATCTGGTCCGGCAAAGACCAGCCGCCATCCGGGATCGTTCGCCATGGTGGCGGCATATGCTTCCAGCAGAAGATCGCAACCCTTTTTGGGGTGCAGGCGGCCCATGAAGAGCAGGATTCGCTTGCCCTCAAGCTCAGGATGGCGATCGAGGAAGGGGACCGCCTCCGTGCCGGGCGGCGGCGGTGTTGTGCCCAGGCCGGTGACTACGGGATGTGCGCGATAGAGCCCGAAGGATTTCGGCGCGAGGCGCTTCTCTTCCTCGCAGGTAAACAGGACGGCGCGCGCGTCACGCAACACGCGGTAGTCTGCCCAGGGCCAGTAGAGCCACTTTTTCACATGCTTGAGCGGAAAGCGGCGCTTGAACCAAGGGTCGAGCATCCCGTGGGGGAAGACGTAATAGGGCGTTGCGGTGCCGCGTAGAGCGCGCCATGCGCCGAAGCTGTGGTATTGCCATAAACCGTTGATGATGACCGCGTCGTACCGGGCATGATTTTGACGCAGCCAGGGCACGAATGCGGGGGCAAAGGAATAGGTGCTGCGCGCGGGACCGAGGGCGTGGAGCCGCAGCGGGAAGTTGCGGACTTCGGCGTCCGTGGGATCATCAAGGGATACGACTTCCACGGAGTGGCCGTCGCGCTGGTGTACGTCAGAAAGGCTCCGCACGGCTTCCGCTGGGCCACCACCGGCGGCGCGGATGGAAGCGATGACGTGAAGGAGTTTCATGGCGGGAGGGAGATGTCGCTGGCCCGGGGAGGATCGCTGCACGGATTGTACCTGTCGGGGCATGGCGCTGATCTAATAGTGTGGCTGGCCGCGTCATGAATCCGAAATACCCCAATGGCATCATGAATGGCAGAGCCAGATGCGTCTCGGGCTGCGTATGATGCAGCGGGAACCCTGAACGCGCGGCCCGTTGGAACGAGATGAACGATGAGGAGAATGGCAAGTGACGCAACCGGTTTCTGATGCCCTGGTGTTTTTTGGCGCGACAGGGGATCTGGCATATAAGCAGATTTTTCCCTCGCTGCAGCGGCTGGCGAAGCGCGACAAGCTGAAGGGACCCGTAATCGGGGTCGCGAAGTCGGGATGGACGCTGGATGACCTGAAGAAACGCGCCCGCGACAGCGTGGAGCAGCACGGCGGGCTGGACCCGGAAGGCTTCGACAAGTTGATGACGCTGCTGCGCTACGTGGACGGCGATTACGCCGACGCTGCGACCTTCCAGCAGGTGCGCAAGCAATGCGGCGGCGCCAGGCATCCGCTCCACTACCTGGCGATTCCGCCGAGCCTCTTCGGAGAGGTGCTGGAGCAACTGAAGCAATCCGGATGCGCGGACGGCGCGCGCGTCGTGATCGAAAAGCCGTTTGGCCATGACCTGGAATCGGCGATAGCGCTGAACCAGATCGTGCACCAGACGTTCGATGAAAAGGATGTCTTCCGCATCGACCACTATCTGGGCAAGAACGCGGTGCAGAACCTGATCTTCTTTCGCTTCAGCAATTCGTTCATCGAGCCGATCTGGAACCGGCAGTATGTGGAGAGCGTGCAGATCACGATGGCGGAGAGCTTTGGGATCCAGGGGCGCGGCGCATTTTACGATCAGACGGGTGCGATCCGCGATGTGCTGCAAAATCACCTGATGCAACTGCTGAGCAATGTCGCCATGGAGCCGCCGATTGGCGCAGGCGCCGACGCGCTGCGCGACGAACGCACCAAGGTGCTGAAGGGCGTGCAATGCATGGAGCCGAGCACGGTGGTGCGCGGCCAGTTCGACGGATACCTGCAGGAGCCGGGTGTGAAGCCGAACTCGCAGGTGGAGACATATGTGGCGCTGAAGCTCTGTATCAACAGCTGGCGCTGGAAGGACGTGCCGTTCTACATCCGGACGGGCAAGTCGCTGCCGGTGACGGCGACGGAGGTGGTGGCGCGGCTGCGGCGGCCGCCGGAGATATTCTCCAGAGATCCCTTGCCGGCAAACTATGTGCGGTTCCGCGTGAGCCCCGATATGTCGATCGGGATCGGAGCGAATGTGCGGCTGCCGGGCGAGGTGCCGCGTGGTGTGCCGGTTGAGATGCTGGCAACACAGCACGCCAAGCCCGAAGACATACTGCCATATGAGGAACTGCTGGCGGATGCGATCGTGGGAAACCAGGCGCGCTTTGCCCGCGTGGACTATGTAGAAGAGGCATGGCGCATCCTGGACCCGCTGCTCAAGAACATGCCGCCAGTGCATACGTATAAACCGGGCACATGGGGACCGGTGGAGGCAGAGAAGCTGGCTGAAGCGGATGGCGGGTGGCTGAACCCTTCCGCCTGAGGCCTCATACGGCGCGGCCGGCTGCCGCGCCAGACGCCCAGGCCCATTGGAAGTTGTAACCGCCAAGGTGTCCTGTCACGTCCACTGCTTCTCCAATACAGTAAAGCCCCGGCACGCGACGGCTCTCCATGGTCTGAGCAGAGATCTCGGCGGTGGAGATTCCGCCGGCCGTGACCTCGGCCTTGGCGTATCCTTCAGTGCCTGCTGGCGTGATCTGCCAGCGATGCAACTGCTCTTCGGCGTCAAGAAGTGCTGTGTTGCTCCACCCGGCAGGTGCGTGGAGTGCGGCCCACCGTTCTGCAAGACGCTGCGGGAGGAAGGCACGCAGCGCGGTTCGGAAAGCAGTGGCATCGCGGCCGCCTGGCCGTGCGCGCAGGGGAGCGGTGCAGTCCTCATCCGGGGCGAGATCGATGGTGACGGAAGCGCCCGGTTTCCAGTAGGAAGAGATCTGAAGGATGGCGGGCCCGCTGAGCCCGCGATGGGTGAAGAGCATCTTTTCGCGAAAGCGCGTCTTGCCATATGTGGCGATGACCTCAGCGGAGAGGCCGGTGAGGTCCGCATAGCGCGTGCTGTCTTCCGCGTGCCATGTGAGAGGAACGAGTGCGGGACGGCATGGCTCAATGGCGAGACCGAATTGTGCAGCGATGCGGTACGCGAGGTCAGTAGCTCCCATCTTTGGAATGGAGAGACCGCCGGTTGCGACGATCAGAGCATGGGCGCGGTAGTTTGCCGTCGTGGAGTGAACGACGAATCCTTCACTGTGACGGATCTCGGTGATGTGTTGATTGAGAACGATGCGAACGCCGGCCGCGCGGCACTCCGCTTCGAGCATGGCAGACGATATCGCGCGCGGAACGGTCGCAGAAGAGCTGGCCCAGGGTCTTCTCGTGATAGGGGATGCGATGCCGCTCGACCAGTGCGATGAAGTCGCGCGGTGTGTAGCGGGCGAGCGCAGAGCGGGCGAAGTGTGGGTTGGCGGAGAGAAACCGGTCGGCTGTGCAGTTGAGGTTGGTGAAGTTGCAGCGGCCACCGCCGGAGATGAGGATCTTTTTGCCGATGCGATCGGCATGATCGAGAACGAGGACGCGGCGGCCACGCTGACCCGCAGTGATGGCGGCCATCAGACCTGCTGCTCCGGCGCCGAGCACCAGGACATCGCAAATCTCTTCGTGCGGGGCGGAGGCGAAAGGGTGCGCGGGCATGCCGGTCTGTTTCTGATTATGCAGCCGCGTTATGTTGTCAGGGTGAAGCGGTACATCCAGTCGCCGCCGCACCATTGCGGATAGTTGGTGCCCCAGGCGTTGTTGAAGAGGCTGACGTGGATGCCATCCTGCATGGTGGGCAGTTCGAGTGAGAAATCGAGCGGCGACCGCGCGCCCAGGGCCACGACCGGCGCATCGAGTGTGGCCAGCTCGAAGGAGCCGCGCGCATCGCGGTAGCGGAGTCGCTCAGAGACGGCATGCATGCTGCGACTGCCGCCGCGGACAACATCCGACGGGCGCAGGGGTTGACCCACCTTTTCGAGCTGCCATCCCTGAGGGTCGCTTGTAATCGGGTTGAAGGTGAGCCACATCGCCTCTGGCAGACGGTTCTGCTGCTTGCCGAGAGAGGTAAATCGTATCTGTAGTTGAGCCGTATCTTTGGGCAGCACAATTTCGAGATACAAGGAGGCCGGCCACGCAACGAGACCGGCGGCTGTACTGGCAGGGTCTTCGATGGCGAGTTCCGCAAGCAGGCGATGCTTCTGCGCGTCCTCGCTGAGCCAGCATTGACGCAATTTGGGGTGCCACTCCCGGCTGGTTGCGCCGAAGTGCGCAATGTTCGGCTTGCCGAAGTCTTGTGGTCCCCACCAGGTTTTGACGGTGAGATACGCGGCAATGAAGGCGTCGTAGGCCTCGGGTCCCAGCGTCTGATAGGTGAAGAGCGCCAGGGGATTTTTCGGCGAGGCCCATGCTCGCTGGGTTGCCTTGCTGACGAGTGCGATGATGGCGCCGGTGCGCGGATCGAGCGCGATGCGAAAGTGCGCCGTCTCGAGGACGTGCGAGGCTGGGTGCGGGCGCATGCCGACCGGGCTGGGCGCGGTGACGCGCAGCGTTTCCAGCCGCTGCTCCATGGCGGCGCGCATGGGTGCGGGCAGATGGCCGATGCCATCGCCGAGATCGTCGCGCTTCTCTTTCCAGCTTGCCTCCATGGTGCGATAGCCAGGCTGGCCGAGAACCGCGTTCAGATCGGCGGGCTTGTAATGATCGTGGTCGAGATAGCGTTTCGTGTCGGTGCCCCAGGTGTGTTCCACCGAGAGAGCCATGCGGCGCAGCAGCGCACGGTCTACATCTCCGCCTACCTCAAGATGCTTCTGCGCAATCCATTCCTGGCGCATGCGCGCGGCTTCGCGATAGCGTGCGACTTTTGGCGGATCGCTGGGAATGCCATAGATCCAGGTGTCGCCGATCTCGTCCGTGACCACGGGAAGCTTGTCGCGCGCGGGAGCAAGTGCGGCGGCAACGTCGCTGAGTGTTGCAGCGGTGACGGTGGCGCCGGGAAATTGTTTGCGTAAACGGGCGTAGATCTCCTGGATTTCCTGCGGCGAATGCGGGCCGCCATTGTCGCTGCGCATCTCCATGGAGAAGGCAACGTCCGTGCCCGGGAGTACGACGGTCCCGCCGTAGTCGTGGTGGTGATAGATCATCGGCAGCGTGCTGCCATCCGGGCCCTTCCAGAGAAAGACGTCCGGCACGTCGGGCGGCGTGCTTGCTCCGTTCACGCCGATATCCAGCATGGTGATGCCGGCAGCGGCCAGTGGCGCGATGATGCCGCGTGTGTGGCCGGGGACGTCACTCATTTTGGCCCCGATGGTCTTGTGGCCGAAGCGGGCATCGAGCGAGCGCGAGAGGCCGAGGGCGCCTTCGATCATGGACCGATCGAGCATTTCCGTCTGCCAACTGAAGGGAAGCGCGTGCCAACTGATGTCGCCTGCGGCGATGGCCTGCTCCATGGCGCGGCGTTGTTCCGCTGTGGCCTGCTCCAGGTATTCGTAGAGCAGCCATGAGCCGGTCGTCCAGATGTAGCGATCGCCACCGGCGCGGCGAAGCGCGGCCCCTGTCTCGATGGCCTGCGGATAGTAGACGTCGAAGTACTTTTTCATGACGTTGGCTTGCGTGTCGGTAAAGCCGACGTCAAGATGACACTTGAAGGCGACGAGCACCCGGCGGACGTTGGTGTTTGGTGTATCACCCGGGTACAGCGGGGTGCCGAGAGCGCGCTTTGCGGCTGTGGCACCTGCGGTGAGGGCTGCGAACTTCAGGAGATCGCGTCGCTGCATGGTGATTGCGTGCCAGCCTGTGCGATAGATTGCGGAACGCGCCAGTGTAGCGTATTTGGCGTGTGGCAACCCAATTCGCTCGCGGCGCTCGCTGCGAATACCGCCGGGCACATATCCGCTACACTGAGTCCGGGTGCCGCTGTAATTCCTTGCAGGGCCTATAGCTCAACGGTTAGAGCAGGGGACTCATAATCCCTTGGTTGGGGGTTCGAATCCCTCTGGGCCCACCAGCGTTCCCGGTTGTGAAGGCCACGATGGTGACGCGGCCGCGAATCGCCGTGGGTGGCTACAGCTTGATCTGCCTCAAGTGCTCGCGCAGGGCGGGGCCCAGGTCGGCGCGCTTGAGCGCGAAGTCGACTGTAGCCTGCAGCATGCCTGCCTTGTCACCAGCGTCATACCGTTTGCCTTCGAAGGTGTAGCCGAAGACTTTTTCGGTGTCGAGCAGGCCCTTGATGCCATCCGTCAACTGCAACTCCCCACCGGCACCTTTGGGAATGCGCTCCAGCAGCTCGAAGATGTGCGGCGTAAGAATATAGCGGCCGATGATCGCGTTCTTCGACGGCGCATCCTCCTGCTTGGGCTTTTCCACCAGAGCTTTGACGGCGAGCAAACGCGGATTGCCCTCCACGGGGTCGCAATCGAGCACGCCGTAAGAAGAGATTGCCGGGCCTTCGACGATCTGCGTTGCAAGGATGCTGGACTGGACCTCGTTGAACACATCGGCCATCTGTTTCAGGCAAGGGGTAGCGGCGTCGATGATGTCGTCGGGAAGGATGACCGCGAATGGTTCATCGCCGACCATATCTCGTGTCTGCAGCACCGCATGTCCCAAGCCGAGCGGCTCCTTCTGACGCACGTACGAAACGAGCACCATGTTGGAAACATTGCGCGTCAATTCCAGCAATTCGGTTTTGCCACGCGCCGCGAGGCTCCATTCCAGCTCGGGGCTCATATCGAAGTGATCTTCGATTGCGGATTTCCCGCGGCTCGTGACAATGATGATCTCGTCGATGCCGGCCGCCAGCGCCTCTTCGACACCGTACTGAATGAGTGGCTTGTCCACCAGGGCCAGCATCTCTTTTGGGATCGCTTTTGTAGCTGGCAGGAAGCGCGTGCCAAAGCCGGCAGCCGGGATGACTGCTTTGTGAATTTTCTTCATGAACTTTCGGGTGTCCTTCGGGGGATATACGTTATGCTCGCGTGAATCGCGGATGAACTCTGCTGGTTTCGATTATACGGACGCTCAAACGGTAAGTTGGAGTTGCCCGAACGCGATGTGAAGATGAAGGATTCCATCAATATTCACCAAGACCTAGCGCGCAGGCGAATGCTCTCCGAGCATGGCACGGCGAACGATGGCGATGGGCGGAAAGCCCTGGCGTAAAAATTCATCGTGGAACTTCTGGAGAGAGAAATTCTTGCCCTCCTTCTTCTCAACATCGGCCCGCAGCTTCAATATCTCCAGCTTGCCGAGCGTGTAGTAGAGATATGTCGGATCAGAGGTGCCTCGCTTCGTCTCTACGCCCGCGATTTCGCGCGACTGGTAGCCCTGATTTACAAAGAAGTTTCTGGCCTGATCCAGAGTCATTGTCCCGGTATGCATTTGAATGCCGACGATGAAGCGCGCATCGCGGAGAAGCGCATCTTGTAGCTGTCCAAGGCGGATGAGCTTGGCCTCACGAGCGTCTTTCGCTCCGGTGCCGGGCTGGCCGTAGCCCTGGTCCAGCATCATTTGCTCGCAGTAGTGTGCCCACCCTTCGACATCTGTGTTGGCGCCCAGCAGCTTGCGCACCTTTGAATGTACCTCGGGCAATACGAGGAACTGGATGTAGTGTCCGGGATAGGCCTCATGCACGGAGGTACTGACGACGGTGCCAACGTTGAAGGCGTGCATGTAGTTGCTGGTGCGTTCGGCGTTCCAGGATTTCTCCGGCAATGTCACGTTGAAATAGGCAGTCGTGGAGTGCGTCTCGAAAGGGCCCGGCGTGTCCATGGAGGCCTGGGTCGTCGCGCGCATAAACGGCGGCGTCTCCTCAAGCGTGGGCCGCACGTCGGAAGGAATGGTCACGATGTGTTTTTCGCGGATGAATTCAATCAGTCCGCTGAATGTGTCACGAAAGCTTGCGAGCAACTGATCGGGCGCCGGGTGGTCTTCGCCTAGCATCAGCAGAGCTTGCTGCGGAGTCTTGCCGGGATCTACTTCATGTGCGAGTGCATTGAATGCCGCCTGATTCTTATGCAGGTCTGTGTAACCGATCAGCAATAGCTGATCGAGCGGTGTGCTCACCATCTCGTCGTAGAGCAGTTTCAGTGCGAATGTGTCCTTGCCGATGCGGAAGTCGCCGTTTGAGCGCGGCAGCAGATCGCTCTTCATCCACGCTTCGTAGCTGGTGAGAGCGTCGATGACCGCACCATTGCTGTGTTTGAATTCCGCGAGAAGTTTCTCGTCCTTGACTTCGGAAAATGCCGATGGCACGTCGTGGCGGAAGAAGTCGATGTCGCCGGGAAGCTGTTCCAGCGCAATCTCGGTGTAAATCTTCGGGCAATTGTGCAGGTTCTGCCGTGCCGCGGAAAGTGCAGCGGGCATCTGGCGCTCGCGTGCGATCAGGGAACGCAGGCGGTCTGCCGGTGGCGCAAACTTGCGCTCCATCAGAGAAAAGGCGCTACCCGTGATGCCGGTGGAGTAGTAGTCCGGATTCTTTTCCCATGGTTTGATCGTCTCGATGGTCAACAGCGTGCTGTGGATATTGTTGAGGACAAGCTGGCGATCTCCTGCTGTCCACTCATCGAGGCCGTTCTTTGGGAATGCAGAGACACGGCGCTCAAAGGCGTGCAGTGCGGCCGCCTGTTTCGCAATCGAGTCGCGATTGTAGTGTTCGAGCTGCGCGTCGTATTGATGGAAACCGGCGAGCGTGCCGTTTGTTGGCTGATAGGGGAAATAGACGGTATCGAAATACTGGTCCGCAAGCTTGTTCCATGCGGCATTGTCGCTATTGGCTGCATGGGAGACCGGAGCGGAGAGAGAAACTCCAGCGGCGAGCAGGGTTGCACCAGCAAGACGGGCCATGCGGAACTTCGTCAAAGTGATCTCCTGAGTGGAACGGTCAAACGGTGACTGGCTCGAGGGCAAGCTGCTCCAGCAACGCATGGACTTCCTGAAACACTTCCGGCGGCTTGGTTCCGGCGAGCGGGAAACGCAGTACACCCTGCGGCGTGAACTGTGCGCCTTTCTTCGCGTTGCGCGCTACCAGCTTCATCAGGCGGCCCGGGTCCACCTCGGCCTTCTCGCTGAACCGGATGTGAAGCTGATCGCGTTTGCGGTCGATCTGATGCACGCCAAGCCGTTCGGAGGTCAGGCGCAGTACAGCAGCATCGAGCAGATGCGCCACGCTTTCCGGCAGTGCACCGTAGCGGTCTTCGAGTTCCGCGCGCACGTCGGCGAGTGTCGCCTCGTCCAGCGCGCCGGCAATCTTCTTGTAGACGCGCAGCCGCTGATTCTCCTCGGGGATGTAGCTCTCGTCGATGCGCAGGCTGATGCCGAGGTTGAGCTGTGTTGTGATGTGGTCGCGCTTCTCTTCGCCCTTCAGCTTCGACACGGCTTCTTCCAGCATGGATGTGTACATCTCGAAGCCGACCGCTTCGATGTGGCCGCTCTGCTCGCCGCCCAGCATGTTGCCGGCGCCGCGCAGCTCCAGGTCCAGCGCGGCGATCTTGAATCCAGCACCGAGATCGGAGAATTCCTTGAGCGCGGCGAGACGCCGCCGTGCCACGTCCGTCAACTCCTGCTCAGGAGGAATCAGCAGATACGCATACGCACGGCGGTTGGAGCGGCCGACGCGACCGCGCAACTGATAGAGCTCGGAGAGACCGTGGCGGTCCGCGCGGTTCACGATGATGGTGTTTGCGAGCGGAATGTCGATGCCGTTCTCAATGATGGTGGTGGCGACGAAGACGTCGTACTCATGGTTCATGAAGGCGAGCAGGGTCTTCTCCAGATCGGCTTCGCCCATCTGTCCATGGCCGACGACGACGCGGCTCTGCGGCACCAGCTCCTGGATCTTCGCCGCGAGCTCATAGATCGTCTCCACGCGGTTGTGGACGAAGTAGACCTGGCCGCCGCGCTCCAGTTCCAGCTCGACAGCGGTGCGGATCAGCTTCTCATCGAATTTCGCCACCACCGTCTGGATGGCCATGCGGTCCTTGGGCGGCGTTTCGATGACGCTCATATCTCGTAACCCGACGAGTGACATATGCAGCGTGCGCGGGATGGGCGTGGCCGACATGGAGAGCACGTCGATCTGTTGACGAAGCTGCTTCAGCCGCTCTTTGTGCCTGACACCGAAGCGCTGCTCCTCGTCGACGACCAACAGGCCGATGTCCTGAAACTTCAGGTCCTTTGAGAGCAGGCGATGGGTGCCGATCAGGATGTCGATCTGGCCGGCTTCGAGTTTTTCCAGGATCAGCTTCTGCTCCTTTGGCGTGCGGAAGCGCGAGATCATCTCGATGTTGATGGGGAACTGCGCAAAGCGACGGCGGAAGGTTTCGTAGTGCTGGAAGGCGAGCACGGTGGTGGGGGTCAGGATGGCCACCTGCTTTCCGTCCTGCACTGACTTGAAGGCGGCGCGCATCGCCACCTCGGTCTTGCCGTAGCCCACATCGCCGCACAGCAGGCGATCCATCGGCATGTTCGATTCCATGTCGCGCTTGATGTCCGCGATCGCCGAAAGCTGGTCGTCGGTCTCGTTGTAGTCGAAGGCGTCTTCGAACTCGCGCTGGAACTCGTTGTCGGGCGGGAAGGGGTGGCCCTCTGCGGCGCGGCGCTGGGCGTAGAGCTTCAGCAGCTCGTCGGCCATGTCGGCCATGGCCTTCTTGACGCGCGCTTTGGTCTTGGCCCACTGCTGGCCGCCTAGCTTGTTCAGTACTGGGGTGGGGCCGGCGTCTGTCGACCGGTACTTCTGGATCAGGTCCAGCCGCGTGAGGGGCACGTAGAGGCGCGCGGCGTCGGCGAACTCCAGCACCATGAACTCGACGTTGAGGCCGTCCTGCTGGATCTCCTTCAGGCCGTGATAGCGGCCGATGCCGTGCTCGACGTGCACGACGTAGTCGCCGACGGTGAGATCGCGGAAGTCCGAGACGAAGGCGGCGGTCTTCGACTTGGAGCGTGCCGGCAGGGGGCGGGCGGCGACGTCGGCGTCATCGGAGAGGTCGTTTGCGCCGATGATGACCAGCTTGGCGTCGGGGAAGCTGACGCCGTTGGCGATGGCGGTGCGGACGATGATGGGCGTGCGCATGTCGCCACCCAGGTAGCTGGACTCGTCGTAGATGGTCTCCGAGCCGGTGTGCTGAGTGCGCGAGCCGAGACGATACGCGAGACCGTATTCGCGCAGCATGTTGGCGAGACGTTCGACTTCGCCCTGATTGGGCGCGGCGATGATGACGCGTTGTTCTTGTGCACCGAGCGACTTGAGCTGCTCGATGAAGGCGGGGATCGATCCGTGGAAGCGCAGGGTGGGCCGGGAGGGGAAGCTGACTTCCGCGGGCGCATTGAGGTCTTCGTCCAGCACGTCGACCGCGCCGAGCTGGTCCAGTTCGATGCCGGGCAGCTTGGCGATCCTGTCCTTGAGCTCCCACGGGTTCAGATAGATATCCGCCGCGGTGATGAGTCCGCCGATGCCGGCGCGCTCGTGGCGCTGCTCGACTTTGTTCCACCAGCGCTCGGCCTGGTTTTGCAGCATCGCGGGCTCTTCGACGAAAATTTGCGGTTGGCGGAAGAGGTCGAAGAGTGTGCGATCGGCGCCGGCTACGGGGGCGAAGAACTCCCAGCCGGGGAAGACGGTGACGCCGCCGGCGGCGACGGCGCGCGTCACCAGGTCGGTCGCGGCATCGTCTCCGGAGGCTTCCATGCGCGAGCGGCTGAGGCGCGCGTGGACGGCGGCCAGCAGCTTCTCCGAGACAGGCGTTTCGGTGAGCGGCAGCAACAGCGCTTCGTCCAGCGGCGTCGAGGAGCGCTGCGACTCCGGCTCGAACTTGCGGATGGATTCGATTTCGTCGCCGAAGAAATCGATGCGCACGGGACGGTCCATCTCCGGCGAGTAGACGTCGAGGATGCCACCCCGGCGGGTGAACTGGCCGGGCATCTCGACGATGTCCATCTGCGTGTAGCCGATGGCGCGCAGGTGGTCGAGGAGCATCTCGATATCCACCTCTTCGCCGCGGCGCAGTTGCTGGGCGAGGCCGGCGTAGTAGGGCGCCGTCGAAGAGGCGCATGCAGGCGGCCTCGACGGGCGCGATCACGATGGACGCGCGGTTGCTCGCGATCTTCCACAGGACCGACGCGCGCTGCTCCTGCACATCCGGGTGCGGCGAGATGCCTTCGAAGGGCAGCACGTCGTGCGCGGGCAGGCGCAGGATGCGCTTCGGCTCGACGGCGCCGGTCAGGTCGGCGGCGGCGCGGAGTGTGAGCTCCAGCGATTCAGCGGCTTTGTTGTCCGCGACGAGAACGACGACGGGCGCCTGGGCGGCGTGCGCGAAGAGCGGAATGCAGAGCGCGCGGGCGGTGGCGGTGAGTCCGGAGACACGACGGCGCCCTCGCGCGAGGCTGAGATGCCGTCGCACACGCTCGAAGCTCTCGGTGTGCTCAATGCTCGCGAGGGCATCGCGAACAAAGGGAAGGACCATGCTGCTTCGATTCTATGGCCTGTTTGTGAAAGTAACGGTACCCTACCCCCTCCCCCCTCCGGTACGGGAGGCTGGCTTGTAAGTCTCGCGCGCGTCATGGGTTTAGGATCGCTCCCGAGGGCTCAAATTCGTCATTCCATTGGGGTTATCGCCAAATTCGTCCAAACAAAGGGGTTACAAAGACGAAAGCCACGGAATGGTTTCCGTGGCTTTGTCGAAGATTCTAGGCCGGGACTTTCTCTTTAGTTCAGGCCTGATTTAAGGATAGCAATTTGGATGGGGTGATTTGGCAGGTTTCTGCAAAATTGTGCGTGTGATTGTTTCGTTTTGGGACGAGTGAGAGAACCCACCCTAGCTCCGCTAGGATGGGGCACCCGGCAGATCCCTCCACTTCGGTCGGGATGACAAGCGTGTGAGGAGATTCCGTCGATTACCAGATGGTTCGCGGGTAGTGCTGCTGTATCTCCTGGTCGGCGGAGATCAGCGGCGCGAGTCCGTTTGCCTTGGCATGCGCGACGATGATGCGGTCGAAGGGATCGCGCGTCCACTTTTCGCCGATGGTCATGTTTGCGATGGAGGGAAAGTCGAGATCGCAGACGCGCACGCCTATCTCGTGCTGCAGCTTCACGTAGATGTCCTGCGAGGACAGCTTGATGCGATGCACCTCGTAGAGGTATTCGAGTTCGACCAGCACGATGGGTGAGATGAGCAGGCTGGCTGTCTCAAGAACCTGTTGCGCGCGAGGCGTGATCCGGTTGAGAGCGCCCTGAGCCAGCCATACCACGATATTCGTGTCGAGATAGGCAATCACGGCCGGGCGCTCACAACTCGTCCCAGTCCCGGGTCCAGGCTCGCTCCATCTCTTCCTGCAAAGAAGAGTCGTCTGGGCGCGACTGAGGATCGATGACTTCGAGCGGGGTGAGACGGCTCAGCCGGCTGCCGGAGGGCCGGTCTGGAGCGATCCGGAAGCGGTGGCCGCGGTGCGCAACCCAGACCTCTTCGCCCTCCAGAGCGCGGTTGACGAGAGCGAAGAGTTCCCGACGGAACTGAGTGATGGAGACTTCCATGTCATGATTGTACCATTGCGTACATTAAAAACGTACGCAATGTACATTAGGGCTGCTTGATTTCGGTTGCGGTGAGTTCGAGTTCGGTCTTGCCGGTGTCGCTGGGGTTGTCGGAGGTGAAGATGACGGTGGGCCGGCCGATGGGCACGACCACATCGGACTGCCAGCTCAGTTGCCGAATGACCGGTGCGGGAATCGTCTTTTCTGTTACGACGTCATTCTTTGCCACCTCATTCAGCGAGACAAAGAGATTCGCGGTGAACTGATTGCCGCTGAGTTGCGGTCCAGAAGTATCAATGTTTGTTCCAACATCCTGATACTGAAATTGGGTATTGACCAGACTGCTCACGACGCCATTCCCACTCGCATAACTTCCCGTAGCAATCGGCACTCTGTCATTGCTTCGAATTTTGGACGTGGAAGGATGTGCGCTATTGGCGACGACGATGGTGGAGTAACTGTGGTTGCTCAGGGTCTTGCCGTCCGCGCCTATCTGGAGAGTGCGATAGACGAGCTTCAAATGCTGACCGGCCTGTGTCGACGAGGTGTCCGGATGGCTCTGTGTGTCCTGGGCGCAAAGAAGAGCTGGAGCCAGAAGGATTGCGCTGAGTATTGCGGCGATATGCGTACGTGCCGGCATTGGTGAATCTCCTTGCAGTGCGGTTAGTGAGCATCGAGTTGCGATGCGGAGAGGGCGGCGATCTGGATGGGGGCGATTGCGACCGGATCAATGTGGAGCGGGCCGCTGGGAGGCGGGCTCAACACCGCACGGGCCTGTTCCGGATACTGCTGAGCGAAGCGGAGGAGAGTCGCTTCTTCTTCGGTGAGCGGCGCGGCGGCGAGAGAGATGCTGCGGCGGTAAGGGGCCGGCTTCCTGCTGTCAAAGCTATGGCGGCTTGCGGCCACGATGTATGGGCGGGCAGAGTGCGTCAACGTGTCATCGAGGTGTGTTGAAACGGCAGGCGGTGGCGCGGCGGCGATCGTGGGAGCTTTGCTGACGCGGTCTTCGGGAGGGTGATTTGCCGGCTGCAGCAGCAATGCGAGCAGCACTGCCGCCACACATGCAGCCACCGATCCGGGCAGCCATATGCGACGCAGCCACATGCGACCCGTTGGCGATGTGGCATTGTCGATGCGCGCCATGATGCGGGCACGCATCGATGGATCGGGCTCGGCATCGACGTAGCTGACCAGGGCTCGGTCGAGCAGTTGGTCGAGATCGCGCTCGTCGTAATGGTCAACGCTGTGATGGTCAACAGGGTGCCTATCGGTCATGGCGAGTCTCCGATTGTGGGCCCAGTTTCTGTTTGAGCAGGATGCGGGCGCGCTGGATGCGAGTGCGCACGGTGCCTTCGGGGATGCCGAGGGCCGCGCCGATCTGAGCCGAAGTCATCTCTTCGAGTGTGGAGAGCACGAGCGGCTGGCGGAGGTCTTCCGGCAAAGTGTCGATGAGGCGATGGATGCGCGCGATGCCGCTGCTTGAAACCGCTGCTGCCTCGGGCGAGTGATCTGTCGCTGTGACGGTGTCCATTTCCATGCCGCCCTCCTCTCTCGCGGGTCGCCGCTGCCGATCCCTCGCCATGCGCCACACGACGCGTGCCAGGTACGCCCTTTCGTCGTTAAGGTCATGCCACGCGCGCTTTCTGTAGAGGCGCAGAAAACATTCCTGCACTACGTCGTCCGCATCGCTGCGATTGCGCAGCAGGGCCCAGGCCACGCGGAAGGCGAAGCGGAGGTTGCGTTCGACGAAGGACTGGAAGGCGGCCTGCTCTGCGCGTGAGTCCTCTTCGGACATCTTTGCGGGCACGGCCGCGCCCTCCCTCCAGTCGTGTGTGGTGGCCAGATCCATGCGCAACCAGCGTAAGTGCAAATTCGATTCACTGGCTAAGACGAAATGGAGGAGCGTGGTGTTCGGAAATATTGCGAAAGGAAATAGGAGGGATAGCAGACCCCTCCGCTTCGGTCGGGATGGCGAGGTAAGGGCCGCCCCCTCGGGGCGGCTGGATGGTTGGAGAACACCCACCCTAACTTCGTTAGGATGGGGCACCCGGCGCCCGGTTTGGTGGTGGCGCGGATGACGATGCTTGTGCTGCGGCGCGAAACTGGTTGGCGCGCTCGAACTCATCGCGCAATGCCGGCGTGCGCAATATTTCGCGCAGGTGGCTGAGCCGCTGCTCGAGCGCGAGCAGCGCGTGCTCGACATGTTCCGGGTTGCTGAGGGCCACATCGCGCCACATGGAGTAGGGGCTGGAGCCGAGCCGCGTCATCTCGCGCATGGCACGGCCGCCGATGGCGCGGAGATCGGCATCTGCGCCGAACTCGTCCTGGAAGAGAGCGCTGAGCGCGGTCGCGAGGAACTGGGGCAGATGACTCACCCAGGCCAGCAGCTCGTCGTGGCGCGCGGCGTCCATCTCGAGGGTGCGGCAGCCGAAGCTTTCCACGAGCGCGCGAAACTCGGCTGCCGTTGCTGCGGCGATTGATTCGGGCGCGAATGGCGCGGCAGGAGTGAATAACCAGACCGCGCCGCGGAAGAGCTCCGCGTCGGCATGCGCGGCGCCGCTCACCTCTTTGCCGGCCATGGGATGCCCGGGCAGAAAGCCTGCGCGGCCGGGCCGGTTGTAGTGCTCGGCGGCAGCTCCGGTGATCTGCTGCTTGGTGCTGCCTACATCGGTGACGAGCTGATGGGGACCGAGCACCTCCGCCAGCCGGCCCATCCATTCGACGATGGCGAGCACGGGGCCGGCGAGCAGGATGAGGTCGGCGTCTTTTGCTGCATGCAACGGGTCGTCCGCCGCGGAGGTGAGTGCGCCACGCTGAAGTGCCGTCTGCAGCATGGCCGCGTCGTGATCCCAGCCGATCACTTCGCCCGCAAAGCCATGCGCCCGCAGGGCCAGCCCGGTGGAGGCGCCGAGAAGCCCCGTACCCACGATCAGAATGCGCTCGATCATCGCAAGTCTAGATTACCCGGGTACTGGCCGTACGGGCGGACGCGCCTGCGGCGCATTCTGTGGGGTTCGCTCCCTTTGGCCGCTCATGTTGGGCTCGGTAGCCGCTTTCCAACCCTGTTGCCGGAATGCAGCAAAAGAGAAGGCCGCCCGAGGAACTGAGCGGCCTTTCTGGATGGTGTGCCGGGATTGCGTTGGAGGAAGTGCTACTTTCCGGAGAGGCAGCCCCTTTGACCGGAGCTATTGGGATAGCCAGTCCCGGCGGTATAGGCCGCATTGGACCATTCTCCCTGGATCTTCCACTGGGTATTGTTCGAAAAGGTGACGAGCGGTGCGCCGAAGGTCCATGCGCATTTGTCGCCGTTTTCCGGCACCGGAAGAGTCATACCAGGCGCCTGGGTTGGCAGGATCGCTGCGTGCTTCGGAGAGTTCGTGTCCGCTGACATTGGAGATGGCAGCCAAGCCCTGCGAGTGCAGGCCTGAGGTGTCCCCCGGATCGCAGCCTGCGTCGCCATCGAGCTTGAAGAAGTACGCGAACTGCAGGGGGACGCCGCCGCAGCTTCCGTAGCTGTGGTAGGCGCAGTAGTTTGCATTGCCGCGCGGCGTATCGGCGTAGACGGCGTAGTAGCCGTTGCCGCTGCTATCGGGGGTGCCGATTGCTCTACACACTTCGGCCAGGATGGTGGAGGTGTTGGCGCCGCTTTTCGAGGCAGAGGTATCGACGATGTGGCCGAGGTGGTTGGTGCTGGCGGTTACCTTGCCGTTGCTTCCGGTGTATTCATCTGACGTCTTGGCGTAGTTGGAGATGTTGAAGCCGTTGTACCAGAGATCCATACCCGAGATCTTGTCGCCGGAGTAGCTGCCCCAACTGGTTCCCCAGAAGATGGCCTTGGTCACGGCAGTGGGCATGATCTTCCCGCCGTGATAGGTCATGTTGGCACTTCTGCGAGCTGCCGGCTTCGCCTGCATCGCCTCATTCGCGATACGCGCGTTGGGCTGGAATCCGCGAACCCAGTGGACGCCCAACATCGGCGGGCCGGCCTGCGGGTTGAGGTCTTGCGGTGGGGCGGCCGCGGTGTTCGCTTGTGCAAAAGCGAAACCCGCCGCGCAAAGGATCGGAATCAGCAGCATTCTTTTCATCTGGAGGAGTCCCCTTGTACCCAGATTGATTTGGTACGCTCCGCGAATTCGAGAGGCATTCGCCGGAACGAAGAAGACTGCCCCTCAACCGCGATCCGTGTCAACTGAATCGGAGATTTTGATGAATCACGGTCAAAATTTGTTAATTCAGCGCGTTGCGATCCTCGCTTCCCCTAACCGCAGCGCGGTTTGCAACGCGCACTTTCCACTGAGTCGCGCGTTGCGGCGCGCAATCCGCAAATCGCCGGATGAGCGCTGCGAGCGAGAGAGAAACGCAGCAGCAGAGTGGGGAGCCGTAGGGGCGCGGCGGAGGGTTAGACGGTGGCCATGTAGCTGCCGAGGAGTCCGCGAAGGCGGACGGGGACCCAGCGGCCCCGTCGCTGCCAGCGGCGCGCGGCGGTGGCCGTGGCGAGCTTGACGGGATGGAGCGCGGAGCGGCGGCTGTCTACCGAGATGGTGCGCATGAGCACGGGATCGCAAAAACGCGCGAGGGGGCCGGAGGTGCCGTTGACGAAATGAATGGAGGCGACGCCCTGCGCGATGAGGTGCTCAATGAGATAGCCGCGCAGGACCAGCGAGGGGCTGACGGCGTGCAGCGATTCGTCGTTGAACTGCGAGAGCAGGTGCAGATGATTGCCGGCGCGTACACCGGCGAGCACGGAGACGAGGCGGCCGTCGGGAGCGGCAAGTCCGGCGAGCACGGGCGGTCCGAACTGGCTACCGAACTGGTTACGAAATTGGGCAAAGAAGCGGTGGTCGCGCTGCTCGTGCTCGCGCGTCTCCGGGGAGCCCTCGTCGTGGTTCAGCGAGTGGACGGCGGACTCGTAGGCGGCGAGTGAGAGCTCGGGGACGAAGCGGTAGCCCGCTTCTTCCGCGCGGCGGCGGTAGTAGCGAAGGTTGCGGCGAGTGTGGGGGCCGAGAGCGTTCAGAAAGCTTTCGTAGCTGGTGTCCCCATCCGAGATAAGGTTCAGCCAGTCGCCTTGCGGACGTATCTCCGACTTGCACCAGACCTGCAGGCCGGGCCGTTGCAACTGGAGGACGGGGAGAATCTCGTTGCCGGTGGAGCGCCACCACAGGCGAAGTGCATGCACGCCGTTGGCGAGGAGATATTCGCAGGCGGTGGCGATGACTTCGGCTTCGCGCTCGGGCGCGGCGAGGACGAGGCCGCGGCCCATGCGGTCGCCGCCGAAGACCCAGCCTGTGGGCCGGCCGGCGAAGAGCAGTTCTTCGGTGTAGACGACGCCGACGAGGTGTCCCTGCTCATAGCAAACGACGACGCGGGGCCGGCGGGTATCGGAGACGCGCGGCAGAAAGTAGTCGGGCAGGCCGGTGGTGTCTGGCAGGCCGGTAGAGCCCTGGCCGTGCACGGTGTCCGCCGCAAGGCGGCGGATGGCCGGCGCGAGGCGGTCGAGTTCGTCCTTGGATTCGACCAATGCGGATTGGAGGAGAGCGAGTTCCATAAACGGTCTGGCTGGTGGTCTGGGCATACGGTTGCAGAACCTGTACAGAGCGGCAAGTTATTACGGAAAAGGCCCGTTACCGGCGCACGGCCGGGATGAGTACGAAGCGGTACCCGCCGCGGACGTTCTGAGGGAGAGATGAGGGAGGCCGAGCCATTTTGGGACAACTTGCGAGTGGGGGTCCGCTCCAGCAGTGCCCGGCGAGAGGACGATACACTCGTCTGGATAGGAAAGACCAGACGAAAAAGGGCTCGATTGTAGAGGAGAACGACGGGAGATATGACAGCGACGGCGGTGGCCACGGCAGCTTTGGCGAAGTACGAACCGGTGATCGGGCTGGAGGTGCACGTGCAGCTTCTGACCACGACCAAGGCCTTCTGCGGATGCCTGACGCAGTTTGGAGCGGCGCCGAATACGCAGATCTGTCCGACGTGCCTGGGGCTGCCGGGCGCGCTGCCGGTGCTGAACAAGCGCGCGGTGGAGTTTGCGGTGCTGGCTGCGACGGCGCTGCATTGCGAGGTGCGGACGCGGTCGGTGTTTGCGCGGAAGAACTACTTCTACCCCGACTCGCCGAAGGGTTATCAGATTTCGCAGTACGACCAGCCGCTGGCGGAGCATGGATGGATCGAGGTGCCGTCTGAAAATGGGCTGAAGAAGATCGGCATCACGCGGCTGCACATGGAAGAGGACGCGGGGAAGAGCCTGCATGAGGGCTTTGCCGATTCCGCGACGCGTAGCTACGTCGACCTGAACCGCTGCGGCACGCCGCTGGTGGAGATTGTGAGCGAGCCGGATATTCGCACTCCCGAGGAAGCGTATGAGTATCTGACGCGGCTGAAGGAGATTCTGCTCTACACCGGCGTGAGCGATTGCAATATGGAAGAGGGCTCGCTGCGCTGCGATGCGAATGTGAGCGTGCGGCCGCGCGGGCAGAAGGAGTTCGGCACCAAGGCGGAAGTGAAGAACGTGAACAGCTTCCGCTTTATTCGCGCGGCGCTGGAGTATGAGATCGAGCGGCAGGTGGAGCTGATCGAGGGCGGCGGACGCGTGGTGCAGGAGACGCGCTCGTGGAATGCGGCGGAGGGGCGGACGTTTCCGCTGCGGTCAAAGGAAGAGGCGCACGACTACCGGTATTTTCCGGAGCCGGATCTGCCGCCGCTGGTGGTGCCGGACGCGTGGAAGCAAGAGATTCTGACGGCGATGCCGGAGCTGCCGGAGGCGCGGCGCGCGCGCATGGTGAAGGAGTACGAGATCAGCGAGCAGGATGCGCAGACGCTGACGGCGACGCGCGAGTTCGCGGACACGTTTGAGGCGGCGGCGAAGCGGGCGAAGAATCCGCGGCGCGTGGCGAACCTGGTGCAGAGCGAGCTGATGGGCCGGTTGCGGGCGGCGGGGCTCGAGCTAGACAAGTCGCCGGTGACGATGGATGGCGTGGTGCTGGCGGCGGACCTTGCGGAAGAGGGCAAGCTTTCAAGCAAGCAGTGGAAGCAGCTTTTCGATATTGCGTTTGAGAAGGGCGAGGACTTCGGCGTGGTCTACGAGCGCGAGAAGCCGCAGCAGATATCGGATACCGGGACGCTGGAAGCGATGATCGATGAGGTGATCGCGGCAAATCCGAAGCAGGTGGAGCAGTACCGCGGCGGCAAGAAGACGGTGGCGGCGTTCTTTGTCGGGCAGGTGATGCGGGCGTCGAAGGGGCAGGCGAATCCGGCGCTGCTGAATGAGCTGGTCACGAAGAAGCTGGACGGTTGAGGACTGCCGTCCGGGCACATGCGCCTGCGGCGCGAGTCGCATGGTTCGCTCCCTTTGGTCGCTCACATTGAGCAATGCCGACGACGTCGACTGAGTCCCATGCCCAACACACGAACATAGGGCACCGGCAGATCCCTCACGTCCGTTAAGATAACGATGTTCTGAGCATCACACCTCGCATGACGACATTGAACGAATGGAATGAGCGCTTTGGTCTGCGCGGAGCGGTGCGGTTTGACGAAGGTCCCGGCGGGTTGACGCTGGCGAAGATTGCTACCGATGCGGCGACGGCGGAGATCTATCTGCAGGGCGCGCATGTGGCTGAGTGGCAGCCAGCGGGCGCGGAGCATTCTGTTCTTTTTCTGAGCGCAAAGAGCCAATTCGCTGCGGGCAAGGCGATCCGTGGCGGCGTGCCGGTGGTATTTCCCTGGTTTGCGGAGCGCAAGGGCGGCCTGCCGGGAGGGATGCACGGATTTGCGCGCACCTTACCGTGGGAAGTTGTTGCGACGGAGCAGCGGGCGGAGGGCTTGGCGCTCAGCTTCAAATTGCTGCCGAACCAGACGACGCGCGACCTGGGCTTCGATCATTTTGTGCTGGTGTACGAAGTTGTCGTGGGCAGGACGCTGAGCCTGACGCTCGAAGTGGAGAATGTCGGCGACAGTCCGCTGGCATTTGAAGAGGCTCTGCACGCGTATTACTCGGTCAGCGATGTGCGGCAGATTGAAGTGAGCGGGCTTGGCGACACGGACTATCTGGACCGTGCGGACAACGCAAAGCGCAAACATCAGGGTGCGGGCGCGATTCGCTTCGCGGGTGAGACGGATCAGCTTCATCTGAATACACACGCCGCGGTTACGATCTCCGATCCGGATTGGCGGCGGCGGATTGTGATCGAGAAGCGCGGGTCGGAGAGCACTGTCGTGTGGAATCCGTGGATCGAGAAGGCGGCGCGACTGGCGGACTTTGGCGATGACGAATGGCCGCACATGGTGTGCGTGGAGCCGGCGAATGCCGCGGAGAACGCGGTGACGGTGGCGCCGGGGGCTGTGCACACGATGGGGATGACGGTGCGGGTGGAAAGCACTGAGGCAGCATTCCTAACCTCTCCGGAGTACCGGGCGCGCACTCTTAGCCAAGCCACGAATCCACGACACATTAGTTTTGACGTATCAGTTTTGACACATCAGTCTGCGGGCAGGCGGTATGGGGTGCGACACAAAGCGGCCTCCTGATGCGCGGTCAGCCTATGTACATCATGTGCACGTAGGTGCCGAGGCGGGTGTCGCAGGCGAGGTACGAGCCTGGATCGTCGGGGTCTTCTAGATGACGGTGTCGTCGAAGTCCCAGAGTCAGTCTTTGGCGTAGGCGAGGTCGTAGGGATGCGACACTCCAATACCAGTTGTTGAACCGGAGCGGGTAGGTCCGCCGCCGCCGAGACGCCAGCGATGCGCGGGACCGAAGCCGCCGTTCCAGCAGCCAAACGGGATGGCAAGTGTTCTGGCTGGTTTCGGCGATTCGAGAGGGGTCGGAGAGAGGCAGGCCTTAGGAGGGGGGGGGGAGGGGCGCTGGGCGGGGAGGAAGTCGGAGGATTGCTCGAAACGGCAAGCCGCCGGGAAGATCGTGCCTTTGATCGCTGCGAGACTTTCCCATCCGCGGCGGCATTCTGATGGACACGAGCGTTTCGGTGGCGGCATATCTGCCGCGCAACCGTGCTATCGCGAGCGAATACGTGCAACGGCTGTTGCGGCAAAAGGCCGACGAGGCATTCGTGATGGACTTCGATTTTGAATCGAGGATCGCGCAGCCCTGGACGAGTGACCGGAACGCGCTGATTGCCGGCATGCGACGCGTTACCCCGGATGGGGTGAGCCGAATGGGCGGCACGGCGATTATCGACAGCATTTACCGCGCATGTCTGAATCAATTCGGCAGGTTGAAGGACACAGCCAATGCGGCAGGCACGGCGGCGGCCAGCGCGAACTTCATCCTGCTCTTCTCCGATGGCGAAGACAATGCCAGTCATGCCTATCTGAATGAGGCGGTGGAGATGTGCCAGCGTACGAATACCGCCATTTATGCGTTTCGTGTGCATCCGGAGTCGAGGTTTTTCGATGGGCCGAAGACGCTTATGCAACTTGCCTCGCAGACCGGCGGCCGGGTCTTCAAGAGTGAAGACTCAGACGAAGCGATCTATGACGACCTGCGCACCATTGAGGCGGACCTTCGCGATCAGTATCGTTTGGTCTACAAACCGGCCGAGCTGAAACACAACGGATCGTTTCACCGCATCCAGTTGAAAGCATCTGAGCGGGTCGAGAGCCTTGAAGTCCGCTCCGGCTACTATGCTCCGTTGCATTGATCTGCATCCGTGCTGAGGCCGGGAGTAGATTCCTTCCGATGGCGGAGTGGCATCTGCCGGGTGCGGAGGAGAAAGACAAAGGGGTCAAGGCTTTCACCTCGACCCCCAGCCACGGTGCGCGGTCTCTTTACTTGTGCATGACCTTTTCTTCCGTTTTCGGCGCGGCGGAGACGCCGAGTTGCTCCATCAGCGTCATGACATTCCAATCCGCCCAGTGCTCGACGAGCTTGCCGCCCATGATGCGGGAGATGGAAGTGCCGGAGACGGTGCATGAGCGGTTGGTCGGCTGTATGCCCAGAAACGGTCCTTTGTGGGTGCCGCGGACGGTCCAGTGCACCACCACCTCATTCCGCTCGCCGATCATATCCTCGATCGTAAAGCGGAGGTCGGGGAAGGCGCTGCGGCACGAGGCAATGTGCTCGGAGAGCTTGTCGACTCCGGGGAAGGCAGGATCGTGATAGCGGCACTTGTCTGCAATCACATCGCGCATCGCAGCCTTGTCTCCCTTGTTCCAGCACTCCTCGATGAACCTCCGTGCGATCTTCTTGTTGTTTTCCATGGTGGCCGGCGCCTCTCCACCTGCTGCCGTGGCGGAAGGTAGCGGCGCCGCTTTGCCCGATCTGGTTCCGTGCTGCATGGTCGAGCTGACGACATTGAGGTTCTGCACCCGGGGAGCGCCGTCCAGCATGGCGTTTACCGCCTGCAGCACTTTGGGATATGCGGAGGTGTTGTAGGCGTCTGCATGCTCTTTGCTGTCCCAGAGGCTGATTGCAGTTAACTCGATTTCGCCCGGCAGAACGGAGATGATCTCCTCTTGAAAACCGGGCTGCTTCTGCAGAATGGGGAGGACTTCCTTATCGAAGGTGCGGGTGAACTCGTTTAGCTTGCCTGGCTTCAGGCGTAACGAAACATTGCGAGCGAACATAAACTACCTCCAGTCGAATGACCTGGTGCTCCAATGATCAGGTGAAGAGGGTTGCTGGAGCGGCGAACAGTTCTCCCGGTGGAAACGCCGCGTCAGTCTTTCCGGACAGCCCGGACTACAGGCAATTCGCGATGGACGAACTGGGGAATCAGAGCGCAGTCATTCGGTTGGCACACTAGCCCCCGGGGAAAGAATTTGTCAACCGGTTCTCTCACGGTCACGTGTGGCAGGCCGCGTGGAGCTTGAGTGGGTAAAGATCTACAGCATGCCGGCGGTGGTGCCGTTGCTGGCGGGCTTGCTGGAGGCGAACTCCTGCATGGTTTCGCGCATGTATTTGTGCGGGTTCACCGGGGTGTCATGAATGCGGACTTCGTAGTGCAGATGCGGACCGGTGGAGCGGCCTTCGCTGCCGACGTAGCCGATGACTTCGCCACGATGCACGTCCTGGCCAGAGGTGACGGCGAAGGCAGAGAGATGGCCGTAGAGGGTGTGGATGCCGTGGCCGTGGTCGAGCATGACCTCCTGGCCATAACCGCTGGCGGGCCCGGCCATCAGAACAGTGCCGTCGGCTGGGGCGCGTACCGGCTCACCCATGGTGCCGGAGATGTCGATGCCCTTGTGGAATGCGCCCTCGCCGTTGAAGGGATCCTGACGCTCTCCGAAGGAGCTGGTGATAGGTCCTTCGATGGGCCATAGGTTGGGCAGGTCGGCGGAGCTGCCCCAGTCCGCACTGTCACCGAAGCCGAAGGCGGGCTCGAGCGCGCGGCGCATGTGTCCGGAGAGCGCGGAAGTGCGCAGGGTAGTGAGCTGATCGAGTGTGTGCAGATAGTCGCTGGACTCATCGGTGGTGTCGATGACGGGGGCGATGACCGGATCGGCGGTGGCTTTGCTGGTGTGTCCCTGGCGGAGTCCGTAGAGCGCGGTGACTTCACTGGCGAGCGAGCCGAGGGAGGCGACCTGTACGTCCTTCTCGCGTGCGACCTGCTGCATGTGCAGATAGTCGTGGCGGAGAGCTTCCTTCTCGGAGCGGACCTGGTTGTAGCTGGCGGTCTTCAACAGCATGCGTCCGTAGGAGCCAGCCATGCCGGTGATGGTGAAGAGACCCACGACGGCGGCGGCGACGAAGACATAGGCGTAGTGGAGGGGGACCGGGACCTTGCGAAGGCGGCCGTCATCTTCACGAGCTACAAAAATGATGTAGTAGCGCTTGCGCACCGGGCAGCTCCTTCCGCGGGTTGATGGGGTTCGTTCCGGTCGGCGAATAATACGCCAATGCGAATGCGATTTGCTGGAACGCATTCCCACCCTACCAAAGTGGGAAAGACCGCTGCAAGCTGACCGAAGTTGTATAGGCGAACAAGCGGCGATGACACTGGATTAACGACAGAAGTATTACCAAATCAGTTATCTCCAGTATTTATTGCATCACAAATGGGGCAGAGCTGTGGTGTCCACAGGCAGAAGTTTGCCAGTGAAGAGAACAATAATTATTGTTGTTAAGTAAGTTCTTTCGCAACATTCGCAATAGCGACACCTGATCCAACAAAGGAAAGAAAAGCCATGGCAACTGAAGCCAAATGCCCGTTTTCGAGCAACGTCTCCGCACCTGTTATCGAGAACCGCCACTGGTGGCCAAATTCGCTGCGCCTCGATCTGCTCAACCAGCACTCGTCCAAGTCCGATCCGCTGGCGCCGACGTTTGACTACCGCGAGGAATTCAAGAAGCTCGACTATGAAGCGCTGAAAAACGACCTTCGCAAGCTGATGACCGACTCGCAGGACTGGTGGCCGGCAGACTTTGGCCACTACGGCCCGCAATTTATCCGCATGTCCTGGCACTCTGCCGGGACCTACCGCCTGAGCGATGGGCGCGGCGGCGCCGGGCGCGGACAGCAGCGCTATGCTCCGCTCAACAGCTGGCCAGACAATGTGAACATCGACAAATCGCGTCGCCTGCTGTGGCCGATCAAGCAGAAATATGGACAGAAGATTTCCTGGGCCGATCTGCTGATCCTCACGGGCAATGTGGCATTGGAAACCATGGGCTTTCGCACCTTCGGCTTTGCCGGCGGGCGCGAAGATACCTGGGAGCCCGATCTGGACGTGAGCTGGGGTACCGAAACCGCGTGGCTGGCCCACCGGCCTATCGAAAAATTCGAACAGCATCTCGGCGCCACCGAGATGGGACTGATCTACGTCAATCCGCAAGGCCCGGATGCTAACGGCGATCCCATCTCCGCCGCCAAATTCATCCGTGAAACCTTCGCCCGCATGGCGATGGACGACGAGGAAACCGTCGCGCTGATCGCCGGCGGCCATACCTTCGGCAAGACCCACGGTGCCGCGCCCGAGTCGCACAAGGGGTCTGAGCCTGAAGCCGCCGACATGGAAGCGCAGGGTCTGGGCTGGATCAGCAGCTACGGCACCGGCACTGGCAAGGATGCGGTCGGCAGCGGCCTGGAAGTCACCTGGACCCAGACGCCGAAGCAGTGGAGTAATTTCTTTTTCGAAAACCTCTTCAAGTACGAGTGGGTGCAGACGAAGAGCCCAGCCGGCGCGATCCAGTGGGAGGCCAAGGACGCCGAGGCCACCATCCCCGATGCGTTCGATCCGTCGAAGAAGCACAAGCCAACGATGCTGACCACCGACCTGTCGCTGCGCCTCGACCCGCTCTACGAGAAGATATCGCGTCGTTTTCTCGAGCACCCGCAGGCCTTCGCCGATGCGTTCGCCCGCGCATGGTTCAAGCTGACTCATCGCGATATGGGCCCGCGCTCGCGCTACCTGGGACCGGAGGCGCCGAAGGAAGAACTGATCTGGCAAGACCCGGTGCCCGCTGTCGATCATCCGCTGATCAATAACGAGGACGTTGCAGCGCTCAAGGACAGAGTTTTGGCCTCGGGCCTGAGTGTGTCCGAACTTGTCGGCACCGCGTGGGCCGCGGCCTCGACTTTCCGCGGCGGCGACAAGCGAGGCGGCGCCAACGGTGCCCGCATCCGTCTCACTCCGGCGAAGGATTGGGATGTCAACCAGCCCGTGCAACTGGCCAAGGTGCTGAAGGTCCTGGAAGGCATCCAGTCGGAGTTCAACAAGAACGCGAGCGGCGGGAAGAAAGTCTCGCTCGCCGACCTGATCGTGCTGGCCGGCAACGCCGGTGTGGAGCAGGCGGCGAAGGCCGCCGGCCACAACGTGACAGTGCCGTTCGCGCCGGGCCGCACGGACGCCTCGCAGGAGCAGACCGAAGTGGCCGCCTACAACGCCCTCCAGCCGCTTGCCGACGGCTTCCGCAACTACCGCAAGGCCGGAGTTACGGTTCCCGCCGAGGTGGGCCTGATCGACAAAGCGCAACAGCTGACGCTGACCGCGCCTGAGATGACGGTGCTGATCGGCGGTCTGCGCGCGATCAACATCAACGCCGATGGGTGCAAGCACGGTATATTCACCGACCGGCCGGGTGTGTTGACCAACGACTTCTTCGTGAAACTGCTGGGTATGGACACGCAGTGGAAGCCAGTCTCCGAGCCAGGGAGTTGTTCGAGGGGCATGACCGCAAGACCGGCGCGCTGAAGTGGACCGGTACGCGTGTCGACCTTGTGTTCGGCTCGAGTTCGGTGCTGCGCGCTTTGGCCGAGGTCTACGCCAGCGAGGATGCGAAGGAGAAGTTCGTCAACGACTTCGTAGCCGCCTGGGCGAAGGTGACCAACCTTGATCGGTTCGATCTGCTCGAAAGGTTGAGGCAGCAGAGTAACTCAAGAACGCGAGAGGCAGGTGACGGCACGATGCTGTTGCCTGCCTCTTGCTGTTTGTGCGGGTAAGCTGTTCGGATGGGCGAGCGGGAGCAGCGACATCCTGAATCGGTGCGTGCGCGTGCGGCGCGGGTTCGGTGCGCGGCAGTACGACGGGCGCGTTGCGTGTGGGGATTGGCGACGATGCTGCGGTGCTGGCGGTGCGGCGCGGCGAAGAGATTGTCGTCACGACGGACTTTTCGCTTGAAGAGGTGCATTTTCGCCGTGGCTGGCATCCGCCGGAGGCGGTGGGGCACAAGTGCCTGGCGCGCGGACTGAGCGATATTGCGGCGATGGGGGCGCGGCCGGTGGCGGCATTTGTGTCGCTGGCGGTGCCGCGTGAGCTGACGCGTGCCCGATCCGGCGCGCGGAGTTGGACATCCCGCTTCTATGACGGATTGTTGGCGCTGGCGGAACGATGGGAGGTTCCGCTCGCCGGGGGGGACCTGGCGCAGTCGCCGGGTGGCGCCCGTGCGAAGGCTGCGGCGGACATCGTGGTGGTAGGGGCGGTGGAGCGCGGGCGGGCGCTGCTGCGGTCGGGAGCGAAGGCTGGCGATGCGATCTATGTCACCGGGACGTTGGGTGGGGCGCCGGCGGAACTGCGGGCGCTGAGTCGGTCGCCGCAAAAATTCCGGAACGTCACGGCGGCGACGGTGGAGCATCCGCATTTCTTTCCCGCAGCCGCGCATCGGAGTTGGTCGCGCGCTGGTGCGGCGGAAGATCGCGACTGCGGCGATCGATGTCAGCGATGGGCTTTCGGTGGATCTGCAGCATTTGTGCGAGGAGTCAGGTCTGCGCGCGGAGGTGGACGCGGCGCTGCTTCCCTCATGGGCGCGGCGCTACGCTGAAGGATGCGCTGCATGGCGGCGACGATTACGAGTTGCTGTTTACCGCCGATGCTGAGGCTGCGCGTGCCGCGGAAGATCGCCGGGGTTCCGGTCCAGCGGATTGGGCGCATGCTGCGGCGTCAGTGCGGGGCGGCCGCAGATGATGCTTGGCTGGAGGAAGGCCGGCGGAGGGAGCTTAAGCCCGGGGGTTGGCAGCACTTCTAATCTGCTAATCGCTTGCGCGGCCGCGGTGCGCGCACGTCATCGAGCGTCTGGTGGCGCAGCACTTCGCCGTTGCGGAAGACGGGCTCCAGCAGATCGCCGGCCATCTCGCAGTTGCCGGGGCAGTGCACCGTCTCGAATCCGCGCGGGGTGCGGACGAGGTGCCAGCTTGCCGCGCTTGGAGTCCTTGCCGGGGTCGGTGACTGGGCTCCTTGAAGACATCGCGCAGCTCGCCGTTGACGGTGGCGGAGGAGCATTTGAAGGCGAACTTCTGGGTGTCGCGATTGACCTTCTGCAGCAGCGCGCCGCCCATGCCGAAGATGAGGTTGGCCGCGGACCAGCGTTCGGCGAGAAGGTTGTCGAGAATGCGCTCGACCGATTCCAGACCGATGCCGTCGCCCCAGAGCAGGCGGACCTTGGGATGGAGCAATCTGTAACCGGCATGGTTGCGTGTGCTGCCGAAGCGCTCGGCCAGCATGGGCAACAGGCGCAGCAGCACCTGCACGGGATCGCCGGAGTCGGGGCGGAGGACGAGCAGGCCGTCGCGCGCGAGAACCTGCTCGCGCAAGACGCCGCCGAACATCTCCTCCGCGGCGCGATAGACATCGAAGCTGTCGACGACGATAGAAAGGACGCCCTCGGGATATTCGGTGAGCACGTTGCGGTAGGCATCGACTTCGTGATCGCGGCCCCACGCGGTCATGGTGCTGTGCTCAGTGGCGACGACGGAGGTGGAGGGCATCCAGTCGGCGGGCGTGTCGAGGGCCGGCGTAGTGCTCACGCAGCACCATATTGGCGATGAGCGTGTCCGAGGTGCGGAAGTGGACCAGGTGCGCCGCGCCGCCGAGGCCGGCGGACTCCTCGGAGGAGGCGCCGCGATAGCCGAAGTCGTGCAGCATCATGTTGGCGGCCGCGGGGTCTTCGCCGCTGCGCTTCATGCGCCGCTTCAATGACGTGCAATAGGGCGCCGGAGAGGGTGGCGACGGTGGTGGGATACCAGACCTTGAGCAGCAGCGTTTCGAGAAAATTGGTGAGCCAGTAGCAGGCGGGGTCGGTATTGCGGATGGTCATCAGAACGTTGTGCGTGGGGACCGGGGTGCCTTCGGCAACGGCGCGGATTTCGACGGGCAGGCGGCCGTCGTGGCGCTCTACGATGTGCATCCAGCCGGCGCGGTTGAAGATGCCGGGGCGGCCGAAGTGTGCGGCGGCGAGGCGGTCCGCGGTCTCGACATCTTCCGCCGTGACCACGCTGCCCGCGAGATAGCTGCGCAGGTAGGGCTGCAGGCCGAAGAAGACGGTCTGCGGGAAGCGGCCGCCGCGCGATTCCAGATAGCTGTAGACCTCCGTGGTGCCGGGCGGGTACTGGCGCCAATGCGTGAGCTTGTAGCTGTCGCTGCGCAGTGGGAACGGCATGGGCGGGATGGTGGACATGGAGCGACTCGTCGAACCAGTGTAGCGGCCTGCGTCCAAGTGGGCTCGTCGATCATCGAATGGATCATGAGTGAAGCGGTCATTGTGGCTGGCGACAAACGCGTGCGGCTCTCTGTGCTGGATCAGTCGCCGGTGCCGGAGGGGTCGACGCCCGCGCAGGCGCTCCAGAATTCCATCGATCTGGCGAAGCATGTGGAGCGGCTGGGCTATCACCGTTACTGGATGTCGGAGCACCATGCGATGGACCTGCTGGCGTGCACCGCGCCGGAGGTGCTGCTGGCGCGCATTGGCGCGGAGACGTCGCGGATTCGGATCGGCTCGGGCGGCATCATGCTGCCGCACTACAGTGCATATAAAGTGGCAGAGGTATTTCGCACGCTGCATGCGCTCTATCCGGGACGTGTAGACCTGGGAATTGGACGCGCGCCGGGCGGCGGACCGCTGGAGGCGCATGCGCTACGTCGCGAGCGGCGGCAGCGGCCAGCAGATGATTTTGAGGATCAGCTTGCGGAGTTGCTTTCGTTTCTCAATCGCGATTTTCCCGCGGAGCATCCGTTTTCGCAGTTGACGGTTTCACCGCACATGCCGGGCGGCCCGGAGGTGTGGCTGCTGGGCTCGAGTTTGTGGAGCGCGGAGGCGGCGGCGCAGTTCGGGCTGCCGTATTCCTTCGCGCATTTTTTCAGCCCGGTGCATACGCGCGCGGCGATTGAGCACTACAGCGAATCGTTCCGCGCGAGCAAGCATGCCGCCGAGGCGCGCAAGAGTGTGGCGATCGGCGTGTTGTGCGCGGAGACGGACGAAGAGGCGGAGTTGTTGATGGCGAGTCCGCGGCTGCTGAGCCGCCGCATTCGCAGCGGGGACCGGCGGCCGGTGCCGCGTCCGGAAGATGCGTTGCGCGAGTTGCAGAGACAGGGGCCGGTGCCGATGGAAGAAGGCGAGTGGCCGCGCTACGTCTACGGAACGCCGCAGCGTGTGCAGGAGCAGCTTGCTGCGTTTGCCGGCGCGCTCGATCTGGATGAGGTGATCGCGGTCACCATCGTGCACGATCACGCGGCGCGTTTGCGATCGTATGAACTGCTGGCGAGTGAGGCGGATGCTTCTCGCAACGACGTTCCGCGTCTTGCAACAGCCCATTGATCTTTTCATTGATCTGGCGGAGTTAGACTTTCCCGTGGTGGCGAAGGCTCGCCAATGACAACTCCACCATGACAAATCCAGAGAGACGGGACATTTCATGAAGGCCATGCATTTCGCCGCCGTACTGTTGGCGGCGACAGCCGCAGCAGCACAGAGTGACGCAGCTTCTTCGGATGCGCAGGTGCGCATCAACCAGATTCAGGTGATCGGCTCGCACAACAGCTATCATGCCGGGCTGCTGCCGGGCGTGCGCGCTTTTCTGGCGAAGAAGAAGCCGGAAGACCTGCGCGGCCTGGATTACGCGCACCAGCCGCTGAACAAGCAGTTCGACGGCGGCGTGCGGCAGATCGAGCTGGACGTCTTTGCCGACAGCAAGGGGGGCCGCTATACGCATCCTGCGGGTCCAGCGGCGGAGGTGGCCGCGGGCGTGACGGTCGATCCGGTCGATGCGAACTTCTCTGGCGCGAGCCCCGATGTGATGCGGAAGCCGGGATTCAAAGTGATGCATGTGCAGGACCTGGACCAGCACAGCTCGTGCCAGCCGTTTACCGCGTGCCTGCAGGTGGTGCGCGACTGGTCGAAGGAGCACCCGCAGCATCTGCCGATCTTTGTGCTGGTGGAGACGAAGCAGGGCAAGCCGCTGAATATTCCGCATGCCACGACGCCCGAGCCGTTTACGGCAGCGACGTTTGACGCGCTGGACCGCGAGATTCGGTCGGTGTTCCCGGCAGACGAGATGATCACGCCGGACGACATGCGCGGGAAGTATGCCACGCCGAACGAGGCCGCACGCGCGGGAGCCTGGCCCACGTTAGCGCAGGCGCGCGGGAAGGTAATCTTCCTGATGGACCAGCGCTCGGTCGGTCCGCTGTATTTAGAGGGGTATCCGAATCTGCATGGGCGCGTGCTCTTCACGAATGCTGAGCCGGGCCAGCCGGATGCAGCGTTCACGGAAGAGAACGACGGCACGGAGGCGGAGATTGCAGCGCTGGTGCGGCAGGGCTACCTGGTGCGCACGCGCACGGACGCGGATACGAAAGAGGGTCGTTCGGGATCGACGGTGCGGCGGGATCATGCGATGGCGAGCGGCGCGCAGATGTTGAGCACGGATTATCCGAAGGCGGAGCCGGCCAGGTGGACCGGGTATTCGGTCAGCTTTCCGGGTGGCGCGATGGCGCGCTGCAATCCAGTGGCGCGCAATGCGGCATGCAGCGACGCAGCGCTTCAACCCTGACCTGGGCGGGCGTTCGGGGAAGGGCGCGGCTCACTGCTGCTTTTCCACGTGGTTGACGATCTGCTGCACCAGGACGATGCGGACGTTGACGCGTCGCGCGACGTCGGGCAGGAACTCGGTGACGAAGTTGTCGATGGGATCAGTGGCGATGGCGATGCTGTAACGGGAGGCAGCCGCGCCCCAGCTTTTCTGCCGGCCGGGAACGTAGAGATTGCCCAGGCCGTCGCTCACAGCTGTCGTGATCAGGGTGGAGTAGTTCGGCATGCCGACGCCGTAGTCGCTTTGCCCCCAGACAACGGCGGTGATGGCGTGCAATGTGCGGCGTCCATAGGAAGCATTGGGCATGCGGTGATAGTGGGGATCCTGGTGGGCGATGGCAGGTACCAGAAAGGTGGCGAAGAACTCGCTCACCGCGTTTTCGCAATAGGCCACTCCGAAGTTGCGTCCAAAGCCGGGAAGACCCGGACCATAGGCCGAATTCGGATCGGATGCCACAGAGACGGCGGAGAAGAAGCCGATGGTGGCGAAGTTGTAGGGATCGACCGTATTGCGAAAGGCCAGGTATGCCTTCTGGCGCGGCGTGAGGGGATGAATGCCGGCGTCCATGAACCGCTGGAAGTAGTTCACGTCCTTGGCGCAACTGATATTGCCGGGGGCGGAGGTCGAGACGCCGGTCTGGCATGGCGGAGGCAGCGAAGGAATGGCAGGATGCTCGCTGCGCGAGGGAGGCAGGCGCCGAGTCATCGGACTCACCGGCGGAAATCCCGGCGAGGTTGGATTCTGATTTTGCGGCGGTGTGTCGTCAGCACCGAAAGCACTCGCGTCCGGAGCATTCACGTTCGGAGGGTCCGCTGCGATGTTTGGAATGGGTGCGTCCGGCAGGCGGTCTTCAGCGGTTGCCGTGATACCCGCGGCGGCTGCCGTGCTGCCTGAACGATCGATTGCAGGCAAAGGGCCGGGGGCGGGAAGATCGAGAGGCGGCGGAGTTGAAGTGAGATCGGCGAGCGGGTTCCGCTGTGCGCCGGCGCTGCAGCAGGCGAGCGACGTCAAACCAACGATCGCCGGGACGAGACCGGCCCATCTTTGTAGTAATGGCCTGCGGTGCATTTCCGGGATGCCTGTTCTCCTCCTAACTAAGGACGAAGATGTGCGGCGATAGGTCGCGCCATCTATTGATTGCGCCGGAAGACCAGACGGAGCAGGTCAGGCCCGAATTCCTGAATCAGCTTGCTGCCCATATCCCCTGCAATCGAAGTGGCGAAGCCGGATGTCGCCACACCGGCGCCCGAACTGTCATCGGGATAGTAGGCCATCGCCAGGTAGTTTCCTGCAGCGTGGCCAAGAATACCGGAGGCGTTCACTCGTGCGCCGCCGTCGCCGTTGCCGTTGTAGCGCATGAATGTCTGACGCACGGCGCGCAGTCCACGGTGCACGAGCGGACCATTGGTTTCGCGATAGAAGCGGGGGTCCTGGTGGAAGGCGGCGGCGAAGAGCCCATCGCCGGTAAGTCGATCGGAGGCCTGGCGCAGCATGGCGGTACCGATCCGTTCGCCAAATCCGCCGGCATCGGTACCGACGTGCGGATTGGCGTCCACCAATTGTCCCCAGCCCGCAGAGAGAAGCGCGGGAACAAGAACGATGGGAAGCACCTGCTCGTGCGCGGCGTAGATCAATGTGTCGGTGCGACTGAACGGTGCGGGCTGCTGCCCTCCATTCACGATCGTGTCCCACTTGTCGTCCGGCTTGATGGGATAGGCGGGCCCGACATGTACGTTGAACACCTTGTTATCCCGGCCAGGACCGGTCATTTGAGCGCTCTGCGCCGCAGATGCGGAGGCTCCGGCAGTCTGCGGTGCGGGGGCTTCCGGCAGCGGCGATGCGGAGCCAGCGTCTGCCTGAAGGCGGGGCGTGAGCGCCAGGAGCATCAAGAGAGCCGCAGGAAGAATGAGACGAGCTATGCGGCGGCGTCGTGGGCGCGAAGACAGCATGGGAGCGGGCAAGTCTTCACGCTGAACGTGAATGGACTGAGATATCGAGTATGAAGGTGGCATCTTGTTATTGAGATGCAGGGTATCAGCCAAGCTCCATTCGTCCTAGAGCGTTTACGCTTCCAGCCAGTACAGCGGAGAATTGCGAAGTCTGGCTTTTCTTAACGGAAAAGCCACGACAAGTTGTGTCTGTTTTGTATCCACCGGAAGCGAAACGCTCCAGCGCCGCATTGACGCAGCAGAGACCTGTCGGGGCGGCGTGATTGACCGGAGCGCGCCCGGACGCGGAGACTGTTGACACAGGCGAGGTAGCGTATGGCAGAGACGACATCGCAAGGCGGCAGAAGCACGTTTGAGAATTTTGGCCGCAAGGTCGACGCGCAGTTCGGCAAGGTTGGGCCGCGCATTGAAGATGAGGTGAAGCGCGTGATTGGGTATCTCAACGATCAGGTGGTGCCGCAGGTGCGGCAGAACTCCTCTTCGGCATTGCGCGCGGCGGCGGAACAACTGGCGCGGCTGGCCGATCATTTGGATCAGCGCCGCGCAGCGGATGCAGATCGGGCGGGAGAGAAGCCGAGTGCCTGATTTCAAACCGGGACTGCTGGGGTTTGTTGCATTGAGCCTGATTGCGGGCTGCGGTCATCGGCCGAAGACAGTCTATGCGCCGCCACCCCCGGTGCTGCTTCCTGCTCCGGGGTCCGACACAGCGCCGAACAGCGGGCCTCCTGCGATTGCGAGAAATGCGCCCATCGCGCCGGCGACCGCGAATCCCGGGGTGACCAGCGGGGCGGACCTGGCTTTCGTTGCGAGCCACACGCCGGTGTGGTCGGAGACCGGCACAGCGAGCTGGTATGGGCCGCCCTACAACAAGCGGCGCGGGGCCAACGGACAGATCTACGACCAGGATGCGATGACCGCGGCGCATCGCACGCTGCCGATGAACTCGCTGATCCGCGTCACGAATACGCGGACCGGACAACAGGCAGTGCTGCACGTGACCGACCGCGGTCCATTTGTGCCTGGACGCGTGCTCGATCTATCGATGGCATCGGCGAAGGCGCTGGGGGTGTATCTGCCGGGGCTGGCGACGGTGCGCATCGATGTCTTTGCGGTGCCCGCGCCGATCGATACCGGGGGGCGCTGGTGCGTGCAGATCGGCGCGTTCAAGGACGAGGGCCAGGCCGACAAGCTGCGCACGCATCTGAGCCGCAAGTACCAGACCGCGAATGTCATTGAGTTCACTGGCCCGACCGGGCACTGGGTGCGCATCCGACCCTTCCGCGACGACAAGAATCGCGCGGTGGAGATTGCGAAGGAACTGAAGCCGAGCGAGGGCGAAGCCTACCTGGTGCGTCTCGACTGAGGGGACTGGCCGTCCGGCAACGGCGCCTTCGGCGCGGATGGTTAGGCTCGCTTCCTTTGGCCGCTCAAGCGTGGTGACATGGGCCACGCCGATAGACTGCAGGTCCTTCGCTTTGCTCAGGATGACAACAGTGCCAGGGGAAAGGTGGATATGTTCCACCCTTGCTTCGGCTACTCGGAGCGCAGAGCGTCTACCGGGTTGGCCGATGCTGCGCGCTGCGCCGGCACCGCGCAGGCTACCAGCGACAGCACGATCATGGTGGCGATGGATGCGGTGAGGATGAGTGGATCGGTCGCGCTGACATCGAACAACATTGCCCTGAGCAGTTTGGAGACCGCGAGCGCGCCTATGAATCCGGCGACGCAGCCGATGGCGGCGAGCCTTGCGCCCGAGGTGAGGACGAGCCGCACGATTTCGCCGCGGCGCGAGCCGAGAGCCATGCGGATGGCCATCTCCTGCGCACGCATGGAGACGGTGAACGCGATAACGGCATAGACCCCGATGGTGGCGAGCAGCAGCGCGCCCAGGGCGAAGGCGGTGATGATGGAGGTGTTGAAGCGGCGCGGCGCCTCGGTTGCGGAGAGCGCTTCATCCATGGTCTGCATCTGCTGCAGGGCGAGCAGCGGATCGAGCGAGGCGACGGTGGAGCGCATGGCGTTGGTCATCTGCTCCGGTGGCAGGGCGGAGCGCAGCACGATGTAGCCGCCGTCGCCGAACATATCACCGGGTGATGCGAAGGACCCCAACATGGTCTTGAACTGGTGCGCCGACGAGTAGACCTGCTCCTGGTCCGGGGAGTCGGGTGAGCCGAGCTTGGTGTCTGCGACGATGCCCACGATGGTGGCCCAGGGCGTCTTCATCCCCTGAGTGCCGAGGCGCAGCCGCTTGCCCAGAGCATTGCCATTGGGCCAGTAGTGGTGGGCCAGCGAGCGGTTCACAACCACAACGGGCGGCGCGTCCTGTCTGTCTGCTGACGAGAGGTAGCGCCCGCTGATAAGCGGGATGCCCATGGCGCGGAAGTAGTCGCCAACGACCAGCGACCAGGGGGCAACGCGCAGCTTCGCGGATTGATCGCTTGCCGTCTCATCGAGCACGAAGCCGCTGCCGCCGTTGAAGCCCGCGGTTGGCAGCATATTGGTCAGGCCTGCGGCGGTGGTGCCGGGCAGTGCCTGGAGACGCTCGAGCAAGCTGCGATCGAAGGTGTCTATGGCGCTCTGCGTTCCGTAGAGCTGGCGGGGCAGGTTGTATCCGGCCACGAGCGCGTGGTCGGCGCGGAAGCCGGGATCGACATCGCGCATCTTCTGAAAGCTGCGCAGCAGGGCGCCGGCGGCGGTCAACAGAACCAGCGCGACGGCGATCTCCGTGACCACGAGGGCAGAACGTAACCGTCCGTGGCTGGAGCCGGTGCTGCCGGTGCGGCCACCCTCCTTGAGATTTTCATTCACGCGGGTATGCAGCGCGGCGAAGGCCGGCGCTATGCCGCAGAGTGTGCCTGTGATGAGAGCCAGCGCGAGCGCGAAGAGAATCACGCCCAGGTCGAGGTGAATGCCTTCGATGCGGGGCATGGACTCGGGCAGCAGGGGCACGGCGACCTTCAAGGTCGCGGCCGCGAGCAGCAGTCCTAACAGACCGCCGGCACCGCTGAGCAGCAGGCCTTCCAAAAGCGAGCTGCCGACGAGTGCGCGCGGAGATGCACCGAGCGCCAGCCGCAAGGCGAGCTCGCGGCGGCGGCGAATGGCGCGCACGAGGAGCAGTCCAGCGACGTTGAGGCAGGCGATGAGCAGGACAACGAGAACGGCGAAGGTAAGGATGCGGACCAGCGGACGTCCCGCGGCGACGGCGGATTCTTTGAGCGAGTCCACCACCGCATGGATGTGGATCGTCTTCAGCGCAGGCGGGAAGTTGCGCATCACCTCCTGCGAGACGCGATTCGCGTCCTGCTGCGCGTGTTCGATGGTGATGCCGGGCTTGAGACGGCCGACCATCTGGAAGTTCCAGTTGCCGTTGTTGGCTCCGGAGGAGATTTCTTCTGGCCGTAAAGCTCATCGGCACCCAGAGCTCGGACTGGTTGAGCCTGCCCGGGGCCAGGGGAAACTCGAAGTTGCGCGGCATCACGCCGATGACTTCGTACGGCTTGCGGTCCAGCAGGATCTTGCTGCCGATGACGCTCGGATCGCCCTGGAAGCGGCTTTGCCACGGTTGTAGCTCAGCACGGCGACCTGCTGGTGCTGCGTGTCTTCCTGCGGGGTGAAGACGCGACCGAGCAGCGGCTGAACACCGAGCGTGGGGAAGACGCCGCCGGTCAGGCGTGTGGCATTGATCTGCGCGGGCTGGCCGCGTCCGGAGAGCTCATAGCCACTGCCGGTGTAGGCGCCCAGCGACGCGAAGCTGCTGGTGCCGCGAATGTACTGTCCCACCTCGGCGCTGGTGACGGCCTGCATTCCGCTGAGACCCTCGCCCTCGAGAGCATCATTCAGGGTGATCAAGCGGCTGGGATCGTGGAAGGGAAGCGGGCGCAGCAACACGCCTTCCACCAGCGAAAAGATGGCGGTGGTGGCGCCGATGCCCAGCGCGAGGGTGAGCACAACCGTGAGCGCGAAGCCGGGTGTACGGCGCAATTGGCGCAGCGCGAGGCGCAGGTTGAGCATCAAACCAAACATATAAAGCTCCCTTGAAATTCTGCCGATACAAGATATGCAACTGGTCTGCACATGCAACTGGTCTGCCAATGAGAGGGGCGCAAATCATTGAACAGCCGTGGTTTCTGAGGCAGAAGGTGTTCGCAATCGCGAATCGGTGTCCGGATACGGACGCATGCGCGATAAGGCTGATGGCCCAGCGGTTGCATGGGAATCAATTCAATTCCTGACGTGAAACCGGTCTGAGGCGGAACCTGGCACCGGCGCAGCTTTTCTGCGGGAGCGGTGTTCTTAACAGGTGTGTTTACGGATGTGCCGCGCAGGCCTATGCACGGAAGGGGCGGTGTCTGCGTCGGCGTTTGATATCTGGTTTGGGTGAGGCAATGAGACGATTTTTCCCCATCGCATTTGCTGTCATGTTTGCTTTCGCCGGGGCTGTGCGGGCTTGTGGGCAGGCTGCGCTCCTGATGGAGGAGCCATTCGGCAAGTTTGGCCGCTTCAATCCAACCGGCCATGCTGCCATTTATCTGGCGCGCGTATGCGTGGAGACCCCGGTGATGCTGCGGCAGTGTGAGCCGGGCGAGTTGGGGTCGGTCATCAGCCGGTATCACCGCGTCGATGGCTACGACTGGATCGCGATACCGCTGGTGCCGTATCTCTACGCGGTGGACGACGCGACGGACATTCCGAAGACGGCGAACCGCAGCCTGGAGGCGGAGCTGCGCGACACCTATCGCAGGCAGTATCTGCAGGACCTTGTTCCCGATGGGCCAAATGGCGCCACGCCGAAAGGGGAGTGGATCCAGTTGGTCGGCTCATCGTATGACCGCAAGATTTACGGGTTCCAAATACCAACGACAGGGGAGCAGGATCAGCGCCTGATCGACGACTTCAACACCCGCCGCAACACTGGCCGTTTCAATCTTCTGTTTCACAACTGCGCGGACTTTTCGCGCACTGTGATCAACACCTACTACTATCCGCATGCGATGCGTCGCAACTGGATCGCCGATGTGGGGATCACGACGCCGAAGGAACTGGTGCGATCGCTGGAACGCACCAGCAGGAAACGCGGCATCCCGCTCCAGGTCTTCGTGATTCCACAGGTGGCGGGCAGCATTCCGCGCAGCATTCGCGTGGATGGCGTGCTCGAAGCATTCCTGAAGCGCAAGTACGTGGTGCCGGTGGCGGTATTGCATCCGGTGGTCGCGGGCTCGCTGTTGCTGGTGTATCTGACGGATGGGCGTTTCAGCCTGCCGAAGAATCCAGCGGTGCTGGATGTGACGGCACTGAGCCACGCCGCGCTGGGGCTGGCGGAGCTTGAGCGATCGTCACCAACGGAGTCGGTGCCGACGGAGTCTGCGGTGACCTTGGCTGTGACGCATGCGTCTTTGTTGAACCCGGATCTGTTGAACCCGGATCTGTCCGACCCAGCGTTGCCAGGCCCAGACGTGTCGAGCCGAGAAGCAAGGGCGAACACCGAAGATAGACCGCCCGCCAGCCCTGGCGCGGACGAGAAGTGATGCCGTAAGCATTGGCATGTAAGAGCGCTGCTTTGCTACAACGTGGCATGCGGTTTCGGACGATCCTGCTGTTCTGCTTATGCTCCGCTGCGTGCTTCGCGCAGACGCCCGCCTCGGCGGCGAACCAGCAACCTCATCCAACGGCGCAGATTCAAACGGCACAACGGCCCGCATATTCGCTGCCCCCAGCGAAACTGAAACGTGCCGAAGCGCTGAATCGCGACGACAACTGGCTGTGGGCGATCGGGATGGTGTGGGGCCTTGTCTATCTGCTCCTGTTCCTGCGGCTGCACTGGGCCGCCCGGCTCGGCCGTTTCGCCGCGGGCATCGCATCTCGCCCATGGGTGCAGGGGCTTATCTTTCTGCCGCTGTTGATCCTTGCGATCCGGCTGCTGAACCTGCCGCTGTCGCTGATCTGGCATCATCTGGGCCTGGCGTATGGGCTATCCATCGAGCGCTGGCCGGCGTGGGCCTGGGACTGGACCAAAGGATTGCTGGTGAACATGGCGATCTCCACCCTGGTGGGCTCGCTGCTGTTTGCCATCGTGCGCCACTCGCCACGCCGCTGGTGGTTGTGGTTCTGGCTGCTGTCGCTGCCGCTGATGCTGGCCGGTGCGTATGCGGAGCCGCTGATCATCGATCCGCTGTTCAACCACTTTGAGCCGCTCTCGCGCTCGCATCCGGAGCTGGTGGCGCAACTGGAGCAGGTGGTCCAGCGCAGCGGCGAGACGATTGCGCCGGACCACATGTTCCTGATGAAGGCCAGCGAGAAGACGACGCAGATGAATGCGTACGTCACCGGCTTTGGCGGCTCGAAGCGCGTGGTGGTGTGGGATACGTCGCTGACAGAAATCAACGCCGGATGAGGTGCTGTTCATCTTCGGCCATGAGCTGGGCCATTACGTGCTGGGCGACGTGGTGCACGGTCTGATGATGGCGGCGGCGGGCACGCTCGTGGCGCTGTGGCTTGCATTTCACGTTGCGCACTGGCTGGTACGCCGCTACGGCGCGCGCTGGCAGGTGCCGGCGATGCAGGACTGGAGCGCCATTGTGGTGCTGCTGCTGGTCTTTAATGTCTTTTCCATCCTGAGCGCACCGGTCAGCAATTCGATCAGCCGATATGTGGAACATCGCGCCGATGTGTATGGGCAGGAGATCGTGCACGGCATTGTCGCCGACCCGCAGGCGACCGGTGTGCACAGCTTTCAGACGATGGGTGAAGAGTCGCTGGACATCCCTGATCCGAATCGATGGATGGTCTTCTGGACGTACAGCCATCCATCGACCGCGTCGCGAGCCGAGTTCGCGCGCGACTACGATCCATGGAAGCCGGGCGGGCGTCCGCGGTTTTTTTCGCTAAATGCATTGGGTTAAGCTGGTCGGCATGGATTGCCTGTTCTGCAAGATTGCCGCGGGTGAGATTCCGGCGGAGAAGCTGTATGAAGACGACGATGCGGTGGTCTTCGCGGATATTCATCCGCAGGCCCCGGTGCATGTGCTGCTGATCCCGCGCAAGCACATTGCGTCGCTCGCGCATCTGTCGCCCGGAGATGAACGGTTGCTGGGGCACCTGCATGCTGTTGCGAAGAAGATCGCGGAGGAGAAGGGGCTTAAGAACGGATTCCGCACGGTGATGAATACGGGCGAAGACGGCGGCCAGACGGTCGATCATCTGCACCTGCATCTGCTGGGCGGACGGACGATGCACTGGCCGCCGGGCTAGATGGGCCGTCCGGACAGAAGCCCAAGTTCCCAGGAAGATATTCATGAAAACTGCGCAGGAAGTTGTTTTGGCCTATGTCGACGCGTTCAATCGGGGTGACGTCGATGGAGTGTGCAGTCTGTTCGCGAGCGATGCGACGATATGGGGCGTAACCGGATGGGGCTCGCCGGCCGAGGCGCGCCCTGTCTGGAAGGACCTGATGGAAGCGCTCCAGATCCAACTGACAGTGGATGGAATGGTGCTGCAGGGAGAAACAGTCGTCGTGCGCTACACCGAACGCGGCACCTCCGTCCGCTCCTTCAGAGGACTCGGCCCGACCCATCGCAGCTATGAGCTGCTCGCAATGGAGTGGTTCGAAGTAGCAGATGGACTCATCCGTCGCCGTTGGGGAACGCGTGATTCCGGATCGCTGAATCGCCAGCTCGGTTTTGGTGCGTAGTCCGGGATGGACCCGGCGGCCGCGATCCCGACTGTTCTTTGGGCTATTTGCTGCGCATGCCGTGCGGCTTTGACTTAGTGACCCCGCGCCGAGCGAATTTCAGCCCGGACCAGTTCTTGTCGACTGCGCACACTTTGTAGTCGACGAAGCCGTGCGCCAATCCGGCTTCTCGCACATCGTCCTGGTTGAAGTCGGTGGCCAGCGGACTGGTCTGCTTGGGATGCACGATCCATAACGAGGCCTTCGGCGGCAGTGACGAGCGCGCCTGCTCGAAGGCGCGCATGAGATCGCGGCGGGTGGCGACAGGGAAGAGTGCGAGCGTGGTGCCCACATCGACGCGGCGCTGGCGGATGGCGTCTTCGGGTACGGAAGAGAGCAGCTCATCCAGCCAGGCATCGTCATTGCGATTGACCGAGACGATCACGAAGTGTGTTTGCGGCTTGATATCCAACTTGCGTTCGAGCGCGCCGGCGCCGGTGTCTTTGGGGAGCTCACGAGAAGGAAGCCGCGGTGGCTCGGGCTGAGCCATCGCGCGGGCGATCGCTGCAGTCATGCCTTTGTCCCATGGAGTGAAGATCGCGTCTGGAATGGCGGCGCGCACAAGTTCGATCTTTGCGGGAATGCCTCCGGCGAAGACCAGCCGCAGATGGCTGGTGCTTTTGCTGGCGCGCAGGCTCAGGCCGAGTTCGCGGCCGTGCGATGGGAGGCGGTCGAGGTCGATAACGACGACGTCGGGCGACAGTTCACGAAAATAGCGAACCATGCCACCGGCATTCTCGGGTGGATCCGCGATGACGCGATAGCCGGAGCGTCTTAGAATCGTGGCGCGTGCGGCTGCGTCGGCCTCGTTCCAGCAGATCAGGCGTAGCGTCTTCTGTTTTGCGGATGACGGCCGCGGCATAGCCGTTGATAGCACGCGCAGACTTCAGCGGGAAAGCAAAAAGGCCCGCGAGGCGGGCCTTCGTTGTGACTCGAAAAAAAGCAGCTCCGGGCTTGGACTACTAGGCCTGGATTGGCTGCATCTCGTCTTCCGCCTCTTCGACGACGCCGTAGCGCCGCAGCAGGCCGGGCAGGTTCTGCGAGAAAGTGGAGCGCGGCATCACGGTGTCGCAGCCGACCTCGATCGCCTTGCTTTTCAGCTCGCCCTGGATATGCGCGAGGAAGCCGATGATCGATGTCCCGCGCTTGAGCTTGGTCTTGATCTTGGGGATCAGGGTGAGCGGCTTGGCGTTGGCGTTGTTCAGGTCGAAGAGGATGAGGGCGGGCCGGTCTTCTTCCCGGGTCTCGGTCAGTTTTGTAACGACGTCCTTCTCCGGCTTGAGGAAGGCGACCTTGATGCCGAGCTTCTTCGAGACTTCCTGGATCTTGGCCAGGATGAAGAGGTCTTCGATGAAACAGTAGATCCGGGTGGGGGCGTCCTCGCGCATGGGTACGGGCTGGACATAGTCGGTTTCGGAGTAGAAGCCGCTGTGAGGCATGCCGCGGAAGTCGTTGTTCGGTGAGTGGGTCGCGGGGTCGGCGACGTTGCCGTTGGCTCCGCCGCGATAGCTGTGGTCCATGGGACCGACGAAGACCTGCTGACGGCGTCCCTTGTTCTTGCGGCGGCCGCCTGCGTTTCCGTTTCCGTTGCCATTGCCGGGCGCGGGCCGGAAGCCGTTCCCGTAACTGCCCTGATTGCCTGGACTTTTCTGGAAGAAGCGCTTGCCGGACTTTTGTTTCTGCTGGCCCTGATGGTGGGAAGCGGGCGGCTGCGAGGAAGCGCCGTTTGGCGATGCGCCGCCGTTCATGGGCCCTCCATTCTGCGGAGGAGCGCCGTTCTGCTGCCCTTTGCCCGGGGCGCCTTTGTTGCGGCGCCGGCGCCGGCGGCGGTGTCCCTGCCCCTGACCTTGCCCTTGCGGGTGCTGTCCTTGCGGGTTTTGGCTCTGCGGCGCTCCATTTTGGGGCTGCGCCTGTACGGATCCCTGCGGCTCGGGGGCCGGGGACGAGTTTATTTCTGTTGTCATTCGTGCACTTCCTGGTGCATTTCTGCAGTAACGATCTTTCTTTTGGCGCTGGTGTTCCTGCTACGAACTAGACAGCGGGAGCACCGGCATACTTCCTGGGGGCCGGAATGGAGTTCCAGAAAAGAGGACGCGCGGCATCCGTGGAACGGAGGTGCTGGCGCGGCAACGTGCTTTGTACGGGCTCGAGCGTATTGTCTGCTCTCAACAGCGTTTCGTGCTGGCGTTAACCGGTCGTACAGGCTTCCGAGGGCTTGATTGCAGCCCGAAGCACTGAGTCGCGGATCATACCGTAATTGACTATTCGAAGTAGGGCGAACCCTCAGTCTGGTTCCGGATCCGATCCATTTGGATCTCTACTCCCGGTCCACGTGAGGGCATCAGCCGCTCGATAGGCAAGTTCAAGCATACTTGCTGGCCTGCTTCGTTGCAAGTGCAAAAAGTCGCAGGCGGAGTGACTCATTAGGAGAATCAGGAGAACGCAAGGCAGAGAGAAGAGCAGTTGGACGAACAACGCCGCCCGTGTAGGCGGGCGGCGTGGTCGCAATGGCCAATCACTGGCCTCCCGAAATCACCGCGCTGTTCCTTCTTGCTGGAAGGCGGGTGAAAATAAATCCGGTGGCGGCAGGGCCTGGTAGGCACCTAACTCTGCTCAGCCGGAAGTGAATCGCCGGGCCCTCTCCAAATCCGGGGACCGCGTGCGTCGCTGGCTGCCACTGTCTAGTGCAGTTCCCGTGCCAATCATCAAAATATTTAGTTTCTATGACTTAGCAATCCAGCGCGGCTGGGGTGTCTTCCGATTTCTGGAGTTTGACAGGATGAACTCCGCCTTTTCGTAGTGGCGAGGAGGCTGGATCATCGCTGGCAGACGGGGCAGTAGTGGGTGCCGCGGCCCGCGACGACGATGCGGCGGATGGGTGTTCCACAGACCAGGCAGGGCTGCCCGGTGCGCATATAGACAGAGTGGCGGAGCTGGAAGAAGCCGCGTTCGCCCGCGGCGTCGACGTAATCGGAGACCGAGGAGCCGCCGAGGCGGATGGCTTCGCGCAGGACTTTTTGTACGGCGGCGTGGAGGCGGTCGAGTTCGCCGGCGGTGAGCCGGGAGGCCATGCGGCGGGGACGGATTTTGGCGCGAAAGAGGCTCTCGTCGGCATAGATGTTGCCGACACCGTGCAGCAGGGACTGATTGAGCAGCGCCGCTTTGATGGAGGTGCGGCGGCCGTGGAAGAGCTTGCGGAAGTCGACTTTGGAGACGCGGAGGGGTTCGGTACCGGGACCGCGAAAGCCGAGGCTTTCTGCGGCTTCGTCCTGCGTCTTCTCGTCTGTCTTCTCAATGACATGAATACCCATGCGGCCGAAGCGGCGCGCATCGACGAAGCGGAGTTCCTTGAAACGGGACCCCTGGCCGGAGCGCAACACGAGCACGCCGTGGGTGTGGGGCGGACGCGGCACAGCGGGATCGGCGACGACGAGGCGGCCGGTCATGCCGAGGTGGACGATCCACTGAATGGGATCGCGCTTCGGTTCCGGCGCAAAATCGAAGACGATGTGCTTGCCCACGCGGTGGACGCGCTCCACGGTGCGGCCGGTGAGCGCCTTGGCCATGGCGGCGGGCGGCGTCTTCATAGGCTCCCGCTTGCTCGAGAACCAGACTTCGTCGATGCGGTCGCCGCGGATGCGGGCGTCGACGCCATTGGCTACGGTTTCGACTTCGGGGAGTTCGGGCATCTCTCCTTATTTTCCCAGAACCGCAGCATGGCTGAGCCGCCGGTATGGGAAACATTGGCCCTTTGTGGAATCATCTCTCAGGATCGGCGTCGCGAGAGGAGCGAAGACGATGCACTCTTCAACATGTCCATTTGGCCGAAACCGCGGGGCGAGCGCGCGCCTGTTGAGCATATCGCTTCTGCTCATTGTTCCTTGTAGCGCGTAAGGACAGCAGCGGGGACGGGCCGCGATTGCCGGAGATCACCCGCCACTATGAGAGAGCGTCAAGTCCGGAGTCATCGATCTCGATTGTCACAAAATCCGGCTTTTCGATGTGGCGCGGACGAGGGTGGACGGAGAGATTATGCAATTCGATGCAGCAAGCAAAGAAGCTGTGGTTAGGCGAAGCGGTCCTGGCCGTTGTGCTGCCGCCAGAGCGTTGTTGGGTGGCCGGGCAGAGGGCATACAGCCGACTGGAGGTGAGATCCGGCGCCCTCCTTGATTAGCGAGCGCGCACTAGTTCGTTCGCCCAGGCTCCTTCACCCCTTCTGCCGTAGCGACGTTCAGCGCAGGCGCACAGAGGGAGCATGTCCAGGGGAACGTGATGATGCATGCCCTGGTTGGCACTGACGGCCGGGTGGAGAAGGTGGAGGTAATCAGCGGACCTCTAGGCCTTCAGTTTCCTGCCGAGCAAGTCGTACGCACCTCTGTCTATGCCCCGTTCACGCGCGCCGGGCTGCCGGTCGAGGCGTGGGTGCCGGTTCTTGTGCATTTCCAAGTGGGACCGGGGACGGACCCGAAAATATACCAGCCCTTCCTCGCGGCCTACTCTGCGTGCAAGGCGACGGTGGAGAAGGGCGAGGAAGGAGTGGCCGCATGCGAACATTCCCAGCAGCTTTCCGACGAATTGCCGCCAATCGATCCGCCGAGGGCGGAGCGGGTGGAGAACCTGATTCTTTTGGCAACGTCGCTGTTGTCTGCCAATCGGCCTAAGGAGGCTTTGGCCGCTGCCCAGCGCGCCGTGCATGAGCTGAATGAGAACGGTGGCGTCCCACGCGTGGCTATGTCAGCCTACGGCGTTGCGGGGGAGGCGGAGGCAACCTTGGGCGATCTGGCGGGAGCGGACCGGGACTTGCAGGATGCGGAGGAGTTCGGGCACTGGGCAATGCGGGACCACAAGGCAGCGTGGCACGGCTGGGCGGTGAGGCGGCAGGGCTCGTTGCTGAAGATGCATGCAAGGGTGCTCAAAGCGATGAAGCGGGATAGCGATGCGCAAGCCAAGTTTCAGGAGGCTGCAACGCTCTAGATCTCTCAGCCGGTCTGACATCTTTGTCGTGCCGAGTGGGACGTATATCATCAGTTTTGGCGCCGGGGCCACCTGGCGCGAGGCGGCGGTAACTCCCTATTGCAGCTCAGGACACGACTGCCCGCAGGCGGGGAAGCGCTTGGAGTTTTGCTTTGCAGGGCGGACGGTGGAGATTCGAGACAAGCGGGGAGAAATAAGGTAAGGATGCGAGCGAAGACTGCGGTTGTTTTGGGCGCCCAGTGGGGCGATGAGGGCAAGGGCAAGATCGTAGATGTGCTTTCGGAGCGCTTCTCCGTGGTGGCGCGCTATGCCGGCGGCCACAATGCGGGCCACACGGTGATCATTCGCGGCAAGAAGTTCATTCTGCAGCTTGTGCCCTGCGGCGTGCTGCGGCCGGATTGCCAGGCGGTGATCGGCAACGGCGTGGTGCTGGACCCCATTGCCTTCCTGAAAGAGGTCGAGAAGCTGGATGGGCTGGGCGTGGACACGCGGGGGCAGCTTGTCGTCTCGAACCGCGCGCAGGTGATCCTGCCGTACCACCGCATGATTGAGCTGGCGAGCGAGAGCGCGCCGGGCAGAACGAAGATCGGCACGACCAGCCGCGGCATCGGTCCGGCGTACGAAGACAAGATGCACCGCAACGGCCTGCGCGTGGTCGACCTGCTGAACAAGAACCTGTTGAAGACGCACATCGAGAATGCCTGCCGCGAGAAAAACGCGATCGCGCACGCGCTCTTCGGCACCGATCCGCTGGACCCGACGCAGATTTACGAGGAATATGCGGAGGCCGCGGAGAAGGTGCGGCCTTATGTGACCGATACTGCCGCGCTGCTGAACAAGGCGATCGACGACGGCAAGAGCGTGATGTTCGAGGGCGCGCAGGGCACGCTGCTGGACATCGACCATGGCACGTATCCCTTTGTCACCTCGTCCTCGGCCACGGCGGGTGGCGCGGTGACCGGAACGGGCGTTGGACCGACGCGAATCGGCACGGTGATTGGCGTGACCAAGGCCTACGTGACACGGGTGGGCGAGGGGCCGTTTCCCACCGAGATCCACGACGCGATGGGCGAAGAACTGCGCGCGCGGGGGCAGGAGTTCGGAGCCGTGACCGGACGGCCGCGGCGCTGCGGCTGGCTGGATCTGCCGCTGCTGCGCTACTCCAACATGATCAATGGGACGGAATGGCTGGTGGTGACCAAGCTGGACGTGCTGGACACGCTGGCGGAGATTCCGGTGTGCACCGGCTATCGTATCGGCGGCAAGGATACGGATCTGATTCCCGCGGATGTGAGCGGGCTGGAGCGCATCGAGCCGGTCTACACCAGATTGAAGGGCTGGCAGTCCAACACAGAGGGTGTGCGGTCGTTTGAGGACCTGCCAAAGCTGGCGCAGGAGTATTTGCGTTTCCTGGAAAGGGAATCCGGCGCCAAGATCGGCATGGTTTCGACGGGTCCGGACCGCGAACAGACGATGGAGATGCCGGGGTTCCGCGCGGCGCTCGATGCCATGCAGGCCTAGAGCAATTCCTGCATGTACAGCAATCTGGCTGGAATGAGGCGTGAGTTTCTTGACCGAATCCGCGGCTACAATTCCTCCTGCAGCAACGTTTACAAAGATATCTGTTCGAGCCGCTGGATTCTGCCGAAGGAGAGGATGAGATGGTCAGCTTCACTGTCAGGATGCGTTTCGATGCACAGGACCGCGAGCAGGTGAGCGAGATGCTTCGGTCGCTCGCCGAGGAGTCGCGGCGGGAGCCGGGCTGCGTCGTGTACGTGCCCCACCGCATCGAAGGCGAGCCGGATACGGTGCTGATTTATGAACAGTATGCGGATGGAGCGGCGCTCGATGCCCATCGCTCCAGCGCGCACTATCGCCGGTATGCCATCCAGGGGCTGTATCAACTGCTGCGGGAACGGGCCAGCGAAAATCTCTGTGCGCTCATCTGACAGGTCAATATCACCGTTCAACAGTGGTAATACGCAGTCCAGCGCATCTTTTTGACTGAGAGTTTCGCACGGAATACCATCCATACGCTTATGCATCCCCACCGCAGGGCTCGACGGTTGACCGCACGTGACGGAGCCATCGTGCTTCTACTGGCGGCGTTTTTGTATGGAATCCCGGCACCGGTGCATGCTGCGCCGATCCCGCTGCTGCATCGTGAAGACCGTTTGCACCGCGAGATTGAGAATCTGGAATCGCAGTGGCGGACGGCGGTGATGCAAAACGACGTCGCGACCGTGAACCGGCTGCTGGCGGACGATTATCTCGGCATCAACCCCAATGGCACGCTCGAAACCAAGGCGGATGCGCTGGCCCAGCGGCGCTCGGGTACGGTGAAGATCTCCAGCATCGACCCGGACAATATCAAGGTGCGGGTCTATGGCGAAACCGCGGTGGTCACCTCGCGGGTGGATGTGGTGGGCCACGACGGGGACCGCGACGTCAGCGGCAGATATCACTACACGCGGGTCTATAACCACCGCTCCGGCGAGTGGAAGATCGTCAGCTTTGAAGCCAGCCGGATTCCTCCGGGGAGCAAGCGCTAGGCGAGGGCCGCGGCAAGCGTTGCGTCTGCGATGAGGGCTGCCTCCACCGCTGGCCGTACCTGATGGACACGCACCAGCGACGCACCCATGAAGATCGCGATAGTTGTGGCGGCGAGCGTTGCATGTTCGCGTGCCGCGACGGGAGCGCCCGCGGCGCCGTAGAGCGGGGCGAGGGTGCGGCCGAGGAAGCTCTTGCGGGAGACGCCCGCCAGCAGGGGCTGGCCCAGCGCGGCGAGCGTGGGAAGCCCCAGCAGGAGCGGGTAGTTCGCATCGTGTATTTTGCCGAAGCCGAAGCCGGGGTCGAGAACGATGCGCTCCAGGGCGATGCCGGCTGCGACGGCTGCACTCCGTCTCTGCGCGAGCTCGTCCCTGACCAGGGGCACGACCTCTTCTGGGAGTAGCCGGGGGAGGGATTTCCATTCCACGGGACGTCCTCGCGCGTGCATCAGGATGACGCCGCATTCGAGCTCCGCGCAGGTGACGGCCATGGCGTCATCCCAGAGAAGGCCGCTTACGTCATTGACGATCTCTGCGCCTGCCTGGACGGCCGCCCGTGCGGTGACGGCGTGATAGCTGTCGATGGAGAGCAGCGCGCCCGGTTGAGCGCGGCGAATGCCCTCGATGACGGGCAGGACGCGATCGATCTCCTGCTGCGTGGAGATGGTTCCGCCGGCGCCGGGGCGAGTGGATTCACCACCGACATCGACGATGGCGGCGCCCTCCGCAAACATGGCGAGCGCGGTCTCCACGGCCTGCTCCACTGAGTGCAGTCGGCCTCCGTCGGAGAAGGAATCCGGCGTCACGTTGAGGATGCCCATGACGCGCGTGACCGTGCCCAGCGCGAGCGATTGCGTACGCACCTTCCAGTCGAAACGGGCGCGGGAGTGCATATGGCTCAGGGTATCAAGAGGACACTTGATACACTCCGCGTGCATGCACTGGAGCATTTCTCCTGTTGCGATGTACTAGCCAAGTATGTGGTGTGCAGCTTTTCTTGATGGAAAAGCTGCGAAAATATTTGCTTTCTGACATATACCTACAGAAGAAATGCACTGCCGCGCCTTCCCCGCCCTCGCTCTCCTGCTGCTTGCGCCGTTGCCGCTCGCGGCGCAGCCGACGCACCATCGCCAGCACGTCCGGCACAAGGGGCCGCCGCTGGCGATCCAGGTGAACCGGCTGCTCGCCCAGCCGGATGTCGCCAATGCGCACTGGGGCCTCTCGGTGACCACGCTGGAGGGCAAGCAGGTCTTTGCGCTGAACGATGGGCAGCTTTTCGAGCCGGCTTCGAACGCGAAGATGTTTACCACGGCCACGGCTGCCGCGCTGCTGCCGCTGTCGCTCACCTACACGACGAATGTGGTGGCGGAGGGGCCGATCGACAGTACCGGCACGCTGCATGGCAACGTCGCGATCCTCGGCGTGGGCGATCCGAACATCTCTGGGCGCGCGCTGCCCTACAACGAGAAGACCGAGCGGCCGAATCCGCCGCTGGCTGCGCTGGAAGCGATGGCCGATCAGGTGGCGGCGAGCGGCGTGAAGACTGTGGATGGTGACGTCATCGGGGACGACACATGGTTTCCGGCGGAGCGCTATGGCTCGGGCTGGAGCTGGGACGATCTGGTGTGGCTGTATGGCGCGCCGATCTCCGCGCTGACGGTGAACGACAACGCGGTATTTCTGAATGCCGATGCGGGTGCGCAGCCGGGCGACCCGGTGACGCCGCAGTGGGACCCGGCGGTGCCTTACTACACGCTGCAGAATCGCTGACGACGGCGGCGCGCGATACGGAAAACGGACCCAAGGCGGAGTACGGCATCGATCGTGCGCCGGGGTCGCTGGATGTGCGGGTCTACGGCGCCATCGCGATCGGCGGGAATGGACTGCATGAGGGGCTGGCGCTGGAAGATCCCGCGGATTTTGCGGCGCGGGCGTTTCTCGGCATGCTGCGCCAACGAGGCATTGCGGTAACGGGCACGGCGAAGGCGCGTCATCGCGATTCAGTGGACACGGAGAGTTTGCGCAAGGAGCAGGAGGAGGCGCTGGCGCTGGCCCCGTCGACGCTCCTAACCGTGACGACGGCGCCGGCAGGCAAGCGTGTGCTGGCTTCGCATGTTTCCGCGCCGCTGGCGGAAGACATTGCGGTGACCTTGAAGGTGAGTCAGAACCTGCACGCGGAGCTGACGCTGCGGACACTGGGCAAGCTGCTGGCGCGCGATGGCTCGCTGGGGCAGGGGACGCGGGTGGTGCGGCAGTTTCTTATCTCCATCGGCGTGCGGCCGCAGGACTTCTTCTTCTTCGATGGCTCGGGGCTGTCGAACCAGGATCTGATCACGCCGCGTGCGGCGACCACGCTGCTGACGTATGCATCGCGGCAGCCGTGGGGGCAGACCTGGCGAGCGGCGCTGCCGGTTGCCGGCGTGGACGGCACGCTCTCCGGCCGCTTCACGCATTCGCCCGTGAAGGGGCGGCTGGACGCAAAGACAGGCACGCTGGGCGAGGTGCGGGCGCTCTCCGGGTATTTGACGACGGCCTCGGGACGGACGCTGGCCATTTCCATTCTCGTCAACGATCACCAGCCGGATTCGAAGGCGGAGTCGAAAGCGATGGATCAATTGGTGGAGATGATCTGGCAGGCGGAGTAGCGAGTGTTCGCGGGCGGATAGAATTGCTGGGTACGCCGACGAAACTGCAGGTCCTTCGCTTCGCTCAGGATGACGCCCCGGAAAATTCGATTCGGAATGCTGGCAATGCTCGGTCTGCTGTTTGCAGCGGCGGGCTGCAAATCGCTGCCGCCGGGGAAGCCGCTTGCGTCGTTGACGCCGGAGGAGGCGCGTGGCCGCACAGTTTTTGTGTCTACATGCGCGCGCTGTCACAATGCTTACGACACGCAGGCGCTGCATGGGCCGAGTTTGTTTGGGGTCTTTCGCAAAACGTACCTGCCGAGCGGCGCGCCGGCGCGCGATGACCGTGTGATGGAAGTGGTTCTGCACGGACGCAACCTGATGCCTCCTTCAGGCGGCGACCTTACGGATCAGCAACTCCAGGATCTGCTGCGCTATCTGCATACCTTATGAGCTATTCATGACGAATTCTTCGAATCCAAAATCGCCTGAGCCACAGGGCGAGTACCGGGGATTGCTGCCGGCTATGGCCGGCATCGCGCTCTACATGTTCGTGCTGGCAGGCGTCGTTGGCTTTGGCGCGGCGACGGGACGATTCCCGCGCCTCTTCCTCGTCGTCTGCGTGCTTTTTCTTGCGGCAGCGGTGGGGCTGATCCGGCTTTACCGGTGGGGATGGGCGCTGACCACCGCGGCCAGTTTCCTGCTGATGAGCTACGGTGTCTGGGCTTACATCCATACGCGCATGGCGGCTGCGCTGGTGATGTCATTTCTGAACCTGATCTTCTTTCTCTATCTGGTGCGGCCCGAGGTGCGGGACCGGCTGCGTTGAGATCGCAGCGTTACGACGAATAAGATTTTCTTGCTTGCTTGCGAGCAGAAGCTCAGGACCTGAATGCAGTCTTTCTACGCGGAGATTCTCCGGAAGTCTGGAATTCCCAGCGACCAGTCCATCCTGGTGGCGTGCGGCGGCGAACTCGACCGCGACACGCTGGTTAATGCGGGCTTCACGGCGGTCACCATCTCGAACCTCGATGAGCGGCTCCGTGGAGACGAGTTTGCGCCCTACGCATGGAGCTTTCAGGATGCAGAGGCGCTGAACTTTGCGGATGGGGCGTTCGACTACTGCATTGTGCATGCCGGATTGCATCATTGCGCGTCGCCGCATCGTGCGCTGCTGGAGATGTACCGGGTGGCGCGAAAGGGCGTGATCGCGTTTGAAGCGCGCGACAGTCTGCTGATGCGCACCGCTGTGCGTGCCGGACGCGTGCCGTTGTACGAAGCGGCTGCGGTACGGTCGCATGACTTTCGCTACGGCGGAGTGCGGAACACCTGCGTCCCGAACTACATCTATCGATGGACTGAGACCGAGGTGGAGAAGACGATTGCGAGTTACGCGCCGCATGCGCCGCATCGCATTCACTACTACTACGGGCTTCGCATCCCGGAGGAGCGGCTGCCTTTTGCGGGAAACCCGCGGCTGCGGTGGCTGACCCAGGGAACAAAGTGGCTGGTGGAACTCTCCACGCGGCTCTTCGAGAAACAGGGCAATCTGTTCGCGTTCTATATTGAAAAGCCGGCGGATACGGAGCTGTTTCCGTGGCTGAAGAGCCGCTCGGAGTTCGACCCGCGATATCAGGGGATCTAAAGGAGTAGCCGATCCACGGTGACGCGAGCGGGTCATTCATCTGCTCCGTCCGGCTTGGTTACAATGGAGGAAGGTATCCAGCGTGGCCGATCTTCAGGCGTTCCCCTCCATTTCGATTCCATCTGCGGCAGTCCTTTCTGCGCCAAAGACGGATCTGGTGCAGATTGATACCGCGCCGCGCGTCCGCGGGCCGAAGCCTGCGTGGCTGAAGGCGAAGGCGCCGGCGGGCGAGAACTACCACGGGCTGAAGAAGCTGGCGCGGTCGCTGAACCTGCACACCGTATGCGAGAGCGCGCAGTGCCCGAACATTGGCGAGTGCTGGGAGCACAAGACTGCCACTTTCATGATGCTCGGCAATCTGTGTACACGCCGATGCGGTTTCTGCGCGGTGCCCAAGGGACGTCCGGAGGCGATCGATTTCGATGAGCCGCGGCGCGTGGCCGAGGCGATTGCGACGCTGGGCCTGAAGCATGCTGTTGTGACCAGCGTGAACCGCGATGACGATGTGGTGGGCGGTGCGCGGGCCTTCGCGATGCTGATCGATGAAGTGCGCAGACAGGCGCCCGGCTGCCAGATTGAAGTGCTGGTGCCGGACTTCCAGGGCCGCGAAGAGGCGATCCGGCTGGTGGTGGATGCGCGTCCCGAGGTGCTGAATCACAACACGGAGACGGTGCCGCGGCTCTATCGCGCAGTGCGCTCCGGTTCGCGGTATGAGCGGTCGTTGCAATTGCTCGAAACGGCGAAGCGGCTGGATCCGGCGATCGTCACCAAGAGCGGCGTGATGGCGGGGCTGGGAGAAGAGACGGATGAACTGCTCGCTGTCTTTCGCGATCTTGCGGCGGTGGGCGTGGACATTCTGACCGTGGGCCAATACCTGCGTCCGTCGAAGGATCATCTGCCGATGGCCCGCTACTACACGCCGGACGAGTTCGCGGAGATGAAGACCGCGGCGATGCAGATGGGATTCCGGCACGTGGAGTCGGGCCCGCTGGTGCGGTCGAGCTATCACGCGCATGAGCAGGCGGCGAGTACTGGTTTGGCCGTGCTGGCCTGAGCGACCGCACTCTTTCTCTAGCGCGGCGCTTTTGCAATCGGACAGGTCAGCTACTAACATCGGACGCGTTCTGTGTCCGGGGGATCTGGCGTGCTCAATCGTTTGCCTCTGCTTCGTTCTTTGGGTCTCACACTCGCTGCCAGCGCCCTGCTTGCGTTCTCAGCGAACGGCGCAGGCGCCGCATCCTCTGACTCCTGCTGACCGGCAGCGCATCGACGAGATCGTCCACAAGATGACGCTGGCCGAGAAGCTGGATTACATCGGCGGCATGGAGATGACGATTCGCGCGGTTCCGTCGGTCGGCGTCCGTGCGCTTCAGATGTCGGATGGGCCGGTCGGCGTTCGCCTGGACTCCGGCTTTCCTTCGACTACCTACGCGGGCGGAATTGCCCTGGCGGCGAGCTGGGATCGCGAACTGGCGCATCGCGTGGGCGCAGGCATCGGGCGGGATGCGCGGGCACGCGGGATCAACTTCATGCTTGGTCCGGCGGTGAATATCTACCGCTCGCCGCGCAACGGCCGCAACTTTGAATACTTCGGCGAAGACCCGTTCCTTACCTCGAGCATTGCTGTTGGCTATATCAACGGCATGCAGGAGCAAGGGGTCAGCTCGACGATCAAGCACTATGTCGGCAACAACTCAGAGTTTCTGCGCCACGACTCGGATTCGATCATCGATGCGCGCACGATGCACGAGATTTATCTGCCGGCATTCGAGGCCGCGGTGAAGAAGGCGCACGTCGGCGCGGTGATGGACTCCTACAACCTGATCAACGGCGCGCATGCCACGCAGAACGTACCGCTGAACATCGAGATCATGCGCAAGGAGTTTGGTTTCGAGGGCACGATCATGTCCGACTGGGACGCGACCTACGATGCCGTTGGGGCGGCGAATGGCGGCCTCGATCTCGAAATGCCGCATGGCACGTATATGAATCGCAAGAACCTTGAACCAGCTATCAAGGCGGGCAAGGTCAGCGAGGCGACGATTGACGAGAAGGTGCGGCACATCCTTTCCACCGCGATGATGTTCGGCTGGCTGGACCGCGACCAGACGGATGCGTCGATCTCGTACGTGGACCGCAGCAACCGGCAGACGGCGCTCGATTCGGCGCGCGAGTCCGCGGTTCTGCTGAAGAACGACGGCGACCTGCTGCCGCTGAACAAGGCGCTGATCAGGAGCATTCTGATTGTTGGCCCGGACGCCTATCCGGGTGTGCCCGTGGGCGGCGGTAGCTCGGGCGTTCGGCCATTCCACAGCATCAGCCCGCTGGAGGGGCTCACGGATGCTCTGGGCAAGACGGCGACGGTCTTCTATGACCGCGGGGTCCCGAAGATCTCCGAATTGGCGCAGGCGACGGAGTTCACTACCGAGCCGCAGAATGGCAAGCCGGGACTGACGCTCGAAACATTTCATAATCACGATCTCAGCGGGCAGCCGGCGAACACGACGGTGGCGAAAAACATCAACACGACCGGCATCAGTTGGGATCTGATGGACAGCGATCCGGAGATGGTGGCGGCACTGTTTCCGCCGGGCAAGAAGGTATCGCGCCGGTATACCGGCTACTACACGGCGACGTCGGCTGGCCGCTACATCCTGGCGGTCGAGGCTTCCGGAGAGGGCTCCAACAATCGCATTTTTGTCGATGGCAAGCAGGTGATCGACGACTGGGAGTTGGTGAGCGCCTTTGCACCGCACGTGACATTGACCCTTACGGCAGGGCCGCACAAGGTGGTGGTGGAAGAGCGGCAGGATTTCGCAGTTGGCGGCAAACTGCGGGTTGCGATCGTGCCGGAAGCACAGATCGTGAGCGAGCGTGCAAAAGAACTGGCGGCGAAGGCGGACGTTGTCGTGGTGGCGGCGGGCTTCGATCAGGATAGCGAGAGCGAGGGCGGCGACCGCACCTTTGACCTGCCGTATGGCCAGGACGAGCTGATCCAGGCGATGGCGGCGGCCAACAAAAAAGTGATCGTCGCGGTTACATCCGGCGGCAACGTGGATTCAAGCACATGGCTGGATCGTGTGCCGGTGCTGCTGGAGACCTGGTATGGAGGACAAGATGGGGGCAAGGCGTTGGCCGAGATTCTGCTGGGCGAGGTGAACCCGTCGGGCCATCTGCCGGCTACCTTTGAGCGGCGTGCGGAGGACAATCCATCGTTCGCAAACTACTATCCGGAGCCGGGCACGAAGCGCGTGGTCTACAGGGAGGGCATCTTCATTGGCTATCGCGGCTATGAGCGCAATCGCGTGAAGCCGCTATTTCCTTTCGGCTATGGCCTCTCCTATACGACATTCAAGTTCGCAAACCTGGCGGTGAGCCCGGAGTCGGCTGGTGCAAACCCGCAGGTAGACGGTCACCTTCGATGTGACGAATACCGGATCGCGGAAGGGCGCGGAGGTGGCGCAGGTCTATGTTTCGCCTGATCAGGCGAAGGTCGAACGGCCGGAGCGCGAGCTGAAGGGCTTTGAGCGTGTGACGCTGGAGCCGGGCGAGACGAAGCATGTCTCCGTGACGCTGGATGCGCGAGCGTTCGCTTACTGGAGCGCCGACAGTAAGAAGTGGACGATCGATCCGGGCAAGTTCACGGTGCACGTCGGGGACTCGGTTGAAGACACGCCGTTGAGCGGCAGCGTCGAGTTAACGAGCGCGGCGGCGAACTCGACGTTCTGACCAAATTGAAGCTACGAAATAGCGAACCCCGCTCCGAAGAGCGGGGTTCGTTGCGTCAACGGCCTGCTCACTGCATCAGGTCGATGAGGTTGGTGATGAAGTAGGTGATGGGGTCATAGACGACGACGTAGCCATCGTAATAGCCCATCTGGTAGCCGGGTGGCGGCGGGGGCAGATAGCCATAGACATCGGGCGGAATCGGTTGCAGGTATCCGATGTCGGCGTATGGGTAATAGCCGCCGACGATGAATCTGGCACGGCGTGCACGGTTGATGGCACGGATACGGGCGGCGTAGTAGCGGCGCAGGCGGTCGCGGTCGCTGGGCCGGAATGCGTACGAGGGCCGGGAGTGTGGTGGACGGCCCCACTGCGGCGGACGAGCGTGCGGCGGCCGGTGCGCTGGCGGGCGATGATGCGACGGCGGTCTTGTACCGGGTTTGGCGGGTTGCGGGCGTGCCGGCGGACGCGATTGCCCTGGCCTCGCGGGCTTCGTCTGTGCGGGTTTGGGTCGCGAGGCGGATTGTTGCGGACGTGAGCCGGGTTGCGGACGAGCGGTGTTGCCTGCGCCTGGCCTGGTTGACGGCCTTGCCGCGGGTTTGGTGCCCGGCGCGGGTCCGGCTTGCGGAGAACCCTGCGGACGATCTTGTGCATGCAGCACGGGAGATAGCGCTGCGGCGAGACAGCAGAGGAGGAGTCCATGCAACAGCCGGGAAGACCGTATTTCCATCGTCATTCTTTTCCTCTCAGGTGTTGGGGAGAACGTCGAAAGCGTAAGCCGATTCCGGTCGAAAGGCAAAGGACGGCGTTCGATCTGGCTGCCCGGGGTGCAGTATCTGGATGCGGTATCTGGATGCGATATTTTTGACGGCGGGTGAGATTGCGCAAATTCGCTAGAACCGGGCTGGACGCAGCAACCGGGAAAACGCTTTAGAATCTAGCTTTGCCACCAGGAGGAAGAGACACCATGGCAGTTTCGACGATGGCCAGCATCCCGGCGCTGAAGACCGTGCACCAGCAACTGAAGACGCGCATGGAGAAGGCGGTGAACGACTTCCGGCAGAACCTGGCGTCCACGCGCACGGGGCGGGCGAATATTCAGATGCTGGATCATGTGCGCGTTGCGTATTACGGCACGGAGATGCCGCTGAACCAGGTGGCGCAGCTCTCGATTCCGGATGCGCAGACGATCTTGATCTCGCCCTTCGATCCATCGGCGATTGCGGAGATCGAGAAGGGGCTGCGCACGGCGGATTCGAGCTTTAACCCGCAGAACGATGGCAAGGTGGTGCGGCTGAAGATCCCGGCGATGACCGAGGAGCGGCGCAAGGATGTGGTGAAGCAGTTGAACAAGGTGCTCGAAGAGCATCGCACCGGCATCCGCAATGTGCGGCGCGACGGCAACGAGGCGATCAAGAAAGCGGCGAAGGAGAAGCAGATCTCCGAGGATGAGGAGAAGCGCTCGCTGGATGAGATACAGAAGCTGACCGACGAAGAGATCAAGCGGATGGAAGAGCTTTCGAGGAATAAAGAGAAGGAAGTGATGCAGGTGTGACCGGGGCCGCTCTGCCCTCCGGTGCGTGAGGCTGCCGGGCCTCCCTTTTGTGATCCGTCGCTTTGAGCCGTACTCGGCGTTCGCTTGGTGGTGGACCGGGATGGAGACGATGCGCATTCGACCTATAGAAACGCGCGACGCCAAGGTCGCGGCGGTGTTGTGTACGCAGCTTGGGTATCCAGCAGACGAGGCTGCCGTGCTGGCGCGGATGACACAGATTGCCGGCGATGCGCATCGCGCGGTGCTGGTGGCGTGCCTGGATGACGTGTTGGTGGGGTGGATCGATTTGAGTGTCGAGTACCACCTGCAGTCGGAGCCGTCGGCTTTGATTGGCGGGCTGGTGGTTGCCGAGCCGGCGCGCGGGCGGGGGATTGGGCGGCAGCTTTGCAAGGCTGCGGAGGATTGGGCTCGGACGCAGGGTGTCGCCCGGCTGCGGGTTCGATCGAATGCGATCCGGGAGCGCGCGCATGCCTTCTATCTGCGCGACGGGTATGCGCGGGTGAAGACTTCAGCGGTCTTTGAGAAGACGCTCTGAGACCACACTCTGAGACGACGCGCCGTGGGACAGGCATACGTCCGCATGAGTTGGGTCGCCCGAAACCCGTGGGCTGCTACGAAACTTCTCCATCCTGGCCTCGTCAGTACAAGGCACAGAGCACACGGTCAGCCGTCGTCCAGGCAGGTAAAAGGCGGGCATCCGGCTTCGATCCGTCCGTGCCAATGCGCATTGTTTTGAAAAAATATTGGAAAAATGTCGAATCCAGGTTGCCTCGGCCGACATACATGTAGAGAGGGAAGAGTGTCATGAAACCGACCGCGAGCTTCTCCACGACCGCGTCAGCCGGAATTCTTCTAGCGCTCGTGTTGACTACAGGCGCGGCGCGATCGTTTTCGTGCATCGGGTGTGAACTGACGACTTCCTATCGTGCCGCAGTTCGGATCTACGACACGGTGCGTGCGTGGAGCCTGATCGCGCGGTGGTGGATCGACCCGGCGTATGCGCATGTGGTGCGCGAGAATCCGCAACCGAGTACACCTATTCAGTTCGCATGGGAACCTGCTAAAAGCTCTTTCCTTACGGCTGGGTCATCAATGACATAGAACAGCGCAACTGCTCTCCCGTTTTGTTCCATGTTTTCATGTTCTCTATATGGTTTCAGTTTGATTATTTCTGTTATGCCCTTTTCAGTGACAATTTGGTAATAGCTCGATGGAGCTAATTCTTTCGTCTTGCCTTTCGCCTCTGCCAGCTTTTTCCCTTCCCTGTCTGTTAATACAAATTTCGCATCAGGGCCTCGCAGTGGTGCGTAGAGGTTCAATGTTACCGAAACGTCTGTGCGTGTAAGTCCAGGTGGGAGTGTCATCGATCTTGGCAGTTTCGACTCACTCGCTAAGATAAAGGTTGACTCAACGCATCCAGTTATCGCACAAGAACAAATACATAATGCAACGGTAATCAAGTATGTTTTTGTGCGCAGAAGGATTTTAAACATTGTTGCTCCGGTTACGGGACGAATAATCCCATCCTGATTTTGTTGGACCTTGCGCTGGAAAAGCCGTGTCTCGCGCAGGAAACCACACAATAGCCGTTACGCCTAGAAAAATTCAGCGGGAAATGTCGATTTCCGGTTCCTTCAACCGACATACAGGTAGAAGGAGAAACACCATGAGATCGACAAGGAGCTTCGTCACCACGTCATTCGCCGGAACGCTTTTGGCGTTGACGATTGCTACCGGCGCGGCGCCTGCTTTGCCGCCGATCGTGCGGGACGTTGCCAGCTCCTATCGCTCTTCCTATCACTCTGCGGTCCGGGTTTACGACAGGGCGCGTATGTGGGGCGTGATTGCGCGGTGGTGGGTCGATCCGGCGTATGTTCCTGCAGCCGGGGATGGGGACGATTCTTCGAAGTTCGAGAATGTCTGCCAGATTCGTTCGGCTGGGGGTCGAGGAAGATGAGCACGTTTCAATAGGGATGACGGAAGTGAGGCCCGTGCGCGTATCGAAGGTATCGAGAGGATGACTGCATGTGACCGGCGGGGAATTGGCTTTGGCGTTACCGAGCAGCCAGAACCGGGCATTTTGTGGTCGGAGGGCGGCACAAAAATGAGGCCGGAATCTGGCGAGTAACGGGTTCGGATACAGCAACTTACGAAAGGTTGCCTGCGCCATCCGGGACGGTCTTTTACCGTTTAAGTCCCGTTTTTCGCCGTTCGGGCCGCTCGTCTTTCTGGATTGTCACCAGCAAAGTAGCCTGATGCTGAAAGAGTACCGCCTGCCACCTCGCGGGATTCTTGAGTGGTACCGCCGCAGTCGCCTCGTCGTTGATTAGACTTGAACCTCCTGTTCCAAAATGGGAGCGATGTCCGATTGGAGCCTGCGGGCTCATACACAGGAGATCTAAATGTCGAAAGCCGTTAAATACGCAGAACGGGCAGTCACGATGGCCGCCCAGGGTGCGTGGACCATCTTTGAGAAGCTGAACAGCATCAAGCCGAACGCTTCGTTTACGCCCAAGTGGTCCGACAAGCCGCTTTTGAAGAGCTACCAGAAGGAAAAGCCGCCGCTTGGCTGGCCGCGTACGACCGATTCTTTGTGCCCGAAGTGCGTGCCGGAGATTCGTCAACAGATCATTGACGGCAAGCTGCCGCACGAGATTCTGCTGAACGAAAAGGTCGGGGAGATCAAGGCGCAGATCATCGAGCGCGACGGCCAGATCCTGATGGTGAAGGATTGCCCCAAGCACGGGCACTTTGAAGACGTGATGTCGATGGACACCAAGTTCTTCAAACATCTGGAAGAGGTTTTTCCGGGGCGCGACATCCGCGCGCACAACGATGAGAAGCTGCACAACCATGGCACGTCGACCGTGACGCACGGCCGCGGGTCGGTGCTGACGATCGATCTGACGAACCGCTGCAACATGATGTGCGATCCGTGCTTCATGGATGCGAATCAGGTGGGCTTCGTCCACGAGCTGACGTGGGATGACATCAAGACCATGCTGGACAACGCGATCACGATCAAGCCGCGGCGCCAGATGTCAGTGCAGTTCTCGGGCGGCGAGCCGACGCTTTCGCCATACTTCCTGGACGCGGTGGCGTATGCCCGCAAGGTGGGCTATGAGTCGGTGCAGGCGGCGACCAACGGCATCGAGTTTGCGAAGTCGAAGGAGTTCTCGAAGGCAGCCGCAGAGGCCGGCCTGCGCTATGCGTACCTGCAGTTCGACGGCATCGGCAATGCAGCCAACTCGCACCGCAAGGTAGGCAACGCGTTCGACGTGAAGCTGCAGGCGATCCATAACCTGCACGAGGCGGGCGTGGACATTGTGCCGGTGACGACGATCGTGAATGGCATCAACAACGAGCAGGTGGGCCACATCATCGAGTTCGCGCTCAACAACCCGAAGAAGATCAACTTCCTGAGCTTCCAGCCGGTGAGCTTTACCGGCCGCGATGAAGCGATCAGCGACGAGCGCCGGATTGCGCAGCGCTACACGCTGAGCCACCTGGCGCATGACGTGAAGAACCAGACAGGTATCGGCGAGCCGACGCGCGACTGGTTCCCGATCAGCTTTATCAGCACCTTCTCCGACTTCGCCGACCTGGTCCATGGCCCGGAACGCGACTGGGGACAGATCTCCTGCGGATGCCACCCGAACTGCGGCATTGGCATGGCGATCATGATCGACAAGGAAACGAAGGAAGCTGTTCCGGTGACCGCGTTCCTTAATGCCGATCGGCTGGCGAAGGATGTGGCGAAGGTGAACGACGCCGCGCGCGGCAAGTTCCTTTCGCTGGTGGGCATCACGCTGGCGCTGCTGCGGAACTACGATCCGCGAAAGGCGCCGACGCACATGCGCATCATGGATCTGCTGAAGAAGTTCGACAAGTTTTCCGGAGCCACCAAGCGCAACTACGGCTCGGTGAAGGGCGACCGCACGATGAAGGATATCGAGATGCGGCGCGCAGACCGCTGGAACTTCCTGTTCATCGCAGGCATGTGGTTCCAGGACCTGTTCAACTACGACTTCCGGCGCACCGAGCAGTGCATCATCCCGTATGCGACGCAGGAGGGCGAGATCAGCTTCTGCGCGTACAACACGGGTGTGGGCTGGCGGAACATCATCGAGAAGATGCATATGACTTCCACGCTCACCAAGTGGTACGAGGAGCATGGGCGGCATGAGATCTTCGCGGGCGGCAAGAAGGTGGGGATGGGCGAGGCGGAGCACACGCTGATCCTGAACGACGCTCACGTGAACGCCGCAGCTAACGACACGTTCGAGAAATCGGGCATTGCGAAAAATAGCCGCGAGGAGAAGATCCGAGCGCGCGATGCCAAGATCAAGAGCGATGCCGAGAACGCGCAGATGGCGCGGCTCTACAAGGAGCATGTGCTGGGCGAGAAGCCGGTCGAAGGGCTGGTTTCGCTGGATGCCATCAAGCCTGCTCCGAAGGTCCGGGTAGAGACGGAAGAGCCGGTGATGGGCGACTAAGTCGTCTGCAACGAAGCAAAGTGAAGGCCGCCTGTGAAGGCGGCCTTTTTCTGTGTGCAACTGCACTTTATTCAGCAGCTGCTCTTCGTGCTGGAGAAGAGCTGGTTGTGGACCTGTTGGGCAACGGATAGTTGGCCCCGAAAAGCTCGGTCATCTGGTGTGCAACAGAATACTGATTTCGCTTGCGCACCCTTGGGCGTGGCAGCGTTCTTCCAGTGATGATTGAGATGCGGTTCACCGCAGTACCTCGTTCAAGCGACTTGTTCCGAAACGCCTCCCGTCACCACTGCGATAGGCCGACACAGAGATAGCCCGAGCAGCGCCAGCAGGAACACCGCGTGGAGCGGCCCACAGTATCTGGCACCCCTCAGAATCGCATAGCTCTGCGGAGTCAGAATGGCCGCATAGAGCAAAAGGTACGGTGTAAGTTTGCTCCCCTCCATGGCGAGAACGCACAGGATTGCGAGCGAGGCATATAGGGATAACAGCGTGTACTCGTGCGACGCTGGCGCGATGGTCACACTGAGAACGGAGAGGGCGATGATCCGGTTCACCACCGGCACTTTCCAGATGCGGCCGAAGTAGAGGGCGAGACACGCGATGATAACGACCCAGGTGTAATAGCTGAGAAGTGGATCCAAGTTGGGCAGCCACGGCAGGGTGACCACCTTGACCAGCGCGAACAAAGAATGATCGTATCCAAGACCGAGCCATGAGGTCGTGTAGTAGCGACCGAACGCTTGCAGCTGAATCTTGTCCCACCCGTATGCGAATGCGATGTCAGGACTCATAGCCCGCAGACCGATGATCGTCGCAGCTAGGCAGGACCCTATCCCGATCAACATCTGACGATACAGACGCGGCGGGAGGAACAGGCCGAAAAAGACCAGAGGATAGATCTTCAGCGCAGTCGCGATGCCGATGCAGATGGCTGCACATGTGAATCGTTCCCGGTAGAAGCTCCAGAGTCCAACTGTGATCAGGATCCATGCGAACACTTCCATGTTCTCGCGCTGGACAAGCAGCCAAAAAGGATATGAGGTCACTGCGGTGCTGGCCGCAAGCAGGATCGCATCGCCTATCCCGAGATATCTGCGCAGGACGCGATAGAAGCAGATCGCGAAGAATATCAATGATGCTGCGAACACCAATATGAAGGTGTGGAAGGGATCGGGCAGCCAACGCACAACAGCGCCATATGGCAAGACCATGGCGGGCGGGTACATAAAGTATTGACCGGAGGCGAAGAAGGCTGGCGATCCAAGATCCCGAAACCGGAGCGCCAGTTCGTTGAAATCAGAGAAAAACGTGCCAATCGAAAAGTAATAGGGAAAGCTATACGGCAACCCGAAGCCGATCAAGCGAGCCGTGAGCGAATATCCGAGCGAAGCGATCGTGAGTGAGAGGCTGGCAAAGATGAACCATCGAAGGCTGCGGGGCAACTCAGTAGAACTTGTCAAAGAGTTGCTCCTCTTTCGGGTTGATGGTCATGCCGGTGGACGGCTCTTTTGCCATACATCCTTTCGCGGAGCAGAGAAACAATGCCTTTCCGTAGCCGGGCACTTGGCATTCATAGATCCGGTCGGCTTTGCGTACGCACTGATCCCGCAGCGTGATCGGAGTGGACCAACGATGGGATTGAGTGATGCCGAGATGGATGAATTCTTCGGCAGTAAGGACGAAACAGAACGCGAGCATCCACCACAAGACTCTGCGGCCAATCAGCATGTCGAGTCGCATGGGGCCAGTATAATGGGCCACCATGACACGTCTGACGCGCATTGGATTCGCATCACACGTACTCAGAAACATTGACAGAATAGATGCGTGATAAAGAGACCGAACGATCCACAAGCTGACGATCGCGCACTGGCGCCGGGCGGGCCACTGAAGACGCCGGTGGGAGCCTATCTCATCGCGTTGTTCTTTACCGCGGTCTGCTTATTTGCAATCGGCAGCTTGATCTATGTCTTGTTTTTCAGGTTCACGCCGGAGATGCGGTCGCATTTGAGTGTCACTCCGGCGCTGGTGTCGCTGGGGATCGCCGACCTGAACCTTTTGCTGACCCTGGTTGCTTCCTGGCTGCTGGTGTCGATGCGGCGGATTGGGGCAGGGCTGCTGTTGGCTTCTACGGTTCTGGTCGCTGGGCTGTGCGTGCTTTCATGGCCGTCCTTGATTCCCCTCTACCTGCGTCATCCGAGTGGCGCCCTGCTTCACCCGTTGTTGATGGGAGGCGGCAATTTGCTGGTTCACATTGCAGCGACAGCGTATGCCTTTCGCCTGAACAGCAAGGGGCTGCTACGCTAGCGGATATGCACGGAATGGAAGGGTGCGGCCGGCATCGCGCGGAGAAGCGAACGCTTCGCGTGGCCTGTGCGACGGCCGCGATGGCAATCGTTGCGGGGCTTGGCGGATGCTCGGTGTACCCGGCTCAGAAACAACCGACGCTGATGCAGACCACGAGCGCCGAGCAGGTGGATCGCATCTTCTGGCAGGATGTGGAGCAGGCGAAGTGGGTGCAGGCGAATGCGTTGCTGGCGCCGAATGCGGTATGGCGAGTGAATGGGCAGGTGGTGGCGCGAGCACAGATTGTGCCGTGGCTGCAGTCGCTGGGGATACGTGGTGTGCAGGTGAGCGATGTTGCGCTGACGCCGGCGGTGAACGACATGAACCTGGTGTACACGCTGCAGATTCAGGCGGAGAAGGCTGTGGCTGCCCAAGCCGGCGCCGGCTGCGCGGGACGTCCGCAGACCCTGAGCGCGTTGGCGGTGTGGCAGCAGCCGCAGCCTGTGGGCAGCGAGGCGAAGGACGAAAAAGCCACGCACACGGCCGCGGGCTACCTGCTGACCGTGCATGACCTGACGACTACAGGCAATGACGCCTGCCGCTAAATCCGCTGCGCCCGGGCCAGACGGAGAGTGCGCGGCCGCCCAAGTTCAAGAGATGCGCGCCGCTTTGCTGACGTGGTATCGAGCGCACAAGCGCGACCTGCCGTGGCGTGCCACGCGCGATCCGTATCGCATCTGGGTTTCAGAGATCATGCTGCAGCAGACGCGAGTAGCCGCGGTGCTGGAACACTACCGGCTGTTTCTTGCGGCATTTCCTACGGTGCAGGCGCTTGCGGCAGCGAGTGAGGCGGAGGTGCTGGCGTTGTGGAGCGGGCTGGGCTACTACCGTCGGGCGCGCATGCTGCATCGAGCGGCGAAGATGGTGGTGGAGGAGTGGGCAGGCGCGATGCCCCGCTCGTCGGAAGGGTTGCGGGCGCTCCCCGGAGTGGGCGCTTACACGGCGGCGGCTGTGGCGAGCATCGCGTTCGCTGAGCCGGTGGCGGTGGTGGATGGCAATGTGGAGCGCGTGCTGGCTCGCGTAGCAGGATGGTCCGCTGCGGAGACGGGGTTTGCAACGCGCGTAGGCACATTTGCGGGAACACTGGTGGATCCGGAGTGCGCAGGCGACTTCAACCAGGGGATGATGGAGCTGGGGGCGATGGTGTGCCTGCCACGTGGGCCATTGTGCCTGGGATGTCCGTGGCAGCGGTGGTGCCGCACGCGGGGTGAGCATCCGATGCCGGCGCGGCGCGCGCAGCAGCGCCAGCATAGCGCACGGGTGGTGTGGCTGCGCGGGGTTGGCGCGAAGAAGCAGGTGCGGCTCGTACAGCGAGCTGCAGATGCGTCCCTGATGGCGGGAATGTGGGAGCTGCCGGGCTATATTCCAACTGCGAATCCCAGTGCAAATCCCAGTACGGAAGCGAAGGCCGGCGAGTCGCCGGAGTTCACAGTGCGGCACGCCATCACGGTTACGAATCATGTGGTGGATGTGTATGTGCGACACAGTGTTGCTCGCGGATTGGAGGGCGAGTGGGTGCCGGTGGGCGAGTTATCCGGGCGTGCGCTGACCGGGCTTACGCGTAAGGTGCTGCGGCGGGTTGGCTGCATGTCGTAACCGCGCTCGCGGCTCACTTCCGGACGTCACTTCTGGATCTCACTTGTCTGGACCTCACTTACCGACAAGGAACTCCGACATGGATGGCGCGCCTGCCGCTGCGCCTGGAGGGTTGGGCAGGCCAAGTATTTCCATTACGGTCCGGAGCGCGCTCTGGTGCTGATAGAGCGTGCTCGACGTTTGGTTGTAACCGACCTTTGCGAGCTGGACCCCAGAAAACGGGAGAGACGTGCCCACCGCCGTGTGCTGTATCGGTGACTGCCGCTTCGTCGAAGTCCACGATGAGGAGGCCGTCCCCACCGGGAGCGAATGCTGGATTGTTGGACAGGGGGATGACGACCTTTGTCTGCAACCAGGAGTCGGCCTGCTGAGGGGTTCCGTTGTGCGCATCGTGGTAGATATCCGGGACGATGAAGGAGAACTCCGGCAACGTTCCGCTTGCCAGGTCGGTGGCGAACTGGGTGAAGGGCCAGATGGTTTGATTCGCGACCTGCGGGTTGTGCGCGATATCCGAAAGCCGGGCAAATGGATTGTGGCGGACGAGATAGGGTCCTGTATTCCCGCCGACATAGCCCCGGGAGATGCCCTCTGCGTAGATCCTGAACGGGATGTTGGCGGCGAGCATGCGGCGTGCGAGGTTATCCACGTTCCAGACTGTGGTGGAGTTGTCATCGTTGGTCAGCAACTGCCCCGTGGTCAGCATGAAGTAGTTGCCGATGGAGGGATGCGTATTCGCGTAATAGTTGGTTGACAGGGCGCCGTTGCCGATCAGGTGATTCAGGTTCGGCCAGCCGGCACTGCGTACCACGCTTGCATAGCCCAAGTTCTCTTCGAGAACCATGACGACATGTTTGCCTTGCGGTGTTGTCGATTGCACGGTTACGGTTGCGCCGCCTGACTGCGCCGTGTCCTGGACGCTGGTGGCCGTCACGGTGGCTGCGCCGGCTGTGGCGGGCGCCGTGAACAGTCCACTCGCGTTGATGGTGCCCTCGCTAGCGGACCACGTAACTGCGGAGCTGTAATTTCCCGTGCCCTTTACCGTTGCACTGCACTGCGAGGTTGCGTTAATGCCGACACTGGAGGGAGTGCAGGCCACCTGGACCGAAGTGATGGTGGAGGAGGGCGGCGGCGACGACTGAACGGTGACGGATGCCGTACCCAATTTCGTCGGGTCCTGCATGCTGATTGCAGTCACCGTCGCGGCGCCTGCGGAAGCTGGCGCTGTGAAAACGCCGCTTGCGCTGATCGTACCCGCGCTGGCGGACCAAGAGACTGCGGAACTGTAGTTCCCTGTGCCCTGCACCGTCGCATTGCATTGCGAGGTTGCGCTCATGGCAATCGCGGAAGGAGTACAGACCGGCGAAACGGAAGAGATGGTGGAGGTAGTGGAACCAGGGTGCCCGCTGCCTCCGCAGGCGGAGAGCAGGATCAGCAGGAACGACATCCCCAGGACATGAGGGTGGGATAGACTGAGGGGCCCTTCTGCGCGATGGCGCCGTGAACCGCCCATTTCGATATGTTACGCGGAGATAGATGCGCCATCCGCAAGTTTCCGTTGTGACCTGAACTGAAGGAAGGATCGTGGATAGCCTTAAGCCTGCGTTAAGGTTATTCGCTTTGGCTTCGAACCAGTGTGCTGGCACCTATGCAAAAAAGAAGCTCAGAGAGTATCGGCCATACGGCTCGCGCTCTCTGAGCTTCATTCGGTTGAGGAAACAGCCCTATAGTCCCCGCCTGGCGTCGTCCGCATCTTCCGCCAGGTCGTGCAACAACTTAGAGAAGCCGGAGGATTGGCCTTTGAAGAGTCCCATGTCCGTCAGGAAGTTGACCACGCCCATGGCAATGCCCTTTGTCTCTGTGGGACGGATGATGGAGCAGACCGGAAGCTTACGGCTCAGGAAAGGACACGGCTCGGGCATGATCAGGTTGGTCTGAAAATCCTCGCCACCGAAGGGTGGTGAATTCAGATCGGGAAAGGTTACCGATACCCCTGTCATTGGATCGACGGCGGTGAGGGGCGCTTTCGCGTTTCCTGCTTTGTCTGCCCAGGTTTGAAAGTGCATGGTTTCGGTGGGGCCAATGCTGATGAGAATGCGCAGGACCTCAACGCTGGTGGCTCGCTGAGCCATCGACGGATAGAGGCTGTTGCCACCTTGTTCGATGGTGGGGAAGTGGAAACCTGCGGTGTTCGCGATGGCCTGAAGGAAATTTGCGTCTGTGGTGTCGTCGTCGTTCCGGGGAATTGCCGTGTGCTCACCAACAGCTAAGGTCGGGATCGCTTGCGGGAATTTGAAGTTGGGATCAAGGTCCGGGTTTTGGGTGCGGCTGCGGTAGCGTGTCCACCAACTGGTGTCGATCGTGAGCTGCATCAGGTTTGTCAGTCGTGGTTTTCCGCTGGAACCGGTCGCAGTGCTGCCGGGCAGGTTGCGGAAGGGTTCGAGGTTGACCGGGTCTGCGCCCTTCGAAGCCAGATAGGCGTTCAGGAAGTGCCAGTGGGTGAATTCATCCTCAGTGTTGTCATGGACATACTGGGACATGTCGGGGTCCAGAAAAGCAAGGGCGGCGGTGAAGGCGGGATTTCCGGTTCCACCTGGGACTTCTGTGTCCGGGATGCCGCAGAGTTCGTTGTACTGTACCCAGAAGTCCGTTTCGAGGATTTCCGCTGCTGCCGCGAAGCGAAGCAAAGCTGCGTCGCCGCGGGTGAGTCGGCCATGGCGTGCTTCGCGGTCTTCGTCCGCCAGAGCGAAAGTGCTGCCAGCCAGGAGCCCGACGCCTGCTGTGGCGAGTCCACTCTTCATGAACGAGCGCCGATTGGTTGCGGCTTTCATGCTGCTCCACATTTCCTGCATACAAGGTGCCTCCTGACATGGGAGCTTGCGCCTCGAAAACCGGGGCTGGTGTCAGGGCAAAGTAAAACAGTTGTCATCTCTTTACCCCGTAATGTGGGAGAGTCTTAAGAATTCTGCCGGCCGTTGTTTCGATAGCGGCGGGGCCGGTCGTAGGCGCAGGCGGAGAAGGGATGGTAGGCTTCCTTTTACTTCATGAGAGCCGAGTCAACGATGCCACTTCGGGTGATACGGAAGATCCTTTCCATACTTACGTTTGCAGGTTTGGGTTTGCCAATGACGGCACAAACCATGGTGCATGGACTTCCGCCGGTGCCCCAGGTGTCGGGAGTGCCCGCCGCGGCGCAACAGGCGGCACAGAAGATCGATCCGGAGCGCATCCGCGCGTCGGTGAAGTACCTGGCGGATGACAAGCTGGAAGGCCGCGGTCCGGGGACGGAAGGCGATCGCATGGCGGCGAAGTATCTGGCGGACCAGCTTGCGTCTTACGGCGTGACGCCCGCGGGAGACAACGGCTCGTGGTACCAGAAGGTGCCTCTCTATGCGGTAAAGACGGTGCCGGACAAGACGACATTTCAGTTGGTTCCGAAAGACGGCGTGCCGCTGACGTTGAAATATGGTGCAGATTTTGTGACCAACAACCAGACAGGCGCGGCTGTGGCGGACATCGATGCGCCGATTGTGTTTGTGGGTTATGGCATTCACGCGCCGGAGTACAACTGGGACGACTATAAGGGCGTGGATGTACGGGGCAAGGTGGTGCTGGTGATTGTGAACGAGCCACCGTCGGAGGATGCGGGTTTCTTCAAAGGCAAGGCGCTGACGTACTACGGGCGGTGGACATACAAGTTTGAGGAAGCGGGGCGGCAAGGCGCGATCGGAGCGCTGATCATTCATCGCGATGACCTGGCGAGCTATCCGTGGCAGGTGGTGCGGAGCTCGTGGTCGGGCGAGAAGAGCTACCTGGTGGGCGATCCGGATGCGCGGCTGGAAGCGGCGGCGTGGATCCAGCATGACATCGCGGGCAAGATGGCGGACGCGGCGGGCTACGAGATTGACGAAGTGATCGAGGAGTCGGGAAAGCATTACGTGTCGCGCGAGACGACGTGGCGGCTGAAGGCGCATATCGTCAGCGAGAAGCGGTCGTTCGATTCAGAGAACGTGGTCGGCATGGTGGCGGCGAAGGGCGCGGGCCCGGAGCAGTCGGTGCTGTACACGGCGCACTTCGATCACCTGGGGATGGACAAGAACGCGGCCGGGGACAAGATCTACAACGGCGCGGCGGACAACGCGACGGGCTGCGGCATTCTGCTGGAACTGGCGCGCGCGTATGCGGATGCAGCCAAGGCAGGCGACGCCGCCGCCGCATCGCGTGTACTTCGCAGCGGTGACAGCGGAGGAACAGGGTTTGCTGGGTTCACAGTATCTGGGGATGCATCCGCCGGTCCCGCAGAAGGACCTGACGCTCGATCTGAACTACGACATGCTGCTGCCGATTGGCGTGCCAACATCGACGGAGGTCTCCGGTGCGGAGCGCACGACGTTCTATCCGACAGTGGAGGACACGGCGAAAGATTTCGATCTGACGATTCAGCCGGACCAGTTTCCTGGCGCGGGGCATTATTACCGTTCCGATCATTTCTCGCTGGCGCGCTATGGGATTCCGGCATTTTCGATTGGGCAGGGCACACTCTTTGCCGGGCACGATGCGAACTGGGGCGAGCAGCAGATGAAGCAGTTCACCGCGGAGCGGTACCATCAGCCAAGCGATGAGTACAAACCGGAGATGGACTTCCGGGGGGATGCGCGGATGGCGCAGTTCGGCTTCGATCTGGGCTGGCTGGCGTCGGGGGCAAAGACCGGGCAGGGATGGCAGGCGGGAGATGAGTTTGATGCGCCGCGCAAGAAGAGCATGGGCCAATAGCCTGCCGGGTTTGCTGCATCGGATGGCGATGCGGTCCGTTGCCGGTGTGCTCCTGCTGCCCTTGCTGCCGCTTCCAACTGCGACCGCTCAGAAACAGTTTCCATCACCACGCCTGCAGGAGCGAAGGGAGGCGCTGGCGCAGGACGGCATCTTTCAGGCCGGACGCTCGAATGTTCCCGGTGAGGCGGCAGGCTCGTACGCGCTGAGTCCCGATCCGGCGGAGGTCATCGAGATGATCCTGAACGGAGACGGCAACTCTGTCCGCCTGCAGGGTTATCTGACGCGCATGGGCGATGGTACTTCGGATCGTGGCGCGCCGTTGACGTACTTCTTCGCACGGACCACGGTGAGCCCGACGCAGCTTACCTTCATCACGAAGCAGGTACATGGCGTGTGGTGGAGTTTTGCGGGAACGATCGATCGTGGGAGTGCGCAGTCGAATGCGCAGAAGGGCTACTACTTCCTGAACGGGATGCTGACGGAGCATTTCGATACGGGTCAGTCGGCGCCGCGACGAGTCAGTCTGCCTTTGCTCCCGGAGGGACAGTCGTTGCAGTAGTGTGGCTTTTGTTCACGAGGGGCGCACCTGCTGGCTTATTCAAATACCACGGAATGTTGATCACCAGTACCCGCTGGCTGCCCTTGACCAGGAGCAGCAGTTTGAGCACCTGCGCGCGCTGATTGTGCAGCAGGTTCTGCCACCATCGGCTGACGACCAGCTCCGGCACCATGACGGCGATCTGCCGGTGCGGGTTCTCCGCCTCGATCTTCAGGATTTGCTCGACCAGCGGTGTGACGATGAAGCGAAATGGAGAGCGCAGGATGATGAGTTTGGGGATGGGAAGTTTTGCGGCCTGGAGCGGCTCGACGACCATGTGTTGCCAGATGGGCGTTAATTCGTCGTCCTTGTCTTCGATGTCCTGATCGTCGCCGGTGTGGACATGGAGCGCGCGGATGTCGTCGGAGAGCATGAGGGCGAAGCGAAGGCCCTTTTCGGAGATACGGCTCCAGCGATCCATCGGGATGAGGACGATGGGCGGCTTGATGTCATCGAGGCAGATGGGTGTGGGATTGTCGACTTCGGCGTTCACGCGGTTGTAGTGCCGCTTGACGCGGAGCATCAGGAAGATGAGCAGCGGCACCATCACCGCCGTGATCCACGCGCCCTGCGTGAACTTGGCGATGAGAACGACGATGACAGTGACGCCTGTCGCAAATGCGCCTACTCCGTTGACGAACATATGCCAGCCTGCGCCCTTGCCGCCCAGCCGTTTCCAGTGCACAACCATGCCGGCCTGCGAAAGGGTGAAGGCGAGAAAGGCGCCAATCGCGTAAAGCGGGATGAGCCGGTCGGTGACGCCGCCGAAGACGATGAGCAGAATAGCGGTGAAAGTGACAAGGGCGTAGATGCCATGGGAGTAGAGCAGCCTTCGCCCGCGGATGATGAAGACGCCGGGCAGAAATTTGTTGTTCGCGATGGCGCGCGTGAGACGGGGAAAGTCCGCGAAGGCCGTATTGGCGGAGAGTGAGAGGGCGACGAGAATGCCGGCGATGGTGGTGTAGTAAAAGACGCCACGGCCCATGACCGCGGCGGTGAGTTCGGAGATCACGCTTTGATAGTGGGGCGAGCCAGGGTCGACAGCGCCGACGCCGTAGATGCGGCACAGCAGCGCGATGCCAGCGAGCAGCACGATGAGGACCGAGATGATGATAGTGAGCGTCTTCTTGGCGTTCACGCAACGGGGATCGCGGAAGGCGGTGACGCCGTTGGAGACGGCTTCGACACCGGTCAGTGCTGCGCAGCCGCTGGAGAAGACTTTGAGAATGAGCCAGAGCGAAATGGCTTCAGTAGCAGCGGGAAGCTGCGGCGGTGCGACGACGGGATGTGGATGACCTCCGCTGATGGCGGCTTTGAACAATCCCACGCAGATGACTACGAGCAGCGTGCCAACGAAGAGATAGGTGGGGACGAGAAAGGCGACGCCGGTCTCGCGCACACCGCGAAGGTTCACGATCGTGAGCAGGAACAGGATGCCGAGACAGAGGGCGAGCATGTGCCGATGCAACTGACCGGGATCGATGGAGACAAGCGCGCCGACCCCAGCGGAGATGCCGACAGCGGCGGTGAGCACGTAATCGATCATCAACGCGGCAGCGGCGAGCAGGCTGGGGAGCGTGCCCAGGTTCTCCGATGCAACGGTGTAGGAGCCGCCCCCGTTGGGATATGCATCGATTGTCTGCCGGTAGGAGAAAAAAACGATGACGAGCAGAACGATGATGGCAAACGAAACCGGGACGATGTAGTGCACGCCGCCGATGCCCAGGGGGATGAGGAGTGCGAGGGCGGCCTCCGGTCCGTACGCCGCGGAGGTGAGCGCGTCCAGGCCGAAGATGGGGACGCCCGGGGCCGCGCCGATGTGCTCTGCGCGCTGTTCCGAGTTGGCGAGGGGGCGGCCGAAGAGTAGGTCGAAAAAAGACATGCAGTTAGAACGGTCTTCCCGTTAGCAAACCGTGTGCTCGAACACTTTAGCATCCGGTCAGCATGCGGCTGTCGCTAGAGATATCCCGGGGAAGGCTATCGGAATGAATTTCAGGGTTGGTCGGGCTGCTGGGACGCAAGTTCGTTCCGCTGCAGGCAGCGCATGACGTCGATGACGCGCTGGTAGATGTAGACCAGCTCACTGTGCGGCAACGGGCCGCGATTGTGGGAGCGCACGTTGTCGAAGATGATCTCCTCGCGATTGGGCTCGTAGACGGGCATGTCGGTGGCTTCTTTGAGCTTGCCGATGGCGCGGGCAGCCTCGGCCCGCTGGTTCAGGAGTTCGACGATCTGAAGGTCGAGTGCATCGATTTTTATACGCCATTCACTGATATCCATGATGAGCCTCAAACAGGAATGCACCGCGGTGAGGGTGGTCGTTTCAGCGTGATGCGGGCGCGGCGGCGACAGGCCGCAGTCCCTCAATGAATTGTGCCACTGCCGCGGGCGCGTCTTTGGGTGCGGTCTTCTCGATCAATCCGACGATGGCGCTGCCGATGACGGCCGCGTCGGCGAATTCGCCGAGGGCGGCGACGTGGGTTGCGTTAGACACGCCGAAACCGAGCGCGATAGGCAGCGTGGTGTAACGGCGCAGGCGCTCGACTAGATTCCGTGCGTCGGTGGCGAGTGTCTGCTGGGTGCCGGTGATGCCGACACGCGAGATGGCGTAGACGAAGCCCTGGCTGACGGCAGCGATGCGCTGGAGGCGGTCGTCGGTGCTAGTGGGCGCCGCGAGGAAGATGGGCGCGAGGCCGGCGGCGCGCATGGCGTCGAGATATTTTCCTTCGGCCTCTTCGATGGTGAGATCGGTGGCGAGCACGCCATCGACGCCTGCGGCTTTGGCATCGGTCGTGAAGCGCTCGAGCCCGTAACGCAGGATCGGGTTGAGGTAGGAGAAGATGATGAGGCCGGTTTGCGGACGGGCAGCGCGCAGATCGCGTGCGAGTGTGAGGACATCGGCGAGCGTGGTGCCGTTGGCGACGGCGCGATGACTGGCGCGCTCGATGACCGGGCCGTCGGCGAGGGGATCGCTGAAGGGGACGCCGAGCTCGAGGACGTCTGCGCCGGCATCGATAGCGGCGAGCGCGATGGCGCGGGTGGTGGCGAGGTCGGGGTCGCCGACGGTGAGGTAGACGACGAGGCAGCTCGCGCGCCAGGATGCCCATGTCCTTGTCGCCGCGGCCGGAGACGTTGACGACGAAGATGTCCTCGGGCAGCGATGTGGGGCGAGGCGGATGGCTTCGGCGACGGCGTGCGCGCTTTCGAGCGCGGGCACGATCCCTTCGGTCCGGGAGAGCATGACGGTGGCGTCGAGCGCCTGCTGGTCGGTGGCGGAGGTGTAGGTGGCGCGGCCGGAGTCGTGCATGGCGGCGTGCTCCGGACCGACGGAGGCGTAGTCGAGCCCGGCGGAGACGGAGTGGGTGAGCGCGACCTGGCCATGCTCATCCTGCAGCACATAGGAGAAGGTGCCCTGTAGCACGCCAGGTGCGCCCCCGCTGAAGCGTGCGGCGTGCTCGCCGAGCGCGGTGGAGCGGCCGCCGGCCTCCACGCCGATGAGCTTGACCTCCGGGTCGCGCACGAAGTCGTAGAAGGCGCCCATGGCGTTCGAACCGCCGCCGACGCAGGCGATGATGGCGGAGGGCAGGCGGCCTTCCTTCTCAAGAATCTGGCGGCGAATCTCTTCACCCGTGATGCGATGGAAGTCGCGCACCATGGTGGGATAAGGATGCGCTCCGAGCACGCTGCCGAGCAGGTAGTGCGTGGTGCGGACGTTGGTCACCCAGTCGCGCATGGCTTCGTTGATGGCGTCCTTGAGCGTCTTCGAGCCGGAGCTGACGCCGCGCACCTCCGCACCGAGCAGGCGCATGCGGTAGACGTTGAGTTCCTGCCGGCGCATGTCTTCTTCGCCCATGTAGACGACGCACTCCATGCCCAGCAGCGCGCAGATGGTGGCGGTGGCGACACCGTGCTGGCCAGCACCTGTCTCCGCAATGATGCGGTGCTTGCCCATGCGTTGCGCGAGCAGACCCTGGCCGAGACAGTTATTGATCTTGTGCGCGCCGGTGTGGAGAAGGTCTTCGCGCTTGAGATAGATCTTCGCGCCGCCGAGACGTTCGGTGAGCCGCTGCGCAAAGTAGAGCGGCGTGGGGCGACCTGCATAGTCGCGCAGCAGGGCATCGAGTTCGGCGCGGAAGATGGGATCGCGCTTTGCCTGCTCGTATGCGGCCTCGAGCTCTTCGAGCGCAGCCATGAGGGTTTCAGGAACGTAGCGGCCGCCGTAATCGCCAAAACGCCCGGGGCGGGTCTGGGTCAGGGTTTCCATACGATCTCCGTCTCTCTAGAGTATCGCGTTGGCCGGCATTGTCCGCCGTTCAGCGCCTTGGGGCGCGGGGACGCGGAGGATTCTTCTTCAGTTGGGCAAAGGTGTCGCGCGCGTTGCGGATGAACGCTGCGACGCGAGCGGGATCTTTGCGGCCAGGCGCGGCTTCCACGCCGGTAGCCACATCGACCCCCCATGGGGTGAGGGTGCGGATGGCTTCCGCGACATTGTCGGGATTGAGGCCGCCGGCGGCGATGAACCGCAGTTGCGGCGCCACTTTGCGGAAGAGATGCTGCGCCGCCTGCCAGTCATAGCGCGTGCCGGTGCCGCCGTGGCCGACGGGGCTTCGCGAGTCGATGAGCAGGGCGTCGATCGCGCCATCGCGAGCGGCATCGCGTGCGATGGCCTGGATCTGCGGCTCCATGTCATCGCTAAAGGCGAGCACGGCGAGGATGCTGACGATGGCCGAAGGATCCTGGGCGGCGAAGTGCGCGCGGAGACGACGCGGCAGATCGGGGTCGTCGTTCGCATGGAGCTGGACGCCATTGAGATCGGCTTCACGCACGGCGGTGACGATCTCGTCGAAGGTGGCGTCCACGAAGACGCCGTAGCGTTCAACATTGCGCGGCAGATGCGGCGAGATGGCGCGAACCTGGTCTACTGTGACGCGGCGGGGGCTTGGGGCAAAAACGAAACCGACCGCGCTGGCTCCGTTATTTGCGGCGTGCTGTGCATCGGCAAGGCTGGTGTTCCCACAGATTTTGATCCACATATATGTCAGGCAGGAATCTTCGCAGAAGCCGCGTATTGGTTGGCGGCAGTGATCCACGCAGCGAGAGCGAGGCCAGGCTCGGGCTGACGCATGAAGGCCTCGCCGATAAGAAAGGCGCGATAGCCCGCGGCGCGCAGGCGTGGGTAGTCGGCGGGATTGTTGATGCCGCTTTCGGCGACCAGTACCGCATCCGGAGGAAGCTCTGCCGCGAGTTCGAGCGAAGTCTCCAGGCGCACGTCGAAGGTGCGCAGATCGCGGTTGTTTACGCCGACGAGACTGCAGCCGAGATGGCGGATGCGCTGCGCTTCTTCGCCGGTGTGGACTTCGCAGAGCACGTCGAGCGCGTAGTCGCGAGCGAACGTCGAGAGGTGCGCGAGTTCGGCATCGGTAAGCGCGGCGGCGATGAGCAGAATGGCATCCGCTCCATGAGCACGCGCTTCGACGATCTGATACTCGTCCAGGATGAAGTCCTTGCGAAGACAGGGAATAGCGGTGGTGCTGGAGGCGGTTCGCAGATTGGGAAGGCTGCCCTGAAAGAATGGCTCATCGGTGAGGACGGAGAGCGCCGCGGCTCCGCCGCTTTGCATGGCTGGAGCGAGGACTGCGGCGGAGAAGTCTGGACGGATCAGCCCCTTGGAGGGCGAGGCCTTTTTGAGTTCCGCGATAATGGCGGGCCCGGTGGCGGCGCGCGTGCGAAGCGCAGCGGCGAAGCCGCGCGGCGTATGTTGCGGTGCTTGCCGCTCCAGCGCCGCGCGAGGCGTGTGCTGCATACGACGGGCCAGGTCTACGCGCGTGCGCGCGAGAATCTGATCCAAAAAACGATCTGGCGCCCGATGCGGGGTCGGGCCAAGGTGAGCGGGCATAACTCAGGGGGTTCCTTATCCCTAAGTATATCGGCTGGAAAACGACTGCGGGGAAGCAGCGAAAGGTTTACGAGATCCGCACTTTCGCCTTCCATCCGCCGAGCACCAGACCCATGAGCAGCATGCCGACGAGCGGGTAGCCGGTATTGATGGCAAGGATAGAGATGCCGCGGGCTTCGAAGGCATACTCGGTGGCCCAGGTGGTGAAGATAAAGCCAAACCAGATTGCTGCCGCGATGGCGGCGCCGCGCGTGGCCGTTTGCGGGCCGGTGGCCTGGATGATCCAGGAGAGCGCGATGGCGAGGATGGCCGTCATAACGAGCGCGACGACATAACCCAGCCATGGGGGCGCACCGGAAGCTTTCAACTCGGCCAAAGTGCGGCCGATGCCGGCGAGCCACGGATGCATGAACATGGTGAACCACGCGGCGCCGAGGAAGAAATAGATCAACGTTGCGACGGCGATGGCGATAGGGTTGTGGCGAACGGTGGGCATAGCAGCCTCATACTCCGGGTGCGATTCGGGGGAGACTTGCGGGATTCTAGAGTGTGACGACTGCGATACGCCAGCGAAATAGAAGATTGATCAGAAACTGGTAAGCGAGGCCGGGGATGCTGATTGGGAAAACGATTTTTGCAGGGAAAGAGTAGACTTTCCCACGCACGATCGGAGCAGTAACGATCGCGGAGAAGGCACGGAGGCGGGATGCAACGTATGACGGAAGCAGCGCAAGACTATGTGCAGCGTGGGAGTTGTGTGGGCAATATTCTTCGCCAACGGCTTAAGACGGAAGTGCGCCGGGCTCTTTTTGCCGGCGCAGCATTGCTCGCGGGAGCCTGTGTCTCGTTTTCGCAAACTACGTCTCATGCCCAAGATTCAAAAACGGGGACGCAGAAGCGGGAATCTGTAGTGGTGCCGTCGGAAGTCTTGTATGGCGCGGCGTACTACCACGAGTACGAGCCATACGAGCGGCTGGACCAGGACATCGCGATGATGAAGGAGGCCGGCCTCAATGTCGTCCGGATGGGCGAGTCGACGTGGAGCCTGTGGGAGCCGGAGGATGGCCGTTTCGAGTATGCGTGGATGGACCGCGTGGTGGACGCGATGGGCAAGGCCGGTATCAAGGTCATCATGGGGACGCCGACCTACTCGATTCCGACGTGGATGTATCGCGAGCATCCCGAGATACTCGTTCGGCCGCTGGGCGGAGCGAAGACGTTCTATGGCATGCGGCAGAACATGGATACGGACAATGTGGACTATCGTCGCTACGCGAAACGCCTGATCGCGAATCTGGTGGAGCACTACAAAGACAATCCATATGTAATTGGCTGGCAGATCGACAATGAGACTGCTTCCTACGGTGCGTCGAACGATGATGTGTTCACGGGATTCGTCAATCATCTGAAAAAGAAATTCGGGACTACGGACAATCTGAACAAGCGGTGGTTTCTGAATTACTGGGGCGAGGACGTGAATGGCTGGGAAAACATGCCGACACGCGACAACGCGCAGAGTACGGGATACAAGCTGGAGTGGTCGCGCTGGGAGCAGATGCGGGTGACCGATTTTCTGGCATGGCAGGCGCAGCTTGTCCGCGAGCACCGCGGTCCGCATCAGTTTGTGACAACGGACTATGGCAGCATGATGAAGAAGGACGTGAACGAGTACGACGTGAGCCGCTCACTCGACGTGGTGGCGGACAACATCTATCACGGCACGCAGGACAATTTCGACGGCTGGACGCAGGCAGAGCAGGGCGATTACAGCCGATCGCTGCAGCACACCAACTACCTGATTACGGAGACGAACGCGCAGACCACCGACTGGACGTCGGCCTTCCAGTATCCGCCGTACGATGGGCAGCTTCGGCTGGATGTGTATACGCACTTGTCGAGCGGCGCGAACATGATCGAGTACTGGCACTGGGCGTCGATCCATTCCGGGCAGGAGACGTATTGGAAGGGGGTGCTGTCGCATGATTTCGAGCCGAACCGCGCATATGCTGAAGTGTCGCGGACGGGAAATGAGTTGAAGCGCATTGGATCGGATCTGGCGGATTTGAAGATCACGAACCAGGTGGCGATTCTGTGGAGCGTGGACTCGCTGAATGCGATCTCATTCATGCCGTTCACGAGCGGTGGCCGGCAATGGTCATTCGCGCCGCCGACTGCGGACTATGCCTCGCTGGTGAACCAGTTGCATCATTCGCTCTACCGGCTGAACGTAGGAACGGACTTTGTGTTTCCGCAGGATCCGGATTTTTCGCGCTACAAACTGCTGATCGTGCCTTCTTTGTACATCGCCGATGACGCGCTGCTGAAGAAGATTGCCGTGTACGTGAAAGGCGGGGGGCATGTGCTGATGACCTTCAAGAGCGGCTTTGCGAACGAGGATTCAGCAGTGCGCTGGGTGCGCGCGCCGGGGCCGTTGCGTGAGGCGGCGGGCTTCAGCTACCAGGAGTTTTCGAATCTGGAGCATCCGCTGGCGTTGAAGGGGGACCCGTTCGGTGTGGGCGCGGACAACAAGGTGAGCTACTGGGCGGAGTTTCTGATGCCGGAGCATGCGAAGGCGCTGGCGTGGTATGACCATCCATTCTTCGGGAAATGGCCGGCGATCACACGCAATGAGTACGGGGCGGGCACGTTGACCTATGAGGGTACGTATCTCTCCGACGAACTGCAGAAGCGTGTTGTTCAGGACGCGCTGAAAGATGCGGAAGTGGCGGAGCCAGACGCCGGCTTACCTGCGCCGGTGCATGCGAAGCATGGAGTAAACCGGGCAGGCAAGCGGGTGAACTACTACCTGAATTATTCGAGTTCACCGCAGCAGTTCACCTACGAGGCGGGAAATGGCGTCGATCTGCCGACCGGGCATCGAGTTGCTCGCGGTGAGACCGTGAAGATTGAGCCGTGGGATCTCGTGATTGTCGAGGAGCAGTGAGGCTCGCGCGCGAATTCGCCAGCAAGAAGTGGAGTGTGCGCAGCTTCGGGCATTCGTAGAGTGGCGTAATGAAGAGCGAGACAGTGAAAGCGGATGCGGAGCGATTGAACGCCGTTGCATGGGAGCAGGTAGAGGCCGAGCTGGATGGATACGGTGGCGCGGTTCTCCAGCACCTGCTCACTCCGGATGAATGCGAAGCAATTGCCGCGATGTATCCCGACGGCGCGGTATTTCGCAGTCGCGTGGTGATGACGCGGCACGGCTTTGGACGCGGGGAATACAAATACTTCCGTTATCCGCTGCCTGATCTCGTGGAGCAGTTGAGGACGTCTCTGTATCCGCGACTGGCACCTATTGCTAACCGATGGAACGAGGCGTTGCGGATCGACGTGCGCTATCCGGAGACGCACGCGGAGTTCTTAGAGCGCTGTCACGCTGCAGGACAACGCCGTCCGACGCCGCTCCTGCTCCAGTATGGCGAGGGCGACTACAACTGCCTGCATCAGGATCTATACGGCGAGCACGTATTTCCGCTTCAGGTGGCGATTTTGCTGTCCGAACCAGGACGGGATTTTGCGGGCGGTGACTTCGTGCTGACGGAGCAACGTCCGCGCATGCAGTCACGTGTGGAGGTGGTGCCGCTGCGACAGGGAGATGCAGTGGCATTTGCTGTGCATCATCGGCCGGTGCAGGGCACGCGCGGCACGTATCGCGTGAATCTACGGCACGGCGTAAGCCGGATTCGCCACGGGCATCGGCACACGCTGGGCATCATCTTCCATGATGCGGAGTAGTTGCTAGGGCGGTCGATCGTGCGGGCTTAACGGTTAGTTCCGGCGATTCATCTCTGGTTCACATGGGAGCCGAGCTATCGATGACCGGGATAATAGGGCGAAGTCGTACCGAGAGAAATGCCGCCAAGAGGCATTTGTGAAAAAGGCCGTCCTTGTTTACCCGGCATTTACACGGTAAAGGGTTCTTCTTGGAAGAATGCTCAGGTGGCAGTCTCCTTCAGTTTGGCAACGTGTGGCGTTGCGGCCCTCATTCGCAATTCAGTCAAATGCATGCTGATCGTAATTGGCGCGGGCCTTCTCGGCGCTCAAGTTGCGGCTTCGCAAGCCTCCGCAACACGGCAAGACTCATGTCCGAGGCCACAGCCCGGCAGCGTCGTACAGGAGCCCGTAGATTTACGCAGTGAGAATGGCGTGTTGGAATTGACGTTGACGGCCACGAATTCCAGACAAGCCGATGGATCGACGCGCTACTGCTACACGGATGCGCAAGGGCACGAGGCGCCCAATCTCCGCGTAAGTCCTGGCGACGAAGTGATTATCCATCTGAGGAATGAGCTGAAGAATCTGCAACCCGCGACGGATGCAGCGCCACACGCCCATGCGGCGCCCCAGCCAGACGATGCGAACAACCCGTGTAGCAGCCGGATCATGAGTCCGGTATCCACCAATCTTCATTTTCATGGGCTTACCATTCCACCGACCTGCCATCAGGACGATGTCCTGAAGACCTCGGTGCAACCGGGAGATGCCCCATTCGATTACCGTTTCCGGATCCCAGAGGACGAGCCGCCGGGCCTCTATTGGTATCACCCGCACATCCATGGCTTCAGCAAGGGACAAGTGCTGGGCGGAGCTTCGGGAGCGCTGATTGTTGAAGGGATAGAGCGTGCCAGGAAGGAAGTCGCGGGGCTGCCCGAGCGCGTGTTCATCATTCGCGATCAGGATTTGATTCATCCGAATGCGCCGCCGTCTGCGTCGGAACCGGTTGTGCCGAAATTCATGGTGGATCGCGATGGAGACGCGGCCAACAATGGCACAGGCTTCGGCAAGCCGGCTAAAGACCTATCGATTAACTATGTTCCCGTTCCTTATCCTGACTATCCACCCGCCGTCATTGAAATGCGGCCTGGAGAGCGGCAGTTATGGCGTGTATTGAATGCCTCCGCAATTACTTACCTTAACCTCGAAGTTCTCTACAGCCGGACGCCGCAGCCGCTCGGTCTGGTTGCGATGGATGGCGTGCCTGTCGGTCAACGCGATGCAGGGCAGAATGGTGCAGGGGAAGCTGTCAACTGGCAAACGCATCTTGGCGTTCCGCCCGGCGCGCGCGTCGAATTTATGATCAAAGGGCCTGCCGAGGGTGAAGCAGGATTACTGGTGACGCGCACTGTGGACACTGGCCCGGGTGGCGAGAATGATCCAAACCGGGCGCTTGCCAAGGTGGTCGCGTCGCCGAAGGTGTCCGAGCCGCAATCAACACTGCAGCGCACCCCGGAACCCCTTCCTCCGCCAACCGAAGCCTGGCTCGGAGACGTGCCTCCAGTGCGGGTGCGACATTTGTACTTCTCTGAAAAGCTGGCCGATCCAAATGACCCGACGAGTGCGATTGAGTTCTATCTGACCGTCGATGGACAGGCGCCGAAGATGTTCGACATGGGATCGGATATTCCGAATATTGTCGCGGAGCAGGGAACCGTCGAGGACTGGATTATCGAGAACCGTTCCAGTGAATTGCACGCATTCCACATACATCAGCTGCATTTTCTGTTGCAGCAGTACATGGGACACGAAGTTCATGAGAATTTTCTACGCGATACGGTCAATGTGCCGTACCTGAATGGCCGGACGCTAAGTTATCCCAGCATTCGAGTGCGCATGGATTTCCGCGATCCGAACACGATCGGCATGTTTCCGTATCACTGTCATCTGCTGGAACATGAAGACAAAGGGATGATGGGTACGATCCGAGTCGTTCCACTGGCGTCGAAGCAGAATCCAACATCTGATGCAACTGCCGCGGATCACGGCCATGCAAAAAGTTCATCTGCAACACTCGTCCTTCGTAAATAGTTCCTCATTGCGACAATATCCAACCGGCGCGACCGAAGGTTGTTTATTCATCGCTCGTTCAACGAGCAAATACCTGCCTGAAATGGCAACCGACTTATGCTCCTGACGGCGAGGCCCGTGTGCCTTGACTAGGAGGCAGTATGAACGCAAAGCAGTTGGCATCCACAGCATTGCGGACGATCCGTACCGGAATGATCTCCGCAACTGTGTTCCAGTTAGCTATCGGGAGCGCATTTGCCGCTCCACTATCGAACAATCCGCCTTCGCGCGATGACGATACGGCGACCCCCATCAAGCACGTGATCGTGATCATCGGCGAGAATCGCAGCTTCGATCACGTTTTCGCAACCTATGTGCCGAAGAAGGGCGAGAGAGTCTGGAACCTTCTCTCGGAAGGAATTGTGAATAAGGATGGCACTCCCGGACCGAACTTCATGAAGTTTGAGCAGAACACAGCAAAAGATCAGGCGCCGGATGCCTTTCTACTCAGTCCCGCAAAGGACGATTTTCAGGGGGATGTTCTTCCCGCTCCGCTGGTTGGTGGGCCAGCCGACTCTTTCATCAAGAACGATAGCCTCAGCCTTGCGAGGCAATCCGAGAACGGTCTTCCCGCAGACTATTACGGTTATCTCGTGACCGGCGGCACCGGTCAGACGTCGAAGACTCCAGACGCCCGCATCAAAAATGCGAGCGCCCTTCTTCCTGGGCCATTCCAGCTGACCAACGGAGACACATTTACCTACAACTCGTACGCTGCCAGCCCTGTACACCGGTTTTATCAGATGTGGCAGCAACTGGACTGCAGCGCCGACAATGCCACGGAGAACAATCCGTCCGGTTGCGACGCGCGTCTCTTCCCTTGGGTCGAAACAACCGTGGGCGCAGGAGCAAATGGCATCAAGCAGCCAGCGAACTTCAGCACTGAGTATTCACCGACAGCGGTGACCACAGGCGAAGGCTCCACGGCGATGGGCTTCTACAACGTCCAGAATGGCGACGTGCCTTACTTCAAAAAACTGGCAGATGAGTACTCGATGAGCGATAACTTCCACCAGTCGGTCAATGGTGGCACTGGCGCCAATCACATCATGCTTGGCCACGGCGACATGATCTGGTTCAGCGACGGCAAGGGCCACCCGGCTGTTCCGCCGCACAAAGTTCTGGTTGCAAAAGGCACAGCGAACGCGGGCGTGGTGGACGAAGTCGAGAATCCAAATCCGGCCGCTCAGACCAACAACTGGTACACAGAAGATGGCTACGGCGGTGGCTCATTCGGCTCAGCATCTTACGGTGGCGGCTCCTACACCGATTGTTCGGATATCAATCAGCCCGGCGTCGCACCGATCGTGAAATATCTGCACTCGCTGGAGCCAAAGATCCCAACGCGCTGCAAGGCAGGGCATTATTACCTGCTGAACAATTACAATCCCGGCTACTTTGGCAATGGTAATAACGCGTATACCGACACAAACAAGAACAACACCGTCTTTACGATTCCGCCATCTACCGTCCGCAGCATCGGAGATGAGTTGATCGCCAAGAATATCTCCTGGAAATACTACGGCGATCAGTGGAATAACTATGTCAATGATCCTTATCAGCTGAACTATGGCGCGATTGGAAAAAACACGGACGAATATTGCAACATCTGCAATCCGTTCCAGTACGACACTTCGATCATGAGCAAGCCGAAGGTGCGTGCTGCTCACATCCAGGACACGACGAATCTTTACGATGACATCGCCAGCGGATCGCTGCCGGCGGTTTCGATCGTGAAGCCGAGCGGTCTTGTGGACGGCCATCCGGCTTCCTCCAAGCTGGACCTCTTTGAGGGCTTTACGAAGAAGATCGTGGACGCGGTCAAGAAGAATCCGACGTTGTGGAAGGACACGGCCATCTTCATCACCTTCGACGAGGGCGGCGGCTACTACGATTCCGGTTACGTGCAGCCGTTGGACTACTTTGGCGACGGAACGCGCATTCCGCTGATTGTGGTGTCGCCGTATAGCAAAGGGGGCCGCATTTCGCATGAATATTCGGATCACGTGTCGATCCTGAAGTTCATCGAGAAGAACTGGGGTCTGGAGACGGTCACGAGGCGCAGCCGTGACAACTTCCCCAATCCCATTAGCGCGCCGGGCAATCCCTATGTGCCGGTAAACAGCCCGGCCATCGACGACTTGTTCAGTCTGTTCGATTTCGATAACGACTAGCTAGCAGAGGGTTTGGCGCGAATGGCCGATGGATACACCGTCGGCCATTCGACTTTTATAAAGCTAGAGGCTCCGTTTGAAGAGCGGGGTCGCGATCAAGAGGGTGCCGATGCCAAATGTAAACAGGAATAACAGATCCATGCGAATCGCGACGAAGCCGCCGTCTTTGAGCAGAATGGCCTTCAGCCCGTGCACTGCGTAGGTAAAGGGATCCACGACGGCGATGGCGCGCAGCCACTTTGGAAAACCTGAAACGGGAGAGATGGCGCCGCTGGGAAAGAACAACAGCGTATTCAATACGCCGAACATGGCGCGGGGCACCAGCGGATCTTCGACCCGCACCATCATCAAGAACATCATGCCGTTAAAGGCGATGGATGTCGCGATGATGAGCAGCAGGAGGAGCAGGGCAGCCATTGGGTGAAAGATGACGCCGATGCCGGCGAGCAGAGAGCCGATCACAGTAAGGCTGATGCCGGAGAGCACAGCCTTGATGGTGCCTGAGAGGTTCAGCCCGAAAACCAGCTCCAGCCGCGTGATGGGTGTGACGAGATAGCCTTCATGCACGCCGCGTGCCTTGTCGTCGATGTACAGCATGCCGCCGCCGATCATGACCGCGACATACATGGCGAGCGCAATGGAGCCGGAGAGCAGATATTTCATGTACTCCACGTAGGGGTAAAGTTCGACAACCTTCAGCGCGATCTGCTGCACGACCAGCGGCTGGACGAGCGGGGCATTCAATGCGTCGACCAGGGACTGCATCTCTGCCTCAAGACTGTTGCTCATAACCTGGTCGGTGTTGTCGACCACCATGCCGATGGCCGGCGAGTCGCCCGCGAGCACGCGCCGCGAATACTGCCTGGGGATGATCACCGCGCCGTCGATCTTGCCGGTGCGCACATCTTCACGGGCCTTCTGCTCATCGTTGTAGGTCACCGTGGTGAACGTGCGGATGTTCACGGCGATCGCGTTGAAGGCCTCATGAATCTTGAGCGCCTGCGAGCCGCCGTCCTGGTCAACGACACCGATCCTTGCATCCCGAATCTTGCCGCCGAATGCATTGCCGAGGATGACCAGTTGAACCAGCGGGAGCATCATCGACACCATCATCAGGGCGGGCGAGCGGAAAAACTTCCGCATCTCTCGCTCCACGATAGCCATCATGCGCTTCATGGCTGCATCCCCGGGCGTGGCGGCATCACGAAGCCGAGCGCCTTGACCTGTTCGTCGCGAAGCTGACGTCCCGTGTAGTGAACGAAAACGTCATCGAGCGTGGTGTTCTGCACGTTCAGCGACTTGATGGTGCTGCCGCGGTTGGTTGTCATCTCCACCAGCTGCGTGGTTGTCAGCGAGCCGTTGGAGGTGAGCAGCCTGTACATGCCTGAGCTTTGCGGCTCTACCGAGGTGACGCCGGCCAGCCGATGGAGTTGCCCAGGCCACTCCGGTGATTCCTGCATGAACTGCACCTCGACGACATTGCTGCCTGGAACGCTGGCCTTGAGCGCCATGGGCGTGTCGAGCGCGACCAGCTTGCCGTGATCGACGATGGCGATGCGATCGCACAGGCGGTCGGCCTCGTCCATGTAGTGGGTGGTGATAAGCATGGTGAGTTGACGTGTGGTTTTGAGGTGATTCAACATCTCCCACACCGCGACGCGTGAGACGGGATCCAGTCCGGTGGTGGGTTCATCGAGGAAGAAGATTCGCGGGTTGTGGACCAGGCCGCGCGCGATTTCGAGCCGTCGCCGCATTCCGCCGGAGAGAGTCTTGGTTTGCGCATCCCGCCATTTCAAGAGGTCGACGGCCTTCAGTAGGTCCTCAATGTTCCGCTCGCGTTCCGCTCTTGGAACTTCGTAGAGCTTGGCATAGATGGAAAGGTTCTCTTCGACGGTCAGATCGATGTCGCTGGTGAGTGCCTGGGGAATGACGCCGATGGTTCGGCGGACTGCATCGGGCTCGCGCGCCACGTCGTGGCCGGCAATGATGGCGCGGCCGGCGGTGGAGGGCGTCAGCGTTGTCATCATGCGGATCAGCGTGCTCTTGCCCGCGCCGTTCGGTCCAAGCAATCCGAAGATCTCTCCCTCGGCCACGTCGAACGTGATGCCGGCGACAGCTTCAAAATCTCCGTAGCGCTTCACGATATTCTCGACGGAGATTGCGGCGCGCGGCTTGCCGCCATTCATCGCGTCACCAGCTTGTCCCTGGGAATGTAGACCTCGGCCAGCATGCCCGGCACATATCGCATGCGGGGGTTGTCGATGAGCAGTTTCAGGCGAACGGTTTCGATATCGCGCTTACGGCGGCTGACATCGCGCTGCGTGGCGAAGTCTGCTTCTGCCGATTTTGCGATGACCTTGCCCTGAAGGGTTGCGCCGCTTGGCATCACGACGCGTAGCATGTCGCCCAATTGCACCGAGTCGGCCTGGGTCTCCGGCAGCGGCGCGTAGACCCAGGTCTGTGTCAGGTCGGTTATGGTGACGATGGGTGTTCCGGCGGCCACGACCTCGCCCTGGCGTGCCGCCCGCACGTTCACTTTGCCGGATATCGGCGCGGCTACCTGCGCGTATTCCAGCTCAACCTGCGCCTGATTCAACAGCGACTGTGCATTCTTCATCTGGCTGTGGGTTGCGGATACGGTTTTGGCTTGCGCCTGCGCCTGGGCGGTGTTGGCCTGTGCCACTTTAAGCGCGGCAGCGGCAGCAGCCACGTTCTGTGTGGCCGTATCGACCGCCGCTTTCGCCGCATCAAGAGAGGTCACCTGTTCGTCTCGTGACTGCTGACTTACGACTCCCTGTGCCGCGAGCGCGACGGTGCGCGAGGTATCGGCATTCTGATGCTCTAACTGCGCCTGTGCCTGGATGAGCGTCGCTTGCGCGGCATGCATTTGCGCTTCGGCATTGACTACCTGGCTCGCCGTGCTGCCTCCAATCTGACGTTCGGTGTCCTTGGCCTGCTGTAACAGGTAGTGCTGGCTGGTGGCGGTTGCCTCCGCTGCGTTGCGCGCTGCGGCCAGATCGTCGCTCTGTATGGTTGCGATGAGCTGGCCAGCCTGAACGGTGTCACCTTCGTCGACTGTGAGCTTCTGTATCCGTCCTGGGATTCGCGAGCTGACGATGACCTCATTGGCATCGACCGTGCCGATGAGCTGGAGATCTTCAGAGCGGTTGGTCGAGAAGAAATACCAGCAGAGGGAGATGAGGAAGAGCACTCCGAGAATCACGAAGATCCGGTTGCGGGCATTCATAGGGCTTTTCTCCGAGCGTGAAAGCTTGCCATTCGGCCCGACACATTCTTGGCCCGGGGCATGGGCATATCTGCAAGAACGCGATTTGCGAGCTTTGCGCCGTGGACGCGATCTGTAAAGAGAGCCATGCCGAGAAACTGCACTGCGGCCTTGCGGCGCAGCTCCAGAGCCTTGGGGTCAAAAGGTTTGAATGGAAGCGCCAACTGCATCAGAGGCGCGCTGAGGAAATAGAAGACATTTGCGCCGAAGATGGAATACATGATCTGCAGCGGATCCGTTTCACAGAGCTCGCCAGTGCGGATGCCCTCTCTGACAGCCTGCTGCAATTTTTCAATGAGCGGCTTGAATACCGTTCGAAAGAAGAGAGGCAGCGATCCAGCGTTGTCGTGACGAAAGCGAACCATCTCCTGCTGCATCAGACTCTGGAATTCACGCTGGGTCAGGATGCGGTCGAAATGATTCACGGCCGAGCGCAGTAACCGCTCTCCTGCGCTGTACGCCGGGTCGAGGGCAGCGAGCGCACTCTTCACGACTTCTCCGGAGACCTCCTCAACAGCCGCGGCGTACAGGCCCTGCTTGCCTTTGAAGTAGTAGTAGAGCAGCGCCTTGTTCACTCGTGCCGACTGCGCGATCGCGTCAGTGCGGGCGCCGGAGAGGCCATGCGTGCTGAACTCGCGGACTGCCGCGCGCAGGATATTTCTGCGCGTGCGATCGGAGCGGTCCTGGGGTTTTCGGATTGGAGGCATGGCAATATTTAATTAACTGGATAGTTAAATTATACCGATTCCCCAATGCGGATGGCCACCCGGAGCAAGCGATGCCCTTAGACGGTCTGACAGAAGCTAAGCAGAAAAGCGCAAAGCACGTAGCGGGGAGCCCTGTTCGGCACTGGTACGGTTGGCACCGGCGGTCAGCGACGAGCCGTTCCGCTCAAATCCAGCGCAGCGGCCTTGCTGAGAGCGGGCCAGGACAGGCGTCTTGCGGGAGATAGAAGACACGGAAATGCGGGCGATAACACTCAGCACAACGGTGAAGGGGGCTAATACTACACATTGGGACCCGTATCCATACAACAAGATGGTTAGATGTGCAACGAAAGTGTTAGCCCTACAACTTATGGGTCAGGCTACAACTAATGGGTCATGCAGAGGGCGCGGAGCAGGGCCAGAGGCCCAAAAACAGGTTCCAGCGCGTAATTAAACCTGTCGCACCTAGAGTGTTGTTGCGCACAGTGTGAACAATATTCACGCATGGGACCGCCCACAGAGCGGGGCAAAGTTCCCTTCGAAATAATGCAATCCCATGACTTTTCTTGTTCGAATAACTGTGTATTATCCGTTCATAGTTACCCACGTGTTCTGCGACAAATATTGAGCTCGGGGACATAAGTTAGAAGTTGAGCTGGATTTTGCATTGTTGTGGGAAACCCGCAAATGCTCCGCATCGCTCTTCTTTACCTGCACCAGGTTGCGATTCGAACCTGGTAAGGATTTGTACCCTCCGGGGTGCGTGCTGCCGATGCTGTTGAGCTTTGCCCGGGGCGCATAACGCCTTCGATAAAGCAGACGAGCTGGTTAAACCTGGTTCGTGAGTCGACTCTCCGCTTGGAAAGCACAGCGGACAGAGCCATGTGCAACTGCAGTAGATATCCGGTCAAACTGCTCCCCTGGGGGCAGATTTGTACAGACCTTGAGTATTTGATCTTGATGTTCTTATTCAGAGAATCACCGAGCCTCGCAGAAGTTGCTGTCAGCAGCTCGAAAGATGTTGGGACAGTTGTTTCATGCATGAGTATGTCGGCGGACCGTTCCGCGAACGCTTGCCGAAAAAGCATTGCGTCCCGGAAGCACGGCCCTGTCAATATCGGCATCCTGGAGAGGCCACGAGACGGCTATGCGAACACTGGCACCAAGCCAGCTTGTCGCACTGAGCCGGACGCCCTTCAGCATGCGCTTTCGCCTCCTTAGCGCTTTTTGACTCTGCGGATCCGGCGTCGCCTGAAGTCGCCCGGACAAAGCAGAGCTCTGCCGAGTCAAGAATAACGTTTGCCGTGAAGTGCCAACGTGCCAGGAGTCTTTGGCCGAATGCTGAACTGCGCTATCAAGTGGGGCTGGACGTTCCGGCCGAATCGGATGCGCAAGACGTGCGAGGCATAGAAGTCGCGTGGACCGCTGAGGCATTTTGCATAACCAGGATGAAGTTCTCGAACCCCCCTCAGGAGAATTATGTTGTTAGCAAACAGGAATTGTTCATATTTTGGCCAGACACCAAAGCGGCTCGCTCTCGTCGCTCTTGCGATCATGTCCGGACTAGCGCTCTCTAAACCCGCTCTCGCGTCGAATATCACGGTTGCCAGTCCGGTGAGCGGTACGACTGTCGCGTCGCCCATATGGGTGCGGGCTCACAACGTCGGCTGCGATGGTCTGATGCCTACCGCATTCGGGTTCTCGATCGACAACGGCGGAACTATGTATGCAGGTGTGACGCATCACGATGTCGACGCCACCAAGGTGGGCATCGGCTCCGGAACACACACGATTCATTTCAAGTCGTGGACCAGCAAAGGCATTTGTCCTGTCGTCAGCACGACGTTCAAGGTGGCAGGCGGCAGCGCAAGCTCCGGTGGCTCCGCTCCCATCGATAGCGGCGCCGCGGTATCCGCTTCGATTCCGTCCTACGCAGTTGGATCCGCGAATCTGGATGGTAAGGGCTGGATATCGGAGCGCGATAAGGGCGTGCCGGGGAGTGCCCAAGGGTCGACCGCATATCCGGCAACCACCCCTCTGTATGACAATGCCCGCAAGTTCTACATGACGTACTCGAAGCATGGTGGCGTGCGTTGGCACGTTTCCTTCGCCAAGGACGCGAGCGCCACTCACTTCATCTACGACACCTATGTGTACCTAGTCGATCCGTCACAGGTAGCCAATGTGGAGTTAGACATGAACCAGGTCATGTCGAACGGTAAGACGGTGATCTTCGGCACGCAATGCTCCAGCTACACCAAGACCTGGGAGTACACCTATGTCTCGGGTGGCGCGCACTGGAAATCTTCCAACATCCCCTGCAACCCCAAGAACTGGGCCGCAAAAACCTGGCACCATGTCCAGATTGCTTCCCATCGAAATGGCAATGGAGATGTCACTTACGACTGGGTAAACCTGGATGGCGCTCATCACGTCTTCCAGAACGCTACCCGTTACTCTGCCGAGTCGTTGGGCTGGGCAAGAGGCGATCTGCTCATTAACTTCCAACTGGACGGAGCCAACTCGGGCAGCGGCTCGATCACAGCGTACATCCACAAGATGACTATCTTCCGCTGGTAAGTGAGAGGAAGGTTTTTGTTTGTCAGAGTGGCCGCCTTTCGGGGCGGCCACTTCTTTTCGCGTGCTCCGAGTCTCGAAGGCACGGCGGGATACGCAATTTGATTTGCGCCCTGATCAGTTTCGGTTATCGCTCAATACCGGCCTGGTGAGGCTTGATGTGAAGCGGATCGGGACAAACAAAAATGCCCTGCAGCCAAACGCTGGACAGGGCTTTCGAAACGATTGGTGCCGAAGAAGGGACTCGAACCCCCACACCCTTGCGAGTACATGGACCTGAACCATGCGCGTCTGCCAATTCCGCCACTTCGGCACGGGTAAGAGCAGATTCCCAGATGCGGGATTCTGCTTTCAGTCCAGCGGGGTGCTGGACGGCAGCAGTGGCTAGTCTCGCAAAGGGGCCCTGGAATGTCAAACCACCCAGGTATCGGGCAGCGCACGGCGAAAGGCGCTTCGTGCCTGTAGACTGCACGCACATAATAGGAAGAAGAGGGGCCTAAGGAATGACGGAGACAAGCGGCGCAACGCCGCCACCCTTGCTGCAGGCGGATGCGAAGGAAATCCGGCGCATGACTCACGACATGAACAACGCGCTGGAGATCCTCGTGCAGGCGAGTTATCTGGTGAACACCACGGCGTTGAGCGATCAGGCGCGGGAGTGGATGAAACTGCTGGATTTGGGAATACAGCAGGCTACCGGGTTGAACCGCGAGCTGCGTGACTTTGTGCGTATGCGCAGCTAAGTCATCCCCCGCGCAAGCGGAGGGCTTGCGCGGGGGGTTATATATCTGGGTTTATGTGACTACGACACCAGCTTTGCGTCGAGCGTGATCTCGGTGTTTCCAGCGAAGAGCCGCGAGATCGGGCAGCCACTCTTCGCGTCCTGAGCGGCCTTATCGAAGGCGGCCTGGTCGGCTCCGGGCACCTTCGCGGTGGTCGTCAATTTGATCTTGGTGATGGTCGGCTTGTCGTCCTTCTTCTCGAAGGTAACCGCCGCCGTGGTTTCGAGTGATTCGGGCTTCAGATTGGCGCCCGTCAATTGCGCGCTGAGTGCCATGGTGAAGCATCCGGCATGGGCGGCGGCGATGAGTTCTTCGGGGTTGGTGCCGATTCCATTCTCAAAACGTGTGCTGAAGGAGTATTGCGCGTCCTTCAAAACGCCGCTATCTGTCGAGATGCGGCCCTTGCCATCCTTCAGTCCGCCCTGCCACACCGCTGTTGCTTTCCGGTCCATACTTGCTCCTCTGTGAAGTTGTCTGCTGTGATTCTGTCTGACCACACATTCTATGAGATGCATATCGATTCCGGATGAATCGGCCACCTGCGATGAGATAGGCTCATCGTTATGTCGCCCACATGCACCCCGCAAAAGCAGCCTGTCGAGACGCGGAACGATCGCGCTCCAGAACATATGTGTGAGTGGTGTCCCAACTGCGCAGCGCGGCTGGAAAGCAACCGCTGCAAGCTGGTGTGCCGCCACTGCGCCTACTACATGAGCTGCGCCGATTACTACTAGGTCCGCCCGCCAGGGGCTTGGATTTCAGAAACATACGCGGGTTCACCGTTTTCTCCTTCCGAGACAAAAAGGTTCGCGCAGCGCCCACGTTATCGATATCTCGCTTACAATTGCCGTGTTTTCATGTTCGACGTTCCCATACGCTTGTACGCCGGCATGTTGATGCTTCCCTTGCGGTTTTGCTGTGCATAAAGGAGATTCCCTTGCGTACCGTCACTTGTCTTGCCTGCAGCGCTGCGTTTGCACTTGCCGCGTTCGCCCCCGTGCCACTTCGCGCGCAACTCTTCGAGATGAACCACGGGCATCATCCCGGCGTAAATCTGACGCCGCAGGAAGAGACCACCCTGGGACGATTGGAGAGTCTCGGTACCTTGCCAAGCGGCTCCTGGCGGTACCACCAGGGCGACGTGCCACACGGTGAGGATCCAGCGCTCGATGACAGCAGTTGGCAGCAGGTGGACGCTCACGCGGAACGCCATCACAGGATGACGGCGCCCAAGGAAGCAGTGTGGTTCCGTCGCGAGATTGAAGTGCCGCAGACCCTGAATGGCTACGACCTGACCGGCGCACGGGTGTGGTTTCGCTTCCGCGCCAACGCCAACGGACCGGTGCCGGAGATCATTTACTTCAACGGCCGCCGCGTGGCGCTGGGCGAAGACCTGGAGCCGGTCGTACTTTTCGGCGATGCGAAGCCGGGTGAGAAAGTGCTCGTAGCCGTCAAGCTTCTGCCGAGTGCGGATGAAAAGCATATTGCCGGGGTCGATCTGAATCTTGAGTTTCCGCAGAACCGGCCGAATCCCTCCGATCTGCGCACGGAGTTCCTGACCGCTGCGCTGCTGATTCCATCGCTGTCGAAGGACGTCTCCGCCGACCAGGCGACACTCGCGAAAGCAATGGGCGATGTCGACCTGACCGCGCTGGACGGCAAGGATCAATCGAAGTTCGATGCGTCGCTCAAACAGGCGCAGCAATCGCTGGAAGCGCTGAAGCCGACGCTGCAGCAGGCGGATATGCACCTGACTGGCAACTCACACATCGATGCAGCGTGGCTGTGGCCGTGGACCGAGACCGTGGATGTTGTGAAGCGCACCTTCGGCACTGCTGCGCAGTTGATGTACGAATATCCCGACCTACACCTACACGCAGTCTGCCGCGCAGTACAACCAGTGGGTCGCGGACAAGTATCCGGAGTTGAACGACGAAATCAAGAAGCGGATTCAGGAAGGCCGCTGGGAGCTTGTCGGCGGTATGTGGGTGGAGCCGGACCTGAACATGCCGGATGGCGAATCGCTCGTGCGCCAGATTCTCGTGGGGCAGGAGACCTTCCAGAAGCTCTACGGCACGACGACGCGCATCGGCTGGAACCCGGACTCGTTCGGCTACAACTGGCAACTCCCGCAGATCTACAAGCGTTCCGGCATCGATTACTTTGTGACCCAGAAGATGACCTGGAACGACACGAATCAGTTGCCGCTGAAGCTCTTCTGGTGGGAGTCGCCGGATGGCAGCAAGGTGCTGAGCTACTTCCCGCACGACTATGCCAACACCGATCTGAATCCGGTAAGGCTGGCGCAGAATACCGTGGAAGCGCGCAATCGGGCGCCAGGCATGACTGAGGTTCTGGACCTCTTCGGGGTGGGCGATCACGGTGGCGGCCCCACGCGCGCCATGCTGGATGAGGGCTTGCACTGGATGCAGCCGGACAAAGTGGTGCCGCGCTCCGAGTTCGGAACAGCCCAGCCGTACTTCTCCAAGGTAGAGAAGGAGATCGCTCCGGATTCGCCGACCTGGAATTACGAGACGCTGGCCAAGGGAGACACCAAGCTGCCCACGCCCGGCGCCGGGCAGATCAGCATTCCGACGTGGAAAGATGAGCTTTACTTTGAGTACCACCGCGGCGTGATGACAACGCAGGCCAACCACAAGCGGAATATGCGCGAGAGCGAAGAGTGGGTGTTGAATGCTGAGAAGTATGCGTCTCTGGCATGGCTCGATGGCCGCGAGTATCCCGCGACAGAGCTGACCGACGCCTGGAAGCATGTGCTGTTCAATCAGTTCCACGATCTGGCTGCCGGCTCGGGCATCGGCGTCATCTACCAGGATGCGCAGAAGGACTATAACCAGGTTCACTGGGCGGCGAATGAGATCACATCGAAGTCGCTCGACACCGTTCAGGCGCGCGTGAACACGCATGTGCCAGTGGGCAGTGTTCCCGTCATGGTGGTGAACCCTCTGGGCTGGGACCGTTCGGGAGTGGCGGAGGCCAAGGTCGAGATGCCTTCCGCAGCGCCGGAGGGTATCTCAATTGTGGATGCAAAGGGTCGCGTGCTGCCGTCACAGATCGTAGAGAGCGACAAGAAGGCCAATACGTATCATCTGCTGTTCCGTGCAGAGGATGTGCCGTCGCTCGGCTATGAGGTGCTGCATGCGGTGCCCGGAAAACGCACCGTGGTCTCGGATGTGAAAGCCAATGGGCTGACGATCGAGAACGCAGTACTGCGCGTCACCGTCGACCCCACAACAGGTTGCATCCGTTCGCTCTACGACAAGAAGGCGAGCTTTGAGGCGTTGGCTGCCGGGGCCTGCGGTAACGAGTTGCAGGCTTTCAAAGACACGCCGAAGGAATACGACGCGTGGAACATCGATCCCGGCACGCTGGACGTACCGCCGACTGTCCTGGACAAGGCAGACTCGGTGACCTTGATCGAACATGGGCCGCTGCGCGCGACTATTCGAGTGACGCGCACCTGGCAGAGTTCGAAGTTCGTGCAGGACATCACGCTTTACGCCGGCTCGGACCACGCAGTGGTGACCAATGATTTCGACTGGCACGAGCGGCACATCCTGCTGAAGGCTGCGTTTCCACTTGCGGCCTCCGGACCGTTCGCGACGTATGAAATCCCCTACGGCACCATCGAGCGGCCCACGACGCGCAACAACAGCGTCGAGAAGGCGAAGTTCGAAGTACCCGCACTACGCTGGGCGGACCTGGGCGATGGCCAGCATGGCATGAGTCTCATCAATGAGTCGAAGTACGGCTATGACGCGGTGAACAACGTGCTGCGGTTGAGCCTGCTGCGCGCACCTGTAGAGCCGGATCCCGAAGCCGACCAGGGACACCATCACTTCAGCTATGCGCTGTATCCCCACGCCGGAGACTGGAAGCAGGCGCTCAGTGTCCGTCACGGTTACAACTTCGACTACAAGCTCAAGGCCATGCAGGTAGGCGCGCATGCCGGAGAGCTGCCGCAGCGGCATTCCTTTGCCGGGATTGCGGATACCAACGTGGTCTTGACCGCGATGAAGCGGAGCGAGGACGGCAAGGGGCTGGTCCTGCGCTTCTACGAGTCGACAGGCAAGGGCGGCAACGTCACCCTGACCGTGCCGGCGGGAGCGACTTCCGCAACCGTCGTCAATCTGATGGAGAAGCCGGAGGGCTCGCCGCTCAGCGTAACGGGCGACAAGGTGACCGTGCCGGTGACGCCATATGAGATCCAGACGGTGCGAGTGGATTATGCTCCGCCGGCGAGCCAGTAGCGGCGCGGATAATCCACGGGAGAGGGCGCGGCATATGCTGCGCCCTTTTGCTTGCGGGTGACGGCTCAAGTGGTGCGCACGTTAGACTATCTTGTTCGGCGCACTGCGCCGAACGCCAAGGAGAGCGATGAAGGCACTGGCGAAGAGCCGCCGCGAGCGCGGCCTGTGGCTGGAGGATGTTCCGGAACCGGAGTATGGCATCAATGACGTCCTTATCCGGGTCCGCTACACCGGCATTTGTGGTACGGACGTTCACATCTACGACTGGGACGAGTGGGCGCAGAAGACGATTCCGGTACCGATGGTGATCGGCCACGAGTTTGTTGGCGAGATTGTCGAGGTCGGGTCGAATGTCAATGACTTTCATCCCGGCGATATCGTCAGCGGCGAGGGACATGTAACCTGTGGGCGCTGCCGCAACTGTCTCGCCGGTCGCCGCCACCTGTGTGCTTTCACTTCGGGTGTGGGCGTGAACCGCCCCGGCGCCTTCGCGGAGTTTGTCACGCTGCCGATGAGCAATATCTGGCGGCACGAACCGAACGTGAACCAGGAAGTAGCGGCAATCTTCGATCCGTTCGGCAACGCGGTGCACACGGCGCTGTCGTTTCCGGTGCTGGGCGAAGATGTGCTGATCACCGGCGCGGGGCCGATCGGCATCATGTGCATTCCGGTGGTGAAGCGCGCCGGCGCGCGCCATGTCGTCATCACGGACCTGAATCCGTACCGGCTGGAACTGGCGCGAAAGATGGGCGCCACGCTTGCCGTGAACACGGCGGAGACGCCGCTGCGTGATGTCCAGAAGCAGCTCGGGATGCTGGAAGGCTTCGACGTCGGGCTTGAGATGTCCGGCAACGGCACGGCTTTTCGCGACATGATCGTCAATATGTCGCATGGCGGCAAAATCGCCGTGCTCGGCATTCCGGCGAAGGAGGTTGCGCTGGACTGGTCAAAGGTGATCTTCAACATGATCACGATCAAGGGTATTTATGGCCGTGAGATGTACGAGACCTGGTACAAGATGTCGGTATTGATTCACTCCGGCCTGGACATCTCACCCATCATCACGCACCGTTACAGCTACGCTGATTTTGAGCAGGGCTTCACCGCGATGCGATCGGGCCAGACCGGCAAAGTGGTACTGGACTGGACGGGGTTGATCGACTAGGACTTATCAAACGGCGGCGGAACCGGACCGGAAGCGTAAGCGTATTGCGACGCAGCGGAGACACGATCCATGGCAGACGACCTTTCGGTAAATCCCACCGGCGAGATATCCATACCGGAGCAGCCCGCTCCACACGGCCCGCGGTGGGTATTCTTCGGCAACGACGGATTGCGCGCCGGCTGGAGCGCGCTACTCTTTCTTGCAATCACCGTGGCGCTCATCCTGGTGTCGGGAACGGTGGCGCGCTTCTTGTTTCCACCACCCCATCCCGGGCATGGCCCTACGCCAAGAGGAGCCCTCATCGGCGAGATGCTCGCTGCAGTCTCCGTACTCGCCGCGACGGGCATCATGGCCAGAATCGAGAAGCGGCGTATCGCAGTCTATGGTTACGCCGGCCGCGCGAGAATGTTGCGTTTTCTGTGGGGTATGGTCTGGGGCTTCTTGGCGCTTTCCGGACTCGTGTTAACGCTGTGGCGAACGCATCTGCTGGCTTTTAATCCTGGCCATCTTCATGGCGCCGTCGCGTTGAAGTACGCACTGGTGTGGATGGCGGCGTTCTTCTTCACCGGAATCTTTGAAGAGTCACTCTTCCGCGGCTATCTGCTCTCTACGCTCACGCGCGGCCTTGGCTTCTGGTGGGGCGCGCTGATACTGGCGTTTCTCTTCGGCGCGGTGCACAGCGGCAATCACGGCGAGTCGCCGGTGGGCGTCTTCGCAGCCGGCGCAGTTGGACTCGTGCTCTGCATCAGCCTCTGGTACACCGGGTCGTTGTGGTGGGCGATTGGCTTTCACACTGCATGGGACTGGACCGAAACCTATTTTTACGGAACGCCGGATAGCGGCCTGGTCGCACGCGGCAGCTTCATGAGCGAGCATCCCACCGGCCCCCTGCTGTGGAGCGGCGGCCCAACGGGTCCCGAGGGAAGCCTGTACGTGCTGCCGCTGCTCTTAATCATGGCGCTCGCAATGTGGCTATGGTGGCGACGCAAAAATGTGACCACGCCCTATCGACAGGACGTTTAGCTTTAGCCGATCTCCGCCTGCTGACGCCGGACCTCGCCTTTCGCGCAGAATCGTCTATTCCGGCATATTCCCTGGTGTAGCCGGGCGCCAGCGATCGAGGGTTACGAAACGAATATCGCGGCTCGAAGCTGCGGCCAGCAGGTTCGCCGTCGCCGTCACCGTGCGGCGGCGGTCGCTGCCCATCTCCAGATGGCCGCCATCATGCATCAGCACGTTGCTGCCGCGATGCCGCCGCTGGTTACGCTCAATGCCGCGCTGCAGCCGCAGCTCAATCTCCGCTGCGGATTTCGCGTTCCAGTCCCACGAGGTCACGTTCCACAGCACCGGCGTCAGGCGCAGTTGTGTTGCAACGTGGAAGACGCTCGGGTTGCGCGCTCCGAAAGGCGGGCGGAAGAAACGTACCCGATCGCCAATCGTGTCCTCGATCAGCGCGGTGGCATCGGCGATCTCTGCGCGAATGCGTTGCCGGCTCATATACATAAGCTTTGGATGGGTCATCGTGTGACAGCCGATGAGGTGGCCGGCATGATGCAGGGCGCGCACGATCTGCGGCTTCTGCCTGACATAGCGGCCAATCACGAAGAATGTCGCGCGGACGTGATGGCGTGCCAGCACATCCATCAACTGGCCGGTGTATGGGTCATTGGGACCATCGTCATAGGTCAGGGCGACCTCTGCCGCATCGTTGCCTGCAATGAGCGAGCGCCCAAAGAGCCGGGATGCGGGCCACAGGGCGGCATAGTAAAAGCCCCCCACAGCCAGCGCGGCCGCGCCAGCAGAAGCGGCTATTCGCGCGGCATGCAAGCCGGAAGAAGAGGCGATCATGGCGTGCGCGCTCACAGGCGCAGTGTAGCAATGAGGCCAGCGGCAGATTCGCATCAGTGCTGGCCACGCGGGGTCTAATGGCGGGAGTATACTCATGGACGGTACACACAGGCAGCATCCCCTCGGGGAGCTGCACTGGAGGCAAATCATGAGTCTGACGCCCGTAACCGTCCCCCTCCGCAAAGATCACCCCCAACACTCTTCTGGAACGCAAGCAGGCACATCAGCCCATTACGGCGCTGACCGCCTACGACTACGCGACTGCACGCCTGGCCGATGAGGCCGGGATCGACCTGCTGCTGGTAGGCGACTCGCTGGCCATGGTGGTAATGGGCCTGGAGAGTACCTTGCCCGTCACGGTGGACGAGATGCTGCACCATACGCGTGCCGTGCGCCGCGGGGTGCGCCGCGCCATGCTGGTGGCGGATATGCCCTACGGTTCGTATCACTCATCGGTGGCAGAAGGCGTGGCCAACGCGGTGCGTTTCGTCAAAGAAGGCGGAGCAGAAGCGGTAAAGGTCGAGGGTGCGCGGCCAGAGCTGGTGGAGCGCCTGGTGTCAGCGGAAATTCCTGTGGTTGCGCACATCGGGCTGACGCCACAGTCCGTGCATCGCATGGGCGGTTACAAGGTGCAGGGTAAAACTGCTGCCGAGTATGCGCGACTGCGCCAGGAAGCGCGCCAACTGGAGAATGCCGGAGCCTGCGCTGTGGTGCTTGAGGGCATGCCGCGCGAGCTGGCGGCGGAGATCACGGGCGAGCTCACGATTCCGACCATCGGCATCGGAGCAGGCGTGGACTGCGACGGCCAGATTCTCGTCTTTCATGACCTGGTGAATCTTACGTTTGCGCCTCCGGCACGTTTCGTAAGGCGCTACGCAGATGCTGCGGAACTCTTCCGCAGTGCCATCACCGCGTATCGCGACGACGTGGTGGAGCGGCGCTATCCGGCAGAAGACGAGAGCTATCACTTGCCGAAGAGCGCTAAGACAGCTGTCGCCGCCGATCAATCCAGTGGCTCGCACCTTCGCCGCAAGGCATAAACGTTGATGCAGGTCCTGTCCACCATTCGAAAGATGCGTGCGGCCTCGCTCGCCGTCCGCAACAGCGGCCAGTCGCTGGCTCTGGTTCCCACGATGGGCGCATTGCATGCCGGTCACATCGCACTGGTGCGTGCCGCGCGGGCGCAATGCGACGTGGTCGCCGCTTCTATTTTCGTGAACCCGAAGCAGTTTGGCCCCAACGAAGATTTCTCGAAGTATCCCCGGACATTTGAAAAGGATTGTGCGCTGCTCGAGGATGAAGGCGTGGCGCTGATCTTCGCCCCGCAGCCGGAGGAGATGTATCCGACGGGGGCAAGCACGTTCGTTGAGGTCGAAGGCGTTGGCGATCGGCTTGACGGCGCATCGAGACCGGGACATTTTCGCGGTGTGGCGACGATAGTGGCGAAGCTGTTTCACATCGTCGGGCCGGACAAAGCCTTCTTCGGCCAAAAGGATGCGGCGCAGGTGGCAGTGCTGCGCAGCATGGTGCGCGATCTGAACTTCGATCTCGAATTGGTTGTCTGCCCTACGGTACGCGAGCCCGATGGCCTTGCGCTCTCCTCACGCAATCGCTATCTTTCGGCGGAAGAACGTACGCGCGCCCTAGTGCTTTCCACTGCGCTCGACGTGATCTCGGCAACATATCGCGCCGGCCAGAAAGATGTGGACCGCCTTCTGGAAGCGGGCCGCAACGTGCTGGCAACGGAGCCGGAGGTGCGGGTCGATTATCTGGAGATCGTCAACGCGGACACGCTGCAGCCATTGACGGAAGCGGCTGCGGGAGCACTGGTGGCAGTCGCTGCGTATGTAGGCAGTACGCGGCTGATCGACAATACGATACTGTAGCCGCTATGAATTTCAGCGTCCGTTTGCGCGTGCCGATCCAGAGAGGCATGGATGACCGGCAATCACGAAGCGCAGCGGGCGCTCCGCCGCTTTGGTGATGCCAATCCGCGGTGTCGCCAAAATGCTCTGGGTATCGTAGCCATCGTCGCGAAGCTGCAGGTCTGAATCCCTGCTCAGCAGGTCAACCCCATTGTGCGTGGCACGGGTAATGCCGAAGGCCTGGCAGAGCCGTCCCGGGCCGGAGGTGAGCAGGCGTGGGGCCGCATGCGGCGCGAGTCCGCGCCATGCCGCCATTTGCGCCAGGCCCTGCAACGGCTCAAGGGCGCGAACCAGCACGCTGCCGGCCTGCCCGGTGGGTTCGCACGAGATATTGAGGCAGCTATGCATGCCGTAGATGAAGTACACGTAAGCGTGGCCGGGCGGCCCAAAGAGTACGGAGTTGCGGGCCGTGCGGCCGGCCGCAGAGTGTGCTGCGGGGTCGCCATCGCCGAAGTAGGCCTCCACTTCCACGATGCGCCCGACCAGTACGGCATCGTCCGTCCGGCGCACCAGCAGCTTGCCCAGAACTGCACGTGCGACGGTATCTGGTTGTCGCTCAAAAAAGGCACGCGGCATCAGCGCGCCAGGCGCGGCTGCATGCTGGGTCATCTTCTGGGGCATCTTTGTGGACACGAATGTCAGGTTTGCGTCACTTCGTCTTGACTGCGGCCAATACCTCTTCAGCATGGCCTTCGGGCTTTACTTTCGCGAAGATACGGGTCAGCTTGCGGTCCGGACCGATGAGGAAAGTCGTGCGCTCGATGCCCCGCACCTTCTTGCCATACATATTTTTGTCCTTCATCACGCCAAACTGATTGCAGACTGTTTCGTCTACATCTGCAAGGAGCGTGTAGGGCAGGTCGTACTTCTCTTTGAATTTCTTCTGCGCCTTCGATGTATCGCGAGAGATGCCCAGGACAACGACGCCGGCCTTCTGCAGCTTTTTAAAGGTGTCGCGAAAACCGCAGGCTTCAATGGTGCAACCTGGGGTATCGGCGCGAGGATAGAAGAAGAGCACGACCGGCTTGCCGCTATAGTCGCTCAGATGGACTGTTTCATCATTCTCGTTCTGTAAAGTGAAGTCCTTGATCGTATCTCCGACCTGCATGATGCTTCCTCCGGCGCTTTATCTTTGTTTCAGGACCGCTACCATGGTAGCTGCGGTATCGCATCTGCGGGGAACGCCCCATGAAACGTAGCTGGACACGTCGTTGGCTCTTGAGCGCCGGAACGGCTGCTATCGCTTTCGGGTGCGCGCTGGGTGGCGTGGATGCCCTGCGAGCTCAGTACCCCGGACATGTCGATACACAGCAGAAGCCCAGCGCGACGTCAACGCTTCGCTCCGTCGCGGTGCTCGAGTGGACAGGCGACCGCAGCCATCCCAGTGCTACGCGACTGGTTCCGGTATCGCTCTTCGACGGACAGAATCTGCAGGATGGCGGGCTCTATCTGGCACGGCCGGTGCCGCTGGCGTTGGATAGCGGGACGGAGTACGAGGTCGAGGGATCGGGTCTGCCGCAGGGCTGGTTTGACATCGACGGCGCGCGTGAGGTCGGTGAAGACTGGTTCGGCTTCGGCAACTGGAAGCCCTATGTGCCCCCGCCGCCAAAGAAACTGCACCCGTCGCGCAATCCTCCGACGGTGGTGCGGGATAAATCCGGCGACGAAGAGAAACCGCACTTCGTCCGTCGCGATCAGAGTTCCGGCTCCAGTAGTGCTGGCGGTACCGGGAGCACTGGCTCCGCGTCTTCGGGCAAAGCTTCAGACCAGGCGCAGACTCCTTCAGCGCCAGTTGATCCGGATCGTCCCAAGCTCAGGCGCAGGCCTGACGAGAGCCCCACCCCGACGCAACAGGCGGCCTCCGCCCCTGCACCGGAATCTCCCAGCAGATCGGCCGATCCCGATCGGCCGCGCCTCTCGCATGGCATACCCGCGGATCTGAAGAACGCGCCAAAGCCGTTGGAGTTGACACCAGTGGCGATGGGGCAAACCGTCGCCGTCTCAGATTCGGGAAGCGTGGGAACGCAGTCGTTCGCGTATGACTGGGGTAGCCCGCAGGATGCTGCGAATGCGCAGAAGGAGCTGGAAGCGCAAGCCGTACAGTTGCTGGCCCAGATGACGACAGCCTCCGCAGGCACTCCCACGACACCGACTGAGACAGCACATCGGAGCGCAGCTCACAAGCCGGCACCTCACAAAACTGCGCAACGAAAGAAGGTGAAGCCGTTGGAGCCGGCGTCGCCGTTGACGGATGTGCACTTCAACGCCTTTGCCCTCACCTACGGCAGCGGTGCGACTCTCGTGCTCACGGCGCATGAAGTCTCGGGTACGCGCTCGATCGCGTTGATCGCTCTGCAGGATATCTACGGCAAGATTCAGGTGCTCTGGCACTCCATTACCGATGACACGCATTTGGATGTGACACCGCGTATGAAGTTCGTCGATGCGGTCGATCCGCGTGGCGATGGCCGCGCCAACCTGCTCTTTGAGCAGCGCAATGACACAGACCGGCGCTTTGTCTTTTATGTAGTAGGAGCAGCGAAGGCCGAGCAGGTCTTCGCCACGGATCCGCTGCCGCTGCACCCGGTTGCGCCGCAAAGCAACTAGCTGATCTTACGGGTGTGGCAACTGGGTGTTGTCCCAGCCTCCGCCCAACGCCTTCACCAATTGCACGCTGGCGGCGAACTGGCGCGTGGTGATATCCGCGGCCGTGCGCTGGTTGCTCAGCTCGATGGCCTGTGCGGTGATCACCTGAAGGTAGGTGGTGACTCCGCCCTTGTATTGGTTGGTGGAGATTTGCAGCGAGCGCTCCGCGTCAGCGACTGTCTGCTGCTGGGCCGCAGCCTCCTGATTGAGTATGCTCAATGCGGCGAGCTGGTCCTCGACATCCTGAAAGGACTGGAGAACTGTCTGGCGGTAGTTCGCGACTTCCGCGTCATATGCGGCGCGTGCCTCGACGGTGAGCGCGTGACGCCTGCCTGCATCGAAGAGAAGCTCAGTGGCCGATCCGCCGAGGGCCCACAGCGCGCTGGGGCCTTGGAAAAGATTGCCCGGCCGCGAGGACTCGAATCCGCCAGTGCCGGTGATGTTGAGTTGGGGATAGTAAGCGGCGATGGCGATGCCGATCTGTTCATTCGCGGCTGCCGCGCGGCGCTCTGCGGCGGCCACGTCCGGACGGCGCTCGAGTATCTCCGACGGCACGCCAACCGGAACGGCAGGCAGTGTAAGGGCTAGCGGCGCGGGCGCGAGGGAGAAGGTAGATGCGGGCTGGCCGGTGAGCGTCGCGATCGCGTGCTCAAACTGGGCACGCGCCACTCCCACGTCAATGTCCTGCGCCTTGGTTTGATCAAGCTGGGTCTGTGCCTGCGCCACATCTGCGTCTGTCGCGACTCCGCCATGAAAACGTGAGATTGTCAGTTGAAGGTAGTGCTGATATTGCTGGATGGTGTCGTCCAGTAGTTGCTTCTGCGTGTCCAGCCCGCGCAGCTCAAAGTAGTCCATCGCGAGTTCAGAGCGCAGACTCAGCTCCACGTTTGCCAGGTCGGCCGCGGAGGCCTGAGCGTTTGCGCGTGCCTGCTGCACGGTGCGGCGAATGTTCCCCCACAGGTCGGGCTCCCATGCCGCCTGACCGCTGGCGATCAGATCGTTGTAAGGATTGCCGCTGTTGGGATTGACGCCGGTCGGTCGATGCTGCGAGACCCGCGTGCGCGAATAGCTGGGCGCTACAGAGACGGTAGGGAAATAGTTGGAGCGAAACTGCTGCACCGCTGCGAGTGCCTGCGTGTACTGCGCAAGCGCTGCCTTCAGGGTCTGGTTGGAGACGGTGACCCGTTCTTCCAGTGCGTTGAGCTGCGAATCGTTATACGACTCCCACCACTTGCCGCGGATCTTGTCGTCGCCGGGTTGTGCACTCTTCCAACCCACGCCGGGCTCGCTTGGCGGAGGCGTCGCAACCGGCTGCTCCTTGAAGGAAGGCGCCATCGCCGCGCTGGGTGTCCGGTAGTTCGGGCCGACCTTACAGCCGCCCGCAAAGATCACAAGCGTGCATGCGCCCAGCGCGGCATTCTTCAATAGTGCGGATCGCTGTGGGCTCACTGTCCCTGCTCCTGCTTTCCCTTGCCCGAGCCTTGCAGCACGTGCACCTTCTCGCCATCGATAACCGAGTCGGGCGGATTGGTGATGATGAGCGTATTCGGATCGAGCCCGTTGACCACCTGGACGGTGTCGCCGTCGTCGTGTCCAATGGTGATGGGCAGCAGCTTCACGATGTCGCCGTCGCTGGTGTGATTGACACTGGCGACGCGCAGGCCTTCCTTGCGGAAGAGCAGCGTGGATACGGGGATCACAACCGTCGAGACCGGACGGCCCACCTTCAGATGGACCTCCGTATAGGCGCCGGGCGTGAGCTCGCCCTTGCGATTGTCGATGTCCACCTCCACCAGCAGGGTGCGCGAATTGATGTCGATGGATTTCGCCGTACGGACCAGCGTGCCCTCAAAGCTGCGGCCCGGATATTCGGAAAAGGTGAGCTGCGCCTTGGTCCCGGGCAACGCATCGCGGGAGTAGATCTGGGGCACATTCACGTACACGCGCAACACATCCGTGGAGGCCATGTGGAAGAGCTCCTTGGCCGCGCCCTGGTCGATGAGCTGCCCGATATCGATGCTGCGCGACGTCAGCACCCCATTGAAGGGTGCATAGATCTTCTCGAACGAAGTCAACTGCTCCAACCGCTGTACATTGGCAATCTGCGACTTCACCGCTGTATCGGACGACTTGGCCTGTGTGGTGAAGTTCTCCGTATCCTGTTGCGTCACCGCGTCTTGACCCAGCAAGCCCTGATAGCGCTTGGCCGTGCTCTTGGCGTAGCTGGCATTGGATTCCGCGGTGGCCAGGTCAGCACGTGCCTGCAGCAGTTGCTGATCCACTTCAGGCGAGCTGATGACCGCAAGCAACTGTCCCTTGTGCACATGAGCGCCGATGTCGAAGTACCAATGACTGAGGTAGCCGTTGGTGCGCGCGTAGATGGGTGCGTCCTCGTAGGCGTAGACATTCCCGGGCAGCACGATTTCGGAGTTTGGCGAGCCGCTCTTGGCCTTGGAGAGCAATACATCCGGCGCTGCGAGAGCGTTGGTCTCGTCCGCCAGGGCTCGGCGGGCACTTTCCCGGTGCAGTATTCCGACAATAGCAATGACGGCGCCCACGATCAGCAGCAGCACAATGACGATGACGGCAGTGCGCCCGGAGACACTCGACTGCGGCGTCGACGCGCCGTCGTGCCCACTCTGCGGGCGCGTGGTCGGCGGTATGTGGTTAGGCTCGGTCTGGTTAGGCTCGCTCATGATCCTCGAATGCTCCGGGGTTGTCGCTTCCGGAAGTGTGGCCGTTCCGGTTGACCCGGGCGCGGCGGCGGCGCTCCAGTGCGCCATGCAGCACGCTGAAGAAGGTGGGTACGAAGAAAAGAGTGGCAGCAGTTGCAAAGACGAGGCCGCCGATCACCGCACGGCCAAGCGGCGCGTTCTGTTCGCCGCCGTCACCTAGCCCCAGCGACATCGGCACCATGCCGATGATCATGGCCAGGGCTGTCATCAACACGGGACGAAAGCGCGTGAAGCCGGCTGCCAGCGCGGCTGCCGTGGCGTCGCCGTCGTTGATCTCCAGTTGTTCCTTGGCGAAGGAGACGACCAGGATCGAGTTCGCGGTCGCCACGCCCATGCACATGATCGAGCCCGTCAACGCCGGAACGCTGACATGAGTTCCGGTGAGGAAGAGCATCCACACAATGCCGGCCAGCGCGGCGGGCAGCCCAGCAACGATGATGAACGGATCGAGCCACGACTGGAAATTGACGACGATCAGCAGGTAGACAAGGAGGATCGAGAAGAAAAGACCACTCACCAGGCCGACAAAGGAAGATCGCATCGTCTGCACCTGGCCGCGAACCACCATTCGCGATCCGCTCGGCAGCTCTTTGCGGTGCTTGTCAATGTATCGTTCTGATCTTGTCCGCAACGCTGCGCAGGTCGGTCTTGTCGATGTTGCCGTAGATGTCGATCACCGGCTGTATGTCGTAGTGGGTCACGGTCGCGAGTTCCTCTCCACGCGTGATCGAGGCGAGATTGCCGAGGATTTGGATCGGCTTGCCGCCCATCTGCGCAGCAGGCGTGAACATGTTGAAATTCGCGGTGCTGTTCGAGTGCGGCGCTGGCCGTGATTGGTACGCTCTCCAGATCACTGAGCGAGTCCAGCGAGTATTGCGGCGTCTGCGCAGCAATGTTATAACTTACGCCGTTTTTGGGGTTGAGCCAGAAAGTGGGTTGCGTCTGAAATGAGCCGCTGAGCGCCACCAGCAGCGAACCGGCGACATCTCGTTGGGTCAACCCAATGTCCTGCGCACGCGAACGATCCACATCGACGGAGAGTCGCGGTTCGTTGAAGGGCTGCTGGATACGCAGGTCAGCCGTTCCCGGAACGTACTTGATCTCCTGCATCAGCTTCTCGGCAAATTCATGGTTGCCCACTTGGTTCTTGCCGATCACCTGGATATCAATCGGCGCCGGCAGGCCGAAATTCAGAATCTGCGTGGTCATGTCGACCGGCAGTGTGTAGAACGTTACGCCGGGAAACTCCTGCCCCAGCTTTCCGCGGAGATCCTCAACATAGTCATTGGTAGGCCGGTGATCCTTGGTCAGGGAAACGGTGATGTCCGCGTCTGCCGATCCGACCACGCCGGAGTTGCCATAGGAGAGGTTCAGGCCGGAGTAGGGGATGCCGATGTTGTCGATGATAGTGACCAGCTCTCGCGCTGGAATTTCGCGCCGGATGGCATTGTCGATCTGGTCGCACAGCCGGGCCGTCTCTTCGATGCGTGTGCCGGTGCGGGCGCGTACATGCAGCTTGAACTGTCCTGCATCGACAGATGGGAAAAAATCCTGCCCCAGCCATGGGTACAGCAGGGCAAAAGAGCCCGCACAAAAGACGAGAAAGAGAACGAGAAAAACGGTGCTGTGCCTGACTGCCAGCCCTAGGAGCCCATGATAGAAGTTGCGGAACTGTTCGAAGCGCCGCTCGAAGCCCAGTTGGAAGCGGATGAATGGATTCCGGCTCTGATGCTTCTGTTTCTCCGCTTCCGCGTCATGCTCCATCAGCAGAAACTTCGCCATGGTGGGGACCACGGTGCGAGAAAGGAAATAGGAAGCGAGCATGGCGAACACCACGGCTTCGGCCAGCGGTACGAAGAGATATTTCGCAACGCCGCCCAGGAAGAACATGGGCACGAAGACGATGCAGATGGACAGGGTAGAGACGAAGGCGGGTACGGCAATCTGCGCGGCTCCGTCGAGAATGGCCTGCTCAAGCTCCTTGCCCTCTTCCAGATTGCGGTTGATGTTCTCGATCTCGACCGTTGCATCGTCCACCAGAATGCCGACGGCCAGCGCGAGGCCGCCCAGCGTCATGATGTTGATGGTCTCCCCCAACGCTCCCAGCAGGATGAGCGAGACCAGGATGGACAGCGGAATCGACACCGCGATGATGAGCGTGGAACGCCAACTGCCGAGAAAGACCAGGATCATGAAGCCGGTAAGGCAGGCTGCGATGATCGCCTCATGCACTACGCCGGAGATCGCGCCGCGAACAAAGATCGACTGGTCAGAGAGCGGGGTGACCTTGAGTTGGGGAACGTCGATGGACGCGATGACCGAGGGCAGCTTGTTGAAGATGCCCTTGATGATGTCCAGCGTGGAAGCGTCGCCGTTCTTCAGGATCGTCATCAGCGCCGCGCGCTGGCCGTCGACGCGGACGATGTTGGTTTGCGGCGGGAATCCGTCGCGCACATGAGCGACATCGTGGACGTAGACCATCGCGCCGTTCACCTGGCGAATGGGCAGATCGTTCAGTGCTTCGATCGTCGTCGGGGCGCTGTTGGTCTCAACCTGATATTCGTAGGTGCCCACCTTCATCGTGCCCGAGGGCAGGATCAGGTTCTGATTGGCGATGGTATTCGTGACGTCGCTGGGAGACAGCCCCTTGGCCTGCAGTTGATGCAGATCGAGATCTACCTGCACCTGGCGCTGCTTGCCGCCGTATGGATAGGGGATGGCGGCGCCGCGAATGGTGACCAGTTGCGTCCGTATGAAGTTCAGGCTGTAGTCGTTGAGCTGCTGCTCGCTGAGTCCCTTGCCGGAGACGCCGAGCTGCAGGATCGGGACGCTCGATGCGTTGAAGTCGATGATGAAGGGTGGCGTCGTTCCTGGGGGGAGCTGCCTCAGTTGCGCCTGTGAGACCGCGGTTACCTGCGCGATGGCCATCGGCAGGTTGACCTGCGGCTGGAAGTAGACCTTGACTACCGCGACACCATAGAGCGAATTCGACTCGATGTGCTCGATATTGTCGACCGTTGTGGTCATCACGCGCTCGGTGAGGGTGATGATGCGATCGGACATCTGTTCCGCCGAGAATCCCTGATACTGCCAGACGATGCTCACCACCGGGATGTCGATATTCGGAAAGATATCGACCGGCGTGTTGAGAATGGAGAGCGGACCGATGATCAAGAGCAGCAACGCAAGGACGGCGAAGGTATATGGCCGCCGCAGTGCGAGTCGGACAATCCACATAGGCTTTAGACACTTCCTGTAACGTCGGCCGTTTGCGTAGCCGGCTGTTGAAGCCGCCCGCGATCGTCATCGCGATCGTCGTGGCGGAAAGGATATCTTTTTGAGGGCGCGCGGCGCGAACCTCTTCAGTGTACAAAGCAGTCTGCTACAACAACGAGCCGGCATGGGCGCCACGGTCATCTCGTGTGCCTTTGCCAGCTCTTTCCTTCTTTCATTGCTGCCGGTGCCGCTGCAATTCGGCCCGGCCCGCGACTCGATGCCTGTCCGGAGTGGAAGGCGGCCGCCTGGGACCAACGAAGAATCGATCAGGGAAGTTGCACCCTGCTCAATGCACTTAAGGATGCCATGCCCCGGCCGTTCGATTCAGAAAGGGTGGGCCGGCGGCGGGGAAATTCTTCCCAGAAGACTGCCGGCGGGATAGCCGCAAGGGCTGTACCGGAATGGGGCGGGCAATGGGGCAAACTGGGCGATTTCCATGACAGGCGCAAGAGGTGTGGTCCGTTAATGCGATGATGTAAAAAGTTTAAAGAAAGCTAAGAAACCATTCGTCCCGTCGGGACGTCCCTAGTCTCATAGCTAGGTCTCACGTCTGGATCAGGGCTCGCCGGACGGGCCTTTGAGGGAAGATCGTTGGGCGAAGCTCACTCAGACAGAAACTGGAAAGAAGAAAAATACTCCATGTCCCCTGCCGCGCCTGCCGAACAGGTCCCGACTTCGACATACGCCTACCGTGTCCCTGGCGGCGAATCTCCTGGGGAGAACCCGCAGGAGCCGCGCAAGCGCGGCTGGCTGCGCTGGGTGGTTCTGCTCGTGCTCCTCTCGCTGGCCGGTCTCATCACCTGGCGAACTGTCACCGCGAAGCGCGAAGAGAAGGCCACCGCCGTCCGCAGGCAGCGCGCGATGTCGAATCAGGCGGTGCCGGTGCAGGTCGCGCCGGTCCGGCAGGAGACGGTGCCCATCTATCTCACCGGCCTGGGCACAGTAACGCCCTATTACAGCGTCAAGATCATTCCGCGGGTGACGGGCGAGCTTACCAATGTCTACTTCCGCGAGGGTCAGGATGTCCGTAAAGGCACGGAACTGATGACCATCGACCCCCGCCCCTATCAGGCCGCGCTGGATCAGGCAAAGGGGCAGTTGGCGCGCGACCAGGCCCAATTGCAGAACAATCAGGCCGAATACAACCGGTACAAAGCTCTTTACGATCAGGGGGTTGTTTCCAGGGAGCAGGTGGACACCATGCAGTCCAACCTGGGCCAGTTCGTCGGGGCGATCAAAGCCGATGAGGCGGCGATCGAGGCCGCGCAGTTAAACGTTACTTATTGCCATATCAAGTCCCCGATCGACGGCAAGGTGGGCCTGCGGCTGGTCGATCCCGGCAACCTGGTCACCGCCAATACGACGCAGACGCTGATCGTCAATCAGTTTCGGCCTATCGCTGTGTACTTCACGCTGCCGGAAAATGAACTGCAGCGCGTCCTCACCAAGCTGCGCGCTGACCATAAGCTCGACGCGATTGCCTTCGACAAGTCGGATACAACACAGCTGGAGAGCGGGCAACTGACGGCTACCGACAATCAGATCGACATCACCACCGGCACCGACAAGCTGAAGGCCGTTTTCGCGAACACGGACGAAAAGCTCTTTCCAAACCAGTTCGTGAATGTTCACCTCATCCTCGAGCAGCAGAAGAACGCCATCGTCGTGCCTGCCGCCGCGGTGCAGCACAGCACGGACAACGACTACGTGTGGCTGGTCAAGCCGGCAACGGCCTCGGATTCGCCGCAACAGACAGATGACGGCGCGAGCACAAAAGCCGGTGCCAACAGCGTGGCAAGCGCAAAGAACAACAACCCCGGCAGCAACCCCGGGAGCGGCACGGTCGTCATGCAGCCCGTGGTCATCGACACCACCCAGGGTTCGATGGTGATCCTGAAGAGCGGCCTGGAGGCGAACCAGGAGGTCGTTGTGGACGGCGCGGACAAGCTGCAGAACGGCGCCAAGGTCTCCACCACCCCGTCGCACCGCGGACAGAAAAAGCAGCCACAGCAACAACTAGGTCCGTCGTGAGTCCATCTCGCATCTTCATCCTGCGGCCCGTGGCCACCTCACTTCTGATGGTGGCCATTCTGCTCGCGGGCTTTGTCGCATACCGGCAACTGCCGGTCTCCGCGCTTCCTGAAGTGGACTATCCCATCATCCAGGTGGTGACCTTCTACCCCGGCGCCAGCCCGGATGTCATGTCCTCCGCCGTCACCGCTCCATTGGAGCGCCAGTTCGGCCAGATGCCGGGCCTGAACCAGATGACCTCCACCAGTTCGCAGGGTGGCTCGGTCATCGTTCTGCAGTTCAATCTGACGGAAGACATCGATGTAGCGGAGCAGGAGGTGCAGGCCGGCATCAACGCGGCACAGAGCTTCCTGCCGACCGGCCTGCCCAACCCCCCGATCTACAGCAAGGTGAACCCGGCCGATCAGCCGGTGATGACGCTCGCGCTGACCTCCGACACCATGCCGCTGACCAAGGTCGAGGATCTGGCCGACACCAACATGGCGCAGAAGATCTCTCAGGTCTCCGGCGTGGGCCTGGTGTCTATCGCCGGTGGACAGAAACCGGCCGTCCGTATTCAGGCAAATCCAGCGCAGCTCGCCTCCTACGGCATCAGCCTGGAAGACCTGCGCACCGCGGTGAGTAGCGCAAACGTGAACACCGCCAAGGGCAACCTGAACGGCACCCGGCAGGCATACACCATCGGAGCCAACGATCAGCTTCTGACCTCCGCCGATTACAGGCCCATCGTCATCGCCTATCGCAATGGAGCGCCGGTGCGCATGTCCGACGTGGCGGACATTATTGACGGCTCGGAGAACACGATGCAGGCGGCGTGGATGAATCGCGAGCCGGCCGTCATCGTGAATGTGCAGCGGCAGCCCGGCGCAAACATCATCGCTGTCGTCGACCGCATCAAGACCATCCTGCCGCAGCTCCAGGTCAGCCTTCCGGCATCGATCAAGGTTCAGATCCTCACCGACCGCACCGAGACCATTCGCGCCTCGGTGAACGATGTGCAGTTCACCCTCATGCTCACCATCGCGCTGGTCGTGATGGTCATCTTCCTCTTCCTGCGCAGCTTCGCCGCCACCGTCATTCCCAGCATCGCCGTGCCGCTCTCGCTGATCGGCACCTTCGGCATCATGTACCTGCTGGGGTACAGCCTGAACAATCTCACTCTGATGGCGCTCACCATCTCGACCGGCTTCGTCGTAGACGACGCCATCGTCATGATCGAGAACATCTCGCGCTACATCGAAATGGGCGAAGACCCGCTCGCCGCCGCGCTCAAAGGCTCGGAGCAGATCGGGTTCACCATCGTTTCGTTAACCGTCTCGCTCATCGCGGTGTTGATCCCGCTGCTTTTCATGGGCGATGTGGTCGGCCGCCTCTTCCGCGAATTTGCCATCACTCTTGCCATCACCATTCTCGTTTCGGCGGTGGTGTCGCTGACCCTGACGCCGATGATGTGCGCCAGGCTGCTGAAACATAAACCGGCATCCCAGCAGAACCGTTTCTATCGCAAGTCGGAGGAATTTTTCGACTACGTGATCGGTCTCTATGGCAGAACGCTGCAGTTCGTTCTGCGCTATCGCTTTACCACGCTGATGGTCACCATCGGCACCCTGGTCCTCACGTTGTTCCTGTACGTCATCGTCCCCAAAGGCTTTTTCCCCATCGAGGACACGGGCGTCATTCTCGGCATCTCCGAGGCTCCCCAGGCGGTTTCCTTCGCCAGCATGGCGCAGCGCCAGGAGAAGCTTGCTGACGTCATCCTGAAAGATCCCGACGTACAAAGCCTCTCTTCGTTCATCGGCATCGACGGGACCAATACGACCATCAACAGCGGCCGCGTCCAGATCAATCTCAAGCCGTTGGCGCAGCGTCAGGACCGCGTGCCCGCCATCATTCAGCGCCTGCAGTCGAAGCTGAAGGACGTCGAGGGCATCACTCTCTATATGCAACCGCTGCAGGACCTCACCGTGGCGGATGCCGTGAGCCGCACACAGTATCAGTACTCGCTGGAGAGCGCCGACGCGAATGAGCTGAACACCTGGACCAGAAAGCTGGTCACGGAATTGCGCAAGCACCCCGAGCTCACCGACGTGGCGAGCAACATGCAGAACAGGGGCCTGGAGACCGATCTGACAATTGACCGCGATACTGCGTCGCGCCTGGGAGTGCAGATGTCGACCATCGACAACGTGCTCTACGACGCCTTCGGCCAGCGCCAGGTCTCTACGATGTATACGCAGCTCAACCAGTATCACGTGATCCTGGAGGTGAAGGAGAACTTCCAGTTGGATTCTGGCTCGCTCAGCAGCCTCTACGTGGCCTCATCCACCGGCACACAGGTTCCGCTCAGCACCTTCGTTAAGGTCCAGTCCACCAACACGCCGCTCTCCATCGAGCACCTTGGTCAGTTCCCGGCGAGCACGATCTCTTTCAATCTCGCTCCCGGCGCCTCATTGGGAGACGCGGTGAAGGTTATCAATCAAGTGGAGACCAACCTTGGCATGCCCGCCACCGTGAATGCGAGCTTCCAGGGCACCGCCAAGGCGTTCGAGGCATCGCTTACCAACGAGCCGATCCTCATTCTCGCCGCGCTCATCACCGTGTACATCGTGCTGGGCGTGCTCTATGAGAGCTACATCCATCCCGTCACCATCCTTTCCACGCTGCCCTCCGCCGGCGTCGGCGCCATCCTTGCGCTGCTGCTCTTTCACATGGACCTCAACGTGATCGGCATCATCGGCATCATCCTGCTCATTGGCATCGTGAAGAAGAACGCCATCATGATGATCGATTTCGCGCTGGATGCCGAACGGCATCGACGGCAAGAGTTCCGAGGAGGCCATCTACGAAGCCTGCCTGCTGCGCTTCCGGCCCATCATGATGACGACCATGGCCGCTTTGCTCGGCGGTCTGCCGCTCGCGCTCGGCACAGGCATGGGATCGGAGCTGCGCAAGCCGCTCGGCATCACCATCGTGGGCGGACTCATCGTCTCCCAGGCGCTCACCCTCTACACCACTCCGGTGGTCTACCTCTACTTCGATCGCTTCGCGCAGCGGCTCAGCAGGCGGCGCGCCCGTATCTCCGCGCAGCGGACCACCGAGCACACGGTCTCGGCGGACTAGGGAGACAGCGCGCCCATGCATATCTCCGCCCCCTTCATTCGCCGCCCGGTCGCCACCTCGCTGCTCAGCCTGGCGCTCCTGCTGGGTGGCGCCGTGGGCTATGTTCTGCTTCCGGTCTCGTCACTGCCGGAGGTCGAGTTTCCCACCATCAACGTCAATGCCAACCTCCCCGGCGCCAGCCCGGAGACCGCTGCTTCGTCCATTGCAACGCCCCTGGAGCGGCAATTCGGCCGCATCGCCGGCGTCACCGAGATGACCTCGTCCAGCACGCTTGGCGGCAGCAACATCACGCTGCAGTTCGATCTCAATCGCGATATCGATGGCGCTGCGCGGGACGTGCAGGCGGCCATCAATGCGGCGCGTGCGCAGCTTCCCGCCAACATGCCGCAAAATCCGCGCTTCTGGAAATCCAATCCCGGCCGACGCGCCGATCATGATTCTGGCGCTCACCTCCGACCAAGTTGAGCCGGCCGGAGATCTATGACGCCGCGGACTCTGTGCTGCAGCAGAAGATCTCCCAGGTGCCGGGCGTGGGTGAGAGCTTCGTCGGCGGCGGCGCCAGCCCCGCCGTTCGCGTCGAGGCCAACCCGATGCAGCTCAGTTCCTATGGCATCGGGCTGGAGTCGCTGCGGACGACGCTGGGCGCGGTGAACCAGAACATGGCCACCGGCTATTTCCGGAACGAGCCAGCACATCAGCAACATCAACACCAACGACCAGCTCTTTCAAGCGCGCAACTATGCGCCGCTCGTCGTCGGCTATAACCCGGCAACCGGCGCGGCCGTGCGGCTGGAAGACGTGGCATCAGTCATCGATTCCACTTCGAATCTCTATACATCCGGCCTGTCCAACGGCAAGCCTGCCGTGTTGATCATCATCTTCAAGATCGCCGGCGCCAATGTGATCGAGACCGTGGATCGGGTCAAGGCCGCGCTGCCCTCGCTCGAAGCCTCCATCTCGCCACTCATCCATACCAGCATCGTGCTCGACCGCACCGTCACCATTCGTGCCGCGATTCACGACGTGGAGATCACGCTTCTCATCTCCATCGCGCTCGTCATCGTTGTCGTCTTCGTATTCCTGCGCGATGTGTGGGCCACCATCATTCCCAGCGTCGCGGTGCCGCTGTCGCTGGTGGGCACCTTCGGCGTGATGTACCTGCTGGGCTACACGATGGACAACCTGTCGCTGATGGCCCTCACCGTCTCCACCGGCTTCGTGGTGGATGATGCGATCGTCGTGCTCGAAAACATCACGCGCTATCTCGAACAGGGCATGTCGCCGTTCGATGCGGCGATGAAGGGATCGAAGGAGATTGGTTTCACCGTGCTCTCCATGAGCACTCGCTCATCGCTGTCTTTATCCCCATCCTGCTGATGGGCGGCATCGTGGGCCGCCTCTTCCGCGAGTTCGCGGTCACGCTCTCGCGGTCGCCATCGCCGTTTCGCTCGTTGTGTCTCTACGACCACACCCATGATGTGTGCGAAGTTTCTCCGTCAGCGCAATCCGAGCGAACGCAGCCGCGCCTATCTTCTTGGCGAGCGCTTCTTCAACGGACTGCTGGCCGGCTACGATCGCGGCCTGCGATGGGTGCTGCCGCCACCAGAACCTGGTGCTCCTGATTACGGTCGGCACACTGGTGCTGAATATCTATCTCTACATCATCGTGCCCAAGGGCTTCTTCCCGCAGGAGGATACCGGCCGGCTGGGCGGCGCGGCGCGCGCATCGCAGGACATCTCCTTCGACGCGATGAACGTGAAGCAGGCGCAGCTCGCGGCGATTGTGCAGAAGGACCCGGGCGTGGATTACGTATTGGCCTTCGCTGGCAGCGGCGGCGGAGGCGCGACCACCAACGTAGGCCGCATGTTCGTCGCGCTCAAACCGCTCAGTGAGCGCAAGGTCAACGCCGACCAGATCATCAATCGCCTGCGGCCGCAAGCTTTCCAACATTCCAGGCGTACAGCTGTTTCTCCAGTCGCACAGGATATCCGCGTGGGTGGCCGTGGCAGCGACGCGGAATACCAGTACACGCTGCAGGACTCCAATCTGGACGAATTGAACGAATGGGCGCCCAAGCTGCTGGACAAGATGAAGACCATGCCGGAGCTGCGCGACGCATCCACCGACCAGCAGGAGAACGGGCTGGAAGCCAGGCTCGTCGTCGACCGCGATACCGCATCGCGCCTCGGGCTCACCATGCAGGCGATCGACAATGTGCTCTACGACGCCTTCGGTCAGCGCCAGGTGTCCACCATGTACACCGGGCTCAATCAGTATTACGTCGTGATGGAAGTAGATCCCAAATATCAGCGGGATCCGGACTCGCTGAAGGGCATCTATATTCGTTCGTCCAACGGCACAAACGTGCCGCTCTCTGCGATCTCACACTTTCGAGCTGCGCCGCACCGCGCTTGCGGTGAACCACTCGGGCCAGTACCCATCGATCACGCTGACTTTCAATCTGGCGCCCAACGTGGCCCTCAGTCAGGCCGTCACGGCGCTCGACAAAGTGAAGCAGCAGATGGGCATGCCCAGCAGTATGCAGGCCGCATTCTCCGGCACGGCGGAGGCCTTTCAGTCGTCGCTGGCCTCGGAGCCCATGCTCATCCTCTTCGCTCTGGGCACCGTCTACATCGTGCTCGGCATTCTCTACGAGAGCTACGTGCATCCCATCACGATTCTCTCCACGCTGCCGTCGGCGGGCGTGGGCGCCATCCTCGCGCTGCTGCTCACCCACACGGACCTGAGCGTCATCGCGTTGATCGGCATCATTCTGCTGATCGGCATCGTGAAGAAAAATGCCATCATGATGATCGATTTCGCGCTCGCGGCCGAACGCGAGGAGGGCAAGTCGCCGGAGGCCGCCATCTATGAAGCCTGCCTGCTGCGCTTCCGCCCCATCATGATGACCACCTGTGCCGCGCTGCTCGGCGGCCTGCCGCTCGCGCTCGGAACCGGCACCGGCTCCGAATTTCGCCGTCCCCTCGGCATCACCATCGTCGGCGGCCTGATCGTCTCCCAGATGTTGACGCTGTTCACCACTCCGGTGGTTTACCTGGTCTTCGATCGCATCCGCCTCGCCTTCATCCCCGGCCACAAGGATCGCTGGGTCAGCGTGGAACAGCACGGCGACTAGAGCATTTTCACTGTAGATGCATACGAGAGCGCAATCGTCCAAGTGGCTTTGCCGTCAAGAAAAGCCACACTTCGCGAACCTGGGCTGTGCATAGTAACAGTGAAAATGCTCTAACGCGGAGATTGTCGCGGAAGGGCTGTCCTGCGCAGCCGAAAGATGAGCAGCCAACCGGCTTCTCGTCTAACGACAACACTACTCCGCCCGCAGCGCCTCGACAGCGTTGACCCTTGCGGCGCGGAACGCGGGAACAGCCGACGCGATGACCGCGGCAGCCAAAATCACGAATGCTGACACAAGGAGCGCAGGCATTCCGGGCAGATGTATCTCGGCAATGTAGCGGCCAATTCCCCGCGCAAAGACAAACCCGAAAATCGCACCCGCACAAACGCCGATGGTGGCAATTGTCAGGCCCTGACGCAGCACGTCGGTAAGAATATCCCGCGGCTGCGCGCCGAGCGCCATGCGAATGCCGAACTCGCGTGTGCGGCTGCTGACGGAAAATGCGAGCACACCCGCCACGCCCACCACGGAAATCAGAAGTGCGACTGCGGCGAACCCACCGAAGACGATCGCGTTTAGCTTGTCCGGCGTCATCACCTCGGCACGAATATCCTCGAGTGTGCTCGCTTTCTCGATCGGCTGCTCCGCAGAGATTTCGTGAATGGTGCGCGTGATAGCCGGTACCAGTGCGTACGGATCGCCTGCCTTGACGCGCACAAAGAGACGTCCCTGCCATCCCTCCTGATCGGTCGGCTGATACACCGTCATCATCGGCGAGGGGATGATGTTCTCGTCATCCACATCAGGCACGACGCCTACGATCCGCCGCGGCTCCATGCTGATCCCGACAAACTTCATCACGCCGTCCGTCCAATGCAACTCCCGGTTGAGCGCCTGCTGGCCAGGAAAGAGGGTTTGCGCAAGGCTCTGGCTCACAATGACGACGCGCTGGTTGCCGTTCTTATCGGAGTCTCTGAAGTCGCGTCCTTCGAGAAGGGGCAAGCCCAATGTATCGAAGTAGCCCGGTGAGACTGACCGAAACTTTGCGCGCCAGTCGTCCAGCCCGCTCCTCCGCACGGCTCCTTGTGCCGCAAACATAAAGCTGATGTTCAGACCCTGATCGTCGCGCCAGGGCGTGCTAAAGCCCGTCGAGACGCGGGCCACCCCGGGCAACGCGCTCACGCGGCGCTGCGCCTCGTGATAAAACTCCTGGACCTGCTGCGGCGTTCGTCCATAGCTCAAGACGGGTAAGTTCACAGCCAGAACGTCCGAGGTGTCAAAAGGCGGACGCGTGTTTTCGAGCGAGTACAGAGTGCGCATCAAAACCGCCGCTCCCGTCAGTAGCAGAAACGAGGCTGCAATCTGCATCACCGCGAAGATGCGAAGCCGCTTGCTGCCGCCTCCCGTGCTGCTGCGCGTTCCACCACTGATAAGACTTGCGCTCAGCTGCGTGTCGTTCGAGGGCAGCCGGGGAATAAACGCCAGGAACATTGCTGCCACCAGCGCCAGCACAATGCCGGACCCGACCAGCGTGGAATCGAGTGTCAGCCCGTCCGCCCGAACCGAGTATCGTGCCGCATAGCGCCCCAGCACAGCGACCATGGGCCACGCCAGCATCAGGGCCGCAAGAACTCCACTGCCGCAGAGCACAAAGCTTTCCGCCAGAAGTGAGCGTCGCAACGCCGCAGTGCTGGCTCCCAGAGCTGAGCGCACCGCCAGTTCCGATTCGCGCCGTACCGTTCGCGCCAGCACCAGGTTGGCGACATTGGAGCAGGCGATCACAAACAGTAGCCCGGAGGCCGCGAACAACACCCAGAGGATGGTATTGGCGCGCGCGTTGATCTGTTCATGCATGCGCTTCGCGTCGATTTGGAAGTGATCCGCAGGCTTGTATACCTCAGGATGCGCGGCCGTCATTGCTGCGTAGCGCGTGCGCAGCTCCGATCGTGCCCGGTCGAGTGTCGCTCCCGGCGCAAGCCGTGCGAAGACCTCGGTCATGCGATGCTCGCGTCCCGTAACCATGGTCGCGGAGAGATGATGCGGGCTGGTCACGACATTGGCGATGAACTCGGTCGCCACTGGATACGGTACCGAGGGCTCGAGTACGCCCACAACGGTCGCATTGCGCGCCCCCTCGAAGCTCTCCAGCCGCACCGTCTTGCCAAGCACCCCTGGATCCGCGTGCAGCGACTCTTTCCAGAATCGATATGTCAGCACGATGGCGCCCGCAGCGTTTGGGCCGTCGTCGGATGTGGTCAACAGCCGTCCCAGCACCGGACGCAGTCCCATCACCTCGAAGTAATGGCCGTCCACCACCCCTGCAGGAATCTCGCGCGGTGTGCCCAGTCCCACGACGGTGAAGTTCATGGTCGAAAAGGTGCCCAGTTCCGTAATCGTCTTCAGGTCCTTTCCCAGGTCGCTGATCTCGGGAACGGAGAAAGTCGAGTTGTCGCTGCCGATACCGGGCGCGCTCTGCCGCAAGTAGAGCAGGCGGTCTTCGTCGCGATTAGCGAGCGGGCGCAACAGCACGGCACGCACCACGCTGAAGATGGCGGCGTTGGCTCCAATGCCCAGCGCCAGCGTGAGAGCCACGGTGGCCCACAGCGCACGAACGCGCCAAAGAGACCGCACAGCAACTTTCAAATCGCGAAGAAACGACATTGGTTTTTCTCCCTCTACCCGTTTGTCGATTGACGGAGCCGGAATTCGACATTCCCCGCAAACTTTTTTTCAGGCGGCAATGACTGCGAGAGGCGAGAGGCAGCTTCTCATAGTCCGGCAGCGCCATCCTCACCAGCCATGGCCCCAGCGTCACTCTGGTTTTCGTGTTTGAGACCCGTCCAAGATTCTAGTGCCGGTCGGGGAGCATACGCATCGCGACGTAGAGTCGTTGCTCGAGGATCGCGACCCAGATCGCCTCCGGAGCAGTCTACTCGCTCTTCTCCGACCGAATCATCGGAATAGACAAAGGGCGGCGCACAGCGCCGCCCTTTGCCTATTTACCGTCCAGTTACCGGGCGAAAGACTGCTCCAACAAATGCGCCGAATAGCTGGCCTTCTTCTCCGGATAGTACGCATTCGAAACATACTGCTCGAGCATCCGCTGCGTGTTGAAGAATGACCCGTTCATCGCGATGGTCGTCTGCATCAGCTTCCGCCATCCCTGTTTGTCCTGGTAGTAGAGCGGCAAGATCTTCGCTTCGAGCTTGCCGTACAGGCTGGCCGCCTCGTCCTCGGCGCGCTCGTGATCGTCGATCGCCCATCCCGTGACGCCTTCGATGCAGCCTTCGATCCACCAGCCATCCAGAACGCTCAGGCTGGGCACGCCATTCAGTGCCGCCTTCATGCCGCTGGTGCCGGATGCTTCGTAAGGCCGCAGCGGATTGTTCAGCCACAGATCCACGCCGCCGGTAAGCAACGCGCCCAGCCGCCATTCATAATCGGCCAGATAGATGATGTGCAGCGAGCCGGAGGTCAACTGCTGCGCCTCTTCAAAGATGTGCTGGATGATCTTTTTGCCCGGCTCATCTGCAGGATGCGCCTTGCCGGCGTAGAGAATCTGCAGGCTGCCGGCGTTTTGCGCGATGCGCGCTAACCGTTCCGCATCGGTGAAGAGCAGATCGCCGCGCTTGTAGGTGGCGACACGGCGTGCAAAGCCAATGGTAAAGACATCCTCGCGCAGCTTGAGCGACGTGCGCTTTTCGACTTCGGTGAGCAGCAGACGCTTGCCGTCCGCATGCGCTGCCTCAATCTCTTCCTGCGGTATGTCGATGGCATAGCGCAGATGCGTGTTGTCCTCGCGCCAGCGCGGCAGGTGCTTGTCGAAGGTTGCCTGCATGGCCGGCGCGGTCCAGGTGCCGGCATGGACGCCATTTGTAATCGCAGCAATATCGTATTCCGGAAACATCGCGCGGCTGACCTTGCCGTGCTGCATGGCCACGCCATTCACGAAGCGTGACAGGCGCAGCGCGATGTAGGTCATGTTCACCATGTTGTCGTGACAGCCGCCGATGCGCTCCACCGCCTGTGTCGTTTCCGTGCCCAGGATGCGGTTGGCCTGTTCCATGGAGAAGCGGTCATGTCCGGCTGGTACGGGAGTATGCGTGGTGAAGACGCAATGTTGGCGCACCGCATCGAGATCGCGATCCTGCGCCGTGGAAAGCGCTCCGCCGCCCAGCGTCTTTTCCAGCAGCGCGATCGTCAGCAGCGCGGCGTGTCCCTCATTCATGTGGTACACACTGATGTCGTATCCCAGCGCATCCAGCATCCGCAGGCCGCCCACGCCGAGCACAATCTCCTGCGCCAGGCGGTAGTTGGTGTCGCCGCCATAGAGGCAGTCTGTCAGGGTGCGGTCATGCGGATCGTTGCCGTCCAGGTCGGTGTCCAGCATGTAGATGGGGATGGTGTGACCGGTGACCCCCTCCATGTCATAGCGCCAGGCGCGTACGTGGACAGGACGGCCCTCAATGGTGACGACAACGCGGGGCTCTTCCTGGGGGAGCCGCGCCTCCGGGCTCCACGCCTGTACATCCTCGGTCTGGGTGCCGTTCGCGTCGAGAATCTGCGTGAAGTAGCCCTTGCGGTGTACCAGGGTCACGGCTGCCAGGGGCAGTCCCATGTCCGCCGCGGAACGCAGCGTATCTCCGGCGAGCACCCCCAGACCTCCGCTGTAGGTGGGCATGCTGGGCTCGATCGCGATTTCCATGGAGAAGTAGCCGACCATGCCTTCGCTGGCGGCTAGATGTACAGCATTCAGGTTTCCGGATTTCAATCTCTCATCCATCGAGCAAAAAACTCCTCCATGCCTCATCTCAAAGCGGCGCTTTGTACGGTACCAGACACTGATTCGCTAGTTTGTCGTGAGATGCGCAATGGTTTGCGCAAGTCGCATTTCCCGGCGAGTTTTCGGCCTTTACCAGCCCACCGGGTTATCGGTGGAGTGGGCGTATTTTATCAACCGTACCCGACAAATGAAATCGTTTACGCGTGCGACTTCCGTATCAAAGACCGTTGTCAAACGGGGTACCGTTCGCGGACGGCATGCCTCATTCGCCCTCCGGCCCCGCCTCCAAATAGTGTGGTTTGATCCCGTTACCGTGTCTGACCTGCGCTGTGGAAATGTTCATTGCCGAAACGCGGTCTTGCCCACCTTTGTTTTAATTTTCATCCGGCAGCAGCTTCATCTGCGGCTGCAGCGCGTCGATTGCGTCCAGAGTGCGTCCCGCGATCGCCTGCAGGTCGCCATTGATGCCCTCACTCGCCTTCAGCACCAGTTCCAATTGCTTTTCGCGCTTGGCCCACTGCCGCTCCATAAACTTGCGCTCCTGGTCCAGATCGCCGCGCATGTCGGTGAACTTCTCCGCAATCGTCTCCACGCGATGGCGGAACTGCGGCCCGGTGAGATACGTGTAGACCTCCTGCGCTTTGGTCTGCTCGCCCTCACCGGCGCGCCGCACGCGGGCCAGTTCGATCAAGGCCTGGCGCAGCGCCACCGCCACCGGCAACGTGCAGGCAAGGCTGCTGACCCACACACCCTCGAGCTGGTCGAAGAGCGTGACGTCGCGCGGCAGCGACTGCGTGGCCAGCACGGCCATCTCCGCACCCGCAGCGCGCTGGTCGCCGCGTAGCTTTGCCAGCCACCCGGCAGACCAGTTCTGCGTCCGCTTGAACTCCCACAGGATGGTCCCGCATGGCTGGCCCGCTGCGTCCCGCACCGTGTGCAGCAGGTCGCCGCCGAACTGGCCCTTGGCAACCGGCTGGATATCGTCCATGGGAAAGCGCGCTACGCAGTTGCTGCTCCGCCTGCACCTCCAGCACCTCGCCCTGTGACTTGCTGCGATCCCTGCTCCGCCCTGCGCTTCAGCTCATCGATCTGCCGACGCAGCCCTTGGATAGCCTCATCCTTGTCCCGCACCTGCAGCCCCATCTTTTCCTCTGCCTGGGATTGGGCCTGCCTGCGGACCGCATCCAGCTCCTGCTGGACCTGCCTTTCGACGTGAAGCTTCAGCTCGCGGCGCTCATCGTCCAGTGCGCGCTTCTGACGCAGGAAATCCGCTTCCTGCTCCTGAGCAGCCTTGCAATTTCCCGGTCAGCGATTCCAGCCGTGCATCCCGATCCTTCAGCTCGCTGGCCTGCCGGTCGAGTTCCGCGGAAACCTGCCGCTTGGCGCGCTCAGCCTCCTGCGCCGCAAGCTGTTTCCGCTCCGCCTCCAGCCGAACCTGAACCTGTTCGGTCATCCGCCGTTCCGCGTCGGCGGCTTGTTTTTCCAACTCGGCGCAGCGGTTCGCCACTTCCTGCTCCCGTCCTGCAATCGCGGCCTGCTGCTCCCGCATCTGCTGCTGGTACTTCCGCTCCACAGCAGCAACCAGCGGCGCAGCCAGCGACTCCGTCACCTTCATCTCATAGCCGCACTGCGGACACTGCATGGTCTGTTCGTTGGGTCCCTTTGTTGCCGTTTGCATCGTGTACTCCTCGTTCCCCAATACCCCGGTTATCGCGGCTGCCGGGCCAGCGACTCCAGCGCATCGCATGCGCGCTCCAGCCCATTTTCCCGGCGCATCTGCTCCCCGACTTCCGCGGCGCGCGCCGCAAAACGTGAATGCCCCAGGATGCGCCGAATCCGCCGCGCTGCCCGCTCGGCCGTGTACTCCTGGCGGCGAATCACGCCTGCCACACCCAGCCGCCGCACACGCCGCGCATTGTCCGGCTGATCATGACTATAGGGCATCACCAGCATCGGCCGGCCCGCCTGCATGGCCTGCGCCGTGGTGCCCACGCCCCCTTGATGCACGATGAGCGACGCCCTCGGAAAAAGCTTCGAGTAAGGCGCGTAGCGTGCCACGCAAAGATGCGGCGATTGCGTGTGCGGCACATTTCTCGGATCGGTTCCCACCAGCAAAACCGCACGCACACCGGCCATCAGCGCAGCCTGCGCGCTCTGCTCATAAAAGTCGCCCGCATCGAGCACCGCAGCCGAGCCCAGCGTGAAGACAACCGGAGGCTCGCCAGCCTGTAGAAACCGCTCGACCTCTTCAGGCAGTTCCTGCCGGCCGGCGTCTCCGTCATAGAAGACGAAGCCGGTGATCTCCGTGTTCGGCGGCCAATCCGGCTGTGCCTCGCCCAGCAGCGGCGAGAACATCGCGAGCACCCGGCCGGGCGCATGTTTGGCGTCGAAGATGACGTTCGCCCCGCGATCGAGGCCCAGCTCGGAGCGGAGCTGGTACACCGGCTCGGCCCAGTCGCGCGTGATCCAGCGAGCGAAGCGGCTCACCACATGCCCGGTAGCCGGCACGGCGCTCTGCAGCCGCGCCAGCCGCGGGTACGGCGGCAGCACCGGCGCATCGTATGCGGAAAAGAATGAGAGCGGCGCCAGCACATAGCTGGCCCAGCGAACACCGGTCACCTCCGCCACGACAGGCGCCTGATAGGTAAGCTCTCCGGCCAGCATCAGGTCCGCGCCGCCGCCAGCCTGCACAGCAGCCAGCAACTCGTCATAACTCTGCCGGATGGCGGGGAAGAGCACGTCGCGCAGTGTCCGCTCCGTGCCCTTGTGGATGTCCATCAGATCGGCAACCTGCTGCGGATCATCGGGGTTCAGTGTCGGCCCGACCTTCACAAACTCCAGTCCCAGCGGCTCGATCTTGGCGCGGAAGATCTCCGGCACAGCCAGTACGGGCGTGTGACCGCGCCGCCGCATCTCGAGCGCAACAGCGATCAGCGGATGCACATCGCCCAGCGTGCCGAAGGTCGTGAGCACAATCCGCATGTCGAGAGCAGCTTAACGGATGCGCCATACTCGGGTGAAAATACACTAAACCTACGGTTGTGGCTTTCTGAGCAAGGTTCGGTATCTGGAGGCGTAAAGTTCCTTGACTTCGTACATGGGAAGCATGGCAACCCATATACCTGCCAGACGTTCGTCTAACTCCGCAGGACCGCCGAACTTGTAGAAATGCTAAATCTCGGTCAGAAGGCATAGCAGGAGCGCCGCTGCACGGCCGATGTGCATAGTGATGTACCGCTCGCCTGCATCCGTTATATCGAAACGTTTCTCGACCGGTATCTTATCGCCGGCGATAAACGGGAATATGCTGACGAGACCGTCGTAGCTGGCGTGCGAGATCGATGAGTATTCCTTCCAGAAGCCGAGCGTGAGTTCCCGAAGCATCTGCTTGTGGGGAGTGTCCGGCTTTTGTCCAAGGAATTTCCCGAGCAGAGGCCATTCGTTCGCTTTGTTGTTCAGGTCAGCATCGGTGATTCCCTCGACACGCATACTGTCCTTGTACGATTCGCGTTTAGCGGCGAGGTATTCTCTCCAGCCGGGATCTTGCCCGTTGCGCATTCGTCAGCGCGTATCGCCTCGCGGATGCGGTAGAGTCCACTTATCCGGAACACGCGCGCCCTGCTCGGGTCGTCCAGCAGCGCCGTACAGTTATAGAACCCATCGATCATCGTGCGGACCAATGGAAGGACGACGAAGCTATAGGCTTGGCGGTAGTAGGGGTCCTTGTTTAGGGTCTCGCCGGTTGAGGCGTTTTTGCTTCCTCTCCTCCGCGCGCTCGTTCAGCCGAGCTTCCAGCCATGCAGGATCTCTCGCGTCATACATAGCACTCGATCATAGAGATTGGTGGATCAATGACCCGCAGGAAAGACCACTGTGGACTTCTAAGTTATTCACCGTCCTTAGCATCAGCTACCAATTCCCAAACTGAAACTCAATCCTGCCTCGATGACAAATATTTGCCAAATTACCCCATCCAACTTGATACCCTTAAATAAGTGAGCAGTGCAGAGAGAGTGCAGACGCCGCTGCCCGCGGCATTCGCCTTATAAGTCTTTTGACTGGACGAATTTAGAGGTAAATCGATTTGCAATCAGCGAGTTACGCACCGGAGCAGAAATGCACCGGATATGATGCGAAATAGCGTCCGTAACTCCAATAGATAGAGGAATTTACGCGTAACTCCTGCCGAATGACGATTTTAGACGCGGGAGCACTACTTAAGCCTCGCTGAATCAGAGGCTTGCGAACGAAAATGGAGAACCCTCCGGTGGGGGGAGGGGTGGGGTAACTCGTAGGTTATCCTCGCCGAAAGAGAGACGGACCGCCACGAATGCCAGCCGCGACTAAGCGGATCCGGCGCTCCGCCTCGATGATCTCCTGGTCGTTGATGCTGGCCACCCGCCGGCGCATGCGTCCGTCCGGTGCGAACTCCCACAACTCGACGCCATAGGAACGGAACCACTGCCCAGCCGCGTTGTGAGACTCATATTCAAAATGAACGGCAATGCGGTTCTCGTGAGCGGTCCAAAGCTGCTTGCGTAGACGATAGTCGAGCTCGCGGGCCCACTTGCGCTCCAGAAATGCCACGATCTCCGCGCGGCCGTGCAGAAACTCATCGCGGTTTCGCCATTCGCTGTCTTCGGTGTAGCCCAGCGCCACCTTCTGCGGATCGCGCGTGTTCCAAAGATCCTGCGCAGCCTGCACCTTCCGCGCAGCGCTCTCCATATCAAAGGGTGGAACCAACGCCTGCTGTGCCATACATGCTCCTCCACGAGGAGAGATGCGCGGCGGACCCGAAGGACTTTCTATACTGGAAAGGATGCGGAAACTCGATCGCTCCCGCCAGTTGCAACAGCGTGCAGAACAACTCTTGCCCGGCGGAGTCGATTCGCCGGTCCGCGCCTTTCGCGCCGTAGGCGGCGATCCGCCCTTCGTCGTGCGCGCCGAGGGCGCCTATCTATGGGACGCCGACGGCAACCGCTACATCGACTACTTCGGCTCCTGGGGCCCGATGCTCCTGGGCCACGCCTTCCCGCCCGCAGTGGAGGCGATCCAGCAGGCGGCGGCGCGCTCCGCCAGCTTCGGCGCGTCCACGCCATCCGAGGCAGATCTGGCCGAACTGATCGTGGCCGCGGTGCCGTCGATCGAGAAGCTGCGCTTCGTCTCCTCGGGCACCGAGGCCACGATGTCGGCGATCCGGCTGGCACGTGCGTTCACCGAGCGCAAGTACATCATCAAGTTCGAGGGCTGCTACCACGGCCACGCCGACGGCCTGCTGGTGAAGGCCGGCTCGGGCGTGGCGACCTTCGGCATCCCCGGCTCGGCAGGCGTTCCTGAAGAGATTGCCCACTTCACCTTGGCGCTGGCGTACAACGACGTCGCCGCAGTGGAAGCGGCATTCGCAGCGCGGCCGAAGGAGATCGCAGCGATCATCCTGGAGCCGGTGGCCGGCAACATGGGCTGCGTGCCGCCGGAGCCAGGCTATCTGCAGGCATTGCGCGAACTCACGAAGCGCGAAGGCGCATTGCTGATCTTCGACGAGGTGATGACCGGCTTCCGCGTGGCGCACGGCGGCGCGCAGCAGCTTTACGGAATCACGCCGGACCTGACCTGCCTGGGGAAGATCATCGGGGGCGGCCTGCCCTGCGGCGCCTTCGGCGGTCGCGCCGAGATCATGAATCTGCTCGCGCCCCTCGGGCCCGTCTACCAGGCCGGGACGCTGAGCGGCAATCCGCTGGCGATGGCGGCGGGCGTTGCGACACTGGAACATCTCGCGAAAAATAGCGAAGCGCTGTATCGCAATATCGACGAGGCGGGTCGTCTGGTGGCTCAAGGCGTCGCCAAAGTGCTGTCTGAAGCAGGCATTCCGGTAACGACCAATCGCGTAGGCGCGATGTGGACGTGGTTCTTCACGAACGAGCATGTTGTCGACTTCATGAGCGCAGCAAAATCAGACACGGTGCGCTTCGGCGTCTTTCACCGCGCGATGATGGATCGAGGCGTGTGGCTGCCCCCCTCGCAGTTCGAGGCGATCTTCCTCGGCACCGCGCATACAGCCGAGGTGATCGAGGCAACGATGGAGGCGGCCAAACAGGCTGTCGTTTCGTTGCAGGAGGCGCAACCGGCCCGCTGACCGGCTGCGCGAGACGCTTCAGAAGGCAGGCTTCTCCCACTCCGAGAAGACAAATTCCTTCAGGTCCTTGCGCTGCCGGGGCGAGAGCTCCGACTTGCGCGGCCCTTCAGGGAGCGATTCCGGATCGCCGAGATACCCAACTGCGGTGACAGCGACGGTCTCGAAGTCATCGGGGATGTTGAAGGCGGCCTGCGCCTTGTCGTGATCAAAGCCGGCCATGGAATGCGAGTGCAGGCCGAGCGCGGTGATCTGCACGCCAAAGTTCGCCATGGCCGCGCCAGTATCGTGCCAGAAGTGGCGATTGATCTGGCCGTTGTGTGCAAAGTGCTTGCGCGCCACCGACAGGACCAGCACCGGGGCGCTCTTGGCCCAGTCTTGATTAAACGGCACGAGGGAGTCGAGGATCTTCTGGTATGTCGCGTCGCCGCGATGCCCGACCAGAAATCGCCATGGCTGTTCGTTATAAGAAGACGCCGCCCAGCGCGCCGCCTCGAAGCCCTTTTTCAAGTCTTCGACTGAGACATCGCGGTCCGCATAGGCGCGCGGGCTCCAGCGATTCAGGATCGGTTCGACCATGCCCGCGACTCCGGGCGCATGCTTCAGGCTCTCGATAGATTCTGGCGTTGGTGCCATGGTGTGTTGCTCTCCTTGCATGTGTCTAACATTCGTGCGTATATGTTGCCGCGTGTGTTGTTGGATTCAGCAAAGCGTGCGGGAGGTGCCGCGATCACTCTGGTTGCAGACCGAGGGCAGTCGCGACCGCTGGAATGGGAACAGACTTGCCATTCGTTTTGGCTACAACCGCGAAGCTGCCCTGATAATCCCACACCGCCCAGCCGATGCCTTCCGCCTCAAGGGCCGTGCGGGTATCGCGCAGCCACGCCGCCCGCATTGTGGGATCGGCGAATGCCTGATAGACCCCGAACTCGCCGCAGTAGACCGGCACATGATGCAGCGCCGCCCATTTGCCGGCGAAACTCAACTCGGAACGAATCCGTGCGGCGTCCCAGCGGTCCAGGCCGTAGGAGTTGATCCAATGCTGATCGATGAGCTGCTGTTCCTGCGAGACGACCGGAGCGATGTCCTCCGGCGACGACGGATATGGGACACGGCGGAGCGGTCGCACCTGCTCCATGGTCCAGGTCGCACCCTGATGGGTGAAGGCGAAGGGTTCGTAGTCGTGGAAGGTGTAGATCACGTTGGAGTCGGCCACTGGTTCCAGGGTGAGCAGATCGGTGAGGCCGGAGTAACGCCCGGCGGTTGCGATGATGGTGTGATGCGGTGCAGCCTGGCGGATCGCGGCGATCGCTCGCGTCTGGATCGCGGCCCACTGCTGCCTGTCGTCGAACTCCGGTTCGTTCAGCACCTCAAAGAAGATGCGGTCAGGATCCGTCTGCGCGTAGTGGCTAGCTAATGCGCTCCACAGCACACAGAATCGGTCTACGGCGGCATCGTCTGTTCGAAGCTGGCGCTTGAACTCGTCGGAGGGATGCACGTCGACGATGACACGCAGGTCGTCCTTCAACATGGTGTTCACGACAGTGTCGAGTTCCGCGACGAAGACGGCATTTAGTCGGCCGACCGGAGCATTGCGTAAGAGTTCATCGCCATCGATGCTGAGCCGGACATGGTCGAAGCCCATAGAGTGCATGAGCGCAATATCATCGGCTGCGGTGTAAGTGCGCAGGCGGGCGGGGGAGTAGTCGTCGGCTTGTGCGAACCACATGCTCGCGTTAACCCCGCGGTGCAGCAGTTGCGCACGCCTCGCGGCCACGTTTGCAGCCGAGGATATAGCTGCCGGATGCGCGGGCTGCGATCGCGCAAGCGCGATACAACAGGAGAAGAATAGGCAAACAAGAAGCATTCGCATGGCGCCTTCTTTGTACATCAGGTGGCTGTCTGGGTTGCGAAGACAGACCGCGCTGCTTGAATCTCGTACACTGGAGAAGGAAACTGAAACGTCGTTATCATTAGCAGACATGCCGCAGCCCATTCCACGCAATACACGTCAAAAACAAGCCATTCGCGACGCCTTTGTCGAGGCGGATCGGCCACTCTCCCCGGAAGAAGCTCTTATCGCAGGCCAGCATCATTACGAGACGCTGGGTATCGCGACGGTGTACCGCAATATCAAGTCGCTGCTGGAGGAGGGCTGGCTTGAACCTATCTCGCTGCCGGGACAGGCAACTCGTTACGAGGTGGCGGGTAAAGCGCACCATCATCATTTTCACTGTCGCAAATGCGGCCGGATGTATGAGCTCGGCGCCTGTGCGGGCACTGTATTGCCGCGTTCCCCGCGTGGGTTTCGCGTGACGGGACATGATCTGCTCCTCTATGGCGACTGTGCGCGCTGTGCAGGGAAAACGCATGGAAAGCGGCGGCGGTAAGGCAGCAGATAACGATTCTTTGTTATCATTAACAGCATATCGGCCCACGGAGCCATCCGAGGACAACAAGGTTCCTCTCTGCATGCACATCGCTATCGTCGTCGACGCGCTGTTGGCTGTCTTCGCCCTGGAGGCGGTGGCGATGCTGGCCGCGTGGCTGCTGCGCCGGCGCGAGTATGCGATCACTGCATTTCTTCCTTATCTAGTCAGCGTAGCGACAGGGCTGCTGCTGGCCACGGCGCTGCTTCATCTGCTCCCTGAGGCGATCGCCAGCCTTGGCAATACGCCGCGCGTCTGGTATCTGCTTGCCGGCGGCATATTGGGGCTCTTCTGCGTGGAACAGATTGTTGCGGCGATCGTGCATGCCGGGGACGTCGACGCGGCGATCGTGCACGTCCATGCTCATGGCCACGCGCACCACTCGCTGCGGCCTGCGAATCTGATCGTCGCCAGCAGCCTCCACAGCTTTCTCGATGGGGTCTCGGTGGCCGCGGCCTTTGCCGCCGGACCGCGTGTGGGTTGGATCACCGCGCTGGCGATCAGCCTGCACGAGGTTCCCCATCGCGTCGGCGACTTTGCTGTGCTGCTGCATGCGGGTTACACGGCGACGAGTGCATTGCGCATGGCGGTGCTGCCATCGCTGGGCGCACTGCTGGGAGTAGCTTTGGTCGCAGCTTTTGGCGCCAGTGGAGGCGCGGCCGTCTACTGGCTGCTGCCAATCAGCGCAGCGAGTTTTCTTTACATTGCCTGCGTGAATTTGCTGCCTGAATTGCGTCATCAGCACAGCCGGCTCGGCATTGCGCTACAAGTGCTGTGTCTTTTCGGCGGCGTGGCTCTGGTTGCGCTTGTCGCCGGTTTGCCGGGCGCATAGCCTGCACAGCGGCCAGGAATAGCAACTGAAATTTCGTTATCGAACCTCGGTATCAGGATTTGTGCGCGGCGGCCGAAGCGCTATTTGCCAGCACGAATGTCGTTTTTCCTGCATGCAGTGAATGCGTCGCACCATGCCATTCGAACGATCCTTCAAGACCTTCGGGTAGGACGATCTCCACCTTTAGCAACTCTCCCTGCCATTGATAGTGCGCAACGATCTCACCCAGCGGGTGGGGATAGTGAACTGTGAGCTTTTTCAGATCGCCGAGCTCGGGGGCAATTCTTACCGTGCGAAAGCCCGGAGTTCCGGGATGAATGCCGCCGACGATGGTGAGCAGATCGTAGGTCGGATGCGCGCTCCATGCATGCGAGTCGGAGCGGGAATCGCCGGGCATCTCCGGCCAGGTACTGAAACCCATCGGCAACAGGTCGCGCCATGGACCTAGCGAAGACAGATAAAGATTGCCGAGTCCAGTGTGCTCCAGTGCCCGCGCCAGATAGAAGCGGAAGTAATAGCTGGCTGGCGTCAGGTGTTCCTGATCGTTCACGATGCGTCGCAAGACCGCCTGTTGCTCGCCTTTGGGAATCACGTCATACAGGACGCCGAGAATGTTTGCGTGCTCACTGAAGGTGGTGCGGTCCGGTGTATCGGCGAGAAGCTTTCGCTGCGTTGACCAACAATGCTCGTAAATTCCCAGGCGCATCTGTGTCAGTCGCGCGTCATACGATGCCGCGATGGTGGGATCGCCGAGTGCGCGTTCGAGCTCTGCAGCGTCATGCAACGCGCCAGTCAACTCCAGCGAAAGCACGCACGATTCTCCGTGGGCATCGTAGGTCGGAATTTTGTGGCCCTCCGGCACCCAATCCACGAAGTTCCAATAAGGAGGCTCGCGCAACAGGCCGTCCGGCTGCAGATAACGAAAGAACCACGCCAGCACATCGCGTGTGCCCTGCAGATTCGCCGTGACGATCTGCGCATCTGGCCGATGCCAGTAAAGATCGTCGAGCATGCCGATCCAATAGAGCGAGAATGGCGGAATGATCTGCTCCAGGCTGCTGGGGTAGCGGCTCTGCGTTAGTCCTTCCGGAATCTGCGAGTTGGCGAAGGCGGTGATTGCCTGCCGCGCCAGCCGGTCGTCGCCGGTGACTGCATACGAGATCAGCGCCTGAATACGTGTATCTCCGATGTACTGCAATTGCTCGTAGTACGGCGTATCCATGTAGGTTTCGTGCGCATCGAGCCGTGCCGTGCGCCAGCCAATATCCCAGATACGTTGCAGGTCGGCATCGCCCGAATCGAAGAGGGCGCGTTGCTCGAACGGATATGTGCTTTCATGCGCGCTCAAATGCTCCAGCGTTAACGCTTCGCCGCCGGTTTCGATGTCGATCTGCATGTAACGCCAGGTGCGCCACCACAATGGCTCGAAGGCATGTTGCCGGCTGCCGTCGGGCAGCACTATATCGTGGAAGCCGATTGCGTGCCGCCCCGCGCTGTCATTGCGGTTACCCTTCTTGAGCTGCGCGTCATACAACGCCTCGGCATACGTAAGCGTGACCTGCGAGCCGCGACCGCCGCTGAATGTGAGCTCGGGATAGGCGGTAGTCAGTGTCTTTCTATCGAGCAGCACTTGCGTGGTGGTGTGTGGCGGGATTGTCAGCGGGCGTTGCGGAAATCCGGAGGCGGCAGCATCGGCCAAGCCAGCCCGGACGATCGTTCCCGGGCTCTCCTCCTTGTACGTCATCTGCGGCAGGGGATCGGGCATGAGTCGCCACGGAATATTCGCGACTTCACGCGCGGAGGCCGCCTGGCCTGCATCGGATCCGAAGTCTTCGCGCATCGCGGTACGGGCCGGCAGCCACTGGAGCGAAGTATCGCCGGGCTGCTGCCAACTCCAGCCGTACTTCGCGGCATCCAGCGCCTCGCCAGGAGTTGCCGCCATGTAATCGCCGCGGCCATCGTTGGCGCGCGGGACTACCGCGATCCCAGGCTCCTCCGCCACGAACCAGCTGTCGTTCGTATCCGCGGCCGCTTCCTGGGCGGTGTCGCCCTGCACCAGGAAGGCGGTGCGGTCTGACATCTGGGAGATTGCCGAGTAGATGCCGAAGTTCCACACGGTCGCGGTTAGGAGGTTCGGGCCGGCGTGGAGCGCGGGAGCGAGATCGAACGTCTCATAGCGCCAGTGCGGCAGGTCGCTGGTTGCGGGGCCGACGCCGATACGTTGCCCGTTCACGTAGAAGAGGAACCGGCGGTCTCCGCTGACATGGACGATGTAATGCTGCGGTTCTGCGGGCAGTTCGATCGACTTGCGAAAGTGGAGCACGATCGGTTCGCGCAGAGGCGCCGTGGGATGCGAGATCCAGATGGACGACCAGTGCTGTCGCGGTTCTTCAGAATGCGTGACCAGCGACGCAGCCACCAGAGCAACATAGAAAAGCAGCGAAGCCGGATGCCGAAGTGAAGGCTTGCGGATGAGCAAATTGGGACCCCCAGGGACGTATGAACAGCGCTGGATGATTGCATGACGCGCGGAAAGCATGATCTTACTGCGTAGCATTACGCGCTCTTGCCGATTGGCGATTGCAGCGGTAGCCATGCCACTTGATAGTGGGCGTTGATGGTTGCGTCACAGGGCAGAATCGATTGCTTCTCAGTAACGAGGGAAGTCCTTCGATGCGACCGAGGGGTGGTGCGGGCAAATGATGGGAACGTCACCAGAGAAGGTTTACTAAGGAGATAATCCTGGCTCCCCGCTGCAGCCAGGCTGGAGTGCAATGCTCAGGTGAAAAAAGCCAGTGCGCTCAGCTTCTTAACGTTGCATGACCCGATTGTTCAGCGATGTCTGGAAAGTTATCCGTACATTTTTGCTTGACAGTCCAAAAGACAAATCGCTAGGGTAATGTCCATTGATTTTCTGGTGGGATCGTTATCACAGGGAATACCCGGGACCCACGGAGACCGCCCCAACGGGCGGCTCAAAAAAGTACTAACTGATTTGAACGACTTAGCGTTTCAGGAGGCGGTTGTGACACCCATATCCAAGGACCGTGGCAGGCCACGTCTATCCACCCAGCTTGCAATCCAGTTTTTGACGTTGTGCCTCGTGTTGTTTGCCGCTCGTGGCGTCTGGGCTCAGGCCAACGCCGGTGTCACGGGAACGGTGACGGACGCGTCAGGCGCCGTCGTGCCCGATGCCAGCGTAACCGTCACGAATGAAGGGACGTCGGTTTCGAACAAGGCAACGACCTCCAGCTCAGGAACCTACGCAGTCACGGGTCTCACCCCTGGGTCCTACACGATCACAGTGGAGAAGTCGGGATTCAAGAAGTCCATCAACAACCACGTCAACGTTGAAGTTACGGTCACGGCCACCATCAACGTCGCGCTCAGCAATGGCGCGGTCACCGACACCGTCGAGGTGGAAGCCCAGCAGATTGCGCTGAACACAACTTCGCCGCAGATGGGTTCCACAATTGAGCCGGTGGTCGTCAAGGCGCTTCCGGTTGAGGTCTCCGGCAGAGGCCGGCAGATTGACGCTCTGCAGTTCCTTGCACCTGGAACCACGGGAGACACCTTCTCTCACCGCATTGGCGGCGGCGTCGACTTCGAGCAGGAGATTCTTTACAACGGCATCCCCGCGCCGCAACCGGAGACCGAAGGCTACACCACGAATTTCAATCCGCCGTACGAAATGGTGCAGGAATTCCGCGTGGAGCGGTCTACCTTTGCCGCTCAGTTCGGCTTAGGCCAGGGCGCGCTGACCTACCAGATGGCGTCAGGCACGAACCGTTATCACGGCGATCTCTTTGAGATCAACCGCAACAGCTTCTTCGACTCGGTGGGCTTCTTCAACGGGCCGGCATGGGGTGGTAAGAAGACGCCGCCAACCGATCACGAAAACAACTATGGCTTCACCATCGGTGGACCGATCTCCATTCCCAAGCTCTACAACGGGAAGGACAGGACATTCGGTCACTACAGCCAGGAGTGGTACAAGCAGAACAGCGAAAGCACCGATCCGAATACGGTCCCCACGGCGCTCGAGAAGACGGGCAACTTCAGCGATTTCGTAGACGGCAGCACGGGCAAGTTGATCCCGATCTTTGACCCGGTCACCGGCCTCCCGTTCCCGGGCAATATCATTCCGGCCAGCCGCATCAGCCCCCAGGCGGCGAGCCTGCTGCAATACCTGCCAAATCCGGATCGTCCCGGCAGCGGCATCGGCGGTCTGGATTCCAACAAGAGCTTTGCGCCATTCATCAACCCGCACATTCAGCACGTGTGGGGCTTCACCGTCGATCAGGTCCTCACGCCGAAGCAGTCCATTCACTACAGCCAATGGCGGAATACCTTCAGCAACTACAGCTTCGACGGTCAACCCAACACCAACCTCAGCAGAGACTTCGTTATTTCGCCGAACCCGCTGAACAGCCAGAAGTATGAGCCGGCGAAAGGCAGTGGGTTCCTGTTGACGTATAACAACACCCTTACTCCGAGCCTGGTGATGACCGCAGGCATCGGGTGGATCGGAGAGATCAACAATCAGTTCAACCAGACGAAGTTCAGCTTCCCCGGCATAGCAGGCGGCGTGATCCCGCCGAACATTACCTTCGACGGGCCGCACACGCCGACGAACTGGGGAACAGAGGGCGCCTGGTTGCAGTCGATCAATCGCAAGCTTGGCATCGCGATCGTCAACAATTACCTGTGGAGCAAGGGCCGCCACACCTTCAACATCGGTGGCGAGTTCCGCCGCTCCTACCAGGATGACAATGAAGAGCAGACGGCCGGAGGTCGTTTCCAGTTCAGCCAGAAGCAGACGGCTGACCCGGGTAACTTGGCCAATACGGGCAGTTCCTTCGCAAGCTACCTGTTGGGCCTGCCGGACTCCGCCAACCGCAGCAACTCGCAGGAGCTGCGTCTACGCAACTGGGATCTGTCCCCATACATTCAGGACGACATCAAGATCACGCCGAAGCTGACCCTGAATCTGGGCATCCGCTGGGATATTCAGGTGCCGTTCACCGAGAACAACAATCTCGTCGTCTTCTTTGATCCGAACCAGCCAGGAACTAACCCTGCGGCGGGCGGAATTCCAGGTGCCGCCACCAAGCTCGGCCATTGCCCAGGTTGCGCTGGTTATGACCGTGCATCTATCAACTGGAGCCACTTCGGGCCGCGGCTCGGCGCTGCATACCAGTTAAACAGCAAGACCGTGGTGCAGGCCGGCTTCTCCATTGCCTGGCTGAACGGTGGCGCATACGAATACGGCACCTCCAAGGTTGCAGTGAATTACGGCAACCTGTTGGTGGGTTCATTCACCCGCAACAACACCGGGAGCAATACCTCGTCCTACGGACTCTGGGATAAGACACCGCTGCCCAACCCGGCACCCACGCCTTTCAGCCCTTCGCTGGGCGTTGGCAACCAGATCAACGTGCTTAGCAACAACTTCGGCTACGCGCCGTACAGTCAGCAGTGGAACGTCAACGTACAGCGTGAGCTGCCCTGGAGCACATTCGTTACCGCTGCATGGGTCGGAAACCGTGTGATCCATCTCCCCAGCCAAAACAATAAGATTGACCAGCTTAATCCGAAATACCTTTCCCAATATGGCAATGTACTTAGCACCTGCCCGAACAACGCCAAGCCTCATTCGGTGTTATCGGATTCCTTTTCCAACGGCTGCGCCCAGGCGGATGGTTTCACCGCACCCTATGCAAACTTCGTAACGGATTTCGGCGGCTCATCCACCGTAGCTCAGTCGCTGGTTCCCTACCCGCAGTACTCGAACATCTTCAACAACTTCGAGGCAAAGGGGACTACTTACTACCAAAGCCTGCAGGTCCAGGCAGAGAAGCGCTTCACGAACGGCCTCTCATTCCTGGCTGGCTATACGCTGTCCCGCATGTATGACAACACCAGCAGCGGCTTCAGCAGCTTTACCTCTGGCGGCATCAACAAGTACAACCAAAGGCCGGAGTGGGCGATATCGAGTGAAGATAGGCCGAACACTCTGAAGGTGAGCGGCACTTATGAGCTTCCGATCGGGCCCGGCAAGACATACTTCACGAACAAAGGGTTCACGGGCCAGATTCTCGGCGGCTGGCAGGTGGGCTGGATTCTGAACTATCAAGCTGGCACCGCATTCGGCGTGAATGAGAATGGAACGCCGTTCCCGAACGGTTTCAACCGTCCGAACCGCAATAGTTCCGTGAAGCTTTCAACCGCCTCTTACAGCAAGGCAAGGGACTTCTTCGTCGGAAAGATCACTGCCGCGCAGATGTTTGACCCCAAAGGCTTCACCGCGACGCCATCGGATTACGTTCTTGGAGATGCGCAGCGCAACTACAGCGGGCTTCGTAATCCGGGGTACTACTTCGAAAGTGGGAACGTGCGCAAACACTTCTTCTTCGGCGAGCGCTTCCAGGGTATTTTGCAGGTGGACTACTTCAACCTCTTCAACCGCACCAGATTCCAGGGACCTGACAACAACCAAAGTAATGGCACCTTCGGCCAGGTGGTAAATCAGGGTTCGCAGATTTCGAACCGACAAGGACAAGTCAGCTTCCGATTAGAATTCTGATCCCAACAAGTGTGCTCGTCGCACCTCCCGCCGGACTGTGCTTGCGCAGTCCGGTTCTTTCTTATGAAGTCACTCTATAATGCGGTGTCATGAAGTCCGCTCCTCCTGGTGCCATGGTTTTGCTCCGTATCACCTGCACTCTCATCGCGATCATCCTCTGCATTCCCTCCGCCCCGATCCATGCGCTGTCCCAGGACAACGAAGTCACTCCAGAGGTGCAGCAACTGTATGCGCAGGCACAGGCGGCGCAGCAACGGCAGGATATTCCTGCAGCCATCGAGAAATATCGGCAGATGATTCGGCTGGCGCCTCATCTCGCAGCCGCTTATAACAACCTCGGCCGGCTCTATTTCAATCAGCATGATTACGGGCATGCCGCGCAGACGCTCGCCCAGGGCCTGAGACTGAACCCTGACATGCCAACCGCCTCAGCCATGCTCGGGATGAGCTACTTCGAGACCGGCCAGGCTCCGAAGGCCGAGGAGCCCCTGGAGACTGCGCTTCGCGCAAATCCGAAGGATCCGCTGGTACAAATCACCTTGGCGAAAGTCCGTATCCGTCTTCATAAATACGATGGAGCCGTGGACCTGCTGAAGACGTATACCGAAGAGAATCCGCGCGACCAGGAGGCCTGGTATTTGCTCGGCAAGACCTATCTCCAGTTATCCGAAAACTCGCTCGGCAAGATCCACCAGATCGATCCCAATTCCGTTGTCGCCCATGAAGTCGCCGGCGAGATCGACGAGAGCATGCACAATTACGACGGTGCACTGGTCGAATACAAAAAAGCGATCGACCTCGCGCCCGATCAGCCTGAACCGCATATTCATATGGCGAACACATTTTGGTCGATCAGCAAATGGGACTCGGCGCGGACAGAGTTTGAAGCAGGGTTGGCGCACGATCCGAACAACTGCACTGCTCACTGGAAGCTGGGGAACACGATTCTGGAGGCGAACGGCGAACCCGCCGAGGCGCTGACGCATTTGAACAAGGCAGTGGAACTCTGTCCGGAGTTGATGCAGGCCCGAGTCGATCGCGCGCGAGCTCTGATCAAGTCGGGAAAGCACGACCAGGCATTGCCGGATCTGCTGGCTGCGGAGAAGGAGAGTCCCGACGAACCTTCCATTCACTTCCTTCTCGCCTCTGTATACAAGGCACAGGGAAAGACCGCGGTGGCGCAGGATGAGACGCGTACCTATGGCCGGCTGAAGCGCCAGGCGAGCGAAGGGGTTGCCGCACAGGCTAATGAGTCGATTGACATCAAGAGCACAGCGCACTGATCACGTGCGGCCCAGCGGCACACCCAGAGGCGCCATGCTGCTTTCTGGGCCATACGCGCTGAATGTTGTCGCGATCGCCTTGATTCTGTGCTGCGGTGCGATAGCGCAACAGCCCCAGACGCCTCAGGGTGGTGCCAGCACAGGCGGCGTCTATGCTCCCATCCACGATGCGGAACATCGCCCCATCACGTCAGGCGGATTCGTCAAGGATGGTCCCGTCGTGTTCGAAGATGTATCCAGACAGTCCGGCTTGACGAGCTGGCGCTATGCGGGTGGCTCTGCCGAAAAACGCTACATCGTCGAGTCGCTTGGCAGCGGGGTAGCACTGCTGGATTACGACGACGATGGGTGGCTGGATATCTACCTCGTCAACGGCATGACCTACGATGCCATGAACGGAAAGGCTGAATCGCCGCATGCCGCACTGTTTCACAATAACCATGACGGTACGTTTACGAATGTTGCGGCAAAGGCCGGTGTGACGAACGATCGCTGGGGCGTGGGCGTTGCCGTGGGCGATTATGACAACGATGGCTGGCCCGATCTATATGTAACGAATCTGGGCAAGAACAGGCTCTACCACAACAACCACAATGGCACCTTCACCGACGTAGCCGAGAAGGCCGGCGTCTCGCTCGGAGGGTGGTCCACAGGGCCCACATTTGGCGACTACGACGGGGACGGCCGGCTGGATTTGTTCGTTCCCGGCTACACTTACTACGACTTTGACAATCCACCCGCTGTTGGATCGAATTCTGTCGTCTCGAACTATTGCCAATTTCGTGGCGTGAGCGTGTTTTGTGGACCACGCGGATTAAAAGGCGAGCACGATCATCTCTTCCATAACGACGGAGACGATAAATTCACAGACGTCAGCCAAAAGGCAGGCGTGGCCGACACACCGGGATACTATGGCCTGACTTCGCTGTTTGTTGACTTAAACGGTGACGGGAAGCCGGAGTTGCTGGTGGCAGATGACTCGACTCCGAACTATCTCTACCGCAACAAAGGTGACGGTACATTCGAGGATCTCGGCTTTGAGTCCGGCTATGCGGTCAACCACGATGGTCGCGAGACTGCGACCATGGGCATCGCGGTAGGCGACGACCGGAATAACGGGCGTCTCGACATTCTGGATACTGATTTTTCCGATGACTACAAGGTGCTGTATCGGAATGACGGCGATCTGAATTTCAGTGATTCAAGCTATGAGGCCGGAGTCGCCAAGGATACGATTCCGTTTCTTAGCTGGGGCGACGGATTCATTGATTACGACAACGACGGTTGGAAGGACATCTTCATCGCCAGCGGTCATGTCTACAAGCAGGTCGAAGATCACGACTGGGGCACGAGTTTTGCTCAGCGGCCATTGTTGCTGCGAAACGTCGGCACCGGCAAATTCGCGCTGGTACCCGCGGTGCAGGGAACTGGGCTCGCGGTAGTGGTGCCGGCGCGTGGAGCGGCTTTTGGGGACCTGTTCAACGACGGCAAGTTCGACGTGGTGCTGAACAATCTCGACTCTACGCCCACACTTCTGCGGAATGTAAATCCAGATCAGCATCACTGGATTGAATTTCGGCTCATCGGGGGAGCCGGCAAGCCGCGCGACGCGGTGGGCGCCGCCATCTTCGTGACCACAGGAAAAATAACCCAGCGCGGTGATGTGTTGAGCGGCGGGAGTTTCGCGTCCTCCAACGATCCCCGCGTACACTTTGGACTGGGCGATGCGGCCTTGATCGATTCTGTAGAGGTTCATTGGCCCGGCGGCGGTCCGGTGGAGAAAGTTGCGATTCCGGGCGTGGATCGCATCCTCACGATAGAGCAGGGTCGTGGCATCACGAACGAATATTGTCCGAAGTGCCCTGCGGGGAAGCCTAAGTGAATGCATTGCGAACCAGAGCCGGCCTGTCGTTCTTCTTGCTGCTGGTTTACGGGACAGCTCATGCATTTCAGGCAAGCCCGGTTCGCGTCGCCGATGCCGAATGCGCGAAATGCCACAAAGAGATCTTCCAGAAGTATCTCTCCACACCAATGGCGCGCGCCAGCGGCCGTGCTGAAGAAAATCTGATCTCCGGCGCCTTTCTTCACACGCCTTCCGCAGTTGAGTATTCGGTCTCGAGTAGAAACGGGCAACCCTATCTGGCTTTTCAAAGCAGAAAGGACCCACATATCACCGGGGAATATCCGCTGAGCTATTTCCTCGGCTCAGCTCATCTCGGCACGACCTATCTCTACGAGATCAATCACTATCTGTTCGAGTCACCGGTCGCGTGGTATGCAGCATCTCACGGCTATGACATGAAGCCCGGCCTGGCTGCAATGGCACAGATGCCGCCTTCTTTGCCCATGCAAAGCGGTTGTCTGCGGTGTCATATGAGCGCCGTGCAGCGGAGCGATCCTGGGACCATCAACCATTACAGTGGGCTGCCATTCCTTCATGGCGGTATTACTTGCGAAGCCTGTCATGGGGATGCCCAGCGCCATGTTCGCAGCGGTGGCAAAGACGCAATTGTCAATCCGGCGCATCTCAATCCAGATCGCCGCGACGCGGTGTGCATCAGTTGCCATCTCGAAGGAGATGTCTCCGTAGAACGTGCCGGACATTCGGCCCTCGACTATCATCCCGGCAATTTCATTTCTGACTATCTCGCCTTTTATGTCTACACCGGGAATAACCTGACGGCCCGTGGAGTAAGCGAGGTCGAGCAATTCGCTCAGAGCACGTGCAAGCGTATGAGCGGGGACAAGATGTCCTGCACGAGCTGCCATGATCCACATTTCACGCCGGCTCCAGAGCAGCGGGCGTCCTTCTTCCGCGCGAAGTGCCTTGCGTGTCACAACCAGCCTGAGTTTGCTGCATCGCATCACCCGGAAAATCGTGACTGCACAAGCTGCCACATGCGGCACACTGGAGCGGAAAATATTCCGCACGTCGCGTGGACAGACCACCGGATTCTTAGATTGCCCGCGCCTTCCGACGCAGCCACCGAGCATCAAGAGAGCGGCGAGCTGACGCCGGTTCTTTCCCCTGGCGCGAGCAAACGGGATCTCGCCATGGCCTACTATCAGGCTTTCCTGGAAGGCAATCAGTCCGTCGAGCCAAAGGCCTGGAAGTTGTTGCAGGAACAGCGCAGCGCGATCGGCAACGACGAGAAGGCGCTCGACGCGTATGGAAATTTAAGCGCCGGGCGAGGTGATAGCCAGGCTGCAGAGACGGCTTTTCAGCAAGTGCTCAAACTGGATGCTCGGGATCTGACGGCTCTGTCCAATCTAGGTATTCTGCGTGCAAGGCAGGGGAATCTTCCATCGGCAATTTCACTGCTGCAATCGGCATTCGAGATGAACAAAGACGTCGCCGGACTGGCGATGAATCTGGCACGCGTGCAGTGCATGGCGGGCGACACAACAGGCGCTCGCACGACCGTGGAGGCGGCGCTCGTCTATGCTCCCGGTCTTGAGGATCTGCTGCGTATGCGGGAGCAGATGACAGACTGCAGTGCCCCGAAGAGCCACAAAGCAGGGCAGCAATGAAGGACCTTCACAAATGCAATCTGTCTCTCTGTGCGCTGCTTCTGGTCACGGCCCGGTTCGGAATCACTCAATCGCCGCCGCAGCCACTGCAGGAAGCCCGCTCTCTGCTCGCGGCAGATAAGGTCTTCGCGGCCGAGGTGATTCTTCGAAAGTATCTTAAGAACGAGCCATCGTCCGCCGAGGCTCACTATCTACTTGGTGATGTGCTCTTCCGCGAGCAAAAAGCGCGGGAGTCCCTTGCCGAATTTACTGCAGGAGCAAAGTTCAAACACCCTGGAGCGAGTGAGCTGAGGATTGTCGCTTCCGATTATGTGCTGCTGGGGGATTTTGCAGACGCAGACAAATGGTTCTCTGCGGTTACTGCGGAAACTCCGAACGATCCGGAGGCCTGGTATCTGCTGGGCCGCACCAAGTACAACGAGAACCGCTTTGCCGAAGCGATCACGAGCTTCGAGCACGTCTTGGCGCTTCGCCCGAAAGATGTCCAGGCCGAAGATAACCTCGGGCTGTCGCAGCAGGGCCTGGGCCATACTGAGCAGGCAAAGGCCGCCTTCCAGGCTGCCATTGATTGGCAAGGCGACAAGCCGGCGGACGCACAACCCTATCTCAATCTCGGAACCCTGCTGATCGATCAAGGCGACCTCCCCGCAGCAATCCGACAACTTACAAAAGCTGCCACTCTCGCTCCCGGCAATCCCAAAATTCATGAGGAATTGGGTCGCGCCCTGCAGACCAAGGGGGACATGGAAGGAGCGCAGTCTCAGCTTGAGACGGCAGTCAAGCTTGCGCCAAATGCAGCCGCATTGCACTTCAAGCTCGGGCAGATCTATCGTCACCGGGGATTGAACGATCGGGCACAGGGGGAGTTCGCTACCTGCGCAAAGCTCAATGGAGGTCATTCGTCGACGGAGGTGCCGAATCCGTTCTCTCCGGCAACACCTCAAAAACCATAGCCCGCGATCGTCCAAGTCTGCACATCCACCAGCGACTTTTTCGCCGGGGGGCCTGGTTTGTGAAACACCCTCGCGGGATCGTACGCAATCCATGTATATATGGAAGCGCTGTTAGGCAGCCAGCCGGCTATTGGAGGTGGCATGAACATATTGGGCGTCGATATCGGCGGCACCAACCTGAAATTTCGCACACAACAGCAAGAAGAGATCATCAAGGTACCATCCGGACCGGAGATGACACCTGAAGTCATGATGTCTGCGATCAAGAAACATACTGCCGGCTGGAAGTATGATCGCGTTTCTGTCGGTTTTCCCGGGCCCGTGATCCATGACAAGCCATTGTTGGAGCCGCACAATCTCGGCAAGGGATGGGTGCACTTCGACTTTAAGAAGGCTTTCGGCAATAAGCCGTTGAAATTCCTCAACGACGCTGCGATGCAGGCGATGGGTAGCTATAAAGGCGGCCGGATGCTCTATCTCGGCCTCGGCACCGGACTGGGTTCCGCGATGGTAGTGGATGGCGCCGTACAGGCGATGGAACTGGCGCATCTGCCTTGGAGAAAACGGAAGACGTACGAGGACTATCTGGGCAAGGTAGGGCTGAAGCGCTACGGTCGCAAGAAATGGGAAAAGAATGTCCTGAAAGTCATCGAGCTGATGTCGACTGCCATGGAGGCAGACTATGTCGTCCTTGGTGGCGGGAATGCGAAGCTCGTTACGAAGCTGCCAGAAAAAGTTTTTCTCGGATCGAACGACAACGCGTTCAGGGGAGCATTCATGCTCTGGCAGCATGAAAAGAAGTAGCAGCCCGCTTCGATGTAAATGGTGGCCGGAGACCGGATCGAGCCGCCGCTGTGGGGTCCTTGATTTTAGGATTGTTTAGGACAGTTTGGCTCTCGATCGTACGGTGGTCGTGGTATTGGTCGCGGCAATTTCCAAACAAAGTTGATTGATCAGTAAAACACTTGCGCGTTCTCCGTACTGATCAAGATGGAGTTTCAAGCTCTAAAGTGTCGGATAAGCCAGCTGTACTTGTTGGACCAAAGCATGTGCCGATGGCAACGAAGGGCGGCTCAGAAAGCCCGAACGTACGCTATGAGGCCTTCGCTGTTTAGGTGCTCCTCTGGCCAAACTACAGGTAAGTCCTTCGGATGCAATCCGGGCAATGCGTTTCGAAGGTAACGGCACAGAGATCCCTTCGAGGCGTATGATCAAGCTATCCGCAAGTTCTTCCGCTTTCTCGCCTTCAGCTGTCCATCGCTTTGCTCCAGACGAGCACCTTTCAGGTAAGCAACAGGACAATTGGAGATCGTATGAGCCCCGCTATCAGCTCTGATGGGAAAGGGCATCTTTCCCGGAGAATCACACTGATGGTTCTTCCGCTTGAGCACGTGAACGAGCCGGATGCCACCGGCACTTCCAGCAGCGAAATTGACCGCCACTTTCGTGCTGATATTGGCCTGGAGCCACGTCTGCCGCGGGCAGCGAATGCCCCGGCCATCCCTCTGGCAGGACGCCACTCTGGATGTACGGATCCCGAATGCGGGGCACCACCTTATATATCTGCAGACAGCACGTTCACGCGGTGGCATCGGTCGAACGGCTGAATCGGCTACCAGCAAGGCAATGGCTCTTGGCCCTCAAGCAGACCGAGGGGAGATTCAATGCCGCTGAGCTGGGTCTGTTTAGGTTACGCGATATCCGGGATTTTGCGTCGCGAGAGCAACACTTCATACACGCCAGATCCAGCAAAGTGCTTCGCTTGGCCTGCCGGCTGAAATGGTTCTTCGTCAACTCCCCGCGCGGTAATTCGCCTCGCATCTCTTTTTAGGCACACATGGCCAGCTGCGACTATTTCCATCGCACCTGGCATGAACCATTCACATCAAAGCCATTGTCACAGCGATGAACGCGAAAGCAGGTATACATGTCCCACCCGGAAACACTTCGGCCGCAAACAGAAGCTGGCTTCTCTACGATCCAAGCACCGTCGCCAACGAGATCCACCGTTCCGTCACTTCCCTTGCCAACGCGCATCGCCTTCATCGGCAACTATCTCCCGAGGCAATGTGGCATCGCCACGTTCACCACAGATCTGTGCACGGCGGTTGCGGCTGAATACGGTGCTTCTCGGCTCTTTGCCATCCCAGTCAATGATCCGGACTCTTCGTACGACTATCCGGAGCGCGTACGACTGGAACTTTCCCAGGAAGACGAGACTTCTTACGAGCGGGCCGCCGAGTTTCTAAACTTCAACGGAAATGATCTGGTCTGTATGCAGCACGAATACGGGATTTTCGGGGGAGTCGCCGGTAGTCACATCCTGACGTTGCTCCGCAAGTTGAAGATGCCGCTGGTGACAACCCTTCATACGGTACTGCGCGAGCCGGATTCAAATCAGCGTGCGGTTCTTGACGAGATTTCGCATCTCTCCGATCGTTTGATCGTAATGAGCGAGCATGCGGCCTGCCTGCTACATGATGTGTACGGAGTGCCTGCCGGCAAGATTGACTTGATTCCGCATGGAGTGCCCGATCTTCCGTTCACGGATCCGAATTACTACAAGGATCTATTCGGTACCCCGGGGAAGCCGGTACTTCTCACATTCGGCCTGCTCTCGCCAAACAAGGGAATCGAAAATGTGATCCGCGCCCTTCCCCGGATTCTGGAAGAACATGGCGACGTGGTGTATATCGTTTCCGGCGCAACGCATCCGCATATCAGGCGGCGCGAAGGCGAGACATATAGAGATAGTTTGCAGACTTTAGCTGCCGAACTTGGCGTTTCCTCACACGTGATCTTCAATAATCGCTTTGTAAGCTCCGAAGAGCTGGTTGAACATGTGGGCGCTGCCGACATCTATATCACTCCCTATCGCCAGGAAGCACAGGTCGTCTCCGGCACACTTGCAATTGCACTCGGGGCAGGGAAAGCGATCATCTCGACTCCCTACTGGCATGCCAAAGACCTTCTTGCAGATGGGCGAGGCGTCATTGTGCCATTTGACGATCCCGATTCCCTCGCGGAAGCAACGATCCGGCTTCTGGATAACGATGCCGAACGACACGCGATGCGAAAGCGTGCCTATCTTCACTCCCGTGGCACGACATGGCAAAAGACGGCGCAGGCCTACATGGCAAGTTTTCAGCGTGCACGCGTTGAACGTATGCTCCGTCCACGGCCGGCTCTCCCGGATATGGTTATAGCAAAGGCCATGGACCAGCTACCACTACTGAATACATCCCATCTGTCACAGATGACAGACGACACCGGCATGTTGCAACACGCCATCTATTCGATCCCTTATTGTAGCGAGGGCTATACGACGGATGACAATGCACGCGCACTCATTGTGTCGACGATCCTTAACAGTTCACCGCTCTCTGCCAGCGATGAGCACCTGTCACTGTCTCGCCGCTATCTGGCCTTTCTGTGGTTTGCCTTTCATGACAAAACGGGCAGGTTCAGAAACTTCCTGAGCTACGACCGGGAGTGGCAAGAGGAAGTGGGATCGGAGGACAGCCATGGGCGCGCGTTATGGGCACTGGGAACCGTGCTTGGCATCTCGGAAGATGCTGGATTGAGAGGCGCGGCGGGCAGACTCTTCGAGGCCGCGGTCTCGGCAACCTCGGGGTTCACCAGCCCTCGTGCTTGGGCGTTTTCCATATTGGGTATGCAAGCCTATCTCGACAGATTCCCGGGCGACAGGGTCGTTCAGGGATCGCGCAACGCGCTCGCCAATCGATTGCTGGATCTCTATGAACGAACACATTCAGAGACATGGCACTGGTTCGAGAAGGGCCTTTCATACTCAAATGCGAGATTGTCACAGGCGCTTCTAGCCGCAGGATGGAAAAGTGGCAACAAGCGAATGATCGAAGTAGGTTGCGACTCTCTTCACTGGCTCGTCTTCGAGCAACACCGGGGAAATGACGCGGTCTTCGTTCCGATAGGGTCCAGAGGTTTCTTCGTCGCAGGAGGCGAGAAGGCACGTTTCGATCAACAGCCAGTGGAAGCCTGTGCCACCATTTCTGCCTGTGTGGAGGCGTACCTTCTGACGAAGGAGCAGCATTGGCTTGACGAGGCGTGGTGTGCTTTCCGCTGGTTTCTCGGGGAGAACGACTTACAAGTTCCGCTCTACGATGCAACGACCGGGGGTTGCAGAGACGGGCTTCATCCGGATCGCGTGAATGAAAACCAGGGAGCGGAATCAACTCTTTCGTTTCTGATGGCCCTGCTTGACATGCAAGGCGTAGAAGTAGCAAGCCTGGAGAATCTGCATCAGGAAATGAGTGTTTCCCTTTGACATCAATCGCCCTTCCGGCCTCTTGGCCCGATTGCACCGATACGAAACAAACAAAGTCAGAAGCCAATGCCGAGACTCCCCTCTTTACTCGTCATTCCCGAAATCCTATTCTCAGCCGAAGGGATTGGCCGTATCCGATTAACAGCGTTTTCAACGCTGGTGCAGTAAAGCTCGCCGACGGCGATACGTTGCTGCTTTGCCGCGTCGAAGATCGGCGCGGCCTGTCGCATCTTTGTGCCGCACGATCTACAAATGGAATTGATGGCTGGCGTATTGATGCTGAGCCAACACTGATGGCGAGTCCTGGTGATTTCCCGGAAGAGATATGGGGTATTGAAGATCCTCGCATCACGTATGTCCCGGAAGTGCAGCAATATGCCGTTGCCTATACGTCCTTTGCCCGCGGCGGCCCAGGAGTTTCGCTTGCTCTTACGAAAGACTTCAGGACCTTCGAACGCTATGGCGTTATCATGCCGCCCGAGGATAAGGATGCCGCTCTACTACCGAGGAAGATCGGCGGCCGCTGGGCGCTCATCCACCGGCCAGTGACGACCCTGGGCGCACATATGTGGATCTCCTACTCTCCAGATCTACGTCATTGGGGCAGCCATAAGGTAATGCTCGAAGCACGACGCGGTGGGTGGTGGGATGCCAACAAGATAGGTCTATGCTCGCCGCCGATTGAAACCGCGAAGGGCTGGCTGGTTCTCTATCACGGCGTCCGACATACCGCATCAGGAAGCATCTATCGCCTGGGACTCGCTCTGTTCGACCTCGAGCAGCCAGATCTGTGCCTGCAGCGCGGAGATTCCTGGATATTCGGGCCCGAAGCCCCATACGAGCGCGGAGGAGATGTCAGCGACGTCGTTTTCCCCTGTGGTCAGACCATTGGCGCGGATGGGGACACTATTTTCCTCTATTACGGAGCGGCTGACTCTTGCATGGCCTTGGCTACCGGCAGCATCCGCGCTCTTCTGGATTGGTTGGATTTGCATTGCAGTTCAACAGGTGCACGGTGAGGTCAATGGAAACGCAAAGCTTGTCATGGCCCAGCTGGCTCCCCCGGATCCTCTGGTTGCACCGAAAATGTCCTCTCTGTACCTCGGTCCAATTTCGCGCAGAGGAGTCGACCTCTCTCGATAGGGCCCTCCGTATACTTGCAATGCGGCGAGTCCGTTGTGTGAACTGCTGGAGACGCTACTATTGGTTTGCAAGGATAGGTTCAATGGCAGATGAATATTGACTCTTGTTTGCATTGCGTACACTTATCACTTATCAATCATTTGACATTGGCCACTACCTAGTAGGTAGCTCGTCCACCGCTCAGATCAAAAACAGCCGCGGTCGTGAAAGAATTCTCCTCCGATACCAACCATGCGACCATGGCACTTACCTCGTCAACTTCCAGAAAACGTCCACGTGGTATTTTGCTCAACATATATTCCACATGCTCTTTCGACATCTGCTCGAAGATGCGCGTTCGAGCTGCTGCCGGCGTGATGCAATTTACCGCAATGTTGGCGCTGGCTGTCTCTTTGCCAAGGGATTTCGTTAGAGCGATGACACCGGCCTTGGAAGCGCTGTACGCAGAAGCGTTGGGGTTTCCTTCTTTGCCCGCGATCGATGCAACGTTGACGATTCGCCCGTAGTTTCGGCGCAACATATACGGCACGATGGCGCGGCAGCAGTGATAGACGCCAAGCAGATTGACGTTGATGACGCGTTGCCACTCCTCAACGGGATATTCCCACGTGCTGTGATTGGGCCCGGCAATGCCCGCATTCGCCACAAGGATGTCGATGGCGTGGTGCTTGTCGATCGTCAATTCAACCGCGCGATCGACGGAAGTAGCATCCGAAACGTCGACGACCTCTCCCGTGATGCGGCCAGTCTTTTCCAGTTGTTGGATTGCGACCTCAAGGACGCCACGATCGTAATCCCAAATAGAGACGGAAGCGCCCGACTGCATGAGACGATTTACCACGGAAAGACCAATTCCCTGGGCTCCGCCCGTTACCACTGCATGACGGCCATTCAAATCAATCTGGTTCACTGTTCCTCGCGATAACGATGGATGTAGTGCATGTAGCAGTGCGCCTTCATTAGGACGAACTCGCGACAGGAGAAAGAATTGTCGCATGCTTCGTCGTCATTTCAGAGACAGTCGACTCTAGCGCGCGCCGCAGGAGGATGGTTTCGGAGACATTGTCTGTGCGGTTGCAACCCTTCCAGTCGACCCATACATATTCAAGGGCGAGGAAGCCGCTATATGCGGCACCCTGCAAACGCTTCAACATGCCTGGAAAATCGATCGTGCTTTCATTCACTGTCGTCTGCAATCTGTCAGGGGCGCCTCCACGTACATGCACATGCGAGGCGAATGGCAGCAGCTCGTGAACCACGGAAGAGTCTTCGCCGGTCATCACAAAGTGCCCATAGTCGAGGGTCAATGTCAGGTTCTCAACTATGTCTAGGAATGCTCGTGTATTGACTATGTCTGCGCAGATCGAGCCTACGTGCGGCTCGATGGCGTATCGGATGCCCGCGGTGGCACTTTCAGCGACACGCCATGCCGTAACTTCCGCAGCCAGAGCCAAATCCCGATCACGAGCAACATCGGCATGAAACACTCCCGGAAGGCCCGTCAGATGTTCGCAGCCAAGCGCGACAGAGAGTTCAAGGGCGCGTTTGAACAGGTCTTCATTGCGGGTGCGTACGGCCGAGCTTGGATCGTTGGCGGCGCACTCGGAGGGGTCGACGCCAATCTGGAGAAAGACGTCGGAGGCTCGCAGCCCGGCGGTATCGAGATCCCGCAGGATCTGTGCCGTGTAGCTGCGTGACGACGCATGCAAATCGAGGGGCGAAAAGTGTGTGCTGCGCGCAAAAAGGCCGATGTCGACATAGTCGAATCCAAGCAGCCTCACCAGCTGTAGCGCTGCGGACCTATCCAATACAGGAAAAGTGAAGTCGGCGCAGGAGAATTTAAACATGCCGTTTACCTTCTTTCAGACTGGCGCGATAGTGCCCGTCGATTTGCTCGAGCAGCGCCCGTGGATCTCGACCTTGCCTGCAATATTGGGCGATCGCCTCTCCGGCGCTCTCTTGCAGGGTTACGTAACCTGGATAGCGCGGACGTACATATGCTGTTTCTATGCTAGCTGCCGTGCGAGAGAAGAAATCATCCGTGAGCTGATTGAGCAGAGGATCGCGCCACGCAGTGCGACTTGCCGGTTGACCACCGCATACACCATAGAGGCTGCTCTGGCAGGAAGGACCTGTGACGAAGCGACTGTACGCAAGAGCGAGAGCTGTCTGGTTGCAATGTGTCGAGACAGCAATTCCAGTGCCGCCAAGTACAGTGCGGAGCGGAAGACCCTGTTCCAGAGCCACCGGATTCACGAACCGAAGATGTTTCGGCCCAAAGCCGTTACGTGAGTAGTTGCTGTAGGTGTACGCGAACGGGCAGTAGGCGAAGCTATCCTCGCCCGACATGCGCTCGTACACGGTGATCGGATTCATACTATAGATCTCGTCCGGCATCAGAGAGGCAAGCTCACGGAGCTGCTCCAGGCATTGAGCGCCAATTTCGTGATCGACCAGATGTTCCATGTTTACAGCCACCGTGCTGCCTCGTGAAACACACAGCCCCATGAAGTTCAGAAAAATATCTGCCGAAAACGCGGGCATGCGCACCCAACCTGATCGGGCTAGAGCCAACACATCGTCCCAGAGCCTTGGCTCTTCAAGGTTATGTAGTTCGAACAAGTCAGGGCGAAAGCTCGCAGCGGGTGCCGCTGCATCGATCGGCAATGCGTAAAGCTTGCCCTTGTACATGTAGCTTGAGAAGCATGGGCCGAGAGAGTCGTCCCGAATGTCTTTGATCTCTTCGAAAGAGAGCAACGGAAGCAGATCGATGATGACTTCCGCAGATTCTGCATCGCCCGCCATGGGATGATCGATGATGAGCAGATCAAAGTTACGTGCAAGCGTGACGATATCCGCATGTCCGAATTCATGCAGGCTTCGCTTTTCCCATTGGATACTCACTCCAGGATGCAATTCCTCAAAGCGCTGCGCAGTCGCAACGAGTGGCGGCAAGGCCCTGCTGTGATTCCAGGTGATACCACGGAGCACGACAGGCTTCATGCCGGCTGTTCCACAAGCGAGGAAACCAAGATGTTATTGCCCGTGGCCGCCGAGCGGCTTGCACCCTCGATCACTTCCATCGCGGCGACACCTAAGATTGCAGGAGATTGATTGCGATCCGGATTTCGAATGGAATCAATCAGATTTCTTGCTGGCGCCAAATGCGGATAGACTGCCTCTGGCTCGAGATCCGGGTATGCATGCGGTCTTCCGCTGAGCGGCACAAATTCCAATTTGCCGCGCCACAAATCCAGAAATAGTATTGCCGCGGTCCCGAAGATACGTATCTCAAAGTCCTTCCGTCCAAGGCTCGTAGCACCTGTGCTCGCTATGGTGACAATGGAACCATCATCCATGCGTAAGTCGACTGCATCATAGATGTCGAGCTCTGCGCCGTCATTGTGGAATCGTGCAAAGACTTCAGTGGGCCGCGCACCGGTGAGGAAAGTGAGATACGCGGCCGCGTGGCAGACTTGGGCGTAGATTTGACCGCCGCCGGCGAGTTTTGGATCGCTATAGGTCCCCGCGCGGGGATACATGTAAGGCGTGCCATTTGTATGGGTCGGCTGCGTGTCCGCGCCGCGAAGCAGATCGCGGATAGGGTTCGTCATCAGCACGCTGATCATCCGTACCTGCCCAACCTCTCCATGGCGGATCAATCGCCGTGCCTCGGTAGCGTGCGCGGTGTAATGCCATGGGCAACTGATCAGAAACTCGCGATCATGCTCCTCTGCCATCTTTACCAATTGGGTAGCTTCAGTGACCGTGAGCGTCATCGGCTTTTCAATCAACACATTCTTGCCATGCGACAGAGCCGCGTAAGCGTCTTGGTAATGGAGACTCGGACTGCTGCTGACTACAATTGCCGAGATTCCTTCGATGGCGAGTAATTCAGATGGCGTAGTACAGGCGAAGGGGATACCAAAATCCTGAGCAATCTTTTGCGCCTCATGGAGGTCATTGTTTTGAATGGCGACCAACTCGGCGTCGGGATGCCCGAGCAATGCAGGGATGTGGGCAAACGTTGCCCACCATCCCGCCCCGATAACTCCACATTTGATCTTGTCCGGCACAAGGCGCTCCTCTGTCCCTAGAACCTAGAAGTCGATGGGTTCCAACAAATCGCGATTGAGCTCGACGCCGAAGCCGGGGCTTTTGCCGAGTGTGACATGACCTTGAATGGGAAGCGGCTCACCAACGATCGCCTCGAAGATGGGACGTACTTTCGTCCCATCTCCAACCGACAGATATTCCGCGAATGGTGAGTTCAGGTTCGATTGTACGAAGTGGTAGTTATAGACGCCCGCGCCGTGCGGAATCACTGGAACATCATATGGCTTGGCCATCGCGGCGATTCGCCGTACTGCGGTAAGGCCGCCGCACCATTGAATCTCCGGCTGAATGACATCGCAGGCACGTGCCGCTAAAATCGCAGCGAAAGCTTTCACGTCATATTCCAAATTACCAATCGCGACCTGTATCGGGTTGATGCGCGTGCGCAATTCTGCATTCATGCGCTCAGCCCATCCATTCTGCAAAGGGTCTTCATACCACTTCACGTCGCAATCGCGGGCGCGCTCAGCAAGCCGGGAGGCGAATTCAATGTCCCAGGAGAGGTAGCAGTCGACCATTAGTTCCATCTCGTCGCCGATTGCTGTGCGGCATGTTTCCAGGCACTTCTGCATTTTGAGCAGGCCGGCTCGACCATCTGCGGCGCCCCAGGGAGCCGCGATCTTGACGCCCAGGAAGCCGCTGTCCTTCCAGTGTGACACGAGGTCCGGGTGCGTGGTGACATAGCAAGGAATCGTCTCTTTGGTCTGCCCGCCGAGCAAGCGATATACCGGTTCGCCCAGCGCCCTGCCCATCAGATCCCATAGCGCCAGGTCCACCCCGCTCATGGCCATCGCAGTAACTCCACCAAGCCCATAGGGCATGGTGGACCGGTACATTTGGTCCCAGAGCAATTCGATGTTGAATGGATCCTGGCCGATCAGAAATTTACTGAAGTGCTGCTCAATCACTGCGCACGCGAAGTAGCCACCGCCGTAATTGACGGCACTCCCAGTAACTCCCTCATCAGTCAGGATCTCAATTCCATATGGGTCTTGCCCAGGCCCCATCCATAGGGTGCGCACTCGCGCATACTTGGGATAAATGGACATCGGGTTTGCGATGTGCGAGCCTGTCTGCCACCCGCCTCCCCAATACTGCGACTCCCCGAAACGCGCACCTTTCTCCCCGGTATTGCCTGACTTGATCCTATAAAGCTTGATCTGCGTGATCTTCATTCCCTTGACCCTATTCGCCTTGGCAGGTTGATGTAACTCACATACTAGAAAGCCAGCAAGTTCAGAGAGCAATGGCGAAGGTGAATCTTCATTGCATTTGCGCATATCGCAACAACTTTCGGCCAGACCCTAACGAGCGTCCGCTCCCCCAGTAGCGGAAACGAATCCTGGCATTGCCCGGTTAGCGAAAGGCCGGGCACAGGCCAAGAGTGCGCGTTCAAGCTTGGAAGCGGGCGTGCTAGTGATCTTTGTCGGCGTTGGCGAATATAGCGCGAGGATAGAACTTTTCGATATTTTGCGGGGTGACGAGCTGGATAGGCGCGTAAACCGCGGGGGAGACCGGTTTGTGGTGAAGAATATCCAAGGCGATCTGAATCAGATTGTCTCCATACCGCTCAGGAAACGTTGCGATTGAACCAATCAACCTCGTTTGCGGAGAACGCAATTCCCGACGCGCTTCCGGAAACGCGCCTACTCCCAAAGCAAGGCAATATTCGCTTCTGCCAACTTCTGCGAACGCACGCAGAGCGCCAAGTACTGCAAGGTCATTGACGCCGCAAATGAGCGTCTTGCGCTTGGGCGAGAAGTGCATATGGCGGCGAACCAGCTCGAAAGAACGCTCCATCTCGCCACGCGAGTCGAGATGAAGAACCTGATAGCTACCCGCCAACGACTTGCGAACTGTAGATTCAGCTCCTGATATCCGTAGGTGCGGAAGCGAGCCTGCAACTTCAAGATCTAGCATCAGCAGTTCATCGATTTGACCGTGCCAATGCTGCTGCGCTGCCTTGACCAGGGCCTTACCGCCCAATTGACCGACGCTGTAGTTGTCGATTCCGAAAAACACCGCGCCAGGCTGCGGGATCTCGACCGCGATCACGGGTATCGACGCCTTTTCATAAATGGTCGAAAGCTGGGAGCCGATGCGCTCGTATACCTGGAATTCAATCGCGAGGTCTACTTCTTGTTCCGCCAGTTTTTGCGCATTGCGCAATGCTGCCTTGGCATTGTAGAGGTTCTCTACTTCAATCAGGTCGATCTGATTGCGTGTCGCCGCCCAGCGCAATCCCTGGGTTACGGCTTTCGAAAATGAATCGCTATTTTGGGACGCATAACCGACGCGAAAACGCTTCTGGGTGAGTATGTTGACATTCGAAACATACCGTCTGCCTTCGGGACGGCGCAGCAGTCCTTCTTCTTCCAGGGTGCGCAAAATGCGGAAGACGATAGTGCGCTCGAAGCCCGTTCGCTCGACAACTTCGCCGAGACTTAGTGACTGCTGAACATCTGAGAATTGATGAAGGATCGCACAGGCGCGGGCTACGGTTTCCAGTTTGTATCGAGTGTTGCTTTGCTTCACAGCGCACATAAGAGATCCCGATCTAGCGAAAGAACTGTATTGCTGAAGCCGCTGATCTTTCGCAGCGGAGTATAGAGCACTGGTTGCGATATGCGCAATTTCTTCCTGAAGGCCTTTTCGCGGTTGTCAACTGCAGACCTCCGAGTGCTTCATCTCGTTTTGACACGGCAGTGAAGCAACTGCGCGGTCAAGGCTTGTTCGGAGGTCAGCACTTGAAAAAGTATTGTCGTAGCAGAGCGCTGCAGATGGTAGCCCTCCTCGGTTTGTTGTTTGGAGTAGCCCCGCTTGTACATGCACAAGCGAATGTAGGTGCCATCTCCGGCACCGTGACCGACGCAGCCGGTTCACTCGTCCCTGGCGCGACAGTCACTATCAGCAATCAGGCGACAGGAGTTGCACGCGCGGCAACCACAGATAACAGCGGCTTTTACTCGGCAGAAGGGCTCTCCGTCGGTCAATACAAAATTGACATAGCAAAACCAGGCTTTAAGGAAAGCATTACCAGCAGTATCCAAATCGATCCAGGACAGCGCCGCTCGAACAATGTAAGGCTCGAAATTGGCAACGCCACGTCAGAGGTGAATGTCACAGCGAATGCTGTCCAGGTGAACACGGAGAGTTCGGAGAGTGGCGGCACCATAAGCAGCGAGCAAATTGACAACCTGATGTTGAACGGACGCAACTTTCAGACGCTGGCCATCGCAATTCCGGGCGTTAGCAGCACCAATGCCGCCGACGCGCTGGGGGGCGGGGGACTGGAGGGAAGCACCACTCTGATTGTGAACGGGAACTCCGTCGAATACACCACCTACACCATTGATGGTGTCTACAACATGAACTCCGGGAATCTGGCGAATATCAATATTCTGCCGGTTGTCGACGGCATTGCAGAATTCTCAGTGTTGAAAGACAGTTACAGCGCGAAGTACGGCTTCGCGGGCTCTGGCCAAGTGGTAGTCGAAACCAAGAGCGGATCGGGAACCTTTCATGGATCTGCCTGGGAGTATCTGCGCAACAATGCTTTTGACGCTTCCAACTATTTCTCAACGAGCACCCCGTCGCTCCATCAAAATATCTATGGGTACACACTTGGCGGCCCGGTGATGATTCCCAAACTCTTCAACACCGACAGATCGCGAAAAACTTTTTTCTTCGCCTCCAACCAATGGCAATCGATCAGTGCCGGCTCGGTCATCCGTGCCGCGGTCTTTCCGCAGGCAATGCGGAACGGCAACTTTAGCAACAGCCCGACCCTGGATGGGAATTTGACACTGGATGCTCGCAGTCAGGCGCTGCTTGCTTCGGAAGGAAGAACCAACTGCATCAGCGGCCCGAAGACCCTGAACCCTGCCTGCTTAGACCCCGTAGCGGTCGGCTTATTGAAGGCCTATGTTCCACTGCCAAACAACCCGTCTGGGGGCTTTCAGAACTACATCAACCAGGATCCACAAAAAACCGATCAGATTGATTATCAGTTCCGCCTGGATCACCAGATCAACAAGAACAATCAGTTGATCGGTCGAATCATGTATGAGCAGGTTCTGAACGACTTTCCCAACGACGCCTGGAGCGGAACCCCGTATAACACCATTACAAATGCCTACTACACCACAGGATTCAACGGACTGATACGTGTTCAGTCAAACATTACACAGAATCTGCTGAATACGGCAGGCATCGCTGAAACGGACGACAGACCACACATCCTGCTCCGGAAGGGCGGTGGGACGCTGCCGGCGGGCCTGTCGATCATTCAGTCCTTTCCCAATGCTCCGACACTCAATCGAATTCCGAACATCTCCATCGCGGAAGGCTGGGCGGGCAATGGTGTCGGCTCTCAACCCATCTCCGCTTCAGACGGCGAAGGTATCGTCATGGATGACGTGAGCTGGATTCGCGGCAGGCATGTTCTCCAAGGCGGTGCACTGTACATGTTTGGCATCAAACGCCAAACGGTCTTCACCAACCCACAAGGCTCCTTCGGATTCAGCGGTGCGCATACCGGAGATCCAGCGGCGGACTACATGCTCGGTTTGGATTCCAGTTACTCGCAGGCAAGTAGCGAGCGAGAGGGGGCGTTTCACTATCGGCAAGGCGAGGCGTATGTACAAGACGACTGGAAGGTCATGCCACGCCTGACGTTAAATCTCGGCGTCCGGTGGGTGTATTTCTCCAACGATACCGTCAGCGGAAGCCAAGTCACCAGCTTCAACCCAGCGCTATTCGATTCCGCACAAGCCCCAGTCGTCACCTCAACGGGCGCCTTTGTTGTGAATGGCTCGAACCAACCGCTCACACCCGGCGGCGCGCCGGCGAACCTTCTCAACGGACTCGTCTTTGCCGGGAAAAATGGCGTTCCCCACGGATTCTTTATTCCAAAGAAGACGAACTTCGGGCCTCGTGTTGGTTTTGCTTACGATCTGTCCGGAAACGGCACGACGTCTTTGCGCGGCGGATATGGCATCGGTTATTCGAGAATTCCGGTTGCGGTAATCTACTACGCATTCGGACAAAACCCGCCCTACAATCAAAGCGCAAATATCCTGAATAGTTTGTTGAGCAACGGAACCGCCGGCGGCACGGCCGCTGCGCCCACCCCTCAGAACCTGAATGCGGTGCCGTCTGCGTTTAGGCCTACACAAATCCAGTCCTACAGCCTCACGCTGGAACACCAAATCAAGAACAACCTGGTCGGAGCCATCGCGTATGCAGGGAGCCAGACGCGTCATCTAACCTCAGGTGTCGGCGGAGGCAACGATATCAATTGGCCGTTGCAGGTGTCGGCGCCGAGCGCATCGGGCTGCCTGCCTGCTGGTCAGCCAACCGCATCCCTTTACGATTTCGACCCGTGCCTGAATGCTGGAGTGTCTTCCGCAGACTACACGCGTCCGTATCTGGGCTATAGCACCATCAATAACCAGTATGACGAAGGTTCTGCGAACTATAATGCGCTGCAATCGTCCGTCAACTATCGTGCCGGTGCTTCACAGTTCAGCCTCGCTTACACATGGAGCAAGGCCCTGGCAACAGTAGCGGGACATAGCGCTGGCTCTAACACGTCGCAAGGTTCCGGGCCGCAGAACCCACGTAACTGGGCCGCAGAGTACGGGCCGCCATCCTATGACTTCACCAACGACGTGACTGCGACATGGGTGTACGCTATCCCGTATTTCGCTCACAGCAGCAGCCTTTTGAAGGCTACTCTTGGTGACTGGAGTCTCGGTGGCCTGTTCCTGCACCAAAGCGGTTTCGCGCTGAGTCCAGGTATGTCGCTCAGCACGCAGGGACTCGCGGCGCGCCCGAACCAGATTGCATCGTTGCATAAAGTTGGAAAATTGAGTGAATGGTTTGATACCAGCGCATTTACCGCTCCGGGCTATGGGTTTTACGGGGATGCAAGGAATGGAACGATCCGCGGGCCGAGCTATACCTCGCTCAACATATCGCTTTACAAGGCGTTTCCGATCCATGATCGTCTTGCGTTGCAGATTCGGGCCGAAGCTTTCAACGCCCTCAATCATCCCAACTTCCGCGGCGTCGATACAGGGCTCGGGGACGGAAGTTACGGACAAGTGAATAGCGCGGGCGATCCTCGTATCATGGAGTTCGCCATGAAGCTGACTTTCTAATAGGGTTGGCCTCGCATGTTGCGCGAGGCGCGGGGCTTCTGGTCTGCGCCTCGTTTGACAGTGGCAACATAGGTTGTGCGTAGTTCCTTGAGATCTCCAACTGCCTCGATTGCACCAACGCGCAACCCTTGCATTGCCTCTGATGTCCCAGGAAACTCAAAACAGCAGAATTCTATAACCAACCTTGGAGACGCGCGTAGATGAAGCGACCCACGATTCTATTTGGTCTGATTATCTTGCTGGCCGCATCGAACACAACGTGTTCAGCGCAGAACAGCATGACCGATGCTGATCGGCTGCACCAGGCCTTCGTTGATCCTCCGCACGATTTCTCCCTGATGCCTTTCTGGTTCTGGAACGGCAAGATGGAAGGCCCGATCGTTCAGCAGCAGGTCCGTGAAATGGTCGACCAGCATGTCTACGGCGCCTTTCTGCACGGCCGCGACGGCCTTGAGACGCCCTATTTATCTGAGGATTGGTTCAAGGCCATCGGCGCAGGTCTTGAGCAATCAAAGAAATCAGGTTTCGAATTCAATTTTGTGGATGAGTACGATTGGCCCAGCGGCGAAGCCCGCAATATATGGATGAATGGAAATCATCAGAGTGAGGTGCTAGCCAAGCGTCCCGACCTGCGCATGAAAACGCTCGCGTATGAATCGACTATCGTCGAAGGTCCACGAGTGGTGGATGTGGCCGTCACCCCGGATTCACAAGCGATCGTTGCAGCCCGATGGCTGGGAGAAAATCAGATCGACTCCACTAGTCTGGCTCTGCTTGACGCTGATGCAAAAGATGGCCACATTCATTGGTCCGCCCCTGCGGGCCAGTGGGTTATCGCGCAGTTCAGTCTCAAGCCCGCAATGGGATTCGACGGCGGCTTCGTCGACCTCATGAACCCCGATACCACGAATCTTTTTTTTAATCTCGTCTATGGAGAGTATCACCGTCGCTTTGCTTCCTATTTCGGCAACACGATCCATTATTCCTTCTCGGATCATGAAGGGGACTACGGCTATCGCATTGCCTGGACACCACAGCTATTCACCGCCTTCCAGCGGCGCGCCGGCTACGATCTCCGCAAGATGCTCCCGTTGCTTATCTACAACGGGGGCGACGTCACCACCAAGCTGCGCACCGACTATCTTTCGACCGTAACCGATCTGTACGGGCAGTCGTTCTGGCAGGGCATCACCAAGTCGGCAGAACAGCTCGGCATTGGTCGAACAGGCCACGCTTGGGAAGAGAGCCTGCAATGGGCGGCGGCTCTCGAAGGAAGCCTCTTCACCGTCGAGCGAGGTCTCAATCCGGTGGGCGTAGATTCACTGGAAGACTTCGGCCGTCAGCCCCTGAACTTCAAGGTCGCGCAATCGGTGGCCGATTTCGAAGGCCGTCGCTTTGCTTGCGAAAACCAGGGCGTGCAGGGCACGAATTCATATCTCGATCTGGAAGCGATTCGTAAGGGGACCAACGCCATCGGGCTTTGGGGTGTGAACCTCTTCATCCCGCACGCCTTTGACTATGACGCCAGCCGGGCCAACTATCCCCCCGATTGGTTTCACCAGCCCTACTGGCCTTACTTTCACGCCTACGCCGACTACACGCGCCGCATCAGCTACATGAATGCGGACAGCCATCATGACACGAATGTGTTGCTCTACTATCCCATCGCCACCATGTGGGCGGAGACGCAGCCGTTGTTCTCAGGAGCAGCCAACTACCAGCAGATAGGCGCGCCCGAGGCCTGGAAGAATCAGACTATTCTCATCAATGACTACTACACACGCATCGTTCTCGGCCTAACCGATCATTACTGGGATTACGATATTGCGGATGACGAGTACCTGCGCACGGCCCGTGTCGAAGGCAACGAACTGGTCATTGGTCCCCAGCGATTTCGCGCAATTATTCTTCCCCCCGTAACCACACTAAGCCGGCCTACACTCAAGAAACTTCAGGAATTTCATCAAGCCGGCGGCATCATACTGGGCATCCGCCTCTTGCCGACGGCATCTCCGGAAGCCGGTGAAAATGACCCTGTGGTCAAGAGCGGCATCGCATCGATCTTTGGCGCAGGCACCTCCGAAGCTGGTCAAAGTGCGCCAAAAGCAGAGGGGTCGTATTACATCGATGATTCCGTTGACGATTTGATTGCGACGCTTGATGCGCATGTGCCCAAAGATGTGCGGGTCGTCTCCGGTCCCGCGCAGAAGCTCTTCTTTCAGCATCGCAGCAAGCTGCAGACGGACTACTACTGGGTGGTGAACGATACGGACCGAAAGCGAGTGAATGAGCTTCACTTCGCCGTAAAAGGAATTCCGGAAAAATGGAATGCTCTCACCGGCGAGCGCGAGCCTCTCTTCTATACAAACACCTCCGCCGGAACGGACGTGCGTCTCAACCTGGATCCCTGGGATGCCTTCTATGTGGTTTTCCGTCCTCCCACTCGTTCATTGCAAGATACAGTTCTTGAAGCGACCAACGCAGAAAGCCTGGATCATTTGTCTCACCAGAACGGATCGTTCAGCGTTCACGTGTCAGGACCCGCTGCAGCGACGGCCACTTTCGTCGAACTGCGCAGCGGCCAGAAGCTATACCGAGGCGAAGCATCCAGTGGAGATGTCCAGTCGCTGACGTTGGATGGTGACTGGCAGTTCAGGCCCCAGCCAGATCGAGTGTCCGTGCCGTATGCGAGGGTCAGCGATGCGTCGCAAGTCGACGGCCTCGATCGGGGTTGGGCAACTTCCAATTTCGACGATACAAACTGGCCAGAAATGTGGTTGAGTGATGAACAGACCACCATCAGGCATTGGCAGATGATCGGCCCGTTTCCCAATCAAGACAACAATGGCTTCGCGAAGAACTTCCCTCCCGAGCAGGAATTCGATGCTCATAAGAAATACGATGGACTCAATGGACAGGTTGGCTGGGAGGACTACAACGGAAACGAGCCTTACCTCGCAATCCGCAACTGGGATTGGACAAAAACGGAGGGCGGAAGTACGTCGGACTCCGGCTACATCGTCAACTTCAATCCGGAATTATTGACTGATGGAAATGAATGGATTGTGAGCTACGCTCACACGTATCTCTACTCCCCGCACGAGCAGCACGCGAACTTCATCGTTGCCGCGGATAACTGGGCAGCCATCTGGCTCAACCAAAAGCAGGTGTTTGCGCAGTTGCGAACTCCGTTCTGGTACGAACTCAATGACAACTGGGCCGATCGCGTTTCGGTAGACCTCCACAAGGGGTGGAACGAAGTGTTGGTGAAAGTAGGAAAAGGCCGGGGCACCGCCAGCGGCTTCTATGGCTTTACTTTCCGTGTCGCTAATGACAAGGGCGCCACTCTTTCTGAAGTCGTGGCCAGCACATCGCCTAGTGCGTCGAACGAATCTGCTCACGCCAGCGATAGCATGCGCTGGTATCGGATCGAAGTGCCTCCCGGTTGTGTGGCCATAGTGCCACCTGTCTTTCACGGCAGTTATCGGATGTTGCTCAACGGACACGAAGTGCTCGCGAGCGGGAACCAGCCAATTGATCTGCGGCAGGGACTTCGTGGCGAAAAAAACTCACTTGTCATCGTCGCGCGCACAGACGACCCGTTGACTTCTCCCGTTCAATTTGTCACCGGGGCCACGCCTTTTTCGCTCAAACCGTGGACGCAAACCGGGCTTGCCAACTTCTCCGGGACAGCCATTTACACAAAGACCTTCACAGCGCCTGAGAAATTCCGCAACAAGCGCATCCTGCTCGATCTTGGTCGCGTGAGTTCAGTGGCCGATGTCTTTGTCAACGGTCAACACGCGGGCACACTCGTGTGGCGCCCGTACCGGCTTGATATCTCGAAAATGATCAAACCTGGGTCAAACGAGATCAAGGTTCTAATCACGAACACTGAGGCCAACAAGCGCGCAGTGGGCACTTCGCGTCATATCTTGGCTGCGATCGATGTCTGTGGAATGGAAGGCCCGGTACGCATCATTCCTTATACCGACAAGGTAGTAATGCTGCATCCGGTACAGGATGCGAGCAGCGCGAAGAGTGTCGGAAGCATCGGCGATCGGCCGAGATGAAGAATTGCAATTCCCGGCCCGTTCTCCAGACCGCGCTCCGGCACAGGCATTGTGTTTCCGTTTCCGGAGCAGTTGTCGCCTTACTCGCCTCCCCTCCACCGCTGCCTTTTCACTCCCCGTGGTGGGACGCTCCTGGTCCAAGAACTGGAAGCCGATGCAACTCCTGAGTTGGAATCTCACGCTGGAGAGACAACTCAGGGACAATCTGATTGCGCGAGCACCCTATGTGGGATCGAAAGGCACCCTATCTGGCCTATAACACTGACGCGAATGCGGCAGTCTGGGACCCGGCATCCCAGGGCGGGATTCCTCATAATCCTAATTTCGGCCCCGTGACGGAAGACATTTCGGGAGGACGCTCGATCTCCATTCCATCCAACTCTCGCTGGAGAAGCGCTTCTCCTCCGGCCTCAGCATAAACACCAACCCCCCGAATTCCGCAGATGGCAATTAAGCTGGTCTTCTAAGTAGACTTCAGAGCGCAGTACTACCACCCAACCGTGCGCGCTTGAAAGAGCCGAAGATTGTGGCACTACATAGGAGCTCCATGTTTTTACTTTCTGGTCGCGTAAACAGGATCACTCTCGCCAAGAATGAAATGGGAACGGCGAGAAGAGTCGCATCAGTCCTCCTTCCGCTGCTGTTCATCTCGCTGATGCATCCGGTCAGTGCCGCAGCGCAAACGGTCCGCATCGACGCAACGCCCAGCCATGTTGCGAACACATTTAACCCTCTTCGGGCACTAGGCTCTACCGTTGATCGCATCCCCACCAACACTACCGATATCTTTTTCAGGCCCGACCAGATAAAGCAGATTCTCGAAGCAGGCTGGGGTCCGGTCAGTTACCGCCAGAACACGGAGCTATTCGTTCAGGCCTGGCATTGGAATCCGAAAGGAACCTGGAGCGAGCCTTCCGGCGAGGGTTATTTCACCGGGGATGCGACACCCACGAAAGAGATGATTCGCCATTCCTACGGATATTCTTTGCCGCATCGTGGGGTCACGCGCAACTCGGGATCGGAGTTCGATGGGTATTCGAGGCTGGATGACGGAGATCTCAATACTTATTGGAAGAGTAATCCATATCTGACAAAAGCATTCACCGGAGAGGACGACAGTCTCCATCCGCAATGGATTGTGATCCAACTGCAAGCCAAGCAGATTGTGACGGCCATGCGTCTCGCATGGGCAGAGCCGTATGCCAAAAGTTACAGAGTGCAATATTGGCTGGGTAGAGACGATCCGATGGATGGCGCCGATACCGGCGAGTGGAGGGACTTTGCCTCTGGGGTCGTCACTAACGGAAAGGGCGGGATCAAGACACTTCAGCTTTCTCCGAACCCGGTTGCCACTCAATACGTGCGCGTGCTGATGAGCGAGTCTTCCAATACGTGCGATTCGCACGGGAAAGATGACAGTCGGAATTGCGTCGGCTATGCGATCAAGGAGGTCTATCTTGGAACGCTGAAGGCTGACGAGTTCCATGACTTGCTTCATCACGTTCCGGGCCAGGATCAGACCTTCACCTACAGCTCATCCATCGACCCATGGCATCAACCGTCCGACCTTTACGCTATTCCTGATCGCATGGAATCGGGGGATCAGGTTGGCTTCGATCTGTTCTTCACCAGCGGCATCACGCGGGGATTACCGGCCATGGTTCCGGTGGCGATGCTCTATAGCACCCCGGAAGATGCAGCAGCAGAGATTACATATTTGAAGAAGCGCGGATATCCGATTTCGCGCATCGAAATGGGCGAAGAGCCGGATGGCCAGTACATGGGGCCCGAAGATTATGCTGCGCTGTACTTGCAGTGGGCCACCGTCCTGCATCGGGTGGATCCCACACTTCAACTTGGCGGGCCCGTCTTTGAAGGAGTGAGTGAAGACATCAAGGTCTGGCCGGACACGCACGGCGAGACTTCATGGTTCAAACGTTTCCTCAGCTACCTCAAGGCGCACGGCCGGCTTTCGGACCTGTCGTTCATGTCCTATGAGCACTATCCCTACTACGACGGAACTTGCCAGGGACCCTGGAGCAATCTCTACAAAGAGCCGGAGATTCTGACGCACATCATGCAGGTGTGGCGTGACGACGGATTGCCGCCCAGTGTGCCGATGATCAATTCCGAGACGAATGCTCCCGGTGCGGACGTCGCCGTCGAGGTCTTTGGAGCACTGTGGGTGGGCGATACCTTTCCGGCGTTTCTTACCGCGGGAGGGCAAGGCTCCTTCTACCACACTGCGCTGCCTTACTCCACGCCTCATCCAGCCTGTGACAACAGTTGGGGCACATATCACATGTTCACAACCGACCATAACTATGTCATCAAGCAACGGACCTCGCAGTTTTTTGCTGCGCAAATGCTGACACAGGAATGGGCAGAGCCGAAAGATGAGGAGCACCGCCTGTTCAAGGCAGTCAGCGACATTAAAGACGCGGAGGGACACGTGCTTGTGACGGCATATGCTGTGCTCCGGCCCGATGGCCAGTGGGCGCTGATGCTGATCAATAAGGACTACGACAGCTCTCACGTGGTGAACATCACGTTTCACAATGCAGACGCCAACGCCGACAGCTCTTTTGTCGGGCCAGTTGAGAGGATCACCTTCGGCAAGGACCAGTACACGTGGCACTCGGCGCTGAGAAATGGCTATGCCGATCCGGATGGTCCTGCAGCGCGCTCTACCCTGCCTGCCGGAACGGAGCGTTACGTATTGCCGCCAGCCTCCATGACTGTCCTACGTGGCCGCATAGGAGTTACGCCACGATCGAACTAAGGGCCGACGCTTGTGTCTCAGAGCAGTCCATCGCCTTGTTTGCGAAACTGCTTCGCCCCGCTAGCCGGCTACCCAATCCCCTGAATGGAAAGGGGCACACTCGAAGGGAATACGACGATCATGCGCTCAAAGCCCCTTCGCCAATCACTATAAGACGATGACCGGGCAACAACCGGCCGGGAGTTGCGGAAAACACCTGCAGTTTTTGAGGATTTGTAATGCTCGCGATACGGCAGGCGGAGGATATCTTGCATATGAAAGGGAGATTTCTGGCCGCCTGCTTTTCTGAAGACCGGATGGCAATGAATGATGGTTTTGTATGAAACTACTGGCAAAGGACACAGTGCAATGAATATCAAGGTCTTCAAGGATAAAGACTCACTGGGCAAAACGGCTGCGGAGCATGCGGCCTGGGTTATCCGGCAAGCGATTCTCAACCGCGGCAAAGCGCGAATTATCGCTGCAACCGCTGCATCACAGAAAGAGTTTCTCGGATATCTCTCCAGTGCCCCGGGAATCGATTGGCATCTGGTCGAGCTCTTTCATCTCGATGAGTATCTCGGCCTGCCGATTACCCATCCCGCCAGCTTCCGCAAAATGCTTTTGGAGCAGCTCATCAACAAGACCGGAATCGTAAAGTATCACCTGCTTGACGGTGATGGTGATGCGAATGCGGTCGTCGCCCGCGCCAGTACGGCGCTGGCTTCTGCGCCCGTCGACATTGCGTTTCTTGGAATTGGCGAGAATGGGCACCTTGCCTTCAACGATCCGCCCGCAGACTTCGATACCGAAGAGCCCTATCTCATCGTCAGTCTGGATGAGGCTTGCCGCCGCCAGCAGGTCGGCGAGGCGTGGTTTTCCGATGTCTCGCAGGTTCCGGAAAAGGCCATCTCCATGTCGGTGCGCCAGATCATGAAAGTGAAGGAGGTCCTCGCGATCGCCCCAGATTCGCGCAAGGCGGCAGCGGTTCAGCGTTGTTTTGAGGGAGAGATCGGGCCAATGGCGCCCGCATCTATCCTGCGTAACCATCCGAAGGCTACGGTGTATCTCGACAAAAACTCCGCCGCTTTGTTAAGTCCGGAACTATACTCCTCTGCCGTAACACAGAGTCTTTGATCACACCTGCGCCGGCTACTTTCGTTCAACCTCGTCCCATCCGGTCTCTACGCTGGTGGATTGGCGGAATACTGTTTGCCTCCACTGTTATCAATTACATCGACCGCCAAACTCTCTCGCTGCTGGCTCCTTATCTGAAGCTGCAGTACCACTGGACGAACAGCGATTACGCCAATATCGTGATCGCGTTCCGGGTAGCTTATTCGCTGGGACAAACTCTTTTCGGCAAATTGCTCGATCGGATTGGAACCAGGCGCGGCCTGACCGTCACAGTGGTCTGGTACTCCATTGTTTCCATGCTCACCTCGCTGGCGCAGGGTTATGGCAGCTTTGCTGCATTCCGCTTTCTATTGGGAGCGGGCGAATCAGCCAACTGGCCGGCTGCGACGAAGGCGGTCTCGGAGTGGTTCCCGAAAAAGGAGCGCGCTCTAGCTACGGCGCTCTTCGATAGTGGCTCTTCCGTCGGCGCGGCCATCGCCCCCTTTCTCATTCTCTCGATTTACTTCCGCTGGGGATGGCGTCCGGCATTCATGATACCGGGACTTCTGGGCTTCATTTGGGTGATAGGTTGGCGATGGCTCTACCAACCACCGGAGAAACATAGCCGTATCAGCCAGGCCGAGCTGCAATACATTGTGACCGATAAAAGCAAAGACGATCTGCAGCAGGGGAATGCCGTGCGGCCGCGATGGCTCGAACTCCTGAAATTTCCGCAGACGTGGGGAATCATCGTCGCAAAACTATTCACGGATCCGGTATGGTTTTTCGTCACAGACTGGTTTCCAATTTATTTGGTGGCGAAGGGCATTGAGCTCAAGAGCAGCTTGGTCGCCATCTGGATTCCGTTCATCGCTGCCGACATGGGGAATTTTTTCGGGGGATCCGTTTCTGGCTATCTGATCAAGCGAGGATGGTCGCTCGGTGCTGCTCGAAAGGCGCTGGTTATCTTCGGTGGCATTGGCGTCACGATGCTGATCCCCACCATCTTCACAAATAGCCTGTATCTGATCGCATTCCTCTTTGGACTTGCAACATTCTCTTTCGCAGCTTTCTCCACGATGGCGAATGTGCTACCCTCCGATCTTTTCAGAAGCGAGTCCGTGGGTTCCGTAAGCGGCCTGGGCGGAACTGGTGCAGGGCTGGGGACGATCGTGGCATTCAAGCTCATCGGATATTTCTCAGATTCGCGTCAATCAACAGCCAGCCACTCCTTCGATCCCATCGTGATCGTCGCAGGACTGGTTCCATTCGTAGGAATGATCTTGGTGTTGCTGCTTGTGCGCAATACCAAGGCAACCGACTTGGGACTGGTAAATCGGATTTAGTCCGCGCAATGATGCGGCTCTTGTCCCTGCCCTTAAACCAAAAACGTAAGGTTTTGCAATAGTTGGTGGACATTCCGATGCGCCTTTCCAGAACAGCGACAATCAATGGGAATCCTCAATCAGTTTTGGCTGCATGGAAAGCTCGCCGTGCCATCGCGCGTGCGCTCGCTGAAGCCGGCATATCTGTCGCCGTTACTTTACGACCAGAACGAGCAATGTATTGCGGACCGTATTTCCGCTGGTCGCCTGCAAGGTGAATGGATACGTTCCAGGCTGAATGCCGGCGGTACTTCCATTACTTCCGCATCCTCCTATGCCACCGAGCAGCACCAGTGCAATGACGCACCCCAGAATCATCTGCCGCATACGTGCGCGTTGCAGCGATGCAATTGCCAACGCCGCTACCAGAAGCATCAGGAACCACTTGATTTTTCCTGATGTACCAGGCGGCGGTCCTCCGATTCCAGCAGCAGACACTCCTCCGTTGGTGTTGACCGTGACGGTCACACGCGACTGGCTGGACCCATCGAGGGTCACGGATGGCGAGCTGAAGGAGCAGTCAATCCCCGGCGCGCCCATGCAGGCGAGCGACACCTTGCCGGTGAATCCGCCAATCGGCGTAACGGCAAGCGCATACGACGCTGGACTGCCGGCTGAGACGGTCGCGGAAGACGGCGACGTCGTCAACGAGAAGCCGCTGGCGCCGCAACCGAGGACCACACCCGCCTGGCCGGTGAGTTGGTTCACGCTGGCTGCGGTGATTCCACCTCCGCTGGCGACTGCCAACTGCTGCATGTAGGCGCCCAATATGGTGTTCCCCGCATCCATCTGGCCCTGCTGAAAATCCTGCAAGGCTGTGCTGAGTACAGCGAGCAGATTGCTGCGTAGTGAGGCGTCAGGGATGTTGGCGGTCTCGGTGGAATCAATCAGCGCCTGAACGAAGTCCGCCGGCTTCAGAGTCACGCTGGTGGCGGTGCTGGCCTGGATCCCGGGGAGACCGTTGAGCCATGCCTTGGCGTAAAGGCTGTGGGCGCCGCACGTATCAGGAGTGAAAAACGACCGGTGATAGTAGGGAACTGCCGGGTCCATGTACGAGATCGTCTGCACATCGAACATCTTTCCATCTTTGGCGGGATCACCGTCGTAATAGGCGATGTTGACCGACTGCGTTGGTGCGCCCGCCGACTGCAGCGTCGCTACGACTTTGGTCCGCTGACCCAGCTGAATCTGCGCACTCGTGGAGAGGGAGAGACGCTGAAGAGAGCCGCTGCCCGGCGTCGCCCCCGGAGCGCCCTGCGGCAGAATAAAGAACGGCTGGTGCACGGGGTACATGCCGACGTTGTTGCTGTGAAGCTCGGTCGCCACCTGGGTAATTTGTGTGAGACCGGAACCCGGAGTGGCGGTCAGGCCGTGGTCCAGCATCTCCGGAATCGGTTTGCCGTTTGCGTCCTGCATCCAGACCACCACCCAGAAGACCATGTTGACCTTGCCTTTTTGGGTCGCGGGGAAGTCGTTGGGAAGGAAGTCCACGCTGGCGAGTTGCCAGTTAGGCGCATCATTTCCATCGGGAGATTCAAAGCCTTCTATCAAGGGGATGATCTGGTCTTGCCCAATCTGGAAGCTGTCGCCGCACAGATTGCCATACGTACACTTGGCGCCGGTCTTCCAGTCCTTGCAACTGGCGTCGCTCGAACCTGAACCGCTGCAGTAAAGCTGGCCGTAGAAGCGCACGTGCACGGGAGCCGTCGTATCCACGAGACTGTAGTTGTAGACACGAGTGGTCAGCTTCAATGCATCATCGGGGCTGGCCTCGGCGAGATTGGGGCTGGAAGGAAGGCTGAGATTCTGAAAACCTCCCGCACTCTGCCTGCTGATATAGAAGCCCTTCATGAAATAGAACTGCTGGTCTATCGGAGACGTGCTGCCGGAATTGGGATACGTGCGATCGGCCAGGTTAAAGGTCGCCTGTTGTTGATTCTTGTCCCAGTTCCAGCGCTCGGGATGGTTCAGGGCGACATCCGGCTGGGTATAGATGTTTTGCCACCAGGAATCATTTCCGGAGCAGGTCAACTCACTGCCGTGGGAGGCGAGCGGGTTGGCGACGTATCCGGTGAAAAGCGGCCCGAGACCGCCGACAACAACCGGTTTCTTGCCTTCCGGATCCCCCACGGCAATGCAGCCATCCGCGGAGGGTGTCTGCCCGGCCTCGCACGCATTTTCGGAAGCCGGGTGTGCCGTGTTTTTGAGGCCGAAGATGTATTGGCCAAACCCATACGTGCAGCACTGAGAGGTGTAGCCAAAATCCGGTTTGGTGATGGTGATGCCCTGCGAGGAACTCAGCGAGGCGCTGGATTCGTTAAGAGTGTTGAGAGAGGTGCTGGCCGCGATGTCCAGGCTGAAGTTGAAATTCGCTGCATCTACTCCCGAGACTCCGGCGCCTTCCGAGTAGCTCATCGCAAGCTCGTTGGAGAACGAGTTGGTCGAGCCGCTGCTCCGGGTAGTGCCTTCGCCCTGATTCCATGTCGTGTTGGCAGTCTGCGTCCCGCTTCCGTTGGACATGCATGTCGCTGTCGTGGTGAGCGGCATGAGCTGGTCTGTGAAGCGCGATTCCAGTTGCGTCAGACTCCAGGGATAGGAAAGCACGTTGCCAGGCTCGTGAACCGGCTGATACCAGTCCTGCGTGTTGCTGTCCACTTCGTTGTAGACAACTTTGTCAGGGACGGAGAACACCACATAAGTCGGGGTACTCGTGCCATCCTTGGAACAGTTCGTGCCGTCGGAGTTACACCCCAGCACAGGGTAGTAATAAACGTTCATCTCCCTTTGGGTGTAGAAGATGAAATCGGAAAATCCGGTGGTGGCGCTTAAACTCTGGACAGTTCCAGTGTACGTATTGTAGGTCTTGCTCACCGACTCATCGTGGGCGATCTTCGTCGTGTCTTTGATACTTCCACTGGCATTCTCCAGGCCATCATTGAAACTAAAACTAGCCCCCTCTGATTCCTTAACGGAGACACCCCAACTGGTGGTGCTGGATTGTTTCGCGGAGCTACTGGAGCTGCTATCGAACTTGAAGGTAGTTGCAAATCCTACGGCACTTGTCGACGGCGGCACACTCGGTTTTACTGACACATTCAACACGCATGGAGTGTTCGGGTCATTGCATCCTGGAATCGTTTGCGGAGGAATCGCATAGGGTTTGATCCAGTCCACATGCATGGGCGGGATGGCCATCACCAGGTCGGGCTGCATCTGCTTCGGTATTCGGACAATGGTGGGCGATCCCAGCTCCAGCGAGCGGCCCTGCATGTCGCTGGGCGTCAAAAACCCCGGGCTGGGGATCGGCAGATTGCTCGGGTCCCCCAAGAAGGACGGCAATCCGGATGTGTTGTCGCTCGGCTGTGTAAGCCAGTTTGTTGTCTTCGGGGGCGCCGGCGGGAATGGCGAAGGCACGGTCACATTGAAGATATTGATATGGGGCTGAAAGACAAGAAAAGGACCTAATACAAGTTCGTAAGTCTCAATCTGCAAGCCGGCATTGTGAGTCCCGTCCGAGTTCTGATGGTCGAAATTCCCCACCCACATGTTCTGCAGATAATCGGAACTGGCGTCATATACCCGCTCAGTTTCTGATTCCCAGTCGAACGTGTCGAGCAGGCCATCATCTGGCAGAAAGCTGCCGATCATGATGTAACTCGCGCCATTCGCCGTTCGGATGCCGAGGACCAGTTGTTCATCCGTCTGTTGTGGCCACAGGGCCAGCGGCGCTGCCTGGGCAAGCGCGCCGTTTTCTCCGTAATAGTTCGTAAAACGGTAAAAAGGTTTGTCATCCGTGGCGTTCTGCTGCTTCACGTATGCGGCAGTGAAGCTCCCGTTTCCATTGGAGTTCGGAGTTATCTTGATGGGGATAACGCTGTATCCATACCAGCTGGACCCTCCGTGATCGATCTGACCGAAGACAACAAGATCGGCATTGGTGACGCCGCTGGTCTGGCACGGGTTTCCGTTGCCGCCACATTGACGGAAACGTCCAGCGGTCAGCGCCACCTGTCCACTGACCATGGGATACGGCAGCTTGACCGTAGTGGTTGGCGTGATCGCAAGGGTCTTGGGATCGACCGAGTAGAAGGCGATGGTCTGATAGTCGGTGAGCAGGGCCGCAATCTCATCCCGGCCGTCGCCATTGAAATCGCCGACCACGATGTTGTCCGTCACCGGCACAGGCTGCGTATTGCCATACATCTCCGGTCCAATGCTGAGAGATCCGCGGGTTTTGGGGTCGGCGGCGGTCATCGCTCTCATGCCCCACTCGGCCGCGCCTCCATCGACGCTGGCGTAGAACACCAGCGGATCAGCCAGCCCATCGCCATTGAAATCGCCCATCACTACCTGGGTGTACACGGTACCGTGGGGCTGGAGCCTGCTCTGCAGCACGTGGCTCGACTCAATGCCTGTCGAATCGGCAAGCGTGAGCAGCCAGACATGTGAACCCAGTGCTGGCGGTTGGTCGCAATTATCGCCGGCGTTCAGCAGGGCGACAGTATCGGCCTTGATGTTGTACATCCTGCCGGACGCTTCCGATGCCACCACGCCGGTGTGGGGATTGAAAAGCCCTGTATCGACGCACTTGGCAACCGTGGTGGTCTGCTGTGTGCCGGAGAGCTTCGAACCGGAGGTATCCATGGTGACCAGCGATGTCGTCACCGTGCCGTCTGAGGCCACACTGACCTGCACCATCGCCAGATCGTCATTCCGAAGCAGATATTTCATGCCGCCGGCGACATCGTTGACGTTCGTCATCGTGGGCTCGCCGGTGTCGTTCGTCTGCGCACGGACAGTCGAACACACGACTGTGCTCACAAACAGTGCAAAGATTGTCAGCTTTAGGACGCGATGGAATCTGCTGAGGACTGCGTCGCTACGGTTTGCACTCTGAATGCTTAGCCCACTCCCACACCACATCCACTTCGAGCCCATAGGGGTCCCCTGCGGTCCGAAACGTTTCCGGAGGCCGTTCTGAAGTCATTTGCGGATCTGGGTTTTCGACTGATGCGCAGAAGATGCCGGCGATGCTCACACACCGGCACTGAAACGGGACCGGATATTCTGCCAGGCAATGCTCGAATAAGGGCATCGCTGCACAGACAACCAGCCCTGCCATCCATGGAGTGGACAGGCCACGGGTCCCATGTCCCCAGGCTCTCGCGCACATACGCAATGCCTGCCCGTCTGGAAGAGCGAGGCTAGTTTGTTTCGCATATATGGTGACTGTCAAGTAAAAAAGGAAAGCGCGCTGGTTACTCACGCCTAACACTGCCACAAAATCTGATCGGCACCTGCGCCACAATGCAGTAGCGTCCGACAACACCAGCATATTCTGAGCGTGCTCGAGAGAACGGGCTCTGTGATGGGCGGACCGCAGCGGCGCGGAAGCCGTCCTCGAGATTCACCGGAACACTCTTCGCAGCTTGATACAGGCCAGAAATTCGGCGCGGCTCAAGCAACCTCGCAAACAGCACAAAGCCGACCGCGATAGGGGAAGTCTCCGAATAACTACTGGAGCGAGGCCGAAAACACCGGTCTTACAGTTGGTAATATGCGTTGAAAGAATTCACATGGGTTCGAACGCCGCCGCTATTCACTTTGGAGGCTCCCAATTTGGCGATCAACGTCATGTCGGTGATTTCTTTCGGAGCCCCGAGGAAAAATACCGCGTACTTCTTCCATTCATCAAAGACGGCCTCGCCCGCGGCGATAGGTCTTTTGGCCATGAATTCCCCCGAGTTCCAAACAACTGACCCCGGATCGGCGATGCTGGGCATTCAACGAGATCCAGAGCAATTGACCGACTTCGTAAGGTTCCTTGCCCGGAACACAACCCGTCAGAGGAGATTCGGCTTCAGGCTCTGCTCTTGGCTCCTATTTTTCTGCGTTTCCCTTTATGGGATCGATCGTGATAGAAGGCTCGACCAGCTCTACCACACAGGCTGGACCCATGCTGAAGGAGCGCCGGGCGAAGTAAACGCGTTGGCCCAAACTACGGATGGCTATTTGTGGCTCGGGACTGCAACCGGATTGTTTCGTTCCGATGGAATTCGATTTCAACCCTATAAACCGCAATCCGGGCAGGCCTTTCCGCAACGCAGTGTGGCTTCTCTATTCGCCGTACCAGATGGAGGCCTATGGGTGGGCTATCGGTACGGAGGAGTCAGCTTCATTAAGAATGGGACGGTGACCGACTATGGGAAAGAGGAGGGGCTTCCTTCTCGTGCTGTGTTGGCCTTCACACGTGACCGGCAGGGTGCGATTTGGATGGCAGCAGGAAAGGATGGGCTAGCTCGATTAGAAGGTTCACGCTGGAGAAAGATCGGAACTGATTGGGGGTTCGCAGACCCAGCCGATACCGTTTTCGTGGATCACGCCGGCACAGTTTGGGTGGGGACGCCGACCAGTGTCGCCTATCTCGTGGAAGGAGGACACCATTTTCAAGTGGCTGCACGGGGCCTCGTACTTGTCAAAAACTTTGCCGAATCGTCCGACGGCACATTATGGATGGCAGAACAGGGCTATGGGGTGCGCCCTGTTCCGTTGCCAGGGAAAAGTCCGGGACCAGCAATTTTCGTAGGATCTCAGGCAATCACATTTGGCGGTCAAGGAAGTCTCTGGATTACCTCGCTGGGAAGCGGAATTCGCAGAGTCCCATATCCGGGGCAGCTCCATCAACTGCAAAAGAGAGGACCCTCTGCCTGGCAATTCCATAATTCCGAGGTGCAGGAGTTCACTGAACAAGATGGTCTGACAAGCGATTTCATATATTGCGTGCTGCAAGACCGCGAGGGCAATGTCTGGTTCGGCACGAGCGCAGGTTTAGATCGATTCCGACAGAGTTCTGTGGTCTCGCTCCCTATTCAGCCAATTTCGTATCGCGGTGCTCTGCCAATCCCAGCTTTGCACTCTTTTACGACAAGCGCGCTGGCGGCGGGTGACCAAGGTGCGCTTTGGGCTGCAGGCATGGGGCCTAAGCTTCTGCTGAAGATTCAGAAGGACAAAATTGTGACACAACTGCGTGACCGGAATGTTAATTCAGCCTATCGTGATCCGAGAGGCGTTGTCTGGCTCGCGACGTCGTGGTCTAAATTCTGCCTCGCCGACGAATGTTTGGATACGATTGGTTCGAAGCAAGGAGCGGTCACCTACAACTACCATGGCGCTGTACCTGCAGGGCAGGGACTAATACTGCGCCAACTCGATCTGCCAACAGCAGGTGGGATCGCTGCGAATCGGCGATCCTTCGTTAAAGCTGTCACTCAGGACCGGTTGGGCAGGTTGTGGACATCCATGGAGTCAGGAACCTGTCGACTAGAAAGGTCCAGCTGGACCCGCCTCGAGAGCCTGGGCGGTCCGCAGGGCACCGCAACTGCGGAGTTTACTGATTCAGAAGGACGTATATGGTTCGGATTCGCGAATACGGTCGCGATACTGGATGGAGACAGAGTCAGGATTTTTTCTGGCAAAGACGGCGTTCAGACAGGGGCCGTTACGTCTATCCAGGGCAAAGGGACGAAGATCTGGATTGGTGGCGAGTTCGGTCTGGAATTCTTTGATGGCAGCCGTTTTCATCCGCTAAATCCATCGGATGGCAGTGCCTTCGGCGGTGTCTCCGGAATCGTTGCCGATCCTGAAGATGGCCTATGGTTTTCCGAAAATCGGGGCATCATTCACATTCGCGAAGCTCAGCTTCGACAGTTGGGCTCCGGCAAAGTGGAATTCGAGAGCTTCGGTTTGCTGGATGGGCTGACCGCAGAACTTAGGGGATCCCTCGCCTCACCGTCGGCCGTGGAAACAACGGACGGCCGCATTTGGTTCGCCACAACAAAAGGGTTAGCTTGGATCAATCCCAAGCGTATTGTACGGAACACCGTGCCACCGCCTGTATTGATTGAGTCAGTGATTGCTAACGGCAGGAAATACAATAGCTCGACATTTTTGAGGTTGCCGCCCCGAACTGCAAATTTGCAAATCGGCTATACGGCTACAAGTCTCACTATTCCCGAACGGGTTCGCTTTCGCTATAAGCTCGAAGGACAAGACAAGGAGTGGCAGGATGCAGGAACGCGCCGCGAGGCTTTCTACACAAACCTCGATCCGGGCTCCTATCAGTTTCGTGTGATCGCGTGTAACAACGACGGGGTCTGGAATGAATCTGGAACAGTGCTGCATTTCGATGTGCTGCCGGCGTTCTACCAAACGGTCACATTCAAAATTCTTTGTGCCCTCGCCCTCATGGCGGTTTTGTGGTTGCTGTACCGGCTGCGGGTTCACAGTATCGAGCAGCGTCACCTGGAACGCAATCACGCCGAAGAAATGCTTCGGCGCGCCCGGGCGGAGCTTGCGCGCATAAACCGAGTGAGCACCATGGGCGAACTGACCGCCTCGCTGGCGCACGAAATCAAACAGCCAATTGGAGCAGCCGTCACAAATGCGGAAGCGTGCTTGCGATTAATCGATCGCCGTGAGCCCGACCTGCCGGAGGCGCGAGAAGCTGCGTCGGAAATGATCAAAGACGCCAGACGTGCAGCCGACATCATCGAGCATGTCCGATCCTTGTTCCGAAAGGGTTTTTCTCCCCAGGAGATAGTTGACGTAAATGAAGTTATCCGAGAGATGGTCGCGATGCTCCAGAAAGAGGCGAATCGGCATTCCGTTACGATGCGGACCGATCTCGCCGAGGGGCTCCCCACGCTGATGGCGGATCGTGTGCAGTTGCAGCAAGCATTGATGAATCTCATGCTCAATGGGATTGAAGCGATGGGGGACACGAGCGGTGAGCTCAGCATCACGTCGCAGTTGGAGGAAGGCGATCAAGTGCTGATCTCGGTCAGCGATACCGGCGTAGGGCTGCCCGCTGAAAATGCCGACCAGATCTTTGACGCGTTCTTTACCACCAAGTCGCAAGGCACCGGTCTGGGACTGGCGATCACTCGCTCCATTGTCGAGTCGCATGGCGGCCGTATCTGGGCCACCGCGAACTCCGGACCAGGTGCAACGATTCAGTTTACGCTGCCCCTCAGCGAGGCACGGGCCGCATGACCTCTTCCGATACTCCTACTGTGTTCATTGTTGATGATGATGGCCGCATGCGTGCGGCCATGCAGCGTTTATTAAAGACAGTAGGTTTGCATTCCGAGCAGTTTGCCACGCCACAGGATTTCCTGCGGCACAAGCTTCCAGATGGTCCCAGTTGTCTCGTGCTCGATGTGCGACTCCCTGGAATGAGTGGTTTGGAGGTCCAACACAAATTAATTCAGGCGGGAGCACAAATCCCGATCATTTTCATTACCAGCCACGGAGACATTCCCATGACTGTCAAGGCGATGAAATCTGGCGCGGTGGAATTTCTGACAAAGCCTTTCCGGGATCAGGATCTCTTAGATGCGATTCAGCAAGCCTTGAAGCGTGACGGCGAAACCAGGCAACAGCAAAACGAGATTGCGGAATTGAAGGCACGCCACGCGAAGTTGACAACGCGCGAGCGTGAGGTAATGAGTCTGATAGTTTCCGGTATGCTCACGAAACAGATTGCCTCGACACTTGGCACGACCGAAATCACTGTGACCGTGCAGCGAGGGCAAGTAATGCACAAGATGGAGGCCAACTCCCCCGCCGAACTGGGAAGAATGGCAGAAAAACTTAAACTTCCAACAATGAATAGCCCAGACCGCTGAGACGCTCCCAACTTTTCCGGAGCTGTTACGGACTCTCTTATACATACCTATCGGTACCGTTATCACAATCAATAATTGCGCTTAAAAGACAACGGATCAATCCTGTAACTGTATGACTAGAGAGAGAAAGGAAAAATTGGTTGCCGTTATTGAAGACGACGAATCGTACCGAGTCGCCGTAAAGCGTTTGCTGAAATCGGCAGGTCTTTCAGTGCAATCGTTTGACTCCGCCGAGGCTTTCTTGAACTCTGGCCAGCAACACGAAACTGGGTGTCTGGTATCCGATATCAGAATGCCGGGGATGTCAGGGTTAGAGCTCCAGTCCAAGCTTAACTCTGATCATTGCTCGATTCCAATCATCTTCATTACCGCGCATGGCGACGAAAAGATGCGACTGCAGGCGATGCGAGGCGGTGCAGTGAAATTTCTCGCGAAGCCCTTTGACGGCTCAAATCTACTTGAGGCTATTCGAACGGCGCTACTAAGTTAGGGGCTGATCCTTGTTGCGGCACAATTTGAGGGGGGAGGAATTTGTGGGCTCTCTCGAGAGACCTCTGTGTGGTGAACAAGACGAAAGAGACCGCGAATTTGCCCAGATCGTAGGCAGTAGCACTGCTCTGGAGTTTGTACTCGCCGAAGTTGAGCGCGTGGCACCAACGGATTCCACCGTGCTGATCCTAGGAGAGACAGGAACCGGCAAGGAGTTGATCGCGCGCGCTATTCACAATATAAGCCCACGCTATGGGAACCCGTTCGTGAAGCTAAACTGCGCGGCAATTCCCCTCGATCTGTTGGAGAGTGAGTTGTTTGGGTATGAGAAAGGTGCCTTTACAGGGGCGGTAGCACAAAAACCGGGCCGCTTCGAAATGGCGGATACCGGCACGTTGTTTCTCGACGAAATCGGGGATTTACCGCTGGCCCTGCAACCGAAACTTTTGCGCGTTTTACAAGAACAAGAGTTCGAGCGACTGGGAAGCAGCCGTACACATCGCATCAATATCCGTCTTATCGCCGCCACTCATTGCGACCTGACCCATATGGTCGCATGCCACGAATTCCGCAGCGATCTTTATTATCGGCTTAACGTATTTCCTGTCCTCATACCTCCCCTGCGCGAGCACCGGGATGACATACCTCAGCTGGTCCTGCACTTCGTAGAGGTATTCTCTAGGCGCATGGGAAAGCGGATTGAGCAGATACCAGAAACAACAATGGATGCATTCTCTAGATACCATTGGCCCGGCAATGTGCGGGAACTCCAGAACCTGGTCGAACGCGCTGTAATCCGATCGGACCACGGGGTGCTTCCGAATCCCCTTTCGACTCTACGGGTCCCTAAGGCCGCTGTTCTCAAACTCGGAGCCGCTCTCCTACCGATTGAGCGATCCGGCAGGAGAATCGAACCGGCAGCCATGCCAAAGCCGGAGTTCACAGATACGCTCGAGGACATACAACGCCAACATATTCTGCGAGTGCTCGAGAGAACCGGCTGGGTGATCAGCGGACCCAACGGCGCGGGAGCCATTCTCAACGTCCATCCCAACACACTTCGCAGTTTGATGAAGAGGCTAGGGATTCAGCACCCAACAGTACCGCGTACTCGACGTAGACCCGAGTTTTCCCAGCCAGCGCAAGACGCGTGTCCTGGATAAGGCCATCTGAAGTTTTGCAAGCCTGCGACGATTCGCTGTGACCACAGTCCGGAGATATCCAGTCGTCATTTCCTGCCAAATTTCGCTTAGGTCTCGCGACTCACGATATGTCGTGAGTTAGAAGTCACACGATGCGTAGATGACGAAATGTCGGGAGTTGCCCTTGACTCGTTCTGACATCCCCCGCGCTAAGTCTCTTTGTTCCGGGCAGATCGGCGATAAACATCCAATCGGATTTCTTTGGCAAGGCGCGTGCATTCTCCATGACAGCAGGGAATGTGAAACCCTGCAGCTCATAAAACAGGAGGAAGCTAGAGATGAAGAAGATTCTGTTCATATTGTTGCTCGTGTGCAGTCCGCTAATCGCACAGGATGCAAAGGTCAATTCATTGATGGTGAAGCCGTTGCCGGATTTTCCAGGAAAAGACGTTCAGATACTTGCGGTTGAATATCTTCCAGGCGGTCAAGATCCGGTTCACCGGCACAACGCACACGGGTTCATCTATGTGTTGGAAGGAAGTATCGTCATGGCCGTGAATGGCGAACAGCCCGTAACTCTTACGGCCGGACAGACGTTCTACGAGGGTCCCAACGATATTCACACCGTTGGTCGCAATGCAAGCAAGACGACACCTGCAAGGCTGTTGGTGTTCCTGCTCAAAGACAAAGATGCACCTGTTCTGATTCCGGTGAAGTAGGTTCGGCGGATGAATCGCAACCACAACTTGAGAAGCAAATCACTCAACTCCGAAGCTTCTCAGATTCAACGCGCTCGATTGCGAGCATCACGAAAGGAGAATCATGAAGATCGTAGTAATAGGCGGTAGTGGACTTGTCGGAACAAAGCTTGTCAACAAGCTTCGTGAGCACGGGCACGAAGTGGTAGCGGCATCACCCAATTCCGGTGTTAACACGCTCACTGGTGAGGGACTGGCCGAAGCGTTGAGGGGTGCATTGGTGGTCGTTGATGTGTCCAACTCTCCCTCCTGGGAGGACGCGGCGGTGATGAATTTCTTCGAGACATCAACCCGCAACCTTCTCGCCTGTGAAGCGGCCGCCGGCGTGGGCCATCACGTTGCATTGTCAGTGGTGGGGACAGACCGGCTGTCCGAAAGCGGGTATTTCCGTGCAAAGAGTGCTCAAGAGAAGCTGATCAAAAGCTCACCGATTCCTTATTCGATCGTTCACGCGACCCAGTTCTTCGAGTTCCTCAAGGGCCTTGCGGATATTTCGTTCGACGGAAAAAAGGTGCGACTGCCGCATGTGCTTTTCCAGCCGATGGCCGCCGACGATGTCGCGACTGCTGTAGGCAGGATCGCGGTCGGCCCGCCGGTAAATGCCATCGTCGAAGTAGGGGGACCAGAACCGTTTCGTCTGGATGAACTAGTCCAGCGGCGCTTGGCCTCACTCAAAGATCCCCGCGAAGTCATCGCTGACCCAAGCGCGCTCTACTCTGGGGCGAAACTCAGCGAGCGAACCCTCGTTCCGGGCAATAACGCACGACTCGGCGAAACCCGTTTCGAAACCTGGCTCACTCAGGCCGCCGCATAATTCGGCCCATTTGTTTCGAATCTTACGTTTGAGCCTTATGCGCGACAACGCGGGGGAGCGGCGTTTTCGCGATTTCTTCCGCTTGCCACCGACGAAGGAGAATCGCAGCCAGTTGGTGGACCCTGCGTGTGGCGCATAGGGATAAATTCGGGCGAACTGTTCGGCGGCAGGCACTCGAATCGAAGTTTCCCAAACTTGGCTTCTCTTATGTCCGATTGATTGACCGTGTGAAGGATGACGCAGCGCTGTGAAGGAAAAATATGCTGGAGATGAGACATGACGCTGAAGTCACGGCCTTCTTGGACGTCCTCTGTCGAGAAGGCGTTCGAAAAGCTGAGATCTCAAAGGTACTAGCAATAGCCGGAGTGCCAGAGTCTGCCTTCTATGAACAGTTTCAATCAAAAAAAGATCTCGTCTCGGCATTTCTGAAAGATCGTCATGCCAGCTGGATGCGCTGGTTTGAGAGCGAGATCGAAGCAAGATACGAAGCCACGGGAGGCGGCCTGGGAATCATTGCCGACGTTTTACAGGAGGGCTTTGAAGACCCGAAGTGTTTTTGTCTTGCCTTTATCAAGATCGTTACCGAGGGCGTCGACCTCGACAATGAACCTATCGCAATCGCCAGAGAGCAAAAGGAACATTTGAGACAGCTTATTGAGCAGCTAGCCGTAAAAATGGGTTTCCAGCATCCGGAGTTGGTCGCATCTGCTGCTGTTCTTGTAATCGAACGAACAATCGTGCGCACTCTGATGACCGGAAGCTTGAGGGAGGCTCAGATTGCGAGGCTACTCTTTCAGTGCCTTCAGCACGCATGAGTGAACCCACCCTCGGAAAGGATGCGAAGCTCGGTAAGTTTGATTCGAAAATCGGGAAGAAAGGAAAATCCAATGGCAATCGAAAGTAATAGAGACGAAGTAATTCCAACACCTGACGAGTCTTACTACGAGGAACTTGCATGTTCAGAAAAGATATATCTTGAGGAAACAGAGGAAGAGCTACGTTCAGAATTGATCTCGGATTCGCAGCAGGACGATCGTCCTACTCGGGCGCTGGATGAGGCATGCGAATCGTATCGAGAGGCGCAGGCAAGTCTGTTTCGGAAGTGAGGATCACGGCAGATGTCGCTTCAACTCACAGCCGGGCGTAAGGCCGCATTCTCTGACGGTGTGATTGCCGTCATCATCATCGTCATGGTGCTTGAGCTCAGAGTTCCAGCACACGGTCTGCCGGATCTGGAAGCTCCGCGCAAGGTGCTCCCGATGCTCATGATCTACGCTCTAAGCTTCGTGGAGGTGGGCATCTATTGAGTCAATCATCACTCCATGTTGATGATGTGGAACAGGTCAGTCACGGCCTGCTCTTTGGCCAAACCTGGGCTTTCTATTCACACTGTCGCTGATCCCATTCGGAACCGCATGGGTTGGCAAACGTGATCTTACTCCGTTCGCGTTGTCGCTCTATGTGATCTGTTGCGCACTCCCCGGCTGTTTCCCGGATTGTTCTCTCGACCGTGGTTCGACACCGAACTCATACATGTCTTGCCGGCAGTCCGATAAAGCAGGCAATTTCCTCGGCTCTCTATATAGGAGTCATTCTGGTTTCGTACCCTCCCGTTCGGGAGGCTTCTGATCGAACACTCGTTACTGATTAAATCGAAATGGTGGCCAGAGACGGGATCGAACCGCCGACGCCGGCCTTTTCAGGGCCGCGCTCTACCACTGAGCTATCTGGCCAGCTCTCGCACAGCGTGCGCTGGATGTGCTGTTCACGCTTCCTGTCGGGATGCCACTTCACCTTCCGCTCTCGCTCCGGGGCCGGAGCCAGACGTATATCGGGGCGAATCAGCGAGCGGAACAACTGCGTCAGTATAGCATCCGACGCAGCGCGCCGGCCCCGGCGGCGGTCCCTTCTCAGGCTTACCAGCGCAGCGTCACCTGCTGGCGGACGTAGCCTTCACCGGCCTGAAAATGAACCTCAAGCTTGCCCTCCGGAGTGACGATTCCTCCCTCCACATTCAGGTGCGCGCGTCGGTCCCGCTGCCGTAGAAAAAGCGTCTGCGTACTATTGCCCTGGGCCTCCAGAAGCAGCGTCAGCGAGCGCGTCGCAGCATCCTGCCGCAACACCTTCAACATTGCCGTCCGCGCACCCGGCAAGGGCAGTGCGGCATCGGCTCCATAGTCCATCCCTACTTCCACGGCAGGTGCCGGAATCTCAAGCGCGCCGCTTGCCAGCATCTTCGCACCGGCCACGGCGCTCTTCAGGGTCGCGGATCTTCCGTCCCGTCCCGCCGCGCGTATTTCCCATCCGGCCCCGGTGCGTTGGTAGTGTAGATCGACCATCGCGTCTCCTACGTGCACGTTGTGCAGCGTGGCATGGTCCCACTGCGCGGGCAGGTGTGGATCGACCGTGATGGTATGCGTCGCGGCATCGAGCGACAAGCCGAAGAGACCGCGCACAGCCGGAATCACCACCATCGCCGACGACCACAATTGATGCGAGGTACTGCGCCCGAACGGCGTAAAGAAGTCGCCGCTCAACAATTCGGTCACCGCGCCCAGGTCTTGTGCGGTAGTCAGGTTCGCCGTTTGCATCAGATGCGCGTAGCCGCTGAGCGTATGGCCCGTGCGATACTCCGCGACCGAAGTCCAGCCCGTAAACAGCGGCCACACGGAGCCCTGGTGGTAGCTGATCGGATCGTAGATCGCCTCATGATTGCCCACATCGCGTGTGCCCCAGTCAGTCGAAAACTCGTCCGAGGCCCAGCGGCCAAACATCTCGTCTGACTGCGGTAGCCCCGCATGTCCATCCCACCATGCAACAGCCGGATAGATCGTGGCCGTGTTGTCCACGCCTTCCGTCCCGTTGTAGCTGAAGGCGTACATCCCTTTTTGCTGTGAATACTCCTGCGGAATCTTCGCCGCGATCATCTTCGCGCGCCCGTCGGCCTCACTCGCCACATCCGTCTTCTGTACGCGTAAGCTCATCCGCGCCATCGCGGCGCTGGCCTGCTCATCCAGCAGCGCCAGGTAGATTTCCTGATGGGGCATCTTGGGAATCCAGCTTTCCACCCAGCCGGTGCCCTGCGAGTTGTCGTAAATGCCGTCTCCATCCGTATCGTGCCCGCGCTCGAACTCCCAGGCTTTCTGCACCGCCGGCCAGTTCTTCTCGAGGAATGCCGTGTCGCCGCTCGCGTCCACGTAGTCCTCCATCGCCATCAGGAACAGTGGCGTAGAGTCGGCTGCCGCGTATTCGTACGGTGTCGAAGCCCAATCGACCGTATCCGCGGTCTGCGAATACTCATGCGGCATCTTGCCGTCCGCGCGCTGCCGGGCGATCAAAAACTCCAGCTCCGTTCGGGTCAGAGCGAAGTCGCCATAGCTATTGATGGCATAGGTGGTGTACAGCGAGTCGCGCCCGAAGAACCAGCCAAAGCCCGGCCGCGCCGAGTCACCTGAGGAGTAAAAGCCGGCCACCAGCCCCGTTTCGTTTCCGTGGCGCACGCGCAACTGGTCGATCGAGATCGCCGCCCAGCGGAAGTCGTCGTTGAACGTTGTGTCCGGCGTGTCGACGGTCATGCGCGTGTCGAAGAAATGCGCGTAGTAGTCCGCATTCTGTTGATAGAGCGCAAGCGCCTGAGCGTTTTGCTTGGCGCAGTGCAGCGTCCAGGCTAGCCTCGCTGGCAGCCTCTCGCGTGCGCCCCACCGCCATCAGCAGTGGATACGCCTTGCCCCGATCCGTCTTCGGGTCATAGTGCAGAATCAGTTGCGTCGGATAGAACTTCGGCCGCTCCTGATAAGGCGCCAGGATGCCCGGCAGCGTGCCCGGCATGGCTACTGCCGCGGACAACTCGGGCCAGTCGGTGTGCAACATGTACCAGCCGGGCTCCGTCAGACCATTCGTGGCATGCGGTTTCAGCGGGATCCACTCGGCGTCTGCCTGTCCAAATTGCGGAGCCGGCCACATCGGCTTCACCTCTGGAGTGAAATTGAAGGTCAGCGTCGTGGGACGAATGCTGTCCAGTGTGAAGATGGCCATGGCGCCGGTGCTGGCCTTTGCCGGGTCCTGCGCTTCGCACTGGGTTGCAAAGAATGTTTCGCGCAGCGTAAAGGCTACGTGCGAATACGTGATCGTCGTGTGGTCGGGCTCCACGTCGATCTCCGCCGCATGCGCGGTCACGTCAATGGGCACATCGTAGCCTTCCATCCGCGCCTCAATCTGCATGTGGCTCAGGATCTTCACCGGAAACAGCCATGCTTCAAACCGGCCATCCTGCTGGCCCATAAAGGCGCCGCATTCACCTGCCACCGTAAAGGGCTTTTCCGGCTCCGCATGTTGCCGCAGGTGCAGTCCACTGGTCGTGGGCGTGAAGTTTTCGATGGGCGCCAGCCAGTTCTGCGCATGCGCTGTCGCGCACATTGCGAGGTAGAAGATCAAGGTTTGTCCTACACTGGAAGCCGTTCGACGCATCCACCTATCTCCATCTCGAGCCATGTCACGCATGCAAGCTCCTCGCTCCTGCCTCACGCAGCTTACTCTGCTGCTTGTCCTTCTGCTGCAGTTTCTTCCTGCGCAGGCGCAGGCCCGGTCGCCGGAACAGCAGACCGCAGCCAATATGGAACAGGCTCGTGCGGCCGGCCCGCTTGCTCTGCGCGCCTTTCTCGCCGGTATGCCCAAGGGCGGTGACCTGCACAATCACCTCGCCGGCGCCGTCTATGCAGAGACATGGCTGCGCGACGCCGCAGCCGACCACGTGTGCATCGACCCGAAAGCGCTCGACTTCGCCCGCCGCGGCCCCGCGCTCGCCACAGTGCCCTGTGACGCCGGCTCGGTGGACGCTTCCACGCTGCCGCAGAAGCAATCGCTCTACGATCAGCTCATCGACGCCTTTTCCATGCGCGCCTTCGTGCCATCCGCCGGCAATAGTGGTCACGATCATTTCTTCGACAGCTTCGATCGCTTCTTGGGCCTCTCTGAAAACCATAAGCCGGAATGGGTGGACGAAGTGGCAGCACGCGCAGCAGAGCAGAATGAGCAATATCTGGAGCTCATGGACACGCCCGACGCTGCCTTCGCCGTCATCGCCCAGACGAAGGCGGTCCCACCCGGCACCGGTTATGCAGCCTGGCGTCAGCAACTCCTCGATGCCGGTCTCGGCCGGCAGGCCCTTGCTATCCGTCAGCAGATGGATCGCTTCGAGCAAACACGCCGCCAGCAGGAGCAATGCGGCACGGCCCAGCCTGAGCCTGCCTGCACCGTCGAGGTGCGCTACCTCTACCAGGTGCTGCGCAACATGCCGCCGCCGGCCGTCTTTGTCCAGATCGTCCTGGGTTTTGAGGTAGCTGCGGCCGACCTTGCCTCCCCCCATCCACACTATGTCGGCATCAACCTCGTTCAGCCGGAGGACGCCCAATACTCCATGGCCGACTACATGCTTCACATGCAGATGATCGCGGCATTGCGCCAGTTCTATCCGCAGGTGTCGGTTGCGCTGCATGCCGGTGAGCTCGCGCCCGGTCTCGTTCCACCGGAGGGCCTTCGTTTCCATATCCGTCAGGCCATGGAAATCGCCGGCGCCCAGCGCATCGGCCATGGCGCGGATCTGATGTACGAAGATCGGCCCTACGAGTTGCTGAAAAGCATGGCCGAGCGCCACATCATGGTGGAGATCAACCTCACCAGCAACGACGTTATCCTCGGCATCCGGGGTAAAGATCATCCGCTGCCTCTCTACCGCAAGTACGGTGTGCCCATTGCTCTCTCCACAGACGATGAAGGTGTCTCGCGCATCGACCTCACGCACGAGTACGCAATGGCTGCCGAGACCTTCGGCCTCACCTACCCGGATCTCAAGGAAATCGCTCGCAACTCCATCGAGTACAGCTTCCTGCCCGGTAACAGCTTTTGGGTTGACCACGATTACGGGCGATCAAATGCAGCATGCGCCACGGCTCTTCATCTTCACGATGATGCAGAGGGCGGATGCGCAGCCTATCTCACCTCGAATCCGAAAGCCCGCCAGCAATGGGAGTTGGAGCGGCGCTTCCAGCGTTTTGAGGAGACTCAGGAAGCTACCGCGCGGCCCCCGGCCAAGGGGCGGCATGGAGTTCGACGCTGATAAACTAGGCCTTCGCAGTCACTTTGTCCCGATCAGAAAGAGTCCCGTTGGCCGCAGCAAAGAGCAAACAGATCACTTACGCGGATGCGGGCGTCGACATCGCTCGCGGCGATCAGGCGAAGGAGCGCATCAAGACGCTCGCGCAGCAGACCTTCACCCGCAGCGTGCTCGGCGGCATCGGCGGCTTCGGCGCGCTCTTCGCACCGGATCTGAAACGATATAAGAGTCCCGTGCTCGTCTCCAGTGCGGATGGCGTCGGCACCAAGCTCAAGCTCGCCTTCCAGCTCGGCATCCACGACACAGTGGGGCAGGACCTCGTCAATCACTGCGTCAACGACATCGCTGTGCAAGGCGCTGAGCCCCTCTTCTTTCTCGATTACCTCGCCACCGGCCGCCTCGAAAATAAGGTCATTGAGAAAGTCGTCAGCGGGTTGGCGAAGGCCTGCAAGGAGAATGGCTGCGCGCTCATCGGCGGCGAGACCGCGCAGATGCCCGGCTTCTACGCAGACGGCGAATACGATCTGGCCGGCTTCATCGTCGGCATCGTCGATCGCGGACAAGCTGATCACCGGAAAAGGTATCCGCCCGGGTGACGTTCTCATTGGCCTGCCTTCCACCGGCCTGCACACCAACGGCTACTCGCTTGCCCGCAAGCTCATCTTCGAGACCGCCGGACACAAACCCGGTGACCGCGTGCCGGCGCTGAAAGAGAAGGCCGGTGCGGCTCTGATGAAAATCCACCGCAGCTATCTTCCCGTGATTCGTCAACTCACGCGCGCGGGTGTCGTCGCGGGCATGGCCCACATCACCGGCGGCGGCATCACGGAAAACCTCCCGCGCATCCTGCCGAAGAACATCTCCGCCGAGATCGACACCGCAAGCTGGCCGCTTCCGCCGCTCTTCGCCTATCTGCAGCAGCTCGGCAATGTGCCGCAGGATGAGATGCTGCGCACCTTCAATATGGGCATCGGCCTTATCGCCGTCGTTCCGCAGGCAAAGTGGAAGCGCGCGCAAACCCTGCTCGGCCGCCTCGGCGAACCCTTCCACGTCATCGGCCAGGCCGTAAAGGGCGACCGCAGCGTTCGCTACCGCGCATGAGCACGCCGCATCGTCTTGGCATCCTGCTCTCCGGTCGCGGATCGAACTTTCTAGCCATCGCAGACAGCGTCGCCGCAGGCCGCATCCCGGATACAGAAATCGCTGTCGTCATCTCGAATAAAGCGGACGCACCCGGCCTCGCCGCTGCACGCGAACGCGGCCTCACCGCGCTCGCCATCGAAGCCAACGGGCGCAAACGCGCCGACCACGATGCGGCCATCATCGCCGCCCTGCAGCAGCACCGCGTGGACCTCATCTGCCTCGCCGGTTATATGCGGCTGCTCTCGCCCGGCTTCATCCAGGCCTTCCCGCAGCGCATCCTGAATATTCATCCGTCGCTGCTGCCCGCCTTTCCCGGGCTCGACGCCCAGCATCAGGCATTCGACTACGGAGTCAAAATCGCAGGCTGTACCGTGCACTTCGTCGATGAGCAGCTCGACCACGGCGTCATCATCCTGCAGCGCGCCGTGCCCGTTCACGAAACGGACGAAGCGCACGCGCTCAGCCAGCGCATCCTCGCAGAAGAGCACATCGCCTACACGCGAGGCGATTGCCCGCGTTCTATCCGGAGACTATGTCGTCGAAGGCCGCCGCTATATTCGTAAACCGTAGCTAAGCGTCGAGAGCCTCGTAGCGCACGCCGGTCAGCGTCTCGGATACCTCCCAGAGCCGCCTGCCTGCTGCCGGATCCAGCGCGTGCGGCTTGGGCTTCACCTCGACCGGCGTCCCCTTGATCTCCGCAATGCCGTCCGGCCCGTAGTATCCGCCACCGCGCGCCTGCGGCGAAGTCGCAGCGTAGACAAGCGGCCACGAGCCACGGTCGTCCGATTGCGCAACCAGCGGAAGCAGGGCGCCGACGATGCGTCCCTTCACCCCCGTGCCCATGCCATTGCTCACGATGTTGGTGACCGCCACGCCCGGATGTGCAATCACGCTGGCCGTCTCCGCGGATCGCGCTCGCAGCCGCCGGTCGAATTCCAGACCGAAGACCAGGTTGGCCAGCTTCGACTGCTGATAGGCGCCGCGCGGATCGTAACTCCGCTCGGCATTCAGATCGTCAAAATTCAGCTTGCCGCCCTTATGCGCAATCGACGCCACCGTCACCACGCGGCTATTCGGCTGACGCAGCAGCGCCGGCAGCAGCAGACCGGTCAACGCGAAATGGCCCAGGTGGTTGGTGCCGAACTGCATCTCGAAGCCCTGCGGCGTCGTGCGTCGCTCCGGAATCGCCATCACCCCTGCATTGTTGATCAGCAGATCGATCGGCCGGCCCTCGTTTGCGAACTCCGCCGCAAAACGTCGCACGGAGTCGAGATCGGCAACATCCAGCAATCGCACTTCAACCCTCGCCGCCGGACTCTCAGCGACGATCTTTGCGCGCGCCGCCTCACCCTTCTCTCGATTCCTGCAGGCCAGGATCACCGTCGCGCCAGCACGCGACAGATAACGCGCCGTCTGATATCCAATCCCGCTGTTGGCGCCGGTCACCATCGCCAGTCGTCCCTGCTGCGTCGGCATCTGTTGCGGTGTCCACTTGCTCATAGCGTTCCTCGTTTCCTGCTTCAACTCACGCGGTCCGCGTGCCAGCTTCTTCCAGCGTCACCTGCGCGGTCATCTTGTGCTGCCCGCGCAGGAAAGTCACCGTCACCTTATCGCCCGTCTTGTGTTCATCCATGATCTGCGAGATGTCCTGCCCCGTGGTCACCTGCCTGCCGTCGATGCCGACAATGAGGTCGCCGCCCAGGTAAATCGGAGTGTTGCCGAGATATGCCTGCTTGTCGCCCCCGTGCAGTCCCGCGCGTTCCGCGGCGCCGCCGGGCAGCACGCGTTGGATCAGCACGCCGTAGTCTGCCGCCAGTCCCATCTGCTGCGCCAGGTCCGGCCCGATGGGCAGGGAAGTGATCCCCAGCGATGGCCGGCGAATGCGCCCGTAGTGCGCAAAGTCCTCAAGCACCGCCTTGGCCGTGTTGATCGGGATCGCAAATCCGATGCCGGCGCTCTGCTCAATTTGTACCTGTTCGTTCGGATTGGTAGCGATCAGCGAATTGATGCCGATCACCTCGCCGTGCGAGTTCAGCAGCGGGCCGCCGGAGTTGCCGGGATTGATCGCTGCATCCGTCTGAATGGCGTTCTCGATCAGGTTGCCCTCCGGCCCACGAACGGAACGCAGCGCACTGATGATGCCGGTCGTCATGGTGCCGCTGAGCCCGAAGGGATTGCCGATGGCGTAAACCTTTTGTCCCACCTGCAGATTCTGCGAATTGGAAAGTACGGCGGGAGTCAGGTTCGGCGCGTCAATCTGCAGCAGCGCCAGATCGTGCGGCTTGTCGGTCAGCACCACCTGCGCCTTGTACTTGTGCTTGTTCGACAAGCGTCACTTCAATCTGCCGGCCGCCCTCAATCACGTGATAGTTGGTCAGGATGTGGCCATGCGAATCCACGATAAAGCCGGAGCCTTGGCCCTGTTGCGGCACCGCCCCCCAGAACCAGTCATAGGCCACCGCGGTCGATGTGATATTCACCACCGCGGGCAGCACTCGCTTGTACACCGCGATATTGTTCTGCTCTACGCTGTCATAGCTGCTCTGCGCTTCGGCCTCTGTCAGCTCGACCGAGTGATCCAAACGCACCGTGTGCGCCAGGAATGGCAGGCCACGATGCGGGATTTGTCGCAGTTCCCGCCCACCCGGCACACCAAACGTAGTGATATACCAGAATCCGGCGACGATCAGGACCACAAGCACAGCAAGACGGCGAAGGTTCATAAGCAGTTCGTTCTCTCCTTACTTCAATTGCGACAATTGCGACGGCTTCACCGCGACGCTCGGGCGACGGCGCGCAGCTCTCGATATACGGCCTCGGTTTGTCGGGTCACATCTTCCAAAGACCCGTCGTTGCGGATGATGGTGTCGCTCAGCCGCATCTTTTCTTCATCCGGCATCTGCGCGCTCATGCGCTCGCGCGCTTCGCGCTCCAGGGCCGCGCGCCTCGCGGCATCAGGATCCGGGCCCCCCATCCGCGCCACATATCGTGCGATGCGCAATGCCTCCGGCGCGATCACCAGAATGCGCCGGTCGAATCGATCCTGCCAGTCGCGGGTTCCCGCGGTTCTGCTTGCCTCGAACAGTAGCGCCGTCTCGTAGACCGCCACAGCATCCGGCTGCTCCTTTTCGAGCGCTTCCATCCATCGTCGCTGCTCCGCGATCACCGGCGGATGCACAATGGCATTCAGCTCCGCGAGGCGCCCATCTGCGAAGGCGAACTTCGCCAGTATGTGGCGGTCCAGCGTCCCATCGGCTCGCACAACAGTCGGCCCAAAACTCCGGACGATTTCTGCATAGACCGCCTCTCCCGGTTCCATCATGGCGCGGCCCACCGCATCTGCCTCCATCACCTGCGCTCCCAGGCTGCGGAAGATCGCCGCCACCGTGGTCTTGCCGCTGCCCAATCCGCCGGTGAGTCCAACGCGCACCATCCGCGGTCCTTTACAGCAGCCCGCGCCGCAGCTTGGCTGCGCGTACGGTGTTTGCCATCAGCATCGCAATGGTCAGCGGCCCCACGCCGCCGGGCACCGGTGTATACGCTCCCGATACCGCATAGGCCGCTGGATGCACATCGCCGATCAGTGTCGATCCCTTCGCGACAAACAGTTCCTCGCGCCGCGCATTGCCGTGGAAGAAACGATCGAACTCCTCCCGTGTCGTCAACCGATTGATGCCAACATCCAGCACTGTCGCGCCCGGCTTCACCATCTCCGCGGTCACATAGCCCGGACGCCCAATTGCGGCGACAAGGATGTCGGCGTTGCGGCAAACAGCAGGCAGGTCCCGCGTCTTCGAGTGACAGATCGTGACCGTTGCATTCTCGGCCAGCAGCAGGATCGCCGCCGGCTTGCCCACAATGTCGCTGCGGCCAACGACGACCGCATTCTGCCCCGCGATGGCCAGATTGCTCCGTTTCAGTATCTCGATCAGGCCCGCCGGTGTGCACGGCGCCAGCGCGGGTTGCCCTGTCTGCAGGCGGCCCACATTTACCGGATGAAAGCCGTCCACATCCTTCTCCGGCGCGACCGCTTCCAGCAATCGCTTTGCGTTTACCTGCGGCGGCAGCGGGAGTTGAATCAAAATTCCATCCACATCGTCGCGGCCATTCAGTTCAGCCACCAGCGCCAGCATCTCTTCTGTCGTGACCGTATCCGGTGGTGTCAGCAACTCGCTGCCCAACCCCAGTTCTGCGCAGGTACGCACCTTGCTGCGCACATAAATTTCAGACGCGGGCACATGCCCAACCAGCACCGCGGCCAGTCCCGGCTTGATGCCTTGTCCAGCCAGCGCCTTCACCTCGCGCGCCACATCTTCCTTGATTGCCGATGCGATCGCCGTACCATCCAGCCTGCGTGCCTCTGCCATGCCGCTCCCGTAAGTTGCTTATAAGTACGCTGCTTCTATGGTAACTGCCGCCGCCGCATGCGCGCGGGCTCTACACTTTGAACCAGATGCGGAAATCGCCGATCCCTGAGACTGTGCTGCGCCGGGAGGCTGTGCTGCGCCTCCTTGCGTGTCCTGTCTGTCATGCGGGTCTTGCCCACCTTGACGAAGAAACAGTGCTGTGCACCGGCTGCGGACGCCGCTATCCCATACGCGACGGTCTGCCGGTGTTGTTGGTCTCTGCCGCGCCGCAGTGAGCGGCCGTCACTTCGTCGTCACTTTCTTTCGTCACTCTCTCTAATGTGCAGGAAAATTGCGCACCGTAATGAGATAGGCAAGCACCAGCGCAGCAATCAATGTCAGCACCAGCAGAGCCACCAGAGCTCCCCAGGTTAGGCCGCGCTTCTCCAGAAAGTCCTGCTTTCGCTCATTTTCTTGCCCGCCGTCCATGCCTGGCTTTGTCATGCGGCAACCCTGCGATTCATATTGGTCAACAGAGATTCATTTTGTGCATACATACAAATAGGGTAAGCCAGCGTCTCTCTATATAGGTGCGACAGGAAACCGGAACAACATTTCGTGCGTACAAGGGTTAGCAGAGTAAGGACGATCTCAAAAAGGAGGAAGGCCATGGAAGACCAGGTAAGACACGATCAGGGCCAGGCAGCAACGTCCGCAAGCCTTCCCATTGGATCTCAGGGAGAGCTTTCGCCGCAGATCGAGAAGTTCAGCGCCGCGGAGTTAACCAACTTGCGGAACGAGCTGATGCGTGGCCAGTTGGATAGCTGGCAGGCAGCAGACCTCGCCGCGAATTTTCTCGCGGGCCATGGCTATGGCGCCAGCGCGAAAACCTGCGTGAAGCCATCACGGGCATTGAGATGTCGCGCTGCTCGATCGACTGTCTCCAGGCTGCTCTCGAAGGCGTCGCCTACATTCAATAAGAGTTTGTAATTTTGGTCGCCCACGAACCACGCGTGAGCGACCAAAGGAAGCGAACCCCGCAAAACGCGCCAAAAGGCGCGCCCGCCGGACGGCCAGTCTTATTCGTACTTCAGGCTCTCCACCGGATCGAGCTGTGCCGCGCGCGTCGCGGGCAATGTTCCAAAGATGACTCCCACCAGCACGGACGTCGCCAGCGCAATCACCACCGACCAGGGCGATATAGGAACCTTGTAAGCAGTGAAAAAGCGAGCGGCCAGCGGCGGCGCCATGCCCAGCAACGCCCCGACGATGCCGCCGGCCAGCGAGATGAAAATCGCCTCCAACAGAAACTGAAGCTTGATCTCTCGCGCTGTCGCCCCCAGTGCCTTGCGAATGCCAATCTCGCGGATACGCGAACGCACATTCGCCAGCATGATGTTCATGATGCCCACGCCGCCCACCGCCAGGGTGACCGTGGCCAGCAGCAGCAGCATCACCGTCAGTCCGTCGGCGATCTGCCCTGCCACACGCAGGATCTCGACCAGAGTGTTTGCCTTATACACCGAATTGGATTGATGCCTGCTCTGAATGATCCGGATGATTTCCTTCTGCGCGAAGGGTATGTCGTTTTTATCGCGGATAGAGAAGAAGAGCTGCTTCACCTTGTCGGTGCCTGTAAAGTAGCGTGCCACCGAGTAGGGAATCAGGATCGTCTCGTCCGCCACCTCCGACATGCCGAAGGTGCTCACGCTCTCCTTGAACGTCCCCACAATCGTGATCGGCATGCCGCTTAGTTGGAACGTCTGGTTGATCGCTGCTTCCGGACTGCCAAACATTTGTACGGCAAACGGGATCGTAACCACCGCTGCCTTGGTATGCGTCGCCTCATCCGTCTCGTCGAAGAAGCGTCCAGCCGTTACGATCAGGTGACGCACCTGGCGATATTGCGGTGAGACGCCAAGCACCAGAACGTCCTTGGCAAGTCCTCCGCCAAAGCTCACCCGGTCATGCATCTCCAGCATCGGGGATGAGGCGGCGACTGCCGGTACCTGCGTAGCCACCGCCCGCTCATCATCGATCGTCAGCAGGTCGTTCCGGTACTCGCCGACGCTGCCCGAAGAGCCGCCTGAGTACTCCACCTCCACCATGTTCGGTCCGATGTTCTCGAGCAGCTTCAGCGCGTAGTTTCGTCCTGTCAGGCCGATCGTCGCCACCAGGATCAGCGAAGCCGAGCCGATCACCATGCCCAGAGCGGTTAATGCGAAGCGGACCTTATTGAGCCGGAAGCTGTCGATCGCCAGCATGGCGATCTCCCGCAAAAGGATCGTGCGTTTCGCACTGTCCAGCGTGTGCTGAAACGCAGCCCGGCTCATCGCCCGGCCGGAGATAGCGGCGCGAGCCACAGAGGAGGGCTGGGTTGTCGTTGCCGTGGGGGTCATACCTGCTGTTCACAGGATGACAGAATCACCGCGGGTGGTTCGCTCTTTTTCTCCGAGGTCCCAAAAGTCGAAATATGGGTGGTCCTCGTGTCCTCGATTCGAGGACACGAGTATTCAAGGATTCGAGCGCTACCGGTCATGCATCGAAGGCCCTTATTCGCGCACAAATCGCTCCCCCAAACGCTCCTAAAGCCCCCGTAGCGACACAAAACACACTCTTCCACGCACATAGCGAAGGCCGCCGAATTTTATCCTGGCGGCCTTCGATAGAAGCTATAAACCCAGTTATTTGAACCAGATCCAGGAGCGGACCAGTCGATTGACGTCCAGGGTTCCAATTCCTGTCGCAAAATCCCACCCCGCGGCGGCTCCGTAGGCCGGCTGGTCCTTTTTCGAGCGAATCGACAGCACGCCGTTTGGCCCGGACGGATCGTAGCAGTTCACGTTTCCTCTGCAGTTCACATCCATATCGCCGAGGGTTACGTCGTGGAAAACGCAGGAGTTACCGGTTCCGCTGGTGGAATTGCAGGCCGCGTTCCCAAACCACCCATATTCAAGTTTGGCGAGGGTGTAGTAGGCATAGTTGGGGTTCCCTTGACGTCCCCAGTCCTGGTTCACCAATGCCTGCACCCCGGCAAGGATCGGCGCTACAAACGACGTCCCACCCGCACCAGCCCACCCGGATGGAGCGCCCGTGCAGGGAACTCCGCCCCCTGCGGGATTGGAGTAGCAAAGCACGTAGTAGTGCCCCCAGGCGCCGTTGGCCGCAAAGAGCGAGACATCCGGCAGGTCGCGAACCCCGTCGTTGGGATTGCCGTAAACACCCCGCTGCCAGCTCGGCTTTGCGTAGCCGCGGCAGCTGCCGCTGGTCGCGACCTGGCCCTTTTTCGGCGTTCCATAGGCACAGGCGCTGGGACCCCCGCTGCCTGCCCCCGTGCTGAGGAAGTTTTCTTCGCCGACCGTCGAGTTGCAGGTGCCCTGGGCGCCATAGGGGACGGTAAATCCAAGTGCGGTTGTGATCAGTTGGCTGGCGCACGAATCATTCCATGGGATCTCGGGTATGTATGACTTGGCCGAGCCGTATACCGCCGTGTTCGTGCTGTTCCAGTACTTTGTCGTCGTTCCCAGGTAGGCGTCGGCATAGTCCGTGCCGCCGGCCGCCAGGTTGAACGGCGTGGAGGCGAGTCCGTTCACATCAATGCCGTTTGTCGCGTAGGGCTGGTTCTGGCTGTCAACGGCTGCGCCTGCGTCGCCGGTCGACACAAACACGGAGACACCTTCGGCGGCCGCCTGCTGATAGAGCCGGTAGATGTACAAATTCTCTGAAGCCCCCTGCTCACTCTCCGCTCCGCCGTAGCTCAAGCTCACGATGGCCGGCCTGTTTCGTTGATCGATGAGCGCCTGGAGAGCGATAAGCGGGCCGAAATTATTGGCAGAGTCCGCGCATGAAGCAAGTTCGATGTTCGCGCCGGGAGCCGCCGCCGCCGCCCATTCCACATCTACCGCTGCCTCTCCGTCGTCACCGGCAATCACGCCTGGGTCCTTGCATCCGCCGGGATGGACCACCGAGAACTTGCTGTTCTTGTAGGCATTCAGGCCGAAGGTCTTGCGGAAGGTGTAGTAGTCGTTGTTCGAGTAAAGATCAGTCCGCTCCAACAGGATGACCGTCTGGCCCTGGCCGGCAGTTCCAGACCTGTAGAGCGGGTTGAAGTCGTAGATCGTCTGCAGATCAGCCGGCACGAGGAGCTGATAGTCGGCATTGACGGTGTAAGTGGGGGATACGGCGCTCCTGGGCGCTCCCTTTGCGGTCATGGGTGTAATGGGCGTCCGCTCCGCATGCGGTTTGAAGTCATTGAGCGACGCGATGCCGGCTACCACCGGTGACAGCGCTTCGGGAATGGCCGGCTCCTGCATGTTGCCGAAATGTCTTTCGCCTCTCACCTCCAGGTGGTGAATCTCCGTCCGGAAGGCGTCAATCACCTGTCCTGCCGTTCCGGAGAAATCAATCCGCATGCCGCTGGGCGAGACGTTGTTTACCTGAAAGCCATGCATCTGCAGCCACGCGGTTACCGTTGCGATGTCCTCGCTGCTGGGACCGTACTTTGCTCCCAGTTCCGCTGCGGTGAGCCAGTGGTGGTAATCCACACTACCGGGAGTTTGCAGGCGCTCCATGAACGCAGAGAGAGCGGCCTCGCTATCAGCCGGGCGTTGCAGCAGAAGCTGGATATGCTGTAGCTCCATCGAATTGCCCACCGCACCGCGATCGTTTTGGGTATTCGCCTCCCGCCGGACGTCGCCCGCGAGCCTTACCACGCGGGTTTCGTCGAGCTTGTTCGCAATCGATGGATGCCTCGACGAGCCTTGACCCGCTGCCGCGGCGGCCATCGTGAATGTGAGTGTCAAAGCCCAGCCGAACACAACTCGGCTCTTCGCCACGACAGAGCGCAGATCCATACGACCTCCCAATTGAAACGTGAACGTAAGCATTAGAGGCCAGGCGGATAGATCAAGGCCGATGTATGAGAAAGAACCCCGAGGGGATCGGGCAGATAATAGGGTGGCCGCAAATGTGTGTCAAACCAGGACGCCGGACCGGTCACCAGAATGGTGCCGTGGCAGGCCGGTACCGCCCTCGGCGTTCGTATCAGCATTCGATTCGGCGGGATGCGTCGTGCTTTGCTTTGGTCAGCCGCGCCGCTATCATCAGAATGCACCTGCCACTTGCGGAGGGATGTGTGAGTGGTTGAAACAGGCGGTCTTGAAAACCGCTTTACCCTAACGGGTAACGGGGGTTCGAATCCCTCTCCCTCCGCCATCGATTCGATTCAGCATCTGGAAACGCAGTCTGACGCCGCAAACTTCGCAACCGAGTCGTTCATGAGAGCCCGGCAGGAAGTGAGTTGCTCACGGGCCGACACTTATCTTCCGGCCACGTTGCATCGAACGGCACCGTAACATGGCGTCAACTTCGGAGTTGGAAATGTCCCCGGCGTCAACCCGATCGTATCTGGACATCTTTCGGCTCCTCCTGATCGCCCTGCTCGCGATGGTTGCGGTTGCTCTTGTCGCCTTGACCTATCGCTGGCCATTGGTGTGGGATGCACAGGTCTTTCACTACAACCACTTCCTGATCGACCACGGCTTTGCCCCGTATCGCGACATTCCCGATATCAACATGCCCGGCGTTTACGTCCTCGAAGGTTGGGCGATGCAGATCTTTGGCGGAAGCGACCTTGCCTGGCGTGTCTATGACTTCGTATTGCTTGGCCTCCTCACGCTGGCCATGATCGTCATCACGTTGCCGTATGACTGGCTTGCGGGATTCTTCGCGGGGATCATGTTTGCTCTGATGCACGCCAACGACGGACCCTGGAATTCCGTAGAGCGCGACCAGATCATGACCGTCCTGATCGTGGTCGCATATGCGTTCCTCTTTGAAGGCGTGCGGCGACGCAAACCCTGGCTGTTCCTCGCGTTTGGGCTGAGTCTGGGAATGGCCGTTTCCATCAAGCCGACCACGGCGCCTCTCGGCGTGGTGCTACTGGCAATGGCAGCGTGGAAGCTTAGAAAGGGAGACGAATCCGTTACCCCGTATCTCTGGTACACCATCGCCGGCGCGATCGCTGCTGGCGCGATCTCACTTTCGTTTCTGCTGCGCCATCATGCCGTTCGCGCTTTCATCGAAACGGTCCAGCGGGTTATTCCCTTTTACGGAAGCCTGGAGCCCTCCCATATCGGGGGGCTGATGGGATTTCTTCCCAAAAAAGTAGAAGTGGTGATGCTGCCCTTCGCTCTCGCTGTCGTGTTCGGGCAGAAGCAGTGGAAGCATTGGGAACGCTATGCGCTGTTGCTTGGAGTCGCGTTCGGCGTCTGTTCGTATCTCGTGCAGGGAAAGGGATACGATTACCACAAATATCCATTCGCTGCCTTCGTATTGCTCTGGATGGCTACCGAGCTAACGCTCGCGATGCGCACCGCTGGATGGCGGAGGTGGGTGGGCGTCGCGGGACTCTCCGCCGGAATTCTGGTCGGTACTCCACTTTATCTGTATCACGTCAGTTACTTTCAGGCGGACAGTGATTTCGTCCCGCTCCAGAACGACCTCACCATCATGGGTACGAGTCGGCTTCAGCGCCAGGTGCAATGCATGGACATGGTGCAGGGATGTTATACGGCTCTCTATCATCTGAAGCTGGTGCAAAGCAGTGGAATGGTGGGGGACACGCTGCTCTTTGCTAGCGAAAAGTCTCCCGTGGTCGACTACTATCGAGACCGGTACTGGAAAGAACTCACCAGTAACCCGCCTTCCGTGATCGTTCTCACCAATGAGTGGTTCGGCCACAAGTCGAGCTTCGACAAACTCAACCAATGGCCCAGATTTTCCAGCTACCTTCAGGATAACTATCAGTTGATCATCGAAAGGGGACTTAAGCCGAAGCCAGGTCACGTCTATCGCGTTCTGGAATTGGACCACGCGTATCGCATTTACCTTCGAAAAGGAGTCTCATTTCCACTGCCTCAGGAGAATGGATGACGACACTCCGGCTTTGCAGTGAATACGTAGTCTCAAATCGAAACTCCTAAAACCTTCTGCATCGCACGCAGAAAAACAAACGGGCCCACTCCATTGATTCCTGAAGAACATACCGTAGCCCCACCTCGCGCCCATTTGTCGAGGGCGAAGTTGCACTCACGGTCGAAGGTCCGGTACAGATCGTCGGCGATAACCCATTTCACCTCACGGAGAATGGCGGCAGTGGCGCGGTGATGGTGCAGACAATCGCTGGTCGTACCGGAAAGATCCACATCACCGCCATGCATAACCATTTCGGTACAGCTTCGGTTGCGATCAGGGTCCGCAGGCCGTCGCGGCTGGGCTGATCTGTCACAAAGATGGAACTCTACTTTGCAGCAGGCGTAGCAGCGGGCGGCGCTGCCGGCTTGATCCCCAGATATTTGTCATACCAGGCGAACCAGCGTTCGTAGCGATCGCGAATAAAGCTTGGCCGCGTGAAGCCGTGGAACTGTCCCGGATACACAATCAACTCCGCCGGCACTCCGACGCTTTTCAACGCCTGGTACATCTGCTCGCCGCCGACCAGCGTCACGTTGAAGTCCTTATCGCCGCCCATGAAGAGTGTCGGTGTTTTGATGCGCTCGACGTGGAAAAACGGATAGGAGAGCTTGATGTAGAGCTCCGGGTGCTTCCACGGCGGCCCCAGTTCGTTGTCGTACTGCAGAATGTACTCATCCATCCCATACATGCCGAAAAGATTCGCCGTCCCCGCGCCGCTGGATGCCGCTTTGAAGCGCGTTGTCGACGCGATGATGTAGTCGGTCGATATGCCGCCATAACTCCAGCCGCCAACCACCATGCGGTCTGGATCGATCTTGCCAGTCGCCACCGCGGCGTCCACCACAGCCAGCAGATCGGCGACTTCCTTGTCTCCCCAATCCGCCGTGATCGTCTCGCTGTAGGCGCGTCCGCGTCCCGCGCTGCCGCGATAGTTCACATTCAGCACTGCGAATCCGTGCGCCGCAAAAAGCTGCCGGTCCACGGTGAAACGATGTTCATCCTGTGCCGCTGGGCCGCCGTGAATAAACAGCAGCATCGGCGCCTTCGTCCCCGCCTGATAGCCAATCGGCATTGTCAGCAGGCCGTGCACATCGGTACCGTCTTTGCTTTTAGCTGCGATGTCTTCCGTCGTCGCCAGTGTGCGTTGCGCCAGCAATGCGTCGTTGTGTGAGGTCAACTTGTGCAGTCTGGTGTTTTGAGCCCCCGTGCCATCCAGTGAGTAGATCTGCGGATCGGCAGTGTCGGTAGACCACAACAACGCGACGTGACCGCCGCCCGCGGTCAGTGCGGCGGCTGTACCAGCTTCTTCCGTCAGCCGCTTCGGTTCGCCCCCCGCCAGCGGCACCTCTTCCACATACACCACGCGGTCGTCCGTGACTGTCGTCAGCAGTGACTTGCCATCCGCCGTGAAGACCGGCGGTCCAACGTTGTTGTCAATGGACGTCGCCTTCAGCTCAGCCGCGCCGCCCCGCGCCGGCACCACCGCCAGCCGCCTGCTGCCGTAAGCGGTGTAGTGTTCGGAAAGGCCCTGCCGATACGCAATCAGCTTGCTGTCCGGGCTCCAGGCCAGCGGAGCATCATCCATGCCGGGAAATGTCGTCAGCTTGCGCGATGTCGATCCTGCCTTGGCATCCACGACGAAAATATCGTCGTTCTCCACGCGGTCGGGATCGGGCTGCGACTGGTTGCTCACAAAAGCGATCATCGTCCCATCGGGAGACCACTCCGCCTCCTGCTCGTCGAACTTGCCGGGATCGGACGTCAGCTTCGTTAGCTTCTTTGTCGCGATGTCGAACAGATACAACTGCGCATGCTTGTCCGTCAGGTAGCCTTCGATGTCCTGTTTGAAGTGATAGCGATCGATCACGATCGGCTTCGGCGGCTTGGGCTTCGCGCTTTTGTCGTCGCTCTCTGGTTCGTCTTTCTCGCGCAGCGTCAGCAGCAGTTGTTTCGCATCCGGCGACCAGCGATAGTCGCTCAGGTTCTGCTTCACATCCGTCACCTGGCGCGCCTCGCCGCCGCGCCGGTCCAGCACCCATACCTGCGAACCCTTTGCCTTCCCTGGCCGTGACGAAGTAAATGCGAGGTAACGCCCGTCCGGGCTCCACTGCGGTGAGCTTGCCGACTCCGTGCCGTAAGTCAATTGCAGATTGTTCGTGCCATCCCAATCCACCATCCACAGTTCAGTGACATTCTTATCGTCTTCCGTATCGACGCGCGACACGGTGTAGACGATCTGCTTGCCGTCCGGCGACATCTTCGGGTCGCCCACGCGGACCAGATGATTGAGATCGTCGATCTTGAGGCCAGGCTTGGGAGCCTGTCCCGACAATGGAAGAGTTCCGGCGAGCAGAAAAGCAGAGAAAAGCAGGCAGCGGCGCATGCCCCGGAGTGTAGCAGGCGCGTTACGAATTGCTTTGCGGTGGCCGCTACTTCGCGGCAGGCCGTGCGTCCTGCCCGCTGCGGCCCAGGCGGCGCAGCTCATCGCTCAGCACAATCGCCTCCGCCAGTTCTTTCATGGAACGCCGCTTCTGCCGGCTCTGCTTGCGCAGAGCGGCATACGCGCTCTCTTCGTCGATCTTGAGATCGCGTTGCAGGATGCCCTTTGCGCGGTCCACCACCTTGCGCGTCTCCAGCCGGTCGCTCAGCTCTTCACGCTCCATCTCCAGGCGCGCCATTTCAATCTCCGCACCTACCAGAAAGCCGATCGTGGAGAGCAGTTGTATCTCGCGCTGGGTGTGCTCGTGCGGCTTCTTGTGCTGCACGTTGATCACGCCCACCAGCTTGCCCCGGCTCAGCAGCGGCACAGAGAGAAATGCCTCAAAGCGGTCTTCCGGAAGGTCCTTGAATGCCTTGAAGCGCGTGTCCGCGGCGGCATTTTTCGCAATGGCGACAGGCTCGCGATTTTCCGCCACCCAGCCGGTAATGCCCTGTCCAAGTTGCAGATCGAGAGTATCCACGAGCTCCGCGTGTGGAATTTTTGAAGCCCGCAGCACCAGCTTCTCGCCCTGGTGCACATAGATCAGGCACGCGTCGCAACGCACAATGGACGTTGCAAACTCCACCACGCGGTTCAGCACGTCGTGCAGCGGGTCGGCCGCCGCAATCCGGCTACCAAGTTCATGCAGAAATTCAAGATGCGGATCTTCTGCGTGTTGCCAGCTGGGTGCATCCTGGGTTGCGTCCATGGTCTCTGCGTCTCCTCTCAGAGGCCCCGCTGCACACGGAGTGCGGCGCGGCATGACTATGTGGATTGGAAGACGGGAAGAAAGTGTCTACGCGCGGAGGCAGCCTTCTTTTCCGATTGCGTTCTGGATAAGCTTAACCGTACAGTAAGGAATCCCAACCGTTTCAGCAAGCGGTAAGCAGAAACAAAGGCCTCGCTCCCAGTAGAGCAGCCTTGGGGCGCAGTCCCTTCCACGTCGAAGCTCCTTCGAGCAACTCTCTTCCAGGCTGAAGAACGATCCACTACTTGGTCCATGCCCAATGCCGGGCCCAGGCCCTTGTCGCGATTCGTATTTCTTTGGAGGCTAGTTATGCTGTGGCGTCGTGGTACGTTTCTTGTTCCCATGGGACAAGCGGCTTTGGTGGCTGCTGTCCTCTCCAGCAATTTCGCCGGTGCCCAGACCTTCCGTGGCGCGATCAATGGCACCGTAACAGATCCTGCGGGCGCCGCAATCCCCGGCGCTCAGGTGCAAATCGCCGACGATGCGACAGGCATCGCGCATCAGACCGTCTCCGCCGCCGGTGGAGATTTCAACTTTCCCGACCTTCCCCTCGGCTCCTACACCGTCACCGTGATCACGTCGGGTTTCGACACGCTCAAGATCACCAAGGTGGCCGTCTCCGCGGGCGCCATTCACACCGTCCCGGTAAAACTTACTGTCGCGCAGCAGGCCACGACGATTGAAGTCAGCGGCTCCAGCCTGGCGCTCGACACGACGACGCCGGTGCAGACAACCACGATCCCCAGCAAGACAGTGCAGGATATTCCGCTCAACGGCCGCGACTTCACGCAGATGATCGGTCTCGCGCCGGGCTTTGCGGGTTACTCCGCCGGCGGCTATGGGTCGGTCAACGGCACTCGCGCCAACCAGGTCAACTGGCAGATCGATGGCTCGGACAACAACGACCTCTGGCACAACATCCCGGCGGTCAATCAGGGCGGTGTCGAGAACATCGCCGGCGTGACCTTCCCCATCGATTCGGTGGAGGAGTTCTCGCTGCAGACGCAGTCTTCGCCGGAGACCGGCCGTAATCCCGGCGGCACTGTGAATCTCGTAACGAAATCGGGCACGAATACGATTCACGGCTCTGCCTACTACTACAATCGCAACGAGGCGCTAGCCGAAGTCTCGCCATTCACCACTGGCAATCCGCCGCTGCGCAACGAGCAGTGGGGCGCCAGCGCCGGCGGCCCATTCTGGAAGGATCACACCTTCTGGTTCGCCAATTTCGAGAAGCAGAAGTTCCGCATTGCGCCCGGCAGCCAGGGGACGGTGCCGAATGTCGAGCTGCAAGCGCAGGCGCGTGCGCTGCTGCAGGCCAATGGGGTCACGGAAAATTCCGCTACGAATGCATTGCTGAAGACGCTTTGGCCGCAGGATATGCTCAATGGGCCTGCCACCAGCACCAGCTCTGCCGCCGAGAGCGGATACAGCTACAACGGCGTCATCAAGCTCGATCACAACTTCAACGATCGCCAGTCGCTTTCGGCCCGCGCGTTTCTCGGACAAGGCAATCAGACTGCGCCCGTCTGCGGCACCTGCACCATTCCGTATTACTTTGAAGTGGCGCCGCTTCACGTCTACAACTACTCGGTCGTCCATAACTGGACTCTCTCACCGCACATCACCAATCAGATCAATCTAGGCGTCAACTACTTCAATCAGCTCTTCAGCGATGCGACGACCGGCTTCAATGTGGATGCGCTCGGATTCGTCACCAACTCACCGTACAGCCACGCGCCCAACATCAACATCACTGGCTTTCAACCCATCGGCGAAACTCCGCCGGAAGGCCGCAACGACATCACCGGCCACATCGATGAGGCGCTCGCCTGGTCGCTGGGCAAGCACCAGATCCGCTTTGGCGGTGAATTCCGCCAGGCGCAGATCGACGAGTTTTACCAACGTCACTCCACTGGCACATTCACCTTCACTGGCAGCCAGGGACCATGGTGCGTGGACAACGGCGACTGCACCGGCAACGCCGAGGCGCTCGCAGACTTCCTCGGAGGCTATCTCGCCTCTGCGTCGATCGCACGCGGCAATGCGGAGAGACAGGTCTTCATCAACACCTTCGATCTCTTCGCACAGGACAGTTGGCAGCTCACGCCCACGCTGAACATCAACTACGGCGTGCGCTACGACTACCTGCAGCCCATGCGCTCGGACTACAAGAACCTCTCGGTCTTCCGCCCGGAACTCACCGGCAGCGCAGGGCTCGGCTTCCAGGGCGACCAGATCGATGCGGTTTACCCGGGTGACTGGACCAACTTCAGCCCGCGTGTCGGCTTCAGCTATGCACCCGGACTATGGAAGGGCACGGTGCTGCGCGGTGGCTTCGGCATGTTCTTTGATACGCCAAACGCCAATCCTTTCCTCGACAATCGGCCCTCCAACAACGCGCCAAATGGACTGGAAGGGAATCCGGGCGGCCCGGATCCGGTGTTCACGGTAGCGGCCACACCGCAGGCTGGCGTTGTCTCCATCATCCCAGGCCAGCCCATCCTGCCCAGCGGCACCGTCACCTGCAATCCCGGCAATCCCTGCGGTGTATTCTCTGTCGATCGTAACTTCCGCACGCCGTACAACTTCAACTACAACCTGCAAGTGGAGCAGTCTCTCGGCGCCAAAGCACTCTTCCAGATCGGTTACGTCGGCAGCCAGGGTCGTCGGCTGCTCAGCCTGCTCAACATCAATCAGCCCACTCTCGGCGGCCCGACAACGGACGTCAACTTCGGTGGAACAACATACGGCGGTGTCGTCGAGCGTCCGTACATCTCCTCCTACCCGCAATACGGCGACATCAACCAGATCGAGAGCATTGGCACCTCCAACTACAACGCCCTGCAAGCCGTCTTCAGTGTGCGCAGCATGCACGGGCTCACGACGCAACTCAGCTACACCTGGAGCCACAACCTGGACGAGGTGACGCAATATCGCGGCCAGTTGCCGCAGGACAGCACCAACTTCAAAGGTGACTACGGCGCCAGCGACTTCGACACGCGCAACACGGTCGTCGGCTTCGTGAACTACACCGTCCCCGGCTTTCGCGGCCCGTCCCTGCTCACCCACGGCTGGCAGTTGAACTCGGTCATCACTCTAAAAGGCGGCCAGCCCATCAATCTCTTCACCGGGTCGGACACCTCGGGTACGAACGAGTACACGCAGCGTCCCAACCAGATTGGCAATCCCTTCGCCGGCATCAGTCACAAGGTGCAGAATGTCGATGGCTCGCGCTTCGTGCAGTGGTTCAATCCCGCATCGTTTGCCGATCCGGCGCCCGGTACCTGGGGCAACTTCCGCCGCAACAGCTTCTACGGTCCCGGGTTTGCGGACGCCGATCTCTCCATCTTCAAGAACACGCCCATCACGGAGCGCGTCAGCACGCAGTTCCGCGTCGAGATGTTCAACGTCACCAATCGCCTCAACCTGGCCAACCCCGGACCGACCCAGCTTGGCAACGCCTACACCGGATCGGGAAGCTTCGGCCAGGTTGGCTCAACCATCGGCGCCGGCAACTATGCGCCAGGAATCGGCCCCGGAGAACCTTTCAATACACAACTTGCGTTGAAGATTCTCTTTTAGGGGCGCACCCGTGTTGTTGTCTCCCGGCGGCACGGCCGTGTTGTCTCCTGGTGGCCGTGTCGCTTTCTTTTTGGTCTGACAAACCTCTTCTATCTGGGCTACATTGAGGGCCCCAGCAAAAGGAATTTTGAATGGCACTTACCCGTCGTCAGTTTCTCTACCGTGTAGGGCAGGTAGGCGGCTATAGCGCCGCCTTCACCATGATGCAGACTCTCGGCCTGCTGCCCATCGCTGCCACCAAAGCGCAGGAAATCCGTGGCGTCAGCGGCCACGGCACCCGCATCGTCATCCTCGGCGGAGGCATCGCCGGCCTGGTCTCCGCTTACGAGATGACCAAGCTCGGCTACACCTGCACCGTGCTCGAAGCTCGCGATCGTGTCGGCGGCCGCAATTGGACGCTCCGCCGTGGCTCTCGCGTCAGCTTCACCGACGGCACGGAGCAGACCTGCGCCTTCGACGAAGGCCTCTACCTCAACGCGGGTCCTGCGCGCTTGCCTTCCATCCATACCCACATGCTGAACTACTGCCACGAGCTCGGCGTGCCGCTTGAAGTGGAGATCAACACCTCACGTTCTTCGCTTTTGCAGTGCGACAAATTCAATGACGGTAAGCCAGTCCAGCAGCGTCAGATGGTCAATGACACGCGCGGCCATGTCTCGGAGCTGCTCGCCAAGTGCCTTCGTCAGGGCGCGCTCGATCAAGAACTCAGCGCCGAAGACAAGGACCGCATGCTGAAATTCCTTACCCAGTATGGCGACCTCGCTCCGGACGGACGCTTCCTCGGCTCAGAACGCTCTGGCTACAAGACTTCGCCCGGCGCAGGCCCGCAGTCCGGCGTGCCGCACGATCCTTTGCCCATGCATGCCCTGCTCGACGCCGACCTCTGGAACGGCCTGCTTTTCGAGGACATCATCGACTGGCAGGCCACCATGTTCCAGCCCGTCGGCGGCATGGACAACATCCCTCGCGCCTTTGAGAAGAAGCTGGGCACCGTCATCCGCCATAACGCGGAGGTCATGCGCATCCGTCAGTCTGCCGACGGAGTTCGCGTCTCCTATAAAGATCGCATCAGCGGCCGAGTCGAAACCGTCGATGCCGATTACTGCATCTGCGCGATGCCACTCACCACGCTCAAGAGTGTGGACGCCGACTTCTCTCCCGATGTCGCGGACGTGCTCCAGCATGTCTTCTACGACTCGGCCTACAAGATCGCCTGGCAGTCGCGCCGCTTCTGGGAGCAGGACGACAACATCTACGGCGGCCTGTCCTTCCTGCGGCAGACCGTCGACGTTGTCTGGTATCCCAGCTACGGACTCTTCTCGCCGAATGGCGCCATCATCAGCGGCTACAGCATCGAGAACGGCTCACCCTTCGGCAAATTGCCGACCATGCAGGCCAAGCTCGACGCGTCACGCCAAGCCGTCGAAAAGCTCTTCCCCGGCCGCGGCAAGGAGCTGCGCGATCCCATCTACGTGAGCTGGGGTCAGATCCCCTTTAACCTCGGGTCATGGATCAGCGGTCCTGGGAGCACCTTCGGCATCGCTCAGCAGGACCCGCGCGATTACGCCGTCATGACCCGGCCCGACCGGCGCGTCTACTTCGCCGGCGATCACACCAGCCATATCGTCGGCTGGCAGGAGGGCGCAGCGTTCTCCGCCATTCGTGCCGTCAACATGATCGGACAGAAGGTTCAGCCAGGAGGAAGCGTTGCGTAACTTTCGCACCGCGGTTGTTTTCGTCGCGCTCGCCGTCTCTGCTATCGCTGCGATTGCGCAAAGCCCCACCCGCATTCCGCTGCCCAACAACTCGCCATTCCCCATCTCGCAGGGCGTGTGGGTTGGCAACACTCTCTATCTCAGCGGCATGCCCGATCCGGACTTCAGCAAAACTCCCGCGAAGGACACCAGGGCGCAGACGATCGGTGCCATCCAGGCCATCCAGAAAGCGCTCGCCGCGCAAAAGCTGACTCTTGGCGATGTCGTGATGATGCACGTCTATCTCGCCGCGGATCCAGCAACCGGCAAGATGGACTTCGCCGGTTTCATGGGCGGCTACACTCAGTTCTTCGGCACCAAGGATCAGCCGAACAAACCTGCGCGTTCCGCCATGCAGGTAGCCGCGCTCGCTGCTCCCGGGATGCTGGTGGAGATCGAAGTGATCGCCGTAAAACCCTAACGTGCCTGTTGCTGCTGCATCTGCTGAATCTGCAGCAGTGGCGACGCGAGCGGCAAAGGCTCGTGTGCGCGCTCCACCACAATCGACCAGTCCTCCGGTACCGGCATCGTCTCATCGAAGGGCGGCGCTGTCTCGGACGATTCCACATGCACCGCCACGCTCAACTCGCTCTCCGTCTTGCCGCGATAGACGCCGTGCGTCGGCGGCACGTCGGCGTAATCGCGCCCCAGCGCCGTACGGATATGGCGATCGTTCGCTACCAGATCGTTCGTCGGGTCAAACCCAACCCATCCCAGTCGCGGCAGGAACGCCTCCACCCACGCGTGCGTTGCGCTCGGCGCGCCGCGTTCATCCGGCGCATTGTCGCCGGTGCCAATCTCCGGCTCATCCCCGTGACACAAATAGCCGCTCACATAGCGGCAGGGAATCCCCACCATCCGCGCCAACGCGATCATGATGTGCGCAAAATCCTGGCACACGCCGCGCCGCGATGCCAGCGCAACATCGATAGGCGAATCCACGTTCGTGCTCCGCGGCAGATAGTCGAAGCTGTTGTAAACGTTGCGGCTGATCTCGTGCAGCATTGAGAGCGGATCGTCGCGCCGCACAATCTTCCATTCCGCTGCCAGCGCGCGCAACGCTTCCGTAGGTTCGGCAAATGTGCTGGGCAGCAGCATCTCCCAGAAGTCCCCCTGCGCCAGCAGCACGTCGAGTTCCTGCCAAGCCGCCGGCGCAAGCCTGGTCGGCACCGTCCCCAGCGGCTGCTGTTCCACCAGCGAATGCGCCACGATCACCAGTTGCCGATGGTCGCCCGGAATATCGAAGTGATGCACCTGGTTGGCCAAATGATCGCGATAGGAGAAGACACGGCAGCGCGGACTCACTGACAGCGAAAACGTCAGACACCGCTGGTTGCCGTCGCCACGAGGCTGCATCCGAATCTCCATCGCGCTCTCGCACACCGGATGCGCGTAATCGAAGCGCGTCAGGTGCTGGATCGAGTAGTACCTCATTTCGCTATCCCTCCTAACTCATCGCCAGCGCCGTCTGGATCGAGTACTGGATATACAGCCGGAACACGCGCTCATGCACCTGCCGGCACTGCCGCAGGATGCTTGACAGGTACGCGCCCACATCCTGCGACAGCACGTCTGCGATATCGACGAAACTCAACGAAGCCTGCAGCCGCCCGGAGACGCGAACCAGTTCGTCCGCAACGTGCAAGCCGCTCTTCGCGCCGATCGCCATCAACGCGCTGCGCAGGCAGTCCACCGAATAACGAACGGAGTGCGGGAAGTCCGGATTCAGCAGTAGGAATTCGGTAATGCGCTCCGGCGTAAAGTCCGCGGTATACGCATTGCAGTAAGCCTCAAAAGCGCTGCAGCAGCGCAGCAGGCCGGCTCCTTCCAGGAATTCGTAACCGCCAACAGGACCAGGTGCCGGATCAAGGCTCTCACGATGGTAGACGTCGAGCAGTCTCGTGGTAGCCGCTGCCCTTTCGATATACCGGCCCAACTGAATGAACTGCCAGCCCTCGCCATGGCTCATCGTAGAGTCGGTCACTCCCTGAAACTGGTGCAGGTCATACACCACCGTCGGCAGAAAGCTGGTCAGCGCGTTGTAGGAGTTCACCTCACGTTGCGCGGCGGCCATGTGATGGTAGAGCCGGTTCAACTGCTGCCATTGCTCGGAGCTCAGCTCATCGCGTACCTGCCGCGCGTTATCTCGCGCCTCTGCTATGCAATTCACAATGGCCGCATGGCTCCGCGTGCTGAAGGTCAGGCTGTGCGTCAGCTCATAAAAATCTCCGCTCCATTCGATCTCCGCCGGCTGCCCCAGGCACGCCAGCACGCGTCTCCAGCGCCGCTCCAGGCTCAGGTTTGCTGTCGTGCTGGCCTCATCCAGCATCAGGCTCATGTTCACGTCGATCAGCCGCACCGTATGCTCCGCCCGCTCCAGGTAGCGGCTCATCCAGTACAGCGAGTCTGCAACGCGCGAAAGCATCTCTCGGCTCCTCTATCTCTAATCGTTCACAACCCAGGTATCTTTGCTGCCGCCGCCCTGCGAGGAATTCACCACCAGCGATCCTTCTTTTAGTGCCACGCGGGTCAGACCGCCCGGCACCACTGTCGCCTTGTCTCCGAACAGGATGTATGGCCGCAGATCCACATGCCGCGCCTGAATGCCGCCCTCCATCAGACATGGCGCGCGTGAAAAATCCAGCGTCGGCTGCGCGATGTAGTTGCGCGGATCGGCTTCGATGCGCTGCCGAAACTCCTCGCGCTGCGCCGCAGTGCTCTGCGGCCCGATAAGCATCCCGTAACCGCCAGACTCGCCCACTGCCTTCACCACCAGCTTGTCCAGGTTTTCGAGCGTGTGCTGGCGATGCACCGGGTTTGTCATCAGGAAGGTCTCGACGTTGTTCAGCAACGGCTCCTCATCCATGTAGTAGCGGATGATCTCCGGTACATATGCATAGATTGCCTTGTCATCCGCGAGGCCAGTGCCGAATGCATTGGCCAGCGTGACATTCCCCGCGCGATACGCATTGAACAAGCCCGCCGCGCCCAGCATGGAGTCGGCACGAAACGCCAGTGGATCGATGAAGTCGTCATCCACGCGCCGGTAGATCACATCGACGCGTTTCAAGCCGGCAGTAGTGCGCATGTACACCACGTTGTCGTGGATCACCAGGTCGCGCCCTTCCACCAGCTCGATGCCCATCTGCCGCGCGAGATACGTGTGTTCGAAGTACGCGGAGTTGAAGACGCCCGGTGTCAGCACCACGATCGTTGGCTCCGGCCTGCCTTCCGGCGCCAGCGAGCGCAGCGTCGCCAGCAGCACTTGCGAATAGTGCTCGATCGGCCGCACATCGTAGGCGCGGAAGAGCTGCGGAAAGATGCGCTTCATCACCCGCCGGCTGGTCAGCATGTAGCTCACACCGCTCGGCACACGCAGGTTATCTTCCAGCACCACGAACTCGCCCGACTGCACGCGCAGCAGGTCGGTGCCGCTCACCGCAATGTAGATGTTGCGCGGCACCTGCAGTCCACGCATCTCGCGGCGGAAATGGCGGCATGTGTACACTACCTCGCGCGGCACCCTGCCATCGGCAAGAATGCGCCCGTCGTTGTAGACGTCGTGCAGGAACATGTTCAGCGCGGCGATGCGCTGCACCAGCCCGCGTTCAATGTGCGTCCACTCCGCGTTGCTGATGACGCGCGGTACCACGTCGTAGGGAAACACGCGCTCTGTGCCCTGTTCCTCGCCGTACACCGTGAAGGTGATGCCCTGCGTCAGGAAGGAAAGGTCCGCCGCCTTCTTGCAGCGTTCAATCTCTTCTTCCGGCATGTTGGCAAACATCTCCAGCAGTCGCCGGTAGTGCGGCCGTATCTCGCCTTCGGCAGTGAACATCTCGTCATACGCGCCGCTCAGCTTGTACTTCCGCAGCATGGAATTGCGGAAGTGCTCTGACTCGCTGAAGAGACGGCTCTGGCCGGCCTCTATCGCCGCGCTCATCGGATCCGGGCTCATGCCGGCGTCTCCGCTGCTTCGGCCACTTCATCGCTCACCACGAAAAACTTCTTCAGGTTCGCCGCGCCGAATGCCGTCGTCAGCGCAACATCCGCAGCGTCGCGTCCCGTCGCCATCAGCACGCGGCCAATGCGCGGGTGATTGTGCCGCGCGTCCATCGTCCACCAGCGATTGCCCAGGTACACCTCGAACCACGCGCTGAAGTCCATCGGCGCCGGAGGAATATTCACGCGAATGTCCCCCAGATAGCCGGTGGCGTAACGCGCCGGAATATTCATCGCGCGGCAAAAGGTGATCGCCAGATGCTGAAAGTCCCGGCACACGCCCCGCCGTTCCGTGTAAACATCCAGCGCCGTCTTCGTTGGCCGCGCGAACTGGTAGCCAAACTCGACCTTCCAATTCACCCATCCGCAGATCGCCTGCACGCGCGGCCAGCCCGGCTCAATGCCGCCAAATAGGTCATGCGCCGCTGGTGAGAGCAGGTCCACCTCGCAGTAGCGGCTGGCCAGCAGAAACTGCAGTGTCTCCGTCGGCAATTCGGCCACCGGATGCTCTTCTGCCGCTACCCCCGCGGCATCCGGCTCTCCACTATCGTTGATCAATGTAGTCCCGTGCAGATGCAGCTCGCCCGCGGGCGCCAGCAGACGCGTGCAGAGATTGCCAAAACTATCGACATACTCCTCTTTGGTGATGCCCGCGTTCGTCTCCAGCACGTCCGGCTCCAGCAGGTCGGGCACGCGCGACGGATGCACGTGGAGCATGGCCACCACAGCCACCTGCTGCGGTGCCTCAAAAGCAATGTCGTATCCCAGGCGAATCTTCATCGGCGGAGCTGTGACCTTCCTTGTGGAGTTCAGCTCGCTTCGAGCGACGCGGGTCGGAGCGGGTCCTGCTGTCGTACCGGCAATCGGCGAGCCCGAAGGCTCTGGGGAATGTAGGATGCCACAACCGGGGCTTCGCGGCTGCATTTCTCAACCTGCCGGTAGCATTTCTGCCGCGCCTGGGAGAGTATGGAGCCCATGACCTATTGCCTCGGCATCATGACTCGGGAAGGTCTCGTCATGGCCTCGGACTCCCGCTCCAACGCGGGCTATGACCAGGTCAACGTCTGCCGTAAAATGCACACCTTCGTCCTCCCCGGCGAGCGCGCATTCGTGCTGCTCACCAGCGGCAGCCTCTCGCTCACCCAGTCCACCATCACGTTGCTGCAGGACGACTTCCAGCAGGGCAGGGGACTGGCTCAGGCCGATTCCATGTACGCTGCCGCACGCGCCGTGGGCGATGCCGTGCGCCGCGTCTCGGATCTCGATCGTGCTGCGCTCGAGCGCGATGACTACAATTTCAATATCCACCTGCTGCTCGGTGGCCAGGTCAAGGGTGGACCGACTGCGCTCTACTGCATCTACCCGCAGGGCAATCCGCTCAGCGCTACTCAGGACTCACCCTATCTCCAGATTGGCGAAGCGAAATACGGACGCCCCATCCTCGACCGCGGCATCGTCTATGACAAGACGCCGCTCGACGTGGCCGCGCTCTACGCCATGCTCTCCTTCGATGCCACCATCCGTTCGAATGTCACGGTAGGGCCGCCGCTCGAGCTGCTCGTCTACCGCGACGGTGTGCTCGACTTCACGGAGTACCGGCGTTTTGCTGCCGACGATTCCGAGCTTCTTGAGCTGCATGCTCGATGGGAGACCGCCCTGCGCCGCGCCGTCGAAGATCTGCCGCGCCTGCACTACAAGGATCGCCCCTCGGCCGTGCAACAACTGCTCATGGAAACGGCTGTTCGCCCCTGAGCCACCGCGTTCGAAAGGTGTTGCCGGTCTTGCGGTAGGTTTGCTCGACCAACTCCTTCACCTCCAGCGACTCACCCAAGGTCAACGCCAGCAGGGAAGGCCCCGCGCCGCTCAGGCAGACGCCCAGCAGTTTCGGATGCTCCAGCTCCAGCAACTCCGACAGCCCTGGCACGATGTCTTTTCGATAGGGCTGGTGCAGCTTGTCCACCATCGCTACTCGCAAACTCTGCGGATGCTCACTCTCTAGCGCACATAACAACAGCGCCAGCCGTTGCATGTTGCTCACCGCATCGCGGAACGGCACCTGCGCCGGCAGCACCTCGCGCGCCCGCGTCGTGGTCAGCGCGTAATCCGGAGTCAGCACCAGCAGCCGGATCGCTGCCGGCCACGGCAAACTGACAGCGGTCACGCCGCCATCATCGGTCTGGCAACTTACCGTCAATCCGCCCAGCAGTGCCGCAGCAACGTTGTCCGCATGTCCTTCCAGCGCCGCCGCCACTGCCAGCAACGGCGTTGGCCCCAGCGCCACACCGCTTACCACTTCAAACAGCCGCAAACCCGCCACCGTTGCCGCGGCGCTCGACCCCAGCCCGGAGCGCGGCGGAATCTGGCTGCGCACTTCCACATGAACCGACGGCAGCGGCCGCGCATATTCCTGACGCAGTTGCGCAAACGCCGCTTCGATCAGGTTCTCGCCCATCGGCTCGCAGCCCACGAACTCAAACGTGGCGCCGTCCATTCCCTCGCGCCGTTCCACCAGCAGACTCAGATAAAGATTTACCGCCACCGCGAGAGTGTCGAAGCCCGGCCCAAGATTCGCAATCGATCCCGGCACATGGATCTCCGCCGGCTCAGCGCCGATCGGCAGGGAATCTATGAGGCGGTCTTCTGGCATCGTTGTTCCTCAGTGGCCTTCCTGCTGGCCCTGCACTTCGCCGTTCGGTCCGCGTGCCCCGTGCTGCTCCAATATGTACGCCGTGTCCTTCAGACCATGACCGGTCAGCATCGCGACCACCTCTGCGTCGCGCTCCACCACGCCCGACTCGCGCAGCTTCTTCAGCCCCGCCAGTGTCGTTGCCGATGCCGGTTCACACCCAATGCCATCGCGGCCAATCGCCGCTTTCGCCTCGCCAATCTCCTCATCCGTCACGTCGATCACTTGTCCGCCCGTCGACTCCACGCCATGCAACGCCTTCCGCCAAGACCGCGGATTGCCGATACGAATCGCCGTCGCGCGCGTCTCGGGATCGAGCGGGTCAAGCACCGCGTCTGGATTCTTCGCGCGCTCGCGCCACAGCCGCGCAAACGGATTTGCGCCCGCCGCCTGCACCACGATCATCTTGGGTGCACGCTCAATCAGGCCCCACCGCAGCAGCTCATCGAATGCCTTGCCGAACGAAGCGCTGTTGCCCAGATTCCCGCCCGGCACCACCAGGTAATCCGGCGCACGCCAGCCGCGTTCCTCCATCACTTCGTACATGCAGGTCTTCTGCCCCTCGATGCGGAATGGATTCACCGAGTTCAGGAAGTAGACCTCCTCCGGCGGCAGCGCCAATAGCGTGTTCAACGCATCGTCAAAGCTGCCGTTCACTTCCACAATCTCCGCGCCAAAATCCAAAGCCTGTGCGAGCTTGTTCATCGAGACCTGGCCCGCCGGCAGATACACCCGTCCCACAACGCCCGCGCGTGCCGCATACGCCGCCAGCGACGCCGCAGTGTTTCCCGTCGAAGCGCAGGCCACCACCCTCGCGCCCAGGTACCGCGCCTCGGTCATCCCTGTCGTCATGCCCAGATCTTTGAAGCAGCCGGTCGGGTTCCACCCCAGATGCTTGAAGTGCAGATGCGTCACGCCCGCAAACTCTGCCGCACGCTGAGCGCGCACCATCGGGACATTGCCCTCGCGCAGGGTGACCACATGCTCGGCCGCGTACTGCGGCAGCGCCTCGCGGAAGCGCCACACGCCGCTCGCATCCACCGCTGCAAACGAGCGCCGCCGCTCCGACCACAGCGTCTTCAGCGCAGCCGCATCCGCCTGCGGCGCATCGATCACCACTTCCAGCAGCTCGCCGCACTGCGGGCACGCCATCAGCGGCGTATGCAACTCAAACGTCGCGCCGCACGCGGCGCCAATGCAGTGAAGATGCGTCACGCCCGTTTCCTCAGAATCGGCAGGCACAACGGCGGCTGCGCCAGGAAATGCAGCTTGCCAATCTCCGCCAGCGCCGCATCCAGCGCCTGCTGGCTGCACGGCTCCAGCGTGATGGCAAACGGGAGCGCCTCACGCGAGTGTCCCGGCAACTGCAGCACCGCATCCACGTTGATCGCATAGGTCGCCAGCACCTGCGAGATCGCCGCCAGAATCCCCGGCCGGTCGCGTACCAGGTAACGCGTGTAGTGCGGCATCACGAACTGGCTGGACGCCGTCATCTTCTTCAGCACCGGGCTCATCGACTCGGAAGAGGTTGTCCCCAGCCGCGCCAGCGCAATCAGGTCGCTCACCACCGCAACCGCCGTGGGGTTGCCCCCCGCGCCATTGCCGGAGAAGGTCGTCTCGCCACCGTAGCGTCCCGTGCTGACAACAATGTTCTGCGCCCCCACCACCCGCGCATGCGGCAGCGCGCGCTCCACCAGCATCGGCTGGACGGCAATGTGCAGTCCGTCCTCCTGCACCTCTGCATGGGAGATCTGCCGGATGGTGCAGCCCAGCTCCGCCGCATAACGCAGATCCACCGCCGTGATCGGCCGGATCGACCGGCACAGCACCGTCTCCAGATCGACGTCCGCGCCCAGCGCCACGCGGCTCAGGATCGTGATCTTCGCGCGTGCATCGTAGCCATCCACGTCGGCGCTCGGGTCTGCCTCGGCAAAGCCCGCACGCTGCGCTTCCAGCAGCGCATCGGCGAACGAGATCCCCGCCTGCTCCATGCGCGTCAGGATGTAGTTACAGGTCCCGTTCAGGATGCCGCTCACCCGCACCAGCTGGTCGCCCGCCAACCCTTCCTGCAGTCCGGAGAGCACCGGCACCCCACCCGCCACGGATGCGCCATAGGCCAGGTGCTGGTGATGCCGGCACGCCAGCTCGCTCAACTCCACGCCCTGCGCGGCAATCAGCGCCTTGTTCGCCGTCACCACGGATTTGCCGCTCGCCAGCGCGCGCCGCACCCACGTTCCAGCCGGATCGAGACCGCCCACCAACTCCACAAACACGTCGATATCCGAGTCCAGGACATCATCGACATCATCCGTCCAGCGCACGGAGTCGGGCACCCAGTCCACGCGCTTCTCTGCAACGCGCCGGTTCAGAATGTAGGCCAGTTCAAACGACGAAGCGCCGCCGCCCTGCTCAATAAGAATCCGCGCCACGGCGGATCCCACCGTGCCAAAGCCCGCGATCGCCAGTCGCAACCGCCGGTGCCCGTCACTGCCGGTCTTCGCCTGCTGCTCCATCGCCCTCATCTCCGCCTGCCTGTCCCCCGCCCATCACAGAAACGAGCAGAGGCGAGTTGCCCTCGCCTCCCGGCCCAGTGTCTTGACCTTGTTGTATCAGGGACAGCGCGGCAGACCAACCCGCGCCGCCGCCGCCGGATAGAAGAAGGACGGAGAAATGCAAAACGCGCGACAACCAGCCAGGTCGCCGCGCATTTCCACTTTCGTTAAGCAGTTGGGTTACTGGACCGTCAGCTTATAAGCCGCTGTCGAACTGGCAGACCCCGAAGTTGCAACCACGTTGAAGGTGTAGTTTCCCGGCGCAGTCTTGGTCCCGCTCGATGAGCCACCACCGCAGCCCGTTAGGCTCGTCACCGACACAAACAGCACGAAGCCCAGGCACAGCAGCAATCGCCGGCCGCGGGCCACCGGAAGCAGCGCCAGCAGTCCCAGCAGCGGAAGTCCGCAGGCCAGGACCTTCAGTGCATGCGAAGGTACGCCATCGCGCGCGCTCGCCATCGCCGTCGCCGCGGTCGAGACGGCTAGCGTCGTGGTCGCGGCGGTTGTGCCGGAAACCGTCACCGATGCCGGACTGAAACTGCATGAGGCATTCATCGGCAGGCCTGTGCAGGAGAAACTCACCATTCCGCTGAATCCAGCCGCGCCCGCCACGCTCACCTGCGTAGTGACCGACTGCCCCGAAGACACGGTCAGCGAAGTCGAACCGCCGCTGCCCGGCCCTACCGTGACCGCCGCATCGACCGTCTGCGTCAATGATCCGGTTGCCGCTAGGTTGTTCGTATCCCCGCTATACGCCGCGGTAATCGCATGGCTTCCGGCGGTCGAAAAGTTCGTTTTGAGGCTCGCGACGCCGGCAGTGACAGGCGCGGTTCCCAGGGCTGTCGTGCCGTCAGAAAAGACGACTGAGCCAGTCGGTCCCGCGAACAAGCTGGTAATCGTCGCCGTCAGCGTTACGTCCTCTCCGGTATAGCTGGGATTCGCGGACGATGTCACCCCAACCGTCGGCGTGACCGGCAGAGTCGTCACATTGACCGTATTCGAAACCGATGCAGCGTACGTGGCATCACCCGAATAATGCGCAGTCAGCGAATACGTACCAGGCGCCAGCAGTACCGTCGTTGTCGCGCTGCTTCCGACGTTCGGAATAAAGACCGCGTTCGCTCCCGCCTGCAGGTTGATGTAGACCAGCGCAAAGAATGGAGCATCTTCTCCGCCCGGTATCGTCGCTGTAGGCGGCGCGGTCAACAGGGCATACGCCGGTGGCGGGGTCAGGGGCGTCACCACGCTCGTGAAGAGCGGCGTCCCAGCCGTCAACGTGCCGTCGCCGTTCCCCAGCAGCAGAACCCCGCTGCCCAGCACCACGTCGGGCTTCCCATCTGCGTTGACGTCTTCTGTCACGAGCGGCAATAGCGGACTGCCGAAAGTGAGATGGGTTCCAATGGTGAAGTTGGCGGGAGCGGCAAACGTGCCGTCGCCATTTCCCAGCAGCGTGGCCACGCCATTGTTCCCCGTGTTTGCCTGGTAGCTGAAGACCAGGTCCAGCTTCCCGTCGCCATTCAGGTCGGCAAAGGCAGGCGATACCATGCTCAGGGCCAGAAGAGTGCTGGTATCGATAGCCTTCGGTGCGCCGAAGCCTGTCCCCAGGTTCAGCATGACGTTGAGCTTGGCCGGTTCCGCACCATTCACCGGGGGAAGCGCATTGCTCTGGGAGATCACGTCGACACGGCCGTCGCCATTTACATCCGCGAAGCTCAGGCCAAAGATGTTGTAGAACGCATAGATGCTCCCGTCGAATGGAGGAGCTAGCGGGTAAGGTCCCATTGCCGTGAAGTTGCCGCCGCCGGCGTTATGGAAGACGGTAAACGCATACTGCACTGTTCCGGAAGTCGGGCTGGAAGGCGGCGTGTCCACCGCGACGATGTCCAGCTTCCCATCGCCATCGATATCCACGGCATAGGTCTGGTTATAACCGGTAGCCAGCGCCGGCAGAACTGCGACCGTCCCAAACGTGCCATCGCCCTTGCCGTACGCCACCGTGTTGCCGGCAAGCAGATCCAAATGCCCGTCGCCGTCTACATCCAGCACGGCGAGTGACTGACCAAATTGCAGCTGCAGTGGAAGCGCCAGTTGCTGTGGCGCCAGAGGCGTAAAAGACGGCGCATTCACTATTGGTGATGAGACTGTATTGGCGGCAAAAACCTGCACTACCAGCGCTTGGCCAGCCGGTCCGGGAGCCTCTCCATACACCAGCAGATCGGGAACTCCATCTCCGTTAAAGTCACCCCACACCGCTCCGCCAGCAGCTGTCGCTACTGACGCATCGGGTGTGCCGAAAACCTCCGCAAATGTAGCGCTGGTGAAGCCGCTGTTCGCGCTCAGCGCTGCAGGCGAACCCACCGCGGTCGCTCCGTTATAGAGCGTCACCGTCCCCGTAGGAGACGTAAACGGCGGCTTGACAGCTGGCCCCGGGCCGCACATTGACGGCGAAGCCGATCTGCCCCGAAGTGCCGGACGCTGGAAACAAATTCGTCTGTGAAGGCGTCGTCCCCTGCGCAAGCGCCAGGACCGGAAAGAACGTGAGAATCGGCAGAACAGCAGCAAAACGGCAGGAAATCGAACGCATTAGGCCCTCATACACGGCCAGGTTCGCGCCCCGGCTGGGTGTATCGCGCAAGCGAGTATACCGGCGCGGCGCCAGCGTCGACATCAATTTTGTGCGGGCATGAGTTACAACCGTGCCCAACAGAAAGGGGAGAGCCTGAGCCCTCCCCATCCGGTTCCTGCCTGTCTTCTCGCTCTAGAAGAAGCCCCACAAATACTGGTTATAAACATCGTGGTGGTACTGCACCTCCGGCACCTTCACGAACGTCCCCAGCAGCCGTGGACAACGGTCCGCCGCGGCCTGCTTCAGGTCCGCATAGCGCGCCTTCACATCCTCACCCAGCAGCTTGGTGGTCCAGGGTGCGTTGCGGAAGTCCTCCAGCGCCGAGTAGATGTTGTCCGGTAGATAGCGCTCCGCCTGGCGCAGGTTCGCAATCTTCGACGTCGTCCCGTCCAGGCCCGTCTTGAAGATCGAGTACAGCACCAGGTAGGGATTCGCATCCGGGCTCACCGAACGCACCTCTACGCGCATGCTCTTCTCGTTCCCAATCGGCACCCGGATCATGGACCCACGGTCCGTCGCCGAAGCCTTGATCTGGTTCGGCGCCTCGAAGTGCGGATCGAGCCGCCGGTACGCGTTCACGCTGGCATTCAGCAGCAGGCACAAGTCGTTGCCGTGGGTCAGGATCTTGTCCACGAAACCCCAGCCAAAGGCGCTCAACTTCTCCTGTCCCTTTGGATCCCACATCAGGTTCTTCTTGCCTTTACTCACCGAGATGTTCGTGTGCATCCCGCTGCCGTTCACGCCCACCACCGGCTTGGGCAGGAAGCTCGCCGTCAGCCCCATCCGGGTCGCCACCTGCCGGCAGATCAGCTTGTAGAGCTGGATCTGGTCCGCCGCCCCCACCGCGTCGCCGTAGCTGTAGTTGATCTCGAACTGCGACGGCGCCACCTCGGGATGGTCTTTCTCGTTCTCGAAGCCCAGTGCGCGCTGCACCTCGGCTGCTGTGTCGATGAAGGTGCGCAGCGGATCGCCGGGCAGCGAGTGATAGTAGCCGCCGGTATTCACGTAGTCGAAGCGCTGCTTCTGGTAGAAGTGCTGCTCCGCATCCACGCCCTGGAACAGGAAGCCCTCAATCTCATTCGCTGCGTTCAGCGTGTAGCCGTCCGTCTCGAACTTCTTGTCCGCAAACTTCTTTAACACCCCGCGGACATCGCCGGAGTAGGGTTCGCCGCCCTTGTCGATCACGTCCGCGAACACCAGCACCTTGCCGCCGCCAAAGAAATCTTCCGGCACCCAGTAGAACGAGCCCCAGTCCAGAAAGAGCCGCAGATCGCTCTCGCGCTGCGCCGTAAATCCGCGGATCGACGATCCGTCGAACGTAAGGTTGTCCCAGCTCTTGATCAGAAACTTCTTGTCGTAATCCAGCATGTGCAGACGGCCTTCCAGGTCGCTGAACATCACTGTCACTGCCTTGATGCGCTTCTCGTCCGTCAGGTACTTCAGCCGCTCTTCGCGAATCTTGTCGGCCGCAACACGATCCCGCCGCTGGGCTTTGGCCTTCAGATTCAGCTCTTCCAGCTCTTCGTAGGGAAGGGCAAGAAAATTCCGCTGTTCGTTTGACATTCCTCTCCTCTGACAATGTGGTCTGGGTAGCGGCAACGTGGGCGCTTACTCCTCAGCATAACTGGTGATTCCCGCAGTCCAAAATGCTTTTGCCTCGTCCCATTCGCTGCGCCAGGCCGTTTGCAACTGCTTTAGGGCATGCGGGTGTGGAATAATCCGCTCACTCCCTGCTGTGCATTCGCAGTTCGTGCATCGTAATCATCCGGTATGCGAAATCGTTCCGCCCGTGGTCGCGGCCTTCTCGCCCTCACACTCGTCCTGTTTCTCGTGGTGCCTCCGCAGCCGGCGCGCGCCTACTCCGTCCTGTCACACGAGCAGGTGGTCGATCTCGCCTGGAAGAGCCACATCATCCCGCTGCTCAGCCGCCGTTATCCCGGCATCACGCGCGACCAGATCCGGGAAGCGCACGCCTACGCCTACGGCGGCGCCATCATTCAGGACATCGGCTACTACCCCTTCGGCAGCAAGCTGCTCTCGGACCTGCTGCACTACGTCCGCTCCGGCGACTTCGTCTCCAATCTCATTCGCGACGCGCAGAATCCGGACGAGTACGCCTTCGCCCTCGGTGCGCTCGCCCACTACACCTCGGACTCTCTCGGCCACCCTGCGGTCAATCGCGCCACGGCCAGCGAATATCCCAGGCTGCGCCGACGCTATGGCCCCGTCGTCACCTACGACGACGACCCGGAAGCCCACCTGCAGACCGAGTTTGGCTTCGACGTCCTTGAAGTGGTGCAGCAGCGCTACGCCCCCGAGGCCTTCCACGACTTCATCGGCTTTCAGGTGGCCAAGCCCGTCTTCGAGCGCGCTTTCTTCGATACCTACGGTGTGCCCTTGAATCAGGTCCTGACCAAGGAGGACCTAGCCATCGGCACCTACCGCAGGACGGTCAGCATACTTCTGCCGAAGATGACGCAGGTCGCGATCACCGATTACGGCGACAAGATGAAGCAGGCCGACCCCACCTTTGTGCCCAAAAAGCTGAACTACCGGCTCAGCAAGGCCGACTACCAGAAGCGCTTCGGCAACAGCTACCATCGTCCCGGCGTCGGCGCCCGCATTCTCGCCTTTTTCCTCAAGCTCATTCCTAAAGTCGGGCCGCTGAAAGACCTCTCGCTCCGTGTGCCCAGCGCCGACACCCAGAAGACCTTTCTCTCCGGCATGGACAGCGTCGTCGATCAATATCAGCACTATCTGGATACTCTGCATGCCGAGCCTGCCGATCAGCCATCGCTCAAGCTCGCCTCGCTGGACCTCGATACCGGCAAGCCCACCGCGCCCGCTGAGTACGCGCTCGCCGACCAGACCTACGCCCGCTATCTGGCCCTGCTGGTCAAGCCGCGCACGCCCGCGCCTCCGCCCACGCCATCCGCCCCGTGGTCCGGTCCCGGCCCTGAACCCGCCGCGAATCAGCCCCCAGGCGCTCAATCGCAAGGCGCCAAGCCTCCCGCGCCCAAACCCGCACCACCACCTCAGCCCGCACCCGCAGCTTCCAGTCCGGCCCAGCCCAGCTCGCAACAGCAAGATCAGAAGCTCAGTCTGCAACCCATCGACCGCGCCATCCGCGCCGACGTCGAGCACTACTTCGTCCACTCCGCCCGCGGCGAACTCCTGCTCAAGAAAAAGCAATGGAAGGATATTCCCAGAAACCTGCAGACGCTAAAGCAGCTACCCGCGCCACCACCCAATCCCTCCTAGCGGTCATCCTGAGCGGAGCGAAGGACCTGCAGTTGCCCGCGCTGTCACAAAGCCAGGGTGGGTGGGAATGAAGGACGCGTACCCAGCCACCAATCGGGTGCCCCACATCTCGCCTTTGAGATGTGGGAAAGAGGCGGAGTCGCCCACAAAACCGAACGTGAGCGACCAAAGGAAGCGAGCTCAACGGAGCGCGCCAAAGGCGCAATCGCCCGGACGGCCAGTCCCGACCAAACGAAGCGAGCCCCACGGAACGCCCGCAGGCGCCGTTGCCTCGGACGGCGAGTCCGTACAATAAACAGGTGGCCACCTTCGCCAATCCCATCACGGATGCCATAGCCGCGAAAGTCCACGCCCGCCAGCGCATCACGTCTGACGATGCCCGCCACCTCTGGCAGCACGCCACCGACCAGGAACTCCGCGATCTCGCCACACAAGTCCGCGCCCGCTTCCACCCTGCGGACCACGCCACCTACATGGTGATGCGCATCATCAACTACACCAATGTCTGCGTCGCCCAGTGCGACTACTGCGCCTTCTACAAGCTCCCCGGTCAGGAGGGCGGGTACGTCCTCTCTCGCGAAGCGGTGTTTGCGAAATTAGATGAACTGCTTTCGCTCGGCGGCGATCTCGCCGCATTCAACGGCGGCTTCAACCCGCACCTGCCGCTCGACTACTACTGCGACCTCTTCTCTGCGATTCGCCACCGCTACGGCGACACGCTGGAGTTCTACGCGCTCACCATCGCCGAATTCCTCTACCTCGCCGACCACGCCAAGCTGACCTATGCCGAGGCCGCCGCGCGCTTCAAAGCCGCAGGCGTGCGCTGGATCACCGGCGGAGGCTCGGAGATCCTCACCGAAGACTTCCGCAGCCGCCACTCCAAATTCAAATACACGGTTCGCGAATACTTCGCCGCGCAGCGCGCCATCCTCGAAGCCGGCCTCAAGACGACCGCCACCATGGTCATCGGTTTCGATGAATCGCTCGACGAACGCATCGAGCACCTTGAGCGCACGCGCGCCTTCCAGGACGAATGAGTTCACTCGGCGGCGGCCTCGCCAGCTTCCTCTGCTGGACCTTCAAGCCGTATTTCACCGCACTGGGAAATCAGTTGGGCGGCATCGAGATCAGCACCGGGGAGTACCTGCGCCACCTCGCGCTCTCCCGCATTTACCTCGACAACATCCCGCGCATCCGCACCTCGGTGCTCACGCAAAACCAGGGCGCGCTCGAAGGCCTCCGCTACGGCGCCGACGACTTCGATCTCCCCATCGAAGACGAAGTAACCCAGAAAGCCGGCGCCACCATCTCCCTCGACTTCGAAAGACTGCTCGACCACGCCCGCGCCCTCGGTTTCACGCCCGAATACCGCCACGTCGCGCGCGGTTAACTGGTTGCCCTTATCTGAGGATTGCGCCGCAGTCGCACGATCCACGTGCCCAGTGCGATGAGTGCCGCAAGCGGAGGCAGCACAAACAGGCAACCCGCGAAGATATCGAACCAGGTGAATCGGGCGCGCGAGTACACCTTGTAGATCGGCTCCAGGTGCAGCGACACGCCAAGCCGCGAAGCTTCGACTGTTAGCGCGTTCAAGTTCGCTTCGTCCGTCCGCTTTCCCGTGCGTGTATCCAGAACAAAATAGGAATCCACTTCGGTATTGTTGTCTCCGTCGTGAACGAATGCGTTTGTATCCAAGCCGCCGAAGATATAGGGCCCGGACACCTGCAGTAGTCGCACGCCTTGAATACCGCCCGTAGCTCCTTCCGGCCTCACGGTACCCTGGTTTGTCACGTCCACGAACACAACCTGGTATCGGTTCGGCAGTGGTGCATACCAGCTATCTCCGGTGCCAATATCACGGTGCAGCAGGCCCACATTCACGACAGCTTGCCCGGCGAAGACAAGTCCCGCCCAGACCAGGCAGGCTAAGGGCAGCAATCGAGCCGCGCGAATGGATGGCAGACGAGAATCGCCAATATCCCGCGTGAGAAAGGAAGTAATGCCTCCAAGGATTGCCCCGCCAATCGCGGCAAGAACCCCTCCCGCAACCAGCCAAAACGCCAGCACAAATCCGAGTCCCATAGACGTGTCAGCCTAGCACTACTCTGAAGGAAATCAGTACCGCCTTTTAGCAACCGAGTCGCTAGTCCTGCGATACTGATCCGCGCAGCCATGCCCACCCGCCGAACGGTCCTCCACACCCTCGCCCTCACCACCGGAGCCGCGCTCACCCGCAAACTCTCCGCGCTCGAACCCTCAGATGCCGCAATCGCCCGCGACCCCATGCGTCCGCAATACCATCTGCTCCCCAGGCATGGCTGGATGAACGATCCCTGCGGCCCCCTCTTCTGGAAGGGCCGCTACCACATGTTCCTGCAGTACAACGACGAGCCCGTCTCCGCCGTCAAGCTCTGGGCGCACGCCACATCTCCGGACATGGTGCGTTGGCATCGCCAGCCGGTCGCGCTTCGGCCCACCCCCGGCGGTCCCGACGCCGACGGCTGCTGGACCGGCACCGCCGCCATCGTCGATGGCAAACCCACCTTCCTGTACACCGGCGTCGTCAACTCCACGCCGGAGCAGGCCACACTCGCCGATGCCAACCCGCCGCTGCACGAATCCGTATGCATGGCCGTCGCAGAGGACGACACGCTCGTGCGCTGGCGCAAGGTGCCCCAGCCTGTCGTCCCCGGACCACCGGCGGGCATGAAAGTCGTCGGCTTCCGCGATCCTTCGCCTTGGCGGCAAGGCAATTCCTGGTATCTCATCGTCGCCTCCGGCGAGCGCGGTGCCGGTGGCCGCGTGCTGCTGTATCGCTCCGCCGACTTTCGCCATTGGGAATACCTGCACCCCATGGCGCAAGGCAAGCCCAACGGCAAGCAGGGCACCGACCCGGTCGACAGCGGCGAAATGTGGGAGTGCCCCGACTTCTTCCCGCTCGACGGCAAACACGTCCTCATCCACTCCACGGAGCGCCGCACCCTCTGGCAGATCGGCACCCTCGACACGGCGACCATGCTCTTTCACGCAGAGAATGAAGGGCTGCTCGATCACGGCGCCTATTACGCGCCCAAATCCCAGCTCGACGCGCACGGGAATCGCATCCTCTGGGGGTGGATCACCGAGACGCGTCCCGAAGCGGAATACCGCGCCGCCGGCTGGTCCGGCATGATGTCCCTTCCGCGCCGCCTTTCCATATCGAATGGCCAACTCGTCATGGAGCCAGCGCCCGAGATTGCCTCACTTCGAACCGGGGCCCGCACCGGAGCTGCGGTGAAGCGTCTGCCATCCGCTGCGCAGGAGATCCGCTTGAGCCTTGAACCCGGTTCCGAGCCCCTCTTCGACCAGTCCTTCGTGGACCGTCAGGGGGCCGCTCTGCTCCTGCGCGATTCCATGCAGCAGCCGCCGGATGTCGTTCGTATCGGCGATACCGAAATCCCTCTGACCAACGACCTCCCGCTAGACCTCCACATCTTCCTCGACCACTCCGTAGCAGAAATCTTCATCAACTACCGCCACGCCGTGACTCGCCGCTACTACGCGAGAACGCCGATGGAACCAGCAGTCGCCATCACGCTCGGCGGCAGTTGGCGCATCACCCAGCAGCAAGCCTGGTCGCTGAAAAGCATTTGATGAAAGTCTTTTGAAGACCGCTCCCGGATTGGTAGCAGGCGATGACCTCGGGATGACGATCTTCGCAAATCGTGCCGTTTTTTCATCTGAGTCCGCTACACTAGAAATAGGACCATTCCTCGACCGCCACGAAGGGCATTGGGAGCACTTGCAGTGTGCTCCTAACCGGAATGGAATGACGAATTTACCGGTAAGCTCTTTGGAAAGACGAATTTAGCCCTCGGGAGAGGGTCTAAGTGCCTGTATCGCAATAGCTTACAAGCCAACCTCCCGCGACGGGAGGGGGGAGGGGGTCCCCTCCCAGTCCCCAAAAGAAACGCAACAGGAAGAGAGAACCGCACCATCGTGTCCAGCACCATCCGCAACATCGCCATCATTGCCCACGTTGACCACGGCAAGACCACCCTGGTCGATGCAATGCTCCGCCAGGCCGGCACCTTCCGCAGCAACGAGACCATGATTGAACGCGTCATGGACTCGAACGAGCTCGAAAAAGAGCGTGGCATCACCATCCTGGCCAAGAACACGGCGATCCACTACAAAGATACGAAGATCAACATCGTCGACACCCCCGGCCACGCCGACTTCGGCGGCGAGGTCGAGCGTGCCCTCAAGATGGTCGATGGCGTCATGCTGCTGGTCGATGCCTCCGAAGGCCCGCTGCCCCAGACCCGCTACGTCCTCTCCAAGGCCCTCGAAGCAAAGCTGCCCCCCATCCTGGTCATCAACAAGATCGACCGCCCCGACGCCCGCGCGCAGGAAGTCCTCAACGAGGTCTACGACCTCTTCATCGATCTCGACGCGGAAGAGGATCAGCTCGACTTCCCGGTGCTCTACACCAACGCGAAGCACGGCACCGCGTCGCTTTCGCTCGATACCCCCGGCACCGATCTGCAGCCGCTCTTCGAGACCATCGTCAACTCGCTGAAGCCCGCTCCCGGCGACGCGAAGGGACCGCTCCAGATCCAGATCACCAACCTCGACTACTCGGACTACCTCGGCCGCCTCGGCATCGCGCGCGTCTTCAATGGCACCCTCAAGACCGGCGATGAGATCAACATCTCCAAGCGCGACGGCTCGCTGCAAAAGACCAAGATCACCAAGCTCTTCTCCTTTGAAGGACTGAAGCGCACCGACATTACCGAGACCGTGGTCGGCGACATCGTCGCCATCGCCGGCGTCACCGGCATCACCATCGGTGAGACCATCGTCGATCTCGAGAACCCTCAGCCGCTGCCGCCGATCGTCATCGACGAGCCGACCATCGCGATCCAGTTCTCCGTCAACAACTCGCCCACGGCAGGCCGTGAAGGCCAATACGTCACCAGCCGCAATCTGCGCGAACGCCTCGACAAAGAGTTACTTGCAAACGTCTCCATCCGCGTCGAGGAGACCGGTTCGCCGGACAGCTTCAAGGTCCTCGGCCGCGGCGAATTGCAGCTCGCCATCCTTATCGAGATGATGCGCCGCGAAGGCTACGAGCTCATGGTGGGCCGGCCGGAGATCGTCACGCGAGTCGTGGACGGCAAGACCATGGAGCCGGTCGAACACCTCACCATCGATATCCCGGAGAACTTTGTCGGCACCGTCATCGAACGCCTCGGCCCGCGCAAGGGCGAGATGGTGAAGATGACCAACCACGGCTCCGGTCGCGTGCGCATGGAGTTCCGCGTGCCATCGCGCGGCCTCATCGGCCTGCGTTCCGAGATGCTCACCGAGACGCGCGGCACCATCGTGATGAATGCGCTCTTTGACGGTTACATTCAGTACCAAGGCGAGATCCCGCAGCGGCCCACCGGGGCACTCATCGCCGACCGCGCCGGCACCACCACCGCCTACGCACTCGATGGTCTGCAGGACCGCGGCGTGCTGCTGGTGAACCCCGGCACCGAGGTCTACGAAGGCATGGTTGTCGGCGAGCACTCGCGCGACAACGATCTCGATGTGAACGCGGTGCGCGAGAAGAAGCTCACCAACATGCGCGCATCCAGCGCGGATGACGCGATCCGTCTCGTGCCGGTCAAGGCACTCAACCTCGAACAGGCCATCGAATTCATTGCGGAAGATGAGCTGGTCGAGGTCACGCCGAAGTCGCTCCGCCTGCGTAAGAAGATCCTGCAGGCAAACCGTCGTCCCCGGCGCAACGCACAGCCCGTAGCGTGACAACCGGTGCCTTCCTCAGCGTGTAAGCTTGAGTGTTAGGGAGCGGCCGGTTCCGGTCGCTCCTTGGATTTTTGCAGGTAGTGAATGCCGAACCAGGGAAACCTCTTCAGCACGCCCAATGAACCGGCAACTGCCGTGGAGCCCCTGCCGCCGCAGCGGCAAAGGCAGATTCCGAGATGGGTCCTGGTCCTTGAAATCACCTTGTTCGTCATCCTTCGCCTGTATGTTGGTGCTCTGGTTGTCCTGCTGCCCTGGCGAAGCATCTGGACCACGAATGCGTGGATCAACAACTGGCCTACGGTGGCCACCTTCATTGCGCAGGGCTGGGTGCGCGGTATCGTCTCCGGCCTGGGCCTGTTGAATATCTGGATCGCCTTCAGCGTCCTGTTTCGCCGCAAGCGCAGCTATTGATTTCTTCTATGCCCGATCAAACACCGAATCCGCTCCACTCTGCATCGCTGGCTTACGAAAATCCAGCCTTCCTGAACAGTCCGGATGGCCGCCTGATCCGCATCATGGCGGAATATGTCGAGCCGCTCGCCCGCTTCCGCCGCGAGCGCATCCGCGATACCGTCGTCTTCTTCGGCTCGGCCCGCTTCCGCGCCCTCGACGTCGCGAACCGCGAGCTCGAGCTCCTGGCGCGTCCGTACGCAAACGAGCCGGCTCCGCATCACGAGCAGCCGGCGAAGGGCGCAGAGCTCGACGATTGCAGTCCTCACGAGCTGAAGTGCCGCCGCGCCGAGGCGGCCGTAGAGATGGCCCGCTACTACGAAGACGCGCGCAAACTGGCCGGCATGCTCACCGAGTGGTCGATGACCTTGAAGGGCCGGCAGCGCCGCTTCGTCGTCACCTCTGGTGGTGGTCCGGGAATCATGGAAGCAGCCAACCGTGGCGCATACGAGGCCGGTGGCCCGACCGTCGGACTCAACATCAAGCTGCCATTCGAGCAGGCGCCGAATCCCTACATCACGCCGGCGCTCAACTTCGAGTTCCATTACTTCTTCATGCGCAAGTACTGGTTCGCCTATCTTGCAAAGGCACTGGTGGTCTTCCCCGGGGGCTTTGGCACACTCGACGAGGCGTTCGAAATCCTGACCCTGGAGCAGACCGAGAAGCTGGCGAAGAAGATCACGGTAATCATCTATGGCTCGAAGTACTGGAGGTCGGTAATCAACCTCGATGTACTGGTGGAGAAGGGAACGATAGCGCCCGGAGATCTAGATCTGTTCCACTTTGCCGACACGCCGGAAGAGGCCTTTACGCTGTTGAAGCAGGGACTTACGACAAACCATCTGGAACCGGAAAGCCGCCGTGCCGCGCAGGCGGATACAACGAAAGTACCGGATGCCGGGGGCGAGTTAGTGCCCGACATAGCAAAGACCCGCTAACTGCTGCAGGAAAGGCCCGTAACTAGTACGGTTCCTTTCCAATCTGGAACAGTGGTTTGCACGAAAGTTACGGCATCTTCTTGTCTCCGTAATGCCACTTTCATAGGTCCCTTCTCATACTGAGCATGCAAGGTGTGAGGAGGGTGGCCATGAAGGGATCGCAGATCTCTTATCTATGGAGGGACCCTGATGCCGCGCGCAACTCCAGCACCGGTGTCTCGCTGCATAGCCACACCAACCGCTCCAAAGAGACGCTCGATTTCGTCGTCAAAGTCATCTCAAGCGACGGCTTCTGGGGCCATCTCTTCCGGTGGCTGGAAGAAATCCATTCAAAGCATGCAGTTGTAAACCTGGATTACAAACGCGCCTATTGGACGCCTCCGCTCACGCCGCGCCTGGCCTTCGACCTGGAGCGCCGTCAGATCGAAAACAAGCTGCAGCGCTCCGCACTGGTCTCCATCACCGATCACGACAATATTGAAGCGCCGCAGTTGCTGCGCACCGTCGCCAGCGCGCGCCACATCCCGGTTTCCGTGGAGTGGACAACTCCCTTCGGCGGCGATCAGTCCTTCCATCTTGGCATCCACAATCTGCCCAGCGCGCAAGGCGCGCAGTGGATGCGGACGTTCCAGGAGTTCACCACCAACCCGTCGAACGCGCGGCTCACCGAGCTGCTGAGCGCACTTCATGCCCTGCCGAATGTCCTGACCGTCTTCAACCATCCGATGTGGGATCTCTACGAGATCGGTTCTGCTCGTCACGCATTGCGCGTGGAGGAGTTCATGCAGCAGAACGGCGACTTCATCCACGCAATGGAGCTGAATGGTCTGCGCCACTGGAACGAAAACCGGGTGGTCCGTGCGCTGGCCGCGCGCTGGGGGAAGCTGCTCATCTCCGGCGGCGACCGTCACGGATTGGAGCCAAACGGCAACGTGAACCTGACCCACGCGACCTCCTTCAACGAGTTCGTGCATGAAGTACGCAATGAGGGGCGCAGCCATGTGCTCTTCATGCCGCAGTATGCGCAGCCCTGGAAGCATCGCATCATGCAATCCACTCTGGACGCAGTGCGCGACTACCCGGACTTTCCCGAAGGGTCCCGCCGCTGGGACGAGCGCGTCTATCACCCGGACGCGCAGGGCATTCCGCAGGCTGTGAGCGCGCTATGGCCCGCCGGCCATGCACCCTTGATGCTTCGGCTGAGCATTCAGTTCGTCCGGCTGATGGGCCGTGCGCCGTTCAGTGGAAGCCTGCGGCTGGCCTGGAACGAATCGCGGCAGTTGCACTTCGCTCTCGGCGAAGGAGAGGCTGTCTAATAGCTTTTCCGCTTCCGCCACACACCGCATACACTCGCGCTATGCCCGCGGCCGCCCACGGTCCCTCGCCCGCCACTCCTCCCAGGGTCGCCTACTTCCCGGACGCCTTCCACGAGATCAACGGGGTGGCGCACACCAGCCGGCACTTTGAGGCCTTCGCGCGCCGTCGCAGTCTACCCTTTCTCTGTGTCCGCGCAGGTCCGGCGGATCGCGCCGGCAAGGACGGCCCGGTACGCACGCTTGAGCTGCCGCGCGGCGCATTCTCCTTTCCTGTCGAGAAGGATTTGCGCTTCGACCTTGCCTACTGGCGGCATCTGCCGCGCATCCTCGCGGACACCCGGCGCTTCCGCCCGGACATCATCCACATCACTGGGCCCACGGAACTGGGCTTTCTAGGTGCACGGATCGCGCGTCACCTGCGCGTGCCGCTGGTCGCTTCATGGCACACCAATGTGCACGAATATGCTGCCACTCGTTCCGCATGGTTCACGCGCCTCTTCGGCGAACACGGCCCTCGCGTCGCCCGGCAGATCGAATCTTCGGCGCTCCGGGCCGCCGCGCGCCACTACAAGCAGGCGCGCATGCTCTTCGCGCCGAATGAGGAACTTTGCGCATTGCTGGCGCGCGCGACCGGGCGACCGTGCCACCTGATGACGCGCGGCGTAGACACGAGGGCGTTTTCGCCCACATATCGCGATCGAGACGCGGACGACGCCGATTTCGTGCTGGGTTTCGTCGGGCGTCTTTCGGTGGAGAAGAACGTCGCACTGCTGGTGACGATTGAACGGCAGCTTCGCCTGCAGGGCGCAGGGAACTTCCGCTTTCTCATCGTTGGGCATGGCGGAGAAGAATCTTGGCTCCGCGCGCGTCTGAGCCGTGTAGAGTTCACCGGAGTGCTCCGCGGCGGGGATCTCGCTCGCGCCTACGCCAACATGGACGCCTTCGTCTTTCCCTCGCACACCGACACCTTTGGGAATGTAGTGCTGGAAGCATTGGCTTCCGGTGTTCCAGCCATCGTCACAGCGGATGGCGGTCCGGCCCGCATCGTACGCGATGGCGAAACAGGCTTCATCCGGGATGACGAGGGCTTTACAACCGCGATCGCGAGACTGGCGAGCGATGACGTAGTGCGTGCAGACATGCGCGAGCGCGCACGTCGGTATGCGTTGTCCGCTTCCTGGGATGCGGTCTTCGATAGCGTCTATGCCCAATACGCGACGGTGCTCGCCGGAAATACGAACAACGCAGCCCGCTGAGCCGCAAGCTGCGGCTGCATCAGCCAATCTGGACGGTCGTATCGCAGCGAGGACCCTCGGCATTGGAGCTACCATATAGCCACGCCGCAACGGTGGCGTGCATCCAATATCGTTCTATGCTTCCTCGTGCTTCATGGCGCGACGCATGATAGGCTCGGGGCACGTCTGGGCAGTGCATGATCTACGATCGGTGATTCGTTTCCAGGAGACACGATGCATCGGCGGCTTGCAGTTACGCTTTGGTTACAAATTCGTTGTTGCGCCTGCGGGATGTGCAGGTTGGCGAACCACGTTCGGTGTGCGCCGAGGTCTGCATGAGCGACCGAAAGAGCATCGTGGGTCTCGGCGAGTTGCTGTGGGACATCCTTCCTGCCGGGCCGCAGCTTGGAGGAGCCGTATCGAACTTCGCTGTCATGGCGGCGCGCCTGGGCAACAACGGTGCGATTGCCACCCGCATCGGCACAGACCCGCTCGCGCGCGAGGCCATGTCATTCCTCAAAACCACCCCGCTGGACACCCGATATATCCAGGAGGACTTCAGCCGCGTCACCGGTACAGTGACCGTGGCGCTGGAACAGGGTGAGCCACGCTACACCATTCATGAGCCTGTCGCCTGGGATTTTCTGGAATTCACCCCGCATTGGCTCGCTCTTGCTGAGCAAGCCGACGCCGTGTGTTTTGGGACATTGGCGCAGCGGTCTCCGGCGTCGCGCCGAACCATCGAGAGCTTCCTGCATGAGACCCGCCCCGAGTGCGTCCGTGTTTTCGACGTCAATCTGCGCGCGCCATTCTTCACTCCGGAGATGGTCGAGCAGTCACTCGAATTGGCAACCGTCTTCAAATTGAATGCGGATGAGATGCCTCAGGTGCTCTCGTTGCTGGGCTTTCCGGATTCAGAAGGAATCACCCCGGACTTCCTGCTCAACGGCGCCCGCCAGATCATTGACCAGTTTCCCGTGCAACTTGTCGCCATCACGCTCGGAGCGCAGGGCAGTTTGCTGATCACGCGTAAGGACGTCGATCGCCATCCCGGCTATCCGGCGAAGATCGTCGATGCCGTCGGTGCCGGCGACGCGTTCACCGCTGCACTGACGCACTACTATCTGCGCGGCGCGGCGTTGTCCCAACTCAACGCCGCCGGCAACCGCTGGGGCGCCTGGGTCGCGTCACGTGCCGGCGCCATGCCGGCGCTGCCAGAGGCGGAACGCGACGCTATGACCCATCAGATCTCTCTGTCGCGTTGACCCGCGCGTTTTACGCGCCACACGCCCAGCATGTATCGTCAGCTATGTATGGCGGTCCCTATTACGCCCGCGGAGCGGCACGCGCTGGGGCAGGCGCGCCGAAAACAACTGCGTCGGCAGGACCACGCACACTGGCGCCCACCGGCCAGTCGCTGGTCGCCTGTCACAACCATCGCTCACTCCATGCGCGGACGCGTCCCTTCCCTGGTCGCATTGAAGTACGAGCGCATGCTCGCTTCGCCCTTCGGCTTCTTCCGCGGCGCCGTGCCGGTCATGGCTGCGGATCTCGCCACGCTGCCGAACACCGGCATCATTTCGCAGATATGCGGTGACGCTCACGTACGCAACCTGGGCGCCTACGCCGCGCCGGATGGACGTCTCATCTTCGACATCAACGACTTTGACGAGACCTGCGCCGCGCCTTTCGAGTGGGACTTGAAACGCATGGCCGCCAGCCTCGTGCTCGCGGGACGTGAAAACGGGCAGAAGTCATCGGCCTGTCGCGACGCTGTTCATATCTTCGCTGTGAACTATCGCCGGCTGGCCGCGACGCTCGCTCGGACCCCGGTGGTGGAGCTTGCGCGCTACCAGGTGCATCGTCTGGAGCGCGTCACCCCGGTATCTGAAGCGCTGCAGAAGGCAGAACGAGAAACCCCGCTCAGCACGCTTGGCCGATTCACGGAGGACGTCAAGACCGCCAAGGCAACACGTGCTCGACGCCGCTTCAAGAAAGAGCCGCCACTGCAGACCCCGTTGCCGCTGGCCCAATCTCGCGCCGTGCTTGCAAGCTTTGCGGCGTATCGCGACAGCCTCTTGCCGGAGCGAAGGCACTTCCTCGATCAGTATGTACCGGTTGACGTCGCGTTCAAGGTGGTGGGCACGGGCAGCGTGGGCTTGCGCGACTACCTCGTCTATCTGGAAGGCAACGGCGAAAACGACCCCCTCTTCCTGCAGGTAAAAGAAGAGCCCGGCTCGGCATATGCACCCTACCTTCGGACGCAAGGGGCGGAGCCGCGCACTGCCGCCCACCAGGGGCAGCGTGTTGCGGAAGGCCAGCGCGCCATGCAGTGGCAGTCCGATCCGTTTCTCGGCTGGACAACCATTGCAAATCGCGACTACCTAGTCCGCCAGCTCAATGACCATAAAGCCTCCGTCAAACCTGAGGAGCTGCAGGGTGGCGGCCTCGCGGAATATGCCGCCGTCTGTGGCGAGCTGCTGGCGCGTGGTCATGCGCGCTCCGGCGATGTGCACCTCATTACTGGATATCTCGGCGCCGGAAACAAGCAGGATAAGTTTGACCACGCGCTTGCAGCTTTTGCCGAAGCATATGCGGACCAGACAGAGGCTGACTGGCGCGCATTGGTGACTTCGCGGAAGCACGCATCGGCCAAGCCGAAGACAGCCGCTGTGCCCGCAAAGTGAGAAAATAGCAGTAGCATGCTGCAACTCACCTCCGCCGGAAGGCGCTTTGGGCCACGGATACTCTTCGAAGGTGCAAACTGGCTCATTACGCCGGGAGAACGCACCGCGCTGGTCGGCGCAAACGGCACCGGAAAATCGACCATCCTGAAGACTCTCGCCGGACTCGAGTCGCTCGACTACGGCACCCTGGAGCGCGCCCGCAGCGCCACCATCGGCTATCTGCCGCAGGATGGCCTGGCTCTCTCTGGCCGCAGCGTCTTCGAGGAATGCCTCTCCGTCTTCGATGAACTCCGCGCCATCGAGCAGGAGCTTGAGTTGCTTTCGACCAGCCTGGCCGAGCTTGAACCTACATCATCCGCCTATGAGGCGGCTGCGGACCGCTTCTCTCAGCTCGACTCACGATTCCGTGCCCACAGTGGTTACGCGCTGGATGCGCAGGTGGGCGCAGTTCTGGACGGCCTTGGCTTCAGCAAGACGGACTGGACGCGACAGACGCAGGAATTTTCCGGTGGCTGGCAGATGCGCATCGCACTCGCGAAGCTGCTGCTGGCAAAGCCCAGCCTGCTGCTGCTCGATGAGCCGACCAACCATCTCGATTTAGAGACGCGCAATTGGCTCGAAAACTACCTCCGCAGTTATCCCAACGGCTACATCCTCATTTCGCACGACCGTTATTTTCTCGACGTCACAGTGACCAAGATTGTCGAGATATGGAACAAGGCGCTCCACGTCTATCACGGCAACTACGAGCGCTATCTGGAGCAGAAGCAGGAGCGTCGCGCGCAGCTTGAATCCGCCTACCGCAACCAGCGCGAGCACATCGAGCACCTGGAAACCTTCATCAACCGCTTTCGCTATCAGGCCACCAAGGCGAAGCAGGTGCAGAGCCGCATCAAAGAGCTAGAAAAGATCGAGCGCATCGAGCTGCCGCAGGAAGAGCCGGTCATTCACTTTACCTTCCCGCAGCCGCCCGCGTCGGGCCGGACCGTGGTTGAAGTCCGCGACCTCGCAAAGAGCTATGGCCCCAAGCAGGTGCTCGAGGGCGTGAACTTCACCATCGACCGCGGCGATCGCATCGCGCTGGTCGGCGTGAACGGCGCAGGCAAATCCACGCTGATACGCATGCTCTCCGGCAGCGAAGGGCCTTCCAGCGGCACGCTCAAACTCGGGCACAACGTCACCGCGGAATATTTCGCTCAGGACCAGTACAAGGTGCTCAACCCCAACGCCCGCATGCTCGACGACATTAGCAGCATCGCACCGCGCATCCCGCAGGCCGATCTCCGCGGCCTGCTGGGCTGCTTTCTCTTCTCTGGCGATGACGCTTTCAAGCCGCTCGGCGTGCTCTCCGGCGGGGAGCGCAATCGCTATGCATTGGCTCGCATCCTCGTCAGCCCGGCAAACTTCCTGCTCCTTGACGAGCCGACCAACCACCTCGATCTGCGCGCCAAAGAAGTGCTGCTCGAAGCCATCCGCAAATTCACCGGCACCGTGATCTTCGTCTCGCACGATCGCTACTTCCTCGACGCGCTGGGCACGCGTGTCTTTGAGGTCGAAGGCGGCACCGTGCACGTGTATCCCGGCAACTACGAGGACTACCTGCGCCGCAAAGCGGGAATCGCCGATCCCTTTGCTGCCGCTGTCGTAGCGGTCTCTCAGCCCGCGATCGAAGCAGTCGAGAGCAACGGCCGCGCTCGCCGCGTCAATCCCATCAAGCGGAAACAGATGCAGGATCGTCTGAGTTTTGTGGAAGGCGAGATCCCGCGCGTGGAGACGGCAATCGCCGAGACAGAACAGGCGCTCGGCAACTTCATCAGCGCCGAAGAGACACAGCTCCAAAGCACAGCGCTCGAGAATCTACGGGCAGAGCACGCCAACCTCTCTGAGGAGTGGGAAGGCCTCATGAAGCAGTTGGAAGAGCAGGCCAGCGTCTGATGGGCAGGCATCCTACCTGTAGAGACCGATGAGCAAGAACCCCGAGCCGATCATCACCCTTGACCGTCCAGCAGCGTCGCGCGTGTACAGCGCTCCATGGGAGGGCGAAGCACTCTTCGCGTGCAAAAAGTGTCAGCGCAAAATGAGGCGCGGGGGCATACCCGCACTGGCCAAAGTGAAGAAATGGTTTAAGAAGCGCGCGAAGAAGGGCAAAGGAATGCCCGTCCACGTCATTGAAGTTCCATGCGTAAAACTATGTCCGCAGGGCGGCGTCACTGTTTTTTCACGCTGCCAGCTCATGCAGGATCCTCCGGGTGTCTGTATCGCGCGCACGGAGGCAGATCTTGAAACGCTCTACTGCGAGCTCACCGAAGTCGCCTTGTCTCCGGAGAAAGCCACGCTGTAGTGACGCGTCTGTCCCTGATCGGCTGTAACGTACTTTACCGTGCGATTGCCAAAGTTCTTTGAATCGGACTGCTGTAGGTTGCCGAGCGCCGTCGTGGTCTGGAACTCGCTCATGCCCTGCTTTGCGGTGTGTTGCGAGACTGCCTGCCACACATCCGCCGGCCAGTGATAGAGCGTCTTCGGGTCGTCGTAAAAGAAGATGTCATCGCAGGCCCAAGTCGAATTTGCACCACCCAGCGAAGCCACCGGAGCGGCAAACTCGCCACTGCGACCTGGTTCCGTAAAGACAACGAATACGTTCTTCGGCCCGCGGGGGATGCTGCTGGCCCAGTCCGGTGGTGTGGTGACTTCCACAAAGTCCTTCACCTGCAACTCCTGCGTAGGCGGCAGCCAGCCCGCCGGCTGCGCAAAGACGATGCGGCCGGTGCGATACGGGTAGTAGACGACGGTATAGCCGGTCTTCATCCAGACCGATTTGCCATTCAAGACGCGCGCCGACTTCACACTGTCGATGAGCATCTGTCTGACAAACACCAGTTGGTCTTCACTGACCGCTCGCTCTGCCGGTTTGTTCGCCACGACTCCCGGCGCATTGCGCTCGCGTTCGTAGGAGATAATCCGCCAGGCGGCGATCGCAAAAACCAGCAGCGTGATCGCGCCAATGATCTTCCAATGCTTCATCAAACCTCTCTTTGGAGCCAAAGAATTAAATCGACGGCTGTTCCAACTGCTCCTCCGGCTGCATCAGCGATGCGGCTGTCAACGCATCTGCCTCACGCAGCGAAGGGAAAAAGACTGTCCAGAGACCTGTCACGATCAACGAGCCAATGCCGCCCACGACGACAGCACGCACCGGCCCCATCCACTGTGCGGTCAGGCCACTCTCATATTCGCCTAGTTCGTTCGATGCACCGACGAACAGAGAGTTGACTGCGCTGACGCGTCCGCGCATGGAAGGCGGCGTCGCAAGCTGCAGCAGGGAAGAGCGGATCACCACACTCACCATGTCAGCCGCTCCCAGGATGACAAGTGCCGTAAGCGACAGCCACAGGCTGCGCGACAACCCGAAGACGATCGTCGCAACGCCAAAGATAGCGACGCAGATAAACATCATGCGGCCGGCACGGCGCCGGATGGGCCGGAACGAGAGCAGGATGGACACGGTGAGCGCGCCCAGCGCCGGTGCGGCACGCAGCACGCCCAGGCCGCGCGCGCCGGTGTGCAGTATGTTCTCCGCGAAGATGGGCATCAACGCCACCGCGCCGCCCAGCAGCACGACAAACAGATCCAGGCTCACCGATCCCAGCAGCAGCTTCGCGCGCCATACGTAGCGGAGGCCTTCGAGCACAAGGTCAACGGTTGTCGAGCGAAGCTCCATGCGTCCCGGGCGGACGGCGAGCATTCCGATCAATGTGAGAAAGCCGACCAGTGTGAAGAGGGTGAACAGGAAGGCCACCCCCGCCCCCGCGAGATGCGGCAGGCCCCAGCGCGCCAACGGCAAAGTGAAGAGCAGGCCGCCCACCGCAGGGCCGGTGATATTAGCGATCTGAAAGACCGTCGCGCCCCACGTGACGGCGTTCACGAAGTGTTCCGCCGGCACCAGATGCGGCACCAATGCCGAGCTGGCTGGTCCGCTGAAAGCACGGCCCGTGCCGATGAAGAACAACACTATGTATATGGGCAGAATGTGGTGTATGCCGTGGTACGCGAAGAGAAGAAGCGTGAGCGTACAGACGAACTGCAGAGAGTAGCAGACCAGGATCACCGCGCGACGGTCGAAGCGGTCCGCCGTATGGCCGGCCGGCAGCATGAAGATCAGGCCCGGAAGAAAAAGAGCCAGCCCCGTGTAGCCGAGGTCGATGGCGCGGTGCGTGATGAGATAAACCTGCCACGCGACGGCGACAGCCTGCGCCTCCGCGCCCATGATCACGATCGCGCGGGCCATCTGGTAGAGTCGGAAATCGCGGTAGGCAAAGGCGGCCGCGCCGCGACTGACAGGCTCCTGTTTCCCAGGCCCCTCTTGCCTAGGCCCTTCTTGCTTGGTGTCGGTCATGCGCTCGTTTCGTGCGGATTCGCTCTATTGTCGCAGCACTGCCTCACATGCGGTCGATTACTCTTGAGTCTCGCTCGCCATGTCTGACTCCGACGCCAACCCTTCGCTCCCACTGCACAAATCGGCGGCTCCCCGGCTGCCTCTCGGCGAAGGTGCATCGTCGGCCTCTGCCGCCCTCCCCATGGCTGCCCCTCGGCCACTCCATCCCCTGCATCCGCTGGCGGGTGTGGTTGGCGTATTTGTCTGCGGCCTCGTGGCCTTCCTTACGCTCTACGCTACCCAACCCCTGTTGCCTTTGTTGGAGACGCTCTTCCACGCCTCAAAGTCGGCAGTGGGATGGACCGTCAGCGCCTCTACCCTTGGCGTCGCCCTCTCCGCGCCGTTGCTCGGTACCTTCACCGAGCGCATGAATCGAAAGCGCGTGATCTTCGTTTCCATCTTGCTGCTTACTGTGCCCACCTGTGCCGCGGCTACTTCCACCTCGCTCGGGTGGCTGATTTTCTGGCGTCTATTGCAGGGGCTTATTACGCCCGGCGTCTTCGCCACCACCATCGCCTACATAACCGAGAACTGGCCCGCTACGGCGGTGGCTCCGGTCATGAGCATCTACGTCAGCGGCACCGCGCTCGGGGGCTTCTCCGGCCGCGCCGTCACCGGCATCATGGCGGACCATGCCGGCTGGCGATCGTCTTTTGTCCTGCTCGGCGTCATTTCACTGGGCGGCGCCGCACTCGTAGCCTGGCTGCTGCCGGACCGGCCACGCGCGCGCGCAGCAGGTCCACGCCCGGAGCTGCGCCAGATCTTCCTGCCGATGCTCCATCACCTGCGGAATCCACGCCTGCTCACAACCTATCTCGTTGGATTCAACGTGTTGTTTTCTCTGGTCGGCGTCTTTACCTACATCACGTTTTATCTCGCAGCCCCGCCCTTCTCGCTTTCCACCGCCAAACTCAGTCTGCTGTTTGTCGTCTATCTGGTTGGGCTGGTCGCCACACCGCTCGCCGGAGCATTACTGCCGCGCGTTGGCCTCCGTGCGGGTATCACGGGCTCCATCCTGCTCTCGCTGGCCGGTGTACTGCTCACTCTGGTGCACTCCCTGCCGGTTGTCGTGGCAGGCCTCGCGCTCTGTTGCACCGGGGTATTCATCTCGCAGAGCTGCGCCACCAGCTTTCTCCGTGAAGCCGCACCGGAGGCTTCCCGTGCCTCCGCCGTGGGGTTGTATGTTGCCTGCTATTACATCGGTGGGACGGTAGCGGGCGTCGCGCCCAGTCTGGTGTGGCACATGGGCGGATGGAGTGCGTGCGCCGCCATGGTCGCCGTCATCGACGTGGTGTCAATCGCGATTGCGCGCCGCGGCTGGAGCGAGCCCACTGTCGCTTAGCAAACCCTCACGCGGAATGAATTGTCATCCTGAACGGAGTGAAGGACCTGCACTTTGCTTGTAGCGCCACGATTGTGAAGCGCTACTTACCGTGAATATAGGTCTTGTACTGCGTGTCCACGATGCCGAGGTTGCGGGCCAGCCCCAGCTTCGCCTGATTGTAGGTGAGCGTGTCCGCAATGAGCTGGGATTGCGCCTGAGACAAGGTAGCCTGCGCCTGCACCACCGGTAGGTTGTCATCGACGCCTGCAGCAAAGCGATCGCCTGCATCCGACAGCGCGCGCGTGGCGAGGTCTACATTCTGCTGCGAGACACGCACCAGCGACTGCGATGAATTCAGGTCCAGCAGGCTGTCGCGGAGCTGCTGATCGATCTGCTGTTTCAGGTCCGCCTGCCGATTCAACGTGTCGGCCTGCTGCGCCTCGGCCACGTCGGCATCGCCGCGGAACTGCGCTTCTTTGAAAAGCGGAAGCTTCAGTTCGCCCATTGCGACAAATGTGCCGTGATACAGGCCATGCGTCAGGCCGGTAACGCCATAATTCCCGCTCGCCGTCAGGGTGGGTAGCCGCTCGTAGCGAGCCGCGGAGCGCGAAAGCCGCGCCGAGTTCACTTGCCGCTGCATGCCCTGGTAGTCCTGCCGGCTCTGATACGCGAGATGACGCGCGTCCTCGACGGACATCTGTTCCAGGTCTGCGTACGGCGCCGTGTCTGTCAGTTGGATGGCCTGCTCCACCGGCACCCCGATCTCGCGCTTCAGCAGAATCTTGTCCTTTTCAAATACGTTCTGCGCGGCAATGACCTTTTGCTGTTGCGTCTGGTATTGCACGCGTGCCCGCAACTCATCCAGCCTGGCTGCCGTGCCGGCCTCGTGCTCCGCCTGCGCCTGCTTCAGCAGAACCTCGTCGGCCCGCAGCAGCGCCTCGGAGCTGTCGATCTGCGATTGATCGGCCAGCGTCTTCAAATATTGATTGCCGACGTTCAGCACCACCAGGCCGCGTGAGGACTGGGTGTTGTAGTACGCCGCCTTCAGGCTCTCTCTCGCGGCGCGATACCGCGTGTATGCGGCCAGATCCCCAGCAGTCCAGTCCAGTGCGGCATCCGCCGTCGTGACATCCACCTTCACGATGGTGGGGAAGTTCGCGAAATTCACGCCAGGCAGCACCGTCGACGGGATGTTCTTGAATGTACTGGCACTGAAACCGAAGGTCGCCAGGTTGTACTGGTGGGCCCCGGTCGATGCCTCTGCCTTGATGTACGGAAGCAGGGGGTCGAGTGACTGCAGCCGCTGGGCATCCGACTGCTGCTGCTGGATACGCGCCTGTGTGATCGCTAGGTTCGCCTGGATCCCACGCTGGATCGCGTCATCGAGAGTCAGGTGCAGCGTCTCGGGGGATGCAGTTCCCATGGTTACGCTGCCGTAGTAGGGATTCTGCGCCGAACTGGGGTTCATCAGCGACTGTAGCGACGGAGTGGCCAAACCAGCCGTCGTGGAGGTCGATGGCGATGCTGCCGAGCCACTCCCCTGTGTGCTCGTGGCGCCTGACGATGCAGACGGAGCGGGAGCGTTCACGGGATCGCTCGTTTGCGCGTCTTGTGCGTGCAACTGCGCCCCGACGAAAACGATCGCGGCGCACGCAACCCCAATTGCAATCCGATAGCTCACCCGCTCGAGGGTCTCCTGAAGAAGAGTCTGTCCTTTAGATCATGGCAGATGCCGTGAGTTGCCAAAAACTTTGCACCAGCGCTCAGCGGCTGTCCCCAAAACCATTCTTTTCGGCGCTTTACCGAACCTGCGCTGCATACAATTGTGCTATGACTCTGCCGAAGAAGCACGGTGTTGGAAATCCGGGCTACCAGTGCGCGGGGTGCGGGGAGTGGAACGAGACCTTCGTGGACGAATCCGCCGGTGGCCGCCAGCAATATGTGGAGGACTGCCAGGTCTGCTGCAAACCCAACCTGCTCGATATACGCTGGAGCGCCGCCGACAGCGGATTTGTGATCCATGCAGAGCTCGAAAGCTGACAGAAAATCTGGGGTTGTTCCGGGGTCGCTCGATGGCCGATTCGTGGCCCCGGTTGGTCGCCGCCGCCCCGATTGCTATAGAATCGGCTTTCCAGCACGAAAGAGCGGAAGTTCGATTTTGGTTGCAGTGAGGGTGTGCCTATTTTTCCCGTCATTCGGCGGAGCATGAGCTCCCAGATCAAGCAGGACAAGACCATTCGTCCCGAGATCCTTCGTAAACTGACGCTTAAGGGGTTGGGTGCTCTGGCAGTACTCTTCTGCACCATTGCGCCCGCATTCGCGCAAAACAGCAACGTCATCTCGGAGATCCGGGTCATCGGCAACCGCCGCATCCCCAAGGAGACGGTCCTCGCCCGCCTCTACTCGCACGTCGGGGACAATTACGACGCCGCAACCGTGGAGCGTGACTTCAACTCGCTGTGGAACACCGGCTACTTCGAAGACGTCCGCATTGAAAAGGAAGACACCCCCAAAGGCGAAGTTCTCGACATCTTCGTACGTGAAAAGCCCACCATCCGCGAGATCAATTACAAGGGCCTCAACTCCGTCACGCAGTCGGATGTGCTCGACCGGTTGAAGAAGGAGAAGGTCGGGTTCAGTGTGGAGAGCCAGTACGATCCGACCCGGGTTGCGAGGGTGATCGCCGTCCTCAAGGCACTGCTGGGCGAGCACGGGCACCAGTTCCCGACCATCACGCCTGATATCAAGACCATCCCGCCCGCTTCGGTCGCGGTCACCTTCAACATCAAGGAAGGCCCGACCGTAAAAGTCGGCAACATCCGCTTTACCGGCAACAAAAATCTCAACTCCCGCACCTTGCGCTATGCCATGCGCAACCTGCGGCCCATCGGCATTCCGCACTCCATCTTCCTGGAAAACCTCTTCGCCCGCACCTACGACGCCAGCAAGCTGGAAGAGGATACCGAGCGGGTCCGTGTGGCGTATCAGAACCACGGCTACTTCAAGGCAATCCCCGGGGAACCTTCCACCCACATTCGCAACGAAGGCGGCCTCTCGTTACTGACCTTCCGGCCCAAGAAGGGCAAGCGCATCGACATTACGATTCCCATTGAAGAGGGCGAGCGCTACCGCCTGGGAGGCATCAACTTCACCGGCAATGAGCACGTGAGGAACGTGAAGGCGCTGCGGGCCCAGTTCGCCATCAAGGACGGCGACTACTTCAACTACACCGCCATTGGCAAGGGTCTCGACAACCTCCGTAAGGCTTACGGCACCCTGGGCTACATCAACTTTGTGGCAAACCCGACAACACGTTTCGACGAAGCGAAGAAGATGCTCTTTCTCGACATCGACATCGATGAGGGCAAGCCCTTCTATGTTTCGCGCATCGAGTTCACGGGCAACACCGTCACCCGCGACCCTGTAATCCGCCGCGAGCTGCTGCTCGAAGAGGGCCAGGTTTACAACAGCAATATGTGGGAAGAGAGCCTGCTCCGCCTGAACCAACTCCAGTACTTCGACCCGCTCAAGGTGGACCAGGATTCGACCGCAACGCAGGACCAGGCGAACAACACCGTCTCGCTGCTGCTGCGCGTGCACGAGAAGGGCAAGAACTCCATCGGCTTGAATGGCGGAGTCAGCGGTCTATCCGGCTCCTTCCTCGGCCTCAATTACCAGACCAACAACTTCCTTGGCCTGGGCGAGACGCTGAGTGTGCAGGCCAACCTCGGCAATCTGCAGCGCAACCTGCAGTTCGGCTTTACCGAGCCTTACTTCCGCAACAAACCTATTTCGTTAGGCTTCCAGGTCTTCTCCAGCAAGTACGACTACAACGCCGCGAAGAACTACCAGATCTCGACTGGAGGCGGCAACCTCTCAGCAGCCCAGCAGTCCCTGGTACAGAACTACAACCAGTCTTCCACCGGCCTCACGGTGTCGACCAATTATCTGATCCGGCACAGCTTCCACCGGGTCGGCCTCACCTATTCCTTCCAGAAGAGCTCAATTACCGCATTCAGTCCGGCATCGACCTCGCTCTTCCAGACGCTCGCCTTCCGCAGTGGTATCCAGGGAAACAACGCGCTTGAGGGCATCTATTCCAGCCAGGTTTCGCTGTCGTACACCTACAACAAGATCGGCAATCCCTACAATCCGCATGAAGGTGTGGAATACACCGCCCTGCTGCAGGTGGCTGGCATCGGCGGAAACGTCAAGTACTTCAATCCGATCTTCGAATACCGCCACTTCAACGGCATGCATGGACTGAAGCCGAGCAAAGAGGGACGGAACGTCCTCGGCATCCGCTTCCAGGCGCAATACATTCAAGGCCTCGGCGGCAAGGTTGCGCCGCCCTTCCAGCGCTTCTATCAAGGCGGCGAGGCGGAGCTTCGCGGCTTCGACATCCGCTCCGGCACCCCCTATGCGTTCATTCCGCAACGCACCCAGTTCATCCTCACCAACCCGGATGGCACGCCGGTACCGCGTGATCCCACCAATCCCACGCTCGGCAACATCACCGTGCCAATTCCCACCTACGGCATCGTCTCCGTGGGCGGCGATACGCAATTTACCAGCAATATCGAATACCGCATTCCGCTTGGCGGTCCCGTTACCTTCAAGTTCTTTGACGACTTCGGCATGTCGGTGGCCGCGCGCCAGTCGCAACTCGTCGAAAGCGTTCTTGCCATCGATCAGTTGAACGCGCCGTTGTATGGCTGCCCGGTATACGTCAACGGATCGTGCCAGGGCGGGCATCGAATCCAGTTCAGCCGGGACATTCGGCCGCTTGAGGGCTCAAACGCGGTTCCCCGTATGTCCACCGGTGCCGAGATCGCTGTTATGCTGCCGATCGTCCGTGCGCCATTCCGCATTTACTACGCCTACAACCCTCTCCGGCTTCTGGAGCAGATTCGCGGCGAGAACCTCATCACCCGCGATATGTTCCCCGCAGGCGGGGCAGGCGACTACAGCTACGCGCAGTCCCAGCAATTCTACGGATCGCTTTTCCAGCTACGGGAGCCGCGCAAGACCTTCCGCCTGGCCGTCAGCACCACGTTCTAATCTCGGTTCCCAGTCTGGGCTGCGGCAGTTGCTTGCGGCCCGGATTGCGTAACGGCTACCTCAAATCTGGGCAGGCTTGCTGTCTTCCACCGGACCAGCGTCGCGGTCGCCCCGGGTGTATGGAATACCTTGCAACGGGAACCTGCTCTATAATCGTCGCAAGTTCCTGAGATGTCCTCTGTCCGTGTCTCTTGTGCGCAAACCGCGCCCTTCGGGGCGTCACGTGGCCGCAACGAATTGCGCAAGGGGAGAGCACAGGGCAGCGCGCCACAAGTGCCCTTGAACACGCAATCAGGACACCCAACAAGAACTGTTAAGGAGTTTCCTAGCCAAATGAAGCGTTCTTTGTCACTCGTCTGCATGCTCGCGTCCACATTGGGCGCCAGTGCGCTCGCCCAAGCTTCTGCCTCAGCGCAGACCGCAGCAGAGCCACCCTCCGCCCCCGGTGCTCCCGTTGCCACCGCTCCCGCCGGCCCTACCAAAATTGCGGTCATCCAGTTCGAAGCTGTTGTCGGCCAGACCAATGAAGGCCAGCGCGTCTTCGCCGAGCTGAACACCAAGTACCAGCCCAAACAGCAGCAGATCAAGGCGGCAAGCGACGAAGTCGACACGCTGAAGAAGGACCTGCAGACCTCCGGGGACAAGCTGAGCGATACAGAGCGCGCCAGCCGCACCCGCACTCTCGACGAGAAGGAGAAGTCGCTGCAGCGCAGCGTGGAAGACGCTCGCAACGACTTCGGAAGCGAGATGAATGAGAAGCTCGGCGCTGTCGCGCAGAAGGTTGCCGCGGTGATGACCAAGTACGCGCAGCAGAATGGCTACACCTTGGTTCTCGACGCGGGTTCGCAGCAACAGCAGTCGCCGATTCTGTGGGCTGCCGAGTCCACCAACATCTCCGAAGCTGTGGTTCAGGCCTACAACCAGCAGTCAGGCGTTCCACCCCAGCCGGCTGCCACCGGAGCGCCGCGAACCGGTGCAACGACCACCCGGACTCCGGCCCGGACGCCGGCTCCGCGGACGCAGCACTAAAGGCTCCTCAGGCGGGTTCCGAAGGCCGATTTCGGAACCCGCTGCGTGCCAAAATAGCTGCTCGAAAACCGCTCAGGATGTGTGGAAATTTCTGTGGATCGCAGGACATGGCCGCAAGATCAACTCCATGTCTGCACAGAATTTGCGGCATGCCGGGCATGCCCTTCCAGCTTAACCTATTCATTCATAGTAGGTTGCAGCGTCCACCTGCGCCTGTGCAGGTGTTAACGGGAAATGAACGCAGCGCGCAGCTTCCAAAAGCTTTCCACAGATTGGCTGACCCCGTTGAAATCAAGGAGCGTCATTTCCCGGCGTCTTCGCCCACTTTCAGCACCGCCAGGAAAGCCTCCTGTGGTATGTCCACCTTCCCGATCCGCTTCATGCGTTTCTTGCCTTCCTTCTGCTTTTCCAAGAGCTTGCGCTTGCGGCTGATGTCACCGCCGTAGCACTTCGCGAGGACATTCTTGCGCAGGGCGGCTACCGTCTCCCGAGCTACGATCTTCGATCCGATTGCCGCCTGGATCGCCACTTCGAACTGCTGCCGCGGAATCAATTCGCGCATTTTCGATACCAGCGCGCGTCCACGCTCATAAGCGAAGTCGTGATGCACGATGATCGAGAGTGCATCCACCGGCTCGCCCGAAACGAGAATATCCAGCTTCACCATCGGCGACACCCACGAGCCCGACAGGCTGTAATCGAGCGATGCGTAACCGCGAGAGACCGATTTCAACCGGTCATAGAAGTCCAGCACGATCTCGTTCAGCGGCAATTCATACGTCAGCATGACGCGCGTGGGAGTCACGTATTCGAAGTTCTGCTGCCGTCCACGCTTCTCTTCGACCAGCTTCAGAATCCCGCCGACGTATTCCTCGTTGGTCAGGATGGTGGCCTTGATGACAGGCTCTTCGATCTCTTCGATCTCGCTCGGATTCGGCCAGCGCGAGGGATTGTCGACCTCGATCTGGCTTCGGTCGGTCAGACGAATCTTGTACCGTACGCCGGGCGCTGTTGTGATCAGGTCCAGATCGAATTCACGCTCCAGCCGCTCCTGGATGATCTCCATGTGCAGCAGCCCGAGGAAGCCGCAGCGGAAGCCGAACCCCAACGCGACAGAGCTTTCCGGCTCCATCGAAAAGGACGAGTCATTGAGCCGCAGTTTTTCGAGCGCTTCGCGCAGCAGCGTGTGCTCGTGCGAGTCAACCGTGTAAAGCCCCGCGAAGACCATCGACTTGATGTCTTCAAAGCCCGGCAAGGCTTCCTTTGCGGGCCGCTCATCCTCCGTGATGGTGTCGCCGATCTTCGTGTCCCCGACATTCTTGATCGTCGCAACAAAGAATCCGACCTCGCCCGCGCCGAGTTCGGTCACTTCGACTGGCTTGGGCGTCAGGATGCCCATGGATTCCACATCGAATACGCGGCCATTCGACATCAGCCGGATGCGTGCGCCTTTGCGCAGCGTGCCCTGCATCACGCGCGTCAACACAATCACGCCACGATAGGCGTCGAACCATGAATCGAAGATGAGTGCTTGCAGCGGCGCCTCTGCATCGCCGGTGGGCGGTGGCAGCCGGTGAACGATCGCTTCCAGGATCGCTTCGACATTTTCGCCCGTCTTCGCGCTCACGGGAATCGCGTCGGTAGCATCCACTCCAACGGTGTTTTCAATCATCTCCTGGGTACGCACGACATCCGCGCTGGGCAAGTCGATCTTGTTGATCACCGGAATCATGTCCAGCCCGTTGCTGATGGCAAGGTAGGCATTCGCCAGGGTCTGCGCTTCCACGCCCTGGGTTGCGTCGACCACCAGCAGCGCGCCCTCGCACGACGCCAACGAGCGCGAGACCTCGTAAGAGAAATCCACGTGTCCAGGTGTATCGATCAGGTTGAGCTGATAGAGTTCGCCATCCTTGGCCTTGTAAAGCATGCGGACGGCATGCGCTTTGATGGTGATACCGCGCTCGCGTTCCAGGTCCATGTCGTCCAGCACCTGGGCGTGCATCTCGCGCGCGCTCACGGAACCGGTCAGCTCCAGCAGGCGATCGGAGAGCGTGGATTTGCCATGGTCGATGTGCGCGATGATCGCGAAATTGCGGATGTGTTTGGTGTCCATGGGTGCAGATATGTAGTTTGCTAAGGATCGAGTCTCAGATGTGACGCGGGGGATCAGCGAATGCGCCGGAGCAACGGTACCGAAGTCCGCTCGAAGCTTGAGTTTATCATCGGCACGCAGCAGGCCGGCGCTCTACAATGGCGCGAGGATCACGTCTGAACCGCATGCATGTGTCAAAACCTTCCGCCGCTCTCGTTCAGGCGGCCCTCCTCCTCGCTGTCTGCTGTGGCGCTGCTACCGCGGCCGCCGCACTGCCATCCGCCCAGAAGAAGACGCAGGTTGCATCGCCGGCGGTTGGAAATGTGCAAAGCCACCAGCAGGCCCCCCCATCTTCCCGGGAGCAGCAAGTGATTTCCGCCGCGGAGAGCGCTTACGCCAGTGGCATGCGCAACTACCATGCCGGCGATCTGGCCGCCGCCAAGCGTGACTTCGACAATGCGGTCGACACCATGCTTTCCAGTGGTCTCGATCTGAAGACTAGTCCCGCACTCAGCGATGAGTTCGAGCACATTGTGGATGGCGTCAACGCACTTGAGATGGATGCGCTCAAGCAAGGCAACGGCTTTGCCCCGCCCATGGAGCAGACGCCGGTAGGTGTCGCCAATGACGTCACTTTCCCCGTCGATCCAAATATTCGCGCCGCCGCCGAGGCCGAACTCAAGACCACGCAATCGGACCTGCCGCTCGTCATCAACGACGCGGTCACCAGCTACATCGGCTACTTTTCCAACACCTCGACCGGGCGCAATACCATCGTCAGTTCGCTGCGCCGCGCGGGACGTTACAAGGACCTCATCGAGCGCACCCTGCGTGACGAAGGAGTGCCGGCCGATCTCATATATCAGGCCATCGCGGAATCCGGCTTCCAGGTGCAAGCCGTCAACGGGCGTTCCGGTGCAGCGGGCATGTGGCAATTCATGCCCTTTCGCGGCGCCTATGGGCTGGAGCGCAACGGATGGGTGGATGAGCGCTTCGATCCGGAGAAGTCCACTCGGGCCTACGCGCGCGAGATCAAGAAAAACTACCAGCAGTTTGGCGACTGGTACCTGGCGATGGCTGCTTACGATTGGGGACCGGGCAATGTGCAGCGAGCGGTGCAGCGCACCGGGTACGCCGACTTCTGGGAGCTTTACCGGCGCAACAACCTGCCGCAGGAGACAAAGAACTACGTCCCCATCATTCTGGCTGCCGCTGTGATGGCGAAGAATCCAGTGCAGTATGGCCTTACGGATATCAATGCCGATCCGCCGGTCGCAGACGATACTGTGACCGTAAGCGGATCCGTCGACCTTCGTTTGGTTGCGGACATCGTCGACGTGCCGGTGCAACAGATCGTCGGCCTCAATCCGAGCCTGCTGCGCATGATGACGCCGCCAGACGAGCCGTACGATTTGCACCTTCCCTCCGGCACCAAGTCCGCCTTCATGGAGGCGATCGCGGAGATTCCACCGGACAAGCGGACTGCATGGCGCTATCACCGCGTGCAGCCGGATGACACGCTGGCGGCCCTGGCAAAGACCTACCGCGTCTCGGCGGCGGATATCGCCTTCGTGAATCAGATCGATGCCGACGCCGACATCTCGGGCGAAGATGCGCTGATTATCCCCACCCCTCCGCCCGCCGCATCTGGCATGCAGCGCAGCAGCGCACGCTACCGCGTGGAACGTGAAGACACCCTGGTGACACTCGCGGACCGCTTCAACGTCACCACCGAACAGCTACGCCGCTGGAACCATTTGCGCTCCACCGCGATTCGGCCTGGTCAAACACTCTTTGTGGCGGAGCCGGCGCACGTTTCCGCGTCCGCAAGAGGGAAACGTGGCCGTCGCGGCAAGCGTCGCGCAGGAGCTGCACACGCCAAACCGAAGCCGCATCACAAGTGAGTATGGTCGCTCCGCAGCGGATCGCCGTGCACCCAATCTCTGCAGAATGCGATCCGTCATGATCGATTCAAGGCATGCAACTGCGTTTCTCTCTTGCGTTCGGTAGCAGACCGTTGCAAGCTATTGCTATAATCCGCGCCGCAGGTGGAGTGGTCGATATTTGGGCTCGCTGCCACAAGCGAAGCCAACGAAGAGTGAAGTCCCGGAGGCGAACAGATGCAGGACGAACGGAAGCTCTTAGCAGCGTACGACGATGGTGAACACGAGCCCGAGGGCAAGGACTACTCGGATGAGATGGAAGAAGAGATTGACGAAGACGAGGAAGATGAAGAGATCAGCGTCCCCGTATCTTCAGAAGACGACGGCCACGATGACGAAGACTACCGCGCGCCAGGCGCGCCATCGTCAATCGTGAGCACACCTTCTACGAAGACGCCGGCAAAGAAGGCCCCTGCGAAGAAAGCTGCAGCCAAGGCGCCGGCAAAGAAGGCATCCGCGAAGAAGGCTACAGCTAAGAAAGCTGTCAAGAAAACTGCAGCCAAAAAGAAGAGTTCAAAGAAGTCTGCCGCGAAGAAAAGCAGCAGCGCCCGCAGCGGCGGTAAGGCGGCCAAAAAGGCTGCCGGTAAAAAGGGCGCACGTAGTAAATCCACGAAGAGAGGTACTCAATTGGCTGTAAAGAAAGCAGCAAAGAAGAAGTCGGCTAAGAAGTCGGCTAAGAAGGCAACCAAGAAGGCGGCAAAGAAGAAGTCCACCAAGAAGGCCGCTAAGAAGGCATCAAAGAAGAAGTAGTCAACCCGCAGTACGAGGCAAGCAAAAGAGCCCGGCTTTTCGCCGGGCTTTTTTGCGTCTGCACGTTGCTATTACCGGATCACAGCCGTCGTCATCAGCCATTCTTTTTTTCAAGGTCTGCCAGAGCTGCCAGAACTTCCGTACTGTGATTCGAGGGATCCACGCCGGTCCATACCTTCACGATCTTTCCTTCCGGATCGATCAGGAATGTGTTCCGCTTGGCGATCTTCATGCCCATGTAGTTGCCCAGCGAGCCGTACTTGGAAACCGTCGACTTCTGCTCATCGGAGAGTAGCTTGAAGCTCAGACCGTCCTTGGTGCAGAAAGTCTTATGGCTGGCGACCGAATCGACGCTTACCCCGAGGATCACTGCGTTGTCGCGCTGATACTTCGGCAGGTCCTCCTGGAACTTGTGCGCCTCCATCGTGCAGCCGGAGGTCATGTCCTTGGGGTAGAAGTACAGCACCACCCATTTACCGCGGTATTGGTCCAGGCTGACAGGCGTGCCCTCCTGTGAAGGCAGCGAAAACTCTGGAGCCTGCTGTCCCACCGCGGGCACCGCATCGTCTGCTGCCCGCGCGCTCCGCACAGCGAACACACTGGCGATGGCAGCGATCACCAGCACAGCCAGAACTGCAAAACGTGACGTAGACATCGAAAGGCCTCCTCCTGAGGACGCTTTATTAGAGCATTTTCCTTCCGCTCCGGGTACAAACGGGCGGACAAGTGACAATTTCGTGAAGATTGGCTCAGAGGATCACGAGCGATTCATTCTGGCGGCTGCGCTACGATCGCGATTCCCGCGGCATCGGCCGCGGCTACGACTGCGACGCGATCGAAAATCAGTGTCCGCTCGGCTTCGAGCGACAGGCAGGTGGCGTGTGCCGCTTGCATGGTCATGATGGTCGCCTCGCCAACCACCGGCACATCGAAGCGCATGTCCTGCTTCGGCTTGGCGACCTTCACCACGGTCAGGCTGCGGTCGAGTGTGGATGCTTCCTCCTCGAGCGTCCGCATCAACGCGCCGGCCCGTGCGATTGTCGCGTCGGTGCCCTCCATCGCCTCCACCGCAACACAGGCCTGTCCGGCGATCACCACCGTCTGCCCAATGTCGTAGCCGGCAAAGGCTGCCGCCACCTCACGTCCATAGGCGATGTCCTTGCGCTCCTGCTCATTCGGTGCGCGGGCGGTCAGCACGCCGGTCCGGGCCAGTAGGGGCTCAAGAAACGATGTGGAGGAGATCAGCTCGATGCCTTCGTCGCTCAGCACCTTGGCGATCGCACCGAGCAGCATGTTCGTGTTACGCGTGCGCAGGTTCAGCAGTAGCTTGGCTAGCCGCCAGTCCGGTCGGATGCTCGAAAAGATCTGCTTATGCTTTACCTGTCCGGCCATCACGGCCTCGGTCACGCCTTCCTGCTGAAAGGTCTCGATCAGCCGCGACAGCTCTCCCAGGGACAGCCAGTACACCGTCGTGCCGGGATCCTCGACGGCCCGTGCACTCATCGCACCATCGGCCTCTTCGCGGATCGCCGCCACCACCACGGGTCGCCCGTGCGCCCGCGCTGCATCCAGCAGCAGGAAGGGGAAGCGGCCATTCCCGGCGATCAGGCCAAGCGGCTGTTTGGGATCAGGCTCGTTTGCCATAGGACAGCTTACTTCAGCACTCCGCGGTCTACTTCAGGACGCCGCGCTCGCTTGTCTCCACAAAGCGAAGCAGGTACTGCACCTCTTCGCACGCGCTTGCCTCGCCACGCAACGCGTCTACTGCCTGCGACGTGTTGCGTTTGGATGCGAGCAGCAGGCGGTACGCATGCTGCAGTGCGCGCAATTGTTCGCGGCCAAATCCGCGCCGTTCCAACCCGACCTTGTTCAGCCCATAGGCGCGCGTCTCGCGTTTCGCCGAAGTCAGAGAATATGGCAGCACATCCTGGGTGATGGTCGTGCCTCCGCCGACGTAGGCGTGCCGCCCAATGCGGCAATATTGGTGCACCGGGCACAACGCGCCGACCGTCGCCCACTCTTCCACCGTCACGTGTCCTGCCAACGTGGCGCCGTTGGCGAGGATGCAGTTGTCGCCGATGGTCGAGTCATGGCCTATGTGCGCATACGCCATGATCAGGCAGTTCCGGCCCACCCGCGTCGTGCCGCCTCCGCCCGCTGTTCCGCGCGAGATGGTGACGCATTCACGGATCACGGTCTCCTGGCCGATCTCCACGCTGGTGGGCTCACCGGCGTACTTCAGATCCTGCGGCGGGACGCCAACCGCCGCGAAGCTGTACACGCGGCACCCGTCCCCGAGTTTGGTGCGCCCATCGAGCACCACGTGCGACACCAGTTCGCAATGCTGACCAAGTACAACGTTGGCCCCGACAGTGCAGTAAGGGCCCACCTTCGCAGATTCCGGAACGATGGCCCCGGTTTCAATCAGGGCGGTTGGATGAATGCTCACTCGGCAGCGGCCCCGGCAAGCGCCGGCGTCTCCTGCGACTCCACTTTGCGGGCCGCGCGCGGTACCATCAGGCACTTGATCTCCGCTTCGCAGACCAGCTTGCCGTCCACGTGAGCTTTGCCGCGCATGGTGGCGCCACGGCGGCTCCACTTCAAAACCTCTACCTCAATGCGCACCTGGTCACCAGGAACCACGGGCGCGGGGAAGCGCGCCTGATCAATCCCGGTGAAGACCATCAGTTTGTTATCGCGGTCCGGCACCTCGGTCAGCAGCAGTGCGCCGCCGGCCTGCGCCATCGCTTCCACCATCAGCACGCCCGGCATGATGGGGTAAGTAGGGAAGTGGCCCTGAAAGAACGGCTCGTTGATAGTGACATTCTTGATCGCCACGATCCGCTTCATACGCACCAGCTCCACCACGCGATCGATCAGCAGGAAGGGGTAGCGGTGCGGCAGAATCTGCATGATCTCGGTGATGTCGAGGCTGGTTGCCGTCTGTGTATTTTCCGTCGCCATACGGGGAACGATTATATAGAGCCGAGTCTTAAAGAGTGCCTTAGACGTTTAGCCACAGGCGGATCATTTCTTGAGTTTACGAATCGCTGCATCCACGTCGAACATATCCATTGGGATCGCGCCGCCATAGTTGACGTTGTACAGGAAGCGCTGATTCGTCATGTCTCCGTTGTGATAGCGCGTGGTGGAGAAGGGCGTCGAAATGCCGTTGAACTTGTGATAGTCGTCGTACTCCTCGCCATCGACATTTTTGTCCTTGTAGAGGGGGTCACGCCACTCGAAGCTGCGCCGGACGGGAAGGTGCGAGTTCGCGTCCAGGTCCAAGGTCAGATTGTCATTTGTGGATGAAAGAATCGTGATCTTGTCCGCCAGATGACGCTCCACCTGCTCCTGCCCGCCGTAAAGGTAGAGCGCTCCAGGGTCCTTCATCCAGACGCGCGCCGCCGCATCCACCGAGTGATCGCGCCGTCGCAGATAGTCATCCATCTCGATCTTTGGGATCGCACGTTTGCCTTTATAGGTGATCTCCCAACCCTGGTTCCCGATGTAGATTTCGTAGACCTGCCGCTTCTTGCCCAGCTCAACTCTCTCCTTGTCTGGCGGCTGGCGGTAGTCGAAGAAGTCGGTAATCGCGCCGGTGGGCCTGCCCTGGTAGAAGCCGGAGGTGCGCCCGATCAACTCATAGCCGGGCGCGTTCAGCCACGCATCGCCGCCCAGCGCCTGAATCATCTGCAGCAGCAGCGTTTTCACCTTCTGCTGCTCGGCATTGGCAGTCGCGTCGCCGCTCGCCTGCGCGCTCAGCGCCACGCCGCCGCACAGCATCCATACAAGGACAAGCCCCACTCGCCGTATCGTCATCCCACCAGCACCGCGCCACCGTTCACGTTCAGCACCTCGCCGCTGATGAACCCTGCCCATGGAGTGCAGAGGAACAGGATAGGCGCTGCAATCTCCTCTACCCGTGCGACTCGCCCCAACGGGATCGTGCCGAAGATCTTTGCGCGACCCGCCTCCGTTGCCAGGGCCGGTGCGGCCATCTCAGTATCCACCCAACCCGGCGCTACGCAGTTTACGTAGATGCCCTGCGGGGCCAGTTCGCTCGAAAGGCTCTTGGTGAGTGAAATCAGCGCACCCTTGCTTACTGCGTAGTCGGCATGAAAGGCCTCGCCGCGCTGGCCGGCGGTCGAGCTCACCAGCACGATATGTCCCCGCGCCTCTCCTTTGGACGCAGCTTGCTGCTGCATGGCACCCACCGCCGCCTGCACCAGGCCGAAGACGCTGTCCAGATTCACATCCATCGTCCGGCGCCATTGCCGTCCGTCCATGGTGGCAATCGGCGCATCGTCCGGCGGCCAGATGCCATGGTTCACGACCAGACAGTCGATCCGGCCGAAGGCAGCAATCGTCTCCTCCACCAGCGCTCTTCCCGCTGCGGCCGAATCCAGTTCCTTGGCAAAGGCGCGGCATACCGTCCCGCCGCCGCACTCGGCAGCCAGCGCCTCGGCGCGCTCCGCGGGCGCTTCGGTAGTTGAACCCCACCCGCGCGCCCGCCTGACGGAAGAGCCGCACTGCCGCTGCGCCAATACCGCGAGAGCCGCCGGTGATGAGCGCTACTTTGCCGTCAAGCGCCATCGGCCGACGGTTGTCGATTGCATACATGGACGCTATCGAAGCCGCGCCATCCGCGCAACCCGTCGGGGCACTAGCGCTGCTTGCCTTGCTTGGCCAGCTCCTTCTTGCGTGCCGCGATCAGCTTTCGCCGCTCGCCAATCGGCATAGCCAGCACCTCGCGCGTGCGTTTGGGCAGCTTTGCTTCCACGAGGTTGCGCGCGGCACGCAAACGTGCTTCCAGCTCGCTGGTACGCAACGCATTCCAGCGTTCCATGGCCACCCAGTGTGCGCGCGCGAGGTAGGGTGCAGGGAGAATGCCGTCGATCTCCAGCAGATCTGCAGCGCCCTCAGGCCCTGCAGCAAAGGACAGCACGCCGTTGCTGTCTGCATCCAGGTTTAGGAGCGCGAACATCTTGCCGCCGATCGCCTTGTCGCCTACCCAGAACACCAGGTTGTTGCCCCATTGCAGCGTCTCCTCCACAAGTGGAAGACCTAGCAGGAAGGCGCGTGTGCTTTCGCTGTCCATGCCGAGAGTATGGGGGCCACCCGGGCAGACTGTCGACTGCCCAGACGGGCGCCAACTCTATACTGTTTCCACGCATGGCTGACAGCACATCTCCCCATAACTTTCTTCCCGCCGACGAACAGCTGGACTACCTGCAGAAGGGCGCGGCGGAGATCATCCGCGTCTCCGATCTGCGCGAGCGTCTGAGGAGTCGCGCAAGACCGGGCGCCCCCTGCGGGTGAAGGCGGGGTTCGACCCCACGGCGCCGGACCTGCACCTGGGCCACACGGTGCTGATGCGGAAGCTCAAGCACTTCCAGGATCTTGGCCACCAGGTCATCTTCCTGGTGGGCGACTTCACGTCGCTTATCGGCGACCCGACCGGCCGCTCCGCAACGCGCAAGCCGCTGACGCGGGAGCAGATTGACGCCAATGCCAAAACCTATACCGAGCAGGTCTTCCGCATCCTCGACCGCGACAAGACCGAGGTGCGCTTCAACTCAGAGTGGCTGGGCACGCTGGGCTTCGAGGGCATCATCCGGCTGGCAGCGCACTTTACTGTCTCGCAGATGCTGGAGCGTGAGGAGTTCCACAAGCGCTTCCAGGAGGAGAAGCCCATCTCCATGCACGAGATGCTCTATCCGCTGTCGCAGGGCTACGATTCCGTCGCGCTGAAGGCCGATGTCGAGCTGGGCGGCACCGATCAGCGGTTCAACCTGCTGATCGGCCGCGAGCTGCAGAGGCACTACGGCCAGCCTTCGCAGATCGTGCTGATGACGCCGATCATCGAGGGCCTCGACGGCGTGCAGAAGATGTCGAAGTCGCTGAACAATGCGATCGGCATCCATGAGCCGCCGGGGGAGATGTACGGCAAGCTGATGTCCATCTCCGACACGCTGATGTGGAGCTACTGGACCCTGCTGACCGATCTGAAGCAGAGCGAGGTCGATGCGTTGAAGGCCGCGGTTGCGAGCGGCGCCGAGCACCCGATGGAGGTGAAGAAGCGGTTGGCGCGGACCATCGCTGCCGGCTTCCACGGCGAAGAAGCGGCGAAGCGCGCGGATGAAAACTGGGCAAAGCAGTTCCAGCGCGACGAGACGCCGGAGGACTTGGACGAGGTCGCGATCCCGGCTGCCGAGGTCGGCTGGACGCCGGAGACGGACGCCATCCGGCTGGATAAGCTACTGGTCCGGCTGGGCCTGGCGGAATCTGCCAGCGATGCCGGCCGCAAGGTGAAACAGGGCGCGGTGCGGCTGGATGGCGAAGCCGTTCAGGGGACGCATGCCAGGGTGCCGGTTCCGGGCCGGGTTGTGGTGCGCGCCGGGAAACGAGCGAAGGCCGCGCTGCTGACCTAAGACTGGCCGTCCAGCCCACGGCACCCCCTCCCCCTCCGGCACGGGAGGCTGGCTCGTAAGCTATTTGATTGCTATGGTTTAGCGGCGCTCCCGATGGCCAAATTCGTCCAAACAAAGCACTTAGCGCTAAATTCTTCCAAACAAAAGACTTGTGTGGACTAAAGAACACGCCGCGTAGCACTTACCTGATCGCGAGAAACCCTCTATTTCCAGTGTAGCGAAACGGGTAGGGTAAACCGGCAGGTTTCTGCTGGGAATTTGTTCCGTTGGACTGTTTTGGGATTTGCTGTTGGAGATTGCTGGAGATATGGAGGAGTCAGCAGTTATAACTGCCGGAATACAGCTCGGTGAGCTTCTGGATGAGGTCGCTGTAGCCGGAGGCTTCGAGCTGGACCTCGGTGCCGGTATGAAGCTGGACGAAGGCCAGATTGCGCTTGTGGTCCATGGCAATGGAGGCGATCTGGTCCAGCGGGATAGCCCGTGACTGCTCCAGTGCATGCGCGAGCTCGATGGCCTTCATCTCGATGTTCTCCCCGAAGCGAAGCAATGTAACAGATATGATGCGGCGGTGATGCAACCGGAAGCGCCCTGGCGTTGAGTCCCTCCCCCGAAAGACTCAACACCATTGCGCAAGCGATCACATCACCGCATGACCACAACATACCTTGATATCGCTGAAGAAAAACAATGATGCGGTAACACTTACCAAACTACTGAGTAACTGGCGGTAACTTTCGGCTCGTTTCGTGCAACATCTTGCCGTGAGATATCGCTTTAACGGCTGGCGAATCGTTTTTCCTGCCGATGGTCGACCGAGACCGTACCGGATGTCCCCCTGCCGCCGGTTGCGCACGCTGCTCATGCTCCTGGCATGTCACCTTCTTCGTTTGTGTCCGTCATTGAGGCGGCGAGGAGATTGGAGAGCATAGGCGGCCCGTATGTCTGGCCGTGCACAGCAGGCGCTTGCGAATTCGATCCTGCTGAACGGCGGCGTGCTGGCGCCGGACAAGACGATCTCGTATCCCATTTGGCGCGATTGTCGTTCAGCGTAAGAAACGTTCCAGCGCTTCTGTTATGCCCTCTTGAGTATCAAGCGCCCTCAAGAGTTCTGCATACCGCGGAACTGTCTCTCTGCGCGCCTCTGGTTTCGCCTCGTGGACGAGACCAGCAAACGCCAACGCCGCACTGGGCTCGCTGTTGCCGGGTCGATTGAGAACAATTCTTTCTGCTCGCCCCGTGATGTCGAGCTCCAGCCGTTCGTCGATGAGCCGCTTCAAAAGCTTCAGCGGAATTGTTACTTCCTTCATGGCTGAATTGTAGGTGAATGCCTTACCCCCGACGAGCTCCATCCCACCTAAAGGGGAGTGTTTCCCGGCTTTTACGACCGCTACGATATTCGGATGGCGGAACAACTCTCATCAAGGCAAACACCAGCAGCGAAAGTTTTCAGTCTGTACGACTGGGTTTTCTTGGGTTGGTGTCTGTCGATTTTTTTATTGTTTTTGATCGTGGTGGGTGTCGGTGGGAATTGGCTTCACGATTTCCTGCTGTCTCCGATTGGCATAAAGGAAAATCCACCGGAGCCTGGTATTGCAATCCAAATTGAAAAGATCGCCGTTATCCCAGTGTCTATTGTCTTTACAATTCTGTGCGTCTTGAAGCTCTGGATGGAAGACAGAGGTCAAACAAGTCAGAGTTGAACGTTTCACAGCTTGCCTGTTTCTCTGGCAGGTGTGCACACCGAAGGAGTGACATGTCGCAGGGAAGAATTATCAAGAAAGGAAGTGAAGAACCTCAGCCAATGGAGGTTCTCCAAGGCAGATGCACCTGTACATGCGGCGCGGAGTTTACCGTCTATCATCATGCGGCTCACCCTGAGAATGTCGACGAGCAAATCGTGTGGCTGGAGGCGGAACTTAGGAGGGAGCATGGGCGCGACGCGGAGCATAGAAACGTTTATCGCTTTCCTCGATAGGGCAAAAACCCACCCTGCCTGTAATGAAACCAGACCGGAATAGCCCTACAGCTCGATATTCACGAGATCCGAGGTGTGATCCGAGTGGTCGCCGTTGGGGCTTGTGGTGCGATTCTGCGGGGCGCGCCAGTGGTCGATGTAGGAGATCTGGTGGACGCAGGAGACGGTGCAGTTGGGGGCGCAGGTCTTCTCGGTGAGGAACTCGCGGTCGAGGTCGGCCTGGGTGTAGTCGGCCAGGGGAATGCCGGGGAAGCCGCGCTGCTGCGAGCAGTAGTGCACCAGGCCGTCTTCGCAGACGTAGAGGTAGCGTGAGCCGGCGCGGCAGCGCCAGTCGTTGGGCTGGCCGTTGGCGATGGCTTCCTGAAAGTGGTTGAAGCGCGAGTAGTTCTTCTTTTCGAGCTTCGTCATCTCGAAGTAGACGCGGCGCTCTTCGCCGCCCAGCGGCTTGAGCTGGCCGCTGCCGTCGTGGATGATGCCGATGGTCGAGGTGAAGCCGAGCTCGAGCGCGCGGTGGCCGATGGTGAGCGCGTCCTGCGGGTTCTTGATGCCGCCGCCGACGACGGAGTTGATGTTGACGTGGAAGTCGGCGTACTCGGCGAGAAACTGCAGCTTCTTGTCGAGCACCTTGAGCGACTTCTTGGAGATCTCGTCGGGCTGCACGTTGTCGATGGAGATCTGCATGTGGTCCAGACCGGCCTGGTTTAGACGTTCGATTCGATCCGGCATCAGAAAGTAGCCGTTGGTGATCATGCCGGCGAGGCGTCCGTGGTGACGGATGCGCGCGATGATCTGGTCCAGATCGGGATGGGTGAGCGGCTCGCCGCCCGAAATGGTGATGATGCTGGTGCCGAGGCGGGCAAGATGGTCGATGCGGCGGAGCATCTCGTCGAGCGGGACGGGCTCGGAGACCTTGTCGTACTCGTTGCAGTAGGCGCAGGAGAGGTTGCAGAAGCGCATGGGGACGATCTGCGCCATGACAACGTGGTGGGTGGAGGCCAGCGCGTGCCCGACGATGCCCAGCTCCCGCAGCTTGCGGGTGGCGGCCTTGACCCGGCTCTTGCCGTGGGGGATAGGGAGGGCTGGAGTTGTGGTGGCGGCGGACATGCTGGCTGGTTTGATTATATCGGGCGGAGGAGCAGTGGCGGCCCGTGTGGGCGATGGCCGCATTCGATCCACTACCTGCCTACGCTGATCCACGTCTCAAAAGCGAGATGTGGGGGCTCGGCTTCGCTCAGGATGACGACGTTTCTGATGATCGGGCGAGCGCTAGAGCGCGAAGCGGTCCAGCGACTCGCGGAGTTTTCGTAACTGCTCCGGTATCACGAGCTCGGATTGGGTGATGCGGGTGTCGACGGTGATGGCGAGGGTGAGCACCTTGCGATTGCGCAGCACCGTGAGGCCCACCGGGTGGCCGGCGTTCATGCGCAGGGTCTGGAGCCAGTCCGCTGTGGTTTCGAGCGGCATGCCGTTGGCGGTGACGATAATGTCGCCGGCGTCGAGGCCTGCGTTGCCGGCGGGGCTCTTGTCCTCCACGCTGCGGACGAGCAGGCCGTTGCCTGCGCGGACGCCGAAGTATTTCGCGAGCTGCGGGGTGAGCGGTTCCACGGTGGCGCCGATGTAGGCCTGCGGATCGGGAGTGTCGCTGTCTGCGGAGGAGGCGCCGTCACCCGCATTGCTGTGCTGGGCGGCGAAGCTCTGCACCATGGGGGCCGGCTCCGGGATGGGCACGTGGAAGTGGTGCGCCCAGGCATGCTGGACCAGTGCGGTGCGATCGGCGAGCTGGAGGTGAAAGCGCTGGACCTTGGCGTTGTGGATGACTTCGAGTTCGATGAACTTGCCGACCGGCATGTCGCGGAGCAAGCGACTGAGAGTGGAGGCGTCGGTGACGAGCTGTCCGTTGATGGACTGGATGATATCGCCGGTATGGACGCCGGCTTTGGCCGCGGGAGCGTCGTGATCGAGCGAGATGATTTCCGCGCCGGTGGGGTTGGAGAGCTTTTCCTTCTGGGCGCGGACGGGGTCGACGTCGTGAACGGTGACGCCGAGATAGCCCTGCGATGCCGCAGCGAGGAGGAGGTGGGCGTTGCCGTCCATGACAGCTTGAGGAAGCTGGGTGGAGACCGGCGACGGCATGAGGACGGCCTGCATGGCCCCGTAGGCGGGCAAAGTCAGGGACGCAGCGGCGAAGGCTGCAGAACCCAGCATGGACGCAAGGAATGCTGCCGAACTGCCAAGAGAACCACCGAGTACTGTGCTCGGGGGGATGGCCGGCTGGAGATGGGATGTATGGCGGTAAAGCATGAGAAACAAAGCTCCTGATGGGAGACGAAAAGTTTTCAAGACGGATTTCCGCTTGCTTTGTGTGCCGGCCAGGTTGTCGCGTGGGGCTTTTCTCTAACGGAAAGCCGCGACAGCCATTCCGGCTCCGGCGCACACTCAAGGCAAATCCGTTCTATGGCCTGTAACTGAGACGGACGAGACGCGCGAAAGTCACGCTCTGCGGCAGAACCTTAACGCATTGGAGGGGCTTCTGGCTATTGGACCTGCGGTATCTGCTGGAGCATGGTCCGGGAGACGTTGCGCAACAGGGGGTTTTCGTCGTGGGTGGCGACGTTCAGGAGGACCTGCCGGACGCTCGAATCGGCGGAGACCGGGGCTAGCAGGCGAATGGCCTGGGAACGGATCTGCGGATCGCCGTCGTCGAGGACGGCTTCGAGCACGGCGTCGCGCACATGCATGTCTTCAGAGAGATAGGGGGCCAGGCCGTTCAGAGCCTGCTGGCGGATGTTGGAGTGCGGGTCATAGCGCAGGGCGACCATGAGGGCGCTGCGGAAGCTATCATCGGCGGCGCAGTCCCCAATGCTGCCAGGGCCGCTGCAGGTGTGGGTCAGGATGCCGAGAGCAGCGTTCTGGACCGAGGTGTTGAGCGGCGCGCGAGTGCCGAGCAGCAGCAGGGAGCGGATGATGCGGTCGTCCGCGGGCCCGACGGCGGTGCTGGGCATCAGGCGGCTGTACTCGACGCGAACCAGGCTGGTGGCCGGGTCCTCGGAGACACCGGTCACGGCGACGATGGGCTGGTTGTCGGAGCCTGAGTCGACCACGACCCCTGTGGTCACGGGCGGACGGGCGATCTTGAAGCCGGCGTAGCCGAGGCCGGCGCCGACGAAGAGCATGGTGGCGGCGGCGAGCGGCGCGGTGCGCAGCAGGCGGAAGTCGGTCCAGAGCGAGCGGCGGAGATGGGCAAACCAGGTGTCCTGGGGCGCCTGCTCCAGGGCCTCGTCGATCTTGAGGCGGGTCTGGGCGATCAGATTGGGCGAGGGCTCGCGGACCGGCAGGATCGCCATGGCGCTCGAAAGGGCGCGGGTGACTTCGAGCTCGTCGCGGCAGTCGGCGCATCCGGCAAGATGCTGCTCCAGGCGGTGACAGGCCTCGTCGCTGAGCTCGCCGTAGAGCAGCAGCGTGATCTGCTCATGGGCTGCGTCGCAACTGAGCGTTCCATCGTGGCCAGGCCAGGTCATGAAATCTCAGATTTCCTTAGCGCACCACGGCCAGGGTGGCGCGCAGCTTCTTGGTGGCACGGAAGAGGGTGTTCTTGGCTGTCTCTTCGGTGGTGTTGAGCATCTCGCCGATGGTGCGAAGGCGCAGGCCCTGGTAGTGCTTCAGCTCAAAGACCATGCGCTCGCGCGGAGTGAGCTTGTCGAGGGCAGTGGCGATCTTTGAGCCGAGCTCCTTGCGTTCCAGCTCGCGGGCGGGATTGGCGGAGGCGCGCTCGTCCGAAACCATGTTGAGCAGGTCGAGCTCTTCGCCGGAGGCGTCCATGACCACGGCTGGGTCCTCGCGGCGCGTCTTGCGGCGGCGCATGAGGTCCAGGCAGAGGTTGGTGACGATGCGGTAGATCCAGGTGTAGAAGGAGCATTCGAAGCGGAAGTTGCCGAGGTAGCGATAGGCCTTGAGGAATGCTTCCTGGGCGATGTCCTGCGCGTCGGTTTCCGAGCCGAGCAGATGCAGGGCCAGGCGCAGCACGGCCTGATCGTACTGGCGGACGAGGGTGTCAAAGGCCTGACGGGAGCCTTTCTGGGCCTGCCGGATCAGCTCCGTTTCGGAGGCGCGGTCTTCCGGGCTCATGCCTCCGCCGGTGCGTGTTTGAAGCGCACGGCGGCCGGGCCAGGTCTGGCTGCTGCGGTTTGCCGAAAGGGTGGTGCTGAGGCCGGGCTGAATACGGAGAGCGTCGGTTCCCATCGTGCGTACACCTCTTACAAAGAGATACGTCTTCTGCAAGATAGACGTTCCCCTCCGTAAGAGGACGCAGAAGTACGGGTTTCGGTAGCAGAAATGACAATTCTGTGACGTTACGGAGGAAATCGATGCTGAATCAGCGGGTCAGGTCGCGTTTGCGACGATAGCCGTCCTCCCCGGGTTTATGCTGGCGTCGCCGAAGGTGGGCCTTCCGGCACACTCCAGAATCAGGGGGTCTCTAAGAATGACTCGTTCCCGCTCGCTGCTTCGTCTTGCAACGATTTTATTGGCCGGCGGCCTGCCGGCTGTTGCCCAAAGCAACCTGTCCGTGCACTGGGAGGAACTCACCGGGCCGGATTTCGTTGGGGCGATCCATCAGTCGCAAGGGGTCTGTGTGCTGCCGTTCGGGATCATCGAAAAGCATGGGCCGCACCTGCCACTGGGGACGGACCTGATCAATGTGCGGTTTGTGACGGAAAAGGCGGCGCAACAGGAGTATGCGGTGGTGTTTCCGGCGTACTACTTTGGGCAGATCGCCGAGGCGCGGCAGCAGCCGGGGACGGTGTCGTACAGCGCGCATATGCAGCTCGATCTCTTGCAGGAGACGACCGACGAGATGGCGCGGAACGGGTGCAAAAAGATCGTGATCGTGAACGGACATGGCGGCAATGAGCACCTGCTGCCGTTTTTCGCGCAGGTGCAGATGCAGACGCCGCATGACTATGTGGTTTACATCTATCGCTGGCCGGGGACGAAGGCGACGGACCGACCCTACAAGCCGGGGCCGACGGATTTCCACGCCGGCGAAGGCGAGACGGCGCACACCATGATCTCCGCGCCGGGGCTGGTGCATATGGATCGAGCGCAGTCCGAGTCCGGCGCGGATCTGAAGCGCCTGCACCTGCCGGAGGGGGTCTACACCGGCATCTGGTGGTACGCGAGTTTCCCGAATCACTACTCGGGCGACGGTTCGCTGGCGACGAAGGAGCTGGGTGAGTACGACACCAAGGCCGAGGTCGGAGCGATCGCGGATGTGATCCGGGCGGTGAGGGCGGATGACGTCTCGGCGAAGCTGCAACAGCAGTTCTATGAGGACGCGAAGCATCCGCTCGATACCAAACAATAGATACGAAGCAGTAGACACGAAGCGGCCAGCCCAGCATTGCACAGGTGCCGGTCCTCTACACTCGTTTGCATGACAGATGCAGCACGTAGCGGCGAGATTACGGCCTATTGCGATGGCGGATCGCGCGGCAATCCCGGGCCTTCGGGCTATGGGGTTTCGATCGAGGATGCGGGGGGCCATCCGGTGGCCGACCTGAGCGAGTTCCTGGGCGTGAAGACCAACAATTTTGCGGAGTACTCCGGGCTGCTGGCGGCGCTGGAGTATGCCCTGAGCCATGGGCACGCGCGGCTGCGGGTAGTGGCCGACTCCGAGCTGATGGTGAAGCAGATGAAGGGGCAATACCAGGTGAAGAGCCCCGACCTGCGGCCGCTGTGGGAAGAGGCGAAGCGGCGGGCGGCGCGGCTGGAGCGGTTCGAGATACAACATGTGCTGCGAGGCAAGAACAAGCGCGCCGACGCGCTGGCGAACCAGGCGATGGATCGTGGGACGGGGAAGACGGTGAAGGAGATCGGCGGGCGCGGTGAAGGAAGCGCTGTCGAATGAGTCGCTGCCGCGGGTGGCGGCTTCGCGAATCGCGACCCGCGAAGACTGCGGAGAAGCGGGTGCTGAAGGGTTTTGTGAAGAATGGCGTGGTGCATCTGCTGGAGGGCGAACTGCCGGAGAACTGCTTCGTCCGCGTCACGCCGGAATAACCATCCTGAATTACGGAACCGGCGAGGCTTGGCGCGCGTAGGGAAGGGCATCATGCGCCGTCTGCTGCTTGCCGTTGCGACTGCTGTGCTTGCCGTTCCGGCGATTGCGGCTCAGAGTGCGGCGCCGGCGACGCCGACCGCAGACGAGATTATGGCGAAGGTTGCGGCCAATCAGGATCGCACCGAGGCGGCACGCACGCGCTACATCTACATGCAACACATTCGCACCGTCTCGCGAAAGCCGGGCGGCAAGGTGATGTGCGAAGAGGTGACGGACAGCCGCGTGAGCCCACGCGCGAAAGGTTCGCACCAGCAGTTGCTGACGCTGGATGGGCGGTATTGGCAGAAAGGCCATTACGTCCACTACACGACCTTGCAGGAGCAGGATGCCGCGCCATCGAAGGATGAAGCAGCAAAGGGCGAAGCGCCGAAAGATAAGGAAGTGAAGACGGAGAAGGAAGACCTCGACGGAATGGACATTGACCTCGTCGAAAATCTGCGCAAGAACCTTACCAATGACGGCTCTGAGGATACGGACAAGAAAGGCCAGGACAGCGCGGGGCATGGCGTCCATGTTCACGTGGACGTTGCTGACGAGGGCCAGTCGAAGGATGGTCTGGCCAAGGGCCTGTTCCCGCTGACCACCAGGAAGCAGTCGCAGTATCTGTTTACGTTGATGGGCCAACAGAAGATGAACGGCCGCGATGTGTATCGCGTGACCTTCCGGCCGAAGGACAAGAACGATTTCGACTGGAAGGGCGAGGCGTATATCGACGTGCATGAGTTCGAGCCGGTAGTGGTGTACACCGAGATGTCGCGCAAGATACCGCTAGCAGTGCGCACGCTGCTGGGTACGAACCTGCCGGGGCTGGGATTTTCCGTGACTTACGATCGCGAGCCGGACGGGGTGTGGTTCCCGGTGAGTTTTGGCACGGAGTTCCGCATGCGGGTGCTGTTCTTCATCGCGCGGGATATCTCGATGTCGTTGAGCAACACGCATTTTGAGAAGACGCATGCGGATGTGCGGATTCTGGATGGCGTGAAGATGGTGGAGAATGCGGCGCCGGCTTCAGCAGCGCCTTCGCATTAGAGAAGGAGATCCTCCGCTTTCGCGATACGGCTCCGGTCGGAATGATGAAGGCTCCAGCGCGATGAGTCCCACATCTCAAAGCGAGATGTGGGGCACCACTTCCGCGGCGATGCGCGCAAACTGCAGGTCCTTCGCTCCGCTCAGAATGACAACGTGGTTGGTCCGATGCCAGCGATCGACTTATTTTTCATCTCCAAGCGCTCTCTACTGCTGGCGCAGGACTTCCACCGGCTCCAGATGTGCGGCGCGTCTTGCCGGCAGCCAGCTCGCGATTGCGGCAACTGCGAGCAGCAGCGCGGCCATTCCTCCGTAGACCAGGGGGTCGGCGGGTGCGGTCTGGTAAAGCACGCTCTGGATGCGCGCGCTGAGCAGGTAGGCGACAAACGCGCCGACGGCAAGGCCGATGAGTGTCAGGTTGAGACCACGCTTCAGCACCAGACTGAGCACATCTCCCGGTTGCGCGCCGAGCGCGAGTCGCACGCCGAACTCGACTGTGCGCTGCGCGACGAGATAGCTGAGCAGGCCGTAGATGCCGACGGCGGCGAGCAGCAGCGAGACCACGGAGAAGCCGGTCATCAGGGTGGCCTGGAAGCGCTGATCGCGATTGGTGCGGCGGATGGCTTCGTCCATGGTGCGGACGCGGTAGAGCGGCGTGCCGGGCGCGAGCTGGTTGACGGCGCGGCGGGCGGTCTCGAGCATCGCATTGGGGTCGCCCGTAGTGCGGACTCCGAAGGTGAACGGGCCAACGGGCACTTGGCCGTAGGGGAGGAAGTATTCCGCCTGGATATCCTCGATCTGCGAGAGCCGGCGGGTGTCGCCGACAATGCCGATGATGCTCCGGTGCACGTCGGGCGCATCGGGCGGAGCCAGCGGGCTGGTTATGCCGCCGGTGATGCGCTTGCCGATGGGGTTCTCGCCGGGAAAGAATTTTTTAGCGAAGGCCTGGCTGATAACGACTACCTGCGATTTGCTCTCCAGCGTGTCCTCGTCGGGCATGAACCAGCGGCCGCGCACCAGGGGAATGCCCATCGCCTGGAGGTAACCGGCGTTGGCGAGCGAGAGGCGCGCATCCGGATTTTCGCCAGGGGCGTTCGGCTTGCCGTCGATGGCGAAGCCGATATGCGGGTCGCCGCCGCTGAAGGGCATGCCGAAGGAGCCCCCGACCGCAGTAACGCCGGGCACGGCGCTCATGCGATCGAGCAGCGCGTGATCAAAGGCGACGACCTGCGCAGGCTTGTCCTGCACAGGCAGGAAGGCGCGGAAGGTGAGCAGATGATCTGGCCGGAAGCCGAGGTCGCTGTGCATGGCGCGGTCGAAGGAGCGGATGAGCAGGCCGGCGCCGACGAGGAGGACGAGGCTGAGCGCCGTCTCTCCGATGACGAGCGCGGCGTGCATGCGATGCTGGTGGGGGCCGGGAGTGTTGCGCCGCAGGCCGCCCTGCAGCAGCGTGGCCGGGTCTGCCTGTGCGGCCCGCCATGCGGGCAATGCGCCAAAGAGCAGTGTGGTGACGGCGGCGAGAGCGAAGGCGAAAAGAAGGACGACACCGCTGACGGAAGCCTGGTCCATGCGCGGGACATTGGGCAGAGAGGTGAGCGAGACGCGCAGCGCCAAGCGATGCGAGGCCGGCGCCCAACGCGCTGCCGGCGATGGCAAGCAGCGCGAATTCGAGCAGGAGTTGGCGCATGACGCGCCAGCGGGTGGCACCGAGCGCGGTGCGAACAGCCAACTCGCCGGAGCGTGAGGCGGTGCGGGTGAGCAGCATGCCAGCTACGTTGGTGCAGGCGATGAGCAGCAGACAGCAGACAGCGCCGAAGAGCAGACGCAGTGGCCGCGCGCGAGTGCCGAGCCATGCATCCAGACCTGGTTGCACACGGACAGCCGACTGGAGCTTGTCATCACTGGGGTGCAGCCGTGCGAGATTCTGCTGAATGGCGGTCATTTCGGCGGCGGCCTGGTCGCGGGTGACGCCGGGTTTCAGACGCCCGACGACTGTTTCAAGGTCATTCCAGCCGCGCTGCCTGACGATGGAGTTCGGTCCGTTGTCCTGATGACCGAAGGTCGTCCAGAACGGCGTATCCGGATCGCTGATGGGGAAGGCGAGATCCTTCGGCATGACGCCGATGACGGTCCAAGGCTCATGATTGAGCTGAATGGTCTTGCCGATGAGGTCGCGCGCACCACCGAAGCGACTCTGCCAGAGGGTGTAGCTCAACAGCACATTGTGGTTTCCGCGCGCTTCATCGCTGCGGACAAAGTCACGGCCGAGGACAGGGGCGACGCCGAGGGTTCGGAAGGAATCAGCAGAGACGATGCCGCCGTCTACCTGTTCCGCTCCGCGGCCCGGCTGGTTGAGCAGGAACTTCTCGTCTCCGAAGACCCCGATGGAAGTGAAAGAGTGATTCTGAACGCGCCAGTCGAAGAAGTCTGGATACGAGGTGTCATTGGGTACGATGGCCGGACTTGCGGAGTTCTCCTGATCCAGGGCAGTGAGAGCCATGAGCCGGTTGGCCTGCGGGAAGGGCAACGGCGCGAGCAGAACCGCGTTTACCAGGCTGAAGATGGCCGTGGTGGCGCCGATGCCGAGGGCGAGCGTGAGCACCACGCTGAGGGTGAACGCGGGGGTCTTGCGGAGCTGGCGCAGGGCGAAGCGGAGGTCGGAAAAGAAAACCGGAGAGAAGGCCGGTGAGTTCATGCGTTCACCTCAGCGAAAGTCGGTCCCAGGTTTTGTAGAAGCATGCAGATAGCCATCGTGAATGGCGATCGGGGGCAGATTCGCGAGGGTATAGCAGGCTGGTTGGCGGAAGTGCTTGTTCGCAGGTGGAACGAGCTGTCCGGAATTGGACAGCAACATTAGCCCTTGGCCAGTTCTGCCTTCACGATTTCGCTGATCTGCCTGCCTTCGGCGCGGAGGCCAGTGGCGGCGATCTTTGCCTGCACGTCCTTGATGACGAGGCCCATTTCTTTCGGCGTGGGACGCTTGCCGGCGGAACTCATCTCGGCGATGGTGGCTTCGACCAGCGAGCGGACCTTTGATTCGTCCGCCTGCTGCGGCATGTAGCCTTCGATGATCTTGATCTCGGTGGCTTCCTTCTCTGCCAGCTCGGGACGGTTGCCCTTGGTGAAGGCCTCGACCGAGTCGCGGCGCTGCTTGATGAGGGTCGTGAGTGTCTGCAGCACCTCCGGTTCGGTCAGCGGCTCGCGCTTCTCAATCTCTTTGTTTTTGATCGCGCTCTTCACCATGCGCAGCACGTCGAGCTTCAACTGCGCGCGCTCTTTCATGGCTGCAATGGTGTCCTGCTGAATCCGCTCCTGAAGGGTCATGCGTGTTCGTCTCCTGGCGTGCTGAAACAAGGCCAACACACCAGTATAAAGACCGGCGCGCTGGATAGAATAGGAAGCAAGGAACCCATACAGACATGATCCGAAAGACGCGCCTCTTTACGCCCGGTCCTACGCCTTTGCTTCCCGCCGCGCAGTTTGCCATGGCCGCGGCTGACCTGCACCACCGCACGCCGGAGTTTCGTGCGCAGTACGTGCGCGTGCTGGAGCAGTTGCGCACGTTTATCGGCACGAAGAACGACGTGATCCTGATGGCCTGTTCGGGCAGCGGCATCATGGAAGCTTCGGTGGCGAATATCACGTCGCCCGGCGACCGCGTGCTGGTGCTGAGCGCCGGCAAGTTTGGCGAGCGCTGGACGGGCATTGCGAAGGCCTACAACTGCGACGTGGATCTGGTAAGCGCGCCTTACGGGCAGACCTTCTCCCTGGATGCGGTGAAGGCTGCGCTGAAGGTGGAGACGCGCGCCGTGTACATGCAGGCGAATGAATCGTCGACTGGAACGCGGCACGACGTGGAAGGCGTGGCGAAGCTGTTGAAGGCGGCCAAGAGCGATGCGGTGCTGGTGGTGGATGCGATCACCGGACTGGGCACGACGCACTTCGACGCGGATGCGTGGGGCGTGGACATCATGATCGGCGGCTCGCAGAAGGCGGTGATGATTCCGCCGGGGCTGGCCTACTGCTCGGTGAGCGAGAAGGCGTGGGCGCTGATGGGCAATGCGCTGAACCCGCGCTACTACTTCGATCTGGCGAAGGAGCGCAAGAACGCCGCGAAGGGCGAGTCGTCGTACACGCCGGCGACGTCACTGATTGCGGGGCTGAGCACGGCGCTGGATTACATTGCCTCGCAGGCGGATGGCGATCTGGCGGCCGGACGCAAGAAGCTGGTGGACAATGCGGAGACGCTTGCCGCGATGACGCGAGCGGCGGTCGAAGCGCTGGGGCTGAAGCTGTTCTCCGCGTCGCCGGGTGCCGCGGTAACGGCGGTGCTGCCGCCCGCGGGTGTTGACTCCGGCGTGGTAGTGAAGGAGCTGAAGTCGCGGTTTGGCGCGATCATCACCAATGGCCAAGGCGAGATGAAGGGCCAGTTGTTCCGGATCGCGCATATCGGCTACTTCGATTATCTGGACACGATCGCGATTCTTGGCGCGCTGGAGCAGGTGGCTGCGACGTCGCTGAAGCTGCCCGACTTCCGCTTCGGCAAGGCGCTGATTGCCGCACAGGAGACTTTCGTCGAGCGCACGAAGGTTGCACAGCCTGAGCTTGCCGCCTCGAGGTAAGAGATGATCGCACGCCACTGGAGAGGCTGGACCGCGCCACAGAATGCGGATGCGTACCAGGAGTTGCTCAGCGGCACGGTTCTGCCTGGCTTGAAGCAGATCTCCGGATATCGCGGCGGATATGTACTTCGCCGCGATGTTGCGGAAGAGGTGGAGTTCGTCGTCGTGAATCTTTTCGATTCCATCGAGGCGGTGCAGCAGTTTGCTGGAGCCGACTATACCGTTGCGCAGTTCGAGCCTGAGGCGAGACGGCTTCTCGCGCGGGTGGAACCTCTGGCCGTTCACTATGAAGTTTGCGTCAGCACCGTTCCGGCTTGAGAAGCGCGCTTTCGCTGACCTGCCGTGCTTTATCACCACGTCGTGATTGATATCGATAGAGGAGCCCATTTTGAAGATTGTTCTCGCAGAGAAAGTTTCACCGGCCACACTTGCCGTCTTTCAAGCCGAGCCGGGCTGGAATGTTGTGACGCATGATCAGATCAAGGATGGCTTGGCGCATGAGCTGAAGGATGCCGACGGGCTGGTGGTTCGATCGGCGGTGCAGGTAGACGATGCGCTGCTGGAGCATGCGCCGAAGCTGCGGGTAATTGGCCGCGCGGGCGTTGGGGTGGACAACATCGATGCGGATGCGGCGACGCGGCGCGGCATCGTGGTGATGAACACGCCGGGCGCGAATGCGATTGCGGTGGCAGAGCTGACGATCGGGCTGATGCTGGCGCTGGCGCGGCAACTGCCGAAGGCGAATGGCGCGCTGCACCAGGGCAAGTGGGAAAAGAAATCGCTAAGCGGCGCTGAGCTGCGCGGCAAGACGCTTGCGGTGCTTGGGCTGGGGCGCATCGGACTGGAGGTGGCACAGCGCGCTGCCAGCTTCGGCATGCAGATCATCGGACACGATCCATTTGTTGCGCCTGCGCTGGCGCGCGAACGCGGTGTGGAACTGGTAGATGTGGATGCGTTGTTTGCACGCGCGGACTATCTGACGCTGCATGTGGGGCTGACGCCGCAGACCACGAACATCATCAACGCGAAGAACCTGGCTGCGATGAAGAAGGGTGTGCGGATTGTGAACTGCGCGCGCGGCGAACTGGTGGAGGATGCCGCGCTGCTGGCCGCTTTGGACAGCGGAAAGGCGGCGGGAGCGGCGCTGGATGTATTTCGCGACGAGCCGCTGAAGAACTCGCCATACTTCGGGCGCGAGAATGTGATCCTGACACCGCACATTGCCGGCTCGACAGCCGAGGCGCAGGAGGCGGTGGGCATCCAGATTGCGGCGCAGGTGCGCGAGTACCTAAAGCTGGGCGTGGTGCAGAATGCGGTGAATCTACCGTCGCTGTCGCATGAGGAGTATGTGGAGCTGTCGCCTTACATCAACATGGCGGGGCGCTTGGGCGCATTTCTCTCGGCCACGGCGGACGGCAACGTGGAGAGCATAGCGATTGTCTATCGCGGCCGCCTGGCGCAGGGCAAAACGGACCTGGTGCGCAATGCGGCGATCGAGGGGGTGCTGGCGCATTCGGAGAATGTGAACCGCATCAACGCGGCGGCAGTGGCGGAGGAGCGCGGCATCCGGCTGCATGAGTCGAAGGTAGAGAATGGCGGTGCTGCGAGCGGCATGAGCGTGACGCTGCACACGCGCGGCGGCGAGACAACGGCGACGGCGACGGTGCTCCATGGGCGGCTCCCGCGGCTGCTGGCGAGCGACGGCATCGACATCGAAGTGCCGCTGCATGGCACGCTGATCGCGATCCGCAATCACGACGTGCCGGGTGTGATTGGCCGCGTGGGCACAGTGCTGGGCGAGCACCAGGTGAACATCGCGAATTTCGCGCTGGGACGCGGTTCCGAAGCTGCGGCGAAGGACGGTGTGGGCAGGGCGATTGCCGTGGTGCAGGTGGACGGCGAGATTACGCCGGCGGTGATCGCGGCGCTGGAAGCGATCGAGGCAGTGACGCGGGTGCGCTTGATCAAATTACCCCCGCTACCTTGAGGTAGCGAGCTGCCACCGCTAGCTTAAGGCAGCGAGCTGCCATAGCTACAATAGGCAGAGGACGAGTGAGGAGCCGCCATCCGTGCCGCTTTACGAATACCAGTGCAAGCAATGCCAGCATCGCTTTGAAAAGATCCAGAGCTTCTCGGCGCCGGAAGAGAAGGTTTGTCCGGAGTGCGGCGGCGAGGTGGAGAAGCTTATCTCCGCGCCTGCGATTCAGTTCAAGGGCGCGGGCTGGTATGTGAATGACTACGCCGGCCGCAACAAGGCGCCGTCGTCCGGTGGATCGGACGGTACTTCGAAAGAAGGCGGGTCGAAAGAGAGCGGAGGTAAGGACGTCTCCGCGAAGAGCTCGGAGAGTTCGTCGAAAAGTGAGGGTGGCAAAAGCGACAGCGGGAAGAGCGATGGCGGCGGCAAAAGCGACTCGGGCGCAGCTTCCTCGAATTCAGGAAGCAACGCCGCGAGTTCGTCCAGTTCCAGCTCGGGTACGAAGTCCTCGAGCTAGCTGGAGGACTTCTTCGCAGACTTCTTGCGGCCGGATGATTTTTTCTTCGCGCTGGATTTCTTGGCACTCTTCTTCTTTGCGGATTTCTTCTTTGGCACCTTTGCGCCCTCGGCGCGCGCCTCAGAGAGGCCGATCGCAATCGCCTGCTTGCGGCTCTTGACCGTTGCGCCGCTGCGGCCGGACTTAAGCTTGCCTTTCTTATAAGCCTTCATTTCGCGCTCGACGGACTTTGATGCCGCGGCGCCGTATTTCTTCTTCGAGGGTGCTTTCTTTCTTGCCATGCGTTTGCCTCCGTGCACACGTGTGTGCGGTTGCCTACGTAAGTTGAGAGGCAAAAAAGAGTTATGTGGTTGTTATGGAGCCGCTTGCCGGGAAGGATTGAGCGTCTAGGTTTCTGCCAGTGCGGGCAGTATTTCGTCCACGTCCACCCACTCGGTGGGGTAGTTGCCGGTGTAGCAGGCGGTGCAGAAGATCGGCTTGCCGCCGTGGGCCGTCTCGTCGCCGCACGACTCTAGCAGGCCATCCATGGAGAGATAGGCGAGCGAATCGGCTTCGATGAAGCTGCGTATTTCTTCGACTGTGTTGTTGGCGGCGATGAGGTCCTTCTTGCTTGGCGTATCGACGCCGTAGAAGCAGGGCGAGATGGTGGGCGGGCAACTGATGCGCAGGTGCACTTCCTTCGCGCCCGCGGAGCGCACCATGCGAATGATCTTGCGGCTGGTGGTGCCGCGGATGATGGAGTCGTCGACGAGGATGATGCGCTTGCCGGCGAGGAGATTGCGCACCGGGTTGAGCTTGAGCTTGACGCCGAAGTCGCGCACGCGCTGCTCCGGCTCGATGAAAGTGCGGCCGACGTAGTGATTGCGGATGAGGCCGAAGTTGAAGGGGATGCCGCTCTCCGCCGCGTAGCCGAGCGCGGCGGTGACGCCGGAGTCGGGGACGGGCACGATGAGGTCGGCGGGCACGCCGGATTCGCGCGCAAGCTGGCGGCCCATGAGCTCGCGACTCTGCTGCACCCAGCGGCCGTAGATGCGGCTGTCAGGGCGTGCGAAGTAGACGTGCTCGAAGATGCAACTGGTCTGCGGGAAACCGGTCGCGTATTTGCGCGAGGTGACACCGTCGGCGGAGATCATGATGAGCTCGCCGGGCTCGACATCGCGGACATACTCGGCGCGCAGCAGGTCGAAGGCGCAGGTTTCGGAGGCGAAGACGAAGGTGTCGGGTGCGCCGTCCTCGCCGACGATGCGGCCCATGGAGAGTGGGCGGAAGCCGCGTGGATCGCGGGCGGCGAAGATGCGGTCGCGCGTCATCATGACGACGGAGAAGGCGCCGTCGATCTGCGAGAGCGAGTCGGCGATGGCATCGACCAGCGTGGTGGCCTGGGAGTGCGCGATGAGCTGGACGATGATCTCGGAGTCGGAGGTGGTCTGAAAGAAGGCGCCCTCGCGCTCGAGCTTGGCGCGGATGTTGCCGAGGTTGACCAGGTTGCCGTTGTGCGCGATGGCGATGAGGCCCTTGGTGGACTCGACGCGGATGGGTTGCGCGTTGAGCAGCGCGGAGTCGCCGGTGGTCGAGTAGCGGGTGTGGCCGATGGCGAGATTGCCGGGAAGCTTCTGCAGCACTTCTTCGGTGAAGATGTCGGCGACGAGGCCCATGCCCTTGATGTTCGAGAGATGGTGGCCGTCGGCGGTGGCGATGCCGGCGGACTCCTGCCCGCGATGCTGCAGCGCGTAGAGCATGAGGTAGATCTGGCGCGCGGCTTCGGGGTGGGCGTAGATGGCGGCTACGCCGCATTCTTCTCTTAGCGTATCGGCGTCTTGCTCGCGCGCAATGGTGGTGTGCGAGGAGGGGAGCGTTTCCTCGATTCCCGGGACGCCTTGATAGAGACGCTCGGTCATGCGGTCACCGTGTCGACGCTGAGGGTGGATTGGAGGGCGTTGGACCAGGCGACTTTGCAGAGTCGTCAACCAGCGGTCGCCGAGATGACAACCTAGATTGATCTTGCACAGATTCTTGAGGTGCTCACCGCCCGTACGTCCCGATCGGCTCCACTGTTACGAAGTCGAATTGTCTGCGAGGTTTCGCGACTGTCTCACGTTGACTGAAGTCACAGGTCGCGATAATATCGCCAGCCTCTTCGCCGAAGAGTGCACGACGCGCGGCTTCATCTGCGACATGTCAGATGAATCGCTGCTCGACTGCCATGATTCTGTGAAAGTCGCCTTCTGCCAGAGCTACCGCGAGGCCGCCATCGGATATGTCTCGACGCCGAGGAGAGCAAACCCTCGCCTAGCGAGTGCGATCAAGACATTTTTGCAGCGACGGCTTCGTCGGCAGGTCAAGCTGAGGTGGCGTTCCCCAGAGTTTTTGCAGAAGACGCTTGCGCATAACTCGACGCACCAAACTGCGGATCGCCGATTCGGTGCGAGAATCGTATATGCACCCTGATGAGAAGCAACTGCGTCACCCTCACGCTGGAAATCCGCCGGCACAGCCTTCGACACATCCTCAAGAATGCCGACGATCCCGATGACCGGCGTCGGATAGATCCCTTCACCCTTGGTCTCGTTGTAGAGCGAGACGTTGCCGCCGGTGATGGGTGTGCCGAGCGCGGTGCAGGCTTCGGCGATGCCGTCGATGGCGGCGGAGAGCTGGGCCATGATCTCCGGCTTCTCCGGGTTGCCGAAGTTGAGGCAATTCGTCGCAGCGACGGGCACAGCTCCGGTGCAGGCGACTTTGCGGGCGGCTTCGGCGACGGCGAGCTTTGCGCCCTGCTTGGGATCGAGGTAGCACCAGCGGCCGTTGCCGTCGAGCGCCATCGCTAGTCCGCGCTCTGTCCGGTCGCCTCCTTTCACGCGCATCACGCCGGCTTCGCCGCCGGGGCCCTGCACGGTGTTGGTCTGCACCATGGAGTCGTACTGCTCGAAGACCCAGCGCTTGCTGCAGATGTTCGCGCTGGCGAGCAGCTTCTTGAGATCGGCGGTGTAGTCGCGCGGCTGCTTCAGCGCTTCGAGGACTTCCGCCGGCGGATCGAGCGGGACGGGTGCCTTCCAGGTGCCGACGGGGCGGTGGTAGAGCGGGGCATCGTCGGTGAGCGACTGGTTGGGAATGTCGGCGACCAGCTCGCCGTGGTGGCGGATGCGCATCTGCGGCTCGCCGATGACTTCGCCGACGATCACGCCATCGAGTCCCCATTTTTCGAAGACGCGGAGCACTTCGTCTTCGCGGCCTTTTTCGGCGACGAGCAGCATGCGCTCCTGGCTTTCCGAGAGCATGATCTCGTAGCTGGACATGCCGGTTTCGCGCTGCGGCACGTTGTCGAGCTCCACGTCGAGGCCAACGCCGCCGCGCGCGCCCATCTCGCAGGTGGAACAGGTGAGGCCGGCGGCGCCCATGTCCTGAATGCCGACGACCGCGCCAGTCTGCATCGCCTCGAGGCAGGCCTCGAGCAGCAGCTTCTCCATGAAAGGATCGCCCATCTGCACGTTGGGGCGTTTCTGGTCGGAGCCTTCGGTGAACTCTTCGCTCGCCATGGTGGCGCCGTGGATGCCGTCGCGGCCAGTCTTGGCGCCGACGTAGATCACAGGATTGCCGATGCCGGTGGCCTTGGCGTAGAAGATTTCATCCTTGCGGACGAGGCCGAGCGCGAAGGCGTTGACCAGCGGGTTGCCGCTGTAGCAGGGCTCGAAGCGGGTTTCGCCGCCCAGATTCGGCACGCCGAAGCAGTTGCCGTAGCTGGCCACACCGGCGACGACGCCTTCGACGATCTGGTGATTTTTGCGGACGACGGCGGGATCGGATTCGCCGTCTTCGGTGGAGAGCGGGCCGAAGCGCAGCGAGTCCATGACGGCCAGCGGCCGTGCGCCCATGGTGAAGATATCGCGCAGGATGCCGCCGACGCCGGTGGTGGCGCCCTGGAAGGGCTCTATATAGGAGGGGTGGTTGTGCGACTCGATCTTGAAGGCGCAGGCCCAGCCGTCGCCGATGTCGATGATGCCGGCGTTCTCGCCCGGCCCCTGGACGACGCTGCCGGGCCCGGAGGTGCGCTCGCCGCGCGTAGGCAGCCGGCGCAGGTGGACGCGGGAGGACTTATAGGAGCAGTGTTCGCTCCACATCACGCTGTAAATGCCCAATTCCGTGAGGGATGGCGTGCGCCCCAGCGCCGCTTCGATGCGCGCGTACTCCTCCGCCGTAAGGCTGTGCTGCTTGAGAAGCTCGGGAGAGATGCTTGCCGGTGCGGGCACCGCGGAAAGCGTCCTGGTTGTCATGGCTGTACATATATTGTCGCATGGTTACAGCAGCCGAGGCGATCTGGGAGCGGGGCCAAAACCGAACCCGCGGTGCCACGTTGCAGTTGATATCCAACCTCTGCCTCTGCAGGCGGATGTCTAATGTGGAGGCGGCTGCCCAATGCCGGAATCTGGCACATGAGACGTAAGTTGGCGAAGGATGAACTCACGAATCAGATTGTCAAAGGCATGTCCACCGACGGCGATGGCGCCAGTGCGGAACGTAAGGCCGACGCCGCGATCGGCTGCAGGGTGGTAAGCGTTGGAGATGGCGCCAGCCATCAGGCTGCCCGCCACGGAGGAGTAATTTGGCACATCGCGACCGGCATCGTTGCGCGTGACGACGGCACGGGTAACAGCGTATAGAGCGCGTGATGTTTTACTGCCTCTGCCCTTGTAAAAGTAACGGGGATCCTGATGTAGAAGCGAGGGAAGTACCGCGCTCCCGAGGATGCGGGCGATGGAGGTATCGGCGAAGGTCGAGCCGTAATACTTCGCATAGGCTTCCGCTCCCGTTCCGTAGCTGTGATACGTATCGGTGTACTGCAGGCCGCCCGCTTCTGCACCTACTACGAGGAAATTGACTGGGTCGAAAATCGAGTGCAGCGCGAGATCGAATTTCTGGCGCGTATCCAGCGGCGCGGCGCTCCAGTTGTAACTGCTGTAGAAGTTTGGGAAGATGACCAGCGCACGCTGTTTCTCTTCCGCTTTCACTTGCTCCTGAGCCAGCTCAAACTGACTCACTGTCACCGTCACCTGTTGGGTCGTTGTCGCCAGATGAACCGTGAGGTCAGGAAGCGTCAAGTGTTCCCCGTTCTGCAGCACGATCTGCTCGTCCACGACCGTCTGCATGCCGGAGAAGGAGACCCGCAGACGAAACGTGCCCCTCGGCAGATCCGCAAAGAGGAAACCGCCGTCCGATTCGGTAGAGAGATCGCAGCTTCCGGGAGAGCCGACGTGTTCCAGGTGCACCTGTGCTCCCGAAAGACGGTTGTGATTGCTGTCGGCAACCGTGCCGGCGAGTGAACCGGTTCCTGACGTGCCCAATTTGCTCGAACAGCTATTGTTTTGTGGCGCATCCGGCAAAGTAGCCATTGAGGACGGGCGCATCTGGGCCTGTATCGTGGCTGCCGTCAACAGGCTGACCAGGGCGAGAATAGTGGTGCAAAGAATCAGTGGATAGTCGCTTAGAAATCGTCTGGTTGGAGTTCGCACTGCTGTTTTAAGATGCGCGGTCGGCACCGCGCATACTTCGCGAATCCACACGGCAGGCGCTGTACATTGCCGGGGGCACCGGCCGAGGCGGGATCCCATAGTTCAAAAGTAATGCAAAGGGCGAATCCTTTGCAGAATCCGCCCTCGTTAGCCGTGTTTTTGCGAAGATCTGGATCGGCATCCAGACCACAACGGTGTTATTCCGGGATGATCGGAAGATTAGGGCTCAGCCCTGGTTTCCCTCACTCTCCCGTCGTAACGTTCGTTGTACGAGCTACCTAACTGCCATTCGCGAGTCTCGTTGCCGATTCTCTTGAAGGCCATGAGTGACTCTCTCCTTCTGGAAGATTTCTCTTCCGCTGTTTAGTGAGACTCTGTCTCCCGCGATGGAGTTGTCGGATCCAACACTTTGTGCATTTGTGGAAAAGGTCAAGCGAGTTGGCTTGCAATTGCCCGGATGTGCTGCGGGCCGGTGCGGCAGCAGCCGCCGATCCAGTCGGCTCCGGCGCTGCGCCAGGTTGCCGCCAGATTTCCGAAGAGGCCGGGATCGGAGGTACCGGTCCAGCCGCGGGTTTCGGGAACCCAGGTTTCGCCGGAGTTTGGGTAGACGGCGATGCGTCGGGCGCTGATGGCACGGATCTTCTGAATGAGCGGAAGAATGTGGCGTGGCGCGGTGCAGTTGATGCCGATGGCGATGATGGCCGGAGCGGTGTCGAGCAGGCGCGCGCACTGTTCGATCGGCTCGCCGTGGCCGGTATGGGCGTCGTCGCAACAGGTGAAGCTGATGTAGGCGGCGAGGTCCGGATGCTGCGATAGAGCTTCGAGGATGGCTTTGGCCTCGGCGAGCGAGGGGATGGTCTCGAAGGCGAGGAAGTCGGCGTTGGTGTCGGGCATGGCGTCGATGCGCTCCGCGTGGAAGGCCAAGAGTTCCGCATGTCCGACGTTGTAGTTGCCGTGGAACTCTGCGCCGTTGTGCAACGCGGCACCGTATGCGCCGAGCGAGCCGGCAATCCAGATGCGCCGGGCTTCGCGGCCGGCGTTGATTTCAGCTTGCGCGTATTCCCGGCGCGCCTGCTCGGCGAGCGCGACACTCTGCTGGATTGCGGTGCGGGCGGCTGGCGCGCTGAGGCCGATCTCGCGAAAGCCCATTGCGGAGAGCTGATAGCTGGCGGTGAGCAGGCAGTCGGCGCCGGCTTCTAGATAGCTGCGATGGACGGCGAGCACCTTTTCCGGGTGCGCGCGCAGAACTTCGCCGGACCAGAGCGGGCTCGCGAGGTCGCAGCCGGCGCGTTCGAGCTCGGTGGCGAGGCCGCCATCGAGGACGCGGAGGCCGGTGAGGTCGAGCTTGTCGCGCGGGATCATATTTGTTGTCTACCGGCTTCGGGGCGCGGTGGCAATCCGCGGAGCCGCAGCGTCTATTCTGTTACACTTACCGAAGTGCGCTCGAGCGATCTGCCATCCCTACCAGGACGATGGCGGCGAGCGTTCCACCCAAAGCAAATCGGTCGATCGGGGAGTGGCTCAGCCTGGTAGAGCACCTGGTTCGGGACCAGGGGGTCGGAGGTTCGAATCCTCTCTCCCCGACCATTCTTCAAGTTCAATGAAAAATTTACTCCTGCTCAGCGAGTGACCACGTTTCACGTCGTTGCGATTCTGCATATGTGCCCAAAATTTTGGATCCTCGGCCACAAAAGGACGATGCTAAGAGCCCGACGAGGCGCTCGCTAGAGTAGAGAATTCACATCGTTGATGATCCATCGAGCAATTCACGCCCGCTAGAAATACGCCTTGATACCGGCCTGAACCTGTCTTGGGCCATTGGATGTGGAGGTAATGGTTCCGAAGCTCGGATCGTCCACCGACGTGTTGGGCGTTCCAAAGACAGGATGGTTGAAAGCGTTTTGGGCTTCGATGCGGAATTCGAGTTGTGTTCCCGTGCGTAGCTTCTCGAGGGAAAACACTTTCCCCATCGAGAGATCGACATTGAAGGCGGTCGGCGTCCGCACGCTGCCGATGGTTCTCGGGGTATCGCCGATTGCGTACAAAGCAGGAAGCTGAAACACTTGAGGATTCTCGAAGTAGTTGTTAATCCAGCCGGACTTATGATTGCGCCGTGGCGTGCCCACGATATTCGGCCGCTGCGCGCCATAGGTCGGCAGCGACGTGCCGTCATAGGTACTCATGGCCAGGGGCCGGCCATTGTTCAATCGCCAGATGCCGTTGGTCTTCCAGCCCCCGACGATGGCGTCGACCACGCCTGGCATGCCGCCAAAAAACGTCTTGCCGCGGCCGATGGGTAGTTCGTATTCGTAGCTGAACTGAAAAACGTAAGGGATGTCAAAAGTGGAAAGGCTTCGCTCCAACTGGGGCTTATTCGGATCCTGCAGGCTGAGGAAGCTTCCCAGAAAGGTAATGTTGTCGTCGTCGACGGAGGAGTCATCGATCGACTTGGACCAGACAAAGCTGGCGAAGAACTGCAGCCCGTTGGAGTAGTTCTTGCCTGCCGTGATCTGCAGGGAGTGATACGTGGAGTTGGCGACCGCTGGGACATCGGTAGTGACGTCGGTGTATTGCGGATAGGGCAACTGCAACTGGTATGCCTGAACCTGCTGGCTGGAAAGCGTGCTGTTCGGATCGGTGATGATTCCGTAGAAGGGATTATCAACATAGGAGTTCAGAGCCGAGATCTGATCCTGGGTGTAGTGTTCGATCTCAGGCCCAAGAATGTCTAAATGATTGTCACCGCCGAAGTATAGATGCGTTCCCTTCTTCCCGATGTACTCGAGATCCAGGACCACACTGCCCGGGAACTGGCGCTCAAAGCCGAGGCTCCAGGTTTGTGCATAGGGCGTGTGATTCTCGTTGCGCAGCGGACCGATTGCACCAAACCCGACATCATTCAGCAATCCCAACGAACTGCCGGTGGGTCGGATCAGGCCATTGGGATATGGATTGCTCAGGTGAAGGTAGGGAGTCGCGCCGTCGTTCTGGTAGTTGGTCACCATATTGGTGTATTGATTGAAGCCCTGCGTGCCGTAACTGCCCACACCGTTCGCACCGGACCGCGTCTGTGAGTAGTACATACCGTATCCCCCGCGCGCGACGAGCTTCGACGATAGCTGGTAGGCAAAGCCGACACGCGGCTGCACATCTCTCCAGTCGGTATCGGTGATCTCCCGCTGCTTAGAGCCGGCGAAGGCCTCTCCGCCGTGCAGCGTACCTAGACCGGGCACGGATAGCGGTGATGTGGCGGTTGGATCGAACCAGTTCTGACGGTTGTGGCGATCCGTCCGCGGCAGGGATACATCGTAGCGAAGGCCGAGGTTCAGGTTCAGTTTGCTGTTCGCCTTCCAGTTCTCCTGGACAAACCAGGCGTACTGAAAGTTCTGCGTCGCAGGCTGGAACTGAATTTCGTAATATCCGCCGGCATCGCCGCCCTGAGTATTGCCCATCATGAAGCTGGCCATGGCGTCGCCGCCGCAGGTGGAAACGCCGTTGGGGCAGGCCGAGGAGCCATGCTCGGTGAAGTTGAAGATGCCCTGCGGGGCGTTGGTCTGGATGTAGTTCATCTGGTGCAGCCGGCCTTCAAAGCCAAATTTCAGCTCATGCTGCCCCAGTTCCTTCGTCAGGACGACGCCCAGCTGCGCTGTGTCTTGTCCCTGCTTGTAGTTGCCGTACGGGTCGTTGCCGACGGACGTATAGCCCGCGGAAAAATAACCGCCCTGAATAAACATGGCGGGCACGCCAACGAAACCGTTCGAGTCAAGGTAGGACGGGAAGCCGAGCTTGCCCAGCGGATCGGTAACACCGTTGTCTGCGTTGTACGCAAAAATGCGCTCAGAACCCCGCGTGAATCCGAACGTGGTGTTCAGCAGCAGAGTAGGGCTGAAGGTCTGCGTGTCGACAAGGCTGAACAAGTGCGCGTGGGTCTGGTTCGGGCCTCGCCCGCAGGGGTCGACAAAGTCCTTGAAGCAGTTATAGGGAGTGTTGTGGTTCCAGTTCTGTGAGTATTTGGCGCTTAGCAGGTTCTTCTGGCTGAACTGCTGGTCGATCTTGATGTCGAACTGGTCGTTATAGCTATAAGTCGGCCCAGAACCGGCCCAGTTGTCGTAGATGCCGTTCGCGGGGATATTCGGCATCGGGAAAAGGTTCATCATCTTTTGAGAGACCGGATCGATCAAATTGCCGGGGCCTCCCGGAAGCTGGTAGGGCGTGCCATTCAGTTTGGGATTGCCGGGGCTGGCATAGGTGGCCATGTTGTTGAAAGGGATAAAGGCGCTTCGAACGGGGCCGCCCAGGTCCGGGCTGTAGGTGCCGGAGTAGGGATCCGATATCTGCCCCTGCGCCACGCTGCATAGGCCGGTCGAGTCGAAGGCGCCGCCATTCGCCGCACACACCTCTCCGAAGTCACCCGTCCGCTCTGCAGCGCTGGGAACGCCGGCCTGGTAGGTGGATTGGGTTGTTTCGCGCGTGCCATCCCAATCGAAGAAGAAGAAGGTCTTGTTCTTGAAGATAGGGCCGCCGATGGTTCCGCCGTAGTTGTTCCGGCGCAGTGGTGAGATAGGAATTCCGAAGTGATTGTTGAACCAGTTATTGGCGTCCATGACCTGGTTCCGGATGAAATCATACGCGCTGCCGTGAAACGAGTTGGTTCCGGAGCGGGTCACCATGTTCACGATGGTCGCGCCAGAGAAGCCGTACTCCGCGCTGAAGTTCGACTGCTGCACCTTGAACTCACCGATGGCTTCCGGCGACGGGACATAGGTCGCGTTGGTGATGCCGCCATTGGGTTCGAAGTTTGTGACCGACACGCCGTCAGTCAGGATGTCGGCTGTCGATCCACGGCTGCCGTTGGAGACAAAATTCGTGCCGGTACAGTTGATGCCACACTGATCATCGGTTTCCGTCACGCCGGGTGTCAGCAATGTCAGGTCCATAGCGTAGCGGTCGATGAGCGGAAGATCGTTGATAGCTTTGCGGTTGATTGTCAGCCCGGTGGTGGCGTCCTCAGTGCTCAGCGCATCCGACGCGCCCACATTCACCGTCTGCACTGCGCCGGCGACCTTGAGAGGCAGGTTGGCAGTGACGTTTTGATTGACATTCACCCGGACGCCAGTTCGGATGGCCGTTTCAAATCCTGGGAGGTTCGACGTTAACCCGTAGACGCTGGGTGGCACGGCGCTGAACAGGAATCGCCCCTCGTTGTTCGTGACTGCAGTGAAGGTGAACCCCTTCTCCTGATCGGTGAGGATTACCTTTGCCTTAGGGACAACGGCGCCTGCGGGGTCGGTGACGACACCGCTCACTGTTCCGAAGTAAGCCTGGCCGGAAAGGGTGCATGGAACAGATAGCAGGGTTGCCGTCAGTACTATCCAAAACTGCTGCAATTTCAGTCGGCTCATGAATTCCCCTTCGGGACTTGCATTGAGGTGAAAAAGCTCTTGACTCTGCAAGAGAAATATTCTTGCATTCACTGCAGTACTCGAAACCACGACCTTTGGAATGCGGAAGCTGACAGAGATGTTCGGGGCGCAGCTAGCTAGGCCGCATTAAAACGTTAAAAGTAGGCGTAAGGCAAGCCGAAAGACGAGCAGATGTCAAAGGGTATCGGCAAGTTTCCAGGCTGGAGCGTGGTGCGGCCGATTTGGTTGGATTCGTGGCGAGGAGTCGGCAGGCGGGCCCACTCGGGGATGATGCATCTGGTCTGCGACTTAACCACGCTCTTCCGGTGGCGCGAATCAGAGTCGAAGACCGTCCCCGGAAGACATGCGAGCGCGTCATCGGTCAAACGCCAGTGGCGGTATGGGCAGACTGCCTTGTCCGTCTCCATGAAGTCCGAAAGTTCGACAGTCGTCCACCAGGGCCGACCACTCTGTCCTTTGATTTACCAATGACTTATGCGTCGCTGATCGTCAAAACGTCGGGAGCCGCTGCCTTCGATGTTTCGTGCATGCGCTTCTCCGATCCTCATACCAGTTAGGCCGGCGAATCAAAATTCAATGCGTCCGTAGAACTGCGCCAGCCGCGGATTCGTCAACGCCGACGTCGCCGTTCCGAAGCCATTTGGGTTGTCGATCCTGGCGGAGACGGAGTGGGCATCGAAACGTACACTGTTCGTCACATTGAATAGCTCAACGCCGGCCTTCACGTGCAGACGGTCGTTTACCGGGAAGGTTTTGCCGAGCCCCGCATCCTGCTCAAAGTATCCATCTCCACGCAGGATATTTCGCGATCCGGAGTCGCCGGGTAGCGTGAAGTCAAATGCGGCAAAGGCTGCGCTGGGATCGGCGAACTGTTGATTCAGCTTTCCGCGCCCGTGCGGGATTTTTGCCACTTGTGTTGCGAGACCCTGAATGTCGTAGTTCGTAGGGAAATTGTTCCCGTTATTTACAGAAAATGGAAAAGCGCTTGTCCACCGGATGATGCCGGTTGTCTGCCATCCTCCAATCAACTCGTCAGCCAGCCTGCCGACGGAGGATGCAAAGCGCTTACCTCTGCCAAAGGGCAGATCCCAGATGTAGTTTGCGTTGATCTGGTGGCGCAGGTCGAAGTCGGAGGGGCCATAGAGCTGGCTTGGAGCCCAGGTATTGATGATTTGCGCGTTGTTCACCGAACCCGAAGAGCCCAATCGCTCTGCCTGCGATGTGGCATCCAGGGACTTGGAGAAGGTGTAGTTGAAGTCGGCTTGCAAGCCGAGGCCGAAGCGCTGGCGATAAACAGCCTGAAGAGCGTTGTAATTCGAATTGCCGATCGATCTCCACGCATAGAGGGCTGAGAACTGATCGTGGTAGAAGCGATTCGAAGGGTATGTTTGATTGGGGTTAATTCCGGCGCCGGTGGCGGCATCCGGCATATCCAGGGCATACAGGGCATTGGCCTCGTTGTAGATATTCTGCTGATACAGCTGATAGATATTCTGGGTCGCGGAAAATCCAGGGCCATACCCAATATCCTGTCCGTCGAGCGCGCCAAACAGCGCTTGCCAATACGGAATGGGCTGTACCGAAGAGACGGGCACCCCAGCGCCGCCGTTGGCCCGAGCCAGGATGGACATCTGACGGCCGGCCGCGAAATACGAAGTTCCGGCGGCGCCAAGGTTGGTGGGCATGGCTACATCTTCCTGCTCCAGCAAGCGATGCCCGATGCGGCCGACATAACTCAGCTCAAAAGAAGCGCCGTTGCGGATCTCGCGGGCAATCGAAAAGTCGATCACATGCGCATAAGGAGTTTTAATGGCGGAATCTTGTGACCAATAGATAGCACCGCTGGTAGGACCGCTCCCTACCGGGATGGCTGGAAACCCAACGGCTGGCGCGGGCGGCAGCAAATTCTGCGGCACATTGTGGGTGCTGGTGAAACGCGGTGCCGTGCCAGCCTTCAACACGCCTGCGCTGGTTTCTAGCGTGGTCGCGAGGCCGAATGATCCTTCGGAATCGAAGTTGTTTACGATTGCCGCTCCGAAGTGATCGAAGACCAATGAATAGCCGGCGCGAATGCTGCTCTTGCCATTGCCGAAGACGCTGTTCCAGAAACCTGACTCCGGAGTCGGCGAGTAAGCGAGGGCAATGCGTGGTCCGATATTTCCTTTTTCCGGAGTCCAGTAGTCTGGCTTGCCGTTATAGCGGCCGCTGATGGGGAATCCAAGTTCTCCAGCATCGCTGGCCGACTGGCCGGAGGCAGCCAGTTGCCCGCTTTGATTTACGAAGTGGCTTAGTGAAAACGCCCCGGGTGCGCATGCGTTGTTGACGATCTGGCAGACCCCAACCTGGGTTCCGCTGGTTTCGGCCGGCACCTGCAGATAGGAGTAGCGCAGGCCATAAGTGATGCTCAGGTCTTTCAGAGCCTTCCACGTATCCTGCGCGTACAGCTCATATTCATTCCAGCGATAGTCGCGGCGGACTGGTGCTCCGACAGGCAGCGTCCCGCCGGTTTTCGTGGTGTTGTAGGTGATGTTGCCGACATTGACGATGCCGACGACGGCCATGGCGCCGCTGTTGTAATTCGAAATGAAATTCTTATCGACCGACGGATAACCGAAAACTCCTGGGTCGAAGGCCCCGCCGCTGCCGGCTAGCGTGCCCGGGCTGAGGTATTGGTAGGTGCCGGTTGCATGGGAATAGGAGAGGGCATTGCTGGAGCTGCGGTCATCGATGAAGCGAATATTCGTTCCGAACGCCAGGTTGTGACTGTGCTTTGTCCACGAAAGATTGTCGACCAGGTTGTACACCGGGGTGATGGTGTAATTCGATGAGGTGGTGGCCTGCAGGGCAGTGAGGTCTTGCAATGTGACATAGGGCCCGGATAGGAGTCCGGCATTGCTAAGACCCTGGCGGCTGAGCCCGAATGCGAGATTGTTCACGAGGTTGTTGCTGAGCAGGACCGTGTAGCCCGCGGCAAAACCCTTGCTGTTGGTAAGCAGCGTGTTCATGCCGGGCTGGCCAGGGAACTGCGGTCCTCCCGGCTCGTGATCGTTCTGCAGATTGCCGCGCCAGAAGACGGTATGTTTTCCGTTGCCGGCGATGTCCCAATCCAGCCGCGCGGTGTAGGCGTTGTAGGTGCGTTTCGTGTTGTAGGAGAAGCTGTAGCCTTCTGTATTAAAACCATCGCCGAGCGCTGGATTATTTCCAACCGGGTAGGTGTTCATCAAGGCCAGAACAGCAGCGTTTGCGCCGATGCCCTGCGGGTCCATGCTTCGAAGGTTCGCAGGCGTGAGCGTGTATACATTGTTGCCGGGACAGTTCGGACCGGCGGCGCAGGCATACTGCAATGTGCCGGCGCGGAAACTTGCGGTCGGCACGATCGCACTGTTTGAATTGAAGCCCTGCGTATCGCGACGGCCCTCATAGTTGAGGAAGAAGAACGCGGTGTTCTTCTTGATCGGACCACCGACAGAAGCGCCAAAGACATTTCGAATCAGCTTCAGCGGAACGTTTGGCAACCCTTCCGCGGCCTGGGTCTGCTTGTTGAAGAAATCATTCGCATGAAAGAGATTGTTGCGGTTGTACGCGTAGACGGCTCCATGGAGAGAGTTCGTCCCGCTTTTGGTTACCAGGGCTATCTGCGCACCGGAGGACCGCCCCTCTTCCGCGTTTGGATTGCTGGTGGTCACGCGAAAGTCGGCGATTGCGTCCTGCGAAACGCGAAGCACACTGGTAAACGCGTAGCCATTGTTCATGTCATTGACGTCGATACCATCGAGCGTGATATTGGCCTGGTCCGAACGGCCGCCGTTTGTAGAACCGCTTCGCGAGTCCGTGCTGGTGTTGCCCTTTGACTGCGTGCCGGTGTCTTGATCGGTGCGTCCCAGAAATGTGACGCCCGGCTGGAGGCTCAACAAATCCGGAACGTTTCTGGCTTCGCTCGGCAGATTCTGGATCTGTTGCTCACTGAACGCATTCCCCAGGGTGGCGTCCGTGGTATTCAACACCGGCTGAAGGCTGGCGCTGACTACGACCTCAGACGTGACCGTTGCAACCTTGAGGGCGACGTCGACCGTCGCAGGTTGGCTCACCAGAAGGTCAATCCCAGTCTTCCTGACCGAGGCGAAGCCTTGCGCTGAGACGGACAGTTCATATCGGCCGGGCAGCAGTTGCGAGAACTGATACTGGCCGTCCTTATTGGCCTCGACCGAACGGATGGCCCCGGTGCCGACCTCTGTCAGTTGGACGGCAGCGCCGGCCAGGACAGCTCCGCCGGCGTCTGTGACACGGCCTCCTAACGACGTGGTCGCCTGCCCCCATGATGTGTTGGCGAAGCAGAAAAAGAGCAGACTACAAAGGCAAGCTGCGACAACGTTTCTCAAGCGCATGGGTGAACCTTTGAACTGCTGCGAAGTAGACAAGCAACGAACTGTTGAGACCACGCAAACCGGATGAACTCGATTGGCGCCGGGTGGTACACGGGACACTAGCATTTTCAGATGGCACCTGAATATTAACGTTTCATCATGAGGTCATGAGCTTTTGGAATGATGCGACAACTTGGCATTAACTTCGAGAGGGGAGCCCGTTGGCTGCGTCTGGCCAACAATCCATTGCGCAAATGTGGCCGCCAGCAATGCGGAAGTCTTCGATTCAGGCACAACAAGATAGTAGGAGTTCGCGCTTCGAATAGGACAATCGAACAGTAGCACAAGCTTGCCGGATGACAGTTCGTCTTCGATCAAAAGCTTGGGAAGCAGGGCCACTCCAAGGTCGCAAATGGCGGCTTGCGCGATCATCGTGAATTGCTCAAAACGCGGACCGCGCACCGCATGGGCGTTCTTGACTCCGGTCATCTGAAACCATTCCGTCCACGCATCGGTCCGCGACGTTTGATGCAGCAGAACTGCGCGAGCCAGATCGGCGGGTCTGGTGATGCGATGTTCCGACTTGTATTTTTGACTACATACGGGAACCGTATCCTCTGCCATCAGATGGTGGGCCTTGGCTCCGGGCCAATTCGCCAAACCGTAATGAATCGCGGCGTCAAACGGCTCGATTTCAAAGTCGAACGGCACCAGGCGGGTAGCCAAGTTGATCGTGACGCCGGGATGTTTCTGCAGGAAGTCGGAAAGTCTCGGCATGAGCCATCGCGTGGCGAATGTCGGCAGGACAGCGAGGTTGAGAAGATTCATATTTCCGCCGCATGCCATCACTCTGCTGGTTGCATCCTTCAGGTTCGCAATGACCTTGATGACATCATTGAGATAGAGCTTGCCTGCATCCGTGATCACAACACGTTGACGCACTCGCTCAAACAGGGATATGTCGAGCAGGGTCTCTAGTTGATGGATCTGGCGGCTGACGGCGCTTTGGGTGAGGTTCAATTCTACTGAGGCGCGAGTGATGCTGCGATGCCGGGCGACAGTCTCGAAGGCCTGAAGGCATGCAATCGACGGAAGCTCCACCATGTGTCCCCCTGTGATGCACAATCGTCATGAAGTGCGGAAGCCGCATCATTGTAATAGGTGGCGCGCTGGCAGGGGGCAAGGTAGCGTCATCGGAAATGGCACCTGCCATTCGGATCTTCGCGCGGCAATGACATGCAGCCCGTGGAGATCGGCCGGGATCAATCTCAAACGAACAGACAAAGTCTGTTGACCAGCCAGTCTTTGCACGAGGGCGCGCGATCATTGGCACCATGAGAAATGCCTGTTTGCAGTTTGTTGAGCTACGGCGCGGCGACTTGCGCCGACTCGTCTGCACTGACAAGCTGCCTGCGTTTTGTCTTCCGCATCAGGGTGCTCAGGATGACATAGAGGGCCGGTATGAAGAACAAATTGAGCACGGTGGAGAGCAGCATGCCGCCGACAATTGAGGTCCCCACGGAATGTCTTCCCAGCTTGCCTGCGCCCTGCGCAAAGACCAAGGGAAGCACGCCCAGGATAAAGGCGAACGAGGTCATCAGGATCGGCCGAAGCCGGAGCTCCGCGGCTTCAATCGCCGCATCGACGATCGATCGGCCCTGCCGCCGCAGTTGTTCAGCAAATTCGACAATCAAAATCGAGTTCTTAGCGGACAAACCGATCAACATCACCAGCCCGATCTGGCAATAGATGTCGTTGGGAAGACCGCGCAATGTCTGTGCCAGCAGAGCGCCCAGAACCGCCATGGGAACGGCGAGCAGGATGATAAAGGGAAGAGCAAAGCTTTCATATTGAGCGGACAGTGTGAGATATACGACCAGAAGACCCAGCCCGAAAATGGTCAGAGCCTTTCCGCTCGACTCGATTTCTTCAAGCGCCAGTCCTGTCCAGGAGAAGGTCATACCTTGCAGCATGTTCTGCCTGCCGAGGTGTTCCATCTCGGAAATGCCCTGACTGGAGGAGAGGCCGGGTGCGGCCGAGCCGTTGATCTCCGCTGAGCGGAAGAGGTTGTAGTGGCTGATGACCTGGGGCGCGGATGCATTGCGGAGGGAGACCAGGTTGTCGAGCGGGATCATCTGGTTGGTGTCGGAGCGCACGTAGAACTGGCGGATGTCCTTGGCAGTCTGCCGGAAATCCTGATCGGCCTGCACATAGACCCGGTAGGACCGGTTGTTGAAGTCGAAGTTGTTTACATACTCCGATCCCATGTAGACCTGTAGAGCGTCTGTGATCTGGCCGAAGGAGACGCCGAGCGCTTTGGCTTTTTCACGATCGATATCGACGATCAACTGCGGGTCGGTCGAAGTGAAGCTGGTGAAAAGTCCGGCGAGTTTGGGATCCTGGTTGCCTTTTGCCGCAATGGTGTGTGCCACGCGATCAATGTCCTGCAGAGTATTGCCGCCAAGGTCCTGCAGTTCAAACTGGAAGCCGCCGAAGCTGCCGATGCCTTGAATCGCCGGAGGCTCGAAGGGAATGATGAGTCCGCCAGGAATCATCATCAATCTGCCGCGAAGGCTGCCGACGATCTCTGCCGCGGAGTGGCCTTGGCCTTTGCGATCACCCACAGGTTTGAGACTGGCGAAGATGATGCCGTAGTTGGGCGCGCTACCCGCGAAGCTAAAACCAGTAATCGCGAAGGAGCCCTCGACGTCGTGGGCGTCGCGAAGGACTGCCTGTGCCTGATCCACAAGGCGGCCGGTGTAGGAGAGGGAAGCGCCTTGCGGAGCCTGTACCTGGATGATGAAGTAGCCCTGATCCTCCTGCGGCACGAAGGCCGTGGGCACGTGCTGGTACATATAAGCCGTCGCCGCGAGCCCGGCAAAGAAGATGAGCAGCATAACGTAGCGAAGACGGAGGACTACGTGAATCGCGCGCGCATAACCGCTGGACATGCCTTTGATGCCGCGATCGATGGCATGGAGAAGCCCGTGAGACAGCGTGGGCTTGCGCAGCAGCAACGCAGCCAATGCCGGGGAGAGCGTGAGCGCATTGAAGGCGGAGATCGCGATCGAAAAGGCGATGGTCAGCGAGAACTGCTTGTAGAGAATGCCAGTAGTTCCCGGAAAGAACGAGACCGGAATGAATACGGAGATGAGCACCAGCGAGGTTGCGATAACTGCGCCGGTCACCTCGGCCATGGCGCTGGAAGTGGCATGGTGGGGATCGCTATCGCCCTCCGTGATATGCCGTTGCACATTTTCGATCACGACAATGGCGTCGTCGACCACCAGGCCGGTAGCGAGCGTAATGCCGAAGAGGGTGAGTGAATTGATCGAGAAGCCAAAGACCTTGATAAAAGCGAAGGTCCCCACCAGCGAGACAGGGATGGTGACAGCGGGGATGATGGTAGCGCGCCAATCCTGTAGAAACAGGAAGATGACGACGATCACGATGACGATAGCTTCGCCCAGCGTCCGGACAACTTCGCGAATGGAATCCCCGACGACAGTAGTAGTGTCGAAGGCGATCACATACTTCATGCCGGGCGGGAAAGTCTTCGATACTTTGGCGAGGGCGGCCTTCGCTTGACGATCCACCTCAAGCGCATTGGCATTGCTGAGCTGCTGTACGCCGATTCCAACCGTGTCGATTCCATTGAACTTCAACTGGCCGCCGTAGGTCTCTGCGCCAAGTTCGGCGTGGCCCACATCTTTGAGTTGCACGATGCCGTTCGGCGTGTTCTTGATGATGATTCTATTGAATTCGTCTGGCGTACTCAGCCGTCCCGCCGCGCTCACGGTGATCTGGAAATCCTGTTTCCCGTTCGATGGAGGCTGTCCGAGTTGACCTGCTGCTACGACGACGTTCTGCTCCCTCAGCGCATTGACCACGTCTGAGGCCGTGAGAACGCGGGCGGCCAGGCGCGTCGGATCCAACCAGATGCGCATGGCGTATTTGCGCTCGCCGAATATCTGGACGTCGCCAACGCCGGGTATGCGCTTAAGCGCGTCTTTTACGTAGACGTCGAGATAGTTGCTGATGAACAGATTGGAGTATTCCGCGTTGTCCGAATAGAAGCCGGCTGCAAAAACAAAGTTGCTGTTGGCTTTGGTAATGGTGATGCCGGTGGAGTTGACCTCGGCGGGTAGCTGGCCACTCGCGGTCGAGACTCGGTTCTGCACGTCCACCGCAGCGATGTCGAGGTCGTAGTTGGTGTTAAACGTGGTCGTGATCTGGCTGGTGCCATCGCTTCCGCTGGTGGACTGGATGTAGCGCATCCCCGGCACGCCGTTGATCTGTTGCTCAAGGGGAATGGTGACCGCGGACTCGACCACCTGCGCGTTGGCACCCACGTAATTGCTGGTTACCGTCACCTGCGGGGGAGCGAGCTGGGGATAGAGCGAAACTGGCAGGCTGGGAATGACGACCGCGCCCGCAAGGACAATGAGGAGGGCGCAAACGGTAGCGAAGACCGGCCGGCGGATAAAGAAGTTAACAAACAAGGGGAGCAATCCTCTCGTGGAACATCTTGTTGAGGCAGACGCGCAGACTGCCGCTCCGAACTTAGCCGGCGGGCTGCACCGGTGCCCCGTCAATCAGGAGTTGCGTGCCGGAGACGATGACCTGATCTCCATTCTGCAGTCCCGATAGAACGGCATAATCGTTGCCGACGGTATCGCCTAATTGGACGGGGCGCTGCCTGGCTACTGCTTTGCCTTGCTCATGTTGCACGATGTAGACAAAAGCCTGGCCACCGAGGCGCGAGATGGCGAGCACCGGGACGGTCGGGGTAGCAACCGTGCTCCAGATCACGCTGGCCTTCACAAGCTGGGCGTTGCGCACCACTTCAGCACCCGACCGGAGGCTGGCCTTTGCCAGAATGCCCTGAAGGCCGTTATCCACCTGGGGAGACACAAAGTCGATATGGGCACGCTCAATAAGCTTGCCGCTGTTGTCCAGGATATCGACGGGGAGACCGCGTTTCACCTGGGCGGCACGCTCCGAGGGAATATAGATGTACGCTTCAAAATCGCGGTTTTCATCCACCGTCGTCAGGGGGATCGTGGAGGACACGTAATCACCGATGTGAACCGGGATGTCTCCCACGACACCGTTAAACGGCGCGCGGATTTGATAATAGCCGAGCTGGCTGGCCTGGGTCTGCCGGGACGCAACGGACGATTCGTAGTCTGCTTTGGAGTTTCGGTAAGCCTGCTCCGCCTGATCGAGAGCGTCACGGCTGGTCACGCCCGCGTTGAACAGTTTGCGCTGACGTTCCACCTGTACCTGGTTGTATTGATATACCGCCAGCTTCTGCTTCTCTGTGGCCGCTTGTGCGTCAAAGGTAGCCTGCTGCTTCAGCGGGTCGATCACCATCAGCACCTGCCCTGCCTTTACCCGATCGCCAGAACGCGCGAGGATTTTGGTAAGGTTGCCGTCCACCTGAGGTGTGAGAGTGGCGGAGCGACGAGATTTGATGGTGGCCACGTACTCGTCACTCTGCGGGACAGGGGCGGCCTTCACAGTGATGGTCTGGACCGGCATTGCCTGCCCGCGAGCAGCGGCTGCAGGATCGGCAGCCGGTTTGCTGCAACCGACGATGAGGACCGTTGGCCCAAGAAGAACGAGAGAATTGCGAATTCGACGGATCAAGATTGTCCCACTTCCAAGCTCTCCTACTCTTTCCACAGCTTGCCCATTCTCTAGAAACGAAGCATTCCTTAAAAGTCAATCGACGAGGGACTAAGGAGTTGAGTCCCACTCTGTTTCGTCCGCTTGCGCCTTGATTGTGCCAGGGAGTTCCAGTTCAGAGGCAGAAGACGCTCACCTTGCAGCGCGATAATCGGCGGTTGAGAAATAACTGGATGGCCCGGCGAGACCACCGCAAATCCTCCGCGACTGTTTCGGGGGTCCAGACAGACTATATAGCTGCCATTGGCAGCCGACAAGACTTCTGTGTTTAATTCGAGGAGCCGGTACATCACATGGCGGGCGCGCTGGGTGCCTGCGAAGGACTTTGTCGCATCGGCGCGGCCCACCTCCCAACAATGCCGATTTCCTTCCGGCAAGGCTCTTCAACACGGTGCCTTCTGAGTGATGGACACGAAAAAGCATGCTGTGATGAACGGTTAACAGTATTTCAACCCAGCTCCACACCCGGGCGGGACCGTGCTTTCGCTGACTTGGGAGCCAACGCGATATCGTGGGTTGTTCTTACGGTCCGGCAGTAGCTTCAGTACTGACGTCTCAGATCCTGCTTGCGTGTGCCATGAGTCAGGCGGTATGCAGCAGCCCAACACTGCGAAGGATGCGTCTCACTTTTTTGGGGGAAATGGAGAGCCGCTCGGCAACACGGGACACTTTCTTGCCTTCGCGCAACCATACTTGCGGTATGACTACCTCCGCGAATTGTTCGGTGATCTGCTGGAAGGTTTTGTGGCCAACGATGCCTTGCGACCAGGCGCGCAATGTGTCGTCGATGCCGGTAGAGCGCATGATCCTTGATTTCAGAATCGCCAGCTCTTCTCCGAGATGATCGCGATCATAGGAACGGAGCAGCGCCGCGGATTCCATTTCGCAGCGCCGTGCTTCTTCCCACTCTTTAAAGAAATCGCTGGCCGCAACCATGCCGCAGACAATGTGCGCACCTGCTAACAGGCGCCGGTTCTGGGTTTGCAACGCGAGCGCGACAGCCTCCTCGGCGTAGCGGCGAGCCTGGTGCGCGTGGGTTGCGATGTTGGCATCCTCACCGAGTTCTTCTTCCACGCGCGCGTTCTCCGCGTAGGCTTCCAGGATGCGAGCGCGGGCCATCAGGATGAGGTCGTGCTTGCTGTGTGCGAGTTCATACGCCTTGGCGCCTTCGACCGCCGCACGTTCAATGTCGCCGAGATCGAGATGCAGATGGCCGCCGTTGACCAGCACCGACCCTGTACCGCCATGGTGCTGATGCAGTGCGTAGATCCTTCCCGCCTCCTCCAGATCGGCCAGTGCCTGATGGCAGAGCGCCATGTACCGCCGCTTCACGCTGCCGCTGCCATTCGATGTGCGCGGACCGCCGGCTGACCGCTGCCGCGCATACGTATCCAACTGCTTGCGCACATTGAGCGCAAGCAGCCGCTTTACGTAGGCTGCGTTCACCAGCGTACGTGCCAGGTTCCTATGATCGGCGTTGCGCCGCCGGTAGATGGCGACTGCGCGGTCATAGTGCGCGAGTGATTCCGTATACGCGCCGGTGCGGCGCACGATTCTGCCGCGGGCAGAACTGATATTTCCGAGCGAAATATCGTCGTCCGTCGTGCGAAGTTGCTCTTCGGCCTGATCGAGCAGCGACCAGGCCTCCTTTGGCTCTGCACGCTGAAAGGCCAGCCACGCTTCCTGAATCTGGATTGCCGCCGCCAGCTTCTTCAATCCGAGATGCTGGGCCAACTGGCGCGCCGCGACGATATCCTCGAAGGCTCTCTGGTACTCGCCTCGCTTGCGATGAGCGCGTCCTTTCCAGAAGTGAGCCAGCACGCTCAGGTGCTCGCTTCCCAACTCGCGCTCTGCCCCCAGCACAAAGCCAAGGAGCTCGATCGCGCGGTCCGTATCCTCATGTGCCATGGCGGCGAACGCCTCGGCCATGCGCACCATCAGGAAATCGCGCAGAGGCATCTGTGCCCGGCTTTCGGGGCATAGCTGTTGCAACAGGTCATCGATGAACTGGGGAGATTCGTAGCCCAGGTCCACCCACTGGGCCAGGCACAGAAGGAGGGGAGCTTGCGTTGCACCCAATCCGTTCAGGACCACCCGCCTGCAATCCAGCCGCCGTAGCAGGGCAAAGCCGTCTATTACCCGGCGCTCTTCAATAGCGTTGTTCAACTCCTGAAGGAGCGGGCGGGTTATGGGTGGCGGCGCAGCTCGCATATCGCTCATTGTAGGAGGAGCCATCCAAAACGGTCGAGCAGAAAACAGCCATTTGGCCTTGATTTATACAGGTCGACTGGTACTAGTCCGAATCGGACTAGCGTCCATTTCGCCCGCGACCGCTTGCTGACGAGGGCGAACCACGCGTCTACTCCGTGAGTCGGCCAGTGAATGGCCCGGCCACATGCCCCTGCGGTCAGCGAGTCACTTTCAGTCAGGAGTCAGCAATGTCCATTGCATCCGTGAATCACTACAGCGTTTATCGCTTCAGCGCAGAGACTACCGACGGTGAGGGCAGCATGAAGGCCCAGCTCGGAGGCAAGGGCGCCGGCCTGGCCGAGATGGCGCGGCTCGGCATTCCGGTGCCTCCAGGCTTCACCATCCCGACGAGCGCCTGCCGTCACTACTTGAGGTATAAGCGGCTGCCGGAGGAACTGGAGCGCGCGATCGACACGGCAGTCTCCTGGCTGGAAACGAAGCAGAGGCAGACGCTGGGCGCCACCGAGCAACCGTTACTGGTAAGCGTTCGCTCGGGCGCGGCTGTTTCCATGCCGGGCATGATGGACACCATCCTGAATGTGGGCCTGACTGAAGCAAATGTGGACGGGCTGGCTGCGGCGAACAGCGGTTTACGCTTTGCCCTCGACTCCTACCGGCGGCTGATCCAGATGTTCGGCTCAGTGGTCCTGCAGGTACCGAAGGCCAACTTCGATCGAATCCTGGAGCGGGTGAAACGTGAACATGAAGTGGAGTTCGACTTCGAGCTGAAGGAAGAGGCTCTGCGCGCGACCATTGCCGGGTACAAAGCATGCGTGCTGCAGCATGCCGGCAGGCCATTTCCGGAGGATGCACGGGAACAGCTCCTGATGGCGACCGAAGCGGTGTTTCAATCGTGGACGAATGCGCGCGCCCAGCACTACCGTCGCATGTACGGCATTCCGGAAGAGGCGGGGACAGCGGTGACCGTGCAGGCGATGGTCTTTGGCAACTCCGGAATGGACAGCGGCACAGGAGTGGGGTTCACGCGCAATCCCATCATCGGCGATCCGGCCATCTTCGGCGAATTTCTCCCCAACGCACAGGGAGAAGACATCGTCGCGGGCATTCGCACACCGCTCCCGCTCGCGGAACTCGCGAAGACGATGCCGGCTATCTACGAGCAGCTTCGTTCCATCACGAAAAGGCTGGAAAAGCATCTGCACGAGATGCAGGACTTTGAATTTACCGTGCAGAAGGGCGAACTCTTCCTGCTGCAAACACGAACGGCGAAACGCAGCGCGCTCGCGGCGCTGCGGTGTGCAGTTGAGATGGTCCACGAAGGGCTGATCTCCAAAACGGAAGCCTTGCAGCGGGTGAAGCCGGAGCAGATCAGTGAGATTCTGTCACCGCAACTGGATCTTTCTGATCTGGATGTTCCACCGGTGACGCGCGGGCTGCCGGCATCGCCCGGGTCCGCCGTCGGCAGGATTGCGCTGACAGCGGACCGCGCGGTGAGCATGGCCGGCAAACATCGCGAGACACCCATCATTCTGGTGCGGCAGGAGACGATCGCCGACGACATTCATGGCATGGAGGCTTCGGTTGGCTTTCTGACAGCGCATGGCGGAGCGACCAGCCATGCCGCGGTGGTCGCGCGCGGTATGGGGAAGTGCTGCATCACCGGAGCCAATGCCGTCGTGGTGAACGAGCAGGCACGCACAGTGACGATCGGCGACCTGATGCTGCGCGAAGGCGATTGGTTATCGCTCGATGGACTCTCCGGCCAGGTATTCGCGTGCAAGGTGCCGCTGCGCGCGGGTTCGCTGCACAATGCCACGCTTGCATGAGTTCCTTGGCTGGGCGCAGTGCGTCGGCGTAACCCCGATACGCGCCAACGCGGACACTCCGGGCGATGCGGAGCGTGCACGACGTGCGGGCGCCGAGCGGCATCGGCCTGTGCCGGACAGAGCATATGTTCTTCGCTCCCGAACGGCTGGAGTGGATACGGGCCATGATCCTGACCGAGGACCCCGATCAGCGGCAGCAGGCGCTCAACCATCTGCTGCCGATGCAGAAGGCCGACTTTGAGGCGCTTTTCCGCAGCATGGATGGCCTGCCGGTCACCATCCGGCTGATCGATCCGCCATTGCACGAATTTCTGCCGCGGCTCGAAGAGATTGACGAACGCCTCCGGCGCGCTCACCAGCGCGGTCTTCATGTGGGAGAGATCGCCGCGCTGGAAGGTTTGCGCACCCGTACGCGGGATCTGCAGGAGACGAATCCGATGATGGGCCACCGCGGCTGTCGCCTGGGGATCACCCATCCGGAGATCATCGTGATGCAGGTGAGGGCGATTCTGGAGGCGGCGATCGCCGTGCAGAGAAAGGGCGTTCGGACCGTGCCGGAGATCATGGTTCCGCTGGTTGCCGGCGTGAACGAGGTTCGCGCGATGCGCAAACTTGTGGATGAGACAGCCGAGGCGGTCTTTGCCGAGCTGCGACAGTCGACGCCATACAAGTTTGGCGCCATGGTCGAGCTGCCTCGAGCAGCCGTGTGCGCAGGATCGATTGCGAAGGAGGTAGATTTCCTTTCATTCGGCACCAACGATCTAACACAGATGACGTTTGGCTTCTCCCGCGACGATGCGGGCAAATACCTGGATGCGTACATTGAGGCCGGGATTCTGAAGAAGGATCCATTCATCACCATTGACCGCGAAGGTGTGGGAGAGCTGATGCAGATGGCGATCGAGCGCGCGCGTGAGGCCAACCCGGCGATCAAGATCGGCGTCTGTGGCGAACACGCGGGAGATCCGGAATCGATCGAATTCCTGGAGACGCTCGACCTGAATTACCTGTCCTGTTCTCCAGCCCGCATTCCCGCGGCGCAACTGGCAATTGCCCATAGCTCCATCGCGGGCGAAACACGTACTGCCACGGTCCTGCCGATGGAGACGCGCCAGGAGACGCTCGAGATCGCGATGTAGGAAGAAAAGACCAGTCACTCCGCCAGGCGGACCAGTCCCTGTTGGATGGCGGCAGTGGCAGCCTCCGTCCGGCCGGAGACGCCAAGCTTCCGAATGATGCTGTTGACGTGGTTGCGCGCGGTGTTTTCGCTGATGCGAAGTGCATTGCCGATCTGCCCATTGGTGAGCCCGCGCACCACCATCTCCAGAATCTCCAACTCGCGCGGGGTGAGAGCCCATCGAACCATTCGTTCTGCGAGACGTACCGCAATCCGCGGGGAGATGTGATTTCTTCCACGGTAGACCGACTGGATGGCGGCGACGATCTCCGCTTGCGGCGCGCTCTTCAGTAGATAGCCCTGCGCGCCCGCCTCAATCGCGCGATAAATCTCTTCATCCGAGGAGTAGCTTGTCAGCACCAGCGCCCTCGGTGGAAGGGGTGTGGTGCGAAGTGCTTTCAGGAATTCGATACCCGTCATTCCCGGCATGCGCAAATCCAGCAGCAGCACGTCAGGCTTCTCCAGATCGATGATCTCCAGCGCTTCTTCGCCTGTCGACGCCGCCCCACAGACGGTGATGCCTCGAATGCTGGAAAGCATGCTGGCCAGCCCTGCGCGCACCACGGGATGATCGTCCACGAGCAGGATGCGGATGCTGGACTCTTCCGTTGCTCCCGTCCTGGCGTCGCATTGCTCCTTCGCTGCTGCATCCGGATCGTTGCATTCCACGGGCCGCCACAGTGACACAAGGGAGCCCCCGGGAGCCATAGTTCAAGTCAACTAGATGCACCTGGTTGGAAGTGCTCATGCGCCGGCCCTCTTTCCGGCCTAATATGCACGACGGAGTTGCGATGTTCGTGAGTAAGTTTTGAAAGCGATTTCATCCCTGCTACTGCAGACGGATGGAACACATAGTCAGATGCTGGGCACCACAGAGGAACTAGGGACACATGTCCTTGTGCGTGGTGATTTTCGGGGAGGCAACATGAGGGCGTTTCGGCAACTGAGTGGAATCCTTTGTCTACTGCTGTTTGGGGCGGCAACTTTCTCCGCCTATGCGCAGACCAACCAAGGCCAGATGGCCGGCAATGTCACTGACCAGAGCGGCGCATACGTCTCTGGTGCTTCCATCACGGCTAAGAACGAGGCGACCGGCTCGGTCTACACGGCAACTTCTACCGGCGCTGGCAGCTACCGCTTTCCATCCATCCAGCTTGGCCGCTACACGGTTAGCACGGCCGCCAAGGGATTCAAATCCACGGTCAACACCGGAGTAGAAGTTCGGGTTGGCAACGTCACCGCCCTGGACATCAATCTCTCCGCCGGCGGTACCAATGAGACGGTCACGGTTCAGGCCAACGCCCCCACCATTCAAACGCAGTCGTCGGATGTAGGCGGAACCGTCACCTCGCAGCAGATTGTCAACCTGCCCCTCGCCCTGGGTGGTGTTGGCGCCATGCGTTCTCCTGAGGCTTTTATCTTTCTCATTCCGGGCACCACGGGTCCCGGCAGCGCTAACAGCAACAATGGCATCTTCGTCAGCAAGCTTGGCGGCGGGCAGAACTTCGGAGCTGAGGTTCTGCTGGACGGCGCCTCCGTGATTCGCTCGGAAAACGGCTCCTCGTACGACGAAGCGGCGCCATCGGTCGAAGCCATCGCCGAATTCAAGGTGACTACCTCCACCCCTGCAGCGGAGTTTGGACGCACGACGGGTGGTATCGAAAGCTTCGTCACCAAGAGCGGCTCCAACGCATATCACGGTTCAGCCTTTGACCTCTTCCGCAACGACGCTCTGGACGCCAACGATTGGTTCAACAATGGCAACAAAGCGTACCGGCAGTCGATCAACGATCCGTCGGAGAGCAACTTCAATCGCGCCAATGACAAGAAGAACGACTTCGGCGGCAGCCTGGGCGGTCCGGTGCAAATCCCGCATGTGTATAACGGCAAGGACAAGTCCTTTTTCTTCTTTCTATGGGAGCAATACCGTCAGACTCTCGGCGGCCCCTTCACCAGCAGCGTTCCAACGGCGGCGGAACGCACCGGCAACTTTCAGGACCAACTCATCAACGGCACCACGGGTCAACTTAATCCCTGCGACGGAAGCCCCATCTTCCGTGGTGAGATCTTCGACCCGGCAACGACGCGCACGGTAAATGGCGTCCGCTGCCGTTTGCCATTTGGGACACCACCCGCGACCGCGACGTCGCCCTTTCCGGCGAACTTCAATGTCATCCCACAGAACCGCTTCAGCAAAGTCGGCACGAATATCGCGAATCTGTACCCTACGCCGACCTCTTCCTCGCTGCTGAATAACAACTACACGCTCAAGTCGTCGTCGCTGGTGGTAAACACCACCTACACCATCCGCATCGACGAGAACATCAATGACAAGAACAAGATCTGGGGCTCCTACTCGTCGCGCGACAACGTCCGTAACAATCCGACGAATCGAGCATTTGAAGGACCTCAGGACTACGCCACACAGATTCAGAACTTCATCACGCACTTTGGTCGCGGCGGATGGGACTATGTGATCTCGCCTGCTTTGCTCAATCACTTGAATATCGGTTACAACCGGACCAACTCGATCAACTACTCCTATGAAGCGGCCACCAAGATCAACTATGCGCAGCAGCTAGGGATCGGCAACATCACGACCGGCATGCCCCACTTCATCATTGGCGGATATAGCGATCTGAGCCGCAACCAGAATGACGACAACGTCGACAATGGAATTCGGGTCAACGATTCCGTCAGTTGGGAGAAGGGCCGCAACAGCTTCAAGTTCGGTGTCGATTATCGCTATCAGCAGTACTCGGCGATCACGAACGGTGGAGTGAACGGAACCTTCAACTTTCAAGGGAATGAAACCAAGGCGGCGCAGGTCAGTCCTTTTCAGGATGGAACCGGCAATGGCTTTGCCAGCCTGTTACTTGGCAGCGCCGACTCCGGGGCCGTAAGCGTACCGTTTCATCAGGCACAGTGGATATCCGATTACACGGCCCTGTTTGCACAGGATGATCTCAAGGTCTCCAAGAGCCTGGTACTGAACCTGGGCATTCGATACAGCATCGATCGGCCGCGCAAAGAGAAGGCCAATGCCACCTCTAACTTCAGCCCGACCGCAATCGATCCGAAGAATGGTCTGCCAGGCGCATTGATATTTGCTTCCAACTGCAGCAGTTGCAACAAGCGCTGGGCGGATACGTGGTTCAAGGACATCGCGCCTCGCATCGGCTTCGCCTACACGCCGGCAGGGACTGGAGGCAAGACGGTCTTCCGCGGCGGCATCGGGGTTCTGTATGCGCCGCTCCAGTACAGCGACTTTGGCGGCGATATGCGTACGGGCTACACCGCCAATCCAAACTTCAGCTCGAACGGCTTCGATCCCGCGTTCGACATTGACGGCGGACTTCCTGCCTACCAGGCCAGCATTAACCTCGATCCGGGCCAGCTTGACAACGGCAATGCGAATGCGCCGCGAACCTTCGGCAACTTCATCAAGCCGTCCTATGGCCGCCCCGGGCAGGTGGTGCAGTGGAACCTGCAGATGCAGCATGAAATAGCCCGCGATCTGATCATGACCATCGGCTACATCGGCAATTCCGGATCGCATCTGAAGTCGCAGGAAGAAAACATCAACAACATGTCGAAGTCCAACTTCGAACGTGGCGACGCTCTAGTCAGCTACGACCTGGCGGCCAATGGCAAAGCCCAACCGTATGCAGCCTTCAATGGCCAGTTGCAACAGGCGCTGCGGCCCTTTCCGCAATACGGCTTCATCGCGACCGACTGCTGCCTGCAAAACGTCGGTCACTCGTCGTATGACGCTTTTATCGCCAGCCTGGAGCGTCACTACTCCCAAGGCCTGACGCTGCAGGCCTCCTACACCTGGGCCAAGACCATCACCAATGCTGACTCCATCATCAATGTGACCAATGGAGTGCAGCAGGAGCAGGACCCTTCCGACTCAAAAAGTCAGAAGTTTATCTCCAACCAGGACATTCCCCATACCTTCGTCATCAGCTACCTGTACGAACTGCCCTTCGGGAAGAACAAGCCATTCCTCAACTCCGGCAATCCCGTTTTGCAGAGACTGATCAGCGGCTTCCAGATTGGTGCCGTGCAGCGGTATCAGTCGGGGGAACCATTCACCTTCGGATGCCTCCCGCCTACGAGCGGCATTCCCGGATGGGACAATTGCATCGACTTCACGCGCATCCCAGGGGCGCCCCTCTCGAGCAACGCCCGCCGCAGCGGCAAGCTAGATCCATTCCGGGAGCTCAAGAACAAGAACTCACTACCCGGACCTGACCCCAACGTCGATTCCATCTTCAACGGCCTGCGGATTCCCCTGGGCCCGGATGGCCGTCCTGATAATCCGGATTACGCAGCCCTGCAGAACAACCCGGCGTTTATCGATCAGAATGCAGCAGACTATAGGAAGCTGCGCGCACGCCAGACAGGAAGCTGCGCGACCTGCGATAACGGCGGATTCCTCTTCGGCAACGTTCCACGCGTCACGGGCGAGGTGCGCAATTTCGGCTACTACAACGAAGACTTCAGCGTCGTGAAGTCCACTCCCATCAAGGAGGGTGTGAACTTCATCTTCAAGGTGGAATTGCTGAATGCCTTCAATCGCCACATCTTCGGCACACCGAGCACAAATCCGTATGATCGCTTCTTCGGCGTGCCGACAGGCACAATCAATGGCCCGCGCAATATGCAGCTTACCGCTCGTATTGAATTCTAGGAAATAGCAGATATCGGTTACCTCCTGATCGATAGGCAAAACTCATGGCTGGGGCGATTCTCCCTATCGCTTCAGCCTTTTATTTTCTGTTCGCGCCATGTTCAATGAAGGTGCGCGATCCCCGGTGCGTGCGATCCCATTTGTCCGGAAGTACACGTCTCATGCGTTGTAACTTTGCTTTCTCGATCGGTGCCGTGATGCTTTTGATTGCGCTTTCGGCCCATGCGCAATCGCCCGGGATAGATCGAAACATGCGCCTGGGAGCAGCCGCGATGGAGGCGCATCGCTACCAGGAAGCGGAACGGGCCTATAGAGACGTGGTGACGCTCGCGCCCAGCCTTCCGGAAGGGCACTTGAATCTGGGATTGGCTTTGCTGCGGCAGTCGCGTCTGCCGGAGGCGATCGCGAGCCTCGAAACGGCGGCTCGCCTCGCTCCACGCCTTCCGGGGCCGCATATGTTTCTTGCGATCGCGTATCTGGAGACGGCGCGCCTCGACTTAGCGAAGTCAGCAGTGGAAGAAGAGTTGCGTCTGACACCGGATGACACTCAAGTCCTCACGCTTGCCGGCACCATCGCGATGGAGATGGGTGATGCCGCGGCAGCGATCGATCCGCTCGACCACGCATCACGATTGTCTCCGAATGATTTGGACTTGCTCGACCTGCGAGCTCGTGCCTATCAAGCCGTTGCGAAAGAGATTTACCAGCGGATGTATCAATTGGCGCCTGACTCCTGGCAGGTGCATCAGGCGCGCGCGCGTTTGTTTGAAGAAGATCAGCGCCATAAGGAAGCAGCAGAGGAGTATGAGGCAGCACTCCGCTTCAACCCCAGCGATCTCAATCTATATGACGAGCTGGCGCGAGAGTACAGGCGAATCGGGGATTTGGATCAGGTCGAGCGTACCTTTGTGCGTGAAAGAGAGGCAGCACCCGATGATCCTCGCACGCTGCTGAATCTGGCGAGTATTCAGATCGAGCGCGGGCGCGCAAGTGAAGGTTTGCCATTAGTGCAGCAGGTATTGAAGACGGAGCCTGACAACCCCCAAGCCTACTTTTATCTTGGCAGAGGGCTTGCAGAAACGGGCAAGGAGGCTGAAGCCGTGACTGCATTGCAGAGGTTCTTAGTGCTCCAGCCGGAAGGGGATCTCCGCGAGCAGGCGTACTACACGATGTCACGTCTCTATCGAAAACTGCAGAAACCCGAGGAAGCGCAGAAGGCGCTGGCCGAGTTTCAAAAACTGAAGCAGGCGCGGGATGCTGCGGAAAAACAACAAATCGATGCCTTCCGCAAACAGTAAGTATGCGGCACAGCCAGTTGCGTTTTCCGGCTATGCCAGCGCGGGCCGGAACTTCCTGGCAGCGGCCGTGATGAAGGCAATGAAAAGAACCAAAAGTAGGAGTTGGGCGATTTTGAAGGGTGCTTCGGTTTGTGTTGGAGCGAGGGTGTGGATGGCGGGAACCTTCTCGAAGAGTTGAGCGACGAGGACGAAAACATTGAAGTAGAGGGCAATCATGGCGGTGATGACGTAAGTGCGCCGCCATACTCCGTTGAGATGACGGGCATAGAGAGCGAAGATCGCAATGGCGAGCACGATCAAAGAGAGAATGCCAACGACGATCCCGGGAGTCACCTTGGTATTGGGAAAGCCAAAACCGGTGACGCTGGTCAGGACAGTAGTGATGAGGAACAAGCTGTTCCATCGGGTGAGCAGCGTGCCGCGAAGAAGGCCGAAGAGGACCAGGAACCCCGATGCGATGCCGATAAGGCTGATGATGACATGCACGGTGGTGTAGGTCGCCAAACTCATTCCAAGAACCATGTGGGGCCACCTTACTTTCAATGGGATCAAAACTTCTTGCGACAGGACGCGGTACGCGAAGTGATTTTTCCATAAGAAGTCCTATCTTTCCAGATAGAAAGTTATTGCCAGCAGTGGGCCGCGCCGGCCTCAAAGTCATATGCCGCGCCCGGATAGCGCGAGAAGAGTAAGGGGCACGCACCAAACTCCAGAGGCATAACCGGGACGGCTCGAGCGAGCGAATCTATATTCCTTGCGGCCTTGAAAATATGTCGAGGCAACACATCCAAGAGATAGCTGCGCTTCGTTCTTCCATCGCTGTCAATGCCAATTGCGCCATGGACGGCGAACCCCCGGAACGTTGCGCAAGGCCTTGTGTGCGTGCGGATTTCCCCTCCTCCTCACCGCACTATTTCCAACGAATGAACATCGAATATTCGGAGATCCAAATGGCACAGGATGAAGCAGATCGCGTCGCAGCAAGTCGTCGCACCTTTTTAAGGGGTGCAGGAATGACCGGGATTGGCCTGGCAGGAGCAGCCATGATCGGCAGCAAATTCGGAGCCAGCGAACAAAAGGTGGAAGCCGCGGCGGTCAGCGACCTCGACATATTGAACTTTGCCCTCAATCTGGAGTATCTCGAAGCCGAGTTCTACGCCATGTCGACCTACGGCGCCACGCTGGTGCAGCTTGGAGTGATCAAGTCCAGCGACCAAAGCGGCCCCACAACCGGAGGCGCCAAGGTGCCGAATTTCGGGGCCTCGCCCATGGCCACGGTAGCGACCGCTCTGCGCAAGGACGAAATCCTTCATGTACAGTACTTGCGCGCGGCTCTCGGTTCGAGAGCGGTAAAGAAGCCCGCCATCAACTTGAATGCTCTGGGCTATGGCTTTTCGAGCGTGAATAGCTGGTTGAAACTCGCACGTCAATTTGAGGACGTGGGTATAAGCGCCTACCTTGGGGCCGCTCCGCTCATTACCAGCAGCGTCTATCTGGCCGCGGCGGGAGCGATCCTGTCTACCGAAGCGCAACATTCGGGCGCTGTTCGACTCGGCTGTGTCATGGCCGGGGTAGCCAGTCCTGCGGTTGATGCCAAGGACGTTCCTCCTACTGCAGCGAATCCCTTCGATCTCGACAAGAATGGATTGAGCATTCCGAGGACGACCGCCCAGGTGCTCAATATCGTTTACGGCGGGGGAAGGTGCGCGGGAGGCTTCTATCCCAATGGAATGAACGGCACCATCGTCTGCCAATCCTAGCCGGGACGCGTGACGGGATCATTGGGTTGTAATCTACATGGCGGCTGCAGACTGCAAGAAGGTCTCAGCCGCCATTTCGCGGGTTGGTGTCGCCGTCGCCGAGGACAGCGCATCAGATAGATTTTTTGATGAAATGTACGGTCTTTTTTCCGGCATCTTCGGTGTAGTACACCGACACCTTCGCAGCCTTATCCGCGCCCTCCACTACATCCTTGTCAGTGTCCTTTGCGGCGCGCCGCGTTAGATCGAAGCTTTGCTCGGTGCCGTCGGCGGTCTTGATGGAAACCTTTCTACCAGCTCTGTCCACGTGCGAAACGGTACCCTCTGCGACCTTCAAACCATCGTCACCCAGCCGGTCAATTTCATGTGCGGTCTCTTGCCCACGAAGCACGGAATAATGAACCGCAACTTCAGAGCCCTCCGACATGTCGTGCAGCGCGTCTCGCGTTCCTTTCACGCCGGCCTTGCTTCCATGAACGACAAGGTCATCAGCGTAGTGGAAGGTATGCTCGGTGCCGTCGGCTGTCTTAACGACGACAACCTTCGTAGCCGCGTCGATTTTCTTCACGCTGCCATCCACTGCACTGACTACATCCTGCGCCATCAAACCGAGTGAGCAGGTGATTGCCAATAAAACCAACATCAGGAATTTCGCCATCGTTGTCTCTCCTATTTCGAAAAAATCCTCATTGTTCCGGCTCTGTGTAGACATCGGGATGATGGCGTAGCGAGGCCAACAGGATCGCGGACGCAAACCAGAATGTTAAGGTGCCGAGGTATGAGGCAGTATATGCCAGCGTTCTGGAAATGCGACAGAAAAGGCCAGTCGATAGCAATACAGCTTATGAAGTGACCTATTGCTCGAAGCTGCCCAGGTATCCTCCTGCCTCACCAGAGACTGCCTCACCAGAGAGGAGTACTGTCCTGGTGGGAGAAACCACATAGAAGATTCGCGGAGTCAAGTCGCCTGAGACAGTGAAGACTGCCCGCCCGTTTGCGTCGACGGAGTAGGTCCCGGATAGCTTCTGGTTCGACTGGAGTCCTTTCGAACCACTGCTATCGCTTGTGGTTTGCACGTTGCCGGCGCCGTCCGCCGCCACCAGACTCACCACGTGAAGGTCGGGCCATGGGATGGTGCCGCCGAGATAGTTTCCTTTGAGCGATGCGTTTGTGAAGGGAGATCCGGATTGTGCCTCAAGCAGCCCGGAGCTGGCGGAAGCATCCTTTCCAACGACAAATGCTTTCGCCTTGCTTACCAGGTACAGGATCGGCGGAGTGCCGCTCGCTGTGATCGGTGTGCGTCCAGTTGCAGTATCGACGGCATAGGTTGCCGTGTAGGTTTGAGGCGCCAGCAATGAGCCTTTGTACTCGTCGTAGGTGGCGGTCAGCTTTCCGTTTCCATCACTGGTCAGCAGGCCTAACGTGACGTCTGGGATAAAGAGCGCGGTCTGGACGGCGCTTCCCGTCAATTCGAGGATATTCGCCCCGGTGAGTGAAGCATTGCTGAGGGTTCCGCTTTGTTGCAACGCAGTGCCGGCAACTAGCGGAACCATTGAGGAGGAAATGTCTCCCGAAATTACCAGCAACTCGGTCGGACTCACCTGGCTGAAGCGGTATGTCAACGTGGCCGTCGGTGACAACTTCAGGGTGATGACGCCTCGGCCGACCGGGTCCACGGTATAGGTTCCAGTCAGTGCGTTAGCACTCAGAAGGGTGCCCATATCGTTCGCGTCCAATTCGCCGCTGGTGATGTTGCCAGCACCATCTGCCTGGAATGAGCCGGCCATCGCAAACGGTTGGGAGTGCATATCGAAACCGCTGAAGCCGAAGGCATATCCCCCCTTGATCGCCGAGAGCAAGCCAGAGAAGGTGGATACCTTAAGAACACCCGAGCCACGCATACCTTTTCCAGTGGTGTCATCAAACTCGATGATTCGCATATCGGTATCGTTGCCCGCGGTGGCGGCAGAAGCCGGGGCAGCAATCGCGAATGTGATATTGCCGCTCTGGAGGGTTAGTTCAAGCTGGCCGAGGCCATTCGGCCCGATGGATGCCGAACCTCCAGTAATAGCCTGATCCTTGAGGGGCGCCTGGTTCAGCACATTCTCGTCGTAGAACCCTATGCCAATTGTCCCTTTCGAGATTGCGAAAGTCCCAGTGATGGCGACGGCATTGCCGTCGGAAGCCGTGCCGCTGAACTGGAAGGAGTAGTTTCCATCCGCCAGGGGAGTGCCCGCGGGATTGATGGTGAAGGCGACAGGCTGGGATACCGTGTTGGTTGTGGTTTCATCCGCCACCGTAATGCTGGGATTGAAACTTCCGGCGGCAGTTGGGATGCCCGAAACTATCGCCTGCGCCACTCAGCGCCAGTCCGGCAGGTAAGGTGGAGGCGGTTGCGCTCCAACTATAAGGAGGAACACCGCCCGTTGCCTCAAGCTGAAATTGATATGCAGTGCCGACGGTGCCGACCGTAGCAACGGTAGAGGTGATCTGAAGCGGACCTCCGCTTATCGCCAGGGAGAGGTTTCCGGAGTCGGCAGTTTGGGGCGTAGTGGCGCTATCGGAGACTTGCACGGTAATGCTTGCTGCCCCCGCCGTGGTCGGTGTTCCGGAGATGGTTCCACCGGTGCTGAGAGACAGGCCGGCCGGCAGGGTGCCGGATTTGACCGTCCACATATATGGCGCGGTTCCGCCCGTGGCGGAGAGGGTGGCGTTGTAGGCGACCGCCGTTTGTCCTTGCTGCAACGACGTAGTGGTGATGCTAAGAGGATTTGCAGGCGGATTGCTGCCTCCGCCTCCGCAGGCTAGAAGCAATCCTGACAACAAGAAACCCGATACCAGACCAAAAGCAGATAATTTCACGGCAGCCTCTCAAGAGGTTCGGGAAGTTCGCGTCCGCATCCAATGTGTTTAGAAATATCCTAGGCCCGAGTCGTTCACTATGGATGAATGGATGACATTTACCGAACGGATCATTCTCAATGCCGTGCCGGTTGAATGCGAGCGATCTATCCCATGTGCGATAAACAGCAATAAATTATGCCTGAGTCATCGTTATTTGCAAGGATTTAATTCGTAACCGGCCGAGATTTGGTCCAAATCACGACCTTAGAACGACACAGTCGTTGCATCGGCTAATGAGCGCCCGCGATTCACAAAGCAGCAACTTTGGTTACACCGCGACAATTGCATCGAGTACTTGACAATTGTGTGACAAATACCAGCGCACTTATTTTGACAAAGTCCATTTTCACTGCAAAGGAGAACTGATCGAGCGGGGTCTTGTCGCATGGCGAATCTGCGCGGAGTTGCGGGGCGACGGCAACGCAAACGCGACATATACGCCGCCCGATGGCCATTTGGGATCGCGTCCACCGCCTGCGGCGACGACTACATACTGCTTGCCATCGATCATGTACGTAGCCGGGGTTGCGTGTCCGGCGAAGGGCAGCGTGGTCTCCCAGAGGAGCTTTCCAGTGTGGCTGTCGAAGGCATGCATCTTGCGGTCGAAGATGGTTGCGCCGATAAAGACGAGGCCGCCGGCGGAAACGATGGGGCCGCCGTAGTTTTCCGTTCCGGTGTTCTTCATGCCCTGTGCGGCTAACTCGGGATATGCGCCAAAGGGTATCTTCCAGAGATATTTCCCGGTGTTCAGGTCGATCGCGTTCAAAGTGCCCCACGGCGGAGATATGGCGGGGTAGCCATCCTGATCGAGGAACTTCCGGTAGCCAGTGAAGCGGTATTTCAGCTCCGCATCTTCGCCCGGCGCTTGCGGCTGCTCCTGAGCGATGTGTTCCGGTACGCCCATGTAGCGGAGCAGCGCCGATAACTCCTGGCCCTGCAGCCGGGGGAAGCCGGGCATGCGGCCCTTGCCCTGGTGGATGAATTGGAGCACCTGGGGACGTGGCATGCGGCTGCCGATGCCAATCAATGCCGGAAAGGATGGAGTGATGCCCTCACGATAGTCGCCATGGCAGATGGCGCAGTGCGCGGCGTAGCTGGCTTCGCCGGCGGCGTCGACTGAGGCAGGCGCCGCGGTGCCGTGAACCGAAGTCATCTCCTGTTTGTCGTTTGCCGGAGCACCGGCGCCGTGGCTCGCTGATTCTTCGCCTTGTTCGAGATAGTGGAGAAGCGCGGGCAGAGTCGCGCCATTCACCATAGGGAAGGCGGGCATGCGCCCCTTGCCCTGCCGGATAGTTGCCGTGATCTGCGCAGCGGTGAGGCGCTTGTCGATACCGATCAGGGATGGAAACGCGGGCGGCGATCCCTGGCGACGATCGCCATGACAACTGGCACAGAGATTGTTATAGGCACTTTCCCCGGCGCCGAGACCGGCTCGGTTGGCTATCAAGCCGCCGGTCCAGGCCATCTCATTCGCGTTGATGTAAATCACGCCCGTTCTGGTATCTACGGCGGAGCCGCCCCACTCCGCGCCGCCATCGAAACCGGGGAAGACGATGGTCTGCTTGTCTACGCTGAAGGGTACGAACTGCCCCGCGCTGCGGAAGGTCTTGAATTTATCCGTTGCGAAGGCGTGTGCGTCTGGCGTGCGGTTCGTCAGCATCTGGCCGGTCAGGTATTGCCGCGCGAATGGCGCGGGAAAGAGCGGCCGCGGCTGCGTAGGCCACGCTTCCTCGCCGGGCACGTTGCTGGCCGGGACCGCCTGCTCGACGATGGGAAAGAGCGGCTGGCCGGTAACGCGATCGAAGAGATACAGGTAGCCCTGTTTGGTCGCCTGCGCGACCGCGTCGACGCGCTTGCCGTTATGGGACACGGTGAGCAGCGACGGCGGCGAGGGAAAGTCGCGATCCCAGATGTCGTGGTGGACTCCCTGGAACGACCAGATACGCTTGCCGGTGGCTGCATCGAGCGCAAGCAGGGTGTCGGCGAAGAGGTTTTGGCCGGTACGGTCGGCGCCGTAGAAGTCCGAGACGGCAGAGCCTGTGGGCGCATAGAGAATGCCGCGTTTCTCATCAAGCGTCATACCGGCCCAGTTATTCGCCGCGCCGGAGTGAAGCCACGCGTCCTTTGGCCATGTATCGTAGTTTGCTTCGCCGGGATGCGGGATGGTGTGGAAGCTCCAGCGCAGCATGCCGGTATGCACATCGAATGCGAGGATGTCGCCGGGTGCCGCCGGGTGCGTTTCCGGCATGCGGCCGCCCAGAATGATCAAGTCCTTATAAATGACGCCCGGCGTCGTGAGTGCGATCGATTGCTCGCGGTAGTCTCCGCGGAGGTTCTTTCGCACGTCGATGCGGCCTTGCTCGCCAAAGCTCTGGATGGGTTTGCCGTCGTGCGGATCGAGCGCGTAGAGAAAGTTTGCGATCCCGGCGAAGAGGCGCTCTTCCGACCCATCTGTCCACCAGGTGAGGCCGCGCGCGGGCTGCGTGCTGGCCACGCCGGAATTGAAGGTCCATTTCAGCTTGCCGGTCGCCGCATCCAGCGCGATGACTTTTTGCGTTGGCGTGTAGGCATAGAGTGTTCGTCCGACGATCAGCGGGCTGGTTTGCAGGCCAACGCCCTTTTCGCCGGTATCGAAGCTCCACGCGACTTTTAAGTGGGCGACGTTGCTGCGATTGATCTGGTTGAGCGGTGAATAATGGGCCCCGGCCTTCTGGCCGCCGTAAACGGGCCAATCACGGACGGGCCAGTCGCGCGACTGCGTCGACGATTCGGATCTATGCGATTCCGCGGCGCGCAGCGGCGGATGCAGGGTGCCGGCGCACAGGAGAGCAAGTACCGGAAACGTCCGGATCGGGCAAAGGGTCCTCTTCATCCGGGCTGAAGCTTTCATGTCAGCCCACATATTTCATGAGCTGCATAAATCCGAAGTCCATATGCAATGCCTGGTGGCAGTGCAGCAGCGTATCGCCAGGATTGTCCGCGACAAAATCGACAGCCACAGAGTCGAGCGGCATCACGTTGACGACATCCTTGCGCAGGCCGCTGAACTCCTTTGTACCGACGCGTGTGACTTCGAATGTGTGGCGATGCAGATGCATTGGGTGCTGGTCGCCGCTGCCATTGCGAAAGATCAAGCGATAGCGCCGCCCTTGCTGGACATGCAGGGGATCGATCTTTGGCCATGACTGATTGTTGATGGTCCAAGTATCGAACTGCGATCCGTTCATGGGCCCAATATCGCGGAAGGTGAGGGTGAAAGTTTCATTCGGCTCGGGGGCTCTGGCCGGGTTCGCGAACTGTGAGTAGTCCCATTCGACGGAAGCGGGGTCGCGCCACACCGGTGCGCCGGTTGCACCAGCATATTCGACCACAACGCCGAGCCCCATGGCGCGGCTCTTCGCCAGCGTCGATCCCAGAATCCACACACCAGGCGTATTCATTTCGACGATGGCATCGATCCTTTCGGCTACCGCGAGGGACAGCGATTCGACGGCCACAGGATTGGGCACCGGATTGCCGTCCATCGCGACCACCTTGAAAGTGTGGCCAGGTAGCGCGAGCACGACATTCTCCGTGCCGCTGGCGTTCAACAGGTGTATCAGCACACGCTGGCCCTGCTTTACGCGGATCGGCTCGCCCGCGCCGAGCATGTGCTGGTTCACCGTGGCATATTTGTAACCGACGTCGGAACCTGGTGTGAGCGGAGCATTGGCGGATGCCTCTCGCATCGTCTCCACCATGGGGACGAACGACGGATCCCAATGATGGATGGCGAGGAAGATTTCCTGGTCGTAATGGCCGGGGTCATGGTGGCCCTCGACAAGGAGAAAGCCGAACTGGCCCGTGTAGCCGCCGATGGAGAGATTCGCGCCGCCGCCAACGTGCGTGTGATACCAGCGGGTCCCGGCAGGCCGAGGCGTGAAGTGATAGCGCAAGGTGCCGCCGGCGGGAATCATCGGCGAGCCCTCTTCCATCGCACCGTCATTGAGCGAATCGATTGCCAGGCCGTGCCAGTGGACAATGTCTGCGTTGGGCGTGCTGTTAGTCACATCGATGGCGACCGGAACCCCTTCGCGAACGCGCAGGATCGGTCCGGGCACCTGTCCGTTGTAGCCAATCGTGTCGATCGCGATGCCGGGAGCGATCTCAAGTTTGCAGGGTTCAATGCGCAGCGTGTAGTGCGCGCGCGCTTTGCCCGTGGACCTGCTGGACGCCCATGCGGGACCGCCGTGCGAGAACATCTGGTCCGCCAACACGACAGACGAGGAGGCGAGAAAGCTTCGTCGATTCATCCGCAACCAAGCATAAATGGGCGGTGGCTAGTTGGTCGCCCTTCGGGAAGCCTGCTCTTAGCGTCAAGCGCGGACGATATGAGGTCAAGGCGGTATTAAAGAGGCGGAACCACCTTTGGAAGCTGCGCGCCTAACTCTCGTTGCCGTTTGCGTGAAAGCTGCGCACATACGCCGGCAGGGCGACCTTCTCCTCCAGCCTGGGGTCGCGCAGCGGGGCCGCAGCTCGCAGATGAAGCGGGACAACGCCCGCCCAGACGGGCAGCACGTAGTCTTCCTCATCATCCATCGGAGGGCCGGAGCGAGTCTTTGCGGACGCGTCTTCTATCGTGAACTCCAACACGGAGGTAGCCTTCAGCTCTTTCGCTGTAGGGTTGCGCACTTCTTCCCAGCGACCGGCGATCAGGTGGTCGGAGATCACGCGCAGTGCTTCCGCCTTGCCCTGGATGTCGTCGATGCTACGAGCGGTTCCGAAAGCCACGACGGAACGGTAGTTCATGGAGTGGTGAAACGCAGACCGCGCAAGCACGATGCCATCCACGTGCGTGACGGTAACGCAGGCCGGCACGCCGGTGGAAAGCTCGCGGAGCATCCGGCTTGCTGCCGAGCCATGCAGATATAACTTGTCCGGCGCATCTGCATCGCGAGGACGACCGTAGAGTGTCGGTATGACGAACGGCTGACCGTCAACGCAGAAGCCGACGTGCGCTAGAAAGCCGGCATCCAGGATGCCATGGATAGTCTTCGAATCGTACGCGCCGCGTTGTGGCATGCGGCGCACCGTTGCGCGATCTGTCAAAGGGCCCCACTCTCCATTCGTGTCGAATCGATCGTCCAATTTGTCTCCCAGGTTTTGCCCTCATCCGTCGAGAAGGCTTGTTCCCAGTGGCACTCCCTGGGCGACTGCACAGTCCAGATGAACCGCACGAACACCGGCTTTCCGCCGATTTCCTCGTGATCGTAGAACTCTCCCTTGCCATTGGTAAAGTGTCCCACTGTAGGTGGCATGGAAAAGGCGCCGGCTTTGCCGTTGGCCCAGTAGATGCTCCACTCGTGAGTATCGGCGTTGTAGAGCCGGACCGTCATTCCTTCGATATGTCCCGACGGACTATCGGCCTCGAATTCATCCACATTCGCGCGGCCGTCCCATAGCATCCGCGCCACGGAGGTGCCATCGAATTCCACCCACTCCCTGGATCCGGTCAAAGGATGCGCGAGACGGCGGTTGTGGAGGCGCCATTTTCCCACGTAGAAATCGAAGTCATGCTGGCCCCCGTCGTGCTGACTACTGACGTGCGCGGCCTGTGCCGCCACCATGCTGGCGGACTCGTGCCAATACCATGGCCCCGCCACGGCCAGCAGCAGGAGCGCCGCGATTGCGAAGAGATTGGACGCCTTTTTCAGCATGAACCATGGTCGCCCATGATCTGGTATTTTGAAAGGTCCACTTTCTATCGTTATGCTGATACCACTTAAGAAGAAGGGCAGCGAACCACTTTCTCGTCAGGTCTATCTGTGGATTCGTAATGCCATCGTGGAGCGCGCCCTGAGGCCGGGCGAGTCGCTCCCCTCGACGCGCGAACTCGCTGAAGAGAATTCCATTTCGCGCACCGTGGTGGTGCAGGCTTATGACCAGCTCACTGCGGAAGGCTTTATCACTGGACGCCGCGGGTCAGGCACATATGTCTCAGGGCATCTGCATCCGGCTCCGTCCCCGGCGCCACAGCGGGCAGTGCAGGTGCGACTCTCGCAGTTTGGCACTGCAGCTACTGCCATCGTGCGGCGCGGGCTCTCACCCGTGCGCGATTCTCGTGCCTTGCGCTATGACTTTGCTTACGGCAGATGCTCGCTGGACGAATTTCCCCTGGCGGCGTGGCGCCGTATTTTGCTGCGCCGCACCAGGAGTGCCCCGTTGCGTTCCTTCGACTATGGCGCTGCTGCGGGGAACCCGGCCCTGCGCGAGGCGATCACCGATCACCTCCGGCGATCTCGTGCCATTCATTGCGATGTATCGCAGGTGATGATTGTCAATGGTTCTCAGCAGGCGCTCGACCTTACCATTCGCGTGCTGCTGAATCCGGGGGATCCGGTTGCGGTTGAAGATCCGCAATATCACGGCATGCGGCAGGTGCTGCTCGCGGCGCGACTACGCGTGCGACCGGTTCCCGTCGACCATGAAGGCATCGATCTGAGCCAGATGCCCCGGACAGCGAGACTTGCGATGGTGACACCGTCGCATCAGTTTCCGACGGGAGCGGTGCTTTCCCTGCAGCGGCGGCTGGCCTTGCTCGCCTGGGCAAGGCGCGCGAACGCCGTCATCGTAGAGGACGATTACGATGGCGAGTTCCGCTACGAGGGCGAACCTCTGGAGCCATTGCAGAGTCTGGATCGAGACGGCAGAGTGCTGTACGTCGGCACCTTTTCGCGCACCATGTTTCCCGCATTGCGTATCGGCTACGTTGTTGCGCCTCGGCCCCTGGTCGATGCATTTCTCGCGGCGAAGTGGCTGGCCGACCGCCACACCGCGGTGCTGGAGCAGGAGACGCTGGCGGAATTTATCGCTTCCGGCGCCTACGAGCGGCACCTGCGCCGCGCCCGGCGGGCGAACACGACGCGTCGAGCCGCGCTGCTCTCGGCTATCGAACGGCACCTCGGCGATCGCGTGACCCTGAGCGGTAGCCGCTCCGGCACGCACATCGTGTTGTGGCCCCGCATAAAGGTATCTGAGACAGCGACCATTGCTCGCGCTGCGGCCGTGGGCGTGGGCATCTACGGGATCGCCGGCTACTATCTGCGGCAGCCGTCGCAGCCGGGGTTTCTGCTGGGCTATGCAAATCTTACCGTCACGCAGATTGGCGAAGGCATCCGCCGGCTTGGTGAGGTGCTTTAGAGTGCGTTAGGCGCGCGAAGCGATCTCCTCACGCGAGACGCGCCGCTCCGGCCGCGGCGGTGCCGGACGAAAGCAGCGCATCCTGTGCTCCCTGAACTGCCCGCCGGACTGCTTCAACTCCCGCTCTACGATCGCAGATATCGTCTCCGGGTCTCCGAGCGCACGAATATTGAGCGTGAGCTCGTGACGTGACGATGGGGACGCATCAAGCGAGCCCTCCACCATTGGCTCCTGTCCATTCGCGCACACTGCAGCTTTCACGTATCCAGTCGATGCCTGCACCAAGGCTTTCAGATGCACGATCCCAACCCCCTCCTTCGTCAGCGAGCGGTCGATGGCATCCAGCCATGGCCCGAGCAGCATCGCGGGCGATAAGGCCACCCGCGGCTCGAAGATTCCGTGGAAGTTCAGCCATGCCAGTGCTGCCTCTGCCTGCGCGTAACGCTCATAGTCGATGTCGAGCACATCCTTTTGAGCGGACAGTTCTCCTGCAAGCACCTCGTCCAGCCATGCGGCAACACCCTGGCCGCTCTGCGCACTGATCTGCCGCACCTGCTGCACGCCGAGATCAGGCAGTTTCGAATGTAGATCCGACTTTGTGACACAGACCAGATCCGCTTCCTGCAACTGCTTGCGAAAGAGAAACGCGATGTCTTCATCGGCATCCGTCTGCATAAGGCCTTCTGCGCGCAGCGGGTCCACTAGTACAGTGAAGGGCGCCAACCGATACGCACCGTCTTGCAAGAGCGGATGCAGCACGGTCGCGGAGATATCCGTGCAACTGCCGACCGGCTCTGCGAAGATCACCTCCGGCGCGTACGCCAGCATCGCTTCAAGCTGTCCCGTCAGGTCGGAGAGCCGGCAACAAAAGCAACCATCCGTGACCTCGCCACTCGGCACGCCGTGCAACTCTGCCAGTCGGGTGTCGACCAGCGCCTCGCTTTGATCGTTGAGGATGGCGACGCAGCGGATGCCGTGTTTCTTCAGCTCGCGCGCCGCGGCAAGAATGAGCGTGGTCTTGCCCGCGCCGAGGAAGCCGCCGACGAAGATGACAGTGGGTCTCATCCAAGTGCCTCGACCTTGAGTTCCTGGCCTTCCGTGATCACGAATGTCTCATCCGCGGTGAATCGCGTGGATGTTCCGTTGCGCGTTGCGGAATGTGTAAATTCCCTGTCCCCAACGCGCAATTTTGTTTTGATGCCAGTGGCTGCAATTTCAATCGACCGGCAGCGCAGATTACCGGCCAGCACGCGCAGAGTGAAGAACGTTCCGCCGCGGCTACCGGGTGCGTAGGAAAACTCACCCCATCCTGTTCCGCTTGCCCAGAAGCTGCGAAACGTGCGATGCGGCAGGCGGGGCACCGCGATCACAGCATGTTGCCCGCCGTCGTACTCGAAGCCGCTGAGCGCAACCACGCTGGACCACGATGCCATCGCGCGTGCATAGTGATGGCCGCACTCCGCCTCGTCCCAGGGATTTCGTTTCTCGCCGTCGTAGCGCGCTCGTATGCTGGCGATGCACTCCGTGCCTTCGTCGATCATGCCTGCGTACATCATCATGGCGGCGGTCGCGTGCTCCAACCCGGTAAAGACTTCGGCATAGTAAGGGAAGGGAATACGCGGACGCTTGCCTTCGGCATAGCTGCACACAAGCACCGCCGCTTCGTCGTTCAGCGCGAAAGTGCGCTCCACGTTGTCGTGTTCGAGCAGCGTGCGTTTGTAATTCGATCCGTAGATAGCGCGCAGTGTCGACGCCATGTTCTTGCGTGAGACGAGTTCACCCAGACCGGCAACATCTGCCAGGTATTGCCCCATCAATTGATCCACCAGGCAGCCATCCCCGAGCTGGTACTCGGGATGTTCCGGGTCCATCGCGCCAGAATCACCGCGCAAATGCGGAGCGATCTGGTCATTGCGATAACCGCGAACCTGCTGCACATAGTATTTACCGTTGAACAGGTTTGCATCGATCCACTGGCTGCCCTGCACGAAGAGCCGGTGATATTCCGCCGCGGATGACGTGTCGCCCACACCCCGCGCCATCGTCTCGCTCGCGCGCAACGCACCCAGATAGAAGATGCCGCACAGCGGATTCGGCCCGTAGAACTCCACGTCGTAGGTGTTGTGCTGCACGCCTTCCATCACCCCGTCGCGGTTCGCGTCCCAGCCGCCGGGAACCCAGGCGAACTCAATCGCCTTTTTCAGGGCCGGCCACATCTCGCGGAGCCACGCATCGTCGCCGGTTAATTTCCAGTCGAGATATGCGTGCAATATCTGACCCATCTGTCCGTCTGCCGCCGCCCAGCCGAAGCGGTCGTATCCATCGGGCAGCAATTGCCGGAAGCGCATCGCGCCCGCATCGTCCATCGAATAGCCGAACGCCGCTTTGCGCAGCGAGCGCGCATACGACGGGAAGAGAAACGGGGTTACCGTCTCGTAATTCCACACATGCGTGCAGTTGCCAAAGCAGCAGCCGCGCGTATCGTTCACTCCCTCAAAGCCGTGGAACTCGCCATCCGCGGTGCGGAAGCAGGTGGTGGAGGCAAGCGTCGACAAGTTTGCGCTGGCCGCCTCTTTCACCGCTGGCGGCAATGTGCTTTCGCGAAAGGTATCGGCGAAGAGGCGCGTGCGCCGCTCCAGCGTCTCCAGATGTTTTGCCGTGTAATCTGCTGCCGACCACGCATCATCGAAACGGGTCGCGTAGTAATTGCCGATGCGCGTGCCGCCCTTGCCCTTCGGCGCGTCCCAGCCGCACCACTCCGGCGTGCGATTAGGAAAGTGCCACGCCAGCAGGAAGGTGAATGTCTGCGACTGCCGCGGCGCAATGGTTGCACTCTGCAGAACGACGCCGACCGCATTGCGCGCTTCAGGCTCTGGACCCAGGTCACCCTTCGCGGAGAAGGCATCCCAGAAAAGCATCGGCGAATTCCACCAGCGCCCCTGTGGCCAGCCGCGCCAGTGCGACACGCGTATGCCGGGCTGTGCCAGCGCGGCCAGCGCAAGCGTGCCATGCATCGGATCGCTCTCCGGCAGGGCAGGATTGCTCATCGTCAAACCCGCGATTCTCGCGTTCGATTGATAGGTATTCTGCCGCGGATCGTTTTCCTGTCCCGACGCCGGCGACGGCGCGGGGCTGGCCGCTTTCACGGGATTCTCGAGCGAAAACGCAATGCTCACCTTCGCGCTCACGTTCTTCGGATTCGTCACACGGTAACGCAAAATCGCAACCGGCAGGCCGGAGTCGTCGGGTTCATGCGGAATGAACGGGGAGAAGGCCTCCAACTCCACGGTCAGCGGCAGGCTCCGATCTTCAAATGCGATGTGCGCCAGCGGATAAGCGCCTGTAAAGGTTGCGGTATCGAGGCGACTCAGTCCGGGCGCGTTGTTCGAGCCAAGCCCATCCTGTCCTTCGTAGGGCGGAAGAATGCGCGCCTCCAGCACGCGTGCCACGGGCCTCGCATCGCCCGTCTGCGCCCAGATCGAAGGGAATCCATAGGTGGGCGAGTAGCCCTTGTTCGGCCGGTTGAAGATCTCCCAGTCTCGCAGTTGCCCGCGTCCACCCAGCGCCACGCTGCCCGCGGCCACTCCGCCCAGGGGGAAGGCAATCATCTTCAGCTTGCGTCCGGTGAAGACGCGCGGGAAAGCCGCATTCTTCGCTGCTGCACGGGGCCCAGCGGCTACTTCGCTACGAGAGGTGTCGCCAAGCGCAGGCCATGCGCCCATCTGCGTCGCCGCGCCGATCGCGCCGGCAGCCTGCTTCAGAAAGGTGCGCCGCGGCAGCGGTTTATCCTTGGCCATCCGGATTCCCTCGTAGAGAAAATTTAAGCGTTTTACTTTCAGCACGCCATTCTCTATCACTCACCCGGCAGAAGCAATGTGGTCCTTCACGCTGCCTTAAGATGGGCTGCAGGAGGATAGTCCAGATGCGCGTCCTCGTTGTTGAAGATGAAGTGCGGTTAGCGGACAATCTCGCGGCCGCTCTGCGCGAGGGTCCGGGCTTTGCGGTGGATTGCGCAGAAGATGGTGAGGTGGGCGAGCAGCTTGCCAGCCAGGGTTGCTATGACCTCATCGTGCTCGACCTCATGCTGCCGAAGGTTGACGGCCTGACTGTTCTGCGGCACCTGCGCGGGCGCGACAACGCCACCCCGGTGCTCATCCTCACGGCGAAGGATGGTACCGCTTCTACCATCGAGCTGCTCAATGCCGGAGCCGACGACTTTCTCAGCAAACCGTTTGACCTGGGGGAACTCATTGCGCGCGCCAAGGCGCTCATCCGCCGGGGCAAAGGTGCATCGCATCCTGTCCTCGCCGTGGCGGATATAGAGGTCAACACGCTGGAACAGACCGTGCGCCGCGCAGGACGTCTCATCGATCTGTCGCCGACCGAATACCGGATCCTCGAATACATGGTCCACCGGCCGCGCGTCATTGTCTCCAAGCGCGAACTGCTCGAACACCTCTACGACTACAACTGGGAGCATCATTCCAATGTGATCGAGGCACATATTTCCAACCTGCGCAAAAAGCTGATGGCCGATAGCGACCAGCAGGCTGTTGAGACATTGCGTGGTCGCGGCTATCGTCTTGTGGCAGATCCCGAAGGTGCGGGATGAGGCGCCACTCTCTTTCGCGGCGGCTGATCTCATCCGTGCTGCTGGTCGAGCTTGTCTTTGCCGTTGCCGTCATCGCCCTGGCAGCCGCGTATGAGCGCCATGCGCACCTGCGCTCCTTCGACATCATGCTGCAGGGGCGCGCCGATTCGCTGCTGGGCGCAGTGCAGGACGCGGAAGATCCCGGCGACAACGTGATGCTGGACCGCACCGGTCTGCAACTACCGGCTCAGGATGTATACGAGGTACGCGACAGCAAGGGGCGCCTGCTGGGCCGCTCGTCCAATTGGCAGGGACCCGATGCGGGCGATGTAGCCGCCGGCGAGGACCGCACTTATTTCACCAGGATCGATGGGCACCACTATCGGGTGCTGGCGCTGCATGGCCTGCGCGTGGTGGACCCCGGTGATAAGGGTGGCGGCACGCCGCGCCCCATACTGGTGATCTATGGCGCCCGCACCGCGCAAGTGTGGCACCAGGTGCGTAACGCCATCGTCTTCTTCTCAATTTCTAACCTCGTCCTGCTCCTCGTCACCGGTGTTCTCATGACTTGGCTGCTGCATCGCGGCCTTGCGCCCATGCGCCAGCTTGCGGCGGAAGCGGAAAACATCTCAATCCATCGCTGGAGTTTTCAGGCGCCGGAGAGCGCGGTGGAGACGCGCGAACTCGCCCCGCTGGCTTCAGCACTTACGGCGGCCATGCAACGGCTGGAAGCCTCCTTCTCGCAGCAGCGCCGTTTTGTGAGCGACGCCGCACATGAGTTAAAGACCGCGGTCGCCGTCGTCAAATCGTCACTGCAGTTGCTCGCTATGCGGCAGCGGACCACGGACGAGTATGTGGCCGGCGTCGAGGTGAGTCTGGCGGATTGCGAACGGATGGAGGATATCGTTGCCCGCATGTTGACGCTGGCGCGGGCGGAAGACTCCTCCAACGCGGAGCGCCTCTCAGGCATCTCCGATCTCACAATCTCCGTCGCAGCAATCGAGCAGCAGTTTCAATCCATGGCGGAGATCCGCTCCGTCGAGCTGGCGCTGGCGGCAGCGGAGCCAGCCTTCGTCTCCTTGTCGAGCGAGGAATGTGCGCTTCTCTGCTCCAACCTGTTGCTGAACGCGCTACAGCACAGCCCTCCGCAGACCCAGGTCAAAGTGCAGCTGCGGACGGGGATGGATTGGGCCGAGTTACGTGTTGAAGACCAGGGCGACGGCATTGAGGCTGCGCTGCTGCCGCATGTTTTCGAACGCTTCTCCCGCGGCGACCCCTCGCGCAGCCGCAATACAGGGGGTACCGGTCTCGGTCTCGCTATCTGCAAGGCCATTGTGGAGAAGGCAGGCGGCACTATCGCGCTCGAGAGCGAGCCCAGTGTCGGCACCACCGCGGTGGTACGCTTGCCGCGGGTGATCCGTTCGCCTGCACCTGCGCCAATAGCGCCTAGTCTGCAGACGACGCCTTAAGCTTGAATTAATCCTATGCTCCATAGACTGGGGCCCGCGGCAGCCTGTGCCGCACGGAGTGGTGCATGTTTCGTCTCTCAAATAGAGGTTCCCGCTGGCCGGTGCTTCTCGCTGCCGCGTCGTTCGTTATTGCCATTCCTGGCGCCGTTCTCGCGCAGGGTCCGTTTCACGTCATCACGCAGTGGAAAGTCGGCGGCGAAGGCGGTTGGGACTACCTCGCCGCGGATGCCAAGGCGCATCGTCTTTACATCACGCACGGTCCACGCGTGGAGGTGCTCGATAGCACGAGCGGGAAAGCGATTGGCGCCATTACCGGGCTGCAGGGCACGCACGGCGTTGCTCTGGATTCAGCAGGGAAGTACGGATACATCAGCGATGGTCGGGCCAATGCAGTCGTGGTCTTCGACCGCAGCACGCTCAAGACAGTCGCTTCGATTCCCGCCGGCACCAACCCCGATGGCATCGCCTACGAGCCAGTCACGAAAACGGTATGGGCCTTCAACGGGCGCAGCAGCAACGTCACTGTGATTGACACGAGTACACGGAAGGTAGTCGCAACCATTCCGCTGCCCGGCAAGCCAGAGTTTCCCGTCGCCGATGGCAAGGGCAATGTCTACGACAACATTGAAGATAAGAACGAGATTGTGCGCCTGGATGCTAAAGCGCAGAAGGTGACGGCAGAGTGGCCGGCTTGCGACTCGCCGTCGGGGCTGGCCATCGATCTCAAAAGCCGCCATCTTTTTTCCGTATGCGATGGCAAGAAGATGGCCGTGGTGGATGCAGACACTGGCAAAGTGCTGGCCACACCGGCGATTGGCGAAGGGCCGGATGCCGCTGCCTTTGACGCGAAGAACAAACTGGCATTTTCGTCGAACGGCGATGGAACGATGACCGTGGTGGATGCCAGCAAGGCGGATTTTCCTGTCATCCAGAATCTGAACACGCAGCAGGGTGCGCGCACCATGACCTTCGATTCGGCCAATGGCCGCGCGTATCTCACAACCGCCCAGTTTGGACCGCGGCCCGCGCCCACGGCGCAGGTACCACATCCGCGGCCGGCGATTCTGCCTGACAGCTTCACCGTGCTCGTGGTGGGCCGCTGATTTGACTGCTGGTCTCTGGCGGCAGCGAAGGATCCCCCAATAACAACCGAACGGCCAGCGAGACATGGTTCTTGCTGGCCTCTTTTTATATCGCTGCGTGCCGATGGCGTGTCATCAGGTAGTAGATCACCGGGGTCACGATGAGGCTCAGCGCGATGGACACCAGCAGTCCGCCGATCACTGCGATTGCCAGCGGCTGCAGCATCTGCGAGCCGGAGCCCAGCGCGAAGGCCAGCGGCAGCATGCCGCAGATGGCTGCCGTCGCCGTCATCACGATAGGCCGCAGCCGCCGCTGTGCCGCATGCAGCATTGCCTCGCGAGGTGCCGTCCCCTCTGCCCGATAGTTCTCGTCCGCATCCAGCAGCAGGATGCCGTTCTTCGCCACGATGCCGATGATCATGATGAGCCCCATGAACGACGCCACGTTGAAGTCCGTGCCCGTCACCAGCAGCGCGAAGACTACGCCGGAGATGGAGAGCACGGAAGAAGTGAGGATAGCCACCGGCGCGGCGAAGTTGCGGAACTCCGCCAGCAGCACACCGAAGACCAGCGCCAGCGCCAGCAGCAGCACCCGCAGCAGCTCATGAAACGATTGCTGCTGTTCCTGATACGTGCCGCCATATTCCACCCGCACCGACGACGGCAACTGCATCTGCTGGACGACCTGCTGCACTTTCTTGATGGCTGTCCCCAGGTCCGATCCCTCCAGCCGCCCTGTGACGACAACAAGCTGCTGTAGATTCTCGCGGCGAATTTCGTTCTGCGGCGGCAACTGCTGAACAGTCGCCAACGAGCCGAGCGAGGCCAGTTTGCCCGACGCGCTGTTGAAGACCGTGTTTTGGATGGCATCGAGCGATGTGCGCGTATCGTCCGGCATCCGCAGGCGAATGGTGTACGGCCGCGCGTTCGCAATCAGCGGGACGGTGGCGGCTACGCCATCGAGGATGGAGGTCGCATCCTCTGCCACTTCGGTTGGCGTAAAGCCCAGCCGGCCCGCAACGGTGGGGTTCACCTGGAAGTTGGTTGCCGGACCGCTGATGGTGTTCTCGATGCCGTTCTGCACATCGACCACGCCCGGGATTTTGCTGATGGCATCGCCCACCTGCGGTCCCAGTTTCTGCAGCAGCGCCGTATCGATGGAGAAGAGCTTGATCTGGATCGGTTCGGGTGAGTTGGACAGGTCACCGATCATGTCCTGCAACACCTGCGTGAATTCGATGTCCAGCTGCGGCTCGGTCTTCTTGATCTGCTCGCGCACCTCCGCCATCACTTCATCGATGCTGCGATCGCGCTTGCTCTTCAGCTTCACAGTGATGTCGCCGGTGTTGGCTTCGGTCACGGCGGCCAGCCCCATCTGCAGCCCGGTACGCCGTGAGGTGCTCTCGACCTCCGGGGTGTTGCGCAGAATCTGATCTACATGCGCCAGTACCCGGTCCGTCTCGGTCAGCGAGCTGCCCGCGGGCATGATGTAGTCCAGCACAAAGCCGCCTTCGTCCATCGCAGGCAGCAGGTCGGAGCCGAGCTGCTTATAGCCGAACCACGTGCCCACGACCAGCAAGACGCAAAGCAGTGCGAGCATCAACGGCCGCACCAGCGACCAGCCGAGCCCGCGCTCATGCCACTGCAATATGCGGCCCAGCACCCGGCCCGGCTCCGCGTGTCGCTTCGTCTCATCCGCAGGACGATCATGCAACAAGGTCAGGCTGAGGGCCGGCGTCCAGGTCAGCGCCAGCAGCAGAGAGGTCAGCAGCGCCGCCGTCATGGTCACGGCCAGCGCGCGGAAGAAGCTGCCGGTCACACCGGTCACGGCGATCAGCGGCAGGAAGACCACCACGGGTGTGATCGTCGAAAAGACGAGTGGGCGCGTAACCTCCGCGAGCGCCTTGCGCACCGCCTGCACCCGCGTCTCGCCGGAGTCGCGATGGAGCACGATGTTTTCGACCACCACAATGGCATCGTCGATCACCAGGCCGATCGCTGCCGCCAGGCCGCCCAGCGTCATCAGGTTAAAGCTCTGGCCGATAATCTTCAAGAAGACAAACGTCACCGCCACGGTGACAGGAATTACCAGGCCGGCGATGAGCGAAGATCTCCAGTCGCGCAGGAAGAGGAACAGGATCACGCATGCCAGCCCCAGTCCGATGAGGATCGCGTCACGCACGCTCCCGATACTCTCCCGCACCAGCTCGGACTGGTCGTAGTACGGCTCAAGCTTCACGCCGGGCGGCAGCTTCTGCCGCAGTTGCGCGATCTCGTTGCTCACCGCGTCGGCCACCGCTACGGTGTTGCTGTCCGGCTGTCGCGTGATGTTCAGCAGTACCGCCTGCTTTCCATTCGCGGTCACCACGGTGTAGACCGGCATCACCGCCTTCTCCACCTTTGCCACATCCGCCACGCGCACCGGCGCGCCGCTCGGCGTGGTCTTCACCACCAGCTGGCTCAGCTCCTGCGCGTCGTGCACCTGCGCGCCCACCAGCCCCAGGATGAGTTGATGGTTCGCCTCATACAGGCCCGGCGAATCGACGATGTTCGACGCGTCCACCGCGGTCGAGAGGTCGGTGATGGTCACGCCCGAGGCCTGCAGGCGCGCCATGTCCGGAACGATGTGGTACTCCGGAATCTTGCCGCCCTGCACCGTCACCATGCTCACGCCGGTAGTGCGGTTCAGCGGCGGTTTCAACTCATAGGTGGCCATCTCCCACAGCGCCGTCTGCGACATCGTGTCGGACGTTAAGCTGTAGCCGAGAATCGGAAACGTGGCGAAGGTCAGCTTGTTGGTGGTGATCTTCACCGTGGAAGGCAGCGACTGCTGCACCCTGCTCAGCGCCGCATCGACTAGTTGCAGCGTCTGGTACATGTCCACGCCCCACGTGAAGAAGAGGCTGACCTCGGCCGACCCGCGGCTCGTGGTCGAACGCACCGTCACTAGCCCGGGCACGATGTTTATCGCGTCCTCGATCGGCTTGGTGATCGTGACCTCCATCTGCTCCACGGGCATCACGCCGTTGTCGATGCTGATCACCACGCGCGGGAAATTCGTCGTAGGAAACACCGAAATGGGTATCTGGGTCGCCAGATAAATACCCGCAACGGTCAGCACAATCAGGAAAAAGAAGATGGTGCTGCGAAACTTCAACAGCCAGAAGCGCGGCTCCTGCTGCGTCTCGGTCGTTGCATCTTCTAACAGACGCGTGGTCACTGATCGCTCCCGCCCTTTGCCGCATCGGGCTTCTTCACGTCGTCACTCGCATCGCCTGCCGCACCCACTTTCACCTTGGTCCCATCTTGGAGCGCGTAGTTGCCGGAAGTGATCACCATGTCGGCGGTCGTCAGTCCGCGTGTGATCTGCACGCGTCCGTCGTCCGTGATCCCCGCAGTCACCGGCTTGCTATGCGCTGCGCCATCCGCGCCCACCACCATCACGGACGTGCTGCCGTCCTGTGCCGTCAGTAGAGCGGACGTGGGAACGGTCAATGCCTGCGATACCTGCCTGCCCACGATGGAGGCGTGCACCGGCGTTCCAACTTTCAGCGTACTTTTTTTGTTGTCGACGCGCAGCCAGATCTCCACAGTCGTGCTGCCGGGGTCGAGTGCTGGACTGATCAGGAAAACCTTCGCGGGCACGGGATCCGCGAGCCCTGGCACCGTGAGGGTCGCTTCATCCCCGACCTTCATCTGCTGGGCGAGCTGCTGGGCCAGATGGATCTTCGCGAGTAGGACCGAGGTATCCATCACGGTCAGCAGTGTCGATCCGGCGGCTACCGTTTCCCCGGCGAACAAAGGCCGATCCGTCACGACGCCTGAGATCGGGCTGCGAATTTCCGAATAGGTGACCTGCGCTTCCGCGCCCTGGTATTTGCCTTGGGCCGAGGTAAGCTGCCCCTTCGCGGCCTCGAGCGCCGCCTTGTGCGTTACGCTCTTCTGCGATTCCAGATGCTTCGACGCTGTGTCGTATGCAGCTTGCGCCTGCACCAGCGCTGCCTGCGCCGTGTCCAGGTCACGGCCGGGTATCGCGCCCTCGGCAAAGAGCTGCTTGCGTGCATTCACGATGCTCTGGTTCAGATCCAGATTCGCCTTCGACTGCGCCACATCGAGCTGCGCCTTCTGGTAGTCCTCCGGCACCTGCGCCTGCGTCGCCGTCGAGTACGCTGCTTGCGCCGCCGTGTAGGACCCGCGATTGTCCAAAGCCGCTGCAGCCAGATCGCGATTCTCCAGCGTCGCCAGTAGTTGGCCCGCCTTCACATGCGAGCCGCGTTGCACATAGAAGTGCCGGACCGGCGCAGTGATCTTCGGCGAGATTGCGGCTTGCGCCAGCGGCGCCAGCACTGCATCGGCAGGGATATGCTCGGCAATCGTGCCTAGTTCTGGATGCTCCGCCTGTACCGCCACCAGCGGCGTGGGTGTGCCCTCGCTCTTGCTGCAACCGCTAAAGAGCACGCTCGCGGCAAGCGCCGCGGCTGCGAGGAGCGAAATGCCCGGTCTCGACCAATACGTTCTCATTTTCACAACGTCCCCGTCAGCGTCTGCAGATTCGCCAGGCCCGTCTCATACCGCACCACACCATCCTCGCGCGCATTCTCCGCCACGGTCAGTGAGGTCTGCGCGTCGACCACTTCCAGCGCGGTAGCCTCGCCTGCGGTGTAGCGTAGCTTCGTCAGCCGCAGACTCTCCGCCGCGGTTGTCGCGCTCAATTCCAGCGATGATGCCTGCCGCTGCGCCTCTTCGGCTTCTGCGTATGCTTCGTCCAGAGCCGCAATCAGGTGCCGCTGCGTCGCTGTCAACGCCACACGCGCAGCATCGCGGCGAATCTCCGTCTGCTTCACGCGATGCGGCGTTGCCAACCAGTCCCATACCGGTATGTCCACCGTCGCGCTGGCAGAGTAGCCAAGGTTGCTCACGCCATTCGGCCCTTTCGTGGCAAACTGCGCTGCGTCGATGCCGTAGTTGAAGTTCAGTACCAGATCCGGCAGATACGCAGCACGCGCACCCAGTACTTCAGCATCACTCATCCGCACCGCGGCCAACGCGCTCTTCAACTGTGGATTGTGCGCAGCCGCCCGGGCCTCCACATCAGCACGAGAGGGCATCGCCGGCAGCGTTGTGCTCTCCGTCGTATAGCTCGTTCTCGGGTCGGGAAACAGCAGCACGCCCAGTTCCAGCCGTGCCTTGTCCGCCGCCACCCTTGCGTCTGCCAGGTCGCGCTCGCGCTGCTGCTGCAGCAGTTGCGCCTTCACCACGTCGGCGTGTGCCACCTCGCGCGCCGTTTCCCGCTTGCTCGTCAGGTCGGTAAAGCCCGCGGCTTCGTTCGCGGCGCGCTCGGCCACCGTCACCTTGTGTTCATCTGCGGAGAGCATGTAGTAGAGTCCCACCACCGTAGCGACCAAGCCACGCCGCGCCACTTCATACTCGGCAGCAGCCCGCGCGGACGTGGCATCCGCCAGCCGCACATCGGCGACGGGCTTTAGCCCGACTATCTCTGTCAACACTGCCTGGCTCATGTATTCGTGCACTGTGTTGTTGGCGATAAAAATCGGCGGCGCTGGCGTCAGGGTGCCATCAGCAGCCTTCGTGGTGCCAATGCCGTTGCCCTGCGTGTAGAGATATTGATTGTGGTAGACCGCATTGGGCAGCAGCGCCGCACGTGCAATCGAGCGATCCAGGGCTGTTGCTTTTGCCTCACCACGTGCCGTTGCGAAGTTAGGCTCACTCGTCTCGGCGCGGCGGATCGCCTCATCGAGCGTGATGATCAGCGGCGCGCCGGACTGTGCGCCAGCCGTGGCCTGCTGCTGCGGCGTCATCTGCGCGAAGCAGGGCAGCGACAGCAAGTAGATGATGATGCATCCCACGCGTAACGAAGGGCATGCTTGGTGAGGCTGGAAGGGCAATCTCATCAAGTCCTCAAGGTATCCGGGGCAACATTAAATCTCAATGAAGCAATAAGTTGCCGGTACTGTGTATCGCGCCATCGAACCATATTCGCTAGCGCACGGAGACCGAGCGGGGCGTTGCATTCCATCCTCGCAACTCCAGCCGCAGGCCGCCCTCGCGTGCGCCCTCCGGGATGGATATTGTGACAATCCGCTCCTCACCCGGCAGCAACGAGACATAGTTGTCGCTGTAGTAAGCGGGTAGTACCTGCGATCCATCGGCATGCACCAACGTCAGCTTATTCTGGAGCGCGCCCACTTGGCCCGTGTTACGTAGGTCTACGCCGACTTCGTCTTTGCTGGAAGCAGTTGCCGTTGCCGTCACCGTCGCTGGCGGCAGCTTGTCCAGCGCGCGATAACCCGCGTCACTTGCTGCGCGCCAGTAGAAGTTGTCGGACACAAGCTGCCCATCCCCTGCACGCAACTCCAGCCGTACCAACACCACGCCATCGCCCATCAACGGCGCGAGCGCCAGCGGAAAGCCGGGCGTCATCGCATCGGCTGCCGCGTTCACCACCGCGTCTCTGGTGAGCAATGCCTTGTTATTCAGACCGTACACGCGCGCACTCAGCTTCAGCCCCGTTCTCGCCTCGGTGGTTGTATTCGTCACCGAAACGGTATCATTGGAGAGGTCCAGTTGCACATGTACCGGCTCGCAGGCCTTCTTCACTCCGTAGTAGGATGCCTGTGTGTCGTAGTCCGACGTGAAGATCTCCCACATTGTGCTTGGCCACGCCGGCTGCGTCATCCACAGCATGCGTCCGCTGTTCGGCGACCACAGATGCGCATCCATGCCTTCGAAGATCGCGCGATGATCCACATAGTTCATCATCTGCGCCTTGCGCACGTAGTCGTCCAGAGTCGTTGCCGCGCCAAACATTGCCTCCATGTGCTGATCGAACGGATTCACATCGCCGTTCCCGGCCTGGTGCCAATCGTGATACGCCCAATCGTCGGACACAGGCCAGCGGTCCGCCTCCGGCAGCCAGCGGCTGAACCACTCGCGCGTCGGCAGCGAAGGCGTTCCCGTTTCCACGGAGAAGCCATGATTTAGCTTGGAGTAGTAGTCTGCCGGATCCTGATAGGAATAGGGTCCGCTGTCCTGCAAATTCACTGCATTCGAACTGGGCGAGTAGTAGCGTGTTCCATCGAGCGATTGAATCAGCCGGATCAATCCTTCGTTGATGATCGGCTGCGGCACGCCCTCATTGCGGCCGCACCACATCACGATCGATGGATGATTGCGATAGCGCTCGATCGTCTCTTTCGCATTCTCGATGAAGAGTTGCGGGTCTTGCGCTTCCACGTTGTAGTTCTGCGTTGAGTCCCAGAAGTCGTTCCACACCATCTGGCCGTACTCGTCTGCCAGTTCGTAGAAGGTCTCCTCCGTGCTCTGTCCCACCCAGTTGCGTATGATGTTCAGCCCTGCATCGCGATGCAGCCGGAAGTACGGCTCCAGATGTTGGCGCGAAACGCGCTTCCGGGCATCGTCCATCCCCCAGTTGCCGCCGCGCGCCGCGATGCGCACGCCGTTTACTTTGATCACCAGATATGGCGCTGGCCCAAGGTCCGTATCCGGACGCAGCGAGGGTGCATCGTCCGCGCCGGGAGCGATCGACGCAACGGCCCGCGCCACTCCTCTGTGTTCTGAAATTTCACGCATCCCATCATGCGACACATCCACCGTAGGCATGGCGCGGTCGCGGCCTTCGGTCGGCGAGTACTCTACCCGCCTCAACTGACCCTTGTTATCGAACAGGCTTAACTCATAGGTGATCTCGCGCACGCCAAACTGCGACGTCACTGTGCTTGCTTCGCCGCCATCTTCGGCGAACGTAACCTTCAGGTGATACAACTCCGGCTTGCCGTAGCCATTCGGCCACCAAAGCCGTGGGTGCATCAGGTGCAGTTCCGGAAACTCCGCCGGCTTCAGCTCGACACTCTGTTCGCCCGGCGCGACGTTGATCTCCTTCGTGATCTCTACGCCCTCGAACGAAGCCGTCATCTTGCCGCGTTTCGCTTCGTCGCTCGCGTTCTTCAGCGGAACGGCGATCGACACATTCGCCTGACTCGTGTCCGTCTGGCCATTCTGTAACAGCGGCAGGGCCGTGACGACGTGGGCGTCGCCCACCTTCACCTGGCCGCTCGGCACCAGCCGCACATCCTGCCACAGGCCGCTATCGCGATCGCGCTCCGCCGGAATCCAGTCCCAGCCCTCGGTCGCAACGAACGTCGGCCCATCCAGGCACATCATGCCGCCGTTCTCGCCCGGGCCGCCAAGAATGGACTGCTCCTGCGGAATGCCTGGATGCGGTGGTGGCGAGATGCGGATCGCCAGCGCGTTCGTTCCACCGGCGCGCAGCGCGTCGGTCACATCGAAGACACCGCGCTCAAACGCGCCCGTCACCTGGCCGATGTGTTTGCCGTTCAGCCACACCTCGGCGTGATAGTTAATCCCCTCCAGCACCAGCGTGCGCCGCTCGCTCTTCGATTGCTTCGGCGCGGTGAACTCCGAGCGATACCAGTAATCCTGCTTGTTCAGCGATTCTGGAATCGCCATGTTGTTCAGCCCGTAGTCCGGGTCGGGATAGACGCCGCGATCCACCATCGTGGTCAGCACCGTGCCCGGCACCGTCGCCGCCCACCATCCCTCGGTGCGAAAGCCCGACTTAGAAATCTCTTCCGCACTCGCCGTTACCTTTGGTGCTGGCGTCAGTTTCCATCCGCCGCTCAGCGTCCACGCGCCGTCGTCGTCTTTGTGCAGCGTCGTCTTCGCCGGCGGCTCTGGCCCTGCCTTCGGTGCAGAGAAGGGCGCAGCACTCCGCGGCAAAGTCGCCGGATCCTGTGGCGCGCGATAGCCCGCCTGCCCGCGTGTCTGCACCGGCCACGGCTTCGATCCTTCCTCGAATGTAATCAGCGAAAATTCCGGCTGCTGCTTTGCCATCGCGGCGATCTCCGCATCGTTCATGACTGCGCGCGAGACGGTTAGCAATGCGACTCGCCCACCAAACGAGGCAGCATCAGGAATCGCTGTCTTCGCCGGCGCCATCGACACCATCGGCGCGACGCGTGCGTACAGCAGCGAACCCTTCGTGACCTCGATGCCGTCGCTGTAAAGTCGCAGGATCTGTCCGTCGAAGGTAGCCGCCAGGAAATGCCACGTCTGCGGGGACAGCGGCGTGCTTGCCGTCAGCACATTGTCCTTGCCGAACCAGAGCGCGAGCCGCCCGTTCATCAGCGCGAAGAACCGCGACTGCTCGTCCATCGGATTACCTACTCCGGCGATCAGAATCGCTTTCGCTGGCGCCGCCGGCATTTCCACCCAAGCCGTCATCGTCCACGGGGTCGTTGCCTTCAGCAGCGGATCGGTCTCAGGGACTGGCTTCTGCAGGCCCTCGCCACCCGCCAGGAAATGCCCGCTGAATGGGCCATACTCCGGCGGCAGCACCTGATATGCGGAGGCGCCGTGCTGCGCCAGCGCGGGCCCCGTCGCGAAGGAAGCGAGTGAGAGTGCGACCAGGAGGGAAGCGAGATGGGTCGAGCGGTTCATGCGAGATCCTCCGGACCGCCGGGAAGTCGCTTGCGAAATCTGGTAACGATACCTTTGCGGCCCCGCCAGCTTACCCGATCCGCTGCTTCAGCCGAAAGAGATCAATGCACCGGCCTCGCAGCCACAGCCTCGGAGGTAAACGTCGAAGCCGGTAGTCCCGCGCTGTCCATCAACGTCGCGTCTGGCGCATTCGGCCATGCGTACCGCACATATCGTGGCGTCGTCACCTGCGAACTCATCACGGTCACAGTCGCACCATCGGCATCGATCGTCGCCGTCGCCGGCACAAAACGGCGCTCCGCGCCCGCCACTTCAAAGCCCTGCAGCGTCCCGCTTTTCGCAGCAAGCTTGCCGTCCGCGCCGGTGAAGTACACGCGCATAGCTGCGCCGTCAGTCGTCGCCTGCCGGAAGAGCGGCCCGCTGTAGTGCACGTCTTCCCCATAGGAAAGCGCACGTGCGGCCAGCGCCAGCCGATGCCCCACCGTCTGCTTGTCCGCCGGATGCACATTGTCCCGGTCGCCCACATCCAGCGTCACCGCCATCCCGGTATTCGCCACGGAGAGCGTCCGCCGCTGGGCATCGCGCAGCGTGCCCCAGTCTTCCTCCGGTGATGCCTCGTAGCTCGAGATTTGCGCGAACAGGAAAGGGAAGTCGCCCTGCGCAAATTGCTGTCGCCAGTCTCCGATCATTGCTGAGAGGAGCCGGTGGTACAGCGGCGCCCGCGCCAATTCGGCGTTTGCCTCGCCTTGGTACCAGATCACGCCGCGGATCGCCAGCGGCGTCACCGGCGCAATCATGCCGTTGTAGAGCGAACTCGCTGCCCACGGTTCTACCGGCGGCTGCCACGGATGATCCTCCGGCTTGCGTCTCGCAGCCTTCGCCTCTGCATCCTCGCGCGCGTATCGCGCCTTGATCGCCTCTGCATCCGCCTGTTTATCCATATCCGCCGCGCGCTCCGCAAACACCGGCATCAGCCCGGCATCGCTGCCCAGCGTATCCAGGCTCGTCCACGATTCCGCCGGCGTGCCGCCCCAGTCCGCCTCCACCACGCCGATCGGCACCTTCTGATCATGCTGGATCTCGCGCGCGAAGAAGTATGCGACGGCGCTGAATGTCGCCGCTGTCTCCGGCGTGCAGATCTGCCATGTCGCGTCCTGGTCCTGCAGTGGAAAATACGAGAAGCGTTTCGGCTCATGCAGTAAGCGAATCTCTGGATGGTTCGCGGCCTTGATCTCCTCCGGCCCGTTCTTCAGCACCGCCGAGCCGGGAAAGCCGAGCAAAGGCATCTCCATATTCGACTGTCCGCTCGCCAGCCATACATCGCCCATCAGCAGATCGCGGACCAGGACAGTGCCGCCGCCCATCTGTCCATCACTTACAGTCAGGGTGTACGCACCGCCGCTCGCGGGTCGGGGTGCCAGATACAGACTCCAGTGGCCCAGCGAATCGCTCAACGCGCTCGCTGTCTCTTCCGCGCCGCCGTCGCCCTGTCGCAGCGTGGCTGTCACCCGCTGACCCACATCGGCCCATCCCCAGACATGGATCGGGCGGTCGCGCTGGATCACCCCGTGATCGCTCCAGAGCTTCGGCAATCGCAATTCAGCGGAAGCAGTCAGTGAAATCAGCAGAAGGGCAGGGCAGAATACAGCGCGAGCAAACCGTGGGAGATTCATCGGTCTCCCAAGATGCCACAAAATTCCGTGTGAGGAAACCGGTTGCAGCCTCGCGCAGCGGCATTTGTCATTCTGAACGCAACCGAAGGTACCGCGAACGGAGAACCAAACGCCCACGCTGCGGTGGCCGCTCTAGCGGTTGCCGTCGTCCGTGTGCGGATGAGCTGTTGCCACAGCGGCCGAGACGGCGCCGGCGTTGATCCTGCTCAACGTGGCAGCGTTCGGGGGCACCGTGATCGTGTTCGCAATCGCCGGATCGTCGCGCAGGTGCAGATACAGCTCACCGCTGCTGGGCCGCGGCACCGCCAGCGTGGGATTGGTGTATCCGTCCGGCACCGACACGCTATGGGTGAACTGCGGATCGGAGGAAATGGAATCGATCAGGAACAACGACGTGCCGTTCAGTGTGCACTGCGCAGTCGGATCGTTCGCCGGGGGCGTTGTCGTGTCGTTGACTGGCGGTGGTGGCGCGCTGCCCGCTGTTGTTGCAGGGGCATCGCTCGCATCGGCAGCACGTGTGGCGGCCACGGCTGCAGCGGCCGCCGCGGCGCGGGTCGCACGCGCACACTTTACCGAGGCGATCACCGGCACCCGTACCAGCGTCCCCAGCGGAATCCAGTCGCCGGGCGCGCCGCTGCCATCGATGGCGCGCAGTTGCAGCTTGCCGAAGGCCGAGGGGCCAAAGCTCTTCAATGGATCAAAGCTGCCCAGCATCGTGCTCGAGTCCTGCAGCACCAGGCTGCCATCGCTTACTTCCAGCGTCGTGTGCAGCGTCTGGTCTTCGGACTGTACCTCGACCTTGTCGCTGCGCGAGAAGCCAGGAATCGCTACCGTCTTCAGCACGAACGTCACTTTGCTGCCAACCGGCAGTTCATTCGGATCGACCAGGTGCACCAGGTTGCTCGCGTCTGGCGCGGTCTCTACGCTCTTGCTGGCCAGCATCACCTGCGGCCGGTGCCCGCTCACCCTGTTCTGCAGCTCCATTGCACGGCCATCTTTCAGCAGCACATGTGCCGTTGTACGCAGGTTTACGGGCAATGATGCCGCAGCCTTCGGGTCTGCAGCCTTCAGCATCAGCATGTCCTTGTCGCCGGAGTGGGTCAGATCTCCCGGCTTGAACTGCACATCCTTCATCTCCACGGAGGCCACTTCGTCCAGCCGCGTTCCCACCAGCGATGCCGTGCTGTCTCCCGCATGGAACTCCAGCGCATCCAGGTGCCCCGCCTGTGCGTAGGCCTGGATCGCCACCTGGTCGGGCGACGCCAGTCCCCGCTGGCGTACCAGCAAACCTGCGTCGCCGGTCGCCGCGCTGGTCATCGGCACCTTTACTTCCAGCTCGTCCGGCTTCACCATCTTGAACTCGGCCTTGGTCTCCTTGCCGGTTGAGTCGCGCAGTTGAATTTCTGCCACGCAGGCAGCGCCGTTGCCGTGCAGCCGCACATCGTCTTCGCGGCCCACCACCAGCGAGTTCGCGTCCGCCTTGTCCAGCCTCCAAGTCGTCGGGTGCGGCACATTCAGGTTGAACGAAGGTCCGTCCAGCCGGTCAAAGCCCCACATGCCCACGATCTTCCCCACCACGTGCGGATCCAGCTTCGCGTCGGAGACTGCCGAGGCGTCCACCACCAGGCCGCCCTTTGCCGCCACCGCGCGCACCGGCAGATCGATCGATTTGCCCGACTTGCCTTCCACATGCAGTGCCAGGCTGTGGGCCAGGCTGGTCGAGTACACCAGCGGGGCGCCTTCCACCGGCAGCACCACGCCCGGTCCCTGCAGGCAGCTCACTTCCTTGGCATCGATGGCGTGCAGCGGCGGCAGTTGCGCCGTTTCCACCGCGGGCAGCGCCACCACGATCACCGACTTCGGATTATGGAACGACGGCGGATTGTTCAGCTTCAGCTCCAGCGCGTCGCCCTTGGGAAAGGTCAGCGCCGGGATGTACTGATACTCCGCCGTGCGCAGGCCCTCCAGCAGTTTGGCCATATCGATCACCGCACCGACATAGGCGCTGTAGTAGCCGGCTCCCGCCGTAGGTGCATAAGAAAGCTGCTGTGCCAGGTCGCTGCCCGGCCCGCTGGTCAGGGCCGACACCATCGACTCGTGCCCATCGCTCATCACCAGCGCTTCGCTGTTCTGCGTCAGGCACTGCTCCTGTTCAACGGACGGCCGTTCGAAGCACTCGTCTTTCACCTTCAAAGTCAGGCTGCGCGCCAGCAGTTTCGACGTAGCTTCCAGCGCGTGCGGATCTGTCTCGGAGGTCTCGCGCACGCTGTTGAGATAGGTCTGCACCCGCCCCCGGTCCAGACTGGCCTGGTTCAGATCCTGCGATGCCCGGACGAACGAGCCAGGCCGCCCCCGCACGGCATTGCGCAGCGTCTTGAAGTCACCGCCGGTCTCCGGCGCCAGGAACAAAAGTGTCTGCTGTGCGTCTGCCGGAACCGTAAAGTGGATGCCTTCGCTCGCGACCTTCTTCTGCCACGTCTCTTCTTTCAGGAACCAACTCTCCGGCGGCGGATTGGTCGCGCCGCGCAGGAATGCCACCACCAGCAGGTAGTGCGCCGACTGCGACGCCGGCAGGTCGGGATGCACCCACACCTTGTCGCCTGGCTGTAGGTTCGGCACATTGGCAATGGGCAGTGTCTTCCCGCCACGCGTCACACGCATGTCGATGCGCGGCCCATTCAGATCAAAGGGCGCCGTGGTCGTCTGCGCATGCAGGCCGACGGAGGCTGCCGCCAGGAGCACTCCCGGCATAAGCCAGGCTCCCATGCTGTGCTTCAAAGACATTCTTCTCCTGTCAGGTCAGAGGGTAAGCAGTACGGATGCCGCCCTCCCTATTGTAAAGAGGGTCGGCTGCACGCTGCATATTTGCACCATAAATAGTGCAGAGGTCCCGGGATTACGTGGGGATACTCGACATACCTTCGAAACCGGCCAGTCCCCGCCGCCTGCCGCTCCTACTGGCTTATTGGCTGCTGCCCGTTCCCACAAAGATCTGCTGCGCTGCCTGCGTCCTGGTGTTCGGAGCGGAGACCTGCACCTTCAGGTTCACGATGTTCTTCGCGCCTGCCGGCGGTTGCACCCGCAGTTCGTATTGATTGCCCAGCTTGCGGTTGATCTGGTCCAGATAGGGCGTGAAATCCACTGGATTGCCAAAGCCCTGGTAGAAGAAATCGCCTCCCACCGCTGCGCACAACTGGGTCAGATAATTCTGTCCGCTGTTGACGCCCGCCTCGGTGCGGCCGGCAAAGCCGGCATTGTGGTAATAGATGGCGTACACCACCACCTGGTTTCGGATTGCATCCCGGATCGTCGCGCCCAGGTACGGGTTCGACGGGTCGTAGCGCAGACCGTTATACCGGTCGATGCCGTCGGTGATCATCACCACCTCGCGCCGCTCCTCAGGAGCATGTGCAGGCCACCTCTTGATCAAATCGCTCAGCGAGAAATACGGGCTGCCGTTTGCTCCCGGCGAGGAGATCGGCAGTCGAAGCGTCTCCGCCGTTTTTGCATGATCCGTCGTGAATGGAGCCATCAGTGGGGCCGTCCCATTCCGCATATAAGCGACGGCCATTTCGGTCGTCGCCGGCTGCTGGCTGATAAATTTCTGCAGCTCCTGCAGGTGCAGTCCCAGGCTGGAGCGCGCGCCATCGTCGATCAGCAGCACCAGTTGCAGATTCGGCTGGGTGGCATTCGCGCCAAAGGCGGTCCAGCCCGCTACCGCCGCATTCTTGTTGTTCACCTTGACCTTCACGGCAGTCGCGGGAACTGGAGCGGACAGTTCGCCACTGCCCTTCGGCTCCACCGTCACAATCGTCGATGGCCTGCTGACAGCGTCCTGGGCCAGCAGGGGAGAGAAGCCAGGCAGGGCCAGACCACCCAGGATGAGAGAGGACACAAAGGCGGCAGATATAGAAGGGATCCGTTTCATTCGACTTACCTCGCGTGCGCATGCTTCCCGTTGCGTGAAAGAAAAATCATCCGGCACAAGACCGAACGCCGGCTGCTCAGCACCCTATAGCAACAACACCACATGGTGCAGACGCAACTACACTCTAAGGAGTCGCGCTCTCGCCCACAGGATTCGATTTTGTTCTAAACTCAATCGCAGAAGGGGAATGGAGTTTCCCCTGAGGAGTTCATCCCTCAAGACTGCCACCCGGCTGATAACTCCTGCCAATCCCAACCGCGGCCTCCGGATACGGTCTGCTGCGGTGACATGTGTGAGGCAGGAAATGAACCTCTATCTCTGGGTTGCCCTCGGCAGCGCGATCGGCGGATGCCTGCGTTACGCGCTCGGCCGCATGGTGCTCGACCAGCACACCAACTTCCCCTGGTCCACCATTCTCATCAATGTCATCGGTTCTTTCGTTATCGGCTTTTTCGGCACGCTCACTGTAACCGGAAGCCGTTTTCAGGCTCCAGAGTCAATCCGCATCTTCGTCATGATTGGCCTTTGCGGCGGCTTTACCACCTTCTCGTCGTTCAGCCTGGAGACATACGATCTGCTGCGCACTGGCGCGTGGGGAAGGGCTTTGCTGAACACAGCCCTCTCCGTCCTGCTCTGCATCGGCGCCGTGGCTCTCGGCCACGTTCTCGCCTATCAAAGCAGCCACTCGATAGCCATCGCGCAGACGAAGGAAGAGGAGTATACCGGCTGAGCGCCTGCGTTTGTGGTGGCCGATACCAAGCACCGGCACGCGCGGTTACGGCCGATAGTCGAACCGCGATTGCGTGCCGAAAGTTTCCCGGATGGGCAGCGATGCGCTCTTGCTGACCTCCTTGAAGCCCTCCCGCCAGCTCGGCCAGCGCGGCGTCCATCCCAACTCGCGCTTGATCTTCGCATTCGACACGCCGCGTATCTCGTTCATCACCGCGACCACGTGCTCGCCGATCAGCAGCCGCGCCATCCACACGGGAACGTGACGCGGCGGTTGCGCGTGCGCGCAATGCGCAAGAAACGACAGCCATTCCGAGACCGGAGCCGGCTCGTCGTCGACCACGTTGTAAACGCCGCCACGTCCTGACTCGACTGCGGCAGCCGTCGCGCTCGCCGCATCGTCGATGTGCACAAATGACCACACACCCTCGCCGTCGCCCACCAGCGGCAGTTTTCTCCGCCGCACCGCCTGCACGATCGAACCATCCTGCGCGATCGAAGTATGCGGCCCATAAAACGCGCCGTAGCGCAGGACCGTTCCCGTGAGGCGCGACTCCGACAACACCGCCCGCTCCAGCGATTTCAATGCGTCCAGCGTCGTGCGCAGTCTGGCTGGTGGATCGGGATCGAGCGGATCTTCCTCGCTCTTGAGCTTGCTCTTGCCGTTGCCCTTGCGCCCATAGGTCCAGACGGCAAAGCTCTGCGCGATGAAGTGCGTCGCGCTCACATCCACGGCGGCCGCCAGCAGATGGCGCGTTCCCTCGGTCCGCAGCAGGTTGGTCAGCGCAAAGTCGCGGTCGAAGTGCCGCATGTCGAGCGAGGCGGGAATCGCGGTGAGCTGGTGAATCACCACCTGCGGCTGCACCTCCCGAAAACAGCTCAGCACTGCCGCGGCATCCAGCGCATCCGCCGTCCGCGGCTCCGCCCCCAGCGCGTGCACCACCTCCACGCTGCGCGGACGCTGCACCATCCCCACCACATCATGACCGGCGCGAACCAGCAGCGGAATCAGCGCCCGCCCCATCGCACCGGAAGCTCCCGCTACAAGAATTCTCATGGCTCTGAGTGCTTATACGGAGAATCCCGCCCGCAGTTCCGTACTATTCCGTGCGGTTTCGTAGTATTCCGCGGGAAGCCCCGTTCCGGCCAGCCCTGGCCGGAATCACTCAGGGATCAGCTTTGCTGATTCGCGAATTGCGTATGATGCTGGTCGATCACCGCAAGCACGCGTTCCGCCATATTCTCGGCACGCCACACAAAGTTCGTCCGCGACCTGCGGTGTGAACTAGTTCAGCCGTGGTCTGCCGCCACAAGTTCAGCCAGCGCTCAAAGTGATGGATTCCGATCCGTGGCAGCAACCTGAGATGCGCCATCATGGGGTTGCCCTTGTACCGGCCGCTGGCCAGCACCAGTGACGACCAAAAGGCGCACATCTTCTCCAGGTGCGGCTCCCAGGCATCGCCCACCACCCGTTCAAAGACCGGGCCCAGCAGCTCATCCTGTCGAACGCGCGCATAAAAGGTATCGACGAGAGCGGCGATCTGCTCTTCACTGACGAAATCGGGCACCGGCGAAGGACCTGGCATTCTTTTATCCTACGTATGTACAACTCCGGCGGCGCTGACTTCTGTCATAACCGGCAAGTGTCCCTTTGGTATCCTTCCCGAGAGCGCGCGGCAGTTCAACACACTTACAGGAGCCGCATGGCAACCACAGCACCCCCGGCTCTCGAACGTCCCCTCTGCGTCGATCTTGACGGCACCCTCGTCAAGTCGGATACGCTGGTCGACTCGTTGCTCCTGCTCGTGCGCACGCGCCCGCTGGACGCCCTCAAAACGCCGCTCTGGGCCCTCCGCGGCAAGGCCAGTCTCAAACGCGAGGTCACTGCCCGCGTCACCCTCAACGTCGAGCACCTGCCCTACAATCGTCCCCTGTTGGAGTACCTGATGGCGCAGCGCGGCGAAGGCCGTAAGCTCTATCTCGCCACCGGCGCAGACTCTGGCCTCGCCGAGCGCATCGCCCGCCACCTCAACATCTTCGAAGATGTCCTCGCCTCCGACGGCGCAACCAATATGACCGGCGGCAACAAACTCGCCGGCTTCCGCAGCCGCTTCGCGGGCGACTTCGACTACATCGGCAATGCGCGTCCGGACCTGCCGATGCTGACCGCCGCCGCGACGCCCATGCTCGCCAATCCGAACCTGGACCTCCGCATGGCCATGCGCGCACGCGGCGTCAAGCCGCAGCACACCTTCACCGACCGTCGTAGTGGCATCCGCGCATTCATCAAAGCCATCCGCGTTCACCAGTGGGCCAAGAACGCGCTCATCTTTCTGCCACTGCTGCTCGCCCACCGCGTGGACACCGCCACCATCGTCGCGGCCGTCATTGCCTTTGCCTGCTTCTCACTCTGCGCATCGGCCACCTATGTCGTCAACGACCTGCTCGACATCGAGGCAGACCGCCTGCATCCGCGCAAACGCAAGCGCCCCTTTGCCTCTGGCGATCTATCCGTCGCCACCGGCATGGCCATCTCCGCGGTCTTTCTTGCCGCTTCCTTCACCGGAGCGGTGCTCCTTCTGCCGCACGGCTTCCTGCGCTGGCTCATCCTCTATGCCGTCACGACGCTCGCATATTCACTTGCGCTCAAACGCATCGTCATCCTCGATGTCGTCGTGCTCTCCACGCTCTACACCCTGCGTATGCTCGCAGGCGCCGCCGCCACCCTCACCTATATCTCGCCCTGGCTCGCCGCCTTCGCCGTCTTCATCTTCCTGTCGCTCGCCATGGTGAAGCGCTTCAGCGAGCTGCAGAATGTCCGCAGCGCCGGCACACAGCTCTCAAACGGCCGCGGCTACCTGCTCAACGACATCGAGCAGATCCGCTCCTTCGGCACCTCCAGCGCCTTCGCTTCCGTCGTGGTCTTCTCCGTCTATATCGGTCAGCCGGAGACCCGCGGCCTCTATCATCATCACGACCGCATGTGGCTCATGACACCGCTCATGATCCTCTGGCTTTGCCGTGTCTGGCTGCTCGCCTCCCGCGGCGAGCTTGATGAAGACCCGGTGGTCTTCGCCCTCACCGACCCGATGAGCTTGCTGATGGGCGTCGGCGCCGTAGTCATCGCCCTCGCCTCGATCTAAGCAATCCATCCGCGGCGCCGCGAAATGTGCAGCGATCCGGTACAAATCAGCGCTTGCCGGTGTCTAAACTCCCACGGGCAAAATTTCTGCATCCTCCCCTCCCGCACGCAGCGTATTCACTTCTGCCGAAGGAGATCTCTGTCGCATGCACCGTACATTTCTTGCCTTGCCTCTTGCCGTGCTCGCACTTGTCGCCGGGCACATATCCGCGCAGCAAACCAGCGCACCGGTCTCGCTCACGATTTACAACCAGAACTTCGCCGTTGCCCGAACCACAGTCGACCTCGCCCTCACACCAGGCACGAACGAAGTCACCACCACCGAGGTCACCAGCCAGCTTGAACCCGACTCCGTCGTCCTCCGCGATCCCACCGGCAAGCACATCTTCTCCGTCGTCGAGCAGAACTACGATGCCGCCATCGTCAACCAGGACTGGCTGCTCCAGAAGTACGAAGGGCAGACCATCGACTTCCAGACCAACTCCTACCTCGACGACAAAACGCACACGTGGATACCCGTCATCTCACATGCAAAAATCCTTCGCGCCTCGCCGCCGCTCGTTGAAGTCGACGGCAAAATGCAGTTCCAGTTACCCGGCACGCCGCTCTTTCCCGCCACCACCAACGGCCTGCTGCTGAAGCCCACACTCCGCTGGCAGATCGCCGCGGACCGCGCCGCCAGCTTTCCCGCCGAACTCAGCTACGTCACCAACGGCTTCACCTGGTCCGCCACCTACAACCTAGTCGCCAATAGCGGAACCGGCGGCAGCGCAACGGAGCCCATGGACATCGTCGGGTGGATCACCATGCAGAACAACTGCGGGGTCGACTTCCCGGCAGCCGCCATCAAGCTCGTTGCAGGCAACGTCGCCAAAATCCAGAACGTGGCGGCATCGGCACTGGCGCGGGCATGGCTATGCCGGATGCTGCACAGGGCTCAGACAGTCGCAGTCACGCAGGAAAACTTCGACGACTTCCACCTCTACGATCTCAACCGCATCACCTCTCTGCACAACGGTGAGACCAAGCAGGTTGAATTCCTCACCGTCCAATGCCGTTCCCGTCACTCGCCGTTATGAGTTTGAGCCGAACGCCGGCTTCAATACCATCTATCCGCGGCAGCGGCAACGCTTACATGGATCGCAGCTATGGCCTCGTGGCAATCCGCGCGTCACCGTCGTCAACGAGTTCACCAACTCCACTCGCAAACCACCTCGGCATCCCGCTGCCCGCCGGACGTCTCCGTCTCTACCGTCGCGACAAGAGCGGTGCCATGCAGTTCGCCGGCGAAGCATCCATCGAACACACTCCGCGCAACGAGAAGATACGATTCGTCACCGGTGACGCTTTCGACATCACAGCCCGGCGCATCCAAACCAACTTCCACATCAACACAAATGACCGCTTTATGGACGAGTCCTTCTCCATCGAAGTGAAGAACCAGAAGGATCAGCCGGTCACCGTCCACCTCATCGAGCACCCATACCGCGCCGCGAACTGGGAGATTTCGCAGAAGTCCGCCGACTACGCCAAGCGCGACTCCAGCACTATTGAGTTTCCAGTCGAGGTCAAACCCGAGTCCTCCACCACCGTGACCTATACCGTCCACTACATCTGGTAGCGGCAGGCAACGTGTCCGGAACCGAACAGCGATTCGCAATATTGAACAACCTGGCTCCGGTTTCTTCATGGATCCGGGCGCAAATCATAAGAAATCCGTGGCTTTATGGCGCCGATCTGTAGCTTGAAAATTGGCGCGCCGATTGCAACTAACAATGGACGACATAAAGGCTGTTTCAAGCAACGGAGGCAACGATGGCGCAATTTGAGCGGATACGCGATGTCATCTCCGGGCCCTTTAACTCCTCCATCCTGCAGGAGCGCACCGCCGCCGGATGGCAGGTAGTTTCTATCGAATGGCGGCGTGAGCTGCCGCCCGACGAAGCGCCATCGGAAGGCGCCTTCCAGGATGAAATCCCCTACGGCCTCCGCATCTCGGACGACTGCACGCGTCTCGAAGTCGACCTCCGCGAGAATCAGATCCTCATCCAGATGATGGATCTCCTGGTGCAGGACTTCCCCTTCTCCAACATCGCCAGCGACCTGAACGAAAAGGGCTTCCGCACACGCGAGGGCAAAATGTGGAGTCAGGTTTCCATCTTCAACATGCTGCCGCGCCTGATCGAGGTCGGCCCACGCCTCTTCTCGACGGAAGAGTGGGAAGCGCGCCGTCACAAGTTCTGGAAATCGGCCTGACCGGGACATCCGCACGGCTCACGCTCCAATGCACCGGAGTGTTTGGGCGGTCCCTTGTGCGCCGTCTTAGGTACCGGTCCGCGTCAGCGTAGCGATCCAGTTTGTTTCCCAGGTCTTGCCGCCATCGGCGGAGAAGCTCTGCTCGAAGTGAGCAGAGTTCGGCGTGATATCCGACCACACATCGCGAACGTAGATCGCCTTGTCGTGATACACCTCGCCGTCGTAGAACTCGCCGCGTCCGTTTTTGAATGCGCCAGCCATGGGCGGTGCCTCCATCACTCCATCCTTGCTGGAGGCCCACCACAGATTCCATTGGTGCGTCTGCGGATTGTAGAGCCGCAGCGTCATGCTCTGCTTCGGCCCGGACGGAGCATCGAACACGACCTCGTCGTAGTTCGCTTTGCCATTCCAGATTGTCTTCGTCGTGTTGATGCCATCCATCTCCACCCAGTGCGGGGAGCCGGCGAGCGGATTCGTCATCTGCTTCAGGTGTACCTTCCAGGTGCCGAGCAGAAAATCAAAATCGTGCTGGCCATCGCGGTTCTCATCGGCTGCTTGCGTCGTTGTGGCGGCGGGGGCAGGCGCTGCGGTTGTCCGCGCCACCGCGGGGCAGGCGAGAGCGAGGATGGAAACCCCAGATAGGAAGCAGGCCGGAACACTTGGAACGATGCGCATCTGTTTCTCCCTCATGTGCAACTAGCCTGCTCCGGCGCATGGTAGTTTCAAAGAGCCACTTTCTATGCAACTGACCATACCGCTTTCAAGTGGGAACGGGCCGCTCTTTCGGCAGGTCTACGTGGGCCTGCGGCAGGCCATTCTTGCCGGTACCTTCCCCAGCGACGGCAGGCTTCCATCCACGCGCGACCTGGCAGACCAGCTCGGCATTTCGCGGTCTGTCGTATTGCAGGCTTACGATCAGTTGCTGGCAGAAGGCTTCGTCACCGGGCGCAGCGGTTCGGGCACATACGTTGCCCAAGATCTCTCTCTCAGCCGGTCAGTTCCGTCAAAGAAATCCATTCCTCTGCGCTTATCCAGATTCGGCTCCGCAGCGGCGAAAACCGCCTCGACTTTGGATTTTCAGGGCAGACGCCCGCGTATGCACCGCTTCGACTTTGCATTCGGTCGCAGCGAAAGCGACATTGAAACTTTTCCCTTCGAAATGTGGCGGCGCATCCTGTTGCGTCGCGCGCGCAAAGCCTCCGTTTCGCACCTCGACTACGGCCCCGCGGCCGGCAGCGCCGCCCTGAGAGAAGCCATCTGTGCGCATCTCCGCCGGTCGCGCTCCGTGGTCTGCGATCCGTCGGAGGTGATTGTCGTGAACGGCTCGCAGCAGGCCCTGGACTTGATCGTGCGCGTGTTGCTGGAACGCGGCGATCCGGTGGCCATTGAAAATCCCGCGTACCACGGTACGAGGAGGATTCTTCTCGCGGCCGGCGCGCAACTTCTACCCGTGCCGGTCGATCGCGATGGCCTCGATCCGGCTCAGCTTCCGGCGAAGGCGCGCATGTGCTTCGTCACGCCGTCGCATCAGTTTCCCACCGGCGCTATTCTTCCCCTCGCCCGCCGCGTGGCGCTGCTCGCATGGGCTCGGCGTAAGAACGCAGTGATCGTAGAAGACGATTATGACGGCGAGTTCCGCTACGAAGGCCAACCCCTCGAGTCCCTGCAGGGCCTGGATACGGATGGACGCATCCTCTACGTGGGCACCTTTTCTCGTACCGTGTTTCCCGCGCTGCGTGTCGGCTACCTGATCGTGCCCAAATCGCTGGCCCTGATCTTCACCGCGGCGAAGTGGCTCAACGATCAGCACTCTCCCACGCTCGAGCAGGAAACGCTCGCGGAGTTCATCACCAGCGGTGCCTATGAGCGCCATTTGCGCCGAGTGCGCCGCCGCAATGCTGCACGCCGTGCGGCGTTGCTGGAGGCCATTCATGACCACTTGGGGAATCGCGTCGAGATCACCGGCGACGGTGCCGGCGCTCACATCGTGCTGTGGCCCAAATGAAGGATCTCCGAAGATGCCGTCATCGCTCAGGCAGCATCGCGCGGTGTCGGCATCTACGGAATATCTCCGTACTTTCTCAAGAGGCCCGTACGCGCCGGGATCATGCTCGGCTACGCACGCATGCGGGAAGCAGAAATTCGCGAAGGTATCCGGCGCCTCGGCGAGGTGTTGTGAGCACTTCGAGCACGTATCCAAATGGCGCGATTGCGACCACACTTCAGTGCCGCGTTGATTCGCCGACGAAGTATATGGATCGCTCTCTGAAAACCATTTTAGGAATCACTTGATCTTAGGGCTGCATTTTCTTGCCAAATCGACTACTTCAATCTGTCACACTGGAACTAGTAAAGAAATTCCGCAGCGTTGGGACTGCAGCATGGAGAACGCCCCTAACTCTTTTGGAAAGAAGATTTTGCAGATAAGTCCTTTGTTTGGACGATTTCTGACCCTCGGGTGGCACCGTAAGCCAATGATTCGACAAGGTTTGTCTACCCACCTCCGGTGACGGGAGGGGGGAGGGGGTACCCCTCCCCGGCCGTAGATCGAACGACCTTTGGGCCTGATACGCTGGAACTGCCAGGAACCCCACATGCCAGCCAAGACCGCTCCCCCCGCGCCCCCCTGTTCGAGTCGTGGGGGCGCTATCCCAAGCACCACGCCGACGTCGTTCCGCTCTACTGGACGAGCGATTTCCCGCTGCCTGAGCCGCCTGCGGACGTAGCCCAGCCGGCTATGCTGCCGGTCGGCATGGGCCGCTCCTACGGTGATTCCTGCCTGCTCGAAGGCGGAACGCTGCTCGCGGCGCGCGGGCTGGACCGCTTCATCGCCTTCGATTCCGCAACCGGGCTGCTGCGATGCGAAGCCGGCGTCACCCTGGCCGAGATCCTTGACTTCGCCGTTCCCCGGGGCTGGTTCCTGCCCGTCACCCCGGGCACAAAATTCGTGACAGTCGGGGGCGCCATCGCCAACGACATCCACGGCAAGAACCACCACGCCGCCGGCACTTTCGGCTGCCATGTGCCGCGCTTCGAGCTGGTCCGCTCCAACGGTCAGAAGTACGAATGCACTGCGACGCAGAATCAGTCGCTCTATGAGGCGACCATCGGCGGCCTGGGCCTCACCGGGCTCATCGCCTGGGCCGAGGTGCAGCTCCGCCCCATCGTCTCGCGCAAGATCAAGCAGGACTCCATCAAGTTCAATGGCCTGAATGAATTCTTTGCCCTCTCGCGCGAATCCCAGCACATGGAGTACACCGTCGCCTGGATCGATTGCGTTGCCACCGGCAAGAACTTCGCGCGCGGCATCTTCATGAGGGGCGATCATTCCGATCAACCGGAGGAGCTAAAACCATCCGGTAAGCCAAAGCTCACTCTGCCCGTGGATCTGCCAGCCTTCGTGATGAACAAGGCCACCATCGGCGCCTTCAATACCGCGTACTACGGGAAGCAGTTTGCCAAGCACAAGACGGGACTGGTTGACTACGAGCCTTTCTTCTACCCGCTCGATTCGGTGCACCATTGGAATCGCGCCTACGGCAAGCAGGGCCTGTTGCAGTTCCAGAACGTCATGCCATGGGAGCCCGGCGAATACCAGGAGGGTTTCACCCAACTGCTCAAGGCCATTACCGCATCCGGCCTGGGTTCATTCCTTGCCGTGATCAAGATATTCGGCGACGTCAAATCGCCCGGCATGATGAGCTTTCCAGCGCCTGGTCCGATGATCGCGCTCGACTTTCCTGTACGTGGAGAGCGCAGCTTCGACCTCACCGACAAGCTCGGTGACATCACTGCCGAATACGGCGGAAAGATGTACCCGGCCAAGGACGCGCGCATGACAGCTCGTCACTTCCAGCAGTTCTATCCCCAATGGCAGGAGTTCGCCCGGTATATCGATCCGGCCTTCTCCTCCGCCTTCTGGCAGAGGGTCACCGCGCTTGGCTAGCCGTTCAGCCTTCCCTCCGAATCGCATCCTGGTCCTCGGCGCCACCTCGGCCATCGCCATGGCGGTGATGCGCCAGCTCGTCACCCCATCCGCCCACTTCTTTCTGGTCGCCCGCTCGAAAGAGAAGCTCACTGCCGTGGCCCAGGACCTGCTCGTGCGCGGCGCCCTCCGAGTGGACATGATCGTCACCGACCTCGACGACACCCAGGCCCACGCCCAGATGCTGGCCGTTGCCACGTCCCAACTGGGAACCGTCGATCTTGCCCTGCTCGCACATGGTGTATTGGGCGACCAGCCGGCTGCCGAACGGGATTACTTCGCCGCGGAGCCGATCCTGGTCACCAACTTTCTCTCGGCTGTCTCGCTGCTGACCTGGCTGGCGAATTACTGCGAGTCCCAGGGCAGCGGAACGCTAGCGGTCATCAGCTCCGTGGCCGGGGACCGCGGCCGCAAGAGCAACTATGTCTATGGCGCCTCGAAGGCTGCGCTGGATGCATTCCTCTCCGGCCTGCGCAACCGCTGCGACCGTTCCGGGGTGCAGGTGCTCACCATCAAGCCCGGCTTTGTCGCCACGCCGATGACAGCCCACGTCCCAAGAAACCGGCTCTTCGCCACTCCGGAGCAGGTTGCGCATGGCATTCTGAAGGCGATTCGGACGCGCAAGGATGTCGTGTATGTGCCCTGGTTCTGGCGCCCGATTATGGCCATCATCAAAGCCGTGCCGGAGCGGATATTCAAGGGCAGGGACCTGTAGGAATCAGGACTGGATCGGTCGTGCAGCCCGTGAGTAGGATGTGCGCGTCACATCTGACACGGAGGAAATCGACATGATCGCAATTCACGACGGTCAGTGCGGCGTCTGTACCCACTTCGGCGAGCACAACCAGTCCGATAAGCAGGTACTGACCCAGATCCTCAGCAGCAAGCAGGCTCCGGAGTCGCTGGTAGAGGGATGCGGCCTGCCGAAGAATGCGGCCTTGCACCTGAAGGTCACAGCGGTAAGTGGTTGCGACGGATTCCAGCCCGCCGCACGAGCGTAATAGAACCAACGTCGCAGTAAACCAGCAAAGGCCGCCTGAGCAAGGGCGGCCTTTGGCTTGCTATTTACCAACAGCTTTGCGATCGATATCGATGAAAAGGGATGGCAGCAACTTGTGGGCGGTCGTCTGCAACCGGCCAAGTGCCACATCTCAACGAGTCATTGTCACCGCGGCGTACAGACTCGTTTCAGACCCTAGATTTCTTTCACGTAGACCTTGCGCGCGAGCCCGATCTTTTCGAGCAGCCAGATGGCGTAGTAGTTCGGATCGAATTCATACCAGGCCAACCCATGCCGCGCGGACACAGGATGGGCGTGATGGTTGTTGTGCCACCCCTCGCCTCCGGTCAGCAGCGCGATTAACAGGTTGTTGCGGCTGTCGTCATGCGTCTCGTAACGGCGCGAGCCCCACAGATGAGTTGCGGAGTTCACCAGCCACGTCACGTGCAGCCCCAATACCGCGCGCAGGAAGACGCCCCAGAGCACGCATGGCCAGCCACCGATGGCCAGCAGAATAAGGCCAACGACGGTCACCGGCAGCCAGTGATAGCGATCGAGCCAGCGGTAATAAGCATGCTGAGTCAAATCTGGGGTGTAGCGCTGCAAGGCGGGGTCCTGGTTGTGCAACGTGCCATGCAGGATCCAGTCCATGTGCGACCACCACTTGCCGTCACGTGGCGAGTGCGGATCGCCCGGCTTGTCTGTGAGCTGGTGGTGCAGCCGATGGATGGCAACCCAGTAAATAGGGCCACCCTGCAGGGCCATGGTTCCGCAGGTAGCAATGGCATATTCCAGCCAGCGCGGCACGGCGTAACCACGATGAGTAAGCAGCCGATGGTAGCCGATGGCAATGCCGACGTTTTGACCGAAAATCCAGAGCACAACGAACGCCGCAAATGCCTTCCAGGAGAAGAAAAAGAGGGCAGCAAAGGCGAGGGCATGGAAGAGTCCAAGAACGATGGCGAAGATCCATTTCAGTGGTCCACGGTTCTGCTGGGGCATATGACCACTGGCGGCTGATGGTCGGTCCGGAAGCGTCGCTGAGGTCGTAACCTCGTCTTCTAATTGGATTTGCGGGGCCATTCACTTGAGCTTAGCGCGAACATACCGCTGCAACTGTAAGAGTTCCGTCACGGTTCGAGCCCTCGTCTGAGGCGTGGGCGCAAACACCATGATCCGCACGCCGCGTGTTTTTGATAATTATTAGCGTTTAGTAGCCGTGGCGCCTTGTATGTGCCCAATAGGCCACCTATACTCGTAATTGCGACCGTTGAGGTAGGGATTCGACGGACTGGCCGACCAATGCTCAGACTTACCAAAAAAGCCGATTACGGGCTGATGGCGCTGAAGTATCTGGCGGAGCATCCCGAGGTGCCCTCGCAGAGCGCGAAGGACATTTCAGAGGCGTATGGAATTCCGCCGCAATTGCTTGCCAAGATCTTGCAGCGGCTGACGAAAATGGGACTCTTGCGGTCACATGCCGGAATTAACGGCGGGTATTCACTCTCTCGGGATGCAGCGACTATCACAGCGTTTGAGGTAATCCGCGCGATTGACGGGCCGCTGTTCATCACGTCCTGCGGTCCCAGCACGGGGAGCAGTCGCTCCTGCGACCTCCTGGACAGTTGCACCATCAAAGAGCCGTTGAGCAAGGTGAACGACACAATTTCAGATGTACTGAAAGCTATCCGCATCGCCGATCTGGTGGACGCTATTCCTTACGACCGGCGCATACATACGAACGGCGGTCACGCTCGATCGCTGGTGACACTCGGCTAGCACAAGATTCGATAGGCCACTTGCAGTGGCAGGAATAGAGAACGACGGATGAGCATGAATACCTTCGACGATGATGTGACGACAGTCCCGGCCGCGACGGCCAATGGCAACAGCGCGAAGGGCGTGAAGCTGCCGATTTACATGGACAACCATGCCACCAGCCCGGTCGATCCGCGGGTGCTGGAGGCGATGATGCCTTACCTGACCGGTATCTTCGGCAACGCGGCCAGCCGCAATCACTCCTTTGGCTGGGAGGCTGAGGGAGCGGTGGAGAAGGCGCGCGAGCAGGTGGCCAAGCTGATCGGCGCGACAGCGAAGGAGATCATCTTCACCTCCGGTTCCACCGAGAGCAACAACCTGGCGCTAAAGGGGATCGCGGAGATGTACCGCGAGCGCGGCAACCACATCATTACGCAGGTCACAGAGCACAAGGCAGTGCTCGACACCTGCAAACGGCTGGAGAAGTCCGGCTACCGCGTAACGTACCTGCCGGTGAAGGCCGACGGCCTGATCGATCTCGAAGACCTGAAGCGGGCTTTCGACGAGAAGACGATCCTGGTCAGCATCATGTTTGCGAACAACGAGATCGGCGTGGTGCAGCCGGTTGCGGAGATCGGCAAGCTCTGCCGTGAGCGGAACGTGATCTTCCATACGGACGGGGTCCAGGCTGTAGGCAAGATTCCGGTTGACGTGAACAGCATGAACATCGACGTGCTGTCGCTAACTGCACACAAGATTTACGGCCCCAAGGGCGTAGGCGCGCTGTACGTCCGCCGCCGCAACCCTCGCGTGCAGATCTCGGAGCAGATTAATGGCGGAGGCCACGAGCGCGGCATGCGCTCGGGCACGCTGAACGTACCGGGCATCGTCGGTCTGGGCAAGGCTTGCGAGATAGCCGGTCAGGAGATGGCGAGCGAAGGCGAGCGTCTGCGGAAACTGCGAGACAAGCTGAAGGCGAAGCTCGAAGGTTCGCTTGACTACATCCACGTGAACGGCTCGATGGAGCATCGCCTCCCGAACAATCTGAACATCAGTTTTGTCTATGTTGAAGGCGAATCGCTGCTAATGGGCATCAACGATGTTGCGGTTTCGAGCGGATCGGCGTGTACCTCTGCCACGCTTGAGCCATCGTATGTATTGAAGGCCCTTGGATTGGGCGACGATGTGGCGCACAGCTCCATCCGCTTCGGGTTGGGCCGTTTCAACACCGAGGCCGAGGTCGATTATGTGGCCGACAAGGTGATCGACATTGTGAAGAAGCTTCGCGAACTGTCGCCGCTGTACGAGATGGTGAAGGAAGGCATCGACATCTCGAAGATCGAGTGGCAGGCGCACTAGGACGGCTGGATTTCAGGCACGGCGGTATTGGGCAGGATCTGGAGGAATAGAAATGGCATATAGCGACAAGGTAATCGACCACTACAACAATCCACGCAACGTTGGACAGATGGATAAGACCAGCGATGCCGTTGGTACCGGCCTGGTGGGTGCACCGGAGTGTGGCGACGTAATGCGGCTGCAGATCCGCGTGAACCCGGAGACGCAGGTGATTGAGGAAGCCAAGTTCAAGACCTTTGGCTGCGGCTCCGCGATTGCTTCCTCCTCGCTCGCAACGGAATGGGTGAAGGGCAAGACTGTTTCCGAAGCGATGGAGATTAAGAACACCGACATCGTGAAGGAGCTGGCGCTGCCGCCGGTGAAGATTCACTGTTCGGTTCTGGCTGAAGATGCGATCCGCGCCGCGATCGGCGATTGGAAGAAGAAGAACGGCGTCGGCGAGACGGCCGCTGCTCCGGCTGCTGTAGCGGCGAAGTAAGCGATGACGGACACAGCGACAAACGTGCTGCAGCCGGCAGCTACCACTACCGGTACGCGCGGCGTGGAACTCACGCCGCGCGCTGTAGCGCGCGTCCGTTCCGCGATGGCCAAGGAAGGCATCTCCCCCAGCGAGGGTGGGCTGCGCCTGGGTATTCTCGGCGGTGGCTGTTCCGGTCTTTCGTACAGCATTCGTTTTGATACGCAGCCACGCGAACGTGATCGCATCTTCACTTACGACGGTGACGTCCGCGTCTTCATCGATCCGAAATCGTTCATTTATCTGAACGGCATGGTGTTGGATTACGAAGAGACATTGATGCGGCAGGGCTTTAACTTCATCAACCCCAACTCGAAGAAATCCTGCGGCTGCGGGTCCTCGTTCACGACCTAGATTTCGTTTCCATGTTTGCTTGTGCAGCTTATGCAGAGTCATGCCCAAAATTCGATCGAGGCTGATACCGAGCAGACTTATTTTGCGATGTTCAGTCTGGCACGCAAGCTCACGATCGATGTGACTGCGTTGGAGCGAGAGTTTTACAAGCTGAGCCGCCGGTTGCATCCGGACCTGTATGTCCGGAAGAGCGCAGAGGAACAGGCGTGGAGCCTGCGCCAAAGCTCGCTGCTGAACGATGCTTACCGCACATTGAAGGAGCCCGTGGCGCGTACGGCATACCTGCTGAAACTGGAAGGTGTGCGCATCGAGGACGAAAATAGTGAGACGCGGGATCTGCAAGCGAAGCAGAACCGTGTCCCTGCGGACTTGCTGGAAGAAGTCTTCGAGTTGAACATGCAGCTCGAAGAAATGCGCGCGAACCTGAAGATGGGTGAGGATGATCCGGCGCTGCGCGGCGATCTGGAGCGCGCCCGTGCGCAGTTCGAAGGGATGCTGGCAACTGTCGATGAGGATCTGCGTCGCGCTTGGGCTGGATGGGACGCTGCACTGGATGCGAATGACGCAGCCGCAAAAGATAAACAGAAGGACGCAATGCTGGCATTGCTGGATCGGCGCAGTTATCTGCGGAATCTGTTGCACGAAGTGAGCAGTGTGCTTTCCCCGCAGAAGGCTGGCGGTGTGCAGGCCAATGTCTAAGACGAAATGGATGAGATGGCAGAGATAGAGACAGCACGCGTAGTCGGCATCGACCTGGGCACGACAAACTCACTGGTCGCCTTTATGCAGGGCGATCAGCCGCTGGTGATCCCCGGTGACGATGGATCGAAGCTGGTGCCCTCGGTAGTTGCCATGCCCGCTGCAGGCAAAGAACGTGTCATCGTCGGCAATGCGGCGCGCACTCACCTGCTGGCTGCGCCGGATCGTGCGGTCTACTCCGTCAAGCGACTGATGGGCCGTGGCGTTGACGATGTCGCGGAAGAGTTAAAGCTCTTTCCATTCCAAATTGCCCCGGACGTTCAGCCCGGAGAGGTATTGCGCATCGATGTGGGCGGCCAGCAGTACACGCCTCCAGAGATATCGGCTTATATATTGCGGCAGCTCAAACGGAATGCGGAGCGATATTTTGGCGCCCCAGTTACGCAGGCCGTCATCACAGTTCCCGCCTACTTCAACGATGCACAGCGTCAGGCCACCAAGGATGCCGGCCGCATGGCTGGTCTTGAGGTGCTGCGGCTGGTGAATGAACCCACCGCAGCGGCGCTGGCGTACGGACTCGATCGCCAGAAAGATGGCATCGTCGCTGTCTACGATCTCGGCGGCGGCACCTTCGATATCTCGATCCTCAAACTGCACTGAAGGTATCTTCGAGGTGATTGCTACCAATGGCGATACCCATCTTGGCGGCGACGATCTGGACAACCTGCTGCTTGCCATCGCGCTTGACGAGATAGAAACCGAAGAGAAGATCCCCGCGCGGAAACAGCCGGAGCTGGTGCAGGCACTGCGGAAAGCAGTGATCGATGCAAAGATCGCACTTTCTTCAAGCGACAATGCGTACATCGAAGTTCCGTTGTCGAACGGCAGACAGTATCGCCGCGAGATCACGCGCTCACAATTTGAAACGCTGATCGAACCGATCCTGCAGCGAACCGTCGAGCCGTGTCATCAGGCGCTGCGTGATGCCGGGTTGAGTGCCGCGGAGATCGGTGAGGTAGTGCTAGTCGGCGGATCGACGCGCATTCCACGCGTCCAGCAACTTGTTTCTTCGGCGTTCGATTTGACTGCGCGCGGGAAGCGTCCGCATACCGAGCTGAATCCTGATGAGGTTGTCGCGCTCGGAGCCGCGGTGCAGGCCAATATCCTGTCTGGAGGCTCCGCTGCCACCGAGGAGATGCTTCTGCTCGATGTGACGCCATTGTCGCTCGGGATCGAGGCATTGGGCGGCGTTGTTGCGAAGATCATTCAACGCAACTCGACCATCCCCGCTTCGGCCACTGAGCACTTCACCACTGGTGTTGACGGTCAGACGAATGTCGCGATCCACGTCCTGCAAGGGGAGCGCGAACTGGCGAAAGATTGCCGCTCGCTTGCCCGCTTTGACCTCAAGGGTATTCCGCCGATGACAGCAGGGCTGCCGCGTATTGAGGTGAAGTTCCTCATCGACGCGAACGGATTGCTGCATGTTTCCGCCGTGGAGGCACGCAGCGGCAAGCAGGCCGAGATCGAAGTAAAACCGACCTATGGACTTACTGACGAGCAAGTCGAGTCGATGATCCTCGAGTCATTCGACAATGCGGAGGCTGATTTTGAAGAACGCCAACTTATCGAGGCGCGCAACGAAGCATCCACGATCCTGGCTGCAGTCGAGAAGGCCCCAGGCCATCCGGCATGGCGGCAACTGAGCGAAGAAGAACGCAACAAGATCGGCGAGTTGGTGGAAGAGCTCGAGATTTTGCGTGATGCAGGCGACCTCGATTCACTGCGCCGAGGCACCGAAGCGCTCGACCAGGCTACACGCCGCTTTGCCGAGTTGATGATGGATGCCACGGTCTCATCTGCGCTGCATGGCAAAACCATGGATGCCGCAGATGCGAAAATAGGGGAAGGACCGTCCGCGCCGCACCCGATTGCCCCGGCCGACTTCCGTTAGTGTATTGATTACCGAGAACGAGAGATATATGTCAGAGCAGAATTCGCAACCGCCCATCGACCTTAGCAAGCCACCTGGCCCGAACATGGTGCGCGTCACCTTCCTTCCGGAAGGCCGCACCGTGGACTTCGAGTACGGCAGCATGCCCTACGAGCATCATGGCAAGCCGATGTCGTTTCTCGACGTAGCCGAGAATTTCAACATTTTTCTCGATCATGCGTGTGGCGGCTCCTGCGCATGCACAACCTGCCACATCTGGGTGAAGAAGGGTGCTGAAGCTATCTCCGAAGCCGAGGACGATGAGCTGGATCGCATGGAAACCGCGGCGGATGTGCAGTTGAGTTCGAGACTCGGCTGCCAGGCAGTGATTACTGGGCCTGGCACCTACGTGGTGGAAATTCCAAGTTGGAATCGCAACTACGTGTCTGAAGGCAAGCCACTCGCACTGGCTGAATCGAAATAGACGAGAGACCGGGAGGAAACATGCCGCAAGAGCTGACCTGGAATGATTCGGAAGAGATAGGGATCCAATTGCAGGAGAAGCACCCCGAGATCGATCCCTTGACTGTTCGGTTTACGGATTTGCATCGCTATGTGACGGAATTGCCCGGATTCACCGACGACAAAACCAAATCAAACGAATCCAAGCTCGAGGCCATTCAGATGGCATGGCATGAAGAATTTAAGGACGCTTCTCCGAGTACTTAGTCGGCTGGTAGCTAGCCCCGTAACTCGCTTTACTGCGGTTCCGTCGCGGATACCGGAGACAAGCCAGAAGATAGCTGCGCTTGCTGGAACAGGCGATATCCATCCCGCGTTCGTACGTGGTATTTTTGCAAGTCCTTTCCTGCAAGTTTCACCGTGATCCTTCGCCAGCCCCGATTCGGATTTGCAGCCGGGTAGTAACTGAAAGTGTAGATGTGCGCCAGATCGTCGCGAATGGAGGCGAATGCGCGAGCCTCGTCTTTCCAGCTTTTTGCGAAGTAGGCTTTACCTCCAGTCGCCTTGCTCATGCGTTCAAACACAGCGGTAGACACCGGCTCCGACTGTGCGGCTTGAGTGCTGATCATGTAGATGATGGTTCCTGTGGATTGCGCCAATTCGGCCACATCCTCCGGAGGAACGAGACTGGCATTGTCCGGCCCATTGGAGAAGACCACGATCACCTTGCGTCCCGTGTAGTGGGCAGTATCTTTTACTGTCAGCAGCAGACAGTTGTAGAGGGCAGCGTCGTCGCCTGCGACCGTGCTGCGCACTCCGCGCAAAACCTGATCGCGGTCTGATGTGAGCGTGGCTGCCCGGGAAAGGTCACGGCTATAGGAGTAAAAAGCGACCTTACTCGCATCTTCCAAAGAGCGAACAAAGTCGGCAATGGAGTCCTGCGCGATGGCAAATCCCCGGTACATATAGTTGCTGGTGTCGAAAAGGATAAAGACATTTGCTCCGGTAAGCTGCGAGGCCTGAATTTGTCCGGGCGTGTTCAAAGGACGAGGCTGGGTGGATTCAACCGTCTTGATCGCGGGTGGTGTCAGGGGAGTATCGGCGGAAGACGGTTCGTCTATCAACATGCGAGTGGGGCCATTCCCCTCTTCAAAGGTCGCGACCTTCTGCGGGATTCGATCTTCGCTGATGATGAAGTTCTTCGGGTCGAGTCCGCTGATGTAGCGCCCCTTGCTGTCGGTAACGGCGACATTCAGTTGCACGAGGTTGACGTTGATAAGGATCCGCCCATCGTCCTGTGCGGTCGCCCGGATTCCAGCATTCGAGCAAAGTCCAAAAGGTATCAGGAGCAATAGAAAGTATCGTTTTCTCATAGTCCCTTCCAATGGCCCTCTTCCTTGCACGTTCTCCTGGTTGATTAGTGACCGGGAGTATCATTCGTAACTTGCTGTGAAGCAATCTTCCCCTCGCGAAATTCCTCGCCGGTCTCCTGCATGGCGCGTTGTATTGCTGACCAGTCCTCGAGATCTGTCGCAAAGATTTTCGCGACCATGCGGCGCGTCAACTCGGGCGCGAGGCGATTGAGCATAACGGGCGAGTAGCCCATTTCATCCGCCAAGCGTGCCCAATAGAGATTGGTGGAATCCCAAGACTCTCCAAACAAGCGGCTGGCATCTCCTCCAGAAGCAGGGAAGGGTTTTACGCTCAACAACTCCAGAGAATAAGTTTGGGCGAGCGTAGGATGGGGTGCGCCGAAGTCCTTCGAAAGACGCTCGGGATCGATCTTTGTTGACTTCTTGCGCAAATGTTCCAGCTCCCGGTTCGCGGGCCCCAAGGATGCCACATCTTCATCGCCGAATCGTTTGCGGAACTGGGAGGCCAGATAGAAGGTGTCCGCCGGCAAGAGACGAGGAGTGGATTCGCTGCGAAAAGCCAAATCTGTCTGCTCAAGGCGCTGCGGAGACATGCGTTCAGAAAGAATCGACAGCACCTTGCTTCGCAGTTCTTCGTTTGCTAGAGACGCCGCCAGGAACTCCTCTCCGGACTTCTGATAAAGTGCCGCGGCGTGAAGCTCGTCGGCACTGACGTTCCACCATCGCGGTAAGGTTGCACTCACAAGGAGATGCGGTACCACTTCCTTCCAAATTAGAGCCTGAACATTTTCAGGAGCTATGAAATCCTCTTCAGTCATCGCCAGTGCGTAGGGCAGGTCGGCGAGCGAACCTATCAGGTACGCGCCACCGCCGGCCGGTGTGCCAATTCCAAAGAGCTCCGGAGTTTGCCACGGACGTTCTGCGCCGATGATCGAGAATCCCGAGAAATCGTGTGAACGTACAAAAAGGGGATTGTTATGGAGGATTTGCGCCCCAGGCGGTTCATAGTATGCATAGTTCAAACCCACCAGAGTATCTCTGACAAAAGGGGCAAGCTGGCCCCGGGCAATTTCAAGTTGTGTATGAGAGGCTGGCGCCTTCAGCACCTTTGTCAGGTCCGTTCGAATCTGGAGTTCTGCGTGGCGGCTGCTGTAGATGGTCGGAGCCCATTCGATTTTTTCATTCCTGGTGAAAATCTGCTGCGGCATCTCGAATCCATGGAGGTCTTCAGCGAGAGGCATCAATCTACCGCCGACGGCCGCGCCGTGCTCCATCTGCCGCATTCCATCGCTGAGAGCGAACAGGGTATCAAGGGAAACCAGGCGTTGATCGTCGAGCACAGCATGGATTCGACTGGCCATTTCTGCATGCATGCGTCGACCGTCAGAGCTGGTCTGCAGCGGGCCTGCCAGCAGTTCTACAATTTCATCCTGCGAGCGGTTCTGTTTTCCGGTCGAGACAAGGGAAAGCTCGCCCAGCGAATTGTGGGCTGCGTCGAGGAGCTGCATCGACGAAGAAATTCCCGCGAAAGCTCCGATGATCCTCTGCCACGATTCATTCATCTGGTTCTTTGGGATCTCGCCCTGCCGGGCCAGGATCTGCCAGAGACCAATTTCCGCCTGAAATATTCCTAATGTATTGCCACGAAGCGGCAGGTGCGATATTCCATCAATCGAATCTGCCACATTGACGAAACGGGTCATCGATTGGTCGTTGAGCTCTGGAAACTCGGAGAAAAGCAGATACCACCAGTAACGCTGAGAGTATTTATCCGCCAAGACTCGAACTGTCGGTGCCGACAGGCGTCTCCCAGGAGGACGAACCCGGTCCAGCTCGCTTAACGTGAGGTACAGATCCAATGGTCCGCCTTCTGTTTGAACGTGCGAGAAGGCGACCATTGCTTCAAGTAACTGCTCGGGACGGTCCCAGCGATGAGCACGTTTGCCCCAATCGTGAACGATCTTTACATTCGTCTTCTGCGCGAGGATTTCCTTCCAGACATTCAGATCTCCTGGGACATGAGGATCGCCGTTCTGGTCCCATTGCATTCTGGTGAACAGGACCAGAAGCGGCGTCGCCCTGCGGAAAACGGCCCTGGCTGAATACTCATCCGAGGCGGGTGGTCGAAAGGCCTCGTACAAATGTTTCAAACGCGGGACTTGGGTGAAATGTGCCTGCTGCGCCGGATTGACACGGGCTAGTGCGTCAAAATACACCGCCAGCCAGCCATTGTCCTTCGCAACGAGATGGCTGACAAAGTCACCTGGAGACGTGGAACTTGCTCCCACTAAGTCCTTCCAGGCCGGTTCAGCAGCTGTGCCGCCGGGTAGCTGCACACGGCCCGAACGAATACATATCTGGCTTCCGTAAAAATCCAGCACTGGGCCATAAGGCAGCAGTTTTCTCAATCCAGGAGAACGCTGCAGCGCCATCCGGGTTTCGCCGTCGTTCTTAGCAAGGGCCCAATAGAGGCGGGCGACCGACGGATCGTGCAAGAGCACATCAATCAAATTCCCGCTGCCCTTTTCTTTACTGTTGCCAAGCCCAACCCAATCGCTTTCACTGAGCAGTACTGGGACCTTTGAAGTAGGGAATGGATAGGAGAAGGGGACATTTTTCCGGATATCCTCTTCCAGGTCCGCAAGGGGGAAGCCTGAATCGATCGTGAGAAAGGCTCTTTCGGTGTCCGCGGTTGCCAGAAAGGCGCCCTTTTGACCGCACCCCACCCTGAGCCGGTAGCCAAGGATTTGAAGTAACGCTCCGGCGTGATCGCAGTCGACTCGAATCGAGCCGTTTGAACCGGCCAAGGCTTGAAGTTCTCTTGCCTGGTGCATATAGCGGTCGACCAGTATCAGGAACTCAGTTGGCTTACCGCTCTGGTAACCCTCCACGAATATGTTGCGCGCCAGTAGCGGCAGGACTTCCTTGGACGGGACCTTTTGACTGATACCTGCCATGCGCTCAAACGATCGCAGAGGTCCGGGTATGGTGACGGTCTGTTCTGGTCCGGCAGGTCGATCGTTCCCGGAACTGATGGAAGAAGCTCCAGAGAGCGTCCCGCCCGGGCAGGTTGCAGCACTAAGACACAGATAGAGGAAGGCTCCCAGGAATGCGGCGAGCTTGCGAAGAGGAGAGGTCATTGCAGTTGCCTCTTCGGAACTGTGGACGCGCGATATTCGTGCCGGGTGTACAGATTGCAGATCTGCTGGAGTTTGGGGGCGGAACCTCGAGAACCGTCGATCCGTGCAAACCTGGCGTTACGTCGCGTGCGTTCGTTAGTCTCCCAGTTCCACGTCCGAAACGATATACCAGTGGTCGTCGCCGTCCAAGACCTTTCGTAGACCCCATCGGGAAATGACATTCCCGTGACATTCACTTTTGATGCAGCGAACGCGACACACTCGGTAAAACGATGATCTGCAGTGGTTTCGCATGATGCGAGGGCTGAAACGTCATTCTCGCAGCGAGCAACGCAAGACGGCGAGGGATGTGCACTAAGAACGGGGCAGGGAGGCCGCACGGTGCGCCCAACTGGCTGTCGTCTTGACAACTTGCTCCCCGCAGCTGCAGAGCCGGTATCCATTTTGTGGGCTCGCGACTGAAGGGCTCGGGTGTGGTTCCTTTCGCTGGTCGGACGATAGCGCGAATCGAGAAAGATTCCCAGAAAACGCGAGCATTCGGTTTTCCTTTGATTCGTGAGAGGCGCGAAATTCGTAGGATCGGTTGTTGCCCACCCATGGACATTGCGTCTCGCACACATCCATACAAAAAAATGACAAGTTAATAACAAGTGACGACGACGTTCTCTTCATACTCGGCCTCAAAGCACCACCGATTTTGAGGAGACATTTCAGAGACAAGTGTATGAAGACTGCCTCGCCACGACGCTATCTTGCTGCATTCGCAACTGCGTTTCTCCTGCTGGTGGGCGCGTCCCTCGGTCAGGCCCCAGGAACCGGTGCGATCTCGGGCGTCGTCTATGACCCTGCCAGTCGCACAGTTGCGAATGCGGATGTCCTGGTGGTGGACGATGCGACACATCTGTCGCGTGCAGTGACGACCACGCCAGAGGGCGTCTTCCGTGTGCCACTCCTGCCGCCCGGAACGTATGACGTTACTGTGAAAGCGCCGGGATACGTCGCGCATACCTCAACTTCTGTTCTGGTAACAGTAAGTGAAACGAGCTCATTGACCGTGACGCTCGCCGTTGCAGGAGCAACCACGAATGTTCAGGTAAGCAGCAACTCCGACATAACCGAACTCGAAAGCTCGACGTTGGGTGGGCTTGTCAACGAACGCGCTATCAACACCCTGCCGCTCTCGAGCCGCAACTATACGCAGATACTGGGTCTTTCGCCGGGTGTGATCGCTGATCTGCCGACTGCGACGGTGCTGGGCAACGGGACCCAGAACGTGGCTTCCAATGGAGCGACGCCGACGGCAAACAATATTCAATTCAATGGTATCGACGCCAACAACCTTCAGGAAAACTCTGCCGCGGTTGCCCAGAACTATGAAGTAGGGACTGCAGTTCCGGCACCGGACACCATTGAAGAGTTTCGAGTGCAGACTGCAAATTACGATGCGTCGTATGGGCGTGGAACAGGCGCAAACGTGGATTTGGTGAGCAAGACTGGAACCAACAACTTCCACGGGGGTGCTTGGGAGTTTGTTCGCAACAACATATTCAATGCAAATGATTTCTTTTCGAAGCTCGCCGGTCAACCCCGAGCGGACTTAAAGCAGAATGAATTTGGCGGCGCGGTTGGCGGCCCGATTCTGAAAGGCCGCACCTTCTTTTTCACGGCGTATCAGGGGGTGACGCAGGTGAACGGCCTGGGTTCTCTGAAGACTGCTGAATTGCCGGTGCTGACTTCCGATCGTTCGGCGGCAAAACTGGGAGCGCAGTTCTGCCCGGCGGGACACCTGAACAACCAAGGTCAGCCAGCCACCGGTTACCTCACAACTGCGGGCGGGACACAGGTGGCTTGCGATGGGTCGAACATCAATCCCGTTGCACTCGCAGTCTTGAATGCGAAGCTGCCGAATGGTCAATTTGCCGTGCCGAATCCGCAAGTCAAGCTGCCGCCGAGCAGTGGGACGGATGCTTCGGACCAGTTGCCGCTGGGCCAATCGACATTTTCCCCACCGTCGCGCTACCGCGAAGACCAGTTCACAATCAATCTCGACCAGGCACTGCACCAGAAAAACACTCTCGCCGGCCGGTTCTTTTATTCACGTTCGAAAGTGAATCTGCCGTTTGCACCGAATGGGACGAACCTTCCTGGCTGGGGCACGGATGCGCTGAACCGCAACACAATGTTTGTGCTTGGAGATACACATATCTTCAGCCCGAATCTAGTGAACATTGCACGCTTTGGGTATATGCGATTCGATGGGCTGGTGACACAGGAGAACCCGCTTTCCGCGCAAGCGGTAGGAATCGGCACGCCGACAGGCCAGGTAAGTGCCGGCTCGAACATGCCGGCGTTGACAGTGGGTGGGTTCACGATAGGCGACGGTGGTACTCCGTCGGATTGGTCGGTGACGAATTCCTTCATCTGGCAAGACACAGTTGCATTCACCAGGGGCCGTCACAGTATGCGTTTCGGAGCGGAGTTCAAACGCCATGAAGTCGACGAGAACCAGCCACAGCAGGTGGATGGCAATCTGATGGTCGCCGGCATCGAAGACTTCCTGGTTGGACAGACTGCGGCACAGAACGGCAGCCCTCTGGGCTTGAGCAATGTGGGACTCAGCATCTCCGGAGGCGGCATCTTCCGTCGGGATGAACGTTATACGAACCTTGCCGGCTTCGCGCAGGACGACATCAAGCTGGCGCCACGACTGACGGTGAATGCGGGCTTACGATACGAAATCTTCGCCGCGCCAACAGAGGTCTACGGCAGACTCACAAATTTCGATCCTGCTCTTGCTACAAAGGGGCCGATTCCCTCATCCGGGACGTTCAACGGCTTCACCGTGTCGTCGAATTTCCATGGCACATTGCCGAATGGGGTAGTGCGAAATTCGTATCCTGGATTTTACAAGACACCGTATGGGAACGTGTCACCGCGCCTGGGATTGGTCTGGCAGATGACCGAGACAGCCGATCCTGGTGTTGCGTGCTGGATTCGGCGTGTACTTCGACGAGCATTCTGGCAACCTCGCGGAGTCCACGCTGGGACAGCCGCCATTTGCTTTGTCCGAATTCAATGGGGGACCGCCCAATGGGGGCGCATCCTTGCACGACCCGTTCGTGGATGCTCGAGTCCCCCCTAGCTCAAACTTTCCGGTTTTTATGCCACTTGTACCCAATGGCACGCCATTCATTCAGGGCAAAAATTCAAACATCAAAGACGGCAAGACTTATGAATACAACCTAAATCTGCAATATGAGGCACCACGCGGCTATCTGCTGCAATTGGGATATGTGGGAACACAATCCGTGCATCGGCCAGGGTCAATTGAATTCGATCAGGCATCGCTTGCCAGCCCACAGAATCCCGTCAACGGCGAAACGACAAACTCCATCAGCAACGTGATTGCACGCATGCCGATTCAAGGCGTGAGTCCGGGATCGTTGTTTACGGATTCGGTTTTTGTTGCAAACTACAACGCGCTGCAGGCCAGCGTCACGAAGCGGATGGAACATGGTCTGCAATTGCAGGCCAGCTATACCTGGTCGAAGAATCTGGACGAGGTCAACGGTGAAGGTGGAACCGATGTCTTCGAGGTGCAACTGCCGACTAACAACCAGCTTGACCTGCGGAATTCATCCTATGGCCCGGCAAATGACGACCGCAGTCAACGCCTGGTTGTGAACTTTGTGTGGTCAACGCCGAGGTTTGCATCGGCGCCCGCCGTGGCGCGATATGCACTCACAAACTGGCAGCTAGCAGGCATCGGCGTGATCCAGTCCGGCGCTGCATTCAGCGTATTCGACGGTAATGCTGGCTCGGTATACGGATTGCTCGGTAGCCAGGTTCGGGCGGAACTGGCCCCCGGTGGACATCCCGAGACCCATGGGTCTTTGTTCTCGCGCGTAGCGGGGGCCAACGGCGGCGGCCGCTATCTGAATGCCAGTGCATTCATGCGGGCGCCTGAGGTGGCGAATGGAACGAGCATCGCCGACGAAGACTTTGGCAACAGCGGCGTCGGCATGGTCCGTGGGCCGGGACAGCACAACCTCGATCTGGCCATCGAGAGAAGCTTTCCGGTGAAAGAGAGCCAGAGTTTCCTATTTCGGACAGAGTTTTTCAATCTGACGAATACGCCCCAGTTCGGCAATCCAAACGCAGGCCTGGGCTACGGGAACCCGTTGTTGCCGGCGGTTGCCAGCCCTTCGTTCGGCCAAATCAACAGCGAGCAGGGCGGTCCGCATCCTCGCATCATCCAGTTCGCAGTGAAGTACCTGTTCTGAGGCAGGCATGCTGATCACCCGCAGAAACGGACGACGATGACGATTGAAGAGATTGAGGCTGCGTGCGAAGCATCGCAAGTGCTGGATTTCTCCCGGCACCTGCTGGATGCTCCTCAGCTTTCGTTGGCGAGGACATTTTATCCGCTGGGGTTCCCGGCGGAGCTCCGTACGAATTCCGCCGAGATGCTTGATGAGGCCGAAGAAAAATGGGGGATGTTTGAGAAACGATTCGACACCGAGACGATTCGACTCGATGTCCACGTGGTTGAGAGCGATTCGACCGAGTGCCCGCCCGCACCATGGTGTCAGATCATGCAGCCGCTGGTGGTGACTGTCGCTGACATCAATAACTACAGTATTGCCGACATATCACTCAACAAGACGCAGATGACGCTCTCCACTGCGGCTCTGCGAAACAAGGCCTATCTGCGGTGCTTTTTCCTGGACGGCATTGTCGGATGCCACCTCGCAACTCGACATGCAACTCCGTTGCACGCCGCGTGCGTAGCGCTCGACGGTCGCGGGCTGCTGCTCTGCGGCGACTCAGGCGCGGGCAAATCAACGCTGTCCTACGCATGTGCGCGTTCCGGATGGACGTATATCACCGATGATGGCAGTTTTCTGCTTAACTCCGGCACCAAGCGGTTGGTGACGGGCAATTGTCATCAAGTACGCTTCCGTCCTTCGGCGGTGGAGTTCTTTCCCGAAGTACGGGGGCTGGAGATCACGCCTCGCGCTGCGGGAAAGCCTTCGATCGAGCTCCCCACTGCGCCGATGTCACACATGAATCTCTCCCAAAGCGCGAAAGTCGACTTCATTGTCTTCATCAATCGATGCACAGGAACGCCGCAACTTCGGCCGTATCGCACCGACGTGGCTCGGTACTTCATGCGACAGACGCTTTTCGGGTCGCCGCAATCCCTCGCCGTGCAGTATGAGGCGATTGAGCATCTGTTGAAGGCGGAGATATTCGAGCTTCAATACAGCGACCTGAACTGGGCGATGGACCGGCTGCAGCAGTTGATCCGGGAGGGCCGTTAATGGCGTTCTTGATGCAGCCCGAGCCGAGTCCCGGAGAGTCCGTCTCGTTCTGGCGGAATCCGTTGGGATGGATTCGACAGCAGAAGTTGAGCCGCAAATTCTGGGTGTTCTTTGCCGCTGCATTCTTTTTCGATGCTGGGTTCGCTATTTACTTCTTCCTCTTCAACCTTTATCTGCTGGACCATCGCTTCAGCGATCGATCGATCGGGCTTATTGGCGGTGCGGTGACGCTCGGCTCCCTGGTGGGGATCCTGCCCGCAGGTGTGCTGGCGCGAAGGATCGGTGTGCGGCCGCTCCTCGCCGTTTGCTTTGTGGCCGCTCCACTAGCGGGCGTTCTGCGAACCGTGTGGATGTGGGAGCCTGCGCAGATCGGCCTGGGGTTCATGGCAGGAATTGCCATGTGTAGTTGGGGCGTCTGCTATCTTCCGGCAGTAGCCCGGCTCACGACGGAAGTAAACCGTGCCTCGGCATACAGCCTGATCTTTTCGGCGAGCATCGGTACCAGCATGCTCGGCGGCATTGTGTGTGGCTACCTTCCGCAGTGGCTCATTATGTCTGGTATCACCATGCCTGCAGCAGATGTGAAGCGGTTGATCCTGCTGGCTGCCTGCGGCATCGCACTCATGGGCCTGATTCCTGTGCTGCGTTTGCGGATTCCTGTTCAATCGTCCGAGCAGTCAGCGACCAATATTCAACCGACGTGCGGGCGCTGGACATCCCTCTTGGAAAACAATCCCTTTCTGCTGAAATATTTGCCGCTGATGGCGCTTTGGTCGGCGGTGATAGCCGCCTTCACTCCTTTCGCAAACGTGTACCTCTCACGCGATCTGCACATTCCCATGGACCGGATCGGGTTGACTTTCTCCGCTATACAGGCGGTGCAATTGTGCATGGGTCTGCTGACGCCAGTAGTCTTTCGTGTGCTTGGACTGGTGAACGGCATTGTTGCAACACAGCTTGGTGCTGCCTTCACCCTTGCCTTCATGGCTGGAGTCCGGCACGGGAGATTGGCAATCGCACTCTATCTCGGTTTCTCCGCGGCACAGTGGATGAGCTCTCCCGGCCTCTACAACCTGCTGATGAACGAGACGCCGGATCGCGAGCGCAGTACAGCAGCGGCAGCGACACTCTTCTGCAACGCACTTGCTGGATCAGTCGCAACAGCTGGCGCGGGCATTCTGTTCACGCGGTTTGGATACCCAAGGGTGTTGTTGGGAATTGCAGTCATGGCGGCGGTTGTAGCTGTTCTGTTTCGGCTACTGATTCCCCGGCACAGGAATGATGTGCCATTGCTTTCACAGGTGCAGTCTTCCAGTCTTTGAGGCGAAGAGGATCGAAAAGATGAAACAGGTCATTGTGGCACTGCTTTGCGTGATGGGCACAGGGATTGCGCATGGCGTAGATCTGCAACCGGGAAGGGTGCAGCTACTGTGTCACCGCACGGCGAATGAGGATGTGCCCGAGAACACGCTGGAGTCGTTGGAGGAGGCAGTTCTGCTGGGATGCGATGTTGTCGAAATCGATGTGCGGCGGACCTTGGATGGAAAGATCGTGCTAAATCACGATGGCGTTTTAGAACGGCTGACCGATGGCATCGGCGATACGGAAACAAGCTACTACGATGATTTGCGGATGCGCGATGCAGGCAGTTGGATGAACGAGAGCTTCGAAGGTATGCGAATCCCGCTCTTCGAAGATGCACTGCGTCTTGCTCGCGAGAAAGACATACGATTGATTCTGGACATCAAGGACAAGGGCATTGGGGCTGATGTATTGCAGTTGCTGCAACGCGAAGGCATGCTGCAGCGCGTACGGTTCGGCGGTGAATGGGCGGACATTAAGCGGATGTATCCCCGAGCAAATGAGAACGCACCCGTATGGGTGCAGCCGGGAGTGACCGTAGAGCAAGTGAGGGCATACCACCGCAATGGCAATGCTGTGATCGCGAATTTTTCCGGTGCCAACGGCCATGAGATGGATTTGGCCGGGATGAAGGCGGCAGTAGCAGCCGGAGTCGATGGCATCAACGTGGACTATCCACGGCTCGGTGCGGACGCTGTCGGAAGACCCGTAGAGCGAAGACTGGGTGCGCTCATCGTGCAGGCAAATTCCGGCGAAAGCCTCACTCGCGCTGAGGCGGTTTTAGAATTGTCGCGGTATCGCGGTTTCGCGCTGCAAAGCGAGTTCAGCCACTGGTTACTCGATCCGGACGATCACGTTTCCAGGGCAGCGGCCCTTGCATTGGTAATGGCACGACCCCGGGCCGCCGCGAGCGATTTTGTCGGAGCTCTGCAATCCGTGAACGCGGATGCTCGTGCGAATGCCGCGTGGGCACTTGGAGTTCTGCGTGCTCCGGCGAATACGCTGTTGCCACTCTTGGACGATAAGAATCCGCAGGTGCTTCAGGAGGCGCTTGTGGCGCTTTCGCGGATGCCCGGCGAAGTGAAGGCCGAGACACTGCTGCCATTGCTATCGCATCGTGTTCCAGAAATACGGGGCGCGGCAGCGTTGGCGCTGGCACGGCATCAGCCCGACGTAGCAGCAAAAGCGATCTCGACACAGCTTGACTCGGAGGTGAAAGCAGCGAGGTCACTCTACGACCGATGGTCCGCACGCGGAAAACCAGAGCTGATGCCGGCCGAGATTGACGAGGTAATGGGCTATTATCGCTGCCAGATGAAGGAGATCGAGGCTGTTTCGATGCTCCGTGGGCCAGCGGCGATTCAGGCACTCGAGGAACAGGCGTTTCGACCAGGCCAGGACTTTTCGCAAATGAATGGGGTCGTGGCCGCATTCCAATTGTGGGACCGTGTCGCGACGGACCCGCGCCCGGCGGTGCGGGCCTTGGCGGCTGCCGATTCCAACGTCGCAGACAAAGCGGAATGGATGTTGGCGCAGAGTGAGCCGTCGGTGCTGCCAGCGGTTCGCGAGGCCCTTGGCAGCCAGAACAAAACAGTGAAGCAGCGTGCGATCCGGATCGTCGCTTGGCAAGGCGATCTGGACTCTTTGCTGTCATTGCGTGCCATACGGCAGGCAGATCCCAACGATGCGGAGCTTGCGACCTGGGCGATGGAGAAGATCCAAACCCTTCATCCAGAAACCGTGATTGGCGGTCACATCTATGGTGCTCAGCTACGGTCGAAATAGTAATGAAAAACAGGAGAGAAGAGATATGCTGCAAGTCGAGACGAGTATGACTGCCTCTGACATCACGGAACCGCAAACCGGTGGCACACGGACTCATATCCTTGTCGTCGAGGATGACCCGCGCATGCAGAAAGTGCTGCAACGCATGTTTCATGAACAAGGCTATACGGTGACAGTGTGCGGCGATGGACAGGCAGCGCTGGACGCCTTCCACTCAGCGAAGCCGTCAGCAGTCATACTGGATCTGGTATTGCCGAACATCTTCGGGCGCGACCTTTGTAAAACCATGAAGGCAGAGCAGCCAGAAATTCCTGTCATTGTTGTGAGCGCAATCAGTGAGGTGGCCGACAAGGTGCTGCTGCTGGAACTGGGAGCAGACGATTATGTGACCAAGCCATTCAGTCCGCGCGAATTGATGGCACGCGTGCAGGCGGCGCTCAGACGGCGGCACAAACCGACAGCGTTGGTGACTTACAAGTTCGGCGAATGCGAAGTCGATTTCGCCAGGATGAGCGCAAAACGCTCGGGCGTGCCGATCACACTGACCGCGCATGAGTTCAAGCTGTTGAAGTATTTTGTGGAGAACGCCGAGCGAGTATTAAGCCGGGAAGAGTTGTTGAACGAGGTTTGGGGATATAACTCCTACCCAACCACCCGTACGGTGGACAATCAGATTTTGAAGTTGCGGCAGAAGCTGGAGTCTAACTCCAACGAGCCGCGTTATTTGCAGACGATTTACGGTGCGGGTTACAAATTCGTACCGTAAGAGAGCCAATTCTGTGTTGAACAAGAGACAGGGACCGGGGATTCGAACTCGTGTTCTGCTGCTGACCTCGTTAGTGTTGATCATCGCGGGGGCCACAGCGTCGAGTCTGCTGATCGTCCGCAGCCGCCTGCAGCATCACGTACAGGAAGCTTTGGCCGCGGATCTGCGGCACTCAGTTGAGACATTTCAAGATATTGAGGCCCACACACGGTTGACCTTGGACCATGAAAGTTCGCTCTTGGCCAGCCTTCCCAGTTTGAAGGCCTTGATGACCACCAGCGATCCACGCACGATTGCGGACGATGCGGTGGATTTCTGGAAGAAAAGCGGCAACGATCTGTTTGCATTGGCCGATGCAAATAGTCATGTGCTCTCCGCCAATGCAGAAGGGGTTGACAATACAGATCGGCTGAAGCGTGACATCCAGGCAGTGATTGACGATCCGGGCAGTCACTACTTGCTGAGCGATGGTCGGATGTACGAGTACTCGGTGAGACCCCTTTACTTTGGCAGCGCGGCAACCGGTACGCTACTCGGTTACGTGATAAGTGGGTACGCCGTCGACCACCGTCTTCTGCAGGAGGTAGGTCGCGGTGCAGGTGCAGAAGCAGCATTCATCGCAAAGGGCGACATTGTCGCCAGTACGCTGCCGATGGAGAAACGAATGCCGTTACAGGGAATGGCGGCGTCGCTTCGACAGAACGGCGCAGAGATTCTGAACATCGGCAGTGAGCGCTACTTGGCCAGCATCAAAGACGTAACAAATGGAGCTTCTGCGCCGCTGCGCCTGGTGGTGATGAAATCTTTCAACGAAGCCGATCGCACGGAGCGCGAGATCAATCGCCTGGTGTTTCTGGCAAGCTTGCTCGCGATCGTCGTAGGCTCGCTGCTCATGTTGCTGTTGGCGCGTATGGTCACGCGTCCGTTGGAGCTGTTGGCGACTGGCGTACGGGCCTTCGGAGAGGGCGATCCAAAACACCTGCTTCCGTCCGGGGGCACGCAGGAAGTGCGCTATTTGAGCCGTGTGTTTTCTGAGATGCGCGATGAAATTCAGAAGAAGAATCGAGCTCTCGTCGAATCGGAGCGTCTTGCGACGATCGGCCGCATGGCGAGTTCCGTCTCACACGATCTGCGCCACTATTTGGCGGCAGTGTATGCGAATGCAGAATTTCTCGCCTCGCCGATGCTCCCGGCGAGCGAACGTGCGGAGCTTTTCGATGAGATACGGCTCGCGGTGAACGGAACGACAGACATGTTGGACTCCCTGCTCATCTTCGGTCGCACGGGAACGGCTTTGCAGCGCGTCGAGACCTCGATGACCGCTCTGGCGAATCGAGCTGTTGCACTGGTACGAACTCATCCTGATGCAGAAGGGGTGATAGTGCGCGTGAATCCTGGGCCCGATATCACCGCGGCGATGGATGCCAAGCAGATGGAGCGGGCAGTCTACAATTTGTTGCTGAACGCATGTCAGTCTGCCAGGCATAGTTCAAACCGTCGGGAGGTGAGCGTGTCGGTGGATGGAGATGAAACGACGGCCAGTGTGACCATTACCGACAGCGGACTCGGGGTGGCGGAAGGAGTCCGCGAGAATCTGTTTGATCCCTTCGTAAGCCTGGGCAAGCAAAAGGGCACCGGGCTTGGATTGACATTGGCGTGGAGCGTGGCGCGCGAACACAACGGCAGCGTACAAGTGGTAAGCAGTCGCCCGGGTGAAGCAGTCTTTCGCCTGACCGTATCGCGCATCGCGTCAGGCACCAAGAACGATGCTGCGAATACTACACGGAGTACTCAACTGACGTCATGACCGCTCGCCCAACGCCGCGCCCCGCAGCATCCAGGCCATTCAGCGAAGCTTCGTGGCGGGCGAGACGGTGGACCGTGCTTGCTGTTGGCGTGCTGCTCACTGTTCCTGCGCATCATGCGGCTGTGGCGCAGACTGCGTACGCGTCGTCTAACCCGGCCGAGACTACAGAGGAAAAGGTACAACGGTTGACCGCTGCAGTTGCGCAGGCCCAGGCACAGATGGAAGCCTACCAAAAGCAGCTTCAGGATATGCAGAAGCAGCTTTCAGCGTTGCAAAGTCAGTTGGCCGCAGAAAGGGGCTCAGTGCCGGTGCCTTCGGCGACTCCCCAGAGTACGGCTGCAAGCGGCACTTCTGCGTCGAATGCATCCAGCAACACGCTCGAAGATATTCGCGAGCGACAGGCGATGCAGGAATCGCAGATTGCTACACATGAGCAGGCTAAAGTGGAAACAGAGTCAAAATATCCACTAAAGGTCAGCGGGCTGCTGCTGTTCAATAGTTACGTGAACACGCGGCAGGTCGACGTTTCTGCCGCTCCCACCTATGCCCTGCCGGGTGGGGGTAGCACTGGGCTCTCGCTGAGGCAAACGGTTCTCGGACTGGATGCGCGAGGCCCACACCTTTTCGGCGCTACCAGCCACGCGGATGTGCGTGTCGACTTTTTTGCCACTGGAGCGCAAGCCAGCTATGCCGCCAGCGGGTTGTTGCGGCTGCGCACAGTGCATGCCGAACTAAAATGGCAAAACACCGAAGCGTTCTTCCAACAGGATCGCAGCTTTCTTGCACCATATACTCCCTCCTCGCTCGTCGCGGTGGCGCAGCCGGAATTTGCCTGGAGCGGGAATTTATGGTCTTGGAATCCGCAAATCGGCCTCTCCCGCCAGATCGGCATCACCGGCTCGACACGATTCAATATTGAGGCAGGATTGATTGACGTTGCGGATCCACAATGGCCTGGCACAGACGCAAACACCTCGACCATTTCGCGCGCAGAACGCAGCCGCTGGCCGGGAAGCGAGGCGCGCATCGTATGGTCAACAGGCGATGCGGAGACGGGGCCACAAATTGGTGTGAGCGGCTATTTCAGTCCGCATAAAACGACCTACGATCAGCGGTTCAATGCGTGGGCGGGAGCGATGGATCTGCGCCTCCCGCTCAGTAAGCACGGTTCATTGATGATAAATGCATATCGAGGAGCGGCATTGGGGGGACTCGGCGGAGGAGGATACGTCGACTATGTGCACCTGTATGCAGGTTCCGGAGAGACGGTGCGCGCACTCGATGATGTAGGTGGATGGGCGCAATTGCAAAGCAAAGTAGGAGAACGGCTTGAGTTCAACGCCGGTTATGGGATGGACAATCCATTTGCCAGTCAGATACGCGCCAGTACTGCTATCCCCGAATACTCGATTTATCCAGGGCTCGCGCGCAATCGATCGGGTTTTGGTAATGTCATTTACAGTCCAAGCACCTATCTTCTCTTCTCCCTCGAATATCGACGTCTGTGGACCAACGATGCAAAAGGTCCGACCAACATCAGCGATGTGATCGGCATTGGCGCGGGGTACCGGTTCTGATACTGCTAGCAACACCAGCGCGGATCGCTTACAGAGCAATGCTGACCGCCTCGTTGGTTTTGATGGCTGGCCAGACGGTGCTGCATGCCGTTGAGGTGAAGGCGCGACTGATAGTAGACGGACCTTCTACACGAAAGTCCAGCAAAGCCCCCTCAGCTGTGATCTGGCTGAAGCCTGTTCAACCCGACGCTGTACCAGCAGTCGCGCCCGGCAAGTTCACATTGCTGCAAAAGAACAAAATGTTTACACCGCACCTGCTCGTCGTTCCCGTAGGCAGCAGCGTTGCATTTCCAAATGGCGATCCCTTCTTTCATAACGTCTTTTCTCTATTCGACGGGAAACGATTCGATCTGGGTCTGTATGAAGCGGGTTCAACACGCAGCGTTATGTTTTCTCGCGAAGGCGTTTCGTATATCTTCTGCAATATCCACTCGGAGATGAGCGCGGTGGTGATTGCGCTTGGCACGCCGTTTTATGGCATTGCGGACCCGCAAGGAACGTTCAGGATCGAGGACGTTCCAAACGGTGATTACAGCATGCACGTGTGGATAGAGGGGCAGGCGCAAAACTCTCTTGATCAACTCACAAGGCGAGTCCATATTGCCGGATCGGCGATTGCCTTGGGCGACATTCACGCAGGCACTCCGAAGAGGCAGCATTTGAACAAGTTCGGCCGTCCCTACGAGCCTGATTCGGTGCCGACCTACTAAGAGGCAGTCCGGTGTGCGGATAAGTCAGACGGGCTGACTAAGGGTTCAGGAAGCGGAGTAGCTCCTGTTCATCGCGTTGGCTGAGGGAAGCGCGGACGCGCATGTGCCGTACCACCGTACCCGAGATGCGCGGTGAGAACCCATCCGGAGCTTCATGGCAGCGGGAGCAGTTTTGCTCGAAGACGCGCTGGCCTTCATCTTGATGCACTGAGGTATTTGCTCCTGATGTCTGTTTCGTGTGGGCTTTGACGTCTGTTTGTTGCGTGGCTTGCGAGCGCGGCCTGGGTTGTGGCGCTGCCATGAGCGGCAGAAGCGCAACGTTCAGGAGAAGGAAACCGAAGAGGGGACGTTTCAGGCTCATTTTGATTTACCTTTCCAGGCCGGGAAGAGAAACCGATAGACGATCCCGGTCTCCCAAATGTTGCGGTTGCCGGTGGAAGAAAACTGTCGTGCATAGCTGGTGATGATTCTGACGTTGTGCGGCAAGTTGTAGTCCAGTCCGAAGTCGGCACGCTGCGTGTTCGCAAGGGGCAGACCGTCGCTGACAAGAGTGTCACGGCGGAAGGTCTGTTGCATGCGGAAGACTGGCTCGAACCGTCCGATGAAACTGTCCAGGCCGCCGAATGCCTGGGTGCGGTAATCGGCTTCGATCCAGTAGCCCTGAGCATGGTGACCCCGAGCAAATTCCGAGCGCAGACGAAAAGCAGTGTCCTTCGGCTCCCACCACACGTGCGCGCCATAAAAATTCTCGTGTACGCCTTGAAGCAGGCGGTTGTAGGAAAGGCCTATTTCAAGTCGTTGATCTGGCAGGTACAGACTGGCGCGTCCGCCTGATGAGCGCTGCGAGTGGAATTGCTCATTTCCGCTGCGCGCGGAGAAGTACGCAGCATAATCGATCGAATACTTTCGACTGGAGATGGCAGAGCCACGCAGCATGCCGCCAACGCCGGTACCGGTTGACATCAGGCCCAGACTGCTGATGAGAGGGCCATCCTGAAAGTTGCTGATCCAGATGGGGGACAGGCGCTCATTGTAAGTGCCAAAAGGAAGCAGGAAACTGCCTCCGACCAGGGTGACATGAGGCGTTAAAATCGCGTCCCCCTGAAGGTACGTAAGGGCCCCGAAAAATGTGTGGTCGTATCCAGACATGCCATTGCTGCGAGGTGCGTAGGTTTCAATGAGCGCGGCGCGCGACTCGACAAGTAGATGCCGGCCGATCGGAGCGGCGACTAAGGGCTCAATGATTGGTTGGTAGGTAGTGTTGCCCCCGTTAGTACTGGTAAAGAAGCCGACACCGCCTGAGAGTAGAGGCGTGTCCTGGGCGCCCGCATATCGCCCCACACACAGGACTGCCAGCGCGAAAACGACGAGCCTCACAACTCGTAGAATTTCGATAAAAAGAGGGCTGAGACTGGAACGCGGCATAGGTGAAAGCTAGCGCCTGTAACCGAGAAACGTGTCGCCGAATCGTCTGTCCTTTGTCAGTTGGTTGTCACTCTCGCAACTGCGGCCTGCGCGTTTCGCATATGAGCTTTGCAAACCCCCAGGCTGCTGCGGGAAAGAGCTTCCGCCCGACAGCATTTCGAGAAATCGCCGCCAACAAAGCAGTGACAATCGCCTTACAGCGACATGACAACACTGCATGGCGTGCTGGCTAGATTCAAGACAACTTACACCTGAGCAGCGCCGGCGAATCGAAATGCGCCAGCTGCGAAGACGGTCAATGAGCAAGTGGATACGACTGTGTCCCTCGCACCCGGTAAAGGATTCTCGGATGAAGATGAAGCTGACCCTCCCCACCGTGCTCGTAGCGATATGGATCGCGGCGTTACTCAGCGTTCCATCCGTTTACTCCCAGACGGCTCCCCGCCGAATCGAGGTTACGGCGAAGCGATTTGATTTTGCACCGGCAGAAATCACCGTGAAGAAAGGGGAGCCGGTCGTGGTCGTGCTCAAGAGTGTTGATGTGGCTCACGGTCTGCGCTTTCGGGATCTTGGGGTCAATGTGAAGGTGGACAAGGGAAAGACCGGCGAGCTGGCCTTTACCCCGACGAAGACTGGCGACTTCGTGGGTACGTGCTCAGTCTTCTGCGGAGCGGGCCACGGCAGGATGAAGCTCACTCTCCATGTCGTGGACTAGCGAGGGCTGGTGCATGCCTGGGATGGGCACTCCCAAATCGGAAGGCAACAAGATCACGATTCTCACCTAATTCGCGGGAGTAGCTCCAATGGCCAATTCTTCAGCACGCCTTCCTGAGCAACCGCCGGTTGCAATGATGGAACGCCGGTCGTTTCTCGGTGTCGTATTGGCTGCCGCGGGCGGTCTAGTCAGTGCTGCTCTGGCCGTTCCGCTGGTGCGCTTTGCCGCCTTTCCTTTGCGCGATTCAGCGGAAACGGCGTCGTGGTCCGATGTCGGAAATATCGACGAATTCCGATCGCTCAAGGAGCCGGTTGCGCGGGTGATCGATGTGACAAGGACCGAAGGCTGGCGCGGCAGCACCGTGCAGAACGGCGTCTATGTCGTACCCACAGGAAGTGGGGGGCTGACGGTGCTTTCTTCGGTATGCCCACACCTGGGCTGCGCTGTGCGCTGGATAGAAAAGCAGGACAAATTCATCTGTCCATGCCATGGCGGAACCTTCACGAATACAGGAGCGCACATTTCCGGGCCACCGCTCCGCGCCATGGATGAGCTCGAGAGCAAGATCGACGACGGAATCCTCAGGGTCCGTTTTCAGTATTTCCGTCAACTGGTTGCAAGGAAGGAATTGGTCGGCTGAGGTTTTGGAAATTATGCCGCAGATAGAAGATCTCTCGTCACGAGACGACCAGCGGGCAGTCTCCGGTTGGATGGCGTGGCTGGACAGCCGCACGGGCATCCGCTCGTTGCTTCGTGAAGCGCTCGATGAGCCAATCCCCGGAGGGGCCCGGTGGGCCTATGTCTTTGGGTCTGGGCTTCTCTACCTGTTCCTGTCGCAGATCGTCACCGGGGTTGTTCTTGCTCTGTACTATGTCCCCTCTTCCGACCACGCGCACACCACGGTCTCCTATATTTCTAAAGTTGTTTCCTCCGGACTGTTTCTGCGCAGTGTCCACGCCTATGGCGCAACCGCCATCGTCATTCTGCTGTTTCTGCACATCACGCAGACGCTTCTCTATGGTTCCTACAAAGGGAGACGCGAACTGCTCTGGCTTTCCGGCTGCTTTTTGCTCGCCTTGATGCTGGGCATGGCTTTTACCGGCTATTTGCTGCCGTGGGATAAGAAGGCATACTTCGCCTCGGCGGTTGGAACCAATATCCTCAGCGAAGTGCCTCTCATCGGAGAGCATTTACAGCAACTGCTCCGCGGAAGCACGCAGATGGGGACATTGACTCTGTCGCGCTTCTTTGTGCTCCATGTTTTCGTGCTGCCCGGCCTCTTGCTCGCTTTCGTCGCGGCGCATCTCCTTTTATTCCGCAAGGCAGGCGCCGCCGGCCCGTTCCATGAGGACCCCATACATCCCCGGCTTCCGGCGCATAGGTTCTATCCACGACAGTTGATCCTGGACCTCGCGGCAAGCCTGCTGATCATCGTCGCTCTGGCATTGGCGGCGCATTTCATCCCCGTTCACCTTGGCCCTGTCGCCAATGCATCAGATACGACCTATATCCCGCGCCCCGAGTGGTACTACCTTCCGATCTTCCAATGGCTGAAAGTGGTGAGCGGGAAATGGTCGCTATTCGGCGGCATCATTCTGCCGGGAGTACTTGCCTTACTATTCGCTGCGATTCCTTTTCTTGATCGCGGGCGGGAACGGCGTCCGTGGCGGCGTCCCGTAGTTGTTACCGGATTCGCCATATTTGTTGGTTCCTATGCAGGCCTTGGGGCGCTCAGTTACCACGACGACACAAGAGATCTGAACGTGGCCACGCAGCTCGCGCGCCAAAAGCAGGCCGAGATTGACTACATGCGCGAGCCGTTCCAGCAAGACTCACCCTCCACCACAACGCCCGCAGCTGCAGCGGCTATCGATCCTCTTGTGACCAAAGGGGCCGCCATTTTCGCTGCGCAGCCCTGCGGTAGTTGTCATGGAGACAAAGGAGAAGGAACGGACATCGCGCCGAAGCTCATCGGAGTGGGGCAGAAATACCCTTCAGATCGTCTCGCCTACCTGCTGCATCACAGGACCGCCAAAATGATCGAGGGTGGCATGCCCCCGGTAGATCTGAACTCCGCGGATACGGCCGCTCTCGTCGCCTATCTCGGCAGCCTGAAGCAATTGGATGGAAGGAACGGCGGGCAGAGATGAACCAAACACTCTCAGCTGGTGGAAGCAGGAATCGTCTTCACGAAAATGCAGTGGAACGAGATGGGGCCGATGGCAGTTCACCTGCGCCACATGCCGACCGCTGGCAGCGTGGGCGAGCCGGAGATGTACAGCCACCAGCGACCGGGCCAATACTGGGGGTCAATACGGTGCCACGATCTCGCAGCAGGGAACTGCACCTGCGTGAAGCCGCGCTCCTGACCTTTAGTGATCCACAGCCGGAAGCATGTTCGAGGCTGTGGCACCTATCTGGCATCGAGTGGCAGCGGCTGCTGCGCTGGCTCGATACCAGCGGATTGGCACTGTACTTCCTTGCTCGCGTCACTGAATTGAATCAGAGCGAGATGCTTCCAGAGCATGTGCTCGCGCGCTTGCAACAAAATCTCGCCGATAACACCTCGCGCATGGAGGGCATGCTCGCGGAGTTTTCTGCGATCCATCGGGAATTTCAAAGAGCTGCTCTGAGATATGCGACCTTGAAAGGGTTTTCTCTCTGGCCCTCTTCTGTGCCCAGCCTGGAATTGCGATCGCAATTGGATCTGGATTTCCTGATAGCGGAAGAGAGTGCGCGCGAAGCCAGGAGCATCCTTGAACGCCGAGGCTATCGCCTGCGCGCCGTTAGCGGCCGCAGCTGGGAGTTCAAGAACGATGAACTACCAGTCAGGTCTCTTAAGGAACTGTACAAGGATGTGCCTTTTCGCTCCGTAGAACTGCATATCGAGGCAAGTGTCAACAAAGAATCTTCGCTACTGGCTCGCGCAGAGATGCGTCACTTCCGCGATATCGACATGCCGGTACTCGCTCCTCTCGATCTGTTCCTGGGGCAGGGCATGCACGCTTTCAAGCACATATGCAGCGAATTCTCGCGCACCGCGCACCTGCTTGAGTTTCGCCGCCATGTGATTGCGCTCCACGATGACGTGGCCTTCTGGAGCGGGGTGCGAGCGCGTGCTGATGAAAACCCAAGAGTGGCAATCGCACTCGGTGTGATCACGCTGCTCATAACGCAAGTGATGGGTGAATTTGCGCCAGAGTCGTTCACAAGCTGGACGGTCGATCAACTACCAGTCCGCGCGCGGCATTGGGTGCAGCTCTATGGAGAGCGCGTAGTCTTTGCCAGCTTTCCTGGAAGCAAGCTTTATCTCCTGCTACAGAAGGAGATCACAGCATCAGGCAGCGCGGCCACACGTTCGTTGCGGCAGGCGTTGATACCTCTCAGTCTGCCTCCGCTGATCGCACACACAAGGGCGAATGAAACACCGCTCATGCGCCTTCGGCGGTATCGCGCTCAAGTCCGCTTCATCCTCTTTCGACTGCGTTTTCACATCGTAGAAGGCTTCCGGTATTTGCGTGAGTCGCTTCGCTGGCAGCAGCACATGAACGGGGTGATGCCTTGAGAGCCTGCAAGTTGGCCGGTCGCACACTTCGAGCCAGTTACGCTGTCGCACTGATGGTTGGCGTGCTCTGCCAGCAGGCCTCGCGGGCGCAGCAATCTGACCCAGGCGCAACAGTGCCTATGGCCATGTCGCCCCTGTTATCGAACGATGACGATCAAACGCAACGGAGCCCATCGCACAGCGCATCAGCAAACGCCGGGTCCAATGTAAATTCCACAGGCGCAGATGCGAGTGAAGCCAGAAGTTCTGCGGCAAGCCTGGGCGGCGATGCCGCCGCGCCTCTGTCGGCAAGCCAGATTCTTGCCGTCTTGCAACAGCAACCAGACGCGCTTGTTGAGTTGAAGTCACTGATGGCTGACCTGGCACAACAGCAAGGCACGCCGCTGCAGCCGGACGCCATCACTGACCAGATGCTTTACAGCAAGATCGCATCGAATCCGGAACTGCGCGCCAACATTACTACCTTCCTGCGAGCACGCGGCTACGTGACGGACGCCGGCCTGGAAAACTATCCCGCGAGCGATGACGATGACGCCATGTTTTCGTCGCTTCGGGCTGACCAGACGTCGGACCGCGCGTGGTCGAGCGTAGGTCGTCCGTTCAGTCCTCTGTCAGATGATGCGGGGACTGAAGGAACAAATTTGACCGGATACGGTCCCGCACCATACGGCACTGCGCCGTCCGGAAGAAAGCAGCGTGACACTAAAGAACCAACCGTAAATGGCAGAACCGCCGGTTCTTCGCAGGCCTGCACCGTACAACATGCTTTCTCTGCGAGACCTGTATACGCAGCTACCGGAGCAGGATGGAAACCTGAAGCGCTTCGGCTCGGATGTATTTCTTCGTCGCAATGCGTATGCGACGAATCAGGTTGCACCCAATGGACGCGCGACTCCGCTCGATGTTCCGGCAGGCCCAGAGTATGTGGTTGGCCCCGGCGATAGCCTGACCATCGCTATTTGGGGAGGTATCTCGCAGACCCTGACGCGCACAATCGATCGAAATGGTGAACTTAATCTGCCCGACGCGGGACCGATGCAGGTGGCGGGTCTTCCGCTCGAACGCGTCCAGAACGTAATCGCCGATGCGTTGAAAAAGCAGTATCGCAACGTGCAGGTGGCCGTGACCATCGCGCGTCTGCGTAGTATTCGGGTCTATGTTGTCGGTGATGTTCAGCGCCCCGGTGCTTTCGACATAAGTTCGCTTTCCACACCACTGAACGCTCTCTTCGCTGCCGGCGGCCCTAACAGCATCGGCTCCTTGCGCGTGGTAAGACACTATCGCGGCAAGCAACTACTCGGGGAGATCGATCTCTACGACTTTCTTCTGCATGGAGTTCAAAACGAGGATCGCTTGCAGGCAGGGGACACGCTCAATGTGCCCCCCGCCGGCCCGCAGATTTCCGTCTACGGCGCAGTGAAAAGGCCCGCGATTTATGAACTGAAAGGCGAAACGACCCTGGCTGAAGTGCTCGAAGATGCAGGTGGCGCCACGGTCTCCGCAGCGCTCGGCCAAATCGTGATCGATCGCATCGACGCAAATCACCAGCGTGAGACCGTGAGCCTGAACCTGTCCACCGGAAGTGATCCCGAATCTGCACGGGCCGCCATTGCAGCCTTCGCTGTCCACGATGGCGATCACGTCCACGTTTCGGCGATCCGGCCCTACAGTCAGCGAGTCGTTTACATGGAAGGCCACGTCGTTCGTCCGGGGCGCAAGCCATATCGCGACGGAATGCAGTTGAACGACGTCCTTCGCAGCTATCAGGACCTGCTGCCCGAGCCAGCCGACCAAGGCGAGATCATCCGTCTCATGCCGCCAGACCTGCATCCCGAGACTATCGACTTTAATGTGCCGGACGTGTTGATAGGAAATAACAACTACCCGCTTGAACCCTTCGACACCGTTCGCGTCTTCGGCCGCTACGAGGCGGATGCGCCCAGGGTCACCGTCGGTGGGGAAGTGTTGCGGCCCGGCATTTATGCTCTCTCGCACGGTATGACGGCGGCCCAGCTCGTGCGCATGGCAGGTGGTTTTAAGCGCGCCGCTCTGCTTACAGATGCCGACCTGACGAGTTACCAGATTGTCGGTGGAGCGAAAGTCGTCACTGATCGTAAGTCGATCCACATTGGCGCTGCCGTGGACCATAGCGATCACGACGATGATATTCCGCTCAAACCCGGCGACGTGTTGACCGTACATGAGCTCACCGGATGGAATGATATCGGCGCCTCAATCAAGCTCGAAGGCGAGATAGCGCATCCGGGCACCTATGGTTTCGAGCAGGGTGAGCGGCTCAGCTCGATCCTTCGACGCGCCGGCGGCTTCCGTGACACCAGCTATCCCTCAGGTGCTGTACTTATCCGCGATGAGGTTCGAAAGCTCGAGGAGAAGAGCCGCGAGGAGCTCATTCGGCAGATCGAAACCAGTTCGGCCTCGGCGCGCATCAGTCCAAACCTTGGCGGCGGGGATCAGTCTGCCACCCTGCAACTGATAGCGCAGCAGCAGAACGAGGTTTTATCACGCCTGCGAACCCAACCGGCAAGCGGACGCATGGTCATCCATATCAGCGCCGATATTGCCAGTTGGGAAAATACTCCCGCCGACATTGAGGTGCGCGCAGGGGATGTGCTTCGCATCCCGAAGCGCCCCGGATTCGTGCTCGTTACTGGGCAGGTCTACAATGCCTCGGCCATCACATTCACACCAGGTAAGACGGCAGGCTGGTACCTGCATCACGCCGGCGGGGTGACCCAGATCGCGAACACGAAACAGATATTCATCATTCGCGCCAACGGCTCCGTCGTGGGGCGCGAGCCGAGCCTATGGTTCGATCACGACGTGTTGGCAACGCGGCTCGATCCGGGCGACGTGGTCGTAGTTCCGCAGAAGATCATTGGCGCGTCACTCATCTGGCGAAATCTGCTCACCGTCGCGCAAATCGCCTCGTCCGTCGCGTTTACTGGCGCCGTGGCTGGTGTCCTATGAAGACACCGAACGGTATTCCAGCTAGCTCTTCATCCAGTGAGCAGCGTGATCGCGATGCGACTCTGCCGCTCGATAACGAGCTCGAAGGGATCCCGGGACGGATAGTGCCAGCAGCCGCCGGTGGGGCTCCGCCCGAACGCGCTGCGACACCGGATTGGGTCGCGAACGCGACGGTCTTATGGGAACGCCGGCGTCTCCTATTTCGGATCGCGACGGTACTCTTGGTGCTAAGCCTTCTGATCGCCTTTACGCTGCCAAAGCGATACAAGTCTTCCACTCAAATCATGCCTCCCAGCAATCCTAGTGTGGGCACAGCCATGTTGGGGCTGCTGGCAGGACGTACTCTTGGCGGCATGAGTGGGCTCGGTAGTCTGGCGGGAAGCCTCCTGGGCGGTAACAACTCCACCGCTCTCTTTGTCGATCTGTTGCGCAGCGGCACAGTGGCGGGTCATCTGATCGATCGGTTTCACCTGCAGGCCGCTTATCACAAGCGCTACCGCGTGGACACGGCGAAGTACCTGGCACGGCACACGGCCATCACTGACGACAAGAAGAGTGGTGTCATCACCATCACCGTTGAAGACACCGATCCACGCCGCGCACGCGATCTCGCGCAAGCCTATCTTGATGAACTCAATCTCCTGTTGAACCACACCAGCACCTCGTCCGCGCATCAGGAGCGTGTCTTCATCGAGAAGCGGCTGCAGAAAGTGAAGGTTGACCTCGAACAAGCACAACAGAGGATGAGCGAGTTTTCGAGCACGCACGCAACCATCGATATCAAAGAACAAACTCGTGCCATGGTCGATGCCGCGTCCAAGCTGCAAGCGCAGATGATTCTGGAACAGGCGAATCTCGACTCACTTCGTCAGATTTACGGTGACGGCAACGTTCGGGTACGTGCCACGCAAGCTCGCATTGGCGCGCTGCGGAATCAACTGGCGAAGTTAAGCGGTTCCTCTGCGCCTCTACCAGTGAGCGAATCGACGGCGGTGAGCGATGCGCGCAGCATTGGCAACGGCGGTAGCGAACTCTATCCACCCTTGCGCCAGCTTCCGCGGCTCGCTGTTCCTTATGCGGATCTTTATCGTCAGGTGCAGGTGCAGGAGACCGTTTTCGAATTGCTCACCCAGCAGTACGAACTGGCCCGTATCCAGGAAGCAAAAGATGTGCCTGTCGTCAGCGTGATTGATTCGCCCGGCATACCGGAGAAGAAATCATTTCCTCCGCGCCTCCTCCTCACCGCTCTCCTGACACTCATCTCCACCAGCATCGCAGCAGCTCTGCTGCTCGCGTGGCAGCGCTGGTTGCAAATCAGTTCAAGCGATCCGCGCCGTGTCCTCGCGAGTCGGATATACAGCACACTCTATGCGGCGCTGAGGTGGCACAGGCCAGATGCGGGTGTGACGACATGAAGATCTATCTGACGAATGCGGCCTACGGGGTGCTGGACTACGCTGCCTATCCGATCGGTATGTTGCTGGTTGCGCCGGTCATCCTCCGCAACATGGGCGCGTCGCAATACGGCATTTGGGCGGTTGTTACTGCCGCCATCAGCATGGGCAGCATCATCGCCTCCGGATTCGGGGATGCCAACATCCAGCACGTCGCCAGCCAGCGTGCCCTCGGCCGGCAGGATGCTCTGGTGCGCACCGTGCGTTGCATGATCGGCATCAATTTAGTTCTCGGTACAGCGCTCGCGCTTGTTGCCTGGGTGCTGGCTCCAGTGGCTGCGCAGCACTTGGTCTCCTCTAAGTCCGATTTGCAGCTGGATTGCCTCTGGTCATTGCGCATTGCCAGCCTTCTTCTGTGGCTGCGCACGATGGAGAGCGTCTGCATCAGCACGCAACGCGCATTCGAGCGATATGGCGACGCAGTTCGCATCAGCATACTCGCGCGCCTGCTCTCCTTGGCGGCAGCCGCAGCACTTACTTATCTCGTCCACAGTGTCGCCATCGTCTTTGCGGCTGCGGCAACTATCAATCTCATGGGTACATGGCTGCAGTTCTCTGATCTCCGCCGTCTTCTGCGCACCGAATCGCTGGCGCCGGCGTGGGATCGCAGTGCCATGAAGGCTTTGCTTACGTTCGGAGCCTTTAGTTGGTTGCAAGCCGTCTCCGGCATCGTCTTCAGTCAAGCCGACCGGCTCTTTCTCGGCGTCTCTCTTGGTGCACTTGCGGTCGCCTCCTATGCGCTCTGCGCACAACTGGCACAGCCTATCTATGGATTCACCGCATCAGGGCTGCACTTCCTGTTCCCCCATCTCGCCGAACGTAGTACTTCTCGAACGGCATCTGACATACGCAAAGCGGTGCTCGTTGCCCTTGCCTGCAATCTTCTCTTCGTCGTGACCGCGACCGCGATCCTCATGCACTTCGGCCAGCGGATCTTGCTCACTTGGGCGGGCGCTGACATTGCGCGAAGCTCAACCGCTATCTTTCCTGTCATTGTTTGGAGCTCCGCTCTGCTTGGCTTAAATGTCACGGGCACCTACTCGCTTCTGGCATTTGGCCGTGTACGAGCCGTTACCTGGGTCAACCTTGCCGCCGGCGCAACCATGTTGTTGCTGATGACGTGGCTGTTGCCTCGTTTCGGGGCCTACGGCTTAGCTCTTGCCCGGCTCAGCTACGGATCCATCACTTTGCTTCTATATCTTCCCCTTGCGTTTCAGCTCGGCAAAACACCTGCGGCATACGTGCCGATGCCGGCAGGCAAGCCGGTCTGCGAGGAGGCATGAGCGTGAACGCACATGCAATCAGCAGCCCCTCCTTCGCTGTGAATCCGCCAGCGATCAGTACGACCGCAGCGATGCCCTTCGCGGCCTCGGTTGGTTTCTACTTTTCCTTCCGTCTATTTTTCCCGCTGCTGGCCGTGCGCGGGTTTGGTCAGGATGCGCAGTACGGCGTGATTTTCAGCCTTGCCCTCAACTATCTTCTTTTGGTCCTTGCGGCTGTAGGAGCGCTCGGTACGGCGCCCTCTGCGCTTGCCTCTGTATTGCGGCTACCCAGCTTCCGCTGGGTGCTCTTGTTCCTCGGCTTTTCCGGTATCAGCCTCGCATGGAGCGTCACGGCGTCGCTGCCAGCCGCAATAGCCTTCTGGGTCGCCATGGTGGCAGACACTGCAATCGTCGTACTCCTGCTTCGCCGCGGTCCGCTCGACGTCGTCGTGAATTCTCTGATGCGCGGCTATATCTGGGGAAGCTGCGCCATAGCAATCGTTGCGTGGCTGATGCCCACGCAGTCGGATCTCCGCCTCGGCGACGAGCAACTTCTCGGACCAAATCAGATCGGCTGGTCCTGTGCCTTCGCGTTTTTCCTGACGCAATATCTGATGCGCAGGAAAAGCGGCAACTGGACGATGCCGGCTCTCCTGCTTGCCGTGACACTGCTTCGTAGCCTGAGTAAGACGACAATTATCGCCTTCCTCGCAGGTCAGGCTTACATCCTCCTGCGCGATCGCTCCATGAGCCGGAGGGCGAAGCTCCTGTTCGGCGGCCTTGCATTATCTGTCGTGTTGGTCTTCTGGAGTTTGTTAGCGAACTATTACGTTGTCTACACCAACGCAGGCAATCAGGCCGAAACACTTACCGGACGCCTTGGTATCTGGCTTTACTTTCTTACCGAAGCGGTCCAGAAGCCGTGGATTGGTCATGGCTTTCATTCTGTATGGAAAGTCATCCCGCCATTCGATGAGTTCGAAGCTCGTCATGCGCACAATGAGCTACTCCAGCAGTTCTACGCGTACGGCGCCGCGGGTGTGTTCATGCTGGTCGCACTCTATGGCAGCGTATGGCGCCAGCTTCGCCGCCTTTCCGATCCTTCATTAAGGGTCCTGTTTCTAGGCATGCTGCTGTTCGTCATCGTGCGTGGCTTCGCTGACACCGAGCCCTTCGACCTCTCGCTGCCTCTCTGGTTCATCGCCATCATCGGCGCTCTCATCCAGCATTCTCCAGCTCACATGGAGGTGCTCGCGTGAAAGTCGCAATCGCACTCACATCGTCCTCTGGTCAGCTCTCGGGCGTGCAGCGGCACGCTATCAATCTCGCACAATGCCTGCTCATGCGGGAAGAGATCACGGCAGTGCATCTGATCGTAGCACCGTGGCAGCAGGACTTCGTTTACGATGCGGCGCCACGCGATGATGCTCGTCTGCATCTCCATACAGCACGCGTCCGCAATAGCTCCGTGAGCCGGAACATGTGGTACTACACGGAACTTCCCCGGGTTGTGGCGCGGCTCGACGCAGACATCGCGCACCTCGGCTATCCCACCCCACTGAATAGGGGCGCCTATCACTGCCCAACTGTCGTGACGCTTCACGATCTCTATCCCTATGATGTTCCGGAAAACTTCGGCTTCCCAAAGGTGCTGTTCAATCGGCTCGTACTGCAGCAGTGTCTGCGGGCGGTAGATGCCATTGCTTGTGTCTCTCAAAGCACACTCGCCCGGCTGGAGGGTTTGGAACCGCGACTCGCCCTTGCGAAGGCCGTCACCATCTACAACTGCGTCCAGGCACAGTCGCGTGTCTCGGCATCAAGTCCGCTGCCACAGTGGAATGGTGAGCCATTTCTCTTATGTGTCGCCCAGCATCGCCGCAACAAGAACATCCTTTTCCTTTTGCAGGTCTTCGAGCGCTTGCTGCGCGCCGGGCGGGTCACTGACGGCACACGACTCGTTATCGTCGGTATTCCCGGCCCGGAAACACATGCGATCCTTCGCTATCTAGCCAAGGCGAAGATTGCCGATCGGGTCATTCTCCTGAATGGAATTTCTGAGGAGCAATTGCAGTGGTGCTATTGCAACTCCCGGCTATTGCTCGCGCCGTCTCTTGTTGAAGGCTTTGGACTCCCTGTGGCGGAAGCTCTTCTTGCCGGATGCCCCGTGATCTGCTCCGATATTCCTGCTTTTCGCGAACTGGGCGGAGACCGCTGTCGTTACATTCCCCTGGACGGAGCGGCCGAACAGGCCTTTGCCGACGCCGTCTGCACTGGCGTCCTGGCACGCTCTTGCACACCCGTCGCTCTGCCGCAACTTGCTGTGTCATGCATCGCCCAACAGTACTTGCAGCTCTATCGCTCGCTCTTGTCTCCCGCATCGACGGTGGCTGCCGCTCCCATCCGCGCCTCGATACGGGCCTCAGAAGGGAATCACCTTATATGACTCGCCTCAAACTGCGCCCGGCAGCCAAACTGCTCGGTATCTCTGTCGAAGCACTCAACATGGAACTCACCTTAGAGCGCATTGCCCGCGAGCTCGAAGCACGCCGCAAGGGATATATCTGCATGGCAGGCGTGCATGGCATCATGGAGGCTTACCGCGATCCCGAATTAGCCGCCATTTATGCAGGCTCTACGATCACGGTGCCCGACGGGACGCCAACCGTCTGGGTCGGCCGGTGGCAAGGGCATAAAAGAATGCAGCGCGTGGCCGGCCCTGATCTCATGCTTGAGGTTTTTCGTCGCAAAGAATTTGCGGGCTGCACGCATTTCCTGTACGGCGGCGAGGAGCACGTGGCGGAACAACTGCGCGAACGCTTCGCGCGCCACTATCCATGGGCGCGCATCGTCGGCACTTACACGCCCCCTTTTCGCGATCTCACTATAGGAGAGGAGCAATCGCTTATCGCGCGCGTACGCGAACTCAAGCCGGACATTATCTGGGTTGGCATCAGCACGCCCAAGCAGGAGCGTTTTATGCATCGCTACCTGCGCCTCCTCGATACCACGCTCATGTTTGGCGTCGGCGCAGCTTACGACTTTCACACTGGTCGCATTCAGGACGCACCGCAGTGGGTCAAGACGATCGGGATGCAATGGATGCACAGACTCCTGCAGGACCCGCGCCGCTTGTGGAAGCGATATTTACGCAATAACCCGGCATTTCTGTGGCATATCGCATTGCAGCTGAGCGGCCTGCGGCAGTATCCCGCGACCAGGGTTGCATACCTGCCCACACAGCTTGATGCGGGCCGTCCTCTGAAGACGGCTACAGTTGTTGCCCAGTTGACAACGCCAGCAGCTCCTCTTCAACGATTAAGTGGCTAGGAGATATCTTCATAGCCCTCTGAGATACAAAGAGTACGAGAGCGATAGGCGCTCTTCACTTTGCTCGCGGCGGTGTCATTTCCAAGGCCCAGATCGCGGTCGGGCGCATGTACATTCCGGCTCGAAAGTTTCCCGTGATGTCCCATGCCTCTGGCGTTCGAAACCAATAGCCCTTGCTCTCGTAAATCGTGTGATACAGACCCCAGGTGGTTCTATAGGCTTCGTTCTTGAGCCCCTCGCTCATCAGAAGTCCCGCATAGCCTTCCGTGGTACCAACCCACACCTCTCTAGCCTGTTCATTCGAGCTGAGAATCGATCCGTTTGCTGCCATACCGTTGGCGGCACCCAGTTCGCCGTTGCCGAACTTCATTACGTTGAAGTCGAAAATCTTCTTCAGCGTTGATATCTGCATCTCGTGCGGCACTATATCGCCAAGTCCGGTCAGATTCGCATACCATTGTCCGGCAAGCTGGTCAGTTTGAATGGCGTCTTTAAATTCGCTGTTGGTGTCATAGCGAAAATACTTGCCGTTCCACAATTGCGAGATGTAGGTCTTCTGTCCCTTCAGAAAAAGCGCATGATATGCGTCAGCGGTCTGCGTATCGCCCAGGAGACGACCGGTTTCCTCCGCCGCGCGTAAAGCGGCCAGCCAAAGTCCGCCAGAATAGGCGCTTACGCCACGCACCACCCAGGAATCATAAGTCTGATCCGGATAGCCACTGTTTTCGGGAACACCGCCCCCATGATCGAATTGACGAAGATACTCAATAGCGTCCTTTACAGCAGGCCACGTTTCGCGGAGGAAGGCACTATCCGTGCGGCCAGTGAGCACGTAATCGCGATAGACCATCAGTACAAACTTCGAGTTGAGATCTTTCCAGTCATTCGTATCTTGCCAGCCTGGCTCGTTCACGGCAACGAATGGATCGCCTTCCGGGACGCCAAGGTCATGCGGAACAGCGCCTCGCTTCTTTCGTTTATGAGTGACAGGCGCGCCGGTCTGCTCCGTTTTCCATACCCAAAGCCCTTGCTCAGGCCATTCGCGCGGAACCGTGTCTGCAAATTCCCGCAGCACTTGTTTGTCGATCGTAGGCCAGAACTTCAATAGCGGCAGGGATGCGTAGAAGCGCACATCGAGCGTTCCGTAGTAGGCGTAGTCGAAGCATTCCAGCAGGGCAAATGACGGCGGCGTTTTCGGATCGGAGCCGGGCGGACGGCCCCAAAAAGTTCCGCCGTCCGTCAGCGCGTAGAGTTCGTTGAACAGCATCCCGCGATACCAGACCGGTTTGCTCTCGTCATTGATGTATGGAGCTTGCCACCTGTCAATCGCATCGCTCCACTCTGCGGAATGCAGCAGTCCATCGCGAGCGATCTCCCAGGCATGCTTGCCCGATGCGCCGTAGAAGTCTGTATAGCGCCGGTTCCACTTCCGTCCTTCGCCAAACTGAACCACCGGAAAGTCCCACGCCAGAACCATCGGGATCACCTTCTTTTCTCCCGGCTTCAGCGTGAAACGCAGAGCAATAGCGCCTGCCAGCTTCTCCTTGTCGCTTACCCATGACTTGTCGTCGTTGGCAAGCCTCCCGTCCTTCGAGAACCGCTCCCACACCGCCTTCCCATCCCCCTGAGCTTGAAAAGTAGTCTGGTAGCTGACTTCCACCCCTTCCGACTCAAGCGCGGCGATGACAAACTGACCGTCCCACTCGTTGGGGGCATCGCCCGCGCGATTCCTATCGAAGACAATGCCTTTCATCGTTCCCGCGTCGCCGGCGGTTTCACTTCTGTAGTCGTTATGGTTGCCTTGATTCGGCGTTCCGTTGAAGTCCCGCGTGAACGTCCTGAACCAACCCGACATATTCGTCCATGACAGAAGGATGGAAACGGTGACAGTCTTATTCGTAGGGTTATCGGCGTGCCAGCGGTAGACAGCAACGGGATAGCTTGATTCACGGTAGTTATCAGGAACGATCGGCGAAAATTGTTCCAGGACGACATGAGCGGGAAACTGATCCCAGCGATAGTCAAACCATGCCTTGGGATAGAGCGCGTAGTAGTCTCCGGCGCCGACGGGATATTCCCACTGCCAGCTGGATAGCTCGTTGCCTGCGGGATGACCATTCATTAAGACGCGCGCTGTGCCATGTGCATCTCCGTCAGATTGCTGGAACATGGCGAACTGGTTGGCATAAACCGGTTCATATTTGTGAACCCCGGCCTTGATATGCCAGCGTGCAAAGTCGCCGCGATAGCTGCGGGAAAAAGTTCCCGCGCCAAAGCCACCGACAGGAACTCCCTGCCAATAGCCGTCGTCAATATCTCCGGCAACGCGCGTGACTCCGGGATTGCTGAGCGGAAGTCCCAGGGGACGCTTCCATGCAGCTTTCGGAATCGCATCTCCACCCCACGCCGCAGAGGCAAACAGCAACAAGAACGCGCACATCAATACGTGCATCGGCGAGCGTTTCAAAAAAGACCTCCAAAGCAGCATGCGGCGTACGAATGAGTCGGGTCGGGAATATCCTCGATGGACGGGGCATTCTGCTAACGTAACTAGTCGCCGGACGCCCAGTACTTATTGAAGCCGATATAGTCGGAGGGCATGGCTGCCAGAATCTTTCGGCGCATCTCCAATAGGTCGACCGAGCCTATCGTCTTGTAGATCACCTTTCCATCCGGGCCGAGCACAATTGTGTAAGGGACTGCTGATTGCCACGTCGGATCGAAGGCCGCCTGCAATGCCGCCGTATCGTTGGATCCAAACAACAGATTGCGGCTCGTCGCATGCTTCTTCTGGAGAAAGCGCAGCACGCTGGGTTGTTCATCCGGCATGTTGGCGGACACTGTCACCAGGTCAAAATCGCGTCCGCTGTACATGCGGTAGGTGTCCTGCAGGTCCGAAAACTCCACTAAGCATGATCCGCACCACGTGGCCCAGAAGTCGATCAGCGTGACATGACCGCTTGGATTGGCGCGCAGCTTCTTCAAACCGGCAGCGTCCACCTTCTCAACATGAACAGGTGCGGCCTCTATTTTCTTATCCGCCTCCTCACGCTGCGTCGCTTTTTCCGGCCACTTCGTCGAACATCCGAAGACACCGGTGTGAGTTACCGCCACTTCTTTTCCCGCCAGTAGCGCATCGATGGCATTCTGCGCATCGTGCGTCTTCACCATTTCAATGCGATAGCTATTGTCGAAGTGCCCCTGATAGCGAAGGCGGCGGCTCTTATCGAAAATAAAAATATGCGGCGTCGCCTGCGGACCGTACGCCGCGGTGACGGCAGGCGTGTCTCCGGCGTAAAGATAGGGATAGTGAAGATGCTTGTATGCCACCCGGATCTTCATATCGTCCAGCGTGTCGCTCACGTCGGAGGAATCGAGCTCATCGATCCGGATTGCCTTAGGATCGTTCCCCTGAATGGCGACGACCGCCACGCCTTTTTTGCCATAGTCCTCATACAACTGCTCGATGCGGCGCTCATACATCTGTGCGATAGGGCAATGGTTACAGGTGAAGATCACAACCAGAATGGGGCTGCTCGCATAATCGCTGAGCTTATGGACCTTTCCATCCACGCCGGGAAGAGAAAAGTCAGGTGCGGGAGAGCCCAAAGGAAGAATGGGATGCGCCGGTTGCCCCCAGACAGTCACGGAAAACAACAGTATGAAGATGCAAGCCAACTTCCTCGGCATTGTTTCCTCCATCACGTGGGCTCGCCAACAAACGTTTGTCGGGCGGTCGAGAAGCCTGCCAGCAATATTACTAGGGAACTCGACTGACTGATTAGTATGAAAGGCCTACAGGCCCAGAGATAGGGCCGCCCCGGTCGGCCTGTCCTGAGACTCGAGGTCAGTGCCCGGCGACGGACATCAGCAGCGTTGCGAGAAGGAGACACGCCAGTCCCAGTGTGAGCAGGATCGTCGCGCTCCGGGAAGCACGCTTCCACTCCGCCGTAAGAATTCCAGAGACCGTAGCTGTGATGATCATGAAACTTTGAAACAGCCCCCACCCAACGGAAACCCCCAGCGTGCCAAGCAACACCGCGCTCATCCCATAAAGAGCGAAAGCTCCCATCCACAGCACCGCCATCAGGCTTGGCCAGACCACTTCCGCGCGATCATGCTGGAAGATGTGCCAGCTCTTGCCTCGCCACAGCAAAAAAACGCTGTACGCCACGTTTGGAACAAAGCCGCCGAGCAAAGCGATTGGCCACACCGCATACGCCGCATGGACCGGCGAATTTCCAACGCGGACTGCTTGCTGGGCGAGCTGTTGCCCAAATGCGAAGGCGAAATTCAACATCGGCGCCATCACGCCGCAGAGGATAGCAAGCAGGATCGCAGTTGCATAACCGCGCTCATCTCGAATCTCATCCAGGTCGCTGCGCTCTCGTTTCTTGCCTCCTACCGCGGTCAGGGCAACGCCCATGATCATGACCACAACGCCTGCCAGAATCTTGAGCAGCGTGGCATGAGAGATATCGATCGGAGGCCCGAAGAAAAGCGGGATCAGGGTGCCGAGAACCGCGCCGAGCCCCACGATGACTGCATACGCAATGCCCAGGCCAAGTTTGCGGACCGAAATGCCGAAGAGGATCTGCGCCACGCCCCAACCTGCTCCGAAGGCAAGCGGAGTGACAAAAGCCGCGGCGGCAAGTCCTCGGTAGGCCGCGAACAGATGGTCCACCAGAAGCAGAGCCAGCCCCCACGGGAGAATCAACAGCGACATAACGCTGAAAACGAACCACAGGTGCTCCCATTTCCAATTGCGAGCAAACTTGCTGGGGAGCATGCAGTTGCCCGACATGATGCCGGCAACCATCGTGAGCCCGACTCCTTCAAGGACCGCCGCGGTCATCTCATCCTTTTCATGCGTGGTCTCAATCTCGATGGGGTCATCACATGCCGCGGCAGCGTGCAAAGCGCATGCGCTGATTCAAAGTATAAGGAAAGGGTCAGAGATTGGGCTCAATGCCTTCCAGGACACGCGCAGCTTGGCGATTCGGGGATTGAGGTCTTGCGAAGAAGCGACCGGCAGATTCAGCAGGCTTGAGCTTAGTTCCAGCGGTGAGCAGGTTCGGTCCAGCCGAATGCGTTGGGGATCATGCGCAACTCGGCGGTAGCTTCATCATTGAAATACACCGAAACAATATCGAAGCGGACCTGCTTGGGCTGTTCGCGCAGACTGCTCATGTACAGGCGAGCCATGCGCCGGATCATGCGCCGTTTGTCGGCGTCTACTGCCGATTCCGCCGTTGCTACGTCGAATCGGCTCCGCGTCTTTACCTCGACAAAGCATAAGGTATCGCCTTCCCAGCAAACCAGGTCTAGATCTCCTGGCTGGCGAGACGAGCGCCAGCGCCGGGCAACCACCATGCAACCCTTCTTGCGCAGGTGGAAGTAAACAGCCTCTTCTCCCTGGTCACCCAGCGCCAGGTGGGCATGGCTGTCCTGTTGCTGGAGCGTTTTGCGTCCCGACCACCGGTCGATCGTCGGTATCAGCAACTCCAGCATCCGGACCCGCTCTGTCGCCAAGCGTGTCATGAGGACATTCTGCGGTGGGGCAGTGCCGAAGGGAATGTTACTTAGGTCGCAGACGCACCGTGTCCGGTGGTATGCATTCGTACGAGTAAGGCAGCAGTCGTGGGCGCCTTTCCAGGGGTTTTGACCCGTTTCGGAACAGGTTGCCAGAGGAACGGTGCAGGTGTCATTACCTGTGGCATGGCACTCACCCTGGTGGTGAATAGGGACGTGCGACCGGGCGTTGCTACGCTCCCGGACATGGTGACCTATCACGTTCTTGCCGCCGGTACCGTACTCTGGTTGCTCGCTTCGGCGGGAACCACAGACTCACATCTCCCTACCGTCCTGACTGCTAGTCTGACGGCTGGAGCCTTATTGTTAAACCGCATGGTTCGTAGCCGGAGGGAGAAGCTTTGACCCGCGGTGCCGAGCCGGTCAGGAGTGGGATGGCGTCAAAGACGTCCTGGACAGCGTGGATCTGGTTTGCCGGCGCCGCGGTCTGGTGGGTCAGCGCTGCTCTGGCTGTGCACTACAACCATCGGGCTCATGCGCTCATGTCGCTGGCGGTTTCGGCACTCTTCTTTTTCGCGGGTCTCCTGTGGCTGAAGATGCCACCGCGGAAGGGCTAGAGACACCGCTTTCAGCATCTGTACTCAGTATTCGTCGTGATGCGGATTCTCGCTCAAGGGCCTGCCCTGTGTTGCCCAGATGATGCAGATCAGGCCGAGTATCACTCCGCCCGCCACACCAATCAAAATCCAGGTCATCGGTTCGCCTACCCAGGTCATTGCTGCTTGCTCCTGGAGCCAGTTGCTCCCTAGTTGTGCCCTTTCAATGTAGCGCGGCCAAGCTCCGCTTGGAAAGGCGGCCCGCCTCAGCTGAAGCGTGTATCTAGCAGATCCAACTCCCGCTCCAGCTTCCGCAGCACATGATCGCTGATGCGATCCTCATAGCGCATCTTTGCCAGCGTCGACCGCTCGGCTGCCCGCACCCGATTGTTCAGGTCATACATCTGGACCCATTCTCCCGAAGTCGGGTCTTTCAAATCCTTAGGAGGCCCGTCTACCATCGCATACCGATCCTTGTAGTGCTGCATTACGTCCAGCCACACGGCTTCGTCCGGACGGTCTTTGTCGGACCCGATCGACTCCAGGTAGTCCAATGCGCCGCGCAGCATCCGCTTTCGCGCTTCGCGCTCGACCATCTCCAGCGGATCGGCTTCACTCAGGCCAAGGGCGCGAATGAGGGATGGCAGCGTCAGCCCCTGGACGACCAGCGTCACCAGGATGACAGAGAAGGCGAGGAAGATAATGACCTCGCGTTGCGGAAACGGCGAACCATTGTCGAGGGTGCGCGGCAGCGAGATGGCCGCGGCCAGCGCCAGCACCCCGCGCATGCCCGTCCAGCCGAGCACAAACACAGCTCGCGCACGGGGAGGCCGATAGGTCTGCTTGAGCAGCCGTGTACGGATCCAATAGGCCAGCCATGCCCCGGGATACATCCACAACATGCGCAGCGCGATCACCACGGCGGTAAAAATGGCCGCATCGAACAACAGCTCGCGATGCTCGATATTGCGAATGCCCCTGAGGATGAAAGGAAGCTGCAGCCCGATCAGGATAAAGACGATGCCGTTCAGCAGGAAGTCCAGGGTGTTCCAGACGGCGGCATTCTCCAGCCTTGCCTCCGTACTGAATACCTCGGAACTCTTGTGACCCAGATAGAGCCCGCAGACCACGCTGGCCAGCGGACCGGAAACGTGGACGCTCTCCGCCAGCAGGTAAGAAACATACGGCGCCATCAGGCTCAAGGTGATCTCGATCGGTGGATCGGTCAGACGCAACTGCAGGCGATGGATCAGCCACGCTGCCATGAATCCTGCCAACAGGCCTCCTCCGACCAGAGTCAGCAGCCGCAAAACACCCTGCCCGAAACCGGGCTCCTGGCCGCTGACGACCAGACCGACGGCGAACTCCAGCGCCAGCAGCGCGCTCGCATCGTTCACCAGGCTCTCGCCTTCAAGGATGTCCACAAGTGCGCGTGGGAGTCCGACTCGGGCGGCGATGGACGTAGCGGCGATCGCGTCCGTGCTGCACACAACAGCTCCCAGCACCAGGCCCAGTCGCCAGTCAAAGCTGGCTGGCAGCAGGTACTCACTCGCTACCGCAACCCCAAACACTGTGAAGCCGACCAGCCCGAAGGCCAGCAGCAGGATGCTCACCAAGTGAAAGCGGAAGTCATGCCAGGACGTATTGAATGCTGCCGCAAACAGCAGCGGTGGCAGCAGAACCAGGAAGACAATGTCCGGATTCAGCGAGATCTGCGGCAAGTTGGGGATAAAGCTCAACAGCAGGCCGCCCACCACCAGCACGATGGGATAGGGCGTCTGAAAGCGCCGCGAGAGCGTTGTAAGCGCACCCACCAGAAAGAGCAGCAATAACAGGATCAGTTCTGCATGATGGATACCGCCTGCGCGCATGCTCTCTCCTTGCGGCTTCAGTCTAGCGTCTGGCCAGCCGGAGCGCGACCAGCATCTGCTGTGAAATGGCGGGGATAGAATCAGCAGAGGTATGCAACTCGATGCGATCCAGGAAGCTCTTCGTAAGGCCCGGCTCGATGGCTGGCTCTTCTACGACCATCATCATCGCGATCCCATCGCGTACCGCATTCTTGGGCTGAGCGAAGGGCTGCACATCACACGGCGCTGGTACTACTTTGTGCCCTCGGCCGGCGAGCCGCGCAAGCTGGTGCACCGGGTCGAAAGTGGCCGGCTCGACCCGCTGCCCGGCAAGGCACAGGCCTACAGCTCCTGGCAGGAGCTCGAGGCTGGTCTGCGGCAGATGCTCAGTGGCGCCGAGCGCATCGCCATGCAGTACTCGCCGCGCAACGCCATCATGTATGTCTCCATGGTGGACGCCGGCACCATCGAGGTTCTGCGCGAGCTGGGCAAGACCATCGTCAGTTCCGCCGATCTGGTCAGCCGTTTCGAGGCTGTCCTGACGCCCGAGCAGGAGAAGAGCCACTACGAGGCGCAGTGCAAGCTCGACGCGATCCTCGAGGCCGGTTTTCGCGAGATTGGCCGCCGCGTCCGTTCCGGCGCCGGCACCACCGAGTACGAGATGGTCCAGTGGCTGCAACACGCCATGGCCGATGCGAGCCTGGTATGGGAGCACGGCCCCAACGTCTCGGTAAACGCCAACAGTGCCGATTCGCACTACGAGCCGACAGCGCAGGTGCATGCTCCCATTCGCTCCGGCGACTTTCTGCTGATCGACATCTGGGCACGCCCCGATCGCGAATCCACTGTCTTCTACGACATCACCTGGACCGGCGTCGTCGATCGTGAACCGACATCGCAGGAGCAGACTGTCTTCAACACCGTCCGCAACGCCCGCGATGCAGCGATCGCAAAGGTCCAGCAGGCCTTCGCGGCGGGGAAGCCGATCGCCGGCTGGGAGGCGGACGATGCGGCTCGCGCCATCATCCGTGACGCCGGCTACGCGGAATACTTCACCCATCGCACCGGCCACAACATCGGCACCGAACTGCACGGTAGCGGCGCCCACCTCGACAACCTCGAGACCCACGACGAGCGTCTGCTGCTGCCGCACACATGCTTCTCGGTCGAGCCTGGGATCTACCTCAAGGAATTCGGCGTTCGCAGCGAAGTGAACATGATGACCGGCGACCACGAAGCCAGCGTGACCGGCCGCCTGCAAACGGATCTGGTCCGGGTCTAAGCGGCGGCCGCGGCCCTCCGAAGAACAGGTAGGCCCTGCGGTATATTTGGTGGAGACTCTCCATGGCAACCACCCCGCCGGCCAAGGCCGCCACAACCAGCAAAAAAATCGACAAGGCATCGGAGCCCAAAAGTCCGCTGTTTTCCACTGCGCTTCTCGTAGGCTGGCTTGTCCCGGGCGCGGGTCACCTGCTCAGCCGCCGCTGGGTGCGCGGCGGACTGCTCTTTGCCGCCATCGGCCTGATGTTCGTCCTCGGTCTGCTCATGCAGGGCAAACTCTACGTGGCAAATTCGGGTGATCCGCTCGATCTGCTGGGCTTCATCGGCGATCTTGGCTCCGGACTGATGTACCTCGGCGGACGTCTTTTCGGCGTTGGCCAGACCCCCGTTCAAGTGGTGACAGCCGATTACGGCACCAAGTTTATCGTTGTGGCTGGTCTGCTGAACGTCATCGCTGCAGTGGATGCGCACAACATCCGCATCGGGAGGAAGTCTTGATTGTCGCCCCCTCCCACTTCACAGCCGTCCTGCTCTTCGCGCTCTTCGCATCCACCGTCTTCGGCATCACGCAGCGGAGCGAACCGCGTGCCATGATGCGCTACGGGGTCTATTGCTTTGTGCTCTTCGCCGGATCCGTCATTGTCGCAAGCTGGCTGATGTACTTCATCCACCGCTAAGACGCTTTCTGACCTCTTCATATTCACTGTCATTTCAGCGAACGGCATTGTCTGCACACGCGACCCGCTGGAAGTGAGCGACCAACGGAAGCGAACCCCGTAGAGCGCGCCGTAGGCGCCTTTGCCCGAACGGCTAGTTCCGCTGCCATACCATGGCATCGAACGAGTGGCGCGACTTGAATCCCATGCGCCGGTAAAGAAGCAGCGCTTCCTGATTGCCTTCTGTCACCGTGAGGGATATGTAGCCGAGCCCCAGCGCGGAGAGTGCCTGCATGCATTGGGTCAGCAGCAGGCGTCCCAGGCCGGCGTGGCGCAGTGCGGGTTCGACACAAAGCTGCGTAACGTGACCCGTATCGACGTTGACCCGCGAGCACAGCACAATGCCGGCCAATTCGTCGCTGTCGCGGTGTGCCAGCACCAGCGAGGTCGCCGGATCGAACTGCCCGCAGCCAGGAAAGCGCACAATGTTGTGCAGAAAACGCATCGAGCCGGCAGTCGTGCGGTATTGATCATTGATCACGCTGTCCAGATGTCCACGGTAGGCAAGCGCGATCAGCCGCCCCGCAGCGGCAAAGTCGCTCTCGCGCCATGCTCGCATATGCAGAGATGAGGGCACTGAGACGGTCACGGAAGAGAGTTCGCGGCGCAGTTGCCGCTCCATGAAGACGCGCGGATAGATTTCGAAACCATTGCGCGTGAACAGTTCTCTGAACTGTCCCTTGGGATGCAGCAGAAGCTGTGTCTCCACCCTTCCCGTGCCCGGGGTGCTCTGCAGCAGCTCCAGGGTGTGCTCCAGCAGCCGTGCCTCGATGCGGTGCGCGCGCTCGCGCGCGTGCGCGGTGGCAAACACATCTCCGATGACGGCCTTGTGCTGCTCATACACGCAGAAAACGTAACCGGCTGCCCGGCCATCCTCCGTCGCAACGAAGCCGGGCAGGATGCGCGAGTCCAGATAATCGAGCAGAAGCTGTGCCGATGTCCGGTAGTCCCAGCGCAGGCGGCGCTGCCACTGCTCGGTTTCCTCTGTCAGCAGCTCCCGCAGCGACGAAGCGGCAAAATGGCGCAGATCGAGCACATCCTGGCGAACTATCGCGCTTCTGGACAATGACGCGGCCAAACGGTGCTCTCCCCCGCTGTGCTCCTACCGGTTACATGCGAGTGTAAGCGTGCCCTTCCGGCACATGCAAAGAGAGAAGCGAGCCCGGAGTGTTACTTGTGTGGTGATGCGGGCATATCGTCGGTGCCGAGCGCATCGACTTGAAACACAGAGACATGTTGTGCCGGATAGGCAAAAAGTGGGTGGTAGGAGCGTGTTGCCAGCAGAGTCGTAAGCTGCGGCAAGGCAATGTCGCGTACCACCAGGATGTGCGCCTGTTCCGGGACGCCGTCCTTGTCGTAATCCAGCACCCTTTTGTCGCGATAGAACGAGAGCCCAAACTCCAGATCCCGGCGTACGCGTAGAACCGCGACCGGTTCATTGTGCGGGGTCAATTGGGTAAGCTGCCGCGCGAGTGGCCGCGCCGAATAGGCAAGGTCCACCAGTTGAATCGTATGTTTGGTCTGCTGGATTGCGGGCAGACCGAAAAAGGGCCCGACTCCGAAGAGAAAGAAGACCAGGACAATCAGTGGCACCATGGTGGCGATTCGCAGCCGCTCTACCCCAAATCGTCCCACAATCACCAAGATGAGCACGATCGTGGCGACGCCCGTGATGATCGCCGAGACCATCACACGCGTCGGAGGCATGCCTCCCACCGCATGAATGATCAGCCACGGCAGCAGCAGCACCAGCGTCACCGTGACGCCGGCAAGCAACGCGTGCAGCACCAGCAGCCAGGGACGGATGCCCTTCTTCTCCTCGCGTAAACGGTTCAGATAGTCGGCGGTCAGGATGGTGAGAGGGGGAATCGAGGGCAGGATGTAGCCGGGTAGCTTGGAGCGGGACATCGAAAAGAAGACGATAGGAAAGAGGGTCCAGAGGACGAGAAACTCGGGGAAAGCGTCTCCCCAGCGCGCATGACTCACATAGCGGTTTTTCGCCAGCCGCGCCCGCCATTCATTCACGGATTCGATCGCCGCATCCGCCAGCGCACGCATCGCCACCACCGTCCACGGCATAAGAGCGAGCATCATGACGGCGAGATAGAACCAGCCGGGCTGCTGGTGTTCGTACAGGTTGGTGGCGAATCGCTCCAGATTGTGCTCAAGGAAGAAGACGCGCAGAAACTGCGGGTTTCGTCGAGTCACGGCGATGTACCAGGGCAGCACCATCGCCAGGTAGAGCAGGATGCCGGGCACCCAGATGGTCCGCCGCAGCAGGGACCATTCGCGCCTCAAGGCAATGAATGCAAAGATAATGGCCAGCGCAAGAAATGGCGCAACCGGGCCCTTTGCCAGGGTGGCCGCACCATTGAAAAAGTACAGATCGAAGAGCCAAAATTTCTTGTCGGTCTCATACCACGCATACCAGCCCAGCATGCCGATGCAGAATGGCGCTGCCAACTGCATATCCGTGGAGGCGCCGCGCGCGAAGGCGATGATACCCGCGCAGCTTGCCGTAATCAGCGCCGCATCCAACTGGCCGCCCGGCCGGAAGCGCCGGATGTGCAGGTAGATGAGTGAAATCAGGATGAAGGCGAAACTGGCGGACGGAAGACGCGCGGACCAGTCGTGCACGCCGAATTCTTTGAAGGAGAACATGGCGCGCCAGTAATAGAGCGCCGGCTTTTCCAGCCACGGCTTGCCGTAAAGCATGGGTGTGATGTAGTCGTGGCGGCCCAGCATCTCGCGCGCAATCTGGGCATAGCGCGGTTCGTCTGCGCCCACCAGCCCCAGGCCGTCGCCGCCAAAAATCGGTACCAGTCCGTAAAAGAGGAAGAATGCCGTGAAGGCAAAGCAGACCGCTGTCTCTATGGAGAGCCCCAGCGATGGAAAGCGCGCCGTCAGCGCCTGCAACCTGGCAAAGGGTACAGACCCGTGGCTCTGTCCGTCAGTCTCTTTCACAGTCGTCCGGCCCTCAGGCTATCAGATGACCGTTGCAGAAGGGCGGCTGCCAATCCGGCGACCGCCCCTCTGAGTTGATATTTGGATGCGGCGAACTCCGAGCGCAAAGAAGCTCGCTGTCGCTGTGATATCGAAGTAAGAGACGCGCCCCAAGCGCGTTAGATATGGCAGGAGACAGCGCCGCGCTTCTCCAGATACTTCTGGTGGTACTCCTCGGCGCGCCAGAAGGTGCTCGCCGGCACCACCTGCGTGGCAATCGGCTTTGCATACTTGTGGCTCGCGTCCAGCCGCGCGATCGCATCGCGTGCTGCCGCTTCCTGCTCTGGTGAATGGAAGAACACAACGGTCCGGTACTGCGTTCCCCAATCCGGTCCCTGCCGGTTCACCTGGGTCGGGTCGTGCAGCTCAAAAAACAAATCAAGCAGCGCTGCATAGCCCACCTTCTGCGGATCGAAGGTCAGTTCCACCACCTCAACGTGGCCGGTGCGGTCCGTGCACACATCCTTGTACGTGGGGTTGTCGAGCGACCCGCCTTCATATCCCACCGCCGTTTCCAGTACTCCAGGCACCTGCTGGAAGCGCGCCTCCACGCCCCAGAAGCAGCCGGCTCCAAATGTTGCTTTTTCCATGATTCGCTCCCCTCCCATTCGATGCGTTCCTTACCCTCAGCGGCTCACCCGCTTCGCGCTACGACGTTTCGTTATCCGTTTTCGTGCAGGCCTCGCCACAGGCAAATGCCGCTCCTCCACCTTGCGCAGAGCCCGCGGCGGCTCCGGAGCCTTCTTGCGCGGCCGTCCGGCGCGCTCCAGCGCTGCCACTTCGCGCGGTTCCAGCTCACGCACTTCGCCCGGAGGCACATCCAGCACCAGCGTCCCATAGCCCACGCGACGAATCTTCTCCACATGATGACCGATCTCTTCAAACAGCTTGCGGATCTGCCGGTTTCGCCCCTCGGTCAGCACAACTTCGTACCATGGGTTCTCCGCATCACGCATGAGCCGGACCGTCGCCGGCTCGGTCAGCACGCGACCAGAGCCACCGCCTGGCTTGCCCCGCTCGATCATGATGCCGCGGCGCAACTGCTCAATTGCCGATTCCGTGGGCCGCCCGCTCACCTTCACCAGATAGGTCTTCTCCACCCGCGCCGCTGCGCGGGTCAGCGCATTGGCCAGCGTGCCGTCGTTGGTCATCAGCAGCAGACCCTCGCTCTGGTAGTCGAGCCGCCCCACCGGGAAAACTCTCGTGCCCGTGCGCTCAAAGAACTTCATTACCGTCGGCCGTTTCTCCGGATCGGAAACGGTCGTCACGTACCCCTTTGGCTTGTTCAACATGTAGTAGCGCGGTTGCTCCGGGCCATGCAGCAGCTTGCCGTCCACACGGATGTGGTCCCGCACCGGGTCAGCCTTCGCGCCCAGCTCCGTTACTACCTGGCCGTTCACGCGAACGCGTCCTTCGGTGATCAGCGTCTCCGCCTTGCGTCGCGAGGCCAGCCCGGCGGCGGCAATGATCTTCTGCAGCCGTTGCGTCGCACCTTGCGACCTGTCCGGTTCAGGCAGGCTCATGCCTCGCCTGCCTTCTGCTCTTCCATCACTGCCTCATCGGCACCGGGTTCTGCCGCGGCAGAATCCGAGGGAGATTCGACGGCCCGATCGAAAGCTTCGCCCTCAACGGCTCCGCTTCCATTCGCTTCACCGTCCTCGTCCTCTTCGTTCAACGACCGCTCCGCTTCGCTCGTCGTCAGGCCGCCTTCGTGGGCGGGCTCCAGATCAGCATCCGCCAACTCGCCGGCCATCTTTTCAAACTCTTCGATGCTCGGCAGCTCGTTCAGGTCCTTCAGGCCGAAACGCAGTAGGAACTCTTTGGTCGTCTTGTAAAGAATGGGCCGCCCGATGACCTGCTTGCGTCCTGCGGTCGTGATCAGCTTGCGCGCGAGCAGGCTGCCCAGAACGCCCGCCGTCTCCACTCCGCGGATCTCGCTGATCTCCGGTCCAGTCACCGGCTGCTTGTAGGCCACCACCGCCAGCGTCTCCAGCGCCTGCAGGCTCAGCTTCATCGGCGGCTTCAAGCTCTTCACGAAGGAGCGGATCGCGTCGTGATACTCCGGCTTGGTCGCCATCCGGTAGCCGCCGGCAATCTCGCGAATCTCCACTCCGCGATCGCCCATATCGAGCTCCGCCATCAGCTCTTCCAGCACCTTGCGCAGGTACTCGCGAACTGCGCGCTCCTCATTGCGGGCCGCACGCTTGGCTGCCGCCTCCGGGTCGATTTCGGCGTTCGCGGCCCCCGCCGGTTCGCCTTCAACCGGCTCTGCCTCAGCCGGCCTGGTCACACCAGGCTCGTCCGGAGCATCCGAAACGGCTTCTGACGGCGATGGCTCCCCCGATGCTCCGTCTTCTGCGGGGGAGGCCGCAGTTGCGATCTCGTTCTGTTCCGCCTGCCATATCTCCCGCACTTCGGGGGCAAATATGGCGGCGAGTTGCGCCAGGGTCACCGGTTCTTCGGCGGCATATACCACTGCTTCGATCTTTGCTCGTAGACTCATCACGTTACGGGCCGCCGCGTCGCCGCGCCGGTGCCCAGTTCAGCCTTTCAAATTCCACCCTTCATACTATCGGAGCAGCGCGCTGGCAACGCGCCGGGTATTTTCAGCGTCCGAGCAATGGGTCCTCCCAACTCCCCGGAACTGCCTCCCCCGCAGTCAGGTGGTCCTTCTGGTGTACCGAGCGGTTGTCCTCTTCTGCATCGCGCTGCAGCTTTCCCTCGTCAGCACAGGCTGCCACGGAACGCAGGCGGAAAATAAGTCTGACCCCGCCCCTCCACCCGCTGAGGTCAAGACAGCACCATCCACACCGCTCAATGTGAAGTCGGAGGAACTGGGCGGTCCCACCTGGGACAAACACTGGGATATCTACATCGAGCGCTCACTGCCGCCCGCAATGCTCACTCGTCGCGTGCCTCGCGATGTGCGTCGCTATTGCCCGGCTTTCTACACCATGAGCGAAGCGGACAAGCGTGTCTGGTGGGCCTATCTCTTCCAGGCTATGGCCGCAGCAGAGGCCGGTTTGAATGCAACTACCAATGTGCGCCACACAGAGCCAGAAGTCGCAATACCCGATCACGTCACGGGTCGAATCATTCACCAGGAGGGGCTGCTGCAGCTCACTTACGAGGACAGCAAACGATACGGCTGCGCCTTCGACTGGCAGGCCGACAAAGACCTGCCCGCGCACGATCCCGGGAAAACGATCCTGAATCCGGAGCGGAACCTCGGCTGCGGCATCCGCATCCTCAACCACCAGATCATCGATCAGCACAAACCCATCTTCAGCCCGACGTCTTACTGGTCTACGCTCCAGCCGGGGACACAGAGCTTCGCCGTCTTTCAGAAGCAGATGACCAATCCGCCCGCGGCCTGCGAACTGCACACGCGCCGCCATCCAACAACCGCGCGCGAAATCGCGAAGCAATAGCGCCTCGCAAAGAAAACGGCGCCGGATCTCTCCGGCGCCGCGCTGTTTTGCAGGAGTCTTACTTCGCGAGCGTCCGGAAGACCATGAACAGCACCCCGGAGAGAGCTGCCGCCGCCGGCAGCGTAAAGACCCAGGCCATCGCAATGTTGCGTACTGTGCTGAGCTGCAGCCCGCTCTTGTTGGCCATCATGGTGCCGGCCACGCCCGAAGAGAGAACATGCGTCGTCGAAACCGGCAAACCGAAGCCGTCTGCCGCCATGATGGTCCCCATCGCAACGAGTTCTGCCGCAGCACCCTGCCCATAGGTCAGGTGCTCCTTGCCGATCTTCTCGCCTACCGTGACCACGATGCGCTTCCAGCCCACCATGGTGCCCAGCCCCAACGCCAGCGCCACGGCCAGCTTCACCCAGCCGGGGATGAACTTCGTGGCCTTGTCCAGGTGGCCTTTGTAGTTGGTCAGCACCTTGGTATCGGCAGCACTGAAGGCCGGAGTCTTGGTCTTCTCCATCACCCGGATGCCCTCGCTGGCCAGGTACATATCGTTGCGCACGTTCGACTGCTGGTCCGCCGGAACTGCCGCGAGGGACTTGTACAGACTCACCTCGTGGCTGATCTCGTGGATCAACTGCCGTTCGGCTGCGACCGTCTCCGGCTCAACTTGTTTTGTTTGCAGGTATCGCACAATGTCCGCGCGCGGATCGCCCACACTCCCCGATGGCTCGACATACCCCTGCAGCGCGTTCGTCGCCTGCTGCGAGACCGCAGCGAAATCCTGCACCTGGTTGAAGCCGATCGCATGATTCAGCGCATACGCGGTGGGCACGGTGCCGATGAGGATCAGCATGATCAGCCCCATGCCCTTCTGCCCGTCATTCGATCCGTGCGCGAAGCTGACACCGGTGCAGGTGCCGATCAGCAAGAAGCGAATCCAGAACGGCGGCGGTTCTGTGCCTTTCGGCGCCTCATACAGCCGCTTGTCCTTGATAAAGGTCTTGAAAATGATCAACAGGAGCGCCGAAAAGAAGAAGCCCACCAGAGGCGAGATGAGGAGCGCCTTGAATACATTCACGGTCTGCGCCCAATCCACGCCGCTCGTACCCGTCCCGGCGCCGGCCTTGGCCGCGAGATATTGATTGGCCAGTCCGACTCCGATGATCGACCCGATCAGCGTATGCGAGCTGGAGGCTGGAAGGCCCAGCCACCATGTACCCAGGTTCCACAGGATTGCCGAAATCAGTAGCGCAAAGACCATCGCGAAGCCGGCATTGGATCCCACATGCAGGATCAGTTCCACCGGCAGCAGCGAGACCACTGCAAACGCCACTGCGCCCGACGAGAGCAGCACTCCAGTCAGGTTCCATATGCCTGACCACACCACCGCGACATGCGGCTCCAGCGAATGCGTGTAGATAACGGTAGCAACGGCGTTGGCGGTGTCGTGGAATCCGTTCACAAACTCGAAGCCAAGCGCGATCAACAGCGCGATGCCCAGCAGCACATACGGCCACACCGTCGGATAGTGCGTCGTGGCAAGGTCTGAACCAAGCTTCAGCCCTGCATAAATGATGCCTCCGGCGATCGCGCAGCCGAAGACGATCATGGCGATCTTGCCAGGACTGCGGCTGAGCTTCTGGTCCATCACGCTCGCGCCGAGCTTCTGCATTTCGGGATTGAGTGTTGTGCTGCTTTGCATGCGCGTACGGCTCCTGTGCCGGTTCCGCGAAGGTACCAGCGGAAGCGTGCATGGAGCGTTAAGGGAGGTCAGCGCACGATAAATTTCAGATGAAAGAAAGGGAAGGGCATCGAGAGAGAAGTCGCCGCCTGCTGGCGAGCTTGTGCAGTTGCGGGCGGGGATTCCCGCGCATCATCCGGTCAAAGCCGAATTTTTCTTGACCAGGATGTCCGAAAGGTTGCGGTCCTGCCGCAGCACGATCGCGTCCAGCCGCACCAACTCCAGCAGCGCAAGGAAGGTGCAGATCGCCGCACGTTCCGATCGTGCAGGGCGCAGAATCTGGCTCAGGCGAATAGGGCCATCCCACAGCGTGAATCGCTGCCAGATCTGATCAATCATTTGCCCGATCGTCACGGATTCATCGTCCATGTTGAGGACCGGTCCCTGCCTTACCCGCTCCAGCACCTCGTGAAAGACACGCGTCAGGTGTACCGTGTCGGCGGCAATCTCACTTTCGCCGCCATCGTCACCGTGAAATTCACGCCGCGCCGGCCAGCCAGGATGGCTGGAGATCATCACGATCTTGCCCGGCGCCCGACTGTTTATGTGTCGCGTTGGTATCCAACGGCCGCTGAATGGCGGAGTGGAGTGCGGAGATGTCTTCCATGCCAGGGGTCTCCATGTCCGTTCTCCGAAAGTAACAGCGGAAGGGTAGTGAAAGCGTTAAGGCTGGACAGCACATTGTGAAATTCTGATGAACGGAAGCAGGAAAGCCGTCACCTGTGTGGGAAAGTCAGGGAACGAGCGACGGAACTCACCGCCAATCGTCCCGCGCGGCAAGCGTATCATTCATCACCTGTTCGAAGGCGGCATGTTTCTTCACCAGGATGTCGCCAAAGTTGCGCTCCTGGCGCAGCAGAATGGCCTGCAGGCGCACCAACTCCAACAGTGCCAGGAACATGCAGATCACCGCGCGCTCCGAGCGCGCATTGCGCAGCATCTGGCTAAGGGGCACCGGAGCGTCCTCCATGGTGAGCCGCCGCCGCAGGTAGTCGATCATCTGCCCCACCGTCACCGACTCGTCATCCACGTTGAGGATCGGGCGCTGCTTCACCCGCTCCAGCACTTCGCGGAAGACACGCACCAGGTCGACCGTGTCCGCGGCGATCTCGCGCTCCGTCCCTTCGTCGTCCTGGAACTCGCGCAGTGCCGGACGCGACCACGTCGCCTCCTCAATCTGCTGCTTCTGCCGCAGCATTTGTGCCGCGTTCTTGAAGCGTTCGTGTTCCAGCAGCCGCTCCACCAGCTCACGCCGCGGATCGTCGCCTTCCTCAGCAGTCTCCGCCGGACTGCGTGGCAGCAGCATCCGGCTCTTGATGTGGATCAACAGAGCCGCGGTGTAGATGAAATCGCCGGCCGCATCGACATCGGTCTGTTTCAGACCCTCAACGTAGCTCAGAAACTGCGCCGTGATCTTCGCAATCGGGATGTCGTAGATGTCGATGTCCTGCTTGCGAATCAAATCCAGCAGCAGATCGAGCGGCCCGTCATACACCTGCCCCACAACGACAGAGAAGGGCGAGAGGCTTTCCATCTCAGCCTTCTTGCGCGCGGGCTTGGCCGCCTCGTCTTTCGTAGAAGTAGATTGCGGCGGCTCTTGCTGCCCTGACAGGCGTTGCCCGGATGCGCGCTCGTCCGTCATCGCGTTGTCTCCGGGCATTGCGCGGCCTCTGGCAGCAGATGCATGACACTGTTGACCTCAGCCATGGTCTTTGAGGCTCTCTTCCGCGCGCGGACAGCGCCATCGCGCAGAATCTCCAGAGCGCGGGTCTTCGTTGTACTGCGCCCGCCGTTCCTGGATTGGCGCCAGCTCGCGCACGATCGAATCCGCAGCCCACCCTTTGCATTCGATGCAGCCAATCCCCGCGCTGCGGCAGCCTTCATACACCTTCGCCATCGTCTCCGGCGTCGAGAAGACCTTGTGCAGATCGCCCACCGGGCACTTGTCCGGATCGCCCGGATCGGTGCGCCGCACACGCGCCGGGTCCGTCACCATCGGCTTGAGCTTCTGCCGGATTACCGGCTCCGGATCGGTCAGCAGAATCGTGTTGTCATAGCTCTTCGACATCTTGCGCCCATCCGTGCCGGGCAGCTTCGGCGAAGGCGTCAGCAGCACCTGCGGCTCCGGCAGAATCGGTCGTACGGCGCCCTGCAAATCGGGATTGGCTTTCTCCGCCACCAGAGACTCTTTCAGTTGCGCATGCGTCGGTGGGACGTATCCGGGTGGCGGGTACGTTGTGTTGAACCGTCGCGCCACCTCGCGGGTCAGCTCCACGTGCGCCACCTGGTCCTGCCCCACCGGCACAAAATCTGCCTGATAGATCAGGATGTCCGCCGACTGCAGCAGCGGATACCCAAGGAAGCCATAGGTGCTCAGGTCCTTGCCGCTCAGGTTCTCCTGCTGCTCTTTGTAGGTAGGCACGCGCTCCAGCCAGCCCAGCGGCGTAATCATGCTCAGCAGCAGGTGCAGCTCGGCGTGCTGGGGCACATGGCTCTGCACGAACAGCGTGCATATCTCCGGATCGAGCCCCGCGCCCAGCCAGTCCAGCGCGACATCGAGCGTGTTCTGCGCCACGTTGCGCGGATCGGCATAGTCGGTCGTCAGCGCGTGATAGTCGGCGATGAAAAAATAGCACTCGTACTTGCGCGAGCCATTGGCGTTGGTCTCGTGCTGCAGGCGCACCCAGTTCTTCAGGGCGCCCATATAGTTGCCCAGATGCAGTTTGCCGGTAGGGCGCATGCCGCTTAGTATGCGGCGCGCGGAGGTGGAAGATGCTGCGGAGTCTGTCGTCGAAGCCATTGGGTGCTTCGCCGATTGTACCGGGCGTTCACCCTGTCGATTCAGCCGTGCAGCAGGAGCGTTAGAAAAATCGCCAGAATCGGCGAGACGATCTTCATGGTCACCCATCCGCCGACGATGAACGCGAGGATGAAGCCGATCCAGCCCAGGTTGTCGTACATCGTCGCGAACCGGCCGGAGATCATGTGACGAAAAAGATGACTGCCGTCGAGCGGCGGGAAGGGCATCAGGTTAAAGACCGCCAGCACCAGGTTCAGCGCAATGCCGAAATAGAAGATCAGGGTCAAAGGAAAGACAACCGGCGCGGTCGACATCAGCTCTGGATTGATGGCCCCGGTGAGCAAACCATGCAGGCACTCACGCCCCTGCGGCGCGAAGCGCTGCATCAGCAGCAGCACCACGAACGAGGCGATCGCCAGCAGCAAGTTGCTCGCCGGCCCGGCGAGGGTCACCAGCATGTCATCGCGCTTGTAGTTGCGAAAGTTCCGGCCCGTCACCGGCGTCGGCTTCGCCCATCCGAAGAGCAGCCCGCCGCCGAAGATGGGCGTGAAGAGCGTGATGAGCGGCAGCAGGATCGTGCCGAAGAGGTCGATATGCTTCGCCGGATTCAACGTGACGCGTCCCAGCATCCGGGCCGTAGGATCGCCCAGCCGCGACGCCGTCCACCCATGCGCGGCCTCGTGAAACGAGAGCGCAAAGAGCAGAACGATAAACTCAAAGATTTTTACTGCGAACTGCGGATCCATTCAGACTCTCTGCAATCGTGCTCTACGGCATCTCGGCGGATGAATGTCACAAGGGAATAACGAGCCGATGGTAGCACGCAAGCGGTGCCTCACCCCCGGTCGTGGCGCTCCCACCCCTCGCCTCGTACATCTCTTTTCTTCTTGATCTCTTTTGCAGGCACCCCGCCGCTGATCGAGCCCGCTTCGACGTTGTGCGTTGCCACTCCCATCGCGCCGAGAATTGCATCCTCGCCCACATTCGCACCGGCCATTACGGAGGCGTGATACGTGATGCGCGCCCGCGGACCAATCTCCACCCGGCGATTGTCGATGTCCTGCGAATTCTTCGCGTGATGCGCATGCGAGTACACAGACGCGTAATCGCTGATCGACGTTCCGTTGCGCACAATGATCTCGCCACGATCATCCAGCATCACGTACTTGTGGATGGTGCAATTGTCCTCGATCGTGAGGTTGTAACCGAACGAGAACTCAATGCCATGGAACATCTTCACGTTCTTGCCCAGCGATTTGAAGATGTGTGAGCCCAGCACGCAGCGGAAGCGGAAGCCGAGCCAGTGGTTCAGCGCCAGCGGCGAGCGATCGAACATCTGCCATAGGTAGATGAGCGGCTTGCGCTCGGCATACTTCTGCTCGTCAATGTCGCCGTAGTACTCCGGCTCCAGCGTGACGTTCGACGGATCGAGCGATAGCTCCACGCAGTTGAAGGGCAGCTCGGTGGTGAGCTGAAAGTTCAGCTTTCCGCCATGCGGCCGCGCAAAGAGCAGCTGGTGCAGCGTGTCGCGCACCAGTTCGGAGCGCAGCTTTGGCTCCTTGTGCTTGGTGAACTCATCGTTCAGGAAACGCAGCCAGCGACGGTAGACCTCTTCCGCCTCGGGCGTCGGCTTCAAATCGCGGTATTTGTACTCAGGCATCGCTCGGCAATCCTATCGGGCCGGAGGGGTCAAAGGCTTCGTCCCTTAGAAGGTTCGTTGTTTGGATGCGACCCGGCTTGGACGGTCGCGTTATCTCGGCGAAAGGCCCGTAGTCGGTCCAGCAGGCCCGCTGCCGCGCCGGCCTGCAAAGCAGCCGCGGCGCTTGTTATCCCATCTTGCAGGTTTCCAGCCACCCCAGCCACCACCAGGCAGGCCGCAGCATTCAGCGCAACCACATCGCGCCGCGCACTCGCATGCGGACTTGCGTCCGTGCCGCGCAGGATCGCCTCCAGCATCTCCGCATTACCCGCTGTCGAATCCGCGCCCTTCAGCGCCTCGGCCGGCGCGCGCTCCAGCCCCAGCCCCTCCGGTGTCACCTCGTACATGCGCGTGCGGTCGCCCCGTACCTCTGCAACCGTCGTCGGACCGGTCAGCGTCAGCTCATCCAATCCATCCGCGCCATGCACCACCAGGCCGTGCCGCACGCCAAGCCGCGCCATCGCTTTGGCTACCAGTTCGACCTTCTCCCGCGAAAAAACGCCCATCAACTGCGCCCGCGCACCTGCTGGATTGCTGAGCGGCCCTGCCAGGTGAAATGTATTCCGGAAGCCCAATGCCCGCCGCACCGGCTGCACCCGCCGCATCGTCGGGTGCGACGTCGGCGCAAACAGGAAGACAAATCCGTGCGTACGCAGGCATGCCACCGCCTGGTCCGGCGTGAGATCCACCGGCACACCCAGCGCCTCCAGCACATCCGCCGAGCCGCAATGCGAGGTCAGCGCGCGATTGCCATGCTTCGCCACCTTTGCGCCCGCCGCCGCGGCCACCAGCGCAGCCGCAGTCGAGATGTTGAAGGTGCCCAATCCGTCGCCGCCCGTACCGCAGGTATCTACCAGCTCAGCGCGCTCCGCCTCCGTCACAGGCAATGGCATCAGCCGCTCGCGCAGCGCCATCACGACGCCCGTCAGCTCGTCGACGGTCTCCCCGCGTTGCGCCAGCGCAGTCAGCAGCGCGGCAATCTCCACATCCGCCACGTCGCCATCCAGCATGGCGCCAATCGCCGCATTGGCCTCCTCGGCGCGCAGCGTGCGGCCTTGTTCCACCATCTTCTTCAGCAGCGGGCGCAGGTCTTGCATCTCGTCCATGCTAACTGGTGGCCGCATGGCCCTCCGCGCCCCAGCTTGCTACTATGGAAAGTTGCCTCCCAGACATCTATGAAAATCCACGAATATCAAGCGAAGGACATCCTTGCGAAGTACGGCGTAGCCGTGCCGCGCGGCGAGGTGGCGAACACCCTCGATGAAGCACTCGAAGTCGCGCGCCGCCTCTTCACCAACGGCGCCAAAGGTGTCGTCGTCAAGGCGCAGATCCACGCCGGCGGACGCGGAAAAGGCGGCGGCGTCAAGGTAGCGAAAACCTTCGCCGAAGCTGAGGAGTACTCGAAGAAGATCCTCGGCATGCAACTGGTCACGCACCAGACCGGCCCGCAGGGCCAGAAGGTGCAGCGCCTGCTCATCGAAGAGACCGCGCCCATCGACCGCGAGCTCTACCTCGGCATCGTGCTCGACCGCGCCAAAGCCCAGCTCGTCTTCATGGCCTCGCAGGCCGGCGGCATGGAGATCGAAGAGGTCGCCGCCAAGGATCCCGACGCGATCTACAAGGAGTACATCGATCCCGCCGTCGGCTTCCAGCCCTACCAGGCTCGCAATCTTGCCTTTAAGCTCGGACTCAAGCCCACGCAGATCAACGAAGCCGTCAAGTTCATGACCGGCCTCTACAAGGTCTACATCGAGACCGACGCGTCCCTGCTCGAGATCAACCCCTTCATCACCACCAAGGACGATCGGCTTCTCGCCCTCGACTGCAAGATCAACTTCGACGACAACGCCATGTTCCGCCACAAGGAGTTGAAAGACCTGCGCGACGTTGCCGAAGAAGATCCGCTCGAAGTCGAGGCCTCCAAGTACGCGCTCAACTACATCAAGCTCGACGGCAACATCGCCTGCATGGTGAACGGCGCCGGCCTCGCCATGGCCACCATGGATATCATCCAGTACGCCGGCGGCTCGCCCGCGAACTTCCTTGATGTCGGCGGCGGCGCAAACCAGCAGCAGATCGAGCAGGCATTCGGCATTCTCCTCTCCGATCCGAATGTGAAAGCAATTTTCATCAATATCTTCGGCGGAATCCTGCGCGTCGACGTCCTCGCGCAAGGTGTCGTCGCCGCGGCGAAGAACCTTGGCGTAAAGCTGCCAATCGTGCTGCGTTTGGAAGGCACGAACGTGGAAGAGGGCCGCAAGATTCTGAAGGAATCCGGCCTCAATTTCGAGGTTGGTTCCACCATGAAGGATGCAGCCGATCTGGTAGTGAAAGCGGCGAAGGGAGTGGCTCGCTAATGGCGGTCTTGGTCGATAAGAATACGCGACTGATAGTTCAGGGAATCACCGGCAAAGAGGGTACGTTCCACGCAAAAGGTTGTGCCGAGTACGGCACCAAAGTTGTTGGCGGCGTTACCCCCGGCAAAGGCGGCACAACGCACGAAGGCTGGCCTGTCTTCAATACCGTCTCCGAAGCGGTAGAGAAGAGCGGGGCCAACGTCACCGTGATCTTCGTTCCTCCGCCCTTCGCAGCAGACGCCATTCTCGAAGCCGAAGACGCCGGACTGCCGCTCATCATCTGCATCACTGAAGGCATTCCGGTCAACGACATGGTGCGCGTCTGGTCGAAGCTCAAGCATTCCAAGTCGAGGCTCATCGGCCCCAACTGCCCCGGCGTCATCTCGCCCGGCAAGGCGAAGGTCGGCATCATGCCCGGCCGCATCCACAAGGAAGGCTCCGTCGGCATCGTCTCGCGCTCCGGCACCCTCACCTACGAGGCCGTCTATCAGCTCACGCAGCGCGGCATCGGCCAGTCCACCGCCATTGGCATCGGCGGCGACCCGGTCATCGGCACCACGCACGTCGACGCACTCAAGCTGCTCAACGAAGACCCCGAGACCGAGTCCATCATCCTCATCGGCGAGATCGGCGGCACTGCGGAAGAAGCAGCCGCAGCCTACGTAAAGGCCAACGTGAAGAAGCCGGTCGTCGGCTTCATCGCCGGCCAGACCGCGCCTCCAGGCCGCCGCATGGGCCACGCCGGAGCCATCATCTCCGGCGGACAGGGAACTGCCGCAGACAAAATGAAAGCGCTCAAGGACGCCGGCATCCACGTCGTGCAATCGCCGGCGGAGATCGGCGAAACCCTCGCTCGCGTCATTGGTAAAGCATGACAGGCAACGCGTAACGCAATCGCGTAACGCAATCATTGTTAGGGCCGCTCCAGCAGCGGTCCGCACGCTACACTGACATCAATTCAGAAAATACTCAGGAGACAGTAGTGTCCTCGCAACGCACCTTCAGCATCATCAAGCCGGACGCCATCCGCAAAGGCTACGCCGGAGCCATCCTCGCCGAGTTCGACAAGGCCGGCTTCAAGATCGTCGCGGTCAAGAAGCTCTTTCTCTCCAAATCGCAGGCAGAGGGCTTCTACTACGTCCATGCGCAGCGGCCCTTCTTCGACTCGCTCACCACCTTCATGTCCACGGGCTCCATCATCGCGCTCGTGCTGGAGAAGGAAAACGCCATCGCCGACCTTCGGAAGCTGATGGGCGCCACCAACCCGGCCAACGCGGAAGAGGGCACCATCCGCAAGAAGTTCGCGGGCTCCATCGAAGAGAACGCGATCCACGGCTCCGACGCAGAAGATACCGCCGCCTTCGAAATCGGCTACTTCTTCGCCGGATTTGAGCTTGTCTAGCGTTTCTTGCTTCTCCAAAACAGGGGTCGCCGAGTGCGGCCCTTAGTTCTTGTCAATTTATTGCCACCTGGTCGCAAAGTCTGTATCTGAAGCGATGACAAATGTGTTGATTTTTGGGTTAAGGGGCAACCGGAGCTGTCTGCCCGGGAATCTTTTACTCGCAGGAGTCCAAACGGATGGCCATCACTCGGGTTCTTCCTGCGGCGCTGCTTGCCCTGGCGACCGCTGCCACTCTCTCAGCACAAACCACCTTCACACCCCGCTATACAGCCTTGAACGGCGGTAGCGGCGGCCAGGCCTCCACCGTTCAGGCAGATCTCAACGGCGACGGCACACCGGACCTGATCAAGGCCCCATATACCGCGATCGCGGCCGGGGACTTCAATGGTGACGGAAAAGACGATGTGCTTTTCTACGACTATGTCGGTGGTAGCCAGTTGTTTTACATCGGATATGGAAACGGCAGTGGTGGTTTTACCTACAAGGCCATACCAAATATCCCAGGCATAGTTACCGGAGGACAAGCTCTCCTCTTTGGGCAGACCGCGGACATAAATGGTGGAGGGCGGCCCGACGTTGTCGTCGCTTACTACCTAAACGGGTATGTGTACGTCCGCGCGTACATCAACACTGGTTCGACGTTCACTCTTTCGGGCGTGCTCTTCAGTTATAAATCTCCCAATGGCTCCATCGGCGGCTACACCGGAGACCAGACACAACCGATCGATCTGCTTCTAGGTGATTTCGATTCCGACGGCCACGCAGATTTCGCTCTGCGCGTGCTCTCCGGTCCCGACCAGGACAACCTCTGGATTCTCTACGGAGACGGCCAGGGCCACCTGACAAGCAAAGCTGTCTACACCAACCGCAACAGTCAGCTCATCTTCAACGCCGCCGATATCAATGACGATGGATACAGCGACTTAATCGGTGGCAATAACGACGGTTCGATTCACATTTTCCGCGGCTCTGCTGGCAGAACATTCGTGGAAAGCTCGATCTCTGCGGCATTCCTGCAAAGGACCATGTATGTCACCTATCCGCCAGTGATTGCCGACTTTGACGGAAACGGATGGAAGGACATTGCATACATTGCGTCCGCCACTAGCGGGAGCAATGAGCTTGGACTGCGTGCCGTCTATCAGAGTCCTGCGCACACCTGGACGCTCGGTGGCTCCACAGCGGGGGTGGACACCTTCCAAACCTACTTCGGTGACAATCCGTTCTACACACTCGTTGCTGGCGATTACACCAAGGACGCCAAGCCGGATGTCATCCTCTTCTCAACCGGCGATGCCAACACACATCCGGATAGCGCGGACTTCCTGATCAACACCGGCACCCATGCCGTCGGTTCCTGCGCGGCGCCCGCCATTGGAATTCACGTCTGCTCTCCAGGCGCCAGCTCGGCGAGCCCCGTGAAGTTCTCCTTCAGCGCGACATCCTTCTATCCGTTACGCAAGATGGAGGTCTGGGTGGATGGCGTGAAGAAGAGCGAGACATACCATGTCTTTGCGAATCAAGGCTTCGCCGATGTCAGCCTCTCGCTCGCTGCAGGTACCCATACGGTCTCATTCTTCTCCGGTACTTATGACGGCGGAGTCGTGAAGAAGACAATGATCGTCAAAGTCCCATAAAGAAGTTCTGGTTTTGCTGGCAAAGAAGAAGGGCGGCCCAAGGCCGCCCTTCCTTATCTCAAATGAGATTTTTCAGTGGTACCGCGGCCCTTTGCCCATCTTGAAGCGGTACAGAATCCCCACCGAGATGCCGAACTCATTCTGGCTATGCGTGGCAAACGTGGAGGGCACATTCGTCGGGGTGTCATAGCCGCCATAGCGCGTCATGATCCAGTCCGGGGAGATGCGCAAAGCCAGGCGCGGCGAACGGTTCAGGTCCAGCGAGCCGCCAATCGTGGACGCCAGCCCCAGCCCATCGTTGTACATGCCTACATCGCGCGGCTGCACGGTATAGCTCGGATTGATCGGCGAAGTCCCCAGCCCGTGGCTGAAGACGCCATCGGCGCCGCCAACCATGCCATGCACGCTCAGTGCTGCATGCTCGCGCCCGATCAGCCGGTAGGTCGCGCCGCCCAGGAACATGTGTTCGAAGACCAACGGGCCCTTGACTCCGTATTGATTCGGATTCACGCCCTGCGTGCCGTAATACCCGCGAATGTTTGCCGTCGCGCCCAGACGGCCCCACAGCCAATACGTGCCCTGCACATCGAACCCGCCCAGGTTTGCACCCTCGAAAAGCCCGGCTCCGGACTTCAGGTGAGAGAATCCCAGCCCGCCGTAGACCTCATACTTGTTGTCGTAGCGGACGGCCGACAGCGTCTCGTTCTGGTTCACATTGACGTCGATGGTCGGCGGGGGCGGAAGTTTTTGCGCGTTGGAGCCGCTGTTCTGGCTGGTAGTCTGCCCGGTATTCTGCGTAGTGCTCTGAGCAAAACCCACGGCGGCCAGCATCGTGCCGCCTAGCAGGAGGACAATGCTCCTGCACATACGAAAAGACTTGGACAAAACGGACTGCCTCCCCAAAATAACGCCAGCCAAAAATGACATCAGCGAAGACAAGCCAGCGTTCGTGGCGGCCCTCTTGCCGGTCCGCGCGACGATCACCCCTGACGATTCCTGATACACGCCTGACGATTGCCTGACGATTCGATTGCCTGACGATTCAGGATACATGCGTTCGTCGCCCCCTTGCGAGTCAGGCCGCCGCGGCCTGCAGCGCGATACTCTGAGAAGGACGCGATGTTCGACAGCAAAGCCAAACTCGATGCGCAGACTTTCGACTCCCTCGACGCGATGATTCGCGCCTACGCGGAGGAGGCCGTGCTGGTGGCGCGGGAGCAACACCATGTGCTGCTCGACTACACCACCGCGTCGGTTGAAGCACTCGAGCGCCTCATCGACGGTCAGGCCGCCGTCGATCTCGACTTCCAGTCCCGCCTGTGGGGAAGCTACTTCGGAGAGGTGCTTCGACGCCGCTGGAATGGTCTGTGGCTCCTCGCGCCCTATCCGGGCAGCCGCGAATCGGGGAGCCAGGCCAGCTCCGTCGTTCCCACGCTCGACGTGGCAGGCTCGCGCCTATGGCCCACCATGAAGGTCTACCGCCGCCTCACCCTCGGCGATGCCGAGAACCTCAGCACTTTCTACACTCTGGTGGAAAAACGGCTGGCCGCCACCTCCCCTCGGCCGAACTGACCTGCCGCCGAGGACGTCACCCCGCTGAGATTCCATTGCTCGAAACATCCAATGCGGTCCCCGCAGGCGTACCATAGGGGTAGCAGGGCTCCGCGAGTCCATGTGCGACAATGATGCGGCGGAGAACGACCCCGCTCGAAACGGAAGGACATCCCATTATGGGCGAGCTACTGACACCAACACATCTCATCCTGGTTCTGGTCGTTGCGTTGCTGATCTTCGGACCGCGTAAGCTGCCGGAGCTGGGCAAAGGACTCGGCGAAGGCCTCAAGGGTTTCAAGGACGGCATCAAGGGCATGGGTCAGCCCGAACCCACCACCAAGCAGGACGCCGCCGTGACGCCGACAAAGAACGAGCCGATCCAGCCCAGCTAGTTTTCAAGAGCAGCCACCGATGAGAAAGCCGGGCGGCATGCCCGGCTTTCCGTTGTCTGATCGCGCTCCACCCCCAGAGCGGGTCCGGCTACAATTCGGGCCTGAAGTGCAGGGGCCGCCTGTGACCAATCTCGACAACCTGAAGAACGCCTGGGAAGGTCTCGCTGAGCGCGATGCCCTCAATGCCATCCTGACCGATAGCAGCAAGGCGGGTGGCAAATGGGATGTTGAAGATTTCCTGGCCACCGGCGACGCTGAAATTCAGACCGTCATGAGCCATCTGGCTACCATTGGCCGCATACCCGACAGCAAGGGTGCGGCATTGGATTTCGGCTGTGGTGTCGGCCGGCTGACGCAGGCGTTGGCGCGGCGCTTTGCCTCATGCGTCGGCGTGGACATCTCGCGGCAGATGATCCAACAGGCTGAAACTCTCAATCGTTATGCACACTGCCGGTACATCGCCAGTTCCGCCGCGCCCCTCCCCTTCGCCGACGCCAGCTTCTCGTTCATCTACAGCAACATCGTTCTCCAGCATGTGCCACGAAGTTTTGCGAAGGAATACCTGCGCGAGTTCGTCCGATTGCTGGCACCGGATGGCGTTCTCGTCTTTGGCGTGCAGGATTCCTTCGCGGCGCCGGACCTCTCATCCCGGCTGGTCCGGGTTCGCCATGTAGTGCATTTCCGGTCCAGGATCAGAGTTGCGCTGAAACGAGGCTCCGGGGATATGAAGATGCACTGTCTGCCGGAACGCATCGTTCGGCGCGCCCTCGGCTCCGCCAAGGTCGTTGATATCCAACTCACCAACACCGCGGCCCCAGACTTCAACGGCAAACTGGTTTATCTCGAGCGGCCGCCCGCGTCAGGCTACATCGGCAAACAATACTGCGTGGTGCGCGGCCAGTAGCTCAGGTGTCTTGTGGCCGCAACGAGTTCGGGCGATTCAATAGCAAGGCGCCCGATGTTTCCGGACGCCCTGTGTTTTCAAGTCGCTGCAGCGTTCTTTACTTCACACTGAGTGTGAAAGTCTTCTGTTCCAACCAGTTATCCCAGCCCGCGGCGAAAATCGTCACCTTGTGGCTGCCTGGCGTCATGCTGATGCTCTTGTCGAGGAACGAATAATGAGAGAAGCCGTCCAGCTGTTCCACCTTCTTCGTGCCATCTACCCATACTTCCACTTTGCGCATCGGCACCTGCCCGGCAGCGCCGACGTGGAATGCCACCGGCGAGGCTGGCGATCCAGTCGGCGAGCACGCGTTGATTCCCTCAAACGCATTGGGCGGTGCACAGGCCGGGAAGTTGCCGCTGGTGGTGTTCAGCAGGATCTGATAGTTCGTTCCCAGGCACTCGGGGTCCGAGCAGACCGCGAAGGATATATCCGGCTTGGTATTGCGGTCGCCGCGCATCGCTATCGGTCCGTACGCTATTCCTCCAAATTGCGTACTTGCCGTGTAGATTGTCTGCTCCGCGTTATAGCTCGCATTGCTGTTACGCGTACGGACGCCGACAGCATTTACATTTCCGTTGCAATCGGACTCGAGAACCATCAGGTCATTGATACCGTTCCCGTCCAAATCAACGGCCGAGGCCGCGTTCGCTGCGCAAGCCTTCAGTGCGACCGTAGTGTGGTTCGCGAAGGTGCGCGCCACGTTTCCATAGAAGATGTCGAGGTGCTTCGCGTTCGGGTTTCCGATCAGGTCGGTTGTTCCATCGCTGTTCACGTCGCCCGCGGTGAAGATCACCTTTTCAGGAAATGTCACATACTTGGGCACAAAATGGCCGGTGTTGTCCCCATAAAGCACCGTGGCAGTGGTGTAGTTGACGTAATCCCCATAGGCAATATCCGCTATGCCGTCGCCATCGTAGTCGCCAACCAGCAGCGGCTCACCCTGGTTGTTGACCGGCGTCGTCGCCCCCTGCGTGAATCCGCCTTTCCCGTCACCGAAAAGGATGTGCAGTTGGCCACTGGCGATGTAAGCGAGATCCATGAGACGGTCGTGATTGAAGTCCGCTGCTGCAGGAGTGCCCGCGGCAGGAGCTGCTATCGTGCTATGCAAAGTCAAACTACCGCTGCCGTTATTCGTGTAGATGTAGATGGAATTGAGCCCCGATACTGCGAGGTCCGCAGAGCCGTCGTTGTTGAAATCACCCGCCGTCATACCAACGAAGCTGTCCCCGTTAGGAAGCGTGTACTGCTTCGGCGCGGCATACGTTCCGTCACCGGTCGAGAGCCGCAGCTCGAAGATTCCGACACCGCCCGACTGCACCGGGTAGATGAAAGAGGCCAGGTCCTCGCGGCCATCATTGTTAAAGTCGGCAGTTGCTGTTACGTAAGGAGCGTCACCATCCGGGAAGGTGACCGTCTTGTGCGAGAAGCTGACCGTAGCTGCCGGCAGCGCACAGGGTAGTGATGTTAAGGCGACGACTAGCGATAGATAGATCGTAGGAAAACGCAAAGGGCCCTCCAGAGTAGTAATAGCTACTCGCGGGATGCCCCCCAGCTATAACGGGTTGTCTGATAATTAAATGGTCAGATTATTGTCAAAACCATCACAACTACGTTACTTCGCCTGTTTCACCGCGCGATAGCCGATGTCGTGCCGGTAGTAGATACCATCGAAGTGAATCATCCCCAGCGCCTCATAGGCCTTTGCCAGCGCCCACTCCAGGTCCGGAGCAATGGCAGTAGCGCCCAGCACGCGCCCGCCCGCGGTCACCATCTGCCCATTTTTTTCCGCTGTTCCGGAATGAAACACTTCCACGTCGTGGATCAACGCCGCGCGCTGCAGCCCGGTAATCGGCAGCCCCTTCTGGTAGTGCCCCGGATAGCCGGCAGAGCTGGCGATCACGCACGCTGATGCGCCGGGTTTCCAGCGCAGTTCCGTTTCGGAAAGGCGTCCTTCGACCGCGGCTTCCATCGCCTCCATCAGATCGGATTCCAGCCGCATCAGGATCGCCTGCGTCTCCGGATCGCCGAATCGCGCGTTGAACTCCAGCACCATTGGGCCGCGCGCCGTCATCATCAGCCCGCAATACAGCACGCCCACAAAGGGTGCATCTTCCGCGCGCATGCCATCCAGCGTGGGCTGCACGATGTGATGCATGATCCAGTTGCGCAGCTCGGGCGAGAGCATCGCGTCGGTCGAGTACACGCCCATCCCCCCGGTATTCGGGCCGGTATCGCCTTCGCCGATGCGCTTATGGTCCTGTGCCGGAGCCAGCGGCGCGGCATGCTTGCCGTCAGAAATGACCAGGAACGAAAGCTCCTCGCCATCCAGAAACTCCTCAATCAATACCGAGTGTTCGGGCGTGCCCAGCAGTTGGCCGGAGAGGAGTCCGGCGATCGCAGCATGCGCCTCCTCCTCGGTTTTGCAGATCACCACACCCTTGCCCGCCGCCAGCCCATCGGCCTTCACCACAACCGGAAAGCGGAAGTGCGCAAGCACATCCTCCGCCTCGCTCTCTCCACTGATGACCGCATAGGCGGCTGTCGGCAGATTATGCCGCTGCAGAAAGCGCTTGGCGAAGCTCTTGCTCGTCTCCAGTGCGGCCGCGGCCTTGGTCGGGCCAAAGACGCGGACCCCGCGCCGCAGCAATTCGTCCGTCAATCCCAGCGAAAGCGGCAGCTCCGGCCCAATCACCACCAGCCCCGGCTGCTCCTTCGCGATCAGCGACAGCAGGGCATGCAGATCGGCTAGCATCCACGGGAACGCATCGCGCCACCTTCGCAATTCCCGCATTCCCAGGCGCGCAGACCACCTCAGTCACGCGCGGCGACTTCGCCAGAGCCCACGCAATCGCGTGCTCCCGCCCGCCCGCACCAATCACCAGAACCTTCATCGTTTCAGTAGCCACCTGCCGCATGGTACGACAACCGCGAGCCAGATGGGCGCAGCCTGAACTGTCCCTGTCCTGGACCCTGTCAACCTTGAGCGAAGCGAAGGATCTGCAGTTAGCCGGGTGCTATGTCAAGTCAATATGTTGGGACCTGGGACCAGCCAGGTCGCCCACGACGCCGAACGTGAGCGACCAAAGGAAGCGAACCCCACAAAACGCGCCGCAGGCGCCTCTGCCAGGATGGCAAATCCCTAGTACCCCACGGTGAAGCGCTGCCGCCGATGCTGTGGCTGCTCCAACTCATCCGCCAGCGCGATGGCGTAGTCCTCCATCGAAATCCAGCTCTTTCCGTCCGGCGCTGTGAGCAGTTGATCCTGCCCCAGGCGGAACTTGCCCGTCCGCTGGCCCGGCTCGAAGAAGGCCGAAGGACTCAGGTAGGTCCAGTCGATCGACGACGCCCGCAGCAGCGCCAGCGCCTTCTCGTGCGCCTGGGCGATCGGCTTCCATGCAGCAGGGAAGTCCTTCGTGCTCCCCAGCGTCACGCCCGGTGCGAGTTCCAGACTGCTCGCGCCGCCCACGACGATCAACCGTGGCGCATTCTCCGACGAGTTGGCCTGCTGGCTCACCTGCTGAACGGCGGCAATCTCCCGTTTGGTTACATCCAGAAGCTGGTCCGTCCTATCCGCTGGAGGCCCATAGGCGCTCACCACGGCCTGGGCGCCACCGATGGCCTCGGCAATCGCCTCCACGCTCGACAGGTCGCCCTCTTGCGTCGTCAGGCCGTCGTTTGGGGCTAGTTTGTCCAGGTTCCGGACCACGGCGACCACCTCATGGCCGCGTTCCAGCAGCTCGGTCAGTATCCGCGAGCCGGCTTTTCCAGTAGCGCCATACAGCACAATTTTCATCGATGTCCTCCCAAATCAAGTAGTGAGATGGCGGGAAACCGCCCGGCGAATCAATGATTTAAGCCTCAATCATAATATGAGTATTATACACTCATATTATATGCAATAATTGAATAATGCTAAGCGCCTATTCAAGTGCAGGACTGCAGAAGGGCGGGAGGCGCGCCTTCCGTAGTTGTGACTTGGGTCAATTCCGGGCGCAATTTGGTTGCGAAAGTGGCCTTTGGATGCACTTTGGAGCAGGATTGGGGAGAGAAATCCGGCCCCACTTTGAGGCAGGTGAGGAAAGACATGGCGATTCGTTGGGACAAGTTTACGGTGAAGTCGCAGGAGGCGATGCAGGCTGCGACCAATCTCGCGCTGGAGCATGGCAATCCCGAGCTGACGCCGATGCACATGCTCGCGGCGCTGCTTGAGGACAGGGATGGCATCATCGTGCCGGTGCTGCAGAAGGTGGGCGTGCCTACGGAGCAGTTGCTGTCGCGCGCGAACGATGCGTTGAACAAGCTGCCGAAGGTGGGCGGCGCGAGCTCGCAGCCGGGGCTTTCGAACGCGATGCAGAAGGTTATAGACCGCGCATTCAAGGAAGCGGCCGACTTCAAGGACGAGTACGTCTCGACCGAGCATCTTCTTGTGGCGTTGACCGAGCAGAAGAACGATCCGGCGCGCGAGCTGTTGGCCAGCATGGGTGCAACGCATGCGTCGGTCCTGCAGGCATTGAGCAGCGTGCGCGGCACGCAGCGGGTGACCGACCAGAATCCCGAGTCGAAGTTTCAGGCGCTGGAGAAATTCGCGAAAGACCTGACTGCGCTGGCGAAGCGCGGCAAGCTGGACCCGGTGATCGGCCGCGATGAAGAGATTCGCCGCGTGATCCAGGTGCTGAGCCGGCGGACGAAAAACAATCCGGTGCTGATTGGCGAGCCGGGCGTGGGCAAGACCGCCATCGTCGAGGGACTCGCGCGGCGCATCGTCTCCGGCGACGTGCCGGAGGTGCTGCGCGACAAGCGCGTGATCTCGCTCGATCTGGGCTCGATGCTCGCCGGGGCGAAGTATCGCGGCGAGTTTGAAGATCGCCTGAAGGCGGTGCTGAAAGAGATCGAAGACTCGAATGGCGAGATCGTGCTGTTCATCGACGAGCTGCACACGCTGGTGGGTGCGGGAGCGGCCGAGGGCGCCATTGACGCGAGCAACATGCTGAAGCCCGCGCTGGCGCGCGGCGAGCTGCGGGCCATTGGCGCAACCACGCTGAACGAATACCGCAAGTACATCGAGAAGGACGCGGCGCTGGAGCGGCGCTTCCAGATCGTTTACGTGGGCGAGCCGAATGTGGAGGACACGATCGCGATCCTGCGCGGGCTGAAGGAGCGCTACGAGGCGCACCACAAGGTGCGCATCAAGGACTCGGCGATTGTGGCCGCGGCAACACTCAGTCACCGTTACATATCCGACCGCTTCCTGCCGGACAAGGCGATTGACCTGGTGGACGAGGCGGCGGCGGCGCTCGCGATCCAGATTGGCTCGGTGCCGGAGGAGATTGACACGCTGGAACGCGAGGCGACCTCGCTCGAAATTGAGAAGGCGGCGCTGAAGCGCGAGACCGACGCGAACTCCAGGGAGCGTCTGCAGGCGGTCGAGCGCGAGCTGGCGGCAATCAAGGAGCGTTCGACTGGATTGCGTGCGCGGTGGCAGAAGGAGCGCGAAGCGATTACGCGCGTGAGCGAGCTGAAGCAGCAGGTGGAAGCGCTGCGCTTCGAGATGGAAGAGCAGACGCGTAAGGGCAACCTGGAGCGCAGCGCCGCGATCCAGTATGGCGAGCTGCCCAAGGCCGAGGCGGAGTTGCGCAAGCTGGATGCGGCGCAGGATGCTGAGGTGGACGCGGCGAAGAGCGGCACGAAGAAGCGGATGCTGAAGGAAGAAGTGGACGAGGAGGACATCGCCGCTATCGTGAGCAAGTGGACCGGCATTCCGGTGTCGAAGATGCTGGAAGGCGAAGTGTCGAAGCTGGTGCAGATGGAGTCGCGTCTGCGCGCGCGCGTCATCGGCCAGGACCTCGCGCTGGAGACGGTGGCGAATGCCATCCGCCGCTCGCGTGCGGGCCTGAGCGATCCCAAGCGGCCGATCGGCAGCTTCATCTTTCTGGGGCCGACCGGCGTAGGCAAGACGGAGACGGCGCGTGCGCTTGCAGAGTTTCTCTTCGACGACGAGCAGGCGATGGTGCGCATCGACATGAGCGAGTACATGGAGAGGCATGCGGTGGCGCGGCTGATTGGCGCGCCTCCGGGCTACATCGGTTTCGACGAAGGCGGCCAGTTGACCGAGGCGATTCGCCGCCGGCCTTATGCGGTGGTGCTCTTCGACGAGATCGAGAAGGCGCATCCGGATGTCTTCAACATCCTGCTGCAGGTGCTGGACGACGGGCGGCTGACCGACGCGAAGGGCCGCACCGTGGACTTCAAGAACACGGTGCTCATCATGACCTCCAACCTGGGAGCGCAGGCGCTGAATGCCGAAGCGTTAACCGACGAAGCGTCATTCGACCAGGCGCGTGAGCAGGTGATGGATGTGCTGAAGGCAAGCTTCCGTCCGGAGTTCCTGAACCGCGTGGACGATATTGTGATCTTCCGCCCGCTGGGCGAGGAAGAGTTGAGCCACATTATCGATCTGCGGCTGATCGACCTGAAGAAGCTGCTGGCGGATCGCAAGATCACGCTGGATTTGACCGATGGGGCGCGTCACCAGTTGCTGATGACCGGCTACGATCGCGCCTACGGCGCGCGGCCGCTGAAGCGGGCGATCCAGCGGCTGATCCAGGATCCGCTGGCCATCAAGATTCTGGATGGCGAGGTGCTGCACGGCGACCACGTAAAGGTGGACGCCGATCCGCTGAACAATCGGCTGGCGTTTGAGGTGACGGGCCGGAAGGTGGACAAACCGGCGGGTCACCCGGTGGCTGCGCGGTAAGAGAGGGAGGGACGGTCGTCCCTCCCTCTTTTGGTCACTGGCCTCCATTCCCGAGCTAGGGGCTCACCCATTCCTTCAGGATGCCATTCGAGCTAAGCCGATCGAAGAACTCGGGCGTCAGTCTCGATCCGAAGAACGAAGCCTCCGGGTCGAAGTTGTCATACATTCCGAGTTCGAGACGGCCATCCTTTTCAATCTGGATGTGGAGGATGCTTCGAGGCACTGTGCCTCCTATCGCCGCGCTGATTGTCTTAACGACGTCACCTTCCAGTGGAAGAACGACGAAGTCCTGGCGCGGCGACAAGATGTTCCTCTTGAGAGCGGCGGTTTCATCTCCTGACGCGCCGGTCAACCGCAAGACTTTGTGGAAGTTAAGTCTCCCTCGCAGGAGATGTGCGCGGTTCCGGCGAGCTCCTGCATAGCGGCAATGAGGAAGGCTCGTTTATCGCGTACTTTCCAAGTCGGCATCTTCTGATCCTGTGTGACTGGTTCGGGATATCAGAACACGACGTCGCGGAAGTCGTCATTGTCAATGAAACGTGGTAAGATTTCCTTACTTCCTTGAATAAAGGAATCATTATGCTGGCCAAAGTCACTGCGAAGAATCAGCTCACCCTGCCGAAGGCGGTGGCGAGCCGGTTTCCCGGCGTCGAGCACTTCGACATCAGCACGGATGGGGAATCAATCACCCTGCGTCCGCTGAGGCGGAGCCGCGGGGATGAAGTGCGTGCGAAGCTGGCTGAGCTGGGAATTACCGAGCAGGATGTCAAGGACGCTGTTGCCTGGGCTCGCCGCTCGAAGTGAGGCGAATCGTTTTTGACACGTCAGTCGTGCTCTCGGCGGTTGTTCTCCAGAGCAGTCAACTGGCGTGGCTCCGTGCACATTGGAGTGCCGGCGCCTGCGCGCCTCTTGTTTCCCGAGACACAGTCGACGAATTGATTCGTATTCTCGGATACCGCAAGTTTCGATTGGAGGAGCAGCGGCGAAATGAGCTGTTAGCCGACTATCTGCCTTACTGCGAGATTGTTGACGTCATCAGGAAGTGCAGCGTCGTATGCCGGGATGCGAAGGATCAGATGTTTCTCGATCTGGCGCAGAGCGGGAAAGCGGACTCGCTGGTGAGTGGCGATCGGGATCTGCTGGTGCTGGCGGGACGAACGAAGTTTCTGATTGAAACTCCGGAGGAGTATCGGCGCAGGGTGCTTGCAGCGTAGAGGCGGCCCGGCGAAGAACAGCAGATCTCTTCACTACGCGCCTCTCGTCGAGATGACAAATCACTTGCAACTGCGCGGGGCTTGCTCGCGCAGACGGCTTCGCTCGAGATAACGAATCGTTTTGTGAAGGATGAAAGGTCCGACGGGTGAGAGCGAACTGGCTCTCACCCTTTTTCTCTGTTTAGACGGGGACTTCCGGGGTGGTGTCCGCGGCCAGCTCTGATGCCGGGTGGGAGATGTTCTGCAGCACGCGGTTGATGGTGCTCTCTGTCGGGTTGTTGTTCAGGTGCAGCACGCGTGCGGCCTTGCTGATGGTCTGGCAAAGCTGGAAGCGGTTGGGAATCTCTCTGTTTGCAGCGAAGACGAGTGACGAACGCATGGGGGCTCCTCGGCCTGAAGCATTTTCGCTATCGGTATAGACAGTTGAGTGATCGCCAGCGGCCTTTTCTTTGGAGAAAGGCCATGCAGAGCGACACTCCGCGGGGGCGTGGCAGCAGCGAAGATGCTTTGGTGCGTTGGGTCGCTGAGAAGAGGTCGCTGGAAGTGTGCTTGATCTAGTCAGTCGAGGTATATCTACCAGTCTACGCTAGGAGCCTGAGCGAGGTTTTTGGCCGATGGCGACGCGCGGGATGCCCTGCAGGTCGTCGATGAAGCGGATGTTCCCGAATCGGGACTCCGCGAGCAGGTGGTGGAGCGCCTCGCGCTGACCGTGGCCGATTTCGAGCAGCAGAGTGCCGCCCGGTTCGAGATGCGCGAAGGCCTGCGGGATGAGGCGGCGATAGATGGCGAGGCCATCTTCGCCCGCGTAGAGCGCCGCTGCCGGTTCGTAGTCGCGCACCTGCGCTTCCAGCAGTTCGCTGGTGGCGACATAGGGCGGATTCGAGACGATGCAGTCGAAGACGCTGGCTGTCGATGGCGGCGAAGAGATCGGAGACGAGGAAGCGGATGCGGTCCGCCGCGCCGAGCGCATGCGCATTCTGCTGCGCGACGCTTAACGCGTCGGCGGAGATGTCGGTTGCCGTGATGCTGGCATCGGGCAGCTCGAGCGCGAGTGTGATGGCGAGAATGCCGGAGCCGGTGCCGATATCCAGAATGCGGAAAGGACGAATGCGGAAAGGACGAATGCGCGACGGCGCAGGACGGATCGCGAGCGCGGCTTCGACCAGGTGCTCGGTCTCGGGGCGGGGAATCAGGACGAGGCGATTGACGATGAAGCTGCGGCCGTAAAACTCCTGCGTGCCGGTGATGTGCTGCACGGGCTCATGCTGTGCGCGCCGCGCGATGGCGGCCCTATACTCCGAAAGTTGCAGCGCGGTGACTTCGCGGTCCGGATGCGTCAGCAACTCTGCACGACTGAGTCTAGTGACGTTTCGCAGCAGCAATTCGTGCATCGCGGCGCGCTGTGGGGCTGGGCGCTAGTTGCAATGCAGCTTCCGCGATGGCTTCGTTGAGTGTGGTCATCCAAACGAATGCTATACTTGAGTCAACGCTTCGCAAGGGTGATGCAGAGTGCATCCCGAATGCGGCCAGTATGCTGGCCTGCGGTTCTCCGGTGAGGACCTTAGCCCGACCCAGAAGCGTTGCCTTCCACCGCGTGTCGAGTGGATGGAGTCTGCGAAGCCGAGTTGCTTCCTGGACGCAAGGATCGTGCGGCAAGAGCGGAGGCTGGCGGAAGAATGCCGGTCGGCAACATCCAGAAGTCCCCACCGTTTTTCCCTACGTACAAAAAAGAACAGCGCGCCGCCCCGAACGTTCCGACTGAATGGCTTTTCAGCGGAATGACACGCGATCGGACCAGGCAGGCGAAGCATGTCGCGCATCGCGGACACACTCTTCGTGTATCCGGCGATGCCATAGGAACCTCAAGTTGAAATTATTTTCTGAACTACCTCTTTCGCCCCTGGTGCAGAAGCGCCTGGCGGCGGTGAAATTCGTTACGCCCACGCCGGTGCAGGCGTTGGCTATTCCTCCCGCGCTCGAAGGCCGCGATGTATTGGCCACGGCGCAGACCGGAACCGGCAAAACGCTCAGCTTCATGCTGCCGATCATCGAGCGGCTGCAGAAGGTGCAGGGCAAACAGATTACCGCTCTGGTGCTGCTGCCGACGCGCGAGCTCGCCATGCAGGTGGAGAAGGTCTACCGGCAGTTGATGCCGGAGAGCAATATGCGCGTGGCGCTGATCGTCGGCGGACTTGCCGAAGGGCCGCAGCTCGATGCGCTGCGCCGCGGCGTGCGTCTGGTTGTTGCGACGCCGGGCCGCCTCGAAGACTTTCTCGATCGCAAGCTGGTGAAGCTGGATGGCGTGGAAGTGCTGGTGCTGGATGAGTGCGATCGCATGCTGGACATGGGATTCAAGCCATCCATCAAGCGTATCGTTTCCAAACTGCGCGCGGACCGGCAGACGTTGTGCTACTCCGCCACGCTGAATCCGGAGATGCGGGATGTGACACGCGAGTATCTGAAGAACGCGGCGCGCATCGACATCTCCACCGAGCTGAAGCCGGCGGACAACGTTGCGCTGCAGATGTTCGAAGTGTCGAAGGACAAGAAGTCCGAGCTGCTGGAGCACCTGCTGAGCAAGCATGAGGGCAGCTTCCTGGTCTTCACCCGCACCAAGCACGGCGCGGACCGGCTGGCCAATCGGCTGAGCCGCGTCGGCCACAACGCCGCGCGCATCCATGGCGACCGAACCCAGGCGCAGCGTGTTGCCGCATTGAAGGGCTTCGCCAACGGCGCGAACCGCGTGCTGGTGGCGACCGACGTCGCAGCGCGCGGCATCGATGTGCCGCACGTGGCGCACGTCGTCAACTACGATCTGCCCAAGGAAGCGGAGGACTTCGTCCACCGTGTTGGCCGTACCGGACGCGCGTCGCGCTCGGGGACTGCCCACACCTTCGCGATGCCGGAGGAGCGCAACGACGTGAAGAAGATCGAGCGCAAACTCGATATCACCATGAAGCGCTTCAAGGTATCTTCGGTCGTGACGAATCAGCCTGCCGTGCAGCTCTAAGGGCCGCTCAGCAGGGTAAGGACGAGGGCCGGTGATTTCGATCACCGGCCCTTTTCGTTTGCGGCTGCCTATTGCGTCAGAAGAGACCGCAGCGACTCGGGTTCCTGGCCGAGCCACTCGTAGTGCTGCGCGGTTGAGTCGAAGAGCGACGAGGTTTTGAAGGGCTCGTACCTGCCATGGGCAGCCGCGTCCCTGGTCTTCGCCAGAAGGCCGGCGAGCTGCTGAGGTGTGAATGGTTTGAAGCTGCCGGCGGCGGCGAATGCCTGGTCCAGCACCTTCATGCTGTCGATGCCGGTGATGACGACCGAGGTGGGTTGGTGGAGTGCGAAATGCAAGCATTCGGTCGCGCTCACAGTCTTTGAGCGCAGGATGAAGCCGTCGCCCATGCTTTTCATGCCGAGCACGCCCACGCCGCGGCGCACCATCTCCGGCACAACGTGCTGCGTGAAGGATCGAAAGTGCGCATCCATCACGTTGACCGGCATCTGCGCGGTATCGAAGTGGAAGCCGTTTTGCTCTGCCACCTCGAGCATGCGCAGATGAATCTGCGGGTCTTTGTGGCCGGTGAAGCCGATGTAGCGGAGCTTGCCGGCCTTTTTCGCATCAAGCACGGCGTGGATGGCGCCTTCCTCCGCGAAGATGCGGTCTGGATCGTCGAAACGAACGATCTCGTGAAACTGCACCAGGTCGAGGCGATCAGTACGCAGGCGTGTGAGCGATTCATCGATCTGCAGCGCCCCCGCTTTTTTGGTGCGGCCGTCAATCTTCGTCATCAGAAAGGCGCGGTCCCGGTAGCCGTCCGTGAGTGCTTTGCCCATGCGGATCTCGCTGGCTCCGCCGTTGTAGTCCCAGGAGTTGTCGAGGAAGGTGATGCCGCGGTCGAGCGCGGAGCGGATCAGCCGAATGGCGAGAGGTTCGTCGACACTGGGCAACCCGATATGGTGTCCGCCCATGCCAATGCAGGAGACGGTTTCGCCGGTTGTGCCGAGCTGGCGGCGAGGCATTTCGTTGTGGTCAGCAGACACTTGCATCCTCCGGTAGTGCTATCCGGTTGGATGCAGGCGGCCCGCTCTATCCGATCCGCTCCAACTGCACGAAGAGCGCATCTGCGCAGGTGACGAAGCCTAACTGTTCGTAGATATGAATCGCGGCATCATTGCCGCCCGCGACGTGCAGGAAGGGGATGTCACCATCGGCAAGGATGGCGGCGGTGGCCTCGCGGGTGAGCTGCTGCGCGTATCCGTGGCCCAGATGTGCGGGGTGGGTGCAGACCGCGCTGACCTCGCGGTAGCCGGGCAGGGCCAGGCGCTCACCCGCCATGGCCACCAGTTCGCCGTTCACGCGGATGCCGCGATAACGTCCCATCTGCGGCGTACGAATGCCGAAGTAACCCGGAAAGGCGATCGCTTTGAGCGCCACCATCTCCTCGGCATCGGCGACCGGATCGAGCATTACGGACGCGGGCCCGTCGCCGGACAAGCCATTGGACGGGAGCCGTTCGCATGCCATCTGAAAGCCCGTCGGAATGCGTTGGCTCTCGCGCCAATCGCGTGCATCCAGCTCCGGAGGCTCTTCAAAGATCCACACGCGATCTCCGGGCGGCACCAGGGCGGTGAGTGCCTCCACGGCTGCGGCGGAGTGATCTTCGAGCGCCGCAAAAGGGAGCACGTCACTGAAAAAACACCGGGCCGGCCCTTCGCCGTAAGCGAGATGCCGCTGGCGCGTCGTTGCCGCCTGCCAGATGGGATTCTCGAGCTGCGAAGAAACGCCAGCGATCACGAACGCGGCCCCTTTCGGAATTCAACCAACAAGATGGCGCGGAGCGCCTGCGCGATTCGGAAATGGCGCAACACGCGCGAGTTGCGGGATGGTACGGCAATCTGCGGGGATGAATTTTCCCTCAGATCAATTTTCCTCGGCTTGGGGTTGCCAAAATTATGCGACCAAATTAGTCTCCTATTAACCCGACAACATTAGTCCTGATTTAAAAGGGTTGTGGGACGGGCGCTTCGCCGCCGGAACCAATGCCGGGTCCAATCAACTCATAAGAGGCCATTTGCGTCTGTGTCTGCATTCCTGAAAACCCCTCCGCTCGCGCTCACCCTGGCGATCCTGGTGCCGATCCTCTGTAGCGGACCTGCGGCGCAGGCACAGGAGCCGCCTTACTTTGTCACCTACTCGCAGGTGCTGGAGGAGCCGGGAAATCTCGAGATCGCCCTCAAGAGCCTGGCCGCCGCGCCCAAAGACGCCAACGCCTTCTACAGCCCGACGCTGGAGCTGGAATATGGGGCGACTCCATGGTGGACGACCGAGGTCTACCTGCAGGGCCAGTCCACGGCGAACGATTCCACCATCTTCACGGGCTTTCGCTGGGAGAACCGCTTCCGGCTGATCCCGCGCGAACTGCCAGTGAACCCGCTGTTCTACATCGAGTATGAGGACAAGAACGCCGGGGACAAGAGCCTCCTGGAGGTGATGGGTCATGACTCGATCAGCGATCTGCAGATCACAAACGCGCAGGGGCACAGAGAGGTAGAGCGCGAAGTGGAGATGAAGCTGCTGCTGTCGAGCTACGTGAAGTCGTGGAACATCTCGGAGAACTTCAGCGTGGAGAAGAATGTGAAGCCGGGCAATGTGGAGCCCTGGGCCTTTGGCTATGCGCTCGGCATCAGCCGGCCGCTGGCGAACTATGCCGGCGCGAAGAACTGCGTGCTGTGCCGGCAGAACCTGAACGCAGGCGCGGAGATGTATGGCGGACTGGGCACCACTGACGGCTTCGGCCTGCGCGCGACCTCGCACTACATCGGCCCCAGCCTGGGGATGGACCTGCAGGGCCGCTACCCGAGCATCGCCTTCTCGCCGCAGTTTGGTTTGAACGACAACAGCGTGGGCGTGCTGTGGCGTTTCAAGGTGTCCTACGAGGTGCAGCAGTTTCGCGATCTTTTGTGGAGGAAGAAGGCGCAATGACGAAGCGCGTGAGGGCTCTGGTATGCGGGCCGATGACGGTGTCGGCGATGGTGCTGCTGATGGCCGCCGCCAACGGTGCGTGGCTGAAGAAGGTGCCCGCGTCCGATCGAGCGAGGGTGAACCCGGTTGCCGCGCGGCCCGAGGCCATCGCTGCCGGTTTGAATCTCTTTCAGAACAACTGCGCGCAGTGCCACGGCGCTGACGGCAACGGACGGGGCCGCCGGCCGCCGGTACACTCCGCGCGCATCGCCGGAGCGACCGATGGCGATCTCTTCTGGCTGCTGAAGAACGGGCAGCCCTTCCGCGGGATGCCCTCGTGGGCCAGGCTGCCGGAGGGCCAGCGCTGGCAGATCGTCGCCTATCTGCGCAGCATTCAACCGCAGCTGGCCGATGCAAGTGGAGCGAAGCAGTGACGCTGCGTCATCTTGCTCTCATCCTGATTTCCGCTGGCGCGCTTGTTGCGAGCATTGCGGGTTGCGGCGCGGCCGATGAGGCGCCGCAACCGCCGCCTAACGCCGATGTGACGCCGCCTGCCGACTCCATCGGAGAGCGCATCTTCCTCGATACGCGCTTTTCCGAGTACTTCGCCACCCACATGACGGGCATCAACGATCCGCTGTCTGCGGGAGATCCCGCGGTGGCGACGGTGCCGACCACCAATGGCTCGCTGCCGGGTCCGTTTGCCGGGCAGGCGATGAACTGCCGCTCCTGCCACTTCGTTACGGAGTTCCAGGACGTGGCGGGCGCGGGGAACCGCAGCTACTCCGACTTCACCACGCGCAGTCCGATTCCGCGGCCGATGCAGGGATTCGACCACACGCCGCGCAACTCCAGCCAGATGGTGGATTCGTTCACCGCGCGCCCCGGCCCCACCTTTCTGCATCACGATGGCGAATTTATCAGCGGCACCGATCTGGTGAAGGCCACGATGACCACGCGCAACTTCGGCTGGCTGCCGAGCGAATATCAGCAGGCCGTCGCTCACATCGCGCGCGTCATCCGCGAGGACAACGGCTCCGACCAGCTTGCCGCCGACCGGACGAATGGGCTTTCCTATGCGGCGCTTTTTCTCGGGACGGACTCGCGCATCCCGTCCGACCTGCAACTGCCCGCCTCCGAGCGGCTGGATGTGAGCAAGGCGACCGACGACCAAGTGTTGGACGAGGTTGCCTTATGCGTGAACCGGTACATGGAGGACCTGCTCTTCCATCGCGACGAATACGGGCGCTACACCGGCTCGCCCTATGACAATTTCATCCGGGTGAATCATCTGCCGCGGCAGCCGCTCGCGGGGCAGAGCGGGGCGGCCTACAATCAGCAGCTTCTCAAGGAAATTCTCGCGCTCAAGAATCCCATCTACATCTCGGACGCAGACGGCTCCTATAAATATCACTCTTTCAGTTACCAATTCGGCGCGAAGGAGCTGCAGGGCCTGATTATCTTCCTTACTGCAACCACCAACGCCACCGACGGCTCACAGCACGCGGGCAACTGCGCGGCCTGCCATCGGGCGCCGGACTTCAGCGACTTTGTCTTTCACAACACCGGCACCTCGCAAGCGGAGTACGACGGAGTCCACGGGAATGGCGCGTTCCTGGCGCTCGCCGTGCCCTCGCTTGCTGCGCGCACCGCGAACTTCAACGCGTATCTGCCGGCGAGTGCGAACCATCCCAACGCAAGCGAGAGCTTTCGCCGCGCCGCATCGGTGGACAATCCGAACTACGCGGACCTGGGGCTTTGGAATGTCTATCTGAATCCGGATATGCCGACACCGCAGGTGGCGCTGAAGGGCTTCGTCTGCGCTGCGGGCAAAGATTGTTCTGTGGATCAGGGGCTCGCCGGCACCATTGCGCAGTTCAAGACGCCGGTGCTGCGCGACCTTGCCGACTCCGCGCCTTACTTCCACAACGGCGCCGCGCTCGATCTGGATGCGGTGATCGACCAGTACATCCGGATGTCGGCGCTGGCGCGGCAGGGCGCCATGCGCAATCCGCCGCCCGAATTCAAAGGCATGTCGATCTCGGCCAGCGACCGCGATGCGCTGGTGGCCTTCCTGATCTCGCTTACCGAGGACTACGACGACGCATAAATGCGCAAGTGGACATAGGCAAAGGATCGGGACTGGATATAGACGACGGCCGCTCGGATAGCTAGCCTGCGTGTATGCAGAGGCCAAGCCCCAGCGATACTATCCTGAGTCCCGCAGGGCGCGGCCTCTGCCTTTTTTTGCCAACCCCATGCTTCGGCGGGTGATCGAAACTAGTTCCATGCTTCTTTGATCACCCCATCTTTCACGCGAAGCACCTCGAAATCATTGCGGGTGTACTCGAGCGAAGCGTTCGAGGGATCGGCATCTTTGCGTTCCCACATCATGAAGACATAGGGCCCATTCACGAACTGAAGGACGGGGGCGTGTTTCCACTCCGCCTGAATCTTCTGCGGGGCGAGGTCGGGCTTGTTGCGAAGGAACTGCTTGAGGGCCTCGCGGCCGGCGGGAACTGTTGGATTATGTTCGATGAAATCGGGAGCCAGAAGCGTATCGAGCAGTTCAACATGCCCGTATTGATAGACATCTTTGAGCAGCCGCGTGGCCAACTCCAGGCTGGGCTGCTCCTCCGGCGTCGGCTGGGTGGTGAGCCACGTGGAAGCCGGCGGCGCGGTGGACGGAACGAAGACGGGTGAGCCCTTCCATTTTCTTGCGGAGTCCCAATGCTCCTGCACCTTGCCGTTCTGCATGCGGAGCAGGTCGAAGCTGCTGGCATAAAGCGTTCTCGCCGCAGCATCGTGCGGGTCCTTGCCTTCTTCCTGAAATATCAGCCATACGAAGTTGCCTTTGGCGCCCTGAACGACCGGGGGGCGCTTCAGCTCTGCCGGAATGGGATCGATGCGAGGCCCGCGGCTGCTGAAGAATTTCACGAAGGCCGCGCGTCCGGTGGGGACATTGGGATTGTGCTGGATGTAGTCCTCGGCCTGATAGTTGGCAGCGAACTCGGTGTGTTTGGCTTCGATCACCTCGCGCCACCAGTTGAGCACGAAGTCAACGTTCTTCTGCTCGGCAGCGGTCATGGGGCCCGATTGCGGGATGGTCGAGGGATGGACGAAGGAAACAGTTTGCGCGAAGGATGCGGCAGCCAAAATCGCGAGGAAGAGCGTTGCGAGAAGATTTTTGCGAGGCATAGAATCCCGTTCGAAAGAACCGAAAGAAGGGCGCTGACTCTCATGTGGTGATGCCACAGGAGAGTAGCATAGCAGGCCAATACATAGCCAGGAGCTAACGGAAGTGCAAGTAGCCCCAGCGATCGGGCACGTGCATGTTGATGACGCCCTGCGGCGACCAGACCCAGTTGTCTTCCTTCGGATTACCGGGCTTCCACTCGACGCGGCTGAAGTTGATGCGCCAGACTGTTCCTGCCTGGGGCGGCGGGACGTGCTGGCGGGAGTCGAATGCCGTGAGCGGATAGGCGATCTCGAGTGTCCAGCCGCGGTCGGTGTCGTTTGGGTGATTCAGTGTGCCTTGCACGGCGACCGCGGTTTTCAATCCAGCGATATCCCAACTATTGTCGGCCTTGCCGCCATCGCTGTAAGGCTTCGGCAGAAAGAGATCCCAGCCGGTATTGAGTGCGTTCATCTCGAACTCGTAATAGCTTGCTGTCTGCGGCAGCGGCTTGATGAAGATTTCAAAGTCGTTGTCTTTGAAGATGACGGAGTCGTGTTTCGTCAGCGTGCCGGTGACGTTTGGCTCTTCCAGCTCGGCCGCGATGTAGAGATAGTTCTCGTCCCACAGCATCTTCGCTCGCGTGCGAAAGCGCGGCGTTGGTTTCGTGGCACCTTCAATGTCGACAAAGTCGGAGGTCCATTTTGCCTTCTGCCAGGCGGGGTCGTCGAGTTTGCCATCGATGCGGATCGGTGTCTCGATGCGGTGGCAGTCGTACGACAATGGCGCAGGTATGCGCCTGGGTGTGTGCGGCAGCGGCGAGCAGTGTTGCGAGGCAGGCGATGGTGAGTGTGCGCATCCTGAGTAGCGTACCAAGAGTAGCGTACCAAGGCGGCAGCGTATCAGGCCCAGCGTATCAGGCGATGTTCGCGGTCTCCGCCTTCAGCCGCTCGCCCTGAAAGTGCGCCACCACGGCATCGATGACCGGCTGCAGACGGCCCTCCATGATCTCGGCGAGCTGGTGCAGCGTGAGGCCGATGCGATGGTCGGTGAGCCTATTCTGCGGGAAGTTGTAGGTGCGGATCTTCTCTGAGCGGTCGCCGGAGCCTACCTGCGATTTGCGTTCCTGTGCCAGCGCGGCCTGCTGCTTCTCCTGCTCGACTTCGTAGAGGCGCGCACGCAGCACGCGCATGCCTTTCTCGCGATTCTTGATCTGCGACTTCTCGTCCTGGCAGCTGACCACCGTGCCTGTGGGCAGGTGGGTGATGCGCACGGCGGAGTATGTCGTGTTCACCGACTGGCCGCCCGGCCCGGAGGAGCAGAAGGTGTCGATGCGCAGGTCCTTCGCCTCGATTTTGACGTCGACGTCTTCCGCTTCTGGAAGCACGGCGACGGTGACCGCCGAAGTGTGAACGCGGCCCTGCGTCTCCGTTGCCGGCACGCGCTGCACGCGGTGCACGCCGGATTCGTACTTGAGCTGCGAGTAGACGCGATCGCCTTCGATGATGGCGATGACTTCCTTCAGCCCGCCGATACCGGATTCCGAGGACGACAGCACTTCCACTTTCCAGCGATGCTGCTCGGCGAAGCGCGAGTACATGCGGAAGACTTCCGCCGCAAAGAGCGAGGCCTCGTCACCGCCGGTGCCGGCGCGGATTTCAAGGATGACGTTCTTCTCGTCGTTCGGATCTTTGGGCAGCAGCTTCAGCTTCAAATCTTCTTCGATCTTCGGCAGGCGCTCTTCGAGCTGTGTCAGCTCTTCCTGCGCCATGGCGCGAATGTCGGGATCGGTTTCGGCGAGCATGAGCTGGGAATCGGCGATGCCCTGCTTCGTCCGCTGGTAGTCGCGGAAGGCGTCGACGACCGGCTCCAGGTCGCGGTGCTGCTTGGCAATCTTCTGGTAGCGCTCATGATCGTTGACGACCTCGTCAGAGGCCATCTCGCGGCCCAGCTCTTCGTAGCGGGCGGCAATCTGTTCCAGGCGTTCAAACATCGGGACTCCTCTTGGGCTCCTCGGCCATGGCGGGCCGGTGTGGGTCAATTCAGATAGGGTCGGGGCGATGGCGGCGGGAGCCGCTAGAGGAGAGTGCCCGGGAAATGGATAAGGCGCAACATCGCTGCTATTAGAGTATCGCGGAGGGGCGGCGGATGCATCAACAACGTTTGGGACTGGCCGTCCAGGCAGAGACGCCTGCGGCGCCTAGGGTCAACATACTCACGATAATCACGCGCGATCGCTTCTGCGAAGATTCTGAGATATGACAGAGCTGGAGCCATGGGCGGAGCTATGTGAGCGGCTGGCGGGGACGACGAAGAAGTTGGAGAAGCGCGCGTGGATGGCCGACTATCTGCGCGAGTTGCCGGTAGAGGCTGGTGCTTATGCCGCGCTGTATCTTTCCGGTACGCCATTTGCCGAGGCCGACCGGCGGCAGCTCAGCGTGGGCGGCGCGAGCCTGTGGCAGGTGGTGAAGGAGCTTACGCGGGCAAGCGACGCCGCGATGCAGGATGCCTATCGCAAGCATGGCGATATGGGCGCCGCGGCCTTCGATCTGCTTTCAGCGCATCTGGAAGTGGTCGCGGCGACACTCACCCTCGAAGAGGTGGCGGCGAGCTTTGCGGAGATGGCCGCGTTGCGCGGCGCCGAACGGAGCACGGAGCGTATTACCGACCGGCGGCAGGCGCTGCTGCGCGGTCTGCTTGCGCGTGCGACACCGCGGGAGGCGAAGTATCTCATCAAGCTGATGCTGAGCGATATGCGCATCGGGGTGAAGCAGGCGCAGGTGGAGGAGGCGATCGCGGTGGCGACCGAGCGCGACCTGGCAGCGGTGCGCCGCGCCGTGATGCTGCTGGGCGATCTGAGCGAAGTGGTGCGGCTGGCCGATGCGGACCGGCTGGTTGAGGCGCGCATGCGGCTCTTCCATCCACTCGGCTTCATGCTGGCGAGTCCGGTCGATTCGGTAGAAGAGGCGATGGCGCGCTTTGCCGAAGAGGTTCGCGCGGAGCGGAAGGGCGAGGGCGGGGCTGAGCCCTCACCGGAGACGAGAGGCACGAGTGATGAGAGGGTTGCAGAACTGCAGGTCCTCCGCTCCGCTCAGGATGACACCGTGCTTAAAGAAGAGTATGTGCGGCCGGTGCTGGCGCTGGCACATATTCAAGACAAATTCGATGGCATCCGCTGCCAGTTGCATTGCGGCGATCCATCGCAGCCGGGCCGGGTTGCGCTGTTTTCGCGCTCGCGCGACGACATGACGCATAGCTTCCCGGAGTTGACCGAGGCATTCGCGAAGGTTACGGAGCCGTTGATCCTCGACGGCGAAATCCTTGCCTGGAACACGGACCCGGCGGCGACGGAGCAGCGTGCATTGCCATTCTCCTCATTGCAGAACCGTATCGGCCGCAAGCGCGTGACGGCGGCGATGCGCGAGCAGACGCCGGTGGTCTTCATGGCATTCGATCTCCTGTATCGCGGCGACTCGCTGCTGCTGGAACAGCCGCTGAGCACACGTCGAACAGCGCTGGAGGAGGTCTGCGCAGCGCAGAGAATGCATACGGCGGTCAGCAGCACGCCTGCAATCGCTGAGATGTCACGGGGTCAGACGTTGCTGTTCGGGGAGCCGGAGGTTTCTGCCGGATCGCGCGATGGAGGCTTTGCGCGCCTGGTGCTGGCTGAGGTGGAACGGCTGTCCACCGCAGAGCAACTGGAGCAGGCGTACGTCGATGCGCGGGCGCGCGGCAACGAGGGCGTGATGCTGAAGGCGGCGGCCAGCCTCTACCAGCCGGGGCGGCGCGGACTGGCATGGCTCAAGCTGAAGCGCGAGTTGGCCACGCTCGATGTCGTTGTCACCTCCGCCGAGTACGGCCACGGAAAACGCGCCGGCACCTTGAGCGACTACACCTTCGCGGTGCGCGACGGCGACACGCTCAAGAACGTTGGGAAGGCGTACTCCGGGCTGACCGATGCGGAGATCGCCTATCTCTCGCAGTACTTCCACGAGCACACCATTGAGGACTTCGGCGGCTGGCGCACGGTGGAGCCGGCGGTCGTGCTCGAAGTTGCCTTCAACAACCTGATGCGCTCCGATCGCCACGCCAGCGGCTTCGCGATGCGCTTCCCGCGGATCATGCGCATCCGTGACGACAAGCCGGTGGAGGAGATCGATACGCTCGCGCGAGTGGAGGATTTGTACAACGCACAGCCGGATCGGCCTATTGAGCCAGCCGAGATCGACAGCTAACTGGCTACATCCATCGCTAGTACGGCGATACCAAAGATGAGGATCAGCACGCTGACAAAATCCGCGCGTCGTTTGCCGACGCCCGCGGTAACTGTGACTGCGCGTGCGGCGCGCCAATAAAGCCACGCGCCTGCCACCACCAGTGCGCATTCCGCGGCGACGACAGCCCACGGATATCGCCACAGGCCGAAGCCCAGCATCGGCAAATGTCCCGCGTTGCCGGGAAGGATCGGCATATCGGCACGGTGCACAATGAGATCGAGCACCCAGTGCGAAAACGCAACCAGAGCAACGACAATGCAGCTTCGCTGGTTCCAGCGCCAGAGGAATGCCGCACCCAGAATGGCGGAGAGAAGTAGAGCGCCAAGGAGCGAGTGCGTGTAGTTCGCATGGATGATGCCTGTGCCATATCCACCATGCGTGCCGGGCACAGGCTCGAACGTCTCGATGCGCTCCAGCAGCAGCGGAACAAAGATAATGTCCAACCAGACGGTCGCAAGCATCAGGGCCCAGAGCGGTGTCCGTCGTTCATGTGACTTCACAATTGCGGCCAAACCGAAATGACCCGCGATCATGACCGGCCTCTTCCCGCGCGAGCATCTGGCCAGGGCAGCTGCGCGTCCATCACGCCAATCACGATTACGAAGAGGAGGACACCGAGGATAAATTGCACTTTGCTTCTCCGCACGCCATGCTGGGCTTCAATGTATCGGTCTTGCTGATTGAAATACTACTTTGAAGCCGGCAGTTCGAAGGCTTTTACATCTAGTCCATCCGGCGACCACGCGTTCACGATCGTCTTCGCGATCTTCGCCGTCGTCAGATATGCCTCGTTGTCGTCGGTCCAGCTCTGGTCCTTGTTGTCCCAGGTGAAGATGGAGAGGATCACCAGGCCATTCTTCGTTGCAATCGCATCGACATCGTTGCGCACCTCGTTGAGCGCGCCGGTCTTGTTGGCGATGGCCGAGCCTTCCTCCGAGGTGTCGACCGGCTCCAGGTAGCGTGGCACGCCGTCGCGGTAGAACTGCGAGCGCAGCATGTGCAGGGTGACGCCGCAGATGGCGCGGTCAGCATCCGTTGGCGGAGCATCGTTGTCGCCGAGCTTGCAGGTCACGATGCGCTGCATCAAGGTGGCCATCTCCTGCGCGGTGGTCTTGCCCAGGCCGAACTTCTTCTGATCCGGCGGCATGGGGCCGGTGGCGGGTTTGCCGATCTTCTTGTAGAGCCAGGTGTTTTTGAGGCCGAGCTTGCCCATCTCGGCGTTCACGGCGTCGAGGCCGATGGTGTCGATCGCCACATTCGTCGCCGTGTTGTCGCTGGTGATCACCATCATGGAGAGAATGTCCTTGAGGGTCAGCGTCGTTGGCGCATCGAAGAAGCCGAGCACGCCGGAGCCATCGGTCTGGTTCTCCTTGGTGAGCGTCACCTTATCGTCCCAGTGCCGCTTGCCCGCGCGGACCTGCTCCATCGCCTCGTAGAGGATCGCGAGCTTGATGACGCTTGCCGTCTGCACCGGCTCGTCGGCCTTGAGCGCGACGGTCTGGCCGGTCTTGAGATCTTTGGCGTAGACGGAGACCTGGCCGTGATGTTGCGCGGCGATCCGGTCTATCTGCTCCTGCAGGGGTGCTGGCTGCTGCTGCAGGGATACGTGCGCGGCGGGCTGTGCGATGGCGTTGACGGTGAACAAAAGGGCAGAGAGGAGTGTGAGCAGAGTGGCCTTGCGCATGTGCGGCATGGTACATCGTCCTGTATGGCTCACCAATTCACTACCAGTTATCTGGACGATGCCCGCCCGTTGTTTGCCTACTACAAGCGCCTGGGCGAAGGCGCGATGGCGCAGGTTTCCGATGCCGATCTCACCGCTGTGCTCGATCCGGAGATGAATTCCATTGCGCAGATCGTGAAGCACATGGCGGGGAACATGCGCTCGCGTTGGACCGGCTTTCCGGAGGCCGATGGCGAGAAGCCGGATCGCCACCGAGATACGGAGTTTGAAGCGCCTCCGGCAACGCGCACAGAGGTGATGGCCATGTGGGACGCAGGCTGGACCTGCATGTTTGCCGCGCTCGAACCGCTGACGGATGCCGATCTCTCTCACGAGACCTTCATCCGCGGCGAGCGTCACTCTGTTCTGCAGGCCATCAACCGCCAGATCGCGCACTACAGCTATCACGTCGGCCAGATCGTCTTTCTGGCGAAGCATCAGCAATCGGCGCAGTGGAAGTCGCTGAGCGTGCCGCGGGGCGGGTCGGCGGGCTTCAACAAAGACGTGGCCGAGGGGCGCAAGAGCCAGCGGTGAAGAGCAGTTGAGGGCGTGCCGCGGCCGGACGCAAGGTCGTATCTGAAACCAGCGCAGATACGATCTTCGTTCCCGGCCGCAAACAAGGCGGACTGTCTCGGCTGGCTAGAGCAATCCCTCCAGCCTTACATAGCTGGTTTCCATACCCTGTTCCATGCCCGTCGCGAGCATCGCCGCACGGGTCTGGGCATCGGGCAGGGTCATGCGCATGGTCATCAGCGTGCCTGCGCCATCCGGCTCAAATCGCGTTTCAACATGATTGTCCGGAGTGGGATCGGGCAGATGCATGCGCTCGACATGAACGATCCGGCGGTTGGGTTCGAGTTCGAGATACTCGCCCGTGAGGTGGAATCCGCCACCCTTCCCGTTGGTCCACTCGTAGCGGATCGCTCCACCGGGTCTCGCCTCGTTGATGCAGACGGGCATGGTCCAGCCTTCGGGACCGAGCAGCCACTTCTGCACCAGCTTCGGGTCGGTGTGCGCGCGGTAGACGGCTTCCGGAGGCGCAGCAAATCGCCTTGTGACCACCACATGTGTATCGCCTTCTGTTTGCAATGTCAGTTTGCTCATCGTGTTGTTCATCGCGCTGCTCCCTTTCTTTCTGGTTTCATAGCGGCCAGTACCTCGTCCAGCCGGTCGTAATTTTTTTCGAGAGACTCGCGCAGGCGGGCGAGCCACAGATCGATTGCCTGAATGCCTGCCTTCTCCAGCCGGCGCGGCCTCTTGGTGCCCAGGATGCGATGGGCAACCAGCCCCGCGTCTTCAAGCACCTTGAGGTGTTGCGAGACTGCCGGCTGAGAGATCTCGAAGGGCTCTGCCAACTCCGCAACCGTTGCCTCTCCTTTGGCAAGACGGATGAGGATCGCTCGCCGCGTCGGGTCGGCCATCGCGGAGAACGCAGCATCGAGATTCAAGGTCGTGCTTAACATAAGTTATAACTTATATAAGTTATAGCTTAATGTCAAGGGTTGACAAGAAATGCGGGTGCAAGGAAAAACGCCCGGCCGGGGCCGGGCGTTCCGTAAGTCCACGGAGGGAGTAACTGCGCTAGTTCTTCGCCACTTGCTTGGTGCCGGTGTAGGTCACGTGCCAGAGCGAATTCGATCCGTCGTCGGTGACGAATAGCGAGCCGTCATTCGCGAAGGTGACGCCCACGGGGCGTCCCCACACGTTGCCGTCGGGGGTGACGAAGCCAGTCAGGAAGTCCTGATACGCGCCGGTGGCCTTGCCGTTCTCGACCGGGACGGCGATGACTTCATACCCGGCGCGCTTGGACTTGTTCCACGAGCCATGCTCCGCCGCGAAGGCCCAGCCTTTGTAGGAGGCAGGGAACTGCTTGCCCTCGTCAAAGGTCATCTCGAGCGAGGCGAAGTGTGGCTGCAACAGGACGTCAGGAACCAGCACCTTGCTCGCCAGCTCGGGATGCTTGCCCTTGTGCCGCGGGTCCTGGTGATTGCCCATGTAGTAGAAGGGCCAGCCGTAGAAGCCGCCTTCCTCGACGTGCGTGATGTAGTCGGGCACCAGGTTGTCGCCCAGGCCGTCGCGCTCATTCACGGAGCACCAGAGCTGTCCGGTGGTGGGGTTGATGGCCTCACCGACGCAATTGCGGATGCCGGAGGCGAAGACCTTATTGAACTTGCCCTGGGGCGTGAACTCGAGCACGTCCGCGCGATGGAATTCGGCCGGCGTGGTGTCCGAGTCGTCCACATTGGAGTGTGAGCCGACCGACACCAGCATGCGCTGGCCGTCCTTCGAGAAGACGACGTCGCGCGTCCAGTGGCCGCCGCCGCGCAGGCGTCCGCCGCCGGGCAGCGATGCGACCACCACCTGCGATGGGCCGCTCGCCTTCATGTCGCCATTCTTGTAGGGAAACTTCACCACCGAATCGGTATTGCCGATGTAGACCCACTGCGGGTTCGCACCAAGCGGGTAGAAGGCGAGGCCAAAGGGCTGCTTCAGGCCGGTGGCGAAGGTCGATACCTGCTTCGGCTTGCCGCTCGCATCCACGCCGCGGAAGACCTTGACGGTGCCGCTGTCCCCGCTGCGATCCGGCTCACTTTCAACGACGAATATATCGCCGTTGGGCGCGGTGCGGACGAGGCGCGGATTTTTCACATCGGAGGAGTAGAGCTCGACCTTGAAACCGGCCGGCGCTTCAGGCATCGCGCCTGCGGGCCGCGGGACCACGCTGGGACCGTTGTCGACCGACTCGGTTGCGTAGGGCACGGGCAGGTCTGCAACCGTGATCTTGCGCATGGTGCCGGGCTTTTCCTTCGAGTAGTCGGAGAAGGCGGCCTGGCCGGTGATGGTGTGGCTGCTCTGTGCGAGAAGAGCGACGGGCGCGGCGACGAGCAGAGTGGAGAAGAGGAAGGGGCCCAGGACGCGCGAGGCGTTGGTCATACGAGACATGCAGTTCCTCCGTAAGGAGTGGGAGATCGGGATGGTGGCACCGCGGCTATTGCGGTGAGAAAAACGTTTAGTTAACGATACCGTTGCGTCCGGCTCCCTGACAAATCGACCCGATGCGGACTATACGGTTCCCTACGGATTGGGGCTGCCGCCCGCGAACTGCTTCACCAGGTCCAGCGGAACGGTCGCGGTCAGGACGGTGCGGCTGCCGTGCTGGGTGACGGTCGCGCTGTTGATGAGCGAGCGGTAGTCCTTGCTCTGCTGGTTGTTCTCGACCGTGGTCATCGCACTGGAGAGCAGGCCGAGCATGGCCTGTAGAGCGTTGGTGGTCGCCGCCGCATCCGCCTGGCTGGGCGCGATCTCTTCTACGCGCAGCCGCAGATTGCCGAGATAGCGCACCGAGGCGATGAAGGCGGTGTCCGCATCGAGCGGGAGCGTCACGCCAAAGACGCGCGGGCCGCCCTCCGCCCAGAAGGGCAGTGAGATGCGGCCGATACCCCAGGCGATGGAGAGCGCCGGCACCTGGCTGTAGTAGTCCGACAGAACCGACGAGCCGGAGAAGGGCAGCGCCGCGGTGCGATAGCGGTCCACGATGGCGTGGATCTGCTCCGCTGTCGGCGTGTTCGATACCGCGACGATGTCGTACCCCAGCATCACGACGCGGACGGTGCGGCCGTCACTGGGCAGGCTGTAGATGGTGCGGTCGGCGTATTGCTCGCGGGCTTTGCTGCTGGCGTCGAGCCACGCGGTGAGGCGTTTGTGATCGAAACGGCCGGCAAAGACCTCAGAGTAGGCTGCCGGCCCGTTCGGCCCCCGCGGATCCTGCATATGGTGGATGGCGATCGCCGCCTGGTGCAGATCGCGCTCGAAGACGAAGCCGGTGGCATCGATGAAGCGCTGGTAGGCGACGTCATGCTTCACCGGATGCTGATCGAAGTGCATGGCGGTGCGCAGCGGCTCGAAGTTGATGTAGACGATGCCGTCGGACTCGGGCAGCAGACGCGCGACCTCCGGTGGCGCCTTCTGGCGCAGGTAAGCAAGCGCGCCGAGCAAGACGATGACGATGGCGGCGATCAGGAGTGTGGTGCGGGTGCGTCTGCGCATGTGGGCGAGGTGGAGATCAGGATAGCAAGTCAGCGAGTCAGCGAGTGCACTCTCATTCGAACTGAAGTGTCATCCTGAGCGCAGCGAAGGACCTGCAGTTTCTCGGCTTCGCCCGCTTTACTCCTCCCGCAAGAGGCGCGCTGGATCGACCGCTAATGCGTGCCGTGCCGGAATCCAGGTGGCCACCAGGCCGATCAGCGCCATGGTGGCGACCACGCCGCCCATCACCAGGGGATCGCGCGATGTGGCGTGGTAGACGATCTGGGCGAGGAAGCGGCTGGTGAGCATGCCCAGCGCCAGGCCCAAGATCGAGCCCGAGGTCAGCAGGATCAGTGGACGACCGAGGGCGGAGCGCATGAGCTGTGCCCGCCGCGCGCCGAGCGCGACGCGGATGCCGAGCTCGCGCATGCGCTTGCTGACACTGTAGGCCGCCACGCCAAAGGTGCCAGTGATGGCGAGCATCGCCGCCAGCAGGCCCATGATGCCGAGCGAAGCCGCGGCCACGCGCGCGGGGAAGAGGACAAGGCTCAGAGAAGCGGGCCAGCTATGGATGGTGAACGGCAGGCCGGGGTCGATCCCGGAAATGATGCGATGCATGGCAAATGCCGTATCCGCGTCGGGCCTCTGCGACCGCACGACCAGCGTTGTGTCGTAATCATTCGCCTGCGCAAGCGGAAAGAAGACGGCGCCCTGACTATCTTCGGTCAGCGAGTCGTACTTACCGTCTTCGACCACGCCGACGACTTCAAAGCCATCTTTAGCGCCGCGCAAAAAACGCCGCCCGATGGCCGCTGTCGCGGATCCGAAAAGCCGGCGAGCGAAGATCTCGTTCACCAGGGCGACCTTGGGAGAGCCGGCATTGTCCTGCCAGGTCACATCGCGTCCGGCGATCAGTCGCGTCCCCGCAGCCTGCAGGTAGCCCGGCGAGAAAGAGAAATATTTCGCGCCGAGCGCGACGTGAGACGGAGTGAACTCCGTGGTGCCCTCGCGATAGAAGCCGCTGGAGGCGCCGTTTCCGCTTAACGGCGTGTTGTTGATGATGCCGGCGGCGGTGACGCCGGGAGTGCCGTGGGCCTCCTCCAGCATGCGCTTCTGTATCACCAGCGAGTCCTTGTCGGAGTAGCCGGCCATCTGCATATCGGTGGAGGCCAGCATCGCGCCCTGCGGCTCAAAGCCGATCGGCGCGTGCAGCGAGCGTTGCATGCCCCGTGCTGCGACGAGCGAGGCCGTGACGAGCAGGGTGCACAGAGCGATCTGCACGCCAAGCAGAAAATCGCGCAGGGTAAAGCGGCGGAAGAGCACGAGGGCAGCAGTGCCCCTCATCACGCGGGCTGCATCCGTCTGCCAGATCTGCCGCGCCGGCAGCAGGCCGAAGAGCAGGCCACTGGCAAGCGACAGCAGTACCGCGAGACCATAGACGCGCGCATCCGCGGTGACCGTTACGTGGACGGGGAAGTCCGAGAAGGGCTGCCAGCGCGTGAGCAGCCGGAGCAGAAGGGCGGCGAATGCTGTCCCGACGATGCCGCCGGCGAGCGAGATGAGCACCGCTTCGGTAAGCAGTTGGCGCAGGATATGCCAGCGGCTGGAGCCGATAGCGAGCCGGATGGCCAGTTCGCGGCTGCGGTCCGCAGCGCGCGCCGCGAAGATGCTGGCCAGGTTGGCGCAGGCGGCCAGAAGAACCAGAAAAGCCAGCACGAAAATGCCGTACAGAAAGGCACTGGTGGCATCGCCCAGGGTATCGCCCATCAGTCCTGGCTTTACCAGACGCGCGCGCATCCCCTGGTCGAAGTTGGGATACTGCTTCCCCAATTGTTCGGCAATGACATTCAGGTTGTCCGTGGCCTGTTGAACCGTCACGCCGGGCTTGAGCAGGCCCACAATCCAGAGGCCGTGATTCCCGCGGCTGGTGAGGAAGTCGTAGCCCTCGGCCTGGTGCTCGTTGACGATGGGCATCCAGAAATCGGGCCACATGAAGAGCTCGATCCCGTGAAAGCTGGCGGGCGCGACGCCGATGATGGTGAAGGGATGTTTGTTGAGCTGCACGACGGTGCCGAGTACACCGGGGTCGGCATGGAAGCGGCTGCGCCAGAAAGCGTCGCTGAGCACGATATACGGAGCGGAATTGGCCCCGTGCTCGTCACTTGCATGGAAGAGCCGGCCCAGCTCCGGCTGGACGCCGAGCATGTCGAAGTAGTTGCCGGAGACTTCGTACTCCCATCGTTTCTCAGCAGGCCCGTGGACGCTGAGCCCGGCTATGTCCATCTGATACGCCGCCATATCGGTGAAGGTCGAGTTGCGGGCGCGATAGTCGAGATAATCCGGATAGGACTGGTTATCGTTGCCCGGTTCTTTTTGCACGATCGAGTACAACCGCTTCGCATGCGGCAGATCGAGTGGCTGCAGGATGAGCGCATTCAGCACGCTCAGTACGACGACGTTGGCGCCGATGCCGAGTGCGAGCGTCAGGATGGCGGTGAGCGCGAAGCCGGGTGAGTGGCGCAGTTGGCGGAAGGCGTAGTGAACATCCCGGCCGATGCCTGCCAGCAGTGGCGAGGTGTCTGCGTTGGTCGTACGCTCCTGCATCACGGTGGCGTTGCCAAAGCGCAGACGGGCATCGCGGCGGGCCTCGTCGGGCGACATGCCGGCGGCGAGGTTGTCCTCCGTCCGCATCTCGATATGGGCCTTCAGCTCGGCATCGATCTCGCGATCGACGCGGGACCGGCGGATGAGGTTAGCGCTGCGGCGAAGCTGAGTAACGAGGCGAGAAAGCAGCGACATGGGAGCACCTCCCTAAACGGCAACTGGAAACGCAACTACGCGTAGCGCATGACCGCGCGGACACCCTTCACCAATTGATCGAAGCTCTGCTCGGCGGCCTCCAGCTCTTTCCGGCCGGCGGCGGTGAGCCTGTAATACTTTGCCTTGCGGCCGGACTCGGTCAGCGCCCAGGCGGACTTGATCCACCCGCTCTGCTCCATGCGGTGCAGCGCCGGGTACAGCGAGCCTTCCTCGACCGCCAGCAGCTCATCTGAGGCGCGCTGCACGTGCAGCACGATGCCATAGCCGTGCATCTGGCCCTTCTTGTCGAGCGTCTTGAGAACCAGCAGATCGAGTGTTCCCTGAAGATCTTTCTTTGCCATGCGCCATCCCTATGTATCTATGCCTGAACAGGAAATTTACCCATAGATGCATAGGGGTGTCAAGCGAGGCGCTACCGTGTTGTGAAGCTACACTTGAGTGGGGCGGCCGTTCGCGTTGGCCGCTCAGAGTCCAGGCCCCTGGAGATACGTGGACACGACGACCCTGCACGTCCTGCTGGTGGTGTTCTTCGCAACCCTGGTTCGCTCGACCTTCGGTTTTGGCGAAGCGCTGATCGCGGTGCCGCTGCTGGCGCTCACGATTCCGATCGGGGTGGCCGCGCCGCTGGCCGTTCTGCTTTCCGTCACCATTGCCGCCGTGGTCGTAGTGCAGGATTGGCGCAAGATTCACGTGCGCAGCACCGGCTGGCTGCTGGCTCCCACGTTCGTAGGCATCCCGCTGGGCGTCTGGCTGCTGACCAGCAGTCATCCGCGCATGATCAAGGCAGCACTCGCCATCGTCATCATGGCCTTCTCCGGCTACTCGCTGGTTGGCGCCCGCCTGGGCGCAAAGCCGCCGGAGCTCGACCGCGACAGCCGTCCCTGGCTGCTGGGCTGCGGCTTCCTTGCCGGCGTGCTCGGCGGCGCCTATGGCATGAACGGGCCTCCGCTGGTCTTCTACGGGGCGATGCGGCGCTGGTCGCCGCAGCACTTCCGCGCCACCCTGCAGGGTTATTTTCTGCCCGCAAGCGTGGTCGCGATGGCGGGATACTGGCTCACCGGGCTGTGGGTGCCGGCGGTGACGCACTACTTCCTGCTGTCTCTGACAGTCGCGCTGCCCGCGATTTTTCTTGGCAGAGTGCTGAATCATCGGCTGCGCGGAGAGGCCTTCCTCGAAATGGTTCATGGCGGCCTGGTGTGCGTCGGGGTGTTGCTGCTGGTGCAGGCGTTGCGTCACGCCTGAGCAGCGCGCACAGGCCTTGCGGATGTATGCTTCCCCGCGCCGGGAGGGAAACCATGAAGCTCACCTACGTCATCAAGTTCGTCGGAGATATGGATCGCGCCGTTGCATTCCATCGCGACACGCTGGGCCTGCCGCTGAAGTTTGCGTCGCCGCACTGGAGTGAGTTTGCGACCGGGGAAACGACCCTGGCGCTGCATCCGGCTTCGGAGAAGAACCCGGCGGGAACGGTCGAGCTGGGCATCGGCGTCCCCGACCTGCAGAAGTTTTTTGAGGAGATGTCGGCGAAGGGAGTAGTGTTCAGCATGCCGCCCACGAAGCAGGATTTCGGCGGAATGCTGGCGCGTTTTGTGGACCCGGAAGGCAGCCACGTGAGTGTCTCCGGGACCTAGTGGGCTGGCACGTCCGCAGTTGCTTCCGCAGTTGTTTTTTGGTCACTTGCTGGGATCGCAGCGCCTTCGTCATTCAGTCAGCGGCTACTTTGGCTTCGGCCTGCAGCAAGCTCTATCCATCCCCACACCGCAGCGATTCACAACCCCTCACATAAGGAAGACTTCTATGGCGCAATTTCTGGTGCAGGTGGCATACACGTCCGAGTCTTGGGCGACTTTGGTGAAAAACCCGCAAAATCGGATACCGGCGGTGTCCGCGGTGGTAAAGAAACTCGGAGGAAAGCTGCTGCATGGCTGGCTGAGCTTCGGGGACTACGACACGGTGGTGGTCATGGAGATGCCGGACAATGTCTCCGCCGCCGCGTTTGCTGCCGCGATCGCGGCGGGCGGCTCGTGCAAGAGTGTCAAGACCACGCCGCTGCTCTCTGCCGACGAAGGAGTCGCGGCGATGAAAAAGGCGGGAAGCAGCGGCTATCAACCGTTAGGGAAGTGACCGCCCAGTCTCCGGGAAACGACCTGTGTCTCGATTGCCTTTGGATGATTGCGACCGTGCCATCGCTGTGCTACTCTTGCGCTTGAACGGTCGCTCCCCGGGGCTCGCAGCAGTGTGTGCCGGGAACAGGCGGTACGGGCTGGCGTAGCTCAGCTGGTAGAGCATCTGATTTGTAATCAGAGGGTCGGGGGTTCAAGTCCCTTCGCCAGCTCCAGTCCTTAGCCGAACAAGGATCGTCAGACATTGTAAGGACGCTCCGGCACTTCGTTCCGCGACATCCATTCCGCTGTCTCCTCTTTTCCCCGCGTCTTCCCAGCCTTTGTGGCGAAGCGTTGCGTGATCGGAAGGATGCGCGTGATGGAATCGCTTCGAGGGCCGGAACCGTGCACAGGTGGCCGAGCGGTTAATGGCAGCAGACTGTAAATCTGCCCGTCCTAGCGACGTACGGAGGTTCGAATCCTCCCCTGTGCACCAGAAGTTGGCGGCGTGACGGAAGACGGCGGGAATGCAGAGGGGCCGGGTTCGGGCGGTCTGAGCTTCAACCGGAAGACGGTCATCACGCTGGTGCTGTTTGCAGCGGTTGCCGTGCTGGCCTGGCAGACGATGGAGCCGGGCAAGTTCCGCAATCTGGTCTTCGTGGTGCTGGGTGGTCTGGCGCTGCGGGTGTTGTTGGGGTGGCGGCGTTCGAACATTGATTCCGAGGCGCGGTGAGCGCGTTAGGATGGATGAGCGCGCGATGTTTGTAGGGCTGATGTAGCTCAGTTGGTAGAGCACTCCCTTGGTAAGGGAGAGGTCACCGGTTCAATCCCGGTCATCAGCTCCAGAGTTTTAGGGCGGGAGTAACTCAGTGGTAGAGTCACAGCCTTCCAAGCTGTTGGTCGCGGGTTCGATTCCCGTCTCCCGCTCCAACTGACGATTTCTGTTCAGAAGCAGGAAGCGGCTTTAAGGGCAATGGAGTTGCGAAGCGGGTTGAGCAATTGCGAAGCAGTTTTAGGCATTAGTTGCGAAGCGGGTTTAAGCAATGTTTGAAAAGCCGGTTTTAGAAGTTCAGGATGCTGCCTCCTACGATGTCGTGCGCTCCGCCATCCAGTCGGCGCTGGCACAGGCCTCGGCGGGCAAATTCCTCAAGCAGGTCGATGGCCGGAAGATGCGCGTGCGCGACTTCGAGAGCGTGTTGGCGAAGGGACTGCTGGGCCAGGAATCGATTGCTGCCTACGGGCGGCTGGGCGATCTCGACCGCGGCCAGATTCGCGAGCTGTATCTCGCGTCGGTGGAGCATGTCGCTCCGGAGCTGCGGGCCAAGTATCTGAAGGTCTACGCGTATTACTGAGGCCGGCTACTGAGTTTTCCGGTTCGGATGCGGATTGTTTTCGAGCGTCCGCAAGTTTGATGTGTGCAGTTAGTTATTGGAGAGAGGATCGAGCGAGATGGCGAAGGAGAAGTTTGACCGATCGAAGCCGCATGTGAATGTGGGGACGATAGGGCACATTGATCACGGGAAGACGACGTTGACGGCGGCGATCACGAAGGTATTGTCGAAGCACAATCCGAACAACAAGTTTCGCAGCTTTGACACCATCGATAACGCGCCGGAAGAGCGGGAGCGCGGGATCACGATTGCGACGGCGCACGTGGAGTATGAGACGGCGAACCGTCACTACGCGCACGTGGACTGCCCGGGTCACGCGGACTACATCAAGAACATGATCACCGGCGCGGCGCAGATGGATGGCGCGATCCTGGTGGTGGCGGCGACCGATGGTCCGATGCCGCAGACCAAGGAGCACGTGCTGTTGGCGCGCCAGGTGGGTGTGCCGTACATCGTGGTCTTCCTGAACAAGTGCGACGCGGTGGAAGATCCGGAGCTGACGGATCTGGTGGAGATGGAAGTACGGGAGCTGCTGTCGAAGTACAACTTCCCGGGCGACGATGTGCCGGTGATCCGCGGCTCGGCGCTGGGCGGGTTGAACGGCGAGGCGCAATGGGAGGCGAAGATCGACGAGCTGATGGAGGCGGTGGATAAGAACGTGCCGCTGCCGGAGCGCGCGATCGACCAGCCGTTCCTGATGCCGATCGAAGACATCTTCTCCATCTCGGGCCGCGGGACGGTGGTTACGGGCCGTATCGAGCGTGGCCAGGTGAAGGTGGGCGAAGAGTCCGAGATCGTAGGCTTCCGGGAGACGCGCAAGACGGTGGTGACGGGCGTCGAGATGTTCAAGAAGCAGTTGGACGAAGGCCGTGCGGGGGACAACGCGGGGCTCTTGCTGCGTGGCATCGCGAAGGAAGATGTGGAGCGCGGAATGGTCTTGGCGAAGCCGGGATCGATCACGCCGCACACCAAGTTCAAGGGCGAGATCTACGTGCTGTCGAAGGAAGAGGGTGGGCGTCATACGCCGTTCTTCAACGGCTACCGTCCGCAGTTTTACTTCAGGACGACGGATGTGACGGGCACGGCAAAGCTTCCGGAGGGTACGGAGATGGTGATGCCGGGCGACAACATCTCGCTGGAGATCGAGCTGCACACGCCGGTGGCGATGGAGAAGGGCTTACGGTTCGCCATCCGCGAAGGCGGCAGAACCGTCGGCGCCGGGACCATCACCGAAATACTGAAGTAAGAGTCGGCCGCAAGGCCGAACCTGGTAGGACAGCGAGTACGAAGGAAGGGAAACGGGCCAGCGGGAAGCCGGAATTGGTGGCGGAAGCTGGCTCGCATCAGTGAGGTAAAATAGAGAGATGCGCGAAATCGTGACATTGCAGTGCCCTGATTGCAAGGAGCGGAACTACTCGACGACGAAGAACAAGAAGACGACCACTGGCCGTCTCGAGTTCAAGAAGTTCTGCAACCGCTGCCGCAAGCACACGGCACATAAGGAAACCAAGTAGGGACGAAACCGTCCCAGGCAAAGGCGCCCTACGGACCGCAAGCTGTTCCCGGGGCGCACCACAGGGGCGTAAGCTCAACGGTTAAACTGTCGGTCTCCAAAACCGAACTTCTCGGTTCGAATCCGAGCGCCCCTGCCATCTTCCCCTGAGGATTGCAACCGAAGAGCAAGACGTAGCAGATGGATATTTGGATGTACGGCTCGCAGCCTTGTCGGCTGCAGCAGAGGCAAAGAAGGATCGAGATGGCGAAGGCATTGACAGTACCCAGCGAGCGGTCGGAGCCGAAAGGCCCCCAGCAGCCCAGTCAGTTGGTCGGCACCTGGGATCGTTGGATGGGTTTCCTGAAGGACGTGCGCAACGAAATGCGCAAGGTCTGGACACCCTCATTCAAAGAAGTGCAGAACACGACCGTGGTCGTGATCGTGACCGTATTCGCCTTCGCGGCATATTTTTATGTGGTTGACCAGGTGCTCGGGCGTGTCGTCCAGTCGCTGTTGCATCTGCTGGGCAGCAGCGGAACGTAGAGGTTAAGGCAGAGGATGACGGACGAGAACAGCAACGAGAACAATCACGAGATCCGCAAGCCGGAACCGCAGCCGGAGACACCCGGGGCTGCCGGTGACACGGGCGAGGCGCAGGAGCAACTGCCTCCTCCGGTCAACGAGCGCTTCAAGTGGTACATCATCCACGCCTATTCGGGCTTTGAGCGCAAGGTGAAGGAGTCGCTCGAAGGCCGGGTGCAGGCCTTCGGCCTCCAGAACAAGATTGGCCGGGTGATGATTCCGACCGAGCCGGTGACCGAGCTGGTGAACGGGAAAAAGCGCACCGTCGAGCGGGTCTTCCTGCCCGGCTATGTGCTGGTCGAGATGGATCTCGACAACGATCTGTGGCACGTGATCAAGAACACGCCGCGGGTGACCGGCTTCCTGGGCACGGGCGACAAGCCGGTCTCCTTGACCGAGCAGGAAGTCAGCTCGATCCTCTTCCGCACCGATGTCTCGAAAGACAAGCCGCGGATGAAGATCAAGTTCGAAAAGAACGAGTCGGTACGCATCACCGAGGGTCCGTTTGCCAACTTCAATGGCGTGGTCGATGAGGTCAACGAAGACCGCGAGACGCTGAAGGTGATGGTGACGATCTTCGGCCGCTCGACTCCGGTAGAGCTGGAGTTCGGCAAGGTAGAGAAATCGATCGAGTAGTGCCCGGCCATCCGGCCGTGAGCAAGAGTTTTGAGAGAAAGGTAGTAACAAGCAATGCCGCCGACAAAGAAAGTACAGACACAGGTCAAGCTGCAGATCGAAGCGGGCAAGGCGACGCCCGCCCCGCCGGTAGGCCCGGCGCTCGGTCAGGCGCAGGTCAACATCATGGAGTTCTGCAAGCAGTTCAACGCCCGCACGCAGAACAAGGAGATGGCCGGGCTGATCATCCCGGTCGTCATCACCGTTTACGTAGACCGCTCCTTCACCTTCATCACCAAGACGCCTCCCGCCTCCGTGCTGCTGAAGAAGGCTGCCGGGGCGGCGAAGGGTTCCGGGACGCCGAACAAGATCGAAGCCGGCACGGTGACCGAGAAGCAGGTGCGCGAGATCGCCACCCAGAAGATGCCCGACCTGAACGCGGCGTCGGTGGATGCGGCGGTCAAGAGCATCAAGGGAACGGCTCGGTCGATGGGAATCAAGGTCACCGCGTAAGGTTCTTCAGGGTTTTCAGGGTTGAATGGCCCGGAAAATCCATGCATAATAAATAACTGCGCCTCTGGCAGTTCCGTAGGCGTGTCGCATAGACCACGGTCAGACGGTTCATTCTTCGGAACGGACTCAGTGCCTGAGTTGGAAAACAAGGCGCTGCTGGGATCTGGCGGTGGGAGACGAGGGATAGATGGCTAAGAAGCTCAGCAAGAATGTAGCGAAGGCGCGCGCCCTGGTAGAGCCCCGGCCCTACACATTGGAAGACGCGGTACCGCTGCTCCAGAAAGCAAAGTTTGCGAAGTTTGACGAAACCGTCGATCTGACCCTGCGTCTTGGTGTGGATCCCAAGCATGCCGATCAGATGGTGCGCGGCACCGTGGTTCTGCCGCATGGGCTGGGCAAGACCAAGAAGGTGGCCGTGATCACCTCCGGTGAGCGCCTGAAAGATGCCGAGGCGGCGGGTGCGGATATCGTCGGCGGCGAAGAGCTGGTCGAAAAGATTCAGAAGGAAAGCTGGACCGACTTCGACGCACTGATTGCGACTCCGGACATGATGCGGTCGGTCGGCCGCCTGGGTAAGGTGCTCGGGCCGCGCGGCCTGATGCCCAACCCGAAGACCGGCACGGTGACTTCGGACGTAGCCGCGGCGGTCAAGGAGATCAAGGCGGGCAAGATCGAGTTCCGCACCGACAAGACGGCGCTGGTGCATGTTCCGGTGGGCAAGCTGTCGTTTCCATCGCAGAAGCTGGTGGACAACGCGCTGACCGTGATCACCAGCGTGATGCGTGCCAAGCCCTCCGCGGCCAAGGGCAAGTACGTGAAGGGCATGACCCTGAGCTCGACCATGGGGCCGGGGATTGCGCTCGATCACGCGGTCGCGGACGCAGCGATCGCCAAGTAAGGATTTTTCTCCGCTGGCAGAGTGGCCGGCGCGCGCAACATCTAGAGGCGGAATTGTTATGGCATTGACGAGACAGAAGAAGGCAGAGAAGGTGACGGAGCTGGCGGCAGAGCTGGAAAGCTCGACCAGCGCCATCGTCGGGACCTTTGCCAAGCTGACCGTGGCACAGGATTACAACCTGCGCAAGGTGGTACGCGAGGCGGGCGGCAAGTACCGCGTGCTCAAGAACAAGCTGGCGGGGCGCGCGTCCAAGGGAACCAAGGTTGAGGCAGCACTCCAGGGCCTGAAGGGTGTCTCGTCGGTGGCATATACCTCGGGCGACCCGGTGGCGCTGACCAAGGCGATCTCGACCTGGGTAACGGAGAACGCCGAGTTCACCTTCAAGCTGGGGATCGTCGACGGCAAGGTGATCTCGATTGAAGAGATCAAGCAGTTGGCCACCATGCCGGGCCGGGACGAGCTCTTCTCCAAGCTGCTCTTCCTGATCAACGCCCCGGCGCAGCGGCTGGCGACAGTGATTGCCGCCACGGGACGCGATCTCGCGATCGTGGTGAACCAGGCGGTGGAGCAGAACAAGTTTGCCGGTGCGGCGGCGGCTCCGGAAGCCAAAGAAGAGGTCAAAGCAGAGGCGACAAGCAGCTCCGGCGGAAGAGGCCAAGGCGGCTCCGGTCGCGGAGACCGCTCCGGCTGCGGAGCAGGCAGCGCCTGCTCCGGTCGAGCATTCGGCGATTGCCGAAGGTGCGGCGCCCGATGTGACCGGCGCGCCCCAGGCCGATCCGGCGCAGCCCGAGACGGGCGAGGCATCGCAGGCCGAGTCGGCATCGACCGAAGCTCCGGCTGAGGGATAGGGCTGGCCCTTTGGGCCAGTGAGTATAAAGTTTCCGGCCAGTGCGGCGGGTGCAATTGAGTTTCCCCGCCGCGAGGCGGGCAGGGTTTCGAACCGGCAGGTCGCGGGGTGCTAGGTCTGGGCACAACGGAAACCGCGGCGGCAGGGGCGGCAGGCGGCTCTCGGCGGGAGTGAGGGCGGCACGTGAGCAGCATATTTTAAAGGCCAATTGAGTTTGGCGAGTGGAGACGAAAATGGCAGATCTGCAGCAGTTGGAAGATCAGATTGTCGGGCTGAGCCTGCTGGACGCAGCGGCTCTGGTGAAGAAGCTCGAAGAGCGTCTTGGCGTGTCGGCGGCGGCAGCGGCCCCGGTCATGGTGGCCGGCGGCGGCGCGGCGGCAGCGGCTCCGGTTGAGGAAAAGACCGAGTTCACCGTCGTCCTGAAGGATGCCGGCGCCAATAAGATCAACACCATCAAGGCGGTACGCGAGGTCACCTCGCTCGGTCTGAAGGAAGCCAAGGACCTGGTCGACGGCGCCCCCAAGCCGTTGAAGGAGAACATCTCGAAGGAAGAGGCGGAGACCATCAAGAAGAAGTTCGATGGCGTCGCCGGCGTCGAGATCAAGTAATTACCTTCTCCGCCCGCTTGCAACTTGCGTGCCATAGCGGAACGCGCTACAATCTGGATTGTGCGTTCCGCTTTGCTTTCGCTCGGTTTTCTTGGACGGGCTGGGGTTGAGCTAAGGCTTTTCCGGTCCTGGCGACCGGCGCAACTGCATCCTGGCGGCGGGAGTGCAGAGGCGATTCAGCTGTTTCAGCAGGGCTGCTTACACGCGGGTGGGTTAGGTCGGCGCAACGTAAAGGACATTCTGCTTCTGCCAAGTGCACAAAGGGGTTGTGACGCTCGTGAGACATCCTGTCTCCACGAGCTTTTGGCGTTGTCCGCAGATGTGCGACCAGTTCCTCCGCTTGTTCTTAGCCAGGGAGATCCCGCCTAACGCTTGAACCACCCCTGACGGCTCCCCGCCTGCTTCAGGGAAACCGGCATGTCTCGTCTGACGCCCCGGCGTCGCGGAACGTTGCCCCCAGGCTGTACCCGTACCGTGCGTTTTCAGGCAACCGGCAAAGAGGCGACCGGAAGCCAAATCGAGCGCGCACGCCACTCAAATCGAGCGAACCGCTGCCAGGCTCGGGCAGTGGATCGTCGCGCCTCCCGTAACGAGCCCCTGAGGAGTGAAGCATGTCCAGTGAAACCCGCGCCCTTCGCAGCCGCCTCGATTTTTCAAAAATTCCAACCTCCATTCAGATTCCGAATCTGATCGAAGTCCAGCGCCGTAGCTACGAGCGCTTTCTGCAGATGGACAAGCTGCCCTCCGAACGCGAGGACAACGGCTTGCAGTCCGTGTTTACCTCGGTCTTCCCCATCACGGACTTCCGCAACATCTCGCAGTTGGACTTCGTGGACTTCGCGATCGGCAACTGGGAGTGCAAGTGCGGCCACCTGAAGGGACTTCACCACCTGCGCACCGCCTGCGTCAACTGCGGCTCCATGGTGATCACCGATCCCTTCCATCCCGGCGATGTGCTCTGCCATCACTGCGGCACCTACAACAAGAACACACCGGACTTCTGCAACAAGTGCGGCGATCCGGTCGGCCTGCAGCTCAAATACGACCAGGCGGAGTGCGAAGAGCGCGGCATGACCTACTCTGCGCCGCTCAAGGTCACCGTGCGCCTCACCATCTACGACAAGGATGCGGAGACCGGCGCGAAGACGGTGCGCGACATCAAGGAGCAGGAAGTCTTCTTCGGCGACATTCCGCTGATGAGCCAGAACGGCACCTTCATCGTCAACGGCACCGAGCGCGTCATCGTGTCGCAGTTGCACCGCTCGCCGGGCGTCTTCTTCGAGACGGCGAATGCGCGTACCTATTTTCTGGGCAAGATCATCCCCTATCGCGGGTCGTGGGTGGAGTTTGAGTACGACCAGAAGAACACGCTCTACGTCCGCATCGATCGCAAGCGCAAGTTCCTCGGCACCATCTTCCTGCGCGCGCTCGGCTTGCGCTCGGATGAGGAGATTCTCCGGACCTTCTATACCGTCGATACCATCCAGCTCGAAGGCGGCAAGCTGCACTGGACGCTGAACGAGGACGCCACCAAGGCGACGCACCTGCTGGGCGCAAAGCCGGCGCACGCGGTGCACTCGGGTTCGGATGAGATCGCGCACTCCGGCCGCAAGATCACGGCGTCGATCCTGAAGGCGCTGCGTGCCGCGAAGGTCAAGAAGGTGGAAGTGGAAGCCGCGGAGCTGGACGGCGCGATGACTGCTGCCGACGTGGTGGACACCACGACGGGCGAGATCCTGCTCGAAGCCAACCACGAGCTCACCGCCGACAAGCTGCACAAGATCATGGAGTCGGGCGTCACCAAGGTGGAGGTCTTCTTCCCCGAGCGCGACGACGTGGGCAACGTCATCACCAACACGCTGCGCCGCGACTCGGTTCGCAAGCCCGAGGAAGCGCTGATCGAGATCTATCGCAAGCTGCGTCCCGGCGATCCGCCAACCCTCGACACCGCGACCGCGCTCTTCGAAGGCATGTTCTTCGATCCGCGCAAGTACGACTTCTCGCGCGTGGGCCGGCTGAAGTTCAACATCAAGCTCTACGACAACCAGGACGCGACCCCGCTCGATCACCGGACGCTTACGCCCACGGACTTCTACGCCACCATCACCTACCTGCTGAAGCTGCGCAAGAATATCGGCCTGGTGGATGACATCGATCACCTCGGCAACCGCCGCGTGCGCGCGGTCGGCGAGCTGATGGAAAATCAGTTCCGCATCGGCCTGGTCCGCATGGAGCGCGCGATCAAGGAAAAGATGAGCGTGTATCAGGAGATGTCGACGGCGATGCCGCACGACCTGATCAACGCGAAACCCGTGATGGCGGCGATCCGCGAGTTCTTCGGCTCGTCGCAGCTCTCGCAGTTCATGGATCAGACCAACCCGCTCTCCGAGATCACGCACAAGCGGCGTCTCTCGGCCCTTGGGCCGGGCGGTCTGTCGCGTGAGCGCGCAGGCTTCGAAGTCCGCGACGTGCACCCGACGCACTACGGCCGCATCTGCCCGATTGAAACGCCGGAAGGTCCGAACATCGGCCTCATCAGCTCGCTGTCGTGCTTTGCGCGCATCAATGAGTATGGCTTCATCGAGTCGCCCTACCGCCGCGTGCGCGACGGGCAACTGCTCGACTTCGTGCAGGTGGTCAACGCCGGCGAAAGCGGTATGCGTGTCGGCGACACCATCGAGAAGTCCGAGGCGATCAAGCTGAACGCGAAGCTGAAGAAGGAAGGCAAGCGCGGTATCGACTTCGAGCCGTTCTCCTTCTATCTCTCGGCCTGGGAAGAAGACCGCCACACCATCGCGCAGGCGAACGTGGAACTGGACGCCGATGGCCGCATCGTCGAAGCCCTGGTCAACGCGCGTCGTCAGGGCAACTTCGTCCTGGTGAACCGCGCTGAAGTCGATTACGTCGACGTCAGCCCCAAGCAGCTGGTCTCGGTTGCTGCCTCGCTGGTGCCGTTCCTGGAGCACGACGACGCGAACCGCGCGCTGATGGGCGCGAACATGCAGCGCCAGTCTGTGCCGCTACTCGTCGCCGAGGCACCTCTCGTCGGCACCGGCATGGAAGGCGTCACCGCGCGCGACTCCGGCGCCGTGATCCTGGCCAAGCGCAACGGTGTCATCGACTCGGTCGACTCCGAGCGCATCATCGTGCGCGTCGAAGGCGAGCATCATCCCACGCAGATGTCGCGTGAGGTTGGCTCGGACATCTATCAGCTCACCAAGTTCAAGCGCTCCAACCAGAACACCTGCATCAACCAGAAGCCGATCGTGCGCCACGGCGATCGCGTGGTGAAGGGGCAGGTCATCGCCGACGGTCCTTGCACCGAGCAGGGCGAGCTCGCGCTCGGCCGCAACGTGCTGGTGGGCTTCATGCCCTGGCGCGGGTACAACTTCGAGGACGCGATCCTGATCTCGGAAAAGCTGGTCCGCGAGGACTACTACACCTCGATCCACATCGAGGAGTTCGAGATCGAGGCACGCGACACCAAGCTCGGGCCGGAAGAGATCACGCGCGATATTCCGAACGTCTCGGAGTCCGCGCTGCGCGATCTGGACGAGAGCGGCGTCATCCGCATCGGCGCGAAGATCAAGCACAACGACATCCTGGTCGGCAAAGTCACGCCCAAGGGCGAGACCCAGTTGACCCCGGAAGAGAAGCTGCTGCGCGCGATCTTCGGCGAAAAGGCCGGCGATGTGCGCGACGCTTCGCTGACCTGTCCTCCGGGTATCGAGGGCACCGTGGTCGACGTCCGCATCTTCTCCCGCAAGGGCCAGGAGAAGGACGAGCGCGCCAAGCAGATCGAAGCGGAGCAGATCGAGAAGCTCGAAAAGAACCTTGCCGACGAGATCCGCATTCTCACCGACGAGCGTTTGAAGCGTCTCGAAGCGATCCTCGGCGGCAAGGAAGTGCTGGCCGACCTGCACGACGAGCGCACCAACAAGCGCCTGGTCACCAAGGGCGCCGTCGTGGACCGCGAGGCGATCGAGCTGATCTCGACCCGCAACCTGAAGCGTATCCGCTTTGCCGACAAGGACCCGCGGGTGAATGAGCAGATCGACGAGATCGAGGAGATGACCTCGCGTCAGATCGATGTGCTGCGCAAGATCACCAACGACAAGATCAGCAAGCTGCAGAAGGGCGATGAGCTGGCACCGGGCGTCATCAAGCTGGTCAAGATCTACATCGCCATGAAGCGCAAGCTTTCGGTCGGCGACAAGATGGCCGGCCGCCACGGCAACAAAGGCGTGATCGCGCGCATTCTTCCCGAAGAAGACATGCCGTATCTGCCCGATGGAACGCCGGTGGAGATCGTGCTCAACCCGCTCGGTGTGCCCTCCCGTATGAACGTAGGCCAGGTGCTGGAAACACATCTTGGCTGGGCGGCGCATAAGCTTGGGGCAGAGATCGCTGCTCTGGTGAAGCTGAATCAGGACGCGAATGAAGTTCGCGCCATGGTGAAGGAGCGCTTCGCCAACACCGCAACCCAGAAGCTTCTGATGGACCTGGACGACACGCAGTTGATGCGCGTGGCGGCGGGTATGCAGCGCGGGATCTGGTTCGGCACCGCGGTCTTCGACGGCGCGCGTGAGTCGGAGATCAAGGCGCTGCTGGCTGCGGCCCAACTTCCTTCTTCCGGCAAGACGCACCTGTTCGACGGCATGACCGGCGATCAGTTCGAGCAGGAAGTCACCGTAGGCTACATCTACATGCTCAAGCTGTCGCACCTGGTCGACGACAAGATCCACGCCCGCTCGATCGGACCGTACTCGCTCATCACCCAGCAGCCGCTGGGCGGCAAGGCGCAGTTCGGTGGCCAGCGCTTCGGCGAGATGGAAGTGTGGGCGCTCGAAGCATACGGCGCCGCCTACATCCTGCAGGAGCTGCTCACCGCCAAGTCCGACGACGTCTATGGCCGCACCAAGATCTACGAGGCCATCGTCAAGGGCGAAGCGGCGATCGAACCCGGCGTGCCGGAGTCGTTCAACGTGCTGATCCGCGAGCTGCAGGCACTCTGCCTCGACGTCGAGCTGGTCAAGGTCGGCGACGGGAAGAAGAAGCATGAGCCGGTGCCGCAACTGGCGGCTGCCGACTAACCGCGATGCGGGGCGCGTCCACTGCGTCCCGCCTTCGCACCGAATGTGAGATTCAGGACCCTGATCGGCAAGGCGCTTCCCGGCGCGGGTCCCCTGAGTCCAGAGAAGCAGTGAGCAAGTCCGGGAGACGCACGGCACACACGCATCGCCGAAAGAATGCGCGTTATGGAGGACGTCTTGTACCGTTCCAGCCCATTTGAACTGACCAGCCCGATCACCGATTTCGACGCGATCCGCATCTCGCTTGCCAGCCCGGAAAAGATCCGCTCCTGGTCGCACGGCGAGGTCACCAAGCCCGAAACCATCAACTACCGCACCTTCAAGCCGGAGCGCGACGGACTCTTCTGCGCCCGCATCTTCGGCCCGGTCACCGACTGGGAGTGCCTGTGCGGCAAATACAAGCGGATGAAGCATCGCGGCGTCATCTGCGACAAGTGCGGTGTTGAAGTCACCGTCACCAAGGTGCGTCGTGAGCGCCTCGGCCATATCGAGCTCGCTTCGCCCTGCTCGCATGTCTGGTTCTTCAAGGGCCTGCCCTCGCGCATCGGCCACCTGCTCGACATCTCGCTCCGCGACCTGGAGAGCGTGCTCTACTTCGAGTCCTACGTCGTCGTCGATCCCGGTGACGCGCCCGTGAAGGAGCGCGACATCATCAAGGACGAGAACCAGTTCCGCGAGCTCGACCAGCAATATCGCCCCTCCGGCTTCAAGGGCATGATGGGCGCGGAGGCGATCAAGGAACTGCTCAAGCGCGTCAACGTTGACGAGATTTCGATCGAGCTGCGCGAGCGCATGAAGATCGAAACCTCGCTGCAGAAGCGCCTCAAGTACGCCAAGCGCCTCAAGGTTGTCGAGGCCTTCCGCAAGTCCGGCAACAAGCCGCAGTGGATGATCCTCGACGTGATCCCGGTCATTCCGCCGGAGCTGCGCCCGCTGGTGCCGCTGGATGGCGGCCGCTTCGCCACCTCCGATCTCAACGACCTCTATCGCCGCGTGATCAACCGCAACAACCGCCTCAAGAAGCTCATGGACCTCCATGCGCCTGAGGTGATTGTGCGTAACGAGAAGCGCATGCTGCAGGAAGCCGTCGACGCGCTCTTCGACAACGGCCGCCGTGGCCGCGTGCTGCGCGGCGCGAACAACCGTCCGCTCAAGTCGCTCTCCGACACGCTCAAGGGCAAGCAGGGCCGCTTCCGTCAGAACCTGCTGGGCAAGCGCGTGGACTACTCCGGCCGCTCCGTGATCGTGGTCGGTCCCGAGCTCAAGCTGCACCAGTGCGGCCTGCCAAAGAAGATGGCGCTCGAGCTCTTCAAGCCGTTCATCTACCACCGCCTCGAGCAGACCGGGCAGTGCGACACCATCAAGCAGGCCAAGGAGATGGTGGAGCTGCAGAAGCCCATCGTGTGGGACATCCTGGAAGAAGTCATCAAGGACCACCCGGTGCTCTTGAACCGCGCTCCAACCCTGCACCGTCTGGGCATCCAGGCGTTCGAGCCGGTGCTGGTCGAAGGCAAGGCGATCAAGATCCATCCGCTGGTCTGCACCGCCTTCAACGCCGACTTCGACGGCGACCAGATGGCCGTCCATATCCCGCTGTCGCCCGAAGCGCAGGTGGAAGCGAGCGTGCTCATGCTCGCCTCGCACAACATCCTGTCGCCGGCCTCCGGTCAGCCCATCACCGTGCCTACGCAGGACATGGTGCTCGGCCTCTACTACCTGACCAAGGCCAAGAAGGGTGGCAAGGGTGAGGGCCGCGCCTTCGCCAACATCGAAGAAGTGCTGATGGCGCTCGAAGCCAAGGAAGTCGAGACGCTGACGCCGATCCGACTGCGCTACACCGGTCCGGTGCTCGACATGACCACGGCTTACGACGATCAGGACCTGACGCACACCGAGCCGATCGAGTACGACAAGCAGTTCATCTCGACCACGGTGGGCCGCGCCATCCTGAACGACGCTCTTCCCGACGGCATGCCGTATGTCAACGGCCTGCTCAAGAAGAAGGGCATCGGTCAGCTCGTCAACTATTGCTACCTGAACCTCGGTCTCGAAGTCACCGTCAAGATGCTCGATCGCGTCAAGGAGCTGGGCTTCCAGTACGCGACACGCTCGGGTCTCTCCGTCGGTCTGGACGACATGGTCATCCCCGAGTCCAAGGGCCCGACGGTCCGCGACGCGGAAAAACAGGCGGTCGCCGTGCAGCAGCAGTATCTCGACGGCGCCATCACCAACGGCGAGCGCAACAACAAGGTCATCCAGATCTGGTCGGCTGTCACGGAGAAGGTGGCAGACGAGATGTTCGACAACATGAAGGCCGCCGACAAGGCCGGCACCATGAACCCGATCTACATCATGGCCGACTCCGGCGCCCGCGGTTCGAAGCAGCAGATCCGCCAGCTCTCCGGCATGCGCGGTCTGATGGCCAAGCCGTCCGGTGAAATCATCGAGACGCCGATCAAGGCGAACTTCCGTGAAGGCCTCACCGTGCTCGAGTACTTCATCTCGACCCACGGCGCCCGCAAGGGACTGGCCGACACGGCGCTCAAGACGGCGGACTCCGGCTACCTCACCCGTCGACTGGTCGACGTGGCGCAGGATGTCATCGTCAGCGAACAGGATTGCGGCACGGCGGAAGGCATTTACGTGATGCCGATCGTCGAGTCGGGCGAGATCATCGAGCCGCTGCGTGACCGCATCATCGGCCGCGTGTCGCTGGAAAAGATCAAGGACTACGAAGGCAAGGTCATCGTCGAAGTGAACCAGGAGATCGATGAAGACCTGGCATCGGCGATCCAGGCCGCGGGTATCGAGCGCGTCAAGATTCGCTCGGTGCTCACCTGCGAGTCCAAGCGCGGCGTCTGCATCCGTTGCTACGGCCGCAACCTGGCTTCTGGCCGCACCGTGGAGCTCGGCGAAGCAGTCGGCGTCATCGCGGCGCAGTCCATCGGCGAGCCGGGCACGCAGCTCACCATGCGTACCTTCCACATCGGCGGTACGGCATCGCGCGTCTCGGAGCAGTCGCACCTCGACGCGAAGAATGCCGGCATCGTGCGCTTCATCAACCTGACCACCGTCCGCTCCAAGGCCGGCGATCTGGTGGCGATGAACCGCTCCGGCGCCATTGCCATCGTGGACGAGCGCGGCCGTGAGAAGGAGCGCTACCAGACCGTCTACGGCGCCAAGCTGAAGGTGGAAGACGGTGCGCACGTCACGCTCGGCCAGTCACTGGCGGAGTGGGACCCGTACACCTTCGCCATCCTCACGGAGATTGGTGGCACGGTGCAGTTCAAGGACCTGCAGGAAGGCATCACGCTGAACGAAGAGGTGGACGAGGTTACCGGACTATCGCGTCTGGTGGTCTCCGATGCCCCGGACGAGAAGCGTCAGCCGGCCATCCTCATCAAGGGCGCCAAGGGCAACAAGCGCTATCTGATGCCCAGCCGCGCTCACCTGATGATGCAGGACGGCGACGAGGTCTTCCCCGGAGACATCCTGGCCAAGATCCCGCGCGAGACCACCCGCACCAAGGACATCACGGGCGGTCTGCCGCGCGTGGTCGAGCTCTTCGAAGCACGCAAGCCGCGTGAGACGGCCATCATCAGCGAGATCGATGGTGTCGTCCGCTTCGGCGAGGTCAGCAAGGGTCAGCGCAAGATCTACGTCACGGCGGAAAACGGTGAGGAGAAGGAGTACTCGGTGCCTCGCGGGATTCACGTCAACGTGCAGGAAGGGGAACGCCTGCGCGCCGGCGAGCCGCTGATGGATGGTCCGCTGAACCCGCACGACATTCTCGCGGTGCTCGGTGAGAAGGAGCTGCAGTCTTACTTGGTGAACGAAATCCAGGAAGTCTATCGCCTGCAGGGCGTGGCCATCTCCGACAAGCACATCGAGACCATCGTGCGGCAGATGCTGCGCTGGGTGAAGATCGAGGACGTAGGCGACACCAACCTGCTGCTCGAACAGCAGATCGACCGCTTCCGCTTCCGCAACGAGAACGATCGCACCATCGCCGAAGGTGGCCGTCCGGCAATCGGCCGTCCCCTGCTGCTCGGCATCACCAAGGCGTCGCTCTCCACCGACTCGTTCATCTCCGCGGCCTCCTTCCAGGAGACCACCCGCGTGCTCACCGAGGCGTCCATCAACGGCGCCGTCGATGGTCTGCGCGGCCTCAAGGAGAATGTCATCGTCGGGCGTCTCATCCCGGCCGGCACCGGCATGGAGTTCTACCGCAACATCCAGCTCTCACCCGAGCTGGAGGAAGCGGCCCAGAAGGTGCAGGAAGAGGTTACGGCAGCGCAGGAAGCCGAGGAGCGCGAGCTTGAGCTCATGCGGCAGGAAGGCGAGGCCGAGGAGTTGGCTGCCGAATAGGCATACGGCTCTCAAGGCAATGCTGGCATCTCATCAGAAGGTGGGGCTCTCATGCCCCACCTTTCTTCTTTCTTCGCTTCCAGCAGGCGGAGTTCCGCCGGTAAACTGCCGGAGGATTGCTCTTCGTATGGTCTTCATCCGACCGGGCATCTCCTCTAGCGTCTCTGTCGAGGTTGCAATTTCGGGCTCTCAATGAATGCAGGATCAGGACCCCACCTGACAAGAGATGCGGAGGCTGTTTCTCCAACATGAACAATGTAGTGCAGACCACATCGCAGGCAGCCCAGGCTAGCCGGGTCGGCAACCATGTCCGGATCATGCGCCTGGACCACTCGGTCAAACAGGTATTCATCCTGCCTGGGGTAGTGCTGGCTGCCATGATGAGTGGCACCCCCTGGAGCGTTCCTCTCGTGGTCAGGGTGCTGGTCGGGATTCTTGCTATCACAGCGGTCGCGAGCAGCAACTATGTCCTGAACGAACTGCTGGATGCTCCCAGTGACCGGCTGCACCCCACCAAATGCACCCGCCCCGCGGCGTGTGGCCTGATCGACTTTCGGCTCGGGCTGCTGCAGTGGATACTCGTCGGCGCGGCCGGCCTCGTGCTGGCCTATGCAATCTCGCGCGGGCTTTTTGTCGCTTGCGCAGCCTTATGGGTGATGGGGTGTCTTTACAACCTCCCGCCGGTGCGCACCAAGGACATTCCCTACCTGGACGTCACCTCGGAATCCATCAACAATCCGATTCGCTTCGTGGCCGGCTGGTACATCGTCACCTCGGTGATTCTTCCTCCGGTCTCGATGCTGGTTGCCTATTGGCTGCTCGGCGCCTACTTCATGGCTCTCAAACGCTTCAGCGAGTACCGCCAGATCGGTCCGGAGAGAGCGGGTCTTTACCGGAAATCCTTCGTTTTCTATACCGAGACCGCGTTGCTGAATTCGGTGGTCTTCTATGCGGCAGGCGCCATGCTCTTCTTCGGCGCCTTCATCATGCGCTATAGGCTCGAACTTGTTCTGGCCTTCCCTTTGATCGCGCTGCTGATGGCCGTCTATTTCAACCTTGCATTCCAGCCGGACAGCGCTGTCCAAAATCCGGAACGGCTATTTTCCGAGGCGCGGCTGATGTTTCTGTTTGCCGCATGTATCGGACTCCTGATCCTGCTGCTTTTCGTGAGGATCCCCATGTTGGCGGAGTTGTTCCCGAAGTCCACAATCCACTAGGGCATATTCATCTTGGAATCCCATCAGCCCGCGTGGCCATTCACATCGGTGCAACGTCAAAGAAGGATGAGAAGTCGCTTGCGTGAGTCTTTCCCTAAGCTGCTTCTTCTCGCCCTGTTGTCTGTTCTCATGATCGCCGTGCAGGGCTACCACTACGGCGTGGATGACGCCGCCATCTACCTTCCTGCCGTCGAGCGCTTCGTCACTCCTGGCCTCTTCCCCTATGGCGCCGATTTCTTCCTCTCCCATAGCCACATGTCAGTATTCTCATCGGTCGTGGGCAGCGTGGTGCGTTGGCTGCATGTGCCGCTCGCATGGGCCGTCTTCAGTTTTCACGTTCTTGGCATCTACCTGCTGCTCCTGGCCGGCTATTGGCTCGCCAGCCTCTGCTTCACGCGACCCAGAGCGCGATGGGCCGCGGTCGTCACCCTCGCTTTTGTGCTGACGATCCCGGTTACCGCTACCGGGGTGCCCATTATGGATCCGTATCTGACGGCGCGTTCGCTCTCCACGCCTCTTACCCTGTTCGCCTTGACGGCGATTCTCGCCAGCCGCCCCGCCGCTGCGGCAATCCTGCTCGGGATCACTGCGCTGCTGCATCCGCAGATGGCCGCATACAGCATTGCTCTCGTGGTGTTGCTGTCGCTGCCCCAGCTTACGAGCGAGCCCGTGCCTGCCGAAGAGACTGCGGTTGGCTCACTCGGCGTCTTCCAGCGCTTGCCGGGAGGTTTTCACCTGGGGCCCGCGCAGCAGCCTTATCGCGCGACGCTCTACTCACGTAGCTTCTTCTTTGCCTGGGCATGGACCTGGTACGAGTGGGCGGGCATCGTGCTGCCGCTTGCCATTCTCTTTGGGATCGCGCGTATGCGCTTTTCGGCAGTCACACCCGCCGCGGTACGACTCTGCCGGGCATTGCTGGCGCTCGGTCTCATCTCCACCGCCGCATTTATTCTCTTCAGTTCCAGTCCCTACTTCGATGAGTTCATCCGCCTGCAGCCCATGCGCTCGTTCCAGCTCATCTACATCGTCATGTTCCTGCTGCTCGGCGGTCTTGCCGGCGAGTACCTGCTGCGGGAGAAACTCTGGCGATGGCTACTGCTCTTTGTCCCCATCAGCATCGGGATGTATTGTGTCGATCGCAGCCTGTACCCTGCGAGCCCTCATCTGGAGCTTCCCGGCCGGACGGTCACCAACCCGTGGCTGCAGGCGTTTCAATGGGTGCGCGACAACACGCCGCAGAATGCCGTCTTCGCGCTGCCGCCACGTTACCTCCTGATGCGTGGTGAGGACCTGCATGGCTTCCGCGCCATTGCCCAGCGCAGCATGCTTGCCGATCAGGTCAAGGACTCGGGTGTCGCCTCGGTCTTCCCGCAGATGGCTCCCGAATGGGAGCGCGAGCAGCAGCTCACGCAGGGATGGGAGCACTACACGGCGCCGGATTTCCTCGCTCTTGCAACACGCAGTCCTGTCAGTTGGGTGATTGTCCAGCCTCAACAGGCCAATGGACTCGACTGCCCGTTTCACAACGCCGCAGTGTCGGTCTGCCGGCTGAAGCTCTAGTTTTCGATTATTTTCGTAACGAATGCGGATTTCCCGCATCATAGAAGGACCCCGGGAAGGACTCCCGCAAAGCGTGAGTCTGGAGATCGCAATTTCTGGTGGAAGGAGGCAGCATGCGGCATCGGCAGCAATGGTTTGACGCAGTTCAGGCATTCAAGAGGGCGGCCCTGCTGTGTGTGGCGCTGCCTCTCGCGGCTCAGACGGCACTGGCGCAGGGCCGGGTCATCTATCCCGATCCATCCGTGGCGAAGACGGAGATTCATGAAGCGCTCGCGCGCGCGAAGGCGCAGCACAAGCGTGTCATCCTGGACTTCGGCGGCAACTGGTGCGGCGACTGCAAGGTGCTCGATATCTACTTCCACGACCCGGCGAACAAGTCGCTGCTGGAAGAGAATTTCGAGCTGGTGGACGTGAACATCGGACGCTACGACGCCAACCAGGACATCGCCGATCGCTACGGCATTCCGCTCAAACGCGGCGTACCGGCGCTGGTGGTGTTGTCGCCTGAAGGCAAAGTGCTGTTAGCACAGACGCACGGCGAATTTGAAAGCATGCGCAGTCTGCAGTCGAGCGACCTGACCAAGTTCCTCAACGACTGGAAGCCCACGCATAAGGGTGGCGCCCTTCACTCCGGCCGGTAACGAAAGACCATAGCTACGGGGGAACGAAAGAAGCCCATTCCTTCCCCATTTCGTTCCCAGAAAGTCTTCTTCGTTGACCTAATCCAGCACGGTAAAGCTGCCCGCTTTGTCCGCCTGCGAGCTGCCGCCCACGTACACATCGAAGCTTCCCGGTTCGACCACGCGCTGCACATCCACGTTGTAGAACGCCAGATCGTCGAAGTGCAGCTTGAACTCGACGTGCTGGCTCTGGCCAGCCTGCAGGAAGATGCGATGAAAGCCCTTCAACTCACGCACCGGCTGCGACACGCTGGCCACCGTGTTGTGCAGGTAGAGCTGCGCCACCTCTGCACCGGGGACTGACGAAATATTCTTTACGTCCACGCCCACTGTGATCTCGCCGACATCCTTGCTGGTGCCGCCGGTATGGTCGATTTTGACGTTCGAATAGGTGAACTGCGCATACGACAGCCCCCAGCCGAAGGGATACACCGGGGCATTCGGCGAGTCGATATAGCGCGAGAGATATTTCTCCTGGCTATTTGTCGGCGGATGCGACAGGTCAGCATCGCCGGCGGGACGTCCTGTCGGCAGTTGCGCCAGGTAGAGCGGCTCCTGGCCCACGCTATATGGGAACTCCACCGGCAGTTTGCCGGCGGGATTCACCTCTCCCGTCAACGCGGATACCAGGGCCGGCCCGGCTTCGATGCCCGGGAACCACGCCTCAAGAATCGCCGGCACATGCGTGGCCGCCCACGGAATCGCGGTCGGCCGCCCATCGAACAGCACCAGCACCACGGGCTTGCCCGCGGCTGCCACCGCCTGCATCAGTTGGTCCTGATTGCCCGGCAGCGTCAGATGCGCGCGGCTGCTGGCCTCGCCCGTCATGCTGCCCGCCTCACCCAGCGCCAGGATCACCAGGTCGGCATTCTTCGCCGCCGCCACCGCGGCTGCAAATCCGCTGGTGTCCGTGCTCAGGATGTCGGTGCCCTTCACATAGGTAAGGTTCTTTCCGAGTTTGTCCGCCAGTGCGCCGCGCAGCGTTTTGGTATTCGCCGCCTCGCCCTGGGCTCCCCACGACCCGATCATGTCCTCCGCGTCATCGGCCAGCGGACCGATCAACGCGACCGATTTCAGATCGCTCGCCAGCGGCAGCAGCCGCCCCGTGCCCGGAACGGCTTCATTCTTCAGCAGCACAAAGCTCTCTTCCGCGGCCTTCTTCGCCAGCTCGCGCTTCTCCGGCGTGGGCTGATACGGCGGCAGATTCTCGTCCGTATACGGATGCTCGAAGAGACCCATCGCGAACTTCACGCGCAACACGCGGCGTACTGCCTCGTCCACCACGGACATCGGCAGCTTGCCGCTCGCCACCAGCCCGGCCAGGCGCGAATGGTAGAGGTTGCTCTCCATGTCCATGTCCACGCCCGCAGTCAAAGCCTTCTCCGCGGCGGTAGCGCCATCGCCGGCAATGCCGTGCTTCATCAGCTCGCTCACCGCGCCGTAGTCGCTCACCACCATGCCGTCGAAGCCCCACTCCTTGCGCAGGATCTTCGTCAGCGTGAACGGATTCGCGCTCTCCGGCACGCCGTTCAACGCATTGAAGGCCGACATCACCGTCGCCGCGCCTTCATCCACGGCGGCCTTATAGGGCGGCAGATACACCTGCCGCAAGCGGATCTCCGACATGTCCGTGGTGTTGTAGTCGCGTCCCGCCTCGGCCGCGCCATACGCCGCAAAATGCTTCACCGACGCAGCCACGGAGTCGGGCTTGGACAGGTCGCCCTGCTGATAGCCGCGGATATACGCGCGCGCAATCGCGCTTCCCAGGTAGGGATCTTCGCCCGCGCTTTCCACGATGCGGCCCCATCGCGCGTCGCGCGAGATGTCCACCATCGGCGAGAAGACCCAGTTGATGCCGTCCTGCCGCGCCTCGCTGGCGGCCACGCGGCAGGCCTGCTGCACAATGTCAGGATCGAAGCTCGCCGCCATCGCCAGCGGCACGGGGAAGGTGGTGTGGTGGCCGTGGATCACGTCCAAACCGAACAGCAAGGGAATATGCAACCGCGACTGTTCCACTGCGATGTGCTGGTAGTGGTTCGTCTCCTTCGCGCCGGTCACGTTGAACAGCGAGCCGATCTCGCCCTTGATCAGCATCGAGTCGAAATCCAGCTTCTCGCCGGTGGGCCCGGTGATGGTGCTGCCGCCGGTATATTGCGTCAGTTGCCCGATCTTTTCCTGGAGTGTCATCTGCCCCAGCAGCGCATCCACACGCGCATTCAGCTTCTTGTCCGCGAGTTGCGCGCTTGCGTGCGGCGTGGCCGGGGGCGGCGGCGGCGGGACTGCTTTGTGCTTGCGCGTCAGGCCGGCAAATGCCGGGCCGCAGCAAAGCAGGAGTGCGGCAGTAATGGATGCGATGGAACGGCGGTGCGAGCGGTTCAACAGGCAGGTCTCCTGTGGTGGCGAAGCCATCCGTAATCCTAACAGTGCGCATGGCCTCGTGTTGCCCCGCGTCCTGCCCATAAGGTTGGATTGTCCCTCCGGAAAATGCGCGCCGCGGGGATCGCTGCCCGTGCGGGCACCTTTCTCTCCACCCCGTGGCGCCGCAAAGAACTTTCTCCGGCGGGGCTCTGGCAGTACCCTTAAGAAAGAGTTAAGGAATGCTGCGTCCACTCCAACAGTTTCGGCGAGCCACGCTGCACGCGCTCTCTCACGATGTGCTGACGCTCGCGCGGGCGGCAGCATACTCGGCCATCCTCGGCCTCTTTCCGGCCCTCCTGGTCGTCACCACCGTGGTGGCCCTGGTCCCGCAGGGCGACACCCTCATGGGTGAAATCCGCGCCGCCCTCGCCGACTTCCTGCCCGGCAATGCCATCGACGCAATCCAGGATTACTTCAACTCGCGGCATGTTCGCTCCCTGCAGGCGGTAAGCTCCGCCGTGCTGGTGACCCTCTTCGGATGCATGAGCCTCATGACCACCTTCATGCAGGGCTTCCGCCGCGCCTTTGCTTCGCCCATCTTCGACGACACACGCACCGAGTGGAACCAGACCCGCGAACGCGTGACCGCGCTGGTGCTCATCCCCAGTTGCCTGGTGCCGATGGCCCTCTCCACCGCGCTGGTCGCTTTCGGCCACCAGATCGAGGAATGGGTCGTCGACATCACCGATCACAGTTTCAAGCCCTACGTCCTCTTCCTGTGGCGCATGTCGCGCTGGTCTATCGCCATCGTGTGCACGGTCGTCGTGCTCGCCGTCATCTACCGCTTCGGCACGCCGCGCCGACAAACCTGGCGTGACGTGCTGCCCGGCGCTGTCATGTCCGCCGTAGTCTGGTTCGTCACCACCCTGGTCTTCGGCTGGTATGTCACGCGCTTCGCCGACTACAGCGTCATCTATGGATCGCTCGGCACCGCCGTCGCCACGCTGGTGTGGCTGTACATCACGGCGCTCGCCGTCTTTCTCGGCGCGGAGTACAACGCGCAGGTGGAAGCCGACCACATCGCTCAGGCGGAGAGCATCCCATCGAATCAGCAGGAACTCATTCTTCCCTGAGGATCAGGGAGGGGACACCGGCAACCACACGCGCTGCGAGTAGAATGGCAACGTTGGCAAGACCACACAACAGCCCCATCAGCAAAAGGGGCCGGAGTTTTCACGGATGCTGCCTGTTGGAGTCGAATCACCGTTCGCCGCTGTAGACAATCGTCGTACCAAGATTGTCGCTACCCTGGGCCCCGCCTCAAGCAACGAGGTCACCTTCCGTCAGTTGGTGCGCGCCGGCCTGGATGTAGCCCGGTTGAACTTTTCCCATGGCAGCCATGAGCAGAAGCTCGAGCTGATCAAGATGGTTCGCGAGGTGGCGAAGGAAGAGAACAAGCCGCTCTGCATCCTGGGCGATCTGCAGGGGCCGAAGATCCGCACCGGAAAGCTGGTGGACAAGAAGCCGGTGCAACTCACCACCGGTCAATCGCTCACCATCACGCCGCGCGATATCCCCGGCACCGCCGCGCTGATCAGCACCACCTTCCCCACGCTGGCCGAAAACCTCACCGCCGGCGCCCGCATCCTGCTCTCCGATGGCCTCATCGAGTTGCGTGTCACCGCCATTCGCGGCGATGACGTCGAATGTACGGTGATCAACGGCGGCATGCTCGGCGAGAACAAGGGCATCAATCTTCCCGGCATTCACGTCAAGACGCCCGCGCTCACCGAGAAGGATGAGATCGACCTGAAGTTCTGTATCGACAACGATGTCGATGCCGTCGCCGTCTCCTTCGTCCGCACCGCGGAAGATGTACGCTACACCCGCGATCGCGCCCGCGCCCTCGGCGGCGACGTCTGGCTCATCGCGAAGCTCGAAAAGCCGCAAGCCATCGAGCACCTGGAGGGCATCCTCGAAATCGCCGACGGCGTCATGGTTGCCCGCGGTGATCTGGGTGTTGAGGTGCCGCCGGAAAAGGTCCCCGCGCTGCAGAAGCACGTCATCCGCCGCGCCGGTGAATATCGCAAGCCCGTCATTACCGCCACCCAGATGCTCGAATCGATGATCGAGAACCCGCGCCCCACCCGGGCCGAAGCCTCCGACGTCGCCAACGCCGTCTATGACGGCACCGACGCGGTCATGCTCTCCGCCGAATCCGCTGCCGGCAAGTATCCCGTCGAAGCAGTCAAGATGATGGACCGCATCGTCGTTGAGAGCGAAGCCGTCATGCTTGCCGAACCGGACACCTACCGGCGCCGCTCCGCGCATGTGCGGCTCTCCATCTCCGAAACCATCTGCGAGTCCATGGCCCACGCTGCCGAAGACCTGGACATCGGCGCCATCGCCGTCTTCACCGAAACCGGCACCACCGCCCGCCAGCTCTCCAAGTGGCGTCCCAAGCCGCCCATCTTCGCGCTCTCCAGCGTGCCCAAGGTCATCCGCCGCATGAACCTGCTGTGGGGCGTACACCCACTCGCCTGCGACAAGATGTCCACAACCGAAGCGATGGTGGAGGAGGCCGAAGACATTCTCACCGCAGGCGGTTACGTGAAGCCGCAGGAAATATTAGGCATCGTCGCCGGCACCCGCACCCTGACTGGTTCGACGAATTTCCTTCGCCTCCACGTCATGGGCGACCGAGCCCCCGGCCATCACGATGAATCCAAGGCGCAGGAGCTGACTACCGCTTAGAAGTGAAGTAGACCGGAAACACCGCGGCAGGGCGATTCGCTCTGCCGTTTGTGTTTTTCCCCGTTCGCAAACGGCCAAAATAAATCTGTCTGAAGACGGCCGCGGGTAGCATAATGCCTGCACATCGCGGAGGGATTTTTCGTGACATATCTAAGTCGCCTTGCCAAAGGTATAACTCTCTCCTTGTGCGCCACTGCTTTCCTCTATTTCTCGTCATCGCTCAGTGCCGCTCCCGGTCCACTTCTTCAGAGGAACGGCCCGCAGCAAGCCTCCGGTTTTCTCGGGGCCTGGTGCGCGCAGGGCGACCCCAGCAAGCACGCCTCCATCTCCGGCAACGGTGTCTTCCTCACCTTGACCAATGAGAACGGCGACACATCTCCAGGCAACATTCAAGGGAACAATCAGATTCAGGCGCCGGGCTGGCAGTTCGTCACCGGCACGCTCAGCGGAGATGGCAGCCAGATCAACTGGTCGAACGGAAGCTACTGGGCGCGCTGCGACAACGGCGGCGGAGGTGGCGGCAGACGCCGGCCCAATCTCACCGGCACCTGGTATGCGAATGGAGATCGCTCGCGCTCCTGTTCCATCCAACAGAGACGCGGCAATCTCAATCTGCAGAACGAACTAGGCCAGAGCGCGACCGGAAATTTCAACGGCCGTCAGATCACCACCAACTGGGCCGGCTCCGCCATCAGCGGCACCATCACGCAAGGCGGCAATCGCATCAACTGGGACAATGGGACCTACTGGGTCCGCTTCCGGGTCTACTGAGATCGCCATCCATCGCAACCCTTCCATGCGCTTCATCGACCGCGAAGAAGTAGCGCGGCGTCTCACGTATGACGTCTGCATCCCGCTCGTGCGCGACGCAATGATCGCGTTTTCCGGCGGCGAGACGAAACAGCTTCTTCGCTCCATCATCCCGCTCGCCGGCGGCCATCTCTTCGGCATCATGCCCGGCGCCCTCGGCGCGACGAAGCCCTTCGGCGCAAAACTCATCAGCATCTTTCAGGAGAACGCCGCGCAGGGAATGCAATCGCACCAGGGCGTCATCGTGCTCTTCGAGCCCGACACCGGCACCCCAGTCTGCGTCGTCCACGCCGGCGAGGTTACCGCCATCCGCACCGCTGCAGCCAGCGCCGTCGCTACCGACGCCCTGGCACGTTCAGACGCGAAGCGTCTCGCCATCCTCGGCACCGGCGAGCAGGCCGCTACCCACGCGCGAGCCATCGCCAAAGTCCGCACAGTCGCATCCATCATCATCTGGGGCCGCTCGCCGGAACGAGCTCAAGCCTTCGCCGAACAGATGCGCGCCGAACTCAATCTTCCCGTCACCGCGCTGGCTACCGCGCAGCAGGCCGTCAAAGACGCCGACATCATCTGCACCGTCACCTCCGCATCCGAGCCCATCCTCAAAGGCGAGTGGGTGCAGCCCGGTCAGCACATCAACGTAGTCGGCTCCGGCCAGCCCGGCCCCGCCGAGATCGACAACGCACTCGTCGCCCGCGCCCGCTTCTTCGCCGACAGCCGCGAAGGCGTGCTTCAGCAGGGCGCAGAATTTCTCCGCGCCAGACAAGCCGGTCTCATCGACGACCGCCACATCCTCGCCGAAATCGGCCAGGTGCTCGCAGGCATCGCCGCAGGCCGCCGCTCGCCGGACGAAGTCACCATTTACAAATCGCTAGGCCACATCGTGCAGGACCTCGCCAGTGCCTGGTGGCTCTACTCGCAACCGGAAAGTTAGTGGCTCTGCGGCATCGCCGCATCGAGGAACGGCGTCACCGTCTCCACCAGCGCCGGAGCAGCGTCGATGGTGTAATGCGTCAGCCCGGGAAGGATCGCAAGCTCGTTTGCAGACCGCAGCGAGCCATCGGGCCCGGCATCTCTCTGGCCACCGCCCAGCAGGCTGTAGAACTCCGCGATATGCTGCAGCCGCACCGCATCCGCATCGGCAAAGACCAGCATCGTCGGCGAGCGGATGGCAGCCACTTCCTTCGACCAGTCGTAGTCCTTCCGCAGCATCTCTCCCAGCTTCGCAAACAGCACCTGCCAATTCACATTCGGATACATCTTGCTCAGCGGCGACTGCGACATCTGCGCACCGGTGGACGCGTTCATGTGGTCGAACGCCGTCAGCACCTCCGGATACATTCCATTCCGTCGGAACCCCGCCGACACCACCACCAGCTTGCGCACAGACTGCGGATGCCGGATCACCGTCTGCAGCGCAACATACCCGCCCAGCGAATAGCCCATGACGTCCGCTTTTTGCACCCCCAGATACTGGATCAGCGCAGCGATGTCATCCGCCATCGCCTCACAGCTCATCGGCCGGTCGATGTCCGCCGTGTGCCCGTGGCCCTGCAACTCCACCGCGATCACCTGCCGTCCTTTCGCCAGCGCCTCCACATTCGGTCCGAACATCGTGATACCCACGACGCCGCCGTGAATCAGCACCAGCGGCTGCCCGCTCCCGTGAATCTCGTAGTACATCTTCAAGCCGTTCACCGGCGCGTAGCCGGTCTTCATCGCGGCAGGCGCGGCGGATTGGCCGCTCGCCAGCGACGATGCCGCGAGCACGCCGACAGAGGTAGCAAGAAAACTTCTGCGCGTTGGATAGATTGATGAGGCGGTCTGCGATGGCAAGGAATCTCTCCCTGAAAACTGAATGTCGTGCCGCGAGACAGATGCGCATCACGCTCGACCCGCACGCGGCAATCGTCCACCATAATGGTGACCGGCGAAGTATGTCTAGCGAGCCGGAAAGCAGCCGTCCGCTTTCGGGCATCCTGGCATTTGCCGTCACGATCCGGGAAGTTCTCCACCACACCCTGCCGTACTCTTAATCCATGGGCCGCATCCGCGTACTCACTGACCAGGTCGCCAACCAGATCGCCGCCGGCGAAGTGGTGGACCGTCCCGCGTCCGTGGTCAAGGAGCTGCTCGAAAACGCGCTCGATGCCGGCGCCACCCGCATCCGCATCGAGGTCGAAGGCGGCGGACGCAAGCTCATCCGCATCGTGGACAACGGCTGCGGCATGGTGCGCGACGACGCGCTGCTCGCCTTCGAGCGTCATGCCACTTCGAAGCTCCGCACCTCGGACGACCTGCTCGCCATCGCCACCCTGGGCTTCCGCGGCGAGGCGTTGCCGTCCATCGCATCCATCGCACGCCTCGACCTCGAAACCCGCGCGGCAGAAGAAGCAGCCGGCACCCGCATCGAGATTGTTGGCGGCCGTATGCATCGCGTCGAAGACGCCGGCCTGCCCCCCGGCACCACCATCGCTGTGCGCGATCTCTTCTTCAACACCCCCGCGCGCCGCAAATTTCTCAAGTCAGAGACGACCGAGCTCTCACACGTCACAGCGCTGGTGACACATTACGCGCTCGCCCATCCCGACAAGCACTTCGAGCTGCACTCCGCCACCCACGCGCTGCTGCAGGCGCCGCCCGTCGCCCAGCCGGCCGACCGCATCTTCCAGATCTTCGGCAGGGAAACGCTCGATCACCTGCTTCCGCTCGCTGCCGAAGTCGACCTCGAGCGCGTCGGTCTGCCCGCGCCGCCGCCGTGGAAGCAGGATGAGGACTACGAGCCGCCCGTCCCCGGCCATCTGCGGCTCTCCGGCTTCACCTCCAAGCCCGAGCTGGAAAAGCTCAATCGCAACTCCATCTACTCCTTCGTCAATCGCCGCCTCGTGCGCGACCGCCTGCTGCTCCACGCCGTCTCGGAGGCGTATCGCAACATCCTTCCGCCTACGTCGTTTCCCGTCGTCCTGCTCTTCCTCGAACTGCCGCCGGAAGAAGTCGACGTCAACGTCCATCCCGCGAAGACGGAAGTCCGTTTTCGCCAGCCCAGCTTTGTACACGACTTCGTCCGCGACACGCTGCGCAACAAAATCGTCCAGTCGCGTCCCGCCATGGGCTTCCTCGCCGCGCTCGAAACGCATGCCGTCGCTTCGCCTTCACTGCTGCCAGGAGTCTCCGCAATACCCGGCGCGCCGGAATCCGCGCCCTTCACCGGCAACGCCGACCCCTTCGCACTGGAGCCGCCTCCGGTCATGTCGATGGCCCAGCGCCTCGACTTCACCGCGACGTTGGACAACGGAGCCTCGCCCGGCGCATCAGCCGGCGCCGCGCTGGCAGCCTTCGCCACCGCTGCCTCCGAAATGGCGATCGCCGAAAACGGCACCGCGCCGCCGATCGCCGACGCGCACGCCATTGTCGCGGAAGCCACCACGCTTCACGCGCTCGCCTCGCTCAAGCCCATCGGCCAACTGCGCGAGTCCTTCATCCTCGCCACCAACGAAGAGGGGCTCTGGATCATCGACCAGCACGTCGCGCACGAGCGCGTGCTTTTTGAAAAAATCCTCCGCGAGCGCGAAGTCGAGAGCGTACAGCGTCAGCGCATGCTCATGCCGCTGCTGGTCGACCTCACGCCCGCCCAGATGGTCGCCTTCGCGCAGATCGCCGAGGAACTGGAGCGCAACGGCTTCGAAGTGGAGCCCTTCGGCCCGCGCACCCTCGCCATCAAGGCCGCCCCCGTCGGCCTGGAAGGCCGCGAGCTCGAGCGCATGCTCGTCGAAGTGCTGGAGCAGAGCGACCGCCTCGACCAGCGCGAGAACCTCGGGACCGCCCGCGCCCGCATCGCCGCCTCCCTCGCCTGCCACTCCGCCATCAAGGTCAACATGCCGCTCGACCCGGAGCGCATGGCCTGGCTGCTCCGCGAGCTGGGCAAAACCGAGCTGCCCACCAGCTGCCCCCACGGCCGCCCCATCGCACTACGGTATTCTTGGAAGGACATCGAGCGCGCGTTTCACCGCGTTTAAGCAGTTTCGCGGACCGCACTCCTCTCTTCTCCTCAAGAGAAGAACTCAGATCGGAAGTCATGAATCAGAATCAATTGGAACAGGCCCGGCAAGTACGCTGGCGTCAGGATGGCAATGCGCTGCTCACGCTCGACGACGCGGAGCGCTGGCTCGCCGACACGCCGCTGTGCCTCTATCTGCCGCGCCGGCAGCATCTGCCCGTGCCCGCGCCCAGCTTTGTCGAAGCCGTAGCCGGCCGGTCGGAAGCCACACCGAATCCAGAGCAGATCGCCGCCGCCGCCCAGATGCTCGCACGGCTGGTCGCGTCCGGCGCGGTCATCGCGCTCAATCTCTTCGGCGCAGCACCCGGCATCGGCGTTTCCAGCTTCGTGGGCGAGCATCCCGACTTCCTCGCCACCCCGGAGGCGTTGCCCTATCTCTACGCGCTCCAGCCGGAGCGCAACCCCAAGCGTGAGCCTTCTACCGCGGGCAACGGGCGCGTCTCCCCGCTCGCCGCCGAGGCATGGAAGCTGCTGGAACGCGAAGGCGCGCTCACCACCATGGAACTGCGTGCGGGCCTGGGCCGGGAGGTCACGGAAGCCGCCGTGCTCCGCTCGCTCGCCGAGCTTTGGCACACCATGCGGGTGGTGCCGATTCCCGCGGAGAACTCCGAGGAAGGCGCGCACTGGGAGCTGCTCAGCGCGCGTCACCGCCGCGAGCTCACCATCGGCAGCACCCAGTCGCAGACCACCGCGCTCTCCATCCTGGTGTCGTTCTATCTGCAGTCCGCGGTCGCGGCCACTGCCGAGGAAGCCGAAATCTTTCTCTCCCCGGTCGCCTCGCGCTCGCGCCTCCGCGACGTCATCCACGGCCTCTCCACCACGCGTCAGCTCGCATCCTTTTCGCTCGCCGGCGACGAGCAGTTCTACGTTGAAGGCACGCTGCCCGAGATCGCCGAGGAGGAGGAGACGGTCGTTCTCGCTGCCGGTGCCATCGCCGGAGAAGACGCCGGTCTCGAACAGAATGAGCCGGATCTGACCGAGGCTGCGGCTGCAAACCCCGCCGCGATCTCGCAGCAGAGGCCAGCCGCGCCCCGGCGTTCCGCGCGTCCCGCCTTCGGAGAGCGCGCCCGCGGCAGCTTCGCCGCGCGCGATCGCAGAACGCCATCGAGCGATCGCAGAGGATCATCTACGGATCGCCCGCCGCGTCGCGAAGGCGGCTTCCGCCGTCCAGAGCGCAGCGATTCTCATGGAACGGCCCGGAGCGGCTCTGCAGAGCGTGGCAGTTTCCGCCGCGCTGAAAGTGCAGAGGGAACCAGCCAGCCGCCGCGGCCGAACTTCGAGCGCCGCGCCCGCCCCTCTTTCGCAGCTTCAGCGGAGCGGCGAGAGCGCCCGGCTGGCCCGGGCACTTCGGATCGCCCCAAGCGCTTTGAGCGTCCTGATCGTCCCGCGCGTTTCGATCGCGGCGGAGCGGGAGCCTCGCGCGGAGGTTTCGACAAGCGCGGCAGCTTCGGCAAAGGCCGTCCCCCGCGTCCAGGAGGCAGCAGCTTCCGGCCCGAAAAGTCGTTTCCAGGCAAGCCCGTTAGGCGACCGCCCGCCCCGCCCCAGCGAAGGCGCGGATCGCCCGCGTTTCCGCCCGGCAGCAGGCTCCAGCGCGCCACGATTCGGACAGGATCGCCCCGGCCGTCCGCCCCGCGCAGGCGAGCGCCCGCAACGCAGCTTTGGCGGTGGCGAAGGCCGTCCCTTCCGCAAGCCCCAGGGGGATCCCAAGGGTGGTCATGGTCCAGACCGTTCCGCAGGCAGCCCACGCCGCTTTGATGGACGTCAGCTGCCGGCGTCCGCCCGGGTGAATTGGCGGCCCAGCGCGCCCAGGAGGTTTCGCCCGTCCGCCGCGTCGCGATGGCGAATCGCCGCGCCCCCCATTTGGTCGCGGCGAATCGCGCCCACCCTTCCGAGGCGGTCAGTCGCGCCCCCAAGGCGACCGACCCTTCAAACGGCCATATGCACCTGCTGGCGATCGTCCACCCAGACGCGAATCCGCGGGCGGCTACGTCAAGCCCGGCTACAGAAAGCCCGGCGGCGGCGACCGTCCAGAGCGCAAGTTCACGCCACGGCCCAGACTTGAGAACCGGCCCGAGGGCAGACCTGAGGGCAGTAGTCCTGCCACACGGCCCGAAGGCGGCGAGCGCGAATCCCGGCCCTTCCGCGCTGCCGGCCAGCGCCCCAGCCGGCCCGGCGGATTCAGCAAGCCCGGTGCTCGCCCGGGCAGCTTCCGCAAGCCCGGCGGCTTTGGCAAACCCAGCTTCGGTAAACCCGGCGGCTATCGCAAACCCGCAGGCGACCGCCCCGCAGCCGGCGGGGATCGTCCAGCCCCCGGCAGGGATCGTCCCGACCGCCCCCGTTCCCCGCGCCCCGCCTTCGCTGCAGGCGAGCGTTCTCCTCGTCCCGCAGGGGGCCGGGATGCAGCTTCAGGCCCGCGCAAGCCCGGCGGTTTCCGCAAGCCCGGCGCCCCCGGCAAGTCCTTCGGCAAACCTCGCCCGGCGGGTGCAGGTTCGCGTGGGCCTCGCCCCGCAGGAGCAGGGAAAGGCCGCACCTCCACGACCACAAGTTCCGGCAAGCCGCGCCGTCCCGGCGGATTTGGCAAACCGGGCACAGGCACATCATCGGGTCGTCCGCCCGCCAAGGGAAGCTTCGGTGACTTCAAACCACGCAGCAAGCCCTCGGGTGGCAAACGTCCGGGCACGAAACGCCCAGGCGGCGCCGGAGCGCCACGCAGTAAACCGCGCAGTGCCAAACCCCGCAGCGAAGGAGACGAAGGCTAGGTGGCCGAACGTTCAATCAAACCTCTTGTCGTAGCCCCCTTGATCGTCACTATCGACGGTCCCGCCGGCGCGGGCAAGAGCACCGTCGCCCGCGCACTGGCGCAGCGCTTCGGCCTGCTCAATCTCGAAAGCGGCGCCATGTATCGCGCCGTTGCCCTCAAGGCGCTAGAAACCGGCGTGGCCACCAGTGATGCCGCCGCGCTTGAAGTGCTCGCCCACGCCACGCAGGTGCGCCTGGAGCCCCGGCTCGAGTCCAGTGCGGAGGGCAATCGCGTCCTGTTGGACGGCATTGACGTCACCAGCCAGCTCCGCACCCCGCAGATCACCGCCGCAGCATCGGAGGTCAGCGTGCACCCGCCCATTCGCCGCTGGCTCGTCGGACTGCAGCAGGCGCTCGGCGCACAGGGCAATGTAGTCATGGAAGGCCGCGATATCGGCACCGTCGTCTTCCCGCATGCGCCGGTAAAAATCTTCCTCGATGCCTCGCCGGAGAAACGCGGTGAGCGCCGCTACGAACAGACCCGTGGCAACGGGGGGCAGAACGATCCGCAGACCGGGGGCGCCGCAATCGCAACCCAACTCCCCACAAAGGTCCTCGAAGAGATCCGCGAGCGAGACCGCCGCGATCGCACCCGGAAAGACTCACCCCTGCGCCCGGCACCGGACGCCACCATCATCGATTCGACAGATCTCACGCTGGAGCAGGTCATCGAGCGCGCCGCTGCGCTGGTGGAGCGCTACCTCGCCGACTGACCGATTCGCCCCGCTAAGAGATGCGAACATAGTTGAACGATGATTCTCAAAAGTGAGAGAGATCAAAGCGAGTTTGAGCTTCAACTGATCGGCTATCAATATCCCCATATCGAGAATGAGTATTGGGATGCCAACTGGCTCTTGGTTTCAATCAGAGTGAACAGTCCCGTTGCCTCATGGACGCACACTGGCCCATGTCTGATGACGGCGGAGTGCCGTGACCTCGCGAATTGGTTAGGAGACGTAGCCTTCGAAAGGCAGTCGAGAACGCGTGTCGATTTCATTGAGCCGAACCTGTCGTTCGAATTTGTCACACGTGATGCGGATATTTGTGAACTTAGGCTCTATTTCGCATTGGAGTCATGTCCTCCTGGAATTGAAGCCTACTCGGATGAGTTCTTTCTATCCTTCACCGTGACCGCTGAGGGGCTGCGGCTCGCCGCAAATCAGCTCTGCGCAAGTGTTCGCAAATTCCCAGTCAGAGCGAATCCGCCCCACTGGCTCCCGGAGTGCCGACAAGTCTGAATAGTTGATGCTCCCAGATCTTTGCCCCGCCGCCTACTGCGTCGTAGCCTGCGGCACCGGCGCATTCCTCGGCACATGCAGATGCGGCGGCCGCGGCGGCTTAGGCACCGTTGGCACGCCATCGCCCGGCGACTCGGGAGCTTCCGGCTCCTCCGGCGTTTCCGGCTCCTCCGGAGATTCCTCATTCGCATCGGCTCGCTTGATGGTCACGTCTCCATGGTCCGCCACCAGCACCACCGGTGTAGCGTTGCCGCCCTTGCCGGTATCGCCGGTCAACGAGTGATCGCTCCGCTCCACCTTGCCGCTGTACGTCAGGTCGCTATTCACGCTGCCATCGCGTGCGCTGGCATCCACGTTGAACAGATGATCTTCCGGCAGCCCCAGCTCAATCGCGCCATTGCGATTGCGCAGGTTGATCGGCCCATCGCCGCCGGTCAGGTTTACCTTGATGTCGCCGTCTGACGTGGAAATATCCAGCGGTCCGGCAATCCTGCTCAGCGTGATGTTCTTCGAGCGGGTCGCGGCCTGGATGCGGCCCTTCGCATTCTGCAGCGTCAGGTCGCTGTCGTCGAGCGTCAGATCGCCGATCAGATGATCCACCTCGAAGGTGGTGCGGCTGGAGTGGAAGCTCAGCGGTCCGCTCAGCTTGGCCACGTCCACCTCGCCCAGGAAGTCGCCATCCAGCGTCACCCTGCCGGCCACGTCGGAGACATTCGCATCCGCCGTGCGCCCGTTCACGGAAAGCGTGCTGGTCAAGGCGTGCGCGGAAAAGTCGCCGCCGGACATCCGCGCCGTGCACGCGCCGCCGATCTTGTTCAGCGTCACGTTGCCGCGTCCGGCATCCACGCCAATGGTGCCGTTCAGCCCGTTCACCGCGGCATTGCCGTGCCCCGTCTTCATCGAGATGCTGGTATTCGCGGGCACCTGCACCGTCAGGTCCACAGTCCCGCGGTCGATGTTCGCGGTTGTCAGCGTGGCCTCGTTGCCGTTCACCTGCAGCTCCGGCTTCAGCTTCGTCAGTTGCTTGTCGGCATCCCGGTCGCTTGAGCTATAGACCGTCTCGTGCGCGCTGACGTGAATGCGATCGTCCGTCGACGGCGAGATCGAGACATCGCCATGCGGATTGTTGATCGTCAGCTTGCCGTTCGCGCCGAAGGCCTGGTCGAACTGGTGGTCCGCATCGTGCGCCTGCCCGAACAGGTGCATCCTCCAGTTGTTGTCGTCGTCGTCGGGGAAGTGCCAGCCGAAGGGGCTGTTCATCGCGTGCTTGCCCACCACGCCCAGCAGCGCGACCAGCACGATAAGAAATACAAGTCCGCCAACACTCGTGCGCCTGCCGTAAGGATCGCCCTGCTGCAGGTACCATTCGCCCAGCAGCGCCAGCCCCAGTCCGATCAGCAGCAGCGGCCACCAGTGGATATACCAGTCCCAGAACGCGTAGCCGCTGATGGTGCCGGCCTGGATCATCAGCGCCACGATGCCGATGATGATGAGCACGATCGGCCGCACGATGGACGGCCGCCGCATGCCGCGGTAGTACGCACGCTGGGCGCGCCACTGCTCTTTGGCGGCGCGGCGCTGCTGCTTCCACTGCCAGCGCGGATCGGGATTCGAAGGCCCGGAGGTATAGGGCGGAGGCGAAGCAGCCATCAGCGGCCTCCTTCCGTGCGGTCGATATCACTCGGCGGTACGGGAACGATGTCCGTGCCCGGCGACGATGAAGACGAAGGATTGGTCCAGCCGCTCGGCGGCGGTTGCTGTTGGGGATAGCCGCCCGCATACGGCGGATACTGCGGCGGCATCTGCGACGGATCGGGCACTTCAAAGGCCGCGCGCTCGGCCAGCGCCAGCACACCGGCCAGCACCAGGTACAGCGGCCAGCTCTGTCCAAAGCTCAGGATGTGCCACTCATGCAGCAGCGCCGTCACCCCGAACATCAGCAGGAACGCCGGGCCGCGCAAACGGCGGATCAGCAGCCAGCGATTCATCGCGTGCCTCCGGTTGTGTCCGAATGCACTCCGGCAGACACGGATGGGTCAGACGGCGGCATGGGCGGGGGCACATTGTGCGTGCGGCGGAAGATGATCCAGATCCCCAGCCCGATGATCAGCAGCGGCCATCCATGGGCAATCCAGTCATGATGCAGCAGCCCAAGCGAGCCGAAGAGGAACAGGATGCCCAGCCCGATCAGGATGATCGCGCCCGTCGGCACATCGCGCCCTCCCATATACCCACCAGCCGGAGGGAAAGGCGGCATCGGCGGCGGATACGGCTGTCCCGGCATATAGCCGTATCCCGGCTGGCCTTGACCCGGAGTGGCGCCACTTCTCTGACGAATATCATTTTCTAGCCACTCTGCGTAGCCTGGCTGGCCCGGCGCGGGTGGATAGCCCGGAGCGTACCCCGCAGCCGGTACAAATCCGGCGGCCGAACCCTGCCCATACTGCGGCTGCCCCGGCTGCGCGGCTCCTGATACCGGCCCCCAGTTCGCGCCTCCGGCCGGTGAAACAGGTGGGACTGGCGGAACGCCCGGCGCCCCGGGATGCGGATGGATTCCCAGCCGCTGCGCTATATCATTCAATCCAAAAGGGTTCGGCACAGGATGGCCATCACGCCGGGCCAGCGCCGTCTGGTAGGCGTCGAAGACCTGGTAGAAGACCCACGCCGCCACCAGGATGCCGAAGACACCCGAGGTATGGTCGCTGAGGCTGGCCAGTACGGCGAAGATCAGCACATGGGCGATCGCCTTGGCGTACTGCCCGTTGTACATGGCGCCCACGCCGGGGATAAATCCCAGCAGGGCGGCCAGCATAGGGTGCGGTGTGCCGGTAAAGATAGGCGACGGCGCACCCACGCCGCTTCCGCGAAGCCGTTCGGTCAGGCACGCCTCGCAGAAGACGGAGCCCCCCACGTTGCGCACGCAATCCTTGCATAGCGGTTTGCCGCAAAATTGGCAAAAGGCGGACGAGGGAACTTCGGGATGATAGTTGCAATTCATACCAGGCTCCTTTCTGACGGCTTGTATTGATTGCCTGGTCTTTCGGACTTCGGAGATACGGAGGAGAAAGTTCTGCTCCGCGCGCATCTTTGGAGCTGCGCACGCGGCCCTGCTTCGATCTTTGAATGATGCTGAAACAGCGCCAGCACCGGAACCGGGGCCACATAACTCTGGCCCCGCTCCGGGCTGGCAATGCTCCCTGCCTTGTGTGCTGCGCCGCCCGGCTTGGACGCAGGCTGCGGCTTCTGCGCCGGCTGCTGCTGTTGTTGCTGCACTGCAGGCCGCGGTGCCGGAGCGCTGTTGTCGCGGCGCATCTCGTTCACCCGCGACTCCAGCTCGTACACGATCCGCAGGTTCAGGTAGTAGCGGGTCAGATGTGCCGACGTGGTGTAGTACTGGTGGCTCACCGACGCAGCCAGCGCCGACGGACTCAGGTCGCTCAGCTTCAACTGGTTTAGACGCACACCGGTCAGGTTCAGCGTCAAGGCGAGAGAGAAGAAGGCCATGGCCAGCGTCATCAGGATGCGCGACTCCGCCATATGCCGCTGCAGCAGCCCGAACGGCACGCCCAGCCACGGCTGGTGCGGCAGCGCCACCGCGCCCGATGCCGCCAGAGGCTGCGCGTCAGGAAGTCCCGTCGTCCCAACCAGGATCTTCTCTAGGAGCCCTTGCGGCGCTTCCGGCGTTTCACGCAGAAATCGCAGCCATTCCGTGCCGCGCTGCGCCTCCTCCAGCAGCTCACCGCAGCCGGCGGCACAGCCCTTGCTGTGTGCGTTGAAGGCCTCCGCGTCGCGTGCGCTGAGCGTGCCATCCAGCGCATCGGTCAGCATCGCCTCCCAGGCTTCGCAGTTCAGGGGGCGGGGTCCTTTCTCCGGATTGTGATTCGTTGCCACGGCTACATCACCTGCTTCTTGTTGCGGCCCAGCAGCCGGGCGAGCTCTGCCCGTCCCCGGCTGATCCTGCTTTTCACTGTCCCCTCCGGCACCCGAAGCACCAGAGCGATTTCCTTATAATCCATGTCTTCCAAATCGCGAAGAATAACCGCCTCGCGCAACTCCGGTGATACTTTTGCCAGCGCCGCCTGCACCATCCGTTCCAGCTCCCGCGCCACCGTGTGGTCGTGCGGCGAGCGGCGCGCATCCTGCAGCAGCTCGGCGCCCGAACGTGTTCCAGACCGCGTCTCCTCGGCAGCGTCCCACCCGGCGTCCAGCGAGTCCGTCGAGCGCTCCATGCGGCTGCGCCGGAAGTGATCCACCAGCAGGTTCCGCGTCAGCGTCGTGATCCAGGTGGTAAAGCTGCCCTTGTCGCTGTTGAAGCTGCGCAGGTTCCCGTACAGCTTCAGGAAGACCTCCTGCGTCAGGTCCTCGGCGTCATGCGCAGAGCCGGTAAACCGGTAGCACATGCCGTACACGCGGCGGTGATGGCTCCGCACCAGCTCCGCCCAGGCCCCGCCGTCCCCGCGCAGGCACCGCTCCACCAGGGCGGTCCAGTCCACATCGGCAGGCGGGACAGCAGGCAGTCCGGCGGCGGCGCGGGCGGCCGTATTCTCTCGCCGCGTGGCAGCTTTGTCCCCGCCCTTGTTCCCGTCCCGGTCCATTCTGCCGACTGTCCTGGTGGTAAGCCTGTTGCCGTTCGAAGGATACCCGTTTATCAGCCGCGCAGACCGCGCCGGAGACCACAAACCATTGGTTCGAGAAAGACTTGGTCCCCCTCCCAGTACCCCCGGCCATGTAGCTGCGGCGCTCATGCCTCCAGATACGCGGAAAACGGGGGGATGGTTCCATGGAATTGGGGCCAGAACGCGCGTCAGCGAGCGAGCCCCAAGAAGAAATTCCTCCACGCCTCTTCATCCCGACCGGAGCGAAGCGGAGTGGAGGGATATGCTGTTCTTTCCCTAGCGGACCACCAGAGATGACGGACTGCTGAGATTAGCCACCTTAAACGGGGATCCAGCGACGCTCTTGATGCTGGTCGGCGTCACCGTGTAGACGTACAGCTTGCCGGAGGAATTACTCAACGCGTAGAGGTGGTTGGCGTTGTCCCAGCGGATGAAGTCGATGAAGTCGCTGGTCAGGACACTGCTGAAATTGGTGATCGGGGAAGCACCGTTGAAGTGGAACACCTGAAGCCCTGGGGATTCAGCAGGATTGTTTCCTGGGTTGGCCGGAAGTGTTACGTTTCCACCTGCCGCCAGGAGCTTCCCCGAGGGCGACATGTTCAGACTGGTCGGGAAGATGACCGGCGTCGGCATGGTCTGCCAGGTATTCGTGGTCGAAAGATTCCCTTGCGCGTCTACGGTGTAGCTGGCCAATTGTGGCGCCCGACTATAGCCCAGAGGAATTCCCTGTTCCTGCACCGCAATCGTCGCCAGGTGGTTCGAGGGGTCCGCGGCCACACCGTACTGGAGCCATCCCCATGTCGAGTCAATGGGCGCCGGATCGGCCTCGTGGAACCCCCACATATCGAGTGCACCGGCGCTCTCCCGATGGAAGCCATCGATTATGGTCGCGCCGTACCCCTGTTCATAGAGCGCATACACAAAGGTATTGTTTGCGGTTAGAGTGAAGCCCCTTGGAGCCTGCTCGTAGCGCCCAACCTCTGCACCCGTCGAACCGAGAAACGTCAACTGGCCGGTCGTCGTGGTGATTTTGTAGGACTGGATACCATAGCAGGTGTTGTCACCGGTAGGAGAGGGGAAGTTGGAATGTTCCACGTAGAGATACTGGCCCGAGTGATCGAGGAAAGTTAGGCCCGTTGTCCCGCACTCTGATCCCGAGTAGAGCGATGTGTCGATGTTGGCGACCTCCTTGCCGATCGCGCCGGTCGAAGACATTGCGTAGACGTGGACTAGGTTGGTCCCATTGCTGAAGAAGTACTTGCCATTGGTCCCGACCATGAGTCCAACTGTCTTGAACGGCGACCCTGATGCCAGTGACAGTTGACCGCTGGAGGCTGTGTTGTAAAGATTCACTCCCTTAGTTGTCTGCACGTATACGTGCGCCACGGGCGTGGCTGCGAATGCGGTGGCCGAACACGCTGCGAGTAGAGCTGCGATTTTGATTCTGAACATAAGTGTCCCCAATTCTTCTTTTATGGATACTGCAAGATGTCTCGGGGGGCGACGGAGAAGTCAGGGGAAATACTATCTCAAGCGGAGAATTCTGGAACCTCATTCTTGTGGATAGAAGTACCAATTGGGGAATCTCAACCAAACCGTGAGCTTTCTTGCGGCCCTGGCTCATGTGGCACGCTCAAGAACTCCGTCAGAAATGCCTGGGGAAACTAAGTCGCCGCTACAAGCAACTCCTCCGAACTCCCCAGCCGAAGGCCATCCGTTCTGTCCGCGCCATCCGTCCCGCCATTCAAGTAGCGCTGGCTAAGATCGGCCGCCGACACATGCCGGGCCGTCTCGAAAACCGGCTTCGCGCGCCAGCGCCAGCATCTCCTGCGGGGTAAAGAAGCTGAGGAAAGGCGTCCCCGCCGCTCGCGCCCCTTTCTCCGCCATCTGAAATCCCGGACGCACCTCGGGGTCCATCGAGCTCCAGCGGCAGCAGGAACGTCATCGCCAGCGTAGAGCCCGGAGCGAGCGCCGCGACCTGGCGCAGCGTGGCCGCAATCGCCTCCTTCGTGAGGTACATGCTGACGCCGGTGGAAGCCACGACCGCCGGCTTGCTCTATCGAATCCAGCGGCCACCAGCCGCTCCCACCATGACTCGCCCGCCTCGAAGTCGACCGGCACCAGCCGCAGCCACTCCGGAATGCCGAAGCCGCAGCTCGATCAGGCGCTGGCGCTTCCACGCCTGAGGACCAGGCTGGTCCACCTCGAACACCTTCAGGCTGCGACGCGATCTCCGGCCTGCGCTGCGCGAAAGTATCCAGGCCGGCGCCGAGGATCACGTACTGGCCCACGCCGCGGCCAGCCTCTTCCACCACCAGATCCTCGATGAAGCGCGCACGAGCCACGATGGACGCGCGGAAGAGCCGCGTGAACTGCGGGTCCATGTCGGGACGGCTGCGCCAATCGTCATCCGGCGCCACCAGCTTGAGGCCAATCTCGTCTTCCAGCACATGCGGCAGCGCATCGACCTGGACGTGCAGAGCCCGCCACAAAGCCACCCGTACCGCCGTGTTCTCCGGCGCAATCGTTTGCTTAATTTGCATGATGTTGTCAGTTTACGGTTTGCTCGTGATCCGCGAGTAACGCGGAAGTGTTGAGCTTGTACGAAGCTCAATGAGTGCATTGGCGAGGACGCGCTTACCGAAGACGCAACAAACCGCTTGCTGCCCTTATCCGCCAGCGATGCGTGCCGATAGCCCGGATAGCGCATAAAGCCAGACCACCAGCGAGAGGATGGAAGCGAGAGTGGTCAGTGCGACAGTGGACGCCACCATCGTTTCCTCGCAGCGATACTCTCCCGCAAGGATGTAGGCTGTCTTGGCCGTGGGCACTGCGGCGCAGATGACGGCCGCAATGGTGTAGAGGGGGTCGAGGCCCAGGCACAGGCTCAATCCGTACACGATCAGAGGCATGATGACGAGCTTGACGGCCGAGAGCAGCGAAGCTCGCCCGATATTGGCGCGCAATGCATCCATCGACAGCCCCAGTCCGATGGCGAACAGAGCACAAGGCGTGAGCGCATCTGCCAGGATGCCAAGATAAGCGCTGACCGGCCCCGGCATGCGGAGACCGAGCACCGACCAAAGCATGCCGATCAGGGTTGATAGGACCATCGGGTTCAGCACGACATGCTTCACTGTGACCATGGGGGCCGTCCGCGAGCCATGCGCATCCCGCTGACCAAGTTCGAGCAGGATCACGGCTGCTGGAAACATCACCACGGCCACGAATACCGTGGCGATCGCCGCCGGCAACACGGCCCGGGGACCATAGATCGCCTCCAGAACGGGTAGCGCGACGAAGCCGGTATTCGTCATCGATGCCGCCATGCCATGCATCGTTCTGCTTGCGAGACTTCGGGAAGCACGAATGCTCATGATGCCGAAGACGAGGATGAAGCAGAGGAGGGAGCCACCACCAAAGGCAACAAGAAAGCGCCAGCGGATCAGCGAATGACTTGGCTCTTGTGCAATGGTGACGATCAGCAATGCCGGCATTGCGATGTTGTAGGCGAAGTGAATCAGCGCGTCAGACAACGCTCGCGAGAGATAGCCCGTATAGCCAACGATCCAGCCACTTAGGATCACTGCAAATACAGGTAGGATAAGGTCAGCGATCCGCACCGGGGATGTCTCAGGTTTAACTCGCTAACAGTTGCACGGAGAGTAAGGTGCGGTCAATAGCACCGGGAGTCAAGCTCTCGTCACCACCGTGATCCCGGACGGCGTCACATGGTATTCGACAATCACGAACTACGAATCGGCGCTGGCGGTACGACGATCTCGACAAGTCCCGTCGCCACGTCGTGGACGAGGCCGGAGACAAGCCACTCGCCCGGCAACGCGGGAATCGCCCGGAGCAAAGCAACGTCGCCGGCAACCGCCGCCCGGGGATCGGTGACCGCTTTTGTCTTGAGGTCTGCTTCGTCTATCTGAAAATAATGCGCCAGCTTGGCTGGGTCGCCCGCAAGCCGGGTGATGCCGCAATCGGTGTGCTGAAGCACGATGAGGTGAAACTCCCCTCCGCCTCCAGGAATTTTTCCGGCAACCTCACCAATTCGCCCGAGTAGTCCCAACTGCTCCAGCAGACCCGGGGTGATTCGCCCACCGATGTTGCGAATCACGACAGCTTCGCCTGGCGTAATTCCAAGTACATGAGCAGGATCGACACGCATATCAGCGCAACCGATGATAATTGCCTTCACATTTGGCATGGCTTGCGGAAGCGAGGGCATCAATGTGCCTGCAGCAGACTGCTGCGCGGCAAAGTCCTTATTCCGTTCCAGCATGGAGTCGAGAGTGTTCATGCCGGTTTGATGCCTGGCATTCGCTGCCTGATCCTTGTTTTCAGTGTGGCACGCTCAGGAAATCCGACGCCACCGGGCTCTCATACAGCGACCCATCGCGCGTCACCACCGTGATCCCGGACGGCGTCACATGGTAGTGCCGCTTGTCTTCCGTCTGGTCGTAGCCGATCACCGTGCCCTCCGGCAGATGCACATCGCGATCGATAATCGCGCGCTTGATCCGGCAATGCCGCCCGATATCGACGTGCGTGAAGATGATGCTCGAATCGATCTCCGCATAGGAGTTGATGCGCACATCCTGCGACATCACGCTGTTGCGCACCACCGCGCCCGAGACGATGCACCCCTGCGACACAATCGAGTTCACCGCCATGCCCGTGCGTCCCGGCTCGCCGAAGACGAACTTCGCCGGCGGATACTGCCGCTGCCGTGTGCGCAGCGGCCAGTTGCGGTCATACAAGTTGAAGATTGGCGATACCGACACCACATCCATATTCGCGTCGTAGTACGCGTCCAGCGTCCCCACATCCCGCCAATAGAGCTCCTTGCGGTTCTCATCCACAAAGTTGTAGGCGTGCATCTTGTACTTGCCCAGCAGCGACGGCAGGATGTTGTGCCCGAAGTCGTGCTTCGAGTTCACGTCGTCCGCGTCCTTGATCAGCGACGGCAGCAGCACGTCGGTGTTGAAGATGTAAATGCCCATCGAGGCATCCACCATATCCGGGTTCCACGGCGAGCGTAGCTTGGTTTCCTTCGGCTTTTCCAGAAACCCCAGCACCTCGCCGGCCTTGCTCACATCCACCACGCCGAAGCGCGGCACTTCATCCGGCCGGATCGGCAGCGTCGCCAGCGTTACATCCGCGCCGATCTCCTTGTGGTGATCCAGCATCAGCCCGTAGTTCATCTTGTAGATGTGGTCGCCGGAGAGGATGATCACGTACTTCGGCTGCTCGGCGCCGATCGAATAGATGTTCTGGTACACCGCGTCCGCCGTGCCCATGTACCAGTTCGCGCTCACCCGCTGCATCGGCGGCAGAATCTCCACGAACTCGCCCAGCTCCTGCGCCACGCTCCCGCTCCAACCTTCGCGGATATGCCGGTTCAGCGACAGCGCCTTGTACTGGGTCAGGATGTACACCCGCCGCAGGTCGGAGTTGATGCAGTTTGACAGCGTGATGTCGATAATCCGATAGGTGCCGGCAAAGGGAACCGCTGGCTTGGCACGGTCGCGCGTCAGGGGAAAAAGACGCTCGCCGGCGCCCCCGGCGAGGAGTACACCCAGCGTGTCTTTCATCGTCATGGCTTCGCAGATCTCCCCTCAACCGGCCCCGGATGTATCCGGAAGTGCTTACTCCAGTGCCGATTGCTCATGCAGCATAGGTTGCTGTTTCCCCGCTGCGCAAGCCAGCTTACAGGGAGCGAGGCAGAACCGGACAGCCCCACCGGACAGCCCAACCCGGAGGTCTCTGCTTTTTCGATCGTTCCGTCGTGCGGCTCTATGCGTCCGAGGTATCCGACGTATCGGAGAGATCGTCCTCGTCGTCCACATCGTCGCCTTCAATGGCGATGCGAAGCGATCGGAGGAAGCTGACATCCTGCGCGGTGAAGGGCTTGCCTCCTTCAACAACCTCCGGCTTCGATGCGTCGCCTTCCTCGCCCGGTTGCGTCTCCACCTCGTTCAGCCCGATAGTGGCTTCCAGCATGAGGAGCACGTCGAAGCCCTGACTGCGAATGTTCTGCACTACGCCCGCAATCTGTTCGGACTCGGAGACCGATTCGTGGATCGCCTCTCCCAACTGCTCGATCAGCTTGCGCACCCGTGCATTCATCCTTGCCTCCTCGTCCCACACCAGGGTCTCCCGCCTCCGGACCCACCCTCCCGGCCCGCGGGTATCCCCCTACCTTACGTCTGATGACCCAACCCGGCAATCCGCCTCATGACGATGCGCGAAACTTTCGCCATAACAGTAAGTTGTCATCCTGCCCCTGAGAGAAGCAAAGGGAAGGGACCTGCAGCCCGCCGGAAATGCCACGAGCATGGGCGCCCCACATTTCGCCTTTGCGATGTGGGTCTCGGCAGTGCCACAAGACTCAGCTCCCCCATGACCCGCCTGCCGTTCACGCTGACTCGCCGACTCGCCATTCAGTACACTTTCCCCATGGAGCCGAACCGCTTCGGACGCAAACTCGGCATCGGCGTCCGTGTCGCCTCGCGCATGGCAAAAGAACGCGCCGCCAAAGCCGCATCCGCACCCCAAGCCGCGTCCCAAACCGCATCACAGTCCAGTGCCACCGCGCACCCGTCCACGCCGCCACCCGCGCCGCGCCCCGCAAAAAATTATGCCGAGCCAGGCCGCCGCGTTGGTCAGACCTCACGCCGCATTGGTGAAGGCACTCGCCGCTTCGGCAAGGCCTTCATCGGCCCGCTCGCGCATGTCTCCGGCACCCTCTGGCTCGAGATCACCGGCCTCTTCTTCGCGCTCTTCGCCGCTTTCTTCGGTCAGAACGCCTGGAAGATCCGCGCCAGCGCCCTCCACGGCCCCGACCACGCACACTTCATCGTCGCCACCATCGCCGCGCTCATCTTCGCCTGGTTCTCCATCAGCTCCTTCGTCAAAGCCAGTCGTCGCGGCAAGAGGACGACGCAATGAAATCCGGCAACGACGGCAAAGCAGACAGCGCCACGCGGCACAAGCGACCAGCGCATTCTGGACGACAGACGACCTCGCCGCCACCGGCTTCAACGCCGACCGCGACCTAAGCTATCCCGGCCAGTATCCCTACACCCGCGGCATCCAGCCCACCATGTATCGCGGCCGCCTCTGGACCATGCGCCAGTACGCCGGCATGGGCGATGCCGAGGAGTCCAACCGCCGCTACAAATTCCTCCTCGCCCACGGGACCTCCGGCCTCTCCGTAGCCTTCGATCTCCCCACCCAGATCGGTTACGACTCCGACGACCCCATGGCCCTCGGCGAAGTCGGCAAGGTCGGCGTCGCCATCGACTCCATCGAAGACATGGAGCGCCTCTTCGCCGGCATCCCGCTCGACACCATCTCCACCTCGATGACCATCAACGCCACCGCCTCGATCCTGCTCGCGCTCTACTGCGCAGCAGCCCGCCGCTCCGGCGCCGACATAAAAAAACTCAGCGGCACCGTGCAGAACGACATCCTCAAGGAGTACATCGCACGCGGCACCTACATCTATCCGGTCGGCCACGCCATGCGCATCATCACCGACATGTTCGCCTGGGCCGAGCACGAAGTGCCCGAGTGGAACACCATCTCCATCTCCGGCTACCACATGCGCGAGGCCGGCTCCACCGCCGCGCAGGAGGTCGCCTTTACGTTGGCGAATGGGATGACATATGTGCAAGCGGCTCTCGAGCGGGGTCTCAATGTAGACAGCTTCGCCCCGCGCCTCTCCTTCTTCTTCAACGCGCACAACGACTTCATCGAAGAGGTCGCCAAATTCCGCGCCGCGCGCCGCCTCTGGGCTCGCGTCATGCGCGAGCGCTTCCACGCAAAAAATCCGCGCTCCTGGATGCTCCGCTTCCATACGCAAACCGCCGGCTCCACCCTCACCGCCCAGCAGCCCGAAAACAACATCACCCGCACCGCCGTCCAGGCCATGGCCGCCGTCCTCGGCGGCACCCAGTCGCTCCACACCAACGGCTACGACGAAGCCCTCGCCCTCCCCACAGAAGAGGCCGCGCGCATCGCCCTCCGCACCCAGCAGATCGTCGCCTTCGAGGCCGGAGTCGCCCAGACCGTCGATCCCTTCGCCGGCTCCTACTTCGTCGAAGCCTCCACCACCCGCATCGAGCAGGAAGCCGAAGACTACTTCCAAAAGATCGAAGCATTAGGCGGCATGCTCCGCGCCATCGAGCGAGGCTGGGTCCAGCAGGAGATCCAGAACGCCGCCTACGACTACCAGCGCCGCGTCGAAACCGGAGACGCCGTAGTCGTCGGCGTCAACAAGTTCACCAGAGAGAACGAGCCCGGCGTCCCCACCCAACGCCACGACCCAGACTTAGAACGCCGCCAGGTAGAACGCCTGCAAGCGCTAAGAGCCAAACGCAGCCAGACAAGATGGCAGCAGGGAATCGACGCCGTAAAAGAACGTGCCAAAGACGGTGACAATCTAATGCCCGCGATTCTCGAAGCAGTAGAAAGCAACTGTACGGTGGGCGAAATCGCCGGTACGCTGCGTTCAGTCTTTGGGGAGTATCGGGAGACCGTGGTGGTTTAGGTCGCAAGCCAACGATCTTCCCTCTGTGCAATGGGTGCCCGAGAAGACAGGGTCGGAGATGACCAACATGAAAACCATATTTAGATACGCATATCTCGCAGTCCTGCTATTCGCTTTGGGGGCGGCCGCGCAGGGTCACTCCTCCGCGACGGAGGCTCCAGCCTTCACAGCGCAAGGTGCATTTGTCGCCATCGTAGTAACAGATCTCGATGCGAGTGTGCACTGGTACGAGTCGAGTCTTGGCCTACATATGGTGAAGCGCGGAAAATCGTCGCGGATTCCCGCCGAAACTGTAGTTTTGGGTGGCCACAACCTATTGGTTGAGCTGATCCACCATGACGGCAAACAGTTACCGAGAGTGGATAACGAGGCGTCTCTGCCTCGCCTGCTCAAGGCGGGAGCGATCGTCGGGCAGAAGGACTTCGACGCAGTGACCGCATATCTACAGAAGCGCGGCGTCGAGACGGGAATATTTGATGATAAAGAAATGGGGATGCGCTCCTGCTTGTTCAGGGACAACGACGGGAACCTCATTCAGTTCTTTACTCAACACGAGTAATCTTCATTGAAAGATGGACGCACGCTCAAAGCAGGTGGAGCCGGTGCCCCACCCGGACGAAACTAGGGTGGGGTAGTTCACACTATGGCAATCGCCTACTGAACAGGCGGCTCCGAAGCTGGATCAGCCTTGACAGCACCCTCCGCCTCCGGCGCAGACGGGTCGATGCCAAACGCATACACCGTGGACGCGAAGGTATTTCCCGTTTTGTAGATGGGGCTAAGAACGTACTGACCGTTCGCAAGGTCCTCGTTGGGCGTGAGCGTCGTCCAGCCGTTTGGAAGGTGGGCTTCCGTGGCGTCGACGATTGCATCGTTGCGCTTACCGTGTCCTGTCAGTTGAGTGAAGCGAATCTGCGTGACAATGCGTTTGTCCTTCTCCGATTTCGCGCGAAGAATCGCCCAGCCAATCAGATTTTCGTTGTGGTCGGCACTTGCGTCGTCCTGATCATCAACGTGGAAATAAACCACAGGCCTGCGCGAATGGAGCGTGACCGCCGCAGCAGGTCCAGGTAGCTCCGTCGTCATTTTTGGCTTATAGAAGAACGATCCAGCCATCTCCCCCGCAACGTTGACTCCGGCGTGGTTATTGATGGACACATTGGAGTGATGAATCGGGACTAGCTCCGGTTTCCCGTCGAATGAATCCAGCGCATACGGCATAGCCGTGCCAGGGACACTCAGCCCAGCCGCGACGCTGGGTCTCGCTTGTCCAATGAGCGCAATCGGGATGCAAAGAAGGCAGAATGGGAGAGCAATGTGCTTCATGTGCAGACATTGAGCCACAAGGGAACATTGCCCATCAAGCAATATGTCGCAATGATGTTTACTTCGGTTACGAGTCGATCAGCGGTGGTTCGCCGGCGCGCCCGCAACCAAGCCCCGCAGCCGAGCATTCTCCGCCTCCAAAGCCTCCATCCGCTTCCGGATCGGCTCCAGCGTCCCCGCCAACTCCTCCAACGTGTATCTCGGAGTAATGTGCTGCGGGCAATTCCAGTCGAACGCCTCCACGTGGACAATCACCGCGTGCTCCGTAGGAGTCTTCTCCCCCGGCACCTTCAACTTCGCAATCAGCTCCGCCGCGGCAGCATCGCTCTCATGACGATCACGGCACGCCCCAGGATCTTCAGCCGGAGCTGGTGCGCATAATCCATCAGGAAGAGCGCAACGCGATCGTCGTGCTCCAGGTTGCCCGTCGTGATGTATTGCTTGTTGCCGCGCAGGTCGGCAAAGCCCAGCGTCAGGTCGTCCAGCACATGCAGGAAGCCCTTTTCGCCGCCGCGATACTGAATGTAGGGCCAGCCAGTCTCCCCCGTCGACGCCATGTAGAAGCCATCGCGTTCCGCAATGAACTCCCGCTCGAACTCGGTCAGCCGATCGCCCGCCTCGCCGATCTCCGCCATCCGCGCATACTGCCGCCGGCTGCCATGCTGCTCCTGCTGTTTCTTCACCAGCGGCGTAAAGGCTAGCTCTGCAAAGCGGCGGCTCATCATCCCTCCCAGACCGGATACATGCAAATTTACCGGTTACATCAAGATGCGCCGCCGCGCCATTCGATTCAGCCGCAGTTTGCGTGGTCTACCGCTCACGTCAGCGTGAGCGACCAAAGGGAACGAACCTAACAGAACGCGCCGCAGGCGCATCTGCCCGGACGGCTAGTCCCCATCCCGAGCCCGCTCCAACTCCGCGATATCCAGCTTCACCATCCCCATCATCGCGTTCATCACCCGCGCCGCCTTCTCCTTGTCCGGATCGTTGATCATCGCGTCCATCGTCTCCGGCGTAATCTGCCACGTCACGCCGAACTTGTCCGTCAGCCAGCCGCACGCCATCGTCGAGCCGCCGTCCGTCAGCTTCGCCCAGTAGTCGTCGATCTCCTGTTGCGTCGCGCACAACACCATGAACGAGACCGCCGGCGTGAACTTGAAGTTCGGTCCCGCATTCAGCGCCACAAACTCCTGCCCGCGCAGATTCGATGCTCGCGGTGATCACCTTGCCGCGCCACTTCGCATCGGGAAACGAGTCGGCGTAATAGCGCACCGGCCCCTTCTTCGCGCCCTTGAAAACGGAGACCCAGAAGTCCACCGCCTCCTCCGCATTGCCGTCAAACCAGAGAAAAGTTTGGAGTGCCTGCATTCGCAAATATCCTTTCGCGGAAAGTCTACCCGAGCGAAGCGAACTGGATGTCAGCTAAGCCGATCTCTTCCCGGACAAAGGCTCCAACTCAAAACTAGCCTCCGGAAACACCACCCGCATCTCCAGCCGTCCGCCCAGCGCCTCAACATATTCGCCCAGTGTGCTTAGCAGCATGTCCTGCTGCCGTTCCAGCCGCGACACCGAGCCCTGCGGAATCCCCAGCTTCTCAGCGACAGCAACCTGCGTCTGTTCTCGAGCCTGCCGCAGCTTGCCGAATCCGATCCGCTCTAGCTCCGCCAGCGCTTCCTTCTTCACCGCCGCCCGCTTCGCAGGCGACGCCTTGTGCTTCAGCGACTTCCATGTGTGTGCCATCTCTATCTCCTTCATCTGTCGTCGTGGCCCACTTACTTCTTGCCTAGTTCCTTCAAATGCTTGCTGTAGATTGCATCTGCGCGCGGAATCGCCTTCTCGTACCAGCGGCCATCGCCCGTTTTATCGCCGCCGATCAGCAGCAACGCCATCCGCAGCGGGTCGAAGGCTAGAGCACGCGATATGGCCGCCCCTCATGCTGGATGCGCAACTCGCGCATATGCGAGTACCGCGATCCCTGAATGCCCGAACTGTAAGGAAACCCCAGCATTGCCCCCGCCTCAGCCAGCATCTCCACCACCCGCTCGACGCTTAACTGCTCTGCCTCTGAGAGCCGGTCCTCGTACCAGACCTTGAACTCGTCCGAGACGCCGATCTCATATGGCATGCATGTAATATAGCATGGAAGCAATATAACTGCGGTCGCCGGATGCCCCATCCTGAGCAAAGCGAAGAGCCTGCCCTGAGCTAGCCGAAGGGGTAGGTCGATCCAAATTGGGAATCACCGAAAAAACCTGCCAAATCACCCCATCCAATTTGCTACTCTGAAAATAGAGATCAACCTCCAGCCAGAGGACAGGAAACACAAAAGCCACCACGACGGTGGCTTTTTGCATTTGGTGAATTGCCGGCGCCAGTGCGCCGGCACACCGCTAACTCCAATGGCTGGACGAATTTAGCGATAACCCCTTTAGAAAGACGAATTTGATGCTCGGAACAGTCCATAACCTCATGATTCGACACCTGATATACCGCGCCCTCCCGCACCGGGAGGGGGGAGGGGGTCAGGGTCACGTTACCGACCTGAAGCAGGAGTTCCGGCGGCAACTCCGAGTCGCCCGCAACGTCGATGTCTTCGCCCATTTCGCGCGGATGGTCTACCAGCAGCACGCTCTACGCAAGCCGCTTCTTGTACACCAGCGAGCCGGACTCCTCCGCCACATGGTCGTACAGCCGCCGAGCCGTCGCATTCGAAGCATGCGTTCGCCAGTAGACGTTCACCACACCGGCCAGCCGAGCCTGCTCGTAGACCGACTCGATCAAAGCCCGCCCCACACCCCGGCCCCGCGCCGCCTCCGCGGTGAACAGGTCTTGCAGATAGCACGTCGGCTCGATCGAGGTCGTGCTGCGATGCCACAAATAGTGGACCAGCCCCACCAGCCGCCCATCACCTGCCCCAGCCCGCTCCTCAGCCACCATCGCAAACACCGGCTCGTAGGCATCGAAAAACCGCGCCCACGTCACCTGCGTGATTGCATCCGGCAGCGCGGTCGCGTCGAAGCGCCCATAGAAGCGGTTGTACCCCTCCCAAAGAGGAAGCCACTCCGCATAATCCGCGCGAGTGACGAAGCGTATGTGAACCGCAGCAGGCATCGAATACCCTCCAATAAACTCTTCCCTATCTTCCGCCCCGGCAACGATAATGGAGCGCGCTTCACCGGCCTCCATCTCAGCCAAGGAACATGCCCCACATGAAGGATAAGTGCCGCAACCTCTGCCTCCTGCCCGTCGCCGTTACTCTCGCAGCCGCCGCTGCAGCGCAGACCGCCGCACCGCCCGTCAAGATGGGCCTCTGGAAGACCTCCAGCACCATCACCACCAGCGGCTTCGAGCTGCCGCCCGATGTTGCCGCGCGGATGAAGGCCGCTGGCCGCTCCCCCGGTGAGCCCCGCACGGTCAACACCCTCTCCTGCCTCACGGCAGAGAAGTGGAAGAAGATCTTCGATCCCTCCCAGCACGATCAGAAGTGCCAGTTCACCAACCAGCAGCAGTCTTCCTCGGGCATGTCCGCCGACATGGCCTGCAGCTCCGGCGGCGGCGCCCACACATCCACCGGCCATATGGCCATGACCTTCGACAGCAACGAGAAGATGCACGGCAAGTTCCACATGGAAGTGAACTCGCAATCGCAGCCGCACCCCATCCTCATCGATAACAGCTTCACCGGGGTGTATCAGGGCGCTGACTGCCAGGGCGTCTCACCAGACACGCCAAAGCTTCTGCCTTAACTGCCCCGGGCGCTGATCCACGACCTGCCGGCTCAGCCAATCCGAAATCGCAGCACGCAGGCCGACAGAGGAAGGGTTCATCGAGATCCGAATGCGACGCATCCTTTCCATCACGCGCCGAGGTATCGCCGCAGTCAGAATCGCCTTCGGACAGCCCGATACGCCCACCGAGCGCCTTCCGCCCCTGCGAATGATCACCTATCTGCCTGAGCCCGCCGGCGAAAGCAGAAGCGACCAAAACAGGAGCGTTAGGGAGCTCCCGCCCGCTCCCACCCCCGATCAACGCAAACCAGATCAGGACAAATCCGATCAGGACAAGAAGGCGAGCGACGATGATCTGGAGTTGCGGCGCATCTGTGAAGCGATCGGGCTGGATGTCAAAGATGTCACCGGAGAAGTCACCGGCAAAGCCGCGCCCGGCGCTGCCATTCCCATAGCGAACCATGATCTCAGCCGCAGTCTAAGGAACAACGATCTCGACAATGACGTCAGCAACGACGTCAGCGACGATGTCCTTCGATTGATTGAGCACGTGGAGGCGACCAATGCGCGGAAGCCTGGATTGCGCCCGAGTGCCGGCGATCTCTTCGAGCCTGCGACTCCGCCTGTTCGTCACACTCGCGCAAAGTCACCCGGGCCGGCGAGCAGGGAATCCGCGCAAACGCCCTTCGTCAAGGAAACCGATCTCGCCGATGTTCTCGCGTCGCTGAAATTGCGCCTGCTCAAAATTCGCCTCGCTCCGGACGACATGGAGGAGGCTCAGGCCGAAATCACGACCGCGATTGCGCAACTGCTCTCCCCCAGATCGAAGCCGCAGATCATCGCTCTATCTCTCAACACACTGGTCTCCATACTGGAAAGGGCCGGACCGGCAGCGTTGACAAAGGACGTGGAGACAAGCCTCATCAGGCTCCGTACATTCCTGTTGCAGTTGAAGCTTTAAGCGGTCGCTTCGACAGCGAAGAGACCCCACACCTCGCAACAGAATCTCTCCGCCGGTGCTACCCTAGACAGTTCGCCAACCCCGCCCAAAGGACTCCTGCACCGTGTCCACTGCCGCGCCTGTCGCACTCCGCAAAACCGCCCTCAACGACACCCATCGCCGCCTCGGCGCGAAGATGGTCGACTTCGGCGGCTGGGATATGCCCGTCGAGTACTCCGGCCTCATCGCCGAGCACATGGCCGTCCGCACCGGCGTCGGCGTCTTCGATGTCTCGCACATGGGCGATATCCAGCTTCGCGGACCCAACTCGCTCGCCGCCGTCCAGCACATCTCCATGAACGATGCGTCGAAGCTCAAGGAGGGCCAGGCTCACTACTCGGCGCTGCTCTATCCCAACGGCACCTTCGTCGACGACGTGATCGTCCACAAGTTTTCCGACAACGACTACCTGCTCGTCATCAATGCCGGCACGCGCGAGAAGGATGTCAACTGGGTGCGCAAGAGCCTGTCAGGGCGCGCCGGCGCGCACGTCTCCGACTACTCCGACCTCTATACCCAGCTCGCCATCCAGGGGCCGAAGGCGGTTGACGTGATGCGCAAGCTCACCGACAGCAATCTCGACGGCATCAAGAACTACTGGTTCACCTGGGGCAAGGTCTGCGGCCTCTACAACACGTTGATCGCTCGCACTGGCTATACGGGAGAAGATGGCTTCGAGATCTACATCCCCTCCGACGCTCCCACCAGCGAGCGCGTCTGGAATGAGGTTCTCGAAGCGGGCAAGGAATTCGGCATTTTGCCCTGCGGCCTGGGCGCGCGCAATACTCTGCGGCTTGAGGCAGCGATGGCGCTTTACGGCCACGAAATCTCGGACGAGATCAACGTCTTCGAGGCCGGCCTGGATCGCTATGCCAAGCTCGACAAGGGCGACTTCATCGGCCGCGATGCGCTCGAAGCGGTTCGCGCCGCCGGCGGCCCCAAGCGCAAGCTGGTCGGCCTGGAAGTGACCGAGCGCGGCATCGCCCGCGACGGCTACGCCGTCCTTTCGCCTGACGGAAAGAAAATTGGCACCGTCGCCTCCGGCTCGCCCGCGCCCTTTTTGAAGAAGAACATCGCGCTGGCGCATCTACCGATCGACTTCACCGCCCCCGGAACAGAAATTGCTGTCGAAATCCGCAACCAGCCCGTCAAAGCGGTGGTGGTGCCGACGCCGTTTTACAAGCGGCAGAAAAAGCAGGCATGAGCCCCTACAATTGTCTTTAGAAACAGCGAATCCAGAGAGGATTGAACTCGCCGGCCATGGACTATCCCGCCACCTACAAGTACACCAAAGAACACGAATGGATTGAGCTCAACGGCAACGAGGGCAAGGTCGGCATCACCGACTACGCGCAGAACTCGCTTGGCGACATCGTCTTCGTCGATCTGCCCAAGATCGGCTCGTCCGTCGAGAAGGGCAAAGTCTTCGGCAGCGTCGAATCGGTCAAGGCCGTCTCGGACCTCTACTCGCCGGTCTCCGGCAAGGTCACCGCTGTCAATGAAGAGCTGACGTCATCGCCTGAGAAGATCAACACCGGCGCGCACACTGCCTGGATCATGAAGGTCGAAGTGGCCAACGCCGCCGACGCCGGCGACCTGCTCTCGAAGGACGCCTACGAGACCTATATCAAAGAAGAGACGCACTGACAGGGAGAGACCGCCAATGGATCGCGTGTTCCTGCTATGGCACGAGCATGAAGATGACGGGAAATTGATCGGTGTATATTCCTCCGAGCAAAATGCGATCGCTGCACGTGGTCGAGTAGCTGACAAGCCGGGATTTGTTGATGTTCCAGAAGGCTTCACCATTGATTCATATGAGTTGGACAAAGATCATTGGACCGAGGGCTATGTCGCGGTCTGAATGCCCTTGTGAGCTAAGTTTTTAGAGAGAGCAGATCACATGCGCTATTTGCCGAAATCCGACGCCGAACGCGAGAGCATGCTCCGCGAGATCGGCGCATCCTCCATCGATGACCTCTTCGCGAGCATTCCGGCCGAATACCGCCTCTCGCGCGACCTCGACATCCCGCGCCAGATGGGCGAGTCCGAGATCGTCGACTACTTCAAGCAGGCCGCTGCGCAGAACGCCAACGGCTACACCAGCTTCCTCGGCGCCGGCGCCTATCGCCACTATCGCCCGGTCGTTATCGACGCACTCGTGCAGCGCGGTGAGTTCCTCACCTCCTACACGCCCTATCAGCCGGAGATCACGCAGGGCACCCTTCAGGCCATCTTCGAATTCCAGACCATGATCTGCGAGCTCACCGGCATGGAGATCGCCAACGCCTCCATGTACGACGGCTCGACCGGCGCGGCAGAGGCCGTGATGATGGCCGTACGCGTCACTGGCCGCTCCAGTGCGCTGGTCGCAAAGACCGTCCACCCCGAATACCGCGAAGTCCTCGCCACCTACGCGCAGCACCAGAACATCGACAAGCAGGTGCTCGCCTACGGCGAAGATGGCCGCGTCGACCTCAAGGCGCTCGACGCCGCACTCACCGACCAGACCGCATGCGTCCTTGTTCAGTCGCCCAACTTCTTCGGCGTCGTCGAGGACATCCCCGCCATCGCCGAGATCGCGCACAAGAAGGGCGCGCTGCTCATCGTCTCCATCGCCGAAGCCATCTCGCTCGGCGCAGTCCGGCCGCCGAAAGAAGCCGACATCGTCTCCATGGAAGCGCAGTCCTTCGGCGTCGCGCTCAGCTACGGCGGCCCCTACTGCGGCGTCATTGCCGCGAAGGAAAAGTATCTGCGCCAGATGCCCGGCCGCCTCGCCGGCCAGACCGTCGACAAAGACGGCACGCGCGGTTTCGTCCTCACCCTCTCCACGCGCGAGCAGCACATCCGCCGCGAGAAGGCCACCTCGAACATCTGCACCAACCAGGCGCTGGTCGCATTGATGGCTACCATCTTCATGACCGTCTACGGCAAGGAAGGCATTCGCGAGCTCGCGCTGCACAACCTGGCCAAGGCGCAGTATGCGTCACAGGCACTGTCACGCAATGGTGCGAAGCTTCTCTTCGACAAGTCGCCGCGCTTCCACGAGTTCGTCCTGGTCACCGACGAGCCGGCCGACGCCATCAACGCGCGCCTGCTCGACGACAAGATCATCGGCGGTCTCTCGCTCCAGCGCTTCTATCCGGAGCTGGGCAACGCCAGCCTGTGGTGCGCCACCGAGCTCACCACTCGCGAGCAGATCGACAAGGCTGCCAAGATTCTCGCCGGCAGCCATAGCAGCCAGCCCACGCTGGTGCACGCATAAGGAATCGCAAATGGCCATCACGCCCGACACAACAGAGCAGGGAAGCGGCTTCACCGGCAACCGCCAGAAGGTCGCCGCGCACCTGACGCAGAACGAGCCGCTGCTCTTCGAAAAATCCTCGCCCGGCAAGCGCGGCTATCGCCTGCCGCCGCTCGACGTGCCCGAAGCCGACGCCACGAAATTGCTTGGCGATGCTGCGCGCACCGAAGCAGCCGCGCTTCCCGAGCTCTCCGAGATCGAGATCATCCGCCACTTCACCCGCCTCTCCACATGGAACTACGCGATCGACCTCGGCATGTATCCGCTCGGCTCCTGCACCATGAAGTACAACCCACGCGTCAATGAGTTCGTCTCGCGCCTGGAAGGCATCGCGGAAGCGCATCCTTATCAACCGGAATCGCTCTCGCAGGGCGCGCTCGGCGTGCTGCGCGCGCTCGAAAAAGCGCTCATCGAAATCACCGGCATGGAGACCATCACCCTGCAGCCTGCCGCCGGTGCGCATGGTGAGTTCACCGGCATCCTGCTCACCCGCGCCTATCACGAGTCCAAGGGCAATCCGCGCCGCAAGGTCCTCATCCCCGACTCCGCGCACGGTACCAATCCTGCCACCGCGGCCATCTGCGGCTACCAGGTCGAGAACCTTCGCTCGAACGCAAACGGCATGGTCGACATCGAGCAACTCGCGAAGCAGGTCGACGACCAGACCGCCGCGCTGATGCTCACCAACCCATCCACCATCGGCGTCTTCGAGAGCGAGATCCACAAGATCGCCGACGTCCTCCACGCCAAGGGCGCGCTCCTCTATATGGATGGAGCTAACATGAACGCGCTCTGCGGCAAGACGCGTCCCGGCGACTTCGGCGTGGATGTCATGCACCTCAACCTGCACAAGACCTTCTCCACTCCGCACGGCGGGGGGGGACCCGGTTCCGGCCCGGTCGCGTGCAAGCGCGCGCTTGAGCCCTTCCTGCCCACGCCGGTCGTGCGCGAAAATACCGACGGCACCCTTCGCCTCGACTACGACCGTCCGCACTCCGTCGGCCGAGTGCGCATGTTCTACGGTAACTTCGGTATGTTCGTTCGCGCCCTCGCTTACATCCTCGCCAACGGTCCCGACGGCCTGCGCCAGACCACCGAAGACGCCGTGCTCAACGCCAACTACATCCGTAAAAAGCTGGAAGGCTACTACGAGCTGCCCTACAAGACCGCTTCGATGCATGAGGTCGTCTTCAGCGACAAAAAGCAGCAGACGCGCGGCGTCAAAACCGGCGACATCGCCAAGCGCCTCATCGACTACGGCTTCCACCCTTACACGGTTTCCTTCCCGCTCATCGTTCCCGGCGCGCTCATGATCGAGCCCACCGAGAGCGAGTCCAAGGAAGAGCTCGACCTCTTCATCGACGCCATGCAGCAGATCGCGCGCGAAGTGGAGGAGAATCCACTGCTCGTTCTCCAGGCGCCGCACGCTACTCGCGTCAAGCGCATGGACGAGACAGCCGCCGCCCGCAGGCCTGTCCTCCGCTGGAAGGGCCCGCCCACACCCGAGCCCCTCACCGTCGATACCGCCGCGAAGGAGTGGTAGTGGCCGATCGCAACGATGAGAGCAGGAACGATGAGAGCAGCGATGTGCGAAGCGGTGTTCAGCAATCCAGTAGCGGTGCCGGGCTATACAGCGGAACGTCCGCTTTGGCCGAGCATCGCGACTCCATAGAGAAACACGAGTTCATGCTCGGCACCGAGCGCGGCCGCCTCGCCGTCTCACTCGACATGCTCACCGATGCGCTCATCCTCATCGGCCAGCACGGCGTCTACTGCGTCTCCAGCCGCAACCCCACCAAGCCCGCGCTCGACCTGCAAACCGTTCTCGATCAGATCAACGGCGCCAAGCAACTCATCCAGTCCACCATGAGCGAACTCGAACGCAAGCGCGACCAGACCACCAAACCGGGCGCCCTGCCCTAGCATCGCTAGGGAGGGGTTGTTCGCGAACATAGCAGTTCGCTTACCGCGGATCGTCATCCCGACTGAAGCGAAGCGGAATGGAGGGAACTGCTGTTCCTTACCTCGTCACCGCTGTCGGAACCCGATAGGAGTTCGGCACCTCGGATGCCCTCATGTAAAATCAGGACTGCGCGCCCGTAGCTCAGCTGGATAGAGCGATTGCCTCCGGAGCAATAGGTCGGGAGTTCGAATCTCTCCGGGCGCACCAGATCCCTCACATGCACAACTGACAACAGGCAACCGCCCCGGTGACACATACCTAGTGTTCGCGGGCGACCGTCGGGATGTTTTTCAGCAAACGGTCGGCGCCTGTCGGATATGTAGCCGGAGAGCGATCGGGCCGGCGAAGCTCTAAGCGCGTTGCTCCCGCTCCCTCGAAAAGCAGTTGGTGCGCGCGATGGAGCAGTTCCGGCGTCAACTCAAAGCCAGCCCCGGAGCCCACAACGGAGGCGGTGTCGCACCGTGGACAGATCGCCGTGGTCCCCTCGCCCACCCAGCGCCGAATCTCGCTTCGCGGGAAGAACTGTTCGCAAAAGATGCAGCCGCACCGCTCCCCGCCCTGAATCTCTGCACGATTGTGGTGCATATGCTTTGGCAACAGGTACGCGCCCAGGGTGATTGCTTTGGGCTTGCAGGGTTCACTTGGCCCTTTCCGAATTGCCGTAGACCACGCCCGGAGCAGGGCTGCGAGCATGCTGGATGAGGAATTTACCTTGGCCCGGTCTTCCATAAGTGCTTGTCCTCTCGAAGACTCTCAATCTAAACAATAGTAACAATTAACAATTACTAAAACGGAGTATATACATTACTTTAGTAAGTAAAGCAGTCCCAGGCTGATCCGTTTTGGCGAGGCCGCTTCCCAAAATGGGGTGCGGCACCTGCCGATCATTCGGCTCCGTCCCGGCATGCCTGATAAAGTGGCCATTCCATGAGAGATGACGGTCCGAACGGCATCCGGCCAACGGTGGACGCAGGGAAACGTAGAGGCCGCCTTTTTGCCGGAGCGGTCCTTGGCCTTGCTATGCTCTCCTCGATCAGCATGGCCCATCCGAACCCATCTCATCCTGAAACCATCAGCAGCGTGCGAGCCCCTCATGACGTCACGCTCAATCTCAACCCTCAGTCGCCGTTCTGGCGCGACGCTTCGCCCATATTCTTCGAGAGCGATCATTACGGCCGGCCAGTCAAACCGTTGCGAACAGAGGTTCGCTCCCGTTGGACAGATTCCAGTCTGTATCTCTTCTTTGTCTGCCCGTATCAGGATCTGAATCTGAAGCCATCGCCGCAGACGAAGGCCGATACAAACGGCCTGTGGAATTGGGACGTCGCCGAGGCTTTTATCGGCTCAGACTTCCAGCACATCCGCCGCTACAAGGAATTCGAGTTATCACCGCAGGGCGAGTGGCTCGATCTCGATATCAACCTGGACCAACCTCATCAGGACGGCTCGAAGTGGAATTCTGGCTTCGAAACAGCGGCCCGCATCGATCCTGAACAGAAAATCTGGTACGGAGCCATGCGCATTCCGTTTACTGCCATCGGTCCACACCCGCCCCACGCCGGCAGCAGGCTTCGCATCAACTTCTTTCGCAGTCAGGGAGCGTCGCGGCAGCTCCTCGCCTGGCAGGCTCCCATGGGCGAATCCTTCCATGTGCCGGAGCGCTTCGGCATCCTGGAACTCGTCAAGTAGCAAGCCGACGAGCATGTAAGCCGTCGTAAAGACGGCATGTAATCTAGCCCCATGGCAGCCAAGCCCAAGGGCCGCATCGCGCCACGCATCGACGAGGCCCTGCTCACCGAAAGCTTCTCGGGACAGCTCGCGTCGGGCTCCGTTCACGATGCGCTTGTAGCGGACATGGCATTGCCGCCGCTCCTCAGTCAGCGCGGGCAGGCCGCCTCCATCGAAGGCTGCATCTGGCGCTCCGTCATGCTCTCCGAGCCAAAGGCGCAGCGTCTCCGTCTGCGCGATGCGCGCATCGAGTCATCGGATCTCGCCAACATCGACATGACAGCCGCCGCGTTCGAACGCGTCGAGTTTCTAGCCACCCGTCTCACCGGCGCTGTAGGCAGTGAAGCGCAATGGAAGAGCGTGCTGTTTCAGGAGTGCAAGCTCGACTTCGCGCTCTTTCGCATGGCGAGCCTCGAGCACTGCGTCTTTGAAAAGTGCAACCTCGCCGAAGCGGATTTCTATGGCGCCAATCTCACCGGCGCAATCTTCCGCGGCTGCGATCTAAGCCGCGTCGATATCTCCCACGCAACGCTCACCAATGCCGACCTCCGCGACTGTCGCCTGGATGGTATGCGCGGCACACCCGATGCCATGGATGGCCTCATCATCAGCCCCGACCAGGCTGCGCTCCTCATCACCCTCTTCGGTGTGCGCGTCGAGTGGTGATTCGCTCAATTCGCCAGTCGCAGGACCAGCCGTCTTTCCAGGCGGAAGCGCAAGACACTCTCGGCCGGCACCTGCACCTGTTTGCCGCGCGTGAACACCTGCGTCAACATGCCGCCGCCTGCGCCGGAGAGCGCGCCGATCCCAGCGCCCTTCCCACCCCCGAAGATGCCGCCCATCAGCGCCCCAATCGCCGCGCCGCCGCCCAGGAACTCCGCCGTCCGCCGGTTCTTGCCGACACCCCGGCTGTTGCTTTCGTCGACGTTGGAGGTGACGACGCGATATAGCCTGCCGCCAACGGTCACCGAGTAAAGGTCGAGCACGAGTTCAGGACTGTGCACCGCGCCACCCGTCGTCACCTGCCGGATCAGCAGTTGCGCGCGCGAGCCCGCTGGAATCGCCACGCCGCCTTCGGCATCGGGCACGCCCTCGGTGACCACGCCGCGATAGAGCTGCCCGGTATGCGTATTCGTAGAATCGATCGTCTCTTCGGTGCGCACCACCACATCGGTTCCAAACGGAACGACCTTGGCGTGCTCCGGCACCGGCGCAATGCTTCCCGCCTTGTTGAAGACGAGTGATTCGACATCGTGAACCGGAAACTGATATTGAATGCCTTCGGCCCCGGTGAAATGGATCGGGTCGGTTCCGGTGAAATGGCCCGCATAACTCTTGCCATTGCGTAAGGTTACGGTGTCGATGCTGGCGCTGAATGCCAGCGTCTGCACATCCGCTTTCGGAAAGGTGTACTGGATGCCCTGCTGATCCTTGAAGTGGATCACCGTGCCCGTAAACTGCCCGGTGTAACTCGCACCTTCGCTCAGGATGACCGTATCCGCCTGCGCCGTAAGACAGAGGCTCACGCAAATCGCAACCAACGCTGCAATCTTCTTCATGGCACACTCCCGATCCTGCTGGTCGCAACCAGCCTGAGAAACCCTGAATCGCGCCAGAGAACAGCTCAACTCTCAAAACAAAACGGCATAGAGATACTGGCGAAGAGAATGCGATGGGGGAAAATTTTTGCTGAACCTGCGCGATCTGGCGACATCATACAGATGGCTCATCCACGAATCCAGATCAATCAGCCGTGTTGCAGAACAGTAGCCCTTATGCGGAACTCGCAGCGATGTGATCCGGCTCTCAGGACGGCCCTTTTGCCGCCTTCCCCTTCTCTCTCTCCAGGCAAGCCGCCCGGATCGCCTCATAGCGCGCTTGCAATTTATCCAGTTCAAGATCGCTCAGCTTCTCAATATCGATCATCTGATCGCGTGCCTTATCCAGCGCGTGGATCAGCTCGTTCAGCTTCAGGTTGATTGCCCGCGCATCCCGGTTCTGCGTGTTCTGGATCAGGAAGACCATCAGAAACGTCACAATGGTGGTGCCAGTATTGATCACGAGTTGCCAGGTGTCGGAATAATGGAAGACAAACCCCGAGACAGCCCAGACGACAATCACCAGCACCGCCCAGGAAAACGCCCACTTCGATCCCAGCCACGCCGAAGCAGCCGCGGCAAACCGGGCGAACCAATCATTCGTCGCCTTCCCCTGCACCGCTGCGGCTCGTGGTCCTTGCAGTGGCGATGGCTGCGTTTTCTCAGCAGATGAGGATAATTTCTGCTTCAGATCGGTCGAACTGCTGGCGCTCATGCAGGCATCATACCCGGCTCCCTAAGTGGAACGCCGTCCGGGCCGATACGGGCGACTCCGGCAAATTCTTTGGCCGGCGCCAGCGAGACGCCCTCCATTCCTCTAAAATGCGAAGGCTAAGTCATTAGGGAAGCGAGAGCCTATTCGTGAGCAATTTTTGGGATTACTTCAAACATTCGCTGCGCATGTTCTCCAAGAATCCCGCCTTCACGATCGCCGCTATCGCCGCTCTGGCGCTTGGCATCGGGACCAACACCGCGATCTTCACGGTTGTGAATGCGGTCCTGCTGAAGCCGCTCACGTATCCAGACTCGGATCGCATCGTTCAGTTCCAGCTTACCTTCCCCGACGGCAAAGGCATCGCCGCGTCCATTCCCAAGTTCTTCAAATGGAAGGCACAGACAGATGCCTTCCAGGATGTCGCGGCCTATGATTTTGGCGGTCCTGGCTTCAATCTCACCGGAGGCAGTCCGGAGCAGGTGCACGGCATTCATGTCTCGGAGGCATACTTCCGCCTCTTTGGAGCGCCGATTATGCTGGGGCGCGCCTTCACCCCGCAGGAAGATTCCCCCAACGGCGGCAAGGTTGTCGTTTTGAGCTATGGATTGTGGACGCGCAGGTTCGGCAGCAATCCAAATATCGTCGGCACCACGCTTTCCCTCGGCAATGAGGCCTACACCGTGGTCGGCGTCCTTGGGAAGTCCTTCTTCTCCGATCCGGAGGCCGACGTCTACCTCCCCTTTCAGTTCGACCCCAACAGCGCCAATCAGGGGCACTACTTTCTTGCTGCCGGACGCCTCAAGCCCGGCGTCACCCTTGCCCAGGCCAACGCGCTCCTGAAGGTCGCGGCCGATCAGTTCCGCCACCAGTACCCGGCAGCACTCGACCCCCATGAAAATTTCGCGGTGCAGCCGCTGCGCGACAGCATCGTCAGCGACGTGCGCTCGTCGCTGTTCATCATGCTCGGCGCCGTCAGTCTGGTGCTGCTCATCGCCTGCGCCAACGTCGCAAACCTGCTGCTCATCCATGCCACCGGGCGCAAGCGTGAGTTCGCCATCCGCGCAGCGCTCGGCGCGGGCCGTGCGCGCATCATCCTCCAATTGCTCACGGAGAGCGTATTGCTCTCGGTGACCGGTGGCATCCTCGGGCTGCTTCTGGGCTACTTCGGTGTCCGCGCCCTGCTGGCTTTGAGCCCGGGCGATATTCCGCGCATCGGCGAACATGGCGCCGCTGTCGGCATCGACTGGCGCGTGCTGGCATTCACCCTTGGCGTATCGTTGCTCACCGGCATTCTTTTCGGTCTCTTCCCCGCCATAGCCGCCTCGCGTCCCGATCTCAACTCCACGCTCAAGGAGAGCAGCAATCGCTCCGGCACCGGATTTCGTCAAAGCAAGGCGCGTTCTCTGCTCGTCATCAGTGAGGTCTCTCTCGCCCTGGTGTTGATGATTGGGGCGACGCTGCTGATTCGCACTTTCCTCGCCGTGCGCAGCGTCCATCCCGGCTTTCGTTCCGATCACGTCCTCACACTGGAAATGTCGCTCACCGGCGACCGCTACCAGAAGACAGCCGGCGTGGCGCAACTCTCGCGCAATGGACGCGAGCGGCTGAATGCCATCCCCGGCGTCGAGGTGTCGGCCTCTACCTGCTGCCTGCCTCTGGAAGGGGGCTTCGGTCTCCCCTTTGACATTGTCGGACGTCCGGCACAGAAAGGGCAGCAGAATGGCGCCGGCTGGATGAGCGCCTCCCCCGGCTACTTCCAGGCCTTCAAGATTCCCATCCTGCGCGGGCGCGACTTCACGGAACAGGACAGCACCGGCGCGCCCGGCGTCGTCCTCATCAATCACGCTCTGGCGAAGCAGTACTGGCCGAAAGACGATCCGCTCGGCCAGCAGATCGTCATCGGCAAAGAGACAGGTCCGCAGTTCGCAGAGCCCGCCCGGCAAATCGTCGGCATCGTCGGCGACATCCACGATGCCGGCTTGAATCGCGATCCGCGTCCGATCATGATCGTGCCGCAGGCACAGGTTCCCGACGGCATGACCGCGCTGAATGCGCGCATCGGTCCGGTGGTCTGGCTGGTGCGCACCCACACCGACCCCCACCAATTCATCTCCTCGGTCTCCGATCAATTGCGTCAGGCCAGCGGCGGCTTTCCTGTCGCTCGCGTGCGGCCCATGGATGAAATTGTCATCCGGTCCACCGCCCGGGAAAGCTTCAACATGCTGCTGCTCACGATATTCGGCGCGGCCGCAATGATCCTGGCATCCATCGGCATCTACGGCCTCATGGCCTACTCCGTGCAGCAGCGCACGCAGGAGTTAGGCATCCGCATGGCATTGGGCGCGGATCGCGCCGGCATTCGCAGGCTGGTCGTCCGCCAGGGCATGCAACTGGCTTTGATCGGCGTAGTCGTGGGCGTTGCCGCGGCCTTCGGACTCACCCGCCTCATCTCCAGTTTCTTGTTCGGAGTGAAATCCTGGGATCCAATCGCATTCATCACTATTCCAATTCTGCTATTGCTGGTGGCGCTCGCCGCGGTCTGGCTGCCCGCCGTGCGTGCCGCAAAACTGGACCCGATGCAGGCCTTGCGTGTCGAATAGACCGAAGCAGCTTCCTCAGGCTCGTCCCGCGAACTCCCGCGTCTCCGTCGCCACCTTAATCTTTTCGCCTTCTTTGATGTAGAAGGGAACCCGCACCTCCGCGCCCGTCTCAAGCTTGGCTGGCTTGGTCACGCTGCCGCTCGCCGTATCGCCGCGCACGCCCGGCTCGGTATAGGTCACCACCAGTTCCACCTGCGCCGGCAACTCCAGCCCGATCGGGTTGCCGTTATACATATCGATCTTCACGATCGTCCCTTCGATCAGCAGGTCCAGCGCGTCCTTCACCATCTCGCTGCCGAGCGACAGCGTCTCAAAGCTCTCCTGGTTCAGGAAGTACGAGCCATCGCCATCGCTGTACAGGTAGGACGCATCCACCGTCTCCAGGTCCGGCTCCTTGAACTTGTCCCCCGCCTTGAATGTCTTGTCGAAGACCGCGCGCGTCAGCAGGTTGCGCATCCGCAGCCGCACCAGCGTCTGCCCGCCCCGCGCCGTCGGCGTGGAGGTCTCCGACTCCATGCAGTAGTACGGCACATTCTCAAACTCGAACGTCATCTTGCGCTTCACATCGATGGCATCGATCAATGCAGCCATAATTTCCTCAGAAATAAGTTGGAAGATTAAAAATCAAAGAGAGCTGATAAAAACTCAGACCGCATCCTTAATCACAACGGCCTCGGAGATCGACGAGATAGAGATAGACAAGTCGTCGATCCCGTCATAACGCGGAGTCCTGGCCATCAGGTCTTCGATCGCCGTCACCGGCCGGATGCCGCCTCTCGCCCCCTCGGACATGCAATTCATCGCAGCCGCGGCGCAGGAAAAATCAAGCTGACGCTCCAGCTCCCACCCCTGCAGCAGCCCGTAGATAAACCCGGCATGAAAGATGTCGCCCGCGCCCGTCGTGTCCACCACCGGCACCCGGTACGCCGCCGCATCATGAAAGCGCTCTCCATCCCACGCCAGCACGCCATCCGGGCCTAGCGTGGCCGCGGTCAGCAGGCATCCATAGCGCGTTTGTATCTCGCGCAAAGCGGCTTTCAAACTACTCTCTCCGGTAAGCCGGCACGGAAAATCCCTGCTCACCACCAGATAGTCGATCTTCTCGATCAGCGCATCCACGCCCGGATAGATCTCATCCAGGTCCGCCACCACGGGAACGCCGGCCTCGCGCGCCCACCCGGCCGCTTTCGTCGCCGCGGCGGTGTCGTGACCATCCACATGCAGCGCGCGCGCGTTCACAATCCATTCGCGCTTCAGCTCTTCCGGCCGCAGCACCACGCGCTCATCCCGGCGGCACATCACCGTTCGCTCGCCGCGCCGGTCCACCAGGATCAGCGATCGTGCGCTCGCGGTCTCCGGAACATAGACAAGTTGCGCCTCGACTCCGGTGCGCGCAAACTCCCGCGCGTGCAGCCTCGCCGCATCGTCGTCGCCCAGCTTGCCCACATAGCGTGTGCTCAGTCCCCATGTCTGGCAGGCCACCACCGTCGAGGCCACCTGCCCCCCGGGCGTCACCCGCTCGGAGTCATACTCCACCTTCGAGCCGCACTCCGGAAACTCCGATATCTGAATCGTGGTGTCGGTCGCATTCAAACCCACGCCGACCACGTCGACCTTCGCCAACCGCGTCATGCAGCAATTCTATCGGTCGCCGCGGTCCCATCCATTGATTTTTGCCCGGATCGTTCTCCGAATAAGGGCGCAATCAGAAGGTAAATCGGGAGCCAAACTGGAATTGGCGCGGAGTATTCGCCGCATTTGTGACCTGGCCGAAGCCTGCCATCACGCCGGGATTGCTGGCGGCCTGCGGATTCCAGAAGATGGACGGATAGCCGTACTGCACCGAATTCGTTACGTTATAGGACGAAACCTCAAAACGCAGATTCCGTTCCGCGCCGAAGGAGAAGACCTTATACAGCGACATATCCAGATCGCGGGCTCCGCTGGTGCGAACACTGGAAAGGAATGCCGGTGCTGTCCCCGCGATGAGTGGGCTGGAAGGCTGGGAGAAGCAGCTATAGTCGAACCATTGTGCCGCGGTATGGTGCGCGTGCGCGCCAGGATCGCAGGTCATATCCACGCGCTGGTTGAAGTAGGGGCTTCCCGTTCCTGTGGGTGCATTCACCGGCACGCCGGTGCTCAGGTACACAATCGTATTCACACTCCAGTTGCCCAGAAACGCATTGCCTACCCCATTCAGATCCACGGCGCGCCCTCTGCCGATCGGCAGATCGTAGGAAGCCTGCCAGTTGAATTGAATCTTCACATCCTGCGAGCTCACCGAGTGCTCCAGGTTCAGATTTCTCCAATCCTGTGGCGCACCCACCCCGTGATAGCCAATGAAGCCCAGCGGAGGCGCTCCATCGTCTGTCATCAGCTTTCCCCAGGTGAAGTTGGCGAGCGTGGTGAAATGCTGGCTCATACGCTTTTCCACTTTGGCCTGCAGTGAGCTGTACTCCGAGTCGCCCGCCGGATATCCGTTGACGGCAACGCCCGCGCCGAAACCCCCGCTGTTGAATTGCGGGTAGGGCGACAACCCAACCCATGCGGGCACCGTTGGCGACCCGTAGAAGGCACTCGTCGGCGGCAGAATGGACTCCCAGGTATTCGGAATCATGCAGCTTGGATCGCCAGTCACGCACAGCGCGGTGCCGTATTGCTGGATCGTTTCGAGCGGCAGCGTATTCAGGTCGACCGCTCCAAATGGCAGGAAGAGCCCTCTGCTGCCGACGTAACCGGCGCTGAAAACCGCGTCGCGCGCAAACTGATATTCAATTCCAAAGTTGAAGTTATAAGTCGTCACGGTGCGCTGCGAGTGCAACACGGTGCCCAGCGTGCCGCCGATATTCGTGGCTGGCCCCTGCGAGCTGCCCTGGGGCTGGATCACGCCGTTCGGGAATGGATTGCTCAACGAGTTCAGCAACACCGTGTTCCCATCTGCGTTGTATGTGGTGGCATTCCAGTTCGTCACCGTCCCGAATCCGTCGCTGTTCAGCGCAGGGTTGGCCACCATCTGCGCGCTGGGGCCGTAGTAGATGCCGCCGCCTCCGCGGACCACAAAATTCGGTTGTGCCTGCCATGCAAAACTCACCCTCGGCCCAAAATCTTTCAGATTGGTCGTGAAGGGGCTGCGGCTTCCGCTCTTTGCAAACTGCTCTCCGCCCTTCAGGCCCACTCCGCCGACGGTGTACTGAATGTTGGGGTCAAAGTATTCCAGGCGATTGAACCGTTCCGTCCGTCCGCCGAAGATGTCCCACCGCAGCCCGACGTTTACCGTGAAGGTCGGAGTGAGGTGATAGTTATCCTGAATAAATGCCGCGTAGTAGGGATTCGCCTCGGCGGCAAACACGTCTTTGGTGAAATTGCCGCTCTCGCCCCCTGGAGTGCTGCCCATGCCCAGCAGGAATGACGCGAAATCGCTGCCGTCAGCCGCAAACGTGGTGGAGCTGGTCGCCGTGTCGTCGAACAAATACGTACCGGCCGGCGCAGGCGGCTGGCCCACATTCATGAACTTCTTCTGATACTCGAAGCCGAGATCGATCGAGTGTTTGCCAAACGTCTTGGTATACGTCGCACTTACATCGCTGTTCTCGCTGGCATAGATGAAGGTGTCGTAATTTGTAGTGCCGCCGATCGGCGCCGTCGTTCCAAAAGTCATCGCAGGAATCTGGTGATACAAGACTTCCTTTTCCAGAGCCGCCGGAAACCCAATCGAGGTGATATCGAATCCATTCTGTCGCGGATCGCCCGTCTGGTTTTCAAAATGGCGCGTGAAGGAATAGCGCAGTTGCAACACCGACGTGGGGCTCAGCGTGTAATCGTCAGCCAGCAGAATGTTTCGGCCATTCGTGATGTTCTGGTAATAGAGCGGATCATATTCATTGCCATACAAATTGGCATTGCTGAAGAAAATGCGGTCGAAGGAGAAGCGTCCAAAGATGCGTTGTTTCTCGCTCGGGGTATAGTCCATGCGGATGTCGAACTTGCGCGCATTGTTCGGATCGAGGCCCGACGCGGCAAAGTTGTTGGTGTGATACGGTGGCCCGTCCCCGGCCTTGTTGGGGAGCGGGAACTTCGACGCAAAGAACAGCGCAATCGGATTCAGATTGGCCTTTGGAATAATGTTCCCGGCAAATGGCTGACGCGGTGTCGTGCCGTCGGGCTGCACCGGCTGGTCGGGCACCAGCGGGTTGTAAATCGTAAGGCCGTCGGCTGAGAAATCGCCCGTGCGCTCTGCCGCCGTAGGTACCGTAAAGGATCCGGTCTCCAGTTGCTTCTGTTGCGTATCTTCGTAGTCGCCGAAGAAGAATAGTTTGTCGCGAAAGATAGGCCCGCTGATCGCGCCGCCTTCCTGGTAACGGTGAAAGTCCGGCGTCGAGGCGCCCGGATTGTTCTGCTTAAAAAAGTAATCGTTCGCCGCCATGGCGCTGGGACGGATGTACACGAAGCCGTCGCCGTGAAACCGGTTCGCGCCGGATTTGCTTACCAGGCTGATCACGCCGCCGCCGCCGCTCGCATAGGTAGCCGGCGTGTTCTGCGTCTCCACGCGAAACTCCTCTACACCGTCCTCCGGCACCTGGAACGCCGGAATAATGCTCGCCGAGTTGTTCTCCGCAATCCCGATGGGGCTTCCGTCGAGCATGTAATACACCGAGCCCTGCAGCGAGCCATTGATGGTGTAAGCCGACACATCTGCAAGCGAACGCTGATTGAAGATGCCCGGCGTATCGGACGCATTCGGCGTGCCGTTCGTTGGCAGCACGCCCGCGCTGAGCTGTACCAGCTGATACACGTCGCGTGTCACCAGCGGCACGCGATCGATCGCCGCCGCCGAGATCAGTTGTCCTACCGTCGAGTTGCTCGTCTCCAACAGCGAGGTCGACGCATCCACCGTAACCACCGTGTTGACCGCACCGACGTTCATCTTCACGTTGATCGTGCTTACCTGGTCGACACTGACAATGATGTTGTTCTCCATCACCGTGTCGAAGCCCTTCTGGCTCACAGCAAGGTCGTAGGCGCCGGGCGCGACGGAGACAAAGGAATAGAGTCCCGCGGCGGTCGTGACCGTGGAAAGCCTGGTTCCGGTCGCCCGGTTCTTGGCCGTCACCTTGGCGCCCGGAACCATCGCACCTGCCGAATCGGAGATCAGGCCGCTGATGCCGCCTCGGCCCGCCTGCGCCAGAACCACGGAGCAGGCACACGCGAAAAAGAGAAGGAGACAAAGCGCCTTCCGGGCAAATGCCGAATACCGCTCACTGCGTCTTTCCATGGTGCCTCCGAGCAACGGATTGCAGACTACGACACAATGCACATTTAAATAAGAAATGAACACAATTCTGCTGTTCATCGCCATATTCCGTCAACAGGATTTCGAAAATGAGCATTTGGCGCCCGGATAGGCGCCACTCTGTAAGGCGCGAGAACGCCGTAGGTGTATGTCAGTTGCGGCGCGGGAACGCCGTAGAGGCAATAAATTTCCGTGCAGGCAGTCGCTGGGTGTGGAAGGAGGGAACCAGGCAGTCAGAGCGCCGGCTCCAGGCGAACCGGCAGCAGAGATACGAAAGGGCAAGCCTGTTGGAAGACCTGCCCTTCGCCTATCGGATGCTTTCGAAAGAGATCGAAGTTAGTTGATGGCCACGCGGCTGTGGTCCATGGATGGCGTCAGCGCCACCAGCGCATCGCCGCGGTGATATCTCCCGAAAGCGCTGCCTGCGTACACCACCGTTCCCGCCGGTCCTTTCACGGTCAGCAGATCATGCGGCAGCAATGTGTAGCTGTGACCGTCAATCGTCACATCGCGGAAGGTGACGCTCTTGTTCACCAGCGTCACGAAGACCCGAGTGTCCTTCTTGTGCAGTCGAAGATCATGATTCGTGCCTGCTGCGGATGCCGATGCGATGGTGCAAGCCGACAGCGCCAGAAGAGTCAGTGAGCGAAGCATAAGTCCCTCTCTTTGCCTGGGTGACAAGAGTGAATTTTTCTTGCAACCCGTTCTCCGTTGACGCCGTCTATGCCGACGCACTCTGCATGCTCGTCGAAATGGTGCGTGCCAACGAGAAGACCATAGCGGCTCTCAACAGCGCGTGGAGGAGCGAAGCTGCAACCGGCAACGGTCATGCGGTGAGCCGTGCATCCGCATCGGCGGAACGGTGGCATGCGGGCAGCGGTACGCCGCCTTCCGGGAATAACGCCCGCAGTCAGAGCGCGCAGTCGTTATGCGACAATGTGGGCCAGCTTGAGCATCCACTTCTTCTGATCCTCGGAATCCTCGGAGCCCTGACATGTTTCGAACGTTTGTATTGGCAGCAGCCCTCGTCACCCTTCCCGTTCTTTCTTCCGCCGCGCCCCTCGGCCCGCAAGCGCCTACCAGTAGCGGTTCCAACAAACCGACGGCCATGCCAAAGCCCGTCAACCTCAAGGTGCTGCCCAAGGACACATCGTCCGAGGAAGTGATGAAGATCATGTTTGGCTACAGCAAGCAGCTTGGCGTGAAATGTACCTTCTGCCACGCTGAAGATGCCGCCGCCAGGCACCCCAACTTCGCCTCCGACCTGAAGCCGGAGAAGAACACCGCCCGCACCATGATGTTGATGACCCAGGAGATCAACGCGAAGTATCTATCGCAGATCCACGACCCCGACGCGGCGCCCGATCAAAAGACCGTAAGCTGCGGCACCTGTCATCGAGGCCACAGCATGCCCGAACCCTTTAAGGGGCCGGAGAAGCCGGGCATGGAACATCCCGGCATGGCACCCAAACCATAAATCTGCTCGCCCACCGTAGCCATGGATCGAGCGATGCGCATAGAATCCCTCCGCCCGAGGAGGGCACAAACCATGCGCATGCTAATGAAGGTCTCTTTCCCCGTCGAAGCGGGTAATGCCGCAGCGCGAAACGGCAGCTTAGGCAGCACAGTGAAGGGAATTCTGGATGACCTCAAACCCGAAGCAGCCTACTTCGTCGCCAACGAGTTCGGCGAACGCTGCGGCTTCGTCGTCTTCGATCTGAAAGACACCTCTCAGATACCCTCCATCGCCGAGCCATGGTTTCTCGCCTTCAATGCGAGGCTCACCATCACCCCGGCCATGGATGTGCAGGACCTCGCTGCTGCCGGCTCGGGCATCGAGCGAGCCGTCAAGGCCTACGGAAAAACCGCAACCAACTGAGGATTTCACGCGCCAGGATTTCACGCATCACGATTTCCCGCATCACGATCGACCACTGAAACTCGTTGCATCGCTCGGGCATTTCCCCCGCCCGCGATTTCAAAAACCTCGCCACCCGATCGGCCACCAAAAGCCGATCCCACCCGCCGCAGCCACCACGCAATGCGGACACGGCCGCCCCGAGGATCGCCCGACGACACGTCGACTCACGCAGGCCGCAAGAATTCCGTGCGGTACTTCGCGGCCAGCGACGCAGCCTTGGCTTTCAACGCCGACGCTGCCGCCTCATCCAGCGGTGGCGGAGCTGTAGTTCTCGTCGCAACCCGAACGCCGACCTCTCTGAAGAAGTTCTCCTGCCCGGCAGGCGCGCACGTACACAGCGCCCGCACCGGCTTGCCGGAGACGTTGCGGAATTGATGCGGCGCGTTCGCTGGAATATGAATCGTCTCGCCGCCGCGCACCGTCTGCGTCACCCCGCGAAACGTAGCCTCCAGCTCGCCCTCTAGGATCACGAACGTCTCCTCGAAATCATGGCGATGCGGAGGAGGCCCGCCACCCGGCGGAATGTGCATGTCAATCAGGCAATACCGCCCCGCCGTGTCCTCGCCCGTTAACAGGATCGTGTAAGTGTCCCCCACCAACCCAAGATGGAGAAGCGCTGCATCCGCATCCGGCCGCGCCAACACCAGCCCGCGTCGAGGATCGTCATCAGGAATCGCGGAGTACCGGCGGACTTTTCAGAAGGATCAGACATGATGGGACTCCCCCGTGCGCGCTGGATCTACGAAGCCGTAGATTGGTGACCGATCAAGTGATTCACTTAGGCACAAAAGGCCACGCTTTGAGCGCCAATTCGGCCAAGCGAGACTGACGACCCGCAATTGCTTGAACATCCCAATTGGCGACTTTCGCGATCGAGGAGGTGAGACTAAAAGGAGAGGCAGCCAATGCCGTTCTCTTAGCCTCGAATCCTACATTTCCCAGTCTTGAATTTACCGAGCCAGCAAGCAATGCCTGATTTCCCAAACGGTTGTAGTTTGCTTTCGCCTGCTCAACGGGGATGTGACCCCAGTCTGTACCCGGCTTTTGTGGCAAGACGTGCTCCAGTGTCACCGCCTTGCCATCGTTCGGTGTGTACTGAGGCTCCACATTGCTGTCTTCTTCCATTTGCAGTCGACGCAGGTAATATCGAGCTAAAGAGGAGGTCGGGACTGAAAAGGTCTGGACAGCTGATTTAAATGCCACATCATCCGGAATTATTGAAGCCATCTCACGGGTCAATGTTTCGACAGTCGTAATGACCCTTTCAGAAATCTTCTTGGCACCCCGACTGTAGTGCCCCTCAAGCGTTCCACTAGGAACTCCCGAGATTAAGCAACGCACAGACCAATTAACAGCCGATTTCAAAAGGCGTTCATATTCCTTATCATCAAATACACCGAAAGCGCCAAGTAGCAGCGGGCGTATCTGGCTGACACCCAAGTAGCGGAGCGTATCGATTGTCGCCCTAATCTCTTGGTGGGCTTTACCCCACGCATCATGGGATGGAGTAAGGATCGCTACATAGTCGTTTGCTCTCGCCTCAAGAGTGGAAAGCCAAGAAATTACTGTTGCTTCACTGTTAACTTCAGCCTTGATGTTGTCGAACAGATCATTAACTCGCGTCGGTCCGTGCGTAGTTATCCAAAAGTACCGAATATAGTCAACAATGTCGCCATCGTCCCGCCCTAAAGATTCGAGGATAGCAACCATGGACTGCCACTTCTGAATAGCTTCATCTCTACGTGTACCTGCGAGAGAATAAAGATAATTCTTCAGCAAGTCTGCGGCTGATAACTTCAGCCCGCGGTCGTTCATCGTTTCAAAGATTCGAAAAGCAGTTTGCTCATCCGCAACTTCAACCCAAATTACCCTGGCACCTGCAATCAAAAAATCTAACCACTTATGAAGTAGGGTCGCCTTATCAGCAGGAGGTAACTGTCGGCTGATTGCCTCCACATGGTCCGCAGCGGACTTTGCAGCTTGGTCGATCAGGACGTGCGATTCCTTCTTCGGATCCGGTTTCGCTGCCTTGCGCTCCGGCTCATCGGGTGAGCGCAAGACCCTATCGACGAAGAATTGATTGTCCTCAGCGTTCAATCTGAAATGCGGGCGGAGCTTGATAGGTTCCTACGTTCAACTGACCGTAAGCTATCCCGTGCAATCGTCTCTGCTGTTTGCTGATCGTTGCTGCGATGGAAAAAGTCCCTGATAGCTCCAATCAGTATCAAAGTCGTCGCCAAACGCTGCTGACCGTCGTAAACCTCGACGGCCGATTTAGAGGGCACGACTATGATGGCGCCGAGAAAATACTCTTCGGAACCCTTGGTGATTGCTGCATTCAGATCCTTGAGGAGGTCGTCAACATGCTCTTTCTTCCAGGCATAAGCTCTTTGGTTTACCGGGACTCGCAAGTTCTTACGTGTAAAGAGAATGTTGCCCAGCGTCTCTGAATCGAAATCTATTGTTGCCATGTGAGGGTGCGCAACGAACGTCCTTGTGCACGATCATACATTCTGTGTACAAGGCCTGCGAAAGCTTCGTCACCCAACCAAAAACCACCGCTCATGAGCCCGTCTCAGCACCCCGGGCATAATCGGAATCCCCGACGCCGATCCCACCACCGCATCGACCCCGCAGTGCGGGCACACCGCCGTCTCCTCATGCACCCAGCTCACAATTTCACTCGGGAAATAGATCCGCTCGCACGCGATGCACCCGCACACCTCGCTTGCTTCCAGTTCCATCCGGTTCGCCCGCGTGTGCCGGTGCAGCCGGCTCGCCTCGCGCTCGCGGTCCATCCGCGTCCGCAGCACGGCAAATAACATCCCCGCTGCGACAAATAACGGCCAGGTCAGCGCCAACCCAGAGAGAATCGCGCTCCACCCGCCGCCCGCCCACACCAATCCGGCCAGCGCCGCCGCCGCACCCGCCGTTACTCCGATCGCCGCCGCGCGCGTCTCCCGGAACGCCGCCGCCGAGGGCAGCACGCACACCAGCGGCAGCAGCGTCACCCACCCATGCCCATGGCGCACGTCCACGTCGACCAGCCCCTGCGCAATCGACACCGCATCGCCGAGCACAAGAATCAACTGCGCCCACAGCAAAACAACTTCAGCACGGCTCCGATTGAGGACAGGGGTCTCCATAGAATAGGAATCTTCACTCTACAGGCGGCCCCGCTACCGGGCCTTACTATGAACCTCTGACCGCAGATCGAGCCTTAAGGGAGAGACGCATGAACATTCCTGAAACGTACGATTATCTCGTTCGCGCCCGACGGGATCTGTGGGCCACGCTGGAGGGCGTGCCAGACCAGGTTTTATCCCGCCCGCTGTTGAACGGCGAGGCCTTTCACTGCATCAAGGACCTCGTATTTCACATACCCGTCGTGGAAGACGGCTGGATTCACGAGGACATCCTGCGCAACCAGCCCGTGCTGCCAACCAATCCCGCCTTGAAGGATGCCGATGGAAGCCCCATCTACGCGGGCGTCGCGCTTGAAACCCTGCTGGACTACTGGCGCGCTGTCGAGCAGAAGACCCTCCCGTACCTCGCCACCTTGACGGACGATGAGTTGAAACGGAGTGTGACGTTGCACGACTCGCCAGAGGAGCGGTTCACGGTGGATGGCCTGTTGTGGCACGTCATGATTCACGAGATGCGGCACACTGCCCAGATCGCCGTGCTCCTGCGCACCCAGAGCATCAAGCCGCCCTCTCTCGACCTGTTGTTCTACCTGCCACCCGCTTAACCCCCGCACACGCCGGGTGCCCCATTCCAGCGAAGCCGGGGTGGGCGTATGCAGGCGCGGCCACGTTGCCCCATTTCAGGAATAGGTAACAGGCAGAGCGCAGAAATCTGCCAATTTACCCTTCCCGATTTGCTAGCCTTGAAATAGAGGGCTAATACAGCGGGCGATCCGCGCGGTAACTGGGTGCCCCATTCTAGCGAAGCTAGGGTGGGCGTATTCAGTCACGGCAACGCCGCTCCACATTACAGTGTCCGCATTGCCGGTGTCCGCATTGCGGCCGACGCCGCTAAGTCCTTTCCCAGGACGAATTTACCGATAAGCCCTTTGGAAAGACGAATTTAGTCCTCGGGAGACCGCCTAAACCATAGCAAGGAAATGGGTTACAAGCCAGCCTCCCGCACCGGGAGGGGGTGGGGGTAGGGTACCGTTACCTGGAGCAGTATCAACCCCTCGGAGCGAACGACCAGAGGAACCGAACCAAACGCGCCGCAGGCGCCTTTGCCCGTGACGGCGAGTCACTTGACGCCAATCACCGCAGTCCCGAATGGCGGGATCGTCATGTGGTCCAGCCGGATCGTCTTGCTGTCGTAACCGTAGCTGTTCAGCAGCATCAGCCCGACGCCCCCCTGCACCCCCTGGGTGCTCAGGTCGTAAGTCACCGTCTGCGGTTTGTCGCTCATGTTCAGCGCCACCAGCACCGAGCGCCCGTTCCCCAGGTAGTGCCGCAGAAACGAAAACACATTCGCGTCATCCGGATTGATGGTGACGTAACCACCGCTCTTCAGCGCCGGCTCCGTCCGCCGCAGCGTCAGCAGTTGCTTGTAGAAGTTCAGGATCGAGTCCGGCTCCTTCGACTCCACCTCCACGTTGTACGTCACCGAACTCGGCGGTATCGGCAGCCACGGCTTCGCCGTCGGCGTGGTGAATCCGGCATTGGGCCGCGCTGGTGTCCACTGCATGGGCGTCCGCTCGCCGTCGCGCCCCTTGTCCTTCGGCCACCCGGTCACGCCGACAGGGTCGCGCACATCCTCCACCCGGGTGGGCACCGTGGTGCGCATGCCAAGCTCCTCCCCGTAGTACATCTGCGGGGTGGCCCGGGGCAGCAGCAGGAGCGCCGCCATCAGCTTGGCGATCTCGTCGTTGTGCTTGCCGTCGCCGTAGCGGTCCCACTGCCGCGCCTGGTCGTGATTGCTGAAGAAGTACTCCGGCCACCCATGCGCCGGATTGTTCTCCACATCATCGAACAACTTGCGAAATTTCGTCGCTGAAAGCTCATTCAGGTCCGCGATCTGGAAGTCCATCGGCAACTGCACCTCATCGTTGTGCGTGCCATACATCTTCGACAGCTCGACAATGTTCGGTTCATCCGCCTCCGAGATCAGCACCGGATTTCCCGGATAGCTGTCCACCAGCTTGCGTAGCTCCTTCAGCACATCGTGCACCTCGGGCAGATTGTCGGTGTACTTGTGCTCGATGTTCGGATCGCCGAAGGCATTCGTGCCCGGCAGGATCGGATCGTCGTGCATGTCGGGATCCTCGAACAGCCGTGAGATGGCGTCGATGCGGAACCCGGCCACGCCCTTGTCCAGCCAGAACCGCATCACGTCATACATCGCCTTGCGCACCTCTGGATTGCGCCAGTTCAGGTCCGGCTGCTGCACGTAGAAGTAGTGGTAGTAGTACTGGCCGGTCTTCGGGTCCAGCGTCCACGCCGAATGCCCGAACCACGATTGCCAGTTGTTGGGCGGCCCGCCATCCTTGCCGTCGCGCCAGATATACCAGTCCCGCTTGGGATTGGTCTTCGACGACCGTGACTCCAGGAACCACGGATTCTGGTCCGAGGTATGGTTCATCACCATGTCCATGATCACCCGGATGCCCTGCTGCTTCGCCGCCTTCATCAGGGCGTCGAAGTCACCCATCGATCCATACTGCGGATCGATCGCCTCATAGTCGGCGATGTCATAGCCGAAGTCCACCTGTGGCGAGGGATACATCGGCGTAATCCAGATCGCATCGATCCCCAACGACTTCAAATAGCTCAGCCGCTGCTCGATGCCCTTGATATCGCCCAGGCCATCGCCGTTCGTGTCCTGAAAGCTGCGCGGATACACCTCGTAGATGACCGCATGCTTCCACCACACGTCGCCGTTGGTCTTCAGCGGCGCCGCCTGCGTTTGCGCCGCAACAGGGCCCCACGTCGCCACCATCAGACAGAGCAGGATCCACAGTCGCCGCATGCCGTGCCCTCCCAAAACAAACGCCAGCATACGCGAACGGCGACGCGCCGGCACAGTTGGCCGGTTTGACCACGGCCCGCTGCGCCGCACACAATGGCAGCCGTGCATCCCCTGCTGAACCAGACCCGCGACTTGCTGGCCGCACCCCTGGCCGGCTGCTCCGCCGAGCAGGTCGCCCGCCATCCAGCCGGCGATCCAGCGCGTTGGAGCGCCCGACAGATCATGGAACATCTCTGCGCCACGTGGCGCTCAACTATTGATGGAATCGAAGATCGCCTGCAAAAGGGCAGGCCACTGCGCACCCGCCCCACATTCACGCAGCGCTGCGTGCAACTGGCCGTTTGTGAACTTGGCTTTCTCCCCAGGAAGCGTGAAGCGCCGCCAGCCGTTCGACCAACGGATGCACCGGGAGTGCCGCTCACCGGCGATGAACTCATTGCCCGTTTCAGCGCCACGCTGGCCGCAATGGACGACGTGCTCAACCGCATCGAGCCGCAGGCAAAGGATGCACCCGTGATGACCCATTTCCTGCTGGGGCCGCTGAGTGTGCGCCAATGGCGGCGGTTTCATCGCACACATGCACGCCATCATGCGGCGCAGATCAGAGCGCGCCATTCGCGGTATCTGAGCCGGCGAGAGACTATTTGATCTGGCTCAGCAGCAGCTTGCCGATCGTTTGCAACTGCATGTTGGAAGTGCCTTCGTAGATCTTGCCGATCTTCGCATCGCGGTAGAACTTTTCGACCGGATAGTCCTTGACGAAGCCGTAACCGCCGTAGATCTCCACCGCCTTGCTCGCTGCACGCTCCGCAACCTGTGAGGCGAAGTACTTGGCCATCGCCGCCTCTTTTACGAAGTCCAGGCCCGCGTCCTTCAATCTGGCGGCGTTGTAAACCATCAGCCGCGTCGCCTCGATCTCGACCGCCATTTCGGCGAGTTGGAAGAGCACACCCTGGAACTCTGCAATCGGCTTGCCGAACTGCTTACGTTCCTTCGAGTAACGCGCGGCATGGTTCCATGCGCCCTGCGCCAGTCCCAGCATCTGCGCGCCGATGCCGATGCGGCCCTCATTCAGCGTCTCGATTGCGATCTTGTAGCCCTTGCCGACCTCCCCCAGCACATTGGCTGCGGGCACCTTGCATTCGTCAAAGATCAGTTCGCAGGTAGACGAAGCGCGAATCCCAAGCTTGTCTTCCTTCTTGCCGACAGAGAAGCCGGGGAAATGCTTTTCCACCAGGAATGCGGTGATGCCTTTGTAGCCTGCGCCACGATCCACGGTAGCGAAGACGATGAACAGCCCGGCCTCCTTCGCGTTCGTAATCCACAGCTTCTGTCCGTTCAGAACGTAGTGGTCGCCCTTGCGCTCTGCCCGAGTCTCCAGCGCGAAGGCGTCGCTTCCGGAACCGGCTTCGCTCAGCGCATAGGCGCCCACCATCTCGGTCGCCAGTTTCGGCAGGTATTGTTTCTTCTGCGCCTCGCTGCCCCAGCGCAGCAGCGCGTTGATGGAGAGCGTGTTCTGCACATCCACCATCACGCCCACCGCGGGATCGACAGCGGAGATTTCTTCCACCGCCAGGATTGCCTCGAAGAACGTGCCGCCGGAGCCGCCGTATTCGACAGGGATTTCAATGCCCATGAGTCCGAGATTGAACAGTTGTGGCAGCAGCGACGAATGAAAGTGTTGCTCGTCATCCATCTTGCGTACGAGCGGTCCAATGATCTCGCCGGCAAACTGGCGAACCGTTTCGCGAAACATCAATTCATCTTCAGAGAGCCGGCTCAGCGGAGCAGCGTGTGGCGTTTCCAGGGCAACAGCGGACATGGTGCGGATACCTCACTTCTACGAATTGACGGGTGGAGACGCCTTGCGGTCTCCGCTCAAACGGAAAAGTGTAGCAGGATGCGATGAACGCACGCACGGTCCCCATGTCGCTTAGCCGACAAATGAGTTGACATCGTTCTCAGGCATAAATAAATTATGCCTATGCCTGATACGCCTAAAGCCGTCACCCCTTCGGGCGCGCTGCCCATGCTGATCTTGCGGGTGCTCCATTCCGGACCACTCCACGGGTACGCCATCGCGCAGCGCATTCATGTGCTCTCCAGCGAAGTTCTGGGTGTTGAAGAGGGCCTGCTCTACCCCACGTTGCAGAAAATTCTGTTAAAAGGCTGGGTTACAGCGGAATGGGGCATCTCCGAAACGAACCGCAAGGTCCGCTTCTACAAGCTCACGCCGGAAGGCCGTAAGCAGTTCAAAGCGGAACTCTCCGACTACGACCGCGTATCGGCGGCAATCCGCAGCATCCTGCACACCGCATAACCGGAGGCCGTCATGGGTGAATTCTTTCGCCGCTTTCTCTATCTACTTCATCAGCGCCGTTTGCAACGGGAACTCGCGAACGATATGGAGTTCCACCGCGAGATGGCAGCGCGTTCCGGCAACACGAACTTTGGCAACGTCCTGCGCATGCAGGAGCAGGCGCGCGAGGCGTGGGGCTGGATGTGGATGGATCGGCTGATCCAGGATCTGCGCTACGCGGCGCGCATCCTGGGGCGTTCGCCCGGATTTACACTGACCGCCATGCTGGTCCTGGCTGTCGGGATCGGCGCGAATGTCACTGCCTTCAGCTTATTCAATTTACTTGCGTTGAAGCCGCTTCCCATCCGGGACGCTGATTCGATCGTGCGGCTGGAGCGGCGATCGCCGGAAAACATCACGCCGACGATGCCGTACTCATCGATTGCCTTTTATCGCGACCACGCCAGGACACTCTCCGCCGTGATGGCGACTATGGGTGCGCCGGCGATGGAGTTTGAACAGGACACGCAACCCATCACCGTCAACTTTGTCAGTGCAAACTACTTCTCTGAGCTGGGAACGCCACCGGCACTCGGCAGCCTGCAGCTACCTGGACAGGAGAATGCGCCACCGGCAGTTGTGTTGGGGTATGGCTTCTGGCAGGCGCGATATGCAGGAGATCCCTCCATCATCGGTAAGGTTGTTCATCTCAACAAAAAGCCGGCAACGGTGATCGGTGTTACTGCAGAAGACTTTGCCGCCCTGGACGGACAGCACTCCGATGTGTGGTTGTCGCTTCTGCAGCATCCATATTTCGTGGAAGGCAGCAAGGCGCTGACCGATACAACCTCCGGTGGTGAGGTTGCGATGTGGGCACGTCTCGCTCCCGGAGTCACATCCACTATCGCTGAGCAGGAACTGCTCGCGTTGACCAACCAGCTTCGCAAGCTACATCCGAAGCTGATCTGGGACGGTGAGTACATTCTGTGCGAGCCTGGTGGCCACGGAAAGATCATGCGTCCGGAGATGTATCAGGTCGCCGCCATGGTGGGCGCGCTCGTGCTGCTGATTCTCATTGTCGCGTGCGCCAATCTGGGTGGTCTCATGACGGCGCGCGGCATCTCTCGCGAGCATGAGATCGGTATCCGCGTGGCAATCGGCGCCAGCCGCAAACGTATCTTCCGCCAGCTCTTCACGGAGAGTCTGCTGCTGGCGTTGCTTGGATCCGTCGCCGGACTGGCTCTGAGCTGCGTCATCATGCGCGTTACATTGGCAGCGACGGATGCTCCGCGCTGGATGAGCGCAATTCCTGACTGGCGGGTCATTGCCTTTACCGCGGGTATGGCAATCTTTGTCGCTATGTTGTTCGGGCTGGCTCCGGCCTGGCAGATTGCGCGGCAGCGTCAGCGCAGGACGCTTGCCCGGCAGATACTGATCGGTGCGCAACTGGCGGCCAGCTCTGTGCTGCTCATTGTTGCGGCGCTGCTGGTTCGCGCTGCACAGCATGTGCTCTACACCGATCCAGGCTTTGGCTATCAGCAGGTCTTCGGAATCGCGCCCGAACTGGATAGTCACGGCTACACACCGGCGGCGGCGCGCGCCTACCTCGACGATCTCAAGATTCGTCTGCGCGCAGTTCCCGGAACCCTGTCGGTGTCTCTCTCGCAAATATCCGATGCTGGGCAACGGCGCACGTCATATATGACGGTCGACATTGGCGGTCATCCAGTGAATATCTATCCGAACTGGGTCGATCCGGAGTTCTTCCAAACCTTGGGCATTCCGCTGTTGCGTGGACGGAATCTTTTGTCGAACGAACCGAATGCTGTGATCGTCAGCGAATCGCTCGCGCAAAAACAATGGCCAGGAGTCGATGCCCTGGGAAAACCATTGTGGCCCGACGGGAAGGGCAAAGACATCATCGTGGGCATCGTCGGCAATGCCAGGATAAAAGCCATGAGCGACGGTGATGCGGTGGAGGCATACTGGCCGGTGCAACAGGCAAACATGCCTGCCATGACTTTGGTGGTGAAGACGGCAGGAGAGCCACGCGATCAACTCGGCCACGCCAGATCGATCGTTGAGTCGCTGAACCCTAAGCTGTTTCCATATATATGGACGCTCAAGACCGGTTTTCGCAGGAATGCGGAAGGACTCGAGAAGGTTGCGATGGTCGTGAGTCTGCTTGGACTGGTGGCCATTTCGATGGCGGGCATCGGCATCATCGGACTGGTGGCCTATTCGGTTTCGCAGCGAACAAAGGAGATTGCCATCCGCCTCGCGCTGGGAGCGAAACGGTTGCAGGTGATGATAGCGGTCCTGAAACAGTTCTGTTGGCCGATCGCACTCGGCACTCTTGCCGGTGTCGGCACGGCGGTGGCAGTCTCCCGGTTTTTGAGAAAGTTTCTATTCGGCATCGGCAACCTTGATCCGCTGAGTTATGCTGCGGCGATCGCCGTGCTGATCATTCTTGTCGGACTGGCAGCGGTCGCACCGGTACGCCGCGCGTTACAACTGGATCTGGCAAAGACCCTGCATTACGAATAGGAGAAAGCTGGATCTTTCATTCAGCAACTTCGCGCCATAACCGTTCCGGCGTCAGCATGACGGCTACGGCAGATGCCAGCGTCAGGATCATTGGCACGACAAATGCGTGGTGAGGAAGGCACTTCGCTCCAAGTGCGCCCAGAACAGCTCCGCCCGCGTATCCGATCCAGCTCAACAGGAAGGCGCTGGCCCTCGTCAGGGTGTTGTGGGTGTCCGTTACCGCTTCCCCCAGCTTTTCCAGGTCGCCGGTGACAAACGTAGTGTTCAGGTGGATGCCGCCGATATATTGAAAGGCGCCATTTTGCGTGCCCAGCATGCAAGCCAGTAGCAGAAGTAAGAGATGCGTGTGGGTCGCGGCACTCCGCCATGCCAGCAGGAGCAATAGGAGCGCCTGGATGCCGAGAATGAAGATGCGCTGTCTCTTGGTCACTCTCTGGCCAGCTGTCCTGGCCAGAAGCCGCGCCACGACCACGCCTGCAAGAAATGCCGCCACGAGGCCGCCGCGCAGCGCCGCCGTGCCCACCTCTCGCCGCAAGAGCGAGATAGCGAACAGCACGGTATTGCCAGTCATGTTTGCGACGAAGACTTGTCCACACAGCAGATAGGCGGCTGCGTCCACCGACCCGGCTATTGCACACAGCAGGCAGATCAGCGGTATCGCGCGTATCGCCGGTTTCTGAGCAACCTGTTTAGACATGGCGCCGCTGACTTGGATGCTCCGGAGCGAAGCCCGGCGCGCTCGTGAACGGCGCGGCTTTCCCTGATGGCATTAACCCGCCGCGCCTAGGCAGGCAGGCCAGGTCCCCGCTCTGCGGCGGACTGCGCGGTGCGCGGTTCCGACCGCCGGCGTGACACCCATGGGGAACGATGCACAATCGTCAACTTCTCCCGCGACAGAATTTTTCTCGATTGCGTGCGCGCATGGTTCGCCCACGGACCCACCGGATCGAGCTTGAGATAGAGGGTCCAATGGCGCAGCGCTCGCCGGCGCTCACCGGTGCGCTCGTAGGCCAGCGCCAGATTGTAGTGCGCATCGGCATACTTCGGCACCAGCCGTATTGCGTTCCGGTACGCCTCAATCGCGTCGGGCAGCCGCTCCAACTCGTCGAGCACGTTGCCCAGATCGAAGAAGGCGAGCGCATACCCCGGATCGGAAACGGTGGCGCGGCGGTAGAGATCCTCTGCGCGGCGGAAGGCACGGCGGTTATAGCAGATGGTCCCCAGGTTGATCGAAGAAGGCGCGTGATGCGGATCCAGATGCAGCACCCGTTCGTAGCCCTCGGCTGCGTCTTCAATCTGACCGCCTTCCTCAAGCTGTACTGCCTGCAGGAACAATGCGGACACACGCGACTCCAGTGCCACCGGATTGGCGCTGGTGTTGGGCACGGCGCTCAATTGGCCCGGGGCAGGCGCTTCAAAATCAAAGACAAACTGGCGCGCGATGGGCTCCATCACTGCGCCGGAGTGGCGAAAGAGTACGCGAGATCCGCGGCGCGATGCCGTCGCTTCCAGAAGAGGATTGCTCATGCCGGAAACTGCTTGCATGGCGTCGACCGAAGCGCGAATGTTAGCTACGGAGACTCGGCAGGCACGAAGGTCGCGAAGTTTTCGGAGCTTCACCAGATCCTGAAAACTGTACGAGTCGCCCGTGTCGATCAGGCCCGCACGCTCCCATGCCGTAATCTGCTTGGCATGAAGGCGCAGAATGCGAAGAACGTCCTGACGGCTATATCTGCTCACAGCGTCACGCTCGTCGAGGGGACGAAGCCCCGTCTGCTAACCCATTTTCCTATTGCAGTGGCCCATCAACCTGCACAAAATGCAGCCCTTCGTGACGGAAAAGCTGCGCCCGCGCCTTCGCTCTGTCTACATCGATAGAAGGTGCCTTAGCGCGATTATGCGGAGTCGCCGGGAGCGGCGCAAGCCGTGAAGCTTAAATAAAAGAGGAAAAAGGGGTACGAAACCCGAAAGGAACCGAAGTAGGTTCCACCTTGTCTGGAGCCGACGACCGGACTTGAACCGGTGACCTGCCGATTACGAATCGGCTGCTCTACCAACTGAGCTACGTCGGCGTTCCTAGTGGATTGTAGCGTTGCCCGCCATGAACGGTAAAGCTACCCAGGAGCCTTCCGCTGGTGCCGGACCGAGGTGCTCTCTGCTCAAATGATAGCGAACGGTCACAGCAGCCGCGATCTACCCGCGGGCCTATAAGCGCGGTGATGGGTTGCACGAACAGGCTGAGGTCCTTGCGCCGCACTACGCTGGCTCCTGCATGCGCTGCGTCCTGCGGATGAAGTTGTGGTGGTCCACTGCACCCATCACCGTTACGCCGATGATCCACTCCATGGCGCTCTGCATAGACAAAATGCTGATCGCTGCCACGTAGACCGGCCGTTGCGCCGAGTGCACATCCACCGACGCATCCGTCAACGCCATGAGTCGGTCGCGTAAGCTGCGCCGCACTGTCGAGCGGTCCGACAAAGCGCAACTCACCGGGCGCAGACGACAAATGCAGATGGATCGTTGGAAGTGACAGCAGACGAAGGAAGCGCTAAGTGGATCACGGATGGGACTTGGCATTCCATCATTTTGAAAATCCGCGACGCACCCAACGGTGGAAAATGAGTCTCCAAGACGCTCTTTCGCGCGAAATACTGTCCTTTTCAAGCGCCGGAACGACGACGATTGCCCAGTCTCCGGAACGCGAAAAAGCCACCCGGCAACAGGGTGGCTTTTTCTCTAGGGAGAATAGTTCCAACGGAGGCAAGGCCATCAGAACTTTCTTGGCGTCATAGTATGGGCGGCCTATTGGGGTGTCAAGGCCAAATCATTTTCACTGTAAGTTGCAGATTTTAGGTCGCTTGTCAGATGTGTTCGCGTCGGAAGCATACACAACCAGTTTCCCTTTTTCTTCGCTCAGTCGATGTTCTGTCTGAGCATAAACCATGCTGATTGTGCTGCTTACTCTCCAATCTGCACCAGCCTTGGTTCAAATTGGGAAAGAAACAAACGTAGCCATCCGGCTACATCGGGTCGCGCAGCTGCCACACTTCGCACTGCTCACCGCAAATTGAGCTTGATGAACTCCATATCGTCCACAGAGGAAGCCGGCTTGCCCCGCGCCACGCGGTAGAGGGCCCTGCCGCCGCCCAGGAAGATCCCCAGCAGGAACGTGGCGCCACAGGCGATGAGACAGAACGTCACGATGTTGACCAGCAATCGCGCGGCCTTGGTGGGCTCGGAGATGTACCCCGCAGGGTTGTTCCAGGTCACGGAGGCTTCGTAGTTCACTTTGTCCAGCAGCTTGTGTGCATCGGCTGCGTCGAATCCGCCGCTCGTGATCGCTACCAGCAGACCGCTGCGCCGGGTCGCCAGCGCTTGCGTATTGCTGTTCTGCAGTGCCTCGGTAAACGGCTGCTGCGGCTGGTTGCCTGCCTTCAGGTATGCAGCGATCGCGCGCTCGTGCACGGCAGCGATCTGCGGCGTGGGGTATTCGATGAGGGTGAGCGTCCCCTCACCACTCCGCAGGTTGAAGGCTCCGCTCAGCACCTCGGGACTCTTGCTGAAGTCGATCAGCGCGGCGGGAAGCACTCCGCCACCGCGCGTATAAGCCTCCGGTCCGAGGGAGTAGCGCGTGTGGGTCGGTTCCAGGTCCGTGCGCGGCAGAAAGCCGGGCAGCGAAGGCGGTACACCGGCAGAGCCACCGACCATCGGCAACTTGTCCGCCAACTCGCGCAGCTCCGCGGCCGACATCGCTGTCAGATGATCGAACTTCGCATCCACCACCGTCGCGCCGTTCCAGAAGAGCACGCGGGTGCCGTTGGCCGCTCCACCCTTGCCGATATCCTCCGGCGCCGTACCTGGAACCCGGTAGAAGGTATACGCGGCATAGGCGCCGGAGGCATCGCCAAAGCGCATCGCTCGTATCGTCACCGCGTTGACGTTGCTCTTGTAGGTTCCGGAAGCGAAGTCGCGGAAGCCGTCCTCGGTGAGCACCTGTGCGTTAGCGGCGTCCGCCGTTCCCGGCGCGGTGGTCTTATCCAGCGTGCCCTGGAGATCAAATCCAGCAAAGCTCTCCGGAAGCAGCGGAGCAGGCATGCCGGTGGCAACTACGTTCTGCGAGGGCGAAGGCGATTGCGCGCCGAGAGTTTGCGTCAGCAGGAACGGCGCCAGCAGAACCGTGGCCTGCAAAACCGGGGCCACGAGCGACAGACGAAGGGGACAGGAGCGCGACAACATCATCTATCAGCTTACTCTTTTGATGCGGGGCTCGACCTGCTTTTCCGCCGAGCGGGCATCGCTCAGTTGCCCGGCGCGTGGCTGCTGTTTTGTGCCACGCGCAAGCCGCTGAGGCCATTCACATACTTGGCCACGCCGCGATAGAGAGACTCGGCAATGCGTTCGCGGTATTGCGGATCGCGAAGCTGGGTTGCGTCGTCGGGATTGGTAAGAAAGGAGATCTCCGCCAGGATCGAAGGCATATTGGCGCCGATCAGCACTACGAAGGGCGCCTTCTTTACGCCGCGGTCACGCAATCCTGGATTGCCGCGCTCCAGCCCCGCATAGAGTGAGGTATCGACATCGGCGGCAAACTCGCGCGACTCGTCGATCTTGTCCTTCAGCGTGATCTTCTTCACCAGGCCGGAGAGTTCGTGGATCGACTCATCCGAAACGGCGTTCTCGCGAGCCGCCACCTCCAGCGCGTCCGGTGAGGTGGTGAAGTTCAAATAGTAGGTTTCCACGCCGCGCGCCGTCGGGTCGCCGCTGGAGTTGGCATGGACGCTGATGAACAGATCCGCTTGCGATTTGTTTGCGATCGCCGTGCGCTCCTCGAGCGGGATGAAGGTGTCGTCATCTCGCGTGTAGATCACCTCCGAGCCCATCCGCTGGCGCAGCAGCTTGCCCAGGCGCAGGGCCACGTCGAGCACCACATCCTTCTCCTGAATGCCGCCCGGCCCCAGCGTGCCCGAGTCGTGTCCGCCGTGGCCCGCGTCCACCACGATGCGTCCAATCTTCAGCCCCAGGGCGCGCGTCAGCGAGCGCTGTCCGGCCACGGTCGAGCTGGCCTCATGCGACGTGCTCTTCGGAATCGTAACGTCGTCATCGTCCTCATCCGCGGTTTCATCATTGCTTGGGGGGCGACGGTTTGCATTGCTCCCGGTGACGCCACGTGCGGAAGAAGAGGGTGTTGACCTGGAAGAAGGCACGGCGCTTGTACTGTCCGCCCCTTCAGGCGAAGCCGGCTTCACATTCGCGGCGATCGGTTGGGTCGTCGGTCTGCTGGTCGCCTTCACCTGATCGGACCGCGTGCTCATCGCCGCAATGTCGCGCAACGCACGTGCCGCCTGCCGGCTGCTCTGATGACTGGTCCCGACCGGCTCCGGCTGACCGGCATTCGCCGCCGGTGCACGAGTAGCGGAGGGCGCCGATGCGATTTGCTGGGGCGGTTGGCTGCCGGGGCGTGCGCCGCCGTGAATATCCCCGCCGTGAATATCAATGATGAGCCGCCAGGGGTTCGGCAGGAAGAATGCCGAATACTCCGTCACCTGGTTTACGTCCAGCACAATGCGTGTGACGTCGTTCGAAAACTGCGCCACGCGAATCCGCTGCAGGAATCCATCGTCCGTCACGTCCACGGTTCTGCCGATCAACTCCGGCGCAACCCGCGCTCCATGCAGATCGAAATAGATGCGGTCAGGATTGGGGACTCGCGCGGCCTCGTATTGCACCTGGTCCTGCAGATCGATGGCGACCCGGGTATACACCGGCGTGGACCAGTGACGCACATTCGTGACCAGCGGTAGCCCGCCATGGTGTTCCTGTGCGGCAGTGCGCACCGCGCCCGTGAGCACCGGCTGTCCTTCCGCCGCATCTGTCGTGGCTTTCATCACGGAGGGTTGGCGCTGCGTAGCGATGACAGACGAGTCCGATCGCGGACTTGTTACAGCCTGTCCGGGCTCGAGGTGTGTCAGCTCGTTGCCGTGCCGGGGGAGATTTTCGAGACCGCGCGAGCTGTCCATCATCGGTGACAGAGCCGCACGATGCTCGGCATTTTGGCTCTCGGCTCGCTGGACACCGTTCCGTGATGAAGCCGTCATGAAAGGTTGCGGCTGGGTTGGCCGCGCCGCCGACGGTTGCCCTTGTGGAGGGATCTCTTCGGCAATGTCGTCAGACGATTCATCGGGGGAACTTTTCCGGCGCTTCTGGTGTTCGATCTCTTTCAATCCGGCGCGTGCCTGCGCAGCCAGTGGATGCCGGGGATAGGCGCTCAGAAATTTCCGATAAGCGGCCTTTGCAGCAGCGGGATCATGCAAATCGTGCAGATAGATTGTCGCCTCGGCCAGCAGCGCCGGCGCTCGATATGGACTCGCTGGATACTGCGTGCGCAGAAATTCAAATTGTCCCACGGCATCCAGCAGCGTCTTCTCTCGGCGGAAGATGCGTCCCTCTTCCGCCAGGAGGCCGGCCACCATATTCGCCGCTTCTGGCGCCTTTGGGTCCGCAGGATTGCTGTGGTACACGCCGCGGTACGCATCCAGAACGTGCTCGTACTCGTTCCGCGTGCGCGACGATTCCGGTCGGGACTCAAGCGCATCGCGCAACTGCTCCGCCCGCGCGAAAGGCGTCATCGCAGAGTGCGAGGCCCGCTTCGCGTGCGACGTCTGCCGGTGCGCAGCCACAGCAGGCGCGCTCAGCAGACCGAGCACCACCGCAACTACGGCAGGGAAGACGCCGTGGCGGCATACAGACGAGGAGAGGAGCCGTGCCGGCATAGGGATCGACGAGATACGCATCTCTCCGTGGATGTAACCCGAAGGACGGAGAATGGATGCAGCCCTTCACAAAGAAAAGCTGAAAACTCCATTCCAACTGAATCAGCCACATCTTCAGAAGACGTGCGTTCGCAACCAGAACACGCTCATTATAGGTGGGCAGTACCGGGCAAACGTGCGAAGAAAACCGGCGGATACCTACTTGAACAACCTGTCCATTTCACAATGAATGCGCGCACTCCGCGCATCCTCATGCACTTAGCCCAGCAGATTGCCGACCACCTCCGGTGCACCGGCGAGCGCGGCATCGAGCTTGGTCGCATCCTTCCCGCCCGCTTCGGCCAGATCCGGCCGTCCGCCGCCGGAACCGCCCACGCGTAGCGCGATCTGCCCGACGATTTTTCCCGCCTGCACCCGTCCTGTCAGGTCCTTGGTTACCCCGACGATCAGCGCAACCTTGCCATCCTCCGCGGCGGAGCCCAGCACGACAACGCCCGAGCCGAGTTTGTTGCGGAGATTGTCGACCAGTGTGCGCATCTGTCCGCGATCGAGCGCAGCGACGCGTTGCGACAGCACCTTCACGCCCTTGATCTCGACCGCCTGGTCCGTTGCCGAAGCGACTGATGATGCGGCGGACTTCATCCGCGCCTGGTCCAACTCGCGCCGCAGCCGCTTGATCTCGTCTTCCTGGGCGGTGAAACGCTGCCGAAGTGCCTCCGCTGGTGCCGTCTCGCTTGTGCCCGCCACATGAGTTGCGAACTGAGCAGCTTCAAATCCGCGGCGAAACTCGCCCAGCGCGCCCATGCCGCTCACCGCTTCCACGCGCCGCACGCCCGAGGACACGCTCGACTCGCCGGTCAGCTTCAGTAGTCCGATTTCGCCTGTCGCACCCGTATGTGTGCCGCCGCACAATTCCGTCGAGAAGTCGCCGATCTTCACCACGCGCACACGTTCCCCATACTTCTCGCCGAAGAGCGCCATAGCCTTGTACTCATTCACCGCGACATCGATCGGCACGTCAACCAGTGTGTTCACCTTCGTATTTGCCAGGACCTCGCGGTTCACCATGTCTTCAATGTCCTGCAGCTCTTCATCGGCCACCGCAGAGAAGTGTGAAAAGTCGAACCGCAGCCGCGACGGCGACACCAGCGATCCCGCCTGCTTCACGTGCGTGCCCAGCACCTGCCGCAGCGCCGCGTGCAGCAGATGCGTGCCGGTGTGGTTGCGCCGCGTCGCGTTGCGGAACTCCGCATCCACGACCGTGTCAACCTTCATCCCGAGCGCGATTGGTTGCTTCACCCGCACGCGATGCGCACGAACGCCTTGCACTGGTTGCGTGCAACCCAACACATCTGCGAGCACTGTGTTGTGATCGTCCGAACGCAGCCAACCATGATCGCCCACCTGTCCGCCCGAGTCGGCATAGAAAGATGTGTGATCGAGCACGACATCCACCTCTTCGCCTGGCGCAGCTACTGGCACACCCACGCCGTCGCGCACAATGGCCAGCACCTCGCAGTTGGTCGAAACAAGCTGCGAGTAGCCTTCAAAGGCGGTCTTCGGCAGCTCGCGATACGCGGGACTCGCGGACGCCTTCGTGCCGCCTTTCCATGAAGCGCGTGCCCGTGCCTGCTCCTCCGCACGCGCGGCTTCAAAGCCGGTCAGATCGAACTCCAGCCCCTGATCACGTGCCGCATCCACCATGAAGTCGAGCGGCAGGCCGTATGTTTCGTAAAGATGAAAGCGTTTCTCCTGGAGTCCCTGTCATTCTGTCTAGTGGGCAATGTTTGGATCGATTGACGTGCTTGCGTAAATCGATCCAGATCGCTCTCCGAATCTCGCGAAACCGCTGATAAAAACCTCCTGTAATCCGAGCGCAGTTTCATCATTACTCCATGTGTATGATTTTACTTGTTTTATTCTCGCAATTCCAAACCGCTCCTCCATTTTGCCAGCCGGTCTCCATCACGCGCGCAAACTGCCGCTCCTCGCCCAGGACTACCTTGCTCACGCGGTCCGCGCTCTCCTTCAACTCGGGATACGCACCCGCCATCTCGTCACGCACGGCAAACACCATCTCATGCATGAACGGCTCGTTCTGTCCCAGCAGACGTCCATGCCGAATGCCGCGCCGCAATATCTTGCGCAGCACGTAACCGCGGCCTTCATTTGCCGGCAGCACGCCATCGCCAATCAGGAAGGTGGCCGCACGCGCGTGATCCGCGATAATGCGCAACGATGGATTTCCGAGCAGGTCGCCCTTCACACCGGTGAGTGCGGCCGCCCTCTCGATCAGCGGAACAAAAAGATCCGTCTCGAAGTTTGACAGCTTGCCCTGGATCACCGCCGCCATGCGCTCGAGTCCCACGCCAGTGTCAATGGAGGGCTTTGGCAGCAGCGCCAACTCCCCTTGTGCGCTCCGATCGAACTGCATGAAGACCAGGTTCCAGATCTCGACATAGCGAGCATCGTCCTGGCCGAATGGCAGGTCCTTGTCCGGGGTCTCCGACGCGCCAATGCCCATGTCGTAAAAAATCTCCGAGCAGGGGCCGCACGGGCCGGTATCGCCCATCTGCCAGAAGTTATCTTTCATGCCCATCTCGAAGATGCGATCCGCCGGCACGTGCTCCAGCCAGAACGCGTGCGCCTCCTCATCGCGCGGCACACCGTTTTCACCCTTGAAGATGGTCACGTAGAGGCGGTCCTTTGGCATCGCGAACCACTTGTCCGATGTCACCAGCTCCCACGCGTACGCGATCGCTTCGCGCTTGAAGTAGTCCCCAAAGCTGAAGTTTCCCAGCATCTCGAAGAAGGTGTGGTGCCGCCGCGTGAAGCCGACATTTTCCAGATCGTTGTGCTTGCCACCGGCGCGGACGCACTTCTGCGACGAAGTTGCCCGGTTATAGCCGCGATTCTCCAGGCCGAGAAAGACATCCTTGAACTGGTTCATGCCCGCATTGGTAAACAGCAGCGTCGGGTCGTTGGCGGGCACAAGCGAAGAGGAGTGCACGCGGCGGTGCCCCTTCTCCTCGAAGAACTTCAGGAAGAGCTCACGAATCTGGTTGCCGGAACGGACTTGCATACGCTTAAGTCTACAATTTGCGCTCTCGGACGACCGCTTTAGAAATGCACGACAAATCCGCCTGTGACAAACGGATCCTGATGACCAGTGCCGTGGCGGAAGTTGAGAGACGGATTACCGGCGTATAGATTTCTCGCCTCGGCACGAAGCGAAATGGGTTGTACCAAGGTGAATAGTCGATAATCCGCACCCAGGCCATACTGCAGCACGGCCGTGTTGGTGCCGCGTGGGTAAGGATTCGCCGCTCCATCCTGCAGGCTGGTGCTCTCTGCGTAGCGCGCGTATCCGCCACCGACGGAGAGCCAGGGATTCAGGCGGTGTTTCGGAAGAAGCCGTACACGCAGCGAAGGCGTAAGGAACAGCGACGCAAAATTGCCGGGCACATTCTGTGCGAACCTGGAGCGGACATCTTCGCTGGGAACCGCCAGCAGTGGAAACTCGGCCTCAAGCGCGAAGCTCTTGTGTGTGAATATCGTGCGAGCATAGTTTGCCTCGAAGGCCAGGCCCCGATTGAAGGAGATGGTGGTGCTTTGCGGAAGAGCGAGGGTCGTGGTCGCTCCTGGATCAGGTGGCAGCACCGCTCCAATCGAGAATCCGACGTCGTTTTTCGCCTGCGCAAGCGCGGTGACAGCGCCAAGCAGCATCCATCCAGCAATCAGGTATCGCACTGCTCCTCCGTGCGTCACGGTCAGCAGTTCGACAGATATCTTGGAACGGAGTTACAGCAATCGCTCGATTTTGGCACCGGCCGCCATTCCTTTAGAGGATGTCGGGATCTCCCATGTCCTCCAGTGATTCGTCATTTGGCGTCCACTTGCGCAGCACCTTGAACACGGTTGCCGGCGTAAAACCAGCGTTAATCAGCCGCCGCATGGTGCGCGCTGCTTCCTTTTTGTCTTTCGGTTGCGTCATACGCTTTCGCTCAACGAAGGCGCGGGCTAGCTGCTCCTCATCTACGTTCTCGTATGCACGTTCGAGCGTCGAGGCCATCAGCTCCGGATGCACGCCCTTTTGCATCAAACCCTGCTGCACGCGCCGCCGGCCCAGCTTGTCGTTTTCCTGACGCAGCCGCGTGTAGTCGGCCGCATAGGCCGCGTCATTCAGGAACTTGTAGTTCTTCAGTTTGGCGACGACCGCAGTAATCTTCTGCTCGCCTGTCTCACCAGCCTCCACGCGCGTGCGCAGTTTCCGCTTCAGTTCAGCAACCGTTTGCGCGCGGCGGCCCAAAGACGCGGTCGCGTAGTCGAACAATGCGCCCTCGGTCAGAGGTTCGCGGGGCTTCTTCGACCGATGGCCTGGTTGATTGAATCCCATCGCATCACTTCGCAGCGGCAGACGCGCCTGCCTGCGTCCAGCGATCGCACCATGCATTCACCGTCTTGTACCAGAGCTGTGAATTCTGCGGCTTCAGCACCCAGTGACCTTCGTCGGGAAAGTACAGCATCTCCGATGGCACACCCAACCGTTGCAGCGTGGCGAAGAGCTGATAGCCCTCACTCACATCCAGCCGGTAGTCCAGTTGGCTGTGCACCACAAGCGTCGGCGTTTTGAAGCGTGTCGCAAACAGCATCGGCGACCATCTGCGATACATCAGCCGGTTGGTCCACGGCGTCCCGCGAAACTCCCATTCGTTGAACCACAGCTCGTCCGTTGACCCATATGCGGACTCCGGGTTGAACATGCCATCATGCGAGACGATGCAGCGGAAGCGATCCGAGTGCCCGAGAATCCAATTCGCCATGAAGCCGCCATAACTCCCGCCCAGCGCGCATTCGCGCGTCTTGTCGAGAAAAGGGAAAGTCGTCTCCGCCGCATCCAGCCCGCGCATCAGGTCGACGTACGGTCGTCCACCCCAGTCACCATTCACGCCGTCCACAAACGTCTGCCCATATCCTGTCGATCCGCGCGGGTTCACCATCACCACGGCATAGCCATCAGCCGCAAACAATTCCGCGTTCCAGCGATAGCTCCAGCTATCGCCCCATGCACCCTCCGGGCCGCCGTGCATGAGAAACTTCACCGGATACTTTTTCTCGGGATCGAAGCCCGGCGGACGAATCAGGAAGCCTTCTACCCGGACACCACCCGAACCGCGAAACCAGTAGTGCTCCATGTCCGGAATATCCAGTTGCGTCAGGAGCGTGCGGTTCAGGCGGGTGAGCGGTTGCTCGGTCACATCCGAAGGTTCAGCCAGCGGGAGTCGCCTGGCACGCGATCCCCGCAGATGCAGGGTGGGCTCCCTTGCCGGAGCGGCGAGTTTTCCGCGGCACCGACTCTTCCGTCAGATTCAGCAGGGTGATCTCTGCCGGCCGCCGCACCGTGTTGCGGCTGGCCACCATGTGCGTGTTGTCCGGCGTCAGATGCAGGTCGCCGTATTCACCACGACGCGCGATGTAGCTGCGCTGGCCGGACGCAAGATCAAGCTGAAAGATCGGCTCCTCGCCTTCGTCGCCCGCAGTGAAATAGATACTCTGCGAATCCGGAGCCCATACCAGTTCGTTCACCCAGCGATCGAAGTTTTCCATCGGGAATGTGATCTTCTTCGTTGCGCGATCGTAGAGCGCAAGCCGGAAGCGATCGCTCTCATAGCCGGCGCGCGCCTGCGACCGCCACGCGATGTACCTGCCGTCTGGCGAATACACCGGGCTGAAGTTGCCGCCCGCGCTGGTCGATATCCTGACCGGCTTGGCCGCGGGATCGGTCAGGTTCAGCGTCCACAGATCCACATGGGTGGAGATTGCCGGCATCGGATCGGTGTTCTCTTCAAACGTCAACTCGTTGCTGTCCGGTGAAAACGCATACGCAGCCGGGCCGCCCACCGAGAAGGGCGGCACCTCATGCTCATCGCCAGGATTCAGGTCCCGTGCCGCGCCGCCGATCACTGGCTGCAAAAACAGATGAGAGCGTCGGTCGCCGGTGAATGCGTTCCAGTGCCGGTAGAGCAGGTGTGTGAAGATCTGTGCTTTGACCTTGTTCTCAGCCTTTGCCTTTGCGCGGTCCGCATTGCAGCTCTCTTCGTTCGACCCGGCGCCGCACTCTGGATACACAGACGATGTGTAGAGAATATTGTTTCCGTCTGGCGACCACATCGCGCCATCCGCGCCCATCACCGCGTGTGTCGCCTGCCGCGCGCTGCCCAGTGTGCCACTGTGCGGGTCAAAGTTTGCGACATACACCTGCTGTTCGCCATCCCGCGAGCTCTGGAATAGCACCTGTGTTCCATCGGGAGAGAAGCGTCCGTGCGCCTCACCTGCTTGCGCCGCGGTGATCGGCTTTTCTTCCATTGGCTTCGACCCTATTCCGGTCGTTACCACCCACAGGTGCGACGTCTTCCGGTTTTCCTCCAGGTCGACATCTGTAACCGCGAATAGCACCCAATGCCCATCGGGAGACAGCGACAGGTCATCCAGCCGCCGCATGTGCTGCATGTCTTCGAATGTCATAGGGCGGCGCGGCGGAGGTATTTGCGAATGCAGAGTGCTGGAGATAAGAACGGGAAGTAACACCGTGACGCACAAGCAGAGACGCATGTCGAACTCGCAAGGGGAGATGCAGGACTCCCTATCCTACCTGCTCCCTGCGGCTGCCGATAGAGCGTTTACACTGCAGGTGCATACAAGAGCGTCATCATCCGCGTGGCGTTTCCTTCAAGAAAAGCCACACTTCGCGGAACTTGGCCAATACACGGCAGTAGTGAAAATGCTCTGGCAAAAGAAACGCGGAGACCGCCAATGGCATGGTCTCCGCGAAGACTGATTCGATCACAAGCTACTGTGAATCTCCCGGGCCACTCGGAGCGCCGCCCGGCGCGGGCGCGTTGCCTGGCGCCGCAGGTCCTCCGCTTCCGGCGGGCGGGCTATCCGGTCCATGCCGCCCCCGACGGTCGTCCGGACCGCGCCGTCCCATACGTTCTTCTGGGCCAAGCGTTTGCAGCGTCTTCCATTGCGCCGTGGTCAGCGAACCGCGCAGCCCCAGCAGCATGCGCGCGTTTGCCTTCTCCAGTTCCGCACGCGCCTGCGCGACCTTATCGATCTGCGCCAGAACGCGCGTCTCGTCCGGCTGTTCCGCCGAGAGCAACGGTTCTAGAATCGTCTCTTCCTTCTCCACCGCCGCGTGTTGGTCGATCAGCTTGAGCCGGCTCTGCTGGAAGATGTCGTCCATCTTCTTCTGCTGATCGGTGCTCAATCCCAGCTTTTGCGCCACCTCCGGGTTGTTCCACCATCGGCCGCGCGGCCCCATGCGAAAGGCTCGCTCCATCGGCGGACGATGTGGCGACATCGGACCGCGGTCCATCCCACCTCCCATGTCCGGTCCCTGTGTCGGTGCAAGTGGCGGGGGTGGCGGCGCGTTGGCCGCCAGTTCCTGCCCCATGAGCGGCAGTCCGCTCAACAAAAGTGCTGCGGTGACTGCGCAATGTACGGCGCGTGTCTTCAATTTCAATATGGAATGCATCGAGATCCTTCTTCCTTACAACAAATACGGTAATGATGGCTGTTACGATTCCGCCCTTGCCTTACAGGTTCTATTGCCGCGCGCCGCCGCTGGTGGTGCCCGCAATGTTGCCGCTAGCCGTGCTCCACGACAGCGGCTGCATCGCCTCCGGCACCACCTGCGAAACATCCTGATCGACCTGCTCCAGCAGTGCATTGTCGCGCGCCATGTCCTGCTTTTGCTCCTGCTGACGCTGCTGCTGTACCTGCGCCTCGATCTCGGCTCGGTGCGCTTTCCACCTCGGCACACCGATGGCGAAGACGAGCAGAAGGGCAACGCTGACCAGCACCCAGGCTGCGGCCATGCCGCGCCAGCCCCGCGCCGCAGCAGCCTTCGACTCCCGCCATTCCTGCGCGGCAGCGTCTCGCGATTGGTGCCACTCCTCAACCAGCGCGGCCCTCTCTTCGCCCCACTGCCGCGCGGCGGCACCGAACCAGCTCAACGCGTTCTTCAGCGGCTGCGCTTGCGCCTGGCACTCTGTGCACTCTGCAACATGCGTCCGCTCCGGCTCGGTGGCGTCGCCCATCTGCCAGCGGAGCAGCGTTTCGTCATTCAAATGCGCGCTCGTGTTCTTATTCATCGCGCCTCCTCTACCTGTTGCTTCACCGCGCTCAGCGCTCGGTACAGGTGTGATTTCACTGTGTTCAAGTTCAACTGCATGGCCTCGGCAATCTCCGGCAGTTCCAGCTCTTCTACAAAACGCAACAGAAAAATGTTGCGCTGCCGTTCGCTCAGCATCTCCACCGCACGCCATACCGCTGCCACACGCTCCCGTGCGATCAGCCGCTGCTCGGTCGAGCTCTTCATGTCCGGCAACCGGTCGCTCATCTCCGACGCATCCAGCATCGTCGCCCGCTTCCAGAAGCGCAGTTTCATGCTGCGCTGGTGGTCGCGCACCAGGTTCACGGCAATACGCATCAGCCAGGTGCTCATCGCGCAGTCGCCGCGAAAGCTGGCCTGCGCCGTATGTGCACGGAGAAAGCAATCCTGCGTCAGCGACTCGGCCACATCCTCGTCGCGCGTGGCAAACAGAATGTAGCGGAAGACGCGGCCGCGATACAGCCGCATCCATTCCTGGACGCCGCCGGTGCCGCTCACAGCCGGCCCGGGAAGCTCATCGGCAGCCACGATATTCGCCATCACATCTTCCATGCACACACATAGACGAGCCTGCGGCCGCGGAGTTTACAGCGAAAGCGTGGCGAAGGCCGAGCAGCATGATTTGAGCGATCTGAGGATATTTGGGTGCCCACCGGGGCAGTGCAAGCTGAGCTTCGGGAGTGCCCAGAGCGGTTTGAGCCATTTCCGCCCAGAGCGGTTCGGGCTATTTTAGAGCAGGGCAGCGCTTTCAAAGGCAATCTGCGCCGCTTCAGCCGCCGGCAGCGTCCACACCGCCAGCCCGGCATTCGGCGTGCTCAATCTTTCCGGCCGAAAGATGCTGCGTTTGTTCACCTCTTCATCCAGCTCCGCGCCCGCCCAGCGCAGCGCGCGGCACACCCGCGCCCGTACCATCGGCTCATCCTCGCCTATACCGCCGCCGAAGACGATAGCCTCCGCGCCTCCCAGCGCCGCCAGGTATGCGCCCACCTGCCTGGTCACGCTGTAGCAGAACATCTCCATCGCCAGCGCGGCTCGCGGATCGTCGAGCTGTTTCATCAGCACGCGCGTATCGAGCGACAGTCCGGAAACCCCCAGCAGTCCGGCCTTTTTATTCAGCACATCGAGGGCGCCGGACACATCCATTCCAGCCTGTTCCACCAGTACCTGCACGATGGCCGGATCGACGCTGCCGCTGCGCGTGCCCATCATGAGCCCCTCCAATGGCGTCAGTCCCATTGAATTGTCGACGGCCACTCCGTCGCGAATCGCCGTCGCCGAGCAGCCGCTCTCCAGATGCAGCGAGACCAGCCGGATCTCCTCCAGCGGCCGTTTCGTCTCGAGTGCATATCGCTCCACCAGGGAGCGATGCGAGAAGCCGTGAAACCCATACCGCCGAATGCCATATTTGTCCGCCAGCGCGGGCGGCAATGGATAACGCCACGCCACCTCCGGCATCTTGCGATAGAACGACGTGTCGAAGCCTGCGGCGATCTTCATCTCCGGCGCGTGCTTGTGCAGTGCGCGTATCACCTCCAGCGAGCGCGCATTGTGCAGCGGAGCAAAGCGCTGCAGCGCTTCAATCTCATGCTCCACCGATGCGTCTACCATCGCAGGCTGGTCGAACCGCTCTCCACCGTGCACCACACGCACTGCCGCCAGAACCACATCCTTATAACTCGCCCCATGCTCACCCGCGTGCTCGCGTAGCCACTCCAGCAGCACCCCCGTCGCGTCGGTGAAGCTCGCCGCGTCCACATCGTGCGACTCAGCCGTTTCACGTCCCTGCATGCGTGAGAAGGTTGCGGGCTTGTCCTTGGCAATGTTCTCAATCGCGGCGCTGGTGTGTATCCGGCTTTCGCAGCCGAAACGCTGCTCTGTCCGCACCTCCACAACATCCGCCTTTAAGGAATTGCTGCCCGGATTCAGTGTCAGGATGATCGCCACGCCATGGCCCCTATCGAAACTGTGGTGGTCCGTTGAATGGATCTGGGCCTCGCGAACGGTCGATCGGCACTGCTATTCTGATGCTGTTTCTCCGTCGATGCGTCTCGGTCGCCCCTGCTCGCCGTGTCTTTTTCGCCTCTGGAACGTCTTATTGATTTGGGTGCTTTTCGCCCCGGGGAATCAAGAGGTATTTCCGCTTCATGTCTCGCCTGCTCACGCTCAGCCTGCTCGGTCTTCTGTTGTATCCCCTGCCTCGCCTCCATGCCCAGGCCAGCTACACGCAGTTGCAGCCGACAGACGCTGGGTACGGCGCGCTCGATAAATCCACTCCCTCCATCCCTCCGGACCAGATCATCCAGAAGTTCGCCGCGAAGGAGTCCGAGTTCCGCCACGCAATGGACCAGTACACCTACACCCGCAGCGTCATGATCGAGACCATCAACGACGACAACAAACCGGACGGCGCGTATCAGCAGGTCACCGATATCTCCTACGACGGTAAAGGCGCCAAGCTCGAGCATGTCACCTTCGCCCCCGCCAGTTCTCTCGAGCGCATTATGATGACGCCCGCCGATATGTCCGACATCGAGCACCGCCTGCCCTTCGTTCTGACTACGGAAGACCTTCCGCTCTACAACATCACCTACATCGGCCGTCAGAAGGTCGATGATCTTGATACCTATGTCTTCGATGTCGCTCCCAAGAAAATTGAGAAGGGGCAGCGATACATCCAGGGCCGCATCTGGGTCGATCAGCGCGACCTGCAGATCGTCGTTGTGAATGCAAAGAACGTCCCGGACGATCTCCGTCCCGGCCACGAAGACCTGTCACTCCCGTTCACCACCTATCGTGAACAGGTCGACGGACAGTACTGGTTCCCGGTCTACAGCAAGGCTGACGGCATCCTGCATTTCTCCGGCGGCAAGCGGGATATGTCGGAAGATATACATACTCGCTCCATCGTCAAGTACAGCAACTACAAACGCTTCGGCACCTCCATCAAGATCACCTTCGAGGGCCAGGACATCACCAAAAATGGCCAGCAACCCGCTTCTGGAAATCCGCCCGCCGGCCAGCCCCAAAGCCAACCCCCAAACCAGTCTCAGACGCCGGCAGCGCCACACAAATAAGCTGCGGGCTGGAGCATCCTGCCAATACCGTGATATGACGTTGGAGGCATGACTCCAGGTACACCGCAGGATCCGGCAGAGGCAGCAAAGCGGCGCGCTGCACAATGGGCAGCAGCGCAGGTGGAAGACGGCATGGCCGTGGGCCTCGGCTCCGGCTCCACCTCAGCACTGGTGATCGATGAGATCGGACGCCGCGTTCGCGACGGTCTATGCATCGTCGGCATCGCCACATCCCTCCAGTCGCATCGCCAGGCGGAATCGCTCGGCATTCCGCTGACCGACTTCGCGCGCCAGACCCAACTCGACCTCACCATCGACGGCGCCGACGAGGTCCAGCGTGGCACACTGGCGCTCATCAAGGGACACGGCGGCGCGCTGCTGCGCGAGAAGATCGTTGCCATGGCCAGCAGCCGCATGCTGGTGGCGGTCGATCCACGCAAGGTCGTCGATCAGCTTGGCTCCGTCTTCACCGTGCCGGTAGAGATCGTGCCCTTCGGCTGGGAGACCACCCAGCGGCGCTTGCGCGATCAGGGTTTCGCATCCGAGCTACGAAGAAATGATGATGGCGAACCCTACGTTACGGACGGTCAGCACTACATCCTGCACTGCAAGCTCATCGAGTCCGGCCTGACCCCGGAGCAGGCAGCCGACGCCTTCAAGCGCACCACCGGCGTCGTCGAGCACGGTCTCTTCCTCGGCATCGCCAGCCAAGTCGTCATCGGTAGCCCAGACAAAGTCGACTTCCTGCAACGAACCTGAAGAAGGGGACCGGAACGGTCGCACGCTCAGCTGCAATCCTACGGATGATCGGGCGCCAGATCTCTCTCGCGCAGCCACCCGCGAACCCGCCGCCGCGCGTTCAGATCTTCGCCCTCCAGCCACGGGCCGATTCGCCGGTAGACCACCACCACATCACCCTTCGTCAGCCGCGTCCGCGCCGAACTGCTATCCACTGGCGCCTCGCGCACGTCTGCGCTCGCAACGCTCACCAGCCGGACGGAGGCCCACTTGCCTTCCATGACGGATGGCTCCTCATAGGCTTCCGATGCGAACTCATCTCCAGTGGCTGAACAGCCAGCCGGATCGCCCTCCAGCCGCAGCTTCGCCGTATCCTTCTCGAACGCCAGCGTGCCGCTTGTAGTTGCAGCGTCGGGAGGCGACCAGACCGTTACCTTCACCGCGTCATTCGGCCCGGCTCCTAACGTCCCGCGCAATACGAAGAGGCAGCTGAGCTGCGGCGCATCCTCAGAGCCGTTTCCCACCCGCGCATCGGAAAACACTCCGGTCACAGTTGTTCCATCCACTCCAAGCGTCATGTTGCCGTAGAGTCCCGACTTCGCCTGTGCCAATGCACCGCTCAAGGCCGCCGCTGTTGCGATGGTGAAAAGAACTGCTGCTCCAGCGGTCGCCCTCATGATCGAAAGCCTAACCCATCGCGATCTGTTTGAGCGCCTCGCCCGGATACAATCAAGAGAACGATCACCATGCCCAGCCCTGTCATCCCCATGCAACACGTCATCGATGATCTCCGTATCCGGTCCGCCAACGTCGTGGACCCGCCGCTTACTCTTGAAGCAGAACGCCCTATCAGCGATCCCGCCGTCAACCTCGTCTACCAGACACGCCAGCAGATCCTCAAAATCCTCGGTCTCGCCGACCGCCGTCTGCTCGTCGTGGTTGGCCCCTGCTCCATCCACGACACCGATGCCGCCCTCGATTACGCGCGCCTCCTCAAGCCGCTTGCAGCGGAGCTGGCACAGGACCTCCTCGTCGTCATGCGCGTCTACTTCGAAAAGCCGCGCACTACCATCGGCTGGAAGGGCCTCATCAACGATCCGCATCTCGACGAGTCGCATCGCATCAATGAAGGCCTGCGCATGGCGCGCAACCTTCTCCTCGATCTTGCCGAGATGGGCGTTCCCGCCGGCAGCGAATTTCTCGATCTCATCACGCCGCAGTACCTGGCAGCACTGGTAAGCTGGGGCGCCATTGGTGCGCGCACCACGGAAAGCCAGCTCCACCGCCAGCTCGTCAGCGGTCTTTCGTGCCCGGTCGGCTTCAAGAACGGCACCTCCGGCGACGCGGGCATCGCGATCGAAGCCATCCTCTCCGCCCGTCAGCCGCACACCTTCCTCGGCCACACCAAGGACGGCCAAACCGCCATCTTCGCCACCGACGGCAACCCTGACTGCCACCTGATTCTGCGTGGCGGCCGCGGCGTCACCAACTACAGCGCCGCCGACGTGGAGCGCATCGCCGGACTGGAGACGAAAGCCAACCTCCAACCCGCCATGATGATCGACTGCAGCCACGCCAACAGTCGCAAGGACCACACCCGCCAGCCCCTCGTCTGCCGCGACGTTGCCGCGCAAATCGCCGGTGGCGACCGTCGCATCATCGGCGTCATGCTGGAAAGCAACCTCGTCGCGGGTGCGCAGAAACATGTGCCCGGCCAGCCACTGGTACGCGGCCAGAGCATGACCGATGCCTGCATCGGCTGGGACGAAACGATACCGCTGCTACGCGAGCTCGCCGCCGCGGCGCGTACTCGCGGCTGATTCCTCGGCAGCCTTTGCATGCTCCAGCGCAAGTAGCTTTTCCTTGCGGTCCTTGCCCCAGCGATACCCAGTGAGCTGCCCGTTCTTGCCCACCACGCGATGGCACGGCACCACCAGAGCCACTGGATTCCGCGCACATGCACGCGCTACTGCCCGCACGGCGCGCGGCTGCCCCAGCTCTTCCGCCACAGCCGAGTAGCTTCGAGTCTCGCCGCGCGGAATCGATTGCAGCAACTTCCATACGCGCTGCTCGAATGCTGTCGCCCGCAAATCGAGCGGCAGATCGAGTGCTACCGGATGTTCCGTCATCCGCGAGATCACCGCGCGCGCCGTTGCGCCCAGCCGCTCGTCCTTCATCGTTGCCACTTGGATATCGGCAGCAGGGAAGCGATCGCGCAGCTCGCGCTCCATCGCTCGGGGATCATCGCCCAGTGTCACTGCGCACAATCCACGTGCGGTCGCGGCCACCAGCACCTTCCCCAGCGGGCAATCGGTTACCAGGAAGCGAATCTTCTCGCCCGGGCCACCCTTGCGGAAACGCTCCGGCCGCATGCCCAGCCGCGCATCCGCACCCTCATACATGCGGCTCGATGAGCTAAAGCCCGCTTCGTAGATCGCGTCCGTCACCGTGCTGCCGCCTGCCAGCCTGTCGCGCAGCAGCGCCGAGCGCCGGTCGATCTGGTAGTGGCGCGGGCTCACCCCCAGCACGCGCTCGAACATACGCTGCACCGTGAACGGGCTCATCGTCGTCATCCGCCCAAGCTCCTGCAGCGTCACTACGCGGTCCACGTGCCGGTCTAGGTAGTCGCACAACCGTCGCACGGTCTCCGCCTCGGCATGCTCGCCCGCCGGATGACACCGCCGGCACGCGCGATAGCCCGCCGTCATCGCCGCATCTGCATTCGCAAAGAAGCGCACATTTCGTTGCGCCGGCCGCCGGCTCACGCAGCTGGGACGGCAGAAGATCCCCGTCGTCTCCACTGCGTACACAAACTGTCCATCCGCCGACGCATCGCGCGTCTGCACCTGCCGCCACGCCTTTTCAGCATCGAATGCGGCCTTCATCTCCACTACCTTTGCTGTCGTTGGAACCACCTGTATTGTTGCCATGTCAGCATACTGCGCCCGTGCGCGCTCCGCCGCGCTCCGGTTCTTGCTGTAGAAGTTGCGAAATATTGCTTCAGTGTTTCGCGGGAATATCGATCGGGACCGGCGGTGCCACATGGCGTACAGCCGCAAAGTTGCCTTGGTCGATCCCCACGCTCAGCCGCCCGCGCGAATCGATATACAGCAGCCCCTCGCCCAGCGGGACATCGCTGAACGTCTTCACAAACGGCAGCACATAGGGGATCCCGGCAATCGTCACCGGAACGCGATCGCCCAGCGAGTAGCCGAGCTTCGCAAAAGTCGCCGCCGGCACATTCGTCACCAGGTTGCCGAAGGGCCCGTCCGTGCCGATCACTTGTCCCTGCAGCCCGCTTGCATCGATCGTAGCGGTAGTGTTCTTCAGCCGCACCAGCTTTGCCAGATCGAGCGCCGGTCCGGCCTCGATCCAGTCATCGCCCCGCGCCAGGTGCGCGCCCGCGGGCGAAAAGATGTCGCGTCCGTGAAACGTTGAGGAAAGCTTCGCGCCGATCATCCATGCTGGATTCGTGATCTCTCTCGCGCCAACCAATCCGTCGCGATCGGCCAGTTGCGTGATCATGCCGTTATCGGGCAGCACAAAATACTGCCCCACCTTCGACTTCGCAATGATCGCCTTGCGCGTGCTGCCCACCCCCGGATCGATCACCGCGACGAACACAGCATCATGCGGAAAGTACGGCGCAGAGCCGGCCAGAAATCGGGCCGCCTCGGCAATGTCGAACGGCGTCACCTGGTGCGTGATATCGACAATCCTCGCGTGCGGCGCAATGCCCAGCATCACCGCCTTGCAGATGCCGACAGCATCATCCTTTACGTCGAAGTCGGTCATGAAGCCGATCACGCGCGGCGCCGGCGCTGTCTGTGCCAGCAGAACAGGGAATGCGAACAGCAACAGTGCAAAGATCAATATGGCGCCGCGAAATCGAACTGCAGAGCGAGAGAGCACAGGCGTCCCCAGGCAATAGAAAATTGGCAGCTTCAGGTCAGCATAACCGGAGGCGTCCATCCTCAGGGCAGCAAGCCGAATTCGACCACACCCGTCGGCGTGCCCACAAACACCTTCCCATCCACAATCACCGGCGTGATGAACTTGTTCCCCGTGAATCCATCGCGCCCGTTTGCTGCCTGGTTGCTGTTGTAGAGTTCGTTGCTCAGGCTCGTCGCATCGTAAGCGTGCAACACGCCTGGACCGCCGGAAGGACTCTCTAGCGCCCACACAATCGCATCCTGCGTCCCGTTCGCCGAGATGCTCGGCGTGCTCCCCGGATAGGGAAACACCACCGCTGAGTGACTCGACGGCGTCGACGCCAGCTTTCCCTGGGTGATGGGAAAAGCCTTCAGCGTGTCCATCTGGTCTGCGTAATACACAGTGCTGTTGAAATACGCTGGCGACGACCACGCGCCATTCGGCAGGGCGTTCGGCAGGTCCTGATACAGGTTGCTGTTGCTCGTCGGGTTAAACTTTCCCAGGTTTTCGCGATCGCCGACGTAGATATGTCCATCCTTGCCCGCCCCGACGAGTAGGTGCCGGACCTTGCCGGAAGCATCCGTCAGGTCCGGCAGCAGCATCGCGCCGCCCGACCCCAGATCGGTATCCGTGTTCGACTCCGACACAGTATCGTGGGGTTCAAAGTAGTCTGCGACCGCGAGCGGGCCACCAGCGCTGCTCAACTTCATGATCGCGTTGCCATAATCGTGCTGTGCCGGAAAGCCGTTGCTGTCGAAGCTCGTATCGAATGTGCCATTCGCATCGAGGAAATAGATGTTTCCGCCCGCATCCGCAGCCAGTCCATTGCCCGACATCCAGATCGAGCCTTCCACGCCATTCGGTGTCAGATTCAGAATCGCGCTCTGCTGCAGTGTGCTTTCGCTGTACGCCATCACCCAGCCGGTGTAACTGTTTGCGGGGCGGTCGCAGTGGGACGTCCAGCTCATATAAATTTGACCATTGAGCAACAGGAGCCCTACACGTTCCGCGTAGTTTCCCGGATCGAAGGTTACGGTGCCATTGCTGGAGTGTGCGCCGGTTCCTGGGTAACTCCCGGAGATCTCCGTCGGACTTCCAGCAATCTCAGCTCCCGTCGTCAGATTCAGCGCATGCAGCCGCTGGTGATACGTGGATTTCCCGTTTGGGTTCTTAAAGAGGCTCATCGCAACGGCATAGATCACGCCCCTCGCGCGATCGATCACAGGAGTGGACGTGATGCCGATCTCCGGCGTGATCTGACCACAACCGTGATCGTCGCTGGGAATCTCCCCGCTTTCCAGCAGCGAGGCCTTCCATAGCGGCGGCGCCTTCGGTGCATCCGCATTGAAGGCATACAAGCTGCCGTGCTCCGTGGCCATATAGAGGACATTTGTCGCAGTTCCGCCCACGTTGAGCCCAGCCAGATATAGCGGCTGCGCGTCCACCTTTCCGTCGCTTTGGAAAAAGCCGATCTTGCCGAAGGTCGCGCTGGCCACGTTCAACGGCGTCAACACCGTCTCCTGCGCATTCAGTCCGTCGCGCGCATTGTCGAAGTGATATGTCGTCACGTCCGGAATGGCCGGCGTTTGGACGGTCAGCGCCAGGGTCGCGCTATGTGACAACGCGCCCGCTGCACCGGTAAAGCTCACTGTCGAAGAGCCGATGGTGGCGCCCGCGCTCGCCGTCAGTGCCACATTCTGTGCTGTGCCCGGAGTCAGTGTCAGCGAAGACGGATTCGCGCTTACGCCCGTCGGCAATCCAGTAATGCCGACCGCGATTGGCGAGGCGAAGCCATTCATCGCCGTCGCCTGCAACGAGAGTGCGGTCCCGGTCGTTCCCATAACAACCGTCTGCGAGGTCGGAGTCACGGTCAAAGAAAAATCGGGCGCCGGAGGGGGAACTGCCGCCGTGGTGGTCAGAGCCAATGTAGCGGTATGGCTGAGCATGCCCGAGGTGCCGGTCAGGGTCACGGTCGCAGAGCCGCTCGCTACTGTGGTGTCCGCAGCGAAGATAATGTTCTGTGCAACGCCCGGGACGAGCGTAAGCGTTGCGGGCTTCGCCGAGACCCCGGTTGGCAGCCCGCTCGGCGCGACCGTCACCTGCCCGGCGAAGCCATCCATCGCACTCGCCGTCACGATAACCTGTTGTCCCGTTGCGCCGCCTGTCACGGAGGCTGTTGCAGGTGAAACGCCCAGAGAGAAGTCCGGCGTTGTCATATGGGGCGGCGTGGCGCTGCCGCCGCAGCCGCTGATCGCGGGAATCGTCGCAACCGAGGTTACAATGAAAGAGACGAGAAAGAGCAGCCTTCTGCGCATGCCACGACCCTCAGGCGGCCGCAGGGGCCGACTTACACATGATAGGTCAGGTGGCCGCAACATCTCTTTTGCAAAGCACAAGGCCCGCCGTAATGGCGGGCCTTGGTGAAGCTGCAAACGCAATCAGGCGTTCGCCGGAACCGCGGTCTTCGCTGCATTTCGCAGAGTCTCTGCCTTGTCGGTAGCTTCCCAGCGAAAGTCCTTGTCATTGCGGCCAAAGTGGCCGTAAGCAGCGGTCTTCTTGTAGATCGGGCGCCGCAGATCCAGGGTCTCGATGATGGCCTTCGGTGTGAGAGCGAAGTTCTCGCGCACCAGCTTCTGCAGCTCGGTCTCGCTGATCTTGCCAGTGCCGAAGGTATCCACCAGCACGCTCACCGGCTCCGCTACACCGATCGCATATGCAAGCTGCACTTCGCAGCGGTCTGCCAGTCCGGAAGCCACCACGTTCTTTGCGATATAGCGCGCCATGTATGCGCCGGAGCGATCTACCTTTGTCGGGTCCTTGCCGCTGAATGCGCCGCCGCCGTGCCGGCCCATCCCGCCGTACGTGTCCACGATGATCTTGCGTCCGGTCAGGCCGGTGTCGCCCATCGGGCCGCCAATCACAAATCGTCCCGTTGGATTGATGTGGTATTTGGTGTCCTGGTCCAGCAGCTTCGCTGGAATCACAAACTGAATGACGTTCTTCAGGATGTCGCGCCGCAGTTCGTCATTTCCGATATGTTCGGCATGCTGCGTTGAGATCACGACTGCATCCACGCGCACCGGCTTGCCGTTTCCATCGTATTCCACCGTCACCTGGCTCTTGCCGTCGGGCCGCAGGTACGACATCAGGCCGCTCTTGCGAACTTCGGTAAGCCGCTGCGTCAGCTTGTGCGCCAGCGATATGGGGGCCGGCATCAGTTCTTCCGTCTCGTTGGTCGCATAGCCGAACATCATGCCCTGATCGCCGGCGCCGCCGGTGTCCACGCCCATCGCGATGTCGCCGGACTGCTTGTTGATCGTCGAGATCACCGAGCAGGTATTCGAATCGAAGCCGTACAGTGCATTGTCGTAGCCGATCGCGGCCACTGTGCCACGCACCAGCGCTTGAAAATCGACATAGGCCTGAGTTGTGATCTCACCGGCAATCACGACCATTCCAGTGCAGGTCAGCGTCTCGCAAGCGACGCGGCTGAAGGGGTCCTGCTCCAGGCAGGCATCGAGAATCGCATCGGAAATCTGATCGGCAATCTTGTCCGGATGGCCTTCGGTCACCGACTCCGAAGTAAACAGAAATTTATCGCGTGGTTGTGACAAAACGAGCTTCCTCCTATACCTTCTCTGCGCACTGTCCGGAATGTGTTTGGGAATTCATTCAGGGTCGAACCGCGGTGGGCAGGCAGCCCCAACAAGAAGCGTCTAGGGCCGCACTTGTACCGTACCAGACCGCGCGAAGACACGGCAAAGGTCTCTCGGGCGAAGTGCGCCAGAACGCTGTTAACGGGTTGATTTCCCCACTCAACGGAAAGGGATTTCCGTCGCGGCGGCGCCTGGCTTCAACACATACAGCCGGTAGCCCGCCGGCTGTTGCGCCCGTCCCCACCAGCGAACCAGGTGCGTCGGCGTGCGCTCCACCGTCAAGGTGTAGTTCGCCTCCAGCCACCGTTCGAACGCGGGCCATTCCTCCAGCTTCTGATATCCCTCCACACTGGCAAGGGAAAACCCGCTGACCACAACGAATACCAGCGGAGGCCGCGTCGTCACCTTTTTCTCAAATCGCTGCCGCAGCATCTCTACCGCAGGTCCCTTGACGGAATCGAAGAGCGGCTGATCGGAGAGCATGCCGGTAGCCGGCAGCAGGTGCATGGAGTAGAGCGTTGGCAGGCACTCCTGAATCCCATCCAGGCACTGGATGCGCCCGCTCAGGTTGTCAGGCAAGCGGTTCAGATCCGCTGTCAGCATCGCGTCGAACTCCTGCGGTCTCGCGTCGAAGCGATGTACCTTGACCAGCGCACGCGGTGCGAGTATCAGGCAGCCGCAGCACAATCCGCCCAACGCAACATATCGTGCCGCGTAGCGCCCGGAGCCTCCTCTGCTCCAGGCAGTCGTCAGATCGAGCGCGATCAACGGCAGCAGAAAAGCCATCATCGGATATCGCTGGTAGGGAAGCGCCTTCCCCTGGGCCAGCAACGCCGCCAGATTGAGAATCGCAGCCGTCGCCACCACCAGCCGTTCGAACCGCGGCCAGGCCGGTCCGCGCAGTGCAACGCACAGCAGCCAGAACAGCACCAGCGCCAGCAGCGGCGAAATGCTATGCGACAACGTGAAACCAAAGCCCCGCCGCTCCTGCGAAGCATAGTAAGGCAGCAACACACGCTGCATCGCCACCCACGCGTCCAGCGCGTGCTTGTGTTCCAGCCACAGCAGCATGCAGGCAAGCGGTACGGCCATCGCCGCGATCCCGATCAGCGTCCAGTTCAGCCAGATGCGTTGATTCGCGACGCCGCGAGGCTCGTGTACTTTCTCCGTCAACCCGGAGCGGTAGATCGCCGCCATGACCAGCAGCACCAGGCCCAGCGGCAACGCCGTCGGCTTGATCGTCGCACTCAATCCCACGGCCAGTCCGAAGGGCACCAGATAGGAGCAGTTGTTCCGCCTCACTGCCTCGAGGAGAAACGCCACCGCCACCACCAGCAGGGCAGCGATCACCAGGTCGCGCTGGCCTGCCTGCTGCACACCATCCTGTCCATGCACCAGCAGCAGCATTGCGGTTGCAAACAGCGCGGCAAAGCGGGAGTAGGGTCGCGCGATGAAGAAATAGCCCAAACCCGCCAGCCCGATGAGCCCGACATCGAAAATCCGCCAGCTCGTGTCCGCCGACGCTGCCAGATGCATCCCGAAGGCCGTCGCCCAGTACGCGCCGGGCATGTTGATGTCCACAATATCCCGGTACGGCGTCCAGCCATGCTGCATCAGGAAGACCGCATAGCGCAGCAGTGCCGCGTCGCCCACCATCGGCCAGTGCCGTCTCATCACCAGGAATATCAGCGAGCAGGCGATCAGCACTGCGCCGAAGAGCCACAGCCATGCCAAAGTGATGCGGCTGCGTGAACGAATTTCGTCGGCGACGAGTGGCGGCCCAGGCATGGTGCAGACAGCCTAAAGCATTTTTCTAATGCTGTGAGATAGCGGAGACCGTCTCGACGTGGCCTCTTCTCAATGAAGGGCCACATAAGCTCCCGTTTGCCGCTCTGACCTACAAGGAGAATGCTTGAGTAGCCCGTCGCGCAATCCCTATGGATGCCTGACGTCATTCCGGATTAGGATTTGTTCGCCATGAATCGCGGGCGCAAAATCATCGTCTCCCTCGCCGTCAGTGCCGACGGCTTCATCGCCCGTCCCGATGGCGCCGTCGATTGGCTCGATCGCCCGGTTCCCAAAGGCAATTACGGCATGGGTGCGTTTTACAAGTCGATCGACACCATCCTCTGGGGCAGGAAGACCTACGAGATGGCGCTCAGCTTTCAGGAGAAGGGCTTGGCCGGGTCTGCATTCGACACCAGCGTCAAGAACTATGTCTTCACCCGCACGCTGCCCCCATCCACGGCTCCGAAGGGCCTCGAGTTCGTGGACGAGCCGATCCAAGCCTTCGCAGCTCGCCTGCGCGCAAAAAAAGGGAAAGACATCTGGATGATGGGTGGCGCCGGCATCATTGCGGCGTTTCTCGATGAAGGCGAAATCGACGAGTTCGTTCTCAGCGTGATCCCGACTCTGATCGGTGAAGGCATTCCGCTCCTCGCACCGCGCCATCGCACCGTACCGCTGGAACTCATCTCCTCTACCAAGTTCGCCGACGGGGTGGTGAACCTCCACTATTCAGTCGGCAGGCAGGGTGCGGCTAAAGTCATCTCACCAGGAAAGCACACCCGTCGCTCCTGAACTTTGCTGCTGAACGGGGAAGCGCACTTGCGCATCGCCGCCACGTCTGTCGCCAATGTGGCAACGAGGTTGGCCCTGCTTAGTACGACGCGACGGTAGTGGCTGCGGACTGGGCGGTCAGCGAGGAGGAAGCCCCTGGGCTCTTCGTCGCGGCCGCGGCCTTGTTATGCACGTAGCCCCACACAAACCAGCTCATGCCGATCACCAGCAGCAGCAGCGCCACCACACCGGCCCAGCGCGCCATGGTGTTCCTCGCCTCCGACTCTCGGCTGCGGGAGCGTCCCACATTCTCGGCGAACTCGGCCCAGGCACGGTCCTCTTCGCTGATGATGGTCTCCTCTGGTTGGCTGATATCCAGATAGCGCTTCACCCACACGTCTTCATCGAGCCCCGCCGTGCGCGCATAGCTGCGCACAATGCTCTTGCGGAAGACGCCGCCCGGCAACTGGTCGAACCGCTCCTGCTCGACTGCCTGCAGGTAGCGCGTGGTGATCTTGGTCGCTGTGGCAATCGCTTCCAGCGTCACCTTTTTCGCTTCTCTGGCCTTCTTAAGGTCCTCTCCAAAGCTGCCCATGCTCACACCTTGGCGCCTTTCCAATTCAGCCGGGGGCTCACATACTTCCTGATTTGGCCCGGGCTGCCCGCCGCGTAGTCTCTTGAATGCAAAGGCGTACTGAGTGATCTATTACCAAAGTCTGGTGACCACCGTACGCTTTTTCCTCAACCTGCGGACCACCACTTTTCGGGCATCTCCATCATCCCCCATAAGGTATCAGGCGCCCGTAACTCCTTTGCTACACTCAACTTTATGAACAAGCTGGTCGTCGGCAACCTGCTCCACCGTCCGCTTCGTGTTGCCATTAGCGTACTGGCTGTTGCCATTGAAGTCATCATGATCCTCTCCATCACCGGCGTCTTCATCGGCCAGGTGAACGGCAGCCGCGCGACCACTCTCGGCGTGGGGGCGGATATGGTCATTCAACCGCCGAACGCCAGCTTCATTACCGCCCTTGGCGGGGCGGCCGTTCCGGCAAAGATCGCGGACGTCGTACGCAAGCTTCCCCACGTGGCCGTTGTGGCGCCAGTCATCTCCCAGCTCAAGACTGCCGGTTCCGTCGAAACTATTTTGGGCATCGACTACAACAGCTACAACGCCCTCCGCCCCTTCAAGTTCCTCGCCGGCGGTCCCTTTCAGGGACCGAACGACGTCATCATCGACGACCTCGCGGCCCGCCGCGACAAGGGCTACCGGCTCGGCGATACCATCCAGGTCTTCAACCGGCCCTTCCGTATCTCGGGCATCGTCGCGAACGGCAAGGGCGGGCGCAAGTTCATTCCCATCAAGACCCTCGGCGCCTTCAACGGCGCAGAGAATAACGCCTCGTTCTTTTACGTCAAGACCGACAATCCTGCGAACGAAGACCTGGTCCGCAACGAGATCCATAAGGTCCCCGGGATGAGCGAGTACGAAGTGCACACCGTCGAAGAGATAGCCTCGCAGATGACCCCCGACCGTCTGCCCGGCTTCAATATCGCGCTTCGCGTCGTCATCTCCATCGCCTTCATCGTCGGCTTCCTGGTCATCTTCCAGTCCATGTACACGGCAGTGCTCGAGCGCACGCGCGAAATCGGCATCCTCAAATCGCTCGGCGCCTCCAAGCTCTACATCGTCAACGTCGTGCTGCGTGAGACATCGCTGTTCACCGTCGCGGGCATCCTCGTCGGCCTCATCCTGACCTTCGTCATCAAAGCCGTGCTCAGCGAGCGCTTTCCCACCTTGCCCTTCCCGGTCGAAGTCTCCTGGATGCTCTATACCGCTGCTTTAGCCTTTATCGGCTCATTGCTCGGAGCACTTTACCCGGCATGGAAGGCCGCCCAAAAGGATCCCATCGACGCCCTCGCCTACGAATAGCCGGCGAGGGGCGGACAGGGCTCCCTCAGGGAGCGTCCGCGCAGAACTGGGTGCTCAGCCCGAAAGGTGAGTGGGGTCGGCTATGGTCCGGATGACGCGTGGGTCAAAGACATGCTCGCGAAACTGGATGCCGTGAAAGCGGTGGCTGAGCGCTGCTGAATGGGCTCACGATCTCCACCGCAACCAATCTTGTCATCCTGAGCGGAGCGAAGGACCTGCAGTTTTGATCGTGGGGAAGAAGTCAACCTCACAATCCGCCTTTGTCCAGAAGGCTAGCCTTCCAGCATCGCCGCCACCGCATCATGCCCGCGCTCGCGTGCATACTCCGCCGGCATCTTGCCGCGATCGCACCGGGCCGTCCTGTCCGCGCCGGCATCCAGCAGCAGGCGCACCAGATCCTCGCGCCCAGCCACCGCCGCCTGGTGCAGCGGGCGATAGCCCGCCGTCTGCGCCGCGTTCACATCCGCGCCACGCTCGATCAGCAGCCGCGTGGTCTCAGCATCCTTGGACAGAGCCAGTACCGCATGCAGTGCCTGGTTGCGCATCGGCGTCTGGGAGAACTGACCTACATCCGCACCCGCATCCAGCAGCAGCAGCACCGTCTCCCGATCCGCGAACGCCGCCGCCAGGTGCAGCAGCGGCCATCCATCGGCGGAGCGGCTATTCGCTCGCTCCTTCACAGCCACGGGATCCGGCGCCCAGCAGCTCGCGCAGGCGTGCCAGGTCGCCCACCGCAGCCGCCTCCGGCAGGTCCAGCTCCAGGCCGGAGCGCAGAAACTCCCGCACCACCGTCTGGCCGGTATACACCGCCCAAAGCAAAGCCGAGACGCCCTGGGCGTCCCGGCTCTCTGCAATCTGCGGATCATCCTTTACCCAGTCTGCAATCTCCTGGGTATCTCCTCGTTTAACCAGGTCGAGAAAGCTCTTGCTCACTCGCTCAATGTACCAAAGCAGGAGTGCAGAGCCGGGCTATGGCGCATGAGCGCAGCCGTTTGAACAAACGGCTGCGTGAAGTATGAAACGTACCCTATAGACCCTGTGGCCGTGGTTCAGCCGATGCCAGCACAGGCGCATTCGAGGGCGGCATCTTGGGCGATTCCTTCGGCGCTACCTGCGTTGGTATGGACGGCGCGCCGGTCGGCTTGGTTCGGTTCGAGTAGATGCGGAAGGTCACCTGCAGGTTCACTAGTTCCGGCACCGCCTTCCCGTTCAGCGTGCCCGGGCGGAATAGAGAATGTTCCACCGCCTCCACCGCCTTTTCATCCAGACCGAAGCCGATGGGACGGACGATCGTGACTGCACCCGGATGTCCCTGCGCGTCCACTACCATCTGCAGGAAGACCATCCCGGCGATGTTATTTTTCTGCGCATAGTCGTTCGACGCCGGATCGAGCACGGTCAGCAACCGCGGCGGCTTCACGTCGCCGCCCGGTCGCAATGCCGAGGCGTCCACCCGTTGAGCCCGCGCCTTTCCTTCCTTGGTGGCGAAGTAGTTCTGCCAGTACGGGGGCAGCGTGGCGATCACCGAATCGTCCAACGCAGGCGCAAACATCACATTGATTGCCTTTGAAAGCTGCAGGATGCTCACCCGCGGATCGTGTTCGGGAGCAACTGGCGTCACCGGCTCAGCCGAGCCTTTGGGAGCCAGCGCGAGAAGTGCGATCGCCGTCTTGCGCGCAGCGTCGTCAACCGCGGCGGCATTGGCTGCAATCTCCTTTTCGTCCTTTTTCTCGTCTTTCTTCTCGTCCTTCTTCTTTTTCTTCTTCTCCGGCTCAATCACCATCCGCTCGATCTCAATGTTCATCGACTTCTTCGGATCGACCTTAATGCGCTCAAACGGCTTCGTATCGTCCTCATACGGCAGCGCACCGAAGAAGTGCAGCCCTACGCGGTGCGCCTCGATCTCCATCGAGTGCTTGTTGAACTTCACCTTGTCGATTTCCATCGCGCTCAAGGCGAATGAGCCTTTTTGCGGGTTGCCGATCACCTTGCCGTCGGTCGCAAACTGCAGCTTGTCGTCCTGGTAAAAGCCTCGCAGGTAGAAGGTCTTGCCCACCAGCGCGGCCGAGAGCGCCTCGGGCGTGGATGCAGGCTGCACCGCCGCCGCGCCGACCGAGACAATGGACGAGGCGATCGGAACCTGGGACGAGGCGAAAGAGGTGGTCATCAGGCAGGCTGCGAACAGCGCAGCCCCAGAGCAGGCAATGGGCAGATGACGCATGACGGGCCTTTCCTTCGCAGGGTGCTCCGGTCACGGCCATTGGCATGCGGCCACGATTCCCGGGCAGTCTTCCTGTCTATCTAAGGTCAGGTTGTCAGTAGCGACAATGGAACCAAAGCACGACAGTAATGACACCTCGGGGGGAGGCGGCAAGCCAAAGTAATGCAGCTCTGTAATATGAAGTTATTGGCAGAGGCAGCATGCGCCAGCGGTCGCCCAGCCACCGGAGTTGCCGCTTTTGGGGCCGGTCGCAATTCTCCGCAGCCGCGGCACGCCCTGCCCAAAGGTGCTAGCCTGAATAAGATCGTCGAATTCGGTCTGGTCTTCTTGCCTGTTCTGGCTTATTCCCTGCTCGCAACCTTTCCAAATTGCATTCAACGGTACATCACGTACTAAGGAACAAGTGTTTATGGAACAGGGAACAGTGAAATGGTTTAACGACGCGAAAGGCTTTGGCTTTATCAGCCGCGCGAATGGCTCCGGAGACGTATTCGTCCACCACACCGAAATCAAGAGCGAAGGCTTCCGCAGCCTGCAAGAAGGGCAGTCCGTTCAGTTCGAAGTCAAAAAGGGTCCGAAGGGCCTCCAGGCAGAGAACGTTCAGGTCGCATAGAACCTGGAATCGAGACTCAATGAGCGCCGGAGCGGGTAGATTCCGCTCCGGTTCTTCCGTTCCGGGCCCGAACTCTGCACATTGACTCGCACCCGTGACTGGGCTATCCTGAAAGCCTTGCGCAGTCCTGCGTCTGCGCGTCTGCTGGCATTAGGTCGTTGCCGTGTCGGACGTTCCGCAGGCCAGTGGTGAGGGGATCAGCGGTCTCCCTGCGCACTCAATACGATCCAGTTTGTCGACCGTTGTCGGCTCCGGATTTAAGTTTTTCTGTGGCTTCGCGCGCATTTTCGCGCAAATAGCCATAGAGCCGGATCGGATTTGGTTGGGTTTTGGATGAGTTTTCGCTGATTTTTGCGGTTGCCGCCACATCGCGGCTGCCGCGCGTACGAGATTGAGTGGAAGAGGGTACAGGAAGATGTCGACTTACATGCCGAGCTCGCATGATATCGCCCGCAAGTGGTTCGTTGTGGACGCCAGCGGCAAAACGCTGGGCCGTCTGGCCACGGAGGCGGCCAGCGTGCTGAGCGGCAAGCGCAGCACCAAATACACGCCGTTCATGGATATGGGCGACCATGTCATCGTCATCAATGCCGACAAGGTGCGGCTGACCGGGCTCAAGAGCCAGCAGAAGGTCTATCGCCGCTACACCGGCTTCCCTGGCGGCCTGCGCGAAGAGTCGTTCGTCCGCCTGCTCGCCCGCCGTCCGGAAAAGATCGTCGAAGAGGCGGTCAAGGGCATGCTGCCCAAGTCCAAGCTGGGTCGCCAGATGGCCACCAAGCTGAAGGTCTATCGCGGCACGGACCATCCCCACCAGGCACAGCAGCCGGTGGCGCTAGAGATTGCAGACGCCATGCGTCAGGCGTAACAGAATTCAGCTTTAGGAAGAGATCGGGAGACGAATGGCAGATTTGGTGCAGTATTACGGAACGGGGCGGCGGAAGGCGAGCGTGGCTCGCGTCTTCCTGCGTCCGGGCGATGGCAAGTTCACCGTCAATCACAAGGGCTTTGAAGAGTACTTCGTCACCCCGCAGCAGCGCGTCTCCGCCAAGCGGCCGCTGGTGCTGGTCGAGATGCTCTCGAACTTCGACGTGCTCGCCAATGTCTCCGGCGGCGGCGTCTCGGCGCAGGCCGATGCGGTGAAGATGGGCATCTCTCGCGCCCTGCTCGAGTTCAACGTCGAGCTGCGCAAGACGCTGAAGGCCGAAGGTCTGCTCTCCCGCGATGCGCGCATCAAGGAGCGCAAGAAGTACGGGCAGAAGGGCGCCCGCAAGCGGTTCCAGTTCAGCAAGCGCTAGTCGCGGCTGCTGGTTATGGGTTTGGCCCGGTTGCCATCATGGCACCCGGGCCGCACGAGTGTAGTTGCAGTTATCCCCCGCACCTCGTCCAACGCGGCGATCTGCGGGATCAATCCGCGCCGGGGCTCAACCACTGGCGGGATGCACATCACAAGGAGGTCGTTTGGCCACTATCACCATGAAGGAGCTGCTCGAAGCGGGAGTCCACTTCGGGCATCAGACCAAGCGCTGGAACCCCAAGATGAAGGAGTACATCTTTGGTGAGCGCAACGGTATTTACATCATCGACCTGCAGAAGACCCTGAAGATGTTCAAAGAGGCCTCCAAGTTCGTCACGGACCTCACATCCACCGGGAAGGTCATCCTCTTCGTCGGCACCAAGCGGCAGGCCCAGGACGCGATCGCCGAAGAAGCGAATCGCTGCGGCATGTTCTACATCAACCAGCGCTGGCTGGGTGGGTTGCTCACGAACTGGATCACTGTGCAGAAGTCGGTCCGCCGCCTTCAGGAACTGGATGATATGGCCACCGACGGCCGCTATGACCTCCTCACCAAGAAGGAAGTCATCAAGCTCGAGCGCGAGCGCAAGCACCTGCAGGCCAACCTGGCCGGCATCAAGGCCATGAAGCGCCTGCCCGATGCGCTCTTCGTCGTCGATTCGAACAACGAAGCCATCGCCGTCAAGGAAGCCCGCAAGCTCGGTATCCCCGTCGTCGCCGTCGTGGACACCAATTGCGATCCCACCGTGGTCGATTACGTGATTCCCGGCAACGATGACGCACTGCGCGCCATCCGCCTCTTCACCTCGAAGATCTCGGACTCCGTGGTCGAAGGCGTTCAGGCGTCCACCGACAAGCAGTTCGCCGATGCCACCGCCGGCGCCACCGCGCTGCCGGTCTCAGAGGCCCACGTGGGCGAGGAAGTCGAACAGGTTCCTGCTGTTCCCGAGACCCTGGAAGCCGGCGCCGACACCGCAGCTCCCGAGGCAGAAGAAGTCGATATGGAAGCAGCGCTGGGTGGCGGCATCCGCAAGGCTCCTGCCGCTGTCACCGCGGCCGAGCCCGAAGTGATCGCCGAAGCCCACTAGTAGCCAGAAAACGGTCCTTTCCGAAAGCGTGGCCGTGATTTCTACCGCCACGCTTTTCGCTGTCTGACCGCAAAGATTCACCAGAGCACACAACAGAAGGATGGTTTGAAGATGTCTGCCGTAACCGAGAAGATCGATGCAAAGCAGGTAAAGGAGCTCCGCGAGAAGTCTGGCGCGCCCATGGGCGACTGCCTCAAGGCTCTCCAGGAGTCAAAGGGCGACATGGAGCAGGCGTTCGTCATTCTGCGCAAGCGGGGCATGGCCTCCGCGCAGAAGAAAGCGTCGCGCTCCACCAACGAAGGCGCGGTCGGCAACTACATCCACGCCGGCGGCAAGATCGGCGTTCTGATCGAGCTCAACTGCGAAAGCGATTTCGTCGCCCGTACCGAGGACTTCCAGGAGTTGCTCAAGGACATCGCGATGCACATCGCCGCCTCCGACCCGCGCTACGTCCGCAGGGAAGACGTCACTGCCGAGGACATGGAGCGCGAGAAGGAGATCTATCGCGCCCAGGCCGCCGCAACCGGCAAGCCCGCGCCCGTGGTCGAGAAGATCGTCGAAGGCAAGATGAGCAAGTTCTATGAAGAGGTCTGCCTGCTCGATCAACCCTTCATCAAGGAACAGTCCATGACCATCGCGCAGCTCATCGCGCAGAAGGTCGGCAAACTCGGCGAGAACATCACCGTGCGCCGCTTCGCCCGCTTCAAGGTAGGCGATCCCAACTGGACCGTCGCCACCGTCAAGCAGACCAGCGAAGACGCGCAGGCGTAACAAGCATCACGCAACCCATCAAAGGCCGCCTTGTTGGATGAGCGCGGCCCTTGGCTTTTACATCGCGATGGCTGTAACCGTGATCTGAGGCGCTGCTGGCAGCCTGCCTGGGATGGCCTCGTCACCCTTCTGCAACGGCTTGATTTGCATCTCTTCCGTGATGCGGCGTCGGCTTTCCCAGCACCAGATCAATCTTCCGATCGAATGACAGATTGTGATGGAGCGGCTCGGAGGAATAGGGTGCCGGAGCCATCGTCACGCTGTCCATGGCGAAGGTCACCTTCGCCGCCAGCCCCGCTGCCGATTCCCGCACCTCGGTGCATTGAATCTTCTCCGCAACGCTTCCCTCCAACTGCCCCGTTAACCCTGCGTTGAAGCTCATGTCTGACATTCCTGGCCGCTCGCGCGTCACGGGTATATCCAGCACGAAGCTTTGCGATGGCTGTTGGCCATGCGGATAGGTGACAACAAAGGTGAAACGGAAATGCTTGGCTGCTGCGGTTTGCGCGGTCGTCGCTGGAGGCTGAGCTATACAGCTCACAGCAGTACACAGTGTGAAGAATGCTGCGGCAATTTTGATCACTGGCGTCTCCTTGAAAGCGTTTCTGGACGTGATGCGGTACCGGATCGTCCATAGCCGCTGACGCACATGACGTCTGTTTCGCTCGGAGTGGCCGCCTTTCTATACGCGATCGTTGAGAGGCCCGCCTCCACAAGCTCAGTCAACGCCACCACTCCGACCGCACCTCTTCGCCACGTACGACCTCCGTCGGCTCGCCCGGCGTGGGAGACCACAGCTTCAGATCTTCGACGGCAACAACAGTCTCGATCGGCTGCTGCCAGGGATGCAGAGCCAGGTCGAAGAGTCCCCAGTGAATGGGCATGAACAAGCCATGACCGCCAAGCGCCCGGAAGCTGCGAACCGCGCCCTCCGGCCCCATGTGAATGTCCCGCCATAGAGGATCGGAAGCGCCGATCTCGAGCATGGTCAGGTCGAACGGCCCAAACCTTTCGCCAATCTCGCGAAAGCCGTACCACTCACCGGAGTCAGCGCCGTAGTACACACGGTGCTTCGGCCCATTCAGCGCGAAAGAAGCCCACAGCGTCTCGAAGCGATTGAAAAGGCCTCGGCCGGAGAAGTGACGCGCGGGCAACGCCGTTATAGTCAGCGGTCCAACCTGCACTTCCTCCGTCCAGTCGAGTTCTGTCGATTCGCGGCTGAGCCACACCAAAACCCGAAAGAATCGCGCCCACGCCGAGAGGAGTGATCCAGCGTGTATGCCGCAAGCTGTCCATGCGCGCAAGACGCTGAATAGTCTCCGCTCCAAGATGATCGTAGTGATCGTGCGAGATCAGCACCGCATCAATGGCAGGCAGCGCTTCAAGCGCAAGAGGCGGCGGGAAGAACCGCTTTGGACCTGCCCACTGCGTCGGCGCAGCCCGTTCCTCCCATACCGGATCGATCAGGATCGTCACGCCGTCGATCTCAATCAGAGAGGAAGCGTGGCCAAACCAGGTGATGCGCAAGCCGGAGCGCGGGCTCCTCTCATAGACACCCCCGTCGGTGCGAAACGGGCCGAGCGGATGCGCAGGAGTGCGTGCTGCTCTTCCGATGAAAAGCCGCGGTCCCGCTTTGAAAAGTGTGGAGAGGCCGCCGACCTTTGTCGGCACAGGGTTCACGAAGCGTTTGCCCTGGCGCTGGGCTCGTGTCAACGGCATGTCTATCCGATGGTGGCGTTTCGGCCTGGGATGCAATGGAATGCGCTGGACCTGCCCCGATCTCTCCGTCGCAGTACCCGCCGCATCATCGCAAGCAGAAGCGTATTCGACTGCATGGCGGCGCAGCACGCAATTCTGCCTGGGCTGCCGCCACCGCCGTGCAGGCAGTGCAATCGTGCCCCTGCGCAATCATCACAATCCAGGCGCCGCCACACGAACCGAGTGAAGCCTTTCACTCCGTTCCGCCGGCGCCAGCATCCGCAGTCGATAGAAAGTGCACAGGTGGACAAAGATAAAGGAGGGCACCAGGAAGCAGGGAATCAGGATCCACGGCAGGTTGGCCATGATGGCGGTGCTCGGCTCGACATGGAAGAGCTGCAGCGGCCCGGGTGCCGATGGTGGCGGCCAGCGTTACCGCAGTCACCAGATCTGCCACGCCAAGCACGTTCCACAACAGAATCGGCCCCTTCGGCACCTCGCCTGCGCCCCGGCTCATCCGTAGCACCAGCGGAATCGCCAGCAGCCCCACCAGGATATCGCCCCAGCCCGCCACCGGTGCGAAGGGAGCGGGCAGTCGCTTCGCCCAATAAAGCAACACAAACGTGATGCCGAGGACGCGCACAATGTGCAAGCCCACCAGCGCCGTCATCGGGACACGTCGCACCAGCTCACGCCCGCGTGCCGTTCCTAACACCAGCAGGCTCAGCACAACGATCGGGATCAACACTCCGAGGCCCACTCCCGGTATGCCCGGCCCAATGGGACGCGCAAACGCACCGGTCGCCCCTGCCGCCAGAATCAGGCAGAACCATGCGGTCAGCGCCGCACCCACCCATACGCGTTGACGCACCGTATCCGATAACAGTGACGAGAGGAAGAAGACAACGATTGCGGAGCTGGCGGTCAGCTCCGCGGTAGACAGTAGATCGAACATAACCACCTCCGTGTATCTACACCTATTGATCCAAACTCAACCCCTTGCCACATCTCAGGCACAGCTCTACAGCATCCCTACGCAGCCGTCTGTGGCAGCCGGAATCGCTTCAGCACCTTGCCCACACTGGCCTCGGCGGCCAACCAGTGCGGCAGGCACTTGTGTAGCATGGTGTCACCCGCTTTAGTCAGCAACGCCTTGCGCACCCGGCCATCCGTTTCATGAGTCCACGCCACCAGCCCGCGTCGTGCCAGCACTGTCAGATTGCGGGTCAACGTCGTTCGCTCCACGCCCAGCAGATCGGCCAGCCGCGTCATGGGCAGGGGACCAGCCTGTGCCAGAACCGACAGGATCGTGAACTGCGTCCCGCGCAGCCCCGACCCGCGAAACTGTGCCTCATAGTGCGCGCTTACCGCACGCGTCGCACGCCGCAGCGCAGCGCAGGTGCAGTTCCGGGTCCGCGCAAGCTGAGCTTCGAAACTAGTCATACAGTGTATATACACCTATATGCATGATCGTGTTATCGGCGGGTGAGAAATTCCTGGAAATGCGTCACCGCAGTCAGGCACCTCGCACCCCGATTTCTGATGCAAACTCTCTCAGGAGCCATCGCCAGAATGAAATACGTTCCACCCTTCTACGTCATCACCGGCGGCCCGGGCAGCGGCAAGACCACCGTGCTCGCCGAGCTAGCCCGTCGCGGCCACCTCTGCATCCCCGAAGACGCGCGTGCGCTCATTCAGGAACAGGTCGCAAGCAGCGGAAGCGCCCTCCCCTGGTCGGATGCGCCGCGCTTCGCCGAGCTTCTGATGCAACGGTCTATCTCAACCTGGAACCGCTTCGCATCTGCGCGGCCGGCAGCGCCCACCTACTTCGATCGCGGCGTCGGCGACGCCTTCACCTGCGCCGATCTCATCGGCCACACGCTCCCCGCCGAGCTGAGCACGCAGGCCAGCGCCTGCCGCTATCGCAATCCGGTTTTTCTCGCACCATGGTGGCCGGCCATCTACACCACCGACGAGCGAGCGCCGCCAGAGCAGTCGACGAAGCAGAGCGCACCGAGCACGCCGTCGTGAGGACCTACACCGATCTCGGCTATGAGATGGTGAGGCTGCCGCTCGCCAGCCCGCGGGAGCGCGCAGATTTCATCCTGCGCCACTCGGCGCAGCTTTAGGCGGACTTCTTCTTCGCCGGCTTCGCCTGTGCCAGCCGCCACGCCATCTCCAGTGCATAGGTCAGCACCTGCGGCTTTGCCTTAGCCAGCCGCACCAGTGTCGACCCCTGCCGTCCCCACGCGCCCGCCGCGGGTGTAAACCCATCCGGCATCGCCTCCACCAGTTTCTGCTGTTCATCCAGCGGCACCTTCACCATCCCCCACGCCGCGTCGGGCGAGCCCAGCGTCGCGAAGATCTTGTTCTCCACGCGGAAATCCGGATGCCCCATGTGCGCGCTCTCGATCGCGCCCGGCAGCGCCAGCGCGGCGCGGCGAAACGCGTCGGCAGTCATACTGTGCCCGGCGTCACGCTCGTTGCCTCATCGATCTCCGCAGCCGAAACGTCCTTGATATGCGTGCCAATCCACCATTTGTAACCGAAGGGGTCAAGAATGCCGCCCATGCGGTCGCCATAGGGCTGATCCGCCGGCTCGCGCAGACTATTCGCGCCTGCCGCGATAGCGTTCGCATACGTTGCGTCGCAATTCTCGGTGTAGAGCATCAGGCTCACCGGCGAACCGCCATAGTGCTTCACGTCATAAGCATCGTTCTTCGGCGACTCATCGGCCATCATGATGCGGCTGTCGCCGATCTGCATCTCCGCGTGGTGTACCGTGCCCTCCGGGCTCTTGAAGCACCAAACCTCGCGAGCGTCAAATGCCTTCGCATAAAACTCCATCGCCTTCGCGCATTCCGTAAACATCAGGTACGGCTGCACACTGTGGCAGCCCTCAGGAATCGGATTCACTCGCGCCATCGCAACTCTCCTTTATGCGTTTGATTCTGCTCCTGGCAGACGCGCGGCGTCTCGTAAAAATCGGAATCCACCAGTCGCGCAACGGCACATGATTCAGATGCTCTGCCGCCGCCCGCAGGATGGGCCCCGTCATCCCGGCACCCGGCTATCGGTCTATAGCGACAACCCGGCATTCAAAACCTCGGTCCGGCAACCTCAACCCATAACCTCCCCATGGGTACCATCAGCCCTGGACGGAGCCGCTCTGGCGTTTATACAAATGTTTCCAATTCGCGAGCGCGAACAGGAATAATTCCTCGGGACCGCCAGACTCTATTCCGTCTCAACGAATTGAGGTGCCGGATGATCGCCCATGTAACAGTATTGTCGCCACTCCGTTGGTCCGTCTGCATCGCAGCCACGCTCCTTACGATGCTTTTCGCCTGCCAAGCTGGCCATGCACAAGCCACCCCCGCACAGCCTCCAAGTGCGACAGCGGCTCCCGCGCCACCCTCCGGCTGCAACTCCGCCGAGAGCCGTCAGCTCGACTTCTGGGTCGGCCGCTGGAGCGTCTCCCCGAAGGGCGCCCCGAGTCGCAAAACTGCCACCAGCCTGATTGAGAAGCTGTACTCCGGCTGCGCCATTCGAGAGAACTGGATGCCCCTTCAGGGCGGAGCGGGCGGCAGCTTTAGCTCTTATCTTCCCGGAAAGAATCTCTGGCAGCAGCTCTGGGTGGATTCATCCGGCTCCTGGGTCACCTTCACCGGCGGTTGGGATGGCCACGCCATGGTTCTCGAAGGCGTCTGGCCCCAGCCCGGTCATCCGCAACAGCGGACGCGCATGTCCTATCGCCTGCTCCCCGACGGGACGGTAGAGCAGAGCGGCATCACCTCCGACGATGAAGGAAAGACCTGGCAGCCGGGCTTTGACCTCATCTACACCCGCAACCCGGAGGCAGCTAGTGTCTCCGGCGCACGTTCCGGGGTCATTGGCAGATAGGCAACGAGCGCTGGGTTCACGGGGAAACGGGCAAGGCTCGCCTGTCGGCCCTATGCGATACTCGCAGGAGCATGTATAAGCGGATCCTCCTCAAGCTCTCAGGCGAAGCCCTCGCCGCCGGACGTGGCTTCGGCGTCGATGTCGACACCGTTCACCAGATCAGCATGGAGATCGCCGAGGTTCGCGAGACGGGTGTCGAAATCGCCATCGTGGTTGGCGGCGGAAACTTCTTCCGCGGCGTCGCCGAGCAGGCGCGTCACATGGACCGTGTCTCCGCCGATCACATGGGCATGCTCGGCACCGTCATCAACTCCCTCGCCTTCCAGGATGCGCTCGAGAAGTGTGGCGTGCACAGCCGCGTCATGTCCGCCATCGAGATGAACCAGGTCGCCGAGCCCTACATTCGCCGCCGCGCCATCCGCCACCTGGAAAAGGGGCGCGTCGTCATCTTCGCCGCCGGCACCGGCAATCCCTACTTCTCCACCGACACCGCCGCCTCGCTCCGCGCCATGGAGATCAAGGCCGATGTCCTGCTCAAAGCCACCAAGGTCGACGGCATCTACAGCGCCGATCCCGTCCTCATCAAGGACGCGGTCAAGTACGAAGAGATCACCTACCTCGAAGTTCTGCAGCGAGGCCTCAAGGTCATGGACATGACCGCGGTCAGCCTGTGCAAGGACAACGACATGCCCATGATCATCTTCAACATGAACAAGCCCGGCAACATCCTCCGCGTCGTCTCCGGAGAGCGCGTCGGCTCCCTCGTCACCGCTTAGCGTCGCATCGGTAACCGTCCGACACCAGATGCACCCCTCAAAGCTGTCATTCTGAGCAAAGCGAAGGACCTGCAGTTCGTTTTGCTCACCATCAGATCAAACGTGAGCGACCAAAGGGAGCGATCCCCCAAAACGGCGCCGCAGGCGCGTCCGCCCGTGCGGCCAGCACCCCTTGACAGATACTAAGACGTCTTAGTATGAAGATGTCTTAGTACAGAAGGTCTGCCATGTCCATGTGGTCGCGTATCGCCAATGTTTTTCGCGGAGATCGCCTCAACCGCGAGATCGATGAAGAGTTGGAGTTGCACGTTGCCGAAGCGGTCGAGCAGGGCCGTGACCCCGGAGAGGCTCGGCGGTCCCTAGGCAGAATGACGCAGCATCAGCAACGGAGCCACGATGCGCACGTCATCGAGTGGCTCGATGCTCTCCGCGCCGACTTCATCTTCGGCTGGCGGCAGCTCAAGAACCACAAAGTGACTTCGTTCGCTGCCATCCTCTCCCTGGCGCTTGCGATTGGCGCGTGCACCTCCGCGTTTCGCCTCATTGATGCGCTGCTCCTGCGCCCGCTGCCTGTGGCCCATGCCGACCGCCTCTACGTCTTGTCGCGCCAGGGCATCGGATTCGACGGCAAGTTTGGCGGATTTGACAGTTGGGCCTATCCGGTCTTCACGCAGATGCGCAGCGCGGCAAAGGATCAAGCGGATCTGATCGCCATCTCCTATGCAGTTCGCTACGGATGTGACCTACAAGACCGATCAGGAGATGGAGAAGGCCAACCTCCAATATGTCTCCGGCTCGATGTTTAACGTCTTCGGCCTGCAGCCGGCCCTCGGACGCTTGCTCACGCAGAATGACGACCGCACGCCCGGAGCGGAGCCGTATGCAGTCATCTCCTACGACTACTGGACGCGCCGCTTCGCGCGCGATCCGCACGTCCTCGGACGCACCATCCATGTCGGCGACAACACATTTGAGATCGTCGGCGTCAGCGAGAAGAAGTTTACCGGCACCGAGCCGGGCACTTTCATCGACATCTTCGTGCCGGCCATGATGAACCGTCGAGTCACTCGCTCCGATTCCACCTGGATCCGGGCATTGGTGGTCATGAAGCCGGGAGCCGACGCCGAGCCGCTTCGACAAAAGTTCGCCGCCATCAGCCATGCGTTCGAAACCAATCGCCTGAAAGGTGAAACCGGCCTCTCGCAGGAGACGCTGCGAAACGTTCTCAACAATCAGGTCCTGATGGAACCGGCTCCCACAGGTGCCTCCGGATTGCAGCGGGATTACAACCGGGCGTTGACGGCTCTATGCGTCCTGGTGGCGATGGTGCTTCTCATCGCCTGCGCGAACGTCGCCAATCTCATGACGGCGCAGGCCGCGGCAAGAGCGCGAGAGATGGCCCTGCGTGTCTCCGTCGGCGCCGGAAGATGGCGCCTGGTGCAGATGGTCCTCGCGGAGAGCGCGCTGCTCGCCTTCTTCGCATCGGCCAGCGGAGCGCTCTTCGCATGGTGGTCCGCGCCCTTTGTCATCGGCATGATCAATCCGCCGGACAATCCGGTGCGCCTCGCGCTACCCGCGGACTGGCGCGTGCTGGGCGTTCGGCATCGCGCTCACCATCGCCGTGATCGTGCTCTTCGGCCTCCTTCCCGCGCTGCGGGCCTCTTCCGTGAAACCAGCCAGCGTCTTGAAAGGCGGAGAGGATCCGCACTCGCGGCGTCGCCTGATGCACGGAATGATCGCGCTGCAGGTAGCCTTCTGTTTCCTCGTGCTATTCATTGCCGGCCTCTTCGTTGCCACCTTCCGGCAACTTTCCTCGCAACCCACGGGCTTCTCCGCAGACCGCATCCTTCTGCTGGAAACGACAACGAGACCCGCGCAATCCCCGGTCTACTGGGACCAGATTGCCGACCATCTGCGCGCAATGCCGGGTGTCGAACGCGTCGCCCAGGCGGCATGGCCTCTTTTGGGGAGCACCGCATGGAACGACTCCATCTCTATCAATGGAGGGCCACCCAGCGTCGATCTCGCCTATTTCCTGAACGTTTCTCCCAGATGGCTCGACACCATGAAGATTCCGCTTCTCGGCGGCAGGGACTTCCGCGACAGCGACGCGTATCCGAACGTCGCCATCGTGAACCAGACCTTTGCCCGGGAATTTCTCCACACCGAAAATCCAGTAGGCCGGTTCTTTGAAAAGGCCTCCGACGATGGCACGCGCGATCGCATGCAGGTCATCGGCCTCGCCCGCGATGCAGACTACCGCAGCATTCGAGAGCCCATGCTGCCGGTCGTCTTCACCCCGCTGCACTCCATCGAGAAGGGAGCATTGCGCCCGCTTGATGAAGGCACGTTTATCGTGCGTACTTCGGCAGCAAATCCACTCGCTCTTGCGTCCACGCTTCGTCAGGAGGTGCCGCGCGTGCGCTCTGAGTTCCACGTCTCCAACATCCAGACGCAGAAAGAGATGAACCAGGCGCAAACCGTTCGTGAGCGCCTGCTGGCCACACTGGCCTTCTTCTTTGGCGCGGTTGCCTTGCTGCTGGCCAGTATCGGGCTGTATGGCGTCCTCAACTATTCGGTGATGCAGCAGCAACGGGAGCTTGGCATTCGCATCGCCCTTGGCGGCCGGTTAGGCCACGTTGCCCGCCGAGTCACCGCCGGCGTCGTCTCCGCGCTGCTTTCTGGAACACTCGCCGGACTCCTCCTCGGCCTGGCCTCCGCACGATATGTCGAATCGCTGCTCTATCAGGTGAAGGCCAGCGACCCGCGGCATGCTGGTGATCCCGGCCATAGTGATTCTCGGAGCTGGGCTTGTGGCCGCGATTCCGCCCATCCTGCGTGCACTCCACATCGACCCGGTCGCCATGCTGCGGGTGGAATAACCTGCCGCCGCTCTCAGGTAGCCCGGCTGACTTCTTTTTGTCCCGCCGGGACGTGGCCAGACTTGCTTCTGCAAGAAGTCCGCATGAGCCACTCCGACAGACACGAGTGACCAAAGGGAACTAGCCCACAAAATCGCGCCAAAGGCGCCTTTGCCGTGCGGCCAGCACCGCCGCAGGCGCGCCCGCCCGTGCGGCCAGCACCCTGTGCGGCCCGTCCTCTACTATCATCAAAGAAAGAAGGGCCAGCGCCTCGAGCGCACTCTGATATATCCCCCCGCGGAGCCTGTGTGTCGACTACGTTGCCAGCTTCTGTCGAAGTACTCGAAACATCCGCTGCCGGGATCTCGTCAGAGGATGCAATGGCAACCGCAACCCTCCCCGTGCACGCGCCTCCCGCCCGCCGGTCGCGGCTGGACGCGCTTACCGGCATGCGTGCCCTGGCCGCGCTGAACATTCTCTTCTTCCACTTCTCCGACCCGAAGATCTTCGGCCCTTTCGCGCCCATCGTCGATAACGGATACGTCTCCGTCAGCTTCTTTCTGCTGCTCTCTGGCTTCGTGCTTGCCTACAACTACCGCGAGCGGGCCGACCGCGGCCTCATGCGCGCCCGCACCTTCTGGAAGGCCCGCTTCTCGCGCATCTATCCTGTCTTCCTCTTCTCGCTGCTCATCTCCGTCCTCGTCCTTGCGCAGGAGTGGCGCGTTCGCCCCCACGGCGAGTTCGCCTGGGGCGTCGGCCTTACCCTCATGCTCGCGCAGGGCTGGTCGCCGACCCTCTGCAACTTCTGGAATACTCCCGCGTGGACGCTCACCACGGATGTCTTCTTCTACGCGCTCTTTCCCTGGCTGGTCACCCTGCGCCGCCCGAAGACGCGCCGCCGCATCGTGTGGAGCATGCTCGGGTTCTGGTGCCTCAGCTTCATCCTGCCCGCGCTCTACATGATCTTCAATCCGGATGGCGACCCGCACCTCGATCGCTACTCCAACGGCTGGTGGCTGCGTGCGGTAAAATTCGGACCGCTGCAGCATCTGCCATCGTTCCTCTTCGGCATGGCGCTGGCCTCGCTCAACGACCTCATCCCGGAGCGCAGCCACCTCCGCACCGCCCTCGGCGTTGCCGGCTTCACCGCGCTCTACACCATCATGTGCTTCGGCACCCACATGCCTTACCTGTTCATGCACGATGGCCTGCTCATGCCGCTCTACGCCATGATCGTGCTCGGGCTCGCCGGCCGGAACTTCCTCGTTCGCCTCTTCTCTATCTATCCGCTCATCGTCATCGGCGAAGCCAGCTATTGCCTCTACATCCTGCACTTCAATCTCTGGATATTGCTGCACGATGAAACGCACCTCATCGAGCGTGCCGGCCTGCTCCGCTTCGACCCCTGGCTCTCCTACGTGGTGATCGTCTCCGCCTCCATCGCGGTGATGTACCTGGTGGAGCGGCCGGGCCAGCGCTGGGTGAAACGCTGGATGCAGAACGTCACACCCGCAATGCCGCCATCCGTTCCCTGAAGAGAGGCACGCTTGCATTGCAGTTGTCCCTGACGAAATCTCCATCAGGCGGATCGCAAAGCAAAAAAGCCTGCCCCCAACCGGGACAGGCTTTTCTGCTTTTGCCTTGAGCGTCTCCATTGAAGATATCACGCAGCGTGGTTTAAATTGCTGCGTACCTCGGTGGCCTCTGCCGTTCCGATCAGGAGGTTCCTACCCACGTTCTTCCTTGGCAGGGAGTTTACCTCGGATCGAGGAGCTGCGATCACTCACTTGTGGTGTGCTTACGCTCGGATACCAGCCGAAGGAGAACGTGATGGCCATCCACCTGCGACCGCAAAACACATTACATTGAGTTTGCTTCGAGCGACATAGAAGCGACGAAACGCTTCTACAACAGCGTCTTCGGTTGGTCCTTTGATGACTACGGGCCGATACTACACCAGCTTTTCAGACGGCCGGCTCGCGGGCGGATTTCGCAGCGTTGATGTCGGACAGGCGTCCGGGCCGTTGATTGTCAGCTATGTCGACGATCTTAAGGAAGCAGAGCAACACATCCGGGATGCGGACGGTGTTATCTGCAAGGAGATATTTTCTTTTCCGGGAGGATCGCGCTTTCATTCCCGACATCTGAGCGTAAATGAGCTCGCTCCTGGCACGAAGATTGAATCCGAGATGTTCACCATCGATGATGCTAAAAGCAAAGACCTGTCCGAATCGGACAGGCCTTATTTCGTCCATCTCGATTGAGTTTCTAGTACTTGGGGACTACCTGGATCGGGTGATTCCCATGCTTTACAGAGGTCACCGCAGTCGCCTTGGAGGTTCCCACAAACGGCGTGTTCTGCCCCGGATGCGTGGTTCCCGCATTTGGATCGAGATACAGCGACGAAACCGAGTTCCCGATGAAATTTGCGGTGTAGACGTAGCGTCCGATCGAGTTTTCGACGATGACCGCTGCCGGTCCCGGGTCGGTCGCCGTCGAGTTCGATGTGCCCGCCAGGCCGCTGGGCTGGCCGTTCTGTATGTTCAACGCATAGCCACTCACCGTGCCATCGCCATAGTTGGCCACGTAAATGTACGCGCCGCGCGGATCCACCGTAATGGCGCTCGGCAGCTTGCCGGTCGCCGTCGTGCTCACCGGCAACGGCGCAATGTCACCGCCGCCCTGGATCTGGTAGGAAAAAATCAGGTTCTGCCGGAAATCCGTTACATAGACAAAGCGGTTGCCCGGATCGGTGGCGATTGCATCCGGCGCCACGCCGGCCGCATACGGCGAGTTCGGAGTCGGTGTCAGAACGTTCGATTTGGCAATCTGGTAGCCCGTAACCTGGCCCACTGCGGCCGCTCCGCCGCTGCAGGCGCCCACCGCCGGATAAATCACGGTAGCGTTTCCTGTTGCGCCTCGATTCTGGGCGGCGACGGTATCGATCAGCGTTGTTAACTGCCCCGCGGGATCGTTCACCACATACACCCCGCCCCCGGCGGGGTTCGAGGTGCTGCCGACTACCGCCACCGCGACCGGGTTGTTGCATGTGGGATAGGCCGTCTCTGTGCCCAGCGTGCCGTCGCTCTTCACCGGAATCTGCACCAGCGCCCCGATGCCGGGCGTCGTTGGGCTGTACGGGTTACCAGCCGCGTCCAGACCGTATGCCTCCACCACGTATAGCGTCGTGCCGTCCGGGCTCAGGGCCATGCCGTTGGGGTTGGTGCCGGACTTCAGGTTGTAGGGGGCCGACGCGACGAGCTTCCCGTCCGAGCCCGCCACGTAAGAGCTCACCGTGTTGTCATCGTGGTTCAGCGCGTAGACGTACTTGTTGTTCGGCGAGGTGACCAGCGCGATCGGGTTCCGCCCCGCAGGGAAGGGCGAACCGAGAAGCCCCGCCAGCGCGCCCGACTCTCCGTCGGCGGCAAAGCCATAGATCCCTCCTGGATTGAGGTTCGCCGAAGCGACATAGATGTAGTCGACGGTGTTGCTCTGCCCACAGGCGGTAATACCCAGTACCAGAGCGGCGGAGACTGCTGACGCCAGAGCAAGCTGGCCAAGTTGACTGAACTTCATTCGGTTCCTTCGTCCTTCATTGCGAATCCGGGTTCACCTAAACGGTGTGGTGTTTCACGCTCGCCACGGCAGTCGCCTTTGCCACACCAGGAAAGGGCGTTCTCTGCCCCGGATGGAAGGTGCCTGCGTTCGGGTCGAGATACAGCGATGAAACTGTGCCTGCGATAAAGTTCGCCGTGTACACATACCGGTCGGAGTTCTCAATAAGAACCGATGCCGGACCGGCGTCGACGGCGGAAGTGTTGGAAGTTCCCGGCAGCGCGGTGGGCGTTCCCCCCTGACCGATCGAGAACCCGCTTACTGTATTCGCACCATAATTGGCTACATAGATGTATTTGTTATCGGGAGCGATCGCGACTATCGTGACCGCGCTGGGCGATTGCCCGGTGGCCTGTGCATTCGCCAATGGCGAGAGCGCCCCGTTGCTGGTTTGCACTGTATAGGAATACATCTGACTTGTTGCGAAGTCGGTTACATAAAGAAAGCTGGAACTAGGGTCACTTGTGATGGCATTCGGCGCGGTACCGGCGGAAAAAGGCGAGCCGGCAGCAGGTGTCAGCGTGTTATTAGAGCTCACGGTATAACCAGAAATCTGGCCCTGGGCCCCGTCGCCGCCCAAGCACGCTCCCGCGGATGGATAGATCACCGTGGCACCGCCCGTCGCCCCACGATTCACCGCCGCCATTGTATCGATAAGCGTAGTCAACTGGCCGGAAGGATCGTTCACCACATAAACTGCCTTTCCGCTGGTCAGTACATTCACCGCGACCGGGTTGTTGCAGGTAGGGTAGGCCGTCTCTGTACCCAGCGTGCCGTCGCTCTTCACCGGAATCTGCACCAGCGCCCCAATGCCCGGCGTCGTCGCGCTGAACGGGTTACCAGCCGCGTCCAGACCGTATGCCTCCACCACGTACAGCGTCGAGCCGTCCGGGCTCAAGGCCATGCCATTGGGGTTGGTGCCGGACTTCAGGTTGTAGGTGGCCTGCGCAAAGAGCTTGCCGTCCGTGCCCGCCACGTAATAGCTCACCGTGTTGTCGTCGTGGTTCAGCGCGTAGACGAACTTGTTGTTCGGCGCGGTGACCAGCGCGATCGGGTTCCGCCCAGCAGGAAAGGGCGAACCGAGAAGCCCCGCCAGCGCACCCGACTCGTCCGTTGGCGGCAAAGCCATAGATCGTCCCAGGATTGCTGTTCGCCGAAGCGACGTAGATGTAGTCGACGGTGTTGCTCTGCCCGCAGGCGGTAATACCCAGCACCAGGGCGGCGGAGACTGCTGACGCCAGAGCAAGCTGGCCAAGTTGACTGAACTTCATTCGGTTCCGTCGTCCTTCATTTCGAATCCCTGATCTTCTTTCGAGCAATGGGATTCCGGTCTTTGCCATCTTCGATTCGCGCACTTCGCCGCACTGCGCACGGCAGCGCGATTCTTCATGAATGCAGGGAGTTCTGGCTTATTGTAACCACCCGCCAGAGCTCCCCGCCTGTTGCCGTACCGTGCTAGAAGGTGCTGCCCGTCACCGCACACCATGTCGGTGATCCCGGCGGCGCCGGCATGTCTTTGGGTAATTTATCCAGGCCGCCCGCCGCCTGGTCGATCTTCTTGCCGGTAATCGTGCTGTCGTCGAAATTTGCCGTGTACACGTACTGGTTGGAGGGATCCTCAACAATGCACCGTGGACCCGTCCCCACCGGAATTTTGTTTCCGCCGTTACTTGCGTCATGGAGCTGACCGCCGGTGGCCACGACATAAGCGGTCAGCAGGCTGCTGGGCGCGCCATTGACCAGGTTGATGCCCTGGCTGGAAACGTAGATGAAGTTGTGGGTGCTTTCCTTGATCATGCGCGACGGAAAGACCGGACTCGAGTTCTGTCCATTGTTCGCGCGCGCCGCGCCAACGACCGAAGACAGCGTGCCGCCCGAGTTTGTAAAGGGCAGAATGAATCCGGTGGAGCCCGCCGGGCCCGCATCCAGCGCATAAATATACTGCGGAGCCGCGTAGATATAAGTCAGTTGCGTCGCGCCGGTGGGGAGCGGCGTGCTCTGGGTCAGCGTGAGTTGGCCGTTGCTGGCGTTCTGGTTATAAGTAAAGATCGCCTGCGGTGGATCGTTGGGATTTGTGCTGCCCACCGGTCCCTGCTCGGCGACGTAAGCATAGGCTCCACTGAGCGCAAGCCATGTCGGATTCGTGCCCACCGGGAAGTAATACAGCGGCAGGTTGTTCGCGTCTGTCTGCTGGGTATTCGGAATCGGGGTCAGCCGACCCGTAGCGCCGTCGATGGAAAACGCCGAGATGTCGCCATAACTCTGCTTGCCCTGCGGTCCCGTACCCGGCCCCGGAGCGAATTCGTCCAGCGCGTACAGATAGTTGCCGCTGATCGCGATGTTCCTGGTGTTGAAGCCCTTTGGCGTGAAGGACGTCTGATACGTGAGCGCGCCACGGCCGCCGATCGAGAACAGGGCAATCGAGCTGGGCTGCGGAGTTGCATCCGTGCCGGTGCCGTAGTTCAAGACGTATACGTAATTTCCGGTTGAAGTGACGACCGCCTGGATGGGATTGGTGCCGCCCGTGCCCACGGTGCCCGACGGATGCAGCACCCCGTTGTCATTCTGGATCCTGTAGCTGGCAATCTGGTTGTATTGGGACCCTGTCACGAAAAGATACCCAACTGTGTAGCTCAGAGTGCAGGACGTCATGCCGAGGACCGTCACGGCAGAGGCGGCTAGGGCTAACGCAGCCCGGCCGAAATTCTTCAACTTCATCCGATTCCTTCGTCCCGATGCACACCACATGCGTCGAGGCTGCCAAAACAGCTTGAACTGAAAGTCTGGGTGGGGACCCGCATGCATTGTAAAAGGTAAGAGCACCTTAGGGCTACTCGGCGCTCGAAAACCCAGGCTACAGCTCCATTCTGGTGTCTCGTTGGACTGCCCTCGCCGGCCAGTTGTCACCCGCACAAGGGGCCGGTTCCCCTGACCGGAGCCGGGTGCCCCACATCTCGCTTTTGAGATATGGAGCACAGTCAACTCGCCACAAAGCGAACCAGAGCGACCAACGGAAGCGAATCGACAACTCGCGCCAGCGGCGCCTCCGCCCGTGCGGCGAGCACCTACCAGACGCGGCAGCTATTCTCCGGATACATCGGCGAGCCCTTCTTGCAGTGGAAGGCCTTTCCGAACTCGTCGAAGTTCTCGACCACGCCGTTCACGCGGAACTTGCCCGGAGAATGCGGATCCACCTTCACCATCATCCGTGAATACTCCGGCCGCCGGCTTTCGCACCAGATCTGCCCGTACTGGATGAAGAACTGCTGCGCCGGGGTAAATCCCTCGCTCTTCGGCCCGTCCACCTTCTTGCCTTCCGCCGCCAGCGTGTTCTGGAGCGCCAGGAACGCAATGCGGATGCCACCGTTGTCCGCCGTGTTCTCGCCAAGCGTCAGCTTGCCGTTCACATTCGCACCCGGCTCCGGTGCGAAGTTGTCATATTCCTTCACCTCGCACTCCGTCCGCTCGGTGAAGGCCTTGCGGTCCGCCGGTGTCTGCCACTCGCGCAGGTTTCCTTTGCCGTCGTACTTCGAGCCCTGGTCGTCGAAGCCATGCGTCATCTCGTGCCCGATCACCATGCCGATCCCCCCGAAGTTCAGTGCCGGGTCCGCCGCCAGCGAATAGAACGGCGGCTGCAGAATCCCTGCCGGGAAGTTGATGTCGTTCATGCTCGGGTTGTAGTAGGCGTTCACGGTCGGCGGCGTCATGCCCCATTCCGTCTCGTCCACCGGCGTGCCCAGCTTCTTCAGATCGCGCTGCCGCTCGAACTCGTCGCCGCGGTTGACGTTGCCCAGCAGGTCGCCCCGCTCTACCGTGAACTTTGAGTAGTCGCGCCACTTCTCCGGATAGCCGATCTTGTTGCGATATAGCGCCAGCTTCGCTACGGCTGCCTTCTTCGTTTCGTCTCCCATCCACGGCAACTGCTGGATGTCCTCAGCCAGCGCCTTGTCCAGCGCCGCCACCAGCTTCGTCATGTTCTCTTTGGCCGCGGGCGGAAAGTTCTTCTTCACCCAGTCCTGTCCTACCGCTTCGCCCAGCACCTGGTCCGTCAGCTTGGTGCAGCGCTTCCAGCGCGGCTGCAGCTGCTTCGCGCCCTGCAGCGTTGCGTTGTAGAACTCGTAGTCCTGCTGGACAAAGTTGTCGCTCAGCCATGGCGCCGCGTCGTGGATCGCATGCCACCGCAGGTAGCTCTTCCACGCATCCAGGCTCTGGGAGTCGATCTGCTTGTTCAACGCCTCGAAGAACGCCGGCTGGCCCACATTCAGCGTCTCAAACGAACCAATCCCGATCTTCCCGAAGTAGTCAGACCACGCGAATCCCGGCGCGATCTGCTCCAACTCCGCCACCGTCTTGATGTGGTACCGGTTCGCCGGCTCGCGCAGATCGGTGCGGCTCAGCGAACTCTCCGCCAGCGCCGTCTCGATCGCCATCACGCTCTTCGCTTCGGCCGCGGCCTGCTCCGGCGTATCGCCCGCCAACACGAACATCTTCGTCATGTGCTCGACGTACTGCTCGCGGATCTTCGTCTCCCGCTCTGCCTTTTCGATGTAGTAGGAGCGGTCCGGCAGTCCTAGCCCACCCTGCCGCACGCCGGCGATCTGCTTCGAGCTGTCCTTCTCGTCCTGCTCCACCCCGAAGCGGAACAGGGCATCGGTGCCGTCCTCGCGCTCGAGTTCGGTCAGCACACTCGCCAGTTGCTTCTTGTCTGCCAGCCCCGCAATGCGCTCCAGGGCCGGCTTCAGCGGCGCCGCGCCCTGCTGGTTCACCGCGTCCACATTCATGCACGACGCGTAGAAGTCACCATACTTCGCCTCCAGCGGCGTCCGGCTCGGGCTCGGCTTCGCCGCTGCTTCCAGGTCGTTGTACAGCAGCCACTGGTTGCGCTCCGCCAGCATCCCGAAGTTGCCCCACCGCGCCTGGTCGGGCGGGATCGGATTGTTCTTCGCCCAGTTCCCGCAGGCGTACTGGTAAAAATCCGTGCACGGATCGGCGGCGCTATCCATCGCGCTCAAATCGAGCATCTTCTGCGCCTTCGGCTCTGCCGGTGCGGCACTCGAGCCGGTATCCGCCAGCGCATCCAGCGCACGCAGCGTGTGGGGAGTGAGGCTGCTTTGGGCACAGGCGATACCTGTGCCCATGAGGACAATAGCGGCAAACCGGAATGGCTGCATGGCGCTCCTTGAATGTGGGGATGATGCGGGCAGCGCAGGCTGCAACCTGCGACTCAGGCCTCGTCCAGTCGTGAAAAGCCCGCTGACGATAGCTCTCTCGTGCAACACCAGTTTTGTTCGACTCAAAAACCTAACACAATCATTCGCCCATGCGGGCACCCGATGTGTCGGACGACGGCTAGCCGCTTCGTCGCTTAGCAACTCGCTATCTCGATCCGGAGCCTCTTCTCGCTAAGCGAGAGGCGCAAACAGCTGAAAATATTGGCACTTCTGAGAAAGTTTTGTAATAATCTAGATCGTTCTTGACATGTATAAGATATATCTTGATACTACAAATCATGAGACACCCATTCGAACACCTCAAAGAACACTTCAGAGAATCCCACGGATGCGACCGCGCCCGTGAGGAACGTCATTTCCGGGGACGCGGCCCCTTTGCAGGTCCTCTCGGTCCACCATTCGGTGGCGGCGAACGCCCCTTCTGGCGCGGTCGCGGCCCAGGACGGATCTTCGGCTCCAACGACCTTCGCTTCCTCCTGCTCGACCTGATCGCCGAAAAGCCCCGCCATGGCTATGAGCTCATCAAGGCCATCGAAGAAAAATTCGGGGGCGCCTACTCACCCAGCCCGGGGATCATCTACCCCACGCTCACCCTCCTCGAGGAGACTGGACTGGCCACGGTCGTCACCGAAGGCACGCGCAAGCTCTATTCCATCACCGAGGAAGGGAAGAAGGAACTGGAGGAGAACCGCGCCGCCGTTGATGAGATGCTCCATCGCATGGCTGCTGTCGGCAGCGCCGCCCGTCCCACCGAGCGCGATCCACAGATCATGCGCGCCATCCAGAACTTCCGCATGGCCCTCAGCATGCGCGCCGGCAACCTCACACCCGAACAGCGCAGCCGCATCATCGAAGTCATCGACAACGCGGCCCGCGAAATCGAGAAGGCATGAGTGTGCCCGCATATCGGATCACGCTCGAAAAGCTGGATGCGCTTGATCCAGTTACCGGCGAAGAAGGACTCGAATCCGTCTCCTTCTTCGCCTCCACCTCTGACGACATATTCGCAGCAGCAAATAATCTGCGCGACCGATTCAACTGCAGCGCCTGCCACGCAACAAAACTAGCCGTCGGACTAGGCCTGCTCAGCGAGGCCATTGCAGCGCCTGCAAAACTCTGAGCCACTCGATCGCTATCTCTGTACCCGATGCAACACCATCGACACACTCCGCGGAATCCGCCACGAACCGATCGACGGATCGGAGCCATCCGGCGGCGGCCCGACCGCCGGGCGATTCGCCGCTTCTTTCGCCGGCTCGTTCAACTTGAACGGGAACACAACCGTCTTGTTCAAGCTTCGATCCGCTCTCCCTTCACTGTGCCCGTATAGCTGCGTCTCCCGGCCTTGAACGAAATCCTGTCCCCGTCAACCTTGCCGTCCGTGATCGGTACAGGTACATCGTTGCCGCCGGTAAAGTTCACGTTGCCGCCTTCGATTGTGCCGGCCAGGCTGCCGTCATCCTGCCGCAGCGCGAACACCATGTTCCCGCCAATGCCCAGGAACGACGTCAGCTCGTTGCCCTCCTGCGGCATCGGTCTCCACAGCCCGGTCACGCCGGAGCCCGTCGGCACCTCGCGCTCCCACACCGCCACCTGCGGACGCAGCGCGGTCGCCTTGGCCGCAATCGTAACCGTCGCTGGAGCAAGTCCCGGAGAGGTCGCTTCCACCGTGATCTCTCCTGCCTGTCTTCGTCGACTGCACGACCGCCATGCACAAGCCGGAGAAGGCCTTGCGCGACGTCCCTTTGTCTGACTCCTGATTCGTCGGATCGCCATTCCCCGTGCCGATCAGCTTGCCCGCGCCCGTCACCCGGAACGTCACCTCGTTGTCCGTGATCGGCACCACACGTCCTTGTGCGTCGTGCACAGCGACGGCGAACATCGCCACGTCCTCACCGTCTGCGGCGACCTCGCTGGCGATCCGCGGTCATCACCAGCTTCGCCGCCGCGCCGGTCGTCTCGCGCTTCTCCGTCATCACGACCTTGTCGCCCTTGTAGCCGCGTGCCTCAATCGAGCCCGGCGCATACTTTACGTTCCACGCCACGTGCGAATCCTTCTGCATCTCCTTCGCGCCCAGGCTCTCGCCGTTTAGGAACAGCTCCACCTTGTCCAGATTCGAATACACCCACACCGCAATCTCCTTGCCCTCCATTCCCGGCCAGTTCCAGTGCGGAAACAGATGCAGCACCGGCTGCGTGGTCCACCACGACCGGTAGTAGAAGAAGCGTCTTTCGGAAATCCGCAGGTGTCGATCACGCCGTATTGCGAGCTGATATTCGGCCAGTGATTCGGCGATGGCTCGCCGCGATAATCGAATCCCGTCCACACGAAGCCGCCCGACATCCACTCCCGCGCATTGCAGAAGCGCCACCAGCCCTCTGCCGAAGCGCGCCCCGTCGTGGTGTACGGATCGTACGAGCCCACATAGCCCTTCGCCGCATCGGTGACGTAGATGCCGCGCGTGCCCACCGCACTCACCGTCTCGGTGCCCATCACCGGCTTGTCGGGATGCGCCTTGTGATACGCCTCTGCCGCCGGGTCCATGTAGTTGTAGCCCATCACATCGCATACGGCGAGACCACCGGTTCCAATCGCTCCAGTGGGCGCAATCGACACTGGCCGCGAGCCATCCAGCTCCGTCGCGAGCGCCTTCATCGCGGTCAGAATCAGCACTCCCTTTTCCGTGTTCGCCTGGCCCTCTTCATTTCCCATCGACCACATGAAGACGCTGGGACGATTGCGATCGCGTCGCACCAGATCGCTGAACTGGCTCAGGCCCTCGGGATTCGAAGACATCATGCGCGTCTCGTCGAAGACCAGCATGCCCAGCTCGTCGCATGCATCCAGCAGCTCCGGAGTCGGCGGATTGTGCGAGGTGCGGATGGAGTTGCAGCCCATCTCCTGCAGCTTGCGGATGCGGTAGTACTGCACCGCATCGGGCAGCGCCGCGCCAATGCCCGCGTGGTCCTGGTGATTGCAGGTTCCTTTCAGCTTGACCGACTTTCCGTTCAGGAAGAAGCCCTTCTGCGCATCGAATGCCACCGTGCGAATGCCAAATGGAGTCTCGTAGCGATCGACAATCTCGCCATTCGCCTCGACTTCCGTCACCAGCTTGTACAGGTTTCGCTCTTCCAGCGACCACAGCGCCGGTCGCTTCACCGATATCTCTTGCGTATAACTCTGCTGGCCGCCTTCTTCGATCGACGCAGGCGTCGTTGCCGCTTTGCCCACCGCCTTGCCACTGGGATCGAGAATGGTCGAGATCACGCGCGCTTTCTGTGCAGACTGTCCCTGTGTTGCGTTGCCGTGATTCTCGACATCGGTGCGGATCGAGAGCGTCGCATCACCGGGTTGCACTTTCGAGGTCACAAAGGTGCCCCACCGCTTCACATGCACCGGGTGCGCCTTCACCAGCCAGACGTGCCGATAGATCCCCGCACCTTCATAGAACCAGCCGTCGCTCGAGGTCGCATCCACGCGCACCAGCAGCACATTCCTCCCGCCCGGATTCGCAAAGTCGGTCACATCGAAGCTGAACGGATCGTAACCGCCGCTGTGCGTGCCGATGTAGAAGCCGTTGAAGACCACCATCGTTTCGCGGTAGGCGCCGTCGAACTCGAGCGTGAGCCGCTTCTTCGCGTCCTCAGCGGGTATTTCGAAGACTCGGCGATACCAGCCGACGCTTGTCGCCGGATACGTTCGACCCAGCGGGTAGTAGCCCTTGCTCGAGAGCGCGGGATCGTTGGTGAAAGGCAGCTCGATCGCCCAGTCGTGCGGCAGGTCCACACCGCGCCAGTCGCTGTCGTCGAAGGCGATCGCGCCCGCCGGTAGAAAATTTCCCGTCTTCTGAAAGTTGCCGGTCCGTCCGCTGCCAAATTCAAAATCCTTCGCCGGATCGTCGGCATTTCCGAAGTGAAAACGCCAGCCGAAATCGAGCAGCAGACGTTCGCGCCCCGCTCCGGACCCTGAAGACGCGTGGCGGGCGCTGCTCTCGGGAAGCGGCTCGTGCGCCGCCTCGCCGCCAGCCTGCATCGCGAAGCCCATCGGGCCCATTCCATTCGCCACCGCCACGGCGGCCGGCGCCAGCAGTCCGGTCTTCAACAGATCGCGACGCGATACCTTGCTCATCTTTAGCCTCTCCATATGCAAACGGTTACATCGCGCAAACAAACTATGCGCTCGCGAAACTCGCTGTCAAATGACTCTGTGTACCACACGACGCTTGCCAATCCCTGGCTCAGATTTCAACAGTAGCCCACTTCCTGCCGGACAGCGCATTCACTTACCGCGGCTGTGAGTCTTCGCGCTGTTCCAGTGCGCGGTAGCCCGGATGGACTGCGTGCGCCAGGCCAAGCCGCTCGGCGACCCGTTCCAGCATGTGAAACAACTGCGCTCTCTCTTGCGCCGACAACCCATCGCATATGGCGTTATCGTGTTCCCGGGCAATCGTGCCCAGTTGCCTCAAGGTACCGCGTCCGGCCTCAGTAAGCTGGAGCGCGTACACCCGTCGGTCCGTCGCGCTGCTTTGTCTCGCTACCAGCCCGCGCTTCTCAAGCGTGTCGACGACACCCACCAGCCGGCTGGCATGCATCTCCAGCCGCGCGGCGAGCTCCTGCTGGCTGATGCCTTCGCTTTGCCCGAGCATGCGCAGTACGCCGGCATGTTGCGGCAGGAGGTCGAGGGAGGTCAGCCGCGCCGCAAACTGCGAGGCCGCCTGGGCCCCGATCTGCGTGAGCAGAAACGCTATAGAGGATGGTCCGGAGGTGTGTGGCCGGTTCATGAGCAAATTATAAAATCCTCCAATGATTATTTTATATAATGATTACAGAAAATAATGATATATTGATTCCAACATCGTGCGCATCCATCGAGCCGCACCCACCGGACCCGCACGCAGGAGGTTTTTATGACCAGCCCATCTTCCAATCCCGCCCTCCCTCATCCCCGTACGGCTGCGCCCGGACCGCATCCGGGGGTCGTCGCCATCGTTGCCGCGGTGCTCTTTTGCGTCAGCGTCGCGCTCTTCGAGAGCATTCGTGGACTGCATTTCCCATATCCCGGTGACACTGCCGCAACCATGGTCACCTACTTCTCGACGGCAGCGTCGCGGGTACAGTTCGGCGCGTTTCTCCAGTGCGGCTCCGCCATCGCATTGGGCATTGTCACTGCTGCCGCTACCAACCGCATGCGCTCGCTGGGCGCCTGCGGAATCGGCATACGCGTTGCATTCTTCGGCGGATCGCTCGCCGCAGCTCTCTCCTTGCTGGAGGCCGGCGTGGTCTGGATCCTCGCGCAGCCCGGCATCGCAGATCCTTCCACCCATGCCGGGCCTCTCGTTCGCGCCCTCTACCTGTTCGCGTTCATGCTGGACGGCCCCGCCTACGCGGGATCACTCGGGCTGTTGCTTGCCGGGCTCTCCGTCGCCGGGCTTCTCACCCGGCTTCTGCCCCGCTGGCTCGCGTGGTTCGGCCTGGTACTCGCCGCATTCGGCCAGCTGAGCTACCTCTCCATGCTTGTGCCGGCCTTTGGCATGCTGATCCCGCTGACGCGCTTTCCCGGCTATCTCTGGTTGATTGCCGCTGGATTTATTCTCCCCAAGGCAATACGCGCGTCATCGCCGGGCCGAGTCTGACCACGATCAAAAATCGTCGCGTTCAGGATCTTCCGTTCGGAGGGTCCGCGTTTGCGGGCCCTCCTGACGACTCGCCGTACCGCAGTCACACACCTCGATAGGAAATTCGCGACTCTTCAAGCCTCCCGCCGCGTCACCATCGCTGCCACCGGCAGGGTGCTCAGCACTCTTAACAATTCTTAAGAGAACTCGTGAGCAAAGCTGCCTACACTGCGGCTTTGGAGGGTTCATTCATGGCCACGGCTCCGGCTTCCGATATCCGCAGGGCTGGTTCCCAGCGCATGACCGCGTCAAAGGAGCGCGTCTTCATCCGGACGCTCCATCTGGTGCTGAGCATCCCCATCCTGGGCTATCTGTATGGCCCCGTCGCCCAGATACCGCAGGCGGCATGGTTCACCCGCTGGATCGCCATGCCGCTGGTCATTCTGAGCGGCCTGTGGCTCTGGCTCAAGCCACGGATCAGGCGCTGGCTTGGCCTCGTGCCGTCCGGCCGGTAGCGACCGCCTAAGCTATCTCCCGCCGCGTCACCATCGCTGCCACCGGCAGGGCACTCAGCAAAATCACCGCGGCCAGCAGGAACGGCGCGCCCGGCAGGTGAATCCGCCCCGGTTTGATCGCCGCTGCAAAGACGAATGTGAACAGCCCCGGGCCCACCAGCGCCGTCAGCCCGCGGATGCACTGCACCGCCCCCTGCAACTGCCCCTGCTCCTGCGGATTCACGTGCACGCTCATCAGCCCCTGCGCCGTCGGCCCCGCCAGCCCCCACAGGTTCATCAGCGGAATGCCCAGCAGAAAGATCCATCCCTTCGGCGCGAAGCCGAAGATCGCAAACCCGACCCAGCCGATCCCCAATCCCCACAGCAGCGTGCTGCGCTGTCCCAGCCACTTCACCAGCGGTCGCACCAGCAGCGCCCCCACAATCACCGAGCCCAGCCCCACCAACCCCAGCGACAGCCCCACCGCCCGCGCGCTCCACGCGTAACGGTAGTCCGTGTACAGCACCCATGTGTTCACCAGCGACTGCTGCGTCAGATAGCTCAGCAGCAGCACGCATCCCATGCCGAAGAGCTCGCGATGCCGCCGCAGCAGGGTCAGCGAGCCCAGCGGATTCGCCTGCTTCCACGAGAAGACGCCGCGATGCTCGCGCGGCAGCGACTCCGGCAGCACGAAGAGGCCATACATCGCGTTCAGCAGGCTCATCCCGCCCGCCACCCAGAAGGGAAGCCGCGGGCTCACATTGCCCAGCACGCCGCCCAGCGCCGGCCCCAGCACAAAGCCCAGCCCGAAGGCCGCGCTCACCATGCCAAAAGCCTCCGCGCGCTTCTTCGGGTCGGTCACGTCGGCGATATACGCCATCGCCGTCGGCACGCTCGCCGACGTGATACCCGACACGACGCGCCCCACGAACAGCCACGCCAGCGTCGGCGCCATCGCCATCACCAGGTAGTCCGCGCCCAGTCCAAAGTTCGACAGCAGCACAATCGGCCGCCGCCCGAAGCGGTCCGACAGCGACCCCAGCAGCGGCGAGAAGCCAAACTGCATCACCGCCCACACTGTCCCGAAGATGCCGAACATCTCGGCGCCGCTCGCGGTGTTCCCGCCCATAAAGCTGGTGATCAGTTGCGGCAGCACCGGCGCGATCATCCCCATCGCCAGCATGTCCAGCGTGATGGTGACGAAAATAAAGGTCGCCGCGGCGCGCCGCTTATGAGGCACGTCGAGACGCTGAAGATGCGGCTCAAGCCCCGCAGCAGCGGAGCCGCCCGGAGGCGCCATGGGCTGGTCAGCCGGCGATGTCAGCTCCGGATCCAGCGCCACCTCCGATTCACCCCACTCCGGCATCCACCAGCCTCCACCTGCAGAGCCAGAAGCCCCACGCACATGAGCATAGACGTGCCGCTCACCGATCGGCTTGGAGAAATTGGAGGTCCTTTGGGCTCATCCAACGCAAATGCGCGACGAACAGACGTTCTGCCGCCAACCGCCGCTCAGAAACGATACCGCGCCGTCCCAGTTCAAAAGCGATAGCGTGCTGTCACAGTACCGCTGATCGGCGCTCCCGGAAACAGCTCCAGGTCCGAGTGCGATGAGTCGTAGTAGCGCGTATTCGCCAGGTTGAACAGGTGCGCATCGATCTCCGTATGACGCCGGTGCCCGCATGGCGGAATATCTCGTGCACGTGCCAGCCATCCTGAAAGTCGTGCCGCAGGTCGAAGGTCTCGTCCGTCGCTCCCTCGTGAATGTAATCGTGCGGCGCAGCGGACGAACCCAGAATGTAGCCGTAGTAGTTGCCAATCGGCACCACGCCCTGTGGGCCATCGATTGCTGCAATGCCGCGGTCCGGCAGGCGTTCGTCGCGCAGCCGCTCCACCTGCACGTACATGTCGGTATTCTCGCTGGGCCGCCAGCGCAGCGTCGGCGCAAACGCGTAGCGGTTCATGTAGTAGTAGTGCCGCTGGCTGCCGGTGTACTCACCCGCTCCCGTCAGCCGTCCTCCCAGCGCGTTGTTGAACCACGAGCCTGAGGTATCCGCCTCCAGCCGCCGCTCGCCATAGCTGCCACCGGTCACCGCGACAGAGCCTTCCACTCCCTCCATCGTCGGCTTCTTGGTGACGCGGTTCACCAGCCCACCCGTCCCGAATTGGATTTGCTGCCCAATCGTCCCGCAGAAACCTGCCAAATCACCCCACACAATTTGCTATCCTGAGAATAGAGCGGAATGCAGACACAAAAGCCACGGAATCTATCCGTGGCTTTTTCATTGCAAGTCCTTTAGCAAGACGATTTTAGCTGCAAGCCTTTTGGAAACAAAGACTTGCGGACCGGAGGTCCGAACGCACCAGAAACGAGGCAAATTAGCGCCGCTAACCACAATGGATAGACGACTTTACCGGTAAGTCCTTTGTATGGACGAATTTAGTCCTCGGGAGACGCCCTAAACGCATGATGCGGCGAGACTTACAGACCACTCTCCCGTGACGGGAGGGGGAGGGTACCCCCTCAGAAGATCTTGACGTGGAAAGTCAGATACTTCTTCGGGTTCTCCCGGATCTGCGTCACCAGGTTCCGGGTCTCGCTCAGCATGGCGTCGGCATTGTTGTAGAGCGAGGGGTTCACCACCAGTTGACCGATGGAGCCCTGGCCGCTGTTGATCTTGTCCACGATCGCGTCCAGCTTTTCGATGGAGTCGCGGAACTTGGCCTGGAACTGCGGATCCTTGGCCAGCATCCCGATCGTCCCCTTGCCCTGGTTGATCTCGGCCAGCAGCTCATTGGCGTTGCTGACCGTCTTGTTCAGGTTGTTGTAGAGCGTCTGGTCCTTCAGCAGCTTGCCCAGCGAGCCCTGGCCGCTGTCGATCTCCGCCGTCATGTGGTCCAGCCGCGCCGTGGTGTCGTTGATGTGGTTGTAGAGCGTGTCATCGTTCAGCATCTTGCCGATGCTGCCCTTACCCTGGCTCAGATTGGTGCTCAGCTTGGCCAGCTGCGTGACAGTCTCGTTCGCCTTGTTGTAAAGGCCAGGATCGTTGATCAACTGGCCGATCGACCCCTTGCCGGTGTTCAGCGAATCGACCAGGCTGTCGATCTTGGCCAGGATGGTGTTCACCTGCTCGATCGTGCCCTGGCTGGACTTGATCACGTCCGAAAGGTTCGGGCTCTCCGTGGTGGCCAGCTCGTCGTTGTTCTTTACCAGGGGCCCGATCGCATGCTTGGAATCGATGTTCACGACGGTGTCGCCCAGCACGCCGATCGTGTCCAGGCTGGTTTTGGAGTCTTCGTGAATGTCAGGGATGTACCGGTTGCTGATCTTCATGATGACCTCGACCGGCGTGAGCTTGCGCGAGGAATCGATGCGGATCGACTTCACGCTGCCGACGGTGTAGCCCTCAAGGTTTACCGGGGCCCCCACCTTCAGCCCAGCGGCGTTTTCAAAGTAGGAACGTAGAACGGTCTTGCCGGTAAAGATGCCGCCCGTGCTGCCGGACATCAGGAAGATCAGCGCCGTAAGCGCAATCAGCGCGACAATGACCAGCACTCCTACCTTGAGTTGTGACCACTGCACTTCCTGTTGACTGGGCACGGAACCTCGCTGGTCTTCCCCGAAACGAACTTACCCCGACAAAGTACAACAACGTCTACCGATGAGAGTACCAAATGGCGATGCAGAGACCCGTCTGCAAAACCAGTCTGCGGCCGCCTTCTTGGTCTCCATTTGGATGAGACAGGATCGGCCACCGTCGCAGCGACTTAGGTTTCCGCCTTTAGCCTTCCTCGCTGCTTAGTCCTCAAGGATCACCAGCGCCATGGATTGCGATCCCGTATGCGTGATGGAGAGCGAGCTGTGCCGCACGCCCATCGTCCGAGCGATCTCCGCAGCGCGGCCATGCAGCAGCAGCAGCGGCCGGCCCGCCGGCTCGCGGCCAACCTCGATCTCGCGCCAGGTCACCCCGAAGCCGATGCCTGTCCCCAGCGCCTTCGCCGCGGCCTCCTTGGCTGCAAACCGCGCGGCGAAGCTCTCCGCGGCATTCCGCCGCTTGCGCTGGCAGTAGGCGATCTCCCCCGGAGTGTAGACACGCTTCAGGAAGTGGTCGCCGTACCGCTCGATGGAGCGGCCGATGCGCTCGATATCGATCACGTCGATGCCGGTGCCGAGGATCATGCGGCGAAGCCTCCTTGTGCGCCCATCAGCCGGCTTCCACCAGGCCGTAGCGTCGCTGCCATGCCTGCTTCAGCCGTGCGGCCACGAGTGCCCGCTCGGATTCGGTGGCTTCCGTGCCGGCGCTGGCTACGAAGGCTGCGGCTTCGCACTTGGCCAGTTCCAGCATCTCCCGGTCGCGAACCAGGTTAGCAACCCGGAAGTCCGGCAGCCCGGCCTGACGGGTGCCGAAGAACTCCCCCGGCCCGCGCAGCGACAGGTCCAGCTCCGCCAGCTCGAACCCGTCCTGCGTGCGCACCATCGCATCCAGCCGCTGCTCGGCCTCCGGCGATACCCGGCCCCCGGTCATCAGCATGCAGTAGCTCTTCGCCTCCCCACGCCCCACGCGCCCGCGCAGTTGATGGAGCTGTGCGAGGCCGAAGCGTTCGGCGTGCTCGATGACCATGACCGTGGCATTGGGCACGTCGACGCCGACCTCGATCACGGTCGTCGAGACCAGCACGTCCAGCTCGCCGCGCTGGAAGCGCCGCATCACGATCTCCTTATCGTCCGCGCTGAGGCGTCCGTGCAGGAGGCCCAGCCGCAGCCCGCTGAGCGCGCCGTCGCGCAGGGTCTCGTACATCTGGGTGGCGGCCTTGAGTGTCGGACGCTCGAAGAGTGACGGGGTCTTGGCCGCTTGCTTCAGGGCCTTGACCGGGGGCTCCTCCGGAGCAGGGAAGTCGAGCTCCGGCTGGTCGTCGCTGGGGCCTTCGATGACGGGGTAGACGATGTATGCTTGGCGTCCTGCGGCCACCTGCTTGCGGACAAACTGCCACACCTCGTCGGCCCGATCGTCGCTGCCGCGCCGCGTGACGATGGGGGTGCGTCCGGGTGGCAGCTCATCCAGAACACTCAGATCCAGATCGCCATAGAGCGAGAGCGCCAGCGTGCGCGGGATGGGTGTCGCTGTCATCACCAGCACATCGGGCTCCCCCTGGCCGGGCTTCTTCATCAGCCGGAAGCGCTGCATTACGCCAAAGCGATGCTGCTCGTCCACGACGACCAAGCCAAGCCGGTGGAAATCGACCTTCTCTTCAATCAGCGCATGCGTGCCGATGATGAGGTCCGCCTCGCCGTGTGCGATGCGTCCGCGCGCCGTGCGCTTGTGATGCAGGTCGAGCGATCCGGTGAGAAGGGTGACGCGGTAGTCGCGCGTTGCGCGCTCCAGCAGCTTGCGCGCGGCGAGATAGTGTTGAGTCGCAAGGATCTCGGTGGGAGCCATCAGAGCAGCCTGGTAGCCATTCTCGATGGCGATCAGCATTGCCTGCAGAGCGACGATGGTTTTACCGGAGCCGACATCGCCCTGCAGCAGCCGCCGCATCGGGCTCGGCTGTTTCATGTCTTCGACGATCTCACCCAGGGCGCGTTTCTGCGCCGCAGTGGGATGGAAGGGCAGCACCTCGCGCAACGCGGCGCGCACCTGCTCATTGGGTGCGAAGGCGATACCGGCACGTTCCTTCGCCTTGCGCCGCTTGATCTCCAGGCCCAGCTCGAGAAAGAACAGCTCTTCGAAGATGAGCCGTCGATGTGCGGGAGTGCGTGCGCTCTGCAACTGGCTTAGGGACGTCGCGGCATCGGGGAAATGTACCTGCTGCAGCGACGTATCCCGCGAGGGCATACCGAGCCGCTCCAGCATGGCGGCCGGCAGTGTCTCCGGAATGTGTCCCCGCAGTTCGCGGAGCAGGTCGAAGAGCTGCCGCCGTACCCAGCGGGGACCGAGCTTCGACCCGCCCAGACTTTCATAGATCGGGGTGATGCGCCCCATCTCGAGGCTGCTGAACTCCTCGGTGGCCTCGGGTAACACCTCGAATTGCGGCTGGATCATTTTGAAGCCCCGCGAGGAACGCGACGGCTCGACCTTGCCGAAGACGGCGACCGTTTGACCGGCCTGGAAGCGATCTTTCAGATAGGTGCCACGAAACCAGATGCACTTGAGCGTGCCGGTGCCCTGGCCGAGCGTCATCTCGAAGATCGGCATCGCTCGCGTGCGCAACAGCACCGATCCGCGCACCTCGCCGATGACGCTCGCAACCTCTCCGGCGACGAGTTCATGGAGAGCCCGGGGATTGGCGCGGTCCTCATAGCGGAAGGGAAGGTGATAGAGCAAGTCCTCCGCAGTACGAATCTCTTTTTCGGCGAGCGACTCCGCGATGCGCGGTCCGATTCCTTTGATGAACTGGACGGGCGTATCGATCGCGAGCACCCTCTGATGCTAGAGCATTTTTAGTAATACTGTGTGCTGCGGAGCTTCACTCGGTGCGGCTTCCTCAAGAGAAACGTCGCGAGTGCGATCGCCGAACTGCCTACAACAACGCGGAACGTGCCCTATCAGCCCGGAATCGGACTGCTACACTGCAGGGACTTTTGAGCATTGAATGAATGAGACGACACAGCCCGACCTGAGTTGGCAGAGGCGAGTGATGCTCTGGGTGGTGCCCCCGCTGGTTGCGCTGCTGTTGCGCGTGTTGGATGCAACCCTGCGCTATGAGGAGATTTGCGAGGAGGGCGGCCACGCCGACCAACCGGGCGAGGCCAGTGTGTGGTGCTTCTGGCATCGCTGCTTGCTGCCGGCTGCATGCTTCTTTCGCGGGCGACCGCGCACCACTCTGCTGATCAGCGCCAGTTTTGATGGCGAATTGATCTCGCGAACCATCGAGCGCATGGAATATGAGACGGTTCGTGGTTCGAGCTCCCGGGAAGGAGCCGGCGGGTTGCGGGCCCTGGCACGCTCTGTCCATGCCGGCGCGACCGCCGTCATTCCCGGCGATGGCCCACGCGGTCCGCGATACGTTCTCAAGCCCGGCATCACAAAGCTCTCACAACTGACCGGATTGCCAGTGAACGGCTTTTATCTTCTGCCGCAGCGCGCCTGGGTAATGCGCTCGTGGGATGCTTTGCTGGTGCCGAAGCCCTTCTCGCGGGTCGTGATGGTCTGGGGTCGCCCGGTTCCGCCACCGGAATCAAGCGATGCTGAGGAACTAGCCCGGCTCGCAGCCGAAGAGACGCTCGAGCGATTGCGTGCTTTGGCCGAAGGCCATTTCGCCAGTTATGCGTCCGCATCGCACTAGAATCAATGAGTGCTCGTCTCTGATTTTGACTTTTCCCTGCCCGAGGAATTGATTGCACAGGAGCCACCGGAAACACGCGGCGGCTCGCGTATGCTCCTGCTCGACCGAGCGACAGGCGCATGGAAGGACGAGGTCTTTGCGCAATTCGCGAAGCACCTTCGACCAGGAGACGTGCTGGTGCTGAATGATTCGCGCGTCATTCCGGCTCGCCTTTTTGGAACGCGAAGCAGGCGCCCGGATGAAAAGGAAGCTGCTCCGGGCCGCGTTGAAGTACTGCTTACGGAACAGGTTTCCACTTGGGAGTGGCGGGCTCTGGTGAAGCCTGGCCGCAAGCTCCGGGTGGGCGACGGAATCGAGTTTACCGGTGGGGATGACACAAACCTCCATGTCGAGATCGTGAACGCGGGGGAGCGCGGTGAACGGGTACTGCGATTTACACCGGTGACGGACTTTGAACGGCGGCTCGATGCGGTCGGCCACACGCCGCTGCCTCCTTACATTCGCCGCAATGATCGGCCGTTCGATCGCGAGCGATATCAAACGGTTTATGCGAGACAGCGTGGGTCTGCAGCGGCGCCGACTGCAGGGTTGCACTTTACGCCGGAAATCCTTGCGCGGATCCGGGCAGCAGGCGTCGAAGTCTGCACCATAACCCTGCACGTTGGACTTGGCACATTTCAGCCCGTAGACGTGGCAGACACAACGGAGATCAAACTTCATAGCGAGCGGTATGAGCTATCGCCGGAGTGCGCTGATCAGATCAATGCAGCACGTCGCGAGGGCCGGCGCGTTGTCGTTGTGGGAACCACGACCGTCCGTACGCTGGAGCACTGTGCCGCTGCAACCGCCGACGGGGTTCTGCGCCCGCATGCCGGATCAACAAACATCTTCATCTCTCCCGGATTTCGTTTTCGTGTTGTGAATGCGCTGCTCACGAACTTTCATCTGCCCCAATCGACCCTGCTCATGCTGGTATCTGCCTTTGCCGGGCGTGACAATGCACTTGCGGCCTATCGACATGCTGTGGAAGCGGGCTATCGTTTTTTCTCCTACGGCGATTGCATGTTCATCTCATAAGCAGGAGCATCATGCCAAATATCGAAACCAAGCCGCCCATCTTCCTGCTGGACTCGATGTCCTTCATCTTTCGCGCGTATCACGCGATGCAACGGCAAAGGCCCATGTCTACACGCAGTGGCGTACCCACTGCGGCGACGTATGTCTTTGTGAACATGATCAACAAGCTCCGCCGTGATTTCTCGCCGCACTACTTTGCCGCCATTTTTGATACCGGTGCCCCCGTATTTCGCGATGAGCGTGCAAAGTCGATGACGGCGGTACGCAAATTCAACATCAAGACACAAGAGTTCGAGGAAGTAGCGTACGAGGGGTACAAGGCGAACCGCACGGAGATGCCTGCGGACCTGGCGCAGCAGATTCCGTATATCCGGCGCGCTCTTGAAGCCTTCCGGATTCCGATCTTCCAGTACGACGGTTTCGAGGCGGACGACGTGATCGGCACCCTGGCACATAAGGCCGAGCTTTCCGGTCACAAAGTGTATGTGGTGTCGAACGACAAGGACATGCTGCAACTAGTTACGGAGCACGTGCTGGTGTTGAATCCGGTGAAAGACAACCTGGTGCTCGACCGCGCGGCCGTCGAACAGACGCTGGGCGTACCGCCGGAACGGGTGATCGACGTGATGGCTTTGCGCGGCGACTCGATCGATAACATTCCGGGCGCGCCAGGAATCGGGGACAAGGGATCGGTGGAACTGATTCAACAATTCGGCTCGCTTGAGTCCGCTCTCGATCGCGCCGAAGAGGTGAAGCGGAAATCCTATCGCGAGTCGCTACAGAACAATCGCGACAACATTCTGTTGAGCAGAGAATTAGTCACGATCCACTGCAGCGTGCCCGTAGACCTTGAGTTGGAGCGGATGCAGACGCAGGAACCAGACGCCGCGACGGCGCGCGCACTGTTCAATGAGTTGGAGTTCACAACGCTTCTGAAAGAGCTTGCGCCTGCTGTGGACGCGACGCGTGCTGAGCTGATCGTCGCGCCAACGGAGGAGGACTACACAAAGTTCTTTTCCGCAGCGCCGGAAGGTTTCGCGATTGCCGTGGATGTGACCTTTCTGGAAGCGCTGACAGAGCAGGTGAGCGAAGCGCAGACCGAGGCGGTGGAAGAAGAGGCGCCGATGCTGCGCAATCTGTCGCTGCTGGATGCCATTGATGACGAAGAGCGCGCGGAGGTTTCGCTAGAACGTGAGCATTTTGTCGCGGTGTCGGCGGAGGAGGGCCGAGCGTTGCGTATCTCGCTCACATCCCCGCAAGGAGCGCGACTCAAAGAGTTGCTGGAGGATGCCGCGGTGTCCAAGACCGTGCATGACTTGAAGGCAACGGTGCGTGCGCTCGATGGTCACGGTATTGCTATCGCGAATGTCCGCGACGATCTCATGCTTTATTCCTACCTCATCAACCCCACGCATGCGGCCCATCGTCTTGCAGACGTTGTGGCGCGCTTCACTAACAGTCCGTTGTCGGAGACGGGTGAGCGGCAGCTACCCGAGCAGGCGGCAGCGATCCACTTATTGGCTGGAAGCATGCGGCGCGATGTAGAAGAAATCCATGCGCTCGAAGTTTACGAGACGGTCGATCTTCCGCTGGTGCTGGTGCTTCTGGGAATGGAGCGTGCAGGCGTCCGGATTGATGTGAGTGTACTTGGCGGCTTAGCCAAAGAGTTGAACGCGGAGATGTCGCAGGTGAGCGAGCAGATCTTCGAGCAGGCTGGGCAACGCTTCAATCTGAATTCGCCGAAGCAACTTGGCGACGTTTTATTCAACCAGATGAAGCTGCCGAAGCCGATGAAATACGGAAAAGGTAAAGTAGTTTCCACTGCGCAAGATGTCCTTGAAGAACTGGCGGTGCATCATCCTGTGCCGGCGCAGGTGCTGGCTTATCGGCAGTTGGCGAAGCTGAAGTCAAACTACGTGGACTCTCTTCCACTTCTTGCCGACAGCGAAGGGCGCGTTCATACCACGTTTAACCAGGTGGGCACAGCAACGGGGCGACTCTCCTCTACAAATCCGAATTTGCAGAACATTCCGATTCGCACAGAGAAGGGACGCGAAATCCGCGCTGCATTCATCGCATCGCAGGGTCATGCGCTCTTGTCGGCTGATTACTCGCAGATCGAGCTGCGGCTGATGGCGCATTTCTCTGACGATCCGTTGCTTGTGCAGGCTTATCGGTCGGGACAGGACATTCACACGTTGACGGCATCGGAAGTCTTCGGCGTTCCGGCCGCTTCCATGAGCAAAGAGACACGCAACCGCGCCAAGGCTGTGAACTTCGGCATTGTCTATGGCATTTCTCCGTTTGGACTTGCGGCGAATCTCAACATTCCGCAGGCAGAGGCCAAGCTCTACATCGAAACCTACTTTGCAAGATATGTTGGCGTGCGCCGGTTTATCGATCGTTTGCTGGAGGAGACACGTGCAACGCAGCAGGTGCGCACGCTCTTTGGCCGCGTGCGGCCGATCCCGGACATCCAGAGCCGCAACCCGAATCTGCGAGGGTTTGCTGAGCGCACGGCCGTGAACACGCCGCTGCAGGGCACTGCCGCGGACCTTATCAAGATCGCGATGATCCGGATTGCCGGGAAGCTACGCGAAGAGAAGCTAAAGGCAAGAATGACGCTGCAGGTTCACGACGAGCTGCTGTTCGACGTGCCGGAGGATGAGATCGATGCCGTGCGCTCGCTTGTGAAGCAGGAAATGGAAAACGTCATCGAGCTCAACGTGCCAATCGTGGCTGACGTGGGCGTAGGGCAGAACTGGCGTGACCTGAAGGGATAGTTAAGCGATAGTTCAGATGCCAAGTGTGCTACGGATCGCCTGCGCGATGCGTTCCGCGTGCCGCTCCATCTCTTCACGCGACTCTGCTTCTATCATGACGCGTGCAAGGGCTTCGGTTCCGCTGTAACGCACGACGACACGTCCCTTGCCCCGCAATGCAGACTCCGCCTCAAGGATGCGCTCGCTCACTTCGGGAATTTGCTCCAGCGGCTGCTTCTCCCGAACCCGCACATTCACGATCACCTGCGGGAAGACCTTCAAATCGGCGATAAGCTGGTGCAGTGGCTCGGCGGAACGCTGCACGATGTCGAGTACCAGCAGCGCGGTCAGCAGGCCATCCCCCGTGGTGCTGTGTGCGGGGAAAAGGATATGTCCGGACTGTTCGCCGCCTAGAGTGGCATTGTGCTGGCGCATCATCTGCAACACGTATTTGTCGCCGACCGGCGCGCGCAACATGCGGATATGGTTCAGGCCAAGCGCGGCCTCCAGGCCCATGTTGGACATGGTCGTGGCGACGACGGTGTTGTCCTTGAGGGCTCCCCGCGTCTGCAGATCGCGCGCAGCGAGCAGCAATACGGCGTCCCCGTTGACTACATTTCCGTTTGCATCGGCAAAGAGCGCGCGGTCCGCATCTCCGTCGAGCGTGATGCCGATATCCGCTTGGCGTGCGAGGGTCTCTGCCGCGACAATCTCCGGATGAAGCGCGCCGCAGTGCTCGTTGATATTGCGTCCGTCAGGACGAGAATGCGTGAGATGAAGCGTGCCGCCCAGGTTAGCGAATAACTCAGGCGCGATGGCGGAGGCAGCGCCATTTGCGCAATCGAGAACCACGCTTTTTCCCTTGAGGTTGAGGCTCGGCACGACCTGGCGAAGGAATGCCTCGTAATCATGACGATGGTTAGATTGCACCGGCAGCGGTGTCGTTGAGGCCTGAGAAGAGAATGCGGGATCAGCCAGGTGGCGGAAGATCTCGGCCTCAATCTCCAGTTCTTGCTCATCGGGAAGCTTGTAGCCATCATGGCCGAAGACTTTGATGCCGTTGTCTTGCCATGGATTATGCGATGCAGAGATGACCACGCCCGCATGAAATCCATGTTTCCGCGCGAGAAAAGCGATTCCCGGCGTCGTGATGACTCCGGCGCTTTCTACGGTGGCCCCGCCTTCGCCGAGTCCAGTGGCAATGGTGGCACTCATCCACTCGCTCGATTCGCGTGTGTCCATGCCAAGAATCACGCGCGGATTCACGGTACCACGACGAAGCGTATGCGCCAGAGCCAGCCCGACTGCATGAATCGTGCGTGGGTCAAGCGGGGCTTCACCAGCCACCGCCCGAATGCCATCGGTCCCAAAAAGCTTTCTCATATCTTGTGCACTGTATGTACCACTGTGCTCGTCACTATGCCTCGCGAAAGTCGTGTCCGTAGGATCTCTCCACTCGCGATCGCAGATGCGTCATGCAGCAATTGACCAGCGGGTGTAAAGGTGAGGCTATAGCCACGCTCGAGCACCGAGAGCGGCGAGAGCGCCGCTAGCCGAGCGTCGAGTTCATGGCGGGCCGCACTTGCGCGCTCGATGCCCGTGACAACCGCGGTCCAGCTGCGCGACTCTAGATGCCCAATCGTCTGGCGCAAATGATGGCATTGATGCTTAGGTGAGTGCAACAGCAGCCGGTTCGCGAGGGCGCCCGTCAGGCGATCCGCGGCGAACAAACGCTTCTGCAATGCTCGATGCAGGCGTTGTGCGGCAGTCGTGCACCGCTCGCTGCGAGAGTGAATCGCCTGGAATCTGCTCTGTTGCAGCAGGCGTCCATGGAGACGCTGCAGGGTGGCGGCTTTTGCATGCAGCAGTTGCTGCCATGAGCCCGTCAGGCGGAACTGCTGTTCGTCGACGCGCTGTTGGCTGCGGTCCAGTTTCCTGCGAACGCGCGCGAAGGCAGCTTCCGGAGATACTGCCGCGAATCGGCGCTGCGCCAGCGATATGGAATAGCGGCAGGCGCGCAGGAGCCGCAATTGCAGCGCCTCGATACGTTCTTCCACGCCATGCTGCAGCGCGGTAAGCAGCTCGGCCGCGGCGGATGGGGTTGGGGCGCGCAGGTCGGCAACGAAATCGGCGATGGTAAAGTCCGTCTCATGCCCGACGGCCGAAACTACGGGAATGGCGGAGCCGGCTATCGCTCGGGCGAGGATCTCGGTATTAAAAGGGGCAAAGTCCTCGGGCGAGCCGCCGCCCCGGGCGATGACGATTGCATCGACGGTCTTCACGCGATTGAAATGAAGAATGCCCGAGGCGAGTTCTCCAGCTGCCTGCTCGCCTTGCACCGATGCCGGGTAGAGCGTTACATCGAGGCCAGCATGGCGCCGGCCGATGATGTTGAGAAAATCGTGAATGACAGCGCCCGATGACGATGTGACGATGCCGATGCAGCGGGGGAAGGGAGGCAGGGAGCGTTTGCGGTCTGCGTCAAAGAGACCTTCTTCCTGCAACTTCTTTTTCAACTGCTCAAACGCGAATTGCAGCGAGCCGGCTCCGACTGGTTCGAGCGTCTCAGCGACGAGCTGAAGCTGACCGCGCTCTTCATAGATCGAGATGCGGCCACGCACCAGGACGTGTAAAGAGGCTTCGGGACGAAAGCGCAGGAGAGACGCCTGACGCCGAAACAGGACTACGGGGAGTTGGCCCTCTTCATCCTTCAGGGTGAAATAGATATGTCCCGATGCGGCGGCGCGCAGATTTGAGATTTCGCCTTCGACCCAGCAGTCGGGATAGGCTCGCTCAACGTGGCCCCGGATTTCTGTGACCAGGGCGCTCACGGTCCAGATACGGCGCGACTCTGGTTGCCGCTCAGAAGGGAAGAGCAGTCCCAACTGGTCTACAGCGTCTCTGCGAGACTCGTTGCCGGACCTGTCGTTTTCTGAGTGCGGATGTGCCAAACGATGAGTTTACACCGGCATACGTGCAGCTCAGGCGCGCCGTTTTCCCGCATCCTTGGACTTGGCCTCGATCATCAGGTGGAGTTGATCGATGGCGCGCTGCAACACCTCCAGGTCGAATGGACTGATGGGGGCGGCGGACTCCAGCATCACCTCGACCTGCCGGGCAAGATTTGTACCATCAGGCAGGCCAAAGGTACCCAGAATCCCGGCAAGCTTGTGAGCCGCATCCGCGCCTGCCCGCCGGGCATTCTTGTCCGCCGGATTGGCTCGCAATGCGCGATGCGTGGTGCGCAGTACATCCAGCCGTTCGCTTATGGTTTCCCGGCTGCGCGACCAAAGCGTTGCAAGCAGGTCATGAAGCTTACCGGTAACCTCTTCAGGAGCGGCGTGAGGGGGACGAGGATCTGCCATGAAAGTCTCCTAATGTATCTGAGTCCAGCCCAGAGTTTGCGAGACCTGCGTCGAAAGCGTAAGCGGGTCGAAGGGTTTGAAGAGAATTCCCGCGACACCCAGTTCCGCAAAGCGGCGCTGGTCGGAGCCCTGGACCTTGGCAGTGAGCAAAATAACTGGAATCTTTGCAGTCTTCGGATTTTTCTGCAGGTGCAGGAAGGTCGTGGGACCGTCCATCGCCGGCATCATCACATCCAATAGGATAGCGTCTGGGTGCTCCTGCTCGGCCCGTTCCATCCCCTGCTTCCCGGAGTTGGCCAGCACGACTTCCCAACCAGCGACCGTCTCCAGGCTCAGTCCAGCAACCTGGCGGATATCTTCTTCGTCATCAATGATGAGTATGCGGCGTGTCATAAGAATTTGAAACCATAAACGACGGCATGCCAGGAATGGAATACCCAGATGTATGCACATTCTGAGAGGGGGCACGCAGCATGGCAAGTACTAATGACTCCACCTCCTGGGCTTGCACCCGGGCCTTGGTAAGAAAGTTCGTTGGGCCAAGCTGAAGCTGTGCACGTTCCGCTTCGCTCAGATCACGCGCCGAGTACACAAGCAGTGGAAGAGAGTGCAATTCCGGATGATGCCGCAGCCGCTCGACGAGGCCATAGCCATCGCCGTCCGGCAAGCCAACGTCCAGGATCATCAAACTCGGGGTGAACGAAGCGCAGAGTTCCAGCGCTGCCTGCCGGGTGCTGGCATGGAGAACGTGCACCCCGGCCCGCTCAAAGGTCGCGCTAATGACGCGTGCAAGATCGAGATCGTCTTCTACCAGGAGAATCTCGGCCCAGGTCTTCTGCCGGTTCAACACCGACGAGAGTTCCTCCAGAAGATCCGACTCCTGAGCAGGGACTTGCAGCCAGCCATCCGCGCCCAGGCCGAGCGTGGACGATTTACTGATGGCGTGAGCGCTCAGAATGATGACAGGCACATCGGAAGTGGCCGGCTCTTCTTTCAGGATGCGCAGGGCTTCCCATCCCGACATATCCGGCAAAGTCAGATCCAGCAGCACGGCGCAAGGCGCCTGCCGCTGTGCGTGGGCGAGGGTCTCTCGTCCGCTGGATGCCTCAATAACATTGTAACCATGAAACCGCAGGCTTGCAGCGAGGCTGGTCCGTGTTTCGCCATCGCCAGTGCTGATAAGCACCGTCTCACGCTCCGCGCTGGGAGATGATTCCGGGCGCGCTTGTTGTTGGGGATCGGCCGGCAGGAACATGTGGAAGATGGCGCCGCGTACTGGGTTCTGCTCCGCCCAAATGCGCCCTCCGTGCTGCTCCACGATGGTGCGGCAGATGGCGAGTCCCAGGCCTGTGCCGCCCTTCTGTCGAGAGTCCGAGGCGTCCACTTGCTGAAAGCGGTCGAAGATGGTTTCCAGCTTATCCTCGGGAATCCCGCGGCCTTCGTCGATCACGTTCAGCGAAACCCCCTCGTCCGACTTCTCTATCGATACGGTGACCGTCGAGTCGGGTGGAGAGAACTTGATGGCATTGCTGAGCAGGTTGGTCATCACCTGCTGCAAACGGTCCGGATCGGCGACGAATTCTACAGGCGCGGTACGAAGAACGAGTTTGACGGAGGCATTGTCGGCAACCGGTGTGACCGCTTCGATTGCCTGCTGTGCCAACTCGGAGAGCGAGCAGGGCCGGAAGCTGAGCGGCGCACGGCCAGATTCCATGCGCTCCAGATCAAGGATGTCATTGATAAGACGCACCAGCCGGTCAGAATTGTTCACCGCGATACGCAGCAGGTTGGCGGCTTTCTCGTTTACCTCGCCGAGCAATCCGGTGGAGAGCAGGCCGAGCGATCCTCGGATGGATGTCAACGGCGTGCGCAGTTCGTGGCTGACCGTCGAGACGAACTCGTCTTTCATGCGGTCAAGGGCCTGCCGTTGGCTCACGTCGCGGAAGTTGAGCACGCTGCCCGTGACGCTGCCATGTATCTGCATCGGCGTAAGCGTGAACTCGACGGGGAACGAACTGCCGTCCGGCCGGTAGAAGATGTCCTGCCCGTGCGTGCCATCCTTGGCGAAGAGGCCGCGGCGGATAAAGCAGTGTGAGGCGCAGGCAGTAGGGCTGCCATAGACATCCTCATGGACGATGGCGTGCACAAAGCGGCCCGTAAGCGCATTCGGAACTGTGCCGAGCATACGGGCTGCGGCGGGGTTCGCGAAGGTGACACGACCATGCTGGTCAGTGCCCAAAATGCCGTCGGCAACTGTGTTGAGAATGGATTCTTTCTGCCGGTTGAGCTCGGTGACGCGCTTTTCCTGAATCGAACGGCCGAGAAACTGGCCAACCGACGCGCAAACGGTTTCCACAGTGGCCATGATCTCCACTTCAGCGGCCATGCGCTTCCGGCTGAAGAATTCGATCACAGCAATGACCTGGTTGCCGACACGCACCGGCACGCCCCAGCAGGTGATCAGGCCATCTGACTTCGCGCCCTCGCGTGTATTGAACCGGAGATCGCTGTGGATGTCCTCGACCCAGATGGAGGCGCCTTGCACCCAGACCTGGCCAGGTAGACTTTCTCCTGGGGAGAACTCCGTTATGGAGCTCTTCGCGAGGGTAGAAGGGAAGACGCAATCGGCGGCCATCCACATGCTGCCGTAGCGCAAGACCTGGTGACCCGAGTCGACGCGCCATAACTCGACCAGGTCGAATCCAAGATGGCTGCCCAGGGCTGAGAGGATTCGAGGCAACGAGTCCTCCGTCGATGCCTCCTGGACGACCTGCCCCACACCCAGCTGCATGGCCAGGCGGCGTTCACGCTGGTTGCGAAGTGTGACATCGCGGAGGATGCAGCGTACGGCACGGGGCCGTCCAGCTTCACGCAGACCGAAGAGACTGGCTTCCATCTCACGAGTGCGTCCGGCTGAATCTTCCATTCGCAGGTGGACCTGCTCAATGTGTTCTCCAGCCAGGGCCCGCTCAAATATGGCGGCGGCTTGCGATTGAATCGCGAAGGGAAACGCCGACGCAAAGCCCTCCAGCGTCCTCGCCGAGGCGGCATCGCGCCCAAAATACCGCTGCCATGCGGAGTTCACGTACAAATACTTGCCCTCGGCTGAGAGCATCGCGATCATCTCGGTAAGGTTTTCAAAGTAATCCTGGTAGCGAATCTCCAGCGATGCGTTGGCAGCCTCTGCCGCCGCCGTCTCAGTACTGTCCTTCTCCATCAGAAGGGAGCGCAGGTAGCGTTCGTGGCGCAATTTCAGCAGGCAGATCGCGGCGAAGCAGGTCTGCATTGCACCCCAGGTTAGAAAGATGACGATCGGTTTTGCCGGACTCCAGACAAGGCCGCTTCCCGAATACATCATGACGACAACGGTGTAGGCGGTAGAAAGCAGGGTAAGCGCGAACATGGAGAGCCATACCGGTCGGCCGCTCAGCCAATGGGTGAAAAGACGTTCGTGCTGACTCATTGAAGAGTGCAAAGGTCAAAACCTTGTTCGGCAAAATGGGTGAGCATGTCTCGGGAGACCGATTGCTTTGCGGGAGAACACGCAGAACCCCAAAATTCAACAACTTCCATACTTCTTAAAAGCTTTGGCTAACACACCTGGCCCAAAACACCATTTCCCGCCGTTGGGTCCGATCGGCAGACGCCGATCCAGCTCCGCGGCCCAGCCCGGCACGACACGATATTCCGGGGCGCTGTTTTCTGGCGATATCGCTTGGTGAGTATAGAAGGTAACTCTTACCGATAGTCAAAAGAATTATCCTAAGTAATCAAAAAACACGGGTTACTGCACTATTTGTGGTGCATACCTTATACATCGAGTGGGTAAACGTTTGAGTGGCCGCGCACTCGTGGGAGCCAAAATGTAAACGGCCCATCCAGAGTGGATGGACCGTTCTGGGAATCAGGCAGGTCTATCAGGCGATAACGGGCTCCAGGAGGCGCGCCCAGCGGCGTTCCTGTCGCGCCGCATAAGCCTGCTTGTGGTATGCGTACCCAGCAATCAATGGCACCGCGAGGGTTGCTTCGCTGTACACCATCTGTTCAAAGGTGGTATCTACCTTGCCCCACGAACTAGCCTCCTTGAGTGTGCTTGAGGAGAGCGCACCATCGCGCACGTCCGCCACAGTGATCTGGATTGCGTACTTGTGCATCGGCGCTTCGTTACCCAGGATCTCAGCGGCGACCACAATATCCTGCGCGAAGTTCTTGGGCACGCCGCCACCGATCATCAACAGACCGGTGGTGGGGTTGGCGATCTTCAGTTGGGTCAACTCATAGAAATCTTTGGCTGAATCGAGTGAGACCTTCGGCTTGTCACCGCGTGCGTGCTGGTGCGCCACCAGGCCGAAGCCGGCCGAGCAGTCGCTGAAAGCGGGGCAGAAGATCGGCACGTCTTTCTCGTAAGCGGCGAGCACAATGCCATCCACGCCGCCCTGTTGCGGCGTCTTGCCATTCTTTGCCAGGTAGGCGCCCATCTCGCGGATGAACTCGCGCGAGCTATAAGGGCGGGGTGTCAGCGAGTCGGCAATCTTATGCGTGGTGTCATCGCACTCGCGCAGCTCTTCTTCGTCGATGAGCGTGTCGTAGATGCGGTCGATCATCAACTCGCGCAGCGTGGCATCTTCCGTGCCGCCTTTCACCACGTCGTCGGCGATCCAGTGGCGGAAGCCGAGTGACTCGAAGAAGTCCTGATCGACGATGTTCGCGCCGGTCGAGACCACGGCATCCACCATGTTGTTGCGAAGGAGGTCGACAAAGACCTGTTTCAGGCCGGCGCTGATGAGCGATCCGGCGAGGCACAGGATGACGCCGCAGTCCTGGTCGCGCAGCATGCGTTCGTAGATCGAGGCGGCGCGGGCGAGGTCGCGCGAGCTGTAGGCCATGTGCTGCATGGCGTCGACCAGCGGCACCACATTGTGCTGCTTGATATCGATGTGTTGAATGGGCTGCTGGAGCAGTTCTTTCTTGGTAGCCATAGCTTTCAGGATATCAATCCGCGACCCATGCTCGAAGTGGCGCTTTCATGAATTTTCCGTGGTTCCGTTCGGCAAGTTGCGTTTCGCCGCCCGGCTTAAGGCCACGCGGACTGGCCAGTACAGGTCAATCAGGCAGGCTCTGCCAGCAGGGGTACGAGCGCAGCGAGCAGGCGGGTAAGCGTCTGCTGGACACGGGCGCCGATCTCCATGACTTCGGCGTGGTTGATGGCTTCGTCGAGTATGCCGGCGGCCATGTTGGTGACCGAGGAGAAGCCGAGGACGTCCATGCCGAGATGGCGGGCGGCGATGACTTCGTGGACGGTAGACATGCCGACGAGGTCGGCGCCGAGGGTGCGGAAGGCGCGGATCTCGGCGGGGGTCTCGAAGCTGGGACCGGTGAGACCGAGGTAGACGCCTTCGGCGAGCGTGATGCCTTCGACTGTTGCGGCGCGATGGGCGAGCCGGCGCAGGCGGCGCGAGTAGGCGTCCGACATGTCGAAGAAGCGCTCGCCGAGGCGCGGGTCATTCGGTCCGGTGAGCGGGTGATTTCCCGTGAAATTGATGTGATCGGAGATCAGGACGAGCTGGCCGGGGGCGAGATCGGTGCGTATGCCGCCGGCGGCATTGGTGACGACCAGGGTCCGGATGCCGAGGCTCGCCAGCACCCGGGTGGGGTAGATGACCTGCTGTGGCGTGTAGCCCTCGTAGGAGTGGACCCGGCCCTGCATGACAGCGAGCGGAATGCCGGCGAAATTGCCGATGACCAGCCGGCCAGCGTGGCCCTCGACGGTGGGGCGGGGGAAGTGCGGAATCTCGGCGTAGGGGATAGCGATAGCGTCGGTGAGACGATCCGCGAAGCCGCCAAGTCCGGTGCCGAGGACGATCGCGATCTTTGGCAGGAGTGCCGGTGTTCGCGAAGCGCGCTCGCGGATATGGGCGGCGGCACGTTCGGTCTCGTGAAAGGCATTGTCGAGTGCGTATTCGGGCATGGATTCAGGCCATTCTAATGGTCTGGCCGGAGGGGCCCGCCGGGTAACGTGACCACCCCACCCCCCTCCCCCTCCGGTACGGGAGGCGCGTCCGTAAATCCCGCTGCATCATGCGTTTAGGGCGCCTTCCGGGAGCCAAATTCGTCCAAGCAAAGGACTTACCGCTAAAATCGTCTATTCATTGGAGTTAATCGCCTATATTTGCCTCGTTTCTGGTGCGGTGGGAAGTTCCGGTCTGTAAATCCTTGTTTCTAAATGGCTTGCCGTTAAATTCGTCTTAATAAAGGGCTTATAACGATGAAGGCCACGGGAGTATCCCGTGGCCTTCGTGTCTGAGATCAGGTCTATTTTTAGGTTAGCAAATTGGGTGGGGTGATTTGGCAGGTTTCTGCATGGAATCCGCTGAAGTGGACCAACTTGGGACTTGCACTCAAAAGCCCGATCTTCTCTCTTCACGAAAGTGACCACTATTGGGCTTCGACTGGTTCACCCACAACTCCAATTTCGTCTGCGTAAGAGGTTTTGGAATGCGTAGTACGGCACTATTTTTTCTGCTATTCACGGGTCAGATCTTGGCCGGGCAGGAGAGCCCTTCTGTCCGCACGGTCACGGAGTCAGCGGCGCGCCAACATCTGCTCCAGCGCAGTGAACCCATTTATCCACCAATTGCGAGGGCCGCTGGAATAGAGGGTGAGGTAGTGATCAAAATTGTGATTGACGAGACCGGACGAGTTAGCTCAGAGGAGTTCGTCAGTGGACCGCTCATGCTACGACAAGCTGCAATGGATGCGGTCAAGGGATGGAGATTCACACCATTTCGGGAAAACGGGACACCTGTGCGTACGAGCGCCGCGCTGACGATTCCGTTTCACCTGAAGAAGATCGGCAGCAATCCAAATGCGATGCAAGAAAAGGCGGCACAGGAGTGGTTCCCGCTTTCGGACAAGTGCCGAGCTTCATTGAGGGCGGCGAACGCCCAGGATTCCGTCGATGTCTGCAAGCAGGCATTGGATATGTCTCTCAAGGCCGGCGATCTGAGTTCAAGCGATCAACTGGTAATGCTTGAGTCATATCAGTCTTACGGCCAAGCGCTGCTCGCCGCAGGTAGATTGCAGGAGGCGTTAGCCGCAGAAGACAAGGCCGTCGAGGTGGCAAAGGCACATCTGAAAGATACGGATCAGGAATATGCCATGCCTTTTTATGGGCGCGCTTTGGCAGAGCAAAGCCTTGGGCAGGGAGATGCGGCATTGGCCGATTTCAACACTGCAGAAGAGACACATCGCAGAGCGATAGCGCACCTCCCAGAAATGAAGCAAATGTATAGCAGATATCTGGCAAGCATTCTGAGGCAACATGCTGCACTGCTTGAAAGTATGGGGAAGCAGGCAGATGCGGTGAAACTGCGCGCCGAGGCAGCATCACTTTAGCTTCTGATCGGAGCAAACGGCAGATCCCTCCGCTTCGCTCCGGTCGGGATGACGAGGCTGCAGGATTCCGTATACTACGCGTTTCTGAACACCCACCCTAACTTCGTTAGGATGAGGCACCCGCTGGTGACGTGCCTCAATCGTGTCGCGGGTATGCCGGTTCTTGTCCAGTCGAGTTTCTCATCATATTGTCGCGAGATCCATCGCGTCTTTATACGGACTGTCCAGTCGAGGATTTCTTATCATATGTCAAAAATGTTTGACACTGGTGTCGATTCATTCTAGAGTTCTTCGTGTCAAATATGTTTGACATGGAGAATCTCATGTCCCGCCTTACGTTCCAGGAAAAGATGCTCTGGGCACAGTTTCTCGCCATACTGGCCGTCGGAATCTTCTATGTGCGCTTCCTCAACAACGCACCCCCGGGACATCACTACTTCCACGCCGTGATCCTCGGGGTGCTCCTCGTCTTCGGCTCGGTCAGCTTCGTCGCGCGCCGCCGCGCCGGAAACGTTGTCGAGGACGAGCGCGATCGCTCCATCGCTTCCATCGGCGCCCGTTGGAGCAACGTCATCCTCTGGGTCGGCCTGGTCATCATTCTGGTCCTCTACTGGGACCACGGCACGATACACTCCGCCGGGCTCGTCATCGGTCTTATCTTCCATCTGCTCCTGATCGCCGGGATCGCTCGCATCGTGCGCGAGCTCGTCGCCTACCGGATGACGGTGTGAAGTCCCCCCTGCGCAACACCATCCGCGAACACCGGGCCGCCCGCTCCATGACGCAACAGGAGCTCGCCGACCTTATTTATGTCACGCGCCAAACTGTCATCGCGATCGAGGGCAATAAGTACTCGCCATCACTCGAAGTCGCCTTCCGCATTGCGCATGTATTCAACGTAGCGCTGGAACGGGTCTTCCAGTATGACCCACCCCGCGCCCGCACGAAGTGATTGTTCTTTTCGAATGCTGAGGGAGGAAGTGCTCGCTGTCGTATTGCAATCTCGATGGGAACGTTGCCCGGGCCGCCGCGTCTGATGCGAACTGGTCTCAAGAACTGGTCCTTGAACTGGTCCTGGAACCATTCTTCGGACCATTCGATCAGTGCCGTATGAGATGAGCTAGTTGCGCAGCGACAAGGCGTATGTCAGAAAACATCGTCGCGATGAAATAGGTTGCACAAAACGCCAGACCATAGAAGGTGGGAGTTGGAGCCTGGCAGATCGCTGAGACGCGCCTGGTGAGTGAGGTGACTCTGAGGCTTTGCATGAGACACACACATAACACTCCGAGGGCGGCTCCCCCGATCATGTCAGAAAAGTAGTGAAAGCCGAGATAGAGCCGAGCGGCATCCAGCAGAACGGCTAATCCAAAGGCGTAATAGCCGAGCTTGCGGTTCACAGAGTATATGGTTGCCGCCAAGGCGAAGTAGAGCGCGGCATGATCGCTGGGGAAGGATGAGGCAACGTGCCTGAGTGAATCCAGCTTGACGGTGAATGGAAGCTTGAGGTGTAAGGAAGCGTCTTGAAATGGGCGGGCGCGGTTCGGAAACAATAGTTGTGTCATGCGGCTGAAGAGTCCAGCAAACGCCGCAGCAATTGTTCCCAATAAATTGTTATGACGGTTGTGAAGGTCGGGAGAGGAAAACCAGCAGTACCAGAGGAATGCAACAAAGATCATGCCGGAAAACATGGTGTTGTCCGAGATGGCATGACATGCAGCGTCAAACAGGAATGACCGGTGAGTGAAGGGGTTCAATGCGAGAGTAATCGCACGATCGAAGCTATAGGGCACAAACAGGACTGCTGCACCGGAGATGAGAAGTGCCGCTGAACTAAGTACACAAACAGAAACCCTGAGCCGGCCTACACTGTCGAGCTTTACCATAGTTGTTAGATCGCAGCATCATACCATCCGAGTAGCACTCCGGTTTTTGCTACACATTGCCGATAAAGATTACCCGCGGAGCACAAGGAGCGCTATTCTCGTCGTCGGGCTTGGGGCGGACACACGATCTGGAGCTGTTCTCTTTGCGGCGTTTCGAAGGTAGTGCATCCTCGCAGCGTTCTACTTCAATGAGGACTTAGCGCATAGAGGGTCTGCACATGCGGCGAAGGCTGCCGGCGATGGAAGCTTGTACAGCGCTTCGGCGTTTCCGTGGAGCACCAGACGTATCAGATCGCTTGCGCGTTTTCGACTGATCTCGCCGTCCTGAAGCATGCCGGTCAGTGCGATGCCTAACGCATCACGCTGATTTCGACTTGCAATCCATGCGGATTCAGGCCAGCCGAGTTCGTCGGAGAGGGGATACGCATCGGTGCCAAAGAGGATTTTTTCCGGCTCCCACTCCAGCCATTCGCGCAGCCATTGCGACTGGGTGCGCGGTGTCATCATGAGCGATTGCAGCGACAGGTCGAGATAGACATTGGGTTTTTGCAGCAGCGCTCCGATCTCGCGTACGAAGGGCCAGCCGCCGTGCAGCAGGACGAAGTTGGTATGTTTGAGCCGGGGATCGTTGAACAGCGGCTCCAATAGCAATGGGTTGGCGCCGGAGATCGAAAAGTATCTTCCAAGGCCGCCCAGCGCATGCAGATGTACCGGCATCCCGAGGCGCCCGCATTCCATGGCAATGTAGCGGAAGAGGAAGCTCTGCAACAGCTCGTAGTCCTGGGGATCGGGATTGGGATGTCCCGCCCATCGGGCATAGATTTTCTCAGCCTGGGCGCGTGGCGGATCGCTGAACGCAAACGAGCGCAGATAGGCGAGCTCGAATTTTTCGGCGATCGCTCCGCCGGCTTTCTGCCTCTCCAATGTGGCGGTGACGACCTGCTCCAGATACTCGTCGAGCGTGGCTGGAACGGCGGTCAATCCTGCTTGTTTGAGATAGCGGGCGCGCAGCGTATCTTCCAATGCGAAGAGCTGCTTTCGGTCGGGCGATGCCGCACCGATGCCGCTGTTGTCCAACGGAAAGATCAACGCGTCGGCATAGGGGACCCATTGAAATCGCGGCGGCTGGACGCCAGGCCCCATCGCTACTCGATTCGCCAGCATGGTGCCGATCCCGGCTTGATGGAGCACCCATTCTGGATAGTGTTCGCCGTGGATTGCTTTGGACTTTGCACGCGCGTCGTTCAGGCGATTGAGGCCATTCGCGTCGAGCGGTGGCGGCGTGTTGAAGCCATAGAGAGCTTTCCACGCTGCTCCCAATCGATAGAAGTCAGGACGCAGCGCAACGGGGTCGGATTCCGGCTCCATTGCATCCGCCGGCAACGCGTCGAAATCTTTGTCGGTCTTGTCGTTGGGAGGAGCAAGGACCGGGTGCGCATGGTTGTCGATGGCCCAGGTATGAGCGAGCTCTCTGGCTATCGCGGTGTCGATGGTCTGAGCATACCCGCTTGCTGAAAGCAGGACCGCGGCCATCGCGAACGAGAGGATTCGGGCTGACCCTATCATTTGCGGAGATAGGCGTCCGCCCCGCTGATCCAGTCTGCGCGCGGCGGGCAGAATACGTCCAAATCCACAGTATCTTCCAGGGCCTCCGCGCTGTGTGGAACGTTGGATGGAATGACCAAGATTTCTCCGGCGCGCACGATGATCTCTTTTCCCTGCAGGGAAAACTTCAACGCACCTTCAAGGATGTACGTGATCTGCTCATTCTCATGACTGTGCAGCGGGACAATACACCCGGCACGAAGGCTAAGTCTGGCGAGCATGCTCTTCTCTCCCGCGACAAATTGCCTGTCGAGCAGAGGGTTCAGGTGCTCCGTGGGCATGTCTTTAAGGCGAACGTGCTGGACGTTCGACGACTGCTCTTTTGCGGCTGTGCTCATTCGTTGATCCATCCCTTCGAGAGGGCTGATTATAGCAATCCGGCCTGGATGGACAGTGGAACGAACATATACTGATCGTCTATGGAAACCGGCCTTCGCAATCGCGTTGCCATCGTTGCCGCGTCCAGCCAGGGAATTGGCCGTGCAACTGCGCTGGCACTTGCTGCCGAAGGCGCGCATCTCGCACTCTGCGCCCGCAACCGCGACGCGCTGGAGCAGGTTGCAGAAGAGACGCGACGAGTGCATGGCGTGTCCGTCCACACGGACACATTCGATGTGGCCGACGACCACCGCGTGCGCCAGTTCGTGGAGGCGGCCCATCGCCGGTTTGGGCGCGTCGACGTCTGCGTCACCAATGCGGGCGGTCCGCCGGCGAAAGCCTTCCTGGACACGGCAATGACCGAGTGGGACTCTGCTTACCAATTGAACCTGCGCAGTATCGTGTCATTCGCGCAGGCAGTGTTGCCCTATATGCAGCAGCGGCATTGGGGCAGGATTGTGACGATTACATCCGTGGCGGTGAAGCAGCCGGTTCCGGAGCTTGTTCTTTCCAATTCTGTACGGGCGGGCGTGCTGGGGTTGGTTCGCTCACTTGCCACGCAGTTTGGTCCCGACAACATTACTATCAATAATGTTGGACCAGGTTACACCGCGACGGCTCGTATGAAAGAGCTGGCAGAGACCAGGGCGCGCACAGCCGGAGTCAGCGCGGCGGATTACGAAACGCAGATCGCGGATGACATTCCGCTCCGCCGGCTCGCGCAACCTGAAGAGATTGCGGACGCGATCGTCTGGCTCGCCTCAGAACGTGCCTCATACGTGACTGGGCAAACTGTTCTTGTGGACGGCGGGGTGTATCGCGGGCTTTAGTGTTGCGGCCCCTCAGCGCAGGCACATTTTGCAACCGATCTCAATCGCGGAGATAGCCCTTTTCCGCCATGCGTGCGCCGAAACGGCGGAAGGCTTCATCGGAGACGGGCCTGACTCCGTTTGCGGAGACGAACCGGTTATAGAAGTTGAAGAGACCGCACGCGGCGATTGCGTAGTAGATCGAGGTGTCGTCCCAACCCGCGCGATGCAGTGTGGCGATGTCCGTCTCGTCGATCGATCCGGATTGATGGGTGACCTTGGCGACGAAGCGGAGGATGGCTTTGTCCTTTTCAGGAAGCGCTGATCCTTCGAGATCACGCACCGCGCTCCAGACCAGCGCCTCGTCACCAAAGAGATGGCTGGCCACTGCCGCGTGCGCCTTCATGCAGAACTCACAGCGGTTGAGGGACGACGTATAAGCCGCGATCAGCTCACGCATTGCGGGAGTGATGGGAGCATCCTCATGCATGATCTCGTGCGAGAAGCGCGCGAGGTGATGCGAGGCCCGGGGGCGGAATGCGAGTAGATTCCAGATACGCCAATACTCCGAACCAGAAGCCTTGGCCTGCGCAATGAGATCGAAGTACGGGCTGGGCTGCGGATTGTCTTCGACCTCACGCAGAAACAGGGAAGTGCTGGTGGGCGTGGCGCTCATGGGTGCTCCTTTTCAAACGCAGGGTCTGGGGTCGCTGACGGCGGCTCGGAAACGGGGACGGTAATCGCATCCTTATAAAGAGCAAGCAGATCTTGTGATGGAAGGCCGAAGGCGTTGGCCACGCGGTTGAATGTGGCGAAGAGCGCCGCTACGTGAATTGCTTCGGCGATCTGCAACTGACTCCAGCCGGCCTGGGAGAGGGCTGCGACATCCGCTGTATCGATGCGATGCGATTCGCCGTTGACCTTCTGTACGAAACCGAGCAGCAACTGTTCTGCGGTACTCAGCGACGGAGAGTTGAGATCCCGCCGCTCGATGGCATGGAGCGTCTCTGGTGACCCTCCATGAACACGCAGGAAGTACGCGTGACTGTCCGCGCAGTAAGGGCAGGAGTTCTCGACCGAAACGAGCGTCGCGATCATCTCCTTCTGCCGTCGCGTCAAGGCTCCGTCCGCGAAGATGAGAGCTTCGGACAGGTCCATCATGTGGCTAAGCAAAGGCGGATGCGTGGCAAAGCACTTCAGGATGCCGGGCACGTCCGGGCGTCCGAAATGCGAGCGGAAATGCTGATACAACGCAGCGACTTCACCGCTGGCGCTACTTTCTTCCACTACCGGCAGAGTTGTAGACAGGACGGGTGCTGTTCTACCGGAGCGGGCTATTTTGTCGTATTCGATGAGCGACATGCGGGGCCTGATTAAAACTCTATGCGGGCGGCGAACTGGAAGGCGCGTGGACCACCGGAGCCGAAGAAGCCGCCTGCGACGCTGACCGGGGTGTAGAAGTTGGTCTGCACCGGTCCCGAAGATTGGGACGGTCCGATGGAAATATTGCGACCGGCATAGTTGGCAGTATTCGAGCCGCGCACATTCACCTGGTTGGCGAGGTTGAAGCCTTCGCCGATCAGTTGAAGAGAGACGCGGTCGCGCAACACAAAGACCTTGCGCACGCGGAGATCGAAGGAACTGAACGGGCTTGAAAATCCGACGTGCGATGGGACGTGGGCGACGGGTGCTCCGGCGAGACATGGGTAGGCGCCCGGGCAGGCGGGGAGCGCATTCCAGCGATCGATAAGCGCGTTCAACTGATCGCTGTTCTTGATCTCGCGATCGAGCGCGTTGCGCGGGAGCAAGGGCAGACGCGCGCCGCTGGCGCCATTGACGGCGGTGCTGGGGAGAAAAGTATCCGCGGGAACACCGGAGCCGAAGGTATAGATGGGCGCAACCGAGAAGCCCCAGGGGAGCTGTGCGGTTCCATAGAAGGTGAGGCGATGGCGCTCATCGGTGAGGGCGTAACCCTTCTCCTTGCGAAGTCCGGCAGTACCTTCGGCAAGGTTTACCTGCTCATCCTTGTTGTTCTGTGTGAGCTGGTCATCGTCAGAATAGTCGAAGGTCTTGGACAATGTGTAACTGACGTTGTACTCGTAACCGACTTTGCCCATCCGGGATGGACGATGGCTGAGGCTGGCGAGAAGCCCGTCATACCAGGACTTGGCGCCTGACTGGATCAGCGTGATGTTATCCGAGATGCCGGAGAGTGGATCGGTGATGGTGCAGGGAACGTTGCTGCCCGGGCACTTGATATAGGGCGAGGTAGAGTCCGTGGTGCGCAGCAGGTTGCCGATCAACTGGCGTTGGCCAAAGACGTGCAGGCCATCGGCGCTGACCAACCAGTTGTCGCCAAACGATTGCTGCAGGCCGAGAGAAAACTGCTGGAAGAGAGGATGGTGCGAGTCCGGGCCCATCGCGATGATGCCGACGCCGCCTGTCTGGTGCGGACCGCTGAATGCGCTGGCGATGGTGGGGCTTCCGGGTGCGAAGCTGGCGCCGGGAGCGAAGCAGAAGCCAAGGCTGGGCGGTGCCGGAACGCCAGGGAGGACGCAACTCGACCCAGCGTATTGAGTGACGGTGAGCGCGCGATCGTTCTGCACGCGCTCCTCGGCGCCGGCTTCCAGAATGATGCGGTCGTAGTAGATGCCGTAGCCACCGCGGATGACAGATTTGCCGCGATGGAAGGGATCATATGCGAAGCCGACGCGGGGTCCGAAGTCCGCTTTGTCCGTGTCCTTCTTGAGATCGATGACGTTGGCCATCCAGACACATGGTTCCTTCGGTGTGCTGGTGAGGTTGGGGCATGGATCGTGGTCGCTGCTGTTCCCGGTGAGGTTGGAGTCGTACTCCCAACGCAGCCCGAGGTTGAGCGTGAGGTTGGGGCGCACGCGCCAGTCATCCTGCGCATAGAACGCGGTGTAGTTGTCGCCCACGTGCGGGATGGGGACGGGGACTACCGGCGCGGTGCTGTGAATGCCGACGGCGACTGGAATGTCGAGATCGTTGACGACACCGTCGCCATTCAAATCCTGAAAGCCGAAGTCGGAGGTCATGATGATGGTGCCGGTGCCGAAGACGTTGATGAGGCCGTGCGCAGTGTAATGCTGAAACTCGCCGCCGAGGCGAAGTGCGTGCTGACCGAAGGACATGGTGAAACTGTCACGGAGTTGATAGCGATCGAGCCGTGTTTGCTGTGGCAGGTTGAAGTTGGCGCCGTCGGCCAGGCTAGGGAAGATCAACTCGTTTGCCAGATGCAGTTGCGGATTGGTGAGCGAGGCGTTGTGGGGGAAGGGCGGGATGTCGTTGTAGAAGTTGTCGAAGTGGAAAGAGAGATCGTTGGTGCGGCTTGGACTGAGAACGGTGGTCCACCCGCCGACAAGGGAATGAAAACGATTGAGGGAGTTCTGGCGTTCCGCAGCCGAGCTGAGGGGTGTCGAGGATGACGCGCTGGCGTGTGCGGTGTCTGTCGAGCGATTGAAACTGTATCGGAGGTTGAAGCTGTTGGCCTCATTCAGGCGATAGTCAACGCGGTTTGACAGAAGCAGATCACGCAGAGGCGCCGGAGCGGAAGTGTTGAGGATGGAATCCGTGGTGAAATCGCGTGTCCCCGTTTGAAGCGCAGCATTCTGGTTGCGGTATTCGACGGAAGAAAACCACCATGCCTTGTCTCTGCAAAGAGGACCGCCAATGGAGCCGCCGAACTGTTCGCGGTCAAAGGGCGGCGTTGGCTGGCTACGGTCGAAAGTCGCTGGAAGCGCCTGGATATTACGGTTGCGCTCGAAGATGAATGCAGAGCCGTGGAAGTCGTTTGTTCCAGACCTGCTGATGATGTTGACGATGCTGTTGCCCGATCGGCCCACTTCGGCGGTGAAGCGCGCGGTTGCGATCTGGAATTCGCCGATAGAGTCCTGCGGGAGATTGGAGAGTGTGCCGCCAACGACTTCGTCATTGTTGTCGCCGCCATCGACGGTGATGTTGCCGCCGCGGCCAAAGCCGCCCGCGGAGCTGATCTCAAGCGTGTTGGTCTTGGTGGGATCGAATGTCGGCGCGGGACGATTTCCGGGAATGAGAAAGGCGAGCTCGAGAAAGTTGCGGCCATTGAGCGGAATGTTCTGGATGGTACTGGAAGTGACCTGGCCCTGGATCATGGATTGAGCGAGGTCTACGGATTGATTCACCGTGCTGACGTTGACGGTGGTGGCCTGCATGGCCGGAGTGAGTGTTGTATCGAGCGTTCTGGTATGCCCCGCCTCCAGCAGCACGCCGGCATATTGCACGGTTGCAAAGCCAGTATTGCCGATAGCGAGGCTATACATTCCGGGCAACAGATTCGGAATGGAATACGATCCGTCCGAATTGGAAGTGCTCTCCTGCGTCGTTCCCTGAGCCATATTGGTGAGCAAGATGTGCGCGCCTTGCACTACCGCGCCTTTTGAATCCTTGACGAGACCGGAGACGGCAGCGGTTGGAATTTGTCCGCGCAAAGCGAGAGGGATGAGCAGTCCAAGCGATACAGCAAATAGAACGAACGCACGCATCGTGAGTAAATTCTCCGATTCGATCAGCAATGGGCAGAGATGCCTGCAAGTGGCCGGGATAACTCGAGGGGGAAAGGTAGATTGGCGCAATGTTAGGGAAGGATGGAGCGAGTGTCTTCCACCTTTGGGTGGAGGCGTATCTCCACCGTAGTTCGAGTTGAACTATCACCTAGGAAAATCAGTTAGGAATTCGCTTCATGCGTGTGCGATGTGCGATATGCTTTCGAGCGTGTCGACGCAACGGCGTGAGCTCGGACTGGTTTCCACGATGGCAGTCGTTATCGGAGAGTCGATTGCGCTTGGCATCTTCCTGACTCCGGCGACGATGGCTAAATCGCTGGGATCACCTTTGCTGCTCTGCCTGGTGTGGCTTGGCATGGCGCTTATGGCGATGTGCGGCGCGTTGTGTTACTCGGAGCTGGCGATCCGTTTCCCCGAGTCCGGGGGTGAGTATGTTTACCTGCGCGCGGGATATGGAGAGCGAGTTGCGTTTTTTTACGGATGGATGAGCACGATTGTGATGTATCCCGGCGTGGCTGCGGCGCTGGCGTTCGGCGCATCCGCTTACGTATCTCAGTTATTGCCGACCCACCCGCGTGGAGTGCTGGCCGTCCCTGCGCTGTTGCTGTGCGTCTTTGGACTTGTGAACCTTGTGGGCACCCGCTTCAGCGGCGCTGTGATGTCGTTCGTCAATGTACTCAAGCTCGTCATTCTCTTTGGACTGGTGGCGTGGGCGATCCTGTCGGGCCATGCCCACGCCGCCAATCTGCTTCCTCTGACTGTCCGCAGACCGGGAGCGGATGCGCTGATGCCGGCGATTGCGGGGGCTGCCGTGAGCGCGTTCTTCAGCTTCGGAGGATGGTGGGAGGCGAGCAAGATTGCGGGCGAGGTTCGCGATCCAAGGCGAACGCTGCCGCTGGCATTTGTTGGAGGCGTCATCCTGGTGACTGCCGTATATCTGATGATCAGCGCTGTCTTCCTGGCAGTACTGCCGATCGGGAGCATCGCGTCGAATACGGCATTCGTGGCGCAGTTCGGCGGGGTCCTGTTTGGTGTTGCGGGGACGCGAGTGTTGTCGGCCTGTGTCCTGGTGTGTGTATGCGGCGGCATCGCGGCGCTGGCCATGGCGGCTCCGCGTGTCTGCTATGCGATGGCGCAGGGCGGCTCTTTCTTCCCTGTATTCGGAAAACTGCACCCGCGTTTCGGCACTCCGGCCAATGCCATTCTGCTACAGACAGGCCTTGCGCTCGCGGTGCTTTTCCTCGGTGCATTCGATCGCATCCTGGCTTACATCATTTTTTCGGCTGTTCTCTTTCTCGCACTCGCTGCATCCACGTTGTTCCGGATGCCGGTCCCGGTGCGGGGCTGGTGGTATCCAGTCGCGCCGGTTGTGTTCATTGCGCTGTGCATCCTGATGGCGCTGCTGATTCTTATGCATGACCCAGTCCCGGCGCTTGCTGGTGTCGTCTGCGTGCTGTGCGGTTGGCCGCTTCGCAGGTTTCTCGTTCCGCGGCGTACGTTGGAGCCGCTTGTTTCCGAAGGGAGCTAGTTCACAACATGCCACACATTCATCTTCCGGAAGGTCTGCAGGGCATTCGGGGGCCGATGGCTTTCCGGCCCGAAACAGCGAAGCCGCTCAATGAACTGGCTGAGATATTGCTGCACGCCCCGAACTCTTTGACCGCGGGCGAGCGTGAGCTGATCGCGACTTACGTCTCATCGCTCAACGATTGCTACTTCTGTCAGACGGTTCACGGAGCGATTGCCGCCGCGCACCTGAATGACGATGAGGATCTGGTGCGGCGGGTGAAGGCGGATTTTCATCTTGCGGATATCTCGGACAAACTCAAAACACTGCTGGTTGTTGCCGGAAAGGTGCAGCGAGGCGGCAAGCATGTGACCGGTGCCGATGTGGCTGCAGCGCGGGCGGCGGGTGCCACGGATGTCGAGATCCACGATACCGTCCTGATCGCGGCGGCGTTCTGCATGTACAACCGCTACGTCGATGGTCTCGCTACGTGGCAGCCGCAGGACGAAGAGCTCTACCGGCAGCGCGGCAAGAAGACCGCGAAGGAAGGCTACGTAACGATGAGCCAGGAATATTTGCCGCAACAGAAGCCTGAAGCACGGAAGCCCGAAGTGCAAGGAGCATAGGACGATGCCACATATTGAACTGCCCGCCGATTTGCCAGGCATCAGCGCAGGCTTCGCATTCCGCCCCGAGACCGCGAAGCCCATGCGTGAGCTGGCGCATGTGCTGCTGCACGAGCCGAACAGTTTGACACAAGGCGAAAGGGAACTCATCGCAACTTATGTTTCTTCGCTGAACGATTGCTATTTTTGTCAGACCAGCCACGGAGCGGCGGCCGCTTGCCATCTTGGAGATCGTGACGTTGTGCAACAGGTAAAAGCTGACGCTGCTTGCGCGCCGATATCTCCGAAATTAAAGAGCCTGCTGGTCATCGCCGGGCAGGTACAGCGTGGCGGGAAGAACGTGACCGTGCGCGATGTAGAGGCAGCACGTCAGCAGGGAGCCACAGATACGGAGATCCACGATACGGTACTGATCGCAGCGGCATTCTGCATGTACAACCGTTACGTCGATGGTCTGGCTACGTGGCAACCGCAAGATGAGTCGATGTATGCAGATATGGGAAAGCACCTTGCCAGCAAGGGCTACCGGACTCCTTCTGTGCGGAGAGATCGCTAGCTCAGGCCGAGTATTTGGAACTCTCCGTCGTATCCTTCCATCTCCTCCTCTACTTCTTCTGGTCCCGTCTGCAGCCGCGCGAGCCCCAGATGCAAGGCGGCCACCCCGAGCGCCAGCGGAAGCAGTTGCAGAGGATCTGTCTCATAATGCATTTGCAGCCGGATGATCCCGAAGAGCGCAGGAGGAAGTACGCCGACATAGAGTGTGAGCATCAGCGGCAGACTTTTCGTTCCAGGCATCCGTGGGTGATTGAAGGGCACGCCCTTGTCGAATGCGAGAAATGCATCCGTTAAGAGAGTGCATAGACAGAGTCCGCAGACCAACTGCACCAAGAGGCGCCGCAGATCCCATCCCGCCAGGCGCAGGACCGCCAGGACGCAACACATCACTCCCCATGCGCACATCAGTACCCATCGCCGACCTGCGCCGGCGCATTCCCTGGCGCTGACACCCGTCACGCGAAAGATCCATCCCGCTGCGAGGTCCGTAGGAAATGCAAATGCGGCCCGCAGACCCGCGATCACCCAGAAGAGAAGCAGCGGCATGACGGCATGGAGCCCTTCCTGCGAGAGCGCCGGCTGCAGACGCTGGCCGTCCGTGCGAAAGACCACGGCGCAGGCGATCGCCAGGGCGAGGCCGCTTCCGCAATACATGGCGAGGTAGACCTGGTAGCGGTTGTTTCTGGCAATGGTCTGACCGATGAAGTGAAAGACCGCTCGTTCTGCGGGCCGCCAGAGTATGCGATGGATCAGCGCGGTCCACCATTGCGACGGGCGCCGCCGGCTCCGCGTACTTCCCTCGATGGCCATCCTGCGCATGCGCGCCCATGCCAGCGGATAGGTGAGAAGGACGACCGCCGCCGATGCCAGGGTCGCGGCGACGGCATAGCGGGCCATCTCTCGCGCAAACGGCGGAGCGGCGGCGCCGTGCAGCAACCGCTCATACAGGCCAAGGAACCACAGCGGCGGCATCCAGCGGGCGAAGCCCAACGGCTCCGCGAGCCATTTTTGTAACGAATCACTGTACATGAAGTACTGCAGCATGAGGAGCACGATGGCGGTCATGGAGAACATCTGCACGAGCGGGGAAAGCATGCGAAAGCGCGCCGCGCCCAGCAGGCATAGCAGCAGCCCGCCAAAGGCGAGGAAGAAGAGCGCGGCAAACAATCCCGCCAGCCCGACGGCACATCCGTGGGCATACAACTGCCGCCAGAATGCTCCCACAAACATCACGTGCCCACGCACCACCACCACATGCCGCGTGATCGCCGGCAGGATCAAGTTGCCGAACAGATTGCAGCTCACCAGGAAGATCGCGAGGAATGCGATCAACGCTGCCGCCTTCGTTGCCAGCATTTGGAGCGGCTTCAGCGGCAAGGTCGTCAGGATGAGGAAGTCTGAACGGTCCGGAAAGAGCATCTCCCATTCGAAGATGGCGACCGCACCCATGACAACGAAGGAAAACAGCACGAAGAGATATTGATCCTGAATGGCTCCCCAGGCAGATCGGCCAGGGTACTGGTTCTGCAGGAAGAACGCGCAGATCAGGCCCGGTGTAGCGACCATCGCGATGGCACGGATGACAGTGGTCAGCGTTTCTCCCTCGACCTGCACCGTATCGCTGTCAAAGAAGCGCCGGAAGAAGTGATGCGTCAGAATGCGCATCACACTTTGTGTCTTAGTCATGGCGCACCTTCATGACATCGATGACGTCCCGCGCCACCTGCTCGGTATTCGTCTGCTGCACCAGCTCCGCGAATACCGTTTCAAGCGTGGGCAGCGCGGTCAGACGGAGCAGATCTTCCGGCGGAGCATCCGCGACAACCTTGCCCTTCGCCAGCACGATCACGCGGCTGCAAACCCGCTCGACCACCTCCATCACGTGCGAGATATAGAGGACCGCTTTGCCTTCACCGGACAACAGGAGGAGCAGGTCCTTGAACAGGCGCGCCGAAACTGCATCCAGTCCCGAGAGCGGCTCGTCGAAGACGAGCAACTGCGGATCGTGCAGCAGCGCCGCGGCGATCAATACGCGCTGCTTCATCCCTTTTGAATAGTCGGAGAGTGCGGAGTACTGAGCTGCTTCGAGCGACAACAACTGCAGGAAGGTGCGTGCCTTATAGTCGAGCACGTTCTCGGGCATTCCGCGCAGCCGCCCGACAAGCTGCAGGTACTCGAGGCCGGAGAGGTGGGTATAGAGATGCGCTTCCTCCGGAACATAGCCGAGGTGGACGCGATACGCGGCCAGATCGTCATGGATGTTTCGACCGGCAAAGAGAACCTTGCCCCTGGTCGGCCGAATCATGCCCATGACCATCTTCACCGTGGTCGACTTGCCGGATCCGTTGGGACCGAGATACCCGAGCACCTCTCCGGCCTTCAGGACGAAGCTTACGTTTTCGACCGCGGGAATACTTCGGAAACTTCTTGATATGTCTGCCAATTCGAGCATTTGGCCCCCTATGTAGCAAACTACATATAGTAGAATACTACATAGCATGACAAGCGCTCCTCGCCTCTCTCATAGCGCGGCCCTCATCCTGAAGGCGCTCAGCCTCGGCTATTGTTTTGGGCTCGACATTATGGAGGTCACGGGTCTGCCCAGCGGCACGGTGTATCCCGCGCTCCGCCGGCTGGAGCGTGACGGGCTGGTCGAATCCAAGTGGGAGCCCGAAGACGAAGCGACCGCCAGCCAGCGGCCGGCGCGCCGCTACTACGAGGTGACCCGCTCCGGCAAGGCCGCGACGAGTGCTGCCACCGAACGCTATCCGCTGCTGGCACGGCTGCTTCCGGAGAAGCGTTCATGAGCCGGCCGGTTCGCCCCACACTGCCGGGCTTTGAGCGCAACCTGCTAAGCATTGTCCGGCGGCTTGTCCCGGCTCATGAACGCGAAGAGTGGTCACGCACCTGGCAGGCGGAGCTCTGGTATATGCACCAACGCAGCCGCCATCGTCACGTCTCGCCCTTGGCCGGCGTCATCGATCTCTCCATCGGACTCACGCGCGACGCGCTGTGGCTTCGCACGGAGAAGTGGCGGGTCGGCTCCAGCGACACTGCGACGTTGTGTCTGGCATCGCTGCTCGGCTTGAGCCTTCTCTCCGCCCTGGTTGCCCTGGCTCTCGCCGGAAGCTGGCGCTCGCTCGATCTGTATCTCCGCGATGAGTTCACGCGATCGCTCATTGCGGCGCCCCATGTTCTCTTCGTGCTTCTTGCTACAGCCCCGCGCCGGCACACGGGGCAGAGCGTCATCAACCGGTGGCGCTTCTGGATCAGACGGCAGCTCTTCTTCCTGCTCAAGACGCTGCAGGTTCTGCTGCTGGCCTTTCTACTGAGCGTCGATCTATGCCTGCCGCTTCACGCCGCCATTCCTCTCACCGCCGACCTGCTGCAGATGTTCGCCTTTGTCTTCTTCGCACTGCTTGGGCTGCGCTGGGCGATCGGCGACCAGGAAGAACGTTGCAAGCATTGCCTGCGCTCTCTCACCACACCTGCCCGGGTTGGCCGTCCTTCGCGCAATCTACTGGAGTGGAACGGCACGGAACGGAGCTGCAAACACGGGCATGGCCTGCTCAGCATTCCTGAGATGGAAACAAGCTGGTGCCGATCCAGCCGCTGGATCAGCCTGGACGCTTCTCTATAAGGCGGTGAATCGTCGCTGAAGCGATCGGGACAATATTTGCATGTTGTCCCGATCGTTCTGCGGAGCGCTTTGCGTGAGGCTAGAAGTGGATGCCGACTTCCGCCGTCATTGCGCGTGGAGTGACGTAGTGCGTTCCACTGAAGGTGGAGAGGAAGTTGTAGAGGGCGTACTTGTCAGTGAGGTTCACGCCGGTGAGGCGAAGACTCCACTTGTACTTCTCGGTGTGGAAGAGATTGTCGTCCCCGATGGAGGCGTCGAAGAGATTGCGGGCTGCGATCCTGGGCGGATTCTTATCGGCGTTCTCGGTGTTGGGAGCGGGAATGCTGACCAGATTCGAGGTAAGTCCAGTGGCAGAGCACAGCGCGGGCAACGCCTGGGTTGGCGTCGCTTTCACGCCGTTGCAGGCGAGACCGGCCTGGAACTCCTGATCCGCCGTCAATCCGGTTGCGGCGAGGTCGATGGCGGGCGTGCCGTCGGAAAGCGTGGAAGCGCCGCAGGGGCTGTTGGGATCGCTGGTGCTGTTGTAGCAAGGAACGGAGCCGGCAGTGAGTCCGCTGTCGTAACGCCAGTTGAAACCGATCCATAGATCGTGCTGGGGACCCCGCTTGAACGGCATCTGGTACTGAATGTGCGTGGTCTGGTTGAACTTCTCGTCATGATCGATGCGGAAGGGATAGCCGCTCTGACCGACGGTGGAGCCGGCGCCGGCACTCTGCGGCGGGAAGAAGCGCGCAGCTACCGAGGACATGACGACGAATGCCGTGATGTTGTGATAACTCGGGACATCCGCACGCAGGACGAAGCCGGGGATCTTCGAGTTATGCCAGTCGATGGGGAAGGTGATGGGAGTATTGCCGAGCACACTGAAGTCGAAGGCGTTGTGCGTGTACTTCCAGATGTATTCCCCGCTGACGACGAGGTTTTTGCCGAAGGCCTGCTGCAGTCCGGCGTGAAACTCGTTGCGGAAGCCCGGCTGCAAGGTGCCGGTAATTCCAGGTGTGCAGGACAGCAGCGGCGCGAGGACGTCGTTGGTGCAACCTTGACTGGAGAGCACCAGGTTTTCGTTGAAGGGAGTTTCCAGCGTTCTTGCATAGGAGACGCGGAGAATGGTGTTGGTCTTCTTGATGTTGTACGCAGCGCCCAAACGCGGTTCGGGCTGACGAGTCACGGTCAGTCCGTTGTAGAGATCGCCGCGAATGCCCAGATTGAATACCCAATTGCCAGCTTTGAGCTGGTCCTGGATATAGAGCGCGAGTTCCTTGATATCCGCGTGGCCGAAGTAGTTGTAGAGCGAGCCGGCGCGGGTTAGGTCGTAGGGCAGCAAGGTGGGGCTGAAAGGCGTTGCTGTCACATTAGGATTCGATCCGTCATTCGGTTGAAATCCGGCTGCAGAGCACTGGGCTGGATCGGTGAAGCCCGGGCACCGGATTTCCACTGGCGTCCAGACACGGTGAGTTGAAGGTGGACGCAACGAGGCCGAGATGGTCGTATTCGCGCAAAAAGGTGTGCTGGTAGACGACGCCTGCCTTGATGTTGTTATTGCCCTTCTGGATGGTGAGATCCGCATGCGCGCCTGCATTGAGTAGGGAACGAGTCTGCGCGATGGATTGACTCTGCGTGCCAACGTCGGCAAGTGGATTGCCGCTGGGATAGTAGTTGTAGGCGTCCTTGCGGACATATGGGCCGAAGTTGAAGACGGCATTCGATCCGAAGATGTGGGTGTAAGTCGGCGCGATGTCGAAGGTTTCGATCTTCGAGCGCTGGTCGGTGTTGCCGATCACACCGAATACGGGATTCGCGCCGGTTCCTCCGCCGATGATGTTCGAGACGCCAACGTTGTCGTAGGAGTTCGGAGTCTGAAACCAGGATCGCGAGTAGTTCACGTTGAGATGGACGGAATCGGCCGGTCTGAGCTGATAGTCGATGCGGTCGAAGAGATTTTGCTCGTTGCCTTTGCTATGGAAGACGCTGAACTCCGGTGGATCGAGGAAGCGGCCGGTGTTGAGGCCGTCGAGTTCAAAGAAGTTGCCCCAGTTCTGTCCGCCATAGCCGAGATCGATGGAGCCGGTCGCCGAGCCGAAGGTGCCATAGGAAGTCGTGATGTTGCCGACGGGCTTGTTCAGGCCCTGTCCGGAACGGGTGGTGACGTTGATGACGAGGCTTGTCTTGCCGCCATATTCCGCGGGAGGCGCGCCGGAGATGACTTCGAGCGACTGGACGGAGTTTGACGGGATCTGATTCGAGAAGACCTTGCTTTGCTGGTCAGTGATGGGCTGGCCGTCGATGGAGAAGGAGTTCGAGGCGTGATCTCCCAGGCCATGAAAGAGCCCGTTCGAATCGGCAGCGACGCCCGGCGACGCCAGAGTGACCAGCGAACTGAGCGACGACGACTGGCTCTCCAACGGCAGCTTCTGGCTCAGACCGCGATCAATGTCGGTATGGAAGGTTGGATCGTTCTCGATCAGATCCCCGCTTTCGACGGTCACGGTGCTGGATGCGGTGCTTACCTTGAGAGCGACATTCAGGTTGATAGGCACGACGGAATGAACATCGACATCCTGAACGAAGGAGCTGAACCCACTGACGGCGACGGTGAGGTGGTAGGGGTTGAAAGGCACGTTGGGAAATTGAAAGTGACCTGCAGTGTCGGTGGTTGCCGTCCGGGAGTACTGGCTGACCGGATTTTGTATGGAGACCGTGGCTCCCGGGAGAACTGCGCCTGAAGGATCGGTGACGACACCGCTCAGCAGGCCGGAGTTCGATTGTGCGTAGAGAGCCGAAAAGACCGTGGAAAACAGAATGACGAAGAATGCGGCAGAAATGCCGCGCGCAGACGTGCGCATGGGAGCCTCCTGGAAAGTCGCTTGATTGTCTTGGTGGCACTGCTAGGCGAGAGCAGGCTGATCAGGCGGGGGTCTGTTCCAGTGGCTGAAGGAGAAGTGGTGTTCGCGGGGCAGCCGTACGCTGAGAAGGACGACCCGCGTAGTAGGGACGGCTGCCTGCTGAATGGAGCAGGGAGTGGACGGCTGGACTACGTGCGGTGCAGTGTGGCAAATCGTGCAGTCCGCATGCGTCATCCCATCGGCATGAAAGTGCGTCTGTTGAATGCTGGTGCCTACGAGAAGAAGGAGAGCGCACACGATGGCAAACAGAAAATGTCTGCGCGTTTGGGGCGCACGATGTTGTGCCACTTCTCGCATCTTTATCGAAAATTATACGCCATTTTCGTTGCGACTTTGAGACAGCGCCGAAGCTGGGATGCGCGCGACATATGCCACTTATCTTCAACGGTTACCGGCCTTGCGCGTCTTGATTCTGTGGGCGGATGGCGTTAGGATCGCGCTCTTCATGCAAAACCTGGCGGCAATCTGATGCGCGTTTCCCGGCTGCTCTGGCTCTTCCTGCTGATGCTCACTGTCTGGGTTGGGGTGACGGCGTGGGAAGCGAGTGAATTCATGGGCCCGCCGTGCCCGGAGCAGAGTGCCGTTCAGCACTGGGGATGCGTGCTGGCCAGCCCGATTGCCGAACTCCAACTGGCGGTGGGCGCTGGCGACTTCAAAGCGCGGATCGACCAGGGCAACGCGGGGCAGTTCGAGAGCTGGAACCTGCAGATTGCACGGGTGAACACCTGCATGGACTTCCTGTCCATCGGGCTGTACTGGACGGTGTTTGTGCTGTTCGCGCTGGAATGCGACAGCGGGCGGCTCGGCCGCGCGGTGATCGGCGCCATTTCGCTTACGGCTATTTTTGATCTCCTGGAAAATGTGCGGCTGCTGCAGGCGCTGGCAGCGATCCGGGACACGGTGACATTCTCCGCCACGCCCAGGGGTTTCTCCATCGCGAAGTGGATTTCGTTTGCCGTTGCCGCGGGGCTGCTGGGGATTCTGCTGGTGCGTATGGAGGGGCGGTGGCGGCGGGTGATGTCGCTGCTGTTGATTGTGGCGGCGGTGGTTACGATTGCCGGACTTATCTGGATTCCGCTGTTCGCCGTGGCTTCGATCCTGCTGCTTGTCGCGCTGCTGATTGCGATTGTGCTGTATATGCCGCTCCATCCCTGGACGTGGAAGACGGCTTTGATGTGGGTGGAGTTCAGCTACCTGGTTCGTTTTCAGATGATCGGGGGAGCGATGCTGGCGATCGTGCTGCCGGCAGGATACTTTGCGGCGCCTTCTATTTTTGTTGGGATATTCGACGCGGAGAGCTTTCTATCCTTCGCCTTTGTCGTCTATGCGTCGCTGCAACTGGCGCTGGTGGTGATGGTTACGAGCCGCCTGACGTTGGTGTATGGGCCGATCCGCTTCGCAGGCATACGGAGTTTGCCTGCGACGGGGCGCGTGACGTGGGGAATGACGGGGATGTTCAGCCTGCTGGCTCTTCCGGTTATTACGATGATGTGCTGCGGCACGGCGATTCCCTGGTGGCAGAAGGTGATCGGGATCGTGGCCGCGAAAGCGCTGTCGCTGGGGGTGCTGTGGCTGATAGCAAAGCTGCATTTCTATATCGAGCCGAGTCCGGGATACACAGCGAGGATGATCTTTCCAGATTTTCCATTTCTCGTAACGGATCGCCGGCCGCGTTGGAGCTCGCACGGATGGTTGCATCGGCTGTTTGTGAGATTGCTGCCGGAGAGGCTGAGCCGAGGCGTGCTGCGGTCGGAGCGGGAGGTGGAACTGGAAGGCGGAGGGACGGTGGGGTCGCTGCTTTCCGGACACCAACTGGCCACGGCTGCAATGTTCGTGCAGGTGGTTACGTATTTTGTCATTGGCATTCTATCCGCCCCCCATGCCGCGGTGCTGTACCGATGGATGACGCCGCTGAGCGATCATCAGCCTGCCGCGCTGTTCTATCTATTGTTGCTGCTGGCCCTCTTTACCTGGTTTGGCTCGGGAGCTTCTTTCATTCTGGACATCATTCGCGTTCCGGTGCTGACGAGCGCCCTGGTGATGTCGCTGATCTTTGGGCTGCTGGGCACAGACCACATCTTTAAGGTGTATGGGGGGGATGGTCATGCGGCGCCTCGTTCGCCGGGAGAGGTGATCCAGGCATGGGAGCGGACGCGAGGCGACACGACTGCGCCGATCGTGATTGTGGCGACATCGGGTGGTGGGATTCGAGCGGCGGCATGGACTGCTGAGGTGCTGACCGGCCTGACCGAAGAGTGCAAGACAGCGCCGGACGCGAGCCGCTTTGCATCCTCGCTGGTCGTGGTGAGCGCGGTTTCCGGAGGCAGCGAAGGCGCCATGTACTTTGCGGGATCCTATGGCCAGGATGGCAGGCTGCCGCTAGCGACGTTGGGAGATATCCGGCAGAATGCATACCACTCGTCGCTGAGTTCGATAGGCTGGGGGCTTTTGTATCCGGACCTGTTGCGTACCGTGCCTGTCGTTGGCACGGCAGTGACACAGCTGCGTGGAAATAGTGTGGATCGTGGATGGGCGCTGGAGCAGGACTGGCTCAGCCACTGGACGGGTCATGCGTGGAGCACGGAGCCGACGATCGGTGAGTGGAGCGATGACGTTGCACGAGGGACGCGGCCGGCGATGATCTTCAACGCGACCGCGGCGGAGAGTGGACAGCGCTTCCTGATGAGCTCGACCACGCTGCCGCCCGATCCTCGATTCGAGCGCGGGTACCTGCCGTCGATTCAGTTTCAGGATGCGTTCAAGGGATTGGATCTTCCGGTAGCTGCGGCGGCGCGGCTGTCCGCTTCGTTTGCGTGGGTGTCTCCGATGCCGCGCCCGTCCATGGGCGAGAAGCGCTTTCGAGTGCACGTGGGCGACGGCGGGTACTACGACAATTCCGGTGTGGTGAGCGCGACGGAGTGGCTGCTTGCGGCCGGCGACGCGATCAAGCCGCATCCCGTGTACATCATGCTGGTGGATTCGACGCCGGGGTGGCCGCCGGCGGGGCAGATCTGGACGTGGCAGCGGCAACTGGTGGCGCCACTGGAGACATTGCAATCGGTGCGTACGAGTTCGCAACAGGCGCGGGCACAATTCGAGCTGCAGCTGGCGACGGATTATCTGGTGCGCAAAGGCTTCAATGTGAAGCCAGTTCGCTTCCGTTATCCATCGGACCTGCTGACGCCGTTGTCGTGGCATCTGACGCCGGAGCAGCAGAGGAACATTGGGCAGGCCTGGGCGAAGCCGAGCGCGGACCTGATTACACAGCGAGACATTTTGCTGCGTGGGCTTCAGTGTCCGGTGCCTCACTCCGAGTGAAGGACGGAGACGAGATCGGTGCGTGCGGCGTGCGATGCCGGGATGGTGCTGGCGAGCAAGGCGACCACGGTCATCAGAATCCAGGCGAGTGAGAAGGAGAGGGCGTCGTGCGGCTTGACGCCGACCAGCATGCTGGCGAGCAGCTTGCTGAGCGCGAGCGCGGCGGCGATGCCGAGGACGCCGCCGAGCGCGATGAGGCGCGCGGCCTGCGCGACGATGAGGCCGAGGAGTCCGCGGCGGGATGCGCCGAGCGCGAGGCGGATGCCCATCTCCTGTGTGCGCTGCGAGACGGAGTAGGCGAAGACGCCGTAGATGCCGACGGCGGAGAGGATGACGGCGAGCAGAGCGAAGCAGGCGATGAGCAGCATGATGAGGCGGCGCTGCGCGACCAGATCGGAGACGCGCTGGTCCATGGTCTGGATGTCGAAGAGGGGCTGTTGCGGGTCGACGGCGAGGACGGCTTTGCGCATGGCGTTGGCGAGGAGGATGGGGTCGGCGGTGCTGCGGAGTGCGATGTTGACGCTATAGGACGGCTCCTGCGACTCGGGGAGGTAGAACTCGGATTGCACCTGCTGTTCGAGACCGTTGTGACGGACATCCTGCGCGATGCCGACGACGGTGAGCGTTTCGTGTCGGGTCGGTCCATCGGGGCGGACGATGGTCTTGCCGAGCGCGTTTCCGGCGAAGTACTGGCGGGCAAAGGCTCGGTTGACGATGGCGACGGGAGGGGAAGTTGCGGTGTCGTCGACGGTAAAGGCGCGGCCCTGAAGAATGGGAGTACGGACGACGCGGAAGTACTCCGGTGTGACGCTGAGGCAAGTCGCAACCTTCCACGCGCTGCTGCCCAGTGGGGGTATCGGCCCCTGGCCGACAACGAATGCTGAGCCGTCTGTTCCGCCGAGCGGAAGTCCGCTGGCGATAGCTGCGGATTGAACACCAGGGAGCGCCTGAAGCTTGCGGGAGCAGATCCTCGACGAAGGCGCGCATTGGTTGTGGCTCCCTGAAGAGTTGATGGTTCGTTGCGGGTGGGGTATACCGGGGGCCGCTGAGGAGCGTTGTGCCGGTGAGAGTGTCTGAGGAATCAAAGCCGGAGTCGTATTGCATGATGTTGACGAAGCTGCGAACGAGCAGGCCGGCTGAGGCGAGGAGCACGACGGCGAGCGCGACTTCGATGACGAGCAGACTGTGGCGGAGGAGGCGCTGCTCGCGCGCCTGAGAGATACGCATGGCGGCGGACTGGAGGGCGGTGCGGAGATCGAGACGCGTGCCACTGATGGCGGGAGCGAGACCGAAGAGAAACGTGGTGAAGAGCGCGAGGCCGATGGTGAAGACGAGCACCCAACCGTTGATCTAGATTACGGCGCTCAATTTGCCGAATGGAAGCTGCAGCAGTTGGCGAGATTCGTGATGATGACGGTGACGTATCGAGTGTCCCGGTTTGGCGGACGAGCGCTGTGATGATAAAGGCGATAACGAGGCCGAGGGTTGCCGCGAACGAAGAGAGAACGAGACTTTCGACGAGGAACTGGCGGACGAGGCGGAGGCGCGAGGCACCGAGAGCGCCGCGCAGCGCGGTTTCGTGGCGGCGGGAGACAGCGCGGGCGAGTTGGAGGTTGGCGACGTTGGCACAGGCGATGAAGAGCACGGCGGCGACGCAGGCGAGAAGGATGAAGAGCGGCTTGCGACTGTCTCCGGCGATGTGACGCTGCAGAGGCTCGACGTGACTTATCATGGATTTGTAGTAGGATGACCTGAGTTCTCCGGAATGGCGTTGTGGAAGCGCGCCTGATAGAAGGTCTGCAGCTCGGCCTGCGCCTGCTCGCGGCTGACGCCAGGACGCAGCAGGACGATGGCGCGAACGTCCCAGATCTGGGTTTGTCAGATGGCGATGGCTGTGTCGCGGTTGAGATCGAGCGGGGAATAGACATCCGGCTCGAGCGCGAGATCGGGAAAGCTGAAGCTGAGGTGGCAGTACGCCGATGACGGTCTGGAGCTTGCCGTTGAGCGCGACGGACTTGCCGAGATCTGCAGGATCGGCATGGAAGTAAGTTGCGCCAAAGATGATCACTGAGGATGACGACTGGCGGCCCGCGGGCCGGTCTTCGTCCTGCGCGAAGAGGCGGCCGAGCTGCGGGACGACGCCGAGCATGGGAAGAAAGTTTGCTGTCACGCCGGCTGCGATGGACACGCGAACGGGATCTGCCCGGGCCGGTGAGGTTCTGATTCCAATCGTTGTATAGCCGGCGAACTGCTCGAAGGATTTCACGCTGGACTGAGCGGCAACGAAGTCCGGGGAGGCGAGCACGTCCGCGTGGAAGGAGGTGTTGATGCTTCGACTCGATATACATCAGCCGGCCCGCATGCGGATACGGCAGCGGGCGGAGCAGCAGCGCGTAGACGGCGGAGAAGATGGCGGTGGTGGCGCCGATGCCTAGGCCTAGCGTGATGACGGCGGTGAGGGTGAAGGCGCGGTTGCGGCGGAGTTGACGGAGGGCGTAGCGGACGTCCTGCCAGAGGAGTTCGAGGCCGGCGCCGGTGCGGCGGTCGCGGACGGATTGCTTTACCTGCTCGATGCCGCCGAAGTCCGCGAGCGTGGTGCGGCGGGCCTCTTGTGCGGGTATGCCGGCAGCGACTTTCTCGTCGGCGAGCATCTCCGCGTACGCGCGGAGTTCTTCGTCGAGCTGGCTCTCGACTTTTCCCTTGCGGAAGAGATTGCGTGACAGAGATTTCAGGCGGAGCCAAAGCCGCATCACGAGCCCTCCTACGTTGCCTTCAGTGCGTTGGTCATCGCGGCGGCGATCTTTTGCCACTGCTCGGTCTCCTGTCCGAGTTGGCGCTCGCCTGATTTGTTGAGGCGGTAGAACTTCGCGCGCCGATTGTTCTCGGACTCTCCCCAGAAGGAGGTGAGCCAGCCGGCCTCCTCCAGGCGATGCAGGGCGGGGAAGAGCGAGCCGGGCTTGACCTGAAAGGTGCCGCGGGTGATCTGGTCAATGCGGCGAGAGACGCCGAGGCCATGCAGTTCGCCGGTTTTCAGCGATTTGAGGATGAGCAGATCGAGGGTTCCCTGGAGCAGGTTGGTCTGGCGGGCACTCATGCGTGTTTCCTATCGACGTCCTATATAAGAATGCTGCGCCTTTTCCTATCGGATGTCAATAGGAGACCTGGGCGGGTTGCGAAAAGAATTTGGCAAGGAATGGCGGATGGCCAAGGGTTCCTCGATTGATTAACCGTTTTCACAAATACCTGCCATTACATGCAGGCGGAAAGAGTAGCTTTTCTTGACGGAAAAGCTGCGCTTATAGCTCTTCCGATTCGACACCCTTTGTGAAAAACGGTTAAGCTGCGCTTGCCCTTCCCACTGGAGAGAATATCGATGGCTACTGCCGTGACGCCGCAACAACCTACGCCTGAACGCTTTTTCAATGCCATGAATGCGCACCAGCAGACCGAGGCCTTGAAGACGGCCGTGGACCTTGAAGTCTTTACCGCCATTGCCGAGGGCAATACGACCGCCGCGACGATTGCGAAACGCTGCGGGGGTGCGGAACGCGGTGTGCGTACGCTGTGCGATTTTCTGACCATTCACGGATTTCTGACGAAAGACGGAACTCAGTACGGGCTGGCGCCGGATACAGCAGTATTTTTGAACCGGAAATCGCCAGCGTACATCGGCGGCGCCATGGAGTTCATGCTGAGCCCGCGCTCACGCGAGGCGTTCGCCAAGCTGACGGACGTAGTGCGACACGGCGGCACGGTGATGGGCGAAGGCTCAACGGCGGCGGAAAATCCCGAATGGGTGACATTTGCGCGGGCCATGATGCCGCTGATGCGCATGCCATCGCAGATGATGGCAGCGGAGCTGCGCAAGGGCGGCGAAGCGCATAAGGTGCTGGACATTGCCGCGGGTCATGGGATGTACGGCATTAGCGTGGCAAAGGAGAATCCGGCCGCGCAGGTGTACGCCGCGGATTGGAAAAATGTGTTGGAGGTGGCGAAGGCGAATGCGCAAGCGATGGGCGTGAGCGACCGCTACCATCTGATTCCGGGAAGCGCCTTCGAGACGGATTTTGGCAGTGACTACGATCTCGTGCTTGTCCCAAACTTCCTGCATCACTTCGATGTGCCCACCTGCACGACATTCTTGAAAAAGGTGCACTCCGCACTGAAGCCCGGCGGCCGCGTTGCGATCCTGGAGTTCATGCCCAACGACGATCGCGTGTCACCACCCACGGCGGCGGCGTTCAGCATGATCATGCTGGTGAATACTCCGAGCGGCGACGCGTATACATTCACGGAGATCGAAAGCATGACGAAGAATGCCGGATTTACACGCACGGAGCCGGCGCCGCGCGACATTGGCTTCAGCCGGTTGGCGATTGCGTATGCGTGAGAGGTTTGCCGGCTTTCACGCCTGAGGCGTGATCGCGGTATCTTCCGCAAGACGAGCGGCCTGGGTGAGCAGATAGTTGCGTTCGGGGATGCTGGCGGTTTTTTCCGCCGCTGTGCGGTAGTGCGCGATGGCTGCGCTGCGATCGCCAGAGAGCTCGAGCAGGTGGGCGCGAACGGCATCGAGGCGGTGATGTTTGGCAAGGCGGCCGTCGGCATCGAGTGCGCGGAGCAGGTCGAGCCCGGCAGAAGGCCCGTGGACCATGGCGGCAGCGACAGCGTGGTTCAGGATGACCATGGGATTGTCAGACATGCGCTTGAGCAACTCGTAGAGCGCGAGAATCTGCGGCCAGTCTGTGTCCTCCGCCCGGGGTGCTTCGTCATGGACGGCGGCGATGGCGGCCTGCAATGTGTAACTGCCGATAGATCCTTTTGCGAGTGCGCCGGTGAGAAGAGCGGTGCCTTCGGTGATGGCGCGCTGATCCCATTGAGAACGGTCCTGCTCGTTGAGCGGGACGAGCTCACCCGCGGGACCAGTGCGCGCGGTGCGACGGGCATCGGTGAGAAGCATAAGGGCGAGCAAGCCGGCGACTTCGGCATCGTCGGGAAGCATCGCGTGGGTGGCACGGGTGAGGCGGATCGACTTCCACTGAGAGGTCGGTGCGTTGCAGCTCCGGACCGGCGCTGGAGGTGTAGCCCTCATTGAAGATGAGATAGAGCACGTGCAGCACGGCGCGCAGGCGCTCGGCGCGCTCTTTGCTGGTGGGCTGCTGAAAGCGGATGCCGGAAGACTGGATGGTGGATTTGGCGCGCGTGATGCGCTGCGCCATGGTGGATTCCGGCACCAGGAAGGCGCTGGCGATCTCTGCAGTGGTGAGGCCGCCGACAGCGCGCAGCGTGAGGGCGATGGCAGAGGGCGGGGTGAGCGCGGGATGGCAGCACATGAAGAGCAGGATCAGGGTGTCGTCGTGCGCGGCGGCGGCATCGATGTCGAAATTGGGGATGACGAAAAGAGATTGTTCCGCCGCTGCGGCGGTCTCGCGGTGGAGGCGGGCGTTTTCGCTGCGCGTGTGATCGGTCATGCGGCGCGTGGCGACGCGGATCAACCAGGCGAGCGGGCTGTCCGGAGTGCCTTCCCGCGGCCACTGATTGGCGGCTGCGATCAACGATTCCTGCACCGCATCTTCAGCAGCGGAGAAGTCGCGAAAGCGGCGGAGCAGAACACCGAGCACCTGCGGCGCGAGGTCGCGCAGAAGATGCTCGGTTTGGCTGTCCAGCGGATTCGGCGTCACAGTTGTTTCTCCATCAGACAACGAACTCGTCGGGCGGACCGCTCATGACCTGGCGCACTTCGATGGGAATGACGAACGGTTTTCCATCGGGGCCGGGTGCGGAGGAGGCCCGGGCGGCGATTTCGTGGGCGCGCTTCTCGCTGTCTACGTCGACGATCCAGTAGCCGGCGAGAAATTCCTTGGATTCGGGGAAGACGCCGTCGGTGACCGGAGCGCCGTCCTTGCCGACACGCACGATGACCGCCTGCCTCGGGTCGGCGAGGCCTTCCGCGGCGGCCAGCTCGCCGGCCTCGCGGAGGTCCTTGTTGAGACTATGCATGAAGGCCATATGGTCCTGGATGGCTTTCTTTGGCCACGTGCCCATGAGCTCATAGCCCTTCCGGGGGCAGTTCATCATCAGAATGTATTTCATAGTGTTCTCTCCCTTTTGATTTCATTGAGGGTATTTCTGCGCCTTCATCGACACGTCAAACTGCGCGACGCATTCTCAACATTCGTCACCGGGTTTCGCCTGTGCTCGCGAACCGCCGGACTTCAATGGGCATGTTGGTAGGAACTCCTCCGGGCCCAGGTGCCGCGGAAATCCGGCCCGCGATAGCGTAGGCGAGTTCGGGAGTCGCTACATCCACGATCCAGTAGCCCAACAGAAACTCCTTGGACTCGGGGAAGATACCGTCTGTGACCGGCAGGTCGTTTTTCTGACCGCGCACAACCTTCGCTTCAGCCGGTTCGGCCAAACCCTGCGTGGCCACAAACTCTCCGGACTCGGTCAACTCCTTCACAATGGCCTTGAGGCTCCCTAGATGCGCCTCGGCATCCTTTGACGACCAGGCGTGATAGGTGTCCACGTCTCCCTTCGTGCTATGCATCATCAGAATGTATTTCATGATTCCCTCTCCTAGTGATTTTCGCGCGTCCTGGTGCGCGTTCATAGGTAAGTCGGAGCAGGGGGTGGATTCTCGACATGGCAAAGAAAATATTTCTTGGGGAGCCGCGAGGCTCACTCGCTGCGCAGGGTCTGGACGGGGTCGAGGTGGGCGGCGCGACGGGCGGGCAGTGCGATGGCGATGAGCGAGGGGATGATGAGCAGCGCAAGCGATGCACCGAGGACGGGCAGCGAAGCGGCGCGTGCGTGGTAGAACTGCGCGCGCAGGGCGTAACCGCTGAGGACTGCGGCAAATAGGCCCGCGGCGGCGCCGATGAGGACCCAGCGCGACTCCTGGCCGAGGAGCAGTTGCACGATGGCCTCGCGGGAGGAGCCGAGCGCGAGCCGGATTCCAATCTCTTTTTCGCGGAGTGAGACCTCGTAGGCGAGCAGGCCGTAGGTGCCGAGGATGGCGAGGAAGAGCGCGAGCGCGCCGAAGGCGGCGGCTACCTGCATGAGGAAGCTGCGCTGGGCGACCTGATGCGTCATGCGCGCTTCCATGGGCTGCAGTCGGAAAAGCGCGAGGTCCGGATGCCCGTGGACCAGAGTGCGGCGGACGGTTTCGGCAAGCAGATCCGGCCTGTCAGCAGTACGCAGGACGATGGTCATGGCGGTCTTGGGGTGGTCTGCTTCGGGGAAGTAGAGATTCGGAACGGGCGGGCTGGTGAGGTCGAAGTTGTGGATGTCGCCGACGACGCCGACCACGGTAGCCCACGCCTGGATATCGCCGCTCCAAATACGCTTCCCAACGGCATCCTGACCGGGCCATTCCTGCGTTGCAAGCACGCGATTGACGATGACGACGTGGTTGCCGCCGTTGTCGTCGGCAGTGAAATCGCGGCCGCTGAAGAGTGTCTGGCCGATGGCGGTGAAGTAGCCAGGTGTGACATGAAAGTTGTCCGGCCCATGTTCGTTGTAGTGGCGGCATTGATCGGGATGCGCGTCACTGCAGAAACCGGTGCGATCAATGGAGCCGCTGATGGGAGGATGGTTGGCCGCTGCAACCGCGAGCACGCCGGGCAGATGGCGCAGTGTTTTGATTGCCTGGTCGAAGAAGAGAGCGGTGCGCGGTCCATCGTAGCCGGGCGTAACACTGCTGCCGTGGATATCGACGCCAGCGAGAAGGAGATGATCGGGAGCGAAGCCGAGCGGCTGGTGGAGGAGGGTCTGGACGCTTGAGATCATCCATCCGGCCCAGGAGACGAGCACCAGGGCGAGAGCGATCTGCGCGGTGACGAGGATGCGGCCAGCGTGTTGGAGACTGGAACTCGACGAGGCGCCACGGCTGCTTTGCGTGAGATCGGCGAGCAGGGAAGGCCGCAGAGTGCGGAGTGCGGGTAGAAGAGTGAGCAGGATTGTCACGGCGGCAGAGATGAATATGGCGAACGCGAGCACGCGCGGATGCAGGGCGGCGTGGCCGATGCGCGGCATGTGGAGCACGGTCACCTGCCTGACGCCGCGGATAGCGGCTTCGGCGAGCGCCAGGCCGGCGAGAGCACCGAGCGCTGCGAGGACGGCGCTTTCGACAAGGAGTTGGTTCAGCAGTTGCCGGAGTGATGCTCCGAGCGTGGCGCGGGTGGCGAATTCATGACGGCGACGCGTGTTACGGGCGAGTAACAGATTGGCGAGGTTGGCGCAGGCGATGAGCAGTAACAGGCCACAGGCGCTGAGTGTAGTGAGAAGGGCAGCACGCGTGCCCGTGCCGGCAACGAGATCGGTAAGCGGCAGCAGAATCGGGGCGAACGACGCGGCGTAGTTCCCAGGGAAGGCTTTCGTGAGGGGCCGCTGGATGGCATCCAGTTCAAGCTCAGCCTGCCGTGGCGTAACGCCCGGCCGCAGGCGTCCGATCGCGGCAAAGTCGAAGTCGCCGCGCGCGAGGGGACTCTCGAAGGGATCGCAGCCAATGGGAAGCAGAACTTCGGGATGGTTGAGGGCGTCAGGGCCTTCCATCTCCTGCGCGATAGGCAGCACGCCAACAATCTGGTAGGTATGACGATCAATTTCGAGGGTGCGATTGCCGAGCGAGGAACCGCCCCCAAGACGGTTCCAAAAAGCGCCGCTGACGATGACTTCGGAGTAGCAGTCGCGCTCATTGCCCGGTCTGTGCGAAGTCGTGTCCGAGGGAGAAAGGGATGGCGAGAGTGGAGAGGAAGTTCTGTGTGACTTCCATGACCTGGCCGGCTTCGCTGCCGCGTGTGCTGCGTACGGTGGGAGTGGCCCCTTTGTAGCCGGCAATGGATTGGAAGCCGCGACTCTGCTCCTGCCAGTCACGAATGGTTGGAATGGAGAGACCGTTCCACGGAGCGCCGTTCAGCGCGACGAGGCGATCGGGATGCGGGAAGGGGAGAGGCTGGAGCAGGACGGCGTCGAGGACGCTGAAGATGGCAGTCGTGGCGCCGATGCCGAGGGCGAGCGTGAGAATGGCGGTGACAGCGAAGCCGGGGCTGTTGCGAAGCTGGCGTAACGCGTAGCGGATGGACTGGAGCATGCGCATCTCTCCCCGTAGCCTAGATGCACGTGAGGTGCCTTTTCGGTCGCTCGGGCAGCAATTGGGGCGGCGACCGGATGGGTATTGGTTGAAGCGGGAGCGCGGCGATCGGTCGTCGCGTCTCTGATGCGGGAGATTTGCCGGAATCGCTGTCCGGTGGTGGACTCGCCTGTCCGAGATTGGACACGGGATTGGACACCGGATTGTTACGGAGTGTAGCGTGAGCGAAGATCACTGGGAAATGGCGCGATGTTCCTGGCGTACCGGCTGGCGCGTGAATTGCATGAATCACCTGGGTATTCTTTGCGCCATTTTGGAGGACTGCGTGTCGAACTTCGTCCAGGATCTTCGTTTTGCGTGGCGGCAGATGCGCCGCTCGCCGGGCTTTGTGCTGACCGCGGTGTTGACGCTGGCGCTGGGCGTGGGGGCGAACACGGCAGTGTATTCCCTGCTGGACCAGGCGCTGTTGCGCGCGCTGCCGGTGAGCAAACCCGAACAGTTGGTGGTGCTGAGCGCGCCGGGGAAGGAGTGGGAGGGACATACCGGCGACCACGGTGCGGGTGAGGAAAAGTCGTTCTCGTATCCGATGTACCGCGATCTGCGCGATCAGGCCAAGGTGTTCGACGGCTTGATTGCAACATCGTCGACGGCGGTGGGGATCGCACATGACCGGGCATCGGAGGTGGGGGACGCGGAGATTGTGAGCGGCAACTACTTTTCCGTGCTGGGAGTGGGGCCGGCGCTGGGGCGGCTGCTCTCACAGGCCGACGATGGGGCACCGGGGGCGAATCCAGTGGCGGTGCTGAGCCACCACTACTGGACTACGCACATGGGCGCGGATCCGAACGTTGCGGGCAAGACGATCGCACTGAACGGGCACAGCTTCGAGGTGATCGGCGTGGCGCCGGAGAATTTCCAGAGCGCAGTGTGGGGACAGACTCCGGACCTGTTTGTGCCGATGTCGATGCTGGACACGGTTATGCCGGGGAAGGGCAAGCGGCTGACCGACCACACCGATCGCTGGATGAACATTATCGGGCGGTTGCGCGAGGGCGAGACGACAACGCAGGCGGAGGCGGGTGTAGCGCCGCTGTGGCATGCGCTGCGCGCGGAGGAACTGAAGGCGCTGGGGCACCGATCGGCGCGGTTTGTGGACGGATTCCTGACACACAGCCGGCTGGTGATCGAACCCGGCGCGCGGGGACTCTCGTATAGCCGTGGCTCGCTGGAGACGCCGCTGCTGGCCGTGATGGCGATGGCGGCGCTGGTGCTGCTGCTGGCGGCGGTGAATGTGGCCGGCCTGCTGCTGGTACGTGCGGCTGCGCGGGTGCAGGAGTTTGCGGTGCGCTATGCGATGGGTGCGCGCTCCGGGCGCATCCTGCAACAACTGCTGATCGAGGGCGCGCTGATCGGAGTGCTGGGCGGTGCCGCGGGCATGCTGCTGGCGCCCACTGCGATGCGGTTGCTGATCCGGCAGATCACCGCAGTGGATGAGACCAGTGCCTTCCACGCGACACTGGATGGGCGGCTGTTCGCCTTCGGTCTGGGCGTGGCGCTGGCGGTAAGCCTGCTCTTCAGCCTGGCGCCGGCGATCCAACTGCTGCGGCCGGACCTGGTGACCGCGCTGAAGCAGAAGGCCGCGACGGCAAGCGGCGGAGCGCTGGGGCTGCGACGCGTTGTGGTGTCGCTGCAGATCGGGCTGAGCGTGCTGCTGCTGATTGGCGCGGGACTGTTTGTGCGCACCATCGAGAATCTGCGGCACGTGAATGCAGGCTTCAACACCACGCATCTGGTCACCTTCTCTATCAACCCGGTGCTGGCGGGCTATGCGAAGCCGCAGCTTTTGCCGCTGGAAGAGCGGGCGATCGAGGCGATGCGCGGCCTGCCCGGCGTGCAGGCAGTGGCGGCGAGCGATGATCCCATGCTCGCGGGAGACAGCCAGGGTGGCAACGTGACGGTTGAGGGTTATACGCCGCCGACAAATGAAGAGTTCGATATTGAAGAGAGCATCGTCAACCCCGACTATTTCCACGCGATGCAGGTGCCGATGGTGGTGGGCCGGGCCTTCAACGCAGGGGATGGTGCGACGGGGCAGCCGGTTGTGATCGTGAACGAGACATTTGTGCGGCACTATTTCAAGAGCGCGGCTGCGGCGATCGGCGGGCGCGTAGCGAAAGGCGGAGACAACAACAAGAACAACCTGCACTTCATGACCATCGTAGGCGTGGCGCGCGACACGCGACATACTGACCTGCGCGACGCGGGGCTGCCGACGATGTTCACGCCGCTGGGTCAGGGCGATGCGCCGAATCGGCTTTATTTCTACCTGCGCACGGCTACACCGCCGGAGCAGATGTTCGCGACGGTGCGCGGGGCGATGCGCTCGATCGATGCCGGACTTACGGTGGCCGATCTGCGCACGATGGACGAGCAAGTGGAGAGAAGCATTGCCAACGAGCGGATGATCGAGGTGCTGGCGCTGGCCTTCGGGATGCTGGCCACTCTGCTGGCAGGCGTCGGACTCTATGGAATGCTGTCGTATACGACGATGCAGCGTACGCGGGAGATCGGAATTCGCATGGCGTTGGGCTCGTCGCGGCTGGCTGTCAGCGCTCTCGTGGTGAAGGAGATGGTGCGGCTGGGAGTGATCGGCGTAGTGGTGGCGGTGCCATGCGCGATCCTGCTGGGACGTGCGCTGCGGAGCCAGTTATTCGGCGTCTCTGCAGCGGATCCGTTCACGCTGGCTGGGAGTGGTGCTGCTGATGGCGGCTGGTGGGTTTGGCCGCGGCACTGGTGCCGGCACGGCGCGCGGCGAACGTGGAACCGATGGAAGCCTTGCGCGCTGAGTAGAGACTGCACTTGTCGAAAATAGGTCGAAGCCACTGCATGGTCCTACACTGCCCACAGCGTTCCTGACAGGAGAGTGGCGATGCGGAGACATCTGTGGGCAGGTGGTGTGTGTTCGCTGGTGGCAGTCGCGATGGCGCATGCGCAGGTTCAGACGGCGGTGTCCACATCGGACACCAAAACGGTGCGCTATGAGATGAAGCTTTCGGATCTGAAATATGTGTACGGCGTGGCTTCGCCGGTGATGCATCTGCGCTCCGGTGACACATTGGAGACAGCAACCGCGGATGCGGATGGGCACACGCTGATGGACGCGGGCATGAAGGTGATGGGGCCGAATCCACTGACGGGCCCGTTTTATATCGACGGTGCGGAGCCGGGCGACACGCTGGCGATCCATTTCGAGCGCGTGGAGGTGAATGCGCCGGTGGGATATGGGACGGCGGGGCCGGGCTTTGGTGCGCTGAACTCGAGCCACTACACCCCGATGCTGGGCGGCGGCATTCCGAAGCGAGAGTGGCGGTATGCGATCGACAAGGCGGCGAACACGGCGACCTTCCGTGCGGGCGATTCGCAGTTCGAGACGAAGATTCCGCTGCATCCGTTCTTAGGCTGCGTTGGTGTCGCGCCGGCAGATGGGGAGGCGCGCAGCTCGATTGTGCCGGGCGAGTTTGGCGGCAACATGGATGCTCCGGAGGCGAGCGACGGCAATACGCTGCTGCTGCCGGTGAATGTGCCGGGCGCGCTGCTGTACATAGGCGACGGGCACGCGGCGATGGGCGACGGCGAGGTGGATGGCACGGCAATCGAGATCGCGATGAAGGTGCGGGTGCGGGTGGAGGTGCTGAAGCACAAGACGATCGAGTGGCCGCGGTTTGAAAATGCCGATTCGATCATGGCGGTAGGCATCTACCGTCCGCTGGATGATGCGCTGCGCATCGCGTTCACGCAGCTCGTGGGCTGGATGCATGATGACTATGGGATGAGCGAGATGGATGCGTATGAGCTGCTGTCAAAGACGGCACGCATCCATCTGGACGAGATGGTGGACCCAAATTATGTGGTGGTGGCGCGGATCGACCGGCGGTTTTTGCCTAAGAAGACGACGACAGATAAAGACAGATAACAGCAGACGACTGCAGAGTGTGATCTTCCGACGCAGGCGTTTTTCTTCCGCTCTCTGCATTCGTCTCATCCTAAGCATTTGTCGTGAGGCCGAGTTTCTCTGCGATGACGTCGGCGTATTTGAGGCCGGCGCCGGTGTTGAAAAGGACGCAGCGGTCGGTGGGTTTGAGGTAGCCGGTGCCGAGCAGGTGATCATAGGCGGCGGTTGCCGCGGCGCCTTCGGGTGAGAGCAGGATGCCTTCGTTGCGGGACCAGTCGAGGAGCGACCGGAAGATGGTGTCATCCGGGACGGCGAGGGCTACGCCACCGCTGCTGCGACAAATATCGAGGATGATGGTGTCGCCGTATGCCTTGGGGACGCGCAGTCCGGAGGCAAATGTCGAAGCGTTCTGCCACGCCTCCGATGCGGGCTTGCCTTCATCGAAAGCACGGGCGATAGGCGCGCAGCCGCTGGACTGGACGGCGATCATTTTCGGCCGTTTGCCGGGCGCGACCCAGCCGAGCTGTTCCATCTCTTCAAAGGCCTTCCACATGCCGATGAGGCCGACGCCGCCACCGGTGGGATAGAAGACAGCGTCGGGATACTGCCAGCCGAGTTGCTCGACGAGTTCGTAGCCCATGGTCTTTTTGCCCTCGACGCGGAAGGGCTCCTTGAGGCTGGAGATGTCGAACCAGCCCTCGGCCTGCTTGCGCTCGTTGACGATGCGGGCGCAGTCGGAGATCAGGCCATCGACCAGCGTGACCTTTGCGCCGTAGGCGATGCTCTCCATGTGATTGGCGATAGGGACATCCTTCGGCATGAAGATGTGCGCCTCCATGCCTGCGGCAGCGGCGTAGGCGGCGAGTGCGCCGGCGGCATTGCCAGCGGAGGGCACGGCGAGCTTCTTGAGGCCCCCGGCTGTGTCGGCATAGTAGCGGGCCATGGTGACGGCGAGTGCGAGGCCGCGCGCCTTGAAGGTTCCGGTGGGGTTGGCGCCTTCCTCCTTCAAGTACACACTGCGGTTACGTTTGCTCTGGAGCATGGGCGTCCATCCCTCGCCGAGGGTGACCGGCTCAACAGCGGGAAGGACGGAGCGATAACGCCACATGCCTGCGGAGGGCGCGGTGCCGGCCTCGATTGAGATCCGGTCGCGGACAGCGGTGCCTCTTGCCGAAGAGAGGTCGTAGCGGACGTAGAGGACGCCGGCACAGTGAGGGCATAGAGTCTGAGGAGTTTCGGCTGAGATGGTCTGAAGGCAGCGGGAGCATTCGAAGTGGGCGATCTGGGGCATGTGTTGAGGGTAGCAAGTCAGCGAGTGCTGGAACTGCCCTACCGGCTCTGGTGGTATCCCACCCTTCGCTCCGCTCAGGATGGGGCACCCGCTGTCACGACGCGGTAGGATGTGAGTCCGATGATGAAGCGTTCGAGGTGGCTGCGAGCAGTGGGCGTGGTGGGCGGCTCACTGTACTCGCTGGGGGTTGTGTTGGGCGTCTATGGCGCGGGCCACTCGGCGGCGCTGCGCGCGGCGGCTATGGTACTGCGCGTGGCGGGTGTGGTGTTGCTGGCGGTGTGGGCGCGGCGCTCGCTGACGGCCTGGATCTTTGTCGCGATGCTGGCCGGAGTGGAGCTTGGCGTTGATGCTCCGGGGCTTGCGGTCCAAAGCAAGGTATTCAGCGACATCTTCCTGCGGCTGATTCGCATGATTGTGGCGCCGCTGATCCTGGGCACGCTGGTGACCGGCATTGCCGGACATGGCAGCCTGCGGCAGGTGGGACGCATCGGCGTGAAGTCGCTGGTGTACTTCGAGGTAGTGACGACACTGGCGCTGCTGATCGGTGTGGTAGCGATCAATCTGTCGAAGGCGGGTGCGGGGCTGGCTGGCGCCGCACTGCCGAATGCGATGGGGCAGGCAGGCGTTCACGCGTATGCGCATGGCGCGCTCGAAAGCGCCGATTCGCGTGCGGCGCATCCGCCAATGGAACACGGCTGGCAGAGCTTTCTGCTGAATGCGTTTCCGGAAAACATTGCGAAGTCGATTGCCGACGATCAGATCCTGCAGGTGGCAGTATTCGCGGTGCTGCTGGGCATCGCGCTCTCGCTGTTGACAGAGGAGCGGCGGGGGCCGCTGCTGGAGTTGGCGGAGTCGGTGACGTCCGCGATGTTCGCGATCACCAACATCGTGATGTACGTGGCGCCGTTGGGCGTGGGTGGCGCGCTGGCGTACACGGTGGGGCAGCGCGGGCTAATCGTGCTGCTGCCGTTGGCGAAGCTGCTGGGCACGCTCTACGGAGCGCTGGCGGCGTTTCTGCTGCTGGTACTGGTGCCGGCGGCGATGCTGTTCCGCGTGCCACTACGCGGGTTCATCAAGGCGGTGGCGGAGCCGGCCACGATCGGGTTTGCAACGAGCACGTCCGAGGCGGCGCTGCCGAGCGCGATGGAAGAGATGGAGCTGTTCGGCGTACCGCGACGGATTGTGTCATTTGTGATTCCGGCCGGTTACAGCTTCAACCTTGCCGGGTCCGCGGTGTACCTCGCGCTGGCGTCGATCTTTGTCGCGCAGGCTGCGGGCATGCATCTTGGCTTAGGCGCGCAACTGGCGATGGTCTTTACCCTGATGCTGACGAGTAAAGGTGTGGCCGGAGTTCCCAGGGCGATGCTGGTGGTGCTGCTGGCGACGGCATCGACGTTTCGCCTGCCGACCGAGCCGATCTTCCTGATCCTGGGCATCGATGCCTTCGCGGACATGGGACGGACGGCAGTGAATGTGATTGGCAACTGCCTGGCTGCCGCGGTGGTGGCGCGAAGCGAGGGCGAACTGGGTGTCAGCAGTGTTGCGGAAACCACGATCCATCCAGTGGATGCTTGACTCCACGCGACCACTGATGGAAAGTGGCGGTGCTTCCCTTTTGTAATTTTAGGAAGACGAGGATTGGACATGCGTCCTGTTGCGGTGGTGGTGTGTGGTTCGCTGCTGTTGGCTATCGGTGCGGCTGCGCAGTTGAAGGATGGCGTGAAGCCGTATGTCAAAGAAGATGCGCCGGTGCTGGTGCTGAACCACGTGCGGGTGATCGATGGCACGGGCGCGGCGCCGATGGAAGATCAGCGCATCGACATTGAGAACGGGAAGATCACGCGGGTGCAGAGTGCCAAGCTGCGCAATGCGTATCCACCGAACGCGAAGGTGCTGGATCTGACGGGAAAGACAGTGATCCCGGGGCTGGTGGGAATGCATGAGCACCTCTTCTATCCCACACCGGACGCGGGGCCGGGACATCAGCAGATGTACGGCGAGATGGCCGATAGCGCGCCGCGCTTGTATCTGGCGGGAGGCGTGACGACGGCGCGCACCACGGGCAGCGTGGAGCCGTACACCGATCTGGCGCTGAAAGCGGCGATCGATGCGGGCGAGACGCCGGGGCCGAAGCTGCTGGTGACCGGGCCGTATCTGGAAGGCACGCCATCGTTAGGGCCGCAACTGCACTCGTTGACTGGGCCGGAGGATGCGGCGCGCACCGTGGACTACTGGGCGGAAGAAGGCGTGACGAATTACAAGGCGTACATGCACATCACGCCGGAGGAGTTGAAGGCGGCGATCGATCACGCGCACGCGCGTGGGCTGAAGGTGACGGGGCATTTGTGTTCGGTCGGATTTACCAAAGCGGCGGAGTTAGGCATCGACGATCTCGAACACGGGTTGGTGGTGGATACGGAGTTTGCGCCGGACAGGCAGGAAGGCGTGTGCCCCGGGCAACGCGGGCCGATGGCGGCGATGGCCAAGAGCTTGGATGTCGATGGCCCGCAGGTGCAGGGGATGATCCGCACGCTGGTGGAGCATCATGTTGCGGTGACCTCAACGCTGGCGATCTTCGAGAGCTTTACGCCGAACCGTCCGCCGCTCAAGCAGGAGCAGGCACCGAAGGATGCGATGGCGATGGAGGCGTGGTCAGATTTTGCGACGACGCGCGCGGAGATCGCGGAACGCGGCGACAGTTCGAACTGGCCGGCGCTTTTGAAGAAGGAGATGCAGTTTGAGCGGTCGTTTGTGAAGGCTGGCGGACTGCTGCTGGCGGGCTGCGATCCCACGGGATATGGCGGAGTCCTGCCTGGCTTCGGCGATCAGCGCGGGATGGAGCTGCTGGTGGAAGCCGGATTTACGCCGGTGGAGGCGATCCACATCGCGACGCAGAATGGCGCGACTTACCTGGGGCAGCAGGAGCACATCGGAAGCGTGGCGGAGGGGCGTGCAGCGGATCTGGTCGTTCTCGATGGGAATCCGGCGGAGAAGATTGACGACGTGGAGAAGGTGGAGACTGTCTTTAAGGACGGCGTGGGCTACGATCCGGCGAAGTTGCGCGCCTCAGTGGCAGGGATGGTGGGTATCCGGTAGCGCTCCGCGGCAGGTTTTTACATCAGAATGACATTTGCGCTTGCTGGAGGCGGATGCGCGGAGCCTATACTTGCCAGACAGGGCCCCACAGGGACCCGCTTCGCCACACCTTTCTCCCGTTCCTTCCCCGGCTTCTCGATTTTTCCTCGTCTGGATTTGTGCCCCTTTCATGGCGTCTGCGCGCGTTCCCTGATTTCTTTTCTGAGGAGAAACGCAATGGCTACGACTACCGTTCCGGCAACCCGAGCGATCGATCCGGACAAACTGAACGCATTTCTGGGCCGAGCCGTCGGCGATATGGGCGCCGCGCTCCACTCAGCCGTCGTGCTGATGGGCGACAGGCTGGGATTATTTCGCGCGATGCGCGACGGCACGCCGGTGACATCGCAACAATTGAGTGAACAAACCGGAGTGCGCGAGCGCTACGTGCGCGAGTGGCTGAAGGCCAACGCCGCCAGCATGTACGTGGACTACGACGCGGCGACGGACACCTACAGCCTAAGCCCGGAGCAAGCGTTCGCGCTGGCGGAGGACGATACCGCATTGGATCTTCCGGGTTTTCATTACATGCTGGCTTCGCTGATGCGCGACGAAGAGAAGCTGACCGCGGCCTTCCGCGAAGGACGGGGATTTGGCTGGCATGAACACGACAAAGATCTCTTCGTGGGCTGCGAACGATTCTTCCGCCCCACCTACCTGATGCATCTGGTTTCGGAGTGGCTCCCTGCGCTGACTGGCGTAGAGGCGAAGCTGAAGGCGGGAGCAAAGGTCGCAGACATTGGCTGCGGGCACGGGGCGTCGACATTGCTGATGGCGAAGGCGTATCCGAAGTCGAAGTTCACCGGCCTGGACTATCACGAGAAATCGATTGAGAGTGCGCGAGCATCGGCGAAGCGTCAGGGCTTGCAGGATGCGGTGACGTTCGAAGTATCGGCCGCGGCGGCGATTCCTGGCAGCGGATACGATCTGGTGACCTGCTTCGATTGCCTGCACGACATGGGCGATCCCGTGGGCGCGGCGAAGCATATCAAAAGGGCGCTGGCGCCGGGCGGCACGTGGATGATCGTCGAACCTATCGCGGGTGACGACACAGCGGCAAATCTGAACCCGGTGGGGCGGATCTACTATTCGGCATCGACGCTGTGCTGCGTCCCTGCGTCGCTGTCTCAGGAAGTTGGGCTGGGACTGGGCGCGCAGGCGGGTGAGAAACGTCTTCGTGAGGTACTGACGGAGGCTGGGTTCACACAGGTGCGCCGTGCGGCGGAGACACCATTCAACATGGTTCTGGAGGCGCGCGTCTAGCTGGCGTCGCAGGAGCGGATTTCTGCTGGCAAGTGCTAAGGAAATCCGCTCCAGCGTACGTGACGCGTGGGGAACTAGCCCTCGAGATGGCCGCTGTTTGAGGGCTTGACTTCAGCGCTGACCGTGATGCGTTGCCCATATTCCGTGTCCGCTTGCGGACAGGCGAATTCCATGAGCGAACAGATCGGATCCTCGCCGGTGGCCTGACGTATTGATTTCAGGCGCGTTGCCGCGTCTGCGGTTGGGCCGGGACGTGCACGTCCTTCCTGCGGATTTCCTTCCTTTACGAGGCCGGCATGCAGCGTTTCCTTGGCTATTTCCGTTTCAGTTTCCGCCAGTTGCGGAAGAGTCCTTCGTTTGCGATTGCGGCGATCGTCACTTTGGCATTGGGGATTGGGGCGACGACCGCGATCTTCAGCCTGGTGAATGCGGTGCTGTTGAAGCCGCTGCCGTTCCCGGAATCGGACCGGCTGATGTCGATCAAGCAGGAAGACCACTCCCTGGGTGTTCCGGCTCCGGAATCGCTGAGCTATCCGGACTATTTTGATTGGCGGGCGCAGAACCGGACCTTGCAAGGTCTGGCGTCCTTCCGAAGTTCGACCGAGACGCTGACCGGGATGGGCGAGGCGCAACAGCTCAATGGCCAGGTGGTGTCGTCGAATTTCTTCCAGGTGCTGGGCGTGACTCCAATGCTCGGACGGGATTTCCGCTGGGATGAAGAGCGCGCAGGCAATCGCGCGGTGATGCTGAGCTATGGCCTGTGGCAATCCCGCTTCGGCGGGGAGCGGCGCGTGGTGGGACAGCAGGTCATGCTGGATGGAAAGCCATCCACGGTGGTTGGGGTGATGCCCGCGAGCTTTCATTTTCCGCTGAGCGATACCAGCATCGATGCGTGGTATTCCATCGCAGCAGATGCGGAGGGACGTTCTCCGGCAACTCAGCAGCGCGGACAGGACCAGTTGGATATCGTGGGCCGGCTGAAGCAAGGCGTAAGCATGGAGCAGGCAAGGGCGGACCTGAGCAGCGTGGCGCGCGGCCTGGCAACGCGATATGCGGATACGAACAAGTGGTATACGACAGCGACGATTATGCCGGAGCTGCAATACCAGGTGGGCGACACGCGTCCGGCGCTGGAGCTGCTATTCGGCGCGGTGGGACTGCTGCTGCTGATTGCATGCGTGAACGTAGCGGGACTGCTGCTGGTGCGCAGCTCGCGGCGCAGCGGCGAGATCGCATTGCGCAGCGCATTGGGTGCAAGCCGCGGCGAAATTGTGCGGCAACTGCTTGCCGAGTCTGTGGTGCTTTCGGTAATCAGCGGACTCGCGGGGATTGCCTTGGCGAGCGCGATTTTGAAAGAGGTAGTGGGGCTGTTTCCGCAGGCACTGCCCCGGCTGGGTGAGATGTCGATCGATCTTCCGGTGCTGGCGTTCGCGATGGGAGTTTCGCTCCTTACGGGCATCTTGTTCGGAGTGGTGCCGGCGGTGCGGGTCTCGTCATTGGCGCCGGCGCTGGCGCTGCGCGATGGCACGCGCACGGTAACGACAGGGCGTGGGCATCACCGGCTGCAGACCTGGCTGGTGATTGGCGAGACAGCGTTGGGCCTGGTGCTGCTGGTGGGCACAGGTCTGGTGATCCGCAGCTTCGTGAGCATCCTGCGAGTCGATCCGGGATTTGACGCGCACCATGTGCTGTCGGCACGCTTCACCTTGAGCGATGTGAGCTATGCGCATGATCGGAAGATTCAGTTCCTGGGAGACCTGCTCTCGCGGCTCAATGCGCTGCACGGAGTAGCGTCGGCCTCCGCAGGATGGCCGATGCCGATGTCCGGCAGCAATGCTTCGATTTCGTTCACTGTGGAGGGCCATCCGGTGGCGAAGAGCGATCATCCGAGCGAGGCGCTCGGCGTGGCTCTTCCCGGATTTTTTGAGACGATGCGGATTCCGCTGATTGCCGGCAGGACATTCAGTGGAATGGACCGAACGACGAGCATGCCGGTTGCGATCATCGATCAGGCATTTGCGAAGAAGTATTTCGCTGGAGTGAACCCGATCGGCAGACACATGACAGCGGACCTGGGTGATGATGTCGTGGAACACCCGGTGCGCGAGATCGTGGGCGTAGTGGGAGATATCAAGCAGTTTGGACTGACGGTCAACGCTGCGCCGCACTACTACCTGCCCTGGACACAGGCAGTCGTCACGAATCCATATCTCATCGTTCGCACGACGGGCGACCCAGCAAAGCTGGAGCGTGCGTTGAAGGCGACGATTGCGGGGATGGACGCGAATATCCCGACGTACCGCGTACACCCACTGGAGTATTACGTATCGCAGGCGGTGGCGCCGGCGCGCTTCCAGGTGCTGCTATTGACGAGCTTCGCAGCCATCGCTTTGCTGCTGGCCGCTGTCGGCTTGTATGGCGTGCTGGCGTACATTGTGCAGCAGAGGGCGCTGGAGATTGCGCTGCGCCTTGCGGTGGGCGCGCAACGCGGCGATGTGCTGCGCATGATCCTGAAACGCGGGATGACCCTGGCGGCGATTGGCGTCGCGGCGGGGTTGGCGATCTCGTTCGTGGTCACGCGGTTTATCGCGACACTCCTGTACGAAGTAAAGCCGTTTGACGCGCTAACCTTCGGAGCGATGTCGCTGGTGCTGCTGGCGGTTGCATTTGTTGCGAGCGTGGCGCCTGCCTACCGGGCAGCGCAGACAGATCCGATGACGACGCTGCGCACGCAGTAGAGCGGCTTTCCTGACCGGAAAGCCGCTCTACCTTCATGGGAGAAACTTAGGCGGCTGCGTCCGCACCCGGTTGTGTCGCCTTCGCGGCATGGATGTTTTTTGCGAGTCCCAGCTTGCCCAGCAGCCAGATACCGTAGTAGTTCACGTCGAACTCATACCATGTGAGTCCATGGCGCGCCGATACGGGATGGGCGTGATGGTTGTTGTGCCAGCCTTCGCCGCCGGTCAGCAGGGCGACCCACCAGTTGTTCCGCGAGTCGTCCCGGGTGGCGAAGCGCCTGGAGCCCCACATATGCGTTGCTGAATTGACCAGCCAGGTGGCGTGCAGTCCCAGCGTGACGCGAAGGAAGATTCCCCAAAGCACCCAGGGCCAGCCTCCGATGGCGAGGAGCGCGACGGCTAGCACCACGAGCGGAACCCAGTGGTAGCGATTCAGCCAGAGGTAGAAGCGGTCTTTCTTGAGATCGGGTACGTACTTGGCGAGGAGCGCTGGCTCCCGGTCGGCGCCTGCGCCGTGAATGACCCAGCCCGCATGAGACCACCAGCCACCCTCGCGCGGCGTGTGCGGATCGCCAGGCCGGTCGGTGATCTGGTGATGCACACGATGCGTGGCGACCCATACCAGCGGGCCCCCTTCCAGACTCAGCGTTGCGCAAACCGCCAGAACATGCTCCAGCCATTTCGGAGTCTTGTACCCGCGATGCGTCAGCAGGCGATGGTAGCCCATGCCGATGCCGAGGTTGATGGCAACAACATGCAGGACAATCATGAGGAGAAGCACATGCCAACTGAAGAAGAACAACGCTGCCACTGCGCCTACGTGAAAGAGCAGCATGAAGCTGAAGATGGTCCAATTGAAAACTCGCGTCTGTTCGGAGCGGCTGAGAGCCTGTGGCTCATGCGCCGGTACTTTCGCGTGGGCTGTGGCGGGGCTGTGGGGGTGGAGCGCCCGGCCGGTGTCAACAGTATTGATCTCGTCGGCGAGAACGGGGGAAGTCGGTGGTGCGAAGGTCGCCATACCTCTAGGATGAATCTCAAACGGCTCGGCCTTTGTCGCAGTTTTGTAATTGCGTCCTGTGGCAACCAAAACCGTCCCGAATGAATGGCATTTTTACTGAAACTTCACATCTAGCCGGCTGGCGGAAGGCGCAGGTCGATGTAGTGACGGTTGCGCTCCAGGCAAAGTGCTTCGACGACGAGTTCGTGGTCGTCTCGCTGCGGGAGGCCCGAAACGGTAACCGATCCGATAATGCCGGTGCCCGCGAGCGTGATGGGAAATGCTCCGCCATGGCTTGCGTAGTCGGTTGCGGACAGTCCGTACTTCTCCTGCAACGTCGTGTTGCGCGCTTTGAGGGCGAGGCCAATTGCGTAGCTGCTGCGATGAAGACGCGCAACGATATTGGCTTTACGCCGGGCCCATTCGGCGTTGTCGGGCGAGGTGCCGTGCAGTGCCGCGTAAAAGAGCGGTGCGCCCGCCTGGTTGCCGAGATGCGGAGCGAAGCGGCGAATGTCGATGACGATGGATAGCTGACGTTCTACGGCCAGCTCGCGCAGCGTTGAGCCAAGCTGCCAGGCGTCGTCCTCATTGAAGGAGGTCCACTGCAGCTCGCGCTCCTGGCGGGCGATGCATTCGAGATCATCTTCTGTTTGTGCCATGTTTCCCCCTCTTATTTCAGAAGCACACCAACAATCGAAGCTGACATGAGATTGGCCATGGTGCCGGCGAGCATGGCGCGCAGGCCGAGGCGCGCGAGCTCGTTGCGGCGCTCCGGGATGAGTGCGCCGATGCCGCCGATCTGGATGCCGATCGAACTGAAGTTGGCGAAACCGCAGAGCGCGAAGGTGGCGATGGTGAAGGATCGCGGATCGAGCGTGCTCTTGAGCGCGCCGAGATCGGAGAAGGCGATGAGCTCATTGATGACCATGCGGGTACCGAGCAGGTTGCCGACGATGGGAGCCGAGTGCCAGGGAATGCCGATGAGCCACGCGATGGGCGCGAAGAGCCAGCCGAGGACCTCGTCGAGCGAAGTGGGGAAGGGGATATGGTGCGGGCTGAGCCAGTGGTGCACGCCGCCAAAGATGCCGTTGACCAGCGCGATGAGCGCCACGAAGGAGACGAGCATGATGGCGACGTTGAAGGCGAGGCGGCCGCCGTCGATGGTGCCGCGCGCGACCGCGCCGAGGAAGTTTTCCTCGCGGTGCTCTTCCGACTCGGGCAAATGCACGTGGCCAAGGGTGTCAGGTGTGGCGGTTTCGGGAACCAGCATCTTGGAGATGAGGATGGTGCCGGGCGCGGTCATGATGACGGCGGCGAGCAGGTGCTTGGCGTCGATGCCGTAGAGGATGTATGCCGCCATGATGCCGCCGGAGACGTGCGCCATGCCGCTGGTCATGACGGTCATGAGCTCGGAGTGGGTAAGATTCGCGAGGAATGGCCGGATGGAGAGCGGCGCTTCGGTCTGGCCCATGAAGATGGATGCCGCGACGTTGAGCGATTCCGCGCCGGAGATCCCCATGGTTCGCTGCATGCACCACGCGAAGCCGCGGATGACGAGCTGCATGATGCCAAGGTAGTAGAGCGCGGCGAAGAGCGCCGAGATGAAGATGATAGTGGGCAGCACCTGGAAGGCGAAGATGGAGCCGTAGGAGGAGTGCCGTTTTCCGAATTCGCCAAAGATAAACTCCGAGCCGGCAAAGGAATAGCTGAGCAGCTTGTTGACGCCGCCGCCGGCGCGAGCCATGGCGTCGCGGCCGAAGCTCCAGCGCAGGACGAGAAACGCGAAGGCGATTTGCAGGCCGACGCCCCAGGCGACGGTGCGCACGCGGATGGCGCGGCGGTTGGTGGAAAAGAGCCATGCCAGCAGCAGCATGGTGAGCAGGCCAAGGATTCCGGTGAATCGCGCCAAAGGGTTAGTCCTGAGCAGACGGGGTCTAAATCGAGGTCTCGGTCAGAGTATCGCGGGTGAGTACCTCGTGCACCAGCGGCGTGGGGCGCGGGGGTGCGTCGGCGATGTGGATGGCATCCGCGATCATGCTTTCGGGCACGGGGAAGTGCTGTGCGTCGTCCGCGAAGAGCGTGCATAGCGGATCGCCGGCGCGGATCTGCGCTCCGAGTTTCGCATGAAGCTCGATGCCGGCATGGGCAGAGACTGGATCGCCGAGCCGGGTGCGGCCAGCGCCAAGACCCTGGACCGCCCAGCCGATGGAAGTGGTGTCCATGGAGAAGACGAAGCCGGATCGGGAGGCCCGCAGCACCCGCTGCTGCGCCGGCTTGTGGGCGAGAGCGGCGAGGTCGCCGCCCTGAAGGGCAACCATCTGCTCGAACCGACGCAGGGCGGAGCCCTCGGCGAGCAGGCTTTCGGCGCGCGCGCGGCCCTCCTGCGCGGTGTTGCTGACGCCGGTGAGGAAGAGCATCCAGCCTGCAAGCAGGAGAGAGAGCTCGCGCAGGTCGTCGCTGTTTACGTTGCGCTCTCCGCGAAGGAGCGCGAGGGCTTCGAGGATCTCGACCGAGTTGCCGGAGAAACGCCCCAGTGGCTGTGACATATCGGTGAGCACCGCCGCAGTTCGGGTGCCAGAGGCTTCGCCGATTTCGACCATGAGGCGCGCGAGGAAGCGAGAGACGGCCGGGTCGGGGAGAAAAGCGCCGGATCCGGTCTTCACATCGAGCACGAGCGCATCGAGGCCGGCCGCGAGCTTCTTGCTCATGATGGAGGCGCAGATGAGGTAGGGGCTTTCTACTGCGCCGATATGATCGCGCAGAGCGTAGAGACGGCGGTCGGCGGGGACGATGTCGGCAGACTGACCGACGATCGAGCAGCCGGCCTGGTCGAGCACCCTCCGTATCTCTGCGGGTGAGAGCGTGGTGCGGTAGCCGGGGATGGTTTCGAGCTTGTCCAGGGTGCCGCCGGTGTGGCCGAGCGCGCGACCGCTGAGCATGGGGACGCGCAGGCCGGCAGCGGCGGCGATGGGCGCGACGAGGAAGGATGTTTTGTCGCCGACGCCTCCGGTGGAGTGCTTGTCCACAGTGGGACGCGCGGCGCTGCCGTCTGCTGGACGCCGCAGATCGAGCTGCACGCCGGAGGTGCGCATGGCCTGGGTGAGCGCACGTACTTCAGCCGGCTCCATGCCGCGCAGAAATGTGCCCATAAGGAAGGCGCTGAGCTGTGCGTCGTCGATGGAGTCGTCGGCGGCTCCGCGGGCGATGTGCGCGATCTCGGCTGCGGTGAGGGCATGGCCGTCGCGCTTACGGCGAACGATGCTGCCGGTGTCGAGTGTGACGGGAGATTCTTCAGGGCTATTCGGCATGCGTCAGATCAAAGCCGAGCGGGAAGAGCTCGGCGAGCGTGTGGGACTGGATGCGCGCTTCGGGTGTGCCGTCGAAGGGGAAGAGAACAATCCCATCAGGCGGCATGAACTCTGCAAGCACCTGGCGGCAGGCGCCACAGGGTGAGCTGGGTGCATTGTTGAGGTTGGTGACGGCGACCGCGTGGATGCGCAGTTTAGGCCCGTATTGTGCGATGGCGCGTGCGACGGCGGATCGTTCAGCGCAGATAGATAGTCCGTAGGAGGCATTTTCGACATTGGCTGCAGTGACAATCTCCCCTCCTTCGAGCATGAGGGCCGCGCCAACCCTAAAGCCGGAGTAGGGCGCATAAGCGTGATGTGCGGCCTGTTGCGCGGCAGCGAGCAACTCCGCCTGCTGCTGCGGCGAGATCGTAATGGCAGAGGGTGGCATCGATTCGAGGCTACTGAGCAGCAGAGTCGCTTGCAACTGTTTGGACGCAAGAGCGTGCGCGGTTGAGCAACAGGTCGCGCTCGCGGGCGTTGCGTGCGAGCGAGGCTGCACGCTCGAACTCAGGCTGAGCTTCGGCCAGCCGGCCAAGGCGGAAGAGCAGTTCCGCACGCACGCTGGGAAGGCGATGGTAGTTGGCGAGCGAGGGCTCTGCAGTGAGTTTGTCGACGAGCGTAAGACCAACCTCGGGGCCGAAGGCCATGGCAAGCGCGACGGCGCGATTGAGCTCCACGATAGGCGAGGGTTGGCGCTGCGCGAGCACCTCGTAGACCGTAGCGATGCGCTGCCAATCCGTCTCTTCTCCGGTGCGGGCGCGCGCGTGGCAGGCGGCGATGGCGGCCTGCAGCGTATAGGGGCCAGGGCCGCTGTGCAGTTTGGAGCTTAGCTCCTCAGCGCGCGCGAGTGCGGCCAGGCCGCGGCGGATGGCCAACTGATCCCAGCGGCTGCGGTCCTGGTCGAGCAGCAGGATGGGCTCGCCTGCGGGGCCGAGGCGCGCGGCGTGGCGCGAGGCCTGGATCTCCATGAGCGCGACGAGACCGTGGACTTCGGACTCCTGCGGGGCGAGTCCCGCGAGGATGCGGCCGAGGCGCAGCGCATCTTCGCAGAGAGCTGGGCGCAACCAGTCTTCGCCGGCAGTGGCGGAGTAGCCCTCGTTGAAGATGAGATAGATCACTTCGAGGACCGAAGAGAGGCGTGCGGCGCGATCGAGGCCGGTGGGAACCTCGAACGGCACATGCGCTTCAGCAAGTGTGCGTTTGGCGCGCACGATGCGCTGCGCGATAGTGGGCTCCGGCGTAAGGAAGGCGCGGGCGATCTCTGGCGTGGTAAGGCCGCCGAGCAGGCGCAGCGTAAGAGCGACGCGCGACTCCGGCGAGAGCACGGGATGGCAGGAGATGAAGACGAGGCGGAGGAGGTCGTCTTCGATATCGCCATCTGCCGCGGCGGCGAGGGCCGTGGCGAAGTCGGCGAAGGACCGCTGCTGTTGTTCCTCCAACTCACGGGCGAGTTCTTCGTGCTTGCGTTCGAGCCGCGTATTGCGGCGCAGCAGATCGATAGCGCGGTGCTTGGCTGCAACCATGAGCCACGCGCCGGGGTTTTGCGGCACACCGGATTCCGGCCACTGCTCGAGTGCGGCAACCAGCGCATCCTGCGCGAGCTCTTCGGCGATGCCGACATCACGCACGATGCGGGTGAGCCCGGCAATGACACGCGCAGACTCCATGCGCCAGACGGCGTCGATGGTGCGGTCAATCTGGCCGCGGTCCATCGCAGTCGTAGACGGCACGTCAGATTTCACAGCCGGTGGTTTCACAGCCTGTTTCACTGCCTGGATCAGAGCATCTTTCGCCGTGCGGATGCAAACAGTGCAGCCTAGTACTGAGAGCCATCCGCGGGCGGCGCTTCGAGCACGGGGCGGATCTCGAACTCAGCCTCCGTACTTGGGCCGCACAGCGTGGGGCAGCGCTTCATCCAGGCGATGGCCTCCTCCAGCGAGGCAACTTCGAGAATGTTTACGCCCGCGATGAGCTCGTTCGTCTCGGTAAAGGGACCATCGACGGTGCGGAACTGACCGTTGGACATGCGAAGACGCGTGCCGTTGGCGCTGGGCTGCAGGCGTTCCACGGCGACGAGCACGCCGGCTTGGCGCATCTCGTCATCGAATTGCTGCATGGCGGCTACCAGTTCGGGAGTCACCGCACCGGATTCCATCCACTTTTCGGTCTTACGCAAAACTACGAATCGCACTGTAACCACCTCCTGCCAGCGCCTATTTTCGCAGAGGCAGCAAGGAGAGCAAACGGGATTCCCGCAGGCATAGGCCAGCCCACATCAACACGCCGACATAGACCGGGAAGAGGATGTAGCCGAAGAGCGGATTACCAACGCGCACCTGCACGGAGATAGCGCCGCCCAAATATCCCGTAAGCAATACCGCGCCCAGAACGGAAGTGGCGGGGATGACATAAAGCACAGTGCAGACGAGCAGCAGGATGCCGATCACGCTCAGCAGGCTGGTTTGAAATCCAAGCTGGTTCATCGACTGCAGCACCTGCGGAGGAATGGGGCGGATAAATTTGAAGACGATATCCATGATCAGAAAGAGCACGGTCAGTGTGCTGAGAATGCGGCCGGTCAGAAGCCGCGACTTGGAAGGCGCAGTAGTGTCGATGGATGCAGGCATAACGGATTCCTCGCGATGTGTTGTTGTGACTGCGGTGAATGATATCCGCGCCCCTCCTGCAAGAGGAGCGCGGCTGTTGGATCAGGCATTTCGCGTCTGCATCTCGGTAAAGCCCTCGGCCGCCTTCTGCACCTCGGCGGGAAAATCCGTCATCTCCTGTATCTGGCGGATTTCTATGATTTCGTTGGCGGAGGCGGGGCAGCGCGAGGCCCACTGGATCGCCTCTTCTTTGGACTTCACCTGGATCATCCAGAAGCCGCCGAGCACCTCTGTTGCTTCGGCGAAGGGGCCGTCCGTGACCTTCGGCGTGCCGCCGGCAAAGCTGACACGCGCGCCCATGGACGGCGGGTGCAGGCCTTCGAGCGCGAGCAGCACGCCGCCTTTCTGCAGCTCTTCGTTGTACTTCATCATGGCTTCGACAGCTTTGGCCTCCGGCAACGTGCCCGGTTTCGCCTGTTCGTAGCCCTTCGGAATCATCAGCATCATGAATCGCATTTTCAGTCTCCTTAGCGCTCGGCAGGAACGGCGATGGCATCTGCACCGGTGCATGTCCCGGCGCATGTCTGGGACGGATCCATGAGCGGTCGGATCGTGACATGACCGTCGCCCGCAATCTTCAGGAAATTCTTCGACGACTCAATGGCGGCTTCCAAAGAGGGCAGTTCGAAGAGAGCGAAGCCACCGATGATCTCCGTAGACTCGATGAAGGGCCCGTCAGTGATCGTGACTTCGCCCGTTGTCTGAGCGACCCGCGCGCCGTCTTTGAGCGGGGTAAGGCCGCCCGTCGCGATCATTTGGCCGGATTTCATGGAAACATCGATGAGCCGGTTCATCTCGTCCAGATATTCCTCGCTGGGAGGGGCCGCGGGTCGGGTCGCCGAGGGCGTGTAGAACATGAGGAATTGCATCTTTTTTTGTCTCTCCTTGTGGCTAGGATGGGAGCTTCCAACGTGTTGCCTGGGAAGCGCCTCTATCCATACGTCGAACGGGCTGTTGGGGAATCGACAGGGCTCTCAAGATTTTTCAAGGATGTCCGCCGAAGACCTCGTGTCCCGTCCGGCATTCTAGCGGGAGGGACGGAGCTTTCGCGCTGCCGTCTGGCGCGGCTACACCTCATCGTGACGAAGCCCGCCTTTTGCGATGTGAAGAGGCGATCGGGCGTCAAAGCAGGTATCCCGGGCGGCCAAATGGCCGTCTGAGCAACGGAGCGGGAATGGCGGAAAAGAAAACAACCCGGAAGCCGGCAGCGGCACCCGAAGCGGCGGCTGGCGAGGACGTGCTGGGATTGTTTCATCCGATGACAGCGGAGTGGTTCCGCGCGGTTTTCGATCGACCAACATCGCCGCAGGTGCTGGGCTGGCCGGCGATCGCTCGCGGCGAAAATACGCTGATCCTGGCGCCGACCGGCACCGGCAAGACGCTGACGGCGTTCCTGTGGTGCCTGAACCGGTTGATGCTGGAGCCGGAGCCGGATGGTCCTTCGGCGTGCCGTGTCATCTATATCAGTCCGCTAAAGGCACTCGCGGTGGACGTGGAGCGCAACCTGCGCGCTCCGCTGGCGGGGATTGCGAACATGGCGCGGCGTGCGGGTGTGACGGTTCGCGAGCCGGCGATTGCCGTCCGCACCGGCGATACGCCGCAGAAGGAGCGCGCGCTGTTTCGCCGGCATCCTGCAGAGATCCTGATTACCACGCCGGAGTCACTGTACCTGTTGCTGACGTCGGATGCCTCGGCGGGGCTGCGGAGCGTCGATACCGTGATTGTCGATGAAATTCATGCGCTGGTGCCAACGAAACGCGGCGCGCATCTGGCACTTTCTCTGGAACGTTTGCAGGCGATTACGGAGCGTCCCTTCCAGCGTATCGGGCTTTCGGCGACACAGCGGCCACTGGAAGAGGTGGCGCACTTTCTGGCAGGAGCCGAGGGGGCGAATGTGTCAGTGGCAGAGCCCGAACCGCCCGAGCAAGCAGCGTCCGAGCTGGCTCAGGAGATGGAGGCCGGTTTTACGCGGGACGAGACGGCCGAAGCGATGGCGGCGCGCGAAGAGCAGGTCGTTCGATTCCGCCCGGTGACGATTGTGAATGCGAGCGAGCCGAAGCGGCTGGAGCTGCGCATTGAGGTGCCGGTAGAGGACATGGCGCGGCTGGGCCAGCCGGAAGAGTTGCCGAGCGGCGCGGCGTCGCAGGGGCCGAAGCGGACCTCGATCTGGAGCGCTATCCATCCGCGGCTGCTGGCGATTGTGCGTGAGCGGACCTCGACGCTGATCTTTGTGAACAACCGGCGCACGGCGGAGCGCTTGGCGGGTGCGATCAATGATCTGGCGGGCGAGGCGGTGGCGCGCGCTCACCATGGATCGTTGGCGGCGGCGCAGCGATCGGAGATTGAAGAGCTGCTGAAGGCGGGAAAGATCCGCGCGCTGGTGTGCACGTCGTCGTTGGAACTGGGCATCGACATGGGCGCGGTGGACCTGGTAATCCAGATCGAGGCGCCGCCGTCGGTAGCGAGCGGTATGCAGCGTATCGGGCGCGCCGGCCACCATGTGGGCGCGGCGAGCGAGGGCGTGATCTTTCCCAAATATCGCGCCGACCTGGTTGCGTGCGCCGCGGTGACGCGCGCGATGCACGAGGGGCTGGTGGAGTCGACGCGCTATTTGCGCAATCCGCTGGATGTGCTGGCGCAGCAAATGGTGGCGACGGTGGCGCAACCGCCGCGCGTTTCGCGGGTGCCGCGATCGAAGAAGGAGCCACCGCTACCGCCGGAGATCACGGTCGATGACCTGTTCGCCATCATGCGCAGTGCAGCGCCATTTGCGGAGCTGAGCCGCGGCGCGTTCGAGGGTGTACTCGATCTGCTGGCGGGACGCTATCCATCCGATGAGTTTGCCGAGCTGCGGCCGCGCGTGACATGGGACCGCGTGCGCAACCTGCTGACGCCGCGTGATGGCTCGAAGATGCTGGCGATCCTGAACGGCGGCACGATTCCGGATCGCGGGCTATATGGCGTGTTCCTCTCGGGGACGGAGGGCAAGCCAGTGCGCGTGGGCGAGCTGGACGAAGAGATGATCTTCGAGAGCCGCACCGGCGAGACCTTCATCCTGGGCGCGACGACGTGGCGCATCGACGAGATCACGCACGATCGCGTACTGGTGTCGCCGGCGCCGGGCGAGCCGGGCAAGATGCCGTTCTGGCATGGCGACACGCCGGGGCGGCCGCTGGAGTTTGGGCGTCGCATCGGCGCCCTGGTGCGCGAGTTGCGCGAGATGCCGCACAATGCCGCGCTCTCGCGGTTGACACGCGAGCACGATCTGGATCCGCAGGCGGCGGAGAACCTGCTGCGCTTTCTTGCCGATCAGGAGCTGGCAACGACGGCGGTGCCGGACGATCGCACCATCGTGATCGAGCGTGTACGCGATGAGCTGGGCGATTGGCGCGTGTGCGTGCTGACGCCGTTTGGCAGCCGCGTACACGCGCCGTGGGCCATGGCCATCAGCGGCAGGCTGCGCGCAAGCGGTCGCGGTGATGTGGAAACGATGTGGGCCGATGACGGATTTGTGCTGCGCTTTCCGGAAACGGATGCGCCACCTGATCCGGAGCTGATCCTGCTCGATCCGGCTGAGGCTTCGGAGCTGGTGCTGCGACAGCTTGGGTCAACGGCGCTGTTTGCCGCGAAGTTTCGTGAGTCTGCGGCGCGGGCGCTGCTGCTGCCGCGACGCCGCGCGACAGGACGTGCGCCGCTGTGGGCGCAGCGCAAACGTGCATACGACCTGCTGAGCGTGGCCTCGCGCTATCCCGCATTCCCGATGCTGCTGGAGGCGTATCGCGAGTGCGTGCGCGATGTCTTCGACATGCCCGCGTTTCTGGAGGTGCTGCGCTCGGTGAATGCGCGAACGACGCGCGTGCATGTGGCGGACTCGAAGACGCCGTCGCCGTTTGCCGCTTCGCTGCTGTTCAGCTACGTGGCGAACTACATCTACGACGGCGATGCCCCGCTGGCGGAGCGGCGCGCGCAGGCGCTTTCGATCGACCAGGAGCAGCTGCGCGAGCTGCTGGGCGATGCCGATCTGCGTGAGCTGCTGGATGCGGATGCGATTGCCGAGGTTGAAGAGCAGCTGCAGGCACTGACCGATAACCAGAAGGCGCGCGGCGCGGATGGTATTCATGACCTGCTGCTGCGTCTGGGAGATCTGAATCGCGCGGAGTTGCTGCGGCGCCTGGCTGCACCGGATGTGGCGATCCATACGGAGCGGTTGCTGCGCGCGAAGCGGCTGCTGGAGGTGAAGATCGCGGGGGAGAAGCGGCTGATCGCGGTGGAGGATGCAGCACGGTATCGCGATGCGCTGGGTATTCCGCTGCCGCCGGGGTTGCCGAAGGCGCTGCTCGAGCCGGTGGCGCAGCCGGTGCTGGAGCTGGTGCGGCGCTTTGCGCGCACGCACGGGCCGTTCACGCAGGGCGAGGCTGACGAAGCGATTTGGACTGGATGCGAAGCCCGTGGAAACGGCGCTGCGCGGGCTGTTGTTGGATGGCCGCATCGTCGAAGGTGGATTTCGGCCCGGTGGGGTTCACCGCGAGTGGTGCGATGCCGAGGTGCTGCGGCTGATCCGGAGAAAGTCTCTGGCGCGGTTACGAAAAGAAGTGGAGCCGGTGGAGCAGCAGATGCTGGCCCGGCTGAACACGCACTGGCAAGGGGTGCTGCAGCGGCGACGCGGGCTGGATTCGCTGCTGGATACGATTGAGAGTCTGCAGGGCGCGCCGCTGCCTGCGTCGCTGGTGGAGACGGCGATTCTGCCGGCACGCCTCGCAAATTACGCGCCGGGGCAACTGGATACGCTGATTGCGGCGGGCGAGGTGGTGTGGGTGGGGCTGGATCCGCTGGGCGAGCATGATGGGCGCATCGCGCTCTATCTTGTCGGACCGGCTGCGTACACTGCTGCCGCCGATGCGGCAGAATGCGCTGGCCGCGGTCGAGCCAACCGCGAAAGAGCAGGCGGTGCTGGAGCAACTGGAACGCGGCGGCGCGATGTTCTTCGCGCAAATCCATGATGCGCTGGGCGGCGGCTACCCGGGCGAGACGATCGATGCCTTGTGGACGCTGGTGTGGCGCGGCGCTGTGACGAACGATACGTTTCATGCGTTGCGAGCGTACACGGCGCGGCCGACGGGACGGCAGCCGAAGCGGGCACACTCCAGCGGCGCACAGGTGGCGGCATTTCGCTCGCGCCGAACCACGCCGCCAAGCGCACAAGGGCGATGGACCTTGGTGCCACAGCCAGAGTCGGCGAAGGATGCGTCGACGGCTACAAATTGGAGCCACGCGATTGCGAATCAATTGCTGGCGCGTTATGGCGTGCTGACGCGCGAGAGCGTGGCGCAGGAGAATCTGCCGGGTGGCTTCAGCGCCGTGTACGAGGTGCTGAAGGCGATGGAGGAGAGTGGCCGGGTGCGCCGGGGTTATTTTGTGGCGGGGCTGGGGGCGACGCAATTTGCGCTGCCGGCGGCGGTGGACCTGCTACGGTCGTTGCGGCAGCAGGCGCGGCTGGAGAAGCCGGAGATGGTGATGCTGGCCGCGACCGATCCAGCAAATCCGTATGGCGCCACGCTACGCTGGCCGACGGTAGAGACCTTGACAGCCGAAACCATTGATGGGGATGGACAGCCGCGCAGCCTGACACGCAGCGTGGGTGCCAGTGTGATACTGCGCAATGGTGAGATGGTGGGCTATCTACGGCGGGGCAATCCGAACCTGCAGGTCTTTCTATCGCCGGAGGAGCCGGAGCGATCGCAGACCGCGCGCGATCTGTCGCAGTTCCTGGCGCAGATGACGCAGGAGGAGTTGCGACAGCGGGAAGGGGATCGCGGGGCGGGCCTTCTGATCGCGCAGATCAACGGTCAGCCCGCGGGGGCGCACTTTCTGGCGCGATTCCTGCAGGATGCTGGATTCCACGCTGCGCCGAACGGATTCAACGTGCGTCGTGTATTGCCGCCGGCACTGGGGCGTGAAGGATCGGAGCCATCCGCGCCGATCGATCTCCAATAGAAGCATGTCTCCAGTTGCACTGGTAAGCGGAGATACACTCGACGTGTCCTTTCCTTAACGAAAAGCGACACTGACTGATGCCGTTCCGTGCGCACCTACAGGAGAAGTACTTTACGTGCCTGAGGGAGATACAATCTATCGAGCGGCGCGAGCGCTGGGCCACGTTCTCGAAGGCAAGGTAGTCACGCGCTTCGAGACCGCGCTCGCGCCGCTGGCCAGCGTCGATGACAACACACCTGTCGCAGGCCGAACGGTGGAGAAGGTCGAGTCGCGCGGCAAATGGTTGCTGATCCACTTCTCGGGCGACTTGATCCTCGTCACCCACATGCGGATGTCCGGCTCCTGGCACATCTATCGCGTGGGGGAACGCTGGCGCCGTAGCCGGCGCGAGATGCGCGCCGTCATCGCGACGAGGGACTACGAAGCGGTGGCGTTCAACGTACCGGTCGCGAAGTTCTATACCGCGCACACGCTGGAGCGGAATTCGACGATTCCTAAGCTGGGGCCGGATCTGCTGGGCGCGGAGTTCGCTGCGGACGAAGCGAAGGCTCGACTGCTGGCGCACGGCGATGAAGAGATCGCGAATGTGCTCTTGAACCAGCGCGTGATGGCAGGACTGGGAAATGTCTACAAGAGTGAGGTGCTGTTCGCGTGCGGCGTGCATCCGTTCCGACGGGTGAATACGTTGACGGGTGCCGAGGTCGACTGCATTCTCGAGCGGTCGAGGCACTTTCTCGAAGCGAACGTAAAGGATGGCAGCGAGGGCGGAATGCTGACGCACACGGGCCTGCGGCGCACGACGCGAGCAGACGATCCGGGTGCGCGGCTGTGGGTGTACAGGCGGCAGGGCAAGGAGTGCCGCCGATGCGGAACTCCGATCCTGATGCGCAGGCAGGGGCCTGGTGCGCGCTCTACATATTGGTGCCCCGCATGCCAGCCGGAATTGCCCGGGCTGCGCTAGAAGGGGTTTTCAACCCGTGGCGGATTGCCGCGGGTGGGGTGTGCTGTTTCCGTCATGGCGAGGCCGTGGATGCCAAGCGCGGATTGCAGGTCAGGGTCATCCGCCGCGATGGCCGCGGACGAGGTATTGCGCAAGGGGAAAGGCTCAAAGATGGCCCAGTTCTCGATGGAGTGGCCGTAACGGGAGCGGTAAAAGATGCCGTCGAGGCCGTGGCGGAAGACGACGAGCGAGGCCTCCTGGGTGAGCTGCCGCGGCCTGCCTGCCTGCAGTGTAGCGGCGTCGATGTCCGAGAGGCCGAGGGCCACAGCGGTAGAAGCGAGTTCGCGGCGCAGGAGGGCGATCCAGCCCGGCGCGTAGATGTCGCCATAATCGCCGTCGATGTTGCCAGTGCCGATGAGTCGGGCTACGAGCCAACTTGCCGGCACGGTAGCGAGCGGGGTGAAGTCGTCTTCGCCTTCAATCTCGGCAAGGTCGGCCAGCAGAGTCAGATCCGGACGGAAGCGGGCGAGCGTTTCCAGATAGCAGCCGAGGCGCTGGCTGGAGGTGTAGATGACGCGGTAATAAGCCTGCGGGTCGTCGAAGCGATTGCCGAAGGTGCCATCGGAGTGGGCGTGGGCCCAGTCGGGCGGCTGCCAAGGATCGGGCCAGCGGCCGACGCGGTAGATAGGCTGTTCGGCAACTCGCGATTCGAGAGGCGCGGCTTCGAGCGTTGCGGGGCCGGAGGGCAAGGGCTCAGGGGACACGGGCAGGTTTGGCCTTCCTGCTGCGGGGCCGCAGCAATGTCAGCGAAGGCGGCTGGGGGAAAGAGCCGCGGTGGGGAGGATGAATCAATGCGAAGCGCTCAGCCTCCGGCGAGGAAGGCACGGGCGGCGCGGAGTACTTCTGGCGCAACGATGTGCAGGTCACCATCGCGCATCAGTCGCAGCGGAACCCGGTCGCCAAGCTCAGGATTGACGCCGGTCATCCATGCCTGCACGACAGCGGCTGTGTCCTGCTCGCGCAAAGTGCGGGCCACCTGAAAGGCGAAGCGCAGCCGCTGCTCTGCATCGCCATAGATTTCGCCGCCAGCTATCCAGCGGTCGACGGCGCGGACGTCCTTCACCTTCGCGATGTATGCGGTCAGTTTGCGGCCCAGGATATCGACCAGCCGGCTGACAATCTCAGTGGTCGGCAGGCGCAGCGATTCGCGGTGTGCAGCCAGATCGGGACGGGGCATTGCCATGACGGCCATAGCAGAATCCTCCTGACGGCTCCAGTATCGCACAGACGGCAGACAAATTACATCTAAATATCACTTATTTTACGCTTGCATGGCTGGCTATTTACTGCGGACTCTGCGGTTGCTGTTGGTCCTGCTGCTGCTGTTGATCGTCATCCTTTTTGCCACCTCCGAAAAGTCGGCTGAAGAAGCCGCGCTTCTTGGCCTTGGGCTTCTCCTGCTCGCTGTTTTGGGCGTTTTGGGCGTTGGCGCTGCCGGGTTGTTGCGGCTGGCCAGGGGGGAGGACGGTGGGGCCGCTGCGCGGCGGGAGCTGTTGCTGGGGCGTGGTGCCGAGACCAAAGAGCTTCTGGAAGAAGTTCCGCTGGTCGTCATTTGGGTGGGAGCAGGTGTTTCTGGGGGCGGTGCCCGCTAGAAACGCGGCGTAGTAGTCCTCGGGGCAGGTGGGATCGGCCAGCAGGTTGGTGTTCTTGTCCAGCTTCACCAGGTCGACGCCCTGGGGGATAGAGAAGTCGCGCGTGTCAGAGTACTGGGGAAGCTGGATGGCGCGCTTCATGAACTCGGCCCAGATGGGAACGGCGGCTTGAGCGCCTTGAAGCTTGATGTCGGAGTAATCGTCGTTGCCTACCCAGATGATGCAAATGAGGTTGGAGGTGTAGCCGGCGAACCATGCGTCACGTTCGGTGCCGGTTTTGCCGGCGGCAGGAGCCAGAAAGCCGCGACTGCGCACACCCGCGGCGGTGCCGGCGTTCATGACGTTCTGCAGCATATTGGTGGTGAGGTAGGCCACGCGTGGATCGAGGATAGGCTTTGCATCTGGCTGGTGATCGCTGATGGGGTCGCCGTTGGCGGCGCGGACGGAAGCGATCTCCCACGGAGTGATGCGGGTGCCATTGTTCGCGAAGGTCGTATAGGCACCGGCCATCTCGACCGGGGTGGCGTCATAGGCGCCAAGGGCGACTGCCGGGGTGCCTTGAGCAGCGATGATGCCCGCATCGCGCGCCAGTGCGGCGACGTTGTCGTAGCCGACCATCTGGGCCAGCTCGACAGTGGCGTTGTTCAGCGAATACTGCAGCGCATAGCGCGCCGTGACCAGACCGCCGGCGTGGCCGTAGTTTCCCGGAGAGTAGCCGCCTTCGAAGGTGGTGAGGTCGTTGTTCAGCATAGTGATTTCGGTGAAGACACCATGACCCAGCCCGGGATCGGTTGGCTGCGGAGTCGCGCCATTCGGATGAGGATCGCCGGGGGTGCCGCTCTCGGCATTGGGGCTGCCGTTCGCAGCGGCATCCACGACCGCGGCTGGCGTAGTGAGCTGTGTGCCGGCCAGCGACGTATTAAAGGCGGCTGCGTAGACGAATGGCTTGAAGGCCGATCCGGTCGGGCGGTGGGCGATGGCGTGGTTGAGCTGGGAGATGCCGTAGTTTCGGCCGCCCACCAACGCCAGCACCTGGCCGGTGTGCGGATTGAGTGCTACCAGTGCAACCTGTGGCGTGGCGATGGATTCGGGGTGTTTGGATCGCTTGCGCTTCGCCTCCACCAGTGCGTCAACGTTCTTCATGCCTTCGGCAACGGCTTCGTTGGCGACCGCCTGCAAATCCGGATCGAGCGAGCTATAAACGCGCAGGCCCTGGGAGGCGTACTGGGTTTCGCCATAGCTGCGAACAATCTGGTCGTGCACGATGTCGATGAAGTAAGGGGCGAGGCCGCCGTCGATGGTGCCCGGCGCAAGGTGCAGCGGTTCCTGCCGTGCGGCTGCGGCCTGGGCTTCCGTGATGGCATCGTTCTCCACCATGGCGCCGAGCACGACGTTGCGCCGTGCGATGGCGCGCTTGCCCTGATGGTGGTACGGATTCAGCGCGCTGGGCTGCTGAATCATGCCCGCGAGCAGCGCGCATTCGGCGAGGTCAAGCTGGCGGACATCCTTGCCGAAGTAGGCCTGGGCGGCCTCGCCGAAGCCGTAGATGCCGAACGATCCCTGCTGGCCGAGCGGGATCTCGTTGGCGTACATCTCGAAGATCTGCTGCTTGGTGTAGCGGTGCTCAAGCTGGAAGGTGATGGCGACTTCGATGAGTTTGCGCTTGATGTGGCGCGCGGGCGACAGGAAGATGCCGCGCGAAAGCTGCATGGTGAGGGTGGATGCTCCGCCACGGTAGCGGCGGTCGCCGAGAAGATCGTGGTAGATCCAGCCGATCAGCGAGATGTAGTCCACGCCGCCGTGAGAGAAGAAGCGCTTGTCTTCGATGGAGGTGACGGCCTGCACCAGCGCCGGCGGCAGCTCGTTGTAGGTCACGAGACGACGCTTTACGCGGTTTGGCCCCTCGGAGAGGCTGGTGATGAGCTGTGGCTCCAGCTCGTAGGCGGAGAGCTGCTGCCGTGTATCGCCGGAGATGCCGGTGACCATGCCATCGCTGAAGGAGATGGTTGCACCCTCCTGCGAGTGGTACGACTGCGGGCCGGGATGGACGCTGATGCTGTCGCCGCGCAGATCGTAGGTGCCCATGGGCGATGCGTTGCTGCCGGGAGGGGTGTAGCCGGCGGTACGCAACTGCTGGGCGATGGAGCCGGCGGTGAGCTTTTGGCCGATGCGGACCTCGCGCGGCGCGGCGTAGATGCGCGGGGTCTGGTTGAAGAGCGGCTTCGACATGCGCTCGTCGACCAGCTGCTTGTATTTGTTGGAGTAGTAGCTGAAGGTGATGCCGAGAATGAGCAGCGTGAAGGTGAACGCGATGCAGACGAAGATCAGCGCCGTCTCCCAGAGGGGCTTTTCGGCGATGATGCGATTGGGCGGGAGCTTTAGTTTGACTGGCAAGCTTAAAAAATTCCTGACGGTGCCTGCCGCCGAGTGAAGAGCCCTTCGGGCGCGAGCCAGCGGACTTGGATCGAGGTCGGGCAAGGCATCCTGATGGTTTGACGTCGGCGGGGCGATCTTTGCGCGCGGCCCGTTTTGACGCAACGTTCTCGCAACGTTCTCTATGATACGCGGCGAGGCAGGGCGTTTGGCGTGCCCAGGCGGGTACATCCCCGCCTGTCCGTCCATCCACCGGATGAGTATCCCCGTGGCTGAAGGAATTCAGGAACCTGCCAGCAGAGCACGCAGGGCGGCTGCCACTTCGCTCCGCGGCAGATCGCGGGTGGCGGATCTATCCGCCGCGCTGGCCCGGGCTACCAGTTCCACGAGGCCCTCGGCGGCCTTTTTGCCGACATTGATGCGATACGGAATGCCGATCAGGTCGGCATCCTTGAACTTGACGCCGGCGCGCTCGTCGCGGTCGTCCAGCAGGACGTCGAAACCGGCAGCTTCGAGGTCGTGGGCGACCTGTTCGCCTGCCGAGAGCAATGCCGCGTCGGCGATATTGGTGACGGTGACCACGACATCGAAGGGCGCGATGGCGGGCGGCAGCCAGAAGCCGTTGGCGTCGTTCGACTGCTCGATGGCCGAGGTGAGGATGCGCTCGATGCCGATGCCGTAGCAGCCCATGATCGGCATGACTTCCTTGCCGTTGGCGTCGAGGACGCGCGCGCCCATCGATTCCGAGTAGCGCGTGCCGAGCTTGAAGATGTGGCCGATCTCGACTGCCTTGCCGATCTTGAGCGGTGCACCGCAGTTGGGGCAGCCTTCGCCTTCGAGCGCGTCGCGGACATCGGCGGTGACGGTGGGCGTGAAGTCGCGGCCAGGAGTGACGTTGCGGAAGTGGTAGTCGAGCTCGTTGGCGCCGGCGACCAAGTTGGTGCGGCCTTCGAGTGCTTTATCGAGCACCATGGTAAGGCCATCGCCGAGCGGCGTCCTCGCCGCGGTGAGGCCGACCGGGCCCAGATAGCCAGCCGGGCCTTTGAACCACGTGTCGAGTTCTTCGGTGCCCATGTATCGCAGTTCGCGCGCGCCAGTGAGGGCGAGCAGCTTGGCCTCGTTGACGGAGTGGTCGCCGCGCAGGAAGACAGCGAGCGGCTTCCACTTGCCATCCTTCGCGAGCGCCATGTAGGCCAGGGCCTTGACGTCATGCTGCGGCAGCATGTTCAGGAAGGCGACGATGTCCGCGATGGCGGCCTTGCCAGGGGTGTGGATGCGCTCCGGCTTGCCGTCGCCGGTGGCTGCGAGATCTTCGACCGGCGCGAGGCGCGATGTGGCCTTTTCGATGTTCGCCGCGTAGTGGCACTCGGCGCAGGAGGCGATCAGGTCCTCGCCGGCATCGGTGTAGACCATGAACTCCTGCGATCCGGAGCCGCCCATGGCGCCGGAGTCGGCCTCGACGACGACGAACGAAAGGCCGCAGCGCGTGAAGATGGCGCGGTAGGTCTGGTCGTGCTTGCGGTAGCTCTCGTCCAGGCCGGCGGCGTCGATGTCGAAGGAGTAAGAGTCCTTCATGGTGAACTGGCGCACACGCAAGAGGCCCGACTTGGGGCGCGGTTCATCACGAAATTTTGTTTGGATCTGGTACCAGATCTGCGGCAACTGCTTGTAGCTGCGCAGCTCGTTGCGGGCGATGGATGTCATGATCTCTTCATGAGTCATGCCCAGGCAGAGGTCGGCGCCCTTGCGATCCTTCAACCGGAACAGGTTGTCGCCGAAGATGGTCCAGCGACCGCTCTCCTCCAGAATGTCGCGCGGCAGCAGTGCGGGGAGGAAGAACTCCTGGCCGATCTTATCCATCTCCTGGCGGACGATGGCGATGATCTTGTTCAGCGAGCGCTGGCCGAGGAACAGATACGAGTAAATACCGGCGCTGAGCTGCCGGACGTAGCCGGAGCGAAGCAGGAACTTGTGGCTGGCGACCTCGGCATCGGCGGGCGCTTCGCGGAGCGTAGGGATAAAGAGCTGGGACCAACGGTGCATGCGGGTAGGGATCTCGTCTTCTTTCGTACGCGGTTCGTAGTTTGAGGATTCCTAACAGTGTAGCGGAGCAGGCAGTGACGGGCTTGCCTAACCTGGCTGCTTGCGGGACCGCTTTGCCTGCACCCAGAGGACGAGTTCCGCGCCCAGACAGACTGCAGCGATGGGCAGCAGCCGTATCGCGAACGCGCCCGCCCAGATGGTGGCGTAGTCATGAGCGATCTCCCACGCCCCGCAGGCGAGTCCGGCAACGAGACAGATGCCTCCGACCCAGCGGCGATACGTGGGGCCGATCTCTCCGCGAGGGTCGAATTCCGGCCGGTTCACGATCAGCAGGGGTGGTTTGGCGCGGCCTTCGTGGTCGAACACCACGCAGCGCATGGCGGGATACACGGTCACGCGTGCACGGGCGAAATCTTCCGCCTCCTGGCGTGAGTCGAAGATGGTGCAGATTTGGCTTGCTGCAGCCGGCGCCAGAGTGTTGTCCGGCTGCTTGGCCGCACCGGTTCGCGCGTCCTCACACAATACCGCGAACTCACCGGCGGCCATGCGATCGCTCCAGACCGGTGGATGTGCGTTGTCCTCAAAGATCGGAACGGTGCGGAGCATATATTGCTGTGAGGATGTTACGGCGGATGGCTGCGCGCAGGATGCCAACTCGCGGTGGTCCAGCAAAGTTGCATCCCAGTGGACAAAGAGAGCACGGGAGAGGTTTCGGACGGATGCATGGTCGAAAGCGCAGTCAATGGATTTTCCTGGTACTGGCAGCGGTTTGCGCCCTCCCGCTCGTGTCAGCTGGCTGCGGCGACAACGCACCGCCGGACTTTACCTTATCGCTCGGGACCGACCAGCCGGCAGCAGTCAGCATTACGCAGGGCGGCACGGCAAGCATCGTCTTCCAGGTAGCGGCGTTGAAAAACTCGGCGGGCAGTATCACGCTGGTGTTGAGTGGCCTGCCGGACAAAGTCGGCGTGGCGCCGGGCTCAGCGACGGTGGGGATCGGTTCTGCGCAGACATTTACGCTGACCGCGGCCTCCAATGCCGGCGTGACCAGCGCGCCTGTCACGCTGACAGCTAGCGGCGTCTCGGGAAATCCGCTGTCTTCGAGCTCGATTACGCACACGCAGACGCTGACATTGTCGGTGGTGGCGCCAAAAACGCCTTAATCACCGTCCATTTCGTGCGCCGGGATCGTGGTGTCGGTGTCCGGCATCGGCAGGTATTTGCCGTCGTGGAAGCGCAGACGCTCCACGCCGGTGTAGGGGAGCGCGGCAGGAACGGCGGACGGCTCGGACTTTTGTTTGCCGTGGCTGAGCTTTGTAGGCCGCGCCTTTGGCGACGTGTCCAGATCGGGGGGAGGCTGGGTGCCCCTTCCGGTGAGCACCAGGTCGTCATAGTCCTGGCCGGGAACGTCGGCAAAGGCGTCAGAGCGCTGCCAGGCATAGCAGGGGTCGCGCAGTGGGCTTTCGGGGCCGCAGGCGTCGCGGTTGGTGTAAGCAGTCTCTTCGCTGAAGGCGCGGACGACATCCTCCTGCCATGGCACCAGCAGGCTGACGCTGCTGCTGGCGAAGTCGTCTGTCTGGGTGCGGCTCTCCAGCCGGATGCCGTGCAGGTCGGTCCCCACTGTCACCAGCTTGACGGAGGGTGGATGCCCGTTGCCTCCAGCAAGGTCGACGGCGTCGTTCGCGTCTTCCAGCAGCCAGGTGTTCAGGCGGCGGGTGAAGACGGCCATGCCGATGACCGGACGGCACGTGAGGCAGTTGAAGGAATCGTCGCCGGGGTGGCCGGGCTTGTCACTCCGATGTGGCACCGCCGCCGTGACGACCACGTGGCGCGGGTGGCCGGCCTGAAGATAGGCAGCTTCAAAGATGACGACGATGTCGACCGGATCGGTGGGCGCGAACCACGAACCGGTGAGATCCACCGAAGGATGGTCAGGTAAATTGGCGCGCGCGGTTTGCGTGGCGGGGTCGTACCGGCCATACCAGTGCGTGATGGCATCCGCGAGTACGAAAGGGCGCGGCGCCTCCACCGGGGCAGTTTTGCGCTGGCACCCGCCAAGCAGCAACAGGGCCGCCGCAGAGGCAGCGATGGGACGCAAGCGCAGCACGCCCCCATGCTAGAGCAATTCTGGATGGATGGTGTGAGAAAGAGAGCGAGCCAGTTACATCAGCTCCAGTCCCCACAGGTCGTGCAGGTGCAGAATGCCGAGGGTGCGCCGATCGTTGTCCGTGACCACGAGGGAGGTGATACGGCGCTCTTCCATGATGGCTAGACCTCGGGCGGCGAGTTCATCCGCCGCGATGGTGTATGGGTTGCGGTTCATCGCTTCGCCCGCATTCAGGGTGAGCGCGTTGGGTCCGCGGCCTTCCAGCAGGCGGCGAAGATCGCCATCGGAGATGAGGCCGAGGAGGCGGTCCTCGGCGTCAAGCACGGTGGTGACGCCGAGCTGCTTGCGCGACATCTCGTAGATCACCTGGCTCATGGGCGTGGCCGGCGCGACCGCCGGCAGTGCGTCGCCAGAGTGCATCAGGTCGCGGACGAAGGCGAGCTTTTTGCCCAGCTTGCCGCCGGGGTGGAGCGATGCGAAGTCCTCCGCGCGGAAGCCCTTGCGCAGTGAGACGGCAATGGCCAGCGCGTCGCCGAGTGCGAGCATGGCAGTGGTGGACGCGGTGGGCGCAAGTCCGAGGCCGCAGGCTTCGTTTGGCACGGAACAGTCGAGCGCGACATCGCTGGCGCGCGCGAGTGTGGAGTCGAGACTGCAGCAAAAGGAGATGAGTGCGTCGCCGATGCGCTTGAGCGTAGCCAGCAGGCGCAGGATCTCCTCGGTTTCGCCGGAGGCCGAGAGCGCAAGCACCAGATCGCCCTTCGTAAGCATGCCCAGGTCACCGTGCAGCGCCTCCGCGGGATGGAGGAAGAGCGCGGGCGTGCCGGTGGAGGAGAGCGTGGCGGCGATCTTCTGCGCGATGATACCGCTCTTGCCCATGCCGGTGACAACGACGCGGCCGCGCGTCTCACCGCAGCGGAGCACCAGTTCGACGGCGGCGGCGAAGGGCTTGGCCATCGCGCCTTCGAGCCGCGCTGCGAGCGCGAGGAGACCCTCTGCCTGGGTACGGATGAGGCTGGCGGGCGTGGTGGCGGAGTCGGATGGTCCGGTCATGATTTCCTGCCAGTGTACGAATGACGATGGCCGGAACGGCGAATTCCGGCAAGTGGCGAGCATTTTTATTCCACTACGTAGCACATTCCCGGCTCGTCGGGATGGCGTGCCCGGAAGCCATAGCGGGCATACAGCGGGGCGACGCCGCGGTCCGCGAAGAGGTTGACGAAGGCTCCGGGACGCGCATTCTGGCGAAGCCAGGCGTCAATCGCGTCGAGAATTTGCTTGCCCAGCCCGCGTCCCTGGTGCTCGGGCAACACGGCGATGTCCGCCACCTGAAAGACGGTGCCCCCATCGCCCACAATGCGACCCATGCCCACGGCGCGACCCCGATGCTCGGCAACAACAGCAAAGAGCGTGTTGGGAAGCGCAACGTGCACAATCTCCTCACTCCGGGGCGAGAGACCAGCTCCTGCGCGAAGCGCGCAGTACTCTGCGACGGTGGGATTGCGCACCGCGATTTCATACTCTGGCATCATTCCACCCTTCAGCAACCTTCCGTGATGCCCGCGATGGTCATTCCCTGGTGGGGGCAGTGATTTCGATCCGCGGAGCGTCCATATAAAATGAGAGGTTACCTCGAGAGAACAGCGCGTCGTCCGGAAAGGAACATTTGAAGCGCAATTTAATTGTCATCCTGGTAGTGGCTGTCGCTTTGGGGCTGATGGCCTGGTCTGGATATCAGAATTTGCAGCGCCGCCGCGCCGCACAAAAGGCCCTGCCGCATGTCACTGTGCTGGACCAGTCGAACCAGACGGTGCAGCAGGACGTCGCGTCGGACGAAGGGCTGCCGAATCTGCGGGGCAAGAAAGCGCCAGCCTTCACGCTGAAGACGCAGGATGGCCGCAAAGTCTCGCTGGCTGACTACAAGGGCAAGGCGGTGCTGGTGAACTTCTGGGCCACATGGTGCGTGCCCTGCAAGCTGGAGATGCCGTGGTTCGTGGACCTGCACAAGCAATATGCCTCGCAGGGATTTGAAATCCTGGGCGTGGATGAGGACGAGACGAAGGACCACGGCCAGATTGACAAGTTTGCGAAGAAGATTGGGGTGAACTATCCCATCCTGTTGGGCAGCGAAACAACGTCGAAGGCCTACGGTGGTGTCGATGTGTTGCCGACCTCGTTCTACGTGGGCCGCAATGGCATGGTGGTGGAAGAGGCGGCGGGGTTGATCTCTCGCGATGAGATCGAGGCCAACATTAAAAAGGCACTGGCGGCGAGGGACTGATGCGTCGAGTGATTGCAATATGCGGTGGAGTTCTGCTGGCGGCCGGCATTGCTGCAGCGCAGAAGTTTCCCTGGCAGGACACGCCTGAGGCTGGCGGCAAGACGCCGCAGACGGTGCGCTTTGAAGGGCCGGAGCAGACCGAGGTTGCGGCGCGCAAACCACAGGTGGTGGAGCTGCGGTTCCGTATCCAGGATGGCTTCCACATCAACTCGCACATGCCGCATGAGAAAAATCTGATTCCCACGCAGTTGATGGTGGTGGATGGTGATGGAGTGAATGTCTCCGGGGTCGACTTTCCGCCGGGCACGGATACGAGCTTCGCCTTCGCGCCGAATGAGAAGGTGAGTGTGTACACCGGCACCGTGACGCTGCGTGCGCATATGACAGTAGCGCCCGGCGGCCATCTGCTGCAGGGTGCGCTGCGCTATCAGGCGTGCGATGCGAATGCCTGCATGCCGCCGCGCAAGATTCCTGTTGCTGTAAGCCTGCTGGCAAAATAGTAGCGGTTTGCGTGGTAGCATCCCGGCTATGATCCGCATCTTTCAGGCCCTTTCGCTCGCGCTTGCGAGCGCTCTTCCCTTGCACATCTTTGCCCAGGCACCCGATCCACAGTCGCCGCAGGCGCGTATCGCGCAACTGCTGAATGAATCGCCGGGTGTGTGGACGCGGGCGCAGATCGCGAACATGGAGCGGCTGCGCGACGCGGCGCTGAGTGATCCATATGCGCTGAAAGAGCTACGTCACCTGACCGACAACATTGGCCCGCGCCTTGCCGGCTCGCCGCAGGCGCAACATGCCGTGGAGTGGGTGGCAGACGAGATGCGCGCGTTGGGCGCGACCGTGACGATCGAGAAGACGACGGTGCCGCACTGGGTGCGTGGCGAGGAGACGGCGGATCTGACCGCGTGGCCCGGCATGACTCCGCAGACGACGCAGAAAATTGTGCTGACGGCGCTGGGCGGCAGCGTGGCCACGCCGAAGGATGGCATCACTGCGCCGGTGGTTGTCGTCGATTCGTTCGCTGATTTGAAGGCGTTGCCGAAGGACGCGGTGAAAGGGAAGATCCTGGTATTCAACGAGCGCTTCGACAAAGAGTTGGCGGCGCAGGGCCGCGGCGGCGAGGCGTACGGTGAGGCGGTCGTCTATCGCGGCGCCGCGCCAAGCGTGGCTGCTTCGGCGGGTGCGGTGGCCACGCTGGTGCGCTCGGTCGGTGGTGCGGATTATCGCCTGCCGCATACCGGCATGACGTTTTATGCGCCGGGCGTGCCGAAGATTCCCGCCGGCGCCGTGACAGCCGAGGACGCCGATCTGCTGAAGAACCTGGCCTCGCAGGGCGAGGTGCAGATGCATCTGACGTTGACGCCGGAGACGCTGGCGCCGGTGGAGACAGCGAATGTGATTGCCGACTGGAAAGGTACGGAGCATCCGGAGCAGGTGGTGATCGTCTCCGGGCATCTTGATTCGTGGGACCTGGCGACGGGTGCGATTGACGATGGCGCCGGCATTACTGTATCGATGCAGGCGATTCATCTCCTGCAGAAGCTGGGGATTCATCCCAGGCGCACGGTGCGCTTTGTGGCGTGGATGGACGAAGAACAAGGCTCCTACGGCGCGCAGACCTATGCGAAGGACTACGCCGGCGATCTGCAGAACCATGTGGGCGCGATCGAGTCCGACCTGGGTGCGGGACATCCGACCGGGATTTATTTCCAGGGTGGCGCGGCTCTGGACGAGTGGCTGAAGCCGCTGTCGCGGGTGCTGGCGCCGATGGGCGCGCCGCTGCTGGAACGCACCCCGGAGACGGGCGAGGATATTAACTCTGTCACGGAGAAAGGTGTGCCCGGCTTCGCGCCGATGCAGGACAGCCGCTACTACTTCAACTATCACCACACGGCAGCTGACACGTTCGACAAAGTAGATCCGCGCGAGCTGGGCGAGAACGCTGCAGTGATGGCGGTGACCGCGTACGCGCTGGCGGACGCTGCGACGCCGGCGCCGCGGTAGCCGAGCCGCACGATCATACTTCCAGGCCGATGGAGCGCATGAGTTGGAGCGCATTGGTGCTGTCGGCGATACCGGGTGTGAGTTTGTAGTCGAAGTGCAACTCGCCCGCGCTGAAACGATCGCCGAAGTGCATATTCGCCCCTTCACTATCGAGCGCCTGGGCGATCTCTGTGAGCGCGAGGTCGTGTGTGGTGATGAGTCCGATGGCATTGCGGGCAAGCAGGCCGCGAAGCAAAGCTTCCGTGCCGACGCGGCGATCGTGGGAGTTGGTTCCGGAGAGCAGCTCGTCGAGCAGGAAGAGCGTGGGCTGCGAGCCGTTGGCGAGATCGGTGATCTGTTTGAGACGTTGGATCTCGGCATAGAAACGCGAAAGACCGCCCTGGAGCGAATCCTGCACCGTGATTGACGCGCCCACGGCGAGCGTCGAGAGTTTCAGGCCGCTGCAGCAGACCGGCGCGCCGCACTGCGCCAGCACGACGTTGAGCCCGACGGCGCGCAGCAGCGTGCTTTTGCCTGCCATGTTAGGACCGCTGACGATGATGAGCCCGTGTGCGGCATCGAGCAGCACATCATTGGGCACGGCAGTGGCAAGCGGCAGGAGTGGATGCGTGAGGCCCTGCGCGTCGAGCGCCGGAGCGTTGGTGTGCAGCGTGGGGAAGCAGCAGGCTGGTCGCTCATAAGCGAAGCCTGCGAGCGAGCTGAGCGCCTCGAAGTCGCCGACACTGGCGAGCCAGGCGCGCATGCGGCTGCCATGGCGGCGCCGCCAGGCTTCGATGGCGAGCATGCAGAGCGGGGTCCAGAAGATGAAGCGGTTCACCAGCTTCACAAACCAGTTGTCGCTGGACTCCAGCCATTCGAGGTTGCGCTCCAACTTCGCGATCGCACGGGAGGGCGCGAGCCCTTCGCTGCGGACCGCGGTGGTGAGTGCGGTGAGGCGAAGCGCATGGAAGGGCTGCATCTCGTAGACCGCAAGCACGCGATGCAGCGAGCCAAGCAGGGGTGAAATCTGGAGCGTGTCCACCGCCGCGCGTTTGACGGCTCCGATGAAGCGCGTCGTGAGCGCGACATTGACGAAGCTGAGGAGCACGAACCAGGTGTAGTTGCTGGTGGCGAACCAATAGAACATGCTGCTGAGCCAGAGCAGCCCGAGCGGAGGCGCGGCGTAGAGCATCCACCGGGGCACCGTGCTTTCACGAGACTCGGCCCACTGCGTGAGCGCTTCCGGCATGCCCTCGTGAAGAACATCGGCTGCGAGTGCAAGCTGCTCGCGCAGATCGAGGCGCGGGGCTAACTCGCGAATCGCATCCTGGCGCTGCGCGATTTCGTTCGGCTCCGCCGGACGCAGTAGCCAGTCAGCCAGCGTGTGCTGGCCGGGCGCGCTCGCGGCCTGCGAGATCAACTCATAGAGGCTGCCGGAGCCGAAGATGTCGAGATCGCGCGCATAGAGATGTTTGGAATCGAGAAAGCGCTGGCCGGAGTCGCCATGTCCTGACCACTTGTCGTCGAGCCGCGCGACGCCGCGACGATAGAACTCCTCGAGCCGTGTGGACTTACCAAGCGTACGCAGCAGGCGTTCGTGGGCAATCCACAGGACGACGAAGACGAGTGCGGGAGCCAGCGCCCAGGCAAGCAGGCCCGGATAGGCACGAGCCAATGCGAGAGCAGAGACAACGGCTATCGCGGCGAACGCGAGTTTGCTGAAGCCGAAGAGCCGGTCTTTCCGGCGCAGGCGCGACCGTTCTGATGCAAGCGCGGAGAGCCGTTGGCTGTAGACGCTTCGCGCGTCCGACTGCGGCAGCGGCACCTGCGGCGGCGCGCTCAAGCAGGCTGCTGCGCCTCCGCGCTCTGGGCTGGTGCGCTGATGGACGATGCGGATTGCAGGCGACGCACAACGCGCTCGCGGCCTAGTGCAAGCATGACCGCAAAGAGCGAGGGCGCGACGGCCTGGCCGGTGAGCGCCACACGCGCACCATTGATGAGTACGCCCGGCTTCACGCCTTTCTCCTCGGCGAAGGCGCGCAGCAATTGCTCGGTAGATGACTCGGTGAATTCGGGTGTGGCGTTGTAGCGGCCGCCGAGCTCGACCAGCAGGTCACGGGTGGTGGAGTCCTTGAGAAATTTGGTCACTGCGGCTGGATCGAAACTGTACTCGTCACTGAAGTAGGCACAAAATGATCTGGAGAAATCGGTGAGGCTGCGGGCGCGCGTCTTGACGAGATCGATGGCGGCGAGGACGTCGGGTTCGCTGCGCGCGGGGATAAAGCCATTCTTGCCCCATTCGTTTTCGATCAGCGGCAACAGTTCCTGCGCGGTGGAACGGCGAATCCACTCGGTGTTGAACCAGGCGAGCTTGTCGTTGTCGAAAACGGCATTCGACTTCGAGATGCCTTCGAGCGTGAAGAGCCGGATGAGCTCGTCGGAGCTGAAGATCTCGCGATCGCGGCCGTCCGCCTCTTTGCCGGCGGCGCCCGGCGACCAGCCGAGCAGCGTAAGGAAGTTGCGGAAGGCTTCCGGCATGATGCCCATGTCTTTGTAGGAGGTCACGGAAGTGGCGCCGTGACGCTTGGAGAGCCGCGTCTTGTCCGGGCCGAGGATGAGCGGCACGTGCGCGAAGATGGGCAGCGGCGCGCCCAGCGCCTGATATTGCAGAACCTGCTTCGGCGTATTCGAGATATGGTCTGCGCCGCGAATGATGTGGGTGAGACGCATGTCGAGATCGTCGGCAACGACGGAGAGGTGATAGGTGGGGATACCGTCCGAGCGCAGCAGCACGAAATCTTCGAGTTCGCTGTTGGCGAACTCCACACGGCCGACAACTGCGTCGTCGAATGCGGTGACGCCGCCCTCCGGCACGCGGAATCGGATCGCCGCGGCCTCCCCCGCCGCGCGGCGCGCTGCCGCGTCCGCTGGCGCGACGATGCTGCAGCGGCGGTCGTACATGGGCGGTTTGCCGGCCTCAGACGCGACCTTGCGGCGGTGCTCCAGGTCTTCCCTGGTGCAGAAACACGGATAGGCGTGGCCGGAGTCGAGCAGCTTCTGCGCGGTGGCCTGGTAGAGATCGAGCCTCTTCGACTGATAGAACGGGCCCTCATCCCAGTTCGAGACCGAGCCACCGCATGCCTTCGAGGATGCCTTCGATCATCGCCTCGGAGGAGCGTTCAAAGTCCGTATCCTCAATGCGCAGGATGAAGGTGCCGCCGGTATGGCGGGCGAAGAGCCAGTTGAAGAGCGCGGTGCGGGCGCCCCCAACGTGCAGGTAGCCGGTAGGGGAGGGAGCGAAACGGACGCGGGGACTTTCAAACGATACAGGCATAGATGAGTCTGCATTGATGCTAGAACATTTCTGCAGCGGCTGGGTCGCGGTTGCGTGGAGGGTCCAAATGACCGAGGTCGAATTTGCTGTGCCGCAAGGCTGCAGCCTTAGCGGCGCCGCTTCGTTGATCGAGAAGGCGTGTCGAGAGTGCAATCTGCGGGTTTCTACGCGAGCCACCCTGCAGAGCTATCCCGGATGCATCCATTGGCACGTGAAACGCGGCATACAGTCCGGCACGCTGGAGTTGACGCTGTGGGAAGCGAAGCGCCGGGTGTGGGCGCGTGTACAGGATGGACGGCGTGCTGCGTGGATCGATGACGCTCTCCCGCAAGTCAAGGATGCGGTAGAGACGGCATTGCGTATCGCCGTCTCCTGAGCGGACATTAACTTTGTTGGTAGGGACCGCCCGGATTGGCTGGCGGCGGTGCGGCAGGCGGGTAGGCGCTGGGCGGATAGGCAGGCGGATACGCCGGAGGATACATGCTGGGTTGTGCGATGGGCACGACCTTCCACCGCGCAAAGGCGAGAACGTAAAGCAGGATGAGACCGCCCACTGGGTAGAGTAAGACAAGCAGAGAGAGCCAGGGGCTAAAGCCGGCTTTCTTGCAGATCTGCCACAGGGGAACAAGCACAATTGCGATTCCGATGAGGGCCATGATCCCGACGAGGGGTATCAGGTAGGCGAGGTGCTGATCAATACCCATGTTGTTTGGATCCATGACAATTCCTTCCCGAGGCGAGGATGACGCGAGAATACTGACATCGCGTCAGTCACACAAGACAAATACGACGTGGTTTCTCAGGCTTCGCCGCGGTCGATATCCAGCGGAAAAATCGACTTGAGGACGATGATGAGAAGTCCCAGCACATTCGCGGTGGCCGTACCCAGCAGCGCGATGAGCACGGCGTCGGAGAGCCTTCCGTGCTGCAACTCCTCGTGCAGCACGATGCAGCCGACAAAGACAAGCCACACGACCGTGACCGCGAAGAGGCTGGGGACCAGCCAGCGGCGGAATTCGAGAAACTGCGCCTTGCGTGCGTCGTCGTACTGGTCACGCTCTGCGATGGCCAGACCCGACGACGCCAGGGCGTTGGCGGTTCGTGGCGCAACGGCAGACGCGCTGGTGTCGGTGATGGTCTCCGGATCGGGAGCCGTGGACGGTGACGGCGTGCTCATGCGGCCACCGGCTTCAGTACGGTTTTGAAGTAGGCTTCGATCTCTGCATCGGGAATGGGGATATAGCGCTTGCCCGGATTCTCACTCCAGGCCTCTGCCCAGGGCGTCCCCGAGGCATGCGTCATGATGGAGAGCTCGATGGCGGAGTAGTTGCCGTACTGCTCAAGGATGCGACGCAAGATGCGGTCAGCGTAGTCGAGGTCGGGATCGCCTGCCGGTAGCTTGTAGCGCCGAAGCACCATCTTGTTGCCCTCGACGGCTGCGTAGCGCGCGGGCTCGGTGATGGGCTCTGCGCCGAAGCGTTCGAAAGCGCGGTAGACATCCGGCAGCACCGGACCATATTGCCAGGCTTCGACGGAACGATCGAGCAGCGGCTTGCCCGTCAGCGCCAGGTGCCATCCATGCGCGTAGTAGATGAGCTTCTGCACCTTCATCGGATCGATGGTGAGTTGCCGCTCGCGGGCAAGGTCGAGCAGGCGATTGGCAACAGCGCGGGGGTCAAAGGGCATAGCAGCCGATCCCTTTCCGGAGCATGTTCACTGTTGCAGGAAAGATGCTCGAACGCGTCCTTGGGAAACAAGTATAGAGCGATATGGCGGGTTGGCGATCGGGTCTTGCTAGGGCACCTACCGCATGCGATCGCGCCGGCCGTAGATGAGGTAGTCCTCGAGGGGTCCCATCGCGAGAATTCTCTGGAGGAGAGGTGACGGGTGATAGATTGCCGGCTCGTAATGGACACGCCGGAGGAGCTGGTAGTGCGCCTCGAACCAGCGCTTCTGGTCTGGAGTAAGTGTGTAGCCTTCGATGGTGCGATATTGATCGAAACTCTGGCGCTCCACGATGTAATCGGGATGTTCGGTGGCCACATAGTCGAACCACCACGTATCAGGATGCCGCTGCATGTAGTCCGTTGCACGCGCGGAGACCAGGCCGATTTCGTCATCGGTCCGCAGTCCGGAGAAGTAGGGGATCAATCCGGCGGGCTCCAGGAAGAGCGTTCCCTGGCCGTGACTGATGGTGGCGAGATAGCGCCCGATGTCGCCGCGATAGTGATAGTCCTGCGTCGAGCCCGCGAGCGCTTTCGTCCATTGCATGAACATGAGCCCTGTGCAGACGACGGCCAGCAGGGCCATCCCCGCTAGGCGGAAGCGGCTGCGCGATGACGATGCGCACCAGAACAACGATCGTGACCGATGCGGCGATCCAGTTTGCCGGATAGAGATACCAGGAGAAGAGCACACCGCCGTAGGCATAGGCCAGCGGAATGGCGACGGTGGCGAAGGCGAGCGTGGCGAGCAGGATGCGCTCCCGGCGCGAGTGCGCATAGCGAAAGGCAAGCACGAATGCAGCCGCGACGATGACCAGCACCAGCGGGCTAAGCCGGATCAGGTAGTTCGTTGGAGTGGGCAGCAAAAATGAGTGGCCGAGAAAAAGATCGCGGATGCGGCCGGCTACTGCGGCTGCGCCGTGGTCAGGATGGTAGGCGATCTCCTTAGCGCGCGCGGTTGTGGGTAGAAAGCGGCCTGTAGTGATGCGGGTGCCAAGCAGGAAGAGGCCGCAACCCGCGGCGAGTGCCGCGCTGCCGCGCACAGCAACGCGCCGATCGATGAGGAACATGGCCGCGCAGAAGATGAGGCCGTAAGCAATAGCGTCCGGGCGAATGAGCGGCAGCAGGAAGATGCTCGCGGCGAAGAGGGTCCAGTGGCTGTCCCGGGCAAGCGCAAAGATGGCGGTGCCCAGCGCGAGGGCCAGAAGCGGCGTCTCCATGCCGGTGTAACTCATGACGAGCGAGATGGGCCAGCAGGCAATCAAGAACCACGCGATGTGCTGTTCGGACGGACGGCTGGAGAGTGCCCGCGCGATGCACCAGCAGGCGCCCGCGATCGAAAGCGTCCCGAAGAGCTGGACGCCGAGCACCATGTGTTTGGGGGAGAGCAGATCGATGGCAGCGATGATGAGCGGATAGAGAAGGCTGGTGGTGCCCGGGAAATGTTGATGGAGATTGAAGGAGAAGTCGCCGTATTCCGCAAGATGCCGCGCCGCGCGGAAGGTGATGTATGCGTCTTCCTGCAACGGATGAACGAGGAGGAAGGGAATTCGAACCAGCACGATCAAGGCGAAGATCAGCCATGCCGGCCACGCGCTCGTTTGCCGTGGTGGTTCAGGAAAGCGTCCCGCGTCCGCGCGACCGGATGCTGGCGAATAGATTGGAGGCGAGCTCATGCGGGCGGCTATCCAATCAGGCCGCGTCCAATGAACTGAGACATGGAGCGGCCTGAACCATTCGAGTATAGAGGCTGGGCGCGGCTCGCGCTCAGGCCGGGCTGGGCAGCTTGTGCTGCTGCTCGTGCTGGGTCTTCAACTCGCGCAGCAGGTCTTCTATCTGGTCCTCGCGCTCCATGGTAGCGAAGCGCTCTTCGAGTTCTGATTCACTAAGGTTCGTGCCTGTCTCGGCGACGAGAAGCGTCTGCTGTGCCCTCCCAGCGGTAGCCGCCTGGTCGATACGTCCGCGGACGCGCGCTATTGTGCCTGAGACGTTTGGTGACGGGCTGGGTCCGGCGCCAGTCACCTTCTGGCTGGCACGCGCGCGGCGATGCTCGATGGCCAGCAGCTCGCAGCGCGACTGCGTCTCCTGCAGCCGCTGTTGCAGCCGGCCGAGCGCGGTGCGCAGCGTGTCGGTCTCGGTTCGCTGATCGCCGAGTTGCTGGGCAAAGCTGGCGGCCATCTGCTGGTGGCTGATCTGCTGCCGCAGCGCGGCGCGCGCCAGGTCGTCCTGCTGGCGGGTGACGGCGAGCGCCGCCTTGCGCTGCCAGTTGCCGGCGGACTCCTCGTGCTCGGCCTGCTTCTTTTCGAGCAGGTGCTGATCCGCCAGTGCAATGGCGACCTGCGTCTTCACCTGCAAAAGCTGATTCTCCATGTCGAGGATGAGCTGGCGCAGCATCTTCTGCGGGTCTTCCGCGCGGTCGATCAGGTCGTTGAGGTTGGCGCGAAGCAGCGTTGCAACTCTTTCAAGCAGTGCCATGACGTGACTCCTTTACTCTTCGATGCTGTTCAAGCAGGTGGCCCCGGCCGAAGCCAGGGCCATCGCTCGGGTTAGCTGTTGTTTGCAGCCGTGCCGTTGGGACGGGCGCGCATGCTCTTCACGTTCGCCATCAGCTCATGCATGTCCATGCCGGAGAGCGCTTCGAAGAGCGCCGGTACCTGCGCGGCGATCTTCGTCAGATCGCCGGTCAGCTTGTTGGCGCCCACCGAGCCTTCGCCGCCGGTGGAGACAATGGTGATCTTGTCCACCTTGCTCAGCGGCTCGGCCATAGCGCGGACAACCTCCGGCATGCTGCTGATAAGACGATCGACGACCGCGGCCTGCGTCCATTCCTGATAGGCCTCTGCCTTCACGTTCATCGCCTTCGCTTCCGCCTCGCCCTTCTGGAAGATGACGGCTGCTTCTGCTTCGCCCTGGGCGCGGATCGCAGAGGCACGGCCTTCGGCTTCCATGGTCAGACGCGATTTCTCCGCGGCAGCGATGTTTTCGACGCGCTGACGCTCGATCTCGGACTGTTTCAACACGGTCGCGATCAGCTCCTTTTCGTGGCGCAGAATTTCTGCTTCCTGCACCTTGACCTGCTGCTCCTTCTCGATCTGCTGCACCTTCACCTGCTCGGCGACGACGCGCTGCTGCATGACGTTGGTCTGGAGTTCGTAGGCCTTGTCTGCCTGCGCTTCCTGCTTGCGGCTTTGCTCGGTGAACTGCGCTTTCTGGATGTCCAGATCGCGCTGCGCCTCGGCCTGCTTGGCCAGTGACTGCGTCTCGGCCAGCACGCGCTCCTGGTCGGCCGCGGCCTTGGCGACTGCCGATTCGCGCAGTGCAATCGCACGGCGGATGGCCGTATCGCGCTCTGCCTCGGCGGCGGCGACATCGGCATCGCGCTTGATGCGCGCAATGTCCGGACGGCCCATGTTGGTGATGTAGTCGTTCTTGTCGCGGACTTCCTTGATGGTGAACGAGATCACCTCCAGGCCCATCTTGCTCATGTCCTCGGCGCAGGTGGCGCGCATACGCTCGCCCACCATCTCCGGCTCCTTCACGATCTGCTCGACGGTTAGCTGGCCGATGATGCCGCGCAGGTGGCCTTCCATTACCAGGCGAATCAAGCCTTCACGCTGTTGCGGCGCCTTGGTCAGGAACTGCTCCGCAGCGGTGAGGATGGATTCGCGATCGGAGCGGACCTTGATCTGCGCAACGGCTTCGACGGTGACGGCGACGCCCTGCTTGGTGTAGAGGTCCTGCTGCGGCGCGACGTCGAAGGACATCAGCTCCAGCGAAAGCTGGCGGCAGCTCTCGACCACCGGAAAGATGACGGCGCCCTGACCCCTTGATGATGCGCGGACCGCGGAAGCCATAGACGATGAGTGCTTCGTTGGGTCCAGCCTTGCGAAACATCTTGGCGATGCTCGTCATGATGATGAGAAGAACCACAACACCCAATCCGATGAAGATAGCGACAATGTTCGGCATAAACGATCCTTACCGTAGAACAGCGTGAAGCCAGCCTGAGTGCGTGTGGACCGTGCCGTCCCTGGCTGTGGGCGATGCGGTCGTGGAGCGCGAGGCTCCGGTGGATGACAAACTCTTCTTCGCGTCAGGTGGCAGGCGGAGGACCCTCCAGCTCCGACCACGGCCGGACATAGGCGATACCGCGCTCGTAACGAAGCACGACAACTTCGACATCCCGGGCAATGGCAGCGCCGGCATCGCTGCGCGCCGCTGCAGCACGTCGTGCGCCGCCTTGCGAGTAGGCAATCTCACCGGTGCCACCCTCGCGAATGGGACTCGAGACGCGGGCCAGCACGCCGGTCATCTCGGTGTCCTCCGTGGTGAGTGCGCGCTCGCGAGGGAGTAGCACACGGGCGAGAAACCAGAAGATGATGGCCGCGCCGGCAAGGCCGCTGATGATCGCCACGGCAAATACGCCCACACCCCAGAGCGGGCTGAAGCGGCACAGCAGATAGCCGGTTCCACCAAACCAGCAGAGAAAGGCCATGAACGTGAAGCCGTTGAGCGGCGAGAGGCCGGTCTCGTGCCCACCGGCATGCGTATGCAGGTGACTCGCGTGGGTGTGCCCGAGATGGAAGTGGCCGCCATGGAAATGACCCAATTGCAAGTGGCCGACGCCGCCGAAGAAAGTGAGCACGCTCAGCGCCAGGCCCACGCCAAAACAGACGAGATACCAGTTCTCCGCACTCAATAGAAATGTGTGCATAGGTCATCTCCTCTCTTTCGTACTACGGCTGCCATTTCGCGCCTCCGAAGTTTTTGCGGCAGGGGAATGCTTGCGCCGCGGAGCGAGTTCGGGCCGCAATACCTCCAGCAGCCGGTCGGCCAACGAGGGGGTTTCGAGGATGGCAGCGAGCAGCAGCAGGCAGCGGCGCGTGTCGTCGTGCTGGGCCGCTGCGAGCAGCGCACGGCGAAGCTCCGGGTCGCGGCGGAAACGCTCTGCGCCGGAGATCAGCCACAGGTCGAGCGTGTCCTCCTGCGTGCGGACGTGTAGCGTGCGCGCGTCAGAACGCAATTCCTCGTGGTAGCCCTCCGGATCATCGACCAGGTAGCCAGGATGCACCTTGAAGAAGCGGGCCAACAGCAGCCGCGTTGTGTTGGTCAGGTGCGGGCGTGCGCCGCTCTCAATCTGCGAAAGGTAGGACTGGCTGACTGCCGTGTCCATCTCTGCACGGATAGCGCGGACCAGCTCCTGCTGGGTCATGGCGCGGTCCAGGCCGCGGAGCGAGCCTTCGACTTCGCGGAGGTAGCGGATTTTCTCGCCGAGTTTCATATCGCAATCCGCAATAACAATATCGCAAATTGCGATATTGTATTTAAATCTTTGGTAATACTATCGATTGACCAACTTGACCAAGGAAGCTAATATTCAAATATGGCAAACACCGTCAACATCTACGAGGCGAAGACCCATCTCTCCGCACTCGTGGAGAAAGCCGCACACGGCGAAGAAATCGTGATTGCCAAGGCAGGCAAGCCGATGGCAAAGCTCGTGCCGTTTGATACGCAGCCGCTCGAGCCGCGCAAGTTCGGCCGGAAGCTACTTGGCATTACCTATATCGCGCCGGATTTCGATGCGCCGTTGCCGCAGGACATCATCGATGACTTCTACAACGGCCCGATCGAGCCAGAGCGTTGACGGCAGCTTTTCATCCGGCGTTTCTCATCGATACGCATGTATTGCTCTGGCTGGATGAAGCACCGGAGCGGCTCTCCGAGCACATCCAGGGTCTGCTGCGCGACCCAAAGCATGTTGTCTATTGCAGTGCGGCATCGCTATGGGAGATTGCTATCAAGCAGAGCGTAGGCAAGCTTCAGATCAAAGGCACCTTGCCGTCGCTGCTCGATCAGTATGGATTCACGGAACTGCCGGTGACCGCGCGCTACGCGGAGCTGACGCGAGCGCTCCCGATGCACCATCGCGACCCTTTCGATCGGATGCTGGTGGCGCAGGCGATGGCGGAGCAACTGGTGCTCATTAGCGCCGATCGTCAGATGCTCGCGTATGAGGTCGCCATTCTGAGCTGTTAGCCGCTAGCGCAGCGGCACGCCATCGAGCTTTGTGAGGCGGCCTACGGGATAGAGGCCCAGCCTGGGGTCCATCCATGGGGAGTGGTCGTAGAAGAACTCGAGCCGTGCACGCGGACTTGCCGCAAACTTCGGATCGTTCTCGACGCGCTGTTCGAACTCCGTTTTCAGCTTCGGATCCTTGCGCCATCATCTCGCGCGCCAGCTTCTCCAGAACATAAGGCTCGCCGTATTCGCGCTGCTCGAAGATTGGATCGAAGGCGTTCCACGCCATCGCGGAGTCGGGCGCCATCGGCTCCAGCCACTCCATGGCAACGTGCGAGAGCCGCTGATTTAACTCGACACAGCCGAGTTTGCCGGAAACGTCATCGTTTCGGTGACGAGTGTGCATTGCGGCGGCTCGCCTGGATGGCCCTTGCTGCCTTCTCCCGCGAACATCGGATGATGTCCCTCGAATGGCGGCTGCTGCCAGTTGCCGCCGCGGCAGCGATAAGTCTCGACTGGCGCGGTCCATGAGCTGGTGGTGCGACGCATTACGACCTGGTGTGCGGCAAGCACGTCGATGACGTGCGTCCACTGCGCTGGGATGATGTAGGCAGCCGGAGGCACGGCGGAGACCGTAATCTTCGCGCCGGTCTGCTTGGGCAGGGTCACGTTCCACGGCTCGTGCGAGTATTGCACCCACATCGTGCCGGAGACGGCACTGAGATCGCGCGTGTATTTGTAACCGCGAAAGAGAAATGGCGTTGTCTCACCGGACCAGCCGAGCTCAAGCGGATAAGCTAACGTTGCTCAGCGGATGCGCGCCGAGTTCTTCTGCCTCATGGTCAGCCGCAGCATTCAGGGCGATCAGTTTGTCGGCATCGCGGTTCACGACTTTGAAGAGTGCGCGCAGCAACTCGTAGTTGCCGGTGACGCGCGTCTTGTAGTCCTTCAGCATGTGCATCTCGACCAGCATGCTGGGCCGGTTTTCCAGATTCATGTAGCCGGTCGAGAAGCGCGGGACGAAGGCATCGAAGCCGAGGCCTTTCGACGGGTCGTTTTCATCGACCAGAGAGATGTAAGTAGGCGAGGCGAGGTGCCCGGTCGCGTCGACCTGATGTTCGAGATCGGGGATAACGCTCGATTCGAGCCAGCGTCCTGTGTCCGCATTGAGATTGGGAAAGTGCTCGATGGTGAAGGTGACGTCGTACTGGAAATCGGCGCCGTCGGTCACGTGGTCGTCGACGAAGAAGTCGGGCAGCCAGCGATGGAACATGGCCATGAAGGCGCGCGTTTCCGGAGCATCGGCCTTCATGTAGTCGCGGTTCAGGTTGATGTTGGTGCCGTTGCCGCGCCAGCCCATCTCTTCGGGGCCATTCTGGTTGATGCGGTTGTAGGGCGAGCGCCGCTCATGTCCATCGGCGTTGTACATGGGGATGAAGACGAAGACAGCGCGGTCGAGCAACGCCGCATCCTTGCCGTTGATGACCATGTCGCGCAGCAGCGCAAGACAACTGTCCTTGCCATCCATCTCGCCGGCGTGGATGGCGTTTTGCACCAGCACGATGGGACGCTTGGCCGCGTGGAGCGCGGCGGGATCGAAGACGCCGTCCTTCGACGCAATGACGATGTCGAGCTCGCGGCCTTCGCCGGTTTTGCCGAAGGTTTCGATTCGCACCTGCTGTGGCTTCGCTTGCGGCGATGCGCCGCAGGTAGGCCATGGTGGCGGCGTAGTCGGGCGTGGTGCGGTAGTTGGATTGCTCGGCGGGTGTGGCCCAGTCGTTCGACGGTGACGTGCTTTGGGCGAAGAGACCAGGTGTCAGCAGGACGAAAAGAGCCAGCAGCGGCGTGCGCATGGCTTAGAGTAGCAAGCCCGCAACCCAGCGAAATGCAATGGATGGCTATACTGAAGCCCCCTTACCCTTTCTCCGAGCAGGTATCGCTGCATGCTGAAGCGACTTGTCCTTAGTGCGATTGCTGTTCTCTGTGTCACAACCGCTCACGCCCAGGTCTGCGCGAGCCTCGTGCTTGTGCATGGACACGTCTGGACCGAGAACCCGGCACAGCCTGAGACCGAAGCCCTAGCCATCGCCGGCAATCACATTTTGCTGACAGGCACATCCGCGGAGGTCCTTCGTCTCGCCGGTCCTTCCACGCGCGTCATCGATCTGCACGGACGCCGCGTGGTGCCGGGCTTCAACGACGCGCACGTGCACTTTGTTGTCGGAGGCCAGGTATTAGCAAATGTCCAGCTTCTTGACGCTTCCTCGCAAGCGGAGTTCCGCGCGCGCATTGCCCGATTCACGCAATCGCAGCCTCCGGCCGCTTGGATCCTTAGCGGCATTTGGGATCACGAGCGCTGGACGCCCGCGGTGCTGCCCACTCATCAGTTGATCGACGATGTAACTCCGAAAAACCCGGTATTCGTTATGCGGCTGGATGGCCACATGGGGCTGGCGAATGCGCTGGCCATGAAGCTTGCCGGAGTCGATCGCAACACTAAGGACATGCCAGGCGGCGTGATTGTGCGCGATGCCGATGGGAATCCAACCGGCATGTTCAAAGATGCGGCTATGACGCTGATCGGCCGCGCCATTCCGCCGCGTTCGCTCGAGCAAACCGAGACCGCAATCCTTGCCGCGCAGCAGGAAGCTGCGCGCAACGGCGTCACCAGCGTGCAGGAGATGGCCGACGATCAGGACGACACCAGCGGGCCGGTGCATTTGCGCGCGCTGCAGACTCTGGAGCGCGATGGCCGGCTGAAGGTCCGTATATCCGTAAACCTGCGCCTGCTGGATTGGAGGAACCTCGCGGGCAGCGGTATCCAGGCGGGATTCAATGATGGCTTCATCCAGGTTGGCGGACTCAAAGCCTTTTCTGACGGCGGTCTCGGCGCATCCACCGCGTGGCTCTTTGCTCCCTATAACGATGCGCCCAACACCAGCGGTCTGGCGACCGATGAGCTGCAGCACCCGGAGCAGATGTATGCCGACATCAAGGGCGCGGACCAGGCTGGGCTGCAGATCGCGATTCACGCGATAGGGGATCGCGCCAACCGGACGATTCTCGACTTCTATCAGCGTCTCGAAAAGGACAACGGACCACGCGATCGCCGCTTGCGCATCGAGCACGCACAGCATCTCACCGCCGCGGACATCCCGCGCTTTGCTCAACTCCACGTGATCGCGTCCATGCAGCCGTACCACGCTATCGACGATGGCCGCTGGGCGGAGAAGCGTCTGGGCGCAGACCGTATTCGCTATGCGTATGACTTTCGCTCTCTCCTCGACTCCGGCGCCGTCCTCGCCTTTGGATCGGACTGGCCGGTCGCGCCGCTGGAGCCGCTGATGGGCATCTACGCCGCAGTCACGCGCAGAACCTTGGACAATCGCAATCCCGACGGCTGGGTTCCCGAACAGAAGATCTCTGTGGCCCAGGCGGTTCATGCCTACACCGTGGGCTCCGCTTATGCGCAGTTCGACGACAAGATCAAAGGCTCAGTCGAAGCCGGGCAAACTCGCTGACCTGGCGATCCTATCGGACGACATCTTTCACATTGACCCGGTTCAGATCCAGAATGCGCGCGTGGATCTCACGATCTTCGACGGCCGCGTCATCTATGACCGATCTGCGCTACCCGAAAAGTAGTTGGCGGCCGGCACTTGCTGCCTCGCTTCTAGGTGATGTCTTCCGTATCGAAGACCTTTACCTTCACCGTCGGCCGTTGCGGCGATATACCGTGCACTTCGGCAAGTAAATCCCGCACCACATCTTCGAGGTGGCGCTGGTTTTCGATCACCGCGCTCATGGACTGGATCTCTTCCGGGTCTTCTACTTTTTCGAGCAGAACGGTCGCATGCGCCTGCGCCACATGATCCAGGCCGAGACCTTCGGGCGTCTTGGCTTTGATGGAGATGGCCTTGGTATTGACGTTGAGCAGGTCGGCAATCCGCTCGCGAATCTCGCCGGCGATGGGGGAGATCTTCGGTTTTGCAAGCACCAGCGTGGCATCGAGATTCACGATGCGATAGCCGGCGTGCTGGATCTCTTCGAGCGCGAGGTTGAGAAAGATGGTTGAGTCGGCATTCTTCCAGCGTTGGTCGCCCGGCGGGAAGAATGTGCCGATATCGCCCGCCGCCACTGCGCCGAGCAGCGCGTCGGTGACCGCGTGCAGCAACACGTCGCCGTCGCTATGGCCTGCCAAACCTTCCGGATGGTCGATGGCGATGCCGCCGATGCGCAGCGGGACGCCGGGCTGAAAGGCGTGGGAGTCCCAGCCGTGGCCGATGCGAATGTCCATGAAAGCCTGTCTCTTTCTGCCGCGCGGTCGCTGTCGGCCTCAGCAAAAGCGCAGACGGCTGCGACTAGGCCGTATTGGCGGCGCGCCAGGTAGAACTCCGCCAGCTCGAGATCGCCGGGCTGTGTGATCTTGAGATTCGCAGGCGACCCCGGAACCACGGCGACCTGGGAACCGGCTCGCTCCACCAGGCTGGCCTCATCGGTGCCGGCGAAGCCATCGGCTTCCGCCTCGGCGAAGGCGCGTTTCAGGATCGACCAGCGGAAACCCTGGGGCGTCTGCGCCTGCACGACATATTCGCGCGGGATGGTGGTGCGGATGATGGCGCCGTGTGCCGTGCGCTCCACCTGCTTGATGGTATCGATAGCAGGCAGGCCGACGATAGCTGCGCCGTGCTCGGTGACGGCTTCGATGGTGCGTGCAATGGTGTCCGAGTCGATCAGAGGGCGAACGGCGTCGTGCACCAGGACGATGTCGTCATCCTCCGCCTGCACTCGCCGCGAGTGCGCGTCCGACAGATTCCTGACGGCTGTCCCCGCCTTCGACGACGGTGACGCGGCCGGCGAGCTGATGCTCTGCCACGATGGCCTGGACGCGCTCAATCTCCGTGGGGCGAACCGCTACTACGATGGCGCTGACCTGGGGTACTGCGGCAAAGGCCCGCAAGCTGTGGATAAGAATCGGGACCCCGGCAAGCGATTGGAACTGCTTGGCAGCATTCGGTGTGACCTGCCCCGGCGCCATGCGGGTACCCAGCCCCGCCGCCGGGAGAATTACGAAGACGCGCATAAGAAGTCGAGTATACCGGGGCGGCGGCGGAGCTGGTCTACCTGGCATGCGCGATGACACACAAGGAGAAGGCCCGCAAAAACGGTAGGTTTCGCGGGCCTTCGTTACAGAGTGGATCAGCCGTTCGCGCTGAGGATGCCGCGGAAGGACTCGCGGTGGGCGGCGAAGACGATGAACCACAGGACGGTTGCGAACAGTCCCGGTCCAATACCCGACGGTGCCATGTGGATGTGGAACAGCAGGATGTTTACGATGATCGGAGCCAGGATGACCAGTCCGAGCGGAATATAGCGGCCCACAAGCAGGAGCACGCCTCCGATGAACTGCAGCGCGAAGACAACGATGTAGTAGTGCGTTGTGAATAGCAGTCCGGCAAATTGACCGGCTGCACCCGGCGGCGGCGTCGAAGGTATGAAGTGTAGGAACCCGTTAGCGCCAAAGACGACAAAGATCAGCCCCAGAAGAATGCGTGCGATCAGGACGGCGACTTTCATGTGTTGCTTCTCCCCGGTAAAAGATGATGTGACGACGATAGGGAATCTTAGCCTCAGGCGGCGCTGCTGCTGCGTATCTGCTCGAGCGCGGGTCCAAGCAAGGTGCTTCGGTCGATAGCGCCCGACATGAGCTGCGCAGCCCCCCCGACGGCGATCGTTTGTACATCCACAATGCCGATGAAGCCGAGCACGGCCTTCATGTATGGATCGACGAAGTTCATGGCTGCGGCCGGGCTTCCCGGAGAATAGACGCCGCCACTGGCTACCAGCAAGGTCGCTTTCCTGCCTTGGAGCAGGCCTTTGGGGCCATCTGCGCCATAACTGAAAGTACGGCCGCGGCGGACAATCTGATCGACCCAAAGCTTCAGCGTGGCGGGTATGGAGAAGTTGTGCATGGGCACGCCGATCACGATCTCATCGGCGGATTCCAGTTCGCGGATCAGATCCTCGGAGGGAGCAAGCAATGCATTTTGGTCGGCGGTGCGGGCGTCTGTGGGAGTATAGGCAGCGTGCACCCAGGCTTGAGTGATGGGAGCAGGGGTCAATGCAGCGAGGTCGCGATAGATCACGATTCCGCCGGGGTGAGCAGTCTTCCAGGTGGTGACGAATTCGCGGGCTAGTTCGCGGCTGATGGAGGTCTCGAGCGGGCTTGCGTCGAGTTGGAGTAAGGTCGGCATATATTGCATCTCCTAGTCGACATATGCCGTCAAAGCAGCATGTGTCGTCAATATAGACGACAGTCGTCGTTTCGTCGATGCAAAAGAATTTCGGGGTATTTTGGGGTCTAGGTATGCCGATATCCGACTGCGAGGTACGCGATCCACGCATGCGCAGGACGCGCCAGCTCCTTCAGGGAGCGCTGATGCAACTGCTTGGATCGAAACCGTTTGACGATATTTCGGTGCAGGATATCACCGACGCCGCCACGGTGAACCGCGCCACCTTTTACGACCATTACACGGACAAATTCGCACTGCTGGAGGCGCTGATTGCGGGCGGCTTTCACCGCATGCTCGAGGAACGGTCGGTCCGGTATGACGGCACATGCCCGTCGGCAGCCGCGGCCATCATCCTGGCGGCCTGCGATTACCTGGCAACGGTCCGGGCTGCGCAGGGCGGATGCGTGAACCGCCGCAGCAATGTCGAAGCGCTGGAAGATGCGGCGATGATTGCCGCCATCCGGCGGGTATTGGCGCATGGAATGGAGAAATATACCTCGGTTCCCGAGGAGCGGCGCGCCATGCAGTCGGCGGCGGCAAGCTGGGCCATCTACGGGGCGGTGAAGGAGTGGCTGAATACGCCTGATCGGCGTCCCGTGGAGGCGATTGTGCCGGAGATCGTGGCGATGGTTACGCCGCTGCTGGGCGGTGTGATCGAAGAACATCACGCAGTGGCCCACGCCGGGCAGCTCTAGCGCCGCGCGAAACGGTGCACCATGAGCGAAATCGGCAGCCCGACACAGATGATATGGACGACGATCGCCGTTGCCGTGTAGGACAGGGTGACCGGGCCGCGGTGCAGGCGCGAAAGCGGCATGACGACCCAGTACATGAAGCCATAGACCACCAGGGCATATCCGCCGCCCGCGAGCCATGGATGGTCGAGCAATGCGGGAAGCTTCCGGCTCGCGGCATAGAATACGGCGGCGGCCGTGAACGCAATCAAGAAATGGAAGGCGAGGCCGAGCGCGCCAGTTGCCCAGCCGTGCTGAAACGATGCCCGCCCAAGCAGACCGCTCGCGATACCTTGCAGCAGGCGCATGGGATGAACCCGACTGGAAATCCAGGCCAGCAAGAAGGCTGCACCGATGTCCATGACGCCGCAGAGAAGCCCCGCGGCGAAGATTGCGGGGAACGCATGCGATGTGGCGCCCCGCTCTAGACGATCGGTCCCAGGCATCTAGCCTTCAACCGGCTCTACGTAGAACATCTCGTTGGTAGCGCGGAAGCCATTGCTCTCGTAAAGCGCGCGCCCGGCGTCGGTGGAGTGCAGGGCTACGACGCGGATGCGGCGGCGGCGGGCCTCGGACAGCGCAAGCTCAATGAGGCGGCTCGCGATGTGCTTCCTGCGGTGTGCTGGATCGACGTAAACGTTCAGCAGATAGCCGCGGTGCTCCGAGGTGGGATCGAGCGGATGCGGCGCCCAGTCGAGGATCATCAATCCGCTGCCGCCAACCACCTCGCCTGCATCATCCAGCGCGAGCCAGCCCATGTAGTTGCCGGACTGCAATTGTTGCTTCACCCAAGGCTCGAAATGCTCCGCCATCACGTCCAGCACGCGATTGTCGGTACGGCCCGCGTCCACAAACATGCGCCGGCGATGGTGGGTGATGATGGCGGCGTCGGCGGCAGTGGCGGCGCGGGTAGCGGACATGTTTGTGAGTATAGACCGCACCCTCATCGTTCATCGCCATGACACACACCGGAGCCGTGAAACGAAAAGATGGAGGCCCGTACACTGGGTGCGCGATGGCAGCGCGATCATCACAGCCGCAATCAGGACAGCTCGGGTGGGCACAACACGCCTTTCATGCCGGGGAGCGCGTGGCTGTGGCCGTGTCGGGAGGCGCAGACTCGGTGGCGCTGCTTGTAGCCATGGCCGATGCGCGCCCGGAGACGGGTCTTGTGCTCTCCGCCGTGCACGTGCATCACGGGTTGCGCGGTGCGGAGGCGGATGGAGATGCGCAATTCGTAGCAGAACTTGCGAAGCAGCTTGGCGTACCGCTGCGCACGGAGCATGGTGACGTCGCCGCCCTTGCCGCCGAACGTGGCCAGGGAATCGAAGAGGCGGCGCGGTTCTTGCGCTATCGGGTCTTTCATGACCTCCTGGCTTCGCGCGAGGCTGATGTCGTCGCGACCGCGCATACGCTGGACGACCAGGCCGAAACGGTGCTGATGAAGATGCTGCGCGGCGCCTGGACCGAGGGGCTGGGCGGTATCGCGCCTGTTGTCACGGTGGAGAAGAAAGGACGTGGCTCGGGACGTATTGTGCGTCCGCTGCTGGAGGTCACGCGCGCCGATGTTGTCGCCTATCTGGAGCGTCGAGGGCAGCCCTGGCGCGAAGACAGCACCAATCAGGAGCTGACGTTTACGCGCAATCGCGTTCGCTATACATTGCTGCCGCAACTGCGGGAGTTCCAGCCCCGCATCGCGGAGCAGCTATCGCGCATGGCGGCGGTGGCGCGGGACGAAGAAGCCTGGTGGACACGCGAACTCGCCCGCGTGATGCCCGGAATCGTGCTCCCCGGAAAGCCGGTGCGTGGCGGCGGCCGGGCCAATTCAACCCGGCCAGGCGAAGACGGCGTCGCCATGGAGCTGGAACGTATCCGAGCCATGCACCCGGCATTGCAGCGCCGTGTGCTGCGAGCGGCTGCCGAACAAATGGGAACCGCGCTTACCTTCGACCAGACGGAAGCGTTGCGGACGCTGGCGGGGGCGGATGAGCACGGAAAGGGAAAGCCCGGCAGGGTGGAACTGGGCGCGGGCCTGACCGCGGAGCGTACGGCGCGGGAGCTGCGGATCGCCCGGCTTGCTGAGCCCGCGGGCACCCCGTTGCCCGAGCTCAGGGTGCCGGTGCCAGGCATGCTGGAGGCTGTGGAATACGGATATCGGGTGACGGTCAGCGGAGGCCTGCCGAGCGGGGCCACGCTTCTGTTGCGCACCCCACAGGCCGGAGACCGAGTCCGTTTGCCCCATAGTGGCGGAGTGAAGACGGTGAAAGAGGTGCTCGAGCGGCATGGCCTTTCCGCGGCAGAACGGCGGGTCTGTCCGGTGCTCGCGGTCGGAAGCGGCATCCTATGGATGAGCGGGGTGGAAGTCGAGGGAACGCCGGGTCTTCAGGTAGCAGTGGAACCATTACGGGAATCGGTGGGGTCGCCGGAGTCGCCGGACGCCACCTAGGTAACAGATTTTGGACCTTTCGGCAGGGCATTTTCTTGCGGCTCGCAGTGAGCCTCGGAGTAGAATCCAGGGTACGGTCACCGGAGCGTGAGCGGCGGGATATCTGAATTATTGGTGCCGCAGACCGGCGGAAGCCGGAAGTTGCACCGAAGACCGGCCTCGCACGTCTAATTCCTAAGGAAACGTCTCGGCTTGCTCGACGGGGAACAGATACCCCGGCAGTGTGCGTATCCTTTTTAGGCGCTGCTTCCGTGGCGTGAGAGAAATGAGGGTTTTTCGTGAATTCGACGGTCAAATCGATTCTCTTCTGGGTCTTCATTCTGGCCTGTCTGGTATTGCTGTGGCAGATCGTCCAGAAGAGCACGAGCAATGGCAAGGACCAGGAGATTTCCTTCTCTACGTTCATGGACGACGCTCGCCAGGGCCAGATACAGGACGTGACCATCACCAACATCACGGTGACAGGACACTTCCGCAACGGCAAGGACAACGGCTTCCACACCACCATGCCGTCCAATTTCCCGGACATGTACAAGACCCTGCAGGACAACAAGGTCTCGATCACGGTGAAGGACACGCAGGGTAACGCCTGGTGGCCGATCCTGCTGCAGCTCTCGCCGATCCTGATCATCGGCGCGGTGTGGTACTTCATGATCCGCCAGATGCAGAGCGGGGGAAACAAGGCGCTGTCGTTTGGTAAGAGCCGGGCACGCCTGCTCTCCATGCAGCAGAAGAAGGTCACGTTCAAGGACGTGGCCGGCGTGGATGAGGCCAAGGAAGAGCTGAAGGAGATCATCGAATTTCTGCGCGAGGCGCAGAAGTTCCAGAAGCTGGGCGGCCGCATTCCCAAGGGTGTGCTGCTGGTTGGACCTCCGGGCACCGGCAAGACGCTGCTGGCGCGGGCCGTTGCGGGTGAGGCCAACGTGCCCTTCTTCTCCATCTCCGGCTCGGACTTCGTGGAGATGTTCGTCGGCGTGGGCGCAAGCCGCGTCCGCGACCTCTTCGAGCAGGGCAAGAAGAATGCCCCGTGCATCATCTTCATCGACGAGATCGACGCAGTCGGCCGCCATCGCGGAGCCGGTCTGGGCGGTGGTCACGATGAGCGCGAGCAGACGCTGAACCAGTTGCTGGTGGAGATGGACGGTTTCGAGTCCAACGACGGCGTGATCCTCGTCGCCGCCACCAACCGGCCTGACGTGCTCGATCCGGCGCTTCTGCGCCCGGGCCGTTTCGATCGCCGTGTGGTGGTCGGGCGTCCGGATGTGCGCGGCCGCGAAGAGGTACTGCGCGTGCACTCGAAGAAGGTGCCGATTGCAGACGACGTGGATCTTCGCGTGCTGGCTCGTGGCACACCGGGCTTCTCCGGAGCCGATCTGGCCAACATGGTGAACGAGGCTGCGTTGACGGCTGCCCGCTCCAATCGCAAGGCCGTGCATATGTTCGACTTTGAGCTGGCCAAGGACAAAGTCCTGATGGGTGCCGAGCGCAAATCCATGCTGCTCACCGACGAAGAAAAGCGCGTGACGGCATATCACGAGGCGGGGCATGCCCTGGTCGCCGCTATGCGCGAGCATGCCGATCCGCTGCACAAGGTCACGATCATCCCCCGCGGGATGGCTCTGGGTGTCACGATGCAGCTTCCTACGGACGACAAGCACACCGTCACGAAGGACTATCTCGAGACACAGCTTGCCATCCTGATGGGCGGACGCTGCGCCGAGGAAATCTACCTCAAGCAGATGACGACCGGAGCCGGCAACGACATCGAACGCGCATCGGAGCTGGCGCGCAAGATGGTCTGCGAGTACGGCATGAGCCGGCTGGGTCCGCTGACCTTCGGCAAGAAGGAGGAGCAGATCTTCCTGGGCCGCGAGATCGCACAACATCGCGATTTCTCGGAAGAAACAGCCCGGCAGATCGACAGCGAGGTGCGCAGCCTGGTGGACTCCGGTTATCAGTCGGCGTACAGCATCCTGGACCAGAACCACCCGATCATGCATCGGCTGGCGACGGCGCTGCTGGAGCGTGAGACGATCGACGCGAACGAGATCAAGATGCTGATCGAAGGACGCGAGCTGCCGCCGCTCAATCCGCCGCCGACGAATGGCTCGGCCAGCGGCGATCCAGAGGTGAAGGTGCTGAAGCCGGAACCAGGCCGCGCGGCAGGCTTCCCGGAAGGCAGCCCCTCACCGGCGTAACCACTTTGTCGGACCGCTAATCGGACGGCCACTCCTAGAAGGAACACCGGAGTGGCCGTCTTCTTTTGCACGCCAGCCACTCTGCGAGAATAAGCGCAGCATGCGTCGCTGCCTTCCATTGCTTTTCGTCTCGCCACTCTTGTTGCTTGCGATCGGTTGCGGCTATCACGCTATGGGGTCGGCGGCGCATATCCCGCAGGACGTGCACACCATTGCGGTGCCGTTTTTTCAAAACCGTACGCAGTTTTCGCATACCGAAGTTACGCTGACGCAGGCGACCGTGCACGAGTTGAACACGCGAACAAAATTCCGCGTGCTGCCGCGCGAAGATGCCGGCGATGCGGATGCGGTCTTGAAGGGTACCGTCCTCAGCGAGACGATCGTGCCCTACACGTACAACGTGACAACCGGCCAGTCGTCGAGTTACATGATCACGTTGACCGCGAGCGTGTCGCTGACCGATCGTGACGGACGCGTGCTCTATCGGCACGATGGGTATACCTTTCATCAACAATACGAAGCCACCTCGGATCTGAGCACATTTGTGCAGGAAGATTCCCCCGCGATGGGGCGCCTCTCCAGAGACTTTGCCCAGTCGCTGGTGAGCGATATGCTGGAGTCCTTCTGAACGCCAAACAACAATACCGGGACCGGACGCATGGCTAGCGGGCTGCGCAGCTTCGCCTCGTCGGACCGCTTCCTTGCGGAGATCGAAGCCTCCCGCAAGGCGGGGCTCTGCGGCCTGGATACGTGCTGCTGGGCGATGAGGCCTATCTGTATGAGCGTTGCCGCCGGGCGATTCTCGATACTCTGATAGATCCCACCATGCGCGATTTCGCGCTGGCCGAGATCGATCTGGCGGAGACCAGCATCTTCGAGGCGCTGGACCGCGCGCAGACGCCTTCGCTGATGGCGCCGTTCCAGGTGCTCTTTCTGCGCAACGTCAAAACGCTTTACACGCGCGGGGCGAAGAAGGATGAATTCGCCGCGCTCGATGCCTATGGGCGTTCGCCGAATCCGCAGGCGCTGCTGGTGTTCGTTGCGGACCATCTGCACCTTCCCGCCGACCTTCGCCGCATGGACATGCAGGACAAGGACCGCTACGAGCGTATTCGCGAGACGCTGGGTGATTGGTGCGGCATGGTGGAGCTGGTGCGCGTGGAAGAGAGCGACGCGATGCGCTGGCTTGTCGCCGAGGCGGAGCAACGCGGAAGCGCGCTCGAAGTGGACGCTGCGCGCGAGCTGGCCGATGCGCTTGGCGCGGACCTGATGCTGATGGCGAGCGAGCTTGAGAAGCTGGTGCTCTTCGTAGGCGAGCGGCGCCGCATCACGCTTGGTGATGTGGAGACCATGGTGCTCGGCGCGAAGCAGCGCTCGCTTTATGAACTGACGGATGCGATCTCGGCCAAGGACCGTCCGCGCGCGCTCGCTCTGCTGCAGGGCCTGCTCAACGCCTCCGATGGCGGCGAGGAGTCGGCCATTGGTCATCTGTACATGCTGGCCCGGACTTTTCGGCAGATGCTGGTGATTCTGGAGAAGAACGTGCGCGACTCTCGCGCCATCTGGCAAGCGTTGTGGCAGGGCTTCCGTATGCCGCCGTTTGCCGCGGAAGACCTGATCCGCCAGGCGCGCCGTTACAAGAGCCGCCGCGATCTCACTCGCGCGTTGCGGCTCATTGCCCGCGCCGATCTCGAACTGCGCTCCTCACCTCCGGACAAGCGGCTGGTGCTGGAGCGGCTGGTGCTGGCGTTGGCCAGCGAGGAGCCGCCGCAATCCTCACTCGGGCTGCTGAGCGCGCAGTACGCGATGGAACTTTAGCCCGGCTCCGCCCGATATTCCGCAGTTGTCTACAGGCAGGCAACATACGCATCACCCCGTACATCTCCGCGTCGAGATACTGGAGATGCGCCTATGCCACTCACCCTTACCTGGAGCGATATCGCGCTGCGTCTGGCCTGCACCTTGATTGCAGGCGTTCTTGTGGGCGCCGACCGCGACGAACGCGGAAAGGCCGCCGGAATACGAACGAACGTGCTGGTGTGCCTGGCCGCTTCACTCTCGATGATCCTCGCCAACGGACTCCTGGGGACGTCGGGAAAAAACAGCAGCTCGTTTGCGCAGCTTGACATGATGCGTCTGCCGCTGGGCATTCTCTCCGGCATGGGATTCATTGGAGCAGGAGCGATTCTACGCAAGGGTGAGCTGGTGATTGGCCTGACCACGGCCGCGACGCTATGGACAGTCACGATGCTCGGCCTCTGCTTTGGTGCGGGAAAAATTCTGCTAGGAACTGTTGGATTGGCGCTCACGCTGTTTACGCTGTGGGGACTCAGGGTGGTGGAGCGCCACTTGTCGCAGGAGCACCGGGGAACCCTGTGCGTCGTCGCGACCGGCGAAGAGCTACCGAAGGAGTTGCGTGCCTTGATAAACCAGAGCGGCATGGACGTTCACTCGTGGTCAGTCGATGTTTCGCGGGAGAGTGCGCGAGTGACGGTGGAATGCGAGCTACGCTGGAGGGCACGAGAGCGTGAGCACGGGGAGCCTGGCCTGATCGAGTCGTTGCGTCGGCGCGACGATGTCGACCGCTTGCGCTGGCAGACGTAACGACGTTGATCGCACGAAAAATAAGCCCGGCATTCGGACACCGAGGACATCATCGGCACCCTCATGCCGGGCCACGAAGAGAGTGTTCATGGTGCAGACGCGACTGTACTGTCTGGCGGCTGAATGGGGGCGATTTACGTGTTTTCGCCGGATATCGGCATCGCTGCAGCGGGAGCTCCTATCGCTGCTCCTGACCGAGGAATCCACAAACTGTGCGGGATCAGGCAGCGCTGTCATGGGGCAGTTCCGGATCGCGCCAGGGAGTATTCCAGGAGTGGACCGGGAGGTCAGGATGCCGACGAATCAGCCGCGCGAGCTGGCGGATTCTGCGGAGGGCGGGGGATGAGTGGAAGAGCATAGGGCACCTCGTATTCGCCTTTTGTTCGCCAAGAATACCAAGCGGGTTCCCGTTCCGATAGTAACCACGGCCTGTGGATTTCAATCTGCGGCTTCATGAGGCAAGCAACACAATCTAAATCAGATAGAAGGAAGTTATTCCATCACCCCGGAAACATCGATGCCATGCGGACGGGTCGTGAGGGTGATGGCGGCTGCGAGGATGAGGATGCCGCCGATCCACGCCCAGGGGCCGAGATGATCGCCTAACAGCTCGACGCCGAGGTAGGAGCCGAGCATCGGCTCGATGTTCAGGAAGACCGCGGCGCGCGACGCAGGGACATGATGGATGCCCCAGTTCCACAGCAGGGTGGAACCGGCGGTGCAGAAGAGGCCGCTGGCTGCCGAAGCCAGCCACGCCGCCATCGGCACGCCATGGACCGGTGGCGGGCCATCGTGCAGCAGCACCCAGGCGGCGATCATGATCGCTCCGGAGTAGACGCCATAGACCGTGATAACGGCAGGCGAATGGCGCTCCATGAGCCGCTTGTTCATCAGAATCCAGAAGAGCGAGACCAGGAGCGCTGCCAGCACCAGCAGATCGCCAACAAGCGACGGGCCTTTGCCTGCAATCGAGTGATGACCGCCCAGCACGATGAGGGCAACTCCGACGGTCGAGCTGACCAGCGCCGCCCACCCCACGCGATCCAGCCGCTCGCCCGCGAACAATGTGGCGGCTGCGCCCAGCAACACGGGCATGCTGCCGACCATGAGCGATGCGTGCGAGACGGTGGTGAGCGAGAGTCCGTAAAACTGCACCAGATACTGCACCGGTATGCCGAAGAAGGATGCGATGAGGAGCAGACGCCACTCTCGCGCGTTGAGATGCGGGCGATGGCGAAGCGCAAAGGGTAGCAGCCCGATGCATGCGAAGAAGAAGCGGTAGAGCACCATGTGGCCGACACCCATGTCGGCCAGCACGATCTTTCCGAAGTAGAAGCCAGTGCCCCAGAAACAACCAGCCAGTGCGCACGCGCCATAGCCGAGCCAGTAGGCGGCGGTGCGTGGATGCTCCAGGATAGAGGGCATAACACTACTCTACGGGCACCGGTGGCGTTGAAAATGCAAGACCGGCTGCGTCAGATGCCGATGAGGCCCGAGCGAATCGCCCAGAGCGAGAGCGTGGCGACGATGATCCACAGGACTACACCCTGCAGCATGGGGCGCACGCCAACCTTGCGCAGAGTGGCCTTCGAGATGCCACTGCCGATGAGAAAGAGCGTGACCGTGAGGCCGCAGCGTCCAAGCTTCGAGAATGCAGTGAATATGGGCGCCAGCGAATGCACATAGGTGTTCGCGACCGCCGCAAGGCAGAAATACAGGATGAACCACGGCCACTGGATGCGCGTGCTGCTTTTCGAGATGGCGGCGGTTGCGAGAGCGAGCGGCACGATCCACAGAGCGCGTGCGAGCTTGACCGTGGTGCCGATGGTAAGCGCCTGGGGGCCGTAGCGTGCGGCTGCTCCCACCACCGAACTGGTGTCATGAATCGCGAGTGCTGCCCACAGACCGAACTGCGACTGCGTGAGATGCAGCGCGAAGCCGATGGTGGGAAAGGCGAGCAGGGCGATGGCATTGAGCGTGAAGACCGTTCCGAGCGAGACGGCCATGTCCTCATCGCCGGCATTCGTGATGGGCGCGATAGCCGCGATGGCGCTGCCGCCGCAGATCGCGGTGCCACAGGTGATGAGGAATGCGGCTTTGGGATGCACGCTCAGTAGGCGGCCAAGCAGGGTGCCCAGAAGAATGGCGCAAACAATGCTGACGGCGGTATAGGCGAAGCCCGAGGCGCCCGCGTGCACCACCTGGTGCAGGTTCATTCCAAAGCCGAGAGCAACGACGGAGGCCTGCAGCAGCAGCCGGGAGAGATCGCGGCTCTCCGCGGCGAAGGGATGCGGCAATAACAGACCAAAGACGATGCCGGCTGCGAGTGCGACGGCGGGGGAGACGAAGCCGCTGGCAGAAATGATGATGCAGAGCAGGAAGATGCGCTTGGCGCCGACAGGAGTCACGTTGTTTCTAGTGTTCAGGGAGAGTGGTACGGAGTCCAGACAGAAATTGTGATGCCCGATAGGCGGGACTTATCGGTCTCTTGTCGGCGCATTGAGGCGCGACGCGGCTTTGCTCGACGCAACTGGGCGCGATGCTGTTGGAGCAGCTCCAGCATCGCGGCGGCAGCGCCGGCGGGCTCCGGTCCGGCGGGTGTCAGCAGCAGAAGGTTGCGCGGAATGGTGAGCCCGGCCACCGGAACGATGGCAAGCGTGCGCATGGCAAGCTGACGCTGGATAGCGCTCCGTGACACAAAACCCACGCCGACGCCGGACTCGATGCAGCCCAGGATGGCCTCGGTGGAGTTGAGTTCGATGGCGATGTGTAAATCGCGAGCGCGCAGTCCCGCGGCCTCGAGCGTGGTTTCAATGACCTCACGCGTACCGGAGCCGCGTTCGCGCATCAACAGAGGCGCGGCGGCGATCTGTTGCAGCGTGATGGAGCGCTGTCCGGCCCACTCGTGGCTGGGAGGCACCAGCAGTACAAGCTCGTCTTCGAGCCAGACTTCAGAGCGCACCTGGCTGGCGTGCGGCGGCCCTTCGACCAGGCCCAGATGGACGCGGCCGGAGGCGATGGCATCTGCGACCGATTCGGTGTTGCTGCTTTCGAGCTCCACGTGCACCGCGGGATGCAGGCGCAGAAATGCGCCAAGCAGCGGCGGCACGATGTACTGCGCGATGGTGGTGGAGGCAGCGATGCGCAGCGTGCCGGAGATCTCGCCTTTGAGCGAAGCAAGCTCCACGACAGCTTGCTCCAGCAGTGTGCCGGATTGCTCGGCGTATTTCAGCAAGGCAGCGCCGGCGGCGGTGAGCGCGATTTCGCGGCCACTGCGATCGAAGAGCGGCAGCCCAACGAGCTCTTCGAGTGCCTTGACTTGCTGCGTTACCGCAGGCTGCGAGAGGTAGAGCTGCTCCGCTGCGCGCCGGAAGCTACGCTGCGCCGCGACGGCGCGAAAGACGGTGAGGCGGAAATTCTCAAGCATCGCGTACCCGACGCCGCTGAAGACTGATCAGCAACACTCCGCCGATCATCGGAGTCTTACCATACGCGGCACATGTTGGCCGGCGCCATGGGCTGCCCCGCCTTGCAACCGAAGGCCTGGCGGAACTCTGGCATGTTCACGACCACGCCGTTGGCGCGAATGCGATCTGGAGAATGCACATCGGTCTGCGCTGCCAGGCGCAGCATCTCGGGCCGGTCGGTGGAGCACCAGTTCTGCGCCCAGCCAAGAAACAACTCCTGCTTCAGCGTGTAGCCGTTCGCAGTCTTGCTTTCAAGTGATTCATGCTTGCTTGCGGCATCGGCCAACAGCGCCATCCAGGCCAGGCGCAGGCCGCCGTTATCCGCAGTGTTCTCGCCGAGAGTGAGCTTGCCGTTCACATGCAGGTCGTCGACTGCAACAAAGCGGCCGTATTCGTTCACCAGACAATCGGTGCGTTGCTCAAAACGTTTGGCGTCATCGGCGGTCCACCAGTCCTTCAAATTGCCCTGCGCGTCGAACTTGCGGCCCTCGTCGTCGAAGCCGTGTGTCAGCTCGTGGCCAACGATCGCGCCGATATGGCCGAAATTTGTCGCATCGGAAGCGCCGCTGTCATAAAAGGCGGGCTGCAGAATGCCTGCGGGAAAGTTGATGGTGTTCATCGAGGGGAGGTAATCGGCGTTCACCGTAGGAGGCGTCATGTCCCATTCGCCCTTGTCGACGGGGCGGCCGATCTTGTGAAGCTGGTAGTCACTCTCAAATTCGCGCGCACGAAGGGAGTTCCTCAGGCTGTCACCGGAGCTGATGCTAAGTGCAGAATAATCGCGCCACTTATTCGGGTAGCCGATCTTGTCGACGACGGCGGCGAGTTTCTCGTGCGCTTTTATTTTGGTGGGCGGGCTCATCCAGTCCAGTTGATCGAGGTCGCGATCCATTGCCGATTCAATCTGCTTCACATCGTTTGCCGTCCTCGCTTTGCTGTCGCCTCCGAAGTATTGCGCAACGTACACCTTGCCGAGGATTTCGCCGAGGGCCGAGTCAGTTGCATCCACGCAGCGCTTCCAGCGCGCCTGCTGCTCCGGAATGCCTTGGAGCTTGCGGCCGTAGAAATCGAAGTGCTCTTCATCGAAGGCCCTGGGCAGGCGGCTGGAGACGCTATCGACGAGGAACACCCGCATATAGTCCTTCAGCGTGTCGAGACTCGTAGATACGATGAGCTGATTGAGACCGGCGAAGAACTCCGGCGTGGCGACGTTGAGCTCGGTGACGGGCGGCGCGCCCGCATCCTTCAGGAACTTGGCTACGTACAAGTTTGGAGTGTTACTGGCAAATTTCGTGACCAGCTGCATGTGGTAAATCTTGTCGGGGTCACGCCGCTCTACATTCCCCATGGAGGCTTTGGCGAGCGCAGTTTCAAAAGCCATGATGTCCGCAGCGTTCTTGCCGGCCGCATCGGGCGAATCGCCGAGCAGCTTCAGCACATTTGCGATGTGCTGCACATACTGGCCGCGCAATTCGTCGTCCTTGACTCCGGCACGGAGGTAGTAGTCCTTCTCCGGCAGACCGATGCCGCCCTGATCGACAACCGCGATTTCCCGGGTCGCGTCTTTCAGATCCTGTTCGGAGCCGAGGGCGAAGAAGGCGCTTACGCTGATGCGCTGGAGATGTGCGATCTCCGGCGTGAGCTCATCGCGCGATTTGATTGCGGCGATGCGATCCAGCTCAGGCTGGATTGGGGCCAGCCCCGCCTTGTCGATGGCTGCCGTGTTCATGCAGCTTGCGTAATAGTCGCCGATTTTCTGTTCATCACTGCCCGCCGCGGCGTGCGCTGCGGCAGCCTTCTCCAGAATGCCGTGCAACGCCTGCAGATTGAACTCGTACAGGTTGCTGAACTGATCGAACGATGGCAGGTCGGCGGGAATCGGATGCAGCTTGCTGTAGTTGCCGCAGGCGTACTGGTAGAAATCCGTGCAGGGATCGGCGGTGGTGTCTATCGCGCTCTTGTCGAAGCCCGGAATCGTACGGACCGGCGCTGGTGTCTGCGCATAGAGCGCTGAGGCAGCCAGAACGACAGCTGCGCAAGCTAGCGAGCAGCGAATGGTGCGCTTAAGAAGAGGTGACATCGTAGTGGCTCTCCGAAATAAAAATGATTACCAGATGCTGCACCGGTTGGTGCTCACCATGGGTTGACCTGCCTTGCATCCGAAGGCCTGTTGAAACTCTGGCAGATTCTCGACGACGCCGTTGACACGGTACTCCTCGGGGGAGTGTGGGTCGGTTTCCACGCGAAGACGCGCCGTCTCCGGCCGCGTGCTGGAGCACCAGCTCTGAGCGTATGCAGTAAAGAACTGCTGTGCCGGCGTCATGCCGTCCAGATCGGCTTCATGCTTCACGCCGGGCTCCTGCAGGCGACGCTGCCATGCCAGATACCCAAGGCGCACACCGCCTATGTCGGCGATGTTTTCGCCCAGGGTGAGCTTGCCGTTCACGTGCAGATCGTCGACGGCCACGAAGCCGTCATACTGCTTCACCACGCACTCGGCGCGCTCCTTGAACTTCTTTTCATCGGTCCGGCGTCCACCATTCGCTGAAGTTGCCTGCGGCGTTGAACTGGCGGCCTTCATCGTCGAAGCCGTGCGTGAGCTCGTGACCCTCCAGTCCGCCGGCTTGTCCGTAGTTCACTGCGTCACCCATGTGCGGATCGTAGTAGGGCGGCTGCAGGATACCGGCAGGGAAGTTCACGCTGTTGGTCTGCGAATCGTAGTAGGCGTTGACGGTGGGCGGGCTCATGTCCCACTCCTGCTTATCGGTAGGAAGGCCGATCTTGGCGAGAACACGATGCCGTTCAAAGGCCGCCGCACGCCGTGCGTTGCCCTCTGCGTCGCCGCGCGTGATGGCGAGGATCGAGTAGTCGCGCCACTTGTCGGGATATCCGATCTTGTTGGTGACGGCCGTGAGTTTGTCTTCGGCCTTGGCTTTGGTGGGCGCGCTCATCCAGTCGAGCTGCTGAATGTCGCGTCCCATCGCGCTCTCAATGTCGCTCATGATGGCCGTTGTGCGAGCCTTGTCCTGAGCGCTGAATTGCTGGGCCACATAGACCCTGCCGAGCGCTTCGCCCAGGGCTCCATCCACCGCTTCCACGCAGCGCTTCCAGCGCGCCTGCTGCTCCGGCTGACCGCGCAGTGTCTTGCCGTAGAAAGCAAACTGCTCGTTGTCGAGCGCCGCGGGCAACGCCGTGCCCGGTGTGCTGTGCAGCAGGTTCCAGCGCAGCAGCGCTTTGAGCGATGCGATATCCGTCTTCGGCAGGATCTTGTTCAACGCGTCAAAATAGCCGGGCGTCGCTACATTGAGCGAGGTGAATGGCGGTGTGCTGAGAGTGTGCAGATAGCTGTCCACATCAAAAGCGCCAAGCTGGGTGCGGAAGCCGGCCAACTCGGTCGGGTGATAGAGCTTCGCGGGATCGCGCATCTCTTCCGGGCTGAGGGATGCGGTAGCGAGTTTCGTTTCCAGCGCAAGCACGCGTTTTGCATCGGCCGCAGCCTGGTCCGCCGGTTCGCCGGCCAGCGTCAGAATGTGCGTTATGTGATCGACGTACTGCTTGCGCAGGGTGACCGATTTCGCATCCGTCCGCAGGTAATATCCCTTTTCCGGCAGACCCAGGCGCGGCTGAATGGCAGTTGCGATCATGCGGCGCGCATCCTTGTAGTCCTCTTCGCTGTTCAAACGAAAGAGCGCCTGCACGCCATTCTTTTGCAGCGTGGCAACGAGCGGCGCCAGTTCCTTGACGCTGGAAAGTGTGTCGATGCGATCGAGCATCGGGCGCAGCTCGCCAAGTCCCGCCTTGTCGATGGCTTGCGTGTCCATGCAGGTGGCGTAGTAGTCGCCGATCTTCTGCGTGTCTGGATCGCGCTCGGCGTTGGGATCGCTCGCGCGCTCGAGAATCGATTTCAAGGCAAGGTTATTGTTGTCCATGAGTTGAACGTCGATGCCGAATTCGGAACGATCCGGTGGGATGGGATTGTGCTTGAGCCAGGTCCCGCAGGCGTACTGGAAGAAATTGACACAAGGATCGATGGAGGTATCCCGCAGCGAAGGATCGAGCCCGTGCAACTGGACGCGGGTCTGCTCGCTGACCATGGTCTGGGCCCCTGCGGCGAGGGGCGCAGCCAGGCATGTGGCGACAGCAAGAGCAACAGCAGGGAAAAGGCGCATCGCGAGGGCACTCCCGTAGTGCAAACGTAGAGATGGAAGCAGAAACAGCTATCAGACGGGTTGGCGCGGGCAAAAGTCAACCGAAGTGTGGCAGCACGCGGGACCCCGTTTGTAGGAAAATGGTGGGGTGCAATGCCGTGTGCAGTTCGCGGCCCGCTGGCGCCCAGCATGTCTGGCTGTGCTGGTTCTGTTCCTGGCGGCAGGGACCTTGCAGGCTCGCGAACACGAAAGCGGTCCCAAGCCGGCGATGAGCATCCCGGTGCAGCCGCTCGGCTATCGTCCGCCGGGCAAGCTGTACCTGCTGGCCCGCTACAGCTCGAGTTCGCTAGAATTTCTCGATTCGACGCACCTGTTGCTCACCTTCCGTAGACCGCGCCTGATCTTACGGGGGCCGGGTTCCGACGGCATGGACCAGGTGATCCAGGCAGATGTCCTGGAATTGCCTACAGGCAAGGTAGTGGCTGAGGACCAATGGCTGATGCACGACCGCGAGCGCTATTTGTGGCGGCTGGCGGACAACAAGATCATGCTGCGCATCGGCTCCTATTTGTACGAAGCCGACAGCGAGCTGCATTTGAAGCCTCTCTATAAATCACCGACAGATCTCGAAGGAGTGGAGCTCTCGCCCAATGGAAGGCTGCTGGTGGTGGAGAGTGAGCTTGAGAAGCATACGCCCGAGGAGCATGAGCGCTTAACGAAGCGCGCTGCGCTGGCTGGAGACCGCCCGCCTGCCGAAGATGTGCAGATACGTATGTTGCGGCTGGATCAGCGGAAATTGATGCTGAATGCACGAGCAGACGTTGCCGGGGACTTGCCAGCCACCGTCGATGGTTTCTTTACCCAGGAAAGAGTGGGCGAGAACTCCTGGAATGTTCGGTTCAAACGGTATGACGACCCGCAACCGACGACGAAGGGCGAGAGCGTGGTGCAGCTCGAATCCGCCTGCGATCCGTCGGAGAAGGTGCTGAATGAGCAGACGGTTCTGGTTTTGAGCTGCCGGCCGGGTCACGATGACCGGTTCGTCGCCGCGTATTCGCTCGACCGCCATAAGCTATGGGATGGACGCTGGCAATCCAACTTCACATGGCCGGCATTCCGCATTGCACAGAATGGCACATCTGTGGCCATCTCCTGGTTGGCGGTCAATCATCCCGTGTCCGCTACGGCAGCCATCAACGACGACGACGTGCAGAACCAGGTTCTGAGTGTGCTGGACAGCCGGACAGGTGGCCTGCGGCTGGCGGTACTGCTCAAGCCGATTGTCAGTGCAGGAGGGAATTTTGCGCTGTCTGCGGATGGAAACCGGCTGGCGGTGCTGAACCAGGGGGCGATCGAGATATACGACCTCCCAGCGTCCCAGCCGCCCCCTACCGAAAGGGCGGCCAAATAGAGACCCGAGCGGGCCGCAAAATAAGGAAGACCGGAGCGGTGCTCCGGCCTTCCTTGGACCTGAAAAGTAGTTAGGCCTTCTTCGTGGAGACGGCCTTCACACGGGCACTGAGGCGACTCTTGTAGCGGGAGGCCGTGTTCTTGTGCAAAGTACCCTTCTGCACGCTCTTGTCGAGCGCCGAGACGGTGGCACGATACTGAGCCGTAACTTCTTTGGCGTCACCCTTGTGCAGGGCCTCGCGCAGCGCGCGCAGGCTGCCGCGGACGCGGGTTTTGTTGGCGCGGTTGACCGCGGTTTTGCGTTCTGTCTGACGGGCGCGCTTCAGCGATGAAACATGGTTTGCCATGAGCTTCCTTACAAAGTTGTCTGGTGGTCTGTCTTGCGATTTCTGGAGCGATGCAGACGGTGGCACGCACGCCGCATCCTCTGCAAAGTACAAGTTTACCGTGCCCCCCGCCGGGGGGTCAATGCCTACGGGTTTGACCGCCGCGGCGGCGTCTTATGGGGCAGTTCGGGCATCGAATAAAGCAGGTAGGCAGGGCGTCACCGATATTTCATCAAATCACCGTTGACGCCCTTCCAGGGAGAGGCTAGTCTGTGCGCATCCGAGGGACGGTCCAAGGCGGCAGGCACGCAACGGGCAGGAAACTGCCTGTGCCCGGGCAGCCGACGCAAGGATCAGGTTCCGCCACCCTATTCAACCCAATCATCCAGCCGCAGCTCTTGGATTCTCGAATCACTGGAGCCGCAGGAGGTCCTCCGTCCGCTTGATCAATAAAGCCCTGGAAATCACGCCCAACATCGAGCCCCTGTTCGGGACCCGCGACGAAAATCTGAGATTGCTCGAAGACAAGCTGCACACGCGTATCGACCTTCGTTCCGATGGCGTTCATGTCTCCGGATCGGAAGAGAGCGTGGCGCGCGTGGAGCGGATCTTCAACGACTACGAACAACTGCGAAGGTCGGGGGTAACGCTGCAGAACGGCGAGCTGAACGCCATGCTGAAGCTGGTGACGGCCGACCCCAGCGTGACCCTCAAAGGTCTGGTGGATAGCGGCAAGCAACGGACAACCGGCGGCATCAAGCGCATGGTGCAGCCACGTTCCGTGAACCAAAAACGCTACGTCGAGGCGATTGAACAAGCCGACATGGTCTTCGGTATCGGGCCCGCAGGCACCGGCAAGACCTATCTCGCCGTGGCGATGGCTGCATCCGCGCTGATGGCAAAACGGGTCAGCCGCATCATCCTGGTGCGGCCGGCGGTTGAGGCGGGCGAGCGGCTGGGATTTCTTCCCGGAACACTGCAGGAGAAGATCGATCCCTACCTGCGGCCGCTTTACGACGCGCTCTACGACCTGTTGGACCAGGAGCGCGTAGACAAGATGATCGAACGCAACGTGATCGAGGTGGCTCCGCTGGCCTTCATGCGCGGCCGCACGCTCAACGACGCGTTCATCATCATGGACGAGGCGCAGAACACTACCAGCGAACAGATGAAGATGTTTCTGACACGGATGGGCAATAACGCCAAAGCCATCATTACCGGTGACGTGACTCAGATCGATCTGCCCAACCCGCGGCGCTCCGGACTGCTGGAAGCGATGGAGATACTGAAGGGCGTGGACGGCATCCACTTCATTCACTTTGAAGATGGCGACGTGGTGCGCCATCATCTGGTGCAGCGGATCATCCGTGCCTATGACAGCTTTGGACGTCAACAGACAGAGCTGCCGCTGGGGCTGTCGGAAGGCGAACAGAAATCGGCTCCTAAGCCCCAGTAAAACTGCTGTTTAGCTTGCCCGGTACAATCAGAGCACCGGGCTTAGGTTAAGAAACGGGAGGGCCGCGGCCCTCCTCTTTCATTTTCGGTTGTCGCAGGTGTGAGCTGGAAACAGAAGTGATCGAACGATGATCGTGTACGAACCTGCTGTGGAGCTGAAAGTGCCTCGGGCTGCGCGTCCGCGCCGTCGCGAGCTCGCACGTTTTCTGCGCCGCGCCATCGAGGCTACCGGGCTGGCCGGCGAGGTAAGCGTGCTGCTTACCAGCGACGAGGCGATCCGCGCACTCAATCGCAAGTACCGCCGAAAAGATAAAGCGACGGATGTGCTGTCCTTTCCAGCGGCAGAGGTGGCAGAGGGTGTCGCCGGCGACCTGGCGATATCGCTCGAGACCGCCCTTATGCAGGCAGAGGAGCGCGGCCACACGCTCGAGATGGAGATCAAAATCCTTCTTCTCCATGGGCTGCTGCACCTGGCGGGTTACGACCATGAGACCGATAACGGCGCGATGCATCGCAAAGAAGCGCGGCTGCGTCGTGAGCTGGGATTGAAGGCAGGACTGATCGAACGCGTGCAGGGGGATCGTGCGGGGGAAGGCCGTGCGCATGGGAAGCTGTCGCGGCAGGCGGTGCGCGCGTGATCTGGCTCTATGCAGCGATCGTTCTGGTTCTATTGTTCATCCACACGCTGGCCAGTTACGTGGATCGCATCTACTCCGAACTCGGCAAGTTTCTCTCTCGCGAGTTTGAAGACAACATGGAGGTGTGGGAGCAGCAGATCGAGCCGACACTCGGCTTCTCCCGCGAGCGGCTCGCACTTTGCGCTGCGGTGCTGGCGCAGCTCTCACTCGCCGCCATTGTGCTCATCATCGGGGCCATACTCTTTGGCCGCGAAGGCGAGGTCGGGCCGCCGACGGTGCTCGGTGTGCTGCAGGCAGCGCTGGGCATCGTGCTGGTGGTCGTCATCTTCAGCCGTCTTCTGCCTTATGCCTTCTTCACGCGCACGCACGGCGCATGGATACTGAAGTGGCGCTGGCTCCTGCGGATCTGCTTCTTCGTGGTGCTTCCGGCCGAACTGACGCTTGAGTTTCTGCTCTCGATCGTGTCCCTGGCGCAGCCGCCGCAAGGCGAAGCCAAGGCAGATGAGGGCGATGCAGTGGATGCGTTGATCGAAGCGGGTGAAGAGGAAGGCATCCTGGAGGAGAGCGATCGGGATCTGGTGCGCTCGGCGGTCGAGTTCGGCGACAAGATCGTGCGCGAGGTGATGACACCGCGCCCATCGGTCTTTGCCGTCGCCGCCGAAACGACTTTGGCCGAGTTTCTCGCGATGCTGGAGGCACGGCCATTCTCTCGCGTGCCGGTCTTTGAGGGCACGCTCGATACCGTGACCGGCATCGTCTTTTCGCACGATCTGCTGCAGATCACTGACAACGACGCCTCGACACGTACCGTTGCCAGCCTGCAGAGACCGGCCGCGTTCGTGCCGGAGACCAAGCGCGTGAACGAGCTGCTGCGCGAGATGCAGCGCGAGAAACAGCACATGCGCATCGTCATCGACGAATACGGCGGCGTGGCCGGGCTGGTGACGATCGAGGATCTGCTCGAAGAGATCGTCGGTGCGATCACCGATGAGCATGAAGAGGACAGCGACGCCAACCAGCCGAAGCAGGAGAGCGAGGGCGTGTGGATCGTTCCCGGTAACCTGGAGGTGGATGCCCTCGAGGCGCTGACTGGGGATGAAGAGTTGGGGGACAATCGTTACGCCGCAACAACGGTTGCGGGACTGGTGAGCGAAGTGGCAGGACGCATTCCGATGGCTGGCGAAGTGGTGCTGGCGGGCAGGACGCGGCTGGAAATATTGGCCTCAACCGACCGGCGGGTTGAGCGTCTGCGCGTCTCGATTGCCGAAACGCCTGCAGCATAGACTTTCTAAAGAGGATATTCACTAGTGCGATCGGGATTTGTCTCCATTATCGGCCGCCCGAACGCGGGCAAAAGCACGCTGCTGAACGCGCTCACCGGCGAGAAGGTTGCCATCGTAACCGCGAAGCCACAGACGACGCGGACGCGGATTCAGGGTGTAGTAGAGGTGCCTGCCAAAAAGGGCAAGTACCCGGCGGCGCAGATCGTCTTCGTCGATACGCCTGGCGTACACAAGCCCAGCACGCAGTTAGATCGCCGCATGATGCAGGAGGTGCATGACGCACTGGAGCAGCGCGACATCGTGCTGCTGATGCTGGATGCAACGCGCGAGCTGCGGCTGCCGGAAGATGCGGCCAGTGACAAAGCCAAACACGATCGTGCATCCAGTGAGGACATGTTTGCGCTGGAATTGATTCGTAAGCTCGATTGCCCGGTGTTCCTCGTCATCAACAAGATCGATCTCGTCGAGCGCGGGAAATTGCTCCCGCTCATTACAAAGCTGAGCGCACTGCACAACTTCGCTGCGGTGGTTCCCATCTCGGCGCGCAAGCGCGATGGGCTCGATCGGCTGATTGCCGATCTGGTCAAGCATCTGCCGCAGGGGAAGCGATACTATCCGTCGGAACAGTACACGGATCAGCCGGAGCGGTTCCTGGTGGCGGAGCTGATTCGCGAGCGCATCCTGATGGAGACCGGCGAAGAGGTTCCGTATGCCGCAGCCGTCGTGATCGAGCGCTACGAGGAGCCACCGGCCAACGCGAAGCCGCGCAAGGACGGCAAATTGCCGGTGACCAGCATCGCTGCGGCCATCTACTGCGAGCGCAGCGGCCAGAAGGCGATCCTGATCGGCAAGGGCGGCGCCAAGCTGAAGGCGATCGGAGCCTCGGCGCGCAAGGAGATCGAATCGCTGCTGGGCACGCGTGTGTTTCTCGAGCTGCATGTCATCGTCGAGGAGAACTGGCGGGAGTCGCGGGGCTTCGTCGAATCGCTGGACTGGCGCCGGCAGCTTACTGACCTTGTAAAGAAGCCACGCGACGACGAGTAGCGCCTTATTGGCTGACAACAATCGAAATTCCATGCGCGCGCGGACGCGCGATACGCACGTCGTCTCCGCAGCCCGGGCAATCGATGTGAATCTGCGCTTTGCTGGTCCACGCAATCTTCAATGCATGCGTGTGGCGCACGAGCACCACGATTTCGCCGAGCCGCGCGCGGCTCTCTGCAGGCTGCAAGTAAACATTCGTGGTTGGAGTAGCGAGATTGCCGCAATCGCGCACCGTCGTTCGTGTGGTCCACCGGTGATCCGGAGAGGTGGTTTCATCCACAATCTGCTCGGTGCAGACGGTGCAGGCAGTTACGGTGGCTAGCAGCATCGCGGATAAGGGAACCGTGAACCAGCGCACTGTAGAAAAGCTTCCGAGCGCCATCTATTCGCGAGCGCTGATGCCGAGCGCCTTCATCTTGCGATAGAGATGGGTGCGGTCAAGGCCGAGGGCCTCGGCGGCGCGACTGATGTTGCCGTGGCATTCATCCACCTTCTTCAGAATGAAGTCGCGCTCGTAGGCGTTGCGCGCCTCCTGCAATGAATTAAAGTCTGCGGAAAGCCTGCCTGGATCGCGGTGCACCAGCATGGGCAGATGCTTGCGCTCGATGCGCGTGACCTGCGGGTTCAGGATGACCAGCCGCTCAACCAGATTGCGCAGTTCGCGCACATTGCCCGGCCAGTGGTATTGCTTCAGCAGGCCCAGAGCCTCCTCGCTGATCTCGATGCGTGGGCGGCCGTACTCGCGGCCGAACTCGCTCAGGAACTCGCGCACCAAAATCGGGATGTCCTCGCGACGGTCGCGCAACGGCGGCACATAAAACGGGATGACGTTGAGCCGATAGAAGAGGTCCTCGCGAAAATTGCCGCGCGCAATCTCGTCTTCCAGGTTTTTGTTCGTTGCGGCGATGATCCGCACGTCGACACTCACCGGCTGCGACGTGCCCACCGGCGTGAAGCGCTGCTCATCCATCGCGCGCAGCACCTTGGCCTGCGTCTTCAGGCTCATATCGCCGATCTCGTCGAGAAACAGCGTGCCATTGTTGGCGCGCTCGAGTGTGCCGCGCTTCTCCGGTGGACCGCCGGGGACAGCGCCGTGACGATAACCGAAGAGCTGTATCTCGATCGAGTCCTCCGGGATGGCCGCGCAGTTCAGCTCGATGAAGACACCATCGCGGCGCAGGCTTTCCGCGTAGATTTCGCGCGCGATGATCTCCTTTCCCGAACCGGACTCGCCGAAGATCAGCACACGCCCGTTGGTGGGCGCCATCACCTTGATCTGCTGGCGCAAGGCTTTGATCGGCACGCTCTCGCCGGAGATGTGCGCGCGCGGTGAAAGCTGGCGCTTCCATTCCTCGTTCTCAGCGCGCAGGCGACGCGCCTCGACGGCGTTTTTCAGCAGGATGAGCGTGCGTTCGAGCGAGAGCGGTTTTTCAAGGAAATCGAATGCTCCAAGTTTGGTGGCGCGGACGGCGCTTTCGATGGTCCCGTGGCCAGAGATGATGATGACTTCAGGCCGGATCTCACTTTCGAGCTGGCGGATCTCCTGCAGCACCTCCATGCCGTCACGATCGGGAAGCCAGATGTCCAACAGCACCGCATCGTAGGTGGCGTCACGCAGCAGAACCATGGCTTCGTTGCCGGTTGCGGTTGTGGTGACGGTGTAGCTCTCCTCGGTGAGGATTTCGCCCAGCGAGTCGCGTATGTCGGCTTCGTCGTCGACGATGAGGACGTGGCTCACGAAGGCAGCTCTGCAGTTGCCGGAGTGGCATTTTCCGGTGTTGTCGTATCGGCAAAGGGCAGTTCGATGATGAAGCGGGCTCCGGCTGGCTTGTTCTCCTCCACACGGATGGTCCCATGGTGTTCTTGCACGATCTTTGCCGCAATGGCGAGGCCAAGCCCGGTGCCGCGCTGCTTGGTGGAGAAGTATGGCAGAAACAGGCGTTCGCGCATGTCGCTGGTCACCCCAGGACCGGTGTCGGCCACGATGATCTCAGCCATGGTGCGCCCCGGATTCTCCTCTGTAATCAGCGTGATCTGTCGGTGCAGTGTGCCCTGCATCGCCTCGGCCGCGTTGTCGATAAGATTGGCCAGCGCTCGCCGTAGCGCGTCCTTGTCGGCCATGACCGGGGGAAGATCGGCGGCGTAGCGCCGGTCGATGCGGATGTCGTCCATGCGTCCGGCAAAGATGAGCAATGCCGCATCGACGATGGCGTTCAGGTCGACAGGACGGGGCGACGAGACTGGAAACTGCGCCAGCGCGCCGAACTGGTCGACCAGTGTACGCACCGTTTCGACCGAGCTGAGGATCACTTCGCTGCAGTGACGGATTACAGTAGCGGTCTCTGGTGTGGGCTTCTCGATGTGGCGGCGGATACGCTCTGCCGAAAGTGAAATGGGTGTCAGCGGGTTCTTGATCTCGTGGGCGACACGTTGTGCCACCTCTTTCCATGCGGCCTGCCGCTGTGCCCTCAGCACCTCTGTTACATCTTCCAGCACCAGAACGTAGCCGCGCCGCTTTTGGGGCTGATCCAGGATGGCGAGGGTTACGGAGAGCCGCCGCGATCCGCTCGAAGTGGCGAAATCAATCTCTGATCCCGCAATGCGCATGCGCTGGCTGCGCTTCAGCAGCCGGTGCACCTCTTCGCTGATAGCAGGTGGAAAGGCCACGTCGACCGGCAGATCGGCAAGCACGTGTTCGACGTCGGTTGCGCTGGTATGAAGATCCAGCAGGTCGAGCATGGCGCGGTTGGAGAGCAGCACGGAGAGTCTGCTGTCGAGCGTGGCGACGCCGCTCGGGATGGTGTCGAGGATGAGCTCCAGCTCGCGCCGGCGGTCCGCCAGTGTGCGATTCACCTCCGAAAGCTGGGCGGTGGAGGTTTCGGCGAGGGCGCGGCTCTGCTCCAGATCGGAAGCCATTGCGTTGAAAGAGTGAATGACTTCGCCGAGTTCCTCGGTTGCCCCCACGGTGACGCGATGGCTGTAATGGCCGGCGCTGATCTGTTCCATGGCTACGGCGAGAGTCTCGGCAGGACGTGTCACCTGCTTGGCGAGATAGAGAGCCAGCCAACTGCTGGCAAACAGCGTGAGCACGGTGAGCAGCAGCATGAGCAGAAAGTATGTTCCGCGGATACGATTGCGGCCGCGGAAGAGTTGCCAGTAACTCTCTGCTCCGGACCGAATGGTGCCGACGGTACGCGCCAATCCGGCCGGCATAGGGAGCGCAACCACGACCAGGCTGGACGAAGGTGTGGCGGAGGTGCCGAGGATATAGTCGACGCCACCCATGGACAGAATGGGCTGGTCGGTGCGGCGTGAGGCGGCCAGCACAAAGGCAGGCAGCGCTTCGCCGGCGGCGGCCCTGGTAGTGTCGGCGTCGTCCATCCAGGGACGGATTTCGGGGTGAGCGGCAGCGGCGTTACGCGGCACGGCATACTGCACCACCGGCTCATCGTCGTTGTAGATGATGACAAAGCCGCCGGAAAGGGTGATGCGATGGCTCCGCACGACGCCAAGCGCGGAGAGAATATCCTTCTGCTCCAGGCTCCGATCGAGCGTTACGGAGCTGGCGAGTGACTCTGCCTCGGCGCGCGCGTTCTCTGCCGCATATTGCGAAAGCTCCAGAGCGACTCGCGTGGAGTCCTCGCGCAGTTGCGCTACGGGCTGCGAAAACCAACGATCGATGGAGCGGTTCATCAGCAGGTAGCTGAACAGAAACATGAACAACGTCGGCGCGAAGCTCAGAATGAGCGCGCCGGAGAGCAGGCGTGTCCGGATGCGTGAGCCCAGCAGCCGGTTTTTGCCATCCGCATACAGCTTCAATACATTGCGGCAGAGCAGAACCAGCAGTACCACCAGGAGCAGAAAGACCAGGATGGACAACGCCGTGAAGAGGAAGATTCCATTGCTGTTGCGTGGCTTCAGGAACTGCAGATTGAAGGCGTTGAGCGCGATCAGGAGAACCGCGGCCAGGCACAGGCAGCCGGCGAGCAGGGCGACGGTTACACGGCGGCTGCGAAACACACGAGACTCCTTCCCCGGGGCGCCGGTCTGTGCGCGAACCCAGCGATTATAGGCGCATCCCGGTACGCATCGTGACGCAGGATACTCCGCCGGACGACAAGATTCACCAGTGCCTGCTGCAATTCACCGCCGGCTGTGGCATCCTAGTGAACGCTATGACCTATGCCAAGCTGACACAACTCGCGCTACCGTTTTCACTGGCAGGCCTTCTCCTGGTTGCCGGTTGCAACAAGAACCAGCCGCCGCAGAATGCCGAGCAGCCCGCGGCGAGCCAGCCAGCTGCTGCGCCTACTTCGCCTGCGCCCGGCACAGCCGCGTCCACGCCGGCAACGCCCAATGCCACGCCGGCCGCACCCGCCAACAATCCTCGCCCCGCTCCGCCGCCTCCGCGGCAGCCGGTTTCCTATACCATTCCCGCCGGGACGCGCGTAACCGTGCGGTTGGCTCAGACGATCGCGTCGAACACCGCGCATGAAGGAGATGCCTTCGACGCGACCGTGACGTCACCGATCGTCGTAGGTGGCAAGACTTTGGTAGCGACCGGTTCTGCCGCCAGCGGTACGGTGACCGCGGCCAACTCACGAGGCAAGTTCAAGGGCGCGGCAGTTCTGTCCCTGCGTCTGTCGAGTCTCCGGATTGCCGGAACGCCCACTCCCATTGACTCCAACACTTGGAGCCGCACCCTCAGCGGCAAGGGCAAGCGAACCGCCCTCTTTGCCGGCGGTGGCGCGGGCGCCGGGGCACTCATCGGCGGCCTCGCAGGCGGCGGCAAGGGCGCGCTCATCGGCGGACTGGTTGGCGGCGGCGGCGGCACTGCTGCAGGAGCGTACACCGGCAACAAGCAGATCATCGTCGGCGCCGAGTCACCACTCACCTTCAGCATCCAGAACCCAATTACGGTGCGTCAGTAGAATCTGCATCGGCAAGAACAAGGGCGCGGCTGCGGCCGCGCCCTTCTACGTTTCGGAACTATCCAGCGAATCAGGCAAGCACGTCGCGGATTGGCCGGTATTGCTTGCTTTGCGATTGCGCAACCGCCTGGTAGGTCAGTGTGCCGGCATAGGTATTCACGCCCTCGGCGGTGCCACTGTCGGACAGGATGGCCTGCTTCGCCCCGAGCTGCGCAATCTTCATCACATAAGGGAAGGTCGCGTTGGTAAGGGCGAGCGTTGAGGTGTTCGGCACCGCCGCCGGCATATTCGTCACGCAGTAATGCACCACTCCGTTCACTTCGTAGGAGGGATTGCTGTGCGTGGTCGGCTTCGCGGTTTCGATGCAGCCGCCCTGGTCGATGGCCACGTCCACGATGACGGCGCCTTTCTTCATCTTCGCCACCATGGCCGCGGTGACGATCTTGGGTGCCGCTGCACCCGGGATCAGTACGCCGCCGATGACCAGGTCCGCTTCACGTGTAGTGAGCGCGAGATTGTAGGAGTTCGAAGCGAGGGTGAAGACGCGGCCGTTGAAGATATCGTCCAGCTCACGCAACCGGTTCAGGTTCAAATCGATCAGCGTGACCTTCGCTCCCATGCCGAGCGCGATCTTCGCCGCGTTCGTGCCCACGATGCCGCCACCGATGATGCAGACATTCGCCGGCGTCACGCCGGGTACGCCACCCAGCAGCAGGCCGCGGCCACCCTTTTCCTTTTCAAGATACGTGGCGCCCACCTGCACCGACATGCGGCCCGCCACCTCGGACATCGGCGTCAGCAGCGGAAGCGCGTTGTTGCGGTCACGGATGGTCTCATATGCGATGCCGGTCACCTTCTTCTGCAGCAACTGATCGGTCAGCACGGGCAGCGGCGCCAGGTGCAGATAGGTGAAGAGCGTCAGGTCGGGCCGGAAGAAGCCGTACTCCTTCTCCACCGGCTCCTTCACCTTCACCACCATGTCGGCGGTGCCCCACACATTGTGTGCGGAGCCGACGATCTCCGCGCCCGCGCCCTGGTAGTCGTCGTCGGTAAAGGCGGAGAGCTCGCCGGCATGCGTCTCCACCAGCACCTTGTGGCCGGCCTCGCTCAGCGCCTTCACGCCCGCAGGCGTAATGCCGACGCGAGTTTCATGGTCTTTGACTTCCTTCGGCACTCCGATGATCATGCGTTCTCCTGAAATAACTCGTTATCTTACGCGGAGCAGCAACGCTGTTAGGGCAGTCGTTTCCACACAAGGTCATTGCCCTCGCGCCGGTCAGCGAAGCCCGTCACGTGGCCTGAAGCATCGCGTGTGAACACCTTCCGATTTCTCAGCTGTCTCTTCACGAAAAAGACATCGGGAGCTTCTGCGAGAAGGGGCACATCGGGGCGCCCTTCGCGTACGGCGACCAGATGATCGCCGTCCCGCCGGATGGTGTACGTGAGATCGGAAGCCGCGCTGTAGCGGCCCACATAGGCGTCTAAAGCCGTAGGTGTCAACGCAATGGATTCCGGTTCCTTCAGCACAGAATAGGAATGCACCATGAGCAGCTTCCAATGGCCGTTTTGCCGTTGCCAGCTTTCGCTCATCAGATAAGTGGCCGTCAGATGCTGACCGTGAAAGATCTCCATCTCATCATCCCTATGTATAACCGAGACCGTGTCCCCTGAGGGGTATGCCTCATAGTTCACGATTTGGATATTTCCCGATGAACCCTTTGGCAGCGGCTGCAGTTGCTTTAGGAAATCAGCGCGATGGATGATCTCCCCGTTCTCATCGACATAGACGGCATTCGGCGCAAGCACTGCGTCCCACGTTTTCACATCGCCAGGCGCGATAGCGTCCAGTAAAGACTGATCCAGCGCGCGCAATTCCTGGGTCGGGTCGGAGGCAGGCTTGCCCCGAGCCGCCGGGCCGGCGATAAAAAGCAAGAGTGAGATCAGTCCGTACATCCTTGGATTTCCTAGTCCGCGTTGTCGATCTGCGCGCGCTGCAATTTGTCCGAGTAGTCGATGTAGACCGACTTCCATGTGGTGTAGAAATCGAGCGCGCCGGTACCGCCCTCGCGGTGGCCGTTGCCGGTCTGCTTCACGCCGCCGAAGGGCAGATGCACCTCCGCGCCGATAGTCGGTGCGTTCACGTAGGTGATGCCCGCCTCGAGATCGCGGATGGCACGGAAGGCCTTGTTCACATCGCGCGAGTAGAGCGCGGTGGAGAGGCCGTACTCGATGCCGTTTGCGATGCGGATGGCGTCTTCGACACCGTCGCATTCGATCAGACTCAATACCGGTCCGAAGACCTCTTCCTGCGCGATGCGCATCTTCGCCTGCACCTTGCCGAAGATAGTGGGCGCAAAAAAATGTCCTTTGCCATGCGCGCCTTCCGCCAGCACTACGCCGCCCTGCAGCAGCGCTGCGCCTTCGTCCTGCGCGATCTTGGTGTAGCGCGTGGAGGTCTCGATCTGCTGCTTGTTGATCTGCGGGCCCATCTCGATGCTCTCTTCGAGCCCATTACCGACGCGCAGCTTTTTTGCCCGGTCGACGATCCGTGCCGTGAACTCGCCGGCCACGCGCTTGTCGACGATGACGCGGCTGGTCGCCGTGCAGCGCTGTCCGCTGGTGCCGAATGCGCCCCACACCGCGCCGTCGAGCGCCAGATCGAGGTTTGCGTCGTCAAGGACGATCATCGCGTTCTTGCCGCCCATCTCGAGAGAGCACGGCTTGAAGGAGCCTGCTGCTTTCTGGCCGACAATGCGTCCCACTTCGCTCGATCCGGTAAAGGAGATCGCACGGACCTTGGGATGCTCGACCAGCGGCGCACCGGCCTCAGGGCCAAAGCCGGTGACGATATTCACGACGCCATCGGGTAGCCCGGCTTCCATCAGCATCTCGACCAGGTGGAAGGTGGAAAGCGGCGTGTCCTCTGCCGGCTTGATGACGCAGGTATTGCCGCAGACCAGCGCGGGGAAGAGCTTCCACGAGGGGATGGCCATTGGGAAGTTCCACGGCGCGATCATCCCGCACACGCCCACCGGCATGCGGACGGACATGGCGAATTTGTTTTGCAGTTCCGAGGGGGTGGTCTGGCCGAAGAGACGGCGGCCCTCGCCGGCCATGTAGTAGGCGGTGTCGATTGCCTCCTGCACATCGCCGCGGGTCTCGCTCAGCACCTTGCCCATCTCACGCGTCATGTCCCGGGCGAACTCTTCCTTGCGCTTCAGCAGCAGCTCGCCGGTGCGGTAGAGGATCTCCGCGCGCTTTGGCGCTGGAACCAGCCGCCACGTTTCGTAGGCCTTTGCGGCAGCCTGAACGGCGGCGTCCACATCGGCAGCCTCCGACGAGGCGAAGACGCCGACGACGTCGCTGGTATCCGCCGGGCTCAGATTCTCAAAGGTCTTGCCGCTCTTCGCGGCAACGAACTTGCCGCCAATCAAATTGCCATAGGTCTTTGCGGATGCCATCGACTGTCCTTCAAGGAGGGAAATAGCCAAACAGGAAAGCATAAAGCATTTTCCCTGTGGGTGTTGATCGGGCGGGGTGTGGGAACTTCTGCGCCACGGCGCGCGTATTCCCATGCGAGGGAGGGAACCGCCATGATCCTCAAATTTCTTCTCTGGTGTGTGCTGTTGATCCTGTGCTGGCCGCTTGCGCTCTTCGCGCTGGTGCTCTACCCGATCGTGTGGCTGCTGCTGCTGCCATTCCGGCTGGTGGGCATTGCCGTGCACGGCGTGCTGGATCTTGTCGCCGCGCTCATCTTCCTGCCGGCTCGTCTGTTGCGCGCGGCTTAATGACCATAGCTCAGTCCGCGCCGGCGTTGCCGAAGGTGTTGCAGGCGCGCATGTCGCCGCTCTCGAGGCCGCGCTGAAACCAGTCCATGCGCTGTTGCGAGGAGCCATGGGTGAAGCTCTCCGGCGCTACGTAGCCCTGGGTCATCTTCTGCAGATGATCGTCACCCACGGCTGCTGCCGCCTGCAGCCCCTGCTGAATGTCATCGGTGTGGATGATGTTTCTCTGCTCGCCGCTATGCGCCCAAACGCCGGCATAGCAATCCGCCTGCAGTTCGAGCGCGACGGATAGCTGGTTGCCGGCCGACGGGTTGTAGGCTCGCATCTGCTCGACCTTCTGCTCGGTACCCACCAGCTTCTGCACATGGTGGCCGAGCTCGTGCGCAATCACATAAGCCTGCGCAAATTCGCCGCCCGCGCCGAAGCGCTTCAGGTCATTCCAGAAACCCAGGTCGATGTAGACCTTTTCGTCCTGTGGGCAATAGAACGGACCAGTGGCCGCACGTGCCGATCCACACCCGGAGTAGGTGGCATTGCGGAAGAGCACCAGCTTGGCATGGCGATAGCCGGGCAGGATGCTGGCCCAGGTCTTTTGCGTGTCATCCAGCACAAAGGAGACAAGCTGCGCGGATCGCTGCTCATCCGCCGAAGGCGGCGCGGACGGCCCTTGCTGTTGCTGCACGGCGCCGGAGTTGCCCATCAGATACGCGCCGATGAAGTTGCGGCCTGTGATCAGGCTGATGACCAGCAGGATCAGCAGACCGCCGATCCCCAGCCCGCGTCCGCCGCCAAAGCCGATGCCGCCCCCACCTTCGCTGCGCCTGTCCTCGACATCTCCACTCAGCCCGCCCGGTGTCCAGTCCATGGCTGCCCTCCCGCGTTGCCCAGTTAGTGTGCCCGTATCGCGGCCCAAATGTCATCTCAGGCGATTAGATCAAATAGTTATCGATGTCTGACAACCTCCCTCGGAGCGGAATGGTCAGCCCACGGTGATAAGTCGACTGAGAGAAGGTTGTATGGCTGCGCGGATAACAACGACATTCGGCAATCCGGGAAGATCCTGATTGTATGCGGATGCAGACCCGAACTGTGTAGTAACAACCTTTCTAAGTAATCGCGGTGGTCACACCAACCCGGGCCGCCAGATATGCTTCTTACTGCGTAGGCCAGAATTTATGAAGCATTTGCAAACAATGACTGTCTGGCCCGGCTGCATTCCCACCATTTGATGTTCCAATTTCCACAATCACAGCTACATAAGCAAACACGCAACTGAGGTAAACACGTGAAACTGTTTCCAGGAAGCACACTCAAGTTTCCACTCTACGGGTGCCTAGCGCTCGCATGCCTGACGGCGCTGCCGACAGCTGCGCTCTGCCAAGACCAGAGCAGCGCGCCAATGACAAGTCCAGATAACACCGCAAAGAACAAGGCCCACAGCCATACCGCCGACCAGCAGTCGGAGGCAACTTCGGATCGCATGCTGACCAAGAAGATTCGTCAGTCGCTCATCGCGGATAAGTCGCTTTCTACCTACGGACACAACGTGAAGATCATCACGAAAGACGGCATGGTCACACTGAAGGGCCCGGTCCATTCCGAGGACGAGAAGTCGGCCATCGCTTCGAAAGCGGCAGAAGTGGCTGGCAGTACAGACAAAATCACCAACCAACTCACAGTCAAGCAGTAGGGCTGCGGTTCTCAAGCACCGCAGGGAGGAAGTTTTTCATGGCAGGTAAAAATACGGCAGCATTCGGCATTTATCCGACTAACTCGGCAGCAGAGCGCGCCGTGGATCAGTTCATCGCGGCAGGCTTCTCTAACCAGGACGTTTCTGTCCTGATGGCAGACCGTCAAGGCTCCAAGGATTTCGCAGCCGAAAAGAACACCAAGGCGCCTGAGGGCGCGACCACGGGCGTGGGCGTAGGCGGCGCAGTGGGCGGGACCCTTGGCCTGCTAGCTGGTATCGGTGCACTGGCGATCCCGGGTGTCGGCCCGCTCATCGCGGCAGGTCCGATCATGGGTGCACTCGCAGGTCTCGGGGTCGGTGGCGCAGTCGGCGGCGTTGTCGGTGCGCTGGTTGGACTCGGAATTCCCGAGTACGAGGCGAAGCGGTATGAGGGTCGCGTGAAAGACGGCGGCGTTCTGCTCTCGGTGCATTGCGATTCATCGGAAGAGATCTCCCGCGCTAAGGAGGTCCTGAAGGCCACCGGAGCCGAAGATATCGCGTCCTCGGGTGAGAAGTCGGTCAGCACACACGGCGTGGAGAGCGACAGGCGCGATCCAAACAGCACGCGCGCGAGAGAGGCCGAAGTGGAGCGCGTTGGAGTTAGCAGCACGTCGACGCGGATTGCTTCTGAAAGGGACCGCGAAGTCAGCTAAGGTCTAGCCGCAAGAGCATAGCTTTCGCAAGCGCGCACTCGGCAAGGGTGCGCGCTTGTGTTTTGCAGTGCTCTTCAGCAGATGCAAAGGTATCCACCAACGAATCAGCTCTCAGCCTGACTGAAAAGCGCTCGGGCTGACGGAAGGCCTCGAGGTCACCGTACCTACGGCGTATCGTGATGAAATTGACCGAGGAGCCTGTGGACCGTGATGGCATTGCGCATCTTCACTATCGGCCACTCCACACGCCCCATCGACGAATTCCTCGACATGCTGCAGGGTCACGGCATCCGCCGGCTCGTGGACGTCCGGACCGTCCCTCGCTCTGGCCACAACCCGCAGTTCAACCGCGAAGTTCTCGCGCATGCGCTTCACAACCGGCGCATCCACTATCGCCACATGCCCGCTCTCGGGGGGCTGCGTCACCCTCGGCGCGATTCGGTGAACACGGCATGGCGCAACGCGAGCTTCCGCGGCTATGCCGATTACATGCAGACACAGGAGTTTGGCGAGGCCCTGGATTTGCTGATCGAGCTGGGCAGACAGGAGCCAACCGCGGCGATGTGCGCGGAAGCGGTGCCTTGGCGCTGCCATCGGTCGCTGATTGCGGATGCATTGCTGGTGCGCGGTATCGACGTGCTCGAGATCGTCAGTGCGACCCGGACTGCTCCGTTAACTCTGCATCCCTGGGCTCACGTTGAGAGCACAGCCGTCACCTATCCGGGCGAACAGCAGACATTGCCTCTTGATCGTGGAGAGAAATGAGGTGTATCTCCTGCAGAATCTGTAGCTTGATGCGGTAGGGCGGCCGTATGATGGGGATTGGAAGAGAAATTCTCCCTTCGCCCGAAGCGCGCAGGCATTCACCGCTTTTTCCACAGCCGATCCGCGTCGCCTTTTCCCAATTCGGAACCCCAAATCGGGAGCGGGGATGACGATTGGGCCGAGGGTAACCCGGAGGTTGACTTTGCGGGAACCACCTTTGTGTCATAGGCGCGTTCTTTTTAGGGGCCTTACAATCCTCTATAGAATTTCCCCGTAAGGAAGACCAGACAGGCCGCCCAGATGGCAAGTAACGGATTTCACTCGCGTTCTTCGCGCTCGCATGGAATGCGATCGCTCTTCAGCGTTTTCTCCTCCGATTTGGCAATCGATCTGGGTACGGCGAACACTTTGGTGTATGCCCGTGGTAAGGGGGTAGTGGTCAATGAACCCTCCATCGTGGCTATCAACAAGAACACCGGAGAGATCGAGGCTGTCGGTATCGAGGCCAAAGAGATGCTTGGCCGCACGCCGGGAAATATCGTCGCCATCAAGCCAATGAAGGATGGGGTGATCGCGGATTTCAAGGTCACCGAAAAGATGTTGAACTACTTCATCCGCAAGGCCCACAACCGCAAAATGCTGGTGCATCCGCGCATCGTGATTGGCGTGCCGTCAGAGATCACGCAGGTGGAAAAGCGCGCGGTCGAAGACTCGGCCTATCGGGCCAAGGCCAGCGAAGTGTTCCTCGTGGAACAAGCGATGGTGGCCGCCATTGGCGCGGGTCTTCCCATTACGGAACCCAGCGGCAACATGGTCGTCGATATCGGCGGTGGCACGACGGATATCGCGGTAATTTCGCTCTCCGGTATTGTGTATTCGCGCTCGGTCCGCATGGCCGGCAACCAGATGGATGAGGCAGTGATGAACTACCTCAAGCGCAAGTACAACCTGCTGATCGGCGAGCGCACCGCGGAACAGATCAAGATGGAGATCGGCTCTGCCTATCCGCTGGACAAGCCGCTGCAGATGGAGATCAAGGGCCGCAACCTGATCGAGGGCGTGCCGAAGACGATCACCATCGACGACTCCGAGATACGCGAGGCGTTGACCGAGTGCATTGCCGTGATCCTGAATGCAATTCGCGTGGCGTTGGAGCGCACCCCGCCCGAGCTTTCTGCCGACATCAGCGATCGCGGCATTGTGCTGACCGGTGGCGGCGCGCTGATCAAGAACCTGGACAAGCGGATTCGCGAGGAAACCGGTCTGCCGGTCTCCATCGCGGACGATCCGCTGAAGTCCGTTGTGCTGGGCACCGGCAAAATGCTTTCGGACTTCCGGCTGCTGCGCAAGATCAAAATCGAGTAAGCCTCTCGGAAGAACAGGCCATCACGGCCGCGGAGTTGGACACACTGCACCACTGGAAGTAATGGACCATGGAAACCTTCCTCGAGCGCTACAAGAACATCATGGTCCTCTCCGCAGTGCTCCTGGCGCAGTTCCTGGGGCTGGCGGTGCAGGTACGCACGCCGGCGGCACGCGGCAGCGACGGCAAAGGTGTGCGGCTGCTGCGGTATTGGGTAGTCGCCATGATGTCTCCGCCGGAAAAGGTGATGTCGCATACCGGAACCGGCGTACGCGGCTTCTGGGGCAATTACATCGATCTGCGGCATACGCGTGCAGAGAATGAGGCGTTGCGTGCGCAGGTGGAGCAGCTTCGCCTGGAGCAGGCGGCATTGCTGGAAGATGCGAAGCAGGGCCAGCGGCTGCAGGGGCTGCTCGACTTCCGCCAGAAATATATCTACAAGACGGTCCCGGCGCAGGTCATCGGCACCGGTGGCAGCGACCAGTCGCGCATTCTTACCATCGACAAGGGTTCCAAAGAAGGCTTAAAGCGCGATCAGCCGGTGATTACGCCGGATGGGATTGTGGGCAAATTGGTAGAGGTCTTCCCGCACACCTCGCAGGTGCTGGCAATCAATGATCAGACCAGCGGCGCCGGGGTGTTGCTGGAAAAGACCCGGTTGCGGGGAGTGTTACGCGGTAACGCCTATGGTCAGCCGCAGATCATCAATGTGCTGCCGGACGACCGCGTGAAACCGGGCGAAAGGGTTGTGACCAGCGGCGGAGATCAGATCTTCCCGCGTGGCCTTTCGGTGGGCACGGTGCTGAAGATCGTGAGCGATCCGGACCGCGAGCCCTATGTAGACATCGTGCTGAAGCCGGCTGCGAACCTGCAGCACCTGGATGAGGTGCTGGTGGTGACGGAGACGAGCGATCAACTGCCACCGGCGGCGCAGCGTGATCTGGCGAAGAGCGAGGCGGCAGGCGCGGAAGAGGTAGAGATGCAACGTGCCTCCGACGTCCTGGCAGAAAAGCTGCCCGGCCTCGAGGACCCGAATGCGCCCAAGGGACAAGACGACCCGAAGACGGTGGACGGTGTCGATATTCGGCCATTGAAGCCGTTGACTGCCGCACGACCCGACCGTTTTTCTCCCAGCGAGGTACGTCCGGCGTCCCAGATGACTCCGGGCAAGGCGGCGCCGATCACCTCCTCGGCTTCCACGAGTGACCGCGCGCAGCCGGCAAGGCGCGCGAAGAAACCGGCAACCAATCCGGATGGGACGCCGGATGGCGCCGTATCCACGGATGGAACGGCCAAGCCGGTACCGCATACGAACCAGGAGAGCTTCATCATTCCCGGCACGGCGACTGGCCCTGACCGCCCCCTCGTGAATCCGGAGAAGACAGCTTCTGCCAAGACAGGTGCGGCGATGACGGCGGGTGCGGGCGCACCGGTTGTACCGGTGAAGGAGCAGCACCAGTAATGGCCGTACTGATGGCAAATTCGCGCCGGGAACTGGATTCCCAGCAGTTTCCCTGGCCCATCATGCTGGCGGCTCCGCTGCTGGCGGTGTTTCTGCAGGCATACCTGCCGCTGCGCTATCCGCGTCTGGATGTCTTCGATCTGCCGCTGCTGGTGGTCATTTACTTCTCTGTCTCGCGCCGCAGTCCGATTGGCGGCACGGTGATCGGCGCGATTGTCGGTCTGCTGCAGGATGGCGTGACCCATCGGCCCATCGGCATCCACGGCATCGCGAACACCATCATCGGCTTTCTGGCCGCGTCTATCGGATTGAGGATCGACGTCGATAATCCGATCACCCGGATGCTGATGATCTTCGTTTTCACGCTCGTGGACGGCTTCCTATACCTGGTGATCGTGCGTCATTTGATTGCCGAGCCGCTGGCGTGGAGCTGGATGCACCAGCTGGTGCGCGCAGCGGTGAACGTTGCACTGGGCCTGGTGCTCTTCGCTGCGCTGGACCGGACCCGGTTGCGGGGCTAGAGATGACAGATAGCAGGTTTTTGAGGTGAGGCGAGCATGAACGGAATGCGGGACGAGAAGATTCCGGCGCTCAAGCTGACGGTGGTGCAGTACGTCATCGTCGCGATCCTCGCTGTGCTGATTACCGGTCTCTGGCGATTGCAGATTTTAGGCGCCAGCAACTGGCGCGAGCTTGCGGAGGCCAATCGCATCCGCAAGGTGCCGATCCTGGCGCCGCGCGGCCGGCTTTTCGATCGAGAAGGCCGCCTGCTGGTGGACAACTATCCTTCGGTTTCCTGCTTTCTGGTGCCCGACCAGACCCAGACGATGAAGGCGGACCTGCCGAAGATCGCGCGCGGTCTGCACATGACCGTCGATCAGATTCAGGCCATTCTGATGCGGTATCGCAGCGGTCCGAAGTACCAGCTTGTCCCGCTCAAGAGCGACATCACGCCAGATGAGAAGGAGTTCATCGAGGCCCACCGCGATGAACTGCCGGAGCTGGAGACGATCGACGAGCAGCGCCGGCTCTATCCACGCGACGGCTTTGCCGCGGCGCTGATCGGGTATACGGGCGAGGTCAGCGAGGACATGCTGAACCAGTCCAGGTACGCCTATTACGAGCCAGGCGACGTGGTAGGGCGTTCGGGTGTGGAGGAGAGCTACGACGCGCTGCTGCGCGGCACTGACGGCTCGCGCGATGTGCTGGTGGACAGCCATGGCCGCGAGGTAGGACGGCTCGGCTACGAGCGCGCCATCCCGGGCATGGATCTGAAGCTGAGCATCGACCTCGACATCCAGCGCACGGCAGAACTCGCCCTGGGCAGCCGGAATGGCGCGGTGATCGCGATGGACCCGCACACCGGAGAGGTGCTGGCCCTGGTGAGCCACCCTTCGTTTAATCCGAACGATTTTGCCGTGCGCGTGCAACGCGATACCTGGGCAAAGCTCATCACGGACCCTAACCATCCGCTGATGGACAAGGCGATCCAGGACCAGCTCGCGCCTGGATCGACGTTCAAGCTGATCATGTCGGTGGCAGGGTTAGAGGAGCATGTGGCGCAGAACCTGAAGGTGAACTGCCAGGGCGGAGCCAACTTTTATGGCCGTTTCTTCGCCTGCGATGCCCATCATGGGGCGGTCAATATCGACAATGCGCATCCCGTACTCCTGCGACACCTACTACTACACGCTGGCGCAGCGGCTGGGCATTGAACCGATCGCGAAGTGGGCGCACGCGCTGGGCCTGGGGCAGAAGACCGGCATCGATCTGCCGAACGAGGCCACGGGCGTAGTGCCGTCGGAAGAATGGAAGCTGAAGAACTACCACGAGAAGTGGTACGCGGGCGAGGTGATCTCGGTAGGCATCGGCCAGGGTGCGACGGCGGTGACGCCGGTGCAGCTTGCGCGCGCGATCGGGGGCATCGCTTCCGGCGGCGCGATGCGGCGGCCACATGTGGTTCTGCAGGACCAGCTCCCGGAGAATTACCGGCAGGCGATCGTCGACTCCTACCCCGGATCGGGGGATGCCAGGGTTCCGATCGATCCCTCGACCTGGGAGACCATCACCGACGGCATGGCGGCGGTCACCGCAGCCAGCGGTACCGCCTGCTATCGCCCATCTTGGAAGGCATCGACTTCGCCGGCAAGACTGGCACGGCCCAGGTGGTGAACCACAGTTTCGGCGCCAAATCGGTCTCGAAAGACGTCAATTCGCGTGCGAATGCGTGGTTTGTCGGCGTGGCTCCGCGGCGCAATCCGGATATCGTCGTCGTGGTGCTCTGGGAGCACGGCGGGTGGGGCGCAGGGTCTTCCGTGCTGGCTGCGCAGGTGATTCGAGGCCTATGTGGACAAGCAGCGGCGGCAGGAGAACAACGTGTTGCAGGTGGAGGCCCAGCCGAAACCGCAAGCGCCAGCAGGTCAGCCCAGCGCAGACGTCGCGCCGAAGAAGGCGGTGCCTGCGAAGAGGACCGAAGTGGGGGCCATCTGGTCGAATCCGGCCGACCCGGATGCGCTGGGCGGCAGGCGGGTGAAGGCGGCACGGGTTCGGACTGTGATTGGGGATGCGAAGCAGATGGCGTCGGTGCGGGCAGGGCGGTTCTTCCTGAAAGATGTCCTGAATGATGCAAGGCCCAGCGATATCGGGGAGCCCAAAGCCACGCGGCTGGTTGCTGCCGAAGGAGGTCGCTAGCCATGCAGAGATTCCTGCGATTGCGCGACTTCGACTGGGTGCTGATGGCGATGGTGTTCCTGATGTCGGCGCTGAGTGTGCTCGAGATCTACTCGGCGACCATCAACACGAAGTTCCACGGATTTGAAAACAAACAGGTCCTGTGGCTGGTGGGCGGCACGGCGGCGATGCTGCTGCTCTCGTTCATCGATTACCACGTGCTGCTCGACGTCATCCATTGGATCTACGGATTTTGCATTGTGTCGTTGCTGGTGGTGCTGGTGGCCGGGCAAAAGGTGCTGGGGGCCCGGCGGTGGATCCGCGTGGGAGGGATTCACTTTCAGCCCTCGGAGTGGGTGAAGCTGATCCTGATCATCGCGGTGGCGCGCTACTTTACCAGCATGGCGGGAAGGGAACTGGACTGGAAGGACATCGGCAAGGGCTTCCTGCTGGTCGGGGTGCCGATGGCGCTGGTTCTGAAACAGCCGGACCTGGGCACAGCGCTGACCTATACGCCCATTCTGCTGGTTGGTCTGTTTCTGGGTGGTATCGGCTGGAAGAAGGCGCTGATCATCGCGTGTGCGGGCCTGGTGCTGATTGTGCCCGTCTGGAGGGCCGGGTTGAAGCCGTACCAGAAGGCGCGTCTGACGAGCTTTATCTCGCCGGAAGACGATCCCCGGGGATCGGGCTATCAGATCCGGCAGTCGCTGATTGCCGTTGGCGACGGGGGTGTGTGGGGCCGGGGTGTGGCAAAGGGTACGCAGACGCAGGGTGACTTTCTGCCCATCCCCTACACAGATTTCATTTTCGCGGCATGGAGCGAGGAACACGGCTTCGTGGGTGCCGTCTTTGTCCTGCTGTTATACTTCTTCATACTGATGCGTTTGATACAGAACGCTCAGACAGCCGCAGACCTCTCCGGCACCCTGCTGATCATGGGCGTCGTGGCAGTGCTCATCTTTCAGATAGCCGTCAATGTGGGAATGGTCGTGGGGCTGATGCCCGTTACCGGGATACCGCTTCCGCTCATGAGCTATGGCGGGTCTTCGGTGCTGTTTACGTTCCTCGCCCTGGGCATCGTGATGAATGTCCGGATGAACCGGTTCGTGAACTAAGGACTAGCAGGAAACGGTGCATGCCGACCGGAATTGGAAGCGGCGCCGCAAGAGTTTTGCAGGAATTTAAAGAAGCCGGCCAGGTGGATCACCGGGCCGGGCAGGATCAGGAATGAACACGCAGAGACGGGGAACGACCCCGCCCCACAATCGGGTAGGAGTGGTCACAAACTCTCTGCGCGTGGAAAGCCCCAACACAAGCAATGGTTTTTGCGGTGAGCCGCGGCGCGCGAGCGTCGAGCCCGGGCTTGCCCATGGAATCAAGTTGGCTCTCCCTTGTCTGCACTTGTCTTGCCCGGCACGCGGCCCGGCACTCCGGTTCGGAGCTCCGGGAACGGGACTCGTCCTGTTCTGATCTGCCTCGTCTGCTGCCCCGGCTAAAGGGCCGCGGCAAGAAAGAGGCAGTATGGCGAAAGAGATTTGTATTTCAACCACGCCGCACGAAACGCGGCTTGCGATCATTGAAGACGAGCAGCTCACCGAAATCTATTACGAGCGCGAGAATGAGTACACGCTCGCCGGGTCCATTTACAAAGGCAAAGTGACGCGCGTGCTTCCCGGCATGCAGTCGGCGTTCGTCGACCTGGGGCTGGAACGCGATGCCTTCCTGTACGTGACCGACTTCCTGGAAGAGCAGGAAGATTCGGAAGAGTTCACAGAAGCGCAGGGCGAGGGCAAAAAGGAGCGCTCCGAGGGTGGTCGCAGTGGCGGCCGGCGCGGCGGAGGAGACCGGGGCTCGGAACGCAGCTCTGATCGGGGCTCAAGCCGCAACCAGGACCGCCCGGAACGGCCGGTGGCGGCGCAGGCCAGTGAACCCATTGGCAGCGCTGGCGCCGAAGTTGAAGGAGAGCCCGGGGACGAGAGCGGCAAGGGTGAGGAGTTCCAGCAGGGTACCCGCCGCTGGCGGGGCCGTCGCGGCCGCCGTCGTGGGGTCCGTGGGACACAGGACGGAGCGCAGACCTCCGATGCTGGCGCCGAAAACCGGGAAGACCAGGGTGAGCCGGGAGGGTCCGGTCCGATCTCAATTGAAGCCGAAGCGGAAACGTCTGGCGGCGGTTTTGTATCCGAAGGTTCCGGCGACGAAGGCAGGCGGGGTGGCCGCCGCGATCGCGGACGGTCGCAACAGGGATCCCCAGCGATTACGCTGCCGGGCGAGGCGTTGCAGAAGTACGGCCAGCAGCTGCCGACAATTGAGTTGGAGATAACGCAATTCGCAGAGGAACCCGAAGTCCGCCGGCCACAGGTCTCGGTTCGTCCGTCCACGCTGGTGGAGCAGCCAATCGTCTGGGACGGAGTGAGCGTTGCGCTGCCTGGAGAGACACTCTCCCGGCATCGGGAGCGGCCCGCGGCGGCAGAAGCCGAGGCCGAGCCGAAAACGGTCCCTGAGCTACACGCGGCCACGAGTGAGAATGCCACCATCGACACCGCATTTCCGCCAGCGCAGGCGGAGCAGCCGGCGCCTCTCGTTCTGGAAGAGGAAGAGGTTGAGGCGGGAGATGCTTCCGGCGCGCAAGGCCTGGAGGAACACGAAGAGACCGAGTTCGACGCGAAGAATGCCTCTGCCTCGCATAGGGTTGACCCATCCTCGCCCAGTGAGTTTCGGCTGTCGTCGCTCTTTGGCCGTGAGCCAGAGCCTGCAGAGAAGCCTGAACAGCCGGCAAGTGCATTGCAGACGGACGAGCCGGAGGCATTCCACTCCGAACAGGCCGACAGGCCGGCCTCGGAGCCCGCTGTTGCTGCGGAATGGAAGCCGACCGGCAACGATGCCGAGATGCACACGGCAGGTGCCGAGGCGCAGACCGAACACGCGCACGAAGCTGCGGCGATCGACCATCTCCACGCCTTTACGCCGGGCGACGGGCAGGTGGAAGAGGAGGTTATCGACGAAGAGGAGTATGACTTCGCGCCTCTGCCAGAGCATGCCGTTGCTCATGACGATGACGAGCACGACCTGAGCGACCTGGTCGAAGAGGAGACCCGGGTGGCGGGCGGCGCAGAGATTGGCGATTCGATCCGCGATGCGCAGATCGATCGTCAGGTGACCTCAAGCGACGACGACGACTTTGAAGACAGCGATGAGGAAGACGGGGCGGAGGGAGAGCCTGCGTCTACAGTCGCTACGGAAGAGGGAGCTCCCGCGCCACGGCGTGGACGAAGCGACCGTCAGCGTGGACGGGAGCGCGAGCGCCGTGGACGAGGCCGCAATGGCCGCCGGCAGTCGGCGCAGATGAGTGACCTTCCGATTATTTCCGAGCTGCTGAAGCAGGGTCAGGAGATCCTGGTCCAGATCGCCAAGGAGCCGATCGCGAAGAAGGGCGCGCGTATCACCAGCCACATCGCGTTGCCGGGACGGTTCCTCGTCTTCATGCCCACGGTCAATCACGTCGGGGTATCGCGCAAGATCTGGTCTGATGAAGAGCGGCAGCGGTTGAAGCGGATTCTGATCAGCGAAAAGGGCGAGGCATCCGGCGGCTTTATCGTTCGCACAGCGGCGGAGAATGCAAGCGAAGAGGAGCTGCGAGCAGATCTGCGCTTCCTGATCAGCTTGTGGAACGAGATCAAGCAGCGTTCCGACAATGCCAAGGCGCCGGCGCTTATCTACCACGATCTCAACCTGGTCGAGCGCGTACTGCGAGATCAGGTCTCGGACAACTTCTCGACGATCTGGGTGGATTCCGAGAGCGAGTACGAGCGCATTGTTCGCTTCCTGAACCGCTTTCAGCCTTCGCTGGTGCGGCGCGTGAAGCTTTACACGAAGGAGACGCCGCTCTTCGAGCAGTTCGGTATTCAGGACGAGATCACCAAGGCGCTGAAGTCAAAGGTATGGCTGAAGTCTGGCGGATCCATCGTGATCAATCAGACGGAGGCGCTGGTGGCCATCGACATCAACACCGGCAAGTACGTCGGCAAGACAGCCCGGCTCGAGGACACGATTCTGAAGACGAACCTGGATGCGATTCCTGAAATCGTGCGGCAGATACGGCTGCGCGATCTGGGCGGCATCATCGTCATCGACTTCATCGACATGGACGAGCGGAAGAATCGCCACAAGGTAATGGCCGCGCTGGAAGAGGAACTGAAGTCGGATCGCGCGCCATCCAAAGTTCTGCAGTTCAACGATTTTGGACTGGTGGCCATCACCCGCAAACGCGTCAAACAATCACTGGAGCGGACCCTGAGCGTGCAATGCAACATCTGCGCAGGCACCGGCATGGTGAAGGGTCCGACGACAGTGGCCAACGAGATATACATCGAGATGCGGAAGATGCAAAAGCATTTCGAGCGGCATGACGTGATGCTTCGCGTGCACCCCGAGGTGGTGAAGACCCTGAAGGGCAATAACGCACGCTGGCTGAATGAACTGGAGGAGATGACCGGACGGACAATCATCGTGAAGAGCGATCCGGCGCTGCATCCAGAGCAATTCGACATCCACTAACATCCACGAATGGTTCTCATGGTCGAAGTAGGGCCGGCCGATGCGCCGGCCCTTCCTTTTTGAGTTACCATACGCATTTGCCGCCTTCCAAGAGAAACTTTTACCTGCGAATCTGTGTCCTACGTTAAGGGAGCTTCAGCTCCTGAACCGGACGGGGAGCCTCGCTCCTACGATCCCCACAATGGAGTCTGCCAACTATGAGCTTTTCTGCTGTCTGCCTCTCCAGTCGCAAACTTGGCCGGTGTCTGCCGGCGCTTTTTCTGGGATTCACGATAGCCGCGGTTGCTGCTTTTGCTCAGTCACCGACGAGCACGCAGTACTCTTCAAGCGCGGCAGGGGCTTCTGACCAGGCTTTCCATCCGGGTCAGAACCTCTTCTCGTACCACTCGCAGGACAGTGGGCAGAACAGTGGCGGCTATGGGAATGGCGGCTACCGGCAATATCCCAAGTATGGGCAACCGGGTTTCCACCACCTGGCTATCGAGGCGGGTGCTGGTTTCTCCGCGCCCATTGGCAACACGAAAGGCACGCAGACTACGGGATACAACGTGAAGCTGGGCGGCGGATGGAATTTCAGCCGGCGCTTTGGCGTGCTGCTGGAGTACGAATTTAATCGCCTGGGCATCCCCAGCTCTGTCCTTGCGGCTAGCGGCGCACCGCAGGGAAATACACACCTGTGGGGGCTGACACTCGATCCCGTGTACTACTACAAGACGACGGGTGCGTGGGGTGGCTATGTAACCGGGCGGCGGCGGCTTCTACCGTAAACTCACTTCGTTCACGGAGCCGGTGTATCTCGGCATCGGGTGCGATTTTTACGGCTATTGTTATCCGCAGTACGCCAATGTGACCCTGAGCCATTTCTCCAGCAACCAGGGCGGCGCGAATATCGGCACCGGCATTACGCATAATATTGGCGACGGCGGCGCGAAGATCTATGCGGAAGCGCGCTACGTATTCGTGAACTCGCCGAAGCCAAGCGCGACAGCGTTCGGCTCCGGCACCGTCAGCATGATTCCCGTGACCTTCGGTATCCGCTTCTAACCAAGCTTCAGCGGTAGAGCACTGTCAGGATGCCGCTGCCGAGTGTCGCGAGCGAAGGCAAGACGGCGAGAGCCAGAGGATAGAACCCCAGTGCCTGACCGCGCAATTCGCTGGCGGCAAGGGTTGAGACAAGCAGCACGACGATGGCAAGGATCAGGGAGTGGACCAGCGGGCTGACTGGCGCGATGGTCGCGGTCAGACGCCCTCCAAGCGCTCCGTAGAGGCAGCTCGCCGCCAGATTGAAGATCTGCGCCATGCGCGAGGGTGGCATTCTGACCCAACTCGGAACGAGCCAGCGGGTGAGTAGCGTCGTAATGGCCGTCAAAAGGGCCATGCAGGCGAAGCCAGCGGCGATGGCGACGAATGAGCGCAGCAGCGGCATGGGATGTATTCGGGCTCAGGGGGTGGTGGTGGTGGCCGGCTTACCGCGCTGCATCAGCGCCTCGACATCTTCCGCGGTGTGCGGCAGATCGGCGATGAAATCCTGCAGCTTGCCATCCTGATCGACGTAGTAGGTGTCTTCGATGCGGACGCCGATTTTCTCCTCTGGAATGTAGATTCCGGGTTCGATGGTGAAGACAGAGCCGGGCCCAAGGGGTTTCGCGAAGTCCAGGGGATCGTGAACGTCGATGCCAACCGAATGGCTTAGCCCGTGAATGAAGTATTTGTCGAGGGGCTGGCCGTGGAGGTCCTTGCCATGCGTCTTGATATAAGCGCGGGCAACGCCGTCAAGCGAGTCCTCAGGGTGTTCGTGGCTGTAGAGGGTCGACTTGCCAGAGACGAAGGCCTCGGCCGCCGCGCGCTGCGCGCCCAGCACGATGTTGTATATCTCCCGCTGGCGGTTGGTGAAGTGCCCGTTCACAGGGACGGTGCGGGTGACGTCTGAGGCGTACATGGAGTATTCGCCGGCCGCGTCCATCACGACCACATCCCCGCTCTGCATGGTGCCGTCGTTGGCCATATAGTGCAGCACGGTTGAGTTCATACCGCTGCCGACGATGGACGGGTAGGAGGGTCGCTCGCAGCCATTGGCCAGCAGAGTGCCGGTAATCACGCCGGAGATGGCCCGCTCGTTGACGCCGGGATGGATGGCCAGGATCGCCTCCTCCTGCGCTTTGACCGAGGCGTTCGCAGCTTTGCGCAGGAGATCAATCTCGCCCGGATCCTTGAACGAGCGAAGGGTTTTGGTCAGCCCGCGGACGTCTTGAGCGGCGACAGTATCGCCGCTGCCCAGGCTGCTTTGGCTGAAGGCCAGTGCAGCCTTGGCGGGTTCGCTGTCCAGTTGTGTCCAAACAGTGCGAAGGCCGCGCTCGCCGAGGATGGCGGGCAGATCGCGGATGGAGCGGACCTCGCGCACGCCTGTCAAGCCAGTGACATTGGGCGATGCGGCATCGAGCTTGATGCCGGTAAATTGCTCGTCGCGCAGATTGCGCTCCGGCAGGAGAAGCACCTCGCGGTAGGGCAGAGCCGTCTTGCCTGCGCGGGCGGGGATTGCATCCGCCACGATAAGGGCGGCGCCCGGCTCATTCCAGCCGGTTAGATAGTAGAAATCTTCGTCCTGGCGATAGTCCTGGTACTCCATGGTTGGCTCGTAGTTGCCGAAGAGCAGGGCAACCCCACCATGAAGCTCGTGTGCCAGCGCTTCGCGCCGTCCCTGGTAGATGGTGTGGGGCTGGCGCTCCAGGGCGCGGAGAGCCGTGGGGGTGACACCAAGGATGAGCAGAAGAAACAATGTGGCAGGACGTGCGATACGCATGCCGAACAGTGTAGAGCACAAAGCAAAGCGGGCTCCGAAGAATCGGAACCCGCTTTGAGCTGCGACAGCGTCAGGCTCGCTTGCCGGTAAGGAGACGCAAAAGAAACGTCAGGATGACTGCGCCCACGATCGCAACACAGATGGTGTAGATAAGGCCCCCACTGCCCGCGTGCCCGAGTGCACGCATGATGAAACCACCAACGACGGCGCCGATGATGCCGACGATGATGTCACCCAACGCGCCATAGCCGCTGCCCTTCATGATTTTGCCGGTGATAAACCCGGCGATCAGGCCGACGATGATCCACCAAAGAATGTACATTCTGCCAATCCCACTTTCCCTCAAGATTGCGCGGGCTCCCTGGGGCGAGGGGATTTGCCGGGGTGACCGCGGTCCAGCAACCGCGATCAGAATGGTAGCACCGGCGTCAAGTTGTATGTAGCTGCGGTGAATTAGACACCGACCGGGTATGGCTTGGGCGAGGATTCGTCGAGATTTGCGCCGCTGCGCCAGCGCTCAAATCGACCCTGGAAGAGCGATAACAAGCCGGTGTACCAGTAGCCCAGGACAAAGAGCAGGAGAAAGGGGATAGTGAAGTAGTTTTCGTTGGTGATTGCGTACGCGATGGTGAGAGCGAAGTAGCAACCGATGAGCAATTCCACCCAGGGCACAACGCCTAACCGTTTGCGATATTTGGCTGCCTGGGCACGTTCCCCTTTCTTCTCCACCCGATATTTTGGTGTGCGTTTGAAGGCGCTCTTAATGCCGAATAGTGCCTCAAGGACGGCACGGGAGTTTGTGACCGTCAGACCGATGCCGAGCGCCATGAGAAATGGGAGATAGAGAAAGGTTTTGAGCCAGGTACGCGGATAGAGCTCCTTCTGGGAGACGAGATAGAAGGAGGAGATAGAGAAGGTGGAGGCCATGAAGAGCGGCACATCGATAAGCAACATCTGAAACCAGCCCTGATAGAAGCGAATCACCATTGCCGGCATGAGCAGCAGGGAGAGCACCACCATCAAGGGGTAGCTGATATTCGCAGTCAGGTGATAGAAGGCTTCGATCTTGGTGTGGAATGGCACATCGCTGCGGAAGACATAGGGCAGGATCTTTTTCGATGTCTGGATGAGGCCTTTGGCCCATCGCGCCTGCTGTGTCTTAAAGGCGGTCATCTCGATCGGTAGCTCCGCCGGACAGACGACATCTTGCAGGTAGCGAAACTGCCAGCCTTTGAGCTGGGCACGGTAGCTGAGGTCCGTATCCTCGGTGAGGGTGTCGTGCTGCCAGCCGCCCGCCTCATGGATGGCGCCACGGCGCCACATGCCGGCCGTACCGTTGAAGTTGAAAAAGACGCCGGAACGCGAGCGGCCGCCGTGTTCCAGCACAAAATGGCCATCGAGCAGGATGGCTTCGACTTGAGTGAGAAAGCTGTAGTCGCGATTGAGGTGGGTCCAGCGGGTCTGCACCATGCCGATGCCCGGTTCGGCAAAATGGTGCACAACCTGAATGAGCCACGCCGGCGGCGGCACGAAGTCAGCGTCGAAGATGGCGATGAGGTCGCCTGTGGCATGCTTCAGACCGGCATCGAGCGCGCCCGCCTTGTAGCCGTAGCGGTCCGTGCGATGCAGATACACGATGTTGTGGCCGAGGGCACGGTAGCGCTCCACGAGGCCATTCGCCACCTGCTGCGTCTCGTCTGTGGAGTCATCAAGCACCTGTATCTCCAGGCGGTCGGACGGATAGTCCAGACGACAGCATGCGTCGATGAGGCGGTCGATGACGTATTGCTCGTTGAAGATCGGCAGTTGCACCGTAACGTGCGGCAGTTCGGCAAAACGGCTGGGGGGATCAGTCACGGCGCGGCCGCGATGCTTGTAGTAGAGATACACAAGCTGGTAGCGATGCATGCCATAGAAGGCGAGGATGATCATGACCACGAAGTAAGGAATGAGCAACGTGGTATCGAAGGCGTTCCACTCGTAGAGGTAGCGGAATGGGTTGTTGACCGGATCGTTGCCGTAGTGAGTACGCAGATAGTGGCTTATGCCGCGCTGTGTATAAAGCCAGAGCCCGGCATTCGCGGCTGTGTGCTGGAGGAACGCTGCAAGCTCGATCAGACGCATCTTTTCTCGCGGCCAGTTGCGGGCGTGATGCCCCGTAGACGGCTCGCACAGAGATTGTACGTGTTCGCAGGGATCGAAAGCGGATTTCCTATGGCGGCTGGGTGCGGGAAGGTCCGGTTTTCTTTGACGGCAGCCGTGTTCAGTCTGCTTCGTCCAGAGTCGCACTGCAGAAAAACCGCTTCTAATGCAGCAAACTCTGCCGGAAGAGCGCATCTCGCTCCACGGGGCGGAAGCCCGCATCGCGAATAATGCGGCGCAACTCCGATTCGCCACCATGGTGGGAGGGTTCCGGGTTGCCGGCCTGGGACCACGGAATAGCGCCGGCATCATCTGCGCCGAAGCGGAGTGCGAGTTCCAGGACTTTTGGCCCCATTACGGACCAGTCCGTTTGCAGGTGTTCCACATTGTCGAGAAAGATGCGCGTTACCGCCAGCGTTCTCAGATAGTCGACCGCTGTCGCCTCTTCTTCCCGGCGGGCCTCCGGACTGGCGGCATGATGCACGCGAATGCGCACAGCCTGAATGGAGTGGGAACTATGTTGGAGGTCATGCACCATCTGCAGTATGCCGACCCTCTGCTCGAGCGACTCCGCATGCCCGATGGTGATGGAGACGGAGACGAGAAGGCCACAATCGGGCGCTGCGCGGAGCAGGCGGGGCAACTCACCGTATGAGAGAAAACTGGATGCAGGATCGAAGTCCACGGAGATGGAGCGGAGGCCGGCTGCCTGGAGCCCAGGGAGCGCCTCCGCCAGCCGGAGGGCGCTTTCATCGGCATTCTTCATCCACGAGACCGGCAGATGCTGGAATGTAACTCCGGAAAGTCTTTCGCGCTGGGCCACCAGAATCGTTTTCAGCGCATCGAGAGAGTTGTGCTCGATGCCGCGAACCTGAGCAAGGTTCACGCTTTTGCTGTCGTGGAGCATAGCGTCACGGGTGCCTTCCTCTAGAGAAGCCGCTCGTCCACATAGTTCGTACGTTACAACGGGCTCGGGATGCAGATTGCGACGGACTTGGTTGGCTGACATTCCAAGATCGAGCAGGTCACTGCCACGTAGAGCGTCCAGAGCTTGTGCGCTATTCCAATCCATTCTCTGTATCCTAACAATCCGGGCCAAGGGGTGCAGCGCTGGCCTGCAGTTTGCGCCGTATGATTGAGAGATATTGCCCCCGGACGCAAAATGGCTGGATACGAAACTACAAAGGTAACAATTAACAATGCGGTTTTTTCATAGGAGGAGAACAGAGATGATGCATTGCCAGAAATCTTTAGCGCATTTGTACCGGGCCAGCGTTTGTCACGCGGCTGCCATTGCGCTGATGACACTGCCCCTAGTGTTCACTTCCACAAGGGCGACCGCGCAGGCTGCCGACGCGAAGCCGGGCGTGGATGTCATCACCTTTACCAACGGAGATCAATTGACCGGCAAGGTAGTGGGAGAGAGCGGTGGCGCCGTTACTTTTAAGAGCGATATGGTCGTCGATTCGACAAAGGCTGACAACGCCGGAGGAGGCACAATCACAGTGCCTTGGAGCCGAATCAAGGAACTGCACAGCGGACAGAAGTTCGCTGTCATCACGAAAGACCAGAAGTTGAAAGTGGGTAGACCGGCACCGCAGATACCGGTGGGGACCGTGAGCGTCGCAAACGACGAGGTGTCTGTCTCTGGAACCGGCGGAGAGGTGAAGAACATACCCACCAAAGATGCTGCCTATCTGGTGAATGGAGACGACTTTCAAAAGGCAATCTCTCATGAACCGGGCTTGACGCATGGATGGACAGGTGGCGTTACGCTGGGAGCGACGCTGGTCGAGTCAACACAAACAAGCGAGACGCTGACAGGGGAAGTCGCTCTGGTGCGCACGCAACCGAGCGTTGACTGGCTGGCGCCGAGAAACAAGACAATTTTCGACGCGACGGCAACATACGGCTTGCTCACGCAGCCGTTCATCGCTGGTGTGCAGGCTGCATCGAGCGCAAAGACGAACATCCTGCACGGGGATATTGAGCGCGATCAGTATGTCACGCCGCGCCTTTATTACCTCTTCGACGCCAGCGCCGATCACAATATTGGGTCCGGTTTGCGGGTACAGCAGATCTACGGCGCCGGGGTAGGATATTCGTTCATCAAACAGCCGGCGCGGACGCTTGACGTAAAAGGAGACATTCACTATCAGAGGCAGGAGTTTTATCCATCGCCGGACTTCCCTTCGGGGGAAAGTCTCAACCTGATAGGCGCCTCGATCGGCGAGATGTATATGCAAAAGCTTCCGAAGGGGCTGGTCTTCAATGAGGCGGGAACGATCCTCCCGGCATTCAATACGCCGGCAGGGCAGCCATCGGCATGGAGTGCGCAGATTATTGCTGGCCTGCTCTTTCCGGTCTATAAGAATCTTGGCTTCACGGTCGGTACGCAGGACAACTTCATCAACAACCCACCCTTCGGCTACAAGAAGAATACTTTCCAGTTCACAGCCGGCGTGACCTACACGCTCAAGTAAACGGCTCGGAATGCGTTCAGGCGTGATCTTACCGGGGTCACGCCTGAATTTTATTTAGCTTAAGGATTTGGTGCCGCGCCGGGCTTGACCGTTTCGATGACATTGGCGGGCAGCGGCTTGTCGGCATTGGCCAGCAGCACGGAGACTTGCCACATTTGTGTCTGGTTCAGCAGACTGTTAAAAGATGGCATACCGCTCAGCCGGATGCCATTCCGCACTTTCCAGTATGTTTCCCCCACCGGATCGTCGCTGACGCCAACAACGCCACTTCCGTGCGGGGCCCAGAGCTGAGGCGCCTCAGGAAAGATGTGTTTGCCAAAGGGCGACGACTGGCCGTAGTAGCCATGGCATCCGGAGCAGTTGTCACGATAGATCTGCGCGCCGATCAGCAGATTTGTGGGGCTTGGCTCAATCGGCGAACTCTTTGGCGCCTCGCGATCGATGCGTGCGTTCAGGCTGCCGTGGGTGAAGCTGCGCTCCATCGGGAGGGGCGCGTCGGCAACAGCGACCGGGACACTACCGTAGTGGAGGTAGACGTAAATCCCGACCGGGAACAGCAAGAGGCCAAAAATAAGTCCGAGCAGAAAGCGCATGCAAGCCTGCCAAAAGCGGAATTTGGCGGCCGGAACGGGGCTGCCTGACACGAGTGTACGTCCTTCGCGTTTCACGACTATGTTGACCCAGCGCGATGCGAAGAGCGGCTTCTCTTTGAAGGAAAGCAGCCACCAAAGCTCTTCTCGGCCCCAGACCTTGCTTGTGAAACGGTACGAAGAGGACGCGGGATGCTTTAATACTAAGAGCACGTCCCGCAGTCCGCAGCAGCAGAGTAGTGGAGGCATCACCATACATGCAATGCAGTAAGAGTCTGGGATACCTGGCGTATCCGCTCCTGACCTTTTTCCTTGTCGCCGCACTTTCTATGCAGGCGCAGACCACGGCCAATCCACAGCAGAGCGCGCCTCCGGCGCAAAGCCCGGCTCCAGATACTGAGGCCCAGCCAACCCCGCTCCAGCCAACAGCACCGACACCGCTCACGCGCGATCCGCTGTCGCAGGCACAGCAGCAGCAGGGGAACTCAAGCTCGCAACCACAGGCAAATTATCCAAATGAGCAAGAGCGTGTCCGACTGGCCCGCGAGGCCCAGGAGCGTGTCCGCGCGCGCCGGGCAGCACGCACGGCAGCGGCGGTCAAGGACACCTACGGCCACAAGTACGAGATTTATTTCGGCTACAGCTACCTGCGGATGCGCCCCGGCCATTTCCTGCAGCACGGTAATGAGCTCGGCTGGAACGCGGGCATGACACGGTTCTTCACCCCCAAATTCGGGGTCTCGGCGGACCTTCGGGGCTACTACAAGAGCGTCTATGTGGGTAACAATCCATATTCGCTGAACCAGCCTTTCATCAGCAATTACTCGGTGATGGTGGGTCCGCAATACTCCGTGCGCCAACGAAAGAACTATGCTGTGGGTTTCCAGGTGCTGGCAGGCGTCAGCCACAATCTGTTCGACGCGGATTCGTCGGGACATCCGGGTTATCTTGTCGGTTTATATGACAATGGCACGAGCTTTGCGGCGGCTGCGGTGATGCCTGTGGACTTCAACCTGGGGCCTGGGCTGGCTTTCCGCGTTGCGCCCGACTACCACCTGACGACTTGGGCCGATCATAGCCGGGGTACGGAACTCCAGCACAACCTGGGCTTTATGCTGGGTCTCAATTACCGCTTCGGACGGCAGTAGCCGCTCCATGACACGACAAACGGCCGCGTTCCCGGAACGCGGCCGTTATCTTGGGAGCGTGTCAGGCCTTGACGCGCTGGTCCGGTCCCGGTCCCTGGCCGATTCGCGCGGGTATTGCGGCTCGGTCATGGTGACGGGATCGAGGATGGCGGTGATCTCGTCCTCGCTCAGGAGATTTTTGGCACGGGCGATCTTTATGATGGATTCGCCAGTGGCGACAGACTCCTTCACGATCTCGGCGGCTTTGGCGTAGCCGATATATGGGTTGAGCGCGGTAGCGAGGGAGACGGTGCTCTGCGCATAGAAGGCGCAGCGGTCTTTGTTGGCGGTGATGCCGGCGACGCAGCGGTCGTTGAACTGGCGCAGCATGTTGGCCAGAATGGTGGCGCTCTGCATGACGTTATAGGCCATGGTGGGCATCATCACGTTGAGCTCAAGCTGGCCGCCCTGCACGGCCATGGCGACAGCGGCGTCGTTGCCGACGACCTGGAAGCTGACCATGGCGGCGAGCTCCGGCATGACGGGGTTGATCTTGCCGGGCATGATGGAGGAGCCGGGCTGCAGGCTGGGCAGGTAAATCTCCGCGAAGCCGGTATTGGGACCTGAGGAGAGGAGCCTGAGGTCGTTGGAGATGCGGATGACTTCCAATGCGACACCGCGCAGGGCCGCGCTCACCTCTCCCATACAGGCATTCGATTGCATGGCCCAACGCATGTCTGCGGCGGGTGTGAGCTCCTCGCGGGAGATGCGCGCCAGGTTCGCGATGGCCTTTTCCCGGTAATCGGGATGCGTATTGATGCCGGTGCCAACAGCGCTGCCACCGAGGCCCAGTTCGCGTAGAGCGTCGCTGGCCAGCAGCAAGGCGCGTTTCGTCTTTTCGATAGCTACGCCGTACGCGGCGAATTCCTGACCGAGGCGGATGGGCACCGCATCCTGCATGTGGGTGCGGCCGGACTTGAGGATGCCATCGAACTCAGCGGCCTTTTCGCGGAAGGTGGCGGCCAGCGTATCGAGCACGGGGTAGAGCGTCTCAAGCACCAGAAGCGTGCCGACGCGCATGCCGGTAGGGAAGACATCGTTGGTGGACTGGCCGTAGTTGACGTGGTCGTTCGGATGTACCTCGGAGTACTCGCCTAGTTTGCCGCCCAGTATCTCGCTGGCGCGGTTGGCGAGGACCTCGTTGGTGTTCATGTGGAAGGAGACACCGGCGCCTGCCTGGAAGACATCGACGACGAACTCGTTGTTCCACTTGCCGTCGATCACCTCCTGCGCCGCCTGGATGATGGCGTCAGCACGTTTGTCGGAGATGAGGCCGAGGGATTTGTTGGCCTCCGCGGCGGCACGCTTGACCATCCCGAAGGCGCGGATGAGCAGCGGATGCGCGCGCATGCCGGAGATGGGGTAGTTCTCAACGGCGCGGGCGGTCTGAGCGCCGTAGTAGGCGCGCTCCGGCACCTCGACAAAGCCCAGGGAGTCTTTCTCTTGTCGGACAGCGGGCATCAGGACGTGCTCCTTGCTCTTCGGATGGATATGCCTCAACCGATCAGTATAGGACAGCAGGTGCTCGCTTCGTGGACGCGATGACGTTAGAGACGGCCGAGATTCAGTACTCAAGTAGACTGCAGGAGAATCCGAGCGCCTTTTGTTTTCAGGCAGGATGGCCGGATCCTCGTTAGAGGCATGCATCGGTCCAAGGCACAAACGGCGCTGTTGGCGGCGGGCTTCGGCGGTGTTCTGTTTGTGGTGACGTTTCTCGTCCTGGGGGCGCTGGCTCCAGGCTACAACTCACTGCGAGAGACAATCAGCGCCCTCGAATTCACAACCCTAGGTTTGGCACAGCGGATTAACTTTTTAGTCTTTGGACTAATGTTGATGGCGTTTGCCCTAGCGCTGCGCAGAGAACTGGGCGCAGGACGGGGCGCCGTACTGATTCCAATCTTTCAATGTTTGTCGGGGGTCGGTGTGGCTGGCGATGCGATCTTCATCCACGAGCCGCTGCACTTGATCTGCGATTTGATCGCCTTTAACGCAGCGCTGTTGGTTCTCTTTTTGTTTGCGTGGCGGTTTTCAGGGGATAGTCGCTGGAAGGGCTGGACGGTTTATTCGATTCTGACCGCATTGCTGATGATGACGTTTCTGGCAGCTTTTGGAATCGCCAATCATCTTGGTGGCCCGGCAGGCGCTTTTGAAAAACTCGCTTCCCTCACGCGCACGTCCTGGTCGGTGTTCCTGGTGGGGAAGCTATATTCCGGACGGCGCCTTACTCAGACGGGGAGGTAGAATTTTACGTTTGTATCGCCCGTCTGGTCGCCTGCATTTTGTCACCAGATCGGTCCAACCTGACGACTAGTGAATCTCCGGAGCGCCGCGGCGGAGGTAGAGGCCGCTGATCAGCGTGACAACCACGATGCCGCATGAGACCAGGAAATAGTAGGTCATGGGACGGGAAAATCCCGGCGCATATTGCAGATCCTGACCCACCCAGCAGGTGAGCAGCACGGCGATGATGGTGAACATGCCTGCCATTGTGAGCAACATCGAGCCGCGACGCCGGCGCATGTCGAGCGCCTCCACCTGGTCAGGAGTCAGATTGCGCTCTTCGGGGGGCAGGCTCATATTCGCCATAGAGTTCGGATCCTCGTGTGTGACAGGGAAGGCCCTGCGAACACCATTAAAACACGACTTCCGGCAGCGCTGGAAGGCTGATCAGATCGGTGATACCGCTAAGGCGGCGCCCCGGCCGCCGCCCATCTGTCCAGGTCAGGCCAAGTCAGGTCACGCGCGTCCGTTCGGAGCTTTGGCGATCGGGACCTGTATCTCAGTTACGTATGATTCGTCATCCTGCCGAACCGGCATGTTGCTGTGCAAGTAGAGCTCGCGGATGGGCGCGGCGACCTGGTAGCCGTTGCTGGCAACCCAACGGAGGAGCGCGTCGTATGCTTCCGGCAGCCGCTGATACGATCCGGCGTGGATGATGCTAGCTGCTGTGCAAGGCGGCAGTTCGTAGACACGAATCCCGTCGCTGGCTTCGACGGGCCTCTGCAGATAGACGCCCGCCTCAGCGTCAACATCGGATTCCTTGTGCTCGGGATTGTGCCAAAGCGCGACGCACATGGTCATCTGCGCCATGCCCGGTCCGAGGGCGGTGAATACCTTCGGATATAGCTGTCCGACGGATGGGTAGTGGGGGATCGTCTCCCGTATGGACGCGATCCATTGCTGTGGCACTTCCTTCAGAATGACTTCTTGTGGCATGGATGTCTCCTGTTCGATGAGCCGGATGCGGCTCTGGAGTCTGCTGAGTCGATCGTGCTCTTCCTCTACGTGCACCTGCTGCTCGGCCCGACGCAGGAGGAGCATGCCTCGCATCTGCTCGGCAGTGACCTTCTCTTCGAGGCACGTTGCAATCTGCTCAAGCGAGAAGCCGAAGTCCTTGAGTGCAAGAATGCGGTGGAGCCGCGAAAGCTGGGATGCGGAATAGAAGCGATAGCCGGTTTCCGGATCGACATGCGCTGGCGACAGCAAGCCGCGTTCGTCGTAGTAACGAAGGGTCTTGATGGAAACCTGCGCGAGAGAGGAAAAATCACCAATCTTCAGCATGGTTCCCTTTTAGGGCCTCCAGCGACTGGAGAGTCAATCGTTATTTTCAACCTGCTGGGCAGATCGTCAGAGAAATGCGACGGACTGCAGCGTCGAGACCTCAAAGCGCTTGCGGCAGCGGACGTTCTTGCAGCCAACCGCGTCATCGCGGCGCACCATATAGGATTGCGCCTTGGCAAATCGAGCACGGTCGCGCTCGTCAGCATTCCGAGGCAAGGATGCCTTCTTGCGCCGGACCAGCCATGCGATGGGGTATTCGTCGGCTTTGCCGCAGTGGGGGCAGGTGAGCGTGTGCGTTCGCTGCTCCGGCCGTTCGTCAAAAAAGTCGCGTTCCTCCATGCGGTACCATCCTTCTCCGCGGGTAAGAATATTTCCTGTGATGCCTCGTCAGGAATAAATCAAAGCTTCCGCGTCCGAAGTATTCCATACTGACGAGGGCAGGGGCCAGTCAGAGGGCGGTGCATGGCAAAGAAGAAACAGGCGAAATTCTCCGTGACCAAGGCGGTGAAGCGCAACGCGCGGGAGCGCGTGGGCCAGCCGAAGCCGGAGAGGGTGATTGTGAGCGAGGCGCAGCAGGCGGCCCGCAAGCGTCGACACAAGGAGACGCTCGCGGATCTTTTGAAGCGCGAGGAATAAACCTAGTCACGAGCCAAGGCATGCGCAGCATGAGTTGCGTCGCGAACAAGATCGGGCAAGCCGACACCACGGAAGGCGTTGCCTGCGACAGCCATCCCATTCAAGGTTGACAAGCATGTTGTGAACTCTGCCATGCGCGCGAGATGGCCAATTTCATATTGTGGAAGGGAGCGTGGCCAGCGACGCACGATGGTGACGTCTGCTTTCTCGGGAAGAGGACCGAGAAGGTCGGCAAGTTGATTGCGGGCAATGCCCGCGATCTCGTGGTCGGAATAGCGCGAAATCTCGTCTGCCGCGGAACTCGCGAAGAAAGCGCGTAGGAGTGCTGCTCCTTCGGGAGCGCGTCCCTGAAATTTCTGATGCAGAAAGGTGCAGGCAAGCAGGGAGTGATCGCCTGCCGGGCCGGCAGCCACCAGAAGTCCGAAGCCCTTCGGAATCGTTGGGACAGGTTTGGTCTGCGCTTTGTAACCGAGTGCGACGACCAGCCCGGAGGCCGCGTCTGCCGGCAGCAGTGTTGCTGCCCGCTTCGCCTCTGCCGATGGAAGCGAAGCGAGCAACCGGCGCGTGGTGTCGAGCGGGGTCGCGATCAGAACGCGATCGAAGTGCTCGCGGCCATCGGCGGTTTCTATCATCCATCCCGCTGGAAGTGATTCGACTGCAAGTACCGGGCAGGAGAGTCGTATCGACGATGTTGGCAGACTCTGCAGCAACTGGTCTATCAAGGTGCCAAGACCGCTCGCCAGGGTAGTGAAGACTGACGGATCGGACGTCCGGTCGCGTTGCTGCATGCCGGCGATAAGTGATCCGTGTTGCGCCTCCATGGTGACGAAAGGACCAAGTAGGGCGCCCGCGCTCAGCTTCTCAATATCGCCGCCGAAGACTCCGGCGAGGAGCGGTCCGGCAACGATATGGACGACCTCGTCGCCGAAGTGGCGGCGCACGAATGCCGCGATACTTTCGTCCGCGTCGATTCCACGATGCAGCAGAGCCGTCTGACGCAGTTCTGCGGCACGCGTGGGTTCTGCGATGTACGCCCGCTTTGCCGATTCGGTGAAAAGCGGCGATCCCAACATTGCATTGAGCTCGGTAGGCACCATCATGCGCATGGCGTCGGGTAGGGCAGCGAGCGATCGGTCCTGCTCTCCCGAGCCGCGTGCAATGTAGGTGCGGCGCTCGCGATCATTCGAAGGCAACAGCTCATGGGCGAGTCCTAGTTCGCGGGCCAACTGTTCTGCCCATGGTTTCTCCGTCACCCACGAATCGGGTCCACATTCGATGGTGAAGCCATCGGCGCGGACGGTTTCGATGATTCCGCCCAGGCGACGATTCGCTTCGAAGAGGGTGAATTCGTAGCTATCCGCGTAATCGCGCTGGAGTATGTAGGCTGCCGTGAGCCCGCTGATTCCACCCCCGATAATCGCGATGCGCCTTTTCACGGAATGCGAAGGGCGACGGTGCGTGCTGCGAGGCGTTCTAGAGCAAGTTGGGCCAGGCCAGCGAGAGCACGTGTGAGGGTGGGCGACTCGTTGAGGGACTCGGGGCGTTCTATGCGCAGCCCGATGCGTTTGCCAAACTCGCGAAATCCGATGTCTATGTCATAAAGAATTTCGACGTGATCACAAAGGAAACCGATGGGATGAATGAGGACGGTGGTATGTCCTGCCTGGCGGAGCGCGGTGAGCGTGTCTTCAACAGTGGGGCCGATCCAGGGACCACCGGAGATGCCCTGGCTTTGAAAGGCGAAAAAGCAATCAATGTCGCACAAACCGTCGTTGGCGAGCTGCGCAGCGACTAATGCGGCTGTTCGCTTCGCGTCGATGGCATATGTGTCAGGGCTCGTGCACACGGCGGCGGCCTGCGGCTCCGTGGGCGGCGAAGCACTCTGGATCGTGCGGCAGGGGACGCTGTGCGCGGTGAAGAGTACAGGGATCCCGTGGCCGAGCTCAACGGTCAACTCCCGGTAGCTTGAGCGCAGCCGTTCAGCAAAGGCTTCGATCAGCAGCGGGTGGTCGGCCCAGGCTTCCGTGAAGTCCACCGTTATATCTTGTCCTGCTTCGGCAAGCACCGCGCGGCGGTAGAGTCCAACGCTGGTGCGCGAGTTTTGCGGCGCCAAACAGAGGGCTGCAGTGGCGGCGATGCCGTCGTCACGCATCTGCCGAACGGCGGTGGCGATATATGGCTTCCAATTACGCATGCCGACGTAGACGGGCACTCCAATGTGCTGTTCCAGCAGGCGCGCCTGCGCCATGGTGATATCTGTGAGCGGGCTTTTGCCGATGAGGCTGTAACGATGCGTGATCTCGTCGATTGCTGCCTGTGGCAGCGGCCGGCCGCTCGTCACGTTGCGCAGATACTCCGGAATCTCACTTAGCGCATCGGGAGTGCCGTGTGCCAGCAGCAGAATCGCGGTGCGTTCCTTGTCTCTCATCGCGCCGGGTCCTGTTGAGCTACTGCCGCGTATTCACGAACGAACCGAACGGCGGCCTGCACGCTTTCGACGGGCGTCCCCGGCACAATGCCGTGTCCGACGTTGAAGATGTGCCCGGGACGCCCTGCAGCCTGCGAGAGAATGCTGTGGACCCGATCGCGAATCAGATCCTGCGGCGCGAAGAGGGTGATGGGATCGAGATTGCCTTGCACGGCGCATGCATGGTCGATGACCGCCCACGCGGCATCGAGGGGAACACGCCAATCCAGGCCGAGCACGTCGGCGCCGGTGGAACGCATTGCCGGCAAGAGGCTGGCGGTATCGACTCCGAAGTAGATTACCGGTACGCCAAACGATTGAACGCGGCGGATCAATTCGGTTGTAAGCGGTAATACAAACTCGCGATAGTCCTGCACCGAGAGGGAGCCTACCCAGCTATCGAAGATCTGGATGGCGTCAGCGCCTGCTTCGATCTGCTGCCGGCAATAGGGCGCAAGCACCTCGACGAGTTTTTCGAGGAGTGCGCGAAATGCGCCGGGATCGCGATACATCAGCCTCTTCGTCTCGATCCAATTTCGCGAGCCGCCACCTTCGATCATGTAGCTGGCCAATGTGTACGGTGCCCCACAGAAGCCGATGATGCCGAGCCGATCTTTGAAATGTGCGGCTACTTTGCTGATGGCCTCGCTGACATAACCAAGCTCTGCCACCCGATCGGTACGTAGACGGTCGATGTCGGCCTTCGAGCGGACAGGTTTGTGGACGACGGGACCTTCGCCGTTGACGAACTCAAAGTCGAGGCCCATCGGAGTGAAGGGAAGCAGCAGATCGGCGAAGATGATTGCAGCGTCGGTGTCGAGCTTTTCGGCGGCTGTGATTGTGACTTCCGATGCGAGTTGTGGAGTTCGGCAGATATCCAACAGCGAGTGATGGCGCCGGACAGCTTGATATTCGGCCATGTATCGGCCTGCTTGACGCAGGAACCATACCGGAGTGATATCGACGGGCTGGCGCAGACATGCGCGCAGGAAACGCTGAGCGCCAGTCATCGGACTGCTGGTTGAAATTCCACTGATGGATGGGCGCCGCGGCAAGCCGGATACCGAATTTGTACCGGAGCGAGGATCTACGGAGGCTGCGATGGGATCGGTCATGGATCAGCGAAGGCCAACGTCCGGAGATCGATCGCCAGTGATGTCAACGAGCCATCAGGAATTGCTGGCGGCAGACACAGGCAGAGCGATAACTCTCTGATCGTATAAGCAAAGTATACAGGGAGAAGCGCTGAGTATCGCTGTTGCTCCGGGCTATCCCGGGGCTAGCGATTTTGCAACTATTGACCTGAGGAGTAAAGCTGGAAGGCGCCCCAATAGATAGGTTTGCGGAAGACGCCGTGGCTGTGCAGCATTTCCAATTTGGCGGCTCGAAGGGAGGCATCCGGCGACTTGCCGGCGGCGATCCCGTCATAGAGATGCCCCATCAATTCGGGTGTGGAAGCGTCACTCACATCCCAGAGCGCGCCAATCACGTTGCGAGAACCCGCCCGCAGGAAGGCCCAGGCAAGACCAACCAGCCCTTCGCCGGCGTATACGCGCACACCAGAGCCCTGGCATGCGGAGATCGTCACTAGTTCCGCATGCAGTGGCTTGCTCAATATGTCGCGCGCGTAGAGCTTTGCCGAGTCGGGCGTGCCGCGCGCCGAGAGGATGACTGCCGAGTCGAGGGGAACCAGCCGACTGGCTGTCGCATGGGAGACGAAATGGATGTATTCGAAGCGGGCGGGATCGCTCCGGATGTATGCATCGGGTGAGGCGTTCATACCGGTCAACACGGTTCGTGCATGGTCCGGAAAATGTGCGGCTACATCCGCGACCTCGGCTGCGGCATTCGGAAGAGCGGTGTATTGCTGGCCGGAGTAGACCGGGTTTCCGATGACGAGCAACTGGCCTTGATGCGGTGCTGAGCCGCGCATGGGAAGTTGGCGATGGGCAGAAGCGAGAAGGCGCACGGATGCGAGATGGGTAATCGCGACATCTTCGATCCAGTAGTGACTGGACGGGCCAGGGGTTAACAGGGTTTCAAAATTCAGCCCATTGATTCCGCCTGCGACGATGAAGACACGATCGCCTTGGTGGATGAGGTGTTCTGCGGGCCTCACCAGCATCTCGTAGAGATCGCGCGCCACCGGATGCTGTTCAGCCACAAGATCTCTGGCCGAGAGCACTGCGCGCCGATGATTTGCTACCGCTGCCAGAATCGCGGCGCGATCCGGAAGCGTGTAAAAGGCGGACTCTTTGCCATTTGCTGCCCACAAATACGAGGCTTGCTCCGACATGGCATAGACGAGGATGACGGCATGCGACTGGCGCGCCAGGGTTCTGAGCGAAATGTGAAGTGGCCGGGATAATGTGCCGTCTTTGTTCTCGAGGCCAAGGCCCTCGGCGAGGGTTTCTGCTCTGCCCTGGTCGATCACGTTGAGGGCTTCGTCCGTCCGATGATTGCGGACGAGATAGTCGACGTAGTCCATGTAGAGATCGTGGCCGTTCTGGGAAAAGGGAAGGCGCGCATCGTCGGTTCGCAACTCGGAGCGCTGGGAGTGATACGTCGCTATGGATCGCTTAAACCAGGATTCTGCTTGTTTGTGGTCTCCAGCCTTATCGCATACCTGGGCGAGAGTGTGCTGTGCATCCACTCGAGTCGTAGGGAATTGCTGAGACTGTCGTTCCACATCCAACAAGAGCGTTCTAGCTCCTGTGAGAGATCGCCACGTTTTGCGAGAAGTTGTGCTGCCAGAAGATTTCCTAGTTGGATATCAAAGGCATCTCCGGATTGTTGGGCAAGAGCTTTGGCTTCGTTGATGTATTTCGTCCGCCTGCTCGGGATGCGGAGTGCGTAGGAGAAGTGCCGCGAGCGCCTGATCAACCTGAGTGATTTCGGAGGGATTTTTCAGAGATTGCGCCAACAGGCGCGCTCGGTTATAGCGGTCTCGGGCGGCATCAAAGTTCCCGAGGCGGGCCTCACTCATCCCTGCGGTATCGAGCCAATGCTCCTCGTCGATGGTTGAACCGAGGGTTGCGGCGCTTGCCGCGGCAGCGTTGAAACTTTCGAGCGCTCGGGCATAATCGCCAGTCCCATAGTAGGCCCAGCCGGCATTTCCCTGGGCTACGAACAGTAACTGTTGCGCGCCGATTTTGTTCGCAATATTGCCAGCAGCCTCTGATAGCGCCAGAGCATCTTCGTAGTGATCCTGTTCCAAGTTCACCGCGCTGAGATCCAGCAAGCTTCGCGTCTTCAAGAAACTGATCGCCGGTCGCCTTGGCCTCTTTCAAGCCTTGGCGAAATAGCTTTTGTGCATCCTGGAGGTGGCCCTCCTCGAACGCAAGCGTGCCTTTGGTGGACCACACCTCGCCTGATTTCTTGGTATCGGCTGGTCCCGAGTCGCTCAACGCTTCCGCCTTCGCGATGGATTCATTGCGCCTGAAGTTTGTTCCCAGTCGCGATTGCGGCGAGGGCAAGGATAAGGAGTCGATCTATCGGCTACGTCACGGTCTGTGATCTTCTGTGCCCAGCTACCGCTTAGAAGCTGGATCGCTTCGGGGCACTTTGTCCTTGGTAGAGGCATATCTTCGCTTCCTCTACACGGAAACGCGCCGCCCATTGAGGATCGTTGCAAACGAACTTGAGCGCTCTCTGCCCTGCTCTGCGCTTCGGCAAGATGTCCGGATCTGCAGCATCCTGTCGACTGCAGCGAAGCTCGCCATCTGGAGAGAACGGCGGATCATGGCAGGCAGAAACGACAGAAGCAGAAAATGACGAAATGCGACTAAGGCACGGTCCTGCCATTGGTGCGGGCTGTTGCCATGCTGACCGCGCCAGAAGAAGCGCAGCCCATTTCCGCTCGAATCATCGTCAAGTGGAAGACTCCCTCGGAGACCGTTACTTCTGCGAGGAAGATATTTCCGAAGCCAGGCACGTGGATCACATGCCCGAAGGTATCTTCGGGCTCGCCGCCTCGTATCTCCTTCACCAGCGAGCATAGGAGATGGCCACGGCCATCGATTTCATTCGCGGACTCAAGCCAGCCATAGCGATGTTTCGCCCAATCCGGGGCGTGCGGATGGCCGGTGACTCTGCGGCTTTGATCCGCTGCCAGCTTTCGCACATCCTTGTGTTGAAAAGAGGATACCTCGGACTTCGCGGCTTTACCTGTTTTTCGCCGATCCGTTGCGAACGGGTTTGGGTGGGAAAGGGTGGCGATCCAGCACGGGTTCGACGCTATGGCCGTTGATGCGCAGCCCGACGAACTGCGAGCCGACGAACGAGACCGTGCGCTCGTCGCCGACTTTCGCGTGCGTGGTCGAGATTTGCGCCACAATTTTTTCGGCCGTTACCACCTCGAGGAGGTTGACGTCCTCGACCACGGCGGTTGTCAGGGTGGTCCAGTGGCCGTTTTCCTCACCCCCTGTGGTGTGTGTATATGCCGACTTGCAGGAAAGGACGTGGTCCAGGTGGAAGGGCACGCTGGCGGAACTGTTGTAGCCGCCTGCATTGGAAAGGGACGAATTGGCTGCAGTTGAAATGACCGTTTTGTACGGATGCGTCAGCACGCCGCCGAGGGCATTCGCATCTGCGTGGTAATGAAAGACCCGCTCCTGACTTGCATCCATTGCCTATCTCCGTTGTATCTTTAGTGCGAAATCTGAAGGCTGAAACGGTATCTGCCGACTTCCACCGGGGATCCGCCAGCAGCAGGTACACCCAGCACCCGCAGTTCATTGGTGCCACTGGCGGCCTTTTCCGTGGGCACCCGCAGAGAGACCGTATTCTCAACCTGCTGCAGCTGTGATGGGCATCTGCCAGAGCCGTTCGCCGGAAGCATTGTAGAGCAGGCAGATGTAGGAAGCGTAGTCGCCTTTGGACGGAATATCGACGGAGAGGAGGAAGGAGCCGAGCGCCGGTGCGACCACCTTCGGAATATCGCCCCCACGGGCGTCGATGTTCGCCAGGATGACATTGCTCATCACGGCCGGAGCCTGGGCGGCAGCAGCCGCCCGTCGCATGGCAGGGAGTACCAGGATGTTTTGATAGGCAACGACTAACAACGAAGCGGCCAGAGCGGGCACCAGCCAAGGGCGTAGCCATGGCGCAGTACGCTTCGGAACGAGACGGATATCGGGCCTGGAGGGGCCAGCAACCGGTCGATCGGCTCGCAGGGCGTCCACGAAGACCGCTTCGGTCGTTAGTTCGGAGGCGCAGATGGTGCAATCGAAAAAGTGCTCTTCAAAGCCGGCGCGGGCATCCTCGGCCAGCTCGCCAAGGAGGTAGCGCTCGACTGCCTGTTCGCGGATTGCCTCGTCATGATTCATCGGTGGAATATCTCAACTGGTACATAGTGCACGGAGGGGCCGGCTCGTTTCATACAATCCTTCAGCAGGTCTGCCGACCGGCTGTACGCTCCACGTAAACCTCACGGAATGACTGTTTAGCGCGATGTAACAGCACCCGGATGTAGTCCCGAGTGACGCCGATTTCACGGCACAGATCGTCTTTTTCACGTTCTTCCAAAAAGATTGCCCGGAGAATGGTCTGATCACGTTTTGGAAGCTTTTCGAGCACTTGGCGGACCATCCTGCGTGTGTCGTCTGTAATCACACGGGTCAGGGCATCCGGTTCGTGCGCAATGAAGCGATCCGCGGGCTGGTCGTCCAGTGCTTCAGTTCGGCTGGTGCTCCGAAAATGCTCGGATAGGACGTGGTTGCAGATCGAATTCACCAGCGGCCCGAGTCGTTCGGCATTCCGGACACCGCCGGCGCTTCTGAGCAACTGCAGGCAGCGGGCGAATGTTTCCTGCTTTACGTCCTCAATCGACTGCCGGGAAGCAAGTCTAGAGCGCAACTTCAGGTCAATCAATTCACCGAAATATGCAATGAAGTGGTCTTCCGTGGCCCTATCGCTCGCACGGAGTCTCTCGACATAAGCGCTGTCAAACGCCTGGAAGTCCACGTTATCCCGTCTGTTACTGAGATGAAGTGGTGTAAGTGTACACCGGCCATCGCGAGCTTTTTTTGGCTCACGTTGCGGCGCATTGAAACGAAAGAGGCGCGACCGTCACTACTCTGCAACGCCGCAATAAGGAATCTGGAAGCGGATGGATGAGTCGATGAATTGCTCTGATGAGAAACCTGATTTGACCAATGCCACTGTCGAGCCACTACAGCGAGGATGGACGATATTGTGCTCACTGCGTGTCGTGCCAGTGACGAGCGAGCATTTTCTAGGCCGGCGATACGTAATGGAGCTGGCGACGGCGAGCCGAGCACGCGAGTTACGCGTTTTTCGTTCCCTGGAACAATTGATGTCTGGTGTCGAAGAACTGGGCTTGCGCGCGGAACTTCGGGACGACCTCCAGCGTCAATTGATCGAAGAGGGATGCTGCCAGTTGCTGGACATTGTCTTGTGATGGATTTCGCTGGAGGAGAGATGATGATTGCCGATTTCTACCAACGCACTGGCGCCGCAGCTTCGGAAGCCGGAATGTGGAACGTCCGAGCGCAGTATCGTGAGGCGCCCCGCGGCAGCCTGGTTGAGCGGGTCTTCCGCTTCTTGGAGCAATATCCGCTTTCTGATGCCAGCGATGAGGACGTCGCGCTCCCTCGCGTTCCATCGAACCCGGGATGATCGTGGATAGCGCAACAAGGCTAAGGTCGCCTGCACACCCTTGAAGCCGCATTTGGCGTAGCGGCAACGCAATCTATCAAACGCTTCCTGGCCGCCCACGGTTAAGAAGCGTGGCGAACTGCCGGTCGGCCACGTCTGGCACCGTCTCTTGTCAGTCAGAAAGTCTGTAGATCTCCGAACCGGCAAGCAAGAAGGCGCCTACACCGTAGACATAGCTTGAAGTGGCCGTGAAATCTCCAGGAGCTGCGCCGATGGGCTGGATGCAGCCCAGACGCCCGTCCTCATAGACGTGAGAAAGAAGACCGGCCCAGGCGGTTTTCACAGCCGGGAGATAGCGTTTGCGATCAAGCAGATTCTCCCTAACGCCGTACGCCAGCGCGTAGGTGATGAAAGCGGAGCCCGAGTTCTCCGGCAAGGGGTAGGCATCGGCGTCGAGAAGCCCAGGCCGCCACAGACCGTCATGGCTCTGCAACGGCGCAACCGCGGCCGCCATCTGTTGAAATTGCCGCACATACTTCGGTCGAAGCGGATCGTTCTTCGGCATGGAGTCCAGTACTCGAACCAACCCAGCCATCACCCAGCCATTCCCGCGCGACCAAAAGACATTTTTCCCGTTTCGCTCATGTTTATCGAGGAAGCTGTCGTCGCGATAGAACAAGTGCTGTGCGGGATCGTACAGCTTGTCCGATGTAACCGACCATTCGCGATCGAGAAATGTGAGATAGCGGCGATCCCCCGTAGCTTTCGAAAGCTCAGCTACGACGGGGGGAGCCATGAATAGCGCGTCACACCACCACCAAAGGGGCTTTGACGGATCGTCAGGCATCCCCATGACGGTATCGAAGCGCTGGCGTGTGGGAGCCATCATCGCTGGATCGTGATGCTCCAGATACAGCTGTATGTACGTCTGCCCGATAGCCTGATCGTCTGCGTGGGCAATGCGCGGGCCCAACTGCCAAGAAAAGTTCTTACTCATTTCCAACATGGCATCCTGGTAGCGCGATCCGGCAACGCTGGCCGGCACGGCCATGAAGCCGGCATAGAGCGCGGCGTACGTCCAGTCTTTGTTGAAATTAGGCCGCGCCCTATTCAATTGCCAATCCGCAACTTTGCGCAGAGCCTTCTTAACATCACTCCGCTTGAATTTAGGCGACAGATCCTTCGCCAGGGGTGGGACATCAGTTGGCGCGTCTCCGACGATCGCAGGGGCCGGGCCCTGCACGGAATTCATTTCTGAAAATGCAGGCGACGGAGCGAATGCGATGAAAAGACCGAGTATGCCGAGATACCTGAGTCTTTGAAAGATGCATTGCAAGTTCATCGATGATGGCATCCAGCGAGTTCTCCCACGGTTGGCCTTTTGCGCGGTAGGCCAGACAAAATTTCCTCGATAGCCGAACCGATCTGCTGCATATGCGGGAGAACGTTGGTTCGCTATGCGGAGATATCCGTCAACAGCATACTGCCTTCCAATTGAAGGGGATCAGTGCGAGTGCACGATTGGGAGATCCGCGCGAGAATCTCCCAATTTCTAAGCTCGTCCCGATCAGATCGTTTCCATTATCCCTCTGAACGAATTTCCTGATGACACGGTGGACTCGTCGGCCCCGCCCGGGTTTGCCATCCTCTCGCCATAGCAGTGAGCTCCCGGGTCAAATAGAATGCGCATCAGGCCGGCAGTGTATGGAGAAGCGTTATGCCTGAAGGAACGTTGCGGATCAAGGCGAAGCAGGATTGCCGATGGGACATACTTTCCCTTGGAGAGGTAATGTTGCGTTTTGATCCCGGAGACCGGCGAATTGTCCAGGCTCGCCAGTTTGATGTCTGGGAGGGCGGCGGCGAATACAACGTGGCGCGCGGCCTGAGCCGCTGCTTTGGTCAGCGCGCAACCGTGGTGACGGCGCTCGTCGATAATCCAGTGGGTCGCCTGGTTGAAAGCCTGATGCTTCAGGGCGGCGTGGATGTATCCCATGTGCTGTGGCGCGAATACGACGGCATTGGGCAGGAAGCGCGCAACGGAATTTACTTTTTGGAGCGCGGTTTCGGTGTACGGAGCGCGCTCGGCAGCATGGATCGAGGACATACCGCCATTTCGCAATTGCAGCCGGACGATATTGATTGGGAGCAGATATTTGGAGTGGAAGGGGTTCGGTGGTTTCACACGGGCGGGATTTTCTGCTCTCTATCCGAGCAAATGCCAGAGCTTGTCCGCAAGGCGATGGAGACAGCCCGCAAATTTGGGACGATTGTTTCCTTCGACTGCAATTACCGTCCGTCGCTTTGGCAGTCTCGCGGTGGCAGACAGGGGGCAGCGCGTGTGAACCGCGACCTGCTTCCATGTATCGATGTGCTGTTTGGTCATGAAGGAGATATTGTCCTGGAGGCGGTGGAGAGTTCACTGAAGCCCCCTATGCATACGGCGCAGAGCTTTGCTGCAATGGCGAAGAGGGTGAAGGAGGCTGCGACGGACCTGGAGATCGTGGTCTCAACGGTACGGCAGACGCGTACAGCGAACCGCAATGACTGGGGAGCATTCGCATACGATGGAGAGGTGCATTGTGCCTTGGAGATGCCGGATTTGGAGATTCTGGATCGGGTCGGTGGCGGCGACGCATTTGCTGCCGGGTTTATTTTTGGGGTGCTTGATGATCGGGGTTTGGATTGGGCACTCAATTGCGGTGTTGCCCATGGCGCGCTTGCAATGACGACGCCGGGGGACAATTCCTTTGCCACTCTTGAGGATGTAAGGGAATTGATGGCCGGCGTGGGTGCGGGAGTCAAACGGTGAGCTTCGTGCGAACGGCGGTATATCTGTGTTGAAACAGGAGATTCTTGCTCGAATTCAGCGGACAGGAATTATTCCTGTACTGCGCGCGTTATCGAAAGAGCAGGCGCTCGCAATTGTCGAAGCGCTCGAGGCGGGCGGTATTGATGTCATTGAAGTAACCATGACTGTGCCGGGTGCGATTGAGATTATCCGGAAACTCCGCACAATCCGTACCGACCTTCTGATTGGCGCAGGAACCGTGCTGGATCCGGAAACTGCACAGAACTGCATTCAGGAGGGCGCACAGTTCATCGTCACCCCGGTAACAAACGTGGCGACGATTGAGATATGTCAGAAGCACTCGATGGCGGTATTTCCTGGCGCGCTTACGCCAACCGAGGTTTTTACCGCATGGCAGGCAGGCGGAGACGCAATCAAAGTTTTTCCAGCATCTGCCATGGGCGGCGCTCCATATCTTCGGAGCCTGAAGGCTCCATTGCCACAGGTGGAGCTGATTCCGACGGGAGGTATTTCAGCGGCTACGGCCGCTGATTTCCTGCGCGCGGGCGCCTTCGCCCTGGGAGTAGGGGCGGACCTTTGCGATAGCTCGGCGATCGCCGAGGGCAAGCCGGAGAGGATTACGCAGACTGCGCGCGAGTATCTCCGGATCATTGCAGCATTCCGCGCGGCGACTGCTGCGTAATTTGAACGGAGCCGACTGACAGCGCATGGCACGACCACTTCCCAGTACCGATCTTGAGCTCATTCTGCGCCAGACTCAGACTCTGTGGGAGCCTATGCGCGGGCAGCGGATCTTCATTACCGGTGGCACGGGCTTCTTTGGCTGCTGGTTGGTGGAAAGCTTCTGCCATATCAACCGGGAGCTTCGCTTGGACGCGAATGCGACTGTTCTGACCAGAAATCCCGCAAACTTCGTTACGAAAGCGCCGCATTTGGCTGCCGATCCTCACGTCCAACTGCTGACGGGCGACGTGAAGGATTTCAAATTTCCTGAGGGCGGATTTCCCTTCGTAATTCACGCTGCCACGGAGGCCAGCGCCCGTCAGGCAGCCGAAGAGCCGCTGGAGATGCTCTCGACGATCCTGGCGGGCACCCAACGAACGCTGGAGTTTGCGGCCACGCATGGCACGGTCCGCTTCCTATTGACGAGTTCCGGCGCGGTATATGGGCGGCAACCCTCGAGCATCACGCATCTTCCTGAATCGTATGCTGGAGCGCCGGATCCTCTCGACCCGAATAGCGTTTATTCCGAAGGAAAGCGTGTCGCTGAGCTGATGTGTTCCCTCTATCAAAAAGAAGCGGGCATTGAGTGTGCAATCGCGCGTTGCTGGGCCTTTTGTGGACCGCATCTGCCACTGGATGCCCACTTTGCGATCGGCAATTTCATCGGCAATGTACTACACGGGGAGCCAATTTCCATTCAGGGTGACGGCACCCCGCGGCGTTCCTACCTCTATGGCGCTGATCTCGCAATCTGGTTGTGGACGATGCTCTTCCGTGCTCCGTCGCTGACGCCGATCAACGTGGGCTCAGGTGAGGATCTGAGCATTCTTGAGCTTGCTCAGACGGTTGCCAAGACGCTGGATACGGATGCAGTTGTCCAGGTGGCCGGCTCCCCAGTGCCGGGCAGCGCACCATCGCGTTATGTGCCCTCTGTCAGCCGCGCGAAGCAGCTTCTCGGTTTGGAGCAGACCGTGAGTCTTGAAGAATCGATCCGCCGCACCGCCGCATGGTATGGCGTGCAGTAGCCTGCTCCAATCGAAAGTTATGCAGCCGGCAGGCTTGTAAGCAACGCAGTCTATCTCCACTTTGCAATCAACGACCATACTGGAGACGACGCATGCCCGGGCAGGTGGATGACTTGCCGAAGTGTTCCTTGAACACAGTATTGAACGAAGCGAAGTCGCGCGGATCTTCAAGCCATACGCCGCAACGTACGACATGCTCGGGTCCATATCCTGCTTCGTCGAGGATCGACAAAAGGTTGCGAATGGCCTGTTGGGACTGAGCAATGATGTTCCCTGAGACTAATTCACCATTGACCATGGGAACCTGGCCGGAGACGTAAAGCCAACCGTCCGCTTCTACCGCGCGGGCAAAGGGCAGGTGCTGTCCGCCAGTGCCAATACCTCCATCGGTGCCATACCGCTTGATGCTCATTCTGGGTACTCCTCACTCTTTCCTGATATTCGATCTATGCTTTCCCGTCACGTGGCAAGAAGCGCCCACTGCGGTTTCCCGTGCTGCCTTCACATGTGTAGGAGAGGGTCCCATTCACCCAGACCCGCTCGATTCCCACTGCCGGCCGCATGGGATCGGAGAAGGTGGCCATATCAACTATCTTTTCAGGATCAAACAGTACAAGATCCGCATAATAGCTCTCGCGTATCCGTCCACGCTGCGCAAGGCCGAAACGGTGTGCAGGCATCCCGGTCATCTTGTAGATCGCCTCCGGCAACGAGAACAGTTTCTCCTCACGACAATAACGACCGAGCACTCGGGGGAACGTTCCCCACAAGCGGGGATGGGGTCGCGGGTCGTTGGGAAGTCCATCGGAGCCGATCATCGTTGCAGGATGGCGCAGAATTCTGCGCATGTCATCCTCGAAGATGCTGTGATAGATGGCACCGGCAGGCTGCAGCCGTCTTGCAGCCTCGAGCTGTGTAACATTCCATTCTTTCGAGATGTGTTCGAGGGGCTTGCCCGCCATCTCCGGATGCGGAGAACTCCATGTAATTGTGATGGTGATTCGTTCATCCACCTGCCGCAGATCGAGCGTACTCGAACCAGCAGCATAGGGGTAACAGTCGCAAGCAACTGGTTGGTGATCTCTTGCGGCATCGAGCGCCCCTAATATCTCGCTGCTTCTTCCCCAGTTGTCGATACCCGCGCATTTCAGATGAGAAATAATGATTGGCACATAGCTGAGGCGGGCGATTTCAAAGGCCTCCTTCATCGCCTCGAGAATTGCATCCGTCTCTGAGCGCATGTGGGTGGTGTACACCGCCCCAGCAGAGGCGAGCGGTCTGGCCAGTGCCAGCACTTCTTCAGTCGACGCCGCATTTGCGGAGAGATATGCAAGTCCGGTACTTAGTCCCAACGCTCCAGCGTCAAGGGCTTCCCGCAACTGGACACACATAGACTCGATTTCAACTGGAGTTGCGCCACGGTCGAGTTTGTCCAAGTGGTTATTTCGCAGCGAGGTATGTCCCACCAGCGCGCAGACGTTGACAGCGGGTAGAGCGCGATTCACCGCCGCCACATACGTTGCGAACGTTGGATAGCAGAAGGCCTCTGCTCCGCCGAGCAGGTTCATCGGATCGGGTGGCTCACCGCGCAAACGTACGGGAGCCGCGCTGATGCCGCAATTGCCCACAATGACCGTGGTGACACCCTGCGAAAGCTTAGGCAGCATCGCGGGCGTGCGGATCACACTGGTGTCATCATGCGTGTGCACGTCGATAAATCCGGGAGCCAGCGTGAGACCTTCGGCGTCAATCGTTTCCGAGGTGTTTAGCCGCAATGCAGAACCAATTGTGCAAATGCGGTCGCCTAGAATCGCGACGTCGAGTTGTTCTGACGGCGTGCCGCTGCCGTCCAATACATTCGCATGCCGGATAAGGATGTCGCAGGTCTGCATCGCAGTCCGTTTCAGGATATAGGCTGTAGTCAGCCGCGTTCACTCGGCTTTCGCAAATTATGCTTGGCCATGGGGGATCAAATTTGAACGATAGAAGATCAGCCCGAGATGAGCATCGAGACGGGACTGGGGTGTTGAACAAAGGGCTTGGTTTTGTAGGGAATGGACTTGAGGAAGCCGCGATTTCTGGACTGGGTTGGAATCTGCTGCGTGAGGATCTCGGCCTGCCGTCGGCGGTCTTATACGACGAAAGGCTAAGGCATAATCTCGACTGGATGCAGCGATTCATCACTGCATATGGCGTCAAGCTAGCCCCCCATGGCAAGACCACGATGGCTCCTAAGCTGTTTGAGATGCAATTGCAGGCCGGCGCATGGGGAATTACATTGGCAACTGCTCACCAGACGCAGGTTGCTTATCGCCATGGGGTGCGCCGTGTCCTGATGGCGAACCAGCTTGTCGGCAAAGAGAATATGGCGGTTATCTCGCGTCTGTTGAGAGATCCCGCTTTCGAATACTACTGCCTGGTGGACTCGGCCGCGCAAGTCGACTTGCTGGGTGAGTTTTATTCCAAGCATGCGCAGCGGCTGAATGTATTACTGGAATTGGGAGTTCCGCGCGGACGGACCGGAGTGCGCGACGACGAACAGTTAGAGGCGACTCTGGCTGCATTGCAGTCATGGAGCGACACGCTCCTTTTGAGCGGAATTGAAATATACGAAGGTGTTCTCGAAGACGAAATGCTTATTCGCGCATTCCTCGAGCGTGCAGTGGCCGTTACTCGGCGACTGTTAGTTAAGAAGCGTTTCCATAGAGCCCCGGCCCTGCTTTCGGGTGCGGGCTCAGCATGGTATGACGTGGTCGCAGAGATGTTCACAGCCGCGAACTTTGGGGATGACGTTGAGATTGTATTGCGGCCAGGCTGTTACGTAACTCATGATGCCGGCATGTATCGCGAAGCACAGGCACAGATCATGGGACGGAATCCAATAGCGGCGCAGATGCGCAATGGTCTTTTGCCCGCACTCCAGATCTGGGCGTATGTGCAGTCCGTCCCGGAGCAAGACAAGGCGATCATCGCTATGGGCAAGCGTGACGCGGCATTCGACGCCGGGTTCCCCATTCCAGCGCTCCGCTACAGACCGGGAGACACCGCACCCAAGCCGGCGCTTGCTCATTGGACTCTCACAAGAATGATGGATCAGCATGCTTACATGCAGATTGCCCGCGAGGACGATTTGCGCGTTGGCGACATGATTGCCTTCGATATATCCCATCCTTGCCTGACATTCGACAAATGGCGCACGTTGCCGGTTGTGAACGCAGAGTATGGCGTCATCGACGTGATTCACACGTTCTTTTGAACCCTGGGGTCATTTCGACTCGGAAGCAGTAACCGTCCCCAAAGCTATCTGGACACTCTCGGGGCTTTGTTTTGAGCAATTCGACGATCGGAGACAGAGCCTGGTCGGTGGTAGTTGTTCGCTATCGTTGTGCTGTGAGTTGTCCGAGGCGAATTGCTCCCATAATTTGTGCATCGCTTCCGAGACTGCTCAGCACGACCCGTGGACGCAATCGGCGAGCATGTGCATCGACAGCACTTTGTGTGCGGTCTCGCAACGCAGGATGCAGACCGACGGACCCTCCCAAGACGAAGAGGGGCGCATTCAAAATCAGCGTCATGTTATGGATGGCGCAGGCGAGTGTGTATGCTGCGCGATCCAACAGGGAATTGGCAAGTGCATCGCCGGCGACGGCACTGTCGAAGATCTGCGTCGCCGTTCGATTCTGAGGCAGTGTGGTTTGGGCTGGATCCCAAAGAGACAGCCACTGCAGGCGTAGACCTTCACCTCCGGCCAGGCTTTCGAGCGGCCCAGGCTGGCCAGGGTCTGCCGGTTTCTCTGAAACGCCTGGAACCAACATGTATCCAATCTCACCGGCAGTCCAGGCGGTGCCTTGAAATAACTCGCCCTTCAGGATGATTCCGGCACCCACACCCGTACCGACGGCAAGGAAGACAAAGTTTGGGGTGCCAGTCGCGATTCCAAAAGAGCTCTCTCCGAGAGCAGCGAGGTTGACATCGTTATCGACTGCGGCCGGAACGCCCATCGCTTCTTCCAGCATGGACTTCAGCGGTACGTCACGCCACCCCATCAGATAGGAGGTCGCGATGACGACACCCGTCTCTGCATTCGTCACGCCGGGGGCGCCCGCGCCCATCGCCGCAATCGCATCTCTCGCAATGCCGGATTTTTGCAGAAGCTGATCGGTACACTCGCATATTTTCGCGACGACGAGCTGTGCATCACGCACGTTCGTCGTTGTCGATGAAGTCCGCGCGAGGATATTCCCGCTCGGGTCGGCGAGCGCTACGCGGAGATTCGTTCCGCCGATATCGATGCCAAGGACATATGTGCGGTCGTTCATGTCACGTTAGAGTACAGTGCCCGAGGAACTATGTGCTGATGCTCTCCAGTTCGCGGCCCTTCGTCTCCGGAATAACAAAGAAGGTAAAGAGCAGCGTGGCGACGCAAAAAAATCCGAGAATGCCAAAGGTAAGAGCGTTGCCTAAACGATGGATGACGGTAAGGAAGCTTAGCGACACCAGCGTGTTGGAGATGCCATAGCCAATCGTCGCGGCAGCGGCTCCCCGGCTGCGTAACCGTAGAGGAAAGACCTCACCGACGAGTATCCATGCGATTGGGCCCATGCTGGCTGCGAAACAAGTGATATAGGCTACAAGGCAAATGACGGCGGTGACTCCGGTCGCATGGGTCACGCCCGCGTGGCGCCCAAAGGTAAATGCGAGCATAAGTAAGGACCCAAGCATGCCCCCGATGCCCCAGTAGAGCAGAGGCTTTCGTCCGATTCTATCGACGAGAAACAGGGCGATCACGGTAGCAAGCATGTTCATTACTGAAACCAGAAGTGTGGCAAGAATCGCGTGCTGGTTTGAATCGATGCCCGCGAGCGCGAAGATTTGTGGACCGTAATAGATGACGGTGTTGATGCCGCAGAGTTGCTGCAGCACGACGAATCCCACTGCGATGAGAAGACCACGACGCGCTGCGGGGGAGAGCAATGCACTCCACTTTTCATGGCTGGATCCGGTCGTAGCCTTGTGGATGTCGTCCAGAAGAAGACGGGCGCCGTGAGCGTCGGTATATGAGAGAAGGACTTGCTCTGCCTCGCGTGAACGATTATTGATGAACAGCCATCGCGGGCTCTCGGGAACCGTAAAGACCAGAGCCAGGAAGACTGCGGCGGGCACAACTCCGATCCCAAACATTAGCCTCCAGGACTCCTCGGACGCGAACCAGTAGCCGACGAGATTGGCAAATACAATACCGAAGGTCAGTGCGAACTGATACAGACCGATGAGCGTTCCTCGCATCTGAGGAGGCGAAAGTTCCGAGACATAGATTGGCGCTGTGACGGAAGTAAAGCCGATTGCGAATCCGAGCAGGGACCGCGCAAAGACCAGGACGCCAACCGTCGGCGAGAGTGGTGCAAGGATGGATCCTACGATAAAGATGACTCCGGACCAGAGTAGCGTTGCGCGGCGTCCCAGGCGATCGGATAGGATGCCGCCGACGATCGCGCCAGCCATCGTGCCAGCAGGCACTACGCTGACGACAATCTCTTGCATATGAGTGGAAAGGGCGAAGGTGTTTCGCACGAAGAGAAGGGCCGCTGCGATAATGCCCACATCGAAGCCGTAGAGGATACCGCCAAGACCGGCGATAAATGAAACGCGCAATAGGAAGACGCCGCGAACTGTTGGCCGTTCAGCTTGCAAATCAGCACCTTCATCGAGAGTTGATGCAGAATGATACCGTCGATTCGGTCCAACAGAGAGAAAGCTTGAAAGCATGACTCAGAAATCCGAGCAGCCACATTGGATCGGAGGCGTAACGCCGTCGAAGGAACTGCTGGCGATGAATGGCACGCAGATGCTCGAGCATGAGTGTCGCGAACAGCCAGCCAGACTTCGTGCACTGATTGCTGCTTATAAGAACCACGAAGAGATTCGGAGGGAGCTCGGCGCTATTCGCGAAGCAGTTTCAAGGACCCGAGCGCCGGTGATCTTCATTGGGATGGGCGGGTCACTATGCGCCTCTATCAGCGCGTCGACTCATTTGCAGAGCAATGGAAGGCCGGCGTTCTCAGTGGATGCGGGAGAGTGGCTGCACTATGCGCGTCCAGTCTGGAAGGATGCCGCGATCTCAGTGCTGGTGACAGCCTCGGGTGAGAGCGCAGAACTGGTGGAGTTCATGAAGCAGGATCTGGGCGGTCCCACAGCCTTGATCTGCAATAACCCTGCGAGTCCGTGCTGGAAGCTTGCACATCATCCTTTACCGATCCTTGCCGGGCCAGAATATGGAAATGCAACGAAGACGTACACGAACTCGACGGCCTCTGCGGTCATTCTTGCTTCAGAAATTCTCGGCCATGAGTGGCAGATGGATGCAGATCGTGCGGCGGGTGTGATGGCTGACAGTATTGACAGGCTCTTTGCGATGCGCGGACGTTTAGAAGAATTCTGCCGCGGCGCTGCGAATCTGGAGGTAATCGGGCGAGGCGCGGCATATGGTGCAGCGTACATGGGTGCACTGACCATTCGGGAAATGAGCGGCTTCCGCGCAGCCGCGCATACTGGAGGCGGCTTCAGGCATGGACCAAACCTGGATACGAACGACACGCACGTAGCGATGATCTTTGCGGTTGGACGCGTTGCCGCGCTCGGAGTGAAGCTGGCAGCAGAGTGTAATCGGAAAGGTGGACGTGTGGTTCTGGTATCGAACGATGAAATCGAGCCAAGTGAGAAGTTGTTGCCAGTACGAATCGATGCTGTACCCGAGCCATGGGAAGGCATCACAATGCTGCTCGTTCCACAAGCGCTTACCCTTGCATGGATTGAGACAAACGGCTGCAATCTGCCGCCGCGGTTTGCATACGGGGTAATGGAGCAGTAGAGTGCCGGAGATAACAATCGCTCACGCGACCCTTGTAGCAAGAAAATTTTTGCGTTACGGCAATTGTTTCTCTCGCGACCCCGGGAATCAGGCCTGCGGTCAACCCGGCGCCGGAGCCGCTCAACGTAATTACGTAGCGCATTGCTAGCAGATTGTTACCTGATGCGCGCAAAATCTGCACACGCTCATTTTGGATGCCTGCCTGGTATTTTTTTTCTCGGAAAAGTTGAAGATACGGACCTCCTGCTCGATGGAAATGTGTATCATCCGCCTTAAGAAATTACCCCCATATGTTCGCCCGCTGGGTCGTGTTTCATGGGCATGAGTGATGTCGAGCAAGGGCTCCGCTGCATGCGCGAATCCACGATGCTTGCATCGTTCTTTTACCACTTGCGGAGGACCTGCGATGCGGGTCCCGTTTGAGCGTTTGCCTCTGCCTTAGATAAGTCCGAATAAGAAGAGTGTTGCTGCGTTGCTTAGTCAATTCTCCGCTCAAGGTGAAGCGGACGAGTTGCTTGTAATTGCGCATGTATGTACTCGAAGCTTTAAGCCTTTGACTTGGGAATGCTGAGTAGAGGGCTGCACGTGAGCAAGGGATTGATGTTCGCAGCGATGTATTTATCGACAGTAGCTTGGCCAATACCGGGTTGGCTATGAGGGATGAAATGCCGAATTAGGGCGTGCGAGACCTCAAGACCTATCTGGCTAAACAAAACCAGTTTCGTTACGTATCCCCTAGGAGAATTATGCGGTTCATTAAAAGAAATTGTTTATTTGTGGGCCAGGCTTCGGGGCGGCGGACGCCTCTATTCTTTCTTGCAACGCTCTCCGGGCTGATGCTGTCCCAGCCGGTCTTTGCGGCGAACATCACGGTCGCAAGTCCGGTGAATGGCACCGCTGTGCCGTCTCCGGTGTGGGTGCGTGCGCACAACATCGGATGTGATGGCCTTAAGCCAACCGCGTTTGGATATTCCGTTGACAACAGCAGCACGTTAACTGCGGGAGTCAACGTCAACGATATTGACACCACCACCGCGATGTCTGCTGGAACCCACACGGTCCATTACAAGTCCTGGACGAGCAATGGCGTATGTCCAGTTGTCAGCACCACGTTCACGGTTGCGGGTGGCAGTTCATCGGGTGGCAGCACATCAGGCGGTACCACATCGGGCGGTACCACATCATCTGGCTCCGGCAGTGCGGCCTACGCGCTTCCCTCCTATGCTATTCCATCTGCAAGTCTGGATGACATCGGTGGCTGGGGAGCCGAGCATGACGGAGGTACGCCTGGCTCATCGAAGGGATCGATGGTCTATCCGGCAAGTGCTTCCTCATATGACCATGCGCGAAAGTTTTACATGACTTACTCCGACCATGGCGGCGAACGTTGGCACGTCTCGTTTGGTAACAATGGGAGCGCAGCTCACTTTGTCTTCGATACGTATGTGTACATCGTCAATCCGTCTCAGGTGCAGAATCTGGAGTTGGATTTGAATCAGGTCCTGTCGAACGGGGAGACGGTAATCCTCGGGACTCAGTGCTCCAGCATTTCCAAGACCTGGGAATACGTAGTCGTTTCGGGGAACCACCCCCACTGGAAATCCTCCAATATCGGCTGCAATCCTTTAACCTGGGCTCCGAACACCTGGCACCATGTCCAGATTGGTTTTCATCGCAGCGGCGGCGTTGTGACTCACGATTGGGTGAATCTGGACGGGTCACACAAAGTTTTCAGCAATGCGACTGGTAATGCTGGCTTGTGGCTGGGCTGGGGCAAAGGCAATCTCTCGGTGAACTACCAGATTGATGGAGAAAGTAGGGGCAGTGGCTCTGTTACGTCATATGTCCATAAAATGACGATTTTTCACTGGTAAAGGAGAGCAGTAGATCTGTTGAAGGCCGCCCTCGAGGCGGCCTTCATTGTCACAACGGCAAGGTGCGACGAGTGCTGCTCGGACGATGTCGCGCGTGACAGAAGTCGCCAGCCTCAATGCTCGATGAGGTTGTCGTGCCGCCGGACATCTGTCGAACTAATGCGGCTGCCCGTTGGTTCTTCGGCCCGGACCGGATCTGGTTTCGACAAGCCCAAGACGTGGGGATGCGCGTCGTCCAAAGAGGCGGGCTTAAAGGCGAATCCCCACACTCTATATAATCGTGGCCACTGGAAGGACTACGCGAGGTTTGCGAGGGCCGCTTGCCGGTCGATCGTCGACTACGTCTATCGCACGAAGCACTTTGGCCACAGGGAAAGCAGCTCAATTTGAATTGCTCGTTCAGCTTACTGACAACACTACTATGTGTCTCATTTCTTTCGCTTCCTGCCTGGAGCGCCGATACCTCTAAAGCGGATAACGCGGCGGTAAGTCTGAACAGCGTCGGCGTTGCTTTCATGAACCAGCAGATCCCCGGAAGAGCCCTCGTGAAATTTGAGGATGCCCATCGCGCGGATCAATCCTCTGCGATTCCCTTGATCAATAAGGGAATCGCGCTCATCTATCTGCGTCGATTGCCAGAAGCCGAGGAGGCGCTGAAAGCTGCGTCTGTCCTCGATCCGAAAAATCCGCGGGTCTGGTACAGCCTGGGTCTCGCAATATTTGACTCCGGCGATCAACCATTGGCCTTAAAGGCGTTTGAGCGTGCGGCAGAACTCGATCCACACGACGCCGACACTCACTACTACCTCGGCATCATCGAACTTGGGCTGAAAAATTACGATCAGGCAATTCCGGAGTTTGAAAAGGCGCTACAACTCAGTCCCTTGCATGCCTCCGCACAATACGGACTAGCGCGCGCTCTTCAGCGTTCGGGCAAGACCGACGAAGCGCGCAGGCATGTACAGCGGTTTCAGGAAATCACACAACGCAAGATCGGTACCATCTTCAGTGACAACTACGGAGAACAGGGACATTACGCGACTGCGGAGGATATGCCTGGTCCTCCAGCCGCAGTATCTGCAATGATATCAGTTACGTTTGTTCCCGCTCCGGCCGAGATCAGTACCGTGCAGGCCGCTCAGGATTCTTCGCCAATGAACGGGGGAGCTTGCATGATTGACCTGGAAGGTACCGGCCAGAAGGACATCGTGACGATGCGATCTGGCGCGAACGCGATTCAGGCATATCGCATCGCACAAGATGGCAGGTCGACGACGATTGATGCAAAAGGGACGGGTCTGGCGTTACCGGGAAAAGGCATCGCTTGTGCCGTGGGCGACTACGACAATGATGGCTTGCCCGATCTTGCGATTGCCCTGGAGGACCGCATCGCGATCTTCCACAACCTGGGACACGGCAAGTTTGCCGATACGACTTCGGTTGTTGGAATTCGCCCACTGAATCATCCAGCCGGCTTGACCTTCGTCGATTTCGATCACGATGGGGACCTCGATCTGTTCGTCACCGGTTCTGCTTCCGGCACTGGAATCGGTCCCAATATCCTCTGGCGGAACAACGGCAACTCCACTTTTACCGAATGGACCAGTCCCACCGGGCTTGCTGGCAAGGAACAGAGCGCGAGCGCCATTCTCTCCGACATTAATAACGATCGGGCAATTGATTTGGTTGTGACCGGTCGCGGAGCGTCCCCGACGATTTTTGAGAACCAGCGCGAAGGAGCCTTCAGTCAGGTCGCTCTCTATGACGACAGCGCTCTGCCGGCAACCCGCGGGGTTTCCACCCTCGACTTCAACAAAGATGGCTGGATGGATGTGGCGGTAACGCATGCTGGTGCTCCCGGTTTGACCCTCTGGAGAAATGTTGAAGGGAAGCGCTTCGAGCGCGTTTCGCTGCCATTGAAGGATGTAACTGGGGCTTGGGGACTCACTCCGATTGATTTTGACAACGACGGGTGGATCGATCTCGCAGTGATCGTGGAAACGCCCCGCGGCGCTCGTCTGCGTGTCCTGCGCAACTGTGGCGCGAAGGGCTTTGAAGATGTGACCGAGGCTCTGAAACTCGAAAACGTGGATGTATCGGGAGCGCAATCGCTCATTGCCGCTGATATTGATGGTGATGGCGCGCCAGATCTGATTGTGGCGCGGGGCAACGTGGCTCCTCTGGTGCTGCACAATGTCGGTGGAAACCAGAATCACTCGCTTCGTATTGCACTCACCGGCCTGGCCGATAACAAGTCGGCGATTGGAACCAAGGTAGAGGTCCTTTCGAACGGCACGATGCAGAAATTTGAGGTCGCGGGAAGCTCCGGATATTTGAGTCAGGGGCCGACGGACATTCTCGTGGGTTTGGGTAAAGCCGATCATGCGGATGTGGTGCGAATGCTATGGCCGACCGGAGTTCCCCAGGACGAGATCGATGTTGCAGCCACCAAGCCACTCGTGCTCCAGGAACTGGATCGGCGAGGGAGTTCATGCCCGGTTCTTTTTGCATGGGACGGGAAGAAGTATGAATTTGTCTCCGATGTGATCGGAGCGGCAGTCGTCGGTCATTGGATGTCACCATCTACCCGAAATGAAAATGATCCCGACGAGTGGATCAAGGTGCCCGGATCCATGTTGCAATCGCGCAACGGCCGGCTAAGTCTCCGGTTTGGCGAGCCGATGGAGGAGATTAACTATATTGACCAGCTACGTCTCGTCGCAATCGACCACCCGGAAGGAACCGAGGTATATCCGGATGAACGCTTCTTGAGCGAGAAACCCTTCGCTAGCGGTGCTCCGGTGCTTGCTTCCCGTGATACGCATCTCCCTGCAGGCGCCTGGAACGACGAAGGCGAGAACGTGCTCTCGGTCCTTGCGAAACCAGATCACAAATATGTCCACGACTTCAAAAATCTGGCCTATGCAGGTTTTGCAAACAGGCACGCCTTGACCCTTGACCTGGGGCCCTGGTCCGCTCGGCGCCCACTGCGCCTTTTCCTACACGGTTTTATTGAGTACTTCAGTGCCACTTCGCTATACGCGGCCTGGCAGGCGGGTATTCGGCCGGAGCCCCCTTCTGTTGAGGCGCAGATGCCGGACGGCACCTGGAAGACAGTCGTCAATGATATGGGATTTCCTGCAGGCCTACCTAGAACGATTGTTGTCGATCTGACCGGTAAGTTGCCTCCGGATGTCCGGCGTATCCGCATGCGAACGAACCTGCAGATCTATTGGGATCAGATTCTGGTCGACAATGGCACGGATTCGTTGCCGTCCATGCAAGAGACTGAACTTCCGCTTGCTTCGGCCAGCGTCGCCTTCCGTGGCTATCCGAAGCAGGTCGATGGTGAAACTCCAGGCGATCTTACATATGACTATCAACGCATCAGCCTCACCGGTCCCTTTCAATGGCAGCGTGGAAGCTATACGCGCTACGGTTCCGTAACTCCGCTCTTGCTGCGGCGGGATGACAAATATGTGATCTTCGGCAGTGGTGACGAGATCGATGCGGAATTCAGCGATGCGTCCCTACCCGCATTGCCGCCACATTGGAAGCGTGACTATCTCTTTTATGCGAATGGCTACGTCAAGGACATGGATTTCCACGAAGCGTTGCCTTTTACTGTGGCGCAGCTGCCATTTCAGTCCATGAGCAGTTATCCGTATCCACGGAATGAGCATTTCCCGGAAGATATACAAAGCCGCGATTATCGTCTGGAATGGAACGACCGCTTTGAATCCGGGAATCGTGCTCAATTGTTCCAGTTTCACTACATGCCCGTACGCTCGGAACCGAAAGCTGCTCGGCCATAGTGGATGGCGTGATCACGCCGGCGTGCTGACCCATCGCCTCAACCCGGCAAACGCTTAGAATTAACTCACATGTCTTCCATGCCAGACCATGACAGCGCCCGGAGTTTTCTCGGTCGGAAACAGGATTTGTCTGATGACTTCGGCGATGCGACTCATCTTTGCACGGAAAGCGCATCCTTATCACGGGGGCGGCGGGCTTCATCGGGTCAGCTCTTGCGCGGACGATCTCTCGACTGTCTGTCGAGAATCTGGTGCTGCTGGATATCGCTGAGTCGGGTTTGCACAAACTCGCTTTGGACATTGATAGGGACGCAAGTGTCTCCGGCGATTTCATCGTCGGCGATATCTGCGATGCGGCTCTGCTCGCGGAGATATTCAGGAAACATCGGCCGCAGATCGTCCTACATGCCGCTGCCTGCAAACACGTATCTCTGATGGAGGACAACCCCTTTGCTGCGGCAAAAGCCAACGTATGGGGGACGCAACAACTCACACAAGCGGCGTCCACATTCGGGGTAGATCAGCTTGTCCTCATTTCGACGGACAAGGCCGTTGCCCCGGTCAGCATTATGGGTGCGACGAAGCGGATCGCGGAACTCATCCTGCTGGCAAACCGCAGCATGACGCAGATGAAGGCTGTTCGGCTCGGCAACGTGCTTGGATCGACCGCATCCGTGATCGTGATTGGACCGCCCCGAGCGATCTGGCGCTGCAGGATGGGAAGCATACTAGGATTTCCCATCGCCGCTCGTCTGGAGTGTTTGCTCAGCTCCGACAGCGACGTGGGAATGGCGAAAAGCATCGGCGTAGCAGTCCTTTCGCTGGCCGATTGTCTCGCCGCCATGCGGCCTGATGTGCTCTTGCTTATCGCCGATCGATACGAGATGCTGGCTCCGGCAGCCGTGGCCGTTGCCTTGCGCATACCGATTGCACATATTGAGGGCGGCGAAATCAGTCGAGGTGCGATCGACGATGTCGTGCGTAACGCCCTTACAAAGATGAGCCACATCCACTTCACATCCACAACTGGCGCGCGCGCGCGTTATCTTCAATGGGTGAAGAATCGTGGCGCGTTCACCGCGCCGGGGCGCCATCACTTGACCACTTGCGCAAGAGCAGGCTTCTCAGTAAACGTGAGCTTGAGGAGAAGCTACAGATCGATCTTGCGGGTCACACCGCGGTTGTTGCTTATCATCCGGTGACACTGCTTCCAGACACAAATGCAGAGGCGGAGGAGCTGTTTGCAGCTCTAGCCCTGATCCCTCATCAGACTCATCTTTTGTCATCCGAATGCGGACGCTGGTGGCCGGGGTCTTTCGCAACGTATCCGGTCCCTCCTTATCAGTCGAGGTGCAAGGCATTTGTTCGTCAATCTGCCGGCCATTGAGTATTGGAGCCTGCTTCGGCATGCAGATCTTCTGGTGGGTAATTCGAGTAGCGGCATCATGGAGTCGGCATCGTTTGCGCTGGTTACCGGAGACCCGCATCTGGCGAGAGAGATTCGGGCTATGCGCAATCATGGCCGGTACGAATCGGACGATTGGCACCAGCACTCCATTCTCGGGTACAACTACCGGCTCTCCGAAATCCAGTGTGCTTTGGGCTGTTCCCAGATGCGACGTCTCCCGGAGATTCTTGCGCTGCGAGAGCGCGTCGCTCGAAGGTATGGAGCGCTGTTGGGCGATGTTGCGGCTCTTGTTCTTCCTCCTACGGACGTGGCGGGGATGGGCTCAGCTGGTTTGTCTACGTGGTGCGGCTCGTAGACAGGTTCAGCCAGGATCAGCGGGACGCAATTGCCCGCATGCTGCTTCAGCGTGGTATCGGCAGCGGGCGGTATTTCGCTCCGATCCACACGCAGCCTGCTTATGCAGGCATGCCGCCGCGGCGGGCTCTTCCAGTTACAGAGTCGATCAGCCGCAGGACGCTTGCACTGCCTTTCTTCAGCCGCCTTCGCGAGGAAGAGATGGAGCATGTGACACAAGCCTTGCGGGAGTCCATAGAGGCCGCTTCGCGCGAACGCGAATAGGATTACGTGAACCAACCAAACGATGGAGGCGAAGCTGTGCGCTGCTGCATATGCTGTTTGTGTTGAACGCGAATCCCTGAAGATCGGATTGAGGAACAAATGAAAGTTGCTTACGTGCTGGCCACGAATATGGCGAGCAGCTACAAGCTGACAAGCATGATCCTGCCGCAACTGGAACGAGGGGCACACGGGGCTGACGTCGTGGGCATTTTCTTCTTTGATGACAATCTGTTTTGTCTGCGGAAGGGCGACCCGGTGGGGGAGCGGCTGGCCGCGGTTGCTCAGCAAAAGAAGATGCTGTTGATGGTCTGCGATATGTGCGCGGTGCGGCGGGGACTCGCGGAGGGAACGCTCGATCAGTGCGGGAGTGGTGTGGCGAAGGCGAAGGGTCTGGTCGACGGAGTGGTCGCCGGGTGCTTTCCCCAGCTTTATGCGGCGCTTGCCGGCAGCCCACCGGATTATGTCATCACGCTCTGATGCGGTTCGTTTGTCGTAGTACCGTTACCTGCTACCCCTCCCCCCTTCCGGTGCGGGAGACCGGTGTCTAAACCGCCGCAATTCAGCGGTTTAGAGCGTCTCCCGAGGCCTAAATTCGTCATTTTATTGGCTTTATCGGTAAATTCGTCCAGGCAAAGGACTTAGGGTTTGCTGATAGAGCCTCGGGCGCGGGGTGCGATGCCCGCTCGCTTTCTCTCAGCACTCCTATTTCAAGGATAGCAATTTGGATGGGGTAAATTGGCAGGTTTTTGCAGGTGCGGCGTGTTCGGTGGTCCAATTTGGGAATCGCTGCTGCCGGCTATCCAACCGGTGTCTATTGGTCCATAGAGGAAGAACTTCGGGGACAATATACGATGCCCGATACGATGCTCGGCTCGTTTCGTCCGCTTGCTACTCTCATTTGCATGGTGGCCGGTGCCTGCCTTTGGGCATCGGGTGAAACGCGATTCCCTTACCCCTCGTACGGCTATGACGTCGCCCGCACACATGAAATCAAGCCGCATCGTCGCACGATTCCATTTGAGGGTGTGCGGCCTGGCTTCCATCAGCTTCGCCTGACGCTTACTGTGGCGCTTACCGGCGATGTGGTACATGCCGATGCGAACGGCGACCGCGATGCGATGGAGATCTGGCCTCAACTGCAAGGCGAGGTAGGTCGGTGGAAGTTCCCGCCATTTGAAGAAGGTGGAAAGGCGGTTACCGCCGAAGTCGAGGAATATGCCGATCTTGTTCCACCGGAGCGGCTGCCCCAAAAGCATGTTGACGCCCCGATTCTTCGATCCGATTCCAAAGTCACAATCACACTGGAGAGGACGGGATGCTTTGGCAGCTGTCCCGGATACACAGTTTCAGTCAGCACAGATGGCATTGTTTTCGATGGTCGCAACTATGTAGTGGCCAGCGGAAAACACGTCGACACAGTAGTGCCGGACGACGTTCGCGAACTAGTGAAGCGTTTTATCGCTGCTGACTTCTATTCCATGGACGACGTATATCGTGCGGGAGTGACGGATAGTCCCACGTACCTTCTCTCGATCGCAATCGATGGCCATGCCAAACAGGTCGAAGACTATGTTGGCTCTTGGGAAGGAATGCCTGCGGTCATTACCGAACTGGAAGATGAAGTCGATACGTTTGCTCGCACAGAGCGATGGGTCAAAGGGAGCGATGGACTGGTCGCTGCGTTACAGGCTGAGCGGTTCAACTTCCACAGCTTCGCCGCTCAGGGAATGTTGAAGGAGTGCGCTAGCCGTGGGCAGACGGAGACCACACGACAACTCCTGGAGGCAGGTGTGCCCCTGAAGCCACTGCCTCCTCCCAAACCCAAGGATCCATCCGAGTCTTATGCCTTTCAGCCAGTGGGATGGCTCAACGCCGCAAGCGATCATTCCGAGACGCTTCAGCTACTGATTGACGAGGGGGCGAGTGAGAATGATCAGAGCGACAAAGATCTGGCACTCGCTGGCTCGGCTGGGTCCGGACAGGTGGAAGCTGCAAGGGCATTGATCGCCTATGGCGCGAATCCGAATGCCGACCTCAGCAAACTCACCGTTACAGAGGGCGCGGGTGGTGGTATGACGATGCAGGGCCCGGGTGCGGGGAGCGTGCTGATCTATTCTGCGAGGTCGGGTAATCCGGAGTTGGTGCGCGAGATTCTTCGTTATGGTCCAAAGCTGGAATTACGAGATCGAGAAGGAAAAACCGCCATGTTCGCGGCAGGGGAATATCAAGACAGCGATAAGGATGGTGCACGCGTGGAATGCGTGCGCCTGCTTGCCGAGGCGGGTGCGGATGTGAATGCGCGCGATCACGACGGAAATACTCCACTCCATGAAACATTCCTCACCGATGTGGAGGAGGAATTATTGAAGCTTGGGGCAAACGTGAATGCGCGTAACAACGACGGAGAGACTCCGATCTTTACGACTGTTGATGATGCTGCCATACCGCTATTTATTGAGCGGGGTGCTGATCTGGCCATTCGCAACAACAAGGGCCAAACGGTCCTTGAAGCAGCCAAGGAAAAGGGACCTCAACGGCAGGAGGCGCTCCGCAAGGCAATCCAGAAGTTGAACGAGCCCTAGGAGCGGCCAGACGTCTTTGCAGGCGCCTCTGTGCTGGAGATGGAATCTTCATTCCGGCCAGCCCCTAATCGAGTGAAGGTTCTTTTTTGCGGAATGCATTCGAGCCGATTCGGTCAGACGGCGACCGCTTTTGTCGGAGTTCCGGGTTGGCGCTGCGGTCTCGGAACCGGCGTAGAATGGCCGTGTCAATTGAAGTCGCCAATAGGAGATTCTCTATGGCTGATCCGAAACAGACGCATTTCTCGCGGCGCGGTTTTCTGAAAGGCGCCGGGCTGACTGCAGCCGGAACTCTGCTGGAGCAGGCGCAGACGTTGACCGCAGAGGTAAAGAGCGCGGTGCATGAGCCGGCTGCGCTTGGACCCGATGCGGTTGCTGTGCGATTGCACGTGAACGGCCAGGTGCATGCCACGGCTGTGGAGCCGCGCGATACGCTTGCCACCACTCTGCGCGACAATCTGGGACTGACCGGAACCAAGGTGGTCTGTGACCGCGGCTCCTGTTCGGCCTGTACGGTGTGGGTGGATGAAAAGCCGCAGCTTGCCTGCATGACGCTGACGCTCGACGTTGGCGGCAAAAAGGTGACGACGATCGAAGGCTTGTCGGAGGGGGAAAAGCTTCACCCGGTGCAAGCTGCTTTTGTGAAGCATGACGCGATGCAATGCGGCTTCTGCACTCCGGGCATGGTGATGGCGTGCGCTTCGCTGTTGAAGCACAATGCGCACCCCACGCGGCCGGAGGTCGCACACGCGATCAGCGGGAATCTGTGCCGTTGCGGCACGTATCCCAGAATCTTTGACGCCATGGATGATCTTTCAAAGCATGGATCCACCGAAAAGTTGAGCGCCGGACTGGTGATGCCGCGCACTCTGCAGGAGGTCTAAATGGCAGACGATACGAAACCGACTCAATCCGCCACCAAAACCGCCAGCGTCCTGTTTGGCATCCCGCAGCTTGGCTTGACGCACGTGGATCGCCAGGTTCCGGTGGACGAGCCGCCGCCAATGCCCAGGAATTCCGCGCTGAAATACGTGGGACAACCGACTGTCCGCTACGACGGCGCGGCGAAGGCAAGCGGCCGCGGTAAGTACACGGCGGATGTTCATCTGCCGGGAATGCTCTACGCCTACATCCTTGGCGCCGAGATACCGCATGGCCGCATCCTTTCTGTAGACACCTCCGCGGCGGAACGTTATCCGGGGGTGAAGGCTGTGCACGTTGTGGAGCATGACTACGGGGGCGCCGCCGCGCTCCGCGATCCCAAGCAGGAGATAGCTTCGCGCTATCCCATCGTTCGCTACGCCGGCCAGCCGATAGCGGCGGTTGCTGCGACCTCGCAGGCCATCGCGGAAGATGCGGTGAAGCTCATTGAAGTGAAGTACGACGCGAAGCCTTTCGTAGTGGACCGCATGGATGCGAGACAGCCGGACGCGCCGCTGGTCTTCCCGGGTCCGGCCGATGCTGAGGGGAGTGCAGGTGGCGGCGGAGGCCCGGCGGATGTGCCGCAGACCGGCAATGTGCATGGTCCTGAAAAGAAGACCAAGGGCGATCCGGAGGCTGGTTTCAAAGAGGCGGACGTCGTGGTCGAGGGTGAATACTTCACCCAGATCCAGACGCACTCGGCGCTTGAAACGCATGGCGTCGTTGCGGACTGGAAGCCGGACGAACTCACGGTGTATGCCTCTACGCAGGGCACTGCGAGCGTACGCGATGAGTTTGCCGACGTCTTCAAGTTGCCGAAGAACAAAGTGCGCGTGATTACCGAGTTCATGGGCGGCGGCTTTGGCGCGAAGTTTGGCGCCGGGAATGAGGGCGTCATCGCAGCAAACCTCTCCCGCAAATCGGGCGCGCCGGTGCGGCTGATGCTCGACCGGCGGCAGGAGCACATCGTCTCCAACCGGCCAGACTCGCATCAGAAGCTGCGTATTGGCGCGAAGCACGATGGCACGCTGACCGCCGTAGAGTTGATCAGCTATGGCACTGCCGGAGTTGGCACGGGGGCAGGCACCGCCGGGCCGGCGACCAATCTCTACAAGTGCGCCAACATTCATACGGAAGAGAACGACGTCTTCATCAATGCCGGTCCGGGGGCTGCATTTCGCGCTCCCGGTCATCCGCAGGGGTGCTTTGCACTGGAGCAGACCATCGATGATCTTGCGGTGAAGCTCAACATGGACCCTCTCGAGCTGCGGGAGAAGATCGATGAGAGCCCGGCGCGCAAAGTGGAGCGCCAGATCATCCGTGAAAAGACGAACTGGCGCAATCGCAAGGCCGCCGGCGCGGATACGGGACCGGTCAAGCGGGGCATGGGCATCGCGCAATCGGTGTGGTATCGCTTTGTCGATATGGACTCGTCGTGCGAGGTGCGGGTGGCGAAGGATGGCTCGGTCGAAGTGCTCTCTGCCGTGCAGGACATTGGCGGCGGCACGAAGACCATTCTTGCGCAGGTGGTTGCAGAGGAGTTTGGCATTCCACCGCAGACGGTGCAGGTGCGTGTCGGAGACACTCGCTATCCCATTGGGCCGAACTCCGGGGGCAGCGTGACTGCGGGATCGATTACGCCCGCCATTCGCAATGCTGCATGGCAGGCACGGCAGAAATTCCTGCAGGCGGTGGCGCAGCCTTTGGGTACGACCGCGGAGAATCTCGATGTGCGCGATGGAAATGTCGTGTGGAAGGACGGCTCGCGATCCGTATCGCTGCGCAGCGCGGCATCGAAGATGCCCACGAGCGAGATTGCGGCGCGCACGACACGCGTCCCGGATTATGAGAAGAAGCGGCTGACATACGGCGGCGTTGACTACGTGGAGCTGGCGGTCGACACCGAGACGGGTCGGGTGCATATCGAACGCGTATTCGGCGCGCACGATTGTGGACGGCCCATCAATCCAACCGGCGTCGTCAGCCAGATTCATGGCGGCATCCTGCAGGGCATCTCGTATGCATTGTTTGAGCAGCGAGTGATGGACCGGCAGAAGGGCTACATGCTGAACGCGAACCTGGAGAGCTACAAGATCATTGGAGCGCGCGAAGTGCCGGAGATTCAGATCGAACTGATCGAAAACTATATCGGCCAGAGCTCGACCGATGCGGCCGGTATTGGTGAGTCGGCCGGCATCATCACGCTGGCCGCAGCCATTGGCAACGCGTTCTATAACGCGACAGGCGTGCGGATGCGCTCCATTCCAATGACTCCAGCGAATGTGCTGGCGGCGCTGGGCAAGACGACAGGAGAGATGACCGTATGAACCGCTTTACTTTCGTCGATTGCGCAACGGTAGACGAGGCGCTCTCCCAGATGAAGGGTGACGCCGTGGTGAAGGCAGGAGGCATTGACCTGCTGGACCTGATGAAGGACGGCATTGTTTCTCCGCCAAAGCTGGTCAGCATCCTGAATGTGCGGTCGCTGCATCGCATTGAGTCGTCCGATCGCGGACTGCATCTCGGCCCGCTGACGACGCTGAGTGAGATCGCGGATCATCCTGAGATACAGCGACGCTATGGGGCGCTCTCCGATGCGGCGGGCCACGCAGCCACGCCGCAGGTGCGCAACATGGCAACGCTTGGCGGCAACCTGATGCAACGGCCGCGGTGCTGGTATTTCCGTTCCACCGATTTCGACTGCCGCAAGAAGGGCGGCTCGGATGAGTGTCACGCGCTGCAAGGCGAAAATCAGTATCACGCGATTGTGAACAACAAAACGTGCGCGATGGTGCATCCGTCGTCCACAGCGGTTCCGCTGCTCGCGATGAATGCGGAAGTCGAACTGACATCGAAGGCGGGCAAGCGCAGCGTGGCGATGCGCGACTTCTACGTAACACCGGAAGAGGACGTGCAGCGGGAGACCGCGGTAAAGCCGGGCGAACTGATCACCGCGATCCGAGTTCCCACACCGGCAGCAGGAACGCGCTCGGCGTACCAAAAGTACGGTGAGAAGGAGAGCTTCGACTGGCCTCTGGCGGACGCGGGTGTTGTTCTGGAGATGGACGGCAAGACCTGCCGGAAGGCGGCCATCGTACTTGGCGTGGCGGCTCCGACACCCATCCACGCAACACAGGCGGAAGCAGCTTTGCGCGGCAAGGTGATCGATGAGGCCACAGCACGCGAAGCCGGAAAGCTTGCCGTAGCCAATGCGACGCCGCTCTCACAGAACGGCTACAAGGTGCAGCTCTTCCAAACCGCGGTATATCGCACGATTCTGCTGGCCGCAGGCCAGATGGGCCGCGACCCGAGCGCTATCGGATAAGAGTGCCCTGGATAGGAGTCAATATGGCGGAACTGAAACCGATCACGAAGTGCAGATGCCTACGCAGCAAGTCCTCTTACTCTTCCTTCGGCGAGTATCACGAGGATCGGGAGGTGCTGATGGGAAGCACCAGTACGTTCTGGTGTCTCAAGACGATGGGTAAGGCCGGCCCGGACGAACACTACGTGCATGTCTCAAAGTGTCACGAAGGCCGGGGCTGCTGGGAAGCGGTCGAAGAGTAAGGCCGCTCGCACGTTCGTTTGACCGGCGACTCTCGAACTCTGCCGCGAATGATTTTCTGACGCTGTGAAGTCACGGCCATTTGTTTCGCAGCCTGCCGCGCAAGACATCCACTGAGGCGGCAACCTGCGGCTCTGCCACCTTACATCTGTTGTGCACGTGTGGCCGTCCGGATCCGCGAGCGCGATTCGGTGTGCCGTCTCCAGATAAAAGTAGAACTGGCAAGTAGAGAGATCACCGCGCCCTGCCGGGGTGAGGTGTCTTCACACTGTGCATGAGTGATTCAAGATAGGCGCGCAGGAAGTCGTCGATGGGCCATCCGGCGTAATCATCATTCCATTTCTCCATCGTCTCTCTGGCGCGATTGAAGGACTGGAAATGCGCCGACTGCGCCGGCTGGATTGCAGCGAGCAGGAGATCGACGCGGGGCGCGTTCAAAGCGTCGGTGATGGTGATGTTGTAGAGACCGGCGGCAGGAAGCGCAAGCGTGATCGATGGCGCGGCTTTTTCAAGGGCAACGTGAAATTGCGGCGGATGAGTGGGATCGAGCGGATGCAGATCGTAGGTGTATTGACCCTTGGGAAGACCACCGACCAGACCAGCGACGTGGACGCGATTGGCGGCATCGAGGACCTCTACAGCCTCCTGGCGCGACGTCTGGGTCGCGTGGGAGGTGTGTTGCCCATTTAGCTCGGTCGCGCGCTTGTTCGAGAGGACCTTGCCAATGCGCGCGAGCATCTCTATCGCGAATGCATCAGGCGTATGGATGAGTGACGGCACGCGAAAGCCACGGACACAATCTGCCACAGTGAAGCATTCGTAGAGAACGCGTTGACCGTCGGGCAGCAGGACGGTGATGGAGTGGTCACCTGCGGTGTCGCTCGGCTGCAACAGGGATGCTGGTGCGATCGCGTCCCCGGTGCGGATGGGTGCGCCTTTTCCTCCGAACTGCCAGGTGCCTTGTACTTGCCAGGCGAGGCCTGCATTGGATCGTTTGGCCTGTAATGAACAAGCCGCTGTAGCAAAAATTAATACGCAGACAAGAACTTTACGAGACATGCGTGGCGTGCCCTTTGGTAACTGAAAAGAGAACATAACTCACTGAGCGTGTCTGATTTACAGCTTTCGCGCAAGTCATATGCTACCCGGCATATGTACGGAAGTTGGGCCTGCCGTAGTACCCCAACGTTACCTCTATGCGGCTTGTAAGCACCAGCGTGCCTTGAGCCAAAGCCTGCTGTCCTCTAGAGTCACTTTGGCAACGGGGAGAAAAGCAATGGCAGAAGTGACAAGTATTGCCTTTGATATCTCCCGGTCGCAAATGTGGGCACAAAGATGCCCAGCCGTTAAGCGCCCTTGATCGTATTTCTGCCTCTGCTTCCTCGATTGTCCGGCGCCTGCATGTAAACCACGATTTCGTGAAGGTGTTTCCCTATGTGTGAGATCTGCTGCGATCGTCCTTCTGCTGGTTCTTCCGCGCGACCCTTCGCCACGGCCGGAAAGATCTCCTTTCTGCTTGGCCTGTTGGTTTTGGCTTTCGGCGGCATGATGCCACGCCTGGCGGCGCAGACTCCCACGCCCGTGCTGGTGCCGACCTGGCGCTACGACCTTACCCACGCCGGAGCAAACACGCAGGAAACCGCGTTGACGCCTGGCAATGTCAACGCCAATACATTCGGCAAGTTGTTCTCGCTTACGGTAGACGGCTCGGTGTATGCGCAGCCACTGTATGTGCCTGGACTGACGATGAGCGACGGCCTGGTGCACAATGTGCTCTTCGTCGCCACGGAACATGACTCGATCTACGCCTTCGACGCGGATTCGAATGGCGGCGTCAACATACATCCGATCTGGAAGATCACCCTGCTGGATGCGGCACATGGAGCGGGAGCAGGGGCCACTACGGTGCCGTATACGGATACCGGATCGCCGGACATTGCGCCGGAGATCGGCATCACAGGCACACCGGCCATCAACCCGTCGACGAATACGATGTATGTGATTGGCAAGACGAAGGAAAACGGCACATATTTCGCGCGGCTGCACGCTATCAATATTCTTACCGGCGCGGAGCAGGGAAACAGTCCGGTAGCGATCACGGGAACCGTCAACGGCACCGGCAATGGCAGCGCCGGCGGGAAACTGTCCTTCAGCCCGCTGTGGCAGAACAATCGTCCCGCACTGAACTACTACAACGGGCATATCTATTTCGGGTTCGGCGCACATGGAGACAACGGCCCGTGGCACGGATGGGTATTTGCGTATGATGCGACGACGCTTGCGCAGACGGCCGTCGTGTGTACCTCACCGAACGGTTTTGGTAATGGCGTGTGGATGGCTGGTTCGGGCATGCCGATCGATACCGGTGTGACGGGCGGGCGCATGTTCCTGACCACGGGCAATGGCACCTACGCCTCCTATCCCCCATTCAATGCAGGCAATGAGTTCGGCGACAGCACGGTTGCGTTCGATCTTTCGAACGGTGGGTTGACGCCGACAGATGCCTTTACGCCTTTCAATCAGGCGCACCTTTCCAGCGCCGATCTGGATCAAGGATCCGGCGGAATCCTGATGTTTCCGGATCAGCAGGGAGCGAACCCGCACATTTTGATGCAGGTCGGCAAAGAGGGCCGAATTCTAGTCCTGAATCGCGATCACCTTGGCGGCTATGCAACCGGCGTCACCTCCAACACCAATGCGCTCCAGGATTTTCTGAATAATGGGAACGGGTTGTGGAGCACGCCAGCCTATTGGAACGGGAACGTCTACATATGGGCGAAAAATGATGTGCCGAAGATGTTCAAGGTAAACACGGGTTTGCTGGACACGACGCCGGCGAGCACGTCGGGTGTAGCGTCGGCTTATCCGGGCGCCTCGTTTACGGTGTCCTCCGATGGGGCACAGAATGGCATCGCGTGGGCGGTACGCACGGACCAGTACACCACCCATGGTCCTCAGGTACTGTACGCGTGGGATGCGAACGACCTCTCGAATGTCCTCTACGAGAGCGATGCGAATGCCGCGCGGGACGGCGGCGGCAAATCGATGAAATTTGCAATTCCGGTTGTTACAAATGGCAGAGTATACATCGCAGCGAATGGTCAGGTAGACGTCTACGGGTTGTTCAATGGAGCACCGATTGCGGGTGCACCGGTATTCAGTCCGAACGGGGGGAATTTTGGCGGGACGCTAGACGTTACGCTTTCCAGTGCAACCCCCTCTGCGAATATTTACTACACGTTGGATGGCACGACTCCCACCCTGGCATCGACCGTTTATACGGGGCCGATCACGATCACCTCCAGCACAACCATTCGTGCGATGGCGAATGGGGACAATTTCATTCAGAGCGCGGTGAGCAGCGCTTCCTTTACTTCCATCGGCCAAACGCCGCCGGTGAATTTCGTGCCGGGTCCGGGAACTTACACCACCGCACAAATGGTCAGCCTGTCGGATACGGATAGCAAGGCCACCATCTATTACACGACGGACGGGTCGACGCCGACTTCCTCCTCCAATCCATATACTGGCCCGATCGCGGTCCCGGCATCGATGACCATCCGTGCCGTTGCGATTGATCCGGTGTTGCAAGGCAGCGGCGTTACGACCGCCCCGTATGTGATTCAGGCGGGAGGATCGTCGATTGACTTTGGCAGCGGCTTCTCGTCCGTAGCGGGATTGACCTTGAATGGCAGCGCGGTGAATACCGACGACAGCCGGCTGCAACTAACGACCGGCGGCACCTACCAGGCCGGGAGTGTCTTTTGGAATCAGGCAATAGGCGTTCAATCGTTCACGACAGACTTCCTGTTTCAGTTGTCGAACGCGCAGGGGGACGGCTTTACCTTCACGATCCAGGGCATAGGACCGCAGGCGCTGGGCGCGTCCGGATCAGGGCTTGGCTATCAGAATATCGGCAAGAGTGTCGGCATCAAGTTCGACTTCTATAGCAACTCCGGCGAAGGCACCGATTCGACTGGCTTTTATATCAATGGCGCCGCGCCGACCGTGCCCGCCGTAGACATGACTTCGAGCGGCGTGTCATTGAGGAGCGGGGATTCGATCTTGGCGCACGTCACCTATGACGGCACCACGCTCACCTTGAACCTTCGGGACCTGGTGACGAACAAGACCTTTGTACTGGCGCAGGCGATCAACATCCCGCAGCTGGTGGGCGCGAACACGGCGTATGTCGGATTCACAGGCAGCACCGGAGGACTTTCAGCGAGCCAGAAGATTCTTTACTGGACTTACGCTACACAGACTGCAGGCTCTGTCACGTCAGCGCCGGTGTTCTCGCCTCAGGGGGGCAACTACACAGCACCTCCGAGCGTCGCGTTGAGCAGTGCAACGCCGGGCGCGGTGATCTACTACACCACGAACGGAACCGCACCGACCACCTCTTCCTTCGTTTACACGAGCCCGATTGTGCCAGGCACGGGGACGACGACGATCCAGGCGATGGCGGTAGCGAGCGGGTTGACACAGAGTACGGTGTCGACCGCCACATATATTGTTGCGCAGCCGGTGACGGCGGCACCTATCTTTAGCCCAGCGGGCGGTACGTACACGACGGCACCAAATGTGACGCTGAGCGACAGCACCGCAGGCGCGATGATCTATTACACAACAAATGGGGCGACCCCGACGACCTCCTCTTTCGTGTATACGGGAGCCATCGTCGTGGGCACGGGCACGACGACGATTAGGGCGATGGCGGTTGCGAGCGGATCGTCGCAGAGCGCGGTAGTGACAGCGTCTTATGTGGTGGGGCAGGGAGTAACGGGAGCACCGGGCTTCAGCCCGGCGGCCGGCACCTATGCGACAGCGCAGAGCGTGGCACTGAGCGACAGCACTGCAGGCGCCGTGATTTATTACACGACGAATGGGACGACGCCGACAACCTCGTCGGCGGTATATGCGACGCCGATTGCCGTAACAACGTCGGAGACGATTCAGGCAATCGCCGTTGCGCCGAATGCGCAAGCCAGCGCAGTTGCAGCGGCCGCGTATGCGATTCAGACCGGGACACCGTCGATCAACTTCAGCAGCGGCTTCTCATCGGTGGCCGGATTGAGCTTGAATGGCAGCACGCTGAACACCAACAACCAGTTGCAGCTGACGACGACGGTCGGCACCTACCAGGCTGGCAGTGTCTTCTGGAATCAGCCGATAGGTGTTCAATCGTTCACGACAGACTTCTCATTTCAGTTGTCGAATGCTCAAGGGGACGGTTTTACTTTCACGATCCAGGGCACAGGACCGACAGCGCTGGGAGCGTCCGGGTCCGGGCTGGGCTATCAAAAGATCGCAAAGAGCGTCGCCATCAAGTTTGATTTGTATAGCAACGCGGGCGAGGGCACCGATTCCACAGGCGTGTATACGAATGGCGCCGTGCCCATGGTTCCTGCTGTAGACATGACCGCGAGCGGCGTGGTGTTGAAGAGTGGAGATCCGATGCTGGCGCATGTCACTTACGATGGCACCACGCTCTCCATGAACCTTCTGGACCAGGTGACGAATAAGAGCTTTGTGCTGACACAGGCGATCAACATTCCGCAGATTGTCGGCGCGAATACAGCCTACGTCGGGTTTACGGGCAGCACCGGAGGACTCTCGGCGACGCAGAAGATCCTGTCCTGGACGTATAGTACGCAGGCGCCCGGCCCGGTTACGGCAGCACCGGTCTTCTCGCCGCAGGCAGGCAGCTACAGCGTACCGCAAAGCGTCACGTTGAACGATGGCACCGCAGGCGCGGTGATCTATTACACGACAAATGGGACGGCACCGACGACCTCGTCTTCTGTTTACAGCGGACCGATCGCGGTAGGCATCGGGACGACGACGATCAAGGCGATGGCGATTGCAAGCGGATCGTCGCAGAGCGCGGTGGTGACGGCCACGTACATTGTTGGGCAGCAGGTGACAGCGACCCCAACCTTCAGCCCGGCGGCAGGCACGTACGCGACGACACAGAGCGTGACCTTGAACGATAGCACCGCAGGCGCAGTGATTTATTACACGACGAATGGAACGACACCGACCACCTCCTCGACGGTGTATTCGGGTCCGATCACAGTGGCGGCCTCGGAGACGCTTGAAGCGATTGCTGTCGCACCGAACGCGCAAGCCAGTGCAACGGCAACCGCCGCGTATACCATTCAGAATGCAGGCACGACGATCAATTTCCCCGGGGGATTCGGTTCGACGGCTAGCCTGTCGCTCAAAGGCAGCGCCACCGTCACGAATAACCTGCTGCAATTAACGCTGGCGTCCGCCGCGGCAAGTACAGGGGTAGCGTGGTTTACTACGCCGGTCGATATCACTTCATTTACTACGGACTTCAACTTCCAGCTTCTGAGCGCGAAGGCGGACGGTTTCACCTTCGCGATCCAGAATGCCGGCACCGCCGCGGTTGGGCCGGGCGGCAGCGGGCTCGGCTATGGCGCTTCGCATCCGGGTGGTACGGGCGGCATCGCGCGGAGCGTTGCGATCAAGTTCGATCTCTATAACAACGATGGCGAGAGCGCGAACTCGACGGGCTTTTATACGAACGGCGCCTCGCCCACCGTTCCCGCCACGGATATGACTGCTTCCGGGGTCAAACTGAACAGCGGACATGTCATGCATGCGCATATCACCTATGACGGGACAAGCCTGACCCTGGTGCTGACCGACACTGTGACGTCGCAATCGTTCACAACGAGCTCGGCGATCAATATTCCATCGATTGTGGGCGCATCGACCGCTTACGTTGGCTTTACCGCCGCTACAGGTGGACTGACCATGACCTCCGACATATTGAGCTGGACGCTGAGCGCAGGAGCCATGGCGGCCAATATCCAGCCGGCAATCGCCAGGCCAGTGGTCATAGGCGCCGGTTCGAGCGGCAGTGCGGTCGTCGGCGCAGCGCATACCGCATCCATGCCGACACCGGGCTCGTTGCTTGAGCAGGGGACGATTGAGCAGACCACGGAGCGGCCCGCGGTCGCCGCTACGGCGACCGACGGCGTCGCCAGAGAGCCGAAGTTCTCTCCCGAGCCGGGGGTATTTGCGGGGGATACGGAAGTGACGTTGCGGTGCGCCACGCCAGGAGCCGTCATCCACTACACATTCGACGGCTCGCAGCCGTTAGCCAGTTCGCCCGTCTACACAGCACCTATTTCGGTGAAGGGAACAGAACTCACCATCAAGGCGTTCGCCAGTGTTCCCGGGAAGAAGGACAGCGCGGTCGTGACGGGCATTTATCGCATACATGAGTGATCGCGAAGGGCTTCTGGAGTTGCTGAGAGAGATGCTATTGCGCGAATCAGGGAAGGGGATGGGGTCTCGATGAAACTTCCGTTGCTCTCCTCAACTAGAGCGTGCCAGTACCGTATCGGACAAGACTGCGCCGCTTGCCCGGCAGGAAGGCGTGGAGTCGGTTTGGCTGCAGGTCGATTCGGTTTGACCGGTTTTTGCCAGCTATGTTTCCCCCTGCGATTGCAGGCATTCAGTTGACAGTGCCCTCTTATCCTCGTTACGATCACAGCGCTAACGGGCCCTTTGGTGATCATCTAACCCCCCTCTTGATCCCTCGCAATTAGTTGCTAGCTCCGCAGACGCCGCAATCGTGTCCGGAGTTATGCTGCAGCCACCCTTGAGGCGGCATGAGTAAGGGAGTTATCTAAATGAGAAAAGTATCCATTCTGCGCTGTAGCGCGATCGCTGCGTGCTCGGTCTTCGTCGTCCCCGCGATCGTCGCCCAGAACTCCATCCGTCTCTTTGACCCCGTCAACGTGCGGGCATCCGCCAACGGCACCGGCTTTGGATCGAGCGCGAACACTTTCAACAGTGCCACGTTGAATTTGAACTGCAGCGGCTCTCCCATCACCGCCGTGCTTTCTTCCTCCGCGGACAGCACTGGAAATGTTTTGGTGGACAACAACGTTCAAGTCAGCGTGACCTCAGGGTCGTCCAGCACTGGTCCGGTCAATGTGTGCCGAGGTGGAACCGCGGACAACTCGCCTGATGGGCCTTCGCAGAATTGTTTTACGTCGAGCTATCAACAGCCTGCCAGCCAAGGCCAACTTACCGGCCAGAACCCCGACACCCTCGTCAGCACAGGGGGCGTTGCACCCATCGATATCAGCAGTCAATTCCAGCCGGGCACGCTGCAGATCAAGATCGACCTGGTGGACACCGGGGGTGTTCTCACCAGCTCAACTCTCTATCTCAACACGAATTGCTCGCAAAACGGTGTTACCGGGCCGGCCACAATTACCGGAAACCCCATCCCGCAATCGAACCCGACGCCGGCGCAACTCACGCAGAACTTTGCGTTCAACCCGACGACAGATCAAAAAGTCCAATTCACCTACGACCTTTCGGAAGCTCAGGCGGCGGGCACCCTGTCCATTACCCCGGCCACCATTCCGGGAACAGATGATTTGCCCATCGATCCGGCAGCTTTCCAATCTACGCTCGCGGTCGGCACGTCGTTTGCCACCTCCGCTTGCCTTCTCCACACTGGAGAACTCGTCAACGGCCAGCCGGCCTGCAAGTTATTTACGCTTAAGTGCACAATCGGCACCGGCACCAATGAGAGCGGTGCGCAATGTCCGGTTTCGTCGTTACCCAATGAAATATTTCAAGATGTGTTCGATGGTCCCCCCTTTACGCTGCCTGACATCCCAACGCCGAATGGTCCAACGTTTCACACAGGTGTTGGGTTCCTGATGGCGAGCGAGGGCTGGGGTACGGGCCAAAACCTGGTCGGCGGTCCGTGCACTTTTGATGCTGCCTCCGGTCTACAGAATTTGCCGTGCCCGCAAAACCTGCTTACCACGTTCAGTGGTCCGGGCCTGTATACCGCGACGGGTAAAACCTCACACCCTAATTCAACCTTCATTCCAGTCGCTGGAATACCTGAGGATCTGACGACAGTTACCGTCGCGGGCCAGCAGCCTGGTGGTTGGATTCACAGTTCCACTGCAGACGTGACGCTGTCCAGCCAACCTCCGGTTCTCGCTGGTACGAATCTCCCAGGCCTCGCAGGGTTCGTGGCCTCACCGATCCAGAGCATCACGTACGGTATCTCGCCGGCGAACAGCGTGCCCAATCCCGGAGCGCCCGCGTCGACCGATACTGTCGTCCAAAACAGCATCCCCTGTCCAGCACCGGCGAATCCGCTCGATCCGCCGGCTACCGTCTTCGCGACAGATTCACAGACTCTGAGCGGACTCGCCGACGGAAATTATCTTGTCCATTACTTCGCCCAGGATTGCGCTGGAACCGAGGAGTTGAAATTCAGCCAGGACACAGGGGGGAGCTGGTCCACGTCCTACTACACTTACCCCATCAATGTAGACACGGTTGCGCCGGCAGTCGCGACTGGCCCAGTGCTGAGTCCCGCTGCGGGCAGCTCGGGTTATACAGTGGGTCAACCGGTTACCGCTACCTATAGCTGCACGGATGAGCGTTCTGGAGTTATCCGCTGTGGCAGCAAGACGTTTTCTGGCACAGTCCTGGATACGGGCGCGATCAACAGCCCCGGCGTCGATACGTCCACCCCTGGCTCGAAGACCTACACCGTCACAGTTGTCGACGCAGCCGGCAATCAATCCTCCGCGTCTGTGCCTTATGTCGTGACATCGTTTGATGCGGCGATCAGGATCACACTGAGCGCAACGACAGTTACCTATCCTCTGGGAACAAATGTCACGATCAGCGTTGCGTCCGCGCGTGGCCATGTTCCTACCGGCATGGTGCAGCTCTACGACGGGACCAGCCTTCTGCAAAGCTCCCGGTTGCAGGGGAATGGCGCGGCGTATCTCTACATCCAGGGATTGGCGGCGGGTGCTCATCCGCTGAGTGTTGTGTATGCAGGCGATGCGTTCAATCCCGGTGGGACTTCCGCGCCGGTGACGCTCACCGTGAAGCCCGTTCCAGTCAATCTCACCGCAGCTTGCTGGAACGCCAACTTCCCGTACGGAGCGGACTATCACTGCGGGGTCTATACGAGTTCCACTGCCGGTGCGCCGCGAGGCGTTATCACCTATCAGTACGATGGGGCATCCGCGGTAACCCTGCCCCTTCAAAACGGCAGCGTGCAATTCGTACTAGCGCGGCCGCCTGCCGGCGCACACACAGTGCTGATCAACTATGCGGCACAGACAAACTATGCCGCCGCAAAGCCGGTCAATGAAAGCTTCACTGTTACCAACGCACCGGTTATTATTCAGCTCACTCCTTCGAGTTGGTATCTCACTGGAGGCAACTTGACTCTAACTGCTGCGATCCAGTCGTGGAGCGCGGGGCCGCCGAACCAGATTGGAACGGTCGCTTTTTATGATGGAAGCCAGCTGATTGCTACCGTGCCGGTAAATGCCTCCGGGAGTGCCGCAACGACCGTGGCTGCATCCACACTCTCGAATGGAAGGCATACTATCCGCGCGAACTACAGCGGTGGCACGAATTACTCGGCCGGAAGCGCCTCAATCTCGATTACCGTCGCGAGGTAGGGAGAGGCGTTCAAGACGAAGAGGGAAGCTGGAAGCGATTCTTTTTGCTGGCGCTGCGGCGGATTGTCATTCCGCCGTGGCAGGCTCCAGAAATGGGGTGGTCAGCGAAGTCGTGGACTCTTCACCTGCAGCGAGCCGAGTGAGCGTAAGCACGGTTATGTCGTCATCTTGTCCGAAGGCGACCGCGGCATCCGTAGCTTGTTGGGCGGACGGCCGCGACGCAAACAGTGTATGCAGACGATCAAACCCGTAGAGCTCTCCGGTTGCGCTCCGGGCCTCCAATAGTCCGTCGGTGTACAGACTCAACTGGTCGCCGGGATGCAGCAATATGGATACTTCGTCATACGTCGCGGAGAGCACCAGGCCGAGAGGCAGAGAGCCATCCATTTCGAGCTCCCGCTGATTCAGAAACGGCGGAAGATGGCCGGCATTGGCCAGCGTGACGTAGCCGTCTGCATGAAGGCGCAAGATGACAGTCGTGACGAAGCCGCCTTGAAGCCGGCCACACAAGCATCGATTCAACCTTTCAAGCATCCTCGCAGGACCGATCGCAGAGTCGGAGGAGGAGCGCAGAACGCCGACGATGAGTGATACGTTCATCGCCGCCTTCATGCCTTTGCCACTTACATCACCCAGCGCAACAATTGTCGATCCGCTCTCTTCACGGATGATCTGAAAGAAGTCTCCGCCGACTTCGAGCGCCGGCCGGTAAGCACTGGTGATCGCGAAACCTTCCAGGGAAGGCAGCGCCTCTGGTATCAAGACCTGTTGTATCTCCCGGGCGCTGTGCATCTCGCGCTCCAGGAGAAGCTGCCGCGACCGTTGTTCCGTGTTGTAGCGATAGACGGCGTAGAGAATCGAGATGAAGAGCACGATCACAGCCAACTGTGCAGCCTGGAAGATCACGCCGTGGACAGAAAATAGCGGCCTGTTGACGATTTCAAACAGGGTCCAGTGCGTGAACCGCTGTCCTGCTGCGCCGGCAAAGGCAATCGTGTCGATCATCTGCGACACAAGCGCACTGATAGCAACCACCCAATGCGCATGGTCCAGTCGCTGACGTGCGCCGATCGCGACGATCACAAATGGAAAGACTTCGACCAGCAGAATGATGGCGGTCAAAACAGTGTCGGCGCCTTGCATCCAGAGTCCGGCGCTGCCCCAGAAAAAAGCGAGACCTCCGTCAAGAACTCCAGCCGCGAATGTGCAGATGGCCAATGCCCGTGTCCACTGGAGCAACCGCCGATTGCCGTCGAGCCGCAACAGATAGAGCAGCAGGAACCAGAGAGAGATGTGATTCAGCGCATAAATCGGCTGATTCAGCCCCCTGCCCCAACCATAGGAGATCGAGATAAGGAACTCCTGGAGCATTAAGAGGATGGCGGGTGTTCCAGTGAAGATGCCGAGCCAAAGAAAGAGTCCAACTTTGCGATCGCGGCTCCATAACAAAAGACTTACCAGCGTGACGAAGCCGTACAGAATCATCAGGCTGAAGTCGTATAAATACTGCAGCGTCGATTCGGAATTAGATACCGCCAACTGCGCCGAGATGCTATCAGCGTCACCGAGTATTGGGGGCGGTCCCTTCATGCCTCCCAGTGCGCCGGCATCCACAAACAAAAGGGGGGACTTCCAGACGCGGATGGCGATGGTTCCTGCGTCAGCCGCGGGCATGGCAAATGCGCGGAAAAATGAGGTGTAATACCAGTACGGCCTGGGGGGCAGCTTGCCGTAACTGCCTATCAGCTTACCGTTCCAATAGACTTCGTAGGCATCGTCGACCGGGGGTATGAGCAGGGCGTAGGTAGTATTTGCGCCTGGAGCGAGATTGATTTCCAGATGACGGCGGTACCAGGCGAAACCCGTATATCCGGAATGTCCCTGGTTGCCCCAGGAGTCTGAAGCAGTTATCGGCTCCCATCGGGAATCATCGAAAGATGGAGAAGCCCAGCGCGGATCGTCGCCCGTATGAAATTGCCAGAAGCCGTTGAGCTTAACCTGGCCCTGACCCAATCCTTGAATGACTAGAACGGATTGCGGCTTTGCAGGCTGCTGCTGAGCATGAAGGGACAGGGCAAGACATATAGCCAACGCCACTGTATTCACACGGGGCAACATGCGGCAAGAATAACACTCTGTCCTTAGGAGATTCGGATGATAGGTGACTGCAGGTTCTGCGTGACAGTGTGTCCGCCGCTACTTGATCTTTCGCGAACGGAATGACCTTACTTCTGTAGGTCAAGACAAGCCGCTTAGGAAATACATTAGCTCACGGTGATCGTAAAGGTAGTCGTGGCCGATGTCTTCGCTGCGTCATTGCCTGTGCCTGTCACTGCAAACATGTACGTGCCTGGAGTCGTACCGCCGACCAGGGGAGGGTTGGTCACGGCGAGCGTTGCTTTGCCTGTGGCTGGATTGTAGTTCGTGTCTCCGGAGTAAGAAGCAGTCAGGATATCCTGCCCCGCGGGTAAGGTGCCCGCTGGAATTGTTATGGTGGCAGCGCCGGCGGCCAAAGCAGTGGCGGGAGCGGCGTAACTTCCGCTCGCAAGGGTGATAGTTCCGGTTGGAGTGGTGGTTGCAGAACCTGTAACAGTCAACGCGACAGAAACTGGGGTATTGAGCACGATCGAACTGTTGGCGGGCGAGACTTTGACGGTCGGGGTCGTCCTGGTTACGGCTCCTCCTCCGGCGCCCCCATTCCCGCCGCTGCTTCCGCTCTTACTCGGTGAGGATGAGCCGCAGCCGACCGCAGCAAAGCCGATGCTGGCCACCAGCACGCACACGCCGAGTATGTTTCTCCATTTCGGGGTGCGTCCCGGGATAAAGAAGATCAGGAGGGCCAACACGGCTGAGCCGCCAGCTGCGTTGAACCATCTTGAATTCTCCGGTCTGGAATTGTCAGGTCTCGGCTGAAGGTTCCCGGTTGTAGGTGCGGACGTGGTGACTGTGACATTGGCCGTTCCCGACGTGACAGTCGAGCTCAGAGAGAGAGATGAGCCGGTGACCGAGCAGGTGGGCAGATTGGTCGCGCCTGCCGGTGCAGAGGTCAACGCGCAGCTTAGGGTGACGGCGCCGGTATAACCGTTGCTGCTATGGGCAGTCACAGTGGACGTTGCCGATGCTCCCGGCGCAATTGCAGCATGGGTTCGTCGCGGAGAGTGTGAACGTGGGTGGTGGGGGAATGGCGGCGACGGTTACGGTTGCCGAACCTGTGGCCGACCCGTAATTCGTATCGCCACTATACGCGGCGGTGACGGTGTCTGTGCCGACCGATAGCGCGTTGGCCGGGATGGTGAAGGTATAGGTGCCGTTCGATAAGGTTCCAGGCGGGGAGGTGTAACCACCGCCGGTCACGGTAACCGTGCCGGTTGGCGCCAGCAGGCCGGTCGATCCTGCTACCGTAACCGCTACCGACACGCTTTGATTGACGGTGATCGATGGAGGAGCCGGAGTTACGGTGACGGTTGCTGTAGCGCCTGAAGTGGCTGTATTCCAGTAGTTGATCAGTTGTGCTGCGTCGATGCTCCCCAGTCCGGTAGCCAGGTCGTACCCGGTTGTCGCGTCGTAGCCGGTTTCAAAGTAGTAGCCTGCTTTATTCTTGCTGCAATTCGAGCTGCCCTGCGTGCAGGAAACCGAATTGCTGCCCTGGGTTACATCATGGAAGATTTGCGAGGCGTGACTGCCGTTGTAGAGGTTGTAGAGCTGCGTGGCGGCCTGGCCCAGCCGCCCGCCGGTGCTTTGCTGGACCAGCGCCAGAATTCCAGCGAAGGCAGGTGCCGAGGTGGACGTGCCTCCATAAGCGGCAAAATTAAAGCTTCCATCCGATTGAATGGAGCAGTCGTTGACCAAGCCGGTCGCGATGTTCGTCGAATCTTCGCATACCAGCCATGTCGCATTGTGAAAACCGTTGCCGGCCATCAAAGAGATGTCAGGCAGATCGCGCACACCATCCGCGGGTACGCCGGCTCCTCGCTGCCACACGGGCTTGCTGTAGCCCGAAGTGCAACTTCCCGGACTGACAGAGGTTTTGTTAGTGGAGCAATTGCTTGGGCCGCCCCCGCCACCGATGATGTTCGCCGGATAGATGGATAGTCCGGTACCCCACGGCTGGTTGTAGGCCAGGGCATTGCTAAATTGGCTCGAATCGTTCCATGTCGCTTCCGGGATGTATTTAAGGGCGGTGCGATAGTACGTTTTGGCGCTGCCGCCCGAAGTGGAATAGCTCGAAAAAGACTGGTCCAACTGATCGAAGTCTGTGCCCCCTACCGCAATGTTGTACGGTGTGGAAGCGTAGGCGTTTACGGCCAATCCTCCGACGGCATTCGGAGTGTCCTGTCCGTTGCTGGCGGTTGGGTTATCGCAGTCTGCCGAACCACTGTCGCCGGTGGCCACAGTGACGGCGATGCCTTGGGCAGCCGCTTGTTGCCACAGTTTGCTGATAGCGGCGTTATCCGCCGTCGTCGAGAACTTTTCGCACTCGTTATAGCTAAAGCTGAAGATATCAACTGTGTTCTCCGTGAGCGCCTGCTGAATGGGCGAGATGAGATCGTTCGCGACGTAGTAGTGAATCGTTGAGCCCGGAGCCAGCCCGCCGGCGATCTCTACGTCGAGATAGGGCTCAGTGTCCCCTCCCGTGAAAGTGACGCCACCGATATTGGTGACGATGGGGGCGGTGGTGTTGCCGAGGAAATTGGAACGATAGTTCTGGACTGTAGCTGTTTTGATGAGGGACGTGCCGCCAATCCCGATGGTGACTCCGGTTCCGTCGTATTTGGTGATGGAGCTGTAGTTCGCATTCAGTGCGGAATTGGGCGTGTCATATATGGTGGCGGCGTCGCCCGGTACGAGGTACAGATTGTTTCCACTAGACGTAAAGGAGGGCGCGTGCCGGCTTCCTTCCGCGGAGCGGAGCGGTACAAGGCGCCTACTCGCGGGGTCCATTCTGCCCGGATTGGCGCGAATGGAACTGGGCCTGGGGCTCCAGGTGTTCAGGTGCGCGATGCCCTGGACCAGCGGGGCCAGAGCCGACGGGATGGATGGATCGGCATTGTTGGAGTAGAACTGCCGCCCGTTGAACTCATAGGAGTGGATCGAGGTGTCGAAGGCCTCCTCTACCTGGCTTACTGTGCCGGAGAACGCGATATTGGTGCGGCCGGGAGGGACCGGTTCGACGATCAAGCCGTGTGTCTGGAGCCATGCCACAATGGCGGCAATGTCGGAGTCCGCCGGGCCGTAACGCCTGCCAAACTCCTGAGGTGTCAACCATTTGTGGTAGTTGGGAGAGGAGTTGTCCTGCAGTTCCTGCTCGAAGCGATCGAGGGCGGTCTGCTGCTCGACAGATCGCGTCAGCACGATCCGCATGTGCGAGATCTGAGTCGGCCCAGCGGCTTCGCCCCGATCGTATTGCGGCTGGACCATGGCGGAGACATTGCCCCGCAACCGGGCGCGGGACTGCTCCAATATCGGGCCAGCAATGCGGATGGGGGTGGCAATGCGCGCAGGGATTTCCGGAGTTTGCGCTCTGCAGAGCGCTCCCCACACAACCATGCTCAACAAGGCAGAAAACGCAAGCAAGCGGGGAAGCCGCTTCATCATGACATCCAAACCCCGACGCAGTCATAGGGGGCGTGCAATGGTAAGAGTGTACGAGGTGCGCGAAGGATGCCAGCGAGATCGTGTCCCCGCTTGTGCAAAACGAAATAAAAGCTGGGCCGCTGCAATTTATTGCGGCGGCCCAACTGTGCTTCTAATTCATGAAAGATCAGCCCAGGTCGGGATGAATGACGCGATAGCCCTCGCCACCTTTCGACCAGACCAGCAGCAGCAGATCCTGCCCAGCCGGAGTTGCATGGACAGTCGCCACTGCTTGATTGGCGGAATCGACATCGTGTCTGTTCACCTGCACGATCACATCCCCTGGCTGCAGACCGGCATCATCCGCCGGGCTGCCGGGCCGAACGTTTGCGATCGCAGCACCCTTCAGTCCGTCCGGAAGATTGAGCTGCTGCCGCACATCGGGAGTCAGGTCGGCCATTGCAAGACCGAGCTTGCCACTGTTTCCTGCAGTGCCGTCGGCGCCGCCTTCGTTGCCGGCAACCTGAGCTTTCGCGCGGTATTCACCCACAGTCAGGTCGATCGTCTGTGGATGGCCGTTGCGCAAGACGCTGAGTTGCACCTTCGTTCCGGGTGTCACATCGGCGATTGCCATCTGCAACGCGCTGCCATTCTCCAGCTTTTCTCCATTCAATCGCTCGATCACGTCGCCGTTCTGCAGGCCAGCGCGACTAGCCGGTGAGTCCGGTGTGACCTGCGCGACGATTGCGCCGGTAGCGTCAGAGAGGTTGAAGAAGTGAGCATTCTCCGGCGTGACGTCGTTCATGCTGATGCCGAGATACCCATGATGGACGCTGCCGGTCTTGATGATCTGATCGGCGGTGGCTTTGGCGATCTGAGCCGGGATGGCAAAGCCCGCCCCGGCAAACGAACCACTGTTGGAGATGATGAAGGTGTTGATGCCAACCAGTTCACCGTGAGCGTTGATTAGCGCGCCGCCGGAGTTGCCTGGGTTGATCGCCGCGTCGGTCTGGATGTAGCCACCCAGCTTCCGCGCGTCATCCGAGTAGGGGTTCTGCCGGTTCACCGCGCTTACGATGCCACGCGTGACGGAAAACTGGAAGTAGCCAAATGGGCTGCCGAAGGCAAGCACGGTCTGTCCCGGTTGCAGCTTTGAAGAATCGCCCCATGACATGGCGGGCAGGTCGTGCGCATCCACCTTGATCACCGCCAGGTCTGTCAGCTTGTCGACGCCGATCACCTTGGCGTTCAGCCTGCGGCGATCATGCAGTGTGACCCGGATCTGCGTGGCTCCATCCACAACGTGATTGTTGGTCACGATGTAGCCGTCAGGCGAGATGATGACGCCGCTGCCGATGCCGTGCTGGAGCTCCGGCTGCTGGGGCATTTGCCGGCCGCCGCCGTTTCCGAAGAACTGCTCGAGTCCGGGAGGAAGGCCTTGCGGAGCCGCGCCCTGCATCTCCACGGGTTGCTCCTCAGCTTTGGAGGTAACCGCAACGTTGACCACGGCAGGCGTCACGCGCGCAGCCAGCGACTCCATCGCGTGGTCCACCGATGTCAGCGCGGCTACGCTGTTGTCGTCCAATGGGGCGGCGGTGACGCCTGCCGCATGGACATTGTTTTGGTGCAAGACGAGTGCAGAGCCGACGATGGCGACGGCAGCCAAGCTGGTCGGCAGGATAAACTTCCACCTCTTACTGACTAATTGATTAGTTGATGCGAACATAGTGATTTCCTCAAAGCAGGTATGTGGATGGTTAAAGTTGAATGACCAGCCAGCCATCTCCGAACGGGACGGCGGCATACGAAGGTGAAAATCGGATGGGCTGTGTATAGACTGGCCCGGTGCTGGAATTGGGCCCGTAATTCGGAAGGTCGACAGTCGTCAGAATGATGCGTGGCTGTCTGTTCAGACTTGTGGTGTGCACATTCCGACGCGACAGAACTCCGCGGTTAGATTTGTGCGCTGCGCGATGCGGTTTGTGCACTGTCAATGCTGCGTTCATCATGACTGCGCGCGGCTGCGCTTCCTGCCGATAGACCACTGGAAGCGATTGCGCTATAGCCGTTTCCGGCGCAGTCGTGGCTGCTTCGAGGATCGGCGTGGGAATGGCTGGATCTGTGAAGGAGAATAGGCGAGGAGCTTTCGCCATTTGCAATGCGCCGACGCTTAACCCAGCACAGATAAGAGCAATGGCGAATCTCGCGTGCAGAGGCGACATATTGCGCGCGGGCCGCAGCAGATGATGGACGCGCCGCCCTAGCTCTGACTGGCGGCTCCAAGCCGAGAGCGACAGCGCGACGGTGCGGCGGTGCAGACGATGCTCTGCCAGCCGTGTCAAGCAATGAGCGTATTCAAAGGGTGCCGTCGTAGAAGCGACTACGCCGGCGTCGCATGCCAGCTCACGTTCAAGGCTCAGCCGGCGATCCACCCAGAGCAGCGCTGGATTGAGTGGAAAGAGCGCGACGCCGACTTTTTGCAGCAAATTGATCCAGTCGTCCCGGCGGCGAAGGTGTTCGCACTCATGCAGCACGATCTGCTGCAAATCCGATGGCGCAAGCTTCGCAAAGAGCCACTCCGGTATGAGAAGGCGCGGCGAGAAGAAGCCGATCACGCTCGGCGAATCCACATCGGCGGAGGTGCAGACCTCTACGGTACGCCGGCCGCTTTTTTGCAGAAGCGCATGGATGGATCCTTCCATGGGAAGGGGTTGTGCATGTCTCCAGATGCGGCGCAGGTGAATCGCGTGCATCAGGAGTTGGGCGCCACGTGCCAGCATAAAGATGGCCCAGATGGAGGCGATCGCGAATCCCCAGCCCGCTCCGAGCTGCACCATCGCTGAGGCTGCATGCGGCCGGGAGACAGACACCGAAAGATGCAACAGGGGCATGGTGGCCGCCAACCCAAACGCAAATGCCCAGACGGCAAAGCGGACCGCAGCGCTCACTCGCGGCGCGAGACGAAGAAGAAGCGCGACGCCCGCGATCAGGGCCAATCCCTGCCACAGACCGGCGATGAATACCTGCGCAATGAATTGTGAGACCGCGAGAAGTGGGTGCATCTTTATGCGTCTTCCGTTCCGTCAGAAGCTTCGGCCTCTGCTATGGCATTCTTCAGACGCTGCAGTTCATCAGGTGTCATGTCTCCCTCACCCAAGAGTGTCAACAGCAGGCGCTCCCGCGAATTGCCGAAGAATCGATGAAGCATGTGGTTGACCTCCGACCGGCTGGCTTCGTGCTCGGCGACGCAGGGCTTGTAGAGAAAGGCGCGCCCCTCCTGCCGGTGTTCCACGTAGCCTTTTTGCTCCAGGATACGGACGGTCGTCAGCACGGAGGTATAGGCGAGCGGGGCCTCGTCCGGCATCGCGGCGACCAGGTCGCTGACAAGCGACTCGCCTCTGGCCCAGAGAATTCGCATGATGCGGAGTTCGGCCTCGGTCAACGTGTTGGAACGTTTGGGCGGCATGTCCAGATTCGCCGGCAAAGGTGCCGGTCTAGCCATAAGACGACCAACTAGAAGATTAGTTAGCAGCAAAGGCGAATCGCCCCAGGGCGAGGCAAAACGGGTCCAGTCAATCGCCCAGATGAAGTTCGGAGATCAAGTGCTGAAAGCGAGGGTCAGCGCGGCAGCCGTCAAACATCGGCTCCACTTTCAGCATGTTGATTCCGGTGTCGTGTTGCTGATACGCGCGGTCGAGCCATTTCAGGGCGTCATCCGGTCTCTGAAGCGCGCAATAGACTTGCGCGATGTGGACGCCCGAAACGTACCTTTGATTGGACGCAGACTCCAGGTCTCGTACGATTTTCAGCGATTTGTCGTTCTCACCGGCGAGCGCCAGCGCGTGCGCGCGTACGGAGAGCAGATTCTCGAACTCACCGAAGAGCCTTCCTGCTTCCACAAATTCCGCTTCCGCCTCTCGATAGTGGTGCAACTGTTCGAGCACCTTTCCCTTGACGAGATGTGCCTGCGCGAATCCCGGATTGAGAGTGAGCACTGCATCGACGCGCGACATGGCGAGTCCGGGGCTTCTTGACCAGTAGGCAATCTCTGCCGCGTCCGTATTGATGATGAGCGAGAGGGGATCAAGAGCAAGGGCGCGCTGGATCTCTGTCTCAGCTTCCTGCCATCTTCCCAATCGTGACAGATGGAGAGCGTACCAGTGATGTGCAGTTGGATCTCCTGGGTTGAGCTGAAGGGCGCGCCGATACTCCCTCTCGGCTCCGCTCCAGTCCCAATCACGATCCGTTTTCACCGCCGCTAATGCCGTATGTGCCTGGCTCAGGTTGCTGTCGAGCTGCAATGCGCTTTCTGCGGCCGATTGCGCTTTTGTAAGGGAGCCGGAGGGGTGGACGTCGCCGTAGATGCTCAAAAGCACGTACGATTCAGCGAGCCCGGCATAGGCTTCCGCGTAATTCGGATCGGCACGAAGCGCCTCAGTGTAGTAGCGGATCGACTCGGTCAGGCCGTGCACGGTTCGCTGATTCCAGAGGTAGCGGCCGCGCAAGTAGGCGTCGCGTGCCTGCGCATTCACTGTCTCTGCGCTGGTGCTGCTGAGGGTGCCGCCCAGTGCAAATGCAATCCGATGCGCGATGTCATTCGCCACCTGATCCTGCATCGCGAGGAGGTCAGCATCGCTCTCTTCGTAGGCCTGCGCCCAGACTTCTCGATCATCGCGCGCATCCAGCAACTGAGCGGTAATACGGACCTTCTGTCCCACACGCAGATAGGAGCCTTCGACGATCATGTCGACATTGAGTTGCCGGGCAGTGTCCCGGATCGAACTCTGCACCCCTTTGTATTGCATGACAGAGCCGTAAGAGATCACCCGCAGCGAGGAATTTTTCCCAAGTTGTGTGATCAGCTGGTCGGTCATGCCATCGACGAGGTAATCCTGGTCCGAGTCTGAGGCGAGGTTGCGGAACGGCAAAACCGCAACGGAATGGGGGCTGGGCCCAGCCGGTATTCGGCGCTCGGGCTGTTGCTTGAGCAGCACAAAGGCGGTTCCCGCAAGGACAAGGAAAAGCAGTGCAGGGGCGACCAGCCACGCGCCGCGTCGTTTACCGTGGGTGCCGTGTCCTGCACCCTCCGGTACGTCGAGTGGCTGAGGGAAGGGAATCTTCGGTGCGAGGTGGCCGCTTTCAACCGTATGCGACATGACGGTCGGGCCGTCCTCGACATGTGCAGCACCAACATGCGCCCCGCCGGAATACCCATTGCCGGCGACGTTGATGGCATCCGCCTCCGGCGTCCCATTCCCGGGCTGCACTACATTTACTGACGCGATGAAGCAGTAGCCGCGGCCGACGACCGTCCGGATGAATCGAGGGTCTCGCGAGTCGTCACGCAGGGTCGCGCGCAATTTATTAATTGCTGTGTTGATGCCGTGTTCCGCTTCTATGAAGACCCCGTCGCCCCACAGCCTCTCATTGATGGCTTCCCTGCGGACGAGCTTTCCGGAGTTTTGGAGCAGCAGGAGCAGCAACTCCAAGGGGATGCGTTCCACTTTCAGGGGCACGCCGGATCGTCGCAGCTCCCAGCTGTCGACATTCAACTCAAACTCTTCGAAGCGGAAGTTCGGTTGAGCCATCCGTGCCACCTTGAGCGAAAAGGACGTACGACGCCGTTCTCCGAATTTGCATACGGAACAAGCAGCTCATGAGGGGGAAAGCTCCGAAGAGTATATCGCCGTTGTGGCTGGCATTTTTTGCAAGTCATTCGGTATATCAAACATATTGCATGACTTACGGGTTTACAGATTCTTTAGAAGAGCAGGATGAAGGTTTTAGAACGGCTGCATTGACGCGCTGCTGCCGAGCCATCACACTGCCTCTCGTTTCTCCTCGCTCCCGGGCACGCTCCCCGGTGCAGTGAGGCAATCGGTGTCGCGGAGTGTCGCCGGCCGCGGTACGAAAGCGAGATGGACGAATGAAGGCATTGCGAAATCCCATCCGGTTCAGCCTGCGGACCACAGACATTGCAAGGACGCTGCCCGCGCTTGCGATCGTGCTTTGTGTTGGCTCGACCAGCTTCGCCGGCGGCCCACTGGCGGCCAAGGTGAAGGTGACATCGCTGCAAAGTTATGGCGGTAGCCCTTTACCCAAACCAGACAAGATTCTTGTCTACGATCTGGTCGCGGATTCTTCCGATGTCCAAGTGGATGCGTCGCAAAAGATCCGACCGCGACATCTCATCACCGGCGACGAAAAGCCGGGAGCGATCGCGCATAAGGCTCAGAGTGTGTTTTCTGCGGAACTGCAGAAGAAGCTGGCAAAGACTGGCCTTTCGGTTCAGCACGTCACGGACGATACGGCGCCATCCGATCACTCGCTTGTCGTCCAAGGGACGTTTCTTGCGCTCCGGCAGGGCACGAAAACAGAGCGCGTTGTTGTGGGGATGGGAACTGGCTCGGCCGCGCTTCAGGCGAAGGTGGATGTGCGGCTGAAGACGCCGACGGAGATGGTTCTTCTCTCGCAATTCCAGACAGAGACGACGAAGGCCAAGAATGTGGGTGCCGCGGCACCCGTCGCAGCCGGTCTGAATCCCGCGGCGGTCGCGACCAAATCGACCATCACGGATCGCAGAAAAACCTTAAATGCGTATGCTGCCAAGACCGCTGACGCCTCTGCCGCTGAAATTCTGAAGGCCATGGCCGGCCAGGGCTGGATCAAGCTGAACGACAAGGGCGACGTCATTCCATAGAGAACAAGATGCCAACGATGCATACGAAAGCCACCTACCTACTTATGGCGGCGCTCTGTGTTCCGTTCGCGGCCGCACAGAGCAGTTCGCAGAAACCCGTGAAGGGGATCGCGAGCACTGTTGGTCTCTACGTGTATCCGCAGAAACAACAAAGCGCCACGCAGCAGCTTACCGACGAACAACAGTGCTTCGGCAGCGCGACGACACAGACCGGCTACGATCCCAACGCCAGTACCACTGCGGCCAAGGCAACAAAGCCGAGCAGCAGCAACGATCACGCAGCGGCGAAAGGAGCCTTGCGAGGCGCGACCATGTCGCGAGCCGTTGGCGGAGATCCGGGCCAAGGGGCAGCTCGAGGCGCAATTCTGGGATCCGTCCGATCACGCCGCAAAGACAAGGAGCAGGTCCAGCAGGCAGACAAGAAGGCGGATGCAGCAAAGAATCAGCAACAACAGAAGCAGGACAACTTCAAGCGGGCGATGTCCGCCTGCCTGGACGCGCGTGGCTACTCCGTCAGATAGCTGAGACTCCAGGCCCCCTACGCCAGCACTTTGAAGAGAGATGACCTTCAGGAGAACGATTGATGAGAAGCGTAATTGTAACTAAGGCGTTTTCCCTATTCCTCATACTGGCCATGTTGCCGCCGGCACTGTGTGCTCTCCAGGCGGACGCACCGAACCCTGCAAGAGAGAAGTTCCAGGAGGATATGAAGACGGCTGTCATGAACGGGAGCATCACGGTCGCCCAGGTGAAAGAGTTGAAGGCTAACGCCGACACGCTCAAGAGCGTACGCGAGAACCAAACGCCAGGCGCTCCGGTTGACCTGCTTACGCCCTATCGAGCCGTTTCCAAGATGAAGGCGATCATGGCGACGGTCGATGCGAAAGATCGCGAGACACTGCGCGAGGATCTACAAGCGGTTTTGGCCAATCAGCCGGCGAAAGGTGCCGCGGCAGATCCCACCGCTGGGCAGAAGCTCGGCAAAGACATCTTCACGGCGGTCATGTTTGGCAACCCTACCGAGGCCCAGGTCCAGCAGTTGCAGACGAGTCTGAGTTCTCTGCAACAGATCAAGAGTCAAAATCTGGGACCACTCCAATCGCTGCGTGCGCTTCGCGGCTCGAAGTCAGAGATTGAGCAGGTGATGAATGCGGGTTCCTTCCGGCCCCAGGATCGGCAGGCGGTGCTGGATGATCTGAATAGCCTCGGGCCGCAAGGCGGTGGTGGTCGTCGTCGGTAAGGCGGAAAGGCTTCATGCTTGCGTTCAACCAGTTCACACTTGCGTGTGCGTTCATGACCGGAACTATCGCGTTTGCGCAAACTCCGATAAGCGAGGCTCCGGAACTCCCTTTAGCGGAGGCGATTCAAATTGCCCTTTCAAACAACCGGCCGGTAGAGATATCGAAGCTCGATATCACCAAGGCCAATTGGCAGGTGGCGGCGACGAAATCAAAACGGTTTCCGGAGATCAGCACATATTTCTTCGGTTCGGGCAATCTCACGCCCGCGGCCTTCACTTTCAAGAAGGGCATCTTTCCGAATGGCGACGGGCCGCCCTTGCCATCGAAAGATGTCAGCGTCCAACTGTCGCAGACTTTTACTGGATACGCCGTTGCGCAAGTCGCTCAACCACTTACGCAGCTCTACAAAATCAGACTGGCGATTCGAGAGCAAGAGCTGGAGGTTGCACTCGCCAAGGTGAAGTACCAAGGGAATCAGCAGTCCATAGTCGCGGATGTGAAGCAAGCCTACTACGCCGCATTGCAGACTGAGAGTGCGTTGCACGCGGCGGAAGTCACGGTCGCCGGCTATAAGGAGACCGACCGGGTGATGCTGGAGTACCTCTCCGAGGAGTCGGTGTTGAAGTCGAACAGCCTGGAGGTGAAAGCAAAGCTGGCCCAGGCGCAGTATCAGGTAGTGGAACTGAACGATAGTCTGCAGACGCAGAAGGAAAAGCTCAACGACCTGCTCGGACGGAACATCGATACGCCATTTCGTACGCAACCCGTCGCACCAGTGTCTTCAGAGGAACTTGACTTGAGACTGGCGCGGCAGACCGCGCTTAAGCAGCGTCCGGAAGTGCAGGAAGCAGAGATCGACATCCATCGCGCGGAATACGACCGCAGGATCGCGAAATCCGCCTACATCCCCGACATCGGAGCAGCCTTCCATTACCTGAGTCCCATCGGCACGCAGATACTGCCGCAAAACATCGCCTCGGCGGGCATTGAGATGAAATGGGATCCATTTGAGTGGGGCGAGCGCCGCGACAACGTGAGGCAAAAGGAAGCAACTGTTTCCCAAAGCAAATATCAACTCGATGAAACTCGCTCTCAAGTTTTGATCGACGTGGACAACAGCTTTCGCAAGCTGTCAGAGAGCCGCTTGATTCTCCAAGTAGCAACGGCGGCGAGGGACGCGGCGAACGAGAAGCTGCGCGAGGTCAACAATCAATTCGACAAGTCGGCGGTGTTGTTACGCGACGTTCTTATTCAGCAAACTGCAGTTGCAAATGCGAATCACGATTACGAGCAGGGTCTATTGGCCTTCTGGAGCGCAAAGGCACAGTTCGAGAAAGCTCTCGGGGAGGAATGAGTATGAAGTCGACGGCGCTCTCTCTGAGGATTTTGAGCAGCATGCTCGTGCTTCTCGCAAGCTCGTGTAAGAAGGATGCGGCGGTCGATATTCCGCCGGTACCCGTGCGCACGGCCATGGTGCAGGCCATCGCGATAGGCTCGCCGACGAAATATTCCGCCAGCATCGTTCCATATTCACAAGTTGATCTTGCCTTTCAATCGAGCGGGTATCTGGACCATGTCCTCCAGGTGAAGAGCGCAAACGGCGGCATGCGCAATATCGATCAAGGGGATCGAGCGAGAAAGGGCACCGTCCTAGCCGTAGTGCGTCAGGATAGCTACAAAGACAAACTCGGGCAGGCACAAGCACAACTTTCGCGGGCACAGGCCGAACGCGAGAAGGCGCAGCTGAGCTTCGACCGCGTCTCGGCACTCTACTCGGCACAGAGTGCGACGAAACCGGATTTCGACTCCGCCAAGGCACAACTCGACAGCACAACCGCTTCTGTCTCCGGGGCAGAGGCTCAGGAAGGTGAAGCACAGACCGCGCTGGCATATTGTTCGCTGCGCGCGCCCTTCGATGGATGGATCGTAAAGCGGACAGTCGACGCGGGCAGTTTTGTCGGTCCGGCAACGAACGGTTTCACCATTGCAAATACAAGGACTGTTAAGGCGGTCTTCGGTGTTCCCGACACGTCAATCAGCCGCGTGAGGGTGGGTCAATCGCTCACCATTACCACCGACGCGCTTTCCCAGCCATTCCGCGGGCGCATCACCGCCATCTCGCCGGCCGCCGATCCGAAGAGCCGCGTGTTCTCGGTAGAGTTGACGGTCGACAATCCAAAAAACTTCCTGAAGTCAGGAATGATTGCGACTCTAGCTCTTGAAGGCGCCCATCTGACGCAAAGCGTTTCAGCCGTTCCACTCTCCGCTGTCATCCGTGACCCGCAGAAGACGGACGGGTTCGCAGTCATGGTCGCTACTGGCGACTCGGAGATCGAATCTGCGCACATCCGATCCGTACAACTGGGAAGCGTTTACGGGAACATGATAGGCATTAGCAGCGGTCTGCAGTCCGGGGAAAAGGTTATCACCACTGGCGTGACATTGATCAAAAACGGAGCCTCCGTCCGTGTCATCCCTTGAAGCGACACTTAGCCGCGGTCCGGACACTCCTTATGAGTCATAAGTCCGAAGCAGAGTACGTCGCGAACACGCACAACACCGCGCGCTTTTTTGTCGAACACCGTCAGGTCGGCTTTGTGCTGCTGGTCGCCGTCCTACTGTGGGGCTGGTATGGCTATGTTGGGATGCCCAAGCGCAAAGATCCCCAGATTCCCGTGCGCGTCGCCGTGGCATCGACTTCCTGGCCCGGGGCAACGGCAGAAGAGGTTGAACAACTGATCTCCCGGCCCGTGGAACAGACGTTGGCGCAGAATCCGCACATTAAGGCGCCCACGCCCTCTGATTTCGGTATTCGCTCCCTCAGCTTCCCCGGGCTCTCCCTTGCTTATGTTCAGCTCGACGACACTGTTACAGACACTAAAAAGCAATTTGCCGACATTAACCTGAAACTGAATGCACTCAGCAGCAGGCTGCCTCAAGGTGCGGGCCCCATTCAATTCAATAGCGACTTCGGAGACACCGCGACACTGATGTTGACTGTAGCGAGCCCTCCCGCAGGAGAGGTTGAGATTGCGCTGCGTGCAAGGGGGATTCAGAGTGCGATTCGGCAGACACGTGAGACTGAACCGAGAAACGCTCCTCAGCCGCGCATCAGCATCGTTTACTCCTTTCCTCTTTCCGTGTCCGCAGGTCTGATACGCGACTCATTCGCTGCCGTCATCCGCAATGCCGCGGAGAACAAGGCAGTTGCTGACCCTCATTTCTTCGAAGGCAGCGGTTTCCTCGGCGTCGATGTCACTTCAAAGCTGAGCGACGAGCAGGTTCGCGCCTTCGGAGACCACTGGGCCGCAGAGAATCTTCATCGCTCTGAGATACATCCTGATGCGTGGAAGCCGGTGTTTATACGCGATCCAGTTGAGACGACTACGAAGCTGGCCGCAGTTGCGGGTGACAAGTATTCCTATCGGGAACTGGACGACTACACAGACCTGATCAGCAGAACCCTCCAGGGCGCTCCAGAGGTTGCCAAGATTGACCGCAAGGGTGTGCTGCCCGAGCAGATCTACCTCGATTACTCGCAAGAGAGGCTCGCCTCTTATGGGCTACAGCCTTCTAATCTGAAGGACATCCTTGGAGCACGGAATATTACGCTTCCTGGCGGCCAAGTCGAGGTCGATGCCACAAGCGTTCAGATCGATCCGTCCGGCAAATTCACGAGTCCCCAGCAGATCGGCGGCGTCATTGTCGGGAGCTCATCGTCTGCGGGACAAAGTCCGGTTTATCTTCGCGATCTTGTAGATATCTCTCGTGGCTATCAGAGCCCCGCGCGCTATTTGAACTACCTGACGTGGGCAGATAAGAACAGTGCGTGGCACCGCAGCAGGGCCGTGACTCTAGCCATTCAGATGAAGGATGCCGATCAGATCACTGCGTTCGGCAGGAGCGTCGATCAAAAACTTACGGCGGTGAAGGAATATCTACCTGAGGATCTGATCATTGCTCACACCTCTGACCAGCCTTTGCAGGTAAAGGAAAACATCAGCCTGTTCATGGATTCCCTGTATGAGGCCATCGTTCTGGTTGTGCTGGTCTCATGGCTTGGCTTCTGGGAGTGGCGCTCGGCGCTTTTGATGGCTCTGGCTATTCCCATCACACTCGCAATGACCTTCGGCACCATGTATCTGCTGGGAATCGACATCCAGCAGGTCTCTGTGGCCACTCTGATCATTGCACTTGGGCTTCTGGTCGATGATCCCGTACTCGCCGGTGATTCCATCAAGCGGTCGCTTGCTGAGGGCCAACCGAATACGATCGCTGCGTGGCTAGGGCCTACAAAACTTGCTACTGCGATCATGTATGCGACGGTTACGAATATCGTCGCGTACCTGCCGTTCTTGATGGTAACGGGCAGTACGGGCGATTTTCTTCACAGCCTGCCGATCGTCATGACCTGTGCGCTAGTTGCATCGCGCCTCGTTTCCATGACTTTTCTTCCACTTCTCGCTTATTACCTGTTGAAACCAGGGAAGAAAGAAGCACGATCTATCGAAGAGATCCGAACGGTAGGGTTTTATGGTTGGTATGCACGTATTGCACGTTATGCCATCCATCACCGATGGAAGGTCTTCTATGCTTCGTTGGCCTTCCTTATTTTGGGTGCGTTTGTCTTTTCGCGTCTCAACACTGCATTTTTCCCGGAAGATGTGCAGTACTGGTCTTACATCGATGTCTGGTTACCCAACAATGCGAACCTTGGTGCCACAAACGAGACCGCATCTCGCGTGGAACAAATCGTTCAGGAGCAGGCGAAGAAATTCACGCAAGAGCGAGCTGCTGACCATCATCGCGCCGAACCGATCCTGCGCTACATCACCACATTTGTCGGCGGGGGTGGTCCACGCTTCTGGTTTTCCGCGTCGCCACAGACTCAACAGCTCAACTATGCGCAGGTTTTGATCGAAGTAACAGACAAGGAAGTCACGCCGGAGTTCATCAAAGAGTTACAGCCCGTGCTCACGGCATCCATCCCAGGCGCACGGATGGATGCGCGTCAGCTCTTGACCAATCCTATCGATTACCCAATCGAAATTCGTGTATCCAGCACCGCGGATGTAAACGCTGACCAAGAGGGGGTCGATATCCGACAATTGCGGGCCATTTCCGGAAAGGTTGAGAATATTCTGCGAGCCTCGCCAATCGCTGAGCGAACGCGGAATGAATGGGGCGAAGAGAGCGCGCAAATCGCTCTCACGGTGGATCCCGATCGTGCCAATCTGGCAGGAGTCACCAACATGGACGTTGCCAATTCATCGACTGCAGGAATCAGCGGCACCACGGTGAGCGTCTTGCAGGAGGGGCAAAAGCAGATACCAATCGTCGCGCGCATGCGCATGGACCAGCGCGCGCAACTCTCGGACATTCAGAACCTCTACGTCTATGCGTCACAAGACAGTTCCAAAGTCCCCCTCATGCAGGTCTCTACAGTCGGCCACGAGTTGGTGACAAGCCGTATTGTTCGAATGGAGCAGTTCCGCACGATGAATGTGCGCAGCTTTCCCGCCGCCGGGCACCTGAGCTCCGAGGTATTGAAGGAGGCGATGCCCAAGCTCGTCGCCTTGCAAACCTCCCTGCCTCCCGGCTATAGAATGCAGATTGGCGGAGAATATTACAAGACAAAATCTGGTTTCAGAAACCTGTTGATTGTGATGGCTATTTCGTCGTTGGCTATCTTCCTCGCGCTGGTATTTCAATTCAAGAACGCGATCAAGCCTCTATTAGTCTTAGCAGCTGCTCCTTATGGAATGGTGGGCGCGTTCCTGGCGCTCTGGATGATGCATGAACCATTTGGCTTTATGGCTTTCCTGGGAGTAGCCAGTCTTGTTGGCGTGATTGTCAGTCACTCGATTGTTCTCTTTGACTACATCGAAGAACGGCATGCCGTAGGGGATGACTTCGAAAATGCGATCATCGACGCGGGCATTCTGCGGCTGCGGCCAGTGCTGATTACGGTTTTCGCGACTGTGCTCGCTCTCGTTCCCCTGGCGATGCACGGCGGACCTCTTTGGAAGCCCCTTTGTTACGCTCAGATCGGGGGTCTCCTGATCGCGACGGTTATCACCAAGATCCAGGTGCCCGTCATGTACGCGATTTTCGTCCTCGACTTGAAAGCGCTGAAGTGGGCGACACCACCAATGGCGCAGCCGGCCCAGGTCTCGCTTTCTTAGAGCTACAAGGGTCCTAGCGGACGTGTCGATGATTCACCTTCTGGCAGATTGACCTCGATAGAGTCCAGACAGCGGTCGGCGTCCTTATCTACAAGTACGGTTCGGTTGCGATGGGGTATCGGAGCGACGCCGGCATGGAACCTGCATCTGGAGGCGCAGCCTTCAAAGAGCAGCTTATATTAGGAGAAGTAAACGGAAGAGATTTGCACTTCGTATCCAGCAACAATAGGAGATCAAAATATCATGAGAGCAAATTCAGGCACGATAAAGCGGGGAATCTGGCTGGCTGGGCTGCTTACCTTATTCATGTCAAGCAGCGGGTTTGCGCAGCATCAGGCTGTCGGCTTTACAAAAGGTATGCCATTTAGTGAGGGATACGTTTCTGGCAATACACTTTACGTTGCCGGGCAACAGGGGCCCGATTCGCACGGAAAAGTTACCGGTACTGACATCACCCTTCAGACCACGAATGCTATCGCCGCTATAGAAAAGGTCGTGAAAGAAGCGGGCTATCAGATGACGGATATCGTCTCAGTGACAGTCTATGTCACCGACCTGAATGATGTCGAAAAAATGAATGAGGTTTACAAGAAGCTCATGCCAGATCCGAAACCCGCACGAGCGACCGTGCAGGTAGCCGGCTTGATTGGTGGAGCAAAAATTGAGATTTCAGCAATCGCAGTAAAGCGTTAGCCTTGGCGCGTCGTCATCGATGATTCTAGGTAGCTTGACGGATATTCTCTGGGTCCCGCTTTGGAGAACCAGAGAATACCCGACAGGCTTAAGTTCTCGTCAGCTATGAGAATGCGTCAAAGGTATTGATCCCGGAGAAGAATGAATGAAGCGATCCCTATCGGTCATCCTGCTTGCCTGCGGTATCGCGATTACCGTTCCTGCCGTCCCTCAGGTCAAGACGACGAAGGAACAGATCATGTTCTATACGGTGGAATGGAAAGGCGATCGATTCCCAGATGGTCGCCCAAAGATTGCAGACGATCTGCTGAAAAGAGCCTTGGATGTTTCGATCGAAGACGTGTGGGACTATCTGCAAGGGCAGGGCTACCATTGCCAGTTTGATGGCGGGTGGAAAGCCTTGCATATTGACAAGCCTTTTGCCGGACGCGCCCTTACTGCGCAATACATGCCGCAGCGGCCGGATATGGCCACAGCTATCGCGGCAGAGGGCAAAACGGAAAGACGTAGGGGTGACAACAATAGCTGGCCTATCGAACAACTCCAGCCTGGAGATGTCTATGTCGCCGACGGCTTTGGAAAGATTGTGGAAGGAACGTTGATCGGTTCCAATCTGGGCAGCGGCATCGCAGCCCACACTCATGCAGGGTTCATCTTTGATGCAGGTATCAGAGATCAGGAAGAGAATCGGGAGATTCCTAATCTGAATGGGTTCTACCGGGGGTACGACCCATCGGCATGGGCCGATATGACTTTGACGGCGATCAATGCTCCTGTGCGAATAGGCAGAGCCACTGTGCTGCCGGGAGACCTGGTACTTGCCAAGACCGATGGGGTGATCTTTATTCCGGCAATTTTGGCGGAGGCGGCGATTAGCTCGGCAGAGTTCACGAATCTGGAAGACGCATTCAATTTCGAGTTAAACCGCTCCGGGAAGAACGGTGCTGAGTTTGAAGGGGGGTGGACGCCGGAAAAATACGACGCCCTCGCGAAGTGGGTTGACGAGCATCCAGAAAAGCTAAAGATGCCCCACGCTGAATTCAGCACCCTACTTGAAAAAAAGAAACATCAGTGAACGGAATCAAACGCCACCATAAATCTCAGAAAATCAGTTTTCCTGCGAGCTGAATCATCCGCGGACTATAGAAAGTGCTCGTGCTCGTCACCGAACCGAAATTGCTGGTGGCGACTGGATTTGTCGGATCGAATCCCTGCTCGATCTCTGAGTTAGGGTTGCCGGCGCTAGGATGATTGAAGAGGTTTCCAGCCTCCGCGCGGAACTGAAATTTTAGATTGTCCCAGATATTGAAGCTCTTGAAGAGGGAGAAGTTGACATTGCTGAATCCCGGACCGTGAATGGAATTCCGCCTTGAAGTGCCATAGGTTCCAAGATCAGGAATTGCGAATGCCGTCGCGTCGATGCACGATGTTCCGCCATTGTTGTAGCCATTGTTCTTGATGTAATCATGGAGGCTGCAGTGAGAACTTGCCTTATGGACCCAGTTAGGACGCTGGACATTGCCTCTGGGCAGGCCGACATTTGCTTGATCGAAGCCTAGATTGACGTTAAATGGTTCGCCTGACTGAAGCGTAACGATGGCATTCGTCTGCCAGCCCCCAAGGGCTTGCCGCACCAGAGCATTCGCATGAGGGATGCTAGGCAATTCATACGTTACCGTGCCTACAAACCGGTTGCGGATATCCCAGTTCGAATCACCGTAATCAAGCCCGATGTTGTATTGATCCATTGTTGTACTGGCGCCATTCGAGTTATCCGTAATATCCAGATCGTGGCTCCAGGTATAGCTGAGCATGCCCGACAATCCATGGCTTGCGCGCTGCCGCAGAATCGCCGTGAGACCGTTGTAGTGGGAGTATTCATCATTCTGAATACGCCTTATCGTTCCGAAAAGTTGATTGGGTCTGCGGCTATTGATGTCCCGGCTTGTGGATGGCTGGGGCTGGTTGTCGTAGAAGTCTCTATCCAGATGGATGGCATGCGACCCGAGATACTGCAGTTCGGCGCCCGCACCCCTCCAAAGCTCCTGCCCAGCGGAAAGATTCCACTGATACAACGTCTGCGTAGGCAGGTATGGGCCCATCGTTACCGCGCTCACATAGGTGCCGGGAACACCGGCCATGGGAGAACCGGACCCCGCACCTGGCGAGGGATTTGATAACGAGAGCAGGTTGCCAGCAGTCGTAAAGTAATTCACCGAAGCGGAAAGCGGGTAATTTTGGGTGGTCAGCGTGTAGGTGTTGAGTTGGTTGGCGTTGTAATAAATTCCGAATCCGCCGCGAAGTGTTGTCTTTTCCGTGGCGCGATAGGCGACACCGATGCGCGGAGCCCATCCATTGTGATTGGGACCGTTGAATTTGAAGCCTGGCGTCGGCTTAAAGTTTGCGGCGACGTTGGCGTTCGACGACGGGATCAGCGCAGTTTCATCTGGATTCAAAATGCGCGCATAGCCGTTCAGGCTGTACGGCACGGTCGGCAATTCATAACGCAGACCATAATTCAAGGTCAGCTTACTGAAAGGCTGCCAGTTATCCAGAGCAAAGAAGCCATCGCGCCACTCACCAATCGACCCCTTCACCGGGAGGACAGGAGTCTGCGAATTTTGAGCCAGGCCCAGAACAAAGTCCGCCGCTCCATAACCTGTGCTGGTATAGCCTGCGTCGGTGGGACCAGCGCCCGAGAAGGTAAAGGCTCCGCGAGGATCATTCGTCGCCTGCCGTCCAATGGTGAGCTTGCGCAATTCGACGCCCGCCATAATGGTGTGTTTGCCGTGTGTCCAACTCAATTGGTCATAGCCGTCCACGGTGCGGTCATCCTGATACCAGTTTGAGGCATCGTTACCCGCCTCGTGATAGGTATCGAAATTGATGGAAGGAATTCCGGGGTTTTTGTATATCGAGTCTGAGTTGAAGCCTGGAATACCCAATTTCGTCCCCGCATCCGGGAGGTTGTTCTGCGCGAAGTAATTCAGATTATTCGAACTGACAGTATTAAAGCCGACGCGAAAATCATTGATCAGGTTGGTCGTAATGATGTGGGTGTAGCCGACGGCCGTGTTCCGGGTATTTGTCGGTCCGTACGATGCGTCGGTAGGAAAGGGGTCGCCGCCCACGATGCTGAGGTTCTGCCAATGGTAGCGGACAAAAAGCCGAACGCGATCACCAATGTTCTCATCAATCCGGTCCAGTGTCTGCTTGATGAAGAGATTGTTCGGATAGTTCACGTTGAGGTTATTCGTGCTGCCCGATAGGTTGGGCGCGGCAATGTACTGCTCGATGCTTTTGGCGATTTGTGCAGCGGGCGTGGCGAGTTCGGAAGCGGGAATCTGGTTGTTGGGATAAGGCAGCCCAGTATAAGGGTCGACCAATTGCTGGCTGCCGGTCAAAAACGAGAAATCTCCAGTCTTCATTGCTGGCGTAAGCGTGGAGACGGGCCCCTGGTTCGACTGCTGAACCTGGTTGATCTTTTCATACGAGGCAAAGAAGAAAGTTCTATTGCGTCCGTTATAGAGTTTCGGAATATATACGGGGCCTCCAAGATCGAAGCCATATTGGTTATAGTGCTGAATCGGCTTCGGCGTACCGGGCGGATTCAGAAACGGGCTCGCATTCAGCGCCGTATTCTGGATGTAGTCGTATGCAGCGCCATGCAGATCGTTTGTTCCGGACTTGCTTACCAGATTGATATGCAAGCCCAGGTACGAGCCGTACTGCGCGGAGTAGTTTCCGCTTTGCATCTGCACCTCAGAAATCATGTCCGAACTGGGGCGCGCAGGCGCGAGGCTGATCAAGTTGTTCATGATGGACACGCCGTCAAGATTCAGGCTGTTCTGAATCTCCCGCTGGCCTGCTCCGATAAAGTCCTCACCGGGAGGAACACCAGAGTAGTTGCTGGTCGGCCCGATAATCACATTGGATGCTGTCGCAGCAACTTCCAAAGCATTGTGACCGATGAGCGGCAGGTCTTCGACTGCCTTGGTATTGAAGGTCTCGCCGAGCGTCGCATCGTCGGTTGCAATTGGGGGTGAGGATGCGGAAACAGTCACCGAAGTCGCGGTCGATCCAATCGCAAGCTTGAAGTCGGTTCGCTGGGCCTGATCAACCACCACAATGCGGCCCGTCTTCGTTAGTTTGGTAAAGCCTGATTGCTCCACGGTGATGTCATAGGTTCCGGGAGCGATAAAGGTGATGGAATAGTAGCCATCAGCATTCGTCGCGCCGGGATAGGTGACTTGTGTTCCTTCGTTCACCGCAGTCACTTTTGCCCCAGAAACAGGGGCGCCAGATTGATCGACTACCGCCCCTACAAGAGCAGTGTTGTTTGCAACCTGAGCGTGTGAGATCGAACCGATTGAAAAGACTATGGCGACTGTCAGCGGTCTGATACAGAGTAAGAAAGAACGTCTCATACTCGCTCTACCCCTTTAGTTTTAGATAGAGCCAGTCGGGTCCTCGGAGACCGCCGACCTGATACACCAATGTGCTCTGACCGGCGATTGCGTAGACGAGGAGGCGGTGTTGCCGCTGGCTTTTGCAACTCTTGAACTGGATGGATTGAATAACGGCGAATGCAATCTGTCATGAGGCTTCTACACTGTTTTTAGGCAGGACAAATGCCCTAGATGAGCCTTCCAGGCGCTCTGTTCATCTCGGATCCAAGATCCGATGGTCTTGCCACTGCAGACGTAACGCCCCATGAAGTGGCTCGATGATACGAGTGGCCGTCTCTGATGGACACTGCACAAACATTCGCCAACGCCATTTCTCGATGCCATGCCCACGTGCAACGCTGCTATCGCAACGCTATTCAATCCGCGAGGGTCGACTGGGGCATCTCTTCGATCCAATCACCCCGCATGCCTTGCTCAACGGGGGCATGTTCGCTCTCTCGCTATAATGGAAGGAGATAACAAAAGGTGACTATTGTGGCAGATCTACCGCCGGAAGCGGTGATCGGGAAGGACCAGAGGAAACGCCAATCCTTTTCCCTCATTCAGTGAGGCTGGAAAACCGTACCTCGGAGTGATGTCGCTTGCCGACATCGTCACGTTCAGGGACAAAATGACTACAAATCAACAACATCCTCTTCAGAAGATCCTCGAAAGCCGTATCGCCATCATCGATGGAGCGATGGGCACGACGATCCGAACCTACGGCATGAAGGAAGCCGACATTCGCGGAAAACGCTTCAAGGATGCGGCAAAGGACCTGTTGAACAACGGTGATCTCTTCTCGCTGACGCAGCCGGAGATGATCTGCGATATCCATCGCCGGTTTCTGGAAGCCGGGGCGGACATCATCGAGACGAATACTTTCGGCGCGACCAGCATTACCCAGAGCGAGTTTTTCGTGGAAGATCCACGGGAGCACGGCGGCAGGAAGGATCCCGAATTCTACCAGAAGATCATCGACGATCCCACACTTGGCACGCTTGCCTCGGACATCAACGAGCAGTCGGCGCGGCAGTGCCGTGAATGGGCCGACCGGGTGGGGAACGCAACCTCTCGGCAACGATTTGTGGCGGGGGCGATCGGTCCCCTGACCGTGTCCTTGTCGAACTCGCCCGATGCGGATGATCCAGGCTTCCGCGTAGTCACCTTCGACCAGGTGAAAACCGCCTACGCTCAGCAGGTGCGCGGCCTGATTGCCGGCGGTGTCGATTTGCTTCTGGTCGAGACCATCTTCGATTCGCTTAACGCAAAGGCGGCACTGGTCGCCATTCGTGAGGTGTTCGATCAGGATGGCAAAGAACTGCCGGTGATGATCTCTGCGGCGGTTGGGCGTGGCGGCGAGACCCTGATCTCGGCGCAGACTACTGAGGCATTCTGGAACGCGGTGCAGCACGTGAACCCGCTGTCGGTGGGCCTCAACTGTTCTCTCGGCCCCGATCTGATGTATCCGTTTCTGAGCGAACTCTCGGAGAAGGCGGACGTAGCCATCTCGTGCTATCCAAACGCCGGTTTGCCAAACCCTCTCTCGGAAACCGGGTTCGACCTGGGGCCGGAGGACATGGCCCGTTATCTGAGCGAGTTTGCGCGGGCAGGACTGATCAATATTGCCGGCGGGTGCTGTGGCAACACGCCAGAACACATCGCGGCGATAGCAAAAGCACTCGAAGGAAAGCACCCCCGGGAATTGATGGTGGCGGCGCGGTGACCCTGGAGACACGCCAGAGCGTGCCCGCAGCCGAGGGCACTGAGACGAGGCCGCTCCGTCTCTCCGGATCACAGCCATTTACCCAGCAGGCTGGCGTCTACATCATGATCGGCGAGCGGACCAATGTGGCCGGTTCGCCCAAGTTCGCGAAGTTGGTCAAGCAAGGCAAGTACGAGGAAGCGGTAAGGATTGCCCGGCAGCAAGTCGAGAATGGGGCCAATGTCCTCGACATCTGTATGGACGAAGGCATGATCGACGGCGTCGCGGCGATGACGCGCTACCTGCAGTTGCTGGCCAGCGAGCCTGAAGTCGCCAAGGTGCCTTTTATGGTGGACTCTTCAAAATGGGAGGTCATCGAGGCAGGGCTCAAATGCCTGCAAGGCAAGGGAATCGTGAACTCGATTTCACTAAAAGAGGGGGAAGAAAAGTTTCGCGAGAACGCGGCAACCGTGCTTAAGTATGGTGCGGCTGCGGTGGTGATGGCCTTTGACGAGCAGGGCCAGGCTGCGACTTACGAGGAAAAGATACGTATCTGCGAGCGTGCCTACCGGATACTGGTCGACGAGGTCGGCTTTGCGCCGGAAGATATCATCTTCGACCCGAACATCCTCACCGTGGCCACCGGCATGGAGGAGCATAACAACTACGCGGTTGACTACATCAACGCCACGCGCTGGATTAAGGCAAATCTGCCGCACGCAAAAGTCAGCGGCGGCGTCTCGAATATCTCGTTCAGCTTCCGGGGCAACAATAAGGTGCGCGAGGCAATGCACTCTGCATTCCTTTATCACGCCATTGCCGCGGGCATGGACATGGGCATTGTGAATGCGGGAATGCTGGAGGTGTACGAGGAGATTGATCCTCAGCTGAAAGTGCTGGTCGAGGATGTGCTTCTAAATCGCCGCCCGGATGCAACCGAACGGCTGGTGGAGTATGGCGAGACGCTGAAAGGCGCAGGCACGGTAGTAAGTGAAAAGAAGGCCGAGGAATGGCGCAACGGCACAGTTGAAGAACGTCTTTCTCATGCGCTAGTCAAGGGGATAGACGCGTACATAGAGATCGATGCTGAAGAGGCTCGCGTCAAACTGGGGCGTCCGTTACTTGTCATCGAAGGTCCGTTGATGGACGGGATGAGCGTGGTGGGTGATCTGTTCGGAGCAGGGAAGATGTTCTTGCCCCAGGTAGTCAAATCTGCTCGAGTGATGAAGAAGGCTGTGGCACACCTTACACCATTTATGGAGGCCGAAAAGGCGTCCATGGCTGCCGCGGGCCAAGTAATCAAGGCGCAGGGAAAAATCCTGCTCGCAACGGTGAAGGGTGATGTTCACGACATCGGCAAGAATATCGTTGGCGTGGTTCTTGCCTGTAACAACTTTGAGGTAATCGATCTGGGGGTGATGGTCCCTTGCGAAAAAATCCTCGAACGCGCGAAGGCGGAGAAGGTCGACGTAATAGGCCTGAGCGGTCTGATCACACCGTCTCTCGATGAGATGGTGCATGTGGCTCGCGAGATGGAGCGTCAGGGATTCAAGTTACCGTTGCTGATCGGTGGGGCAACCACGACCCGTGCGCACACAGCCATCAAGATTGCAACGCACTACAGCGAGCCGGTGGTCCACGTTTTGGATGCGAGCCGGGCGGTCCCTGTCACCACCAGCCTGCTGAGCGACGACGGTAAGGAAGCATTCGTGGCGCAGCATCGCGCCGAGTACGAGGCGGTCCGAAAGACGTACTCCGCCCCGCGTCAAAACGTCGTCTCGCTGGCGACCGCTCGCGCCAGGCGAACTCCGATTGAGTGGCGTCCCGAAGACCTTCCCACACCAACATTTACCGGCGTGCGCGTGCTGAACAATTTTCCACTGGCGACGCTGCGCGACTTCATTGACTGGACACCCATCTTCCACGCATGGGGGCTAAAGGGTGTTTACCCACGTATTCTTGAGCACAAGGAACAAGGCGAGCAAGCGCGCCAGATATTCGCCGATGCCAATGCGCTCCTGGATCGCATCATTGAGAAGAACCTCATCACGGCGCGCGGTATATACGCTCTTTTTCCCGCGAACGCCGTGGGCGACGATGTCGAACTATATACAGACAGCACACGTGGCAAGGTGCTCGAGCGATTTCATTTCCTGCGCCAGCAAGCAAACAGGGAAGGCAGCGAGCCGTGCCGGTCGCTCGTCGACTTCATCGCGCCGAAAGAAACAGGGCTGCCCGATCACCTCGGTGCTTTCGCGGTGACCAGCGGGATCGGCCAGAAGGAGCTTAGCGACCGCTTCCGGGCCGAGAACGACGACTATAACGCGATTATGGCGGAGGCCCTCGCCGATCGCCTGGCAGAGGCCTTCGCCGAATGCCTGCACAAGCGCGTTCGGGATGAATGGGGTTACGGCTGTGAAGAAGGATTGAGCAACGCGGACCTCATTCAAGAAAAGTATCGGGGGATCAGGCCGGCCCCGGGCTACCCCGCCTGCCCGGATCATACGGAGAAGGGCACGATCTGGCAATTGCTCGATGTGGAGGCAAATACAGGAATCCAGATTACCGAGTCATTTGCGATGTGGCCTGGCTCAAGCGTGAGCGGGCTTTACTTTGCGCATCCGGAATCGCGATATTTCAGCCTTGGCAAGATCGACCGCGATCAGGTGGCCGACTATCACGCGCGCAAGGGAATGAGCATTGCAGAAGTCGAGCGGTGGTTAGGCCCAAATCTGAATTACGATCCCGCGCAATAGCCTTTGCCTCGCTGCTGAGAGGGCCTTCTACGGCGGTGAACACTGTCGCATTTACGCGAAGGATTCGTTACGCTTTCCATTCCCACACGCGGAACTGATGTTCGTGCAGATGCATATCTACCCGTTTGCCACGGAAGCCAACGCCCTCTATCTTCAGGCGTAGACGCTGCTCTTCGGCGGCTTCATGTCGGAGCTTGATCTCGCCGCCTGCTCCCACTACACGATGCCATGGCAGTGAATCCGGAGGATCGGTTCGCAAGAGCCGTGCCACAGCGCGATGGTATAGCGAATAACCGGCCGCCGCCGCTACCTTCCCATAGGTACTAACCCTGCCTGCCGGGATCGCTAATACTATCCGGCGGAACGCCGCATCGCGTAGCTGGTTTGGACTTGCACCGTCGCGCAGAATCCTGCGTTTCACTTGCACGTGTGGCGACGTCGAGGAGACATTGTTAAGCGGGTAGCGTCTAGTCATACCATTTCCGCCGTGGAACATCACAGCGAGTGCGCCACCGCCCAGGATTGATCCCACAGAAGAGTACGCTTAAGCCCCACACAAGGATATCGGGACGACCCTGAATGCGTTTATCTTTGCGATGAGTCACTGCCATTCCATCATTGCAATGGTCTAGACGAACCGGCCAAAAATTTCGTCAAGCTGCCTATTTGAAGTTGCGGCTGCCAGGCCATCGAACGAGCCCTCCTTCAATTGCTTCGCCGCGGCGAGGGTTGCGCCCCAGGAGACCTGCGCGAGCGCACCACCCACACTGATCCGTCGCACACCAAGATCGGCATATTCAGCGAAGGTGACGCCCGGTCCGACTACCAAAATGTTCACCGGTTTCGGTGCCACCGCTTTTACAAGCGCAAGCACATCATCCTTCGTGCTCAGGCCTGCCATGCCCACGCCTGGCGCGTAGAGGCAGTCGGCACCAGCGTCGGCTAAGGCGACCAGTTTGTCGATCGCAGCCGAGACAGACCCTCCGAGCAGAACGCCCTCGGTACGACCCACGAGGACCACGTCTTCGCCCGTCTTGTCGATCGCGGTGCGTGCAGCACGAATCCGCTCGACAGCGAGAGGTGTCTCGTAAAGCTTACCCAGATTACCTACAACCCGGTCTTCAATCGAGAGTCCAGCTACGCCCGCACTCACAGCGAGGGTGACATTCGCTGCGACGTCTTGCGGATCAGAAGCGAAGCCGGATTCGAAATCAGCGTTTAATGGCAAATCGACGGCGTTACTCATAGCAGTCAAGTGTTGTAGCACGTCGTCTCGGGTTACCGCATAATCCGGTCTCCCGGTGGTCCAGGCGAATCCTGTGCTGGTTGTCGCTACTGCGACAAATCCCAGGTTTTGAAAGATCCTGGCACTCCCGACATCCCATGGATTCGGAAGAATGAAGCAGCCCTGCTTGTGGAGGGTACGGAATGTCGCGCGCTTTTCAGCAAGAGGCTTATGCATTTGGAAGATTCTCCTATGGAAGACAACCGGTTGCGGATTGAAAATGGAGGCGGCCGATGCTCACGGTGCCGGCCGAAGTGTGGTGGCCCGGGGCCGACGCCGGGGATCTATCCCGCAGCCGGCACCGAAAGGATGAAATCATCAGAGACGTGCGTCCGGCCCGACAACGAGCTTCTACAGCGGACGGAATCCATACTGAAATACTCTCATCGCTTAAGAGGTAAATTCGCCGTTTTCGGACATCATCACCTTCTGAGGCGGAATTGTGATTGCACGTCGTTGGAGAGCAGCGCTGCATCGAAAACAAAGAGGTCCGGCCATGGAGGCGCGGACCCCTGGGTTTTCAGTCCTGCATTTTGGCGCTTCACGCAAGCCGTTTTATGAAGCATCAAAACGCAGTGTGCAATGCTCTGGCCTTACGGAGTAGGGCCATCTTCCTGCGGAACCTCTTTGCCTTCACCAGGGAAGGGCCATTTGCGCTCGAGTGGCTGTGTTTCTTCGCGAACACTCTTGGGAACTTTGTTGACCTTGAGGTTTTCCAGCACGTGCACGCCGAGTTTTCCTGCGCTGGCGAGATCCAGGTCGCCGTCGTGGTCCAGATCGGCAGCGATGAACTGGGTTCCCGCGCTGGCAGTTCCATTCACGGATAGCGCGTACCGCGTGAAGACAGGATCTGCTGCACTGTTGGCGATGCTCATCGTCTCCATTGAGCCCTTCGTGGCCTCTGCACTCGATTTGGCGGCGTCGAGCTGGGCTTTGGTGGGCAGCTTATACGCATATACCACCACGGGGTCGTACGAACCGGGATCTTCGCCAGAGTGGCCCCGATAGCGTTTGCCGGTGATCAGTTCCGGAGTGCCGTCACCGTCGATATCGGCGAGCAAGAGTGCATGTGATTGCGAGAAGGACTCATCGATGGCGTGTCGTGTCCACATCGGATGATCGGTAGTGCCCGCCTGCTCGAGCCAGTAGAGGCCATAGCCGTGGCCCTGGCCGTAGATGAGGTCAAGCTTGCCGTCGTGGTTTACGTCGTAGCCGAGGATGGGGAATCCGGCGTCGCCGATATCCCAGTCGCCGTGCCACTTCCACTGATCCTTATCGGCATCGACCTGCTCAAACCAGCCATGCGTTGTGAGTACATCGGCCTTGCCGTCGCCGTTGATGTCGGCGACACCGATGCCGTGGCCATCTTGCTCGCGGCCTCCCAGATGGTGGACGCGCGGCTTGTCCTTGCTGAAGTCGACCCACAGGACACCCGCGCGGTTGTAATGGGCGAGAGCAATATCCGGCTTGCCATCGCCGTTGATGTCTGCGAAGGCGCCGCCCTCCGTGTCGAAACTATCGGTAATCTTCTCTGCCTTCCACATAGTGCCGGCCGCGGTCGCCTTGGGTCCGGGGTTGCGATACCACCAGAGGCCGTTGGCGATCCAGCCGGTGGTGACGAGATCGGGTAGGCCATCGTGGTCGACGTCCACAATCCACTCGCCACAGTCTGAGACGAACTCATTGTGAATACCGACGGTGCGGAACTGATGCCGCTTCCAGTCACCACCGTTGGCCCCGGGATTTTCATACCAGTAGGCACCGCTGAGCAGGTCGGCGAAGCCGTCACCATTCATGTCCAACAGAGAGATGCCCTCGGCGTGGTCGTTACCGAGGCGATGGCTGAGAAAGGCAATACGGGGTTCACCGCCGGGGCCGTCGCCGGGATGTTGCATGCGGAACTCGGTGGCGTGCGCAGGATCCTGGGCATGGCCCAGGACCGGGGCGAGGAGGGGCAGAGCGAGAAACGGCGCAAGTCGTTTGAAGGGAATCGTCATCATGGTCTCCGTCGGTTAGCTGCGCTCGAGCTTCATCGTTTCGGGGTTCCAATGGGCAATCTCGCCACGTTCGACGCTGAGATTGCTGAGCAGGGCCGCGCCAGCTGCGCGGAAACCGAATGTTGCGTCTTCAACGACGGGCTTGCGGCTGCGGACGGAGTCAAAGAAATTGTGGAAGTGGTCGTAGCTGTCGGAGTAGCCCTCCGGTGCTGTGAACTTCTGCACGTTCTCAGGCAGCGCGCCGCTGAAATGCTTCTCGGGGTACTTCTTCTCGTATTGCGCGATGTATTCCTTCTGCATGGCGTCGGTGAAAGTGGAGACGGTGTAGCCGGGTTCCGTTTCCGGTGGGGTACGGACAACGGAGACCGTATTTCCAGCAATCGTCATGAGGCCTTCCGAGCCGGTGAAGAGGAAGCCTTCGCTCTCCTCGCCGCCATCGACGAAGTTCACATGCAGGCTCAGGTTGAAGCCTTCTGGGTAGTCGAAAAGCGCAAGCAGAACATCGTCGGCGTCGCGACCGTCTTTCCAGTAACGAATGGCGCCGGTGGCCATGGCGCGCGTGGGTCCGTGCGATCCGGTGATGAAGTGCGTGCCGCTGAAGAGATGCACGAAGAGGTCCCCAGCCACACCCGAGCCGTAGGCCTTCCATTTGCGCCACTGGAAGAAGTGTTCCGCATTCCAGGGGATTTTGGGTGCGGAGCCGAGGAATCGCGGCCAGTCGCATGTCTCTGTGGAGGCGTCGAGCGGAATGGAGTAGTTCCAGGCGCCGATGGAGGAGTTGCGGTCCCAGTACGCGCTGACCATGTTCAACTTGCCGATGATGCCGGAGGCCAGCAGCTCTTTGGCCTTGGCATAGATTACAGAACTGACTCGCTGACTGCCGACCTGGAGGATGCGGTCGGTGGAGCGTGCCGTCTCGATAATCTCCGGACCGTCGGCGTAGAGATGAATCATCGGTTTCTCGAGATAGACGTCCTTGCCGGCCTTCATCGCGTCGATGGCAGCCGTTTTGTGCCAGTGGTCGGGGGTGGCGATCAGGACGGCGTCCACGTCTTTGCGTGCAAGAATCTCGCGGTAATCACGGGTGGTGAAGACATCCGGTCCCCAGAGTTCTTTGCAGTGGGCCAGGCGGCCGTCATAGCAGTCGGCGGCGGCGACAAGCTTTACCCCAGGGACCTGCACTGCGACGCCCGTGTCATGCTGCCCCTGGATACCTGCGCCGATAAGAGCGAGTTGGATGGTGTCATTCGGGGATCGCGTTGACGAGGATTGCGCAAGGAGAGGTTTCAGATGTGTAGCGGTAGCAGTAGCGGCTAAAGCAGCGGCCTGGATGAACTTTCTGCGGTCGAGCATCGTCAAGCGTGTCTCACTTTCCCGATTGAGTTGGCGTTCCGGACGAGCGCGCCGACGGTCAGAACATTCCATCCGTCAAGCGCACAGCAAGCCGAAGCCGAAACAGTAACCACGATACGCCCACCCGCTCCGGACACCAACCCGCGCAAAAATAGATGACAAATAGCCGGTTTATCCCCAGTAAGGCTCCCATCCCCTCTGGGCGTTGCGTTATGGCCGAGGGTCCCGCAGCACATGCCTTAATCTCTATGGTTATGGATGACCAAAACGACCCAATTCGTGTTGCGCTGATCGGCTACGGGTATGCAGGGAAGACTTTCCACGCGCCGCTCATTCGCTCTGTGCCGGGATTTCTGCTTACCCATGTTGGGTCGACGAAGCCCGATGCTGTGCAGGCGGATCTGCCGGGGGCAATTGTCGGTAGCGCCGAGGATATATCGACGCACTCCGAGGTGGACCTGGTAGTCATCGCCAGCCCGAATGAAAGCCATTTTCCGCTAGCTGCCGCTGCATTACGCGCGGGCAAGCACGTTGTCATCGATAAACCGTTCACCGTGACGCTGGAGGAGGCACGCGCTCTGCGAGGCATCGCGCAGCAACATGGCAGGCTACTCTCCGTCTTTCACAATCGCCGGTGGGATAGTGAGGTCCTGGCGACGAAAGCGATCCTCCACTCGGGGTTGCTCGGCGAGGTGTCGCACTACGAGTGCCATATGGATAGGTTTCGGCCGGTAGTGAGACAACGGTGGCGCGAGGATCCGGGACCGGGAGCTGGCCTATGGTTCGATCTTGGGCCACACATGATCGATCAGGCTCTTTACCTCTTTGGGTTGCCGGTTTTTGTGAACGCCGCCTTTGGCACACTCCGCAAAGGGGGAAAGACCGATGATTGGGCCCACGTTCAGCTCATTTACAAGCGGGCGGGGGCGGATTGCCTGCGGGTCATCCTTCACTCTTCTCTGCTCGTCTCAGGTGGAGGCCCGCGATCGACACTGCACGGCACACGGGCCAGTTGGGTGAAATTCGGTGCCGACGTGCAAGAGCCGCAACTCGTTTCTGGGATGCTTCCCGACGATCCTGCATTTGGAGTCGATCCGCAACCAGGCATTGTTATAAACGGAGAGACCGGTTCACGGACAGAGATTGCTGCACCCAATGGGAATCAGAGGATGTATTACATCGATATCCGCGACGCAATCAAGAACCAGCAACCACCACTGATTACCGTCAAGGATGCTGTGGCCGTCATGGCCATTCTTGAGACCTCGTTTCAATCGGGTGCGGAGGGACGAGTTCTGCCATTGCCGCTTACTCAAGAGGAACTTGTCGAATGGAAAGTCCAGTAGTCACTCCTACAAATGACCTATAGAGGAGCAAGGTTTTGCGCGCGAAGAGCGCCGAAATTCGCTGGTGTAAACTGCGTCCACGCCTCTTGTTTTTCCGAAAGAGGGTTTCCTAGTGCGCCAGCCGTTCAGGGGAATATATGTCGGCGAATGAAACGGTATCCATCCCCCAGATAGGCGGGGAGACTCGCCTTCGACGAAATGAGCTCTCCCTGAGCCACATTGTGGCGTCCACTCTCGCCAGCATCGCACCGGCGATGAGTTTCTTCTTTGGCTTTGCAATGATTGTGCAGGGAGCCGGAGTAGCGGCACCATTGACCATCCTGACCGCGATGGTCGTGATTCTGTTCCTGACCAATACAATCGCCGAATTTTCCCGCTTCACACCATCGGCTGGATCGTTCGTTACCTTTACCGGGAAGGCGTTTGGCCCATCTGTGGGCGCTGCTGTTTCGGTGTTCATTACCTTCGGTTACATCGTCGCCGCGTCAACGATCGTTTCTATCGCAGGCGTCTGGGTGGCTGAGACGTTGAAGACCTTTCTTGGCCTTTCCATCCACTGGGCAATTCTTACCGTGCTGATCGCGGTTGCCACAGGGTGGCTGGTCATGCGAGGTGTCCAACTCTCAACGTTCTGGTCCGGCGTTTTCTTCTATTTCGAGGCCGGGCTTCTGGTTTTGGGCAGTATTCTCATGCTCGCCAAGCATCCCCATTTTCTGACGCTTGCTCCCTTCAATCCTTTCAAGCTGGCTGGTGGGCTGGCGGGACTAGGAATAGGCTTTCCACTCGCCGTTTATCTCTTCATCGGTTGGGAGAACTCCGCCTCTCTTGCAGAAGAGACAGAGAACCCAAGACGAAATATCCCGCTTGCGTTGATTACCGGCACGCTGGCGATTGGAATCTTCTATATCTTTCTCGCGTATGCGACCGCCGTCGGGTTCAAAATGGACCCCCACGCCCTTGGCGCCTCGCGGCTCCCTTTCATCGACGGCCTGAAGGCCTCTGCACCTGCCCTGCTGATCGTTGCTTATATTGCCGGTGTTACAAGCATCCTGGGTTCTTTGATCGGGTTAGTGAACTCTCAGGCCCGCATTCTATTCAACTCAGGGCGCGAAGGCCTGCTGCCGGAATTCCTCGGCAAGATTCACCCGCGACACCAGACGCCCCACTGGGCGATGTGGGTATTTCTCATCATTGCGGTTGTGCTGATTCTAGGGTTTAGCTTGCTAGGCGGAATCGCGCCACTGAACTATTTCGGCTTTGCCGGTACGCTCGGCACTATCCCTATCATTCTTACGTACATGCTCACGAATCTCGCGCTCCCGGTCTATGTGCTCCGGTATCATCGCAGCGAGCTGGACATTCTTCGCCATATTCTGCTGCCGATCGCCGGTACGCTGATTATGTTGTTTCCGCTATGGGGTCTTATCCAGCCGGGCCAATCGTGGCCTTTCAATGCGTTCCCATGGATCGCCCTCGGGGTTCTCGTTCTATCGGCTATCTATGGTGTAGTGATCGCGCGATTGTCACCTGGCCTGGCGGATCGCATCGGCGCGTATGTGGCGGATCGGTAAAATTAGCGTTATTAGCTGTTGAGGAGGTAGCTGCCATGAAGCCAATTCTTTTCCGCGGTGCCAGCGTGTGGGATGGTAGTGGTGCGGCTGCATTTCCAGCCGATGTGCTTGTCGAAGGCACTCGCATCAAAACCATCGCCCGCGTTCCGGGAAGGCTCGCCACCGACGGTGCCACCGTGATCGAAGCGCGCGGCAGAACGCTGATGCCTGGTCTCGTGGAGGGACATGCGCATATCTCGTTCGGCGGGGCGATCAACGATTCGGACCTCGGCAATATTCCTCCCGAAGAGCATGTCCTGCTCACCATGCGCAATGCGAAGACGTTGCTCGATCACGGCTTTACCAGCGCCTACAGCGCTGCCACGTCGAAACTGCGGCTCGATGTGGTCATCCGCAACGAAATCAATGCAGGCCGCCTGCCCGGACCACGCATGCGCGCGGCGAGCCCCGAGATCACCGTCACCGGCGGCCTTGGCGATGAACGCAAGGCGCACATGTATTACGAAAGCTTCGGCATGATCGCCGATGGCAAAGAGGAGCTTGTCAAGGCTATCCGTCTTTGCTGCCGCGAAGGTGTCGACAACATCAAGGTCAACATCTCCGGAGACGACCTCAGCCCGGCCGCTCATGGCGGCCTCACCGTGATGCGGGAGGAAGAGGTACAGACGGCGGTGGGCGTCGCTCGTGACTTTGGCAAAAAGGTGAACTGTCATGCACGAGCGGCCGAGGCCGTGAAACGGGCTGTCCGCTGTGGCGTTGATGTCATCTATCACTGCGAATCAGCGGACGAGGAAGCGATCGACATGCTCGAGTCCGCCAAGGATCGCATCTTTGTCGGCCCAGCGATCGGCATTATCTACGGCACGCTCTACGAGGGCGAGCCGTTCGGCTTCCACCGTGATTCAGAGCTAGGCCGCACGATGCAGCGCGTCATCGATACTACTGCCGCCGTCTACACAGAATTGCGCAAACGCGGAGTGCGCATACTTATCGGTGGAGACTACGGCTTTGCTCAGACGCCGCAAGGTGACAACGCGCGTGACCTCAAGCATTTCGTCAATCTGCTCGGCTTTTCGCCCAACGAGGCGCTGCAGTGCGGCACGCGCATCGGCGGGCAGGTGATGGGCTTGGGCAATGAGCTTGGTCAAGTGAAGGAAGGCTATATCGCCGACCTGCTTCTGGTCGACGGCGATCCACTGGAAGATCTTGACCTCGTCGTGCACGAGAAAAATCTGCACGTCATCATGAAGGAAGGATCTCTTTACAAGGATTGTTCTGCAACAGCGGCCCTTGAGCATACAGTGCCAGCTGATGAGGCAAGCGCCGCGTCCGCGCCGAAGTCCGGATTGGTGGCGATTCCCTCATAGAAGTTTGACGCATGCCAGACCATCTGAATCCACAGTACAGGCAGTGATCATCTCGTCTGCCTTTCTTTGCCCTCAAACACCGCATAGACCGCTGGCAAAAGCAGGAGCGTGAGTGCAGTGGAGCTGACCAGGCCGCCAATCACTACGATTGCCAGCGGTCGCTGGATCTCCGAGCCAGGACCTTCTGCGAATAGAAATGGAACCAGACCCAATCCTGCGACCGCTGCTGTCATCATTACCGGCCTAAACCGCAATCTGGCACCTTCCCTGATGGCTTCCGTTTGTGATCTCCCTTCCTGTCGAAGTTTTCGAATATAGGAGACCAAGACCACCCCATTCAGCACCGCGATGCCCCATAGAGCGATGAATCCCACAGATGCGGGCACGGAGAGATACTCTCCCGACAGAAATAGTCCGAGAATGCCGCCGATGGAAGCAAGTGGAAGGACAGTAATGATGAGTGCCGCAAAACGCACGGAATGAAACAGGACGAAGAGTAGGAAGAAGATGGCTGCGATCGTGATCGGTACGATGATCATAAGGTGATGCAGGGCGCGTTCCATATTGTGAAACTGGCCACCCCACTCGATGTAATAACCGGCCGGCAGCGGCACCCGACGTTCAACCTTTTCCTGCAGTTCGTTCACATATCCGCCCAGATCCCTGTCCTGAACATTGATGCCCACCACAATTCTTCGCCTGCCCATGCTGCGATTGATGAGGGCCGGTCCCTCCACGACCTTGACGCTGGCCAGGTCTTTGAGCGGCAGGCGAGGGCCATCCGGGGAACTGATTTGCAATTCGCGGATGTCTTCGACACTGTCACGTAAATTCTGTGGAAGGCGAACTACGGCGGAAAAACGCCGCTCTCCTTCATAGATATCGGTGGCGGCTTTGCCGGCGATTGCGGTTTCAATCACATCATTGACATCGGATGCGTTAAGACCATAGCGGGCGATCGCATTCCGATCGATATTGATCGTAAGGTATTGCTGCCCTCCGACTCGATCGACACGAGTGTCCTGTGTTCCCTGGATGCCTGTGGCTACCTTTGCAATATCATTGGCCTTCTCGACGAGCAGATCCAGATCGTCTCCATAGAGCATGACGGCCACATCGGCACGCACGCCGGAAACCATTTCGTCAACGCGGTCGCTGATAGGCTGCGACATAACAAGGTTGATCCCCGGAAGGGCGGCCAACCGTTTCCGAATCTGCTCGGCGATACCTTCCTGAGTCATGCCGCGAGGCCGTTCGTCGAAAGGCGTCAATGATGCGAGGACATCGGCCTCGTTCGGGCCAGCAGGATCAGCGGGCGATTCACCTCGTCCCAGGCGTGAGACCACATTCTGCACTCCCGGAACCTGCAGCATGAGGCGCTGCATTTCCTTCTCCATCTTCAGGGACTCGTCAAGCGAGATGTTTGGAACGCGGTCGGCATTGGGGGAAAGAGTGCCTTCCTGCATCTCCGGGATGAAGGAGGTGCCCAGAAAGGGAAAGAGCGCCAGGGAGCCGCAGAAGATAAGTACAACGCCTAGCACAGTGAACTTCCGATGACCCATCGCCCACTGCAGCATACGGGTGTAAGGACGACGTAAAAGGCGTACGAACCATGTGTCGTCCTCGGACCCACCTTTCAGCAAGTATGAGGAGAGTATGGGGGACAGCGTCAGGGAGAGGATGAGTGAAATCCCCAGCGCGATTGCGATGGTGTACGCGAGCGGGGCAAATAGTTTGCCTTCCATCCCCTCGAGTGTCATCAGAGGAAGGAAGACGAGGATGATGATCGCAACGCCGAAGAGCGTGGGCGTGGCGACTTCCTGTACGGCGGAAAGGACGACATGCAGCCTGGCGAACGTATCTTCGGGTTGATGCTCATGTCGAGCATGGCTCAGCCTGGAGAAAATGTTCTCCACCACCACCACAGAACCATCCACCATGAGGCCAATGGCAATTGCGAGACCGCCAAGCGACATAAGGTTGGCCGATAGGCCGAAGTGGTTCATGACTAAAAATGTCAGCAGCGGTGTCAGCAGAAGATTGGCGCTGACAATGAGGCTGGAGCGAAGGTCGCCAAGGAATAGATACAGAACAACAATGACAAAAACAACGCCTTCGGCAAGCACTTCCGTTACTGTGTGGATCGCCGCATCCACCAGTTGCGACCGATCGTAATACGGAACAATCTGTAGACCGCCGGGAATCATGTGCTTCCGGTTGATCTCCGCGACACGCTCCTTCACCCGGCTTACGATCTCTTTGGCGTTTCCGCCGCTGGTCATAAGGACCACCCCACCCACAGCTTCGGTGTAGCCGTTCTTCATCATGGCCCCGTAGCGCACTTCTGTTCCCAGGCGAACGTCGGCTACGTCGCGGATGTAGATCGGGGTGCCTTTGTTCTCTTTCAACACGATGCTGCGAATGTCGTCTACATCGCGTACCAGGCCGACGCTACGAATGAGGTATTGTTCCGCGTGCTGGGGCAGGACACCGCCTCCCGCATTCGCGTTGTTACGTGCTAGCGCGGCGCGCACATCGTTTATGGTGAGATCGTAGTAATGCAGCTTCTGCGGATCCACTAACGTTTCATACTGCTTCACAAATCCGCCGGTGGAGTTAATCTCCGCGACGCCAGGGATGGAGCGCAGCAAAGGGCGGACTAACCAGTCCTCCAACAGTACGACGCTGAATCAGGTCCTCCCGCGTCAAAGCACGTTTCGATGTGCTCTCGCCGGGGAGTTCAAGCGTGTATTGGTATACCTCGCCAAGCGCATTGGTGATCGGTCCCAGGACGGGCGTAACCCCTTCAGGCATCCGGTCGCGAAGTTCAGCAAGACGCTCAGAAACCATCTGCCGCTCTCGATACAGGTCACTATCGTCACTAAACACAAGCGTGATCAGCGAGAGCCCAGGTTTATTGAGAGAACGCATATCCGTCATGCCCGGCAGACCAGTCATGCCGATCTCAATGGGAATCGTGACGAAGCGTTCAACTTCCTCAGGTGATTTGCCTCCGGCTTCGGTCGCGATCTGCACTTGAATGTTTGCGACATCGGGAAATGCATCCACGGACAGATGCCTGGCAGCATTGATACCGAAACCCACCATCATGACCGCCACTACAAGCAGGATCAGCCGTTGCCGCAGTGCGCCCGTGATAATAGCGTGCACCATTCACAGGCCGCCTTTTATAGCGTTCTGTTTGCGTTGATTGTTCAGGTGAAATGCACCATCCGTTACGATGTGCTCGTCTGCCTGTACTCCGCCGAGCACAACGCGGCGATCATTTTCCTCATCGCCGAGAAATATCTCGCGCAAAACGTACTTGAGTTGTGCACTTTGCACGAAGACATAATTTTTATTGTTTTCACGCACCACCGCCGCATTAGGAATGGTGAGCTTGCGACCGGTGTGCCCAGTGAACGTCATGCTTGCGAGCTGATCCGGCTTGAGCGCGCCGTTGGCGTTGGCCGCATCCATGCGCACTTCGACGGTACGGGTAGCTGGATCGACGATAGGTGAGACGAAGGAGAGTCTTCCTGCGATCTCTCTTTGCGGAAGCGCAGGAACATGAACCTTCACTTCCATGCCATTTTGCAGATGGCCGGCATCTTCCTCGGGCACATTGGCGATAATCCAGACACTGGAGAGATCAGCGATAGTGAAGGCCGGATCGGCAGGCTGCACAACCTGACCAATCGTGATCTCGCGTTTGAGCACAGTGCCGCTGCGTGGCGTGACGATGGGGTAGTCTGCGCTCAGCTTGCGACTCGATTCCAGGCGCTGGATCTGGTTTTCTGTCATGCCGAGTCCTAGCAGTTGGGTGCGATAGGAAGCGGCTTCCGTGCTTGCTTGCAGTACTTCCGCACGGCGCCGCTCGAACTCCGCCTGGCCGATGACGTCTGCTTGCATAAGTTGATCTGCGCGCTTAGCCGCGGCTTCGGCGAGCTTCTCCCGAGAAGAGGCTTTAATGAGAGCGAATTGTGTATCAGACAGGTCGGTGCTATGCAGCATGGCCAGAACGGTGCCGGACTTCACATGTTGACCTTCGAAGACGAGCAGCCTCAGGATGCGTCCGGCCACTGGAGAGCCGACGCGCGCAATCTGCTGAGCATCTGTCTCCACGTGTGCAGGCACCTGCAGCGTCCCGTTCACATCAGTCATCTCGGGTGTGCCGAAGTGGAGGTTTCCCGCGAGTTCCGGGGTAATGCTGATTTCGTTTGAATCAGGTGCCTGCTCCGCAACGAACGACGCCTTCGGCTTACTCGCGCATCCCTGAACAGAGATCAGGAGAGGGATAACCACACACATACATACCAATGCGCTGAGGAACATGTTTCTGCGACCCAAACAGGCCAAGAGAGGATTCGAGGCGGCCATTAAGGCCTCGCTTTCGACGCGACTGCGCCAAGTTCTTCTAAATCAACCAATGCGGATTGCCGCGCATACTGGGCATTTAGCAAATCTTCGCGAACGCTTTGCAGGACACGTTGTGCGTCCAGAACTTCCACAATGCCACGCTCCCCAAACCGGTATGCGGCCTTGGCCGCATCGACCGCGCTTTCGGCCGCGCGTAGCGAACCAGACTCAAGCGAAGTGGTCTGTTGATCGGCCAACTGATATTGTTCGTAGGCGCGCTCCAAGGCGGAGATGAGTTCGAGCCGTCGCTGATCGAGCAGTGCAGCAGATTGCGAAATGGTGGCCTTCGCCTCTTCTATCTGTCCTCTACGTCGGTCCCACAGCGGTATTGGAACAGTGATCCCGGCGCGCCAGAATCTGAGATCAGGTTGATTTTCAAATTCCGCAAATGCGGTGGGCTGCGGAATACGCAGCGAGCGCTCGTGGCCAAGCGCATCACGGGCTTTCTGGATATCCGCCTGCGACTGCGCAACGGCGGGATGCGTGCGCAGTACTTCCGCTCTCAGTTGTTCCAGAGGTGGCAGAACGATGCTTGGCTCCAATGTGCCCCGAGGATCGAGATTGGCTTCGGGCGGTGCTGCGATGGTGAGTCGCAGCAGTGCTATGGCATTCGCATACTCAAGCTTGGCGCTTTGAAGGGTGAACTCAGCCCGTGCCAGCTCTGCCTGCGCGCGTGCCAGTTCAAGCCGGCCCTTTTCTCCGACGTTGACCTCTACCGTAACGCGCCGTTGCAAATCTAGTACAAGCTGCAGATTTGCCTGCGCATGAGATATCCCGTCACGACGTCGGAGAGCGTTATAAAAAGCACGCTTCGCATCAGCCGTAACGGATAGCATGATGGCGCTCTGCCCAAATTCACTACTGGTTACGGCCGCGTCAGCCACTCGCTGTCGTGCACGGCGTTCAGCCGGAATTTCGATGGCCTGGTAGGCCGCGTAGTGTTGCAGCAATCCGGGCACTCCGGGTGTTGCGATAGGCCTTGCTGACTGGTGACCCTCAAAAACCTCAAGACTGGGATTGGTATAAGCTCGCGCCGTATGTGCTGCGGCCTTAACCCGCTGACTTGCTGCCAGGGCCTCATGAAGACGAGGGCTGTTCTCTTCAGCCATCCCGACAACGTCCATTACTGACAGTACGAGTGACGTGCCTTGCATCTCCGCCGCACTGTTTCCGGAGCTGACTGGGACACTTGAAGCGACCCAGAAACCATTTGTCCGGAATGAGCAGAGGGCTCGGCATCCTTCGGAGCGAACTGTCCGATGAGAACGCGACTCGGCATAAGCAAGGACAGTAGGACAAGCCTGCGCAATATCACAGACTTGAGCACAGCAATCGAAAAGCCAAACACTAAAAGCGCCCAATGCAAGGTATTTCCCGCAAGGAAGCACCGCCGAGTGCACCATAAGGGACATGAGGTGTCCGTTATGGGGCAGTGGCATATGGCGCAGTGGCTCAACACATTTGGATTTGAGTAGCGGAATCTAGAGGCATTCGCCGAATGGTCCTTGGCGCTTGAATTGCAATTGCTTCTCCTCGGATGCTTATGCACTCAATCCTCGAGCAGCGGCTTCTGTTCAATTGGGAACTCCGTTTTGTCGAGCGAGCGTGGGAAAATGGCACTATGGCTGCTCTTCCTTCCAGTCTGCGATCGGTGCGAATAAAGACGATGCTGATCGCATTTCTTGTGATTCTGCTCGCGGTGTTTACCTGGATAGCGCCGCCGCATGCGGTAGTTCTGCATAACGTCCTGCATCATCTGAATATTCTGCCGTTCATGCTGGCGGGCATGTTTTTTGGATGGCGGGGAGCTCTCACCACGGTGATTCTGGCGACGGTTTTGCAGGCTCCATCGATTCATCGCCATTGGTTCCGTGCACCCCTCGATGCTCAGGACCAGATCGTTGAACTAAGTACCTTTGGAGCAGCAGGCGTTATCGCAGGCCTTCTTGCGGATCGCGAGCGAATGCAGCGAAAACGCGTGGAGACGACGAAAATCGAACTGGAGCGGGTCTATATTGAGCTTCGGCAGAATATCGATCAACTCAAGCAGACGGAACGCCTTACCGCTGCCGGTCAGCTTTCGGCCAGCCTGGCCCACGAAATTCGGAATCCGCTGGCAAGTATTAGTGGCGCTGCCGGAATACTCACGCGCGGCCAAGCCTCATCGGAAGACCGCGCTGAATGCCTGCAAATTCTCATAAAGGAATCCCAACGTCTCAATCAGCTACTCACGAGTTTTCTGGATTTTGCGCGTCCCCGTTTGCCGCGGTTGCAAGGGATTGAACCACTTGAAATGGTCCAGTCAGTTACGTCATTAGCTCAGCACGCCGCAAGCCGCGACGGCATCTCTTTACAAGTGCAGGCGGACGGGAAGATGCGAGAGGTAGAGTGCGATCCGGAACAGGTCAAACAACTTCTGCTTAATCTCGTTCTAAATGCCATCCAAGCGACAGAAGGGCCGGGGACGGTCATTGTTCGCGCCCTTTTTGTAGGTGACGCGCTGCGCATTGAAGTCTGCGACCATGGGCACGGCATCACGCCCGAACAAAAGGATCACATCTTCGAGCCATTTTTTACCACAAAAGAGAACGGCACCGGATTGGGTCTTGCCATCGCTGCCAACATTGCGTCCCAGCATGGAGGCTCTCTCACCTTCGTGCCAGATGCGAGCGGCACCATCTTCCGCTTTGAAATGCCTGCCTCGGCAAACGCGATTGAGCTGGAAGGGAAAGCGTTAGCGCTATGAAGCGGAACCACATCCTCGTCGTTGACGACGACAGCAGTCTTCGCCGCGTCATGAAGATGCAGCTGGAGGAGGCTGGCTATGATGTCACTCTTGCATCGGATGGTGAAACCGCGTGGACCGCGCTCACCAATCTTGAGCCGCAGCTAGTTATCACTGACCTCCGCATGCCGACCTCGGGCCTTCAGCTTTTGAGCCGAATTGCAAAGGCGGAGATGCCGACCACCGTCATCGTCGTCACAGCATTTGGAACCGTTGAAACTGCTGTGGAGGCAATGAAGATGGGTGCCTACGATTACGTAGCAAAGCCCATCGACTTTGAGGCACTTGTCCTGATCGTCCATCGCGCTATGGAGCGGCAGAATCTAATTGAAGAAGTTCGAACGCTCCGCACGGCGCTCGATCAGCGCTATGGATTTGAAGGCATCGTCGGCCACTCCAAGGGATTTCTGCGTGTTCTCGACCAAGCCGCGCGGGTCTCACAGAGAGATGCGACGGTCCTTGTCCAGGGAGAGACGGGCACGGGCAAAGAACTAGTCGCACGAGCCATCCATCACAACAGCCGCCGGAGCAAAGGACCCTTCGTCCCCATCAACTGCGGCGCGATACCCAGAGACCTGGTTGAATCGGAACTTTTCGGCTATGTGCGTGGCGCATTCACCGGAGCATTGTCAAACAAGACCGGACGTATTGAATCAGCGGATGGTGGCACGTTATTCCTGGATGAGGTTGGGGAACTTCCTTTGGAAGCGCAAGTCAAGCTACTGCGCGTGCTGCAGGAAGGCGAACTGCCGAAGGTTGGTGCAACGGCTCCCATCAAGATTGACGTACGGGTTATTGCGGCTACCCACAGAAATTTGTCGGCAATGGTTGAAGACGGTGCATTCCGCGAAGACCTTTACTATCGGCTCGCCGTTGTGCCGTTGAGAATTCCACCATTGCGAGAGCGGCGCGAGGATATTCCCGATCTCATTGAAGCGTTGTTTCAGCGGTCAAAAGACCGGCATGGACTCCTCGGTGTGCACCTGTCGTCGGCGGTCCGCCAGCGACTCATCTCCTATCGATGGCCTGGCAACGTGCGACAACTGGAAAATGTCCTGGAGAGATTGTTGGTGCTCTCGTCGACAGATCTCATATCGGAAGAAGACCTGCCTGAAGAATTTGCGCCTGCCGCGTCGAATACAGCCGTTCTTTGGCCGGACCTGCCTGAAGACGGAATCAGCCTGGAGTCAATCGAGCGTGAGCTCATCAGTCGAGCATTGGAGAGGTTTGGTGGAAATCAAACACAGGCCGCCCGTTATCTGGACATTAGTCGCCGCGCCCTTATTTATCGCATAGAGAAGCATGGCCTTATGGCTGCCGATCCTATAGCGACAGAGGGTTCGACCAGCTAGTAATTGAGGTGCGTCGAGGGCCCGCTTATATCAATGGACGCACCGAACATTGCATGCAGATTGAATATATCCCGATGGATGTACGCATCTAACGTATTTGTTAAATACGAAGTATGCCACTATGAAACAAGATGGTGCAGCGCTATTTGTACCGAAGGATGGCACATTGGCTGCCTTGCGCGACGCCGTTCAGAAATGCCACGGCTGTGACCTTTATCGCCACGCAACGCGGGCTGTCTTTGGGGAAGTAGCAACAGCCACGGATGCAAAACAACCCAGGGTTGCCATCATGATGATTGGCGAACAACCCGGGGATCGCGAAGACAGAGAGGGGCGACCCTTTGTCGGGCCGGCCGGGAAACTCCTGGACAGGTGTTTGGAGGAAGCAGAGATCGATCGGCGAAGGTCTATGTCACGAATACGGTCAAACACTTCAAGTGGGAGCCACGCGGATAGCTTCGCATTCACAAGAAGCCGAACATGCAGGAGATCCGTGCATGCAGGCCGTGGCTGGAAGCGGAACTGGAAACGGTTCGCCCAAAGTTGGTTGTCTGCCTTGGTGCTGTAGCCGCGCAGTCCTTTCTTGGCTCAAAGTTCAAAATCACGCGATCGCATGGCAAGATCCAGGAGACCGAGGGTTTCCCGCCCATCATCGCTACATTGCACCCGTCGGCAATTCTGCGTACCAGGAGCGACGAAGATCGCGATCGAGATACCAAGACCTTTCTTGAAGACCTACGACGAGCCGCTGCTTATGTGCGTCATCAAGCTAAAAAAACTCCTCACAATTAAGCCACTTATTTTCATCAGCATCGCGGTGCATTGCACCGGCGCCGATGCAAATCTCATTTGACGGCCCACAGGCAGTTGAGGCGAAGATAAGGCGAAACTGCTCGCCCATGACTTCTGCCTCGACAATACGGTTCCAGATCGAATCAGCACTCGCGCAGAGAATTCCCTCAGCACTTACACCAGCCCCCAAAACCCTGCGTCCAGTTGTGGCAACAGGTATTACTGCGTTGGATGGAGTGTTGCATGGTGGCCTGCCAGTTGGAGCGATCAGTGAACTCGTCGGTCCTGAGTGTTCTGGGCGGACTTCCATCGCGCTCTCATTTCTCGCACAAACCACACAAGCAGCAAAGGTCTGTGTATGGGTGGATGTATCGAACGCCCTTGATCCTGCCTCAGTTGCCGCTGCCGGTGTCGACCTTGCACGGTTGTTATGGGTGCGGTGTGGCGTATCGCAAACGAGTGAAAACCCCGCGAGCCGCAGCTTTGTTTTGCCAGATAAATGCTTTGTTCCTCTTCCAGCAAAGAAGGGTCTGCATGGCGGAGGATTTGGAGCCCATCCACGCAGTGAGGTCAAAGGGCTCCCGGATGCTGTCGGCAGCCTGCTGCGATCAGAAGCAATGGCTCCACGATGTGCGGAACCGAAGCATAGTTTCAGACCATTGCGGCAGCCATTTGCGCCGATCTATCAGAGGATTTCTGAACCTGCACGACGGAGTTCGCGTGCTTCCAAACCATGGCTGCGCATCGAGCAGGCGTTGCGCGTCACGGACCTGTTGCTGCAGGGTGGAGGCTTTGGTGCGATTGTGCTGGATCTGGGCGGGCTCGCACCGGAGTTTGTCTCACGTATACCTCTCGCGACCTGGTTCCGTTATCGTGCAGCCGCGGAAAGAACACGGGCGAGCATCTTGCTCCTGACACAGTACGGATGTGCAAAAAGCAGCGCTGAGCTACTGCTTCGACTTCAGCCCGCGGAACCACTTTGCGATGAAACAACAGTTTTCACGGGAATCAGGTCGCACATCGAAGTGGCGCGTCAGCGGTTCACGCAGACGGAAAATAACGTTGTCCCTTTGCGAAAGCCGCCACAAAGCGTAACCACCGCCTCATGGCAAAGTCGAACCACATGGGCAGGCCGCAGATGAGTAATCCAGCAGAGCTGTATGCGTGCCTGTATGCGAAGGAATTCCCCGCGCAGGCTCTTCTTCGGCTACAGCCGGCGCTGCACAACAGGCCATGCGTCGTGATGGAGGGTGAGCCATCGTTCCAGCAGGTCTGCTCGCTCAATACCAAGGCTCGGTTACAAGGCATGAAGCATGGAATGACGCGCGTCGAGGTCGATACCTTTCAGGACCCGATCGTGCTGTCACGCTCGCTGCGGGCGGAGACGACAACGAGGGCCGTTCTCCTGGAATGTGCAGCAGCATTCTCACCTCGTATCGAAGATTGCAGCGAGGATACAGCGTTGCTCTGCGGCATCGATATTGCCGGGACACAAGGCCTATTCGGTCCACCTGCGATGCTTGCGAGGAGTCTGCTGCAGCGAGTGAGGCCGCTTGGTATCTCAGCTCAAATTGTTGTAAGCAACAATTTCTATGCAGCTGTTTGTCTTGCGAAAGCTTCATCACAATGTACTTCCATCCAGGTGATCCCATCCGGCGAAGAGGCGGCTGTGTTGGCACCTCTACCACTGACCGTTCTCGATCTTACAGAGCAACAGGCAGAGACCTTTACGCTCTGGGGTATTCATACCTTGGGGATGCTTGCTGCTCTGCCTGAAAAAGAACTGATTGCCCGCATGGGCCAATATGGCAGGCGTCTTCGTCAACTCGCGCGAGGTGACCAAGCACACCTGTTCCAGCCAGTCGAACCGGCCTTCGCTCTTGACGAACGAATGGAGCTCGATACGCCCGTCGAATTGCTGGAGTCGCTCCTGTTTGTTGTTGGCACCTTGCTCGATCAACTGATTTTGCGAGCAAAGGCACGCATCCTGTCCATGGCCTCGGTGACCATCACATTGTCGCTTGAAGGCAGAACATCGTATAGCCGTACTATCCGGCCTGCACTGCCAACAACCGACAAACAACTCTGGATGAAATTGCTGCACCTGGATCTCAAAGCGCACCCGCCACCGGCATCTATCCTTGCCCTTACCCTTCACGCTGAACCTGGCAGCACCAGCAAAGTGCAATCAGGCCTTTTCTCGCCGCCGCTTCCTGAAGCGGCGCGTTTGGACGTCACTCTTGCCCGCATCCGTGCCATCGTAGGCGAGGACAACGCCGGTTGCGCTGTACTCGAGGATACGCATGCGGGAGAGGGCTTTCGTATAGAGCCTTTCTCACTATCTTCCCGCAACTTCAATGTGTTTGTTTCTTCGCAGCAGCGAACCGCCCTACGGCATCTCCGGCCGCCCGAAACGATCTTCATTACTTTGCAGAACGCTCAGCCTGCGAGGTTCTTCTTTCGCGAACGACAGTATGTAGTAGAGCGCGCATATGGTCCATGGCTCGCCGGAGGCGATTGGTGGAACCAGACGTTCTGGGGATTTGAGCAATGGGACCTGATAGCGCGGGCAGAGGATAATTCGCAGCTCTGTTGCTGCATGGTGCTGGATCTCATGCAAAACCAATGGCAGATGGCGGCGTTCTATGACTGAGCGCTATGTTGAGCTGCATGCTGCCAGCGCTTTCAGCTTTCTAGAAGGCGCCTCGCAACCGGAAAGTCTCGTGCAACGGGCCATCGAGTTGGAGATGCCCGCAATGGCGCTGCTCGATCGCAATGGAGTTTATGGTTCTGCAAGGTTTCATACCAGCGCGAAGCAGAATGATGTTCGTGCGCATGTCGGGGCGGAGATTGCGGTGTCGAGCCTGGGTCTGCGGCTCACACCACCATCGTGGCTGCCGCATCAGCACATTCCAGAACCGGCTCGCCTGCCTATATTATGCGAGTCGCGCGAAGGCTATCAGAATCTCTGCCAGCTCATCACGCAATTCAAGATGCGGGAAGTGGCGAAGCAGGAAGGCGCGGCCAAGGTTATTGATCTCGAGCAATACGCCTCTGGTTTGGTGTGTCTCACGGGCGGCGATGAAGGCCCGTTAGCAGCTGCCTTGATGTACGGCGGCGAAAAGGCTGGCCGGGAAACTGTCGAATGCCTGGTTCGGATCTTCGGTCGAAATAATGTCTACGTCGAGCTGCAGCGCCACCAGGAGCGCGAAGAAGAGTGGCGCAATCAGGCTGCCATCCGCATCGCTCATTCACTGAGCTTGCCGCTGCTTGCAACAAACGGCGTGCGATATGCGAATACATATGACCGAGAGGTTCTGGACCTCTTCACCGCTGTGCGCAACCATATGGAGCTCGATCGAGCCGGCCGTCTGCTCGCGCTCAACAGCCAACGACATCTTCGTTCGGCACGCGAGATGACAACGTTATTTCGCGACGTCCACGGAGCGGTTGGGAACACCTTGGAGCTTTCCTCGCGGTTGCGGTTTGAGTTGGCGGACTTGGGCTATGAGTTTCCACGCTACCCAGTTCCGGACAGCGAAACTATGGATAGTTTTCTGCGCAAACGCGTCGAAGAGGGCGTCATTCGCCGGTATAGGACTAAAGAAAAGGATGGCTTGTTTGAGAGAGCACAGAAGCAGGTGGAATATGAGCTGGCGCTCATCGCTAAGCTCGGATTTGCTGGCTACTTCTTAATCGTTTGGGACATCGTGCGATTCTGCAAGGAACACGACATCCTTATTCAAGGTCGCGGAAGTGCCGCGAATTCAGCCGTCTGCTATGCGCTTGAGATTACCGCTATCGATCCAGTCGGCATGGATCTGCTCTTCGAACGCTTTCTCAGTGAAAGCCGAGGTGAGTGGCCGGACATCGATCTTGATCTTCCCTCAGAAGAAAAACGAGAGCAGGCCATTCAGTATGTCTACCAACGTTACGGCGAGTTGGGTGCCGCCATGACCGCCAATGTCATTACCTATCGCGGCAAATCTGCAGCGCGTGAAGTTGGAAAGGCTCTCGGTTTTGATCCTGAATCGTTACAGCGCTTATCGAGCCTGGTGAACCATTTCGAGTGGCGCGGTCCAACCGACACCATGGCGCATTCTTTCCAGAATGCAGGTTTTGACATGAAGCATCCACGCATCGCCAAGTACCTGGAACTCTGTATGCGCATTCAGGATCTGCCGCGTCATCTTGGGCAGCACTCCGGTGGCATGGTGATCTGCCAAGGTCAACTGAATCGCGTCGTGCCGCTCGAACGCGCGTCCATGCCAGGACGCACCGTGGTGCAGTGGGATAAGGAAGACTGTGCCGACCTCGGCATTGTCAAAGTCGACCTGCTCGGACTTGGAATGATGGCCGTGCTTAAGGATTGCCTGGAACTGATCCCGAAGCACCATGGCGACAAAGTGGATCTGGCGCAGTTACCGGAAGACGACGAAGTCTATCGCACGTTGCAACGCGCCGATACGGTTGGTATGTTCCAGGTCGAAAGCCGCGCACAGATGGCGTCACTTCCACGGAATCAGCCAAAAGAGTTTTATGACGTCGTCGTTCAGGTCGCTATTATTCGGCCGGGACCAATCGTCGGCAAGATGATGCACCCGTATATGCGGCGCCGCCAGAAGAAGGAAGACGTTTCCTATCCGCACCCATCTCTCGAGCCAGTGCTCAAGCGGACGTTAGGGGTGCCGCTTTTTCAGGAACAGCTTCTGCGCATGGCCATGACCGTCGCCAACTTCACTGGGGCGGAGGCTGAGGAACTGCGCCGCGCCGTCGGGATGCGTCGTTCCTGGGAACGGATGAAGAATCTTGAAGGCAAGCTGCGGACCGGCATGACAGCGAACAAGATTGATGCGGCCACTCAGGAAACCATCATCCAGAACATCAGCTCTTTTGCACTTTATGGCTTTCCCGAATCCCATGCAGCCAGCTTCGCTTTGATTGCCTACGCCTCAGCCTATTTCAAAGTGAAGTATCTGGCTGCCTTTACCTGCGCCATTCTCAACAATCAACCGATGGGCTTCTACATGCCTGCTGTGCTGGTTAAAGATGCACAACGGCATGGCCTCCGCGTGAAGCCGATCGATGTCCAGATCTCCGATTGGGCCTGCAACATCGAGCATGAGACGGATGGAAGTCTCTCTCTACGCCTTGGGCTAGGCTATGCAAAGGGATTGCGGAAACAATCAGGCGACGCTATTGCATGCTCACGCAAAGAATACGGGCGATTCCATTCCACGGAGGACCTCGTCGCGCGCATACCCACTCTTAATCGGAACGAGCTGACGTTGTTGGCCCGCATAGGGGCTTTAAACTGGCTCCATGGCGTCGAGCACCGTCGCGCTGCACTCTGGCAGGTCGAACGTGCGGGCAAGCTGGAGGGTCCGCTGCTTCGGCAAAAGAGTGAGCTCTTGCGCGAGGATTCGAAGATCATGCCGTTGCGACAAATGACTACCGAAGAGCGTTTGGTCGCAGATTACGCCGGCACCGGATTGACAACGGGGAAACACCCGATGGCGTATCGGCGTCGCGCGCTGTACGGCCAAAGCGTTCTTTCGGCAGAAGACTTGCGTTACCGGAGAGATGGAGAGTTCGTGAGAACAGCCGGTTGCGTCATCGCCCGGCAGAGGCCCGGCACGGCGAAGGGGTTCATCTTCCTGTCAATGGAGGACGAGACCGGCATCGCGAATGTCATTGTGACGCCTGACCTCTACGAGCGCGAGCGCCTAGTCGTCACTCGCAGCAAATTCATCCTCGCCGAAGGTCCCTTGCAGAACCAGGATGGCGTGATTCATGTGAAGGCTTCGCGTCTGTTACCTCTTTCCGATCAAACACTGGAGGTTCGTTCGCATGACTTCCATTAGCGGTGATGGATTACCACTTCATGAACGAGATCCACGCCCGCCTCCATTGCGTATGCCAGGTCTCCAGCTTGGCAGAAATCGTATTCGCGCAGTGCTGGTGCGTGGAGGCAAGCAGTAGACGCAGTCTCGGGGACATCAAACTCAGAGAATGCTAGCGTCGCTCAAAGTTCCAGCGCCCCACCGGCGGGTGTCATTTGTTGTCAATCTACCGCGACCTCCCATGCAGTCCATCCTCCATCTACCGTAAGCGTGTGGCAGTTAACTATGCTAGCTCTTCGCTGGAAGTGGTGGCGGCGGTGTATTTCCTCGCTTCGAATAAGCTGCTTACATCACGGGGCCGCTCTCACAGTGGATGGGGATGGGACGCCTCGCAGTGGAATGACCGGCTCGGCGTGCGAAACGGAGAGAAAGCTAGACGAGATGGCGGTGAAGCACACGGGCAGGAGCAGGCGGGAAAGATGAAAGTCATCAAGCAGGGAGGACACAAGCAGCCAGCTAAGTTTTACTGTGCCACCAGCACAGTAGTTAACTTTCGTAGGCGTGCTATATCCGCTGCCTTGAGACCCTTGTCGGTCACGACCATATCGCATTTCTCGACAGCGCAGAGGCGGTATGCCGCTTCGCTTCCGATCTTGCTGCTGTCGATAACCAGAACGCGCTCGCGACCCGCGCGCAGAAAAGCTCTGGGCATCTCGGCATCATAGTTCATGACGCCCTTATGGAATGAAAGTGCGGCCGCCCCAAAAAAAACCTTGTCGGCATGGATGTTCCCCAATGAATCGAGGACAGCATTGCCAGAAAGATCATGGCTGCTGCGCCGGTACACTCCCCCGGTCAACCGTACTTGAACGCTAGTACTGCCTGCCAGTTCTTCCACCACCGCCAAAGATGTTGTTATCACCGTAAGGTTATGCCTCGTCGTCAGATACCGGGCAATATACCGGGTCGTAGTCCCGGAATCGAGCACCACGATTTCACCATCCTGCACCAGTTGCGCCGCTTCCTTGCCAATCGCATCTTTCGCGCCAGCCATCCTCGCGGAACGCTCTAGGAAGCTTCGTTCGACCGATCCAGAAGGAGCAGCCATTGCGCCGCCGGGTGTGCGGATAACCAATCCTGAGTCCGCTAGCTTATACAGGGCACGACGTACCGTCATCTCGGAGACGGCGAACTGTGCCGCCATCTCAGCAATCGATGCGTTCCCTCTCTCCTTAATGAACAACAGAAATTCGCTTTGGCGATCTTCTGAGGAGCGGGGAGATTCAATGTTTGAAGTTCTCATATACCGTGCGAATATGTACCAGACTATACGCAACTGATGCTCGTCAAGTCACGTCTGCCGTAGAACGCTGGGCAATGAGCTGTCGCAAGCGGATTGGCCGCCCATCATCTCTTGTATGAATCAGGGCGAGCGACGAAAGACTGAGTTGGCCTCCTGCAAACCGAAAGAGACGCTGCCGAAGACTCACTCGTAGCGATACGACAGGTTATCGAACTGCAAGCCTGCGCCATTCTTAAGGTCGAAATCAACCGAAGTGCTCGGATCCCGCCATCCGGTGCGGAGCCGTTTCAACTCGCCGGGCTTGATGGCGAAGGATATTTCACGAATCTCCGGTGAATGAATCGTAACGGTGGCCTCCGAGCTTCCGCCGTTGTAAACATCCACTCCAACAAAGATACGGGGCGCATAGAAGCGGAATTCGGCGGAGTGTGCCGTCGGGTCAGCCAGAGATAGATTGAAGGTTCCGAACTTACCTTGCGGAACATGGATGCGCCACGAATCTGCCGCCCAATCAACTGCTCCGGAAGGATACTGCCCCTCGAGCATTGTTCCCGCCGGGAGATGTGGATCGTCGAAGGTGATGTACAACGGAGGAGCCTGACCGTCTTCCCCCTGCACGTCAATGTCTTTGGCGGCATCATGGCGAATGCGCAACACGTGAGTTGCTTCCTCAAATACGTATCCAGGTTCATCGAGGTTCGTGCGTGGACTCATCGGCTTGCCGTCCGCCGTCACTGATTTGGGAATGAAGTCTAGACGCAGCACATCGATGGACTGAGGATTGAAGGTGGAATAGGTCACGGAGCCTTTGCCATAGCGAATCCGGGTTACCACGGAACTTGATCCCAGCAAGTGCGATTCGTCGGCCGGCGCCCATTCCGGCACCGCCCCGAAGGCATCCATCACACGCCGCGGGCCGTCTGCGAATTCATCGGTAAACCACCACTGAGATCCCCCGAAGGGTGCGCCAGCGTCTTTGGAAAGTCCCTGGAAGTACGTTACCCAGTTATAGGAGCGGAATGCCGCTTCCTTGTATGCCACGTCTCCGGTCTTGGCGTAATAGAGTGCTTCGACTGCTGCCAGCCGCGCCGTGTGGCTGTCGCAGCATTGGTTGGGTAGGTTGCAACAGAAGCTCTTGCCGTCTCCCTGCTCAGTCGTCACCGTTGCACCATGGACGATGTACTTAGGCCATTTGGGGGTGGTCTTGACCCATTCCATAAGTCGCTGTGCGTGCTCCCGCCATTGCGGATCCTTTTCGGGGTGCAGCAGGACGTAGCGAGCAAACTCCAGCGGGATAACCTGGTTCATGTTCTCCATACTCGGGACCACATCTTCGAAGTACCCCACCCAGACGTTGTTTGTCAGGGGATATTTTTCAAACCATTCCCATGCGCACTTGCGTACCCGCTCATATCCGGCGACGTCACCTTGCCCCAGGCGGATGAGTTCGTCGAACAGCATGATGGGTTCAACAACATTGGCGGAGTATGGTCCCATTGGCCCACCATCCGCTTTCCCGTCGCGGGCGTAGCATCGCACGGGCCAGGGAGAGTGCTTCTCATCGCCAGACGTGAAGTTCTTGAGCAGGGCGTCAGCACAGCGGATGGCCTCTTCGAGATACTTCGTGTTGCCGGTCATCTCGTATAGCCGGAGGTAGGCGTATCCGTCTTCGCCCACGACGTGGGGTTCGATGTAGTCCTCTCCATGGGCACTCCAGCCGGTATAGCGCGTGGCTCCGGGATTCGCAGACGCATACGGCACCTGGGACCAGACGTATTCCTTGGGAGTCAGACCATTTTCCAGCTCGTAATCCATAAAATCTTCGAGGAAGATCAGCATTCGTGGATCGCCGGTGTAGGGATACAGGCGTTCGATAAATCCCTGGAGCATGGCCCGCAAATATCCAGTTGAATTGGCCCAGTGCTGGTCGGGAAACATTTCGAACGTTGTCCGGTCGAAGTCGAAGCAGCAATAGTAGTAGTGCAATCTCTGCCGGTTGTACTGATCCCAAAGAATCGTCCACTGGGTGAGGACGTGAGACGAATACGAGTAGCCAATGTCGTCTGATGCAGGCCAGGGCAGGAGCTTGCCCTGCGCGTCAAGCTGTACTGGACGGCCCGCGATCTCCGGGTGGTCTACGGTGGAAACGACAGCGAAAGGCTTCTGCGCGTGAGCCGCTAGGGCTACGGCTGCATAAAGAGCGAGCAGGATATTCCGACAGTATCTAATAGCTTGTGTCATATTTCATCACGAGGATCGTTGCAAAGAGCACGATGATGGCTCCCGCCATCGCGGCAAAGTTCAGGTGCTCACCCAGCAACAACACGGCCAGCAAGACTCCGAACACCGGAACCAGATAGAGAGACGCCGATGCGGTTGTGACATCGAGGTGCTGCAGGGCTTTGAAGAAGAGCAGCATGGAAGCGCCATACATGAACAGGGCAAGGAAGGCGAAGGCAGCCCAGCTCTGCCAGTCGAAGCGCTGGAAACTGCGGAAGGAGAACGGCTCGGCCCAAATCAGCAGCGGCAGACTGGCCAGTGAAGCGGTGATGTAACTGAAGATCAGAATTTCAATCTCGCTGAAGCGCTGCATCAGCCCCTTGCAGTACACGTTGTAGAACGAGGAGCCGAGGCAGCCGCTGAGGATGAGAAGGTTGCCGAGCAGGAAGCGCATCTGGCCGAACGACGCGTGTCTCAGGTCGCCAACCGACATCAATATCACGCCTGCAAGGCCGATCAGCAGCGAGGCGACCCGCAACGCAGTCAAACGTTCCTTGAGCAGAAGCGACGCGAGCAGGGCACTCATGACAGGGATGAGCAGATTCAGGATCGCTCCGTTCGAAGCGAGGGATTTGCTTATCCCCCAAGTCATTCCCAGTTGTGCCAGAACCTGTCCGCCAACACCGGCAACCACGAATTGGCCCCACTCCCGTACGGAGGGACGCGAAGCGCCGGGAGTTCCCCGGCGCATCTTGCGCAGCAAAGGAACGAACAGAAGCGTGGTGATGTAGAACGGCAGGAAGGTGATCGCGATCGGGCCGATTTGGCGCCCAAGGATCTTGACAGCCGTACCTTGTCCCGACCACATCAGCGACGCTACAGCCAACAGAAAGAAATACCATGTTGTCTTTCGTTTGTTGGACAACGCCGTCGCGGTCGTACTCACGCTTCGGCCTCCAGGACGCGAGTTCCGAAACGATCGGCGCCCATGGAACTGCCCTCGAATACATAAGGATCGAATCCGCGGGCCTCGGCATAGCGCTGAACGACGCGATGAAAAGCTGCTTCGCTATCTTTGGCACCCAGCATGGCAACGGTGCCTCCGCCTCCTCCGCCGGTGATCTTGGCACCGAATAGTTTGCCTTGGTTGCATTCTTCGCGAACGAGCTCGACCAGCAGGTCCGTGGCCTCACAGCCAAGACCGCACTCCGTATAGGACCAGTGGGACTGAAACATTAAGTCCCCCATCAACTGACAGGTATCTCCAGAGGGTACCGAGGCCGCGCCGCGAGCCAGCTCGACGAACATCTTGATGCGCTGATTCTCTTCGACTGCATAACGCGTGCATGCGCGCACCCGGTAGTTCACCTCTGGCCGAATCCCGGTGAACGGATCCGGATGGCTCGCTTCAGAAGCGAGGAGCTCACTGCCGGAGACGATCTCCGGCAACTGCTTTTCATACTGGGAGCGGAAGACAGAGGGCTGAATATTCGAGATATAGCCGTTCCATCGAGGCTCTACGAAGCGCGGAATTCGGCCGCTGCAGTCGTCTGTCAAAGACAGCTTCTCTCGCTCGCAGATCATCCGGTAGCCTGCAAAAGCCGCAGCGCGAGCTGCCTCATATTCGATCCCCGTCACCGCATGACGAACGCCGGAATCGACGGCCCAACATCGCAGCCCTTCGGGCAACTTGACCAGAGGCTGCGGCGCGCATGGCTGGCAAATCAAGGGAAGCACAAATCCCTCGTCCCCCATGGCTGATGCCGCCTGGTCCATAATTCCGCATGCCGATTCGGCAATGACATTTTCCGCCCACTGGCAGGCTTCAGCGAGCTCAATCCCCTCCAGAGATAACCCATAACATCTGGCTGCAGCCTTCATCACGGCCACTTCTATGGCTGCCGAAGAGCTGACACCCTTGTTGAGAGGCACTTCCGATTCGATGTAGACATTGGCTCCCGATCGAACTGACTCCGGATAGTGAAGGCGCAACCAATAAAAAATCCCCAGGACGTATGCGGTCCAGCGCTTCTGCGGAGTGGCATTCACGAGGCTGCGTACCGCCGCATCGCTGGAAAGCTCATCCAGGGAGAATCCAACTCGGTCACACCATCCCTCCTCCGTCATCTGCGGATTCCAGAAAAGGATATGTCCGTCCTCACGCAATTGCGCGGCCGCCCAGGTGGCCTCGCGAATCGTTGCCTGAAACACAAGGCCGCCGGTGTAATCCACGTTGCCACCCATGAGATCGAGACGGCCTGGAGCCCGGCTGATGAAGATCGCTCGATGTGGCGAAAAAAACTGATCATTCCCGCGAATCGCTGAGACATTGGCAATGAATGGGGTCACGCCAGCTCTCGCACGCTGTGAATCACATACTCGATCGATGTCTGCTTCATTCTTGGGTGGATGGGAAGACTGACGTATTTGCCGAAAAGCTCTTCCGCGACCGGACATTCTCCCGGCTGGTGTCCGAGCGCTCGGTAGGCAGTCGTCAAGTGGATGGGCATGTAGTGAGACCACGCCTTGATCTTTTTCTCTGTGTAGAGCTCCCACATGAAGTCTTCCTTGTTGCGAGAAAATCCGGGCTGGATCAGAACAGCGTAGACGTGGAAGACATGCTTGGACTGTGGCGAGACACAGGGCAATTGCAGGCCCGTGATCCCCTCGAGGCCACGCGTGTATTCATTGGCGATCTCGATGCGGCGCGCATTGAAGGACTCCAGCTTGCGAAGCTGAACAAGACCGACGGCCGCCTGTGCATCGGTCATGCGGTAGTTGAAACCTATCTCGTCAAAATCGAGATACCAATATTTTTTCCCCATGGGATGGACAGACTCGTCCAGGGGTAAATATTTCCCTTTAGGATCGTAGGTGCGGCAGCAGAGGGAGCGATGCGAGAGCATGCGCTCGTAAAGTCCCCGGCTACTGGTAGTGATCATTCCTCCTTCCCCAAGAGTCACCATGTTCTTCTGCTGGTGGAAACTGAAGACCGCGATGTCTCCCAAGGAACCTGCCTTCCGCCCTTTATACTCGGCGCCGGCAGCATGCGCGGCGTCCTCGACCACAAGAATCCCGCGCGGACGGGCGAGGGCGTTGAGCGCGTCCATGTCGCAGCACTGCCCGTACAGGTGCACAGGAAGAATCACCTTCGTGCGCGGCGTAATTTTCTCGGCGACCGAGGCCGGATCGAGATTCAATGTGTATGGGTCGACATCGGCAAAGACAACTTTGGCTCCGAGTGCGGTCGCTGCATTGGCCGTTGAAATCCAACTCAACGGCGTGGTAATCACCTCGTCGTCAGGTCCAACGCCAGCGGCGATCATGGCTAGCTGCAAGCCGGTGGTTCCGGATGTGACTGCGAGCGCATACGTGGTCCCACAATAGCTGGCGAAAGCTTCCTCGAACCTTTTCACCCATGGCCCGCAGGATGGCGCACCGGCGCGCAATACTTCGAGGAGCGCTTCTTCTTCCTCCTTTCCATAGAGAGAACCATGGCTAAACTCCAATTCTTCCACTGCCTTTGGCAGTTTCATGCAAAGCACCTCTCAATTACCTGGTTGCAAGTTTGAGCTTCCGTTCCAAGAACCCTTTCGAGTTTCTTCGTAACGAGAAAATGGTGTTCGCCACGCGGAGCGCGGCCGGGAACAGGGACGGTCTGGGCTTCGACCAGACGATCGGGAACACGGAGGCGTGCCGCGAGACGCCGGCCCAATTCATAGCGCGAGATACTGTCAGAGGCTCCGGCGTGATATATGCCTCCGGGATGACCATGATCCGTCAACAGGGCGACCATAATCTCAGCGGCGGAAGCGGCGTGGATCGGATTTCGGATTTCAGAGACCGGAAAAGATATGGACCTTTCCGCCCCCCAGCGCTCACGCAGAGTGTTCAGCATGGAGTTTGTTCCGCTTCTACGCGCCCAGCCAAGGATCAGCGAGATACGAACGACGAAGGCCGCTGGCACGAGAGCCCTCACTGACCTCTCCGCCTCTGCTTTGGTTCTTCCATAGACGCTGATCGGGCACACCTCGTCGTCTTCACAATAGCCCTGCTTGCGTCCATCGAAGACCGCAGCGGTCGAAGCGTACAACAAACGCGCGTTCGTCCGGGCGCAAACGTTCGCCACATTCTCCGGTCCTCGAACGTTCACAGCGAACGCCCCCTCCGGTTGAGCTTCGCAACGGTCAATGTCGGACATCGCGGCGAGCAGCAGCACGGCATCGGGTCTCACCGAGAGAACAGCGCGGTTGACGCTGGCAGTGTCGCTGATATCGATTGCTACATCGTTGGGTTCCGCGCTGTTACGGCTGCCGCACAGAACCTCTGTACTATCGACTGCCGCGTCGACCGCATACGACCCGAGAAATCCTCTGGCCCCGATTATGAGCACTCTTGGTTTATCCATCTGGCTCGACCTTGTTTCTCCACGATTCGAACAGTTTGGTGAAGCACTTGCGGTGGAATGGAATCCTGGGTGAGCCGTTTAGAACGAATACCTGAGTGCAAACTGGAGTCGCCGATTGTCCACCGAGGTCGAAGAGATCTGCCCCTCGGCGGCGTCACCGACGACGGAGTCGGGGGCCGAGAAATTGGGATGATTGAAGGTGTTGAAGGCGTCCATGCGAAACTCGACCTGTTGCCGCTCCGTCACGCGAAATGTCTTCGCCAGCGAAGAATCAAGCTGTTGCTGTCCATCCGAATACAGTGGGTTGATCGCCGAGTTCCCGTAGGTCATCGGTGTCGTGTGCACCACAAAGGCGCCGGTGTCGAACCATTTTGCGACGGTCGGATGACTGAGTTTGCCGTTGCCCACGCGATCCGCACGATTGGTTTGTCCATTGTTCAGCGATGTTGTGTCGTAGGTCGTTATGTCGAAGCGCACGCCGCTGCGGACATGCACCAAAGCGTCGTATTCCCAGCCGCCAAGAAGGCTATCCACAAGCCGGTTCGCTTTGCTGAAGTAGCGCCTCCCGCGGCCAAACGGAAGCTGGACACCGACCTGGGCATTCAGAAGATGGGCAATGTCCTGTTGAGTGGGGCCATAGTACTGATTGATATTGTTCTGGTCGAGGTTGTTTCCGTTTTGGAAGTTACGTCCATGGGCATAGCCTACGTTCAAATTCACCGAGTTGCCGATATTTGCCGCAAGGCGTGCAGTCAAGGCGTCATACCAGGTGCTGGCGATTGACGTGGAGATTGGAATATCGCCTAATTGTGGATACTTCGAATAAAGGGGGCGCTGGGTGTTGTAATCCACTCCGGGAGCGGTCGGAGGAGCCTGGTTGATGTTCTTGGAGAAATTGTTGTTGCGGCCTCGCACTCCGAGATAGCCGACATCGAGTACCATCCCCGGACGTAGTTCTCGCTCGATATTGAGGGATTGTTGATCCACTCGCTGATTCTTCCAGTTATAGTCTGCACCGCGGATGACAGCATTGTCGGGAATGATCAAGTTCCCGGACGAGTCGTAAGAGGCGGTGGCTATCGGCAGCCCATTCGTTGCGAGGCTAAGCGTGGGCGTTAAGTTGTTGGGAGTAAGCAGGCTTTGCTTGGCGTAATTGGGGTATGTCAGGCCGAGAATAGTCACTGGACCGGACCAGTAGGCCATCCAATAGGAGATACCATAACCGCCGCGGATACTGGTCTTGCCGTGATCCGGGGTCCAGGCAAATCCCAGGCGCGGCCCCCAGTCGTTCGCGTCAAGCCCTAGCCCAGGGCTGCGGTCACTGGAGGTGGCAAGCACGAGCGCGTTGGTCCGCGTATCCCAGTTCGATTGCCGGTTCGACCGCTCAACCGGCCTGGTCGTCAGTTCGTAGCGCAGGCCGAGGTTCAGCGTGAGAGATGGTAGGACCTTGTAGTCATCCTGCGCATACCATGCGTTCTGCCAGTAGGTCTGGTAGGGAGCGCCTTTGACGAAGCGGGCGCGGCTGCTTGAAACCATGTTACCGAGCAGAAAAGGAGCGTAACCGTAGGGAGCCGTACTATTGCCATCGTAGGAGGTCATCGCCGGGTCAAAGACGAGTGAGCCTCGCGGATCGTCTCCGCCGATCGTGTCAGCCGAGGTATCTTGAATATGATTCAGATTCACTCCGGCTTTCACAATATGGTGGCCCTTCACCCATGTGAAATTATCAGTCACCGAGATCGTGTTGCTGATGATGTACGCCACCCAGTCCGGCTCGGCGACGCCATGTACCCCAGGAATTGAGAATTCCGCCAATCCCTGCGTGCTTTTGTCTACCAGATTGCCATTGGGAATCCCGAAGAAATTGTTCCAATTCTTGTCGAGTGCTTTGTTGCTAGTGTGCACATTCGAGCGGTTGTAGCCCAGGCGCAGCTCATTCATCCTTGTTGAGCTAAAACTGAACATGTCCGTGAGCTGCAGATTTTGGTTATAGGTATTCGAGTCAGCGTTGCCGTCTTGAAAGAACTGATTGACGTTTGTAGAACTGCCATTCGTCGCGGACAAGGCTGAATAGCGGAAGAAGATCCGATCGTGTGGGGAACGAGAGTAGTCGATGCGACCGTCTCCCTGATAGGAGTGCTGCACATCTGACCCGATGTAATGCAGATTGTCGGACAAGCCGGGCAGATTGGCAACGCCGAAAACCTTCGCATTATTGATTGCCGATGCCGCTGGATCCCATCGGTTCTGCGGGATCACATTGTTTGGGAACGGCGTGGCGGAGATCACATTTCCTGAAGCGTCGAATTTTCGTGAAAAGGGGTCATAGAGCTGGCCCCACGTATTGCCGGCGTTGTCCTTTCCCTGTGTCGGGTCATAAAGTTCCGAGAAATCTCCCTGCAACATTTTGGCTGTGGGTGCGGAAGTCAATTCCGGTGTGCTCGTCTTCAGTATGGTCCCCTGAAAATCTGCAAAGAAGAAGAGCCTTTCCTTCAGAATTGGGCCGCCAATGGCGCCGCCAAACTGATTTCGTCGAAAAGGAGTACTGTCTCCGGGAGAAGCAAAATAGTTTTGGGCATCAGTAGTTTGATTCCGTAGAAACTCAAACAGCGCACCGTGAAATTCGCTTCCCCCGGACTTGGTAATGATGTTCACCACAGCGCTTCCTGAGAAGCCGAATTCAGCATTATATTTTCCGGTGTAGACCTGCACCTCCTGGATGCCTTCAATCGGCGGTGTCAGACCGATGTATGCATTCTGCGGCTCGCGATTGAACACTCCTTCGATATAAATCGTGTTTGCGTTCGCATCTACGCCGCCAATCGAGGCAAGCTGAGGGCGCGTCAGACCGATAGAAGAGCCGTTCTCTCCTCCATTCGACCCGTAGTTCCCGCTGCCGACATCGTTGTTCGCTCCAGGCAGCAGATTCATCTGATACAGAGGATTGCGGTCGATGTTCGGCAGGGTATCTAAATCCTTGTAGCTGAAGGTCTGCGACAACTCGGAGGTTTCCGTTGCTACGCTGATGGTATTCGCCATGACGGCGACGGATTGGGAGACGAGTCCGACCTGCAGCGCGAAGTCCACTCGCGCCGTGTTACCGGCGTGAACGGTTACCTGCAGCTCTTTTGCATTATTGAATCCGGCCTTTTCGGCTTGAATCGAGTATGTTCCGGGAACGAGGAAATTCAGCAGATACTCGCCAGAATCGGAGCTCGTGCCCCTGCTGACGACCCCTGTTCCATCAGCAGTCGCGGTAACCGCGACGCCGGGAACGATTGCGCCGCTATGGTCCGTGACCAATCCAACGACTCTTCCCGTGTTGACTTGAGCGAAGCTGGCTACGGCAGACGCCAGCAAGAAGAAAATACAGAGCACTGCAACGCGACGCATGGACTCGGTCTCCTAAAAGTTTTCGCGAAAGTCACATCTTCTTCTACGACAAGAAGCCTTGAAGTACGCGCGAAGTCTCCTGCTATATTCCGAACGCCGCCTGCCCGCATCGTGGCCAGGCCGAGAGTTCTCTCCCATTGCTACAAGCGTGTACGCGTGCCCCTTGATTTGCATTGCCGGGGTAATGCTCATTCAGGTATGAGTAAAAGTCCCATGTAGTATGTTAGAAACTAACAGACCACGATTGCGGCAAATGAGTCAAGCGATTTTTCTAATGTCCTGAGACTTCGTCCTCCAGTTGCCGTGCTGCAACTCTACAAGTGGGCCGGGGCCTCTCGTTGGGTATGGCGACATCGATCAATTCCAATGAAGGAGTTCGTACGGATGGATGAGGAGCAACTTCTACGCCTGATTCGGGAGATCCATGAGGAGATCCGCGCGGCAGTGACCTCGGCTTGTGAGTCTGCTCCCCGGGAGGCGGTCTCAACGGTTGTTGAAGATGGCGAGGGAGACACGATCTACGCAATCGACCGAGTTAGCGAGACAATGCTGATTGATCTGTTCGAGAGCAAGATTGCGAGTCGGGTCCCCATCCTTCTGATTGCCGAAGGGCTGCGCGGAGGAAAAATTGCTCTTCCGCGTGGAATCAAGGAATCCGAAGCCGTCTGGCGGGTTATCGCCGATCCCATCGATGGAACCCGTTGTCTGATGTTCCAGAAGCGCAGCGGCTGGGTTTTGACCGGCGTGGCCAAGAATTATGGCGAGGAAACGTCTCTCGGCGACATTGAGTTAGCGGTCCAGACCGAGCTCCCACTTGTCAAACAGCATCTGTGCGATACGTTATGGGCAACGCGCGGTAAAGGTGTCGGGGCGGAGCGACTCAACCGTTTCACCGGCGAGCGTTCTCGGTTCATTCCGCAGCCGTCGACATCTAGAGATCTCGCGCACGGCTTCGGCTCTGTAACCCGTTTCTTTTCCGGCGGCCGGGATATTCTCGCCTCGATCGACGATGAGATCGCGTGTGCAGTGCTGGGATCGGGGCGCGAGGGGAAGGCGTACATTTTCGAAGATCAGTATCTTTCCACCGGTGGACAACTGTACGAACTGATGATCGGGCATGACCGCTTTCTCGCTGACTTGCGCCCACTCGTGCGTCCAATCTTGCAACAACGCGGGCTGCAACCTGGACTCTGCTGCCACCCCTATGACCTGTGTACGGAGTTGATCGCTCGCGAAACGGGGGTTCTCGTCACAGACGAAGTCGGCCTGCCATTGCGAGCTCCCTTAAATCTGGAGGCCGATGTTGCTTGGACTGGGTACGCAAACGCGCACCTCCTCACCCTGGTCGCGCCGCTCCTTCACTCCGCACTAGAACGCCGAGGACTGCTCGCCCGCCCGATGTGCAACGATCGCCGGCCGACGTGGAGCAAGCCCCAAATGAAGAAATGAGTTTCCAAAGGCATTTCGAAGAGCGCTCCAGCAGATACGCCAAAGAAAACCGTGCCGATCGACAAAGTATTTACTGAAGGTACAGTGAAGAGCGGTGGCATCATCATTACCGGAGAGCACGTTGCGAAGGCGCTGGAAGCGAGCCAGAGACGAACGCACTTCACGTTACTGACGTCGAAGTACGGCGGATAAGTTCCGGATTGCCGTCATCCAGGAACAATCGTCGAGCTGAACTAGCGGACCCCACGTCTAGATATCTAACATCACAGGTCAGGCGGCATCAGGGATAGGTGGGCCGGAGGGAATGTCATTCAAGCTATTTGAGAGGAGTTCGTTTGGATCTGCCGCGGTCGTGGTGTCGATCAAGCAGCGCCGCCGCCTTTACCCCATGCTCTGTTAAAGTTCTTCGCTATGGCACTCTCCATGGGTCCCTCCTCGGCAAAACATGCGCTGCTCCCCTCACTGATCGTTGTGTTGCTGTGCGTCGCGCCGTCTCGTTTGGATTCGCAGGCGACGCAAGCCCCGACAACGCCAAAGTTGGTCGTTCCCGCGTGGGCGCAACCAGGTTCTCCAACGCATGACCAGGTGCCGCCGCCGGCGGACTTTCATCGCCCAAGCAAAAACTTCGATACCCCAACCGGCGTATTCGATGGCCAATCGGATATTGGAGCGGCCTTAGTGCCGGGCAGCGGCACATATGATCCCTACACCAAGCGATACACCATCCGCTCCGCCGGATATAACATCTGGTACTCGCGCGACGAGTTCCGTTACATCTGGAAGAAGTACAACGGAGATGCCTCGCTTGCCGCCGATGCTACATTTCCAGATCCGAAGGGCTATGACGACCGAAAGGTGGTCCTGGTCATTCGCCAGAATCTGGATGACGACTCTCACGAGGTCATGATCGGCGAGCACGGCAGCGGCATGATCCACCTTGCACAGCGTCCGAACAGGGGCGCAATGATGACGGACATGCAATACCGGTTCGGAGGCGCCCTGGAGGGCGTGCTGGCCAAGCGGATCGGCATTGAGAAGCACGGAGATTCCATCGCGATCTTCGTCAGCCTGAAGGGTGAGCCTATGAATCAGCTGGGGCCACCGATCCACCTGCACTTTGACGGCCCCTTCTATATCGGCCTGGGTTTCTGCTCGCACCTGCCTATCACGCCAGATACTGCTGTGTTCTCAAACGTTGTCCTCGAGAACTCGGCTGGTAAGGTTCAGTAGTCGGAACAGCGTTCGGCTATTTCAGGTCGAATGATTTTGAGGGCAACGCTCACGTCCTGAAAGAAACACTCTTTTACCTCACAGACCTGCAGACCGGGTTGAAGATCAATTTCAACCCAAGCGTTGACCGGTCGCTCTTCGCGTGGCTTGGTCCTCGCGCTTCGATGACTACAATTGCTCGTATTGTGTGTATGAGGAGAAGCGATGAAGACAAGCAAGTGCCACGCCCTGGCCCTCCTTCTTGCGTGCAGTGGTCTCGCAGTCGCGCAGCAGCAAGTGTCATCACCACTCGGCTTCACCTCGACCAATACGTCGCTGCAGCAGTCGTTCGAGTGGGCGAAGAAACAGGCCCTGACATATAGTCGCTCCGGCGAAGGCAGTATCGGGCCATGGTATGAAGCGGCTTTGCCCGGCAGAAACGCCTTCTGCATGCGCGATGTATCGCACCAGACGGAGGGTGCGGCCGCCTTCGGCCTTTACGCGGCAAACCGAAATATGTTGTATCGCTTCGCGCAATCCGCCGCGAAGCAGCGGGATTGGGCGGCCTACTGGGAGATCGATGGCAATGGCCGCCCTTCGCCCGCAGACTATCTCTCCGACACCGACTTCTGGTTCAACTTGCCGGCGAATTTCGATGTGCTCGATGCCATTGTGCGCGTGTGGCGCTGGACAGACGATGACACCTACCGCGATGATCCGGCGTTCCGGCGCTTTTTTCGCATCAGCATGGGGGACTACCTGAAGGCCTGGCAGCTTACGTCGAAGACAATACTGAAGCGGCCCCGCATCGCGAACCAGCGCCAGTCGGAGGGGCGCTTCGTTCATTCCCGCGGCATCCCGAGCTATACGGAGGGCTCGAGCGACTTCATCTTCGGCGCGGATCTGTTGGCGTCGGAGTACCGAGCCATTCGGTCGTACAAGGAGATCGCAACAAATGCGAGCGATCGCGAACTTGCCGAGGAGATTCAGCCCACCGCAGACGCCATCCAGGTACTACTGGAACGCGTGGCATGGTCGCAGACGCAACAACATTACCTCGGCACAATTCACACAGACCTGACCGGTACCGGATCGGGCGACGCGCTTGTTCTCTATTTCGGAGCTGCAAAGAATCTTGCGCATATTCGCGGCGCGCTCGACTATCTCTCCTCCTCGCACTATTGGGACCACATCAATATCGAAGAAGAAAGTTACATCCCGCTGACATTGTTCCGATATGACAGAAATGACGCCGCCTATCAGGTGTTGGCAGATATCAGCAGCCCGCAAAAAGCGCGCCGTGAATATCCGGAGGTCTCGTTCTCGGTCATCGAAGCGATCAGCAGCGGAGTGATGGGCTTGGAACCTGCTCACTATCACGACGCATTCGACCTCCGCACCTTGTCCCGTCTGTCATCCGATCATGACCGCGCAACCTTGTCGGCCGTCTCGATCAGGAAGAACAAGCTGGACATCACCCATACCGGCAAGTCATCAACGCGCCTGAAGAACGTGTCAGGACCGGCAGTGCGCTGGCGGGCCGCGTTTTACGGAACGGTATCTCACTTGTACGTAGGCGAAGTGGCGGTTGCGGCTAACCACTCAACATTGGCCGGAGGCGCAGTCATCAGTTGGGCGGACGTGACCGTCCCCTCGGGAGCAGCGCGCGTCGTCAGCCGACAGTGAACGCTTCGCTGGTCTTTGGTTCGCTTCCCATAGCTTCACAACGTGCTCGACGCCGTGTTCCGATGACTGCGTGCCGCCTTTGACCTTCAACGGGCCGTCCGAAATATGGCAGCATCGACTCTTCTACGAGCCCCAACCGGCACCGAACTCCCGGACCACGAGTTCATCAGAGTGCGAATAGAACCTCGGTGAAGAGCAACACGTCGCAACCTTCAGCAAGCAAAACAAGGAATGGAAAAATCAATGTTGACTTCAAGGACCTTCGCATAGAAAGTCGGCATATCGGACAGGTGACCTCATCTGTCCAATGGCAGCGGTCGTCTCGACAGCTCGCTATTGTTGCAGCGGGGGCTGGTCGTAGTGGCACTGTGCGCCGGAGATCGATTGGTCGACGTTATAGAACTTGACGGTTCCGGCGGCGAAGTAAGGATCGCTGCCTGGGTCGCCGACGAAATGAATGGGCGCCGGCGGCAGGTCCACCGTTGGATCAGGGGCGAACGCGGCGGGCAAAGTGACTGAGAATCCGAAGCAGCCTGCAATCGGGCAATCGACTTCTTTGTTGCTCCATGCGCAGACGGAATCCTCTTTGCAACTGCTGCCAGGCTTGCATCCGCAGGAACCATCGCTGTGGATGCTGCAATAGGTTTGCGGTTGGCAGAACTTTGGCCGGTCGTTCGCGAAAACCGAGCTTTCATTCTTCAGATCGATCACGACGGTCAGCACACCACTGGTGGGGTCGTAGCTCTTGGTGATCCAGTTGCCCGAGGTGCTTTGATTGAATTGATACGCCTGGGTGGTGATATCGACCGTGCCCGGGACGGCGCTGGCCAGCGCATCCGGGGTTGGGAGGTTCTTGCCGATGAAGAGACTGTAGGTCTGGTGCGTCTGCGGCGTGGCGAAAAGAAGATAGATGTAATACGGCACACCGCCCAGGAAGTTATTGCTGATCGGCGCTGTGGTTTCTTTCTGGGTTGTATCGATGTAGTAGCTGCCGTGATTGACGCTGAGCGTGCTGCGTTGTCCGCTCGCCTGGCCCATCATCTGGATGGAAGGACGGTTTTTCGGATTTGACTGAAACGCTGTGAACTCGGGAACCGTCAGATATTGACGATAGAGCGTAACGCCTTTGCATGACTGGTTGGTGCAGGCTGTGACCCAGCTGGATTCGCATGAGCCGCCGGCACCCGCGCACTTGGGGAAAAGAGCGGTCGTCACGTATTGATAGGGGCTGGTGTCGACTGTAGCGTTCGCACCAGGAATGGAACTGGCGCATTCGTCGGTGACTAGCGGTGCATTGAAGAATGCATCCTTGGTGACGGAGATGGAGGGTTCGTTGTTTGGCGGTGTTCCCGACACCAGGCCGGTGATTGCGCCGTCGTCATCGCTCAACTCGGTCTGTCGGTCTACATCGGTAAAGTTGGTGAAGTCGGCCGGTTGCCAGCCGCAATAGGTCTTCTGGATAGTGGAAATATCGGGAGTAAAACTCTTGGGCTCCCAGAGCGGCTGAATCACGAAGTGGCGGATGTCGACATTCTGAAACGCAATGTTCCTGGAATGGAACGCCGGCGGATAGTAGAAGCCGTTCGGCTGCTTCCAGGCAATCGCGGCGTTGGGCAGAATGCAGTGGCTGGTGGATGCGTTTACCGCAGGCAACAGCATTGCGCCCGACTGATAGGCGTTCATCCAGCCTGCGTTATTGCAACTGCCAGCAGGGTTACCGGTGCCCGACTTGCATTGGCCGAGCGTCCCGACATCGGTGGTGTGCACATCCATGAAGGCGTCGGAATCCTCAAACGAGGGGCCGTCATAGATGCTGATCATCCGCTGCGCTCCGCTGAACGCATCGACCTGAAAGGAGACATCGTCTGCCTTGGAGACGCAGTAGGTCGAACCCGGCGGGCAACTCAACCCCTGGGGATTGAAGGGGCCCGCGTTGGATGCGGCTGGATTCTCGGGCACCTTCGTTCCGGTGTCGATAGGTTGCGTGTTGCCCACGAAGAGAACGCGTTGCGAGAGATTCCAGAACCCCTGGGCAGCGTCGGAGCGGGTGTATCCGCCGCCGGTGACAAAGGTGAGGCCGCCGCTTTGGACGTCAGTGATCGCGCTGTCGCGCAGCAGATACCACCAGCCGCGCAGCCACACGGCAGCGAAGTTTTTCTGCGACCAGTTGAAGGAGGTTGTGAAGTGGTCGATCACGGTTGGCTCGCAGAGGGCTTCATCCAGCCCTATACCGGAGCAGAGGTTTACCTTGCTGCAATCGTTCTGGTGCGCGTCGTCGCACAGTGTCGCATGCTGACGCAGATCCCCATTCACCTGTGGGTAGGCATTGTCCGGCAGGGGATTGGGATTCGCAATGGCATGCAGGTTGATCGAGTCGGAGGGCGCATCTGCGGAAACCACGCCAAAACAAGGCGACGTATTGCTGACGGTCTCCAGCGCATTCATCGCCGTGCTGCAGGAGTTGCCGACGAAGTTGAGCGTCGGCGTAGCACCGCCACGGCCAGTCGTTTGCATGGAAGCGTAGGAATCCCAGGTCTCGTACAGTGAAGGTCCACTGTTCTGCGAAGGCGGCATCCAGTAGCAAGCTCCGCAGGTACCGGCCCCCACGGCGACGTTGTAGCGCATGTCGTTCCAGGTGTTGGTGATCCAGAAGATGGATGGGTGATCGTAATCGGAGTGGAAGGGAAAGACCTCCGCGCCGGAATCTCCAGGCCGGGAGAGGATGCCTGGGACTTTGCGCGGGTTCAGGTCGTCGTCCACGGCCGCACGGGATTCAATACCGATGTTGGAGTAGAGCTTGTTGTTGATCTCGGTGGCGTCTTCGAGATAGAAGCCGTGACCGATGGAGCGATAGCCCACGTTGCGCGCGACCAGAAGCCCTTGCGTCGCGTGCACGGTGATGAAGCGCGTCATCGAGTCGTGCATGGAGCTATCGGTGACGTAGGTTCCGTCGTATTTCGGGCTTTGAGACGGCTGTGGGACCTTGCGATCCATGTGGAAGTGCACCGGATAGCGGCCGATCACGCCGCCTTGTCCCAGGTGATAAAACTCGACGCCCTGCACCTGGTAATTCTGGAAGCCCTCACGCATGAGGGTGTGTCCACCATAAAAACTATCCGCAGGGAAGTGATCCACGCTGCGGTCTTGGTCCAATGGAGTTTGCCCCTCAGAAGCGATCATGATGCTGCGCGTCAGCAGAGCCACGGCGGCTCGCGTTTCCAGATGACGGGACGGCTGAGTTGCCGGTCCGTTGGGATCGTCCTGCGGTCCATTGCCGGCGGGCAGGCTGCTGAAATCGTAGGCGGTGCCGCTGTGCGGATATTTCACCGGATTCTGCAGCGTGATCAACGTGCCCTTGGAGTCGCTGCTCACCCCGCGGATGACCAGTTCCTCCGAGTGGCCGGGGAGATAGTCCGTCGTGGTGAGGACTATGTGGTCGCCGTTGCCCCAGGTCGGAACGGGACGATCCACATGGAAAGAGTCCTCTCCGCCTTTCAGGTCGCCAGATAATCGCACCCAGCTTGTTCCGGAATCGGAAGGGGTTGCAGCGATGGGCGTATTTTCCGAGCGAATCCCCTTCGCACCTCTCAAATAGATGGTTCCTCCGTAGGAGAGGGCGAGAACCTTCTTTCCGAAGAATGTTCCCGGGCCATCGGCGGCGTCGAAGACCTCGTATTGATAGAAGCAGTCATTTCCTACGGGCGATTCGGGGTCCAGAGTGGATGCCTTGACGCAGGGCTGGCTCGGCATCATTTTCATCGGCACGTTGGGATTGGAGTTCCAGACGGCCTCCGGCACACTGCAAGAGGGGCCGCTCTTGCACGTGATAGCAGGGATGCCGTCCTGGGCCGAGCCATAAAGCCAGATGCTGATGGGTCCGACGGCAGGCGCGTTGAGACCAGCGTACAGCGCACCTTGATTCTCCACCAGGATCGAATGGGCGTGAAAATCGATCTTTGCATCGGCGAAGGTCAGCGATCCGCCGCCCCAGATATTTACATTGCGATAGTGATACGTGCCCTGGGGCGCACTTCCGTCGACAGTGCAGCTCAAACCGTGGATGTCCAGGTCGGTATGCACGTCTCCCGCCGGCAAGATATGGTTCGGGCCATCGCAGAATTGAGTCGCCGGAGGGCCAATGTCAACCAGGGCGATGACGTAGTTCGCCGAACCGATCGAACTGCTGATCTCGTCCGGCTCCACTACCAGGGCCTCGACTGTCTCGTTTGTGGCAACACGGATCGGTCCCGAATACGCAGCTGAGGATGTGGTTGGTATTGTCCCGTCGGTCGTGTAGTAAATCGTCACGCCGGGAGTGATATCGCTGATCGTCACCATCTGCGCCGAAGTATAGGTTCCCGCTGCGGGACTGAAGGTTGGCTTGGCCGCGAGTGAGATTTTGTCTCCAGTGGCTCCGCCGCCGCCACAGCCAGATAGAACCACAAGCGCTAGCGCGCCGGCCATGCACAGCATCCCAATCTTTGTCCATGCAGGCCAAAGGGTGAGCAAAGTCGCTCGATCCCCGTTATCGGGACGACACCGGCGGCAGAAAGCAATACAAGGAGAGGTAAGGCCCATGGCTCATCAGTGACGTCAGTTTGATTGTTCTGATTGAAGTTGAATAATAGGGCGGAATACTACTCTTGGCAATAAGACCTATGTGTCAATATGTGCTGCACTTGATATGTAACAAGCCGGGTCGCCATTTACAAATGGCCACGACAGCAAGTAGTAACTTGCCCTCGTAACCGAGGAGATAACCTTCCCATTCGACAGCCACCATGCCTCCGAGACACGCTCAGTGGCCGGCGCGTACCAATGAAGCAGCGGATGTGAGTTTTCTCCTTATCGAATTGGGACGAGGACATAGAACAGGTTGAGGACCTGTTGGGGCCAGCTTCATTCTGTCAACTGCTGATAGATCAACGCGTGATGCGCCACTACCGCTTTGAGGATAGCTTGGCACGGTGCCGGTCTGTGGGCATTGTCCGGCATTCCTGGTGGACTCAGTCAGAACCTAGTTTCTTCAAAATGGCCAAAGAGTTTTCCGAACCGCAGGGATCGCCATGGGCGCGATGTGGGCAGGGCGTGAGAGAGAACCACGCAGTCAAAGCGCACATACTAACGACGCAAATCGCCGCCGGTTCCGCCGCATTGCAGAGCTGACCGCTCTGGTACTTGCTGGGTCTTAGCTCTGTGCCCCTCGGTTCGCGCGCAGAACTATGGTGCAGGCCACCCAGGCCTCAGACGGTACGGTGACCACATCGCTGGTCACTATGAATACCGCCAACTCCAGCCTCTCCGGGGCGCCACAGAACGTCACCATCGGCAGCTTCATCCCGGCGTCATTCCACACAGGAAGTCCCGGCATCGGAAGCCTCCGGCAGAATTTTCAACCTCGGTACCGACAACGTCGCGGGCTGCGGTGCAATTTGGCTGGAAGTTTGCTATCGCCGATTCGACTGGCGTTCAGTCGAGTATCCAGTTGAACAACAACTTCCCTCATTACAACACGGTAAAGACGCATCTCGCGATGGGCGACTTCAACGGCGACGGGCTGGCCGATCCGGTCGCGACCGATCATGACCTCCAGGTGATCGTGTTCTGTTCCGAGGGCTATACCTCAAGTCTGCCGGCCCCCTCTCAGCAGGATCTCGGACTCTGGCGCGCGACGGACATGGTTGGCGGATTCCATGCATGGCGCGCGCGAATCTGCCGATAGTGCCGCCGAGTGAGGCTTCATAGGGAATAGTCCTGGTGACGAGCGTTTTGCGATCCCGACTGAAATGTGCTCTGCGATTCGAAGTCAGAAGTCTGGAAAACCATAGAGCTATGCGCTGGCCCGCACGCAGCGCGCGTAGTCAGGCCAGACGCGCTCCTTCTGACTGATGAGCGCGATGGTGCGCGTGTGGCCTCTCTTTTCTTCGGACAAAGTTCCACACCAAATCCCTCAGAGGGTATTTTGCTGGAACGGGAGAATCAGTCAATCGGCACACAGTTCGCACACAGGTCGAACCCGGCTTGCCATTAGAGCTCCCACAGGTTGAGCGAATTAGTTAAGTAGGTTAGTGATAGTGCAAATCAACGTCGTTTTTAGCAACCATCCCGCGAATAGGTTCCCAGATCTGTTGACCCGTCGCTGCTTCGAACAGAGATCATCTGATCGATTGACGGTTCAAGTCTGGTAGGGCGATCGGTGCTTCGAGCTCGATTTTTCAGGCTTCGGATTGCAACTCCACTTCGCCATCCAAGCGAGACATCGCCGGCTATTGCCGGTCAGTGGTCGACTTCTCCACCCGGACGGCGCATTGTTTGTAGTTTGGTTCCCGCGAAATCGGATCGAAGATATCCTGCGTCACCTCGTTGATATTCCATTCCGAGAAATGAAAGGGCACAAACACCTGGCCAGGAGCAACGACCTCGGTCACCCGCAACTCCACACGTCGCACGCGGCCGCGCCTGGAGATCACATCCACCAAGTCATGCGGGCGTAAGGAAAGCCCCTTTGCATCGGTGGGGTTCATCTCCAGCCAGGCACGCGGCGACAATTGCTCCAGAATCGGAATCGCTCCCGTCTTGGTTCGAGTATGCCAGTGCTCCACCGTTCTTCCGGTATTGAGCACAAATGGGAACTGCTCGTTCGGCTGTTCAGGAAATGCTTCCCATTCGGCACAGTAAAACTGTGCTCGCCCATCCGCCGTCTCGAATTGTCCATCTATATATAGACGCCGGGCAGCATGTGCCGGCGATGTACAGCCACGAAGGTAGGGCCATTGAATGCCGCCGAACGCTTCGAGCGCCTCATAGGTGATTCCGGAGTAGTCGCACAGCCTGCTTCGGGACACTCGCTTCCATTCCTCGAAAGCATCCTGCGGCCCATCCCACCCGCGGAATAGTTCATCGCTGCAACCGAGTTTACGCGCGAGCCGCAAAAAAATTTCAAAATCACTGATAGCCTCACCCGGAGGAGCGACGGCAGGATTCACCTTGCTCACCCGCCGCTCCGAGTTCGTATACGTTCCTTCCTTCTCACCCCAGATCGCGGCAGGCAGTATCAGGTCTGCAAACTCAGAAGTAGGTGTGGGATGGAAGCCATCCTGCACCACGAGGAAGTCAAGACCGTCGAGCGCCTGCTTCAGCACGTCGATGTTCGGAAAGGAAACCAGCGGATTGGTAGCGATGATCCACAATGCACGGATCCGCTTTTTTAGCACGGCGGTGATGATGTCTGGATAAGCCAGCCCGCGCCGTTGTGGAATACGCTCTACAGGCACCTGCCATATCTCGGCAAGCTGCCGACGGTCTTCATCGCTCTCAAACTTGCGATATCCCGGCAGACTTGATGTAAAACCTGCTTCGCGTGTCCCCATTGCATTGCACTGACCTGTGATCGAGAAAGGCGATCCTCCCGTGCGGCCGATATTCCCGGTAAGCAGTGCAAGATTGTTGATGGCGGTCACCGTCTCCGTTCCTTTGGAGCTGTGATTTACGCCCATGGTCCAACCGATAAAAGCTGCCTCCGCGTTGCCGTAGAGATGCGCTACCCTGTGGATCAACTCGGAACTGAGACCAGTGATGCTGCTTACATACTCCGGCTCATACTTTTCGACGAATCTGCACAGATCCTCGAATCCATTGGTGTGTTGGTGGATGTACTCGTGATTGATGAGCCCATCGCGGATCAAAATATGCGCCATGCCATTCAACAGCGCCAGGTCGGAGCGCGGCTTCACAGGAAGATAGATATCCGCCATCATGGCGGTCTTGGTCACACGGGGATCGGCGACAATCAGCGTCTTCGCGCGATTGGCTTCGAGGTGCTGACACAGGATGGGATGATTTTCGGCGATATTCGCGCCGATCAGCAGTACGACGTCCGCCTGTGTCAGGTCTTCGTATGCGCCTGGCGGGCCATCGCTGCCAAACGAGCGCTTGTACCCTGCGACGGCGGTCGACATGCACAGTGTCGTATTGCCGTCATAGTTCGATGTTCCCAGGCCAAGCTGCACAAGCTTTCCCAGCGTGTAGAATTCCTCTGTCACTAGTTGGCCGGTACTAATGACCCCAACGGCCTGCGGCCCATGCTGCTCTGCCAAGCGGCGGAATTCGCTTGCCATTGTGCTCAGGGCGATGTCCCAGGTCACGCGCTGCAGCCTGCCGTCCCGGCGGAGCAGCGGATACAAGGCGCGATTGTTCGCGTCTATCACGTAATGTTCCGCCAGGCCCTTGGGGCAAAGCTTGCCGCGATTCACGGGGTGATTCGGATCGCCGCGCGAGGTTACCACCTTGTCGTCGCGTGTGCCGATCAGCATTCCGCAACCGACCGAGCAGTAGCCGCACGTGGTTTTCACCCAGCGATCGGCGACCTTCTGCGCGGAGATATGTCCCACCGCCGCGTCCTGGGCGAATGCGTACTTCTCGCGCGCGATATCCAGTCCTATAAGGCGGCGAAGGTTCATGCAGCGCGCTTCTCCCCGAGATATGGTGCAGCCATGTTCTTCGCCACAACGCTAACGAAAAAGAGATAGCGTCCCGCAAGCTCCAGGCCAATCGCCGCGACGAGGCACGATGTACGTATCCACGGGCCAGCAACGGGAAGTGTCAATATCAGCGCGACGCCCACCAATCCGAAGAGGCGAATTGCAAACAGCGGGAGGAATCGATGGCGCAATAGCTCACCGGACGCGCGGAGCTCAAAGAGCTGTGTGCGTTGAAGCCGCACCAGCTTCGCCGCCTGTTGCAGCGCCAGCGCACATGCGGCGAATGCGGCCAGATGCGCGAGCAGGTACCGAGGATTTGGCGTGAACAGTGAGGCAGCCAGCGGTCCGGTGAGCGCGGCGCCGAGAAAAAACTCGACCATGGTGTGCGCGCTGTTCCATGCCGGACGGGCTGCCACCATGTAGAGCCGTGCGCTGGCATAAATGGCAATCATGCCGAAAAATGCCGTGACTGCGCCTGCAATGAAGCTGCTTGCCGCATCGATCCACAGCAGTGCCGCGTATCCGATCGCTGCGATTGCAAACAACGAAAAGAACAGAATCTCGCGGCTAAGCCATGATCTGCGCCACATGCTGAGCGCCCGAAACGCGTAGATCGGCCGCCCCAGGTGCAGCGTAGACGCCCCGAGCGCCACCAGGGAAATGAGCACCACCGCTGCTGCCGGCACGCGCGCAATGGACGTGTGTGCGATCCTCTGCGCGGCAACCATAGATGCGATCGCACCCACCGATAGCTGTGTGAAGACGGTCATGAAAATCAGCGTCCAGTGTGGATGCTGCGGTTCTACCCGCGATGCATCGACGCGGCCCATATCCCGCGGCAGCTCCCGCCGCACAGTGACTCGCGTGGTGGAGATACTGTCGTCGGCAGAAGGCAGCCCCGGCGCGTTCGCCTGGGATGCATACTCTCGCCGCCACTCCGCCACATTGACGATCTCAATGCGAATCGCTCCTTCCGGACAGGCTGACACGCACGCCGGTTCACGCCCCTCGATGAGCCTCCCGTAACACATGTCACACTTGCCCACAACGCCGCGTTCCGCATTGAATTGAGGCACGCCATAAGAGCAGTTCCACGTGCAGTACTGGCAACCGATACAACGTTCTGCACTATGGAGGACGATGCCCGTGAGCGGATCTTTGGTATAGGCATTTACCGGGCAGCCGGTCATGCATGTCGGCTCTAGGCAGTGATTGCAACCCATCGAAAGGTAGTGCCGCATGGTATCCGGATAGGTGCCGCCTTCGATCTCTCCCACGCGGCGCCACTGAATGTCCGCGGGATTACCGTTCTGCTCATTGCATGCGACCACGCAACACTTGCATCCGATGCATTGGGTCATGTCCAGATGGAAGCGATACTGCTCCCCGGGCATGGGCAGACGAGCCGGCGTAAGTGTGGCGGGAACCGGCATGCGCTGTACAGCCGGGGCGGCGACTGTCAGAAGAAACTGTCGGTCATCCTCATTGGCGCGCTCGAGCAGAGGCAATTCCATCATTCCTCCACGCCCCGGAAAAGGGGCGAACCTGTGCGACGCGACGGGGCACCGCTCGATCAGGAGCGGTCCCGCTCCTGCTACTTGGCTCTTCGTGGAGATAATTCCGCAGCCACAGACAGGGTGGCGGATGGAAAGATGTCTTCATCATACTGCATAGTGCTTGCTTTCAGACGGCCGTCCGGTTAATGTCAGTTCAACGAACCCTCTTGTTCGTGTGGCACTCCGCCGTGCCGGCTTGTTATCGCCACGTCCCTGCGAAATCTCAAATCCAATGCTTAGTGCCGCTATGCGCGTGGCCTAAGTCCTTGCGACTGCCGGTTCGTGCGCTGCACTACCCCGACTGTCCAGCAGGAGGACGCATATCCATACCCATAAGGTCGAACAACTCGTCATCGCCACTGTGGCCTTCTTCTGGTGCTTCCTCATGTGGTTCTCGACCGCTGCATTCAGCCCCAGCATCGCAGCGCACTACCACCTCAGCATCAAAGCACTCGGCCTGCTGGCGAGCTCCGCTATCTGGATGGCGCCCGTTGGCCGCATTCTCGCCGGTTGGTCATCGGATCGCTTCGGCGCGCCTCGCAGCTTCGCCTTCATCCTTGTTCTATGTGGGCTGGTTTCCATCGCGTCTGCCTGGACGGTAAGCTATCGGCTTCTCTTCCTTGAGAGGGTGATCGTGGCCATGGCCGGCGTATCGTTCGTGATCGGAATTCAGCACGTAGCCCAGTGGTTCAACCCACAGGAGATCGGCACGGCAGAAGGGCTCTATGCGGGTACTGGAAATGTCGGCGCAGGCATGGGCGCATTGGTACTGCCACGTTTCTTCGGCACGAATTACCGCGGCGCGTTTTTTTGGCTGGGCGTTCTTGCTCTCGTGATTGCAGCGTGGTACCTGGTGCGCGGCCGCGCCGCCAGCACTGTCACACAGCGCGACCTCGTACGCGACCGCAGCAATCTCCGGGACACCTTCTTCGTCTGGAGCCGTTACATCGCTATCGCGCTCATGCTTGCCTATGCGATGTCGTTTGGTCTGGAGATTGCCATGAACGCCTGGCTGCCTGGCTACTTCACTCACGGGTATCACGACGCCATCCTTGCCCTAGGCTTCAGCAGCGTGGCCGGTGTGCAGATCGCTGTCGGCACCTTTGCCGCTGTGCAGTCCTTCACGGCATCGTTGTTTCGGCCATTCTCCGGTTTCATGTCCGATCTGTTTCAGCGCAAGAACTGGACGCCGCTGCCATTCATAGCCAGGACAGTGCCCTATGCGCCGCGCCTTCATTGGCTGGGAATCGCGCTTATCCTGATCACTTTCGGCATGATCCTGCTCACAGTTGCAGGCCTTTCCGGTTCGCTGCACCTTTCTGTGGCGACACTGGTTGCGATCGGTGTCTTCATCTCTTGCGGAACTGGTGGCACGTTTGCCTTGGTGCCGCTCTTATTTCCAGACCGTCCCGGTGCTGCCGCGGGTTTCATCGGCGGACTATCTACAGCAGCCGGTATCGTCTATCCGCTCATATTCGCCTCGGGAACGAACATTCACATGGGCTATCTCTATGTTGCCGCCTTCATGTTTGTGCCGTTCATCCTGTTCTATTTCTGGGCCGCTCGCTATGAGCGCCGTCCTGAAGAACATGGTCTGTTGACCAGCGTGTTAGCCGCCGAAGAGGCATAGCTCGAGTCTTCACAGCCAGGAGTGAGATCTATTGTGCATACGACAACTTCATCCAATCCATCCGCTCCCCACGAGCGCTGGTACAAATACGGCGTCGCTGTGCTTTTCGTAGAGATGGCTATCGCCATTGCCGTTAGCGGCTATTCGCTGTACATGACATTCCACGGCCTGGGCGGCTTTCCAGGGAAACATTGAAACCGCTTCATTGCGGATGAATCGTCGTCTTCATGTCGAGTTGCTGGGCTCTGCAGGCAGTTCCCCTGTGCAGACCCTATGTCAGAACGTCTGGTGAGTGATCTGTCTTTCACGCGGCTGGTCAAGTCTGCAGAGAGTGCTTTGCAGATTTGACGAGAAAGCTTCTGCCGCGGTTCTCGGGCCCCAGGGCAAAGATGATAATGAGCGAGACGATGACCAATGACTCGAAGGCGGTCAGGGCCCAGGCATAGCCGAGGTGATCGCGCAGGATGTATTCAAAGCCTACTGCCGGTGATGCCACCAGTACGCCCAGTTGATAGACAAAGCCGGGGAAGAGACTGCGCACTGCGTCGGGCGATAGCTCGTTCAAGTGTGCAGGGATTACACCGAAGGCGCCTTGCACGCCGGTCTGCATCAGGTAAGAGCCAAGCACCAGCACCAGCAGGGAGCCACCGAAGGCCCAAGCCGGTATCGAGAGCAATGACAGCATCAGCGCGGCGATCATTGCCTTGCGTCGTCCAAGGCGCTCTGAGACATGCCCAAAGAACAGCGCGCCTGTGATCGCACCAATGTTGTAGAGAATCGGAATGCCGAAGAGCGGTTCCATGCCCAGCAGCATCTTCGTCTTCAGCCATGGCATGCTCTTCAGGAAATCAGGGTACAGGTCTTGCGTGCCGTGGGAGAGACAACTCATCACCACCATTACCAATAGAAGATAGGCAAAGCTGCGTTTGTGATGAAAGAGCGTGCGGAAGATACTTCCAACCGATCCCATGCGATGCAGCTTCCATGCCTCTGACTCTGGCGAAAGCGCCGTGAGTACGACGATGATCACCGCCAGCAAAGAGCCAACCATGAACAAGGCGTGCCATCCCAACCAGGGCCGGATGGACTGCATGGCCACTGCGGCCAGCAGATATCCGAAAGGGTAGCCGCCCTGCATCATGCCGGAGAGGAATCCGCGCCGCTTGCGTGGCGCATTTTCCATGGCGAATGAAGCGCCAATGCCCCAATAGCCACCCATGCCAATGCCATAGAGTGCCCGCATCAATGCAAAGAACACAAAATTCGGTGCAAACCCGCTCAGCATGGTGACAGCTGAAAAGTAAAGTACGCAGACCATCAACGGCTTCCGGCGGCCAAAACGATCCGCCAGCGCGCCAAATAGGAGTGCACCCACGGGCCGCATGGCCAGCGTGATAGAGATGGTCCAGACGATCGCCTTTTTCTGCACGTGCAGATGATCAGCCAATGTATCCAGCAGAAAGATGACGACGAAGAAGTCGAATGCATCGAGGACCCAGCCGAGGATGCCGGACGCAACAGCGAAACGCCAGCCAGGAGCGCCTGTGTCGAGGCCAGTCGTTTGGAAATCCTCTTCGATGTGCATGCGTGTCCCGAGGGCTAAGGTAAGAGGTAGCAGGGTGCCGGAGCTCGGGCACCCTCTCAGTTGCCCAATACTAGAAGATGACCTTCGCGCCCAATTGAATCTGGCGAGAACTGGTCGAGGTCTGGTTCAACGCTGTGGGTAGGGCGCTACCGTCGAAGTCAAAAGCGGAGTTGTTCTGTCCAAAGGTATTCAGGAAGCCGGGCGAAAGGAAATTCGTGTGGTTCAGTACGTTGAAAAACTCTGCACGTAGTTGCAGGTTGAAGGCCTCAGAGATACGCGGGATCTTCGTGTTCTTGAAGATCGAGAAATCAACATCGGTCAGCTTCGGCCCGTAGAAGCTGTTGCGGCCCGAATTGCCGAGCACGTTAGAACAGAACTGTCTGCCGGGCGGGGCAGGAATCGGATTTCCGTTCGAATCTTTGTAGTTTGCGTATGAATTCGGCGCGCATCCCAACGGGTTGGCCGCTGTCGCGATCGGCAGAGACGCCGGCGCGGTGGGCGGTGTAAAGCATTTGATGTTCAGGTAGTTCAGGCCGCCGTGGATCGCGTTGCAGTTCGGAAGACGATCGGCGAAGTCCATCGAAAAGTCGCCATTGAAGCCGGTGCCCAGTGGGTCGTTTCCATCGCCTGACGTCACGGTGAATGGTGCGCCCGTTTCTGCTGTCAGAATGCCGCCCAGCTCCCACCCATTCGTGACCACACCAGCGATGCCAGAGGAGAAATGAGCCGGCGGCAGATCCCAGATCAGATTCCCCGTCGCAATCTGCCGCAAATCGAAATCGCACGCACCCACTCGCGCTGATTTTTGAAGGAGCAATGGCACCGCAATAGAGTTGAGATAAGTATCACCCGTCACCGGGGCAGAACTCAGGTCACGGCATTTGCTCCACGTGTAGGAGAGCTGTCCCTGGACGCCGTTGCTCATCGTCTTTTTGATTTGGGATTGCAGGCTGCTGTAGGAAGCAGCGCCGTCGTACAGCACCGGCCGGATACCCGCGCCGCCCCCCCAGTTGGAATCGATCCGTGTTCCTGTGGCCTGATTCGCGCACGTGTTGCCCGTCGCCAACTGGGACGGATCGCAGGGGAAGACGAATCCCACCCCAGGTACGGCGGTTGGTTGGACCAGGTTGATGTCATCCGCCGCTGCCGAGAGATGCTCACTGCGTGAACCGACGAAACCCAACATCGCCGTCCAGCTCTTCCCAAATTGCTGCTGCACATTCAGGTTCCAATTCATCACGTAGGCGCGCTTGGGGTGCGAATCGATGAACCGGTTGCGAATTTTCTGCCGATTAAAGCTGACGTTGGGATCCAGAGTGCCGGTGCCTAACTGGGCATTGGGGTCCGTGCCAATAATCTGGAATGGCGCGGTGGCCGCGGTGTTCAATCCAAATTCGTATGGCAGCGGCAGTACGTCGAACATGCCGAAGGCGCCGCGGATGGCCGTTCTTCCATCTTTGAACGGGTCATATGCGAAGCCTATGCGCGGCTGGAAGTTTTTCGTTGTCGGATTCGATTGCAGCGGGCTGTCAACTCCAATGGGCCCGCAGGCAGTGGTCCCCGGCGTGCAGTTCGTCAGTGAGACGATCTCCTGGAATCCAGCAGCCGGCACCGTGTAACCGTTCACCGTATAGGCCGGAACCTTGTTTGCGTCCGTGGGACGAGTGGTCATCTCATAGCGCAGGCCAAGGTTCAAGGTGAGGTTGGTGCGGATGCGCCAGTCGTCCTGCAGATATCCAGCAAAGAGGTTCTGTCGTAGCCGTACTTCGGTCGATCCGCCCGGCGCCAGCGCGTTCAACTGCTTCGGCGTATTACTCAGGAAAGACGCTAGGGTTCCATAGTTGTTCATGCGGCCATTCGGACTCAACTGCTCCAGAATGTTGTACTGCATGTTTTCAAAGGCGAAGCCCATCTTCAGTGAATGCGTGCCGCGAGTGAAGAACGCATCGTCATAGGCCTGGGTGGACCACCATCCGTGGGTGAACTTATTGAAGCCGTTCAGACCGTATGCGGTGGTCAGACCGGAAACGGGGATTTGGGGAGGTGCAGCTGCGCCCGGAGCGATCGCCAGAGCCTTGTCTGTTGCCGCGGAGTCGCCGGAGACCGGCGTATTGATATCTCCAATGATCCGGCTCACGCCGCCACGGACAGTATTTGCGAACGATGGGCTGAAGATGTGCGTCTCCTCGGCCATCCCCGCCTGCCTGCGCGAGAAAACCTGATGCACTGTGTTGCCAAGCGGATCGGCTTGGGTCTGCGGGCCGGAGTCGAAGAAGTAGGTACCGTCCAGGCTGTCGGCGCTCGAGAGATGCTGATCGTAACGGGCGATGACGTAGTTCTCCTGGGCTTTGGTTGGCACTGAGACATCGAATGACTGGATGCCGTTCAGGTCCGGCGCACCCGCTGGGGCTACTGGCCACAGCGCCAGATAGGGCCGAATCGCGGCCACAGCCAATGCGCGCGAGTTCGCGTCGGGAACGTGGATGGTGCCCGATGACGACTGACTTTGCCGGATGCCTTCGTAATCGCCGAAAATAAACGCCTTGTCCTTGACGATGGGTGCTCCTGCCGAAGCGCCAAACTGCACGCGCCGGAAGGGCGGCTTCACTGTATCGAAGTAGTTCCGCGCGTCAAAGATGCTGTCGCGATCGAAGAAGTAGGCCGTCCCGTGCAGCTGGTTGGTGCCGGATTTGGTGATGCCATTGATCACAGCGCCGGATGTGCGGCCATATTCCGCCGTATAGGTGCTGGTAAGCACGGAGAACTCTTGGATTGCATCTACACCCAGGTTTACCCCCGTAGCGCCACCGGGGGCCGCGTTTGAATAGTCGTTGATAACGAGGCCGTTGACGCGATACGTGTTCTCATTTGCGCGGTGGCCGCCATTGCTTAGCTGATTACCGAAGCCGCGATTGCCTTTATTCGCACTAAAAGAGTCTGTCGCCTGGTTCGGGATACTGGCAACGCCTGGCTCAAGCGTCGCCAGGGAGGTCCAGTCGCGCCCGTTGAGGGGCAACTCGCGCACTGTCGTCGCGTCCACTGTTGCGCTCATCGTGGAAGAAGAGGTCTGGACCGACGGCGGTGCCTCTGAGACTATGACCGTCTGGGTGTTGTTGCCTACCTGCATGGTCAGGTTCAGTGTCTGCTGCGCGCCTACGGTGAGATCGATTCCCTTCTGCAGCACGGTCTGGAAGCCGGACGAAGTGACCTTAACCTCGTACTTGCCGGGAAGCAGGTTTGGCGCAGAGTAGAAGCCGTCGCCATTCGTTGTGGCATCCCGGCTCACGCCGGTGGCGACGTTCCGGATGGAAACGGTAGCTCCGGGGATAACCGCCGCTTTAGCATCGCTGACAACTCCCGAGAGCGTTGCGCCGGCAACTTGCGCCAGCAGGCGAACGGATCCGGCAAAGCATAGGCACATCGCCAGAAGCATGGCTGCTAGCTGTCTCAGCCTGAACGTTTTTATGTGTTGTTGCATCGCGCCTCCAGGAAGGCCCCCGCACAATTTCCATGGCGACAGGTGGCCACCCGCATGAACCCTGCCTATGCCACAGTCAACCGTGCAACTCTTTTCTAGTCACGCCGAGACTACGAGTAGGTAACGTAACAACTCCTGCATAATGTGCTGATTAGCGGCGCAGATAACAGACGGCAAGTCCATTTTGTCGTTGACCGTGGCGCTTCGTGCGCTCTAAAATCCGCCGCAGTGTTTTGTGATCAACAACCGTGACGACAGCGGCCAACACCCAAGATACCGAGCAGGTGCATTTTGTCCGGTTCGGTGTGTTCGAGGCCGATCTGGACTCGTGCGAGTTGCGCAAGCAAGGTCACAAGCTCAAGCTCCAGACGCAGCCCTGCCAGGTTCTTAAGCTACTGCTCGAACATCCGGGCGAGGTGATCTCACGCGAAGAGTTCCGCAAGCGATTATGGCCCGAAGACACCTTCGTCGACTTTGACCATAGCCTCAATACAGCAATGCGGCGACTGCGGGAAGTCCTGAACGACTCGTCGGACAATTCCATCTTCATCGAGACATTACAACGCCGTGGATATCGCTTCATCGCGCCGGTCACTCTGGTCCGACCGCTTGAAAGGGCGGTCGAGGCGGTTTCGCCAGTCGATCTCGGCGGTGCACCGCTCGCCATGCCAGAGGCGATTAGCACAGCGGCGCTTCCTAAGAAGAGGATTGTGCTCTACGCCGGGGTCATCGCTGCCAGCTTGTTGGTCGGTGCTGCACTCGGCCTCTCAGCCGGATGGCTAACACTGCGCCGTCCCCCGGCACCGGAGATGAAGCCAAAACCGTTGCAGGTACGCTCTCTTGCCGTGCTTCCGCTTGAGAACATTGCTGCGACTCCCGGTCAGGAATATCTGGCGGATGGTATGACGGACGAGTTGATCGCCAGCCTGGCCAAGGTACGCAGTTTGCGGATAACCTCCCGGACTTCATCCATGGAATATAAGGGGACGCATAAGCCGCTTTCGGAGATTGCACGCGAACTCAATGTGGACGCTGTGGTGGAAGGCACCGTTCAACGCTCCGGCGGCAATGTACGTATAACTGCGGAATTGGTGCAGACTTCGTCCGACCGTGCGCTGTGGGCAGAGACCTACGAAAATCAGGTAGGGGACATCCTGGCGCTGCAGCAACAAGTGGCCAACGCCATTGTGCGCCAGATTCAAATTGAGCTTACCCCTCAGGAGCAGCAGGCGCTGACTGCGACGCAATCCATTAGTCCTGAAGCATACGAGGACTATCTGAAGGGCAAGTACTACTGGAACCGCCGTTCGGAATCTGCGCTAACGAAAGCGATCAACTATTTTGAGCTCGCCACCAAAGACGAGCCGCAATATGCGCTCGCGTACGCCGGCCTTGCCGACTGCTACGGCATCATCGGAGCCGCAATCGTGGGCACCGTGCCCGCAAAAGAAGTGGCGCCCAAGGCCGAAGCTGCCGCCATCCGCGCCATCGAACTAGGTCCTAATCTGGCTGAATCGCAAACCTCCATGGCGACGGTGCGGCTGAACTACGACTGGGACTGGGCTGGTGCAGAGCGTGGTTTTCGTCGCGCCATCGAGTTGAATCCTGGTTATGCCACGGCTCATCAGCGCTATTCGCTATATCTTATTGCGATGGATCGCAAGGACGAGAGCATCGCCGAAATGCAGCGCGCCGTTTCGCTCGAGCCACTCTCGGTCAGCATGAACTTCAGCCTGGGATGGCGCCTCTATATGGCGCGTAGGTATGACTCAGCCATTCAACAGCTACGCAACGCCGTCGCCATGGATCCTTCCCTGGCGTTGGCGCATATGGTGCTTGGTCAGGCTTATGAGCAGAAAGGCATCTTCCCACAAGCCACGGCGGAACTGACCCAGGCAGTTGAACTCAGTCACCGAAGCGCTCCGATGATCGCTGCTCTGGCTCACATGTATGCCGTCTCTGGAAGACAAGACCGCGCGCGCGAGCTGCTGAAGGAGTTGACTTATCCGTCACGGCGCCAGTATGTCTCGCCCTTCTATATTGCGCTGGTTTATGCCGGACTGAATGAGCAGGCAAAGGCGGTCTTCTGGCTGAATAAGGCCATCGATGATCGATCGAACCCCTGCATCTTCCTGCGCGTCGATCCCGAGTTCGACAGTCTGCGTAAGGATCCGGGCTTCGTGACTCTGCTCAAAAGGTTAGGCTAGAGATGTCGCGACCCATCTCACTTCTCCTGCTGGAAAACATAACTAGTCGAGTGCAGGAGTCTTGAGGATCGAGGACGTACATAGCTGGGCGGCCATTAGCATGCGATCAGGATTTGTAGCCAAACGTGAATTGCAATTGGCGACCAGGAAGGGCTGCTGTCGGTTGTTCAAAGAGTTGAGACCGCACCGCCGAAGTAGCTCAGGCAGTTTGTTCGATTGAGGACGTTGAAACCGTCCACGGAGACGCTGAAGAGCTTCGCTCTATCACCAGCAGCATTCACAGCGCCTCAGGGCCTCTATCGAGACGGCAACACAGGACGTAACTCCCTTGTAGGACCTCAAGTCTTCCTCATGAACCTTTCACTCGATAATGTCGTCACGATCACCGAAGGTAAAACGATTCAGTTTCGCGGGGAAAATTACAATGCGCTCAACCACGTCAACCTGAACACGCCTAACAACACGATAGATCAGTCGGATGCTGGACAGATTACCTCCATAGCATCCGACATGCGGCAGATGCAGTTTGGACTGCATTTCCATTTCTAACGAAGGCAAGAGCGCTGTGAAGAGTACCGGCGGCATGAAGCTGCTGCCGGCCGTACAACTGAGTCTGCTGGCGCGAAAGAGCACTCGGTTGCATCGTATGAGTAGTCTGCAGTCCAACAAACATAAGGGATAGATGATGAAACGACGTACGGGAACCAGGCTGCTTATCTTTGCATTTTTTGCCGTACTGGCGCAGGCGGCTCTGTGGAGCCAGCAGCCGAACGCACCATCGCTTCCACCCTCGGATGATCGCTATAAAGCCGACATCGTGCTGGTGGTTGCACATCCGGACGACGACACCGGTGTGTTGAACTACATCACCAGGGCTTCTTTGGACGAAGGCAAGAGAGTTGCCGTAATTTTCAGCACCAGAGGCAACTCCGGCGGAAATGGGGTTGGCATGGAGCAAGCAAAAGCGATGGCGGACGAACGCGAGATGGAAGCACGCCGATCCCTTGCAGTAAGCGGCATCGCGAATGTCTGGTTTCTGCATGGGTCAGATACAGCTACCCAGGATGTGTTGCACTCCCTGGAGACACTTGGGCACGGAGAAGCGCTGGATGAAGTGGTGCGCCTGGTACGCTTGACCCGGCCTGAGGTCATCCTCACGTGGATGCCCGCCGATGTTGCGGGAGAGAACCACGGTGACCATCAGGCATCTGGAGCGGTGGCAACCGAAGCATTCGACATGGCTGGAGACCCAACGGTCTTTCCTGAGCAGGTGAAAAGCAGATGAGCCGCCGCAAGAATTGCGATGGACTCTCCTGGATGGCGGGAAGCCGGTTGGAGAGGCTGCGTTGACCGTCTATCCGGAATATAACGGGGTTCCACAGTAGAACCTTGCAAAGGAGACGGACGCACTCTCATGCATCCTGCTCCTACGGACAGAGACGCGCCGGATGATCTGCAAAGGGAGCACCTGAGCAGCATCCGCCGCGTTTCTCAGGAATACGGACAGGACATCTGTTGCGAGTTCGCATCGACGTTCTGCGTGGTTTGCCGATAAGAATTACTTACGGAGCACAATGGGCGCTATTCTCGTCGTCGGCCTTGGAGCCATGGGCAGTTCGGCGGCCCTTCATCTCGCGCAGCGCGGCCATCGCGTGCTTGGTTTCGATCGGTTCACGCCGCCGCACCCACACGGCTCCTCTCACGGGCAGACGCGGATTATCCGGAAGGCGTACTTTGAAGATCCGCGCTATGTTCCACTGCTGCTTCGGGCTTACGAACTGTGGCGGCGGCTGGAGGCCGATAGCGGTCAATCGCTGTTACATACCACCGGTGGATTGATGATTGGGCGCGCGTACGGCGATCTGGTGGCCGGAAGCACGGCAAGCGCCGAAGAGTTTGGCCTGCAGCATGAGGTGCTCTCGGCGGCACAGATGCGGCGCCTCTATCCTGCGTTCAGAATCGATGACGACTGGGTAGCGCTGTGGGAGAGGGATGCTGGATACCTTCACCCTGAGGCGTGTGTGGAGCAGCAGCTTCACCAAGCTGCATCGGTGGGTGCGGGGTTGCACTTTGACGAACCGGTGATGGAATGGAATGCACTGCCGGGTGGCGGCGTATCGGTGCGCACCACACGTGAGACGTACAACGCGGATCATCTGGTGATCTGCGCCGGGCCGTGGGCGCCGCAGATCCTGCGTGAGCTGAACCTGCCGCTCCGTGTGACGAGGCAGGTGGTCTATTGGTTCGAGCCGACCGGCAGCATCGAACTTTTCCGACGGGATCGTATGCCGATCTATGTTCGGGAGATGGAGAAAGGTCAGCCGATGCTTTACGGTTTTCCTCTGACCGGACCGGACACCGAGGGGGTGAAGGTGGGCCTGCACGGCAGCGAGGATGTCTGCTCTCCCGAGACAGTGGACCGCGCAATAGGCGTCAGTGAGGAACGGACTATCCGAGAGAGGGTTGTTGACGCTCTGCCATTGCTCGCCGGCCGCCTGCTGCACGCGGAGACCTGTCTCTACACGATGACTCCCGATGAAAATTTTGTTATCGACACGCATCCCGAATTTCCGCAGGTTACGCTGGCGGCGGGGTTCTCCGGGCACGGTTTTAAGTTTGCTGGCGTTCTGGGCGAAGTGCTGGCTGATCTGGCGACGGGTTTGAAGCCGGACTACGATCTGGAGCTATTTTCTCTGCGGCGTTTCGCTGGTGCGCCATCTTTCCCGCGCTAACAACTGAACAGAACACAACCGAGAAATGAGCGAGGCAAGCTATGGAATGGACGCGACGCTCCTTGATCCTTCGCGGCGGGGTGGCTTCCGCCGCTTTGGCTTTCGGTGGAGGGTCCGCGGTTGCCGCCGCGCCGAAGGCTCACAAGGCAAAGATCGTTGTCACGGGCGGTCATCCAGGAGATCCTGATGTACGGATCGGCGGCACGATTGCCACCTTCGTGGAACAGGGTTTTGAAGTCGTCTTGCTGTATCTGAATGATGAAGCATGGCCGCCAACTCCGGCAGAGACACGATTGGCGGAGGCAAGAAGGCTTGCAGACTACTCGGCGCTCGACCTTCCTATGCCGGACAAAAGAACGGCGGTGCGATCGTGGACAACATGCACTATGAAGAGTTCGCCCAGCGTCTGAATGCCGAGGCGCCCGATGCCGTCTTTACGCACTGGATGTTAGACAATCATCGCGACCATCGGGCCATCGCGATGTTGTCGTATGACGCATGGCAAAGATCAGGGCGCAAGTATGCACTCTATTATTACGAAGTATCGGACGGCGAAGATACGATGCAGTTCTCGCCGAATCGCTTCGTCGATATCACCGGATGGAGCCGCGCAAGAAGACCGCGTGCTACGCGCATGACAGCCAAACGCCGGATCGCTACTATGAGTTGCAGGACCGAGTGGCTCGCTTCAGAGGCCTGGAAAGCGGCCACACGCGAGCGGAAGCGTTCGTCTGGCAACAACAGAGTCCGTTCGATATCCTCTCTACTTCAATAGCGACTTAGAGCAGAGAGGATCTGCACATTCGACGAAGCTTTTGACTCACACCTGTGTCGACGTCTTGAGCCAATCACGGCGTACTGGCTTATACTCGCTGCGAGGCAGGCGACACAATGGCCGCGCGGTTAGCTTCGGCTGCTCGCTACAATCGCGGCGGATGGATACGGCATTGACGTCGCCTCACTGTCGTAATTGACCGAGGCCGAATACTGAGAGGCGTCTGCGCGCCAGCAAGCATGTAACCGGAGCTCTGGTGATATCGGGAGGAAGTCCATGGGACGTAGGTACGCCAATATCCTTGAAACAATTGGACATACCCCTGTAGTCAGAATCAATAAGCTAGCGCGGCCCGATGTAAGGCTTTTTGTGAAAATCGAAGCCTTCAACCCTCTTGGCTCGGTCAAGGATCGCCTTGCCCTCGGCGTGATCGAAGATGCGGAGCGCAGCGGGCGACTCAAGCCGGGCCAGACCGTAATTGAGGCGACAAGCGGCAATACGGGCATCGGTCTGGCAATGGTGTGCGCGCAGAAAGGGTACCCGCTTGTTGTGACCATGGCGGATAGTTTCAGCGTGGAGAGACGTAAGCTCATGCGCTTCCTGGGTGCGAAGGTTATCCTCACTCCCGCCGCTGGAAGGGGTCTGGGTATGGTCGCGAAAGCAATCGAACTGGCGGAAAAGCATGGCTGGTTTCTGACGCGTCAATTCGAGAATGAAGCTAACGCCGATATGCACTCTCGAACAACTGCAAAAGAGATTTTGGATGATTTTGAAGGCGAACGGTTGGACTACTGGGTGACTGGATTTGGCACGGGTGGCACGCTGAAGGGTGTATCGCGGGTGCTCGCGAAGGAACGTCCGGAAACGAAGATTGTAGTATGCGAGCCAGATGACGCGCCGATGCTGTCGAGCGGAATCAAGCAGCAAAGGAACCCCGATGGATCAGCAGCATCGAGCCATCCGGCATGGAAACCTCATCCGCAGCAGGGATGGAGTCCGGACTTCATCGCAAAGCTCGCAGCGGATGCCGTGGAAACAGAGGCCATCAGCCAGATTCTGCGGATCCCGAATGCGGAAGCAATGCGTTGCAGCAGAGAACTCGCCCGCAAGGAAGGGATTTTCGTCGGCATTACCTCTGGCGCAACCTTTTCCGGAGCCCTGCATGTCAGCGCGGATGCCCCAACAGGATCGACAATCCTATGCATGTTGCCGGATACGGGCGAGCGCTACCTGAGCACTCCGCTCTTTGCAGATATCCCGGTCGAAATGACGGAGGAGGAGTTGCAGATCTCGCGCGCCACTCCCAGTGGCTGGCTGCCGCCCAAGGGGTAAGAAACAGAAAGGTACTCTAGTGAGAGCAACACGAGTTAAATCCGACTTCGGGAAAACGGACAGACGAACCGCATACTTAGAGCGAGGTTGTGGGCGCTGACTCACGCGATGAGATGCGCCTGCCTGGAGCCCGGATTCGAGAGCGTGTCCGTATTCATCCCGGCTGGCTGCATAGATTCTCTGCTTCAGCGTGCCAGAGGCGGGCTTTCCAGTTCTGCGGCGGAGTCGCGATCCAGATAAACTGTCACATCCGGATGATGGCGCAGAATCGTTGCCGAGCACGCAGTCGAGAGCGTTTTCTCCACCGTGCGCCGCATAGCCGTTGCGTTGCGCGATCCCGGCACAGAGACAATCAGCCGCGGCACACGCATCAGAGCCGGAATCGTTTGCGTGACTAGGTTCATCGGTCTGAAAGATTTCACTGCCGCGAATGCCTGGTCCAATATTTCCCTTTGTCGATGCCGGCGATCAGTGCGGAGATTGGCATGTGTAGCGAATAGTGCAGACAATCCATCGGCTCGACTGCGCCGCCCTTCAAAATAATCCCGTCGCCAAAACTTTTCATTCCCAAGACGCCAATCCTCTCCTTCAAAGCACGGGGTACAACACGTCGCGCGAAGCTCCGAAAGTGAGCATCCATGATGTTGATTGGCATTTGCACTGTATCGAAGTGAAATCCGTGTTTCTTTGCAACGTCCAACATCTGAAGATGAATACGGGGATCTTTGTTGCCGGTAAAGCCAATGAAACGCACCTTTCCGGCCTGTTTGGCCGCGAGCACGGCCTCCATCGATTCCCTTCGTCGAAGGTGTGATCGGGATCGTCATAACGAAGAATTTCGTGGTGCTGGCGGAGATCGATGTGGCCGGCTTTTTAGCCTCTTCAGCCACGTGTCGATTTGAATTGACAGCGACCTCTTTAGTGCGGTCATCAATCTTGGTCATTACGAATGCCTTCCCGCGATAATCCTCATGCGAAAGCGCCTTACCAACACGATCTTCGCTAAGGCCTTCGTTGTAGTCCCAGCAGTTATCAAGTTGACACCACGATCAAGCCCTTCATGGACAACGCGAATCGATTCTCTTCCACAGTTGCCAGTCCAAGATGTGAATCGCCCATTCCAATCACAGAAACAGACTCCCCTGTGGTCCCAAGTTCTCGATAAAGCACCTCGCCCCACATTATTCCAGCTGACGTCACGCGAGGAACTTGTCTCTAGCTTTAGGGTCGTCCGCACTGGTCATTGGGCGAGTCTCAGTTATGCTCTTGGGCCGAGGGCGCCAGGCTTAAAGCCATTGCCGCAACGGCAGTCGAACAGAATTGTCTTCTGTGCATGATTCACCTCGTGCGCGTGATGCGTCGAAAGAAGAGGTCTTCGATATACCCATGACGGACTTGGCATCGCTTTGCCATTGGCATGCCTCAGCAGCAGTCCCATCGAAATACAGCCTATTTCGAGCTACGGTCGCCGATTAATGCAGCGCTCGTGACCCTCGCATATAGCGATCTGATAGTCGCTTTCATCAACGTTGCATTGAAGGGTTTGAGAGATCCAAAAGGTGCGCTTTCTTTGGCAACGACTGTGGCTTGGCTCACGATTGGTAATCCTGTAGCCGTGGCACAGGCCTTGTGGAATCACGACCAATTGTGGAATTGGGGCCCTTTTGTGCTCCGCCTCAAGGATGGGAGAAATTGACGCCGTAAGCCTGTATTGTGCAACCACCCCTACTGCAGAAAAAATCATTTGCATCTCACTAAGAACTAGTCCTCCTTTCATTCCTTCGACTGCCAGCCCAGACGAGCTGCTTCTTCAGGGTTGAGATGAAGCAGATAGATAAAACCGTTGGAGCTCTCGATGTGGCTGAGAACATGACGCACGTCAGAACCGCGAGGAAGCAGAGGGTTGATGGTTTCGATGAGCTCACATTCATCGGTGAAGGAGCGCTCGTGGGACTCGGCCCAGAGACTATTGCGGGCAGTCCAGATTTGGATGCGGGCGATGTAGCGGGAGCGGTCGTTATCTCCCTCGTGCGCGCAGGAGAGATAGACCAGGTAGCGACGCCGGTGAGGTGCGCGATCGCGCTTCTGTGCCGGAGGCTTCATGGATGAACCAGCGTGTGGGCCCGACGGCGAGCCAGGCGTTCGAACGCAAAGCGGTTGTAGCGCTGCGCCAGGATGCAAGGCAGGTTGGCGGCGACGGCGTAGGCGCTCATCAGCCAGCACGCCCACGGGGGATTCCAGAGAAAGAAGATTGGCAGGCAGGCGAGCATGCCCCAGTGCGCGACTTCCGCGCGGCGTGTTTCGACTACAAATTGCGATATATAGGCTGAATCGCGCGCACGAAGCTGCTTTTTGCCGAAGCCTCCGAGCCACGGCGCGCCATCGGGAAGCAGGGGCTTCCATTTTCGGATGGCGAACCAATCCCGATAGAACTGGCCGTCGTGCTCCCAGCTGCGCGGAATGGTCAGCCAGCTATCGCGCGCGAAGAGTTCCGGCGGGAGGCGCAGAGCGGCGGAGGCGACGAAGAGGTGAATGACGGGCCAGCCGAGGAGGTTTGCTGCCCACACCAAGGCGGTCATATTTCGCGGCCTCGCCAAACATTTTTGCGGCGGAGAGCGCGGCGGGTGGCGGATTGGCCGAAGATGAAGCAGTAGTAGGCAAGCGACAGCGGATACAACAAGCAGTTGAGCAAACGGTAGCTGCCAAGCTGGCGCGCGAACCAGGCAAGTTGGAGGGCGAGCAACAAGTAAACCACGGCGAGAGCGGGACGGCCGTAGTTGCGCGGGGTGATGAGGAGCAGCGCGGTGGACCAAAGGGCGGAGATCCACACGATGGCGGAGACAAGCACGAACCTGCCGGAGTCGGTTGCTCCCTGGATGAAGGCTTTGGCCCAACTCTGGGACATCTGAGAAAAGCCTTCGGGAAACATGCGCATGTGCAGCGTGCCGCGCCCGCCAAAACAGACGATTCGGACACCCACGCCGCGAAGCGCGCCTGCCAAGCGAAGATTTTCAAGGACGACGCCGCGGACCGCCGCATATCCGTCGGCGGCGAAGTACGCTTCTTTACCGATGAGGAGCGATTGGCCGAAGAGCCTGGGTGCCGCGATGATACCGAATCCGCCGGCACCCGCGGCCATGAGCAGATTGAAGACGAGCGAGAGCTGCTCATAAGCAGCGGTCATCTCGTGGTAGGGCAGGAGAGAAACGACAAGGCGGCGGTCCTGCTCTCGCAGCCAGTAGGCAATGACGCGATCGAGACCGCCGGGAACGAAGTACGTATCTGCGTCGAGGAAAAGCAGGAGGTCGTTAGTGGCGTGCTGGGCGCCCTGATGACATGCCCAGGATTTGCCGGTCCAGCCGGGAGGCAGTTGCAGAGAGGTCAGCACGCGGGCGCCGAATCTCTGCGCGATGGCAGCTGTGTCGTCGGTGGAGCCGTCGTCCACGATGAGAACTTCCGCGGGCCGCATCGAGGAATCAGCGATCGACGCGAGGAGCCGCGGCAGGTTCTGCTCTTCGTTGCGAGCGGGGATGACTACAGAGAAATGGGCCGCCGAGTGGGGCTGAGCGGGCGGGCAGAGGAGAATGTGCCGGATGAGCAAGAAGCCGGCGGGAAGTCCCAAAGCGCATAGGAGGGCTGGCGCGATCATGTCCTCTCTCTCGCTGCTTGTTCGACGATCATCCGCGCCACATGCTGTCCGCTGAGCGTGACCATCGGCATTCCTCCGCCGGGATTGACGCTGCCGCCGACGAAGAACAGATTGTGGAACTGAGTGCTTTGCTTCGGGGCTTTGAAAGCGAAGTTCCGACGGCGATCACAGATTACCCCGTAGATCGAGCCCCGATTGGAGGCGTAGCGAGCCTCGATATCAAACGGGGTCCAGAAATCTTCGACGACGATGTGGCGCCGTAAATCCGTAAGGCCCAGGCGTTCGAGTTTGTCGAGGCAGAGCTCTTTGAGTGCGATGTAGTCTTCACGCGTGTAGGGATGACGATCGTTGATAGCGGGAATGTGCGGCAGTATTTTGATGTTGTCGCAGCCGGCTGGCGCCTGCGAGGGATCGGTCCGCGTCGGCGCGACAACATAGAGGGTGGGGTCATCTGGCAGCATTCCCTTGCGAAAAACGCGGCGAAAGTGGGGGTGCAGATCCTTGGAGTAGAAAAAGTTGTGATGCGCGAGCTGCGGATAAGCGCGGTCCAATCCAAGGTGGAGGATGATACCGGAGCAGGAGGGCTCAAAACGGCGAAGCCTCCCCATCACTGAAGCAGGTGAGCGCAGCAACCACTGCATCGCGGGAATGACTTCCATATTGGAGACGACGTAATCGGCAGCAATAGTGTGAGAATTGCCGTCGGAGCCACGCACGAGCACGCCGGTGACAGCGTTGCCGGCGTGATCGATGCGCAGGACCTTCTGATCCAGGCTGACGGTGACGCCGGTTTCTTCGAGACGCCTGCGGAAGGCCCCGGCTAGTTCGTAGAGTCCGCCAGCGATATACCAGAGACCAAATTCCATCTGGATGTTCGGCATCAGGTTCATGAAAGCAGGTGAGTCGAGTGCGCTGGATCCCACGTATTTGCTGAAGTATTCGAAGATATCGCGGAGATAGCAATTGCTAAGCTGCCTGTAGATGCTGCCCGACATTGATCTCAGGTAATCGAGGCCGCGGGCGTCCTTCCAACCGTAAAAGCGGACGAACTGGCTGAAGGTGTCGAAGCCATGGCGGAGATAGCCGCGCTCGACGATGTCGTATTGACGGCGTGAGTAGGCGAGGAACTGCTCATACTCCTCAAAGACACGCGGGCCGAAGCGGGCGAGCTCCGCGCGCATCTTTTCACGGTCTTCCCAGAGGTCAAGAACAACTCCGTCCTCAAAGAAGTTTCGCCACTGCGGATCGACCCGTTGCAGCGTTATGTAGTCCTCGAGCCGTTTGCCGTCGCCTTCAAAAATAGGACGAAAGATTTGAGGCAGCGTAAAGATCGACGGGCCGAGATCGAAGCTGAACCCCCTCGTCTGAAGTCGATTGAGCTTGCCCCCAAGCTGTGCGTTCTTCTCCAGGATGGTGACTTGAAAGCCGCTGCTCGCCAGCATAATAGCCGCGGACATGCCGCCGAGCCCAGCTCCGATGACGACGACGCGTGTGGCGTTCGGACGAGCGGTCATGATCCGTCCACCAGGGTGATAGCGATCGTTTGAGCGGTGCGGCCGAGCCGGAAGGAGCAATCGTCAAAGCGTGGAGGCCCGAAGTGTTTTGACGAATTTTCGGAAACGCCAACGGGCTCTTTCGGAATGCCGATGAGATTTCGGTCGAGCTTCTGATTTCCGTTGAGGTCTTCATAAACGCTGGCGGCGTACGTCCCCGGGGGCAGATCGGTTTCGATGCGTAGTTGTTGCGCACCATCGGGAATTCGCAGGAAGCCGCGGCGCAGCGCCTTGTCTCGGTCACCGGGGAATCCGGAAGGCGACGCGAAGATGAGATAAGCAAGCTCGCCATGCGCATGCTCGGTAAGACGGACATTGATGGTCAGATGCGTCTTCGCTTCGGAGGCACCGGCGTGCACAGAAAGTATGATGCCGAGGAGAAAAGGCAGGAGTGCACGGCTGAGGCGCGCCACAATGCCCCTGCCCCCGTGGCGCAATCGGAGCAGGGTGGCAAGCTGACGCGCGGTGCGGCTGCTGTATGGAAACCAGTTGATCTCCCGCGCGCGGCGATCGTCGGCAAGCATGACAGTTTTCATGCGCGAGAAAGCGCGGAGACCTTCGGGGCCGTGATAGCGGCCGTAGCCGCTGAGGCGATTGCCGCCAAAGGCGGCATAAGGGTTGGCAATGGTGCGAATGACGTCATTGACGGCGCAGCTTCCCGCGGAGAGTTGGGCGGCGACGCGACGCGCGCGCGCACGATTGTGCGTCCAGACGCTGCTGCTGAGGGCGAAGGGGCTCCCATTGGCAAGCGCAATGGCTTCGAGCTCATCGCCGAAGCGCGCCACGCAGAGCGCGGGTCCGAAGGATTCTTCGGTAAGGATGCGGGCCTCGTGGGGAACGTCGGTGAGTAGCACCGGCCCCTGCGCGATGGCGGCGCAGTCTTGCGGCCACTGCAGGGCGGCTCCGCGGGAAAGCGCGTCTTCAATCTGAACGCGGAGGATAAGATTGCGCATCTTCGGGAAGGGAGCAGAAGTCCGCATCCGGACCGTGACCCGACATTGAGCTTCGCGATGCGCTGCTTCAGCGCTGCAAGAAAATTGTCATAGATGGAGGCTTCCACGTAAACGCGCTTGACGGAAACACACACGCGTCCGGCGTTGGAGAAGGCCCCGTAAGTGATGCCTTCAACGGCTCGGTCAAAGTGACAGTCGGCGAAGACAACGCTCGCATCTTTCCCGCCGAGCTCGAGGATCGTGGGGATGAGGTGCTTGGCGGCGCGCTCGGCGACCTGTTGGCCGTGTC